>NZ_JBLGWC010000001.1:0-5126646 GCF_050031465.1 Enterobacter cloacae complex sp. 277I4
GTGTCACTTTCGCTTTGGCAGCAGTGTCTTGCCCGATTGCAGGATGAGTTACCAGCCACAGAATTCAGTATGTGGATCCGCCCGTTGCAGGCGGAACTGAGCGATAACACGCTGGCTTTGTATGCGCCAAACCGTTTTGTGCTCGATTGGGTAAGGGACAAGTACCTTAATAACATCAACGGACTGCTGAATGATTTCTGCGGGTCAGATGCCCCGCAGCTGCGCTTTGAAGTGGGCACAAAGCCGGTCACCCAGACGGTGCGCGAAACCGTAAACGTGGCAGCGCCTGCTCAGGCGGCACCCGCTCCGGCTCCTCGCGTTGCTCCTGCTGCACGTCCGGGTTGGGATAATGTGCCTGCCCCGGCAGAACCGACCTACCGCTCTAACGTTAACGTCAAACACACCTTCGATAACTTCGTGGAAGGTAAATCGAACCAGCTGGCACGCGCGGCGGCTCGCCAGGTGGCAGACAACCCCGGTGGAGCCTATAACCCGCTGTTCCTCTATGGCGGCACGGGTCTGGGTAAAACGCACCTTCTGCACGCGGTGGGTAACGGCATTATGGCGCGCAAGCCAAATGCGAAAGTGGTGTATATGCACTCCGAGCGCTTCGTTCAGGACATGGTAAAGGCCCTGCAAAACAATGCGATCGAAGAGTTTAAACGCTATTATCGTTCTGTTGATGCGCTGCTGATCGATGACATTCAGTTCTTTGCGAATAAAGAACGATCGCAGGAGGAGTTTTTCCACACCTTCAATGCGCTGCTGGAAGGTAACCAGCAGATCATTTTGACCTCGGATCGTTATCCAAAAGAGATCAACGGTGTGGAAGATCGTCTGAAATCCCGCTTCGGCTGGGGCCTGACCGTGGCGATCGAGCCGCCGGAACTGGAAACCCGCGTCGCGATCCTGATGAAAAAAGCCGATGAGAACGACATTCGCCTGCCGGGTGAAGTGGCGTTCTTTATTGCCAAGCGTCTGCGTTCCAACGTTCGTGAGCTGGAAGGGGCGCTGAACCGCGTCATCGCCAATGCCAACTTTACCGGCCGCGCGATCACTATCGATTTTGTGCGTGAAGCGCTGCGCGATCTGCTGGCACTGCAGGAAAAACTGGTCACTATCGACAACATTCAGAAGACGGTGGCCGAGTACTACAAAATCAAAGTGGCAGATTTACTGTCTAAACGTCGTTCCCGCTCGGTGGCGCGCCCGCGTCAGATGGCGATGGCGCTGGCAAAGGAGTTAACCAACCACAGTCTGCCGGAGATCGGCGATGCGTTTGGTGGCCGTGACCATACGACCGTGCTGCACGCTTGTCGCAAGATTGAGCAGTTACGCGAAGAAAGCCACGACATAAAAGAAGATTTTTCCAATTTAATCAGAACATTATCATCGTGACGCTATGAAATTTACCGTTGAACGTGAACATTTATTAAAACCGCTGCAACAGGTGAGTGGCCCATTAGGTGGCCGCCCAACGCTGCCTATTCTTGGAAACCTGCTGCTTCAGGTCGCGGACGGTACGCTGTCGCTGACCGGCACAGACCTGGAAATGGAAATGATCGCGCGCGTTACGCTGACTCAGCCGCATGACGCAGGCGCGACCACGGTTCCGGCACGTAAATTCTTTGATATCTGCCGCGGGCTGCCGGAAGGCGCAGAGATCGCGGTGCAGCTGGAAGGCGACCGCATGCTGGTGCGTTCTGGCCGCAGCCGTTTCTCCCTCTCCACGCTGCCTGCTGCGGAATTCCCGAACCTGGACGACTGGCAAAGTGAAGTCGAATTCACCCTGCCGCAGGCGACGATGAAGCGTCTGATTGAAGCCACGCAGTTCTCTATGGCGCACCAGGATGTTCGTTACTATTTAAACGGCATGCTGTTCGAAACCGAAGGGGAAGAGCTGCGTACTGTGGCCACCGACGGCCACCGTCTGGCGGTCTGTTCCATGCCAATTGGCGACTCACTACCAAACCATTCGGTGATCGTGCCGCGTAAAGGCGTAATTGAGCTGATGCGTATGCTCGACGGTGGCGACACGCCGCTGCGCGTGCAGATTGGCAGCAACAACATCCGCGCTCACGTGGGCGATTTCGTCTTCACATCCAAGCTGGTTGACGGTCGTTTCCCGGATTATCGCCGCGTATTGCCGAAGAACCCGGACAAAACGCTGGAAGCGGGTTGCGATAGCCTCAAGCAGGCATTTGCCCGTGCGGCCATTCTCTCGAACGAGAAATTCCGCGGTGTGCGCCTGTACGTAAGTGAAAACCAGATCAAAATCACCGCCAACAACCCGGAGCAGGAAGAGGCAGAAGAGATTCTGGACGTCACCTACGCCGGGGCGGAGATGGAAATCGGGTTTAACGTCAGCTACGTGCTGGACGTGCTGAATGCACTGAAATGCGAGAACGTTCGCATTCTGCTGACTGACTCCGTATCGAGCGTACAGATTGAAGATGCCGCATCACAGTCGGCTGCGTATGTTGTTATGCCAATGAGACTGTAATGTCGCTCACTCGTCTGTTGATCCGCGACTTTCGCAATATCGAAAGCGCGGATCTCGCTTTATCCCCTGGCTTTAACTTCCTGGTTGGCGCGAACGGCAGCGGCAAAACCAGCGTGCTTGAAGCCATCTATACGCTCGGCCATGGCCGGGCGTTTCGCAGTTTGCAGATTGGTCGCGTGATTCGCCACGAACAGGAATCCTTTGTCCTGCACGGGCGTTTGCAGGGTGAGGAGCGGGAAACCGCCATTGGCCTGACCAAAGACAAGCAGGGCGACAGCAAGGTGCGCATCGACGGTACCGACGGCCACAAAGTGGCGGAGCTGGCGCTGCTGATGCCGATGCAGCTGATCACGCCGGAGGGGTTTACTTTACTCAACGGCGGCCCCAAATACAGAAGAGCGTTCCTCGACTGGGGATGCTTTCACAACGAAGCCGGTTTCTTTAACGCCTGGAGCAACCTGAAGCGTCTGCTTAAGCAGCGTAACGCCGCATTGCGCCAGGTCACGCGCTACGCCCAGCTGCGCCCGTGGGACATGGAATTAATTCCTCTTGCGGAACAAATCAGCCGCTGGCGTGCCGAATACAGCGCAGGCATCGCCGAAGATATGGCCGACACCTGCAAACAGTTTTTACCTGAATTTTCTCTCACCTTCTCCTTCCAGCGCGGCTGGGAAAAAGAGACGGATTATGCCGAGGTGCTGGAGAGAAACTTCGAGCGCGACCGTATGTTGACCTACACCGCGCACGGCCCGCACAAGGCGGATTTCCGCATTCGTGCTGACGGTGCGCCGGTAGAAGACACCCTGTCGCGCGGGCAGCTCAAGCTCCTGATGTGCGCGCTGCGCCTGGCGCAGGGGGAGTTCCTCACCCGCGAAAGCGGGCGACGCTGCCTGTACCTGATAGATGATTTTGCCTCGGAACTTGACGACGCGCGGCGCGGGCTGCTTGCCAGCCGCCTGAAAGCCACGCAGTCGCAGGTTTTCGTCAGCGCCATTAGCGCTGAACACGTTATGGACATGTCGGACGAAAATTCGAAGATGTTTACCGTGGAAAAGGGTAAAATAACGGATTAACCCAAGTTGAAATGAGCGAGAAACGTTGATGTCGAATTCTTATGACTCCTCCAGTATCAAAGTCCTGAAAGGGCTGGATGCGGTGCGTAAGCGCCCGGGTATGTATATCGGCGATACGGATGACGGCACCGGTCTGCACCACATGGTATTCGAGGTGGTAGATAACGCTATCGACGAAGCGCTCGCGGGTCACTGTAAAGACATTATCGTCACCATCCACGCCGATAACTCCGTTTCCGTACAGGATGACGGCCGTGGTATCCCGACCGGTATCCACCCGGAAGAGGGCGTGTCTGCTGCAGAAGTGATCATGACCGTTCTGCACGCAGGCGGTAAATTTGACGATAACTCCTATAAAGTCTCCGGCGGCCTGCACGGCGTAGGTGTTTCCGTGGTAAACGCCCTGTCGCAGAAACTGGAACTGGTTATCCAGCGCGAAGGCAAAATTCACCGCCAGATCTATCAGCACGGCGTGCCTGAAGCGCCGCTGGCCGTGACCGGCGATACCGAAAAAACCGGTACCATGGTGCGTTTCTGGCCGAGCCTCGAAACCTTCACCAACGTCACCGAGTTCGAGTACGACATCCTGGCAAAACGCCTGCGTGAACTGTCGTTCCTGAACTCCGGCGTCTCAATTCGTCTGCGTGACAAACGCGACAACAAAGAAGACCACTTCCACTATGAAGGTGGTATCAAAGCGTTCGTTGAATACCTGAACAAGAACAAAACGCCAATTCACCCAAATATCTTCTATTTCTCTACGGAAAAAGACGGTATCGGCGTGGAAGTGGCTCTGCAGTGGAACGACGGTTTCCAGGAAAACATCTACTGCTTCACCAACAACATTCCACAGCGTGACGGTGGTACGCACCTTGCGGGCTTCCGTGCGGCGATGACCCGTACCCTGAACGCCTACATGGACAAAGAAGGCTACAGCAAAAAAGCGAAAGTCAGCGCCACCGGTGATGACGCCCGTGAAGGCCTGATTGCTGTTGTCTCCGTGAAAGTGCCGGATCCGAAGTTCTCCTCACAGACCAAAGACAAGCTGGTCTCCTCTGAGGTGAAATCGGCGGTTGAACAGCAGATGAACGAACTGCTGAGCGACTACCTGCAGGAAAACCCGAACGACGCGAAAATTGTTGTCGGTAAAATTATCGATGCAGCGCGTGCCCGTGAAGCGGCGCGTAAAGCCCGTGAAATGACCCGCCGTAAAGGCGCGCTGGACTTAGCGGGTCTGCCGGGCAAACTGGCTGACTGCCAGGAACGCGACCCGGCGCTGTCCGAACTGTACCTTGTGGAAGGGGACTCCGCGGGCGGTTCTGCGAAGCAGGGCCGTAACCGTAAGAACCAGGCCATCCTGCCGTTGAAAGGTAAAATCCTCAACGTTGAGAAAGCGCGTTTCGATAAAATGCTCTCTTCTCAGGAAGTGGCGACGCTGATCACCGCGCTGGGCTGCGGCATTGGTCGTGACGAATACAACCCGGACAAGCTGCGCTATCACAGCATCATCATCATGACCGATGCGGACGTCGACGGCTCGCACATCCGTACGCTGCTGTTGACCTTCTTCTACCGTCAGATGCCGGAAATCGTTGAACGCGGCCACGTCTACATTGCACAGCCGCCGCTGTACAAAGTGAAGAAAGGCAAACAGGAACAGTACATCAAAGATGACGACGCGATGGATCAGTACCAAATCGCGATCGCGCTTGATGGTGCGACCCTGCATGCGAACTCCAGCGCTCCGGCACTGGCAGGTGAGCCGCTGGAGCGTCTGGTGTCTGAGTTCAACGCCACGCAGAAAATGATTGGTCGTATGGAGCGTCGCTATCCAAAAGCGCTGCTGAAGGAGCTGATCTATCAGCCAACCCTGACTGAAGCCGATCTGAGCAACGAGCAGGCGGTGACCCGCTGGGTGAACGCTCTGGTGAGCGAGCTGAACGAGAAAGAGCAGCACGGTAGCCAGTGGAAATTCGACGTTCAGCAGAACGCGGCGCAGCAGTTTGAGCCGATTATTCGCGTGCGTACCCACGGCGTCGATACCGATTACCCGCTGGAGCACGAGTTTGTGACCGGCCCGGAATACCGTCGTATCTGCACTCTCGGCGAGAAGCTGCGTGGTCTGATTGAAGACGATGCGTTCATCGAACGTGGTGAACGTCGTCAGCCGGTGGCCAGCTTCGAACAGGCGCTGGAATGGCTGGTGAAAGAGTCCCGTCGCGGCCTCTCAATCCAGCGTTATAAAGGTCTGGGCGAAATGAACCCGGATCAGCTGTGGGAAACCACCATGGATCCGGAAAGCCGTCGCATGCTGCGCGTTACCGTTAAAGACGCGATTGCTGCCGACCAGCTGTTCACGACCCTGATGGGCGATGCGGTTGAACCTCGTCGTGCCTTCATCGAAGAGAACGCACTGAAAGCGGCGAATATCGATATTTAATCGTTGTTATACAGCACGACTCAGGCCGCGCATTTAGCGCGGCTTTTTTTTGGGCGCAGGCATATCCAGCGACAGCACTGACGGTAAACGGCTGGCAAGCGTATCGATGGCAATTCTGACTCTGAGTGGCAGATGCGGCGTCTGTTGCCAGACTGCATGAACGTCGAAGCGTACGTCCGGCGCCTGCTTTAAAAGCGGGATGAGTTTCCCCTGCTGTATTTCTCTGCGGGCCATCCAGCAGGGCAACCATGCAATGCCGTATCCTGCCAGCGCTGCGTCGCAAATCGCCTGTAAATCATCCATATTGAGGGATGAGCGGGGAGTAAAGGTGTGCGATCTCCCTTCGTTATCCATTAGCTGCCAGGGTAACACTCTGCCTGCTCGCAGATAGTTAATGGCAGTATGGTGGGGTAAATCAGCAACGGTGTCTGGCTGACCGCTTTTTTGCAGATATTCTGGCGCAGCACAGAGCACCATGCGGTGTTCTCCCAGCCTTCTGGCGACCAGAACGCTACTGTCCTGCAGCGTGCCGTTGCGCACCGCCATATCAAACCCTTCCTCTACGAGATCCACCACGCGGTCGCTGAATGACATTTCCAGTTCAAGACCGGGATGTTCCTGCGCCAGTTCTATCAGCAGTGGCGCGACGCACTGGCGACCAAACAGCACCGGCATGGCCACACGCAGGCGGCCGCTGACCTGCTGCTTCCCCGTTTCCAGCAGCGACTCCGCGCCCCTAATCTCCTCCAGCGCACGCAGGCAGCGCTCGTAAAAAAGCGCCCCGTTATCGGTCAGGCTTTGGCTGCGGGTGGTGCGGTGAAACAGACGGACTCCCAGCCGCTCTTCCAGTCGAGCGATGCTTTTTCCCACCGCGGAGCGCGACAAATGCAGGCGGATCGCGGCCTGCGCAAAACTGCCCGCCTCCACGGCGGCCACGAAAACGGGAATATCCTTCAGCGTACTGGTCATGGATTGTTTCCATTATGGCGTCAATAGTGGGAAAAGTTATCGCCACTGGCAACAAGGAGTCAACGGTAGACTGTCGATACTGAAGCTTATTTAACGGCAGGAGAAAAACAATGGCAGAGACAATGCAACGCTGGTCAATGAACGCTCTCGGACGGGAGAATCTTAAACTCACCCAGGAACCTGTTCCGAAGCCAGGTCCAGGCGAAGTGCGCGTGCGGGTGAATGCCGTTGCGCTCAACTATCGCGATAAAATGGTGATTGAAGGCATGATGCCGATCCCGCTTTCCTTCCCGTTCACACCGGCGTCTGACATGGCCGGCGTGGTGGACAGCATTGGTGAAGGCGTGACGCGTTTTCAACCCGGCGCTCGCGTCATCTCGACGTTCTTCCCGGAGTGGATCGACGGCAGGCCGCAGGCGGATGCCCGTCATTTGCCCTATAAAACGAGCGGAGGGTACTTCCCGGGGATGCTGGCTGAGTACGTGATCGTGAATGAAAACGGGCTGGTGGCCGCTCCGGAAACCCTGGATGACGTTGAGGCCAGCACATTACCTTGTGCAGGGCTAACCGCCTGGTTTGCGCTGGTGGAGCGCGGGAACTTGCGAGCCGGACAATCGGTGCTGGTACAAGGCACCGGCGGGGTGGCGATTTTCGCACTGCAAATTGCAAAAGCACTCGGTGCAGAGGTTTACGTGACCTCGGGGAGTGATGAAAAGCTGGCGCGGGCCAAAAAACTGGGAGCCGATCGGGGTATCAACCGGCTGAAAGGCGACTGGGCTGAAGCGCTTTTAACGCTGACTCAGGATCGCGGCATTGACCACATTATTGAAACCGTGGGGGGAGAAAACTTGCAGCACTCCCTGCGTGCCGTTGCCGTTCATGGACGCATCTCGGTGATTGGCGTGCTGGCCGGGAGCGAGATTACGCTATCAGCGGGTGAGTTGTTGCTGAAATCCCCGGTTATTCAGGGGATTGGTGTCGGGCATCGCCGTGCGCTGGAAGAGTTTGTCCGCGCCGTGGAGGTGACAGGGCTGAAACCGGTCATTGAGCAGCGCTACCGTTTTGACCAGCTGGAGCAGGCGCTGGAACACCTCGATCGCGGCGCGTTTGGTAAAATCGTCCTCACCCGCGAGTGAGTCAACGTTCCCCGGGATTGCGGAAAAAGGGGTTTTCTGTTGCGCAATGTAGCTCTATTTTTGTGTGCTTAATCGCGTTAGCATGAGGTAGCACTCATTTATCCCGGGGACCTCATGGCTATCAAACTCATTGCAATCGATATGGACGGCACGTTGCTGCTGCCAGACCACACTATCTCTCCAGCCGTTAAAAACGCAATCGCCGCGGCGCGCGCAAAGGGCGTGAATGTGGTACTGACCACCGGGCGTCCGTATGCGGGCGTGCACAGCTACCTCAAAGAGCTACACATGAATCAGCCGGGCGATTACTGCATCACCTATAACGGCGCGCTGGTGCAGAAAGCGGCGGACGGCAGCACGGTTGCGCAAACCGCGCTGAATTACGATGACTATCTGTTCCTGGAAAAACTGTCCCGTGAAGTCGGGTCTCACTTCCACGCGCTCGATCGTACAACGCTCTACACCGCTAACCGCGACATCAGCTATTACACCGTGCACGAATCATATGTCGCCACCATTCCGCTGGTGTTCTGTGAAGCAGAAAAAATGGATCCGAACACTCAGTTCCTGAAAGTGATGATGATCGATGAGCCTGAGGTCCTCGATAAAGCCATTGCGCGCATCCCGGCGGAGGTCAAAGAGAAATACACCGTGCTGAAAAGCGCGCCGTACTTCCTCGAAATCCTCGATAAACGCGTCAATAAGGGCACCGGCGTGAAGTCGCTTGCCGACGCGCTGGGCATTAAGCCTGAAGAGATCATGGCCCTGGGCGATCAGGAAAACGACATCGCAATGATTGAATACGCGGGTATGGGCGTGGCGATGGAAAACGCCATCCCGTCAGTGAAAGAAGTGGCGAACTTCGTCACCAAATCTAACCTGGAAGACGGCGTGGCTTACGCGATTGAGAAATTTGTCCTCTCCTAACAGTCGCCCTTAATCATCAGCCTCGGTTATCAACCGGGGCTTTTTTTGGCCCTGAGTTTATTGAATTGTTCTTTTTGTGATCTGGATTGTAGTACAACATTAATTGATTGTACTACATTGTCACCACAGCAAAGGCGAAAGGCCTCACGTTTGTACTGCAAAAGTGAGGCGAAATTCAGCGGTCGCGGTAAAGTAGTGATGGACTTACAGAGCACAAGGACTCTCCATGACTCTCAATAAAACCGATCGCATTGTCATCACGCTGGGTACACAGATTGTGGGTGGCAAATATGTTCCCGGCTCGCCGCTGCCGGCAGAGGCAGAACTGTGTGAGGAGTTTGAAACCTCCCGCAACATCATCCGGGAAGTGTTCCGTTCGCTGATGGCGAAGCGGCTGATTGAAATGAAACGCTATCGCGGCGCGTTTGTTGCCCCGCGCAACCAGTGGAACTACCTCGATACCGATGTTCTGCAGTGGGTACTGGAAAACGATTACGACCCGCGGCTGATTGGCGCCATGAGCGAGGTACGAAACCTGGTAGAACCGGCTATCGCCCGCTGGGCGGCAGAGCGCGCCACCTCAGGTGACCTGGCGCAGATTGAGTCGGCGCTGAACGACATGATCGCCAATAACCAGAACCGTGAGGCATTTAACGAGGCGGATATTCGCTACCACGAGGCGGTACTGCAGTCGGTGCATAACCCGGTCTTACAGCAGCTTAGCGTGGCGATCAGCTCGCTACAGCGAGCAGTATTTGAACGTACCTGGATGGGTGATGAGGCCAATATGCCAAAAACGCTCCAGGAACATAAAGCGCTGTTCGATGCGATACGGCATCAGGACGGCGATGCGGCAGAGCAGGCGGCGCTCACCATGATTGCCAGCTCAACACGAAGGCTGAAGGAAATCACATGACATCACGCTACATCGCAATTGACTGGGGATCGACCAATCTGCGCGCCTGGCTGTACCAGGGCGAGCAGTGCCTGGAGAGCAGGCAATCAGAAGCAGGCGTGACGCGTCTGAACGGAAAATCCCCCGAGGCGGTGTTAGCAGAGGTCACACAAAACTGGCGCGACAGCGCCACGCCCGTGGTGATGGCGGGGATGGTGGGCAGCAACGTGGGCTGGAAAATCGCGCCTTATCTGCCTGTTCCTGTCTCTTTCTCCGCCATTGGCAAGCAGTTAACGTCCGTTGGCGACAATATCTTGATTGTTCCCGGTTTGTGCGTCTCGCGCGACGATAACCATAACGTGATGCGCGGTGAAGAGACACAGCTGCTCGGTGCGCGCACGCTTTCTCCTTCTTCTGTCTACGTCATGCCCGGCACGCACTGCAAGTGGGTCCAGTCAGATGCAGAGCATATCCACGATTTTCGCACCGTAATGACCGGCGAATTGCACCATTTGCTGCTTAATCATTCGCTGTTGGGGGCCGGTTTACCGGAGCAGGTTCCGTCGCCGGAGGCGTTTGCTGCTGGCCTTGCTCGTGGGATCGCTTTTCCTGATGTTTTGCCGCAACTTTTTGAGGTTCGCGCCTCGCACGTGCTGGGAAATCTCCCGCGCGAGCAGGTCAGCGAGTTTCTTTCTGGCCTGCTGATTGGCGCAGAAGTCGCCAGCATGCGTGAGTTCGTCGGGTGCGAGCAGGCTGTCACGATTGTCGCTGGTGCAGCGCTGACGTCGCGCTACGAGCAGGCGTTTCGCGCGATTGGCCGTGAAGTATCAACGGTATCCGGCGACACGGCATTTCAGGCAGGAATAAGGAGCATCGCTCATGCAGTGGCAAACTAGTCTTCCCCTTATCGCAATCTTGCGCGGCATTACCCCCGACGAGGCGCTGGCGCACGTCGGTGCCGTGATCGACGCCGGATTCGACGCGGTGGAAATCCCGCTCAACTCCCCCGAATGGGAAAAAAGTATTCCGACAGTGGTAGAGGCCTTTGGTGATAAAGCGCTGATTGGCGCAGGAACCGTCTTGCAGCCGGAGCAGGTGGAGAGGCTGGCAAAGATGGGCTGCAAGCTCATCGTCACCCCCAACATCAACCCCGAGGTGATCCGCCGCGCGGTGAGCCATGGAATGACCGTGTGTCCAGGATGCGCGACGGCAACCGAAGCCTTTACCGCCCTCGAGGCGGGTGCGCAGTCGCTCAAAATTTTCCCCTCTTCGGCCTTTGGTCCTGACTATATCAAAGCACTGAAAGCGGTCTTGCCCGCCAGCGTGCCGGTCTTTGCCGTGGGCGGCGTGACGCCAGAAAACCTGGCGCAGTGGATTAACGCCGGTTGTGTGGGCGCGGGGCTGGGCAGCGATCTCTATCGCGCCGGACAGTCCGTTGAGCGTACCGCGCAGCAGGCGGCAGCATTTGTGAAAGCGTATCGAGAGGCAGTGCAATGAAAATAACCAAACTCACCACGTACCGTTTACCCCCGCGCTGGATGTTCCTGAAAATCGAAACCGATGAAGGCGTGGTTGGCTGGGGTGAACCGGTGATAGAAGGGCGCGCACGCACCGTGGAGGCCGCGGTGCATGAACTGGGGGAATACCTGATTGGTCAGGATCCGGCACGCATTAACGACCTGTGGCAGGTGATGTACCGGGCGGGCTTTTATCGCGGTGGCCCAATCCTGATGAGCGCCATCGCCGGTATTGACCAGGCGCTGTGGGATATCAAAGGCAAAGTGCTGAATGCCCCGGTCTGGCAGCTGATGGGAGGCCTGGTACGCGACAAAATCAAAGCCTACAGCTGGGTGGGTGGCGACCGCCCTGCGGAAGTGATCGACGGCATTACGCAGCTGCGCAATATCGGCTTCGATACTTTTAAGCTTAACGGCTGTGAAGAGATGGGCGTGATTGACAACTCGCGCGCGGTGGACCGGGCGGTGAATACCGTGGCGCAAATCCGTGAAGCTTTCGGTAACGAGATTGAGTTTGGTCTGGACTTCCACGGACGCGTCAGTGCGCCAATGGCCAAAGTGCTGATTAAAGAGCTGGAGCCCTATCGTCCGCTGTTTATTGAAGAGCCCGTCCTGGCCGAGCAGGCGGAATACTATCCAAAACTGGCTGAACAGACCCATATTCCTATCGCCGCAGGTGAGCGTATGTTCTCGCGCTTCGAGTTCAAACGTGTGCTGGAGGCGGGCGGTATTGCGATCCTGCAACCGGATCTCTCCCATGCGGGCGGTATCACCGAATGCTACAAAATTGCCGGGATGGCAGAAGCCTACGATGTGGCGCTGGCACCGCACTGTCCGCTGGGGCCCGTCGCGCTGGCGGCCTGCCTGCACGTGGATTTTGTCTCCCGCAATGCCGTGTTCCAGGAACAGAGCATGGGTATTCACTATAACAAGGGCGCGGAATTGCTCGACTTTGTGAAAAACAAAGAAGACTTCAGCATGGAAGGCGGTTTCTTCAAACCATTAATGAAGCCGGGCCTTGGCGTAGACATTGACGAAGCCAAAGTCATTGAGCTCAGTAAAAATGCGCCGGACTGGCGTAACCCGCTGTGGCGTCATGAAGATGGCTCCGTAGCCGAGTGGTAAATCGCCGGATGGCGCTACGCTTATCCGGCCTACTCTCTCGTAGGCCCGGTAAGCGAAGCGACACCGGGCAATAAAAACGTACATACAAAAATATAACCCTCTGTAAATTACAGGGCATGGTGAGCGGCTTCGCTATGCCCAAAATCTGGAGACAGATTGCGATGGATATTCCAGTTACTGCTACAAAGACCGGGCGTCGCCGCTACCTGACGCTAATCATGATCTTTATTACCGTGGTCATTTGCTATGTTGACCGCGCCAACCTTGCCGTGGCCTCGGCCCATATTCAGGAAGAGTTTGGGATCACCAAGGCGGAAATGGGCTACGTCTTCTCGGCGTTTGCCTGGCTCTATACGCTCTGCCAGATCCCCGGCGGCTGGTTCCTCGACCGCGTGGGGTCGCGTCTGACCTACTTCATCGCCATTTTAGGCTGGTCCGTGGCGACCCTGTTCCAGGGCTTCGCGACCGGGCTGATGTCACTGATTGGCCTGCGTGCTATCACCGGCGTTTTCGAGGCACCCGCGTTCCCCACCAACAACCGTATGGTCACCAGTTGGTTCCCGGAGCATGAACGTGCCTCTGCGGTGGGCTTTTACACCTCCGGGCAGTTTGTCGGCCTGGCGTTCCTGACCCCGCTGTTAATCTGGATCCAGGAGCTGCTAAGCTGGCACTGGGTGTTTATCGTCACCGGTGGGATCGGCATTATCTGGTCCCTGATCTGGTTCAAGGTCTATCAACCGCCGCGTCTGACAAAAAATATCACCAAAGCGGAACTGGACTACATCCGCGACGGTGGCGGCCTGGTAGACGGCGATGCGCCAGTGAAAAAAGAGGCGCGTCAACCGCTGACCCGCGCGGACTGGAAGCTGGTCTTCCATCGTAAGCTGGTGGGGGTTTATCTCGGTCAGTTTGCGGTTACGTCGACGCTGTGGTTCTTCCTGACCTGGTTCCCGAATTACCTCACCCAGGAAAAGGGGATTACCGCGCTGAAAGCGGGCTTTATGACCACCGTACCGTTCCTTGCCGCATTCTTTGGCGTGCTGCTCTCGGGCTGGCTGGCGGATAAGCTGGTCAAAAAAGGCGTCTCATTAGGTGTTGCGCGTAAAACGCCGATTATCTGCGGGCTGCTGATCTCAACCTGTATCATGGGCGCCAACTACACCAACGATCCGGTGTGGATTATGACCCTGATGGCGCTCGCGTTCTTCGGCAACGGTTTTGCCTCTATCACCTGGTCGCTGGTGTCGTCTCTGGCGCCGATGCGTCTGATTGGCCTGACCGGTGGTGTGTTCAACTTCGTCGGTGGACTCGGCGGGATCACTGTGCCGCTGGTCATCGGCTACCTGGCGCAGGACTACGGCTTTGGCCCGGCCCTGGTCTACATCTCTGCCGTGGCGTTGATTGGCGCGCTCTCCTACATCCTGCTGGTCGGCGACGTGAAACGAGTAGGCTAATCCCTGCGGATGTTTTACCCTGATGCGATAACTGCGCATCAGGGTATCCCATGAAACAAATCACCTTTGCTTCCCGCAACCACCAGCTCACCAATACCAATACCTGGACACCGGACAGCCAGTGGCTGGTCTACGATGTGCGCCCGTCCGGGGCATCGTTCACCGGCGAAACCATAGAGCGGGTAAACGTCGGTACGGGCGAGGTTGAGGTGATTTATCGTGCCACGCACGGCGCGCATGTCGGGGTGGTGACCGTTCATCCTGCACAAGACAAATACGTCTTTATCCACGGCCCGAAAAACCCGGATGCAGACTGGCAATACGATTTTCACCATCGCCAGGGCGTGATTGTCCATAACGGCCAGGCGAGCAACCTCGATGCCATGGATATCACCGCGCCCTATACCGCAGGCGCACTCCGTGGCGGTAGCCATGTACACGTCTTTAGCCCGAACGGGCAGTTCGTCAGCTTCACCTATAACGACCATGTGTTGCATGAGCGCGATCCAAAGCTCGATTTACGTAACGTTGGCGTCGCCGCACCCTTTGGCCCGGTCATCCCGCAGGGCAACCATCCTCATGAATATCCGGGCACCTTCTGGAGCGTGCTGGTAAGCCGCACGACGCCGAACCCACAGCCGGGCAGCGATGAGATCAACCGCGCCTATGAAGAGGGCTGGGTGGGCAACGGCAGGCTGGCGTTTATTGGCGATACCCTGTCTGTGAAAGGCGAAAAAGTGCCTGAACTGTTTATTGTCGATCTGCCCAAAGACGAGCAGGGCTGGAAACAGGCAGGCGATGCGCCATTGCAGGGCACGCCAGAGACGATGCCAGCACCGCCTGCTGGCGTGCTGCAGCGCCGTCTGACCTTTACCCATCAAAAGGTGTATCCGGGGCTGGTGAACGTGCCGCGCCACTGGGTGCGCAGCAACCCGCAGGGTACGCAGATTGCTTTTCTGATGCGTGATGATAACGGCATTGTCCAGCTGTGGCTGGTCTCACCGGAGGGGGGCGAGCCGCGTCAGTTAACGCATACCGAAAGCGGTATCCAGTCGGCATTCAACTGGCATCCTTCGGGCGACAGTCTGGGATTTGTGCTGGAAAATCGTATCGCCTGCTGCGATGCGCAGACCGGAGAGGTCACGTTTTTGACGTCCGATCACGGCAATCCGCCGTCTGCCGATGCGGTCGTCTTTTCCCCGGACGGGCGCGCTATTGCATGGATGGAGGAGAAAGAGGGTTTCCGCCAGCTGTGGCTAACGGAAACCGTACAGGATTAGCGTCGCGGCATCTCGGCGGGCGGGATAACGGCGTTGGTTGCCAGATTTTGCTGCTCGCTTTTCTCAACGCGCGAGCGTACGGAGCTGTCCGTGCGGAACATATCCCAGGGCAGCAAAAGCGTATCGGCCACTGCCGTGAACGGCATATCGAGGATCACCAGGGATTTGGTGCCCCAGTTCGTGTCATCATCGGAGATCATCGCCGCGCTGGCGCGCGTCCCCGGATATGTTCCTTCTTTACCGCCGGTGTGAGACATCACGCTCGAACACCCGCAAAGTAAAACCACCCCGCTGAACGTCGTCAGCTTAATCAGAACATTTTTCATCATCACTCAGTCATCGTTAATGGCACTGCATAGACCTGCAACTCTGGGTTATAGCGAGCCTTGTTGAAAATGAATAGCCCAATAACCCCGCACTGTGGCAGCCATCGCAATTTAACCCTTTGTGCTGTTGTCCCAGTCTAAGCGAGAAGCTCAAAAGTGCAAAAAAAAGTGCGAACGTCGCGGTTGAAAACACCGTTTCCAGACCCATTTTAAGAATGTAACCCGATAACGAGCACGCCTGATGGGTGTTCGGGGGCGCAATGGCCTGTCCATGGTGGAAGGCTAAAATTTCTCGCTGATTTCAGGAGCTTTTATTTATGCGTAACTTCGATCTTTCCCCGCTATACCGTTCTGCAATTGGTTTTGACCGCCTGTTTAATCATTTAGAAAATAACCAAAGCCAGAGCAACGGCTACCCTCCATACAATGTTGAGCTGGTTGATGAAAACCACTACCGCATTGCCATTGCTGTCGCCGGTTTTGCAGAGAGCGAACTGGAGATCACCGCGCAGGACAACCTGCTGGTGGTGAAAGGTTCACATACGGCCGAGCAGAAAGAACGTACCTACCTTTACCAGGGCATCGCCGAGCGCAACTTTGAACGCAAGTTCCAGTTAGCGGAGAACATTCACGTTAAAGGCGCGAATCTGGTCAACGGTCTGCTGTTTATCGAGCTGGAACGTGTGATTCCGGAAGAGAAAAAACCGCGCCGTATCGAAATTAATTAATGCCGCGGGTCGCGTCAGCGGCCCACTCAGAATTGCTTGCCGAACCGGGAGCATATGCGAATCCACAAGGATTTGCAGGAACAACTGTGCACAAAAATAAACTGTGCCGAACTCGCTTCTCAGAAGGAGATTTAGTATGCGTAACTACGATTTATCCCCCCTGCTGCGTCAGTGGATTGGTTTTGACAAACTGGCTAACGCCCTGCAGAGCACCACTGAGCACCAGACGTTTCCGCCGTACAACATCGAAAAAAGCGACGATAACCACTATCGCATCACGCTGGCGCTGGCCGGGTTCCGCCAGGACGATCTGGATATCCAGCTCGAAGGCACGCGTCTGACCGTGAAAGGGACGCCGGAAAAACAAGAAACCGAGACCAAATGGCTGCATCAGGGTCTGGTGACTCAGCCGTTTAGCCTGAGCTTTACCCTGGCAGATCATATGGAAGTCTCCGGCGCGACCTTTACCAACGGGTTGCTGCATATTGACCTGGTCCGTAACGTGCCGGAAGCCATCGCGCCACAGCGTATCGCCATTAGCGAGCGGCCGGCGCTGAATAGCTAATGCTGTGCGGGCTGGTGCCCTCACCCCCAGCCCTCTCCCTGTGGGCTGAGGGTTCCCCAGAAAAATGAAAAGCACGATGAAGTGTGATCTACTGGTTGCGCTAACAAATCAGAAGAGACCTCATCGTGCCTTTACAGACAGTCTGCCAGAAATTTTTCTCCGCGTCTTTACCGGATGTTCACAGCTTCCGGATTAATGTCCTTGTTTCCATGGCCGTTGCCCTCACGCACGGTGCGGATCTGACCCTGACCAGCCTTGGTCGCACTCTTCCCGGCAGAGCGCACGTCAAAAATAAAATTAAACGTGTTGACCGTGCCCTGGGTAATACCGCCCTTCACCGGGATATTCCCCGTATTCAGCACCTGCTCACACATACCATCACCTCCCTGATGCCCTTCTGTGTGATTGCTGTCGACTGGACAGGCTGGCATGACAGGAACTGGTATCTTCTGCGGGCAAGCCTGGTCTGTAATGGTCGCTCACTGCCGCTTATGAGTGAGGTTGTCCCCGCAGAGCTGGCGCAGAACAGTGATGTACAGTGCCGCTTCCTTGACCGCCTGCATGATGCCATCCCGAAAGATAAAGCCGTCACCATCATTACGGATGCAGGCTTCCGGACAGACTGGTTCCGGCATGTCAGCCAGCTGGGCTGGAGCTTCACCGGCAGGGTCAGGGGCTGCATCAGCTTCCGGCTGGACGGAGATAAAAAATGGATGAAAATCAGTGAGCTTGAGGCTACCGGACAACCGGTCTGCGTGGGTTACGGTGTCCTGTCCCGTAAACCACGAACGCCCTGTTACGGCCGGTTCTATCTGCATAAGCGCCCTGACGCAGGGCGTCAGGGAAAAGGGGGGATGCCGAAAACACAGCGGGAACACCGCAGTAGCGCGCGGGAGCCCTGGCTGCTGTTCAGTAATGCAGAGGGACTGGAGCCGCACCAGATAATGGCCCTGTACAGCCGCAGAATGCAGATAGAACAAAACTTCCGGGACGACAAAAGTCCACGCTTCGGGTTCGGTCTGAGGCTGAGCCGGAGTCAGGGAAAAGGGCGACTGGAAGTGCTGAATATGGTCGCGGCAATGGCAAGCCTGGTGATGTGGCTGGCAGGTTACAGGGCAGAAAGGCAGTGTTTACACTGGCACTATCAGGCAAGCAGCATCAGGCACAGACGGGTGCTGTCATACCTGAGTCTGGCAGAAGAAGTCATCCGGCATGAGCCCGGGAAAGTGAGACGGCTGAATATAGTTAACGAGATGAAAAAGCTGGGAAAAGAGTACAGTAATATGGTCATGGTGGCATGACCATATTACTGGGGATCCCTCAGCCCTGTGGGAGAGGGTGAAAAGTTAAAGCCCTGCCCCGGCAGGGCTTTTTTGTGCGCCATCACCCATACAACGCCCTTCACCTCTGAGAGAATCCTTAACATAACTAAGGTTATGCAAGGAAGTGGATCATGAGTGATATCGCGTTAACCGTCAGCGTGTTGGCCCTGGTCGCTATTGTTGGATTATGGATTGGCAACATCAAAATCCGTGGCGTCGGGTTTGGGATCGGTGGGGTGCTGTTTGGCGGCATTTTTGTCGGGCACTTTGCTGACAAACTCGGGCTGGTTCTCAGCGCCGATATGCTCCACTTTACGCAGGAGTTCGGCCTGATCCTCTTCGTCTATACCATCGGCATTCAGGTCGGGCCGGGCTTTTTCGCCTCATTGCGGGTTTCCGGATTACGCCTCAATCTGTTTGCCCTCGGCATCGTCGTAATGGGCGGGCTGGTCACCGCTATCCTGCATAAACTCTTTGCAATTCCGCTGCCCGTGGTGCTGGGCATTTTCTCCGGGGCCGTGACTAACACGCCCGCGTTGGGGGCGGGCCAGCAAATTCTGCGCGATTTAGGTATCGAACCCGGCATTGTCGATCAGATGGGGATGAGCTATGCGATGGCTTATCCGTTCGGGATTTGCGGCATTCTGCTCTCCATGTGGCTGGTTCGGGTGCTCTTTCGCATTAACGTCGACAAAGAGGCGAAGGACCACGAAACCACGCTCACCAACGGCCATATGCCGATCAAAACCATCAACATCCGCGTCGATAACCCCAATCTGAACAACATGGCGATTCAGGACGTGCCGATCCTGAACAGCGCCAATATTATCTGCTCGCGCCTGAAACGTGACGAAATGCTGATGGTGCCCGCGCCTGGCACCATTATCCGGCAAGGCGATCTGCTGCACCTTGTCGGGCAGCCCGGGGATTTAAACAACGCGCGGCTGGTGATTGGTCAGGAAGTGGATACCTCGCTCTCTACCCGCGGCACCGACATGCGCGTGGAGCGTGTGGTGGTAACTAACGAGCACGTTCTGGGCAAGAAAATACGCGATTTGCAGGTAAAAGAACGTTACGACGTGGTTATCTCTCGTCTCAATCGCGCCGGTGTTGAACTGGTCGCCAGCCCGGAAGCCAGCCTGCAGTTCGGCGATATTCTTAACCTGGTCGGGCGTCCGTCGTCCATTGACGCCGTGGCGGATATGGTCGGTAACGCTCAGCAAAAACTGCAGCAGGTCCAAATGCTGCCGGTGTTTATCGGTATCGGGCTGGGCGTGCTGCTTGGCTCCATTCCGCTGTATATACCGGGGTTCCCGGTGGCCCTCAAGCTGGGTCTGGCGGGCGGGCCGCTGATTATAGCGCTGATCCTCGGGCGAATCGGCTGTGTCGGTAAGCTCTACTGGTTTATGCCGCCGAGCGCCAACCTGGCGCTGCGCGAGCTGGGCATTGTGCTGTTTCTGGCGGTCGTCGGGCTAAAATCCGGTGGCGATTTTGTCGATACGCTGGTCAGGGGGGAAGGGATGAGTTGGGTCGGCTACGGCATCTTCATCACCGCGATCCCGCTGCTGACGGTCGGCATACTGGCGCGAATGTTCGCTAAAATGAACTATCTGACGCTGTGCGGCATGCTGGCGGGGTCAATGACGGATCCACCGGCGCTGGCCTTTGCCAATAGCCTGCACGCCACCAGCGGCGCGGCGGCGCTGTCGTACGCTACGGTCTATCCGCTGGTCATGTTCCTGCGCATCATCACCCCGCAGCTACTGGCGGTGCTGTTCTGGGGGATGAGTTAGCAGGTCGTCCGGGTGGATGCGCCGCAGATGGTAGTCCACCTGGTAATCACTGGTATTTCGGAACATCACGGAATAGTTAAGGAACTCGCCGCTGTCGCTGTAGGAGAGAGAGGTAATGCGCAGCAGCGGCGTTTGCTCCGGCAGGTTCATGTAACCAGCGAGTTGTTTATCGGCCAGTACCGGCGTCAGGCTCTCGTAATTGCCGCTGATTGTAATTCCGCACTCCTTCTCGATGTAATCAAACTTTGACCCTTCCAGATGCGCCAGCGAGAGGTTGCGAAACAGCTTCACGGGCATAAAGCTGTCCTCCAGCATCAGCGGTTTTCCGTCCACGTAGCGCACCCGGCGGGAAAAGTAGATCCGCTCATCCACCTGGATCCGCAGCTGGCTGGCGATGGCGGGCGGGGCGGGCATCACTTCAAACTGCAACACCTTGCTCTGTACCTCTTTGCCCTGCTGACGCAGTACCTCCACCAGCCCGGTGAGGTTGGTGGTTTCATGGTGCACATCTTTGCGTGCTACAAACGTCCCGCTGCCGTGCCGCCGCTCAACCAGCCCCCAGTTCACCAGCAGATCCAGCGCCTTGCGAATGGTCATGCGCGCCACGCCAAACTCCTGCGCCAGCGCTTTCTCACCCGGAATGGGGCTGCCGATGTTGTAGTCCGATGAATTCAGCCGTAGCCGTAATCGGTCGGCAATGGATTTGTAGATCACCAGTAGACCTCTCTGCCCGTATCAGGGTGTGGATTGCATCCTGACATGTCCATATTTACGTCGAAAAGTAGACCTGATTGGTCAAAATAAAACCATGAATGCGATCACGAATCGCAGCGGCACGCCATGTTCGCGCATCAGTAAGTTCTTATGCTCACCTCAGGCCAGCACAAAACCATAAAGGCCTCTCTCCCCTACAGGTTGTTACGTGAGGATTTAAAAATGCTCAGTCAAATACAACGTTTTGGTGGTGCCATGTTTACCCCGGTGTTGCTGTTTCCCTTTGCCGGGATCGTGGTGGGAATCGCCATCATGCTTCGCAATCCGCTTTTCGTGGGCGAAGCCTTAACGGCTCCTGATAATCTGTTCGCGCAGATCGTGCACATCATTGAAGAGGGCGGCTGGGCGGTGTTCCGCAATATGCCGCTGATTTTTGCCGTTGGCTTACCGATTGGTCTGGCGAAACAGGCGCAGGGCCGCGCCTGTCTGGCGGTGCTGATCAGCTTCCTGACCTGGAACTACTTCATCAACGCGATGGGGATGACCTGGGGCCACTTCTTTGGCGTCGACTTTTCCGCCGAACCGACGGCGGGAAGCGGGCTGGCGATGATTGCCGGGATCAAAACCCTTGATACCAGCATTATTGGGGCGATTGCGATTTCCGGTATTGTCACTGCGATCCATAACCGCTTTTTCGAGAAACCACTGCCGGTTTTCCTGGGCATTTTCCAGGGCACCTCGTTTGTGGTGATTATCGCGTTTTTCGTCATGATCCCCTGCGCCTGGCTGACGCTGCTGGGCTGGCCGAAAGTGCAGATGGGCATTGAGTCCCTGCAGGCGTTCTTACGCTCCGCCGGTGCGCTCGGTGTCTGGGTGTATACCTTCCTGGAACGCATTCTGATCCCAACCGGGCTGCACCACTTCGTCTACGGTCCGTTTATCTTTGGCCCGGCCGCCGTTGAGGGCGGGATTCAGGTCTACTGGGCGCAGCATCTTCAGGCGTTCAGCCAGAGCACGCTGCCGCTGAAAACCCTGTTCCCGGAAGGTGGTTTCGCGCTGCACGGTAACGCTAAGGTGTTTGGATCGGTCGGGATTGCGCTGGCGATCTGGTACACCGCCTCACCAGAAAACCGCGTCAAGGTCGCGGGCCTGCTGATCCCGGCCACGCTTACCGCCGTGCTGGTGGGGATTACCGAACCGCTGGAGTTTACTTTCCTGTTTATCTCGCCGCTGCTGTTTGCCATTCACGCCGTGCTGGCGGCCACCATGGCGACGGTGATGTACACCTTTGGCGTGGTGGGCAACATGGGCGGTGGCCTGCTGGACCAGTTCCTGCCGCAAAATTGGATCCCCATGTTCCATAACCACGCTTCAACGGTATTCACCCAGATCGGCATCGGCGTCTGCTTTACCGGCCTTTACTTCGTGGTCTTCAAAACGCTGATTGAGCGTCTGAACCTCAAAACCCCGGGTCGTGAAGAGAGTGAAATCAAACTCTACAGCAAGGCGGACTATAAGGCGGCGCGCGGACAAACCACCGCCCCGGCTGCCGCCAGCCAGCAGGTCGGCCAAGCCGCCGGATTCCTGCAGGCGCTGGGCGGCGCGGCCAACATCGAAAGCATCAACAACTGCGCCACCCGCTTGCGTATCGCGCTGGTCGACATGGCGCAAACCCAAAGCGATGAGGTGTTCAAAGCCCTCGGCGCACACGGCGTAGTGCGACGCGGCAACGGCATACAGGTGATCGTTGGCCTGCACGTTCCGCAGGTGCGAGACCAGCTGGAATCGCTGATGAAAACCCCTTTAACGAATGAACAAACCACCCTGACAGAGGCTATATCATGAAAAAATTCTCAGTTGTCATTGCAGGCGGCGGCAGCACCTTTACGCCTGGTATCGTCCTGATGCTGTTAGCCAACCGTGACCGTTTCCCGCTGCGTGCCCTGAAGTTTTATGACAACGATGGCGCACGTCAGGAAACCATCGCCGAGGCGTGCAAAATTATCCTTAAGGAAAAGGCACCGGAGATTGAGTTTAGCTACACCACCGATCCAAAAGCGGCGTTTACCGATGTGGATTTCGTGATGGCGCACATCCGCGTGGGCAAATACCCGATGCGCGAAAAAGACGAGAAAATTCCGCTGCGTCACGGTGTGCTGGGTCAGGAAACCTGCGGCCCGGGTGGGATCTCTTACGGCATGCGCTCAATCGGCGGCGTACTGGAACTGGTGGATTATATGGAGCAGTACTCCCCGAACGCGTGGATGCTGAACTACTCCAACCCGGCGGCGATTGTGGCGGAAGCGACGCGCCGCCTGCGTCCGCATGCCAAAATTCTCAACATCTGCGATATGCCAATCGGTATTGAAGGGCGCATGGCGCAGATTGTGGGCCTGAAAGACCGCAAACAGATGCGCGTGCGTTACTACGGCCTGAACCACTTCGGCTGGTGGACATCGATTGAAGATCTGAACGGTAACGATCTGATGCCGAAACTGCGCGAATACGTGGCGAAACACGGCTATGTTCCGCCTTCGGAAGATGCGCATACCGAAGCGAGCTGGAACGATACCTTCGCCAAAGCCAAAGACGTGCAGGCGCTCGATCCAGATACCATGCCAAACACCTATCTGAAGTATTACCTGTTCCCGGACTACGTGGTCGCGCACGCCAACCCGGAGCGGACCCGCGCCAATGAAGTTATGGATCACCGTGAGAAGCATGTATTCAGTTCGTGCCGGGCGATTATAGAAGCCGGAAAATCCTCTGCCGGGGAGCTGGAGATCGACGAACATGCCTCGTACATCGTCGATCTGGCGACGGCGATTGCCTTTAATACCCAGGAGCGGATGCTGCTGATTGTGCCAAACAACGGGGCCATTCATAACTTTGATGCCGACGCGATGGTGGAAATTCCGTGTCTGGTGGGCCATAACGGGCCGGAGCCTCTCACCGTGGGCGATATCCCGCACTTCCAGAAAGGGCTGATGAGCCAGCAGGTGGCGGTGGAAAAACTGGTGGTGGATGCCTGGGAACAACGCTCGTATCAGAAACTCTGGCAGGCAATCACCCTGTCAAAAACCGTACCGAGCGCGTCGGTCGCGAAAGCGATTCTGGATGACCTGATCGAGGCTAATAAGGATTACTGGCCAGAGCTGCATTAACCCTCCTGACCGGCATCGCCTGATGCCGGTCTCCTTGTCCTGGCCGATTTACGCTATGCTGAAGCCTGCCTGCAGCATGACAAGGAGCCTTCATGAAAATTTCCCGCCTCGGTGAAGCCCCGGACTACCGCTTCTCGCTGGCCAATGAACGTACATATCTGGCGTGGATCCGTACCGCGCTGGGCTTTCTGGCCGCCGGCGTCGGTCTTGATCAGCTCGCGCCCGATTTCGCCACGCCGTTGATTCGTGAAGTGCTGGCGCTGTTGCTGTGCCTGTTTGCGGGCGTACTGGCGATTTACGGCTATCTGCGCTGGCTGCGTAACGAAAAGGCGATGCGCCTGAAGCAGGATCTGCCCTATACGCGTGGGTTACTGATCATCAGTGCGATTTTGCTAACAGTGGCGGGCGTGGTGATGGTGCTGGTGGTGTATGGCGGATAGTCGCAAAGCGCGGCGCGAAGCGGACCCCGGCCTGCAGCCGGAGCGGACGTCGCTGGCGTGGCTGCGCACGCTGCTGGGGTATGGCGCGCTGATTGCCCTGGCGATTAAGCACAACTGGCACCGCACGGGGCTACCCTTCTGGATCTCACTGGTTGTGCTGGCGCTGGTGGCCATCATTTTATGGCGCTATACCCGCAGCCGTAACGTGATGGACGTGGCGCAGGACGATTTTGTGCAGCCGAAGGCGGTGCGGGATAAGTTCCTCATCGCCCTGGCTGTGCTGTCGCTATCACTGCTGTTTGCGGTAACCCACATTCAACAAATTGTGCACCTGTAGGCCGGGTAAGGCGCAGCCGCCACTCGGCATAATTACTTCCCTTTCGCCAGATACTTCGCCATCTCGTCTTCCGGCACCATGCCGCCGCCGGTCGCCCACACCAGATGGGTGACGTTGGCATCAGCCTGAACACGCAGCGGCCCGGCCATGCCCGCCAGCGCCGATGGCTCCAGACGAATCCCTTCCTCCTGCGCCAGCCAGCCGAGCATGTCGTACATGCTTTGATCGGAAAGGGTATAGAACCCGTCGAGCAGACGTTCCATCGCGCGGCCGACGAAGCCCGACGCGCGTCCGACCGCCAGCCCGTCCGCTGCCGTCACGTTGTCGATACCCAGATCCTGCACGGCAATCTCATCGTGCAGGCCGGTATAAACCCCCAGCAGCATGCACGGGGAGTGCGTGGGCTCGGCAAAGAAGCAGTGAACGTTGTCGCCAAACGCCAGCTTCAGACCAAACGCCACACCGCCAGGACCCCCGCCAACGCCGCACGGCAGATAGACATACAGCGGGTGCTCTGCATCCACCACACGGCCCTGTTCGGCAAACTGCGCCTTCAGGCGCTCGCCGGCAACGGCATAGCCCAGGAACAGGGTGCGGGAGTTTTCATCGTCGATAAAGAAGCAGTTCGGGTCGTTTTCCGCCGCTTTTCGCCCTTGTTCCACCGCCACGCCATAATCCTGCTCATATTCCACGACGGTAACGCCATGGCTGCGCAGTTTGGCTTTCTTCCACTCGCGGGCGTCGGCGGACATATGTACCGTCACCTTAAAGCCGATGCGTGCGCTCATGATGCCGATGGACATTCCCAGGTTGCCGGTTGAACCCACCGCAATGCTGTACTGGCTAAAGAAGTCTTTAAAGCGCGGTTCCAGCAGGATGCTGTAGTCATCATCAGTGCTCAGCAATCCCGCTTCCAGCGCCAGTTTTTCCGCGTGGGTCAGCACCTCGTAGATGCCGCCACGCGCTTTAATCGAGCCGGAGATGGGCAGATGACTGTCTTTTTTCAGCAGCAGCGTTCCGGGAAGAGCCTTGCCAGATTCTCTCTCCAGCCGTTTTTTCATGGCCGGAATAGCAACCAGCTCAGATTCGATAATCCCGCCCGTTGCCGCGGTTTCCGGGAAGGCTTTCGCCAGATACGGCGCGAAGCGGTTGAGGCGCGCATGCGCGTCGTCCACGTCGGCTTTGGTCAGCCCGACATAGGGCAGCCCTTCTGCAAGCGAAGTGGTTCGCGGGTTAAGCCACCTGGTCTCTTTCAGAGCCATCAGATCCTCAACCAGAGGAAACTGTGCGGTTAAAGCAGTGATAGTTGCGTTTTCCATAATATGTCTCGTCGCGCTCAGATAATGAAAGAAAGCAGGAATGTGCCGCCAAGTGCAAGCACCGAGGCGATAAACGTCGCCGTCGTATAGTATTTGAAGGTCTCATTCAGGGTCGCGCCGCAGTATTGCTTGACCAGCCAGAAGAGCGAATCGGTCACGATCGTGCAGCCAATAGCGCCGGAACCGATGGCAATGGTGATGATCTCCGGGCTTACGTTCGGATAGAGCGGCAGCATCGGCGCCACTATTGCGGTCGCCCCCATCATCGCGACCGTAGCGGAGCCTACAGCGGCATGCAGCACCAGCGCCACCAGCCAGGCGAGCAGGATCGGATGCATGTGCAGGTTCGAGAGAATATGCGCCAGCGAATCTGCCAGCCCGCTGGTTTTGAGAATAGCGTTGAACGCGCCACCGGCACCAATAATTAACAATATGTTCGCGATAGAGCCAAAGCCGTGCTCCGTATGGGTCAGCATTGCGCCCATGCCCATATGCTGGCGGATCCCCAGCAGGTAGTAGGCGACAAATACAGCGATAAACATTGCCGTGATCGGGTTGCCGATAAACTCCAGCAGGGTATACAGCGTGCCTTCCTTCGCCATATTGAGCTCAGCGAGGGTCTTCACCAGCATCAGAACAATCGGCAGCAGCACCGTAAACAGCGTTGCCCCCAGCGACGGCAGGGTATGCTCCTCCCGCACCTTCAGGTCGGAAAATTCTGCCGGAACCGGTTTATACGGCAGACGGTTGCCGAGCAGTTTCAGGAACAGCGGGCCACCAACCAGAGATGCCACCAGACCCACCAGCAGGCCGTAAACAATCACCGTTCCGACGTCCGCACCTAATTTGTTGGTGACAAACAACGCAGCCGGATGCGGCGGTACCACGCAGTGCACCGCCATCAGTGCGGTACAGAGCGGAATGGCAAGCTTAAGCAGCGACGTATTCGTCTTTTTGGCGATGGAAAACGCCAGTGGGATCAGCAGTACCACGCCCACTTCCACGAACAACGTAATACCGCAGATAAGACCCACCAGCACCATAATTACGTCCGCTGACAGCCAGCGGCAGCGCTGTAGGGTGATCCCGATGCGCTCCGCCGCACCGGAGACTTCCATCATCTTACCCAGAATGGTACCCAGGCCGATGACTGCTGCCAGGAAGCCCAGCGTACCGCCAATCCCGCTTTCAATGGCATTCACCATATCCAGCGGGCTCATCCCCATCATCGCGCCGACGAAAAAGCTCGCCAGCAGCAGCGCAAGGAACGGGTGAAACTTCAGTTTTACGATGGTTAAAACAATCAACACAATGCTGACAAGCAGCGTTACCACAACCCAGACCGGCGATCCCATATCTCACCTCACCCTTATGTCATCTGTGGGTATTGGACGAAAAAACGGCGTGAGCTGACAAACGATAAAAATTGCCGTTCAGGTGAGCTAGATTGGATCAAATGAGTGACTGAACTCAAAAAAGCGCACTTATTTCGCTGTTGGTTCACATAAATTCATGCCTGGGCGGTATGCTGGGCGCAGAAATAACGTGTGAGAATTGTGATGACCGATGCGAATGAAGTCAGAAACCGGCTGCTAAATGGCTGGCAACTGTCAAAGATGTACACTTTTGAAGTGGCTGCCCGGCATGAATCCTTCGCGCTGGCGGCGGCGGAACTGTCGCTCAGCCCCAGCGCGGTGAGCCACCGCATCAACCTGCTGGAAGAGGAGCTGGGCATTCAGCTGTTTGTCCGCTCGCACCGTAAAGTTGAGCTAACGCAGGAAGGAAAGCGCGTTTACTGGACCCTAAAATCATCCCTCGACACCCTGAATCAGGAGATCCTGGATATTAAAAACCAGGCGCTGTCCGGTACGCTGACGGTGTATTCCCGGCCGTCAATCGCCCAGTGCTGGCTCGTCCCCATGCTGGGGGATTTTACCCGCCGCTATCCGTCGATATCTCTCACCATTCTCACCGGTAATGAGTACGTCAATATGCAGCGAACCGGCATCGATCTGGCCATCTATTTCGACGATACGCCGCCAAACTACCTTTCTCATCATTTCTTGATGGACGAGGAGATTTTGCCCGTCTGCTCGCCCGCATATGCTCGCGAGCATGCGCTGTTGAAAAACCCCGATAACCTCAGCCACTGCACGTTACTGCACGACCGTCAGGCCTGGAGTAATGATTCCGGTACGGATGAGTGGCTCAGCTGGGCGCAGCATTTTGCGATGAATATGCCGTCATCATCGGGTATTGGCTTCGATCGTTCCGATTTAGCGATAGTGGCAGCCATGAATCATGTGGGCGTGGCGATGGGGAGAAAGCGGCTGGTGCAAAAGCGCCTTGAGCGGGGCGAGCTTATCGCCCCGTTTGGCAACAAGACCCTCAAATGCCATCAGCACTATTACATCTCAACGCTTCCCGGCCGTCAGTGGCCGAAAATTGACGCCTTTATTGGCTGGCTAAGAGAACTGGCAGGCTGAAGAATTATTACGCTTTGGCGCTACACCAAATACAAAAAAGCGTGCTAAATACAGGTAATGCTTTTGATTTATCCAGGGTAAGCCGTGTTAAAGCCTCTTATTGCGACCGCTTTACTTCTCTCTTCCGGCTGGGCGATAGCCGCCGAGCCGCCGCTGACGGCTGCGCTTTATGCGCAAAAGCTGGGTGTGGGTATGGACGTGGACTGGGCGCGCACCGAGCGCGGGATACGGGAATTCGACCCGCTGGTGGTACGCGACTTTCGCGCGAAAGGCATCAGCCATGTGCGTATTCGCGTGGCCGATGAGCCGACCGAAGCACGGCTGATCCACCTGCGTAAGCTGGTGGAAGCCTGCGAGCAGTACGGCGTGATCCCGATTATCGCGTATCAGGCGGACAGCTATAAAAACGATCCGAAAGCCGATAACGAAAAAGAGGTTACCGACTGGTGGATTGCCGTGGCGCACTATTTCGGCAAACGTTCGCCGCTGCTGGGCTTTGACCTGATTTATGAGCCTGCGGACAAGCTCAACCACAACGCAGCCTCGCTCAACCGGGTGTATGAGAAAACCATTAAGGTCATCCACAGCATTGATGCGGACCGGATGATCTTCATCGCTCCCCGCCTGCGTGCGGCCCCCGAAGATCTCCCCAGCCTCAAGCTGCCTGCGCACAGCCAAAACTTTCTGCTGGCGGAGTGGCATATCTTCCCCTGGGGGCCGCTGAAAAATAACGGCAAATACCCGTGGACCTCCGGTACGGCGGCGGAGAAAGCGGCGATTCACAATCGCATCGCGACGGCGCTGCGCTGGCAACAAAAAACCGGACACGTCAGCTGGGTCGGGGGCTGGGGCGTGGGGGAGTCAAACCGCTTTACACCCACCGCGTCGCAAATGGCCTTTGCCACGTTTATGGCCTGCGAGCTGCAAAAGGCGAAAATACCCTACGCGATTAACGCCGATTTCCAGTTTTATGACGGAGAGGAGGGGGCCTGGCGGCCAGCGCCAGAGCCGCTGCTGGAGGCGATGATTGCCCCGGCGTGTGAAAAGCCCGGCGAGAAGCCGGGCCATCATGCGGTTAAACAGGCTGCTCGTGGTGGGGAACACGCGACGCCAGCGGCAGCCAGCACAGCAAAATCAGCAGCCCCATCAGCGTCATCAGTAAACCCAAACTAGCCTGCCCGGTTTGCGGCATCATGGCGGAGAGCCAGGCCAGCGCGCCGGAACCGATGTTTTGCAAACCGCCCACCAGTGCACCCGCCGTACCCGCGAGGAACGGGAACGGCTCCATGGCGCCGCTGGTGGCAAGCGGGAACAGCATCCCCGCGCCGAAGAAGAACAGCGCCGCCGGGATCAGCAGCGTCCAGACGGTCATTATGCCAAACAGACCCGGGATCCACATCATCAGGCCAGCCAGCAGGCAGCTGATAACAGACTGCCACATCAGCGTTGAGAAGCGTTTGTTCTGACGTCCGGCGAACCAGGCCCCAAAGAACGCCGCCGGGATCGGCAGGATAAACAGAATACTTACCACCATGCTGCTCAGGCCAAGCCCCGCTCCCAGCAGTACGCCGGAGCAGGCTTCGAACACCGCAATGCCCGCCAGACCGCCGATCAGCATCAGCAGGTAACAAGTAAAAGCCCCGTTGCCGAACAGCGTTTTGTAGCTGGCGAGAAGCTTCGTGCGCGGTGCGTCCTGGGGACGGGTTTCCGGCATCCAGCGCGCCATGCTGAAGGTGACAATCACGCACAGCACCAGCAGGAAGGCATAGCAGGCGCGCCATGACCACATTGTGTCCAGCAGGCCGCCAATCAGCGGTGCCAGCAGCGGGCTGACCAGAATACCCATATTCAACAGGCTGTTGGCATGGCGGAGTTGCGTGCCCTGATACATATCGCGCGGTAAGGTACGCGCCATCACCCCACCGACGCCCGTGCCTACCCCCTGCAGTGCGCTGGCGGCAATCAGTACGGTCAGGCTATGGGTGGTAATAGCAATCACCGTCGCGACCATGAAAATGCACATGCCGGTCAGAATGATCGGACGGCGGCCAATGCGGTCGGACAATGGTCCGTAGAACAGCTGCGAAACGCCATAGGTCAGCAGGTAGGCGGCCATCACGCTTTGTACCGCGCCCTCGCGGACGTTGAGTTCCTTTGCCATGTCGGCAATCGCCGGAATGTAGATGGTTTGCGCCATCTGACCGACGGCCACCAGTAACACCAGCATCAACAATAAGTTAACGTTCCTTTGTTTTTTCATGTCGCTGAATACTTTTGCCAAAAGAGAAAAATGAAGAATAAGTGACTACGCATTCCCATAAATGCACGAGGAATCTACCACAATGAGATGACAAATTAAGCATTGTCATGATGAGTGAAGAAGAGGATTAAGGCAGGTTTTGTAAACAAGAACGGCAACTAATGTTGCCAGTGAATTACGCCAGACGCAGCAGGATCGCACCGGCTGCAATACCCAACGCGGCAGCGATACGCAGACCGGCAACCTTTTCTTTTAAAAGCACAAATGCGATCAGCGCACCGAAGAGTATGGAGGTTTCACGTAGCGCAGCGACAACCGCCAGCGGAGCCTGCGTCATCGCCCATAAGGCCAGGCCATACGAGCCCATGGTTCCAACCCCGCCGAGCAACCCCTTTTTCCAGTACAAACGCAGGTAGCTGGAAGCTTCGCGGCGTCGCGCCACCATTGCCCAGCACAGCAGGCAGAAGCCGTTCATAAAGAAGGTCCACAGCGTATAGCCCAGCGCGGTATCCGATAAACGTACGCCCGTTCCGTCCACCAGCGTATAGCCGGCGATAAAGCAGGCGTTCAGCAGTGCCAGCCAGATCCCCTTGCGGGACTGCAATCGGCCATTCATCGCCATCGCGAGGATCGACAGGCAGATCACCCCGATGCCCGCCCAGGCGAGCCAGGAGAGGCTATCCCCGAGCACCAGCACGCTGATCAGCGCCACCAGCAGTGGGGCTGTTCCGCGCATCAGCGGATAGGTCTGGCTCATGTCTGAGACCTGATACGTCTTCGCCACCAGTACCGTATACACCACCTGCAGCGCGCAGGAGACCACTAAAAATGGCCAGCTGGCTACGGAGGGTTGAGGAGAAAATGGCAATAAAACCAGCGCAATGAGTGTGGCGGAGCCGCTAACGCTGATCGCCGAGTAAAGCTTATCCGTTCCGGCTTTGACGATGGCGTTCCAGCTGGCATGCAGCAGTGCGGCGAACAGCAAAATACAGAAAACGGAGATGGTCATGGCGTCTTTGGCGGTGAATTGTCACTCAACTGTAACATTCACGACCTGATGTCGCCAGCCAGCTACACCGCGCAAAAGAGACGATGGGTAACCCGTGGCTCGTCTGACACCAGCCTGAAGCCTGCCCGACGGTAGAAGCCGCAGGCCGTATCGGGGGCATGGGTATTGAGGAAATCAAACCAGATGCTGGCATCGGCCATCACCACCGTTAACAGCTGTTTACCAATGCCCAGACCGCGGCACTTCTCGCTGACATAAAGATGGCGAATACGTCCGGCACGCGGCTGCTGGCTGAACGGATCGCGGTTAAGGCCGCAGACGCCCACCAGCTTGCCGTTTAAAAAGGCACCCAGCAGCTTTTCACCCGGCGCGTTAAAGCGGTTTTCACCACGCTGCCAGTTCTCTTCCAGCCTGCGCAGCATATTGAAATTCGCCGCGATGCTTTCGGCTTTCAGCGCGATATACCCGGGCTCTTCCGGCGTGATGGGTTCAATTAACAGACGCGACATAGCATTCCCTCGTTATTAAAGAGGGGCGGTTGCCCGCCCCTCTCAGGTGCGACTTGAACCTGAATCACCGAAGGTATTTCAGGACAGCATCAAGCAGTTGCAGAACAGCAACAATGAGTTTGAGGATAAGTATCACCATATCCACTACGCTCATACGCGTCTCCTTTTGGTAAAAAGGAGCACGATGCTGGCGTACCTTTCCGCCGCCTGTTGCCAGCACCTCGATTGACGTAACACAGTGTGCTCACTTCAGAGGGTTAAGGCACTGACGGCACCACCCGTTTCAGCCAGGACTTCGTTGCGCCGGTAGAACTGCGGCCCCCTCGCTCACTGCGAACATCCTCAGTATAGATAAACACTGTATGTATGAACAGTATTTTGTGGACAAAATTCGAAACCCATTCCATACTCAAAAACGTCAAAATCCGTGCCGGAATTGCGCGTTCGTCTTCGATCGCATATACTTCGTGCGTTGACGTAACACAGTGTGTTCTGCGGCAACCAACCGCAAAACCCTGAAAAAACCTCGCTCCGGCGGGGTTTTTTGTTTTCTGCTTTCTGTACAGAACGGGATGCCAGTTGATTTATTGACAACGTACTCGGCAGAAATAAGGTAAATATTAATGTTTCAGTTAATAATCCTTAAATATAGATTTTTTAAATAAAATTAAGTCTGTTTATTTTTAACGTGAATGAGTATTTAAATAAAATTAACGGATTTGAATTGCCCGGTTTTTCAACGTATATCCATATAACCATAAAAAAAGTATGGATACGTTATGCAAGCATCTGATTACTTGAAGATGAAGTTCCAGAGCGACAGGCAGTTAGCTATTTATGGACAACAAGGCGTTGCTGGGACATGGAAAGCATTAAAGGGGATCGGTTCTGATATTTACTCAGGAATGGAGCGTGTTAGTTGGTATTCATCATGCTTAATCCCCAGCTATCACGATGTGTGTGAAGAGTTACTCTCAGAAGAAAAAAGGATGTACCTCTCAATTGTGTCTATTTACCGTTATCGCAATGTAATAGCACACATGCTCTATCTTTATTTTGAAAGCATTATGACTGATTCTGAAAATGGGAATGAAAAAAATCGCGTTCGCAAGACGGATTCAAACGTAACCGGCCTTGTTAAAAACATCCCAGCAAGCAAGGCAGCGCGTTTAGCGATAGCATGGACGCTGGCCAAATCCCTTTCGGAATCCGGCTTACTTTCAGAGATCGTCGTCGAACGGCTTGCGCGCCGTGTACCCAATGTTGTTATGGCTCTGCAGCTGATGGGTACGGACCAGAAGTGCGCTCTTGCTGCCCGTCGTCTGAAAGTGTTGGATCCTAAGTATTACGCCACCCTTTATGCCGCACAACTGGAGATGCTTTACTACTTTTTTGAACCATTCCTGGCTGAAATCATTAAGAAAGTGCAAACGGGATTCTACAAGGATTTTGATGCGATCTATAACGACTTAAAGGATAAATAGCATGTTTAAGAGTCTGCTATCCATTCTTTTTACAGATGTTTTATTCCCCGTTTATATTTTTGCTTGCGCCTCTTTGTTTCTCTGGCTGGTGCCCAACCACTGGGTATTATTAACATTCATTGCTATCGTCGTATTTATTATTGTTCATCCGATAATTTTCGGCCGCTTTGATAAGTACGATTGAGTTTTATAAAAAGGAGTTTGTATGTCAAATCCGGCTTATTTGTTTCTGACAGATGAAAATGGTTCGCCAATGGTAGGTCCCTGCCTGGTTTCAGGGCGTGAAGGCGCAATTGAACTCAAATCGTTCACTCATAATGTCAATATCCCGGTCGACGGGAATACCGGGAAATTGACGGGCACGCGCATACATATGCCCGTCATGTTCCAGAAGGAATTTGATCGTGTCACTCCGTTTTTATTTCGGGCGTTGAGTACGGGGAGAACGCTTCAGTCAGCCACCATAAAGATGTATCAGATTAATGAGGCTGGTTTAGAGCAGGAGTATTTTAATATCATTATGGAGAATGTAAAAATAACTTCTATTACACCCGATTTGTATCCAGGTGCCAACACCGGAACACACCTCGAAACGGTTCTCATACGCTATGAGAAAATCACCTGGAAACATTGCGACGGAAATGTCATCTATAGTGACGCCTGGAATGAGCGAGCAACATACTAAAACGTGATCCCTGACGCATTTTTGCGCAGATGAAAATATTTCCATTGTCACGCCCGAAAACCTGTGTTTGTATAAATTCAATCAATGATTCCAAACACAGGTCCCCCATGACTGCATCCATGAACACCGCGACCCTACTAAAAACTGCGCAACCAGCCGCAGTGGTCGTCGTGCGTGTGGTGGTGGTCGTCGGCAATGCGCCGTAGGGACTGGATCAACACACGAATCCAAAACCCCGCCGGCGCAAACCGGGCGGGGTTTTTCGTTTAGGACCCCTCCCCGGAAAGTCGGCCCATAAAAGGACTGGAGCATGGCAAGTTCGGGCACAACATCCACCAAGACGCGTTTTACGGGCGCGCAGCTGATTGTTCATTTACTGGAACGACAGGGCATTACCACGGTTGCGGGTATTCCGGGCGGTACGGTGCTGCCGCTGTATGACGCGTTAAGCCAAAGCACGCAGATCCGCCACGTGCTGGCGCGTCACGAGCAGGGAGCGGGGTTTATCGCTCAGGGCATGGCGCGTACGCAGGGTAAACCGGCAGTCTGTATGGCCTGTAGCGGTCCGGGGGCGACCAACCTGGTAACCGCCATCGCCGACGCGCGTCTCGACTCCATTCCGCTGATTTGCATTACCGGCCAGGTGCCGTCCTCAATGATCGGTACCGATGCGTTTCAGGAAGTGGATACCTACGGCATCTCTATCCCCATCACCAAACATAACTATTTAGTTCGCGATATTACCGAGCTTCCTCAGGTTATCAGCGATGCGTTCCGCATTGCGCAGTCCGGTCGTCCAGGCCCGGTGTGGATAGACATTCCTAAGAATGTCCAGACCGCAGAAATTGAGATCGACGTCCTGCCGGAGCCGGGCGAGCGGGCACCTGCGCCAGAATTCAGCGCTGAGAGCGTGCGCGATGCCGCGGCCATGATCAACGCCGCGAAACGTCCGGTGCTCTATCTGGGCGGCGGGGCAATCAATGCCGCAGATGAAATCCGTCAGTTCGCTGAAAAAGCCAACCTGCCTACCACCATGACCCTGATGGCGCTTGGCATGCTGCCCAAAGCACACCCGCTGTCATTAGGAATGCTGGGCATGCACGGCGCGCGCAGCACTAACTACATCCTGCAAGAGGCGGATTTGCTGATTGTGATGGGCGCGCGTTTTGATGACCGGGCGATTGGTAAAACCGAGCAGTTCTGTCCGAACGCAAAAATCATTCACGTGGATATCGACCGCGCCGAGCTGGGTAAAATCAAACAACCGCACGTGGCGATTCAGGGGGACGTGGCCGACGTGCTGGCACAGCTGATCCCGCAAACGGACGCAACTGATCGCGCCGACTGGCGTCAGATGGTGGCGGATCTGCAACGCGAGTTCCCGGGCGCGATCCCAACCGAAGGCGACCCGCTGAGCCACTACGGGCTGATTAACGCCGTGGCCGCCTGCGTGGACGACAGCGCGATTATTACCACCGACGTTGGGCAGCACCAGATGTGGACCGCCCAGGCCTATCCGCTGAACCGTCCGCGTCAGTGGCTGACCTCCGGCGGCCTGGGAACCATGGGCTTTGGTCTGCCTGCGGCAGTTGGTGCGGCGCTGGCGAACCCGGACCGCAAGGTGATCTGCTTCTCCGGTGACGGCAGCCTGATGATGAACATTCAGGAGATGGCCACCGCGGCCGAAAATCAATTAGACGTTAAAATCATCCTGATGAACAACGAGGCGCTGGGGCTGGTACATCAGCAGCAGAGCCTGTTCTACAAGCAGGGAGTGTTTGCGGCGACCTATCCGGGGATGATTAACTTTATGCAAATTGCCGCCGGTTTTGGCCTGCATACCTGCGATCTGAACGCGGAAGAGGACGCCCACGCAGTGCTGCAGGCGGCGATCTCTCGTCCGGGCCCGGCGCTGATCCACGTCCGTATTGACCCTGAACAAAAAGTGTATCCGATGGTGCCGCCGGGTGCGGCAAATACTGAGATGGTGGGGGAATAAGCCATGCAGAAACAACATGAAAACGTCATTCTGGAACTCACCGTCCGCAACCACCCTGGCGTCATGACCCACGTCTGCGGGCTGTTTGCCCGCCGCGCGTTTAACGTCGAAGGCATTCTCTGTCTGCCGATTCAGGGCAGCGAGCACAGCCGCATCTGGCTACTGGTGAACGACGATCAGCGTCTGGAGCAGATGATGGCCCAGATCGACAAGCTGGAAGACGTCACCAGAGTGGCGCGCAACCAGTCCGATCCCACCATGTTTAACAAAATTGCGGTGTTCTTCGAATAGATCGCTTAAGGTAAGCGTCTTTCGCTCTTGTAGGCCGGATAAGCGCAGCGCCATCCGGCGTTTTCAGACCGCAGGAACAGACATGACCACCATCGCTCTCATCGACGACCACCTTATCGTTCGCTCCGGCTTTGCCCAGCTTCTAAACCTCGAACCAGATTTTCAGGTGGTGGCAGAGTTCGGCTCGGGGCGCGAGGCGCTGGCAGGCCTGCCGGGGCGTGGCGTACAGGTCTGTATCTGTGACATCTCAATGCCAGATCTCTCCGGGCTGGAGCTGCTAAGTCAGTTACCGAAAGGGATGGCGATTATCATGCTCTCGGTTCATGACAGCCCGGCGCTGGTGGAGCAGGCGCTCAATGCCGGTGCGCGTGGGTTTCTGTCAAAACGCTGTAGCCCGGATGAGCTGATCGCCGCTGTGCGCACCGTCTCGACGGGCGGCTGCTACCTGACGCCGGATATCGCCCTCAAGCTGGCGGCCGGACGTCAGGATCCGCTTACCCGGCGTGAGCGTCAGGTGGCAGAAAAACTCGCTCAGGGGATGGCGGTGAAAGAGATTGCCGCCGAACTGGGTTTGTCGCCCAAAACCGTGCACGTTCACCGCGCTAACCTGATGGAAAAACTCGGCGTCAGCAACGACGTCGAGCTGGCGCGCCGTATGTTCGATAGCTGGCAATGAACCCGCTGATTTCGCGGCTGATCGCCGTTGTTGCCAGCTTTTTTATCTTCTCTGCCGCCTGGTTCTGCCTGTGGAGCATCAGCCTGCATCTGGTGGAACGCCCGGAGCTGGCGGTGCTGCTGTTTCCCTTTGGCCTGCGTCTGGGGCTGATGTTGCAATGCCCGCGCGGCTACTGGCCGGTTTTGTTGGGCGCAGAGTGGTTGATGCTGATCTGGTTGTCGCAGGAAGTCGCCCTCGCGCATCTGCCCTTATTGATGACCGGAAGCCTGCTCACGCTCCTCCCGGTTGCGTTGATTTCCCGCTATCGTCACCAGCGCGACTGGCGCACGCTGCTGCGCCAGGGGGCGGCGCTGATTGCCGCCGCGCTGCTGCAATCCCTGCCGTGGGTAGGCGAAAAGGAGATGCTTAACGCCCTGCTGCTGACCCTGACCGGCGGCCTGACGCTGGCACCCACCTGTCTGGTTTTCTGGCACTATCTCACCAGCACTGTCTGGCAGCCGCTCGGGCCATCGCTGGTCTCCCAGCCGGTTAACTGGCGCGCCCGGCATCTCATCTGGTATCTGCTGCTGTTTGTGGTGAGCCTGTGGCTGCAGCTTGGCCTGCCTGCTGAGCTTTCCCGTTTTACCCCGTTTTGTCTGGCGCTGCCGATCATTGCTCTCGCCTGGCATTACGGCTGGCAGGGGGCGCTGATCGCCACACTGATGAACGCCATCGCGCTGATTGCCAGCCAGACCTGGCACGATCACCCGGTCGATTTACTGCTCTCTCTGCTGGCGCAGAGCCTGACCGGGCTGCTGCTCGGGGCAGGTATTCAGCGCCTGCGTGAGCTGAACCAGTCCCTGCAAACCGAACTGTCGCGCAATCGCCGCCTGGCAGAACGCCTGCTGGAGACCGAAGAGAGCGTGCGCCAGGAGGTGGCGCGCGAACTGCATGACGACATCGGCCAGACCATTACCGCCATTCGCACCCAGGCGGGCATTGTTCAGCGCCTGGCGGCGGATAACGCCGGGGTGAAGCAGGGCGGGGCGCATATCGAACAGCTTTCTCTTGGCGTGTACGATTCGGTGCGTCGCCTGCTGGGCAGGCTGCGTCCGCGCCAGCTGGACGATCTCTCTCTTGAACAGGCGGTGCGCTCCCTGATGCGCGAGATGGAGCTGGAAAGCCGCGGAATTGTCAGCCATCTCGACTGGCGCATTGATGAATCATTGCTGAGTGAAGGCCAGCGCGTCACGCTGTTCCGCGTCTGTCAGGAAGGGCTGAACAATATCGTCAAACACGCCAACGCCAGCGCGGTGACGCTGCAGGGCTGGCAGCAGGATGAAAGCCTCAGGCTGGTGATTGAGGACGACGGCTGCGGCCTGCCGCCGGGCTCGGGGCAGCAGGGGTTTGGCCTGGCGGGCATGCGCGAGCGCGTGAAGGCGCTGGGTGGCACGCTGAATATCTCCTGCACCCACGGGACGCGCGTCAGCGTCAGCCTGCCGCTAAGGAGCCATCATGTTTAAAACCCCCGCAAACGCCGCGCCGATAGGCAACAAAGCGGAGATCGACGCCCGCTACCGCTACTGGCGTCGTCATATCCTGATCACTATCTGGCTCGGCTACGCGTTGTTCTACTTTACCCGCAAAAGTTTCAACGCCGCCGCGCCGGAAATCCTTGCCAGCGGCGTGATGACGCGCACCGATATCGGCCTGCTGGCGACGCTGTTCTACATCACCTACGGCCTGTCGAAGTTCTTCTCCGGCATCGTCAGCGACCGCTCCAACGCCCGCTATTTTATGGGTTTTGGGCTAATCGCCACCGGCGTGGTGAACATTCTGTTTGGCTTTTCCACCTCGCTCTGGGCGTTTGCCCTGCTGTGGGCGTTGAACGCCTTTTTCCAGGGCTGGGGCGCGCCGGTCTGCGCCCGCCTGCTCACGGCGTGGTATTCGCGCAACGAGCGCGGCGGCTGGTGGGCTATCTGGAACACCGCGCATAACGTCGGTGGAGCGCTGATCCCAATGGTGGTGGGCGCAGCGGCGCTGCACTACGGCTGGCGCGCGGGGATGATGATTGCCGGTGGTCTGGCGATCCTGGCCGGGTTGTTCCTCTGCTGGCGGCTGCGCGACAGGCCACAAACCGTGGGGCTGCCCGCGGTGGGCGACTGGCGGCACGATGAAATGGAAGTGGCGCAACAGCTTGAGGGGGCGGGGCTGACGCGCAAAGAGATCCTCACCAAATACGTGCTGTTAAACCCGTATATCTGGCTGCTGTCGCTTTGCTACGTGCTGGTCTACGTGGTGCGCGCGGCCATCAACGACTGGGGTAACCTGTACATGTCCGAGACGCTGGGGGTGGACCTGGTGACCGCCAACTTGGCGGTGACGATGTTCGAGCTGGGCGGGTTTATCGGCGCGCTGGTGGCGGGCTGGGGCTCGGATAAGCTCTTCAACGGCAACCGTGGCCCAATGAACCTAATCTTTGCGGCAGGAATCTTACTCTCCGTCGGTTCGCTGTGGCTGATGCCGTTCGCCAGCTACGTGATGCAGGCGGCGTGCTTCTTTACCATCGGCTTCTTCGTGTTTGGCCCGCAGATGCTGATCGGCATGGCGGCGGCAGAATGCTCGCATAAAGAGGCGGCGGGTGCGGCGACGGGCTTCGTCGGGTTGTTCGCCTACCTGGGCGCGTCCCTCTCCGGCTGGCCGCTGGCGCGGGTGATCGACATCTGGCACTGGAGCGGTTTCTTTGCCGTGATCGCCATCGCGGCGGGGATATCGGCCCTGCTGCTGCTGCCGTTTTTGCATGCGCAGGCGCCGCGTGAAGCCAGTGTGATGTGATGCGCCTCACCTTTTCACTCCGAGTGGCGCAAAACTAAGAAATTTTCCCGGTTTTACCTGGACGCTGTCTCAGGCATCTCTCCTGGCTGATTTTTACAATGCCTGCCATTCGCAGGTAAAAATCAGCTCAGGAGCAAACCATGCTGGCCTTCCTTAATCAGGTGCGCAAGCCGACCCTGGATCTGCCGCTCGACGTGCGGCGCAAAATGTGGTTCAAACCGTTCATGCAGTCCTATCTGGTGGTCTTTATCGGCTACCTGACCATGTACCTGATCCGCAAAAACTTTAACATCGCGCAGAACGACATGATCTCCACCTACGGGCTGAGCATGACGCAGCTGGGGATGATTGGCCTGGGCTTCTCCATCACCTACGGCGTGGGCAAAACCGTTGTCTCGTACTATGCAGACGGCAAAAACACCAAGCAATTCCTGCCGTTTATGCTGATCCTCTCCGCCATCTGTATGCTCGGCTTCAGCGCCAGCATGGGCGCGGGCTCCGTCAGCCTGTTCCTGATGATCGCCTTCTACGCCCTGAGCGGTTTCTTCCAGAGTACCGGTGGGTCGTGCAGCTACTCCACCATCACCAAATGGACCCCGCGCCGTAAGCGTGGTTCATACCTTGGCATGTGGAACATCTCCCACAACCTCGGCGGGGCGGGGGCAGCAGGCGTGGCGCTGTTCGGTGCTAACTACCTGTTTGACGGTCACGTCATCGGCATGTTTATCTTCCCGTCGATTATCGCCCTGATTGTCGGCTTTATCGGTCTGCGTTTCGGCAGTGACTCTCCGGAATCTTACGGCCTCGGCAAAGCCGAAGAGCTGTTTGGCGAGGCGATCAGCGAAGAGGACAAAGAGACCGAAGAGAACGAGATGACAAAATGGCAGATCTTTGTTGAGTATGTGCTGAAAAACAAAGTGATCTGGCTGCTCTGCTTCTCCAACATTTTCCTGTACGTGGTGCGCATCGGTATTGACCAGTGGTCGACCGTGTATGCCTTCCAGGAGCTGAAGCTCTCTAAAGAAGTCGCGATTCAGGGCTTCACCCTGTTTGAGGTGGGTGCGCTGGTCGGTACGCTGCTGTGGGGCTGGCTCTCTGACCTCGCCAACGGTCGTCGTGCGCTGGTGGCCTGCGTCGCGCTGGCGCTGATTATCGCTACCCTGGGCGTCTACCAGCACGCCAGCAACCAGTACGTTTACCTGGCGTCTCTGTTTGCGCTCGGCTTCCTGGTGTTTGGTCCGCAGCTGTTGATCGGCGTAGCGGCGGTAGGTTTTGTACCGAAAAAAGCGATCGGCGCCGCCGATGGGATTAAAGGCACCTTCGCCTACCTGATTGGCGACAGCTTCGCCAAGCTGGGTCTGGGGATGATTGCCGACGGCACGCCGATTTTCGGCCTCACCGGCTGGGCAGGCACCTTTGCGGCGCTGGATGCCGCCGCCATCGGCTGTATCGTCCTGATGGCAATGGTTGCGGTGCTCGAAGAACGTAAAATTCGCCGTGAAAATCGTGTGCAGAAATTAAAAGCAGCCTGAGTGTGCAGGTGACTTCTTTGCCCGGTGTGTGATGCCGGGCTTTTTTGTTTTAAATTCCAGTTTTTACCCCGCTTTACACACTCGCCCCTCTCCTTGCTCTACAGTTTTTTTTGCTGCCGCCTTTCGCGCAGCCTTATTCCTTTTGCTATGGGAGAGCTTGCATGTTGACCCGACGATTATCCTGCCTGGCGTTGTTGATGGCGCTGGCAACCCCCGCAATGGCTACGGATGCGCCCACCTACGGCGAGAAGCTGGAAGGTTTCGACTACGGCTGGCCGGTAAAACACTTTACGTTTATCTCCCAGGAACATTCTCTGGATATGGCTTATCTGGACGTGAAGCCGGAAAAACCCAACGGCCGCACCGTGGTGCTGATGCACGGCAAAAACTTCTGCGCCGGTACCTGGGACGGCACTATCCGTGCGCTCTCAGCCAGCGGTTATCGGGTGATTGCTCCCGACCAGATTGGCTTTTGTAAATCCACCAAACCGGAGCACTATCAGTACACCTTTCAGCAGCTGGCTGATAACACCCACGCCTTGCTGAAAACGCTCGGCGTCGATCGCGTGACGGTTATCGGCCACTCGACTGGCGGCATGCTGGCGACCCGCTACGCGCTGATGTGGCCGCAGCAGGTGGAGCAGCTGGTGATGGTCAACCCAATTGGTCTGGAAGACTGGAAAGCGCGCGGTGTGCCGCATATTACGGTCGACCAGTGGTATCAGCGCGAGCTGAAGGTCAGCGCCGACGGCATTCGTCAGTACGAGAAAAATACCTACTACGCCGGAGAGTGGAAGCCGGAGTACGAGCGTTGGGTCACCATGCTTGCCGGGCTTAACAACGGGCCGGGAAAAGAACGTGTGGCCTGGAACTCGGCGCTGCTCTACGACATGATTTACACCCAGCCGGTGATCTACGAATTTAGTGAACTAAAGATGCCGGTATTATTGATGATCGGCACGAAGGACAACACCGCTATCGGGAAAGATCTCGCCCCGCCTGAGATCCGCAAAACGCTCGGCAACTATGCGGTGCTGGGGAAGGAGACGGCGAAACGCATCCCGCACGCGGCGCTGGTCGAGTTCAGCGACATGGGGCACGCGCCGCAGATGCAGGATCCTGCACGCTTCCACGAGGCACTGCTGAAAGGGCTTCAGGCGCGCTGACTGGTTTCCAGCAACAACCCGCGCAGCCACATCTGCGCGGGATCACGGTGTGTTCTTGCGTGCCAGGCCATGCACTTGGTGAAACCCGGCACCGGAACCGGTGTGTCGCAGACAAACATTCCCGTCTGGTTTTCCGCTATCCGTGACGGTACCACGGCGATCATATCGCTTATCGCCAGTACATCCGGCAGTACCAGGAAGTTGCTCACCGATAACCCTACGTGCCGCGTCCGGCCCATTTTTTCCAGCGCGCCATCCGTCACGCCGCGAAAACTGTCACCCTCATAAGAGACCAGCACGTGCTCAAGGGCGCAAAAGCGCGCCAGAGAGAGCGGTTTGCCCGCGTCCGGGTGGTCGGCACGCATCATGCAAACGTACCGTTCATCATAAAGCGCCCGGCTGTGCAGGTCGTCTGGCGTGGTGTGGGGCGTGATCAGCGCCACGTCAACGTTCCCGCGTTCAAGCTGGTTCATCATGCGCTCGGAATCGACAGGTATAACCCGCACGCGTATTGCCGGTGCCCGCACCTTCAGTGCCGCGATAAACGGCACCGCGATCGCGCGGAGCGCGTAATCGGTGGCAGCAAGCGTGAAGGTGAGGGTGGTCTGCAGTGGGTCAAACGCCACCGGCTGCAGCAGGAGGTCGATATCTGCCAGGATGCGCTTCACCGGCGCGGCCAGCTCTTCCGCACGCGTCGTGGGTACGATGCCGTGGGGCGCTCGGATAAACAGCGGGTCGTCGAAGTAATCCCGCAGGCGGTTCAGCATGCCGCTGACCGCCGGCTGGGTCAGGGCCAGACGCGCCGCCGCGCGGGTGACGCTGCGTTCATCCAGCAGGGCGTCGAGCGTTTTCAGCAGGTTAAGATCCAGCGTGCGCAGATCCGTTTTCATGACGATGTTCTACCTTTTTTCAGTTCACTATTATGGCCGTGCCCGCTGTCGATACCCTGCGTTTCCCGCTATGATGAGCGGCTATTCAAAGGAGAACGCATGGTCTGGATAATGCTGGCAACGCTTGCCGTGGTGTTTGTGGTTGGGTTTCGTGTCCTGACCTCGGATTCCCGCCGCGCCATCAAACGCTTGAGCGAACGGCTGGGTATCACCCCGATGCCGGTAGAATCGATGATCGATCAGTTCGGTAAAACGCCCGGCAATGAGTTTATCCGCTATCTTGAACGCCCGGACGAGGCGCATCTGCAAAACGCTGCCCAGGTGCTGCTCATCTGGCAGGTCTGTATCGTCGACGGTAGCGAAGAGAACCTGCACACCTGGCACCGCATGCTGCGTAAAGCCCGTCTGGCCGCGCCCATTACCGATGCGCAAATCCGCCTCGCCCTCGGCTTTATGCGCGAGATGGAGCCGGATCCGCAGGAGCTGAACGCTTTCCAGCTGCGTTACAACCAGCTCTTTCTGCCAGAAGAGGGTGTGTTTTACCTGCACTGATATCACGCACCGTGATGATGAGTATAAGGCATCATCATTAGATTTATACCACTCACGGGCGCATCATCACCTCATCCACTCACGATGAGGTGAACCATGAAACAATCCGCCATTATCTGGCCAGACGATTACCTGCCAGGCACTACCGATAACTTTGCGTCCAATGAAATCATTGTCGCCGGACTGAGCGCGAAAGCGATCTGGGCGCAACTCAACGACACCAGCCTGTGGCCGGGCTATTACAGTAACGCCAGCGATATTCGTTTCCATGACGGCAGCGGTCCGGAACTGAGCGCCAACGCCCGCTTCCGCTTCACCACCTTTGGCTTTCCGGTTGAGGCGCAGGTGACGGAGTATGTTCCGCCGGTCGATGGCGAGGCGGCGCGTATCGCCTGGCACGGCTGGGTGGAAGGGGAGGAGAGCGCGCGTCTGGATGCCTACCACGCCTGGCTGTTTGAAGACTTACCGGGTAACCGCGTCCGTATTTTGACTCAGGAGTCGCAGAAAGGCGTTCCGGCAGAGGAATTAGCACGTACCCTACCGAACCCGATGATCAACGGGCATCAGGAGTGGATCGTCGGGCTGGCAAAGGCGGCGATGCAAGAAAAGTTGTCGAAACGTTAAATTCGTCACACTTTTGATGATAAACTGCGCGACTTTCCCGCACGTTTTTATCTCAGGTGACACCATGACAGAACATATCCAGCCCACGACCAGACCGCAGACCAAAGAGGTTTCTCGCCCCAACTGGTCGGCGGTTTTTTCCGTGGCGTTCTGCGTCGCCTGTCTTATTACCGTCGAGTTTTTACCGGTCAGCCTGCTGACGCCGATGGCGCAGGATCTGGGCATTTCCGAAGGCGTGGCAGGGCAGTCCGTTACCGTGACCGCGTTTGTGGCGATGTTTGCCAGCCTGTTTATCACGCAGGTTATTGGCGCGATTGATCGCCGCAAAGTGGTCATTCTCTTCAGCGTGCTCCTGACGCTCTCCTGTCTGCTGGTCTCTTTCGCGGAGAGCTTCACCCTGCTGCTGCTCGGCCGCGCCTGTCTGGGTCTGGGGTTGGGCGGTTTCTGGGCAATGTCCGCCTCGCTCACCATGCGTCTGGTGCCGGCACGCACCGTGCCGAAAGCCCTCTCCGTTATCTTTGGCGCGGTCTCCATCGCGCTGGTGATTGCCGCGCCGCTGGGGAGTTTCCTTGGGGGAATCATCGGCTGGCGTAACGTCTTTAACGCCGCAGCGGTGATGGGTTTTCTCTGTATTCTGTGGGTTTGGAAAGCGCTGCCGTCCCTGCCGGGAGAAGCGGCGCACCACAAACAGAACATGTTCAGTCTGCTTAAGCGCCCCGGCGTGCTGGCGGGGATGACCGCCATCTTCATGGCCTTTGCCGGGCAGTTTGCCTTCTTTACCTATATCCGCCCGGTCTTTATGACCATGGCGGGCTTTGATGTGGATGGCCTGACGCTGGTGCTGCTCAGCTTCGGTATCGCCAGCTTTGTCGGCACCTCGCTGTCGTCTCAGTTCCTGAAGCGCTCCCTGAAAGTGGCGCTTGCTGGCGCCCCGCTGGTACTGGCTGTCAGTGCCGTCGTGCTCATTCTGTGGGGCAGCGACAAATGGGTTGCCTCGGCGATTGCGATTATCTGGGGCTTTGCCTTTGCGCTGGTGCCGGTGGGCTGGTCGACGTGGATCACCCGCTCGCTTGCCGATCAGGCTGAAAAAGCCGGGTCGATTCAGGTGGCGGTGATCCAGCTGGCGAACACCTGCGGAGCGGCGGTGGGCGGCGTGGCGCTCGACCACCTGGGGCTGACGTCGCCGCTGGTCATCTCCGGCACGCTGATGCTGCTGACCGCGCTGCTGGTGGCAGGGAAAGTGAAGACGAAGTAATGCTTTTCTCCCTCTCCCGTGGGAGAGGGCTGGGGTGAGGGCAACAGGCTATGCCGGGGCTTTCACCCGTTTTCTCGAATCCATCGAAATCAACACCACCGACGACACGATCAGCAGCGTGCCCAGCCAGTCCGGCAGGGTAAACGCCACGCCCAGTAAAATCACCGACAGTAACGCGCTGCTCAGCGGCTCGGCGCAGCTCAGAATGCTCGCCTTCGGCCCACCGATCATCTGCGCGCCTTTCAGGTACAGGCTGAAGGTCAGCGCCGTGCCGATCACCACCAGGTAGAAAAACGCCAGCAGCAGGCTGCCGTCAATGACAAACGCGGTGCCGCGTCCGGCGTAGAACGGCGTCAGCGTTAAGCCGGCGATCAACATACTCCAGCCGACAATCGGCAAGGTGCCGTAACGGGCGATCAGGGTTGACGGATACGTAGTGTAAAACGCCGCGGCAAAGGCCGAGGCAATGCCAAAGAACAAAGCCGCAGGCGAGATGGAGAGTGAAGTGGGGTCGCCGTGGGTGACCAGCAAAAATGTCCCCACCAGTGAGGTCAGGATCGCGGAAAGCACAAACAGACCCGGCCGCTTTTTCCGCGCCAGCGCAAACCACGCCACGATAATCGTCGGAGACAGAAACTGCAGCACGGTGGCCGTAGCCGCGTTGGATTTCTCGATTGTCACCAGGAAGGTGAGCTGCACTGTGAGCGCGCCAGCCAGGGAGAAAAACAGCAGGCTGAGGGCGTCTTTGCGATGTTTGATGACCGAGAAAATTTTGTCGCCGTGAACGAAGGAAAGCGTCAGCAGGATCAGGCCGGTAAACAGCAGGCGAACCATGGTCAGATACGGTGACGAGATCTGGCTTTTCTCCATGATGTACTGCGCGCAAACCCCTGAGCTGCCCCATAAAACGGCGGCGATCAGGACGTTCAGCATCCCTTTACGTGTGGAACCCATGTTCTCCCCTGCGATGTTGTCGTTAATTCGGTCAACAGCATAGCATGATGGGGTGCGGCCTGGTGCCCTCATCCCGGCCCTCTCCCACGGGGAGAGGGAGCAAACACTAAAAACGGCAACTCTCGTTGCCGTTTTGCTTTTACCTTAGAACCACGCCTCCCACATTGCGCCGACGTTGAAGTCGTCCAGCGTTTCGTCTTTGGTATTGTTCACGCGGGCGGTACGTTCGTTATCCACTTTGCCGCCGGTGACGTAGAAGCGCAGCATCGGACGGAACTCCGGCCCCATGGCGATAGACATGTTCTGCGACAGGGTCAGCTTCCAGCCCTTGTTGTCGCCGCCGTTGTCGTAGTCCACATGCTGCCAGCCTGCTTCCAGCCAGGTGGAGTGGACGTCGTTCCACCAGTGCATCGGACGTACAATGGCGTTGTAGTTCTTACGGTTATCGGTCTTATCACGGCTGTTGTCGTAGTCGTGGAAGGCGAGGATGTACTCCACCTGCGTGGCCTGGGTGAATTTGTACAGCCCTTCGAAGCTGGCATAGACCGTGGTCAGATCCTCGGTTTTATTGAACACGCTGTTGTCCGCGTTATCAGAGTAACGGGCAATCACCTTGTTCACGCCGCTGTCGTTGGTGTGGCTCAGCACCACGCCACCCTGCCAGGCATTCAGACGCTCATCGCTCTCCACTGCTTTTGAATCAAAGCCGTAGTTGGCGTACAGCTCCAGATCCAGCGGACCGACTTTCATGCCGTGGATTTTAGAGGTGGCCGCGTAGTTACCTTTGTCGCCCGTGCCGGACCCGCCGGTACAGGTGATGCGTGACGGGTTGGCTTCATCCTCCATGACTTCCGGGCTACAGGATTCCACCGCCGCCACCGCGGCCACGTCAAACTGCACGCCGCCGATGTCGAAGTTCTTCACCCCGGCGCCCTGGCCGTCATGGTTCATCCAGAAGTAATCGTTGATGCCCTGCTGCGGACGCTGGTGGAAGTCACGACCGGCCCAGAAGTAGGCGTTCGGGTTGGAGGCCATAATGTTGGTCACCCCCGCGTAGGCTTTTTTCAGGTTAACTTCATCGCCCCAGTGGTCGATCATCACGTTGATGTCCCAGATGGCGCCGTTGTCACCCTTGAAGGCCTTGGAGAGCTGGAATTCACCGCCGTTGCCTTCGTTACCCAGACGACCGATGGCTGATGCCCCGTTATAGGAACCGTCCACCGCCACGTATTTCTGGTCAGCGGCCTGGAAGTGCGCGCCGTAACGGGCATAACCGGTAAATTTAATGCCGAACGGAATAGCCATATCCGGGGATTGCGCCGCGCTTTGCGGCTCCGTCACCACGTCGGCTTTTTTCGCGACCGCGGCATCCATTTTGGCCTGACGCTCCGCGAGGGCTTTATCCACCGCTTTTGCCACAATGGCGTCGATTTGTTCCTGGGTAAATTCCTGTGCGAGTACAGAAATTGGGCAAAGCGCGGCGATAACCGCCATGGTTAATGGAAGTTTTTTTAGGGTAGTCATGGTTATCTCAATATAGTTTAATTTTATTCAGACAATAACCATCCCGCTCCGATCTGACAGAGTATGTCGCTATCATCAGAACAAGTGGATTTCTATTTAAGGTACAGAGGTATTACTCGTTATTTCGCCATAGATTATCTCTGATATAAATGAATAATTTCTTCGGATAATTCACGCGCCAGTAATGAATTCATTAAATGATCTTGCGCGTGCACCATAATTAACGTCATCGGCTGACGGGCTTCACCCGCATCCTGCTCTATGAGTTTGGTCTGCATCTTGTGCGCCTGGCGCGCGTAGCCATCGGCTTCGCGCAGCAGACTTTTGGCTTCGTCAATGTTGCCCTGCCGCGCAGCGTGCAGTGCTTCAAAGCACAGGCTGCGCGACTGACCCGCATTGACGATGATTTCCATCACGGCTTCTTCTAAGGCAATCATCGTCTTTCTCTCTATTTCTCGAAACTATTATGTAAAGAGGTGGCAGCAAACCACTCTCCGCTCTTTTTAATGGTGCGCTGTTGCGTAGTTAAATCGAGCTGAATAAAGCCATAGCGGTTTTTATACGCATTACACCACGACCAGTTATCAATAAACGTCCACATATGGTAACCAAGACAGTGACACCCTTCGCTAATACCTTTATGCAGCCAGGCTAAATGTCCGGAAATAAAATCGATGCGGTATTGATCGTTGATTTGGCCATTTTCAATAAAACGCTGTTCATTTTCGACGCCCATTCCGTTTTCAGAAATAAAACAGCGTGGGTTGCCGTAATTGTCGCGCAGATTAACCAGAATATCGTAAATACCCGGCTCGTAAATTTCCCAGCCACGGTACGGGTTCATCTTGCGGCCCGGCATCTCGTAGTTATCAAAGAACCACTCCGGCATAAACGGCGCCTGCGGGTTCACCGCGCTGTCGCGACACTTCACGCGACGCGGCTGGTAATAGTTAATGCCGAGCAGGTCGATTTTCCCTTCCGCGATCAGGAAACTGTCCTCCGGTTTACAGGCGGGCAGCTGGTCGTAAGATTTCAGCAGCGCCACCAGATCGGCCGGGTATTCGCCGCGCAGAACCGGGTCCAGGAAGCTGCGGTTAAACATCAGATCCGCAATGTGCGCCGCCTTCACGTCCGCCGGGTTTTGCGAGCGCGGGTAGGACGGCGTCAGGTTGAGCACGATGCCGATCTCACCTGCGTAATGTCCGGCGCGGTAGGCCTGGACAGCCTTCGCGTGGGCCAGCACGGTGTGATACGCCACGGTGGCCGCCCGACGGAAATCCACCACGTTGGGGTAGTGGAAATCGTACAGATAACCGCCTTCAACCGGGACAATCGGCTCGTTGAAGGTAAACCAGTGCAGCACGCGGTCGCCAAACAGGTCGAAGCAAATCTGCGCATAGCGGGCGTAAGCGTCCACCACCTCCCGGTTTTCCCAGCCGCCAATCTCCTGCATCGCCATCGGCATGTCGAAATGGAACAGGGTGATAAATGGCGTAATGCCCTGCTCGATCAGCTCATCAATGACCTGGTTATAAAATTCGACCGCCTTTGGATTCACTTCACCGATACCGTCGGGGATCAGGCGCGCCCAGCTTATAGAAGTGCGAAAGCTGTTGTGGTTCAGCTGCTTTAACAGCTGAATGTCCGTTTTCCAGTGCTGATAAAACGTGGAGGTATGCTGCGGCCCCACGCCGTTGTGAAAACGGTTCGGCTCGCGGGCAAACCAGTAATCCCATGTGGTTTCACCCTCTCGTGTCCCTTCGGTCTGGAGAGCAGAGCTTGCGCTGCCCCACCAGAAATTATCGGGGAATGTATATTTCATGACGCTTCCTCTTTGACTTAATTGCTTGCGGTCTCAGCGGTACCGACGGTTGCCTGAGCTTTCTGCTCTTCGTTTTTCATCAACGTACGCTCGTAAGCACGCAGGAACGGCAGGTACATCAGCGCTGACATCACCATACAGATGAGACACATCACCACCGGGCTCAGCGCCCAGTTGGCAGCCCATGAGGCGCCAATTGGTGCGGGCGTGGTCCACGGCGTTAACGATACCACCTGTGCCAGCCAGCCCAGTTTGGTTGCCGCGTACGCCAGGCACGCATTCACCAGCGGAACACACACGAACGGGATAAACAGCATCGGGTTCATGATAATGGGGGCGCCGAACAGGATCGGTTCGTTGATGTTAAAGAAGCTTGGCACAACGCCCATTTTGCCGATGGTGCGTAAGTGCGTTACCCGGCTACGCAGCAGCAGGAAGGCCAGCGGCAGTGTGGAGCCTACGCCGCCAATCAGCAGGTAGTGATCCCAGAAGCCCTGCAGGTAAACGTGTGGCAGTGCCGCACCGGCCGCCAGAGCCGCCTGGTTTGCCGACAGGTTCGCCATCCAGAACGGGTTCATGATGCCGGTGACAATCAGCGAGCCGTGGATACCGGCGAACCAGAAGATCTGGCACAGCAGCACGGAGAGCAGAATGGCGGGCAGCGAGTCAGACGCAGAGACCAGCGGTTCCAGCAGGTGCATAATCGCCTGTGGGATGATCATGCCTGTCTGCGCCTCGATAAACAGGTTCAGCGGATGCAGGGTGCCAATCACCACCATCACCGGGATCAGGATCTCAAACGAACGCGCCACGCCGGTCGGGACTTCCTTCGGCAGACGAATGGTCACGTTGTTCTGCTTCAGCCACGCATAGACGCGGGTGGCGTAGATGGCGGTGATCAGCGCAGTGAAAATCCCCTGACCAGACAGGTACTGGGTGGAGATCTTACCGTCCGCATACGGCGCGGCGACCAGCAGGAAGGCCATAAAGGCCAGCAGGCCGGACATCACCGGGTCGAGATTAAACTGACGCCCCAGGCTCGCCCCGATCCCCACCGAGATGAAGAAGGTCATCACGCCCATGCTGAGGTTAAACGGCAGCATCAGCTGTTCGCGATAAGTCTGGGAGAAATCCAGCCAGCCGCGGGCAAAGCTGTTGGTGGTATCCGCCGAGAACGGCGGGAAGATGAACACCAGCATAAACGAGCCGATGATCATAAACGGCAGCGCGGCGGTAAAGCCGTCGCGGATGGCAATCACATACTTTTGCTGGCCGAGCTTCGCGGCCAGCGGGGTAATTGACTGCTCAATCACCGCGACCATGGATTGATATAACGAACTCATGTGAACACCTTTTAGTGTGCCGCTTCGATGAGCGACAGAGCATAGTCCAGTACTTTATCGCCACGCTGCATGCCGTAGTCCATCATATCGATGGGCTGGACCGGAATGCCTTTTGTGGCCGCCTTGTCTGAGAGTGTCTGTAACATGTATTTCACTTGCGGTCCGAGAAGCACCACCTGATATTGCGGAAACTGCGTATCAAATTCGGAAACGCCGTACGCATCAATTTTTACCGCCAAACCGCGTTCTTTCGCCACATCGACCATTTTGCTGACCAGCAGGCTGGTGGACATCCCGGCAGAGCAGCAGAGCATAATCTTGAACATCGACAACCATCCTCAAAATGTAAATAGATATTGCGGTAATGATTGGATATCAGATGGAAACCGGTTTCCATTTATAAAAGACAGAAGTGTGACAACCATCAAGATCCCTTATATATGAGGCTAATTAACCCGATGTGCGTCACAGAATTTGGCTGTTTTGACATCATTTTGAGTGGAAACGGAAAATCGGTTTCCATGGGAAACGGAAACGGATATACTCCTTACTGGCTATAATGTGAGCCGTAGCGGTAATGGAATTTGCAGGCGCGAGGTAAGCCTGTCAGGGGAAAAAGATGTCGACAATCAATGATGTATCACGTCTTGCCGGGGTGTCGAAAGCCACGGTATCGCGAGTGTTGAGTGGGTCGCGTGGCGTAAAGGAAGCCAGCCGTCAGGCCGTTCTGAAAGCGGTAGATGAACTGAACTACCGGCCCAATGTGATTGCGCAGTCGCTGCTGAGCCAGTCGACGGGGTGTATCGGGGTGATTTGCGCGCAGGAGAATATTAACCAGACGACCGGTTATCTGTACGCGCTGGAAAAACAGCTCAGCCAGCATCAAAAACACCTGCTGCTGCGCTTCGCCCATAGCAAAGCGGACGTGCTGCACGCCCTGGAAGAGCTCTCCTGTGGGCTTTGCGATGACATTCTGGTGATTGGCGCGCGTTTTCCACTGGATATCGACATGGATAACGTCATCCTGGTTGACTGTATGGGCTCAGAAAATCCCAACAGCATCCAGTTCGATCACGCCTTCGCCGCCGAAACCGCCTGTAACTACCTTACCAGCCAGGGACGCCGCCAGATTGCCCTGATCCATCCGCACGGTAGCGGCTTTGCCGATCAGGTGCTGCTGGGCTACAAACATGCGCTGGAAAAAAATTTCCTGCCCTTCAACCGCAACCTCGTGTTTATGGATGCGACCTCCTCGTCCGTGGCGCTGCAGGAGCTGCTGAATAACGCCAGCACGCTGAATTTCAACGCATTACTGGTTGCGGACGAGCAGGAAGCGCAGCGGGTGATCCCGCAGTTGCAGGCGTTTAATAAATCGGTGCCGGAGGACATCATGGTCTTCAGCCTTGCCGGATCGCTGCATCTGCCAGGCATTCCGGTGATCCCGGCCATTGAGTATTCCATGGATGCCATGGCGGCGCGCATCGTGAGCTGGTTGACGGAAAAAACACAGATGCTCGGGTCGTACGTGCTGCGCGGGGATTTGATCATTCCGGATGTGCGTAAGCGTTAAAAATGTTGTGCAGGCCGGGTAAGGCGCAGCCGCCACCCGGCGAGAAGCACGTTTCCAGCCCTCAATAATCCTCCATACAATCCACCTGACTCACCGCGTCCCAGTAGGCCTCCAGGTTGTCACGCTTCACGGCCGTGATGGCGTTTTTAATCAGCAACTGGTTGGCCTCGGACGATAAAATCATGGCCTGCCAGGCTTTATCGCTCTGTTTTTTCTGGGGCGTGCAGGCTTTTTTCACATCTTTGAGTACCTGCTGCTTGATTTGAGCCTCCCGCGCCGGGTCGTCCTTTTCCTGAGCATGGGCAAACGCGGCGAACAGCAGGCAGACCAGCAGACAAACCAGGTGTGCAGATTTCATCGAAACCTCCATTAAGAGACACATGCTTCCCCAGAAATATATCGTTACATTCAGTGTAGCGACGCCAGCCGAAAGTATGAATTTTCTCTTCACCGCATATCCGGATTGCCCCGCAAGCGTTACTCAATCCCACCCCCCAGCGACTGCCACAGCGTGATGCGGTTTTCCAGGTCGGTTTGCTGCAGCGATATCAGTGATTCCTGCGCCGACCACAGCGACCGCTGCGCGGTCAGTACCGTCAGATAATCCCCGGCACCCGCCTGATAGCTGCGGGTCGCCACATCCAGCGTTTTTTGCTCGGCCGCAACGTATTCACGCTGGGCATCAAGCTGCTCGCTGAGCGTTTCACGGCGTGCCAGCGCATCGGCCACGTCTTTAAACGCGCTCTGGATGGTTTTCTCGTAGGTGGCGATCAATCCCTTCTTCTCCGCTTCCGCGTAGCGCAGCTGGGCCAGATTGTTGCCGCCGCTGAACAGCGGCAGGGTGATGGACGGTGCGAATGACCACACCTTCATCCCGTGGCTGAACAGGGACGAAAGCGAATCGCTGCCGACGCCCGCACTGGCGGTCAGTGAAATGGTCGGGAAGAAGTTGGCGCGCGCGGCACCGATATTGGCGTTGGCGCTCAGCAGGTTGTGCTCCGCCTCCTTAATATCCGGGCGACGCAGCAGCGCGCTGGAACTGACACCCGCCGGGATCAGCGTGATGGCGTTATCGCTCAGGCTCTCCAGCGTACCCGGCAGCAGAGTGTCCGGCACCGTGTCACCCGCCAGCAGATTAAGGGCGTTTTTGTCCTGCATTACCTGCGTTTGATAGCTCGCCACGCTGGCTCGCGCCTGCTGGTAAACCGCCATCGCCTCGCTAACGTCCGTTGCTGCCGCCACGCCGACCTGCTGCTGACGCTTCACTATCCTGAGCGAGCTGGCGGCGCTCTCCATCGTCGATTTTGCCAGCGCCAGGTTGCTGTTATCGGCCGCCAGGGTCACCCAGGCGGTGGTCAGTTCGCTGACCATCGTCAGGCGCGTGTTCTGCGCGGTAAATTCACTGGCAAGCCAGGTTTCACGTGCTGCGCGCGACAGGCTCTGGTTGCGGCCAAACAGATCCAGCTCGAAGCTGGAGACCGTGCCGTTGGCCTCATCGCTGGTCGCGACACCGCTTGCCAGCGTGCGGCTGCGGGTGTGGCTCAGCTCCGCGTCCACCGTCGGGAACAGGGACGATCGCGTTTCGCCGTACTGGGCGCGCGCGGCGTCAATATCGGCAATCGCTTTTTGCAGGTCGCGGTTGCTGTTGAGCGCCATCGTCACTACGCCTTTCAGGCGCGCATCGTTCATCACCTGTTGCCACTGGCTCACCACGGCGGTGGCTTCGCCGTGCGCACCCGGCAACGTCGCCGGGACGGGCGCAGCCGGGCGCTGATACGTGGGATCTAAAGAGACGCAGCCCGCGCTCATCAGCGCTAACACGAAAACAGATAAACGAAACATTATGACCTCCGGTTGCTGTGTTTACCGGAGAACAGACGTTTCACCAGTACAAAGAATAACGGAACGAAGAAGATCGCCAGCAGCGTGGCGGCCAGCGTCCCACCAATAATGCCGGTACCGATCGCCACCCGGCTGTTGGCCCCTGCACCGGTGGCAATCGCCAGCGGCGTCACGCCTGCAATAAACGCCAGCGAGGTCATGATGATGGGGCGCAGACGCGTCTGGGCAGCACGCAGCGCCGCACGTGTCAGGGAGTAGCCTTCGGCGACTTTCGCCTCGGCAAATTCAACAATCAGAATGGCGTTCTTCGACGACAGGCCGATGGTGGTCAGCAGTGCCACCTGGAAGTAGACATCATTGTTCAGGCCGCGCAGGGAGGCGGCAATCGCCGCGCCCAGCACCCCAAGCGGGATCACCAGGATGACGGAAATCGGTACCGACCAGCTCTCGTACAGCGCCGCCAGACACAGGAACACCACCAGGATCGAGAGGGCATACAGGCTCATGGCCTGGCCGCTCGCCAGTTTTTCCTGTAAGGACAACCCGCTCCACGCCCAGGTGCTGCCGGACGGCAAATTATTCGCCAGCTGCTCCATTTTGCTCATCGCCGTACCGGAACTGGCGCCACTGGCGTTCTCGCCCTGAATTTCATACGCCGCCGAGCCGTTGTAGCGCACCAGGCTTTCCGGGCCATACTCCCAGCGGGTGGTGGCAAAGGCGGAGAACGGGGTCATGGTGCTGTCGCTACCGCGTACATACCATTTGTTGAGATCGGACGGCACGGCGCGATAGTCGCTGTCGCCCTGGATATAGACCTTCTTCACGCGGCCGCGATCGATAAAGTCGTTCACATAGGTGCCGCCCCATGCGCTGGAGAGGGTGTCGGTGACGTCGCTCAGGGAGAGCCCCAGCGACACGGCTTTATTGTTGTCGATATCCACCTGAAGCTGCGGCATCTGCGGCAGATCGTTGGCGCGAACCGCGTGCAGGGAGGCATCCTGATTCGCCTCGCCAATCAGCTGGTTACGCAGCTTGAGCAGCGTGTCGCGGTCGGTGCCGCCGCTCGCCATCAGCTCAAAGGTAAAGCCGTTGCTCTGGCCCAGGCCGTCCACCGCCGGTGGCGTCATGGCAAAGATGGTCGCATCGCGGATGGTGCTCAGCTCCTGCGTGGCGCGCAGGGCAATGGCCTGAGCGGTGTTTTCATCCCCCTTACGTTCGGACCAGTTTTTCAGGGAGACAAACGCCATCCCGGCGTTCTGGCCGCTGCCGCTAAAGCTGAAGCCCTCAATGGTGAAGATAACGTTGGTGTTGGCTTTCTCTTTGGTGAGGAACCATTCGCGCACCTGGCGGCTGACTTCGGCGGTACGTGTCGATGTTGCGCCGGCTGGCAGGGTGTACTGCACCATGATTTCGCCCTGGTCTTCCGTCGGCAGGAAGCTGCCCGGCAGTTTCAGCATCGCGAACCCCATCGCGCCGCAGAGCAGGGCGTAGATGACCAGCATGCCGCCGGAACGGCGCAGGGCGCGCAGCACCTTGTTCTGATAGCCATGCTCGGTCTTGCTGTAGAAGCGGTTAAACGCGCCGAAAAAGCCCTTTTTATGTGGGGCGGTGTGGCTCAGAATCGAGCCGCACAGCGCAGGCGTCAGGGTTAATGCCACCACCACGGAAAGGAGCATCGCCGAGATAATGGTGACCGAGAACTGACGGTAAATCACCCCGGTGGAGCCGCCAAAGAAGGCCATCGGCAGGAACACCGCAGAGAGCACCAGCGCAATCGCTACCAGCGCACCGGAGATTTCGCCCATCGATTTTTCCGTGGCTTCCCGGGCGGGTAGCCCTTCGTCACGCATAATACGTTCGACGTTTTCCACCACCACGATGGCATCATCCACCAGCAGCCCTATCGCCAGCACCATCGCAAACAGGGTCAGGGTGTTGATGGAGTAGCCGAACAGCGCCAGTACGCCAAAGGTGCCCAGCAGAACCACCGGAACGGCCAGCGCCGGGATCAGCGTGGCGCGGATGTTTTGCAGGAACAGGTACATCACCACGACCACGAGGATAATGGCTTCGAACAGAGTCTGAATGACATCCTCAACGGAGATTTTGATGAACTCGGTGCTGTCTTTCGGGTAGGCCACGTCGTAGCCTTCCGGCATCGACTTTTTGAACTCGGCGATTTTCTCTTTCACCGCCGTGGCGGTATTGAGCGCGTTAGCGCCCGGTGAAAGCATCACCGCCATCCCCGCGGCCGGGTGGCCGTTCAGCTTCGCGGTGGAGGTGTAATCTTCGCTGCCCATCTCCACGCGTGCAACATCGCTGATGTGTACCACCGCGCCGTTAGACTGGCTCTTGACGATGATATTTTTAAACTGATCCACCGTCTGCAGACGCGACTGGGCGCGCACGGTGGCGGTCAGCTGCTGGGCGTTCGACGAGGGCAGCGCGCCGATTTTACCGGCGGAAACCTGCACGTTCTGCGCTTCAATCGCGCTCTGTACATCTGAAGGCATCAGCGAGTAGGACGCCAGCTTCGCCGGGTCGAGCCAGATACGCATCGCGTATTCCGCGCCAAACACCTGCAGACTCCCGACGCCATCCACACGCGCCAGCGGATCCTGCATATTACTGACCAGCCAGTCGGCGATATCCGAGCTGCTGGCGGTGTCGGTTTTGTCGTACACCCCCATGATCAGCAGGAAGTTGCTCTGCGATTTCTCGACGGTGATCCCGGACTGCTGTACTTCAGTCGGCAGGCGTGATTCCGCCTGCTGGACTTTGTTCTGCACCTGGACCTGCGCGGTGTCCGGGTCGGTCCCCTGTTCAAAGGTGACGGTAATGCTCACCGAGCCGTCCGAACTGCTGGTGGAGGTGAAGTAGAGCAGGTTATCCAGCCCGGTGAGCTGCTGCTCGATCACCTGCGTCACGCTGTTTTCCAGCGTCTGCGCGGAGGCACCGGTGTAGGTGGCGGAGATCTTGATCGACGGCGGGGCGACGTCCGGGTACTGCGCAACCGGCAGCGTGCGGATCGCCAGTATCCCGGCGAGCATAATAAGAATGGCGATCACCCAGGCAAAGACCGGGCGACGCACGAAGAAACGGGAAAACATCAGGCATTTCCTCCGCTGGATTTCATCTCTTCGGCCTTCACCTGTTGGCCGGCGGTGACTTTGTCGGTGCCTTCCACAATCAGCCTGTCACCCGCCTTCAGACCGCTCAGCACCAGCCATTTATCGCCGTAGGTGTCACCCGTTTCCAGCTGGCGTTGCTCCACCTTATTGCTGGCGTTCACCACCAGCGCAGTGGCTTTGCCTTTGGCATCGCGGGTAATGCCCTGCTGAGGAGCCAGGATCGCGTCATCCATGATGCCCTCGTCCACTCTGGCGCGGACAAACATCCCCGGCAAAAGCTGATGCTGTGGGTTCGGGAAGACGGCGCGCAGGGTGACCGAGCCGGTCGATTCATCCACCGCCACTTCGGTCAGCGCCAGACGACCCTTTTCGCTGTAGGTGCTGCCGTCTTCTAGCTGCAACGTGACGCTGAGCGTATCGCTGTTCGAGGCGAGGGTTTGTTTGCGTAATCGCAGCAGATCGGCACTCGAACGCGTTAAATCGACATACATGGTGTCCAGCCCGCGAATGGTGGCCAGCGCGGTGTCCTGCTGAGCGGTCACCAGCGCGCCGGGCGTGACGGAGGAGATGCCGATGCGTCCGGCAATCGGCGCGGTGACGGTAGTCCAGTTGAGGTTAATGCGCGCGCTCTCCTGCGAGGCTTTCTTTGACTCGACGCTGGCCTTGTCCTGCGCGCAGGTGGATTTCGCGTCTTCCGCGTCCTGGCGCGACACGCCGTCGTCTTTCACCAGCTGCGCATAGCGCCGGGCTTTCTGGCAGTCGGCCTGCACCAGCGCTTGCGCCTGTTTCAGCGCCGCGGCGGCTTCATCAAACGCGGCGCGGTAGCTGGAGGGATCGATCTGATACAGCGCTTGTCCGGCTTTCACGGTATCGCCTTCGTTGAACAGCCGCTTCTGAATAATGCCGCCCACCTGTGGGCGAACTTCGGCGCTCATTGCGGCGGTGGTACGCCCGGTCAGTTCACTGACGACGGACACCGGCTGGCTCATGAGTGTGACAATCCCCACTTCCGGAAGAGGACGTTGGGGAGCAGATGTTTGCGCATTATCACACCCTGTCAGGAGGAGTAATGCGGCGATGGAGGTTGTTATCTTTTTCATCATCTTTTTCCAGGGTGAACGATGCCCGCCCTGTTAATGGCTTAACAAGGAGGAGGGCGTTTTAAAGGCACAGCGATACCGTATCTCTGGCAGAACCAGAAATGGTAAACCGGGAAATTACCTGTTCCCGTTAATTATTCACATGCGATTACTTCGCAGTGAAAAGCATATTTAAAATATTCTGATAAATCGGCTCTAATTGTTCTGACGGCACGTTTAAAGGCGTAAGCCGACGGTAAATTGTGCCTTCGATCATCACGGCGGTAATCTCCACGCAGCAGCGAATATGTTCATCACTTAAATGAGGAAACTGCTTTTTCAGGTGCGCACAGGCGTTGCTAAACATACGGGCCTCGGCTGCGGTTAACATGGCGGCCACCTGCGGATTACGCGTCGCCTCGGCGGACATTTCGAGCATCAGCGCATCGTCGTCTTCGTTAATCGTCTGACGCCAGGCGAGCGCCTGCGGCATGCCTTCCACCACCGTTTTGTCCTGCATTCCCTCGATACGGGAATCGATAATACGGCGGATCATCTCTTCAATAATCGCGTCTTTGTTACTGAAATAACGGTAAATTTGCCCGACGCTGAGTTTCGCCTCGCTGGCGATTTGCGACATACTGGCCGCATGAAATCCACTGGCGCGAAAGCAGCGGCGCGCGGCGGTGATGATCTCGTCCTGACGTTGTTTCTGCCGTTCTTCCAGTTTTGTGCTCATCGTCGATTACCGGGTAAAAAGTGAGAATGATCGTTCTCATTATACGTTTTGGGTGCGTATTGGAAAGGCTTTTTTTATTTACATATTGAATGAATATTTCAGGATTTAAAAAATGGAGGAAATAAGGAGTTTTTATGAAGGTTAACCTGTGAGATATTCAGATTGCGTGGAAAATAAGGAGAAAAATATGCACCTGAGCATAACAGAAAAAGTCACACCCGCAGAAAAAGAAGAGTTATTTGTGGGATTAAGAGCTTACAACGCCCAGTTTTTAGATATGACGAACTTTAGTGGTGATATTGGCGTTTACATGCGAGACGAAAAGGGCGTCATGCTGGGTGGATTAATCGGCGTACGAAAAGGTGAATGGCTGAATATTGATTATCTTTGGGTGAGCGATACCGTACGGGGAACAGGCGTGGGCAGCCAGCTTATCAAAACGGCGGAAGAAGAAGCCAGACGTAAAGGCTGTACACATGCCCTGGTCGACACGGTCAGCTTCCAGGCGCGTCCGTTTTATGAAAAACAGGGGTACCAGCTGCAGATGTCTTTGCAGAATTATCCGTACCCAGGCATGCAGCGTCATTATCTGACGAAAGCGCTTTAGGCCCGGTTCTGCATTAGTCATTCCGCTATTTATTGCGAGTCGCTTTCTGAAATTGACGCGTCTCGCTTGCCTCCCTTGAGGGCGATGGCACATGCTTCGGACTGGTCATTCAACCAGGGAGATAGCAATGAAACGTACAGCAAAACTCTTCAAAAAGGGGCGACGTCAGGCAGTGATGTTGCCTGCTGACTTCATGTTTGATACGGAGAGTGTTTACATCCGACGAGATGAGGAAGGGAATGTCATCTTGACTGCGAGATCGGAAAAGGAGCGTCACAGAGATAATTTTTTACGTTTATTGAAGCAGACTGATGTTCCTGATTCTTTCCTGAGTAAAGAGGAACGCAATCAGAGCTATACAACAAGAGATCCATTTGAAGGGTTCTAGAAAATGCTGCATATGTTGGATACAAACATAGTAAGCCACCTCGTCAGGCAACATCCCGGGGTGATAAAGCACTATTCTCGCACCCCAATAGAAAAAATGTGTATTTCAAGCGTGACGGAGGCTGAACTGCTTTATGGAATAGCCAAAAAGCAAAGTGACAGATTACAAAAAACAATACTTGAGTTCCTTAAAACCATCACTATTTGCGACTGGGACAGTGAAGCCGCAGCAACGTACGGTGAACTCCGCGCAGAAATGGAGAAGAGAGGGAGAGTGATGGGCGATCTCGATCAACTGATCGCTGCGCATGCTCTTAGTCGGGGTACAACAATAGTGACCAACGATCATGCATTCAGAATGGTGCAGGCGCTTGCCGTTGAGGACTGGACAACAGCGTCGTGATCGCCGATGCCTGGTGGCGCAGCGTCACCCGGCAATAGACCGCATATAACCTATCCTTCTTATTGATTCCTTTTCGGTTTTTATTTCACCGCCTCGTTGTCGATATAGTCACTGAAACGTTCATCAAAAGGATAGGTCTTGTGAAACTTCGATTGGGTGCTCTGGTTCTCGCGGGTCTGCTGCTGGCAGGATGCGATCAAAGTGGCAGCGATGCCAAACACATTAAAGTCGGCGTAATCAACGGCGCGGAGCAGGATGTGGCTGAAGTCGCCAAAAAAGTGGCAAAAGAGAAATACGGTCTGGATGTGGAGCTGGTCGGGTTTAGCGGTTCGCTGCTGCCCAACGATGCCACCAACCAGGGAGAACTGGATGCTAACGTCTTCCAGCATCGTCCGTTCCTTGCAGAAGATAACAAGGCGCATAACTACAAACTGGTTGCCGTAGCGAATACCTTCGTCTTCCCGATGGCCGGTTATTCCCGCAAAATCAAATCCGTGTCTGACCTGAAAGACGGGGCGACCATTGCCATCCCTAATGACCCCACCAACCTCGGTCGCGCGCTGCTCCTGCTGCAAAAAGAGAAACTGATTACCCTGAAACCGGACGTGGGCCTGCTGCCAACCGCGCTGGATATCACCGCTAACCCGAAAAAACTGAACATTATGGAGCTGGAAGGGGCGCAACTGCCGCGCGTGCTGGATGACCCGAAAGTGGATGTTGCCATCATCAGCACCACCTATATCCAGCAAACCGGGCTTTCCCCGGTGCATGACAGCGTCTTTATTGAAGATAAAAACTCGCCGTACGTGAACATCGTGGTGACGCGCGAAGACAATAAAGACGCAGAGAACGTAAAGGAATTTATCCAGTCCTATCAGTCACCGGAGGTGGTGAAGGCGGCGGAGACCATTTTTAACGGCGGAGCGGTGCCGGGCTGGTAATGCCCGCGGGATTTACACCGTCACGCTGGCATCTATCCGGCTTTCCGGCCAGAGGAAACCCTGGCCAAACCGTGCTCCTGAGACGCAGGCTCGCTGTAAGTCCTGCGCGGTTTCAATGCCTTCGACGACAACAGCCCGGGCAATCTTCTCTCTGACGAAGTGAACCAGTGCGTCAAAGCGGGCGGGAGAGCTCAGCTCTGAGCGGTCCAGCTTGATGCCATCTACCGGCAGAGCAAGACGCGCATAGTCGTCTGCCAGTTCCTGAGTCAGATCATCCAGCCAGATTTTCCAGCCCGCCGCCTTAAGCTGAAGTAGGGCGTGATGGATGCCGCGTTGCTCTGCGGCACTCATGCGGGTCACGGTTAACGGATCCTGAATTTCTATCGTTAAGCGCTGCTGGTGACGTAGCGCAAGCAACAGGTCGATGGCTTTAGCATCAAGCAGCTGGTCTGCCGGGAGATTAAGCCAGTACTGGCCTTTGTCCGGCATCTGCAGCAGCGTATTGGCCTGCCAGAAAAAAATTTGCAGCGCGCTGCGGGTGGGCAGTGAAGCGAAGAGTGCGTCAAGATTCACGTTGTGGATCTCCACCAGAACCTCATGCGCCACCGCCTGGCCGGAATGCAAATCGACTAAAGGCTGAAACCGCAATCCGGTGATGGCATGCAGCAGGGGAGAGGGAAGCACGGTGTACATGACAAGACCTGCAGAAAAAAAGGTTCCCGCGGACACGGGAACAAAGGCAAACGACACACGGTCGGGAAGTTAATTCAGGATCCAGCGAATGCTCTGATAGAACGAGGGGCCCCGCACGGCCTTCAGCTTATTCATGGCATTGTTTTTGTAGAAATAAACCAGCCTGACGTTGCAGCCGAGCTGACGGGCAATTTGCTTGGTTTTCAGGTTACATGAGTAACCTCGCAGCACGCTCGCTTCCTCGTTGGAGAGCCTTGCAGGGCGCTGCCGCGTCGTAATGCTCACGTTGTAATGGTTTAACGCTTTTGGCGTCTGGCTCATCAGGATTTGCCACATCGCCTTGATATCCCCCAGCGACACGCGCTTATTGATGACCCCATCCACATGCTTAAATTTCAGAAAACCGACGGATAACGAATAGATATAGATCCTCGCCGCTGGCTGTTTTTCTTTAATGCGCAGAATATCTTCATTGGGCGTAATCATAAAACTGCCGATATTCAGTGGATCATAAATGACGATGTCCCAAGTTTGTTCGCTGAGGAGAAAATCTTCAATATTGCTGAACCCATGGAAAATAACATCCCGATGCGCGTCAGGTTCACGGTTGCCAAGATATTGCAGGCCAATCATTGTGAACTCACAACTATCAATAACGGCCACATGTATTGTTTCTTTCATGGTCATTCTCCTTTAGTTGGGCACCCGGTCCGTGTAAGAGAAACAGTTATTTGAATCGTGCGGTCACCCATGCCTTTGTCGCGAGACATGGCATAAAATGTATGCCAGGAGAATGTATTGCGTAAAGCCAATCCCTTTTATTATCGAAAGATAAAATTCAAAAAATATTTTAAGGTGAGATCTAATATTTTTAATCTTCTTATAATATTAGAGATAGATTTTTATCCTGAGAAATGGCGTTTGTTAAGGTTTGATATGGATAACACGCTCTTTTTATGGGGTTTTTAGGCGGGGTTTTAGCACGTTTTGGGTGTTGGTTCGCCACTTGTGTTGCTTCGCCAGGAATTTTAGCCTCCCGGGCGTTAAAATCCTGGTGGGAATAAGTTGTGAGCATGGGCTTATTACACTACTATCAGTCTCCTTTTATCGTGTTAATAATGAAATAATATGATTTTTTCTGAATTCACTCTCAGGATTATTGTGTTTTATCGGGTCAATATTCTGCAGGAGATGATAAGCGATGCGCTGCGTAAATTACTGCCTGAATATTCTCTGCAAATATCAATGGTGGAATCAACAGAACAGCTCTTTGATGCCATTAGCGACGGTCAGGTCGATATTGTTATGGCCGAGTTCAGTTATCTGTTTAACCATAAATCGTGGAGCGTACAGACCAGTAACCGGCTCAATATGTTATGTCATACGCACCACGTTAAGCGTGTACTTTTTGTGCCTGAATTACAGTACGGATTATTAAAAAGGGTGCTGGAGATGAAATACGAGCTGACCCTTTCCCTGCAGGACGAGCCCGGCGAGCTGAAAAGAGAATTACAGGCGCTGCTCAGAGCAGAAGAGGCCAGGCCGCGTGTCTCATCGTATCTGAAGGGAATGATGCGCGCTGGCGCGCGCTCGCGTTCGGTGCTTTCCGCCCGGGAGTGGGAGGTGCTGCATCTTCTGGTGGAAGGCTACACCGTGACCGAAATTGCCCAGCTGCGAAGCCGCTCGGCCAGTACCATCGCCACCCAAAAGCACAATGCGATGAAAAAACTCAACCTCACCAACCACAGCGAACTCATCAAATACCTGCAGATGGCGGGCCGGATCGGGAGTTAAGCGTCGATTCGCCGGAACGACAGCGTCCCGGCAGATGCGCATCAGGGGTAGATAATATTCAGCGTCGCCGTCGTATTGAGTTTGCCCTGACTGACCTTCGCCGGTGCCCAGACATAATAGGACGCCGCCATGGGCAGGGTGAACGTCTTGCTCAGTGCCCCGCCCGCCGCCACGTTGAACAGCAGCGTGGCATTTCCGCGGCTGGTGGTAGAGGTCGAGAAGATGACCGGCTGTTGCGGGTTATTCCGCTGAATCAGCCGCAGCCCCACGCCCTGTGCGGCACCGCTGCTGGTATCGACCAGTACGGAACTGTCGGTCGACAGCAGTTGCGTGCTGGAGAGGAACATCTCAATCGCCCGGTCAGACGTCCCGTTTGTCCCCAGATTCTGACAGCTCATATTGAGCGTAAAGGGCGTCAGCCCTGGCTGGGCAGAGGCGCTCAACTGTGGGATACCCAGCGTAGGTAAATGAACCGTCAGCCCCGCGTTGTCGAAAGAGCAGGTGGTCAGCTTCGGTGCATATTTGATGGTCATCGGCTGGCCAAACATATCCCGGTTATCGTATGGCCACTTAAAGCCGTTAAACAGCCACTGCACGATTTTCACCAGCTGATTGATCGGCCAGGTAATGATCTCCCAGAACGACATGCCGCTCATATCGCTGACGAACAAGACATCGCTCATGGTCGCCGTGTCCCCCGAGAGGGTCGTGCCACTCTGATCAACCAGCGTAAAGCGCACGGTAAACGGCGTATTCAGTTCTGAAGCCGTATGGTTACCGCTCGCGCTCAGCGTCTTGTTGGGATGCGTGCTGGTGATCTCCGCCCGCACCCTGTATTTGTCATTGCTGAAGCCCAGAATGGTGGCGTACTTACTGTCGGTCGAGAGGATCGGCGTGTAAGAAAACTCGCTGTTGCCGGTTGAGCAGTTAAACGAGCCGCTGTACTGGGTGCTGAAGCTCCCGGTCCAGGTCGGCGTGGCGGGCGTCAGCTTATCCGACAGATCGACGCTGATCGGCGGGCCATAGGAAATACTGCCCCCGGAACAGGTGGCATAGCTTGCCCCGCTGACGCAGGCGAGAAACAGAAAGGTCAGTAACCGTATCATGTTGATGTTCCGTTAGTAATGGCAAACAGAGGACGGGCTTTCCAGTCCCCACGCCGGTGCGGCGATAGTGCAATTTCCGCCACGCAAATGAACGCTAAGCTCACGTGGTGGTTGTTCCGCGCGAATGTAGAGCACGCTGGCCTGGCCGACATAACCCACCGACTCGCCGCGCTCGTTCAGCACTTCGGTACCAAACGGCAACGGTGCCCCGTCCGGGCGGGTGGCGCGCAGCATCCAGGACTGGCGCTGGTCGGTATCGAAGCGGATATAGTTCACCGCGCCATCGTAAGGGGCGACGTTAGCGATGTTGCCCAGCACTTCTGCCCCGCGGCTGTTCGCCGTTTCGGACAGGGTGATGGCATTTTTACGGTACGGCGTGGCGTAAGGCACCAGCGCCACGCCATCACGGTTGGTCACGATACTTTCGTCGCCGTTAACCATCAGCCCTTCCGCCTGCGGCGCATCGACAATGGTCATGGTGGAACCGGTTTCGTTGGAGGCAAGCAGATGCCACGGCACGGCCACCAGGCTGCCGCGCCCGTTCAGCCCCATCTGGCGGTAGTCGGAGGATTCACTGTAGGAGCCGCCAAGCGTCGCGAAGTTTGCCCGGTATGCGGTGTTCACGCTGGCGGTGTTGTTCCCGCCCCGCGCATTGCTGCCGGAGAGCGTATAGCTCAGGCGGTTCGACGCCAGCGCGTTGCCGCTCATGCTGATATTGCTCTGTTCATAATGCGAGTCGCTGGCCGTCAGGCTGGAGGTGACCCACGCGTTGTTATCAAACAGCGAGAACGGCAGGCTGAGGGAGAGGTAAAAACGCGTCTCTTCTTCACGCTCGCTGTTGCGCACCCGGCTGGCGGAGACGGTATAGCTGGCCCGGCCGAGGGCGTTGGAGTAGCCGGCCTGATATTCGCGCGAGGTTTGGCGGGAATTCCAGTAGTCGCGCTGTGTACCCGAGATAAACACCGTGCCCCAGTTATCGGGCAGACGCTGGTTCAGGTTAAGCGTGAAGGTGTTTTTAGGCTGTGCGGCGCGCAGTGCATCCCAGGTGCTCATCGTCATCTCCGGGGCGACCCCGAAGCGATCTTCATACTCGTCATACTGTGCTTTCAGGCGTTGATACCCTTCCCGGGAGTAAAGTGCGTCGCTAAAGCTGTAATACCCTTTCGTGGAGTAGCGGTAGGCCGCCAGCGTGAAGTTGGTGGCTGTGGTATCGATAAATTTACTGTACGACACGCGAAAGCTTTGGCCGCTGTCGGTTCTGTCCTGCAGCGTGGTTTTGGCGTGGGTGACATCCACGGATACCGCGCCAAAGGGCAAATTCCAGCCGGTGCCGATAAGCCCCGCCTGATAATTATCGCTCACGATCGTGCCCGTATAGCCGGTCATCAGGTTATTAAAGCCATAGCGCAGCGTGGCCTGCAGGAACGCCGGGTCCGCCTCAAGGGTGTTTTGATGAACCTTTCCCGCCACCACGCTGTACTCGCTCACACCCTCTTTGAGCATGCCGGGCACGGCAGAGAAAGGCACCGTGAATGATTGCTGGGAACCGTCCGCTTCGCGCACGACCACCAGCAGGTCGCCCGCTGAACCGGTCGGCTGAATGCTGTCGAGGGTGAACTGGCCCGGCGGAACGTTTTCCTGATAGATGACGTTACCGTTCTGCATTACCTTCACCAGGGCGTTAGTGCGCGCCACGCCGTGTACCACCGGTGAAAAGCCCTGCTGCGAGTTAGGGCGCATTTTCATATCGGAGGCCAGCGACACGCCGCGCACACGAAGGGAATCAAACAGATCGCCGGGAATATAAAAGTCGCCCAGCGTCAGGTTGGATTTCAGCGCCGCCAGCGGGCGGCGCAGGTAGCGGGTGTTATTCTGCCAGCTGCTGTCACCGCTGGCGGATTTGCGCCAGGTACTGCTGTCGCGAAACTGCCAGCCGAGCAGGTTGGCACCGGAATCCAGCCCGGCGTAAAAATCATCGTTGGTCTCTTTGGCGGAACCTTTCGTTCGCGTGTTGTACCAGGTGGTGTTCCAGGAGAGCATCAGCGCCGGGATCCCTTCGTCCCAGAACTGAGGGGCAACATAGCCCTCTTCGGTACGTAAGACGGCCGCCTGTGGCACGGTGAGTGCCAGACTCAGCGTGCTGGTGTCCGTTTTTACCTCGCCGCCCTGAACCAGATCGTGCAGCTGCACCTGGCCGTCAGTAATGGCGGGGGCCGGAATCGCTTTGGTGTTGATCCCCAGCATAAGCGCGTCTTTCCAGGCAAGGCGAACGTCATCCTGTTGCTCGCCGTAGGTCACCGTATAGCGCCCCTTCCAGTCTCCGTTGACGTAAATATCCATCTCCTGGGGACCGGCTGGCATGGCGTTGTTTTCGTAAAAGCGTGACAGATCGGACTCACCGGATGCGCCAGCAAGCAGGGAGGTATCAAACGTTACCGCACCTGATTTATGCGAAAGCAGAAGCGAGCAGACAGCCAGCATGCAGAGCCTGTTTTGTTTCATTTTCATGGTGAGTCTTTCCGATCACTGGCTGGTGAGCGTGCGGGTTTTATACGCACCCAAATCGTCCACATACATCAGCTGGTAGGTTTGGCCGCGTTTCACCGCGTTTTTTGTTGCGACGGTGAGTTGACCAAAGGGCGCGACCATCGGTGATTCCTGCAGTAATTTGGTTTTGCCCTCGGAAATATTGGCAACCGTAATATGGAAAGGGCTGTCATTAACGATGCGGAACTGTTTACCGCTGGCAATTAGCGTCAGTTTCCCCGTTGCGTTATCCAGCGTGCCGGTTAACGAGGCCGGGCGATAAAACATTTTGATGCGTGATTTAATCGCCAGCTGAACGGTATTCTGGTTTTGTATATTTTCCGGCTTTGGCGGAATGTCGAGCACGTTCAGGAAAAAGACCGATTCGCGATCGCCCGGTAAATTCGCTGGCAACTTTTTTATCCGCAATTGCTGACCATTATGTTCGCTGACCTTCACCACCGGTGGCGATAACAAAAAAGGAACGTTTGCCGTTTCCGGGGTGGAGTTAATATCGCCGTCATCAATCCAGGATTGCACCAGCGCAGGGGCATCACCCGTATTGATTAACTGAACAATGACCTCTTTGTTTTTCTCAGGATAAAGAACACGCGTGCCATTAATCACAATATTGGCCCATGCGTTGCCCGCGCTGAGCAGCAGAGATGCCAGCATAATAATCTTACGCATATTGGTAACCTTAAATACAGGCTTCGCCGGGACGAAGCCTGATTAACTGAAATTACAGGTAGGAAATGGTGTAGGTCACGTTAGAGCTCAACGCACCGACCGTTGCAGCAGCGGCGTTGGTTTTATAGTAATAAACGTCCAGCGTCAGCGTTTCTGAATCTGGCGCCGCTGAGGTACCCATAATGCTGGTGGTATAAGCCTGGTTCAGCGTAACCGGCGTAGATTTACCTGGTTCAACTAAGGCGAAACCGACATTACGCGCCACGCTGGCGTCGTTTTCATTAACGCTGTTATTCAACAGGTATTTGCCGTCGGTAGAAATATTATCGGCGCTGGAGAAATACACTTTCAGCGGCGTACCGGTCGTACCTGCTGCTGGCGTACAGCCAGAGAAGGTTAACGAAATGGATTTTTTATTTTTTGTAATCAGGCCAACCGTTGTTCCGGCATCCTTAACCGAAATGGGGGAGAGGGCGACGGTCATATCCGCGCTTTTCCCGCCATTAATCGTACAGGTGGTATCGGTAATAGCACCGGTAAAGTTAATTACGCCACCCGCTGAGTTATCTGCGGCAATGGCGTGAGTAGAGGCAATGGCTGCGCCAAGCACAGATACGGTCATGATCGTTTTGAACATGATAAACTCCATAATATTTTGTTTTATCGAAGAAAGAATGTTTCCCGGCTGCGCAACACACTGTGACAGGCTTACGCGCATCGCGACCTGAGTACGAGCCTTGACGATATTATGTTGCATCAAAAAGATACATAACAAAACATTATTCCGTTAATATTAAAATAATGAGATTATAATCTTGCTATAACGTTCTTTTAAGGATCATAACCTAAATGCCTTCATTCGAAGGTCTTAATTAATGAATTAATAATTGTTAATTTATGAAGTTTTCTATGCGGCGTGCTCAAATAATATTTGATGACTTGACCACACCCTCTTTAGACCTATTATTGCGAGGGAAATACAGTCGTTTATAACAGTGGTGTAACAATCATATGAAGTATCTTATTGATCTCGCAATGCTTTATGAAGTGGACTCCGGTGTGATCATGATAAATGGAGAAGAGGAATCTTCCATTAAGTTATCAAATCAGGCGGCACGTTTGTTATATGAACTCATCATTAATAATGGTAAAACCCTCGACAGGGACGACCTGATTAAGAAAGTCTGGGAAGACCGGGGTTTTTCCGGCTCCTCGGTCAGTCTTAATGTTGCCATAAGTGAAATTAGAAAAGCTTTTCGGAGTTTAGGACGTGACCCGCTACTGATTAAGACCATTCGTGGAAAAGGTTTTAGCCTGGCCGCGCATATTGAACATCATACCGTCAGGCCGCCCGTGGCCGCTCCGGAAAAAATGATGACGGAAACCGTCGATATTGTGACGCAGCAGCGAGACCCGCCTGAAGGTTTGCGTCGTCGGGACAGCGGCTTTACCACCCTGTTCGTGATGGCGCTGGTGGCAATAATGGGTATTGCCGCGCTGCTGTTCTATCAAAATATGCGCGTCGCCGATCGTCCGAAGGAGTCCGATATCTATCGGCTGGGCAAAATTGACCGCTGTACGGTTTATCTTATCGATAAGAACATGTATCAGCCGCTGCAGGTCTATCTTAACCGCGCTAAAGAGGCGATCGCCCGTCAACATATCGACTGCGAACATCAGGCTGCTGATGCCTATTATTCAAAATTTAAAAAGTCACAGCTGGAAAATGATTTTTTGGCCGTCTGTTATCTGCAGGATGGCGCCGATAGCTATAAAAATTGCATCTCTTACAGAAGCCTGACAGGGAGTTAAGATCATGTCGAAGAGACAGATGGGTATATTATTGGGCGTGGTACTGCTGCTTTCCGTTATCGTCATTGCCGTGCTTTACCCGAAAAGAACTCAGGAAGTGGGATTTGGCTGTCAGTCTGATACGGTTTCCAGGAAAAACTATTCCACGGGAGAGTCGACCGCCCTGTCGTTAACCACGCTGTTTCTGTTTAATGGCAGCGATATTGTCACGGTGATCCATAAAGGGGTATTCACCCGCGGCGACAAACGTTATTTGATTGACCGAAACTATGTCCTTAACGTTGAGAAAGTTGCTGGCAGTGATATTTACTATATTAAAGGAAAAAAACTGCAGAAATCTGATGATGACATTGCCCCGGATGGAATTGTCAATGAGCTGCTAATGGACAGTATCGACTTCTTTTATGTTACCCGGGTTAAAGGTCATGCCTGGCTAATTAAAGGGCTGGTATTACCAATAATGATGTGCGTGGCTGTACCCACATCCTGATATTCTGCAGAATGACCAGAATAGATGTTTATCTATTCATCAAAGAGTCTCAATTTTATTCATTATGTAACAACAAGATGCAAAAGCAGGCGGATATTTTTCATCTTTTGCTTTAAAGGGAATGAAATTTTCTGTATTGCCTCGTTATTTTTCGGGTGACTATACTTCGCCCCGAAAAAGGGGCTCCCCTTTTTTAAACATCTGGATTCTTTTTTGAAGGACTAAATAAATGAATAAACTGAACGCTATCGTTCTGGGCTCACTGCTGTCTCTTTCTGCCCTGAGCGTTGCTCATGCAGCGGAAACTACTGCTTCTGCAACCTGGCAAGCTTCTGCAACGAAAGACAGCGATTCCGATCTGGTTGTCACCCCAACACGCGCACTGAATTTCGTTTATAGCGCAAACACGAAAGCCTTTAACACCGACACCGGTCTGTTTGATGTGGCTATTCGTGGCGATCACTCTTCTGCAACCAGCTTCAAACTGGAAGCTATCGTTGATGACTCTGACAACACCCTGTTCAGCGTTGGCGGCGAAGCAACCAAACTGAAAGTGGGCGCGCGCTTTGGCGGGACCGATCTGGGCTCCATCGGTGGCACAGTGGGTACGAAGTCAACGGCATGGACTACCCTGGTTGACTCTTCAAACAACACCGGCGTCTCTTCTGGCCTGTGGAACCTGACCACCAGCGCAGGCGCGACGGCAAACACCGAAGTGACCGGCCAGGACAAGTTTGTGTTCTACGTCGATTCTGCACAGGACAGCACCGGTGCGGCGAAAGAGTTCAAAGACCTGACCAACAGCCTGTGGGAAGGTACTGTCTCCGTTGCGTTCCGCGCAACCTGGGGCTAAGAGCTGACAGTTACAGGGGCGTAAGCCCCTGTTTAGGGAAATATCATGTTTAGCCTCAAACCCATCTTCTTCTCTTTATTATTTATTTCCTCCTCCGCGCTGGCGATTAATGTTGGCAAAGTCACCACCATTATTCCTGCCGATGCGGATTCCACCGCCAAGGAATTAAAAAACGAAGCGGACAGCGTGCGCATTATTTCCATCAGCGCCCAGCGTATCAGCAGCCCGATGGATGAAGGCGTGGTGATTAATCCAGAGCAAACCGACGAGCTGCTGCTGACGCCCACGCGCATGGTCATGCCCGCCGGAACCAGCAATATCGTCAAATTTTACTATCACGGTAAGGCCGACGATCGGGAGCGCTATTACCGCATTACCTTCATTGATGAAGGGGTCAGCGAAGATCTCGACAACGGCACGCAAAAGAATGGCAAAGGGATGACCCGCGCCGTGGTGAGCACCATTCTGGTGGTCCAGCCCCGCAAGAAGAACGTCGATTTCGTCTACGTGGCCGGGAAGATCACCAATAAGGGCAATACCGCGTTTCGCGTGAACGCGAGCGGAACTTGCCTGAAACCCAACCCGGAATCGCCGACCACGCCGTGCGTCAAAAACTTTTACCTGATGCCGGGCACCTCCCGCGCGATCGACGATATCAACGTAACGGACAGCCATTTTCATCTCGGAATTTGGGACCTGAAACAGTTCATTCCTGTTAAGTAAGGATGCATGGTGAAAAATAAATTAGTGTTGCCGGTGATGATGGCGTGCACATCCGGCCTCTTGCCCGCGTATGCGCATGCGGCCTCCAGCTCCGTGGTTATCGCTAATTACCGTTTTCCCGACTCGCTCTATGCCCTGCTGGAGCAGGGGATCAAAATCCCCGTTTATCTGGTCAATACCCGCCCGGGTGCAGTGCAACAGGCGGGCAGCACCGGTGACGTGAGCGAGTATGTCCGTATTGGCGACGTAACGATCTACGCAGAAGACCGGCAGCTCGGGCTGCGCGATGTCCAGGTCCAGGAGTCAGACAACGGTATTCGCCTGTCAAAAGAGATGCGGACGCTGCTGCAAAGCATCAACGGCAAGCAGTTTGACGACCATATGCGTATTCCGGTGAGCGCCGGGTCGGCGTTCGAGCTGGATCAGAAAAAAATGCGCCTGCTGCTGAACCTCTCCCAACGTGACTACGGGGTCAATATTCGTCCGCGTGAGGTGGATATCGATGCCCCTGAATCAGACGATCTGAGCGGCACGCTCTCCTATAACCTGGGGGCGTATCACACCGAGAGCGGCTACGGCGACAGCTGGTCATCCGGCTATCTCAACGCCAAAAGCTGGGTCTCGATGGGGGTCGATCACCTGCTGGTCGATGGCTCGGGCTACGTTAACGAGAACAGCAGCGACACCCAGATGAACGCGGTGATGTGGGAACGTGACTATCAGGGCATGCGCTACGCCGCCGGGATGTTGAACGGCTGGGCGATGCAGTCTCTCGCCAGCGTCAGCGGGATCTCCGGCGGAGAGGTATACGGCGTCTCCGTGGGGAACCAGGCCAACTCGCGTAAGCGGGACAATACCCTCTCCCTGACGCCGATCGTGGTCTATTTCCCGACCGCCGGAGAAGCCCGCATTCGTCGTGACGGCCAGCTTATTGGTATTCAGCGCTTTGACGTGGGTAACCACGAAATCGACACCAGCGCGCTGCCCTACGGGATTTACAGCGTGGAAGTCGAGGTGGTCAGCGGCAGCCGCACCGTGTCACGGAGCATGTACACCGTGAACAAACCTTTCACTAACAACGTGTCGGAATCGCTGCGCTGGCAGACGTGGGGCGGGATTTATAGCCGCGACAAATCCGTCGTCAACTATAAGAAGTACGCCAAACGGAAAAACGAGCAGGACAACAGCTACTACTACGATTACGACACCAAACATAAAGACACCATGTCGCTGGTCGGCGCCTCCTTCAGCAAGCGCAGCGGGATGGTCGACTGGAACGCCTCCGGCTATATGATGCGCGAACATGTGGTCAGTGAACTGTGGGCCTCCCTGAACCTGACCGGGTACTTCTCGGTGAATACCCAGACGATGGCCGCCTCTGACGGAACGTACCGCGCCAACTACGGGGCTAACGTCAGCCTGCCGTGGAATATCGGTTCGGTCTGGTACTCGCATGAGCAGCTCTCCAGCGGCAAGTTCCTTGATATCTATGAAAACAAAGGCAACACGTGGGGGGCATCGTTCAGCCTGCCGTCGTTTGGCCTGCCGTCCGCCGGCAACCTGAGCCTGATGCGACAGGAAGACGACGTATACCGCTATAAACGCTATCAGGTTGACTACTCCCAGGGGCTGTATGCTGGTCGTTACGGTACGGCACGCCTGCGGGTGGGGATGTCGCGCAATAAATACGAAGGCTATTACGAAGAGAAAGACCGCTACGTGATGCTCGATTTCTCGATCCCGCTGGGTAACACCGTCTCGGTGGGCGTTTCCCATAACCGCGATACCGGCACGGCGCTTAACGTCAGCGCCAGCCGCCAGTTCGAAGGGGATTACCTGAAGTCGGTTACCGCCAACGTTTCACGAGCCTTCAGCAGCAACCAGGATCGCACCGTGAGCGGCGGGGGCAGCGTGAGCTTCGACACGCCGTGGAACAGCAACATTCTGAGCGTGCAGAGCGGTACCAGCAAAGGCTGGAACTCCACGCTGACCAGCGACGGCAGCGTGGGCTGGTCGAAAGAGGCGGTTGCAGCGGGTAAAGGCACCCACAGCGCAGGGGTGATCGTCAGTACCGGGCTTAAGTCCGACGAGTCGCTCACGCTGAAGCTCAACGGCCGCACGGAGCGCATCAAGGGCGATAAAACCTGGCTGTCGTTACCGGCCTATCAGGCCTATGACCTGGAGGTCATGAACAGTGAAACCGGCACCGAAAGCTATGACATTGGCGCAAATGCCCGTCGTCATATCACGGTTTACCCGGGGAACACGGTGGTGATGAAGCCGCAGGTGAAAAAAATCGTCACCCTGTTTGGCCGCCTTGTTGATGCCAACGGTAATCCGGTGAGCGCCACGCAAATCAAAAACCACGTGGGTCTGACCCGCACCGAAAACGACGGTCGCTTCGTGATTGACGTGGACAAGAACAATCCGGTGCTCAGCATTGCCACGCCGGACGACAGCGTCTGCGAGGTGCGTCTGGATATTGCGTCCAACCGTGGCGCGCTGTGGCTTGGGGACATCTCCTGCGATAAAGGCGATTTCGTCTGGCAGGAAGCAAAAGGAACACGGGAACGTGACGATGAAAAAGATATTCGCTCTTAATCTGCTGCTGATAAGCGCGGCGGCGCAGGCGCAGCAGATGCCCTATTTCGCGATCAACAACCCGGACAACAACGGGACGGGCAACACGGCGGCGCTGTTCAGTCTGAACAGCACCTCCACCGCGTTTTTACACGGCTCGCGGGAGTGGCCCACCCTGAGTGCGAAAACCAACAACGGGATTGCCACCTATATTCCGGACAACAGTTTTAACGGCCCGGCAGGCAGCCCGCTGACCATCAACTTCAGCGTCACTGGCTCCAGCGCCTCGCCGTTCTTTAAGGGCACCGCGTGTTCGTCAAGCTGTGGTACCACGGGCTATACCGCGACGACCAGCTATACCGACACGTCCATGGTGGTGAAACCGCCGGTCATTGAGCCGGGCACCGCTTATGGCCGCTGGGTGCTGGGGGATCCGTTCTTTGATTATCTGCTCAATGCTGCACCTGGCAACGAGGTGACGATTACCTCCACGCCGCAGATCTCCTCTATCGGCAAGGTCACCACCACCAACACGCTGCATAAGGTCGGCACATTGACCATGACCAACTCGCGGGCGCTGGATCTGGGCATTGACCCGATCAGCGGCGAGGTGACCATTGTGGATGGTTCAACCGGGGCGACGTGTACTAAATACACCCGCAATACGGTGTCGGGTGTGCTTTGCGAACTGCTGGAATACACCTTTGTCGGGGAAGATATCACCGGCTACAACCCGGGGCTGGCGCTGACCTCGTCCCGCGTGAACGGCGTGCTGCAATCGCACATGAACGGGGGGACGGGGCTGGCGGCGGAAATCACCTTCGATGAGAGCAACTGGTACAGCATCTCCGGCGGCATCCTGAGCGACACGCGCGTGCTGGCGAATACCTTCCTCGCGGCGCCGCAAAAAAACGGCGGCAAGGCGTACCTGAAAATCTTCCTCCCGAAGGCGCTGATTTTGAGCGTGGCGCAGGCGGGGGATGGCAACAACATCGGCAATATCGTCAGCCTGTGCCTGACGCCGGGTAACAGCTCGCTAGCGGCGGATTTCTGCTTCCAGCCGGGGGGCGGGCTGGTGATTGACCCTATCCAGCCAGGCCTTGCGATCGTGCCGGATAACCCGGATTACACGCTCGACCCTAACGGCCTGGGCGGTTCCGGGAAAGGCACGATTGGCGAGGGGCCGATAGAGATCCCCTACACCATTACCTACAGCGGCGCGCAAAAAGATGCCGCGATTGCGGTCACGGTGAAGGTCACCGGGCCGACGCAGAGTCTGAACGGCGTGGACTACTGTGCCTTTAGCGGTAACGGCTTCACGGTGCCTGTTCCCGGTAACGTGCTGCTGGGCAAAAGCCAAACGCTGAAGGCGCATAACTGCAAAGGCGAGGCGCTGTCCATTCCCGCACCCGCCACCCATGCGGAAGAGTGGGACAAGATAAGCTCAGGCGTGACGGACATGTGGCTGTGGAAAACCCCGCTGGTATTGCAGTTTGTGATGAACAACCCGGTATCGAAAACCACCTATGACGGTAATACGTGGTTTGGTGAAGTGACGGCTCAGGGTCGAATTGATGTCAGTGCATCCTGGAATTAAACGTGTATGACTGGAAAATTCCTGGCTATTTTCGCAATAAATTGCTTCATTTCCGCAAGCGCAAATGCTTTAATTATTGAAAATCTAAATATTGATTTTCTACCTGAAAAAGAAGTTGTTTTTCAGCCAATAAAAAACGATACCAGCGTACGACAGAATTATACTGTTTCGCTTATTCAGGTTGATGTCCCAAAAGAACACGGGAAAGAGACTGAAATAAAAGATGGCGAGGTGATTTTCTCGCCAAAACAGTTAACTCTGGAGAGCGGCGAGCGGGCCGGGTTTAAGTTTTATTATACCGGCCCGCACGACAGCAAAGAACGCTATTATCGCGTTAAATTCACCGAGACGCCGCTTCAGGCGCGGGTTGTGATGAGCAAAGGCCAACGCATTCAGTCGGATGTGGTGGTTTCGCTTGAGGCTATTTTAATTGTCCGACCATGGACAAGGCATTTTGATTATACGTTTAGTAACGGGGTGGTGAGTAATACCGGGAATACCTGGTTTAAATATGTCTCTTCTCAGGGATGTAGCTCACAATATAATGACTCAAAATATCTTCCACCGGGTCAACGGCTGGAAATAGATAATTACGCGCAGCCCGCAAGGCGGATGATTATTTATGGAAATAAAATCATCCCGCTTACGCGCTGCCCGTAACAACCGCTTTCCTTCATAAAAGGAAATTATCCTTTGGCGCAAGCTGAAGATTTACAACTACAGGAGAATAAAATGAAAGCGATTTCATTCGTAGAAGCGAAAGATATTATCGGTGGTGCATTAAACCCATTCGCTGGCCTCGTTAAAGGTGCACAGCTGGGTTATGACACCGGTGCAAGCATCATGGGCATGGTAGGCGGCGTGGTTGGCGGAATTCTGGGTGGCGCAATGGGCTTCCTGGGTGCGCTGGTTGGCAGCTACAACTAATTCAACGAACAGGAAGACAATCATGCAAGTTATCGATTTCAAAAAAGCACAGGCCATCATCGGTGGCTGGGATCCGTTTGCTGCTGCCCTTCAGGGCGCGAGCGCAGGCTATAACGCAGGCAGCCAGATGTTAGGCGCGCTGGGCGGCACCATCGGTGGTGTGTTTGGCCTGGTGGGCGGCTTCATCGGCGGCTTCTTCAGCGCATAAGTTATCGACCTATGCTTATGGCCCGCTTTGCCGGGCCATTTTTTTATTTCAGCCACGGATAATTATGTTTTCGCTTTTTCAGTATAAAAAAAAGGGTAAGACACCCGTTATTCGCCAGCATGAATATACCGAATGTGGGCTGGCCTGCCTGGCGATGGTGCTGGGGCACTATGAACACCACGTCTCCGTCAGCCAGCTGCGCAGGGAGCTTACCGTCTCTGCCGACGCGGGCACCTCGATGGCGGAACTCATGACCCTCGCCAGCGATAAAAATATGACGGGCCGGGTGCTCAAGGGCGAAATCACTGAAATTGAAAGTGCCGAACTGCCGCTCATCGCCTTCTGGCGCGGCAATCATTTCGTGGTGATCGTGAAGGTTGACGGGCGCAGCGTAACGGTCCACGACCCGGCCAGCGGCGTGCGTCGCTACAGCCTCAAGGAGGCGCAAAAACTCTTTTCCGGCTACGTGCTGGAGCTGAAGCCGACGCCGCGCTTCGACAAAAAATCCCCTGACGAGACGCTCACGCTGGGGCGGCTGGCCAATAAATCCCCGAGCTTGTTTCAGCGGCAGGTGCTGCTGTTTGTGCTCTCGATTTTCACCCTCATCACCATGCTGGCCAGCCCCACTTACGTGCAGCTGATCATGGATGAGGCCATCTCGCGCAACGACAACGATCTGGTGATCTTACTCACCGCCATTTTCGCTATCGTCTTTATTTTTGAAGTCATAGGTAAGTTCCTCAAGCAACTGCTTGAGATCCTGATGCGTAACATCGCCTATGACGACCTCAGCCAGTCGGTTCGCCGCTATATGCTGCGTACCCAGACCGGCTGGTTCCGCAGCCGTCCGCCGGGCATTGTGCTGGCGATTGAAAAATCGCTGCATGCCTGTGCGGAGTTCATCAGCAATGGCTATGTGCAGATCCTCTTTTCCAGCCTGATCGCCTTCACCAGCCTGCTGTTTATGCTGCTGTATAACGTGAAAATCGCCGTGCTGACGATGCTGCTGATGGGGGTGTTCTTCCTGATCCGCTTTTCGCTGATCGGCCCTTACCAGCGCGCGGTGGACGACTCCATCGAGCGCACCGCAAAGTATGAATCGCTGCTGGTGGAGACGCAGAAGGGGATCATCACCCTGAAGGCTAACAACATGGAGCAGGCCCGGGACGCGGTGATGGATAAATCCCAGCGTGAGCACATCGCCGGGCTGATGCGCAAAGAGCGCCTGCTGGCCCGCTTTGATGTTGCCTCGCTGCTGGTGATCAACGCCGAGCAGCTGCTGGTGGTCTGCTTCGGCGCGTGGCTTATCCTGGAAGGGCAGATGAGCATCGGGATGCTCTACGCCTACATCAGCTACAAACGCTATTTCTCCGACGCGATGGTACAGGTGGCGCAAAAGCTGCTGGACAAAAATGCGCTGAAAGGGCCGCTGGATCGCGTGGGCGACCTGCTGTTTGCCCCCTCTGAAGCCAGCCAGTTTGGCCGGAAGATTGTGACTTCACCCGTCAGTCTGGCCTTTGAGGATGTCTCTTTTGCTTATCCGGGACGTGAGGCGACCCTGCAGCACATCAACATGACGCTGAAGCAGGGCGAAGAGGCGGTGATTGTCGGCCAGAGCGGCTCCGGGAAAACCACGCTGCTGCGTCTGATCTCCGGGATGTTGCTCTCCACATCGGGCAGTTTGCGGATCAATGCGATCCCGATCACCGAGTGCGATCTCTCCTCTTTGCGCCAGCATATTCGCATTGTGCATGCGGACGATATTCTCTTTACCGGCTCCATTCTGGATAACCTCTCCTGCTTTGATAGCGCGCCGGACAAAGAGCGGGTGATTGCTGCCTGCCGCCTGGCGGAGATTGACCACGTGGTTGCGCGTCTGCCGCACGGATACGAAACGGAGCTGCTGCCGGGAAATACCTTTTTCTCCGCCGGCGAGATGCAGCGTCTGGTGCTGGCGCGCGCCCTGTACAGCCAGCCGAAGCTGCTGCTGTGCGATGAAGTGACGGCAAACCTCGATAAAACCACGGCGCAGAAGGTGCTGGCGAACCTGCGTGGCCTGGGGATTGGTATGGTGTTTGTCACCCACTCGCCGGAGGTGGTGGGCTGTCATGGACGGCTCTACACCATGGAAAATGGCACGCTGCGGGAGAGTGAGCAATGATGTTTCTGCCCCGTCTCTACGCCCGACTTTGCGCCCGGCAGGCCGGACGCACGCTGCTCGCAAGCCGGATCACGCAAAACTACAGCCAGTTTATGCGCTGCCCGGAGACTGACGTCCCACCCGATTTTTTGCGCCAGAACGCCCTGGAGATGAGCGGCTTTCATTTTGTCGAGCAGATCTTCCCGCCCGCGCTGTGGCGGCGCAACGTGCGTTTCGATCTCCACGCCCGGGTGGCGGCATTTACCCGCGAGCAGGATTTCTATTCTCAGCCCCGCACCCTGCTGCTGGGCATGCGCTGGGCCGGATTTGGCCTGATCGCGGATGCGCTGCTCGCCACCGCGCCAGACGACGTGCGCTTTCAGTTTGTTACCCGCCTTCCCGCGCTGCACAAGCTGATGGCGGCACACGAGGAGCGGCGGGCAGGGGCGTTTTTCGCCCCGCACCGGCTGGTGACCGTGCTGCTGGTGGATGAGCGCCTCCCGGATGCGCCGCTGTTCATGACCCAGGCGGGCGACCAGAAAGCGTGGTTAACGGACGTGTCGACGCGCTTTTTAACGCGCTACGGATATGTGATTCGTACGCTGCTGCCCGGCTGTTCGCTGCACTCGGCGGAATTTGCGCTGGAGAGCCAGACCTATGCCCCTGCGGAGTACCGTCAGGCCGCCACCGCCACGCTGAACGCGTTGCGTAAAACCCCCACGCTCTGGAGTGCATGGGACGATCTTTCAGTGATTTATCATGGATGACATGTCGTGAAATTAAGAAACCGAAACCGACAACGTCGGGCGCTGATCCCGCACCATTTTTCAAAGAGCTACGAGATCAACGCCCCGCGGCTGAAAGGCGTGTTAACGCTGTTTATCTCCTTTTTTCTCTGTCTGCTGGTCTTTTCGATCGTCTTTAACTTTTCGGAAACCACGCTGGCGCGCGGGGTGCTGATCCCGGCCCAGGGGGATGTGGAAGTGCGTGCCAGAGAGTCCGGCACCATCGTGGATTTTGCCGTACGTCCAGGCCAGTACGTGAAAGAGAATGACCCGCTTTTTACCGTGTCGCAGGACTACGGCGGCAAGCAGGGCTCGGTGGTGCAGTTCGATCGCCAGCAGATGGAGGCGGAGAAAAAGCGCAGCGAGCAGCGCGTGCAGACCATTGAAGATTCTATCGCTACGTACCGGAAAAACCTGGCGCAGCAGCTGGATATTGCCGACCGGCAGATTGTGGTATCCCGCGACAAAGTGAAAAAGCTGCGTGCGTTGCTCAAAAACAGCACCGATACCTATGAGGCGTGGAAAGCGATATCCGGGAAAGGCTATGTGTCGAAGGTCGATCTGGATAAAAGCCACAACGACGTGCTCAACGCGCAGCTTAACCTGACGCTGGAGGAGAGCAGTATCCTCGATCTGGAGGCGCGCAAAACCAGCCTGACCGACAGCACTCAGTCGCAAATCGACTCCCTGAGCCAGGAGCTGCTGTACGTGAAAAACCGGATCAGCGAAATTGACCGCAACCTCTCCAGCCGGGGCAGCTCTACGATGGCCATGCTGGCCCCTGCCGATGGCTACGTGGTAGCGATCAACTTCCCGCCGGGCCGGGCCATTACGCAAAACAGCGAGGTGGTGGTGGTGATCCGTAAAAACACCGCCGCGTCGATGGAGGGGTACCTCTATGTGCCAGCCACGGGCGTGGGCCGGGTGGCGAAAGGGGATAAGGTGAAGCTGCGCTTTGACTCCTGGCCAGTGGATAAATATGGCTCGGTGGAGGCCACCCTGTCTGATTTTTACGAGGTGAATATTGATGCGCATTCGGCGCTTATCCCGCTGCAGGAGGGGCAGAACTACTATCTTGCCAAGGTGCGGGTGCCTTCCTGGTTTACCGATCCGGACAACAAAAAGCGTCTGCTGATGGGCGGGATGACAGTTAACGCCGATATCGTTATCGATCGCAAACCGCTTATCAATCTGCTGATTGCGCCGCTGGAGCGGGTGCGTAAACGGTTTATCGATTGACCCGATTTCATCGTTCATCGCCCATTAGCCCACAGGCTAACGCCGGGTCGCGGGCTATTCTCCTTATCACACGCACAGGAGAATAGCCCATGAACATCACTCATATTCGCAATGCCACCCAACTGATCACGTATGCCGGTAAACGTTTTTTGATCGACCCGATGCTGGCCGCAAAAGACGCTTATCCCGGTTTCCCCGGCACGGCGCGGGCCGAGATCCGTAACCCAATGGTTGAACTGCCCGTTGACGTCAGCACGCTGCTGGACGCTGATGCGGTGATCGTCACCCACACCCATGACGATCACTGGGATCGCGCGGCGGTGGAACTGATCGCCAAAGACAAACCGATCTATGTGCAAAACGATCGTGATGCCGCGCTGCTGCGAAGCCAGGGTTTTGATAACCTCACGGTTATGACCGACGAGACCACCTTCGGTGATATCCGCATCGCGAAAACCCACGGCGGCCAGCATGGTACCGATCGCGCGTACGCGGTGCCGGAGCTGGCAGAGCGTCTGGGCGAAGCCTGCGGTGTGGTTCTGCGCCACCCCGACGAGAAAACGCTCTACATCGCGGGCGATACCGTCTGGCGTGATGCGGTGGCGGCCGATCTGCAAAAACACCAGCCGGATGTGGTGGTGCTTAATGCCGGATACGCGCATGTGATCGGTTTCGGGCCCATCATTATGGGGGAACAGGATCTGCTCAACGTTCACTTCCTGCTGCCGCAGGCAAAAATTGTGGCGGTCCACATGGAAGCCATTAACCACTGCCTGCTGAGCCGCCGCGCGCTGCGGGAATACGTGGAAGCGAACCAGATCGGTGATGCGGTGAGCATTCCCCAGGACGGCGAAACCGTTATATTCTGAGCACCAAAAAGGGAAGGAGAGACAGATGCCACTTATCAACGTCGCGATTGTCGCGGTGGACGGGTTTAGCCCGTTCCACTACTCCGTTCCCTGTATTCTGTTTGGCGACGCGGTTTCCGGCGAAAAGCGCTTTAACGTGACGATCTGCGCCGAAAAACCCGGCGTTCTCACCTCAAAAGAGGGCTTTGCCCTTAACGCGACGCAGGATTTTTCAGCCATCGCGCAGGCGGATATTGTGGTGGTGCCCTACTGGCAGCACGTGCTGGATCGCCCGCCTCAGGTGCTGCTCGACAGCCTGGTGCAGGCAAGAGATAACGGTGCGGAAATCGTCGGGCTGTGTCTGGGGTCGTTTGTGCTGGCGTATGCGGGCATTCTCGACGGCAAGCGCGCGGCCACCCACTGGGAGTTTGAACATCACTTCCAGTCGCTTTTTCCGCGCGTCCAGCTTGATATCAACGCCCTCTATGTGGATGACGACAATATTATTACCTCCGCCGGGACCGCCGCCGCGCTGGACTGCTGCCTGTATATCATCCGTCAGCGCTTTGGCAGCGTGGTTGCCAACCAGATCGCCCGTCGGATGATTGTGCCGCCGCACCGCGAAGGCGGTCAGGCGCAGTTCATTGCCCAGCCGGTGCCGAAGGACACCCGCGACGCACGGATTAACTGCCTGATCGACTACCTGCAGCAACACATTACCGAGCCGCATAATCTCGACTCGCTGGCGAAGGTGGTCTCGATGAGCCGCCGCACGCTGACCCGCCATTTTGTCAACGCCACCGGCATGACCGTGGCCGACTGGCTCACCGCCGAGCGCCTGCGGCGCAGCCAGATCTTACTGGAAGCCGGCAATATGCCGATTGAACGCGTGGCCGAGCTGGTGGGGTTTAACTCTGCGGTGACCTGGCGACAACAGTTTAAGGCGCGTTTTGGCGTCAGCCCGACGGAGTGGCGCAAGACGTTTCGTATTCAGCCGTCTGTAGCCAGGCATGATGCGACATGAAGTAACACCGTCTTTTAGGCCGGGAGACCCGGCCTGCGGATGCTTTTAACTCACAACACCTTACTGAACAATCACGCGGCCGTTCAGAGGCTGAAGCGGACGGTTATTGCTGTGCTCAAGCGCTTGCTTAAACATCTCCAGCTGCTTTTCTGACAGGGTGACGGTGTTTTTCATCACCAGCCAGCGCAGCCCTTCGGTGCACGGTGGGGTGGTCAGCGAGCCGCTGAAGCGATAATAGTGCAGGTCAGCCGGGAACAGCGGACGAAGATCGAGGTGTTTATCAATCGAGATTTCGTGGTCCTTTTCCTTCGGAAGGCGCGCCAGCAGCGGGTTGAGTGCGCTGTTTTCCGGGCCGACCTCAAACATAACGGCAAGCACCGCGACGTCGCCCTCTTTGCTGGCATGAACAAAGTGCGCTTCCAGCGGGAAGGATTTGCCGTTGATCCGGTTTTCGCTCGGGGTGTGGAAATGGTACTGGCGCAGGGTAAAGGTCTGATCGTCCAGACGGAATTCATCTTCGTCGCTGGCGGTCACCTGCAGGGTGTGGCCGTTGTTCACCAGCTTTTCGGCGGCGGTATGGAAATTCATCTCCAGCGGCGGCAGCGTGGCGTTATAGGCGTTACGGATATCGATGGGCGACTGGAATTTGCCGGTCTTGCAGGTGGCAAACTCGTCGCTGAGCTCGCCCCAGTTTTCCGGACCACTCTTGCCTTCATACGTCCAGTGTGGGGCAGACCCCGCAAAGACAGAGGCAGATAAGGCGAATAAGGATGCGGTCAGAATGTGTTTCATGTTGTGTCTCTCAGAATAAGAAATGCGCGTTAAAATACTGATGGCATTGTACTCTTTTCCAAAAGACCCGTCTTATATTGTGGTTATTTGCGTTAAAGAAAATGAAAGCCCCTTCTTACCCCAGCTTCTCCATCTTCGTCTCTCCCTCCGTCATTGACAGCTGATACAGCGAAAACGATCGGTGCTTCTCAATCAACGTCGCCAGCTCCGGCGAGTGGCTGGTGAGCCAGATCTGCGAGTAGCGGCTGGCCTCGGCAATCAGGCTTGCCAGCGCGGGCAGCATCTGCGGATGCAGGCTGTTTTCCGGTTCGTTGAGGGCGATAAACGCCGGTGGGCGCGGGCTTAACAATGCCACCGCCAGGCATAAAAAGCGCAGCGTGCCGTCAGAGAACTCCGCCGGTTCCAGCGGGCGGCTTAAGCCCTCGCGCTGCATCATCATGCGAAAACGTCCGCCGGTGTTGTCGCTGTAAAACACGCAGCCGGGGAAAGCCTGATCAAGAATGCGCATCAGCAGCAGTTCATCGCCAATCTCGACGATGGTCTGAAACGCCGCCGCGAGGTTGGCGCCGTCGCTCGCCAGCACCGGAGAGCGGAAACCCACCTGCGGGGCTCGCATCATGGAGCCGCTTGCAACGGAAAACTCATGATAAAAGCGCCAGTTACGCAGGGACTCGCGCATCTGCGACACTTCCGGGTAAAGGTGCGGTTCGCCGAGCTGGCCGAACACCGATTCGTTCTCGTACAGCGTGCCGCTGTGGGTCACTTTCTCGTGATGGACGTTATTCAGGAAAACCGCCTGATTTCTGCGCTTCATCAGCTGTGCCGACGGGCGACGGTGCTGCCCGCTCAGCCAGAGCGACTCTTCCTTGATCACCGGATCGAGCTGAAACTGCGAGGGATAGGGCAGCTTCTCAACAAAGCCTACCTGCAGCTCGTATTCGTAGGTTTCGGTTTCTACCGCCAGGTTCATCCGTCGCAGCTGGTCGCTGCGGGTTTTACCCGCCCAGAACACTTTCAAAATCCCGCCTTCATTCGCCAGAGCCTGAGAAAACTGCCCCTGCGCGGCGCTGTGCATCAGGTGGATCGCCTTGTAAATATTTGATTTCCCGGTGCCATTCGGGCCGAAGACAATGTTGAGTTGTTCCAGCTCCAGCGACATATCGCGAATTGAGCGGTAGTTTTGAATGTGCAGGGTGTTAATCACAGGCCGATCCCTTTTTTGCGTTATAACCTGTATATATTTACAGCCTTTCAGGCGAAATGCAAAAAAGAGACGACAGTGAGGATGTCGTCTAAACGGGCTACTGCTTCGGGCCCCTGAGGGTCAATGGGGGCCTTCGCCTTATTGATTATTTAACGGCCAGACGCAGACCCAAATCATCAGGATAGGGATCAAAGTAGTTTTGCGTCATCAGATACTGATCCGGGTATTCGGCAAGGTAATGTTTTAGCAGCGTGATCGGCGCAAGAATGGGCAGAAGCCCTTCGCGGTAATGCAGGATCACGTCACGAAGCTCACCCCGCTGGCGGCTGTTAAGCTGGTTACGGAAATAGCCCTGAATATGCATCAGCACGTTGGTGTGATTTTTCCGCGAGGCGGGCTTTTTCAGGATGGTCATCAGTTTTTCGCGGTACGCCTCGAAGAACGCGTCCAGATCGTCCCATTCATGCAGCGAGGCGACAAATGGGCCAATCTCACGGTAACCCGCCTGATGGTGTGCCAGCAGCTGCAGTTTGTAGCGGCTGTGAAAATCCAGCAGCGCGCGGCGCGTCAGGCCGTTTTTACGCAGCGTGTTCAGTTCCTGCAGCGCAAAAACGCGCTCGACGAAGTTTTCCCGCAGCACCGGGTCGTGCAGACGGCCATCCTCTTCTACGGGCAGCCACGGCCAGGTTTCAAGGAGCGCGGCGGTGAACAGCCCGACGCCCTCCTTGCGGCCCCGGTTGCCGTTTTCATCGTACACGCGCACGCGTTCCATGCCGCAGCTCGGGGATTTTGCACAGACGATAAACCCGGCGAGATCGCCGATCTTTGGCAGATAACTGGCCGTAAAGTCGGCCATTTTCTGCGTGACGTCATCATGCGGCGGATGGCTAAAACGCATCTGCGTGTCGCCGCCGGTCGTCATGATCAAACGCAGCGCAGGGCGTGGTGTAGGCAGGCCGATGGCCATTTCGGGGCAAACGGGTCGGAAATTCACCCACTGGGCCAGCTCATCCATGACGAAACCCATACGCTTATGCCCGCCGTCAAAGCGAACGGCGGACCCGGTCAAGCAGCCGCTAATACCCAGCACAGGTTTCGTTGTCATGGTATGTTCCTCCAGAGCCAATACTTAAAACTTACACAATCTTGCTTATTTGTCCAAGTATTGGCGGAGGTATTTTTTATTGCCGTTTAAAATCAACAGGTTTTAACTGCCCTTGTAGGTTGAATAACCGTACTGACTCAGCAGAAGTGGAATGTGCAGTTTCTCGTTGGTCCGGGTGACGGTAAACAGCACCGGTACTTCCGGGAAGAATGTCTCCAGCTTTTTAGCGTGGAAATAGTCTGCGGTTTTGAAGGTCACTTTATACACGCCAGGCTGCATGTCCTGTTCCTGGGGATAGAGCGATTTGATACGTCCGTCATGGTCGGTTTTGCCGCTGGCAACCGGGATCCATTTGTCCTGCTGCTGCTTTTCCAGGGTAACGGTGACATCCGATGGCGGCATGCCGGTTTGCTGGTCGAGAACGTGTACGCTCAGCGTGCCGGCAGGGGCACTGAAGGCGGCAGGGGCAAAAGCCATGGAGGCCAGGATCAGCAGAGGGGCAGTTTTTTTCATGTTGTTTTCCTGTGAAGTTGTCAGTCACAGGAAAACGTTAGCATCTGCGGCGCGGAAAAATATTCAACTTTTCGTGAAGATTCCCGCAGGAGAAAATCATTAGAGGATAATGACCTCAAGGGAAAGCTGCTGCTGCCACTGCGCCACCTGTTTTTTCCGCGCGGCGGTCAGTTTACCGCTGGTGACCAGCAACCATTTGCGATCGGGAAATATCTCCGGTGCCAGCGTGGCAGGGGGCGTGGGTAATACGTCGATGCGGTGACCCTGACCGGTCCGCGACAAGGCTTCGAGCCAGATTTCACACGGGTCGTTCAGATACCAGCCGCTGAGCAGAATGTTATCGCCCGGCGCTTTTTTATCGCCTTCGAGGCAAAACGAGGTGTAGGCGATGAGGATGCCGTCGAGGATCGCGCGCAGAGTCATGGCGGCGGCGACGTTGGCGGACACCTGGCTGCGCAGCGGACGCAGCACGTTGGTCACCAGCTCAGGTCTGGGGTATTCGCGGCCCGCGTCGTAAATCATCTGGCGCAGGGACTCGATTTTGCCCCCCTGCAGGCGTTCCAGCATGTTCTGCTGTAGCGTTTGCCAGTTGTTGGTCCGGCGGGGTACAGGGCGCTCAAGCAGGGGTTTTACCTGGCCAATGGGCACGCCTTTTTTCACCCAGTCGAGGATTTTCAGCGCCTGCTGAACGTCTTCATCGCTGTACTGGCGGTGGCCGCCCTCCGTGCGCTGTGGCTTGAGTAAACCATAACGACGCTGCCACGCCCGCAGCGTGGTGGCGGTGATGCCGCTAAGTCTGGCGAATTCGCCGATGGAGTAAGCCATGTCCATGTCCAGAGTGGAGGAATACTCTCAATATACTACGAATTTTTCAGAACGGGATGAAGCGCCGAAAGGGTGCACTACACTTAACATCCAACCGTGCAAATGAAAGGAATTCTCATGAAGCTATGGCCTGTTGTCACCGGGGTTGCCATTGCGCTGACCCTTGTAGCCTGTAAATCCCCCACGCCGCCGAAAGGCGTGCAGCCTATTTCCGGTTTTGATGCCAGCCGCTATCTCGGCAAGTGGTATGAAGTCGCCCGCCTGGAGAACCGCTTTGAACGCGGGCTGGAGCAGGTGACGGCCACCTACGGCCAACGGAGCGATGGCGGAATCAGCGTGCTTAACCGGGGTTACGACCCGGTGAAGAACAAATGGAACGAGAGTGAAGGCAAAGCGTACTTTACCGGTGCGCCAACCACCGCCGCGCTGAAGGTTTCATTCTTCGGCCCGTTCTACGGCGGCTATAACGTCATCAAGCTGGACGATAAGTACCAGTACGCGCTGGTCAGCGGCCCGAACCGCGACTACCTGTGGATTTTGTCGCGCACGCCAACCGTGCCGGACGCGGTGAAGCAGGATTACCTGAACACCGCGCGCAGTCTGGGCTTCCGGGTCGATCAGCTGGTGTGGGTAAAACATTAACCCCTACTGGTACGAGAACGTAATGCTTGCCAGCGCGTTCGCCGAGCCGGGGACAAGTTCGCCGGTTCGGATGTATTGCGCCTGGAACGGCAGCGACAGGGTTTGTGCCACAGTGGTGCTCTGGATAAAGAACTGATTGGTTGTGCCCGCCGCCGAGCTGTCCGGCCCCATCATCAGCGGGCCGGTACCGTTATAGAAAAACTGCACCCCTACGCCGGACGCGGTGGAGTCGCCGGTCAGCGTCACCACCGACGAGGTGTTTGACGGCGTGGTCTGATCGGTCATCACCGCGCTCACCGCGACGTTCGCGTCACAGGTCAGGCTGACGTTAAACGCACCCGAAGGCGATGTACTGCCCACGGTGGTCAACGTGCGGATATCGATCGTACCCAGATCGACGTTCGCGCTTTTGGTGCCCACCGTACAGCCGCTCGCCGTCACGGTGATGGTGGTGGGGTTAATGATGACCTTTGCCGTTTTGACCTCGTTGTTATAGGCGGTCACCACCGCAGCTTCGAGGGTGGGGATCTGGTAAACCCCTGACTTCAGTGCTGTCGCGGTCTTAATAAAGGTTACCTTGGCAGACCAGCCTAAACTGGTTGCATAACCGCTGGTGCCCTCTGCAGGATAGCTTTGGGTAATACCGCTTTGCAGGGGTATCCAGGCCGAGCCGTTAAAATCTTTTAGCCCGATGATATACCCCACCCCCGGCACGCCGGTTTCAAAAATGGTGTAGTTCACCCCGTCGACGGTGACCGTTGTGCCGCTGGAGATCGCGCTGCTGCTCGGCTCCAGCGTGCCTTTGGAGCAGGTAAAGACCCAGCCGCACCAGAACACTTCCTGTACGCTGACGGAGGCGCTCCAGGTGGAGCCGATAATGCTCCCCGGCACCACCGAATCTGCCGGGCCGCTGTAGGTCATCGGCTGCGGGGCGAGGGTGATATCTGATTTCCATTCCATCGCCTGTGCGCTGGCGCAGAGCAGTAATCCGCTAATAAACAAGAATAAACGCATCATTGATACTCCGTGGTCCAGGTGGCAAAGGCGGAGACGTCTCCGGCATTCACCGGCGCGCCCGTGGCGGCCAGCCGAGCGTAGAAGGTCATCTCTACGCTGTCATCGCCCGGCGTGCCCCGGGCGGTGGTTTGCGTGTCGAGGGGGATCAGCCCGCCGTCTTTATCGAGGATCTGCACCGCCACGCCGGTGGCGCCGCCGTCGGCAATTTTCACCAGCTGCGGGTTGTCGTTATCCGGCGTGCCGCTGAAGCGGATTTTGACCCCGGCAAAGGTTGGCCCGCACGCTTCAAGCCTGATCGTGAAGGGCGTTTTGATATTGCTGACCGCGCCTGCACGGGGGAATTGTTTAATCCCGATGGTACCCAGCGGAACGTCCTGCTCTTTAGAGTCCGCCGCGACAACGCAGGTGTTGCCGATCAAATTCCCGGTGACGGAAACCAGCACGTCATAGCCGCGAACCGGGAACGTGAAGATCAGCAAAGCGATGCTGAACGTCCGAAGCGTTACTGACATACCACCTCCTGTGAATAGAGCCCGGTGCGGGCGTTATAGCTCTGCTTGTTCAACGCGTAGTTGATGGTGCAGCGCTGGTCGCTGTTGCGCCCCCATACGGCACTCAACGTGCCCTGCTCGGTTAACCCCGACAGATACAGGCTGCCGCCGTCGCCGACGATGCCGCTGGTTTTGTCATCGTTCAGTGAGACCAGCGTGCCGAAGGGCAGCACGTCGTTGCCGCGGCGCACGACAAACATCGCTTTTTTCCCCTGGCGTGTGACAAGGGTGGCGCGAACCAGCGCGCCGTCGGTCGGCGTTTTGTTGACGATGGCATTCTCCAGCTCCACGTCATTACCTGCGGTTGTGACATCCAGCGCGACCTGGTTCACGCGGTACGGCGTGGCGTAGGGGATCACCGCGTAGCCCCGGCTGTCGGTTTTGATACCCTTGTGGTTAAGCACGGCAACGTCGCTGGCGCCCGGGGCTTTCACCAGAATGTTGGTGTTGCCGAGCGGCTGGCTCAGCGTCAGACCATCTTCATGCAGCACCGCGCCGCCGCTCATCCCGTAGCTGAGGTTGCGGGAATCGCGGGTATAGCTGTAGCCCAGGTTGTAGTCTCCTTTTGCGCCTTCGTATTGCAGCGTGGCGTCGCCGCCGTAGTGCTGCTGCGCGCTATAGCGCTGGTTGACGCTGTAAAACAGGTTCTCCTGGCCCGGCAGATAACCGCTCACGCCGGTACTGGCCGTAGTGCCGGTTGAATCTGCATGGGTGGTGGTAAAGCGGGCGCGGGTCGACAGCGCCGGGTTGCCCAGCGGCACCGAAAGTGACATCGCCAGCACGTTATCTTTTTTGTCGTCATACAGGCTAGAGCTGCGCTGAACGCTGACGCCAAGCGACACGTTACGAAACGTGGCATTCCACGCGAACTGCAAACTTTGCGTGGTTTTCGACGTGTTCCAGTAGGTTTGCTGATCCCACGACAGCGACAGCGAACCGTATTGCCCCATCGGCTGTGACAGCAGCAGCTGGTTTTTGGCCTTACGCGACATGCGCAGGTTATATACCGTGTCGTAGTGGGTGGTGACGGTGCCATCGTCTTCCACAATCTGCTTTGGGGATCCGCCCGCCATGCCCTTGTACGTGGTATCGCTCAGGGTATAAAACCCTTTCGTTGAGTAGCGCAGCGAGAAAAAATTAACCCGCGTGCCGATATCATTCAGCAGCTTGCTGTAACGCAGGCGCACGGAATCGCCGGTGTAGTGCTGGTCGTCCGCCAGCTGGCTGCGGGCGTGGGTCAGGTCGATGGAATACGCGCCAAAGCGCCCCAGGTTCTGCCCAATCCCGAAGGCCAGACCGTTATAGCGATCGGCAAACTGCGCCCCACCGTAAAATGTCAGGCCATAACGCCAGCCGTAGAACAGCTCGCCCTGCGCGAAAGAGGGCGCATCCTGATGGCCCATCGGACGATATTTTCCTGCCCCCAGGGCATATTTCAGCTGTCCGTTACGCACCAGGTTTGGCACGCTGGCATACGGAAGCGTGTACTGCGTCTGGCTGCCGTCGTTCTCCTGGATCGTGACCGCGAGATCGCCCCCGGAAGAGGTCGGGTAGAGATCTTTCAGCACAAACGCCCCCGGCGGCACTGAGGTTTGATAAATGATGTTGCCGTTCTGGCGAACCGTCACCGTGGCGTTGCTGCGGGCGATGCCGCGCACTTCCGGCGCATAGCCGCTCAGGCTGGCAGGCAGCATATTGTCATCGGTTTTCAGGGCAATGCCGCGCAGGCCCACGGCGTCGAACACCTGGGCGGAGGTATACGTTTCCCCGGCGTAAACCTGCGCGTTCAGGGCGGGAATATCCCGCTGCAGCCAGGTCTGCACGTGGGTGAGTTCGTTAGTATCTTTGGTCCACGTGGTGAAATCACGCAGCCGCCACGCGCCGAGATTGATGCCGCTGTTCAGGCTCGCAAACAGCTGCTGGTCGCGCGTGCGCGTCTCGCCCTGATAGTCATTGTTCGAGCCGTTTACCACATAGTTCAGCCACGCGGCAGGAATGCCCGCTTCCCAGCTTTCCGGGCTGACATACCCGCGCGGCAAATTGCGCATCGCGCTCTGCGGTACGGTGAAGCTGAGGGAGAGCGTCTGCTGGTCAAAATCAAACCGGGTATCGGCAAACGCCTCCGTCAGAAAAATGCAGCGCTGCGCGAGCGGCAGTGCGCCGCCTTTCGCCTGCTGGCTGTCGATGCCCAGCGCCGCGATCTGTTCAGGCGTGAGGCATGGCAGGGCTTCCCCTGTATTTTCAGCGGTGCGGAACGTGACATTGCCGGTGAACGCATAGTTGTTATTGATATACACGTTGAGGTTGTGATCGCCCGGCGGCAATGCGCTCCCGGCGTTGACCCAGGCGAGATCGGCGCTGTTGGCGCTCTCACCGTTGAGGAACGCAGGGTTAAATTGCAACGCGCTTTCAGCCGCCATGGCCTGCCGAATTACCAGGGAGATCACCGTGGCACACAGGATTTTTCTTTTCACGTGGTCACGCCTCACAGTCGGGATTATTGGGACAATGCCGCGCGTGTCGCGGGCGTCCATGCGCCGTAATCGTTAATGGTCTGGTAGCTCACGCTGCTGGCGTGGCTGAAGGTTTCGCCCAGCGTTACGCTGGATTTCGGCGGCACCATCACCGGCTGTACCGGCATGCCATCGATTTTCAGGTTGATGGTGGTGAGGTAGTACGGCGTTGGGTTGCTGAGCGTGACCTTTCCGCCGCGATAGGCTCCGGTCAGGCTTTTCCAGGCGTCCCCTGCGCCTTGCCCAAGGCTCTCCGGGCGATAAAACACCTTGATGCGGTTTGCCGAAGCAAACTGCAGCGAATTGCCGGAACCGCTTTTGGTCTGCTGTGGAATGGCTTTCACCGTCATCCAGTAGAGCGTTTCGCGATCCTCTGGCAGGGCTTTACCGTTAAACATGATTTTCACCGCGCTTTCGCTGGCCGGTTTCATGACGAACAGTGGCGGCGTAATAACGAAGTCGTTGGTTTTTTGCCCTTTTTCGTTTTCCATCCATGACTGGATCAGGAACGTGGCGTCGGGATGCGTGTTCCTGACCTGCAGCATGGACTGGTTGGTAGTGCTGGAGTAGACCATTCGCGTGGCGCCCAGCCCTACGCCGCCTGCATATGCGGCGGATGAACATAATGAAATAGCCAGACAGATCCCTGCTTTTGCGCGCATGGTGCGTCTCCTTAAAGCTGAGTCAGGCCCGGCCAGCGAACCGGGCCTGAAAATTACGAGTAGGTAACGGTGTAGGTTGCAACCGCGCTGGCATCACCCGCCGTGGCGTTGCCCTGCGGTGAGTAATATTTCGCGCTGAAGTTCAGGGTGTTGGCCCCCGCACGCAGAGGAATGGCGGCGGCAGGTTCACCCAGCTTCACCACTTTGCCCTGCTCGTCGTACAGGCGAATCGCAACGTGCTGCGCCGAGTTAGCGCCGCCGTTTGCGCCAACGGCCAGGCTGTTGGCATCGGCCGCATCCGGCGTACCGGTGAAGGTCACGGCCACGGTGGTGGCGGCAATCGGATTGTCTTCCGTTGAGGCGGAGGTATCGGCGATTTCGCAATCTTCCAGGGTAATGGAGAAGGCTTTCGCGGTGCTGGCTTCGCTGCCTGCTGCGGCCAGCGTGGCGGTACGCACTTCGCCCATGTCGACATCAATGTTGGCGCTGCCAGCACTGATGGCGCAGGCCGACGTCACCACCTTGCCGCTGAAGTTCACCGTACCGCCGCTGGTGGTTGCAGCGAACGCCGACCCTGCTGGCAGTACTGCCGCAATGGCGACGGCAAGCAGTGTTTTCGTTTTAAATTGAGCTTTCATTGTCCTGATTCCATGTTGTCGTTATGTCGGGTTGTGCTCTTGGTCGACAGATCTAACTGGTTAAAAAGACCAGCAAATCTGTCTTATTTCTGAGCCCAAGTTTTCTTATCGCTGAGCTTTTTAACGCGCTGACGCGGCGGTAAGAAAGCTGCTCTGTTTCGGCGATATAACGCATATCCAGACCTTTTCGCAGATCCTTCAATACTCGCCATTCGCCCGGCGTCAGCGATAACGCCGTGGGTTTCTTTTTTGGGCGATATCGGCTATCGACCATTTTTAATAAGCTGGCTCGCCAGTGATAAAGTGGCTCCTGCAGCGAGATATAGGCATCTATATCGCCGCGTATCCACAGCCAGGAATTGGCTGGCGCGGAATACATACAAATAAGGACGTCAGGGTGGCGGGATTTGATGTTTTTTATATATTTCAGGCAATCAAATCCCGCGTGATATTTTTCCGTGCCGGATAAAAAAATGACATCAACGGGGGTGGTTAAAAACACGGTTTCCATTAATGAATAATCATCGCTTGATGCTATTACCTGCATTTCAGGAACCATGTTTTTTAATACCGCGGCGATCCCCTGACGTGAAAAGTGATCGCCTCCCAACAGTGCGGTTGTTAAATGACGTTTATTTCCGGTTTTATTCGCCATGTTATTCCCTCGATTTATAATTGTAATGAGGCTCGCCCGTCTGGCAGAACGATGCCTGTATTTTCGAAGCAATTAAGCATTGCACGGTATGGAGTCACTATACGGATAGTGCGAAACAGGTAATCTGAATTAATCTTAATTTGTATTAACTTGAGCTAAACGGATTTCTTCATTATCTCCCTGCCGTACCGGCTGCCTCATATTTGCCTGTAATTAATCATACCGACACTTTTTAATGAAAAGTTGGCTTTACTAAATGTTTTGTAAGGAAATTGTCTGGTGATGTCAGGTATTCCGCCTTGTTACTTACTTCTGATAACAATTTCAGGGTGAAACTGTTAATTATGACGGGGCTTTTAGACGAGTTTGAGATGACTGAAATTACCGACAGGCCGCGTCTTGTCTGGTTTCCTCGGAAAAAGTGAATAAAGGTCTCTGAATAATTCAGACACGGATGGCCGAAGCGTTCAATTCGCGGTTTTGTCGAGTTTTGTCAGTGTCAAGTCCGCGTGGGGAAAGGTAGCATGAGGCATTTTCAGGTGCTTTGCCAGATCTCATATGGCCAAAAAGGCGGTTAAGAGAACTTCAGATAAGCGGTTAAGAAAAAATAAAAATAAGATTTTTCGCCAGGCGCCAGGATATACAGACGCGGGTTTATCGGTCACATTAATCCTTAAACCGGCGTTTACAGGAGGTATTTAACGAGTCTTATGCATAAGTATTATATCATTAATGGCATCGTCGAGTTTCATCCTGCGGCCAGCACATTACGCGACCTCAATAATCCTGAACAGGTGGTGGTATTAAACTCGCCTGCCGGACGTTGTTTGCTGTTATTGATTGAAAGAGCCGGGAGTATTGTCACTCAACAGGAGTGTATGGACATTGTCTGGCAACGTCGGGGAATGATGGTGTCGCCGAATACCTATTACCAGAATATCTCTATTCTGCGTAAGGGGCTGAAAAAAGCCGGGTTTGAAACCGATCCAATCGTCACGATCCCCCGTATTGGCCTGACGCTGGCAAGCGATACGCAAATTACGATTAAAGAGGCGCAGTTGCCCTCGGCAGAGCCAGAAGCACCGGTCCAGACCGTTCAGGAAGAGGATGGCGTGCCGCAGCCCGTGGCTCCTGTCACTCCCGTTGCTCCGGTTGCGAAACGACGCTTCTGGCTGGGGGGCGCACTGCTGGCGCTGCTGTTAATCATTAGCGTGAGCGTCATCAGCTATAGCCGGCCGCATGACAACTATTTTGTGGACGGTTACCGCTTCACGACAATGATGGGAGAGTGTCGGCTCTATTTTGCCCGCGATATCGAGACGCCGCAGGACAGGGAAAAAGCGCTGGCCTATGCTGCGCCATTTAAAGATGAATGCAGCAGTTATCCCTGGATCTATATCAGTGGATATAGCCTGTTGCCGCGTGCTTCGGTGATCCGCTGCGACCGGGCAATGACGGAACCAAACCGTTGTATGTCAGATTACTTTATTCAGGATCATTAATATGGCTCGTTACCGTCAAACGCTGTTAACGCTCTGTTTGTGCCTGCTGGTGGGGGCGTTAGCCGCTGGCTATTATCTGTGGCAGCGTTATTACATTCATCCTTTTGCCTGTCAGGTGAACTTTATTCAGCACCATCCTGAAGAGACACTGACCCTGTGGCTAAATTATACGGTGGATGGTAACAACGGCACGCTCAGCATGAACGGTCGGGTGAAGAGCGATCCGGGTAAGACCTTTAATCGTAAAATATTCTTTCAGGTAGAGCGCAAAGATAATGTCTATTACATGCGATCTGTCCGCAATATCAAATTCCCCGATGATGACGTGAGCGACAGCTGGCTGGAGAAGTACGAACCGTTATTTTTCATCTACCCCAACGAGAGTATTTATATGCGAATTAAGAAACAGCAGAATGATAATTATTTATTCATTCTGGGGACGTTACCGACCTATGTGTGCCACCCCTCAAAAACGGAGGGCTGAACGGGAAAAGCGTTGCTGTTTTGTGGTCATCATTTATACTTTATTGAACCGCTAAGAAATATCTTAGAGTAATATAAGAGCAACACAATATGTTGCGATAATGTAATTAATATTTTTTGGCAAGGTAATGAAAACTTTAACTGATGACTCATGCAGGCGTGGTTCTGCACGAAATAAACCCCTGCATATCGGTTTATTTCTGTGGCCCCATTTTTCGTTATTAGCCCTATCGGGGTTAATGGAGGCGTTACGTACGGCGTCCTGTGTACAAAAAACCAGACAGAAAATCGCGTTCAAACTCAGTCTGATAAGCACCCGGGCGGAATTGCCCATCACCAGCAACGCCGGTATTAGCGTGCAGCCTGAAGCCGCGCATCTTACTCCGGGGGAATACGACTATATTGCCGTGATTGGCGGAAGCCTGGAGGATCTGGATAAGGGGCTCCAGGACGACCGGGCATTTCTTGCAGAGGCGCATCACAACGCCATTCCGCTGATCGGTATTGGCACCGGGAGCTTTATCCTGGCGGAAGAGGGGATCCTCAATGAACGGCGCGCCTCGATCCATCCTTATCATCATGACGTCTTCACGCAACGGTTTCCGCAGGTTTATGCCGAGCAGGGGCTGGATTTTATCGATGAAGGCGATGTGCTGACCTGCCCGGGCGGGATCTCCACGCTGACGCTAACCACGGCGCTGATTCGCGCCCATGCGGGCGACGATATTGCCGCCACCACGTCACGGCGTTTATCGCTCTCACCGCACGCTGTTACTACCCCGCGACCTGCCAATATTGCGCTGATCCCGGACTCGCGGCTGCGCAGAGCGGTGATGATCATCGAACAGTACCTGACACGCCCGCTTAGCGCCGCCGGGCTGGCCCAGGACGTCAAGCTGAGCGAGCGTCAGCTTAATCGCCTGTTTCACGCCGAGTTTGGTAAAACGGCACGTGAATTTATCCGCAGCGCCAGACTGCGCTATGCCTGCTGGCTGTTGAAGAACTCGCAGCAAAGCGTCACGGACATTGCGCGGCGGATGGGCTTTAGCGACTGCGCCCATTTTATTCGTCATTTCCAGCTTGAGTACGGCTGTACGCCTGGGGTGTGGCGCACGTCGCAGAGCTAATGCCCCGATTTCGTGCTTTCTTCGTAGGGTATTACTGGTTTGCCTGGATACACTTCCGTTAAAAGCCCAACGGGGGGACGATGACATGAACTGGCAGCCTTTTCGCGGCAGCGCACCGGGAAATATGACCATTTTCAGCGCCTCATTTCCTGATGTCAGCGACCAGTGGCCGATGAAAGACGAGACTGCCCGGGAGATCAACGCGCTTAACCGGGCCCTGAAAGCCGACCCGGCGCTTCGCCCTCCGCTGATTGAATACGAAGAGGGCGGGCAGGCGGTGCTTGTCCCGCAGAACCGTTACTCCGAACAGGCTTTTCGCAACCGGCCTGCGCTTCTCGCGTGGCGCGCCCGGCTGGTTCCCACCGCGCTGGCGCTGTTTGTGGTGCAAAATCCGCTGGAGGAGCGCCTCCCCGAAGGCACGAAAATGGACAGCGACAGCCGCCAGTGGTTTATTCACGCTAACGACGCCATCGGCGTGCGCTCCCGCGCAAAAGTGCTGGCTGCGCTGGTAGAGAAGTACATCCATAACGAGAGCGAGAACAACTGGGTGAGCCTGGCCAGCGGGGCGGCCATTCCCGTGCTGGAGGCGCTGCGCAACGCAAAGCTCGACGGTCAGCAGGTGTACCTGACGCTGGTAGATAAAGACCCCGTCGCGCTGAGCTGGGCCGAGACCATGGCCGCGCAGGAGGGGCTGGTTGTGGGCGAACAGCTGACGCTGCTCAGGCGCAACCTGCTGCATACGCTGGTGCGTAACGACGATTTACTGCTGGAGCTAGGCGAGCATCAGGCCGAACTGGTCGACGCGCTGGGCATATTTGAGTACTTCAACGATACCGATGCGGTGACTTTCCTGCAGCGCGCGCTGCGGCTGGTGAAGCCCGGGGGGCGGTGGTTGTGTCGAATATGCTGACCAGCAGCCCGCAGATCGACTTTGTGCTGCGCGGTATTGGCTGGGAGGACATCCATCCCAGGTCGTTGCAGCAGTTGCAGGATATCCACCTCGCGGCGGGCGTGCCGGTGGAGAATGTCACCGTGGTGGTACCAAAGGATGGGGTGTACGCGGTGATGGAGGTGAAGGTTTAGCGCGATCGGTTCCCTCTCCCTGTGGGCTGAGGGGGAGCAGCACGCACAGCGTGACTTGCATTAGTTCGGTTTTCCAAACATGATCCCCTCATGAAAATAGAAACCGCACATCCCTCACACTTCGAACGCCTGGTCGCAATCTGGGAATCTTCCGTTCGCGCTACCCATCACTTTTTACAGGAAAGCGATATCGCGGCTCTGCGCCCGCTATTGCTCAACGCGTATCTGCCAAACCTCACCGTCGTGATAGCCCGCGATGATGCAGGTGTTATCCACGGCTTTTTAGGCGTGGATGAAAACCGCATTGAAATGCTGTTTGTTGATGATGCGAGCCGGGGAAAGGGCGTGGGGAAATTACTGCTGCACTATGCCATCGCAGAGTTTGGCGTAAACGAAGTGGATGTGAATGAGCAAAACCCGCAGGGCGTCGCGTTTTATCGCCATATGGGGTTTGTGCAGGTCGGCCGCTCAGAGGTTGATGGGCAGGGGAATCCGTTTCCGCTGTTGCATATGCGGTTGAATCGGGATTAGCGCTTAGCCTGCTTATCCCATTTTAATAAGCCGATAATATCTTTCTCTCCCTCGGCTTCTTTCAGCAGGCGCTGCTTCTTTTCATACTCAATGTATTCTGAACACGCCTTTTCATCCGCCGCTTTTTTGCTGATTTTGCCTGCGCCTTCTAAAACGTCCCGGTCGTTAAATTGCAGGAACTGATCGAGTTTGGTTTGCCAGTCTCGTAAAAATACCTGCTTGCGGCGTTTGGCCTGATCTTCAGCAAAGTCGAGCCACATATTAACGACACGATTTAGTTCGCTGACTTCATCCTGAGACAGATAATTTTTTGCTGTGGTGACATCGCTTTTACGGACTTCTTCGCCTTTATAGCTGGTCAGCCCCATATACGGTTGCGTGGCGTCCGCACGCTGGTGAATCAACTCAGCGGCGGTAAGGCCGGTGCAGGCAAAATGCAGTTTATTCTGGATGGTCTGGAAGAATTGCGTGGTTTCTTTGAGTGACGGCTGATAGTCAGCGGCTAATGCAAAAATCTCCCTCACACGGAGATAAACCCGGCGTTCGCTGGCCCGTATATCGCGAATGCGTTCCAGCATTTCATCGAAATAGTCAGGTACGGCGGATGATCCCACAGGCGGGTTTTTCAGGCGCTCGTCGTCCATAACGAAGCCTTTTACCAGATATTCCTGCAGCGTTTGGGTGGCCCACTGGCGGAACTGTGTCCCTCGCGTGGAGCGGACGCGATAGCCGATGGCGAGAATGACGGGCAGGCTATAGTGAAGTGTGTTGCGATTAACCTTGCGCTGACCTTCTTGCTGAACTTGTAAGTAAGCCTTACAAGTTGCTTTTTGTTCAAGCTCACCCTCTTCGTAAATAGCTTTAATATGCTGTGTAATGGCTTGAGGAGTGACCTGATAAAGAGCCGCTATGGCTGCTTGCGACAGCCAGAGCATTTCATGTTCAAAGCGACATGTGATGCGAACAGTTCCATCATCGCTGGCAAACATAATAAATTCGCCAGCCGGAGAGTGGATTACGTTTTGATCTGCCATGTCGCCTCCCTCTTTTGAGTAATTAACCTTACCAGCGTGTAGTATGCCAGAAACAGCCGCTAAGCCAGGTGGTTTGTATTTGATTTTGCGAGGCGCTTTCCATGATGCTGAGCTTGGATCGCCGCAAGCGCGTCCTCTATCTCAGTGAGCTTTGCTTTCGTCTGTTTATAATCATCCTGCAACCTCTGCTCCTGCTCGTTATACGCCACCAGAACGATGCATCCTTTCATCACCTTTACGGTCACCTGATGTCCGGTTTCAAACCCTGCCGCGCGAAGCCATTTACCGGACAGAATGATATTGGGCGTGGATTTGTCGAAAACATTCGGGCGGTATCCCACAATTAACGAACGCTCGGTTCCGGATTGGTCGGTGTCTGGGGTAGAATGCGAATCAGCCATAATCAACTCCTTGATAGTTGGTGAGGTTAGCTCTCGTCAGGTATTGCGAGTACCTGGCGAGGGCGTTTCAATCTGAGGTTATCGTATGATAAGGTACGTACCTCAATGAAGACATCTTGCTCGCTTAGGTACGTACATGTCAACGGTTAAACGTGATCGAAATCAGTCAAAATCCGGAAAAGCACCGACTTTTCAGATTCGCATTACGCCAGAACTGAAGGCGCAATTTGAGGCTGCTGCAGAGGCTCAAGGGATGAGTTTGGGGAATTGGCTCAAGACTTTAGGACGCAATGAGTTACGTAAAATGGGTATTGAGCCAAAAATGTAGGCTAATTCTATTTAGGCTTTTGAGCACCAGAGGATTTAGGAAAAGAAATTACATCCATCTTCAATGCAGTTTCACCAGAAAAAATGGAAGCGAGTCCTTTGCGAATTTTTTGATTATCTAAATTCATTTGTCCATGTGCAACAGGCATATAAATCGCGTTTTGTAAATGAACTCGATCAAAATCGTAGCCTATGTCTTCAGCCATAACAGAAAGCAAATTCACAAATAATTTATCGCTAGTATTATTCCACAAGGTGTTACCGCTATCATTTTCTGGACAGGGTGTGCATAAGTGAGTGAAATATTCTTTCCATGCATCAAGCACTTTTTTCTCTGATTTTGTTCTTTTATTGATACTTCCTTTTATATCACCATAAAATGCCAAGTCGATCATATTAAGAGCTCTAACATGCTCACTGGAAAGGCGAGCTGCGGCTGACCTTGTGGCCATAAGTTCAGTAAATATATTAACTTTTATGTTTCTTTTTTCGGAATTTTTTTCGATAAGTTTTTGCACTCTAACGGCAATTAACGGACTGAAAAGAGTAGCAAAAATAGTCGCGATAGCTAGTGCCCAATTCATGTCGTTTCCTTAATTTTGAAGGTTATGACAATTGAAATGAAAAATTCTTTGAGGATTTTATGAGCATTATTGGCGGAAGATCACAGGAGTCGAACCTGCCCGGGAACGCTGGCGTCCCCAACTGGATTTGAAGTCCAGCCACCTCACCGGAGATGACGATCTTCCGCGCCTGCATTGCTACATGGAGGCGGGGCGCATTATAGCTACTTTCAGACATTTACCACATACCCCGACACACTTTTTTCACCTCTCTTTTGACCTGAACACCCCCATTTCAGTTAATTCTTAAGAAAATCCTCAGGTTAGCATTTCGTGCTCCGCGACATTTACCCCGATCACAAAAAACAAGAAACGTAATTTGCTAACCAGAAAACGCAATACTCGCTCCTGAAACAATGGTTTAAAACCTCTGTAACCGGTCTCAGTGCCCGTATCGCCACACGGCAGGCATCTGGCGGCCAGCAAAGGATTACAGAACCAGGAGGACGAAAGTATGAAAATCAGTGATGGAAACTGGCTTATTCAACCTGGCCTGACCGTGACGTATCCGGTCCAGGTGTTCGATGTGGAGCAGCAGGGCAATGACCTGGTGGTGTATGTGGCACCGCGTGACGTCCGGGAACGCGCGTGGCAACTCGATACGTTGATGTTCACCGTCCGGCTCTTCGCACCGCAGGAAGGGATTGTCGGGGTGCGCATCGAGCACTTCCAGGGGGCGCAGGACAAAGGCCCGCACTATCCGCTCAACGTGCTGAAGGACGTAAGGGTCGAGACGGTAAATAACGCCGAATACGCCGAGCTGAAAAGCGGTAATCTCAGCGTGCGCGTCACCAAAGGCGAATTCTGGGCGCTCGATTTTCTGCGTAACGGCCAGCGGATCACCGGCAGTGAACTGAAAAACAACGGCTACGTGCAGGACAGCAACACGAATCGCAACTATCTGTTCGAACGTCTGGATCTGGGCGTCGGGGAAACAGTTTATGGCCTCGGTGAGCGCTTTACCGCCCTGGTGCGCAACGGTCAGCAGGTCGATACCTGGAACCGCGACGGCGGTACCAGCACCGAGCAGTCCTACAAAAACATTCCGTTCTATCTCACCAACCGCGGCTACGGCGTGCTGGTCAACCATCCGGAAAATGTGTCGTTTGAAATCGGCTCGGAGAAGGTCTCCAAAGTACAGTTCAGCGTGGAGGGCGAATATCTGGAGTATTTTGTGATCGACGGCCCGACGCCAAAAGCGGTCCTGGACCGCTACACGCAGTTCACCGGTCGTCCGGCGCTGCCGCCAGCGTGGTCCTTCGGCCTGTGGCTCACCACCTCGTTTACCACTAACTACGACGAAGCGACGGTGAACAGCTTCATCGACGGCATGGCCGAACGCGACCTGCCGCTGCACGTCTTCCATTTTGACTGCTTCTGGATGAAGGCCTTCCAGTGGTGTGATTTTGAGTGGGACCCGGTGACCTTCCCGGATCCAGAAGGGATGATCCGCCGCCTGAAAGAGAAAGGGCTGAAGGTCTGCGTGTGGATCAACCCGTACATCGGCCAGAAATCGCCGGTATTTAACGAGCTGAAAGAGAAAGGTTATCTGCTGAAGCGCCCGGATGGCAGCGTGTGGCAGTGGGACAAATGGCAGCCCGGGCTGGCGATTTACGACTTCACTAATCCGGACGCGTGCCGGTGGTACGCCGACAAGCTGAAGGGCCTGGTGGAGATTGGCGTGGACTGCTTCAAAACCGATTTCGGCGAGCGTATCCCGACGGATGTGCAGTGGTTTGACGGTTCCGATCCGCAGAAGATGCACAACCATTACGCCTTCATCTATAACGCGCTGGTGTGGAACGTGCTGAAAGAGACGGTAGGCGAGGAGGAGGCGGTGCTGTTTGCGCGCTCGGCGTCCGTCGGCGCACAGCAGTTCCCGGTGCACTGGGGCGGCGACTGCTATGCCAACTATGAATCAATGGCGGAAAGCCTGCGCGGCGGGCTGTCGATTGGTCTGTCCGGCTTCGGGTTCTGGAGCCACGATATCGGCGGGTTCGAAAACACCGCCCCGGCGCACGTCTACAAACGCTGGTGCGCGTTCGGGCTGTTCTCCAGCCACAGCCGCCTGCATGGCAGCAAATCCTACCGGGTGCCGTGGGCGTACGATGATGAGTCCTGTGACGTGGTGCGCCACTTTACGCAGCTGAAATGCCAGCTGATGCCGTACCTCTACCGTCAGGCGGCGCTGGCACGGGAGTGCGGCACGCCGATGCTGCGGGCGATGATGCTGGAGTTCCCGGACGATCCGGCGTGTGACTATCTCGACCGTCAGTACATGCTGGGGGATGCCTTGATGGTGGCGCCGGTGTTCTCCGAGGCGGGTGAGGTGCAGTTTTACCTGCCGGAAGGTCGCTGGACGCACTTGTGGCACAACGATGAGGTTCAGGGCTGTCGCTGGCATAAGCAGCAGCACGATTTCATGAGCCTGCCGGTTTATGTGCGCGACAATACCCTGCTGGCGCTGGGTAACAACAAGCACAAACCGGACTACGCCTGGAATGAGGGCACGGCCTTCCAGCTGTTTAACCTGGATGAGGGCGCAACGGCGGTGAGCGAGGTGCCTGCGGCTGACGGCTCCGTGGGGTTTACGCTGAAGGCGTCACGCAAGGGCGACACTGTGACCCTTACCGGCGCGGGTGACGCGCGGAACTGGTCGGTATGCTTGCGCAACGTGCAGAAGGTGAGTGGTGTGAAAGGTGGCTCATACGCGGGCAGCGAGTGGGGCGTGGTGGTGGACGCGGAGGGGGATGAGGTGGTGGTTCACCTTTAATTCCCCTCACCCCAAAGGGGCGAGGGAATGGTTTACTCCCTCTCCCTTTCAGGGAGAGGGCTGGGGTGAGGGTGGTGTTGAAACTACACCACCCGTCATGGTCTGCTGAACCTGCTGTTTATCCATATTTACCGCGCTCAGCTTGCCATTTACCGTTGGCTTCAGCGGGGTATTCGCCTGCACACTCCCGCTGGCTGTCAGCTGAATGTTGCCGTCGCCGCTCACCGGCAGCGCGGGCCAGCCCCACTGCTGCAGGATGTTGAGCGGCACGCCGCGCCCGTTCAGGCTCACCGTGGTCTGTCGTTGCGCAAGCTGAGAAACCGTCGCGGTGGCTTCCAGAATGCCTTTCTCGGTAAAGGCGCTCAGATCGGTGATATTGACCGTGGCGGCGTTAGCGTTCAGCGCCAGCGACGGACGTCGCACGTCCACGCGGTTAAAGGTGGCTGCTGCGCCGTTTAGCGTGGCGCTGCCGCCCCATACGCCCCATTTGTGGTCCTGCGCCAGCTGCAGGTTAGCCCCATAGCCATCAAGAGAGGTGATCTGCCACGGGAACGCGGGATCAATGTCGATCACCAGGTTGCGGCTCAGGCCGAACTTCTTCAGCGTCACGCTGTTCAGCCATTCCGGCAGCGGATCCATCCACAGCGTTTTCCAGTTCTGCGGCAGGGTGTACTCCAGCCCGGCGACGGCGACATCGTCCAGTACCAGCGCTTTACCGTCGCGCAGCCAGTTGCCGGAGGTGCGCACCATGCCCCCTTCCCAGCGGGAGGTGAACTGGCGCAGCGCCACGCCCTGCGGAGAGAATTCCGCATTCAGGATCGGGTCGAACAGATGCAGCGAGCCGTAAATAAATTCGCTGGCATTCATGGATAAACGCCCGTCCAGGCTCTGCCAGTCTCCTTTGCTCAGCGTCAGGTTGCGCAGGCTGAGATCCAGATCGGTTACGGCCCAGTCTGGCCCCTGCAGGCGCGCATCGGTGACCTCAAGGCGGCCAATCTGCAAGGAGGGGATGGTATTGAGCGGCGAGAAGAAATCCAGCAGCGTTTTATCGCTCTGCAGGCGGATCTCGTTCAGGCGCATGGTGTCGATGACCCAGCTTCCGTCGGCGTTGCGCAGGGCGGAGCCGGTAAGCGAGCCGCGCGCCATATCGGCGCCGATGGTGTTCAGCACCACCTCCTTGCCGTTCAGCTGGCCCTGGATTAGCACGTTAGTGGCCGGTACCCCGTTCAGGGTGAGCGAACCCGCGCTCATCTGGATCTGCGCATTTTTGCCCAGCACGTTACCCGCTTCTGGCTGCCACGGACTGACGCCGCCCGTCACTTTTTGCGCGCTTAAATCCCACTCCGTGTTGGGGCTGTTGAAGGCCATGTTGTTTAGCTGCAGACGGTCTGCCTGGAAGGGCATCGGCGCGGTCTGCGGAGAGAGGTTCAGCGTGCCATCGACCAGGGTGATGGTGTCCATATGCAGTGGATCGGTGAGCTGTCGGCTGCCAAGACCAATATCGACTTTTTTAGCCACCAGCGTGGCGGGCTGACCGTCGCGGCCAAAGGTGACGTTTTCCAGAAGGATGTGGGAAGGCGACGAAAAGCGGTGGTCCATCAGGTCGAAACTGAGTTCGTAATCGGTGTTCACCGTTACCCAACTGCTGACCTGTGACGCACCCCAGCGGGTCTGAAGCAGAAAATAGAGTGCCAGCAGCACAAGGAGCAGGGCTACCAGAAGATAGACGAGCAGCTTTCCAATAAATTTCATGGTCTTCCTTCCCGCGAAACGTACATAAAGGAGTTATGCACGATTTATGCGCAATGCTCAAGGCGGGAATGGTGTAAAGAGATGTCACGGCAGGCATTGACAGCCTGCCGTGAGGACAATCAGTTTTTCTCTGGCGGGAAAACGAGGTTCAGCACGATAGCGGTGATACCGCCAGCGGCGATGCCGGAAGAGAGCAGGTTTTTCACCCAGTCCGGGGCAAACTGCAGGATCAGCGGCTGCTGAGAAACGCCCAGACCCACGGCCAGCGACAGGGCAATAATCATGATCGCGCGGCGGTTCAGTGGCTCGCGGGAGACGATTCGCACGCCCGAGGCCGCGATAGTACCGAACATCACCAGCGTTGCTCCGCCGAGAACCGGCTCAGGGATGTGCTGTACAAAACCACTCACGGCCGGGAACAGGCCAAGGACAATCAGCATCAGCGCCACCACAAACCCGACATAACGGCTGGCCACGCCGGTCAGCTGGATCACGCCGTTGTTCTGCCCGAAGCAGGAGTTCGGGAATGTATTAAACACGGCAGAGACAAAGGAGTTCAGACCGTTTGCCAGCACGCCGCCTTTCAGACGCTTCATGTACAGCGGGCCGGACACCGGCTGCTCCGAGACATCGGAGGTGGCGGTGATATCGCCGATGGTCTCCAGGGAGGTGATCATAAAGACCAGCATCAGCGGCAGCAGCAGACCCCAGTCAATGCCCAGGCCGTAGTACAGTGGAGTAGGAACGGTGATCAGCGCGCTGTTGGTCGGCGCGGTGTTTTCCGGCAACATGCCCAGCGCCCACGCCAGCAGGTAACCGGCCGCCATGGCGATCACCAGCGAGGCCGCGCGCAGATACGGGTTACGCTGACGGTTGAGCAGAATAATGATGGCCAGCACCACGCCAGCCAGCAGCAGGTTTTTTGGTGCGCCAAAGGTGTGGTCGCTCATTGCGGCATAACCCCCACCGATGGAGGTCAGCCCCACCTGAATCAGCGACAGACCGATAATCATCACCACCACGCCCGAGACCAGCGGGGTGATTACGCGGCGAGCCAGATGCAGAACACGGGAGATCACCATCTCCGTGCAGCTGGCCAGCATCAGCGTGCCGAACAGCGCCGCCATCATGGTCGGTACATCCGCCCCGCCGGTTTTTAACGCCGTACCGCCCATTATCAGCGGTGCCACAAAGTTAAAACTGGTACCCTGAATCGACAGCAAGCCAGACCCCACCGGACCCCAGGCTTTAATTTGAATAATTGAGGCCACGCCGGAGGCAAAGAGGGACATGCTGATGATGTGCTGCGTATCCTGAGCCGGTAAACCCAGCGCCTGGCAGATCAACAGCGCCGGGGTGATTACCGCAACAAACATGGCCAGAAGATGCTGGCAGGCAGCGAAGAGCGTCTGCGGAAGCGGTGGGCGGTCATCAAGACGGTAAATCAGTTCGCTATTTTGCTTCTGCGCAATCGGTTGCGCATCAGGAGACTCTATGCTGTTAACGGACATCGACGGTAATCCCACGGTGGAAAAGCGGGCATTTTATCTGACCACCTGGTAAAAGCAAACGATTGCCAGCAAAAAAAACAGAGAAAATCTGCCGGTATGAGCAGGTTTTCTACAACGTGGAGGAAAAAAAAATTACACTTTTCGCGCCGGTAGCTCATGACGAGCATAAGCCGGCCCAGGATAACGCCGCGTGTGTATGGAACACGCGCATAACAGGAGCCTCTTATGATTCATCTCGATACGTTGTCGACCCTTGTTGCCGCAACGCTGGTTCTTCTGCTTGGTCGCAAGCTGGTACACAGTGTTTCCTTTCTGAAAAAGTACACCATTCCTGAACCTGTCGCCGGGGGGTTGCTGGTGGCGCTGGCCCTGCTGGTGTTGAAAAAAAGCATGGGCTGGGAAATCGATTTCGATATGTCCCTCAAAGATCCGCTGATGCTGGCCTTCTTTGCCACTATCGGCCTGAACGCTAACCTGGCGAGCCTGCGCTCGGGCGGTAAGGTGCTGGGCGTGTTTCTGATTGTCGTGGTTGGTCTGCTGCTGATGCAAAACGCCATCGGCATCGGTATGGCGTCTCTGCTGGGGCTGGATCCGCTGATGGGTCTGCTGGCCGGATCCATCACCCTGTCCGGCGGGCACGGTACCGGGGCGGCGTGGAGTAAGCTGTTTATTGAGCGCTATGGCTTTGAAAACGCAACGGAAGTGGCGATGGCCTGCGCGACCTTTGGTCTGGTGCTTGGCGGTCTGATTGGCGGCCCGGTAGCGCGCTACCTGGTGAAGCACTCCACCACGCCAGACGGCAGACCGGACGATGAACTGGTCCCCACCGCGTTCGAAAAGCCGGACGTTGGCCGCACCATCACCTCGCTGGTGATGATTGAAACCATCGCCATGATCGCCATCTGTCTGACGCTGGGTAAAGTGGTTGCGCAATGGCTGGCGGGCACGGCCTTTGAACTGCCGACCTTTGTTTGTGTGCTGTTTATCGGGGTGATCCTGAGCAATGGTCTGGCCCTGATGGGCTTCTATCGCGTGTTTGAACGTGCGGTCTCGGTGCTGGGTAACGTCTGCCTGTCGCTGTTCCTGGCGATGGCCCTGATGAGCCTTAAGCTGTGGGAACTGGCGTCGCTGGCGCTGCCGATGGTAGCCATTCTGGCGGTGCAGGCGCTGTTTATGGCGCTCTATGCCATGTTCGTTACCTGGCGCATGATGGGCAAAAACTACGATGCCGCGGTGCTGGCGGCGGGGCACTGTGGGTTTGGTCTGGGTGCCACGCCAACGGCAATCGCAAATATGCAGGCAATCACCGAACGTTTCGGGCCTTCGCACATGGCGTTTCTGGTGGTACCGATGGTTGGGGCATTCTTTATTGATATCGTCAACGCGCTGGTGATCAAGCTGTACCTGATGCTGCCGATGTTCGCCTGAGATCAGGCGTTGGAGTAGCGCTCAGTTTCCGGCATCCAGCGCTCAATTAACGCTGCCGCCTGTTCGGGGTAGCGTTCATGAATATGGCGGGCAAGGCGCTGAACTTCAGGGATCATGGCCTGATCGCGCAGCAAATCTGCCACTTTGAATTCAGCGTTCCCGGTCTGACGTGTGCCCAGGAGCTCGCCCGGGCCACGGATCTCCAGGTCTTTTTGCGCAATGACGAATCCGTCGTTGCTGTCACGCAGTACCTGCAAACGCATCTGCGCGGTTTTTGAGAGCGGGGCTTTGTAGAGCAGAACGCAATGTGAGGCCACCGCACCACGGCCCACGCGGCCACGCAACTGGTGTAACTGCGCAAGCCCCAGACGCTCCGGGTTTTCGATGATCATCAGACTGGAGTTTGGCACATCCACGCCCACTTCAATCACCGTTGTGGCGACCAGCAAATGCAGCTCGCCCTGTTTGAAGGATTGCATGACGGCCTGTTTTTCTGCGGGCTTCATGCGCCCGTGCACCAGTCCCACCTTCAGCTCCGGCAGCGCCAGCTTCAGCTCTTCCCACGTTGCTTCTGCGGCCTGCGCTTCAAGCAGGTCAGACTCCTCAATCAGCGTACAGACCCAGTACGCCTGACGTCCTTCATGGGTGCAGGCGTTGCGCACGCGATCGATGATGTCGCTGCGGCGGGTATCCGGGATGGCCACCGTCGTGACCGGCGTACGGCCCGGCGGCAGCTCGTCAATGGTGGAGGTGTCCAGATCGGCGTAGGCGGTCATCGCCAGGGTTCGCGGAATAGGCGTGGCGGTCATGATCAGCTGGTGCGGATGGAAGCCCTGCTGCAGCCCTTTTTCCCACAGCGCCAGGCGCTGATGCACGCCAAAGCGGTGCTGTTCGTCGATGATCACCAGCGCGAGGCCGTTAAACTGCACCTGCTCCTGGAAGATGGCATGGGTGCCGACAATCATCTGCACCTCACCGCGAGCGATGGCGTCCTGTTGCGCAAGACGTGCTTTGCCCTTTTGTTTTCCGGCAAGCCAGCCCACCTCAATGCCCAGCGGGGCGAACCAGGCGCGGAAGTTATTCGCGTGCTGCTCCGCCAGCAGTTCCGTCGGCGCCATCAGCGCCACCTGCTTGCCGTGGGCAATGGCGCGCAGGGCTGCCAGGGCAGCAACCAGCGTTTTACCAGAGCCTACATCGCCCTGCACCAGGCGCATCATGGGCACATCAAGCGCCATATCGCGTTCGATCTCGGCGGTGACGCGCGCCTGGGCACCGGTAGGTTTAAACGGCAGGGAGGCCAGCAGCTTATCCTTGAGCTCATCACGCGGGCTTAAGGGCTGGGCATGAAAACGCTGCGCACCGGCGCGCAGCGCCAGCATGCTCAGGTTATGCGCCAGTAATTCCTCAAGGATAAGACGCCGTTGGGCAGGGTGTTTGCCGCTTTCTAAATCGCTGAGCTGCAGCGTGGGCGGCGGGCGATGCAGCGTACGCAGCGCTTCCGGCAGGCTCATCATTCCCTGCGCCAGCTCAGGCGGTAGCAGTTCGGTGATGGCGCAGGTATCGAGTAACTCCAGGGCCTGGTCGGTGAGCTTACGCAGCGTCGCCTGTTTGATACCTTCCGTTGTCGGGTAGACCGGGGTGAGCGTCTCCTGCAGCTCCGGCGTGCTGAGATCGCCCTGCACGCGGTACTCCGGGTGGATCATCTCTGCGCCATATTTCCCGCGTTTGGCTTCACCATACGCCAGCACCCGGCGGCCTGTTGCAAGGCTGTTTTTCATCGCCGCGTTGAAGTTGAAAAAGCGCATGGTGAGAATGCCGGTGCCGTCGCTGATTTGGCAGGTCATCATCCGGCGGCCGCCAAAGGTGATGTTGCAGTTCAGCACCTCGCCCTCAACGGTGGCGTAAATCGCGGGCAGCAGATCGCCAATCTTATAAAGTTGCGTGCGGTCTTCATAACGCAGGGGGAGGTGGAGCAGGAGATCCTGCACGGTGTGCAGGCCAATTTTGCCCAGTTTACTGCTTTGTGCCGCGCCCACGCCCGTCAGGCTATTGAGCGGGATGGCATCCAGCAGGCGGCCTTTCATCGGTTACCCTGCGTACTGCATGGTGGCCCACCACCCGGCATCGGCTTCAATTTCGCCCTGCGCGTTGACGTGGGGGTAAGGCAATTTTTTCTGCTTCGCAACACGAGCCAGCACCGGATAACCGCCTTCAAACAGCAGGCGCTGCTGTTCGTCTTCCGGCAGCATGCTGTTGCTGCGCTCGTACATCCCGGCGTTCTGACGCTGGCGCTGGGCTTCATACAGAATGAGCGCGGAGGCCACAGAGACATTCAGGGACTGCACCATGCCGATCATGGGGATGATGATGTCCTGATCCGCCAGATCCAGCGCTTCCTGAGTGATCCCGGTTTTCTCCTGACCCATCAAAATACAGGTCGGGCGGGTGTAGTCGATCTCGCGGAAATCGACCGCTTTGGCAGACAGGTTGGTGGCAAGAATCTGCATACCGCGACCTTTCAGGTGCGATACGGCTTCTCCGATGGTCTGATGGGTTTTGACGGACACCCAGCTGTTACTGCCTGCGGCTGTCGACGCCATGGTGCGCATGCGGGCACCGGGCCAGACGGCGTGCACTTCATGCACGCCGACGGCGTCTGCGGTACGGACAATGGCAGAGACGTTATGAGGTTTATGGACCTGCTCCATGCAGACCGTCAGATCAGGCTGACGCCTGGCGAGCATTTCGCAGATACGTGCATAACGTTGTGCATTCATAAAACTAGTTTCGGTTTCGGGTGACTTTAATGACGTCCGGCATGACGCGGATCTTGCGCATAATATTTGCCAGATGCACGCGGTCGCGGGCGGTCAGACGAATAAAGGCGCTGTACACGCGGCCATCTTTTTCTTCCGTATTCAGGCTCTGAATGTTGGAAGAAGCCGTGTTGATCGCTGCCGTCAGGTTCGCCAGGGCACCCTGGTGGTTGAACATATCCACCTTAATTTCGGTGATAAATTCCTGCGCCGTCTCTTTATCCCACTCGACCGCCATAAACTTCTCCGCCTCTTTTTGATAGCCGCGGATGTTACGACAAGATTCATGGTGGATAACCAGCCCTTTGCCCGGGCTGACGTGCGCAATAATCGGATCGCCAGGAATTGGACGGCAACACTTCGCAAAGGTGATAAGCACCCCGTCCGCGCCTTTGATCGGCAGATGCGCGTGGCCGGATGCGCCAGGTGCGGAAGGTATTGCTTCGCCCTGCTGCAGATTTTTGGCCACCACGACGCTCATGGCGTTACCCAGCCCAATTTCCGCCAGCAGATCGTCCAGAGAGGTGAGCTTCATCCGGTCGAGTTCACGCTGGATATGTTCTGGTGGGATCTCTGCCAGCTTACGGCTGCCACCCAACGCATGGTTGAGCAGACGACGCCCAAGGCTGACGGAGTCATCACGCTTGAGGTTTTTCAGCAGCTGACGGATTTTGGCGCGCGCTTTGGAGCTCACAACAAAGTTCAGCCAGGCCGCGTTTGGACGTGCGCCCGGTGCGGTGATGATTTCGACTGTCTGGCCGCTGGCGAGCGGTTGAGACAGCGGATAAGGCTGTCTGTCAACGCGTGCGCCTACGCAGGCGTGGCCGATATCGGTATGCACGGCATACGCGAAGTCGACCGGGGTCGCGCCCGCAGGCAGTTCGACAATACGCCCTTCAGGCGTGAAAACGTAAATCTCATCCGGGAAGAGATCGGATTTTACGCTCTCGATAAATTCAAACGAGCTACCCGCACTCTGCTGCAGCTCCAGCAGGCTCTGCATCCAGCGCTGGGCGCGGATTTGTGCCGTAGTGCTGCTTTCACCACCGTGCTCTTTATAGGCCCAGTGTGCGGCGACACCCATCTCCGCCATCTGGTCCATGTCTTCGGTGCGGATCTGCACTTCAACAGGGACGCCGTGCGGGCCGATCATCGAGGTATGCAAAGATTGATAGCCGTTCGCTTTTGGAATGGCGATGTAATCTTTCATGCGCCCAGGACGCGGCTTGTAGAGGCTGTGCATCTGCCCCAGAACGCGATAGCAGGTGTCGGCATCGTGGACGATCACGCGGAACGCGTAAATATCCATGATCGAGTGAAAACGCTGCTCTTTGAGCACCATTTTGCAGTAAATAGAGTACAGGTGTTTTTCGCGACCGCTCACGCGGCAGGGAATGCCCGCTTCCTGTAAACGTCCTTCAATTTCCGAGAGGATCTTTTGAATCATCTCTTTACGGTTACCGCGGGCGGCTTTCACCACCTCTTTAATGACGCGATAGCGGTTCGGGTACAACGCTTCAAAACCCAGCTCTTCCAGCTCGGTTTTAATGTGATGGATACCTAAACGGTGCGCCAGCGGACTGTAGATTTCGAGGGTTTCACGGGCAATGCGGCGACGTTTGTCCGGGCGGAGTGAGCCCAGCGTGCGCATGTTGTGGGTACGGTCAGCGAGTTTGATGAGAATGACGCGGATATCCTGCACCATCGCCATAATCATCTTGCGAAAGTTTTCGGCTTGCGCCTCTTTCTTGTCGCGGAAGTTCAGCTTATCAAGCTTGGACACCCCTTCCACCAGTTCGGCAACGCTTTTGCCAAACAGCTGTTCCATATCCTGGTAAGTGGCAGGGGTATCTTCGATCACGTCGTGCAGCAGAGCGGCCATCAGCGTTTCATAGTCGAGTTTCATCTCGGCCAGAATACAGGCCACCGCTACCGGGTGCGTGATATAGGGTTCACCGCTTGAACGTGTCTGGCCCTCGTGAGCGTCACGTGCAACGAGATAAGCCTGCTGAAGACGCTTAATCTGGTCTTCAGGCAGGTAGGTTTGAATCAGTTGATTCAGGCTTTCAAACAGATACAAGGGCGACCCGCAGGTTTAATTAACGACGACCTTCAGCAATGGCGGTTACGGCCTGCAGTTCTGCGGCTTCCTGCTCTTGCTGCTCCTGGCGCTCACGTACGTCGAGGATCTGGTTGTTGATCAGACCTTCTTCGATTTCGCGAAGTGCAATTACGGTGGTTTTATCGTTTTCTTCCGGTACCAGCGGATCTTTTCCGCCTACCTGCATCTGACGAGCGCGACGCGCGGCGACCAGCACCAGGTCAAAACGGTTACCAATTTTCTCTACAGCGTCCTGAACAGTTACGCGTGCCATACTTAAAATGCTCCACAGGTGAAGAAATGACTGGGCATAATACTGAAAGTGGGTTCAGTCTGCCAACAGTTTGGTGATTAATGCGTCATGTCGCTGCTTCTGGCGGCTCATACGCAGACGTTCTGCGCGAAGGATGGTTTTGAGATCGCTCAGTGCGGCATCAAAATCATCATTCACAATAAGGTAATCATATTCGGCGTAATGGCTCATTTCTGCAACTGCCTGTTCCATACGCTTTGCAATGACCTCTTCGCTGTCCTGACCGCGGCCACGCAGGCGGCGATCCAGCTCATCTTTCGACGGCGGTAAAATAAAGATACTGCGCGAATCAGGCATTTTCTTGCGAATTTGCTGTGCGCCCTGCCAGTCGATATCCAGGAACACATTCACGCCGGTTGCCAGAACCTGCTCAATGGTTTCACGCGAAGTACCGTAGTAGTTCCCGAAAACTTCTGCGTGTTCAAGAAACGCATCTCGGCCAATCATCGCTTTAAATTCGTCGTGATCGACAAAGAAATAGTGTTCACCGTGCACTTCACCCGGACGCGGTTTACGCGTGGTGTGTGAAACAGAAACCTGAGTGTCATACAACGGTTGGGTTTTTAACAGTGCCTGAATAAGGCTGGATTTACCCGCGCCACTAGGGGCAGAAACAATATAAAGCGTGCCTTGAGCCATGAGAGTCTTTTGTATGTGTTAACGAAGAAGTCCTACATACGGGCTTATTATACACGTCGCCGCTGTGTGACGTAGCCTTTGTCACACTTTTTCCCCTGGATTATTGCGTTTTGCGTGTCGTTTTCAGGTTTTACCTGTGTTTTGCAGCAACATAAATTCACTCTGGATAGCGCCTCGCAAAGCGCCATGTTGCCATTAGCGTGTTTTTCGTCGCCGGGTTATACCTCCAGCAACGTAAAGGAGGGGTAGCGATGTGGCGATGGATAAGCGGCTTCATGCTGTTGTGGTGTGGTTCTGCGGCGGCGGTGTGCCCGGTGTGGTCTCAGGCGAGGGCGGAGAAAGAGATTGCGACGTTAAGTGCGCAAATCAAACGCTGGGATGACGCCTACTGGCAGCAGGGTATCAGCGAAGTGAACGATGAAGTGTATGACCAGCTCAACGGGCGGTTAAAACAGTGGCAGCACTGTTTTGGGCATGCATCACCTGACGCAGCACTTCCCGCCCTGACGGGACGTATCAAACACCCTGTCGCCCATACAGGGGTTCATAAGGTGAGCAGTAAAGAAGAGCTTGGCCAGTGGATGCATGCCCGGCGCAATCTCTGGATGCAACCCAAAGTTGACGGTGTAGCGGTAACGCTGGTGTATCGGGGGGGAACATTGGCTCAGGCCATTAGCCGTGGCGATGGGCTAAAAGGTGAAGACTGGACATCGCAGGTGCGTTTAATACCGTCGGTGCCACAACACCTTTACGGCGCGCTGGCAAACAGCGTGTTACAGGGGGAGCTTTTTTGGCAGCGTGAAAACCACATTCAGCAGCAGATGGGCGGAATGAATGCACGCGCAAAAGTTGCAGGTGCGATGATGCGCCAGCAGGATAACGCGTTTTTGAGAGAGGTTGGGGTATTCATCTGGGCCTGGCCAGACGGGCCAAAAGAGATGAAAACCGCACTGGCGGAACTGTCTGACGCGGGGTTTACCCTGACGGCGCGCTATACCTTGCCCGTAGAGCATATTGAGGCCGTCGAAAAGCAGCGCTCAGCGTGGCACACCGCAGCATTACCCTTTGCCACGGACGGCATTGTGGTTCGCTCGGCGGATGAACTGCCGGGTGAAAACTGGCTGCCAGGAGAGGGCAGTTGGGTTGTTGCTTGGAAATATCCCCCTGTCGCGCAGGTTGCTGAAGTACGGGATATACACTTCACTGTGGGCCGAACGGGGAAAATTGCCGTTGTGGCGGGGCTGGAGCCAGTACGGCTGGATGATAAACAGGTGCAGCGGGTTAGCCTCGGGTCCGTTGGCCGCTGGCAAAGGCTGGATATCGCGCCGGGCGATCAGATCCAGGTAAGCCTGGCCGGACAGGGGATCCCCCGATTCGACAAAGTCGTCTGGCGAGGGACCGACCGGCAAAAACCAGAACCTCCAGTCCCGCAGTACCATTCTCTCAGCTGTTTTTACGCTTCACCGGAATGTATGGAGCAGTTCTTTGCCCGGCTGACGTGGCTCAGTTCTAAGCAAGGGCTGGATATTGCCGGTTTAGGCGAGTCAGGCTGGCGGGCGCTCTGGCAGGCACATCGCTTTGAACATATTTTCTCATGGCTGTTGTTAACCCAGGCACAGCTGCAAACCACGCCGGGGTTTTCGGCTGCACGCGGACTGGCGCTCTGGCATCAGTTTAATCTGGTGCGCGAGCGTCCTTTTATTCGTTGGATCATGGCGATGGGGGTTCCGCTGGCTCAGGCGACCCTGAAAGCCGCCGGAGAGCTATCATGGCAGACCATGCACCAGCGTAGCGCTATGGACTGGCAGACCTTGCCGGGGACCGGAGAGGAGAAAGCGCGGCAAATCGTTAACTGGCTCCACGCGCCGGAGGTGGATGTGCTGGCAAAGTGGCTGGCTGAACAGCACATCAAGGGATTCTGAACTTAGTGAGCGCTGTGTTTGTAGTGAAACACCGGCAGGCCGAGCTTCAGTCGCAATGCCAGCATGCGGGCCGTAAAGCCGAACAGCAGCGTGGAGATGACCACCACATCATGGTTCGAAACATAATGCTGCAGGGCAATATAGAGCACCGCTGCCGCGAAGGAGATGCCGGCATACAGCTCTTTTTGAAAGACCAGAGGAATACGTTTGCAGAACATATCGCGCAGCACGCCTCCAAACACCCCGGTCACCACGGCGGCAATGGTGGCGATAACTGGCCCTTCGCCCATATCGAGTGCGAATTGTGCGCCAATGATAGAAAAGACAATCAGCCCGAGCGCATCAAGCACCAAAAACAGGCGACGCAGATGGGTCATAACGGGCGCGACAATGGTGGTTACTACGGCGGCGGTCGCCACAATAATCACGTATTCGGGGTTTTTCACCCAGCCCAGTGGGTAATGGCCCAGCAGAATATCGCGCACGGAACCGCCGCCCAGTGCGGTCGCTGTGGCAATAATGATTACGCCGAAGGTATCCATTCGGCGACGACCGGCTGCAAGCGCGCCAGTCATGGCTTCTGCAGTAATGCCAATGAGATAAAGAGTGTGAAGCAGCATATAACCTCCGGTGTGAAGCCGGGAAGGTTAACGTTTTGTGCGCACGATCACGATTGAGATTTTCTAAAGTGAGCGGGTTTGCCCTATAAAATTTTATCAACCCATAGTGGAGAAGGTTGATTGGTGGCGGCAAAGCGAGAAAAGACGGGTTAAAATGGATTAGAAATAGTAATGGGTGACGTCGGTCGACGCCACCCGAATAGTATTACTCAATATTCTGGATCTGCTCGCGCATCTGCTCAATCAGTACCTTGAGCTCAATGGCGGAATTCGTTACGTCGGCATTGATTGATTTAGACGCCAGGGTATTCGACTCGCGGTTGAACTCCTGCATCATAAAGTCGAGACGACGACCAACGGCTTCTTTCTTCTTCAGAATGTTGTAGGTCTCTTTAACGTGTGCTTCCAGACGGTCCAGCTCTTCGGCCACGTCAACGCGCTGCGCCATCAATACCAGCTCTTGTTCCAGACGGTTATTTTCCAGCTGAACTTCCGCTTCTTCCAGTTTGGCAACCAGACGCTCGCGCTGCCACTGCAGCACTTCCGGCATATGGGTACGTACTTTTGCCACTTCGGCGCTGACGCCTTCAAGGCGCTGTTCAATCATCGCTTTCAGCGCCTGGCCTTCGGTTTCGCGAGCAACGATAAAGTCATCGAGCGTGCTGTCGAGGGCGGCAAGGATTTCAGCGGCAATTGCATCCAGATCCTGCTCTCCGGCAGCCATGACGCCAGGCCAGCGCAGAATATCAACCGGATTAATTTCGCCTTCGTCGCTTTGCATTTTGACCCAGTTCGCCGCATTGACGAGCTGTTTTGCCAGTTTTTCGTTGAGGATCAGTTCGCCCTGCGCGCTGGCATCCGGCTCAAAACGCAGGTTACATTCCACTTTGCCGCGCGTCAGACGCGTACGGATACGCTCACGCACCACAGGCTCAAGGCTGCGGAACTGCTCCGGCATACGGAAATAGGTTTCCAGATAGCGCTGGTTTACCGAACGCATTTCCCAGGTAGCGCTACCCCAGCTACCCTTGATTTCACGCCGGGCGTAGGCGGTCATACTGCGGATCATAGATATTCCCGTTTTTAAAGGAGAGATGGGGGGATTATAGCTTTCAGGGGCTTCTCAGGATAGGAATAAGCGTCCTTTATCCGTATAATGCGCAGCCACATTCGTTTCAAGCCGGAGAATTCATCATGCGTCCAGCAGGTCGTAGCGCCAATCAGGTGCGTCCCGTCACCCTGACCCGTAACTATACAAAACACGCTGAAGGCTCCGTTCTGGTTGAGTTTGGTGACACCAAAGTGCTGTGCACGGCTTCCATTGAAGAAGGCGTTCCGCGCTTCCTGAAAGGTCAGGGCCAGGGCTGGATCACGGCTGAATACGGCATGCTGCCGCGTGCAACGCATACCCGTAATGCCCGTGAAGCGGCAAAGGGTAAGCAGGGCGGCCGTACCATGGAAATTCAGCGCCTCATCGCGCGTGCGCTGCGCGCCGCTGTTGATCTGAAAACGCTGGGCGAATTCACCATTACTCTGGACTGCGACGTCATTCAGGCTGACGGTGGCACGCGTACCGCATCGATTACAGGTGCCTGTGTGGCGCTGGCGGATGCCCTGAATAAACTGGTTGCGGCCGGTAAGCTGAAAACAAACCCAATGAAAGGGATGGTTGCCGCGGTGTCCGTCGGTATCGTTAACGGTGAAGCGCTTTGCGATCTGGAATACGTAGAAGACTCCGCTGCCGAAACTGACATGAACGTGGTGATGACCGAAGACGGACGTATCATTGAGGTGCAGGGCACCGCAGAAGGCGAACCGTTTACCCACGAAGAACTTCTCACCTTGCTGGCTCTGGCCCGAGGGGGAATTGAATCTATTGTAACGACGCAGAAAGCGGCGTTAGAAAATTGATTTTAAAGGCGACCAATGAGTCGCCTTTTTTTTGCCTGTAAGACAGAAAAGACAAAGGAGCGAATCCATGAAACCGTATCAGCGCCAGTTTATTGAGTTTGCGCTTAACAAGCAGGTCCTCAAGTTTGGCGAGTTTACGCTGAAATCCGGGCGCAAGAGCCCCTATTTCTTCAATGCCGGGCTGTTCAATACCGGGCGCGATCTGGCGCTGTTAGGCCGTTTCTATGCCGAAGCGCTGGTGGATTCAGGGATTGATTTCGACCTGCTGTTTGGCCCGGCCTATAAGGGCATTCCGATTGCGACCACCACCGCGGTTGCGCTGGCAGAACACCATGACCGCGACGTGCCGTACTGCTTTAACCGTAAAGAGGCCAAAACCCACGGTGAAGGCGGCAATCTGGTTGGTAGCCCACTGCAGGGGCGCGTGATGCTGGTGGACGACGTCATCACCGCGGGTACCGCCATTCGCGAATCCATGGAGATTATCCAGGCCAACGGCGCGACGCTGGCTGGCGTGTTAATTTCTCTGGACCGTCAGGAACGGGGTCGTGGTGAAATCTCGGCCATTCAGGAAGTTGAACGTGATTACAGCTGCAAAGTGACGTCAATCATCAACCTGAAAGACCTGATTGCGTATCTGGAAGAGAAGCCAGAGATGGCGGATCATCTGGCTGCGGTGCGGGCATATCGCGAAGAGTTCGGCGTATAATGGAATTGCCCGGTGACGCGTTGCTTGCCGGGCCTGCGCAATTTGTGGGCCGGATAAGGCGTAGCCGCCATCCGGCAACGACGTTACTGCAACTGCGCCGCCACTAACGGCCAACGGGCGTCGAAATCGTCCGTTGGGCTGTATTTGAACTCACTGCGTACAAAACGGGAGAGCATGCCTTCGCAAAACGCCAGGATCTGGCTTGCCAGCAGCGTTTCATCCGTGCTGTAACCTTCGCCTTCACGCATTTTCTTTTCGCGCAGTACCTGGCGCAGCTGCGCTTCAATACGTTCGAAAAGCTGGTTGATGCGACCCTGCAGTCTGTCCTGCTCAAACATCAGCGCATGGCCAGTCAGAATACGGGTCAGGCCCGGGTTACGTTCTCCAAATCCCAGAATCAATTGCACAATCAGACGCAGACGCGCAGTGGTGTCTTTTTCGTCTTTCAGAATCAGGTTGATGCGCGTGATCAGACTGTCTTCGATAAACTCGATCAGGCTGTCGAACATCCGGGTTTTGCTCGGGAAATGACGGTACAGCGCCGCTTCAGACACGCCTACAGAGGCGGCCAGTTTTGCGGTGGTGATGCGTTGACTGCCATCGCTGGATTCAAGCATCAGAGCCAGAGATTGAAGTATTTCTTCGCGACGGTTCCTTTTCGCGGTTTGTTTTTCTGCCATGTTGCAAAATACCCCTGAAAATAAGCACTTGTCAGGCTGGCATCCACACAGCGACCGCAAACTGGCGTTTGCGGTTTGTTATGACATTATGGCGCTGTGAGATGCGTGTCTGTCGGGCGGTTATTTGCGCCCGGAATGGCCGAAGCCGCCTTCGCCACGGTCGGTGGCATCAAAGTCTGCCACCAGGTTAAATTCTGCCTGCACCACAGGTACAAAGACCATCTGCGCGATACGCTCGCCCGGTTCAATGGTGAAGCTGTCCTGACCCCGGTTCCAGACGGAGACCATCAGCTGGCCCTGGTAGTCAGAGTCGATCAGGCCGACCAGGTTACCCAGCACGACACCATGCTTATGACCCAGGCCTGAACGTGGCAGGATCACCGCCGCCAGTGAAGGGTCAGCAATGTGAATCGCCAGGCCCGTTGGGATCAGGGTAGTCGCACCCGGAGCCAGTTCTACGGCGTCATCGAGACAGGCGCGCAGGTCAAGACCGGCAGAGCCGGAGGTGGCATAGGTTGGCAGCGGGAATTGCTCGCCAACACGCGGGTCCAGAATCTTAACGTCGATTTTTTTCATCATAACGGGTAACGATCTCGTCCAGTAATTGTTGGCCCAGGAGTTCCTTGCGCTCAAGCGGTAAGATTTTATCTCCATCCTGCCAGAAAAGGTGCAGTGCGTTGCTGTCGCTGTTAAATCCTTGCGTGGCCAGCGATACGTCATTCGCGCAAATCAAATCGAGGTTTTTGCGGGTACGTTTTTGCCGGGCATATTCTTCCACATTATTTGTTTCTGCGGCAAACCCAACAACGTAAGGACGATGGGTTTTCAGCGCGGCGACGCCAGCAACGATATCCGGGTTTTTCACCATTTTTAGTGTTAATTCATCGCCTTGCTTTTTGATTTTGGCATCGGAAATGGTCTCTGCGCGGTAGTCCGCGACGGCAGCACAACCGATAAAAATCTGCTGGTTTTGCGCATGGGCCTGTACCGCGGCCTCCATTTCCAGCGCGGTGGTGACATCAATACGCTGCACAAAAGGCGGCGTAGGTAACGAGACCGGGCCACTGACCAGCGTGACGTTCGCGCCGCGTTTCGCCGCTGCGGCCGCAATCGCAAAGCCCATTTTACCGGAGCTGTGGTTGGTAATGTAACGTACCGGATCCAGCGGCTCGCGCGTTGGGCCGGCTGTAATCATGATGTTGAGATGTTGCAGGTCGTTGACAGGCGAAAAATGGGCCGCGGCCATATCGACAATAGTCAATGGATCAAGCATACGGCCTGGGCCGACATCGCCACAGGCCTGGCTCCCGCTGTCCGGCCCCCAGATCAGCAGGCCGCGCGAAGCCAGCGTCTGTAGATTATGCTGGGTCGCGGAATTGCGATACATCTGCTGATTCATGGCCGGCACAACGGCAACAGGGGCGGGCGTAGCCAGACAAATGGTCGAAACCAGATCGTTCGCCATCCCGGCGGCAACGCGGGCAATTAAATCGGCCGTGGCGGGGGCAAGGATAACCAGGTCTGCCCATTTCCCAAGCTCAATATGGCCCATCGCGGCTTCTGCGGCAGGGTCAAGCAGGCTGTCAGATACCGGGTATCCTGAAACGGCCTGCAGGCTCAGAGGAGTAATAAAGGCTTTTCCGCCTTCGGTTATCGCGACCCGTACGTCGGCCCCGCGCTCGCGCAGACGGCGCACCAGTTCCGGCGTTTTATAGGCTGCAATGCCGCCGCTAACGCCAAGAACGATTTTTTTACCGGCCAGGCTCATCATGATTCTTTCCTGTTGGGTTTCACCAGAGAGCGGGCATTTTATCACAATCCCAAAAACGGGGTGATCTTGTCCTTCGGTCACTTTGCGAGGCGTTACGCAAGAACGAGACGCGAGAGTCAGGTACCTGAGTAGCCTATGGCAAGATGGGCAAAAAATAGGGAGAAAAAGCATGGAGAAAAAGCATGGAAGACGAGGATGAACTGCTCTTGCCGCGCGAAAAATTGCTGCGCTATGGCGTCACCTTGCTAAAGGATGAAGAACTGCTGGCGCTTTTTTTGCGCACCGGTACGCCGGGCAAAACGGTCTTTACGCTGGCAAAAGATCTGATAGGCCATTTTGGTTCACTCTACGGTTTGATGACGGCGGAACTGGCGGAGTTTGCGCATGTGGAGGGTATCGGTGTGGCGAAATATGCCCAGCTCAAGGGGATTGCCGAACTGGCCCGCCGTTTTCAGTGTGTTCGTATGCAGGAAGAGGACCCGATACTGACTCCTGCGATGACGCGCGAGTTTCTGCAAAGTCAGTTAACCGATATTGAACGCGAGATCTTTATGGTGATCTTTCTCGATAACCGGAACCGGGTGCTCAAGCATAGCCACCTTTTCTCGGGCACGCTAAGCCATGTAGAGGTTCATCCGCGTGAAATTGTGCGCGAAGCAATAAAATTGAATGCAGCCGGCGTGATACTCGCGCATAATCACCCTTCTGGCTGTGCAGAACCAAGCAGAGCTGACAAAGAGATCACCGACCGCATTGTCAAATGCTGTCAATTCATGGACATTCGTGTGCTGGACCATCTGATAATTGGCCGCGGAGAGTACCTTTCTTTTGCAGAACATGGCTGGATTTAGGCTATTTCTCGCGATCCATCGGGATCTTTGTCTGTTCGGGACTTGAGCACACCGCCGAGTCAGCGTATACTACGCCACCTTTGAGAATCTCGGGTTTGGCATTTGGGCCTGGCAATCGAGAGTTCAATAGAACTATGCGATGACCGGGCTGTAAAGCCTGACGAGGCGCCGATACCCCATACGAAGCTCGAGCTAATTTGATTTTTGGAGAATAGACATGTCCCGAGTCTGCCAAGTTACTGGCAAGCGTCCGGTGACCGGTAACAACCGTTCCCACGCACTGAACGCGACTAAACGCCGTTTCCTGCCGAACCTGCACTCTCACCGTTTCTGGGTTGAGAGCGAGAAGCGTTTTGTCACCCTGCGCGTATCTGCTAAAGGTATGCGTGTAATTGATAAGAAAGGCATCGATACAGTTCTGTCTGAACTGCGTGCCCGTGGCGAAAAGTACTAAGTACTTAAAGAGGAAATAAATCATGGCTAAAGGTATTCGCGAGAAAATCAAGCTGGTTTCTTCTGCTGGTACAGGTCACTTCTACACCACCACGAAGAACAAACGTACTAAGCCGGAAAAACTGGAACTGAAAAAATTCGATCCAGTTGTACGCCAGCACGTAATGTACAAAGAAGCTAAAATCAAATAATTTTAGCCTTCTTGTATTGAAAAACCCCGCAACTGCGGGGTTTTTTGCATTCTGCATCTTACTACGGAGGAATCATGCCTGAATTACCTGAGGTGGAGACCAGCCGCCGCGGTATTGAGCCGCATCTGGTCGGCGCGACTATTCTTCATGCTACCGTGCGTAACGGCCGCCTCCGTTGGCCGGTTTCTGATGAGATCCATGCGTTAAGCGATAAACCGATCCTCAGCGTCCAGCGCCGCGCGAAATATCTGCTCCTGGAGCTGCCCGATGGCTGGATCATCATCCATCTTGGCATGTCCGGCAGCCTGCGGATCCTCACTGAAGAGCTGCCTGCGGAAAAGCATGACCATGTCGATCTGGTGATGAGTAACGGCAAAGTGTTGCGTTATACCGATCCCCGCCGCTTTGGCGCATGGTTGTGGACCAAAGAACTGGAAGGACATAGCGTACTGGCACATCTGGGGCCAGAGCCGCTTTCAGAAGCGTTTAACGCGGAATACCTGAAAGCGAAGTGTGCGAAAAAGAAAACCCCGATTAAACCCTGGCTGATGGATAACAAGCTGGTGGTCGGCGTGGGGAATATCTATGCCAGCGAATCGCTGTTTGCAGCCGGGATCCATCCCGATCGGTTGGCCTCTTCGCTGTCGGCGCAGGAGTGTGAGCTGCTGGTGCGGGTGATTAAAGCGGTGCTGCTTCGCTCAATTGAGCAGGGGGGAACGACGCTGAAGGACTTCCTGCAAAGCGATGGTAAGCCAGGCTATTTTGCTCAGGAGCTGCAGGTGTATGGCCGCAAAGGCGATCCGTGCAGGGTGTGTGGAACGCCGATCATCGCAACAAAGCATGCCCAGCGCGCCACATTCTATTGCCGTCAGTGCCAGAAATAGCGCTACTTTAGCTTGTCCATCAACGCCTGGTGGACGTTAACCGGCAGGAAATGGGTAACGTCCCCGTGATGACGCGCCACCTCTTTCACCAGCGTGGAAGAGATGAACGACCACTCCTTGGATGGCATCAGAAATACGCTTTCCAGCTCCGGCATCAAATGACGATTCATATGCGCCAGCTGCATCTCATACTCGAAGTCTGCCACCGCGCGTAAGCCACGGATCAGAATCGTCGCCTGCTGAGCGCGGGCAAAGTTGGCCATCAGATCGCTGAAGCCCACCACTTCCACGTTTGGCAGGTGCGCAATGGCCTCGGTGGCAAGCGCGACGCGCTCGTTCAGGTCAAACATCGGTTTTTTACTGGGGCTGGCAGCAATCGCCAGAATCACCTTGTCGAACATGCACGCCGCACGGGTGATGATATCAAGATGACCATTGGTGATCGGATCAAAGGTACCTGGATAAATCGCTTTTGTGCTCATGGCTCACGTTTTCTCTGAGTAGCCGCGGCTGAGCGCCCACAGCTCGGTGTATTTGTTGAAAGTATACTGGGCATTTACTACGGCCAGTAACCAGCCCTGTTTGCCGTCCAGCACGCCGCCACGCAGCAGCAGCGTTTTCAGAAACGCCCCCAGCGTATGGGTGAAGATACCCGTCAGCGTGGCCTTCTTGCCGCGCTGATGGCGCTCCTGTGCCCAGGCGGTGGCATAGTTGAGCTGTTTACGCTGGAAGCTGGCGAAATCCCGGCAGGTCAGGTGCAAAAGATCGCCCGTCAGAGGGACGACTGGTGCACTGTCGCAGGCCAGGGATTCATGGACCAGATTATCATTGTACTGATACCGCTCGCGCTCGTAGAGGCGCGTGACCCGGTCGGGGTACCAGCCGCTGTGACGCATAAAACGGCCAAGGAAATAGTTACGACGCGCAATGCTGTAGACCGTGCCCGGCGTTGGTGCGGCGAGCACCGCCTGAATAGCCTGACGCAGCTCCGGCGTGATGCGCTCGTCTGTGTCGAGCATCAGTACATAATCACCGGTGGCATATCCCTGCGCGCGCTGGCGCTGGATGCCATAACCTTGCCAGTCGGTGTTGGTATAGACTTTTGCACCCGCTGCGCGGGCAACGTCCGCCGTGTTGTCTTCACTGCCGGAGTCGAGCAGGATAATTTCGTCAGCCCAGGCAACGGAGGCCAGGCAATCCGGAATCAGGTCGGCAGCGTTTTTGGCGATCAGAACGACCGACAGGCGCGTTGACATTAGTGGCTCCGCTGCGGCAGATAAGGTTGCAGAAGCTGCAGCAGACGGGTGAGGGCACCCTGGTTCTGATGCAGCACTTCGACGGCATGACGACCGTACCACAGGCGGTAATCTTCGTCGGTCAGCAGAGTCGAGACCTCTTTGACCACCGAATCCGCATCGGTCACGGTAATTAGCCCTTCCGCTTGCTGCAATTTCGCACAGATATCTTTGAAGTTGAAGGTATGTGGACCCATCAGCACGGGAATGGCATGGGCCGCTGGTTCCAGCGGGTTATGGCCACCACGCTCCACCAGGCTGCCGCCAACAAAGGCCAGATCAGCGATGCCATACAGCAGCATCAGCTCACCCATGGTATCGCCAATAACCACCTGCGTGCTGGTGGAGGGGATCTCACCGCTGCTGCGCAGGGTGAAGCTGAAGCCGCCTTTTTGCACCATTTCACGGGCGTCTTTAAAACGCTCGGGATGGCGAGGCACCAGAATCAGCAGCAAATCGGGGAATTTCTCCAGCAGCTTACGATGCGCCTGCAGGATAATCGCCTCTTCGCCATCATGGGTGCTGGTCGCAATCCAGACCTGGCGACGCGGTGCCCACTGGCGGCGCAGTGTGATAGCACGGGCCGCAAGTTCAGGCGTGACGGAGATATCGAATTTCAGGCTGCCTGTCACCGCCAGCTGGTTGCGTTTCAGGCCAAGCGAGATAAAGCGCGCTGCGTCTTCTTCGTTTTGCGCAGCAATCAGCGTGATCTTGCTGAGCAGGCGGCGCATAAATTTCCCCAGCTTGCCGTAGCCTTTCGCCGACCGCTCAGACAGACGCGCGTTCGCGATCACCAGTGGAATTTTACGGGCATGCAGAGCGGAAATCATATTCGGCCACAGCTCGGTTTCCATCACGATCACCAGTTTAGGGCGAACGGTTTCCAGAAAACGGTTCATGGCGCAGGGAAGGTCGTAGGGCAGATAGACGTGATGCACGTCTTTACCGAAGGCGGACATCACGCGCTCAGAGCCGGTCGGGGTCATGGTCGTGACGGTGATCGGCAGCGATGGATAACGGTGACGCAGGGCGCGAACCAGCGGGATCGCTGCCAGCGTTTCGCCAACAGAAACGGAATGCAGCAAAATACCGTCCGGGGCAACTTTATTGCGACAGAAGCCATAGCGTTCAGCCCAGCGTTTTCGGTACGCAGGCGCTTTACGGCTACGAAGCAGCAGTCTCAGCCACACCAGTGGCTGAATGATATAGAGCAGGGCGGTATACAACAATTCCAAGCGATTATCCGTCTTTTTAGTTTCGGCGGGCAAATTCTAAGCATTTGGGCCAGGTAAAGCTATCTCTTATGCCACATAGCGCTTCAAACGGAAGTAACGACGGCCCAGTCGCCAGCGCAGTCGGGGACTTTTTGCATTTTTCCAGATGAGTTTCCAGATCCCTTTATCGAAAAACTCTTTGATAATAAATGCCTTTTTCTGCTCATCTTTCATGTTGTCGAAAGTATGAATGATGCCCAGCCCTTCTTTGGCAATTTGCCAGCGGCAAGCAGGGATCCCTTTCACTTTATCGGGATAGCGCTGATTTATGGCATCGAGCATCTGCAGGATTTTCATGTAGTGACGCGCCGAGCGAATGAGCGTGTCGTCATTGTCCGGCATATGAGACACCGACGCAGAGTGAATGTAGTAGTCGTAGTAACGTTCACTGGTGTACTGCACCCGCTCCGCCGCCAGCAGTACTTCTGTGGTCCACGGAATATCCTGATGGCGCAGCCCCGGTTCAAAGTGAAAACCGTGCTCGCGAATAAAGTCATGACGATAGATGTTCAGCCAGGTCACGTGCAGGAACTTACGGGAGTCGAGCGCCCTTTTGAGCCATGCAGGGCCGGACATGACGCCCGTTGATGCCAGTTTGTCTTCAGGGAAAATAGGGCGTGAAGGCTTCTTATTATTTTCCCAGACGTAGTTGCCGTTACAGGTAGCGACATCAAGACGTTGCGTAACAGCCATATCAAGCAGGTGCTGATACATGCCGGGTTTAAAGACATCATCAATATCAGGGAAAGAAAGATATTGGCCCGTCGCGACGGCCAGACCGGTATTACGCGCAATGGATACGCCCTGATTTTGCTGCTCAATAACCTGCATCTGCGGCAGCTTTTCGCGCCAGTTTTCGACGATCTGCATCGAACGGTCCGTGGAGCCGTCATTGACGATGATGACTTCCATGCTGTCGATGCGTTGATCCACAAGGCAGGTAAAGAACTGATCCAGGAACGCTTCACCGTTATAAACGGCTACCACCACGCTTAATAATGGCGCTGAATTTTGCATAAGAAACCTGATTATTTTTGATTGTCGACCAAAGCAATATATTGCTGGCAAATGGCCTTGATACCGAACGATGCAATGGTTGCGCGATCAACGACCGGTGGAGAGGTATAAATATCCGCCAGCGTTTTTGCCAGAGACTCGTCATTCATCTCTGCCAGACCGCGGGATAAGTCTCCCTTGAGGATTTCGGCGGGGCCACCTGGACAATGTGTACTGACGGGTGGCGTCTGGCAGATAATGGATTCAACCAGCACATTACCAAAACCTTCGCAGTCAGAACTTAACACTAAAAGGCGTGCCCCTTTAATCCAGGGATAAGGATTAGGTTCGAACGGACGGAAAACCGTTTTGTCTTCAATGCCCAGTTCGCGGGCAAGCTGCTTAAGCTTTTGAATTTTAGCCTCAGAGCCATTGCCCATCATAACCAGCGTGGTATTGAGCTGACTCAGCGCGAACGCCCGTAGCAGGCGATCGTGGCGCTTGTGTTCATGGAAGCGGCCGACGTGAATGATGTAATCCTTTCCCTGCATCTCAAAGGGGGCGTCCGCCAGACGCTGGATTTCAGGAATATCAAAAGGATTATGGATTACCGCCGTGCGTCGGAGATTCAGGGCCAGCGTTTCTGAAAGATCTTTCAACACGGCGCCGGAGACGGCGACCACGTTGCGGTTTTCGTAGGTATGGCGAATCTTAGTGTGTTTAAACCAGCGTGAAAGCCCACGGCGATGGCGAAGGTAGGAGAATGAGAACATGCCATGCACGCAGAACCACACTTTATCGCGCTCCAGGGCGCGGCAGTGTGCCACGATGCGGTCAGTTTTGTGCAGATGCGAGAACACCACATCAAATTTGCCGCTGCGCTCAGCCCGCTCGATAGCCTGATCCAGCAGCCTGGCGCGGCGTGGGATCTCCGTTAGCTTCCGCCACGGTTTTTTGCAGGTATCCTGAACGACCTGATAATCGATGCCTTCCGGAATGGCGTAGTCGCACACTTTCCGCAGCGAGAAGAGAGAGACCTGATGCCCCATCTCTGTTAATCCGCTGGAGAGTGTAAGAACCGTTTTTTCAGCTCCTCCACCGGGTAAACCATCAATAATCATTAGGATGCGCATTTTTAATCCAGTAATTTTTGATAAAGCGAAATAAGCTGACTTGACAGTTTTTCGGGGGTGGCGTCTTTTACACGTTCACGTGCCGCTCGTCCCATATCGTTATTTTTTTCCAGCGAAGGGGTGGCCGCTACCGCCTCCTTCAGGGTGCTGATATCAAGTGCGTCACAGTAAAATCCGTTCTGGCCTTGCTGAATAAATTCTGCCCCACCGCAACTCTCTGATGTAATGACCGGCAAACCGCAGGCCATCGCTTCAAGAATGACGTTAGGGAAAGGATCATACAGCGTTGGTAGCAGTAAACCATCAGATAGCTGATAAAATGGCAGCGTCTCTTTTTGCATTCCCAGAAAACGGATTTGCCCCTCGCAGCCTAATGAACGGGCGATGTCGCGATAGCGACGTTCTGCTTTATCCTGCCCAACCACAATCAGCCATGCCGCAGTACCCGCAACGGCGCGTATAGCGCTGGCCAATCCTTTTCGTTCAAATCCTGACCCTACGAAGCAGAAAATGACGGCATCGGTCGGCAAACCAAACTGCTGACGCAATGCAATACGTTGTGCCTCTTCTGCCGGAACGAAACGGGTGGAATCAATTGAATTATAAATCACATGTATTTTTTTTGCGTCAATATCAAAGTCTTCGACGATTTCGCGCTTGATCATCTCCGCATTACAGATAACCGCCTTTAACTCCGGCGCCTGGTACATTTCACGTTCGGCATTCATCACATAGCGGTGATAGCGATCATGCATCAGCAGTTTTGCACGCCAGGCAGGCAGAATGCGTGCGCGCTGCAGGAGCCAGCGTCGGTGTACGCCGTCGCCTGCACGATAAATGTCACAGCCCGGAATGCGCTCGTGGCTTTGCACAATATCAAACTGCTGCTGCTGCCAGAGCGCACGTGCGGCATGCGCAAACCCGCGCTCGCGGCTGATGCGGCCCCATTTGCGCGGATCGCAAATATGAATATGCCAGTCGTCCTGCTTCTCACCCTGCCATTCGCGCGTGATGACGTTGAGCTCGAGATTTTGGTTGCTCAGCGCGGTAAGGGCGCGAGACACGAAGCGTTCTGCCCCGCCATCCGGGCGATACTTTTGGCGAACAATCGCCAGGCGATGGTGTTTCATGACAGATATCTCCTTGCGGCGGAGATGACAGCATCAACGGGAATGGCGTCGAGATAGCGTTCTTTTGTTTTGGTATCAATGGCGTCTGGATCGGGCAGTGGGCCGTAATCACCTGCCCAGATGACTTCCCCATTAACCTGCCAGGGTGACCAGAAGGTAAGTTTTGATGGGCCAAACAATGCCACACAGGGGGTCTGAAGCGCAGCGGCCATATGCATCGGAACGGAGTCAACGCCAATAAACAGAGACGCATGATCGATAAGCGAAGCCAGTTGACGCAACGTGAGTTGACCTGCCAGCGAGACGACCCCCGTATCTGGCGAGGCGGCGAGAATGCGATCGATCATCGCCAGCTCTTTTTTATCCGGCCCGGCGGTGAGGACGACAGTGTGGCCATCCTGCTGCAGCGCCGTGATGGTTTGCGCCATTTTGCCTTCGTCCCAACATTTAAAGAACCAGCGCGACGTAGGCTGAATCACGATGTAGTTGTCTCCCACACCGTTTTGCATCAACTTTTGGTGAGCCTCGTGCCAGTCTTCAGCATGGTAGGCCATGGTTACGGCAGGTTGAGCTGTGACCGGTAATGGCGACAAAATAGAGAGGTTCTGTTCGACAGTGTGCAGCGCGTTGTGCCCGGCCACAGAGACCAAATCGCTATGGCAAAACCGCCAGAATGCGTTGTTGCGCTTGTTAAAAGCGAACCCGAGTCGTACCGGTGCGCCGGTGAAACGGGTAACGATAGCGCTGCGCCACTGATCGGCAAGATTAATCACCAGGTGATAATGCTGTTTCCTTAACGCACAGAGCAACTGCCACTCTTTTTGCAGATGTTTCAGCGTGCCCAGCTGCTTCCATTTACGGTCGATCCCGTAAACAGTACCGATCGCCGGGTGTGCGGCGAGCATATCGCGGGTTTCTTCATACAACAGCACATCAATCTGTGCCTGCGGCCATTTTTGACGTAACGAATCAATGACGGGAGTGGTCAGTAACATGTCGCCATGATGGCGGAGTTTGATAAGTAAAATGCGCAAATCAGGCGTGTCAGGTAAGTTATTCATCATCATCTTATTGGCGTTGTACTGTTGGCAATTCTAATAGACCTGATAGCGACTTGCACTCTTTCTCCATAATCTCAGGAAATTCCCTGGAAGGGTTTACTCATGCTTCGGTGAGTGCGTAACATAGCGCTAACTTTCCTGTCTTGCGGACTCATTATGAAAAAACCAGCGTTTATCATCACGATTGATACTGAAGGCGATAATCTCTGGCAAAATCACCGCGTCATTAAAACGGAGAATGCGCGCTATCTGGCGCGATTCCAGACGCTTTGTGAGCGTTTCGGTTTCAAACCCGTATGGCTGACAAATTATGAGATGGCGATTGAGCCGGTTTTCATTGAGTTTGCCAAAGATGTGATCGCCCGCGGTCAGGGTGAAGTCGGGATGCACCTTCACGCGTGGAATAGCCCTCCTGAACACGATCTCACCGGAGATGACTGGCGCTGGCAGCCGTATTTGATTGAATTTTCAGATGAGGTGATGCGCGAGAAAGTGTTGTTCATGACCCGTCTGCTGGAAGAGACCTTCCAGACCAAAATGTTAAGCCATCGCGCCGGGCGCTGGGCCTTTGATAGCCGTTACGCCAGACTGCTGATCGAACTGGGCTACCAGGTTGATTGCTCTGTTACGCCGCGCGTGAACTGGCGTAACGCGAAAGGTGCACCGCAGGGGAATGGCGGAACCAATTATCAGCACTTTCCAGACCACGCCTACTTTATTGATACAGACGATATCTCACGAGCGGGCAATAGCCCCTTACTCGAAGTGCCGATGAGCATCCAGTATAAGCATCCGGCCTGGTTGAACACCGTCAAACAGGGCTACGATCGCCTGCGCGGTAAATATCGATCACCGTCCGTAAACTGGTTGAGACCGTCCGGTGGTAATGCGTCGCAGATGATTCAGGTCGCACAGCAATGCCTGTCTCAGGGACATGACTACGTGGAGTTTATGCTGCATTCCTCTGAATTTATGCCGGGCGGAAGTCCTACGTTTAAAGATGAGGCGGCGATTGAAGGGTTGTATCAGGATCTGGAAGTGCTCTTTAGCTGGTTATCCGACAAGACGGTAGGGATGACGTTGGCGGAGTTTTATCAATACAAGAAAAATTAATGCCCGCATCGCGGGCATTATGATTAACGCTGTTACTAACAATAAGTAATGTCGAAGACAACGAAATAAGGCTCAAAATTAGCGTCACTCGATAGAGTCGCAATTTTATTTTTTCCATAATGCCTCAATAACCCTTTTTTTATAGCTGAAGCGAACATCGCTGGATAAGAAAAATGAGAGAGAATAAAGTGCTTTTACCCGTTGTTTAACGAGCTGGAAATGCTGGTCGGTCAGATGTAGCCGATGATTACTGTAAATATCAAACCAATGACAATTTATGAGATGTTGAAACGGCTGCGGGAATGTTTTTTCCATCAACAATGTGCATTCCACAAGCGTCTTGATTTTGCTCGCGTCGAGTTTGCTCGACAAACTGTCGCTACGCTTGATGTAGTAATAGTGCCCGCGACGTTGATAGGCTATTTTACTCGATTGCATCAACATGCCAGGGAATACCGCAAAATCCTCATAACACACCATCGAAGGAATCGGATTACTTTCGTATAACTTGCGATGAATGAATTGACCAATGAGATGTGCCTGGAAATCTTTATGCAGCAGGAAACGTTTTATAGCCTCCCGTTGCGACAACGCAACGGGAGAAAATCCTTGCCAGTGGGGGGTGATTTTTTTGATATCACGAATTTCTAGCAGGCGCGTCAGCAGCATATCAGGACGCTCTGTCTTGAGGAATGCTACAGCGTCCCTGATGCTACCCGGTTTCAGTCGGTCATCACTATCCAGCATCGTAATGTAGTCACCTGATGCCAGAGAGAATGCGCTGTTGCGAACAAGGCCTACATTACGAAACTGAACGTGCCGGGAGTGCACATTCGGAAACGCTGGCAACCACGTCTCAATAATATCTTGCGTGGAATCATCGGAGCTGTCGTTAAAGATAATCACCTCAACATCGTCGCCCGCATTATCGATGGCATTGTGCAGGCTTTCTAACGTTGTGTGAAGGGTATCTTCGGCGTTATGTGCAGCAATAATGATGCTTAGAAAAGCCATAAAAAATTAGTTTCCCAGGGCATCAAAGGTATATGGGGTTGCGGTAGCTTTTGGTAACGCGCAAATGAAACGTTCGAGTTCGTTTAAGGATTCGTCTGTTACAGCAAAGAGTTCTTCCCTGTCTTGCGAGAAATAGTATTTAGTCTCAAAAACATAAGAACAAATATTGTCGTCGTTCCCTATCAGCATCACATTTCCAAGTGGGCGTTGTTCATAGTGGCAGCATGGGCCAAACAGCAGCACTACGGGTACATCTACTGCATCGGCAATATAGACATTGCCTGAATCAGACGCGATATAACAATCCATCCTGGAAATCGCCCACGGAAGATCTTCGAGAGGGATTTTGCCGATGAGGTTAACGACATTAGGAATATCACCGTAAGCACGGGTGATATCGTCCAGCCACGACTGTTCATCAGGGGCGCCAAACACATAAAACTCGCAGGGCAGGTCGGCGAGACGATCAATAATTCGCTTCCAGATGACCGGCGGCACCGTTTTGGCTTTATTACCTGCGGCAATGCTGATGCCGATGCGGATCACATCAGGTTTGTCGAGAATTGCCGGGTAGGTCGCCGGTTTGAACAGCGGCTTTGTGGCGTGCTTGGGCGAGTCCTGCCACGTCAACGAACGGTCGGCCAGCTTCAGGTAATTGGTCACTGATAGCGTTTTTTTGCCGTGCTCAACGGTACCGTCGGCGGTGAGATAGAAAATCCCGTGATACCATCTGCGGGTGTAAATGCTTAAAAATTGTTTGTTTTTGGCATTACAGACGGCGGCAAAAAACAGATTTACGCTGTTGGGTTGCAGAAGATAGACGTTGTCGTAGCGGTTCATGATGCGGCAGGCAAAGCTGAGCTTACGCCACAGGCTACGCTTATGCTGCTCGATAAAAAAAATCTCTTCGATCGTTTCGTCATGCTTCGCCAGCGCACCTACGCTGCGACTGATGAGCACATCACTTTTTTGCAGGTATGCCAGCAGGGGCGTCGCATTAACAAAATCACCGATTTTGGCTGTCTGAATGACCAGGTTTTTACCTGTATCTTTGCGGAACAGCTTCCGGATAAGCTTCACCGGAAGGAGTAAAATCAGCAGAAATACGTAACTCATTCGTTAGATATCCCTGTCGGAAAGCCAGTGGCTGTCCTGTAAAAATGAAAAAATGGCATCTGCGCTAATGTCCCTCGTTTGTTGAGTCGGGCTGACCATTTGATGCTGGTTTTTACCGTAACCCCCAATCAAACCGGGATCGGTCGGGCCAAAAATCGTGATGTTTGGACGATCCAGCGCCGCGGTTAAATGGCTTAAACCCGTATCAACGGAAACGACAGCTTTAGCTCCGGCCAGCTCTGCAGCAACTTGCGCCAGCGTGAGTTTAGGTAAAACCTCGACGTGCGAAAAACCGGCTGCCAGACGTTCAGCACGCTGGCGCTCATGTTCAGCACCCCACGGCAGTTTAATATGGATGCCGGCAGGTTGCATTAGTTCAATGAGTCTTCGCCAGTGCGTTTCCGGCCAGTGCTTATCATCGCGCGTTGTGGCATGCAGGAAGACCAGCCAGGGCTGCGCAGGCTTCTCTGCATCACGCAGAAAATGCTGCGAAATCGCGTAATCACCCTGCGTTTCCGGCTTTGTGTAACCGAGGCTTTTTGCGAACAGCTCGCGGGTGCGTTCCACTGCGTGCTGCTGCTTTGCAATATGGTGACGACGGTTATAGAACAGGCTGGCGAGTGGTTCGCGGGCGGTTTGCCAGTCCATGCCGTGCTTTACACCGTGTGCCAGGCGCGTGACCAGCGCGGCGCTTTTGACCAGCCCCTGCGCGTCGATAATGGCGTCGTAATGCTGCGCCTGCACCGCATCGCGGAAGGCTTTGCGCTCGGCTTTAATCGGTGTGGAAAACCACGCTTTACGCCAGCGGCGGATGGCCACCGGGATCACGCGGTCGACCGCTTCGTGCCAGGTAGGGATCTGCGCGAAACCCTCTTCCACCACCCAGTCAAAACGAATGCCAGGAATGGCCCGCATGGCGTCCGTCAGCGACGGAAGCGTATGCAGCACATCACCCATCGAAGAGGTTTTAACGATCAATACCCGCATTCGTTATCCTTCTTCGCTCAGCAGCAGTTCGTTGAGTTCTTCGAGAACGCGCTGCGGCGTGATGTCGATCAGGCTCTGGTGATAACCTTGCGCGGCATCGCCTTTACGCACCTTATGGTAACCCGTGATCAGACGAATAACGCGCGCCTTATTTGAGAGCGGCGGCGTGAAGTCCGGGCTACTTGGACCGTACAACGCAATCAGCGGGCGGTTGAGCGCGGCGGCGACGTGCATCAGCCCGGAGTCGTTGGTGACTACGGCTTTACAGGCAGCAAGTAAAATCACCGCCTGCTCAAGCTGGGTTTCCCCGGCCAGGTTGCGGCACCAGGCCTGCTGTTCTGTGCTGAGGGCTGCAAGAATTTCGTTCCCCGCCTCGTGGTCTTTGGCTGAGCCGAACAGAACGATCTGATAACCTTCGTCAATCAACTGCTTTGCCAGCTCTGCGTAGTGATAGTGCGGCCAGCGTTTTGCCGGGCCGAATTCTGCGCCCGGGCAGAAGCCAATCATTGGCCGTTCAGAGGAAAGACCAAACGCGTTACAGGTCTGGGATTTTTCACCCTCGCTGACCTGTAGCTGTGGCCATAGCAGCGGCTGCGGCAGATCTTTTGCGCTGCGCATCACGCCCTTGTCGTAGGCCAGCGCCACATAGCGCTCCACCATTAATGGCCAGGCCTCTTTATCCAGCACGCGTGCGTCATTCAGCAGACCGTAGCGCATCTCACCGCGCCAGCCGGTACGGTGCGGCACACCGGCGAAGAAGGGAACAAGCGCGGATTTAAACGAATTGGGTAACACGTAAGCACGGTCATAACGCTTCTCGCGTAGACTGTGGCCGAGTTTACGACGTTCGCCAATCTCCAGCGCCCCGTGGCCGAGCGGCATTGGGATGGCTTCATTCACTTCCGGCATACGCGATAACAATGGACGGCACCATGCGGGTGCCATCACGTCGATTATCGCCTGGGGATAACGCGCCTTGAGCGTGCGATAGAGACTTTGCGACATCATCATGTCGCCCACCCATGACGGGCCGATCACCAGAATTCTCATACTTACGCGTCGCGGTTCAGCCAGGCCATATATTCCGTTACGCCTTCGGCAACGGTCTTGAACGGCTTGTCATAACCCGCTGCGCGCAGGTTAGTCAGATCGGCCTGGGTGAATGCCTGGTAGCGGCCTTTCAGTTTGTCCGGGAAAGGAATGTACTCAATGCTGCCTTTCTTGTGATACGCCAGCGTTGCGTCAGCCACGGCCTGGAAAGACTCCGCGCGGCCGGTGCCAAGGTTGAAAATACCGGATACCCCATTTTCCCAGAACCACAGGTTCACGGCGGCAACGTCGCCTACGTAGACGAAGTCACGCTTAAAGCCGTCGCTGCCTTCGAACAGTTTTGGACTTTCGCCGTTATTCAGCTGAGTGTTCAGATGGAACGCCACGCTCGCCATGCTGCCTTTGTGGCCTTCGCGCGGCCCGTAGACGTTGAAGTAGCGGAAACCAACGATCTGGGAGTTCGCTTCTGGCAACACCTGACGCACATATTCGTCGAAAAGGAACTTGGAGTAACCGTAGACGTTCAACGGCTGTTCATATTCGCGGGATTCAATGAAATCAGAGGTACGTCCGCCGTAGGTGGCCGCCGAAGAGGCATACAGGAACGGAATTTCACGCTCCAGACAGTAGTGAAGCAGCTCTTTAGAGTACTGATAGTTATTATCCATCATGTACTTACCATCCCACTCGGTGGTGGAGGAGCATGCCCCTTCGTGGAAGATGGCTTCGATCTCGCCGAACTCTTCACCTGCCATAATCTGGATAAGGAAGTCTTCTTTATCCATGTAGTCAGCGATGTTCAGATCCACCAGGTTGACGAACTTGGTGCCGTCTTTCAGGTTGTCAACCACCAGGATGTCGGTGATGCCTTTGTCATTGAGAGCTTTAACAATATTGCTGCCGATAAAGCCCGCGCCGCCGGTAACGATGATCATAACTGTAACCTTTGAAGTGTGGAGTCCGGGGACAATCCCGGACGCTAATGGTTCTATCATATCATTAGTATGGCTGCCCTTCAGCCATTCACCGACATAGCGCAAGGGTACACGTGATTTATGCTGCAAAAACGAGAAGAGATAATGTGTCATCTCGTCATGAACTATAGGTTTGGGTAATATGTGCCGAAATTTGCCGAGTCTGGAGAATTGCAATGCGTGGTGATTTTTACAAACAGTTAAACAGCGACCTTGAGACCGCGCGTGCGGAAGGGTTGTTTAAAGAAGAGCGTATTATCACGTCTGCTCAGCAGGCGGACATCACCGTTGCCGATGGCAGCCACGTGATCAACTTTTGTGCGAACAACTACTTAGGTCTTGCGAATCACCCTGAGCTGATTGCTGCGGCGAAAAGCGGTATGGACACCCACGGTTTTGGTATGGCCTCCGTACGCTTTATCTGCGGCACGCAGGACAGTCACAAGCAGCTTGAGAAAAAGCTGGCGAACTTCTTAGGCATGGAAGACGCAATTCTGTACTCCTCCTGCTTCGACGCCAACGGCGGTCTGTTTGAGACGCTGCTGGGTGCAGAAGATGCCATTATCTCCGACGCCCTTAATCACGCTTCCATCATTGATGGTGTGCGCCTGTGTAAAGCGAAGCGTTTCCGCTATGCCAACAACGATATGGTTGAACTGGAAGCACGCCTGAAAGAGGCGCGTGAAGCGGGTGCTCGCCATGTGCTCATCGCCACCGACGGCGTGTTCTCTATGGATGGCGTGATCGCCAACCTGAAGGGCGTGTGCGACCTGGCGGATAAATACGATGCGCTGGTGATGGTCGATGACTCGCACGCGGTCGGTTTTGTGGGTGAAAACGGCCGTGGCTCGCATGAATACTGTGACGTGATGGGCCGCTTGGACATCATCACCGGTACGCTGGGTAAAGCGCTTGGTGGCGCGTCTGGCGGTTATACCGCTGCGCGTAAAGAGGTGGTGGAGTGGCTGCGCCAGCGCTCCCGTCCGTACCTGTTCTCCAACTCCCTCGCGCCGGCCATTGTTGCCGCCTCCATCAAAGTGCTGGAGATGGTGGAATCCGGGGCTGAACTGCGCGACCGTCTGTGGTCCAACGCGCGCCTGTTCCGCGAAAAAATGAGTGCGGCAGGGTTTACCCTGGCCGGTGCTGACCACGCCATTATCCCGGTCATGCTGGGTGATGCCGTCGTGGCGCAGAACTTTGCCCGTGAGCTGCAAAAAGAAGGCATTTACGTGACCGGGTTCTTCTTCCCGGTCGTACCAAAAGGCCAGGCGCGTATCCGCACCCAGATGTCCGCGGCGCATTCGCCTGAACAAATTGAACGTGCGGTGGAAGCCTTTACCCGCATCGGTAAACAGCTGGGCGTAATTGCCTGAGGACGTGTGATGAAAGCGTTATCCAAACTGAAAGCGGAAGAAGGGATTTGGATGACCGACGTGCCGGAGCCGGAAGTCGGTCATAACGATCTGCTGATCAAAATTCGTAAAACCGCCATTTGCGGCACTGACGTTCATATCTACAACTGGGATCAGTGGTCGCAAAAAACCATTCCGGTACCCATGGTTGTCGGCCACGAATACGTTGGTGAAGTGGTTGGGATTGGTCAGGAAGTGAAAGGTTTTAACATTGGCGACCGCGTCTCCGGTGAAGGACACATCACCTGCGGCCACTGCCGTAACTGCCGCGGTGGGCGTACGCACCTGTGCCGTAATACTATTGGCGTGGGCGTGAACCGTCCGGGCTGCTTTGCCGAGTACCTGGTGATCCCGGCCTTTAACGCGTTCAAAATTCCGGACAACATTTCTGACGATCTGGCCTCCATCTTTGACCCGTTCGGCAACGCGGTACATACGGCGCTCTCTTTCGACCTGGTGGGTGAAGACGTGCTGGTCTCCGGCGCGGGCCCTATCGGGATAATGGCCGCAGCGGTGGCGAAGCACGTGGGTGCGCGTAATGTAGTGATTACCGACGTGAACGAATACCGTCTGTCGCTGGCCCGCAAGATGGGCGTCACCCGTGCGGTGGATGTCTCTAAAGAGAGCCTGGCCGATGTGATGGAAGAGCTGGGCATGACCGAAGGGTTTGATGTGGGTCTGGAGATGTCCGGCGCACCACCGGCGTTCCGTACCATGCTGGATACCATGAACCACGGCGGTCGTATTGCGATGCTGGGTATTCCGCCGTCGGATATGTCTATCGACTGGAATAAAGTTATCTTCAAAGGGCTGTTCATTAAAGGCATCTATGGCCGTGAAATGTTCGAAACCTGGTATAAGATGGCGGCATTAATTCAGTCTGGCCTGGATCTGTCCCCGATTATTACACATCGTTTCTCCGTTGATGATTTCCAGAAAGGCTTTGACGCGATGCGTTCGGGCCAGTCCGGGAAAGTTATTTTGAGCTGGGATTAAACCTGCCAGCTGGCACCCGTATAAACGGGTGCCAGTGCTAATTATGGTAGTTTGACTTTTCGGAATTTTCTTGTTACTTTTCAATAAAATACCAATCTTTCTTCTCCACGCGTTTATTAATAATAATTACGTCAGGAAGACACTGTCAGGCTTGTCAAAACATTATGTCCACGCACCTTTCGCTGAAGCTGGTTGATACAACTTCACGGTTTACCTCTTTTTTAAATCTGGCGATTTCTCTTTTAATACTTATGGCTGTAAATATTTTACATGCCCGCTATAATTTGGTAATTAACAGATCGTTTGTTTTTTTATTGATGTTGTTGATGCTCAAGTGCATAGATAATAAATTAATACGCAATGTACTGGCGATTGTACTTCTCATTCCAGTTGCGGCAGATATTTCTCTCCAGCTATATGCATGGAGAAATTTCGATTCTGCGTTTAGTTATGGGTTTGCAATGAGCATAATCCACACCACACCGGATGAAGCAAGTTCAATGCTCAGCGTGTACTGGCGTGAATGTATTATTTTTATCACACTCTCTGCTTTTTTTATTTATACCGCAAATACGGGTGCATGGCCCGTTGCACCGCGATTTCGTCGCTGGCCTGCCATTGTGCTTGGCGTGACGTTGTTGGCTTTCTATGGCCAGGCACTACAGCACCAGCTCAGGAAAAGCAGCGTCGAAAGTCTGGCGCAGCGCGTGGTTCAGGCGACACCAGTCAGTACGGCAAAAGTTTTTATGCAGGCTTTTGAAGATAACGCGGTCATTGCCAATATCGGTAACAACATTCCTGATTACAAACTCACGCTTTCGGATACCGGTATTGAGAACTACGTACTGGTTATCGGTGAGTCTGAGCGAGCGGCGAATATGGGCATCTATGGTTATCAACGAGATACTACACCAGAGCTGGAAAAGCAGAAATCGCAGCTCTTGCTGTTCCGTAATGCTGTAGCGCCAGCGCCGGTTACGATTATGGCCGTACCGTTGGCCATGACCGCTGGTAAAGTGAATATTCGCGATCCGAAAAAATATGGTGATAATATTATTAATATTGCCAATAAAGCAGGCTATGAAACTTATTGGTTTAGTCATCAGGGTAAAGGCGGGGCGCATAACAACGTCATCACCGGGATTGCCATGAATACGAAAAAGCATGAATGGCTCGAAGGCGGTTACGATGAAGATCTTCTACCTCTGCTGCAGAATGCATTAAAAACCCCGGGTAAAAAAGTGATCGTCTTGCATTTATACGGCAGCCATGAACCATCCTGTACGCGCTTTCCGGCAAACCAGGCGGTGTTACATGGTAGTAATGAGGCGGATGACTGTTATGACAACTCGGTACGGTATACAGACACATTGATGGGCAAGATGTTTAGCATGCTGGCCAACTCGCGTTCTTCGGTTATGTATTTTTCCGATCATGGTTTGATTCGTGATCCGCAACGCGCTGTCGTTTATTCTCACGGAAACGTGAACCCTCCACGAGAGGCTCTGCACATCCCTATGTTTATCTGGTATGGGCAACAGGTTGATAAAGCCAGGCAATACACAGGAGACTATTACACCGTCTGGTCTGCTGATGATGTGAACACGCTTGCTGAATTGTGGTTGGGGATCCATCGTCAGGGTCAACCTGTCCAGTCGGTACACTCATGGCTTGCCGGTTACGATAAGAATGTCTCAGTACTGGATACCACAGGTAAGACCTATTACTGGAGCAATATACGTTAGCCTGGACGTGTGATATCTACTGCACATCAAGGTGACGTAAAATAATAAAAGGGGCCTGAGGCCCCTTTTATTTACTGGTTCTTTTTCTCTTCGTCAGTCAAATACCGCACTTTGCGGGTATAATCTTGACCTTTGAACAGTAATTTATTATCTGCTGACTTTATATATTTCTGCCATTCGGAGAGAGGGAAACCGCCATGAGCGCCAATCACCTCTTTTGGAATTACGGCTTCCTGTCCGCCAATTTTTTTGGAAACAGGCCAGTTTACCCAGTCCCCCAGGTTGACGGTTTTTAAATCCAGCATGTCCAGTAGGGCAGTGAGCGGCAACTGGTCAGTTGGGGGCTGACTGTCGTCCATGAGTTCCCAGGTATCCTGAAATAGCGCCAGCCACAATGGGCAAATACGACGCCAGGTCTTTTTGGTAGCCGCAAGGAAGGCACTGTTAACATGGTCAACCAGATACGGCCGTACCATATCTTTATAATACGCTGGCACTTTTTCAACCGGTGCACCGTCCAGTTTGGCAATCATTTTCCCCTGGCGGAAGCTTGAGTAAAGGTGCATATCCGCGATTTTAATCTCTGGCATTTTTAGCAGATTGAGGTCGGAATCGATCATCAATACACCTTCACCGCGCGCCTGTAGCGGGGCGTTAAGTTTTATCAGGCGGCTGAGGTAGATCTGCTTATAACGATAATTTTCCTCACGGACCGGAAGGCTAAGCGTCACTATGCGGGTTTTAGGCGGCAATGTACCAAAGGCTGACTCTGGCTGATCGCTGACGATGACTATTTCGCTAATCCCGGTGGCATAGCGCTCCGCGAAAGTGGCAGAGAGTAATGCTTCTTCGACGAAATCTGCACCGGTACAGGGAATGACAATTGAATCAACCGTAGGCAGTTCGCCCGTCAGGTGAAGAGAGCTGTAAGGAATATTGTGCCGCCCGGTGATATGACGATAGCGAGCGTTAAGAAATTTAAACATATTTATCTCGTTAGTTTATTGCGCGCCAAGCACGGCTTCGACACCGCTGACATACTTTTCAATGGCATAGTTACGACAAACATTTTGCCTGGCTGCTGCAGCCAGTCGAGCCCGCAGGTTAGCATCCGTCCAGATACTATCCAGATGTTGCGCTAGTTGTGAAACATCGCTCCAGGGGAAAAGCAACCCGGTAGAGGCATGGTCAATGAGTTCACCTGTGCCGGTCACCTGGGATCCAATAACGGGGATATTAAGTAGCATCGCTTCCAGCACTACGCGAGGAAGGCCTTCACTTTTAGAGGCGAGGATAAATGCGTCAAACGTGGCGAGGTAATCAAAAGGGGTATTCTGAAAACCAGTGAAGATCACGTGACTTGCAATACCCAGATTTTGGGCCTGTGCTGCTAACGCATCACGCTCAGGGCCTTCACCGACCAGCACCATTTTCCACTTCGCCTCAGGATGCTTCAGACTGAACTGCGCCAGTGCTTCAAGCGTATGATGGTTAGCTTTACGTGGGATCAATGAGCCAATGCTGCCAAACACAAAGGTCTCGTCATCTATGCCCAGTCGCTGACGCATTGCGCGGCGATCCGGTAAAGGCTGGTAGATGTCGATGGCATTGTTAACGGTCGTACACAGATCGGGTCGGATACCATGCTGCAGCAGCACCTGTTCAACGCCATGCGAGACCGCGATGATCTTTGTGGCATGCGCATTGACCAGTTTCACCAGTGGTGGGGACAGAACAGGTTCAATACGGCAGTGCTGAATTAATCGCGCCTGTAGTTTCGCCGCCGCGAGATAACCTTCCTCGTTCGAGCCAGGTTGGTTATTCATATAGAGCGTATCGAAACCACCATGCGAGAAAAGCGTTTCGATTTTGCTGACATTGGGCCTGATACGCCACAGAGTATCGACGTGTCGTGTAAACGCTTTACGGGCATTGCGCGAGAAAAACAGCAGACCACGTCCTGCTTCTTTCAACAATTTTGCCCATGCCGGTTGCTTATGTTGAGGAATGACGATCAGCGGGATCCCAATGCTGTTTAGCACCTGGCCTATGGTTTGACCACCAGCACGACTATAATCGTTGTAAAAACAACAAGTAATGTCGAATTTGTCGCGATCAATTCGCTTCAGAAGCTCAAGCATACTGTTGGTGCCTCCCCCCCATTCTTTGCCTGTGTCCAGGAGGAGGATTTTACGTTTTTGCGGCATGTCTGAATCCATGTGCTACCCTTGATCTGACCGCATTATAAAGAATCTGCTGAAATAAAATAGATTTTTCTATTGTGATAGTTTTTTCTGTAAGATAAATTTTCAAACACGATTATTTTAAAAGTGTGATTTAAGACTTTAATCGTCTCTTCTCATTTAGATAGTATTAATGAAAAAATTTATGCTGTTATTGAGTGAGTGGAAAAATGTTTAAAATAACGGTCTGCTTATTAACTTTCAACTCAGAAAGGTTGTTACGTGACGTAATTCCGCCTCTTTTAAAAATAGCGGATGAAATCGTCATTGTTGATTCCGGAAGCACAGATAATACACTACATATTTGCCAGAGTTATGGTTTGTCGCCGGTCTACAAAAAATATGGCTGGCATGGCGAGCAGATGAACCATGCCGTGTCATTAGCGAGTCATGACTGGGTCCTGTGCATCGACAGTGATGAAATTCTCGATTCAGACACTGTTGATGCTATTTTAAAATTAAAAAGGGGTGACGAACCCGATCCTGAAATGGCATGGCGGATATGTCGTCACTGGTATGTTTTGGGCGAAAAAGTCCGAACATTATATCCTGTCTCTTCTCCTGATTTCCCGGTACGACTTTTTAACCGTAAGCAGGCACGATTTAATAACAGACCCGTAGACGATAAGGTAGAAGGTTTTCGCCACTCTGAACGCATTCCCGGTTACGTCAGACATGATACATTTCACACATTGCATGAACTTTTTAGCAAATTGAATGGTTATACAACCCGCCTGGTTCAATATCAAACGATACGCCCCTCTATCGGTCGAGGTGTGATCAGCGCCATCGGCGCCTTTTTCAAATGGTATCTGTTCAGTGGTGCCTGGCGTCAGGGAAGAGTGGGGGCAGCAACAGGCTTGTATGCCACGGCCTACAGTTTTTTGAAGTATTTCAAAGCCTGGTATCAATATCAGGAAAGAAAAGAGCCCGTTACAAAAGAGCAAACGGACTCTCACATTACAGAATAAGCGTTAGCCGATCAGGCTTTCTTACCCCAGCCTTGCCACTGATGTTGAAAATATTGCACCAGCGTACTCTGACTCATGCTTTCACCAATCACAGAGAAGAACCGGGTCGCATAAACCGGTTCAGGGGCTTGTTTCGGCACACAGCGTTTTACGCCGCGGAACGGGTTACGCGGCGTTGATAACCCTGGTTTCCCCTGGTTCGGCGTCGACGTATCAACCTGTGGTTCGTTCAGGAGATCGCTCGGGCGGACCAGCGTGATATCCGAAGGCAAGGTCGGCAGCATTTGCTGCAGGACGCGAACGGTCGACGGATGCGGGTGGCCGATGGCAATCGCGGAGCCATTGCGGCGGGCCAGCTGCACAGCGCGATTAAACTGCACGCGAATGTCCGCTTCGTTCTGCGTATCGTCAAGGAACACCTTGCGCTTAATCACCTTCACCCCCGTTCCCTGCGCGGCACGCATCGCCTGACTGTTGCCGATGGTCATGCTGTCGAGGAAGTAGAGGTTGTAACGCTCCAGCGCCTGCATCACTTTGAGCATCCCGTACAGGCTGGATGTCATCGCGCTGCCCATATGGTTGTTTAACCCCACGGCATACGGCACTTTGTTGTAAGCGTCGCGGATAATGCGATCGATCTCATCGCTGCTCATCTCAGGGCGCAGAGTATCTTTTTCCAGCGGTTGTTTGCTGATGGGGGCCATCGGCAGATGGATCAATACCTGGTGGCCGCTGTTGTGGGCCTTGGTCGCCATCTCACGCGCGTGTGGCGCATTCGGGAGGACGGCGACAGAAATGGCTGCCGGCATCGCCAGCACCTGATTTTCATAGTGCGGACGATAACCGAAGTCATCAATCACAATGGCGAGTTTACCGGCGTATACCGGTGCGACCAGCGCCAGTGCGCTGGCGACGGAGAGAACAATTCGACGAAATTGAAGCAAAACTTATCTTCCCAACCACGGCTGTGGATTGACCGCCTGACCCTGGCGACGAATTTCGAAATAGAGTGACGGGCGGCCCTGACCGCCACTGCTGCCCACAAGGGCGATGGGTTGACCCGCGCGCACCTGAGTGCCAACGCTGACCAGTGCGCTCTGGTTGTAACCGTAGAGGCTCATGTCGCCTTTACCGTGCTCAACCACTACCACAAGCCCGTAACCCTGCAGCCAGTCGGCCAGGATCACGCGGCCATCGGCGATGGCTTTCACTTCGCTACCTTCAGACGCACCGATAACTATCCCTTTCCAACGTAGTTCACCCTGCAGCTGTTCGCCATAACGATGCAGAATTGTACCGCGAACGGGCCAGTAAGCCTGACCGCGAGGGGAGCCCAGGCCACCGGTTCGTGACATCAATGAGCGTTCGCTTTCGCTTGGTTTATAGGTCGTGCCTTTACGGGAGGCTTCCTGCTGCTTATCGCGAACGGCCTGCGCCTCGCGAGCCTCTTTTTCAGCGCGGGCTTTTGCCGCGGCCTCCGCTCGGGCGATGCTGTTACGCAGCTTCGATTCGTTGGCGCGCATTTCGCTCAACTGGCTCTGACCAGCCTGAATGGAGGATTCAAGCCCGGAAAGGGTTTTCTTACGTTCGTTGCGAGCCTGCTCGAGCTTTGCCTGCTGGGCCTGCTGTTCGTAGAGCAGCGTCTGCTGCTGGCTCTGCTTCTCTTCCAGCTCGGCTTTTTGCGTGGTGACCTCTTCGCGCGTCTGTTTTAGCTGCGCGATAGTCTCCTGACGCGCCTGGTTCAGATAGCCGAAATAGGCCTGCAGGCGCTGACCGCGCTGGCTCTCTTCACCGCTGAGGATCAGCTGAAGGCCGGTGTGTTCACCCTGGCGGAATGCGGCGTCAAGTTGCGCCGCAAGATTACGTTCCTGCGCATCGCGCTGACGTTCCAGCTTGGCAATCGACGCGTTCATCTCGTCGATCTGTTTATTCAACTGGGAGAGGGTGTTTTGTGTTTCGCGGAGCTTACGTGCGGCGGCGGAGATCGCCTCTTCCTGCTGCTTAAGCTGAGCAAGCAGCGACGCGCGTTGCTGTTGCTGCTGACGTACCGCACGCTCTTTGGCGGCGATATCGGCCTGAATGGATTTCAGCTGGTCGCGATCATCCGCGTGGGCGGATGCGGCGCACAGCAATACGCCAGCGCTGAGTGCGCTGGCGTAAAACAGAGGTCTGATTGATAACCTAAGCGGTTTCACGACCCATGTGATTGAAAAAATCGCCTTTCCCCTCATGGGGAGCGATTATTCCACGATGAACAGCGGCTTACCAGTCATCTCTTCAGGGATCGGCATACCCATCAGCGACAACATGGTTGGCGCGATGTCAGAAAGCTTGCCGCCTTCCACTGCTTTCAGTGCTTTATCACCTACATAAATCAGCGGAACCGGCAGGTTGGTGTGGGCCGTATGCGCCTGTCCGGTTGCCGGGTCGCGCATCTGCTCTGCGTTACCGTGGTCAGCGGTAATCAGCAGCTGGCCGCCAACGGATTCAACCGCTTTGGCAACCTGCTCAACGCAGTGATCCAGCGCTTCAACCGCTTTAATAGCCGCTTCCATCACCCCGGTATGACCCACCATGTCACCGTTCGGATAGTTACAGATGATGGTGTCGTATTTACCGCTAACGATCGCCGCAACCAGTTTTTCGGTCAATTCCGCAGAGCTCATCTCTGGCTGCAGGTCATAGGTAGCGACTTTTGGTGAATTAATCAGAATGCGATCTTCGCCTTTGAACGGCTCTTCTACACCGCCGTTAAAGAAGAAGGTGACGTGGGCATATTTCTCGGTTTCGGAGATACGCAACTGCGTCTTATCGTTTTTCGCCATCCACTCACCGAAGGTATTGGCCAGTGAAGCCGGTGGGTAAGCGCATGGGGCGTTGATGTCTGCGGCGTACTCGGTCAACTGGATGAAGTTGATGTTCACCGCTTTCTTACGGGCGAAACCGTCGAAATCGCTGTTAACGAATGCGCGGGTGATTTCACGCGCACGGTCAGCACGGAAGTTCATGAAGATCAGCGCGTCGCCATCTTCCATGGCGGCATCAGCCTGGCCTTCTGCGCGAATGACGGTCGCTTTAACGAATTCGTCGTTTTCATCGCGCGCGTACGCGGCTTCAAGGCCCTCAACGGCAGTCGCAAACTGGAACTCGCCTTTTGCCAGCGTCATCAGGTCATAGGCCTGTTCCACACGATCCCAGCGATTATCGCGATCCATGGCGTAGTAGCGGCCAATAATAGATGCCACGCGGCCTTTGCCCAGTGCGGCAAATTTCTCTTCGAAGGCTTCCAGCGAACCTTTAGCGCTACGCGGTGGCGTATCGCGGCCATCCAGGAACGCGTGCAGGTAGATTTTTTCCGCACCGCGCTCAGCGGCCAGTTCAACCATCGCCATAATATGATCTTCATGGCTATGAACGCCGCCGGCAGACAGCAGACCCATGATATGCACGGCTTTGCCTGCGGCAACGGCTTTATCCACCGCACCACACAGCACAGGGTTGGCGAAGAAGGTGCGTTCTTTGATTTCAACATCCAGACGCGTCAGATCCTGATAGACGATACGCCCGGCGCCCAGGTTGACGTGACCGACTTCAGAGTTACCCATCTGACGGTCCGGCAGACCCACTTCCAGGCCGGATGCGTCAATCAGAGTGTGGGGACGTTTCGCCCACAGCGCATCCATGACCGGGGTTTTAGCGTTGAAAATGGCGTTATCCTGTTGATCTTCACGGTAGCCATAGCCATCCAGAATCACCAGTACCATAGGTTTTTTAGAAACCGACATTGCGACAACCTCATGCTCAAGAGTCAAAAATTTGCGTAATTTTACTACAGCTGAATCGTTCAAATAGCCGCAGAAGATCAAAGAAAGGGCAGGGACAAGATGCTTCTCCGACCATTTTGAGGCATTTTTTTAGGTGGCATGCCGCAGAAAATGGATTAGCTTAGGGTCGCTGGCTGTATTTGCCACAACGCACAGGTATACTCCTGTCCTGGTTTTTTTAATCACTAAGTCGGGAGTAGTTACCCTCCATGCAAGAAATTATGCAATTCGTTAGCCGCCATCCGGTTCTGAGCATCGCGTGGATTGGCCTGCTGGCCGCTGTGCTGTTCACCACATTTAAGGGCCTGACGTCTAAGATTAAGGTTATCACCCGTGGTGAAGCGACGCGTCTGATTAACAAAGAAGATGCCGTCGTGGTCGATCTGCGTCAGCGTGACGATTTCCGCAAAGGGCACATTGCAGGCGCTATCAACCTGCTGCCAGCTGAAATCAAAGCCAACAACGTGGGCGAGCTTGAGAAGCATAAAGCCCAGCCGATTATCGTTGTTGACGGTACCGGCATGCAGGCGCAGGAATCTGCTAGCCTGCTACATAAAGCAGGCTTCGAAAACGTCTCTGTACTGAAAGAAGGCATTTCCGGCTGGAGCGGAGAAAACCTTCCTTTGGTGCGCGGTAAATAAGGAGTTCAGTGATGGCCAATATCGAGATCTACACCAAAGCGACCTGCCCGTTCTGTCACCGTGCGAAAGCGCTGCTGAACAGCAAAGGCGTAACGTTCCAGGAACTGCCGATCGATGGTGACGCGATAAAACGCGAAGAGATGATTCAACGTAGTGGTCGCACGACGGTTCCGCAGATTTTTATTGATGCGCAGCACATTGGCGGCTGTGATGACTTGTATGCGCTCGACGCCCGTGGTGGACTCGATCCCCTGCTGAGCTAAGAGACTTTAGGACAATTTAAAAAGGGTTTTTCCATGTCAGAACAAAACAACACCGAAATGACTTTCCAGATCCAGCGTATCTACACCAAGGATGTCTCTTTCGAAGCGCCAAATGCGCCACATGTTTTCCAGAAAGATTGGCAGCCAGAGGTTAAACTTGATCTGGATACCGCATCAACCCAACTGGCTGATGACGTGTATGAAGTCGTACTGCGTGTGACCGTGACCGCCTCTCTGGGCGAAGAAACTGCATTCCTGTGTGAAGTACAGCAGGGCGGTATCTTCTCCATCGGCGGTATTGAAGGCAACCAGATGGCGCATTGCCTGGGTGCATACTGCCCGAACATCCTGTTCCCGTATGCGCGTGAATGCATCACCAGCCTGGTTTCTCGCGGTACATTCCCGCAACTGAACCTTGCGCCAGTTAACTTTGATGCGCTGTTCATGAACTATCTGCAGCAGCAGGCTGGCGAAGGTGCTGAACAACATCAGGATGCCTGATGAGCACTGTTAATGCGTCAATGACTGTGATCGGTGCCGGCTCTTACGGCACCGCTCTTGCCATCACGCTGGCAAGAAATGGTCACGAGGTGGTCCTGTGGGGCCACGACCCAAAACATATCGCAACGCTGCAGCACGACCGCTGTAACGTGGCGTTCCTTCCTGACGTTCCGTTCCCTGACTCCTTGCACCTGGAAAGCGACCTTGCGACCGCGCTGGCAGCCAGCCGCAATATTTTGATTGTGGTGCCGAGCCATGTGTTTGGCGACGTGCTACAGCAGATCAAGCCGCTGATGCGCCCGGATGCACGCATTGTGTGGGCAACGAAGGGGCTGGAAGCCGAAACCGGTCGTCTGTTGCAGGACGTTGCCCGCGAAGTGCTGGGTACCGAGATCCCGCTGGCGGTTATCTCCGGCCCAACGTTTGCCAAAGAGCTGGCCGCAGGCCTGCCAACGGCAATCTCGCTGGCCTCTACGGATCCTGTTTTTGCGGACGATCTTCAGCACCTGCTGCACTGCGGCAAGAGTTTCCGCGTCTACAGCAACCCCGATTTTATCGGCGTGCAGCTGGGCGGTGCGGTGAAGAACGTCATCGCCATTGGCGCCGGGATGTCCGACGGCATTGGCTTTGGTGCCAATGCACGTACTGCGCTGATCACCCGTGGGTTAACCGAGATGTCCCGTCTCGGGGCGGCACTGGGTGCCGATCCGGCCACCTTTATGGGGATGGCGGGTTTAGGCGATCTGGTGCTGACCTGTACCGACAACCAGTCGCGTAACCGCCGCTTTGGCATGATGCTCGGTCAGGGCATGGATGTAAAAGGCGCGCAGGAGAAGATTGGTCAGGTGGTTGAAGGCTACCGCAATACCAAAGAAGTCCGCGAATTGGCGCACCGTTTTGGTGTCGAAATGCCAATAACCGAGGAAATTTATCAGGTATTGTATTGCGGAAAAAATGCGCGCGAGGCAGCATTGACCTTATTAGGTCGTGCGCGCAAGGACGAGCGCAGCAGTAACTAGTCGGAACCATTGTCACCTGAATGACCCAGCCAGCGCAGAACTGGCTGGTCATTATACTATCGTCTGGAGTAAGCAATGCCGTGTGAAGAACTGGATATCGTCTGGAATAATATTAAAGCCGAAGCCCGGGCGTTGGCCGACTGTGAGCCGATGCTGGCCAGTTTCTACCATGCAACGTTACTCAAGCACGAAAACCTCGGTAGTGCCCTGAGCTATATGCTCGCCAACAAGCTGGCGTCTTCAATCATGCCCGCCATCGCCATTCGTGAAGTGGTGGAAGAGGCCTACGCCGCAGACCCGGAAATGATCGCCTCTGCCGCCTGTGATATTCAGGCCGTGCGCACGCGTGATCCGGCGGTCGATAAATATTCTACGCCGCTGCTGTACCTGAAGGGTTTTCATGCCTTACAGGCGTACCGCATCGGCCACTGGTTATGGAAGGAAGGCCGCCGCGCGCTGGCAATTTTCCTGCAAAACCAGGTTTCTGTGACCTTCCAGGTTGATATTCACCCGGCGGCCAAAATTGGCCGGGGGATCATGCTCGACCATGCCACCGGGATTGTTGTCGGTGAGACGGCGGTCATTGAAGATGACGTGTCGATCCTGCAGTCGGTTACCCTGGGCGGTACCGGCAAAACCAGCGGCGATCGCCATCCGAAAATTCGTGAAGGGGTGATGATTGGCGCGGGTGCCAAAATCCTCGGCAATATCGAAGTGGGCCGCGGCGCGAAAATCGGCGCGGGCTCTGTGGTGCTGCAGCCCGTGCCGCCGCACACAACCGCCGCTGGCGTACCGGCGCGCATCGTCGGTAAGCCAGACAGTGATAAACCATCGATGGACATGGATCAGCACTTCAACGGCATTCACCATACGTTTGAGTATGGTGACGGCATTTAACTTCTGAGAATGGCGCCCGGATACCCCATCTGGCGCCAGGCTTCATACACCACCACGGACACCGCGTTCGACAGGTTCATGCTACGGCTGTCCGGCATCATCGGAATACGGATTTTCTGCTCAGCGGGCAGGGCGTCCAGAATCGTGGCCGGCAGGCCGCGGGTTTCCGGACCAAACATCAGATAGTCGCCTGCCTGGTAGCTCACGGCGCTGTGCGCGGGCGTGCCTTTGGTCGTCAGGGCAAACATGCGCTCTGGCTTTTCGCTTTCCAGAAACGCGGCGTAATCATGATGGCGAACCACCGCGGTAAATTCATGATAATCCAGCCCCGCACGACGCAGGCGTTTATCATCCCACGTAAAGCCCATCGGCTCGATAATATGCAGGCGAAACCCGGTGTTGGCGCACAGGCGGATAATGTTGCCGGTATTAGGCGGAATTTCAGGTTCGAATAAAACGATGTTAAGCATGCTGCCCCCTTAATTGCGGGGGCAGCATAGCAGAAATGACGGGCACTACGCGACGCCGGGTTCCTGTGGGCGGCAGCGCAGCATTTTATAGACGGTGGCACCTGCAGCCACCAGCGCGGGCAGGCTGAGGATCATCAAAATACTGTCTGCCTGCCACTGCATGGAGAGAAGCTGCGCGCTGGTCATGGTACCCGCCACGCCACCAAAACGGCCAATTCCCTGCATCCACGCGATACCCGTCGCGCGGCATTCGGTTGGGTAGAAGGTGGCGGCCAGGGTTTGCATCCCTGATTGCGCGCCGTTCATGGCGATCCCCATCAGGAAAATCAATCCGCCAAACAGGGCGATGTGATTATGCTCCATGCCGAGCAGCAGGATGAGCGCCATGGTCAGCATAAACCCACCTGCCACCACCCTGTGCGCCTCCCAGCGGTCCATCATCCACCCGGCGAGAAGAATGCCTGCGGTACCGCCGAAGGTGAACAGCGAGGTGAGCCAGGCAGATTCCGCCAGCGGATAACCCATCCCCAGCATCAGCGTCGGCATCCAGCTCAGCAGGACGTAATAAATCACCAGCCCCATAAAGTAGGTCACCCACAGCATCAGGGTGCCGGGCAGCCAGGGCATAGAAAACAGCTGTGCCACGCTCCCTTTCTTAGACGCGACCCGCTCCTCCGCCAGGAAAAAGCCGGTCACGCCATCCAGCGTGCCGCGGGCGAAGCGGCTGGCGATACGGCGGATCTGCATCACGTCTCTTCCACGCTGAACCAGAAACTTCACCGACTCCGGCAAAAACAGCGCCAGCAGCAGCGTCAGGATTAGCGGGGCAATTGCGCCGGTCAGCAGTACGCTTCGCCAGCCGTGGTGAGGAATCAGCCAGGAGGAGATTGCCCCACCCCCCGCCGCGCCCAGAGGAAAACCGCAGTACATGGTATTGATCGCCATGGCGCGACAGCGCTTAGGGGCAAACTCTGAGATCAGCGTGATGGCGTTAGGCATTGCCGCACCCAAACCCAGGCCGGTGAGAAATCGCCACAGCGTCAGGGTGTTCAGGGTTTGCGCCCAGGCGGCGCCCAGGCTTGCAAGACCAAAGAATAAACACGAAAAGACCAGTACGCGCTTGCGGCCCATCCGGTCCGATACCGGACCTGCGATCAGCGCACCCAGCGACAGTCCCAACAGCGCGGCACTCAGTACCGGCCCCAGATCCTGTTTGTGGATCCCCCATTCTGCCGAGAGCGTCGGGGCAATGTAGCCCATTGCCGCTGTATCGAAACCATCGATTGCCAGCACCAGAAAGCCCAGCACAATGAGTAGCCAGTGAAACCATGAAAAGGAACTGTCGTCGATTACCTGCTGAATATCCACCTTACCTGAATAGGCCATACGCTCCTCTCTGATGTGATGTTGTTTTTGTGTTCTTGTATTTGCTTGTCTATACAATTGCGTGTGGCGGGGGATGTCAAATATTCTTATCTAATATGTTATCTAGATGGTATTTACGACACAAAAACGCGCCCGATGGAGGAGATCGGACGCGTCAGAAAGGTAGGTTAAGCGGAGGGGATCAGGCCGCGTCTCCGTGGGTAAGCGGTGCCAGTGCCGCAGGGATCTTGCTCAACTCCTGCACCAGAGAATCCTCGCTGATCTCGCCGATTGTTTTCGCCCCGGTGAGAGTCATTGCAATCTTCATCTCTTTCTCAATCAGGTTGAGCAGGTTTGCTACCCCTGCCTGGCCGCTGGTGGCCAGCGCGTAAAGATAAGCGCGTCCCAGAAGTACGCTGTCGGCACCCAGCGCAATCATGCGCACCACGTCCAGCCCGTTACGAATACCGCTGTCGGCGAGGATAGCGATGTCGCCTTTAACCGCATCGGCAATCGCCGGAAGGGCGCGTGCGGATGAGAGCACGCCATCAAGCTGACGTCCGCCGTGGTTCGAGACCACTATCCCGTCTGCGCCAAAACGCACCGCGTCGCGGGCGTCGTCCGGGTCGAGGATCCCTTTAATCACCATTGGGCCGTCCCAAAATTCGCGGATCCACTCCAGGTCTTTCCAGGAGATGGACGGATCGAAATTGTTCGCCAGCCAGCCGATATAATCTTCCAGCCCGGTAGGCTTACCGAGATAAGCCGAGATGTTCCCCAGATCGTGTGGACGGCCATTCAGGCCCACGTCCCACGCCCACTGCGGATGTGTTACCGCCTGCCAGTAACGACGCAGGGCAGCGTTCGGGCCGCTCATGCCGGAGTGGGCATCACGGTAGCGCGCGCCGGGGGTGGGCATATCAACGGTAAAGACCAGCGTGGAACAGCCCGCCGCTTTGGCGCGCTCCAGCGCGTTACGCATAAAGCCGCGATCGCGCAGGACGTATAGCTGGAACCACATCGGGCGCTTGATGGTCGGGGCCACCTCTTCAATCGGGCAGACAGACACGGTGGAAAGGGTAAACGGAATGCCTTTGGCATCCGCCGCCGCAGCGGCCTGCACTTCACCGCGACGGGCGTACATGCCGCACAGCCCGACCGGGGCAAGCGCTACCGGCATGGAGAGCGTTTCGTTAAACAGTTTCGTCTCAAGGCTCAGATCCGACATATTCTTCAGCACGCGCTGACGCAGAGCCACCTCCGACAGATCTTCCACGTTACGGCGCAGGGTATATTCGGCATAGGCCCCGCCGTCGATATAGTGGAACAGGAACGGCGGCAAAATACGCTGCGCCGCGGCGCGGTAGTCACTGGCTGCTGAAATAATCATGCTTTGTTCTCCCTGGATATATCACTGTCGACAGGCAGACGGGTAATACGCGCCTGTCGGGCCTGATCTTCATCAAATCGTTTAATGGTGGTGTGGACGAAGCCCAGATGCGCCATCATCGCCTTGCGTGCGGCCTCGGCATCACCGGCCAGAATGGCGTTGAGCACCGCCTCGTGCTGTTCGGTCAGTTGAGCAAAGACCGGCGGGACCAGATACATGCGCTGGCGGCTCTGCTTCACGGAGGATTGCAGCAGGTCGAAAAAACCGCGCATGGTCTGGAGCAGCACCACGTTGTGCGACGCCTCGGCAATCGCCAGGTGAAAGCGGACATCCGCCTGCGAAGCGATATCCGGGTCGCTGCTTTGCGTGGCGTCGAAGCAGGCCCTGAGCTTCTCTTTGTCGGCCTCGGTTGCTCGCATGGCCGCATGCCAGGCGGTACTGGTTTCGATAGCGTGACGGGCTTCGAGGATGTCGAAGCTGTAGTCCGGGTCATTCTCCATCAGGGTTTTGAGCGGCTGGACGATGTTTTGCTCGGACCAGTCGTCATGTTGCCAGCGCACAAAGGTGCCGCCGCCGCGACGGCTTACCAGTACTCCTTCGCTGACCAGCGTCGCCAGCGCTTCACGCAGGGAATTGCGCGACACGCCAAGCTGAGCGGCGAGTTGACGTTCGGCGGGCAATTTCATGCCCGCTTCCAGCTGTTGTTCTTCAATCAGCGCCCGAACGCGAGAGGCAATCTCGTCGGACAGGCGTCTGGGCATGACTATCATGGGATCATCCAGGTTAAGACATAGGCCTGCAGGGTGGTGATCACCCCGACCATGCAGGTGAATATCAGGCTGTGTTTCACGGTAAAACGGAACAGGTCGGACTCTTTACCCACCAGCCCTACTGCCGCACAGGCAATGGCGATGGACTGCGGAGAGATCATCTTCCCGGTCACGCCGCCGGTGGTATTCGCGGCCACCAGCAGCACGTCAGAGACGCCAATCTGCTGAGCCGCCGTCGCCTGCAGGGCGGCGAACAGGGCGTTAGACGAGGTATCTGAACCGGTCAGGAATACCCCCAGCCAGCCGAGGAACGGCGAGAAGAAGGTGAAGGCGTGGCCGGTATGGGCCAGCGCCAGTGCCAGCGTTGATGACAGGCCGGAGTAGTTCGAGATAAACGCGAACGCCAGCACCATGCCGATGGAGTAGATCGGCAGCATCAATTCTTTAATGGTCGCCGCAAAGGTCTGTACCGCGGCGGCCGGTTTCATGCGCAGCCACACCACAGAAAGGAGTGCGGCAAACAGGATGGCCGTGCCGGTGGCGGAGAACCAGTCAAACTTAAATACCGCCGCGTACGGCGTGGCGTCGTGCACCACTGGCGGCATACGGGCGACCATCTTGTCGAGGAACGGCACGGAGATGTTAATCACCATGTCGTACAGCGCACCGCCCGGGGCGAACAGGGCCTTAAACGGCGGGATGCTCCACAGCGTTACCGTGGCGGTCAGGAACAGGAATGGTGACCAGGCGCGAACGATCTGCCCTGCGCTGTAGCCGGTACGCGCCAGAGTTTGATCCACATGTGACGCGCCCATATCGGCAAAGCGGAAGATGCGCACAGGCTGCCAGCGTTTCAGGAACAGCGTCAGACAGACCAGCGACACCAGGGAAGAGATAATGTCCGGCAGCTCCGGGCCAAGGAAGTTCGAGCTGAGATACTGGGCAATCGCGAACGAACCGCCCGCCACCATCACCGCAGGCCAGGTCTCCTTCACGCCGCGCCAGCCGTCCATAATCGCCATGATCCAGAACAGCACGATAATGGTCAGGAACGGCAGCTGGCGGCCAACCATCTGACCAATTTCGAAGCTGTCCAGGCCAGTCACCTGGCCTGCGACCAGAATCGGAATACCCATCGCGCCAAACGCCACCGGCGCGGTGTTGACGATCAGGCAAAGACCGGCGGCATAGAGCGGGTTAAAGCCCAGCCCGACCAGCAGCGCGGCGGTGATTGCCACCGGCGCACCAAACCCTGCCGCCCCTTCCAGAAACGCCCCGAAGGAGAAGCCGACAATCAGCATCTGCAGGCGCTGGTCCGGCGTGATGGAGAGAATCGACGAGCGAATGATGTCGAACTGCCCGGTTTTGACTGAGATTTTATAGACAAACACTGCGGCGATGATGATCCACGCAATCGGCCACAGGCCGTAGAAGAAACCGTAGACAACGGATGCCAGCGCGCGATCGATCGGCATTTTGTAGAAGAACAGCGCCACCAGCAGCGCGATGGCGACGGTGTACGTCGCGGCGAGGTAGCCCTTCAGCTTGAGCTTAATCAACGCAAAGAAGAAGAACAGGATCGGCAGCGATGCGATCAGGCTGGACAGCCAGATATTCCCGGCCGGGTCGTAGTTTTGTTGCCAGAGGCTCATGCAGGTCTCCTGGGGACCAGACAGCCTATGCTGCGGGTGAGTCTCCGCTCATCTCTGCGTCACAGTCTGTGTAAAAGTGGTCCTGCCAATATTGTGTTGTAGGGGTAATGACAATGAATGGTTAATCAACTGTTGCTATTCGGCAATATATTTGTGACGTGAATCATTGAAACTGTGAACGAAGGATAGCTTTAAAACCCATTGGTAGGACCAAATCCACAATGTTCAGGGTTGAGCAGGAGCCGGGTCAAAATCGTGTCATTCAGTCAGGCGCGGTGCGTAGCGAAGGGGATAAAGAGAAGCAAGTACCGCAATCATGTTAACTTTAGGAGGGATTTATGTTTTATTCTGGTTTGTGTTGGGTGTCTTGCGTGTTAAGGGTGTGATTTTTTACCTAAAAATAAAAATTTTTTTTAGGTAAAAATGCGGAATATCATGTTTAGCAAAAAATTACATTTAAGGTAAATTTCACATATAGGCTTTAACAGCTTATTACAAACGATCATTTGCTGATCAATGATAAAATATCCTTTATAAGCGCACCTGGCCAGTATAAAAACGATGTTTTTCGCACGATGCTAATAATTTCTTCTAATAATATTCTTAAAAAAATTGATCAAACAATGATCAGTTGTGTAAGTAAAATAATTTAGCTTCGGTATTAGGAGGTAGTTAATAATTCTCAGGGCTATGGAAATGCGTTAAATATGTTATCTGGCTGTTAAATATGAAATGTGAAACAGGCCTGCTGAGCGCTTTTAAGTGCGTAGACGTTAAAAGACATTTGATTTACTATTTATTGATATACAACGTTACAGAAGATGCTAAATTAAATTTTAACTACACACTAATCATTGTTATTTGCGGCCTGGCGGATTTTCCAAAACTGTAGGATATAGCGGAAGGGTTTGCAGAAAATATACGGATTGTCACGCTGGGATGGACCCTGATTTATTCTTTGAGGTCGCGTCACCAATTCTGTTAGTACCCTTTGGGTGACGGCTTTAAAATCCTTATAGAAGTTATTGTACTTGGTACAATAAATCAATATCTGTTTAATTTACAGAGGGGAAAGTGTTCCTAATGAAAATCAAAAATGTGGCGCTGGCATTTGCCACGGCGGGGTTTCTGTTATCTTCTCAGGCGGTGCTGGCAAGCAGTAATTCAGGCGTTAATACTAGCCTGAATACAGACGCAGGTACACAGAGCACAGGCGGTACAATCAACTTCACCGGCAAGATTACCCTTATTTCCTGTAACATTACTACGGCATCAAAAACCAAAACGGTAGATCTTGGGGCGTGGGCGAAAAGCTACTTCGATGAACACGTCGAAACAACGCCGCGTGAGTTCAAAATCAACGTCGAAAAATGCCCGGAAACGGTTAAATCTGTGGCGGTGCTGTTTGACGGGAATAAAGATGCGGTTGATGACTCGCTGTTGCAGGTTACGCCAGGCACGGGTATGGCGACGGGCGTCGGGGTGAAGCTTTATAACAGCGATCGCAGCACGGTTATTAAGCCGGGTACGGTTTCAAAAACCACCGCACCAGATGCTCAAGGCAATGCAGAATTAACGTTCTTTGCCGCACTGGACAAAGATGGAACGGAAATCAAAGCGGGTGATGTCAACGCTGTGTCCAATTTCCTGATGGTTTATAACTGATTATTTTTAGCCACCTCCAGAGATAATAGAGATGAAACGTTTGTCGTATATTATGCTCACTGCATTAATGATTAGCTCTGCGTCAGTTTCCGCAGGCGTAGTAATGGGGGGAACACGGATCGTATACCCGCAAAACAGTAAGGAGGTGGCATTTTCTGTATCTAATATGGAAAGTGCAGTTCCCTATCTGATCCAGTCTTGGGTTGAGAATGACGCTGAAGGGAAAAACCGCGCCGCGCCATTTATCGTCACGCCGCCACTATTCAGGCTTGATCCGGATCAGACCAATACGCTTCGTATTCAATATACCGGCGCGCCGCTACCCGCAGATCGTGAATCCGTATTTTGGCTCGATATTAAGGCCATTGCGCCAAAGCCAAAAGAGAGCAGCAACGAATTACAAATTAACGTTAAATCGAAATTTAAAATTTTCTACCGCCCTGAAAACCTGAAAGGCGATGCTGCAACCGCCTGGCAAAAGGTGAGGTTCTCAACGACGCAGAAAGGGCTTGAGGCCACCAACCCGACGCCGTACTACGTCTCTTTTTATCGCCTCAGCGTCTCGGGGCACAACATTGAGCAACCGGGCATGATCGGCCCAGGCGAAACCCGCGAATGGCCTGTGGCAGCCTCCGGCAGCGTTACCTGGTCGGCTATTAATGATTTTGGCGCTATTACCGCGACCCGGTCGCAACCTCTTTAAACCATGCCTTCTCGCCTGTTTCGTTATGCGCCACTTTCGGTGCTGCTGCTCAGCTTCAGCCGCACAGGATGGGCCGAGGATTATTTCGATCCCGCCGCGCTGGAGCTTTCCTCTGCCGAACAGAAAACGGCGGATCTGCACTATTTCTCCGAAAAGGGCGGGCAGATGCCCGGCACGTGGCTCGTAACGATTGAGGTTAATGGACGCGAGGAACGGCATCAGGAGATTACTTTCGTCAATGAGAAAGGCAGCCTGCAGCCCGTGTTTAGCGTGCCGCTGCTGGAGACGCTCGGGGTGAATGTGGGGGCGATCCCGGCGCTTTCCCGGTTGCAGGAGGGAGAGACCTTCACGCATATCGCCGATTTTATCCCGGCGGCGCGGACCTCCTATGATTTTAACCAGCAGCGCCTGTTTCTCAGCCTGCCGCAGGCGGCGATGACGCACCGAAGCCGTGGCTATGTGCCTCCGTCGCAGTGGGATGACGGTATTCCGGCGGCATTTGTTGATTACAGTCTCACGGGCGGGCAGGCCCATCATCAAAACGGCGACACGACGTCAAGTTATCTCAGTCTGCGTAACGGCGTAAACCTGGGACCGTGGCGGCTGCGTAATACGTCGGCCTGGAGCTACAGCAACGCGGGCGGCAATCGTTTTCAGTCACAAAGCAGCTGGCTGAGCAGGGATATTCGCAGCCTGAACAGCCAACTGCGGATCGGCGATGCCTGGACTGCCGGCGACCTGTTCGATAGCGTGGCGTTTCGCGGGGTTCAGCTCTCATCCAGCGAGAGTATGTTACCCGACAGCCAGCGCGGCTTCGCGCCGACAATTCGCGGCGTCGCGCACAGCTATGCCAGGGTTTCTGTTTCGCAAAATGGCTATGTCATTTATGAAACCTGGGTTGCCGCCGGGCCGTTTGTTATTAACGATCTGTTCCCCGGCGCGCAAAGCGGCGATTTGCAAGTGACCATCACGGAAAGCGACGGCTCGAAACGCGTATTTACCCAGCCTTATTCTGCGGTACCGTTTATGCGGCGCCAGGGCAGCCTGAAATACAGCCTCAACGCCGGACGCTTTCACTCCGGCTCCAGCGATGCCCGGTCGCCGGACTTTGTTGAAGGCGCTTTTTTCTACGGCTTGTTCTCCAGTATGACGGTATACGGCGGCTTTCGTACCGCGAATAACTACCAGGCCGGCGCCATTGGCGTGGGCAGAGGGTTTGGCGCGTTCGGCTCGCTGGGCGTTGACGATACGCTGGCAAAAAGCCGTTTATCTGACGGCAAAAGCGTAATAGGGCAGGCGTGGCGCGTTCAGTATCAGAAGGATTTTAATACCACCGGCACCGCCTTCAATCTGGCGAGCTATCGTTATGCTTCGCGCAATTTTTATGAGTTTAGCGAGCTGAATCAGTCTGACAGCCAGCAGTTACGGCTCAATAACCGCCGTAGCCGCTCGCAAATAACCTTCTCACAGACGCTGGGGCAGTTCGGCAGTCTTAGCGTTTCGGCGTGGATGCAGGATTACTGGCACACCTCCGGGCAGGATAAAACCATACACCTTGGCTGGTACACCAGCTGGCGGGGCATTTCATGGGGAGCGGGGTATGACTATACCGACTCAGCACGTGAGCAACATCCCGATCGCACCGTGTCGTTTAATATCAATATTCCGCTCGGTAACTGGCTACCGGACAGCTCGGTGAGTTACTTCATCAATAAAAATAACCGTGGGATGTCCACGCAGCAGGTGTCACTCAACGGCAGCGCGCTGGCGAACCGCAACCTCAACTATAGCGTTCAGCAGAGTAAAGCCAGCGAGGGACAAGCCGACAGCACCAGTCTGGCGCTGCAATATAACGGCGGCTACGGCAACGTAAGCCTCGGTTATGATCGCAGCCGAAACGGCGATAATGCCAGTCTCGGCCTCGCCGGGGGCGTTATCGCCACGCAGTATGGCGTCACGCTCAGCCAGCCGCTGGGCGATAGCGTCGCCCTGCTGCGCGTGCCTGGCGCGGCGAACGTTGAGCCGGAGGGCTACAGCGGCATCCATACCGACAGTCGCGGCTACGCGGTTATGCCCGCGCTTTCGGCCTATCGTAAGAATACCGTCAATCTTGATACGGCGACGCTTGGCGAAAACGTCGACGTTGAGCAGAGCGGTCTGACGCTCGTTCCCACCAGCGGCGCGGTGGTGCTTGCTAATTACGCAACGCACATTGGCTATCGCGTGCTGTTCTCCCTGCGATACCACGGCGAGCCATTGCCATTTGGCGCCCAGGCCGAGGTGGTGGAGCAAAAACGTCGTTCAGCCAACCGAAGCATGGTGGCTGACGGCGGTCAGGCTTACCTGAGCGGAGTACCGGAGCGCGGCACGCTGCGCGTAACCTGGTATGAAGACGGAGAGCCGCGTCAGTGCCAGACGCCGTTCAAACTGGGGGCGGTTCATATGGCTCCCGGCATCGCTACGCTGTCTCTTGAGTGCCACTAGAGGAATATTATGCGTCACTTTATTCAATGGGTTTTCTACCTCAGTCTACTTTCTCTTTTTGGCATGCTGAGTTTTCATGCGCACGCTCAGGCCTCGCCCTGCCACACCACGCGCAATCAGTGGGTTGTCCAGGTACCCTACGCCATTGGATATGCTCCTGGCACAGCGGACTGGACGCCGGTTTCCGCGCCGATACAGTCTACCGGGGCGGATTTTTACAGCTGCGATGGCGGAAATGACGCCTGGCGAAGTATCGGATTTGTCGAGATGGATAATCCCGTCGGCACCGTGGTGGGGGAAGACGGTGCGTCGCGGCACGTCTACAAAACCCAGATTGAAGGCATCGGCTACGCGCTCGGGTTCCGCGAGCAGCAGTACTGTGGTGCGGATGCCGTGCGGTATATTGACGGCACCAGCCCGGTGGACGGCAACGAGTCACGCCGTATCTGCGACGCCTCACAGAATCCTGCTTTTGCCAGCGCCTCAACCTATAAAATGCAGTTCTGGGTAGTGTTTTACAAAATACCGACGTCCAGCGCCATGCCTGATGATAACGCCAACTCCCAGGAGCAAAACGTCGGATCGCTGATATTACAGGCGGGAGAAAACAAAGCCAGCGCGACCAGCGTCGCGACACCGGTGCAGATCCGTCTCGCCAGCTTCACGGTCAGGCATACCAGCTGTTCCGTTGGTTCCCGCAGCATTCTGGTGCCGATGGGAACCGTAAGCCAGCGTGAATTTCACGGCACAGGCTCCCGCGCCGGTGGCGGACGCTTCAGCATTCCGGTGACCTGTGAAAATAACACGACGGTGAAGATGGGCTTTTTCGGCGATACCACGCCGGGCAACGATCGGGCGCTGGCGTTAACGAAGCAGCAGGACAGCGCCAGCGGCGTCGGGATCGAACTGCTTTATGGCGACAACACCGGTGCGGTTCAGGGGCAGGTGGTGCCGTGGAACACCCCGCAGGTGTCGGCGCTTGGGCAGGTGGGAGATAACCAGACGCAGACCTTCTGGTTTGATGCGCATTATATTCAGACAGAAGAGAACGTGACGGCGGGAAAAGCGGATGCGATGGCCACGTTTAACCTGATTTACAACTGAATGTTCCCCTGCCGCTGCGGCAGGGGAGACCGATCAGAACGCCGTCTTACAAAAACCCGTCATCTCTTTCAGGCCCATCTCGCGGCCAAGCTCGGTCATCGGGTGGACCACCACCAGGCCCCGTACGCTTTTCTTCAGCTTGCCCATATCGGCCTGCTCTTTTTTGGTAATGGCGCGGCGGTGCGGCATATTCATCAGCTTCTGCGCTTCTTTACTCAGCTTCTGGCTTTTCACTTCGCGCAGGCGCTCGATCTCCGCTTCCAGCTTCGCGGTCTCTTTCTCAAGCTCGGCGTACTTCTCGGCGGAGTCTACCAGCGAGAGACCGGCCATCTGATGGCGGATCAGATCCAGACGGTCGCTCAGGCGTTTAATTTCGTTCTTTTCGACTTCTTTCATGACAAATAACTCTGAAAACGGGGAATTTAGAGGGAAGGATACACCAATGTGAGCAGGCTTACTTCTGAAACGCTTTTTTTAAGCTGATTCGGGAAATCAGCTCAGTCAGGGAAAGAACCATCGTGGAACGGACAACCTGTTGATAACGCAGCTTTTGCATGGCGTACAGTTCCGGGTCGCTGTTATCAAAATGGGGGGCAGGGGGGAGCGCGGTAACGCAATGCAGCTCGCCGAAGGGGCCAAGGATCTCGTCATCGGTAAAGGTGTACTCATTACCGTCATGATTGAGCTCTTCGCGCAGTGCCATCAACAGCTCCGCATCTTCATACTCTTGCCGGTTCAGCACGCCAAGACCATAAATCAACTTCAGACGCACGGATAAATCGCCCAGCGGTCCGTCGCCGTCCAGTAACGGTTCTACAGCATATTTTACCGCGTAGTCGTCTTTGCGAAACACCTGAAGTACCAGGATATTCACCGCCTCGGTTAACAACTCGACGGCGGTAATCAGGAAACTTCGTACGGTTTTGCCAGCATTCAGACGCTCAAGCACACGATTTTCAAAGGCCTGGGTTTGTTCCATTATTGCCTGCATATCTGACAATCTGTAATCAGGGCGCAGGATTGCCTGCGCCTCACTGTGCATCATTTGGTTGCGTTATATGCGTTAACCGCCTCCGCAACCACATCGCTGTTGGCGTCCAGACCGGAAATCTGCGCCAGCGCAGCCTGTGCGCCCTGGTCATCAATCAGCTGAGCCAGCTCCTGCGCCTGCGGATCCTGCTCGCTGCGGTAGTGCATCGCGGCGGCAATCCCTTTCACCAGGTTGGCGTGCGGCAGGCCGTATTCCAGCGTACCCAGCAGCGGCTTAATCAGGCGATCGCCCGCGCTCAGCTTACGCAATGGCTGGCGGCCCACGCGCTCAACGTCATCTTTCAGATACGGGTTTTCAAAACGACCGAGGATTTTCTGGATGTATGCTGCGTGTTTATCAGCATCAAAACCGTAGCGTTTGATCAGCACCGCGCCGCTCTCTTCCATTGCCCCTTTTACCACCGCGCGGATCTTCTCGTCGAGGATCGCATCACGAATAGTCTGATGACCGGCCAATTTTCCGAGGTACGCGGTTATAGCATGACCCGTGTTCAGCGTGAAGAGTTTACGTTCCACAAATGCCATCAGGTTATCCGTTAATTCCATACCTGGAATGGTCGGCAGCGCGCCTTTAAATTGGGTTTTGTCCACGATCCACTCGCTGAAAGTTTCTACCGTCACTTCCAGCGGGTCGTTAGTTGCAGATTCTGACGGCGGAACGATACGGTCAACGGCAGAATCCACGAAGCCAACGTGCGCTTCAACCCAGGCTTTGTCTTCGTCCGCAACGGCGGCCAGAACGTGGCCTTTCAGCTGTGTGGTGCCACGCACCATATTTTCACAGGCAATGATGTTCAGCGGGGTATCGATGCCCTGCGCTTTACGTTTTGCCAGGCCTTTTGCGACCGCAGGCGCGATGCGCTCAAGTACCACCGGGCCCACTGCGGTGGTCACCAGGTCAACGCTGGCGATGAGGTCGATAACATCGTCGCCAATGCTGCTTACCGCGTTGACGCCAGAGACCGTTTCAACCTGCTCGTTTTCTCCCACCACGTGTACCTGGTAGCTATGACGGGCATTCAGGGCATCCAGAACGACCTGATTCACATCGGCGAATGTCAGCGTAATGCCCGCGTCTGCCAGCAGTTTGCCGATAAAGCCACGACCGATATTACCTGCGCCAAAATGTAATGCTTTCATAGTGTTAACCTTTATCAATGTTTTTACCCGAGAGGGCTGGGGTGAGGAACGTATACCCCTCACCCTAGCCCTCTCCCCTAAGGGGAGAGGGAAGATACGCTGTTATTTGTTGAGGAGTGCCAGCACTTCTTCAACGCTTTCAGTCTGTGCCAGACGCTCGATGACGGACTCATCATCCAGCGCGTTGGTCAGGCTGGTAATCACCTGGATGTGCTCGTTATTGCGAGCGGCGATACCAATCACCAGACGGGCGATGTCGTCTTCTTCTTCACCGAAGCGCACGCCATCAGGATACTGGCAGAACACCACGCCGGTTTTGAGCACGCGGTCTTTCGCTTCCACCGTACCGTGCGGCACCGCGATGGATTCGCCCAGGTAGGTTGGCGTCAGTTTTTCGCGTTCCAGCATCGCGTCGACATATTCAGGCTGAACGTAGCCGCCTTTCACCAGCTGCTCACCGGCAAAGCGAATTGCCTCTTCTTTGGTGCTCGCGGTACGGCCGAGGAAGATGTTCTCCGCGCCCAGCTTAAACAGGTGAGCATTGCTCTCGTCAAAGCTGTCCTGCAGGCTGGTCCGCACTTTCACTTCGTTGTCTTCGTGACGCTGTGCGGCCACCAGACGTTCAGTCAGGCTGGTGTACAGGCCGCTGTCGAGGAAGTTGGTCAGCGAAATATGCTGTGCCTGCGGTACCTGGCGCATGGCACGTTCGGTCAGGTCACGGTGCGTAATTACCAGGTCAACATCCGGTGGCAGGCTGTTAATGGCGCTGTTGGTCACTGAGATATTGGTCAGGCCTGCATCCTGCACTTTCTTACGCAGCACGCCGGCACCCATTGCGCTGGAACCCATACCAGCATCACAGGCAACGATGATTTTACGCACGTGGCTCAGGTCGTTAGAAACATCACCCGCTGACAGCGGCGTTGCGCCTTTGGACTCGGCTTTCATGTCGTGCATACGACGGGTGGCCGCTTCGATATCGTCATCTTCTTTCACTTTGCTGGTTTTCAGCAGGATAGAAGCGACCACGAAGGAGACTGCCATTGCCGCACAGATAGCCGCGATGTTAGCAAAATAGGCACCTTTCGGCGTCATTGCCAGTACCGCCAGGATAGAGCCCGGAGACGCCGGAGAAACCAGACCACCGTTCAGCACGCTCAGAGTGAACACACCGGTCATACCGCCGAGGATAACGGCCAGGATCAGACGTGGGTTCATCAGCACGTACGGGAAGTAAATTTCGTGAATACCGCCCAGGAAGTGAATGATAGCCGCACCGCCAGCAGACTGCTTCGCGCTGCCGCGACCAAAGAACATGTACGCCAGCAGAACGCCCATACCCGGACCCGGGTTCGCTTCAATCAGGAAGAAGATGGACTTGCCGAGGTCATGAGACTGCTGAATACCCAGCGGTGAGAAGATACCGTGGTTGATGGCGTTGTTCAGGAACAGGATTTTCGCCGGTTCAACAAAGATAGACGCCAGCGGCAGCATGTCGTGCGCCACCATGAAGTTAACGCCCGCCGCCAGAATCTTGGACAGGACTTCAACTGCCGGGCCAATGCCGAGGAACGCCAGAATCGCGAGGATCATCCCGATGATGCCCGCAGAGAAGTTGTTCACCAGCATCTCGAAGCCGGATTTGATTTTGCCATCAACCCAAACGTCGAATTTCTTAATCGCCCAGCCACCCAGAGGACCGGCGATCATCGCACCGAGGAACATCGGCATATCCGCACCGACGATAACACCCATGGTTGTGATGGCACCCACTACGCCACCACGGTCACCGCCCACCAGACGACCACCGGTATAACCGATGAGCAGCGGCAGCAGGTAAGTAATCATTGGGCCAACAAGTTTCGCCAGCGTTTCGTTAGGCAACCACCCTGTCGGAATGAATAATGCAGTGATGATACCCCACGCGATAAACGCGCCGATATTTGGCATCACCATATTGCTGAGGAAACGACCAAAGCTTTGAACTTTGATCTTGAAATCGGATGACATAAAACACCCCTTCTTCTGTTTACGCTTAGGCTTGCGGCCCGAGGTTTATTGTTAATGAGGCGGCAGAGGTAGCCGGGCCCTGTTCTGATGCTGTGAAATCTGGCACTGAATCGTTCAACTGTCCAGACAGCGAAAAATTGTGTGATCACAATCACGTAAATGCAGGGGGTGTGGCGGGAAATGAGGTGATCTGAATCACAAAACCACAGTCTAAAAAAAACACAATGGGGAGGAAATCGGCAAAACACCCCTGTTTTTGTGAGATGTATCACATTTAGTTGTCGCGAGTTTGTTTCTGAGTTGTGATTTAATTCACAAAAAATTTTTATACGGATTTCTCCGGCTGTGATCGGCGGCAAATTCTGCCTGACGAATGAGCGTCACGATGGTTCTGGGCAACACGCAAAGCTAAAAAACCACTTTTCATGTGTGGTATGGCGAAAAGCGAAAACGTGGATTACGCTCATAATGTAAGGTTAAGTATATTATTATTCAGGATATATTTTGACACGTTTATAAACTTGCATGGAGATATTATAAAAACCGATACTCCCCGGCTCTGAAATAACCAGTCTACCTTTTATGTTTAAAAATAAATTAATTAGGTTGCGTACTGTTTTATTAATTTAATGAGTTGACGTTGTTTAAGTGAGGAGAATATGTTTCTCAACTATTTTGCGCTGGGCGTATTGATTTTTGTTTTTCTGGTTCTGTTTTACGGAATCATCGCCATTCATGACATCCCCTATAACATGGCCAAAAAGCGTAATCATCCCCATGCCGATGCAATCCACACGGCGGGCTGGATTAGCCTGTTTACGCTCCATGCCATCTGGCCGTTCCTGTGGATCTGGGCCACGCTGTACCGGGAAGATCGCGGTTGGGGCATGCAAAACCACATCACCAAACCTGATGAGGTGCCGGGTATGGATGCGCTGGCCAAACGCGTGGCCGAATTAGAACAAAAGCTGGCAGCGGTACAGCCCACTGCTGATACGAAAACGCTGGAGCGCTAATTATGGATCTGTTGATTATTTTGACCTACGTGGCGTTTGCCTGGGCGATTTTTAAAATATTCCGTATTCCGGTCAACCAGTGGACGCTCGCCACCGCCACATTAGGTGGGGTATTTATTGTGGCGGGCCTCATTTTATTAATGAACTATAACCACCCGTATACGTTTACGGCGCAAAAAGCGGTTATTTCCATTCCGATTACGCCGCAGGTGACCGGCGTGGTCAGCGAAGTCACTGATAAAAATAACCAGCTTATTAAAAAAGGCGAAGTGTTATTTAAACTTGACCCGGGCCGCTATCAGGCACGGGTCGACAGACTGCAGGCCGACCTGGTGACCGCGACGCACAATATCGACGTGCTCAAAGCGCAACTGTCGGAAGCAGTAGCCAACACCACGCGCGTGTCCGCCGAGCGGGACCGTCTGTATAAAGATTACCAGCGCTATCTCAAAGGCAGCCAGGCGAAGGTAAACCCGTTCTCTGAGAGCGATATCGACAACGCGCGGCAGAACTATCTGGCTCAGGACGCGCTGGTAAAAGGCTCAGTGGCGGAACAAACGCAGATCAAAAGTCAGTTAGACAGCATGGTGAACGGCGAACAGTCGCAGATTGCCTCTTTACGCGCCCAGCTGGCCGAAGCCAAATACAACCTGGATCAGACCGTGGTACGTGCGCCGAGCAATGGCTACATCACCCAAGTGCTGATTCGCCCGGGAACGTATGCCGCTGCGCCCGGTCATGGTCTTTATTCCTGAACAGAAACGCCAGATTGTGGCCCAGTTCCGTCAGAACTCGCTGCTGCGTCTGAAGCCGGGCGATGAAGCGGAAGTGGTGTTTAACGCCCTGCCGGGGCAGGTCTTCTCCGGCAAGCTCACCAGCATTCTGCCGGTGGTGCCAGGGGGCTCATATCAGGCGCAGGGGGCACTGCAATCGCTAACGGTAACACCGGGAACGGATGGTGTGCAGGCGCTGATAGAACTGGAGCCTAACGCCGACGTTGATGCGTTGCCGGACGGTATTTACGCGCAGGTGGCGGTCTATTCCGACCATTTCGCGCACGTCTCGGTGATGCGTAAAGTCCTGCTGCGTATGACCAGCTGGATGCACTATCTCTATCTTGATCATTAATCCTCGCCGGGCAGGAATGCGACATGCATACCTGCCCTTTTTTCAGCGCTTGATCCATACTGACTTTTTCTGGCATCAAGGATCAGGCAATGAAACTCATCGGCAGCTACACCAGTCCCTTCGTGCGAAAGATCTCGATTCTCCTGCTGGAGAAAGGGATTGAATTTGAATTCGTTAATGAACAGCCCTATAACGCCGAAAACGGCGTTGCGCAGTACAACCCGCTGGGGAAAGTCCCGGCGCTGGTAACGGACGAGGGCGAATACTGGTTTGATTCCCCGATTATCGCTGAGTACATCGAGCTGCTCGGCGTTGCGCCAGCCATGTTACCGGCAGATCCGAAGGCGGCCCTGGCAGTGAAGCAAATTGAAGCCCTGGCTGATGGCATCATGGATGCGGCGTTAACTTCCGTGCGCGAGCAGGCAAGGCCCGTTGCTCAGCAGTCGGAAACGGAGCTGCTGCGCCAGCGTGAGAAAATCAGCCGCAGCCTGGACAGGTGCGAGCAGCTCATCCAGGAGGGCAAAATAGCAACGGATAGCCTGAATCTGGCGACGATCGCTATCGCCTGCGCCATTGGTTATCTCAACTTTCGTCGCGTCTCCCCTGGCTGGTGCGTCGACCGTCCGCTGCTGGTGAAGCTCGCCGAAACGCTCTTCCAGCGCGAGAGCTTCGCCCGTACCGAACCGCCAAAGGCTTGACGCGGGTTATAACACTTCGCGTCAGGAGGCGGTACAATCCCTCCACATGTTAACTCCCTCTCCCGTCGGGAGGGGGGATGATATTTACTCGCCAGGCGCTTCCATGACTACTCATCACTCCCTGTACAGCCAGATCCCCGCTACCGACCGACTCCTTCGAGAACCCCTTATTCATTCCGCTGTCGAGCGGTTCGGCCATACCGCGACGGTTGAGATGTTACGTCTGCTTCAGGAAGAGGCCCGGCGCCATATTCAGGCAGAAAATGCCTTGCCCGGCTGGTGCGTGGCGTGGGAGCAGGAGCTGGAACAGAGGCTGGTTGAGAAAGGGCAAGGCGCGTTGCGCCCGGTGATTAACCTGACGGGGACTGTCCTGCATACCAATCTCGGGCGTGCGCAACAGGCGGAAGAGGCGGTAGATGCCGTAACGCAGGCCATGCGTTCGCCTGTCACGCTGGAGTACGATCTCGACGGAGCAGGACGCGGGCATCGTGATCGGGCCCTGGCGGATCTGCTTTGCCAGCTCACCGGTGCTGAAGATGCCTGCATTGTGAATAACAACGCGGCGGCGGTCCTGTTGATGCTGGCAGCGACCGCCAGCGGCAAAGAGGTGGTCGTCTCGCGCGGCGAACTGGTGGAGATTGGCGGCGCGTTTCGCATCCCGGACGTGATGCGCCAGGCGGGCTGTACCCTGCATGAAGTGGGTACCACTAACCGGACCCATGCGAAAGATTACCGTGCGGCGGTGAATGAAAACACCGCCCTGCTGATGAAGGTCCACACCAGTAATTATCATATCGAAGGGTTCACTAAAGCCGTTGAAGAGGCCGAGCTGGCGGCGATAGGCCAGGAGCTGAATGTGCCGGTCGTTGCCGATCTCGGCAGCGGCTCGCTGGTGGATCTGAGCCAGTATGGTCTGCCGAAAGAGCCGATGGTGCAGGAGATGATTGCGGCGGGCGTTAGCCTGGTCAGTTTTTCCGGTGATAAGCTGCTGGGCGGGCCGCAGGCCGGGATCATCGTCGGTAAGCGTGAATTGATTGCGAAACTGCAGCAGCATCCGCTGAAGCGCGCCCTGCGTGCCGATAAAATGACGCTTGCCGCGCTGGACGCGACGCTGCGGCTCTATCTCCACCCGGAGAAACTGGCGGAACGCCTGCCAACGCTGCGTCTGTTAACGCGTGATGCCGCCTCGATTCGCGCGCAGGCCGAGTTACTGTTGCCCAATGTCGCGTCGCATTACGCCGATTTCGACGTGCGCATTGAGTCCTGCCAGTCGCAAATTGGCAGTGGCTCGTTACCGGTGGATCGGCTGCCCAGCGCGGCCCTGACCTTCACCCCGCGCGATGGCCGCGGCAGCAGGCTTGATGCGCTCTCTGCGCGCTGGCGTGCTCTGCCTACGCCGGTTATCGGGCGAATTTACGATGGCCGAATGTGGCTGGATCTACGCTGTCTTGAAGATGAAGAGCGATTTCTGGAGATGCTGTTGAAATGATTATTGCCACCGCCGGTCATGTTGACCACGGAAAAACCACCTTGTTGCAGGCCATCACGGGCGTGAATGCCGATCGCCTGCCGGAAGAGAAAAAGCGCGGTATGACCATCGATCTGGGTTATGCCTACTGGCCGCAGCCCGATGGCCGCGTGCTGGGCTTTATTGACGTCCCCGGACACGAAAAGTTTCTTTCCAATATGCTGGCGGGGGTCGGTGGTATTGACCATGCCCTGCTGGTGGTGGCCTGTGATGACGGCGTTATGGCGCAAACGCGTGAACACCTGGCGATCCTGCAGTTGACGGGCAACCCACAGCTAACCGTGGCGCTGACCAAAGCCGATCGTGTGGACGCGACGCGTATTAACGAAGTGCGCGAGGCGGTGCAGGCCACGTTGCGCGAATATGGCTTTACCGATGCTGCGCTGTTTGAAACAGTCGCCACAGAAGGGCGCGGGATCGACACACTTCGCCACCATTTGCAGCAGCTTTCGTCGCGGGAACATGCCAGCCATCATCGCTTTCGTCTGGCCATCGACAGGGCGTTTACCGTAAAAGGTGCGGGTCTGGTGGTGACCGGTACCGCCCTGAGTGGTGAAGTGAAGGTGGGCGATACCGTATGGCTGACGGGTATTAACAAGCCGATGCGGGCGCGCGGGTTGCATGCACAAAACCAGCCCGTTGATCATGCCCATGCCGGGCAGCGTATCGCCCTCAATATTGCCGGCGATGCGGAGAAAGCGCAGCTAAACCGCGGCGACTGGCTGCTGTCTGAGGCGCCGCCAGAACCGTCTGAGCGGGTGATTGTCTCCCTGCAGACGCATATCCCGCTCAGTCAGTGGCAGCCGCTGCATATCCACCATGCGGCCAGCCATATCACTGGGCGCGTGTCGCTGCTGGAAAACGATCTCGCTGAACTGGTTTTCGATACGCCACTCTGGCTGGCAGATAATGACCGTCTGGTGCTGCGTGATATCTCGGCGCGAGAAACGCTGGCCGGGGCGCGGGTGGTGACGCTCAACCCGCCGCGTCGCGGGAAGCGTAAACCGGAGTATTTGCAGTGGCTGTCGGCACTGGCGCAGGCCAGTAACGACAAGGCTGCGCTGGAGGTGCATCTTGAACGCGGTGCGGTGAACCTGACCGACTTCGCCTGGGCACGACAGCTCAGCAACGAAGGCCTCCTCCCGCTGACCCAGCAGCCGGGATTTATCCAGGCCGGTAATAACCTGCTGAACGCGCCGGTTGCGGCGTGCTGGCAGCGAAAAGTGTTAAACACGCTTGCCACCTACCATGAACAGCATCAGGATGAACCTGGCCCGGGGCGCGAGCGCCTGCGTCGTATGGCGCTGCCAATGGAAGACGATGCGCTGGTGCTGTTGCTGATAGAAAACATGCGTGAAAGCGGCGTGATCAAAAGCCACCACGGCTGGCTGCATCTGCCGGAACACAAAGCCGGGTTCACCGCAGAGCAAGAGGCAATCTGGCAAAAAGCGGCCCCTCTGTTTGGCGATGAGCCCTGGTGGGTTCGCGATCTCGCCCGTGAAACGAATACCGACGAGCAGGTGATGCGCCAGGTATTGCGCCATGCCGCGCAGCAGGGGCTCATCGTTGCGATCGTGAAAGATCGTTATTACCGCAACGATCGTATCGTCGCGTTTGCCAGTCTGATCCGCGAACTGGATCAGGCGCGAGGCTCCACCTGTGCGGCTGATTTCCGCGATCGTCTGAACGTGGGGCGAAAGCTTGCCATTCAGATCCTGGAATATTTCAACCGCATCGGTTTTACCCGCCGTCGCGGTAACGACCATTTATTACGGGATTCGTTGCTCTTTCCAGAAACAGCGTGACCCCTGTCGTAAACACCACTCCCGGCTGGCGATAAAATCACCAGCCGGTACTACCCTTGTTGTACACCAACAGCAAGGAGACGGTCATGACAAACAATCCTCCCTCTTCACGCATTCAGCCAGGCGAGTACGGTTTCCCTCTCAAGCTAAAACCCCGTTATGACAACTTTATTGGCGGCGACTGGGTGGCACCCGTCGACGGCGAATACTATTCCAACCTGACCCCCGTCACCGGCCAGCCGCTGTGCGAGATAGCCAGCTCAGGCAAGCGCGATATCGATCTGGCGCTGGATGCGGCGCATAAAGCCAAAGATAAATGGGGACAGACTTCCGTGCAGGACAGGGCGGCGATCCTGTTCAAAATTGCCGACCGGATGGAGCAAAATCTTGAGCTGCTGGCGACGGCAGAAACTTGGGATAACGGCAAGCCGATCCGTGAAACGATGGCGGCGGATGTGCCGCTGGCGATTGATCACTTCCGCTATTTTGCCTCCTGTATTCGTGCTCAGGAGGGGGGAATCAGTGAAGTCGATAGCGACACCGTGGCGTATCACTTCCACGAGCCGCTGGGCGTGGTGGGGCAGATTATCCCGTGGAACTTCCCGCTGCTGATGGCGAGCTGGAAAATGGCGCCCGCGCTGGCGGCCGGGAACTGCATTGTGCTGAAACCGGCCCGCTTAACGCCGCTTTCAGTACTGCTGCTGATGGACATTATCGGTGACCTGCTGCCCCCGGGTGTGATTAACGTGGTCAACGGGGCCGGGGGGGAGATTGGGGAATATCTGGCAACCTCAAAACGCATCGCCAAAGTGGCGTTTACCGGCTCGACGGAAGTGGGCCAGCAGATCATGCAGTACGCCACCCAGAACATCATTCCGGTGACGCTGGAGCTGGGCGGAAAATCCCCGAACATCTTCTTCGAGGACGTGATGGCGGAAGAGGACGCCTTCTTCGATAAAGCGCTGGAAGGGTTTGCGCTGTTTGCCTTTAACCAGGGCGAAGTCTGCACCTGCCCAAGCCGCGCGCTGGTGCAGGAGTCCATCTATGAGCGCTTTATGGAACGGGCCATTCGCCGCGTGGAGTCGATCCGCAGCGGTAACCCGCTAGATAACGTGACGCAGATGGGCGCGCAGGTGTCGCATGGACAGCTGGAAACCATCCTTAATTACATTGATATCGGCAAAAAAGAAGGGGCGGATGTCCTGACCGGTGGACGCCGTAAAGTGCTCGGCGGCGATCTGCAGGAAGGGTATTACCTTGAGCCGACCATACTGTCTGGCAAAAACAACATGCGCGTTTTCCAGGAGGAAATTTTTGGACCGGTGCTGGCCGTGACCACCTTCAAAACGATGGAGGAGGCGCTGGAGATTGCCAACGATACGCCGTATGGCCTGGGGGCAGGCGTCTGGAGCCGCAACGGCAATCTGGCGTATAAAATGGGCCGGGGGATCCAGGCCGGACGCGTATGGACCAACTGTTATCACGCCTATCCGGCGCACGCGGCCTTTGGGGGCTATAAGCAGTCAGGCATCGGGCGTGAAACGCACAAGATGATGCTGGAGCATTATCAGCAGACGAAATGCCTGCTGGTCAGCTACTCCGATAAACCGCTGGGGCTGTTCTAGTCATCCAGCTCAGGCCGTCCGTGGGCGGCCTGAGCTATTTGCTGGCGAAGATTATTCAGGACGCCATCCAGAACATATTGCACGCGCCATGGCTGGTATTCACGCTTGCGGAAGATGGCCGTCAGATCCAGCCACCACTCTTCCTGATGCGGGAAGCAGGGAACAAGTGAACCGTTTTTTAACTCTTTTCTCAGGCTCTCTTTCGGCGCAAAGACGATACCGAGATTATTCCTCGCCAGCTCCAGGGCAGTTTGCGTATTGTCGCAAATATAATTCCCGGTAACCCGGTAATCCTGTACATCATCACTGCCATGAACGCGGAACCGCCAGATGTTAGCATCATCCACCAGCATGGAGTCGATTAGAATACAGGAGTGATGAATTAAATCTTCCGGGCCGTTTAACGGGTGCTGATTTAAATACTCTTCGGTCGCGAAGGCGGTAACGGAATATTGGGTTAATACACTTGCGACCAGACTTTCATCTTTCGGCTGAGCATAGGTAATTAAAATATCGCAGTCATCCGGAAAGGTCACCCCCTCAGAAAATTCATTGCGATCCAGATTGTATGTTTTCAGCGAAATACGAATATCGCCAATATCTTTTATCTGGTGGATCACATGACGAGAGAGATAGGTCACGATGCCTGTCGGGGCGTAAATCGTCACCTTTCCACGCTTTTCATGCTTATAATCGGCAATAAAATTAATAAGCTGACTATTTTTATCCAGCGTGGCGTTCACGTAAGGAAGCAAGGCCTCACCAAACTGCGTTAGCGCAAGCTGACGGGTGGTACGCTCAAAGACCTTGAGACCGACTCGTGTTTCAAAATCAGAGAGATATTTACTGACGTTGGCCTGTGCCATGCCCAGCAGGGCGGCGGCGTCGCCAATGCTGTGGGTAGCGGCGATGACGGAAATTATTTTTAATTCACGGGGTTTTAGTTGTAATTTATTCATCATGCCCACCCATCTATATGATTTTATATATAATATTATATAAACAGCGGCGTTGCATACGCAAATTTGTAACCATTATTATTCGCCTCGCTTGTTTGGCGTTTAAATGGATTACATGGAATGACTATTAAAAACAATTTACTCATCGCTGCCACGTTATTTGCGACCTCATCCGCAATGGCCGGTGACTTTTCACTTGGCGCGGGGGCTGTATTTAATGAGTCACCTTATAAAGGGTATAATGAAAATACCACCGCGGTTCCGTTAATTAGCTATGAAGGTGACCGATTCTATGTGCGCCAGACCACAGGTGGATGGATCCTGTGGAAAGACGAAAAAAATGAATTTAGCCTGACCGCGTCGTGGATGCCGCTGCATTTTGATCCCGACGATAACGACGACCCTCAGATGAAACATCTGGATGAGCGTAAAGCGTCTGCTTTCCTGGGTGGCGCCTATTACCGCCATGAAAACTGGGGCTCGCTGAAAGTGGCCGTTTCCGGCGATGCGATGGATGAAAGCGGTGGCGTAGTCGGTGAGATTTCCTACTTCCGCCCCATCCGCATGGAACGCCTCACGCTGACGCCATCTGTGGGCATTTTCTACAGTGACGAGAGCTATAACGACTACTACTACGGGGTTTCCGGCAGCGAGTCTCGCCGCTCAGGTCTCAATGAATACGCCGCCGGTGACAGCTGGACGCCATACGTGGGTCTGGCGGCAAAATATCAGTTAACCCAGAACCTGTTCCTTAACGCCAGCGCGGTTTATACCGTATTGCCTGACGACGTGAAGAACAGCCCGATGATCGACCGCGACGACAGCTTCGCGCTGATGACCGGGCTGAGCTGGCGCTTCTGATGCTGTAAAGCCGGGTGGCGGTATTACTCCCTCTCCCGTGGGAGAGGGTTGGGGTGAGGGCATCAGGCCGCAGAGATTCAGTCCTCATCCACCCAAATGCGCATTTCCCCTTCTCCCCGGTTAGCCCAGCTAAACCACGGAATAAAGGTCAACGTTTTGGGTTGACGTCGCACCGCAGGACGGTCGTATTGCCATAACGCCTCCGATCCCGCTTCTGCGGCGTCATGCGTGACACCTTCCGCCTGAATCAGCATCTTATGAGCGAAAATTCCTTTACCCTCGAAAACCCGGAATTCACTGTTGGCAGGCAGGGCAAGATTATGCAGGTTGGCGCCGTTGTCGGCTTCTTCCAGGCAGTAGACCAGCGGACCGCGCTGCAGCGCGACCTTTCCGGCCTGCTGACGAACCTGTGGGTGACCGTACACGCGGCGGACCGGCATCGGTAAGGTTAGCGTGAGCGTATCGCCCTCCTGCCAGCGACGGGTGAGGCGAAGATAGCCCCGTGATACCTCGCCCGTCATGCCTTCTCCGTTCAGCGACACGTGAGGATTTGCGCACCAGTCCGGTAGTCGCAGGGCCAGGGTATGCGCCACCGGTACGGGCGAGGCGATCTCAATGTTGACCTCTTCCTGCCACGGATAATTACCGCTGATCCGCAGCTTAAGCGTCTCATCGCCCACCGGGATGGTGACCTCATTCCCTACGTAGAGATTAATGAAAAGCGCATCCGGGCGAACGGTGTAAATGTAATGCCCCAGCGACGTCAGCACGCGGGCGATATTCGGCGGGCAACAGGCGCAGCCGAACCAGCGCTGACGAACCGGTTTGACGTGGTCATAGATGTGGTTAAAGGCCAGCGTCCTGGGGTGCACTTCCAGCGGGTTAACATAGAAGAAATGCTTACCGTCCAGCGCCATGCCGCCCAGCACCGTGTTGTACAGGGCGCGCTCCATCACGTCGGCGTAGCGGCTATCCGCTTCCATCTCCAGCATCCGACGGGCAAACATCATCAGGCCAATCGAGGCGCAGCTTTCGGCATACACCGTATCGTTGGGCAGATCGTAATCGCTGCTGAAGGCTTCACCGCTACTTTGCGAACCAATCCCGCCGGTAATGTACAACTGGCGCTGCGCCATGTTGTTCCACAGGCGTAAGCAGTCCTGACGTTTTGCGTCGTCTTTGCTCAGACGAGCCAGGTGTGCCATACCCGCCATCAGGTAGACAAAACGCACCGCATGGCCAATCGCTGTTTGTTGTTCAGCAAGCGGTTGATGCGCCTGGCTGTAAGCTTTGTCCTTGACCATCCATGCCGGGCCGTAGGTGTGCCAGTACGATGTTCTGCCGCGCTTCTCGTATTCGATATCATAGAAGTGAGGCTGCGTACCGCGCGCCTCGATGAAGTATTTCACCAGGTTCAGGTAGCGTGGCTCCTCAGTAACGTCGTACAGCCGCATCAGCGCCAGCTCGATTTCCGGGTGGCCCGGATAGCCGTGAAGCTGGCCTTCCCGGGGGCCGAAAACGGTGTCGATATGATCTGCCAGTTTGCACACCACCTCCAGCAGTCGGCGTTTTCCGGTGCCCTGAAAATACGCCACGCCAGCTTCGATCATATGCCCCGCGCAGTAAAGCTCGTGGCACTCGGCAAGATTTGTCCAGCGTTCGTCAGGCGCTTTGACGGTGAAGTACGTATTGAGATACCCATCTTCACACTGCGCCGCGGCGATCAGTTCAATCACCTCATCGGCGGTTTTTTCCAGTTCAGCATCGGGTTTCTGACACAGCGACCACGCCACGGCTTCCAGCCATTTCGCCACGTCACTGTCCTGAAATACCATGCCGTAGAACTCACCTTCTTCAAGACCTGCCGCAATGCGGAAGTTGGTGATGGCATGACTGGGCTCGGCTTCTGCCACGCGATCGTTGAGCGCATCCCACTGATAGGGGATGACCACATCACGCACCAGCCGCTGATACTGGCCAAGAAACGGATCGTTGATTTTCAGGTTATGCAGGTCGGCTTCCATTATGGACATCACGTTCTCCTCAGGACGGTACATGACGCTGGCGCAAATCGGTGGCAATGCGCGACATCATCGGATTGTTGAGTCTGCACCAGCGGATTGAGACCGCCAGCAGCAGGTGGAAAAGGGCAGGGAGCAGCGTCTCCATGGCGGTAATGCCCTGCAGCGAGGCGGGCGTCTGGTTACCCGCTCCCGGCTGATAGGCGACGGCGATAAACACCAGGCTGATGATCCCGGCGCTGGAGGCCCACGCCAGCTTGATGAAAAACAGGTTGAAGGCGAAGTTCATGCCCGACGATCGCACGCCGGTCTTCCACTCGCCGTAGTCGTCGGCAAAAGCCATCAGCGAGAAGTGCAGCGGCAGGGTAAAGCCCAGGATGACGCCGTTACTCAGAATTACGATCAGCCAGAGCGTCTGATGCGCCGGGCCGCCGGGCAGGAACCACATGCCAGCCGCGATCGCGGCGAGCACCAGGTTGGTGTAGTAGTAGAGTTTGACCGTATCAATACGGCGAGAGAGGGGGCTGACGATCACCGCCCCGAGGATCGCTGCGAAGGTCACCATGGTGAAAAACAGCGAGGTGTAGGCGGTGCTGCCCTGAAGCACATAGGTGATGAAGTACATGTATCCGCCACCACGGATATTGAAGACGTTGATCAGCAAAAACGACATCACCAGCATCAGCAGCAGCTGGTCATTTTTACGCAGCCCTGCCAGGTGTTCGCGCAGGGTGAATTTACCCATCAGCGCCAGTGGGACGCGTTCACGGACCCAGAAGAAGCAGCAGAGAAACATCACCACGGCGAGGGTGCACAGGACGCCAACCCCCAGCTGATAACCCCGGGCGGCGTTGCCTTGCCCCAGCGCTGCCACCAGCCACGGCAGGCCGACGGAGACCAAAAATCCCGCAACGCCGCACAGCACAAAGCGCCATGACTGGCAGGAAATGACCTCGCTGTGGCGGGTGGTCATGGTGTTGATCAGCGCGCAGTAGGGCACGTTGATGGCGGTATAGCCGACGGACAGCAGCAGGTAGGTGCCGAATGCCCACGCAATTTTCACGCCCATGCTGGCTTCAGGTACGGTGAAGGTCAGCACGCCGATGATGCCAATAGGGAATGCCACCCACAGCTGCCAGGGACGAAAGCGCCCCCATCGGCTTTGGGTGCGGTCGGCAATCACGCCCATGACAGGGTCAGAAATCGCGTCAAATACGCGCAGGGCAATAAACAGCGTGCCGACAAGCGCCGGGGTCAGGCCAAAAATATCGGTATAGAAAAAGGTCAGGAAATTCATTATCAGACAGGTAATGACCGTGCCGCCCGCGTCGCCCAGGCCGTAGCCAATTTTTTCGCGAACGGACAAACGTTCTTCTCTCACCCGTTGTGCAACGTCAGACTCGGTAATCGGTGTGGAAGTCATGAGATAACTCCTCGGTAATCGATTTTTATCGTATTTGTGCAAGGTACCTCATTCATTCTGCACTGAACGCAAAGGGCAACAAGGGAAGGGAAAAGTATAAAAAGATGACGATTCCGACCTGATGAAGAAAGTGTGAGTTTGATCGGGCAGCTATAACGTTAATTGTTAATAATCAATGGATAAGTCAATTAAATGCGGCAATAAAAGCGGAATGGTGAATATCCATGCTCGAATTATCCATAGCGCTTCCGATTAAAGTGCAAAACGGCGGATTGTTTATTTCGCGGGGCGTGGGTCGCCACCCGGCGCGTAAATTAACGTCGTGGGAAATCATTTTCGTCGAAAAGGGGACATTAACGATCCAGGAGGAGAACCGTCTTTTTGAGGTGAAGGCGGGGGAGAGTTTATTGCTCTGGCCGAAGCGGCGGCATGTGGGTACAGAAGATTTTCCGGCCGATCTGCGATTCTACTGGCTGCATTTTGAGGTGAAACCTGGGCCTTCCGCTTTGCCGGAGGCTTCTCCGCTGACCATTGAACAACATTGCTGCGTGAGGGATGTCCCGTCGGTGATTGCGCTTTTTCGCCAGTTCCTCAGCGAGCAGGAAAAATTACAGCGCAGCGTAGCGCTGGAAATGCTTTTACTACTGATTTTGCAGCAAATATCCCTCTCAGCAGGGTATGAGGACCGCCCCGATGAGGCCGGTGCAGCTCTGGCCTGGAAGGCAAAACAGCTTATTCGCACGCAGTTTCATTTACCGCTCTCCACCTCGCTGCTGGCAAAATCTCTGCACTGTAATGCCGATTACCTCGGGCGCGTGTTTCGTCGGACATTTCATTTAACCCTGACGGAGGCGATTCATCGCCAGCGCGTCAGGGCGGCAGAAAAAATGCTGCTGAATGACTCAGCGTCATTAACGGAAGTGGCCACCCGCTGCGGTTTTAACGACGTGGGGTATTTCCGGCAGATATTTTCGAAGCATACCGGGTTAACGCCCGCCGTCTGGAAACGGCGGTACTGTAAAGAACACATTAATTCCGGTTGATCACTGCCCGTAATAGGCATGCGCACCGTGCTTGCGCAGATAATGTTTGTCGAGCAGTTCCTGCTGCATAACCGGAAGCTGCGGCGCAAGCTGGCGCGAAAACAGGCCCATGTACGCGCACTCTTCCAGCACCACGGCGTTGTGTACCGCATCGGCGGCATCTTTACCCCATGCGAACGGTCCGTGGGAGTGCACCAGCACTGCCGGGATCTGCATGGGGCTGATGTCGCGCTCTTCAAAGGTTTTGATGATCACTTCACCGGTCTGATACTCGTAGTCTCCTGCGATCTCCGCCGTGGTCATCCGCCGCGTGCAGGGGATCGCGCCGTAGAAGTAGTCCGCGTGCGTCGTGCCCCATGCGGGCAGATCCTGACCTGCCTGAGACCAAATGGTGGCATGGCGGGAATGGGTATGGACGATGCCGCCAATCTCCGGGTAGCGACGGTACAGCGCAAGATGGGTAGGCGTGTCTGACGACGGTTTCATGCTGCCCTCGACCACCTCACCGGTGGCGATATTCACCACCACCATATCCTCCGCCGTCATCACGTCATACTCCACGCCGGACGGTTTGATCACCATCAGACCGCTGTCGCGATCCACCGCGCTGACGTTACCCCAGGTGAAGGTCACCAGCTGGTGGGCGGGCAGTGCCAGGTTGGCTGCCAGCACCTCGGCTTTGAGTTGTTCTAACATGTCATGCCTCCTTCCTGCATACGGGCTTCAATCCAGCGGCGCGCCTGGATAATCTCCAGCACCGGCTCTTTTGCTTTTTCGGTCCACATTTCAATCAGAAACGCGCCGCGGTAGTTCAGCTTATTGAGGGTATTAAACACGCCAACGAAATCGACGCAGCCCTCGCCAAACGGCACGTCGCGGAACTGTCCTGGGCTTTGTGCCGTGACGGGCTGGGTATCTTTCAGGTGAATTGCCGCGATGCGGTCAATGCCCAGCGTCAGTTCGGCGGCCACATCGTTACCCCACGCGCTGAGGTTGCCGACATCCGGGTAAACGCTAAACCACGGCGAGGCCAGCATCTCGTCCCACTTTTTCCATTTGCTGATGGAGTTCATAAACGCGGTGTCCATGATCTCAACGGCCACCATCACCTGCGCGGCGGCGGCCTGCTCGACTGCCCATGCCAGCCCTTCGGCGAAGCGTTGCCGGGTGCCTTCATCATGCTCTTCGTAATACACGTCATACCCGGCCAGCTGGATGGTGCGAATACCCAAATCACGCGCCAGTTTAATGGCGCTGGACATGATCTCCCGGGCGCGGGCGCGCACGGTTTCATCCCGGCTGCCAAACGGGAAGCGGCGGTGGGCAGACAGGCACATGGAGGGGATCGACACACCGGTCTCCAGCATCGCTTCCACCAGCGATGCACGCTGTGTGGTGCTCCACGCCAGGCGCGACAGGCGTTCGTCCGTTTCATCTACCGACATTTCAACAAAATCAAAGCCACAGCTTTTTGCCAGCACCAGGCGCTCCGGCCAGGTGAGGGATTTCGGCAGCGCTTTTTCGTAAATACCTAATGGATGCTGACGCATGATTACGCTCCCCAGATGTCGCGGATTTGCGAATGGAAGGCCTCGGCCACCTGCGGTGGATTGGCAGCGCCTGCCAGTGCGCGACCGGCGATAAAGGCTTTGACGTTGATCTGCTTAAACAGCGGCAGGTCGGCCGGGGTGATGCCGCCGGTGACGGACAGCTGCAAACCAATGTCGGAGAGCGCTTTCATTCGGGCGAGATCTGCCTCACCCCACTGCTGGCCGCTGGCCTGCGCGTCGCGTCCCCGGTGGTAGATGGCCTGCTTCACGCCGATGCGGTGCCAGGCGCGGGCATCATCCAGCGTCCAGTTGCCAAACAGCTCCATCTGAATTTCCCCACCGCAGCGCAGCGCCACCGCGTGACCTTTTTCAACCGTGGCCAGCGGCGCGGCGCAGATGATGGTCATCCAGTTCGCGCCTGCGCCAAACGCCTGCTCTGCCAGCGTTTCTCCGGCGTCGGCCACCTTCCAGTCCGCCACGAGGGTTTTCCCTGGACACTGCTCGCGTAACGCACGCACGGCGTTAAGCCCTTCGGTCAGACATAAAATGGTGCCCGCTTCGATAATATCGACGTGATCGGAAAGCCTGGCGACATCGCGCTGGGCAGCCTGAAGTGAGGTGTGGTCGAGCGCCAGCTGCAGTAATGGTCGGCTCATAGGTCGTGCTCCTTAACACGGGCGTGATAACCCTGTAGTGCTGAAATCAGTAACTGGTAGCGCTGATACTTGCGCTGATAGGCCGCATGGGCGTGCATGTCGGGTTCAATGACCCGAATGTCGTGTCTGAGCGCGTGCTGCGCTGCGTAAAAATCGGGATAAACGCCGGTGCCGACCAGGGCGGCCAGCGCCGCGCCGGAACAGCCAGTCTCTTCCACCTGCGGGAGCGCAATTGCCAGACCGCTGACATCCGCCAGCATCTGCATCCATACGTCAGAGTGGGTCGGGCCGCCGGTGACGCGCAGTGCCTGTACGTCGGTAAAGCGTTCGAGCATGCGGTTTAGATGGGTCATATGGCTGAACACCACGCCTTCGTAAACTGCCTGTAAAAGATGCGCGCGAGTATGCAGCGCCTGCATGCCGTAGAAACCGCTCGTCATCTCCAGCCCGGCGTTGCTGCCATAGAGAAACGGCAGAAATAACAGATCGCTTTCGGCTTTCGGCAGGCTGGCCACGGCGCGGTTGATCTCACTGAAAGACATTTCTCCCCACTGGGCGGTCAACCACTCAAGGTTGCCGGAAGAGGTGGGGCTGGCTTCGTGGACGATGTACTGCTGCGGGTGGACGTAACGCCCATAGACATAGGGATGCGGTTCGTTGTCCCGAAGCGCATTGGCAATCCCGCTGGTGACGGCCCAGGTGCCCATGACGGAGTTCAGCGTATGTTCGTCGTGCAGTCCGGCACAGATCGCGGTGGAAACCACATCAAACAGCCCACCAACGACGGGGGTTCCCGTCGCGAGACCGGTAAGTGCGGCAGCCTGAGCGGTGATTTCCCCGCAGATTTCTGCTGAACCGACAACGGGTGGCAGAGCGTTGTCGATTTCACTGATACCCAGCCAGCGCGTGAGCTGCGGATCGTACTGGCCGGTGTTCATGTTGTAGAGATTGGATTCAGAGATGTTGCTCTCTTCGCAGCCTTTTACGCCGGTGAGGCACCAGCGCAGGTAGTCGTGCGCCATCATCACGCAGCCAATCTGCTGATAGCGCTGTGGTTCATTCTCTTTGACCCAGCGTAGAAGAGAGGCCGGATGCCCGGTCCAGAGCGTCTGTCGCGTGTGCGGATAGAGCTTTTCGGGAATACCGTCCTGCTGCCAGCGCTGCACGATGTCCAGTGCCCGACGGTCTGAGGAGAGCATCGCATTGCCCAGGGGACGATCCTGTTTATCGAGAAGAAATAGCCCCTTGCCCTGCGCTGAAATGCCCACGCCTTTGATCTGCTCGCCGCTAACCCGGGCGTTGTTGAGCAGAAGAGCGACGGTGGTGTGACACTGCTGCCACAGCTGGTTCATGTCCCGCTCCGCATAGCCTGCTCGCGGGCTGAGCGTGGCAATCGTGCGGCGTTCAATACAGACCTCTTTGCCCTCGCGGGTGTATAAACCGGCTTTCAGATAAGTACCGCCACAATCGATACCCAGCCAGAAGGGTTCTTTTTCACTCATCTTTGACTCTCTCGTCTTGCTTCCTCTCCCTTTGGGAGAGGGCGGGGGTTCTCGTCTTGCTCCCTCTCCCTGTGGGAGAGGGCTGGGGTGAGGGCATCAGGCCGCACGCTTATGCGGATTCACCGTAGGGTTAGGCTCCGCACCGGCATCGCACTTCGCCGGTAGCAGCAGGGCCAGCAGAGAGGCCAGTGCCAGTGACACCGCCAGGCAGTAAACGCCCGCATCTTTGCTGTACAAGGTGATCAGCACGCCGACCGCATAAGGGCCACAGAACCCGCCGAGGTTACCCAGGGCGTTAATTACCCCCCGCGCGCCGCCTGCCATCTCCGCGCTGAACAGGCGTGCCGGAATGGTCCAGAACACGCCCGCCGCCGACTGCAGGAAGAACCCACACCCCACCAGTGCGGCGTAGGCCAGCCAGGTATGCTCTTTCAGCGCCACGGAGAGGAACATGCAGAGCGCAAAACCAATCAGCGGCAGGGAGACAAACAGCTTGCGCTTACCGGTACGGTCAGAGAGCGAAGAGAAGAGGAACATACCCGCAATGGCCCCGATATAAGGCAGGATCGCGAGCACGCCTACCTGGCCGATGCTGGTGTGCGTGAGCTCTTTGAGAATGGTGGGTAGCCAGAGGGTGTAACCGTAAATGCCGGTCTGGTAGAAGAAGTTCAGGGCAATCAGCTGCCACATGGTTTTGTCGGACAGCACCGCGCTCAGCGAGGCGTTTTTCACCTCTTTACCGGCAATGGCCTGCTGTTCTGCGGCCAGGGTTTTGACCAGATAGTTTTTTTCCGCTTCAGAAATCCAGCGTGCTTCCTGCGGGCGGTCGTACACCGTGAAGGCCCACAGCACCAGTACAACGATGGACATCAGCCCTTCAATGATGAACAGCCAGCGCCAGTCGAGTGCGGTAATAATCCAGCCCGACAGGGGCGCGGTGATGATCCCGGCAATGGGGACGAACATAATTACAATCGCATTGGCACGACCGCGTTCGGCGTCAGGGAACCAGTTACTGATCATCGTCAGCACAACCGGCAGCATCCCGCCTTCTGCTACCCCGAGTAAGAAACGCAGCACCAGCAGTTGATACTGGCTGGTGACGAGCCCGGTCAGGACCGAAATCACCGCCCAGGCGACCAGCGACCAGCCGATAAATTTCTTCCCGCTGCCATGAACGGCAATCTTGCCGCCAGGCACCTGCAAAAACAGATAGCCAATAAAGAAGATCCCACCCGCCAGGCCTGCCATGGTGGCAGAAATACCTAACTCTTCATCCATACCGCCGGGCATGGCAAAAGCAATATTCACACGGTCCATATAAGAAATAATGCAGGCGATAAGAATCGGGGGAATAATTCTTAGCCAGCGCTGGCGCGGAATGTCCGCATGTAGAGCTTGAGTAGACGTATTCATATTTAATATCTCAGTGTAGGTAACCGGAATAAGATTTTTTTATTGTTATTGCGTTGCTTTTTTCATTTGGCTAATGCCGTCTCGCAAAATAGCGATGCGATGGCTGATATCAGCATTAGCATTTATTTCCAGTAATTTGATACCGGAAAATTTCAATGTTGCGGCGCTCGCCGCAGTAAAGAGTGCTTTTGCATGTTCAGTGGTCAGCAAACTGTCGGCACAGTACGATGAAAACGGTGCGTGCAGATCCTGCCATTCACCGTACTCTCCGCGGATGGTGGTGCCGGAGAACATTAGCGCGGCCAGTTTTCCGGCCTGAAGGGCGGTCTGAACGTGCTCAACCGGAAGCGTGGTGTTGCGCCCTTCAATGGCTGAGCGCGCCCAGTTAATACAGATGCTGATATCTGTCTCTTTTGTCACCTCCAGCACCTGCTCTAAGGGTAAAAATCCCTTACGCGGTGCGGGACCGGTCATGGCATCGCAGTGTTCAAGCACCAGATCGCAGGACCAGTCCCAGCCCGCGATTTCACGAATGGAACGGGCGAACGCCTCGATAGCCTGCTCGACTGAAGCATTGCCCGCCTGCGGTGCGGCCTGCATCTCCAGGGCAATAACTTTCCCGGGAAAACGGGCGTTAACCGCAGCAATCTTCTGCTGCAGATGGCGGTAATATTCCACACACGCTTTACGCTGTTCTTCGTCAGCAGACGCCAGCCCAAATGCGCCATTGGTGCCACGGCGACGCATGGTTTCCATCACTGCCGTGACGACGATTTGCCAGTCTCCCGGCGTATGGCGGAACAGCCATTCATCCCCATAAGGATGGAGATGTTCAAGGCAGGGTTGTTCCAGCCCACGGATGTGAGGTGTATCGGAAAGCTCCCGCCAGAAGGCCTGTTCTTCTTGTTCCCCTTTCTGGTGAAACGAGGGTGCGCAGGGGTACGCACCAATAATAAAACCGGTGTTGGTCATTTCGCGTTCCTGTATTTATACCCGTCATACTTCAAGTTGCATGTGCGTTGGCTGCGCTCGTTCACCCCAGTCACTTACTTATGTAAGCTCCTGGAGATTCACTCTCTTGCCGCCTTCCTGCAACTCGAATTATTTAGGGTATATCAGAAAATTAATCTAATTCGCTGATTGCCACTTTCACCACAATTTTGCGAATTGCAGTTTCCTTGTTTTTAATACAGGCAGGACGGTGTACATCCTGCGGGAAAAATATGGCATAACTGCCAGGTACCATTTCAATGAACGACTCATTTTCACTGTTGTGATAAAAAATAATATCCCGTTGTTCCAGTAATGATTCGCTGATGTTGTTATTTCCGGTATCGATAGCAATACCGATTTTTTCTTCACCCCACGCCAGAAATTGAATATCAAGATAGCGGCGATGCACTTCGGGGCGATTTTCGTGCTGTTCCCGGGTGGTGAGATCAAGCACCTGGGCAAAGATGTTGTGTCCCTCAATTTCAACGACACCCGGCTTTAGCATGCTGAAATCCGTGGTACGCAGAAAATCTAACGCTTTTTCAATCGCCCGCGGCAGGCGACACGGATTTGGCTGTGAAATATGTCCGAATATCATGGCCCACTCCTTACAGCGCCTGGATTTTCGCCCACACGCTGTCATCAATGGTGATGCCGTTGCGGCGGTTCTCTTCAAGCAGTCGCGTAAATTCATGCCCCGGCAGACGGACAGCGACGTTTTCGTCTGCCCGCTCGGCGGTGGTGATGAAGTCCATAATACGCTGCAGTTTGGCATCGCGGGTTGGGCCGTCGATCAGGCGGTCGACCTCGATGGCGATAAAGATCTGCGACACGCCATACTCGTCGCTGTTGTCCTGGGTAACTTCCGCCACGGAGGAGCCGTTAGAGAGCAGGGTGGCGATCATATCGAGCACAATCGATAAGCCGGAACCTTTCCAGTAGCCCATCGGCAGAATGCGGCGGTTTTTCTCAATCACGCCAGGCTCTTTGGTCAGATTGCCCTCGTCGTCGAATCCGCCGTCGACCGGTAACGTGCGTCCGGCCAGTCGGTTCACTTCCAGCATGCCGTAGGAGAACATTGACATCGACATATCGACCATGGTGATTGGGGAGGAGGGGATCGCCACGATCAGCGGGTTGGTGCCGATGCAACATTCTTTTGACCCCCACGCGGGCATCACCGCAATAGAGTTGGTCCAGCAGATCCCGATGTAGCCCTTCTCTGCGGCTTGCCAGCCGTAGCTCCCCCCGCGCATCCAGTGGTTAGCGTTACGCAGCGCAACCAGACCGATACCGTGATCGGAGGCCAGTTCAGTAGCGCGATCCATCATTTTTTTCGCCGTCAGGTTACCGATGGCGCGTTGGGCATCCCACTGTTCGATGGCCCCTAATGTGGTCACCCGTTTTGGCTGGGCATCAGGAATGATGTCGCCCGCGTCCAGTTGCTGAATAAAACGCGGGAAGCGGTTCACGCCGTGGGAATAGACGCCAGATTCCGTGGTGCGGGCAAACATCTCCGCGCAGGCATCCGCCGTTTCTGCTTTTACACCGCGATCGAGCAGAACCCGATTGAACGCTGCTTTCAACTCTTCGAATGTCACTTTCATCCCTGTTCTCCTGTTCTTCGTAGGGGCAAGTGCGAGTGCTTTTTTATCGCTAAATTTCACTATGCGAAATCTGATTTCAAATATAGCGATCAAATTTTGCCAGATCAACGACATTCATGATTTTCAAAATCGATTAAAATCAAATGGTTGTGTTTTTTCTGTTGAGATCGTGAACTGAACCACACTTTGCGCTACCATCAGGGCGCGATAAAAAGGAGCCATGGGATGAGCATGAAAGAGAGCGACATGACGCAAGAAAAAGAGAGGCCAGCAGGTAGCCAGAGCTTGTTTCGCGGTCTGATGCTGATTGAGATCCTCAGTAACTATCCGAACGGCTGTCCTCTGGCCCATTTATCGGAACTGGCCGGGCTGAATAAGAGCACCGTGCACCGGTTACTGCAGGGATTGCAGTCGTGCGGGTACGTCACCCCGGCACCGGCGGCGGGCAGCTATCGCCTGACCACCAAATTTATCGCCGTCGGGCAAAAGGCGCTGTCGTCGCTGAATATCATCCACGTGGCTGCTCCGCATCTTGAGTCGCTGAATATCGCCACCGGCGAGACGGTGAACTTCTCCAGCCGCGAAGACGATCACGCGATCCTGATTTATAAGCTTGAGCCGACCACCGGTATGCTGCGCACGCGCGCCTATATCGGCCAGCATATGCCGCTTTACTGCTCGGCAATGGGCAAGATCTACATGGCATTCGGTCACCAGGACTATGTGGCGAGCTACTGGGAAAGCCACCAGGATCAGATCCAGCCGCTGACCCGCAACACCATCACTGAACTGAGCGCGATGTATGACGAGCTGGCGGAAATCCGCGAGCACAGCATGGCGATGGACAAAGAAGAGAACGAGCTGGGGGTCTCCTGTATCGCGGTGCCGGTGTTTGATATTCATGGCCGCGTGCCGTATGCGATCTCAATTTCGCTGTCGACCTCCCGCATGAAGCAGATTGGCGAAAAAAATCTGCTTACACCTCTGCGTGAAACGGCGGACGCGATCTCCAGAGAGCTGGGTTTTAACGTGCGCGAGGGATAACAGATGAACCGGTTCATCATGGCGGATTCGGCAAAATGCATCGGCTGTCGCACCTGCGAAGTGGCGTGTGTCGTGTCGCATCAGGACGCCATCTCAACAGACGCCTTTACGCCCCGCATTCGGGTAGTCAAAGGGGACGCTTTCACCACGGCGGTGGGTTGCCATCAGTGTGAAGATGCCCCTTGCGCGAATGTCTGCCCAACGCAGGCGATTCGCCGTGGCGAGGGAGCCTGGCAGGTTGAGCAGGCACGGTGTATTGGGTGTAAACGCTGTATGGTGGCGTGCCCGTTTGGGGCGATGCAGGTGCAGTGGGCAGGAGATACGCTTCAGGCGCTGAAATGCGATTTATGCGCGCACCGCGCGGACGGACCGGCCTGTGTGGAAGCCTGTCCGACCCACGCGCTGAGCTGTGTCGATCCCGCCAGATTACGCACCGAGCGGTTGCGTCATCTGGCGTAGGTTCTTACTGGACGTCTTCGCGCCAGGCGAATTCGATCTCTTCGGCGAGAATTTTCACTCCGGCTTCGATTTTTTCCGGATCGGGCACGTAGTTCATGCGCATACATTGATGCGTATGCGGCCACGGCTTGTCCAGCCCCGGGAAGAAGTAATCACCCGGCACCATCAATACGCCTCGCTTCTTCAGGCGCTGGTAAAGCAGCTCGGTGGTGATCGGCAGATCTTTAAACCACAACCACAGGAAAATCGCCCCTTCAGGTTTGTGGATCAGGCAGCGTTCTTCCGGTAAATAGCGGCGAAGTATGGCAATCGTCTCCTGAACGCGCTGATAATAGAACGGCTTAATCACGTCATTAGACAGGCGCAGCAGATCGTTGCGTTTAATCATTTCGCACATCATCGCCGGGCCAATACCGCCAGGAGAAAGGCTGATAATGCCGTTCATGTTGGTAATGGCGGTGATGATTTTTTCATTGGCGACGATGATCCCGCAGCGGCTGCCCGGCAGGCCGAGCTTGGAGAGGCTCATACACAGGACGATGTTCGGGTTCCACAGCGGGCGTGCTTCGCTGAAGATAATGCCCGGGAACGGCACGCCATAGGCGTTATCGATCACCAGCGGGATGCCATGCTGATTTGCCAGCGCATCCAGTTTCATCAGCTCGTCGTCGGTGATGACGTTGCCCGTTGGGTTGGTTGGACGTGATACGCAGATCATGCCCGTCTCTTCACCAATGTGCAGATGTTCAAAATCGACGTGGTATTTGAACTGACCTTCCGGCAGCAGCTCAATATTCGGGCGGGCAGAGACGAACAGATCCTCTTCCAGACCGGAATCGGCGTAGCCGATATACTCCGGTGCCAGCGGGAACAGCACTTTTTTGGTGGTGCCGTCGGCGCGACGTCCTGCGAAAAGGTTAAACAAGTAGAAAAACGCGCTCTGACTGCCGTTTGTCAGTGCAATATTCTGCGGTTCGATATCCCAACCCAGCTCTTCACGCAGCATGTCGGCGAGGAGTTTCAGCAGTTCGGTTTTACCCTGAGGGCCGTCGTAATTGCAAAGCGCATCGGTTGCTTTGCCGTTTTCCAGCATCTGAGCGAGCAGCGTCTGGAAATAGGTATTCATCTCCGGGATTTGAGCCGGGTTTCCGCCGCCGAGCATGATGGCGCCCGGTGTGCGCAGCCCGTCGTTGAGGTCCTCCATCAGGCGGGTAATGCCTGAATGGCGGGTAAATTTGTCGCCGAAAAGTGAAAACGTCATAGCAGGTGATCTGTCGAGCTTGTTTTGAAAGTGGGTAACCATAACGCTAGCACCGTGCGGGTGCAAATCGGCTGGTGTGGTCGGATTTGTGGTTTTATGTGGCGGGTGTGGATTTTTGTAGTGAATAGTTCTGGTGAGTGCCCCTCACCCCGACCCTCTCCCGGTGGGAGAGGGAGAAAACCGCGGTGAGGGGGCTATTGGTTCCCCGCCCAGACGACCATGACCTTATCGCCATCATGTTCACGTACGAATCCATACCCCTCTTTCAGCGAAAGCGTGGTTTGCTTGCCTTCACCTATCGCCGGATGGCGGGCGCGGAACTGACCCAGCGTTTGCCAGTGGGCGACGGTTAACGCCTGTTTGCCCGTCACATCCTGCCAGTTCATATCCGAGCGTGTTCCCTGCAGAGGGTCGGAACCCGTCGGCCCGAACGGACGCTCTGATTCATCCCCATAATAGATTTGTACGCTGCCTGGCGCTAACAGCAGCAGTTCTGCCGCGCGCTGGCCCCCTTCGCGGAACAGGCGGGTGTCATGCGAAGAGAGATAGCTCAGAACATTAAAGCTTTGCAGTTTTTCCGCCATCTGCTGCCAGGTCAGATCGATATCGGCCAGGCAGTTCACCGCTTTTGCCGCCTGCTCCTGATAATCGAAGTTAATCATCGCATCGAAGCCGTGGCGGTAATAATCGCTCTGCATGACCCCGTGGCCCCAGGATTCACCCGTCATCCAGAACGGCGCATTGTCGAGTTTTTTGTCCGGGTGAGCACCTTTCCAGGCCGCCAGCGCCTGGCTTGCCTGGTCCTTCAACTGCTGCCAGGCCGCCAGCTCCACGTGTTTTGCCGTATCAACACGGAAACCGTCAATGCCATACTCGCGTACCCACTGGCTGAGCCAGTGGGTCAGGTAATCGCGCGGGGTGTATCCCGGGATAGCTTTTGCCTGGGTATCGGGCTTGTGCTGATAGAAGTTTGGCAAACCGGACGGCGTGGTGGATTCCGTTTTCAGGTCGGGTAAAAACGCCAGTGACATGGTCAGGTCGTCAAAGCCCGGGTTGTCGTAATCGCCAATATCGGTGCGGATCCATTTTTTACCCCACCATTTTTCCCATGCGGCTTTATCGCTGAAGTTGATGTAATCATTAAAGCTGTGCCAGCTTTGTCCCGTGCCCGGCTTCCAGTCGGTCCAGCGTTCACCCAGCGTCTTCTTCAGCTCATCACCCTGCAGATAGAGCGCGCCAAACTGGTACTCCTGCATGTCGGCAAGCGTTGCGTAGCCCACATGGTTCATGACGATATCGAACAGAATGCGGATGCCGCGCTTGTGCGCTTCATCGACGAGATGACGTAAATCATCTTCGGTGCCCATGTTGGCATCAAGCCTGGTCCAGTCCTGCGTGTAGTAGCCATGGTAGGCATAGTGGGGGAAATCCCCTTTAGTGCCACCGCCGACCCAGCCATGGATCTGCTCCAGCGGGGAGCTTATCCAGAGCGCGTTTACCCCCAGTTGCTGCAGATAATCAAGCTTGCTCGCAAGCCCTTTCAGATCGCCGCCGTGGAAAGTGCCAATCTCCTGCATGCCGTCTTTGTGGCGGCCATAGCTATTGTCATTCGTGGGGTCACCATTCACGAAGCGGTCGGTCAGCACGAAATAGACCGTAGCGTTTTGCCAGCTAAACGGCGCGGGTTTGTCGGTTTCGGCGCGCTCAAGCAGCAGCAGGCCGTTGCTGTTGGCGGCAGGCTGAAGGGTAATTTTTCCCTGCTGCACCGTCGCGGTTTGTTTGCTGTAGAAATCTCGCACCACGGAGCCTTCCGGGAAGGTGTTTCCCACCTCCAGCGTCAGGGGTTTTCCATCCCATTTTGGGCACTGGCGGATAACGTTTGCCACCGGTTGTTCTGCTGCGCTCTTGATGGTCAGCATCAGGGTTGGCGTGCCGGAACGGGTATCGACACGCATCTGGTACTCTCCGTCGCGGAACAGACGCCACTGCGGCGGCGTGCCGTCACACGGTTTGAGTGACAGCATCTCGTTGAGTTTTATCGCTTCTGTTGGCTGCCAGCACGTGTTGTCAAAACTCACTGTCAAAGGACGCGTACCCTTCGCAAGCTTTGCCTGGCTGGTGAACATTCCGGTGCCTCCGGCGCTGAACGCGTTAAATCCCGGCGATGACCAGTCAGCGTGTGCCAGTGCGGGTAACATCAGAAAAGCTACGGCGGTGCGTTTCATTCCATCTTCCTGTCGCGGCATTTTTGACCAGTGTGCCATCAGGTGAGGCGTAAAAACTCATCCCCCGGCGCTTTCTACAAGGATGACGCGAGAGGATGAGTGATCCCGCGCAAAATTAGGCAGTTATCTGCGAGATCGCACACAAATTTTCAGAATTGATGCTTAAGTGAGCACGTTTCAGGTGACATAGTTTCGGAATTGGACTATTTCTATACGTGCTCTTGAAGTCTATTTTTGATATGATTTGAGATTCCGCTCTCAAATTTGTGAAAAAAATAAGGTGTTGGAATGTTTATATCCGACCAGGAGACCTAATGATATCGACTCCCATTCGACGATATGGGGCCGCGATACTCATGTTACTCACCACGACATTTTCGGGTGGGGTGCTTGCAAAGACGCACACGGATACAACGAGTAAGAAAGCCCACGTAATAAAGACGACAAGCAGTAAGGTTAGCAGTAAACAAGAGTATTCTCGCAATAGTGCAAAGAGTAGTTCACTTCCTGATTTGCGAAAATACCCTTCCGGAACACCAAGGAAAAAAGCGTTTCTCCGGACAGTAATGCCTTACATCACAAGTCAAAACGCCGCGATTACGGCAGATCGTAACTGGTTGATCGCCAAACAGTACGATAGCCGCTGGACGCCGTCCGAGCGCGCGCGCCTGAAAGATATCGCAAAGCGCTACAAAGTGAGCTGGAACGGTAACACCCGTCGTGTGCCGTGGAACTCGCTCCTTGAGCGTGTCGACATCATCCCGGGCAGCATGGTTGCGACAATGGCTGCAGCCGAAAGTGGCTGGGGCACCTCGAAGCTGGCGCGCAACAACAACAACCTCTTCGGCATGAAGTGCGTGAAGGGGCGTTGTAAAAATGCGCCGGGCAAGGTGAAGGGCTACTCGCAGTTTGAATCGGTGAAAGATTCAGTAAATGCCTATGTGGTAAACCTGAACACCCATCCGGCCTACTCGTCGTTCCGTAAGTCACGCGCACAGCTGCGTAAAGCGGATCAGGAAGTGACGGCCAGTACGATGATCCACAAGCTGAAAGGTTATTCCACCCAGGGTCAGCGCTATAACAACTATCTGTTTGCGATGTACCAGGATAACCAGCGACTTATCGCCGCCCATATGTAATCCCAATAACGCCTTCCACTGGAAGGCGTTTTCTTTTCTACATCATGACTTCGCTGTGGCGTTCCCGATACTCTTTCGGCGTGTTGTCATACTCTTTACGGAACACCGAATAAAAATACTGCAGCGACGGATAGCCGCACATCTGCGAGATTTCGTTGATCGACAGCGACGTGGAGATGAGCAAACTGCGCGCTTTCTCCAGCTTCTCTGCGTGAATGACCGCATGAATGGTTTCGCCCACTTCCTCTTTAAAACGCTTCTCCAGATTTGAACGGGAAATACCCACGGAATCCAGCACCTGATCGACCTTGATACCTTTGCAGGCGTGGTTGCGGATAAAGTGCATCGCCTGAATGACTGCCGGGTCGTTTAAGGAGCGGTAATCCGTTGATCGACGTTCTACCACGCGGACCGGGGGAACCAGCAGGCGCTGAAGCGGCAGGGATTCGTTATCCAGCAGACGATGGAGTAATTTTGCGGCCTGATATCCCATCTGTCGGGTGCCCTGCGCCACTGAGGAGAGAGCCACGCGTGAAAGGTAGCGGGTCAGCTCTTCGTTATCGATGCCAATCACGCACAGCTTCTCCGGCACCGGAATGTGCAAATGTTCGCAGACCTGCAATACGTGGCGCGCACGGGCGTCCGTCACGGCAATAATGCCGGTTTGCGGCGGCAGCGTCTGCAGCCAGTCAGCCAGACGGTTTTGCGCGTGCTGCCAGTTTTCCGGTGCGGTTTCCAGCCCCTGATAGACCACGCCGCGGTACTTCTCCTGGGCGACAAGCTGACAAAAGTCGTGTTCGCGCTCAACGGCCCAGCGCTTGCCGCTGGAGGCTGGTAAACCATAGAACGCAAAGCGATGGACGCCTTTCTCCTTTAAATGCAGAAACGCGCTTTCGACCAGCGCATGGTTATCGGTGGCGATATAGTGGACGGGAGGATAGTGCTCGGGCGAATGGTAAGAGCCGCCGACGCCCACAATCGGGACGTCGACGTCAGTCAGTAATTGCTCAATGACCGGGTCGTCATAGTCAGCGATGACGCCATCGCCCAGCCAGTCTTTGATGTTCTCGAGTCGGGTGCGGAAATCCTCTTCGATAAAGATATCCCACTCAGATTGCGACGCCTGCAAATATTCACCAACGCCCTCTACCACCTGTCGGTCGTAAGCTTTGTTGGCATTGAATAACAACGTAATGCGGTGACGCTTTTCAAACATGGCTCGCTTCCCAAATAAGTCACAATACGGTTATCAGGTACGCCGCTTGGTGGCAGAGTCCATCCAGACTGCCAGCAAAAGAATGGCCCCCTTGACGATATACTGCCAAAACGTCGGGACGTCCATCATACTCATCCCGTTATCCAACGAAGCCATGATAAATGCCCCCATCACCGCGCCCGCCACGCTGCCGACACCGCCTGCGAGGCTGGTACCGCCAATGACGCAGGCGGCGATAGCATCCAGCTCGGCAATGTTTCCGGCAGACGGGGAACCCGCTCCGAGACGCGAGCTGAGGATCAACCCGGCGATAGCAACCATCAGGCCGTTGATGGCAAAGACCGCCAGTTTGGTGCGCTCTACGTTAATGCCTGACAGACGGGCGGCCTCAAGGTTACCGCCGATGGCGTAAATACGGCGGCCAAACGCGGTGCGCGTGGCCATAAACATGCCGCCCAGCAGCAGGAGGGCCAGCAGGAGAACTGGCGTAGGCACGCCGCGATAGTCATTCAGGAGCCAAATCGCGCCGAGCACGATCACCGCAGTCAGTGCCTGACGTCCCACCACGGATGTTGATGGAGAGGAGGCCAGCCCCAGCGACTGACGGCGCATACGGCCACGCCATTGCCAGGCCACGAACGCCAGCAGCCCGACCACGCCGATGGTAAAGCCCACGCTGTCGGAGAGGTAGCTCTGACCAATCTGTGACATGGCGGCGCTGGTGGGAGAGACGGTGGTGCCGTTGGTGATGCCAATCAATACGCCGCGGAAGGCCAGCATTCCTGCCAGAGTAACAATGAACGACGGGACCTTCCGGTAGGCAACCCACCAGCCGTTCCAGGCACCCAGCACCAGACCTAATACCAGCGTCACCGCCACGGTCAGCGGCAGCGGCCAGCCGAGCCAGACGTCAAAAATGGCCGCGACGCCGCCGAGCAGGCCCATCATCGACCCCACCGACAGGTCGATTTCCGCCGAAATAATGACGAAGACCATGCCCACGGCCAGAATGCCGGTGATGGCAGTCTGGCGCAGCAGGTTAGAGACGTTACGCGCGCTCAGGTAGGAGCCATCGGTCATCCAGGTAAAAAACAGCATGATGGCGATAATGGCCGCGATCATCACGAATACCTGCAGGTTCAGCGCTTTTAACCCCGCGAATGCGCCGGGCGTCTGAACAGCGACTTTGATATCAGACGGATTGCTTTTCGACATGACGTTCGCTCCTTAAAGCGGCTTCCATCACCTGCTCCTGCGTCAGGTTCTGGTTAATCAGATTGGCTTTCAGTTTGCCCTCGTGCATGACCAGCACACGGTCGCTCAGGCCGAGCACTTCGGGTAATTCAGAGGAGATGACAATGACGGCGATCCCTTGCTGTACAAGCTGATTAATCAGTTTGTAGATTTCGTACTTTGCACCGATATCAATGCCGCGCGTCGGCTCATCCAGGATCAAGATGCGTGGATTGAGGAGCAGACAGCGCGCCAGAATGGCTTTTTGCTGGTTGCCTCCGCTCAGGCGCCCAATGGCCAGTTCCGGTGAGGATGTTTTCACTTTGAGGCGGGCGAGAGATTGCAAAATGCACTGCTGCTCTGCGGCATCATCAAGGCTGCTCAGCGCGCCGGAGAACTGATCGAGTGCCGCGAGCGTGATGTTTTTACCCACCGCCATCACCGGCACGATGCCGTCTTTTTTGCGGTCTTCCGGCACCATGGCAATTCCGTGGGCAATTGCCTGCTGGCAGTTGTCGATTTTCACCGGCTTGCCATCAATATAAACCGTGCCTTCCCAGCGCCCTGGCCAGACGCCGAACAGGCACTGCACGGCTTCAGTACGTCCGGCGCCGACGAGCCCGGCAACACCGAGAATTTCACCCCGGTGCAGGGAAAAGGAGATGTTGTTTACGCGTTTGATATGGCGATTTACCGGGTGCCACGCGGTCAGGTTTTCTACGCGTAACACTTCATCACCCGTTGTGTGAGGTTCATTCGGGTAGAGCGCCGTCAGTTCGCGGCCCACCATCATGGTGATGATGTCATCCTCGCTCATGCCTTCGGCTTCGCGTGTGCCGATGTGTTGACCATCGCGGATCACGCAGATGGTGTCCGAAATGGCTTTGACCTCGTTGAGTTTGTGAGAAATGTAGATGCAGGCGATACCGTGATTTTGCAGATCGCGGATGATATCCAGCAGGACGGCCGTTTCCTGTTCGGTGAGAGAGGCCGTGGGTTCGTCGAGGATCAGCAGCCTGACCTGTTTGTTCAGCGCCTTAGCGATTTCAACCAGCTGTTGCTGCCCCAGACCCAGGTCTCCCACGCGGGTATCCGGCGAAATGGCCAGACTGACCTGCGCCAGCAGTTTTTCACAGCGTAGCGTCATGGTGTCGTAATCCAGCACGCCGTGGCGCGAAATTTCGGCCCCGAGGAAAATGTTCTCCAGCACGGTGAGATGCTTCACCAGCGCCAGCTCCTGGTGAATGATGGCGATACCCTTACGTTCAGTATCGCGAATGTGGGTGGCCTGAATGACCTCGCCGGCAAAGACAATTTCACCTTCGTAGCTGCCATGCGGATAGATCCCGCACAACACTTTCATCAGCGTCGACTTACCCGAACCGTTTTCGCCGCAGAGCGAAACCACTTCACCAGGATTTAGCCGCAGGCTCACGTTATCGACCGCTTTCACCGCGCCAAAACGCTTGGTGATGCTCTTCATTTCAAGTAAATAAGGCATAACTGCTCCACATGACCCGAGGTAAAAACAGTACAAGTCGATGCGCCCCCGCAGGGCAGGGGCTGCGCTGGATTACAGTTCACTCTTCTTGTGGAAACCGTCTTTGATAACGGTGGCGTCAATGTTCTCTTTATTGACTTCAATTGGCGTGAGCAGGCGTGCCGGCACATCTTTCAGACCGTTGTTCAGCGTCGCGTCGGCTTTCGGTTGTTTACCGTTCCCCAGCTCTACGGCGATCTCTGCAGCCGTGTTGGCCAGTTCAGTGATGGGCTTATACACCGTCATGGTCTGGGTGCCCGCAATGATGCGTTTTACACCGGCGAGATCCGCATCCTGGCCTGAAATGGCCACTTTCCCGGCCAGCCCCTGCGCGCTCAGCGCCTGAATGGCACCCCCGGCGGTGGCGTCGTTGGAGGCGACGACGGCATCAATTTTGTTGTTATTCGCGGTTAGCGCGTTTTCCATAATTTTTAGCGCGTTTTCAGGCAACCAGCCGTCCGCCCACTGATCGCCAACCACTTTAATCTTGCCGCTGTCGATATACGGCTTGAGGACTTTCATCTGACCTTCGCGGAACAATTTGGCGTTGTTATCCACCGGTGAGCCGCCCATCAGGAAATAATTGCCCTGCGGCACTTTATCGACCAGGCTTTTTGCCTGCAGTTCGCCCACTTTTTCATTGTCGAACGAAATATAATAATCAATGTCCGCATTATTAATCATGCGGTCATACGCCAGAACTTTAATCCCTTCTTGCTTCGCTTCTTTCACGACGTTACTTAATACCTGGCCGTTATAAGGGATAATGACCAGTACATCAACGCCACGGTTAATCATATTCTCAATTTGCGACATCTGCGTTTCTTCGTTGCCATTTGCAGACTGCACAAACACACTTGCGCCAAGTGATTCCGCTTTTTTTACAAAAATATCGCGATCTTTTTGCCAGCGCTCCAGACGCAGGTCGTCAATCGCCATGCCAATTTTGACCTCTTTGGCATGTCCTGCAAAGCTTGCAAGGAGGAGAGTAGTGCAGAGCGTTAGGGTAAGGTTCTTTATCTTCATAATTATTAGGCCTTTTGTAGGGGTATGTGTTGCTGAGATAAAAGAAACATTCACTGCTTAGACGCAGCAAATTTTTAACGCGGAAAGGCGGGCTGGCAATTACAGATTTTTATCTTCTCATTACGATATTTGGTTTATTTCTGAATTTATGACCGCGATCGGATTTTAAAATACGTAAGGTCTTAATTACATTTGATTATGGAATCTGCGCCGAAAAATAGTTTGCTTGCGCATTATTTTGCGAGCCAGCGCACAGTTGCGCATTCTCTCAATAGCAGTGTGAAATAACGTAATTGAGCAACCCAAAATGTCTATTCACTATTACTCCTGTATCAACGACTCGCCGCATACCCTGATTATGGAGCTCAATATGCAAGCTTATTTCGACCAACTCGATCGTGTTCGTTACGAAGGCCCGAAAACGACCAATCCTTTAGCATTTCGTCACTACAACCCGGATGAGCTGGTGCTGGGTAAGCGCATGGAAGATCATCTGCGCTTTGCCGCCTGTTACTGGCATACCTTCTGCTGGAACGGCGCCGATATGTTCGGTGTGGGTTCCTTTGACCGCCCGTGGCAACAGCCGGGAGAGGCTATCGAGCTGGCGAAGCGCAAAGCGGATGTGGCATTTGAATTCTTCCACAAGCTGAACGTGCCGTATTACTGCTTCCATGACGTGGATGTGTCGCCGGAAGGCGCATCGCTGAAAGAGTACCTGAACAACTTTGCGCAGATGGTGGATGTGCTGGCGGCGAAGCAGCAGCAAAGTGGCGTGAAGCTGCTGTGGGGCACGGCTAACTGCTTCACGAACCCTCGCTATGGCGCCGGGGCAGCAACTAACCCGGATCCAGAAGTGTTTAGCTGGGCCGCCACGCAGGTCGTGACCGCAATGAACGCCACGCATCAGTTGGGCGGCGAGAACTATGTTCTGTGGGGCGGACGTGAGGGTTATGAAACCCTGCTGAATACCGATCTGCGTCAGGAGCGCGAGCAGATTGGCCGCTTCATGCAGATGGTGGTTGAGCATAAGCATAAAATCGGTTTCCGCGGCACGCTGCTGATTGAACCGAAGCCACAGGAACCAACCAAGCACCAGTACGATTACGACGTCGCGACCGTGTACGGCTTCCTGAAGCAGTTCGGCCTGGAAAAAGAGATTAAAGTTAACATTGAAGCCAACCATGCCACCCTGGCGGGCCACTCTTTCCATCACGAAATTGCGTCTGCCATTGCGCTGGGCATCTTCGGCTCGGTAGATGCTAACCGTGGTGATGCGCAGCTGGGCTGGGATACCGACCAGTTCCCGAACAGCGTGGAAGAGAATGCGCTGGTGATGTATGAAATCATCAAAGCGGGTGGTTTCACTACCGGCGGCCTGAACTTTGACGCCAAAGTGCGTCGTCAGAGCACCGATAAATACGATCTGTTCTACGGCCACATTGGCGCGATGGATACCATGGCGCTGGCGCTAAAAGTCGCTGCGCGCATGATTGAAGACGGTGAGCTGGATAAACGTGTCGCGAAGCGTTATAGCGGCTGGAACAGTGAGCTGGGCCAGCAAATTTTGAAAGGCCAGTTATCGCTTGCGGAAATCGCGAAGTACGCTGAACAACATCAGCTGGCGCCGCAGCATCAGAGCGGACACCAGGAACTGCTGGAAAATCTGGTTAATCACTATTTGTTCGACAAGTAAAAACGTAGGCCCGGTAAGCGGAAGCGCCACCGGGCATTTCTGTCAAAGGAGCCACCACAATGTATATCGGGATTGATCTTGGCACATCGGGTGTGAAAGCCATCCTCTTAAGCGAGCAGGGTGACGTGTTGGCAACGCAGACTGAAAAACTGCAGGTTTCGCGTCCGCATCCGTTATGGTCGGAACAGGATCCGGAGCAGTGGTGGCAGGCGACGGATCGCGCAATCAAGGGGTTAGGTGAACAGCACAGTTTGCGTGAGTTCACCGCGCTGGGTATCGCCGGACAGATGCACGGCGCTACGCTGCTGGACAGCCAGCATCGTGTGCTGCGCCCTGCGATCCTCTGGAACGATGGCCGCTGTGCGGAAGAGTGCGCGCTCCTGGAAGAGCGAGTGCCTGCGTCCCGTGACATCACCGGCAACCTGATGATGCCCGGCTTCACCGCGCCGAAGCTTCTCTGGGTGCAACGCCATGAGCCGGAGATTTTCCGTCAGGTGGCGAAGGTCTTACTGCCAAAAGATTATCTGCGTTTTCGCATGACGGGGGATTTTGCCAGCGACATGTCCGACGCCGCTGGCACCATGTGGCTCGACGTGGCGAAACGCGACTGGAGCGAGGCGATGCTGGATGCCTGTCATCTCACCCGTGAGCATATGCCCGCACTCTTTGAAGGCAGCGAAATTACCGGCACCTTACAGTCCGCCATAGCGGAACGCTGGAATATGCCTGCTGTGCCGGTGGTGGCTGGCGGCGGGGATAATGCGGCGGGCGCCGTGGGTGTCGGCATGGTTGATGCGGGCCAGGCCATGCTGTCTCTCGGCACCTCTGGCGTCTATTTTGCCGTCAGCGACGGATATCGCAGCAACCCGGAAAGTGCGGTGCACAGTTTTTGCCATGCGCTGCCAGGAAAATGGCATTTGATGTCGGTGATGCTCAGTGCAGCTTCTTGCCTGGACTGGGCGGCGAAGCTGACCGGGATGGCCGATGTTCCGGCATTGATTACCGCAGCACAGCAGGCGGATGAAAACGCTGGTACCGTCTGGTTTTTACCGTATCTCTCCGGTGAGCGTACACCGCACAACAACTCGGAAGCGAAAGGGGTATTTTTTGGCTTAACCCATCAGCACGGTCCTGCGGAACTGGCGCGTGCGGTTCTGGAAGGCGTGGGCTATGCGCTGGCGGATGGAATGGACGTGGTGCATGACTGCGGCCTGAAACCAGCAAGCATCACCCTGATCGGCGGCGGCGCACGCAGCAGCTACTGGCGCCAGATGCTCTCTGATATCAGTGGATTGCAGCTGGACTATCGTACCGGGGGCGATGTGGGCCCGGCGCTGGGTGCCGCGCGGCTGGCGCAGATAGCCATGAACCCGGACAAACCGCTTTCGCAACTGTTGCCACAGCTTACGCTGGAACAGGCTCATCTGCCCGACGCAACTCGCCACGCGCGATATGCTGAAAGGCGCGATGTGTTCCGCAAAATTTATCAGCAGTTGCTGCCGCTGATGTCATAAGCGTGATTGTCTGTCAGAGGCACGAGGATGTCCTTTTTTGGTCTGTCCGCGTGCCTGTTTCCTCGCCAGTATGTATTTATACCCACTGGCGAGGAGCACCATCATGTCACGTATTGCATTAATCAATATCGATACCCAACAGTCTTTTCATCACCGCGATTACTGGCAGGAGCAAGATGTTCCGGCCTTTGAGCAGGCAATGCTGGGGCTGACAGAAGGCTGCCAGTCGCGCGGTATTCCCGTCGTCGATATTTTCCATGTGGATGAAAAAGGCCCTTTCTCACTGCAAAGCGGCTATGTCAAACCGATGGCCTTTTTACGTCATCAGCCGGATGTGGTTTTCCAGAAACATGTTCATAATGCCTTCACGGATACGGGCCTGGATCGCTGGCTGCGCGAGCGTGATATCAACCAGCTGATCCTATGCGGTATTCGTACTGAACAGTGCTGCGAAACCACCGCACGGGTGGCATCCGATCTGGGTTATGCTGTGACCTTTGTTAGCGAGGCAATGCTCACGTTTCCTATGACGTACAAGGGCGTAACCCTTAGCGCTGCGGAAATTCGTCATCGTACCGAAACGGTACTGTCAGGGCGATTTGCCGCGATTAAAACGGTAGCGGAGACGCTGGAGTCACTGTAATGCGTATCGACGTTTGGTTCGTTATGTTGCCCGGGGTGTTGTCATTAGACATGACCGGCCCGGCAGAAACCTTTGTCCTGGCAGGCGATGCGTTTCGTCTGCATTACATTGGCCCGCAACCTGAGGTGCAAACGTCGATTGGTTTGATGATGAGCGGTATCGCGCCATTACCGGAAAGGCTTCCGGAAGGGAGCCTGCTGGTTCTGCCTGGTGTAAGCGACTCCCGCGTTCAGTTTTCTACGCCGCAGGCGATGCAGATCCAGCACTGGCTGATGCGCCTGCAGCCAGCTATTCAGCGTCAGGATATCACCGTGATGTGCGTCTGCTCAGGGGCTTTGCTGGCAGCAAAATCAGGGCTGCTGAACAACCGGCAGTGCACAACGCATCATGAGGTTATCGGCCGTTTACGCGTTGCCGCCCCCACGGCGACGATCAAAGAGAACCGGATATTCGTGCAGGATGAGAATGTCTGGACCAGCGCAGGGATCACCTCGGGTATCGACCTGGCGCTGCATATGATTAACCGTCTGTGCGGGCCAGAAAAGGCGCTGGCCGTGGCACGCGAGATGGTGGTCTGGTTCCGCCGGTCCGGGGACGATCCGCAGCTATCGCCATGGTTACGCTATCGCAATCATCTTCATCCGGCTATCCACCGTGCTCAGGATGCGCTCACCGCAGACCCGCAAAAAGCGTGGAACGTGCCGGATATTGCCGCGCTGGCGCATGTCAGCCCGCGCCATTTAACCCGTCTTTTCCAGACGCATTTGGGGATAAGCGTTCGCGATTACCTGGAGCAGTTGCGTCTGGCGGTGGCGGAGCAGTAGCTATTGCAGGGGCGCGGCGTGGAGCAGGCCTCACTGGCGGCAGGGTTTTCCTCCCCGCGCCAGTTTCATCGGGCCCGACAGCGCGTCGTTAACTGACGAAGCGGCGGGTGTCTAGCTTCTGTAGCAGCATCGACAGCAACAGGCTCACGACCAGTGTGGCGGAGAAAATCCAGACGATGTCCAGCACTGGCCAGCTTTTGAGTTCAACGCCTCTCGTGCGTAGTGCGTGGATCACCAGCGCGTGAAAACCATAAATCCCCAGCGAGTGCCGCGAGATAAAACCCAGCACGGGAAGAGGGCGCGCGTTCAGGGTGTTCTTAACGAGCGTCAGCAGGGAAACGGCACAAATGAAGACCATCGGCCCGCAGTACAGGTACCAGGTATCGGCAAAATTGCCGCGCCATTGCAGCTCATGCAGCGTCCCGCGTGAAATGATAATCACCCCGATGATAAACAACGCGCCACATAGCCAGCTGATACCCCGCTTTTGGGTATCCATCATCCCGATGGCGCGCCCCAGCATGCCGTAGAGCACGTAGTAAAACGTATCGCCATTGATGTAGAGGTTTACCGGTAGCCACTCAAAACCGTCGATTTTCTGTGAGACGGTATTCGGATTGGCGATGATGCCTATCACCACCATCAGCGCCAGAAGCATCTTTCCGCTGACGTTTTTTACCTGAATCAACGGTGATACCAGGTAGATAACGATAATGGCGAAGAAAAACCACAGGTGGTAAAACACCGGCTTTTGCAGCAGATATTTGAGTGACAGGCCGGGGCTAATGGAGGTAAACAGCGTGATGTAAATCAGCGCGACGGCGCTATAAAACCCGAGACACGCGGCGATACGAATAAAATGTCGCGGTTGTGCGCTACGCTCGCCAAAAAAGAGAAAGCCGGAAATCATAAAGAACAGCGGAACGCTGACACGCGACGCGGAGTTGAGAATATTCGCGACATCCCAGTTAACAGGGCTGATACTGTGTGCGTTCGTAACATACCAGGTCGTCGTGTGGATCATCACCACCATCAGACACGCTATTCCTCGCAGATTATCAATCCAGCTAATTTTTGACTGCATCAGTTCCTCTTTTTCCCTGTAAATAGAGTGTGACTGCTATTGTGTAAAAGTCTTTCCTTGGAAAAATCTGAGTTTTATAACGCGGACTTGTCTGGCCATCGCGAGATTCGCAGAATGCCAGACCGTAATCTATAAAAGCTTTGCTACTAAAAATAACAGCCACTGACCGGGTCGGTAATAAAAATGATGATGAAGCGTGTGGGGTCACTCTTTCTGCTGGTGGTACTGGCCGGATGCAGTACGCCTCAGGAAGCACCTGCGCAAAAAGCGCAGCAGGGCAAAATGAGCCCGGAACGTTCGTTGAATATGGAACAGTTGTGTAAAGATCAGGCGGCTCACCGCTATAACCTGGATACCCAGAAAATTGATGTCACCGGCTTTGAGCGTTTTCAGGGCAGCTATGAGCTTCGGGGCCATACCTCTCGTAAAGAGGGCTTTGTCTGCTCGTTTGATGCGGACGGCCAGTTTTTACATCTCTCCATGCGCTAATCTGCTCGCATAATCGACAGCCAGACGCTCGCCGCGTTCTGGCTCGAACGCTTATTTCCCAATTTTCCCTAAACAACCCCGTTTCGTACTGTATATCTTGCAGCCAGCGGGTATACTGGTCCCTTCCATTTAAAACCACACGTATCCAGCACGAAATACTATGCAAAAGTTTGATACCAAGACCTTCCAGGGCCTGATCCTGACCTTACAGGATTACTGGGCTCGCCAGGGCTGCACCATTGTTCAACCTTTGGACATGGAAGTCGGCGCAGGCACCTCACACCCGATGACCAGCTTACGCGCGTTGGGGCCAGAGCCAATGGCGACTGCTTATGTGCAGCCTTCCCGTCGTCCGACCGATGGCCGTTACGGCGAAAACCCAAACCGTCTGCAGCACTACTATCAGTTCCAGGTGGTCATTAAGCCATCGCCAGACAATATTCAGGAACTGTACCTTGGGTCACTGAAAGAGCTGGGTATGGATCCGACCATTCACGACATTCGTTTCGTGGAAGATAACTGGGAAAACCCAACGCTGGGTGCCTGGGGTCTGGGTTGGGAAGTGTGGCTGAACGGCATGGAAGTGACCCAGTTTACCTACTTCCAGCAGGTTGGCGGTCTGGAATGTAAGCCGATCACCGGTGAAATCACCTACGGTCTGGAACGTCTGGCAATGTACATTCAGGGCGTGGACAGCGTTTACGACCTGGTCTGGAGCGACGGCCCGCTGGGTAAAACCACTTACGGCGACGTGTTCCATCAGAACGAAGTGGAACAATCCACCTATAACTTCGAATACGCGGACGTGGACTTCCTGTTCACCTGCTTCGAGCAGTACGAGAAAGAAGCGCAGCAACTGCTGGCTCTGGAGACTCCGCTGCCGCTGCCTGCCTACGAGCGTATTCTGAAGGCCGCCCACAGCTTCAACCTGCTGGACGCCCGCAAAGCGATCTCCGTGACTGAACGTCAGCGCTACATTCTGCGTATTCGTACCCTGACCAAAGCCGTTGCAGAAGCTTACTACGCGTCCCGTGAAGCCCTTGGCTTCCCGATGTGCAACCGAAACAAATAAGAGGCGGCCATGTCTGAGAAAACTTTCCTGGTGGAAATTGGCACCGAAGAGCTGCCACCAAAAGCCCTGCGCAGCCTGGCTGAATCTTTTGCTGCGAACGTGACTGCCGAGCTGGATAACGCTGGCCTGGCGCACGGTAAAATTGAGTGGTTTGCTGCTCCGCGTCGTCTGGCGCTGAAAGTGGCGAACCTGGCGGCGTCTCAGCCGGATCGTGAAGTGGAAAAACGTGGCCCGGCGATTGCCCAGGCGTTCGACGCGGAAGGCAAGCCAAGCAAAGCGGCAGAAGGCTGGGCGCGCGGTTGCGGTATTACCGTTGACCAGGCCGAGCGTCTGACCACTGACAAAGGCGAATGGCTGCTGTATCGCGCTCACGTAAAAGGTGAACGCGCAGAAGCACTGCTGCCAAACATGATCGCCACTTCGCTGGCTAAGCTGCCCATTCCTAAGCTGATGCGCTGGGGCGCGTCCGAAGTACACTTCGTGCGTCCGGTACACACCGTGACCCTGCTGCTGGGCGACACCGTTATTCCGGCGACCATTCTGGGCGTGGCGTCCGATCGCGTTATTCGCGGCCACCGCTTTATGGGCGAGCCAGAGTTCACCATCGACAATGCCGACCAGTATCCGCAGATCCTGCTGGAGCGCGGTAAAGTCATTGCTGACTACGAACAGCGTAAAGCCAAAATCAAAGCCGACGCTGAAGAGGCGGCGCGCAAGATTGGCGGTAACGCTGACCTGAGCGACAGCCTGCTGGAAGAGGTCACCTCGCTGGTGGAATGGCCGGTTGTGCTGACCGCGAAGTTCGAAGAGAAATTCCTCGCGGTTCCGGCAGAAGCGCTGGTATACACCATGAAGGGTGACCAGAAATACTTCCCGGTTTATGCCAACGACGGCAAGCTGCTGCCAAACTTTATCTTCGTGGCGAACATCGAATCGAAAGATCCGCAGCAGATTATCTCCGGTAACGAGAAAGTGGTGCGTCCACGTCTGGCGGATGCGGAGTTCTTCTTCAATACCGACCGTAAAAAACGTCTGGAAGATAACCTGCCGCGCCTGCAGACCGTGCTGTTCCAGCAGCAGCTGGGTACGCTGCGCGACAAGACCGACCGTATCGCGGAGCTGTCCGGCTGGATCGCCCGTGAAATTGGCGCGGACGTTAACCATGCCACCCGTGCGGGTCTGCTCTCCAAGTGCGACCTGATGACCAACATGGTGTTCGAGTTTACCGACACCCAGGGCGTTATGGGTATGCACTACGCGCGTCACGATGGCGAAGCGGAAGATGTGGCGGTCGCCCTGAACGAACAGTATCAGCCGCGCTTTGCTGGCGATGAACTGCCGTCTAACCCGGTTGCCTGTGCGGTCGCGATTGCCGATAAAATGGATACCCTGGCGGGGATCTTCGGTATCGGCCAGCATCCGAAAGGGGACAAAGACCCGTTCGCGCTGCGTCGTGCGGCGCTGGGCGTGCTGCGTATCATCGTTGAGAAGAACCTGAACCTCGATCTGCAGACTCTGACTGAAGAAGCGGTGCGTCTGTACGGTGACAAGCTGACCAATGCCAACGTGGTGGATGACGTGATCGACTTTATGCTCGGTCGCTTCCGCGCGTGGTATCAGGACGAAGGTTACACCGTGGATACCATTCAGGCGGTGCTGGCGCGTCGTCCAACGCGTCCGGCTGACTTCGATGCGCGTATGAAGGCGGTTTCTCACTTCCGTACGCTGGAAGCGGCATCTGCCCTGGCGGCGGCGAACAAGCGTGTCTCCAACATTCTGGCGAAATCTGACGAAACGCTGAACGAGCGTGTGAACGCCGCGACGCTGAAAGAGCCGGAAGAGATCGCCCTGGCGATGCAGGTTGTGGTGCTGCGTGACAAGCTGGAGCCATACTTCGCAGAAGGCCGTTATCAGGAAGCGCTGGTAGAACTGGCGGAACTGCGTGACGTTATCGACGCCTTCTTCGAAAAAGTGATGGTCAACGTGGAAGATAAAGATCTGCGTATTAACCGTCTCTCTATGCTCGAAAAACTGCGCGAGCTGTTCCTGCGCGTGGCGGATATCTCGCTGCTGCAGTAATGTGCCCGCCGGGCATGTACAGGCTAAAAACCCGCTTCGGCGGGTTTTTTTATGGCGTGCGGGTGAAAATTTAATCTTGAAATGGTCAACATATTACCGCTATCCTTATCGGCGTTAACTTTCTCCCTCAGGAGCGCATTCCGAAAATGAACAAACACGACTGATGAATTTCGATCCTTGCTAAACGCGACCGCGTCGGCAGGGGATGTTTTGATTTCATTCAGGAGTGCTTATGGCTCATTTTGCGCAGTCCCCTTCTTTTATTTTGCATCAGGTCACCTGTCAGTTTGCGACGGGCGATATTCTATTTGGCCCGCTGAACCTCTCTCTGGAGACATCCCTGTGCGCGCTCGTTGGTCGTAATGGCAGCGGGAAAACGCGTCTGCTGCGCATGCTGGCGGGGCTGGATGAACCTGCCAGTGGTCATATTGAGCGTTTTGCTTCACATGTCTATGTGGCACAACAGCAGGATATCTCCCCACAGACAACGCTTGCTGAACTGCTTGGTTATGACGCGATTTTTGCAGCGCGTAAGCGCATCGATCGCGGCGATTACCAGCCTGACGATCTGGAGATGCTTGACGGCTACTGGGATTTAGCAGAACGCCTGAACGAGGCGTTTCTCCAGGCGAAACTGCCACCGTTTGACCCCGATAAACCTGCCGCCGAATTCAGCGGTGGCGAGCGGATCCGTGCCCTGTTGTGTGGTGCATTTACGGCTGAGGCGAATTTCCTGTTGCTGGATGAACCCACCAACCATCTGGATCGACAAGGCCGGGCGTGGTTTTACGACCAGTTGCGCCGTTATCAGGGCGGCGTGCTGGTTGCCTCTCACGATCGTGAGCTACTGGCGCAGGTGCCACGTATCCTTGAGCTGAGCGCCTCCGGGCTGCGCAGCTACGGCGGCAATTATGCAGACTATAAACAGCAACGGGATGCCGAACAGCAGGCTGCCCGCGCGGCGCTGGAGCATGCGGCAACGGAGCGCAAACGCACCCGCGCGCGAATGCAAAAAGAGCATGATGACAGCCAGCGGCGTTCGGCGAAGACCATACGCACGGTCGATACCCTGAATATCGCGTCGTTTGAGCGGGTCAAATATAAAGCGGCGGCAAAAGAGCGTATCGGCTCGTGGAAAAAACAGCACAGCGATCAAAACGATGCGCTGAATGCCGCGGTAAACAAGGCGCGGGAACGGGTTGAAGAGGACGCCCCGATCATGTTTACCCTGCCGGGAAGCCAGATTGCTGAGGGAAAACAGGTGCTGGTGCTGGAGGAACTGCAATTGCCGCATGTCTCACTTCCGCCAATGAACTGGCGGATGGACGGCCCGATGCGCGTGGCGCTCAGGGGGCCCAATGGCTGCGGTAAATCAACGCTGTTAAAAGTCATCCTCGGTGAAACCGCACCCCGTGCAGGCAGTTGTAAGGTATCGGTGACGTGTGCGTATCTCGATCAGCACCTGTCGCAGCTGGATCTGACGCAGTCGGTGATGGCACATCTCAATCTGAGCAATACGCCGCTGGAAGAGGGGACGCTGCGCACCCGCCTGGCACAGCTTCAACTGGGGGCGGATAAAGTCTCACTGCCGCTGGCAGAGTTGAGCGGAGGTGAGCGTCTGAAAGCCGCCCTGGCCTGCGTGTTGTGGCGCGAGCACGCCACGCAGCTTTTACTGCTTGATGAACCGACCAACCATCTGGACCTGGCATCGGTCCAGGCGATTGAAGCGGCGCTGGCCGGTTTCCCCGGAGCACTGCTGGTGGTGTCCCATGATGAAAGCTTTCTGCAAGGGTTGGCGTTAACGCATGAACTGGTGTGGGAGGAGACGGGCTGGCGTTGTGAAGGCCTTTAAAACACAAACCCCCGCAGAGGCGGGGGCGGTAATTCACGGTACTGCATCACGCTATCTGTTTGCTGAGTGCAGGGTTGGCCTGAATCAGGCGCATCAGCTTTAACTCGGTTGGCGTGGGTTTCTCTCGTTTCGACTCCCACTCCAGCACCATCGCTACGCTGACACCCATCGCTCTGGCGAATTCATCTGTTTTTAAACCTGTCCCTTTGCGCAATTGCTCATATTCTGTAAAGGGATTGGATTTCTGTTGCAGGGTCACTGTCTGCGGTACATCTTTAAAAATAATCTGTTCCAGGCTGCTCAGCAGCTCAAACTCAGGATCTTTATATTCCATTGAGAACTCCTCTTAAATCACACACCGGGATCAAGAACATCAGAGAGCCCATTAAGAATAGTCCCTAATACAAACGAAGGATCATCACGCTTGTGATTAATCGTGCGGTAACGATCGCTTTATCCGTTTCAGCTATGCGGATAGTTATGCTAATTACCTGATTAACCATATGTCGGCTTCGCCAGGTATTTTTTTGTAAAGAGTAAGAAATAAAATGGCAATAGCCGTTTTGCATGAAAAGAGTATCTTGCAGCGCTGACCTGGACTATCCTTGTCAGCGTTGGGCACGCGTGTGCCGATGTGCGCTTTTTTGGGTGAAAGGAGTAATGAAATGGCGACAGGAAAGTCCTGCTCTCGCTGGTTTGCGCCTATTGCGGCGTTGTTGATGGTTGTTAGCCTGAGTGGGTGTTTTGATAAAGAAGGCGATCAGCGCAAAGCGTTTATCGATTTTCTGCAGAATACAGTGATGCGCAGCGGCGAGCGTTTGCCGACGCTGACTGCGGATCAGAAAAAACAGTTTGGCCCCTTCGTGTCTGATTACGCCATTCTGTATGGTTATTCACAGCAGGTAAGCCAGGCGATGGACTCCGGCATTCGTCCGGTTGTGGATAGCGTTAACGCCATCCGTGTCCCGCAGGATTATGTCACCCAACGTGAACCGCTTCGCCAGTCTAACGGTGCGCTCGGCGTGCTGAGCCAGCAATTGCAGAACGCGAAAATGCAGGCTGACGCGTCACGTTCCGCGCTGAAACAGGGCGACGATCTCAAACCGGTCTTCGACAAAGTGTATGAGAAAGTGGTGACCAAACCTTCGGATGCCCTGCAACCGCTGATCCCCGCCGCGCAGATCTTCACGCAGCAGCTGGTTCAGGTAGGGGATTTTATCTCCCAGCAGGGAACGCAGGTGAGCTTTGTTGCCAACGGTATTCAGTTCCCAACCTCGCAGCAGGCGAGTCAGTACAATACGCTGATTGGGCCGCTGGCCTCCCAGCACCAGGCCTTTAGTCAGGCGTGGAGCGCAGCCGTCGCTGCCACAGAATAAACCGAAAAAACCCCGCTTCAGGCGGGGTTTTTTACATATGACTAAAATAACGCTTGTCATTCCTCTACCACATCGGTATAACTGTTCGCGTCGGTTTGTTACACAGACCTAAAGCAGTTTAGTAAAGCAGTCCAGATTGTTATCCATAGATACCCTTCGTAGTGACCCTTCCTTCATCGCTTAAAAATCTGTAACGCAACCCATCAAGCCGGAAGGCACAATATATTTGTTAATTAAGGTAATTCTATGTCTGCTAAAATGACTGGTCTGGTAAAATGGTTCAACGCTGATAAAGGTTTCGGCTTCATCACTCCTGACGATGGCTCTAAAGACGTGTTCGTACACTTCTCTGCTATCCAGAACGATGGCTACAAATCTCTGGACGAAGGTCAGAAAGTGTCCTTCACCATCGAAAGCGGCGCTAAAGGCCCAGCAGCTGGTAACGTTGTAAGCCTGTAAGCTTCCAACCCAGTAGCAAAGAATTTAAAAACCCGCCTTCTGGCGGGTTTTTTCGTTTCTACTGTTGGACCTGTGGATTGACGCAGTTTTTCTCCACGTTTCCGTTCAGCGCGGCGATCAGATTATCCACCGCGGTGGCCGCCATGTTGTAACGCGTCTCGTGCGTCGCAGAACCAATATGGGGCAGCGCGACCACGTTAGGCAGCGAAAGCAGCGGCGAATCCACCGGCAGCGGCTCCTGTTCAAACACGTCCAGACCGGCCGCATGGATCTCACCGTTTTGTAGCGCCTCAATTAACGCCTTCTCATCCACGACCGGGCCACGACCCGCATTGATGAAAATGGCGGATTTCTTCATCTTTTCAAACGCCGCTTTGCCAATCAGATGCCGGGTTTCGTCCGTCAGAGGCAGGATCAGACAGACAAAATCCGCTTCCTGCAACAGCGTATCCAACTCGCAATAGCGGGCGTTGAAGCGTTCTTCGGCTTCGCTGTGATGGCGACGCGCGTTATACAGAATCGGCATGTTAAAACCGAAATGCGCACGCTGCGCCAGCGCCAGGCCGATCCGGCCCATGCCAACAATCCCCAGCGTTTTGCCATGAACATCCACACCGAACCAGTCCGGGCCGATGCTTTTTGTCCACTCGCCCGCTTTGACGCGATCGGCCACCTCCACCACGCGGCGGGCAGTGCTGAGCATCAGCGCCATCAGCGTGTCGGCCACGGTCTCCGTCAGGGCATGTGGCGTATGCATCAGCAGAATGTTGCGCGCGTTGAGGGCGTCCACGTCAAAATTGTCGTAACCCACGGAAACGGTTGAGGTAGCACGAAGCTTCGGCATTTTTTCCAGCAACGCGACATCCACTTTTTCGCTTGAACCCAGCAGGCCTTCGGCCCGGGCGAACGCCCCGGCGTGTTGTGCCACCGTCTCCGGGCTTAGGTTCTTCACCTGCGTGACGGCGAAGTGTTCTTCCAGGCGTTTTTGCAGATCATCAGGCAGTGCTTTATACAAAATGACGGACGGCTTCATGCTTATCTCCGTTGATTTTTAATGATTCAGGCGTGGCGTGCGCCGACGGGGAGTTGTTGATTATTAGCAGGCTTAACAATCAGAGTAAGCCATACTGAGGCGAAAAGCGCCACTCCCATGAAGATGTATGAGGCTGACGGGCTGCCGGTTGCACCGTTCAGGTAACCGACGAACCAAGAGCCGCAGAACGAACCGAGCGCACCCATACTGTTAATCAGGGCCATCGCGCCGCCTGCCACATTACGCGGCAGCATCTCCGGGATGATGGCGAAGAAGGGACCATACGGGGCGTACATCGCCGCACCGGCAATCACCAGCAGCGTATAGGAGACCCAGAAGTGGTTTGCGCCCACGGCCCAGGAGCCGATGAAAGCAAAGGCAGCGATCAGCAGCAGTGGCCAGACAAACAGCTTACGATTTTGCAGTTTGTCCGATGCCCAGGAGACGATGATCATCGCGATAGTTGCCGCCAGATAGGGCACGGAGGAGAGCCAGCCGACTTCCACCATACCGAGATTTTCCCCGCCGCTGCGGATAATTGACGGCAACCACAGTACGAAACCGTACACGCCGATACTCCAGGTAAAATACTGCGCGCACAGCAGGATCACGTTGCGGGAGCGGAAGGCTTCGCCATAGTTACGCACCGCCTTCAGCCCTTGCTGCTCTTTATCCAGCTGCGCCTGCAGTGCGGCTTTTTCATCTTCGGAGAGCCATTTCGCCTGAGCAGGCTTATCTTTTACCAGCACCCACCAGCAGAAGGCCCAGATGATTGCCGGCACCCCTTCGATGATAAACATCTCACGCCAGCCGAAAGACTGGATCAGGTAGCCGGACACCACTGACATCCACAGTACGGTGACCGGGTTACCGAGGATCAGGAAGGTGTTCGCACGGGAACGTTCAGATTTGGTAAACCAGTTGCTGATGTAGATCAGCATTGCGGGCATCACCGCCGCCTCAACTACCCCAAGGATAAAGCGAATAGCGGCCAGGGCAGGGATATTATTGACCACGCCGGTAAGCGACGCGCAGGCGCCCCACAGGATCAGACAGACGAAGATCAGCTTACGCACGCTGCGGCGTTCGGCGTAGATCGCGCCGGGGATCTGGAAGAAGAAGTAGCCCAGGAAGAAAAGGGCGCCCAGCAGAGATGAAATACCTTTGGTGATCCCGAGGTCTTCGGTGATCCCCGCGGCGGATGCGAAACTGAAGTTGGCACGATCAAGGTACGCCAGGCTGTACGTGATAAACACGATTGGCATGATGTACCACCAGCGTTTTACTGCATTGGTCGAACTGTTCATAGGCTTGCCTCTGTTGTTGAGGTTGTTACCGCCGTTGTCTGTAGGGTACACGGTGGTTTAATTATATGTGCGGGTCGTTGCCCTCACCCTGGCCCTCTCCCACGGGAGAGGGGATTTACTCGTTAAGCTGCGCGCGCGTCGGCAATCCTTCACTGTCGCCCTGCACCTGAATGGCCAGCGAGCCGATCCAGTTGCCCCGGGCGATGGCCTGCGGCAGCGGTTTGCCTTCCAGCAGGGCGCTAATGACCCCGACGGCAAAGCCATCGCCCGCGCCGACGGTATCGACTACGTTCTCAACCTTCACGGCCGCGACCGCGCCCTGTTCACCATCCGCGGTTTTAAACCATGCGCCATCAGCACCGGTTTTCAGTACCACCGCTTTTACCCCTTTATTCAGGTAAAAATCGGCAATTCCTTCCGGCGTATTTTCACCGGTGAGGATCACACCTTCTTTCACCCCCGGCAGAACCCAGTCCGCCTGGAATGCCAGACGGTTCAGCTTTTCGACCATCTCCGCCTCGCTTTTCCACAACACCGGGCGCAGGTTAGGATCGAAAGAGATCGTTTTCCCCTGAGCCTTCATGGTGGTCGCGGCATGATCGAGCAGCTCATACGAGCTGGCTGACAACGCGGCTGCCACACCACTCAGGTGCAGATGGCGTGCACTCGCAAAGTAGTCGGCGTGATAATCTTCCACCGAGAGATGGCTTGCCGCCGACCCTTTGCGGAAGTATTCCACGATGGGATCGGTTCCATTTTCGACTTTAGATTTAAGCTGAAAGCCGGTCGGGAAGCGTCCATCGAGCGTCACGCCTGCGGCATCAATCCCCTCTTTTTTCAGCGAATCAAGAACGAAGTGACCAAAGCTGTCGTCACCCACGCGGCTGACCCAGCCTGTTTTCAGGCCGAGGCGTGCCAGCCCCGTTGCCACATTCAGCTCTGCGCCTGCCACGCGTTTGATAAAGTGCTCAACCGTGCTCAGCTCACCGGTTTCGGTAGCGACAAACATCGCCATGGCTTCACCGATAGTGATCACATCCAGTGTCTTGTGCATGGTTTACTCCTCGCGCAGCAGGTTAACGTAATGCCGGGTGACAGCGGTTAAGTCCGCCCCTTCCAGCGGGAACTCGATCCCGCGTGGGGCATCGGCAGGCAACTGACTGAGCAGGGCCAGCCAGCGCGCATCGGCGCGATCCGGCGCGACGGCGCGGAACTGTGCTTTATGCGGTACGGCGGCTTTCACATGGATATAGCTGACCGCCGGAGCCAGACGGGTTGCCGCTTCTTCCGGCGAGTCGCCGACCCACAGCCAGTTACCCATGTCGAAGGTCAGCGTGACGGGGAGCGCCATTTCCCGGCAGGCGGCCTGGAAGCGCTGCATCGGCGCAAGCTGGCCGCAGTCGGTCTGGTCGTTTTCCACCACCAGTGCCATGCCGCTTTCATTGAGCAAAGTGCGCAGGGCGGTAAGCGGCCGGGTGCCGCTGAAATGACCCAGGGATACCTTCAGCCACAGCGCGTTGAGCGTGCTGGCTTCAGAAAGGTAGCGGGGAAGGTCGGGGTTGAGGGTACCGTCGGGCATAAACAGGGGGGCGGGGGCGGAATAACACGCCAGCAGGCCCAGCAGCTCAATGGATTCACCCAGCGCAGGCAGCGCCTGTAGCTCTTCGCTGTTGAACAGCTCCCGGCGGATCTCTACGCCATCGGCACCCGCACCGGCAATTACGGGCAGCATCGCCCGTTGGCCGCCAGCCTGTCGCACCTGATCCGCACCATACGCGGCGGTGACCACCATTATTTTTCTGCCCATTCAGGAACTCCATCAAACGTACATCGATACTATTACGCTAGATGGAACCGGTTCCAAAGAAAAGTTCAGGATGTTGAATTTATGATCGTCATCACAAGGGGAAATTAACGGGCGGTGGAGCCGCGGACAATCAGCTCGCCGGAAAAGACCTGCTCGCGCACGGCATCGCTGATCCCTTCAATGCGACGAACCACTTGTTCAACAGCGGCATAGCCGATTTGCCAGGTCGGCTGTTTGAGCGTGGTGATGCCTACCCCGGCCAGTTCTGCCCACTCCAGTTCATCGAAACCCAGCAGGCCGATATCGCTGCCCCAGTGCAGGCCAATGCGTTTGAGCGAGCGGGCGACCTGAAGCGTCAGCGCCCCATTGGCCGAAATCACAGCTTTGCGCATCCCGCGATGGCGCGTGTGGAACTGACGCAGGGTATTATCGAGCTGGTCGGCTTCATGAAGCGGAGTTTCGGCGTTTTCGGCGATCACTCCGGGATAACGCTCCAGGGTGGCACGAAATGCATTCAGGCGCTCGCGACGGGTATTCACCATGCCCAGCGGCTCGCTCAGGAACAGAATTGCTTCGAAGCCCTGTTCGATCAGATGCTCGGTTGCAGTCGTGGCCGCCTGGGTATTATCCAGCCCGACGACGTCGCAGGCGAATTTCGGGATTTTACGATCGATGAGCACCATCGGCAGGGAAGACTGTTGCAGCCGGTTTAATCCTTCCTCGCGCATACCTACGGCATTGACCACGATACCTTCCACCTGGTAGCTGCGCAGCAGATCGAGATAATGCAGCTCCTGGTCCACCTCGTTGTTGGTATTACAGACCAGCGGGGTAAAACCTTTCTCGCGACAGGCGGCTTCGATACCGCTCAGCACGTTTACCGAGTAGGGGTTGGTAATATCGGCGATGATAAGCCCGATAAGGCGGGTACGGCCACGTTTAAGTCCGCGCGCCATGATGCTGGGGCGGTAGTCGAGATCGGCAATGGCCTGTTCAATACGTGCCAGCAGCGCATCGGAAAGCAGGTGTTTCTCGCCGTTGAGATAGCGTGAAATACTGGTTTTACCGGTTCTGGCGGCTTTCGCCACGTCGCTGATGGTGGCCCGCGTTGGTTTGCTCATCACTGAATTCCCTGACTTTAGTGAGAATACCTTAGCGGGAAAATCAACGATGGCAAGTGGTTCATGTCGGGGTGTGCGGTCTGATGCCCTCACCCCGACCCTCTCCCACGGGGAGAGGGGGAAATGCGATTACTGAATTGGACTCAACGTAATCTCAACGCGGCGGTTCTGCGCTTTGCCTTCCGCCGTGCTGTTGCTGGCGATAGGGTTTGCCGGGCCCATACCGCTGGTGCGGATACGGTTCGCTTCAACGCCCTGGGTGATCAGCGAGCTGGCCACGGAATCCGCACGCTGCTGAGACAGACGCATGTTCAGCTCCTGGCTGCCGGTGCTGTCGGTGTAGCCAATCACATTCACGGCGGTCTTGTTGTACTCTTTTAGCACCATCGCCACGCCGGTCAGGGTATTCGCACCGGCAGGTTTCAGCGTTGCGCTGCTGCTGTCGAAGGTCACGTTGTTAGGCATATTCAGGATGATGTTGTCACCGCTGCGCGTGACGCTCACGCCTGTGCCTTTCATTTTGTCGCGCAGCTTCGCTTCCTGCACATCCATGTAATAACCCACGCCGCCGCCGAGTGCTGCGCCTGCCGCTGCGCCAATCAGCGCGCCTTTACCGCGGTCTTTTTTGGAGGAGGAGAGCGCACCTACACCCGCCCCGACCAGTGAACCGATACCCGCGCCGATGCCGGATTTACCCGCTTCGCGTTCACCGGTGTATGGGTTTGTTGTGCAGCCAGAAACCGCCAGTGCACCGCTCACCAGAGCGGCAATAACGAGTACGCGTTTTTTCATCTTCTTTCCTTAATCCTTTTTATTCTTTGCCACGACGGACGTGGCAGTTGATTATGACGTCCGGATACGGAGAAAATTCCGGGGATAACTCTGAAATTTGTGACAAACCATAAACGGCCTCAATAACAAGACCGTAAACCTGCACGCAACCAGGAGCGCACGCTTTGAGCACCTCAACAAAAACCATTCTGACCGCCGCCCACTGGGGGCCGATGCTGGTCGAAACCGACGGCGAAAATGTCCTGTCTTCCCGTGGGGCATTGCCAACACAACACCCTAACTCTTTACAGACCGTCGTTCGCGATCAGGTGCACAGCAAAACCCGTGTGCGCTGGCCGATGGTGCGTAAAGGATTTCTGGCTTCGCCGGACAAGCCGCAGGGCATTCGTGGTCAGGATGAGTTTGTGCGTGTGAGCTGGGATGACGCGCTGGCGCTGATCCACGCCCAGCACAAGCGCATTCGCGACAGCTATGGGCCTGCATCCATTTTTGCCGGCTCTTACGGCTGGCGTTCTAACGGCGTACTGCATAAAGCATCGACATTGCTGCAGCGCTACATGAGCCTGGCCGGCGGCTACACGGGCCATCTGGGGGATTACTCCACCGGCGCGGCGCAGGCGATCATGCCGTACGTCGTCGGCGGTAATGAGGTTTATCAGCAGCAGACCAGCTGGCCGCTGGTACTGGAGCATACCGAGGTGGTGGTGCTGTGGAGTGCCAACCCTCTCAACACGCTGAAAATTGCCTGGAATGCTTCCGACGAGCAGGGTATTGGCTATTTTGATGCGTTGCGCAAGAGCGGTAAGCGCATCATCTGTATTGACCCCATGCGCTCTGAAACCATGGATTTCTTTGGTGACAGTGCCGAATGGCTCGCCCCGCATATGGGTACTGACGTGGCGATGATGCTGGGTATCGCCCACACGCTGGTAGAGAATGGCTGGCACGACGCCGACTTCCTCGCGCGTTGCACATCGGGCTTCGACAAATTCGCCGATTATCTGACGGGTAAAACGGATGGTGTTGCCAAAACGGCAGCGTGGGCAGCCGATATTTGTGGCATTCCGGCTGACAAGCTCCGTGAACTGGCCGCGTTGTTCCATGAAAACACCACGATGTTGATGTCAGGTTGGGGCATGCAGCGCCAGCAGTTTGGCGAGCAAAAACACTGGATGCTGGTGACGCTTGCCGCGATGCTCGGGCAAATTGGTACGCCGGGCGGCGGGTTTGGGCTCTCTTATCACTTCGCCAATGGCGGCAACCCCACCCGTAAAGCCGCCGTGCTGGCCTCCATGCAGGGATCGGTGAAGGGCGGCGTTGATGCCGTGGATAAAATTCCGGTGGCGCGTATTGTTGAAGCCCTGGAAAACCCGGGCGGGTTTTATCAGCATAACGGTCTGGACCGCCATTTTCCGGATATTAAGTTTGTCTGGTGGGCGGGTGGGGCGAATTTCACGCACCATCAGGATACCAATCGTTTGATCCGCGCCTGGCAGAAGCCGGAGCTGGTGGTGATTTCGGAATGCTTCTGGACCGCCTCCGCCAAACATGCCGATATCGTGCTGCCGGCCACGACTTCGTATGAGCGTAACGATCTCACCATGACCGGTGACTACAGCAATCAGCATATGGTGCCGATGAAGCGTGTGGTCGCACCGCGGGATGAAGCGCGTGATGATTTTGACGTATTTGCGGAACTGAGCGAACGGTGGGAAGCGGGCGGTCGTGAGCGTTTCACCGAAGGGAAAACCGATCTTGAGTGGCTGGAAACGTTCTATCAGATTGCCGCTCAGCGCGGTGCGGCCCAGGGGGTGACGCTGCCGCCGTTTGCGGAATTCTGGGAAGCGAACGCGATTTTCGAAATGCCAGAGAGCGAGCAGAATGCGCAGTTTGTCCGTTTCGCCGATTTCCGTCGCGACCCGGAGAACCATCCGCTGAAAACCGAGAGCGGAAAGATTGTGATTTACAGTGAGCGCATTGCCCGCTTTGGGTACGCGGATTGTCCTGCGCATCCCACATGGCTTGAACCGGATGAGTGGCACGGCAATGCCCAGCCGGAGCAGCTCCAGGTGTTATCCGCGCACCCCGCGCATCGCCTGCACAGCCAGCTTAACTATTCGTCGCTGCGCGAGCAGTATGCGGTCGCCGGGCGGGAGCCGATCACGCTTCATGCTGAAGATGCCAAAGCGCGCGGGATTGCGGATGGCGATCTGGTGCGCGTCTGGAACCATCGTGGGCAGGTGTTGGCCGGAGCGGTGGTGAGCGACGGAATCAAACCAGGCGTGATCTGCATCCACCAGGGCGCGTGGCCGGACCTGGACGAGAGCGGTATTTGTAAAAACGGTGCCGTTAACGTGCTGACCAAAGATCTCCCCAGCTCGAAGCTGGGGAATGGCTGCGCAGGCAATACGGCGCTGGCATGGGTTGAGAAATATCAGGGACCCGAGCTTACTCTGACGGCGTTTGATCCGCCTGCCAACTCATGATCCACGTCGGGTGTTGGGTGTCATCCTGCCAGGCGCTGTCCTCAATGCGAAAGCCCTGTGCATGGTAGAAATTTACCGCCCGGACATTTTTTTGATATACCTCCAGGCTTAAATGCGGGAAGCGCTGTTGAACGTGGTTCAGCAGCGCGCGTCCGATGCCTTTGCCGATGTACGCCGGTGCGACAAATAGTGCGCCGACAAACTGAGACTGCATCACGCTGATAAACCCGTGAGGTTCGCCATCCTGTTCCCAGACCCAGGTTTCGGCCGACGGCAGATAAACGTCCCGCACCATGGCTTCGTTCTCTTTCCAGTAGCTCGCCTCAATAAAAGGATGCGCTTCCGTGGTACTTTCAAGCCATAGGCTCAACAGCGACGCGGTATTCTCACTTTGCCATTTGCGGATCATGATGGCCTCCCGGATGACAGAAGCAGCCGGTAACATGGTCATTGACCAGGCCACAGGCCTGCATAAAGGCGTAGCAGATGGTGGAGCCGACAAACTTAAAGCCGCGTTTTTTCAGCGCTTTCGAGAGTGCGTCCGAGGCCGGAGTCGAGGCGGGAATTTCCGCGAGCGTGGCGGCCTGCGTGATTTGCGGATCGTTATTCACAAACGTCCAGACAAACTCTGAGAACGGTTCACCGTTTTGTTCCATTGCCAGGTAAGCGCGTGCGTTACCGATAATGGCCTGGATCTTACCGCGATGGCGGATGATGCCTGCATCCTGCACCAGTCGCTCCACGTCGTCGTCGGTCATCGCGGCGACCCGGACGGGATCGAACTGATGAAAGGCATTGCGGTAGTTTTCGCGTTTCTTCAATACCGTAATCCATGACAAACCCGCCTGCTGACCCTCCAGGCAGATCATCTCGAAAAGTTTTTTGCCGTCCGTTTCCGGCACGCCCCATTCCCGATCGTGATAGTCGATATAGAGCTGATCCTGGCTTACCCAACCGCAACGTTGCATCGGTTATCTCCCTTATGACACGGTTATCGCAAAAATTTCATTCCGTCAGGCTTGACGTGTGACCTGTAAAGACAATAGTTAATACAGGGCCATAAGCCCTAAAAACCTCTTCCTGAACAATGATAAAAATCGCCGAATTCGGCTCTCTCTGGAGTCGCTTTGATGATAAAAAAAATCAGTGGTCGCCATGCTGTTTCTGGCCTGGTGGGGATTTCAGCCTGTCTGCTTTCTGGTCACTCAGCATTTGCCTGGCAACAGGAATATATCGTTTCAGACCCGCAAAGTAATACGGCGGAACGCTATACATGGGATGCGGATCACCAACCGCGTTATGACGATATCCTGGCGGAGCGCATCCAGTCTTCGCAAAATGCGCCGGGGCTGGCTCTGAATCTGCCCTCTGGCTCGACCTCCGCGGGGGCGATGAGCGTCGGCTGGAATTTTCCGCTGGCGGGTCATGTCACGACCGGCCCGGTGGTGGCATGGCGTTATGACGGCACCACGCCCATGATGATTAATGAGTTTGGTGATAGCGTGACAACCCAGGCGCTGACCGATCCCCTGTGGCATGCCAGCGTGAGTACGCTAGGCTGGCGCGTGGATACGCAATATGGCGAACTTCGTCCCTGGGCGCAGATTAGCTATAACCAGCAGTATGGTGAAAATCAGTGGAAATCCCAGTTCGGGATGCCGCAAACGCCTGCCCCGGCTCAAAATGGCAACTGGATGGATGTCACCGTAGGCACCGATATTCCTTTCACCTCGCACATGGCGGCGTATGCTTCCTTAGCGCAGGGGGAGGACAGCACGACGGGAGAGCAGTTTTTGTACACGCTGGGCGTAAGTGCAAATTTCTAACGTTGTTACTATTTTAAACGTCACGTTAACATCTTGAATACAATAACCGTGGGGGTTGTAGCGATAGCGTGCACTAACATTCTGTCGCTTCATTCCCCGGCAAGGACGTTCATTCCCGATTTCAGGCATTTCATTCCGTTTCTCCTGCATCTCATGCCGTTTTCCCCCAGCGGGATCAGGGTTTTGTTTATCGTTGTCCTCAGCAAATTCCCTTACTTTCTCTTGCAGGACAACTGCCATGAATACATCTTCCTACAATCGTACACGCTGGCTGACGCTCTTTGGCACCATCGTTACCCAGTTTGCGTTGGGCTCGGTCTATACCTGGAGCCTGTTTAACAGTGCCCTTTCCGACAAGCTTGGTGCGCCGATCAGTCAGGTGGCGTTCTCTTTCGGTTTGCTAAGCCTTGGGCTGGCGCTGTCCTCTTCGATTGCGGGCAAGTTGCAGGAGCGGTTCGGCGTGAAACGCGTCACGATGGCCTCGGGGATCCTGCTGGGATTGGGCTTTTTCCTGACGGCGTATTCAAACAACCTGATGATGCTCTGGCTGAGCGCCGGGGTACTGGTCGGTCTGGCGGACGGTGCCGGTTATCTGCTGACCCTGTCGAACTGCGTCAAATGGTTCCCGGAGCGTAAAGGGTTAATCTCCGCGTTTGCCATCGGTTCTTATGGCCTGGGCAGCCTCGGATTTAAATTTATCGACTCTCATCTGCTGGCGTCGGTTGGCCTCGAAAAAACCTTCATGATCTGGGGGGCTATCGTCCTGGTGATGATCCTGTTTGGCGCGACGCTGATGAAAGACGCACCGCAGCAGGAAGTGAAAACCGTTAACGGCGTGGTGGAGAATGACTTCACCCTGGCTCAATCCATGCGTAAACCCCAGTACTGGATGCTGGCGGTGATGTTCCTGACGGCCTGCATGAGTGGCCTGTATGTGATTGGTGTGGCGAAAGATATCGCGCAGGGCATGGTTAAACTGGATGCCATGACGGCGGCAAATGCGGTGACCGTGATCTCTATCGCTAACCTGTCTGGTCGTCTGGTGCTGGGTATCCTGTCCGACAAGATTGCCCGTATCCGCGTGATTACCCTTGGACAGGTGGTTTCACTGGTGGGTATGGCGGCTCTGCTGTTTGCGCCCCTGAATGAAGCGACTTTCTTTGCTGCGATTGCCTGCGTGGCCTTTAACTTCGGCGGCACCATCACGGTGTTCCCGTCACTGGTGAGCGAGTTCTTTGGTCTGAACAACCTGGCGAAAAATTACGGCGTGATTTACTTAGGCTTTGGCATCGGCAGCATTTGCGGCTCGTTAATTGCCTCGCTGTTCGGCGGATTCTATGTCACCTTCTGCGTAATATTCGCCCTGTTGATTATTTCGCTGGCCCTGTCGACGACGATTCGGCAGCCGCAGCGCGAAGTGTTTAATGAAGCACATGCTTAACTTAAATTAAAGAGGCCTTAACGGCCTCTTTAACTTTTATTTGATATGCTTCCAGACTTGTTATTTTGTAAAAATTTGCACCGATCACATTCTCCGCTGCCACTTTTCTCTCCCGCTGTGGTCTACTTACGGCGCTTGTAGACGTTTCTGATAACGCTTTCTTACGCATTTACTTACTCTGTCCGCTTTCTCACTGAGATTCGGCGGGTCTTTATACCCCTTCCCCCAGGGTTGTTTGCATGAAATACATTAGGTCTATTACCCAGCAAAGATTGTGTCTGATGCTGGCTGTCTATATCGGATTATTTCTGAATGGCGCGGTGCTGTTCAGACGAGTGGAAGGTTATTTCGAAGACCTCACCGTAAGAAATGGAATTTTTGCCGCTATTGAAGTGTTCGGCTCAGTCCTCGCGACATTTTTCTTGTTACGCCTGTTATCTCTCTTCGGCCGTCGCACGTGGCAAATTCTGGCCTCGCTGGTGGTGATAATTTCCGCCGCCGCCAGCTATTACATGACCTTTATGAACGTCGTCATAGGCTACGGTATCGTTGCGTCGGTAATGACCACTGACATTGACCTCTCGAAAGAGGTTGTGGGTAAAGGCTTTATCGTCTGGACAATTTTAACCTGTCTGCTCCCACTCTTCTTTATCTGGAGTAATACCTGCCGCTATACGTTGTTACGCCAGTTGCGCACTCGTGGACAGCGGATCCGCACTGTCGCCGTGGTCCTGCTGGCTGGTTTGCTGGTATGGGCGCCTATCCGCCTGATGGAAAAACAGCAAAAACGCATCGAAAAGGCAACGGGTGTCGATATGCCAAGCTATGGCGGAGTTGTGGCCAACTCGTATCTGCCGTCAAACTGGCTTTCAGCGTTAGGTCTCTATGCCTGGGCGCAGGCGGATGAATCCAGCGATGTGAAATCGCTGATGAATCCGACCAAAAAATTCCACTACGAGGCACCCGCTGACGGGCTCGATGATACTTACGTCGTGTTTGTTATTGGTGAAACAACGCGCTGGGATCATATGGGTATTCTGGGCTATGACCGTGATACCACGCCTAAACTGGCACAGGAAAAGAACCTGGTGGCTTACCGCGGCTATTCTTGTGATACCGCCACAAAGCTTTCGCTGCGCTGTATGTTTGTACGTGAAGGCGGTGCGAGTGATAACCCGCAGCGTACCCTTAAAGAGCAGAATGTATTTGCCGTACTGAAGCAGCTTGGCTTCAGCTCAGACTTGTTCGCCATGCAAAGTGAGATGTGGTTCTACACCAACACCCTTGCAGATAACATCGCGTACCGTGAGCAGATTGGCGCCGAGCCGCGTAACCGCGGTAAGACCGTTGATGACATGCTGCTACTCTCAGAAATGGAGCAGTCGCTGAAAAATCATCCGCAGGGTAAGCATCTTATTGTTCTGCACACCAAAGGATCACACTACAGCTACTATCAGCGTTACACGCGTGATTTCGCAAAATGGCAACCTGAGTGCATCGGTATTAATAAATACTGCAGCAAGCAGGAGCTGATTAATGCCTATGATAACTCGGTGCTGTATGTGGATACGTTCCTCAGCCGGGTAATTGACCAGCTTCGCGATAAGAAAGCGATTGTGATCTATGCGGCTGATCACGGCGAGTCCATCAACGAGCAAGAGCATTTGCACGGTACGCCGCGTAAGCTGGCGCCGCCGGAGCAATTCCGTGTACCGATGATTATGTGGATGTCAGATAAGTACCTGGAGAACCCTGACAAAGCCAAAATGTTTGCTCATCTGAAACAGCAGGCAGAAATTAAGGTACCGCGCCGTCACGTTGAGTTGTACGACACTATCATGGGTTGCCTGGGTTATACCTCTCCGGACGGGGGGATTAACGAAAATAACAACTGGTGCAAACTGCCTGAAAGCAGCCAGAAAGCCGCGCAGTAGCTTGCCTGGTGAGTTTATCGCCAGTTGGATGGCTTTTTTAAATTAAGGGATTGACGGGGGCGCACCTCAGCAGTAAGATGCGCTCCGCATTCGGCGAGTAGCGCAGCTTGGTAGCGCAACTGGTTTGGGACCAGTGGGTCGGAGGTTCGAATCCTCTCTCGCCGACCACATTCAAAAAAGGGCTAACCGCAAGGTTAGCCCTTTTTGCATTAACGCTTTATTCGTCCAGATTAGCCAAAACACCTCTTAGTCCTGCTTCTTCCTGCCTGTTAGTGATTTTGTGACATAATCCATTGTATTTTTTTATATATAGATTGATCTTTTTTCGCGTTGCTTATGGATAACCTCAGCATTTTTCGCTGTGCGTTTTAACGTTCGCGGTATTTAGTGCTCAGATAATCACCGTTCTGCAAGAAAATTTACCCATTCTGAATAAAAGTTAATCACTGATTGTTGCGAAATATGAAGATATTTGTGCTGCAACATGACGAGTAGCATAAATTTCCCTGCTGAAAACTGGCGTACATAGTTTTTTTAATCTTTGTTTGCGGTTTCTCACACTCAGCGTAAATCCCCGTCACCTGTATTGACGTTTTCACATTCTGTTGACAGATTGTAGGGCACGAGGGGCATTTCAGGGACGATCTGCGCTGCAACTCCAACGCTCTTCTGAAAGGATTCTCCATCCCTTTAACGCCTTCGGGCATCACCGACCGGACCGGGTAAAAAATAAATAAAGGTCAGGCGGCGTAACACAACAAAGCAAAACATCACATTGGAGCAGAATAATGAGTATTTCCTTGAAGAAGTCAGGGATGCTGAAGCTTGGTCTGAGCCTGGTGGCTATGACCGTGGCAGCAAGCGTACAGGCAAAAACCCTGGTTTACTGTTCTGAAGGCTCGCCGGAAGGCTTTAACCCACAGCTCTTTACCTCTGGTACGACTTACGACGCAAGCTCTGTGCCGATCTATAACCGTCTGGTTGAATTCAAAACCGGCACCACGGAAGTGATTCCTGGCCTGGCGGAGAAGTGGGATGTCAGCGAAGACGGTAAAACCTATACCTTCCACCTGCGCCAGGGCGTGAAGTGGCAGGACAGCAAAGAATTCAAACCAACGCGCGACTTCAACGCCGATGACGTTGTGTTCTCCTTCGATCGTCAGAAAAACGCTCAGAACCCGTACCACAAAGTGTCCGGCGGTAGCTATGAGTACTTCGAAGGGATGGGGCTGCCAGACCTGATCGCTGAAGTGAAAAAAGTGGACGATAAAACCGTTCAGTTCGTGCTGACTCGCCCGGAAGCGCCATTCCTGGCGGACCTGGCCATGGACTTCGCCTCTATCCTTTCTAAAGAGTACGCGGACAACATGCTGAAAGCCGGCACGCCGGAAAAAGTGGACCTGAACCCAATCGGTACCGGTCCGTTCCAGCTGCTGCAGTACCAGAAAGACTCCCGTATTCTGTACAAAGCGTTCCCGGGCTACTGGGGTACCAAACCACAGATCGACCGTCTGGTCTTCTCCATTACGCCTGACGCGTCTGTGCGTTACGCAAAACTGCAGAAAAACGAATGCCAGGTTATGCCCTACCCGAACCCGGCTGATATCGCCCGCATGAAGCAGGACAAGAATATCAACCTGATGGAGCAGGCTGGCCTGAACGTGGGCTATCTCTCCTTCAACACCGAGAAGAAACCGTTTGATGACGTGAAAGTGCGTCAGGCGCTGACTTATGCGGTGAACAAAGAAGCGATCATCAAGGCCGTTTACCAGGGCGCTGGCGTTGCGGCTAAAAACCTGATCCCGCCAACCATGTGGGGCTATAACGATGACGTTAAAGACTACACCTACGACCCAGAGAAAGCGAAAGCGCTGCTGAAGGAAGCAGGGCAGGATAAAGGCTTTACCGTTGAACTGTGGGCGATGCCGGTACAGCGTCCGTACAACCCGAACGCACGCCGTATGGCTGAAATGGTTCAGGCTGACTGGGCGAAAATCGGCGTTCAGGCCAAGATTGTCACCTACGAGTGGGGCGAGTATCTGAAGCGCGCCAAAGCGGGTGAACATCAGGCAGTGATGATGGGCTGGACCGGTGACAACGGGGATCCGGACAACTTCTTCGCCACCCTCTTCAGCTGTGCGGCGGCAAAAGACGGCTCTAACTACTCTCGCTGGTGTTACAAGCCGTTTGAAGACCTGATCCAGCCGGCGCGTGCCACCGACGATCACAACAAACGTATTGAACTCTACAAGCAGGCACAGGTTGTTATGCACGATCAGGCTCCGGCTCTGATTGTTGCTCATTCCACCGTGTACGAGCCAGTGCGCAAAGAAGTGAAAGGCTACGTGGTTGATCCGCTGGGCAAACACCACTTCGAAAACGTATCTGTTGAATAATCAGTAGGGTGTTCTCCCTCTCCCTGTGGGAGAGGGCAGGGGTGAGGGGCTTGCATGCTAGTCCTCACCCTAACCCTCTCCTGCGGGAGAGGGAATTTACATTTGTGAGCAATACAGACGCCACGCCACTGGTCGTGCGTCTTCAGAGAGAATCCGGGTTATGTTGCAGTTCATCCTCCGACGTTTGGGACTTGTCATCCCCACGTTTATCGGTATCACCCTTCTCACTTTTGCCTTTGTCCATATGATCCCCGGCGACCCGGTAATGATTATGGCGGGCGAGCGTGGTATTTCCCCTGAACGTCATGCGCAGCTGCTGGCTGAACTCGGCCTCGATAAGCCGATGTGGCAGCAGTACCTCCACTATATCTGGGGCGTTATGCATGGTGACTTAGGGATTTCACTGAAAAGCCGTCTTCCGGTGTGGGACGAGTTCGTGCCGCGTTTTAAAGCGACACTGGAGCTTGGCATCTGCGCCATGATTTTTGCCACTGCGGTGGGTATCCCTGTCGGGGTGCTGGCTGCCGTTAAACGTGGCTCTATTTTTGACCATACCGCTGTGGGCCTGGCGCTGACCGGCTACTCCATGCCGATCTTCTGGTGGGGCATGATGCTGATTATGCTGGTCTCGGTGCAGCTTAACCTGACGCCGGTCTCCGGACGCGTCAGCGATATGGTCTTCCTCGATGATTCCAACCCGTTGACCGGCTTTATGCTGATTGATACGGCGATATGGGGCGAAGAGGGCAACTTTATTGATGCGGTCGCGCATATGATCCTGCCGGCGATGGTGCTCGGCACGATCCCTCTGGCGGTAATCGTGCGTATGACCCGTTCGTCAATGCTGGAAGTGCTGGGCGAGGATTATATTCGTACCGCGCGTGCCAAGGGCCTGACGCGTATGCGAGTCATCATCGTTCATGCGCTGCGTAACGCCATGCTGCCGGTGGTGACCGTTATCGGTCTGCAGGTGGGTACGCTGCTGGCAGGGGCGATCCTGACCGAAACCATCTTCTCCTGGCCGGGCCTTGGCCGCTGGCTGATTGACGCGCTGCAACGCCGTGACTATCCGGTCGTGCAGGGCGGTGTATTGCTGGTCGCGACGATGATTATTCTCGTCAACCTGCTGGTCGATTTGCTGTACGGCGTGGTGAACCCGCGTATTCGTCATAAGAAGTAAGGGGCCATCATGTCACACGTTTCTGAAAATAAAGTGGTTGCTGCACCGGTTCCAATGACGCCGCTGCAGGAATTCTGGCACTACTTCAAGCGTAATAAAGGCGCGGTAGTGGGGCTGGTCTATGTCTCTGTCATGATCCTGATTGCCGTGTTTGCAAACGTGCTTGCACCGTATAACCCGGCCGATCAGTTCCGTGACGCGCTGCTGGCCCCCCCTGCATGGCAGGACGGCGGGAGCCTGGCTCACCTCTTGGGTACCGATGATGTGGGTCGCGACGTGTTGTCGCGTCTGATGTACGGCGCGCGTTTGTCGCTGCTGGTGGGCTGCCTGGTGGTGGTGCTGTCCCTGATCATGGGGATCATCCTCGGCCTGGTTGCGGGTTATTTTGGCGGTATTGTTGATAACATCATCATGCGTATCGTCGACATCATGCTGGCGCTGCCAAGCCTGCTGCTGGCCCTGGTGCTGGTGGCGATATTTGGCCCGTCGATCGGTAATGCCGCGCTTGCGCTGACCTTCGTGGCACTCCCTCACTACGTGCGTTTAACCCGTGCGGCAGTGCTGGTGGAAGTGAACCGCGACTACGTCACCGCGTCCCGCGTGGCCGGTGCCGGTGCGATGCGCCAGATGTTCGTCAATATCTTCCCGAACTGCCTTGCGCCGCTGATTGTTCAGGCGTCGCTCGGCTTCTCTAACGCCATTCTTGATATGGCCGCTCTTGGCTTCCTGGGCATGGGTGCGCAGCCGCCAACACCGGAGTGGGGCACGATGCTCTCCGACGTGTTGCAGTTCGCACAAAGCGCCTGGTGGGTTGTCACCTTCCCGGGTCTGGCAATTCTGCTGACGGTGCTGGCATTTAACCTGATGGGTGATGGTCTGCGCGATGCACTTGATCCCAAACTGAAGCAGTAAGAGGCACGAGATGGCGTTATTAAATGTAGATAAATTATCGGTGCACTTCGGCGATGAAGGCACCCCGTTTCGCGCCGTGGACCGCATCAGCTACAGCGTAAATCAGGGCGAAGTGGTTGGCATTGTTGGGGAATCCGGTTCCGGTAAGTCCGTAAGCTCACTGGCGATTATGGGGCTGATCGATTATCCGGGCCGCGTGATGGCGGAAAACCTGCAGTTCAATGGTCAGGATCTGAAGCGCATTTCCGAGAAACAGCGCCGCCAGCTGGTGGGCGCGGAAGTGGCGATGATCTTCCAGGACCCGATGACCAGCCTGAACCCCTGCTACACCGTGGGCTTCCAGATTATGGAGGCGATCAAGGTCCATCAGGGCGGTAACAAGAAAACCCGTCGTCAGCGGGCGATCGACCTGCTGAACCAGGTGGGGATCCCTGACCCGGCATCGCGCCTTGATGTCTACCCGCATCAGCTTTCTGGCGGGATGAGTCAGCGTGTGATGATCGCGATGGCAATTGCCTGTCGGCCAAAACTGCTGATTGCCGATGAGCCGACCACAGCGCTGGACGTGACCATCCAGGCGCAAATCATCGAGCTGCTGCTGGAACTGCAGCAGAAAGAGAACATGGCGCTGGTGCTGATTACGCACGACCTGGCGCTGGTGGCTGAAGCAGCACACAAAATCATCGTGATGTATGCAGGACAGGTGGTGGAGACCGGAAGTTCGCACGATATCTTCCGCGCACCGCGTCATCCGTATACCCAGGCGCTTTTACGTGCGCTGCCGGAGTTTGCCCAGGATAAAGCGCGTCTGGCGTCGCTGCCGGGTGTGGTACCGGGTAAATATGACCGTCCGCAGGGCTGCCTGCTGAATCCGCGTTGCCCGTATGCGACGGATAAATGCCGTGCAGAAGAGCCTGAGCTGAACCAGCTGGCTGACGGTCGTCAGTCGAAATGCCACTACCCACTCGATGATGCCGGGAGGCCAACACTATGAGTACGCAACAGGCCACCACGCAACAACCGCTGTTGCAGGCTATCGACCTGAAAAAACACTACCCGGTGAAGAAGGGGATTTTTGCCCCTGAGCGCCTGGTGAAAGCGCTGGACGGCGTCTCCTTTACCCTCGAACGCGGTAAAACGCTGGCGGTGGTCGGGGAGTCGGGCTGCGGCAAATCAACCTTAGGCCGTCTGCTGACGATGATTGAAACGCCTACCGGCGGCGAGCTTTATTATCAGGGGCAGGATCTGCTCAAGCACGATCCGCAGGCGCAGAAGCTGCGTCGCCAGAAAATCCAGATTGTGTTCCAGAACCCGTACGGTTCATTGAACCCGCGCAAGAAAGTGGGGCAGATTCTGGAAGAGCCGCTGCTGATTAACAGCAATCTCAGCAAAGAGCAGCGTCGTGAAAAAGCGCTGGCGATGATGGCGAAAGTCGGCCTGAAAACCGAGCATTACGATCGCTACCCGCATATGTTCTCTGGCGGTCAGCGCCAGCGTATCGCCATCGCTCGTGGCCTGATGCTCGACCCGGATGTCGTGATTGCCGATGAACCGGTCTCAGCGCTCGACGTTTCCGTGCGCGCACAGGTGCTGAATCTGATGATGGATCTGCAGCAGGAGCTGGGGCTGTCTTACGTATTTATCTCCCACGACCTGTCGGTGGTAGAGCATATCGCTGATGAAGTGATGGTGATGTATCTGGGGCGCTGCGTGGAGAAGGGGACGAAAGATCAGATCTTTAATAACCCTCGCCACCCGTACACCCAGGCGCTGCTCTCTGCGACACCGCGCCTGAACCCGGACGATCGTCGTGAGCGTATTAAGCTGACCGGTGAACTGCCAAGTCCGCTGAATCCACCTCCGGGATGTGCGTTCAACGCCCGCTGCAGTCGCCGCTTTGGCCCTTGCACCCAGCTACAGCCGCAGCTGAAAGATTATCGCGGTCAGCTGGTGGCCTGCTTTGCGGTCGATCAGGATGAAAACGGCGAAAAGCCTCAGGCGTAAACAAAAAAACCGGCGTTGAGCCGGTTTTTTTATGTCTGCTAACCTATTTCCGCAAACGAATCTGGTCCACGGCGTGTTTCTCGCTCTTGGTGAGGATCAGGCTCGCCCGCTCGCGGGTAGGGAGAATGTTCTCTTTCAGGTTTACGTAGTTGATCTCGTTCCACAGACCTGTCGCCACCTTCACCGCCTCTTCTTCAGAAAGCTGGGCGTAGTGATGGAAATAGGAGTCCGGGTCGGTGAACGCCCCTTCGCGGAACTTCAGGAAGCGGTTGATATACCAGCTTTGCAGCAAATCTTCCGGTGCATCGACATAAATAGAGAAATCGACGAAGTCAGAGACAAACACGTGATGCGGATCGTGAGGGTAATCCATCCCGCTTTGCAGCACATTTAACCCTTCCAGAATCAGAATGTCTGGCTGCACCACCGTTTTGTCTCCGCCCGGAATGCGATCGTAGATCAGGTGCGAATAGACCGGCGCCGTGACGTTAGGCACGCCGGATTTCAGGTCAGAGACAAATTTCACCAGACGGTGCATGTCATAAGAGAGCGGGAAGCCCTTCTTCTTCATCAGCCCGCGTTCTTTTAACACCTCATTGGGGTGCAGAAAGCCGTCGGTGGTGATCAGCTCCACGCTGCGGTGTTCTGGCCAGCGGCTCAGGAGAGCCTGCAAGACACGCGCGGTTGTGCTTTTACCTACCGCCACGCTGCCAGCAATACTGATGATATAAGGAATGCGTTGACCATTAGTTCCAAGGAACTGTTCCAGCACCGCCTGACGGCGCAGGTTGGAACTGATATAGAAGTTAAGCAAGCGTGAGAGGGGGAGATAAATTTCTGCCACTTCTTCCAGGGACAGATCTTCGTTTATCCCTTTTAACCGTGCGATTTCACCTTCCGTCAGCGTCATAGGGACGGAATCACGCAGGGCAGCCCACTGGCTGCGGTTAAAGTGAAGATAAGGCGTCATTAACGTTTGCTCTTTTTTGCTCATAAGCATGCTTCAGTGAGCCAGCATCACATTGCCGGATCATGGCTCATCACACAGTTAATTTTGGACAATGGGCAGGAGGTTAACACCAGATGACAGGAATAATAAGAAAAAAGATGGAAAGCGCTGCGTTACGCGGAAGCCGTCACGCTACGGTGTATGCGATGCAATTCGCTCATATATGTTGAATATTTGACCGCGAATGACTACTTTTACAGCGCTTGATGCGTGGTTAGCATAAAATGTGAGCGAAAGAACGTTTTATGCAAATTTTTAGTTGCATGACCGCGCAGGTATCCATAGAATGCGCGCTACTTGATGCCGACTTAGCTCAGTAGGTAGAGCAACTGACTTGTAATCAGTAGGTCACCAGTTCGATTCCGGTAGTCGGCACCATCAAGTCCGGTGGGGTTCCCGAGCGGCCAAAGGGAGCAGACTGTAAATCTGCCGTCACAGACTTCGAAGGTTCGAATCCTTCCCCCACCACCACTTTCTGGCAGCGTAAATGCCGCCGGAGCTGGTTTAAAAGCTGAATCAGCTCGAACTTAAAAAGAGAGAAATCTCTTTTTTTGTTACAGAAAGAACTGGGTAGCCGAGTTTCAGGATGCGGGCATCGTATAATGGCTATTACCTCAGCCTTCCAAGCTGATGATGCGGGTTCGATTCCCGCTGCCCGCTCCAATACGTGCTGATATGGCTCAGTTGGTAGAGCGCACCCTTGGTAAGGGTGAGGTCCCCAGTTCGACTCTGGGTATCAGCACCACTTCACTTCTCCTTCCCGTTTCTCTCTGTTTCAATTTTACTTGATTCAACAGTTCAGGCATTTCGCCTGGTTGATGTGGTGATATCACCGATTTATCCGTGTCTTAGAGGGACAATCGATGTCTAAAGAAAAGTTTGAACGTACAAAACCGCACGTTAACGTCGGTACTATCGGCCACGTTGACCATGGTAAAACAACGCTGACCGCTGCAATCACTACCGTTCTGGCAAAAACCTACGGTGGTTCTGCTCGTGCATTCGACCAGATCGATAACGCACCAGAAGAAAAAGCTCGTGGTATCACCATCAACACCTCTCACGTTGAGTATGACACCCCGACTCGCCACTACGCACACGTAGACTGCCCAGGCCACGCCGACTATGTTAAAAACATGATCACCGGTGCTGCGCAGATGGACGGCGCGATCCTGGTAGTAGCTGCGACTGACGGCCCAATGCCTCAGACTCGTGAGCACATCCTGCTGGGTCGTCAGGTAGGCGTTCCTTACATCATCGTGTTCCTGAACAAATGCGACATGGTTGATGACGAAGAGCTGCTGGAACTGGTAGAGATGGAAGTTCGTGAACTGCTGTCTCAGTACGATTTCCCAGGCGACGATACCCCAATCGTTCGTGGTTCCGCGCTGAAAGCGCTGGAAGGCGACGCAGAGTGGGAAGCGAAAATCATCGAACTGGCTGGCTACCTGGATTCTTACATTCCAGAACCAGAGCGTGCGATTGACAAGCCATTCCTGCTGCCAATCGAAGACGTATTCTCCATCTCCGGTCGTGGTACCGTTGTTACCGGTCGTGTAGAGCGCGGTATCATCAAAGTGGGTGAAGAAGTTGAAATCGTTGGTATCAAAGAGACTGCGAAGTCTACCTGTACTGGCGTTGAAATGTTCCGCAAACTGCTGGACGAAGGCCGTGCTGGTGAGAACGTTGGTGTTCTGCTGCGTGGTATCAAACGTGAAGAAATCGAACGTGGTCAGGTTCTGGCGAAGCCAGGCTCAATCAAGCCACACACCAAATTCGAATCTGAAGTGTACATCCTGTCCAAAGACGAAGGCGGCCGTCATACTCCGTTCTTCAAAGGCTACCGTCCACAGTTCTACTTCCGTACAACTGACGTGACCGGTACCATCGAACTGCCAGAAGGCGTAGAGATGGTAATGCCAGGCGACAACATCAAGATGGTTGTGACTCTGATCCACCCAATCGCGATGGACGACGGTCTGCGTTTCGCAATCCGTGAAGGTGGCCGTACCGTTGGCGCGGGCGTGGTTGCTAAAGTTCTCGGCTAATTGCTGATAACATTTGACGCAATGCGCAATAAAAGGGCATCATTTGATGCCCTTTTTGCACGCTTTCACGCCAGAACCTGGCTCATCAGTGATTATTTTTGTCATAATCATTGCTGAGACAGGCTCTGCAGAGAGCGTATAATTCGAAAAGCGAATTAGCATTTCGATTTGGTTTGCCTCGCGATCGCGGGGTGAAAATGTTTGTAGAATACTTCTGACAGGTTGGTTTATGAGTGCGAATACCGAAGCTCAAGGGAGCGGGCGCGGCCTGGAAGCGATGAAATGGGTAGTGGTAGCCGTTCTGCTGATCGTAGCGATCGTCGGCAACTATCTTTATCGTGACATTATGCTGCCGCTACGCGCGCTTGCAGTGGTAATTCTGATTGCTGCAGCGGGTGGTGTCGCGCTGTTGACGACAAAAGGCAAAGCGACTGTCGCTTTTGCCCGCGAAGCGCGTACCGAAGTCCGTAAGGTAATTTGGCCGACTCGCCAGGAAACATTGCACACCACGCTGATCGTAGCGGCGGTAACCGCTGTAATGTCACTGATCCTGTGGGGACTGGATGGTATTCTGGTTCGCCTGGTATCCTTTATCACTGGCCTGAGGTTCTGAGATGTCTGAAGCCCCTAAAAAGCGCTGGTACGTCGTTCAGGCGTTTTCCGGTTTTGAAGGCCGCGTAGCAACGTCGCTGCGTGAGCATATCAAATTACACAACATGGAAGAGTTATTTGGCGAAGTTATGGTTCCGACCGAAGAAGTGGTCGAGATCCGTGGCGGCCAACGCCGCAAAAGCGAGCGTAAATTCTTCCCGGGTTACGTGCTGGTTCAGATGGTTATGAACGACGCGAGCTGGCACCTTGTGCGCAGCGTACCGCGCGTGATGGGCTTTATCGGCGGCACGTCTGACCGTCCGGCGCCAATCAGCGACAAAGAAGTTGATGCGATTATGAACCGCCTGCAGCAGGTGGGTGATAAGCCGCGTCCGAAAACGCTGTTTGAACCGGGTGAAATGGTTCGTGTTAATGACGGTCCGTTTGCTGACTTTAATGGCGTGGTCGAAGAAGTGGATTACGAGAAATCCCGCCTGAAAGTTTCTGTTTCTATCTTCGGTCGTGCGACCCCGGTAGAACTGGACTTTGCCCAGGTAGAAAAAGCCTAAGCAGCGATCAAAAAAGCGGCGATTTAATCGTTGCACAGGGCGCGAGATTGGAATACAATTTCGCGCCTTTTGTTTTTATGGGCCACGGCCTGTAAAACGATTTTATTCACGGGGAGCCTCGCTGAGGCGCTATCACCCAATCAGAGGATTTTAGAATGGCTAAGAAAGTACAAGCCTACGTCAAGCTGCAGGTTGCAGCTGGTATGGCGAACCCAAGTCCACCAGTTGGTCCAGCTCTGGGTCAGCAGGGTGTGAACATCATGGAATTCTGTAAAGCGTTTAACGCCAAAACTGAATCCCTGGAAAAAGGTCTGCCAATCCCAGTTGTAATCACTGTTTACGCTGACCGTTCTTTCACTTTCGTTACCAAAACCCCTCCTGCAGCAGTTCTGCTGAAGAAAGCGGCTGGTATCAAGTCTGGTTCCGGTAAACCGAACAAAGACAAAGTGGGTAAAATTTCCCGCGCTCAGCTGCAGGAAATCGCGCAGACCAAAGCTGCCGACATGACTGGTGCCGACATTGAAGCGATGACTCGCTCTATCGAAGGTACTGCACGTTCCATGGGCCTGGTAGTGGAGGACTAAGAAATGGCTAAACTGACCAAGCGCATGTCCGTGATCCGTGACAAAGTTGATGCGACCAAACAGTACGACATCAACGAAGCTATCGCTCTGCTGAAAGAACTGGCTACCGCTAAGTTCGTTGAAAGCGTTGACGTTGCTGTTAACCTGGGCATCGATGCTCGTAAATCTGATCAGAACGTTCGTGGTGCAACTGTACTGCCACACGGTACTGGCCGTTCCGTTCGCGTAGCTGTATTTACTCAGGGTGCAAACGCAGAAGCTGCTAAAGCTGCTGGCGCTGAACTGGTAGGTATGGAAGATCTGGCTGACCAGATCAAAAAAGGCGAAATGAACTTTGACGTTGTTATCGCATCTCCAGATGCAATGCGCGTTGTTGGCCAGCTGGGCCAGGTTCTGGGTCCACGCGGCCTGATGCCAAACCCGAAAGTGGGTACTGTAACCCCTAACGTTGCTGAAGCGGTTAAGAACGCTAAAGCAGGTCAGGTTCGTTATCGTAACGACAAAAACGGCATCATCCACACCACCATCGGTAAAGTGGACTTCGACGCTGACAAACTGAAAGAAAACCTGGAAGCTCTGCTGGTTGCGCTGAAAAAAGCTAAACCAACTCAGGCGAAAGGCGTGTACATCAAGAAAGTTAGCATCTCCACCACCATGGGTGCAGGTGTTGCAGTTGACCAGGCTGGCCTGAGCGCTGCTGCAAACTAATGCCTTTACGTGGGCGGTGATTTTGTCTACAATCTTACCCCCACGTTTGCTAACGAAAGTTAGCGGCTAAAAGAATTGTTCGTTGGAGCCTGGCCTAATCCAGGCCTCCGTCGAAGACCGCAGGTGTTTCGCAAGAGACTTAATCCCCTGCGTAGACGGTGACAGAACGCTAAGATTATTTTTGGATATTCTGGCTTGTTTCTGCTCACCGTATTAAGACGCTCTTTCCGCTGGGAAGAGTGAAGTGAGTTCCGGAACATGAGTTCCGGCAAACATCCAGGAGCAAAAGCTAATGGCTTTAAATCTTCAAGACAAACAAGCGATTGTTGCTGAAGTCAGCGAAGTAGCCAAAGGCGCGCTGTCTGCAGTAGTTGCGGATTCCCGTGGCGTAACTGTAGATAAAATGACTGAACTGCGTAAAGCAGGTCGTGAAGCTGGCGTTTACATGCGTGTTGTTCGTAACACCCTGCTGCGCCGTGCTGTTGAAGGTACCTCTTTTGAGTGCCTGAAAGACACGTTTGTTGGTCCGACCCTGATTGCATACTCTATGGAACACCCGGGCGCTGCTGCTCGTCTGTTCAAAGAGTTCGCGAAAGCGAATGCAAAATTTGAGGTCAAAGCCGCTGCCTTTGAAGGTGAGCTGATCCCGGCGTCTCAGATCGACCGCCTGGCAACTCTGCCGACCTACGAAGAAGCAATTGCACGCCTGATGGCAACCATGAAAGAAGCTTCGGCTGGCAAACTGGTTCGTACTCTGGCTGCTGTACGCGATGCGAAAGAAGCTGCTTAATCTCAGTTATCTTTATAAAGCATCTGCTTACGTATAAACTTATTCTGATATTCAGGAACAATTTAAATGTCTATCACTAAAGATCAAATCATTGAAGCAGTATCCGCTATGTCCGTAATGGACGTTGTTGAGCTGATCTCTGCAATGGAAGAAAAATTCGGTGTTTCTGCTGCTGCTGCTGTAGCTGTTGCTGCTGGCCCAGCTGCTGACGCTGCTGAAGAGAAAACTGAATTCGACGTAATTCTGAAAGCTGCTGGCGCGAACAAAGTTGCAGTAATCAAAGCTGTTCGTGGCGCTACCGGTCTGGGTCTGAAAGAAGCTAAAGACCTGGTAGAATCTGCTCCAGCTGCGCTGAAAGAAGGCGTGAGCAAAGACGACGCAGAAGCACTGAAAAAATCTCTGGAAGAAGCTGGCGCTGAAGTTGAAGTTAAATAAGCCAACTTTTCTGGTTGCAGCCTAAGTCATTAGGCTGATGGCTGGTGACTTTTTAGTCACCAGCCTTTTTGCGCTGTAAGGCCTCGGTAGCATTTCACACTGTTTGACTATCGATGTGTCTTTCAATGCTTGTTTCTATCGACGACTTAATATACTGCGACAGGGTGCTCGCTCTGTGTAAATCGCAATGAAATGGTTTAAGCGTGATAGCAACAGGTATTGCGGAAAGTATTCAATTTTCCGGTCCACAAAATGGTGTTGCACAAACTGTCCCTTCGTCGGACAGATGGGTCGACTTGTCAGCGAGCTGAGGAACCCTATGGTTTACTCCTATACCGAGAAAAAACGTATTCGTAAGGATTTTGGTAAACGTCCACAAGTTCTGGACATTCCATATCTCCTTTCTATCCAGCTTGACTCGTTCCAGAAGTTTATCGAGCAAGATCCTGAAGGGCAGTACGGTCTGGAAGCAGCCTTCCGTTCCGTGTTCCCAATTCAGAGCTACAGCGGTAACTCCGAGCTGCAGTACGTCAGCTACCGCCTTGGCGAACCGGTGTTTGACGTTCAGGAATGTCAGATCCGTGGCGTGACCTATTCCGCACCGCTGCGCGTAAAACTGCGTCTGGTGATCTACGAGCGCGAAGCGCCGGAAGGCACTGTTAAAGACATTAAAGAACAAGAAGTCTACATGGGTGAAATTCCACTCATGACAGACAACGGTACTTTCGTTATCAACGGTACTGAGCGTGTTATCGTTTCCCAGCTGCACCGTAGCCCGGGTGTCTTCTTCGACAGCGATAAAGGTAAAACACACTCTTCCGGTAAAGTACTGTATAACGCGCGCATCATTCCTTACCGTGGTTCATGGCTGGACTTCGAGTTCGATCCAAAAGACAACCTGTTTGTCCGTATCGACCGTCGTCGTAAACTGCCTGCAACCATCATTCTGCGCGCACTGAACTATACCACTGAACAGATCCTGGACCTGTTCTTTGAAAAAGTGATCTTTGAAATCCGCGACAACAAGCTGCAGATGGAGCTGGTGCCGGAACGTCTGCGTGGTGAGACCGCGTCGTTCGACATCGAAGCCGACGGCAAAGTGTATGTGGAAAAAGGTCGCCGTATTACCGCGCGCCACATCCGTCAGCTGGAAAAAGATGATATCAAACACATCGAAGTTCCGGTTGAATACATTGCAGGAAAAGTAGCCGCGAAAGATTACGTTGATGAATCAACTGGCGAGCTGATCTGCCCGGCTAACATGGAGCTGAGCCTGGATCTGCTGGCTAAGCTGAGTCAGGCTGGCCACAAACGTATCGAAACGCTGTTCACTAACGATCTGGACCACGGTCCGTACATCTCTGAGACTGTACGCGTCGACCCAACCAACGATCGTCTGAGCGCGCTGGTAGAAATCTACCGCATGATGCGTCCTGGTGAGCCACCAACTCGCGAAGCGGCTGAAAGCCTGTTCGAGAACCTGTTCTTCTCTGAAGACCGCTACGATCTGTCTGCGGTTGGTCGTATGAAGTTCAACCGTTCTCTGCTGCGCGATGAGATCGAAGGTTCCGGTATCCTGAGCAAAGACGACATCATCGAAGTGATGAAGAAGCTCATCGATATCCGTAACGGTAAAGGCGAAGTGGACGATATCGACCACCTCGGCAACCGTCGTATCCGTTCCGTAGGCGAAATGGCGGAAAACCAGTTCCGCGTTGGCCTGGTGCGTGTAGAGCGTGCGGTGAAAGAGCGTCTGTCTCTGGGCGATCTGGATACCCTGATGCCTCAGGATATGATCAACGCCAAGCCGATTTCTGCAGCCGTGAAAGAGTTCTTCGGTTCCAGCCAGCTGTCTCAGTTTATGGACCAGAACAACCCGCTGTCTGAGATCACGCACAAACGTCGTATCTCTGCACTCGGCCCAGGCGGTCTGACCCGTGAACGCGCAGGCTTCGAAGTTCGAGACGTACACCCGACTCACTACGGTCGCGTATGTCCAATCGAAACGCCTGAAGGTCCAAACATCGGTCTGATCAACTCCCTGTCCGTGTACGCACAGACAAACGAATACGGTTTCCTTGAGACCCCGTACCGTAAAGTGACTGACGGTGTTGTTACCGACGAAATTCATTACCTGTCTGCTATTGAAGAAGGCAACTACGTTATCGCTCAGGCGAACTCCAACCTGGATGACGAAGGCCACTTTGTAGAAGATCTGGTTACCTGCCGTAGCAAAGGCGAATCCAGCTTGTTCAGCCGCGACCAGGTTGACTACATGGACGTATCCACCCAGCAGGTGGTATCCGTCGGTGCGTCCCTGATCCCGTTCCTGGAACACGATGACGCCAACCGTGCATTGATGGGTGCGAACATGCAACGTCAGGCCGTTCCAACTCTGCGTGCTGATAAGCCGCTGGTTGGTACCGGTATGGAACGTGCTGTTGCCGTTGACTCCGGTGTTACTGCAGTGGCTAAGCGTGGCGGTACCGTTCAGTACGTTGACGCATCCCGTATCGTTATCAAAGTTAACGAAGACGAGATGTATCCGGGCGAAGCGGGTATCGACATCTACAACCTGACCAAATACACCCGTTCTAACCAGAACACCTGTATCAACCAGATGCCTTGCGTATCTCTGGGTGAGCCAGTTGAGCGCGGCGACGTGCTGGCAGACGGTCCGTCCACCGACCTCGGTGAACTGGCGCTCGGTCAGAACATGCGCGTAGCGTTCATGCCGTGGAACGGTTACAACTTCGAAGACTCCATCCTCGTCTCCGAACGTGTGGTACAGGAAGATCGTTTCACCACCATCCACATTCAGGAACTGGCCTGTGTGTCCCGTGACACCAAGCTGGGGCCAGAAGAGATCACCGCTGACATCCCTAACGTGGGTGAAGCTGCGCTCTCCAAACTGGATGAATCCGGTATCGTTTACATCGGTGCGGAAGTGACCGGCGGCGACATTCTGGTTGGTAAGGTAACGCCGAAAGGTGAAACCCAGCTGACGCCAGAAGAGAAACTGCTGCGTGCAATCTTCGGTGAGAAAGCGTCTGACGTTAAAGACTCTTCTCTGCGCGTACCAAACGGTGTTTCCGGTACGGTTATCGACGTTCAGGTCTTCACCCGTGACGGCGTTGAGAAAGATAAACGTGCGCTGGAAATCGAAGAGATGCAGCTCAAACAGGCTAAGAAAGACCTGTCTGAAGAACTGCAGATCCTCGAAGCGGGTCTGTTCAGCCGTATCTATGCGGTGCTGGTTGCCGGTGGCGTTGAAGCTGAGAAGCTCGACAAACTGCCACGCGATCGCTGGCTGGAACTGGGCCTGACCGACGAAGAGAAACAAAATCAGCTGGAACAGCTGGCTGAGCAGTATGACGAACTGAAACACGAGTTCGAGAAAAAACTCGAAGCGAAACGCCGCAAAATCACTCAGGGCGACGATCTGGCACCAGGCGTGCTGAAGATTGTTAAGGTATATCTGGCTGTTAAACGTCAGATCCAGCCTGGTGATAAGATGGCAGGTCGTCACGGTAACAAGGGTGTTATCTCTAAGATCAACCCGATCGAAGATATGCCGCACGATGCTAACGGTACGCCGGTAGATATCGTACTGAACCCACTGGGCGTACCGTCTCGTATGAACATCGGCCAGATTCTGGAAACCCACCTGGGTATGGCTGCGAAAGGTATCGGCGACAAGATTAACGCCATGCTGAAACAACAGCAGGAAGTCGCGAAACTGCGCGAATTCATCCAGCGTGCCTACGATCTGGGTACCGATGTGCGTCAGAAAGTCGACCTGAACACCTTCAGCGATGAAGAAGTGCTGCGTCTGGCAGAGAACCTGCGCAAAGGTATGCCAATTGCAACGCCGGTATTCGACGGTGCAAAAGAAGCTGAAATTAAAGAGCTGCTGCAACTGGGTGGTCTGCCAACGTCTGGTCAGATTACGCTGTTTGACGGCCGTACCGGTGAACAGTTCGAGCGTCCGGTAACCGTAGGTTACATGTACATGCTGAAACTGAACCACCTGGTCGACGACAAAATGCACGCTCGTTCTACCGGTTCTTACAGCCTGGTTACTCAGCAGCCGCTGGGTGGTAAGGCACAGTTCGGTGGTCAGCGCTTCGGGGAGATGGAAGTGTGGGCGCTGGAAGCATACGGCGCAGCATACACCCTGCAGGAAATGCTCACCGTTAAGTCTGATGACGTGAACGGTCGTACCAAGATGTATAAAAACATCGTGGACGGCAACCATCAGATGGAACCGGGCATGCCAGAGTCCTTCAACGTACTGTTGAAAGAGATTCGTTCGCTGGGTATCAACATCGAACTGGAAGACGAGTAATTCTCGCTCAAACAGGTCACTGCTGTCGGGTTAACGCCCGACAGCAGAGTGTGCTAACTCCGACGGGAGCAAATCCGTGAAAGACTTATTAAAGTTTCTGAAAGCGCAAACTAAAACCGAAGAGTTTGATGCGATCAAAATTGCTCTGGCTTCGCCAGACATGATCCGTTCATGGTCTTTCGGTGAAGTTAAAAAGCCGGAAACCATCAACTACCGTACGTTCAAACCTGAGCGTGACGGCCTTTTCTGTGCACGTATTTTCGGGCCAGTAAAAGATTACGAGTGCCTGTGCGGTAAGTACAAGCGCCTGAAACACCGTGGTGTGATCTGTGAGAAGTGCGGCGTTGAAGTGACCCAGACCAAAGTGCGCCGTGAGCGCATGGGCCACATCGAGCTGGCGTCTCCGACTGCTCACATCTGGTTCCTGAAATCTCTGCCGTCCCGTATCGGCCTGCTGCTGGATATGCCGCTGCGCGATATCGAACGTGTTCTGTACTTCGAATCTTATGTGGTTATCGAAGGCGGGATGACGAACCTGGAACGTCACCAGATCCTGACTGAAGAGCAGTATCTGGACGCGCTGGAAGAGTTCGGTGACGAATTCGACGCGAAGATGGGTGCGGAAGCTATTCAGGCCCTGCTGAAGAGTATGGATCTGGAGCAAGAGTGCGAGCAGCTGCGTGAAGAGCTGAACGAAACCAACTCCGAAACCAAGCGTAAAAAGCTGACCAAGCGTATCAAACTGCTGGAAGCGTTCGTTCAGTCTGGTAACAAGCCAGAGTGGATGATCCTGACCGTTCTGCCGGTTCTGCCGCCAGATCTGCGTCCGCTGGTTCCGCTGGATGGTGGTCGTTTCGCTACGTCCGATCTGAACGATCTGTATCGTCGCGTGATCAACCGTAACAACCGTCTGAAACGTCTGCTGGATCTGGCTGCGCCGGACATCATCGTACGCAACGAAAAACGTATGCTGCAGGAAGCGGTAGATGCCCTGCTGGATAACGGTCGTCGCGGTCGTGCGATCACCGGTTCTAACAAACGTCCTCTGAAATCTTTGGCCGACATGATCAAAGGTAAACAGGGTCGTTTCCGTCAGAACCTGCTCGGTAAGCGTGTTGACTACTCCGGTCGTTCTGTAATCACCGTAGGTCCATACCTGCGTCTGCATCAGTGCGGTCTGCCGAAGAAAATGGCACTGGAGCTGTTCAAACCATTCATCTACGGCAAACTGGAGTTGCGAGGACTCGCCACCACCATCAAAGCCGCTAAGAAAATGGTTGAGCGTGAAGAAGCTGTCGTTTGGGATATCCTGGACGAAGTGATCCGCGAACACCCGGTACTGCTGAACCGTGCACCAACTCTGCACCGTCTGGGTATCCAGGCATTTGAGCCAGTCCTGATCGAAGGTAAAGCTATTCAGCTGCACCCACTGGTTTGTGCGGCGTATAACGCCGACTTCGATGGTGACCAGATGGCTGTTCACGTACCGCTGACGCTGGAAGCCCAGCTCGAAGCGCGTGCGCTGATGATGTCTACCAACAACATCCTGTCTCCTGCGAACGGCGAGCCAATCATCGTTCCTTCTCAGGACGTTGTATTGGGTCTGTACTACATGACCCGTGACTGTGTTAACGCTAAAGGCGAAGGCATGGTGCTGACTGGCCCGAAAGAAGCTGAGCGTATTTATCGCGCTGGCCTGGCCTCTCTGCATGCGCGCGTTAAAGTGCGTATCACTGAATACGAAAAAGATGCTAACGGCGAATTCGTTGCGAAAACCAGCCTGAAAGACACGACTATCGGCCGTGCCATTCTGTGGATGATCGTACCGAAAGGTCTGCCTTTCTCCATCGTCAACCAGGCGCTGGGTAAGAAAGCGATCTCCAAAATGCTGAACACCTGTTACCGCATTCTGGGTCTGAAGCCGACTGTTATCTTCGCTGACCAGACAATGTACACCGGCTTTGCTTATGCAGCGCGTTCAGGTGCATCTGTTGGTATCGATGACATGGTCATCCCAGAGAAGAAACACGAGATCATCTCTGAAGCAGAAGCTGAAGTTGCGGAAATCCAGGAGCAGTTCCAGTCTGGTCTGGTAACCGCGGGCGAACGCTACAACAAAGTTATCGATATCTGGGCTGCGGCGAACGATCGTGTATCCAAAGCGATGATGGATAACCTGCAAACCGAAACCGTGATTAACCGTGACGGCGTAGAAGAGCAGCAGGTTTCCTTCAACAGTATCTACATGATGGCCGACTCCGGTGCGCGTGGTTCTGCAGCACAGATTCGTCAGCTGGCAGGTATGCGTGGTCTGATGGCGAAGCCAGATGGCTCCATCATCGAAACGCCAATCACCGCGAACTTCCGTGAAGGTCTGAACGTACTCCAGTACTTCATCTCCACGCACGGTGCACGTAAAGGTCTGGCGGATACCGCACTGAAAACAGCGAACTCCGGTTATCTGACGCGTCGTCTGGTTGACGTTGCGCAGGATCTGGTGGTGACCGAAGACGATTGTGGCACCCTTGAAGGTATCACCATGACCCCGGTTATCGAGGGTGGTGATGTTAAAGAGCCACTGCGCGATCGCGTACTGGGTCGTGTTACCGCGGAAGACATTCTGAAGCCGGGTACCGCAGACATTCTGGTTCCACGCAACACGCTGCTGCACGAACAGTGGTGTGACCTGCTGGAAGCGAACTCTGTTGACTCCGTGAAAGTGCGTTCCGTTGTATCCTGTGACACCGACTTTGGTGTATGTGCGCACTGCTACGGTCGTGACCTGGCACGTGGCCACATCATCAACAAAGGTGAAGCCATCGGCGTTATCGCGGCACAGTCCATCGGTGAGCCGGGTACACAGCTGACGATGCGTACGTTCCACATCGGTGGTGCGGCATCTCGTGCGGCTGCTGAATCCAGCATCCAGGTGAAAAACAAAGGTAGCATCAAGCTCAGCAACGCGAAATCGGTTGTGAACTCCAGCGGTAAACTGGTTATCACTTCTCGTAACACCGAACTGAAGCTGATCGACGAATTCGGTCGTACCAAAGAGAGCTATAAAGTGCCTTACGGTGCTGTTATGGCGAAAGGTGATGGCGAGCAGGTTGCCGGCGGTGAAACCGTTGCAAACTGGGATCCACACACCATGCCAGTTATCACCGAAGTGAGTGGTTTCATCCGCTTCACTGACATGATCGACGGCCAGACCATTACTCGTCAGACTGACGAGCTGACCGGTCTGTCTTCTCTGGTAGTTCTGGATTCTGCTGAACGTACTACCGGCGGTAAAGATCTGCGTCCTGCACTGAAAATCGTTGATGCTCAGGGTAACGACGTTCTGATCCCAGGTACCGATATGCCTGCGCAGTACTTCCTGCCTGGTAAAGCGATTGTACAGCTGGAAGATGGCGTACAGATCAGCTCTGGTGACACCCTGGCGCGTATTCCTCAGGAATCCGGCGGTACCAAGGACATCACCGGTGGTCTGCCACGCGTTGCGGACCTGTTCGAAGCACGTCGTCCGAAAGAGCCGGCAATCCTGGCTGAAATCAGCGGTATCATCTCCTTCGGTAAAGAGACCAAAGGTAAACGCCGTCTGGTTATCACCCCGGTAGATGGCAGCGAGCCGTACGAAGAGATGATTCCTAAGTGGCGTCAGCTCAACGTGTTCGAAGGTGAACGCGTAGAACGTGGTGACGTGGTTTCCGACGGTCCAGAAGCGCCGCACGACATCCTGCGTCTGCGTGGTGTGCATGCTGTTACGCGTTACATTGTTAACGAAGTACAGGACGTATACCGTCTGCAGGGCGTTAAGATTAACGATAAACATATCGAAGTTATCGTTCGTCAGATGCTGCGTAAAGCGACCATCGAGAACGCGGGCAGCTCCGAGTTCCTGGAAGGCGAGCAGGTTGAGTACTCACGCGTCAAGATCGCTAACCGCGAACTGGAAGCGAACGGCAAAATCGGTGCGACCTTCTCGCGCGATCTGCTGGGTATCACCAAAGCGTCTCTGGCAACCGAGTCCTTCATCTCTGCAGCATCGTTCCAGGAAACCACTCGTGTCCTGACCGAAGCCGCTGTTGCAGGTAAACGTGATGAACTGCGCGGTCTGAAAGAGAACGTTATCGTGGGTCGTCTGATCCCAGCGGGTACAGGTTATGCGTACCATCAGGATCGTATGCGTCGTCGTGCTGCAGGCGAACTGCCAGCTGCACCGCAGGTGACTGCTGAAGATGCATCCGCGAGCCTGGCAGAGCTGCTGAACGCAGGTCTGGGCGGTTCCGACAACGAGTAATCGTTAATGCCGTAAATAAAAAACCCGCCTCGGCGGGTTTTTTTACAGCTGTAGCTTTTAATTTAGCAACGGGATGCGTCGATAAAGCTCAATCATATCGCCCGCCAGATCCTGGATGACCATCGCGTTCATCAGGTGATCCTGAGAATGGACGGTAATCAGGTTAACCGGAAGCTTCCCGGTGCCTTCATCAAGACCAATAAGCTGTGTCTGAATGGTGTGCGCATGCTTCACATACTCGCGCGACTCTTCCATCGCCTTTTCGGCCCCGTCAAAGTCACCTTTACGCGCCATCTGTAATGCCGTCAGGGCAGCACTGCGCGCCGCACCCGCGTTGACCAGCAATTCCATGATTGTCGTTTCTAAGTCTTCCATTATGACTCCAGCAGTTTGAGCGCTTTTTCCAGTACGGCATCACCTTTCATCATGCCGTAATCCATCATGTCGATCACCGCGACCTTTTTACCCAGCGGCTCGGCCTGGGCCTGAAGTTTCGCCTGCTCGTATTTAACCTGTGGCCCCAGTAATACGATGTCGGCCGTCGCGATGTTGTCTTTAAATTCCGCGACCGGAACGGCTTTAATGGTGACTTCAACCCCTTTTTTCTGCGCGGCGTCTTTCATACGTTGAACCAGCATGCTCGTTGACATTCCCGCTGCACAGCATAAAACGATGTTCTTCATAATCAGCCTCGATCTACATGTGTTTATTGATAATTATCCCGTGCAGACTGCTTCAACAACCGCTTTACCGTGATTGTGTGTCAGGCATCACAAAGAAATCGGCATTTTTCTGAAACCGGTTACAATTTTGCGCCGGGCAGCGAAAATCAGCCGACGGACGTTCGAATAATGCGGTTTTTTCCCTGCTGTTTCGCGCTGTAGAGGGCGTTATCTACGCTCCCCACCAGCTCCTCCAGCGGTTCGAAATGCCATTCTCCCAGACCGGCACTGAACGTTACCCGCAGATTTTCTTCCCGCCATACGCGTTTTTCAACGGCGGTACGCCACGCGTCCAGTAACGAGAATGCGCTAGCGATCTGGTCAGCCTGGAAAATCACTGCGAACTCTTCTCCACCGTAGCGGTAAACCGAGACGTTATGCGGCTGCATTATCTGGATCCCTTCACGCGCCACGTTACGCAGGACGATATCACCGCTCAGGTGACCCCAGGTGTCGTTAATCGATTTGAAGTTATCGATGTCAATCAGCGCCAGGGCGAAAGGCTGGTGGGCACTGAGTAGCTCATCTACATCGCTATCAAATGCCCGGCGGTTTTTGCAGCCGGTGAGTGCATCATGGGTGGCCTGGCGCACATAGGCCATCTCACGCGCTTTATTGGACTGGATGGTATGGCTAAGCATCGCTTCCAGACGCGGAGCCTGGTTGACGTCGCCGGTTTTGATGGCGTTGATAATCGTCATCAGCACGGTACGCGACTCATGGCGCAGGTACAGACCGAAGAGGATGATAATGATGGCCGCCAGCGCAAAACCCCAGCCGACGATAGTGGTCTCATGGCGGGTAATGTCGGTGAGCGTTGCGCCCGAAACCCGGTAGATGACAAACCAGTCCGGGTTGGTGAAGGAGTAGTAGTAATACCAGGCTTTGGTTTTTTTATCATACAGATGGCCTTCGCCGCTGGTCATTTTGTCCATCAGCGCTTCGCTCACGTACTGCTTGAAGAGTGCGCCCGGATCAGGATGAAGCACCACGGCACCGTCGCGTTCGACAACAAAGAATTCCCCTTGTACAGGCGCTACCATCTGACGAAGGGTAAACCCCATGGAGGTCAAATCGAGATGAAATGCTATTGTACCCTTGAGCCGTCCTTCCGGAGAAATCAACGGCTTATAAAGAGTGACCGTGGGATGCCCGGTAAAATAGTCCATGTAAGGGCGGGTATAGTGGCTGAAGATGCTGGCTTCCGCCTGGGCGATGAACCATGGACGCGTCCGGGGATCGAAGGTTTTGCTCTTTTCCGTGGGAAGTACCTCCGGCGCGCGCAGATAACGGCCCTGGGTGTCTGTCAGAGAAATGGAAGAGACGGTCGGCATCAGGTTCTGTAGATGCATCAACATCTGTAAACCCTGCGACGGATTGACGTTCAGCATCTCGTTCAGCGTGTCGTTGCGTGAAAAATAGAGCGCCGAACGCCCAAGGATATAGTCGTTTTCACGCAGGATAGATTCGGTGTAGTTCACCGCCAGGTTGTGGGTGAAGTTACCATTAATCTTATGATAATCCTCAAGAAAATCTTTTTGTTGTGAAAGGGTAACCACGACCGCGATCAGCGCAAAACTGCACAGGATCCCCGCAAAGCTGAGCATAATGGGTCGGGTAAAAGAGAGCTTTCTGCTGTGAAGTGCCATGAGTTGTACATCAATCCTGATGGTGAGTTTTTCGTCTGCCGATATCCTCTCAGCATAGTCGCTGTCCTGCGGTTAGCTGTGAATTATACGGAACACAGTTTCAGATGAGATGATTTATCTTAAGAACCATTAAGAAAATACTCATTCACTGGCGGGCGGCGTGTGCAATGAATCAGAGGCAGGGCGAAACGAGGAAGAAGCTTTTCGCCCTGGTCAGCTTCCGTTGCTGACGGCATGACAATAAAAAACCGGACGATAGATGACAATCGTCCGGTTGTGACTCTCCAGAGCGCCTCGACAATTTTTTAACGGCTTGCAGTGCGTTTCAACGCATTTGCGAGGCTCTTCCCAGCCAACTATCCCAGTCTTTCCAGACCGGTTGTAACCCCTGCGCGGTCAGGGCGGCGGCAACTGCTTCTGGCCGTCGACCATCATGTGGCGCAAATTGTTCCAGCTCCGGATGGTCGTCGGCGTAGCCCCCTGGCTGCGTTTTGGAGAACGCACTGACGTTGTTAATCGCAAGCGGGATCACGCGGTCACGAAACTCAGGAGATTCACGCGTCGAGAGGGATAATTCAACCTCCGGGGCAAGCAGGCGAAACGCACAGATGGCCTGGACCAGCTGACGTTCGTCCATTACCGAGGCGGGTTCAACACCTCCCGTACATGGCCGCAAGCGTGGGAAAGAGATGGAGTAACGGCTTTGCCAGTAGTGCTGCTGCAGCCATAGCAGGTGTTCCGCTACCATGTAGCAATCCACTCGCCAGCTATCTGATAGCCCAATCAGCGCACCCAGACCGATTTTGTCGATCCCGGCCCGGCCCAGTCTGTCCGGGGTCTCCAGCCGGAAGAAGAAATCCTGTTTCTTTCCCTTCAGGTGATGCCGGGCATACGTCGCCTCGTGGTAGGTTTCCTGATACACCATCACTCCGTCCAGCCCGAGGGTTTTAAGCTCCGCGTATTCCTCCTGCGACAGGGGTTGAACCTCCATCTGTAGCGACGCGAACTGACGGCGAATGGCCGGAAAGTGCTGTCGAAAATAGTCCATCCCGACTTTGCTCTGATGTTCACCCGTGACCAGCAGGAGATGCTCAAAACCCATTTCACGGATGGCGGCACACTCACGGGCGATTTCACTCTCATCGAGTGTTTTCCGCTTGATGCGGTTGCTCATGGAGAAGCCGCAGTAGGTGCAGTCATTCGCGCACAGGTTAGAGAGATAGAGCGGTACGTAAAAGCTCACCGTGTTGCCAAAACGCTGGCGGGTGAGCCTCTGAGCGCGCTGGGCCATCGGCTCAAGAAAGGTGCTCGCCGCCGGAGAGAGCAGGGCCATCATATCGTCGCGGGACAGGTGACGGGCTTGTAAGGCGCGCTCCACGTCAGCCTGCGTTTTACTGTTGATACGCAGGGCAATATCGTCCCAGTTAAGCTGCCGCCAGCGGTCGGTAAAGGTGGTCATGAGAGCGCCTCCAGAAAGCCGGTCAACGGGCTGGTGGCCTGTGCCTGAAAACTGCGCGTTCCCGGGCCAGACTCTCGTGCCAGCAAGCCAGCCTCCACGGCCATGCGGAACGCACGGGCCATCCTGATGGGGTCGTCGGCGACCGCAATGGCCGTGTTCACCAGCACGGCACTTGCTCCCATCTCCAGCGCCTGGGCGGCATGGCTGGGCACGCCAATGCCTGCATCCACCACCACCGGCACGGTGGCTTGCTCAATGATGATCTCCAGCATGGCGCGGGTCTCCAGGCCCTGATTAGAACCAATTGGAGCGCCCAGCGGCATGACGGCAGCGCAGCCGACCTCTTCCAGCCGTTTACACAGCACGGGATCGGCCCCGCAGTAGGGCAGAACGGTAAAGCCTTGCTGCACCAGCTTTTCGGCCGCTTTTAACGTTTCGATGGGGTCGGGCAACAGCCAGCGCGCATCCGGATGTATTTCCAGTTTCAGCCAGTGGGTACCCAGCGCTTCACGAGCCAGCTGAGCCGCAAAAATCGCTTCTTCAGCCGTTTTCGCTCCGGAGGTATTGGGCAGCAGGGTAACGCCAGCATCCAGCAATGGTGCCAGAATGGCGTCGCTGTGATGGCGCAGATCGACGCGCTTGAGCGCCAGCGTCACCAGCTGGCTGCCGCTTTCACGGATGGCATCCACCATCAGCTGCGGCGAGGCGAATTTTCCGGTCCCGGTAAACAGATGTGAATCAAAGACTTTATCAGCAATACGTAACATCTCAGCCCCCGGCGATAACCTGAAACAGCAGGATCTGGTCGCCTTCGCTCACCTGCTGATGTTCCCACTGCTCACGCGGCAGGATCTGTTGATTAAGCGCCAGCGCCGTTCCCGGCTTGAGCTGGCGCAGCTTCTCGAGCAGCGCGGCAACGGTGAGACCGTCATCGCATTTCATCGGCTCATCATTAAACAGAATGCGCATTGCGGCCTCCGCACACCGGACAGTGGCTGGCGCGGTGCAGTGCCAGATGACGCCAGCCGCTGGAGCGGGCATCAAACAGCCGCAGCGTATTGCGCTCTGTTTCCATACCGCTGAGCAATTTAATGGCTTCCAGCGCCTGCAGGGTCCCCATCACGCCTACCACCGGGCCCAGTATGCCCGCGGTGCGGCAGTTGCGCTCCGGCTCGGCATCATCCGGCCACAGGCAGCGATAACAGCCCTGCGCCCAGGGCGGGGTCAGCACCATCATCTGCCCGCCGAAACCGACCGCACTGGCGGTGATAAGCGGCGTATTCTGTGCCACGCAGGCGGCGTTAATGGCCTGGCGGGTCGCCATATTGTCGGTGCAGTCCAGCACCGCATCAGCAAGGGCGACTTCGCGCTGCAGAGTGTCGCCGTGGAGTCGCTCCTGGTGCGCGATGAGCGTGATGTCCGGGTTTAACTGCTTCAGCCTTTTGCGGGTGATTTGCGCTTTGGGCTGGTTAACATCCTCCGTGGTGAAGAGGATTTGTCGCTGCAGGTTACTGATATGTACCTCGTCATCATCGGCCAGAACCAGCGTGCCCACGCCCGCGCCTGCCAGATAGAGCGCGGCAGGAGCGCCTAATCCGCCCAGACCAACAATCAGGACCCGGCTGGCGAGCAGCTTTTGCTGCCCGTCAATGGCGATATCCTCCAGCAGGATCTGGCGGCTGTAGCGCATAAAATCACGATCATTCATCGCCTGCTCCTGCCAGCTTTAACAGCTGTGCGGTGGCGGCCTGCCAGTCTGCCGCCTGGGTAATGGCGCTGACGACAGCGATACTGCCGACACCGGTATCCAGCACGGCAGGAGCGCGTTCCAGGCTGATCCCACCGATCGCGACGGTAGGGTAATCGGCAAGGCGTTTAACGTGCGCCGCCAGCTGCGTCAGCCCCTGTGGGGCAGAGGGCATCTGTTTGGTCTGCGTCGGAAAAACATGGCCAAGTGCGATGTACGAAGGGCGAGCCGCCAGCGCCACGTCGATCTCCATGTCGTCGTGTGTTGACACCCCCAGTCTTAATCCAGCGTCCCGGATAGCGCTCAGGTCCGTTGTTTCCAGGTCCTCCTGACCCAGATGCACACCGTACGCCTGGTGCTTAACGGCCAGTCGCCAGTAGTCGTTGATAAACAGGCGCGCGTCGTAGCGACGCCCCAGCGCGATGGCGGCAACCACATCGGCCTCCACCTCGTCATCACGTTTATCCTTGATGCGCAGCTGGATTGTGCGAACGCCGCACGCCAGCAGGCGTTCGATCCACGCTACGCTGTCCACCACCGGATAGAGCCCTAAACGGAAGGGAACGGAGGGGAAATCAGGCTGATACATTACGCCTCCTCTTTTTTGAGGTAGATTTCGCCGCCCTTCGCCCGGAAGGTTTCTGACATATCCGCCATACCCACTTCAATGGTTTGCGTGGCGGCGTAGTCACGGACTTCCTGGCTGATTTTCATCGAGCAGAATTTTGGCCCGCACATGGAGCAGAAGTGCGCCACTTTACCCGACTCCTGCGGCAGGGTTTCATCGTGATACGCGCGGGCAGTGAAAGGATCGAGCGCCAGGTTGAACTGGTCTTCCCAGCGGAATTCAAAGCGCGCCTTCGACATAGCGTTGTCGCGGATTTGCGCGCCAGGGTGGCCTTTGGCCAGATCCGCGGCGTGGGCGGCGATTTTGTAGGTGATCAGCCCCTGCTTCACATCCTCTTTGTTGGGCAGGCCGAGGTGCTCTTTCGGCGTCACATAGCAGAGCATGGCGCAGCCGAACCAGCCGATCATCGCCGCACCAATCCCGGAGGTGAAGTGGTCATAGCCCGGAGCGATATCCGTGGTCAACGGCCCCAGGGTATAGAATGGCGCTTCGTGGCAGTGCTCCAGCTCTTCGGTCATGTTGCGGCGGATCATCTGCATTGGCACGTGTCCCGGGCCTTCAATCATCACCTGCACGTCATACTCCCAGGCGATTTTGGTCAGCTCACCCAGGGTATGCAGTTCGGCAAACTGCGCTTCGTCGTTGGCATCACGAATGGAGCCCGGACGCAGGCCGTCGCCCAGCGACAGGGAGACATCGTACGCGGCACAGATTTCACAGATCTCGCGGAAGTGTTCGTAGAGGAAGTTTTCTTTATGGTGCGACAGGCACCATTTGGCCATGATAGAGCCGCCGCGCGAGACAATACCGGTCAGACGCTTCGCCGTCATCGGCACGTAGCGCAGCAGCACGCCCGCGTGAATGGTGAAGTAGTCGACTCCCTGCTCGGCCTGCTCCAGCAACGTGTCGCGGAAGGCTTCCCAGGTAAGGTCTTCGGCAATACCGTTCACCTTCTCCAGTGCCTGATAAACGGGCACCGTTCCGATAGGCACCGGGCTATTGCGCAGGATCCACTCGCGGGTTTCGTGGATGTAACGCCCGGTGGAGAGATCCATCACCGTGTCCGCGCCCCAGCGTGTCGACCAGACCAGTTTTTCCACCTCTTCTTCGATGGAGGAGGTCACGGCCGAGTTGCCGATATTGGCGTTGACCTTCACCAGGAAGTTGCGGCCAATGATCATTGGTTCAGATTCCGGGTGATTGATGTTGGCAGGGATAATCGCACGGCCAGCGGCCACTTCATCACGCACAAACTCCGGCGTGATGTTTTCCGGCAAACGTGCCCCGAAGCCTTCTCCCGGATGCTGGTGGCGTAACACCTCGCTGCGGATACGCTCGCGACCCATGTTTTCACGAATGGCGATAAACTCCATCTCCGGCGTAACGATGCCCTGGCGGGCATAGTGCAGCTGGGTAACGCATTTACCCGCTTTCGCGCGTTTCGGCGTCAGCAACCCGGCGAAGCGCAGCTCATCAAGACCATCGTCGGCCAGACGCGCTTTGGTGTACGCCGAGCTGCGGTCAGAGAGCTCTTCGCAGTCGTTACGCGCGTCAATCCACGGCTGGCGCAATTTCGCCAGCCCCTGCTGAACGTTAATGGCAACCGCAGGATCGCCGTACGGACCGGAAGTGTCATACACCGGAACGGCTTCGTTATCTTCATACTGCGGGTGCGCTTTGCTGCCACCGATAAGGGTCGGGCTAAGCTGGATTTCACGCATTGGCACGCGGATATCCGCCTGTGAACCGGTGATGTAAATGCGTTTTGAGTTCGGGAAAGCGGTGCCTTCCAGAGTGTCGATGAAGTGTTGGGCTTGTGCGCGCTGTTCGCGGCGGGTCAGTTTTGTTGTAGACATAGCTCATTCCAAAAGTGAAGGACATGGCTTGTCAGACGACGGATGAAGCAAGAGAGGATCGCCCTGGGGGCGATACAACAGCAGTGTGACTCTTGTTCCCTTCGCAGGTATTAGCCTGATCAGGTTCCGCGGATCCCGAATTAACGGTCTCAGCCCGTGCTTGCACACTGGGCACTCCGACAAGAAAAATCCCCCTCCGCAGAGGGGCGAATGGTTGTAAATTACTCGTTAACGATTAAGAACTCAAGCAGGTCGCGCGACGTTATCTTCGTGGCTCACATCCAGGCCGTGATCCAGGGCGAGGGCGATCAGCTTATCTTCCAGCGTGAATCGCTCTTCCAGCGCTTCGCCGAGGTCGGAAAGCGCCTGCTGAAACTCAAGATAGTTATCGTGATCGATAGCGTTCTCAAGCGTGGAATCGTAGTAATCCATGATCTGCTGGGTGTTAGCTTCCAGCAGCGGATAGAGTTTGCTGGCTGCTAAATACGGTGTAGTCCCTTCCATTTCGCGGATAATGCGTTCATAAATATTGAAATGGCCGTCGGACAGATAGTCGACCAGGCTCTGACAAAAATCATCCAGCGCTTTTTCATTCAACCGCATAAACGATTCTTTGCCAGGCTTAATACCGACCAGATTGTAATAAGCCACGAGTAGATGCTTGCGCACATGTAGCCAGCGATCCACCAGTTTGTTACTTCCTCTAACGCGCTCAGTCAGGCTCTCTAGCTGGTTTAACATGGTTGACTCCGCAAGGTTGAGAATTGAATCTGCTTATCCAAAATGTAACCACAATGCTAACAACATGTCAGTGAAGCGAAGGTAGTGCAATAGATATGGATCGTATTATTGAAAAATCAGATCTGGGTTGGTGGATCGTCAGTCACGAACAAAAATTATGGTTGCCTGCCGGGGAAATACCCTATGGCGCAGCAGAAAAATTTGATCTTGTCGGCCTGCCCGCGCTGAAGATCGGGGAATGGCAGGGTGAACCCGTGTGGTTGATCCAACAGCCACGCCGCAATGACATGGGATCGGTTCGTCAGGTGCTGGATCAGGATGTGGGTTTGTTCCAGCTGGCGGGCCGGGGTGTGCAGCTGGCTGAGTTTTACCGTTCGCATAAGTACTGCGGCTACTGTGGTCACACCATGCACCCCAGTAAAACCGAGTGGGCGATGCTCTGCAGCCACTGCCGTGAGCGCTACTACCCGCAAATTGCGCCGTGCATTATCGTCGCTATCCGTCGTGACGATTCCATCCTGCTGGCGCAGCACACCCGCCACCGCAACGGCATTCATACCGTGCTGGCCGGGTTCGTCGAGGTGGGCGAAACGCTGGAACAGGCGGTGGCGCGGGAAGTGATGGAAGAGAGCGGGATTAAGGTTAAAAACCTGCGCTATGTTACCTCGCAGCCGTGGCCGTTCCCGCAGTCGCTGATGACGGCCTTTATGGCCGATTATGACAGCGGCGAGATTGTCATCGACCAGAAAGAGTTGCTGGAGGCGAACTGGTATCGTTATGACGATTTGCCGCTGCTGCCACCCCCAGGCACCGTCGCCCGTCGGCTGATAGAAGATACCGTAGCAATGTGTCGGGCTGATGCTGAGTGACATGTTACACTGAGGCCATGACGCTTAAGGAACTGCAAAAATGACCGAACTGAAAAACGATCGTTATCTGCGTGCGCTGCTGCGCCAGCCCGTTGATGTCACCCCGGTGTGGATGATGCGCCAGGCGGGACGCTATTTGCCAGAGTACAAAGCCACGCGTGCGCAGGCGGGCGATTTTATGTCGCTGTGCAAAAATGCCGAGCTGGCGTGTGAAGTCACGCTCCAGCCGCTGCGCCGCTTCCCGCTGGATGCCGCCATTCTCTTTTCGGACATTCTGACCATTCCGGATGCGATGGGCCTTGGGCTCTATTTCGAAACCGGCGAAGGCCCGCGTTTCACTTCCCCAATCAAAAGCAAAGCGGACGTTGATAAGCTGCCCGTTCCCGATCCTGAACAGGAGCTGGGCTATGTGATGAATGCCGTGCGCACCATTCGTCGTGAACTGAAAGGCGAAGTCCCGCTGATTGGCTTCTCCGGCAGTCCGTGGACGCTGGCGACTTATATGGTTGAAGGCGGCAGCAGTAAAGCCTTTACCGTGATCAAAAAGATGATGTATGCAGAGCCGCTGGCCCTGCATGCGCTACTCGATAAGCTGGCGAAAAGCGTCACCCTCTATCTGAACGCGCAGATCAAAGCGGGTGCGCAGTCGGTGATGATTTTCGATACCTGGGGCGGTGTGCTGACCGGGCGCGATTATCAGCAATTTTCGCTCTACTACATGCACAAAATCGTTGATGGCCTGCTGCGTGAAAATGAAGGCCGCCGTGTGCCGGTCACGCTGTTCACCAAAGGCGGCGGTCAGTGGCTGGAAGCCATGGCGGCGACCGGCTGCGATGCGCTGGGTCTCGACTGGACCACCGATATCGCCGACGCGCGCCGTCGCGTGGGTGACAAAGTGGCGCTGCAGGGCAATATGGATCCGTCCATGCTCTACGCGCAGCCTGCCCGTATTGAAGAAGAGGTGGCGTCTATTCTGGCTGGCTTTGGCCAGGGGGAAGGGCACGTGTTTAACCTCGGGCACGGTATCCATCAGGACGTTCCGCCAGAGCACGCTGGCGCGTTTGTGGAGGCGGTGCACCGACTTTCTGCGCAATATCACAAATAAGGAGTGGTTATGGATCTCGCGTCATTACGCGCTCAACAGATAGAACTGGCTTCATCCGTGGTCCGCGAGGATCGTCTGGATAAGGATCCCCCGCAGTATATAGGCGGTGCGGATGTCGGGTTTGAGCAGGGCGGTGAAGTGACGCGGGCGGCGATGGTGCTGCTGAAGTATCCCTCACTTGAGCTGGTGGAGTACAAAGTGGCGCGTATCGCCACCACCATGCCGTACATACCGGGCTTTCTCTCCTTCCGTGAATACCCCGCGCTGCTCGCAGCGTGGGAGCAACTCTCACAAAAACCCGATCTGCTGTTTGTTGATGGACACGGTATCTCTCACCCGCGTCGCTTAGGCGTTGCCAGCCACTTTGGTCTGCTGGTGGATGTACCCACCATCGGTGTGGCCAAAAAACGCCTGTGCGGTGCATTTGAGCCGCTCTCCGCCGAGCCGGGCGCGCTGGCGCCGCTTATCGATAAGGGTGAGCAACTGGCATGGGTCTGGCGCAGTAAAGCGCGCTGTAACCCGCTGTTTATCGCAACCGGGCACCGTGTGAGCATGGACAGCGCCCTGGCTTGGGTGCAGCGTTGTATGAAGGGTTACCGTTTACCTGAGCCCACGCGCTGGGCAGATGCGGTGGCCTCTGCTCGTCCGGCTTTTGTTCGTTGGCAGGAAATTCAGTGATGAATCAGGTAAACTGCGGCTAATTTTCGATTCGAGATCTCATCATGCTACAAAACCCGATTCACCTGCGCCTTGAGAAGCTGGAAAGCTGGCAGCACGTCACCTTTATGGCTTGCCTGTGCGAGCGCATGTATCCGAACTACGCCGCGTTCTGCAAGCAGACGGAGTTTGGTGATGGCCATATTTATCGCCGGATCCTCGACCTCATCTGGGAAACGCTGACGGTCAAAGACGCAAAGGTGAACTTCGACTCTCAGCTGGAAAAGCTCGAAGAGGCTATTCCGGTGGCGGATGATTTTGATCTGTACGGTGTCTATCCGGCAATTGATGCCTGCGTAGCGTTAAGCGAACTGATTCACTCTCGTCTGAGCGGTGAAACGCTGGAGCACGCTATTGAAGTCAGTAAGGCATCCATTACGACCGTAGCGATGCTGGAAATGACCCAGGCAGGCCGTGAAATGACCGACGAAGAACTGCGGGCTAACCCTGCGGTTGAACAGGAATGGGATATTCAGTGGGAGATTTTCCGCCTGCTGGCAGAGTGTGAAGAACGCGATATTGAGCTGATAAAAGGGCTGCGTGCGGACTTGCGTGAGGCCGGCGAGAGTAATATTGGTATAATTTTTAACCAATGAGACAACAAAACGTGATTTAACGCCTGTTTTGTCGCACCTCGACTCTTCCCTTCTGCCCCCCGTCTGGTCTACATTTGGGGGGCGAAAAAAAGTGGCTATCGGTGCGTGTATGCAGGAGAGTGCTATTTTGGCATTTTCGTCGCACTCGATGCTTAGCAAGCGATAAACACATTGAAAGGATAACTTATGAACAAGACTCAACTGATTGATGTAATTGCGGACAAGGCTGATCTGTCTAAAGTGCAGGCTAAAGCTGCTCTGGAATCTACCCTGGCTGCTATTACTGAGTCTCTGAAAGAAGGCGATGCTGTACAACTGGTTGGTTTCGGTACCTTCAAAGTGAACCACCGCGCTGAGCGTACTGGCCGCAACCCGCAGACCGGTAAAGAAATCAAAATCGCCGCAGCTAACGTGCCGGCATTTGTTTCTGGTAAAGCACTGAAAGACGCAGTTAAGTAAGACGCGTGGCAGTGAACAGTTTTAACGAAGGGGCGGCAACGCCCCTTTTGTCATTCTGGCGTGGCGCGCTCGCGCTGGCGGGCGTGTTACTGCTTTCCGCCTGTAGCCATGACACCTCTTTACCACCGTTTACCGCCAGCGGTTACGCTGACAACCAGGGAGCGGTGAGGATCTGGCGTAAAGATTCTGGCGGTGAAGTGCATCTGCTTTCCGCTTTTAGCCCGTGGCATAACGGCAATACATCGACCGCAGAGTATCGCTGGCAGGGAGACGACCTGTCATTCATAGAACTCAATATCTACGGCAAAACCCCCGAACATGTAAAAGTGCGGTTTGATGACCACGGCGAGCTGAGCTTTATGCAGCGTGAAGTCAACGGTCAAAAACAGCAACTCTCCAGCGATCAGGTTGCTCTCTATCGTTATCGTGCCGGACAAATCCGCCAGACCAGTGATGCGCTGCGTCAGGGACGCGTGGTGCTGCGTCAGGGGCGCTGGCATACCGATGGTACGGTCACTACCTGCGAAGGGCAGACAGTCAAACCTGATCTTGAATCCTGGGCAACCGAACATATTCAGCGCCGTCAGCGTCATTCATCGATGGAAGTGAGTGTGGCGTGGCTTGAAGCGCCTGAAGGCTCTCAGCTGTTGCTGGTGGCGAACGAAGATTTCTGCACCTGGCAGCCGACAGAAAAGAGTTTTTGACGTAAATCCCCTCTCCCTTCAGGGAGAGGGTTAGGATGAGGGGGGATTACTCCCCCTGCTCACGTGCAATCGCACGATAACCGATATCCTGACGGCTAAAGCTACCGTTCCAGTGGATATCCGCCATCAGCGCATAGGCGCGCTTCTGCGCTTCGGCAACGGTATGACCCAGCGCGGTGGCACACAGTACGCGACCACCATTGGTCAGTACGCGATCGTCGTCAGCCAGTTTCGTTCCGGCGTGGAACACCTTGGCACCTTTGGTTTCTTCCAGTGGCAGGCCATGGATCTCATCTCCGGTGTTGTAGTGGCCAGGATAACCGCCCGCAGCAATCACCACGCCCAGAGACGCGCGTTCGTCCCACTCTGAGGTTTTCTCATCCAGCTTGCCGTCGCATGCGGCCAGGCACAGCTCCACCAGGTCAGATTTCATGCGCAGCATGATTGGCTGAGTTTCTGGATCGCCGAAGCGGCAGTTAAATTCGATCACCTTCGGATTGCCCTGCTTGTCAATCATCAGGCCCGCATAGAGGAAACCGGTGTAAGTGTTACCCTCGGCAGCCATTCCTTTTACGGTTGGCCAGATGATACGGTCCATGGTGCGCTGATGCACTTCATCCGTCACCACAGGGGCAGGAGAGTAAGCGCCCATACCACCGGTATTCGGCCCGGTATCCGCATTGCCCACGCGCTTATGGTCCTGGCTGGTGGCCATCGGCAGAACGTGTTCGCCATCCACCATTACAATAAAGCTCGCCTCTTCGCCATCAAGGAACTCTTCGATCACGATGCGGTGGCCCGCGTCGCCAAAGGCATTGCCTGCCAGCATATCCTGTACGGCTGCTTCGGCTTCTTCGAGCGTCATCGCGACGATAACACCTTTACCGGCAGCCAGACCGTCGGCTTTGATCACAATCGGCGCGCCTTTTTCACGTAAGTAAGCCAGCGCGGGCTCGACTTCGGTGAAGTTCTGGTATTCCGCCGTCGGGATGTTATGACGCGCAAGGAAATCCTTGGTAAAGACTTTAGACCCTTCCAGTTGTGCAGCGCCTTCCGTCGGACCGAAGATTTTCAGCCCTGCAGCACGGAACGCGTCAACGACGCCAATCACCAGTGGCGCTTCCGGGCCGACGATGGTGAGATCGATTTTCTCGTTCTGGGCAAAGCTCAGCAGCGCGGGGATATCGGTCACGCCGATGGCGACGTTCTGCAGCGCAGGTTCCAGCGCCGTACCCGCATTACCCGGAGCCACAAAAACGGTTTCAACCAGCGGAGACTGCGCCGCTTTCCACGCCAGCGCGTGCTCGCGCCCGCCGTTACCAATCACTAATACTTTCATTTTCTGCTCCGGGAATTAATGACGGAAGTGACGCATATCGGTGAAGATCATCGCAATGCCGTGTTCGTCGGCAGCGGCAATGACTTCGTCGTCACGGATAGAACCGCCAGGCTGGATCACACAGGTGATACCCACAGCGGCGGCCGCATCAATACCGTCACGGAACGGGAAGAAGGCGTCAGACGCCATGGCAGAACCTTTTACTTCCAGGCCTTCGTCGCCTGCTTTGATACCGGCAATTTTCGCAGAGTAAACGCGGCTCATCTGGCCTGCACCTATCCCGATGGTCATGTTCTCTTTGGCATAGACAATGGCGTTGGATTTCACGAACTTCGCCACTTTCCAGCAGAACAGCGCATCACGCAGTTCCTGTTCGGTTGGCTGACGTTTGGTGACGACGCGCAGGTCAGCGGCTGTCACCATGCCCAAATCGCGATCCTGAACCAGCAGCCCACCATTTACACGTTTGAAATCAAGACCCGGCACGCGCTCTGCCCACTGGCCGCAAACCAGCACGCGCACGTTCTGTTTCGCGGCGGTGATTTTCAGCGCTTCTTCAGACGCAGATGGCGCGATGATCACTTCAACAAACTGACGAGAGATAATGGCCTGTGCGGTTTCGGCATCCAGTTCACGGTTAAACGCGATAATGCCACCGAAGGCAGAGGTTGGGTCAGTTTTATAGGCGCGATCGTAAGCGTCCAGGATAGAGGTACTGACCGCTACGCCGCAGGGGTTCGCGTGCTTCACAATAACGCAGGCAGGCTCATTGAACTCTTTCACACACTCCAGTGCGGCATCGGTATCGGCAATATTGTTATAAGAGAGCGCTTTGCCCTGAACCTGCTGGGCGGTAGCGACAGAAGCTTCTTTTACCTCTTCTTCTATATAGAAGGCTGCCTGCTGGTGGCTGTTCTCGCCATAACGCATATCCTGCTTCTTGATGAAGTTCAGGTTCAGCGTGCGTGGGAAGCGGCCGGAAGGATCTTTGCTTTCGCCGTGGTAAGCCGGCACCAGGCTACCGAAGTAGTTGGCGATCATGCTGTCGTACGCGGCGGTGTGTTCGAATGCTTTAATCGCGAGGTCGAAACGGGTGTCCAGAGTCAGTGACCCTTCGTTCGCATCCATTTCATTAATAATGGCGGAGTAGTCGCTGCTCTTCACCACAATGGCCACGTCTTTATGGTTCTTGGCCGCGGAGCGCACCATCGTCGGTCCGCCGATATCAATATTCTCTACGGCGTCTTCCAGAGAGCAGCCTTCACGCGCCACGGTCTGGGCGAACGGATAAAGGTTAACGACAACCATATCAATGGGCGCGATATCATGCTGTTCCATAATGGCATCATCCTGACCGCGACGACCCAGAATGCCGCCGTGGACTTTCGGGTGCAGGGTTTTGACGCGTCCATCCATCATTTCCGGGAAACCGGTGTAATCGGACACTTCGGTTACCGGCAGACCTTTATCTGCTAACAGGCGTGCGGTACCACCTGTGGACAGCAGCTCTACACCACGTGCAGAAAGTGCCTGAGCGAATTCGACGATACCGGCTTTATCAGAAACACTGAGCAGAGCGCGGCGGACTGGACGACGTTGTTGCATGGTAAATCCCCTGGATTTCACGATTACAGAGAGCGTTAGATGAATTTTCCAGCGAAAAACTCATCTAACACACCTGACGAGGCATCCTTGTTAAGCGCGAGCATTTTAACGAAAACGTTTGCGCAACGCTCGCGAATTTTCACTTTTTCGCATCGCTGTGGATAACTTTGTGTGTAAAAAGGTATAAGGCGGGGTTTTGCTGGGGAATGCAGCAGTCAGTCATTTTTCTGTCATTTAGCGGTTGCGGCCTGCGGAGAACTCCCTATAATGCGCCTCCATCGACACGGCGGATGTGAATCACTTCACAAACAGCCCGGTCGGTTGAAGAGAAAAAATCCTGAAATTCAGGGTTGACTCTGAAAGAGGAAAGCGTAATATACGCCACCTCGCGACAGAGCGCTGAAGCGCGTCGCAACTGCTCTTTAACAATTTATCAGACAATCTGTGTGGGCACTCAAAGTGACATGGATTCTTAACGTCGCAAGACGAAAAATGAATACCAAGTCTCAACGAGTGAACACGTAATTCATTACGAAGTTTAATTCATTGAGCATCAAACTTTTAAATTGAAGAGTTTGATCATGGCTCAGATTGAACGCTGGCGGCAGGCCTAACACATGCAAGTCGAACGGTAGCACAGAGAGCTTGCTCTCGGGTGACGAGTGGCGGACGGGTGAGTAATGTCTGGGAAACTGCCTGATGGAGGGGGATAACTACTGGAAACGGTAGCTAATACCGCATAACGTCGCAAGACCAAAGAGGGGGACCTTCGGGCCTCTTGCCATCAGATGTGCCCAGATGGGATTAGCTAGTAGGTGGGGTAACGGCTCACCTAGGCGACGATCCCTAGCTGGTCTGAGAGGATGACCAGCCACACTGGAACTGAGACACGGTCCAGACTCCTACGGGAGGCAGCAGTGGGGAATATTGCACAATGGGCGCAAGCCTGATGCAGCCATGCCGCGTGTATGAAGAAGGCCTTCGGGTTGTAAAGTACTTTCAGCGGGGAGGAAGGTGTTGTGGTTAATAACCACAGCAATTGACGTTACCCGCAGAAGAAGCACCGGCTAACTCCGTGCCAGCAGCCGCGGTAATACGGAGGGTGCAAGCGTTAATCGGAATTACTGGGCGTAAAGCGCACGCAGGCGGTCTGTCAAGTCGGATGTGAAATCCCCGGGCTCAACCTGGGAACTGCATTCGAAACTGGCAGGCTGGAGTCTTGTAGAGGGGGGTAGAATTCCAGGTGTAGCGGTGAAATGCGTAGAGATCTGGAGGAATACCGGTGGCGAAGGCGGCCCCCTGGACAAAGACTGACGCTCAGGTGCGAAAGCGTGGGGAGCAAACAGGATTAGATACCCTGGTAGTCCACGCCGTAAACGATGTCGATTTGGAGGTTGTGCCCTTGAGGCGTGGCTTCCGGAGCTAACGCGTTAAATCGACCGCCTGGGGAGTACGGCCGCAAGGTTAAAACTCAAATGAATTGACGGGGGCCCGCACAAGCGGTGGAGCATGTGGTTTAATTCGATGCAACGCGAAGAACCTTACCTGGTCTTGACATCCACAGAACTTTCCAGAGATGGATTGGTGCCTTCGGGAACTGTGAGACAGGTGCTGCATGGCTGTCGTCAGCTCGTGTTGTGAAATGTTGGGTTAAGTCCCGCAACGAGCGCAACCCTTATCCTTTGTTGCCAGCGGTCCGGCCGGGAACTCAAAGGAGACTGCCAGTGATAAACTGGAGGAAGGTGGGGATGACGTCAAGTCATCATGGCCCTTACGACCAGGGCTACACACGTGCTACAATGGCGCATACAAAGAGAAGCGACCTCGCGAGAGCAAGCGGACCTCATAAAGTGCGTCGTAGTCCGGATTGGAGTCTGCAACTCGACTCCATGAAGTCGGAATCGCTAGTAATCGTAGATCAGAATGCTACGGTGAATACGTTCCCGGGCCTTGTACACACCGCCCGTCACACCATGGGAGTGGGTTGCAAAAGAAGTAGGTAGCTTAACCTTCGGGAGGGCGCTTACCACTTTGTGATTCATGACTGGGGTGAAGTCGTAACAAGGTAACCGTAGGGGAACCTGCGGTTGGATCACCTCCTTACCTTAAAGAACCTGCCTTTGCAGTGCTCACACAGATTGTCTGATGAAAAGTAAATAGCAAGGCGTCTTGCGATTGAGACTGTACGTCCCCTTCGTCTAGAGGCCCAGGACACCGCCCTTTCACGGCGGTAACAGGGGTTCGAATCCCCTAGGGGACGCCACTTGCTGGTTCGTGAGTGAAAGTCACCTGCCGTCATATCTCAAAACTGACTTGCGAGTCATGTTTGAGATATTTGCTCTTTAAAAATCTGGATCAAGCTGAAAATTGAAACGACACACAGTTAATGTGTGTTCGAGTCTCTCAAATTTTCGCAATCAGAAGTGAAACATCTTCGGGTTGTGAGGTTAAGCGACTAAGCGTACACGGTGGATGCCCTGGCAGTCAGAGGCGATGAAGGACGTGCTAATCTGCGAAAAGCGCCGGCGAGGTGATATGAACCCTTGACCCGGCGATGTCCGAATGGGGAAACCCAGTGTGATTCGTCACACTATCGTTAACTGAATACATAGGTTAACGAGGCGAACCGGGGGAACTGAAACATCTAAGTACCCCGAGGAAAAGAAATCAACCGAGATTCCCCCAGTAGCGGCGAGCGAACGGGGAGCAGCCCAGAGTCTGAATCAGCTTGTGTGTTAGTGGAAGCGTCTGGAAAGTCGCACGGTACAGGGTGAAAGTCCCGTACACGAAAACACACAGGCTGTGAACTCGAAGAGTAGGGCGGGACACGTGGTATCCTGTCTGAATATGGGGGGACCATCCTCCAAGGCTAAATACTCCTGACTGACCGATAGTGAACCAGTACCGTGAGGGAAAGGCGAAAAGAACCCCGGCGAGGGGAGTGAAAAAGAACCTGAAACCGTGTACGTACAAGCAGTGGGAGCACCTTCGGGTGTGACTGCGTACCTTTTGTATAATGGGTCAGCGACTTATATTCTGTAGCAAGGTTAACCGTATAGGGGAGCCGAAGGGAAACCGAGTCTTAACTGGGCGTTAAGTTGCAGGGTATAGACCCGAAACCCGGTGATCTAGCCATGGGCAGGTTGAAGGTTGGGTAACACTAACTGGAGGACCGAACCGACTAATGTTGAAAAATTAGCGGATGACCTGTGGCTGGGGGTGAAAGGCCAATCAAACCGGGAGATAGCTGGTTCTCCCCGAAAGCTATTTAGGTAGCGCCTCGTGAACTCATCTTCGGGGGTAGAGCACTGTTTCGGCTAGGGGGCCATCCCGGCTTACCAACCCGATGCAAACTACGAATACCGAAGAATGTTATCACGGGAGACACACGGCGGGTGCTAACGTCCGTCGTGAAGAGGGAAACAACCCAGACCGCCAGCTAAGGTCCCAAAGTCATGGTTAAGTGGGAAACGATGTGGGAAGGCCCAGACAGCCAGGATGTTGGCTTAGAAGCAGCCATCATTTAAAGAAAGCGTAATAGCTCACTGGTCGAGTCGGCCTGCGCGGAAGATGTAACGGGGCTAAACCATGCACCGAAGCTGCGGCAGCGACACTCTGTGTTGTTGGGTAGGGGAGCGTTCTGTAAGCCGTTGAAGGTGGCCTGTGAGGGCTGCTGGAGGTATCAGAAGTGCGAATGCTGACATAAGTAACGATAAAGCGGGTGAAAAGCCCGCTCGCCGGAAGACCAAGGGTTCCTGTCCAACGTTAATCGGGGCAGGGTGAGTCGACCCCTAAGGCGAGGCCGAAAGGCGTAGTCGATGGGAAACAGGTTAATATTCCTGTACTTGGTGTTACTGCGAAGGGGGGACGGAGAAGGCTATGTTAGCCGGGCGACGGTTGTCCCGGTTTAAGCATGTAGGCGGAGGTTCCAGGTAAATCCGGTACCTTTTAACGCTGAGGTGTGATGACGAGGCACTACGGTGCTGAAGTAACAAATGCCCTGCTTCCAGGAAAAGCCTCTAAGCATCAGGTAACACGAAATCGTACCCCAAACCGACACAGGTGGTCAGGTAGAGAATACCAAGGCGCTTGAGAGAACTCGGGTGAAGGAACTAGGCAAAATGGTGCCGTAACTTCGGGAGAAGGCACGCTGATATGTAGGTGAAGCCCCTGCGGGTGGAGCTGAAATCAGTCGAAGATACCAGCTGGCTGCAACTGTTTATTAAAAACACAGCACTGTGCAAACACGAAAGTGGACGTATACGGTGTGACGCCTGCCCGGTGCCGGAAGGTTAATTGATGGGGTTAGCGGTAACGCGAAGCTCTTGATCGAAGCCCCGGTAAACGGCGGCCGTAACTATAACGGTCCTAAGGTAGCGAAATTCCTTGTCGGGTAAGTTCCGACCTGCACGAATGGCGTAATGATGGCCAGGCTGTCTCCACCCGAGACTCAGTGAAATTGAACTCGCTGTGAAGATGCAGTGTACCCGCGGCAAGACGGAAAGACCCCGTGAACCTTTACTATAGCTTGACACTGAACACTGGTCCTTGATGTGTAGGATAGGTGGGAGGCTTTGAAGCGTGGACGCCAGTCTGCGTGGAGCCGTCCTTGAAATACCACCCTTTAATGGCTGGTGTTCTAACGTAGACCCGTAATCCGGGTTGCGGACAGTGTCTGGTGGGTAGTTTGACTGGGGCGGTCTCCTCCCAAAGAGTAACGGAGGAGCACGAAGGTTAGCTAATCCTGGTCGGACATCAGGAGGTTAGTGCAATGGCATAAGCTAGCTTGACTGCGAGAGTGACGGCTCGAGCAGGTGCGAAAGCAGGTCATAGTGATCCGGTGGTTCTGAATGGAAGGGCCATCGCTCAACGGATAAAAGGTACTCCGGGGATAACAGGCTGATACCGCCCAAGAGTTCATATCGACGGCGGTGTTTGGCACCTCGATGTCGGCTCATCACATCCTGGGGCTGAAGTAGGTCCCAAGGGTATGGCTGTTCGCCATTTAAAGTGGTACGCGAGCTGGGTTTAGAACGTCGTGAGACAGTTCGGTCCCTATCTGCCGTGGGCGCTGGAGAATTGAGGGGGGCTGCTCCTAGTACGAGAGGACCGGAGTGGACGCATCACTGGTGTTCGGGTTGTCATGCCAATGGCACTGCCCGGTAGCTAAATGCGGAAGAGATAAGTGCTGAAAGCATCTAAGCACGAAACTTGCCCCGAGATGAGTTCTCCCTGAGACTTAAAGTCTCCTGAAGGAACGTTAAAGACGATGACGTTGATAGGTCGGGTGTGTAAGCGCAGCGATGCGTTGAGCTAACCGATACTAATGAACCGTGAGGCTTAACCTTACAACGCCGAAGATGTTTTGGCGAAGAGACAGAATTTCAGCTTTGATTCAGAGTCCGAAGGATTTTGCGCTGAGACAAGGCGGCAAGCGAAGGAAAGGAAGGAGCATACTGAGGTATGTGACTGACTTTACGAGAGCAGCCAACGCAGTATCAGCCCAAAAGACACAGGACAGAGCACAGGAATTTGCCTGGCGGCTTTAGCGCGGTGGTCCCACCTGACCCCATGCCGAACTCAGAAGTGAAACGCCGTAGCGCCGATGGTAGTGTGGGGTCTCCCCATGTGAGAGTAGGGAACTGCCAGGCATCAAATAAGAAGAACCCCGTACCGTAAGGTGCGGGGTTTTTTGCTTTTGTTTTCTCCCTCTCCTTGAAACTTTCTCACCTTAAGCTTGCAGACTCGACATTCACACCAATTCTGGGTATCGTTGGCTGTCTGGATGTCTAAACGTTTATACGTATGCTGTGAGGATACAAGGTTATGCCGATTCGGGTGCAGGACGAGCTACCAGCCGTCAATTTCTTACGTGAAGAAAACGTCTTTGTGATGACCACTTCACGCGCGACAGGTCAGGAAATTCGCCCGCTGAAGGTGCTCATTCTTAATCTGATGCCGAAAAAGATCGAAACAGAGAATCAGTTCCTGCGCCTGCTTTCGAACTCTCCGCTTCAGGTGGATATTCAGCTGCTGCGGATCGATGCCCGTGAGTCGCGTAACACGCCTTCTGAGCATCTGAATAACTTCTACTGTAACTTCGACGATATCCGCGAGGAAAACTTCGACGGACTGATTGTCACTGGTGCGCCGCTGGGCCTGGTAGAATTTAATGATGTCGCCTACTGGCCGCAGATCAAACAGGTACTGGAGTGGGCAAAAGATCACGTCACGTCCACGTTGTTTGTCTGTTGGGCGGTACAAGCTGCGCTGAATATCCTCTACGGCATCCCCAAACAAACCCGTACCGAAAAACTTTCCGGCGTATACGAACACCACATTCTTCACCCTCATGCCTTGCTGACACGTGGGTTTGATGATTCGTTCCTGGCCCCGCATTCGCGCTACGCCGATTTCCCGGCGCAGCTGATTCGTGACTACACCGATCTGGAGATCCTGGCCGAAACAGAAGATGGCGATGCTTACCTGTTTGCCAGCAAAGATAAACGTATTGCCTTTGTAACCGGGCATCCTGAATACGATCCATACACCCTCGCGGCAGAGTATTTCCGTGATGTCGAAGCGGGTCTCAATCCGGATGTGCCGTATAACTACTTCCCGAAAAACGATCCCCAGAACAAACCGCGAGCCACCTGGCGCAGTCACGGGAATTTGCTGTTTACCAACTGGCTCAACTATTACGTCTACCAGATAACGCCATACGATCTGCGTCACATGAATCCGACGCTGGAGTAATCTTCTGCATAAAACGATCCTAAAGCGTTTCAGCTATTCACATCAGGCACCTTCGGGTGCCTTTTTTATTTCCGAAATTCAACTCAACATGCAATAAAACTTTAAATTCATAGTAATCAATAAGTTGAAGTTAAATTGAATTTAAAATGGAAATTGTTTTTGATTTTGGAAAAAATAGAGATAGTCTTAATTCTGCTGAGCGAAAACTACACAACGATCTTTCGTTCGCATTGGGGATGTGAATTTGGATCTTTGATGAGGAGCAGAGTGATGACTCAACAGGCAACGACGGCCGATGAACTGGCCTTTACCCAGCCGTATGGCGAGCAAGAACAGCAAATTTTGACGGTTGAGGCGGTTGAATTTCTGACTGAACTGGTGACCCGCTTTACGCCGCAGCGCAATAAGCTGCTGGCTGCACGCATTCATCAACAGCAGGAAATTGATAATGGCAAGCTGCCTGGGTTTATTTCGGAAACCGCTTCCATTCGACGCGGCGACTGGAAAATCCGCGGCATCCCTGAAGATTTGCAGGATCGCCGCGTTGAGATCACTGGCCCGGTAGAGCGCAAAATGGTGATCAACGCCATGAACGCCAACGTCAAAGTCTTTATGGCGGATTTTGAGGACTCCCTGGCCCCGGACTGGCGTAAAGTGATCGACGGGCAGATCAACCTGCGCGATGCCGTTAATGGCACCATCAGTTATACCAACGAAGCCGGTAAAATTTATCAGCTGAAACCCAATCCGGCGGTTCTGATCTGCCGCGTACGCGGCCTGCACCTGCCGGAAAAACACGTCACGTGGCGCGGAGAAGCGATTCCGGGCAGCCTGTTTGATTTCGCCCTCTATTTCTTCCACAACTACAAAAACCTGCTGGCAAAAGGCAGCGGCCCCTATTTCTACCTGCCGAAGACCCAGGCCTGGCAGGAAGCGGCCTGGTGGAGTGAGGTGTTCAGCTACGCGGAAGATCGCTTCAACCTGCCGCGTGGCACCATTAAAGCCACCCTGCTGATTGAAACGCTGCCTGCCGTATTCCAGATGCATGAAATCCTGCACGCTCTGCGCGATCACATTGTGGGTCTGAACTGCGGACGCTGGGACTACATCTTCAGCTATATCAAAACGTTGAAAAACCACCCCGATCGCGTACTGCCGGATCGCCAGGTTGTCACCATGGATAAACCGTTCCTCAGCGCCTACTCGCGCCTGCTGATTAAAACCTGCCACAAGCGCGGTGCCTTTGCGATGGGCGGCATGGCGGCCTTTATTCCGAGCAAAGACGCTGAGCGTAACAATCAGGTGCTCAACAAGGTGAAAGCTGACAAGGAGCTTGAAGCGCGTAACGGTCACGACGGTACGTGGATCGCCCATCCAGGCCTGGCCGATACGGCAATGGAAGTCTTTAACCACGTGCTCGGCGACAACAAAAACCAGCTGTTTGTCACCCGTGATGACGATGCCCCAATCGCAGAAGAGCAACTTCTGGCGCCGTGCTCGGGTGAACGCACGGAAGAGGGCATGCGTGCCAATATCCGCGTGGCCGTGCAGTACATCGAAGCGTGGATCTCCGGTAACGGCTGTGTGCCCATCTACGGTCTTATGGAAGACGCGGCGACGGCAGAAATCTCCCGTACCTCTATCTGGCAGTGGATCCACCATCAGAAAACGCTCAGCAACGGCAAGCCGGTGACCAAATCCCTGTTCCGCCAGATGCTGGCCGAAGAGATGCGCGTCATTCAGGACGAGCTGGGCGAACACCGCTTCAGCAGCGGACGTTTTGATGATGCCGCCCGCCTGATGGAGCAAATCACAACCTCAGATGACTTAATCGACTTCCTCACCCTGCCAGGCTACCGCCTGCTTGCGTAAATCCACCACATAACAATATGGAGCATCTGCACATGAAAACCCGTACCCAACAAATCGAAGAACTGAAGAAAGAGTGGACACAGCCGCGCTGGGAAGGTATCCGTCGCCCATACAGCGCTGAGGAAGTGGTGAAACTGCGTGGCTCGGTCAATCCGGAATGCACGCTGGCGCAAAATGGCGCGGCGAAGATGTGGCATCTGCTGCATGGCGGCTCCAAAAAGGGCTACATCAACAGCCTCGGTGCACTGACCGGCGGTCAGGCGTTGCAGCAGGCGAAGGCCGGTATCGAAGCCATTTATCTTTCCGGCTGGCAGGTCGCGGCGGATGCCAACCTGGCCTCCAGCATGTATCCGGATCAGTCGCTCTATCCGGCAAACTCGGTGCCGTCGGTGGTGGATCGGATCAACAACACCTTCCGCCGTGCGGATCAGATCCAGTGGGCGGCAGGTATTGAGCCAAACGATCCGCGCTTTATTGACTACTTCCTGCCGATCGTCGCGGATGCAGAAGCCGGTTTCGGCGGCGTGCTGAACGCCTTTGAGTTGATGAAATCGATGATTGAGGCCGGTGCAGCGGCCGTACACTTCGAAGATCAGCTGGCCTCGGTGAAGAAATGCGGACACATGGGCGGCAAAGTGCTGGTCCCGACCCAGGAAGCGATTCAGAAACTGGTCGCTGCGCGTCTTGCCGCTGACGTGCTCGGCGTGCCGACGCTGGTGATTGCCCGTACCGATGCGGACGCGGCTGACCTGATCACCTCTGACTGCGATCCATACGACAGCGAGTTCATTACCGGCGAGCGCACCAGCGAAGGATTCTATCGTACCCATGCTGGCATTGAGCAGGCCATCAGCCGTGGCCTGGCGTATGCACCGTACGCGGATCTGGTCTGGTGCGAAACCTCCACGCCGGATCTGGCGCTGGCAAAACGCTTTGCCGATGCTATCCACGCCAAATACCCGGGCAAACTGCTGGCCTATAACTGCTCGCCGTCCTTCAACTGGCAGAAGAATCTGGACGATAAAACCATCGCCAGCTTCCAGCAGCAGCTGTCAGACATGGGCTACAAGTATCAGTTCATCACCCTGGCGGGGATCCACAGCATGTGGTTCAACATGTTCGACCTGGCGCACGCCTACGCGCAGGGCGAAGGCATGAAGCACTATGTTGAGAAAGTGCAGCAGCCGGAGTTTGCCGCGGGCAAAGAGGGCTATACCTTTGTTTCTCATCAGCAGGAGGTGGGAACCGGTTACTTTGATAATGTGACCACGATTATTCAGGGCGGCGCCTCCTCCGTCACTGCCTTAAAGGGGTCAACAGAAGAAGCACAGTTCTAATCTTTTCCCCCTCTCCCCTCTGGGGAGAGGGTTGGGGTGAGGGGGAATCTATGTCGCGTGGTCTGGAATTACTGATTGCACAGACTATTTTGCAGGGCTTCGATGCCCAGTATGGTCGTTTTCTGGAAGTCACCTCCGGCGCGCAGCAGCGCTTTGAGCACGCCGACTGGCATGCGGTCCAGCAGGCCATGAAGCAGCGTATTCACCTCTACGATCATCACGTGGGTCTGGTGGTGGAGCAACTGCGCTGCATTACCGACGGTAAAAACCCTGACGCGGCATTTTTACTGCGCGTTAAGGAGCACTACACCCATTTGTTGCCAGACTACCCGCGCTTCGAGATTGCGGAGAGCTTTTTCAACTCCGTGTATTGCCGGTTATTTGACCACCGCTCATTATCTCCTGAGCGGTTATTTATTTTTAGCTCCCAGCCGGAGCGCCGTTTTCGCACCATTCCGCGCCCGCTGGCGAAGGATTTTTTCCCCGACCACGGCTGGGAGAAGCTCCTGCACCGCGTGTTAACAGATTTACCGCTGCGTTTGCCGTGGGAGAATAAAGCCCGCGATATTGGCTTTATCATCGCCCATCTCCACGAATCCTTTGGCGAAGAGGTTCTCAGCCACTGCCATTTGCAGGTCGCCAACGAGCTTTTCTACCGCAATAAAGCCGCATGGCTGGTGGGCAAGCTCGTGACGCCCTCCGCCACCGTGCCGTTTCTGCTGCCCATACACCGTACCGATGACGGCGAACTGTTTGTCGATACCTGCCTGACCACCAGCGCTGAGGCCAGCATTGTGTTTGGCTTCGCCCGCTCCTATTTTATGGTCTACGCTCCGCTGCCTGCCGCCCTGGTGGAGTGGCTGCGCGAGATCCTGCCGGGCAAAACCACCGCCGAGCTGTATATGGCGATTGGCTGTCAAAAGCATGCCAAAACGGAAAGCTACCGGGAGTATTTGCGTTATGTCACCACCGCCGATGAGCAATTTATCGAAGCGCCCGGCATTCGCGGCATGGTGATGCTGGTCTTTACGCTGCCGGGATTTGACCGGGTGTTTAAGGTCATCAAAGATACATTCGCGCCGCAGAAAGAGATGACCGCAGCGCATGTTCGTGCCTGCTATCAGCTGGTGAAAGAACACGATCGCGTCGGACGGATGGCGGATACGCAGGAGTTTGAAAATTTTGTGCTGGATAAGCGGCAGATCGATCCGGCTTTAATGGCCCTGTTACTGCAGGAAGCACCGGCAAAAATCACCGATTTGGGCGACAAAATAGCGATTAGCCATCTGTATATCGAGCGCCGTATGGTGCCGCTGAATATCTGGCTGGAACAGGCCGACGGTCAGGCTTTAAAAGATGCCATTGAAGAGTACGGCAACGCGATTCGTCAGCTTGCCGCTGCCAATATCTTCCCCGGCGATATGCTGTTTAAAAACTTCGGCGTGACCCGACACGGGCGGGTAGTGTTCTATGATTACGATGAAATTTGCTACATGACCGAGGTTAATTTCCGCGATATCCCGCCGCCCCGTTACCCGGAAGATGAACTCTCCGGGGAGCCGTGGTACAGCGTCTCACCGGGCGATGTCTTTCCCGAGGAGTTTCGCCACTGGCTGTGCGCCGACCCGCGTATTGGGCCATTGTTTGAAGAGATGCATGCCGATCTGTTTTGTGCCAGCTACTGGCGCGGGCTGCAAACGCGGATCAAAAACGGGCATGTGGAAGATGTGTACGCCTACCGTCGTAAGCAGCGGTTTTGCATCCGGTTTTCTCCCTCTCCCTGTGGGAGAGGGCCGGGGTGAGGGCAACAGACCGCACTCAATCCTAGCGAATCCCACCATACGCCAGGGTGACCTCTTTCGCTGCCTTAATCACCAGCGCACCCAGCTCGGTGACGCGATCGTCGGTCATACGTGAAATCGGCCCGGAGATGGAGATGGCGGCAAACGGTTCGCGATGCTCGTCAAAGATACAGGCCGCAATGCAGCGCAGGCCCAGGGCGTGCTCTTCGTCGTCAAACGAATAGCCGCGCTTACGGGTCAGGGCCAGATCTTCTTTCAGATGCACCGGTGAAACCAGCGTGGCGTGGGTATAGGCGTGCAGCCCTTTACGGTGCAGCAGCCCCGTCACCTGTTCCTCGCTCAGCTGCGACAAAAAGGCTTTCCCCGCGCCGGACGCGTGCATAGGCAGCTTACCGCCAATGGGGGCTGACATACGCATCAGCTGGGTACACTGTACCTGGTCAATGATGATCGCCTGATGGTCGCTCTGGTCGAGCACGGCCAGATTCACGGTCTCGCCCGACTCTTCCATTAATTTGCGCAGGATAGGGTGCACAATCGCCAGCAGGTTGCGGCTTTGCAGGAAGCTGCTGCCGACGATGAACGCATGGGCGCCGACTGCCCAGTGTCCCAGCTCGCCAACCTGACGCACAAAGCCAAGCTGTTGCATGGTGGTCAGCAGCCTGTGCGTAGTGGAGTTCGGCAAACCAGCCTGCTGGGCCAGCTCCGTCAGGGCCACGCTGCTGTGCGACTCGGCTATCCATTCCAGCAGCTTCAAACCGCGTGTAAGCGATTGAACCTGTCCACCCTGTTGTGCGGCGGGGGTGGCAGCAGGTTTTCTGCCGCGTTTCGCGGGAACGGTCGTGACCATGACGATCTCCTTTTTCTGTATCGTGGAAATCATTTTCGTTTTATTTGGTGATTTTGCAACCGTTATCCTGACTGATCGGATGAGTGATAGTGAACATGTCTCATGTTACCGCCGTGTGACTTTTCCACCCTGCAAGATTGTGCCAGTATGGACCGCAGCCTTTTGGCCTGGTTGAGCGTTGTCGGGAGCAAGTGTGAGCAGCAAAGTAGAGCAACTGCGTGCGCAGTTAAATGAACGAATTCTGGTGCTGGACGGCGGCATGGGCACCATGATCCAGAGCTATCGCCTCAGTGAAGACGATTTCCGTGGCGAACGTTTTGCGGACTGGCCATGCGATCTCAAAGGTAACAATGACCTGCTGGTATTAAGCAAACCGCAGGTGATTGCGGATATCCACAACGCCTACTTCGAAGCGGGTGCGGATATCGTTGAAACCAACACCTTCAACTCGACAACCATCGCCATGGCGGATTACCAGATGGAATCCCTGTCGGCGGAGATAAACTATGAGGCGGCGAAGCTAGCCCGCGCCTGTGCCGACGCGTGGACGGCGCGCACGCCGGAGAAACCGCGCTACGTTGCCGGGGTGCTGGGCCCAACCAACCGCACCGCCTCTATTTCACCGGACGTAAACGACCCGGCGTTTCGTAACATCACCTTTGACCAGCTGGTGGCAGCCTACCGTGAATCAACCAAAGCGCTGGTGGAAGGCGGTTCCGACCTGATCCTGATTGAAACGGTTTTCGATACCCTCAATGCCAAAGCCGCGATTTACGCGGTGAAAGAGGAGTTCGAGGCGCTGGGCGTCGAGCTGCCAATTATGATTTCCGGCACCATTACCGATGCCTCTGGCCGTACCCTGTCCGGGCAGACCACCGAAGCGTTTTATAACTCCTTGCGCCATGCGGAAGCGCTCTCCTTCGGCCTGAACTGCGCGCTGGGTCCGGATGAGCTGCGCCAGTATGTGCAGGAACTATCACGTATTGCGGAATGCTACGTCACCGCACACCCGAACGCCGGTCTGCCAAACGCCTTTGGCGAATATGATCTGGATGCGGACACCATGGCGGCGCAGATCCGCGAATGGGCCGAATCCGGTTTCCTGAATATCGTTGGCGGCTGCTGCGGCACCACGCCAGAGCACATCGCCGCAATGAGCAATGCCGTGGCCGGTCTGCCGCCGCGTAAACTGCCCGAGCTGCCGGTTGCCTGCCGGCTCTCCGGCCTTGAGCCGTTGACCATCGGTGACGACAGCCTGTTTGTGAACGTTGGGGAACGTACCAACGTCACCGGTTCCGCGAAATTCAAACGCCTGATCAAAGAAGAGAAGTACAGCGAAGCGCTGGACGTTGCCCGCCAGCAGGTAGAAAGCGGCGCGCAGATCATCGACATCAACATGGATGAGGGGATGCTCGACGCCGAGGCGGCGATGGTACGTTTCCTCAACCTGATCGCCGGCGAGCCGGATATCGCCCGCGTGCCGATCATGATTGACTCCTCCAAATGGGAAGTGATCGAAAAAGGGCTGAAGTGCATTCAGGGCAAAGGTATCGTCAACTCCATCTCAATGAAAGAAGGGGTCGATATCTTTATTCACCACGCGAAGATGGTGCGCCGCTACGGCGCGGCCGTGGTGGTGATGGCCTTTGATGAAGTGGGCCAGGCGGACACCCGCGAGCGCAAAATTGAGATTTGCCGCCGTGCGTACAAGATCCTGACCGAAGAGGTGGGCTTCCCGCCGGAAGACATCATCTTTGACCCGAACATCTTCGCCGTCGCCACCGGGATTGAAGAGCACAATAACTACGCTCAGGACTTTATCGGCGCGTGTGAAGACATCAAACGTGAGCTGCCGCATGCGCTGATCTCCGGCGGCGTCTCGAACGTGTCGTTCTCGTTCCGCGGCAACGACCCGGTACGTGAAGCGATCCACGCCGTATTCCTCTACTACGCCATCCGCAACGGGATGGATATGGGGATCGTCAACGCCGGACAGCTGGCGATTTATGACGATCTGCCCGCAGAACTGCGCGACGCGGTGGAGGATGTGATCCTCAACCGCCGTGACGACGCCACCGAGCGGCTGCTCGATCTGGCAGAAAAATACCGCGGCAGCAAATCGGACGACGCTGCCAACGTCCAGCAGGCCGAGTGGCGTAGCTGGGATGTCAAGAAGCGGCTGGAATATTCGCTGGTAAAAGGCATCACCGAATTTATCGAGCAGGATACCGAAGAGGCGCGCCAGCAGGCCGCCCGGCCCATCGAGGTTATCGAAGGGCCGCTGATGGACGGCATGAACGTGGTGGGCGATCTGTTCGGCGAGGGCAAAATGTTCCTGCCGCAGGTGGTCAAGTCCGCGCGCGTAATGAAGCAGGCCGTGGCGTATCTGGAGCCGTTCATCGAAGCCAGCAAAGAGCAGGGCTCCAGCAACGGTAAAATGGTTATCGCCACCGTGAAGGGCGACGTGCATGACATCGGAAAGAACATTGTCGGTGTGGTGCTACAGTGCAATAACTACGAGATTATTGACCTTGGTGTAATGGTGCCGGCGGATAAAATCCTCAGGACCGCGCGCGAAGTCAATGCTGACCTGATTGGCCTTTCGGGGCTGATTACCCCGTCGCTCGACGAGATGGTTAACGTGGCGAAAGAGATGGAGCGTCAGGGCTTCACCATTCCGCTGCTGATTGGCGGGGCGACCACCTCAAAAGCGCATACTGCGGTGAAGATTGAGCAGAACTACAGCGGCCCGACGGTCTATGTACAGAACGCCTCTCGCACCGTGGGCGTGGTCTCAGCGCTGCTCTCCGACACCCAGCGCGATGACTTTGTGGCCCGGACCCGCAAAGAGTACGAAACCGTCCGCATTCAGCATGCCCGCAAGAAACCGCGCACCCCACCGGTGACGCTTCAGGCGGCGCGCGATAACGATCTGGCGTTTGACTGGGCGAGCTATACGCCGCCAGTTGCCCATCGCCTGGGCGTGCAGGAGGTGACCGCCAGCATCGAAACGCTGCGCAACTACATCGACTGGACACCATTCTTTATGACCTGGTCGCTGGCAGGCAAATATCCGCGCATCCTGGAAGATGAGGTTGTCGGCGAAGAGGCGAAGCGCCTGTTTAAAGACGCTAACGACATGCTCGACAAACTCAGCGCCGAGAAAGCCCTTAACCCGCGCGGCGTGGTGGGGCTGTTCCCGGCTAACCGCGTGGGGGACGACATCGAAATTTATCGCGATGAGACGCGCACCCACGTGCTGACCGTAAGCCATCACCTGCGCCAGCAAACCGAAAAGGTCGGGTTTGCCAACTACTGTCTGGCCGATTTTGTTGCGCCGAAGCTGAGTGGTAAAGCCGACTACATCGGTGCCTTCGCCGTGACCGGCGGTCTGGAAGAGGACGCCCTGGCGGATGCCTTTGAAGCGCAGCACGATGATTACAACAAAATCATGGTCAAAGCGATTGCCGATCGTCTGGCGGAAGCGTTCGCAGAGTATCTGCATGAGCGCGTACGCAAGGTTTACTGGGGCTACGCGGCGAATGAAAATCTCAGCAACGAGGAGCTGATCCGCGAAAACTACCAGGGGATCCGCCCGGCACCCGGCTACCCGGCCTGTCCGGAACATACCGAAAAGGGCACCATCTGGCAGCTGCTCGACGTTGAGGCCCATACCGGGATGAAACTGACCGAATCTTTCGCGATGTGGCCTGGGGCATCGGTATCCGGCTGGTACTTCAGTCATCCGGACAGCAAATACTTTGCCGTGGCGCAGCTGCAGCGCGATCAGATTGAAGATTATGCACTGCGTAAAGGCATGAGCGTCTCAGAAGTGGAGCGTTGGTTAGCGCCGAATCTCGGCTACGACGCCGACTGACGTCACTTTTCCTTACAACTAACAGGGCGCTCATTGAGCGCCCTGTCTCTTTCTTACGTTTAAACCCTTATACTGACCTAAGGAAAACGAATAACGATAAGGAGGATAACCTTCCGTGCTGACCCTGTTACATCTGCTCTCGGCAGTCGCACTGCTGGTCTGGGGCACCCATATTGTCCGTACCGGCGTGATGCGCGTATTTGGCGCACGTTTACGTACTGTTCTCAGCAGCAGCGTGGAGAAGAAACCGCTCGCCTTCTGCGCGGGCATTGGCGTAACGGCGCTGGTTCAGAGCAGTAATGCGACCACATTGCTCGTGACATCGTTTGTCGCTCAGGATCTGGTGGCGCTTGCCCCTGCACTGGTTATTGTGCTGGGCGCTGACGTGGGTACCGCGCTGATGGCACGTATCCTGACTTTCGATCTCTCCTGGCTGTCGCCGCTGCTGATATTTATCGGGGTCATCTTTTTCCTTGGGCGTAAGCAGACGCGCGCTGGTCAGCTTGGACGCGTGGGGATTGGCCTCGGGCTGATTCTGCTGGCGCTGGAGCTGATTGTGCAGGCGGTAACGCCCATTACCGAAGCCAACGGCGTGCAGGTTATCTTCGCCTCGTTAACCGGCGATATTATGCTGGATGCGCTTATCGGCGCGGTGTTTGCCATCGTCAGTTATTCCAGCCTGGCGGCGGTGCTGCTGACGGCCACGCTCACCGCCGCAGGGGCGATCTCCTTCCCGGTCGCACTGTGTCTGGTGATCGGGGCTAACCTCGGCTCGGGCCTGCTGGCGATGCTCAATAACAGCGCTGCCAATGCTGCCGCGCGCCGCGTGGCGCTCGGCAGTCTGCTGTTTAAGCTGGTGGGCAGCCTGATTATTCTGCCGTTTGTGCACCCACTGGCGAACCTGATGGACAACCTCTCTCTGCCGAAGGCAGAGCTGGTGATCTATTTCCACGTCTTCTATAACCTGGTGCGTTGCCTGGCGATGGTGCCGTTTGCTGAACCAATGGCGCGCTTCTGCGAACGGCTTATACGCGATGAACCGGAGCTGGATGCGCGCCTGAAACCGAAGCATCTGGACACCTCCGCGCTGGATACTCCTGCGCTGGCGCTGGCCAATGCCGCCCGCGAGACGCTGCGCATGGGTGATGCCATGGAAACCATGCTCGAAGGCTTGCAAAAGGTGATGCACGGCGAGCCGCGGGAAGAGAAAGAGCTGCGCCGGCTGGCGGATGATATCAACGTGCTTTATACCGCTATCAAGCTCTATCTGGCGCGCATCCCGCAGGATGAACTGGCGGAAGAGGAGTCCCGCCGCTGGGCGGAAATCATAGAGATGTCGCTTAACCTTGAGCAGGCTTCGGATATTGTGGAGCGGATGGGCAGTGAAATTGCTGACAAATCTCTGGCCGCCCGCCGCGCGTTCTCCGTCGAAGGGCTTAAGGAGCTGGAAGCCCTGCACGAACAACTTCTTAGCAACCTGAAGCTGGCGATGCTGGTCTTCTTCTCAAGCGATGTGCCGAGCGCACGCCGTCTGCGCCGCAACAAGCATCGCTTCCGTATCCTCAACCGCCGCTACTCGCACGCCCACGTTGAACGTCTGCACCAGCAGAACGTGCAGAGTATCGAAACCAGCTCCCTGCACCTGGGGCTGCTGGGGGATATGAAACGCCTTAACTCATTGTTCTGTGCGGTGGCGTACAGCGTGATGGAACAGCCGGATGAAGATGACGAGCGGGATGAGTATTAATCTCTGAAAGCGCCTCGCAAAACCCATTTGCGAGGCGTGACGCTTTATAAAGAGCAATTTACTCTTCAGACCTTATATTTTGAAGGGAATAGAAAATGCTCGTTTATTACGCTACACTTCGCCAATTCATGCGCATTCCAATGGGGGTTCTCATGCGCACTACCCATGGCATTAAAAAATCGGTCAATGTCTCGTTAGCACCTGAAATTCTTGAAGAAGCGCGACGGCTTAAACTCAATCTCTCTGCTGTACTCACTACCGCTCTACAGGAGCAGTTTCGTGCGCATCAGCGCGCAGAGTGGTTAGCAGAAAATAAAGCGTCTATAGAGGCCATCAACCAGTGGGTTGATGAAAACGGCTCCTTTAGTGATTTTCAGAGGTCGTTCTGATGGAGCAATATTTTGCTTATGAGAATGAAGGCAATGGGAGAAAAGCCTATCCATGGCTTATTAATATGCAGCACCCTGTTGCTAATGTGATGAAACATATACTTGTCGCTCCCGCCGTTGAATTAAGCCTGCTGGGCGGCATTCGTCCGCCTGCGAAAGTGTGCCCTGTCGTTGAAATCGCGGGTAAGCCCTGCGTTGTCATGATGCATATGCTGTCAGGCATATCTTCAAAAGAGTTAGGTGAACGTGTTGCCGATCTCACTGACAACAGTGCTTCATTGCGGGATGCACTTGATTTTCTGATCAACGGTTACTAGGACTTTTTTGTCAGCCGCAAGGTAAGGTATATTTCGCCTTCACAGGAGAAACTATGCTGCCAACTCAATCAACCCGATTAAACAAATACATTAGCGAGAGCGGGATCTGCTCACGTCGCGAGGCGGACCGTTACATCGAACAAGGTAATGTGTTCCTCAACGGCAAACGCGCCACTATTGGTGACCAGGTGATGCCTGGCGACGTGGTCAAAGTGAATGGTCAGCTCATCGAACCGCGTGATGCAGAAGACCTGGTGTTTATCGCGTTGAATAAACCGGTTGGGATTGTCAGCACCACGGAAGATGGCGAGCGGGACAACATCGTTGATTTCGTTAACCACAGCAGCCGTATCTTCCCGATTGGCCGTCTGGATAAAGACTCGCAGGGGCTGATTTTCCTCACTAACCACGGCGATCTGGTGAATAAGATTCTGCGTGCCGGGAATGACCACGAGAAAGAGTATATCGTGACGGTGAATAAGCCGGTCACGGACGAATTTATTCGCGGCATGGGCGCCGGTGTACCCATCCTCGGTACCGTCACGAAAAAGTGTAAGGTGAAGAAAGAAGCGCCGTTCGCGTTCCGCATTACCCTGGTGCAGGGCCTGAATCGTCAGATCCGCCGTATGTGCGAATACTTCGGTTATGAAGTGACGAAGCTGGAACGCACGCGCATCATGAACGTCAGCCTGTCCGGTATCCCGCTGGGCGAGTGGCGCGATTTAACCGATGATGAACTGATCGAGCTGTTTAAGCTTATCGAGAACTCCTCGTCTGAAGCAAAGCCGAAGGCCAAAGCCAAACCGAAAACTCAGGCGATTAAACGCCCGGTCGTGAAAGCACCGCAGTCGGAAGAGAAAGGGCGAGGCAAGCCCGCAGGTAAACGCTTTACGCAACCAGGACGTAAAAAGAAGGGGCGTTAAGCCCCTTTTTTCCCCGGCTTGCGCGTGCGGAGAGTGTAGGTCGGGTTAGCGTAGCGCCACCCGACTGTTAAAGACGATATTCGTCTGTTTTCTGTGGTTTTTCTTCTATCGGTTTGCCGGACCAGTATCCCGCCAGCAGCGAACCGGACAGGTTATGCCAGACCGAGAAGAGCGCACCAGGCAGAGCCGCCAGCGGCGAGAAGTAAATTTTCCCGAGTGCCGCTGCCAGACCGGAGTTCTGCATCCCTACCTCAATTGCCAGCGTCCGGCAGGTGGATTCATCGAAGCCAAACAGTTTCCCGCCCCAGTATCCGCCCAGCAGGCCAATGGTGTTATGCAACACTATCGCGATAATCACGACAAAGCCCACGGATGCAATGTGCGACGCAGAACCGGCTACCACGGCGCTGATGATGGCCAGAATACAGACCATCGAAAACGCAGGCAGATAGGGCTCAACGGCTTTTACCACGCGCGGGAACAGGTGGTGAATGACAAGGCCCAACGCGATCGGAATCACCACGATTTGCAAAATGCTCAGCAGCATTCCCATCACGTCCACCTGAATATGGGCGTCAACGTACAGGCGTGTTAGCAGCGGCGTGGCAATCACACCCACCAGCGTGGATACCGAAGAGATGGTTACGGAGAGCGCCACATCGCCTTTTGCCAGATAGATCATGACATTGGAAGCGGTTCCGCTGGCCACGCTGCCCACCAGCACCATCCCGGCGGAGAGGTCGGGTGGCATCTTAAAGGCCATTGCCAGCAGCCAGGCTGCAAGGGGCATCACCAGGTAGTGCAGGAAAATCCCTGCAGCAACCGGAGCCGGGCGTGAGAGCACGCGTTTAAAGTCGTCGATTTTTAGATGCACACCCATGCCGAACATAATCAGCATCAGCAACGTGGTCACCCACGGACCAATGCCCGTGAACGTAGTGGGGGTGTAATACGCGAGTATGGAGAGCAGCAGCGCCCATAACGGGAACAGCCGGGTGATGGCGGATAACATAGATATTCCTTGCAGTATTGTCGTGTTGTTTAGTTATAAAAAAGCCGGGTCTGTGCCCGGCTTATAGATATTGTTTATCGTGCTAACGAATTTTATTCAAACAAATTCTGATGAAGTTTCTGCACCACCTGTTCTGCCTGCTCAGCAGGCACCAGGAAGCAGAGGTTGTAGCTGGAGGCACCGTAGCAAATCATGCGGATATTGAACGGGTCGAGCACACCGAAGACCTCTTTGCCCACGCCACAGGCGCGCGACAGCTTATTGCCGATGATGGCTACCAGCGCCAGGTTTTCTTCTACTTCCACGCGGCACAGTTCTGACAGCTCAATCAGCAGCGACTGCGTCAGCAGGGTGTCACCCGTTGAGGTTGAACCGGTGGTGTCCAGCGTCAGTGCGATACTCACTTCGGAGGTGGTGATCAGATCCACGGAGATGTTATGACGCGCCAGGATGCCAAACACTTCCGCCAGGAAGCCGCGCGAGTGCAGCATATTATGGCTGTGCAGCGTAACCAGCGTTTGCTTACGGCGCAGGGCCAGCGCGCGGAACAGCGGTGGATTTTCGGTTTTCTTGCACACCAGCGTACCGCCCGCTTTCGGATCTTTACTTGAACCGACGAAGACCGGGATATCACTACGCACGGCAGGCAGCAGCGTTGCCGGGTGCAGCACTTTCGCACCGAAGGTCGCCATTTCCGCCGCTTCTTCAAACGCAATCACATCAATACGTTTTGCCGCAGAGACGACGCGTGGATCGGTGGTGTAAATCCCCGGGACGTCAGTCCAGATATCCACACGGGTCGCGTGCAGCGCTTCACCCAGCAGCGCCGCGGTGTAATCACTGCCGCCACGGCCAAGCGTGGTGGTGCGTCCTTTGGCTTCGCTGCCGATAAAGCCCTGGGTGATCACGATCCCCTCATTCAGACGCGGGGCCAGTTGCTGATTGGTCAGCTCGGCCAGCGCTTCCACGTCCGGCTCGGCGCGGCCAAAGCGATCGCTGGTGCGCATGATTTTACGCACGTCGAACCACTGTGCCTGAACGTTACGTTCACGCATGATTTCAACAAACAGCAGGGTGGACATGAGCTCACCGTGGCTGACCAGCTCATCGGTCAGGGCGGTGGAGGTGGCCAGAGAAGCCGCTTCTGCCAGCGTGGTGATATTTTCCAGCAGACGCTCCACTTCTTCGCGGATCACGTTCGGGTTCTGCAGACGTTCAAGGATGTCGAACTGAATTTTGCGCAGTGCGTCCAGCTTAACGAAGCGCTCGGTGGCCTCCAGCCCTTCAGACAGAGAAACCAGCAGGTTCGTCACGCCAGCAGAGGCAGAAAGCACTACCAGGCGGGTATTCGGATCGGCCAGCACCACATCGGCGCTGCGGTTCATGGCATCGTAATCTGCCACACTGGTGCCGCCAAACTTGGCGACCACAAAACTCGTCATAACAACCTCGTGTCAGGGAATGAATAAAGCGACCATGGCACAAGAATGAAACGAAAACAGGTGCAGGCGCAAAATACGGCCCTATAAATAAAATGCGGGGGAGGTCCTGTCAATGCCGGGATTATGCGGATTTTTCATGGGGGGGTACCCCTGAGAAACAGGACTTATAACAGGGCCATATTTTATGCTTCGTTTTCCCCGGTTTTGACCGACATTTCGCCGCCACGGGTGGGCGCGTCAGCAGCTATACTTTTCGGGTCTTTTCACCTGCGTTTGATGCAGGCCAGGGCAATGGCATAAAAACCATCACAATTTTTATTTGCAGGCGCTACAATCGACCGCAGTCACAATTCTCAAATCAGAAGAGTATTGCTAATGAAAAACATCAACCCAACGCAGACCGCTGCCTGGCAGGCACTACAAAAACATTTTGATGAAATGAAAGACGTCACCATCGCGGAGCTGTTCGCGAAAGATGCCGATCGTTTCAACAAATTCTCCGCGACCTTCGATGATCTGATGCTGGTGGATTTCTCCAAAAACCGCATCACCGAAGAGACGCTGGCGAAACTGCAGGATTTGGCGAAAGAGACGGAACTGGCAGACGCCATCAAATCCATGTTCTCCGGTGAGAAGATCAACCGTACCGAAGACCGTGCCGTGCTGCACGTGGCTCTGCGTAACCGTAGCAATACGCCAATTATCGTTGACGGCAAAGATGTGATGCCGGAAGTGAACGCGGTGCTGGAAAAGATGAAAGCCTTCTCTGAAGCAATCATCTCCGGAAGCTGGAAAGGCTACACCGGCAAAGCCATCACCGACGTGGTGAACATCGGTATCGGCGGTTCTGACCTCGGCCCGTTCATGGTGACCGAAGCGCTGCGTCCATACAAAAATCATCTCAACATGCACTTTGTCTCCAACGTCGATGGTACCCACATCGCCGAAGTGCTGAAGAACGTGAACCCGGAAACTACACTGTTCCTGGTGGCTTCTAAAACCTTCACCACCCAAGAAACCATGACCAACGCCCACAGCGCACGCGACTGGTTCCTGAAAACCGCAGGTGACAACAAGCACGTGGCGAAACACTTCGCAGCGCTGTCCACCAACGGTAAAGCGGTTGGCGAGTTCGGTATCGACACCGCGAACATGTTCGAGTTCTGGGACTGGGTTGGTGGCCGCTACTCTCTGTGGTCTGCGATCGGCCTGTCTATCATTCTCTCCGTGGGCTTCGACAACTTTGTTGAGCTGCTCTCCGGTGCGCACGCGATGGACAAACACTTCTCCACCACCGCACCTGAGAAAAACCTGCCGGTGCTGCTGGCGCTGATCGGTATCTGGTACAACAACTTCTTCGGCGCAGAGACCGAAGCGATCCTGCCGTACGACCAGTACATGCACCGCTTCGCGGCCTACTTCCAGCAGGGCAATATGGAATCCAACGGTAAATACGTTGACCGTAACGGCAACGCGGTGGATTACCAGACTGGCCCAATCATCTGGGGTGAGCCAGGCACCAACGGTCAGCACGCGTTCTACCAGCTGATTCACCAGGGGACCAAAATGGTACCGTGCGATTTCATCGCCCCGGCTATCACCCACAATCCACTGTCTGATCATCATCCTAAACTGCTGTCTAACTTCTTTGCTCAGACCGAAGCGCTGGCGTTTGGTAAATCCCGCGAGGTGGTAGAGCAGGAATATCGTGACCAGGGTAAAGATCCGGCCACCCTGGAACACGTTGTGCCGTTCAAAGTGTTCGAAGGCAACCGTCCAACCAACTCCATCCTGCTGCGTGAAATCACGCCGCTCAGCCTGGGTGCGCTGATTGCTCTGTATGAGCATAAGATCTTCACGCAGGGCGAAATCCTGAACATCTTCACCTTCGATCAGTGGGGCGTTGAGCTGGGTAAACAGCTGGCGAACCGTATTCTGCCTGAACTGGGTGATGACAAAGCGATCAGCAGCCACGACAGCTCGACAAATGGTTTGATTAACCGTTATAAAGCATGGCGCGCGTAATTAAATCGTCATAAAAACGTGCCGGCGATATGCCGGCATTTTTTTATCAGACAATTCCTGATGTCTGTTATTTAACTCAAATTCCCGTTATGAGTTTTATCCGAAAATACCTTTTAACCCGTTAATGAGTGCGGTTTATTTTAGGATTATACGGAGAGTTACTTTCGCCTTATGTAATTATATCTATTTGATTTTAAATAAATAATTTATTAGTTAATTATTCTTATACTTCACATTTATCCAATAGTCCGAAAACCCTTTCTCTATTTATCCGTACGGCAATCCCTCTGCTTTAGTTGTGTATACTCGAATCCGCCTGAATTTCTTTTCGGGCAAATCTCCATTCATTCATTGAAGGGAAATTGTTATGAAGAAAGTACTGTATGGCATTTTTGCCATATCTGCACTTGCGGCGACATCTGTCTATGCAGCTCCGGTCCAGGTCGGGGAAGCAGCAGGGTCGGCAGCGACGTCTGCGTCTGCGGGGAGTTCTACCGCGGCCAGCACCAGCACCGTAAGTTCAGCCGTGGGTGTCGCGCTGGCGGCAACCGGTGGCGGTGATGGCTCCAATACCGGAACCACGACCACTACGACGACCAGCACCCAGTAATTCCGGGTGTTTTAATCATAACCACACTTCGGTGTGGTTATTTCGCCCCTTCGGAGAAGAGTCGTGAAGCGACCTGCAATCATCCTGATTTGCCTGCTGTTGCAGGCGTGCTCGGCCACCACCAAAGGGCTGGGCAACTCACTGTGGGACAGCATATTCGGTACGCCGGGTGTGCATTTGACCGATGATGAACTTCAGAACATGCCGTATGCCAGCCAGTACATGCAGCTCAACGATGGTCCGCAACTGTTTGTGGTGCTCGCTTTCGATGAAAACGGGCAGCAGAAATGGGTGACGCAGGATCAGGCCACCATCGTGACGCAACATAGCCGTATTGTGAAAACCCTGCTCGGTGGCGATAACCTTCTTGAGGTCAACAACCTTGCGGCCGATCCGCTCAGCAAACCGAACCAGATCACCGACGGGGCAAGCTGGACGCGGACAATGGGCTGGACGGAACACAAGCAGGTGCGTTACGCCACCGCCCGCTCTACCTTCCGCTGGGACGGTACGGACAGCGTCAGGGTAGGCAGCGACGAAACCCGGGTGCGCGTACTGGATGAAGAGGTCACGACCGATCGGGCAACCTGGCATAACCGTTTCTGGGTGGATGATGAAGGGCAGATCCGTCAGTCCCTGCAATATTTGGGTGCCGGATTCTTCCCGGTTAAAACCACGCTGATCAAGGCCGCGAAATCATGAAAACACTTATTCGCGTTGCGCTGATCGCAAGCTTTGCCACACCGCTCGCCTGGTCTGCCGGGACGGTGAAGGTCTACACGCCGGACAGCACGCAGCCCAAAACGTTGACGAACGCCGGCCACCTGATTGATCTCGTCGGTCAGCCAAGGCTGGCAAACAGCTGGTGGCCAGGTGCGGTGATCGCTGAGCGGCAGGCAACGGTGGCGGCGGAACAAAAGCACAAGGCGCTGCTCGCCAGATTAACGGGGTTAGCAGAGCAGGAAGACGGCGACGATGCGGCAGCCATTAACAGCCTTCGCCAGCAGCTTCTGGCGCTAAAGGTTACCGGAAGACAAAACATCAATCTCGATCCGGATGAAGTCCGCGTGACGGAAAAAGGTAATCCGGCCCTGGAGGGAGATTACACGCTCTGGCTCCCGGCGCAGCCTTCCACCATCACGGTGATGGGGCTTATCAGCAGCCCGGGTAAAAAACCGTTTACTCCCGGCCGCGACGTGGCGAGCTATCTCGACGAGCAGAGCCTGCTGAGTGGTGCGGATAACAGCTACGCCTGGGTGATTTATCCTGACGGGAACACGCAAAAGGCGCCGGTTGCCTACTGGAACAAGCGGCATGTCGAACCCATGCCAGGCAGCATCATTTTTGTCGGTTTTGCCGACCATTTCTGGACGAAGGCATATGACGGGCTGAATGCCGATATCCTTCATTCCCTGACACAGCGGATACCGGAATAATGAAAAAGACCTATCTCTACAGCATGCTGGCACTGTGTGTGAGTGCCGCCTGTCATGCAGAAACGTATCCGGCACCCATTGGTCCGTCTCAGTCAGACTTCGGTGGCGTCGGTTTACTGCAAACCCCTACCGCGCGTATGGCGCGAGAAGGGGAAATTAGCCTTAACTATCGTGATAACGACCAGTACCGCTACTATTCTGCATCCGTACAGCTGTTCCCATGGCTCGAAACCACGCTGCGCTACACCGACGTACGAACGAAACAGTACAGCAGCGTGGATGCGTTCTCCGGCGATCAGACCTACAAAGACAAAGCCTTCGATCTCAAACTGCGCCTGTGGGAAGAGAGCTACTGGATGCCGCAGGTTTCCGTGGGGGCCAAAGATATCGGCGGTACCGGCCTGTTCGACGCGGAGTACATTGTCGCCAGTAAGGCCTGGGGGCCGTTTGACTTCTCGCTGGGGCTTGGCTGGGGCTATCTCGGCACCAGCGGCAACGTGAAAAACCCGTTCTGCACCTACAGCGACAAATTCTGCTATCGCGACAACAGCTATCAGAAAGCGGGTTCCATTAACGGTGACCAGATGTTCCACGGCCCGGCTGCCCTGTTTGGCGGCGTGGAGTATCAGACGCCGTGGCAGCCGCTGCGCCTGAAGCTGGAGTATGAAGGTAACGACTACTCGCAAGAGTTCGCCGGAAAGATTGAGCAAAAGAGCAAGTTTAACGTCGGCGCCATTTACCGCGTCACCGATTGGGCCGACGTTAACCTCAGCTACGAGCGCGGCAACACCGTGATGTTTGGCTTTACGCTGCGTACTAACTTTAACGACATGCGGCCGCACTATAACGACAACGCGCGGCCTGCGTACCAGCCGGAGCCGCAGGATGCCATTCTGCAGCACTCCGTGGTGGCCAACCAGCTGACGCTGTTGAAGTACAACGCCGGTCTGGCGGATCCGAAAATCCAGGTGAAAGGCGATACGCTGTACGTGACCGGTGAGCAGGTGAAATACCGCGACTCGCGGGAAGGGATCGAACGTGCCAACCGGATCATCATGAACGATCTGCCGGAGGGGATCCGCACGATCCGCGTAACGGAGAACCGCCTGAACCTGCCGCAAGTGACGACGGAAACGGACGTGGCCAGTCTGAAGCGCCATCTGGAGGGCGAGCCGCTGGGGCATGAAACCGAGCTGGTACAAAAACGCGTTGAGCCGATCGTGCCGGAGACGACCGAGCAGGGCTGGTATATCGATAAATCGCGCTTCGATTTCCACATCGACCCGGTGCTAAACCAGTCTGTCGGCGGGCCGGAAAACTTCTACATGTACCAGTTGGGCGTGATGGCAACGGCGGATCTGTGGGTGACCGACCACCTGCTGACCACCGGCAGCCTGTTTGGCAACATTGCCAACAACTACGACAAGTTCAACTACACTAACCCGCCGAACGACTCGAAGCTGCCGCGCGTACGTACCCGCGTGCGTGAGTACGTGCAGAACGATGCCTACGTAAATAACCTGCAGGCCAACTACTTCCAGTACTTCGGCAATGGCTTCTACGGCCAGGTCTACGGCGGTTATCTGGAAACCATGTATGGCGGCGCGGGGGCGGAAGTGCTTTATCGTCCGGTGGACAGCAACTGGGCGTTTGGTATTGATGCTAACTATGTTAAACAGCGTGACTGGCGCAGCGCGCAGGACATGATGAAGTTCACCGACTATAGCGTGAAAACCGGCCACCTGACGGCCTACTGGACACCGTCGTTCGCCCAGGACGTGCTGGTGAAAGCCAGCGTGGGTCAGTACCTGGCGGGCGATAAGGGCGGCACGCTGGATATCTCCAAACACTTCGACAGCGGAGTGGTGGTGGGTGGTTACGCCACTATCACCAACGTCTCGCCGGACGAATACGGGGAAGGGGACTTCACCAAAGGGGTGTATGTGTCGATTCCGCTGGATCTGTTCTCATCCGGTCCAACCCGCAGCCGTGCGGCCATTGGCTGGACGCCGCTGACGCGCGACGGGGGCCAGCAGCTGGGTCGTAAGTTCCAGCTGTATGACATGACCAGCGATAAGAACATTAACTTCCGCTGATAACCCTCATCCTTTTCTGTTGTAGGCCCGGTAAGCGCTTGCGCCACCGGGCAACTCACAAGCGGCGCAGCAGCCTCGCCGGGTTTCCCGCATAAACGCCTTTCTCGGTGATGGATTTGGTCACCACGCTCCCCGCACCAATCACCACCCCGTCGCAGATGGAGACCGCCAGGATGGTCGCCCCGCTGCCTATCGACACATCATTTCCCACGGTAATGTGTCCCCAGCTGTTCCGGTCAGCATTGGGTTTGCCGTCGCGAAACATATCGTTGGCAAACATCACCCCATGGCCAATGAAACAGCGTTCGCCCAGGGTGACGTACTCGCAAATGAAGGTGTGCGACTGAATTTTGCTCTCGTCGCCAATGCGCGTATTGCCTTGAATTTCAACAAACGGGCCGATAAACACACCGTTGCCAAGCACGCAGTCATAGAGATTGCAGGGCTCATACAGGGTGACATTTTCACCACAGGTTACGTTGCGAACCCCGGTAGGTCTGCACTCCATTCGTTACCTCCGTACATAAAACATAATTAAAAAATATAGATCCACGTCACATTTTTGCGTTATACAGGAACCTCGCCCTGGAGAATGAGGTGCTGTATGACATCCCTGACTCGCCCGCGCGTTGAGTTCATCTCAACTATCCTCCAGACCGTGCTCAACCTCGGTCTGCTGAGCCTTGGCCTGATCCTGGTCGTCTTTTTGGGTAAAGAGACGGTGCATCTGGCGGATGTACTGTTCGCCCCCGAGCAAACCAGCAAATATGCGCTGGTGGAAGGCCTGGTGGTCTACTTTCTCTACTTTGAATTTATCGCCCTGATTGTGAAGTATTTCCAGTCAGGCTTTCACTTCCCGCTGCGCTATTTTGTCTACATTGGGATCACCGCGATAGTGCGGCTGATCATCGTCGATCATAAATCTCCCCTTGATGTGCTGATCTACTCGGCGGCGATCCTGCTGCTGGTGATCACGCTCTGGTTGTGTAATTCGAAGCGGCTGAAGCGCGAATAGGCGCTCTGACGCGGAAGAGATGCGGTCAAAATGTGATCTATATAGATTTAATTTAAAAATATATAGTTTTAAATGTGTGGCAGTTCAGGCATACGCGGTACTGAAATTAACTGCCACATACTTAATCTATTCGACAGGTGATCTGCATGGCCCACTCTTCAATACTGGAGCGGATAACTGACGTCTCGCAAAAGCTGGCATCAGAAGTCCATCTTCGAAGTCTACGGGACAGTTTTATTATTACTGTTCCGTTCCTTGTCCTGGCTGGACTCTTCATCATGCTTAATTATGTTTTTCTCGATCCGAAAGGCATATTGAGCGGTCTGTTATCCACTGACACCCTGGTACAGCTACGCAATATTGGCGAGCGCGTTCTTAACGGAACAATGAATATTTTATCGCTGATGCTGGTGATATTAATTGCGTATCATATTGCCAGTAAGAAAAAACACCCTACGCCAGTTATTCCCGCTATGGTTGCGCTGGCGGTGTTTTATGCATTAATGCCCATTGAAACCGTGCAAACCCTGGCCGATGGTCAGCAGGTTCGGCTTACCGGGATGGTCTCCTATGGCAGTACCAATGCTGGCGGTGTCTTTCTGGCAATACTGACGGCGGTGTTATCAACAAATCTTTTTTTATGGATTTCGAAAAATAAAAAATTACAGATCCGGCTAGGAGATGATGTGCCTTCCATGGTGGTACAATCCTTCCAGTCGATGTTTTCAATTATGCTAACCGTCGCTATTTTCGCGCTGGTTGCATTTAGCGTTAATCTTTTCCTTCATACTGAAATCCCGGCGCTGATTCAGCATCTCATCCAGGCGCCGCTGGTACATTTAACGACTAATTTATCCGGTTTTCTGGTGTTAACGACCCTGACAAATCTTCTCTTTTCGTTGGGGATACATCCGGGTGGGATTATTAATCCCATTCTTGAACCTCCCTTGCTGGTAGCGATGCAGGAGAACATGTCCGCCTTTGCCAGCGGGCAGATCCCACCCCATATTATCGTTCTGCCATTTCGCGATCTGTATGGTCATATGGGAGGAACCGGGAGCACGCTGGCCATGCTGCTGGCAGTGTTTGTTCGAAGCCATATGTCCAGCCACCGTAACTTTTCCAGAACGGTGATTGCCCCAGGCATTTTTAATATTAACGAGCCGGTCATTTTTGGTTTCCCGGTGCTCTACAACCCGTTAATGATGATCCCTTTTATCCTTTATCCGCAAATTAATTTTACAATCGCGTACTTTGCAACCGCCTGGGGGTGGGTCTCAAAAATTGTTGCCTACGTTCCCTGGTCAGTGCCTCCGCTTATTTCTGGCTGGCTCGGATCCGGCGGTGATTTTCGTAATGTCATTTTGCAGATCCTGCTATTAGCGCTTGGGGTCGTAATCTATTTACCTTTTCTAACCGCCTATGAGCGTTCGTTAATCAAACGCAGCAATGAAACGATAATTAATACTCTCGCCTCTGAGTCAGAAATAACGCCGCAGGAGGACAATGATATTCATCGGTTGGATGGGAAAACCATTATTCTGGCCTGCAATGAAGGCATGTCGACCTCTTTGATGGCCAGCAAAATGCGAAAATATTGCGAAAGCCAAAATTGTACGCTCAACGTATATGCCGTGAATGCAGGTAAACTGGTCGATGAATATAAAAACGCCCAGCTTATATTGCTGGGGCCGCAAATCGCGTATCTCCAGGAAACCATTCTTCAGGATATCAATCACCACTGCCCGGTGATCCCCCTTGACCCTCAGCACTTCAGCAAACTTGATGGACCGGCGGTAATTCATACCGCCCTGCCATACTTTAAAAAGGAATCCGTATGATTAACTGCGCCTATATTGGCTTTGGTAAAAGCGCCACGCGCTATCATCTCCCTTATGTTTTATGCCGCAAGGATAAATACAACGTAAAGCGTATTTATGATATTGCGCGTAAGCCAGAGGTTGAAGCGCAGCCGCACTATCAACACATCTGTTTTACCTCCCGGCTGCAGGATATTCTGGAAGACAATACGCTTCAGCTGGTGGTTATTTGCACCCATCCTGATAGCCATTTTGAGTATGCCCGGCTATGTCTGGCACATGGCAAAAACGTGCTGGTCGAGAAACCTTTTACAACCACCCCAGAAGAAGCGAAAACGCTGTTTGCTCTGGCGAGAGAAAAGGGCTTAACCGTCTCTCCGTTTCAGAACCGACGTTTTGATAGCTGTTATTTGACCATGAAACAGGCGATTGAGAGCGGTAAACTGGGGGAAATTGTCGAGATCGAAAGCCATTTTGACTATTTTCGCCCGGCGTCGGAAACCTGTCCCGGCAGTTATTTCGACGGCGCGTTTTATGGCCTTGGCGTGCATACGCTCGATCAAATTATCGCCCTGCTGGGGCGTCCGCAGCAGGTCGGGTACCATCTTCAGCGCCAGAGAAACCCGCTCAACCCTGACGACGCCTTCACTGTTCACCTCTATTACCCGAAGACGACCGCGATCGTGAAAACCAGCCATCTGGTGAAAATACCCGCGCCGAGATTCACGGTACACGGTACGAGAGGCTCGTTTATTCGCTATGGTATCGACCAGCAGGAAACCAGCCTGAAGGCGGGCATTATGCCTGGGCACCCAGGGTTTGGTGAAGATCGTGAATGCGCGGTGCTGGAGTATATCGATGACGCAGGATGTTCTGTCCGGGAGGAACTGTCGGCGGTGCCCGGCGACTACGGACGCGTTTATGACGCGCTTTACGACACACTCTCCTCAGGCAAGGCCAACTATGTCAGCGAGCATGAAGCGTTAACCAATCTCGACATTTTGCAAAAGGCATTTCAACAGCCAACGCCTGCCATCGTTTCTCTCGAAGAGGAGGCGTAAAGATGAAACGGCTTCTGAATTGCCGGGCCAGCGACTTTCGTGGCCCCATTACCGGCGATAGCTTACGAGATGCCATCAGCGCCAGCGAAGGGCGCGTCATTATGGCCGAAATTGCCGTGCAGGCGCCCCCGCTGTTTGCAGAGGTGACGAATGCGGAATTGTTGTGCGCGTTTGGCGCCGACCTTCTGCTGCTCAAGGGGATCCATTTTCAGCGGCCCGCATTGAACGGCGGAGAAGAACGTTTTGGCGCCGATCCTGTCAGCCAGGTGAAATGCCTGACGGGGCGTTTAACAGGCGTTAATTTTGAAGTCCTGCCCGCAGACGATCTCTCCAGCCCCGGCGCTTTTCTGCCTGCGCATCTGGAGGCAGTGCGGCATGCGGATTTTTACTGCCTGACCGGCTATGACAAACCCGGGGTGACGGCCGGGCGTATGTGTCAGGCGATAGCGGCGCTCAGGGCGCAAACCGATAAGCTGATTCTGGCCGCGAAATTTTATACTTCTGGTCTGGCGCAACCCCAGGAGTATGCTGGCTATATCAGTGCAGGCGCAGATGGCGCTATCTTTTCGGCACCAGGCGGATGCCGGGGGGCATCGGAAGGACGCGTCAGCCACATTGCGCAGGCAGTGCAGTCGCTGGGAGGGCTTGCCATCACCACGCTGAGCAGTAGTCAGGAAGGTGCGGATTGTGCTACGGTGCGCGACATTGGCCTGGCCAGTAAACGTTGCGGTAGCGACATGCATAATTTTGGCGACGCAGGGGTGGCAGGCATGGCCGACCCGGAAGCGCTGAATGCCTTATCCCTCGCTATCCGTGGCCGACGGCACACCTGGGTGCGTATGGCTGCATCCCTGTCTCGTTAATTTGAGTCGGCCCTGTAAGGGGCCGTTTGCGGAGAGCGTTATGCCTAAGTATATGGAGATCTACCATGAAGTGCGGCGGCGCATTATGGTGGGCATCTATGCTCCCGACAAAAAATTGCCCGAAGGGGCAAGGCTCGCCGCTGAATTTGGATGTAGCGAGCTAACCATCACCAAAGCGCTGGATTTGCTCGTCCGCGAGGGACTGGTGCTGCGCAAGCGTGGGCTAGGCTCGTTTGTTAAGCGCCAGGTTTCTGCGGCAAGCAACTCACACCTGATAGGCACCGCGCAGCGCTGCGCCACTCAGGGGAAAACCCTTACCACTCGCGTGCAGTTATATACCGCCGTGCCTGCCTCTGCCGATATCGCGCAAAAATTGCAAATCCCTGAGGGTGAACTGGTGCATGAAATCCACAGGGTACGCGTCATAGCGGAGATCCCTTCCATCGTGGAGTACACATGGATGCCTGTCGCGCTGTTTCCTCGTCTGGCTCTGAGCCATGTTCAGCATTCCATTTACGCGTACATTACCCATGAACTGGGGTGTACCGTCCATAGCGCACATATGAAAGTCACCGGGCGAAACGCCAGCGAGCAGGAAAGGGTGTGGCTGGAGCTGACCGAACCCACCACGCTTATTCAGGTGGAGCAGACGGCATTTCTCGATAACGGCAAGCTGTTTGAATACTCCTGCGCCCGCCATCTCTGGCATACCTTTAACTTTGAGACTGACTTTGTGCGTGTCTGACCCATAAAAAAATGGCGCTCCGAAGAGCGCCTAACAACAGTCACAAGTTGGGTTAATACAATACGTCTAAAGTTGAGGGTTGCAGTGGCATAACAGATGAAACTTAACCTTTCACACCGCCCGCCGTCAGGCCGTTGACCAGCCAGCGCTGCGCCAGCAGGAACACCACGGTAATCGGGATGGCAGAGAGTACGGCCGCCGCGGCAAAGTCGCCCCACAGGTAGTTTTGCGGGTTGAGGTATTGCTGCATACCCACGGCCAGGGTGTAACTATTCACATCACGCAGTAACAGAGACGCGACCGGCACTTCGGTGATGGCGGCGATAAACGACAGGATAAACACCACCGCCAGGATAGGCACCGACAGCGGCAGCAGAACCAGACGGAACGCCTGCCATGGTGTCGCGCCATCCAGCGCCGCCGCTTCTTCCAGCGAGCCGTCGATGGTTTCGAAATAGCCTTTGATGGTCCACACATGCAGGGCGATGCCGCCAAGATAGGCGAAGATCACGCCGCCGTGGGTGTTGAGGCCGATAAACGGCACATACTGCCCCAGGCGGTCAAACAAGGCATACAACGCGACCAGAGACAGTACCGCCGGGAACATCTGGAAAATCAGCATCCCTTTCAGCAGTGAAGCCTTGCCCGGGAACTTCATACGGGCGAAGGCGTACGCACAGGTGGTGGAGAGCGTCACGATGCCGATCGCGGTGATGGTGGCCACTTTAACCGAGTTCCACAGCCACAGCAGTACCGGGAACGGCGGCGGCGTAACGCGGCCATCGGCATGCTCCACGCTGAAGCCCAGCGCAAGCTTCCAGTGCTCCCAGGAGATTTCGTCCGGGATCAGGCTGCCGGTAGCGAAGTTACCCGAACGCAGGGAGATGGCGATGACCATCAGCAGCGGGAACATGATCGCCGCAATAAAAATCAGCAGCCCTAAATGTGTCGCCAGGAGGCGCAGTTTCTGAGATTTGGGTTGTACCATAGCCATGATCGATGCCCTCCTTAGTCAAATTTCATACGTGTGGCTTTCAGGTTCACTATCGCCAGCGCGCCAACCAGCAGGAAGATCAGGGTGGCAATCGCTGCCGCCAGCCCAAAGTCCTGACCGCCGCCGCCTTCAAAGGCGATGCGATAGGTGTAGCTCACGAGCAGATCGGTATAGCCGGCTGGCGTGGTGGTACCGAGACGATCCGGGCCACCGTTGGTCAACAGCTGAATCAGCACGAAGTTATTAAAGTTGAAGGCAAAGCTGGCAATCATCAGCGGAGTCAGCGGCTTGATGAGCAGCGGCAGCGTAATCTTAAAGAAGTTCTGGAACGGACCCGCGCCATCCATTGCCGAGGCTTCGTACAGGTCGTCCGGGATAGCCTTCAGCAGGCCCATGCACAGGATCATCATGTACGGATAACCCAGCCAGGTGTTGACGATGATAATCATCGAACGGGCGGTGGTCGGGTCGCTGAACCAGGCCGGTTTGATGCCGAACAGCGCGCTCAGCATCATGTTGATTTCACCGAAGCTCTGGTTAAACAGCCCTTTGAAAATCAGAATTGAGATAAACGACGGTACGGCATACGGCAGGATCAGCAGCACGCGGTAGATCGCTTTGCCTTTCAGGGCTTCCCACTGCACGAGGCAGGCCAGCACCATACCCACGGCAACGGTCAGGAGTACCGTCAATACGGAGAAGACCACCGTCCAGACGAAGATAGCAAAGAACGGCTTCTGGATCCCTTCGTCGGTAAACACGCGGGTAAAGTTGTCCCAGCCGATAGTCACGGTATAGCCCGGGCTGAGTTTGTCATCGCCCCAGCTGCCGTCGGCGTTTACAGACTGATAGAAACCAATATCGTTGTTCGGACGGTACTTCACGCCGCTCTGGTTATTCGTCAGCGTGCCGTCATCCGCCAGAGTATAGAGTGGCTGCGTGCCGGAAAACTGGCGCAGCGAGCTCATGGTCACTTTGCTTTCATCTGGCAGCACGGCGGTGAGCTGAGTCAGCGCCTGACGGTTCTGGGTAATGATACGCAGGTTAGCGCGTTCGCCTTCCGGCAGGGCAGGGGCCTCTTTTAAGGCCAGCTTCTGCTCGCCGCCAAATTTGAAAGCGTCGGAAATATAGGTTTTGCCGCTCTCGCCGTCAGTCAGTGCTAATTTCCATTCGTCACCCGCAGGATACAAACCAAAGTTGAAGGTCTTGCCTGCCTGATAAGAACGGTCCAGAAGCACCTGAGTGGCGCGCTCTTGCGCGAGCTGGTTGGTGCTGCTGTAGTTAGTGAATGCGATAGCGATAGTACAGATCAGCGGGAACAGGACAAACAGCCCCATCCCGGCCACGCCCGGATAGACATAACGCCAGGCATACGCCTTACGGTTGGCGAAAATATACAGGCCAGCAGAGCTTAAAATCAGCGTCATGATGGCGAACAGATATTCCCCTTGTACGTACATTAAAACAACAAGGTAACCCACCAGCAGACAGAGCAGACCGATCGCTGACCACTTCAGCACGTCGCTTTGCCACCAATGTTTCTTTTTAATGACATCCATGGGGTTCTTCCTCTACAACGTTTGATCTTTTCTCCCTCTCCTGGGGGAGAGGGCCGGGGTGAGGGCGTACGGATAGCGACAACCCTCACCCTAACCCTCTCCCAGAGGGAGAGGGGACTACGGCATTACTTAGTAATACGACCCTGCGCATCTTTCAGCGCGGCATCGACAGTCTGACGACCGCTTGCGGCGTTAATTACCGCAGTACGGGTGGCATACCAGAACGCGGCCATCTGTGGGATGTTCGGCATGATTTCGCCTTTCTGGGCGTTATCCATGGTTGCCGCGATACGTGGGTCTTTTGCCAGCTGATCCTGGAAGGATTTCAGCGCAACGGCACCCAGCGGTTTGTCCTTGTTCACTTCATCCAGACCCTGATCGGTCAGCAGGTAGTTTTCGAGGAACTCTTTCGCCAGCTCTTTGTTCGGGCTGGCGGCGTTGATACCTGCGCTCAGCACGCCAACAAACGGTTTAGACGGCTTGCCGTTGAAGGTTGGCAGCAGCGTCACGCCGTAGTTGATTTTGCTCTTGTCGATGTTGGTCCAGGCCCACGGACCGTTGATGGTCATCGCGGTTTCGCCTTTGTTGAACGCCGCTTCCGCGATGGAGTAATCGGTATCCGCGTTCATGTGTTTGTTCTTGATCAGATCGACCAGGAAGGTCAGACCCGCTTTCGCGCCCGCGTTGTCCACGCCCACGTCTTTGACGTCATATTTGCCGTTTTCAAACTTGAACGCGTAACCGCCATCGGCAGCAATCAGCGGCCAGGTGAAGTACGGCTCCTGCAGGTTGAACATCAGCGCGCTCTTACCTTTCGCTTTCAGCTCTTTATCCAGTTTCGGGATCTCTTCCCAGGTTTTCGGCGGGTTAGGCACCAGGTCTTTGTTATAAATCAGAGACAGGGCTTCTACTGCAATGGGATAAGCGATCAGCTTGCCGTTATAGCGAACGGCGTCCCAGGTGAACGGGAACAGTTTGTCTTGGAAGGCTTTATCAGGCGTGACTTCCGCCAGCAGGCCGGATTGTGCATAACCCCCGAAACGGTCATGCGCCCAGAAGATGATGTCCGGGCCGTCACCGGTTGCCGCAACCTGCGGGAATTTCTCTTCCAGCTTGTCCGGGTGTTCTACGGTGACTTTGATACCGGTGTCTTTTTCGAATTTTTTACCCACTTCGGCCAGGCCGTTATAGCCTTTGTCGCCGTTAATCCAGATAACCAGCTTACCTTCTTCAATTTTGGCGAGAGCCGGTGCGGAAATCATCATTGCTGCAAGGGCGGACAATGCGAAAACGCGTGCGCCAGTCTTGATCTTCATATCTGCCATCCTTTTTTGGTGATGTGCTCGTGGATACATAAGGTGGTTCAACGTCACTCAGTCTCCTTATTTGACATCCTCTTTCCATCCTCCCAACCCCAACGCCCCACCCCCCGGTTTTGTGATCTGGTTTGCATAAATTTAAGTTATGAGTGCTGGCGCACATAAAAACACGCTGAATTTTGCAGGTGGCTTCACGAATTTTGCCTCAGCCCGCCAGCTGCGGTCGCAGAGCCTGCTCTCTCATCCTCCCGCCTCCTCCCCCATAAAAAAGCCGGGGGGTGGAGGATTCGCGAAAGTAATGGATACCCCATAGTGAACTTATCTTGAATGTTTCTGTCGGTGACAGGTTGTAACGAAGGGAGAAGGGCATGGCGAGCGTACAGCTGCGTAATGTAACGAAAGCCTGGGGCGACGTAGTGGTGTCAAAAGACATCAATCTCGACATCCACGAAGGTGAATTCGTGGTGTTTGTTGGCCCATCTGGCTGCGGTAAATCAACTCTGCTGCGTATGATTGCCGGTCTTGAAACCATCACCAGCGGTGATTTGCTGATTGGTGATACCCGAATGAACGACATTCCGCCTGCCGAACGTGGCGTTGGCATGGTGTTCCAGTCTTATGCACTTTATCCCCATCTCTCCGTCGCCGAGAACATGTCCTTTGGCCTGAAGCTGGCGGGGGCGAAAAAAGAGGTGATTAACCAGCGCGTCACGCAGGTGGCGGAAGTGTTACAGCTGGCACACCTGCTGGAGCGTAAACCGAAGGCGCTTTCCGGTGGTCAGCGTCAGCGCGTCGCGATTGGCCGTACGCTGGTGGCCGAACCACGCGTCTTCCTGCTGGATGAACCGCTTTCTAACCTGGATGCCGCGCTGCGCGTCCAGATGCGTATCGAAATCTCCCGTCTGCATAAACGTCTTGGCCGCACGATGATTTACGTCACCCACGATCAGGTCGAAGCGATGACGCTGGCTGACAAAATTGTGGTTCTGGACGCAGGCCGCGTGGCACAGGTGGGTAAACCGCTGGAGCTTTATCACTATCCGGCAGACCGCTTTGTTGCGGGCTTTATTGGCTCGCCAAAGATGAACTTCCTGCCCGTCAAAGTCACGGCGACAGCCATTGAACAGGTACAGGTGGAGTTGCCAAACCGTCAGCAAGTCTGGCTGCCGGTCGACAGCGCCAACGTACAGGTGGGGGCCAACATGTCCCTCGGTATTCGTCCTGAACATTTACTGCCGAGCCACATCGCCGATGTGACGCTGGAAGGTGAAGTTCAGGTCGTCGAACAACTTGGTCACGAAACACAGATTCATATCCAGATCCCCGCCATCCGTCAGAACCTGGTCTACCGCCAGAATGACGTGGTGTTGGTAGAAGAGGGTGCCACATTCGCTATCGGTTTGCCGCCAGAGCGTTGCCATCTGTTCCGCGAGGATGGCACTGCATGTCGTCGGCTGCACAAAGAGCCAGGCGTTTAAGCAATCCCAAAAGAAGACACGAAACCGACAGGTCAAGTGTTCAAAGAAAAGCAATGATCTCAGGAGATAGAATGATGATTACTCTGCGCAAAGTCCCTCTGGCACTCGCCATTGCGGCAGGCATTATGTCTGCCCAGGCAGGCGCTGTAGACTTTAAAGGTTATGCTCGTTCCGGCATTGGCTGGACCGGGAGTGGCGGTGAACAACAATGTTTCCAGGCAACCGGTGCTCAAAGTAAATACCGTCTCGGTAACGAATGTGAGACGTACGCTGAGCTGAAACTGGGCCAGGAAGTGTGGAAAGAGGGCGACAAGAGCTTCTATTTCGACACTAACGTAGCGTATTCCGTTTCTCAGCAGAACGACTGGGAATCCACCAGCCCGGCCTTCCGTGAAGCTAACGTGCAGGGTAAAAACCTGATTGAGTGGCTGCCAGGCTCCACCATCTGGGCCGGTAAGCGCTTCTATCAGCGTCATGACGTCCACATGATCGACTTCTACTACTGGGACATCTCAGGTCCTGGTGCCGGTATTGAAAACATCGATCTGGGCTTTGGTAAACTCTCTCTGGCAGCTACCCGCTCTTCTGAATCAGGCGGTTCTGCAACCTTCGCCGATCGTGATGCCAACGGCGACCGTGTTTATGACAACGTTGTACCTAACGACGTCTTCGACGTGCGTTTAGCCGGTCTGGAAACCAACCCGGGCGGTACGCTGGAGCTGGGCGTTGACTATGGTCACACCAACATTCCTGATGACTACTACCTGCAGCCTGGCGCTTCTAAAGATGGCTGGTTGTTCACTGCTGAACACACCCAGAGCATGATGAAGGGCTTCAACAAGTTCGTACTGCAGTACGGTACGGATTCCATGACCTCTAACGGCAAAGGTATTCCACAGGGCGGTAGCGTTGATAACGATGGCTCCATGTGGCGTGTGCTGGACCACGGTGCAATCACCCTGGCAGACCGTTGGGACCTGATGTACGTCGGTATGTACCAGAACATCGATCGTGACAACAACAACGGTACCGAGTGGTGGACTGTGGGTGTTCGTCCGATGTTCAAATGGACGCCAATCATGAGCACCCTGCTTGAAGTGGGCTACGACAACGTCAAATCTCAGAGAACTGACGAGAAGAACAGCCAGTACAAAATCACCCTGGCACAACAATGGCAGGCAGGCGACAGCATCTGGTCCCGTCCGGCTATCCGTGTCTTCGCAACCTACGCGAAGTGGGATGAGAAATGGGGTTACGCAAACAACAGCGACACTGGCTACACCTCCGGTGTGGCTTACAGTGACACCTCTGCGAAAACCTTCAGCCGTGGCGACAACGATGAGTGGACCTTCGGCGCCCAGATGGAAATCTGGTGGTAATTCGTTAGACCTGACGTAATGACCTGAAAAGAGGGGCGCAAGCCCCTCTCTCCTTAGGGTGCTGCGCGCTATTGCCTGGCCACCGCAGTGCTCACGCTATCAGAGGTAATAACAATGAAAATGAAGAAAAGTCTCGTCGCGCTGTGCCTCTCTGCGGGGCTGTTAGCCTGTGTTCCGGCCGTCTCCTTTGCAGACGTGAATTTCGTGCCACAAAATACCAGTGCTGCGCCCGCTATCCCGGCAGCGGCACTCCAGCAACTGACATGGACGCCGGTTGATCAATCCAAAACGCAGTCGACTCAGCTCTCTATGGGTGGCCAACAACTGAACGTGCCGGGAATTTCTGGCCCCGTTGCGGCTTATAGCGTACCGGCGAACATTGGTGAATTGACCCTGACGCTGACCAGCGAAGTAAACAAACAGACCAGTGTGTTTGCGCCAAACGTCCTGATCCTAGATCAAAACATGACGCCATCGGCGTTCTTCCCGAGCGACTATTTTAGCTATCAGGAACCGGGCGTAATGAGTGCGGACCGCCTGGAAGGCGTTATGCGCCTGACGCCTGCTCTGGGTCAGCAAAAGATTTACGTGCTGGTATTCACAACAGAGAAAGATTTGCAGCAGACAACAAAGCTGGTTGACCCGGCGAAAGCTTATGCCAAAGGCACCGGTAACTCTGTCCCGGATATTCCGGATCCGCTTGCCCGCCATACCACTGATGGCCTGGTCAAACTGAAAGTTTCCACCAACAGCGCTTCCAGCGTACTCGTTGGCCCACTGTTTGGCTCGTCTGGTCCAGGTCCGGTGACTGTGGGGAATACCGCTGCACCTGTTTATACCGCGCCAGCGGCTACGGCAGCCGCGACCGCAGCCCCAGCTCCGGCGAAGAAAGCTGAGCCGGTACTGAACGACACCGAAGAATACTTCAACAACGCCATTAAGCAGGCGGTGAAGCGCGGCGATGTCGATAAAGCGCTGAAACTGCTTGATGAAGCCGAACGTTTAGGTTCAACCACTGCCCGTTCCACCTTTATCAGCAGTGTAAAAGGCAAGGGGTAACCGTTTCCCCACAGTGCTGATTTGTTAGTAGTTTAGTGCGCCTGAGTGGGCGCACTTTTTTTCGTGCCGCTCGCGCTGTTGCACCATTGTTGCGATAGTGATCGCTAAATAACGTTTGGCCCCCCTCAATGCGCTTTTCTGCGATACAATGCCATTACGTTATGTATCGGAGAGTCCGGCATGTCACACCCTGCGCTAACGCAACTGCGTTCGCTGCGCTATTTCGACCAAATACCTGCGCTTGACCCGCAGCAGCTTGACTGGTTGCTGCTGGAAGATTCCATGACTAAACGTTTTGAGCAACAGGGCAAGACGGTTACGGTGACGATGATTCAGGAAGGGTTTGTCACCTCCGCTGACATTGCCAGTGAGCTGCCGCTGTTACCAAAAGAAGAACGCTACTGGTTGCGTGAAATTCTGCTCTGCGCGGATGGTGAGCCGTGGCTCGCCGGGCGAACCGTGGTGCCTGAATCCACCCTTTCCGGGCCAGAGCTGGCACTGCAACGGCTGGGAAATACCCCGCTCGGGCGGTATCTTTTTACCTCGTCTGAACTTACCCGTGATTTTATTGAAATTGGACGCGATGCCGAACTGTGGGGACGTCGTTCCCGTCTTCGCCTGAGCGGTAAACCGTTAATACTGACGGAGCTTTTTTTACCGGCATCGCCGTTGTACTGAGAGGAAGAAAAAAATGGAGTGGAGCCTGACGCAGAACAAGCTGCTGGCCTATCACCGCTTAATGCGTACCGATAAACCCATCGGCGCGCTACTGCTGTTGTGGCCGACATTATGGGCGCTATGGGTGGCGACGCCGGGCGTTCCACCGCTGTGGATCCTGGGCGTGTTTGTGGCCGGTGTCTGGCTGATGCGTGCGGCGGGCTGTGTGGTCAATGACTACGCCGATCGTAAATTCGACGGACATGTGAAACGGACAGCCAATCGTCCGTTACCCAGCGGGCAGGTCACAGAGAAAGAGGCCCGTGTGCTGTTCATCGTGCTGGTGCTGCTCTCCTTCCTGCTGGTGTTAACCCTCAACACCATGACCATCCTGCTTTCCGTTGCGGCCCTCGCGCTGGCATGGGTCTACCCGTTTATGAAACGCTATACCCATCTGCCGCAGGTGGTGCTCGGCGCGGCGTTTGGCTGGTCGATCCCAATGGCGTTTGCGGCGGTCAGCGAGTCGGTACCGCTGAGCTGCTGGCTGATGTTCCTGGCGAACATTCTCTGGGCCGTGGCTTATGACACGCAATATGCGATGGTCGACCGCGATGACGATCTGAAAATTGGCATTAAATCGACCGCCATTCTGTTTGGTCGTCACGATAAGCTGATTATCGGTATCCTGCAGGTTGCGGTGCTGGCGCTGATGGTGGCGATTGGTCGCCTGAACGGGCTCAACTGGGAGTTTTACTGGTCAGTACTGGTGGCGGGGCTGCTGTTTGCTTATCAACAAAAGCTGATCGCAAAGCGTGAGCGTGACGCCTGTTTTAAAGCGTTTATGAATAATAACTACGTGGGCCTGGTGCTGTTCCTGGGGCTGGCGATGAGCTATTTTGGCTGAAAAAAAGCCCGGTGACGCTGAAGCTTACCGGGCCTGCATGATATGAAGCGTCAGATTGTGAGCCGGGTAAGGCGAAGCCGCCACCCGGCTTTTTCACATCACTCGCCCTGCGTCGCACTCTCAATCGTCAAACGCACGTCGGAGGTAATCAGCTCTGCCAGCATCTGATACACCTTCAGCGTCTCTTCCGGCTCGGCATCGCCCGTGTCGCTAATGAACCCTTCATCACGCAACGTCAGTACCAGTGAACTGAAGACCGCTTTGTCGAAGAATTCCGGGGCGTTGATGCCGTGCAGAACGGAAAGGCGCTGTGCCAGCGTCCGGCTCTCTTTCTCCAGCGTACCGCGGTTAATGGAGGGGTTCGCGCTCAGCAGCCAGAAGGTGATAGCGTAGCGCTGCAGCGTTTCACGCGCACCCGCCGCCAGCAGTTGCAGCGTACGGGAGCGTGACGGATTGATATGCAGCTCGTCGTTAACAACGGTAATCAGCCCCTGACGACGCAGCTCCTCGGTCATTTTATCTAGCTCAATCGCCAGCTCATCCTTGCTCCAGCGCAGGAACAGCTCTGCTTTCAGCATCGGATAGAGCGTCTTTACATGACGCAGCAGCTCCTGACGAGAAATACGGCGATGCTGAGTAATGATCGCCGCCATCAGCGACGGCAGCATCAGCATATGCGCGATATTGTTACGATAGTAGGTCATCAGCACCGCCTGTTCGCGCGGGAGAATGATGATGTCGCCAATCGTATCTTTCTCGACTTCAAACTTGTTCATCTGCAGCGCATGGTCGATCAGCTCGCTCGCCGTGCTGGCAGGCGTCGTTGAATCCACCGAGTAGGGAACGTTGCGCATCAGGTCAAGATAGCAATCCAACTGCTCCGTAAGCTGTTCACGGGTCAGCGAGCGTTGACGTGATGCCAGCAGCGCCGTACAGCAGAGGTTCATGGCGTTTGCGGCACCGGCGTTGTTAATACGCACCATCAGCTCAGTCGCGATACCGTTAACCGTTGGCGTCAGCCAGGCTGGACGCACCGCTTCGATAGGATCGATAGACTCGCGCCAATCGGGAACATGGTTGTTCAGATACGTCATCAACGGCATCGGCTCGCCGAAGTTTACATAGCCCTGACCAAGATTACGTAGCTTGCTCAGCCCGCGCAGCATCTGCGGCAGGCTCTCTTTCTCTTTGGTCGCCCCGCGCAGCTCTTTGGCGTAAGTCCCCACTTCCATGACGTGCTCATAGCCAATGTAAATGGGCACCAGCGTGATGGGACGAGTGCCGCCGCGCAGCATCGCCTGGATGGTCATCGACAGCGTGCCGGTTTTCGGATCCAGCAGACGGCCGGTTCGTGAACGTCCCCCCTCCACGAAGTACTCAACGGAATAACCGCGGCTGAACAGCTCGCCCAGATATTCACGGAATACGGTGGAGTAGAGCTTGTTGCCCTTAAAGGTACGACGAATGAAGAACGCCCCCAGGCGGCGGAAAATCGGGCCTGCTGGCCAGAAGTTCAGGTTGATACCGGCCGCGATGTGCGGTGGCACCAGCCCCTGGTGATAGAGCACATACGAGAGGAGCAAGTAGTCCATGTGGCTGCGGTGACAGGGCACATAAACAATTTCATGGCCGTCATGCGCCAGTTGGCGAACGCGCTCGGCATTATGGACGTTAATGCCCTGATAGAGGCGGTTCCATGTAAAGCCCAGGATGCGGTCAGAAAGACGGATCATCTCATAGGAGAAGTTCGCGGCAATCTCTTCCATCAGCGCAATGGCGTTCTGCTGTGCTTTTTCATGAGAAATCTTTTTACTGCGCGCTTCGTCTTCAACAGCACGAGCGATCGCTTTGGAAGCCAGCAGCTTGTTGAAGAGATCCTGACGCGCCGGAAGGCGAGGGCCAACGGCGGCCAGACGCTGACGAGCGAAATGCATGCGCGCCACGCGCGCCAGTTTTTGCGCGATGATCTTATCGGTGCCGTGCTCGTCGGCCATCCGGCGTAGCGAGACGGAAGGGGAGAAGCGCACAAAGCTGTCGCGCCCCAGCCAGGAGACGGCGAAGAATTTCTGGATGCCATTAAGCATGCGTAACGGTGGGTTCTCTTCCCCTTTTTCGCGGCCCGGACGACGACCAAACATCACCGACACCGGCACCATTTGCACATCCAGATCGGGATTGCTGCGATGCAGGTCGAGATAGTCGTGGAACAGCTTAATGGACTCTTCTTTGGGCGTGTAATAGGTAAACACGCGTGGCCCACCGTGAATGAACACGTATCGCGGCAACAGCGTACCGTCGACTTCTAACGGTTCAAGCGGGTCAGGTAAATCATGCGCCAGACACTGGGCGCGAAGCGTCAGCAAGTCTGCCTTCGAGTTGTAAGGCAAAACATACATAATAGGGCGCGACGTATCGAGCCCCAATTCCAGCGCGGGTTCTGCTGGGATAGACTTACTTTTTACCAGGACGCTTAATGGTAAATTAAGTAATTTGTAGTAAATTCGTGGCCAGCCAGACATAAACGATGTAAAGCCTCTGGTTAATAATGCAATTGCGGCGCAAGGATAACAGAAAGCGCGCGAAATTACTGTTGTTACCCGTCATACTTCAGGCTACAGCGCAACACGTTGCGCCTCCTGTTATTGACGCTATTTCAAATAAAAGGTTCTTTTAATGGCCAATAATACCACTGGGTTAACCCGTATCATTAAAGCTGCTGGCTATTCCTGGAAAGGTTTTCGCGCCGCTTGGGTCAACGAAGCCGCGTTTCGCCAGGAGGGTGTCGCCGCGATTGTCGCGATGATTATCGCCTGTTTCCTTGATGTTGATGCCATTACCCGCGTGCTTCTGATCGGCTCCGTGCTGTTGGTGATGATAGTGGAAATTATTAATAGCGCTATTGAGGCCGTTGTGGACCGTATTGGCTCTGATTTCCACGAACTTTCTGGCCGGGCAAAAGACATGGGCTCTGCTGCCGTATTGCTGGCGATTATCACTGCGGTCATCACCTGGGTCACGCTGCTTTGGTCACATTTCCGATGAGCCTCGAGGAATAATTAAGTCCCTGGTTTTTTGTGCAGTTTTTGGTTCCAAAATCGCCTTTGACTGTATATACTCACAGCATAACTGTATATACACCCAGGGGGCGGAATGAAAGCGTTAACGACCAGGCAGCAAGAGGTGTTTGATCTCATTCGGGATCATATCGGCCAGACGGGTATGCCACCCACGCGTGCGGAAATCGCGCAGCGTCTGGGCTTCCGTTCTCCGAACGCTGCCGAGGAACACCTGAAAGCGCTGGCGCGTAAAGGCGTAATTGAGATTGTATCGGGTGCTTCACGCGGTATCCGCCTGCTGGTGGAAGAAGAGACGGGTATTCCGCTGGTGGGGCGCGTCGCGGCAGGTGAACCTCTGCTGGCGCAACAGCATATTGAAGGCCACTACCAGGTTGATCCGGGCATGTTCAAGCCGAGCGCGGATTTCCTGCTGCGCGTAAGCGGTATGTCCATGAAAGACATCGGTATTCTTGACGGCGATCTGCTTGCGGTGCATAAAACGCAAGACGTGCGTAACGGCCAGGTTGTGGTGGCACGCATCGATGATGAAGTCACCGTTAAGCGCCTGAAAAAGCAAGGTAATACGGTTCAGCTGCTGCCGGAAAACAACGAGTTTTCCCCCATTGTGGTAGACCTCCGCGAACAAAACTTCTCTATCGAGGGGCTGGCGGTAGGGGTCATTCGCAACGGAGAATGGCTGTAATCTCATCCTGACAGGCTACGGATCTGCCGTGGCCTGATTCCTTATCCACTCCCGGTATTTTTTCATGTCACTGCTTACGGCATCCGATAAGGCATTGTGGCGTCTTGCACTGCCGATGATTTTTTCCAATATCACCGTTCCTCTGCTGGGGCTGGTGGATACGGCAGTTATTGGTCACCTTGATTCACCCATCTATCTGGGCGGCGTGGCGATTGGCGCGACGGCGACCAGCTTCCTTTTTATGCTCCTGCTCTTTTTGCGCATGAGTACCACCGGGCTTACGGCGCAGGCGTACGGTGCTAAAGATCCTTTGCGTCTGGCGCGTGCGCTGGTTCAGCCATTAATTCTGGCGCTTGGGGCAGGCGCGTTAATCGCTATATTACGTACCCCACTGATTGATCTGGCGCTGCATATCGTTGGCGGCAGCGAGGCGGTACTGGAGCAGGCACGACGCTTCCTGGAAATTCGCTGGCTCAGCGCGCCCGCGTCGCTGGCCAATCTGGTTTTGTTGGGGTGGTTACTCGGCGTGCAGTATGCCCGCGCGCCCGTAATCCTGTTAGTGGTAGGCAACCTCCTCAACATCGTGCTCGATCTCTGGCTGGTGATGGGCCTGCACATGAACGTGCAGGGTGCGGCACTGGCGACGGCGATTGCCGAATACGGGACGTTTATCCTTGGTCTGTGGATGGTCTGGCGGGTGCTGGTCATGCGCGGGATCTCCGTTACACTGCTCAAGAGTGCATGGCGAGGCAATATCCGCACCCTGCTGGCGCTTAATCGCGACATTATGCTGCGCTCATTGCTGCTGCAGCTCTGTTTCGGCGCACTGACGGTCTTTGGCGCCCGGCTTGGGCCAGATATCGTCGCGGTGAATGCCGTTCTGATGACGCTGCTGACCTTTACCGCCTATGCACTGGATGGCTTTGCCTATGCTGTGGAAGCGCATTCCGGCCAGGCATACGGCGCACGTGAAAGTGGTCAGCTGCGGGATGTCTGGCGGGCGGCCTGTCGGCAGTCGGGGCTGGTGGCGCTGGCGTTCGCGCTGATTTACGCCTGTTTTGGCGAACAGATTATTGCGTTACTCACCTCCCTTCCTGCACTGCGCGAGCTGGCAAGCCATTACCTCATCTGGCAGGTCATTTTGCCGGTGGTGGGGGTCTGGTGCTATCTGCTGGACGGTATGTTTATTGGCGCGACGCGAGGAGCGGAGATGCGTAACAGTATGGCGGTGGCGGCGGCTGGTTTTGCCCTGACGCTGCTCACGCTCCCGTGGCTGGGTAACCATGGTTTATGGCTCTCCCTGGCGGTCTTTCTCGCGTTGCGGGGCCTGTCACTGGGCTTTATCTGGCACCGGCACTGGCAAAACAATACCTGGCTTCCTTCCCGCAACGATATATCGTGACGGTTAAAGATTCCGAATATGAAATCAACCGCCGAATCCTTAACTACAATTATTATCACGTCCAGCAGAAAAGAACGTAACGGACGTTACGACCCGACGCTTAACTAAGAGGACACGATGATGAATAAAGACGAAATCGGCGGCAACTGGAAGCAGTTCAAAGGTAAAGCGAAAGAACAGTGGGGTAAGCTGACGGATGACGATATGACGGTCATCGAAGGTAAACGCGATCAGCTTGTCGGTAAAATTCAGGAACGCTACGGTTACGAGAAAGACCAGGCGGAAAAAGAGGTCGGCGACTGGGAAAAACGCAACGACTACCGTTGGTAACCGTGTGATACCCGACAGTACAAGGAAGTACTCCCTGAGGGCGGCCATAGGCCGCCTTTGTTTTGGCTGTTAACGCGGCTTTTTCTTTACGAGGATAGAGTGGTCATGGTGGCACGCGTCCTGATGCCGACAGGCCTCCACTTCTACACACGCAGAGCATAATCCGTGTGCTTCAATGACGTTATGGCGCAAGGCAAAGCCCATTCTGGCCGCCAGCGTATGCATAATATCTTCTACGCCTTCCGCCCCTTCTTCTTTCACCACGCCACAACGGTCGCAGATAAACATGGCCGACGTATGGGTTGGCTGGTCAAAAAGATGACACAACACATAACTGTTTGTGGATTCGACCTTATGTACAAACCCTTGTTCCAGCAGAAAATCTAGCGCACGATAGACCGTAGGCGGTTTAGCCTGTGGCTCGCTTTCGCGCAGCAGGTCGAGCAGGTCGTATGCGCTGATGGCGCCCTGCTGCAGGGTCATCAGACGCAAGACTTCAAGGCGCTGCGGAGTCAGGCGCACATTGCGTTGCGCGCACAGCTTCTCTGCCTGCGCTAACAGCTCTTTTGTGGACTTATCCATTTAGCACCTCGGATGTTATAGGCTGGAAAACCCTCACTTTACCATGTTCTGGTAAAAACGCCGAGATCCGCCAGGCTGTGCTATACCTGACCCATCGCAAACCGGGAAATTAATGATGAAAAAACCTGACTGTATTCGGCACTGGCGAGACGTGGAAGAGCCAGATAATTCAACCTATCCCGACAGCAACGAGCTTTTCTCCATCGGTGCACCGTTGGCTCGTCACCTGGGGCTCAGGCGAATCGGTATTCACCACGAGCGTTTGCCGCCCGGGCGTCGAACCTCCTATCCCCACGCGGAAAGCGACGAAGAAGAGTTCATCTATGTGCTGGAAGGGTATCCGGAAGCCTGGATTAACGGCTATTTGTGGAAGCTAGAACCCGGCGACAGCGTAGGGTTTCCTGCTGGCACCGGCGTCTGCCATACCTTTATTAATAACACCGAAGAAGAGGTGCGATTACTGGTTGTTGGCGAGGCTAACAAGAAGCACAACCGAATCTACTATCCGCTTAATCCGGAGTATGCCGCCACGCGTGAAGATCGCTGGGTTGATCATCCCCCTCAGTTCTTTGGGCCGCACGATGGAAAACCTGGGAAAAAATAATTTCCTCTTCTATAAATATTGAGGGCCGTCACAAATAACAACAGGCCTGTCCGGAGTTTTACTTAAGGAAATAGCGGGTCTTTTTGTACTTATTCACAGCAATAGTTCGTTCCTGTTTGGGTGATAACAAACAGGGTGATGTTATTAACGACAATAAGACGAGCATACTGTGAAAAAACATTTAAAATTTTCGGTGGTTAGCATCGCTGTCTCCCTGTTTATGGCAAATCAGGCGGGAGCAGCCAATACCTGGACAGAATCACGTAGCGACGCAATGGGTGGCACGGGCGTCGCTTCGGGCAGCTATGGCAGCGGGGCGTTAATCAACCCTGCGTTGTTGGCAAAGGCGAAACCGGACGATGATGTGACGGTTATTTTACCGTCCGTCGGCGTGCAGGTGACGGATGAAGACAATCTTCAGGATGAGATTGATACCATCAACGATAAAATCAATCACTATAAGGATGTGGTTGATAGCCTGACCCCCATCGAAGTGATTACCAACCCGCTGGGCTCAATCAATCAGTTCCAGGGAGCGGCAAAAGATCTTGCCGATGAACTGGACTATCTCAAAGGCAAAACCGCACGCGCTACGGCAGGCGCGGGGATTGCGGTGAGTATCCCTAACGATGTGCTCTCCGTGGCCTTTATGGCGAAAGGCTATGCCCACGGGCGCGTCAGCTCTTCTATCGATCAGCAAGATATTGATTACCTGCGCAGTATCCAAAACAGCGATGCGGTGGCGGCGGGCGTGGCACTGGATGCGGCGCTAAACGGTACCGATCAAATCACGAAAAACCTTAACTCTACGGCGTCTGGCCGGGCGGCAATTGTCTCCGATTATGGTGTTGCCATTGCCCGTCAGTTCGATCTGGGTGGCGTCCCGGTTTCCCTTGGTGTCACGCCAAAACTGCAGAAAACCTGGATCTACAACTACACCACCTCTATTTACGATTACGACAGTAACAAGTGGAACGACAGCCGCTACCGGAAAGACGATACCGGCTTTAACGTGGATGCCGGTATCGCGGCCGATTTCGGCGAGCACTGGACGGTCGGGGTGAGCGGGCAAAACCTGATGTCGCGCGATATCGACACCAAGGACATTCGCATCCGCAACGGGCGCACGGGGGAAGTGGTGAGCTATAAAGACACCTACCAAATCCGTCCGCTGGTGACGGCCGGTGCCGCCTGGCACAACGATCTGGTGACCCTGACCGCCGATGGCGATCTGACAGAAACCAAAGGCTTTAAAAGCGAAGATACCTCGCAGTATGTTGGCGTGGGTGCGGAAGTGACGCCGCTGAGCTGGCTGGCCGTGCGGGCGGGTTATCGTGCCGATATGAAAGGGAATGACAGTAACGTCTTTACCGGTGGTGTCGGTTTTGCACCGTTTAACACGGTCCACGTCGACCTGATGGGGCTCTACGGTGAAGATGAAACCTGGGGCGCAGGGGCGCAGTTGAGTATGACGTTCTAAAGGGCACCGGAGGCGTTGCGCCTCCGGCTTTTCTTTATGCTATAGTAGCGCCCCTTTTCCACCAGATGCTTAAAACTTCGCCATGTCGTCAGAACACCAGACTGCCTTTCCCGCACACCGTTTCTCCATTGCGCCTATGCTCGACTGGACGGACAGACACTGCCGCTATTTCCTGCGCCAGCTCTCCCGCCATACGCTGCTGTACACCGAAATGGTCACCACCGGTGCAATTATTCACGGTAAGGGCGACTATCTGGCGTACAGCGAAGAAGAGCATCCGGTTGCCCTGCAGCTGGGGGGCAGCGATCCGGCTGCGCTGGCGCACTGTGCGAAGCTGGCAGAAGAACGTGGCTACGACGAAATTAACCTTAACGTTGGCTGTCCGTCCGATCGCGTGCAAAACGGCATGTTCGGCGCCTGTCTGATGGGGAACGCACAGCTGGTAGCGGACTGCATCAAGGCGATGCGTGATGTGGTCTCCATTCCGGTGACGGTGAAGACCCGTATCGGTATTGATGACCAGGACAGCTACGAATTCTTGTGTGATTTCATCAATACGGTTGCCGGAAAGGGCGAGTGCGAGATGTTTATCATCCATGCGCGTAAAGCCTGGCTCTCTGGCCTTAGCCCGAAAGAGAACCGCGAAATTCCGCCGCTGGACTACCCGCGTGTGTATCAACTGAAGCGGGACTTCCCGCACCTGACCATGTCGATCAACGGTGGTATCAAGTCGCTCGACGAGGCCAAAACACATCTGGCGCATATGGATGGCGTGATGGTCGGTCGCGAGGCATATCAGAATCCGGGTATTCTGACGACGGTCGATCGCGAGATCTTCGGCGTTGAAGGCGCAGACACTGACCCGGTTGCCGTGGTGCGGGCCATGTATCCGTACATTGAACGTGAGCTGAGTAACGGCACTTACCTTGGCCATATCACGCGTCATATGCTTGGCCTGTTCCAGGGGATCCCGGGCGCACGCCAGTGGCGTCGCTATCTGAGCGAGAACGCGCATAAAGCTGGCGCGGATATCGAAGTGCTGGAACAGGCGCTACGCCTGGTTGCAGATAAACGATAAATCTCGCTAAAAATTCGTCAAATTCACCACGCCCCGCACAGCCTTGCGGGGCGTTTTGCTTTTATAACAACACGTTAGTGTTGGCATGGATCTTGTAATGGTTGCGATATCATTCGGGAACTCGTGGGAGAGAACCATGCTGGAACTGCTTTTTGTGATTGGCTTTTTTGTCATGCTGTTAGCCACCGGCGTGTCGCTGCTCGGCATTCTGGCAGCGCTTGTGGTGGCAACAGTGGTCATGTTTATTGGCGGATTATTTGCCCTGACGATCAAACTTCTGCCGTGGCTGCTGCTGGCCGTTGCGGTGGTGTGGGTTATACGGGCGATTAAATCACCAAAACTGCCCACTTATCAGCGTAATAACCGCTTTCGTTACTAAGGTATTGAGGGGTTCGTCACATACCTGCAACTTTTCCGGCGGCATTGCTTAGAACGGAATAGGATTTACTTATCGAATCTGTCACTATGGCTGCCGCTAAAGAATTCATCGAGCTGTACCCTACATACAGCCGAACTAAAAAAAGAAAGGGCTTCCTCAGGGAAGCCCAATTTCTTTTATGGGATCAGGGAATTAACAGACTTGACCCCTGCGTTGACCGGCTCTCCAGCACCTCATGCGCACGTTGCGCATCGCTTAGCGCGTACTTCTGCGCATCTGCCACATCCACTTTGATGACCCCGCTGGCAATCAGCGAGAACAGTTCGTTACTGGCTTCGAGCAACTCTTCGCGATTGGTGATGTAGCCCTGCAGGGATGGACGAGTGACATACAGCGAGCCTTTCTGATTCAGAATACCCAGATTCACACCGGTCACCGCGCCTGACGCGTTACCGAAGCTCACCATCAGACCGCGGCGCTGCAGGCAGTCCAGAGACGCTTCCCAGGTATCTTTCCCTACTGAGTCATATACCACGCGCACTTTCTTGCCGCCGGTTACCTCTTTTAAGCGTTCAACGATGCTCTCTTCCCGGTAGTTAATCACTTGCCAGGCGCCGGCCTGCAGCGCGCGCTGGGCTTTTTGCGTGCTCCCAACGGTGCCGATCAGTTTTGCGCCTAACGCTTTGGCCCACTGGCAGGCGATGAGTCCTACGCCGCCCGCAGCCGCATGGAACAGGAACTGCTCGTCGGGTTTGATTTCATAGGTTTTGCGCAGCAGATAATAGACCGTCAGCCCTTTCAGGAAGGAGGCCGCGGCCTGTTCAAACGAAATGGCATTGGGCAGGAGGGCAACTTTGTCAGCCGGAACGTTGTGTACGGAGCTGTAAGCGCCCAGCGCCGATTGCGCATACACCACGCGATCGCCTTCTTTAACATGCTTAACGGCGCTGCCCACTTTGCTGACCACGCCCGCCGCTTCGGTACCCAGACCGCTCGGCAGTGACGGCGGTGGATAAAGACCGCCGCGAATATAGGTGTCGATGTAGTTAATGCCGATGGCTTTATTTTCAACCTGCACTTCATTTTCGCCAGGCGCGGCGGGGGTAAACTCCACCGCGTTGAGTACGTCAGGGCCACCATGCTTGTGAAATTCAATACGTGTTGCCATGCTTCCTCCAGAATGTGGTAATCTTTCGACCCACTCTTTATCTCGGTAACTCCATTCACTATGGCAGGAAACAAACCCTTCAACAAACAGACTGAACCTCGTGAGCGTGATTTTCAGGTCGCCGGGTTAAAAGTCCCGCCGCACTCGATTGAAGCGGAACAGTCGGTGTTGGGCGGTTTAATGCTGGATAACGAGCGCTGGGACGACGTCGCCGAGCGCGTCGTGTCCGACGATTTCTACACCCGCCCGCACCGCCACATCTTCACCGAAATGGCGCGCCTGCAGGAGTCCGGTAGCCCGATTGACCTGATTACGCTCGCGGAATCGCTGGAGCGGCAGGGGCAACTGGACAGCGTTGGCGGTTTTGCTTATTTAGCAGAACTGTCGAAAAACACGCCAAGTGCAGCGAACATTAGCGCTTATGCGGACATCGTTCGCGAACGTGCCGTTGTTCGAGAGATGATCTCGGTCGCGAATGAAATCGCCGAAGCGGGCTTTGATCCGCAGGGTCGCACCAGCGAAGACCTGCTCGATCTCGCGGAATCCCGCGTCTTTAAAATCGCTGAAAGTCGCGCCAATAAAGACGAAGGCCCGAAAAACATCGCCGATGTGCTCGATGCCACCGTCGCCCGTATTGAACAGCTCTTCCAGCAGCCGCACGATGGCGTAACCGGAGTTAACACCGGCTATGACGATCTTAATAAGAAAACCGCAGGCCTGCAGCCGTCGGATTTGATTATCGTCGCCGCGCGTCCGTCGATGGGTAAAACCACCTTTGCGATGAACCTCGTCGAAAACGCGGCGATGTTGCAGGATAAGCCGGTCTTAATCTTCAGTCTGGAGATGCCATCAGAGCAGATCATGATGCGTTCTCTGGCGTCGCTTTCTCGTGTGGATCAGACCCGTATCCGTACCGGTCAGCTCGACGATGAGGACTGGGCGCGTATCTCCGGCACCATGGGGATCTTGCTGGAAAAACGTAACATCTATATCGATGACTCCTCCGGCCTGACGCCGACAGAAGTGCGCTCCCGTGCGCGCCGTATCGCCCGCGAGCATGGCGGTATTGGCCTTATCATGATCGACTACCTTCAGCTGATGCGCGTGCCGTCGCTCTCCGATAACCGTACGCTGGAGATTGCGGAAATTTCCCGCTCGCTCAAGGCATTAGCCAAAGAGCTGCATGTGCCGGTCGTGGCGCTCTCGCAGCTTAACCGCTCCCTGGAACAACGTGCCGACAAACGCCCGGTCAACTCCGACCTGCGTGAATCCGGCTCCATCGAGCAGGATGCCGACTTAATCATGTTCATCTACCGTGATGAGGTTTATCACGAGAACAGCGACCTGAAAGGGATCGCCGAAATTATTATCGGTAAACAACGTAACGGCCCTATCGGTACGGTACGTCTGACCTTTAACGGACAGTGGTCGCGTTTCGACAACTATGCCGGTCCTCAATATGATGATGAGTAATTTCTAAGGAAATCAAATGCAAGCGGCAACTGTTGTGATTAACCGCCGCGCTCTGCGACACAACCTGCAACGTCTGCGTGAACTGGCTCCTGCCAGTAAACTTGTTGCAGTCGTGAAAGCGAACGCTTACGGACACGGTCTTCTTGAGACCGCGCGAACGCTCCCCGATGCCGACGCCTTTGGCGTTGCCCGTCTTGAAGAAGCCCTCCGCCTGCGCGCGGGGGGGATCACCCAACCGATTTTGCTGCTCGAAGGCTTTTTTGAGGCTGCAGACCTGCCGACCATTGCAGACCAGCATCTGCACACGGCGGTACACAACGAAGAACAGCTTTCCGCCCTCGAAACCGCTGAGCTGAGCGAGCCAGTCACCGTCTGGATGAAGCTCGACACGGGCATGCACCGTCTGGGTGTACGTCCGGAACACGCGCAGGCGTTTTATCAGCGTCTGTGCCAGTGCAAAAATGTCCGCCAGCCGGTAAATATTGTCAGCCATTTTGCCCGGGCTGATGAGCCTGACTGCGGCGCTACTGAACAACAACTCGACATCTTTAACACCTTCTGCGAAGGCAAGCCGGGGATGCGCTCTATCGCGGCCTCCGGTGGCATTCTGCTGTGGCCGCAGTCGCACTTCGACTGGGCGCGTCCGGGGATTATTCTTTACGGCGTATCGCCGCTGGAGAACAGACCCTGGGGGCCGGACTTTGGCTTCCAGCCGGTGATGTCCCTGGTGTCTAAGCTGATTGCGGTGCGTGAGCACAAGGCGGGGGAACCGGTGGGTTACGGCGGCACCTGGACCAGCGCGCGTGACACCCGGCTGGGTGTGGTGGCGATGGGGTATGGCGACGGTTATCCACGTGCTGCGCCGTCCGGTACGCCGGTTCTGGTCAATGGCCGCGAAGTGAAGATTGTCGGTCGCGTGGCGATGGACATGATTTGCGTAGATCTCGGCCCCGATGCCCAGGATAAAGCGGGCGACGATGTGGTGATGTGGGGTGACGGTTTGCCCGTCGAACGCATCGCGGAAATCACGAAAGTGAGTGCTTACGAACTTATAACGCGCCTGACATCAAGGGTGGCGATGAAGTACATCGATTAAACTGCTGTGAACGCCGGGGGGCAGCGTTGCCTGACCCGGCATGGAACAGGTTAAACGCTCGATCTTCTGTCATATCCGGTTTATTGTTGAATTCCCTGCCTCATCGAATTCCGGAGAACCATCGCGTGTTTCAGAAAGTTGACGCCTACGCCGGCGACCCCATTCTCTCCTTAATGGAGCGTTTCAAAGAAGATCCTCGCAGCGACAAAGTGAATCTCAGCATTGGTCTGTATTACAACGAGGACGGCATTATCCCTCAGTTGAAAGCCGTTGCTGAAGCGGAAGCGCGTCTTAACGCCGCCCCGCACGGTGCTTCTCTTTATCTGCCGATGGAAGGGCTCAATACTTACCGTAACGCCATCGCGCCGCTGCTGTTTGGTGCCGATCACGCGGTGCTCGCACAAAAACGTGTGGCAACCATCCAGACCCTGGGCGGTTCAGGCGCGCTTAAAGTGGGTGCGGACTTCCTGAAAAAATACTTCCCGGATTCAGGGGTATGGGTCAGCGATCCCACCTGGGAAAACCACGTGGCGATTTTTGAGGGTGCCGGCTTTAAGGTGGCGACCTATCCATGGTTCGACAGTGAAACCAACGGCGTGCGCGTTGACGCGTTGCTGGAAAAACTAAATACCCTGCCAGAGCGCAGCATAGTGCTGCTGCACCCGTGCTGCCACAACCCGACCGGGGCAGATCTCACCAACACCCAGTGGGATGCGGTGACTGAGGTGCTGAAAGCGCGCAACCTGATCCCCTTCCTCGACATCGCCTATCAGGGCTTTGGCGCAGGGATGGAAGAAGATGCCTATGCCATCCGTGCCGTGGCCAGCGCTGGTCTGCCTGTTCTGGTCAGCAACTCGTTTTCAAAAATCTTCTCCCTGTACGGCGAGCGCGTGGGTGGCCTCTCTGTGGTGTGCGAAGACGCCGAAGCGGCAGGTCGCGTACTGGGGCAACTGAAGGCGACCGTGCGCCGCATCTACTCCAGCCCGCCAAACTTTGGCGCGCAAGTGGTGGCGACCGTGCTGGGAGACGAACAGCTAAAAGCCAGCTGGCTTGCAGAAGTGGAATCCATGCGTAAGCGTATTCTGTCGATGCGTCAGGAGTTGGTTAACGTGCTGAAAGAGGCCGTACCGGGGCATAACTTCGACTATCTGCTTAAACAGCGCGGGATGTTTAGCTACACCGGGCTGAGCGCCGCACAGGTTGAACGTCTGCGCGAAGAGTTCGGCGTCTACCTGATTGCCAGCGGACGTATGTGCGTGGCGGGTCTGAATGCCAGCAACGTTCATCGCGTGGCGCAGGCATTTGCTGCAGTAATGTAAGTACTTACTCACCCTCCCTCTCCTCGTTGGAGAGGGCCGGGATGAGGGCATCAGGCCGCACAAACAGGTTGCCCGGCATTCTGTGATCTTCTTCTTTTTATCCAACCTCATAAGCAAAAACTCCTTCCCTTCATCTCCCGCTGGGGTTATGGTCGGATAGATTTTTGACCAGTCGCTCAAATTAAAACGATAACAAACTGAATATTCAGGGGAAAATATGCGCAAGATCACACTGGCGCTCAGCGCCGCCTGCTTATTGTTCTCGCTTAACAGTACGGTCGTCGCGCGCGCTTCCGCACCGACGCCGCTTTACACCGGCACTACCGCCGCTATTCTGGCTGAACAAGCCCCCATTCACTGGGTCTCTGTAGCCCAGATTGAAAACAGCCTGATGGGCCGCCCGCCAATGGCCGTGGGCTTTGATATTGACGATACCGTCCTCTTCTCCAGCCCCGGGTTCTGGCGCGGTAAAAAAACATACTCACCGGACAGCGAAGCGTATCTGAAAAACCCTGAGTTCTGGGAAAAGATGAACAACGGCTGGGACGAATTCAGCATCCCGAAAGAGGTGGCCCGCGCGCTTATCGCCATGCATGTAAAACGCGGCGACAGCATTTACTTCGTTACCGGACGCAGTCAGACCAAAACGGAAACCGTCTCTAAAACCCTGCAGGATGATTTCCTGATCCCGGCGGCCAGCATGAACCCGGTGATTTTCGCGGGTGACAAACCGGGACAAAACACCAAAACCCAGTGGCTGGAGCAGAAACATATCAAAGTCTTCTACGGTGATTCAGACAACGATATCAGCGCCGCGCGTGATGTGGGAGCCAGAGGGATCAGGGTGTTACGCGCCTCAAACTCGACCTATCGCCCGCTGCCAATGGCCGGGAAGTTTGGCGAAGAGGTCATTGTGAACTCAGAGTATTAAACCGTTGGCGGCGAGTTTGGCTCTTTTTTAATCAAATCTCGTCGCTGCGGGTTTTACCTTTCGTCTTCTTGCTGCACACTTAGAAAGATTCACTTTCATAACGGAGCAGCACATGTGGTACCAACAAACCCTGACCTTAAGCGCTAAACCTCGCGGATTTCACCTGGTGACGGATGAAGTTATCGGGCAGATCCGCGATCTGTCGCGCGTCAAAACGGGTTTGCTGCATCTGCTGCTTCAGCACACGTCGGCCTCTCTCACGCTTAATGAAAATTGCGATCCCACCGTCCGGTCTGATATGGAGCGGCATTTTCTGAAAACCGTTCCGGACAACGCCTCCTACGAGCATGACTATGAGGGGGCGGACGACATGCCTTCGCATATCAAATCTTCTCTGCTGGGCGTATCGCTAATGCTGCCGGTACACAACGGGCGGCTTCTGCTGGGAACATGGCAAGGGATCTGGCTGGGAGAACATCGCATTCACGGTGGTTCGCGTAAAATTATCGCAACGCTACAAGGGGAATAAAGATGACAATTTCGGAGCTACTGCAGTACTGCATGAGTAAGCCAGGCGCGGAGCAGAGCGTTCACAGCGACTGGAAAGCCACGCAGATTAAAGTGGGAGATGTGTTGTTTGCGATGGTGAAAGAGGTGGAAGGCCGCCCGGCGGCGTCGCTGAAAACCAGCCCGGAGCTGGCGGAGCTATTACGTCAGCAGCACGACGATGTCCGGCCGAGCAAACATCTGAACAAAGCGCACTGGAGTACGGTCTATCTCGACGGTTCACTCCCGGGATCGCAGATTTACTACCTGGTGGACGCGTCTTATCAGCAGGCGGTTGAGCTGCTGCCGGAAGCGACCCGACAGCAACTCTCCGTGTGACAATTACAACAACGGTTTAAGGAAGCGCGCGGTGTGCGAGGCTTCGCACTCTGCAACGGTCTCTGGCGTACCGGAGACGAGGATTTCACCGCCGCCGCTGCCGCCTTCCGGGCCGAGATCGACAATCCAGTCCGCGGTTTTAATCACGTCCAGGTTGTGCTCAATGACCACAATAGTGTTGCCCTGATCGCGAAGCTGATGCAGAACGTCGAGCAACTGCTGGATATCCGCAAAGTGCAGACCGGTGGTCGGCTCATCGAGAATGTACAGCGTCTGCCCGGTACCGCGTTTGGACAACTCACGCGCCAGCTTCACGCGCTGCGCTTCACCTCCAGAGAGCGTGGTCGCTGACTGCCCCAGACGAATGTAGGTCAGGCCTACGTCCATCAGCGTCTGCAGCTTACGCGCCAGCGCAGGAACGGCATCAAAGAACTCGCGCGCCTCTTCGATGGTCATGTCCAGCACTTCGTGGATGGTCTTGCCTTTGTACTTAATCTCCAGCGTTTCACGGTTATAGCGTTTGCCTTTGCACTGGTCGCACGGCACATAGATATCCGGCAGGAAGTGCATCTCAACCTTGATCACGCCGTCGCCCTGACAGGCTTCACAGCGGCCGCCGCGAACGTTAAAGCTGAAACGTCCTGGCGTGTAGCCGCGCGAACGCGCTTCCGGTACACCGGCGAAGAGTTCACGGACGGGCGTGAAGACGCCGGTATAGGTCGCCGGGTTGGAACGTGGCGTACGGCCAATCGGGCTTTGGTCGATGTCGATAACTTTATCGAAATGCTCCAGCCCCTGAATGTCGCGGTACGGTGCAGGTTCGGCCAGCGTCGCGCCGTTCAGCGCCGTCTGCGCAATCGGGAACAGCGTATCGTTGATCAGCGTCGACTTACCGGAACCGGATACGCCAGTGATACAGGTAAACAGCCCGACGGGCAGCGTCAGCGTCACGTCTTTCAGGTTGTTGCCGCGAGCGCCGGTGAGCTTCAGCACTTTTTCCGGGTTCGCCGCCACGCGCTGTTTCGGCACCTCAATTTTGCGCTTGCCGCTCATGTACTGACCAGTTAACGACTCTGGCACCGCCATGATGTCTTTCAGGGTGCCTTCCGCGACCACCTGGCCGCCGTGCACGCCCGCGCCCGGGCCGATGTCGATCACATGGTCGGCAGCACGGATCGCATCTTCGTCGTGCTCGACCACAATCACCGTGTTGCCGAGGTTACGCAGATGAATAAGCGTTCCGAGCAGACGCTCGTTGTCGCGCTGGTGCAGGCCGATGGACGGCTCGTCCAGGACATACATGACGCCCACCAGGCCCGCGCCAATCTGGCTGGCCAGACGGATACGCTGGGCTTCACCGCCGGACAGCGTCTCTGCGGAGCGGGAAAGCGTCAGGTAGTTCAGGCCGACGTTCACCAGGAATTTCAGACGGTCGCCGATCTCTTTCAGCACTTTTTCGGCAATCTTCGCACGCTGGCCGGAGAGCTTCAGGTTGTTGAAGAAGTCCATTGCGTGACCGATGCTCATGTCTGAGATGGTCGGCAACGCCGTGTTTTCGACAAACACGTGGCGCGCTTCGCGACGCAGACGCGTGCCCTCACAGGTGGCGCAGGAGCGGTTGCTGATGAACTTCGCCAGCTCCTCGCGCACCGCGCTGGATTCGGTCTCTTTGTAGCGGCGCTCCATGTTGTGCAGCACCCCTTCGAACGGGTGGCGACGCACGGAGGTATCGCCGCGATCGTTCATGTATTTGAACTCGATGTTCTCTTTACCGGAACCGAACAGGATCACTTTGTGCACGTTCGGGCTCAGGCTGGCCCACGGCGCTTCCACGTCGAACTTATAGTGCTCTGCCAGCGATTTAAGCATCTGGAAGTAGTAAAAATTACGCTTATCCCAGCCACGGATCGCACCGCCAGCCAGCGACAGTTCAGGATTCTGGATCACGCGGTCCGGGTCAAAATACTGCTGTACGCCCAGGCCGTCGCACGTCGGGCAGGCTCCCGCCGGGTTGTTAAAGGAGAACAGACGTGGCTCCAGCTCACGCATGCTGTAGCCGCAAATCGGGCAGGCAAAGTTGGCGGAGAAGAGCAGTTCTTCCGCGTTCGGGTCGTCCATATCGGAGACCACCGCCGTACCGCCAGAGAGTTCCAGCGCGGTTTCAAAGGATTCCGCCAGACGGGTCGCCAGATCGTCACGCACTTTAAAGCGGTCAATCACCACTTCGATGGTGTGTTTTTTCTGCAGCTCCAGCTTCGGGGGATCGGACAGGTCACACACCTCGCCGTCGATACGGGCGCGGATATACCCCTGGCTTGCCAGGTTTTCCAGCGTTTTGGTGTGCTCGCCCTTACGCTCTTTAATGATTGGGGCAAGCAGCATCAGGCGTTTGCCTTCTGGCTGCGACAGCACGTTATCCACCATCTGGCTCACGGTCTGCGCCGCCAACGGCACGTCGTGATCCGGGCAGCGCGGCTCTCCTACGCGGGCATACAGCAGACGCAGGTAGTCATGAATTTCGGTAATGGTACCGACCGTTGAACGCGGGTTGTGGGAGGTGGACTTCTGCTCAATAGAGATAGCAGGCGAAAGCCCCTCGATATGGTCTACATCCGGTTTTTCCATCAATGACAGGAACTGGCGCGCATACGCAGAGAGTGATTCAACGTAACGGCGCTGTCCTTCGGCATACAGAGTGTCGAAAGCCAGTGAGGATTTGCCAGACCCCGAAAGCCCGGTCACGACGATGAGTTTGTCGCGAGGGATTATGAGGTTGATATTCTTGAGATTGTGGGTGCGGGCGCCCCGAACTTCGATCTTATCCATTCACCTTTCCCGGTTGGAACACGGATTGCCTGGTTTGTTTGAAGGACAAACGGCTGTCAGAAACGGCTAATTATGACACAATTTAACCTGTTTGAATATACAGTATTGGAATGCATTTTCTGATTAGCTGTGTAACAATGTCGAGTTCGCGAGAGATTTCTGAACCCGCCACGCAACTATGCAAATTGAGGCGTGGAAATGGTACACTCGCGCGTTTACACTATTAAGAAACGTATTCAGGAGACACGAACATGGCCAGCAGAGGCGTAAACAAGGTGATTCTCGTCGGTAATCTGGGCCAGGACCCGGAAGTACGCTACATGCCGAGTGGTGGCGCAGTTGCCAACATTACGCTGGCTACTTCCGAATCCTGGCGTGACAAAGCGACCGGTGAGATGAAAGAGCAGACCGAATGGCACCGCGTTGTGCTGTTTGGCAAACTGGCAGAAGTGGCCGGTGAGTATCTGCGTAAAGGCTCTCAGGTTTATATTGAAGGCCAACTGCGTACCCGCAAATGGACCGATCAATCCGGTCAGGAAAAGTACACCACTGAAGTGGTGGTAAACGTTGGCGGCACCATGCAGATGCTGGGAGGCCGTCAGGGCGGCGGCGCACCAGCAGGTGGCGGCCAGCAGCAGGGCGGTTGGGGCCAGCCTCAGCAGCCACAGGGCGGCAACCAGTTCAGCGGCGGCGCGCAGTCTCGTCCGCAGCAGCAGTCCGCTCCGGCACCGTCTAACGAACCACCAATGGACTTCGACGACGACATTCCGTTCTGATTGTCTTCAGCACTAAAGAAAGCCCTGCTGTTGCAGGGCTTCTTGTTTAATTCTCATCACGTTATATTTGGTGCCTGACCCATCTCATCCGCGAGGAGCTATGCCACAACAACTCTTTGATCCCGCAGACGTTCAGAAGACATTCGCAATGCTCACGGTGGATAACCACAACGCTGCGTTGCTGAACGAAATTTCTCCTTGCGCGTCAGTGGATGAAGAACTGTGCTTTGGCCCATTCCCGCCGGGATATCATTTTGTCAGAGCTGAAAATCGAATTGCTGATATTCCTAATGAGCACTTTGAACTGGCGCTGGTCAATGAAATTACGCAGGAGATTGTTTACTACAATCGCGTGATTTATCAGAAAGATGCATTTTTAAATTACATGCCAGTGACGCAAATTCTGATATGGCGCTCGCCTAAACCGTCGCACCGTGGCGTGTTGCGCGATCTGCCCGGAAAAGTGTTTTCTCAGTATTTGCTGGAAAAATACAATGTCATCATCACAGACCGTCACCAGACACGTGATGGTATGAGTTTCTGGCAATCACGTCTGTATGATGCCATCGCCAGTGGGCATCATTTGTATGCGTACGACATGATCACCTGTGAAATGAGACCGATAATGAAAGATAGCGATATCGGCAATCAGGTTGATTGGCTATGGGGCGATGAGGAGCATCATCAGAACCGGCTGGCGATCATCAGTAAACTCCCGCTGCCTGCTGTGGACTGATGCCTTGAAAATAAAAAAGCCTCGTAAGAGAGGCTTTTAACATGCTGTTATGAAACGACCATCAGGTAATCACCATCGGCCAGTCTGGTGGCGTATGGCTCATTGCCTCAACCATCACTACTTTAATATTTTCCCAGACGGCGGCAATATCCAGCAGGGTGATACCAAGCAGACCCGTTGCAAACCAGCAAGCCGCGCCCAGTCCTAACAGCGTACTGATGACCGCAAGACCCGCGTAGTCAGATTTACGAAACTGAATGTTCAGCGTGCTGGCTAAAAACATCAGTACCGCACTCAACAAAGGCCAGCGCAGGAGAACCATGCTGGTCGTAATGGTTGCCATAAAACCCATCCTCTCCAAAACAGACGAACTGAATGAAACAGTGTTTCTCGTTACATGATATGTGTGAACTATATCACATTTGTTGATTTATTCGCCAGTACCTGTGCGAGCAGATTGGGGATTTTATTACGCTGAAAAAGAGAGGCGGCAGGATGGGGTTGCCTTCGACATCGGCGGATGCGAACCCACCACGTGCCGGGAGCAACCTCCTTCGAACGAGCGGAGGAGGGCAACGGCGTTCCCAGCGATGCCTTTTTATAAATGAAGCCTTATTCTCTGCTGATCCTGGAAATAATGTGGTAATAGCCGAACGTTTATAAAACATTGATCAAATTACATCCGCGCAAATAGTATAAAACGTCATGTTGATGTTGTACTTTTTTCATGCTGCCAGAAGTTTGGCTTAATCAACGATCCTCTGTTGCGTTATCTTCAATCCCCCCGTTCAGGCTGGATAAATATTTTCCTTAATAGAAACGGAACGAATACTTTTAGTTTAGCTTACGGACAAATATTATCGTCATAACGAAATTTAAGATTTTTAATACTAAAAGTCAGTTGCTAACTTCGCATGATTCATGCAACGTAATCACCTGTTTATCAAAGCATCCGGCCTTCATTACTACAGGCGTACAACATGCAGGGATATAGGGCGGGAAATGAATCGTAGCGCGCGGCGCAAGATGCTCAGAGTGGTAGGGATCATCATGGTAGTTATGCTGCCGGTGATGCTTGCGCTATGGTTTGCCCAGCTAAGAGCGGTGTCGGAAACAAGCGCGCAGTTACGCACATTTGCTGAACTGGCTTTAGACAAAACTGAACTGGTTATTGAACAGGTTGATCTGGCCCGGGCCGAAGCGGAAAAATATCAGGGTAAAGTTTGTACGCCGTCACATCGGCAATATATGTTGAACGTGGTTCGCGGCCGTCTGTTCATCGCTGATTTAATTTATGCCGAAGGCCAGAATTTTCGTTGCTCATCCATTTTTACCCCGGATCGGCCCTACGCGATCTCCCCCGCTAATTACATCCGTAAACCCGATATCGCTATCTATTATTACCGTGATACGCCATTTTTCACTGGCTATAAAATGACATATATGCAGCGCGGGAATTATGTCGTGGTGGTTAATCCGCTCTCGTACAGTGAAGTGATGTCCACCGATCACTCTCTCTCATGGGGCGTGTACGATACGGTAACGAATGCCTTCTTTTCCGTCAGTCAGAAAGCCAACGTTTCTTTATTAAACTCGATGATTCGGGATAAGGACGTGGTATTTCAAAAAGATGACCGTTTTTATACGGTGGTAAAATCGGATAAACGTCCGATTGCCGCCATCGTTTCAACGTCGAATAAACGCTTCTATGAAACGCTCTACCATCAGGCGACGTTGACGCTGCCGCTGGGAATGATCTGTAGCATCATTATTTTGCTGGTCTGGTCGCGCACCCACCGTGAGCTGAACTCCCCAGGACGATTGCTGCATCGGGCGCTGAATAAACGTCAGCTTTGTGTCCATTATCAGCCAATCATCGATATCAAGAATAATCAGTGCGTGGGGGCAGAGGCGTTGTTACGCTGGCCTGGTTTTAACGGGCCTGTCATGAGCCCGGCGGAATTCATCCCGCTGGCGGAAAAAGAGGGGATGAGTGAACGCATCACGGATTATGTTGTAGAAGAGGTCTTCAGCGATCTGGGCCATTTCCTGGCCGCGCATCCTGACCTCTATATTTCGATCAACCTGTCGGCGACGGATTTTCACTCTTCGCGGCTGATCGCCATGATATCCGACAAAGCGCGGCACTATGCCGTGCGTGCGCAGCAGATCAAAATCGAAGTGACGGAGCGCGGATTTATTGATGTGCCGAAAACTACGCCGGTTATCCAGGCTTTTCGTCAGGCGGGTTATGAAGTGGCAATCGACGATTTTGGTACAGGTTACTCGAACCTGCATAATCTCTACTCGCTGAATGTCGATATTCTGAAAATCGACAAATCCTTTATCGACACCCTAACCACCAACAGCACCAGCCATCTTATCGCCGAGCATATTATCGAGATGGCGCAGAGCCTGCGGCTCAAAACCATTGCGGAAGGGGTAGAAACTGCCGAGCAGGTAAGCTGGTTGTTGAAGCGCGGCGTACAGTTCTGTCAGGGATGGCACTTCGCGAAAGCGATGCCGCCCCAGGAGTTTATGACCTGGCAGCAGCAACCTTTGCACTGATAACCTTAATTCAACTGGTGACGGTAATCGCTTGGCGTGCGGTCAAACTCGCGGCGAAACACGCGGGAAAAGGTTTGTTGCGACACATACCCCAGATCCATCGCGATATCAAAAATAGGCCGCTGCGTAGAGCGTAACGCCTGCGCTGCCAGCAGTAACCTGCGCTGACGAATGTACTCACCCAGCGTCTGGTGCATTACGGTCCGGAACATTCTCTGTAAATACCATTTCGAATAGCCCGACTTTTTCGCGACCACATCAATGTTCAACGGTTGGTCGATATGTTCATCAATCCATTCAATAAGTGTCTGAATAATTTGCTGATGCGACATAAGGTTGCCCTCTGTAGATACAACTTTCCTGGTTGATTCGTCGTTTTCTCTGTGGGGGAGTATAATTCCTCAAGTTAACTTGAGGTAAAGAGGTTTTATGGAAAAGAGATTGCCGAGAATAAAAGCGCTTTTGACCCCGGGTGAAGTGGCTAAGCGAAGCGGTGTGGCAGTATCGGCGCTCCACTTCTATGAAAGTAAAGGGTTAATCAAAAGCATCCGTAACGCCGGAAACCAGCGGCGCTACACCCGTGACGTGCTTCGCTACGTGGCGATTATTAAAATTGCGCAACGAATCGGAATTCCCCTGGCCACCATCGGTGAAGCGTTCGGCGTGTTACCGGAAGGCCACACGCTGAGCCCGAAAGAGTGGAAAGAGCTGTCATCCCAGTGGCGTGAGGAGCTGGACCGGCGTATTCATACGCTGGTGGCGCTGCGTGACGAACTGGACGGGTGCATCGGTTGCGGCTGTTTGTCGCGCAGCGATTGCCCGTTACGCAACCCCGGTGACAAACTGGGCGAACAGGGGACGGGGGCGCGGCTGCTGGAAGAAGATTGAGATCTGTTTGCCGGGTGGCGGCTGCGCCATCCAGCAAAAAGCATAATAAAGAACTAAAGCGCCACATAAGGGCGCTTTAGTTTTTTCCGGTCTTTGTCTTTCTCTCTATCCCGCTGGCTCACGGGAGGGTTTCCCCCGACATCAGCACCCCTCATGTCGAGCTGGTTGAGGAGGTTCCGGTTTGTGCTGACACTTTAATTCTATGTAAGGGCCGCGTTTTCGCCAGTCACCGGGGCCGCTTTTTTGGCGAATATTTTTCGCGGTGTTGTTCAATTTTCTATAGTTAAAAAGTATGAATAACAGGAGACCTCTATGCTCACGGTACATCACCTTAACCAGTCGCGCTCACACCGCGTGATCTGGGCTCTGGAAGAACTTTCTCTGCCCTATGAGATTGTTCACTACCAGCGCGAAAAAACGATGCTGGCTCCCGAGTCCCTTAAACGCGTGCATCCGTTGGGCAAGTCTCCGGTCATTGAAGACAACGGACTGATCCTTGCTGAATCCGGTGCCATTCTGGAGTATCTGCAGGAAACCTACGACGCAGAATCGCAGCTTAAGCCGCTGGATCCTGCCCATAAGGTGCAATACCGCTTCTGGCTACACTATGCAGAAGGTTCTCTTATGCCGCTGCTGTTAATGAAGCTGGTATTTAGCAGCCTCGGTAAACCGCCCGTGCCGTTTGGAATACGCACGCTGGGGAAAGCGCTGGGTCAGGGCGTGCAAAAGGCCTATCTCAATCCCCAGCTCGAAACCCACGCGCGTTTTATTGAATCTCACCTGGCTGAAAATAGCTGGTTTGCCGGAGAGACTCTCAGCATGGCCGATATTCAGATGAGTTTCCCGATTTTTGCCCTGCTGGCACGCGGCGGTGTCGAGGATCTTCCGCACACCCATGCCTGGAAGAAAAAGGTCGAAAATCGTCCTGCCTGGCAGAGAACCCTGGAACAAGGTGGGCCGTTAACGATCCCTGGCGAGGCGTAATTTGTAACCCCATTGCGCATAAACGATAACGTTTGCGCATCCTCTGCTTATTTCTTCATCGTCATAAGGGAAATTTAGCGAAAAACGAGAAAGTTCAGTTGAAAAGGGCGGTGATTAGGCTGGATAATCGTTTGCCTAAATTTGACCACCCGTTTTGTAAGCGCGGAGCTAAACGTTTGCTTTTTTTGTGACGCCCCTTTTCGTCGCAAACGCAGCACAAGGATTTGACGTTTTGCTGGCAGTGGAGTCTCCACCACGCTTACGGACTTTCTATAAAAACTCTCAGGGGATGTTTTCTATGTCTACGCCATCCGCGCGTACCGGCGGTTCACTTGACGCCATCTTTAAAATTTCTGCTCGCGGCAGCACCGTGCGCCAGGAAATCGTTGCCGGTCTGACAACGTTTCTGGCAATGGTGTACTCCGTCATCGTTGTGCCGGGCATGCTCGGTAAAGCAGGCTTCCCACCGGCAGCGGTTTTCGTTGCAACCTGTCTTGTCGCCGGTGTTGGCTCCATCGTAATGGGGCTGTGGGCGAATCTGCCGATGGCGATTGGCTGTGCCATTTCCTTGACCGCCTTCACCGCGTTTAGCCTGGTGCTGGGCCAACACATCAGCGTACCGGTTGCCTTGGGCGCCGTCTTCCTGATGGGCGTGCTGTTCACCATTATCTCGGCAACCGGCATTCGTAGCTGGATTTTGCGCAACCTGCCGCACGGCGTGGCGCACGGCACCGGTATCGGTATCGGTCTGTTCCTGCTGCTGATTGCCGCCAATGGCGTGGGTCTGGTCATTAAGAACCCGCTGGACGGTCTGCCGGTGGCGCTGGGTCACTTCGCCAGCTTCCCGGTGATCATGTCCCTGATTGGCCTGGCGGTGATTATTGGTCTGGAAAAATTGAAAGTCCCAGGCGGCATTCTGCTGACCATTATCGGTGTGTCCATTGTTGGCCTGATTTTCGATCCGACCGTGCATTTCTCTGGTATTTTTGCCATGCCGTCGCTGAGCGATGACAACGGTAACTCCCTGATTGGCAGCCTGGATATTGTCGGCGCGCTGAACCCGGTGATCCTGCCAAGCGTGCTGGCGCTGGTGATGACGGCGGTGTTTGATGCCACCGGTACCATCCGTGCGGTGGCCGGTCAGGCGAACCTGCTGGATAAAGACGGTCAGATTATCGACGGTGGCAAAGCGCTGACCACCGACTCCCTGAGCAGCGTCTTCTCGGGTCTGGTAGGCGCTTCTCCGGCTGCGGTCTATATCGAGTCCGCTGCGGGCACCGCGGCAGGCGGTAAAACTGGCCTGACCGCCATTACCGTTGGTGTACTGTTCCTGCTGATCCTGTTCCTCTCTCCGCTCTCTTATCTGGTGCCAGCCTACGCTACGGCTCCGGCACTGATGTACGTCGGCCTGCTGATGCTGAGCAACGTGGCGAAAATTGACTTTGCGGACTTTGTGGACGCGATGTCAGGCCTGATCACTGCGGTATTTATCGTGCTGACCTGTAACATCGTGACCGGCATCATGATCGGCTTCGCGTCGCTGGTGATTGGTCGCCTGGTCTCCGGTGAGTGGCGCAAGCTGAATATCGGCACCGTGGTTATCGCCGTTGCGCTGGTGGTGTTCTACGCGGGCGGCTGGGCAATCTAATTGTCCTTTGATGCGAAAACGGGTGGCTCAGGCCGCCCGTTTTTATTTTCAGGACTCATCCCGTTGCCTTTTGCGTTACTCTGGGGAAGATAGAATAAAAGGCACGACGCCTTCCGTAGTACATAAGTAACACAGCAAACAGGGAACGCATGGAAATCTTTTTCACAATACTCATCATGACCCTTGTGGTCTCATTATCCGGGGTGGTTACACGCGTACTGCCCTTTCAGGTCCCCCTGCCATTAATGCAAATTGCCATCGGCGCGCTGCTGGCGTGGCCGACGTTTGGCCTGCACGTTGAGTTCGACCCGGAACTGTTCCTCGTGCTGTTTATCCCGCCACTGCTGTTTGCCGATGGCTGGAAAACACCCACGCGCGAGTTTCTGGAACATGGGCGCGAGATCTTCGGTCTGGCACTGGCGCTGGTCGTCGTGACCGTGGTCGGGATTGGTTTCCTGATCTATTGGGTGGTTCCGGGGATCCCGTTAATCCCCGCTTTTGCGCTGGCCGCAGTCCTGTCGCCAACCGATGCCGTGGCGCTGTCCGGCATTGTGGGTGAAGGGCGGATTCCGAAGAAAATCATGGGCATCTTACAGGGAGAGGCGCTGATGAACGACGCCTCCGGTCTGGTTGCCCTGAAGTTCGCCGTGGCCGTCGCAATGGGGACGATGATCTTTACCGTTGGTGGCGCGACCCTGGAATTCTTTAAGGTTGCTATTGGCGGTATCCTGGCGGGCTTCGTGGTGAGCTGGCTGTATGGCCGCTCGCTGCGCTTCCTCAGCCGCTGGGGCGGTGATGAACCCGCAACACAGATCGTACTGCTGTTCCTGCTGCCGTTTGCCTCCTATCTGATTGCCGAACACATTGGCGTGTCGGGCATTCTGGCAGCGGTCGCGGCAGGGATGACCATCACCCGCTCCGGCGTAATGCGCCGCGCGCCGCTGGCCATGCGTCTGCGTGCAAACAGCACCTGGGCAATGCTGGAATTTGTCTTTAACGGCATGGTCTTCCTGCTGTTGGGTCTGCAGCTGCCGGGCATTATGGAATCCTCTCTGGTGGCGGCGGAGGCCGATCCGAACGTTGAAGTCTGGATGCTCTTTACCGACATCGTGCTGATCTACATGGCGCTGATGCTGGTGCGCTTCGGCTGGCTGTGGACGATGAAAAACTTCAGCGTGCGCTTCCTGAAGAAAAAGCCGATGGAGTTTGGTTCGTGGACCACGCGTGAGCTGCTGATTGCCTCCTTTGCGGGGGTACGCGGGGCGATTACCCTGGCCGGTGTGCTCTCCATTCCGCTGCTGTTGCCGACGGGCGATGTCTTCCCGGCGCGTTATGAACTGGTCTTCCTGGCGGCGGGCGTGATCCTGTTCTCACTGTTTGTCGGGGTGATTATGCTGCCGATTTTGCTGCAGCATATCGACGCCGGGGACGCCACGCAGCAGCATAAAGAGGAGCGGATTGCCCGCGCCGCCACTGCCGAAGTGGCGATTGTCGCTATTCAGAAAATGGAAGAGCGCCTGGCCGCCGATGCCGAAGAGAACATCGACAATCAGCTGCTGACGGAGGTGAGCTCACGCGTGATTGGTAATCTGCGTCGCCGGGCTGACGGCCGTAACGATGTGGAAAGCTCGCTGCAGGAGGAGAACCTGGAGCGCCGGTTCCGTCTGGCGGCGCTGCGCTCCGAGCGTGCCGAGCTGTACCACCTGCGTGCCACGCGGCAAATCAGTAATGAAACGCTGCAAAAGCTGCTGCACGATCTGGATCTGCTGGAAGCGTTGTTGATAGAGAATCAGTAGCCCCTCACCCCAACCCCTCTCCCCATAGGGGCGAGGGGCTCGATCGGTTCCCTCTCCCTGTGGGAGAGGGTTAGGGTGAGGGCACCCAAAATCCCTCACAACATTGCAGCCACGCCTGCGCGCTGTGCGACAGATACACCCCTTCTCGCCAAATCATCCCCAGCTGCCAGTGCAAATCGCTTTCGAGTGGGATCCAGCGCAGCGTGTTTTTATCCAGACGCTCGCAAATCGGCTGCGGCAGAATGGCAATCCCCACGCCTGCTTGCACCATCGCTGCCAGGAAATCCCACTGGCCGCTGCGCACCGCAATGCGCGGCTTCACGCTATGTTGATTAAACAGCGTCATCAGCTGGCGGCTGAGGGCGAAATCTTCGTTGTAGATCAGCAGAGGGTATTCACCGAGCAGTTCAGGTTTCACTGAATCTCGCTTGAGCCAGTCGCCGGAGCGGGGAACCAGCACGCACAGCGGATGGCTAAAGAGCGGAAGCGTCGCCAGACCGCTCTCTTCCTCAACGGGGAGGGCTGTCATGGCGACGTCCAGCTCGCCGTTGGTTACGGCCTGCTGGACGGTTAATCCACCAAACTCCGAAATTTTGAGTTCAACGCCGGGGTAACGCTGGCGAAACAGGCTAATCGGCCCGGCCATCATCATCCCGACCATCGGCGGAATACCAAGGCGCAGCACCCCTTTGGTCAGGTGGTTAATATCGTCTAGCTCCGCTTCCAGCTGACGAAACTCGGCCAGGATCGCCAGGCCACGTTCAAACACCACGCGCCCGGTATCGGTAAGCAACAGCTTGCGTCCGTCGCGGATCAGCAGGGTACAGTTGAGTTCATCTTCGAGGTTTTTCAGCATTTTGCTGATGGTGGGCTGGGTAACAAATAACTTCTCCGCTGCGCGGGTAAAACTCTGCTGGCGAACCACTTCGACAAAATAGCGCAGCGTTCTTATGTCCATGATTATTCCTCGAAACTATACCTTCGATGATTTTAATTCATTTCAGTCCATACCGTGCGCTCACTATACTGGCGCCTCGTCTCATTTTTGAGGAAAACCCCCATGGCCGTGGCGTTAAGCCGTGTTACGCCTGCCGTTGTGCAACGACTCCAGGTACCGGTTCAGGTACTGCTCTACGCGGGACTGTTTGTTTTTGCGGAATATCTTGTCGGCTGGCTGCATCTGCCGCTGCCTGCCAACCTGGTGGGGATGGTGTTGATGCTGACGCTCATTCTCTGCCGCGTTATCCCCCTTAGCTGGGTGCGTGCCGGCGCGCGCTGGCTGCTGGCAGAGATGTTGCTGTTCTTTGTTCCTGCCGTGGTGGCAGTGGTGAACTATGCGCAACTGCTGATGGTGGACGGCTGGCGGATCTTCGCGGTCATCGCCCTGAGCACGCTGATGGTGCTGGGCGCCACCGCCTGGGTGGTGGACAAGGTTTATCGCTTCGAGATCCGCAGGCAAAAACATGACTAACTTCCAGATAAGCGTGCTGTGCCTGATTGCCACGCTGGTTATCTACTTTGCCAACAAACGCCTGTATCGTCGTTTTCACGCGCTGCCGCTGATGCCGCTGGTCTTCACGCCGATACTGCTGGTGCTGATGCTGGTTTTAGGCCATATCTCCTGGCAAAACTACATTGGCGAATCCCACTGGTTGCTGTGGCTACTGGGGCCAGCCACCATCGCCTTTGCGGTGCCGGTGTACGACAACCTGAACATCATTAAACGTCACTGGATGTCGCTCAGCGCGGGGGTGATTACCGCCACGGTGGTGGCGGTCTGTAGCTCCGTCTGGCTGGCGCGGCTGTTTACGCTGCCCGATGAAATTCAGCGTAGCCTGGCCGTGCGCTCGGTAACGACGCCATTTGCTCTGGCAGCCGCTAAACCGCTCGGCGGACAGCCGGATCTGGTGGCGCTGTTCGTGGTTGTCACCGGTGTCTTCGGTATGGCGGTAGGCGATATGCTGTTTCTGCGGCTTTCTATCCGTGAAGGGTTGGCAAAAGGGGCGGGATTTGGCGCGGCGTCACACGGCGCGGGAACGGCACGCTCTTATGAGTTGGGTCAGCAGGAGGGGGTTGTAGCAAGCCTGGTGATGATGCTATCAGGCGTGTTGATGGTGCTGATTTCGCCGCTGGTGGCGTGGGTGATGTTCTGAACTCCCCGGCCCGAAGGCCGGGGATCAAGACTCAGTGTGCGCGGCCTTGTTCCACGCCCAGGCCGGTTTGCGAGCGGATAAACTGGGCGCGGAATTTCTCACGCTCCAGGTTCCCCTCCGGGGAGTTGTCGGTTGCAGAGAAGATCCAGATACCGATAAACGCCACGGCGATTGAGAACAGCGCCGGGTACTCATACGGGAAGAGCGCCTTTTCGTGACCGAGGATCTGCACCCAAATCGTCGGGCCGAGGATCATCAGAATCACCGCGGTCAGCAGCCCCAGCCAGCCGCCTACCATTGCGCCACGGGTGGTCAGTTTAGACCAGTACATGGAGAGCAGGATGATAGGGAAGTTACAGCTCGCCGCAATTGAGAAGGCCAGCCCCACCATGAAGGCAATGTTCTGCTTCTCGAAGAGGATCCCCAGCAGGATCGCCACCACACCCAGAATCAGTACGGTGATTTTGGAGACTTTGAGCTCTTCACGCTCGGTTGCGCCTTTGCGGAACACGTTCGCGTACAGGTCATGCGACACCGCAGATGCTCCGGCAAGCGTAAGCCCGGCCACCACGGCAAGGATGGTGGCAAAGGCCACGGCTGAGATAAAGCCGAGGAAGAGATTGCCGCCTACCGCATCTGCCAGATGCACTGCCGCCATGTTATTCCCGCCAATCAGCGCGCCCGCCGCGTCTTTAAATGCCGGGTTCGCTCCCACCAGCATGATGGCGCCAAAACCGATGATAAAGGTCAGTATGTAGAAGTAACCCATAAACCCGGTGGCGTAGAAGACGCTCTTGCGCGCTTCGCGGGCATCGCTCACGGTGAAGAAACGCATCAGGATATGTGGCAAGCCTGCGGTACCAAACATCAGACCCAGACCGAGTGAAAGCGCGGATATCGGGTCTTTCACCAGCCCGCCCGGGCTCATGATCGCTTCCCCTTTCGGGTGGACAGCCATTGCTTCGGTAAACAGGTTGTTGAAGCTAAAGCCGACGTGTTTCATCACCATAAAGGCCATGAAGCTCGCACCGAACAGCAGCAGAACCGCTTTGATAATTTGCACCCAGGTGGTTGCCAGCATGCCGCCAAACAGGACGTACATCACCATCAGCACACCCACCAGCACCACCGCGACGTGGTAGTTCAGGCCGAACAGAAGTTCGATCAGTTTGCCTGCGCCAACCATCTGGGCGATCAGATACAGCGCCACCACCACCAGCGAACCGCAGGCGGAGAGAATACGAATCGGACCCTGCTTCAGGCGATACGAAGCCACGTCAGCAAAGGTAAAACGCCCCAGGTTGCGCAAGCGTTCGGCGATCAGGAACAGAATGATCGGCCAGCCCACCAGGAAGCCGAGAGAGTAGATCAGACCATCGTAGCCGGAGGTGTAAACCAGCGCGGAGATCCCAAGGAAAGACGCGGCAGACATAAAGTCGCCCGCAATCGCCAGTCCGTTCTGGAAACCGGTAATATTACCGCCCGCAGTGTAGTAATCATTACGTGAACGGACGCGTTTCGACGCCCACCAGGTGATATACAGCGTCAGCACCACGAAAATCAGGAACATGATAATCGCCTGCCAGTTGGTTGGCTGGCGCTGAACCTCGCCGGTAATGGCATCTGCGGCGTGTGCCGCAAAGGGAAGTGTGGCGGCAAGCGCCGTCAGGACTCTCTTCATGATGCTTTTACCTCACGCAGTACCGCTTTATTAAGACGATCGAATTCGCCGTTCGCGCGCCAGACGTAGACGCCGGTCAGCACAAACGAAATCACAATCACGCCAATGCCAATCGGAATGCCCCGTGTGACGCTGGTGCCCTCATGCAGCGGCGTACCCAGCCAGTGTGGGGCAAAGGCGATAAGCAGAATAAAGCCGACGTAGATAATCAGCATGATGATGGAAAGTAAGAAGGCAAACCGTTGCCGTTTATCAACGAGCTCCCTGTAGTGCGCACTATTCTCTATCTGCTGACAAATATCGTTATTCATCACAGAAATCTCCAGAAGTAAGGTTGGTTTGTTTTATCCCCTCTCCCCTATGGGGAGAGGGTTAGGGTGAGGGGAGGAGGTGCAGTCTGATGCCCTCACCCCGGCCCTCTCCCACAGGGAGAGGGAGAAAAGATTACGAAGGCATTGCGATGGACTGCTTCTCTTCGAGCAGTTTTTCCACCACGCCCGGATCGGCGAGCGTTGAGGTATCACCAAGGTTGCTGGTGTCCCCTGCCGCGATTTTGCGCAAGATTCGGCGCATAATTTTGCCGGAACGAGTTTTCGGCAGCGAGTCAGTCCAGTGCAGTACATCCGGCGTGGCAAGCGGGCCAATCTCTTTGCGGACCCAGTTGCGCACGTCGGCATACAGTTCTGGCGATGGCTCTTCACCGTGGTTCAGCGTCACGTAAGCGTAAATCGCCTGGCCTTTAATGTTGTGCGGGATCCCCACAACGGCGGCTTCGGCAATCTTCGGATGCGATACCAGCGCGGATTCAATCTCCGCGGTGCCCAGACGGTGGCCGGAGACGTTCAGCACATCGTCCACGCGCCCGGTGATCCAGTAATAGCCATCCTCGTCGCGACGCGCGCCGTCACCGCTGAAGTACATGTTTTTAAAGGTTGAGAAGTAGGTCTGCTCGAAGCGTTCATGGTCGCCAAAGAGCGTACGTGCCTGGCCCGGCCAGGAATCGACGATCACCAGGTTGCCTTCGGTGGCACCATCCAGCGGATTGCCTTCGTTATCCACCAGCGCAGGCTGGACGCCGAAGAACGGTTGGGTCGCTGAACCGGCTTTTAAGCGGGTCGCACCCGGCATTGGTGTGATCATGAACCCACCGGTTTCGGTCTGCCACCAGGTGTCCATTACCGGGCATTTTTCGTTGCCGATCTTCTTCCAGTACCACTCCCAGGCTTCCGGGTTAATAGGCTCGCCGACGGAGCCGAGGATGCGCAGGGAAGAGCGGTCAGTGCCTTCTATCGCTTTATCCCCTTCCGCCATCAGCGCACGGATCGCCGTTGGCGCGGTGTACAGAATGTTGACCTGGTGCTTATCGACCACCTGGCACATCCGCACCGGGGTTGGCCAGTTTGGTACACCTTCAAACATCAGCGTTGTTGCACCGCAGGCCAGCGGGCCGTACAGCAGATAGCTGTGACCGGTGACCCAGCCCACATCGGCGGTGCACCAGTAGATATCGCCCGGATGGTAGTCGAAAACGTATTTAAAGGTGGTGGCCGCATAGACCAGATAGCCACCGGTGGTATGCAGTACGCCTTTCGGTTTGCCGGTGGAGCCGGAGGTATAGAGGATAAACAGCGGATCTTCCGCGTTCATCTCTTGCGGTTGATGCTGGTCGCTCGCTTTTTCAATCAGGTCGCTCCACCACAGGTCACGTCCTTCATTCCAGTCGATCTTGCCACCGGTACGCTTAAGGACGATAACGTTACTGACGGTTTTGACGTTCGGGTTTTTCAGCGCTTCGTCGACATTTTTCTTCAGAGGAATACCGCGCCCGGCGCGCACACCTTCATCGGCGGTGATCACCAGTTTCGAACTCGAGTCGACAATACGCCCGGCAACCGCTTCCGGCGAGAACCCGCCAAAGATAACGGAATGGATCGCGCCGATGCGCGCGCAGGCCAGCATCGCCACCGCCGCTTCCGGCACCATCGGCATATAGATGGCGACCACATCGCCTTTTTTAATGCCCTGGTCCAGCAGCACGTTAGCGAAGCGGCACACGTCGCGGTGCAGCTCTTTATAAGAGATATGTTTGCTCTGAGAGGCGTCGTCGCCTTCCCAGATAATGGCCGTTTCGTTACCGCGTTCGGCAAGGTGGCGATCGAGGCAGTTCGCCGCAAGGTTTAGCGTGCCGTCTTCATACCATTTAATAGAAACGTTACCCGGCGCAAAGGAGGTGTTCTTCACCTTCTGGTAAGGTTTGATCCAGTCAAGAATATGGCCCTGCTCGCCCCAGAAAGCGTCAGGATCAGAGACAGATTGCTGATACTTCTCGTGGTACTGCTCCGGGTTGATCAGGCAACGGTCCGCAATGTTAGCGGGAATGTCGTGTTTGTGTATTTGGCTCATGGCTTTTTTTCTCCTTGTAAGATGTTAATAATATGTCGCAAAAACGTTAATAGTAGGGGCTTTACAAGCTTTGTTTATTATTTGGGCGGCAGATCACGCATTGTTTGAAGCGTATGAAAAATGAGCGAATGAAACTTTGAAGAAAAATAATTTACCGGGCGGATTATTCACATTTGCGCATAAAAAATCGTTTTTATAACAAATGGTTATTTATAAGAATTATCGTAAACTCGCGTCATAACGATTTTTCGTAGTGGAATGCGTTGTTCTTTAAGGCTTGCGCAACACACCGCGCAGATGATACTCATACGCCGCGTTAAAAAATCCCATAAACCAACGCAACACAATTCATACCCTTTCAGTATGTCTCCATATTCATGCAGTCTGCATGAATAGGGCGCTTCATTGAGGAAGTCAGTTTCTATGAAAAACGTTAAAGTCAGCCTGGCCTGGCAAATCCTGCTGGCCCTTGTGCTGGGTATCCTGCTGGGTAGCTATCTCCATTATCACAGCGACAGCCGCGAGTGGCTGATTGCGAACTTGCTCTCCCCGGCGGGCGATATCTTTATTCATTTGATCAAAATGATCGTGGTGCCAATTGTCATCTCGACGCTGGTGGTCGGTATTGCCGGAGTCGGTGATGCAAAACAGCTGGGCCGCATCGGTGCAAAAACCATTCTCTATTTCGAAGTGATCACGACGATTGCCATCATCCTTGGCATTACCCTGGCGAATGTCTTCCAGCCAGGTTCCGGGATCGATATGTCGCAACTTGCGACGGTGGATATTTCGAAATACCAAAGTACGACCGCTGAAGTGCAGAGCCATGCGCACGGCCTGATGGGCACCATCCTGTCGCTGGTGCCGACTAACATTGTGGCGTCGATGGCGAAGGGCGAGATGCTGCCAATCATCTTCTTCTCGGTGCTTTTTGGTCTGGGTCTTTCCTCTCTGCCTGCCACGCACCGTGAACCGCTGGTCACCGTGTTCCGCTCCATCTCTGAAACCATGTTTAAAGTGACCCACATGGTGATGCGTTACGCGCCGGTTGGGGTGTTTGCGCTTATCGCGGTAACCGTGGCGAACTTCGGTTTTGCCTCCCTGTGGCCGCTGGCGAAGCTGGTAATTCTGGTGCATTTCGCCATCCTGTTCTTCGCGCTGGTGGTACTGGGCATTGTGGCGCGCCTGTGTGGGCTGAGCATCTGGATCCTGATCCGCATTCTGAAAGATGAGCTGATTCTGGCGTACTCCACGGCCAGCTCTGAAAGCGTGCTGCCGCGTATTATTGAGAAGATGGAGGCCTATGGTGCCCCGGCTTCTATCACCAGCTTCGTGGTGCCAACCGGCTACTCCTTTAACCTGGACGGCTCGACGCTGTACCAGAGCATCGCAGCCATCTTTATTGCCCAGCTGTACGGCATTGATCTGTCGCTGTGGCAGGAAATTGTGCTGGTGCTGACGCTGATGGTGACCTCAAAAGGGATCGCGGGCGTGCCGGGAGTCTCCTTCGTGGTGCTGCTGGCGACGCTTGGCAGTGTCGGTATTCCGCTGGAAGGCCTGGCGTTTATCGCCGGTGTTGACCGTATCCTCGATATGGCGCGTACGGCGCTGAATGTGGTTGGAAACGCGCTGGCGGTGCTGGTTATCGCCAAGTGGGAACACAAGTTCGACCGTAAAAAAGCGCTGGCGTATGAACGCGAGGTGCTGGGTCGTTTTGATAAGACGGCTGACCAGTAACATCCTAAGCCCGGTGGCGCTGCGCTTACCGGGCCTACGGGTTTTGTAGGCCGGGTAAGGCGAAGCCGCCACCCGGCACTTTATTCTCCGCTCAACGCATCAAACTCTTCACATCCCGTATCAAACCCTTCCGTACAGCTCAGGTTCAACCAGTAGAGCGCCTTCTGTTTATTGGGCGTGATAAAGCCTTTCTCGCCCTGCTGGAACAGCATCCCTGCCCAGTATTCGGCATAGCCAGTGCGTGACAAAGATGAGCTGCGCTTAAACCACGATGCCGCCAGAGCATCGTCCTGGGCCACTTCTACACCGTTGGCATAAATCAGACCCAGCAGCATTTGCGCATCTACCGCAGAGTCGTTGTCGATATCTTCGGTGGCCGTCTGCAGCAGTTTGATGGCCTGCGGGTAGTCTGTTTTGCCACCCTGGGTATTCACCAGAACGCGTGCCAGCATAATGGCGCCACGCTTGCTGCCCGCAATCGTGGCCTGCTGTGCCAGCGCTTTAGCCTGAGCGTAATCGCCCTGAGTAAAGTGGATCTGAGACAACAGGGCCATGGCATCGATGTCGCCCCCTTTTGCCGCTTTCTCTGCCCACATCGCCGCCTGCTTGCTGTCGCCGGAGCTGAACCAGGTGTCGGCGAGATAATACTGAGCGCGTGCATCGCCCGCCTCCGCCTGTGCTTTGTACTGGCTGCCAATCTCATCGGCATGGACGAACGACGTAAAAATTAATAACAACAGTAAAAATGGTTTCATGGATTCTTATCATCTGGGTACACGCCGCGCAGTATAATCGCGGCCATAGAATAAAAAAACGGGTGCGTTAAGACCTCAGCATCCTGCAAGCCGGGCGTAACTGGCGTCCCGCCCGCAGAGGTTAGCCTGCAACGCAGGCTAATTTCGCCGCCACCTCCTGATGTTCACTCTTTATTGTCAGTTCGCATAACTTTCCGCGAGTAATAAAGGTAAAGATCACTATCGTCAGGCAGATAATAAAGACAATGCCTAACGCAGTTTTTAATGGCGTCATGCCTTTTACTCCTTGTCAAAAAAAGAATAAGAGGCTACTCTCAACCTGTAGGTTGTTGAGGGGTAGCCTCGGGTTGTACTGACCCCAAAAAGTTGGACAGTTAAACACGAGGCACATAGGTCTGGGTTCGATATTCAATTGGACTCAGACCTTTTAATTTCAGGCTAATTCTTCTGCTGTTGTAGTAGTCAATATATTCCGTAACAGCATCCTTCAGTTCGCTTATATTACTGAACTCGTCAAGATAAAAACACTCCGACTTTAAGGTTCCAAAGAAACATTCCACGACTGCATTATCCAGACAATTGCCTTTTCTGGACATGCTCTGTGTAATGCCTTGTTCTTTAAGGATGTTTTGATACCTTCTCATACGATACTGCCATCCCTGGTCAGAGTGCAGAATAGGATGCTCGTGAGGCTTAAGCTTTTTGAATGCCTGATCGAGCATATTCTCGACCATGTTCATCACAGGTCTTTCCGACAGGCTGTAAGAAATAACTTCGTTGTTGAAGAGATCTATTACTGGAGACAAATACAGCTTTCGCCCATTGACTGCAAATTCAGTAACGTCGGTAACCCACTTCTCGTTTGGCCGTGTAGCCTTGAAATCCCTTTGGAGAACATTGGGGGCGGTTTGCCCTACCTCTCCTCTGTAGGAGCTGTATCGCTTGACCTTAATCGCTGCCTTAAGCGAGAGGGTTCCCATCAGGCGCTGAACGGCTTTATGGTTAATCCGTTCCCCGTCTCGATGGAGAGACAACGTTACCCTACGGTATCCGTAACGACCTTTATTCTCGTGATAAATCTCACCAATACGCTTTTTAACATCCGCATACTTATCAGGCTTGCTGAGAGCCTTTAGATGGTAATAAAACGTACTGCGCGGTATCTCCGCTGCCTTGAGAAGCTCATCAAGAGGGTAAAACTGCCTTAGCTCGTTGAGTACTTTCACTTTTTCGCGGGATGAGCTAAGGCTTTCAGCTTTTTTAGATACGTAAGCCGCATTTCAAGGAATCGAACTTGTCTTTCAAGATCCTCAATACGTCGGTCTTTCGACAGCTCCAATGCTAACGCCGCTTTTTCTGGATCAACTGACATTGTAATGTTTCTTTTGGTGCCGATCTTGAGTGCGCGTAAACCAGCTTCTCCGTGCTCCTCATAGACTTTCAGCCACTTGGCTACAGAACCACTACCAGCAAGCATAAAGTGAGCAGCAGCCTGATTGAGGGACATCTGCTGCTCGGTCACGGCTTTCACGACCTTAATGCGCAACTCTGGATCAGCACTAACGCCTTTAGGTTTGGGAATTAAACCTTTTTCTCCATGTTTTTCATAGAGGGCAACCCACGTCCTGACCTGGGTTCGAGGCACACCAAAACGTGCAGAGATGATCCTGTAACCATCATCAGTTGTGAAGTAGTGATTCACGACTTCAAGGCGCTTTTCGAAGGGGTATTTTGGCTTTGACATATCAGGGACTATTCCATTTCATCGTCCAACAAAATGGGTGCAGTACAGGTAAATGAATATTTCCCGGGGCTTTCCACTTTCTGTCCCTCAACAATGCTCAAGACAGAAAGTCTTAAGCACCCGCCGCACATCTTATCCATCTGAATCAAAAAGCAAAGATGTAATTCTTTTTCGTGCAATTTACATTATTTCTGCGAGCAGCTTACAAGATTAATAATTGATATTTTTAATGAGTTAAGCGGAAATAAAAAGGGAGTGAATATTTCACTCCCTTTATTCATCAATTAAATAATATCATTATCCCATCGCACTTTCGCGCAAGCGGGCTTTCAGCTTGTTATATTCGTCGATCACATACTGTTCCGCAGCGTGCTGATCCGCAATCGGCTCCACGCGTACGGCGCAGTACTTATACTCCGGCGTTTTGGTTATCGGGCTTAAGTTCTCCGTCACCAGTTCGTTACAGGCGCCTATCCACCACTGGTAGGTCATGTACACCGCCCCTTTGTTGGGACGATCGCTGACCTGCGCACGGGTAATGATCCTGCCTTTACGCGAGTTCACCCATACCAGCGCTTCGTCTTCAATGCCAAGACGTTCAGCGTCGGCGGTGTTGATCTGCGCATAACCAGGTTCGTCCGCCAGCGCTGCCAGCGCCGCGCAGTTGCCGGTCATCGAACGACAGGAGTAGTGGCCCACTTCACGCACGGTGGAAAGCACCATTGGATACTCATCAGTGAGTTTATCAATGGGGGCAACCCAGTCGCAGGTGAAGAACTGTGCCAGCCCATTTGGGGTGTCGAATTTCTCTTTAAAGAGATACGACGTGCCCTGGTCGGCCTCAGACTCATCCCGGCACGGCCACTGGATATACCCCAGTTCACCCATTTTTTCATAGGTTGCACCGTAGAAGTCCGGACACAGATGCCGCAACTCGTCCCAGATCTCCTGAGTGTTGTTGTAGTGCATCGGATAACCCATGCGGGTGGCAATTTCGCTGATGATTTGCCAGTCGGTTTTCAGATCCCACTTCGGCTCCACCGCTTTAAAGAAGCGCTGGAAGCCACGGTCTGCCGCCGTGTAAACCCCTTCATGCTCGCCCCAGGACGTTGACGGTAAAATCACATCCGCCGCTGCCGCGGTTTTGGTCATAAAGATGTCCTGAACAATCACCAGCTCCAGATCCTCAAACCCTTTACGCACTGCAGAGAGCTCGGCGTCGGTCTGGAGAGGATCTTCGCCCATGATGTAAGCCGCCCGCACTTCACCATGTGCCGCCCGGTGCGGCAGCTCGCTGATGCGATACCCGGTGTGCTCCGGCAAACTTTCCACGCCCCACGCTTTGGCAAACTTCGCGCGGTTTTCCGGGAACTTCACGTACTGATAGCCCGGATAGGTGTCCGGCAGCGCACCCATATCGCAGGCACCCTGCACGTTGTTCTGACCGCGTACCGGGTTCACCCCGACGTGTGCCTTGCCAAGGTTGCCGGTCAGCATGGCGAGGCTGGTCAGGGAACGCACGGTTTCCACGCCCTGATAGAATTGGGTCACGCCCATGCCCCACAGAATGGCGGCGGTTTTCGCCCCGGCGTACATCCTTGCTGCCTGACGGATCTCCTGCGCGCTGACGCCGGTGATCGCTTCGACAGATTCTGGCGTATAGCCTTCGACAATTTTCCGATACTCTTCAAAACCTTCCGTACGAGTGGCGACAAACGCCTGGTCGTAGAGGTTCTCCTCAATAATGACGTGCCCCATGGCGTTCAACAGCGCGATGTTCGAGCCGTTTTTCAACGCGATGTGCATATCTGCAATACGAGCCGTTTCGATTTTGCGCGGATCGCAGACGATGATTTTCGCCCCGTTCTGTTTGGCGCGAATAACGTGGTTCGCGACAATCGGGTGAGAATCTGCCGGGTTATAGCCGAAGATAAAGACGAGATCGGTGTTGTCTATCTCGTTAATTGCATTACTCATTGCGCCGTTTCCGACCGACTGGTGCAGACCTGCAACCGATGGGCCGTGTCAGACGCGAGCGCAGCAGTCGACGTTATTGGTTCCAATAACGGCGCGCGCGAATTTTTGCATTACATAGTTGGTTTCGTTACCCGTCCCGCGTGATGACCCGGTGGTCTGGATCGCATCCGGGCCATATTTAGCCTTAATGGCGCTCAGGCGGGTGGCGACGTAGTCCAGCGCCTCGTTCCACGAGACGGCTTCCAGCTTGCCACCGCGTTCACGGCGGATCATGGGGGTTTTCAGGCGCGGGGTGAGGATTTGGGTATCGTTAATAAAATCCCAGCCGTAGTACCCTTTCAGGCACAGCGTGCCCTGGTTGGTTTTCCCCTGTGCGGCCTCCGCCCGGACGATTTTGCCGTTATCGACCACCAGGTGGATCTTGCAACCTGAGGCACAATAAGGGCAAACCGTGACGACTTTTTTCATCAGTCTGCTCCAGTTAATCATTTCGCAGCCATAATGCAGCTTTTATGCCATGTTTTTAGTGTGGTTATCACTCGACTTTACGGGTGTTTTCCTGGCAAAACCCTGACGAAAAGCAGGCAATCGTCAAAATTGACGTGTCGAAAAGGCAGCGGATGTGACATGGGTTGTAATTCCGTCACGTAAAAATCCATTTGGCTGGAGCCGACGGCAGAATAGTTCAGACTTAACATAATCCCCTGACGGAAGCATGCGATGAAACCGGCGATTCTGGTGGTTGATGACGATACGGCAGTGTGCGAGCTGCTGCAGGATGTGCTCAGCGAGCACGTCTTTACGGTGCTCGTCTGCCATAACGGACAGGACGCACTGAACCGGGTTCATCAGGAACCGGGAATTGCCCTGGTCCTGCTGGACATGATGCTGCCGGATATCAACGGCCTGCAGGTCCTGCTGCAGTTGCAAAAGCAACGCCCGGATCTGCCGGTAGTGATGCTTACCGGGCTGGGCAGTGAGTCTGACGTGGTGGTAGGGCTGGAGATGGGGGCCGACGATTACATTGGCAAACCGTTTAATCCGCGTGTGGTGGTCGCCCGGGTTAAAGCCGTGCTCAGGCGTACCGGAGCGCTGGCGGCTGACACGCCCGCGCCACGAGTGGCGGGCATTGCTTTTAATGGCTGGACGCTGGATACCACCCGCTGCGAACTGATCGATCCGCAGCGTAACCCCGTACCGTTGACCCAGGGTGAATACGGCCTGCTGCTGGCGCTTACCCAGAACGCCCGCCGGGTACTGAGCCGCGAGCAGCTGCTTGAGCTGACCCACAGCGAAAGTGCCGATGTGTTTGACCGCACCATCGACGTGTTGATCATGCGCCTGCGCCGGAAAATCGAAGCCAATCCGCACCAGCCCGCATTAATCAAAACGATCCGCGGGCTGGGCTACGTCTTTGCCGCCGATGTCTGTCATCCCGATCGGGCGGCGTAAGTGCTTACGTTATGGCAGCGACAATAAGCGCGGCGAAAATCGCCGTGATGACCAGGTACTTCAGTGCGTAATAGAGCTTCCGATTACGCTTCTTCAGACGCTGACCGTGTTCTCGCCCGGCGTGCACATATTTGAAGATACGGTTAATTCCCCCGGTGCGGTCGTTATCGTCATTGGGGGAGCTGGCCGCTGACATCAGCGTTGTCCCGACCCAGTGGTTAACCGCCTGCGCCCAGCGCCATTTCATCGGACGTTCGATATCGCAGAAGAGAATAATCCGCGTGTGATCCGATTTATTCTCCGCCCAGTGCACGTAAGTTTCATCAAAGATGACAGCCTCACCGTCACGCCAGCTGTGGCGCTGCTGGTCAACCTCTATAAAGCAGCGATCGTCATTTGGCGTGACCAGGCCTAAATGGTAACGAACCGAGCCGGCGTAGGGATCGCGATGCTTGCCGAGCTTCGCGCCCGCCGGGAGTTCGGCAAACATTGCCGCTTTCACGGACGGGATCTCACTCACCAGTTGTGTCGTAACGGGGCACAGGGTCTGAGCCGAGGGATGCGCATCGGCATACCATTTGAGGTAAAACCGTTTCCAGCCGCGTTTAAAGAAGGTGTTAAAACCGGCATCGTTATGATTTTGTGCCGCCTTAATATGATCCTGCAAACGCAGCGCCTCTTCGCGAATGACCTCCCAGTTTTCCGTCAGTTTATTTAATTCCGGAAAGCGCTCGGTTTCAAAAAAGGGCTGTCTGGCGGGCAGCGAAGAGAACGCCGTCATAAACATATTGATAGGCGCCATAAAGGTGGAGTGGTCGAAAAGTTGACGGGAAAGCGTCTGTTTTTCTTTGCCGCGCGAATGCGCATAAATAACACTGATAATAAATATAGCGATGATAATTGCTGCGAACATTTTTCCTTGTCCTCTGTATCTCTCATCTCGGAAAAGCGTGTGGGCAATATGTTGCCCACGCCGAATGTGCCAGACGCAGAGAGTGTAGTTCGGCTATGCAAAATTCATAGAACTGTAATCAAAAATCGCAATTTTTGTTAATTTAGGCGCTGCTCTCCTGAATAAAGCGCGTCAATTCCTCCAGCGTTTTTGCTCCATCAATGGCATTCGCGGCCAGCAGGCTTGCCCGGGCGCAGGCATGCGCCAGGTAAATACTCTCTGCCAGCGGCAGTGATTCATGACAGCCATATAAGAAACCGGCACAAAAGGCGTCGCCCGCGCCGACGCTGCCAATAATCTCCTCCTGAGTCAGCCTCCATGAGGGGATCCAGCGTCCTTCTTCGTTTGCGGCTTCTCCCCAGGCACCTTCCGGGCAGTGGATCACCACCCGTTGCCGGACGCCTGCCGCCAGCAGCTGCGCGGCGGCTTCAGCGATGTGGGCAACGTGCGGTGCGTCGTTGCCGTCGCGCATCTCAAGGCCGCTAAATTCTCCGGCTTCCAGTTCGTTAATGACCAGATAATCGAGATGACGCAGGGCAGGGAGGACCAGCGGCTGATAGCGCGGATCGCCCTTACGGGAGACCAGATCGAGCGAGGTTTCATACCCCTGTTCGCGCATCTGCGCCAGCAGCCGTGCGCTGCGGGTGCCGTATTCGTCATCTGGCATATCCAGACTGTCGAGCAGCAGCAGGTAGCCGAGGTGGAAGATTTTCATTGTGCCGTCGAGACGGTCAAACGCGGGGAGATCCAGCAGGCGGTTGGCCCCGGGAGAGTGGAAAAAGGTGCGCTGTCCGCTGGGGTCGGTCATCACCTGCGACATGGAGGTTGGCGCAAAGGTGGTGCGCTGTACGCGCTGCCGATTAACGTGATACTGGTCGAGCATTGCCAGAATGTAGTCCCCGTCGCTGTCTTCGCCAATCAGCCCCACCGCCTGCAGCGGCAGGCCGACGTGCATTTTCGCCAGCGTCAGCAGGACGTTAAGCGGCGCGCCGCCGGTGGAACGCTCGCTGTGGGTAATTTCTGCCAGCCAGCCGCGTTCCGGCCATTGCACGATCTGGTGAACGTGATCCACCAGCATATTGCCCGCGGCGATGATCCCTTTGCGTTCCATTATGCCTGCCCCGCGCTGCCAAAGATGCGCATCTGTTCGGCGACCGTATCGGTAATCGCCTCTTCTATGCCCAGCAGCAGCTCGGCAAACTCATCGTACAGCGGCTGGCGGTTGGCCATACGCTGCTCAACGGCGGAAAGCGCGGCCTGGGACATGCCGGTATAGAAATTGATTTTATGAATACCAAGTTCAATGGCGCGACGAAAATCAGCATCGCTGATCCCGGAGCCGCCGTGCAGCACCAGTGGCAGCCCGGTCTGCTGGCGAATGGCGTCCAGACGGGGGAAATCGAGTTTTGGCTCGCCCTTGTATTTGCCGTGTGCGTTGCCAATGGCGACGGCCAGCGCGTCAATGCCGGTTGAATCGACAAATTCCCGTGCCAGCTGCGGGTCGGTAAAGTACGCTTCATCCGCATGGCCGTAGAGCGCTCCGCCTTCATCGCCACCGACGGCACCTAACTCTGCCTCCACCGACACGCCCACCGCGTGACACATCTTCACCACTTCACGCGTCTGACGAATATTCTCCTCGTAGCTCAGTGTCGAGCCATCGAACATCACGGAGCTGAACCCTAAGCGCAGGGCGCGCACCACGGCGTCAAAGTGCAGGCCGTGGTCGAGGTTGAGTACCACGGGGATCGCGTGGCGGGCGGCTTCGTACTTAACCGCTTCGACAAGCGACTCCAGCGACACGTATTTAAAATGCACTTCGGCGATGTTGATGATAAAAGGCGAGCGCTCCTGCTTCGCCGCGGCAAACAGGGCGCGCAGGAAGTGGGTGTCGAGAACGTTGAACGCGCCCAGCGCGTAGCGATGTTGCCTGGCGTGCGCAAGACCGTCGGCAAGAGAAATCAATGGCATCATTTACCCCTTATATCCGAAACAGGTTGTACTCGTTGCACAGTACCAGCACCGCCGGTTCGTCTTCTTCGATGTTGTTATAGCGGGCAACGGGCTGCAAAAAGTGGTTGTCGTGTTCATCGTCATTGACCGATGACACTTCGCCCACCAGCACGTCGCCAAAACCGCGTTCACCCCAGAAACTGTGGTACAGGCCGGGCGTCAGACAGATGCTCTCCCCTGGTGTAAGGCGCAACTGGCTGCCGGGTGCGTGGGTCTGCTGGCAACCGTCTATCGTGACGGTGACGTCCGTGTTTTCGGTCTCTGCATGTGCACCGGCATTCCATAACTCAATAATGAGATTTCCACCGCCGCGGTTGATGATGTCCTCCCGTTTGCGCCAGTGAAAATGCATGGGCGTGACCTGACCGTCGCGTACGTGCATGATTTTTTCGGCGTAGCATTTTTCATACGGCGTGCCGTTTGGTGAGCCGTTGCGCAGGGTAAACAGCGTGAGCCCCTGCGCGGCAAAGCTGCTGCCGCCAAAGGCCGTTACGTCCCAACCGAGCTTAAGGTCAAACACTTCCTGCCAGGCGGCCTGATCGAGCTGTTGCCATTTTGTGGGTGGGAAGCTGGCAAAAGGGGGGAGATGCACGTCGTGCATGGAGAAAAACTGCCGCGTGTGGCCGAGGATTTCGTTGATTTCGGAGCGTTTCATGGGGACTCCTTGTGTTTTTTGTCGGCCCAGTCCCCTCTCCCTGTGGGAGAGGGTTAGGGTGAGGGCATCGGGCCGCGCAATTGTTACTTAACCGTCCACCCCTTATACGTGCCGACGTTCTTTTTATCGATCATCGTCACCGGGATCAGCACAGGCTCTTTCGGTGCCGGTTTGCCCTGTAGAATGTCATAGCCGATCTCAACCGCTTTTGCCGCCATGACCTGCGGATCTTGTGCCGGCGTCGCCACAAACAGGGAGTTTTCCCGCTTCAGGGCTTCTTCGCCGTCCGGGCTACCGTCCACACCAACGATAAAGAACTCGTTACGTTGTGCTTGTTTCGCCGCCAGATCGGCACCGATCGCGGTCGGATCGTTAATCGCGAAGACGCCATCGATCTTCGGATTGGCCGCCAGCAGCGAGGTCATGACTTCCAGACCCCCTTCACGGCTGCCCTTGGCGTTCTGGTTATCGGAGAGCACTTTGATATCCGGGTGTTTTTTGAACTCTGTCTGGCAACCTTCCACACGGTTCTGGACGGCAGAGACCGGCGGTCCGTTGATGATTACCACATTGCCTTTGCCGTTCAGGCGGTCGGTGATGTACTTACAGGCCATTTCGCCCGCCTGGGTGTTATCGGAGGTGATCGTCGCGTCTGCACCTTCTGCCGCCACGTCAACCGCGACCACCACGATCCCGGCCTCTTTCGCGCGTTTCACCGCCGGGCCGATCCCTTTAGAATCTGCGGCGTTGAGGATGATCATGTCCACTTTGGCGGCAATAAAGTTGTCGATCTGCGCCACCTGCTGGCCCAGATCGTACCCGCTGGAGACCAGCGTCACTTTGACGTTATCCCCCGCCAGCTTGCGCGCCTCCAGCTCGGCACCTTTGGTGATCTGCACGAAGAACGGGTTGGCCAGGTCACCCACCGTTACGCCGATGGACTTCAGATCTTTCGCCTGCGCAAACGGTGTTGCGGCAAGCAGCGCGCCAGCACAGAGCGCGGTCACTAAGGGCTTCAATCTCATGCTCTCTTCCTCACGTAGGGTATTGTTGTTATGCACTTTGATGGTGTCGGGTACGGTATTTGTCGATCAGCACCGCAATGATGATCACCGCCCCTTTGATCACCAGTTGCCAGAAGTAGGAGACGCCCATCAGCGTCATGCCGTTGTTGAGGGTGGCGATAATCAGCGCCCCCACCAGCGTGCCGGTGATCGTGCCGATCCCGCCAACGAAGCTGGTGCCGCCGAGGATCACCGCCGCAATCGCATCCAGCTCGTAACCCATGCCCAGGTTTCCGTTGGCGCTGTAGAGGCGCGACGCGCTCATCACACCGCCTAACCCGGAGAGCAGGCCGCTCATGCCATACACAAACAGCAACACCAGCCAGACTTTGATGCCCGTTAAGCGTGCCGCCTGCATGTTGCCGCCTACCGCATAGATGTGAACGCCAAGCGTAGTGCGACGCAGGATAAACCAGCACACCACAATCACCGCCAGGGCAATCACCACCAGCCACGGCACGGGGCCAAGATAGTTATTGCCTATCCACTCAAAATTGATGTTCGAGTTAATTACCGTCGTGCCATCGGCCAACAGGTACGCTGCGCCCCGCAGTGCCGTGTAGGTGCCGAGGGTGACAATAAACGGCGGTAGTCCGGCAAAGGCCACCAGCGCGCCGTTGAACAACCCCAGCACCAGGCCGAGCATCAGCGCGGCGGGAATAGAGAGCCCGGCGAATTCCGGTATTAACGACACCACCATCGCGGCGACCGCCGTGGTACCCAGAATCGACCCGACGGAGAGGTCAATCCCCCCGGTCAGGATGATGAAGGTCATCCCTGCCGCCAGCACGATGTTGATCGACGCCTGACGGGTAATGTTGAGCAGGTTGCTTTCGGTAAAGAAGTTAGGGGCGATAAAGCCAAAAACCGCCACGATCAGGATGAGAATGGGCAAAATGCCGACCGTTTGCATCAGATCGCTCATCAGCATTTTTTTGGCGGAGGCAGATTTTGCCACCTGCTGCGGATGGGTTGGAGTTGTCATAGTTGCACCGCCTGATGATGTGAGTCGTTCACGCCGGTTGCCAGCGTCATGATGTTTTCCTGAGAGATGTCGTGTCCGTGGAGCTCCCCGGCGATGCTGCCTTCACGCATGACATAGACGCGGTCGCTCATGCCCACCACTTCCGGCAGTTCGCTGGAGATCATCAAAATCGCCACGCCCTTGCGCGCCATCTGGTTCATGATGCGGTAGATTTCGCTTTTTGCGCCGACATCGACACCGCGCGTCGGTTCGTCGAGGATCAGAATACGCGGACCAATCGCCACCCAGCGGGAGATCAGCAATTTCTGCTGATTACCGCCTGACAGACCGCCCGCGCGGACCTGTGCGTGAGGCACGCGGATATTCAGCAGGGCGATGGCATCGTCAGAAATGGACTGCGCTTTTTTGCGGTTAAGCATGCCGAAGGTGGCGTCGCGCTCCAGCGTCGCCATGGTGATGTTCTCCTGCGCCGCCAGCTCCAGGAACAGCCCCTGCTCCTTGCGGTTCTCGGTAAGAAAACCGATCCCGTTTTCTATGGCCGCGCGCGGGGAGTGGATCACCACCGGCTCGCCGTCCACTTCAATCATTCCTCCCGTGGCTTTACGTACGCCAAAGATGAGCTGTGCCAGCTCGGAGCGACCGGCACCGACCAGCCCCGCCAGGCCGACGATTTCCCCTGAGCGCACCTGCAGGCTGCAGGGCTGGACTTTTTTACCGTCGGTGAGGTGATGCACGTTAAGACGCGGGTTGCCGAGCGGGATATCGCGCTCTTTGTTGAACAGATCGCTTAAGGGGCGACCCACCATCATTTTCACCAGCTCAGATGCGTTCAGTTTGTCGCGCGTCAGGCTACCGACGTATTGCCCGTCACGCAGGACGCTGACCCGGTCAGAGAGTTCGTACACTTCCGCCATGCGGTGGCTGATATAGATGATCGCCATCCCTTCATCACGCAGGCGCAGGATCAGCTCAAACAGACGATGGGTTTCACGCGAGGAGAGGGCGGCAGTGGGTTCATCCATCACCAGAATGCGGCTGTTACGGTGCAGCGCGCGGGCGATTTCCACCTGCTGTTGTTCAGCGATAGTCAGCTTCATCACCAGGTCGGTGGCGTTGAAGTTTGCACCCAGACGGTCGATGACCGCCTGAGCCTGGGCGGCCATCTCTTTACGCTGCACCAGTCCGCCGCGCGAGAGTTCGCTGCCAAGAAAGATGTTTTCCGCAACCGTCAGGTTGGGGGCGAGTTGCATCTCCTGATAGATCAGGGTAATGCCTGCGGCCAGCGCATCCTTCGGGCCTTTAATGTGATACGGCTGACCGTCAATCAGGATCTCGCCGCTGGTCGCGGTGTAGGCGCCCGCGAGGATCTTCATCAGCGTGCTTTTTCCCGCGCCGTTTTCACCCATCAGCGCCTGGATCTCACCGGGAAAGACCGTCAAATCCACACCCTTGAGCGCGTGGAAGTTGCCAAACGTTTTGGCAATGCTGCGCATCTCCAGTACCGGGGTTCTGCTCATGGCGGATCTCCTGTGAAGGTTGATATCTGCACTTCATCACAGGTGCGTAAATGCAAAATGTCAGAAGCCGTTCATATTTGTCATAGTTATGAATAGCTAATCGCCGTCACATTTCTCTTTTCCCTCTTCCTGTGGGAGAGGGCCAGGGTGAGGGCACCCATTTGCAGAGGAGCCCAATCCCATGCCATCACGCTCGCCGTTCTTCGCCAGTGCCCGCGGTCGTCTGCTGATCTTTAATCTGTTGGTGGTGGCGGTGACGCTGATGGTCAGTGGTGTGGCGGTGCTGGGTTTTCGGCATGCCAGCCAGATCCAGGAACAGGTACAACAGCAGACGCTGGATGACATGACCGGCAGCATGAATCTCGCCCGCGATACCGCCAGCGTGGCAACCGCGGCGGTACGGCTTTCGCAGGTGGTGGGGGCGCTGGAATACAAAGGAGAGGCCGAGAGGCTGAAGCAGACCCAAATGGCGCTGCGGCACTCGCTGGAACAGCTCGCAGATGCGCCCTTAGCGCAGCAGGAGCCGGGGCTGGTGGCGCGCATTATTCGTCGCAGTAATGAGTTACAGCAAAGCGTGACGGGCATGCTGGAGCGCGGACAGCGGCGCCATCTGCAGCGTAACGCGCTGCTTAGCTCGCTGTATCAAAGCCAGAGCTATTTACGCCATCTGCAGGATATTAACCGTCGGTTTGGCAGCAACATCCCGGATGCGCAGCAGCTTGCGGAAATGGACAGGCTGATTCTCGCCGCCATCGATACCCCCTCACCGCGCGCCACCCTACAGCAGCTGGACGCCGTTACCGCAACGTTGCCCCAGCGCGCGACGCAGCCCGTGGTGAATCTTGTTCTGCCCGATTTCAACGACGAGCTACGCAGGCTTGCCCCGCTGTCAAAGCAGCTTGAGGAGAGCGACCTGGCGATAAGCTGGTATATGTTCCACATCAAGGCGCTGGTGGCGATATTAAATAGCGATATCAATCAGTACGTTGAGCAGGTAGCGGAGGCTTCCCGGCTGCGTACGGCCCAGAGTCATCAGGAGCTGCGGTCCATCAGCGTATTTATCAGCATATTCGCCGTACTGGCGCTGATCATCACCGGCTGCGCCTGCTGGTATATCTACCGCAATCTGGGCTCCAACCTGACGGCGATCTCCCGGGCGATGTCGCGTCTTGCCCACGGCGAGCAGGACGTTTCGGTGCCCGCGCTGCAGCGGCGTGATGAGCTGGGAGAGCTGGCTCGCGCGTTTAACGTCTTTGCCCGCAATACCGCCTCGCTGGAGCACACCACCCGTCTGCTGAAAGAGAAAACCTCCCAGATGGAGATCGACCGCATCGAGCGTCAGGGACTGGAGGAGGCGCTGCTGCACAGTCAGAAGATGAAGGCCGTTGGTCAACTGACGGGCGGGCTGGCACATGATTTCAACAACCTGCTGGCGGTGATAATTGGTAGCCTGGAGCTGACCGATCCCGACTCCAGTGATGCCCCACGTATTGCCCGCGCGCTCAATGCTGCCGAGCGCGGTGCGTTGCTGACCCAGCGTCTGCTGGCTTTTTCCCGCAAGCAATCCCTGACTCCGCATGCGGTAGAGATGAAACCGCTGCTGGAGAATCTCAGAGAGCTGATGCGCCACTCCTTGCCCGCCACCCTGAGCCTGGATATAGAGGCTCAATCCCCGGCCTGGCCGGCGTGGATAGACGTTGGCCAGCTCGAAAACGCCATTATCAACCTGGTGATGAACGCCCGCGATGCGATGGAGGGGCAGACGGGCGTGATTAAGATCCGCACGTGGAATCAGCGCGTCACTCGCAGCGACGGACGCAGGCAGGATATGGTGGCGCTGGAGGTGATCGACCGCGGCAGCGGTATGACGCAGGAGGTCAAATCCCGGGTGTTCGAGCCGTTCTTCACCACCAAGCAGACCGGCAGTGGCAGTGGTTTAGGGCTGTCGATGGTGTACGGTTTTGTGCGTCAGTCCGGCGGCCGCGTCGAAATTGAAAGCGCGCCGGGACAAGGCACCACCGTGCGGCTCCATCTGCCGCGCTCAACGCTGCCCGTCGTCCCTGAAGATGAAATGCACTCTGCCACCGCATCCGCTGAAAACGAACGGCTGGTGCTGGTACTGGAAGATGAGGCCGACGTTCGCCAGACCCTGTGCGAGCAACTGCATCAGCTTGGCTACCTGACCCTTGAAGCGGAAAGCGGTGAGCAGGCACTGAACATGCTGGCGGCCTCGCCGGATATCGGCATGTTTATCAGTGATCTGATGCTGCCGGGCAGCCTGAGCGGGGCGGAGGTGATTAACCACGTGCGCAGCCACTACCCGCAACTGCCGGTGTTGTTGATCAGCGGTCAGGATTTACGTCCGACGCACAATCCACAACTGCCGGATGTAGCGCTACTGCGCAAACCGTTTACCCGCGTACAGCTGGCGCAGGCGCTGCGGAAAATCAGCGCTTAAACAGCGAATTTAGGATTTCATCAAGAGCCTGATTAAAGTCGGCGATGCTAATCTGCGCAAAATTTAGCGGATTAAGATATAAAGGGAATTATGCCGGTTACTCACAAGAGGGGACTCACAAATGATCGTGATGCCTGCAACGTACAGCCCGAATACGGTTGCCAGGTCATTTACGCTCGTAGATGAATTTGAACTCTCCGGTCGGGTGTTACATGTCATTTATGACAGCCAGACGCCCCGGGCTGCAATTATTGAAGCAGATATCGAAACCTTTGATGGCGTTCCCCGACATCGGGTTGTTGCTGCTCTGGATTTACAGCATAAGGCCCATCTGGGAAAGGACATTATCGCAGTCGAACGATGCTGGGAAGATACTCGCGTTGTCCAGGTAGAAGGCATTTGCGTCGATCCTGCCGAACGAGACAAAGGGCTGGCGACTCGTCTCTATGAAGCGTTGGTCTTACATTGCGGCGTGACCTTAATCAGCGACTTCGAGCAATATGAGGGTGGAAAGATGCTCTGGCAGAAAATAGCCCGTGAATCCGACCAAATCGCTGTTTTTGTACTCGACACAGAGCAGGGAGCATTCTGGCCTTATGATGGCAGCAAGGTGATATATGACGGAGGATGTATTCCTGAAGACCGCATCTGGAGTCATTCTCCGGACCAAAAATGCTCCGGGATTGTGCTGGTCGCAGAGAATAAACAGCGAGTGCGTCAAATAATGGAAGCGTCGCCTCGCTAAAGAATTTGAGATTCCTCCGCTACCTCTCCCGTTTGCGGTTAATTACCGTAAGGCCAGTTCATCTGCGAGTCTGGCCTTATGAAACGTTACTCTACCGCTCTGTTATTTGGTCTGCTGTCACTCTCCAGCCAACTGGCGCATGCCGATGTGATTGATGATGCCATTGGCAACATTCAGCAGGCGATCAACGATGCCTATAACCCCGGCAGCAGCCGCAGCAACGATGATGACGATCGTTATGACGATGACCGTCGCATTGATAGCCGTCAGTATGACGACCGCCGTCGGCAGCTTGAAGACAGACGCCGCCGTTTAGACGAGCGCCAGCGCCAGCTTGATGACGACAGACGACGCCTGGAAGAGGATGAGCGGCGGTTAGAAGACGATTACGATCGCGGTTAAGTGCGGCCTGTTGCCCTCACCTCAACCCTCTCCCACGGGAGAGGGAGAAAACCTAATCCAGTACCAACACCATGCCGTCATATCCCGCTTCGATGCCGTCCGGCAACGGGTTATCCATCATCCACACGTCAAACTGATGGCTGATATGGGTCAGGATCATCTGCGGGCAGCCAATCACCTCGTTCAGTGCCACCACGGTGTTTAAATCGCAATGGTTGCGCGGCGTCTGCGGGCGCGGTTCATGGCTACAGTCGATGATCATCGCCTGAGGCTGGTTGTTAAGCAGAAATTTCACCGTTTTCTCCGGCAATCCGGCAGTATCAGAAAGCCACGCCACGCGGCTGTGGGCGGACTCCAGCAGATAACCAAAGGTGAGTTTCGAGTGGTTGAGCGGCAGCGGCGTCACCCGCAGGCCCTGCAGCTCAAACATCACAAACGGCTCCAGCGTATGGCTGAAATCCAGAATGCCCGGGTGTTTGAAGAGATCGTCACATCCGGCTTCATCCGGCGGGCCGTAAACGGGGATCGTCGCGCCAACGCCCCAGCGCAGGGGAAACAGCCCCTGAACGTGGTCCATATGGTAGTGGGTCAGCAAAAACTGCTGAAAGCTGCCGGCTGGCCAGTCGTCCATCAGGTGCGGAATACCCGCGTCCAGTAGCGTCACCGCATCATTGAATTTGACGGCCGCGCTACAGGGCCGACGACGATAATTCTCCTGCAGACGTGCCCGGCGGCACGCCGCGCAATCGCAGCCAAACACCGGGACCAGCTGGGCACTGCCGGTGCCCGTTAACGTGATGGTCAGACTCATCGTGCACCTCTACAACGGTTTGGTGAAACGAAAATGGCTCTGCGTATACCCTTCACGAACATAAAAACGGTGGGCGTCCAGCCGCCGGACGCTGGTGGAGAGCTCCGTCAGTTCCGCGCCCGCCTGCCGCGCGGTGTCCTCTGCCCATGCCAGCAGTTGGCTCCCCACTTTAAGACCACGCGCCTCGGGCATCACCACCAGCTCCTGTATTTCGCCGATCCATCTGGCGTGGTGCAGGTGAAACTGCATATGCAGGCCAATCATACCCACTACCTGTCCATTCAGCTCTGCCAGCTGATAACGCATATTGTGGTCCTGCAGATTGGCCAGATACCCGGTGTGGAACGCCTGATGATCAAATTCGGCCTGTTTTAACTCGCAGATCAGTGCGTAAACGATTTGCGCATCATCGGCGGTGGCGGGGCGAAGCGTGCAGTCAGGCATGCTGTTTCTCCTTCTGACGGATAAGTGATAAAACGTTATCGACTGACTGTAGCAAACTTCCGTCGTTGTTGAGGATGTGGCAATCCGCCGGGGTATAGCGCGCTGCGCGTTCGAGCCGCTGCGCGATCTCTTTTTCGTTTTCGCGTCCGCGGCTTTGCAGGCGGCTGCGCAGGACATCCGGCGAAACCTGCAGACAGACCGGCAGCAGCGCCGAGGCATACCGGGCGCGTGCCTGGGGAAGATGCGCACGAGAGCCGTTGACCAGCACGTCAAAACCCGCGTGTAGCCACAGGTCGATCTCAATACCGATCCCGTAGTAGTAGCCGTTGGCGTGCCAGCTGAGCGCCAGCAGATTCTGCCCGGCGCGAGTGAAAAATTCCTGTTCGCTCAGGGCGATATGGTTTTCACTGCCGGCATTCGCCGCCCGGGTAATGTAGCGATGTGCGACCAGCAGCTGCGGGTGTTCCCGCTGCCGTAAGGCGGACAGCAGGCTGTCCTTCCCGGAGCCGGAGGGCCCCATTAACCAGATGACTCTTCCCATCAGAACACCCGTTTTCCCTGACGCCAGACGTGGTCGATATGGATGTGCTCGCCCTTACGGTGGGCCAGCACCAGATCCGCCCGTTTTCCTTCGGCTATCTCGCCCCGGTCGTGAAGATTAAGCGCCGATGCCGGGTTCTTCGTTACCAGGCGAATCGCCTGCGGCAGCGTGAAGCGGTTGCTGTCGTCATCCGCGACGCGGAAGGCGGCGTCCAGCAGGCTGGCGGGGTAGTAGTCGGAAGAGAGGATATCCAGCAGACCGAGCGAGGCGAGCTTGCTTGCCGCCACGTTGCCGGAATGCGAGCCGCCGCGCACGATGTTCGGTGCCCCCATCAGCACGTTCATGCCGTGTGCGCGGGAGGCTTCTGCCGCCTCAAACGTGGTAGGAAATTCAGCGATCACGCTGCCAAGCTGGTGGGATTCGCGGACATGATCGTGCGTGGCATCATCATGGCTGGCCAGCGCGATGCTACGGTCCCGGCACATTGCGGCAATCGAAACACGGTTCGGCTGTGACCACTGTGCCGCCAGCGCCAGCTGCTCTTCCTCGTAGCGCGCCATCTCCACATCGTTAAGTGAATATTTGCCCTGGTAATACTCGCGGTATTTTTCGAGGCTGGCGAACTGGCGCTGCCCCGGCGAGTGGTCCATCAACGAGACCAGCGACACTGGCTCGCGGTCTACCAGCTTTTCAAACAGCGGCAGGGTGGTATGATGCGGCAACTCGCAGCGCAGGTGCAGGCGATGTTCGGCGCGGTTAAGACCGCGCTTTTGCGTCTCTTCCACGGCGTTGATCATCTTTTCCAGATTCTCCAGCCGATCGCCGCCGTCGCGTACGTCACCAATCGCCACCGCATCCAGCACGGTGGTGATGCCGCTGGCAACCATCAGCGCGTCGTGGCTGCTCATCGCCGAATGGGCGGGCCAGTCCACCTTCGGCCGTGGGGTGAAGAATTTATCCAGATTATCGGTGTGCAGCTCAATCAGCCCTGGCAGCAGCCAGCCGCCTTCGCCGTCCATCGCTTCGGGCAAATGGCTTCGGGTTTCGGCATACGCGCGGATCGCGCCGTCGCGGATCTCAATCGAGCCGTCGATGACCTCATCTTCCAGCACCAGCTTGACGTTATTGATAATCATACGTTTGTCCCCATCGGGTGCAATCTGTCCGCCACGCGGTTGCGAACGCTCTCGTCGTGGAAGATCCCGACGATCGCCGCGCCGCGCGCTTTGGCCTGTTCGATCAGTTCCACCACTGCCGCGCTGTTTTTGCTGTCGAGCGAAGCGGTGGGTTCATCAAGAAGTAAAATCGGATAGTCGACGATAAACCCGCGAGCGATATTCACGCGCTGCTGCTCGCCGCCGGAAAAGGTCGACGGGGCAAGATGCCAGAGGCGCTCGGGCACATTGAGGCGCGTCAGCAGGCTGGCGGCTTTGGCGGCGCAGGTTTCGCGCGGCACGCCGAGATCCAGCAGCGGCTGCATGACTACATCCAGAGCGGAGATCCGCGGGATCACCCGCAGAAACTGGCTCACCCAGCCGATCGTCGAGCGGCGGACTTCCAGCACCTTACGCGCGGGGGCCTGAACCAGGTCGACCCATTCATCGGCATGGCGAATATGAATGTGCCCCTCGTCCGGCAGATAGTTGGCGTACAGGGAGCGCAGCAGGGTGGATTTTCCGCTGCCGGAGTGGCCGTGCAGCACCACGCATTCGCCGCTGTTCACCTTCAGAGAAGCATTTTGCAGCACCGGCAGACGCACGCCGTTTTGCTGGTGGAGCACAAAGGTCTTACTTACGTTTTCTACGTGGATCATTTTGGCCTCGTGGCGTTTTCTTGCCGGGTGGCGCTTCGCTTACCCGGCCTACAAGGTACGGCGTTCGTTTTGCCGGGTGGCGCCCTCAATTCTGCAACACGGATGACACCAGCAGCTGGGTGTAAGGATGGAGCGGATCGTCGAGCACGCGGTCGGTAAGCCCACTTTCCACCACCTGACCCTGCTTCATTACCAGCAGACGGTCTGCCAGCAGGCGGGCGACGCCCAGATCATGGGTGACAATCACCACCGCCAGGTTCAGCTCCACCACCAGGCCGCGCAGCAGGTCGAGCAGGCGCGCCTGCACGGAGACGTCCAGCCCACCGGTGGGTTCATCCATAAACACCAGCTTCGGGTGGGTGACCAGGTTACGGGCGATCTGCAGGCGCTGCTGCATGCCGCCGGAGAAGGTGGTGGGCAAATCGTCGATGCGCGAGGAGGGGATCTCCACATCGGTCAGCCAGCGCTGTGCGGTTTCCCGGATGTTGCCGTAGTGCCGCGCGCCGGTCGCCATCAGCCGTTCGCCGATATTGCCTCCCGCCGAGACCTGACGACGCAGCCCGTCCAGCGGATGCTGATGTACCACGCCCCACTCGGTGCGCAGCAGGCGGCGGCGTTCAGCCTCGCTCATGCCATAGAGGGAGGCACCCTCATACAAAATCTCGCCGTTCTGCGGGGCCAGGCGCGCGGAGATGGACTTCAGCAGGGTAGTTTTGCCCGAGCCGGATTCACCGACAATTCCCAGCACCTCGCCCGGCCACAGCTCGAACGAGACGTCGCTGAAGCCTTTGCCCGGCGCGTAAAGGTGGGTCAGGTTGTTCACTGAAAGCAGCGGTTTCATTGGCTGTTCGCCTCGCTCTGTTGGCGGCAGTAATCGGTGTCGGAGCAGACAAACATCCGTTTGCCCGTGTCATCCAGCACCACTTCATCCAGATAGCTGTGCTTCGAGCCGCAGATGGCGCACGGCTCGTCCCACTCCTGCACCGTGAACGGGTGGTCATCGAAATCGAGACTCTCCACGCGGGTGTAGGGCGGGACGGCGTAGATGCGCTTTTCGCGCCCGGCACCGAACAGCTGCAGGGCAGGCATCATGTCCATTTTCGGGTTGTCGAATTTCGGGATCGGCGACGGATCCATCACGTAGCGCCCGTTGACCTTCACCGGGTAGGCGTAGGTGGTGGCGATATGGCCGAAGCGGGCGATATCTTCATACAGCTTCACCTGCATCACCCCGTACTCTTCCAGGGCGTGCATGGTGCGGGTTTCGGTTTCGCGCGGCTCGATAAAGCGCAGCGGCTCCGGGATCGGCACCTGGAAAATCAAAATCTGATCTTCCGTGAGCGGCGTTTCGGGAATGCGGTGGCGGGTCTGGATAAGCGTCGCATCTTCGGTTTTTTCGGTGGTGTTGACGCCCGTCACGCGCTTAAAGAAGTTGCGAATCGACACGGCGTTGGTGGTGTCGTCGGCTCCCTGGTCGATGACCTTCAGCACGTCTGACTCACCGATGACGCTGGCGGTAAGCTGAATGCCCCCGGTGCCCCAGCCGTAAGGCATCGGCATTTCTCGACCACCAAACGGCACCTGATAGCCGGGGATAGCGACCGCTTTCAGGATGGCGCGGCGGATCATGCGTTTGGTTTGCTCGTCCAGATAAGCAAAGTTGTAGCCGCTTAGGTTAGCCATTTTCACGCTCCCGTTGCAGACGTTTCAGCAGTTCCAGTTCGGCCTGGAAGTCAACGTAATGCGGCAGCTTGAGGTGCGAAACAAAGCCCGCCGCCTCGACGTTATCCGCATGGGCCAGCACGAACTCTTCGTCCTGTGCCGGGCCGGAAATCTGTTCGCCGTAGTCCGGGGCCTGCAGGGCGCGGTCAACCAGCGCCATCGCCATGGCTTTACGCTCGCTCATGCCAAAGACCAGCCCGTAACCGCGGGTAAAGTGTGGGGTGTCGTCGTCAGGTGCGACAAAACCATTCACCATTTCACACTCGGTCATTAGCAGTTCACCGACGTTCACAGCAAAACCCAGCTCTTCGGGGATGATTTCGACGTCGAGATAGCCGCTGCGAATCTCCGCCGCAAACGGGTGGTTACGCCCGTAGCCGCGCTGCGTTGAATAGGCCAGCGCCAGCAGATAGCCTTCGTCCCCGCGCATCAGCTGCTGCAGGCGAGACGAGCGTGAACAGGGGTAAACGGGGGGCGTGCGGGTGATGTCGTCGGGTTGCGCTCCGGTCTCTTCTTCAGCCTTTGCCAGACCCTGCTTCGCCAGCAGGCTAAAGACGTGCGGAGACGCTTCCTGCCCGGTCTCCGTGGTGCTGAGCGGCGGCGTTTCGCCGTTCGCCAGCAGGGTGAAATCCAGCAGGCGGTGGGTGTAGTCGTACGTAGGGCCAAGGAGCTGGCCGCCGGGAATATCTTTATAAACGGCGGAAATTCGCCGCTCCAGGCGCATTTCTGCCGTATTGACCGGCTCGCTCACCGCCAGGCGGGGAACGGTGGTGCGCCAGGCTCGCAGCAAAAAGATGGCTTCGACGTTGTCGCCGCTGGCCTGCTTCAGCGCCAGCGCCGCCAGCTCGCGGTCGGCGACGCCGCCTTCGGTCATCACCCGATCCACCGCCAGGTTCAACTGCTGCTCAATCTGGGCGACGCTCAGCTCGGGAAGCTGTTCATCACCCCGTCGTCTGTGCGCCTGTAGCGCATGGGCGGCGGCGATGGCCTTCTCGCCCCCTTTGACGGCAACGTACATCAGCACACCTCCACGTGGGTGGTTCGCGGGATCGCCAGCAGGCGCTCGCCGCAGGTCAGGATCAGGTCAATGCCCAGCGGGAACGGATGCGGGCGTTCCGTCAGCTCATGAATAATGCACTCCGGCAGCTGTGGCGCGACCATGCGTTCGTCGGCAATCCCCGCCCCGGTCAGGCGCAGCATGCGACCACCGCTCAGGCTGGCGACCTGCAGGATCAGCGTGGCGCTGGTCTCCGGTGCTACCGCGCTGCCTTCACTCAGGGCATTGAGCTGCTCATGGCTGATTTGCTCATCGGCAACGGCAAACACCGCCTGACGGGGCTGCTCAACCAGCGGGGCGTTAGTGTGAAAACGCAGATTCTGGCTGGCGATGTCATTGGATAACGTCCCCGAAAGCCACACCGGGGTATCGTTGTCGGCGAGAGTCAGCAGTACGCTGGTGGTCGCCAGGTTCAGCGGCAGCCAGCCCTGGGAGAGCTGATGCAGGGAGACAATCACGCCAGGCTCGCTCATGGCTTTCAGCAGGCGACGAAAACTGTGTTGGGCATCCTGGACGGCCAGGGTAAAAGCGGGTTGAAGCGTCATGCGTTATCTCCGCGAACAAGCGTAAAGAAGTCGACCCGGCTGGTATTGACTTGCGCCTGACGTGCGGCAGTGCGCGCGGCGAGGTCGGCTTCCAGCGGGGCAATCAGGGTTTCCATCAGGGTCTGGAAATGGGGTTGTTCCTGCAGCAGGGCGTCGATCACCGCGCAGCGCTCGGCGTGCGGTTTATCGCGACCGAGCACGTAGCTGTAACCCAGCGTGCCGCTGCTCAGACGAATGACCGCGCGGGTGAGGGCGGCATCACCGGCGAAAAAGCGCTCCCCGGTACCGCCCATTCTTGCCTGAATCTGTACCAGGCCGATTTCCGGCGCGCGGAGCGTTTCATAGTCTGGCGTCAGGTTAAGCGCGTTAATGCGGCTCGCCAGTGCAGCAGGCTGGCTATGGGCCAGGGCGCGCATCCAGCGCTGACGGGTGGAGGTGTCGAAATGCATTCAGTGCTCCATGGTGAATTCAATCATGTCGGCGCGGGTCAGGCTGACGGAGTACTCCGTTGCGTTGATCTCGCCGTCACGGTGGTTGAGGGTGCGCACGCAGAGCAGCGGAGCCATGTTGGGGATCTCCAGCACCTTGCTCTCTTTCGCCTGCGCGCGGCGGGCGCTGATACGCGTCTGGGTACGTTTGAGCACAAGACCCGTGGCGTCCTGCAAAAAGTCATGCAGTGAACCGCTGGAGAAGTGTTGCAGCACCGGCCAGAGGCTCAGATCGCTGAAGTAGTGATCTATCTGGCAGACTGCCACGCCATTGACCCGGCGCAGGGTGCGCAGATGTACAACGTTGTCGCCCTCCTGAATACCCAGCGCATCGGCTACATGGCTGGAGGCCGGACGCAGCACGGAGAGCAGTTTTTCGCTGGTGGGATGGCTTCCCTGGTCGAGCAGGTTCTGACTAAAGCGCGCCTGGGCATTGAGCGGGTAGTCGAACGGGCGCATCAGCACCAGCACGCCGACGCCTTGACGGCGCTGTACCCATCCGCGCTCAACCAGCTGATCGATGGCGCGGCGCAGGGTGTGGCGGTTCACTTCATAGCGGTCTGCAAGCTGCTGTTCGGCTGGCAGGTAGTCTCCGCAGCGATAATGGGTGCGCAGCTCCACTTCGAGCTTTGCTGCAATCTCTTGCCAGCGGGTAGGGTAACTGGTCGGATGTCTGGATAAGTGCATACCAATCAAAGCCTCGCTTCTCAGATGAAGTGCTTACGCAAACGTTGAGAGAGGAAATCCAGCAGGCTGACGGTGATGATGATGAGTACCATCAGGGCGCAGGTTTGCTGGAACTGGAAACCGCGGATCGCCTCCCACAGGGTGACGCCAATGCCGCCTGCGCCGACCATGCCGACGACGGTGGCGGAACGGACGTTAGATTCGAAGCGGTAGAGCGAATAGGAGATCAGCAGCGGCATGACCTGGGGCAGCACGCCGTAAAGGATCTCTTCAATTTTGTTGGCGCCGGTGGCGCGAATACCTTCGACCGGGCCGGGTTCAATGGCTTCCACGGCTTCGGAAAGCAGCTTGGAGAGCACGCCGGTGGTGTGGATGAACAGCGCCATCACCCCCGCGAACGGCCCCAGACCCACGGCAACCACGAACAGCATCGCGAACACCATTTCGTTAATGGCGCGGCAGGCGTCCATCAGGCGGCGCATCGGCTGATAAATCCACCACGGAACGATGTTTTCCGCGCTCATCAGGCCAAACGGAATGGAGAGGATGACGGCCAGGGCGGTCCCCCAGACGGCGATTTGCAGGGTGACAGCCATTTCGCCGAGATAGTCCTGCCACTGGCTAAAATCGGGCGGGAAGAAGTCGGCAGCGAAGGTGGCCATGTTACCGGCGTCTTTAAACAGCAGCAGCGGATCCATCTCCGCGCCCTTCCAGGAGATAACCAGCACCGCCAGCAGGATGGCCCAGCTAAATAGCGAGAACCAGCTGCGTTTCGGCGGTGGGAGGGTGATGGTTTGCATGTTGACTCCTTTGTGTATTCTCCCTCTCCCCGTGGGAGAGGGCCGGGGTGAGGGCATCAGCGTGCGCATTTCCCCCTCACCCTAACCCTCTCCCTCAAGGGAGAGGGGACTTAAGTTACTGCACCGCTTTATTCACACTGGTCATTGCACCAAGCGCGGCGGTCAGGCGGTCCAGGTCTTCCAGCTGGGCCTGAATAGCTGCCACTTTGCTGGTCTTCTCCTCGTCCTTAAGCCCCTTGTTGTCCTTCACGCCCTGCATCTCTTTAAACAGCGCCAGCTGGCGAATCGGGACCAGCTGCAGGTCGCTCGACGGGCGGAACGGTGCCCAGCCCAGACGCGTCAGCACGGCTTTCTCTTCCGGCGTTTTGCCGTAAGTCATAAAGAAGTCGTACACCTTGTCCTTGGTGCTTTCAGAAAGGTTTTTGCGCCAGACAATCGGGTCACCCGGGATGAGAGGGGATTTCCAGATCACCTTCAGCTCTTTCAGCTTGTCCGGTGCGGAGGTCTTCAGCTTGTCGAGGTTTTCGGTGTTGTTGGTGGCGACGTCCACCTGCTTGTTGGCCACGGCCAGGGCGTTGGTTTCATGGCTGGCATTGACGGTGCGTTTGAAATCGGTGGCAGAGGCATTATTTTTGGCGAAGACGTAATAGCCCGGCACCAGGAAGCCAGAAGTGGAGTTCGGATCGCCGTTGCCGAAGGTCAGTTCTTTGCGTTTGGCGAGCATATCGTTGAGGTTATTGATCGGGCTGTCTTTGTTGACGATCAGCACGCTCCAGTAACCCGGAGAGCCATCTGCAGCAACGGTCTGGGCAAAGACCTGGCCGTTTGCACGATCCACCGCTTCCATGGCGGAGAGGTTGCCATACCAGGCGATGTCCACTTTGTTAAAGCGCATCCCCTGGATGATGCCCGCGTAGTCCGGGGCGAAGAAGGCGTTTACTTTGATCCCCAGTTTGGTTTCCATATCTTTCAGGAAGGGTTCCCACTGAGGCTTCAGGTTCTGCTGTGATTCCGTCGAAATAATGCCAAAGTTCAGCGCTTTTTCCTGCTCCTCGGCGTATGCAGGGCTTAACAGGGTGCTGATGCTGAACATGCTGGTAAAAGCCAGCGCGGCAACCGTTTTATAGCTCATTTCCATTCCTCGTAGTGGGGACGTTATGCAGCCTTCGCGTTCTCTTCGACACGGTTAATGCTGCGGTAGAGATGGTCAAAACGTTCGTTATCAAACTGGTGGCTTGCGCCATCAAAGAACACATGTCCCTGACGCAGGGCGACAATGCGCTCGCAGTAGCGCAGGGCGTAATCCACCTGATGCAGCGTCACCACCACGGTGATGCCGTCGTTCTGGTTAATGTCATGCAGGGTTTCCATCACGATGCGGGCGGATTCCGGATCCAGCGAGGCGATGGGCTCGTCGGCAAGGATGATTTTCGCTTTCTGCATCAGGGCACGGGCGATGGCCACGCGCTGCTGTTGTCCACCGGAGAGGGTGGAGACGCGCTGATGGGCGAAGTGCGCCATGCCTACGCGGGTGAGTGCCCGCAACGCCTCTTGCTTCTGTAACGGGGAGAACCAGCGCAGACAGGTGCGCCAGAATGGGGTGCTGCCGAGCGCGCCAATCAGCACGTTCTCCAGCACCGTCAGTCGATTTACCAGATTAAATTGCTGGAAGATGCAGCCTGTCTGCGCGCGGCTTTTGCGGATATCCCGCGCCAGTCGCCCTGCGCGCTGTACGGTGTTGCCCAGCAGTTCGACGTGGCTTTCCGGGATGCTATCGCCGGTAATCAGGCCGCTTAAGTGACGCAGAAGGGTGGATTTACCTGAACCGGATGGCCCCAGCAGCGCTACCATGTCGCCCTGCTGGACGGTCAGATCAACGGCATGCAGAGCCTTGTTGTGATGAAAGGTCTTGCTCAGTTTCTCGACGCGGATGACGGTTTGCATATGCTGGGCCTCACAATAAATGTGGCCTCATGCTGGCGCATCAATATGACATTTGGGTTAAGTGCAGGTTGCGGGAGTTTGAAGAGTTGAAGTGAAAACGATGACAATCTTTCCAGACCCGGTCAGCGCAGCGCCACCCGGGGTTGTTGCCGGATGCGCTGCGCTTATCCGGCCTACGAACTTTGTTGCTGCTTAACGACGTTAATCATCCACGGCACGCCGTATTTGTCGGTGACCTTACCGAAACCGTGCGCCCAGAAGGTCTCCTGCCAGGCCATTTCAATATTTCCGCCATCCGCGAGATTGTCGAACCAGCGTTGGCCTTCATTGACATCCTGTGTGTCGAGAACCAGCGTGAATCCGGCATACTGCGCCTTACTGCCCGGCGGCAGGCCATCGCTCATCATGATATCGCTGCCCGCAATGCGAACGTTGGAGTGGGCTATAGCGGAGTCCGGGAACTGCATGCCAGACGGGCAGCCTTCTTCGCTGCTCTCGCTTTTTGGCATTTCGCCGAAGGTGATTTTATAGAGGAGTTCTGCGCCGACGGCCTGCTGATAAAAGGCGGTTGCCTCTGCACAGTTGCCGGCGAAAGAGATGTAGGGACTTAACGGCATAATCTTTACCTCACGTAAGAAAAGCCCATTAAGTGTAGTGGGTGTGTGCCCGGTAAGCGAAGCGCCACCGGGCGGGTAAATCAGTTCTTTTTCACAAACTCAGATTTCAGTTTCATTGGACCAAAACCGTCAATTTTGCAGTCGATATTATGATCGCCTTCAACCAGACGGATATTCTTCACTTTGGTCCCGATCTTCAGCATGGAAGAGCTGCCTTTAACCTTCAGGTCTTTGACGACGGTGACGCTGTCGCCATCTGCCAGCAGGTTACCGTTAGCATCTTTTACAATCAGCACGTCAGCATCCTGTGACGGCTCTGCGTCGTTCCATTCGTGGGCGCATTCCGGGCAAATGAACATGCCATTATCTTCATAGGTGTATTCAGAATTGCATTTCGGGCAGTGTGGAAGTTGCATCGGGGGTATCCTCAAAAAAGTGCTTAACACGCTGGAAAGTGCCAGCAAAATGACGGCAGAGCGCCGAAAAAGAGGGCAAGTATAACGCAAATCCACACGATTGTCGGTGATATTGTTTAATAAAAAAAAACCGAAAAGCGTGTTGCGGGTGACACTTTCTGTCAGTCGGTTAAGCGATGCTAACGCCATTAACGTGTTGGGAAGAATTGACACTGAATATATCGAATATTTTATTGCGGCAAATTGCTACGTTCCGCCATTTCGGATAAGGTGAAGCGACACATTGTTATTTATCGCCGGTTTTCGTCGTCGTACATCTGTTATGACGCTGAACCATTCCCTCTCTTTTTAGGTGGGTAAATAATGATGATATATCCTGAAGTTTCTTAAAAATGGGCTACGCTTTTTATCTTTTGACTATCAGGTCAGGAGAAAAGCTTTTCACGCCATGCAAGGATAGCGATTTATTTCTGATTGTCTTCAATCAGTTATATTTCGGTGAACATGTTTTCCACACGTGATCATATAAGCCGAAAAACATAATTAAAACCCGGTGGCTTAATAAAAGTAATAAATTTGCGTTAAGGAAAGGCTTTTATCATGCACACACAGACAATTTTTGAATTAAGCCAGGAAGCAGAACGGTTGCTACAACTCGCCCTGCAAAACCTTGATACCTTGAAATCAATGCCGATAGCGATGCTGGAGAGTACCGCGACGGCCATTACGGGTGAAAAGAACAACGTTTTACCTTTGCATTTTAGCGCGCGTGGTGTCGAAGCACAGCAGGCGATGCTGAATAGTGAATTGCGCAAAATAACCCGTCTGGAAATGGTGCTGGCTATTGTTGGAACCATGAAGGCGGGGAAATCGACCACCATTAATGCGATTGTGGGCACCGAAGTGTTGCCCAACCGCAACCGTCCGATGACGGCGCTTCCGACCCTTATTCGTCATACGCCGGGCCAGAAAGAGCCGGTACTGCATTTTACGCATGTCTCTCCCATTGATGATTTGATCCAACTGCTACAGAAAAAGCTCTGCGATGACGATCGCGGTAAGCTGGCGCAGCGTCTGGAAATCGATAAAGACATGAATACGCTGCTGGAGAGAATTGAAAGAGGCGAGGCTTTCGAGAAGCACCACCTTGGGGCGCAGCCGATATTTCATTGTCTGAAAAGCCTGAACGACCTCGTGAGGCTCTCTCAGGCGCTGGACGTGGCCTTCCCGTTCTCAGAGTACGCGGCGATAGAGCATATACCGGTGATTGAGGTGGAGTTTGTGCATCTTGCGGGTCTGGATGCGCACCTGGGGCAGCTGACGCTGCTGGACACGCCTGGGCCAAATGAAGCCGGGCAGCCCCATCTGCAAAAAATGCTCACCGAACAGTTGTCCCGCGCCTCCGCGGTGCTGGCGGTGATGGACTATACCCAGCTCAAATCGATTTCTGATGAAGAGGTTCGTCAGGCCATTTCGGTAGCGGGAAAATCGGTGCCTTTGTATGCGCTGGTGAATAAATTCGACCAGAAGGATCGCAACAGCGACGATGAAGAGCAGGTCAGGGCGATGATCTCCGGGACCTTAATGAAAGGGAACATCTCTCCGGGACAAATTTACCCTGTTTCGTCGATGTGGGCCTATCTGGCAAACCGCGCCCGCTATGAGATGGCGAACCATGGGCAGCTACCGGATCACCAGGAACAGCGCTGGGTACAGGACTTTGCCGAGGCCGCGCTGGGGCGTCGCTGGCGTACGGCGGACCTGGATGATATCGAACATATTCGTCATGCGGCTGATTTGCTGTGGGAAGATTCGTTATTTGAACAACCTATCCGCAAACTCATTTACGCCGCCTATGCCAATGCGTCGTTATTTGCGCTGCGTTCGGCGTCGCATAAGCTGCTCAACTATGCCCAAAATGCCAGAGAGTATCTCGATTTTCGCTATCAGGCCCTGACGGTGGCCTTTGAATCGCTGGAGCTGAATATTACGCGTCTTGAAGAGGATATGGCTCTGCTGCAAACGCGGCAGCGCGTGGCTAGCGAAGAAGTCAAACACGAAGTGGAGCAGGCCCTCCACGCCACTGACGATTTTATGGCGTTGCAGAAAGGAGCCCTTCAGCAGGCGATTGGCCATATCTTCAACAGCCACACGCTACTTGATTTGGCAGGTATTGATCCGCTGAATCATCGGCAGGATGCACCGGAGGCGCTGACGCAGCTGGTGCTGGATGATGAAAGGCAGGCGCAAACGGTACTGAACAGCATCCGCTCCGCCTGCGAGCAGGTCATGCTGGACGCACAGACGAAAATCAGCCGGGAGCTGGCGCTTCGCTTCGATCAACTGGAGTCTACGCTGGCGCGTTCGCTGAATGAGGCGATGCGGCCCATTGAGCTGCGTATTAAAGAGCAGCTCAGCCATGCCGGTTTCCGGGCGCGGATCAGTTTCCCGGCATTTCAGGCAAATCAGCTGAACTTCAATACGCGGGCGCTGTTTACTGATGCCATCGCGGAGGATACCCGTCCGGCAGGCCAGCCATCGGCTGCGGGAAGTGTACGGGAAACGGTGTCGCGCTGGCTGAACAATCCTGGCTGGGGCTGGGAAGATTATGTGGCGACGCGCACGCGATACGTTATTGATATTGCGCAGCTGCATGACAAGTTTATGCAGCATATTGATCAGTTTTGTGAACAAATCCGTAAAGCTTTAACCGCGCAGGTCGATGTCTCTGTTACGGCGGGTATGGCAACGTTCTTTGCAGAATTTTCGTTATGCCTTGCCGGGTTACAGGAAAGCTTGCGTGATAGCCTCGCAGTCCGTCAGCAAAATGAGCATTCGACCCGATCGCTCAGCCAGCTGTTGAAACAAAGTATCACGACTGCGACGTGGATTCAGGAAGATACCCGACTGTTACGCGATGATATTCAAACTCTTTTCGCGGCAGAGCAACCATGACAACACAGCTACTGGACGGTCCCGGGCGGACGCTGGAGTGTATCCATCCTAAATTTATGGTCGATCTGGTCCAGGGGGTAGACGCGCCGCGTCATACCCATCTGGGGCCGCAACAGCTGCAGTTTCGTGAGCGTTTGACGCAGGAGATCATGACGCACACCCGGCTGCGACCGTGGGCAATGGCGGGAATGCTCAACGAAAATGCGGCTCTGCGCCTGGGGCTGGCGGAAAAGCTGGCCGGCATGCTGGATCCGGGGCATCTCGCGCTGACGCGTATGGCCGATAAACTGGTTGCCCTGCGCCAGCAAACCTCTCTGCGTACGCAGCCCTCGCCGGGCCTGGTTCAGCAGTACGCTGAACTCTCTTCCCATTTTCTTCAACGCGCAGCCTATAAAGAAAAGGCGTTGTCCCAGCGTGGGTTAACGGTGCAGGCGGGCGATCATAGCGAGCAGATTTTTACCCGCTGGCGGGCCGGACACTATGATGGCTGGTCGCTGGCCGGGCGTTGCTACATTGTGCTGGAAGAGCTGCGCTGGGGAGCATTTGGCGATGCCTGTCGTCTGGCGAATGCGGACGTGGCGGCAATGCTCAAGGATAACCTGCGCAGCATGGCGGCAAATTATCTGGCGCAGGGGATCAATGCTTCTCCCACTACCCGCCATTTTTATCACCAGTGGCTCACAACCCCCTCTACGCCGGGGAGCATCGATCATAAAGATATGCTGGGCTGGCTGGGGGACTGGTGTCAGGCGGACAGTCACCCGGTGAGCTGGTCAGTAACCCAAAACTGGCAAACGGTCGCGCTGGGTATGCCGAGACTCTGTTCGGCAAAGCGGCTGGTGGATGGGATGGTGGAAGAAATTTTTGGTTGAACCCCTCACCCGGCGGGGAGAGGGGGGTCTTATGCGGTGCGTTAATGATGAAGCTCTACTGCTTTCGGTTCTGTATCCGGCTCGGGGAGATTGCCGAAGCGCTTCGCATACAGGGCCGTGATGATGGGCACCAGAATGGCGGTGACGATCACGCTGGCGGCAACCAGCGCCGTTGCCGAGGCCGCAACCGGTTCGAAAGCCGGGTTAATCTGGGCAATGATCACCGGATTCGCCACGGCGGCCCCGGCGGCTGAAGAGGCGGCTACACCTGCCGTTCCGTTTCCTCCGCCAATTACGCGATCGGCAATGATCAGCGGAATGCCGGTGATAATGATAACAGCCACGCCCAGGACAATACCCAGCAGACCGGTATCGAGGATCACCTTCAGGTTAATGGTATTCCCCAGCGCGAAGCCGAAGAACGGGATCAGCACCGGCGTGGCTTTGCTGAAGAAATCGCGCAGATCGTGGTCCAGATTCCCCAGCGCAAAACCGATCAGGAAAGGCAGGATCGCGCCGACAAAGTGGTGTGGTTCAAACGAGGCCAGCCCCGCCGAGCCCAGAATCAACATCGTCATCAGCGGACCGGACTCCAGAGACATCAGCACAAAGGCGCCAGACTCCTCTTTTGTGCCGTACTGGTTCATCAGGCTGGCATAGAGCCCACCGTTAGTCATATCCATCGCGGAGACAATGGCCAGAACGGATAATCCGGCGAAGAATCCGGTCTGAATGCCATTCTCCGGAATGAACAGTGCACAGACCATTGCCACAACCCAGGCAACCGCAATTTTCGTTATAACCAGAGTTCCGGATTTACGTAATACGGTACCCGTTGCCCGCAGGTTAATAGATGCTCCAATACAAAAGAACCAGACGGCCAGAATGGGCACGGTTCCCGTAATCATTCCTTTTGTGAAACCACCAAAATAAGCACCGGTATCAGGTGCCAGGGTATTCAGAATGGCGCCAAGCACCAGAGGAACCAGCATCATCCCGCCGGGGATGCGTTCTATTGTGGCTTTAATCTTCATGTACAACCCTCACATCGTGTCCCGCGTGGCGGACGGAATGCTATCGAAAATAAAATCAACAAATTCAATTAATTGAAAGGATGCTTAGCCTGGCGCTTCGTTATCCTTTCAGGGAAATTAATCGCGCGCTCTTGATTCATGCCGCTCAAAAGCCCGCTGGACGTTGCGTTCGGATTTATCATGCGATCATTGGAATGATGATTCAATGAAAATAAAACAGTGTTTTAGTTATCTCTATCACATATTCAGCGTAAATATTCGAACCGCGTTTTAATATTTAAAATTTATGTAAATCTGATGTGACGCAGTATGGTTTTGAGAATTGTTGTGCAGGCGATAATAACGTGCGTGAGCATGTTCTTTTTTGGTGGATAAGAAAGAGCTGATGGGCGGAAATTGACAAATATTGAACTCAGTTGACGATACGGAAAAATATATGTGAAGTTGATCACAAATATAAACGCTGGTAGGGTAAAAAGGTCATTAACTGCCCAGACAGGCGTCAACAGGTTCGGTTGTATCGACGTAAAACGTCAATGTAAGTAAACCTGCTACGCTTGAATAAGGCGATTCGCATGGAGCGGATCCCCGTTTCACGGTTCACCAGATGGCCGGTGAAATGGACAGGGCTGAGTCTACGAGGAAAGCTATGCTTAGAAGGAAAAAGATTAAACCCATCACGCTTCGCGACGTCACCATCATCGATGATGCAAAACTGCGTAAAGCGATCACTGCCGCCTCGCTCGGTAATGCGATGGAATGGTTCGATTTTGGTGTCTACGGCTTCGTGGCCTATGCGTTAGGTAAAGTGTTCTTCCCCGGCGCTGACCCCAGCCTGCAGATGATTGCCGCGCTGGGTACGTTCTCGGTTCCCTTCCTCATTCGCCCGCTGGGTGGTCTGTTCTTCGGTATGCTTGGTGATAAATATGGTCGTCAGAAGATCCTGGCCATCACCATTGTCATTATGTCGATCAGTACATTCTGTATCGGCCTGATCCCGTCTTATGCTTCGATTGGCATCTGGGCGCCAATATTGCTGCTGCTCTGTAAGATGGCTCAGGGATTCTCCGTAGGGGGAGAATATACCGGTGCCTCGATCTTCGTTGCAGAGTACTCCCCGGACCGTAAACGTGGCTTCATGGGAAGCTGGCTGGACTTTGGTTCCATTGCCGGGTTCGTCATGGGTGCGGGCGTGGTGGTGCTGATTTCAACCGTGGTTGGTGAGGCGAACTTCCTTGAATGGGGCTGGCGTATTCCGTTCTTCCTCGCGCTGCCGCTGGGGATCATTGGCCTGTACCTGCGTCATGCGCTTGAAGAGACGCCTGCGTTCCAGCAGCACGTTGATAAGCTCGAGCAGGGTGACCGCGAAGGTCTGCAGGATGGCCCGAAAGTCTCCTTTAAAGAGATCGCGACCAAACACTGGCGCAGCCTGCTGGTCTGTATCGGCCTGGTGATCTCCACGAACGTGACTTACTACATGCTGCTGACCTACATGCCGAGCTATCTGTCGCATAACCTGCACTACTCGGAAGACCACGGTGTACTGATCATTATCGCCATCATGGTGGGTATGCTGTTTGTGCAACCGATTATGGGGCTGTTGAGTGACCGCTTTGGCCGTCGACCGTTCATTATTCTGGGTAGCGTTGCGCTGTTTGCCCTTGCTATTCCGGCATTCATTCTGATTAACAGCAATGTGCTGGGCCTGATTTTTGCCGGCTTGCTGATGCTGGCGGTGATCCTCAACTGCTTCATCGGGGTGATGGCCTCTACACTACCGGCCATGTTCCCGACGCATATTCGCTACAGTGCGCTGGCGGCGGCCTTTAACATCTCGGTTCTGATTGCCGGTCTGACGCCGACGCTTGCCGCCTCTCTGGTGGAAAGCACGCAAAACCTGATGATGCCCGCTTATTACCTGATGGTTATCGCGGTGATTGGTTTGATTACGGGTATTACCATGAAGGAGACGGCGAACCGTCCTCTGAAAGGGGCGACGCCTGCGGCATCGGATATTCAGGAAGCGAAAGAGATCCTGCGCGAGCACTACGATAACGTCGAGCAGAAGATTGAAGATATTGACGCAGAGATTGAAGAACTGCAGAAGAAACGCTCCCGACTGGTGGACCAACATCCACGCATCAACGAGTAATCAAAAAACCCGCCGCTGGCGGGTTTTCTTTTATTAGCATCCTGCAGCGATGTAATCGCCATTGGCGCTGATGGGGATCACCGTCAGGAACAGGATGGTCGCAAACAGGATCAGAACAATCCCGCCGGCAATCTTGACCGCCGGAACCAGCCACTTCAGCGAGGCGCCGCCGCCAAACCAGGCGACCGTGCGCTCGCGGGCGTAACGCACGGCCAGCGATAGCCCCATAATCGACAGCGCGGTTCCCAGCGACATGGTCATTACCGCGGCCATTCCCCAGGTGACGATGCCCAGCGCATTCGAAAACATCAGGATCATAATGGCCCCACTGCATGGACGCGCGCCGATCGCCAGAATTACACCCAGACGGGTTTTCCAGTCACCCTGCGCAAGGTCTGCCCCTACGCCGTGATGGCCGCAGCCACAATGTTCATCATGCTGGTGAAGGGGCGTGATGGCGGAGATTGCCATCCTGCGCGGGCGCAGGCTTTTCAGCGCCTGGTAAATGATAAACGCGCCGAATGCGCCAATGAGGACCGCGCTTATCTTCTCGACATACCAGCGGCTGGTACTGATATCCCCGGACGCCAGGTTAAACCCCACCGCCAGAATAAAGACAAACAGAATGGCGCTGACGCCCTGCAGCATACTGCCAAAAAAAGGAACGACCCGGGCAGCCAGTTCGCTCTCTTTATTTGTACTGAGATAGGTAGTGACAATGAATTTGCCGTGCCCCGGCCCGATAGCGTGAAGTACGCCATAGAAGAACGCGCCGGTTAATAGCCATAAGCCACCGCTGTACTGATGGTTATTAAGCTGCAACAGGTACATCACCAGATAACGGTGCAGGGTGATTTGCGTAGCAAGACACCACTGGATGAAAGCCCCCCAGTGTGCGTGCAGAGTGAAGCCCGCAATAAGGAGTAGCAGCGTCATGAGGCCAGCGCCAGGAATGCGCCAGTCTCGGGTGAGGCGTTGTGTGATCATGGATATTGTCTGTCAGGGAAAATATTTGCCAATAGTATAGTTGATTATCCCCCTCAATCCGTGGGTTCTTATTATGCTTACGCGTTGTATTGTGGATAAGTCTGTGTGTAAAAGGGTATAAAGCGGGGTTTTGCTGGGGAATACAGCAGTCAGTCATCTTTTTGCAACTTTTCGGTTGCGGTCGCTCGGGAACTCCCTATAATGCGCCTCCATCGACACGGCGGATGTGAATCACTTCACAAACAACCCGGTCGGTTGAAGAGAAAAAATCCTGAAAATCAGGGTTGACTCTGAAAGAGGAAAGCGTAATATACGCCACCTCGCGACAGAGCGCTGAAGCGCGTCGCAACTGCTCTTTAACAATTTATCAGACAATCTGTGTGGGCACTCAAAGTGACATGGATTCTTAACGTCGCAAGACGAAAAATGAATACCAAGTCTCAACGAGTGAACACGTAATTCATTACGAAGTTTAATTCATTGAGCATCAAACTTTTAAATTGAAGAGTTTGATCATGGCTCAGATTGAACGCTGGCGGCAGGCCTAACACATGCAAGTCGAACGGTAGCACAGAGAGCTTGCTCTCGGGTGACGAGTGGCGGACGGGTGAGTAATGTCTGGGAAACTGCCTGATGGAGGGGGATAACTACTGGAAACGGTAGCTAATACCGCATAACGTCGCAAGACCAAAGAGGGGGACCTTCGGGCCTCTTGCCATCAGATGTGCCCAGATGGGATTAGCTAGTAGGTGGGGTAACGGCTCACCTAGGCGACGATCCCTAGCTGGTCTGAGAGGATGACCAGCCACACTGGAACTGAGACACGGTCCAGACTCCTACGGGAGGCAGCAGTGGGGAATATTGCACAATGGGCGCAAGCCTGATGCAGCCATGCCGCGTGTATGAAGAAGGCCTTCGGGTTGTAAAGTACTTTCAGCGGGGAGGAAGGTGTTGTGGTTAATAACCGCAGCAATTGACGTTACCCGCAGAAGAAGCACCGGCTAACTCCGTGCCAGCAGCCGCGGTAATACGGAGGGTGCAAGCGTTAATCGGAATTACTGGGCGTAAAGCGCACGCAGGCGGTCTGTCAAGTCGGATGTGAAATCCCCGGGCTCAACCTGGGAACTGCATTCGAAACTGGCAGGCTGGAGTCTTGTAGAGGGGGGTAGAATTCCAGGTGTAGCGGTGAAATGCGTAGAGATCTGGAGGAATACCGGTGGCGAAGGCGGCCCCCTGGACAAAGACTGACGCTCAGGTGCGAAAGCGTGGGGAGCAAACAGGATTAGATACCCTGGTAGTCCACGCCGTAAACGATGTCGATTTGGAGGTTGTGCCCTTGAGGCGTGGCTTCCGGAGCTAACGCGTTAAATCGACCGCCTGGGGAGTACGGCCGCAAGGTTAAAACTCAAATGAATTGACGGGGGCCCGCACAAGCGGTGGAGCATGTGGTTTAATTCGATGCAACGCGAAGAACCTTACCTGGTCTTGACATCCACAGAACTTTCCAGAGATGGATTGGTGCCTTCGGGAACTGTGAGACAGGTGCTGCATGGCTGTCGTCAGCTCGTGTTGTGAAATGTTGGGTTAAGTCCCGCAACGAGCGCAACCCTTATCCTTTGTTGCCAGCGGTTAGGCCGGGAACTCAAAGGAGACTGCCAGTGATAAACTGGAGGAAGGTGGGGATGACGTCAAGTCATCATGGCCCTTACGACCAGGGCTACACACGTGCTACAATGGCGCATACAAAGAGAAGCGACCTCGCGAGAGCAAGCGGACCTCATAAAGTGCGTCGTAGTCCGGATTGGAGTCTGCAACTCGACTCCATGAAGTCGGAATCGCTAGTAATCGTAGATCAGAATGCTACGGTGAATACGTTCCCGGGCCTTGTACACACCGCCCGTCACACCATGGGAGTGGGTTGCAAAAGAAGTAGGTAGCTTAACCTTCGGGAGGGCGCTTACCACTTTGTGATTCATGACTGGGGTGAAGTCGTAACAAGGTAACCGTAGGGGAACCTGCGGTTGGATCACCTCCTTACCTTAAAGAACCTGCCTTTGCAGTGCTCACACAGATTGTCTGATGAAAAGTAAATAGCAAGGCGTCTTGCGATTGAGACTGTACGTCCCCTTCGTCTAGAGGCCCAGGACACCGCCCTTTCACGGCGGTAACAGGGGTTCGAATCCCCTAGGGGACGCCACTTGCTGGTTCGTGAGTGAAAGTCACCTGCCGTCATATCTCAAAACTGACTTGCGAGTCATGTTTGAGATATTTGCTCTTTAAAAATCTGGATCAAGCTGAAAATTGAAACGACACACAGTTAATGTGTGTTCGAGTCTCTCAAATTTTCGCAATCAGAAGTGAAACATCTTCGGGTTGTGAGGTTAAGCGACTAAGCGTACACGGTGGATGCCCTGGCAGTCAGAGGCGATGAAGGACGTGCTAATCTGCGAAAAGCGCCGGCGAGGTGATATGAACCCTTGACCCGGCGATGTCCGAATGGGGAAACCCAGTGTGATTCGTCACACTATCGTTAACTGAATACATAGGTTAACGAGGCGAACCGGGGGAACTGAAACATCTAAGTACCCCGAGGAAAAGAAATCAACCGAGATTCCCCCAGTAGCGGCGAGCGAACGGGGAGCAGCCCAGAGTCTGAATCAGCTTGTGTGTTAGTGGAAGCGTCTGGAAAGTCGCACGGTACAGGGTGAAAGTCCCGTACACGAAAACACACAGGCTGTGAACTCGAAGAGTAGGGCGGGACACGTGGTATCCTGTCTGAATATGGGGGGACCATCCTCCAAGGCTAAATACTCCTGACTGACCGATAGTGAACCAGTACCGTGAGGGAAAGGCGAAAAGAACCCCGGCGAGGGGAGTGAAAAAGAACCTGAAACCGTGTACGTACAAGCAGTGGGAGCACCTTCGTGGTGTGACTGCGTACCTTTTGTATAATGGGTCAGCGACTTATATTCTGTAGCAAGGTTAACCGTATAGGGGAGCCGAAGGGAAACCGAGTCTTAACTGGGCGTTAAGTTGCAGGGTATAGACCCGAAACCCGGTGATCTAGCCATGGGCAGGTTGAAGGTTGGGTAACACTAACTGGAGGACCGAACCGACTAATGTTGAAAAATTAGCGGATGACCTGTGGCTGGGGGTGAAAGGCCAATCAAACCGGGAGATAGCTGGTTCTCCCCGAAAGCTATTTAGGTAGCGCCTCGTGAACTCATCTTCGGGGGTAGAGCACTGTTTCGGCTAGGGGGCCATCCCGGCTTACCAACCCGATGCAAACTACGAATACCGAAGAATGTTATCACGGGAGACACACGGCGGGTGCTAACGTCCGTCGTGAAGAGGGAAACAACCCAGACCGCCAGCTAAGGTCCCAAAGTCATGGTTAAGTGGGAAACGATGTGGGAAGGCCCAGACAGCCAGGATGTTGGCTTAGAAGCAGCCATCATTTAAAGAAAGCGTAATAGCTCACTGGTCGAGTCGGCCTGCGCGGAAGATGTAACGGGGCTAAACCATGCACCGAAGCTGCGGCAGCGACACTCTGTGTTGTTGGGTAGGGGAGCGTTCTGTAAGCCGTTGAAGGTGGCCTGTGAGGGCTGCTGGAGGTATCAGAAGTGCGAATGCTGACATAAGTAACGATAAAGCGGGTGAAAAGCCCGCTCGCCGGAAGACCAAGGGTTCCTGTCCAACGTTAATCGGGGCAGGGTGAGTCGACCCCTAAGGCGAGGCCGAAAGGCGTAGTCGATGGGAAACAGGTTAATATTCCTGTACTTGGTGTTACTGCGAAGGGGGGACGGAGAAGGCTATGTTAGCCGGGCGACGGTTGTCCCGGTTTAAGCATGTAGGCGGAGGTTCCAGGTAAATCCGGTACCTTTTAACGCTGAGGTGTGATGACGAGGCACTACGGTGCTGAAGTAACAAATGCCCTGCTTCCAGGAAAAGCCTCTAAGCATCAGGTAACACGAAATCGTACCCCAAACCGACACAGGTGGTCAGGTAGAGAATACCAAGGCGCTTGAGAGAACTCGGGTGAAGGAACTAGGCAAAATGGTGCCGTAACTTCGGGAGAAGGCACGCTGATATGTAGGTGAAGCCCCTGCGGGTGGAGCTGAAATCAGTCGAAGATACCAGCTGGCTGCAACTGTTTATTAAAAACACAGCACTGTGCAAACACGAAAGTGGACGTATACGGTGTGACGCCTGCCCGGTGCCGGAAGGTTAATTGATGGGGTTAGCGGTAACGCGAAGCTCTTGATCGAAGCCCCGGTAAACGGCGGCCGTAACTATAACGGTCCTAAGGTAGCGAAATTCCTTGTCGGGTAAGTTCCGACCTGCACGAATGGCGTAATGATGGCCAGGCTGTCTCCACCCGAGACTCAGTGAAATTGAACTCGCTGTGAAGATGCAGTGTACCCGCGGCAAGACGGAAAGACCCCGTGAACCTTTACTATAGCTTGACACTGAACACTGGTCCTTGATGTGTAGGATAGGTGGGAGGCTTTGAAGCGTGGACGCCAGTCTGCGTGGAGCCGTCCTTGAAATACCACCCTTTAATGGCTGGTGTTCTAACGTAGACCCGTAATCCGGGTTGCGGACAGTGTCTGGTGGGTAGTTTGACTGGGGCGGTCTCCTCCCAAAGAGTAACGGAGGAGCACGAAGGTTAGCTAATCCTGGTCGGACATCAGGAGGTTAGTGCAATGGCATAAGCTAGCTTGACTGCGAGAGTGACGGCTCGAGCAGGTGCGAAAGCAGGTCATAGTGATCCGGTGGTTCTGAATGGAAGGGCCATCGCTCAACGGATAAAAGGTACTCCGGGGATAACAGGCTGATACCGCCCAAGAGTTCATATCGACGGCGGTGTTTGGCACCTCGATGTCGGCTCATCACATCCTGGGGCTGAAGTAGGTCCCAAGGGTATGGCTGTTCGCCATTTAAAGTGGTACGCGAGCTGGGTTTAGAACGTCGTGAGACAGTTCGGTCCCTATCTGCCGTGGGCGCTGGAGAATTGAGGGGGGCTGCTCCTAGTACGAGAGGACCGGAGTGGACGCATCACTGGTGTTCGGGTTGTCATGCCAATGGCACTGCCCGGTAGCTAAATGCGGAAGAGATAAGTGCTGAAAGCATCTAAGCACGAAACTTGCCCCGAGATGAGTTCTCCCTGAGACTTAAAGTCTCCTGAAGGAACGTTAAAGACGATGACGTTGATAGGTCGGGTGTGTAAGCGCAGCGATGCGTTGAGCTAACCGATACTAATGAACCGTGAGGCTTAACCTTACAACGCCGAAGATGTTTTGGCGAAGAGACAGAATTTCAGCTTTGATTCAGAGTCCGAAGGATTTTGCGCTGAGACAAGGCGGCAAGCGAAGGAAAGGAAGGAGCATACTGAGGTATGTGACTGACTTTACGAGAGCAGCCAACGCAGTATCAGCCCAAAAGACACAGGACAGAGCACAGGAATTTGCCTGGCGGCTTTAGCGCGGTGGTCCCACCTGACCCCATGCCGAACTCAGAAGTGAAACGCCGTAGCGCCGATGGTAGTGTGGGGTCTCCCCATGTGAGAGTAGGGAACTGCCAGGCATCAAATAAGAAGAACCCCGTACCGTAAGGTGCGGGGTTTTTTGCTTTTGTTTTCTCCCTCACTCTTACCCTCTCCCTGCGGGTGACTGCATCCGACAGCACAGTTTCTCCCCATGATTAAACAAATTCACATTTCCCTCTACGAAATTTCTTAATTTCCCATTTTTTTATATATTTATATATGTGGTAAAAGCATCATAAATTTCAGATTATTCATACCACTCTGCGAGATATAAAACCCTATTTTTTGAGCATTACGAGTTAATAATGCGTATCTATCCCACATTAAATGTATTGCTTTGTGATGAAATTGTGATTTGGTAGCATTTGAATTAGTTCGAAGAAACGATGGGAATTAATATTAGGCGAGTTTCATTATTCGCATATCGTTTTAAGAACTAAACCAAGAGTTAATTTCACTCGCGTATATCATTTGTGTAGCGTGACGACTCTTTATTTCTCAGGATATTGGTAAAAACAGGATATTTTATGAAACTGAATAAAGTTGCTATGGCTGTTGCTTTGACCGCAGTTCTGAGTTCAATGTCTGCATTCGCTGATACGACGAATGGCCAGATTGAATTCCAGGGCGAACTGGTGAATACCGCATGTGGTCTGGCGCCAGGCTCAAGCCCGGTAAGCGTTGATTTTGGCCAAATTCCAGTTTCTGCACTGGCAAATGGTGCGCGCGCCGGAAACGTACATCAGAACATTGAACTGCAGCACTGTGACACCACCGTTGCACAAACAGCTGAGGTAACGTACTCCCCAACCAGCGTAAACCCAACGGATGCGTCTCTGGCTGCCTTCACTTCTGGTACTGCGTCGGGTGCCGGTATTGGCCTGCGTGACAGCGCCAGCCAGGACGTCGTCTGGGGTAACGCAACCACGCCTGTTCAGTTGGTTGATGGCACCAACACCATTCCGTTCGTGGCATATGTGAAAGCAGAAAGCGCAAGTGCGACCGTAACGGCGGGTTCCTTCCAGTCAACGGTTAACTTCGAGATTGCTTATCAGTAATCCGCAGAGCAACTTCAGTGCGGGAATTATCCCGCACTGTTAAAGAACGAAAATAAAATGGATTTTTAATGCCGCTTTATTTCACTGTCATCGCGATGGAACGATTTACGCGAAAGTCATGACGGCATTTCTCCATATTTTAATTGTAGGCATTAACAAAATAATTATAACGCGGTGGAACGCTGGACGCTTTTAATGGATTTGTTCAGGACGGGGATCATGTCAGTAAAATTAAAAACGAATCTTACAATTATTGCTCTCCTGGTGATGAATTGCTGCTATGCAGCAACGGCGCGCGGAGAAGAGCGCGTTGAGTTTAATACTGATGTTCTGGATGCTTCAGATCGTACCCGTATTGATCTGTCACGTTTTGCGACAGATAACTATGTCACACCTGGTGATTATCTGCTGGATATCCGTATTAACGGCCAGTCGGTAGGCCAGGAGAAAATCCGTTATGTGGAATCGCCTGAAGGCAATCGTACGCTGCCGTGTATCAGCGGCGACCTGCTGGACAAACTGGCGCTGAAAGAAGACGCACGTTCACAGATCGCTCAAATCTATGAAAACTGCTATTCCCTGCAGCGTTTGTCTGGCGCGAAATTAAGCAACTATGCCGGCGTGCTTGAAATCACCGTGCCGCAGGCATGGATGAAGTACAACGATCCTGACTGGACGCCGCCTGAACGTTGGGATGAAGGTATTGCTGGCCTGATTTTTGACTACAGCATTAACGGGCAGCTGACTCGTCAGTTCAGCGACAATAAAAACTACAGCGCGATATCAGGTTACGGTCAGGCGGGAGCCAACATCGGCGGCTGGCGCATACGCGGTGAATATCAGACCAGCTACTACAGCCAGCACCATCAATCCAGTTTTGACTGGAACCAGATCTACGCCTACCGGCCGTTGCCGATGATGGCGGCAAAACTGACGCTGGGGGAGATTTACCTGAATTCGCAGGTTTTCGATACGCTGCGATTTACCGGGATTAACCTCGCCAGCGATGAGCGGATGCTGCCGCCTGCGCTGCAGGGCTATGCGCCTGAAATCCACGGTATTGCTCGCTCGAATGCCAAAGTGACCGTCAGTCAGAGCGGGCGCGTCATCTATGAAACTACCGTCCCCGCCGGACCGTTCAATATTCAGGATTTGCGCAGTTCAGTGCGCGGTACGCTCGATGTACGCGTTGAGGAGCAGGATGGCTCAGTATCGCTGTTCCAGGTGAATACCGCCAGCATTCCGTATCTCACGCGTCCGGGCTATGTGCGTTACAACCTCTCTGGTGGCACGCCGTCCCGTTATAACCACTCGTTAAAGGGACCGACGTTCCTGTCTGGCGATTTCTCCTGGGGGATCAGCAACGCGTGGTCGCTGTACGGTGGCCTGCAGTCATCGGGTGAAGCCTACACTGCAGCCTCTCTGGGTATAGGTCGCGATCTGAACGCGTTAGGGGCGATCTCTCTGGATGCCACAGAGTCGTGGAGCCGTGAGCCTGACGGCAAACGCCTGAAAGGTACCTCATATAAGTTGAGCTACGCGAAAACCTTCGACGAATACAACAGCTCAATTACGTTCGCGGGGTACCGCTTCTCACAGGAAGACTTCCGCACGATGGCGCAATACCTTGATGAGCGTTATCAGGGTTATGACCATGTCGGACGCGAGAAACAGCTCTACACCATTACCGGGAGTAAAACCTTCTGGGCCGGTGAGGCGGGTAAAGCGACGACCGTCTTTCTTACCTGGACCCACCAAAACTACTGGAATCAGCGCAGCCAGGATCGATACGGCATGTCCGTGGGGCGAGCCTTCCGCGTTGGCGATATCAACGGCATCACCGCCAATCTTTCTGCTTACCGTACCGATTATAAAGGGCGTAAGGACGACTCAATTTCCTTCTCGCTGTCTGTGCCGATTGGGGATAACAAATGGGCGGGTCTGGACGTCCAGACCAACAACGGTAAAACCAGTCCAATGGCGTCATACACCGACAACAGCGACTTCAACAATCTGTGGCGCGTTCGCGCGGGTGCCAGTCAGAACAGTAACGCCAGCGTTGACGGCTATTACCTGCACCGTTCGCAGTGGGCGGAAATTAATACCAACGCAAGCTACCAGCAAAATGAGTTTATGGCGTTAAGCACCACTCTGCGCGGCGGCTTTACGGCGACCCGGCACGGTGCGGCGATGCATAACAGTGGCGCAACAATGAACACGGCGCGGGTCATGGTCGATACCAACGGCATTGGCGGCGTCCCACTCAATGGTGAAAAGTCCCGGACTAACCGCTTCGGTATTGCCGTTGTACCGGATGTAGTGAGTTACAACAGCTTTGATACCCGCGTAGACGTCGACGCCATGGATGGCGATATCGAACCGGCCAGAGCCATCAGTACCAGCACCCTCACTGAAGGGGCCATCGGCTATCAGGCTTTTGGGATGGCGAAAGGGATGAAAATGATGGGCACGTTGCGCCTCGTTGATAACAGCGTCCCTCCTTTTGGGGCAGAAATTTACAACGCCGATGGCGTAAGCGTCGCCATGGTGCTGGAGGACGGAAAGGCATGGCTTGCGGGCATAAACGCCAATGAAACCCTGAATGTTATGTGGGGGGGTAAACAGCAGTGCAAAGTAACCGTCCCGCCTGGAGAGAACAACGGACGTTCGGACATGCTTCTGCCGTGCCGTTAATCCTTTAGTAAGCATTATCTCACTGTAATGAAAGGCTAAAAATGAGCAAGAACAGACATAGCAGATATCTTATGGCGGCGTGTGCGCTGAGCCTGGTGGCGGGCTACGCGCAGGCAGGCGTCTCCCTGGATCGGACGCGCATCATCATTACGGAGAAAGAGTCTTCGTCCAGCGCCAATTTGTCCAATACCAGCCCGGATATCCCCTTCCTGGCCCAGTCGTGGGTGGAGGATGAAAAGGGCAATAAGATCGCCTCTCCGCTGATTGTACTCCCGCCGTTACAGCGAATTAATGGGGGGCAGAAAGGGATCGCGCGGGTCACTAAAACGGCTGGCATCGAAAAACTGCCGAAGGACAGAGAGAGTCTGTTCTACCTCAACGTCAGGGAAATTCCGCCAAAACCGGAAAAACCCAACACGCTTCAGCTGGCAATGCAATCACGCATCAAGTTGTTTTATCGCCCTGAAGCGGTGATCCCGAAGACAAAGGGGGAAGTTTGGCAGGATCGGGTGGTGTTCCAGAAAAGCGGCAGCGAAATGACCGTGCAGAATCCTACGCCTTACTACGTGACGATCCTCAGCCTGACCAAAGGAGACGGGGTGAAGATCACCCGTTTCCCGGGGATCATGGTTGCGCCTAAATCGAGCCAGACGTTTGCGGTAACGGACGCCGGTGTCAGTCAGTTTTCTATGAAGTTTGTGAATGACTATGGCGGGCATCCGGAGCTGAAATTCCGTTGTGATGGCAATACCTGTAAGGCGTTACCCCCTGCCCAGCAGGGTTAACAAGGAAGGAGCCTGACAATGCAACATCCTTATCCTTATGCCGCTCTTCTGGCGATGTGCGCGCTCGGATTTTCCGGGGCGGCACGATCCGTGGTGGACGGTGAAATTAAGGCGGTAAATGGCACCTATGAATACCTGATCAACATTAACAATCATGATATTACCAGCAATCAGGTCGGTGCTGTCGTTATCGACGAATTTGATCTGGCAGGGATGTTTCAGGGCCGCGCGTACTGCGCGCAGCCGATGATAAGCCAGCCGGTCTATTACACGTCGCAGGCAACGTTAACCCAATCAGGAATGACGGCGGGTTACCTCAAGCTGAATGACTACATGGACGTCAAAATCGAGATCTACATCGGCGGTAATCTACAGCAGTACAAAACCGTACCCTTCGATAACGTCTCCAATAACGTCAATCAGAACTACTGCAACCCCCCCAGCACCATACTGGACAACCAGTTTGCTTCCGGTGCGAAGGGGAAAGTGACCTTTATGATCACCAAGCCCATTATCAATGGGGTCAACTTGCAGGGGTCAGAAATCGCAACACTTTATGGACGACTGGGGCCGGGTGCAATGGGCCAAACGCCACTGTCGCGCGTCACCATCGCTTCAGGCGTCATCACCGTACCGGATAAATGCATCGTGAATCAGGGGACGCCCATCGTCGTTGACTTCGGCAACATTCCGGGGACGGGCAGTCGGCTGGATGGCATCAATTACAGTCAAAACGTACCGATTCACGTCAAGTGCCAGGGCGGCAGTTTTTCCCAGGGAGAGCTGAATATCAAGCTGGGGATCCAGCAAGCTAATCCAGCATTCAGTGACGGCAAATACCTGAGTACGCAAGGAGCCGTCGACCGGTCTGAACTGGGGATCGCGCTGCGTGATAGCAAGGGTAATCCTGTGGTGCCAAACACGTTCTATAACGTGCCGGGATTTTCCCACAACGAAGGTGACTGGAACCTGATCGCCGCGCCGGTGGCCAAAAACACTACCTCGGTTATTCCCGAAGGCGAGTTCCATGCGTCGGCGACGGTTGTGGCTGAATTCCAGTAAGGAGGGAATATGCATCGCATGATAATCATCCTCACCTGTTATCTCACGGTCTTCGCTGCGGCACCCGCCTGGGCGCGGGGAGAGTTGATCGGTGGCGATCTTAGCTTTAAAGGCGTCGTCATGGCTTACCCGTGCAGTATTGCGCCAGAGTCGGGTCGGATCCTGGTGGATTTTGGTGAGATATCAACAAAGTCATTGTATATAAACGGAAAAACGACACCGGTTCCGTTCGCGATTAAATTGCAGGACTGTAATCCGAACGTCTTTAACGCGGTGACGGTAACGTTCAGCGGCATCGCCAACGCCAATATGGCGGACCGTCTGGCCATCAACGCAACAGCGCCGGGTAATGCAGGCGGGGTAGGGATTGGATTGCTGGAGGAGGATGATACTCCCGTGCGCCTGAATGTCGCCACCCGTCCCACTCTCATCAACGACACCCTGTTACGGCTAAGCTTCCAGGCTTTTGTGGAAGCGGAACCCGATGCCGTGGCAAGCGGAACGTTAACTACCGGGCCATTTACCGCCACTGCACATTATACGTTGGATTATCAGTAGCGGCGTTAACCGGGAGCTGCGACATGAGATATCAGTTCTTTCTTTACGATAAAAATATTTTTTATTCGCAAGGAATTAAAATGGTTATTACCAGTTTACTCGCAGAACAAGCGGACGTTTTATATTCCTTAACGGATGATTACGAGCAGCTCCTTGTTCAATTACAGCGTCAGGTTAATGACGAGGGTTGCATGTGGATCCTCTGTGATTTAGACAGCCTGCCGCGAGAGCGGCTTCACACGCTGCAATTAATGAAAGAGTTCTATCAGCAGGAAAATAAAAGCCTGATTATTCTCTTAAGCAAACATAATATGCCTCTTTTTTTTGCGCTGTATTCGATTTTGCCCACCGCGCACTGGTTGCTCAAAACTGAAAATATGGAGAGCATTACGCCTTTTTTTCAGCGTCTGTTGGATAAAACACGTCAGGGATGTTGCTTTAGTGCATCGCTGGTCAACTATACGAAAAAAAAACTTTATGACCGGAGCGTGGAACCCACGATTTCTGGAAGTGAATGGTGGTTGATGGAAGAGCTATTTAAGGGGAAATCCCTGTCGCAAATATCAGACGAAATAAACGTCGACATTCGTCGCTTGAGCTATATCAAACGCCATTTAATGAAGAGGTTGAATATAAGAAGCAATATCGCTTTATTCTCCGCGTTTCGCGGCATTATGCCCTGAATCCGTGAGCCACATTTTCGGTAGAACACATTACCGATTTAACAGTGCAACATATTGCACGCCATTAACCCGAAGTAAGGAGAACGGAAATGAAAAAACTGACCGCATTTGAAGCCGCGAGGATTGTGGGGGGAACCTGCAAGACGTGTGAAATCACGTATCAAAACGTCACCGTCGGTGGCGTCACCTCCTGTAAGCAGATCACAACCTGTACAGATAAGCATGGCTGTACGACCACAATGAGAGATGCTGATTCCAGCAAATGCGGTGGGATCCCTAACCGCTATTAACACCGACACTGCCTGGGGGCTGAACACCCTCAGGCTCTTATTTTCCACTGAGAGAATACGATAGTGACTACCTGTACGCGCAAAACCGCGATCGGTTATTCGATCTTTCTGATTATGGTTTCCTTTTTAATTACGGTACTTTGTTACCATATTTTTGTTTTTAAAACTTTTACGAGAGATGATTCGCAGACGCAGGCATTTCGCGAGGTCAGCCCCGATATGCAGGCGAACAGTCCGATTAAAAATGAGCGCAGTATTATCGAAGTCATGTCTTATGGTTGTCATTATTGTGCGGCAAACGAAGAGAACCTCGCGGAATTTAGCCGTACTCTGCCGCCAGACAGCACATTTACCTCTATTCATATTGCTGACGAGGATAATGGTCTTGCAGCCTATGCACCGCTTTTTGCGACGCTGGAAGCGATGGGGATAGAAAAGCAGATTCGCGACAGTGCGTATAACGCCATTATCACGCGTAACGTCGATTTGACGGATGAAAAAAAGCTGAATGGTTGGTTAGTCAAAAATAATATTGATGTCGTCAAGTTTAATACGTTCAGGCTAAGCAAGGCGGTAAAAGAACGTCTCAGCGAAATGGCGGCCATTACTGCTTACTATGATATCAACGCCACCCCGATGTTTATTATTAATAAACGCTATGTTGTTGCTCAGGATCGCGAGTTCCCGGCGTTTGCGCAGCGCATTCGGGAATTGCTCGAAGAGGATAAATAATCCCGTGGTCAGATTATTCATAATCTGGAGCGTGTTGAGTTTTAAAAACAGCACGGGAAAGATTGAAGACATTCATCAAAGGCTTACTCAGTGCGGTGTTTTTTTTCTGAGGAAAATTGTGCGCGTCGTGCCTCTCCCTGTGACGCTGACCGTGGCGAAGGGACTGTGCGCAACGCGACTGTTCGGGCGTGCGTTTCGCTTGCGTAACGCGGTGGCGAATGAAAACGTTCGTTGCCTGACCGGGCAAAAAATCCGCCTGAACGTGGCCTGGCTGACAGTACGGCGACGCCTGCTGGAAGAGGCCGCCACCTGGGCGCAAAACCCGGCGCTGCTTCAGCAAATGCGTACTTGCGCAGCGGAACTCAATGCGGTGGTTACACCGTTGTACGAACAAAACGCACCCTACATACTGGCGCCGCTCCATACGGTGTCTGACGTGCTCGCTGCCATCATTGGTGCCAGCGTCACGCCGGGGAAAGCAAGCGTGGTGGTCTCGTCCAGCGCGGAGCTTTACAGCGCCTCCGCCCGTGCATTCGGCGGCGTAGCACTTGACTACTGTTCAATCCACCAGGAAAACAAAACGCTTGCCAGCAACCTGATGGATCTCATCACCGATGTCGCCGCCGGGCAGCGGAACATGATTATTTTTCCCGATATCACGCCCGACTATACCTCGCAGGCAGAAGGGACGCTGGTGGCGAAACAGCCGTGTCGTTTATTTGGTCGCAGCGCCAGGTTGCACGGTGGTCTGGTGCGTCTTTCCGGGGCGATAGCTGCGCAGGTCGTGTTTTATCACCTGAGCTATGACAACCGCCTGCGTATTCACATTCATCCGCCGGTGAGCAGCCAGCATGTCGCCAGCGCGCTGCCCGACATCATTGAATCTACCCTGCGAGCGTCCCCGCAGGAGTGGCTCCTGTGGCACAGCCATTCTCTCTACTTTATTAATCACTCACGATAACAATGAAAAACACGATCCCGAATCTGATCTTTCAGGAAGAGACCAACGAGTGCGGACTGGCGTGTGTAGCAATGCTGGCACAAACGCAGGGACAGACGATCTCACTGGAAACACTGCGCGACATTTTTCCAGCCTCCGACCACGGTACGTCGCTGGACACGCTGATGGCCATTCTGGCGCGGTTGGGCATTGCGACGGCCCCTGTGCTGTTTGAGCATCACGAACTCAGTGAACTCCCGCTGCCAGCCATTTTGCACTACGGCGCGAGCCACTATGTCCTGCTGGCCTGGCGTAAAGGCAACCACGTCTGCGTGATGAACCCGGCGATTGGCGAGCAGTGGCTGCCTTTTGCCGCGCTTAAGCAGGAGATCAGCGGCTATGCCCTGATAGTGGAGCCAGAGCAGAGGCTGGCTGCAGATCCCGCGCTGGCGCGACCGACAGCGGGACAGAGCATGCCTCGGGTGATGAGCATGAAGGAGACGGCAGATGTGCCGGGCATATATCGGCTGATGCTGTTGACCTTCATGGTGTCGTTAACGCTGTTTCTGATGCCCACGATGGTGAGTAGTGCCATCAATAAAGCTTTCTCCAGCGTTGAGAGCAGCGGCTTCCCGTACGGCTGGTTTATTCTGGCCTTTGTGGTCTCTTCGCTGATGGCGCTGGGGGTTCGGGCGATCGCCGAGCGCTACATTAAACGCTTTGTGCTGATCCACAGCGGTGTCGGCTTTTCTCGCCTGCTTCAAAACCCCCTCCGTTTTTTTGAAAAACGCGCGCCGGGGGAGATCTTCAGCCGCTTCACGGCCTGGCAGATGGGCCTGCTGCAGAAGATCGAACTGGATAATGGTCTGCGTTCCGATTGGGTGATCGGTGCGATCGCGCTGGCGATCATGTTCTGGATCGCGCCCATCCTGGCGGCGATCTCCGCCATCGGCGTGACGGTGATGGGGATCATCAGTGTCTGGGCCGTGATCCGCGATCGCTGGTTTACCCAGCAGCTACAGCTGAAAAGCGCTGCGCTGAATGATTTTTTCATGGAGACCCTTCAGGGCATATTGACCGTCAAAACCGCCGGGCTGGAAGGGCAGCGTCAGGCGCAGTTTGCCGCCTTAAGCCGCGAGCTCTACAGATGCCTACAGCGCCAGAAGGTCTATCAACAGGTGAAAGAAGGGCTCTATCAGCTATGCGGTAGCCTGGAGATGGTGGCGTTTATGCTGGTGGTACTGCCGATGGTCCATGGCAAGCAGATCTCGCTGGGCGATTTTTTTGCCTACAGCTTCCTGCGGCAAATCTTCACGTCCTACGTCACGCGGATCTTCTACGCCATCATCCAGAAAACGCAGCTGCACGTGATCGACACCCGTGCACATGCCCTCTTTGCTCCAGGAGGAGAACGCGCGCCCGCGCCGCTGACCGCGGTACCGACAGCGGATACAACGCCTGCTTTGGCCTTTGAGGCGCTTGGCTACGGGTATGACCCCGCTGTGCCCGTCCTTTCATCCGTCTCATTATCGCTGCCGGCGGGTGAGCAGATCGCGATAGTCGGGGAGTCGGGGGCCGGTAAAAGTACCTTACTTCGGCTGATCGCCGGGCTGTTTTCGCCTCAGGCAGGAGGATGTTATGCCGCCGGTCGCGCGCTGCCTGCCGCGCATCTGGCGCAGTATGTCTGTTTGCAAAGCCAGGAGGACATTCTTTTTAACGCCTCGGTGCGTGAAAACATCACCTTATTCGACGCGCACTACCGCGAGCGTGACCGCGGACGGGTTGAGGCCCTGCTTGATGCTCTCATGCTGGGTGACGTGGTGCGTGCATTGCCGGGTGGTCTGGATGCTCTGATCCGCGAAAGCCACGCGGCGCTCTCTCTCGGCCAGCGTCAGCGCCTGTTGCTGGCCCGCGCGTTGTACAGCTCACGTCCGGTGTTATTGCTCGATGAGCCGACGGCCAATCTTGATGACGAAACCGCGGCAATCGTCATGGCAACGGTTCACGCCCACTGCCGCAGGGCCGGTAAGTCGTTGATTGTTGTCACGCATAGCGAGCAGGTTTTATCGGGCTTTCAGCAGGTTTACCACCTGGTCGACGGCAGGCTCAGCCTGCGGGAAGGGAGCGATGAAGCATAAATCTCTCTGGGTGATGCTGGGCTGCGGTCTGGCGTTTGCCGCCGCGATGGCGGGCGTCTGGGTGTCTATGGCCCCGCCCTCACCACATACGCGTTTACCCGTGGACACTATCGGCACCGGCGACATCGAAAAGGTGGTGCTGGTGACGGGGATCCTGAAGCCGGCGGTACAGGTTAACGTCGGTGCGCAGGTCAACGGACAGCTGCGGAAATTGTATGTTCGCCAGGGAGAGCGCGTGAAGAAAGGGCAACTGCTGGCAGAAATCGACCCGACGTTACAGGAATCGGAACTCAGGAATACAAAGGCGCAGCTTGCCAGCGCCCGAGCGCAAAAGCGCTCTGCGCAGGCAATGTTGCTGCGCTACCGCCAGGAGCTGGACCGACAGCGCCTGATGCAGCGCGACGGCTCGGGGGTGCGCAGTGAGTTTGAGCAGGCCAGGTCGCAATACGCTGTGCAGGTGCAGCAGATAGCGGTGAGCGAGGCACAGATTGCACAGGCTGAAATGGCGGTGAAAACGGCGCAGGCCAACCTCAGCTATACCCGCATTGTCGCGCCGGTCGACGGCGAGGTGCTGGGTATTGTGACCCGTGAAGGTCAGACCATCGTTTCTTCGCAAACGGCGCCGACCATTCTGGTGTTGGCGGATCTCGATACGATGCAGGTGCAAACGCGTATTTCAGAAGCGGACGTCCAAAAAATTCATCCCGGCCAGCCGCTCAGTTTTTATGTCATCGCCAATCCGGATAAACGCTACGCCAGTACCATGGGCTATGTGCAGCCTGCGCCGCAGGACGCGATGGAGGCGTCCGGTGAGAGAGGTATGGGCGGGAACGCGCAGGCGATGGCAGTCTACTACACCGGCACGTTCGAAGTGCCTAACGCTGGGCGTGAGCTCAAAACATCCATGACGGCACAGGTATTTATTCAGATCGCCAGGGCCAGCAATGTCCTGCGTGTTCCGGTTGCGGCACTGGGCCAGGCGCTGGATGCCGATCGTTACACCATCACCACCGTTAAAGATGGAAATACGCAGTCCCGCACGATCCGCATTGGCATTCAAGATCGGCAGTACGCCGAAGTGCTGGAAGGGCTGCAGGCGGGCGAACAGGTGGTGCTGGCGCAAGAGACGGAGCGAGGATAGCGGATGGAGCCGATTATCGTATTACGGCGGGTGTGCAGACGATTCCACGCGGGCACTCAAACGTTAGCGGTGCTGAGTGATATTTCACTGACCTTTCATCGCGGTGAAATGGTGGCGATTGTGGGGGCATCCGGCTCGGGTAAGTCCACGCTGATGAACATCATTGGCTGCCTGGACAAGCCCACGTCCGGAGAAGTCCTGATCAACGGCACGCCCGTGCATAACGCGGATAGCCTCTACCTTGCCGATCTGCGCAGCCGTTACCTGGGATTCATTTTTCAGCGCTATCACCTGATGCCGTATCTGACCGCAGAAGAAAACATTGCCATTCCCGCGCTGTACACCGCAATGTCGGAACAGGAGCGTACCGCCCGTGTGCAGAGGTTAGCTGTTCAGCTCGGGCTGGAAAACCGTCTCCAGCACCGTCCAGCGGAGCTGTCGGGTGGACAACAGCAGCGGGTGAGCATTTGTCGGGCATTGATCAACGGTGCACACATTATCCTGGCAGACGAACCTACCGGCGCGCTCGACAGTACCCGTGGTAAGGCTCTGATGGGCGTGCTGCATCAACTGCATGCGTCAGGGCACACGGTGATTATCGTTACCCATGACCGCGATATCGCCCGACAGGCGCAGCGTATTATTGAGATTAGCGACGGGCGAATCATCAGCGATGTACGGCACGCTGAGGTTCATCCCTCAATGCTGCTGCCGGAGCAGGACAACGGCCGAGCGTCGCTGGCGAGCCGTTTTCGCGAGTCGGTTCGTATGGCCTGGCGTGCACTGCTTGGGCACCGTATGCGTGCGTTTCTTTCCATGCTGGGGATCATCATTGGCATCGCGTCGGTGGTGTCGTCAATGGCGGTAGGGGAAGGCGCGCGGCGGGCGATCGTGGATGAGATAGGCAAGCTGGGAAATACGACGCTTGAGATCCGCCCGGGCACCGGATGGGGCAACGCGCGTCCGGACATGGCGCGCGCGCTGTCGATGGAAGACGTGCGCAGTTTGCAGGCGCTGCCGTGGGTGATGGGCGTCTCGCCGGTCGTCAGCAGCACTGCACTCGCGGTCCGCAAAGGTATGGATTCCTCGATGATGCTGTCAGGGGTATCACAGGACTTTTTCACCCTGCAAGGGCTGCGCGTTGTTCAGGGTAATGGCTTCACGGCGCGCGATGTTGCGGAAGGTGAACCGGTTATGATCCTGGATGAAACCGGGCGAGATACGCTGTTCCCCGGTGGGGAAAATCCGCTCGGTGCACTTGTGCAGATTGCCGGTGCGCCGTGGCGCGTGATCGGCGTGGCCACTCGACCCGGGCCGAAAGTGGTGGGGGGCTTCATGGCGGCGTGGGTTCCGCATACTGCTTTGCAGCAGCGGCTGACGGGGCAAATACCGCTGGAGTCGCTGGTGCTGCGTTTTCAGCCGCCGCTGACATCACAGGAGGCCGCGCAGCGCGTGGAGCGCCACCTGCTGCGGGAACACGGACGAAAAGATTTCTTTATACAAACCGACGATCGGCTGGCGAATGCCATGCAAAAAACGTCGGACTCCATGTCGCTTCTGATTACAGCGATCGCGGCTATCTCGCTGCTGGTGGGCGGCGTGGGTGTGATGAATATCATGCTGGTGTCGGTGACGGAGCGGACGCATGAAATCGGCATTCGATTATCCGTGGGGGCTCGACCCGCAGACATCATGAACCAGTTTCTCATTGAGGCGGTGATGATCTGCGTGCTCGGTGGCCTGGTGGGGGTGTCAGGCGCCTGGCTGGCAGGGCATATTTTTGCCTTCGTGACGGACGCCTTTTCAATGGTATTTACCGTATTCCCGGTGCTGATGGCCTGCGGTTTTTCTGCTGCGATCGGCCTCACGTTTGGTTATTTCCCGGCGCGCAGCGCGGCTCGCCTTTCCCCTACGGAGGCGCTGGCTCGCGAATGACACGATACCTCTTTTTAGCCGTACTGCTACTCCTGGCGGGTTGCCGCGCGATGACCCGCAGCGACTACCAGCGCCCGCTGCTGTCATTGCCCACACAGTGGCCCACGATGGCGGAAAAGGGGACGGAAAACGGCTGGCGTTTTAGCGATCCCCGCCTGTCTCGGGTGATTGAACAGGTACTGGAAAGCAATAACGATCTTGCAGCGGCAGCCCTCACGCTGCAGCAAGCACGCGTTGCGGCAGGACTCACCAGCACCAACATCTCCCCCGACGTCAGAGTGAGTGGAGCCGCCAGTAACAGTAAAAATGTGCGTCGGGGGGCACCTCCACAGGAGAACTACAGCGGCAGTGTTGCCATCGCCTGGGAGCTGGACCTGTGGGGAAAACTGGCGCGCACCCGTGAGCAAAGCGAATGGCAGGCCAGGGCAAGCGAGCAGGATTACCGTGCAACCGTTCTCTCAACGATGGGCCTCACCGCTCAGCTTTACTGGCGTATCGCCTTGTATAACCAGCAGATCCGCCATCAGCGTGACGGTCTGACTGTCTCTGAACAGACCGTGCAACAGGTGTCCTCATGGTTTAACGCCGGAAAGGTGGGGCAACTTGATGTTCTGCAAGCACAGCAGGCGCTGCTGGCGCGGCAAAATCAGCTCAGAACGTTGGTTCAGCAGCGCCAGAACACACGCAGTGCGCTGGCACTGATGCTTAACAGGCCGGCGGAACAACATGCCGATGAATTGCGCGAGCTGGACGTGTATCAGCAGGTGCCTGTGGCACAAAAAACGCCGCTACGGGTGATCGCTCAGCGGCCAGATATTCAGGCTGCTGAGTCGCGCCTGCGAGCCGCGCTTGCGGGTTACGACGCGGCTCGCCTGCAGTTCTACCCCACGCTTTCGCTTGATGCGTCTCTGAATGCCGGGAGCCAGGTTTTTAGCCAGTGGTTCCGCGATCCTATCCGTACGACAGGGGCCGCGCTGGCCTTGCCGTTTATCCAGTGGAACACCCGTCAGCTCACCGTTGCGCAGGCGGATTTAGCGATAAAACAGGCCGCGATCGCGTTTCGTTCTACCGCCTATACCGCACTCGCTGAAGTGGATGAGGCTATGGAAAACCGGCTGAGTGCAGATGAGCAACGCAGCCGACTCCATCAGTCGCTGGCGCTTAGCCAGCGGCGATTATCCCTTACGGAAAGCCGTTATCGCGCAGGTGCGGTGGATTTCCAGACGCTGCTCAACGCGCAGGACGATCTGCTGAACACAGAGAACGCCCTCGCGCAAACCCAGTACGACTACCTTTACGCCACGCTGCAGCTCTGGCTGGCACAAGGGGGCGACACGCAAAACAGGATGATAAAAGATGAAGCTGAAAAATGGAGATAATCGGGTGGTTGTTACCGGCTATGGGGCCGTTACCCCCCTTGGCGTGACGGCTGGTGAGAGCTGGCAGGCGATCATGGACTATCGGCTGGGCTATCGCTACGTCGATTACACGGCGCGGAATATCAAAACCCATTTTCTCGGGCTGGTGGACAACGAACCCAGCCTGATTGGGGTTCCTGCCGCCGTCAGACGCCGTCTGCCGCGTTTTGCCCGGCTCACGTTTGGCGCGGCGCGTCAGGCCATGGCGATGGCTTTTGGCGGCCAGCCACCGCAGGAGTTCTATAGCCCGCTAGACTGCGGCGCGATCATGGGGACCGGCTGGGGAGGGCTGGACGAAAGCTACGATGCGCAGAGCGATTTTTCGGCAACGGGCTTCGCCTCGCCGTTTAACTGTTTTTATTCGATGCCTAGCGTCACCACTGCCGCCTGTAGCCAGTTCTGGGGGCTAAACGGCTTCCAGAACACCGTGGTAGCGGCCTGTGCGACGGGAACCATCGCCATTGGCGAAGCCTACGAGGTGATCCGCACCGGCAGAGCGCAGATGATGCTGGCGGGGGCCGGGGAGTCGCTGACCAGTCCCTGCGCGATCTGGAATATCGACGTATTAGGGGCGTTAAGTAAAGAAACGCAGGATCCGCAGCGCGCCAGCTGTCCTTTCAGTGCCCACCGTAATGGGTTCGTGCTGTCGGAGGGGGCGGCGGTACTGTGTCTGGAGTCGCGCGAGGGGGCGCTTGCGCGCGGCGCGACCATTCTTGGCGAAATTACGGGTTACGCCAATTTCTCTGACGCCTGGGATTTTACCTCGCCCGCTGAAGACTGCCTTGCGCGCGTGCAAACCATCATCTCCGCGCTGCGGCAGGCCGGACTTGAACCCGAGCACCTGGACTATATTAACGCTCATGGTACCTCGACACCGCTCAATGACATCAACGAAACGCAATCGCTAAAAATGGCGCTGGGGGAGGCGGTCTGGACTGTTCCCATTTCCAGCACGAAGTCTTACTCCGGGCACTTAATTTCAGCCGCAGGCGCGTTCGAGAGCATCGTCTGCCTGCAGGCCATTGCCAACGGCATTATCCCCGCGACGACCAATTTTCAGCATGCGGATGAGTGCTGTGATCTGGATTATGTCGTTGAAGGGCATCGTCACGCCACTATCCGCCGTACGCTCAACCTGAGCTTTGGGTTTGGTGGCGCAAACGCGGCGTTGATTCTGGAGAAACATTCATGATGACGCTGCGTTACAGCCAACAGGATGCGCGGCTATGGGCTGCATTTTCAGGGGATTACAACCCCGTGCATTTTGATAAAGCCTGGGTGAAATCGCAGGGTGGAAGCCGGCTCAGCGTGCACGGTATGCGCGCCCTGCTGGATGTCAAACGGTTCATCAGTCCGGTAGTTCGCCGCTCATCCTTTCTGAAGTGTACCGTGCGGTTGCGCAGGCCGCTGTGGCGGGATACCACTTATCTTCTGATGTGCGATCCCAACAAGCCTGTTTCAGCCTCCGTGTACGATCTTACCGCTCAAACGGTCTGCCTTTCATGTGCTATCGCGCCGGTTAACCTTTTTGCTGTGGCAGAAGCAGAAAGTCAGCGAGAACTCGGCGCATCAACCATTGCCGCGCTACATCAGACGTTTTTGCCCCTGCTTCCCCACGCACAGCAGTGGCATTTTCTTGATGCCCTGCTATTTCGCCATCTTCTTCAGGATACCGCGCTGTTACATCAGAAAGACATCGCACCGCTGATACCGTCTGGCCATACGCTGGAGGCGTTGTTTACCCGCTATCCCGTTGTCCAGACCCATCAGGAGGTTGTTTTTGACAGCCATCTGCTCGCGCCCTGGCAGACGGTGCCTTTACCGGAACCGCTTGAGATAGAGACATTACCCGCCACGGTGGTTGGCGATCTTAGATATGGCGCAGTGGTGCGAATTGCTGCGCAAACCCGCTATCAACAACACTACATCAGCAGTGCCGTGACGCTGAAAGTTGGCCCGCTGACAAAAGGAAATGCAAATGAACTCGTATGAAATCATCTACAGCAAAATCAGCGAAATGATTGCTGATGCAAAAGATCTGCCGCTGGAGGCGCTGACACCGGACACGACGCTGTCGCAGCTGGAACTTGACAGCCTCGATTATGTTGAACTGATGGTATTGGCGAAACGCGAGTTTAACGTGACGCTTACGGCCGAAATGTTTATGAAAAAGCCGCATATGACCCTTCGCGATTTGAGTCTGTACATCGACCAGGAAATGGCTGGCTGAGATGACAAAGAGATGGATGTTGATCACCGGCGGCAGCAGAGGAATCGGACAGGCTTTGGTGAGCCACCTTCTGCCCGAGTGGAACATTGTGTTTACCGGCCGCAATGAGGCCGGAATTGGCCGTACGCTGGCGCAGGCGCAAGGTCTGCGCACGGCAACCTGGGTAAAAGGTTACCGCTGCGATGGCCGCGATGAGGCGGATGTCCAACGGCTGGCGACGTCGCTACTTGACGAGTTTGGCGCACCAGCGGCCATTGTACACAACGCCGGAATGACCCGTGACGCACTGCATATTCATCAAACGGCACGCGACTGGCAGGATGTGCTAACGAACAACCTGGTTGCGCTCGTGAACTGGAACCGAACGCTTTTACCCGCCATGATGATGCAGGGGAGCGGAGCTGTGGTATTGATGTCGTCCGTAACGGCAATAAAGGGCAATAGCGGCCAAACGGCCTATGCAGCCAGTAAGGCCGCAATGATTGGCCTGACGCGTTCGCTGGCGCAGGAGGTGGGACGCTTTGGCATTCGGGTTAACTGTCTGGCGCCGGGACTGATTGAAGGTGAAATGGTTGAGGCTATCCCTGAAGCCCGCCTGAAAGCCATGCGGCAGAGCATTCCCTTACGCCGTCTGGGGCAAACGCAGGACGTGGCGCACGCTGTTGCCTTTCTGGCCGGAGAAGGAAGCCGCTATCTCACCGGGCAAACGCTGGTGCTGGACGGAGGGCTGTCAGCCTGAGTTAAGGCAGCCGCGAGAAGGGCGACTTCCCGCGGCTCATGACAGGGTCAGTTGATTAATTCGCTGTACCAGAGCGCGTCGTTCTTTGACCGACTCATGGAATATCTGTAATAAAATCGCACTGTGTTGCTGCACGATACCCGCCAGCGCGGGGGCGATTTCCGCCGTTTCACCTACCCGGGCCTTAAATTCGGACGATAGCGTGACCCCCTGAAGTAACGAGGCCAGCCAAATGCTGGCTTTGATAATCGTCACTTCCGGCGGATAAGCGGATTTTGCATCTACGGATTTCTGAAGCTGACACCATCCTGCTATGTCTCTTATTGCCTCAATAGGATAGAGCTCATCCCAAACTGCTTTTCCCTCATCGGTCTGTGCCGGTGTGGCGCACAGGGCCAGGCTTGGGAGATTATGCAATAGCCCTCCGATTTCAATCTTTAAACACTGCACGGGAGGAATACCCATTTCTCTGGCAAGGTATCCCGATATTCGCCCGACCACCAGAGAGTGCTGAACCCCATGTTGACTGAATCCATCTATAATAAACGCCAGCATACCGGCGATATCGCGAAAGTTGTGTAATGAGAGGGTGTCGTTATGAATGCGGGGGATTTCTTTAATATAATCGTCAAACTCTGTTGATTGAATTCTTAGCCAAAAATGATCCCTGCTTGCGACCCTTTGGAAGGCATGGATATAGTCAGGTTGAAACAGGTCGTTCTCACCGCTGACAATAATTTTTATAATTTCTTCTTGTGCGGTGATGATATCGCTGGCCCGGTAGTGAGAGATTAATACATCCAGACGATCGGCCAGATAAATGATATGGCTTTCTTTCGGGGTTTTAATGCCATTAACACACGCCCCCCGACCATTATTCCAGTGGGTATGATGATATCGCACAATGGCGTTCAGCGGATTCAGTAAAGGGACACTGGCCAGCAATTCCGCTCCCACAGCAGCGTGGTTATTGAGTTCATTATCGTAATAGCTCATAGGCTGGAGGCGAGACTCTTCATTCAGTCCTCCAATATCATGAAGCAGGGCCGCCAGCAGGGTTTTCCGACATTGCGCAGGCGTAAACTGCGACTCTCGTGCCAGGAGCCAGGCAATATACGCCGTTCTGACATGATGCAAGTTAAGCCGAGGATTGATCATGTCTATTATTTTTGAGATGCAAGCCAGTGATTCTATTAAGTTTATATTCATGATATTGAAAATTTAACTTACGCTGTGCTTCGTTTAAGAAAACCACACAAATTATTTTCGTTTGCAACCATACTGCGGAAATGTGTGGTTACCAAAGAGTAATGTATTATTATTGAGTTTATTAAGGTAAATTATTTTGTCGTCTGGCCCTTTGCCAAATAATAAATTTATGGCGACAGTGTCATCAATATTATCTGTGCTGTCGCGCAGGGTGCGGACGCTCGTGACTTGATATAAATTCGCGCTGGGGTTAAATTTTTTGTATTTTATCTTGAGCGTTCGCGAAATCAGTTGGTTTTTATTGTCATGAGAGAGTAACCCATCGATATTCATGAGGATATGATCGTTCGCCATGTTGATAAAAATCAGCCCTTCAGCATGGACACTTTTGCCGTTAATGTTTTGTACGACAGAAAATTGCGATTCGCAGGAGAAAACAGCGGGGCTGGTAAATGAATACATCCCCCCCGCCAGGAAGAGAGCGAGGCAGAGTAACAGGAAAAAGACGCGCTTAGACATTGTTTTTTTCTCTGTAATAAAAACTTTCGCAGTTACCGTTATCACACTCAACGAGTAGCAATTGTATAATGTTACCTAAGGTTCCATTTATCTGCTTCTTGTAAAGGTACAGTTCTTTTGGCTGCGAACAGTCGAATGGTTGTGTTGTAAAATGAAAGCTATTTTTTACATCCCATAGCGACAGTGCGGGGGATGTAAAAATGATGCATTGGTCATCAACTATTTTATGTACGTTATTCCCTGAATCGACGGTGTGAGGCCTTATTACTAAAAGGATTGACACAATACCTAGCGCGATTATTCGGGCTATCCTTTCAAACACCGAAGGAGGAGGGGGGTTGCGCGTGGCTTCTGAGGTTTTTTCTTCCAGGAACGGGGTTCGATACTCGCGGTCGTTATGGATGATGACATCATCTGCAATCTTAAAACCAATGCGGGGAACGGTAGTGATAATCTCTTTTTCCACGCCCAGGTCGTTCAGATTTCTGCGTAACGTTGAGATATATTGATTGAGGTTACTATTTGATGCTCTGGCACCGTACTGATCAAACACGGAATGAAAAATTTCACTTCTGGACAGGATATCGCCGCGGTGATTGAGTAATTCTGCTAATAGACGCGTCGATGTCTGAGATAATTCAACGCAATCCCCGGTAAGCACATTAAGGAGAGATGCATCCTCCGTATCAAAAGTGATAAATCCCTCAATATCGTACCTCATATCCCTCTCCTCCCTAAGCCCTACTTTTCTCTCACATACCGACTGTTTTTGATAAAACAGTATGAAAGCCAGATAAAAACCCTGTTTTTACTTTCATTTGAAGCTAATGTTGCTGGTTGACTCAAGGGATTTCATACTGCTAACTCCTTCAAAACTCAGGAGTCGACAATGAAACTCTCACTGTGTTCATACAACCCGGAGGCTGTACATCCAGGCTACAACGCACCTCACGACAATCTGCAGATGTTAGCGGCGGAAATGGGAATAAGTGGTCTGGCGATGATCAGAGGCCCGGAACAAATGTTGATTCTCAATTTACTTAAAGATCATAGCACGCAGGGACTGTCCACGAGGGAGCTTGCCAATCTGTGCGGTATTTCAATTTATAAAGTTAGACACTTACTTCTTCCGCTGGAAAAATATGGCCAGGTTATACGGGATAAAATGCAAAAGCATCATCAGTGGTTTTTGTCAAAGGATGCGACATAATTATGTTTGCATTCTAACAAGGGGTATTTTTATTTGCAACAATGGCACGGAAGTCAAATAGATATATCTAAGACTTTTGAAAAATACTAATTATAATCTCGCAGGACGTTAAGAAAATTCCCAATAAATGTATTAACGTTCCTGTATTAATACTTATGAATTCATGTTTTTTGATTCAAAATAATATTCTTGTATTGCAGCTAAATGCCCTGCTTTACGTTCGAGTGAATCATGCACCGAGGGGCCATGGAGAGTAGATGAGGAAGCGTGAATAGTTTGACGTTGAAAGTCATCTGAGGGGAATGCCCCCGGTGTTTTGGCGCTGAAAAGCAAAAACCCAGCCATAGGCTGGGTTCTTTAAATAGTGGTGCCCGGACTCGGAATCGAACCAAGGACACGGGGATTTTCAATCCCCTGCTCTACCGACTGAGCTATCCGGGCAACGGAGCGCATTAAACCGCAATCCCGCCCGATCGTCAACACTATTTCTGGAAAAGCTGTTCAACTGCTTAAGTTTGCGGCAATGCGCTGACTTCTGAAGCAAACAGGTCAAATTACGCTTACGTCAACGCGCCGCCCATGCGGCACTGGGCAAAGCGCAGGATGTCCTCTGCCAGGCGGTGAGCGGTATCCACATCGGCCTGGCTACGGTTTACCAGCATACGGCTCAGGCAGCCTTCCAGCACCAGCTCCATTTGCTTTGCCACCATTGCCGGATCATCCACTTCAAGCGTTGTCAGCAGTTCGTGGGTGAAGTCGTGCGCCGCCCGTTTTTGCTGATCCGCCAGCTGATGGATCGGATGGCCTGGATCGGGGTAGTAGGTGCAGGCGGCGATAAACAGACAACCCGGATAGCGGTTGTTACTTACACATTCCGTCAGCGCGGTATAGCGCGCCAGCAGCTTCTGTTCGGCGGTCAGTTCTTCATTCAACATCAGCTGCCTGCGCCAGATATCAACCTGCTGGCTGAGGTAGCGCAGGGCATCATAAAGCAGCGCCTCTTTATCGGGCCAGAAGCGCGTAAGCTCATCCAGAGGGTAATCGATACGGTCGGCTACCATCTCAAGCGTGGTGCTGGCGATCCCTTGAATCTCAAGTAATTGCAGGGCTTGTCCCAGTACGTCTTCGCGTTGCACGGTTCTCTCCTCCGTTATTCCCAACGGTTGTCCCGTTTAAAGTGTTGTTTACGGTTGGCGATCGCGCAAATGCGCGCTGAAAGCCGCCGCGTCCATAAACCCGGTCACACGCTGCCCTGGCTGTTCTTCACCCTGTTGATTGAAGAACAGAATGGTCGGCAGCCCGAGCACGTTAAGTTGCTTCAGCAGGGCTTTATCCTGCGCATTGTTGGCGGTCACGTTTGCCTGAAGCAGAACGGTCCCGTTTAGCGCACCTTGCACCTGCGGATCGCTAAAGGTGTACTTTTCAAACTCTTTGCAGGCAACGCACCAGTCTGCGTAGAGATCGAGCATCACCGGTTTGCCGCGCGCCTGGGCCAGAGCCTGGTTAAGATCATCCACGTTCTTAATCTGGATGAAATTCAGATGCGCCTGGTTCTGAGCCACTGGCGTGCCAAATGCCCAATCCTGAAGTGGACGCACGCTCACCAGCGCAGCGGCGAGCAGGACGATTTGTACCAGACGCATCCACGCGCTTTTTGCCCCCAGACTGACGATAAACGCCCAGGAGAAGAACGCTACGCCGAGCATCGCCCACAGGCGCATCCCCCAGACATCACCGACAATACGCTCCAGCAGGAAGACCGGCAGCGCCAGAATGACAAAGCCAAACGCGGTTTTCACCGTCTCCATCCACGGCCCGCTCTTCGGCAGCAGGCGGTTGCCAAATACCGTGACCAGGATCAGCGGCAGACCCATCCCAAACGCGTAAAGGTACAACGTACCGCCGCCAAGCCACATATTACCGCTCTGGGCGATATAGAGCAGAATCGCGCTAAGCGGAGCAGTGGTGCAGGGCGAACAAATCAGCCCGGCGATAGCTCCCATCGCAAACACGCCACCCGCTGACCCCCCCTGTTGGCGGTTGCTGAGCAGCGTTAAGCGGGTTTGCAGGGAAGACGGCAGTTGCAGGGTGAACAGGCCAAACATCGACAAGGCCAGCAGGATAAACACCACCGACAGGCCGATAAGGACATAAGGGTGCTGAAGAGCTGCCTGGAACTGCAAGCCAGCCGCCGCAACCACGAGGCCGAGTGCCGTATAGGTTAACGCCATTCCCTGCACGTAAATAAAGGCAAGCAGTAGCGCGCGGGCGGTGCTAAGACGCTGTTTTCCGCCCAGCACTATCCCGGAGATCAACGGGTACATTGGCAGTACGCATGGCGTGAAGGCGATGCCGATACCAATCAGCAAGGCCCAGAGCGCGGAGAAAGGGAGGTCTGACGCAGGCTCACCTTCACGCTTGACCTCTGCAGGAAGAGGAGCAACGTTGGCGGCAGACGCTTTAACTTCACTAAGCGGAACGATCCTCGTTTCTGGGGGATAGCAGAAGCCTGCATCGGCACAGCCCTGGTAAGTGACGGTGAGCGTAGCGCCTTTGTCTGCCTGTTGCACCGTTACGGGCACGCTTAAGTGCTGGCGATAAATCTCGCTTTTGCCGTAAAACTCATCCTCATGCCATTCGCCCGCAGGCAGTTGCAGCGCGCCCACGCTTGCCTGAGCGGGTGTGATACTGACCTGCTTACGATACAGGTAATAACCCTCTTTCACCTGCCAGGTGAGGTTGAGGTCATGCTGGTTTTGCTGGAAATCGAAAACAAATGCCTGATCGGCAGGAATAAAGTTCGAACGGCCGGGCGCGTCAAACAACCCGGCAAAGACTGACGTGCTGCACAGCAGCAGGATCAGCGTAAGGAAACGTTGAGCCATGAGAGATAATCGTTATCACCGTGGAGCACTGGCAATACCAGCAGTTCCGGAGTTTGGTAAGGATGATGAGATTTGAGGCAGTCAAGAAGCGCCTGCTGGTTTGCCGGGTTGGTTTTGAGCAACATCTGGACTTCATACTCCTGCTCCAGTTTGCCTTCCCAGTAATAAAGGGAGGTCGCTCCGGGGAGGAGGGTTACACAGGCAGCCAGTTTTTCGGCCAATACTTTGGCGGCGAGATCCTGGGCGGAAGCTTCATCAGGGGCGGTACACAATACGACAACAGCATCAGGCGTGTTCACAAGTCGACCTCCTCATCACGAAAGTGGTCACTATATCACGCAAGGCGATTGGCCATTAATGAAACGGGCCGCAGAGCGGCCCGATTTTAACTATTTTTACAACCCGAAATGGTTTACAGCACGACGCCGCCGATGATAAAGCCGAGGATCACGCACAGCGTAATCGCGACCACACCCGGGATCAGGAACGCATGGTTAAACACATACTTACCGATGCGGGTTGAACCAGTGTCATCCATTTCAACCGCCGCCAGCAGGGTTGGATAAGTGGGCAGAACGAACAGGGCAGAAACGGCAGCAAACGAGGCAATGGCCGTCAGTGGCGTTACGCCCAGCATCAGAGCCGCAGGCATCAGCGCCTTGGTCGTGGCAGCCTGAGAATAAAGCAGGGTCGCGGCAAAGAACAGTACCACCGCCAGCAGCCATGGGTAGTTGTGCAGCAGGTCACCCGCAACGGTCTGGATATCGCTGATGTGCGCTTTTACGAAGGTATCACCGAGCCATGCCACACCCAGCACGCACACGCAGGCGCTCATACCGGATTTAAAGGTGCTGGCATTCAGCACTTCGCTGGTATCGATTTTACAGGTGATGCTGATCAGGGTTGCGATGGTCAGCATGAATACCACAATCGCTTCGTTACGCGGCAGAACCGGGTTCTGGATGAGGCCTACTGTGTCACTGATGGCCGTCGCGTAGAACATCACCGCCACGATACCGATCAGGAACAGCACCACGGAGCGTTTCGCATGCGGCTTCAGTTTGAAGACCTGGCTACCGCGCAAGCTCACTTCGCCCTTGGCCAGACGTTCCTGATAAACCGGATCGTCTTTCAGTTCAGCGCCGAGGAAGTTACACAGCACGGCGGTGATCATGACTGCAATCAACGTTACCGGAATACAGATCGCCAGCAGCGTCAGATAGCTCACACCCATGGGTTCCAGGATACCGGCGAAGAACACCACTGCCGCTGAGATAGGCGAGGCGGTAATCGCAATCTGGGAGGCCACCACCGCAATAGAGAGCGGGCGAGATGGACGGATACCCTGTTCTTTCGCCACTTCGGTAATCACCGGCAGCGTGGAAAAGGCAGTGTGACCGGTACCGGCGAGAATGGTCATGAACCAGGTCACCAGCGGGGCAAGGAAGGTAATGTATTTAGGATGACGGCGCAGCATACGCTCCGCCAGACTCACCAGGTAGTCCATACCGCCAGCCACCTGCATGGCGGCGATAGCGGCAATAACTGCCATGATGATTTCGATAACGTCAAACGGGATTGCGCCGGGTTTAATCTGAAAGATAAGGGTAAGAACGAGCACCCCGAGACCGCCGGCAAAACCGATGCCGATACCCCCGAGTCTTGCTCCCAAATAAATCGCCAACAGGACGATGACGAGTTCTGCTCCAAACATAAGGACCTGCCTTGCTTATTAACAAGTTGATATTGAATTGTTGTATTTTGGTAACGCCTAAAAAGAAAAAAGGCACGTCACAAGTGACGTGCCTTTCGGAAGCTTAGCCTGAACGGTTACTGTTCGCTTTCATCGGTGTATCGTTTCGCTTTATATGCCGGGTGCATCAGGTTCTGGGCGGAGAAGATATCGTCCAGCTCGGCTTCGGTCAACAGTCCGCGCTCCAGGACGACTTCACGCACGCTCTTACCGGTTTCGGCGCAAATCTTACCGACGATGTCGCCGTTATGGTGGCCGATGAACGGGTTAAGGTAGGTGACGATCCCGATGGAGTTGTACACGTAACCTTCGCAGACTTCTTTATTCGCGGTAATGCCGTTGATGCATTTTTCCAGCAGGTTATAGCAGGCGTTAGTCAGGATGTGGATAGATTCGAACATCGCCTGGCCAATCACGGGCTCCATGACGTTCAGCTGCAGCTGACCGGCTTCAGAGGCCATGGTTACGGTCGTATCGTTACCAATAACCTTGAAGCAAACCTGGTTCACCACTTCTGGCACTACCGGGTTCACTTTCGCTGGCATGATGGACGAACCGGCCTGCAGTTCTGGCAGGTTGATTTCGTTCAGGCCAGCGCGTGGGCCGGAAGAGAGCAGGCGCAGGTCGTTACAGATTTTGGACAGTTTCACCGCCAGACGTTTCAGGGCGCTGTGTACCATGACGTAGGCGCCGCAGTCGGAGGTGGCTTCAATCAGGTCTTCCGCAGGCACCACCGGCAGGTTAGAGACTTCAGCCAGTTTCTGAACCGCCAGCTGCTGATAGCCATCCGGGGTGTTCAGACGCGTACCGATGGCGGTGGCGCCCAGGTTCACTTCCAGCAGCAGCTCGGAGGTGCGCAGCAGGTTTTTGGTTTCTTCATTCAGCAGCACGTTAAACGCGTGGAATTCCTGACCGAGGGTCATTGGTACCGCGTCCTGTAACTGGGTACGCCCCATTTTCAGAATGTCCTGGAACTCAACCGCTTTGCGCTGGAAACCGTCGCCCAGCTGGTTGATGGCGTCGACCAGTTTCACAACGGAGGCATAAACCGCGATGCGGAAGCCGGTTGGGTAGGCGTCGTTAGTGGACTGACATTTGTTGACGTGATCGTTCGGGTTCAGGTACTGGTATTCACCTTTCTGGTGGCCCATCAGCTCCAGGCCGATATTTGCCAGTACTTCGTTGGTGTTCATGTTGACGGAGGTGCCCGCGCCGCCCTGATAGACGTCAACCGGGAACTGGTCCATGCATTTGCCGTTGTTCAGCACTTCATCGCAGGCCGCGATAATCGCATTTGCCGCGCTTTTAGGAATGGTTTGCAGCTCTTTGTTTGCCAGCGCTGCCGCTTTCTTCACCATCACCATGCCACGGACAAACTCAGGAATGTCGCTGATTTTGCTGTTGCTGATGTAGAAGTTTTCAATCGCTCTCAGAGTGTGGACACCGTAGTAGGCATCCGCTGGAACTTCCCTGGTACCCAACAAGTCTTCTTCGATACGAATGTTGTTTAACATGTGAACCTTCTTTTCAAGCTGCCGATGGATTGTACTAAACACACAGTATTTATGTGGTTTTGAATATTTTCTGACCGACGATTATTCCCTCAATCGGCCAATTGCTCGAGATCATATGCTGATGATAGCGAATTGCCGTAAGCTGGATCACTTATTATCGACCCGATTCCATGATAATTATTAATCTGTGAAATGGGTCACCGCTTTAATATTTCCAAAAAAAATATCCGTGCAAACCGATTGAATTTTAGCTAACCGTCCTCATCTCTTACAGACGCGTGTCGCGAACACATTCAGACAGGGGCCAAAAGGCACCTGCCACACAGGAGACGCCAGTGCGCTGGATACCGTTTATTGCTTTCTTTCTCTATGTTTACATTGAGATTTCGATTTTTATCCAGGTCGCCCATGTGCTGGGCGTCCTGCTGACGCTGATTCTGGTGATTTTCACCTCCGTCATCGGCATGTCGCTGGTGCGTAATCAGGGTTTCAAAAATTTCCTGTTAATGCAGCAGAAGATGGCCGCAGGCGAGAGCCCGGCGGCCGAGATGATCAAAAGCGTATCGCTGATTATTGCCGGTCTGCTGCTGATCCTGCCGGGCTTCTTCACCGACTTCCTCGGTCTGCTGCTGCTGTTGCCGCCGGTGCAAAAACACCTGACTATGAAGCTGCTGCCGCATCTGCGCTTCAGCCGGATGCCGGGCGGCGGATTCAGCACCGGCCCGGGTGATACGTTTGAAGGGGAATACCAGCGTAAGGATGACCAACACGACCGTTTGGATCATAAAGACGATCGGTAATGACTTTGCCCGGTGACGCTTCGCTTACCGGGCGCGACTAAAGCGCCACCCACAGCCCTGCCAGCATGACGACGGCGTACATACTCTTCCATCCCACCATCATCAGCAACAGCAGGCAAAGCACTCCCCCGACAACGGCCAGTGCTTTATAGCGACCCTTCAACAGACGACAGCCCGCCAGCATGCACAGCAGATAGATCATAATAAATATGCCGTTGGCGTAGATGATTAGCGCATCCAGATTGATCTTAAGCGCGTAAATGCACAACGTGCTCACAACGCAACTTCCCAGCACGAGATTCAGCGCATTCAACGGCAGCTGACGCTTAGACAACTGCGCAAGACGGCTCTGCGGTTTATTGCGCGCCTGAGACCACACCAGCCGCGCAAAGCTCTGGATGTAAATATTGAGGCTGGCAAAACAGGCCAGATAGCCAATCACACAGGCCACCCATAGCGCTTTTACGCCAAACAGTTGCACCACGATACCCGGCAGCGAAGCGGCGGCTGCTTTATCTGCGCCAAAAGCGTCGAAGTGCAGCACCAGCACAGTACAGGCCCAGTAAACCGTGCCTGCGACCAACAGGCCAATCATCAGGGCTCGCGGAAAATCGCGCTCGGGATGCTTAAACTCCGACGCCAGATGGGCGAACGCTTCCAGACCGACAAAACACCAGAACATGACTGACAGGGCAGCGAAGAGCTGCGCATGATCGATATCGGTGATGGTCGGGAAGGGGATCTCCTCGACGCGAATATCACCCGCCCACCAGATAGCGGTGATGAGCGCGACAATCAGCACCGCGACGATCGTCTGCAGGTTAGCGCTGGAACTGGCCCCGCGTGAGCCCACCCACCAGACGATGGCCAGCGTACCCAGCTCAGCCAGCAGCAGTGCTTCGTCATGCCAGCCGAAGAGCGCTTGCCCAAAGCCGGTTGCGATATGCAACGCCGCAGGCAGACCAACCGGAATGACGGAAAGGAACAGCCAGCCGGTGACGCGCTCCAGTCGTGGGCCAAACGCCATGCCGACAAAGTACGCCACGCCACCCGCGCTGGGAAAATGCCTTCCCAGAATGGCGAACACGATCGCAACCGGGAACACCAGCACAATCAGCACCGGCCACGCCCACAGGCTGTTATTTCCGGCAACCAGCGCCGCCAGTGCGGGCACCGCAAACACTCCTGTTCCTAACAAGGAGGTTGAGAGCAGGCCGACCCCCTGCGCCAGCCCCAACTCCTGCTTGAGTCCACTCATTGGCATCGTCCCGCCACCATTCAAAGAGAGCCGATGGTAACACTTTCGCAAATTTTTTTTCGACTCCCCCTTGAAGGGGTAAAAAGCTATCCCCATCTCTCAGGGCACTAGCCGGAAAACCGTGTGCGGCCCGGCGTCATCCATAACTGATAATGACTTTCTCAAAGGAGAGCTATCAATGAGTATTCGTCCGTTACATGATCGTGTGATCGTCAAACGTAAAGAAGTTGAAACCAAGTCTGCTGGCGGCATCGTTCTGACGGGTTCTGCAGCAGCAAAATCAACGCGTGGCGAAATCATCGCTGTCGGTAAGGGCCGCATCCTGGAAAACGGAACTGTGCAGCCACTGGACGTTAAAGTTGGTGACATCGTCATTTTCAACGATGGCTACGGCGTGAAATCCGAGAAGATCGACAATGAAGAAGTGTTGATCATGTCCGAGAGCGACATTCTGGCAATTGTTGAAGCGTAATTAACGCACGAAACTGTACGAATTTGAGGAAATAAGAACATGGCAGCTAAAGACGTAAAATTCGGTAACGACGCTCGTGTAAAAATGCTCCGCGGCGTAAACGTACTGGCAGACGCAGTGAAAGTCACCCTGGGCCCGAAAGGCCGTAACGTAGTGCTGGATAAATCCTTCGGCGCGCCAACCATCACCAAAGATGGTGTTTCCGTTGCACGTGAAATCGAGCTGGAAGACAAGTTCGAAAACATGGGCGCGCAGATGGTGAAAGAAGTGGCCTCTAAAGCGAACGACGCTGCAGGCGACGGTACCACCACCGCGACTGTACTGGCGCAGGCAATCATCACTGAAGGTCTGAAAGCCGTTGCTGCGGGCATGAACCCAATGGATCTGAAACGTGGTATCGACAAAGCTGTCGCGTCCGCTGTTGAAGAACTGAAAGCGCTGTCTGTACCATGCTCTGACTCTAAAGCGATTGCTCAGGTAGGTACCATCTCCGCTAACTCCGACGAAACCGTAGGTAAACTGATCGCTGAAGCGATGGACAAAGTCGGTAAAGAAGGCGTGATCACCGTTGAAGACGGTACCGGTCTGGAAGACGAACTGGACGTGGTTGAAGGTATGCAGTTTGACCGCGGTTACCTGTCCCCATACTTCATCAACAAGCCAGAAACTGGAGCTGTTGAACTGGAAAGCCCGTTCATCCTGCTGGCTGATAAGAAAGTCTCCAACATCCGCGAAATGCTGCCAGTGCTGGAAGCCGTTGCGAAAGCAGGCAAGCCGCTGGTTATCATCGCTGAAGACGTTGAAGGCGAAGCGCTGGCGACCCTGGTGGTTAACACCATGCGTGGCATCGTGAAAGTGGCTGCGGTTAAAGCACCTGGCTTCGGCGACCGTCGTAAAGCTATGCTGCAGGACATCGCTACCCTGACCGGTGGTACCGTAATCTCTGAAGAGATCGGTATGGAGCTGGAAAAAGCGACCCTGGAAGACCTGGGCCAGGCGAAACGTGTTGTGATCAACAAAGACACCACCACCATCATCGATGGCGTAGGTGAAGAGTCCGCTATTCAGGGCCGTGTTGCTCAGATCCGTAAGCAAATTGAAGAAGCAACGTCTGATTACGACCGTGAAAAACTGCAGGAGCGCGTAGCGAAACTGGCAGGCGGCGTTGCGGTAATCAAAGTCGGTGCGGCTACCGAAGTTGAAATGAAAGAGAAAAAAGCACGCGTTGACGATGCCCTGCACGCGACCCGTGCTGCGGTAGAAGAAGGCGTGGTTGCTGGTGGTGGTGTTGCGCTGGTGCGTGTTGCCGCCAAACTGGCTGGCCTGTCCGGTCAGAACGAAGACCAGAACGTGGGTATCAAAGTTGCGCTGCGCGCGATGGAAGCGCCTCTGCGTCAGATCGTTTCCAACGCCGGTGAAGAGCCATCTGTTGTTACCAACAACGTGAAAGCGGGCGAAGGTAACTACGGTTACAACGCGGCAACAGAAGAATACGGCAACATGATCGACTTCGGTATCCTGGATCCAACTAAAGTGACCCGTTCTGCTCTGCAGTATGCGGCATCTGTAGCTGGCCTGATGATCACTACCGAGTGCATGGTGACCGACCTGCCTAAAGGCGACGCACCTGACTTAGGTGCTGCTGGTGGTATGGGCGGCATGGGTGGTATGGGCGGCATGATGTAATTGCCCCCTTCGCCCGGCAGCCATCAGGCGTTGGGCGTATCTACCTCTTAATAAAAAACCCCGGGCATCGCTGTCCGGGGTTTTTTGTTTTAGAACAGCAGTTGCATGACCCACATAGAGAGCAGAGCGTTAATTACGCAGACGCCAATAATATGCGGATAGTATTTAGGGTTTACCCCTGCCGTACCGAGACAGCGGCCGGTGTTTTGCACCGGATTACCCATCAGATAGATAGCCGGAAGCAGTACGGTGGCGTCATGCCCGCTGAGCGACCCTGCCACCACCAGGCTTGCGCAGACACCCACACCGCCGCCCATGCTCATCACCGACGCCAGCAACACGGTGGCGGCTTCTCCGGGCAGCCCCCACAGCGCCATAATCGGCTCGCAAACGCGGCCAACGATATCCAGCAATCCTGTTACCTTCAGCGCCTGGATGATCACAAAGGCCATTACGACGTTTGGCAGCAGGCTGGTGGTGGCGATGGTAAAGCCACGGCGAGCGCCGTCGGTAAAGAGATCCATCAGGTTTTTACGCACTTCGGCGGTCATCTTCTCTCTCCTTGAACTGACGGGTTTCCATGTGCGCAATCCATGCTCTGAGAAAATTGGCACCTATAAATTTAAAGACCAGAATCACTGCCAGCGGGGTGATAACCGGCACGGTGATGCTGGTGAACAGCGCCGCGCCGGACGAGAAGTAATTGGTGATAATTGCGCTACCGCTGGTCTGAAAGGTGGCGAAAATCGCTCGTTCCCTGTCGCTGATAACGCCTTCATCGGCGAGCTCTTTGGTCATACCTGCAGCCGCATCGGTGTTTTGCAAATTGGCGATAAGCGCCAGAGAACAAATGCCTGGAATGCCCAGCAACGGTTTCAAAACGGGCGTCATCAATTGCTGTGCCGCCCGCAGCCCGCCCAGCCCTTCGGTCACTGAAATGATGCCCAGCGACAAAATGACAGACGGTGCCAGTTCCAGCGCAAACAGAAAGCCATCTTTTGCGCCGGTACCGCCTGTGCCGCGAAAAGAGACGCTTGCGGCGCCTTCGCCATTAACCTGGCCAAACGTGCCGTTCAGTACGGTGAAATCAAAGACTCGCCACCATTCGGTGGCTTTGGCGAAAAAGCCAGAAAAGAAAATGATGGTTAGAAAGAAAGCGAGATACCCTACCCACGTCACTTTCCCCTGATTCGGGGATACTTCACTCATGTTGCCTCCTGTTTTTATGTTTCCCTGTCACCACACGCGCAAAAAATAAGCCGGTGGCCTGTCACTAAAAACGAAAAAGCATAAAAAAACGATATCCGCGGGGTGATTATCAGAATTCATTTAGGGGAGGCGAAGGCACCATTCGTGCTTGATATCTCGCAGAAACGCACGGAGGTTTTTCTTTTGGTCATCTTTTTAGTATAAGGTTTACACACGGACAACTACTGTCCAGCTTATTGAAAACGAGGAATAACATGCGCGTAAAAGTCTGTGCAGGGATTGTAGGAGCAGCATTGCTGCTGGCGGGTTGTAGCTCCAGCAATGAGCTGACTGCAGCGGGTCAGGGCGTTCGCTTTGTGGAAGATAAGCCGGGTAACGAGTGCCAGTTTTTAGGCACGGCAACCGGTGAGCAAAGCAACTGGATGTCGGGTCAGCACGGCGAAGAGGGCGGCTCTATGCGTGGCGCGGCCAATGCCTTGCGTAACCAGGCCGCGGCTATGGGTGGCAACGTGATTTACGGAGTAAGCAGCCCGACGCAGGGAATGTTATCCAGCTTCGTGCCAACCGCCAGCCAGATGAATGGCCAGGTCTATAAGTGCCCGAACTGATTGCCTTTTTCCCTCTCCCACCGGGAGAGGGTTAGGCTGAGGGGAAACTAGCTCTGTCTTAGCTGCAAATCCAGCGGCGTCTTGCTCGGTTCACCGCCAATCTCACGCGCCAGCTTCGGCACCATATAGCCTGACACCAGCGTTAACAGTTCACGCACGATCTGCCGGGCTTCTTCATCCGTCACCATGAAATGGGCCGCACCCTGAACGCGATCCAGCACGTGCAGGTAATAGGGCATCACTCCCGCATCAAACAGCGCATTGCTGAGGTCCGCCAGCACGTGGGCATTATCATTTACGCCGCGCAGCAGCACGCTCTGGTTCAGAAGCGTCACGCCTGCCTTGCGTAAACGCACCATTACCGCACGAAATGCATCATCAATTTCATTGGCGTGATTGATATGGTTCACCAGCAGCACCTGCAGGCGGGACTGCTCAAGTCGTGAGACCAGTCCGTCAGTGATACGTGCCGGAATAACAATCGGCAGACGGCTGTGTATGCGCAGGCGCTTAATATGTGGAATGGCTTCAAGCTGGGTCAGCAACCAGTCCAGCTCATGATCTTTCGCCATCAGCGGATCGCCACCGGAAAAAATGATCTCATCCAGCTCAGAATGGGCGGCGATATAGTCCAGCGCGACCTGCCAGTTGCGTTTATTGCCCTGATTTTCGGCATACGGGAAGTGTCGACGGAAGCAATAACGGCAATTTACCGCACAGCCACCTTTCACCAGCAGCAGCGCACGGTTCAGATACTTGTGCAGCAAACCGGGTACCACGCTGTTCTGCTCTTCCAGCGGATCGGTGCTATAGCCGGGTGCCGTAATGAACTCTTCCTGTGCGGTAAGCGTCTGTTTTAATAATGGATCGTCAGGATTGCCTTTCTCCATACGGGCAACAAACGCGCGGGGAACGCGCAGGGCGAAAAGCCGCTTCGCCTCCCGGCCGGCCAGCAAATCGGTATGCTGTTCGAGCTCAAGAAGACGCAGTAATTCATCAGGACTGGTGATTACATCGGCAAGTTGCGATAACCAATCTTCTCTGGACGGGGTGTTTAGGGTTACAATATGCGCCATTTTGTGGCTAAGCTACCAGTTAACAAATTTAGAGGGCCTTATGGCAACGTACTATAGCAACGATTTTCGTGCTGGTCTTAAAATCATGTTGGACGGCGAACCGTATGCGGTTGAAGCCAGCGAATTCGTTAAACCAGGTAAAGGCCAGGCATTTGCACGCGTTAAGCTGCGCCGCCTGCTGACCGGTACCCGTGTCGAAAAAACCTTCAAGTCTACTGACTCCGCTGAAGGCGCTGATGTTGTCGATATGAACCTGACTTACCTGTACAACGACGGTGAGTTCTGGCACTTCATGAACAACGAAACGTTCGAACAGCTGTCTGCTGACGCTAAAGCCATTGGCGATAGCGACAAATGGCTGCTGGATCAGGCTGAGTGCATCGTGACCCTGTGGAACGGCCAGCCTATCGCGGTTACCCCACCGAACTTCGTTGAACTGGAAATCGTTGAAACTGACCCAGGTCTGAAAGGTGACACCGCCGGTACAGGTGGTAAGCCAGCGAAACTGTCTACCGGTGCCGTGGTTAAAGTGCCACTGTTCGTACAGACTGGCGAAGTGATCAAAGTGGATACCCGCTCCGGCGAATACGTATCTCGCGTGAAGTAAGTGTTAAGGCGCAGCGTTGCTGCGCCTGATTTTTGCAGGCAGGGATGATGAAACGCACCGTTAAAATTCTGCTTCTGTTAGCGCTGTCCAGCGCGTTGCTTTCCGGCTGTAATACCACACGTGGAATGGGGGAGGATATCCAGGATCTCGGCCATATCATTTCTCACGCCGCCAGCTAATCCCGTCTAATTTTCCTAAAAATGCTTCCTTTTCCGTCAACTGGCGGGATCTTGTCTATTCTTAAGTTGCTATACACAAAACAACTCTGGCTATAAAAGGAAGATATTATGGTTAAGAAGACAATTGCAGCGATCTTTTCAGTTCTGGTACTTTCTTCAGTATTAACGGCCTGTAATACCACGCGCGGCGTTGGTCAGGACATTTCTGAAGGCGGTAGTGCAATCTCCGGCGCGGCAACAAAAGCTCAGCAGTAATTTAAAAACGGTACGGGCCCGGACGGGTTTCGTACCGTCAGTTTTCTGATTCCTGCAGAGATAAAAACGGGGAAAAGCGCGTATCCATATGCAATTTCATGCGGATATTTCGCTTATAGGTATAGACCGTTTTTCCATTGATACTCAGGTGAGTGGCAATCTTCTGATTGCTTGCGCCATCCATCCACAGCGTCAACACCTTCTCCTCCTGGCGAGTGAGCAGAGGGGCCGCGACCGCAGGGATCTCAACGCTTGCGCGAGTCGTCAGGGCGTCGTTGATGACCGTCGCCAGCGTCTCCAGTCCGGTATTTTTGGTAAGCGAAGCCCATATCGGAAATTGGGTCAGAAAGCCTGCCATCTCTTTATCCTCCCCCGACTGCAGCAAAATGAAAGGCACTTTTTCACTGGCGTTCAGCAGGGAAGAAAGCTGCTGGAAATGGTGAATGTCCTGCATAAAGCCGTGCAGATCGGCGATAACCACTGACGGATGCCACTGCAGAATATGCTCTCTGGCGAGGATAAGATTATTCAGCCCGGTCACGACGAAGTGCCCGGGAAACAAACCGGAATGATTGAGCCATGCTTCAAACCCCGCGCGGGTGAAGTGACATCGGTCAATCAAAAGAATTTTGAACATAATAGATTCGCAGTCGGCTAGTGGTTTGGCTTCCTGCCATCAGAAAGCACATCATGATAGAGAAGTCGGATGAGTGATAAATGCCTGAACTACGCGCCATACTGAGGCTATTTCTTGCCTTAACAGGTTCAGCACAAAGGGATTGAAAAAAAATCGTTCGTTAACCAAAATAAGTGACCTAATCTATGCCTTACGGGACGACCCGTAAGCGTTTCGTTCACCGGGGACGGCCCCAACTTGCAGTTAAGTTAAGGAGCCTGAAATGTCCTGGATTATTCTTGTTATCGCTGGTCTGCTCGAAGTGGTTTGGGCAATTGGTCTGAAGTACACCCACGGATTTACCCGCCTGACACCCAGCGTGATTACCGTTACCGCCATGATTGTGAGTATTGTGCTGCTCTCCTGGGCGATGCGCTCTTTGCCGGTGGGGACGGCCTATGCTGTCTGGACGGGCATTGGTGCAGTGGGCGCGGCGATTACCGGGATTTTGCTGCTGGGAGAGTCGGCGAGTCTGGCGCGTATCGCCAGCCTCGCGTTGATTGTGTGCGGTATCATTGGGCTGAAACTCAGCGCCCACTAATGCGGTTGTTCTACCCAGATGAGTTTTGACACATCAAACCCTTGCCGGGTCGCAACGTCCAGCATCTGCTGTTTCATCTCTGACGAAATGGTCGGCGTGCGGGAGAGTATCCATAAATAGTCGCGATCCGGCCCGCAGACCAGCGCATGGCGGTACTCTCTGTCGAGGGCGATGACATTGTACCCGCCATAGAACGGGCCAAAGAACGAGACTTTTAGCGCGGCCCGGCGCGGGTCGCCGGTAAAGTACGCTTTTCCCGTCGACTGTTGCCACATCTGCCGATCCGGATTGTATCCACGGTTGATTACCTGAATACCCCCGTCGTCCATCGAACTGTAATGTGCTGTGACTTTCTCTAACCCCCGCTCAAACCGATGGTCGAGCCGGGCGATTTCATACCAGGTTCCGAGGAAACGTTGAGCGTCGAAATTACTTACAACAGTGACGCCGGAGGGAGGGGTAGGGGAACTGCAGGCAACCACTAAAAACGCGGCTGTCACCGCGGCGATAACAGGCAGAATGCGCATAGGAGTTTCCTTACTGTTTTTTGTTAAGTGTAGATGACAGCAGGGAAATTGCGGAAGATTGTGCAGCGTGTTTCGCCGGGTGGCGCTGCGCTTACCCGGCCTATACAACGCGTAAATTTTGTAGGCCGGGTAAGGCGAAGCCGCCACCCGGCAAAGGTTTACTGTAGCGCGTCGAGGATACGGTAAGCCGTTTCCACCCGTACCGGGTTCGGATAGCTTTTATTTGCGAGCATCACAATACCGATCTGCTTTTCAGGAATAAACGCCACGTAGCTGCCAAACCCACCCGTAGAGCCCGTTTTATGCACCCAGGAGGCTTTTACTGGCGGAGCCGGAGGATTCACTTCTGCGACCGGCAACGGCGCCAGTGCGACCTTATTATCGCTGCCATCCACCACGGTTTTGGCATCGACCGGCCAGTTGAGCATCTCCCAGCCTAACCCTTGATACATGGCACCCACGCGCCAGTAGCGAGACTGCGCCAGCGCAATACCCTGCTGCAGAGTGGACTGCGGGAGTGTCTCAGGTGCCATATTGGCCATCACCCAACTCGCCATATCTTTGACGTTAGATTTCACGCCATAGGCTTCTGCATCCAGCATACCAGGCGAAACGTGGACCGCTTTTCCCTCACGATAACCCCATGCGTAGTGCGGTTCTTCAGCGTGTGGAACGTTTATCCACGTATGGTTGAGTTTCAGGGGCTTAAAGACCCGCTCCGCCATGGCCTGCTCGAAGCGCATGCCGGACGGTTTAACGGCCAGTGAGCCAAACAAACCGATGCTGGTGTTGGCGTACAGACGCGTGGTACCCGGGGCCCACTTTGGCTGCCAGGACTGGTAGAAACGCAGCAGAGAGGCGTTATCGGTGACATCATCCGGTACCTGCAACGGCAATCCGCCTGCGGTATAGGTTGCCAGGTCTAGCAGGCGAATGCCTTGCCACTGCTTGCCCGTCAATTCAGGCCAATATTTCGTGACCGGGTCGGCCAGCGAAATCTCTTTGCGGGCAATGGCATCGCCACCCAGCACGCCGGTGAAGGTTTTGCTGACGGAGCCCAGCTCAAATAAGGTTTGCGGCGTGACGGGCTTATTCGCCGCAACGTCTGCTTTACCGAAAGTAAAATAGTGTGGCTGGCCCTGATAAATGACGGCCACGGCCATTCCGGGTATGGCCTGCGCCTTCATCAGGGGCGTAACGGTACGTTCCACGACGTCAGCCAGCTGTTTTTCTGACATCGGCGCGGCAAAAGCAGAGCAAGCAACGCTGAGCAGCAGGGCGCAGCTTAGGGATTTTTTCATCATCAGTTATCTTCCGTAATAGCGAATCAAGGGGATGTCCGGGCCCGTCAGACGTTCGTAGTCTGGGTGATTTGACTGAGGCTGACAAACGGTTAAATTTAGCATTAGCTGTTAATTTTTCTAACGGAAGGAACCATGACACGCAGCTATCTCCCTCTTAATTCGCTTCGGGCGTTCGAAGCCGCCGCCAGGCACCTCAGTTTTACTCATGCCGCGATTGAGCTGAATGTGACCCATTCCGCGATTAGCCAGCACGTGAAGGCGCTGGAGCAACACCTTAACTGCCAGTTGTTTGTCCGCGTTTCGCGCGGGTTGATGTTAACCACCGAAGGCGAGAATCTGCTGCCGGTGCTGAATGACTCCTTCGATCGTATCGCAGGCATGCTGGATCGCTTTGCTAACCATCGGGCGCAGGAGAAGCTGAAAATTGGCGTGGTGGGGACCTTTGCCACTGGGGTGTTATTCTCACAGCTGGATGATTTCCGTCGCAGTTATCCGCATATCGATCTTCAGCTTTCCACGCACAACAATCGCGTCGATCCGGCAGCGGAAGGGCTTGATTACACCATTCGCTACGGTGGGGGAGCGTGGCACGGCACGGAGGCGACGTTCCTCTGTTCAGCGCCGCTGGCACCACTTTGCACGCCTGACATTGCAGCCGCGCTGCAAACCCCTGCCGATATCCTGAAGTTTACCCTGCTGCGCTCTTACCGGCGCGACGAGTGGACAGCCTGGATGCAGGCCGCCGGAGAAAACCCGCCTTCACCCACGCATCGGGTGATGGTGTTTGATTCGTCGGTCACTATGCTGGAGGCCGCACAGACAGGCACAGGCATTGCTATCGCTCCTGTCGATATGTTTACCCATCTGCTGAACAGCGAGCGCATTGTGCAGCCGTTTACGACGCAGATTGATCTTGGCAGTTACTGGCTAACGCGGCTGCAGTCACGCGCCCAAACCCCGGCAATGCGTGAATTTGCTCAGTGGCTGGTGGGGAAGATGCAGAAATAACAGGCCCGCCGGAGGGCGGGCCTGGTGTGTCAGATAGTGACTACGGCAATCAGTGTGACCACGGTCAGGATAGTTGCCAGACCGTAGAACACCCATTTACCGCTCGGTACGTGGATCTTCAGATCATGCATCGCATGATGGATACGGTGCAGGCCGCACCACAGCGGCAGGACAATCATCAGGAAGATGAATACCCGGCCAATAAAGCTACCTGCAAATGCCAGGACGCGCTCATAACTCAGCGCATCACCGGGGAACAGACCCAGCGGCAGCATAATGCCGACCAGCAGGATAATGACAGGCGCAATGATGGCACTCCACATGCCGCCTGCGCCAAAGAGGCCCCAGAAGACCGGCTCGTCTGAACGTTTTGGATTTGGATTGATCACAATAGTCTCCTTACCAGAACAGTGCGACAAACAGAATGACCACAGAGACCACTGCCGTCACTGCCCAAAGCCCTTTAATGACCGGCTCTGGCCCCATTTTTTCGCCTTTAACGATAATATTCGCCGCTTTTGGCGCCAGTTCAAACCAGGTTTTGGTATGAAGCAGGGCGGCTGCGAGCACAATCAGGTTCAGGATCACGATGATCGGGTTTTGCAGGAACCCGACAAAACTGGCCCAGGTTTCAGGACCATGTTTGAGGGCAAAGACGCCATACATCAGTTCAAGGCTGAACCAGACCGCAGGCACCGCAGTGCCTTCACGCAGCATATAGAAGCGATAAAACGGCAGTTTCTTCCACCAGGTGGACGGCATCGGCCGCACGTAGGCTTTGCGTTTAGTCGTCATCATGCACTCCTTAGCGTGGTTTCAGGGTGGCGATAAGAAAGTCTTTCGAGCTTTCCACTTTACCCTGCTGAATAGCGGCGGCCGGGTCGACGTGCTTCGGACAGACTTCGGAGCAGTAGCCCACAAAAGTACAGCTCCAGACGCCGTTCTGGCTGTTAAGCTGCGGCATACGTTCTTTTTTACCGTGGTCGCGGCTATCCTCGTTGTAGCGGTGCGCCAGCGTGATCGCCGCCGGGCCGATGAACTCAGGGTTCAGGCCAAACTGTGGACACGCGGCGTAGCAAAGACCGCAGTTGATGCACCCGGAGAACTGATGATATTTCGCCATCTGGGCGGGTGTCTGGGTATTCGGTCCTTGATCCGGCGTGCGCGGGTTGCCAATGATGTACGGCTTAATGGCTTCCAGGCTTTCGATAAAGTGGGTCATATCGACCACCAGATCGCGCTCAATCGGGAAGTTGCCCAGCGCTTCAACCTTGATGCCTTTGGTGTAATCACGCAGGAAGGTTTTACAGGCCAGTTTCGGTACTTTGTTCACCATCATGCCGCAGGAGCCGCAGATGGCCATGCGGCAGGACCAGCGGTAGCTCAGGTCCGGTGCCAGGTTATCCTTGATATAGCCGAGCGCATCCAGCAGAGAGGTTTGCTCGTCATAGGGCACTTCATAGAAAGCGCTGTGTGGCGCGGTGTCCACTTCCGGGTTGTAGCGCACCACTTCAACTTTCAGTGTTTGCATCTCAGCCATTCGCCTTCTCCTTCTTCTCGGCGGCTTCTGCTTCTGCGCCGTAAACGCGTTTAGCCGGTGGCAGCGTTGTGATCTTCACGTCGCTGTAGTCCAGACGAGTGGTGCCATCCGCGTCGCGCCAGGCGAGGGTGTGTTTCAGGAAATTGACGTCGTCACGCTCGGTGCAGCCCTCATCAAGACGCTGATGTGCCCCGCGTGACTCTTTGCGTGCCAGCGCAGAGTGCGCCATACATTCCGCGACGTTCAGGCCGTGACCGAGCTCGATGGTATAAAGCAGGTCGGTGTTGAACACGCTGGAGGTGTCGGTGATGCGCACGCGTTTGAAACGCTCCTGCAGTTCCGCCAGCTTATCGACAGTTTTCTGCATCAGCTCTGGTGTACGGTAGATACCGCAGCCCTCTTCCATCGACATGCCCATTTCGTCGCGGATTTTCGACCAGTTTTCGTTGCCTTCCTGGTTGACCAGATCCTTCAGCCGTTTCTCAACGTCAGCGACCTGCGCGTCCAGTGCTGCGCCGTTGGCTTCGCCCGCCGTTGCGGCACGCTCCATTGCGCGTTCGCCCGCCATGCGGCCAAAGACAACCAGCTCCGCCAGCGAGTTTGACCCGAGACGGTTGGCACCGTGCAGGCCGACAGAGGAGCATTCGCCGACGGCGAACAACCCTTTGATGCGCGTTTCACACTGCTGGTCGGTTTCGATCCCACCCATGGTGTAGTGCGCTGTTGGGCGTACCGGAATCGGCTCTTTCACCGGGTCGACACCCACGTAGGCTTTTGCCAGCTCACAGATAAACGGCAGACGTTCCAGCAGTTTCTTCTCGCCGAGGTGACGCAGATCGAGGTAGACCACATCGCCACGCGGCGTGGAGATCGTGTTGCCTTTGCGCCACTCATGCCAGAAGGCCTGAGACACTTTGTCGCGCGGGCCGAGTTCCATGTATTTGTTTTTCGGCTCACCGAGCGGCGTTTCCGGGCCCATGCCGTAATCCTGCAGATAACGGTAGCCATTCTTGTTGACCAGAATACCGCCTTCGCCGCGGCAGCCTTCCGTCATCAGAATGCCGGAACCCGGCAGGCCGGTAGGGTGATACTGGACAAATTCCATATCGCGCAGCGGTACGCCGTGGCTGAGCGCCATGCCCATACCGTCACCGGTGACGATGCCGCCGTTGGTGTTGTAGCGGTAAACCCGGCCCGCGCCGCCCGTTGCCATCACCACCGCGTTAGCGCGGATCTGCACGAGCGTGCCTTCCATCATGTTCATCGCCACCAGACCACGCGCGTGACCGTCATCGACCAGAATATCGAGGACAAAATGTTCGTCAAAACGCTGGATTTGTGGGAACTGAAGGGAGGTCTGGAACAGGGTGTGCAGCATATGGAAGCCGGTCTTATCAGCGGCAAACCAGGTGCGTTCTATTTTCATTCCGCCGAAGCGACGAACGTTGACGCTGCCGTCCGGACGGCGGCTCCACGGGCAGCCCCACTGTTCAAGCTGGGTCATTTCCGTTGGACAGTGATGTACAAAGTAGTCAACGACATCCTGTTCGCAAAGCCAGTCGCCCCCTGCAACCGTGTCGTGGAAATGGTATTCGAAGCTGTCATGATCCTGCGCAACGGCGGCGGATCCTCCTTCTGCGGCAACCGTGTGGCTGCGCATCGGATAGACTTTTGAAATCAGTGCGATTTTAGCGTTGGGATTAGCCTGTGCTGCAGCAATCGCAGCACGTAATCCCGCTCCGCCAGCGCCTATTACGGCAAGATCGGCTTGAAAAGTTTGCACGACATTCCTCCAGATTTTTGTTATTTCGCAACGCGATAAACTAAAGGTAGCCCACCTGTCCGCAAGGACGATTGCGAAAGCGTTTCCACTGCTCCTTTATGGGTAAAGAAGTATAACCGCGCGAACGGCAGGGAAATTTGACGTGTTCGATTTTTTTGCTGTTCTGTGCGGTGATTTATCATCGTGAATGATGAATTCCGTCACGTGATAGTTGCCCTAAATGAAATGCGATTTTTATTGCGCAAAATTTGTCTCTGTCCGTGCTAACGAGTAGACTTCGTGCCCTTGTCTGAAATCGGAGAATTACCCATGAGCGAAACGGCCACCTGGCAGCCGAGCGCATCCATCCCCAATCTGCTGAAACGCGCTGCAATTATGGCGGAGATCCGCCGCTTCTTTGCCGACCGCGGAGTCCTTGAGGTGGAAACGCCGTGCATGAGTCAGGCTACGGTAACGGATATTCATCTGGTGCCGTTTGAAACCCGTTTTGTTGGCCCCGGCCATTCACAGGGCATGAACCTCTGGCTGATGACCAGCCCGGAATACCATATGAAACGCCTGCTGGCGGCAGGGTGTGGCCCGGTGTATCAGTTGTGCCGCAGTTTCCGTAATGAAGAGATGGGGCGTCACCATAATCCGGAATTCACCATGCTGGAGTGGTACCGTCCACATTACGATATGTACCGCCTGATGAACGAGGTAGACGATCTGCTGCAGCAGGTTCTCGACTGCTCAGAAGCGGAAACGCTCTCTTATCAGCAGGCTTTCCAGCGTTATCTGGAAATTGATCCACTGTCAGCGGACAAAACCCAGCTGCGCGAAGTCGCGGCAAAACTGGATCTGAGCAACGTGGCGGATACTGAAGAAGATCGCGACACGCTGCTGCAACTGCTCTTCACCTTTGGGGTTGAACCGCAGATTGGCAAAGATCGTCCGACTTTCGTCTACCACTTCCCGGCAAGCCAGGCTTCTCTGGCGCAGATCAGCACTGAAGATCACCGCGTGGCGGAGCGTTTTGAGGTCTATTACAAGGGCATTGAGCTGGCGAATGGCTTCCACGAACTGACCGACGCCCGCGAACAGCAGCAGCGTTTTGAGCAGGATAACCGCAAGCGCGCCGCGCGCGGTCTGCCGCAGCAGCCTATTGATACTAACCTGCTGGAGGCCCTGAAAGCGGGTCTGCCGGATTGTTCTGGCGTGGCGTTGGGTGTGGATCGTCTGGTGATGCTGGCGCTGGGCGCAGAACAGCTGGGCGATGTGATTGCTTTTACCGTCGATCGAGCCTGACGGCAGTACCCCCTCTCCCACGGGAGAGGGGGTACTGGCTGGCTTACAAACTCCCCGCCGGGCGTTTACGCGCCGCAGAGGTTAATGTTTTTCCTGTCTTAAGTCCGTCCAGGCTTTCCAGACGCATCTGGAACGGTGGGAACGGCATATCAATACCGTGCTCACGGAAGCCAGCCAGAATCAACTGGTGGATCTCATGGCGCAGCGGCATACGGTGCCCCATTTCGGCGGCGTAAATACGCAATTCGAAAATCTGGATACCCTGCTGGAGATCGACCAGGAACACTTCCGGCGCCGGGTTATCAAGGACCAGCGTGCAGCGTTCGGCGGCGGTGTAGAGGATCTGTGTGACCTCTTCACTGTTGGCATCCGAGGGCGCCGGTACCGTCAGCACCACACGCGTGACGGAGTCTGACAGCGACCAGTTGATAAACTGCTCGGTGATAAACGCCTTGTTGGGCACGATGATCTCTTTGCGATCCCAGTCGCTGATCGTGGTGGCGCGAGTGTTGATTTTGGTGATGCTGCCTGTCAGATCGCGGATCGTCACCGTATCGCCAATACGAATCGGTTTTTCAAACAGGATAATCAGGCCGGACACAAAGTTAGCGAAAATCTCCTGCATGCCAAAGCCCAGACCAAACGTCAGCGCGGCAACCAGCCACTGCAATTTAGACCACTCAATACCAATCATGGAGAATCCAACCATCCCGCCAAAGAGCAGAATCAGGTATTTGGTGATGGTGGTAATGGCATAGCCCGTACCAGGAGTTAAATCCAGGTGCTGCAACAGCGCCAGCTCCAGCAGTGCCGGGAAATTACGCACCAGCTGCGTGGTGATGATCAACACCAGAATGGCAATCAGTACCGCACCTAAGGTTATGGGCTCCAGGCTCTCCACACCCTGTACCGTGGACGTCACATCCCATAGCGAGATGTTCTCCAGGAAACCAAACGCGGAGTGGATTTCTGACCACAGGAAGATCACCGACAGCAGCGCAATCAGCATCAGGATGGAGCGTACCAGACGCAGAGACTGGGTGCTGATTGCGTCGAGATCCAGCTCAACCTCGTCCGCATCTATCGTGCCTTCGGTGCTGTTGACGTGGTTTGGCTCATCCTCGCCCCGCGCACGCTGGGCGAGGATCTCTGCCCGACGGTGCTTGGCGCGGTCAAACGCCAGACGGCGTCGCTGGATCAACATCCCCCGGCGGATGACGTGATAGATCACCAGCAGCAGGAACCAGATGGCAACGGAGGTTTCCAGTCGCGCCAGCAGTGCCTGCGAGGTCGCCAGGTAACCCACCGCCGCTGCCAGCATGGCAACCAGGGGGGCGCACAGCAGCAGGTTCCAGAGCATGCGGTTGAACATGTTGTCGCCGCTGCCGGTTTTATCCAGATAGAGCGGTATACCAGCCCGTTTCAGGCTGAGCGTGACGATGGCCAGCGCACCGCATATCAACATAAAGCAGAGACGGCCCAGCGAGCCCGAAAACTCCCGGTCATTGAGATTATCAAACATGATCAGTGCCATAATTAGCGGCACAATCAGCCCGATGCTCATCAGGTAGTAACGCATGGCGCGCGCCACGCGGTTACGCGGCCAGCCAAAGTGAGCAATGAACAGACCATTCGGTCGCGCAAACGTGGCGCAAATCATCACTACCCACAGCAGGGGGACGGTAGCGGTCACGCCATCGCCAATGGCGACCGCGAGCGGGTAGGGCCAGGCCTCCCGCAGGCCATAACCGAGCGTCATCCACAGGACCGGCAGCGGCGAGGCGACAAGTATTGACCAGAACACGGTACGCAGCGTCAGCCAGAAGTGATCCTGCGTAACCTTACCCACCCGGGCGCTGGAGCGTTCCAGGAAGCGGGTGAAGTGTCTGCGTGAGTAAATGCTAAAGCCCACCAGAATCAACGCGCCCAGAAGAGGGAAAATGGTCTCTTTGCTGGTGAGCATCATCACGCTGGCTTTTCCAAGCTGGCTAAAGGTATCCAGCGAGATCAAACGGCGCAGATCCTGAACGATCTCGATTGGCCATGAGAAGGTCATTGGGCGCACGTCAGAGGTCCAGAAGAGATAACGGTGCGTTGCCTCGTTCACCTCTTTCAGCGCATCTTCCAGCTGACTGTTGGAGACCTTCAGCTTGGTCAGCTCCAGAATCAGCGTATCCCCGCCCTGTAACAGGGAGTTCAGCAGCTCGCGCTGGGTCCGCAACTGGGCTTCCAGAATACGATTTTGCTCGCTGGTGAGAGGCTGCCCATCGGCCTGACGGATCTGGCGGATTTGCGGCTGTTTATTGAGAAGGTCTTCATAGTGCAGGCGTTGAACACGCAGCTGCGCCATCTCGGTATCCAGCTGCTGCGGTTTTGGCATCTCTGGCAGGCGTGAAACCTGGGCGCGTAATGCCTCTCCCAGCAGGTTGGACGAGCCCAGCCACTGAGACTGCTCGCGCAGGGTGTTGAGCGCCTGGCGAACCTGAAGGGTTTGATTGGTGGCCTGACGTTGCTGGGACGCCACCAGATCCATACGCTGCGCCTGCTGATTCAGTGCAGCAGAGAGTTCACGGTTAACCTTAAACTGGTCAACGATGCCCGCTGGCAGGTTATCGCTGTTTTCTGCCAGCAGCTCGGTGCTTTCCAGCGCGCGCTCGGCTTCACGCTGGCGCTGGCTGTTAAGTTGATTACGTAAAGCCTGCAGGTAAGCATCGAGCTGTTCGCTCTGCTTTTGCGCCAGTTCGGAGCGCATCCGCGACAGCTCCTGGCGGTTGTTTGCCGAGAGCTGCGCCAGCTCCAGTTCATCGACCAGTGCTTTAAGTCTGGCTGATTCAGCCTGAAGCGACAGATTTTGCGCCTGGTTCTGCGGTGTGTTACCCGTTTGGGTACCGATACGGCGCTCAACCTCGTTGAGCTGACGGCGGGCATCGGTTTGCTGTTGCGGAAGCTGGCTCAGCGAGTCGGCGATTTCACGTGCGCGTTCCTGCTCCTGCTGTGCCAGACGACTCTTTTCCAGAAGCTGACTGCTAACCTGCAGGATCTCCTGATTCAACGCGTCAGAGGTCATGCCAGCAGGCACATCGCGCGGTTCATCGCGCAGATTGCTCAACTGATTGCGTAGCGTTTGCGAGAGTTTGGGGAAGTTGTCGATAACCTGCTGATATTGCTGAGCGCGCTCAAGGGAGCCTTTCCGCTCCTCAAGCGCATTCAGTGCAGACTGGAGCGACTCAACGGTCTCTGGCTGAGCGGGTTTTGCCGCTTTCGCCTGCTCCAGTTCCTGGGTTATCTGTTTTGCGTCGGGGGCTGTCGCTGCGTACGCCCCCATGCTGAGGCACCAGGCCATCAGTAGTACGATAATCGGGCGCACGTCAGCGTTCCTTCTGTTGTTAGCCTTCGTCTTTTTTGTCGTCAACCAGCGGGCTGGCGTCAAGTTCGGCCTTGATCTCTTCTTCCGGGAGCGGTGCAGGCTCTGCATCCGGCGTCACGAAAGGTTCAGTCGAGACCGCCAGCGGCTGGCCGAGTTTGGTGACTGACAGGCTCTGGAGCTGTTCAGCCAGCTTCACTTTGCCAGGGGCAAAGAGGTTGATAACCGTGGAACCCAGCTTGAAGCGACCCATCTCCTGGCCTTTCAGCAGAGCGACTGCGCCTTCTTCTTCACCGGCAGGCCAGGTCCAGCGTTTGATCACGCCTTCACGTGGTGGGGTGATGGTTCCAGCCCAGACCGTTTCGATGCTGCCGACAATCGTTGCACCCACCAGAATCTGCGCCATTGGGCCAAACTCAGTATCAAACAGGCAGATGACGCGTTCGTTACGCGCGAACAGGTTGGGAACGTTTTGCGCGGTCAGGTGGTTCACGGAGAACAGATCGCCCGGCACGTAGATCATTTCACGCAGGATCCCGTTGCACGGCATGTGCACGCGGTGATAGTCACGCGGAGAGAGATAGGTGGTGGCGAAGGTACCGTTGCGGAACAGATCCGCCATCAGGTAGTTACCCGCCAGCAGCGCTTCAAGGCTGTAGTTGTGGCCTTTTGCCTGCAGGATTTTGTCGTCTTCGATGTTACCCAACTGGCTAATCACGCCATCCGCAGGCATGACCAGCACGTTAGGATCGGTATCAACCGGGCGGACTTCGTCGCGCAGTGGGCGCACGAAGAATTCGTTGAAGGTGCGATAGCTGGCGGTATCTGGCTTCTGCGCCTCTTTCATGTCGACCTTGTAATATTTTACGAAAAGGTCGATGACCAGTTTGGTCAGCCAGCCCGCTCGTTTGCTCGCGCCCCAGCCCGCCAGGCGAGTGAGCCACAGTTTTGGCAGAATGTATTGAAGCGAAAGTTTAAATGCGTTTAACAAGGTAGCCTCCAGGCCATTTTTTGTCGTTCCTGATCCGGCTGTAATCAGCCGGAACCTGAAAAAAGGGGACGATTTTAGCGATGCTTAGCTTAGTTGTCAGTTATCAGAATCAGAAAAGTTTTTACGCGTTTTTACCTGATCCATGCTCTCAAGAATGCGGTGGTAGTTATCAAAGCGGGTCTCCGCAATCTCACCTTTCTCGACCGCTTCGCGGATGGCACAGCCCGGGTCATTATCGTGTTTACAGTCCCGGTATTTGCAAGCCCCTAAATAATCATGGAATTCGACAAATCCGTTGAAGATTTGTTCCGGCTCAAGGTGCCACAAACCGAATTCGCGCACGCCCGGAGAGTCAATCACATCGCCGCCATGCGGGAAGTGGTAGAGACGAGAAGCGGTAGTGGTGTGCTGGCCCAGGCCCGAGACATCAGAGACATCGTTAGTCAGAATTTCTTGCTGGAGACCGAGAAGATTATTCAGCAGGCTGGATTTCCCCACGCCGGACTGACCCGCAAAGATACTGATGCGCCCGGTCAGCGCTTCTTCCAAGGGTTTCAGGCCATCTTTGGTGTAGCTGGAGACCATCAGCACGCGATAACCGATCTTGCGGTAGATATCCATCTGCTCATTCACGAAGTCCATACCTTCATCATCCAGCAGATCGATCTTGTTCAGAACAATGATTGGCTCAACCTGTAACGTTTCGCAGGCAACAAGGTAGCGGTCGATAATATTGAGCGACAGCTCGGGCAAAATCGCCGAGACGATGACGATCTGGTTGATATTGGCGGCAATGGGTTTTACCCCGTCGTAGAAATCGGGACGGGTAAGTACCGACGTGCGCTCGTGAACCGCTTCAACGATACCTTTGACCGTTACGCCTTCCGCCGCCTCTTTACCTGGACGCCAGACAACGCGATCGCCGGTAACCAGCGAACGAATAGTTCGTCGAATGTTGCAACGGTGGATCTCACCGTCGGCGGATTCCACGTCGGCATGCATACCGAAACGGCTGATGACGACGCCTTCCGTCGGCTCACCAAACAGGTTGTCGTCGTAATCGACCTTCTCCGAAGTGGTTTTAAGACGGCGCTGGTGATTGGCATTCACGCGGCGCTGCTGCCCTTTGGAGAGTTTATTTTTACTCAATCGCGCTGGCTCCTGGTCGCCCGTAAGGGGCAAAACCTCTATGATACACTCTAATTAATACTAGTTAACCTGCTACAGCCGGTTATGCGAGAAGGGTGGAAAATAACATGAGCGCGGATGAAAACAACCTGATTTGGATCGATCTTGAAATGACCGGGCTGGATCCCGAGCGCGATCGCATTATTGAGATTGCCACGCTGGTCACCGATGCAAACCTTAATATTCTGGCGGAAGGGCCAACCATTGCGGTGCACCAGTCCGACGATCAGCTGGCGTTGATGGATGAGTGGAACGTGCGTACCCACACCGGCAGCGGGCTGGTTGAACGGGTGAAAGCGAGCACGATGGGCGACCGCGAGGCGGAGCTGGCGACGCTTGAGTTTCTGAAACAGTGGGTCCCGGCGGGCAAATCCCCTATCTGTGGTAATAGCATTGGCCAGGATCGTCGTTTCCTGTTTAAGTACATGCCGGAGCTGGAATCTTACTTCCACTACCGTTATCTGGACGTGAGCACCCTTAAAGAGCTGGCGCGCCGCTGGAAACCCGAAATCCTCGATGGCTTTAAAAAGCAGGGTACGCATCAGGCGATGGACGATATCCGTGAGTCCGTCGCGGAGCTGGCGTACTATCGCGAAAACTTTATTAAGCTGTGATTTTGAGACCTGGCGCCTTGCGTGGCCGGGTTTTTGTCGTTAAATTGTTCAGCTTGCCGATTAAATAAGCACTTGAACTGATTTTCGAAAAAATCGCGTTGAGGGGGGTTGCAGCTAAAAGGATTTCTCGTATAATGCGCCTCCCGTAACGACAGAGAAATACGCGTTACGACAGCAACAAAAGCAGTACAAATTTGCGGGAATAGCTCAGTTGGTAGAGCACGACCTTGCCAAGGTCGGGGTCGCGAGTTCGAGTCTCGTTTCCCGCTCCAAAATTTGAAAAGTATCGCAAGATACGCCAGCACCAGAACACCCAAGCGGGAATAGCTCAGTTGGTAGAGCACGACCTTGCCAAGGTCGGGGTCGCGAGTTCGAGTCTCGTTTCCCGCTCCAAAATTTGAAAGTATCGCAAGATACGTACAGCTTCAGAACGCCCAAGCGGGAATAGCTCAGTTGGTAGAGCACGACCTTGCCAAGGTCGGGGTCGCGAGTTCGAGTCTCGTTTCCCGCTCCAAATTCTTCTTGATATCAAAAATATCCACAGCGATAAGATGCGTTGGGGACGTTTTCTATTACTTCCGAAATACTCTTGTAAACAGAGTTATCCACAGATTTTGGGTATGACCGAAACCGTGTGAAAAGTTAGCAGGGTGAATAGTATCTCTGTAACTTGCTGTATATGCTTGGGAAAATTTGATTTCAAAATGTTATTGAGATCACTTGACCTCATCTCCAGCCCTGATGCTGCTTGAGTTTGTAATTTTATTCACAGGCTGTGAATAGTTCACGCATCCCGCGGAAGCCCTTTTTCTATCACCCTCACCAGGCGTTGTTTTTGCGGTGGTTGTACCTCAACCACGCAGGCATTTCGCTTCTCGATTTGCTGCGCAATCGCCCATTCTATGTGTTCGTCGAGAAGTGGGTGCTCACCTCTACGGCTCTCAAGCGCCCGGATATTCGCTTCATCCCACGGGGCATTCCCCAGCGCAACGGCGACATTACGCAGCCAGCGAAGATGGCCAATACGGCGAATGGCCGAACCTTCCGTCACTTTCAGGAACCAGGCTTCACTCCAGGCGAACAGTTCAATGAGCTGTGGCGCATGCAGCGCCTTACGCGGGCTAAAATCCTCTTCGTCCGTGAGCTGCGAATAGCGGTTCCACGGGCAAATTAACTGGCAGTCGTCGCAGCCGTAGATGCGATTGCCGATAAGCGGCCGGAATTCTTCAGGGATCGCCCCTTCCAGTTCGATGGTGAGGTAAGAGATGCAGCGTCGGGCATCCACCGTATAGGGCTCAACGATAGCGCCCGTCGGGCAGATAGTCATACAGGCCACGCAGTGCCCACAACCTTCTTCTACCGGGCCGTCTACCGGCAGCGGTAAATCAATCAGCAGTTCACCCAGGAAAAAGAACGATCCTGCGTCGCGGCTCAGAATAAGTGAGTGCTTACCAGTCCAGCCAAGCCCGGCTTTTTCAGCGATAGGGCGCTCAAGAACAGGCGCGGAGTCGACAAACGGTCTAAAATTCAGCGAAACACAGTGCTGCTGAATAGTTTCGCCGAGTTTTTTTAGTCGGTTACGCAGAAGCTTATGGTAATCACGCCCCAGGGCATACCGGCTAACGTAACCGAGAGAGGGATTTTTTAACGTACGCGCAAAAGCCGCGTTGGCGGGAAGATAATTCATGCGTACGCTGATAACGCGTAACGTACCCGGCAACAGCTCGTGTGGACGGGCCCGCATCATGCCATGACGCGCCATCCACTCCATTTCGCCGTGGTATTGTTTATCCAGCCAGGCCTGCAGTTTTGGCTCGCTGGCGGAGAGATCGGTGTCGGTGATCCCCACCTTCTGGAAGCCCAGTTCAGCACCCCACTGTTTTATTTTTTGCGCTAACTGATTGAGATCGAGGGGCTGTGACATGACGGACCATACTGTGAAGAAAAACCCCGCAAGTATACCACATTCCATCTGGCATGCGGATGACCTCAGACGCGCCGAAAAAGAGGCCGCGGACAGTCTTGGCATTACCCTTTATGAGCTCATGCAACGGGCGGGCGAGGCGGCATTCAACATTGCTCGTAGTGCGTATCCGCAATCCGGCCACTGGCTCATTTTATGCGGACACGGCAATAACGGCGGCGATGGTTACGTTGTCGCCCGGCTGGCGGTCGCGGCAGGTCTCCGCGTTACGTTACTGGCGCTGGAGAGCGATAAGCCGCTGCCGGAAGAAGCCAGCGCCGCGCGGGAAGCCTGGCTGAATGCAGGCGGAGTGATTCATGCATCCGATATCGTCTGGCCAGAGGATGTTGATCTCATTATTGATGGTCTGCTGGGCACCGGGTTACGTAGTGCGCCCCGTGATAACGTAGCAGCTCTGATTGCGCGCGCCAATGCCCATACCGCGCCGGTGGTGGCACTGGATATTCCCTCTGGTCTGATGGCGGAAACCGGTGCGACGCCAGGAGCGGTGATCCAGGCCGCGCATACCGTCACGTTTATTGCCCTGAAGCCCGGGTTACTCACCGGGAAAGCGAGGGATGTGGTGGGCTCGTTGCACCATAACGCCCTGGGGCTGGAGAGCTGGCTTGCCGGGCAGGAGACACACCTTTCCCGCTTTGATGCTACTCAACTTAGCCACTGGCTGCCGCCGCGTCGGCCAACGTCGCACAAGGGCGACCACGGCAGGCTGGTCATCATTGGCGGCGATCACGGCACGGCCGGCGCTATCCGGATGACGGGGGAAGCTGCGTTGCGCAGCGGCGCGGGGCTGGTCCGGGTGCTGACGCGCAGTGAAAATATCCCGCCCATTATTACGGCCCGACCAGAGCTGATGGTGCATGAGCTTACGCCGCAGACCCTTGAAGAGAGTCTTGAGTGGGCGGATGTGGTGGTGATTGGCCCGGGACTCGGGCAACAGGCCTGGGGTAAGCAGGCGCTGCAAAAGGTCGAGAATTTTCGTAAACCGATGCTCTGGGATGCCGATGCGCTGAACCTTCTGGCAATCAACCCGGATAAGCGTCACAATCGCATCCTGACGCCACACCCCGGCGAAGCCGCGCGGCTGCTTAACTGCAGCGTGGCAGAAATTGAAAGCGATCGCTTACTTTCTGCTCGCCGTCTGGTAAAACGTTACGGAGGTGTTGCCGTTCTCAAAGGGGCGGGAACCGTCATCGCAAGCGATGAGGCACTGGGCATTATTGATGCCGGAAATGCGGGCATGGCGAGTGGCGGAATGGGCGATGTGCTTTCAGGTATCATCGGCGCATTGCTCGGGCAGAAACTTCCCCTTTATGATGCAGCCTGTGCCGGCTGCGTGGCTCACGGTGCGGCGGCTGACAGCCTGGCTGCACGGTATGGCACACGCGGTATGCTGGCCACCGATCTTTTTTGCACGCTGCGGCGTGTTGTTAACCCGGATGTGATTGACGTAGAAAATGACTAATCGAGCGATTCCTTTACCTGATGAACAAGCCACTTTAGAACTCGGCAAGCGCGTGGCGCAGGCCTGTCAGGGGGCGACTGTCATTTATCTTTATGGTGATTTAGGTGCGGGTAAAACCACCTTCAGCCGGGGTTTTTTGCAGGCGTTAGGCCATAATGGGAATGTGAAAAGCCCAACCTACACGCTGGTAGAACCGTACACTCTTGAAAATCTCATGGTGTATCACTTCGATTTATACCGACTTGCGGATCCTGAGGAGCTGGAATTTATGGGGATCCGTGATTATTTTGCCAATGATGCCATCTGCCTGGTGGAGTGGCCGCAACAAGGTGCGGGTGTGTTGCCTGACCCGGATGTCGAAATTCACTTAGATTACCAGGCACAAGGGCGTGAGGCGCGCATCAGTGCTGTTTCCTCATCAGGCAGTTCCTTACTGGCGCGTTTAGCCGGTTGAGCGTAGGGATGACGGGATGATAAATCGCGTTAAAGGTTGGTTATTGGCTGCCACGGTGCTGCTGTGCGCGCAGGCTGGTGCGGCAAGCCTCTCGGATATTCAGGTGTCGAACGGGGAGAGTCAGGCCCGAATCACGTTCAGTTTTATGGGCGACCCTGAATATGCTTTTTCTCAACCAGACAGCCGCAGCGTGGCGCTGGATATCAAACAGACGGGTGTGATCCAGGGGTTGCCCTTGCAGTTCAGCGGTAACAACCTGGTCAAAAGTATTCGTTCCGGTACGCCAAAAGATAGTCAGTCATTGCGCCTGGTGGTCGATCTGACCGAAAAGGGTAAAACGCGGGCGGTGAAGCAGCAAAACGGCGCGAATTATACGGTGGTCTTTACCATCAATGCCGATGCGCCACCGCCACCGGTTGTGGCGAAACGGGTGGAAGAGCCGGTTTATACCCCGCGCCCGTCTGAACCTGCGCGGAATCCGTTTAAAACCGACAACGATCGCATCACCGGCGTCACCAGCAGTAATACCGTGACGCGCCCGGCGGCCAGCGCGCGTCGTGTGGTCAGCGGTGATAAAGTGATTATCGCCATTGATGCCGGTCATGGCGGGCAGGATCCTGGTGCAATTGGTCCAGGTGGTACGCGTGAGAAAAACGTGACCATCGCCATTGCCCGTAAGCTACGGACGCTGTTGAACGATGACCCGATGTTTAAAGGCGTATTGACCCGTGACGGCGATTACTTTATCTCCGTGATGGGACGCTCAGACGTGGCGCGTAAGCAAAATGCTAACTTCCTGGTCTCCATTCATGCGGATGCCGCGCCAAACCGTAACGCCACAGGGGCATCGGTGTGGGTGCTGTCAAACCGTCGGGCGAACAGTGAAATGGCTAACTGGCTTGAAGAGCATGAGAAGCAGTCCGAACTGTTGGGTGGTGCGGGCGATGTGCTGGCCAACAGCCAGTCTGACCCGTATCTCAGCCAGGCGGTGCTCGATTTACAGTTCGGTCATTCTCAGCGCGTCGGGTATGATGTCGCCACCAACGTACTGAATCAGCTGCAAGGCATCGGGGCATTGCATAAACGCCGTCCGGAGCATGCGAGCCTTGGGGTTCTGCGTTCGCCGGACATTCCATCGATCCTCGTGGAAACGGGCTTTATCAGTAATAACAGCGAAGAGCGTTTGCTGGGCAGCGACAGCTATCAGCAGCAAATTGCCGAAGCGATTTATAACGGTCTGCGTAAATATTTTGAGGCTCATCCGCTGCAGTCTGCGCCGCAGGGCGGTGCAGCCCAGACGGCCAGCGCCGTGCTGCCGGGTGAGATGACCGCGACCAACTAAGGAGAATTCATGCCGATTCAGGTTCTACCGCCGCAGCTTGCGAACCAAATCGCCGCCGGTGAGGTGGTGGAGCGCCCTGCGTCGGTGGTGAAGGAGCTGGTCGAAAACAGTCTTGATGCGGGAGCCACCCGCATCGATATTGATATCGAACGTGGTGGCGCAAAGCTGATTCGCATTCGGGATAACGGGTGCGGTATCAAAAAAGAGGAGCTGGCGCTGGCGCTGGCGCGTCACGCGACCAGTAAAATCGCCTCTCTGGACGACCTGGAAGCGATCATCAGCCTCGGGTTTCGAGGCGAGGCGCTGGCCAGTATCAGCTCGGTTTCCCGTTTAACGCTAACCTCCCGTACGGCCGAACAGCAGGAAGCCTGGCAGGCCTATGCCGAAGGGCGCGATATGGACGTCACGATTAAACCTGCGGCGCATCCTGTTGGCACGACGCTCGAAGTATTGGATCTCTTCTACAACACTCCCGCCCGCCGTAAGTTTATGCGCACCGAGAAGACCGAATTCGGTCATATCGATGAGATTATCCGCCGTATCGCGCTGGCGCGTTTCGATGTCACCATCAACCTCAGCCACAACGGCAAGGTGATGCGCCAGTACCGCGCAGTAGCGGAGGGCGGGCAGAAAGAGCGTCGTCTGGGGGCAATCTGCGGTATGCCGTTTCTGGAACAGGCGCTGGCCATTGAATGGCAGCACGGTGATTTGGCCTTACGCGGTTGGGTTGCCGACCCGAACGCCAGCAGCGCCGCCTTCGCGGAGATCCAGTATTGCTACGTAAACGGCCGCATGATGCGCGACCGTCTGATCAACCACGCCATTCGTCAGGCCTGTGAAGATAAGCTCGGCGCGGATCAGCAGCCTGCGTTTGTGCTTTATCTGGAAATCGACCCGCATCAGGTTGATGTTAACGTCCATCCTGCCAAGCATGAAGTTCGGTTCCATCAGTCGCGGCTGGTGCACGATTTCATCTATCAGGGCGTGTTGAGCGTTTTGCAGCAGCAGGTTGAACCCACGCTGCCGCTGGAAAAAGAAGAGCCCGCTCCGCGTCCAATACCGGAAAACCGTGTTGCGGCGGGGCGTAACCATTTTGCCGAGCCAGCTTTCGCGCGTGAACCGGAAGCGCCACGTTTCTCGTCGGCAGGAAGCGCGCCGCGACCCACCGGTGCGAACTATCCCAACGCTCAGCCCGGCTATCAAAAGCAGCAGGGGGCGTTGTACCGTAAACTGCTGGAAACCCCCGCAGTCACGCGTAAAGAGCACAGTGAGGTACAAGCGCCTTCGCTGGAAGGGCATAGTCAAAGCTTTGGCCGGGTGCTGACGATTATTGCGCCGGATATGGCGTTACTCGAACGCGAGGGCAAGCTCATGCTCCTGGCCCTGCCGGTTGCAGAACGCTGGCTAAAACAGGTGCAACTGACCCCGGGAGAAAACGCGGCTTGTGCGCAACCGCTTTTGATCCCGGTTCGACTAAAAATATCCACTGAAGAAACAAGGGTACTGCAGCGCGCAGAGGCCCAACTGGCGCAGATGGGGATTGAAATGGTACTGGAATCACAGCATGTGACAATTCGCGCAGTGCCTTTACCCTTACGCCAACAAAATTTACAAAACTTGATTCCTGAACTGATAGGCTACCTGGCGCAACAAACAACGTTTGATGCCGCCAACACCGCGCAGTGGATCGCCCGCCATTTGGCCAGCGAACATACGCCGTGGAGTATGGCACAGGCGATTAGCGTGCTGGCAGAGGTGGAACGCCTTTGCCCGCATCTGGTGAAAGCACCGCCGGGTGGATTATTACAACCTGTTGATTTACAAACGGCGATGACTGCCCTTAAAGATGATTGATGTCAGTAAGGCGAGCCTGCCTAAGGCGATTTTTTTGATGGGCCCTACGGCCTCCGGCAAAACGGCGTTAGCCATTGAGCTACGTAAAGTTTTGCCCGTAGAGTTGATTAGTGTCGATTCTGCCCTCATCTACCGAGGAATGGACATTGGCACGGCGAAGCCCGACGCAGCCGAACTGCGCGCGGCTCCGCATCGTTTGCTGGACATTCTCGACCCGGCGCAGGCCTACTCCGCAGCGGATTTTCGCCGCGATGCCTTAGCCGAGATGGCCGAGATAACGGCGGCGGGACGTATACCGCTGTTGGTTGGCGGCACCATGCTCTATTTCAAGGCGTTGCTGGAGGGGCTCTCTCCTCTGCCATCGGCGGACCCTGAAATAAGAGCAAAAATTGAACAGCAGGCGGCAGAGCAGGGATGGGACGTTTTGCATCAGCAACTGGCAGAGATTGACCCGGTTGCCGCAGCACGGATCCATCCAAATGATCCGCAAAGGCTTTCCCGGGCACTGGAAGTTTTTTTCATTTCGGGTAAAACTTTAACGGAACTGACGCAAACGTCAGGAGACGCTCTGCCGTATCAGGTGCATCAGTTCGCTATCGCCCCGGCGAGCCGTGAACTGCTCCATCAACGAATTGAGCAGCGTTTTCATCAGATGTTGGCTTCAGATTTTGAAGCAGAAGTGCGGGCGTTATTTGCCCGTGGAGATTTGCATACGGACATGCCTTCCGTTCGTTGTGTGGGATACCGCCAGATGTGGTCATATCTTGAAGGCGAGATTTCATATGATGAAATGGTTTATAGAGGTGTTTGCGCCACGAGACAGTTAGCGAAGCGCCAGATCACCTGGTTGCGCGGTTGGGAAGGGGTTCACTGGTTAGACAGCGAAAAACCGCAACAGGCGCTAAACGAAGTGATTGAGGTTATTGGTGATATCGCTCACTGAATGTGTACAATTGAGACGTATCGTGCGCAATTTTTCAGAATCGCAAGGTTCTAAGTACAAAACAAGCATATAAGGAAAAGATAGAATGGCTAAGGGGCAATCTTTACAAGATCCGTTCCTGAACGCATTGCGTCGGGAACGTGTTCCAGTTTCTATTTATTTGGTGAATGGTATTAAGCTGCAAGGTCAGATTGAGTCTTTCGATCAGTTCGTGATCCTGTTGAAAAACACGGTCAGCCAGATGGTCTACAAGCACGCTATTTCTACTGTTGTTCCGTCCCGTCCGGTATCTCATCACAGCAATAACGCTGGCGGCGGCACTGGTAGTAACTACCATCATGGCAGCAACGCGCAGGGTTCTTCTGCTCCTGCGCAGGACAGCGACGAGACCGAATAAGGTTTCGCACTGTTATCCACACGGGGAGCCAGGGATCCTGCGTTCCCCGCTGATATTTTTAGAGGGTTTTACGCTTGTTTGACCGTTATGATGCCGGTGAGCAGGCGGTGCTGGTACACATCTATTTTTCGCAAGACAAAGATATGGAAGACCTCCAGGAGTTTGAATCTCTGGTCTCTTCCGCCGGTGTCGAAGCAATGCAGGTGATTACCGGTAGCCGTAAAGCGCCGCACCCAAAGTATTTTGTTGGTGAAGGTAAAGCAGTAGAAATTGCGGATGCCGTAAAAGCAACCGGTGCGTCAGTCGTGTTGTTTGATCATGCGCTGTCTCCGGCTCAGGAGCGTAACCTGGAAGCGCTTTGCGAATGCCGTGTTATCGATCGCACGGGGTTGATTTTAGATATTTTTGCTCAGCGTGCACGTACCCACGAGGGTAAGCTGCAGGTTGAGCTGGCGCAGCTGCGCCATCTGGCCACGCGTCTTGTACGTGGCTGGACCCACCTTGAACGACAAAAAGGCGGGATTGGTTTGCGCGGTCCGGGTGAAACCCAGCTCGAAACCGACCGCCGTTTGCTGCGCGGCCGTATTACTCAGATCCTCTCTCGTCTGGAAAGAGTCGAGAAACAGCGTGAGCAGGGACGTCGGGCGCGTACGAAAGCCGACATCCCGACGGTGTCGCTGGTGGGGTATACCAACGCCGGTAAATCCACCCTGTTTAACCAGATTACCGAGGCCCAGGTCTATGCCGCAGACCAGCTGTTTGCGACCCTGGACCCAACGTTGCGTCGTATCGATGTGGCGGATGTGGGTGAAACCGTGCTGGCGGATACCGTAGGGTTTATCCGCCACCTGCCGCATGATCTGGTGGCCGCGTTTAAAGCCACCCTGCAGGAGACGCGTCAGGCGACCCTGCTGCTGCACGTTATTGATGCTGCAGATGTCCGCGTGCAGGAAAACATCGACGCGGTGAATGTGGTGCTCGAAGAGATCGAGGCCCACGAGATCCCAACGCTGTTGGTGATGAACAAGATCGACATGCTGGATGATTTTGAGCCGCGTATCGATCGTGATGAAGAGAACAAACCAATTCGGGTCTGGCTTTCCGCCCAGACCGGTATTGGCGTGCCACTGCTTTTCCAGGCTTTGACAGAACGTCTTTCCGGTGAGGTAGCCCAGCACACGCTGCGACTGCCACCACAGGAAGGCAGGCTGCGCAGCCGGTTTTATCAGCTTCAGGCGATAGAAAAAGAGTGGATGGAGGATGACGGCAGCGTGGGGATGCAGGTGCGTATGCCGATCGTTGACTGGCGTCGCCTCTGTAAACAAGAACCTGCGCTGGTCGACTATATCGTCTGATCGGAAAGGGGATGCCTGAATAATTCGCCCTTGCATAACAAATATGGAGCATATACATGGCGTGGAATCAGCCCGGTAATAACGGACAGGACCGCGACCCGTGGGGAAGCAGCAATAATCAAGGCGGCAACTCTGGGGGAAATGGCAACAAAGGTGGTCGCGATCAGGGGCCGCCGGATCTGGATGATATCTTCCGCAAGCTAAGCAAGAAGCTTGGTGGGCTTGGTGGAGGAAAGGGGTCTGGCTCGGGTGGCAATTCTACCCAGGGCCCGCGCCCGCAAATGGGTGGTCGCATCGTGGGCATTGTGGCCGCTGCCGTGGTCATCATCTGGGCAGCCAGCGGGTTCTACACCATTAAAGAAGCCGAGCGCGGCGTGGTTACCCGTTTTGGTAAGTTCAGCCATCTGGTTGAGCCGGGCCTGAACTGGAAACCGACCTTCATTGACGACGTCACTGCAGTGAACGTGGAGTCGGTGCGTGAGCTGGCCGCTTCCGGCGTGATGCTGACCTCTGATGAGAACGTAGTGCGCGTTGAGATGAACGTGCAATATCGTGTTACGGATCCAGAACGTTATCTGTTTAGCGTGACCAGTGCCGATGACAGCCTGCGTCAGGCGACCGACAGCGCCCTGCGTGGCGTGATCGGTAAATACACCATGGACCGCATTCTGACTGAAGGTCGTACCGTTATTCGTAGCGATACCCAGCGTGAGCTGGAAGAGACCATTCGTCCGTACAACATGGGTATCACCCTGCTGGACGTCAACTTCCAGGCTGCTCGTCCGCCGGAAGAGGTGAAAGCCGCGTTTGATGACGCGATTGCCGCGCGTGAGAACGAACAGCAGTACATCCGTGAAGCGGAAGCATACGCCAACGAAGTTCAGCCACGTGCTAACGGTCAGGCGCAGCGTATTCTTGAAGAAGCACGCGCGTATAAGACCCAGACCATCCTGGAAGCGCAGGGTGAAGTGGCACGTTTCGCGAAAATCCTGCCGGAATATAAAGCGGCTCCGGAAATTACCCGCGAGCGTCTCTATATCGAAACCATGGAAAAAGTGCTGAGCCATACACGTAAAGTGCTGGTTAACGACAGCAAAGGTGGAAACCTGATGGTACTGCCGCTGGATCAGATGCTGAAAGGCGGTTCTGCACCGGCAGCAAAAGACAACAGCGGTGCGAATAACCTGCTGCGTCTGCCACCTGCATCGTCCGGTAGCTCCAGCGCAACAACCACGCCTTCTTCGAACGATGGTGACATTATGGACCAACGCCGTGCTAACGCGCAGCGTAACGACTACCAGCGTCAGGGGGAATAAGGATGCGTAAGTCAGTTATTGCGATTATTGTCATCGTACTGGTCGTACTTTATACCTCTATCTTTGTGGTGAAAGAGGGCGAGCGCGGGATTAAGTTCCAGTTCAGCAGCGTCGTCCGTGACAGTGACAAGCGTCCGGTGATTTATGAGCCGGGTCTGCACTTCAAGGTTCCTTTTATCCAGTCAGTGAAGACGCTTGATGCGCGTATCCAGACCATGGATAACCAGGCCGACCGTTTCGTGACCAAAGAGAAGAAAGACCTGATCGTTGACTCCTATATCAAGTGGCGTATCAGTGATTTCAGCCGTTACTTCCTGGCAACGGGCGGCGGTGATGTTTCTCAGGCGGAAGTGCTGTTGAAACGTAAATTCTCTGACCGTCTGCGTTCTGAAATTGGTCGTCTGGATGTGAAAGATATCGTGACCGACTCTCGTGGTCGTCTGACGCTGGAAGTGCGCGATGCGCTGAACTCCGGCACCGCGGGTACGGAAGACGAAGTTGAAACGCCAGCAGCGGACGATGCAATTGCTAAAGCGGCGGAACGTGTTCAGGCTGAAACCAATGGTAAAGTGCCTGTAATCAACCCGAACAGTATGGCTGCGCTGGGTATCGAAGTGGTGGATGTGCGTATTAAGCAGATCAACCTGCCGGCGGAAGTGTCTGAGGCGATCTACAACCGTATGCGCGCCGAGCGTGAAGCGGTAGCCCGTCGTCACCGTTCACAGGGTCAGGAAGAAGCGGAAAAACTGCGTGCGGCCGCGGATTACGAAGTGACCAAGACGCTGGCGGAATCTGAGCGTCAGGGCCGTATCCTGCGTGGTGAAGGTGATGCGGAAGCCGCGAAACTGTTCGCCGATGCGTTTAGCCAGGATCCAGACTTCTACGCCTTTATCCGTAGCCTGCGTGCTTACGAGAATAGCTTCCAGAGCAACCAGGATGTGATGGTGCTCAGCCCGGACAGCGATTTCTTCCGTTATATGAAGACGCCGACTAACGCAACGCGATAAACTCAGTCTCGTTTGAGTATTCAAACCACCGCTCTTAACGGAGCGGTGGTTTTCTTTTATAAGGATTAAAAATGAATTCAACGATCTGGCTGGCACTGGCACTGGCGCTGGTTTTAGTCCTGGAAGGCCTGGGCCCGATGCTCTATCCGCGCGCCTGGCGTCGCATGATCGCCACCCTGAGCCAGTTGCCGGATAATATTTTGCGCCGATTCGGCGGCGGTCTTGTGGTTGCTGGCATTGTTATCTACTACATGTTGAGGAAAACGATTGGCTGATCAAAAAGTGATCGGTTTTGGCATATTTTGGGGTCAAAAAGTGCTGTATATCTGAAAAAGCGATGGTAGAATCGATTTTTAAGCAAACGGTGATTTTGAAAAAAATGGGTAACAACGTCGTCGTACTGGGCACCCAATGGGGTGACGAAGGTAAAGGGAAGATTGTTGATCTTCTGACTGAACGGGCTAAATATGTTGTACGCTACCAGGGCGGTCACAACGCAGGCCATACTCTCGTAATCAACGGTGAAAAAACCGTCCTCCATCTTATTCCATCAGGCATTCTCCGCGAAAACGTCACCAGCATCATCGGTAACGGCGTAGTGCTGTCTCCGGCTGCGCTGATGAAAGAGATGAAAGGTCTGGAAGACCGTGGTATCCCGGTTCGCGAGCGTCTGCTGCTCTCCGAAGCCTGCCCGCTGATCCTTGATTATCACGTGGCGCTGGACGTTGCGCGTGAAAAAGCGCGTGGCGCTAAAGCGATCGGCACCACCGGTCGTGGTATCGGCCCGGCTTATGAAGACAAAGTGGCTCGTCGCGGTCTGCGCGTGGGCGACCTGTTCGATAAAGCAACCTTCGCTGAAAAACTGAAAGAAGTGATGGAATATCACAACTTCCAGCTGGTGAACTTCTACAAAGCAGACGCTGTTGACTACCAGAAAGTGCTGGATGATGTCATGGCGATTGCTGATATTCTGACCGGCATGGTAGTTGATGTGTCCGATCTGCTGGACCAGGCGCGCAAGCGTGGCGATTTCGTCATGTTCGAAGGTGCGCAGGGTACGCTGCTGGATATCGACCACGGTACCTATCCGTACGTAACTTCCTCTAACACCACCGCAGGTGGCGTGGCGACCGGCTCTGGCCTGGGTCCACGTTATGTGGATTACGTTCTGGGCATCATCAAAGCGTACTCCACTCGCGTGGGTGCGGGTCCATTCCCGACCGAACTGTTTGATGAAACCGGCGAGTTCCTGTGCAAGCAGGGTAACGAGTTTGGCGCGACCACCGGTCGTCGTCGTCGTACCGGCTGGCTGGATGCAGTGGCTGTGCGTCGTGCAGTGCAGATCAACTCCCTGTCTGGCTTCTGCCTGACCAAACTGGACGTCCTGGACGGCCTGAAAGAGGTGAAAATCTGCGTCGGCTACCGCATGCCGGATGGCCGTGAAGTGACCACCACTCCGCTGGCTGCTGATGACTGGGAAGGTATCGAGCCAATCTACGAAACCATGCCAGGCTGGTCTGAGACCACTTTCGGTGTGAAAGAGCGTAGCGGCCTGCCACAGGCAGCGCTGGATTACATCAAGCGCATTGAAGAACTGACCGAAGTGCCGATCGACATTATCTCTACCGGCCCGGATCGTACTGAAACGATGATCCTGCGCGACCCGTTCGACGCATAATCTTCGTGACTGCTGGCCTGCGGGAAAACCCGTAGGCCGGATAAGCGTAGCGCCATCCGGCGACCGCTCCTGGATATCCGCTTTTTCGCCCCGTCTGTCAAATAAATTAGCCCCTAACTATCTGGCTGGTTTATCATCATTAATGAATATCTCTGCGGTTTTACCGCGTTTTCCCTTTTTTCCTGAGGTTGATGTGCAGTTAACAAGTTTCACCGATTACGGCTTACGCGCGCTAATCTACATGGCGTCGTTACCCGATGGGAAAATGACCAGTATCTCTGAAGTGACAGAGGTCTACGGCGTGTCCCGTAATCATATGGTCAAAATAATCAATCAACTTAGTCGTGCCGGATACGTTGCTGCCGTCCGCGGGAAAAATGGTGGGATCCGTCTCGGTAAACCGGCGCAAAGTATTCGTATTGGGGATGTGGTGCGTGAACTGGAACCCTTGTCTCTGGTGAACTGCAGCAGTGAGTTCTGCCACATTACCCCCGCTTGTCGCCTGAAACAGGCGCTTTCTCTGGCCGTGCAAAGTTTTCTTAAGGAACTGGATAACTACACGCTGGCCGATTTGGTTGAAGAGAATCAACCGCTTTATAAATTATTGCTGGTGGAATGAAGAAAATTTCCACCGGAGCTGACAACGGAGGAACCGATATGTCACATGATCCTTTCCAGGAACGCGAAGCTGAAAAATACGCGAATCCTATCCCCAGCCGCGAGTTCATCATTGAACACTTAACAAAACGCGAAAAACCCGCCAATCGTGAAGAACTTGCTGTTGAATTAAACATTGAAGGTGAAGAGCAAACTGAAGCCCTTCGCCGCCGCCTGCGCGCCATGGAGCGCGACGGGCAACTGGTCTTTACCCGCCGCCAGTGCTATGCGCTGCCAGAACGCCTCGACCTGTTGAAAGGGACCGTCATTGGTCACCGCGACGGTTACGGTTTTTTGCGCGTAGAGGGCCGCAAAGACGACCTCTACCTCTCATCCGAACAGATGAAGATGTGTATTCACGGCGACCAGATCCTGGCGCAACCGTTGGGTGCCGATCGTAAAGGCCGCCGCGAAGCACGCGTGGTTCGCGTGTTGGTGCCAAAAACCAGCCAGATCGTTGGCCGCTACTTTACCGATGCCGGTGTAGGCTTTGTGGTACCGGATGACAGCCGTCTGAGCTTCGATATCCTGATCCCGCCTGAAGAGGTGATGGGTGCGCGCATGGGCTTTGTGGTAGTAGTGGAACTTACCCAACGTCCAACGCGTCGCACCAAAGCGGTAGGTAAAATCGTCGAAGTGCTGGGCGATAACATGGGTACCGGCATGGCTGTTGATATGGCCCTGCGTACGCATGAGATCCCTTACATCTGGCCAAAAGCGGTTGAAGAGCAGATTGTGGGTCTGAAGGAAGAGGTTCCGGAAGAGTCCAAAGCGGGACGCGTGGATCTCCGCAGTCTGCCGCTGGTCACCATTGATGGTGAAGATGCCCGCGACTTCGATGACGCCGTATACTGCGAGAAAAAACGCGGTGGCGGCTGGCGTCTGTGGGTTGCTATCGCCGACGTGAGCTATTACGTTCGTCCCCACACGCCGCTCGATAACGAAGCGCGCAGCCGTGGTACGTCGGTTTACTTCCCGTCTCAGGTGGTGCCGATGCTGCCGGAAGTGCTTTCCAACGGCCTCTGTTCCCTGAACCCGCAGGTTGATCGCCTGTGTATGGTTTGCGAGATGACCATCTCCAGTAAAGGTCGCTTAACCGGTTATAAATTCTACGAAGCGGTAATGAGCTCCCATGCGCGTCTGACCTACACCAAGGTCTGGCATATGCTGCAGGGCGATCAGGATCTGCGTGAACAGTATGCGCCGCTGGTGAAGCACATCGAAGAGTTGCATAACCTCTACAAAACGCTGGATCAGGCGCGTGAAGAGCGCGGCGGGATCTCGTTTGAGAGCGAAGAGGCGAAGTTCATTTTCAACGCTGAACGCCGCATTGAGCGTATTGAACAGACCCAGCGTAACGATGCGCATAAGCTGATCGAAGAGTGTATGATCCTGGCGAACATCTCGGCGGCCCGTTTTGTCGAGAAAGCTAAAGAGCCGGCGCTGTTCCGTATCCACGATAAACCGTCGACGGAAGCCATTACCGCGTTCCGCTCCGTACTGGCTGAACTCGGTCTGGAGCTGCCTGGCGGTAACAAGCCAGAGCCGCGCGATTATGCCGAGCTGCTGGAATCCATTGGCGATCGTCCGGATGCAGAAATGCTGCAGACCATGCTGCTGCGCTCCATGAAGCAGGCGATTTACGATCCGGAAAACCGTGGTCACTTCGGTCTGGCGCTGCAGTCTTACGCGCACTTTACATCGCCGATCCGCCGTTATCCGGACCTGTCTTTGCACCGTGCGATCAAGTATCTGCTGGCGCAGGAGCAGGGCCATAAAGGAAACACGACTGAAACCGGCGGGTACCACTATTCAATGGAAGAGATGCTGCAGCTTGGCCAGCACTGTTCCATGACCGAACGCCGTGCCGATGAAGCGACGCGCGAAGTCTCTGACTGGCTGAAATGCGACTTTATGCTGGATCAGGTCGGTAACATTTTCAAAGGTGTTATCGCCAGCGTGACCGGGTTTGGTTTCTTTGTTCGCCTTGACGAGCTGTTTATCGACGGTCTGGTGCATGTCTCCAGCCTCGATAACGACTATTATCGTTTCGACCAGGTTGGACAGCGCCTGATTGGTGAATCGGGTGGACAGACCTATCGCCTTGGCGATCGGGTGGAAGTCAAAGTCGAAGCCGTCAACATGGACGAGCGTAAGATTGACTTCAGTCTGATCTCCAGCGAGCGCGCGCCGCGCAACGTAGGTAAAACCGCGCGTGAGAAGGCGAAAAAAGGCGGTAACGGCAACGCGAGCGGCAAACGTCGTCAGGCGGGTAAGAAAGTGAACTTCGAGCCAGACAGCGCCTTCCGCGGTGAGAAAAAGCAGAAGCCAAAAGCGGCGAAGAAAGAGGCTCGCAAGGCGAAAAAGCCGTCCGCGAAAACACAGAAAATTGCTGCTGCGACCAAAGCGAAGCGCGCAGCGAAGAAACAGCAGGCGGAGTAAATTCTCCCCTCACCCTGACCCTCTCCCCACTGGGGAGAGGGGGAAATACCTTTTATGAGAATCATCAATGAGTGAAATGATTTACGGCATCCACGCGGTGCAGGCCCTGCTGGAGCGCGCACCGGAGCGTTTTCAGGAAGTGTTCATTCTGAAAGGGCGTGAAGACAAACGTCTGATGCCGCTGATCCACGCACTGGAAGCGCAGGGCGTGGTGATCCAGCTGGCCAACCGCCAGTTCCTGGATGAGAAAAGTGAAGGCGCGGTTCACCAGGGGATTATTGCCCGCGTGAAGCCAGGCCGTCAGTATCAGGAAAACGATCTGCCGGATCTGATCGCCGCACTGGATAACCCGTTCTTCCTGATCCTTGATGGCGTGACCGATCCGCACAACCTCGGCGCGTGCCTGCGCAGCGCCGATGCGGCGGGCGTGCACGCGGTGATCGTACCGAAAGATCGTTCTGCACAACTGAACGCAACGGCGAAGAAAGTGGCCTGCGGTGCAGCGGAAAACGTTCCGCTGATCCGCGTCACCAACCTGGCGCGCACCATGCGTATGCTGCAGGAAGAGAATATCTGGATCGTCGGTACCGCCGGTGAAGCAGATCATACTCTGTATCAGAGCAAAATGACCGGCCGTCTGGCGCTGGTAATGGGTGCGGAAGGTGAAGGCATGCGTCGCCTGACGCGTGAGCACTGCGACGAGCTGATAAGCATCCCGATGGCGGGCAGCGTGTCGTCCCTGAACGTTTCTGTTGCAACGGGTATTTGCCTGTTTGAAGCGGTACGTCAGCGCGGCGAATAAACAGCAAGGCCGTCCTGTGGACGGCCTTTTGTGTTTTATCTCTCTCCCGGTGGGTGAGGGCACCAGACGGTGACAACCTTACTCCTCTAACGCCCGCAAATGGTCATCCTTCCTGAGCGTCATCAGCGCCACAATACTCACGACCGCCGTCGCCATCACGTAATATGCCGGAATGTCGAGGTTTCCCGTCTCCTTAATCAACCCGGTAATAATAAGCCCCGCACACCCCGAGAAAATGGCATTCGACAAGGAATACGCCAGACCAAGCCCGGTATAGCGTACACGCGTCGGGAACATCTCTGAGAGCATTGCCGGCCCTGGACCTGCCAGCATGCCCACCAGACCGCCAGCTATCAATACCACGATCGCTTTTACCGCGAGGGTACTGGACTCCGCCTGCAGAATTTTCAGCAGCGGCAGGGCGAGGATCAGCAGTAACGCGGTGGCGATAATCATCACCGTGCGGCGGCCAATCCTGTCGCTCAGGATCCCCGACGGAATAATGGTGAGCGCAAAGCCGACATTCGAAATCACGGCTATCAACAGTGCCTGGTTAAATCCGGTGTGCAGTGCCGATTGCAGATAGGTTGGCATAATCACCAGATAGGTATATCCCGCCGCCGACCAGACCATCACCCGGCCAATTCCCATCACGATCGCTTTAATTGTGGCGACGGTACTGGCCTGCGCGATCAGCGGTTTTTCCTGCTGCTGCACGAAGCTCGGCGTCTCTTCCATACTCACCCGCAACCAGAGCGCCACCACCCCCATAGGCAGGGCCAGGAAAAATGGGATACGCCAGCCCCAGTCGTGCAGGGCTTCCGGTGTCAGTAAGGCAGAAAGCAAGGCGACAATACCCGCGCCCGCTAATAGCCCCAGCGCCACCGTGAACGATTGCCATGCGCCATACAGACCACGTTTACCGCGTGGTGCAAATTCCGTCATCAAGGAAACCGCACCACCGTACTCACCCCCCGCGAACAATCCCTGCAGGATGCGCAGCAACGTAACGATCAGCGGCGCAGCGATACCGATGCTGGCATAGACCGGCACAACACCGATGGCGGCGGTGGCGAGCGTCATCAGCACCAGCACAATAATCAGCGTCGGTTTGCGGCCAATCCGGTCACCGATGCGGCCAAACACCACCGCCCCCAGTGGGCGGAAAAAGAAAGCAATGGCAAACGAGGCGTAGGTGAGGATCAGGCTGGTCAGCCCCGACTCGCCTTCAAGCTGGAAGAAGTTTTTCGCAATCACGGTGGCCAGAAAGCCGTAGACCGCAAACTCATACCACTCGATGAAATTACCAATGGAGCCTGCAATTAACGCACGCTTATGCGCATTCGGTTGCATAACTTTCCTCACTGAAAGGGGTAAGAATAAATTATTCAATAAAAGTGAAGTGATGAAATAGTTTATTCTTATGTTCTGTGAGCTATTTCACGAATGATATCAGCGGGATCGCTACCGTGTGACCTTACTCCCATGCAGCGTGCACAGGGTCTGTCCATACTTATCTTCATTGCCACTGAAGGAGGGAGACAGCATGCACTGGCAAACACATACCGTTTTTAACCAACCCGCACCGCTTTCGAACAGCAACCTTTTTCTCTCTGATTGTGCCCTGCGTGACGCGGTGGCCCGCGAAGGCGCGGAGTGGGATAGCGAGTTGCTGGCTAGTATCGGCCAGCAGTTAGGTACGGCGGAGTCGCTGGAGCTTGGCAGGCTGGCGAACGTCAATCCGCCGGAGTTACTTCGCTATGACCCCACCGGTGAGCGGCTGGATGATGTCCGTTTTCACCCCGCCTGGCATCTTCTGATGCAGGGGCTGTGCGCTAACCGGGTGCATAACCTGGCGTGGGAAGAGGAGGCGCGTAAAGGCTCCTTTGTCGCTCGCGCCGCGCGCTTCGTGTTGCATGCTCAGGTTGAGGCCGGAACGCTGTGCCCCGTGACCATGACGTTTGCCGCCACGCCGCTGCTGCAACAGGCGCTCCCTGAACCTTTTCAGAACTGGCTCACGCCGCTACTGAGCGATCGTTATGATCCTCACCTTGCCCCTGGAGCCCAAAAGCGCGGCCTGCTGATCGGCATGGGGATGACGGAAAAACAGGGCGGATCGGACGTGCTCAGCAACACTACCAAAGCAGAAAAGTGCAGCGACGGCAGCTACCGGCTGGTGGGTCATAAATGGTTTTTCTCCGTGCCACAAAGCGATGCGCATCTGGTGCTGGCGCAGGCGAAAGGCGGGTTGTCCTGCTTTTTTGTTCCTCGCTTTTTGCCTGACGGGCAGCGCAACGCCGTGCGCCTGGAGCGGCTGAAAGACAAGCTCGGCAACCGCTCTAACGCCAGCAGTGAAGCGGAGTTTCTGGATGCGTCCGGCTGGCTGTTAGGGGAAGAGGGGGAAGGGGTACGACAGATCCTCCGCATGGGCGGGTTAACGCGTTTTGACTGTGCTCTGGGCAGCCATGGGTTGATGCGTCGGGCATTATCCGTGGCGCTGTACCACGCCCATCAGCGGCAGACGTTCGGGAAAAACCTCATCGATCAGCCGCTGATGCGCGACGTCCTGAGCCGCATGGCGCTGGTGCTGGAGGGGCAAACGGCGCTGCTGTTTCGCCTTGCCCGGGCGTGGGATAAACGCGCCGATCCGCAGGAGGCGGCCTGGGCGCGGCTTTTCACACCAGCCGCGAAATTCAGCGTCTGCAAAGCGGGTATCCCGTTCGTGGCAGAGGCGATGGAGGTGTTGGGCGGCATCGGGTACTGTGAGGAGAGTGAACTCCCCCGCCTGTATCGCGAGATGCCGGTGAATAGCATCTGGGAAGGCTCAGGGAACATCATGTGTCTGGATGTTCTGCGCGTTCTGGCGAAGCAGCCGGGTATGTTCGATCTGCTGGCAGAGGATTTTGCGCAGGTGAAAGGTCAGGACAGACACTTCGATCGCAGCTGGCGGCAGTTGCAGCAAAAACTGCGTAAACCGCAGGAGGCGCAGGGGCGGGAGATTGCGCATCAGCTATTCCTGCTGGGCGCCGGAAGCCAGATGCTGCGGCACGCCTCTCCGCCCGTCGCGCAGGCGTGGTGCCGCATGATGCTGGATACCCGTGGCGGCACGCTGATGACAGAGCAGGTTCAAAGCGATCTTCTGCTACGCGCCACGGGCAGGGTAGGCTAGTTTTTAAGCTGGAACAGGCTCACCAGTTGAGTGAGGTGCGACCCTTTCTCGCGCAGTGATTGTGCGGTTTGCTCGCTGCGCGAGACGCGATCGGCGTTGATGTGGGAGGCTTCACCAATATGGGTCATGGCCAGATTCACCTGACGGATCCCCGCCGACTGTTCGCGGGATGCATGGTTAATCTCGGTCACCAGTTGGTTGATGTTATCGATGTGCGCGATGATGGCATCCATCGCCAGACGCGTCTGCTCTGAGAGCGCATGGCCTTCACTCACCTTGTTCAGCGTGTCGCCAATCAGCTGCTCAATCTCTTTCACCGCATTAGCGCTGCGTGCCGCCAGGGCGCGCACTTCCTGCGCGACCACAGCAAACCCTTTTCCGTGTTCGCCGGCGCGTGCTGCTTCAACCGCTGCATTAAGCGCCAGAATGTTAGTCTGGAAAGCAATCGACTCAATCACGCGCGTGATGTCCTCGATGCGCTTTGAGGCGTCGCGAATATCGTCCATGGTGGAGACTGCGTTCGTCACCGTCTCGCCCCCCTGATGCACCGCGCGTGAGGTTTCCCCCACCAGCTGCTGCGTCTGTTCCATATTGGCCGCGTTTTGCTGCACGGTTGCGGCGAGTTGTTCCATACTCGCGGAGGTCTCTTCAACGCTACTGGCCTGTTTGTTGATCTGCTCTGAGATCTCACCGGTATCAGAGGCCAGGGCGTTAGTGCCCAGATGGATCTCGCCTGCGGCTTCGCGTACCTGCAGGACAATCTTTTGCAGACCGCCGCCGATCCCGTTGATGGCGTCGATAAGCTGGCCAACCTCATCCTGGCGGGTAACGGACAGGCTGGCACGCAGATCGCCTGCCGCATATTGTCGGGCAAGATGAATGACGTTACGCAACGGGCGCGTCAGCATGCGACGAATGATGATGACAAACAGCGCGGCAAACAGGACTGACAGCACCACGCCTGCCAGCAGGAAGCGATCCCGCATCGTGGTGACGCTTGAAAGCAGGACCGATTTATCCACTTCCCCCACAATGGTCCAGTTCCAGCCTGGCAGCGGCGTATAGGCCATTTTCAGTATGCGACCATCCTCACTTGTGCGTTCCAGCGTGCCCGGGGTATTGCTCAGCAACTGCTGCTGGGTGGCGCTGTCCCACTCAGGAAGCTGGCCTTCCCGGTTCGAGTGGAAAAGGAACTGTCCGCGCGTTTTACCGTTGCTGCGATCCAGCACGAAGAAGTGTCCGCTGTCACCTAAACGACGATTGAGGATTTTTTCGCGCATCACGTTCCAGGAGTGGGTGATATCCACACCAACAAAAATGATCCCAATGACCTGGCCTTCTGCGTTTTTGAACGGCTGATACTGGGTGATATAGCGCTTGCCGAACAGCAACGCCAGACCGCGATAGACCTCGCCTTTGGTGACGGCCGCATAGGCCGGACTGGCTGTGTCCAGAACGGTACCCATTGCCCGATCGCCGTTCTCTTTGCGCAGGGAGGTGGCGACACGGACAAAGTCATTACCGCTACGCACAAACAGGGTCGAGATTGCCCCTGTACGCGTCAGGAAGTCGTCAGAAAGTGCATTGTTTTCATGCAGGCCCGTTTCACTCCCTTTCAGAAGGGGAACGCTAAGCCCGTTAATGGTCTGGAGTTGACTGCTGTCGACGCTCAAAGGCTGCGGTAAAAAGGTGGTGAACAGCCGGGTATAGCTCTCGACCTCTTCGCTCAGACTGGTGTTAAACATCTGTACCATATCAACCATACCGGTGGACTGGTTATGCAGGTCTTCTACCGCAAGGGCTTCAAGCTGCTGGCTGGCTTTATGGCTGAGCAGAAAAGTGAAAAGCAGAAACAGCGTGGCGACACTCACGCCGGTAAGAAGCGATAGCTTTGCGCCCAGACCCGCACGGCGAAAAAAGGTGATCATAAATTGCTCATTATTGAAAAGGTATGGCTTTTCAACGGCAGGACAGAGCTAACATTTACTTAAATAATGTAACAAAATGTTATCAAATTGTTTTTAATGGGGTTGAAAGAAGATAAAAAATTTGCAAAAACGAAAAGCCACTAAAAATAAGTGGCTTTTATCGGAGGTGATTAGACGTAGAGAATAGCCTGTACGCGCCAATGATCGCTGCGGTTATCTTCCTGCATCTGAATAATTCGATACCAGGAAGCGCCCTGTTCATCGGCTTTTAGTGCCACGACACGTTCAACATCTTGCGGGCTTCCCGAAATGTTATTGACGGAGATCTGGCCAATTTCATTAAGGCCAGTGACGCAATCAGCACTGGCGAATTCTGCTGACTGTGCAGTCGTGCTCACAAGGCCTACTGAGAGCAACAGAGAGGTCAAAGCAAGAGTTCGTTTCATTGTCAGCTCCATTTCACATTTCTCCGGTATCCGCCGGGCACTCCTTCGCAAATAAACTCACTTCCATTGTCGCGGGCATGGAGTTTATTGTGGACAGGAAAATGTCTATGGACGCAAAGCAGTGTAAATGTCGTTCAAATGAAGATCGTTATTTACGGTACAAAATAGCCTGTGAATACCACTGTCCCGTAATGATGGTTTCATCGATCATAATGATGACGTAATAATCTGCTTTGGCGGCGGCAGCTTGCGCCTTTATTGACTCCTCTGCGTCATCCGGGGATCCGCGAACCAGCGCGGAGACGGTACCCATTCGTTGTAATCCTTCCGTCTGATTACGACGAATCTCCTGCGGATGGTCGGCGACCGGGGGAGCGGGTTGCGGTGTCCCCTGTAGTGCACTACAGCCACTGAGCAGAACCAGCAACAATAAAGTAGCAAACCTGCGCATAACCATATCTCGTTTCCTGATAGCCATAGTGTAGTTGTCTGCGAATTTAGTTTTGGGGGAATGTTCCCGAAGTGTTATCTGGTACGTATATTTCGAATGAAAATATCGTGAAAGCGTAATCCAGTTCTCAACATTATGAATCATTCATCAGCACAGGGTCGACAATGATTGAAATTGAAACTCGCCGCCTCGGCAATCATGAAATATTACACGCTATCCCTGCGGGAAAAAGTGCACACCCGCTGCCTGTTGTGGTTTTTTATCATGGCTTTACTTCATCGAAGCTGGTGTACAGCTACTTTGCGGTGGCGCTGGCGCAGGCCGGTTTTCGGGTAGTGATGCCGGATGCGCCCGATCACGGTGCACGTTTTACCGGTGATGCACAGGTGCGACTGGGGCAGTTCTGGCAGATTTTGCACGGTAGCCTGAGCGAATTTGCCGGGCTGCGCGATGCGCTTTACCAGGCGGGGCTGGTGGCGGATCAACGGCTGTCGGTGGCCGGCGCATCGATGGGGGGAATGACGGCGCTCGGGATCATGGCTCGTCATCCTGAGGTGACCTCTGTGGCGTGCCTGATGGGCTCGGGCTATTTTACGTCATTGTCAAAAACGCTGTTTCCACCGCAAGACGCGACGGAGATTGATGCGTTGCTGGCCGAATGGGAAGTGACCCGGGCGTTACCGCGTCTGGCCGATCGCCCGTTGCTGTTGTGGCATGGTGACGCGGATGATGTGGTGCCCCCTGGCGAAACCTTCCGTCTCCAGCAGGCACTACAGCGCGAAGGGCTGGACGGCAACCTGACCTGTCTGTGGGAAGCGGGAGTTCGCCACCGTATCACGCCAGCGGCGCTGGACGCGACGGTGGACTTTTTCCGCCAGCATCTTTAAACGCGCAGAATTTTGACGCCCTGATCTTCCAGCTTCTGCAGGATCTCTGGATTGGCATGTTTGCCGGTGATCACCATGTCAATCTGTTCGGCGCGGCTGAACAACATGCCAGCTCGCTCGCCGACTTTGCTGCTGTCGACCAGTACGACGAGCTTGCCCACGACGTTAAGCATATTTTGCTCTGCCATCGCGGTTAACATGTCGGTTTTGTAGAGCCCGTCCGCGGTCAGGCCTTTGCCGCTGGTAAACATCCAGTGCCCGGCATAGAGGCTGTTTTCGCTATCCTGGGGACTGAGGGTAATGGACTGGCTCTTATTATACTGGCCGCCCATGATCACCACGCTTTCATGTTCCTGATCGATAAGATAGTTAGCCAGCGGCAGATAGTTGGTGATGATTTGCACCGGTTTACCGCACATCTCGCGGCCCAGCAGAAATGCCGTGGAGCCGCAGTTGATCACCACGCTCTCACCCGGGTTGACCAGCTGTGATGCGGCTCTGGCAATGCGCACTTTTTCATCGTGGTTTTGCGCCTGATGGATGTTCATCGGCGTCCAGCGGGGGCGCTGCTGGCTGATGGCTTCCGCGCCGTTACGGACTTTTTTCAGCTTACCGCTCTCATCCAGCTTGTTGATATCTCGTCGTGCCGTCGCGGGGGAAATCCCTAAACGTTCGATCACTTTCTCGACGGTGATAAACCCTGTTTGCGCCAGGAGTTCCAGTAATATTTGATGCCGTTGCGCTTCCGTCATGAGCTATTCCGATAAGAATTGATTTGAAAAGATGATATTTGAAATAGCGTGAAATTACTAAAATAAATATGAAATCGCCAGACGCAAGGTCTGGCGATGGGGTTTCACAATCAGAGGAATGACTTGAACGGCAGGTCTGGCTCAATGGTGAAGCAATCATCGAAACCGCGTGGGTAGTGATACTCGAGATTGTCTTTGTCCAGCGGCCAGGTGAACTTGCCGCCTACCTGCCAGATAAATGGCTTGAAGCCATACTTCAGACGGTCTTTTTTCATCTCCCACAATACGCGGATTTCCTGCGGATCGGCCTGGAAGTTTGACCAGATATCGTGGTGGAAAGGAATCACCACTTTGGTGTTCAGTGCTTCTGCCATGCGCAGCATATCGGCGCTGGTCATTTTGTCGGTGATGCCGCGTGGGTTCTCGCCGTAGGAGCCCAGTGCCACGTCAATCTGATGCTCGTTACCATGCTTCGCATAGTAGTTGGAGTAGTGAGAATCACCGCTGTGGTACAGGGAACCGCCAGGGGTTTTAAACAGATAGTTCACTGCTCGCTCATCCATGCCGTCTGGCAGGACGCCTGCGGCTTTCTGGTCAGCAGGCAGGGTGATCAGCGCGGTGCGGTCAAAGGCGTCCAGCGCATGGATTTCAATGTCTTTAATTTTCACCACGTCGCCTGGCTTCATGACGATGCAGCGCTCTTTCGGCACGCCCCAGCCAATCCAGAGATCCACGCAGGTCTGCGGCCCGATAAACGGCACGTCGTCCGCGCAGTTTTGCATCACCGCTGCCGCCACGTTTACATCGATGTGATCGTTATGATCGTGGGTGGAAAGGACGGCGTCGATCTGGCGAATGGCAAAAGGATCAAGAACAAACGGTGTGGTACGCAGGTTCGGCTGCAATTTTTCTACACCTGCCATGCGCTGCATCTGATGACCTTTTTTCATCAGTGGATTGCCGTGGCTCTGTTTGCCGGTACCGCACCAGAAATCAACGCAAATATTGGCGCCACCCTCGGATTTCAGCCAGATGCCGGTGCAACCCAGCCACCACATTGCAAACGTACCAGGAGCAACCTGTTCCTGCTCAATCTCTTCATTCAGCCAGCTGCCCCATTCCGGGAAGGTGCTCAGAATCCATGATTCACGGGTGATGGTGTTCACTTTACTCATCGTTTTGACTCCTGGTTTAATCAAAAGTAATCATATGGTGATTTGTTGTGATTAATGCTGGCACTCTTTGAATCGGTTTGCAACGAGTAAATTGAGGAAATTTATCTTCGCCATGTCACAGATAATCCTTTTCTACGTTGTTAGAATATCCGCTATCAATGATTAATTGCATGAATTATAAGAAATAATTTATGCGTGGAAATCGGTAGTGAAAATAATTACTAACACCATGGAAATAATTTGCGTGATACGTCACAAATAATCAAATGCAATCTTGTGGTGATTATTTGTGATTAATAGAGTGATGGCACCAACCGAACAGGGATTACCCCCTCGTGTTCTCATTTCTGGAGAGAGTTATGGAGATCCTCTACAACGTCTTTACCGTGTTCTTTAATCAGGTAATGACTAACGCCCCGCTTTTGCTGGGTATCGTGACGTGCCTGGGCTACATCCTTCTGCGCAAAAGCATCAGCGTCATCATCAAAGGCACAATCAAAACCATCATCGGTTTCATGCTGTTGCAGGCGGGTTCAGGTATTCTGACCAGCACCTTTAAGCCTGTGGTTGCGAAGATGTCGGAGGTGTATGGCATCAACGGCGCCATCTCTGACACCTACGCGTCGATGATGGCCACCATTGACCGCATGGGAGATGCCTACAGTTGGGTGGGGTACGCGGTACTGCTCGCGCTGGCGTTGAACATCATTTACGTTCTGCTGCGCCGCATTACCGGCATCCGCACCATCATGCTGACTGGCCACATTATGTTCCAGCAGGCCGGGCTGATTGCGGTGTCTCTCTATATCTTCGGCTACCCCATGTGGACCACGATTATCTGCACCGCCGTGCTGGTATCGCTCTACTGGGGTATCACCTCCAACATGATGTACAAGCCGACGCAGGAGGTCACCGACGGCTGCGGTTTCTCCATCGGCCATCAGCAGCAATTCGCCGCCTGGCTCGCTTACAAGGTCGCACCGTACCTGGGTAAAAAAGAGGACAGCGTAGAAGATCTCAAGCTGCCGGGCTGGCTGAATATCTTCCACGACAACATCGTCTCAACCGCCATTGTGATGACCATCTTCTTCGGCGCCATTCTGCTCTCCTTCGGGATTGATGTGGTGCAGGCGATGGCGGGGAAAACGCACTGGACGGTTTATATCCTGCAGACCGGTTTCTCCTTCGCGGTAGCCATTTTCATCATTACCCAGGGCGTCCGTATGTTTGTTGCCGAACTGTCTGAAGCCTTTAATGGGATATCCCAACGCCTGATTCCTGGTGCGGTGCTGGCCATTGACTGTGCGGCTATCTACAGCTTTGCGCCAAACGCGGTGGTCTGGGGCTTCATGTGGGGCACCATCGGCCAGTTGATTGCGGTAGGCATTCTGGTCGGCTGCGGCTCATCCATTCTGATTATTCCTGGCTTTATCCCAATGTTCTTCTCCAACGCCACCATTGGCGTCTTTGCTAACCACTTTGGCGGCTGGCGCGCGGCGCTCAAGATCTGTCTGGTGATGGGCATGGTGGAGATCTTCGGTTGCGTGTGGGCGGTCAAGCTCACCGGTATGAGCGCCTGGATGGGCATGGCGGACTGGTCAATCCTGGCACCGCCAATGATGCAGGGCTTTGCGTCCGTCGGGCTGGTCTTTATGGCCGTCATCATCCTGATTGCTCTGGCTTATATGTTCTTCGCTGGCCGTTCTCTGCGAGCTGAAGAAGATGCGGAAAAACAAACAGCAGAAGTTTCTGCTCACTAAGGAGTTTCGATTATGACCGTACGTATCCTGGCTGTGTGTGGCAATGGGCAAGGTAGCTCCATGATCATGAAGATGAAAGTGGACCAGTTTTTAACCCAGTCAAACATTGACCACACGGTGAACAGCTGCGCGGTGGGGGAATACAAAAGTGAACTGAACGGCGCCGATATCATCATCGCGTCTACCCATATCGCCGGTGAAATTAGCGTTTCTGGCAACAAGTATGTCGTGGGGGTACGCAACATGCTCTCCCCTGCGGATTTCGGCCCAAAACTGCTGGAAGTGATCAAAGCGCACTTCCCCCAGGACGTGAAGTAAGGACGCCACATGAAACTACGTGATTCGCTGGCAGAGAATAACTCCATCCTTTTACAGGCCGAGGCCAGCACCTGGCAGGAGGCGGTCAAGCTGAGCGTGGATCTGCTGGTTAAGGCTGACGTTGTCGAGCCGCGGTATTACCAGGCCATTCTTGATGGTGTGGCGCAGCATGGTCCTTATTTTGTCATCGCGCCAGGCCTTGCAATGCCACACGGTCGCCCGGAAGAGGGCGTGAAGAAAACCGGCTTCGCGCTGGTAACGCTGAAAACGCCTTTGGTGTTTAACCATGAAGATAACGACCCGGTCGACATCCTGATCACCATGGCGGCCGTCGATGCCAATACCCATCAGGAGGTTGGCATCATGCAGATCGTTAACCTGTTTGATGACGAAGCGAATTTTGATCGTTTACGCGCCTGCCGCACCGAGCAGGAAGTGCTGGATTTAATTGATAACGCCACAGCGGCGGCAGTTTAAGAAGGAATTGAAAATGTCATTACCAATGTTGCAGGTCGCGCTGGATAACCAGACTCTGTCCGATGCGTATGAAACCACCCGCTTGATTGCGGAAGAGGTGGATATTATCGAAGTTGGCACCATTCTGTGCGTAGGCGAAGGCGTGCGCGCCGTTCGCGATCTGAAAGCGCTCTACCCGCATAAAATCGTGCTGGCCGATGCCAAGATTGCCGATGCAGGCAAAATTCTCTCCCGCATGTGTTTTGAAGCCAATGCCGACTGGGTCACTGTGATCTGCTGTGCAGATATCAACACCGCGAAAGGCGCGCTGGATGTGGCGAAAGAGTTCAACGGCGATGTGCAGATTGAACTGACCGGTTTCTGGACCTGGGAACAGGCCCAGGCGTGGCGCGATGCTGGCATTCAGCAGGTCGTTTATCACCGCAGCCGTGATGCGCAGGCCGCCGGCGTGGCGTGGGGAGATGCGGATATCAGCGCCATTAAACGTCTTGCTGACATGGGCTTTAAAGTGACCGTTACCGGTGGCCTGGCACTGGAAGATCTGCCGCTGTTTAAAGGTATCCCTATTCACGTCTTTATCGCGGGTCGCAGCATTCGTGATGCCGCGTCTCCGGTGGAAGCGGCACGTCAGTTCAAACGTTCAATCGCTCAGCTTTGGGGCTAAGGAGCGGGTATGTTGTCTAAACAGGTCCCGCTTGGCATCTATGAAAAGGCACTCCCTGCGGGGGAGTGCTGGCTGGAGCGGCTGAAACTGGCGAAACAGTTGGGCTTCGATTTTGTCGAAATGTCCGTGGATGAGACCGATGAACGTCTTTCTCGCCTCGACTGGAGCCAGGAGCAGCGTCTGGCGCTGGTGAGTGCGGTCGCCGAAACGGGCGTACGCGTGCCGTCTATGTGCCTCAGTGCCCACCGTCGTTTTCCGCTTGGCAGTGAAGATGATACGGTGCGCGCGCAGGGGCTGGAGATCATGCGTAAAGCCATTCGTTTTGCGCAGGATGTGGGTATTCGCGTGATACAGCTTGCCGGGTATGACGTTTACTATCAGGAAGCCAATGACGAAACGCGTCGTCGTTTTCGTGATGGCCTGAAAGAGAGCGTTGAAATGGCTAGCCGCGCGCAGGTGACGCTGGCGATGGAGATCATGGACTATCCGTTAATGAACTCGATCAGCAAGGCGCTGGGCTACGCGCATTACCTGAACAATCCGTGGTTCCAGCTCTATCCTGATATCGGCAACCTGTCGGCGTGGGATAACGACGTACAAATGGAACTGCTGGCGGGGATGGGCCATATCGTCGCGGTTCATGTCAAAGATACGCGTCCTGGGGTATTCAAAAACGTTCCGTTCGGCACCGGGGTGGTGGATTTCGAACGGTGCTTCCAGACGCTCAAACAGGCGGGGTATTGCGGACCTTACCTGATTGAGATGTGGAGCGAAACGTCAGATGACCCGGCAGGTGAAGTGGCTAACGCTCGCGACTGGGTACGGGAACGTATGGCACGGGCCGGCTTACTGGAGGCTGAATATGCTTAAGCTTAAGCAGCAGGTCTTTGACGCTAATATGGATCTCCCGCGCTATGGGTTGGTGACCTTCACCTGGGGAAACGTCAGTGCTATCGACCGAGAGCAAGGGCTCGTGGTGATTAAGCCTAGCGGCGTGGCATATGACGCCATGAGCCCTGACGATATGGTGGTGGTTGATCTTGAGGGTAACGTTGTCGACGGCAAATGGCGCCCTTCTTCAGATACAGCCACCCATCTGGCGCTCTACCGGCGTTACCCTTCTCTGGGCGGCGTAGTGCATACGCACTCTACGCATGCCACAGCCTGGGCACAGGCGGGGCGGGCCATTCCGGCTCTGGGAACCACGCATGCGGACTACTTCTTTGGTGACATTCCGTGCACGCGGGCACTCACGCAGACAGAAGTGGAAGGCGAGTACGAGCTCAACACCGGCAACGTCATTATCGAAACGCTGGGTGAGAGCGAACCGCTGCATACGCCGGGCATTGTGGTCTATCAGCACGGTCCGTTCGCCTGGGGAAAAGATGCGCATGACGCTGTCCATAACGCGGTAGTCATGGAGGAGGTGGCACGTATGGCGTGGATCGCTCGTGGCATCAACCCACAGCTTCAGGGCATTGATGATTACCTGATGAACAAGCATTTCATGCGCAAGCACGGTCCAAACGCCTATTACGGGCAGAAGTGAATAAGTGCTCTGGAATACCGAAAACAGTTGTAACCGGTGGTATTTCAGAGCCATTCATAAAAAAAAGCCCCCGCGCAGGGGGCAAGTAAAACGATGGCTATATTCTTTTTGTTGGCTTTCCTGGTGCTAGCGTCAAAGCGTTATCGGTAAATATCTGCACTGGCGTGCATGTTGCCGTTGCTGCCGGGCTCACGCATCAGAATAACGTGGTAGTAATTTGCCCCCTGAGCATCGGTTTCTTTATTAAGCGCCTGATCTGCTTCGCTCTCTGTGGCGAAATGGTGATTGATGTAAATAACGCCTAAGCTCTGCACATCATCCATGTTTCTGGCCTGTCGGCTGTCTATCTTGATGGCTGCCATCGCGTTTGCACTGAGCAAAAGCGCAGCCATTACGGCAATTGCGATTTTTTTCATGATATGCGCTCCACGACTGCGTGCTGTGAGACGGTTGTTTGCTCCCCTCCGGTATTTATATGGTCTCTGATTAAAGTGTAATCACTTATCCGGCGAGGATGCGTGACCATTTCTGATGCAGTTGTTCAAAAAAACAACGCTTCCTGATGTGGTTAATTTTAAATCACCCACTTAGACCAGCTTTGCGGTTTGTGCGAATTATTTGTGCAATCAGCTTGAGTTTCCTGGGGGGCGCAAGTATTATGACGCGTCAATTTTTCAGCCGACCTTTAACACGTTCCTTGCCTCCCCGGGCCTCGGCTGACCCAGACAGGAGGCTGAATAATCCGTAAGGAGCAATTCGATGCGTCATTACGAAATCGTTTTTATGGTCCATCCTGACCAGAGCGAACAGGTTCCGGGTATGATCGAGCGTTACTCTGCTGCCATCACTGGTGCAGAAGGTACGATCCACCGTCTGGAAGACTGGGGCCGCCGTCAGCTGGCTTACCCGATCAACAAACTGCACAAAGCACACTACGTTCTGATGAACGTTGAAGCTCCGCAGGAAGTGATCGATGAGCTGGAAACTACCTTCCGCTTCAACGATGCCGTTATCCGCAGCATGGTTATGCGTACCAAACACGCAGTTACCGAAGCATCTCCGATGGTTAAAGCGAAAGACGAGCGCCGTGAGCGTCGCGATGATTTCGCAAACGAAACCGCAGATGATTCTGATGCTGGGGATTCTGAAGAGTAATTTCTGATGACCAACCGTCTGGCGTTGTCCGGCATCGTATGCAGGGCTCCCCTTCGAAAGGTCAGTCCATCAGGAATTCCGCATTGCCAGTTCGTGCTTGAGCATCGTTCTGTGCAAGAGGAAGCCGGGTTTCACCGGCAGGCGTGGTGCCAAATGCCCGTTATCATTAGCGGACACGAAAACCAGGCCATTACTCACAGTTTAACGGTCGGTAGTGCAGTAATCGTTCAGGGGTTCATCTCTTGCCACAAGGCAAAGAACGGTCTGAGCAAAATGGTTCTGCATGCCGAGCAGATTGATTTGATAGATTCTGGAGACTAGCCATATGGCACGTTATTTCCGTCGTCGCAAGTTCTGCCGTTTCACCGCGGAAGGCGTTCAAGAGATCGACTATAAAGATATCGCAACGCTGAAAAACTACATCACCGAAAGCGGTAAGATTGTCCCAAGCCGTATCACCGGTACTCGTGCAAAATACCAGCGTCAGCTGGCTCGCGCTATCAAACGCGCTCGCTACCTGTCTCTGCTGCCGTACACTGATCGTCATCAGTAATCGGGCACGGTCCATTAATACGACTTTAAGAGGATAAGGTAATGCAAGTTATTCTGCTTGATAAAGTAGCAAACCTGGGCAGCCTGGGTGATCAGGTAAACGTTAAAGCGGGCTACGCTCGTAACTTCCTGGTTCCACAGGGTAAAGCTGTTCCTGCTACCAAGAAAAACGTAGAGTTTTTCGAAGCACGTCGTGCTGAACTGGAAGCCAAACTGGCTGACGTTCTGGCGGCTGCTAACGCTCGCGCTGAAGCAATCAACGCACTGGGCACTGTTACCATCGCTTCCAAAGCTGGCGACGAAGGTAAACTGTTCGGTTCCATCGGTACCCGCGATATCGCTGATGCAGTTTCTGCAGCAGGCGTTAAAGTGGCTAAGAGCGAAGTTCGTCTGCCGAACGGCGTTCTGCGTACCACTGGTGAGCACGAAGTTGACTTCCAGGTTCACAGCGAAGTGTTCGCTAAACTGGTTGTTAACGTTGTAGCTGAGTAATTTTTTACTCTGCTCGCGTCGAAGCGCCGGCCTTGTGCCGGCGTTTTGCTTTTTAAAGCCTGACGAACCTCTCTTTTAGCTTGTATGGTCGCGATTCCTGACGCATTCTCTGATAATAAAATGAAACGCAATTTTATCTTTGAGATTTGCCATGGAAACCGCTCTGTCTACGCCTGTCTTTGCCCGTCGCAATGTGGCCTACGCCTGCGCCACACTCTGCTGTCTGCTCTGGGGTAGCTCTTACCCGGCCATTAAAAGTGGCTATGAACTCTTTCAGATCGCAACCGATGATATCCCGTCAAAAGTCGTCTTTGCCGGATACCGTTTTCTGTTTGCCGGAGCACTGCTGCTGCTGTTTGCGCTGGCACAGCGTAAACCCATCGCCAGGCTCACGCCCACGCAGTTTGGCCAGCTTACGATCCTGGGACTGACGCAGACCACCATTCAGTACACCTTCTTTTATATCGGGCTGGCATACACCACGGGCGTTAATGGCTCGATCATGAACGCCACCGGCACCTTCTTCAGCGTACTGCTGGCGCATTTTATCTACCACAACGACAAGCTCAGCTATAACAAAACGCTGGGCTGTATTCTGGGGTTTGCCGGGGTGATGCTGGTGAATTTCCACAGTGGTATTCGTGATTTCCGCTTTGTCTGGAATGGTGACGGGTTTGTGGTGCTGGCGGCGTTCATCCTCTCCGCCGCCACGCTTTACGGCAAACGGATTTCCCAGACGGTTGATCCCACGGTGATGACCGGCTGGCAGCTGGGCATTGGTGGTCTTGCGCTGGTGGTAGGGGGATATGCAACGGGCGGGACGCTGGAGGTGCATAGCCTTACCGCGGTGACGGTATTAGGGTATCTGACGTTGCTCTCATCCGTCGCCTTCGCCCTGTGGAGCGCGCTACTGAAAGTGAACCGCGTCAGTATGATTGCCCCGTTCAACTTTGTGATTCCCGTCGCCGGGACGGTACTGTCCGCTATTTTCCTTGGCGAAAACATCCTTGAGATTAAATACGCGATTGCGCTGGTGCTGGTCTGCTCGGGGATCTGGTGGGTGAATAAACGGAGTGCCTGAGAACAAAAGTGCCGGGTGGCGGCTTCGCCTTACCCGGCCTACGCCATTACCGTGCTCTGATAAAACTGCCGTCTGGCTGGCGGGTAAACAGCACCTGTTGGCCATTACCCGTATCAATCGTTAGCCCGGTGACCACGCCGCTGGCATTCTGGCGGATCTGCACCATCTGGCCGTTCTGCAGGTTACTGAGCGGCTTACCCGCACCTTCTACCTGAGCCATCGCATAGACATCGGTTGGCGGCAGGTTATGGTCGCGGAACAGCTGAGCAAGCGTTTTGCCCGCCTCCACGCGGTAGGAACGCCATTGCTGCTCAATGCCGGTTGGCTGCTGCGTCTGCGGTTCAGACGGGGCTGCGGCCTGCTCCTGCGGCTGTTCTTCCTGAATAGGCTCTGGCTCAACCGGTGCAACCTGTCCCGGATCGTTAGACGGCGTCACAAACTGTGTCTGCATGGGTTGCGTGTCAGGCTGCGGGCGCGTTTGCGACTGAAGATCCAGTTGCGCATTGCGGGTAACCGGTGCGGTATCGACATCATCGCCGCCAGAAGGGAGCAGGAAACCGACGATCACCAGCAGCGCGCCTATGATAATCCCTCTGCGATGCAGAGGAGGTAGCGGGTCCATAATGCGAAAATTGTCCGGCGCATGCCAGATTTTCGCCAGGGTAGGTTTCAGTTCAAATCGCCCGGGCATGGCTCTCCTCCTGCTCCGCGTCTTTTTTATCCTGTGCTCCGAAGTATAGTTCGCTAACTGCCTGAACGGCGTAGCAAACCCGACATCCGTGACATCCATTCGGGATTAATCCTGGTTACCTCTATTGTTTCTGTTTCGTCGCAGTTTGTCACCTTAACTTCAGACAAAGTTTTACCCATAAGGGCATGGCTGCTATGCTGCCCGCTACTTTAAATGTGATGGAAGGAAAACCCATGACCACCCCGACTTTTGACACTATCGAAGCGCAGGCAAGTTACGGTATCGGCTTGCAGGTAGGACAGCAACTGAGCGAATCCGGCCTGGAAGGTCTGTTACCAGAAGCGCTGGTGGCGGGTATCGCTGACGCGCTGGAAGGCAAACAGCCAGCCGTTCCGGTTGATGTTGTGCACCGTGCGCTGCGTGAAATCCACGAACGTGCGGACGCTGTGCGTCGCGCGCGCTTCGAAGAGATGGCGGCAGAAGGTGTGAAATATCTGGAAGAGAACCGTGAGCGTGAAGGCGTGAACAGCACCGAGTCTGGCCTGCAGTTCCGCGTGATCAACCAGGGCGACGGCGCTATCCCGGCACGCACTGACCACGTTCGCGTACACTACACCGGTAAGCTGATCGACGGTACCGTGTTCGACAGCTCTGTTGCACGCGGCGAACCGGCTGAATTCCCGGTTAACGGCGTTATCGCAGGCTGGATTGAGGCTCTGACCCTGATGCCAGTCGGCTCCAAATGGGAACTGACTATCCCACACAACCTGGCGTACGGTGAGCGTGGCGCTGGTGCGTCCATCCCACCATTCAGCACCCTGGTGTTTGAAGTCGAGCTGCTGGAAATCCTGTAATCGGCTTTTCTTATTTCCTCTCTCCGTCCGGGGAGAGGAAAATAGTGTTAAAACCTATAGTTACGACGGAATCAATATTTTATCTTGCAAACGAAACTGTTGCGTGTATTTTTGTGAGCTGTTTCGCGCTGTATGAGTGATATGACACTCACTTCCAACATATTATTAACATAATATCTAAATCATAGTATTCATCCCGCCGATTCTTACCTAATATCGATAAACCCTTACAAAGGGACCGTCATTTATTTGACGTTTTTAAAGGCCAGAAGAGCCTTAACAACACAGACAGGCATAAACAGGAAAATTACATGGTAGATCAGGTCAAAGTCGCCGCGACAGAAGAGGCGACGTCTGAACAGTCGCTACGGCGCAATCTCACAAACCGTCATATTCAGCTTATCGCCATCGGGGGTGCCATCGGTACCGGGCTGTTTATGGGCTCAGGCAAAACCATCAGTCTTGCCGGGCCGTCGATCATTTTTGTTTATATGATCATCGGTTTTATGCTCTTTTTTGTGATGCGTGCAATGGGTGAATTGCTGCTCTCCAACCTCGAATACAAATCTTTCAGCGATTTTGCTTCCGACCTGCTCGGTCCCTGGGCGGGTTATTTCACCGGCTGGACCTACTGGTTCTGCTGGGTCGTAACCGGCATGGCGGATGTCGTCGCCATTACTGCCTATGCGCAGTTCTGGTTCCCGGGGCTGTCGGACTGGGTCGCCTCGCTGGCGGTGATTATTCTGCTGCTGAGCCTCAACCTCGCCACCGTTAAGATGTTCGGTGAGATGGAGTTCTGGTTCGCGATGATCAAGATTGTCGCTATTGTGGCGCTGATTGTGGTGGGCCTGGTAATGGTGCTGACGCACTTCCAGTCGCCAACCGGCGTACAGGCTTCGTTTACCCATCTGTGGAATGACGGCGGCTGGTTCCCGAAAGGCATCAGCGGCTTCTTTGCCGGCTTCCAGATTGCGGTGTTTGCCTTTGTGGGGATTGAGCTTGTGGGAACCACCGCTGCGGAAACCAAAGACCCTGAAAAATCCCTGCCGCGTGCAATCAACTCCATTCCGGTTCGTATCATCATGTTCTACGTCTTTGCGTTGATCATTATTATGTCCGTGACGCCGTGGAGCTCGGTTGTGCCAAGCAAGAGCCCATTTGTTGAACTGTTCGTGCTGGTGGGACTGCCTGCGGCAGCGAGCCTGATTAACTTCGTGGTGCTGACATCTGCAGCGTCATCGGCGAACAGCGGTGTGTTCTCAACCAGCCGCATGCTGTTTGGCCTGGCGCAGGAAGGCGTTGCGCCGAGCGCGTTCGCGAAGCTCTCTAAGCGTGCCGTTCCGGCGAAAGGGCTGACGTTCTCCTGCATGTGCCTGTTGGGTGGGGTGGTAATGCTCTACGTGAACCCGAGCGTTATCGGTGCGTTCACCATGATCACCACCGTTTCGGCGATCCTGTTTATGTTCGTCTGGACGATCATCCTTTGTTCGTACCTGGTGTATCGTAAACAGCGTCCGCATCTGCATGAGAAATCGATCTATAAGATGCCGCTGGGCAAGCTGATGTGCTGGGTGTGCATGGCGTTCTTCGCGTTCGTTCTGGTTCTGCTGACGCTGGAAGATGACACCCGTCAGGCGCTGATCGTCACGCCGCTGTGGTTCATCGCCCTGGGATTGGGCTGGCTGTTCATTGGTAAGAAACGAATGGCAGGCGTAAGGTAAAAGCAAAACGGCAACTTCGGTTGCCGTTTTTAGTTTTTGCACCCTCTCCCCGTGGGAGAGGGCCGGGTGAGGGCATCAGGCTTCAGTGGCCTTTTTTATTCACCCGCCAATGCACGCGGGAACAGAACGTTATTCTCAAGACTGATGTGTTCCATCAGGTCATCGATCATCTCGTTAATGCCGTTGTACATCGCTTTCCATGTGGTGCAGGCTTCTGGCGGCGGCGTGACGTTATTGGTCGTGTGTTTGATGACTTCCAGCAGTTCACCCGCGTCGTCATGTTCGCTTTCCATCACGCTAATTGGCCCCATCGCCTGGCTGCCCATTCCCTGTTTAATCATCGGGAAGAGGATCTGCTCTTCTTTCATCATATGGCTGGTGAGTTCTTCATGCAGCATGGTCAGGTATTTCGCCAGGCCGCGCGGCACGGAAGGCTTGTCGGCGTGCACACGTTCAACTTTGCTGGCCTGCAGGATCAGCTCCGGCAGTTGTTCGCGGTGGCGATCGTGGTAACGCACGATAATGTGGTCGATGATTTCGGCAAGCGGGGCCGTGCGCCACTCTTTGTCGATGGGTTGCTCTGCCAGCAGAGCCAGCTCCGCTTCAATAACCTCTACATCCAGCTCTTTGCGCGAGGCCGCACGTGCCAGGGTTTGCTTACCGCCGCAGCAGTAATCCATGTCGTATTTACGAAACAGCGCAGAAGCGCGAGGGATGGAGAGCGCCAGCTCGCCGAGGGGTTGGTCGCGGAAGGCCATAGCAGTTACCTCATCATCAAGAATATAAGATGTATATTAAATACATCTTTAAGGCGGCGCTATAACCCTTTAGAGGCAAGGGTGAAAATGAGATGTAAGTCACAAAAAATTAGCGTGTTTAACTCACTGAATGAATGCAGAAAATAACTTTAGAAACTTTTTTAACGTGGAGAAACAGTAAACAACCCGCCGCGCCTGCCGATATACCCACGTCAGACAAACCTGCATATTACAAAGGCAACGCATGTTTAAACGTATAAAAGTCATTACCCTTTTGATTTCGGTGCTGCTTGTGCTCGGCATCATGCAACTCGTTTCCGCCGGTATCTTTATCAACGCGCTGAATAACGATAAAGACAATTTCACCGTGTCGCAGCTATCCAGCAAGAACGTGGCGGAGTTTACCGATGCATGGATCAGCCTGAACCAGGCGCGCGTCACCCTGAACCGCGGCATGCTGCGTCTGCAAAGCAGCATGGCCTCGCAGATTAACGGCGGACAGCTCAATGAGCTGGTAAACACGGCGAAAAACCTGCTGGCCAATGCCCAGTCTCATTACGACAAATACTATGCTTTGCCGAATACCCCAGGGCTGGATCCCAACCTGGCAAATCGCCTGGAAGAGCAGTACCGCAATTACTCCGCGACGCTGACCCAAATGAACGTTTTGCTCTCTCAGGGCAATCTGGAAGAGATGTTCAAGCAGAATGCAGAGCAGAAACAGACCGCGATGCAAAACGTTTACCGGGAATGGCGTGAAGCCCAGGCCGTGCTTACGGATAAAGGTATCAAAGATAACGAAAGTGATTACAAGCGTATCCTGTGGATCCTCTCTGCGGTTATGCTGCTGGTAATTATCGTGATTATCTCCAGCTGGATTGCCATGCGCCGCGTGCTGCTGTTGCCGCTGCAGGATGTGATAAGCCATATCCGCGCCATTGCCGCCGGTGATTTAACCCAGCCGATCCATGCAGAGGGTAAAAACGAGATGGCCGTACTGGCGCAAAACGTCCAGGAGATGCAAACCGCGCTGGCAAACACCGTGGGCGTGGTTCGTGAAGGTGCGGATACCATTTACACCGGTGCGGGGGAAATCTCTGCGGGCAGTAACGATCTTTCTTCCCGTACCGAGCAGCAGGCTGCCTCGCTGGAAGAGACGGCTGCCAGTATGGAGCAGCTGACGGCAACGGTGAAACAAAACGCCGACAATGCCCGTCAGGCTTCCCGTCTGGCGCTTGATGCCTCTTCAACGGCGAAGAAGGGCGGTAACGTTGTAGAAGGCGTGGTGCGCACCATGGACGAAATCGCCACCAGTTCCAGCAAAATTGCGCAAATTACCAATGTCATTGACGGCATTGCCTTCCAGACGAACATCCTGGCTCTTAACGCGGCAGTTGAAGCGGCGCGCGCAGGTGAGCAGGGGCGTGGCTTTGCGGTGGTAGCCGGAGAAGTGCGTACGCTCGCTCAGCGCAGCGCCCAGGCGGCGAAAGAGATTAAAGCGCTGATTGATGACTCTGGTGAGCGAGTTAACGCAGGCTCGCAACTGGTGAACGAAGCCGGGGCCACCATGGCGGAGATTGTTAACGCCGTGACTCGCGTCACCGACATTATGGGTGAAATTGCCTCTGCGTCTGATGAGCAGAGCCGCGGGATCGACCAGGTGGGCCAGGCGGTGGCAGAGATGGATCGTGTTACCCAACAGAACGCCTCGCTGGTGGAAGAGTCTGCGGCCGCAGCGGCCGCGCTGGAAGACCAGGCGGCACGCCTGAACGACGCGGTGGCGGTGTTTAAAATTGCCCGCAGCCAGGCAGTGAAGGCGGCTCCGGCGAAAACCTATGCGCCAAAAACGCAGCCCGTCGCTTCTGCGTCTGAAGCCAACTGGGAAACGTTTTAAAAGCTTGCCCGGTGGCGGCTACGCCTGACCGGGCCTACGTTTTTGCTGGCCCTGCAAACGCCTCACATCTCCGACGCCGGAACGACCATCGGTTTTTCCGGCTTCGCTCTTACCGCCATCACTACCCCCATCACCAGCAGCACTATTCCAAAGGCCGTTAACAGCGGCGGTACGCTCTGGCGCATCAGGAAGGTGTACAGCAGCCCGGCCAGCGTTTCGAAGACAATCAGCGGCCCTAAGATCACCGTTGGCAGTTTCTGGCTGGCGATATTCCAGCACAGTGCGCCCACCCAGGAACAGAGCACAGCGATAGCGATCATCAGCCCGACAAAGACCCACGGCCGCGGCCCGAAAGGGAGGGCGAAGTCCGGTTGTTGCTGCGCAGACCAGAGGCACGCCCCGGCATAGCCCACCAGCGAGACCGGCAGCGTCACCAGCGCCTGTGCCGTTGCCCACATCATCGGATGTTTATCCGGGTTCTCCCGCAACCATCGCGCATTACGCAGGGCATACCAGGCCCAGCAGGCGACGGAAATAAACGCTAAACCGATCCCCGAACCGTAACGCCAGACGCTGAAATCAGCGAGCCCGTGGCGAAGCTCGGCAATATTCACACAGACCAGCCCGACGCCCGTGCAGATCAGCGCGGGTACCATTTTTGACCATGCCAGTTTGCCATCGCGCTGGCTGTACAGCAGGTTCGCAAAGACGGGGATAACGACAGGCAGCGTGCCGATAATCATGGTCGATACCGGCGCGCCGGTACGCTGAATGGCGCTCGCCAGGCAGACGTAATAGATAAGGTTGCCCATCATGGTCAGCGCCAGCGCGGTCATCCAGTCCTGGCGGTTGAGCTGGCGTAAACGCGTACGACCGAGCCAGGCCAGCGGCAGGGCAATCAGCCCCAGCGCCAGATAGCGTCCGGTTGACTGCAGGGCCGCCGGATACTCGGGCACAATCAGCGGGCCGACAAAAATCAGCCCCCACATCAGCCCTGCCAGCAGGGCATACAACACGCCACTAATCATTATTCCATCCACATCAATTAACTTTGTACTCAGTGTAGAAGGGGGGATTGCGCGCGTATTGTATGAGATTGCGCATCAGCGCCCGATAACTTGTTTCTGGTAGCGGACGGGCGTAATCCCGTAGCGGCGGGTAAACGCGCGGGTTAAATGCGACTGGTCGGTCAGCCCGGTCGCGGCGGCCACTTCGGCGGCGGGCATGCCGTGCGTAAGGAAGCCTTTGGCGCGCCACAGACGAATAGCCATCAGCATCTGGTGCGGCGTGACGTGGAAATGGGCTTTAAACTGGCGCTGAAAATGGTAAGGGCTAAGAGAAACCACGTTGGCCAACTCGTCCAGCGTCACGGCGTGCATGTAGTTGTCGTGCAGATATTCGCGTACCCGTTCGAACCGGTGCGCGCCTTCCTTAATTATTGGAGCGTGATGGGCCAACGGCTGGAAGGTCTCAATCAGATCCAGCAGCAGTCCTTTTTGCGCAAGCGGGTCCTGGGTATGCCACAGGCCGTAGATCAGCTGGCCGATTTGCTGCGAACGCAGCGGGTCGTGGCGGGTAACGTCGCTGAACCACCAGTGGCGCAGGCCAGTCACCTCTTCCAGTAAAGCGGGTTCGATGTAGACCATCCGGTAGCGCCAGCCGCCTTCGGTGGCCGATTCTCCGGTGTGGATCTCGTCTGGGTTCATGGTGACAACGGATTTTTCAGCGGCCAGGTGCTGAGTACCGCGATAGCGAAAGCGCTCGGCACCGGTTTCGATGGTGCCGATGCCGAAGGCTTCATGCGTGTGAGGCTCAAAGGCGTAGTCAGCGATATGCGCGTGATAAAGTTCCAGACCCGGCAACTGCGCCAGATGGCGAAAGCGCGCGCTGTCTCTCTCATCGCTAAATTGTTCCGGTACGCCTTGCACGGTGAGCCTCCTCGTGGGTCATCGCTTCATTATCAGAGATGACCCGAGGGGATGCCACAAAAAATAACCAATCCGTAACAATTACAGGATGGCCTTGACGCTCTCCGCCAGAGAGGTCGTTGGTCGCCCAATCAGTTTGCTCAGCGTATGGCTATCGTCAAAGAGCCCGCCTTTAGATGCGCCCACATCAGAGTCCGCCAGCATATCCGCCAACCCGGCAGGCAGGCCGACACTCTTCAGCGCAGCGGCGAAATCCGCTTCGCTCATGTTCTGATAAACCACCGGTTTACCGCTCTGCTTGCTCAGTTCAGCCGCCAGTTCGCTCAGCGTCCACGCGCTGTCGCCTGCCAGTTCATAGACCTTGCCAGCGTGGCCCTCTTCCGAAACCACTTTTGCCGCCGCCGCCGCGTAATCCGCACGGGTGGCTGAGGCGATTTTGCCTTCACCTGCGGCACCGATAAACACGCCGTGTTCCAGCGCAGGCGGCGCGCTCGCCAGGTAGTTTTCGGTATACCAGCCGTTGCGCAGCAGGGCATAAGGAATGCCGGATGTTGCCAGCGCTTTTTCCGTAGCAACGTGCTCAACGTGCAGGCCCAGCGGTGAGTTATCCGCATGCAGCAGGCTGGTGTAGGCGATAAATGTCACGCCAGCCGCTTTGGCAGCGTTGATGACGTTCTGGTGCTGCGTGGCGCGCTGACCCACTTCGCTGGATGAGATCAGCAGCAGTTTCTTCACACCCTTCAGCGCCGTGGTCAACGCGGCCTGGTCGGTGTAATCGCCCTGACGAACCACAATACCCTGCTGGCTCAGGGCTTCCGCTTTCGCCGGGTTACGCACAATGGCGACAATCTGGTTTGCCGGGACGGTTTTTAACAGCTGTTCGATAACGAGGCGGCCAAGCTGGCCGGTAGCGCCGGTAATCGCGATCATGATCAATCTCCTTCGTGTTTGTCTGGTGTTGTGGCACACTAGCACCATAACTAACTTTTAGTAAGTACGTACAAAAAGGTAAGTATTAAATGACGATACCGACACTCAGCGAACAAATGCGCGATGGTAACCTCTTCGCGGAGCAGTGCCCGTCCAGAGAGGTGCTCAAACATGTCACCAGCCGCTGGGGGGTTCTGATCCTGGTGGCGCTACGTGAGGGAACGCACCGCTTCAGCGATCTGCGCCGTAAAATGGGCGGCGTGAGCGAGAAGATGCTGGCCCAGTCGCTGCAGGCACTGGAGCATGACGGTTTTGTCGATCGCGTTTCGTATCCTGTTGTACCGCCGCATGTTGAGTATAGCCTGACGCCGCTTGGCGTAGAGGTGAGCGAGAAAGTGGCCGCGCTGGCGGACTGGATAGAGGTGAATACGCCAAAAGTAATGGCGAACCGGGATGAGCGGGCAGCGTAATAGCCGGGAATGTGCGGTCTGATACCCTCACTCTAACCCTCTCCCACAGGGCTGGGTTCCCCACAAAATAATGCCTGCACGGAGGACCCCCTCTCCCTTGAGGGAGAGGGTTGGGGTGAGGGGGAACATATGGCTGTAGAGGTCATTCCGTTCACTTTATGTTCCTTGCTACTCTGTAACGGCATGACTTGTGAACGTGCCAGGGCGGCTCAGTCGCCACCACCCTGGCGACCCGGGCTCCCGGCGGTAAATCGCCGCTTCGCGGTGCCTTCGGCTTATTCCTTCCGGCTTATCGGGGACGGGCGGATGTAACGTCCCTGTAAAGCCGCCCTCTCGGCGCATCCATGCGCCTCGCCCCGGCCTGCAGGAAACGCCTCAGCGATTTACAGCCGGACCAGGGCGTCGCTATAAGTCATTCATTTTCCTGAAGCAACATTCATCGCTTTCGGTAAAAAATTACTGGGGATCCCTCAGCCCACAGGGAGAGGGAATAAACACTAAAAACGGCAACGTGCGTTGCCGTTTTGCTTTTACTTACTTAAATCCACCTGATAAATGGCGAACCCGATATCATCCGTCGCAACCTTCTTCATAGGATACTGCGCCTTCTCCTTAATAAACGCCGCAGCCTTATCCGACGGAGACGTTTCAATGCGAATATCCAGTGGGGTATCGCTGTGGATCGGGGCCAGACGCCAGTTGTTATCGACCGCCGGATGAATTTCTCCCGCCTTTTTCGACTCTGCGCTGATCCAGGCGGCCAGCACTGAGCGGTTCTCATCCGGAGAAGCAAAGGCAATGTGGCTATCGCCGGTGCCGGCAAATTTGCCGCCATACGCGCGATAGTTATTGGTCACCACCAGGAAGGTGGCCGCCGGATCGACAGGCTTGCCCTTGAAGGTCAGGTTTTTGATGCGCTCTGCCTGCGGGTTAATCGCCTGGCACTCACCGTCATATTTCGCCGGCTGGGTGACATCAATCTGATAATCCACCCCGTCGATAACGTCGAAGTTATAGGTGCGGAACCCGTCCCAGTTAATCAACGACTGCGGCTTGCTGCTCTTCGGATCGATCTGGTTAAACTGCCCGGCGGAGCATTCCAGCCACTCTTTCACCTCTTTACCCGTTGCTTTAACCACGACCAGCGTGTTCGGGTAGAGATAGAGATCGGCGGCGTTACGGAACGTCAGATGGCCTTTTTCCACTTCAACATAGCTGGCCGGGTCATTTTTACGTCCGCCCACTTTGAACGGTGCGGCGGCGGAAAGCACTGGCAGGTTGGCTAAGTCCGGATCGCCCTGAACAAAATGTTCGGCATAGGCTTTCTGCGCCATGTTGACCACCTGAACGGTTGGGTCATCCTGTATCAGCGCCAGATAGCTGTACATGTTGTCGGCGGATTTGCCGATCGGCTTGCTAACGAATTCGCGGGTGGCGTCGTGGTCATGCTTGAGCACGTCGAGGAGTTTTTGGTCTTCAGCCGCCAGTGATTTTTTGGCGGCAGCATCGTAAATGGGGCGCGCTTCGGCTTTGGATCCGGTCACCTTCCAGCTGCCGCTGTCGTTATTGAGTACCAGATCCACCACGCCAAGATGATCGCCCCACATGCCGGGCATTACCGCCGGCACGCCGTTGAGCGTTCCCTTGTCGATGTCTGCCCCTTTGATGCTGGCAAAATCCTTACCCGGGAAGACCGCATGAGCGTGGCCGAAGAGGATCGCGTCCACGCCCGGCACTTCGCTCAGGTAGTAAACGGAGTTTTCCGCCATCACCTGGTACGGATCGGCAGAGAGGCCCGAGTGGGCGACAACGACCACAACATCCGCCCCTTTTTCACGCATCTCCGGTACATATTTACGCGCCGTTTCGGTGATGTCGTTAACGGTGACTTTGCCGGTGAGATTGGCTTTATCCCAGGTCATGATCTGGGGCGGTACAAAGCCGATGTAGCCAATTTTCAGCGTCTGCTTTTTACCGTCCTGATCAACAACCTCGGTCTCTTTAATCAGATAAGGGGTGAAAAGCGGCTTTTTGGTCTTAACGTCGATGATATTGGCGTTAACGTACGGGAATTTTGCGCCTGCCAGCGCATCGTGCAGGTATTTAAGACCATAGTTGAATTCGTGGTTACCGAGGTTGCCGACGATATAATCCAGGGTGTTCATCGCTTTATACACCGGGTGGATCTCGCCTTTTTTCAGCCCCTTTGCCGCCATGTAGTCACCCAGCGGACTCCCCTGAATCAAATCACCGTTGTCGACCAGCACGCTATTTTTCACTTCATTGCGGGCGGCATTGATCAAACTTGCCGTGCGTACCAGTCCGAATTTTTCCGTAGGGGTATCTTTGTAGTAATCGAAGTCCATCATATTGCTGTGCAGGTCGGTGGTTTCCAGAATACGGAGATCGACCGTCGCCGCCTGTACGCTCGCTGCAATCAGCGTCGCCAGGAGCGTTGCGCTAAACTTAATCATCAGAGGAGTCCTTTTTTCGATCCAGGCCACAAAAGAATATGTATCTATCGTTTGTTGCTTACAGAAGTGTGAATCCTGCCAGAAAAAAGGGCGATGAAACCGGAATTGCTTCACAGATAGCGGAATTGTTCACATTACGATATAAATAAAACAAAGAGTTATACCCACTGCGTTAACGAAGAGGTGGAGAATGTTAGATAAAATTTGTCAGCTCGCACGGGATGCGGGCGATGCCATCATGCAGGTGTATGACGGCGCACAACCGATGAACGTTGTCAGCAAGGCGGATGATTCCCCGGTCACGGCGGCGGATATCGCGGCGCATGGCGTGATCATGAAAGGGCTACAGGCACTCACGCCAGAGATCCCCGTGCTTTCCGAAGAAGCGCCGCAGAGCTGGGATGAGCGTCAGCACTGGCAGCGTTACTGGCTGGTCGATCCTCTGGACGGCACCAAAGAGTTTATCAAGCGTAACGGTGAATTCACCGTGAATATCGCTCTGATCGACAAGGGCAAGGCGGTGCTTGGGGTGGTTTACGCGCCGGTGATGAAAGTGATGTACAGCGCCGCAGAAGGCAAGGCCTGGAAGGAAGAGTGTGGTGTCCGCAAGCCGATCCAGGTGCGCGATGCGCGCCCTCCGCTGGTGGTCATCAGCCGCTCGCACAGCGACAGCGAGTTGGAAGAGTACCTGCAACAGTTGGGTGAACATCAGACGACCTCGATTGGCTCCTCGCTGAAATTCTGTCTGGTGGCGGAGGGGCAGGCGCAGCTCTATCCCCGTTTCGGGCCGACGAACATCTGGGACACGGCAGCCGGCCACGCGGTAGCCGCGGCCGCGGGTGCGCATGTTCATGACTGGCAGGGCAAGCCGCTGGACTACACCCCGCGCGAATCATTCCTCAATCCAGGCTTCCGGGTCTCTCTTTACTGAGCCAGCAGCTTGTGCAGCAGATCAACCACCTGCTGCACCTCTTCCTGGGTTAACGCCCCGTCTTTTACCCACTGCACCTGGCCGTTTTTATCCAGCACGATAATCGCGGAACTCTCTTCCTCAAGCTGCCAGGCTTTGCGCGTCACGCCGTTGCTGTCGACAATAAACTGCGACCACGGGTAGAGCTTTTTGTTGCTCTCAAGGCTTGAGCGTACAAACATCCCGGAGCCAGGGATGGCATCGTCGGTATTCACAATGGTGGTGGTCTGATAGCGGTCATGCGGGAATTTTGCGGCCTTGATCGCTTCCACCAGGTTTGCGTTTTTCTCTTTTGCAGATGTACGACCGGCAATATGTTGTACAACTCTCACTTTGCCCGCGAGCTGCGCGCTATTCCACGGTTTGTAGCTAAACTTATCATTGTCGAGAATCAATTCTCCCCGGTCAGCAATGCCGACTGGCGGTACGCGTTGTCCTTTTTCAATGTTGTGGGCACTCGCCCACAGGGGCAGGAGCAGGCATGCGGCTGCAAGAATGTTACGTAGGGTCATGGTGTTTCCTTATTGTATGCAGGTGATCCGACCACTTGGTCTTACGCTTTTAATCATAAGTGCGATCAATGGGCTTTTCCCGCAATCCCGATGCCAGTTTGCGGGCGAACGCACATATCCATAAAAAAACGACGGCTTATACTGCCTGTAGTCACAGTTTGAAAAGATTATTCTGAATAATTGTAATCAAACGGTAAATAAACTTATGCACACTGGGTAACTACGTAGTTCTGGTCTATAGTCATTGGGCAACAAAATTTGCGCTCAGAACAGTCGGGCCGATTGTGGCGCCGCAAGAGCGTATGATTCGCAGGAGATACAAGAATGAAAATTTTCCAACGCTACAACCCGCTTCAGGTGGCGAAGTACGTGAAGATCCTGTTCCGTGGACGGTTGTATATCAAGGATGTTGGCGCTTTTGAGTTTGATAAGGGCAAGATCCTTGTCCCAAAAGTGAAGGACAAACAGCACTTGTCTGTGATGTCCGAAGTCAACCGTCAGGTTATGCGTCTGCAAACTGAGATGGCTTAACCTACGTGCTATGCAGTAGTTAAAAAAACGGCTCCCGATGGGAGCCGTTGATGTTTGTGGGGAGAAGTATAACTCTGACTCTGTTGTATCGGTGAATTTCTGGTTGCCACTTTCCAGAGGAAGTATGAGTTTGTGTAGTTATTCTTAAACTCTCTTTCAGTGCTCTCGTTTTGATATAAAACAATAAAAAATTGATTCTCTATTGGCCTTATTGAATAACGAATAAAGAATGCTCATCTCATTAACGAAAAGGAGTTTTAAGGATGGCTATTCCTGCTTATTTATGGCTGAAGGATGATGGTGGTGCGTTAATAAAAGGTGCTGTTGACGTACAAGATAGAGAGTCAAGTATAGAGATCAATGGGTTTTCACATAATGTATCTATTCCAACAGATCCATTGACAGGAAAAATTACCGGAACAAGGAAGCACTCAAGTATCCTCTTTATGAAAGAATTTGATTGTTCATCTCCCTATCTGTTCAAGGCGGTTTGTACCGGCCAAACGTTAATAAGCGCAGAGTTTAAATGGTATCGTATTAACGATGCGGGTCAGGAAGTTGAGTATAACAACATGTTTCTTGAAAACGTAAAAATTGTCGGAGTTTCTCCTGTCATGCATGATACGAAAGATGCTTCGAAAGAGAAACATAATCACCTTGAATGTGTTGAGATGCGATATGAAAAAATAACATGGAAACACTGTGATGGGAATTTGCTCTTTTCCGATAGCTGGAACGAAAGGGCATAACATGAGACGTCCAGCAATCGCTGTTAAGCCTCAACCTCCTTATGATATTTCTTCATTTTCTCCACCTGGCGTTTCATTATCAAACAACATGATGATTGCGCGGTTCCATCATGGCCCGTCAGCGCTGACCTACTTATGGTTTTATAAGCAAGTAAAAGGGCATGGCCCTTGGGATTATAAAAACATATTAGGTAGGCAATACGAAAATTTTGGAAATTTTCATTTCGGAGCGGTAGGCATTGCCGCCGGAATTGAACCCGAGATATTATTGCGGGCAGCCGGACTTGCTCAAATTCTTGCAGGGACCAGCGACCCTAGTTTTAAAAATTATCAAGGGCCGGATTCACATGGGGATGATCCAACCGATCAGACATGGATTAGAGCAGGAATAGACTATGCTCAACGCTCTGGTTTTTAAAAAGAAGTGGCTATATATAATCGTCGTGATTATTTTGTTAGGGTGTGGCATATGGCGTGTAGTTGATGAATTTCTTTACCTTGAACAAGATATTATACGCCGAGAGAAAGTTGGTGAGTTGTCAACTTTAATTATTACTGAAAGTAATGCTGGAGCAACCACTCCATATGTATACCAATATTACCTATACTCTGCGAAAAAATCGGATGCGGATTTTTTTAATGATCTAAGAAGTGGCTATGAACCTTTCCTGGTGACTACCGCCTCAGATGTGTATGTAAAAATTGTAGATAATTCTATCCATCTTATGGTTAGTGGTGACATCTTTAAATTTAATAACGTTGCCGGCTATAGTTTTATATATATGGATTCATCACCGTTCTAAATTTTTTTATCAATGTAGGATACGTACTGCATATGAATGAAAAAAGAAAGGGCAGTTAATCACTGCCCTTTAGTTATCACGCCGACACCTTCTCTTCCGCATCCGGCAGTTTCGGCACCAGCACGGTCGGTTTGTTATCAATACGCGTCACCAGCAGCTGGTCGATGCGGTAATTATCAATATCCACCACTTCAAACTTGTAGCCGGAGAACTTCACCGAGTCGGTGCGCTTCGGGATTTTACGCAGCATAAACATCATAAAGCCGCCGATGGTCTCGTAGTTGCCTGACTGCGGGAACTCGTCGATATCCAGCACGCGCATCACGTCGTCGATTGGCGTTGCGCCGTCAATCAGCCATGAGTTCTCATCACGCGCCACAATCTGCTCTTCCAGACCCTGGCCGACCAGGTCACCCATCAGCGTGGTCATGACGTCGTTGAGGGTAATGATGCCCACCACCAGCGCGTATTCGTTCATGATAACGGCGAAGTCTTCACCGGCGGTTTTGAAACTTTCCAGCGCTTCAGAGAGCGTCAACGTGTCCGGTACAATCAGGGTATTGCGGATCTGCACGCCGCTGTTAAGCGCCAGGCTTTGGTTCGCCAGCACGCGGTTCAGCAGATCTTTGGAGTCCACATAGCCGATGATGTGGTCGATATCTTCATTACAGACCAGGAATTTAGAGTGCGGGTGCTCCGCGACTTTATTCTTCAGGCTCTGCTCATCTTCATGCAGATCGAACCAAATCACGCTTTCACGGCCCGTCATGGAAGAGGGCACGGTACGGGATTCCAGCTCGAACACATTTTCGATCAGCTCATGCTCTTGCTTACGCAGCACCCCGGCCAGCGCACCGGCTTCTACCACGGCGTAGATGTCGTCGGAGGTGATGTCATCTTTACGCACCATCGGCAGTTTAAAGATGCGGAAGATGACGTTCGCCAGGCCGTTGAAGAACCACACCAGCGGACGGAACACGAACAGGCAGAAGCGCATCGGGTTGATGATACGCAAAGCCACAGCTTCTGGCGCAATCATACCGATGCGTTTCGGGGTCAGGTCAGCGAACAGGATGAACATCCCGGTGACCAGCGAGAAGGAGAGAATAAAGCTCATCTGCTCGGCAAGTTCGGCGGACATGTACTGCACGAACAGGCTGTAAAAGGCCGGAGAAAATGCTGCATCCCCCACGATACCGCCGAGAATAGCGACCGCGTTCAGGCCAATTTGTACCACGGTGAAGAACGTTCCAGGATTTTCCTGCATCTTCAGGATACGGGAAGCATTGATATTGCCTTCGTCGGCAAGCAGCTTAAGTTTGATTTTACGGGACGCGGCCAGCGAGATCTCGGATATCGAGAAAAATGCGCTGACGGCTATCAGACAAAGTATTACTAAAATACTGTTTAACATAGTTTATCCGGCTTCTCGCCAGATCCTCGGAAGGGAAGTTGATACCATTTGTGTGGAAACACATTGAACGTCAGCTCGTAGCGTTGAGCTGATTATTTCAGCGGGTAGTATAGCGTAAAGAGATGTAAACCTGCCAGAGGTCACATTTTTGTGTACTAATGGGAAATCCGCGGGGAGCAGGTCACAACAATCGTTTGTTTTCAATATGTTGTGGTTATAAAATGTGCAGATCGTTACCAAAAGGAGTTGGTATGAGTTTTAGCTTACCGGGATTTAACTTGTTTTACCTGTCCAGGGATAACCTTGAACCAGAGAAGTATGAGTTGATTACTCGCCCTTCTGTCACGTGGGATTACATCAGACAGGAGTATGAATTCGATGACAGGTATCGTGATCATTTTCATGTCGAAGGGCTCAGGCCACGACCAACCTGTTCGCGTAGCTACGCTTATCAAAACAATCATTCAAATGGATTCAACACAGAAAGGCGGCTGAGATACCTTGTCTTCAGAGGTGAAGTTGTGACGTTAAACCGTTACGGTTCCCCTGGAGAACTTTTCTATATTGATGAAGAAGGCCAGCTTATCTGCAGGAATTACCATGTGTTTGAAATGAACGGGGCTGAACGGATCCTGAGAGAATACAGGAATTCTGTCGGATGCAGGTACTACCGTTCAGGAAAGCCCCGCCCAACTTCGTTTGCTTTATCTTTCTCAGGCGGAATATCAGCACCCGCTTCTGAGCCGACATACCAGACAATTAACAGCAAGGCTGCAGGACGTCTACTGGCGGCTGGCGGTGTTTACAATGGTAACGTTGAGGGATTCAGGAAAACAGCTGAGCAGTTAGGTGGAGATGCTGTTAAGGGGTATGATCAGGTTCTGAATGAACAAACGGCGGGTACTGCTATTGCGGCGGCTTCAATTCTGTTAGCGAAACGACCTAATAGCGAGTCTTTTGGAGAAGTGTATAACTACTTAGGTAAAGTAAGAGGAGAGACAAAACTATTAAACAATATAGAAGTGAAAGAAATAAATTATATAAAACGTGATCCTTCTGAAACTATGTTACTGAGGAAAGAATTTAATAACACAGTGAGGAAGAAATTTCTTAATCAATTATCCAGTTCTTCAGATGCAGCTAACGTCTTCGAACCTTCAGATTTGTTCAAAATGAGTAAGGGTACAGTACCAGATGGCTGGGAAGTTCATCATAAACTACCATTGGATGATGGTGGCACAAATGCCTTTGATAACTTATCATTGATTGAAAAAGAACCGTTTCATAAGGTGTTAACAAATATGCAGAGAACATCGACAAGAGGTATGCTACCGGGAGAGAGCAAAGTAACTCCATGGGTTATGCCTACTGGTTCGATTTATCCGCTTAAATAATTTGATGGGTATGAAAATGAAATCAAATGTAACAGATCTACTAATAGAATTAAGAAAGATGATGACCGATTTAGAATACCCAGTACAGCAACCTATTAACACATCATTTCTTGATAGTCTAACAAAAGGACATAGAAATACTGCATCACCAATACTGGATCAAATTGGAAATGAAACGTGTCTTCTTTTAGCTAATCAACCTGATTATACTACATTCATCAAAACAATGGATGGATTTGAGTATAATGGGCTGACAATGTTTAGTTTATCAATTCCAGAACCAATAGTTAAAAATTTGTTCATTATGAATGAGTTTTATCGTAATAATGATTATTTAGATCCCGAATTACAAGAACGATTGGTTATTGGGGAGGATGGAATGTCATTGTTTACTTATGATACAAAAATGAATTTATTTGAAATTCGTGACAATGCCTCTACAGAGTCGATATATGGTTCCTTTGATAATTTCAATGACTTTTTAAGTGAAATAGTTGACTCTGTAAAATAAAAATTATTTCAGTGAATCTAAATCCACTTATAGGTCTAACATTACAGCTAGTAAGAGGCCGGGCTGGCGGGGAACCGGCCCGGCGAGACGCGCTATTTTGCGGCCGATAACCCGACGTTGTTCACTGCACGACGGGTAGCATCGCCTCCCCACACCTGATCGTACTCATAGCCTGTGAGCTGTTTTATCACCACACGGGTATTGGCATCGCAGTCGCGGTAATCACCGCCCAGCTTACGGCGGGCAATCTCCTTGAGAAGCAGCTTATGCGTCTCGCGGGTGAGCTTGAACTTATAGGTAGTGAAGAAGCTCACCGCCAGCAGGGCTGCCGTCGCGAAGATCATCAGGCCTATAATCGCCCCCAGCGCGCTTTCAGGCTGTGCGCCGCCTCCCTTCACAAAGCCGGACTCCTGCAGGACCAGGCCAATAATCATGATGGCGATCGCCACGGTGCTTTTGCGGGTCAGGACCATTACCCCGGCAAAAATCCCTTCGCGGCGCTGCTGCGTCACCATCTCGTCAATATCAGGAATGAAGCTGTAGATATTCCACGGTATGTAATAGAGGCCTGCTCGGGTGGCGCCCAGCAGGATAAAGACCGCCGTGAACAGCAGCGTGGGCACCTGGGTTTTGGTCAGGTAGACCGTAAACAGGAACACCAGCACGAAGAAGATCCCGCCGTAAGAGAGGCGCAAAGCGGCAGAAGGTGAGACATTCAGCCTGTTCAGCAACAGCATAAATCCATATGTGCCAGGTACCGAGGCGAAAGCCGCAATGCTCAGCCAGCCGGAGACGGCTGCCGCGTCCTGGCTCAGACAATACACGACATAATAGGTAAAGACCGAACCGAATACGTCCATCGCCGTAAATGAAAAGATATAAATAATAATATGCAGGCGGAACGCGCGAATACGGAAAGAGGAAAAGAGATCCAGCACCAGATATTTCAGGTGATTAATTAATCCGCTGCTGCGCTGTTTATCCACTTTAAACGTGGATGGCTGTTGCATATCTTTCGCTTCCCAGGTGGTATACCAGGTAATAAATACCGCAATACAGAATACGCAGGAGAATATCAGCCCGGTAAGAGTATAGGTAAACGGATTATCTTTCCCCGTGAACTGCATAATGACGCCGGGAACGGAAACCGCAAGAAAGCCGCCGAGCTGAGAGCAGATCATGCGCACGCCGGAGAGACGGCTACGCTCTTCATACCGGTTAGTCATCTCAGCGGCCAGGGTTTCCCAGGGCACCAGAACCATCGCTGACAATAGCTCAATAGAGAGGTAAGTGCCCAGGTAATACCAGTAACCCATGTCCGTAAGCCACAGCAGGGCATACAGAAACATTAAGGGCGAACTGAGTAATAAAAAGAAGCGGCGACGGCCAAATTTACGCCCGAGCCAGGTATCACCGAAATTATCAGTAATATAACCCATAATTGGGCTTAATAACGCATCAATGACGCGAGCAATAGCAAATATCGAACCCGCTTCGACGACAGAGAGCCCGCAATAGGTGGTGTAAAAAAATAAAAGCCAGGTGCCGATAATGGCGAAAGCGCCTCCGCCAAACAGATCGGTTATACCGTAGCCGAGCGCCACGCCATAACCCACTCTACGTTCAGTTGGTTTGACCATAATAATATCCAGTGTAGGGTAATGATTAACCCGATCTGTCGGGTCGTTTTTTATTTACTGCTGGAATACAAATTACGTTCTATTAATTGATTTCTATCCATTGCCTTAATTGAGATGATCGATAAATAGCCTCCACAAGGGTGAGTGATTTCCCGGCTTCACGGATATCGGTGTAATCCGTGTAACCGGGGTGGGTGATAGCTTGATAAAAACGACGGATCGCCTGCTGGTGGCCCAGCCCCCAGTAGCTTTTGACCGAACCGTCCGGGGAGTCGTCGCAGGTGAGCCTGACGCGCTCACCCGGCGTCACGCGCCAGAGCGTGTTGTCGTTGAGCAGCAGCGAGCCCTGCTCGCAGTGGATCTCCATCAGAAGCGGGGAATCAGTGGTATTGCAGTTGCTGGCGTAAAACAGGCCGCGCGCGCCGTTAGCAAAGTGCAGCGTGGCCATCGCGCTGTCTTCACCTTCCGTCACGTCCGCCAGTTCACCGCTATCCACCACGCCTTTCACACGCGTCACGCCGCCGGCGAACCACTGCATCAGGTCGAGGGTATGAATGGCCTGGTTGATCAGCAGGCTACCCCCTTCCGTAGCCAGTCGCCCACGCCACGGACTTTGGGTGTAGTACGCGCCCGAGCGTGACCACGTCAGCACCGCTTTGATGCTGAGCATTTTTCCCAGCTCGCCTTCGTCCAGCGCCTGGCGAATGCGCAGGCTGGTGGGGTTGAGCCGGTTCTGATAACACACGCCGAGCAGACCCGTAGCCTGGTCAGCGGCGCGGGTGATATCCACCAGTTCGCTGCTGTTCATGCCCACCGGTTTTTCGCAGAACACATGCTTTCCGGCGGCGAGGGCCGCCAGAATCATGCTTTTATGCTCAAAGTGCGGAGTGCAGATATGGACCACATCGATGGCATCATCCATCAGCATCTCCCGGTAATCCTGATAGAAGCGGCACTGATAGCCCAGTGCCAGCTTCAGCCCTTTGACGCTGTCGATATCTGCCAGCGCACGCAGCGCAACGTTGGGGAGCTGGCGCAGCGCATTCACGTGGCAGCCGTGAATCGCTCCGGCGCCGATCACCGCCGTGTTCAGGAGCTTCATTGTCGCCTCCCGTTATGCTGTTGCGTTGGCCAGCATCTGTGCCCTCACGCAGAGCTCCGCCGCCTTAAAGGCGTGAGCCTGGGTCATGGCATGTTCAGTACGATGCAAACAGTCGAGGATCAGTTCGCCAAAGAACGGGAATCCGACCTGGCCGGCGACCGGATAACGGAACTCCCCCTCGTTATTGACGAGATACACTACGTCCTGTTCACCACGGGTGAGATCGACATATTTGCGGATCTCGATATAGCCTTCGGTGCCCAGCAGCGTCAGGCGGCCATCGCCCCAGGTCGAGAGCCCGTCAGGGGTAAACCAGTCGCAGCGGAAATAGCCGCTGGCGCCGTTTTCCCCTTTCAGCATGGCATCGCCAAAATCTTCGAAGGCGGGGTACTGGGGGTGTTTAACGTTCCGTACCTGGCTTGCCACCACGGTGGCGTCGCTGTTGCCGGTGTAAAACAGGAACTGCTCAATCTGATGGCTGCCAATATCGCACAGAATGCCGCCGAAATAGCGCCGATCGTAGAACCAGTCCGGGCGGCCGGTCCCTTCCCGGTGCGGGCCCGTTCCCAGCGTTTGTACGACGCGGCCAATGGCCCCTTGCTGCACCAGCTGTCCGGCAAAGACCGCGCTCTCAACATGCAGGCGTTCGCTGTAATACACGGCGTATTTCCGGCCCGTTTTTTCCACCATGGCTTTGGCATCTGCCAGTTGTTCAAGGGTGGTAAGGGGGGCTTTATCGGTGAAGTAATCTTTGCCTGCGGCCATCGCTTTTAGCCCCAGCGCGCAGCGCTCGGCGGGAATGGCGGCGCCAGCTACCAGACGCACCTCATCGTCGGCGAGTATGACATCCAGGGAGTCTGCAACCCTGGCCTGCGGATACTGCTGAATGAATTTATCCACTTTTGCCGGATCGGGGTCGTAGACCCATTTCAGCGTGGCGCCCGCTTCAATCAGGCCGTTACTCATGCCGTAGATATGGCCGTGGTCGAGCGCGGCAGCGGCAAAGACAAACTCTCCTTCCCTGACAACGGGCTGAGGTTTACCCACTGGCGCGTAGTTCATGCCGTCATTTTTGTTCATGGTGTTACTCCTTCATCCAGATCTTTGCCCAGGGGAATCGCACCGACTTCGCTGAAGTTGGCGACGCTTGCGGATTTTTCATAAAAACGGGGGGCGAGGGCGTTGGTCCCGCCGGTACGGTAAAACGGATCGTCGCGTTGAATCGGCAGCGAAACCACGCAGCGGGTGATGGCGGATTTATAGATCGCGGTTATCAGCTCCAGGGAGCGTTTGCCCTGCAGGCCATCCACTAACGGCGCCGTGCCGTGCTCAATGGCATACAGCAGGTCGTTAATCTGCCCGGTGTGCAGCGTCCATTCGAGCTTCGGCGTCTCGTGAAAAACGGCGTTAAGCTGCGCTTCCCGTTGCCGGTCCCGATCCTCCTGGGGGAAGCCGTTATCAGCGCTGACGCTGGCAAAGGCCTGCCACGGTGCGGAGATGCGCGCCTTTTCACCCTGGATAATGATTTTCTGATCTTCGCCGTGGTGCACGACCGAGGCGGTTAGCTGAGTGAGTGCGCCGCTGGGGTATTTAAATATTGCCGCGCTGAGATCTTCGACTTCAGCGTTGTCGTGCGCCACGTTGGTCATCATGGCCACCACTTCAGACGGGAAGCCCAGCATCCACTGAATGGCGTCGATGTGGTGAACCGCGTGGTTAAGGGTGCAGCCGCCGCCCTCTTTTTCCCAGGTGCCGCGCCACCACAGGTCGTAGTAGCAATGTCCGCGCCACCAGAACGAGTCCACCTGGGCATGGCACACCTTGCCAGCAAGGCCCGAATCCAGCGCCGCTTTTAAACGCCAGAAGGCATCGGTAAAGCGGTTTTGAGCGATGATGGCGAGCAATTTACCGCTGGCCTGTTGCGCGGCGATCATGGCGTCGCACTCCTCCAGCGAGGCGGCCATCGGTTTTTCGCACAGCACATGGCAACCCGCATTGAGGGCATTAATGCTTATCTCTGCATGAACGTAGGGCGGCGTGCAGACGTCGACGATATCGATATCTGGCTCTGACGCCAGCATCTGCTCGTGGCTTTCATACACGCGTGCGTCCGTCAGGTTGTAGCGTGCTTTTTTCTCGTGGGCTTTTTCCGGGTAGATATCGACCAGCGCGACGATCCGGCAGCGTTGGCCAAACTGCAAATAACCCTGAATATGGTTATGCGAGATATTTCCTGTTCCCACGATAGCGACATTTAACATCGTTTCTTCTCCTGAGTTACCAGGTGCCGGAGGCATCCAGCGTGACGCTGGCGGTCTCTTTAGCCACTGAGGTGCTGATACGCTGTTGAAGCAAGCGCAGATACTGTTTCTCGTTGAGCGGGAGGTCGACCCAGTCGTCGGTCCAGGTGGAGAGGTGCATGGCGTTGGAGAGCGTTAACCCGTGGATCCCTTCCAGCCCCGGGGCAATGAGCGGCTCGCCGCGCAGGATGGCGCCGCAGAAATTGGCGGTAATGACGTGGTGTTCGCTGCATTCCGGGCCGACGGGAAGCGTGACCTCCCAGCATTCCGGTTCACCAAAGCCGTTTTGCCAGCGGGCGTTGAAGGCGGTTTCAGATTCCCGCAGCCGCCAGTAGCGCAGTTTCCCTTCTTCGACGACCACCTTGCCGCGATCGCCGACGATCTCCAGCCGGTTGGTCCCCGGCGTTTCAGCCACGGTCGTGATAAATACGCCCGTCGCACCGTTGGCGTACTCGGCGTAGGCGGTGACCTCATCTTCCACTTCAATGTCGCGATGCTTACCAAACTGGCAAAACGCGCGCAGACGGATCGGCATACCAACCAGCCACTGCCAGAGATCGAGCTGATGCGGGTCCTGATTGAGCAGTACGCCGCCGCCTTCTCCTTTCCAGGTGGCGCGCCAGCCGCCGGAGTTGTAGTAGCTCTGCGAGCGATACCAGTTGGTAATGATCCAGTTGGAGCGGCGGATCTCACCCAGCTCGGCGCTGTCGATCAGATCTTTCACCTTCTGGTAGAGCGGATTCGGGCGCTGGTTGTACATGATGCCGAACACCACATCGCAGGTCCGGGCACAGGCGTTCATCTCCTGCACCTGCGCCGTATATACGCCTGCCGGTTTTTCGCAGAGCGTGTGGATGCCGTGGCGCATTGCCAGCATCGACAAACGCGGATGCTCGTAGTGTGGCGTTGCGACAATCACCGCGTCGATAAGCCCGCTCTGGAGCATCTCCTGCGCATCGCTGAAAAGGGGGAGGGAGCCGACCAGCTGGCGAATGGCCGGATGCTTTTCCGGTGCATTATCACAAACCGCCGCCAGGCATGCGTCACTGACCGTACCCGCCAGTAAATAACGCGCGTGGACCGTACCGATATTACCTATTCCGATAATGCCAAAACGTACCTTCTCCATGTCACACCTTAATTTCAGTTGAAATGAGGGATGACCGGAAAATAGGAAAGGGGAGCCGCAGCGACAATGTGTTTTTGTGAGAATACTCGCAAGCTGTTTAAGTAATCTCCAGGGTCTCTGAAATTTGGTTTTAAAATCAAAGCGCTGTTTCTGCAAATATTTGCAAAAACTGATTGAGAGCGAGGTCACACTATGCCGGGCAGGTTAAAAATGGAGGAGATTGCGACCCTGACGGGGTATTCCGTCAGCACGGTTTCGCGGGTATTAAGCGGCAAGTCTTATGCCAGCGATAAAGCCCGTGACGCGATCGTTCGCACCGCGCGCGAATTAGGTGTTCTGGAGGCAATGGCAAGCGGAAGGCTGTTAATTAACGGTATCGCTGTCTTTGCCCCGGAAAGAACCTTTCAGGGGCGTGGAGACATTTTTTATCTGGAAGTGACCAAAGGCATTGCTGAAGCGTGCGCCCCGCATAACGTGTGGGTCAGTTGCTGCGGATTAGAAGAGCAGCACGCCGACGTGAAATTGTTTATGGAAAAGGCCAGCCATAAGAATATCAACGCAATAATAATTATTGGGACTGATGATTCCACCATCTTTAAACTGGCGAGCACGCTGAATAAGCCCTGCGTATTGATTAACTCCGTTGATCGTGATCGGGTGCTGGACGCCGTATCACCCGATCACCGGGCGATTGGTTTCACCGCCATGCAGTACCTTTTTGAGCAGGGGCACCGCCGTGTGCTCACGCTCACCTGCCTGCGGCGAGAGACGCTGTATGCGCGTCTGGACGGCATTAAAGAGGCGTACCGCCATTTTCACGTGGCCTTTGATCCCCAGCGTGATTTGCTGGTGACGGAGTGGTTTACGGCAGAGGAGGCCGAGCGGGCGCTGGATGCATGGCTGTTAAGTCATGACAGATCGCAGTGGCCAGAGGTGATTTTCCCGAACAGTACCAGCATGACGGAGGGAGTGATCAGGGCGTTAACGCGCCACGGGCTGCGCATTCCGGAAGACATTTCGCTCATTACGACCGATTTTGCATGGAATTTAGCGCACCGTCTGGAAAAACCGATCACAGGCGTCACGGTGCCCTGCCGTGAGCTGGGGATTGAGGCCGTACACCTGCTGCAAACGCGGCTCAACCGACCTCAGGCGCCGGTCTATAACCTGCTGTTGCAGGGCAAAGTCATGGATTACGGCTCAGTCAGTAATGCCACGCGCCACGCGGCTCGCGTGGCGCTGGATCAGTAATCAGGCAAGCTGCGGCGGCAGGCACACGCCGATGCCACCAATTCCGCAGTAGCCGTACGGATTTTTGTGCAGATACTGCTGGTGGTCGTCCTCGGCATAGTAGAACGGTTTCGCGGTGGTGATTTCCGTTGTCACATCGCGCGTATCACCTGCGTCGCGCATGGCCTGCTGGAAACGCTCCTTACTGGCGAGTGCGGCGGCTTCCTGCTCAGGCGTGAGCGGATAAATCGCCGAACGATACTGGGTGCCATGGTCATTACCCTGACGCATACCCTGCGCCGGGTCGTGGTTTTCCCAGAACACCTGTAGCAGCTGTTCATAGCTGATGACGGACGGGTCGTATACCACGCGTACGGCTTCAGCATGGCCGGTCTCGCCGGAGCAGACTTCGCGGTAGGTGGGGTTTGGCGTATATCCGCCCGTGTAGCCCGCCGCGGTGCTGTAGACGCCAGGCAACTGCCAGTAGAGGCGTTCCACGCCCCAGAAGCAGCCCATGGCAAACAGGGCGATTTCCATGCCTTCAGGTACGTTGGTCATGGAATGGCCATTCACGGCGTGTAAGGTTGCGACTGGCATAGGGGTGTTGCGTCCCGGTAATGCATCTGCTTGTGAAACCAGATGCTTTTTGTCGAATAAACTCACGATGGGGCCTCCCGGGGTGCGATGTTTCGGTTAAGGTTGTCACGAAGCGTTTAATTGAACACAATAAATGCGCTGAATGAGTCTAGATTTAATCATAAGAAATATTTGGGTGTTACACCCTTTTTCAACCCGAGAATTGGGTTTTTTGGCCAACAGGCCGTATTTTGCCGCGGAGCGGCACTTCATTTGCTTCCAGGGTGGAAACAGGGATATTCAGGAGAGAACGTGACAAAAATCCGCCAGTTATGTTTGGTCAGTGTCTTGCTGACAAGCGGGGTTGCCAGCGCGGCGAATGTCCGTTTGCAGGTTGAGGGGTTATCCGGGGCGCTGGAAAAAAACGTGCGTGCACAGCTGTCGACGATTGAAAGTGACGAAGTGACGCCGGACCGGCGTTTTCGTGCACGCGTGGATGACGCGATACGCGAAGGGCTAAAAGCCCTGGGATATTACGAACCCACCATCGATTTCGATCTCCGCCCACCGCCAAAAAAGGGGCGGCAGGTACTTATTGCCCGCGTCTCGCCGGGTGAGCCGGTGCTGATAGGCGGCACCAATGTGGTGTTACGCGGCGGCGCGCGTACCGATCGCGATTATCTGGATCTGCTCAGTACGCGGCCTAAAATCGGTACCGTACTGAATCACGGTGATTACGACAGTTTCAAAAAATCGCTGACGAGCGTCTCCTTACGCAAGGGTTACTTCGACAGCCAGTTCAATAAAAGCCAGCTGGGCATTGCGCTGGGCAGACGCCAGGCCTTCTGGGATATCGACTACGACAGCGGCGAACGCTACCGCTTTGGCGATGTGACGTTCGAAGGCTCGCAAATTCGTGAAGAGTACCTGCAAAACCTCGTGCCGTTCAAAAAGGGTGACTACTACCATTCACGCGATCTGGCCGAGCTGAACCGCCGCCTGTCGGCAACCGGGTGGTTTAATTCGGTGGTCGTTGCGCCGGAGTTTGAAAAGGCCCGCAAAACCAAGGTATTACCGCTGCACGGTGTGGTGTCGCCACGCACCGAAAACACCATTGAGACCGGGGCTGGCTATTCAACGGACGTGGGGCCGCGCGTGAGGGCGACCTGGAAAAAGCCGTGGATGAACTCGTACGGCCATAGCCTGACCACCAGCGCCAGTATCTCAGCCCCGGAGCAACAGCTCGACTTCAGCTACAAAATCCCGCTGCTGAAGAACCCGCTTGAGCAGTATTACCTGGTCCAGGGGGGCTTTAAGCGTACCGATCTGAACGATACCGAGTCGGATTCCACCACGCTTGCCGTATCCCGATTCTGGGATCTCTCCAGCGGCTGGCAGCGCGCCATTAACCTGCGCTGGAGTCTTGACCACTTTACCCAGGCCAACGTCACCAACACCACCATGCTGCTCTATCCGGGGGTGATGATCAGCCGTACCCGCTCACGCGGCGGCCTGATGCCGACCTGGGGCGATTCCCAGCGTTACTCTATCGATTACTCCAACACCATGTGGGGTTCCGATGTGGATTTCTCGGTGATTCAGGCGCAAAACGTCTGGATCCGCACGCTGTATGACAAACACCGCTTTGTGATGCGCGGGAACCTCGGCTGGATTGAAACCGGCGACTTCGACAAAGTCCCGCCCGACCTGCGCTTCTTCGCCGGGGGCGACCGCAGTATCCGCGGCTACAAATACAAATCCATCGCGCCTAAAGATGATGACGGCAAGCTGATCGGGGCCTCCAAGCTGGCGACCGGCTCGCTGGAGTACCAGTACAACGTCAGCGGAAAATGGTGGGGCGCCATGTTTGTGGACGGCGGCGAAGCGGTGAGCGATATCCGCCGCAGTGATTTCAAAACCGGCGCGGGCGTGGGCGTGCGCTGGCAGTCGCCCGTCGGGCCCATCAAGCTCGACTTCGCTGTGCCGGTGGGTGACAAAGAAGAACACGGTTTACAGTTTTACATCGGTCTGGGGCCTGAATTATGAGTTTATGGAAGAAGATAAGCCTCGGAGTACTGATTTTTATCGTGCTGCTGCTCGGTACGGTGGCGTTTCTGGTGGGCACGACAACCGGCCTGCATCTGCTGTTTAACGCGGCGAACCGCTGGGTACCCGGGCTGGAAATCGGCCAGGTGACGGGCGGCTGGCGCGATCTACGTCTGAAGAATATTCGCTACGAGCAGCCTGGCGTTGCGGTCAACGCGGGCGAGTTTCACCTTGCCGTCAGGCTGGGTTGCCTGCGGGACAGTAAGCTCTGCGTCAACGACCTGTCGCTAAAAGATGTGAACGTGGCGATTGATTCGGAGAAAATGCCGAAATCAGCGCCGGTTGAAGAAGAGGACAGCGGCCCGCTGAATCTCTCGACGCCGTACCCGATTGCGCTTTATCGGGTGGCGCTGGACAACGTCAATGTCAAAATCGATGACACCACCGTATCGGTGATGGATTTCACCTCCGGCCTGCGCTGGCAGGAGAAAAACCTCACCCTGACGCCAACCACCCTGCAGGGATTGCTGATCGCGCTGCCGAAGGTGGCGGACGTGGCGCAAGAGGAGATCGTCGAGCCGAAGATCCAGAACCCACAGCCGGAAGAGAAACCGCTGGGTGAAACGCTGAAAGATCTGTTCTCGAAGCCCGTCCTGCCGGAGATGACGGACGTGCATCTGCCGCTGAACCTGAATATCGAAGCGTTCAAGGGCGAGCAACTGCGTCTGACCGGTGACACCGATCTCACGGTCTATAACATGTTGCTGAAGGTCAGCAGCATCGACGGCAACATGAAGCTCGACGCGCTGGATATCGACACCAATCAGGGCTCTGTCAATGCCTCGGGTCATGCCCTGCTGCGTGACAACTGGCCGGTGGATATTACCCTGAACAGCGCGCTTAACATCGACCCGCTGAAAGGCGAAAAAGTGAAGGTCAAGGTGGGCGGCGCGCTACGCGACAAGCTGGATGTCGGGGTGAATCTCTCCGGCCCGGTGGACATGGCCCTGCGCGCGCAAACCCAGCTGGCGGAAGCCGGACTGCCGCTTAACCTTGAGGTGGTCAGCAAGCAGCTGTACTGGCCGTTCACCGGCGAGAAACAGTTCCAGGCCGATGACCTGAAGCTGAAGCTGAGCGGCAAGATGACCGATTACACGCTGTCGTTCCGTACCGCCGTGAAGGGCCAGGACGTGCCACCCGCCACGATCACGCTGGATGCAAAAGGGAATGAACAGCAGGTTAATCTCGACAAACTGACCGTTGCGGCGCTGGAAGGCAAAACCGAGCTGACCGCGCTGCTCGACTGGCAGCAGGCGATCAGCTGGCGCGGTCAGCTGAAGCTCTCGGGGATTAACACGGCGAAAGAGGTGCCGGACTGGCCGTCAAAACTGGACGGTCTTATCAAAACTCGCGGCAGCCTGTACGGCGGCACGTGGCAGATGGATGTCCCGGAAATCAAGCTCACCGGTAACGTGAAGCAGAACAAGGTTAACGTAGAAGGTTCGCTCAAAGGCAACAGCTACCTGCAGTGGGTGATCCCGGGTCTGCACGTGGCGCTGGGGCGCAACACGGCGGATATCAAAGGTGAACTGGGGGTGAAAGATCTGAACCTCGACGCCACTATCGATGCGCCGAATCTGGATAACGCCCTTCCGGGGCTTGGCGGCACGGCGAAGGGGCTGCTTAAGGTGCGCGGCACGGTGGATGCACCGCAGTTGCTGGCGGATATCACGGCCAGTAACCTGCGCTGGCAGGAGCTGTCCATCGCCCGTGTGCGCGTTGACGGGGATGTGAAATCCACCGATCAGATCGGCGGTAACCTGAACCTGCGCGTGGAACGCATTTCTCAGCCGGACGTGAACATTAATCTGGTGACCCTGGACGCCAAAGGCAACGAGAAGCAGCACGACCTCCAGCTGCGCGTGCAGGGCGAGCCGGTTTCCGGGCAGCTTCACCTGACGGGGAGCTTCGACCGCAAGGCGGAGCGCTGGAAAGGGACGCTCGACAATACCCGTTTCAACACCCCGGTAGGGCCATTGGTGCTGTCACGCGCTATTGCCCTGGACTACCGCAATGCCGAACAAAAGATCAGCATTGGCCCACACTGCTGGACCAACCCGAATGCGGAGCTGTGTGTGCCGCAGACCATCGACGCGGGAGCGGAAGGGCGCGCGCAGATCACCCTCAATCGTTTTGATCTGGCGATGTTAAAACCGTTCATGCCGGATACCACTCAGGCGAGCGGCGTCTTTAGCGGGAAGGCTGATGTGGCCTGGGACACCACCAAAGAGGGGCTGCCACAGGGCAGCGTGACGCTTTCTGGCCGCAACGTGAAGGTGACACAGGATGTCAACAACGCGCCGCTGCCGGTGGCGTTTGATACCCTGAACCTGAGCGCGGATCTGCACAACAACCGGGCCGAGCTGGGGTGGCTTATCCGCCTGACCAATAATGGCCAGTTCGACGGTAAGGTGCAGATTACCGACCCACAAGGGCGACGTAATCTGGGTGGGAACGTCTCTATTCGCAACTTCAACCTGGCGATGGTTAACCCGATTTTCTCGCGCGGTGAAAAAGCGGCGGGGATGCTCAACGCGAACCTGCGGCTGGCGGGCAACGCGCAAAGCCCGCAGCTGTTCGGTCAGATGCAGCTAAACGGTGTGGATATCGACGGCAACTTTATGCCGTTCGATATGCAGCCAAGCCAGATTACGATGAACTTCAACGGGATGAGCTCAACGCTGAACGGCTCGGTGCTGACCCAGCAGGGGCAAATCAACCTCAGCGGTGACGCCGACTGGAGCCAGCTTGATAACTGGCGCGCCCGTATCGCCGCGAAAGGCAGCAAGGTGAGGATCACCGTACCGCCGATGGTACGTCTGGATGTCTCGCCGGATATCGTCTTTGAAGCAACGCCGAGCCTCTTTACCCTCGACGGGAACGTGGACGTGCCGTGGGCGCGCATCGTGGTTCACGAGGTGCCGGAAAGCGCGGTGGGCGTCTCCAGTGATGAAGTGATGCTCGACGATAACCTCAAGCCGATTAATCAGCAAAGCGCGGGCATTCCGATCAACAGCAATCTTACCGTGCATGTGGGGAATAACGTTCGTCTGAACGCGTTTGGGCTGAAGGCACGCCTGACGGGTGACCTGAAAGTGGCGCAGGACAGACAGGGGCTTGGCCTGAACGGGCAGATCAACATTCCTGAAGGGCGCTTCCATGCTTATGGTCAGGATTTGATAGTGCGTAAAGGTGAACTGCTGTTCTCCGGTCCGCCGGATCAGCCGCTGCTCAACATTGAAGCGATTCGTAACCCGGAAGCGACAGAAAACGACGTGATTGCGGGCGTGCGTGTCACCGGTTCGGCCGACGAACCGAAGGCGGAGATCTTCTCCGACCCGGCGATGTCCCAGCAGGAAGCACTCTCTTACCTGCTGCGTGGTCAGGGCCTGGATAGCGGCCAAAGCGACAGTGCAGCGATGACCTCAATGTTAGTGGGTCTGGGGGTTGCACAAAGTGGTCAGGTTGTGGGTAAAATCGGTGAGACGTTCGGCGTAAGCAATCTGGCGCTGGACACCCAGGGCGTGGGTGACTCCTCGCAGGTGGTGGTCAGCGGCTATGTACTGCCGGGTCTGCAGGTAAAATATGGCGTGGGGATCTTTGACTCGCTGGCAACTCTCACGTTACGCTATCGCCTGATGCCTAAGCTATATCTGGAAGCAGTGTCCGGCGTAGACCAGGCACTTGATCTGCTCTATCAGTTTGAGTTTTAGCAATGCGAATATTTGTCTACGGCAGTTTACGAACCAAGCAAGGCAACAGTCACTGGATGACCAATGCCCTGTTGCTTGGGAATTACAATATCGAAAACTACCAGTTGTACAGCCTGGGCCACTATCCAGGCGCGGTTCCCGGCGAAGGAACAGTACACGGTGAAGTTTATCGTATTGATAACGCGACACTTGCCGAACTTGATGCCTTGCGCACCAGGGGCGGTGAATACGCGCGCCAGTTGATCCAGACGCCGTACGGAAGTGCGTGGATGTACGTCTACCAGCGTCCGGTCGAAGGGTTAACGCGGATTGTAAGCGGTAACTGGTTAGACAGAGACCAGTACTGAAAAAACAACGCCACCGTGAGGTGGCGTTGTTTTTTGTGCCTTCAACTCTCTTCTGTATCCCGGCGACGGGTTAAAAACAGAGGAACAAACAGCATGATGTACGGGGCAATAAGCCATAACAGGCACAGGGCGCGTGAACGGCCATAGTAGTTTATGCACCGCGTATTGCTTGAAATGACGGGCAGGAAAAACAGTAAAAACAGCAGAATCGCATAATCACTTCGATAAGGGATCCATAAGTACCCCAAAAACCAGGCAAGCTGGAATGCCAGGATGCAGAGATACTGCCATTTACTGTCTTTGCCGTAACAGTCAAACGCCTTTATGTAGCCCATCTTTATGCTTTGAAGAAAGAAACTTAGCATGTATAACGCTCACGATCGCGACGGTCAGGAGGGTGCTCGTGAGCAACGCCCCTAAAAAATAGCCGTAGGTAATGTCAGTAGCACCCGGGCCTAAAGTATGCAATTTACTATATCCTCTCTCTACGGCAACGAAAAGCGTATAGAGACCGATATTAATACAGAACTGAAGCAGACATGAAACAACGATATTTCTGGGGATTCTTTTTAATAGAGTGAGCGACGCATAAATAATACATGCTGAAAGAACGAAGAAGAACCCGTTGAATAAACTGGATAATAAGGCGCTGTTCACTTCGCTAAATATTAAATTATTGCTCCCATAGTACCATGCCAGGTATTCAGTATATGTGCTTCTGCCAAAGATAAAGGCGGCAATAATAAGGATGAAAAGACTCACGATATGAGTTTTTTTATTCATAATTTTGCTCCTTTTGAGAGCAGTTCTTTCATTGTTTTACTGGCTTCTAGCTGATCTTTGATTATGGCAAGATCGCGCGTGTTATGGTTATATTTTGCAATAGCGGTTGGCGTGCCTTTTCCACCATTGTCCATAAAGAAAACAATATCCTTACGGCCATACAGAAGAACTTGTGGAATGGGATCACGGCCATAACTCACCGCCTGTGGCAGCGAGTGGATAGACTCTGTCGTGAGGAACCGAGGAATATTTTCAAGTTCAATATTGCCTAACGGTGTTGTGGCAACAAGGGAGCCGATAAAATCGGTCGTATACACTAACGTATCTGTATCTTTGGTCGTGACTTTTGAACCCGTAATATATTTTATCTGTTGCCAAAGGGTAATGTCTTTGGGGATAACCTTGACACCATCCATAAACATATCTTGCTTGCGTTTGAGCTGAATGACAGTACGGTGCACCTGTGTCAAAGAGGGACTTATTTCCCCAAAAGAAGGCATCAGGCCATCGCGAGAATACAGGCGTTCAATGATAAAATAAATTCCAGTTGGGCGGGCAACATCAATGTTAATGGATGACATGTGAATCCTATAAAGAATGGGGATTAATGTTCATCGTGACAGTATGTTGTTAATGGCCAGTCTATTCAACTATCCCCACCATAAATGATAGTGCATCGTTTATGGTTTTATTATATGCATGAAAAGGAATGAGATTCTTCTTAAATATCCGCTTGTGATGCGTTAGCCAGGTACAAAAAAGCCCCGACCAGCGGGGCTTTATCGATGTGCGGTAAGAATTACTTCTTAGCAGCGCGTTCGAAAGAGGCGATGATTTCTGCTTTCGCCGCTTCTGCGTTGTCCCAGCCGTCAACTTTAACCCACTTGCCTTTTTCGAGGTCTTTGTAGTGCTCGAAGAAGTGAGTGATCTGCGCTTTCAGCAGTTCTGGCAGGTCGTTCACATCTTTGATGTGATCGTACTCTTTGCTCAGCTTGGTGTGCGGTACCGCAACCAGTTTCGCATCTTCGCCGGATTCGTCGGTCATTTTCAGCACGCCAACTGGGCGGCAGCGAATGACTGCGCCTGGCTGCAGTGGGTATGGCGTTGGAACCAGCACGTCAACCGGGTCACCGTCCAGAGACAGGGTGTGGTTGATGTAACCGTAGTTGCATGGATAGAACATCGCGGTAGACATGAAACGGTCTACAAACAGCGCACCGCTCTCTTTGTCCACTTCGTATTTGATAGGATCTGCGTTAGCCGGGATTTCGATAACAACGTAGATGTCTTCTGGCAGTTCTTTACCCGCAGGGACGTTGAGTAAGCTCATGTCTGTGTCCTTTAAAATGGATGGTAAACAAGTGGCAGGTATTATAGCCAACTGGCGCTGAATGTCTCCGCCTGTTTTCGTCTTCTCACCGCGTTCGTCTCACTTTTCAGACCGATTCCATGACAGAAAAATCCATAAACTCAGCCGCATTTTTCATGGAGAAATGAAAGCGATTACAAACTTGTGATTAACGTTTTATTCACTTTTCTGAAGTGTGATGTAACGCAATTCGTTACATATTTCATTGGCTATAGTCATTTCGCAGAACATCTTTTAACCAACAATAACTCACCCTACGAGGACGTTCATATGTGGAAGCGCTTACTTCTTGTCACAGCAGTTTCGGCAGCCATGTCGTCTATGGCGATGGCCGCACCTTTAACCGTAGGATTTTCGCAGGTCGGCTCTGAATCAGGCTGGCGTGCGGCAGAAACCAACGTGGCGAAAAGCGAGGCCCAGAAACGCGGCATCACGCTGAAGATCGCCGATGGCCAGCAAAAACAGGAAAACCAGATTAAAGCCGTGCGTTCGTTTATTGCGCAGGGTGTGGATGCCATCTTTATTGCGCCCGTTGTGGCGACCGGCTGGGAGCCTGTCCTGAAGGAAGCGAAAGATGCTGAGATCCCGGTCTTCCTGCTCGATCGTTCCATCGATGTAAAAGACAAATCTCTCTATATGACCACCGTGACCGCCAACAACGTTCTTGAAGGGCAATTAATTGGTGACTGGCTGGTGAAACAGGTGGATGGCAAGCCGTGTAACGTCGTCGAGCTGCAGGGTACGGTCGGCGCGAGCGTGGCCATCGACCGTAAGAAGGGGTTTGCTGAGGCCATCGCCAAAGCGCCAAACATTAAAATTATCCGTTCTCAGTCCGGTGACTTTACCCGCAGTAAAGGTAAAGAGGTCATGGAGAGCTTTATCAAAGCTGAAAACAACGGCAAGAACATCTGCATGGTTTACGCCCACAACGATGACATGGTGATCGGGGCGATTCAGGCCATTAAAGAAGCGGGCCTGAAACCGGGCAAAGATATCCTCACCGGCTCTATCGACGGCGTGCCAGACATCTACAAAGCGATGATCGACGGCGAAGCCAACGCCAGCGTGGAGCTCACGCCAAACATGGCCGGTCCTGCATTCGATGCGCTGGAGAAATTCAAGAAAGACGGCACGATGCCTCAGAAGGTGACGGTCACCAAATCCACTCTCTACCTGCCGGATACCGCGAAAGAAGAGTTAGAGAAGAAAAAAAATATGGGCTACTAAGCTCAGCCCCCTCACCCTAGCCCTCTCCCCGGAGGGGAGAGGGAAAAGGGCAGTTTGGGCAGAAAATTAAAGACTGGCACGAATAGTCCCCTCTCCCCTCCGGGGAGAGGGTCAGGGTGAGGGGGAAAACCATGACCACTGAACAACACCAGGAAATCCTCCGCACAGAGGGCTTGAGTAAATTCTTCCCCGGCGTAAAAGCGCTGGATAACGTTGATTTTAGCCTGCGACGCGGCGAGATCATGGCGTTGCTGGGCGAGAACGGTGCGGGGAAATCGACGCTGATTAAAGCCCTGACCGGGGTTTATCACGCCGATCGCGGCACCATCTGGCTGGAAGGTAACGCCATATCACCCAAAAATACCGCCCATGCGCAGCAGCTGGGGATCGGGACGGTCTACCAGGAGGTGAACCTGCTGCCGAACATGTCGGTCGCGGATAACCTGTTTATTGGCCGGGAGCCACGACGCTTTGGCCTGCTTCGCCGCAAGGAGATGGAAGCGCGGGCGACAAAACTGATGGCGTCTTACGGCTTCTCTCTCGACGTACGCGAGCCGCTGAACCGTTTTTCCGTCGCCATGCAGCAGATTGTCGCCATTTGTCGCGCTATCGACCTCTCGGCAAAAGTGCTGATCCTTGATGAGCCCACCGCCAGCCTCGATACCCAGGAAGTGGAGATGCTCTTTACCCTGATGCGCCAGCTGCGCAATCAGGGCGTGAGCCTGATCTTCGTCACCCATTTCCTCGATCAGGTGTATGAGGTGAGCGATCGCATTACGGTGCTGCGCAACGGCAGTTTTGTCGGCTGCCGCGAAACCCGCGAGCTGCCGCAGATTGAACTGGTCAAAATGATGCTCGGCCGCGAGCTGGAATCCAATGCGCTCCAGCGTGCCGGCCGTACGCTGCTGAGTGAGAAACCGGTCGCCGCGTTCAGTGATTTCGGCAAGAAAGGGGTCATCTCGCCGTTTAACCTGGAGGTGCGCCCCGGTGAAATTGTCGGTCTGGCGGGCCTGTTAGGCTCGGGCCGTACCGAAACCGCCGAGGTGATCTTCGGGATCAAGCCTGCAGACAGCGGCACCGCGCTGATCAAAGGTAAACCGCAAACCCTGCGCTCGCCACATCAGGCCTCCTGTCTGGGTGTGGGCTTCTGCCCGGAAGACAGAAAAACGGATGGCATTATTGCCGCCGCCTCGGTGCGGGAAAATATCATTCTGGCCTTACAGGCGCAGCGCGGCTGGCTGCGGCCGATCCCACGGAAAGAGCAAAACGCCATTGCCGAGCGCTTTATTCGCCAGCTCGGTATCCGTACCCCGAGCGCAGAACAGCCGATAGAGTTCCTCTCCGGGGGCAACCAGCAGAAGGTACTGCTTTCCCGCTGGCTGCTGACCAAACCTCAGTTTTTGATCCTCGATGAACCGACCCGCGGCATTGACGTGGGGGCGCACGCCGAAATTATCCGCCTTATTGAAACCCTGTGCGCGGACGGGCTGGCGCTGCTGGTCATCTCGTCTGAACTGGAGGAGCTGGTGGGCTATGCCGATCGCGTCATCATCATGCGCGATCGCAAGCAGGTGGCAGAGATCCCGCTGGATAAACTGTCCGTTCCGGCAATCATGAATGCCATCGCGGCGTAAGGAGTGAATCGTGATGTCTCGTTCGCTTTCGCAAACTGGCGAAACAAAACGCCGCTTCAACTGGCCGACCGGCACGCCGCAAATCGCCGCGCTGCTGGTGGTGTTGCTGGTCGATAGCCTAGTCGCACCGCATTTCTTCCAGATAATCGTGCAGGATGGCCGCCTGTTCGGCAGCCCGATCGATATTTTAAACCGCGCCGCGCCGGTGGCGCTGCTCGCTATTGGTATGACGCTGGTGATCGCCACCGGCGGGATCGACCTTTCTGTTGGCGCGGTGATGGCCATTGCCGGGGCGACGGCAGCATCAATGACCGTGGCCGGGCACAGCCTGCCAGTGGTGCTGCTGGCGGCGTTGGGCACCGGCGTGCTGGCCGGACTGTGGAACGGCATTCTGGTGGCGGTGCTCAAAATCCAGCCGTTTGTTGCCACGCTGATATTGATGGTGGCCGGGCGCGGTGTCGCACAGCTCATCACCTCGGGGCAGATTGTTACCTTCAACTCGCCGAACCTGGCGTGGCTCGGGAGCGGCAAGCTGCTCTTCTTCCCCACGCCGGTGATCATTGCGCTGGTGACGCTGGTGGTGTTCTGGATCTTTACCCGCAAAACGGCGCTGGGCATGTTCATTGAAGCGGTCGGGATCAACATCCGTGCGGCGCGCAACGCGGGGGTCAATACGCGGCTGATGGTGATGCTCACGTACGTGTTGAGCGGCGTGTGTGCTGCCATCGCCGGGGTGATCGTCGCGGCAGATATTCGTGGGGCTGATGCCAACAACGCCGGGTTATGGCTGGAGCTGGATGCGATCCTGGCGGTGGTTATTGGCGGCGGATCGCTGATGGGCGGGCGCTTTAACCTGCTGCTCTCGGTAATTGGTGCGCTGATTATTCAGGGCATGAACACCGGGATCCTGCTTTCCGGGTTCCAGCCGGAACTCAACCAGGTGGTGAAAGCGGTGGTCGTGCTCTGCGTGCTGATCGTTCAGTCACCGCGCTTTGTCAGCATCATTAAGGGGATCCGTGGCCATGATAAAACGTAATTTACCGTTAATGATCACGCTGGGCGTGTTTGTGCTGGGCTATCTCTACTGCCTGACCCAGTTCCCGGGGTTCGCCTCGACGCGTGTGATTTGTAACATTCTGACAGATAACGCCTTTTTAGGCATCATCGCGGTTGGGATGACCTTTGTGATCCTCTCCGGGGGGATTGATCTCTCCGTCGGATCGGTGATCGCCTTTACCGGCGTGTTTCTTGCCAAAGCGATCGGTTTCTGGGGCATCTCGCCGCTGGTGGCGTTTCCGCTGGTGCTGGTGATGGGCTGTGCGTTTGGTGCCTTTATGGGGCTTCTGATTGACGCGCTCAAGCTCCCGGCCTTTATCATTACGCTTGCCGGGATGTTCTTCCTGCGCGGCGTGAGTTATCTGGTGTCTGAGGAATCGATCCCGATCAACCATCCGGTGTACGACACGCTCTCCAGCCTGGCGTGGAAAATCCCCGGCGGGGGCCGCCTGAGCGCGATGGGGCTGCTGATGCTGGGCGTGGTGGTCATTGGTATCTTCCTTGCCCATCGCACCCGGTTTGGTAATCAGGTCTACGCTATTGGCGGCAACGCGACCTCGGCCAACCTGATGGGGATCTCCACCCGTAGCACCACCATCCGCATCTATATGCTCTCCACCGGGCTGGCGACGCTGGCGGGGATTGTCTTCTCCATTTACACCCAGGCGGGTTACGCGCTGGCCGGGGTTGGCGTTGAACTGGATGCGATTGCCTCTGTGGTGATTGGCGGCACGCTGCTCAGCGGCGGGGTGGGGACGGTGCTGGGAACACTGTTTGGCGTGGCAATCCAGGGGCTGATCCAGACCTATATCAACTTTGACGGCACGCTCAGCTCCTGGTGGACGAAAATCGCCATCGGCATTTTACTGTTTATTTTTATTGCCCTGCAGCGCGGTCTGACGGTGCTCTGGGAGAACCGCCAGAGCTCGCCTGTTACCCGCGTGAACACATCAGTAACAGAGCGATAACATGCTGAATTTGCTTAAAGTCTAAACATTTTCCGGTAGCGGCCGATACTCTTTTTTTATGCCCAGAAATATCTCGCTACCGGAAATAACATCATGCTTAAAACGCTATCGATTCGTACCGGCTTGCTCTCTTTACTGGCCGTTATGACCCTTCTGCTGCTGATTGTCAGCGGCATTGGCATTTATGCCCTCACACAGAGTTCTTCGTCACTTCAGCGCATCAACCACCTTCAGGGTGAGCAGATGGTGCAGCTCAATTCTGGCTATACGCTGATCCTTCGTGCGCGCAACGAGGCGGGCCAGGCCGTCAGAATGATGGAAATTGGTCTGCTGGACGATGCCGCGAAATCGGTGAAAAGCATTAATCAGGAGATCGCCCTGGCGCAAAAAACGCTGAAAGGCGTGATCGACGCAGGCGTGGCCGATCCCCAGGGACAGCAGTTGCTGGATAAGGTGGCGGCCAGTCTGGCGGCCTATAACCAGCAGGGGATCAACCCAATGTTGAAAGCGCTGAACGAACAGAGCGCAGACAGCTATTACGATCTGCTGGAGAGTAAGCTCATTCCGGTAGCAAAGCAGTTTGATAACGATATGCAGACGTTCCAGATGTGGAGCGACGCGCGCGGGAAAGCGGAAGTCAGCGCCGTGCAGTCGAGCAAAACGCGGGTTCTGATCCTGATCGTTGTCGCGGCGCTGCTGACGGCAGGCATCATTGTGCTGGCCTGGCTGGTGCTGCGCCACATGCTGCTCAAGCCGCTCTCGGCGTCGATTGCGCAGCTGGAAAACGTCGCCGCGGGGGATTTAACCCACACGCTGAATGCCCCGGCGAGCCAGGAGTTCAACCGTCTGAACGCTGCTATCGAAGGCATGCGCCAGTCGCTGATGCACTCGGTGCTGCGGGTCCGCGATGCCAGCTCGCAAATTGATACCGGCAGCCGCGAGCTGACGGCGGGAAACAGGGATCTTGCCGAGCGCACGGAGTCCACCGCGACCTCGCTGGAGCAGACCGCCGCCAGCATGGAAGAGATCACCGCCACGGTGAAACTCAACGCGGATAACGCCGAGCAGGCGCACCAGCTGGCGAAATCTGTCTCGGATACTGCCGATCACGGCAGCGAAATGGTCTGCTATGTGATTGAGAAAATGCGCGATATCTCCGGCAGCTCGGCGCGCATTGCCGACATTCTGAGCGTTATTGACGGCATTGCCTTCCAGACCAACATTCTGGCGCTGAACGCCTCCGTGGAAGCGGCGCGTGCGGGCGAGCAGGGGCGCGGTTTTGCCGTCGTTGCGGGCGAGGTGCGCAATCTTGCCAGCCGCAGCGCCGATGCGGCAAAAGAGATCCGTTCACTTATCAGCGACTCGCAGACCCACGTTAATGAGGGCAGCGAGCTGGCGCAGCAGGCGGGCGAAACGATGGATGAGATCGCAACCGAAGTGCTGCGCATGACCAAACTGATGCGCGAAATTGCCACCGCGTCTCAGGAACAGAGCCGTGGTATTGAACAGGTTAATATTGCGGTAAATCAGATGGATGAAACCGCGCAGCAGAATGCGGCGCTGGTACAGCAATCCTCTGCCGCGACGCGCTCGCTGGAAGAGCAGTCGCGCCAGCTGATGGAAGCCATGTCATCATTTAAACTGACGACGCAGAGTGTCGCATAATATTCCCCGACCCTGGTACATTCTGTGCCAGGGTATTATTCTCGGACGAATTAATCGCGCTAATATTATCGTGAATATTACCGAGTAATATTTCCAGCTGGTGGGTTAAGGTTAACGCTTTTTCCGTCGGTTCAAGATATAACCCTTTACGGATAAATAGCGGTTCAGCAAAAAGCTGGCTAAAGCGCTTCAACGCCAGGCTCACGGCCGGGCGTGACATCTCCAGCCGGACAGAGGCCTTCGCCATGCTGCCGCAGCGGACCACTTCAATAAAGACAGGAATAAGATTTAAATCGATGCCGGTATTGGCACGGGAATAGTTTTTCGTCACGGGTGCGCTCCAGGAAATATCTGTCAAACTGTTATGGAAATAATGCAGGAGCGAATCTGAATATTAAAGCGCGTTTTTTATAAACACTTATACGGTAAATTATATAAATGTATTGGGGAGCCAGAGCGGCTCCCCGGGAGAGGGATTACGCGTCCGGATACTCACGGATAAAACGTTCAACGTCTTCAACCATATGGTTGTTGCCGACGAAGAAGGAACGACGCTGGTGCAGACTTTCTGGCACGATGTCCAGAATGCGCTCTTTACCATCGCTCGCCTTGCCGCCCGCCTGTTCCGCCAGGAACGCCATCGGGTTGCATTCATACAGCAGACGCAGCTTCCCGTCCGGGTGGCTGGCGGTGCTTGGGTAGAGGTAAATGCCGCCTTTCAGCAGGTTACGGTGGAAATCCGCAACCAGGGAACCGATATAGCGGGAGGTGTAAGGGCGCTGCGTCGCTTTATCTTCTTCCTGGCAGAATTTAATGTACTTCTTCACGCCAGTCGGGAACTTGATGTAGTTACCTTCGTTGATGGAGTAGGTGTTGCCCTTCTCCGGGAAGCGCATACGTTCCTGACACAGGCAGAATACGCCCAGCGACGGATCGTAAGTAAAGGCATGAACGCCACAGCCGGTGGTGTAGACCAGCATGGTGGAGGAGCCATACACGACATAACCGGCAGCAACCTGCTGACTGCCAGGCTGCAGGAAATCTTCTTCTGTCACCGGCGTGCCAACAGGCGTGACGCGGCGGTAGATGGAGAAAATGGTACCGACAGAAACGTTAACGTCGATGTTGGAGGAGCCGTCCAGCGGATCCATCAGAACAACGTATTTCGCGTGTTCACACCCTTCGAATACGACAATTTCATCTTCTTCTTCAGAGGCGATACCCGCAACGATGTCGCGCGCGCGCAGTGCAGCTTTCAGTTTTTCATTTGCGAACAGATCGAGTTTCTGCTGAACCTCGCCCTGAACGTTCTCGGCACCGCTGGCACCCAGGATATCGACCAGACCGGCCTTGTTGATATCACGGTGGATGATCTTAGCGCCCAGCTTTATTGCCGACAGCAAAGCAGTGAGTTCACCGGTAGCATGAGAGAACTCGTGCTGCTTTTCGACAATAAATTCACCTAACGTTTTCATAACACTTTCCCTGCATCTTTGTGAGTAGAGCGATTGTATGTTCACTAAAACGACTAATGCCCAACAATCTTAACAAATATTCAAATAGTAGCGCAGAGGTGAATCGCGCCAGCAATATACGGATTTACCTGAAATGCGTTTCACACCCGCTAACATGTGAGTAAAATGTGCGCCACATTGAAGAAGGATAGTGACGTATGCGCATTCATATATTGGGGATTTGTGGCACTTTCATGGGCGGACTGGCAATGCTGGCGCGCTCGCTGGGCCATGAAGTGACAGGTTCGGACGCCAATGTGTATCCGCCGATGAGCACGCTCCTGGAGAAGCAGGGCATCTCTCTGATTCAGGGTTATGATGCCAGCCAGCTGGATCCCGCGCCGGATCTGGTGATCATTGGCAACGCCATGACGCGAGGTAATCCGTGCGTTGAGGCGGTACTGGAACGCAATATTCCGTTCATGTCTGGCCCACAGTGGCTGCATGATTTCGTCCTGCGTGACCGTTGGGTTGTTGCCGTGGCCGGTACGCACGGTAAAACCACCACCGCTGGTATGGCGACCTGGATCCTTGAAGCCTGTGGTTACAAGCCGGGCTTTGTGATCGGTGGTGTTCCGGGCAATTTCGACGTGTCTGCGCGTCTGGGGGAGAGCCCGTTCTTTGTGATCGAAGCCGATGAGTACGACTGTGCGTTCTTCGACAAGCGCTCCAAGTTTGTACACTACTGCCCGCGCACGCTGATCCTCAACAACCTTGAGTTCGATCATGCGGATATCTTTGACGATCTGAAAGCCATTCAGAAACAGTTCCACCACCTGGTGCGCATCGTTCCGGGTCAGGGCCGTATCATCCTGCCGGAGAACGACATCAATCTTAAGCAGACCATGGCGATGGGCTGCTGGAGCGAGCAGGAGCTGGTGGGTGAGCAGGGCCACTGGCAGGCGAAAAAACTCAACGTGGATGCCTCGGAGTGGGAAGTGTGGCTCGACGGCGAGAAAGTGGGTGAGGTGAAATGGGGCCTGGTTGGCGAACACAACATGCATAACGGCCTGATGGCAATCGCTGCCGCACGCCATGTGGGTGTTCAGCCTGCGGACGCGGCGAATGCGCTGGGTTCATTTATCAATGCCCGTCGCCGTCTGGAGCTGCGCGGTGAAGCCCACGGCGTAACCGTGTATGACGATTTCGCGCACCACCCAACTGCTATTCTGGCGACGCTTGCAGCGTTACGCGGCAAGGTCGGCGGTACCGCGCGCATTCTGGCGGTGCTGGAGCCACGCTCTAACACCATGAAAATGGGCATCTGCAAAGACGATCTCGCGCCATCCTTAGGGCGTGCCGACGAAGTCTTCCTGCTGCAGCCACAGCATATTCCGTGGCAGGTAGCTGAAGTGGCCGATGCCTGCATTCAGCCTGCGCACTGGAGTGCGGATGTTGATGCTCTGGCGGATATGGTGGTGAAAGCCGCTCAGCCGGGTGACCATATCCTGGTGATGAGTAACGGCGGTTTTGGTGGGATCCATCAGAAGCTGCTGGACGGTCTGGCGAAAAAGGCTGAGGCCGCAGAGTAAAAAAAGCCCGGTGGCGCTAGCGCTTACCGGGCCTACTCATTGCACGACCTTGTAGGCCGGATAAGGCGTTTACGCCGCCATCCGGCGCAAAACCGCACGGATTACTCTTCGTTCTCAGACAGCTCGCGCAGATACTGGAAAATCAGACGCGCGGACTTCGGCGGCTTATTCCCTTCTTTCTCTTTCTTCGCGTTGCGGATCAATGAACGCAGCTGCTGGCGGTCGGCATCCGGCCACAGGTTCAATACTTCCGGTACCGCATCATCACCCTGTTCAATCAGACGGTCGCGGATCTGCTCCAGCTTGTGGAACAGCGCAACCTGCTGGTTGTGGCGGTTTTTCAGTTTATCCAGCGCCTGGCGGATCGGATCGACGTCGCGCTGACGCAGCATTTTACCGATAAGCTGAAGCTGGCGACGACGGCCTTCTTTTTTGATTTTCTGTGCCAGTTCAATGGCATCACGCAGATCCTGGTCGAGCGGGATCTTATCCAGCGCGTTTTTACCCAGTTCCACCATTTCTGCGCCAAGCTGTTTTAACTCTTCGGCGTCGCGTTTAATTTCACTTTTACTGACCCAGATGATCTCATCATCTTCGTCTTCGATGTCATCACCGGGAACGTCGTCGAGCCAGTCTTCGGGCTGCTTAGTCATGTCAGGCTCCTTAAAAAAAGAGGCTAATGTTACCAGTTAAGACGCGCACTGAAAAACGGTTCTCTGTTAGACTTCAGTTAACTCTCTCTTACAGTATGGCATTTGCGATGAAAGTAACCTCACAAGTTGAAGCGCAGCGTAAGATTCTGGAAGAAGCCGTCTCCACCGCGCTGACGCTCGCTTCAGGTAAATCAGATGGCGCCGAAGTGGCGGTCAGCAAAACCACCGGCATTAGCGTGAGCACCCGCTATGGCGAAGTGGAGAATGTAGAATTTAACAGCGATGGCGCACTGGGGATCACGGTGTATCACCAGAACCGCAAAGGCAGCGCGTCGTCTACCGATCTCAGCCCCGATGCCATTGCCCGTACCGTGCAGGCGGCGCTGGATATTGCGCGTTACACCTCACCGGATCCTTATGCAGGCGTTGCGGATAAAGATCTGCTGGCGTTTGATGCCCCGGATCTCGATCTTTTCCACCCGGCGGAAGTCACCCCGGACGAAGCCATTGAGCTGGCCGCGCGTGCCGAACAGGCGTCTTTGCAGGCGGATAAACGCATCACCAATACCGAAGGCGGCAGCTTCAACAGCCACTACGGCATCAAAGTCTTCGGCAACAGTCACGGCATGCTGCAGGGCTATTGCTCCACCCGTCACTCGCTTTCCAGCTGCGTGATCGCCGAAGAAAACGGCGATATGGAGCGGGATTATGCTTACACCATCGGCCGCGCGCTGGGGGATTTACAGTCCCCTGAGTGGGTGGGCAAAGCGTGTGCTGAACGCACGCTGTCTCGCCTGTCACCGCGTAAGCTCTCCACCATGAAAGCCCCGGTTATTTTTGCCAATGAAGTGGCGACCGGCCTGTTTGGCCATCTGGTGGGCGCTATCGCGGGCGGCTCAGTTTACCGTAAATCGACCTTCCTGCTCGACTCACTGGGCAAACAGATCCTGCCGGAATGGCTGACCATTGAAGAGCACCCGCATCTGCTGAAAGGGCTGGCCTCCACGCCATTCGACAGCGAAGGCGTGCGCACGGAACGCCGCGATATCGTTAAGGACGGCATTCTGACCCAGTGGCTGCTGACCAACTACTCCGCGCGCAAGCTGGGGCTGAAAAGCACCGGACATGCGGGGGGCATCCATAACTGGCGCATTGCCGGACAGGGCCTGAACTTCGAGCAGATGCTGAAAGAGATGGGCACCGGCCTGGTGGTGACAGAACTGATGGGCCAGGGCGTGAGCGGCATTACCGGAGACTACTCTCGCGGTGCGGCAGGCTTCTGGGTCGAAAACGGCGAGATTCAGTATCCGGTGAGCGAAATTACCATCGCCGGCAACCTGAAGGACATGTGGCGCAATATCGTTACGGTCGGTAACGATATTGAAACACGTAGCAATATACAGTGTGGTTCTGTATTACTGCCGGAAATGAAAATCGCCGGCCAGTAATACCCGAAAAGCGTTTTAATAATAAAAAAGGAAGTGAGCAATGCGTAAACACCTGTTAGCGATCGTCGCGGCTTCAACGCTGGTTCTTGGCTCTTCTGCGTTTGCTGCCGATCTCGAAGACAACATGGACATCCTCAGTCAAAACCTGAAGGTCGTTCAGAAAACGGACAATGCGGCAGAAATGAAAAGCGCATTGACCAAAATGCGTGAAGCGGCGCTGGACGCGCAAAAAGCGACCCCGCCAAAGCTGGAAAGCAAAGCGGCAGACAGCGCAGAGATGAAGGACTATCGCCACGGCTTTGACGTGCTGGTCGGTCAGATTGACGGCGCGCTGAAGCTCGCTAACGAAGGCAAAGTGAAGGAAGCACAGGCGGCAGCCGACCAGTTTGTCGCGACGCGTAACACGTATCACAAAAAGTATCGTTAATTGGGTGCCTGAGCTGTACGTCCTTTCCCGTATGCGGGGGCGCAGTTAGCGCCCCCGCATCTTTGCTCCCTACTGGCCGGAGCGACACTCCATCCGCGCTGTCACTTCAAGCGAGCCGTTTCGAAAACGGATCTCGCACAGTGTTTTCCTCGTCACCAGCGTTAAGATGATTATTGTCAAAGCAATAATCATCAAAACCCGGATAATTGGGGATTGGCGTTTCATGGATGCCTCCTTGCTTTAAAGCGGGCGAGGTAGCGAACTCCACGGTCGTGACGTGTCGTTTCGAGCCCCCGCCCTGATTTTTTATCAGGCGGGGCTTTCCACTTTCCGTCCCATGCCTGAGACGGTCAGTCTCAAGCACCCGCCGCCACTCTAGCGAATCCCCATAAGAAAACCTTATCTACGTCACATTTCTACGAGTCGGCTCGTAATCTTTTCCGCTTCGCTCTCCCTGTATTTGCCGTCAGATAACGTGATATTCATCACGCAAATACAGCGATTTATCCAGATTCAGCCTATTTATGTGGCACAGATCACTGCTGCGGCTCGCCTTTCCACTTCGAAGTGGAAAACAACTCGCTACAAACCCGCCATCGCCAACGTTAGTTTTATTCCAGAGCCATTAACGGGGTAAGACCAGTGAGTAACGGAGCGGTAATGAACGACGTTGGGGATCAGGCGGAGCAAACAGAAAAGCTCGCGAACACCATGCTGCAGCAGGTTTATGCCCTGCTGGCCCGGCACAACATCATCCCCAATGCAGTACAGGAACAGATGCTCACCTCCCATGTCCGCGCGATGGCGCACCGGTCCGTGACCGGCGAGCCGCTGCCGGAAGTGGAGGCAGAGCTGTTCGACGAAATTTCACCGGATTCAATGCGGCTCGCCCGTGAAGTGGTAGCGCAGTTTGGCAACCTTCCTGATGAAGAAGCCTGGCTGCTCTCCGTTCACTTTGAAGTCGCGAAAGACAACCTTTAAGGAGCAACACATGGAACAGATTACAGTCGTGATTGGCGATCGCCTGGGTAAAGGCCAGAAAGTGGCTGCCGGTGTGGAAAAAGCGGGTGGACGTGCGGTTGTCGTGCCGGGTATGGCGGCAGATATGAAACTCGGCGACGTCATGAAAGCGGAAAACGCCACCTTCGGCATCTCCTTCTGCGGCAGCGGCGGCGCGGGGGCCATCACGGCGCAAACCAAATATGGCTACAAAGCGAAATACGGCATGCGCTCCGTGGATGAGGGGGTGACCGCCATCAACGAAGGCTGCAACGTGCTGGGCTTTGGCTTTATGGATAAAGAAGAGCTGGGCGAGCGTCTGGTGCAGGCGTGGCAGAAGAAGCACGGCGCATAAGCATGAAAGAACAGTTCACAACCACGGTGAGAGTGAAGGGGAAGGGCGACGCCAAAGCGCGCGCCTTTGCCGACGCACTCAACCACGTTCAGGCCGCGGTGATGAAAGCCTCACCGCATATCTTACTGCGTATTGAGCCACAGGATGTGCAGGTCGTTCAGGCGCAAGAAGCGGTGCGTAAAGAAGCGTTTCTGTTCTTCTTTTTGCGCCGGGAAAGACGCACCTACAGCGTGGAGCTGGATGTGACCGTCAACGTGACCGCCATCAATCTCGACCAGGTGGATTTCGTCACGCAACGCTGATTATTCATAAAAGGGCAGACTGATGTTCTTAATTATATTAATAAAATCGCTCATCATTGGCGGCCTGGTAGGCGTCGGTGTTGGAGCCGGGGCTGCACGCATGTTTCATGCGCCTACCACTCAGGGTATGGGCGCGTTTCGTACGTTGGGGGAACTGAACTCCTGCGAAGGGGATCCGGCTTCTCACTTCTCCTTTGGGTTAGGCTTCTTCTTTAACGCCTGGGCCTCTTCCGTGGCCGCAGGTGCCTTCACACAGGACGTAGACCACCGCATCATCCCAAACTGGGGTGCTGCAGCCTTGATGATCAAAAACCGTAACGTCGGCGAAACGCTGCACGATCCCCGCAAGATGGCGATTGCCTGCGGCATCATCGGCATGATTGTCGTCACCTTCCTTAACCTGACTGCCTCGTCTGTTCCGGCCGCACTGCAGGTCACCGCCGTGAAGGTGCTGGTACCGGCGGCAAACCTGCTGGTGAACACCGTGATGCCGGTGATCTTCTGGCTGGCGGCCATCGACGCGGGTAAAAAATCCGGCTTCTGGGCGACCATCTTCGGCGGCGCGGCGCAGCTGATTATGGGTAACGCCGTACCGGGCCTGGTACTGGGGATCCTGATCGGTAAAGGCGTGGAAGAGAGCGGCTGGAACCACGTCACCAAAGTGATGATGGCGGCCATCGTTCTGCTCTTCGTGCTGAGCGGCTTCTTCCGCGGCTTCGACATGAAGATGATTGAATCCTTCCATCTGACCGTGCCGAACTGGCTCGACATGATCCACAACTCGCTCAGCGGTAAATAACAGGAGCCTCTACATGGAACAGAATAAAGGTTTTTGGTATGCCGACTGGTCGTTCCCGATCTTCGTTGGCCTGCTCTCCTCCGGCGTGTTTGCCGGGACGCACATGTACTACCTCTACGGCATCGGCGCGTTTAACGAAGTGGCCTTCGTGGCGATGCTGAAGGCGGGAATTGATACCGGCGTATACGGCGCAGTGGCGGCGTTCGGCGCAAGCTTCCTGTTCGCCCGTATCATCGAAGGATCGCTGGTAGGGATCCTCGACATCGGCGGGGCGATCCAGACCGGCGTGGGTCTGGGTGTGCCAGCACTGCTGCTGGGCGCGGGGATCATGTTCCCGGTGACCAACTTCATTGCCTCGCTGATTACCGGCCTGGTGATTGGTCTGGCGATCGGCTACGTCATCATCCTGGCGCGTAAGTTCACCATCAACCAGAGCAACTCCACCTACGGGGCGGACGTGATGATGGGCGCGGGCAATGCCTCCGGTCGTTTTCTGGGGCCGTTGATTATCCTCAGCGCCATGACCGCTTCCATTCCGATTGGCGTCGGTTCCCTGCTGGGCGCGCTGCTGTTCTACATCTGGCAGAAGCCGATCACCGGCGGTGCCATCCTTGGCGCCATGATTTTAGGCTGGTTGTTCCCGGTCGCCCTTTAATACCTGCGGGCGCGCTGGCGCCCGCCTTATCAGGAGAACCCCATGTTTGATTTACTCCTGCGCCGTGCGCGCCTTAGCGACGATACCCTGACCGATATCGCCATTCTGGACGGGAAAATTGCCGCAACAGGCGATATAGACGCTCCCGCCCGCAAAACGGTGGAGCTGAACGGTGACGTGTTCGTCAGCGCAGGCTGGATCGACTCCCACGTCCACTGCTACCCGAACTCCCCTATTTACCACGACGAACCGGACAGCGTGGGTATTGCCACTGGCGTCACCACCGTGGTGGATGCGGGCAGTACCGGTGCCGACGACGTGGACGATTTCTACGAAATCACCCGCAAAGCCTCAACCGAGGTCTTTGCCCTGCTGAATATCTCCCGCGTGGGGCTGATTGCCCAGAACGAGCTGGCCAATATGGCGAATATTGATGCCGATGCCGTGAAGCAGGCGGTGAAACGGCATCCTGATTTTATCGTCGGGCTGAAAGCGCGCATGAGCAGCAGCGTGGTGGGTGAAAATGGTATTACGCCGCTGGAGCGCGCGAAAGCCATTCAGAAAGAGAACGGCGACCTGCCGCTGATGGTGCACATCGGCAATAACCCGCCTAACCTCGACGAAATTGCCGAGCTGCTGAGTTCGGGCGACATCATTACCCACTGCTACAACGGCAAGCCAAACCGCATTCTGACGCCCTCCGGCGAGCTGCGCGCCTCCATCACCTCCGCCCTGAAACGCGGTGTGCGGCTGGACGTAGGCCACGGTACGGCGAGCTTCAGCTTTGAAGTGGCGAAACGCGCCATCGCGATGGGCATTCTGCCGCACACCATCAGCTCGGATATCTACTGCCGCAACCGCATCAACGGCCCGGTGGGCTCGCTTTCGAGCGTGATGTCGAAATTCCTCGCCATCGGCATGTCATTGCCGCAGGTGATTGACTGCGTCACCGCCAACGCCGCCGACGGCCTGCGCCTGACGCGCAAAGGGCGTATCGAACCCGGCCTCGACGCCGACCTGACGCTGTTCACCCTTAAACGTCAGCCGACGGTGCTGACGGATGCTGAAAACGACAGCCTGCAGGCTGAACACATTCTGGTGCCGCTTGCCGCGATCCGCGCGGGCAAGGGCTACATGACCGAACAAGGGAGCACGGAACATGCCTTCGATTTATGAGAAGTACAACTTAAAGCAGGTTATCAACACCTCCGGCCGCATGACGGCGCTGGGTGTCTCCACGCCGCGCCCGGAGGTGGTGCAGGCGGCGATGGACGGCATGAATCACTATTTCGAGATGAAAGATCTGGTCAATAAAACCGGGGAATACATCGCGAAGCTGCTGGATGTGGAGGGCGCGACGGTGGTCTCCTGCGCATCCGCGGGCATCGCCCAGTCCGTGGCGGCGGTGCTGGTGAAAGACAGCGACTGGCTGCTGGAAAACCTGCACGTTACCCCAATTGAGAACAACGAAATCGTGCTGCCGAAAGGGCACAACGTTAACTTTGGCGCGCCGGTGGGCACCATGGTGGCGCTGGGCGGCGGCAAGCTGGTGGAAGCGGGCTACGCTAACGAATGCTCAGCCGAGCAGCTGGCGGCGGCCATCACCCCGCGCACCGCGGCGATCCTTTACATCAAATCGCACCACTGCGTGCAGAAAAGCATGCTCAGCGTTGAGCAGGCAGCGGTCGTGGCGCGCAAACACGATCTGCCCCTGATCGTCGATGCCGCAGCGGAAGAAGATCTGCATACCTATTACCGCTCCGGCGCCGACCTGGTGATCTACAGCGGCGCGAAAGCGATCGAAGGGCCCACCAGCGGCCTGGTGATCGGCAAGACCCAGTACGTTGAGTGGGTGAAGCGCCAGACGGCGGGCATTGGCCGCGCCATGAAGGTGGGTAAAGAGGGGATCCTCGGCCTGACCTGCGCCATCGAACACTACCTGACGGCGACTAAAGAGAGCGGGGCGGAGATGGTGGCGAAGATGACGCCGTTTATCGACGCGCTCAACACCCTGAACGGCGTTACCGCGCGCGTGGTCTGGGACAGCGCCGGTCGCGATATCGCGCGTACCGAGATTAAGTTCGACGAAGCCGTAACCGGCATCGGCACCGGCGAGCTGGTGAATGCCCTGAAGCAGGGCGAATACGCCATTTATTTCCGCGGCTACAAGGCCAACGAAGGGATTATCGAAGCGGACGTGCGCAGCGTGAACGCTGACCAGCTGAACATTGTTTACCGCCGCATAAGCGAAGTGTTAGGACAGGAGAAAAAGGCATGAAACTGACCCCCAATTTTTACCGTGACCGCGTCTGCCTGAACGTGCTGGCAGGCTCAAAAGCGAACGCCAGCGCCATTTACGAGGCGGCGGAAGGTCATGTGCTGGTGGGCGTGCTCTCCAAAAATTACCCGGACGTGCCCAGCGCGGTTGCTGATATGCGCGAGTACGCGGCGCTGATTGATAACGCGCTCTCGGTAGGCCTGGGGGCGGGTGACCCGAACCAGTCGGCGATGGTGAGCGAAATCTCCCGTCAGGTGCAGCCGCAGCACGTTAACCAGGTTTTCACTGGTGTAGCCACCAGCCGTGCGCTGCTGGGGCAGAATGATTCGGTGGTCAACGGTCTGGTCTCCCCGACCGGCACCGTCGGGATGGTAAAAATCTCCACCGGCCCGCTGAGCAGCGCGGCACCGGACGGCATTGTGCCGGTTGAAACGGCGATCGCCCTGCTGAAAGATTTTGGCGGCAGTTCAGTCAAATACTTTCCGATGGGCGGCCTGAAGTGCCGTGACGAATACCTGGCCGTGGCGGAAGCCTGCGCCCGTCACGACTTCTGGCTGGAGCCGACCGGGGGAATCGATCTGGAAAACTACGAGGCGATCCTGCAGATCGCCCTGGACGCGGGCGTGAGCAAAATCATTCCGCATATTTATAGTTCGATTATCGATAAAGCCAGCGGCGATACGCGTCCGGAAGATGTGCGTACGCTGCTTGCGATGACGAAGAAGCTGGTGAAGTAAAACAAAACCTTACCCCTCACCCCAGCCCTCTCCCCAAAGGGGAGAGGGTGTAATCGTCCCCTCTCCCCTTTGGGGAAAGGGTTAGGGTGAGGGGGGAACACACCGCATAACCCCAAAGGAGCCACCATGCACACCCGTACCCTGCTTGTCGCTTCACTCTCTTTACTGGCTAACGCCGCTATCGCCCAGCCGCAGTACGCCTGGGTCGGCACCTATAACCCCAACGGGGAAGGGCTGTACCGCTTTACCGTCGACCCGAGCACCGGTGCGCTCGGCGATAAAACGCTGGTGAGTCAGCTGCCGAACGCCGCGCAGCTGGCCGTCTCGCACGATGGCAAAACGCTGTATCTGGCAAGCGAAGTGGAGCAGGGCGTGGTGCAGGCGCTGCGGATAGATGATAACGGCGAGCTGAGCGAGCTGAATCAGGTCTCCTCCGGCGGTGCGGGGCCGGTGTATCTTTCGCTCACGCCGAACGGTCAGCATCTGCTGGTGGCGAACTACGTAAGCGGATCGATCGCAGTGCTGCCGATCAAAGCCGATGGCAGCCTGGGTGACGCCACGGATCGGCATCAGGATCAGGGTGAGCCAGGCGCTGCGAAACCGGAGGCGGCAGCAGAAGGCAGTTTTGCTATCAGCGATCATAATGGCCCCCATGCGCACATGATCGCCGCCGATCCGAGCGGGAAATATGTGTTTTCCACCGATCTGGGGCTGGATCGTATCTATCAGTACCGCTTTGACGATCGAACCGGCAAGCTGACGCCGAACGATCCGCCGTTTATCAGCGCCTCCTCAAAAGGAGCCGGGCCGCGGCACTTTGCCTTTACGCCGAAGGGGGATGCGCTGTGGCTGATTAACGAAGAGGCGTCTACGCTCACCCATTATACGCTGGACAGCAACGGCAGGCTGAAAGAGGGCAAAACGCTCTCCGCGCTGCCAGAAGGTTACAAAGGCACCAGTTTTGCGGCCGGACTGGCGCTGAGTGCAGATGGTAAACAGCTGTACGTGGCTAACCGTTTGCATAACAGCATCGGGCATTTTACCGTAACAGCGGAGGGCACGCTGACGCATCAGGACGATGTCTGGACGCGTGGCGACTACCCGCGCACCCTGACGCTCGATAAACAGGGGCGCTGGCTGTACGTCATGAACCAGCGCAGCGACAACATTACCCGTTTCCGCGTCGGTCAGGACGGCAAGCTAAGCTTTGAGTCAGACTACACCCCGGTCGGCAGCCCATCCCAGATGGTCATTTCACCCTGAGCAGTAAGAGGACAACGACGTGCGATTTCCGAACCAACGTTTAGCGCAACTTTTTGATCTGTTGCAAAACGAGACGCTGCCGCAGGACGAGCTGGCGCAGCGGCTGTCGGTCTCCACGCGAACCGTCCGGGCGGATATTTCCGCCCTGAACGCGCTGCTGGCAAGCCACGGCGCGCAGTTTATTCTCAGCCGCGGCAATGGCTACCAGCTCAAAATTGACGATGCGGTACGTTATCAGCAGCTACAGGCTTCCCATCCGCGCGCGCTGCGCATTCCCCGTACCGGGCCGGAGCGCGTGCATTATCTGGTGGTGCGTTTTCTCACCTCGGCGTTTTCACTCAAGCTGGAAGACCTGGCCGATGAGTGGTTCGTCAGCCGCGCCACGCTGCAGAGCGATATGGTGGAGGTGCGGGAGTGGTTCCACCGCTACAACCTGACGCTGGAAACGCGTCCACGCCACGGCATGAAGCTGTTTGGCAGTGAGATGGCGACCCGCGCCTGTCTGACCGATCTGCTCTGGGAGCTGGCCCAGCAGGACAGCCTGAACCCGCTGGTGACCGACGTGGCGCTCAATGCCGGAGTAGCAGAGCAGATGGTGCCCGTACTGCACGAGGCGCTGACGCGGCATCACATCCGCCTGACCGACGAAGGCGAGCTGTTCCTGCGACTCTACTGCGCGGTGTCGGTGCGCCGGATCAGCGAGGGGTATCCACTGCCGGAATTCCACGCCGAAGATGTGGAAGAGAATGTGCGTGACGCGGCGAAAGATATCGCGGTGACCATTCAGCAACTGGCGGGCAAAGCGCTGTCCCCTTCGGAAGAGAGCTGGCTGTGCGTGCATATCGCCGCGCGGCAGATCCAGGATATCGCGCCGAGCGCCATCAATGCGGATGACGACGAAGCGCTGGTCAACTACATCCTGCGCTATATCAACACCCACTATAACTACAACCTGCTCAGCGACGAGCAGCTGCATGCGGATCTGCTTACCCATATCAAAACCATGATCACCCGCGTGCGGTATCAAATCATGATCCCGAATCCGCTGCTGGATAACATCAAGCAACACTATCCGATGGCGTGGGATATGACGCTGGCGGCAGTCTCAAGCTGGGGCAAATACACGCCGTATGTGATCAGCGAAAACGAGATTGGCTTCCTGGTGCTGCATATTGGCGTCGGGCTGGAGCGCCACTACAACATTGGCTACCAGCGCCAGCCGCGCGTGCTGCTGGTGTGCGATGCCGGTAATGCCATGGTGCGTATGATTGAGGCGGTGCTGCAGCGCAAATACCCGCAGATTGAGGTCACACGCACGCTTACGCTTCGCGAGTACGAGCAGACGGAATCCATTAACGAAGACTTTGTGATCTCAACTGCCCGCGTCAGTGAAAAGTCTAAGCCGGTGGTGATGATCGCCCCGTTCCCGACGGACTACCAGCTGGAGCAGATTGGCAAGCTGGTGCTGGTTGACAGAACCCGTCCGTGGATGCTGGACAAATACTTCGACGCTGCGCATTTCCGTATTCTCAACGCCCCTGTGGACCAGCAAACGCTGTTCCGCGAGCTCTGCGTCCAGCTTGAAGAGGAGGGCTTTGTGGGGGCTGAGTTCCTCGACTCGGTCGTTGAGCGTGAAGCCATCGTCAGCACCATGCTCGGCGACGGCATCGCGCTGCCGCACTCCCTTGGCCTGCTGGCACAGAAAACGGTGGTCTATACCGTGCTCGCCCCGCACGGCGTCCAGTGGGGCGACGAAACCGCCCACGTTATCTTCCTGCTCGCCATCAGCAAAAGCGAATACGAAGAGGCGATGGCGATCTACGATATTTTCGTCACCTTCCTGCGCGAACGTGCGATGTCACGGCTCTGTAGCTGCGGAGATTTTGCCGAGTTTAAGGCGGTGGCGATGGAGAGTTTGAGCCGGTTTTGAGAGGCGTTATCCAGAATTCGATGTAATGCGAATGTAATGCTAAACTGCATTACACATTCGATTCGCCTGGAGGCATAATGGCTACGCTTAACGTCCGTCTGGATGACAAACTCAAAAACGAGGCTTATGCCGTGCTGGAAAAACTCAATATCACCCCAACAGAAGCCGTGCGACTCCTTTTTCAGTACGTTGCGGAGACGGGGCGCATGCCGGTGAAAACGGTCACGATTAGCGACAGCGAAGATGCGCTGATACAGACAGTCCGGGAGCGACTGGCTAATCCGCAAAAGGGAATTAAGGTTAGTCTGGATGACTTATGAACTGGAATTTGACCCGAGGGCGTTAAAAGAGTGGAGCAAGCTGGGGGAGACTGTAAAAAAGCAGTTCAGGAAGAAACTTGCCGAGGTGTTGGTAAACCCCCGGATCGAATCGGCCCGTCTGCATACCCTGCCTGATTGCTACAAAATAAAACTCAGATCCCAGGGTTACCGTTTGGTCTATCAGGTTCAGGACAACGTGGTAACGGTAGTTGTCATCGCTATTGGGAAAAGAGAGAAATTAACCGTATATCACGATGCTAACAAACGGCTATAGCGTTCAGCGCAAATGATGCACAACCTGGTTACTGCTGCCGCGCCAGATAAGCGCCGGGTCTTTTAAATCCTGTACAAATTTGCCGTCGACCAGCACGTTAATCAGATCCACCACTTCCCTTTGCTGCGCGTTCAGCTCGTCCAGCTTATAGCCCGTCCAGACCCAGATATCTTTTCCTGCGCACTCGCGGCGAATGCGTTTCACCAGCTTCAGGATCTCCGGCACGTTTTGCGGATGCAGCGGATCGCCGCCGGAGAGCGAAATCCCCTGGCGTTTGATGCGGGTGTCGTTGAGGTCGTTAATGATCCGGTCTTCCACCTCGGCAGTAAACGGCATGCCGGAATTGAGCCGCCAGGTGCTTTTGTTGTAGCAGCCAGGGCATTCGTGCACGCAGCCTGAGACAAAAAGAGTGCAGCGGGTGCCGGGGCCGTTAACGATGTCGACGGGGTAGTACTGGTGATATCGCATAGAAATGTCCAGAGAATGTATGCGCGCTGATGCCCTCACCCCGGCCCTCTCCCACGGGGAGAGGGGGAAGAGTTCCCTCTCCCTTGAGGGAGAGGGCTAGGGTGAGGGGGAGAACACGGAACTTACCCGATCTGCCCATTCCCTAAATGCTTCACGCGGCGTTTCACCTCTTCCTGCTTACCGGCGTTGAACGGACGCGCATCCGGGCTGCCAAGATAGCCGCACACGCGGCGGGTTACCGATACGCGGGCCGCATCGTGGTTGCCGCATTTCGGGCAGGTAAAGCCTTTACTGGTACACTCAAACTCGCCGGTAAAGCCGCACTCGTAGCACTCGTCGATAGGCGTGTTGGTGCCGTAATACGGCACGTGCTGATAGCTGTAATCCCACACGTCTTCCAGCGCTTTAAGGTTGTGCTGGATGTTCGGGTATTCGCCGTAGCAGATAAAGCCGCCGCTGGCGATAGGGGGATAAGCCGCTTCAAAGTCAATCTTGTCGTACGGGTTAACCTTTTTCTCCACGTCCAGGTGGAAGCTGTTGGTGTAGTAACCTTTATCAGTCACCCCTTCCACAATACCGAACTCGGCGGTGTCCAGACGGCAGAAACGGTCACACAGGTTTTCGCTCGGCGTGCTGTACAGGCTAAAGCCGTAGCCGGTCTCTTCTTTCCACTGGTCAACGGCATCGCGCAGGCGCTGAACAATGGCGATGCCTTTCTCGCGCAGCGCGTCGCTGTCATACATATGCGTGTTGCCAAACAGGGCGTTGATGGTTTCGTGAATGCCGATATAGCCCAGCGAGATCGACGCACGACCGTTTTTGAAGATCTCAGACACATCGTCGTCCGCTTTCAGACGTACGCCGCAGGCCCCTTCCATATAGAGGATCGGTGCCACGCGTGCCTTGACCCCTTCCAGACGGGCTATGCGGGTCATCAGCGCTTTACGTGCCAGGTGTAAACGCTCATCCAGCAGCGCCCAGAAGGTGTCTTCATTACCTTTGGCTTCCAGCGCGATGCGCGGCAGGTTCAGGCTTATCACGCCCAGGTTGTTGCGGCCGTCATGCACCTGCTCACCATTTTCGTCCTCATACACGCCGAGGAAGCTGCGACAGCCCATCGGGGTTTTAAACGAACCGGTGACTTTCACCACCTGGTCGTAGTTCAGAATGTCCGGATACATACGCTTGCTCGCGCACTCCAGCGCCAGCTGTTTAATGTCGTAGTTCGGGTCACCAAACTTATGGTTCAGGCCGTCGCGGATGGCGAATACCAGTTTCGGGAACACCGCCGTTTTGCGGTTTTTGCCAAGACCGGAGATACGGTTACGCAGAATGGACTGCTGAATCAGACGCGATTCCCAGCTGGTTCCCAGACCAAAGCCGAACGTGACAAACGGCGTCTGACCATTCGCGGTATGCAGCGTGTTCACCTCGTACTCCAGCGACTGGAACGCGTCATAGCACTCTTTCTCGGTGCGGGAATGGGCGTAGCCGTCAGCATCGGGGATCTGCCACTCTTCCGCCGTTTTACGGTGCTTCTTAAAGCTGGCGGTAACAAACGGGGCCAGCACTTCATCAATGCGGTTAATGGTGGTGCCGCCGTAAATGTGGCTCGCGACCTGGGCGATAATCTGCGCCGTGACGGCCGTCGCTGTGGAGATGGACTTCGGCGGCTCAATCTCGGCGTTACCCATTTTAAAACCGTGGGTCAGCATGCCTTTGAGGTCGATCAGCATGCAGTTAAACATCGGGAAGAACGGCGAGTAGTCGAGATCGTGGTAGTGGATCTCACCGCGCTCGTGCGCCGATACCACGTCGCGCGGCAACAGATGCTGACGGGCGTAGTGTTTAGCCACGATACCGGCCAGCAGGTCGCGCTGGGTCGGGATCACCTTGCTGTCTTTATTGGCGTTTTCATTGAGCAGGGCGGAGTTGGTCTGCTCGACCAGACCCCGGATTTCCTGATTCAGACGACCGCGCTTCTCACGCTGGACGTCGCGGTCGTGGCGGTACTCAATATAAGCGCGCGCTAACTGCTTGTAAGGACCAGACATCAGCTGGTTCTCAACCGCAGTCTGGATCTCGCTGATATCCACCTGGCTGCGTTCGTTCATCTGGCGGCTAACGACGTCTGCGACGGTGGCGCAGTAATCTGCGTCATCGACTCCCGCTGCTTTAGCTGCACGCAGAATGGCTTCCTGAATGCGCTCTGATTTAAACGGCACTTTACAGCCATCACGTTTCATCACATGCGGTGTCATGATCACTCCATTTTAAAAACAGGTTATCCACAGAGGTGGGGAAGTATGCACCGGGTGGATTATCAGCCAGCCCAATGACTTCCCGCGTTCCCGACCCTTGTTATCCACAATCCCGGAGAGCGGAGTCGCCGTGTTGTTGTTGGAATAGTAGACGATAAATACAAGATGTTGGGTTGGCCAGCATTTTAAGTGCTACATATAGTGATTTGCATCAAACATGTTTGCGATTTTTTTGATTCAGAACAAAGTAAAAAGACGAGAGTACAAACGGCGGGCGCTGGAGCGAATGTAAATCCGCAAAGGAAAAATCTGATTAATTATTCAACAAAAACAGTAAAGTAAGCCGGGCGCTGCTGTTACGCCCGGCGGGAGATTACGCCTGTAGCCACCAGACGGCTTCAAACGGACGTAGCGTGGTGGTATGTGGGGCCGGGTAATTACTCATGACGGCCTGCCACTCACCGCTGAGAACATCAGATTCCCATTCATGAGACTGATGGCTGAGGTTAGCCACCACCACCAGGGTTTTCCCCTGCCACTGGCGGCGATAACACCACAGGAACGGATGTTCCGGCAGCAGATCCTGATAATCGCCCCACGTCAGCACCGGCAGGGTTTTGCGCAGGCGAATCAGCGACTGGTAGGTATAAAACACCGAATCGGGATCGTCCAGCGCCGCGCGGGCGTTCACCGTCTCGTAGTTGTCGCAGACGCCAATCCACGGCTCACCTTCGGTAAAACCCGCATTGTGCGAGGCATCCCACTGCATCGGCGTGCGCCCGTTATCGCGCGACTTACTCGCCAGAATCGCCAGGAGTTCGTTCGGATCGCGGCCGTTAGCCCGCAGTTCGGCGAACATGTTCAGGCTTTCCACGTCGCGGTAATCGGTGATGCGGCTGAAGTGCGGGTTGGTCATGCCAAGCTCTTCACCCTGATAGATATACGGCGTGCCCTGCATCCCGTGCAGCACCATGCCCAGCATCTTCGCCGCCGGTACGCGGTATTCGCCTTCATCGCCAAAGCGCGACACAATGCGCGGCTGATCGTGGTTACACCAGAACAGCGCGTTCCACGCTTTGTTATGCATCCCCTGCTGCCAGTGGTTGAAGAGGGTTTTCAGCGCCACGAAATCCGGTTTTGCCAGCGTCCATTTTTCGCCGCCGGGGTAATCCACCTTCAGATGATGGAAGTTAAAGGTCATCGACAGCTCGCGCCCGTCGAGAGACGCATACTGCTGGCAGTTCTCCAGCGAGGTGGAGGACATCTCGCCCACCGTCATCAGATTACGCGGCGTAAAGACGTCGCGGCTCATCTCCTGGAGATATTCATGAATGCGCGGCCCATCGGTGTAGAAGCGGCGACCGTCGCCAATATCGTCATTCGGGAAAGCCTGGTCTTTCGAAATCAGGTTAATCACATCCAGACGCAGGCCGTCCACGCCGCGATCGGCCCAGAACTCGCACACCTTTTTCAGTTCGGCGCGCACGGCCGGATTCTCCCAGTTGAGATCCGCCTGCTCCGGGGCGAAGAGGTGCAGATAATACTGCTCGCTCTCGGCGTGCCAGCGCCAGGCGTTGCCGCCGAATTTGGAGCGCCAGTTGTTGGGAAGCTGCTCCGGCGTGCCGTCGCGCCAGATATAAAACTGGCGGTACGGGCTGGCTTTATTCAGTGATTCACGGAACCAGGCGTGCTGGGTTGACGTGTGGTTAAACACCATATCCAGCACGATGCGAATGCCGCGTTCATGCGCCCGGGCGACCAGCTCGTCAAAGTCATCCAGCGTGCCGTACGCCGGGTCGATGGCGGTGTAATTCGCCACGTCGTAGCCGTTATCCACCTGCGGGGAGATGTAAAACGGCGTCAGCCAGATGGCGTCAATACCGAGGGTTTTCAGGTAGTCCAGCCGCTGCGTCACGCCGCGCAAATCGCCGGTGCCGCTGCCGGTCGTGTCCTGAAAACTTTTTGGGTAAATCTGATAGATGACTCCGTTCTGCCACCAGTGAGGAAGGGTATTCATAATGCGTTCCTGCAAATGCGAAGGGGCGCAACTGCGCCCCGAAAGATGAAGTTAAACAATCTGCAGCGCGCCCTGACGGAACTTACGCTGGTAAACCACGGTGGTGAGCGCCATAGGGACGATGATCGCGATGGCCATCGCCAGGGCAAACACCTGCCAGAAGGCGGGCTGAATGGAGAGAATACCCGGCAGGCCACCGACGCCGATGCCGTTCGCCATCACGCCGTTGAGACCACACACCAGACCCGCCAGACCAGAGCCGATCATGGCGCAGAGCATCGGGAAGCGGTATTTCAGGTTGATACCGTACATCGCCGGTTCGGTGACCCCGAGATACGCGGAGATGGCGGCCGGAACGGAAATTTCACGCTCATTATGCTTACGGCTGACCAGAATAATGCCCGTTACGGCAGATGCCTGAGCGATGTTAGACAGCGCGATAATCGGCCAGACCGGCGTGCCGCCAAGGCTCTGGATCATCTGCATATCAATCGCCAGCGTGGTCTGGTGTACGCCGGTGATCACCAGAGGGGCGTACAGGAAGCCGAACAGCGCGGCACCAATCGGCGCGAAGCTGCCGGTCATCAGGTGACGGACGGCAAAGGCCACGCCGTCGCCGATCATGCGGCCAAACGGACCGATAAAGGCGTGTGCCAGGAACACCGCCAGGATCAGCGAGCAGACCGGCACCACCACCAGATAGAGGTAATCTGGCACGATGCGTTTCAGGCGCGTCTCAATAAAGCCCAGCGCCAGACCCGCCAACAGTGCCGGGATAACCTGCGCCTGATAGCCCACTTTGGCGATGGTGAACAGGCCAAAGTTCCATACTTCCGGCGCCTGCTGGCCAAGTAAGTAAGCGTTCATTAACTGCGGAGAAACCAGCGTTACGCCGAGTACGATACCCAGAATCGGGGTACCGCCCATTTTACGCACGGCGGACCAGCAAATCCCCACCGGCAGATAGAAGAAGATCGCTTCGCCAATCAGCCACAGGAAGTCGTAAATGGTTTTCAGCGCCGGGTACATCTGCGCCAGGGTTTTGCCGTCGCTCATCGGCACATCACCGATGACGTTACGGAAGCCTAAAATTAAGCCCCCGCTGATCAGCGCCGGCAGCAGCGGGAAGAAGATCTCTGCGAAGTGGGAGATAAGCTGCTCGTGCCATTTCATATTCTGGCGCGCGGCCTTTTTGGCCTGCTCTTTATCTGCCGCGTTGTGCCCGGTAGTGGCGAGCAGAGCCTGATAGTAATCGCCCACTTCGGTACCAATAACCACCTGGAACTGCCCGGCGTTGGTGAAGCAGCCTTTCACCATCGAAAGCGCTTCAATCGCTTTCGGATTGGCTTTGGCCGGATCGTTCAGCACGAAGCGCAGGCGGGTAATGCAATGGCTGACCGTCGCGATGTTTTCGCGACCGCCCACCAGGACGATCAGCTGATCGATATCTGCTTGTTTGACTTTACTCATCATGAAACCTCATGACAGATGGGAGGGGTGTAATGACCTGAGCGCAAGCCTACTCCTTCAGCGGGACGGCGAAAATGGGAACGTTCCCGAAATCGGGCGAAGATCACAATAAACCGATTTATGGTGGTTATGAAAGGTGGACGGGAATGACGATTTGGCGGGGTTCTGCGCGCCCGTTGATCTGCTCAATCAGCTGTGCGGCCGCCTGACGGCCGGACTCAGCGTAGCCCGGATCGACGGTGATGATCTCCGGGTGCAGGAACTTCATCAGCGGGGTACTGCCTACGCTGGCGACCTGCAGCTCGTCGATGCGCTGTTCCTGTAAATATTTGCTCGCACCCAGCGCCAGGGTGTCGGTCGCGCACACCAGAGCGGTGGTCTGCGGGGTCAGCACGCTGGCGACCTGTTCATAGCCCTGCTTCATGCCAAGCCCGGGCAGGGAAGCCACGGCAGAGAGGTTATGCTTTTTGCAAAACGCCAGATAGGCTTCATGACGGCGTTTGCCGGTGGTGACGTCCGCGTGCGGTACGCCAAGATAGCTGATATGACGATGGCCTTTTTCGTACAGGCGCTGCATCAGGGTAATAATCGCCCCTTCATCGTCATAGCAGACGGACGCAAATCCGTGGGCATCGCGTGCCAGCAAGACCAGCGAGGGTTGCCAGGGTTTGAGCATCTCCTCTTTAATGCCGGTAAAGCCAAACAGGACCACCCCGTCGATGTTGCGTCGCGCCAGCATCCCCAGATGCTCTTCCACCAGCTGTGGCGAGAACTGGCTCTCCATCATGATTGGATCGTAACCCTGCTCATAGAAGGCGGGCAGCATGGTTTGTACGGCGAGGTTTTCAGAGAGGGAATCCAGACGCGAGACAATAATGGCGACCACTTTATCGCTCTGTCCGCGCATGGCGCGTGCGGAACGGGAAGGGGAAAACCCGTGCTGATTCATCACCGCCTCGACGCGCTCGCGCGTGCGTTCGCTGACACCGCTCTCGTTGTTCAGCACGCGCGACACGGTGGATTTCCCCACGCCGCTTAAACGCGCAATGTCTTTAATCGTAAGGCGGTTTTGCATGCTGTATTCCCTGTAACAACGATAACGGTGTCAAATGAGCCTAATGCTATAGCGCTAATTCGCTATGGGCAAAGTCTGGTTTACGTTCGGTTTATTTGAGGGTGGGTATAATACCGCCCGACGCGCCGCTTAGGGTACGGTTAAATCCTTATACTGCGCGGCGTACCCCTTATTTTTACTTACCGGAGGCGACATGGATCCCGATCCCACACCTCTCCTGACCAGGAGAACCCCTTCTTTCCGGTAAGCCAGCCTTGTGCTGTCTCACCGGTGATGTGAGGCAGCAACGTTCTGAACGTTCCTGCTTGAAAATTTAAGTGCCTGTCAGGTACGGCTTTGCCACGCCTGCAGGAATGACTGCGTCCGCCCAGGCGGATGCGGGGGAATGACTATGTTTAAAAATATCACCCGGCAGCTGCAGGCGCTGCTGAGCCGCCACCTGCCACACCGTCTGGTTCAGCGCGATCCACTGCCAAACGGCAAAAATTTCTCCGGCGCCACTATTCCCGCCAGCCTGACCGAGCGTTGCCTTAACGTGGCGGCGATGGATGAGAACGAAGTCTGGCGCGCCTTTAACGGACACCCGGAAGGGCTGAATGCGGCTGAAGTGCAAAAAATCCGGGCCGTGCATGGTGATAACCTTATCCCGGCGCAAAAACCGGCGCCGTGGTGGGTGCATCTGTGGATCTGCTACCGCAACCCCTTCAACCTGCTACTGACGGTGCTGGGCATTATCTCTTATGCCACTGAAGATCTGTTTGCCGCAGGCGTTATCGCCCTGATGGTGGGGATCTCCACGCTGCTGAACTTTATCCAGGAAGCGCGCTCCACCAAAGCGGCGGATGCCCTGAAGGCGATGGTCAGCAACACCGCGACCGTGTCGCGAGTCATTAACGATCTGGGTGAAAACGCCTGGGTCGAACTGCCCATCGACCAGCTGGTGCCGGGCGATCTGGTGAAGCTCGCCGCCGGGGATATGATCCCGGCGGATTTACGCATCATCCAGGCGCGCGATCTGTTCGTGGCCCAGGCCTCGCTCACCGGGGAGTCCCTGCCGGTGGAAAAGGTGGCGCGAACTCGCGATCCGCAGCAGATGAACCCGCTTGAGTGCGACACCCTGTGCTTTATGGGCACCACGGTGGTCAGCGGCACGGCGCAGGCGATTGTCACCGCCACCGGCGGCAATACCTGGTTTGGCCAGCTTGCCGGACGTGTGACAGAGCAGGAGAGCGAGCCGAACGCGTTCCAGAAAGGGATTGGCCGCGTCAGCATGCTGCTGATCCGCTTTATGATGGTGATGACGCCGATTGTGCTGCTGATCAACGGCTACACCAAAGGCGACTGGTGGGAAGCCGCGCTGTTTGCGCTCTCCGTGGCGGTTGGCTTAACGCCGGAAATGCTGCCGATGATTGTCACCTCCACCCTGGCGCGCGGGGCGGTGAAGTTGTCAAAACAGAAGGTAATCGTCAAACACCTCGACGCCATTCAGAACTTTGGCGCGATGGACATTCTCTGCACCGACAAAACCGGCACGCTGACGCAGGATAAAATCGTGCTGGAGAACCACACCGATATCGCCGGTAAAACCAGCGAACGCGTGCTGCACAGCGCCTGGCTGAACAGCCACTACCAGACCGGGCTGAAAAATCTGCTTGATGTTGCGGTGCTGGAAGGGGTGGATGAAGAGTCTGCCCGCTCACTCTCTGGCCGCTGGCAGAAGGTGGATGAGATCCCGTTCGATTTTGAGCGCCGCCGGATGTCGGTGGTGGTCAGCGAGCAGCCGGATGTGCACCAGCTGATCTGCAAAGGCGCGTTGCAGGAGATCCTCAATGTTTCCACCCAGGTGCATTACAACGGCGACATCGTGCCGCTGGACGACACCATGCTGCGTCGCATCAAACGCGTCACGGATAACCTGAACCGTCAGGGGCTGCGGGTGGTGGCGGTGGCGAGCAAATTCCTGCCTGCACGCGAGGGGGACTATCAGCGTATCGACGAATCCGATCTGATCCTCGAGGGTTATATCGCATTCCTCGATCCGCCGAAAGAGACCACCGCTCCGGCGCTGAAAGCGCTGAAGGCCAGTGGGATCACCGTGAAAATCCTTACCGGCGACAGCGAGCTGGTGGCCGCCAAAGTGTGCCACGAAGTGGGGCTGGACGCGGGTGACGTGGTGGTAGGCAGCGATATCGAACACCTCAGTGACGACGAGCTGGCTCAGCTTGCCCGGCACACCACGCTGTTTGCCCGCCTGACGCCGATGCACAAAGAGCGTATCGTCACCCTGCTGCGTCGCGAAGGGCACGTGGTGGGCTTTATGGGCGATGGTATCAACGATGCGCCCGCGCTGCGTGCGGCGGATATTGGCATCTCCGTGGACGGGGCGGTGGACATCGCCCGCGAAGCGGCAGACATCATCCTGCTGGAAAAGAGCCTGATGGTGCTGGAAGAGGGCGTGATCGAAGGGCGTAGGACTTTTGCCAACATGCTGAAATACATCAAAATGACCGCCAGCTCCAACTTCGGTAACGTCTTCAGCGTGCTGGTGGCGAGCGCGTTTCTGCCGTTCCTGCCGATGCTGCCGCTGCATCTGCTGATCCAGAACCTGATGTACGATGTCTCTCAGGTGGCGATCCCGTTTGATAACGTCGATGACGAGCAGATCCAGAAGCCGCAGCGCTGGAACCCGGCGGATCTCGGGCGCTTTATGCTCTTCTTTGGCCCGATCAGCTCCATCTTTGACATCCTGACCTTCTGCCTGATGTGGTTTGTGTTCCACGCCAATACACCGGAACATCAGACCCTGTTCCAGTCCGGCTGGTTCGTGGTGGGGCTGCTGTCGCAAACGCTGATTGTGCATATGATCCGCACACGTCGTATTCCGTTCATCCAGAGCCGAGCCGCCTGGCCGCTGATTGTGATGACGGGGATTGTGATGGCGCTCGGCATCGCGCTGCCGTTCTCACCGTTGGCCAGCTACCTGCAGCTGCAGGCCTTACCGCTGAGCTACTTCCCGTGGCTGGTGGCGATCCTCGCGGGCTATATGGTGCTGACGCAGATGGTGAAAGGGTTTTACGCGCGTCGGTATGGTTGGCAGTAAGTTATGTTAGCCGGGTGGCGGCTTCGCCTTACCCGGCCTACTACCCGAAACGTAGGCCCGGTAAGCGCAGCGCCACCGGGCAATAGCTTTTCTCTCAAATTCAACAACCTGTGATCTCCGTCGGCGCATTCGCTTGACGACAAATTGAGCGCATGTTAACAGAATGTTTTGCCTTTATACCCTAAATAATTCGAGTTGCATGAAGGCGGCAAGGGAGTGAATCCCCGGGAGCTTACATAAGTAAGTGACCGGGGTGAACGAGTGCAGCCAACGCACAGGCAACTTGAAGTATGACGGGGATATTTGGCCCGTCAGATAAGGAACATTCATGTTACGGTACAGCCTCTTAACCGCCGGGCTGCTGCTCGGCGCGTCAGCGTTTGCCGCCCCGGCAGGCGATCTTCCCCTGATGCCCTGGCCTGCGAAGGTTGAACGCCCGACCACTCAGGGCGCGCTGGTGCTCAATAATCAACTCTCCGTAAGCGTCAGCGGAGACGATCTCGGTGACGCCGTTAACCGCCTGCGCCAGCGCATTGCCCTGCAAACCGGCTGGACGCTGCAGCCGCAGGCCGACAAACCCGAAAAACCGACCATCCGCATTGCCATCGCCAAAAAAGTGAAGCCGCAGCCGCTGCCGGACAGCGACGAAAGCTACAGGCTGACGGTGGATGCCAACGGGGTGGATATCTCCGCCAATACCCGTTTCGGCGCGCTGCGTGCCATGGAAACGCTGCTCCAGCTGGTGCAAAACGGCGCGGAAAACACCTCTGTACCGTGGGTGACCATTGAAGATTCCCCGCGCTTCCCGTGGCGCGGGCTGCTGCTGGACTCGGCGCGCCACTTTATCCCGCTGGCGGATATCAAACGCCAGATCGACGGTATGGCCGCGGCAAAACTCAACGTGCTGCACTGGCATTTAACCGACGATCAGGGCTGGCGCTTCAGCTCAAAGCGCTATCCTAAGCTGACCCTCCTTGCCAGCGACGGGCTGTTCTACACGCCAGAGCAGATGCGCGAGATTGTCCGCTATGCTGCCGAGCGCGGTGTCCGCGTCGTGCCGGAGATCGATATGCCGGGCCACGCCTCGGCCATTGCCGTGGCCTACCCGGCGCTGATGAGCGCGCCGGGGCCGTACGAAATGGAGCGCCACTGGGGAGTCTTAAAGCCGGTGCTGGATCCGACCAAAGAGGCCACTTACGCGTTTGCTGACGCGATGGTCAGCGAACTGGCGGCGATCTTCCCCGATCCTTATCTTCATATCGGTGGCGATGAGGTGGACGACAGCCAGTGGAAAGCGAATCCGGCCATTCAGCAGTTTATGCGCGACCACAAGCTGGCGGACAGCCACGCGCTGCAGGCGTATTTCAACCGCAAGCTGGAAACGATCCTTGAAAAACACCACCGGCAGATGGTGGGCTGGGATGAGATCTACCATCCCGATCTGCCCAAAAGCATTCTGATCCAGTCCTGGCAGGGGCAGGATGCGCTGGGACTGGTGGCGCAGAACGGCTACAAAGGGATCCTCTCGACGGGCTTCTATCTCGATCAGCCGCAGTCCACCGCTTACCACTACCGCAATGAGATCGTGCCGCAGGCCTTAAACGGCGTGGACGTGATTGCCGACACCGACAGCGCCCAGAGCTGGGCCTTCTCCATGCCGCGTCTGAAAGGCAAGCCGGTCGAAGGCAGCTTTACGCTGGTGAAAGGGGAGTCCGGCTGGCGCGGATTTATTGATTTTGCCGGCAAGTCCCGCCGCGCGGTGGATAACATTGCGTGGCGCGATGACAATCAGGTGACGTTTACCGTTGATACCTGGATGGGCGAAACGCGCCCGGTGGTGTCGGTTGATAACGATAAGCTCACGGGTTATTTCCTGGTGGGGAATGTCCGCTACTTGATCAGCGGCACGCGTCTGGATGAGGTCCCTAAAGGCACTCCGCCGGTGGTGCCGGATATCGCGCATCAGGTTAATCTGCTTGGCGGAGAAGCCGCGCTGTGGGCGGAAAACGTGGTGGCACCGGTGCTGGATATCCGTCTGTGGCCGCGTACCTTTGCGGTGGCGGAGCGGTTATGGTCCGCGCAGGATGTTACCGATGTCGACAACATGTACACCCGCCTGCAGGCGATGGACAGCTGGTCGACGGTCTCGGTCGGGCTGCAGCAGCACACCCAGCAGCAGGTGCAGTTCACGCGCCTTGCCGGGAATGCCGATACGCTGCCGCTGCAAATCCTCGCCCAGGCGGTGGAGCCTGCGCAGTATTACACCCGTCAGCATCTCAAATTCCAGGCCGGAAACTACCATCAGTTTGAGCCGCTTAACCGCTTCGCGGATGCGCTGAATGCCGAAAGCGCCACCGTGCGCCAGATGAACAAATGGGCCGACCGTCTGGTGAGCGACGCCGAGGATACCGAAAGTGCCGACGCGCTGCGCCATGTGTTTAACCGCTGGCAGAGCAATACCAGCGACGCGCTGGCACTGAGTGAAAACAGCTATCAGCTGAAGGCGATCAAGCCGGTGATTCAGGAGGTGGACAAGCTGTCCTCGATTGGCCTGAGGCTCACCGATCTGGTGGCGCGTCAGGGCACGCTGGACGATAAAGAGATCGCCTCAATTCAGAGCGAGCTGGATAACGCGGCGAAGGTTCAGGACGAAGTGGTGATTGCGGCGGTGTACCCGCTGGAGACGCTGCTGCGCGCGACGCGGAATCAGTAGACCCCCTCACCCTAACCCTCTCCCAGGGGGAGAGGGAATTAATACACCCTCTCCCTTTGGGAGAGGGCCGGGGTGAGGGAATCAGACGACTCAGTGCTTAAGCACCCACGCCTCTTTCCAGTGTGAACCGGTGCCCGGCTCAAACTGGGTCGCATACTTGCTCCACTGCACGCAGTAGCCGCTGTACGGGAAAGGCTTACACTGGTAGGTCTTACCGTCTTTTGGCTGCAGCACCACAGTGCCTGCTTTGTACGACGCGATGTTATCCGGGAAGATGTAATCATGCTGACCGGTGCTGTTGTCCGCCGCGGCTTCCTCTTCCAGCATCAGGTTCAGCACATCCTGCGCAAACAGCGTGCCGTCTTTATTGGTGGCGTAGTACTTCAGCATGTGGTGACCCGCCTCAACGCCGGTCAGCGTCAGGGTGACGTCCTGATTCACGTTATTCATCTCCTGCTTCAGGTACCCTTTTTCCGCCCCGTGATGGTTCATGACGTGGGCTTCGAAATCGACGTTACCGTGGGTATTCACATGGAAGGTGACGGTCGCATTGCCGTTCTCGATTTTGCTGTAGTGCAAATTGCTGACGGCGATGGTTTCATTGACCTCTGCCTTCTGCTCTTCGTACGAAATCGCAACGGACTGCAGGGCGCTGCCCTCTTTGACGAATACGCTGTTCGCGCCATGGACCGGGCTAATCTCGCCGCCCTCATCCTTCACGCCGACGCGAATGTCCTGGTGCGCGGTGTTAATTTTCTGCGCCAGATCGTACGACCACTGGTTGGCATCCCCCTGCGCGGCCGTGGCGATCGTTATTTCCGTGCGCAGGGACGTCACTTCACCGTGCGCATCGAAGAAGCGGGCAATGACCTTATCGCCGACGTTCAGGTTATTTCCCGCAATCTGGCCGCTGAGGACCTTGCTCCACTCTGATTCGATACCGGCACCGTCATCCGGGGTAACATTGCCGCCGTTACCAAAATCAACGTCAATGGCCTGGTAGAAACTGTTTGAGGTATCCGCTATTTCCCAGACGCCATAAATCACCTGGTAACCCGTTCGCGCGGGTACATTACAGGTCATGGCTTTGCGCATCGCGGGGGCCTGGCCATTTCCATTCACGGTACAGAACGGGGTTAATTCAAACTGATCGCGGGTCAGGGGTTTATTCGGATCCCAGTTTTGTTTGGTGATGTAGTAACGCCAGTTGGTGGTTTTGTGCGGCGCGGTGTGATACCAGACAAACTCATGCGGGCCGGCGGTCATGGGGCTTTTCGTCCACGCGTTCAGGCTCTGTTTATCCAGCTGGGAGTAATTCGCAATCCCCGCGCTGGCAAGCTGGCCGTCTGGCGGCATCGCACCGCCCGGGAAGCCGGAGGTTTTCTCCACGCTCTGCGGTTCATACTGAACGGAGCCACAGTCAATGTTTTGACCGAGCTTGCACATATAAGCGCGGCTGGCAGGAGACTCAATATATCCGTGCGCTAAAGCGGATGAGGCAACGGTCAGGGTCGCCATCGCAAGGGCAATCTTTGATAATTTCATTGTTAGTCCATTAATAATAAATACGCAGGGTGATGTTATTAATGGCGGGTGGGGAAGGTCATGCTGTGGTGAGAGGAAAAATAACCAAAAAAAATGGACAGCCGAAGCCGCCCATTCTCTGCTGCTATCAATCAGCGACGTACGGCAATCGCTTCGATTTCAATTTTCACGTCTTTTGGCAGACGAGCCACTTCCACGCAGGAGCGCGCCGGGAAAGAGGCGTTATGCTCAGTAAAGAATGCTTCATAAGTAGCGTTAACGGTGGCGAAATCGTTCAGATCTTTCACGAAAACGGTGGTTTTCACGATGTCGCCCACTTTCAGGCCTGCGGATTCCACGATCGCCTGCACGTTTTCCAGCGACTGACGCGCCTGCGCCGCTACGTCGGCTGGCACTTCACCGGTCTTCGGGTTCACCGGGATCTGGCCAGAGGTAATAATCATGCTACCCAGATCAACGCCCTGAACGTATGGGCCGATAGCCGCTGGTGCATTTTCCGTCGCGAGTACTTTGGTCATGATTTCTCCAGAATAACAGCTGATTTAAGAGTCCCGGCCATTATAGGGAGGCCGGGATCCTTTACCAACCTCAATTAGTTGGCCAGCACCACATAATGAGAAAACTCTTTTTCGCAGTATTTGCATTTGAGTGCGATGTCATCGGCGCGTTTTTTCACTGCGAAGCTGGAGGAGACCGGCTCCGCGTGGCTGATGCAGTTGCTGTTCGGGCAAACCAGCACGCTCTCAATCCGCTCCGGCAGGCTTGGGCGTGATTTGCCCACCACGTCGTAATTGTCGATGCGGTTAACGGTGGCGTCCGGCGCGTACAGCGACAGCTGGTTAACCTGCTCGTCGGTCAGGAAAGTATTCTCGATCTTGATCAGGTCCTTGCGGCCCATTTCGCCTGACGGCAGGTTCAGGCCAATGGTGATGCGCTGGTCGGTTTCGGTCAGTTTGAACAGCGTCAGCAGCTTAAAGCCGACCTGCGCAGGGATGTGGTCAATCACGGTGCCACGTTTGATGGCTTCAACCTGGAGTTTGTTATCGTGTGTCATTGTCGTTTCCCCTTACAGAGCCAATTCGCGATTCAGAACCAGTGCCAGTAACGCCTGGCGGGCGAAGATGCCGTTTCCGGCCTGCTGGAAGTACCAGGCGTGCGGCGTTTTATCCACGTCTGTGGTGATCTCATCGATGCGCGGCAGCGGGTGCAGCACCTTCATGTTGTCGCGCGCGCCCTCGAGGTCGCTGGCGCGCAGCACAAACTGCGCCTTCACGTTGGCGTACTCGGACGGATCCAGACGCTCTTTCTGCACGCGGGTCATATACAGAATATCCACGTTGCCCATCACCTCTTCGATGCTGGCGTGCAGGCTCCACGGAATGCCTTTTTCATCCAGCATGTCGAGAATGTACTGTGGCATCGCCAGCGCGTCCGGGGCGATGAAGAAGAAGCGGTTGCCGTTGAATTTCGCCAGCGCCTGGGTCAGGGAGTGAACCGTGCGGCCATATTTCAGGTCACCTACCATGGCGATGTTCAGGTTTTCCAGACGGCCCTGGGTCTCCTGAATGGTGAACAGATCCAGCAGGGTTTGCGTCGGATGCTGGTTGGCACCGTCACCGGCGTTCAGCACCGGAATACCGCCGGAGAACTCGGTCGCCAGACGGGCCGCGCCCTCCTGCGGGTGACGCATTACAATCGCGTCAACGTAGGTGCTGATCACTGAAATGGTATCCGCCAGGGTTTCGCCTTTTTTACCCAGCGACGTGTTACTGCTGTCTGAGAAGCCCACCACGCTCGCGCCCAGGCGGTGCATGGAGGTTTCAAAGGAGAGGCGCGTGCGGGTCGAGGCTTCAAAGAAGCAGCTCGCAATCACCTTGTGCTTCAGCAGCTCCGGTTGCGGATTGGCCTTCAGTTTTGCCGCGGTTTCCAGAACCAGTTCCAGCTCTTCGCGGCTGAGGTCGTTTATGGAAATGATGTGTTTTTGATAAAGCGGATTCATGTTTATCTCCTGACGCCGGGCAAAAAAAAGCCCCTCAAATGAGGGGCTCTGGGAATAGGTTTAGCAACGGGAAGAAAAACGGCAGGCCAGCGTCTGATTTCAGACGCGGTAAGACGTTATGTCGAACACGCTTGACCATGCTTCCTCCCGGCAAATTGTCGGGCATTATACGCACCCCGATGTCCGGATCAAGCAATTTAATGCACGCTTTACTCAATGCAAACGGTTCTTTGTGAATATTAATGCGTTCTGAGTAAATAATTAATTTGCTTATGCACCAGCGCGGTACGCTTCACCACCCGGGGGGCGACCCAGACAATACTGCTTCCGGCAACCACGCCTAAAATTTCCGGTAACTGGTGATAATCCAGAATGCGCGCCACCGCGCGGCCATATCCGGCCACGGTATGAATAAGGATAAATTCGCTATTATGCTCCACGCTGACCACCATTTCGGAAACGGTACGCGCGGCGTCGGGGGCAGGGCGCAGAAGAGGATTCAACGAATAAATCTTTAGCCCTTTGGCATTTCGAATTTTTATGACACCAAGCAACTTGAGTAGACGTGAAACGGTGGACTGGCTGATGGTCTCAAAACCACGCTCCTGCAAATCGCGGCGAATCTCTTCCTGGGAGAGATAGCTTTTTTCTGCGATCAGGCGCTGACAGACCGTCAGCTGTAGCTGTTCTTTTGGAGAGTAATCACCATATTCCGTCATAACTATTTCCCATGTAAGTGGCTGAAACAAAACGCCCGGTGGCGCTACGCTTACCGGGCCTACAACGTCAAAACATCACAATACTGCCCCCAGGCTTAACGCCACCATGATCACCACCGTGAGTATCCCCAGCAGCGGCGCCACCCATTTCAGGTAGCGCACATAGGGCACGCGGGCGATAGCCAGCCCGCCCATAACCACCGCGGAGGTGGGCGTCACCAGGTTAACGATACCGGAGGCTGACTGGTAAGCCGTGACTACCAGGTCGCGGTTGACGTTAGCGAAATCGGCAAGCGGTGCCATGATCGGCATCGTCAGAACGGCCAGGCCGGATGAAGAAGGCACAAGAAACGACAGCACCACTTCCAGCCAGTACATCACGTTGATAAACGCCACCGTGGATAACCCGCTGACCAGCCCTTCCGCGCTGTGCAAAATGGTGTGGGTAATCATGCCCTTATCCATGATGACTACGATACCGCGGGCGATGCCGATAATCAGCGCGACGCCCAGCAAATCTCGTGCGCCGTTGATAAACGTTGAGGTCAGCTCCTCTTCGCTCATGCGGGCGATAAGCCCCACGATAATGGCGCTGGCGAGAAACACCGCCGAGATCTCCGCCATCCACCAGCCCAGCACCGCCACGCCGTAAATCATCACCGCGAAGGCGAGGGCGAAAATGACCAGGATGATTTTGCGTACCGGGGTAAATTCCAGCGTCTGTGCGTCCTTGTTACCGAGGAAATGGGCGCGGTTCTCTTCCTGTTTGTCTGCAACGATGGAAAGAGACGGATCCTGGCGTACCTTACGGGCGTAACGCATTACCCACGCCACGCAGATGATCCAGCCGATGACCAGCAGCGCCACGCGCAGGGCGATCCCGTTGGTGAAGGGGATCCCGGCGGCGTTGGCGGCGATCACCGTGGCGAAGGGGTTGATGGTAGAGCCGAGCGTGCCGATCCCCGCGCCGAGCAACACGGTGGAGGCCGCAACAACCGGATCAAAACGGGCGGCCAGCATTACCGGCACCAGCAGGGTGTAGAACGGCAGTGACTCTTCGGCCATGCCGTAGATGGTGCCGCCTGCGGCGAACAGCGCCATCAGGATCGGGATCATCCACTCTTCACGCCCGCGTAATCGCGTGGTGACGCGCTCGATCCCGGCGTCGATCGCCCCGGTTTTGGTGACGATCCCGAGAAATCCCCCGATGATCAGGATAAACAGCGCTACGTCGATCGCCCCGGCCTGACCGGACTCCGGATCGTACAGCCCGGCAATGGGAGCCATCAGTACGGAAACCAGCCCCTGCGGGTGGGCCGCCACGTGCGCGTAGGTTCCGGCAACCGGCACGTCCTTGCCGAGCGCCTCGTTCATTGCCATATGGTACTGTCCGGCCGGAATAATCCACGTCAGCACGGCCACGACGGCAATCAGAAAAAAGAGAATGGTGTAAGCGGAGGGAAACTTAAACTTGCCCATGATGTTCTCCTGAACCCCGGCGCACCCGTGGCGCGCCGGGCGGTGATTAGTCGCCGAGTGTCGCCACCATGACGGCTTTTATGGTGTGCATACGGTTTTCTGCTTCGTCGAAGACAATAGAGTTTGGTGATTCAAAGACCTCTTCCGTCACCTCCAGCCCTTTCAGGCCGTAGGCCATCTCAATTTCGCGGCCCACTTTGGTGTGTTCGTTGTGGAACGCCGGCAGGCAGTGCATAAACTTGACGTTCGGGTTGCCGGTGGCCTTCATCACCTGCGCATTGATTTGATACGGCTTCATCAGGCTGACGCGCTCGGCCCAGGCTTCCTTCGGCTCTCCCATGGAGACCCACACGTCGGTGTAGAGGAAATCGGCCCCCTGCACGCCTTCTTCTACGTCGTCGGTAAGGGTGATGCGTGCGCCCGTTTCTTTTGCGATGGCGCGGCACTGCTCAACCAGCCCCGCTTCCGGCCAGAAGGACTTTGGTGCCACCAGGCGGATATCCATTCCCATCCTGGACGCACCGACCATCAGCGAGTTGCCCATGTTGTTGCGCGCGTCGCCCAGATAGGCAAAGCTCAGCTCCGGCAGGGTTTTGCCCGGCGAGTGCTCCAGCATGGTCATCAGATCGGCGAGGATTTGAGTGGGGTGGAACTCGTCAGTCAGGCCGTTCCATACCGGCACGCCCGCGTACTCGCCCAGCTCTTCAACGATGGCCTGGCCGTAGCCGCGATACTCGATGCCGTCATACATGCGGCCCAGCACGCGGGCGGTGTCTTTCATCGACTCTTTATGACCAATCTGTGAGCCGCTTGGGCCGAGGTAGGTGACCTGCGCGCCCTGGTCAAATGCGCCCACTTCAAAGGCGCAGCGGGTGCGGGTAGAGGTTTTCTCAAAAATCAGGGCGATGTTTTTCCCGACCAGGGTTTGCTTCTCACGTCCGGCTTTTTTGGCGGCCTTCAGTTCGATGGCGAGGTCGATCAGGTACTGGATCTCCGCCGGGGTATAGTCCAGCAGTTTGAGGAAGTTGCGGTTTTTCAGGTTGATGGTCATGTGGGAAATCCTTTTTAAAATTTTGCTGTCTGGTGCCCTCACCCCGGCCCTCTCCCACGGGGAGAGGGAGAGTCGGGTGAGGGGGAAGTTATTCAGTTACGAATCAACGTGCCTTTCTCGCCCGCGAGGATCTCCGCGCCGTCAGCCAGCGCGCCGATCCCGGCAATCCCGTTGCAGGCCTCAACAAACTCGCGGCAGGCGGCCACTTTCGGTCCCATCGAGCCGGCGTCGAACGCCATGCCCTTGAGCAGTTCCGGCGTCACCTGTGCCAGCGGACGCTGGGTTGGTTTGCCCCAGTCGAGGTACACCGCGTCGGCATCGGTGAGGATCAGCAGGGCATCCGCCTCAATCTGGCGCGCCAGCAGGGCGGCGGAGAGGTCTTTGTCGATCACCGCCTCAATGCCGTGATAGCCATTGGCGTTTTCCACCACCGGCACGCCGCCACCGCCGTTGCAAATCACCAGGTGGTCGCGCTGGATCAGCGCCGCGATGGCATCGCTCTCAACGATGCGTTTCGGCTGCGGAGAGGGCACCACGCGGCGGAAGTAGCTGCCGTCGGCCTTGAACACCCAGCCTTTCTCTGCCTGTAGCGTTTTTGCCTGGGCTTCGCTGTAGACCGGGCCGATGTACTTGGTCGGGTTGCTGAAGGCCGGGTCGGCGGCGTCCACCTCCACCTGGGTGAGCAGGACGCTCACCTCGCGCTGGGGCAGGCTGTTTTTCAGCGCCTGCTGGAGCATGTAGCCGATCATCCCCTGGCTTTCGGCGCCGAGAACGTCCAGCGGGTAGGGGGCGACTTTGTCGTAGGCGCTGTTCTGCAACGCCAGCAGCCCGACCTGCGGCCCGTTGCCGTGCACCAGCACCACGCGCCACTGCTCCGTCAGCCCGGCGATGGTACGGGCCGCGAGGTCGATATTTTTACGCTGGATCTCGGCTTCTAGCGGTTCGCCGCGTTTGAGCAATGCGTTGCCGCCCAGGGCCACAACCAGAGTGGGTTTTCGTTCCATAGTGGCTCCTTAAATTCCGTCGCGTTCCAGTGGGCAGCTCATGCAGCGCGCGCCGCCGCGACCGCGTCCCAGTTCGTCGCCCGGGATAGGCAGCACGGTGATCCCCGCTTTGTCGTATTTCTCGTTGGTCCAGACGTTGCGCTCGTAGCCGATCACCACGCCCGGGCGGATGGTGAGCACGTTATTGGCGTCGTTCCACTGCTCGCGCTCGGCTTCAAAGGCGTCGCCGCCGGTGGTGATCAGGCGTACCTGATTAATACCGAGCGCTTTCTCGATGGCGTGCAGCAGGTCGGTTTCCTGGGTGCGCAGCAGGCCGCCGCGTCCGTCCGGGGTGAGCGTCCAGCACTGGGCGTCTTTACGCACCACTTCCGGGTAGACGGAGAAGGTGTCTACGTCGATGTGGGTCATGACGGTGTCGAGGTGCATGCAGGAGCGGTGTTTTGGCAGCTCAACGGCAATCACACGCTCGGCCTGGCGATGTTTAAACAGGCTATTAGCGAGGAACTCCACGCCCTGCGGGGTGGTGCGTTCAGACATGCCAATTAATACTGCGCCGCGGCCAATCACTAATACGTCGCCGCCCTCCAGGGTGGCGTGGTCATAATTAATATTCTCGTCGCCGAAATACTTAATAAATTCGCCATCGGCGAATGCCGGGTGCCAGCGATATATGGCTCGCAGGTTATTGGTTTCACGCTGGCGGGCCGGTTTGGCCATCGGGTTAATGGAGACGCCGTTATAAATCCAGCACGAGGTATCGCGGGTAAATAAATGGTTTGGCAGCGGCTTCATAATAAAATCATTCGCCGTGTGGGTATCCACCACCATATTTTTAATCGCCGCCGGAATTTCACCGTAGGTTAATCCGCCGCTCAGTCTGCGCGCCAGTTCCCGGTGCGGCATATCTGCCAGCCAGCCGCGCACGTCGCTGGCAAAGGTTGGGCCGAGACGGTAGTCAGAGATTTGCGTCTCCAGCAGCCAGGCTTTCGCCTCTGCAATATCAAGCGTTTGAGTGAGAAGGTCGGTCAACAGCAGGACTTCCACACCCTGCTCGCGCAGCGTGTTTGCGAAAATGTCATGCTCCTCACCCGCCCGCTCAACCGAGAGCACATCATCAAATAACAGCTCCTGACAGTTTGATGGCGTTAAGCGTTTAAGACTTAAATTAGGGCGGTGCAGCATCACGCTACGCAATTGACCAATTTCAGAACCGACATAATGCTTTTCCATAATTATTCCTTTAACTGTTTTTCAGAATAAAAAGGGCATGCGCCATATTCGTGTAATGATATGGCGGCTAAGCTCAATTGATTTCGTGGTCAATAGTAGGCGCTTAAATAAACCGTATTGTGACGTTGCTCACGTGAAATTAGGTATTGGGTGGTTTGTTTTCATTTGCATGATTCGCATCAGATAATGATTAATTTGATATTATTAGCCGGTGAATAGCTAAGCAGGATCCGTTGGCATTATTTGAGGTTGTTATTATTTTGTAGAATTTCATGTTTTGACATATTTGGTTATCACATTGATTTTAAATGATTTTATTTCCTGTGCAGAATGGCTATGCAGAATAGCCAATTAACTATTTTTGACTTAAGAAAAATCAATAAATAATTATGGAATTTAATAGCAAATACTCAAAATGATAAAGTGTGAAGCTGGCGCGAGTTTTATGATGAAGGCAGTACAATCAGTGAGTTAGCGTCACGGCATCGTCACGACGCGCTGAGGTTATGCATAACAACTGCATAAATGCCTGTGAGGGATTAACAGCAGATTAACACCTTTCCCGATAAACATGCGTTCGCGCAACTCTCCGCGAAAAAGGGCTGGTATGGCAGTTTGAATTCTCGTATAAAAGATGAAAATGAAACAGTGTTTTATTATGAGGGTTTAATTATGATTATCGGCAACATCCACCATCTGCAAGCCTGGCTACCGGAACCCCTGCGTCTGGCCATCGAGCACGTTAAAGCCCACGTCACCGACGCCACCCCGCCGGGCAAACACGACATCAACGGCAGCAACCTGTTTTATCTGGTCTCCGAAGACATGACCCAGCCGTTTGCCGAGCGCCGCGCGGAGTACCATGCGCGCTATCTGGACATTCAGATTGTGCTCAAAGGGCAGGAAGGGATGACGTTCAGTACGTTGCCACACGGCACGCCGGACACCGACTGGCTGGCGGATAAAGACATCGCGTTCCTGCCGGAAGGCGAGCAGGAGAAAACCGTGGTGCTGAGCGAAGGGGATTTCGTGGTGTTCTGGCCGGGTGAAGTGCATAAGCCGCTGTGCGCGGTGGGGGCGCCTGCTAAGGTCAGGAAAGTGGTTGTTAAGATGTTGGTGGGGTAATTTTCCCTCACCCCGGCCCTCTCCCAAGGGGAGAGGGTGTAAAAGTTCCCTCTCCCTGTGGGAGAGGGTTAGGGTGAGGGCACCAGACCGCACCCACGCATAATGTGATCCAGCTTAAATTTCCCGCACTCCCTCTTCCCTTCTCATTTACCTGCGCTTTTTCTGCGTCATAGTATGATCGTTAAATTAATGAACGCTGTTCTATAATATAGAACAAAATGATTCAGCAAGGAGATCTCATGCCGCAGTCCGCGTTGTTCACGGGAATCATTCCCCCTGTCTCCACCATTTTTACCGCCGATGGCCAGCTTGATAAGCAGGGCACCGCCGCGCTGATAGACGATCTGATCGCGGCAGGCGTTGACGGCCTGTTCTTCCTGGGCAGCGGCGGTGAGTTCTCCCAGCTCAGCGCCGAAGAGCGTAAAACCATTGCCCGCTTTGCTATCGATCACGTCGATCGTCGTGTGCCGGTGCTGATCGGCACCGGCGGCACCAACGCCCGGGAAACCATTGAACTGAGCCAGCATGCCCAGCAGGCGGGGGCGGACGGTATCGTGGTGATCAACCCCTACTACTGGAAGGTGTCTGAAGCGAACCTGATCCGCTATTTCGAGCAGGTGGCCGACAGCGTCACGCTGCCGGTGATCCTCTATAACTTCCCGGCGCTGACCGGGCAGGATCTGACGCCGGCGCTGGTGAAAACCCTGGCCGACTCGCGCAGCAACATCGTCGGCATTAAAGACACCATCGACTCCGTGGCCCATCTGCGCAGCATGATCCACACCGTCAAAACCGCCCATCCGCACTTCACCGTGCTGTGCGGCTACGACGATCATCTGTTTAATACCCTGCTGCTCGGCGGCGATGGGGCGATCTCGGCCAGCGGCAACTTTGCTCCGCAGGTGTCGGTGAATCTTCTGAAAGCCTGGCGGGATAAAGACGTGGCGAAAGCGGCTGAGTATCATCAGACCTTACTGCAAATACCGCAGATGTATCAGCTGGATACGCCGTTTGTGAACGTCATTAAAGAGGCGATTGTGCTCTGCGGCCGCCCGATTTCTACCCACGTGCTGCCGCCCGCCTCTGCGCTGGACGAGCCGCGTAAGGCGCAGCTGAAAACCCTGCTGCAACAGCTCAAGCTCTGCTGAGCCGGACGATAACCATGACCATCGAGAAAATTTACACCCCGCAGGATGATGCGTTTTATGCCGTCATCACCCATGCGGCGGGGCCGCAGGGCGCGCTGCCGCTGACTCCGCAGATGCTGATGGAATCCCCCAGCGGCAACCTGTTCGGCATGACCCAGAACGCCGGGATGGGCTGGGACGCCAACAAGCTGACCGGCAAAGAGGTGCTGATTATTGGCACCCAGGGCGGCATCCGCGCCGGTGACGGACGGCCGGTTGCGCTGGGCTACCACACCGGGCACTGGGAGATCGGCATGCAGATGCAGGCCGCGGCGAAGGAGATCACCCGCAACGGCGGGATCCCGTTTGCGGCCTTCGTCAGCGATCCGTGCGACGGGCGCTCGCAGGGCACACACGGGATGTTCGACTCCCTGCCGTACCGCAACGATGCGGCGATTGTGTTTCGTCGTCTGATTCGCTCCCTGCCGACGCGCCGGGCGGTCATTGGCGTGGCGACCTGCGATAAAGGGCTGCCTGCCACCATGATTGCGCTGGCCTCGATGCACAATCTGCCGACCGTTCTGGTGCCGGGCGGGGCGACGCTGCCGCCGACCGTGGGGGAAGACGCGGGCAAGGTGCAGACCATCGGCGCGCGCTTTGCTAACCACGAACTGTCATTGCAGGAGGCCGCCGAGCTGGGCTGTCGCGCCTGCGCGTCGCCGGGCGGCGGATGTCAGTTCCTCGGCACGGCGGGCACCTCGCAGGTGGTGGCCGAAGCGCTGGGTCTGGCGCTGCCGCACTCCGCGCTGGCGCCGTCCGGGCAGGCGGTGTGGCTGGAAATTGCCCGCCAGTCGGCGCGGGCGGTGAGCGAGCTGGATAACCGCGGCATCACCACGCGCGATATCCTCACCGATAAAGCCATCGAAAACGCCATGGTGATCCACGCGGCGTTCGGCGGCTCCACCAATTTACTGCTGCACATCCCGGCCATCGCCCACGCGGCGGGCTGCACGATCCCGGACGTAGAACACTGGACACGCGTCAACCGCAGGGTGCCGCGCCTGGTCAGCGTGCTGCCCAACGGCCCGGACTATCACCCAACCGTGCGCGCCTTCCTCGCGGGTGGCGTGCCGGAGGTGATGCTCCACCTGCGCGATCTCGGCCTGCTGCACCTGGATGCCATGACCGTCACCGGCCAGACGGTGGGCGAGAACCTCGACTGGTGGCAGGCGTCCGAGCGCCGTAAACGCTTCCGCCAGTGCCTGCGCGAGCAGGACGGCGTGGATCCGGATGACGTGATCCTCCCGCCGGAGAAGGCAAAAGCGAGAGGGCTGACCTCGACGGTCTGCTTCCCGACGGGCAACATCGCGCCGGAAGGCTCGGTGATCAAGGCCACGGCCATTGACCCGTCGGTGGTGGGTGATGATGGCGTTTACCGTCATACGGGCCGGGCAAGGGTGTTTGTCTCGGAAGCACAGGCGATTAAAGCCATCAAGCAGGAAGAGATTAAACAGGGCGATATCATGGTGGTGATCGGCGGTGGGCCGTCCGGTACCGGCATGGAAGAGACCTACCAGCTCACCTCTGCGCTGAAGCATATCTCATGGGGCAAGACGGTGTCGTTAATCACCGATGCGCGCTTCTCTGGCGTGTCGACGGGCGCCTGCTTCGGCCACGTGTCGCCGGAAGCGCTGGCAGGCGGGCCGATTGGAAAGCTGCGCGACAACGACATCATTGAGATTGCCGTGGATCGCCTGACCCTGACGGGCAGCGTCAACTTTATCGGCACCGCAGAAAACCCGCTGACGCCGGAAGAGGGCGCGCGCGAGCTGGCAGTAAGACAGACGCACCAGGACCTGCACCCTCACGACTTTTTGCCGGATGATACCCGCCTGTGGGCGGCATTGCAGTCGGTGAGCGGCGGCACCTGGAAAGGCTGTATTTATGACACCGATAAAATTATCGAGGTAATTAACGCCGGTAAAAAAGCACTCGGACTTTAATTATTTTCTGAGCGATACTGTCTACGGGAAATATCCCGTGGACGGTTTTCGCGTATCTTAAATTTATCAATCTAAACAATGCGTTGCGATATATCGGTGGCGTCACAAAAGCAAAATATCGTAATTCGGAAATAAGATATGACCATTGCTGGTTAATTGAACAGCTCATTACACTCCATTAACACGATGTTGTGAAATCAGCATACGAAAATAAAGGTGCGATGATGATGCAATTAACCATGAAAGATAAAATTGGCTACGGGCTGGGTGACACCGCCTGCGGCTTTGTCTGGCAGGCCACCATGTTCCTGCTGGCCTACTTTTATACCGACGTGTTTGGCCTGTCGGCGGGCATTATGGGCACGCTGTTTTTGGTCTCCCGCGTGCTCGACGCCGTGACCGACCCGCTGATGGGGCTGCTGGTGGACCGCACCCGCACGCGCTACGGCCAGTTCCGCCCGTTCCTGCTGTGGGGGGCGATCCCGTTTGGCATCGTCTGCATGCTGACCTTCTACACGCCGGATTTCTCTGCGCAGGGCAAAATCATCTACGCCTGCGTAACCTACATTCTGCTGACCCTGGTCTACACCTTCGTTAACGTGCCGTACTGCGCCATGCCGGGCGTGATTACCGCCGACCCGAAAGAGCGTCACGCCCTGCAGTCGTGGCGTTTCTTCCTGGCGGCGGCGGGCTCGCTTGCCATTAGCGGCATCGCGCTGCCGCTGGTGAGCATTATCGGCAAAGGGGACGAGCAGGTGGGCTATTTCGGCGCCATGTGTGTGCTGGGGCTGACCGGCGTGGTGCTGCTCTACGTCTGCTTCTTTACCACCAAAGAGCGTTACACCTTTGAGGTGCAGCCGGGCTCGTCGGTGGCGAAAGACCTTAAGCTGCTGCTGGGCAACGGCCAGTGGCGGATCATGTGCGCGTTCAAGATGATGGCGACCTGCTCTAACGTGGTACGCGGCGGGGCCACGCTCTACTTCGTCAAATACGTGATGGATCACCCGGAGATGGCGACCCAGTTTTTACTCTACGGCAGCCTCGCCACCATGTTCGGCTCGCTCTGCTCCTCCCGTCTGCTGGGCCGCTTTGACCGGGTAAAAGCCTTCAAGTGGATCATCGTCGCCTACTCGCTGATCAGCCTGCTGATTTTCGTCACCCCGGCGGAGCATATTGCCCTGATTTTCGCCCTCAACATCCTGTTCCTGTTCGTCTTTAACACCACCACGCCGCTGCAGTGGCTGATGGCCTCTGACGTGGTGGATTACGAAGAAAGCCGCAGCGGGCGACGCCTCGACGGACTGGTGTTCTCCACCTATCTGTTCAGCCTGAAGATTGGCCTGGCAATTGGCGGGGCGGTGGTGGGCTGGATCCTGGCGTACGTCAACTACTCCGCCAGCAGCAGCGTGCAGCCGGTGGAGGTGCTGACCACCATCAAAATTCTGTTCTGCGTGGTGCCGGTGGTGCTCTACGTGGGCATGTTCATCATGCTGTCGTTCTATAAGCTCACCGATGCCCGCGTGGAGGCCATCAGCCAGCAGCTGATCAAACACCGCGCGGCGCAGGGCGAGGCCCTTCCCGACGCCGCGACAGCCGCATCCCAGTAACCGGAGGCAATATGGAAATCACCAACCCAATACTCACCGGCTTCAACCCGGATCCGTCTTTATGTCGTCAGGGCGAGGACTACTACATCGCCACCTCGACCTTCGAGTGGTTCCCGGGCGTGCGCATCTATCACTCCCGTGACCTGAAAAACTGGTCGCTGGTCAGCACCCCGCTGGACCGCGTGTCGATGCTGGACATGAAGGGCAACCCGGACTCCGGCGGCATCTGGGCGCCGTGCCTGAGCTACGCCGACGGCAAATTCTGGCTGCTCTACACCGACGTAAAGATTGTTGATTCGCCGTGGAAAAATGGCCGTAACTTCCTCGTCACCGCGCCGTCCATCGAGGGGCCGTGGAGCGAGCCGATCCCGATGGGCAACGGCGGGTTTGACCCGTCCTTGTTCCACGACGACGATGGCCGCAAGTACTACCTCTATCGTCCGTGGGGGCCGCGCCACCACAGCAACCCGCACAACACCATTGTGATGCAGGAGTTTGATCCGCAGACCGGCACCCTCTCGCCCGAGCGCAAAACGCTGTTTACCGGCACGCCGCTCTGCTACACCGAAGGTGCGCACCTGTACCGCCACGCGGGATGGTATTACCTGATGGTCGCCGAAGGCGGCACCAGCTACGAGCACGCGGTTGTGGTGCTGCGTTCAAAAACCATCGACGGGCCGTACGAGTTGCACCCGGAGGTGACGATGATGACCAGCTGGCACCTGCCGGAGAACCCGCTGCAGAAGAGCGGCCACGGCTCGCTGCTGCAGACCCACACCGGGGAGTGGTACATGGCCTATCTCACCAGCCGCCCGCTGCGCCTGCCCGGCGTGCCGCTGCTGGCCTCCGGCGGACGCGGCTACTGTCCGCTGGGGCGCGAGACCGGCATCGCCCGCATTGAATGGCGCGACGGCTGGCCGTACGTGGAAGGCGGCAAGCACGCGCAGCTGACCGTGAAAGGCCCGCAGATGGCGGAACAGCCTGCATCCGTTCAGGGCAACTGGCGGGAGGACTTTGACGGCAGCACGCTTGACCCGGAACTGCAGACTCTGCGCATCCCGTTCGACGACACCCTCGGCTCGCTCACCACGCGCCCCGGCTATTTACGGCTCTACGGCAACGACTCGCTCAACTCGACCTTCACCCAGTCGACCGTGGCGCGCCGCTGGCAGCACTTCGTCTTCCGCTCAGAAACGCGGATGCAGTTCTCGCCGGTTCACTTCCAGCAAAGCGCCGGACTGACCTGCTACTACAACAGTAAAAACTGGAGCTACTGCTTTGTGGACTACGAGGAGGGGCAGGGGAGAACCATCAAGGTTATTCAACTCGACCACAACGTGCCGTCATGGCCGCTGCACGAGCAGCCGATTCCGGTGCCGGAGAGTGCGGAGAACATCTGGCTGCGGGTGGATGTGGATACGCTGGCCTACCGCTACAGCTACTCGTTCGACGGCGAGACGTGGCACACCGTGCCGGTAACGTATGAGGCGTGGAAACTGTCGGATGACTACATCGGCGGGCGCGGCTTCTTCACCGGCGCGTTTGTGGGGCTGCACTGCGAGGACATCAGCGGCGACGGCTGCCACGCGGACTTCGACTACTTCACCTACGAGCTGGCATAACGGCTCAGGCCGGGTAGCCCAGCGCGCGTGAAAGCTGGAGCCCGGCCTGCTGAAGCTGTTCGCGGAAATCAGCCAGCCCGGCATCGTCCACGCGCGAGGTCAGCGTCGACAGGCTCAGGGCGGCAATCACGCGGGATTCATGGTTCCACACCGGCACCGCCACGCAGCGCACGCCCTGCTCGTTCTCTTCGCTATCCAGGGCATAGCCCTGCTCGCGGGTCTGCGCCAGAGCGGCCATTAATGCTTCGCGAGAGGCGAGGGTGGAAGGGGTGTAGGTGGTGTACTGATAGCCCTCAAGCAGGGCGTTCAGCTCGGTCTCGCCCAGCCAGGCAATCAACACCTTGCCGATGGCGGTGGCGTGAACCGGCAGGCGGCGGCCAATGCGCGAATAGGCGATGGCGGCCAGCTTGCCTTCAATCTTCTCGATATAAACCCCTTCACGCCCGTCGAGGATCCCCAGATGGGTGGTCTGCCCGGTCCGTTGGGACAGCTCCGTCAGCCAGCCTTTCGCCTTCTGACGAATATCGATGGAGCCCACAACGAAATGACCGCGCTCAACCAGCTTCATGCCGAGGCGATATTTGCCGTTCTCCGGGTTCTGATCGATATAGCCATGAAGCTGCAGGGTTTTCAGCAGTGAGTGGAGGGTACTCTTGCTCAGCCCCATCAGTTTGCTGATGTCGGTGATCTTAAGCTCGGTGGCCTGCTCGTTGAACAGGTCGAGGATCTGCAACGCACGTTCAACAGACTGAATAATCGGCATAATGCTGGTATGTCCACGCTGGAATTAAGGCGAAAACGTACCTTTTTCGGGGTGAAAAATCAATGAAATGGAGGTAAAAGCAAAAACGACAACAAGGTTGTCGTTTTTTAGTGTTTTCCCCCTCTCCCTGTGGGAGAGGGCCGGGGTGAGGGCACCAGCGCGCAGAGGATCCAATCAACCCCCAAGCGTCGCCACCATCACCGCCTTAATCGTATGCATCCGGTTTTCCGCCTGGTCAAACACGATGCTCGCCGCCGACTCAAACACCTCGTCCGTCACTTCCATCCCGCCGTGCAGATCGAACTCCTTCGCCATCTGCTTGCCGAGCGTGGTCTGGTCGTCATGGAACGCGGGCAGACAGTGCAGGAACTTCACGTTCGGGTTGCCGGTCAGCGCCATCATCTGCGCGTTCACCTGATACCCACGCAGCAGCGCAATCCGCTCCGCCCACTTCTCTTTGGCTTCGCCCATCGACACCCACACGTCGGTATAGATAAAGTCCGCACCCTTCACGCCCGCCGCCACGTCTTCCGTCAGGGTGATTTTGCCGCCGTGCTTCTCCGCCAGCGCGCTGCACTCTGCCACCAGGCTCTCTTCCGGCCAGCAGGCCTTCGGGGCTACCAGACGCAGATCCAGCCCGGTCAGCGCTGCCGCTTCCAGCATTGAGTTGCCCATGTTGTTGCGCGCGTCGCCCGCGTAGACCAGCGTCATCTCGTTAAACGCCTTGCCCGGCAGGTGCTCCTGCATGGTCAGCAGGTCCGCCAGCAGCTGCGTTGGGTGGAACTCGTTGGTCAGCCCGTTCCACACCGGCACGCCCGCGTACTGCGCCAGCGTCTCGACCACTTCCTGCCCGTGGCCGCGATACTGAATGCCGTCGTACATCCGCCCGAGCACGCGCGCGGTGTCCTTAATTGACTCTTTATGCCCAATCTGGCTGCCGCTCGGCCCTAAATAGGTAACGCGCGCGCCCTGGTCAAATGCGGCAACTTCGAAAGAGCATCGTGTACGGGTTGAGTCTTTTTCGAAGATGAGCGCGATGTTTTTGCCAGTAAGCTTTTGTACTTCCTTGCCATTTTTTTTATCGGCTTTGAGCTGTGCGGCAAGAGTCAGCAGAGAAGTGAACTGTGCAGGGGTAAAGTCGAGCAATTTCAGAAAGTGTTTCTTGTATAGATCAGACATTTTATCCTCACATGGCGAACGCCACTTATTGAATTAAAATTCACTTTATATGTGTAATTATTCATTTGCAACCCCGTTTAACAAATCTTTCTCACAAAGGTGGAGGCAAACACGTCCGTGTGTGAAAATAGAAGTATCTGCCGCACTTTAAAGAGGAATGAGCCATGGCAAACCCGGAACACCTGGAAGAACAACGCGAAGAGACGCGTCTGATTATTGAAGAGCTGCTGGAAGACGGTAGCGATCCGGACGCGCTGTACACCATCGAGCATCATTTCTCTGCGGATGATTTCGACGCGCTGGAAAAACTGGCGGTGGAAGCTTTTAAACTGGGTTACGAAGTGACCGAGCCGGAAGAGCTGGAAGTGGAAGAGGGCGACACCGTCATCTGCTGCGACATCCTGAGCGAGGGCGCGCTGAAGGCGGAGCTTATCGACGCGCAGGTAGAACAGCTGATGAACCTGGCCGAGAAGTTTGACGTGGAGTACGACGGCTGGGGAACCTACTTCGAAGATCCGAACGGTGAAGACGGCGAAGAAGGCGACGACGAAGATTACGTCGACGAAGACGACGACGGCGTGCGTCACTAAGCGTTTCAGGCGGTGGCGCACGCCACCGCTTTTTCAAGGCAGAACCATGGATTACCCGCAGATACTCGCCCCTGTACTTAACTTCCTCCAGTGCCCGACCCCGCAAGCATGGATTGATAAAGCCCGCGACCCGGCGAACCTGCCGCTGCTGCTCACCGACCACATGGTGTGCGAGCTCAAGGCCGCCCAGACCGCGCTGCTGCTGGTGCGTAAATACGTCGCCGACGAAAGCGGTGCCGACGCGTTGCTCGACTGGCTCAAACCCTACGAGCTGTTCACCTTCCGCGACGGCCCGGAGCCGGACTTCATCGCCCTGCACAGGCAGATTGGCAAAAGCGTGATGCCCAAAACCGACGACCCGTGGGGCCAGGCGCTCATCGACAGCATGGTGCTGCTGATTAAAGAGGAGCTGCACCACTTCTGGCAGGTGCGCGAGGCGATGCTGGTCCGCGACATTCCGTACGTCAAAATCACCGCCAGCCGCTATGCCAAAGGGATGCTGAAGGAAGTGCGCACCCACGAGCCGCTGACGCTGATCGACAAGCTCATCTGCGGCGCCTACATCGAAGCCCGCTCCTGCGAACGCTTCGCCGCGCTGGCCCCGTTCCTCGACGACGACCTGCAGAAGTTCTATCTCTCGCTGCTGCGCTCGGAAGCGCGCCATTATCAGGACTACCTGACGCTGGCCCAGCAGGTGAGCGACGACGATATCTCACCGCGCATAAAGCTTTTTGGCGAAATTGAAGCCACACTTATCTCGACACCGGACAACGAGTTTCGCTTCCACAGCGGCGTGCCGGTGTAAACCGGCATAATTCAAGGATAAGGATGCGAGATGAATAAAACGTGGACCCGTATTGTGATTGTCGTCATTGCGGCTGCCGCCGTGGCGTTCTGGGTGTTTTTCGACAGGCAGCGCGCCCCGGAACGGCAGATGGATAACGCCCTCAACGCGATGCCCGCCTGGCAGGTGATTAAGGAGCAGGAGCCCGCGCTGCATCAGCGTATCCTCGACCAGATGGCCGCCCTGCAAAAAGCGGGCGAGCCGGAGCAGCAGATTATCGACACCATCCAGCCGCAGATCCTGCATCTGCAGATGACGCGCCTGCAAAACGCCCCGGACGCCAACGTGGTGAACTACATGACCATCAACATGGAGCAGACCGCCGCCATCCAGAAGGTGAGCGACGACGCCTGCTTCCGCTTCCTCTACCCGATGGTCAAGGGCGGCATCAACCCGATGCGCATGCTGGATAAAGACCTGATGGCGCGTCGCATGCAGGCCGACGCCGACATGATGCGCGCAGCCTACGGCAAAAACCGCCACATCGTGACCCAGGCCGAGCGCGAGGCGGCTGTCGAAGATGTGCGGCCGATTATGAAGGCACTTGCCGATAAGTACGGCGAGGACATCCAGCTGCTGCAGATGCCGGAGAAGGCGGTGGGCAAAGAGAAGCTCTCCTGCGATATGGTGCAGGAGATGTGGGCCAAGGTGCTGGCGCTGCCGGAGCAGAAGGCGGCAAGGGTGATTCGGCTTGCGGTGTCTGAGCTGGAGTGACGGTAGCGCTGGTTTTTTGGGCACTTAGCGCGGGTTTCGCGCGTCGTCGCTTGCATGGCGGCGCGCGACAGGTATAATCCACAACGTTTCCGCATCCCCTTCAGTGCCGAAGTGGCGAAATCGGTAGACGCAGTTGATTCAAAATCAACCGTAGAAATACGTGCCGGTTCGAGTCCGGCCTTCGGCACCATAAGATGCAAATCAAAGTCGCTTAAGGGCGGCTTTTTTGTGTCTGAGTCTTGCATTCTTAGGATAAGCAACTTTCTAAGCCTAAGCCTAAGCCTAAGCCTAAGCCTAAGCCTAAGCCTAAGCCTAAGCCTAAGCCTAAGCCTAAGTCTAAGTCTAAGTCTATTCATTTTAACTTAATGGTTGGAAGTCATTACTATGACTCTATATTTTCTGAAAAATAATTGAATAGGGTAAAGGAACAAATTCTTTACCCTATGGGGTTTATTGGAATTTTTTTCTTAAATCAAATAATCTTTGAATATCACTATCAATTATTTTTTTTGCACACTCATTGCAATAATAATCCCAACCCATCCCATTTTTAACTTTTAAACGCGGGCTACCTTGTATCAGGATGTGGCCAGCATTACTTTGACATTTATGGCTTTTCTTTGCCATGTCAAAAGATGATGATATTATTAAAGATTTAATTCTTCCCATTTTTAATATCCTCGCTAACCTCTGCAATGATTTTCTCAATATGTGAGTCAATTAATTCCAGTTGCTGTCGGCTAAAATCGGAGCGACTTCCGGCAGGCATGCTTACAAAGGTGTTTATTTTTTTATCTATCTGACTTTTTATAAAAATTAAGTTTGATTTCTGGAATGTAGGATCTAATCCTTTTGCAGCAGGATTGATATTGTATTTGGCCAATAATTTTCTGGCTTCATTCATTGCAAGAGTATCTAAACTGCTCCGTTTAGCTTGTCTCTCTCTTTGTTTTGTTACATAAATTGGCTCTAGAGATTTAAATGCTTTACTTACTTCATCTTCAGAATATCCTTTTCTTTGTAAAGTCTTTAAGGCTTCAAGAGCTTCCTTATCTTCATATAGACTAATTTCTTCAAGTGTCACTTCAGTTTGTGATTTTACTTCGATTTTATCTGTTTCGTCTCGAAGTATAGGCTCTATTGTTTTTGTATCTCCACCTGCATCAGGTGTAAAATCTTCAAGAGGTAATAATTGGTCAAAAAATTCTTTGTCTGCTTCACTAAATTGCTGAAAGTCGCCCCATTGTTTAGCAATGTTAGCTCCGGCATGGAAGACTACAACTCCTTGGTTTAGCATACTTTGAGGATTATTTTGCTCAATAACTCTCATTATCCGTCCTACAAACTGAACGAAGGGTGATAGGTTATTAAATATACTGAATATAGCTGCAACAGAAAGATATGGATGATCAAATCCTTCTCCAAGCTTCCTGACTTGAACGATTACATCTAGTTCGTGTTGATTGAGTTTATTCATTACTCTTTGGTTAAATGCACTATCTTCTCTGGAGTGAACGTAATCAGCTCTTAAACCTCTTGCTCTATAAGCTTCAACAACTTGACGGCAATGATCATAATTTAATGCCGATGCGATTATCTTTATCCTGCTCTCACTGGTTTCTTCTCTTAGACGTGTAAGCTCATGGATAGAAGCATCAATTATAGTCGTTAATGTTTCTTTTGATGTTACTATACCCCTTCTAAATTTAGGGTCTTCCTCTCCTAATCGTTTTACTTCTTCTAAGGTTATTTCTACTTCTAGGCCACTATCATCTCTTACAAATTTTAATGTCTTTGGATTTAATTGAACAGCTTTGAGCCTTTTAACATATCCATTTTTTATTGCTTTGAATATGGGATATGTATATACAATTTCGCCTGCCATTAATTGGCCATCAGAACGTAAAGGTGTGGCACTGTAATTAACTATATATGCTTTAGGAAAATGTTGTTTTAACGACATAAAACTGCTTGCTATGCTATGATGCCCTTCATCGAACAAAATTAAGTCGAAGAAATCATTTGGTAGATCTTTTAACCATCTATTTTCACTTCCACCTTGTAGTTGCTGTATATTTGTTATAACAACTTCTGATTCTTCTAAATCAGAAAAATTTGCATCATCGCCTCTAATTTCAACTGGTTCGGGAAAGTTATTATCAGATATAACCTTACATTTCCGATAAAACATTGATTGATTACTTGGATCAAAATCTTTAAGTAGTTGTGAAGATATATTTAAACCAGGTGCGATTACTAGCGTGCGTTTGGATTTAAATGCAAAAGGGGTGATTGTTATACACCCCGATTTACCACATCCTACCGGGAGAATTACCCCTACCTCTTTCTGCGTTTTATTAGGGTCTTGGTAATGGGATTCAAGCGCTTGAAAAGCTTCTATTTGGGGTGTCCTGATTTTATCATTGCCGTGAATATTTACGGTTTTCGAAGAAAAAGCATTAGTCATTTCAACTCCTTTATTCTAATAAGTTAGTTTTTTGCTGTATGCATAGATATTGATAGACGTATTCTATAAATAAGTCCACTCATTTTTATAATGATGCATAGAATATATATGTGATCATTGTCAAATTAATTGCATTCTGTTATTGAAATGTTCAAAGGCAAGTCAATGATATATTTTATATTACTTGCTTTTTGAATTATTTGAAGTGTTTATTATTCTATTGATTACATATTGCGAGCTATGTATATATTTATACTAACTAGCATTAAGCTAGAATATCCTGAAAAGGCTGCGACAATGCTTTTGTCGCATTATGTGTTGGTTAGATGAAGTGTCCGACCCAAGGAGATCGCGTTAACTGGCTGATACATCAGGTTGATAAATATTTGTGTGATTGCAAAAGCGACTCTATTAACATTTAATTGTTTAACTTCCGCTCTCTGGAAGATTTTTTCTGTCCCCTGTCTTAAACTGTTTTGAGGTCATTATTGAACCCGAGCATTATTGCTTCATGCTCCGACATTACTGTGAACTCATATAGCATAGCGTATTGCAAAGTTAAATATAATATGACATGTATTGTGAAATATTTGATGATTTCATTAGAAAAGTAAGGAACTGAATGCACCTTACTTTTCTACCATATTAGTACCGAAAGGAATTTTGTACTCTAAATTATTGCTCTCTTAGTATTTACTTCTCTGTGTCCCATTGAATGAAATAGCGCTTCAATTTCTCAACAGTAAAGCGCCATTTCGGCGTTGTAGGCTTACACACGGTGTTTTGGTTGCCAAAGAAACCTACCTCATTCACTGCTTCGAGTTCGGATCGGGTTTCCAGCCATTTCACAGGAACAAAATATTCTGATTTGTCGGGATCGTCTGCATTCTGGCGATACAGATCGCTGTATTTAAGAATATCTATTGCCGGCATTTCGCCGTGTTCCGTTTTGATCGTAAAGCTGCTGGCTGGTTCAACTGCGCTCTGAACAATACCGACTCCAACGTAACCCGTTGCTGGGATTTTTACCCAAACGCGGTTGCCCGGCTGAAGCTGTTTTAACGTCTGACTATACCAGCTCCCACCACCCGCACTGATAAATCCATATCGACGTGCCTCTTCCCAGACGCGACTTTGCGGATCGCCGAACGAGACATAAAACTCGCCATTCCAGGGCTCCTTCGCATTGGCACTCGTTCCGGCAGTGGCCTGCGCGGCATTGGTTTGCGTTTCGCTCGGGTCGATAAGCCAGGCACGACTCAGGAACTGCTCGTTACCGTGCTGGAATACTTTGAAGAAGAGGACGTTAATCGAAATACCATTCTTACTCAGATAGTCGACGATCCGCTCAGTGGAGGGATCCAGCTCTGCTGCCACAATAATGATTTGATGCGACTGGTTAAGCGACTCCTCTTCCAGTTCGGCATTAAAGCGTTGCTTAAATGCCTCACCTAGATTTCCGCCACCAGAAAATTTTTCATAAATCTGCGACAGGCGGTCGGCGGTTAAGTCATCCACCCAGGAGGCGTAATCCAGCGCCTGCGCGACTACCTCACGCGGTGTGCGATCGCGCTTAAGCTCAATCAGGATCAGCGAGGCATCGGGCGCGATAGCCAGCAGATCGATACGCCCTTTATCGAGCGTATTTTCCTGATGACCGATGATCATCCATTGATCGGAGAGGATGGTGGGATCGTTTAAAATCATCTTCTCCAGCAGTTGCTCGCTGGGGAGTTTGCTGATGGTTAGCGGCTGGGGATTCTCCCCTATCCGCCAGATTGCATGATGAACCGGCATCATCTGTTCCTTAGTTTAATGCTGCGTTTGTGAGCGCATCCGCAAGGTGGAGTTGAGTTTGTTGAACACCTTGGAGGCGTGATTTGAGTGTGTCGCAAACCTTATATAGCTCCTCAATCTTAGTGGCTATTTTTATTTGCTCACTGAAAGGTGGCATCGGAATTAACGTATTCGATACTTTTGCCAAATTTAAATTTGGCTGTGCTCCACCTGCCGCCAAATTTCTTAAGTCTTTATAAGATTTCTCGAAAAACAATTTTATATAGCGACGATGATATTCATTTGTATTAAAAAGCTGAATTGCTGCACAAGCTTGGTTTGTGCCCGCCGAAATACACAACTCCGTTATCTGGCCGCGAGTTTTGCCTTGGCCATACATTGCAATAATAAGTGTGCCTGGAGAGTAAATGGATACATTTGTTTCTTTTACCGCTTTTAGAGAAATTTTCTCAGCAGTATTGAATATAAATGGTAAAGAAGTTTCACCACTTGTAACCCAATTGAGCTCAGGATACTGCCAATAATCAGGATTATCTCTGGATGGTGTTGCCCCAGTACCGACTTGAGCTATTTCGATTATACGGCACCATTCCCATCCCTGTGGCAACTCAAACGGTTTTTCCTCATCACTCACAGGCGGCAACGGTTTTTGTTTTTTAATTTTACCTTCTTTCACCAATTGCGCTTTTTCCTGCTCAATACGTTTAAGCAGTTCAGACGCAGGTTCGTCGTTAGGGTCTTGCGGCACCAGTTTACCCATTACCGCCAGTTGCAGAATTGTTTGCTTAAACGTGTCGATACTCGCTTCAGTGGTAAACAGTGTGTCGAAATGCTGGCTAATTCGCGCCCAGTTTTCTGCAAGTTCTTCGGCATTCTGACTTTCGGTCAGCGTTGTAAGCAGAGTTTCCACCAGTTGCTGATGGGCTTCCAGACTGGTCAGGGATTGCTGTTCCAGTTTGTCGCAGAGGGACATTAGTTTTGCAATCTTTACTACAATTTTTTCCTGTTCTTTCTCCGCAGGAAATGGAATCAATAAATTAGGGATATCACCTAAATTTAATTTATTTGTATGGCTACCACCAACTTTAATTTCTTCCATTTGTGATAATAGACAAGGACTATAAAAAGCTTTATGCAAATAATCAACACTAAATGCATTTAACAAAGTCTTAATTAACCCAACGCTAACAAACAAACTAAATGGTCGATCTGTATCAACAATTGTTACACGCCCCAGAGTGCCAATCCTGCAAATTAGTAAATCACCTTTCTCTGGATTACATCTTTGGTTTATTTCCTCATGTTGTTCTCGGGATATAAACTTACAATTATTAAATGAAATTTTATTTCCATCAATATCCTTAACAGAAATAAATGCAACACCTTCATTAAGATATTTGGGAGTGTGATGAACCCCATCTGTTATTTTACTTGTAAGATCCCCCAGTCGTACCCACTCCCATCCCACCGGCAGCTCAAACGGCTTTTCATCTTCGCTAATCTCAGGCAAAGGCTTCTGCTTTTTAATTTTACCCAGCTTCACCAGTTCCGCTTTCTCAGCAGCAATACGCTTTAACAACTCAGACGCCGGTTCATCACTCGGATCCTGCGGCACCAGTTTGCCGCGCACCGCCAGCTCAAGAATCAGCTCGCGCAGTTTCTTAATGCCATAAAGGTCGATTTTGCCGTTACTGCCACGCCCGGCCGTGGAGCGGGTTTGCAGCGCAGAGGACCAGATATCGATATGGTCGGTGATCAGCTTCTCTACGGTCATCAGTTCGCCCCCTTGTTGCCCGCCAGAGCTGCACCAAGAATATCGCGCAACTGGTTACGCAGCTCGCTGATATCTGCCTGCTGTTTCTGGTACTTCGTCAGCAGCTCATCCGGATCGTGGCTGATGGTTTCACCCTGGTACGGGTTCTTGATATCAAGGTTGAAGTTACGGGCGATGATGTCGCCGATGCCCACTTTCCACGCCTGATTGTTCTCTTCGCGGCTGGCAAAACCGTCGGCTTCATTACCCCACCAGTCGATTTCCGCCTGGAACTCTTCAAACTTCATCGGTTTGGTTTTGCTGTAGTTCTTCACGCCGTCCGGGTACGGATGCTCGTAGAACCAGACGTCTTTGGTTGGCTGGCCTTTGGTGAAGAACAGAATATTGGTTTTGATGCCGGTGTAGGGGTTAAACACGCCGTTCGGCAAACGCACGATGGTGTGCAGGTTGCACTCTTCGGTGAGCAGCTTTTTGATTTTGGTTTTGACACCTTCACCAAACAGCGTGCCGTCCGGTAACACTACCGCCGCGCGGCCTTTGTCTGCCAGCACTTCGATAATCAGCTGCAGGAACAGATCGGCGGTTTCACGAGTCTGCATCTCTGCCGGGAAGTTTTTCTCAATACCGTCTTCTTCGGTGCCGCCAAACGGCGGGTTGGTGACAATCACATCAACCTGCTCATCCCAGGAAGAGAGAGGCTTGTTGAGCGTGTTGTCATGACGGATTTGCACCGGCACTTCAATGCCGTGCAGCAGCATGTTGGTAGTACACAGCAGGTGCGGGAGCTGCTTTTTCTCTACGCCGTGAATCTGTTTTTGCAGCGTTTTATGGTCTTCGGTCGTTTTAACGTAATGCTCTTTCACATGGTCGAACGCGCAGGCAAGGAAGCCGCCGGTACCACATGCCGGGTCCATAATCGACTCGCCCAGTTTCGGATCAATACGGTTGACCATAAAACGCGTCACCGCACGCGGGGTATAGAACTCACCCGCATTTCCGGCGCTTTGCAGGTCGCGCAGGATCTGCTCGTAGATATCGCCAAACAGGTGGCGCTCCTGGCTGCTGCTGAAGTCGATTTCGTTGAGCTTGTTGATCACCTGACGCAGCAGCGTACCGTTTTTCATGTAGTTGTAGGCATCGCTGAACGCCTGTTTGACCACAAAACCACGCGGGTTTTTATCGATCGGCGCGGTGAGGTTTTTCAACGTTGGGAAGAGGTCGTCGTTCACAAATTCCAGTAACGCATCACCGGTGATACCTTCGCTGTTCGCCGCCCAGCTACGCCATAAGTAGCGCTGAGGAATCGGGAACTGGTAGTCGTCCTGCTCCAGTTCCAGCTCTTCTTCCTGGGTATCAAAAATCTTCAAAAATAGCAGCCATGAAAGCTGCCCCAGACGCTGGGCATCGCCGTCCACACCGGCGTCTTTACGCATAATGTCCTGAAGAGATTTAATGACTGAACTAATCGACATGTTTTCTTTCCATACTTAAAAAGGATGCCACCGGTCGCAGTTGCGGCCAGTGGCAATAAATTTACGTGTTATCAGGCTGAGCGCGGCGGAAGCTGGTAGATTTCGTTTTCCAGTTCGTTAACGGCTTGCTCATACGCCTTTTTGTCGCCAAAGCGGGTTTTGATGATCTCAATTGGGCGACCCAGTGCATCGAACGGCTTCAGTTTTAGCACCTGAACATCCTCGATTTCCTGCACGCCTTCATCGGCGTATTTGTCCAGCAGGGTATTGAGAACCTGCTGAGCCGGTTCGGCGTATTTCGTAAAATAGTTACGCTTACGTACGTTGGCCGCGCGCTCCTGACGGGTTAACGGTGGCTGACCGTACACCACATGGCAGAGCAAATCAAACGGGTCGAGATCTTTACCCACCTCTTCGGCCAGCACATCCCACAGAATTCCCAGCTGTGCCAGTTCTTCAATAATCGCCTGCTTGCGAGGCGCCTCCTGCCATTTGCGCACGAAGCTATCCAGCGAGGCGTACTCGCTGTTTTTCAGCATCGTTTTGCGGGTGTAATCCTGGAAGGATTCAGTGACCAACTTGCCGTCAGAATCGTAATACTGAACGCGCTTCGCCAGTACTTTCACTGCCACGCCATTCACATAGAATTTGCGGACTTTGTCTGCATCATCGCTATGAAATTCACCGTTTCCGGAATGGTTGTCGCGGTTAACGTGATACTCAGCAGCGTCTTCTCGCACTTCACTGGCAGGTTTATCGACATCATCATTAAGGGTTTCTTCTTCCAGCCGCTCATTGAAGTCGGAACTTTCATCGGAGATATCGTCGGGTTTAACCACCAGTACTTTTTCCGGCAAACCGTCAAAGCGTGGGTCGGCAAACAGCTCGGTCGCCTTTTTGAAATCGAGAATGGTGAACCACAGCTTGCCGTGCCTTTCGTTGATACGTGTGCCGCGCCCGATGATCTGTTTAAATTTAGTCATCGACTGGATGTTCTGATCCAGTACGACCAGCTTGCAGGTCTGCGCATCAACGCCGGTTGTCATCAGCTCTGATGTTGTCGCGATAACGGGGTAGGCTTTCTTAGGATTAATAAAGTTATCGAGTTGCGCCTTGCCGATGTCATCGTCGCCGGTGATTTTCATCACGTACTTTTCATTCTTCAACACCTGCTCAGGGTTGAGTAACACCAGCGCGTGGCGCATGCGGTCGGCGTGATCGATGTCGTTGCAGAAAACAATGGTTTTATCCATCGGATTGGTGCGCTTCAGGTAATCGGTGATGGTCTGCGCAACCAGCATGGTGCGTTCATCAATGACCAGTTTGCGATCAAAATCTTTCAGGTTATAGATGCGGTCTTCAATCTCTTCGCCGTATTTATCCAGCTGGCCTTTGACGGGCCGCCAGCCCTGAACATCAACATCGATGTCAACGCGCACGACTTTATAGGGGGCGAGAAAACCGTCTTCAATACCCTCTTTGAGAGAATAGGTGTAAACCGGCTCACCGAAGTAATCGATATTGGAGACGTCTTCCGTTTCTTTTGGCGTCGCCGTCAGGCCAACCTGTGTGGCACTGCCGAAATATTCCAGAATCTCTCGCCAGGCTGAATCTTCAGACGCGCTGCCACGGTGGCATTCGTCAATCACAATTAGGTCGAAGAAATTTGGATCTACCTGTTTATAGGCTTTCTGATGTTCTTCCGGTCCGGTAATAGCCTGGTATAACGCAAGATGGACCTCGTACGCCGGATCAATGGTACGTCCGGTAACTTTGGTCATTGCCGTACCGAAAGGCTGGAAATCGTTGTTTTTCGTTTGATCGACCAGAATATTGCGGTCCGCAAGGAACAGGATGCGTTTTTTATTTTTTGCCTTCCACAGCCGCCAGATAATCTGGAACGCGGTATAGGTTTTACCCGTACCGGTTGCCATCACCAGTAGAATGCGATTCTTTCCTGCCGACACGGCATCTACCGTTCGGTTGATCGCCTGCATCTGATAGTAACGAGGAGATTTGCCGCTACCGTCATCGTAATAATCCTGACTAATAACGGGCAATTGCTCCTGAGTGAACCCTTTCCAGGTACAGTATTTTTGCCAGAGCTGCTCAGGTGTAGGGAAGTCGCTGAGGGCAATTTCGGATTCGAGCTGCTGCGGATTGGTTTTATCGTGGAAGATAAAACCATCACCATTGGAGGCAAACACAAAAGGCACATCAAGCAAGCTGGCGTAGTCCAGGCCCTGCTGCATTCCTTTGCTGATGGCGTGCTTATTGGCCTTGGCTTCGATGACTGCCAACGGCAAGTTCGGCTTGTGGTACAGCACGATATCGGCAGATTTCACTTTGATACGTGAGGCCAGTTTGCCACGGACTACAATTTTGCCATCGCGCAGTTTTACTTCCTGACGAATCTGCGCCAAATCATCCCAGCCAGCATCTTTCACTGCAGGCAGGATAAATTTGCTAATGATATCCGTTTCAGTCAGGAGCGTTTTGTTCACGCCAGCCATAGCAGAGTACTCCACGATATTGGGTTAGCTCTGATTTTACACAGAATAGTGTCTGACGTAATGACCTGAAACGAGGTTTTGGGTTGTTAGCGTTAAAATCTGTTCTTGGCAAGGCAATTTCTGAGCTTTTCTACCATAGATTTTCATCTTTAATAATGTCTGAAGTTAACTACATAAACGAAATATGGACTTAATTGTCTGTCAAATCAGTGGTTATTCAAATCGTACACCAGCTTTTCCCATTAATTTGAACTGGATCAACTCATCTAATTAAATGTACTTTATAAGTAATGGTAGGATTGATAGATAGCTTGGAGGAGGGGATCTTAATGGATAAAGCTTTCTGTACTATTGATGAAAAAGAATGGAGTGCAGATGCATTTTTCGCATTACCTCCTGCTGAGATCCAACTGAAGAGACGGAGTTTGCTTTGTACAGAATGCAAGGGGGATGCATGGTTCAGGCGTGCAAGTTACGGAAATGACTCACCTCATTTTTGCGCCCATCACCTAGAAAACTGCTCACTAGGGACCTCATACGAAGCTGTAGGGGAAGGTGATGAAAATAGGGGATTACCTGCTTCAGATGCTGACAGCGGCATAGTACTTGATTTGAGATTAATGCAAGGCTACGACATTAATGTCAAAACAGCAGCGGATAACTCTGACACTACACCTCAGGGACAAAAATTCACGGGTGAAAAAATGGTTGGTGGTGGGAATCATAAATATCCTGCACACCACACTTTAAAAAACCTGCTTTACAAGTTAGTACAGTCTAAAGGATCATGCTACGCAGATAAAAAGGTAGGGTTCACAGAACAATCCTTTAATGATTTACCGGACCGTGGGGGAGAACTATTTGTCGAATTCATTAACGTTGCACCATGGATGGACGGTGCACGTAGAATTTTTTGGGGTTTTATTAGTGATGTTGGGCAAACAAGAGATGGAAAAATTTGGTTAAATGCAGGTAACATTAAGTCTGGCTTAAGCGTTTGTATCAATCGCGAAATTGCAAGTGAATTTAAAGAGCAGTTTAAAGTCAAAAACAGTCTTGATGAATTAGATGGATGTCATGCACTAATTATTGGTACATGCACATATGCAACAACAGGCAAACCAATACTATGGTGTGGTGATCTGAGTTATATCGTACTGAGAAGATATAAATTAGACCAGGATTTATAAAATCAGCTTGCTTGGCAAAAAGCATATGAATATATATTTCCAACTAATATAAATGGAAAGTACGCTAATTTTACGAAGGTAATAGACTGTACGTGCAAAATAATTTCCCACTCCATGTGTTCAATGAACTATAAAATAACATGGCTAGATATAAGCCTTCCTACAACGGATAATTTCTTTCACAAACTGAAACGCAATTTTCTTCTCTGCAAAAAATTAAAGCAATCGACTGATAACCCCGCTACCATCTAACACTTGGGGTATCGTTACCCACATACTTTCATCCAGCCAAATCGATCCCTTCTCAAACGGCTTATAATGAATCGCACATAATGCTAGTTTGTTCGGGATCTCATCTGACCGCTATACTGCCTCTACTTCACGTGATTCATGTCAGTAATATTTTACAAATTGATTTGGAAAGACTCGTTCGACATGAGCCAATTGCTCTTGCCATCCCATAAAATCAATTTCGTATGTAAGCGATACTACCTCATCAAACTTCTCACCGAGATTGTTGGAGCATTTTACGGACTCTCTGCACATAGAATCGTAAATCTTTATCAAAGTTGGAAACGAAAGATAATCCTTGAACCGAGTCTGAGCCTCTTCGAGGGTCTGCCAGAGTGGAATGCCGTACTGATGTTTATCGTAAGGTACTGTTGCCATAAAACGCACCTCACGATCTCTAAGATAATGAAACAAAAGTGCCGGATCTATAATCGGCACATCATTTAATGGAAAGCCAGCATGAAATTGACCGTTGATGATTACTAGTGGGATTACCTCTATTTTCTCTGTTCCTGATAAATGGGGATAATAATCCCGACAAAAATGCTCAAGATGCTCCCTAACAAAGGTAGCTTTTCTAATTGCTTGGTTGGTTTTGTGCATCAGTCCGTTAGAGTCGAAAAGTTCATTATCATAATCTAGCGGAGTTATGGATGTTTTACGGCTACGAGCTTCTACAACAATTAGTAAATTTCCGAAAGAAAAAGAAAGATCTATCTCTTCGCTATGCCCATGATAGCTTGGTTCAATTGCATTCGTATAGTGCAAATGTTCTTTCATTACCTGATTTCCATTTCGGCACTCTTCCAATACTCTGAGCAAATCTTTCTCAAATAAACTTCCACGGCGAGTATCTTTGGGATCTATTTTGGCCATCCAGCAATCAATATTGCGGGTGAGACTTGCAGTCAGAAATGCGCTAATCGGGAAAATATAATTATCCTCAATAGAAACCAGAGGTTGCACCCATAAGTCTTCCTGTGGTGATTTCCCTTTCCAGGTCAATAAATCTAAAGCCGCGATGATTTCAGCTTTACTATATTCACAACATTGTATTAGTAACTCAATAATAATAGAGCGCTCAAACTGAGGAGCAAGATGAAGTAATGTTGACCAGTCGTTTATTGACACGTTTGTATGTAGTTTTTCATCAATTTGAACAGCTAGCACGGATAGATGAACCCATACATCTAAAACACTTTGTAAAGTGCGTTCAATACAGGGGAGTGATTTCCTTGTTAATAACGCTTTAAGATGGTCATCAAGCTGAATAAGAGCCGATAAAGGCTGAAATCTGGCTATCATTTGAGCCCGTTGAGATAATGTTTGCCATGGTACTATGCTCAAAGCTTTACCAGGTTCAAAATGTAAATAAGTTGAAAAAAGATGGATGTTATTAAATTTGTCCATTATGGTTCGAGCTTCAGTAATCGAGGTGGCTAAAAAATGATCTCGACGAAATTCGGCAATCGTTTTCATGCGGTGATAATCAGAATGACATTGCATGAAAAAGACTCTTTTGTGCTGATAAGTGAATATTGCACGGCCATAAAGCAAGTCTTGCCAAAGTGAAGAAAAATTATGAAAATGCTGAGACATCTTCATTTCTGAGAGATAAAGATCAAGTTTTGACAACTTTATTGGACGATCATCAGGAAATAATATATGCATGCGATCCTTATATTTAAATAGCTCGAATAATGGGCCTCTAAGACTGTCAAGTCTATGCATATTTACACTATTAACACTTACTGGATCGCTTTTTCCTACCTTCGAGGTTTTTGAAGTAATAAACTGTTCTATAGCTGTATTGCTTATGTCGTCAAACTTCTCGTCCTGTTCGTCACATACTTGCCAAAAAGCATAATTAGCGCTGGCTATATGCGCCCTAATCATTTCGTGATATTCAGGTCTGCAACCTGTTAAGAAGCAAATTTGCTTCCGAGTGTTCTCTACGCATTGGAAATGAAAATTAAGCCAATTAGCTCCTGAAATGTATGCAGAGGCTTCTGCAGTTAACGGACCTATTTCATTCATGAATTTAATCCAGTGCTCTGGTTTGAATTCATTCAACTGAGCGGGATGTGGCAATTTCTTATCTCTTGCCGCTTTGATAAGGGGATGGATGGGTCGCATATTTCCTCTCTACATGAGCGTATACCAAATGACACTATAACTCTTTGGATACATCAAGATAAAGAGTATATAACAAAGAAAAAATGAAACTTTGATCACAATGTGAGCATGGTTTTGTGGCGTGGAAAAGACATAGATCTTATATCTATTTAATTCATAACTGGCGATCAAAGTTGCCTGCTTGATGAAAATATTGTGTTCATAAGGAACATTTCTTTTTTGTAAGATTATTAATGTATGAGTATGGGTATATCTAATTATATATTGCATCGATATAATTCTATTAGGTATGAAATTCTGGTCCAGTCTTCGAATTCACTCTCTAAACACCTCTCTCCGATGCCACTCAACAAACCCTTCCCCTGGATAATTCCCTTTCACCACCGGCAGCGTAATTTGCTTACCAGCAAAATCCCAGAACAACCGCCCAACAATCCCGCTCCCATTCACCGCCTCAGACACGAGCACCCGCATACTCTCATCCAATCCAATCGATCCCTTATCAAACGCCTTATGATGAATCGCGCACAGCGCCAGTCCGTTCGGGATCTCACACGGTCCGCCAAACTGCTTCCACTTGATATGCGCGGCTTCAAGTCCGACAGAGGCGTTATCATGCCGCATGTTGAATCCGCAGATTGCACATTCATAGTTATAAGCACGCAGTACCTGCTGGCGGAATAGCGGATCGCGAACCTTACGAATCTGCTGGATATCAAAACCCATCTCATCCGCGATCTCTTCCTGAATACTTTCCGGAAAATGCGCTTCAAGAATCTGCTGCGCAAGCGAGCCGATCCGGTTTTTGTTCTTACTCAGCAGCGCAAAGTGTTCTTCATCAAACCCGCCTGCGACGTTATGTTCTACAAGTTCTTTAACAGGCGGTTGCTTACTGCCAATGGTCGAACAGAACTCAGTATTCTTCAGATCCCAAAACCCGTCCCCCTTGAGCCGCCAGAAAGGCATATTCGGGTAATGCGCCTTCCTCTGTGGGCCAAAGCGTTCTAACAGGCCAAGTAGCTGCTCGTGGACCTCGGTTCCGTAATCAAACAGTCGCGCATGTCCCTGCTGATAGTTCGCCAGCACGTACAGAAGCAATAAAGGTTTATGCGGCGCACGCTGTTCGCCTTTGCGCCAGATGGTGATGTCGGCAATTGCCTGTTCGAGAGTTTTGCTGGAAGCCATCGTGTTACGAAAGAAGGTAAATAATTGCGATGATGCTCGCAAAACCCAGACCAATCAACCCGCAATCAACAAAAACATGACCTTACCGCACACAACTCTATTTCCTGAATCCCCCTCGCAAATTCCAAATTTCCCCTACACCAAACTGCTGTATTTATATTCAGTCCTGTATAATGAGCATCGGAAATTACGCCGAATGGCAAAGGAAGTATCAAAAAATATTTAACGAAGAATTCGCGATATGAAGGTGCTGCAACACCCCCATACCGCTAACCACAAACAACTAATCAGGAGTTGAAAATGGCTGCGACGAATTTTAAGCCAGAGTTTACTGTTTGCAAAACAGAATCAGACGCTTTCACCGGCATGATTGAAAACCGCGAGCTGGTAAGCAAAAACAGCGCCCGCCGCCTTCACGGCAACCCGCCCAACGCGGCACCTGTTCATCCCCGCGCGGAAACGCCGCAGGACAGTGCAGCCTGTTGCGAACTGTATGCGCGCATAGACATGAAATACCTTCTTTTGGGCGGGGACTGGTTAACCCGTGCAGGCTTTATCAACGGTATGCCGGTAAAAATCCGGGCTATGAAAGACTGCATCGTGATTACGCCACAGCATACAAGAGAATTATGGGGATGTCTGGAAGGGATGAGTGTGGTGAATATAAATAAGAAGAAAGTGGCGCAGTGGTTAAAAACATTTCCTGGCGCGTTAAATGACACCGGCGATATTCCGGTAATTAAGCGCAACGCCTGATAAATATCCCGGCCATGCGCCGGGATTATTATTTATATCGCTCTCAAAACACCGGCACCCCCAGCCCCACCTTCACCTCCCTCAACGTCTCCTGCGTCACCCCCTGCGCCCGTTCGGTCCCGCGCTTCAGCATCGCCATCAACTCCCCCTTGTCACGAATATACATCGCCCTCCGCTCCCGCATCGGCGCAATCAGCTCCTGCAAACACCCCTCCAGCTCGTTCTTACAAACCCGGTCACCCAGCCCGCCCGCCTGATAGTGCGCCTTCATCGCCGCCACTTTGTCCTTATCAGGATGAAACGCGTCGAGGTACGTAAACACCACGTTCCCCTCAATCTGCCCCGGGTCGCTCACCTTCAGGTGGTTCGGGTCGGTGTACATGGCGCTTACCGCACGGTGAATAGTCTCTTCGCTGGCAGAAAGGTGCAGCGTGTTGCCCAGCGATTTCGACATCTTGGCGCTGCCGTCGATGCCGGGCAGGCGGCTGGTGTCGCTCAGCATCGCCTTGCAGTGGCGCAGCACCCGGGTGGGCAGCAGGCTGTTCATCTTGTGCACAATCTCGTTGGTCTGCTCAATCATCGGCAGCTGGTCGTCGCCGACGGGCACGCACTCGGCCTTAAACGCGGTGATGTCCGCCGCCTGGCTGATGGGGTAGGCCATAAACCCGACCGGCAGCGAGCGGGCGAAGCCCTTCTGCGCAATCTCGTTTTTCACCGTCGGGTTACGCTCCACGCGGGCGACGGTGACGATGTTCATATACAGCATCGTCAGTTCGGCGAGGGCGGGCAGGGCGGACTGCAGGCAGATGGTAGTCAGGTTCGGGTCGATGCCGGCGGCGAGATAGTCGGCCAGCACTTCGGGAATGTTGTCGCGGATCTTCTGCGGGTTGCTGCCGTTGTCGGTCAGCCCCTGCAGGTCGGCAATCAGCACAAACTGGTTGTGCGTCTGCTGCAACGCCACGCGCTGGCGCAGCGATCCGACGAAGTGGCCGAGGTGCAGCGGGCCGGTTGGGCGGTCGCCGGTGAGGATGGTTGGTGCGTTCATAAAGACTCCTTAATGTGCAATTGCCGAAAGGGGTCTTAGATATGAGAAAGCCGCCTTTCGGCGGCTATCTGAAAATGGGGAAAACTACTCCGTGCCGCCTTTAAGAAGGCAGCCACCAGCGGTTTACGGTGAGCACGGCGTGGTTTATGTTCATGCTTTTACCGTATCACGTCCGGCGCGAAAAACAAAAGGGCACGTCATGCTGCAATCACTCAACCACCTGACCCTCGCGGTCAGCGACCTGCAAAAAAGCGTCACCTTCTGGCACAAGCTGCTGGGGCTAGCGCTGCATGCCCGCTGGAATACCGGGGCCTATCTCACCTGCGGCGATCTGTGGGTCTGCCTGTCGTACGACGAGGCGCGCCAGTATGTCCCGCCGCAGGAGAGCGATTACACCCACTACGCATTTACCGTGGCGGAAGAAGACTTTGAACCGTTCTCGCACAGGCTGGAGCAGGCGGGCGTCACCGTCTGGAAACAGAACAAAAGCGAGGGGGCGTCGTTCTATTTTCTCGACCCGGACGGGCACAAGCTGGAGCTGCACGTGGGCAGCCTCGCCGCGCGGCTGGCGGCGTGTCGCGAGAAGCCCTATGCGGGCATGGTGTTTACCTCAGATGAGGCTTGAGGCGCGCGCCTTCAGCCTGCCCGCCAGCGTCACGTGCGTGGCGGCATCTTCCTGATTGCACAGGTACTCCACCGCCAGCCGTCCCAGCTCGCTGTAGGGCAGCTGGATACTGGTCAGCGGCGGGGTGAGTTGCTCGGAAATCTTCTGGTCGTCGTAGCCCGCCAGCAGCATGTCCTGCGGGATGCGCACGCCGTTCACCGCCAGCGCCTGATAGCAGCCAATCGCCAGCCAGTCGCTGGCGCAGAAGATGGCGTCCGGGCGCGCGGCCAGTTCCAGCAGGGACGTGGTGGCGGTAAAGGACTCGCTGAACTGCCAGTTGGTCTGGCGCACCAGTCCGTCGTCGCACGCGAGTCCGGCCTGCTGCAGCGCCGCCTGGTAGCCTGCCAGACGCTGGCGGGAGGCCTCCATCCAGCTCTCGCCGGTGATGTGGGCGATGCGCGTGGCCCCGCAGGCGATGAGATGTTTTGTCACCTGGAAAGCGTTGGCGTAGTCGTCCGGGATAAACGACGGCAGCAGCGGCGAGCCGGGGTCGCGCTGGTTAAGCAGCACCAGCGGGATGCGGGTGCAGTCCTGGAATGCCGTCATGTCCACCAGCGTGGTGACCGGGGAGGCGAGAATAATCCCGATGCAGTTGCGCTTCTCCAGCTGGCGGATGATGTTCAGCGCCAGCTCGATATCGTCGCCGTAGTCGTAGACGGTGAGCAGCGTCTCGTTGCGCCACGCCGCTTCCCGCGCCTGGCTGATGGCGTCGATAAACGGGTCGAAGCTCTGCATGGAGCTGACCAGCAGGGCGATCTCCTCCTGGTTGCGCGGGGCGTGAACGGCGGGGAGGCGGTCGTAGCCGAGCTCGGTGGCGATGCCAATCACCCGCTGGCGGGTGTCGTCGCTGAGCTTGATGTTGCGGGACTGGTTAAGCACCAGCGATACCGTCGCCTGCGACACGCCTGCCGCCCGCGCAATATCGTTCATCGTCACTTTCGTTTTTCGCTTCATCCGTCCTCTCCCTTTCGCGATTTCGCATCATACCCTAACCGCACGCTTTAGCGCCGTCGATCACGTTTCTCATTCATCGAAGCGTGAACTTTGTGAGTACCGTCGCTTTTCTAAACGCCGTGATTTGCGCATTTATCCTGCAACTAATATTTATTAGCTAAATATTATCAGTAAGAGGATGCGTAATGAAAGAGCAGTGGAGCAGGGAGCAGGCACAGGCGTGGTATCAGCAAAAAGGCTGGCTGTGCGGGTTTAATTACCTGCCGTCGACGGCGGTGAACTGGACCGATATCTGGCAGGAAGAGACCTTCGATGCCGCCACCATCGAGCGCGAGCTGGGCTGGGCGGCGGAGGCGGGCTACAACACCCTGCGCATCAACCTGCCGTTTATCGTCTGGGAGCACGACCGCGACGGGCTGATGGCGCGCATCGACCGCTTTTTGACGATTGCCGACAGTCATGGCTTCAGCACCATGCTGACCCTGATGGACGACTGCGGTTTCTCCGGCGACGAGCCGTACCTCGGCCCGCAAAAGCCGCCGGTACCGGGCAAGCACAACAGCCAGGCGGCGGCGAGCCCGGGGCGCGACAAGGTGTGCGATCCTGACTGCTGGCCGCAGATTGAGCGCTATATCCGCGACGTTGTTCGCCAGTTCCGCGACGATAAGCGCGTGCTGCTGTGGGATCTCTACAACGAGCCGGGCAACCGCGGCATTTTCGCGACCGGCACGCAGGAGGTGCAGTACGACGCGAAGCTGGAGACCTGCGCGCACGAGTTGATGAAGCTGGCGTTCAGGTGGGTGCGTGAAGAAGACCCGACCCAGCCGCTCACCGTCTGCGCGTGGCGTCTGCCGCCGGAAGAGGAGGGCGAGACGTTCTTCCAGCATCCGCTGGACCAGACCGCACTGGCACTCTCGGACGTGGTGAGCTTCCACGCCTACACCCACACCGGCCGTATGACGGCGATTATTCAGCAACTGCAAAAGCTTGGTCGGCCGCTGTTCTGCACCGAATGGCTGGCGCGCCACGTGGGTAGCACCATCGAGGAGCAGCTACCGCTGATGTACGCGGCGAAGGTCGCGCCGTATCAGTGGGGGCTGGTGCGCGGCAAAACCCAGACGTGGCTGCCGTGGCCGGTGGTGATGAAGGAGTCCACGGACTACTGCCGCCTCTGGTTCCACGACGTGTTTGAGGAGAACGGCATTCCGTTCTCACGCCGTGAAATCGCATTAATGCAACAGCTGCGCAAGATCGCCCCGAAAGTCCAGGGCTAATAATATCGACCCGGCGGCCGACCGCCGGGCAACCAGGCAGGCATATAACAATGGCAATGACAATGAAAATACCGTCTCGCGAGTTGTGGTCTTATTTTGGCTATGGTTTAGGTCAATGTTTTAGCTTTGGTTTAGTGGGTTCGTTTATTAACTATTTTTACACCGACGTGCTGGGGATCTCGGCGCTGGCGGCCAGTACCATCTTCCTGATTGCCCGCGCGTGGGACGCGGTTCACGATCCGCTGTTTGCCAGCATCATGGATACCATTAACAGCCGGTTCGGCAAGTTTCGCCACTTTTTGCTGATTGCGCCTTTGCTGATCACCGGCGTCACGCTGCTGTCGTTCTATAAAATCGAAGCAGACATGACCACCAAAATCCTCTACGCCGGGGTGACGTATATCCTGTGGGGGACGCTGTATGCCATCTCCGATATCCCGTTCTGGTCGATGTCGTCGGTGATGACCAACGACTCCGCCCAGCGCACCCGCGCGGTGACGGCGGCGATGCTGGGGGTGAACGCGGGGATTGCCTGCGCCAACATCTTCTTCCCGAAGCTGGCGGCATTCTTCGCCCAGTACAGCAATGATAAAGGCTACTTTATGGCGGCGCTGGTGATGATGCTGGTGGGCCTGCCGCTGATGCTTAACGGCTTTATGCAGATCAAGGAGCGCGTGCCGCCGAGCCCGGAAAAGGTGACCATCCGCGACACCTTCCACAACCTGCGCCAGAACAAGCCGCTGTTTATTGTCCTGCTGTCGTTCTTTTTCTGCGTGTTCCACAACGTGGCGGGCGGGCTGTATATCTACTTCTTTATCAATAATCTGGGCGACGGCAGCCTGCAGATGGCGATTGGCGTGATGGGGATTGTGGCGGCGGTGCTGTGCCTGGTCGCCCCGATGCTGACGCGCCGGATGCAGAAGCGGAAGCTGTTTATGATCCTCTGCGGGCTGGACGTGGCGGTGCGCGTGGTGATGTGGTTCATCGGCTATCAGCAAGTGACGATGCTGTTCATTCTGCTCGGCCTGAGCACGCTGTTCGTGATGATGACCAACATCCTCACCTCGTCGATGATTGCCGACACCATTGAGTACGCGGAGTACCACACTCACAAGCGCTGCGCGGCGATCACCTTCTCCGGGCAGACCTTTACCGGCAAGATGTCGGTGGCGGTGGGCGGTGGGTTAATCGGCGTGTTTCTGACGATGATCGGTTACGTGCCGCAGGCGCAACTTCAGAGCCAAGGCGTGCTGTCGGGACTGTTCTTCGGGATTTGTTTGTTACCGGCGATTGGCTCGTTGATCCGCATGGGCTTTATGTCGCGCTTTACCTTTACCGAGGAGAAGCATGCGGAGATTTGTCGGCTGCTGGCGGAGCGGAACGCGTCTGCGAAAGCGCCGGGTGGCGGCTGCGCCTTACCCGGCCTACAGAAAATTACAGCGACTTCACAAATGCCAGCAGATCTTCGTTGAGCTGGTCCTGGTGGGTCAGTGCGAAGCCGTGCGGTGCGTTGTCATACACCTTCAGCGTGGCGTTTTTGATCATCTCCGCCGCCAGCTTGCCGGTGCTTTCAAACGGCACGTTCTGGTCGTTACTGCCGTGGATCACCAGCGTCGGCACGTCGAATTTGGCCATAACGCGGTGAGCCCGGGCAGAAGCATGATCCTCCGCTTACGGTGAATTGATTAAGTAGCGCCCGCGCTGCGGGCGTTTCTTAAAAAGCTACTTGATATCATGAAGCAACTTTAATAAAAGGCTATCACCGGTAGATTTAATTTTCTGAAAATAAACAGGTTCAGCTATAGGCGAATCCCATTGGTGTATCTCATCCTTCTTAAACGGGATACATTTCATAGCGGTGTTTTTTAACCGTTTTATGCGAAGGTCATATTCGTCAAAGTTGTCTGGCGTAGTTTTCAGGCTCAGCGATCTGGCATGATTGATTTGCGTAGGGCAAATAAGCTGAATGTTTCCAAGCGAGAAAATGTTTACGCCGGTGATAAAGAATCTCGAAGGGATATCTTTATAGTAACGTGTGTTCCATGTTAAACCATCAAACATCGCTGGCGGGTGAGTGTGAGTATCTATGTAATATTGATGTGTGCGCCAGTCGCTAATGCCGGAAAGGTTCATGGTCATGTTAATGATCATATTGGGGGTGGGGCGGAAAATCATTGTCAGGACAAGCATGCTGACAGGAATAATGATTAGTGTATAAATGATTATTTGCAATAAATTTTTATTTTTCTTTTCGTTTATCAGGATCATTCCTGGGAAGATACCCACAATAATCATCGCGACCGAGAGTGCAAGGAAAATGATAACCTGTAAGAACGTATTACTTTCTTCGTTAAAATCTAGCTGACCCGCGATAAAAATGAGTGGGAAGATTTGTGTAAAAGCAGGGGCAATCAATAACAGAGGCAGCCAGTTCCTGACGGCGTTTTTCTGCAAATATTTTACATCACGCGTATCATCAACATCCTTATATGACTGAACGTTGAACATAAGCTTGTAGCATAAGCCATACGATGCGGCCAGTATTATTGCTATCGCTAAGGCAAGAACGATAAAACCATTTACATGCAGAAAAAATTGTAAGCAGAACGCTCCGATAAGCACAACGCACATCACAACGCTATTACCAAAACAGACTGAGGTAAAGCTATGTGTCAAACCTTCGTATTTAACAAACTCTTTCTCATGTGCAGTGTAAATTAAGTAAGCAAGGAAAGATGAGATAAAAATGACAAGGCTGAAGCCAAGTAGCGAGACAAGGGTAAACCCAAATATTATTCCTACTGCGCTACTCACGCTCAACGCATCATATAAAATATCAAGCCGGTCAATATTCGCAAGATAGAACCATATAACGCTAAATGTACAGGCTGTGACAAATGAAGAGGATGTTAAAATAGCGATGATAAACTTTCGAGTTAGCCGCTTATGAAACTGGATATTCATCTTATGTAGTCTCCCTTCGAAATGAAGGAATACTAGTCACAAGGGAGAGGGAGTTCTACGCTCAAATTTGGTATGTCCGGAAGTGCATCTTCAGGCTGACGCCTTCTGGCGTCAGCCCCGGGAACTTACAGCGACTTCACAAACGCCAGCAGATCTTCGTTGAGCTGGTCCTGGTGGGTCAGTGCGAAGCCGTGCGGCGCGTTGTCGTACACCTTCAGCGTGGCGTTTTTGATCATCTCTGCCGCCAGCTTGCCGGTGCTTTCAAACGGTACGATCTGGTCGTTGCTGCCGTGGATCACCAGCGTCGGCACGTCAATTTTCGCCATATCCGGGCGGAAGTCGGTTTCGCCGAACGCGGTCACGCAGTCAATGGTGCCCTTCAGTGACGCCAGCAGGGCGATGTTCAGCGTCTGGGTCAGGGCACCGGCAGAGACGGTCTGCCCGGCATTGATGCCGTAGAACGGGGTGGCGAAGTCGCTGATGAACTGGGCGCGATCTTTACGCAGGCCGTCGCGAATGCCGTCGAACACGCTCTGATCCACACCCTGCGGGAAGGTATCTGATTTACCGAAGATCGGCGTGACCGCGCCCAGCAGCGCCAGACCGGCCACGCGTGCGCTGCCGTAGTTATTGATGTAGCGGGTCACGTCGCCGCCGCCCATGGAGAAGCCCACCAGCGTCACGTCCTGCAGGTCCAGGGTGGTAATCAGGTCGTTGATATCGGACGCAAAGGTGTCGTAGTCGTAGCCGTTCCACGGCTGATCCGAGCGGCCAAAGCCGCGACGGTCAAAGGCGATGGCGCGGAATCCGCGCTCGGCCAGATAGTTCAGCTGGCTGTCCCACATGTCGCCGTCCAGCGGCCAGCCGTGGCTGAAGAGAACCGGTTTACCCGCGCCGCAGTCTTTGTAGTAAATCTGCGTGCCGTCTTTTGCCTTAAACGTTGCCATAGTGTGTTCCTGTACAGGTGATGGTTATGGTTATACCGGCGCGACCAGATAGCGAATAGCCGGTGATGTTGTGCCCTGATGAAAAGCCAGAACGCGGCTCTGCAGCAGGAGGTCATTCATGGTGTGGCGCTCCTGCTGGCGCAGATGCTCAATCCAGGAGCCCATCAGGAAGGTCTCGATAAACAGTCCGGGGCGTTCGATATCCTCGTACACCGCCCAGCTCATCGCTCCGGCGCGGCGACGCACCCGGCGCAGCTCGTGCACTGCCTGCAAAAACGCTTTCGCGTTGTGCGGGTCGATGATGTACTCGTGCGACACCAGCACCGGGCCGCGCTCGTTCGGCAGGTCGATCTCGATGCCGTCCAGCGGCTGGCCGCTGAGGTCGAGATTTAAATCAGGATCTTTCTCCAGCTTCCAGCGGAACACCGTCGCGCTCGCCAGCACCATTCCCAGCGTGGCGACCACCAGCGAAGTCGGGGTGCCAAACTGCGAAGCGATCTGTCCCCAGAGGGCGCTGCCGGCGGTCATCGAGCCGAAGAACACCGTCAGATAAACCGCCAGCGCGCGGGCTTTCACCCAGCGTGCCGCACTGCGCTGCGCGCCGAGATTGAGGGTGGAAAGCACCGCAATCCACGCGAAGCCGGTGAAAAACTCAAACAGGTTCAGCAGCCAGAAGTGGCGCACGAACGCCAGCGCCAGCATGGTAAGAGCAAACGTCAGGCTGGCGGCCACCATCAGGCGGTCGGCGTTCAGCCGCTGGCGCAGCCGCGGCAGCAGGATGGCCCCGGCAATCGCCCCCAGGCCAATGCACGCCAGCATCACGCCGTAGCCCGCCGGGCCTAAGCCCAGCTCGCGACGCGCCACCAGCGGCAGCAGGGCCCAGCCCGCGCTGCCAAAAACGAAGAAGGCCACCGTGCGCACCAGCACGTTGCGCAGCACCGGCGCGGCGTGTACGTAACGGATGCCAGAGCGCACCGCCGAGAAGAAGTGCTCCGGCGGCAGACGCTGCACTGTCGGTGCGGGACGCCAGCGCCACAGCACCCACGCCACGCCGACCACGGAGAGCGCGTTCAGGGCAAACACCATCCACGGCCCGGCCAGTGACAGCAGAAAACCGCCCAGCGCAGGGCCGATTGCCCGGCTGATGTTCACTCCGAGTGAGTTGAGCGCCACGGCGGCACCCAGCTCCGGCTTGCTCACCAGGTCGGGCACCACCGCCTGGAACGGCGGCGAGCTCATCGCCGCCCCCACGCTCAGCAGAAACGTCGTCACCAGCAGAACCGCAGGCGTGACGTGGCCGGTGAAGGAGAGCACCGCCAGCCCGGCGGCGGCGATGAACACCCACAGCTGGGAGAAGAGCAGGTATTTACGTCGGTCGACGATGTCCGCCATCACCCCGGACGGCAGGGCGAAGAGGAACATCGGCAGGCTGCTGGCCGCCTGTACCAGCGCGATATCCAGCGGATCGGCGCTCAGGCTCAGCATGCTCCAGTTAATACCGACGTCGCTCATCCATGAGCCGACGTTAGAGACCACCGTGGCGATCCACAGCATGCGGAACACCGGCTGGCTCAGCGGCTGCCAGGGCGAAACCGTCGGTGCGGGCGTCGTCTCGACGTGGGCGTCACGAACGTCGTTAACCTGGGTCATGCAAATTTCTCCGTTACCTTACGCTGCAGCCGCCACTGGCCCGGCCCGGTGAGGGCAAGGGTGGTGAAGATAATCAGCAGCAGCCAGCCAAACTGCCCTTCGGCAATCGACCAGTTGGGGTGAACCGCCAGCATCGCCACCAGCAGCACGGCGATAATCGGCAGGCACGCCAGGCGGGTGTAGACGCCCGCAATGATAAACAGCGGACAGATCACCTCGGCGACAATCGCCGGGATCAGGCTCGCCCAGGGCCCGAAGCCGAACGGATCTTCAATGCGCGTCAGCTCTTCGCTGAAGTGCAGCACCTTCGGCAGGCCGTGCACGTACAGCAACAGCAGGCTGCCTGTCAGGCGCAGGAAAAACAGCCCCAGGTCGACCCGGGGCGGAGCAAAGGTGTTTTTCATCAGAATGCAAAGCAGCTGCAGCCCAGCGCCCCCCAGAATGCGTTATCGTCCGACACCGGTATCTCTGACGTGCGGGCAAAATCATGCTGGTGGCTGTGCACCCCGCACGGGCCGCTGCAGTGGTGGACGGCGTTCATACCCACGCGTGTGGCCTGCGGCGGCGCGCTGCGGTAGTGGCCCGGCACCTTCACCACCGGGGACCACTCAGGCAGGACCGGAATGGCCGGCGGGGCCAGCGGGCCAAAGCTGCCTGCGGCGTAGACGATATCGCCGTTGACCACCGTCAGGACGGATTCGATGCCCTTGATCTCCTCTTCCGGCACGCGGAAGTAGTCTTTGCTCAGAACCGCCAGATCGGCGAGCTGACCGACCTTAATCTGCCCCTTCTGGTTCTGTTCGCTGGAGAACCACGCGCTGCCCTGGGTCCAGAGCATCAGGGCGGTGTCGCGATCCAGACGGGCGCTGTGATCGTACATCTGCATCCCGCCGACGGTGCGGCCAGAGACCAGCCAGTAGAGGGCGGTCCACGGGTTGTAGCTCGCCACGCGGGTGGCATCGGTGCCTAAGCCCACCGGTACGCCGGTCTCCAGCATTTTTGCCACCGGTGGCGTATGGCGGGTGGCTTCAATGCCGTAACGCTCGGCAAAGTATTCGCCCTGGAAGGCCATGCGGTGCTGTACGGCAATGCCGCCGCCGAGCGCTTTGATGCGGTCGATGTTGGCCTGGGTGACAGTCTCCGCATGGTCGAAGAACCAGTGCAGGCCGTTAAACGGAATATCGCGGTTAACTTTTTCGAACACGTCCAGCATGCGGCTGATGGACTCGTTGTAGGTGGCGTGCAGGCGGAACGGCCAGCGGTGCTCTACCAGATGGCGCACCACGCGCTCCAGCTCATCCTCCATGCCCGGCGCGAGGTCAGGGCGTGGTTCGAGGAAATCTTCAAAATCGGCGGCGGAGAAGACCAGCATCTCGCCCGCGCCGTTATGGCGGAAGAAGTCGCTGCCCTGGCCCGGCGTGAGCATGTCGGTCCATTTCTCAAAGTCTTCCAGCTCGTGGCCCGGACGCTGGGTAAACAGGTTGTAGGCGATGCGGACGGTCATCTGCTTCTTCTCGTGCAGCTCGGCAATCACCTCGTAATCTTCCGGGTAGTTCTGGAAGCCGCCGCCCGCGTCGATGGCGCTGGTCAGCCCCAGACGGTTCAGCTCGCGCATAAACTGGCGGGTGGAGTTAACCTGCTGCTCCAGCGGCAGCTTCGGCCCTTTGGCCAGCGTGGCGTAGAGGATCATGGCGTTCGGACGGGCGATCAGCATCCCGGTCGGGTTGCCGTTGGCGTCGCGCTGGATCTCGCCGCCCGGCGGGTTTGGCGTGTCTTTGGTGTAGCCAACCACCTTCAGCGCGGCGCGGTTGAGCAGGGCGCGGTCGTAGAGGTGCAGGATAAAGACCGGGGTATCCGGCGCGGCGTCGTTAATTTCATCCAGGGTTGGCATGCGGCGTTCGGCAAACTGGAACTCGCTCCAGCCGCCCACCACGCGCACCCACTGGGGCGATGGCGTGCGCAGGGCTTGTTCTTTCAGCATCCGCAGGGCATCGGCCAGAGACGGCACGCCTTCCCAGCGCAGCTCGAGGTTGTAGTTCAGCCCGCCACGAATGAGGTGCAGGTGGGAGTCGTTCAGGCCGGGGATGGCGGTGTGGCCTTTTAAATCCACCACTTTAGTGCCGTCGCAGTGGTGTTGCATCACCTCGGCGACGGTACCCACTTCCAGAAATTTTCCGTCGCGCACGGCGACGGCTTCCGCCACAGGATTCTCGCGATCGACGGTGTGAAACTGGCCGTTAACCAGAATGAGATCGGCTTTTCCAAGGGTAACCATAACTGCTCCTGACTGATAGGGGAATGGTCAGGATTATGGGAACCGGTTTCGGCAAAGATCCAGTTATACAATAGGATAGGTATACCAAAGTATAACTATACCTAAGGTTAACTATACGAAGAGATAATTACGCACAGGCGCAGAAGGCCGCAGGATGGGGGCGACTTTATCGGCGTGGCACTCACGGCGATTTCACCCTTAACCACTGGAAAATGCTATGACCTCTTCAAAGCTCGAAGTATTAACCCCTGCGAACTGTCAGATTATTTTCATCGACCACCAGCCACAGATGGCGTTTGGCGTGCAGTCTATTGACCGCCAGGTGCTGAAAAACAACACCGTGGCGCTGGCGAAAGCGGCCAAAGTGTTCAACATCCCGACCATCATCACCACCGTAGAGACTGAAAGCTTCTCCGGTAACACCTACCCGGAGCTGCTGGACGTGTTCCCGGGCCAGGACATTCTGGAGCGTACCTCCATGAACTCCTGGGATGACCAGAAGGTGCGCGACGCGCTGAAAGCCAACGGCAAGAAGAAGGTGGTGGTTGCCGGTCTGTGGACCGAAGTGTGCAACAACAGCTTTGCCCTGTGCGCAATGCTGGAAGGCGACTACGAAATTTATATGGTGGCGGACGCGTCCGGCGGTACCACCAAAGAAGCCCACGACTTTGCCATGCAGCGCATGATCCAGGCGGGCGTGATCCCGGTGACCTGGCAGCAGGTGATGCTGGAGTGGCAGCGCGACTGGGCGCGTAAAGAGACCTACACCGCGGTGATGGATATCGTGCGCGAGCACTCCGGCGCGTACGGCATGGGCGTGGATTACGCTTACACCATGGTGCACAAAGCGCCGTCTCGCCAGAAGAGCGAGCACCGTACCTTAGCGCCGGTCCCGGCCCGCTAAGTCCCGGCGGCAGGCTGGTCCCTCATCCGGCCTGCCACTGACTGCTTTCTGGAGTTCTCTATGAGTACAGGGTTGATATCCCTTGCGGCAGGCGTGTTGATCGGCCTGATGTATGCCGCGCTGAAGGTACGCTCCCCCGCGCCGCCCGCGCTGGCGCTGATTGGCCTGCTGGGGATGCTGGCCGGGGAGCAGGCGACGCGCCATCTGTTAGCCCGCGACAGCGTGGTGAGCGTTCCGGCAGTGGTTCACCATCCGGCAGGAGAGTCATCATGAAGGCCTGGATAATTTCGCTGGTGTGCGGCGTGCTGGCTGGGGTAATTTACGCTCTGCTCAACGTCCACTCTCCGGCACCGCCGGTTGTCGCCCTGCTTGGCCTGTTTGGCATGCTGGTGGGCGAACAGCTGATCCCGGTGGGACGTCGCATACTGAATCGCGAACCGCTGACTCTGGCCTGGTTTCGTCACGAGTGTGTGCCGAAAATCAGCGGCACGGCGCCTCCCGCGCCCGTGAAGGAAAACCGCGACGTTTAATGATTTTTTGAGGAATAACAGCATGACGCTGCCGTGGCGCATTGCCATCATTGATGACGAACGTTCTGTCCGCAGCGGGCTGAGTAACCTCCTGGAGTCGGAAGGGTATGCGACCGACACGTTTGATTCGGCAGAGGTGTTTCTGAGCCACCCGTTCGCCCTGTCCGGCGCGGCGCTGGTAATCACCGATATCAAGCTGCGGGGCATGAACGGCCTGGAGCTGTTTGAAAAGCTGCGGCTGCTGGCCGCCCCGCCTCCCCCCGTGCTCTTTATCTCCGGTCATGCTGATGAAAATATGCAGCGGTACGCTCTTGATATGGGCGCCGCTGCATTTTTGCGTAAGCCTATTAACATCGATATTCTGCTGGATCATATTCAGCGGGAGCTGGCCCGCCGACAATAAGGATCGCGGATGAACGAAAACGAGCTGCCTGCATTCTGGCCCGCCCAGGGAAATCTCCATGATGGGCGGGTTTTTGTCCTTAAAGAGGATGTCATTTTTACCGTGCTGGCGCAGGAGGGCGGGATCTCCTGGATGAACGCCCGACATCCTCATTCTGGCGGCTCCTTTATCATTGCCACCGCGGTCAGCGACGAAGAAGAAGAGCGGGCCACCCGGCTGCTCAAAAATGAGTTTGCGTTGCGCGATCACCTGCAGGACAGCTGGGCCATTCGCGCCGTGGCCTCCACCCAGTACCGGGGGCGTTTTGCACTGGTGTATGCGCCGTTTTCGTTTGAGCTGCTGGCGCGACGCGCGGGCAGGGCGATCTCGGGGATCGCCCGGTTTATCGAGCTGGCGATCCAGATCTGCACGCCGCTGCGTCAGATGCACCTGCAAAACCTGATCCACGGTGATATCAAGCCCGGCAATATCTTTGTTCATCACGATTCAACCTGCCGTCTGGGCAGCTTTGGCCTGTCATGCAGTATCTCCGGGGCCTTTTCCCAGACCCGGCTGGCCGTCTCTGGCGGTACGCCCGCCTATATGTCCCCGGAGCACACCACCCGCACACAGCGGGCCGTCGATTGCCGCAGCGATCTCTACAGCCTGGGCATTGTGCTTTATGAGCTCCTGACCGGACGCCTGCCGTTTGAGCTCGGCGAGAACGAGCAGACCAACTGGGCGCATTACCACATTGCCTCTGAGCCGCTTTCTCCCGCCGTGTTGCGCCCCGATGTGCCCGACATGCTGTCGACCATCATCCTCAAGCTGCTGGAGAAGCAACCCGATAACCGCTACCAGACCGTCGACGGGCTGATTGCCGATCTTCGACGCTGTCAGGCGACGTTAACCTCCGAAGGCGAGATCGTCGCCTTTACGCCCGGCCAGCAGGACCGGACGCCGGCGATCCATCTGGCGGACTCCCTGTTTGCGGCGCATCCGCAGGCAAACGACGTCATCGCCGCGTTTGAGCGGGTGGGGCAAAACATTGTGCCGGAGCTGGTGACGATCGGCGGGCCGTCGGGGATCGGTAAATCCTCGATCATCGCCACGGCGTTAAAAACGTTGCAGCAGCGCAGGGTGCTGCTGGCGGTGGGCAAGGTCGATCAGTTTTCGCCGACGTTACCCTACGGGGTATTAAGCTCGGCGTTTCGCACCCTGACGCTGCACCTGCTCGGGCTGCCCGCGGAAGAGGTGGCGAAGTGGAAAATCCGCCTCTCGCGCGCCCTGGAAGGATATGAAGAGCTGGCTGTCAGCCTGGTGCCCGAGCTGGGGTTGCTGCTGGAGAGTAAACCTCGCTTCTCGGCAGATACATTTTCCATTGATGCCCGGGCCCGCTTCAGCCATATGGTGCTGGCGCTGGTTAAAACCTTTGCCTCGCAGGGCTGTCCGCTGGTCTTGCTGCTTGACGATCTGCAGTGGAGCGACGCCGCCAGCCTGCAAACGCTGAAGCATTTACTGGGTACCTGCGGTGCCATTCCGCTATTGCTGGTGGTGGCGCACCGGGACATCGCCTCGTTGTCCGATCCCGCGTTACAGCAGCAGCTCGCGAGCCTGCCGGCGTCGGCGCAACACGCCATCGAGATTATCCCGCAGCCGCTGACGGTGAAGGCGGTAGCACGCTGGCTGGGCACGCTGTTTCGCGTGCGCAGCGCCACAACAACCGACCTCGCCACGCTTATCCACGAAAAAACCGGCGGCAACCCGCTGTTCGTGCATGAGTTTTTCCGCCGCATTGTTGATGACGGGCTGGTGGTGCATAACAAGTATCAGGACAAATGGCAGTACGATCTGCAGGCGATCCGCGCCCGGCATTACACCGAAAATGTCGTCACCCTGGTGCTGGAAAAGCTCGAAGAGATGCCCGACGAGACGCGTCGTCTGCTGGGCAGCATTGCCTGTCTTGGCGGCACGGGCGAGCTGGAGATGCTGTGCCGCGTGGTCGGGATGTCGGTGGCGGAAATCCGTTATGCGCTCCACCCGGCGGTGATGGCGCAGCTGATTGTGCTGACGGAAAAAGCGTATGCCTTTACCCACGACAGGGTGCAGGAGGCTGCTTTCGCACTGCTGGATCAGCGTGAGAGGAGCCACCTGCACCTGACCACCGCCAGCCTGCTGGCCGAGGCCGCGCGTCAGGCGGCGGGGAACGAACTGCTGTTCCGCGCCGTGCACCACGTGACGGCCGCGCTGGACAGCATTCAGCCTGCGCCGCAGCGCCAGATGTTCCGCGAGCTCAGCCTGCTGGCCGCACGGCGGGCGAAGCGCACCGGCGATTATCATTCGGCCCTGAGCTACATTCAGACCGCCAGAGCGCTGGGCAATGCCGGGACGGTGTCTGACTTTATGCTCGACATCGAAGAGGCGGGCTGTGAATTTGCGCTCGGCCACCTGGAGCGAACCCGCGAGCTGTGTGACGCGATCCTCGGCTGCCCCGGCGGGCTGACTGAAAAAGCGCTGGCGGCTAACCTGCTGGTGGAAGTCTATATTCGCCAGTCCGACAGCCGTCTGGCGCTGGAGGCGGCGCTGTGCTGGCTGGGGATTTTTGGTATCCAGATCAGCCACTACCCGGAAGACGTCGAGTGCGACGAAGCCTGGAAACACTTCTGCAACCGCGTGGGTGACGCGCCGCAACAGCATTTTGTCCAGCTCTCGCAGATGGACAACCCGCAAACCGAAGCGGTGATGAACCTGCTGTATAGCGCCAGCATTTGCGCCAGCTTTATCTGTCCGCGCCTGCACTTTTTGTTGCTCTGTCGCATGATGCACCTGACCCTCGACCACGGTATCACCGGCGCCTCCACCACGGCGATGGCCTGGTTTGGGGTATTGATTGGCCAACGCTACGCCGAGTATCGCCTTGGTTTCCAGTACGGCACGCTGGCCCGCGAGCTGGTAAACCGTCACGGCTACGATGCCTTTGAAGCCAAAACCCTGCTGCCGCTCGATCAGCTCAGCGTCTGGACCCAGCCGCTGTCATTCACCATCGAGTGCGCCAAAGCCTGCTTTACCGCCGCCGTCACTCACGGTGATATGACGGTGGCCTGCTTTGCGGCCTGCCATCAGGTGATCAACTTCCTCTCGCGGGGCGATCATCTGGACGGGGTGCTGACCAGCATCGATCGCGGTCTGGCCTTTGTCCGTAAAACCCACTTCCAGGACATCGAAACGATTTTGATGCTCCAGCGCGGCTACGTTGAGTTTCTGCGTACGCCGGTCATCGGCACCTGGAGCGCCGCGCAGGTACTCCCTGAAGCGATGTTGCCAGCGGCACCTGAGCAGGCCCCGGAGCAGACCTCGACCATGCTGTTCTGGTACTGGCTGTACCGTGGGATGGCGCACTTTACCTGCGGGGAGTATGCCGCCGCGCAGGCGGAGCTGGAGCAGGCGGGCTGGTTCGCATGGTCTGCGCCAGGCCACATTCACCTGCTGGATTACCATCTCTACAGCGCCCTGTCGCTTTCCAGACAGCTGACGCCGGAGACCTTCTCGGCGAATCACCGTCGCAGCATTCACGCCCACTACGACAAAATCGCCCTCTGGGCGCGGATTAATCCGGGCACGTTTGCCGACAAAGAGGCGCTGATTTACGCCGAAATCGTGCGTCTGGACGGGATGAACAGCATTGCGCTTGAGCAGTATGAGAAAGCGGTGCGCCTCTCGCGGGAGGGCGGTTTTAATCCGCTGAACGCGCTGGCCCACGAGCTGGCAGGGCGCTTTGCCCTTGCCTGCGGCTATCCGACCGCCTCGGACGCCCACTTCCGCGGGGCGATCGCCGCCTGGGGCCGCGCCGGTGCACAGGCAAAAGTGCGCCAGCTTGAGCAGGATTTTCCGCATCTTCTGAGCTCCGCTCAGGCCAGCGCGTACGACACGGTGGCTTTCGCGCAGAATGAAGTGATTCGCGATCTGCAAAGCGTGATCAAGGCGTCACGCGCGCTGTCTGAAGAAATTAACCTTGAGCGGTTGATTGAAAACCTGATGACGCTGCTGCTTGAACGGGCCGGGGCGCAGCGCGGTCTGCTGCTGCGCGTGAGCGACAACCATATCCCGGAGATCGAGGCCAGCGCGTGGACCAGTACCGACGGCGTGCGGGTGCGGATCCTGAAAGAGGTCCCGATGGCGACCGATATGCCGCTGTCGGTGCTGGCGGCGGTGATCCGCACCGGACAGGAGATCCGCACCGGCAAGCCGGAAGAGTTCCACCCCTTCAGTCAGGATCCTTATCTCGTGACCTCGGGGGCGGCCGTGATGTGCGTCCCGATGTTCAAACAGGCGCGGCTGGTGGGCGTGCTCTACCTGGAAAATCGCCTGATGCCGGAGGTCTTTACCGCCGAGCACTCCCGCGTGGTGAGCCTGCTGGGGGCGCAGGCGGCGGTTTCGCTGGAGACGGCGCGCCTGTATGCCGAGCTGCTGGCGGAAAACATCCAGCGTCGTCGCGTGGAGAAAGAGCTGCGATCCAGCCAAACCTCGCTGATGCTGGGCGAGCAGATCAGCCACACCGGCAGCTGGCGCTGGGAGCTGGAGCAGGATCTGATGTTTATCTCCGAGGAGTACGCCCGCATCCTCGGCCTGCCTGAACAGCAAAAGAAGATCTCCATGGCGGAGTTTTTGACCTTTGTGCATCAGGATGATTACGCCCGGATCAGTACCATCGTCACCCAAAGCGTACGCGAAGGGCTCTCCATGCGGGCGGAGTTCCGCATTAACCGTACCGATGGCTCAACCCGCTATATTCTCGGGATTGGCGATCCGGTGGGCGTGGGCAGCGAGGTGAACGAGTATTACGGCATCATCACCGACATTACCAGCCAGCGGGCGGCGGAAGATGCGATGCGGGTGGCGCAGGCAGATCTGGCGCGCGTTTCCCGGGCGACCACCGTCGGGCAATTGACCTCTTCGATCGCCCATGAGATCAACCAGCCGCTGATGTCGATCGTCTCCAACGCCGGGGCGAGCCTGCGCTGGCTCAACCGGGAGCCAGCCCGGCTGGATAAAGTGCGCGAAGGGCTGGAGGAGATCGCCGCTGAAGGGGCGCGGGCGGGGGAGATCATCCGCAGCATTCAGTCCCTGACGCGCAAGCAGGATCCGACCTTCTCACGCATCGATCTGCACTACCTGGTCCACCATATCATCGCGCTGTCGCGCAGCGAGCTTGAGCAGCGACACATTAGCGTCGATTACCTTTTGCAGGCGCAGGATAGCTTTATCACCGGCGACAGCGTGCAGATCCAGCAGGTGCTGCTCAACCTGGTGATGAACGCGGTAGAGGCGATGGCCGAGGTGAAAGATCGCTCTTGCACCATCACCATCAGCACCAGCAATGCAGAAGGGAGAGTGCTGGTGGAGATAGCCGATACCGGCAGCGGCATAGAGCCTGAGCGGCTGGAGAAGATTTTTGACTCGTTCTATTCAACCAAAGCGCAGGGTATGGGGATGGGGCTGACCATCAGCGCCAGCATCATTGAGCGGCACTGCGGAAAACTGAGCGCGCGCCGCCGGGAGCCGCACGGCACCGTCTTTGCCTTTACGCTGCCGCTTGCGGCACAGGAAGGGTAACGGCTATTCCGTTGGCAGACTTTTGCTCAGGCGTTCCACGACCCTGACCAGCTCTGCCACGGAGCGCACCTGCATCTTCTCCATCACGCGGCGGCGATGGACTTTCACCGTGATTTCGCTCACCCCAAGCTCGGCGGCGATCTGCTTGTTCAGCAGGCCGCTTATCGCCAGCTGGAGCACTTCATGTTCGCGCGGGGTAAGAGACATATGGCGCTGCTTCAGGGCGTAATGCTCTTTGTTACGCACGGCGTTGTTTTCCGCCAGCCGGAGCGCGGATTCAATGGCGTCGATAAGCGCGGCGGATTCAACCGGTTTGGTCAGAAACTCGTAGGCCCCGCCTTTGATGGCGCGAACCGACATCGGGATGGTGCCGTGGCCGGTGAGGAAAATAATCGGGATCTCACGCCCGCTGTCCCTGAGGGCATCAGCCACCTCAAAACCGGAGATGGTGGGCATTTGCATATCGAGGATCACGCACGAAGGCAGATCCTCGAAGCGGTGCTGAAGAAATGCTTCTGCCGATGAAAAGCCGATAGCGTTCAGGTCTGCCGATTCCAGTAGCCCGGTCACGGACTGCCTGACGGCGTCATCGTCATCAACCACATACACAATGTGTTCCATTCACCGCCCCGGTGCTGATTTAAATGTCGAGGATGCAAACCGTCCCTTCGGTTACGTAAGAGACTGTTTATGCTGACTTTCATCTTAACACATTAAATATCATTATCATTTAACAATATGATAACCATATGAAGTATAGCGAGCCGGAGCAGGGGCGGTGAAGGAACGAAACGCTGTTTTTATGCACCGACAAGCTCAATGCGATTGCCGTCCGGGTCCGCGATTACCGCTTCATAGAAGCCGTCCCCGGTCATCCGCGGGGCGCTAAGCAGCGTGCCGTTTGCCCTTGCCTGTGCCGCCATGCTGTCCACCTGTGCTTTTCCGCCGACGTTGATGGCGATATGCGCCCAGCCGATAAATTCCGGGTGGGCAGGCGCGTCGGGCAGGTCCGGAATGGTCATCAGCTCAATCGTCGGCCCCTCATCAAGGGTAATAAAATGGGATTCAAAACCCGGACGATTTTTACTGACGTAGCGTGCGTTGCTGCGGCCATTAAACACCGTTTCCCAGAACTGAACCTGGGCCTTAAGGCTGCGGGTCCAGAGTGCGACATGTGCAATATTCATTGTAACCCTCGTTGTTTGTGTTGCACGGTTATGCAACATTATGCGCATTGATACTCGATTAGAATTTTTAAAGGACTTTCAATGCTCGATTATGCAGCTTTTCCTGAACAGCGACAAGCGCGGATCCGCCAGATCCTTCAGAAGAGCGGAAGGGTGGTCTGTACCGAGCTGGCGAGCCAGATGAACGTATCCGAGCACACGATTCGCCGTGATTTACATGAACTTAGCAAAGAGGGGTATTGCAAAAAGGTCTACGGCGGCGCGGTGCTTCAGCTTCCGGATGCGGGTAATTTTTTAAGCCGCGAGCAGAAAATAAGTGCAGAAAAGCACACAATCGCGCAGAAAGCAGCAACGCTGGTTCAGGCGGGCGGGTGCATTTTTATTGACGCGGGGACAACAAACCTGGCGCTGGCGAAAGCGCTCCCGGCGGATCTCAACGTCACGGTGGTGACCAACTCCCCGGCCATCGCCACGGAACTGCTGCGCCATCCCCTGTGCGAGGTGATCATCACCGGCGGTCAGATCCAACGGGCATCAGGCGGGTCGGTGGGCGCCACGGCCGCGGGTCAGATCCAGGGCATTATCTTCGATCAGGCCTTTATTGGCGGCTGCGCGATGGATCCGCAGATGGGACTCACTGGCTTTGATTTTGCCGACTGCGAATTCAAAAAGGCGGTTATCGCCCAGAGCAACCAGACCATCGTGGCCCTGACGGCAGACAAACTTCCCGGCGTAGCACGCTTTGTGGTGGCGACGTGTCAGGACATTGATGTGCTGGTGGTAGAAGAGGCGCTGGAACAGGGCGTTGTCGACGCGTTTGCGGCCCAGGACATTCGCATTGTGTGCGCCTGAGGACTTTCACGGGTAAAACAGGCTACACTCTGGTTTTGAGCGCTAAATGCTGAGGACATAACAATGCACTACACACTGAAAGACGGCGATAAGGATAAAGCGGAAGGGACACAGAGCGCACTGCAGCAGAAGCTGCTGGAATCCCGCTCGATTGTTATCTCCGGTGAAATCAACCAGGCGCTGGCAGAGAAAGTCATCACCCAGCTGATCCTACTGCAAAGCGTGAGCAACGATCCGATCAAACTGTACATCAACAGCCAGGGCGGTCACGTGGAAGCCGGTGATACCATTCACGACTTCATCAAGTTCATCCGCCCGGACGTGCACGTGATCGGTACCGGCTGGGTGGCGAGCGCCGGGATCACCATCTTCCTGGCGGCGAAAAAAGAGCATCGCTACTCGCTGCCAAACACCCGCTTTATGATCCACCAGCCGCTGGGCGGCGTGCGCGGTCAGGCGACGGATATTGAGATTGAAGCGCGCGAGATCATCCGCATGCTGGACCGGGTGAACAAGCTGATCGCTGATGCCACCGGCCAGCCGCTGGAAAAAGTGAAAAAAGACACCGACCGCAACTTCTGGATGTCTCCGGCCGAAGCGCTGGATTACGGCATTGTGGGTAAACTGATTACCCATTATGACGATCTGAAGCTGGATTAAGTTTTTAACGCCGTGTACGTGTCGGGTGGCGGCTACGCCTTACCCGACCTACGCGTGCTGGTTTGACCCATGACAAGTTCCCCCTCTGCCTTCTTGCCTATAATCGCGCCTGTTTCCCCTCTCACTGGTGCTATCCATGGCGTATCAACTGAACCTGAACTGGCCGGAATTTCTTGAGAAATACTGGCAAAAAAAACCCGTTGTGCTGAAAAATGCCTTCCCGAATTTTGTCGACCCGATTACCCCGGACGAGCTGGCAGGCCTGGCGATGGAGCCGGAGGTCGATAGCCGTCTGGTGAGCCATTTCAACGGCAAATGGCAGGCCAGCAATGGTCCGTTTGAGCACTTTGACGGCCTGGGCGAAACCGGCTGGTCGCTGCTGGCGCAGGCGGTGAACCACTGGCACATGCCGGCGGCGGAGCTGGTGCGCCCGTTCCGCGTGCTGCCGGACTGGCGTCTGGATGATCTCATGATCTCCTTCTCCGTGCCGGGCGGCGGCGTGGGCCCGCATATCGATCAGTACGATGTGTTCATCATTCAGGGGATGGGCAGCCGTCGCTGGCGCGTGGGTGACAAGCTGCCGATGCGTCAGTTCTGCCCACATCCGGCGCTGCTGCACGTGGATCCGTTTGAACCGATCATCGACGAAGATCTGGCGCCCGGCGATATTCTCTACATTCCACCTGGATTCCCGCACGACGGCTTCACCCATGAAACCGCGCTGAACTACTCTGTGGGTTTCCGGGGGCCAAACGGCCGCGATCTGATCAGCAGCTTTGCCGATTACGCGCTGGAAAACGATCTGGGCGGAGAGCATTACAGCGATCCGGATCTGACCTGCCGCGAACACCCTGGGCGCATTGAGCAGTACGAGCTCGATCGCATTCGCCAGATGATGATCGACATGATCGGTAAGCCGGATGATTTCACAAAATGGTTCGGCAGCTTTGTCTCCACGCCACGTCACGAGCTGGATATCGCCGCCGCCGAGCCACCGTATGCGCCCGAGGAGGTGCTGGACGCGCTGCAGGGCGGGGAGAGATTGTCTCGTCTGAGCGGCCTGCGCGTGCTGAATATCAACGGCAGTTTCTTTATCAACAGTGAACAGCTCGAGACAGTCGACGCGAAGGCGGCGGACGCGCTGTGCCGCTACACTGAGCTGGGCCAGGCCGAGCTGGGCGATGCGCTGAACAACCCGGCGTTTGTCGAGGAGCTCACCGGGCTGATTAACCAGGGGTACTGGTATTTCGACGAGTAGTGCGGCCTGTTGCCCGGTGGCGCTGCGCTTACCGGGCCTACAACGGCGGTTTTCTCCCTCTCCCTGTGGGAGAGGGCCGGGGTGAGGGCATCAGGCCGCACTAGCCCTCCTCCATCGCAATCACAATCGCTTCACCCATCTTCTTCAATGCCTCGCGATGCTTATCCGTCGGCGGTAATGCCACGTTAATCCGCAGGCAGTTGCGGTACTTCCCGGACGCGGAAAACAGCGACCCGGCCGCGGCCTGGATCTTCAACCGGCACAGCTGCTTGCTGACGCACACCATGTCGACCTTCTCCGGTAGCTCCACCCACAGCAAAAAACTGCCCTGCGGGCGCGTCACGCATATGTCTGCCGGAAAATATTGCCGTACCCAGCAGGTATAGGTTTCCATATTCTGCTGATAAATCTGGCGCATACGGCGCACGTGGCGATGATAATGGCCGTCGCGGATAAACGCCGCCACCGCCATCTGCGTGCCCGGCACGTTAAACCCGCCCGCGGCGTATTTCATGTGCATCACCCGGTCGTAGTAGCGTCCCGGCACAATCCAGCCGACGCGTAACCCTGGCGCCACGGTTTTGGTAAACGAACTGCAGAGGATCACGCGGCCATCAATATCCATGGAGTGAATGGTCCGCGGGCGCGGGTATTCCGCCGCCAGCTCGCCGTAGATATCATCCTCGACGATCACGATATCGTGCCGCTGGGCCAGGGCCAGCACCTGCTTCTTACGCGACTCCGGCATGATAAACCCAAGCGGATTATTGCAGTTGGGCACCAGGATGACCGCTTTGATGGGCCACTGCTCCAGCGCCAGCTCTAATGCCTCAATGCTGATCCCGGTTTGCGAATCGGTCGGAATTTCTATCGCCTTGATGTCAAACCCGCGCAGCATCTGCATGGTGCCGTGGAACGACGGCGACTCCACCGCCACAATGTCTCCTGGTTTACAGACCGACAGCAGGGCGATGGAGAGCGCGCCGTGGCAGCCGTTGGTGATCACAATCTCGTTCGCCGCCACGGTGGAGCCCCCGTCGAGCATCAGCCGGGCGATCTGCTCGCGCAGCTCAAGGCGGCCGTCGAGTACGTCATAGCTCAGCATTTCGGCGGGGTTGTGCTGTGCGATGCGGCTCATCTCACGCCACAGGGGCTTCAGGCTCGGCTGGTTAACGTCTGGCGAACCGCCGCCAAAGGAGATCATCTCTTTGTCGGCGCGGGCATCCAGCAGCATCATCACCTCATCCCACTGGGTGACGTCCACCGGGCGCTGCACCGGGCGCGTCATGGCCGGCACCGGCGGCTGGGCCTTGCGCTTAGACACAAAATAGCCGGAACGCGGCTGGGGAGTGATGAGCTGCAGGTTTTCGAGGATCTGATAGGCCTGCTGTATGGTGCTGATGCTCACGCCGTGCTCCTGGCTCAGCGCGCGTACCGACGGCAGACGTTCACCGCTGCGATACAGCCCTTGTTCAATGCGTTCTGCCAGTAGATTGGCCAGATGTTGGTAGCGCGTCATGCTGTATCCTTTGTTGTCACCATACAGATTACAAAACCAGTACAGATTGCCGCAAAAAACGGCATGCAGATACCGTTTTAGCGGATCTGTATGTTAAACAAAAGTTGTTTTTGAGTCTGTATTGCTAAAGCCGTTTTCCACGATCATAGCCCCACTGACACGGTGAGGAGAGCATCATGGAATTCTACGAAAATCGTTCAAAACGTCCGTTTATCGCGTTTGTGTGGGTAGCGAAAACGCTGCGTAACTGGTATCGCGTCAACCGTACCCGCCGCATTCTGAGCCAGATGAGCGACGAGCAGCTCAAGGACGTTGGATTGTCGCGGTATGATGTGTGAGACACGTCGCCGCCGGGTGGCGGCTGCGCCTTACCCGGCCTACTCGATCCCGTAGGCCCGGTAAGCGTAGCGCCACCGGGCGATGTTTAGCTCAACAGCGTAAGTGTCTGCCGCTTCGGTCTTTCCAGCAAATCCACCGCCTCCTGATATGACCGCACGTTGTTATAGCCCATCACCAGCCCGTAACGTTTGCCCGACCCGCGATACCACTCTGAAAGGGCATTCACCTGCAGCTGCTGCGCTTGCCAGCAGCACGCCACCTCCCGATCGTTGCTGCCTTTCGCCAGAAACGCCACGATATGCATTCCGCCGTCGTTCTGCTCGGTGAAAAACAGATCGCCATATACTTCACGCAGGGCGGCAATCATCCACTCCCGGCGGGTCTGGTACAGGGCGCGCATCTTCTTAAGATGACGGAAAAAATGGCCCTCGTTGAGAAAGGTGGTGAGGATTTTTTGCGTCAACACCGGCTGGCCGCTGGCGACGATGTCCGCGCAGTCGGTAAATGCCTCAACCGTGCTGGCGGGCATCACGATGTAGCCCATGCGTAAGGAGGGCATAATGGTTTTACTGAAAGTGCCCATAAAGATCACCCGATCATGGCGATCGAGGCTTTTCAGCGACGGCAGCACCTTGCGGGTATAGTGAAATTCTCCGTCGTAATCATCTTCAATAATCCACGCCCCGTTCTGGCTCGCCCAGTCGAGAAGCTGCTGTTTACGCGGCAGAGAGAGCGTTACCGCCAGGGGGCTCTGGTGAGAGGGCGTCACGATAGCAAAACGGGCGTCGCGGTGATGGTGCAACAGGTACTCCGTGTCGATGCCGCAGCGATCGACCGGCACGGTGTGCAGACGTGGCACAATCCACTTAAGCAGCTGCTGGCCCATGAAATAGCCTGGGTCTTCAAACACCACTTTGTCGCTGCGGCTGGCGAGCGTATCGAGGATCAGGCGCAGACTGCCGCTGTAGCCGCTGGTGATCAACACCTGTTCGGCGGTACACGAGAGCCCGCGGGAGATATTCAGATAGCGGGCGATGGCCTGGCGCAGGGGATACCAGCCCAGCACCGGCGGATTGAGCATCTCTTCCGGGCGCATCGAGCGCGTCGCCTGGCCTGCCAGCAGTAACCATTTTTTATAGGGGAAGCTGTCGAGGGAGGGAATGCCGGGGCGCAGAAAACCCGCTCGTTCACGCTGGCTGATAAGCGATGCCGGGAGTGTACCGGTGGTGTGATCCGCTGGAGCCGGCGTCGCGGGCAGCAAGAGATCGGGATTGACCCGCGTGCCGCGTGCGCCCTGGCTCACCAGGTACCCTTCGCCGATTAAAATAGCATACGCCGTTTCGACGGTTTTGCGCGCCACCTTGAGCTCTTCGGCCAGTACGCGAATGGCGGGCACCTTATCGCCAGGCTTCAGCACGCCGCGCGTAATGTTGTCGCGATAGCGGGTGTAAATGTCGTGATAGCCCGGCTTCATGTCCTACCTCATTTTATGTTTTTTGTATCTTTTTACTATGTCATGACCCGCGTAGATTGTCCTCATCGCATGACACATACCGTGTAAATAAGAGGAAAGACAATGAGCACTCGCGTAAACCACCATAAAGTCACTCCAGCCCTTGCCAACGCGCTGTCCGCCCTGAGCATGGAAGTGGCGAAAACCTCTATCGACCCGGCGCTGAAGCACCTGATCGACATTCGCGTTTCCCAGCTGAACGGCTGTACCTTCTGTCTGGATATGCACTCCAAAGAGGCCAAAATTGCCGGGGAGCGCGAACTGCGCCTTTACCACCTGGCGGCCTGGCGCGAATCTCCGCTGTTCAGCGCTCGCGAGAAAGCGGCGCTGGCCTTCGCCGAAGCGTTGACCCAGATTGGCGTTCACGGGGTGAGCGACGCGTTGTACCGCAGCGTGGCGGAACACTTTTCTGACGTGGAGATTTCAGAGCTGAACTTCGCCATCGTGGCGATCAACGCCTGGAACCGTTTAGGCATTACCTCGCGCATGGCCCCCGGCTCGCTGGACGCAGCTTACGGACTGAACAAGGCTAACCTGGAATAATCCCGCGCTCGCGGATCATCGCCACCAGCGCCCGCAACCCTGGCGGGACGTGGCGATGGCCTGGATAGTAAAGACGCAGCCCGGCAAACGGCTGCGTCCAGTCGTTTAACACGCTCACCAGTTCCCCGCTTTTCAGCTCATCACGGATATAGAGTTCCGGTAAAAAGCCAATCCCCAGCCCCGCTTTGACCGCGCGGATCGAGGCAAAAAGATCGGATGTCGCAAAACGCGGCGGCACGGCCAGCGCATACTGGACTCCCCGACGGGCCAGCTCCCAGCGGTAGATCCCACCGTGGGCCATGCGCATCCCGATCCCCTGATGCAACAGCAGATCCTCCGGCGTTTGCGGGATACCGTGGCGGGCAAAATAGTCCGGTGTGGCGGTCACGAGCTGGCGGATCTCTCCGGTCAGCGGTACGGCGATCATGTCCTGCGGCACTGCTTCTTCAAGGCGGATCCCGGCGTCGTAGCCTTCGGCGACGATATCGATCATTCGCGCCTCGCTCACCGTTTCCACGCGCATTTTCGGGTAGCGGATCATAAAGTCGATCAGCAGCTGGTCCAGAAACAGGGAGCCAATATTGTTCGGCACGTTCAGGCGCAGGGTGCCTGCAGGTTCGCCGGTGTCGCTGTGGATCTCTTCCCCGGCCTGACGAATTTCCTGCAGCGCCGGACCGATGCGCGCCACATAACGCTGCCCGGCGTCGGTGAGCGCCACGCTGCGGGTAGTGCGGTTAAAAAGACGCGTCTCGAGGCGGCTCTCCAGCCCGGCGATGGCGTTACTCACCGCCGTGGCGGACATACCCAGCTCCTGGGCGGCACCGCGAAAGCTGCCGCGTCGTACCACCGCCATCACCACTTCCAGCTCTGTCAAACCTGAACGATGCATAGATTATCCTGAAAATCGAAACAACCCTTGCAGCATAGCGTGGATTATCGCAACGGAGTAGTCGTGCCAGACTGTGTCCACACAGCCTGAGGAGGTTTATATGCACCACATCGAACAGATTTTTATCAACGGCGAATTTATTACCCCGCACGGCACCGAGCGTTTTGATTTATACAACCCGGCGACGGCACAGGTCATAGGGCAGGTGCGTCTGGCAGATGAGGTCGACGCTGAACGCGCCGTTGCGGCCGCCAAAGCGGCGTTTCCGGCGTGGTCGCAAACCACAACACAGGAACGGATTGCTGCGTTAACACGTATGCATGCCGCTGTTGCCGCCCGTCATGATCAGCTGCTGGAGGCGATAATCGAAGAGTACGGCGCACCGGCCGCGCGCTCGGCGTGGATGGCCAGTTATCCGGCCGATGTCATAGCCCAGGCGATTGAGGCCCTGGAGGCGTTTGAATTTTCATTTTCAGCGGGGGAGGCATCGGTGCAGATGACGCCGCTAGGCGTAGCGGGCCTGATCACGCCGTGGAACAGCGATGCGGGGTTTATCTGCGGCAAACTGGCGGCGGCGCTCGCGGCGGGCTGCACGGCGGTGATCAAACCCAGCGAAATGAGCGCCCTGCAAACGCAGATCATCACCGAGGCGCTGCGTGATGCCGCATTGCCAGCGGGCGTGTTTAATATCATCACCGGGCGCGGTGAGACGGTGGGGGAGACCATTAGCCGCCACCCGGACGTGGCAAAAATCTCGTTTACGGGGTCGACGAATATCGGCAAAGCGATCCTTCGTAACGCGGCGGAGGGTTTTAAGCGCGTCACGCTGGAGCTAGGCGGTAAATCGCCGACGATTTTGCTGGATGATGTCGATCTTGCACGGGCGATCCCGCTGGTGATTCAGGCCGGGTTTATGAACAGCGGGCAGGCGTGCGTGGCCGGTACGCGTATTCTGGTGCCGCAGTCGCGCAAGGCCGAGATGGAAATCGCCCTGGCGCAGGCGGTGACGGCGGTGAAATCCGGCGACCCGCGCGAAAGCGCGACAGAGGTTGGCCCGATGGTCAGCGAAAAGCAGTGGCTGCGGGTGCAGGGATATATTCGCAAAGGGCTCGACGAAGGCGCGCGACTGCTGGCGGGCGGCGAAGGGCGACCGGACGGGACGCGGGACGGCTGGTTTGTGCGCCCGACGCTGTTTACTGATGTGAACAACCAGATGACCATCGCGCGTGAGGAAATTTTTGGCCCGGTGCTGTGCATTATTCCTTATCAGGACGAGGCGGAGGCTGTCGCGATTGCCAACGATACCGAGTACGGCCTGAGCGCGATGGTGCTGGGGCGTGACACCGGGTGTGCGCGTCGCGTGGCGCAGCAGATTGTTTCCGGGCGCGTGCTGGTAAACACCCTCGCGCATGAGCCAAAAGCCCCGTTTGGCGGGTTTAAACACTCCGGCGTGGGACGCGAGATGGGCGAATGGGGAATTGGGGCGTTTATGGAGCCGAAGTCGATTGTGGGTTAAACCCTGCCCGGTGGCGCTACGCTTACCGGGCCTACAAAAACCGTAGGCCGGATAAGCGCAGCGCCATCCGGCACAACACTTCGCTCCATACCGAAGCATCCTTGTCATCTGTCCTGCATTCTCTTCACACCATCACAACGGAGAGACCTTCATGATCGCAGTCATTTTCGAAGCCAAAGCCGCGCCGGCGCATCAGGCGCGCTACCTGCAGCTCGCGGCCGAACTTAAACCCCTGCTGGCGGATATTGACGGTTTTATCGATATCGAACGTTTCCAGAGCCTGACCAACGACGGCAAAATTCTCTCGCTCTCCTGGTGGCGGGACGAAGAGGCTATCCGCAACTGGAAGCAGAACGTTTTTCATCAGGCCGTGCAGGCCGAGGGGCGGGAGTCGATTTTTACGTACTACCGCATTCGGGTGGCACAGCTGGTGCGGGAATACAGCGCCGAAAACGGAGGGCACGCGGATGTATGATGTTCATGTGATTTTTAACGATACGCCGGGTGAACTGGCACGCTTTGGTCAGCTGTTGGGCAGTAAGGGGATTGGACTGGAAGGCGGTGGCGTATTCGGCGTTGAGGCGCATTTTCTGGTGGAAGACGGCGAAAAAGCCCGCCATGTTCTGCTTGAGGCCGGATTTAACCTGAAAGCGGTTCGTCGGCCCATCATCAGAAAACTGCGGCAGGAACGCCCCGGCGAGCTGGGGGAGATAGCTGCTGCACTGGCGGCTCGCGGGGTGTCTATTCTTACCCAGTACAGCGACCACGCTAATCACCTTATTCTGCTGACGGATAATGATAAGCTGGCCGCAGCAATCACCGAACCCTGGGCAACCTATGTTAAAGACGAGCTTACCGCCAGATAACAGCGCAGCGCTGGAGCAGGCCATTGCCGCAGTAGCAGCCGCAATGGCCGATCCGTCGCGCGTGAAAATGCTTTGTGCGCTGATGGACGGGCGGGCGTGGACGGCCACCGAGCTGAGTGCGGCGGCGGATGTGGCACCGTCTACCGCCAGCGGGCACCTTGCGCGACTGCTGGACGGAAAGCTCATTACCTGCCTGTCGCAGGGGCGCCATCGCTATTATCGCCTGGCAGGGTATGACGTAGCGGAGCTGGTGGAGCAGATGATGGGGCTGTCGTGGCACCGCATTTCTCCGCCGGAAACCAGCGCGCCAAAAGCCCTGCGTGAAGCCCGCACCTGCTACGACCATCTGGCGGGCGCGGTGGCGGTGCAGATCTACGATTTCATGCAGGCCGAAAGTTGGCTGGAGCCAGACGGTTCAGCATTGACGCTGTATGGCCGGGAGCAGTTTCTGAAACTCGGTATCCCGTTAAGCACCCATCCCCGGCGAAAGGCCTGTTGCGCCTGTCTGGACTGGAGCGAGCGGCGGTTTCATCTGGGCGGTGAAGCCGGTGCAGCGCTGCTCATGCATCTGGAAAGCAAGGGCTGGATCCAGCGGGTAGCGGGGTATCGGGAAGTGGTGCTTACGGCTTCGGGGAAGGGCGCCATTACCCGACATTTTAGCCGCTAAACTCCGCTACGGGCTGTACCCTCACCCCAACCCTCTCCCTTAAGGGAGAGGGGGTCCTCCGTGCAGGCATTATTGTATGGGGAACCCTCAGCCCGCCGGGAGAGGGAGATATCCTTTCGCAATTCCTGCTCTTTCGCCTCGCGTTTCTTGATACTTACCCTGATAACTATTATCTTGACGACGTGTTTCGAGAGGTTCCCCCCATGAGTGAAGAACAACTGTTTTGCCGCAGGCCGATGGGCATGCGGATGGCGATGATTGTGCGCCAGTGGCGCGCCGTTATTGACGACGCCATTCTCGATACCGGGTTAACCCAGTCGAGCTGGACGGTAATGATGCAGCTTCATCAACTGGGGGATAACGTCTCGGTGAGTGAGCTGGCGGAGGTGCAGGGCATTGAACTGCCGCCGCTGATGCGCACCCTGACACAGCTGGAAAAGCAGGGATACCTGCTGCGCACCGTATCGCCTTATGACAAGCGCATCCGGCTTCTGACGCTGACGCCTGAGGGAAAAGCCATCCTAAAAAGGCTCACCCAGGTGATTGAGACGTACCAGACGCGCGTATCGCAAAACATCGCGCCTGAGCATATCGAAATTTTCAGCGCCACCTTGAATCAAATCGCCTGCAATTTGCGGACAATCCGCGAAGAAGATAACAAGACCGAAAAATAATGACTCCTGAACAAAAGTTTGCCCGCTGGGTAAGGGTGAGTATTGCCTCTTTCCTGCTGATGTTTGTCTACTTTGTCGTCGCCGATATCTGGATCCCGCTGACGCCGGACTCCACCGTCATGCGCGTGGTGACGCCGGTTTCTCCGCGCGTCTCCGGGTATGTGTCGGCTGTGCACGTACACAACAACAGCCAGGTGAAGCGGGGCGACCTGCTGTTTGAGCTGGATGACACGCCGTTTCGCAATAAAGTGGAAGCGGCGCAAATCGCGCTTGAGCAGGCACGCCTGTCCAATGAACAGCTGGACGCGCAGATCGCCGCCGCCCAGGCCAGCCTGAAAACCGCCGTGCTGACCGCGCGTAACGACAAAGTGACCTTTGACCGCTACCAGAAGCTGAGCACGTTACAGAACGTCTCGCAGGCGGATCTGGATAAGGTCCGTACCACCTGGCAGAGCAGCGAGCAGTCCGTGAGCTCGATTCAGGCGAACATCCATAATCTGCGCATCCAGCGCGGCGAGCGGGAAGAGCACCGCAACGTGACGCTGCAAAAATACCGTAACGCGCTGGATGAGGCGGAGCTGAACCTCGGCTGGACGAAGGTTTACGCCCAGGCGGATGGTACGGTCAGCAACCTGCAGTTGAGCCCCGGGTTTTATGCCTCGTCCGGCTCGGCGGCGCTGGCGCTGGTGAATAATCAGACCGATATTGTGGCCGATTTTCGTGAGAAGAGTCTGCGCCATACCCATCAGGGGACCGATGCCGCCGTGGTATTTGACGCCTTTCCGGGACAGGTTTTCCGCGCCCACGTGACCAGCAGCGATGCGGGGATCCTTGCCGGACAGGAGGCGGTGAGCGGCGAACTGTCCGCGCCGGAAACCTCCAACCGTTGGGTGCGCGACGCTCAGCGAATGCGCATTCACGTGGCGCTGGATGAGACGCTGCCGAAACCGCTCCCGACCGGCGCTCGTGCCACCGTGCAGCTCTACAACAGCGAAGGGCCGTTTGCGCGCTTCTTCTCCGGGATGCAAATCCACCTGGTGAGCCTGCTCCACTATGTCTATTAGCACGCTGGCGCGGGTCTTTACCCCGCACGGCAACATCGTCTATACGGCCAATGACTTTCGCCAGACCCTGCGCATCGTCTTTGCCGGGATGATCGCGCTGAGTATTTCAAGTTTCTATAACACCAGCTACGGCGTGTTTTATGTGGTCTACCCCATCATGCTGCTGTCGCTGGTGCCGGTCTTTAACCGCCATGTGGCGAAGCAGTTTATCTTCAGCGCATCGCTAAACTGCGTCGAAATGGTGATTATCATCGGCTATCTGTCCCAGTGGCCGGTGATCATGACGCTGGTAGTTTTTGCCTTGTATGTCATGCGTTTTCGCTTTATGAGTAAGGGGCCGCTGTTCCTGTTCGGGTCGATGGGCGTGGTGTGTCAGAGCGTGATGCTCAACTTTATGAGCTATCCCACCACCGACTGGCACACGCTGCTGTTTTCCAACATTGAAGCGAGTGTGATGGCGGTATGCCTGAGCGCGCTGATGAACTACCTCCTGCCGGACGTTGAACCGCGCAAGCCGCCGCCGCTGATTGAGAAAGATGATGCCCGCGTGCGACACGAGTCTCTGCTCTCCGGCACCGTTGCGACGATGATTTTTGTCATCTTCCAGATAAGCGATTTAAGCGATTCGCTTTCGGCGCTGATGGCCGGTGTGTTGATTCTGTTCCCGATGCACTATCGCGGCGCGGTGATGAGCTCTATCTGGCGCGTGGCTGGCGTGGTGCTGGGCTGTCTCTATATTCTGGTGGTGCAGCTTATCCTCTACGATCACAGCAGCCACATGCTACTGATGATGCCGCTTATCGGCCTCGGGCTGGCGTTTGGTGCGCGTCTGCATGTGATGGAGAAGGTGGGAGCCGGCGTTGGGTTTGCCAGCATCACCACCATCGGGATTATGTTCGGTCAGAACATGCACCCGGACAGCGACCTGGTGTTCAGCGATCTCTACCGCATCACCTCGGTGACCTTTTCTCTGGTGGCGACGCTGACGATGGTGTTTCTGGTGCACTTAATCCTCAATCGCTTTGAGGCGACGCGCTACGTCATTGCACCACCCAAAACGGAGTAATGCGCAAGCACGGCGGGCAGTTGCGAAAGTAAAAACAGGATCAGGCCAATCGTCCCGCCCACCAGGGTGCCGTTGACGCGGATAAACTGCAGATCTTTGCCGATATTAAGCTCGATCTGGCGGGACATATCTTTGGCGTCCCAGCTTTTTACCGTGTCGCTGATATGACGGGTGAGAAACGCCGCGAAATCCGGTGCTACGCGGTGCGCCGCCTGCTCGAGGTGCTCATTGAGCGATGCCCGCAGGCTGTCGTCACCGAGCAGCGTTTCGCCAAACCACTGCCCGGCGTTGGCGATGCGCTGCTTCACGCGGGAATCCTCACGTTGCATATCCGCCTTCAGCCATTGGCGCAGGTCAGCCCACATCTCACCCAGATAGCGGTTAAACGCGTCGTCGTTCTTCAGGTAATGCTTGATGTTCTCTGCCTTTGCGGCCATCTCCGGATCGTTTTTCAGGTTGTCGATAAGCTTCAGCGTGGCGCGGTCGAACGCCTGGCGGATCTGGTGGGTGCGGTCATGACTGACGTCGTCCAGCAGGGTATTCAGCGCGTTTGACACCATCTCCGCGCTCTGATCGCCCAGCCACTCGGTGGGCAGCACCATCGCCTTGCGCGGATGCTCGGTCTTAAGCCAGTGGACGATCTGGTCTGAAATAAATTCCCGCGTGCTATCGCGTTGAATCAGGGTGATCAGGCGGTTGATGATGGCGTCCAGCAGTACCTGATGCCGGTTGTTTTTGGTCATGCTCTCCAGCATCACTGCGCTGGTTTCGGTGAAATCGACCTTGTCGATGGCCTTATGCACCGCGCGTTTGAGCAGGCGCTGAATACGCCCGTCGTCGGTCAGCTCAAGAAAACCACCCATCACCTGAATCAGATGCTGTCCGACACGCTGGGCATTGTCGGGCTTGCTAAACCAGGTGCCAATCATCTGCGCCGGCTCATAACGGCGGATCAGCGCCACCAGCGACTGGGTGTCGAGAAACTTCTCCTGCACGAACTGGCCGAGATTATCGCCAATCCGGTCTTTATTGCGCGGGATAATCGCCGTATGGCGCGAGATAAACGGAATGGGCACCCGGCGAAACAGCGCGACGACCGCAAACCAGTCCGCCAGCGCACCAACCATCGCCGCCTCGGCAATGGCCTTCACGCCGCGCACCCAGAAGGTTTGCGGCAGAAACAGGGTAGTGATAAACGCCGCGACGGCAATCAGCAGCAGCGACAGCGCCAGCAGCTTGGCGCGTTTGAGTTCAGCAATTTTTTCCATGGGTTAAGGATAGAGGGAGACGGGGGGAAAGTGCAAAGACGGGAGCGTTACACCATCTTCGCTTCTGGAATCTGCCTTCCGAAATTAAACACCGCTTTTGCTTAATGGGTTTAATCCTTGCGCAGTTTGTATATGCTTTTTTGTATATACAATCAGGGAAGGGTACACTATGCCAACGGAGTATGAGTGGGATAGCGATAAGGCGAAAAGTAACCAGCAAAAACATGGCATACGCTTTGAGGATGCGGTTCTGGTTTTCGACGATCCTTATCATTTGTCTGTTCAGGATCGCTATGAGAACGGTGAGTTTCGCTGGCAAACCATCGGCCTTGTGCAAGGCGTCATTGTTATCCTGGTCGCACATACGGTACGTTTCGAAAGCGGAGGCGAAATTATTCGTATCATTAGCGCACGTAAGGCGGACCGTAAAGAGAGGAACCGTTATGAGCATCGTTAAACATAAACGAGGTAGTTCGCCTGAGGTTAGCGCTCGTCGTGACGCTGAGCTAAAAGCATTAGCTGAAAAACCAGAAGCAGAAATCGATTACAGCGATATTCCTGCCACGGACGATAAACAGTGGTCCGGGGCGGTGCGAGGGAAGTTCTATCGGCCACTTAAAACGCAGGCATCTGTACGCATTGACGCCGACGTGATGGAGTGGCTGAAACGGCCTGGAAAGGGTTACCAGACGCGGCTAAACGCCATATTGCGTGAAGCGATGCTGCGCGATCAAAACAAAAAATAAACCACGGGCAGCGTTGGGCTGCCCCTTATTTCAGCTTATCAGCTCCAGCAGCCGCCACAGTACCCACCCGCCAAACCCCATTAGTACAACCCCCGCCGCCCGCTCAATTAGCCACAGCGAACGGCTGAGCCTCTGTTGCACCGCGGGCAGCCCCATCAGTGATACCAGCGCCAGATCCCACACCAGCACTACCATCACCATCCAGACGCCGCAGGTCGCCTGCTGAAGCAGCGTGACGTTTGGCCCCAGTAGCGCCGTCATCAGCGCCAGATAGAACAGGGCGTTCTTTGGATTTAATAACGCCGAGCCGAGCCCCAGCAGGATCTGTTTACGCAGTGAGGGGAAGCGCTGGTGGGTTTCATTCAGCGCCAGCGCTTGCGGGCGGCTGCGCACCAGATGCGAGCCGATCCACAGCAGATACAGCGCCCCGCAAAGCTCGATAAGGGTAAACAGCCACGTAAACTGGCGCAGCGCGCTCCAGCCGATAATCACCAGCAGGATATACAACCCGTTGCCCGCGGCGATGCCGAGGCACAGCCCGGCGCTGCCGCGGACCCGGTAGCGCGCCGCGTAGCCCACCAGCAGGAAGAAATCCGGGCCCGGGCTTAACAGGGCGACAAAATGCGCCAGCGCCAGAGCGAGAAAAGCGGAAGGGAATAACAGTTCCATAGCAACCTCTGTGTAAAAAACCGAGGTCAGACTACGGCGATGCAAACGCTATTTATTGTCCGATATTGATCGGCCCGTGGCGTACTGGCGCGGCGTGGCGGCGGTATAGCTCACAAAGGTCTTATGAAAATGGCTCTGATCGGCAAATCCGCTCTGGTAGCCGACATCGGCAATATCATCCCCGGCACGCAGCCGCGCTTTGGCGTATTCCACGCGGGAGATGTTGAGAAAGCTGCCCGGCGTCAGGCCAGTGTCCTGCCTGAAGGTGCGGATCAGCGTCTCTTTGCGCAGCGAGAAGCGGTGGGCAAGGTCGTCGAGTGACGGCGGGCTGGTTAAATCGGCAAGAAACGCCTGCTGAATGTGCTGGCTGGTTGAGCGTAATTCACCCGTGCGGCTGGCGCAGCGCGGAAGGGCAGAAATCAGCATGTTCAGGGAATTAGCCGACATGTTCTCAACAACGTTCTGGTAAAGAGCAAACAACGTGCTGTCGCGTATGACCTGTTCTGCCAGGGGATAATCCGTGTCGATATAGAGCATATGATAGCTGCGGGGCTGGCCCGAAACGGGGTTGCAGCTGTGCGGCACATGCGCCGGGATCACGATGAGATCGCCGGGGTGGAGGATGTACTGCGTGTCATTGCACCGGCAGCAGGTCTGGCCTTCCACTATCGCGCCAATCGAGAGTTGGGGGTGACAATGACGTTTATACGCCACGGTACTCTGCCACGTGCTGCGCAGCTCAAGGCCCGGAAGGCGGTTAAAGGTCTGGCGGATGTGTCGGGTATGGGTCATAGGCGCTCCTGTCAGGAACATTTTTATACCATGCCCTGGCCCTACTAAGAACCTTCCGGATATACCCAACTTTACGTCCATCACCCGTCATGTTGTCTACCCTTACTACCCTAAGCGGTAAAACATGGAGATTCGATATGGCTTATCAGACAGTAAATCCTGCCACCAACCAGCTCATCAAAGAATATCCCTCTCATACCGACGCGGATATCGAAGCGGCGCTGAAAGCGGCCGACGCCCTTTACCATTCGCAGTGGGCGAAAGGCGACATTGAACAGCGCCTGCCGGTGCTGCATAAGCTTGCTGACCTGATCGACGAACGCACCGAGGAGCTGGCTAAAATTGCCAGTCAGGAGATGGGTAAGCTCATCGAACAAAGCCGCGGTGAGGTGAAGCTATGCGCGCAAATCGCCCGCTACTATGCCGATAACGCGAAGCAGTTCCTGGCCTCGGTGAAGTACCCGTCTGAACTCGGAGAAGCGTGGGTGGAGCATCACCCCATCGGCGTGCTGATGGCCGTGGAACCGTGGAATTTCCCGTATTATCAGCTGATGCGTGTTCTGGCACCTAACCTGGCGGCGGGTAACCCGGTGCTGGCTAAACATGCCAGCATCGTGCCGCACTGTGCCGAAACCTTTGCTCATCTGGTGCGTGAGGCAGGGGCGCCGGAAGGGGCATGGACCAACCTCTTTATCTCGTCTGAGCAGGTGGCGAACATCATCGCTGACGACCGCGTACAGGGGGCCGCGCTGACCGGTTCCGAAAAAGCGGGCAGCGTGGTGGCCGCGCAGGCGGCGAAGCACATCAAGAAATCCACCCTTGAGCTGGGCGGTAATGATGTTTTCGTGGTGCTGGACGACGCGGATCTTGATAAAGCGGTGAAGACAGGCGTGAACGCGCGACTTAACAACGCCGGTCAGGTCTGTACCGCAGCGAAGCGCTTTATCCTGCATGAGAAAATTGCCGATGCCTTCCTGAGCAAATTCACCGACGCCTTTAAGCAGGTGAAAATTGGCGACCCGCTGGATGAAAGCACCACGCTTGGGCCACTGTCGTCTAAAGATGCGCTCGAAACGCTGACAAAACAGGTCAATGAGGCGGTGAAAAAGGGCGCGACGTTACACTATGGTGGTAAACCGGTGCAGCGCGACGGGAGCTTCTTTGAGCCGACGATCCTGACGAATATCTCCCGCGACAACCCGGCGTACTTCGAGGAGTTCTTCGGCCCGGTGGCGCAGATATATGTGGTGAAAAACGATGACGAGGCGGTCGCCCTGGCGAACGACTCCCACTACGGACTGGGCGGTGCGGTGTTCAGTCAGGATATTGAACGCGCGAAGAAAATGGCGTCACGGATTGAGACCGGCATGGTGTATATCAACTGGCTCACCGATACCGCGCCAGAGCTGCCGTTTGGCGGCGTGAAACGCTCCGGTTACGGACGCGAGCTGTCGGATCTGGGGATCAAAGAGTTTGTGAACCAGAAGCTGGTGGTGGTGCGTAAGTAAGCGGCAATAAAAAACCTGCCAGTAGGCAGGTTTTTTAGAGATTATTGCACTTCAATTTTATCCCAGCCGCTTTTGAACATGCAGCTGTCTACGAGGGTCGCCCTGCGATCCTCATTGGCGTCTTCAACCGTGTAGCTCGTGGAAATATCCTTTTTCTTGTTCTTCAGATCCGTTTTTTCCGAGTCCGAACCGGTCACGACGTTATCCGGGGGCAGATCGATCAGCGCCTGCGCTTCACATTCTGTGAGCTTTTTGTTCATTTCAGCGTCGCTGACGCCCGGTTTCACCCATTTGTACTGGACGCAGCCGGTGAGCAGAAGCGTGAGGCTCAGAACGCAAAGCGCGGTAATGCGGTGTTTCATCAGAAGGTGACTCCACCGCCAACATACGCACCGTCAATCAGGGTGTGGCCTGGACGACCGTCTTTACCATCAACGCTCACGTGGCGGTAACCCACTTTCAGGGTCACAGGTGTAACTGGCGTCCAGCTTACGCCGCCGTTGGCTTCAACGTAGTTTTTCACGCTGTTGTTCATCCCTTCTGGTGCCACGTAGCCTTCACCATACAGATGAATGCTGTCGGTCAGGGCAACGTTTACGCCGCCACCGATCGGGAACGCCACGCCGTTATCGCCTTTTTTCGGGCCGATATAGATAGCTTTTGCACCCGCGTTCAGCATGACCGGGCCAAGACCCAGGTTATAACCTGCACCCACACCGCCGGTCTGCGTACCGTCATCGGTGTTTTTCAGCCAGTTGCTTTCCACATACAGGCCGGATGAGGATTTACCCATCTCCAGGTTGAGGTTGGTAAAGTTTTTACCCTGCTCAACGCTGCCACCCAGAGCGAGTGCAGAACCCGATACAGCAGTCAACGCAGTCAGCAGAAGGATATTCAGTTTTTTCATCTCATATGCCTCGTCATCAATTTAATCTGGGCGCACCTTAACAAGCGATGTTAATGACTGCAAATGTGATGAAAGTCGCCGTTTTATGCTGGTTTTGTTAATTTTTTAATTTGGTGGTGTTGCTAGAGTGTTGGGTTGCGAGGTCGTCAACGGGTAATGATTTGGCGTTTAGAAAGTGTTTATTTTTTTAGCTAAACATAATCTGAACGAGAGCAGAAAGAGTGGTTCGCAGCGAATTAATTGGGTTTCTAATAATTTCCAGAAATGTTTCCGCTGTTACAGATAACAACAGAGCTTTACATTTCTTTGGCGCTCCGGCCCGTGCAATGTTGCCATTCGATGTCATTTTCCTGACACGTTTCTTCTTTACGGTGTGAGCTTCACTTTATGGATGCTAACAACATGAAAAGAAAAATTATTCCTGTGCTAATCGGTTGTGCGCTCTCTTTCTCTGCCCTCGCGGCGCAGCCTACGGCTGAGCGCTATGTCGTCAGTTTTCCAGAAGGCACACACGTGAACTACACCGGCGCGTTTGCCAGTGCATTCCCGAACGGGCTTCCGGTTGGGATAGGTTCTGGCCTGCTGTTCACCGGGAAACAGGGCGATGCCCTGACCTTCGCCACCATTACCGATCGCGGTCCGAACGCGGATTCACCGAAAGTGGGTAAAAACGAAGCCAAAATTTTCGTTACGCCAGATTTCGCGCCGCTGCTGATGACGATTCGTGTACAAAACGGCAAAGCGGAGGCCATTGATGCCCGTCCTCTGCATGACGATAAAGGCGCGATCAACGGTCTGCCGCTGGAAAGCGACGTGATTGGATCCACCAATGAAGTGGCCTTCAGCGACACGTTAAAGAGGCTGAAGGGGGATAATCGCGGGCTGGATACGGAAGGGATCACCCCGGACGGTAAAGGCGGTTACTGGCTGTGCGATGAGTATGGCCCGTTTCTGATTAACATCGACAGTAAAGGGAAAATCCTGGCGATCCACGGTCCGCAGGCGGCAGAAGGGGAAAAAGCAATTGCGGGCGGTTTGCCAAATATCCTCAAATGGCGTCAGGCGAACCGCGGCTTTGAAGGCCTCACCCGTATGCCGGACGGGCGTATTATTGCCGCCGTGCAAAGTACGCTGGATATCGACGGTAAGAGCAAGAAAAAGGCGCTGTTTACGCGTCTGGTGAGCTTTGACCCGGCAAGCGGGAAAACCGCGATGTACGGTTATCCCATCGACAGCGCGGCCTACAGCAAAAACAGCGACGCTAAAATCGGCGACATCGTGGCGCTCGATGACCAGCACATCCTGTTGATTGAACAGGGAAGTGATAAAAACGACGGAATGCGTAACCTGATTTACAAGGTCGATCTCAGTAAGGCGAGCGATTTGTCAGGTTTCGACAAGCCGGGCGAGTATCCGGAGTTTGATGATGAGAAAACCCTGGCACAGCGCGGCATTACCCTTGCGCAGAAAACGCAGGTTGTTGATCTGCGCGCCCTGGGCTGGCAGCAGGAAAAGGCTGAAGGGCTGGCGCTGATCGACAGCAAAACGCTGGCGGTGGCAAACGATAACGACTTTGGCGTGAAGGTGGCGATGCAACATCCGGTCGAGGGCAAGAAGCTCAAGGATTATCGGGTGAACGCGGAAGGAAAGCTGACGCTGGATGATAAGCCGGTTGAGACGACCCTCAGCGTGAAGCCGCTGGAGAAACCGGCGTCTGACAGTGAGTTGTGGATTGTGACGCTGCCGGAGGCGTTGGATTGAAAACGAGCGGCTTGCTGTAATCCACCAGCCATGAAGTACTAAAGCACTGCAGTCATGTGAAAGTGATTGCAGTGCTTTTTTATTTACTTTTCATATGGATATGATTAAATTTTCTTTATACCTCTTAGGTTTAGCCTGTTTTTTAAACAAAATAGAGAAAGTACTGGGGAAGAAACTTATAATTTGTTATCGTATGTATTATAAGTATTTTTGAGCTATATAAATAATGATGAATCCGACTACTCTTAATTTAAACGAATCTTTATTGAACTTGCAAATATTGGATTTTAATTTAGATACAGAAGTCCATTACTCTGCAGTAGTTTATGGCGTTGATGGCAATTTTTTGATGCACTGTGGGATTTCGTTGTTATCTATAGTTCAAAATACACCGGAAAAAACGTTACATTTTTTCATTATTACTGATCAAAAAAATGAGGTTGAATTTGCCAGGTTGCAATCCGTCATAGAAAATACGCAGCATGCGCTTACGATTATTATCATCTCTGCTGAAACGCTGACTATTTTGCCAAAGACATCAGTTTTTCCTGTTGCAATTTATTTTCGTCTTTTAGCTCCATATTTAATTAAAAATTATCGTTATTTATTATATATTGACGCTGATATTGTAGCATTGAATAGCATTTCTGATTTAATAGAGGATTATAAACCTCGAGATCATATTTGTTGCGCAGTCAAGGAACCAGAGCAGCAATTGCTATTATCAAAATCTATTAATATTTCGGATGGCGATTATTTCAACTCTGGTATGCTCTATATCAATGCTCTGAATTGGAATGAAAACAATATTTCGCAAAAAGTTATTGAATGTTTATTGGAAAGAAGAACTGAATTTAAGTATTTTGATCAGGATGCCCTAAATGTTGTTCTACATAAAAGAGTTATGTTTGTTGATGAAAAATATAATCGGCAAATTAAGACGGGGCATAAGAGTGCAGATTTTATGTATGAACCACCTCAAAAAACAATTTTTCTGCATTATGTTGGTAGTGATAAACCATGGCAACTTTGGAATCAACAGAATATTAGTGCTCACTATCGCAAGTATAAAAAATTATCCCCCTGGCGTGATGTTGCGGATGTTGAACCACGTTGTGCTAAAGAATTAAAGAAATACTATAAAATGCTCCTTATCAAAAAACAGTTTGTTGAGGCTTTCTATATTTTTATTAAATATCATTTTGTACGTCTCCTTGAAAAGAAGGCAAAAAAGTCATGTTAAGTCGTGCGTATATTAAAAAGTTAAATGTAAATCTTATTTTCATTCTTATTGTGTTTTCTATTGCTAGCGATCTTTTCATGGAGGCATATCCAAGAAAACTATTCTATATGAGTTGCTATCTTTCTATTTTGGGACTTGTTTTATTGGAGAGTTGGAACAACTTTCGTCAGTGGCTGTTTGATAATAGGATAGCTATGACTTTTATATTAAGTATTGTGCTTCTTGGGGCCAGTAAGTTGATATGGTCTATAAGTTTTTCGTCAGCGCATTTGCAAGATATAAAGGATAATTACTATGCTGGTGGAAAGTTGCTTATCCTGGCTGGTCTAATAGCTTTTTATTTGCTTAAATCTGTTAGCGAGATAACTGTTCAAACCTGGAAATTTGCTGCTTGCATTAGCCTCGTGTTAGGTATAATTACAGTTTGGTTCGGTTATCAACAACAAGCTATAGGTGTAAATAGAATCAAACTTTTGGCCGATGCGGCAACAACAGCTGCTTATATAATAGTTATTCAGTCAATAGTTTGTATGTCTTTATTTAAAAAAACTATCGCAAAACCGTCGTGGCGGATGTTAAGTTTTGCGGTAACATTTATTGTGTTTTCTTATTTGTTATTAATGACTGAAACCCGTGGTGCCATAGGTACTTTTTTTATTGTATGCTGCGTTTTAGCCTGTATTGAGCTTAGAAACGTAAAATTTCGATATTGGTGTCTGGCTGTATTGACGATATCGGTTATTGGATGCGGCATAGCCTATAAGATGCAAAAGAGAATTTTGGAGGCATATGATAATATACAGCAACTTCAAAACGATAATGCTAATACATCATTGGGAGCACGTTTTGTAATGCTCGATGCAGGATTTCATGTAGCAAGCGTTTCTCTTTTTGGTCAGGATGCTGAAGATCGTTATAATAAAGCAAAGCTATATATTTCGGAAAATTACAAAAGTCGAGAGGCAATCAGAGTCATTAAGTATCATTTTCATAATGAAATAATAGAAAGCTTTAGTTTGCAAGGGATTTTTGGAGTTGTTTCTCTGCTTTTATTCTATATTTGTTGTGTCATGGCATCATTTGTAAAAAATAACCGATTAAATTCTGGGTTGCTGCTTTATATTACAGCGCTACTCTTAATGGGACTCACTGATGTCCTGCTCATTCAACGAAATACGGCTATGGTGATTGGTGCTTGTGCAGTAGTCTTACTTCTCTGCCAGAGTGCAAAGAATAAAAATTTTGCAAACCTTGATCGTTAGGTTAAACAGGGTCACTTGTATGTGACCCTGAATTATCTTATTTCCGCAGCCCCGCAAACGCCGCCCGGATTTCCTCTTCCGGCAGTTGGATACCGATAAACACCATCACGCTGCGCGGTGTCTCGTCGCCCCAGGGTCTGTCCCAGTCCGCGCTGTACAGCCGCTGTACGCCCTGGAACAGCAGGCGGTTTGGTTCGCCGTCGATCCACAGCATGCCTTTGTAGCGCAGCAGTTTATCGGCAAACGACAGCAGCAGGTTCTCCATCACGCGGGAGACCTCGCTGATGTCTACCGGGTAATCCAGCTCCACCACAATCGACGCTACGTCGTTCTGCTTATCCGCCATAAAGTGAAAACGCGGTTTTGAGGTGACATGCTCTTCCAGCATAAAACCGTTGGTGTTGAACAGCTGAGACAGGTCGATATCGCCGTGCGTCACGGTGTATACCGGCGCGCGGGCGTTGATGCGTGCGAGGCGCTCGCGCAGTTTAACGCTCTCGCCCGCCACGTCGGTTTTGGTCAGCAGGATGCGGTCGGCGTAGCCCACCTGAGACTGGGCGATGGTAAACTGGTTCATCTGATCGTCGGCGTGAACCGCGTCGACCAGGGCAATCACGCCGTCCAGCAGGTAGCGCTGGCAAAGGATGTCATGCGAGAAAAAGGTCTGAATAATCGGGCCGGGGTCGGCCATGCCGGTGCATTCAATCACCAGACGGTCGAAGTGGATGTCCCCACGATCGCGGCTGTCGAGCAGGTCCAGCAGGGCATCTTCCAGTTCGTTAGAGCGGGTACAGCAGATGCAGCCGTTGGTCAGGGTTTTGATCTGCGTGGCGCGATCGCCAATCAGCTGGTCGTCAACGGAGACTTCGCCGAACTCGTTTTCGATCACGGCGATTTTGAAACCGTGCTGCGCGTTGAGAATGTGGCGCAGCAGGGTGGTTTTACCGGCGCCGAGGAAACCGGTCAACAGGGTGACGGCAATCGGGGTCATGGTCTCTCCTTTAGCAGCAGCGGACGCCGCCTTCTCCACTTCCGCCGTAGCGCGCTTCCTGACGCTCGCGGAAGAATTCAGTGTAGGTCATGTAGGGCTTATCCGGGTGGTTGGTTTTCATATGCTCAACGTAGTTGTCATAGTCCGGAATGCCAATCAGCATTTTCGCTGCCTGACCGAGGTATTTTTTTGCTTCGCCTAAGTTACCAAACATTGTGGATTCCAGACAGGAAAAGCCCCTCACCCTAACCCTCTCCCCATAGGGGAGAGGGAACTTTTACACCCTCTCCCCTATGGGGAGAGGGCTGGGGTGAGGGGTATTAGTAGATTAATGGTGCGAAGAGGTCTTCACGCCGCCTTCCGGTACCGGCACGTACGGGGTCTCTTTGTCCGTACGACCTTCAGCGTTACGCACTTTCATCCAGGTTTTGATGCCGTAGAAGATAATGCTGTACACCACCACCAGGAACAGAATGCTCAGACCCGCGTTGGTGTAGTTGTTCACCACGATATGGTTCATGTTGGCAATCTGCTGGGCGGTGAGATCCGCGCCACCGGCGGCAATTTTCGCTTTGTACTGGTTAGCCATGTAGAAGAAGCCTTCCAGCTGCGGGTTGCTGCTGAACAGTTTCAGACCCAGCGCCCAGGTGGTGCAGAGCAGCAGCCACAGCGCAGGCACCACGGTGACCCAGATGTATTTGGTGCGTTTCATCTTCACCAGTACCACGGTGCCGAGCACCAGGGCAACGGCTGCCAGCATCTGGTTAGAGATACCGAACAGCGGCCACAGGCTCTTCACGCCGCCGAGTGGGTCAACAACGCCCTGGTACAGCAGGTAACCCCACAGGCCAACGCAGCCCGCGGTACCCAGCACGCCCGCCACCAGAGAGTCGGTTTTCTTCAGGAACGGCACGAAGTTACCCAGCAGATCCTGCAGCATAAAGCGGCCTGCACGGGTACCAGCGTCCAGCGCGGTGAGGATAAACAGCGCTTCGAACAGAATACCGAAGTGGTACCAGAAGCCCATGTCTGCCCACGGCAGCACTTTGTGGAACACGTGTGCAATACCTACCGCCAGCGTCGGTGCGCCACCGGCGCGGTTCAGCACGGACGGTTCGCCGATGTCTTTCGCGGTCTGCATGATCTGCTCAGGCGAAATCACAAAGCCCCAGGAGCTGACGGTCGCCGCCGCGTGGGCGCTGGCGTCCTTCAACTGCGCCATAATCAGCGCCGCGTTGTCACCGCCCATCTCATGCAGGTTTGGCATGGTGATGCCCAGGCCTGCCGGCGGGGTGTTCATCGCGAAGTAAAGACCCGGTTCGATGATAGACGCAGCCACCAGCGCCATGATCGCCACGAAGGATTCCATCAGCATGGCACCGTAACCGATGAAACGCGCGTCGGTTTCGTTGGCCATCAGCTTCGGCGTGGTGCCGGAGGAGATCAGCGCGTGGAAGCCAGAAACGGCACCACAGGCGATGGTGATAAACAGGAACGGGAACAGGGCGCCTTTCCACAGCGGACCGGTACCGTCAATGTACTGGGTCACCGCCGGCATTTTCAGTTCAGGGTTGATGATCACAATACCGATCGCCAGCCCGACGATGACGCCGATTTTCAGGAAGGTCGCCAGATAGTCACGCGGAGCCAGAATCAGCCATACCGGCAGAAGGGCAGAAATAAACGCGTAACCAATCAAGGCAAAGGTGATGGTGGTGTCTTTAAAGGTCAGCGCCGGACCCCAGTACGGGTCGTGCGCAATCACACCGCCGAAGTAGATAGAGGCAACCAGCAGCACGATACCAATGACCGACACCTCGCCGACGCGGCCAGGGCGCAGGAAGCGCATGTAGATCCCCATGAACAGCGCAATCGGCACGGTAGAGCAGACGGTAAAGACGCCCCACGGACTTTCAGCCAGCGCTTTCACCACGATTAATGCCAGCACCGCGAGGATGATGATCATAATCAGGAAGCAGCCGAAGAGGGCGATGGTACCCGGCACGCGGCCCATCTCTTCTTTGATCATCTCACCCAGCGACGAACCGTTACGGCGCGAGGAGATAAACAGCACCATAAAGTCCTGCACCGCACCCGCCAGCACTACACCAGCGAGCAGCCACAGGGTACCCGGCAGGTAGCCCATCTGCGCGGCCAGTACCGGGCCGACCAGCGGGCCAGCGCCTGCAATGGCGGCAAAGTGGTGACCAAACAGCACATAGCGGTTGGTTGGCACGTAGTTCAGGCCGTCATTGTTAATGACCGCCGGGGTGGCACGCGTCGGGTCGAGTTTCATGACCTTCTGCGCGATGTATAAGCTGTAGTAGCGATAAGCCACAAGGTAGACGGAAACCGACGCGACCACGATCCACAGGGCGCTTACGTGTTCGCCCCGGCGTAATGCGACAACCGCCAGACAGAAAGCGCCGAGGATCCCGAGTAAGGCCCAGGGCACGTGCTTCAGTAGTTTTTTAGTATCCATAGTAAGACCTGGTTTTTTATGTAAAGAAAAAAGGGTCAGGGTTCGTTGTGAGGAGGTATTGAGTAATGCTGGAGCGATCGTGCCAGAAGCTTGCGCGCGTAAAGGGGAGAAATTGGGTGAGTGGTTGAAAGTGCCTGGTGAGCGGTCAAAGGGGGCGGCGAGTGGTTCAGGCTCGCCGCCAGCGGGAGAAATAATGTGATATAGATCACCCGGTTACCGTGGCTGCGCTCCCCGCCAGGTAGCCTTCCAGCGTTTTAACCAGCTTTTCCTTAAGCCAGGCTGGCTCCAGGATCTGAATGTTGGGTAACCAGTAGAACAGCAGCGGCAGGATCTGGTTTTCATGTGCTGCCTGACAGCGCAGCGTCACGCCGTCGTGTTGCTCCTCCAGCAGCTCTTGTGCCGGGAGGAGATCGCGGCGCAGGAAGTAGTGTGAAATATTATCCTTAATAAATATTTTCACCTCGAAAGTATCTTCCGATACCCACGGATCGAGGTTTTTTTCCAACAGCCCGATCACATTTTCGTCCGGCGTAAAGGTGCGTTTCTGAATATCAAGCCAGCGAATCTGACTCAATGAGAAGGATTTTAACCGGCTATTTTCGGTAGCTTGTAAATACCATATATTTTTTTTGTTAATGAGTTTATAGGGGTTAATCAGCCGGGTTTTGCCTTTATAAACGATCTGGCAAACATTACAGTTTTTAATCGATTTTTCAATGTTGGATAAATGGCGACGAATATCACGTTCCGCCGTGTGCTCCGCCTCGTTGGCGAGAATAAGAATATGATTTTCATCAACGCGGTTTTCGAGTTTCTCCCAAAACTCCGCGTTTCTTTCGGGGAAAAAGCTATCAGCATTCAGGAAGTTAGCAAGGGTATGGTGTAATCCTTGTCCGCCGGGCGATTGCGCGGAATGGATCAGCCGATATAGCCCGTTTCCGGTATGTTCCACAATCGGGGAGAGCGCATTTAAATCCCGGTAGACGGTACGCTCGGTAATATTAAATTTCTCCATCAGCGCACTGCGGTTTATCACACCGTTTAAATGTAGCTCAAGGAGAATATCGACCAGACGTTCAGCCGAGCGGCTCCGCGTCGTTTTAGCCATAAGGTCTTCCTGTATATTAGGGTATGCGCTGAATGATGCGGGTAGCACTGACACAGCGTGTCAGTATTCAGGCACAGAAAATTTCTCTTATGGCTATATAACGGCGTGATTTAGCGGAAACCTTAGGAATTTTTGCAGAAAGGGGGGGCGGGGGGGGGCGGCCCCCCGCCCGCCCCCCCCCGAGAGGGGATCACACGGCTGCTTCCGGCTCCATCATTACCGGGTGGAAACGGCGTTTGAAATAGATCAGGCCGTGGCCCTCTTCACTGAGGATGATATTTTTAATTTCAACAAGATAAACCAGATGCGTGCCGATGGTTTGCACCTGACTTATCTCGCCTTCCAGGCTTGCCAGCGCCCCTTTCAGCACCGGTTGCGCCAGCGGACCTTTCTGCCAGCAGGAGAGGGTAAAGCGCTCCTCCATGGCCATCCCGGTCATACCGGCGAAGTGGCGAGCCATGATCTCCTGCTCGTGGTTGAGCACATTCACGCACAGCTTGCCGTTGCCCTGAAACACCGGGTTCATGGCGCTGTTGGCGTTGATACAGACCATGATCGACGGCGGGGAATCCGTTACCGAGCAGACGGCAGTGGCGGTGATCCCGCAGCGTCCGGCATCGCCCGCCGTGGTGATGACATTCACCGCGGCCGACAGGCTGGCCATGGCGTCGCGAAAACGCAGGCGTTGTTCATCTGAATGCATTGAAACCTCCCGCTGCGTTATTTCAGCAGCTTGTCCAGCATGTTGATATCGCTGTTGTTGTGCAGGTGTGGCACCGTCCAGCCGTGTTGGTCGTACTCAGACATGCAGCGGTCGACCATCGCCATCATTTTGTCCATGTTGCCGGAGCTTTGCGCCTGGCGCAGACACTGCAGGCGAATTTCGTCCTGGCTGCCGGAGTAGTTGATCTCATACAGCTCGTGACGGCCGCCAAATTCGCTGCCGATGGCATCCCACATCAGCTTCAAAATCTTGATGCGTTCGACGTGATCCATGCCGTTGGAGCCGCGCACGTACTTCGCCAGATACTGATCGATCTGCGGGTTGTTCAGATCCCGTGCGCTGGATGGCAGGTAGATCAGCCCGCTGGTGACGTTGCGTTCGATGATGTTTTTAATCTTCGCGTAGGCCATTGGCGCCATTACGCGATAGGTTTGCAGCGCCGCGTGATCCGGCAGGTACGCACCGTTCACCCACGGCGTGGCTTCGGAACACATGGAGTCGCTCAGCGCCCAGAACATATTGCGCCAGGCGACCACTTCGCCGAGATCTGCCTGCACGCCGCGGAACTCCAGGGTGCCGGTACACTCCAGCGATTTTTTCAGCAGGGCGGTGATGAAGTCGAGCTTCACCGCCAGACGCACGCAGGCCTGCAGCGGGTACATGCGGGCAAAACCGCCTTCCATAGTCCAGCGACGGCAGCGGTCGAAATCGCGGTAGATCAGCACGTTTTCCCATGGGATCAGTACATTATCCATCACCAGGATCGCGTCGTTCTCATCAAAACGGCTGGAGAGCGGGTAGTCGTACGGCGAGCCGGTAGCGCCAGCCACCATCTCGTAGGAGGCGCGGGAGATCAGCTTCACCCCTTCGGCGTCCATTGGCGCGACGAACATGAGCGCAAAGTCCGGGTTTTCGCCCATCACCTGCGCGGAGCCAAAGCCGATCATGTTGTAGTGGGTCAGCGCGGAGTTGGTGGCAACCACTTTGGCGCCGCTGACGATGATCCCGGCGTCGGTCTCTTTTTCCAGCTTGATATAGACGTCTTTCACCTCGTCCGCCGGTTTGTGGCGGTCGATAGGCGGGTTGACGATAGCGTGGTTAAAGTACAGGCCGGTTTCCTGAATGCGGGTATACCAGTTACGGGCATTTTGCTCAAACTGGCCGTAGAAGGCCGGGTTTGCGCCGAGCGCGCAGCCGAACGCGGCTTTGTAGTCCGGCGTGCGGCCCATCCAGCCGTAGCTCAGGCGAGACCACTCGGCGATGGCGTCCCGCTGCTGACGCAGGTCGTCGGCGCTTTTCGCCACGCGGAAGAACTTATGGGTGTAACCGCCGCTGCCGGTGTCGGTGCCCCAGCACAGCGTATCCTGCATGTCAGGTTTGTGCAGCGCGTCGTACATCTGCGCGATGGAGGCCGCCGCATTGCGAAACGCCGGATGGGTGGTGACGTCTTTAACGCGCTCGCCGTAGATATAAATCTCGCGGCCATCCTGCAGGCTTTTTAAATACTCTTCGCCGGTTAACGGGCGTTTGGTATCAGCGCGGAACTCTTCAGGCTTCATAGGGACCTCGTATCGGAATTGGTTTGTTAAATTTATGTTTTGTTTTTGTTGTTTAATTGAAGCGTGAGAGGGGCGGAACGTGAAGGGACGATTGGGACAACGGCAGGTACTTTTCGCGAGAGATCGCAGAGTGTGATTTCCCTCACCCTAACCCTCTCCCAACGGGCTGAGGGTTCCCCAGAAAAATGAAAAGCACGATGAAGTGTGATCTACTGGTTGCGCTAACAAATCAGAAGAGACCTCATCGTGCCTTTACAGACAGTCTGCCAGAAATTTTTCTCCGCGTCTTTACCGGACGTTCACAGCTTCCGGATTAATGTCCTTGTTTCCATGGCCGTTGCCCTCACGCACGGTGCGGATCTGACCCTGACCAGCCTTGGTCGCTCTCTTCCCGGCAGGGCGCACGTCAAAAATAAAATTAAACGTGTTGACCGTGCCCTGGGTAATACCGCCCTTCACCGGGATATTCCCCGTATTCAGCACCTGCTCACACATACCATCACCTCCCTGATGCCCTTCTGTGTGATTGCTGTCGACTGGACAGGCTGGCATGACAGGAACTGGTATCTTCTGCGGGCAAGCCTGGTCTGTAATGGTCGCTCACTGCCGCTTATGAGTGAGGTTGTCCCCGCAGAGCTGGCGCAGAACAGCGATGTACAGTGCCGCTTCCTTGACCGCCTGCATGATGCCATCCCGAAAGATAAAGCCGTCACCATCATTACGGATGCAGGCTTCCGGACAGACTGGTTCCGGCATGTCAGCCAGCTGGGCTGGAGCTTCACCGGCAGGGTCAGGGGCTGCATCAGCTTCCGGCTGGACGGAGATAAAAAATGGATGAAAATCAGTGAGCTTGAGGCTACCGGACAACCGGTCTGCGTGGGTTACGGTGTCCTGTCCCGTAAACCACGAACGCCCTGTTACGGCCGGTTCTATCTGCATAAGCGCCCTGACGCAGGGCGTCAGGGAAAAGGGGGGATGCCGAAAACACAGCGGGAACACCGCAGTAGCGCGCGGGAGCCCTGGCTGCTGTTCAGTAATGCAGAGGGACTGGAGCCGCACCAGATAATGGCCCTGTACAGCCGCAGAATGCAGATAGAACAAAACTTCCGGGACGACAAAAGTCCACGCTTCGGGTTCGGTCTGAGGCTGAGCCGGAGTCAGGGAAAAGGGCGACTGGAAGTGCTGAATATGGTCGCGGCAATGGCAAGCCTGGTGATGTGGCTGGCAGGTTACAGGGCAGAAAGGCAGTGTTTACACTGGCACTATCAGGCAAGCAGCATCAGGCACAGACGGGTTCTGTCATACCTGAGTCTGGCAGAAGAAGTCATCCGGCATGAGCCCGGGAAAGTAAGACGCCTGAATATAGTTAACGAGATGAAAAAGCTGGGAAAAGAGTACAGTAATATGGTCATGGTGACATGACCATATTACTGGGGATCCCTCAGCCCAACGGGAGAGGGAACGGTTACTCCCTCTCCCGTTGGGAGAGGGCAGGGGTGAGGGCAACAGGGGAAACCGGTACTTTCTGCGCCCGATACGCGCTGGGCGAGCAGCCCGTCAGGCGATTGAAAAAGCGGGCAAAATAGGCCGGATCCTTAAAGCCCAACTGCCACGCAATCTCGCTGACCGTACTGTCGGAAAAGAGCAACAGCCGTCTGGCTTCGCGCAGCTGGCGGTCGAAGATCAGCCGCTTCGGCGGACGGTTGGCGAAGCGGCGGCAGATATCGGTCAGGCGGGATTCGGTCAGGTGGAGTTCACAGGCGTAGTCCGGCACCGTCCAGTGCTGGTGATAGTGGGTGTCAATCAACTGGGTAAAGCGCTGGAACAGTTTTAACTCACCGCGCATGCCGCCTGAAGCGTGGTCGTCGAGCCTGGCGTTACGCAGCAGCAGTGTAAAGACCGCCTGCGCGAGCAGCACCAGGGTATGCTCGCGTCCGGGAAGTTGCCCGGTGGATTCCCTGGCAATCAGCTGCCAGTAGTGCCTGAGCGCCGCCAGCTCGTCGGGCTTATCGGCCAGCGACAGGCAGATCCCCGGCAGGCCAAACGCTTCTCGCGTGCCGGGGTAGAGCACCTCCAGCAGCGGCCAGATGAGATCCTCGCGTACCGTCAGAACGTGGCCATCGCTGTCGGATTCGGTGATAAACGCGTGTGGCACCGACGGCGGGGTAATGACGAACAGCGGAGCCTGCACCGAGTAGCGATGATCGTCGAGCTGGAGTTCTATCTGCCCGGTATCAAGAAAGTGCATCTGAAAATACTGGTCGTGACGATGCGCCTGCATGTCGCGGCCAAAAAAGGCCGCCATGCGGGCAAACGACTGATAGTGCACATCGTCGGTGCCCAGACTTTCGTCGTACTCTTTGCTGATATCGATATTGGCGACGGGGCTCTGGCACATAGCTCCTCCTCAGTGGATCTTCTGTGCCGCCATCCCCGGATCGCGCCCGAGGCTCTCCTGGCGGGTCATTGGGATCCGCGTCAGCACCAGCGCGCCCACCACCAGCAGCCCGGCGACGAACCACAGCCCGGAGCTGAAGCTGCCGGTGGCATCACGCAGAATGCCGATCAGCAGCGGGCTGACGGCGGATCCGACGTTGCCGATAGCGTTGATCACCGCCAGCGCCACCGCACGGGACTGCAGGCTAATAACCTGATCCGGCGTGGTCCAGAATATCGCCATGGCGGTAAACGATCCGGTTGAGGCCATGATGATGCCAAGCAGCTGGATCAGGCTGTGATCGGTGGCCGAGGCCAGCATCCATCCCGCCGCCGCGAAGAGATACGGCAGGATGGTGTGCTTTTTTCGCTCTTTCAGCCTGTCGGAGCGACGGCTCCACCAGATCATGCCGAGGATGGTGCAAAACTGCGGGATCGCCGCCAGCAGGCCGATCACAATGTTGCTGCTGCCGGTGTTGAAGCTTTGCAGGATCTGCGGCGTCCAGATGTTGATCGCACTCAGCGTGTTCGTCAGGCAGAAATAGGCCAGCGTATAGAGCAGTACCGCCGGGGTCAGGACTTCACGCAGCGTTGAACGCGGCGTGGCGGCATGCGCCACCGCCAGCTCTTGCTCACGGGCGATCATGGTTTTCAGCGTTTGCTTTTCTTCATCATCCAGCCAGCTGGCCTGATCCGGGGTGTCGTTAAGGTAGAACCAGGTCACCACGCCGAGCACCACCGACGGCAACCCTTCCAGCAGGAACAGCCACTGCCAGCCTTTCAGGTTCCACAGCCCGTCCATCGCCAGGATGTAGCCGGAAAGAATAGAGCCGAGCATCATGGTTACCGGCATGGCAATCATAAACAGCGCGTTGGCGCGGGCGCGGTGATAGGCCGGGAACCACCAGGTGAGATAGACCAAAATCCCCGGCAGGAAGCCAGCCTCGGCAATGCCCACCAGCATGCGCAGCACATAGAGCGTTTCCGGGCTGGTGGCGAACATGGTGCAGGTGGACGCGATCCCCCACACCACCATGATCCCGGCGATCCAGCGCCGGGCGCCGATCTTCGCCAGCATGATGTTGCTCGGGATCCCGCACAACACGTAGGTGACGTAAAAGAGCGTCGCGGCCAGGCCAAACATCGTGGAGGTGAGGCCCAGATCTTTGCCCATCGTCAGCCCGGCAAAGCCAATGTTGATGCGATCGAGAAACGAGAAGACAAACAGGATGAAGAGAAACACGATCAAACGACGGAACAGCTTATTTATAACGCGATGTTCAACAGCTTTATTATCTTGCAGGGTAGAGGTCGTCATGGTGCGCTCCAGATCTTACGTTTAGTAGACGGATTTATTGTTATTAACTGACGTAACCGGGTGATCGATAAAACGTGCCGCCAGCGCTTCGGCGCTGCGGGCGAGCAGGGTCGTGTCGACGCCGACGGCGACAAACAACGCGCCGAATTCGAGATAGCGTTTGGCCAGCTGCTCGTTGGCCATCAGGATGCCGGGCGCTTTGCCGGCGCTCAGGATCTGCGCGATCGCCTGTTCAATGGCCGCCTGCACTTCCGGATGCTGAGGATTACCGGCAAAGCCCATGTCGGCGCTCAGATCCGCCGGGCCGATAAACACCCCGTCGACGCCGTCCACATCCAGGATCTGCGGCAGGTTTTTTAGCGCCTCGCGGGTTTCGATTTGCACCAGCACGCACATGGCGTCGTTGGCCTGGTGCAGGTAGTCCGGGATGCGGTTCCAGCGCGAGGCCCGCGCCAGGGCGCTGCCCACGCCGCGAATACCCGCAGGCGGATAGCGCGTGGAACGGACCGCCAGACGGGCTTCTTCGGCGTTTTGTACCATCGGTACCAGCAGGGTTTGCGCGCCCACATCCAGCAGCTGTTTGATCTGCACCGGATCGTTCCACGACGGGCGGACGACCGGCTGGCTCGGATAAGGGGCGATGGCCTGCAGCTGGGTTAGGACGGTCTGCACGGTGTTCGGCGCATGTTCGGCGTCGATCAGCAGCCAGTCGAAACCAGCCCCCGCCAGCAGTTCGGCGCTGTAGCTGCTGGTCAGCCCCAGCCATAAACCAATCTGTGGTTTTCCGGCTTTCAGCGCCGTTTTGAATGCGTTTTGCATGGTTATCTCCTAGACAAAGCGGCAGCTGATGGAGCCCATGTTGCCGTAGTCCACGTGGAAGGTATCGCCTCTGCTGGCCGCGACCGGACGGGTAAACGAACCACCGAGAATGATCTGGCCAGGCTCAAGCTGAACGTCGTAGGGGGCAAGTTTGTTGGCCAGCCACGCCACACCGTTAGCCGGGTGGTTGAGCACGCCCGCGGCAACGCCGGTCTCTTCGATCACGCCGTTGCGATAGAGCAGGGCGGAGATCCAGCGCAGATCCAGCTCGTCGGGCTTAATCGGACGGCCGCCGAGGATCACGCCCGCGTTGGCGGCGTTATCGGAGATGGTGTCGAACACCTTGCGCGGGCGCTGGGTTTCCGGGTCAACGTTGTGGCAGCGGGCGTCGATCAGCTCCAGCGCGGGGATCACGTAATCCGTGGCGTTGTAGACGTCGAAGATCGTGCAGTTCGGGCCGCGCAGCGGTTTTGCCAGCACGAAAGCCAGCTCCACCTCAATGCGCGGGACGATAAAGCGATCGACGGGGATGTCGCTGCCGTCGTGGAAGAACATATCGTCCAGCAGCGCACCGTAGTCCGGCTCGCTGATCTGCGAGCTGGCCTGCATCGCTTTTGAGGTGAGGCCGATCTTGTGGCCTTTCAGCACGCGGCCTTCGGCGATTTTCAGGTTCACCCATTCGCGCTGTACGGCGTAGGCGTCTTCAATCGTGATCTCCGGGTACTCCAGCGAGATCGCGCGGATCTGCTCCCGGGACTGCTCCGCCTGATGCAGGCGGTGGGCGATCAGGGTATGGGTGTGTTTGTCGAGCATGGCGATATCCTGTTTTATGTTTGTTTTCTCCCTCTCCCAGTGGGAGAGGGACGGGGTGAGGGCATCGGGCCGCAGAGATTTCCCCTCACCCTAACCCTCTCCCAAAGGGAGAGGGGACGGTATTACGTAAACAACGCGTGTACGTTGTTTTGTTTGTAATTGAGCGTCGGGTGCAGTTCATCGAGCTCAAACGACAGCGCCAGATAGCGGCTCGCCATGAGGTTGGCAAAATGCGCTTTGATCAGCGCAAACAGCATCTCCCCCACGGCCTCGCGGCTCTCCAGGCTGCGCCCGGCGCCAATCTTCAGCGTCATATGCACAAAGGCGTACTCCTGCTTGCCGTCCGCCATCTGCCAGGTATCCAGCCAGTGGGCGCGGCTGCGGATACCGCCGATGGGGAAAATACCGGTGGCGGCCAGCGCCTCGTTCACTTTGGCGAACAGCCCCGGCAGGTCGGCCTGCTCGCGGATGTTGTCGGTACATTCAGCGATAAAATGCGGCATGGTGGCTCCTTACGCGGGCAGCGGGAAAACGGCGTTAACCTGGCCGGTACCGGAGCTGGCGAACAGCTCGGTGAGGAATTCAACCTTGCCGTCGTATTTGTCCCAGCCGAGCATACCCAGCAGCATCACCGTGTCGTGCATGTTGCCCTCGCCGTAGCAGTAATCGGCGTACTCCGGCAGCATGCTGCAGAACTCTTTGAACTGGCCTTCGCGCCATAGCTTCACCACCCGTTCGTCCATCTGGCGGTCGAACTCGCGGGTGTAGCTGTTCATCCCTTCTTCCGCACGCTGGTCGTCGATAAAGCGGTGCGACAGCGAGCCGCTGGCGAGCACCGCCACGGTGCCGTCATACTTTTCGATGGCGCTGACGATGGCCTCGCCCAGCCTGCGGCTGTCGGCGAAGTCGTGAACCGTGCAGAACGCCGAGATGGAGACCACTTTGAAGTGCTTATCCGCGTTCATGTAGCGCATCGGCACCAGCGTGCCGTATTCCAGCTTCAGGCTCGGGATGTTGTGCGCTTTGGCGCGCACGCCAAGCTTGACCGCCTCGTCGGCGATCAGCTGCCCGAGCTCCGGGTTGCCGTCGTAGTCGTAGGTCATGTCGCGGATAAAGTGCGGCAGCTCGTTACTGGTGTAGATGCCTGAAAAATGGTCCGCACAGTTGATGTGATAGGCGCTGTTCACCAGCCAGTGGGTGTCGAAGACGATGATGGTATCGACGCCCAGCTCGCGGCAGCGCTTGCCGATCTCTTTGTGCCCGTCAATGGCCCCCTGACGGCAGCCGTGGTTTTTACCCGGCAGCTCAGAGAGATACATTGACGGTACGTGCGTGATTTTTGCCGCTAACGCTAACTTTCCCATTTTAGATCCCCCATTTTGGAATCGGATGGTCGCCCATGGAGATGCAGACGTTCTTCATCTCCGCGAACACCTCAAAGCTGTACTCGCCGCCTTCGCGCCCGGTGCCGGAGGCCTTCACGCCGCCAAACGGCTGGCGCAGATCGCGCACGTTCTGGGTATTCACGAACACCATGCCCGCTTCGATATTGCGCGCCAGACGCAGCACTTTGCTGACGTCCTGGGTCCAGATGTACGACGCCAGGCCGTACTCCACGTCGTTGGCCAGGCGTAGCCCTTCCGCTTCGTCCTTGAACGGCAGCAGGCATGCTACCGGGCCGAAGATCTCCTCCTGCGCCACGCGCATGCGGTTGTCGACATCCGCCAGTACCGTCGGGCGCAGGAAGTTACCGCCTTTCAGTTGCGCAGGCAGGTCGGCCGGTTTGTCCGGGCCGCCCGCCAGCAGGGTCGCGCCCTCCTCAATGCCCAGGCGGATATAGCCGGAGACTTTCTCCCAGTGCTGTTGGCTAATCAGTGCGCCAATCTGGGTGTTCGGATCGGTCGGATCGCCCACGCGCAGGCGGTTGGCTCGCTCGGCGAAGCGTTTGACGAATTCCGGGTAGATGCTCTGCTGGATGAAAATGCGCGAGCCCGCGGTGCAGCGCTCGCCGTTGATGGAGAAGATGGTGAACAGGGCGGCATCCAGCGCGCGCTCAATGTCGGCATCTTCAAAAATCAGTACCGGGGATTTGCCGCCCAGCTCCATGGAGTATTTCTTCAGCCCGGCGTTTTTCATGATATTGCGCCCGGTGGCGGTGCCGCCGGTGAAGGAGACGGCCCGCACGTCGTGATGGCGCACCAGCGCATCGCCTGCCGTGGCGCCATAGCCCTGCACCACGTTCAGCACGCCCGCCGGAATACCTGCCTCCAGCGCCAGTTCGCCCAGACGGTCGGCGGTCAGCGGCGAGAGTTCAGACATCTTCAGCACGGCGGTATTCCCCAACGCCAGGCATGGGGCGACCTTCCAGGTGGCGGTCATAAACGGCACGTTCCACGGCGACACCAGCGCGCAGACGCCCACCGGCTGCACCAGGGTGTAGTTCAGCATCTTGTCGTCAACCGGGTAGGTTTTGCCGTTCATCTGCTGGCACACTTCGGCGAAGAACTCGAAGTTGTGCGAGGCGCGGGGGATAAGCACGTTTTTGGTCTGGTGGATGGGCAGGCCGGTGTCGGCGGTTTCCATCGCGGCAATGTCCGGCACGTTCTGGTCAATCAGATCGCCCAGGCGACGCATCAGACGCGCACGCTCTTTCATCGGCAGGTTGGCCCACTTTGGGAAAGCCTCTTTTGCTGCCGCCACGGCCTGATGGATTTCCGCTTCCCCGCCGGCGGCGACTTCTGCCAGCACCTCGCCGGAGGCCGGGTTGGTGGTGTGGAAGTAGTCGCTTCCCGCCACGTTTTTGCCGTTGATCCAGTGGTTAATCTTTTTCATTTTGCCGTCTCCTCACTCACAATCCGGTTTACCAGGCGACCCACGCCTTCCACTTCCACCACCACTTCATCCCCCGGTACCACGTCGGACAGTCCTTTTGGCGTGCCGGTGGCGATCATGTCGCCCGGCTGCAGAGTCATGAATTCGCTCAGGTATGCAATCAGGTATGGGATGCTGAAGATCAGATCCGCCGTGGTCCCTTCCTGACGTAATTCACCGTTGACGAAGGTGCGCAGGGTTAAGTTATGCGGATCGGGAATGGCTGCTTTTGGCACGATGTTGGGGCTGATGGGGGTTAACCCGTCGCGGCTTTTGACCCGCAGATTCGGGCGGTAGTAATTTTCGAGATAGTCGCGAATGGCGTAGTCGTTACAGACCGTGTAGCCCGCAACAAAATCCATCGCCTCGGCTTCACTGACCTTACGCGCGGTTTTGCCGATGACCACCACCAGCTCCGCCTCGTAGTGCATGTACTCAACGTTGTCCGGGCGTACCGAGGTCTGGTTGTCGCCGTTGAAGGTATTGGGCGCTTTGATAAATACCAGCGGCTCGGTCGGTGGCGTGAATGCCAGCTCGCTGGCGTGATCGGCGTAGTTCAGGCCGAGGGCGAACAGCGTGGGGTGAGGGTGCGCGCCCTGAGCCATCGCCACGTCGCGTTCATCCACCACCGGGTTTTCCAGTGCCGGGAACCCTTCCGCCAGAATGCGTACCCGATCGCCAGGGCGGATCTCGACGCGGCTTTGCGGCGTGCCGAGCAAGATCGCATCGCCCGGATTCAGGGTCGCGAACTCGCTCAGGGCGCTCAGCAGTTCGGCGGCGTTGCGCTGTAGCCCGGCGGTGTTCCAGTGGTCCGCTTCACGGCCGTTGATTTCAGTGATGATAGTCAGGTTATCTACGTTGTCGACGGCGACCAGCTCACCCAGCGGACAAAACCCGTCCCGGCATTTGGCTTTGATTGCCGGGCGATAAAAGCTCTCTTCCGGCAGGCTTACCTCGTTTGCCAGCGCGTACCCGGCGATGTAGGCCGCTGCGTCCTCCACGCGAACTTTGCTGGCCGTTTTGCCCACCACCAGCGCGACGGTTGCGCCGCTCAGCACCGTCTCACCCTGCGGAAACGGGATGGGTTCACCTGCGCGGATCACCGTGTTGTGTGGCTTGATAAACCACACCGCGGTTTTTGGCGGGGTGTTGTAGGGGGCTTTTTCAAACGCCTCAGCCCAGGCGTCGCGCTGGCTTTGGTGGTTCAGCGCCACGGCAAAAACGGTACCTTTCATTGACATACTCCTCAGGCCGGAACGCCGGCGTTGATTTTGTTAATATGTTAATGATCTGGTTTTATGCTTTTGCTGATTATTTCGCAATCAGAAGTGAAATATTTGTGATATGAATAACAATAAATTTACATTTTCGTTTAAAATAATATATTTATCATCGTGTTAATAAAGTGCTGTTGTTTCTGTTAGACTTTTCGATGGTCAAAAAGCAGTTGATTAAAACAGCGATTTTGAATTGTTTACTTGTTAACAATAAGCGGGAGTGGCTATGCATGATTCTTTAACTATCGCCCTGTTGCAGGCGCGGGAAGCGGCAATGTCCTACTTCCGACCAATTGTGAAGCGGCATAACCTGACCGAGCAGCAGTGGCGCATTGTGCGTGTACTGGCTGAACATCCCTCGATGGATTTTCACGATCTGGCGTTTCGGACCTGCATATTGCGCCCGAGTCTGACGGGCATTCTGACGCGCATGGAGCGCGACGGTCTGGTGCTGCGCTTAAAACCGGTCAATGACCAGCGCAAACTGTACGTGTCGCTGACCAAAGAGGGCAACGCGCTGTACGAGCACGCCCAGGCGCAGGTGGAAGAGGCGTACCAGCAAATAGAGGCGGAATATACGCCGGAGAAGATGAAACAGCTGACGGCGCTGCTTGAGGAGTTTATCGCGCTGGGAAACCGCCATAACGCAGCGCGTGACGAAGAGTAAAAACCACAAATTAAAGGATGATTTTCGTAAAGTTTTCCCTTTCCAGGCCGAAAATTCTGTATCTGTCTGAAGGAAGAGAAAACATGTTAAACCGTATCAAGATTGTCACCAGCTTAATGCTGGTTTTAGCGATATTTGGCCTTTTACAACTGACCTCCGGTGGTCTTTTCTTCAATGCCCTGAAGCATGACAAAGAGAATTTCACCGTCCTGCAAACCATTCGCCAGCAACAATCCACGCTGAACGCCAGCTGGGTGGCGTTGCTGCAAACCCGTAACACCCTGAACCGCGCGGGCATCCGCTACATGATGGATCAGAACAATATCGGCAGCGGCGCGACCGTGAACGATCTGATGCAAATTGCCTCTGTGTCACTGAAACAGGCGGAAAAAAACTGGGCCGCCTACGAAGCCCTGCCGCGCGATCCGCGTCAGAGCGACGCTGAAGCGATGGAAATTAAGCGTAACTACGATATTTATCACGGCGCGTTGGCGGAGCTGATTCAGCTGCTGGGTGCAGGCAAAATTAACGCTTTCTTCGATCAGCCTACCCAGAGCTATCAGGATGGTTTTGAGAAGCAGTATGTGAACTACCTGCTGCAGAACGACAAGCTGTATCAGATGGCGGTGGAAAACAGCAACAGCTCTTACAGCCAGGCGATCTGGGTGCTGATCAGCGTGCTGATGGTTGTGCTGGTGGTCATCGTGGGCGTGTGGCTGGGTATCAAGCAGGCGCTGATCTCTCCGCTGACCCGTCTCATCGACAACATCCGCCATATCGCCAGCGGCGATCTGGTGAAGCGCATTGAAGTGGAAGGCGCTAACGAGATGGGTGAACTGGCCGACTCGCTGCGTCATATGCAGAGCGAACTGGTGCGTACCGTTGGTGACGTGCGTAACGGCGCAAACGCCATCTACAGCGGCGCGAGCGAAATCGCGATGGGCAATAACGATCTCTCTTCCCGTACTGAACAGCAGGCCGCTTCCCTGGAAGAGACCGCTGCCAGCATGGAGCAGCTGACGGCGACCGTGAAGCAGAACGCCGAAAATGCCCGCCAGGCGAGCAACCTGGCGCTGAGCGCGTCTGAAACCGCACAGAAGGGCGGGAAAGTGGTGGATAACGTGGTGCAAACCATGCGCGACATCGCGGGCAGTTCGCAGAAAATCGCCGATATTATCAGCGTGATTGACGGTATTGCCTTCCAGACCAACATTCTGGCACTGAACGCGGCGGTTGAAGCTGCACGTGCGGGTGAGCAGGGTCGCGGATTCGCCGTCGTGGCAGGTGAAGTACGTAACCTGGCCCAGCGCAGTGCCCAGGCTGCCCGTGAGATCAAGAGCCTGATTGAAGACTCCGTCGGTCGTGTGGAAGTGGGCTCAACGCTGGTGGAAAGCGCCGGTGAAACGATGGGTGAAATCGTTAATGCGGTGACCCGCGTGACCGATATCATGGGCGAAATCGCCTCTGCCTCTGATGAGCAGAGCCGCGGTATCGATCAGGTTGGTCTGGCGGTGGCGGAGATGGATCGCGTGACTCAGCAGAACGCCTCGCTGGTGGAAGAGTCTGCTGCTGCCGCTGCGGCGCTGGAAGAGCAGGCGAGCCGCCTGACGCAGGCCGTCGCGGTGTTCCGTATTCAGCAGGAGCAGATGAAAGCACGTGAGTTTGCCGCAGCCAAAAGCGTTGCTGCACCGGTGGTGATGCGTAAACCGGCGACCGCGGATGCGGGCGATAACTGGGAAACCTTCTAACGCCGTGCGTGGTGCCGGGTGGCGGCTACGCCTTACCCGGCCTACGCAATGACGGTGCGCCGTCGGGCGATATTACAGAGGCAGGCGCATGGCACAGCGAGCGTCATACGCTAAACCGTGCGCCGTCTCTTCTTCGCGTTTTTCACGCAGTTCAGGCGTCAGCGTCGTTATCATTTCAAACCCCAGCCGCGCATAGAACGGCGCATTCCACGGCACGTCCCGGAAGGTTGTCAGCGTCAGCGATGCCAGCCCCCTTTTGCGGGCCTGGTCAGCGACACAGGCGATGAGCCGTCGGCCGATCCCTTTTCCCTGCCAGTCCAGATGCACCGAAAGCTCCACGATGAACAGCGACGAAACGTGCGTCTCTGCGAGGATAAAACCGACCGGCTGGTCGTTGGCCTGCGCCAGCCAGCTCAGTCCGCGTTCGGCGTAGTCGAGATGCTGCTCAGCGGAAATGACCTCGCCCTCTGCAAGCCAGGCGAGTTCCGGGTAATCCCGGAAACGCTCGCCCGCCGCGCGTTCTATGGCGGGCAGGGCGGTGACGTCACCGGGGCGTGTTGGGCGAACGGTGATGTTAAGGCCGACACGCATTAGCCTGCGTTACCCACGATTTTAATTTCGACCATGCCAATCCCGAGCTCGCGCGGTGAGTGGCCGAGAATATTGCCTTCATTGGTAGATTGCGGCTCTGGCGGCACAATCACCAGGGTATTACTCCGTGAAGGATTATCGAAATGCAGCGTGGTGGTGCTGACTTCGTTGCCAAGGGTCAGCGTTTGCTCGCTGTCGCCCACCCGTACCGGAACAGGGCGGTTAGCATTAGCGCCATACGCTTTGGCGGTGATCACCAGGTCGAATTTCTGCGGCAAGGGGTGGGCATACTCAATTTTTACCTCATTGCCCAGCTGTGCGTTGGACCAGCGTCCCCAGGACTCCGGACGAGAGATACCGCTGAACTGTTTAACCTCTTCCGGCGCACCGGCGACGTTGAAGATAAAGCTGTCGGCTTTATAGCGAATATCGTTGTCGACGATTTTTAGCATATCAATGTTGCGCTGATAGCGGGCGGTATCGATAACCGTATCCCTGAAGGCGGTTTTGCCCTTCCATACTGGCTTATCTACGTGCTGCACGGTTTGCTCCCCGCCTAGCTGCCCCTGAGAGACACACCAGTCCGTCGACAGCGCCAGCGGCGGCGACCAGAGCTGGCCCATTTTGTAGCACTTATCGACCCAGACAAAGTTATCACGCGGGGCAAACTCCGCCAGCTGGAAGCGCAGCGGCGCCGAGTATTCGCTTTCAGGCAGCGGCTCAACGCGGTTATCCGACACGCGCAGCAGCAGCGGCAGCCGGAAGTGGCTGCCTGAGAAGGCGATCGTTTTTTTATCCTGATCGATAGTGAAGTCTTTCATCTCTTTCGGGAAGTTCCACAGACGTATGATATCCGGCTTCCAGGCGAGGATTTTTTCCTTCATGTTGAGGAACACTTCGGACAGCGATTGTCCCGACAGCGTGCTGCGGCCCAGACCAATAAAGTTGTCACCGCCAAGAATATCCAGCACCGTGGCACCGTTATCCATCGAATTACGCTTGGTGGCGATTACCTCCTGCTGCGGTTTGTCGCCGCGCAGAACGAAGAACAGGTTGCTGCGATCCTGTTTGTTCAGCTGATCCCACGCGCTGTTTTTCATCGCCAGATGGTCTGAAGAGACCACGATCACCGTGTTTTTGAACCAGGGTGAGGTTTTGATTTTCTGAACAAGGGCGGCGATATGCTCCTGGCTACAGGTGACGGCGCTGAAGGATTTATTATCTTTGCCGTCAATGTCGTAGCGTTTGCGCTTGCAGGTGCGCGAGACGAAACCGTCAGGATGGTGAGTATCTACCGTCAGGGCAAAGAGGGAGAAGCGTTTCCCGGCGCGGGACAGTTCTTCGAATTTTTTCCAGGTCTCATCCAGCACGGTATCGTCGTAGAAGCCCCAGTCGTTGCGGTAAGTGGGGTCGGCGACGGTCGTTTTTAACTCTTCTGAGCCGTACAGATGATCAAACCCGTGTGATTTCAGGAACACATCTTTCCCGGCAAAGCGCAGGTTGGCCCCCTGGACAAAATAGTTCTCGTAACCGGAGTTTTTCAGGATGTCGCCCAGGCAGATATTCTGCGGGAAGAAGCTCGACATTGAAGCTGAGGCGTTGCCTTCAAAGGGGGCAAACAGAGGAATGCCGCACTGGGAGGCAACCATTCCGGCAATGGTGTAGTCGGTGCCGGGCAGCTGCATGGTGTGACTGAAGTCGAGGCCTTCGTTTTTCAGCGCGCCCAGATCCGGCGTCAGGTTCGGGAAGGCGTCGTTATCAAAATAGGTCCTCTCCAGACTCTCGCCGTAGATGTACACCAGATTAAGCTTCGGGTTGGCTATCGTTTTCGATGGCTCTTTATAGTACGCCACGAAATCCGGGTCACCGTCGCGCGACTGGGATTTCACCAGCTCGGTGATCTGATGAAATGCCGGGCTGGCATCCACTGAGGCCAGCGCAAGGAAAAGCGCCAGCAGGCTGTAGCCATGGTGGTGCGGAAGATGACGGCGGCGGCGCAGCACCCAGGCGAGCGCGCCAAAAATGGTCACCAGCGCCAGCACCAGCCCCAGACCGGGGAGGATATACTTACCCACGCCCGCGCCCGTCAGGCTATTGGTCAGGGTGTAGAGCACCGCATCGTTTATCCCGTCTCCGGTAAAGTAATCGCTGGCGTAGAGCGTAATGTTTAAAACAATAAAAATGCCGAGCACCACCAGCGTGGCGATAAACCACCAGGTATTACGGCCAGCTTTCCAGGCGTAAACGCCGATGGAGGCCAGAAAAAGGGCAAGGGACATTAACTCTGACAACAGCATATCCTCATGACGCCAGGTGCTTCGCTGGCTAATTGATTATTTTTTGGGTAATACAATGTAATGGCGATGTCGCTAAGCTGCAATTTTAGTGTCACGAAAGTGTGCCGTTGTTAGGAATTGGTTTAGAAAATCGTTTTTTTGAAGGCGGTCGCATCCTGCTGTACGGATGCTGAGACGAGGACAGAAGGGGAAAATGCCGGTTTCACGCCGCGTTGCAAGACTAACGTATTAAACGCGGCGTGTTGTGGCAGGAAATGGGGCCGATCAGGAGATGAAATTAACGCCTTGTTTCAGCACCAGATCGCAGGCTTTGGTTTTCACCTGTTTCGCCAGAGATGAGTTGCCAAGGGTGCTCAGATTCAGCTGCTGACCATTTTGCGCGTTCAGCAGACCCTGAATGCCGTCCATGTAGTTGGTGTCGGCTTTCTGCTCCTGGGTGTCCAGACCCAGCTTACCGAGCACCTGGTTTTTCACATTTTGCGCATCGGTCACGGAAGCCAGCTTTTGCTTCGCACAGTATTCCAGGATGCCTGCTGCGTTGTTCATGGTGCCGGCACTCAGACTCTGGGAGCTATTGCCCAGCAGGCTGGTGAGGGAAGAGGCTGACAGCCCGCCCTGAGTGCTGCCGCTCTCTTTGGTGAGTTCGCTGGCGGCGCTGGAAAGGGACTCCTGCCATGACGCGGCATGGGCCATGCCGGTGACCAGCAGGGCGCCTAAAAGTGTGCTGAAAAGAATCTGTTTTTTCATAATGGCTTTCTCAAAAAGGTCCGTTTTGGGCCGGAAGAGGTCCAGTATATACCTCCGCTCCGGCGGCGATTCCTGGAACTGTCTTAATACTCTTTACCGGTGACGCGGCTGCGATAGCTTTCCCAGTCAAAGATGACGTAGAGGCTGTTGCCCAGCTTCATGCGATCCATCACGCGCTCGCCCAGTAAGCGGGTCATCTCGTCGATATTGTGGTTGGTCAGCATGCCGGTGGGACGCTTGGAAGAAGAGCGGCGATCGACAATCTGGTTAATGATCACCTTTTCATAGCGGGATTCGGTTTGAACACCGATCTCGTCAATAACCAGCAAATCCACATTGCTCAGATCGTTAAGCAGTTGCTCTTCGCTGGTTTCACGGTTGCTGAAGGTGTCTTTCATGGCAGACATGATATCGGCCACGGTAATGATTAACACCGATTTCCCGCGCAGAAGCAGTTCATTGCAGATGGCGGCGGCCAGGTGATTTTTACCGGTGCCGGGCTTACCGCTGAAGATAAAGCTGGCGATGTTGCCGTCGAATTCGTCCACGTACTGCCGGGCGGCGGCCAGGGCGTTCATCTGCCCGTTGGTCTCAATTTTATAGTTATCGAATGAGCAGTTCTGATGCAGGGGGCGAATACCGGAGCGGTTAAAGGTACGCTGCATTTTCATCGCCCGGTTTTCGCGGGCGAGGGCGGCAGCGCGGATCTCACCCTGTTCTTTTTGCCACGCCAGAAGTTCTTCACCCGTTGTGAAGGCAGGCTTCACATTGGCTGGCATCATCTTTTGCAGTCGTTTCATCAGGTCGCCGACGTTTTTCATTTCGCACCTCGGAATCCATTAGGGATCTGTTTATCCGGTTCTGAAAAAGCGTTGATATCGCGTTTTGGCTGGCCGTTATTGCTGGCGCGGTTAATTTGCAGATGGCGGGCGAGCTTTTGCTGCCACTGAATGTGGGTGAAGACTTTGCCTTCTGCCTGCCACCAGGCAATAAAGGCGGCAAGCTCCTCAGGGGTAGCCGGTTGCGTCAGCGCAATGCCCCACAATGCCGCCTGCCGCTGGAAATCCACATCCGGATGCCAGCCCGCGTACAGGGCAAATTTCCCCATCGGCACAGTGACGGGGGCGTTACCCGGCTCTTCAAAGAACTGGCTATCGAGCGTGACGTCACTTGCCGGGCGCGACAACCGCGCTTCTATCTCCAGAAGCTGCGCCAGACGCTCCGGGGTGAGGGCGTAAAACGCCGGGGCGTTGTCGGCCAACACTGCAAGCGTGCCGCCTTCGGCGTGCGTCAACACACCGCGGGGATCGCGCATAAAGGCATCAATACCAGCAATGCTGGTGGTCAGAATTCTGGAGGACATAACGCTTTCTCTACTGATTACTACGGGCGTGATATGGGCTTATGGTAGCACAGAGAGGATGAGGGAATGGAGGGGATTTCCCCGGTGGCGCTGCGCTTACCGGGGCTACAGTCGTAGGCCTGATAAGCGCAGCGCCATCAGGCATTTATCACGCGATGATATTCAGGGTCACGTCGATGTTGCCGCGGGTCGCGTTAGAGTACGGGCACACAATGTGCGCCGCATCCACCAGTTTTTTGGCTTCTGCAGGATCCATACCTTCAACGTGAATGTTCAGTTTGGCTTCGATACCAAAACCGGTTGGCAGTGGACCAATGCCCACTTCACCTTCAATGAAGGCCTCTTTTGGCAGCGTAAATTTGTCGCGCGCAGCCACAAATTTCATCGCCCCCAGGAAACAGGCAGAGTAGCCGGCAGCAAACAGCTGTTCAGGGTTGGTCACTTCGCCACCCATGCCGCCCATCTCTTTTGGCACACCCAGTTTGACGTCCAGGACGCCATCGGAAGAGGTTGCGCGGCCGTCACGGCCTCCGGTCGCTTTTGCTTTGGCAGTGTAGACAACTTTTTCTAAAGACATGGCAGGTTCCTCATCTTACGTTAATGTGTGCTATTAAATAGCACACGATGTATTAGGGTAAATAAATACGCGTAAAGTATAGCCTTACGCGTGATGTAACTGATGTCGCAAAAGTTCAAGCTGCTGCTTGAGTGCCAGCATGGTGTCAGTGTCACATTGCGCTGCGCATCCCACCGCGTGAGGGATCCCGGAGGCCTGCTGCTGCAGCTCACGTCCCGCATCGCTCAGCGTGACGGCGACCTGGCGTTCGTCTTTACGCGAACGCTGACGGTTGATCAGCCCGGCGCTTTCCAGACGCTTCAACAGCGGCGTCAGGGTGGCAGAGTCAAGGAACAGACGCTCACCGATGTCCGACACCGTAATGTCATCCTGCTCCCACAATACCAGCATCACCAGATATTGCGGGTAGGTCAGGTTCAGCGGTGCCAGCAGTTGCCGGTACAGCTTGTTAAGCGCCAGGTTTGCCGAATAGAGGGCAAAACAGAGCTGGTTATCCAGCAGAAGCGCGTTGGTGGTGTCGTTCGTTTTTGCGTTCATGAGTTGAATATAGATAGTGCGCGATATAATTGCAAGCAATTTTATGGGCAGGTATAACGAAGCGCCACCTGAACGGCCATTTTCCGGTAGTGCTGGCGCTGAGCTTGCTCGTCTGCTCCCTCTTCAAACAGCAGCGTAAAGGTGTAGCTGTTGGCAACATAGTGGAAGCTGAAGCTGCTGATCAGGCGGTGAAGATCCCGCGGGTCAACCGACTGGCTGAACAACTGCTTTTCTTTTCCGCGCCGCAGGATATCGTCGAGCAGATCGAGCGCGCTGCGGTTGACCTGGCGCAGGTAGCTGGATTGCTGCATAAAGCGACCACGCTGCATGTTCTCCATGCAGATAATACGAATGTAATCCGGGTGGTCTGCGTGGTAGTCAAAGGTGGCTTCCACCAGGTGCACCAGCGCTTCAACCGGCGGTATGTCTGCAAGGCTGAGCGCTTTTTCACTGGCGCGGATCCGGGTGTAGACGTACTCAAGAACGAGAAGGTACAGATTTTCTTTGTTCTTAAAATGGTAAACCACCATCCGTTTAGTGGTGCCTGCTTTCTCTGCGATCTGTTCCATACGGGCGCCGTTCAACCCATATTCGGCAAAAAGGGCGATAGCGCTCTGAAAGATTTTTTCCTTCAGGCTGGATTCTTCACTGTGCTCAGGGAGTTCGCTGCCAGGGTTTGCCACATCCTTTCCTTATCGTCACTAAACGGAATAGAAAGATTATCCCCATGGCAGCGAAAGAACACAAACATCAAACGCGCGGGCGTTTGCGGTAAAGCCACAGTCCTGGGATCGACAACCCGATAGAGAGTGCGCCAACAATAGATGAGGCCTTAAGAAAGTTGCTCAGAAGCAGGATCATTTGTGGCTCGGTGTAGCCAAAGTGGCTGATTTTTACCGCTGAAATCATGGCCGTATAGGCTGAAATGCCGGGGAACATCGGGATGACGGCCGCGACGGTGAACACCTTAGGGTGCGCCAGATACCAGCGCGACCACTGAATACCAATGCTGCCGACCAGCATGGAGGCCATAAAAGTTGACCACTCGATGTTAAAACCAGCGGTCATCATTATCATTCTCGAGCCATGACCGATGGCGCCCAGCAGCGCACACCATGGCAAAGCGCGCTGCGGGACGTTGAAGACCATCGCAAAGCCGACGGCGGGAATGGCGGCCAGGATCATGTCCTGCATCAGTGCCAGCAGAAACGTTATCACGCCCATCCGCGTAACCCCCACAGCGTCATGGCCATCACTACGCCGATACAGGTTGCCAGCGTAAGCAGGCTGGCAATCGCCCAGCGCGCCAGACCGGTATTGATGTGCCCTTTAAACATATCGGCAACGGCGTTAATCAGCGGGAAGCCCGGAACCAGCAGGAGCACGCTGGCGGCCATGGCGATGGTGGGTGTGTTGGCAAACTGTGGCAGGCGCAGCAGCAGCCCCGACACCGTGGTGGCAACAAACGCGGTGATGCAGAAGTTAATTTGTGGGTGCAACTGCCGGTGCGTCAGTACCTGGCGTACATACATGGCGATGCTGCTGGCGCAGAAGGTCACGAACGCGCCGTCCCAGCCCCCTTTATTGAGCTTACAAAAACAGGCGCACGATAACCCCACCATCAACACCACCAGCCAGCGCGGATAACGTAGGGGTTTAATTTGGTTGAACCGTTTTTCTATCTCTTTCAGGTCGAGTAGCTTATGTTCAGCCAGAATGACGATGTGCTGCACTTCGGTTACCACATGCATATTAATGCCGCGGTCGTGGTTTTTACGGGTAGAGGTGAGGCACTGGCCATCTTTGATGGTGGTCAGCACGATAGCGTTCGATGAAATCGCGCTTTCGACGCTATCCATCCCCAATGCCAGCCCCAGACGCGTCGAAAGCTCCTCGACCAGGGCGCTTTCCGCCCCGTGCTGGAGCAGGAAAAGTCCGCACTGAATACACAGCCGCGTGGTGGCACGCTGCATCGATATTTCTGCCTGCATGTAGTGTCCCGAAGTGTTGGTGAGTCGCTTGCCTGTTGGCCCCTGATGCTTACTTTTAGCACAGAGTGCGGTATCCCTTGCTCTGGGTCAGATCAAGATTCCTGCAAACAGTTGCAGCCCGGTTCGCGAAAGAGAATGAGGTTTAAATATAAATGCGATGAATTTATATGATTCGAAATATAGAATATTTATATTAAGTTATTCTTATTTTATATTTTCATTATTTTAATGCTCTTGCAATTAAATTTAATTGCGCTTTGTGAGATATTAGCGTTGTTTTAGGCCTTTCTTAAGCTAAGAACATATCTCATCTTCTGCTTGTATTAATCAGTCTACACTCAGGGACGAAAAAACATAAATCTTGATGCGTTTAGACGCTACTCATCAAATGAAAAATGGACACGGAGGGTCTATGTTGTCATTGAATGGTAAACATGGCGTAGTTATTAGCAGGGTACCCGTTATGCAAAACGGGTTAGGCAGCGTTATGGCAAACCATTTCCCAGAATTTGAATTGACTTATTGTCGTTCGCTGCAGGAGTTAACGTTACTTCAGCTTCGCCGGGCTAATGTCATTATTGCTGATATTTCAGGTGAATACAGGAAACCCCGGGGAACGTTAGAAGAATATTACAACTTACTGAACCAATACCGGGATATTCACTGGATATTTATGGTCTCTCGTCCCCTTTATCCCATTGCAGTGGAACTGCTTATGCGCCCGGAAAGCACGTTGCTTTCTGAAATGGAGCCGATTGAAGGCGTGATTAATGCTATTCGTGCAGGTAGCGAGCGGGCGGAGCGGATAAGCCAGACGTTATTGTCTCCTGAACCCGCCGAGGCGGAAACCGAAGACGAACCGTTTGTTGCGCTTACCCATTCTGAACGCAAAGTGTTACGCCTGCTAGGTAAGGGCTGGGGAATTAACCAAATTGCTACCCTGCTCAAGAAGAGCAACAAAACAATCAGTGCGCAGAAAAACAGTGCGATGCGACGGTTGTCGCTGCGCAGCAATGCCGATATGTACGCCTGGATTAACAGTGCACAGGGAATGAGAGAGCTGAGTTTAATGTCAGCCTATGGAGAGTATGAGGAATGGAAAAAACCGATACACCAGGACATATCGCTGTCATCGAAAATTGCACAATGAGTGCCGTTGGGCTGCAGCATCTTTTTGCGATGCCGATGCTCAGCCATTATCGACTGCACCTCTTCAGTCAGTTCGAAAGCTTTAAAAAGGCGCTGACCAATATCTCTTTTTTCTCGGTGATCTATTCGCTCTCGGATGCGCGTGAGGAGCGTCGTAACTGCCTGGCTTCCCTGCGGGATCTCGCTTTCACCCATAGCGATATTCAGCGAATTGTACTTGCGTCTGATGACATGGAAGCGCGCCTGATAAGCCATCTGTCGCCTTCTCGTCTGCATGGCATTGTGAGTAAATCGGTACCGCTGAGCCACCTGCAGGAGGAGCTGGTGGTGCTATTGAGAGAGACGCATCATATCAATGACAATATGCTGAACCACTGGTATGTCAATCAAAACAGATTGTTAAGCCCAACGGAGCGGGCGATATTGCGGTATATGTCTTTCGGGTTTTCCATTCCTGAAATCGCGACACAACTTGAACGCAATATTAAAACCATCCGCGCGCACAAGTTTAATGCGATGGTTAAACTGGGGGTGAATTCTGACGTAGGGTTGCTTGATGCGGCGGATATTCTTACTCATCTTCCGGCAAGAGACATGCGCTGTTCGGTGTCAGGCTCGCCGGCATTTTTATAATCGGTGATTTTTTGATGCGCCAGATACATTCTGGCACATCAATTAAATGCATACATCGACCCACTTTGCGGACGTCAGCTCAGCCATCCGGTCGGGTGAAATGCGCACGGCGCTGTGGATGGCACCTGCGGCGGGCAGCACTTCCGCGTACTGTTTTAACGAAATATCGCAGTAAACAGAAAGTGGGTTTTCCAGCCCGAACGGACAGACTCCCCCGACGGGATGGCCTGTAATCGTCACCACTTCATCACTACTGAGCATGCGCGCTTTTGCACCAAAGGTATCTTTCAGTTTTTTGTTGTCCAGACGCGCATCGCCTTTCGCCACTACCAGAATCACCTCATTTTTTACTTTTAGCGATAACGTCTTGGCGATTTGTCCCGGCTCAACGCGATGAGCGGCAGCAGCCAGCGCAACGGTCGCGGTACTCTGACTCAGTTCAATGATTTCTATATCCGGTGCGTTGTCGGCAAAAAACTGCTGTACAGACTGCAAACTCATTGTTTCCTCCTGACAAATATCCTGCGTAATCTGTCATAAGAATTTATCTGCTGTAAATATCTCTTAAGTAACAAATATCCTACATGGCCGATTTCTGGATCGCCTTCACATTCACGGAAACCGGTTACAGTAACCGGTTGCAGAGCGTGAATCAGAGATTAATACTGAGGACGTAACGTCCCCTGTATCCAATAATAAGAGCACATTATGAAACCATTCCGTCTGAGCAGTACCGCTGGTACACGAGCCAGCAAGGTTGTGAAGCTGATTTATGGAACAACGTGTGGCGTGAAAACGCCCGTATCGAACGTCTGACAGGAGATCTGCTATGTCTGCCAACCATGCTGCGTTTAATCTGATATTCCGTTTCGTTGAAAATTACGTCAGTCCCATTGCCGGGCGGATCTCTTCCCAGCGTCATGTTATGGCTATCCGCGATGGATTTATTTCCGCGATGCCCTTCATGATTGTCGGTTCATTTTTGTTAGTGTTTGCTTACCCACCGTTTTCGCCAGACACCACCTGGGGCTTCGCGCGCGCCTGGCTGGACATGGCAAAGCAATTTGAAGGCCAGATCCTGACGCCGTTCGATATGACGATGGGCATTATGTCCATCTATATTTGTGCGGCCATTGCCTATAACCTCGGCAAACACTATGTGAAATCGCATCAGTTAGATCCGTTCATGTGCGCCATGCTGTCGCTGATGGCGTTTCTGTTGGTGGCTGCACCTAAGACCAAAGGCACGCTGCCCGTAGACAGCCTGGGAGGCACGGGGATCTTCACTGCGATTCTGGTAGCAATCTACTGCGTTGAGATGATGCGTTTCCTCAAAGCGCACAATATCGGTATCCGTCTGCCGGACCAGGTTCCTCCGATGATCAAAAACTCCTTTGATCTGCTGATCCCGGTGCTGGTGGTTGTACTGACGCTCTATCCGCTGAGTTTGTTGATTCAGTCTCAGTTTGGCATGCTGATCCCGCAGGCCATTATGTCAATCTTCAAACCGCTGGTTTCCGCTGCGGATTCTCTGCCTGCCATTCTGCTGGCGGTGTTGATTGGTCATTTACTGTGGTTCGCAGGGATCCACGGGGCGGCAATTGTCTCAGGAATGCTGCAGATGTTCTGGCTGACCAATCTCGGGGCTAACCAGACCGCCCTGGCGGCAAGCCAGCCTCTTCCCCATATCTTTATGGAAGCGTTCTGGACGTTCTTTATCGTGATTGGGGGCTCGGGGGCGACAATGGGGCTGGTGTTCTGCTACCTGCGCAGCCGTTCAGCGCATCTGCGCTCAATCGGGCGTCTGAGCGTGGTGCCGAGCATCTTTAACATCAACGAACCGGTCATTTTTGGTACGCCGATCGTCATGAACCCGGTGTTCTTTATTCCGTTCCTGCTGGCTCCGATGGTCAACGCCGTGCTGGCCTGGGCGGCAATGAAATTTGATTTGATAAGCCGCGTGATCTCTGTTGTGCCATGGACAGCACCCGCGCCTGTGGGTGCCGCATGGGCGCTGGGCTGGGATTTCCGCGCGGCCATTCTGGTAGTGGTGCTTGCGTGTGTCTCCGCCATCATCTACTTCCCGTTCTTTAAAGTGTACGAGAAGCAGCTGCTGGAGCAGGAAGCGGAAGAAGCGCAGCGTAATGCGGAAGCGGAAAATCAGCAGGTGGCCTAGGTAAAAGCAAAACGGCAACTTAAGTTGCCGTTTTTAGTGTTTGTTCCCTCTCCCTGTGGGAGAGGGGCAGGGTGAGGGCATCAGGCCGGATACGACTACTTCAGCGTACAATCCCCGCACTGCTGAACGTCCGGCAGGCGATAGCGCTGGCAGCAGGTGCGGCGCACCAGAAGCCCGTCACGTGGCACCACGGTACGGAATAACGGGTTATCGCGGCCATCCGCAAGCTGTTTCGTAAAGAACAAGGACTGACGCAGGGCATCCACCTTCTCATCACCGAGCAGGGGCTTCATTTCCGTCAAATACCAGTGGATTAAATAGCCGGTATTACTCCAGATAAGCTTCCCGTTGATCTCACCTGTCTCTTCCAGAGCATTCACCACCGGCATCAGGGCGCGGGTCACGAGCTTCTCCATCCGCTGCGGGGCAGAAAGATGCATGGCCGTTGGGTCTTCGTGAAGATCGATCCAGAAGCAGGCCGCACGCCCCGTCTCGTGGAACTCAACGTGAAAATACTCCGGGGAGAGATCCAGCATGGTCTCCTGGGTGAGCAATGCCAGCATGAGCGGAGGCGCCATCAGGCCGATGTACCATTGCGCCCAGAGAGAGAGCAGGGGCTTATTTTCCCGCGTAAGGGTGGGTTGATTGCGATAGATATGGTCAGAATAGGTTGCCAGCAGCGACTGGCGTTTTGCCGGCTGCTGCCACTGTGCCAGTGTCATGGCGTGGTGCGGATGCGGCTCATCCAGTTTGATAAAGTCCAGCAGATGGGCTCGGGTTGCCGCTATCTTTTCGCGTATGGCTTCCGCAAGCGAAGAGTCTCCCGTGGTGAGACGGGCTCGCCAGAGGAGGGGTTCAACAGTCTGTACGGTATGAGTGGCCATAATAGATAGAAATCTAAATGATAATGATTGCCAATCCTAACTATTGCTCATACCGATGGCAAGACTTTTGTCCTGGAGAGAGAATGCTGTGCTTAAACCGCCTGTAGCTCTTCGCTGAGCAGAATGTTATTCCGCCCAAGATGCTTTGCTTCGTAGAGGGCTTTATCTGCTTTTTCCAGCGCGCCTTCTGCGTCTTCATTCTCAAAAATGGCAATACCAATGCTGATGGTGACGTTAGTCGCGACGCGCTCATTGAACATGTGGGGGATTTTTAAGTCGTACACTTTCTGACGAATGCGCTCTGCCGTCTGGCGGGCATGTTCCAGCGAGATGTTCGTCAGCAGTACCATAAACTCTTCCCCGCCAAACCGCGCCACAATATCCCGCGAGCGTACGGCATCACGAATGGCTGCCGAGACACGGATTAACGCCTGGTCACCCATCATATGGCCGTAGTGGTCGTTATAGGCCTTGAAGTGATCGATATCCATTAGCAGGACAAAATGTTCGCCGTTTTCTACCGCAGGCAGATTCTCCAGTCGGCTTTGCAAGCCGCGACGGTTATACAGGCCGGTAAGTGGATCCATCATGCTGAGATCGGTCAGGGTTTCTCGTTCTTCCAGTAACCGGGAGAGGAGCTCCTGAGCGAAGCGATCGTTACGTCTTTGTAGTACGTGGTGAACGCCGATAGCTACGACCGGAAGAATGAAAGAGTAGATCATTCTCAACCAGTGTTCAGAGGGGCTTAACCACAGGCAGACAATAAATGCGGGTAATGAGTGGAGCGTAAACGCTTTGATATTAATGGCGAATGCCAGCGAACCGATAAAAAGCACCGTTAATAGCGCCATGATCAAATATGTCGCCCGATCGTGCGTAATTAACGAAAATTTTGAGGCGATTTGCCAGGCCCATAAAATACCGAATATCGCTGAAACCACAGGAATATTTATCTTGCGGGTACTCTTTTGCCAGTGCCAGAGCAGCAATCCGGTGCTGAGCGTAAAAATAGCCAGCAGGGGGAAAGATAACAGCTGAACAGAATAGAGCGGATTTGTTACCGAGAACACCGCTGAGGTTGCGTTCAAAAATAAAAATAAACGTAACGATAATTGATATTTGCTGTTGACCAAAGACCGCCAGGATTGTGATGTCATAGTAGTGCGTTTTTATTAAAATTTAATTAAAACAGATAAATGGGTGTTGTTTCGCAATAATGGAAGCAAAAAAAATCAACGAGTAATTATCAGAGAAACTTTATGAGTAGTTAACAGGTGGGCAATTTATCACCTTAAACAATGCCTGTCATTACGGGAAAGGTAAACGGCCACGGTTTTTAATTATCGGTGCTGACAAATGATAATTCTTGTCATATGATATTGGTTATCATTATCGATTCGAAAGGGCAAACCATGTTGAACCGGGTGTTAGGAAGTGGTTGGGGGGTATTACTGCCGGGAGCCATCCTCGGCGGTCTGATGTTTGCCGATCTCTCCATTGATCTCTGGAAAGCCATCATTGTGTCAGGGCTGCTGATGACCTCAGCCATGATCTGGCATAAGCAATTACGGCACTTTGTTTTGTTGCCATCATGCGTCGCGCTGGTCAGTGGAATTCTGGTGATACTGATGAGTTTGAAATAACAGGGAATAACAAGAAGGACTTCAGAGGGGATGCAAGATAATTGGTGCGAGGGGGGGGACTTGAACCCCCACGTCCGTAAGGACACTAACACCTGAAGCTAGCGCGTCTACCAATTCCGCCACCTTCGCACAGTTATCTTACTTTTTGATATCGCCTCGTTGGTGCGAGGGGGGGGACTTGAACCCCCACGTCCGTAAGAACACTAACACCTGAAGCTAGCGCGTCTACCAATTCCGCCACCTTCGCCCAGTGCGAGCAATATCAACGTGATTTATGGTGCGAGGGGGGGGACTTGAACCCCCACGTCCGTAAGGACACTAACACCTGAAGCTAGCGCGTCTACCAATTCCGCCACCTTCGCATACCATCGATACTGTAAAAGTATCGTAACCACGGAGGCGCATTCTAGATGTTTTGAGCTTTACGTCAATAGAAAAATGCGCGCGTTGTTTTGATTGCTGCAAAAATGGCCGGAGGGGGATGGCCCTTCTCCGGCAAACAATACCCGTGGACTACTTTTTAGCCTGGCGCGTCATCACGGTACGGTAGACCTTAAAACGGCCTGTTTGCGCGATAACTTCATGGAAGCCGAAGGTTTCATCCAGCACTTTTGGGTACGGCAGAAACGCGTTGGCGACGATCCTCAGTTCCCCCCCGCTGTTCAGGTGACGTACTGCGCCACGGATCAGCGTTTGCGCTGCTTCAAGGCTGGTTTCGATGCCATCGTGGAACGGCGGATTTGAAATAATCATGTCGAACCGACCGGTAACGTCCGAGAAGACGTTGCTGGCGAAGACATCCCCTTCGAAGCCGTTTGCGGCAAGCGTCGCACGGCTGGCTTCAACTGCGGGCGCGCTGACGTCACAGAGCGTCAGGCGGACTTTTGGTGAGTGGCTTGCCAGCACCGTGGCCAGTACCCCTGCACCGCAGCCTACGTCCAGCACTTTGCCTTTGGTGTGCGGCGTCAGCGTGGAGAGCAGCAGCTTACTGCCCACGTCCAGCCCGTCACGGCTGAAAACGCCCGGCAGGGTTTTAATGGTCAGGCTATCAAGCTGATACGCATCCCAGTATGTCCCGGCATCAAAGGAAGGCTGGTTTTCCAGACGACCATGATACAGGCCGCAGCGACGGGCGCTGTCGACTTTATTGAGCGGGGCGTACGCTTCCAGCATCTGCTCTGCGCTTCGCACGCCGCTGCGGTTCTCACCGACCACGAAAATATCGCACCCGACCGGCAGCAGAGAGAGCAGATTCATCAGCTGGAACTGCGCTTCCGGTTTGTTCTTCGGCCAGTAGTAGATCAGCGTGTCGCAGTCAGCGACATCACTCTGTTCCGCCACCAGGCTAAAGCGTGCGCGCTCGCCCATCTGGCGGCTCAGCACCTGCCAGTGGTGGTAGTATTGGGTGTGGGCACGGCTTTCAGCACAGTCGAAACGCGCGGGCAGGTCATCCTGCATATCTCCGGCAAACAGAATACGGCTTTCTTCGAAATCATCACTGTGACGCAGCAAGACTTCACTTGCCGGGGTAAATGCAGACATGAATTGTTCCTCAATAAACTCAGGCGGGGATTATAGTAGGTAGATGGCGCACTTTCGACACATTTGCTATATTTGCGCGCCTGAGAGACAGGAGTTTTCGCTATGACATCCCGACGTGACTGGCAGTTGCAGCAGCTGGGTATCACCCAGTGGGTCTTGCGTCGCCCGACGGCGTTGCAGGGTGAAATCGCCATCGCCATCCCTGCGCATGTGCGTCTGGTGATGGTGGCGGAAGAACTGCCTGCCCTGAATGATGCCCTGATTGGTGATGTCCTTCGCAGCCTGAAGCTGACGGCCGACCAGGTTTTACAGCTGACGCCGGACAGGGTCGCCATGCTTCCTCCTGACAGCCATTGCAACTGCTGGCGAATGGGCGAGACAAACGACATATCCCTTTCCGGGAGCCAGATCAGCTCCCCCGTGCTGGAAGAGCTGAAAGCCAACCCAAAAGCGCGAAGCGCGCTATGGCAACAAATCTGCGAATATGAACACGATTTCTTCCCTCACGACGCCTGATCTGCCTGCGGCGTATGCGATTGAAACACGCGCCCATGCGTTTCCGTGGAGCGAAAAGACACTCGCCAGCAATCAGGGCGAACGGTATCTAAATTACCGCCTGGACGTTGACGGCACCCTGGCTGCATTTGCGATAACCCAGGTCGTTCTGGATGAGGCCACGCTGTTTAATATCGCGGTGGATCCCGCGTTTCAACGCCGTGGGCTGGGAAGAGAACTGCTTACGCATCTCATTCGTGAGCTCGAAACCCGTGACGTTTTCACCCTGTGGCTGGAGGTGCGCGCGTCAAATGTCGCCGCCATCGCGCTCTATGAAAGCTTAGGCTTTAACGAGGCGACAATTCGCCGTAACTACTACCCGACCGCAGAGGGACGTGAAGACGCCATTATTATGGCTCTGCCGATTGGATAACGAAAAATAAGGTTGTAACGATGAAATGGGACTGGATTTTCTTTGACGCCGACGAAACGCTCTTTACGTTCGATTCGTTCGGTGGTTTACAGCGGATGTTTTTGGACTATAGCGTGACCTTCACCGCTGAAGATTTTCAGGACTATCAGGCGGTGAATAAACCGCTATGGGTGGATTACCAGAACGGTGCCATCACCGCGTTACAACTGCAGCACCAGCGTTTCGATGTCTGGGCCGAACGGTTAAATGTAAGTCCAGGCACGTTAAACGAGGCATTCCTCAATGCGATGGCCGATATCTGCGCCCCGCTGCCGGGGGCGGTTTCCCTGCTTGATTCGCTGAAAGGCAAGGTCAAACTGGGGATCATCACCAACGGTTTTACCGCGCTGCAGCAGATTCGCCTTGAGCGCACGGGCCTGCGCGATCATTTCGACGCGCTGGTGATCTCAGAAGAGGTGGGCGTGCCGAAGCCGGATCCGCGTATTTTTGATTATGCACTGGCTCAAGCCGGCAACCCCGATCGCGACCGTGTGCTGATGGTGGGTGATACCGCGGAGTCGGATATTCTGGGCGGCATGAATTCTGGTCTGTCGACCGTCTGGTTGAATGCGCATGGCCGCATGAAGCCAGAAGGTATTGAGCCAACCTGGACCGTAACGTCGTTGAACGAACTGGAGCAGCTCCTGTGTAAACAATGATTGCCTGCCCCCCATTGATGGGTAAAATAGCCGCATTTTTCGTATTCCATGATGCGCGGCCTGCTGTCGCGCTTATATAAGAAGATTTGATTATGACGTTGTCTCCTTATCTGCAAGAGGTGGCCAAACGCCGCACTTTTGCCATTATCTCGCACCCGGATGCCGGTAAAACCACCATCACCGAGAAGGTGCTGCTGTTCGGACAGGCCATCCAGACCGCCGGTACCGTAAAGGGCCGTGGCTCCAGCCAGCACGCAAAATCTGACTGGATGGAGATGGAAAAACAGCGTGGTATTTCGATTACCACCTCCGTGATGCAGTTCCCGTATCACGACTGCCTGGTGAACCTGCTGGACACCCCAGGCCACGAAGACTTCTCCGAAGATACCTACCGTACGCTGACGGCGGTGGACTGCTGCCTGATGGTGATCGACGCCGCAAAAGGTGTAGAAGACCGTACCCGTAAGCTGATGGAAGTGACCCGTCTGCGCGATACGCCAATCCTCACCTTTATGAACAAACTCGACCGTGACATCCGTGATCCGATGGAGCTGATGGATGAAGTGGAAAACGAGCTGAAGATTGCCTGTGCGCCCATCACCTGGCCAATTGGCTGCGGTAAATTGTTCAAAGGGGTTTACCACCTTTATAAAGACGAAACCTATCTGTATCAGACAGGTAAAGGCCACACCATTCAGGAAGTGCGCATCGTGAAAGGTCTGGATAACCCGGATCTGGACGCCGCGGTGGGTGACGAGCTGGCTGCACAGCTGCGTGACGAGCTGGAGCTGGTGAAAGGGGCATCTCATGAGTTCGATAAAGAGCTGTTCCTGAGCGGCGAAATTACCCCGGTCTTCTTTGGTACCGCTCTGGGTAACTTCGGCGTCGACCATATGCTCGACGGTCTGGTGGAGTGGGCGCCGCAGCCGATGCCACGTAAAACCGACACCCGTGAAGTGGAAGCGAAAGAAGAGAAGTTCACCGGCTTCGTCTTTAAAATTCAGGCTAATATGGACCCGAAACACCGTGACCGCGTGGCCTTTATGCGCGTGGTGTCCGGCAAGTATGAAAAGGGTATGAAGCTGCGTCAGGTGCGTATCGGTAAAGATGTGGTGATCTCCGACGCGCTGACCTTCATGGCGGGCGACCGTTCGCACGTGGAAGAAGCGTATCCGGGTGACATTATCGGTCTGCATAACCATGGCACCATCCAGATCGGCGATACCTTCACGCAGGGCGAAATGATGAAGTTCACCGGGATTCCGAACTTCGCGCCAGAGCTGTTCCGCCGCATTCGCCTGAAAGATCCGCTGAAGCAGAAACAGTTGCTGAAAGGGCTGGTGCAGCTTTCCGAAGAGGGTGCTGTGCAGGTCTTCCGTCCAATCGCGAATAACGATCTGATCGTGGGTGCGGTGGGTGTGCTGCAGTTCGACGTGGTGGTTGCGCGTCTGAAGAGCGAATACAACGTGGAAGCGATTTACGAATCGGTCAACGTGGCGACCGCGCGCTGGGTTGAATGTGCTGACGTGAAGAAATTCGAAGAGTTCAAGCGTAAGAACGAAGTTCAGCTGGCGCTGGATGGCGGTGATAATCTGACCTATATCGCCCCAACCATGGTTAACCTGAATCTGACGCAGGAACGTTATCCTGACGTACAGTTCCGCAAAACGCGCGAACACTAATCCCCTCTCAGAGCACGGCAGCCGCCGTGCTCTTCTTTATTTCCTGTCTTATTAGTCCCTTGCGGAATGTTCTTAATTCATCGCATTTTCGCGCTTTTTGCTCGTTTTTTGCCCGAAACTGAAAGCACCTCTGTGAGAGTGATCTATATTTAACTCAGTGTTTAGCTCCGGGCGTGGATGAATAAACTGTTCAATGCATGACTTTAGGTTCTCCATTTTGCCCGTGTGTCTATTCGCAATATATAAAACTACTAAGGAAGTATGTAGCCCGAATAACGGGCAAAACACAGGAATACATCGATGAATATGACAAGACTGAAGATTTCTAAAACTCTGCTGGCGGTGACATTGGGTAGCGTTCTGGTAAGCGGCTCCGCTCTGGCGGAATCCAGCACCATGGATAAAGCGCAAAACACCGCTAATACCGCAGGGGAAAAAATCGATAGCTCTATGAATAAAGTCGGTAATTTCATGGATGACAGCTCAATCACAGCAAAAGTGAAAGCCGCGCTGGTAGATGATGAAGCTATCAAGAGCACCGATATTTCCGTAAAAACCGAGCAAAAAGTTGTCACCCTGAGTGGCTTTGTTGAAAGCCAGGCCCAGGCCGAACAGGCGGTCAAAGTGGCGAAGGGAGTTGAAGGCGTTGCGTCTGTAAGTGACAAACTGCACGTCCGTGACAGCAAAAACGCGTCGGTGAAAGGCTATGCAGGCGATGCCGCTACGACCAGCGAAATCAAAGCTAAACTGTTAGCTGACGACATCGTGCCATCGCGTAAAGTCAAAGTGGAAACCACCGACGGTGTGGTTCAGCTTTCCGGTACGGTAGATTCTCAGGCGCAAATTGACCGCGCCGAATCCATTGCGAAAGCGATTGATGGTGTGAAAAGCGTTAAAAACGATCTGAAAACGAAGTAAACCTGCACGATTCGCCCGACAGGCCAGCCCTGCGGGCGAAATAAAAATGACTCTGGAAAAACGCCGGTGAGTGACCTGAGCGCTCATATTTAGCGGCCGACATTAACTATGGTAAAGGAGAGGCTTATGTTTCGTTGGGGCATTATATTTCTGGTTATCGCGTTAATTGCCGCCGCTTTGGGCTTTGGCGGACTGGCGGGTACAGCGGCCTGGGCAGCTAAAATTGTCTTCGTTGTCGGTATCATCCTGTTCCTGGTGAGCCTGTTTACGGGACGCAGACGTCCGTAGCAAACGCAATATTCCTTAAACAAAAAAAAGCCAGTCGTTATGACTGGCTTTTTCTTATTTGCGTTGCTGGTCGGGTGCGTTACTGTGGAGAGAGAAAATAATCAAAACAGGAAAGCAGAGGTGGGGCAACGAATTCCCGTTACGCTCGGCAATATTGCGCCGCTGACGTTAAAACCGTTTCGTGCTGGTCAACTTGCGCTGGTTTGCGAGGGGGGCGGGCAGCGCGGCATTTTTACCGCCGGCGTGCTGGATGAATTTATGCGCGCGCAATTCAACCCGTTTGACCTTTACTTCGGCACGTCTGCCGGGGCGCAGAACTTGTCTGCCTATGTCTGTAACCAGCCTGGCTACGCGCGAAAAGTCATTATGCGCTACACCACGGCGAAAGAATTTTTTAACCCGGTGCGCTTCGTGCGCGGCGGCAACCTGATCGATCTCGACTGGCTGCTGGAATCCACCTCCAGCCAGATGCCGCTGGCGATGGATACCGCCGCACGCCTGTTTGATAGCGGCAAAGAATTCTGGATGTGCGCCAGCCGGGGCGATGATTATTCCCCGGGCTATTTCTCTCCGCAAAAAGAGAACTGGCTGGATATCATCCGTGCCTCCAGCGCCATTCCCGGCTTTTATCGGACCGGCGCGCTGCTGGACGGCATCAGCTATCTCGACGGCGGCATCAGTGACGCGGTGCCGGTGCAGGAAGCGGCCCGGCGGGGGGCAAAAACCATTGTGGTGATCCGCACTGTGCCGTCGCAAATGTACTACACGCCGCAGTGGTTTAAACGGATGGAGCGCTGGCTGGGCGACAGCAGTCTGCAGCCGCTGGTGAATATCGCGAAGCAGCATGAAACCACCTACGGCGCGATGCAACGCTTTATTGAAAAACCGCCGGGTAAGCTGCGTATTTTTGAAATTTATCCGCCGAAACCGCTGGTCAGTATGGCGCTCGGCAGCCGTGTTCCCGCGCTGCGTGCAGATTATAAAACGGGGCGACTGTGCGGACGCTACTTCCTGGCGACGGTTGGAAAAATGCTGGCAGAGCAACCGCCGCTGCACCGGCATAAACACATTATTACGCCGCCTGCGATTGTGGCTAACGATCCGCTGACCGTGCCACTGGTGGATGTCCCGCAGGCGAATGACGCTTTACTGGATAACGAGGATCTGGCGTGACGCACCGTTTTGTTGATACCCACTGCCACTTTGATTTTCCGCCGTTTACGGGGGACGAGACGCAGAGCATTGAGCGCGCCGCTCAGGCGGGTATCCACGCGATGATTGTGCCTGCAATCGAAGTGGACAGATTCGAGCGCGTGCTTGATCTCGCCCGCCGCCATGATGCGCTGTATGCCGCGCTGGGTCTGCATCCTATAGTGATAGAACACCATCTGGACGAACATCTCGACGTACTGGATGCGGCGCTGCAAACCCGCGAAAACAAACTGGTCGCGATGGGTGAGATCGGCCTCGATCTCTATCGCGATAATCCGCAGTTTGAACGCCAGCAGAGGATCTTTGATGCCCAGCTCAGGCTGGCAAAGCGTCACGATCTGCCGGTGATCCTCCACTCACGACGTACGCACGACAAACTGGCGATGCACCTGAAACGCATCGATCTGCCGCGAAAAGGGGTAGTGCACGGTTTCTCCGGTAGCCTGCAGCAGGCGCAGCGTTTTATTGAACTGGGCTATAAGATTGGCGTGGGCGGTACCATTACCTATCCCCGGGCCAGCAAAACGCGCGACGTAATGGCACAGTTACCGCTGTCTGCTCTGTTACTGGAAACGGATGCTCCTGATATGCCATTAAACGGTTTTCAGGGACAGCCGAACCGCCCGGAACAGGCGGCACGCGTGTTTACCACGCTGTGTGAACTGCGTGAGGAGCCGGAAACGGAGATTGCAGATGCGCTGCTGGAAAATACCCGCGCGCTGTTTGGCATCACGCTATAGGTAAAGTGCCGGGCGGATCACCGTGATGTGCTGTTTTTCGAGCGCCAGCGCCAGCGGCTCGATGTCCTCCGGTGTAGCGCTGCGCCATGACGCCGCCTCGCCGTAAACCCCGTGCGCGTGAAACGCGTTAATGCGCACCGGCACATTCCCCAGCCCAAGGATAAATGTTGTCAGGGGCTTAAGATGCTCCAGATAATCGCACTGCTCAGGGATCATCAGTAAACGCAGTTCCGTCAGCCGCTGATGCTGCGCCAGCCAGCGAATGCTTTGCTTAATCTGCGGGTTTTCGCGTCCGGTCAGCACGCGGTGATGTTCGTTTCCCCAGGCCTTGAGATCCACCATCGCGCCATCCAGTACCGGCAGCAGCCTTTGCCAGCCGGTTTCCCCCAGCAGACCGTTGCTGTCCACCAGACACGTCAGGTGGCGCAGGGCGGGATCCGTTTTGATCGCCGTGAACAGGGCGATCAAAAACGGCAACTGGGTGGTGGCTTCGCCGCCGCTCACGGTAACCCCTTCAATAAAAGGGGCGGCTTTACGGACCTGCGCGAGGATCTCTTCCACGCTCAGGCGCTGCGCCATTGGCGTTGCCTGCTGCTGGCACAGATGCAGGCAGGTATCGCACTGCTGGCACCGACTCTCCTGCCACCAGACGCGCCCGGCCTGAATGTTCAGTGCATCGTGCGGGCAGTGGGGCACGCAGTCGCCGCAGTCGTTGCAGCGCCCGATGGTCCACGGGTTGTGGCAGGTTTTACAGCGCAGGTTACAGCCCTGCAGGAAGAGGGCCAGGCGGCTGCCCGGCCCGTCCACGCAGGAGAAGGGGATAACCTGACTAACTAAAGCGCATCTGCTGTTCATGGCTGACCACGCGCGGCTGACGTTCCAGAATGCGGGTATTGCGTGCGGCTTCTTCGCCAAGCCAGGTGGTATTGGTGCGCGATCCGGCTTCGCGATACTGTGCCAGATCCGACAGCCGCACCATATAGCCGGTCACGCGCACCAGATCGTTACCGGCTACGTTGGCGGTAAATTCCCGCATACCGGCCTTAAACGCCCCCAGGCACAGCTGCACGACCGCCTGCGGATTGCGTTTTACCGTCTCATCCAGCGTTAGAATGTCGCTGATCCCGGCGGAGTAGTGCGGGTGATGCGGCGCCACGGCCAGCAGATGAGTGATGGGATCCGGCTCGTCGCCGTACGGCAGACGCGCGCCCGGAGTGGTACCGACATCTGAACTTATTCCCGACTGTGCATGGAGCATCGCGCGCTGTTTCCAGCCGTATTTCACCGGCGTGTTTTCCACAAACGCCGCCAGCTGCTCGCTGATGCGATAGCCCAGCGCGTTAGCCTGCTCGCTCTTACCGTAACGGCCGTCGATACCCGCTTTTTCGCAAAGCGTATTCACCGCCTCTGCCATGCCGTACATGCCAAACATCGGTACAAAGCGATCGGCATCAATCAGCCCCTCTTTCACCAGGAAGCTATTCTCAAAGAAGCCGGATTGTTGATAGAGAAACGCGCAGCGGGCATCAATGGTGGCCATTTGCTGCTGACAGTAGTGCGGCAACATACGCGTGAAGAAATCGTCGGGTGACGCGCTGTGTTCAGCAATCGTCCGCAGATTGAGGCGGACCAGCGTACTGCCGCCGCCCGCCAGCGGCAGCGAGTTGTAACAGCTCACGATGCCATAGCGGCCTTTTGTGAAAATTTTATCATTCACCGGGCCATGGGAAATATGCAGTTTGCTGCATTCACAGATATTTTTTGCCACCTCAAGCAGGAGATCGTCCGGCGTCACGTCCGGGTCATAAATAAACGTCAGATTCGGTGCAGCCTGCTTCAATTCTGCATCGGCACGCAAAATGGCGCGGGTGATGGGGGTATCTGCCGGACCGATGTTGACGTGCGTAAAGGCGTCCGGCAACGTTCTGTCGAGATAGCGCCAGAAACGTTTTATTCGGCTATCGATCGCTTCTTGTGTTAGAATTCTAACATAGGGTTGCAGTAAGGCATCAAGGTGACCGAGATAGACCGGCATTGATGTTACTGACGGCACATGATGGTAGAGAATGGTTAACAGCGAGAGCGCGTCATCCAGATCTTTCGCCCCCTCCAGCTCCAGCCATTCTGAACCTTTAGCCAGAAACGTTGCGTAATCCGGCAGAACATAACGGGGTTTATAGGGCGCGTGGCCTTCAAACATGTCGCAGATAAATCCCTTGTCCAGCGCGGCACGAGCCGCCTCAGGAAGTGCCGGATAAGGCAGATTGTTTTCCGCTTCCAGCGCCAGAAAATGACGCTTCTGTTCCGGGGTTAATACCGGGCTTGTCACAATGTGCTGGCAACGTTGTTGCAGGGCGTCGGGGCTGGCGTGGGGCATGTTCGCTTCCTTGATTGTTCTGCGGATGATGAACGGATTGTAGGAAGCCATCCCGTCAGGGCTTTTGATCTGACGAGGGGAATCGCTGCATTCGTCAGCAGTTCACGCATTAAAGTTTGAATCAGATCTCATTACAGTAATGCAAATTTGTACGTAGTTTTCATTAACTGTGATGAATGTCGAAGTGTGAATGCGGGTGGATGTTAGAATACTCACAGACCCGCAAGGTAAAATTGATACGGCACCGCCGTTGGAGAATGTTATGACCGATTTAACTGCAAGCAGCCTGCGCGCGTTGAAACTGATGGACCTGACCACCCTGAACGATGACGACACCAATGAAAAAGTCATCGCCCTGTGTCATCAGGCGAAAACGCCAGTGGGCAACACTGCCGCTGTCTGCATCTATCCGCGCTTTATCCCGATTGCCCGCAAAACGCTGAAAGAGCAGGGTACCCCGGACGTGCGCATTGCAACCGTAACTAACTTCCCGCACGGCAACGACGATATCGAGATCGCGCTGGCGGAAACCCGCGCGGCGATTGCCTACGGCGCAGACGAAGTTGACGTGGTATTCCCGTACCGTGCGCTGATCGCGGGCAACGAGCAGGTGGGCTTTGACCTGGTGAAAGCCTGTAAAGACGCCTGCGCGGCGGCAAACGTGCTGCTGAAAGTGATCATCGAAACCGGCGAACTGAAAGAAGAAGCGCTGATTCGTAAAGCGTCCGAAATCTCCATCAAAGCCGGTGCGGATTTCATTAAAACCTCTACCGGTAAAGTGCCGGTGAATGCGACCCCGGAAAGCGCGCGCATCATGATGGAAGTGATCCGCGATATGGGCGTGTCCAAAACTGTGGGCTTTAAACCGGCGGGCGGCGTGCGTACTGCGGAAGACGCGCAGCAGTTCCTGGCGATTGCCGACGAGCTGTTCGGCGAAGAGTGGGCGGACTCACGTCACTACCGCTTCGGCGCGTCCAGCCTGCTGGCAAGCCTGCTGAAAGCGCTGGGTCATGGCGACGGTAAGAGCGCCAGCAGCTACTAAGTTTGAATTGCCGGGTGGCGCTACGCTTACCCGGCCTACAGGATCGTGGTCGGGTATATCGTACCCGCCATCATTCACCCGATTCCTCATGGGGGTTACCGTGTTTCTCGCACAAGAAATTATTCGTAAAAAACGTGATGGTCATGCATTAAGCGACGAAGAGATCCGCTTCTTTATCAACGGCATTCGAGATAACACCATCTCAGAAGGGCAGATTGCAGCCCTGGCGATGACCATCTTCTTCCACGATATGTCGATGCCTGAGCGTGTCTCGTTGACCATGGCGATGCGAGATTCAGGAACCGTACTGGACTGGAAGAGCCTCAACCTCAACGGTCCGATTGTCGATAAACACTCCACCGGCGGCGTAGGCGATGTAACGTCTCTGATGCTCGGCCCCATGGTGGCGGCCTGCGGCGGTTATATCCCGATGATCTCCGGGCGCGGCCTGGGACACACCGGCGGTACGCTCGACAAACTGGAAGCCATTCCGGGCTTCGATATCTTCCCGGATGACAACCGCTTCCGCGAAATTATTAAAGACGTTGGCGTGGCGATCATCGGCCAGACCAGCTCGCTTGCCCCGGCAGACAAGCGCTTCTACGCAACCCGCGATATCACCGCAACCGTTGACTCCATCCCGCTGATCACCGCCTCTATTCTGGCGAAGAAACTGGCAGAAGGGCTGGACGCGCTGGTAATGGACGTAAAAGTGGGTAGCGGCGCGTTTATGCCAACCTATGAACTCTCTGCTCAGCTTGCTGAAGCGATCGTTGGCGTTGCCAACGGCGCAGGCGTGCGCACCACCGCACTGCTGACGGACATGAATCAGGTGCTGGCCTCCAGCGCCGGTAACGCCGTCGAAGTGCGCGAAGCCGTTCAGTTCCTGACAGGCGAACACCGCAACCCACGACTGTTCGACGTGACCATGGCGCTGTGCGTCGAGATGCTGATTTCAGGCAAACTGGCGAAAGACGACGCTGAAGCGCGCGCGAAGCTGCAGGCGGTGCTGGATAACGGCAAAGCGGCAGAGATCTTTGGCCGCATGGTGGCGGCGCAAAAAGGCCCGACCGACTTCGTGGAAAACTACGCGAAATACCTGCCGACCGCGACGCTCAGCAAAGCCGTTTATGCCGATAGCGAAGGTTTCGTCTCTGCTATGGACACCCGTGCACTGGGTATGGCGGTGGTCTCGATGGGCGGCGGCCGTCGTCAGGCATCGGACACCATTGATTACAGCGTTGGCTTTACCGATATGGCCCGTCTGGGCGACAGCGTTGACGGAGAACGTCCGCTGGCGGTGATCCACGCCAAAGACGAAGCCAGCTGGCAGGAGGCGGCGAAGGCGGTGAAAGCGGCTATTACGCTTGCTGATAAAGCACCAGAAAGCTCGCCTTCGGTCTATCGTCGTATCACCGAATAGCGGTATACTGATCTGATCAATCATTTTTAGCACTACGTACGGAGAACAATTATGAAACGTGCATTTATTATGGTGCTGGACTCATTCGGCATCGGCGCAACCGAAGATGCAGAACGTTTTGGTGACGTGGGTTCCGATACCATGGGTCACATCGCGGAAGCCTGTGCGAAAGGCGAAGCGGACAACGGTCGTAAAGGCCCTCTGACTCTGCCCAATCTGACCCGCCTCGGTCTGGTGAAAGCGCATGAAGGTTCTACCGGTAAAATCGCTGCCGGTATGGACGGCAACGCGGAAGTGGTGGGCGCTTACGCCTGGGCGCATGAGCTCTCTTCCGGTAAAGACACCCCGTCTGGACACTGGGAAATCGCCGGTGTGCCGGTTCTGTTTGACTGGGGCTATTTCTCCGATCACGAGAACAGCTTCCCGCAGGAACTGCTTGATAAGCTGGTGAAACGCGCCAACCTGCCGGGCTACCTCGGTAACTGCCACTCTTCCGGTACTGTGATTCTGGATCAGCTCGGCGAAGAGCACATGAAAACCGGTAAGCCGATTTTCTACACCTCTGCTGACTCCGTATTCCAGATTGCCTGCCACGAAGAGACGTTTGGCCTGGATAAACTGTACGAGCTGTGCGAAATCGCCCGTGAAGAGCTGACCGAAGGCGGCTACAACATTGGTCGTGTTATCGCGCGTCCGTTTATCGGCGACAAAGCGGGTAACTTCCAGCGTACCGGTAACCGTCACGACCTGGCCGTTGAGCCACCGGCACCTACCGTGCTGCAGAAACTGGTTGATGAGAAAGGCGGTCACGTGGTTTCCGTGGGTAAAATCGCCGATATCTACGCCAACTGTGGTATCACCAAAAAGGTGAAAGCCACCGGCCTGGATGCGCTGTTTGACGCGACCGTCAAAGAGATGAAAGAAGCGGGTGATAACACCATCGTCTTCACCAACTTCGTCGACTTCGACTCCTCCTGGGGCCACCGTCGCGACGTGGCGGGTTATGCGGCCGGTCTGGAGCTGTTCGACCGTCGTCTGCCAGAACTGATGGAGCTGGTGGGTGAAGATGACATTCTGATCCTGACCGCTGATCACGGCTGTGACCCAACCTGGACCGGTACTGACCACACCCGTGAGCATATTCCGGTGCTGGTGTACGGCCCGAAAGTGAAACCGGGCTCGCTGGGTCACCGTGAAACCTTCGCGGACATCGGCCAGACGATTGCGAAATATTTTGGCACGTCTGACATGGAATATGGCAAGGCGATGTTCTGAGTTATGTTGGGTGCGGCCTGATGCCCTCACCCCAACCCTCTCCCACGGGGAGAGGGAGAATTTACAATGAAAAGGAACTGAAGATGGCAACTCCTCACATTAACGCAGAAATGGGTGATTTCGCTGACGTCGTATTGATGCCGGGCGACCCGCTGCGCGCGAAACACATTGCAGAAACTTTCCTGGAAGACGTGCGTGAAGTGAACAACGTTCGCGGCATGCTGGGCTTCACCGGAACGTACAAAGGCCGCAAAATCTCCGTGATGGGCCACGGTATGGGTATCCCATCCTGCTCCATCTACACCAAAGAGCTGATCACCGATTTCGGCGTGAAGAAAATCATCCGTGTTGGCTCCTGCGGCGCGGTGCGCATGGACGTTAAACTGCGTGATGTGGTGATTGGTATGGGTGCCTGCACCGATTCCAAAGTCAACCGTATGCGTTTCAAAGATCACGACTTCGCGGCGATTGCTGATTTCGGCATGGTGCGTAACGCGGTTGACGCGGCTAAAGCGCTGGGCGTTGATGCTCGCGTGGGTAACCTGTTCTCTGCGGATCTGTTCTATGCGCCGGACGGCGGCGAGATGTTCGACGTGATGGAAAAATACGGCATCCTGGGCGTGGAAATGGAAGCGGCGGGCATCTACGGCGTCGCGGCTGAGTTCGGTGCGAAAGCGCTGACCATCTGCACCGTCTCTGACCACATCCGTACCCACGAGCAGACCACGGCTGCTGAGCGTCAGACCACCTTCAACGACATGATCAAAATCGCGCTGGAATCCGTTCTGCTGGGCGATAAAGAGTAATTCTGTCTCTTCCGACCCTCTCCCTGTGGGAGAGGGTTGGGGTGAGAGCACCAGGCCGCACCTAGCGCACGGCCCGTGCAATCCACGCTGACAACTCCCTCAGCTCATTTTCCTGCCCCGGGAAATCCCCGATCAACGCATCGCATTCCTGCTGCAGCATATCCGCCCGATACAAACAGCCCTGCAAACGAGCCGCCAGCGCCTCTAACGGCGCCGGGTTAAGGCTGTCCGTAAATACCTGCGTGCGGGTGATATGACCTTTCTCTACGTCAAAGTGTAGCTCCACGCCGCCCCAGGTAAAGCGTTCGTCAAGCAGATGCGAAAAGGCAGGCGCCTGGCCAAAGTTCCACTCCCAGCTGCTCTGGCGGGCAAAAGTCTCGGCGAAATTGGGCAGATCCGGGGTTTTATCCGGGGAGATCACCTCTGCCTCTACGCGCTCACCGTAATGGGCAAAGAAGGCTTCCTGGATCGCCTCGCAGATTTGCGCGTGAGTGATGTCCGGCAGAAGCTCAACCAGGTTGGCCACGCGCCCCCGCACGGAAGTGATCCCTTTGGCCTGCAGTTTTTTCTTGTCGGGATTCAGGTAGTTCGCCAGACGGCTGAGATCGGCGTTAAGAAGAAGGGTGCCGTGGTGGAAGCCGCGATCCAGTGTTTCGCGATAGGCTGAGCCTGACACTTTGCGATCTCCATCGGGGGTTTTGACCACCAGATCGTTACGCCCGGAGGCTTCTGCCGTCACGCCGAGCGAATTGAGCGCGTTGAGGACAATGGACGTTGAGATGGTCTTGTCGTATTCCGGTTTACCCGCCATAAAGGTAAAGCAGGTATTGCCCAGATCGTGGAATACCGCACCACCGCCGCTGCTGCGGCGCGCCAGACGGACGTTGTCCTCTTCCATACGCCGGGTGTTACACTCTTTCCACGGATTCTGCGCGCGGCCAATGACCACCGTGTCGGCATTGCGCCAGAGAAACAGCACGCGTTGGGTGGCGGGCATCTGGCGGAAGATGCACTCTTCCACCGCAAGATTAAACCACGGATCGTAAGAGTCAGAGAGCAGCAGGCGTAACGTCGTCATGGCAGAGTTCCTTTTCCGAATCATCAGCTTACTTTATCACTAATCTTTCTTTTCGCTCTCTTCGTCTTCAGGAACGGATTTGCTGGCGGTCAGCAGGAAGGGCGACTGCTGCCAGCGGGTGCGCTTGCCCTGCAGCAAGGTGCGGGCCAGTACCACGCCAATGGCGAGGGAGAGCAGGAGCATCAGACGGAGTATATTGGTGGTGTTATCCACCTGTTTGGCTTCCGTGGGCAGGGTATGGGTGTCGAGCGTCAGGCGCAGATACCCCAGCGGACCATTTTTGCCCTGAATAGGTTCGACGATCTGCTGGTTAAAGTAGCCCCCGGCTTTTTTACCGTCCAGCGCCAGCCTGTCGCGTACGTCGACATGTTCGCCCGCGCGGGCAATCAGATCGCCTTTTTCATCGTAGACACCGGCATCCAGGATACGGCTGTTCTCGGTTAACTGACGCAAAACCTGGCTGATGCGTTTGTCATCCGGCGTTTCGGTACGCATAGCGGGCGCGACGTTAAGCGTAACCTGACGCGCCAGCGTGCGGGCCAGCTCCTCAAACTGCGGATTCCGTTGCCGTTGATGATTCTGGCTAAACCACGACGCCCCTTGCATCAGCACCACTAACAGGGCGAGACAGAAAAGGACGATCACGGCGCGATGAAGCCGGAATTTCAGTTTTGCGCGAGCCATATTCCACCTGCTGAAAATTTACGGCTTAATGTTGCCAGAAGTGATGGTTACAGGGTAGCCTCATGCGTTATTTTCCCTCTGGAACCTTCCGGCGCGAACGAAATTACAGGAGCTTCAATGCCGAACATTACCTGGTGCGACCTGCCAACGGATGTCTCTTTATGGCCAGGATTGCCGCTCTCTTTAAGTGGCGATGAGGTGATGCCTCTGGATTACCACGCTGGCCGTAGCGGCTGGCTGCTGTACGGACGCGGCCTGGATAAGCAACGCCTTACCCAATATCAAACTAAACTGGGTGCGGCGATGGTGATTGTCGCCGCCTGGTGTGTGGAAGATTATCAGGTCATTCGCCTGGCCGGTTCCCTGACGCAGCGCGCGACGCGTCTGGCGCACGACGCCGGGCTGGACGTTGCCCCGCTGGGTAAAATCCCGCATCTGAAAACGCCGGGTCTGCTGGTGATGGATATGGACTCTACCGCCATCCAGATTGAGTGTATCGATGAGATTGCCAAACTGGCGGGCAGCGGCGAGCTGGTGGCGGAAGTGACCGAGCGCGCGATGCGCGGCGAGCTGGATTTTACTGCCAGCCTGAGACAGCGCGTGGCGACCCTCAAAGGGGCCGATGCCAATATCCTGCGTCAGGTGCGCGATGAACTGCCGCTGATGCCCGGGCTGACGCAACTGGTGCTGAAGCTCCAGTCGCTGGGCTGGAAAGTGGCGATCGCTTCCGGTGGCTTTACCTTCTTCGCGGATTACCTGCGGGAAAAACTGCATCTGACCACCGTGGTCGCCAACGAGCTGGAGATCATGGACGGTAAGCTGACCGGGCAGGTGCTCGGCGATATCGTGGATGCGCAGTATAAAGCCAATACGCTGAGCCGACTGGCCGAGAAATATGAAATTCCGGTTGCCCAGACCGTTGCCATTGGCGATGGCGCAAACGATCTGCCGATGATCAAAGTTGCCGGTCTTGGCATTGCCTACCATGCCAAGCCAAAAGTGAATGAAAAGACGGAAGTGACTATCCGTCACGCTGACCTGATGGGGGTGTTCTGCATCCTCTCCGGCAGCCTGAATCAGAAATAACGGTATGCGATTGTAGGCCGGGTAAGCGTTAGCGCCACCCGGCGCGCAGGCCGCACTGAAATAACGAGGTAAACCGTGGCTAAAGCCCCAAAACGCGCATTTGTCTGTAATGAATGTGGTGCGGATTATCCGCGCTGGCAGGGGCAATGCAGCGCCTGCCATGCCTGGAACACCATCACCGAAGTGCGTGGTGTGGCGGCTTCGCCGAGCGTGGCCCGCAATGAACGCCTGAGCGGCTATGCGGGTAATGCCGGTGTGGCAAAAGTCCAAAAACTGTCAGAAATCAGTCTGGAAGCGTTGCCGCGCTTCTCCACCGGCTTCAAAGAATTTGACCGCGTGCTTGGCGGCGGCGTGGTGCCGGGCAGTGCGATCCTGATCGGCGGTAATCCGGGAGCGGGTAAATCGACCCTGCTGCTGCAAACGCTCTGCAAGCTCGCCGAGCAGATGAAAACCCTGTACGTCACTGGCGAAGAGTCCCTGCAGCAGGTGGCGATGCGAGCACACCGTCTGGGTCTGCCTACCGGCAATCTGAATATGCTGTCGGAAACCAGCATTGAGCAGATCTGCATGATTGCCGAAGAAGAGCAGCCGAAGCTGATGGTGATTGACTCCATCCAGGTGATGCACATGGCGGATATTCAGTCCTCGCCGGGCAGCGTGGCGCAGGTGCGTGAGACCGCCGCGTATCTGACGCGTTTTGCCAAAACCCGCGGCGTGGCGATCGTCATGGTCGGCCACGTTACAAAAGATGGTTCCCTGGCGGGGCCAAAAGTGCTTGAGCACTGTATCGACTGCTCCGTGATGCTGGACGGCGACGCAGACTCCCGCTTCCGTACCCTGCGCAGCCACAAAAACCGCTTTGGTGCGGTGAACGAGCTAGGCGTATTTGCCATGACCGAGCAGGGGCTGCGCGAAGTCAGCAACCCGTCGGCCATCTTCCTGAGCCGGGGGGATGAAGTCACCTCCGGCAGTTCGGTGATGGTGCTGTGGGAGGGGACGCGCCCGCTGCTCGTTGAAATTCAGGCGCTGGTGGATCACTCGATGATGGGTAACCCGCGGCGCGTGGCGGTCGGTCTGGAACAGAACCGTCTGGCGATCCTGCTGGCGGTGCTACACCGTCATGGTGGCCTGCAAATGGCCGATCAGGATGTCTTCGTCAACGTGGTCGGGGGCGTGAAAGTTTCAGAGACCAGTGCCGATCTGGCGCTGCTGCTGGCGATGGTCTCCAGTCTGCGCGACAGACCGCTGCCGCAGGATTTGGTGGTCTTCGGCGAAGTGGGGCTGGCCGGGGAGATCCGTCCCGTGCCCAGCGGCCAGGAGCGCATCTCCGAGGCGGCGAAACATGGCTTCCGCCGGGCGATTGTGCCGGCGGCCAACGTGCCGAAGAAGATCCCCGAAGGGATGCAGGTCTTTGGCGTTAAAAAACTCGCAGATGCGTTAAATGTCTTTGACGACTTATAATTACGTATTCGATTTTGCAGGAGGCACCGTAATTTATGTCATCATTTGACTACATCAAGACCGCAATCCGTCAGAAAGGCTGCACGCTACAGCAGGTGGCTGACGCCAGCGGCATGACGAAAGGCTATCTTAGCCAGTTGCTGAACGCTAAAATCAAAAGCCCCAGCGCGCAAAAGCTGGAAGCGTTACATCGCTTTCTGGGGCTTGAATTCCCGCGTATGCAAAAGAACATCGGCGTGGTGTTTGGTAAGTTTTACCCGCTGCATACCGGCCATATCTACCTGATCCAGCGCGCCTGTAGCCAGGTCGACGAACTGCACATCATCATGGGTTACGATGAAGCCCGTGACCGTCAGCTGTTTGAAGACAGCGCCATGTCGCAGCAGCCGACGGTGCCGGATCGCCTGCGCTGGCTGCTTCAGACCTTCAAATATCAGAAAAACATTCGCATTCATGCCTTTAACGAAGAGGGCATGGAGCCGTATCCACACGGCTGGGACGTGTGGAGCAATGGCATTAAAGCGTTTATGGAAGAGAAAGGGATTGCGCCCAACTGGATCTACACCTCTGAAGAGTCCGACGCACCGCAGTTCCGCGAGCATCTGGGCATTGAAACGGTGCTGATCGATCCTAAGCGTACATTCATGAACATCAGCGGGGCGCAGATCCGCGAAAACCCGTTCCGCTACTGGGATTACATCCCGACCGAAGTGAAGCCGTTCTTTGTGCGCACAGTTGCGATTCTGGGCGGTGAATCCAGCGGGAAATCGACGCTGGTTAACAAGCTGGCAAATATCTTCAATACCACCAGCGCGTGGGAATACGGACGTGATTATGTCTTTTCCCATCTGGGGGGAGACGAGATGGCGCTGCAGTATTCTGATTACGATAAAATCGCGCTAGGCCATGCTCAGTACATTGATTTCGCGGTGAAATACGCCAACAAAGTGGCCTTCATCGACACCGATTTTGTCACCACACAAGCCTTCTGTAAGAAGTATGAAGGACGCGAGCACCCGTTCGTACAGGCGCTGATCGATGAATATCGCTTCGACCTGGTGATCCTGCTGGAAAACAACACGCCGTGGGTCGCCGACGGGATGCGCAGCCTCGGTAGCTCAGTGGACAGAAAAGAGTTCCAGACGATGCTGGTGGAGATGCTTCATGAGAACAACGTGGAGTTTGTCCACGTTGAAGCGTCAGATTACGACACCCGTTTCCTGCGCTGCGTCGAGTTGGTGAAGGAGATGATGGGGGAGCAGGGGTAAATTCACAGGCTTGCCCCTCTCCCTAACCCTCTCCCCATGGGGGAGAGGGGATCGTACGGAGCTGTCTTTACCCTCTCCCCCGTGGGAAGAGGGCAGGGTGAGGGGGAATTATCCACTCAGAACGCAACCACCACCTTCCCGCGCATATGCCCGTCCAGCACTTTGCGGTGGGCCTCGGTAATGCTTTCCACGCTCAGCCCGTGCAGCGTTTCGCTGAGCGAACTCTCCACCACGCGGTTATCCACCAGCTTCGCCACCTCGTTTAAGATCTCACCCTGACGCGCCATATCGGCAGTCTGATACATGCTGCGGGTATACATGAATTCCCAGTGCAGGGCGGCGGATTTAGATTTCAGCTTGTCCTGGTTCAGCGGGTGCGCATTTTCGACGATGGAGCAGATGTGTCCCTGCGGCGCAATCAGTTCGCTGACCGCATCCCAGTGGCCATCGGTATCATTGAGGATGAAAATATAATCCACAAAGGTGATGCCCTGTTTGGCCAGTTCACCTTGCAGATCGCGATAATTCACCACCAGATCCGCGCCGCGATCGCGACACCACTGGGCTGAGTCTTCCCGCGACGCGGTGGCGATGACCCTGACCTTGCTGTTGTGCTTCGCAAACGGGATCGCAAGGGAGCCTACGCCGCCGGCACCGCCGATGATCAGCAGCGTTTTGTCCGACCCGGCATCCTGAATATTCAGGCGCTCAAACAGCCCTTCCCAGGCGGTGAGCGCGGTCAGCGGCAGTGCGGCAGCGGCATCCCAGCCAAGGCTTGTCGGTTTGTGTCCCACAATACGCGCATCAATCAGCTGGTGCGTGGCATTACTGCCCGGACGGGTAATGTCGCCCGCGTACCATACTTCGTCGCCCGGCTTGAAGCCGGTGACGCTTGTCCCCACCGCTTTGACGACACCGCTGGCATCCCAGCCGAGAATGCGTGGCGCCTGCAGGCCGTTTTTAACAAGACTCGCATGCACTTTGGTATCGACCGGGTTGATGGAAACGGCTTTTACTTCCACCAGCAGATCGTGTTCACCGGGCTGTGGCATCGGTTGGGTGATCTCAATAAAAGCTGCGGGATTTTCAGGATTAACGGCAATTGCTTTAACAGACATGATCAACTCCTCAATGGAATGCGTTTTGTTGAGGCTAGTCTATTAAGTGGTCATGCGCATGATAAGATGGACAATCAAGAACGGAGTGTTCGTATGGGGTGAACAATCATGTTTAAACAGCTGCAGGATATGGCGCTGTTTGCGCTGGTGGCAGAGATGGGGAGTTTTACCGCCGCAGCGCAGAAAGCAGACCTGCCGAAATCCAGCGTTAGCCAGCGGATTAGCCAGCTTGAGCAGCAGGTGGGGATCCGCCTGCTAAACCGCACCACGCGCAGGCTGAATCTGACCTTTGCGGGGGAGCACTATCTGGTGCATTGTCGCGAGATGCTGGCGGCCAGCGAAAGGGCGGAGTATGCCATTCAGCGGCTGCGTGAAAACCCCAGCGGGCGGCTTCGTATCACCTGCCCGGCGGGCATTGGCGCGACGTTACTGGCACACCTGAATGCCGAGTTTCAGCTCCGCTATCCTGACGTTTCGCTGGATGTCTCTATTTCTGACGATGTGCTCGATCTGGTGGAGTCTGGCTTTGACGTGGCGCTGCGTACCGGTAAACCGCAGGACTCCTCGCTGATTGGCCGCATGATTGGCCACTGTCCGCGCTATATGCTGGCCTCACCGGAATATCTGGCACGCCGGGAGCCGCTGTATCATCCCCGCCAGCTGGTGGATCACCGCTGTATTACCCACAAGGCCTGGTCTGAATGGCTCCTGCAAAGCGAGAGTGAGGATTACCGCTATCTGCCGGACAATGCGCATATGACGGATAATCTTGTGTATGCTCGTGAGTGCGCGGTAGCTGGTGCGGGAATCACACTCTTACCCGCTTTTTTGCTGGAAGATAAAATTGAAAAAGGGGCGCTGGTGCAGGTGCTACCGGAGTGGAACGTTGAAGGAAACGATCTCTGGCTCGCCTATCCGAGCCGTAAGCTCAATTCGCCTGCGCTGATGAGCTATATCGACTTTGCGATGCAGTGTGATGAGGTGAAGCGGTTTTATGTGGGTGGGTGATTATGTGTGGCCTGATGCCCTCACCCTGACCCTCTCCCACGGGGAGAGGGCACAAACATAAAAAACGGCAACCGAAGTTGCCGTTGTGCTTTTATTTCGCGATACGCTTGTACTTAATACGCTTCGGCTCCAGCGCGTCTGCGCCCAGCGTGCGTTTCTTGTACTCTTCGTATTCGGTGAAGTTACCTTCGAAGAACTCCACTTTCCCTTCATCCTGGTAGTCCAGAATGTGGGTGGCGATACGGTCAAGGAACCAACGGTCGTGCGAGATAACCATGGCACAGCCCGGGAACTCCAGAAGGGCGTTTTCCAGCGCGCGCAGGGTTTCGATGTCGAGGTCGTTGGTTGGTTCATCGAGCAGCAGTACGTTACCGCCAACCTGCAGCAGCTTCGCCAGATGCAGACGACCACGCTCACCACCGGACAACTCGCCGACGCGTTTACCCTGATCGGTACCTTTGAAGTTAAAGCGGCCAACGTAGGCACGGCTTGGCATCTCGGTGTTGCCGATACGCATGATATCCAGCCCGCCGGACACTTCTTCCCACACGGTTTTGCTGTTATCCATTGCGTCACGGAACTGGTCAACGGACGCCAGTTTCACCGTTTCACCCAGGGTGATAGAACCGCTGTCTGGCTGCTCCTGACCGGACATCATACGGAACAGGGTGGATTTACCCGCGCCGTTCGGACCGATGATACCGACGATGGCACCCTTCGGTACGGAGAAGGAGAGATCGTCGATCAGCACGCGGTCACCGTAAGATTTACGCAGGTTGCTGACTTCGACCACTTTATCCCCCAGACGCGCGCCAGGTGGAATAAACAGTTCGTTGGTTTCGTTACGTTTCTGGTATTCGGTGTTGTTCAGCTCTTCGAAGCGTGCCAGACGGGCTTTGCCCTTAGACTGACGGCCCTTCGTGCCCTGACGTACCCACTCCAGCTCTTTCTCAATAGACTTACGGCGTGCTGCTTCAGCAGACGCTTCCTGCGCCAGACGCTGATCTTTCTGCTCCAGCCATGAAGAGTAGTTGCCTTCCCATGGGATACCCTCGCCGCGGTCCAGCTCCAGGATCCAGCCCGCCACGTTGTCGAGGAAGTAACGGTCGTGGGTGATCGCCACCACGGTGCCTTCGAAGTCGTGCAGGAAGCGTTCCAGCCACGCCACGGATTCCGCATCCAGGTGGTTAGTGGGTTCGTCGAGCAGCAGCATGTCTGGTTTTTCCAGCAGCAGACGGCACAGCGCCACGCGGCGACGCTCACCACCGGAGAGGTTGGCGATTTTCGCATCCCAGTCTGGCAGACGCAGGGCGTCAGCGGCGCGCTCCAGCTGCACGTTCAGGTTGTGACCGTCGTGCGCCTGGATAATCTCTTCAAATTTGCCTTGCTGGGCGGCCAGTTTATCGAAGTCCGCATCTGGCTCGGCGTATTTGGCATACACTTCATCCAGACCTTTCAGCGCGTTAACCACTTCGGATACCGCTTCTTCAACCGATTCACGAACGGTGTGTTCAGGGTTCAGCTGAGGTTCCTGCGGCAGGTAGCCAATTTTGATGCCTGGCTGCGGACGGGCTTCACCTTCGATGTCTGTATCGATGCCGGCCATGATGCGCAGCAGGGTGGACTTACCGGCACCGTTGAGGCCCAGAACACCGATTTTTGCGCCCGGGAAGAAGCTCAGCGAGATATTTTTAAGAATATGACGTTTCGGCGGTACCACTTTGCCGACACGATGCATGGTATAAACGAATTGAGCCACGTTGGACTTCGCCTCTTTTATCGTGATGAAAAGGAATTTCAGCCTCGAAGTGTAGCCTTTTTCCCGCCCTAATCCCAGCCAGGAACGTCGGGAGTGTTAAAACGCGCAGGAAAGGTAAAAAAGTGTCCGTAACGTGGCGCGTTCCGGGATGCCTGGTTAGCATAAGTTAATTAGACTTTGACGTGGCAAGACGCTGCAATTGACGAAAAAACAATGAGGAAGAGCTTGTGGAAAAAGCCAAACGGGTGGTCTGGCGTCTGCTGGCGGCCAGCGTATGCGTAATGGCGGTAAGCCAGGCGGTGCATGCCGATTCACTGGATGAACAACGTAACCGCTACGCCCAGATTAAACAGGCGTGGGACAACAAACAGATGGATACTGTGCAGGCGTTGATGCCGACGCTGAAAGACTATCCTCTCTATCCCTATCTGGAGTATCGCCAGATTACTGACGATCTCATGAATCAACCCACGGTCACCGTGAATAACTTCATTCAGGCGAACCCGACCCTGCCGCCCGCCCGGAACCTGCAGTCTCGTTTTGTAAACGAGCTGGCGCGTCGTGAAGACTGGCGCGGACTGCTGGCGTTCAGCCCGGAAAAACCGAACACCACGGAAGCCCAGTGTAACTATTACTATGCAAAATGGGCCACCGGTCAGCAGGAGGAAGCCTGGGCCGGGGCAAAAGAGCTGTGGCTGACCGGGAAAAGCCAGCCTAACGCCTGTGATTCGCTCTTTGGTGCCTGGCGTGCTTCCGGTAAACAGGATCCGCTGGCTTACCTTGAACGTATCCGTCTGGCGATGAAAGCGGGAAACACGCGTCTGGTGATGGCTCTGGCGGGTCAAATGCCGTCGGATTACCAGACCATTTCCACGGCCGTGATGTCGCTGGCAAACGACCCCAACAGCGTTCTGACCTTTGCCCGCAGCACGGGAGCGACCGATTTTACCCGACAGATGGCGGCGGTGGCCTTTGCCAGCGTGGCGCGTGACGATGTCGAAAACGCGCGGCTGATGATCCCGCAGCTGGTGCAGGCACAGCAGCTCAATGAAGAGCAAACCCAGGAACTGCGCGACATCGTGGCGTGGAGACTGGTGGGCTCGGACGTAACCGACGAACAGGCCCGCTGGCGGGACGATGCCATTATGCGTTCCAACTCCACGTCGCTGGTGGAACGTCGCGTGCGCATGGCGCTGGGGACGGGCGATCGTAAAGGCCTTAATACCTGGCTTGCGCGTCTGCCGATGGAAGCCAAAGAGAAAGACGAATGGCGCTACTGGCAGGCGGATCTGCTGATGGAGCGGGGACGCGATGACGAAGCCAAAGAGATCCTCCACGCGCTGATGCAGCAGCGAGGCTTCTACCCAATGGTGGCCGCGCAGCGTCTGGGTGAGGAGTACACCTTCCGCATTGATAAAGCGCCGGGTAACGCCAGCCCGGCGTTGACCCAGGGGCCGGAAATGGCGCGCGTGCGCGAGCTGATGTACTGGAATATGGACAACACCGCCCGTAGCGAGTGGGCGAATCTGGTCACCAGCCGCACTACGGATGAGAAAGCCCAGCTTGCCCGTTACGCCTTTGATAACCACTGGTGGGATCTGAGCGTTCAGGCGACGATCGCCGGTAAGCTGTGGGATCATCTCGAAGAACGTTTCCCGCTGGCCTACAAAGATCTGTTCGATCGCTACACCAGCGGTAAAGATATTCCGCAAAGCTATGCCATGGCGATTGCCCGTCAGGAGAGCGCCTGGAACCCGAAAGTCCGTTCCCCGGTAGGGGCCAGCGGCCTGATGCAGATTATGCCGGGCACGGCGACGCATACGGTGAAGATGTTTAATATCCCGGGATACAGCAGTCCATCACAGCTGCTGGATCCGGATACCAACATCAACATTGGTACCAGCTATCTGCAGTACGTCTATCAGCAGTTTGGTAACAACCGCATTTTCGCCTCTGCGGCGTATAACGCGGGCCCAGGGCGTGTGCGTACCTGGCTGGGTAACAGCGCCGGACGCATCGACGCCGTGGCGTTTGTCGAGAGCATTCCGTTCTCAGAAACGCGCGGCTACGTGAAGAACGTGCTGGCGTATGATGCCTATTACCGTTACTTCATGGGGCAAAAAGATACCCTGATGAGCGATGCGGAGTGGCAGAGACGTTACTGATTGGGATGGGTTGTGTTATGCTGTACTCGTTAATGAGTACAACAGGCGGTATAACATGACCCAGCATTCCCCGTATTCCTCGGCACTGGCCGAACAACGTCATCAGGAGTGGCTTCGTTTTGTGGAGTTGCTCCGCCAGTCTTACGACCAGGATCTGCATTTACCCCTGCTGCAACTGATGCTGACGCCGGACGAGCGTGAGGCGTTGGGCACGCGCGTGCGGATCATCGAAGAGTTACTGCGCGGTGAGATGAGCCAGCGTGAGCTCAAAAACGAGCTGGGCGCGGGGATCGCGACGATCACCCGCGGTTCAAACAGCCTGAAGTCTGCGCCGGTTGAGCTGCGTCAGTGGCTGGAAGCGGTATTGCTGAAAAACGCCGGATGACGGCTGCGCCTTATCCGGCCTACACGTTCAACGATAAATGGCGTTATGGAACGGGCTTAACGCCAGGATCACCGCCTGATGGTAAACGCTTGAGCGCGTAAGCGCGCCAGCAGTAAAGACGCCAATCGCTCCTTCTTTACGGCCTATTTCATCAATGCCGGTGTACTGCGACATCACTGGCCCGAGCGCTTCGCCTGCGCGCACTTTTTCCAGAATGATGTCCGGCAGCGGCAGGGTGGCCGAGCGTGCTTCACCGCGCTGTTCACGGCTTTCGATAACCACCCAGCTAAACGTCGCGCCCTCGTCAATTCCCGCTTCAATGGCGACCCAGAAGTCGGCATCGGGTGCGGCCGCTTTCGCATTTAACACGCGATTTCGTGCGCCAGCGCGCGTTTCTTCGCTGCCAAACGGCTGTTCAGGAACGCCACTCTCGACGCCGACGGCATCAATATGGCAGGATCCTTCGCCGAAAATCTCTTCAAATGCCCTTAGAATTGCCTGAATTTTGGCAGGATTGGTGGTAGCAGAGACAACATGGTGCATAATTAAGCTCGATTCAAAAAAACTCATCGCAGTATAACGGAAAAAAAGCATGTTACAGGTATACCTTGTTCGCCACGGTGAAACGCAGTGGAACGCCGAGCGACGTATTCAAGGCCAGTCCGACAGTCCTCTCACTGAAAAGGGTGTGCAGCAAGCGTGGCAGGTGGCAGAACGTGCCAGAACGCTGGGCATTACCCATGTCATCACCAGCGATTTAGGTCGCACGCAGCAGACGGCGCGCATTATTGCTGATGCCTGTGGTTGTGATGTGCTGCTTGAACCGCGCCTGCGCGAGCTGGATATGGGGGTGCTCGAAAAACGCCATATCGATACGCTGACAGAAACGGAAGAGGGCTGGCGCCGCACGCTGGTTAACGGTACCGAAGATGGCCGTATCCCTGAGGGCGAATCCATGCAGGAGCTGAGCGTGCGTATGCATGCTGCGCTGGCGGAATGCCTGAAGCTGCCCGCCGGAAGCCGTCCACTGCTGGTGAGTCACGGGATTGCGCTGGGATGTCTGGTCAGCACCATTCTGGGGTTACCGGCCTATGCGGAGCGCCGTTTGCGTCTGCGCAACTGCTCTATTTCCCGTATTGATTATCAGGAAAGCGCGTGGCTGGCGTCGGGATGGGTCGTTGAGATGGCAGGGGACATTTCGCATCTTGATGCCCCTGCACTGGATGAACTGCAGCGCTAACGACGGATCGGGATTAAGAATTCCATCCGCAGATTAATGGGGCCTTCTTCCGGTTTCGCATCGCTTGCCGGGTAGTAGCGCTCAATATCCTGACCTTTACGGCGATTCAGGTTCAGCATAGGCATGCATGTTCCGTAAACGGTCAGGATGAATTCCTGTACGCCCGTTCCCAGCCCTTCGTAGGAGAACATCACATACTCTCCGCCTTCCAGCACGACCGGTTTAGAGCCCTGAATATAGCCATTGGCCATCTCCGGCGTTAACGCGGTGGTGTAGAACACCTCCTGCTCGTCGTCTTTTTCCTGGCTTGGATGCGTTTCGTTGAGACCATACAGGATAGGCGGGATCGCCGGGGCATGGCTCAGGAAGTCGCGCCAGAACTGAACGCGCATTTGATGGCGGAACTCAGAAATCTGCTCCAGAGAACAGGTGTAGCTCTGTGTCGTACCGATCAAATGGGTTTCCGGCAGGGTAATGATTTCGTACTTCGGCATGGCGAACTCGCCCAGACGCAGCGGCGGGCGCATACCGTATGAGCTCCAGTCAGGTGAACGGCGATAGAGTGCTGGCGTCAACGAGAACTGTTTTTTAAAAGCTCGGGTGAATGTTTGTTGCGAGTCGAAACGATACTGCAGGGCAATATCAAGAATGGGCCGCGCGGTCAGGCGTAAGGCCACCGCAGATTTAGATAAACGACGTGCGCGAATATAGGCACCGATAGCATGACCGGTGACATCCTTGAACATCCTTTGCAGATGCCACTTGGAATAGCCTGCTTTAGCCGCCACATTATCCAGTGACAAAGGCTGGTCAAGATGACCTTCCAGCCAGGTTAGCAGGTCGCGAATAATTCCAGCCTGATCCATATACTATCCTCATCCTTAAAACAGCAGGTGCCTGATAACAGGTTAGCGGATAATAGCATTTTTTGATGTTTTAGCATTCAGTGTTTTTTTTGCTCATTAATGCTTTTTGTCCTGCGTTTTGGGGGAATATATTCTAATCCTGTGATCTTGCTACATTTTTGTCTAACGTGTTGAATAATCGCTCAACGTAATATTAAGAAATGGTAACAATATGAAATATAAGACATTGCTCTTAACAGCCTTACTGCTGATAGCGGGCCGCGCGGCGCAGGCGGAACAGATTGGTTCTGTCGATACCGTGTTTAAAATGTTTGGGCCGGACCACAAAATTGTGGTGGAGGCGTTTGACGATCCGGATGTGAAAAACGTCACCTGCTACGTTAGCCGGGCAAAAACCGGGGGGATTAAAGGCGGTCTGGGACTGGCCGAGGATACATCCGATGCGGCCATCTCCTGCCAGCAGGTCGGGCCGGTTGAGCTGAGCGACAAAATCAAAAACGGCAAAGCGCAGGGGGATGTGGTGTTCCAGAAACGGACGTCGCTGGTCTTCAAAAAGCTGCAGGTGGTGCGTTTTTACGATGCTAAACGTAACACCCTGGCCTACCTTGCTTACTCCGACAAAGTAGTGGAAGGTTCACCGAAAAACGCGATTAGCGCGGTGCCGATTATGCCGTGGCGGGAATAAAAAAACGGCGCTTTCGCGCCGTTTTTTATGGTGTTGACTGCAGGATCACTCCTGCAGGTCACCGCAGAAACGATAGCCTTCGCCGTGGATCGTGGCGATGATTTCCGGCGTATCTGGCGTAGATTCGAAATGTTTACGAATACGACGGATGGTCACGTCTACAGTACGGTCGTGTGGCTTCAGCTCACGGCCGGTCATTTTCTTCAGCAGTTCTGCACGGGACTGAATTTTGCCCGGGTTTTCACAGAAGTGCAGCATCGCGCGGAATTCACTGCGCGGCAGTTTATACTGCTCACCGTTCGGGCTGATCAGTGAACGGCTATTGATATCAAGTTCCCAGCCGTTGAATTTGTAGCTGTCTACGCTACGACGCTCTTCGCTGACGGTGCCCAGGTTCATGGTGCGGGACAGCAGGTTGCGTGCACGAATGGTTAACTCGCGTGGGTTAAACGGTTTGGTGATGTAGTCATCCGCACCGATTTCCAGGCCAAGGATCTTATCAACTTCGTTATCACGGCCTGTCAGGAACATTAATGCGACGTTCGCCTGTTCACGCAGTTCGCGCGCCAGCAGAAGGCCGTTTTTACCTGGCAGATTGATATCCATAATGACCAGGTTGATATCATTTTCAGAAAGGATCTGATGCATCTCTGCGCCATCGGTCGCTTCAAAGACATCGTAGCCTTCTGCTTCGAAAATGCTCTTCAACGTGTTGCGTGTTACCAACTCGTCTTCAACGATAAGAATGTGCGGGGTCTGCATGTTTGCTACCTAAATTGCCAACTAAATCGAAACAGGAAGTACAAAAGTCCCTGACCTGCCTGATGCATGTCGCAAATTAACATGACCGGGCTAACGTGACTAAAGTACGTAATTGCGTTCTTGATGCACTTTCCATCAACGTCAACAACATCATTAGCTTGGTCGTGGGTACTTTCCCTTTGGACCCGACAGTGTCAAAAACGGCTGTCATCCTAACCATTTTAACAGCAACATAACAGGCTAAGTGACACCTGACACCCAATAAAACTACGCTTCGTTGACATATATCAAGTTCAATTGTAGCACGTTAACAGTTTGATGAAATCATCATAGCTAAATGCTAGCCTTTGTCACAATTTTTCAATAAACCAACTAGTTGCGGATCTTGATTGATAAACGTTACGAATCCAACTTAAATCGCGTATTCACCCTGTCATTATCATTATAAAACATAAGGATAATCAGGTTCTGTTAACATTCTAAATGATTGTTCAGCTACAAAATAGTTTAGCGCTTTTAATTTGTTATGAAACGCTATTTCGGTGATTTGTGTTGCAAAATTGTAAATTCGCGCCGCGTAATATGTTGACGCGCATCACATTAATCCCCGCTAACTGATTAAAAAGAGAGCATAAATGCATCTGTCGATTGTACTGGTCGGGCCAGCCAGAGCTGAAAATATAGGCGCTGCGGCGCGTGCCATGAAGACCATGGGGTTCACCGATTTGCGTATTGTGGACAGCGCTGCTCACCTGGAGCCCGCGGCGCGTTGGGTGGCGCACGGGTCGGGCGATATTCTTGATAATATAACCACTTACGACACGCTCGCCGACGCGCTGCACGATATTTCGTTTACCGTTGCGACCACGGCGCGCAGTCGGGCTAAGTTCCACTATTACGCCACGCCAGCGGAACTGGTACCGATGATGAGCGAGAAAAGCCAGTGGCTGGAAAAAGCGGCGCTGGTGTTTGGGCGGGAAGATTCAGGATTAACAAACGACGAACTGGCGCTCGCGGACGTGCTGACAGGGGCTCCGATGGTCGCGGATTATCCGTCCCTGAATTTAGGTCAGGCGGTGATGGTCTATTGCTATCAATTAGCGTCCTTAATACAAATTCCCCAACCGCAAGCGGTGGGTACCGACGAAAACCAACTGGCCGCGCTGCGTACGCGCGTTGACAACCTGCTGATGCAACTTGGTGTGGCGGATGATCAAAAAATGGCTGACTGGCTGCAGCAGCGTCTTGGGCGTCTGGAGCAGCGCGATACGGCAATGCTGCACCGTTTGCTGCACGATATCGAAAAAAAATTATCCGAGTAAAATGCTGCCATAAGTTTTTACTATGGCGTAAGCGTCTGACGTTAAGGGTTGCCTCTGGCGGAATCGGATGAAAATAAATCTGCACGCAGCGGGACGTAAGAATCCGCTGAATTGTGATCAAATTAAAAATTCATTGACTTAAGGTGCCCGATCCTTTAACCCTAAAAGAATACAGCACAGACAGATAATAATGACAGAGTACACAACATCCATGAAACGCATCAGCATCACCACCATTACCACAACCATCATCATTACCACAGGTAACGATGCGGGCTGACGCGTACAGGAAAAACAGAAAAAAGCCCGCACCTGAACAGTGCGGGCTTTTTTTTCGGCTAAAGGAAACGAGGTAGAACCATGCGAGTGTTGAAGTTCGGCGGTACATCAGTGGCAAATGCAGAACGCTTTCTGCGTGTTGCCGATATCCTGGAGAGCAACGCCAGGCAGGGACAGGTCGCGACCGTTCTCTCTGCGCCGGCAAAAATCACTAACCACCTGGTGGCGATGATTGAAAAGACCATTGGCGGTCAGGATGCACTTCCGAACATTAGCGATGCCGAGCGTATCTTCGCCGAGCTGCTGCAGGGACTGGCGGAGGCACAGCCAGGTTTCCCGCTCGTACAGCTGAAAGCCTTCGTAGAACAAGAATTTGCCCAGATTAAACATGTGCTGCACGGTATCAGCCTGCTGGGTCAGTGCCCGGACAGCATCAACGCGGCGTTAATTTGCCGCGGTGAGAAACTCTCTATCGCCATCATGGCGGGCCTGCTGGAAGCGCGCGGGCATCACGTCACGGTGATTGATCCGGTTGAAAAACTGCTGGCGGTGGGCCACTACCTCGAATCCACCGTTGATATTGCTGAATCAACCCGCCGCATCGCTGCGAGCAAAATTCCTTCTGACCATATGATCCTGATGGCGGGCTTCACCGCCGGCAATGAAAAGGGTGAACTGGTGGTGCTGGGCCGTAACGGCTCTGATTACTCTGCTGCTGTGCTGGCCGCCTGTTTACGCGCGGACTGTTGCGAGATCTGGACTGACGTTGACGGCGTATACACCTGCGACCCGCGCCAGGTACCGGACGCCAGGCTGCTGAAGTCGATGTCTTACCAGGAGGCGATGGAGCTTTCCTACTTCGGCGCGAAAGTGCTTCACCCTCGTACCATCTCCCCCATTGCCCAGTTCCAGATCCCTTGCCTGATTAAAAATACCGGTAACCCGCAAGCGCCTGGCACGCTGATTGGCGCCAGCACCGACGAAGATGGCCTGCCGGTGAAAGGTATCTCTAACCTCAACAACATGGCAATGTTCAGCGTCTCCGGGCCTGGTATGAAAGGGATGGTTGGCATGGCGGCGCGCGTGTTTGCCGCAATGTCACGCAATGGGATCTCTGTGGTGCTGATCACCCAGTCCTCATCGGAATACAGCATCAGCTTCTGCGTGCCGCAGGGTGACTGCCTGCGCGCCCGTCGTGCGCTGGAAGAAGAGTTCTATCTGGAGCTGAAAGAAGAGCTGCTGGAGCCATTATCCATTCAGGAACGTCTTGCGGTTATCTCCGTGGTTGGCGACGGTATGCGCACGCTGCGCGGTATCTCCGCCAAGTTCTTTGCCGCGCTGGCGCGTGCCAATATTAATATCGTTGCGATTGCCCAGGGCTCATCCGAACGTTCTATATCGGTGGTGGTGGATAACGATGACGCAACTACCGGCGTACGCGTGGTTCATCAGATGCTGTTCAACACCGATCAGGTGATTGAGCTGTTCCTGATTGGCGTGGGCGGTGTTGGCGGTGCGCTGCTGGAGCAGGTGAAGCGTCAGCAGGAGTGGCTGAAAAAGAAGCATATCGATCTGCGCGTCTGCGGGATCGCCAACTCAAAAGCGCTGTTGACCAACGTTCACGGGCTGAACCTGGAAAACTGGCAGGCCGAGTTGAACGAGGCAAAAGAGCCGTTCAACCTGGGGCGTCTGATCCGTCTGGTGAAAGAGTATCACCTGCTGAACCCGGTGATTGTCGATTGTACGTCGAACCAGGCGGTTGCCGATCAGTACGCGGACTTCCTGCGTGAAGGCTTCCATGTGGTCACGCCGAACAAAAAGGCCAACACCTCGTCGATGGATTACTATCACCAGCTGCGTCTGGCGGCGAGCAAATCGCGCCGCAAGTTCCTGTACGACACTAACGTGGGGGCGGGCCTGCCGGTTATCGAAAACCTGCAGAACCTGCTGAACGCGGGCGACGAACTGCAACGTTTCTCCGGCATTCTCTCCGGCTCGCTGTCCTTTATTTTCGGTAAGCTGGATGAAGGGATGAGCCTCTCAGAAGCAACCCGCGCCGCGCGTGAACTGGGCTACACCGAGCCGGATCCGCGTGACGATCTCTCCGGTATGGACGTGGCGCGCAAACTGCTTATTCTGGCGCGCGAAACGGGTCGTGAGCTGGAGCTTTCCGATATCGTGATAGAACCCGTGCTGCCGGCTGAATTTGACAGCAGCGGTGACGTCAGCGCCTTTATGGATAATTTACCGCAGCTGGATGACGCTTTTGCCGCACGCGTGGCGAAAGCCCGTGATGAAGGTAAGGTATTGCGCTATGTTGGCAACATTGAAGAAGATGGCGTGTGCCGGGTGAAGATTGCCGAAGTCGATGGCAACGATCCGCTGTACAAAGTCAAAAACGGCGAAAACGCCCTGGCGTTTTACAGCCACTATTATCAGCCATTGCCGCTGGTGCTTCGCGGCTATGGCGCAGGGAACGATGTTACGGCGGCGGGTGTGTTTGCCGATCTGCTGCGTACCCTGTCATGGAAGTTAGGAGTTTAACATGGTCAAAGTTTATGCCCCGGCTTCCAGCGCCAATATGAGCGTCGGGTTTGATGTGCTGGGTGCGGCGGTGACGCCGGTGGACGGTTCACTATTGGGCGATACGGTCACGGTGGAAGCGGCAGAAAGTTTCAGCCTGAATAACGTGGGACGTTTTGCCAGCAAGCTGCCGTCCGAACCGCGCGAGAATATTGTCTATCAGTGCTGGGAGCGCTTCTGTCAGGAGATCGGGAAAAACGTGCCGGTCGCCATGACGCTGGAAAAAAGTATGCCGATTGGCTCTGGCCTGGGGTCAAGTGCCTGCTCTGTTGTGGCCGCGCTGGTGGCGATGAATGAGCACTGTGGCAAACCCCTGAACAATAGCCGTCTGCTGGGGTTAATGGGTGAGCTGGAAGGCCGCATCTCTGGCAGTATCCACTACGATAACGTCGCGCCGTGTTTCCTCGGCGGTATGCAGTTGATGATCGAAGAAAATGGCATCATCAGCCAGCAGGTGCCAGGGTTTGATGAGTGGCTGTGGGTGCTGGCCTACCCGGGTATCAAAGTGTCTACTGCGGAAGCGCGGGCGATCCTGCCTGCGCAGTATCGCCGTCAGGACTGCATCGCCCACGGGCGTCATCTGGCAGGCTTTATTCACGCCTGTTATACCCGTCAGCCACAGCTGGCGGCGAAATTGATGAAAGATGTGATTGCCGAACCGTATCGTACGAAGTTGCTGCCTGGCTTTAATGAGGCGCGACAGGCATCGCTTGATATTGGCGCGCAGGCGTGCGGCATCTCCGGCTCCGGCCCGACGCTGTTCGCCCTGTGCGATAAGCCAGACACCGCGCAGCGCGTGGCGGACTGGCTCTCTAAACACTACCTGCAAAATCAGGAAGGCTTTGTTCATATTTGCCGTCTGGACACGGCTGGCGCACGAGTACTGGGATAACGAATGAAACTCTACAATCTGAAAGATCATAACGAGCAGGTCAGCTTCGCGCAGGCGGTGACTCAGGGACTGGGCAAAAATCAGGGGCTGTTCTTCCCTCACGATCTCCCTGAATTCCCGCTGACCGACATTGATGAGCTGCTGAAGCAGGACTTTGTCACTCGCAGCACAAAAATTTTGTCTGCGTTTATCGGCGACGAAATCCCGCAGGAGTTGCTGGAAGAGCGCGTACGTGCGGCGTTCGCCTTCCCGGCACCGGTTCAGCAGGTTGAGCCGGATGTGGGCTGTCTGGAGCTGTTCCACGGCCCAACGCTGGCGTTTAAAGACTTCGGCGGCCGCTTTATGGCGCAGATGCTTACCCACATCAGCGGCGACAAGCCGGTCACCATTCTGACCGCCACCTCCGGGGATACCGGTGCCGCCGTGGCGCATGCTTTTTACGGTCTGAAGAATGTCCGCGTGGTGATCCTCTACCCGAAAGGCAAGATCAGCCCACTCCAGGAAAAACTGTTCTGCACCCTCGGCGGCAACATTGAAACCGTGGCGGTAGATGGCGACTTCGATGCCTGTCAGGCACTGGTGAAACAGGCCTTCGACGATGAAGAGCTAAAGGCTGCGCTGGGGCTCAACTCTGCTAACTCCATTAACATCAGCCGCCTGCTGGCGCAGATTTGCTACTACTTCGAAGCGGTTGCCCAACTGCCGCAAGAGGCGCGTAATCAGCTGGTGGTTTCGGTACCGAGCGGAAACTTTGGCGACCTGACGGCGGGGCTGCTGGCGAAATCCCTGGGGCTGCCGGTGAAACGCTTTATTGCGGCGACCAACGCCAACGACACCGTGCCACGCTTCCTGAAAGACGGTAAATGGGCGCCGAACGCGACCCAGGCGACGCTCTCTAACGCGATGGACGTGTCACAGCCAAACAACTGGCCGCGCGTGGAAGAGCTGTTCCGCCGTAAAGTGTGGCGTCTGGGCGATCTGGGCTATGCGGCGGTCACCGATGAAACCACCAAAAGCACTATGCGTGAGCTGAAAGCGGTGGGGTATACCTCTGAACCGCATGCGGCGATTGCTTACCGTGCGCTGCGCGACCAGCTTAATCCTGGCGAGTATGGCCTGTTCCTGGGGACGGCGCATCCGGCAAAATTCAAAGAGAGCGTGGAAGAGATTCTGGGTGAAACGCTGCCGCTGCCGAAAGAGCTGGCGGATCGCGCTGACCTGCCGCTGCTCTCTCATGAGCTGCCAGCGGATTTTGCCGCGCTGCGTAAGCTGATGATGACTCGAGCGTGATTTTTTGCCCGGTGGCGCTGCGCTTACCGGGCCTGCAACAATCTCAATCGTAGGCCGGGTAAGCGAAGCATCACCCGGCTTTTTTGTGAAGAAAATAAGGAGAAAAATAGCAGGGAAAAAGCAGAAATTCCCAATAAATGCGGTCACTTAGCGTTTAGGATTGCAGAGAATAACATCTCCGGTTCCCCTCACGTAATCTCCTTACATCGGCCCACGTTGGGCAAGAATCATAAGGAGTCACCGATGTCTAAATTGAAACCTGCGCTGATTGCGCTTTCACTGATGCTGGTCGCTCCCATGGCGGTACAGGCATCCGAAATCACCCTGGTTCCGGCGGTCAAACTGCAGATTGGCGATCGGGATAATAACGGCCATTACTGGGACGGCGGCCGCTGGCGCGACCATGACTGGTGGAAGGCGCATTATGAGTGGCGCGATAACCACTGGCGTCCACATGATGAGCATCGCGATCGTGACGATCGTCATGACCACCGCCACGACGATCACCGACCAGGCCCGGACTGGAAGCACCACTAATACAAACCCCGCCAGCAGGCGGGGTTGTTTTTTTACTGTTCGTGGCGCTTAAACACCAGTTCCCCTTTCCCTGACGCTTCCTCGTCAAAGAAATACCCCTCGCTGTTGAATCCGGTGAGCTGCTCTGGCTTCGTCAGGCGGTTTTGAATGATGTAGCGGCTCATCAGTCCACGCGCTTTTTTGGCATAGAAGCTGATGACCTTAAACTTGCCGTTTTTCTCATCAAGGAAGACCGGTTTAATAATATCCGCATCGAGCTTCTTCGGCTTCACCGATTTGAAGTATTCATCGGAGGCGAGGTTAATCACCACGTTATCCCCCTGCGCGTGCAGGGCTGCGTTCAGCTTATCGGTGATAATGTCGCCCCAGAAATGGTACAGATCTTTGCCTTTGGCGTTTTCCAGGCGGATGCCCATCTCCAGACGATAGGGCTGCATCAGATCCAGCGGGCGCAGCACGCCGTACAGGCCTGAAAGCATACGCAGATGCTGCTGGGCAAAATCGAAATCGGCTTCGCTGAACTCTTCTGCCTGCAGGCCGGTATAGACATCGCCCTTGAAGGCCAGAAGCGCCTGGCGCGCATTCGCAGGAGTAAAGTCAGGATGCCACTCATGGAAGCGGGTTGCGTTGAGATCGGCGAGCTTATCACTGATGCTCATCAGAGAGGCGATTTGCGGCGCGGAGAGCTTACGCGCCTCGTGAATCAGCTGTTGCGAGTAGTCCAGCAGTTCAGGCTGGGTATAACGCTCGGTCGCGAGCGGGCTCTGGTAGTCGAGCGTTTTTGCAGGTGAAATCAGAATCAGCATATCCAGTCCTTGCAGGAAATTTAAGGCGACTTTAGCAAAAAATCGCCCTGAATTGATCGATAGCTGTTATTGCCGCGGCAAATCATCCCACGTGCCGGGCGCAATCTGCGATTTGATTTCGGGATAGCGCGAGGCGTCAAACACCGGCGGAACCCCCAGCTTGCGCTGGCGAAGGTAGTCCCGGGCGATGAGGGTGACTACGGGCGAGAGCAGCAAAATCGCCGTCAGGTTGGTGATCGCCATCAGCGCCATAATCACGTCCGCCAGTTGCCAGACCACCGGCATGCTGAGCAGAGAACCCACGATGACCATCAGCAACATGCCCAGGCGCAACAGGTTGAGCATGGGGCGAGAGTTGAGCTTCAGGAAAATGAGGTTGTTCTCGGCGTAAAGGTAATTGACGACCATCGAGCTGAAGGCGAACAACAGCAGAATGAGCGAAACAAATCCCGCTCCCCAGCCACCGGTAAGGTTCACCAGCGCCTGCTGAAGAAGCTGTATCCCGCCGGCTTCCGTTGAGTGAGAGATTGGGCCTGCCAGCAGCAAGATCATGGCGCTGGAGGAGCAGATAATAATCGTGTCCGTGAAGACGCCAATCATTTGCACAATGCCTTGCGCGGCCGGGTGAGGGGGCCAGGAAGCGGCCGCCGCCGCGGCATTGGGGGTAGACCCCATTCCGGCTTCGTTAGAGAACATACCGCGCTGAAAACCCGCCATCAGCGCCTGGCTAAAGGTATAGCCCAGCGCACCCGAAGCCGCTTCACGCCAGCCAAAGGCGCTGCTGAAAATGGTCGCAATCACATCCGGCACCTGGTCGATATGCAACGCAGCGACAAGCAGACTGGCCGCAACCCAGAGCAAGGCCATAACGGGAACCAGCCACTGCATCAGGCGGGCTGTACCCTTAAGACCGGTAGAGATGGTCAGCAGTATGCAGAGGGCTAACCCCGCGCCGGTGAGCCATTCCGGACAGGCGAAGGCATAGCGTAGGGCATGGGCGACAGAATTTGCCTGGACGGTGTTGAAAATCAGGCCATAGGCGACGAGTAAGAAAAGTGAGAACAGCACGCCCATCCAGCGCATCCCTAAGCCGCGCGCCATGTACCAGGCTGGGCCACCGCGAAACTGGCCATGATGATCTTTTTCTTTGTAGAGCTGGGCGAGAGAGCATTCGGCAAAGGACGTTGCCATGCCGATAATTGCCGTCACCCACATCCAGAAAACCGCCCCCGGCCCACCGGCGCTGATAGCCAGCGCGACCCCCGCCAGGTTACCGCTGCCAAGCCTTGCCGCAAGGCTGGTGCACAGCGCCTGGAACGAGGTTAATCCACCGGGTTGTGGCGTGACGCTGTTTTTCAGACTTCTGCCAAATTTGCGGATATAACGAAACTGGATAAAACCGCTGCGTAACGTAAACCATATACCTGCTGCCAGAAGCAGGTATATCATTATCGAACCCCAGAGCACTTCGTTAATAAAGAAAAAGAAATCAGGCATTAACGTCCCTCATGTTGATGCCAGGGTAAGGATGTAAGCGCTACCACATATTGGGCGTACTGTTACGTAGCTGCCTCTTAATATTCCGAGTTTATCATACATTGGCTAAGCGCACTGTCTGCGGTTGCGCTACCCCTCTGGCGTGTTATCATCAGGGCAGACCGGTTACATCCCCCTAACAAGTAAACCTGTCATTTTTCCGCTGCAGGCATGCTGTCGGTAGCGTGAATTATCCAGGGCACGTTAAAAGAGAAACACTATCATGACGGATAAATTGACCTCCCTTCGTCAGTTCACCACTGTCGTAGCTGACACCGGAGATATCGCGGCAATGAAGCTGTACCAGCCGCAGGATGCCACAACTAACCCTTCTCTGATCCTTAACGCCGCGCAGATCCCTGAGTATCGCAAACTGATTGACGACGCTGTGACCTGGGCGAAAGCACAGAGCAACGACCGCGCGCAGCAGGTTGTGGATGCCACTGATAAACTGGCAGTGAACATCGGTCTGGAGATCCTTAAACTGGTTCCTGGCCGCATCTCTACCGAAGTGGATGCGCGTCTCTCCTACGACACCGAAGCGTCTATCGCGAAAGCCAAACGTCTGATCAAAATGTATAACGATGCGGGTATCAGCAATGACCGTATCCTGATCAAACTGGCTTCTACCTGGCAGGGTATCCGCGCTGCTGAACAGCTGGAAAAAGACGGTATCAACTGTAACCTGACGCTGCTGTTCTCCTTCGCGCAGGCGCGTGCATGTGCGGAAGCGGGCGTATACCTGATTTCTCCGTTCGTGGGTCGTATTCTGGACTGGTACAAAGCCAATACCGACAAGAAAGAGTACGCCGCGTCTGAAGATCCAGGCGTGATTTCCGTGACTGAAATCTACGAATACTACAAACAGCACGGTTATGAGACCGTTGTTATGGGCGCAAGCTTCCGTAACGTCGGCGAAATCATCGAACTGGCTGGCTGTGACCGCCTGACCATCGCACCAGCGCTGCTGAAAGAGCTGGCTGAAAGCGAAGGTACCATCGAGCGTAAACTGTCTTACACCGGTGAAGTGAAAGCGCGTCCAGAGCGTATCACTGAATCCGAGTTCCTGTGGCAGCACAACCAGGATCCAATGGCGGTAGACAAACTGGCTGACGGTATCCGTAAGTTTGCTATTGACCAGGAAAAACTGGAAAAAATGATCGGCGATCTGCTGTAATCATTCTGCGTGACCGGGCTCCCGGTCACGCGACTTCTTTCGTACTCTGTCTGAAATTCCCCTCTGCGTGTATCATTCCCTTTAATCAGTACTTTTTGAATGGAATGGATATGAATACCTTACGCATCGGCTTAGTGTCGATTTCTGACCGCGCCTCAAGCGGTGTTTATCAGGATAAAGGCATCCCTGCTCTTGAAGAGTGGCTGGGTAGCGCGCTGACCACCCCGTTTGAAATCCAGACCCGCCTGATCCCGGACGAACAGCCGATCATCGAGCAGACGTTGTGTGAGCTGGTGGATGAGATGAGCTGCCACCTGGTGCTGACCACCGGCGGAACCGGTCCTGCACGTCGTGATGTGACACCAGATGCTACGCTTGCTATAGCTGACCGTGAAATGCCGGGCTTCGGTGAACAGATGCGCCAGATTAGCCTGCACTTTGTTCCAACGGCGATCCTCTCCCGTCAGGTGGGGGTGATTCGCAAGCAGGCGCTGATCCTGAATCTGCCGGGCCAGCCTAAGTCGATCAAAGAGACGCTGGAAGGGTTAAAAGCGGATGACGGCAGCGTGATCGTCCATGGGATCTTTGCAAGTGTACCGTATTGTATACAGCTGCTGGACGGGCCGTATGTCGAAACCGACGACAAAGTAGTAGCAGCATTTCGTCCTAAAAGCGCACGCCGCGAAACAATCTCCTGAAAATAATCATTATGTGACATTAGCTGAAGCTGCTGTGGTGTGCTAAAAGTTTTACGGTATAGTAATTTTTTCTTTACGATAGCTGTAATAATAATTCCACAACACACGCTAAATGGTTCGCTATGTCACATAACACCCGACCTCTGAATCGACAGGACTACAAAACTCTTACGCTCGCGGCCCTGGGCGGCGCGCTGGAGTTTTACGATTTCATCATCTTTGTTTTCTTTGCCGCTGTGGTGGGGGAGTTGTTCTTCCCGGCGGATATCCCGGAATGGCTGCGTCAGGTGCAAACCTTCGGTATTTTTGCTGCCGGGTATCTGGCGCGTCCTCTTGGTGGGATTGTGATGGCGCACTTTGGCGATCTTGTCGGGCGCAAAAAGATGTTTACCCTCAGTATCCTGCTGATGGCCGTGCCGACGTTGGCCATTGGTCTGCTGCCAACCTACGCCTCGATGGGCATTCTCGCCCCGTTATTGTTGCTGCTGATGCGTATTCTTCAGGGGGCGGCCATCGGCGGTGAAGTGCCGGGGGCGTGGGTGTTTGTCGCGGAGCATGTTCCGGCGCGCCGCATTGGTATCGCCTGCGGAACCTTAACCGCGGGGCTAACGGTGGGGATTTTGCTCGGTTCCGTCGTCGCGACAATTGTGAATACCAGCATGACGCAACAGGCCGTACACGACTGGGGCTGGCGTCTGCCGTTCCTGCTGGGCGGGGCGTTTGGCCTGGTGGCGATGTACCTGCGCCGTTGGCTCCAGGAGACACCGATTTTCCTCGAAATGCAGCAGCGCAAAGCGCTGGCACAAGAGTTGCCCGTTAAAGCCGTCGTGGTGCGTCATAAAAAAGCGGTGGTGGTGTCGATGCTGCTTACCTGGTTGCTCTCGGCAGGCATTGTGGTGGTGATTTTGATGTCGCCGGTCTGGCTGCAAAAGCAGTACGGCTTTGCCCCGGCGGTGACTTTACAGGCGAACAGTATCGCCACGGTTATGCTCTGCTTCGGCTGCCTGGCCGCCGGGCTGGCTGCGGATCGTTTCGGTGCCAGCGTAACCTTTATCGTTGGCAGCCTGTTACTGGCGGGCTCAAGCTGGGCGTTTTACCATCTGGCCGGTAGTCATCCTGAAGTGCTGTTCCTTTTATACGGCGTGGTAGGGCTGTGCGTTGGCGTGGTGGGGGCGGTGCCTTATGTGATGGTTCGGGCCTTCCCGCCAGAAGTCCGCTTCACCGGGATCTCATTCTCATACAATGTTTCATATGCCATCTTCGGTGGACTGACGCCGATTGCGGTTACGGTATTGATGGGCGTGTCACCGCTGGCACCTGCCTGGTATGTGCTGGCGTTGTCGCTGATGGGGCTGGTGTTGGGGATTTGGCTTCGCCAGATGGGAGAATGTCGTGCCCGCGAGGCGGACACGACAGAGGGATCAGTGTTTTTCACCAATCGGTAAAATGGTGCGGTCAAACTGCTCGTTCAGCACTTCACCCATTGCCAGGTAGATAGCGCTTGCGCCGCAAACCAGACCAATCCAGCCTGCAACGTGAACGATGCCTTCGTTGTCCACCAGATGACCAATCGCCAGCAGGGCGAACAGCACGGTCAGGCTCAGGAAGACAAACTGCAGTGCGCGGTTACCCTTGAGGGTGCCGAAGAACATGAACAGGGTGAAGACACCCCACAGGCCCAGGTAAACGCCCAGGAAATGGGCGTTTGCCGCCTCTGCCAGGCCCATTTTAGGCATCAGCAGAATGGCGACCAGGGTCAGCCAGAAGGAACCGTAAGAGGTAAAGGCGGTTAAGCCGAAGGTATTGCCTTTCTTATATTCCAGCAGGCCCGCGAAGATTTGCGCGATACCGCCGTAAAAAATGCCCATCGCCAGGATAATGCCGTCCATCGGGAACATCCCGATGTTGTGCAGGTTCAGCAGAATAGTGGTCATGCCAAAACCCATCAGGCCCAGCGGAGCCGGATTAGCCAACTTAGTGTTGCCCATAAGTCCTCAAAAAAATCATCATTAATATGGTGAAATGGTTAAACCCGCGACAGTACTCCCTGAAGGGGCGCGGCATCATAATGGGCGCAAACGATGCCGTCTATGATCTCGTCAGGGTGAAATTAAAATTTTTTTTATCCTTCCCCCCTTGATGGATGACGTTGCGACCCCATCTTGTAAGCAACCGCAGTGTGTGGACCTGAAAAAAATCAAATCTGGGCAGTTGAAAAAGCACGTTCTGCCCTTATTACAGGTACACAACCACATGTTGACTGAATTTTTAGTGGAGACGTTTAGATGGGTAAAATTATTGGTATCGACCTGGGTACTACCAACTCTTGTGTAGCGATTATGGATGGCACTACTGCACGTGTGCTGGAGAACGCCGAGGGCGATCGCACCACGCCTTCTATCATTGCCTATACCCAGGATGGTGAAACTCTGGTTGGTCAGCCGGCTAAACGTCAGGCAGTGACGAACCCGCAAAACACCCTGTTTGCGATTAAACGCCTGATTGGCCGCCGCTTCCAGGACGAAGAAGTTCAGCGTGACGTTTCTATCATGCCTTACAAAATCATCGCAGCAGATAACGGCGATGCATGGCTTGATGTGAAAGGCACCAAAACAGCACCACCTCAGATCTCTGCAGAAGTGCTGAAAAAAATGAAGAAAACCGCAGAAGATTACCTGGGTGAGCCGGTAACTGAAGCTGTTATCACCGTTCCTGCGTACTTCAACGATGCTCAGCGTCAGGCAACCAAAGATGCTGGCCGTATCGCAGGTCTGGAAGTAAAACGTATCATCAACGAACCAACCGCTGCTGCTCTGGCTTACGGTCTGGATAAAGAAGTTGGCAACCGTACTATCGCGGTTTACGACCTGGGTGGTGGTACCTTCGATATCTCTATTATCGAAATCGACGAAGTAGACGGCGAAAAAACCTTCGAAGTTCTGGCAACCAACGGTGATACGCACCTGGGTGGTGAAGACTTCGATACCCGTCTGATCAACTATCTCGTTGACGAATTTAAGAAAGATCAGGGCATTGACCTGCGTAACGACCCGCTGGCTATGCAGCGCCTGAAAGAAGCCGCTGAGAAAGCGAAGATCGAACTCTCTTCCGCTCAGCAGACCGACGTGAACCTGCCGTACATTACAGCAGACGCGACCGGTCCTAAACACATGAACATCAAAGTGACCCGTGCGAAACTGGAAAGCCTGGTAGAAGACCTGGTGAACCGTTCTATCGAGCCACTGAAAGTTGCACTGCAGGATGCTGGCCTGTCCGTGTCTGATATCAACGACGTTATCCTCGTTGGTGGCCAGACCCGTATGCCAATGGTTCAGAAGAAAGTGGCTGAATTCTTTGGTAAAGAACCACGTAAAGACGTTAACCCGGATGAAGCAGTGGCAATTGGTGCTGCGGTTCAGGGCGGCGTGTTGACCGGTGATGTTAAAGACGTTCTGCTGCTGGACGTTACCCCACTGTCTCTGGGTATCGAGACCATGGGTGGCGTAATGACGGCGCTGATCAGCAAAAACACCACCATCCCAACCAAGCACAGCCAGGTGTTCTCTACCGCTGAAGATAACCAGTCTGCGGTAACCATCCATGTGCTGCAGGGTGAGCGTAAGCGTGCGTCTGATAACAAATCTCTGGGTCAGTTCAACCTGGATGGTATTAACCCGGCACCACGCGGCATGCCGCAGATCGAAGTGACCTTCGATATCGATGCTGACGGTATTCTGCACGTTTCCGCGAAAGACAAAAACAGCGGTAAAGAGCAGAAGATCACCATTAAGGCCTCTTCCGGTCTGAACGAGGAAGAGATCCAGAAAATGGTTCGTGAAGCGGAAGCCAACGCGGAATCTGACCGTAAGTTCGAAGAACTGGTTCAGACCCGTAACCAGGGTGACCATCTGCTGCACAGCACCCGTAAGCAGGTTGAAGAAGCAGGCGATAAACTGCCAGCGGAAGACAAAACTGCTATCGAAGCTGCACTGAGCGCGCTGGAAACGTCTCTGAAAGGCGAAGACAAAGCGGATATCGAAGCGAAGATGCAGGAGCTGGCACAGGCTTCTCAGAAGCTGATGGAAATCGCTCAGCAGCAGCATGCCCAGCAGCAGGCAGGCGCTGACGCTTCAGCGAACAACGCGAAAGACGACGACGTTGTCGACGCTGAGTTCGAAGAAGTTAAAGACAAAAAATAATCGCCCTGATGCAGGGTAATTAATCGGCACGGGCGTAGGAGAACTCTCCACGCCCGTGCTCGCATGTTAAGGGGCTTAAAAAAACCAATGGCAAAGCAAGACTATTACGAGATTTTAGGCGTTCCGAAAACTGCGGAAGAGCGTGAAATCAAAAAGGCGTATAAGCGCCTGGCCATGAAATTCCACCCGGATCGCAACCAGGGTGACAAAGAGGCTGAAGCTAAATTTAAAGAGATCAAAGAAGCCTACGAAGTCCTGACCGATGCACAAAAACGTGCGGCCTATGACCAGTACGGTCACGCAGCCTTTGAACAGGGCGGCATGGGTGGCGGTGGATTCGGTGGCGGCGGCTTTGGCGGCGGCGCTGATTTCAGCGATATCTTTGGCGACGTTTTCGGCGATATCTTCGGTGGTGGCCGCGGTCGTCAACGCGCAGCGCGTGGTTCGGATCTGCGCTACAACATGGAGCTGACGCTGGAAGAGGCCGTTCGCGGTGTCACCAAAGAGATCCGTATCCCGACGCTGGAAGAGTGTGACGTTTGCCATGGCAGCGGTGCGAAAGCGGGTACGCAGCCACAAACCTGTCCAACCTGTCACGGTTCCGGTCAGGTGCAGATGCGTCAGGGCTTTTTCGCCGTTCAGCAGGCATGTCCGCACTGTCATGGTCGTGGGACGCTGATTAAAGATCCATGCACCAAATGCCACGGCCACGGTCGCGTTGAGAAAACCAAAACCCTGTCCGTTAAAATCCCGGCTGGCGTAGATACGGGTGACCGCATCCGTCTGGCAGGTGAAGGCGAAGCAGGTGAGCACGGCGCACCAGCAGGCGATCTGTACGTTCAGGTGCAGGTGAAACAGCACGCTATCTTTGAGCGTGAAGGCAACAACCTCTACTGTGAAGTCCCAATCAACTTTGCTATGGCAGCGCTCGGTGGCGAAATTGAAGTGCCTACACTGGATGGGCGCGTGAACCTGAAAATCCCAGGCGAAACGCAGACCGGTAAGCTGTTCCGCATGCGCGGTAAAGGCGTGAAATCCGTTCGCGGTGGTGCGCAGGGCGACCTGCTGTGCCGCGTGGTGGTTGAAACCCCGGTTGGCCTGAACGACAAGCAGAAACAGCTGTTAAAAGAGCTGCAGGAAAGCTTTGGCGGCCCGACGGGTGAGAAAAACAGCCCACGCTCCAAAAGCTTCTTCGATGGCGTCAAAAAATTCTTCGATGATTTGACCCGCTAAATCGTTAGCTGGTAACTATCCTTTAAAAACCCGGAAGCGATTCCGGGTTTTTTATTTCTTGTTCGAAAGCTCGGTTAAACTGAGTATATATTCAATATTAATCTGTTTTTACCGATTTGTTTGCGCTGATATTATGGTTTTATCGAGGTATTGTTGTAAAAGAGAGAATTAACGTGAAATTACTACACCGTTTTTTTAGCAGTGAAGCATCCGGCGGCGTGATCCTGATTATTGCTGCTGCGGCCGCGATGCTGCTCGCCAACATGGGCATGACGCGCGATCTCTATCACGCATTTCTGGAAACGCCCGTCGAGCTTAAGGTCGGCGCGCTGGAAATTAACAAGAACATGCTGCTGTGGATCAACGATGCGCTGATGGCGGTGTTCTTCCTGCTGGTGGGGCTTGAGGTGAAACGTGAGCTGGTGATGGGCTCGTTAGCCAGCCGCCAGCGTGCAGCGTTTCCGGTGATCGCCGCCATTGGCGGGATGGTTGTTCCGGCGCTGCTCTTCCTCGCGTTTGCCTGGCAGGATCCTGTCGCGCGTGACGGGTGGGCGATCCCGGCGGCAACGGATATCGCGTTTGCGCTTGGCGTTTTAGCGTTGCTCGGGAGCCGGGTTCCGGTTGCACTGAAAATCTTCCTGATGGCGCTGGCGATCATTGATGACCTGGGGGCTATCGTCATTATCGCGCTGTTCTACACCAGCGATCTGTCGATTCTGTCGCTGAGCGTGGCAGCAGGGGCGATTGCCGTTCTGGCGCTGTTGAACATTTTCAATGTCCGTCGCATTGGAATTTACATCCTTGTGGGGATGGTGTTGTGGACGGCGGTGCTGAAATCGGGTGTCCATGCCACGCTGGCCGGGGTGATCGTCGGCTTCTTTGTGCCGCTTAAGCCGCAGGAGGGTAAATCACCGGCCAAACAACTGGAGCATGTGCTGCACCCGTGGGTCGCCTTTATGATCCTGCCGCTGTTTGCGTTTGCCAACGCGGGCGTTTCCCTGGGAGGGGTTACGCTGGAGGGGCTCACTTCCGTGCTGCCGCTGGGTATTATTGCCGGGCTGTTTATTGGTAAACCGCTGGGGATCAGCCTGTTCTGCTGGCTGGCGCTGAAGTTTAAGCTGGCATCGTTGCCGAACGGCACAACATTTGGTCAGATTATGGCGGTCGGCGTGCTGTGCGGTATCGGATTTACCATGTCGATCTTTATCTCGACGCTGGCGTTTGGTGCAAACGCGCCTGAGCTGATTATCTGGGCAAAACTCGCCATTCTTATCGGTTCATTACTGGCCGCAGTTATTGGTTATACCTTATTGAAGGTGAAGTTGTCCGGGCAGGCCGTCCAGGCATAACGGAAAACCGGGAGGAGGTCATTCTTCTCCCGATACACTCAGGGAGAGAAGACGCGATGTCTCATTTGAATTACAACCATCTTTATTACTTCTGGCATGTTTACAAACAAGGCTCGGTGGTCGGGGCGGCAGAAGCTCTTTTTCTGACGCCACAAACTATCACCGGGCAAATCAAAGCTCTGGAAGAACGCCTGCAAGGCAAGCTGTTCAAGCGTAAAGGACGTGGGATAGAGCCAAGCGAGTTGGGTGAACTGGTTTTTCGCTATGCGGACAAGATGTTTACCCTGAGCCAGGAGATGCTGGATATCGTCAACTACCGCAAAGAGTCTAATTTGCTGTTTGACGTGGGCGTGGCGGATGCCCTCTCGAAACGGCTGGTGAGCGGCGTGCTGGATGCGGCGGTGGTTGAAGACGAGCAGATCCATTTGCGCTGTTTTGAATCCACACACGAAATGCTGCTGGAGCAGTTGAGCCAGCATAAGCTGGATATGATTATCTCGGATTGCCCCATCGACTCCACGCAGCAGGAGGGGCTGTTTTCGGTCAAGATTGGTGAATGCGGGGTAAGCTTCTGGTGCATCAACCCGCCTCCGGAAAAACCGTTCCCTGCCTGTCTGGAAGAACGCCGCTTGCTGGTGCCGGGAAGGCGCTCCATGCTGGGGCGTAAGCTGCAGAACTGGTTTAACTCTCAGGGGCTGAACGTGGAGATCCTGGGTGAGTTCGATGATGCAGCACTGATGAAAGCGTTTGGTGAGGCGCACAACGCAATCTTTGTTGCGCCGACGCTGTACATGCACGATCTCTATTCGGATAACAAGATTACCGAGATTGGCAGAGTCGATAACGTCATGGAGGAGTACCACGCCATCTTCGCCGAAAGGATGATTCAACACCCGGCGGTGCAGCGTATCTGTAACCGCGACTACTCGGCGCTGTTTACCCCGCCAGCAAACTGAAGGTATAAAAAAACCCGCGTTAAGCGGGTTCTTTAAACAAGCAACAACAAGCGGCGATTAAGCCAGTTTGTTGATCTGCGCGGTCAGGTTTGCTTTATGACGCGCTGCTTTGTTTTTGTGGATCAGACCTTTAGCAGCCTGACGATCCACGATTGGTTGCATTTCGTTAAATGCGTTCTGCGCTGCAGCTTTGTCGCCAGCTTCGATTGCTGCGTATACTTTCTTGATGAAAGTACGCATCATAGAGCGACGGCTTGCGTTGTGCTTACGAGCCTTTTCAGACTGAACGGCACGTTTCTTAGCTGATTTGATATTAGCCAAGTCCAACTCCCAAATATGATCTATGTGGACAATTCAAAGGCCGAGGAATATGCCCTCTTTGCCTTCTTTTGTCAATGGATTTGTGCAAATAAGCGCCGTTAATTAGCGACGCTACGTTACGTAGTGATGGCGCAGGATTCTACCAGCTTGTCTTTCGTGAATACAGCTTTTCGGCATAAAAATCGCAGTTCCCGGACAGATTTTTTTGCTGTGAAAGGTCAGCATGATGAAATCATTACGGCTTTCTGTTTTGTGCAGACAATCGTCGGTTAACCTTAATCGCTGTACAAGGTATACTTTGGCGATTTTCACTGTTTTGAGCCAGACATGAAGCTGATACGCGGCATACATAATCTCAGCAAAGCCCCCCACGGGTGCGTGCTGACCATTGGTAATTTCGACGGCGTGCATCGTGGGCATCAGGCGCTGTTGCAGGGATTGCGTAAAGAAGGGGAGGCGCGTGGCCTGCCCGTGGTAGTGATGATTTTCGAGCCGCAGCCGCTGGAACTGTTCGCGGGCGATAAATCGCCTGCCCGACTTACTCGCCTGCGCGAGAAGTTGCGCTATCTGGCACAGTCCGGTGTGGACTACGTATTGTGTGTCCGTTTTGATCGTCGTTTTGCCGCGCTGACAGCACAAAATTTCGTCAGCGACCTGTTGGTCAAGCGCCTTGGCGTGCAGTTTCTCGCCGTGGGTGATGATTTCCGCTTTGGCGCTGGTCGTCAGGGCGATTTCTTGCTATTACAGAAGGCTGGCCTGGAATATGGTTTTGACGTCACCAGCGCGATGACCTTTTGCGAAGGTGGCGTGCGCGTCAGCAGTACGGCGGTTCGTCAGGCGCTGGCCAATGATGAACTGGAGACCGCAGAGAATTTGCTGGGGCATCCGTTTACCATTTCTGGTCGTGTGGTTCATGGCGATGCGCTGGGCCGTACGATAGGTTTCCCGACGGCGAATATACCGCTGCGTCGTCAGGTCTCCCCGGTTAAGGGGGTATATGCGGTGGAAGTGGCTGGACTGGGCGAGAAACCTTTTTACGGTGTCGCCAATATTGGCACACGTCCTACGGTCGCCGGTGTGCGACAGCAGCTGGAAGTGCATCTGCTGGACGTTGTAATGGACCTCTACGGTCGCCATATAGATGTCATACTGCGTAAAAAAATACGCAATGAGCAGCGATTTGCCTCGCTGGATGAACTAAAAGCGCAAATCGCGCGAGATGAATTAACGGCCCGCGAGTTTTTTGGGCTTTGAACCCGGCTTAAATGCCTACGTGATAAATACGGAACCGAGAATCTGATGAGTGACTATAAATCAACCCTGAATTTGCCGGAAACAGGGTTCCCGATGCGCGGCGATCTCGCCAAGCGCGAACCGGGAATGCTGGCGCGTTGGACCGATGATGACCTGTACGGCATCATTCGTGCAGCCAAGAAAGGCAAAAAAACCTTCATTCTGCATGATGGCCCTCCATATGCGAATGGCAGCATTCATATTGGTCACTCTGTAAACAAGATTCTGAAAGACATTATCGTGAAGTCCAAAGGACTCGCGGGATATGACTCGCCTTACGTTCCGGGTTGGGATTGCCACGGTCTGCCGATTGAACTGAAAGTTGAGCAGGAGTTTGGTAAGCCGGGTGAGAAATTCACCGCGGCGGAATTCCGTGCGAAATGCCGTGAATACGCGGCCACTCAGGTTGACGGCCAGCGTGCAGACTTTATTCGTCTGGGCGTGCTGGGCGACTGGTCGCATCCGTACCTGACCATGGACTTCAAAACCGAAGCCAACATCATCCGTGCGCTGGGTAAAATCATCGGCAATGGCCACCTGCACAAAGGCGCGAAGCCGGTGCACTGGTGCGTGGACTGCCGTTCTGCGCTGGCAGAAGCAGAAGTTGAGTATTACGACAAAACCTCGCCTTCAATCGACGTGGCCTTCGAAGCGGTCGATCAGGATGCGATCAAAGGTAAATTCGGCCTGCCGGGCGTAAGCGGTTCGATCTCGCTGGTTATCTGGACCACCACCCCATGGACGCTGCCTGCTAACCGTGCAATCTCCCTCTCTGGTGAGTTCGAATATGCACTGGTTCAGATTGACGGTCAGGCGCTGATCCTGGCGAAAGATCTGGTGGAAAGCGTGCTGAAACGCGCGAACATCACCGACTACACCGTGCTGGGCACCGTGAAGGGCGACGCGCTGGAGCTGATGCGCTTCAAACACCCGTTCCTGGACTTCGACGTTCCGGCGATCCTGGGCGACCACGTGACGCTGGAAGCCGGTACCGGTGCAGTACATACCGCCGGTGGTCACGGTCCTGACGACTACAACATCAGCCTGAAATACGGTCTGGAAATCGCGAACCCGGTTGGTCCGGACGGATCATACCTGCCTGGTACGTATCCATCGCTGGACGGTATCAACGTCTTCAAAGCGAACGACATCATTGTGGAGATGCTGCGTGAGCGCGGCGCGCTGTTGCACGTTGAGAAAATGCAGCACAGCTACCCGTGCTGCTGGCGTCACAAGACGCCGATCATCTTCCGTGCGACCCCACAGTGGTTCGTCAGCATGGATCAGAAAGGCCTGCGCGAGCAGTCTCTGAAAGAGATCAAAGGCGTGCAGTGGATCCCGGACTGGGGCCAGGCGCGTATTGAATCCATGGTGGCTAACCGTCCTGACTGGTGTATCTCCCGTCAGCGTACCTGGGGCGTGCCGATGTCGCTGTTCGTGCATAAAGAGACGCACGAACTGCACCCGAACACGCTGGAACTGATGGAAGAAGTGGCGAAGCGTGTTGAAGTTGATGGCATTCAGGCGTGGTGGGATCTCGACGCCCGCGATATCCTGGGCGCTGACGCGGACAACTACGAGAAAGTGCCAGATACCCTGGACGTGTGGTTCGACTCCGGGTCTACTCACGCCTCCGTGGTTGACGTGCGTCCTGAGTTTGCCGGTCACGCTGCTGATATGTATCTGGAAGGTTCTGACCAACACCGTGGCTGGTTCATGTCATCCCTGATGATCTCCACCGCCATGAAAGGTAAAGCACCTTACCGTCAGGTACTGACCCACGGTTTCACCGTCGATGGTCAGGGCCGTAAGATGTCCAAATCTATCGGTAATACCGTTTCTCCGCAGGACGTGATGAACAAACTGGGCGCAGACATTCTGCGTCTGTGGGTGGCATCTACCGACTATACCGGCGAAATGGCGGTATCAGATGAGATCCTGAAACGTGCTGCCGACAGCTATCGTCGTATCCGTAACACCGCGCGCTTCCTGCTGGCGAACCTGAATGGTTTCGATCCGGCAAAAGACATGGTGAAACCGGAAGAGATGGTGGTGCTGGATCGCTGGGCGGTGGGCTGTGCGAAAGCGGCGCAGGAAGATATCGTTAAGGCATATGAGTCTTACGATTTCCATGAAGTGGTGCAGCGCCTGATGCGCTTCTGCTCCATCGAGATGGGCTCGTTCTACCTCGACATCATCAAAGATCGCCAGTACACCGCGAAAGCGGACAGCGTGGCGCGTCGTAGCTGCCAGACTGCGCTGTATCACATCGCAGAAGCACTGGTGCGCTGGATGGCGCCAATTATGTCCTTCACCGCGGATGAAATCTGGGGCTACCTGCCAGGTGAGCGTGAGAAGTATGTCTTCACCGGCGAGTGGTATGAAGGTCTGTTCGATCTCTCCACTACCGAAGCGATGAACGATGCCTTCTGGGACGAGCTGCTGAAAGTGCGTGGCGAAGTGAACAAGGTCATTGAACAGGCGCGTGCTGACAAGAAAGTCGGTGGTTCTCTGGAAGCGGCAGTGACCCTGTACGCAGAACCTGAGCTGGCGGCCAAACTGACGGCGCTGGGCGATGAATTACGATTTGTCCTGTTGACCTCCGGTGCGAAAGTTGCGGATTATGCCGACGCTTCTGCTGATGCTCAGCAGAGCGAACTGCTTAAAGGACTAAAAGTCGCACTGAGCAAAGCCGAAGGTGAGAAGTGCCCGCGCTGCTGGCACTACACCACCGATGTCGGCCAGGTGGCGGAACACGCAGACATCTGCGGACGCTGTGTAAGCAACGTCGCCGGTGACGGCGAAAAACGTAAGTTTGCCTGATGAGTAAAACTCTCTGTTCAACAGGACTGCGCTGGCTGTGGCTGGTTGTGGTGGTGCTGATTATTGATCTGGGCAGCAAGTTCCTGATCCTTCAGAACTTTGCTCTGGGGGATACGGTTCCGCTGTTCCCGTCGCTTAACCTGCACTATGCGCGTAACTACGGTGCAGCGTTTAGCTTCCTTGCTGACAGCGGTGGCTGGCAGCGCTGGTTCTTTGCGGGTATTGCTATCGGTATCTGTGTGGTGCTGGCGGTGCTGATGTACCGTTCGAAAGCGACGCAAAAGCTGAATAACATCGCCTATGCGCTGATCATTGGTGGCGCGTTAGGTAACCTGTTCGATCGCCTGTGGCATGGCTTTGTGGTCGATATGATCGACTTCTACGTTGGCGACTGGCACTTTGCGACCTTTAACCTAGCCGATAGCGCAATTTGTATCGGTGCGGCGTTAATCGTGCTGGAAGGTTTCTTGCCGAAACCCGCCGCGAAAGAGCAGGCTTAATTGTAAATGCCGGGTGGCGCTGCGCTTACCCGGCCTACAGAATTTGTGGCCTCCCGTAGGCCCGGTAAGCGCAGCGCCACCGGGCAACAGGTGACCCAAAACAAGCGAGCAATTTGCATGTCTAAATCCGTACAAAGCAATAGCGCGGTTCTCGTTCACTTCACGCTGAAACTGGATGACGGCTCAACGGCCGAATCCACCCGCAATAACGGCAAACCAGCCCTGTTTCGTCTTGGCGATACGTCGTTATCTGAAGGTCTGGAGCAGCAGCTTCTGGGTCTGAAAGAGGGGGAGAAGAAGGCGTTTTCGCTGGAGCCGGATGCGGCGTTTGGCGTGCCAAGCCCGGATCTTATCCAGTACTTCTCTCGTCGTGAGTTTATGGATGCGGGCGAACCGGAAATCGGGGCGATTATGCTCTTTACCGCTATGGATGGCAGCGAAATGCCTGGCGTGATCCGCGAAATCAACGGCGACTCCATCACCGTAGATTTCAACCATCCGCTTGCCGGGCGCACCGTCCATTTTGATATTGAAGTGCTGGAGATCGATCCGGTACTGGAGGCCTGAAATGCAGATCCTGTTGGCTAACCCGCGCGGCTTCTGCGCCGGTGTAGACCGCGCTATCAGCATTGTTGAAAACGCGCTGGAGATTTACGGCGCGCCGATTTACGTGCGTCACGAAGTTGTACATAACCGTTACGTGGTCGACAGCCTGCGTGAACGCGGTGCAATCTTCATTGAGCAGATCAGCGAAGTGCCGGACGGCGCGATCCTGATTTTCTCCGCACACGGTGTCTCCCAGGCGGTACGTAACGAAGCGAAAAGCCGTGATTTAACGGTGTTCGACGCCACCTGTCCGTTGGTAACCAAAGTGCATATGGAAGTGGCGCGCGCCAGCCGTCGCGGTGAAGAGTCGATCCTGATTGGTCATGCGGGTCATCCGGAAGTCGAAGGCACTATGGGCCAGTACAGCAACCCGGAAGGGGGGATGTATCTGGTGGAGTCGCCGGAAGATGTTCTGACGCTGAACGTGAAAAACGAAGCCCGTCTGTCGTTCATGACGCAGACCACGCTTTCAGTTGATGATACGTCGGATGTGATTGACGCATTGCGCCAGCGTTTTCCGAAAATCGTCGGGCCGCGTAAAGATGATATCTGCTACGCAACCACTAACCGCCAGGAAGCGGTGCGTGCGCTGGCTGAACAGGCGGACGTGGTGCTGGTGGTCGGCTCGAAAAACTCCTCTAACTCCAACCGTCTGGCCGAACTGGCGCAGCGCATGGGCAAGGCGGCGTTTCTGATTGACGACGCGACGGACATTCAGGAAGCGTGGGTGAAAAACGCGGCCTGTGTCGGTGTCACCGCAGGGGCTTCCGCACCGGATATCCTGGTGCAGAACGTGATCACCCGTCTGCAGGAACTGGGTGGTGGTGAAGCCGTTCCGCTGGAAGGCCGCGAAGAAAACATCGTCTTCGAAGTCCCGAAAGAGCTGCGTATTGATGCACGCGAAGTGGAATAATCCTTCTTCTGAGGAAAGGCCAGCACCTCCTGTGCTGGCCTTTTTTTTATCTGCTACTTTATCGTGACGACAAAATCATGTCTTTTACTGATATTTGAGTCCGTTTCACGTTAAATTCTAATTATCGGTGTTTTCAGTTGGCAGGCCTGACAAAGGCTGGTTAATCTGAAAACGGTTTACATCATTTTAACGTAAGAGAATAACTATGCATGATGCACAGATCCGTGTCGCTATTGCGGGCGCGGGTGGACGTATGGGTCGCCAGCTCATTCAGGCGGCACTTCAGATGGATGGCGTAGCGCTGGGCGCAGCACTGGAACGTGAAGGTTCATCGCTTCTTGGGGCCGATGCCGGTGAACTGGCAGGCGCGGGCAAGACGGGCGTTACCGTTCAAAGCAGCCTTGATGCGGTGAAAGATGATTTTGATGTGTTTATCGATTTCACCCGGCCAGAAGGCACGCTGACCCATCTGGCATTTTGCCGTCAGCACGGCAAAGGCATGGTGATTGGCACCACCGGGTTTGATGAAGCCGGTAAACAAGCCATTCAGGATGCGTCACATGAGATTGCTATTGTCTTCGCCGCTAACTTTAGCGTGGGCGTCAACGTTATGCTTAAGCTGCTGGAGAAGGCCGCAAAAGTGATGGGCGATTATACCGACATTGAGATTGTCGAAGCTCACCACCGTTACAAAGTCGATGCTCCCTCCGGCACGGCGCTGGCAATGGGCGAAGCGATTGCGCATGCACTGGATAAAGATTTAAAAGACTGCGCGGTATATACCCGCGAAGGCCATACGGGCGAACGCGTCCCGGGAACGATTGGCTTCGCAACCGTGCGAGCGGGTGACATCGTCGGGGAACATACTGCGATGTTCGCCGATATTGGAGAACGTGTAGAGATCACGCATAAAGCATCCAGCCGCATGACATTTGCGAATGGTGCCGTTCGCTCTGCTTTGTGGCTGAAAGGCAAAGAAAATGGTCTTTTTGATATGCGTGATGTGCTCGATCTCAACAAATTGTAAGAGATATTACCCATCGTGATGTGGTTATTGCAGTCGTAACTTTTTGATTGCATAGGGCAATAATTTATTGCCCTTTTATTTTATCCATTCCATGTTTATTTTTGTCTTTTTTTGCTAAAAGTAGATGTTATCCCGCCATTTTGTGTTGCTGTTATGTAAATTTTGACCGTTTGGTCCACTTTTTATTATCTGCGTACCAGAAATTCCAATAAACTTGCCACGCAAGCGTTTTCTGTCGTGATTTACCTGATCTTTTTGCCGCTTAACATCTTTTCAGACCGCCAGGCTTGCAAAAGGATAATTAAAATATCCGTTTTGAGTTGACTTTTACCTGGCAAATCTCCAGAATGCCGCCGTTTGCCAAAAATCCGCTGGCAACACATTTGCATTGATTTATGACATGGTTGTGAATTAATATGCAAATAAAGTGAGTGAATATTCTCTGGAGGGTGTTTTGATTAAGTCAGCGCTATTGGTTCTGGAAGACGGAACCCAGTTTATCGGTCGGGCCATAGGGGCAACGGGTTCGGCGGTTGGGGAAGTCGTTTTCAATACTTCAATGACCGGTTATCAAGAAATCCTCACTGATCCTTCCTATTCTCGCCAAATCGTTACTCTTACTTATCCTCATATCGGCAATGTCGGCACCAATGCTGCTGACGAAGAATCTTCTCAGGTACATGCGCAAGGCCTGGTCATTCGCGACCTGCCGCTGATTGCCAGCAACTTCCGCAATACCGAAGACCTCTCTTCCTACCTGAAGCGCCATAACATTGTGGCGATTGCCGATATCGATACCCGTAAGTTAACGCGTCTGCTGCGCGAGAAGGGTGCACAGAACGGCTGCATCATCGCAGGGGACAACCTCGATGCGGCGCTGGCGCTGGAAAAAGCGAAAGCCTTCCCGGGCCTGAATGGCATGGACCTGGCGAAAGAAGTGACGACCACTGAAGCATACAGCTGGACGCAAGGTAGCTGGACGCTGTCAGATGACCTGCCGGAAGCGAAAAAAGAGAGCGAGCTGCCGTTCCACGTGGTCGCCTACGATTTCGGCGCCAAGCGCAATATCCTGCGCATGCTGGTTGATCGCGGCTGCCGTCTGACGGTGGTGCCGGCGAAAACCTCTGCCGAAGACGTACTGAAGATGAACCCGGATGGCATCTTCCTCTCTAACGGTCCTGGCGACCCGGCACCGTGCGATTACGCTATCGATGCCATCAAGTCCTTCCTCGAAACCGATATTCCGGTATTCGGCATCTGCCTCGGCCATCAGCTGCTGGCGCTGGCGAGCGGGGCGAACACCATTAAGATGAAGTTCGGTCACCACGGTGGTAACCACCCGGTGAAAGACATCGACAACAACACGGTGATGATTACGGCACAGAACCACGGCTTCGCAGTAGACGAAGCGTCAATGCCGGCTAATCTGCGCGTGACGCACAAATCCCTGTTCGATGGCACCCTGCAGGGGATCCATCGTACCGATAAGCCAGCGTTCAGCTTCCAGGGACACCCGGAAGCCAGCCCGGGGCCGCACGATGCCGCACCGCTGTTCGATCACTTCATCGAACTTATCGAGCAATACCGTAAGACCGCTAAATAATCAGGAGCCGAGAAGACCATGCCAAAACGTACAGACATAAAAAGCATCCTGATCCTTGGCGCTGGCCCGATTGTTATCGGTCAGGCCTGTGAATTTGACTACTCCGGTGCACAGGCGTGTAAAGCCTTGCGCGAAGAGGGTTACCGCGTCATCCTGGTGAACTCTAACCCGGCGACCATCATGACCGACCCGGAAATGGCGGATGCAACCTACATCGAGCCGATTCACTGGGAAGTGGTACGTAAAATCATCGAGAAAGAGCGTCCGGATGCAGTTCTGCCGACCATGGGTGGCCAGACTGCACTGAACTGCGCGCTGGAGCTGGAGCGTCAGGGCGTGCTGGAAGAGTTCGGCGTGACCATGATTGGTGCGACCGCCGATGCGATTGATAAAGCAGAAGACCGTCGTCGCTTCGACGTGGCGATGAAAAAAATCGGCCTCGACACCGCGCGTTCCGGTATCGCTCACAACATGGAAGAGGCGCTGGCCGTTGCGGCTGAAGTGGGTTATCCGTGCATTATCCGTCCTTCCTTCACCATGGGCGGCACCGGCGGCGGTATCGCCTACAACCGCGAAGAGTTTGAAGAGATTTGCGAGCGCGGCCTGGATCTCTCCCCAACCAAAGAGCTGCTGATTGATGAATCGCTGATTGGCTGGAAAGAGTACGAGATGGAAGTGGTGCGTGATAAAAACGACAACTGCATCATCGTCTGCTCCATCGAAAACTTCGATGCGATGGGTATCCACACCGGCGACTCCATTACCGTTGCGCCAGCGCAAACGCTGACCGACAAAGAGTACCAAATCATGCGTAACGCCTCGATGGCGGTACTGCGTGAAATCGGCGTCGAAACCGGTGGTTCTAACGTGCAGTTCTCGGTGAACCCGAAAACCGGCCGTCTGATTGTTATCGAAATGAACCCGCGCGTGTCCCGCTCCTCCGCGCTGGCCTCTAAAGCGACCGGCTTCCCGATTGCGAAGGTGGCGGCGAAACTGGCGGTCGGTTACACCCTTGACGAGCTGATGAACGACATCACCGGGGGCCGCACGCCTGCGTCCTTCGAACCGTCTATCGACTACGTTGTGACCAAAATTCCACGCTTCAACTTCGAGAAATTTGCTGGCGCGAACGACCGTCTGACCACCCAGATGAAATCTGTGGGTGAAGTGATGGCGATTGGCCGCACGCAGCAGGAATCCCTGCAGAAAGCGCTGCGCGGCCTCGAAGTGGGCGCGACCGGCTTCGATCCGAAAGTGAGCCTGGACGACCCGGAAGCACTGACCAAAATCCGCCGCGAGCTGAAAGACGCGGGCGCAGAGCGTATCTGGTATATCGCCGACGCCTTCCGCGCAGGCTTGTCCGTGGACGGCGTGTTCAACCTGACCAACATCGACCGCTGGTTCCTGGTGCAAATTGAAGAGCTGGTGCGTCTGGAAGAGAAAGTGGCGGAGCTGGGCATCAATGGCCTGGACGCTGACTTCCTGCGCATGCTGAAACGCAAAGGCTTTGCCGACGCGCGTCTGGCAAAACTGGCCGGCGTGCGTGAAGCGGAAATCCGCAAGCTGCGCGACCAGTATGACCTGCACCCGGTCTACAAGCGTGTTGATACCTGTGCGGCAGAGTTCGCGACCGATACGGCTTACATGTACTCCACGTATGAAGACGAGTGTGAAGCGAATCCGTCCGTTGACCGCGACAAAATCATGGTACTGGGCGGTGGCCCAAACCGTATCGGCCAGGGCATCGAGTTTGACTACTGCTGCGTACACGCCTCTCTGGCGCTGCGCGAAGACGGTTACGAGACCATCATGGTCAACTGTAACCCGGAAACGGTCTCTACCGACTATGACACCTCTGACCGTCTCTACTTCGAACCGGTAACTCTGGAAGACGTGCTGGAAATCGTGCGCATCGAGAAGCCAAAAGGCGTGATCGTGCAGTACGGCGGCCAGACCCCGCTGAAACTGGCGCGCGCGCTGGAAGCCGCAGGTGTGCCGGTTATCGGTACCAGCCCGGATGCCATTGACCGTGCAGAAGACCGCGAGCGTTTCCAGCAGGCGGTTGACCGTCTGAAGCTGAAACAGCCGGCAAACGCCACTGTGACTGCGATTGAACAAGCGGTTGAGAAGGCGAAAGAGATTGGCTACCCGCTGGTGGTGCGTCCTTCTTACGTGCTGGGCGGCCGCGCGATGGAAATCGTCTACGATGAAGCTGACCTGCGTCGTTACTTCCAGACGGCAGTCAGCGTGTCCAACGATGCGCCAGTGCTGCTGGATCGCTTCCTCGACGATGCGGTTGAAGTGGATGTGGATGCTATCTGTGACGGCGAAATGGTGCTGATTGGCGGCATCATGGAGCACATCGAGCAGGCGGGCGTGCACTCAGGCGACTCCGCCTGTTCTCTGCCAGCGTACACCCTGAGCCAGGAAATTCAGGACGTGATGCGTCAGCAGGTGCAGAAACTGGCCTTCGAACTGCAGGTTCGTGGTCTGATGAACGTCCAGTTCGCCGTGAAAGACAACGAAGTCTACCTGATTGAAGTGAACCCGCGTGCGGCACGTACCGTACCGTTCGTCTCTAAAGCGACCGGTATTCCGCTGGCAAAAGTGGCGGCGCGCGTGATGGCTGGCCAGACGCTGGCACAGCAGGGCGTCACAAAAGAGATTATCCCGCCGTACTACTCGGTGAAAGAGGTGGTGCTGCCGTTCAACAAATTCCCGGGCGTTGACCCGCTGTTAGGGCCAGAGATGCGCTCTACCGGGGAAGTGATGGGCGTGGGCCGCACCTTTGCAGAAGCGTTTGCTAAAGCGCAACTGGGCAGCAACTCCACCATGAAGAAATCTGGCCGTGCGCTGCTCTCTGTTCGCGAAGGCGATAAAGAGCGCGTGGTTGACCTGGCTGCCAAGCTGCTGAAACAGGGCTTCGAGCTGGATGCAACCCACGGTACGGCGATTGTGCTGGGTGAAGCGGGAATCAACCCGCGTCTGGTGAACAAAGTGCATGAAGGTCGTCCGCACATTCAGGATCGCATCAAGAATGGCGAATACACCTATATCATCAACACCACTGCGGGCCGCCAGGCGATTGAAGACTCCAAGCTGATTCGCCGCAGCGCGCTGCAGTACAAAGTGCATTACGACACCACCCTGAACGGCGGTTTCGCAACAGCCATGGCGCTGAACGCGGATGCCACCGAGAAGGTGATTTCGGTCCAGGAAATGCACGCCCAGATTAACAAGTAAGACAAATTGCCCGGTACCGTTCGGCTACCGGGCATTCTTCCCCTCTTCAGAACCTTCTGGTTTTCCATCCGCATTCAGTCAGTTAGCCTAAAATGGTTAGGTCGATAATGAAATTCAACTGAGAGCAGGGGAAAACACCATGCAAAATAAACTACTGATCGCTTCCGTTCTGGCTGCCACTGCAATGTTCACCGTAGCGGGGTGTTCGTCTAATCAGGCGGTAAAAACCACCGATGGCCGCACCATCATTACGGACGGCAAACCGCAGGTGGATGACGATACCGGTCTGGTGTCGTATAAAAACGCGGAAACTGGTCAAACCGAGCAGATTAACCGTGACCAGGTTAAATCCATGGGTGAACTGGATAATTAAAAAAAGCAGTGGCATTTGCCACTGCTTTTTTGCTTGATGCGGATGGATTACCAGCGGTGGTTTAACAAAATATGACCGCCATAAGCGGCATAGTTGTTTTCACCCCATTCGCCGCTGGCGCGAAGTGAAATCGTCGTGGTCTCGTTAAGATTGCCAGTAATACCCAGCTCTACCTGACCACGATCCTCCGGCGTATCATTACTTACGGTTTCGTCGTTGAAGGCCAGATCGTTTTGACCTGCACCCTTCAGCCAGTTCACCGCAACGTATGGCTGCCAGGCCGTGACGTCCTTTTGCTGGAAATAGCTGGATTTCACACCCAGACGACCGAAGACGCTGTCGTTATCCAGAGTCGTCACCCGGACGCCATCACGATCTGTATGATTTTCCTGATCAAGATAGCTGTAGATCACCTGCGCCTGAGGCTCGATCTTCCAGGTACGCTCGTTTTCAGATGGGATAACCCACGCATGGCCGACTTCAACAGACGCGGCAAAACCTTCGCTGTTGTAATCCTCATCGTTGCGGTTGCTGGTCACTTTGTTGTTGTACCAGCTGTAGGCGGCCCAGGTATCAATGTAACTGCCCAGGCGTAATTTCTGATCTTCCTGCCAGGTGGCGTAGAGCCCAACGTTGAAGCCATCGACTTTACCCTGTGCGTCACGCACGTTGTGTTTCGCATCTGAGTGGGTCTTCGCCTGGCCTGCACCGAACATGCCACCGGCACGCAGGATACCGCTGTCCATTGGCTTGCTGAGGAAATCGCTGCCGACTTGCAGAACGGTGGTCGTGGTGTCGTAGCTGACTTTATCGCCGCCTGCATCATTTTCATGGTAACGACCTTTTACATACATCCAGGTATTCAGATCGTCTTCGTTACGGAAAGTGAGCTGATCGCGATCGTCACGTTTGTGCAGGAACATACTCTGAGCAGCCAGATAGTTACCTAAATACGCGCCCACTTCAGGTGCCATCACTTCTGGTGCTGGGGTATTGCCGCCGCCGTTATCGCTATTATCACCACCGTCGCCGTTATCATTGCCGCCGCTGTTGCCGTCATCGTCGGTATTGCTGCCATTGTCACTGTTACCGCCATTATCAGTGTTACCGCCATCGTCGGTATTGCCACCGTTGTCGGTATTATCACCGTCATCGGTATCATCTGTTGGATCGACAGGTGGCGTGGCCTTCGATTCCAGGTACCAGTTCCCGTCACTATGCTGGTAAAGAGAGTATTCGTATGCGCCTGCCACAACCGGTTTGGCCAGCGTCAGCTGTGCTTCAGAGCTGCCGGCGACGCTGACAATCTCCATGCCGTTCACGGTCTGTGCGCCAAGTCCACCCATGTTGCTGACGGTCACACCGGACTGGCCAAAACTGCTGCCGGTTATTGTGAGATGATCGGTAGGTGCCGTGTCAGTACCCAGCTCGCTGTTTAACACAATCTGGCTACCTTCTGCGCCGGTATAGTCACCATTAATGGTAAAGTCATTACCCACGCTGTGGTCGGCAGCACTGAGCAAAAGCGTGCCGCTGTTGGTCACGTTGCCGTTAATGGTATCAATGCCGGCGTTTCTGAGGGTTGCATTACCCTCAATTGCATTCCACGCTGCCAGCGTACCGCCGCTGAGAATAGTGATGTTGTTGTAGACGGTTCCTGCGGTGGCAAACTTTGCCCCGTTCTGCACGGTGAGAGTGGCATTGCTGTTTTCAACACCTAACGTTGCGCCTGCCGCTACCAGCGTTGTGCCGTTTCGCAGGGTCGTATCGCCGGTATAGCTGTTGTTGCCGGTCAGCGTCAGCGTATTCGCATCAACTTTCTCTACGTTTCCGCTGCCTGTCATGTCGGTAGAAAACGTGAAATTGCCTCCCTGGTTAAAAATAACCGTACCATTGTTGGTTAGGCCACCGCTGAGACTTGCCATACCTTCGCCATTGCCCAGCTGGAGCGTGGCTTCATTCGCCACCAGCGTATTGCCAGCATTGGAAACGGTACCCGCCAGGGTCAGGTTGCCGCTATTCACCTGCAGTGAATCACCGGCACCAATGATGTCGACGTTACCCGTCAGCGCCCAGTCTTCACCGTTCATTTTGACAGAGGCGAAACCATCGCCTTCGTTCAGCCCGATAAAATTGCTGTCTTCTGTACCGGTGCCTACCAGGGTCAGGGTGTTACCGGTTGAAAGCGTGGAAATGACATCGCCAGACAGGTTTGAACCTGTGTTGAGGGTGAGGGTATTATTTTTGTTACTGGCGAACATTATAGCTGTCTTGCCACCACCAATTGAGCCATTGTTAATGATGTCAGCCTTCGCGGTATCCGTTACGTTGATACCATTCTGATCACCCTGAATGGTGCCGGTATTGATGATTTTGGTTCCACCACCGCTGAGTTTGATACCATCTTCGCTTGTGCCGATAATCGAGCCATTATTATCAATCACAATTCCGGCGTCAGTAGCCAGACCTGTATTGCCTTTAATGATGCCTGTTTCCGTATTTGATATGCTAATTGCAGAGGAATCTTCATTAACAAAAATACCCTTTTCAAAGCCGGTTATGTTTCCTTTGTTGGTTAAACTACCCTGCATCGTGACTATGTTTACAGCGTTCTTTGTTGCGGAGGAAATGGTAGCGCCAGCATTATTATTAATATCGAGTGGCTGCGCGCTAGTGTTTATATCAAGTCCATTCGAAGTGCCGGAAATATTCCCATTGTTTGTTATTGAACTGACTTTAAATCCTGAGGCGGAAACAGCGGCTAAATCGCCAGACGATGACACAGTAATATCTTTATTGATGACGTATTCGGTATCGGCGGAGAAGTCTTGCGGGGCAGAGGTTGACTGGTCGATGGTGCCTGCAGAACTGATTATTGGTGTAAAAACAAGCAGGGCGGGAAATAATCTCCCCAGTAACTGGGTGGTCCTGTTTAATTCCAGACGTTTTACTTTCATATTCACATCCATTTAAAAGGAAATTCGAAGTGAAGAAAAATATTCTCTTTCAGGTTTTAAAGAAAAGCGTTGAGAGGAGTGGGTTGAAATTATTATGTTTTCAATGTGTTATGTATACTTCGATTTATTAAAATGCAAATTTAATAAATCTAAATATGACACGGTTATAAATAATGCAGTGTCAATTATTTGTGAGAGGAATATATTTTCAGGTGTTCAAATAAGTACTGGAAAACCCCTGCGAACTGGCACTCAAGAGTAGCAATACTTGCGTTTTGCTCCCGACGCGTCACTGAACACTTTCAGCGGGCGGGTTAACTGTCTACACTCACATCTACAAGAGAGAAGACAGTCAAAACAGGCCGATTCATGATTCTGATAATTTATGCGCATCCCTATCCGCATCACTCCCATGCGAATAAGCGCATGCTTGAACAGGTAAGGACACTCGACAACGTAGAGATACGTTCCCTCTATCAACTTTATCCTGATTTTAACATCGACATCGCCGCTGAACAGGAGGCGCTCACTCGCGCCGATCTGATCATCTGGCAACACCCGATGCAGTGGTACAGCACACCTCCGCTCCTCAAATTGTGGATCGACAAAGTCTTTTCCCACGGCTGGGCGTATGGTCACAACGGGCATGCGCTGAAGGGAAAAAGCCTGATGTGGGCTGTGACCACCGGTGGTGGAGAAAGCCACTTCGATATTGGCTCTTTCCCGGGTTTTGAGGTGCTGGCACAACCGCTTCAGGCGACAGCACTCTACTGTGGTCTTACCTGGCTTCCTCCATTTGCTATGCACTGCACATTTGTTTGTGACGATGAGACGTTGCAGGCGCAGGCTCGTCATTATAAACAACGCTTACTTGAGTGGCAGGAGACGCATAATGGATAGCCATACGCTGATACAGGCGCTGATTTACCTTGGCGCGGCGGCGCTGATTGTGCCCGTGGCGGTTCGCCTGGGGTTGGGCTCCGTGCTGGGCTACCTGATCGCCGGGTGTGTTATCGGACCCTGGGGATTTCGCCTGGTCACCGACGCGGAGGCGATCCTGCATTTCGCCGAAATTGGTGTCGTACTGATGCTGTTTGTCATTGGTCTGGAACTTGACCCGCAGCGGTTGTGGAAGCTGCGCGCCTCAGTGTTTGGCGGCGGGGCGCTACAAATGGCGGCCTGTGGTCTGCTGTTGGGCGGCTTCTGTATTCTGCTGGGAATGGACTGGAAAGTGGCAGAGCTTATTGGCATGACGCTGGCACTCTCTTCGACGGCGATCGCCATGCAGGCAATGAACGAGCGAAACCTGACCGTTTCACAGATGGGACGCAGTGCGTTTTCGGTGCTGCTGTTTCAGGATATCGCGGCCATTCCGCTGGTGGCGATGATCCCGCTACTGGCCGCAAGTGGGACCTCCACCACGCTCGGCGCTTTTGCCCTCTCTGCGTTGAAAGTGGTCGGTGCGCTGGCACTGGTTGTCCTGCTTGGCCGGTATGTAACACGTCCGCTGCTTCGATTCGTCGCCCGCTCGGGGCTGCGGGAAGTGTTCAGTGCCGTGGCGCTGTTCCTGGTGTTTGGTTTTGGTCTGCTGCTGGAGGAAGCCGGGCTGTCGATGGCGATGGGAGCCTTCCTCGCGGGCGTTCTGCTGGCCAGTTCAGAGTATCGACACGCGCTTGAAAGTGATATCGAGCCATTTAAAGGACTGCTACTGGGGCTGTTTTTCATCGGGGTCGGGATGTCTATCGACTTTGGCACGCTGGTCACGCATCCACTGCGGATCCTCATCCTGCTGGTCGGTTTCCTGGTCATCAAAATGGTGATGCTGTTGCTGATCGCCCGTCCGCTTAACGTGCCTGGCAGACAGCGTCTTTGGTTCGCCGTGCTGCTTGGACAGGGAAGCGAATTCGCGTTTGTGGTTTTCGGCGCGGCGCAAATGGCCAATGTGCTCGATCCCGAGTGGGCGAAAGCGCTGACGCTGGCGGTCGCGCTGTCGATGGCGGCGACGCCGATCCTGCTGGTGCTGCTGACGCGTCTGGAAAAAAACGGCAGCGAACAGGAACGTGAGGCCGATGAGATCGATGAGGAACAGCCGCGGGTCATCATCGCCGGATTCGGTCGCTTTGGGCAGATCACCGGGCGTTTACTGCTCTCAAGCGGGGTAAAAATGGTCATCCTCGATCACGATCCGGACCATGTGGATACCCTGCGTAAGTTCGATATGAAAGTCTTCTATGGCGATGCAACACGTGTCGATCTGCTGGAATCAGCCGGGGCAGCGAAAGCGGAAGTCCTCATCAACGCGATTGACGATCCCCAGACCAGTATGCAGCTGGTTGAGCTGGTGAAGGAGCATTTCCCGAACCTGACCATTATCTCCCGTGCGCGCGATGTGGATCACTATATCCAGCTGCGACAGGCGGGGGTGGACGCACCCGAGCGTGAAACCTTCGAAGGGGCGCTTAAGTCTGGCCGCATGGCGCTGGAAAGTCTGGGCCTGGGCGCGTATGAAGCGCGCGAGCGTGCGGACCTGTTCCGCCGCTTCAATACCGATATGGTGGAAGAGATGGTGGCGATGGCGGGCAGTACGGCCACAGAGCGTGCGGCGGTGTTTAAACGCACCAGTGCGATGCTGACAGAGATCATTAATGAGGATCGTAATCATCTGTCGCTGGTGCAGCGTCATGGCTGGCAGGGAACGGAGGAGGGCAAGCATACCGGCGATCCGGCGGACGAACCGGAGAGTAAACCTTCCGCGTGAAGTGGAGTTGCCAGCAATATTAAAAAATTTCTCTCTCTTTACCATGCCGCCAGTCGACGAAAGATTAAGCTTTCCGTATAGTGGCGGCAATTTTTTGCATCCGGGAAATTTTCAATGATCAGTCTGATTGCAGCGCTGGCGGTGGACCGTGTTATCGGTATGGAAAATGCCATGCCGTGGAACCTGCCTGCCGATCTCGCATGGTTTAAACGTACGACGTTAAACAAGCCGGTAGTGATGGGCCGCCTGACCTGGGAGTCGATTGGTCGTCCATTGCCGGGCCGTAAGAATATCGTGATCAGTAGCCAGCCAGGCACTGACGATCGCGTCGAATGGGTGAAATCCGTGGACGAGGCGATTGCCGCGTGCGGTAACGCCGAAGAGATCATGGTGATTGGTGGTGGGCGTGTGTATGAGCAGTTCCTGCCAAAAGCGCAAAAGCTCTATCTGACGCATATTGATGCGGAAGTGGAAGGCGATACCCATTTCCCGGACTACGATCCGGACGAGTGGGAATCGGTATTCAGCGAATTTCACGACGCGGATGCGCAGAACTCACACAGCTACTGCTTCGAGATTCTGGAACGTCGCTAGTTGATAGACCCTCTCCCGGCCGGGAGAGGGAATTCACTCTCAGGAGGCGACTGCCTCGCCTTCCCCCAGATCCAACTGTCGGTTGGACGGCTGCACGAAGTACGTTTTATCTTCCCAGCGTAAGCAGGTTAAATCCCCGCCCCAGCAACAACCGGTATCAAGACCGTAGATCCCGTCTGGCGTGCCTTTCCCTTCTAGCGCGGCCCAGTGGCCAAACACCACGCTGTACTCACTGGTGACCGGCCCGGGAATCGCAAACCACGGTTTAAGCGGTGCAGGTGCGCTTTCCGGCGTCTCTTTGGAATACATATCCAGTTGCCCGTTCGGGAAGCAGAAACGCATCCGTGTGAACGCGTTCGTGATAAAACGCAGGCGCGCCAGACCGCTCAGATCTTCACTCCAGTGATTTGGCATGTCGCCGTACATGGCATCAAGGAAGAAGGGGTAGGAATCGCTCGCCAGCACGGCTTCTACGTCACGCGCGCAGGTTTTGGCCGTCTCAAGATCCCACTGTGGGGTGATCCCGGCGTGTGCCATGACCAGTTTTTTCTCTTCATCGATCTGCAACAGTGGCTGACGACGCAGCCAGTTGATCAGTTCGTCGGCGTCTGGCGCCTCCAGCAACGGGGTGAGGCGATCTTTCGGCTTATTGCGGCTGATGCCGGCAAAGACGGCGAGCAGATGCAAATCATGGTTGCCCAGCACCATGCGAACGCTGTCGCCCAGCGATTTGACGAAGCGTAAAACCTCCAGGGAGCCTGGCCCACGCGCCACTAAATCGCCCGTCAGCCAGAGAATATCCCGTCCTGGCGTAAAGTCGACCTGTTTTAATAATGCGATCAGTTCATCGTAGCAACCGTGAACGTCGCCAATCAGATATGTAGACATTAGATTAATGAATGAGTGTTGTAACGGCGAGACGGAACACAGGAATAGCAACGCGGAACACATTGCCATCGACGTCGACCATTTCATAATGGCCTTGCATGGTACCCAGCGGCGTTTCGATCACTGCACCGCTGGTGTACTGATACTCTTCGCCAGGGGCGATGTGGGGCTGTTCACCAACCACACCTTCACCCTGAACTTCGATTTCACGGCCATTGCCGTTAGTGATAAGCCAGTAACGCCCGAGCAGTTGCACAGGCATCCGCCCCAGGTTGCGAATGGTCACGGTGTAGGCGAAAACAAAACGTTCTTCATCGGGTGAGGACTGCGACTCAACGTAAACGCTTTGTACCTGGACACAGACGCGGGGCGAATCAATCATGGCTTAACTCTCCTTCGGCGGCGCATTTTCGCTAATGTAATTAGCCAGTTTACAGTACTGCTCAACAGAGATGTTTTCTGCTCGCATTGCCGGGTCAATGCCCAGTTCGGCCAGCACGTCAACGGTGAACAGATTGCCGAGGCTATTACGGATCGTTTTACGGCGCTGGTTAAAGGCTTCTGTGGTGATGCGGCTCAGTACACGCAGGTCTTTGACCGGGTATGGCATCGTTTTATGCGGCACAAGGCGCACAACCGCAGAGTCGACTTTTGGCGGCGGCGTGAAGGCAGATGGCGGCACTTCGAGTACCGGGATCACATTGCAGAAATATTGTGCCATCACGCTTAAACGACCATACGCTTTACTGTTCGGCCCTGCAACCAGACGGTTTACCACCTCTTTTTGCAACATGAAGTGCATGTCGGCAATGGCATCAGTATAGCTAAAGAGGTGGAACATCAGCGGCGTGGAGATGTTATAGGGCAGGTTACCGAATACGCGCAGCGGCTGACCCATTTTTTCCGACAGCTCGCCAAAATTCATGGTCATGGCATCTTGCTGATAAATCGTCAGCTTCGGCCCAAGGAACGGGTGCGTTTGCAGACGAGCAGCGAGATCGCGGTCGAGTTCGATAACGGTCAGTTCGTCCAGACGTTCGCCGACGGGTTCAGTCAGTGCTGCCAGACCGGGGCCGATTTCAACCATCGCCTGGCCTTTTTGCGGATTAATGGCCGAGACAATACTGTCGATCACGAACTGATCGTTGAGGAAGTTTTGCCCGAAGCGTTTACGGGCTAAGTGGCCCTGATGGACTCGATTAGTCATTGAGTATTAACAATCATTTTGATGGCGAGATTAAGCGCCGTAATAAAACTGCCGACATCCGCTTTTCCCTGGCCTGCCAGATCGAGCGCAGTACCGTGGTCAACGGACGTTCGAATAAAAGGTAAACCGAGGGTGATATTCACACCGCGGCCAAAGCCTTGGTATTTTAGCACGGGCAGGCCCTGATCGTGGTACATCGCGAGCACGGCATCGGCATTATCCAGGTATTTGGGCTGGAAAAGGGTATCGGCAGGCAATGGCCCGCTCAGGTTCATCCCTTTCGCCCGCATTTCATTCAGCACCGGAATGATGGTGTCGATCTCTTCAGTCCCCATATGCCCGCCTTCACCGGCGTGTGGGTTCAGGCCACAGACCAGAACGTGCGGCTGTTTAATACCGAATTTGGTCTGCAGATCGTGATGCAGTATCCCGATGATCTCCCGCAGCAGTTCAGGGGTGATGGCGTCAGGAATGGCCTTAATCGGCAGATGGGTTGTTACCAGAGCCACCCGCATCGCTTCCGTCGCCAGCATCATCACCACTTTCGGGGTGTGCGATCGCTCTTCAAAAAACTCGGTATGTCCGGTGAACGGAATACCGGCTTCGTTAATCACCCCTTTGTGCACGGGGCCCGTAATCAGGGCAGCAAATTCACTCTTTATGCAACCATCGCAGGCGCGCGCCAGGGTTTCGACAACATAGTGGCCGTTTTCAGTGCTGAGCTGACCCGGAATAACAGGAGTACGAAGAGGGACGGGAAGAAGCGTGAGCGTTCCGGCTTGCTGCGGTGCAGGCTGCTGACCTTCAACGTAAGGGATAAGCGTTAAAGGCAGACCGAGCAGTGAAGCCCGGTCTTGTAACAGTGTTGCATCAGCACAGACGACCAGTTCCACCGGCCAGCTACGTTGGGCAAGCTGGACCACGAGGTCAGGCCCAATCCCGGCGGGTTCGCCGGGGGTGATCACAACACGATGCTGTTTCATTAGTTGCTCAGAACTTTCACGTAAGCGCTGGCGCGTTGTTCCTGCATCCAGGTTGCCGCTTCTTCAGAGAACTTACGGTTGAACAGCATACGATAGGCTCTGTCTTTCTGCGCTGCGTCGGTTTTATCAACGTTGCGGGTATCCAGCAGTTCGATCAGATGCCAGCCAAAGGAGGAGTGTACCGGTGCACTCATCTGGCCTTTGTTCAGCTTCATCAGCGCATCGCGGAATGCCGGATCGTAGATATCCGCAGCCGCCCAGCCCAGGTCGCCGCCCTGGTTAGCAGAGCCAGGATCCTGAGAGAACTCTTTTGCGGCATTCGCAAACGACGTTTTTCCGCTCTTAATGTCCGCAGCAATCTGTTGCAGCTTCGCACGCGCCTGATCGTCCGTCATGATCGGTGACGGTTTCAGCAGAATGTGGCGAGCATGAACTTCGGTGACGGAGATGTTCTGGCTCTGACCACGCAGGTCGTTGACTTTCAGGATGTGGAAGCCAACACCTGAACGGATTGGACCCACGATGTCGCCTTTCTTCGCAGTGCTCAGCGCCTGGGCAAAGATGGATGGCAGTTCCTGAATACGTCCCCAGCCCATCTGGCCGCCTTTCAGCGCCTGTTGGTCGGCAGAGTAGGTAATGGCCAGCTTGCCAAAGTCACTGCCGTTACGTGCCTGCTCAACGATAGCGCGCGCCTGGCTTTCCGCTTCAGCGGCCTGGTCAGACGTTGGGTTCTCTGGCAGCGGGATCAGAATGTGGCTCAGGTTCAGCTCGGTGCTGGCATCGTTCTGGTTGCCCACCTGTTTTGCCAGCGCGTCGACTTCCTGCGGCAGGATGGTGACGCGGCGACGAACTTCATTGTTACGCACTTCTGAGATCAGCATCTCTTTACGGATCTGATTACGGTAGGTTGAATAGCTGATGCCATCATAAGCCAGACGACTACGCATCTGATCCAGGGTCATATTGTTCTGCTTAGCGATGTTAGCGATCGCCTGATCGAGCTGCTCGTCAGTGATCTTCACGCCCATTTTCTGACCCATTTGCAGGACAATCTGATCCATGATCAGACGTTCCAGGATCTGATGGCGCAGCGTTGCGTCATCAGGAAGTTGCTGACCCGCCTGGCCCGAATTGAGCTTCACAGATTTCATCAAACCGTCAACGTCACTTTCGAGCACGACACCGTTGTTAACCACAGCGGCGACCTTATCAACAACCTGGGGGGCCGCGAAGCTGGTATTCGCAACCATAGCGACACCGAGCAGCAGCGTTTTCCAGTTCTTCATACTTTTTCCATTTCAATTAACCGCAAAGCGGATTACGTTGCAAAACAAGCACATTACAAGGAACTGCGGTACGGCAGAATGTTCGAGCGCAGCATCTGCTGCGTGCCCAGGCCGTAGTTGGAGCTCAGGCCGCGCAATTCGACATTAAAGCCAATCACGTTATCGTATTTGCTCTGATTGTTTTGAGTATCCCAGCCGTTAAGCTTGCGTTCGTAGCCGACACGCAGCGCGTAACAGCAGGAGTTATATTGCAGACCAACCATCTGGTCAGCAGGCTTGTTGGCGTTAGTGTCAAAGTAGTATGCGCCCACAATTGACCAGCGGTCAGCGATTGGCCAACTGGCTGCACCCCCCACCTGCGAAATCCCGTCTTTATACTGTTCACTGGTGGCATAGTTCGGCAATGTTGCCTGAATATATTCCGGGCTGGCGTAACGATAGGTCAACTGCACCATACGATCTTCATCGCGACGGTACTCGACGGCTGCACTGCTGGTCGCAATATTGTCGAGACGCGTGTCGTACTGCAGACCCCCGCGTAAGCCCCAGCGATCGGTCATGCGCCAGTAGGTATCGCCCGCCCACACCAGCGAACCTGTTTTGTTGTCTTTCTCCCAGTTGATATTGTCATCACCGGTACGAGACTCGGTGAAATAGTAGATTTGACCAACAGAAACGTTAAAACGTTCAACGGCAGATTCATCATAAACGCGCGTTGTGACGCCGGTCGTTAACTGGTTCGCGGAAGCAATACGGTCAAGACCGCCGTAGGTACGGTCACGGAACAGGCCGCTGTAGTCAGACTGCAGGAAAGCGGAGTCATAGTTCTGGATTTTGCTCTGATCGCGATAAGGCACGTACAAATACTGCATACGTGGCTCAAGCGTCTGCGTATACCCATCCGCCAGCAGACCCATATCGCGCTCGAAGATCAGCTTACCGTCCATTTTGAATTGTGGAAGAACGCGATTCACGGATTCGTCGAGGTCGGTACCATAACGGTTGTTATACCAGTCCACATTTTTCTGCTGGTAATGGGTCGCCATCAGTTTGGCTTCGGTATTCAGACTCGACCAGTTGTTCGACACCGGTAAATTGATCGTCGGTTCTAAATGAACACGCGTGGCTTCCGGCATGTCCGAGTTGGTATTGACGAAATGCACTGCCTGAGCGTAGACGCGGGTATCGAATGGACCAACATCGTTCTGATACCAGTTCACATCCAGCTGCGGTTCTGCACCGTAAGTGCTTCGCGTCTGGCTATCAAACACCTGGAACTGCTTCGTCGACACCGTAGCGTTGAAGTTCTGAATAGCATAGCCAACGCTAAATTTCTGCGTGGCGTAACCATCGGTACTGGAACCGTACTTGGAATCGAAGTCGTTGAAATAGTAAGGATCGCTGACTTTGGTGTAGTCGACGTTAAAACGCCAGACCTGGTCCATGACGCCAGCGTGACGCCAGAAGTACATCCAACGGTGTTTATCACCTTCTGTTGGGTGCTCATCCTGGAAGACTTTATCTGATGGCAGATAATCCAGTTCCATCAAACCGGTACCCGCCTGGGTCAGATAGCGGAACTCGTTTTCCCACATGACGTTGCCGCGCTTATGGATATAGTGCGGCGTGATCGTGGCGTCCATGTTGGGCGCGATGTTCCAGTAATACGGCAGATAGAACTCAAAATAGTTCGAGGTGCTGTATTTGGCATTTGGGATCAGGAAGCCTGAACGACGTTTGTCGCCCACGGGAAGTTGCAGGTACGGGCTATAGAAAACCGGCACCGGGCCGAGTTTAAACCGGGCGTTCCAGATTTCTGCGACCTGTTCTTCACGGTCGTGAATTACCTCACTTCCCACCACGCTCCAGGTATTCGAACCCGGCAGACAGGAGGTGAAGGAACCGTTTTCCAGAATCGTATAGCGGTTTTCACCGCGCTGTTTCATCAGATCTGCTTTACCACGCCCCTGACGACCCACCATCTGGTAATCACCTTCCCAGACGTTCGTATCTTTGGTGTTCAGGTTTGACCATGCTTTCGGACCTTTCAGGATGACCTGATTGTCGTCATAGTGCACATTACCCAGCGCATCCACCGTTCGTACCGGTTCGGCCGCACCTTCCGGCTGCTTCTGGTGCAACTGCACTTCATCTGCCTGCAGGCGGCTATTGCCCTGATTAATATCCACACTGCCCGTAAACGTGGCATTGTCAGGATAGGTTCCTTTAGAACTGTCGGCAGTAATGGTTACCGGCAAGCTATTTGTATCGCCACTCACCAGTGGGCGATTATAACTTGGGACGCCAAGCATACACTGCGAGGCAAGATCGGCCGCCAGCCCCTGTTGACTGTACAGGGCGGTGCCAATCATTGTGGCCAGGAGGGTGGGGATACGTTTTTTCATACGTTATATTTTAGTGTTCCGTCATCAGTGGCTACGGCTTACAAACGCTCAGAGACTATCTTACTCATCAGCGCAGTACCAGCGTTAATCCTGCCCGTTTGCGTGCCAGAGTGTTAGGCTCGCTATCGAATGACGAGTATGATAATGCAAATTATAGGCGATGTCCCTCAATTGACCGTGGCTCGACCACTGTAATGATGGCGTTGCGTCGACAAGGGACATGACTATCCGGGGAGTATATGCAGTATTGGGGTAAAATCATCGGCGTTGCGTTCGCCATCATCATGGGTGCCGGGTTTTGGGGCATCGTACTTGGCCTGATTATTGGCCATATGTTCGATAAGGCACGCAGCCGCAAAATGGCGTGGTTCGCCAACCAGCGCGAGCGTCAGTCCCTCTTTTTCTCCACCACCTTTGAGGTGATGGGGCACTTAACCAAATCAAAAGGGCGGGTAACGGAAGCCGATATCCAAATTGCCAGCGTATTTATGGACCGCATGAATCTGCACGGGGAATCTCGTGTGGCGGCGCAAAATGCATTTCGCATCGGTAAATCGGATAACTATCCGCTGCGCGAAAAAATGCGTCAGTTCCGCAGTATCTGTTTCGGCCGTTTTGATTTAATTCGGATGTTTCTGGAGATCCAGATTCAGGCGGCGTTTGCCGACGGGTCTCTTCATCCGAATGAACGCGATGTGTTATACGTGATTGCCGAAGAGCTGGGGATCTCCCGCATGCAGTTCGACCAGTTCCTGCGCATGATGCAGGGCGGCGCACACTTTGGTGGCGGCTATCAACAGCATCAATCCTCTGGCGGCGGCTGGCAGCAGGCGCAGCGTGGCCCGACGCTGGAAGATGCCTGTAACGTGCTTGGCGTGAAACCTTCTGATGATGCAACAACCATCAAGCGTGCCTATCGTAAGCTGATGAGTGAACATCACCCGGATAAACTGGTCGCGAAGGGCTTACCGCCAGAGATGATGGAGATGGCGAAGCAAAAAGCGCAGGAAATCCAGAAAGCGTACGAGCTGATAAAAGAGCAGAAAAATTTCAAATAAAAAATGGCCCGACACAGTCGGGCCATATTTTTTAGAAGTCCACCGGGGCTTTAAACGTCATTGCGTTGCCAAACGCCGGGTGGGTGATGGTGAGCGTCTGGGCATGAAGCTGCAAACGCGGCGCTGAAGCCAGCGCCTCCGGTGGTGCGTAAAAACGGTCTCCCAGAATCGGGTGCCCCAGCGCGAGCATATGCACACGCAGCTGATGTGAACGCCCGGTAATGGGCTTTAGCAGCACGCGCGCGGTGTTATCCGGCGCGTACTCCAGCACTTCATACTCGGTTTGCGCGGCCTTGCCCGTCTCATAGCACACCTTCTGCTTTGGTCGATTTGGCCAGTCGCAAATCAGCGGCAGATCCACCAGCCCTTCCGCCTGCGCGGGATGGCCCCAGACGCGTGCGACATACTGCTTTTTCGGTTCACGCTCGCGGAACTGGCGTTTGAGTTCACGTTCAGCCGCTTTGTTCATCGCCACCACAATCACACCGCTGGTTGCCATGTCCAGGCGATGAACGGACTCCGCCTGGGGATAATCACGCTGAATACGTGTCATCACGCTGTCTTTGTGCTCATCCAGACGCCCCGGCACGGACAACAGGCCGCTTGGCTTGTTGACCACCATAATGTGCTCATCCTGATAAAGGATAACCAGCCACGGGTCTTGCGGCGGATTGTAAGGCTGCATCACCATCTTGTGCTCCGTTTACTGATGCGTCACAACAATAAGACGCAGGGCATCCAGACGCCAGCTTGCCTGATTCAGGCTTTCCAGCACCTGCTGACGGTTGCTCTCAATCGCGGTCAGTTCGTCATCACGGATGTTTGGGTTCACCGCTTTTAACGCTTCCAGACGAGACAGCTCTGCAGACAGTTTCTCATCGGCTTCCTCGCGTGCGGCATCAATCAGCGTCCTGGCCGCTTTTTCGATCTGCGTTTCACCCAACTGCAGAATGGCGTGCACGTCCTGTTGTACGGCGTTGACCAGTTTGCTGCCCGTGTGGCGGTTTACTGCGCTCAGCTGGCGGTTGAAACTCTCGAATTCAACCTGTGTAGCCAGGTTGGTGCCGTTTTTATCCAGCAGCAGACGCACTGGCGTTGGCGGCAGGAAGCGGGTGAGCTGCAGCTGTTTCGGCGCTTGCGCTTCCACAACATAGATCAGCTCAACCAGCAGCGTACCAACGGGTAATGCTTTGTTTTTCAACAAGGAAATCGTGCTGCTACCCGTGTCGCCGGAAAGGATCAGGTCGAGGCCGTTGCGGATCAACGGGTGTTCCCAGGTGATGAACTGAGCGTCTTCGCGAGACAGCGCCACGTCACGCTCAAAGGTGATGGTGCAACCATCCTCCGGCAGGCCCGGGAAATCCGGAACCAGCATATGATCGGATGGGGTCAGCACGATCATGTTCTCGCCGCGATCGTCCTGGTTAATCCCGACGATGTCGAATAGGTTCATGGCGAAGCTGATCAGGCTGGTGTCGTCATCCTGCTCTTCAATGCTTTCGGCAAGCGCCTGCGCTTTCTCGCCACCGTTGGAGTGGATTTCCAGCAGGCGGTCACGTCCCTGCTCCAGCTGCGCTTTCAGAGCCTCATGCTTTTCGCGACAGGATTTGATCAGCTCATCAAAACCGTCCGTATTTTCCGGCGCTGCCAGGTAACCGATCAGATCCGTATGCACCTGATCGTAAATGGTGCGTCCCGTCGGACAGGTATGTTCGAACGCGTCCAGACCTTCGTGGAACCAGCGTACCAGCACCGACTGAGCGGTTTTTTCCAGGTAAGGGACGTGGATCTGAATATCATGCGCCTGACCGATACGGTCCAGACGGCCGATACGCTGTTCCAGCAGGTCGGGGTTGAACGGCAGATCGAACATCACCAGGTTGCTGGCGAACTGGAAGTTACGCCCTTCAGAACCGATTTCAGAGCACAACAGAACCTGTGCGCCGCTGTCTTCTTCACTGAACCAGGCCGCGGCGCGGTCACGCTCGACAATGGACATGCCCTCATGGAACACGGCGGCTCGAATACCTTCGCGCTCGCGCAGAACCTGCTCCAGCTGCAGCGCGGTGGCCGCCTTGGCGCAGATCACCAGCACTTTCTGTGAACGATGAGCCGTTAAGTAACCCATCAGCCATTCAACACGCGGGTCGAAGTTCCACCAGGTTCCGGTATCGCCTTCAAATTCCTGATAAATCTGCTCCGGGTAGAGCATGTCGCGCGCACGTTCTTCCTGGCTTTTACGCGCCCCCATAATGCCGGAGACTTTTATCGCCGTCTGATACTGCGTCGGCAGCGGCAGCTTGATGGTATGCAGTTCGCGTTTCGGGAAGCCCTTCACGCCGTTACGGGTGTTACGGAACAGCACGCGGCTGGTGCCGTGGCGGTCCATCAGCATATCGATCAGCTCTTTACGCGCGGAACCCGCGTTGTCGCTGTCACTGTTGGCTGCCTGTAGCAGCGGCTCAATATCCTGTTCGCCAATCAGATCGCTCAGGGTGTTGAGTTCGTCATTCGAGAGGCGTTTGCCCGCCAGCAGCATGGCGACAGCATCGGCAACCGGGCGGTAATTATTCTGTTCTTCGACAAACTGCTCAAAGTCATGGAAACGGTTTGGATCGAGCAGGCGCAGACGGGCGAAGTGGCTCTCCAGCCCCAGCTGCTCCGGCGTTGCGGTCAGCAGCAGGACGCCCGGCACGCGCTCGGCAAGCTGTTCAATCGCCATGTATTCACGGCTCGGTGCCTCTTCGCTCCAGACAAGGTGGTGCGCTTCGTCGACCACCAGCAGATCCCACTCTGCGTCGCACAGATGCTCAAGACGCTGCTTGCTGCGGCGCACGAAGTCCAGGGAGCAGATGACCAGCTGTTCGGTTTCAAACGGGTTGTCCGCGTCATGCTGGGCTTCGGCGTAGCGCTCGTCGTCAAACAGCGAGAAACGAAGGTTAAAGCGGCGCAGCATCTCAACCAGCCACTGATGTTGCAGCGTTTCCGGTACCACGATCAGCACGCGCTCGGCGGCGCCAGAAAGCAACTGTTGATGCAGGATCATACCGGCTTCAATGGTTTTACCGAGGCCCACTTCGTCTGCCAGCAGTACGCGAGGCGCATGACGACGACCAACGTCATGGGCGATATTCAACTGATGAGGGATCAGGCTGGTGCGTTGACCACGCAGGCCGCTCCACGGCATGCGGTACTGTTCACTCTGGAATTTACGTGCGCGATAGCGCAGGGAGAAGCGATCCATACGGTCGATTTGCCCGGCAAACAGGCGATCCTGCGGCTTGCTGAAAACCAGTTTGCTGTCGAGCAGCACTTCACGCAGGATGACATTGCTCTCGTCAGTGTCGAGGCGAGTCCCAATGTAGGCGAGCAGACCATTCTCTTCTTTTACGTCTTCAACCTTTAGCTGCCAGCCGTCGTGGCTGGTCACGGTGTCACCTGGATTGAACATCACGCGGGTAACAGGGGAGTCATTGCGAGCGTACAGGCGGTTTTCACCGGTAGCAGGGAAAAGGAGGGTGACCATGCGTGCATCGACTGCAACCACGGTTCCCAATCCAAGTTCGCTTTCTGTATCGCTGATCCAGCGTTGACCAAGTGTAAAAGGCATATGTGTTCGGCTCTAATCTTTAATTGCAGGCAATAGTTCAACCACCGTCAAAAAAGACGGTCATCGAAAAATGGGTCCGGGAGTGGAAAGGGCGCTATGGTACTGGATGGCAGCGATTTCGTCACGTGTCAAAATAGGCCAAGCTGCCCTGTCACTAGTGTAGCAAAATCGTCGTCAATGAACGGCAAAATTCCATCCGCGACGGGCTGAAGCTGGCGCGTCAGGTAGTGGTCGTAGTCCAGCGCAGAGTGTTGATAATCCACGGGCTCTGGCCCGTTTGTCGTCCAGACATACTTGATGGTGCCCCGGTTCTGATACTGCGGGGCGCGCCCCCGACGGACGTTCTCTTCATCCGCCAGACGCGCGGCGCGGACGTGTGGCGGAACGTTACGCTGATACTCGGCCAGCGGGCGGCGCAGGCGTTTGCGATACACCAGCTGGTTGTCGAGCTCGCCAGCCATCAGGCTGGCTATCGTCTCGCGGACGTAGTCCTGATAAGGCTCATTACGAAAGATCCGCAAATAGAGCGTTTGCTGGAACTGCTGCGCCAGCGGAGTCCAGTCTGTGCGTACCGTCTCCAGCCCTTTAAACACCATGCGTTGCTTTTCACCTTCCTGAATCAGTCCGGCGTAGCGTTTCTTGCTGCCCTGATCGGTTCCACGGATAGTGGGCATTAAAAAGCGGCTGAAATGGGTTTCATACTCCAGCTCTAACGCACTGGTTAACCGCTCTTTTTGCAAATGCGCTTGCCACCAGTCGTTCACGAAGGCCACCAGCTGTTTGCCAATTCGCGCGGCTTTCTCTTCGGCGTGCGCGCCCTTCAACCAGACGAAGGTGGAGTCGGTATCGCCATAGATCACTTCATAGCCCTGGGATTCGATCAGCGCCTTTGTCTGGCGCATGATCTCATGCCCGCGCATGGTAATAGACGAGGCGAGACGCGGGTCGAAGAAGCGACAGGCGCTGGTGCCCAGCACACCGTAAAAGGCATTCATGATAATTTTCAGCGCCTGAGAAAGCGGCTTGTTGCCGTGGCGCTTGGCCTCGTCGCGCCCGTGCCAGATCTGTCCCACGATCTCCGGCAGGCAGTGTTTCTCCCGTGAGAAACGCGCCCCCAGAAACCCGTCGGTGCTGTGCATATCGTCCGGCTGCGCCATCCCCTCTACCAGCCCCACCGGATCAATCAAAAAGGTGCGGATAATCGAGGGGTAGAGGCTTTTGTAGTCCAGTACCAGCACGGAGTCATACAGTCCCGGCCGGGAATCCATCACGTAGCCGCCAGGGCTTGCCTGCGGCGGCACGTCCCCCAGGTTCGGTGCGACGTAGCCTGCCCGGTGCATGCGGGGAAAGTACAGATGGCTGAATGCCGCCACGGAACCGCCGTGCCGATCAGCGGCAAGACCATTTACTGTGGCGCGTTCCAGCAGAAAAGGCATGATCTCGGTTTTGTGGAAAATCTGCGTAACCAGCTCACAATCTTTCAGGTTATAGGTGGCAAGTGCCGGTTTGTCTTCGTTGAAGCGGCGGTCGATCTCATCCATTCGGTCCCACGGGTTATCGATGGATTTCCCTTCCCCCAGCAGCTCCTGCGCCACTGCCTCCAGCGAGAAGGAAGAAAAATTCCAGAATGCGGATTTCAGCGCCTCGATGCCGTCGATAATCAGGTGACCGTTGGCCTGCGCGAAGAAGACGCCGTTTTTGAAACCGTGCTCGCGCCATTCCAGTTCGCTATGACCCCGCCCAAGCATGAGCGGGATGCGGTAACGCTCGGCGTGTTTTTGCAGTACCCGCAGGTCGAACTGCACCACGTTCCAGCCGATCAGGACATCGGGATCGCGATCGGCAAACCACTGGTTCAGTTTTTCCAGCAGCTGTGGCCGACTGTTGACGTACTCCAGCCGGAAGTCCAGCGCGGAGGCATCGCCATTCGGTGGCCCGAGCATATAGACAACCCGGTCGCCGCAGCCTTCAAGACCAATACAGTACAGTTCACCGTGACGGGTGGTTTCGATGTCCAGTGAGACCCATTTCAACGGCGGACGGTAGTGCGGGTTGGGTTTCAGGCGGGCGTTAATCAGCCCGCCGTTGTGCGCTGTGCCATCAACCCAGACAGGGGCGGTAATAAACCGCTCCATCAGAAAACGTTCCGGGGGACGAATATCGGCCTCGTACAGGGTGACGCCCGCCTCGCGCAGCAGTTTTTCATAGCGCATCAACTGGCGATGGGCGCGACAATAGAGACCGTAAACCGGCTGGCGATGGAAATCTTTTAGCTCAAGTGGCGTGATGCGCCAGTTGTTTTCACCGCGCAGTAGCTGCTTTGCTTTGTCGATGTGGACTTCAGGAATAAATGCCACGGACTCCTGTGGCGGCAGGGTAACGCGCAGCGGGCCGTTGTCCGTCGCCAGCCAGAACTCCACCTCTGTTCCCTGAGGCGTATCCCGCCAGTGTCGGGTCAGTAAAAAACCTTCTTGCGCCTGCGTCACGCCGTTATCCCATAAAACAAAACCAGGCCTGATTATAGCCTGGTTAGCGGTTTTATGCTGGGTTTATATACAGTTTATTGCCCGTAATAGGCTTTTGCACCGTGCTTGCGCAGGTAGTGTTTGTCCAGCAGCGTCTGTTGCATATCCGGCAACTCTGGTGCCAGTTGACGACAGAAGATGCCCATATAGGCCACCTCTTCCAGCACAATCGCGTTATGCACTGCATCCTCCGCATTTTTGCCCCACGCAAACGGGCCGTGAGAATGCACCAGCACCCCGGGCATCTGTGCTGCGTCGATTCCCTGTTTTTCAAAGGTTTCGACAATCACATTGCCGGTTTCCCACTCGTACTCGCCGTTGATTTCCGCATCGGTCATCAGGCGGGTGCAGGGGATGGTGCCGTAAAAGTAGTCTGCGTGCGTGGTACCGGTAGCCGGGATGGACTGGCCTGCCTGCGCCCAGATAGTCGCATGACGCGAGTGGGTATGCACAATGCCGCCGATGGTCGGAAATGCCTGATACAGCAGGCGATGGGTGGGGGTATCGGAGGAGGGTTTTTTCTTCCCTTCCACCACTTCACCGGTTGCAATGCTGACCACAACCATATCGTCAACGGTCATCACCGTATAATCCACGCCGGAAGGCTTGATGACGAACACCCCTTTTTCGCGGTCAACGGCGCTGACGTTGCCCCAGGTCAGGGTCACCAGATTATGTTTAGGCAGCGCCAGGTTGGCTTCGAGTACCTGGCGTTTGAGATCTTCTAGCATTGTTGTCTCCCGCCGGATGGCGTTTCGCTTATCCGGCATACACAATCGTAGGCCCGGTAAACGCAGTGCCACCGGGCACGTCGTACTTAACGTTTCGAACCGTAATAGACTTCATTCCAGCGCAGCGCGTCTTTAAACGCGGGCAGGCGGGTATCGTTATCGATCACGGTCAGTTCGATGTCGTGCAGTTCAGCGAACTGACGCATATCGTTGAGATCCAGCGCGTGACTGAAGACGGTATGGTGCGCGCCACCGGCGACGATCCAGGCTTCGGAGGCGGTTGGCAGATCGGGCTGCGCTTTCCACAGGGCGTTGGCGACCGGCAGTTTTGGCAGCGCGTGTGGCGTTTCAACCGCATCCACACAGTTCACCAGCAGGCGGAAACGATCGCCCAGGTCGATCAGGCTGGCGTTGATGGCCGGGCCGGTACGGGTGTTGAAGATCAAACGTGCCGGATCCGCTTTACCGCCAATGCCGAGGTGCTGCACGTCGAGGATCGGTTTCTCTTCAACGGCAATGGACGGGCACACTTCCAGCATGTGTGAACCGAGTACCAGGTCGTTGCCATTTTCGAAGTGGTAGGTGTAGTCCTCCATAAAGGAGGTGCCGCCCTGCAGACCGGTTGACATCACTTTCATGATGCGAAGCAGAGCGGCAGTTTTCCAGTCGCCTTCGCCCGCGAAGCCGTAGCCCTGCTGCATCAGACGTTGTACTGCCAGACCCGGCAGTTGTTTCAGACCATGGAGATCTTCAAATGTCGTGGTAAAGGCGTGGAAGCCACCCTGTTCCAGGAAGCGTTTCATCCCCAGTTCAATGCGCGCCGCGTCCAGCACGTTCTGGCGTTTGTCACCCTTCACCTGCGCCGCTGCGGTGAGGCGGTAGCTGCTTTCGTATTCGTCAACCAGCGCGCTCACGTCGCCATCGCCGATCTCATTGACGACCTGCACCAGGTCACCCACGGCCCAGGTGTTCACGGAAAAACCGAACTTGATCTGCGCGGCAACTTTATCACCGTCGGTGACTGCCACTTCACGCATGTTGTCGCCAAATCGCACCACTTTCAGATGGCGGGTATCCTGTTTGGAAACGGCCTGACGCATCCAGGAGCCGATGCGTTTCTGCGCATGTTGATCCTGCCAGTGTCCGGTCACTACGGCGTGCTGCTGACGCATACGGGCGCCGATGAAGCCGAACTCACGGCCGCCGTGTGCGGTCTGGTTCAGGTTCATAAAGTCCATATCAATGCTGTCCCATGGCAGGGAGGCGTTGAACTGGGTATGGAATTGCAGCAGCGGTTTGTTGAGGATAGACAGACCGTTGATCCACATTTTGGCGGGTGAGAAGGTGTGCAGCCACACCACCAGACCCGCACATTTATCGTCGTAGTTTGCGTCACGGCAGATATGGGTGATCTCATCCGGCGTCGTGCCCAGCGGCTTCAGCACCAGTTTGCATGGCAGTTTGGCCTCAGCATTCAGCGCGTTCACGACGTGTTCCGCATGTTTCGTCACCTGTTGCAACGCTTGCGGTCCGTACAAATGCTGGCTGCCAATCACAAACCACACTTCATAATTATCAAAAATGGTCATCGTCGTGTCCTTAATGGGTCAGGGTTGCCGTCGTATCCGCGGTGTGTTTTGACGGGGCGGCGACAGGGAGATAGTGAAGTTCGGCGCTTTTTGCCCATTGCTGGTAGCGCTGATAAAGCTGTTCAAAGCGTTGCGCCTGTTGAGCACGCGGCTGAAGGGTATTTTCGACCGCGCTTGCCATATGCTGCTGTGCAGTCGGGATATCGGCGTGTACGCCCGCGGCAACGGCGGCGAAAATAGCCGCGCCCAGCGCGCAGCATTGATCGGACGCGACAATCTGCAGCGGACGGTTCAGCACGTCGCAGCAGGCCTGCATGATCACCGGGTTTTTACGGGCGATACCGCCCAGCGCCATGACGTTGTTGACGTCGATGCCCTGTTCGGTGAAGCACTCCATAATCGCGCGGGCACCAAAGGCGGTGGCTGCAATCAGGCCGCCAAACAGGGCCGGGGCATCGGTCGCCAGATTGAGATCGGTGATAACACCTTTAAGACGCTGGTTGGCAAATGGCGTACGGCGGCCGTTGAACCAGTCGAGCACCACCGGCAGGTGTTCAAGAGACGGATTTTTCGCCCACGCGGCGGTGAGCTGGGGCAGCAGCTGTTTCTTACTTTCGGCAATCTGGGTTTTCAGTTCCGGGTGCGCGGTCGCCAGCTGGTCCAGCGGCCAGCCCAGTACCCGACCAAACCAGGCGTAAATATCGCCAAACGCAGACTGCCCGGCTTCCAGACCGATAAAGTCCGGCACCACGCTGCCGTCGACCTGTCCGCAGATACCTTTTACTGCGCGGTCACCGACGCTGGCTTTATCCGCCGTCAGGATGTCGCAGGTGGAGGTGCCGATCACTTTCACCAGCGTATTGGGTTGGGCGCCAGCGCCCACCGCGCCCATATGGCAGTCAAACGCACCGCCGGAGATTGCCACGTTTTGCGGCAGGCCCAGGCGTGTTGCCCACTCTTCACAGAGCGTGCCCACCGGAATATCGGCGGTAAAGGTGTCGGTAAAGAGCGGGTACTTCAGGCTCTTGTTGATAATCGGATCGAGTTCATCGAAGAAGGCTGCCGGTGGCAGACCGCCCCAGCTTTCATGCCACAGGGATTTATGCCCGGCGCTGCAGCGGCCGCGGCGAATATCCTGCGGGCGGGTGGTACCTGAGAGCAGGGCAGGAACCCAGTCACACAGTTCAATCCACGATGCGGCTGCCTGTGCAACCGCTGCGTCAGCGCGGGTGACATGCAGGATCTTGGCCCAGAACCATTCACTGGAATAAATTCCGCCGATGTAGCGCGAATAGTCGGTTTTGCCCGGCTGGTGGCACAACCGGGTGATGGCTTCGGCCTCTTCGACGGCGGTATGGTCTTTCCACAGCACAAACATGGCGTTCGGGTTGTCGGCGAACTCAGGACGTAGCGCGAGCACCCGGCCTTCCGCATCCACTGGCGCGGGGGTAGAACCGGTGCTGTCTACGCCGATCCCAACCACCTCTGCACGCTGGGCGTCAGACAGCTTTGCCAGCACGGTTTTGATTGCCGCTTCCATCGACTCGATGTAGTCGCGTGGATGGTGACGGAACTGGTTGTTTGGCGCATCGCAGTAGCGCCCCTCTTGCCAGCGTGGGTACCACTTAACGCTGGTTGCTATCTCCTGGCCGGACGTACAGTCCACTGCCAGGGCGCGAACCGAGTCGCTGCCAAAATCGAGGCCAATCGCAATTGCCATGGTGTTGCTCCATCAGAAAACAGGTATGAGAGAACATTAGAGACTGGGGGCGAAAATCGTCAGGCAGGATCCGCTAATCTTATGGACTAAATTGCTGTTGAGATGGAAAGTGTGACGCCGTGCAAATATTCAATGTGGACATTTCTGCCGCACTTATAGACACTTTTGTTACTGCTTATCTGCCCACTCTGGCGGAGAAATCAGGGGGAAAGGCTGAAACATGGCGGACGTAAAAGAGACGTGATGCTTTTTGGATCTCGTCGCAGGCCATTTTTATACGGCTTTTAACGATATGGACAATTGGTTTCCTTCAGTACCGTTGGGAGAACTGAATCTATGGCCGAAACGCAAAACGATCCCTTACTGCCGGGTTATTCGTTTAACGCCCACCTGGTGGCGGGGCTGACCCCTATCGAGGCTGAGGGATATCTCGATTTTTACGTTGACCGTCCGCTCGGGATGAAAGGGTACATTCTGAACCTGACCGTGCGTGGGGAAGGGATAATCAAAAACAACGATCAGCAGTTCGTCTGTCGTCCCGGCGATATGCTGCTGTTTCCGCCTGGTGAGATCCACCATTATGGGCGTCATCCGGATGCCAAAGAGTGGTATCACCAGTGGGTCTACTTCCGCCCCCGCGCCTACTGGCAGGAGTGGCTTTCGTGGCCAGCCATTTTTGCGCACACCGGTTTTTACCGCCCGGACGACACTCATCTGGCCCAGTTCCGCGAGCTGTTTGCCCAGATCATAGAGGCAGGGCAGGCCGGTGGGCGCTACGCTGAGCTGCTGGCAATTAATTTGCTTGAACAGGTATTACTGCGCCGGATGGAGGCGATTAACGCGTCGCTTAATCCGCCGCTGGATAACCGTGTGCGTGATGCCTGCCAGTACATCAGCGACCACCTGGCCGACAGCCAGTTTGATATCGCCAGCGTGGCCCAGCATGTCTGTCTGTCGCCGTCGCGGCTGTCGCATTTGTTCCGGCAGCAGTTGGGTGTCAGCGTGCTGAGCTGGCGCGAAGATCAGCGCATCAGCCAGGCGAAACTGCTGCTCAGCACCACCCGGATGCCCATTGCCACCGTCGGGCGCAATGTGGGCTTTGAAGATCAGCTCTATTTTTCCCGCGTATTTAAAAAATGCACTGGCGCCAGCCCCAGTGAATTCCGGGCGGGATGTGAATAAACGGTAAAAAAAGATAAACAAGCAGGTGAACAACGGAAGCAACCTGTAAACTATTCAGACAATTGTTGTCTTGACGCGATGCAGGGCGCTAAGCAGAATCCCTGATTCGTTTTCTGACCGGAATAGTTATGCAGGCATTGCTGGAACATTTTATTACCCAGTCCGTTATGTATTCGCTTATCGCCGTTGCGCTGGTGGCGTTTCTGGAATCGCTGGCGCTGGTTGGGCTGATCCTGCCTGGTACGGTGATGATGGCGGCGTTGGGCGCGTTGATTGGCAGCGGTGAGGTCAATTTCTGGCAGGCGTGGCTGGCCGGTATGATCGGCTGCTTACTGGGCGACTGGATCTCCTTCTGGCTGGGCTGGCGTTTCAAGAAGCCGCTGCACCGCTGGTCTTTCATGAAGAAGAACAAAGCGTTGCTGGATAAAACTGAGCATGCGTTGCATCAGCACAGCATGTTTACGATCCTCGTCGGACGCTTTGTCGGGCCAACGCGTCCGCTGGTGCCGATGGTCGCCGGGATGCTGGATCTGCCCGTCGCAAAATTCGTTTTGCCGAACATTATCGGCTGCGTCTTCTGGCCGCCGTTCTACTTCCTGCCGGGGATCCTGGCGGGGGCGGCAATTGATATTCCTGACGATGTGCAGAGCGGTGGCTTTAAATGGTTATTGCTGGCAACAGCGCTGCTGTTATGGCTCGCTGCATGGTTGTGCTGGCGGCTATGGCGCAGCGCGAAAGCGAATGTCGATCGTCTGACGCGCTATCTGCCTCGCTCGCGCTTGCTGTGGCTGGCGCCGCTGACGCTGGGCGTTGCCGTCGTGGCGCTGATCGCGCTGATTCGCCATCCGCTGATGCCGGTGTACGGTGAGATCCTGCTGAAGGTGGTCAGCCGTTAAGGATCCCCAGCAGGTGCGACGCGCTTGCTTTGCCACTCATCAACTCTTCGGTTTCACCCTCCCACACGATACGACCCTCCGCGATCACCACCGATCGCGGGGCGATGCGTGCGGCATCTTCAATACTGTGTGACACCATCAGCATCGTCAGCTGCTGACGCTGGCAGACCTCCTGTACCAGGGCGAGCATCTCCTGGCGCAGCGCGGGATCGAGTGCAGAGAAGGGCTCATCCAGCAGCAGTATCGGCTGCTCGCGAACCAGGCAGCGAGCCAGCGCCACGCGCTGACGTTGTCCGCCAGAGAGCTCTCCGGGGAGTCGGTCAATAAACGTGGTAATGCCCATCTGCCCGGCAATCTTTTCCAGCTTCTGGCGCTGTGCGTCGTTCAGTTTCAGCCCCGGATCCATACCCAGCGCGATGTTTTGCCGCACCGTCAGATGGGTGAACAGGTTATTTTCCTGGAACAGCATCGAGACCGGACGCCTGGCGGGCGGGGTGTAGGTATGGTCGTTGTTTTCAATGATTATCGACCCGCTTGCCGGTTGCAGAAAACCGGCAATCAGATTGAGTAAGGTACTTTTCCCTGCCCCGCTTGGGCCAAGCACGGCAATCATCTCACCCGGGCGTACCGACAGGCTGAACCGCATAGGCAGGTGCTGGTAGAGCCAGGTGACATCAGTCAGTTTTAACATTGCGCCCCGGAAGTTTTTCGATAACGGTAAATAAGGCAAAGCACAGCAACAGCAGCAACAGCGCCGTGACGGCCCCCTCCTGACTGCGGTAGGAGCCGATCTGCTGATACAACCAGTATGGCAGCGTGCGGAAATCTTCATTGCCGAAGAGCGCCACCACACCAAAATCTCCAATGGAGAGCACACAAGCGAAGGCCAGCGCCTGAGCAAGCGGGCGTTTCAGCGCACGCAGTTCAACCACCTTTAACCGGCGCCAGCCCTGTATACCAAGCGACTGACACAGCAAAGCGTAACGGCTGTTGACGTCGCGCATGGGGTTTTCCAGCACCTTCAGCGCATAGGGAATGGCCATCAGGGCGTTGGTAAAAATCACGATTCCGTCGGCGCTTTCCGGCAGACCAACCGTACTGTTGAACAATAAAAAGAAGCCGGTTGCCAGGACGATGCCCGGCATTGCGAGGATTAACATCCCCGTCAGCTCCAGCGCTTGTCCGGCTTTGCGCGCCTGGCGCGCATAAAGTTCGCGACTGCTCCACAGCAGCATCATGGTCAGCACGACACACAATAGCCCGGCAGCCAGTGCGATGCGCAAGGATGTCCAGGTCGCCTGCCAGAGGACGGGCTGTTGCAACACGGAGACGAGGTTAAGGTTAACGCCATCAACGATAACGGCCATCAGCGGTGGCAGCAGCAGCAGCAGGGCCAGTACGATCAACATCACATCCGCGATTCGGCTGTGCAGGCTGTCCTGAGGATCGCGCCAGCCTGTAATCTGATGACTGCCCGGTGGAATGGCTTTGCTCAGACGCTGACTCAGCAGGACCAGCACAAGACAGCACAGCATCTGTACCAGAGCCAGAAGCGCAGCGCGGCCGGGGTCGTAGTCGTAACTCAGCGCCTGGTAAATCGCCAGTTCGATGGTGGTCGCCTGTGGTCCACCACCAAGAGAAAGCACGGTGGCGAAACTGGCAAAACAGAGCATGAAGATCAGCGCCGCAACCGGAGGGATTTGACGGCGCAGCCACGGCCATTCGACAAAGCGGAAGAATGACCAGCCGCGCATGCCCAGCTGTGCCGCAAGCTGACGCTGCTCGCCGGGGATAGCCTCCAGCGCCTGTAAAAAAAGCCGGGTCGCCATGGGCATGTTGAAAAAGATGTGCGCCAGCAGAATACCTTTGAGTCCGTAAGGGGAGAAGGTCCACTCCAGACCAAGCAGGTTAAAGAGGGCGGCCAGCCAGCCCTGACGACCATACACGCTCAGGATCCCAAACACCGCCACCAGGACGGGCAGGATCAGCGTCATGGCGCACAGTCTCAACAGCGCCTCCCTGCCGGGGAAGCGTCTGCGGTAGAGCGCCCGCGCGAGAAAAATGGCCGGGATCACCGACAGCAGGGCAGAGAGAAACGCCTGCCAGAAAGAGAACCGGATGACGTGCCAGAGATAGCTGTCGTGCCAGAGGGAGAGCAGATCACTCTCTGGCGCGTTAAACCACAATGCCAGAAAAGCACCCAGACTGACCGCCACCATCACTACAGCGGCGAGCAGTCCGGGAAATAACCAGCCGGGAATTAGCGGCTGACGGCGCGTTGCCATTCACTTACCCATGCTGCTCGCTGCGCGGCGACCTGCTGCGGCGTAAACTCCAGCGAGGTTTGCGGTTTGGTCAGTTGCTCAAAGCCCGCAGGTAGCGTCACGTTGGTCACCGGATACATCCAGTTACCCGTAGGGATCGCATTCTGGAACGCCGGGGAGACCATGAATTTCAGAAACTTCTCGGCCAGTTCCGGCTGCTTGCTGGCGGCAGTGCGGGCAGCCACTTCCACCTGCAGATAATGACCTTCAGCGAAATCAGCGGCGGCGTAGTTGTCTTTCTTCTCGGCGATAATGTGATAAGCCGGGGAGGTGGTGTAGCTCAGCACCAGGTCGCTCTCCCCTTTCAGGAACAGGCCATAGGCTTCGCTCCAGCCTTTGGTGACGGTCACGGTTTTGGCGGCCAGCTTCTGCCACGCCTCCGGCGTTTTATCACCGTATACCTTCTGCATCCACAGCAGCAGGCCCAGACCCGGTGTGCTGGTGCGCGGATCTTCATAAATCACGCGCCATTTCTGGTCGCTTTCCACCAGCTCCTTCAGGCTTTTCGGCGGGTTCTTCAGCTTGTTTTTGTCATAAACAAACGCAAAATATCCGTAATCGAACGGCACAAAGGTGTCGTTTTTCCAGCCGCCCGGCACGTTAACCGCATCTGCCGCTACGCCGCTTTTGGCGAACAGTTTCGTTTGCGAGGCCGCATCCAGCAGGTTGTTATCCAGGCCGAGTACCACGTCGGCCTTGCTGTTTTTACCTTCCATACGCAGACGGTTAAGCAGCGAGACGCCATCTTCCAGCGCCACGAATTTCAGTTCGCAGTTGCAGTCGGCTTCAAAGGCTTTTTTGACGACCGGGCCTGGGCCCCAGTCGGCAGAAAAGGAGTCGTAGGTGTAGACCGTCAGGACGGGTTTTGCGAAAGCAGGCAGCGCAAACAGCGCCAGCAGGGGAAGCACTTTTTTTAACACTTTGCACCTCAAGGTTGAGTGGCAAAGGATTTTGAGCGACAGCCTCAAATCCCTTCGCCGGCGTTATCCGGATCAGGTTCGACGGGTATTATCTCAGCGCACATCAGTGATGCAGCACCCCGTTGAGAACGGCGCTATTGTAATGATTTGGCGAATATTACGAAAGTGTTATGGCTCTGGTGGCGCAAACCAGGCGGATTTAAAATCAAACCAGCCCAGCGTATTCATCCGTAACCCCCGCATACTGCGCTGGCCCTGGATCATCAGCCAGTGGTGGATCAGCGGCACGATTGCCTGTTCGGCCAGCAGCGCCTGACACCAGGTGGCCAGGTTCATCTCACCCGCGCGCCACTGCGCCGCATCCTGCTGCCAGTCCCGATCGATACAGTGCTGGATCAGCGGGACTTCATACAGGTGTGAGAAGAGCGAGAAATCGAGCGGCAGGGTGAAGTTGGCGCTGTTCAGCCAGATATCGCTGGTCAGTTCCCCCTGGTGCCATTCGTCATAGTCCACTTCCCTGATGTCCAGCCGGACGCCTTCTGCGGCCAGCAGTCTGGTCATGATCCTGGCAATAAAACGGTGCTCCACATGCTCGCGGTAGTAGGTCAGGGTGACAGACTCCAGCCCTGCCGGTTTGTTACAGTGGGCAGGTCGGGCATGATGCCAGCGAGGAAGCAACCCGTACGCCGGAAACCAGTACGTCTGATACTGTTCTTCCGCATGGTAAATCAGATTGGAGGGAGATAAGACGTGGCTGATCCATTTGCGTACCGCCTGATTGGCCCCGCGGTGGGTGCGGCTGTCAAACAGCAGGTAGTAGCAGCCCTCCTCAAGGCGGCTTTCCACCGCCTTTTCGCCCGTTGTGGGGCCTTCAAGCGTCAGCCCGGCGCTGAGCTCTTCATTGAGATCCGGTAATACCCAGACGTTCACTTCGTCGATCAGCGCCCGGTAGCCAAAATAATCATCAAACGCGCGAATTTTCAGCTGGTTATTGGTGTTACGCGACACGGCATAGGGCCCGGTGCCAATGGGCTGGCTGGCAAAATTGTGCAGCGATTCCCACTCTCCCGGCAAAATCATTGATGGGACATACCCCAGCAGCCAGGGAAGCCATTTATCCGGCTGAGACAGTTCAATATCCAGCGTCCAGGCGGTGGGGGAGTGAACGCGCGAAATATGCGAATAAAGCGGAAGCTTGCGGGCACGCTCCAGTGAGGCGATGACATCGCGCATTTCCAGCTCGCGGCCGTGGTGAAAGTGGATGCCGGGACGTAAGAAGAAGCGCCAGTGACGTGGGGAGAGTTGCTGCCAGTGGTGCGCAATATCAGCTTCCAGTTCCCCGTTTTCCTCATTTATTCGCGTCAGGCCGCTGAATATTTGTCGCGCCATATGGGTTTCTGAGCGGCGCAAGGCCGTGCCGGGGAGCAGATTCTTCATCGGGCGATAGTAGAGCACCCGCAGAATGTGGCGGCCCTGACGAAAACTCCGCCCAAGATGGGAGACCAGCATCTGACGCACTGCGGCTTTATCGCCAACCAGTTGCACCAGCTGATCGATTCTGTCCTGTTCCAGCAGGTCTTCTGCTCGCTGTTGCTGCAAGGCCAGCCCGGTATAGAGAAAGGTCAGGCGTGAGCGTTTGCCGCGTCCCGCTTCGGCTTCCCAGTTTAACCAGCCCTGTTGCTGCATGGTGTTAAGCAGCGTGCGCATATGACGTCGGGAGCAGTTAAGGAGCTCAGCCAGTTCGTTAAGCGTGGTCTCCTGCGATTGCCCTTCGCAGCACTGCCAGAGGCGGATGAATTGTTGTTGCAGACGACCAGAAGGCATAAAAGGGGAACTCCTGACAAAAAATCAGCAATTTATTAATCCCTATATTAAGCCAATAATGATTCCCGATGAAGTGAGGAGGTACATTATGAAGAGGTCTACCGCACGTCAGTTTTATCAGCAGTACTTTTCAGCGACAAAAGGAACGTCCTGGCTGGCCCGTCAGTGTGCTGAGCAACGGCTGAAAATGTTAGAAGAACTGATGCAGTGGGACGTTACGAAACCGACCTCTTCTCGCTAACTCGCCTCGATCATGTGTGACTGAGTATTGGTGCTTATCACCCGCCAGCAAAATGTTTTTTGCTGGCTTTTTTCGTTTATTCTTTCACCCAATTCGATTCGCTTTCACAAGGACTTGCAGATGCTCTGGTTAATGACGATGGGGCGACGCCTGAACGGCGTGTATGCCGCTTTTATGCTGGTGGCCTTTATGATGGGCGTGGCGGGGGCGCTGCAGGCACCGACGCTGAGTCTTTTTCTCAGCCGGGAGGTGGGGGCGCAGCCGTTTTGGGTCGGCCTGTTTTATACCGTGAACGCCATCGCCGGGATCTTGGTGAGCCTGGGGCTGGCGAAACGATCCGACAGCCAGGGCGATCGCCGCAAGTTGATCCTATTTTGTTGCGCCATGGCTGTGGGTAACGCACTGCTGTTTGCCTTTAATCGTCACTACCTGACGCTGATCACCTGCGGCGTGCTGCTGGCCTCGCTGGCGAACACCGCCATGCCGCAGCTGTTCGCGCTTGCCCGGGAATATGCCGACAACTCGGCGCGGGAAGTGGTGATGTTTAGCTCGGTGATGCGTGCGCAGCTCTCTCTTGCATGGGTCATTGGTCCGCCGCTGGCCTTTATGCTGGCGTTGAATTACGGTTTTACCGCCATGTTTTCCATCGCTGCGGGGATTTTTGCCATTAGCCTGGCATTGATTGCCTTCGTGCTGCCGTCAGTGGCGCGTGTCGAACAGACAGCGGATAAACCCATTACTCAGGTGAGCGGCTGGCAGGATAAAAACGTCCGTATGCTGTTTATCGCCTCCACGCTGATGTGGACCTGCAACACCATGTATATCATCGATATGCCGCTGTGGATCAGCAGCGATCTGGGTCTGCCGGATAAGCTCGCGGGGATCTTAATGGGGACGGCCGCCGGGCTGGAAATTCCGGCGATGATTCTGGCGGGATACTACGTCAAACATCTCGGGAAACGCCGGATGATGCTGATAGCCGTAGCGGCCGGAGTGCTTTTTTACCTGGGGCTGATTTTCTTCCATTCACGAGAGGCGTTGCTGGCGCTGCAGCTGTTTAATGCTGTGTTTATTGGGATCGTGGCCGGGATAGGGATGCTCTGGTTCCAGGATTTAATGCCCGGGCGGGCGGGGTCGGCGACCACACTCTTTACCAACAGTATCTCCACGGGGGTAATTCTGGCGGGGGTGATTCAGGGGGCGTTGTCGCAAAGCTATGGACATGGGTCGGTGTACTGGATGATTGCACTAACGTCGATTGTCACGCTGATGCTGACCTGGCGCGTAAAAGACGTCTGATTCTGGAAGGCGCCTTCACGAAATGAAACCATTTTCTGACAGAGTTTAAGAAGACACATAGAGTGCGTGGCGGGTGCTTGAGGCTGTTTGCCTCAGGCTTTCGCAAGAGGCAAACAGTGGAGAGTCCCACATCAAAAAACTGATGGGGAGACCAACTTCACAACCAACATTGCGAGGTTAGTCTCTTCATTGCCGAAAAGCAATAAGGAGGCTGGAATGCCAAAACGTACTCTGCTGTTAGGTTTGTTTCTGATCTGTACAACGCTGTTGATCTTCACCTGGATGGTGCGTGATTCACTGTGTGAACTGCATTTCAGACAGGAGAAAACAGAGCTGGCAGCAGTGTTGGCTTACGAAGCAAAACGTTAGCGGTATGGGCGGGGAAAGTTCCCCGCCCCTCCAGAGTGGTTGAGCCTCAACGCACCCTTATCAATGGCCCGCATCGTGCGGGCCATTGCCTTTAGCCCATAAACGCAGGCTGTTTTTTCTCGTATGCGGAGATGGCGTCTTCATGCTGAAGCGTCAGGCCAATGCTGTCCAGACCGTTCAGCATGCAGTGGCGACGGAAGGCATCGATGCTGAAGCTGTAGGTCTTATCCCCGGCTTTCACCACTTCCGCTTCCAGATCCACTTCAAACGACATGCCCGGATTTGCCTTAACCAGCGCGAACAATTCATCCACTTGCTCGTCACTCAGCGTCACCGGCAGCAGCTGGTTGTTGAAGCTGTTGCCGTAGAAGATATCTGCAAAGCTCGGGGCGATCACCACTTTAAAGCCGTAATCGGTCAGCGCCCATGGCGCGTGCTCGCGTGAGGAGCCGCAGCCAAAGTTTTCCCGTGCCAGCAGAATGGAGGCGCCTTTATATTCCGGGAAATTCAGCACAAATTCCGGGTCAGGTACCTGACCTTTATCATCCAGAAAACGCCAGTCGTTAAACAGATGAGCACCAAATCCGGTGCGGGTGACCTTCTGCAAAAATTGCTTCGGGATGATCGCATCGGTATCGACGTTAGCGGCGTCCAGAGGGACAACCCGGCCTGTATGTTGGGTAAATTTCTCTGCCATGATTGTCTCCTTATTTCAGGCTGCGAATATCGGCGAAATGGCCGGTAACTGCCGCAGCGGCGGCCATCGCCGGGCTGACCAGGTGGGTGCGTCCACCGCGGCCCTGACGACCTTCAAAGTTACGGTTACTGGTGGAGGCACAACGTTCGCCCGGATTCAGGCGGTCATTGTTCATGGCCAGACACATGGAGCAACCAGGCAAGCGCCACTCGAAGCCTGCTTCGATAAAGATCTTATCCAGGCCTTCGGCTTCCGCCTGCGCTTTTACCGGGCCGGAGCCTGGCACAACCAGCGCCTGCACGCCGGGTGCCACTTTACGGCCTTTGGCGATCTCCGCCGCAGCGCGTAAATCTTCGATACGCGAGTTGGTGCAGGAGCCAATAAAGACTTTGTCGATGGTCACATCGGTCAACGGCACACCGGGTTTGAGACCCATATACGCCAGCGCTTTTTCGGCACTGGCGCGTTCGACCGGATCGGTAAATGAGGCCGGATCGGGAATAGTGTCATTCACGGAAATGACCTGACCCGGATTGGTTCCCCAGGTCACCTGCGGGGCAATCTCCTCCGCCTGCAAGGTAACAACGGTGTCAAAAACCGCGTCATCATCGGTTTTCAGGGTTTTCCAGTACGCGACGGCGTCAGCGTAATCCTGATCTTTTGGCGCGTGCAGACGCCCTTTTACATAGTTGAAGGTGGTTTCATCCGGCGCCACCAGGCCTGCTTTGGCCCCCATCTCGATGGCCATATTGCACAGAGTCATACGACCTTCCATGCTCAGCGCCTGAATAGCGTCACCGCAGAACTCAACTACGTGCCCGGTGCCGCCGGCACTGCCCGTTTTACCGATGATGGCCAGCACGATGTCTTTCGCGGTGATCCCCGGCGCGGCTTTGCCTTTCACTTCAATCTTCATGGTTTTGGCTCGGCCCTGTTTCAGGGTCTGCGTAGCCAGAACATGCTCAACTTCAGAGGTGCCAATACCGAACGCCAGTGCACCAAACGCGCCGTGCGTTGCGGTATGGGAGTCGCCGCAGACGATGGTCATGCCGGGCAGGGTGATCCCTTGCTCAGGTCCCATCACGTGAACGATACCCTGATACGGATGGTTCAGATCGTAGAGCTCGACGCCAAACTCGTTACAGTTCTTGATCAACTCTTGCATCTGGATACGCGCCATTTCGCCCGACGCATTGATATCTTTGGTCTGGGTGGAAACGTTGTGATCCATTGTCGCGAAGGTTTTACCCGGCTGACGTACCGGGCGTTTGTGCGCACGCAACCCATCAAATGCCTGTGGGGAGGTCACTTCGTGTACCAGATGCCTGTCGATATAGAGCAGTGGGGTTTCGTTTGGTGCCTCATAGACAACGTGTGCATCAAACAATTTTTCATATAACGTCTTCGCCATGATTACACCCCTTCAGCGACATAGCGGGCAATGATGTCGCCCATTTCATCGGTACTGACTGCCGCCGTGCCGCGTGCTAAATCACCGGTACGGACGCCTTCTTCTAACGCGCGATTAATGGCGTTCTCAATTGCGGTTGCCGCATCGCCTGCATCCAGGCTGTAGCGCAGCAGCAGAGCCAGGGAGAGGATCTGCGCAATCGGGTTAGCGATGTTTTTACCTGCGATATCCGGCGCGGAGCCGCCAGCAGGCTCGTACAGGCCAAAGCCTTCTTCGTTCAGGCTCGCTGACGGCAGCATGCCCATGGAGCCGGTGATCATCGCGCACTCATCCGAGAGGATATCGCCGAACAGGTTGGAGCACAGCAGCACGTCAAACTGGGACGGATCTTTAATCAGCTGCATTGTCGCGTTATCGATGTACATATGCGACAGCTCAACGTCAGGATAATGCTTAGCAACTTCGCTGACGATCTCACGCCATAAGATGGAAGACTGCAGCACATTCGCTTTGTCGATAGAGGTCACTTTATGGCGGCGTTTGCGTGCAGACTCAAAAGCGATATGGGCGATACGTTCAATTTCGAAACGGTGATAGACCTCGGTGTCGAACGCTTTTTCATGCTGGCCGCTGCCTTCACGGCCTTTTGGCTGACCGAAATAGATCCCGCCGGTCAGCTCACGCACGCACAGAATGTCGAAGCCGTTAGCGGCGATATCCGCGCGCAGCGGGCAGAACTCTTCCAGACCCTGATACAGCTTTGCCGGACGCAGGTTACTGAACAGCTTGAAATGTTTACGCAGCGGCAGCAACGCGCCGCGCTCTGGCTGCTCTGCGGGTGGCAGGTGTTCCCATTTCGGGCCACCCACGGAACCAAACAGGACGGCATCGGCGTTCTCGCAGCCCTCTACCGTTGCTTTTGGCAGCGGCGTACCGTGATTATCGATAGCAATACCGCCCACGTCGTAGTGGCTGGTGGTAATTTTCATCGCAAAACGCGAGCGAACGGCTTCCAGTACTTTCAGCGCCTGTGCCATCACTTCCGGGCCAATACCGTCACCCGGCAACACAGCAATATGGTAATTCTTCGACATTACACGGTTTCCTTGTTGTTCTCTTTATTCTGAGCTTTGCGTTGCAACTCTTTTTCGACTTCAGCGGCGCGCCAGATATTGTTCAGGACATGCACCATCGCTTTTGCAGAGGATTCGACGATATCGGTCGCCAGACCCACGCCGTGGAAGCGACGGCCGTTATAATTGACCACGATATCCACCTGACCGAGTGCATCTTTGCCATGGCCTTTGGCCGTCAGGTCATATTTGACCAGCTCCACGTCGTATTCGGTGACGCGGTTAATCGCCTGGTAGATAGCATCGACAGGACCATTGCCGTTTGCCGCTTCCGCTTTTATCTCATCCCCGCAGGCCAGCTTGATGGATGCCGTGGCGATATCGCTGGAGCCGGACTGCACGCTGAAGTAATCCAGACGGAAATGCTCTGGCTCTTCCTGCTGCTTATTAATGAAGGCCAGTGCTTCCAGGTCATAGTCGAACACCTGACCTTTTTTGTCGGCCAGCTTCAGGAACGCGTCGTACAACTGATCCATGTTGTAATCGCTGTCCTTGTAACCCATCTCTTCCATACGATGTTTCACTGCCGCACGGCCGGAGCGGGAGGTCAGATTCAACTGAACCTGGTTCAGACCGATCGATTCCGGGGTCATGATTTCGTAGTTTTCGCGGTTTTTCAGTACGCCATCCTGGTGGATACCGGAAGAGTGCGCGAATGCGCCGGTACCGACAATCGCCTTGTTGGCGGGGATCGGCATGTTGCAAATCTGGCTGACGGTCTGGCTGGTACGCCAGATTTCATTGTGATTGATGCGGGTGTGCACGTTCATGATGTCTTTGCGCACTTTGATCGCCATGATCACTTCTTCCAGGGAACAGTTGCCTGCGCGTTCCCCGATACCGTTCATCGCACCTTCTACCTGACGGGCACCAGCGTGAACAGCGGCGATGGCGTTGCCGACGGCCAGGCCTAAATCGTCGTGGGTATGAACAGAGATAATTGCCTTATCAATGTTTGGCACACGATCATACAAGCCAGTAATGATGTTGGAGAACTCAAACGGCATGGTGTAGCCGACGGTGTCCGGGATGTTGATGGTTTTGGCCCCGGCATTAATGGCGGCTTCCACCACGCGTGCCAGATCCTCAATTGGCGTGCGGCCTGCGTCTTCACATGAGAATTCAACATCATCCGTGTAGTTGCGCGCGCGTTTGACCATGTATACCGCGCGCTCAATCACCTCGTCGAGGGTGCTGCGCAACTTGGTGGCAATATGCATGGGGGAGGTGGCAATAAAAGTATGAATACGGAATGCTTCAGCCACTTTCAGTGACTCGGCGGCAACGTCGATATCTTTCTCAACGCAGCGTGCCAGGCCACAGACGCGGCTGTTTTTGATGGTACGGGCGATGGTCTGTACCGATTCGAAATCACCCGGAGAAGAGACCGGGAAACCCACCTCCATCACGTCGACACCCATACGTTCGAGAGCCAGCGCAATTTGCAGCTTCTCTTTCACACTCAGGCTCGCCTGTAATGCCTGTTCACCGTCACGTAAAGTGGTATCAAAAATAATGACTTGCTGGCTCATGGGTTAGGTCCTTGTCAGTCTTAGGGCGCCTTGCTACGAGCATAAAAAAACCCGCGCAGTGGCGCGGGTTTTTAGTCTTACTGGTGACGATTCAACGCTGAATTTCGCCCGCCAGTCTACCGCGCACAGAGGATGCGTTTAGTAGTAGTAGACCGGTGAAACGAATGGTGCGAATCATGAATCGTGCTCCGTTAAATTCAATATGCTTTTAGTGGTACTGGATATGGGGGTTGATGTCAACCCCTGACAACAAAAACGACCCCGTTCGCACGGCGTTCCAGAGAATTTGATTTAGCTAATTGTGCTGGTTTTTATCTTTCATGCCTTTTGAAAAGTCTATTTTTGGACTGGAGATTCATCTCCGGAACGATTTAAATATAATTAGTATCAATTCAACATACGTCTGTAATGGATGAGCCCTGAGAAGAATTGTTTTTAATTTCATTGATTTATTAGTGCTGCAAATAAAAATGCAGTAAATAAAGCGTGAGCAATGATGCGAGTTTGTTAATTGTTTGGCATGGCTCACGTGAATAGTTTAATAATACTTAAGTTATCATTAACCGAAGGGCGATTGTGTATTTGTCTTGATTATGGTTTCATGCAAACCATAATGTCATTGATATCATTTATGCGGAATTTCATCTCACCATCAATGACCTGGGCGAAGTCACCCTTTTGATGATGCGCTCTTTATATTTTCCGAATTTTAAACAATTCTCTTTCGCTGGTTGTATCTGCATGGTAAATCATATTTTTCGAAATTATTACTGTAATTTGGCAAAGGGAGTTTAGCGTGACAGTGGAGCCAGGAGTGCCAGAAAATAATATTAATCAACCTCAGGGTTATAATGGGGTTAAACCTCAGTTACGCACCGTGGATCTCAATCTGTTGACCGTGTTTGACGCGGTGATGCAGGAACAGAATATCACGCGGGCAGCGCAGTCTCTGGGGATGTCGCAGCCTGCCGTCAGCAATGCGGTATCCCGGCTTAAAGTGATGTTTAATGACGAATTGTTTGTTCGTTATGGCAGGGGGATTCAACCCACGGCGCGTGCATTTCAGCTGTTTGGCTCTATCCGCCAGGCGTTACAGTTGGTGCAAAATGAGCTGCCGGGATCGGGTTTTGAGCCCTTAAGCAGTGAGCGTGTTTTCCATCTTTGTGTATGTAGCCCGTTAGATAATTATTTGACGTCCGTGATCTACAATAAAGTGGAAGAAATTGCGCCCAATATTCAACTGGTATTTAAATCTTCTCTTAATCAGAACACAGAACATCAGCTTCGGTATCAGGAAACAGAATTCGTTCTGGGATACGAAGAGTTCCGTCGTCCGGAATTTTCCTGTGTGCCTCTGTTTAAAGATGAAATGGTACTGGTCGCCAGCAAAAAACATCCACGAATGAATATGCCGCTGCGCGAAAGTGATGTTTATAACGAGCAGCACGCTGTTGTTGCCCTCGACCGATACGCCTCATTTAGTCTGCCGTGGTATGACACTGCGGATAAACAGGCGAGCGTGGCTTATCAGGGAATGGCCATGGTCAGCGTCTTAAATGTGGTTTCCCAGACCCATTTGGTCGCTATTGCCCCGCGTTGGCTGGCGGAGGAGTTTTCGGAACCCTTAAATCTGCAAATCCTGCCGTTGCCACTCAAACTCAATAGCCGTACCTGTTATCTTTCCTGGCATGAAGCCGCAGGCCGGGATAAAGGCCATCAGTGGATGGAAGAGCTGCTTATTAGCATTTGCCGCCGATAAGCGCGTCAGGATAAATCACATCGGCGTGTGTGGTTTATCCTGCGTATTTTTTCATTTGCGGTATTTTGTGCTGTTGTTATTTTTTCTGGCTGCTGCCAGCTTCGCAAAAATAGATGATTTACTGAAAGGTTGCGCTTTTCAGCGATGATTTATCACCTCACGAACGAATTACAGTGGAATTAACCATATCCTCCCTGTAACGCTGCTTTTTGTGCTTCTGACCCCGTTTGCCACGTCCTGTTTGCTAATTGCCTGCCTCAAAACGAGCGGTTAAGGTAACGATCACTCTGCAATATATAAGATTGGTTCATCACGATCGTAAGACGGTGTGGAAATGAATTCTGCAGTCCGTCTATAACAAAATGCCTGGAGGCAAAGCATGGAGATGTTGTCTGGCGCGGAAATGGTCGTCCGATCGTTAATCGATCAGGGCGTTAAGCAGGTGTTCGGCTACCCTGGAGGCGCAGTTCTGGATATTTATGATGCGCTTCATACGGTAGGCGGCATTGACCATGTTTTGGTGCGCCACGAGCAGGCGGCGGTGCACATGGCTGACGGACTGGCGCGTGCGACGGGTGAAGTGGGCGTGGTATTGGTCACCTCCGGCCCCGGCGCGACGAATGCAATTACCGGCATTGCGACAGCCTATATGGACTCCATCCCGCTGGTCATTCTATCCGGGCAGGTTGCAACGTCACTGATTGGCTACGATGCATTTCAGGAGTGCGACATGGTTGGAATTTCACGCCCCGTTGTGAAGCACAGTTTCCTGGTGAAGCAAACCGAAGACATTCCCGGCGTACTGAAAAAAGCCTTCTGGCTGGCAGCCAGTGGGCGTCCTGGTCCTGTGGTGGTCGATCTGCCAAAAGATATTCTTAACCCGGCAAACAAGCTGCCGTATGTCTGGCCGGAAACGGTAAGCATGCGCTCCTACAACCCAACGACACAGGGCCACAAAGGCCAGATCAAACGTGCATTACACACGCTTCTGGCTGCGAAAAAGCCGGTGGTCTATGTCGGAGGTGGCGCGGTTAACTCAGCCTGTGAAGCGCAACTGCGTGAGCTGATCGAAAAATTGAATCTTCCTGTCGCCTCGTCACTGATGGGACTGGGCGCCTTCCCGGCAACGCACCGCCAGGCTCTGGGTATGTTGGGCATGCACGGTACCTATGAAGCTAACATGACGATGCATCATTCGGATGTGATCTTTGCCGTTGGCGTGCGCTTTGACGATCGCACGACCAACAATCTGGCGAAGTACTGCCCGAACGCCACCGTGCTGCATATTGATATCGATCCTACGTCTATTTCGAAAACGGTGCCGGCGGATGTGCCGATCGTTGGGGATGCGCGACAGGTTCTGGAGCAAATGCTGGATCTGCTATCGCAGGAAACCCCTTCACAACCGTTGGATGAGATCCGCGACTGGTGGCAACAGATCGAGCAGTGGCGAGCACGTCAGTGTCTGAAATACGATACCCAAAGCGAAAACATTAAGCCGCAGGCGGTGATCGAAACCCTCTGGCGTCTGACGAAAGGTGAAGCCTATGTCACCTCTGATGTAGGTCAGCATCAGATGTTTGCCGCGCTTTATTATCCGTTTGATAAACCACGTCACTGGATCAACTCTGGTGGTCTGGGGACAATGGGCTTTGGGTTACCTGCCGCACTGGGGGTGAAGCTTGCGCTGCCGAATGAAACCGTCGTTTGCGTGACAGGAGACGGCAGCATTCAGATGAATATCCAGGAACTCTCCACCGCGTTGCAATATGAACTGCCGGTCCTGGTACTCAACCTGAATAACGGTTATCTCGGTATGGTGAAGCAGTGGCAGGATATGATCTACTCTGGCCGCCATTCTCACTCCTACATGAAATCGCTGCCGGATTTTGTTCGTCTGGCCGAAGCCTATGGTCATGTCGGGATGCGGGTGACCGAGCCAGCAGAGCTGGAAGCGAAACTTGCTGAAGCGCTTGAACACGTCAAAAATAACCGCCTTGTTTTCATGGATGTCATTGTTGATGGCACAGAGCACGTTTACCCGATGCATATTCGCGGTGGTGGTATGGACGAAATGTGGTTAAGTAAAACGGAGAGAACCTGATATGCGCCGGATATTATCTGTATTACTGGAAAACGAGTCTGGCGCACTGTCACGCGTTATTGGACTCTTTGCACAACGCGGCTACAACATTGAGAGCCTGACCGTTGCCCCTACCGAGGATCCTACGCTGTCGCGCATGACGATTCAGACCGTCGGCGACGCCAAGGTGCTTGAGCAGATCGAGAAACAGTTACACAAACTTGTCGATGTTCTGCGCGTGAGCGAACTGGGGCAGGGGGCCTATGTAGAACGTGAGGTCATGCTGGTGAAAATTCAGGCCAGCGGTTACGGCCGTGAAGAGGTTAAACGCAACGCGGATATCTTCCGTGGGCAGATTATCGACGTTACCCCTTCTTTATATACGGTTCAACTGGTGGGAACGAGTGACAAGCTGGACGCATTCCTGGCGTCCGTAAGGGATGTAGCAAAAATTGTTGAAGTTGCGCGGTCGGGCGTTGTCGGTCTTTCGCGCGGCGAGAAAATCATGCGTTAGCAGGCAATAAGGTTCGCCTCTTTCAGCCCGGTCACCAAAGCCGGGCTTTTTTTTGCGTAATACGCCGATAACACAGATAAAAGCGGTTGCCGCGAAAGCTATTCTGCGTTTAGATGTTAAAAGATTTAACCATAACCTTGACAGGGCCATGGACTCTTTTCTTTTTTTAAGGGGCAATTGTGAAACTGGATGAAATCGCCCGGCTAGCCGGCGTGTCACGAACTACGGCCAGCTATGTGATTAACGGTAAAGCAAAGCAGTACCGTGTCAGCGACAAAACCGTTGAGAAAGTCATGGCGGTGGTTCGTGAGCACAACTACCACCCGAATGCTGTCGCAGCGGGCTTACGTGCCGGGCGCACCCGATCGATTGGTCTGGTGATCCCCGATCTGGAAAACACCAGCTACACCCGCATCGCTAACTATCTTGAACGTCAGGCTCGCCAGCGTGGCTATCAGCTCCTGATTGCCTGCTCTGAAGATCAGCCTGATAACGAAATGCGCTGTATTGAGCATCTGCTCCAGCGTCAGGTTGATGCGATCATCGTTTCGACCTCCTTGCCACCCGAGCATCCCTTCTATCAACGCTGGGCGAACGATCCGTTCCCAATCGTTGCACTGGATCGCGCCCTGGACAGAGAGCATTTTACCAGTGTCGTCGGTGCCGATCAGGATGACGCGGAAATGCTGGCCGCGGAGCTGAGAACCTTCCCGGCTGAAACCGTGCTCTATCTTGGGGCGTTGCCTGAGCTCTCTGTGAGTTTCCTGCGTGAGCAAGGCTTCAGAACGGCATGGAAAGACGACCCGCGCGAGGTTCACTACCTTTATGCCAACAGTTATGAACGCGAAGCCGCTGCGCAGCTGTTCGAGAAATGGCTGGAGACGCACCCGATGCCTCAGGCGCTGTTCACCACTTCATTTGCGTTGCTGCAGGGGGTGATGGATGTCACTTTGCGTCGGGATGGTAAGCTGCCTTCCGATCTGGCTATCGCCACCTTCGGTGATAACGAACTGCTCGACTTCCTGCAATGTCCGGTCCTGGCCGTCGCGCAGCGCCATCGTGATGTGGCGGAGCGCGTGCTGGAGATCGTTCTCGCGAGCCTTGATGAACCACGTAAACCGAAGCCGGGGCTGACGCGCATCAAACGTAATCTCTACCGTCGCGGAATTTTAAGCCGCCATTAATGAAATGAGACGGGGCAGCGAAAACTGTCCCCTCTTTTTTCTGGATAATTCTGTCAAATAATTCCCGGAGAAAAATTAGGACGATTCCTTAGGAATCAGAACCTGCTATTTTTTTTATTCTTTCAGGCGTTTTAAAATGCCTTTGAAAGAACATTTATACGATTTATAAAGCCTGTCTTTGTATTGTTTTGTTACAAAGCTGCCCGGTCGATGAATATTCAGACGTTTTTCCCCTGCTCCAGCGTGCTTGCCTGCCAGCCGGTTCGTTCATTGCGCATTGTGGTGAATGTGGCGCTGTTATCCCCTGTGAATATGTCTTAAAATGCTGCCCGCGTCGCAAACTGACACTTTATATTTCGATGCGATGATATTGAGTGAGCCTTAACGCTAGTGTGCATATTCGGTTTTTTTTCTACAAATATTCATAACGTTAATTTTGCCTCGCCAGTTGTGCAGTTATTAACCAGGACTGTTTATCTCTGTAAATAGAGCCCTTTCGGGTTCGTATAGAGAGAGTCCTGGCTTGACAAGCTTTTCCCTCGCTCCGTAAACTCCTTTAGGTGGGAATTTGTGGGTTAAAGTGGTGAGGAGGGGTGAGACTGGCATGTTCCGTGGAGCAACGTTAGTCAATCTCGACAGTAAGGGGCGTTTATCGGTACCAACCCGATACCGCGACCAGCTGATCGAGAACGCTTCGGGTCAACTGGTTTGCACCATTGACATCAACTCCCCCTGCCTGCTGCTTTACCCTTTACCTGAATGGGAAATTATTGAGCAAAAGCTGTCGCGACTGTCGAGCATGAACCCACAGGAACGCCGCGTGCAGCGGTTGTTATTGGGGCATGCCAGTGAGTGTCAGATGGATAGTGCAGGGCGATTACTGATTGCGCCCGTGCTGCGGCAGCATGCCGGTCTGACCAAAGAAGTGATGCTGGTCGGTCAGTTCAACAAGTTTGAACTGTGGGACGAAACGACCTGGTATCAACAGGTCAAGGAAGATATCGACGCTGAGCAGTCTGATTCCGCTACCTTGTCGGAACGGCTGCAGGACTTGTCTCTATAAATATGATGGAAAATTATAAACATACAACGGTGTTGCTGGATGAGGCCGTCAACGGCCTGAATATTCGTCCGGACGGCATCTACATTGATGGCACTTTTGGTCGCGGTGGCCACTCGCGTTTGATCCTCTCCCAGCTTGGAGCGGAAGGACGTCTGCTGGCAATTGATCGCGATCCGCAGGCGATTGCTGTTGCGCAAACCATCGATGACCCACGCTTTTCCATCGTGCATGGACCTTTCTCTGCGCTGGCGGATTACGTAGCTGAGCGCGGTCTGACGGGCAAGATCGACGGGATTCTTCTCGATCTTGGCGTCTCTTCACCCCAACTTGATGATGCTGAACGCGGCTTCTCCTTTATGCGCGACGGCCCGCTTGACATGCGCATGGATCCCACGCGCGGTCAGTCTGCCGCCGAGTGGTTACAGACCGCAGATGAAGCTGATATCGCCTGGGTGATCAAAACCTTTGGCGAAGAACGTTTTGGCAAGCGCATCGCGCGCGCCATTGTTGAGCGCAATCGTATTGAGCCGATGACCCGCACGAAAGAGCTGGCCGAGGTGATTGCGGCGGCAACACCGGTGAAGGATAAACACAAACACCCCGCGACCCGTACCTTCCAGGCGGTTCGCATCTGGGTAAACAGTGAACTGGAGGAAATAGAGCTGGCGCTAAAAAGCTCGCTCGACGTGCTGGCCCCGGGAGGGCGGTTGTCCATCATCAGCTTCCATTCGCTGGAGGACCGTATTGTGAAACGCTTTATGCGTGAACAAAGCCGCGGTCCACAGGTGCCAGCAGGGCTGCCGATGACGGAAGAACAACTCAGGAAGCTGGGTGGCCGTCAGTTGCGAGCATTAGGCAAGTTGATGCCGGGCGAAGAAGAGGTGGCAGAGAATCCACGCGCCCGTAGTTCAGTGCTGCGTATTGCAGAGAGGACGAACGCATGATCGGCAGAGTGACAGAGACCCTAAGCAAAGTTAAGGATTCGTTAGGAAGCAACGAGCGCCATGCCTTGCCTGGCGTGATCGGCGACGATCTTTTGCGGTTTGGGAAGCTGCCACTCTGCTTGTTCATTTGCATCATTGTGACGGCAGTAACGGTGGTGACGACAGCCCACCACACACGTTTATTGACTGCGCAACGCGAGCAGATGGTACTGGAACGCGATGCGCTGGATATTGAATGGCGAAACCTGATCCTTGAAGAAAACGCCCTCGGCGATCACAGCCGGGTCGAGCGGATCGCAACAGAAAAGCTGCAATTGCAGCATGTTGATCCTTCCCAGGAAAATATCGTAGTACAAAAATAAGGGAAAACGCGACGCATGAGAGCAGCGGCAAAAACGCTAAAACCAAAACGTCAGGAAGAACAGGCCAACTTTATCAGTTGGCGTTTTGCGTTGCTTTGCGGCTGCATTTTACTCGCGCTGGGCTTCCTGCTGGGACGTGTGGCGTGGCTACAAATCATCGCGCCTGACATGCTGGTGCGCCAGGGCGATATGCGCTCTCTGCGCGTACAGGAAGTCTCCACATCTCGCGGGATGATCACCGATCGTTCCGGTCGTCCGCTGGCGGTGAGCGTACCGGTGAAGGCGATCTGGGCCGATCCGAAAGAGCTGCACGATGCCGGTGGTATCACGCTCGACAACCGCTGGAAAGCGCTGTCTGACGCCCTGAAAATGCCGCTGGATCAGCTTGCCTCCCGCGTTAATGCCAACCCGAAAGGGCGCTTTATCTATCTGGCGCGTCAGGTTAACCCTGACATGGCCGATTACATCAGAAAACTGAAGCTCCCGGGTATCCATCTGCGAGAAGAGTCTCGCCGTTACTATCCTTCCGGCGAAGTAACCGCTCACCTCATTGGTTTTACAAACGTCGACAGCCAGGGGATTGAAGGGGTTGAAAAAAGCTTCGATAAGTGGCTTACCGGTCAGCCGGGTGAGCGAATCGTGCGTAAAGACCGCTATGGTCGCGTGATTGAAGATATCTCTTCCACAGACAGCCAGGCCGCGCATAACCTGGCGTTGAGCATTGATGAACGCCTGCAGGCGCTGGTGTATCGCGAGCTGAACAATGCCGTGGCCTTTAACAAGGCGGAGTCGGGCAGCGCCGTGCTGGTGGATGTCAGCACTGGTGAAGTGCTGGCGATGGCCAACAGCCCGTCCTACAACCCGAACAACTTTACCGGTACCGCCAAAGATGCAATGCGCAACCGGGCCATTACCGACGTGTTCGAACCTGGCTCCACGGTGAAGCCGATGGTGGTGATGACGGCGCTGCAACGCGGCATCGTCAATGAGAACACGGTTCTGAATACGATCCCTTACCGAATCAACGGCCACGAGATTAAAGACGTGGCGCGCTACAGCGAATTGACCCTGACCGGGGTATTACAGAAGTCGAGTAACGTCGGTGTTTCAAAGCTGGCGTTAGCGATGCCGTCCTCAGCGTTAGTAGAGACTTACTCACGTTTTGGGCTAGGAAAGGCGACCAATTTGGGGTTGGTCGGAGAACGCAGTGGCTTATATCCTCAAAAACAACGGTGGTCTGACATAGAGAGGGCCACCTTCTCTTTCGGCTACGGGCTAATGGTAACCCCGTTACAGTTAGCGCGAGTCTACGCAACGATTGGCAGCTATGGCGTCTATCGCCCACTGTCGATTACCAAAGTTGATCCACCGGTTCCGGGCGAGCGTATCTTCCCGGAATCTATCGTTCGTACCGTTGTGCATATGATGGAAAGTGTGGCGCTACCTGGCGGTGGCGGCGTGAAGGCGGCGATCAAAGGCTATCGCATCGCCATTAAAACCGGTACGGCGAAAAAAGTGGGGCCAGATGGCCGCTACATCAACAAATACATTGCCTATACCGCAGGCGTTGCGCCTGCAAGCAATCCGCGTTTTGCGCTGGTGGTCGTCATTAACGATCCACAGGCGGGTAAATACTACGGCGGCGCCGTTTCAGCGCCTGTGTTCGGCGCCATCATGGGCGGCGTATTACGCACCATGAACGTTGAACCGGACGCGCTGGCAACGGGCGAAAAAAGTGAATTTGTAATTAATCAAGGCGAGGGTACAGGTGGCAGATCGTAATTTGCGCGACCTTCTCGCTCCGTGGGTGCCAAACGCACCTGAGCGAGCGCTACGGGAGATGGTACTGGACAGCCGTGTGGCTGCTTCCAGCGATCTTTTTGTGGCTGTAGTTGGTCATCAGGCGGACGGGCGTCGATATATCCCGCAGGCGATTGCGCAAGGTGTAGCTGCCATTATTGCTGAGGCTAAAGATGAGGCAACCGACGGTGAAATCCGTGAAATGCACGGTGTGCCGGTTATCTACCTTAGCCAGTTGAATGAGCGACTCTCCGCACTGGCGGGACGTTTTTATAACGAGCCTTCAGACCAGCTGCGTCTGGTGGGCGTGACGGGCACTAACGGTAAAACGACGACCACCCAATTGATGGCGCAATGGGCGCAACTGCTGGGAGAAACCGGTGCCGTAATGGGCACCGTGGGGAATGGGCTGCTGGGTAAAGTGAGCCCGACGGAAAACACCACCGGCTCCGCGGTTGACGTACAACATGTGATTGCCGGTCTGGCAGGGCAGGGTGCGACCTTTGCCGCGATGGAAGTCTCCTCTCATGGTCTGGTACAGCATCGTGTGGCGGCGTTGAAATTTGCCGCCTCCGTGTTCACGAACCTGAGTCGCGATCATCTTGATTATCATGGTGATATGGAGCATTACGAGGCCGCGAAATGGCTGCTCTTCTCCACGCATCACTATGGACAGGCCATTATCAACGCTGATGACGAAGTGGGGCGCCGCTGGCTTGCGAAGCTGCCGGATGCGGTTGCGGTGTCGATGGAAGACCATATCAATCCGAACTGCCATGGCCGCTGGCTGAAGGCGGTTGAGGTTAATTATCACGACAGCGGCGCGACGATTCGCTTTGCCTCTTCCTGGGGTGAAGGCGAAATTGAAAGCCGCCTGATGGGGGCGTTTAACGTCAGCAACCTCCTGCTGGCGCTGGCAACGCTGCTGGCGTTGGGCTATCCGATGGCCGAACTGCTCAACACTGCAGAGCGTCTGCAGCCCGTCTGTGGCCGTATGGAAGTGTTCAGTGCACCCGGTAAACCGACCGTTGTAGTCGATTATGCCCACACGCCGGATGCGCTGGAAAAAGCGCTTGAAGCGGCACGTCTGCACTGCGCCGGTAAGCTCTGGTGTGTGTTTGGCTGTGGGGGCGATCGCGACAAGGGCAAGCGTCCGTTGATGGGTGCCATCGCCGAACAGTTCGCGGATATTCCGGTTGTGACCGATGACAACCCGCGTACTGAAGAGCCGCGCGCCATTATCAACGATATCCTGGCCGGTATGCTGGACGCAGGACGTGCCCGCGTGGTGGAAGGCCGTGCGGAAGCCGTGACCAACGCCATCATGCAGGCGCAGGAGAACGACGTCGTGCTCCTGGCGGGTAAAGGCCATGAAGATTATCAGATTGTTGGCAATCGTCGTCTGGACTATTCGGACCGTGTAACGGCAGCGCGTCTGTTGGGAGTGGTGGCATGATCAGCTTAACGCTCGGCAAGGCGGCAACCCTCCTGCAGGGTACGTTACATGGTCAGGATCTGACCATCGACGCCGTGACGACAGATACCCGCAAAGTGACCGCCGGGTGCCTGTTTGTGGCGCTGAAGGGCGAACGTTTTGACGCCCACGATTTTGCTGAACAGGCGAAAGAGAATGGTGCGGGTGCGCTGCTGGTGAACCGCAAACTCGATATCGATTTACCGCAGATTGTGGTGAAGGATACGCGCCTTGCCTTCGGTGAGCTGGCAGCATGGGTTCGTCAGCAGGTGCCAGCTCGCGTTGTTGCTCTGACGGGGTCTTCGGGCAAAACGTCAGTAAAAGAGATGACGGCGGCGATCCTCAGTCAGTGCGGTAACACGCTTTACACCGCAGGCAATCTAAATAATGACATCGGCGTGCCGATGACATTGCTTCGCCTCACCAAAGAGCATGACTTTGCGGTGATTGAATTAGGGGCAAACCACCAGGGTGAAATTGCCTGGACGGTCAGCCTGACGCGTCCGGAGGCTGCGCTGGTGAACAACCTGGCCGCCGCGCATCTGGAAGGTTTCGGTTCACTTGAAGGCGTGGCGAAAGCCAAAGGTGAGATCTATACCGGCCTGCCGGATAACGGTATCGCCATTATGAATGCCGATAATAACGACTGGTTGAACTGGCAGAGCATCATCGGTTCACGTAAGACGTGGCGCTTCTCGCCTAATGCGGCAGACAGTGATTTTACCGCGACCCAGATCCATGTGACTTCGCATGGCACGGAATTCACGCTCAATACCCCAACGGGAGGCATTGAGGTTCTGCTGCCGCTGCCGGGTCGCCATAACATCGCCAATGCGCTTGCTGCCGCGGCGCTGTCGATGGCCGTCGGCGCAACACATGACGCGATCAAAACTGGCCTTGCGAATTTAAAAGCCGTACCGGGACGTCTGTTCCCAGTCCAGTTTGCAGAAAACAAACTGCTGCTGGATGACTCCTACAACGCGAACGTCGGTTCGATGACGGCAGCCGTACAGGTGTTGTCCGAAATGCCAGGCTATCGCGTGATGGTGGTTGGCGATATGGCCGAGTTGGGCGATGAGAGCGAAGCCTGTCATATCCAGGTGGGTGAAGCCGCGAAAGCGGCCGGGCTGGATTGCGTACTGAGCGCAGGAAAACTGAGCCAGGCGATTAGCCATGCCAGCGGTGTTGGCGAACATTTTGCCGATAAAGCCGCACTGATTGAACGTCTGAAGACGTTGATTGCTGAAAAACAAATTGTGACTGTGTTAGTGAAAGGTTCACGTAGTGCCGCCATGGAAGAGGTAGTGCACGCATTACAGGAGAACGGGACATGTTAGTTTGGCTGGCCGAACATTTGGTCAAATATTACTCAGGCTTTAACGTCTTTTCCTATCTGACGTTTCGCGCCATCGTCAGCCTGTTGACTGCGCTGTTCATCTCGTTGTGGATGGGCCCGCGCATGATTGCCCGTCTGCAAAAACTCTCTTTCGGCCAGGTTGTGCGTAACGATGGTCCGGAATCGCACTTCAGCAAGCGCGGTACGCCAACCATGGGCGGGATTATGATCCTGACCGCGATCGTGGTTTCCGTGCTGCTGTGGGCCTATCCATCCAACCCGTACGTTTGGTGTGTGCTGACTGTGCTGGTGGGCTACGGAATCATTGGATTTGTTGATGATTACCGCAAAGTGGTACGTAAAGATACGAAAGGTCTGATCGCCCGCTGGAAATATTTCTGGATGTCGGTAATTGCGCTGGGCGTGGCCTTCGCGCTGTATCTGGCCGGAAAAGACACTCCCGCTACCGAGCTGGTGGTGCCGTTCTTTAAAGACGTCATGCCGCAACTGGGGCTGTTCTACATTCTGCTGGCGTACTTCGTGATTGTGGGCACCGGTAACGCGGTGAACCTGACCGATGGTCTGGATGGCCTGGCCATTATGCCAACGGTGTTCGTGGCCGCAGGTTTCGCGCTGGTGGCGTGGGCGACCGGCAACATGAACTTTGCCAACTATCTGCACATTCCTTATCTGCGTCACGCAGGCGAGCTGGTGATCGTCTGTACGGCCATTGTCGGGGCGGGGCTGGGCTTCCTGTGGTTCAATACCTATCCGGCCCAGGTCTTTATGGGTGACGTCGGTTCACTGGCTCTGGGCGGCGCGCTGGGTATTATTGCCGTGCTGCTGCGCCAGGAGTTCCTGCTGGTCATCATGGGTGGGGTATTCGTGGTTGAGACCCTGTCGGTGATCCTGCAGGTCGGTTCCTTTAAGCTGCGCGGTCAGCGCATCTTCCGTATGGCACCGATTCACCATCACTATGAACTGAAAGGCTGGCCAGAGCCGCGCGTCATCGTGCGCTTCTGGATTATTTCGCTGATGCTGGTGCTGATTGGCCTGGCAACGCTGAAGGTACGTTAATCATGGCAGATTACCAGGGCAAAAAAGTCGTTATCATCGGGTTGGGCCTTACTGGCCTGTCCTGCGTGGACTTTTTCCTTGCGCGCGGCGTGACGCCGCGGGTGATGGATACGCGTGTTTCTCCGCCGGGTCTGGACAAACTGCCGGAACAGGTTGAACGCCACCTTGGTGGTCTGAATGATGACTGGCTGCTGGCAGCCGATCTGATTGTGGCCAGCCCCGGTATGGCGCTGGCGCACCCTTCACTGAGCGCCGCAGCCGATGCGGGCGTTGAGATTGTCGGTGATATCGAGCTGTTCTGCCGCGAAGCGCAGGCACCTGTTATCGCCATTACCGGCTCTAACGGAAAAAGCACCGTCACTACCCTGGTGGGTGAGATGGCGAAAGCGGCGGGCAAAAATGTCGGCGTTGGCGGCAACATTGGTTTGCCGGCGCTGATGCTGCTGGACAAAGGCTGCGAGCTGTACGTACTAGAACTCTCCAGCTTCCAGCTGGAAACCACCTCCAGCCTGCATGCGGCCGCGGCCACAATCCTGAACGTGACCGAAGATCATATGGACAGGTATCCATTTGGTCTACAGCAGTATCGCGCAGCCAAACTGCGTATTTATGAAAATGCCAAAGTCTGCGTCGTTAACGCCGATGATGCCCTGACCATGCCGGTACGCGGTGCCGATGACCGCTGCATCAGCTTTGGTATCACCATGGGGGATTATCATCTGAACCGTCAGCTGGGTGAAACCTGGCTGCGGGTGAAAGGTGAGAAAGTGCTGAACGTGAAGGAGATGAAGCTTTCCGGTCAGCATAACTACACCAATGCGCTGGCGGCGCTGGCGCTGGCGGATGCCGTCGGTCTGCCACGCTCCTCCAGCCTGCAGGCCCTAACCACCTTTACCGGACTGGCGCACCGTTTCCAGCTGGCGCTGGAGCATAACGGCGTACGCTGGATCAATGATTCCAAAGCTACCAACGTAGGCAGTACAGAGGCCGCGCTGAATGGTTTGCAGGTGGAAGGTACTCTGCATCTGCTGCTGGGTGGCGACGGTAAGTCCGCCGATTTCACCTCCCTGAAGCAGTATCTCTCCGGCGATAACATCCGTCTCTACTGCTTTGGTCGTGATGGCAGGGAACTGGCGGAATTGCGTCCTGAGATCGCCGAGCAGACCGAAACCATGGAACAGGCAATGCGCCTGATTGCTCCTCGCGTGAAGCCGGGCGATATGGTACTGCTCTCTCCGGCATGCGCCAGCCTCGATCAATTCAAGAATTTCGAACAGCGTGGTGATCTCTTTACCCGCCTGGCGAAGGAGTTAGGCTGATGCGTTTATCTCTCCCTCGCCTGAAAATGCCGCGTTTCCCAGGATTTGGTGTCCTGGTGTGGTTGTTTGCGGCACTGAAAGGCTGGGTGATGGGCTCTCGTCAGAAAGATAACGACAGCCTGATCATGTACGATCGCACGCTCTTCTGGCTCACGCTGGGGCTGGCGGCGGTCGGCTTTATTATGGTGACGTCAGCATCAATGCCCGTCGGGCAGCGACTGGCGAACGATCCTTTCCTGTTTGCCAAGCGTGATGGTCTGTACATCATCCTGGCGTTCTGTCTTGCGCTGATAACCTTACGTCTGCCAATGGCGTTCTGGCAGCGACACAGTACCGCGATGCTGATCGCCTCGATCATCATGCTGCTGATCGTGCTGGTGGTGGGGAGTTCCGTAAACGGGGCATCGCGCTGGATCGCCTTTGGTCCGCTGCGTATTCAGCCTGCAGAATTTACCAAACTGTCCCTGTTCTGCTACCTGGCGAACTACCTGGTGCGCAAAGTAGATGAAGTGCGTAACAACCTTCGCGGCTTCCTGAAACCGATGGGCGTGATTCTGGTGCTGGCGGTCTTACTGCTGGCGCAGCCTGACCTCGGTACCGTGGTGGTTCTGTTTGTGACGACGCTGGCGATGCTGTTCCTGGCGGGGGCGAAACTGTGGCAGTTCATCGCCATTATCGGGATGGGTATTTCAGCAGTTGTCCTGCTGATCCTTGCTGAACCATACCGTATCCGCCGTGTGACCTCGTTCTGGAACCCGTGGGAAGACCCGTTTGGCAGTGGCTATCAGCTGACGCAGTCACTCATGGCGTTTGGCCGCGGTGAAGTCTGGGGACAAGGCCTGGGCAACTCGGTTCAGAAACTGGAGTATTTACCCGAAGCGCATACTGACTTCATCTTCTCCATTATTGCGGAAGAACTGGGTTATATCGGTGTGGTATTAGCGCTATTAATGGTATTCTTCGTCGCTTTCCGCGCCATGTCGATTGGGCGGAAAGCACTGGAGATCGATCACCGCTTCTCAGGTTTCTTAGCCTGTTCAATTGGTATCTGGTTTAGCTTCCAGGCATTGGTTAACGTCGGGGCCGCAGCGGGTATGCTGCCGACCAAGGGCCTGACGTTGCCGTTGATCAGTTATGGTGGTTCCAGTCTGTTGATCATGTCGACGGCCATCATGATGTTGTTACGTATAGATTATGAAACGCGTCTGGAAAAAGCCCAGGCGTTTACACGAGGTTCACGATGAATCAACCGAAGCGGTTAATGGTGATGGCAGGCGGTACCGGTGGACATGTGTTCCCGGGGCTGGCGGTTGCGCACCATTTAATGGATCAGGGCTGGCAGGTACGCTGGCTGGGAACCGCAGACCGCATGGAGGCCGACCTGGTACCGAAGCACGGTATTGAGATCGACTTTATTCGTATTTCTGGCCTTCGTGGCAAAGGCATTAAGGCCCAGCTTCTGGCGCCGGTGCGCATTTTCAACGCATGGCGTCAGGCGCGCAGCATCATGAAGCGCTTTCAGCCGGATGTGGTGCTGGGCATGGGCGGTTATGTTTCCGGTCCGGGCGGACTTGCCGCGTGGTCGTTGGGCATTCCTGTTGTGTTGCATGAGCAGAATGGTATTGCCGGACTGACCAACAAGTGGCTGGCGAAAATCGCCACCAAAGTGATGCAGGCATTTCCTGGTGCGTTCCCGAAAGCGGACGTCGTCGGGAACCCGGTGCGTGTGGATGTGCTGGCGCTGCCGTTGCCGGATGCCCGCATGGCTGGCCGTGAAGGCCCTGTTCGCGTGCTGGTCGTCGGCGGATCGCAGGGCGCACGCATCCTGAACCAGACGATGCCGCAGGTTGCCGCAAAGCTGGGTGATGCCGTGACCATCTGGCATCAAAGCGGAAAAGGCGCTCAGCAGACCGTTGAGCAGGCTTATGCGGCAGAAGGTCAGCCGCAGCACAAAGTGACGGAATTTATCGACGATATGGCGGCAGCGTACGCCTGGGCCGATGTCGTGGTCTGTCGCTCCGGTGCATTAACGGTGAGTGAAATTGCCGCCGCGGGTTTACCGGCTCTGTTTGTGCCGTTCCAGCACAAAGATCGTCAGCAGTACTGGAATGCGCTGCCGCTTGAAAAAGCCGGTGCCGCGAAAATATTCGAGCAGCCACAATTTACCGCCGATGCGGTCGCCACCACCCTGGCGGGCTGGAACCGGGAAACATTAATGGAGATGGCGCAACGTGCACGTGCGGCGGCCATTCCTGATGCAACGGAGCGGGTGGCAAAAGAAGTGAGTCTGGCAGCCCAGGCTTAACCCTCGCAGCGCGTGTTGCGCTGCACGAATTTTTTAAGTAGTCGATGGCGTTTAGAGAATGAATACACAACAACTGGCAAAACTGCGTTCAATCGTGCCCGAGATGCGTCGCGTCCGGCACATTCACTTTGTTGGCATCGGTGGTGCTGGCATGGGCGGTATTGCCGAAGTGTTAGCTAACGAAGGCTATCAGATCAGCGGGTCTGACCTGGCGCCAAACCCTGTCACGCAGCAACTGGCGTCGCTTGGGGCGACTATCTATTTCAACCATCGCCCGGAAAACGTGCGCGATGCGAGTGTGGTGGTGGTATCCAGCGCCATCTCCTCTGATAACCCGGAAATCGTGGCCGCGCATGAAGCGCGTATTCCGGTGATCCGCCGCGCGGAAATGCTGGCAGAGCTGATGCGTTTTCGTCACGGGATTGCGATTGCCGGGACGCACGGTAAAACCACGACCACGGCGATGGTTTCCAGTATTTATGCCGAAGCGGGTCTCGACCCGACGTTCGTCAACGGCGGTCTGGTAAAAGCAGCAGGTGTGCATGCGCGTCTGGGCCACAGCCGTTATCTGATAGCGGAAGCGGATGAGAGCGATGCGTCGTTCCTGCATCTGCAGCCGATGGTGGCGATTGTCACTAACATCGAAGCTGACCACATGGATACCTACCAGGGCGACTTCGAGAACTTAAAGCAGACCTTTATCAACTTCCTGCATAACCTGCCGTTCTATGGACGCGCGGTAATGTGTGTGGACGATCCGGTCATTCGCGAGTTGTTGCCGCGGGTTGGTCGTCAGATCACTACCTATGGCTTCAGTGAAGACGCGGATGTCCGCGTGGAAGAGTACAAACAGATTGGTGCGCAGGGACATTTCACCCTGACGCGTCAGGACAAAGAGCTGCTGCACGTGACGCTGAACGCACCAGGCCGTCATAACGCCCTGAACGCAGCCGCGGCGGTGGCCGTCGCAACAGAAGAAGGCATTGATGACGATGCGATCCTGCGTGCTCTGGAAAGCTTCCAGGGAACCGGGCGTCGTTTCGACTTCCTTGGCGAATTCCCGCTGGATGCGGTAAACGGTAAACCGGGTACTGCCATGCTGGTAGACGACTATGGCCACCATCCAACCGAAGTGGACGCGACCATTAAGGCCGCACGTGCGGGATGGCCAGAGAAGAACCTGGTGATGATCTTCCAGCCACACCGTTTTACGCGTACGCGCGATCTGTATGACGATTTCGCCAGCGTGCTGTCCCAGGTGGACACATTGCTGATGCTGGATGTTTATTCTGCAGGTGAAACGCCGATCCCGGGCGCGGACAGCCGTTCTCTGTGTCGAACCATTCGCGGACGCGGTAAAGTAGACCCTATTTTGGTTTCGGATCCTGCTCAGGTCGCCGAAATTCTGGCGCCGGTACTGACAGGTAACGATTTGATTCTGATTCAGGGCGCGGGAAATATCGGCAAAATCGCCCGTACCTTAGCTGAAATCAAACTGAAGCCGCAAACTCAGGAGGATGAGCATCATGGCTGATAAGATTGCTGTCCTGTCTGGCGGCACCTCCGCCGAGCGCGAGGTTTCCCTGAATTCAGGCGCTGCGGTACTGGCGGGCCTGCGTGAGGCTGGCGTTAATGCACATCTGGTCGATCCGAAAGAGGTCGATGTAACGCAGCTGAAAGCAATGGGCTTCGATAAAGTCTTTATTGCTCTGCACGGTCGTGGGGGGGAAGACGGTACCCTGCAAGGGTTGCTGGATCTCATCGGTATGCCCTACACCGGCAGCGGCGTGATGGCCTCCGCCATCTCAATGGATAAACTGCGCAGTAAACTGCTGTGGCAGGGGGCGGGTTTGCCGGTTGCGCCGTGGGTTGCGTTGACGCGCCGCGAATTTGAAATGGGCCTTCAGGATAGCGTTAATGCACGCATTGCTGAGCTGGGCTTACCGGTTATTGTAAAGCCCAGCCGTGAAGGGTCGAGCGTTGGGATGTCCAAAGTTGATAAAGCTGACGATTTATCGTCTGCTTTAGCGCTGGCATTTCAACACGATGAAGAAGTTCTGATTGAAAAATGGCTCAGCGGGCCGGAATTTACCGTGGCGATGCTTGGTGAAGAAATTTTACCGTCGATTCGCATCCAACCTGCTGGCGTCTTCTATGATTATGAGGCGAAGTATCTCTCTGACGAGACGCAATATTTCTGCCCAGCAGGTCTTGAAGCAGAACGTGAAGCGGATTTACAGTCCCTGGTGCTTAAAGCCTGGCATGTTCTTGGTTGCAGTGGCTGGGGACGCATTGATGTGATGCTCGACAGCGATGGGCAATTTTATTTGCTGGAAGCGAATACTTCTCCAGGCATGACCAGCCACAGCCTTGTGCCGATGGCCGCGCGTCAGGCGGGGATGAGCTTCTCGCAGTTAGTCGTACGTATTCTGGACCAGGCGGGCTGATATGTCTCAGGCTGCATTGAACACGCGCAACCGCGATGACGAGGAAGAATATTCTTCTTCACGCCGGAGTAATGGAACGCGTCTTGCAGGGATTATTTTCCTGCTCGGGGTGCTGTGCACCGTGTTTATCAGCGGCTGGATGGTACTGGGCTGGATGGAAGATGCGCAGCGGTTGCCGCTGTCGAAGCTGGTGGTCACCGGTGAACGCCACTACACGCGTAACGATGATATTCGCCAGTCGATTCTGGCACTGGGGTCGCCAGGCACCTTTATGACGCAGGATGTCAACATTATCCAGAGTCAGATTGAACGTCTGCCCTGGATAAAACAGGCGAGTGTAAGAAAGCAATGGCCTGATGAATTGAAGATTCATCTGGTTGAATATGTGCCCATTGCGCGTTGGAATGATCAGCACATGGTTGACGTAGACGGAAATTCCTTCAGCGTCCCGGCCGATCGTGTCAACAAGCAAAATTTACCGATGTTGTATGGTCCTGAAGGCAGCGAAAACGAAGTGTTACAGGGTTTTCGCGAGATGGGGCAAGTGCTGGCGAAGGACAGGTTTACGTTAAAAGAAGCTGCGATGACGGCGCGCCGTTCGTGGCAGCTCACCTTAACGAATGGCATTAAGCTCAACCTTGGCCGCGGCGACACGATGAAGCGTCTGGCGCGTTTTGTAGAACTTTACCCGGTTTTACAGCAGCAGGCACAGACTGACGGCAAACGGATAAGCTACGTTGATTTGCGCTATGACTCAGGCGCAGCAGTCGGTTGGGTACCGGCTCCGGTCGAGGAACCTAATCAGCAACAGAATCAGGCACAGGTACAGGCAGAACAACAATGATCAAGGCGACGGACAGAAAACTGGTAGTTGGACTGGAGATTGGCACCGCGAAGGTTGCCGCTTTAGTAGGGGAAGTTCTGCCCGACGGTATGGTCAATATCATTGGCGTGGGCAGCTGCCCGTCCCGTGGTATGGATAAAGGTGGGGTAAACGATCTTGAGTCGGTGGTGAAATGCGTGCAGCGCGCCATCGATCAGGCTGAATTAATGGCAGATTGCCAGATTTCCTCTGTCTATCTGGCCCTCTCTGGTAAGCATATCAGCTGCCAGAACGAAATCGGCATGGTGCCCATTTCTGAAGAAGAAGTGACGCAGGAAGACGTTGAAAACGTAGTGCATACGGCGAAGTCCGTGCGCGTTCGCGATGAGCATCGCGTGCTGCACGTGATCCCGCAGGAATATGCGATCGACTACCAGGAAGGGATCAAGAACCCGGTTGGTCTGTCTGGCGTGCGTATGCAGGCAAAAGTGCACCTGATCACATGTCATAACGATATGGCGAAGAACATCGTAAAAGCCGTTGAACGTTGTGGCCTGAAAGTTGACCAACTTATTTTCGCCGGTCTGGCGGCAAGCTATTCCGTGCTGACCGAAGATGAACGTGAACTGGGCGTCTGTGTGGTCGATATTGGTGGTGGTACAATGGATATGGCCGTGTATACCGGCGGTGCCCTGCGCCACACCAAAGTGATCCCTTACGCGGGGAACGTGGTGACCAGCGATATTGCCTACGCGTTTGGTACGCCGCCAAGCGATGCAGAAGCGATTAAAGTGCGCCACGGTTGTGCGCTGGGGTCTATCGTTGGCAAAGATGAGAGCGTTGAAGTGCCAAGCGTGGGCGGCCGTCCGCCGCGTAGCCTGCAGCGCCAGACGTTGGCAGAGGTGATTGAGCCACGCTATACCGAGCTGCTCAACCTGGTCAACGAAGAGATTTTGCAGTTACAGGAACAGCTTCGCCAGCAGGGAGTAAAACATCATCTTGCGGCGGGGATTGTATTAACCGGCGGTGCAGCGCAAATTGAAGGTCTTGCGGCCTGTGCGCAGCGTGTGTTCCATACGCAGGTGCGTATTGGCGCACCGCTGAATATTACCGGTTTAACGGATTATGCCCAGGAGCCTTACTATTCAACGGCTGTGGGCCTGCTCCACTACGGGAAAGAATCCCATCTCAGTGGTGAAGCAGAAGTGGAAAAACGCGTCTCAGTGGGGTCGTGGGTCAAACGACTGAACAACTGGCTGCGAAAAGAGTTTTAATTTTTTTAAGAGACCGGAGAGAATTAACGGTCTCGGGCGACAGGCACAACGGAGAGAGAAATTATGTTTGAACCTATGGAACTGACCAACGACGCGGTGATTAAAGTCATCGGCGTCGGTGGCGGCGGCGGTAACGCCGTAGAGCATATGGTGCGCGAGCGCATTGAAGGTGTTGAATTCTTTGCGGTTAACACCGATGCACAGGCACTGCGTAAGACGGCAGTCGGCCAGACTATTCAGATTGGTGGTGGCATCACCAAAGGTCTGGGCGCAGGAGCTAACCCGGAAGTAGGTCGCAATGCGGCTGAAGAAGATCGTGAAGCGTTACGTGCTGCACTGGAAGGTGCGGACATGGTCTTCATCGCAGCAGGTATGGGTGGCGGTACAGGTACCGGCGCAGCACCTGTTGTGGCTGAAGTGGCTAAAGATTTAGGTATCCTGACCGTTGCTGTCGTGACCAAGCCTTTCAATTTTGAAGGCAAGAAACGTATGGCCTTCGCGGAGCAGGGTATCACCGAGCTGTCCAAGCATGTGGACTCGCTGATCACCATCCCGAACGACAAACTGCTGAAAGTGCTGGGTCGCGGTATCTCTCTGCTGGATGCCTTTGGCGCAGCAAACGACGTGCTGAAAGGCGCGGTTCAGGGTATCGCTGAACTGATTACCCGTCCTGGCCTGATGAACGTTGACTTTGCTGACGTTCGCACCGTGATGTCCGAAATGGGCTACGCGATGATGGGCTCCGGCGTGGCGAGCGGTGAAGACCGTGCGGAAGAAGCGGCTGAAATGGCTATCTCTTCTCCGCTGCTGGAAGATATCGATCTGTCGGGTGCGCGTGGCGTGCTGGTCAACATCACCGCTGGCTTCGACCTGCGTCTGGATGAGTTCGAAACCGTGGGTAACACCATCCGTGCGTTCGCCTCTGACAACGCGACCGTGGTAATCGGTACCTCCCTTGATCCGGAAATGAACGACGAGCTGCGTGTAACGGTTGTTGCTACCGGTATCGGTATGGACAAGCGTCCTGAAATCACTCTGGTGACGAACAAGCAGACTCAGCAACCGGTAATGGATCGTTACCAGCAGCACGGTATGTCTCCTCTGACTCAGGAGCAAAAACCGGCCGCGAAAGTGGTTAATGACCCAACGCCGCAAACGGCGAAAGAGCCAGATTATCTGGATATCCCGGCGTTCCTGCGTAAGCAAGCTGACTAAGAATTGGCTGGAATTTGGGGATTTCCGCTCTTTGTGCTAAACTGGCCCACCGTTAGTGATATACACTCTCGGTTGGATAGTTAATTTGGCGAGATTATACGATGATCAAACAAAGGACACTTAAACGTATCGTTCAGGCGACGGGTGTCGGTTTACATACCGGCAAGAAAGTCACCCTGACGTTACGCCCTGCGCCGGCCAATACCGGGGTCATCTATCGTCGCACCGACTTGAATCCACCGGTAGATTTTCCGGCCGATGCCAAATCTGTGCGTGATACTATGCTCTGTACTTGTCTGGTGAACGAGCATGACGTGCGGATTTCTACCGTAGAGCACCTGAACGCCGCCCTGGCGGGTCTGGGTATCGACAACATTATTGTTGAAGTCGATGCGCCAGAAATCCCGATCATGGATGGTAGTGCTGCTCCGTTCGTTTATCTGTTGCTGGATGCCGGCATCGAAGAACTGAACTGCGCGAAGAAATTTGTTCGCATCAAAGAGACCGTTCGCGTCGAAGATGGCGACAAGTGGGCTGAATTCAAACCGTACAATGGTTTCTCGTTGGACTTCACCATCGATTTTAACCATCCGGCGATTGATGCCAGTACCCAGCGCTATGCGATGAACTTCTCTGCTGATGCGTTTATGCGCCAGATCAGCCGTGCTCGTACTTTCGGCTTCATGCGTGATATCGAATATCTGCAGTCCCGCGGCCTGTGCCTGGGCGGCAGCTTCGATTGTGCCATCGTTGTTGACGATTATCGCGTACTGAACGAAGACGGTCTGCGTTTCGAAGATGAATTCGTTCGCCACAAAATGCTTGATGCAATTGGCGACCTGTTCATGTGTGGTCACAACATTATTGGTGCATTTACCGCGTTCAAATCCGGTCATGCGCTGAATAACAAACTCTTGCAGGCCGTCCTGGCAAAACAGGAAGCCTGGGAGTATGTGACCTTCGAAGACGAAGCTGAACTGCCGCTGGCCTTCAAAGCCCCTGGCCTGGTTCTGGCGTAACGGTTCAAGCCGTTTCGTAAAAAATCGACTGGTTAACCTGGTACTCTCTCCGACCAGGGAAACCAGTCGTTTTTATTTTCACCTTTCTTCATTTTGCCCCAGCTTCCCCTTTCGCTTAGCAGGCGTAGAAAATCTGTGCGTTAGCTGCATTCTTGACCGTTTTTCCCCGCTGCAGTACGTCATTCCTGCTGCTGTGTATTGGCTTTAGTGGTAATATCTGGGCGCTTAAAAGAATAACTGAAATCAGCCTGTGTAAGACGGGCTTATGTGGTGGAGCAAGTGAGCGGAATTCTGACGCGCTGGCGACAATTTGGCAGACGTTACTTCTGGCCGCATCTCTTATTAGGGATGGTCGCGGCGAGTTTCGGCTTGCCTGCGCTCAGCAACAGCGCTGAAGCTGCCACACCGGCAAAGACGTCAACCACCAAACACGATCTCACCGCGCGCGTTCACTTCACCAATCTTGCGTGGCTTGAAGCCAGCCGCCGTCCTAACTTTTCGGTAGATTACTGGCAGCAGCACGCCATCCGCACGGTTATCCGCCATCTGTCATTTGCAATGGCGCCGCAGGCCATACCGGTTGCTGAAGAGACGCTCCCGGTTCAGGCGCAACACCTTGCGCTGCTGGATACGCTCAACGCGCTGTTGACGCAGGACAGCCAGCCAGCTGTTAGCGCTCCGCAGACAGCGCAATCCGTCGTTGTTTCACCCGCCACATTCTCTGTATCGACGTGGATAAGCCAGGTTCACGGCATCCGCGCCGGGCCTCAGCGCCTCAGTTAAATTAACCGTTTTCAATACCTTAATTTATCTGCCCGTTATGGGGCGTTTGAGAATTTATTATGCTAATCAAATTATTAACCAAAGTTTTTGGTAGTCGTAACGATCGTACCCTGCGCCGTATGCGCAAAGCTGTCGCTGTCATCAACGGTATGGAACCGGCGATGGAAAAGCTGTCTGATGACGAGCTGAAAGCGAAAACCGCAGAATTCCGCGCACGCCTGGAAAAAGGCGAAACCTTAGAAAGCCTGATCCCGGAAGCCTTCGCGGTTGTGCGTGAAGCGAGTAAACGTGTATTCGGGATGCGTCACTTCGACGTGCAGCTGCTGGGCGGTATGGTGCTTAACGAGCGCTGCATCGCGGAAATGCGTACCGGTGAAGGTAAAACCCTGACCGCGACGCTGCCTGCCTACCTGAATGCACTGACCGGTAAAGGCGTGCACGTCGTGACCGTCAACGACTATCTGGCACAGCGTGACGCCGAAAATAACCGTCCATTGTTCGAATTCCTAGGGATGACCGTCGGCATCAACATGTCCGGTCTTCCTGCGCCAGCCAAGCGCGAAGCGTATAACGCCGATATCACCTACGGTACCAACAACGAATACGGCTTCGACTACCTGCGTGACAACATGGCGTTCAGCCCTGAAGAACGTGTGCAGCGTAAACTGCATTATGCGCTGGTGGATGAGGTGGACTCCATTCTGATCGATGAAGCGCGTACCCCGCTGATCATCTCCGGTCCGGCCGAAGACAGCTCTGATATGTACCGTAAAGTCGACAAAATCATTCCACATCTGCTGCGTCAGGAGAAAGAAGACTCCGATACCTTCCAGGGTGAAGGCCACTTCTCCGTTGATGAAAAAGCGCGCCAGGTGAACCTGACTGAACGTGGTCTGGTTAAAATTGAAGAGCTGTTAGTGGCTGAAGGCATCATGGAAGAGGGCGAGTCTCTTTACTCCCCGAGCAACATCATGCTGATGCACCACGTGACTGCCGCACTGCGCGCCCATGCGCTGTTCACTCGCGACGTCGACTACATCGTCAAAGACGGCGAAGTCATCATCGTTGATGAGCACACCGGCCGTACCATGCAGGGTCGTCGCTGGTCTGACGGTCTGCACCAGGCCGTTGAAGCCAAAGAAGGCGTGGATATTCAAAACGAAAACCAGACGCTGGCGTCTATTACCTTCCAGAACTACTTCCGTCTGTACGAGAAGCTGGCAGGGATGACCGGTACAGCAGATACCGAAGCGTTTGAATTCAGCTCCATCTACAAACTGGATACCGTTGTCGTTCCAACCAACCGTCCAATGATCCGTAAGGACATGCCGGACCTGGTCTACATGACCGAAGCGGAAAAAATTCAGGCAATCATCGAAGATATTCGCGAGCGTACAGCTAAAGGCCAGCCGGTTCTGGTGGGGACCATCTCCATCGAGAAATCCGAAGTGGTGTCTAATGAGCTGACCAAAGCGGGTATCAAGCACAACGTACTGAACGCCAAATTCCACGCCAAAGAAGCAGATATCGTTGCGCAGGCGGGTTATCCGGCGGCTGTGACCATCGCCACCAACATGGCGGGTCGTGGTACCGATATTATGCTGGGCGGTAGCTGGCAGGCCGAAGTGGCTGAGCTGGAAAACCCAACGCCGGAACAGATTGCGCAGATCAAAGCCGACTGGCAGGTGCGTCATGACGCGGTTCTGGCATCTGGTGGTCTGCATATCATTGGTACCGAGCGTCACGAATCACGTCGTATCGATAACCAGCTGCGTGGTCGTGCAGGTCGTCAGGGGGATGCCGGTTCTTCCCGCTTCTACCTGTCGATGGAAGATGCGCTGATGCGTATCTTCGCCTCTGACCGTGTTTCCGGCATGATGCGTAAGCTGGGGATGAAACCTGGTGAAGCCATTGAGCACCCATGGGTGACCAAAGCGATTGCCAACGCGCAGCGTAAAGTGGAAAGCCGCAACTTCGATATTCGTAAGCAGCTGCTGGAATATGACGACGTCGCCAACGATCAGCGTCGTGCTATCTATACCCAGCGTAACGAACTGCTGGACGTATCCGACGTGAGCGAAACCATCAACAGCATTCGTGAAGATGTGTTCAAAGCGACTATCGATGCGCACATTCCGCCTCAGTCTCTGGAAGAGATGTGGGATATCGAAGGCCTTCAGGAGCGCCTGAAAAACGACTTCGACCTCGACCTGCCAATCAAAGAGTGGCTGGATAAAGAGCCTGAGCTGCACGAAGAGACCCTGCGCGAGCGTATCTACGAAACCGCGCTGGAGGTATATAAGCGTAAGGAAGAGGTTGTTGGCGCTGAGATGATGCGTCATTTCGAAAAAGGGGTGATGCTGCAGACGCTGGACTCACTGTGGAAAGAGCACCTGGCGGCGATGGACTACCTGCGTCAGGGGATCCACCTGCGTGGCTATGCGCAGAAAGATCCTAAGCAGGAGTACAAGCGCGAATCCTTCTCGATGTTTGCCTCCATGCTGGAGTCGCTGAAATATGAAGTTATCAGCACCCTGAGCAAAGTGCAGGTGCGTATGCCGGAAGAAGTGGAAGCGATGGAGCAACAGCGTCGTGAGGAAGCCGAGCGTCTGGCACAGATGCAGCAGCTCAGCCACCAGACTGACGATAGCGAAGCCGCTGCGGCGATCGCCGCGCAAACTGGCGATCGCAAAGTGGGGCGTAACGATCCGTGCCCATGCGGCTCCGGTAAAAAATATAAGGCGTGCCACGGCCGTCTGAGCTAAGTTCATAAAAAACGAAAAGGCGCAGAAATCTGCGCCTTTTTTATGGAAGTGACAATATGAAAATACTGCAAATTGCTGTCGGGATTATTCGCAACCCGCAAAACCAAATCTTCATCACGCAACGTGCCGCTGACGCCCACATGGCAAACAAGTGGGAGTTTCCTGGCGGGAAAATCGAGTCCGGTGAAACGCCGGAGCAGGCGCTGGTGCGTGAGCTTCAGGAAGAGGTCGGCATCACTCCGATTGGCGCAACGCTGTTTGATAAGCTGGAATACCAGTTTCCGGATCGTCACATCACGCTGTGGTTCTGGCTTGTGGAAAGCTGGCAGGGGGAACCCTGGGGGAAAGAGGGTCAACCGGGTGGCTGGGTTTCGCTTCACGCGAGTGATGCCGAAAAATTTCCTCCGGCAAATGCGCCCGTCATATCCCGGCTAACGGGCAACCTGTAGGCCTGCTAGGCGAAGCGCCAGCAGGCATCTACCGCTACTGCTGGTTTTCGCTCCAGTCATCGCTGTCTGAGAGGTCGCCTTCACTTGGAATGCGTTTCTCTTCCGCCGCCCATTCGCCCAGGTCAATTAACTGACAGCGCTTACAGCAGAATGGGCGAAACGGACTCACCTCTCCCCAGACAACAGTTTTGCCACAGGTTGGGCAGTTTACGGTGGTTACATCAGACATAGGCACTCCTTAACAACAGGCCAGTTCAAAATCGAGGCGTTCCGGCACGGTGCCATTTTCACTATCCAGCGGCATAAAGCGAATCGCAAAACGACTCTTATGCCCGGAGATTTGCGGGTAAAGCTGTTCACCCAAAGAGAGGTTCAGACGCAGCAGATCCGCATCATCACCGTTGTCCTGGTAGAAACCGTTCAGGCTGGTTTGCTTGCGGAATGGCGCCGAGTTACGGATGAGATCGAGGATCAGGGATAACGTCTGATGCATCGGCTCCAGGCTGTCCAGCCAGCTTTTCACCTGTGCATCACGCTGGAGCTGCGGCATATGCAACCACATATGCAGTGTCGGCAGGTCAAAGCTGCAGCAGCCGCCCGGGATACTCAGGCGCTGGCGCACCAGCCCGATTAAGCGGTCTTCGCGCAAAAACTGCCCAACGCGGGGAGCGGCCATCAGCGTACTGCTGCTGTTTTTAAGCTGTTGACGGAGTGAATCAATTCGGCTCTGGTCAACGCCCGGTACTTCGGCCCAGGCCTGTAGTTTACGCTGCTGGCGCTCCAGCTCTTTCAGTAGCTCGGTGCGAACGTCGCCTCGCTCAATCACATCCAGAAGATCGCCCACATTGCGGAAGAAGTGCAGCGCCGTCGCATGATCGTTGATGGGCAAATGTTGTGAGAGTTGTTGAATCAGAAATTCGATACGCAGCCAGGTACGCATTTTTTCGTTGAGTGGATGCTCAAAAAGGATGTGGGTCGACATTATGGTTTTTCCTGTGCAACGGCCTGCGCGGCATACGTCAGATACTGCGCGTGCAGGCGGGCAACATCCGATGCAATGGCATCTGGTGCGCCGTTATTATCAATAACATCATCCGCAACGGCAAGGCGCTGAGCGCGCGTGGCCTGAGCGGCAAGAATTTGTTCAGCCTGTTCGCGCGAGACATGGTCGCGCGCCACGGTGCGCTGGATTTGCGTTTCGGGTGAGACATCAATGACCAGTACCCGGTCCGCTTTATTGTGCAGTTGATTCTCTACCAGCAGCGGAACCACCCACAGAACATACGGCGAGCGGGCTGCGGCAATCTGACGCTGGGTTTCCTGGTGGATAATGGGGTGGAGCAGAGCATTAAGCCAGGCCTTTTCTGAAGAATCAGAAAAAATGCACTCACGAAGCTTGCGGCGATTTAGCGTGCCATCCGCGTTGATAATTGCCTGACCAAAATGTGCCTTAATGGCGTTTAGTGCGGGTGTATCTGGCTCTACCACCTGACGGGCAATGATATCGGCATCGATTATGGTGATACCCAGACGAGAAAATGCGTCCGCAACGGTACTTTTCCCGCTACCGATGCCGCCGGTTAATGCGACGATATACCCCATTAAATCAAATCCTGGGAATTATTCATTATTAAAATCAGTTGGTTAAAATTCAAACGTGCGCCAGCCACTGTTTGGCTCTCTTTACCGGCTTTTTACCAGGTAAATTTATAGGATTGTAGCGTAAAAAAAGAGAATTTCGCAGTCTTGCGGAGCAGGTATTAGTGCGTATGATAACGTCACTGGAGTTGTGCTTTTAACATATTTGCCTCTAACCCCAGGAATCCGCACATGCGTATCGAAGAAGATCTGAAGTTAGGTTTCAAAGACGTTCTTATCCGCCCTAAACGCTCTACACTGAAAAGTCGCTCAGACGTTGAACTCGAACGTCAATTCACCTTTAAACATTCCGGTCAGACCTGGTCTGGCGTGCCGATCATCGCAGCCAATATGGATACGGTGGGAACCTTCGAGATGGCGACCGCGCTGGCGAAATTCGATATCCTTACCGCTGTGCATAAGCACTACAGCCCGGAAGAGTGGAATACCTTTATCGCCTCTGCATCGGACGATGTGGTGAAGCATGTCATGGTTTCCACCGGTACCTCCGATGCCGATTTCGAGAAGACCAAACAGATTCTTAACGCTAACCCGGCGCTCAATTTTGTCTGTATTGATGTGGCAAATGGTTACTCCGAGCACTTCGTGCAGTTTGTCAGCAAGGCGCGTGAGGCCTGGCCCACCAAAACCATTATCGCGGGCAACGTGGTAACCGGTGAAATGTGTGAAGAGCTGATCCTTTCCGGTGCAGACATCGTAAAAGTGGGCATTGGCCCGGGTTCCGTGTGTACCACGCGTGTGAAGACCGGTGTGGGTTACCCGCAACTTTCTGCGGTGATTGAGTGTGCTGATGCCGCGCACGGTCTGGGTGGCCAGATCATCAGCGACGGCGGTTGCACCATGCCGGGTGATGTCGCGAAAGCCTTTGGCGGCGGCGCGGATTTCGTGATGCTTGGCGGCATGCTGGCGGGTCATGAAGAGAGCGGCGGTACCGTGGTTGAAGAGAACGGCGAGAAGTTCATGCTGTTCTACGGCATGAGCTCAGAATCAGCAATGACCCGTCACGTAGGTGGCGTGGCAAAATACCGTGCTGCGGAAGGCAAAACCGTGAAGTTGCCTCTGCGTGGCCCGGTCGAAAACACGGCTCGTGACATTCTGGGCGGCCTGCGTTCCGCATGTACCTACGTTGGGGCATCCCGTCTGAAAGAGCTGACAAAACGTACGACGTTTATCCGCGTTCAGGAGCAGGAAAACCGCGTTTTCAATAGCCTGTAATGTTTCTGCTGGCGTATGTCCGTACGCCAGCGTTATCCCGCGCTCATTGCATCCCCGAGATGGAAAATGGGCAGATACATCGCCACCACCAGCGTACCGATAATCACCCCTGTCACAATCAGCAGCACTGGCTCCAGAAGCGCGGCCAGATTATCTGCCAGTTGAAAGGTTTGCTCCGTATGATGGCGGGCAAGGTTTTCCAGCATAATGTCGAGTGACCCAGAGACTTCCCCGGTGCGTATGAGTTGAATGCACAGCGGGGTAAAGACGGCCGCTTTCTGAAATGAAGACCAGACGGTAAAGCCTTGTTCAATGTCCCCACGAACGCTGCGCAATATACCTTGCCAGTACCGGCTATCAACAGTTTCTTCCGCGCTCTGTAATCCCTGTAAAAAGGGGATGCCCGCCTGCTGCGTGAGTGACAGTACGGTAAAGATCTGCCCCAGTTTTTGCCCTCTTGCCAGCCTTCCCGTCACGGGAATATGCATCAGGATACGTTGCCAGCGCGGATCCTGTCGCAGCGCCCAGGCGATGGCCACGGGAATAAGCAGCAGCACGAACAGGGCGATGGCGTATGTCTGGATAAACGCCGACAGGCCCATGACCATCTGTGTCAGCAGCGGCAGGGGAGTATTGAACGTTTTGTAGATGGCCGCGAACTCCGGCAAGACCAGGGTGACCATGGCCAGAACGACCAGAACGGCCAGCGCCAGGATGATCGTCGGATAGCTCAACGCCTTCTTCACTTTTGCCGTGAGTTGCTGCTGGGATTGTTGCTGCTGAGCGAGCTGGCGGCAGCACGTTTCCAGCTTCCCCGTTAGCTCACCTGTTTTTACCATCGAGACATACAGTGGGCTAAATACCGCAGGCCATCGCTTCAGCGCCTCTGAAAAGGCGCATCCCTCGCTCAGATCATCATTCATGTTTTCCAGCAGCGCCTGCCAGTGTTTGACAGGATGCTGCTCGGCCAGCATTTGCAGACTTTGCGATAACGTCAGGCCAGCCTGCAACAGCGTGGCAAGCTGGCGAAACATCTCATAGCAATGATGGGGTTGCCAGCGGTGCGTCAGCGAGCATCGGGTGAGCGAAAGTGGGTGTAACTCTTTACGCATCAGCCTGACGAAGGCCGTTTCGCGATCTGGCGCCCACAGCACCCCACACAGAGATTCGCCTTCACTGGATAGCGCCCGCCAGCGCCAGAGATGATTAACACTCATTGGGCATTCCCAGCACGCGCAGCAACTCTTCGAGCGAGGTCAGTCCTTGCTCAACGGCCAGACAACCCTGCTCAAATAACGATGTCATTCCCGCCTGACGGGCGCTGGCTTCGATGACCTCTATCGAGGCGCCACTGGCGATGGCCTGCCGGAGCGTGGTGTCGATGGCGAGGACTTCAAAAATGGCGACGCGGCCATAAAAGCCGTGATAGCAGCGATCGCAGCCGCCAGGTTGCCAGCGAGGAAGCGGCCGGGGCCATACGGTGCGCGGTAATTCTGCGCGGCTGTTGGCTTCCTGCCGACAGTGAGGACACAGACGACGCACCAGTCGCTGGGCAATCACCAGCGAAAGCGCAGAGGAGATCATCCAGCGTGCGACTCCCATCTGCTGCAGGCGAATGACGGTTTCCGTCGTGGAGTTGGTGTGCAGCGTCGACAGCACCAGATGCCCGGTCTGTGCGGCGTTAATGGCAATCTCTGCCGTTTCACTATCGCGGATTTCGCCTACCATAATGATGTCCGGATCCTGGCGCAGGAGCGCCCGCAGAACGCTCTGAAAGGTTAAGCCCGCACGGGGATTAATCTGCGTTTGGTTCAGCCCCGCAAGCGGGATCTCGATCGGATCTTCCACGCTGCAGATGTTAACGTCAGGGGTATTACGCGCCTGCAATGCGCTATAGAGCGTGACCGTTTTTCCGCTGCCAGTGGGGCCCGTGACCAAAATCAGCCCCTGCGGTTGATGGAGGATCTCGTTAAAGCGGGCCAGCTGTTTCGCACTCATTCCCAGTTTTTCGGGTTCCAGCGCCTGATGAACCTGATGCAGCAGGCGCAGCACAATTTTCTCTCCGCCGCTGCAGGGAAGCGTGGCGATGCGAAAAGAGACCGGCTCGCTTGCCAGTTCAATCGTAAATTGACCATCCTGTGGTAAACGGCGCTCCGCAATATCCAGTTGGCCCAGCACTTTTAAGCGAGCGGTGAGGGTATTTGCCACCGCTGCAGAAAGCGGAGGCAGCGGGCAAAGCACACCGTCAACACGCAAGCGGACCTGACAGATATCCCCCATCGGTTCGATATGAATGTCAGATGCGCGCTGGTTTATCGCCTGCTGCAGGGTGTGGTTGAGAATATCCACCGTGTTGTGCGGCGTTAAAACAACCGGGAGGTGTGATTGCGCGGTTAACTGCCGGTGTTTTTCCATGCGCTCCGCTGTCCAGCATTCAATATCAATACGTTTTTGCGTGGCGAAACGTAGCGCTTCCATCATTTCAGCGGCGGGATTTCCCACGACGGCGATGCTAATCATGTCAGCGTCGCTGGTCAGCAGCAAAGCATGGTGGCGTTGGCACAGGGTGACGAGTTGATCTGAATTCATTATCCGCTCCTGTCAGTTACTGTCGAAACGGAAAACATCTTCGCAGGCCTCTTTGAGCGCACCGTCATTGCTGATATTGCAGCTACGTTTCCAGCCCGTCATACCGTTGCCACTACTCCATTGCGGCGTCACCACCACCTCAAGTCCGTTAAGGCTCTCCTGCCCGGTTAACGACACGACGCCCTGCGTCACGCTCATTCCCGAGACATAGCGTGTTGTCGTTGGAGAAGGGATACCGTTACTGCCGCCGTCGCAGCTCGTCACGCCGCCATGTTCCAGGGCACAAAGTTCAATCGCCGTGCGATAGGGCACGAACGTTTGCAGCATGTCGGTCAGGGCCGCTTTTCGCAGGTAGTTCTGGTAGGCGGGAATACCAATGGCGCTCAGGATGGCAATAATGCCGATTACCACCATCAGCTCAATGAGCGTGAAGCCTTGTTGTCTGTTCATATCTGCTCCTCAGGGTTAAGTGGCGCTACTCTGACAGCGGGGAAAAAAGCAGACGAGGGGCAAAAAATGGAACGTGAAGCGGCGTTCAGGGAATTTGTACTTACTTGCAGAGAAGAACAGAGAGATTGCGAGGAGGGCTGAAATTTCCCCTCTCCAGGCAGAGAGGGGAGACGACGTTATTTGAAGCGCATGGAGAGATCGAGGGCGCGAACGTGCTTGGTCAGCGCCCCGACAGAAATGTAGTCCACGCCGGTTTCGGCGAATTCACGGATCGTTTCGAAGGTGACGTTCCCTGAAACTTCGAGCTGTGCCTGGCCGTTGGTGAGCTTCACCGCCTCGCGCATCTGTGCTGTTTCAAAGTTATCGAGCATGATGATATCGGCACCGGCCTTGATGGCCTGCTCCAGCTCTTCGAGGTTTTCAACTTCCACTTCAACCGGCACATCCGGGTGCAGCCAGAAGGCTTTCTCCACCGCCTGACGCACGGAGCCAGAGGCAATAATGTGGTTCTCTTTAATCAGGAAGGCGTCGGACAACCCCAGACGGTGGTTGGCTCCCCCGCCACAAAGCACCGCGTACTTTAATGCCGTGCGCAGACCTGGCAGCGTTTTACGGGTGTCCAGCAGTTGCGTATGGGTACCGGCCAGCAGGTCAACGTAACGACGCACTTCACTTGCCACCCCTGAAAGGGTCTGCACAAAGTTAAGCGCGGTACGTTCACCGGTCAGCAGCATGCGGGACGGGCCTTCAAGCTCAAACAGCGGCTGGTTTGCGGTAATGGCGTCACCGTCTTCAACATGCCAGGTGATTTGCACCTCATCGCCAGCCAGTTGAGTAAAGACCTCTTCAACCCAGCGCTTGCCGCAAAACACGCCATCTTCACGGGTGATGATCACGGCGTGTGAGCGTGTCTCTTTCGGCAATAATTGTGCGGTAATATCGTTGTCCGCGCTGACGTCACCGCCCAGATCTTCTTTCAAAGCATGGGCAACGCTTGCCGGAATATCCATATTAATACGTTCCAGAAGCGCTTCACGTCGGTGGTCGGGGTTGTAGCGGCGAGGCGGCATGATAAAACTCCAAATTGGTAACGAATCATAATATTGAAACATGCTACTCTGAACCGAGTAACAGCACCATACATAAGGAGTTCCAGCATGTTGTTAGAAGAGGGATGGCTGGTGGATGCGCGGCGTGTACCCTCGCCGCACCACGATGGCCGCCCGGAGGATGAAAAGCCCACACTGCTGGTGGTTCATAACATTAGTCTCCCGCCGGGTGAGTTTGGCGGTCCGTGGATCGATGCGTTATTCACGGGAACGATAGATCCCGATGCCCATCCTTTCTTTGCTGAGATTGCGCATCTGCGCGTATCGGCGCACTGCCTGATCCGTCGCGATGGCGAAGTGGTTCAGTATGTTCCTTTTGATAAGCGCGCCTGGCATGCGGGTGTCTCGATGTATCAGGGGCGCGAGCGTTGCAATGACTTCTCTATTGGGATTGAACTGGAAGGCACGGACACCACCCCTTATACCGATGCACAGTACCAGCGGTTGGCGGATATCACCCAAACGCTCATCAGGCTTTACCCAGCGATTGCAGAGAACATTACGGGACACTGTGATATCGCCCCGGCGCGAAAAACCGATCCTGGGCCTGCATTTGACTGGCCCCGGTTTCGCGCCATGCTTACCGCGTCGTCAGAATAAGGAGATAACATGACGTTGTTTACCATGCTGCTGGTTATCATCGCTGAACGCTTGTTCAAACTCGGTGAGCACTGGCATCTGGATCACCGGCTGGAGGTGCTTTTCCGCCGGATTAACCATTTTTCCATGCTGCGTACGCTGCTGATGACCGCGGGCGTGATGGTGATTACGTTCTTGCTGCTGCGCTCGTTATACGGCCTCTTTTTCAACGTGCCGCTACTGGTGGTGTGGATCCTGCTCGGCGTGCTGTGTATTGGCGCAGGCAAGGTGCGTATGCACTATCACGCTTATCTGAAAGCCGCTTCCCGTGATGATGCGCATGCACGTAGCGCCATGGCCACCGAGCTGACGATGATCCACGGCGTGCCGCCGGATTGCGATGAACGCGAGTTCCTGCGTGAACTGCAAAACGCGCTGCTGTGGATTAACTTCCGCTACTACCTGGCGCCGCTGTTCTGGTTTGTGGTGGGTGGCCCGTGGGGACCGGTACTGCTGATGGGATATGCGTTCCTGCGCGCCTGGCAGACCTGGCTTGCCCGCTATCTCACCCCGCATGAACGTTTGCTCTCCGGCATTGATGCGATCCTGCACGTGCTCGACTGGCTTCCGGTTCGTCTGGTGGGTGTGGTCTACGCGCTTATTGGCCACGGCGAAAAAGCGCTCCCGGCGTGGTTCGCGTCGCTTGGCGACCGTCATACCTCGCAGTACCAGGTGCTGACACGCCTGGCGCAGTTCTCACTGGCGCGTGAGCCGCATACCGACAAGATAGAAACGCCGAAAGCGGCGGTCTCGATGGCGAAGAAAACGTCGTTTGTGGTGGTCGTTATCGTGGCGTTGCTGACCATTTACGGCACGCTGGTCTGAACCCGCGTGCCGTAGCGGTTACGGCGTATCTGCAGGCGGGATGCCAAAATCAGGCATCCCGTTTTCGTGCCAGCGGACGAGCTTCAGGCGGGTATGACGATTGGGATCATAAAGCGGATCGCCTTCAATTTCGGTGTAATTTCGCGCGTGATACACCAGCACATCTTCTCCTTCCGGCGTTTGTGTAAAGCTGTTATGGCCTGGCCCATACTGGCGGTTTTCGTAGCTGGTGACGAAGACCGGGCGCGAGGCCTTGTGCCAGTTCGCAGGATTTTGCGGATCGGCATTGATCTCTGTCCACAGCAGTCCCATGCAGTAGTTCTCGTCGGTCGCGCTGGCGGAATAGCTGATAAACAACTTGTCGCCGTGGAACAGCACCGCCGGGCCTTCGTTGACCCAGAAGCCCCGACACTCCCAGTCATATTCCGGTTTACTGAGCATCACCGGCTCGCCTTTCAGCGTCCACGGGTTCTCCATTTCACATAAATAGAGATTGGAGTTGCCGGAGATATCCGGGGCTTTTTGCGCCCACAGATACCAGCGTTTCCCCTGATGCACGAACGTGGTCGCGTCCAGCGCAAAGGTGTCGAATGGCGTTTTTACCTGGCCTTTTTCAGTCCACGTGCCGGTTAGCGGGTCGCGGTCGGCACACTCCAGCACAAACATGCGGTGCTGGAACATGCCCAGACCATCCAGCGCCTGGGTGTGCGCGGCGGCAAAATAGATGTACCACTTACCGTCGATATGATGCAGTTCCGGTGCCCAGATAAGCTGGCTCATTGGGCCGGTCTCCGGTTTGCGCCATACGACCACCTCGTCGGCACTGCGCAAACCTTCCAGCGACGCTGCCCGGCGGATCGCCAGCCTGTCGTATTCCGGCACGGAGGCGATAAAATAATATTGCCCTTCATGACGCAGAATGTACGGGTCAGCGCGTTGTTCTATAAACGGGTTAGGCCAGTTATGCATGTGGCGTTCCTTCTTTTGTTTCGGCTCTCGTTTCCTGCCAGGCGTTCAGTTCGCTGTAGTTGGTGCGGCGTTTCTCCAGGTCGAGCTGGATCTGTTTCATGGTTTCCCGATCCACTTTCAGCAGTCGCACTACGCCCGCAGTGATCAAATACCCCACACCCGGGATCACGGTAAACAGCAGAACGATCCCGTTAATGGCCTCTGCACTTTGCGCTTTCGCACCGGCGTCGTAGCCATACCAGGAGAGCAGGAAGCCCACCATCGCGCCAGCAATCGCCAGCCCCAGCTTGAGGAAGAAGATATTGCCCGAGAAGCTGATCCCGGTGATGCGTTTACCGGTTTTCCACTCGCCATAGTCGTCCACATCGGCCATCAATGACCAGTGCAGCGGAGATGGGATCTGGTGAAGAATGTTAAGCAGGAAGTAGAGCACCACGATGGTGACGGTCGCTTTCGGGTCGAAGAAATAGAACGCGCAGGAGAACAGCGCCAGCACGATGTTGGTCCAGAAGAACACTTTCAGTTTACACCAGCGGTCGGTCAGCACTTTCGCCAGCATACTGCCGAGCATCATCCCCACCACGCCCAGGCTGATAAACAGGGTGGCAAAGTGAGTGCTCTGGCCCATTACCCAGGTGACGTAATACATGGTGGCCGCCATGCGGATAAAGCCCGGGCAGACGTTGCAGAGGGTCAGCAGCAGAATGCGTACCCACTGGTCGTTTTTCCACACGTCCTTCAGATCGTTTTTTAGCTCATCATGGGTCTGCACCGCCGGACGTACGCGCTCGCGCACGGTGGCGAAGCAGAACAGGAACATACAGGTACCAATCAGCGCCAGCACGGTCATCGCCATCTGGTAGCCTTTGGCTTTGTTATCGCCACCAAACCAGTCCGCCATCGGCAGGAGCGTGAGCGACAGTAAAAGCGTGGCAATACCCACCATCACAAAGCGATAGGACTGGCAGGCCACGCGCTCTTTTGGGTCATTGGTGATCACGCCGCCCAACGAGCAGTAGGGAATGTTGATGGCCGTATAGGTTAACGAGAGCAGGAAGTAGGTCACAAAGGCATAGATAACTTTGCTGTTATAGCTCCAGTCTGGTGTGGTGAACATCAGGATACTGAACAGCGCATAGGGGAACGCAATCCACAAAAGCCATGGACGAAACCGCCCATATTTACTGCGGGTACGGTCCGCGATGGCCCCCATGATCGGGTCCGTAACGGCATCAATGACGCGCACAGACAGCAGCAACACGCCGACCAGCGCAGGTGCCAGCCCAAAAATATCGGTATAAAAATAATTAACAAACAACATGATGGCGCCGAAGATGATGTTGCATCCTGCATCGCCCATCCCATAGCCGATCTTCTCTTTTACTGACAGTTTATTGTTATCCATTGACTGCTCTCCGGGTGACGGTATGGAGAGAATTATTTGCTGGCTAATCGATATATGCGTTGCAGTATCAGGGCGGTGATATGGATAAAGCGGTTGACGAGGTGAATTTGTGAGGAAGGTAACAAACGCTCAGCACCCGCGAAACGAGTGCTGAGCTGGAGGGCTATTAATGTGCTTTTACGGTTTTACCGTTTTTCTGTTTTACCAGATACCCCACGCCGAGGATCGCAATCCAGACCGGGATCAGGTAAACGGAAATCGCCATGCCTGGGGTGAGCAGCATAATCACCAGCACGCCCGCCATAAACAGCAGGCAAACCCAGTTACCCAGCGGATAGAGCAGGGCAGGGAAGCGTGTGGTTACGCCCTGCTGCTGTTTAGCGCGGCGGAACTTGATGTGCGCCAGGCTGATCATCGCCCAGTTAATCACCAGAGCCGAGACCACCAGGGCCATCAGCAGGCCAAACGCCGATTCGGGGGCCATGTAGTTAATCAGCACGCAAAGCGCCGTCACGATAGCCGAAACAATGATGGTATTGACCGGCACGCCGCGCTTATCGACGTTCAGCAGGGCTTTTGGTGCGTTACCCTGCTGCGCAAGGCCGAACAGCATGCGGCTGTTGCAGTACACGCAGCTGTTGTACACGGAAAGCGCCGCCGTCAGCACGACGATATTGAGCGCATTCGCCACGAAGGTATCGCCCAGTTCGTGGAAGATAAGGACGAACGGGCTGGTGTCGGCCGTGACGCGTGTCCACGGCAGCAGCGAGAGCAGAACGGCCAGTGAACCCACATAGAAGATCAGAATTCGGTAGATAACCTGATTCGTCGCTTTCGGGATGCTTTGCTCCGGGTTGTCGGCTTCAGCGGCGGTGATCCCCACCAGCTCCAGCCCCCCGAAGGAAAACATAATAATGGCCATCATCATCACCAGACCGGTCATCCCGTGAGGCAAGAATCCACCTTGCTCCCAGAGGTTACGCACCGTGGCCTGTGGGCCACCGTTGCCGCTGAACAGCAGCCAGCCGCCAAAGATAATCATCGCCACCACGGCAATGACTTTGATGATGGCAAACCAGAACTCCATCTCACCGAACACTTTTACGTTGGTCAGGTTGATGGCGTTGATAATGACGAAGAACGCTGCCGCAGAAACCCAGGTTGGGATCTCGGGATACCAGAACTGAATGTATTTCCCCACGGCGGTCAGTTCTGCCATGGCCACCAGAACGTAAAGCACCCAGTAGTTCCAGCCGGAAGCGAAACCGGCAAAACTGCCCCAGTATTTGTAGGCAAAGTGGCTGAACGAGCCTGCAACCGGCTCTTCAACGACCATCTCACCTAACTGGCGCATGATCAGAAACGCAATAAAACCTGCGATAGCGTAACCCAAAATAATGCCTGGACCGGCCGACTGGATGACGGATGCGCTTCCCAGAAACAGGCCTGTGCCGATAGCACCACCCAATGCGATGAGCTGTATATGGCGGTTTTTAAGGCCGCGCTTTAGCTGATCGCCGTGCTGTTGAGCTTCCATTTGAAACCTCGTGTGTGGTTGTTATGTTCACGCTGTGCGTGTGTAATTATGAATATCCGTTTTCTGTATTTATTTCTTTACGGTTAATAAGACCGAAAAAAGCGGAGATGTCTTCCTTAAGCGCAAGAATAGTGGTAAGCGCCTGTGAATGCACCTGCTTTATGAAGGGCTGATGACGAGTTGAATAAAAATAAAGCATTTGTAAATCGCACCGTTAATTCTTACTACCCCAACCTATAGAATAGAAATGCCTTAAAAGTGGGCGAATTTTCATTTTTTGCGTTGTTGAATCGCTTCAGATTGCAAAAACCCTCGTTTCATTATGGTTAAAACTCCCTCTTTGGTAGTAATCAGCTCATTTGTGCAAAGTTACATTTCTGAAACGTTATTTCTGTAAGGTTGTTAAAATGTGCAGGGTTTACTGATTTCAATCAAAACCAATATGGACAGAAGGTGAATACTTTGTTACTTTAGCGATACGAACTTGAAATTGGTAAGACCAATTGACTCCGGGCAAAAAGGCGTAAGACAGGGAATATGGCCTACAGCAAAATTCGCCAACCAAAACTATCCGATGTGATTGAGCAGCAGCTGGAGTTTTTAATCCTCGAGGGGACACTGCGCCCGGGTGAGAAACTTCCGCCAGAACGCGAGCTGGCTAAACAGTTCGACGTATCCCGCCCCTCTCTGCGTGAGGCGATTCAACGCCTCGAAGCAAAGGGCTTGCTGCTTCGTCGCCAGGGCGGCGGAACCTTTGTTCAAAACAGCCTGTGGCAGAGCTTCAGCGATCCGCTGGTAGAACTTCTCTCTGACCACCCAGAATCCCAGTTTGATCTGCTTGAGACCCGTCACGCGCTTGAAGGTATCGCGGCCTATTACGCCGCCCTTCGCAGCACTGATGAAGATCGCGTGCGTATCCGCGAACTGCATCAGGCCATTGAACGGGCACAGCAGTCCGGCGATTTAGACGCCGAGTCCAATGCCGTCGTCCAGTATCAGATTGCCGTCACCGAAGCGGCACACAACGTAGTGCTCCTCCATCTGCTACGCTGCATGGAGCCGATGCTGGCCCAGAACGTTCGTCAAAATTTTGAATTGTTGTATGCCCGTCGGGACATGCTCCCGCTGGTAAGCAACCATCGCACCCGAGTATTCGAGGCGATAATGGCCGGGGAACCGGAGCAGGCGCGCGAAGCGTCGCACCGACATCTGGCTTTCATTGAGGAAATCTTGCTGGACCGCAGCCGAGAACAATCGCGTCGCGAACGTTCATTACGCCGCATACAGCAACGAAAGGATTAAGCGCCAGGTACTTTTAGAGCGCGGCAACTAAACGCAGAACCTGTCTTATTGTGTTTTCTGACGAAAATACAATGGGACAGGTTCCAGACAAATCAACGTATTAGATAGATAAGGAATACCCCCATGTCAGAACGTCTCCAAAATGACGTGGATCCGATCGAAACTCGCGACTGGCTACAGGCGATCGAATCGGTCATCCGTGAAGAAGGTGTTGAGCGCGCTCAGTATCTGATTGATCAGCTGCTTTCTGAAGCCCGCAAAGGCGGCGTGAAGGTTGCTTCAGGTGCAGGGGCTAGCAACTACGTAAACACGATTGCCGTTGAAGACGAACCGGAATACCCGGGCAATCTGGATCTGGAACGCCGTATCCGTTCTGCCATCCGCTGGAACGCCATCATGACCGTTCTGCGTGCGTCCAAGAAAGATCTGGAGCTGGGTGGCCACATGGCGTCCTTCCAGTCCTCTGCGACCGTTTACGAAGTGTGCTTCAACCACTTCTTCCGTGCTGCTAACGAGAAAGACGGCGGCGACCTGGTGTACTTCCAGGGCCACATCTCTCCGGGCATCTATGCACGTGCATTCCTGGAAGGTCGTCTGACTGAAGAGCAGATGAACAACTTCCGTCAGGAAGTTCACGGTAAAGGTCTGTCTTCTTACCCGCACCCTAAACTGATGCCTGAATTCTGGCAGTTCCCGACCGTATCCATGGGTCTGGGCCCAATCGGTGCAATCTATCAGGCGAAATTCCTGAAGTACCTGGAACACCGTGGTCTTAAAGATACCTCTGAGCAAACCGTTTACGCCTTCCTGGGCGACGGTGAGATGGATGAGCCAGAATCTAAAGGTGCGATCACCATCGCTACCCGTGAGAAGCTGGACAACCTGTGCTTCATCATCAACTGTAACCTGCAGCGTCTGGATGGTCCGGTAACCGGTAACGGTAAGATCATCAACGAACTGGAAGGCATCTTCGCAGGTGCTGGCTGGAACGTTATCAAAGTAATGTGGGGTTCCCGTTGGGACGAACTGCTGCGTAAAGACACCAGCGGTAAACTGATCCAGCTGATGAACGAAACCGTTGACGGTGACTACCAGACCTTCAAATCCAAAGACGGTGCCTACGTTCGTGAGCACTTCTTCGGCAAATATCCTGAAACCGCCGCACTGGTTGCAGACTGGACTGACGAGCAGATCTGGGCGCTGAACCGTGGTGGTCACGATCCGAAGAAAATCTACGCTGCACTGAAAAAAGCGCGCGAAACCAAAGGTAAAGCGACTGTAATCCTGGCCCACACCATCAAAGGTTACGGCATGGGTGATACCGCAGAAGGTAAAAACATCGCTCACCAGGTTAAGAAAATGAACATGGACGGCGTGCGCTACATCCGCGACCGCTTCAACGTGCCAGTGACCGATGAGCAGGTAGAAAACCTGTCTTACATCACCTTCCCGGAAGGTTCTGAAGAGTACAAGTACCTGCACGAACGTCGTCAGGCGCTGAAAGGCTACCTGCCAGCTCGTCAGCCTAACTTCACCGAGAAACTGGAACTGCCAGCGCTGGAAGACTTCTCTCAGCTGCTGGAAGAGCAGAACAAAGAGATCTCCACCACTATCGCTTTCGTTCGTGCCCTGAACGTGATGCTGAAGAACAAGTCGATCAAAGATCGTCTGGTGCCAATCATCGCTGACGAAGCGCGTACTTTCGGTATGGAAGGTCTGTTCCGTCAGATCGGTATCTACAGCCCGAACGGCCAGCAGTACACCCCGCAGGACCGTGAGCAGGTTGCATACTACAAAGAAGACGAGAAAGGTCAGATCCTGCAGGAAGGTATCAACGAGCTGGGCGCAGGCGCATCCTGGCTGGCTGCTGCGACCTCCTACAGCACCAACAACCTGCCGATGATCCCGTTCTACATTTACTACTCCATGTTCGGGTTCCAGCGTATCGGTGACCTGTGCTGGCAGGCAGGCGACCAGCAGGCTCGCGGCTTCCTGATTGGTGGTACTTCCGGTCGTACGACCCTGAACGGTGAAGGTCTGCAGCACGAAGATGGCCACAGCCACATTCAGTCTCTGACTATCCCTAACTGTATCTCTTACGACCCGTCTTACGCGTACGAAGTGGCAGTCATCATGCATGACGGTCTGCAGCGCATGTACGGCGAAGCGCAAGAGAACATTTACTACTACATCACCACCCTGAACGAAAACTACCACATGCCGGCAATGCCAGCAGGTGCCGAGGAAGGTATCCGTAAAGGTATCTATAAACTCGAAACCATTGAAGGTAGCAAAGGTAAAGTTCAGCTGCTGGGCTCCGGTTCTATTCTGCGTCACGTTCGTGAAGCAGCGCAGATCCTGGCGAAAGACTACGGTGTGGGTTCCGACGTGTACAGCGTGACCTCCTTCACTGAACTGGCGCGTGATGGCCAGGATTGTGAGCGCTGGAACATGCTGCACCCAATGGAAACCCCACGCGTTCCGTACATCGCTCAGGTGATGAACGACGCGCCAGCGGTGGCGTCTACTGACTATATGAAACTGTTCGCTGAGCAGGTTCGTACTTACGTTCCAGCTGATGATTATCGCGTACTGGGTACTGACGGCTTCGGTCGTTCTGACAGCCGCGAAAACCTGCGTCACCACTTCGAAGTTGATGCTTCTTACGTGGTTGTAGCAGCACTGGGCGAACTGGCTAAACGTGGCGAAATCGATAAGAAAGTGGTTGCGGACGCAATTACCAAATTCAACATCGATGCAGAAAAAGTTAACCCGCGTCTGGCGTAAGAGGTAAAAGAATAATGGCTATCGAAATCAATGTACCGGACATCGGGGCTGATGAAGTTGAAATCACCGAGATCCTGGTCAAAGTAGGCGACAAAGTTGAAGCTGAACAGTCGCTGATCACCGTAGAAGGCGACAAAGCCTCTATGGAAGTCCCGTCTCCTCAGGCTGGCATCGTTAAAGAGATCAAAGTCTCTGTTGGCGATAAAACCGAGACTGGCAAACTGATCATGATTTTCGATTCCGCCGACGGTGCAGCAGCTGCTGCACCTGCGCAGGAAGAGAAGAAAGACGCTCCGGCCGCCGCTGCTCCAGCAGCTGCCGCGGCAGCGAAAGAAGTTAACGTGCCTGACATCGGCGGTGACGAAGTTGAAGTCACTGAAATCCTGGTGAAAGTGGGCGATACCGTTGCAGCTGAGCAGTCTCTGATCACCGTAGAAGGCGATAAAGCGTCTATGGAAGTGCCGGCGCCGTTCGCGGGCACCGTTAAAGAGATCAAGATCAACACCGGTGACAAAGTGTCTACCGGCTCTCTGATCATGATCTTCGAAGTGGCGGGTGCTGCACCTGCCGCTGCGCCAGCTCAGGCTGCAGCTCCGGCTCCAGCGGCTGCACCAGCAGCAGGCGGCGTGAAAGACGTTAACGTTCCTGACATCGGCGGTGACGAAGTCGAAGTGACCGAAGTGATGGTGAAAGTGGGCGACAAAGTTGCCGCTGAACAGTCACTGATCACCGTTGAAGGCGACAAAGCCTCTATGGAAGTGCCTGCGCCGTTCGCGGGTACCGTTAAAGAGATCAAAATCAGCACCGGCGACAAAGTCTCTACCGGCTCTCTGATCATGGTCTTCGAAGTGGAAGGCGCTGCGCCTGCAGCCGCTCCGGCTGCCGCGGCTGCTCCAGCACCGGCTGCTGCACCGGCTCAGGCTGCTAAACCAGCGGCACCTGCTGCAAAAGCGGAAAGCAAATCTGAGTTCGCTGAAAACGACGCTTACGTCCACGCGACCCCGCTGATTCGTCGCCTGGCGCGCGAATTCGGCGTGAACCTGGCGAAAGTGAAAGGGACTGGCCGTAAAGGTCGTATCCTGCGCGAAGACGTTCAGGCTTATGTGAAAGACGCGGTGAAACGCGCTGAAGCTGCACCAGCTGCAGCCGCAGGCGGCGGTATCCCGGGCATGCTGCCATGGCCGAAAGTGGACTTCAGCAAGTTCGGTGAAATTGAAGAAGTGGAACTGGGCCGCATCCAGAAAATCTCTGGTGCTAACCTGAGCCGTAACTGGGTCATGATCCCGCACGTTACGCACTTCGACAAAACCGATATCACCGATCTGGAAGCGTTCCGTAAACAGCAGAACGCCGAAGCTGAGAAGCGTAAACTGGACGTGAAATTCACCCCAGTGGTCTTCATCATGAAAGCCGTTGCCGCTGCCCTGGAGCAGATGCCACGCTTCAACAGCTCCCTGTCCGAAGATGGCCAGAAGCTGACGCTGAAGAAATACATCAACATCGGTGTTGCGGTTGATACGCCAAATGGTCTGGTTGTTCCGGTCTTCAAAGACGTGAATAAGAAGAGCATCACTGAGCTGTCCCGTGAACTGACCACCATCTCCAAAAAAGCGCGTGATGGTAAGCTGACTGCCGGCGAAATGCAGGGCGGTTGCTTCACTATCTCCAGCATCGGCGGCCTGGGTACTACCCACTTCGCACCGATTGTTAACGCGCCGGAAGTGGCTATCCTCGGTGTGTCCAAGTCCGCGATGGAGCCGGTGTGGAATGGCAAAGAGTTCGTGCCGCGTCTGATGATGCCAATCTCTCTGTCCTTCGACCACCGCGTGATCGACGGTGCTGATGGTGCGCGTTTCATCACCATCATCAACAACATGCTGAGTGACATTCGCCGCCTGGTGATGTAAGTGAAAAGCCGGCCAGTCGGCCGGCTTTTTTCTGTTAATCTCATGTGGTTTGTGAGGTTATTGGCGAAAGCGACAATTCGTGAGCCGTTTGTTGTTTCAAAATTGTTAACAATTTTGTAAACTGCGAGCGGATAGAACGTCCCGGTGGATGAAGGGCGACAAGTACCTGGACCGCCGGAAATCAATAAGAGGTCATGATGAGTACTGAAATCAAAACTCAGGTCGTGGTACTTGGGGCAGGTCCCGCAGGTTACTCTGCAGCCTTCCGTTGCGCTGATTTAGGTCTGGAAACCGTCATCGTAGAACGTTACAACACCCTTGGTGGTGTTTGTCTGAACGTAGGTTGTATCCCTTCTAAAGCGCTGCTGCACGTAGCGAAAGTTATCGAAGAAGCCAAAGCGCTGGCTGAACACGGTATCGTCTTCGGCGAGCCGAAAACCGATATCGATAAAATCCGTACCTGGAAAGAGAAAGTTATCACTCAGCTGACCGGTGGTCTGGCTGGCATGGCGAAAGGCCGTAAAGTGAAAGTGGTTAACGGTCTGGGTAAATTCACCGGCGCGAACACCCTTGAAGTGGAAGGCGAAAACGGCAAAACCGTAATCAACTTCGACAACGCGATCATCGCGGCGGGCTCTCGTCCAATCGAACTGCCATTCATTCCACATGAAGATCCACGCGTGTGGGATTCCACCGATGCCCTGGAACTGAAAACCGTTCCAAAACGTCTGCTGGTTATGGGCGGCGGTATCATCGGTCTGGAAATGGGTACCGTGTACCATGCACTGGGTTCAGACATTGACGTGGTTGAAATGTTCGACCAGGTTATCCCGGCTGCGGATAAAGACATCGTTAAAGTCTTCACCAAGCGTATCAGCAAGAAATTCAACCTGATGCTGGAAACCAAAGTGACTGCCGTTGAAGCGAAAGAAGACGGTATTTACGTTTCCATGGAAGGTAAAAAAGCGCCATCCGAACCACAGCGTTACGACGCCGTGCTGGTGGCGATCGGCCGTGTGCCGAACGGTAAGAACCTCGACGCGGGCAAAGCTGGCGTGGAAGTGGACGACCGTGGCTTCATCCGCGTTGACAAACAGCTGCGCACTAACGTGCCGCACATCTTTGCTATCGGCGATATCGTCGGTCAGCCAATGCTGGCGCACAAAGGTGTTCACGAAGGTCACGTTGCCGCTGAAGTTATCGCCGGCATGAAACACTACTTCGATCCGAAAGTGATCCCATCTATCGCGTACACCGAGCCAGAAGTGGCATGGGTCGGTCTGACCGAGAAAGAAGCGAAAGAGAAAGGCATCAGCTACGAAACCGCCACCTTCCCGTGGGCTGCTTCTGGCCGTGCTATCGCTTCCGACTGCGCAGACGGTATGACCAAACTCATCTTCGACAAAGAGACTCACCGCGTTATCGGTGGTGCGATTGTCGGTACCAACGGCGGCGAGCTGCTGGGTGAAATCGGTCTGGCGATCGAAATGGGTTGCGACGCGGAAGACATCGCGCTGACCATCCACGCACACCCAACTCTGCACGAGTCCGTGGGCTTGGCGGCAGAAGTGTTTGAAGGTAGCATCACCGACCTGCCAAACGCGAAAGCGAAGAAGAAATAAGTTTCTTCAGACAAAAAAAGCGGCCTGTGGCCGCTTTTTTTATGTGCTGGATTCAGGGAGCCACAGGCTGCCAGGTTTTATCCGGGTTATAGGCGGTTAACGCCTGGGCTTTCTGCTCAGAGTCATTGCCGAGATCGGCCTGGTACACTTTGTCATCCTGGTTTATCACAAAGCTCATGACGCCTGTCTGGCCATAGCTGACGGGCCATGCCACCATCGCAAAGCCTTTCTCATCAGGCAGGATACGGAACCGATAGCCGTGATAGCCTGCACCGGGCTCTTTGGGGCTGAAGGCCGGCCCCAGCGGGCTGGGGGCTTCACCCGGCGAAACGGGCCAGTAGAGACCATCTTTTTTCCCTTCAGAGCTGACAATTTTCTGCGCGTATTTTTGATTCATGGCGAAATAGCTCTGCTGGGCATCCACATAGGCATGTAATGCTTCGATGGCGGCAAGCTCGTTACGCCCGATCTCGCGGGTCAGGATCTCCTCGGCGCCCTCCTTGATATCGAATTGCCATCCGGCAGCGGTTTTGACAACCGGGATGGGCAACTGCCAGCCGTTATTTCCGACGACCAGATGCGCCGTATTACCGTCGATAACCGTGTTGTGCCGCACCTTCCAGTCGCGCAGGAAACGATCGACAGCATCAGGATCGGCCCCTTCAGGCGGCAGAAAATCGCGCCAGTTCTCTCCAAGCAGATTGTTCATTGCCGTTTCATTCTGCTCACTGATGGCATGCGCCAGCGCATCGGTCGCCTGAGCGGGCGTGCTGAAGGATTGCTGTGCCATCGCAGCGGCGGACATCATGAACAACACCATTCCACAGACAAGATTCTTTTTCATGTTGGCTCCCTTAACGATGACGGAATTCACGGTGTTCAGCACGTCCGGCAGGGGCCTGACGCGGCTGCTGATGACGGGCAGCCAGTTGTCTGCTTTGCGCCCCCCGTTGCTGCTGGGCTTGCCAGTTGGCAGAGCGGCTGTCGTTGCCGCTCAAGGCATTTGCGCGAGGCTGGCTGGTTCGCTGCGGGATATGGCGTTGCTGGGCTGGCTGCGCGATCCGTTTCTCCTGTCGCTGGGTTACGGCAGGGTGATTATCACGCTGCTGCGAGGTGGTTCGCTTTGCCGTTTGCGGTCTGGTGTCGTAGCCACGGTAGTTGTTGCGCTGGGATATCTGCTTCAACTGTTCGCCTGAAGCCTGGCGCTGTGCATCTTTGGTTCCCGGACGCGCGGTTTGCGGGAAGGTTTTACCCGTCGATTTCTCCATCTGGCTCAGGGCCGCCTGACGCTGGCTGTCGCGGTTAACCGGTTTTTGCTGCGTAGAACTGAGCCCCGTTACCGTGTTAGTGGAATGGAAGCGGTTATTAAGCTGGCTGGTGGGGTAGGGCACACCTTCCCGATACGCCGGGTTATGCTGCCAGGTGCGGTTGGCATCCGTCAGGCGTTGACCACTGATTTTGTTGAAGTTCTCAACGTTGATATTGATATTGTTATCACCGTTGCGGTTATAGCCGCCGTGATTCCAGTCATCGTCATGATGGTGGTCCCAGTCGTCGTCATCATCCCAGTCGATGTTGCTGAAGATGGCGTAGGTTGTCGCCACACCCAGGCTGAAGCCTAAGCCTTTGACCAGACTGTCCGTAAACTGCTCTCCCGGAGAAGGAGGAAGATAGGTTGGCGGGTAAGCCGTGTTTGGCCAGGTACCGTAAACGGTATTGGGGTTATAGGTGGGGACGTAAACGACCTGCGGATCCGCGGATTCAATTTTGATCACCGTCGGGGCAGGCGTGGTGGAAGTCGTCGATTCGCTGGTGGCCGATTTCGCCGGGGCAGGTTTCGTCACGGTGGTGACCGTCTGCTGAGGCGTCGATTGTAAGGCGCCGGTCTTTTGAGCCAGCGCGCGCAGGCGTTGGACGGAATCCATGACATCTTTCGGTTGTGCGAGAAATGCATCCCCCAGATTTTGTACCCACGGCGGGTTTTCACCCATCAGCGACATCAGTTGAGGAAACGCGACCAGCGATTTTACGCTGGGATCCCAGGGCTGGCTGGCAACGGCCTGGATAGCGGCGTCTCCTTCCATTTTAGGGTTGTCTTTGGACCACTGCGCCGCCTGGATGACGTTGGCCGGGTAGGTCGAGGCCATTAAAATTTGTGACAGCAGGGCATCCGGATAGAGCGCGATGGGAGCAACCCACTGATCGATTTGCGCGGCCGTATAGGCTGGGGCGACGACGGGGGCGGGTTGCGCTGCTGCGGGGGTTACCGGTTGTTGTGCGACGGGAGTGGGGACGACAGGCTCTGTCGCTCGACTTTTGACAAACATGACGCCTGAGGCGGCAAACAGCCCGGCACTGCACAGAAGAACAAGCAGATGTGGTTTAAAGGGCAACTTCATAAAATGACTCCAACGAGACAGGCGCTGTGCCGTGAGGCGTTACGGTTGGCGTGAGTATTATTCACTCGCCTTTTACTGTTTTGACTTTTGTTGGGGAACTGCCGGTACGTCCGGATAAAGAGTGTGAGTATTTATTACACAATTATATGTGATAGCTGAAAAGCCGCTGGGATTTCAGAAGGCCGCTCTTGCGAGCGGCCAGCAGCTAGTTGCCGAGGTTGACAACAAACAGCACTGTGATGTCGGATATGTTCCAGCCACCGTGCAGTGCCGTAAGCAGTAAACCGAGCGCAACGATCAGCGCAGTGATTCGCATCTCCATTGCGTGCGTTCCTGTACAGGCTACGCGGGTTCATTCTTCACCGGGAAAGGCAGAACCTGGCAAGTTGATGTTGCCGCGTAGATGACGGAACTGCTCCCGGGCCCGGTGACTGGTTGCTACACCAGCGGAGCAGGCCGCGGAGAAGAATAGTCAATTCAATGGATCTGAAGAAGGCAAAAAATGCAATTACATGGGCTTTCATACGAAATGGGAAGGCGCTACGCAAAATCGTGATAGCAGCTTGCAAGCCCACAGGGAGTGATGCACAATATTTCACGTTGGTGTTGCCGCAAATCTGCCAACCCGGTGTGCTACCACCGCAAGGCAACAAATAAACCGCTTTCAGGCGGTTTTTTTGTTGCCAACATTCCCCCCGTCAGCCCTCTACACCATGCTTAACGATTCAGCAAATTTTTTAATGTTGCTTTTTTGTAAACGGATTAACACTGTGCAGAAATCCTGCTATGCTGCCCGACGCGGTATCGGGCATTTACCCTACAAACTGCTGTCTCACAGGAGCGTGAAGAGAACGCCCGCCGCATATGACAATGAGAGCGAGGAGAACCGTCGTGCTAGAAGAATACCGTAAGCACGTAGCAGAACGTGCCGCCGAGGGAATTGTACCCAAACCGTTAGATGCAACCCAAATGGCCGCGCTCGTCGAGCTGCTGAAAAACCCGCCTAAGGGCGAAGAAGAATTCCTGTTAGATCTGCTGATCAACCGCGTACCGCCTGGCGTAGATGAAGCTGCCTACGTAAAAGCCGGATTCCTTGCTGCTATCGCCAAAGGCGAAGCCACCTCCCCACTGGTTACTCCTGAAAAAGCCATTGAACTGCTCGGCACCATGCAGGGTGGTTATAACATTCATCCGCTGATTGACGCGCTGGATAACGACAAGCTGGCACCGATTGCCGCTAAAGCGCTCTCTTCAACGCTGCTGATGTTCGATAACTTCTACGATGTGGAAGAAAAAGCCAAAGCAGGCAACGTCTATGCGAAGCAGGTGATGCAGTCCTGGGCCGATGCCGAATGGTTCCTGAACCGTCCTGCGCTGGCTGAAAAAATTACCGTTACCGTATTCAAAGTCACCGGTGAGACCAACACCGATGACCTCTCTCCGGCACCGGATGCATGGTCTCGTCCGGATATCCCGCTGCATGCTCTGGCGATGTTGAAAAACGCCCGTGAAGGCATTGAGCCGGATCAGCCAGGCGTTGTCGGCCCGATCAAACAGATCGAAGCGTTGCAGAAAAAAGGGTTCCCGCTGGCTTACGTCGGTGACGTAGTCGGTACCGGTTCTTCCCGTAAATCCGCCACTAACTCCGTCCTGTGGTTTATGGGTGACGATATTCCGCATGTGCCGAACAAACGCGGTGGCGGCCTGTGCCTGGGCGGTAAGATTGCCCCAATCTTCTTCAACACCATGGAAGATGCTGGCGCACTGCCAATCGAAGTGGATGTCTCTAACCTGAACATGGGCGACGTGATTGACGTTTACCCGTATAAAGGTGAAGTCCGTAACCACGACACCAACGAGCTGCTGGCGAGCTTCGAGCTGAAAACCGATGTGCTGATCGACGAAGTGCGTGCCGGTGGCCGTATCCCGCTGATCATCGGTCGTGGCCTGACCACCAAAGCGCGTGAAGCGCTGGGTCTGCCGCACTCAGACGTGTTCCGTCATGCGAAAGACGTAGCGGAAAGCAATCGTGGCTTCTCGCTGGCGCAGAAAATGGTTGGCCGTGCGTGCGGCGTGGCCGGTATCCGTCCTGGCGCTTACTGCGAGCCGAAGATGACCTCTGTGGGCTCTCAGGACACCACCGGTCCAATGACCCGTGACGAGCTGAAAGACCTGGCGTGCCTGGGCTTCTCGTCCGATCTGGTCATGCAGTCCTTCTGTCACACGGCGGCGTATCCGAAGCCGGTTGACGTAACCACGCACCACACACTGCCAGACTTCATTATGAACCGTGGCGGCGTCTCCCTGCGTCCGGGCGACGGCGTTATCCACTCCTGGCTGAACCGTATGCTGCTGCCGGATACTGTTGGTACCGGCGGTGACTCCCATACCCGTTTCCCGATTGGTATCTCCTTCCCGGCGGGCTCCGGTCTGGTGGCGTTTGCCGCAGCGACCGGCGTGATGCCGCTGGATATGCCGGAATCGGTACTGGTGCGCTTCAAAGGTAAAATGCAGCCGGGTATCACCCTGCGCGACCTGGTTCACGCTATCCCGCTGTATGCCATCAAACAGGGCCTGCTGACCGTTGAGAAGAAAGGTAAGAAAAACATCTTCTCTGGCCGCATCCTGGAAATTGAAGGGTTGCCGGACCTCAAAGTTGAGCAGGCATTCGAGCTGACCGATGCGTCTGCAGAGCGTTCCGCCGCGGGTTGTACCATCAAGCTGAACAAAGAGCCGATCATTGAGTATCTGAACTCTAACATCGTCCTGCTGAAGTGGATGATTGCGGAAGGCTACGGCGACCGTCGTACGCTGGAGCGTCGTATTCAGGGGATGGAGAAATGGCTGGCGGATCCGCAGCTGCTGGAAGCCGATGCTGACGCAGAATATGCGGCGGTGATCGACATCGATCTGGCAGACATTAAAGAGCCAATTCTCTGTGCACCGAACGATCCTGACGATGCGCGTCTGCTGTCTGACGTGCAGGGCGATAAGATCGACGAAGTGTTCATCGGTTCCTGTATGACCAATATCGGTCACTTCCGTGCTGCCGGTAAACTGCTGGATACTCACAAAGGCCAGCTGCCAACCCGCCTGTGGGTAGCGCCACCAACCCGTATGGATGCGGCGCAGCTGACTGAAGAGGGTTACTACAGCGTGTTTGGTAAGAGCGGTGCGCGCATCGAAATCCCTGGCTGTTCCCTGTGTATGGGTAACCAGGCGCGCGTGGCTGACGGTGCGACGGTGGTCTCCACCTCTACCCGTAACTTCCCGAACCGTTTAGGTACCGGTGCGAACGTCTACCTGGCGTCTGCTGAGCTGGCGGCGGTTGCGGCGCTGATTGGCAAACTGCCAACGCCGGAAGAGTACCAGACCTTCGTTGCTCAGGTTGATAAGACGGCGGTGGATACCTATCGCTATCTGAACTTCGACCAGCTCTCTCAGTACACCGAGAAAGCTGACGGGGTGATCTTCCAGACGGCGGTATAAAAGCAAAACCGTCTCCACGAGACGGTTTTTAGTGTTTGCACCCTCTCCCATGGGAGAGGGCCGGGGTGAGGGCATCAGGCCGCAGGGCCTTGCTCTCACCTTTTTATTTTCATTCCTCCCACCTCACACGCTTTTTTTCTTCCTCTCTGCTGCGATAATTACCGTAATGGCTTTGCAGAGGAAAACACTATGGATTACGAATTTCTGCGCGACATCACCGGGGTGGTGAAAGTGCGTATGTCGATGGGCCACGAAGCCGTTGGACACTGGTTTAACGAAGAAGTGAAAGAAAATCTAGCGCTTCTTGATGAAGTTGAACAGGCGGCGAATACGATAAAAGGCAGTGAACGTTCCTGGCAACGTGCGGGTCATGAATACACGCTGTGGATGGATGGCGAAGAGGTGATGGTGCGGGCCAACCAGCTGGAATTCTCGGGCGACGAGATGGAAGAGGGGATGAGCTACTACGACGAAGAGAGCCTGTCGCTGTGCGGCGTGGAGGACTTTCTGCAGGTCGTGGCGGCGTACCGGGAGTTTATGAAACAGAAATAAATGAAATTCCCTCCGAAGCGTGTCGGAGGGAATTCGCTGGTATCGCTCTACAGCAAAAATCTCACAAAATTAGCGGTCGGGTTGGTCGCCGCAACGGGTGACGCCCCCCTGGCGCTGAACGACCACGCCTGACATTGGGAAACGCCTGGCATACCATCGTTGCGTACAAGGAATTGTACGCCGCCAGGGTTTTGCGGCGGATCGCCAGCCGGCATTCCGCAGGCTATCAGGAAATCAATGTCACTTTGTTTACTCCGCAGCTCCGCTACCCGCTGTTCCCAGCCCGCCGGGCGAACACCTTTCTGGGTAAAATAATCCAGGCAGATATCAATGCTAAATGGCTTATCGTCAGCATAAGTATTGGTGAAGTAATCGGTGATGACGATCCCATGCACTGATTCTGCCGACACTTCACTGTTGCTGCCAATATGAATGATTTGACCATTCGGCAATTGGGCTGAAATATGACCTGGGATCGCGTGACCGTTCACCTGAGGAAAGAAATCAATTGTGGAAACGTAGCGTTTTGGCCACATCGTCAGAGATTTATCGCTACGGGTATTCTGCCCGCACAGCAGCCAATTCACAGCGTGAAAAACGGGATCGTGGCAGGGCGTCTTCTCACTCTCCTTATCGTCGCGGTAGAGGATGGCACATGTTCCCGCCAGAAACGTGATGGCAGAAGAGGGATCCCCGGAACGGGCCGGGAAGGCATCAATCAGCCTGTTAACGTAGTCGCTGACATGGTCCATGTAGAAGTCACCGAGTTGCATGAGTTCATCTTCACTGAGCACATTACTCCAGCGGGTATTCCAGAAAAATTCCGGAAGCGTGACAAAGGTATGGTCCCAGCTACCGGTGTCAGTTTCCAGCACCGCTTCGAGCTCAGCAATAACCTGGCTCAGACGAAACTCCATCCGCTCTTTGGCGTGAGTCAGAAGATCGTTATCCGCACTTCGCACGTCGTCTGCCTCGTGCGTAAAGGAGTCAGCACGCCAGGAAAGAATTCGAATTGTCATTTTACACCTCGTGATTGATCAGGATAAAAAAAGAGTTTTTTCAGCGTTACGACGTGCTGTCAGGCCCGCCAGGACCTGACCACCCGCATGGTTCCATTTCAGAAATTCGTCGGCGGCGCCGTTAACGTCTCCGCTGTTCACTTTGCGTAACAGGGTTGAACTCTTCAGATTGGCCGGGCCCAGATTGAAGGCGAAGCTCACCAGAGCATCGAACTGGTTCTGCGTCACCTCCACAGTCAGCATGTTGTTAACCTCGTGCTCAAAACGCTGCAGGTCATCACGAAGGAGCTGTTCTGCGGCTTCTGCGGTGATGGTCCGCGTGCCGCCTGGCGGGATCGGGTTTTCGACGTGACCATAACCGATAGTCGGAATACCGACTGCGTCTTTGTAGGTGGTTAAACGCAGGCCTTCGTACTGTTTGATAAGGGCAATGCCGCCATTGCCGGTTGTTTTCAAGGCATTACTCATGGCTATTCTCCTTTACGGGGACGGGGGTCATACGGTGGATAAATTCATCAAGCAGCCGCAGCACCGCTTCCGGCGGTTCCTGAGCGACAAAATCAATTTCAATATCAATGTTCTGGCTGTCCGTTTTGCCCTCATGGGGCTGGGGCGCCATCGTGACGTGGAAGTGACCCCGCTCTCCCTGTCCTGTCAGCGTGCTGATGGCTTCTGTGGCATCACCGCGAACGGTCAGGCGCATCTTCATTCTCTCCATTGACAGATTGCGCGGTGGAGCAAGTGTCACCAGCGGTACGTTCAATCGATGCCCGTCATCCAGCTGAAGCTCGGCATAGTCGGGTTTGTAGCTGCCGTCCGGGGCCTGCTCAAATAGCTGCGAGAGCACGGCAACGTACTGATGGGCCATATACTGGTTGGCGCTAAAGGCAGCGTGCTGGAGCCCTTGTACCAGGGCATCTAATCCCATCGCGTGGTTGCCCTTGTTGCCGGCAGGGGGCGGCGGCGTTCCGTCATCGCCCCCGCCGCCACCTCCGTCATTGCTTCCGGCGTTCTCCTCCTCCCCGGCAGGAGAAGGAGACGGAGTTGCGGCAGAGGGGGGATCTGACGATACCGTCATCGGTTTATCTGCCGGGGGTTCGGTACTGGCTTCAGGCTTTACATCGCCGGGCGTTTTACGGCTGAACCAGAATCGACGTGAATCAGGCATATTTTTTCTCCATCAGGCAGGTGCCCGTTAACCGGACACCTGTTAGGGGTAATAAATGCGTTTGAATGCGTTGTACGGGTTAGCCGTTACCCCCCTGAGCAGGCGCGGCTGGGGCTGGTGCTGGTGTAATCAGACCTGAACTGTTGGTTGCAGGCAGCTCAGCGGGTTGATCTCCAGCGCGTTGTGCCGGTTTGGTAGCAGCATTGGTCAGATAATCGACCACGCGGCTAAGTGCTTCCGGCATCGGCTGACGTTTAACGGAGGTGTGGATGGAGTATTTGGCACGGGTATCGGTCGAACGGGTCTGTTCTGACTTATGGCTCACGCTGCCCTTGACGCTAACGGAGAATGGACCCCAGCCGATTTTGCCCTCCAGGGAGCCTTCCTGGCTGCTGCTTTCATTGCTGGCTGCGCTCTGATGGATCTCAAGCTCGAAGTCGATGGTCCCTTCTTCGATACAGATGATGGGGTGCACCACTGCCGCCAGCAGAGGAATACGCATGACTTTGGTTTGCGTACCGGTCGTCACGCCTTTCTCATCGACGAGGGTCTCCTCATAATCAAACTGTACCGAAACGGCTTTGCCATCTTTAATACAGACGCTTAATAAGAAATCGGTATAACTTTTGGCTGCCTGGGTTTGGGCTTTAATCATTGCCTGTAATGGCGCGGAAATCATACTGTCTAGCGGCAATGAACTAATAACTGAACCAATAAATCCGGCATCAACATTTGCATCTGGCATAATTCATTCCTCGATGTTTGGGGGGAGCAGAATATGTCTGCCCATTAATCATGGATATCGATTAAAAAAGCATCCATGCGCTTAAAGTTATGTTTTCGGAAATCATTGTGTCTGTATGGAATGGTCTGTATCGAAAGTTACATGGCGAAATGAGACGGGCTGTGCTTAATAAATTAAACCGGCATTACTCCTGCAATTGAAAGTTTCTCCTGGTGTTATTACTTTTCATCCCGCAGCAACCGTTGTTTAAGGTTTGTTTGAAGGGTTTAAGTGCCGCTAACAAGATAACGATTATTTAAGTGGGACGACAATGAATATACTTATTTATGATGAATTGCCGCTGTTCATTCATGGCATCCGATGCCGTTGGGCGGAACTTGCGCCCGCATTACACATCACAGCAGCACATACCGAAGATGAGGTCTGGAAAGGTTTAATAAAAGTCAGGACGGATGTTGTTATTCTGGATGCGGATTATGAAATAGAGAAAAAAAGAGCGTTATTAACCCAGCTAAAATCGCAGGCGGACACTATTTTAGTGTTGATGAATTTTTCACGGCTGGATAATGTCAACCCGATTTATTTTCTGGAATGTGGTGCGGCAGGGATTTTAACCAAGAAAATGGAGTCGGAAGAGTTATTGCAGGCAATTGAATGGGTGCGGCAAGGGAGAATATATTTACCGGATAGTTGCCTGCGCGAACATAAATTAATACGCATGCAGAATTATCCATCCCCGCTGTGCACACTATCACCCCGACAACGTGAGATTCTGCATCTTGTTGTTCAGGGAAATAGCAATAAGCAAATTTGTCGTGTACTTGGGATTGCGGAAGGAACGGTTAAAAATCACCTTCACGCCCTGTTTCGTCAACTGGGAGTCAGAAACCGCACGGAAGCAGCGATGATACTGGCCCAAACGACTGTTTAGGAAAATAACCAGCATGATAAAGAAGGAAAAATCATCACTTTTCCTTCTTTGTCTGCTTACCTGCGTCTTACACGGCCGGAATATTGCGGCCGTAGTAGATTTCGCGCATCTCTTTCCAGAGCAGGTCGGTAATGACCTTACGCTCTTCTTCGCTTAAATCTTCTGGCTTTGTGTGGAACATGTAGTGCTTAAGGTCAAACTCCTTAAGCAGCATCTTGGTGTGGAAGATGTTCTCCTGATACACGTTCACGTCCATCATGTCGTACAGCGATTTCATGTCCTCGGACATAAAGTTCTGAATGGAGTTGATCTCGTGATCGATAAAGTGCTTCATGCCGTTGATATCGCGCGTAAAACCACGCACACGATAATCAATGGTGACGATATCGGATTCCAGCTGGTGAATTAAATAGTTCAGCGCGTTTAGCGGGGAGATCACGCCGCAGGTGGATACTTCAATATCGGCGCGGAACGTACACAGGCCGCCTTCCGGGTGGCTTTCCGGGTAGGTGTGCACGCAGATATGGCTTTTATCGAGGTGGGCGACAACCACTTCAGGCAGCGGGCCCGGGTGTTCGGTTTTGTCGATAAGCTTAGGATCGACCGGCTCTTCGCTGACCAGAATGGTCACGCTAGCGCCCTGAGGTTCATAATCCTGGCGGGCGATGTTCAGAATATTTGCGCCGATAATAGAGCAGGTTTCCGACAGGATCTCGGTCAGTCGGTTGGCATTGTAGAGTTCATCGATATAGGCGATGTAGCCATCGCGCTCTTCCGCTGTTTTGGCATAGCAGATATCGTAAATACAAAAACTCAGGCTTTTGGTCAGGTTGTTAAAGCCATGCAGTTTAAGCTTTTTCAATTAGTTCACCCCCTGGGAGGACAGTGCATCTTGCAGGTACTGCGGCAAGGCGAAGGCTGCGGTATGGACCGCCGGATTGTAGTAACGGCACTGGAGACCTGCCTGATGGAAGCGCGCCTGGATAATCTCCGTGGAGAGATGACGCAGGACGTCGTTATCCGTCGCCCAGGCAAAGGTCATGATCCCGCCGTAGTAGGTCGGAATGGCAGCCTGATAGAAGCTAACATCGCCAAAATAGGTGCTCAGTTTGCGGTGGCTGTCGAGCGCTTCATCCTGCTGCAGGAAGCAGACGCCATTTTGCGCCACGAAGATACCGCCAGGGTTCAGACAACGCTTGCAACCCTCGTAGAACGATGAGGTAAATAGCGAGGCTCCCGGGCCGATAGGGTCGGTACAGTCGGAGATAATAACGTCAAACGTCTGGGTCGTCTGGTTGACGAAGTTCACGCCATCGTCAATCACCAGCTTAAAGCGCGGATCGTCGTAGCTACCCGCATTATGGTTAGGCAGGTACTGACGACAGAATGAGACCACGCCCGCGTCGATCTCTACCATGGTGATGGTTTCAATGGACTGGTGGCGGGAGACTTCGCGCAGCATCGCCCCGTCGCCGCCGCCGATAATCAGCACGTGCTTCGCGTGACCATGAGCCAGCAGCGGGACGTGGGTCATCATCTCATGATAGATAAACTCATCTCGCTCGGTGGTTTGCACCACGCCGTCCAGCGCCATCACGCGGCCAAAAGCGGCATTCTCGAAGATGATCAGATCCTGATGATCGGTTTTCTCATGATAAAGCACGTTATCAACGGCAAAGTACTGACCAAACTGGTCATGCAGTGTTTCATGCCACAACGTGTGGTCGGCCATACGCAGACTCCTCTTCGTTAACATCCGTTACACTCACGAAAAATGAGCGAAACATGATAGCTAACTATAACCGTGGTTGCACGGTTCCAGGCGAAACAAGAGGCGTCGGGAAGGTTATTTCACGTAGGCGAGCAGGCTAAGCGAATCGCGGGCCAGCGCTTTGCATTTTTTTGCCGTTGGGATGCCAATACCGCTTAAATCACGGTAACTGTCTTCACCGAGCGCTTTCATGTCGAAGCTGTCGTAGTTGCTGAGGTCCCATTGGTTCTGCTGGGCAAAAAAGACCAGTGCGCGACGAATTTGCCCGTTGGGTAAATTCTGGTAGCCACAATCATTTTTCAGGAACACAAAAACCGCCGTCAGATCGGCCATATCTTCCGCTTCATTTTCACTGAGCGCATAGCTGTTCGCACACATTGCCATCAGGCTGGTGAACAAAATTGTCCTGAAAAACGTCTTCATTGCTTCTACCACTGCATCACGGAAAATTAACGTTAGCATATTTGGTGCCAGTGCGACGATCTTTATTATTGCCGCGTAACTTGACCTTCCGGTAAGGGGAGGGTTTATGCTCAAAAGATCGTCTGCACGAAATAAGGAAATGAATATGCAACGTCGTGAATTTCTAAAATATTCCGTTGCGTTGGGGGTTGCCAGCGCATTACCACTGTGGAGTCGCGCGGTTCTGGCGGCTGACAGACCTGCCTTACCCATTCCTGATTTATTGACCGCCGATGCCCGTGGCCGTATCCAGCTGGTGGTTCAGTCCGGTAAAACGGCGTTTGGTAAAAATAACGCCACCACCTGGGGCTATAACGGCAATGTGCTTGGCCCGGCGTTGCAGTTGCGCAGAGGAAAAGCCGTCACCGTTGATATTCACAACACGCTGGCAGAAGAGACGACGCTGCACTGGCACGGGCTGGAAGTGCCGGGTGAGGTCGACGGCGGCCCGCAAGGGATTATAAAAGCGGGTGGGAAGCGTACCGTGACCTTTACCCCCGAGCAGCGGGCGGCGACCTGCTGGTTCCACCCGCATCAGCATGGTAAAACGGGCCATCAGGTGGCCATGGGGCTGGCAGGCCTGGTGCTGATTGAAGATGACGAAAGTCGCTTGCTGCGTCTGCCCAAACAGTGGGGTATCGACGATGTGCCGGTCATTGTGCAGGACAAAAAATTCTCCACAGACGGTCAGATTGATTATCAGCTGGATGTGATGACCGCGGCGGTAGGCTGGTTTGGCGATACGCTGCTGACCAATGGCGCGATCTACCCCCAGCACGCTGCACCAAAAGGCTGGCTGCGGTTACGTCTGCTCAACGGATGCAACGCGCGCTCGCTGAACTTTGCCACCAGCGATAATCGTCCGCTGTACGTCGTGGCGAGCGACGGAGGACTGCTGCCTGAGCCGGTCAAAGTGAATGAACTCCCTGTGCTGATGGGCGAGCGCTTTGAGGTGCTGGTGGACATCAGCGACGGTAAATCATTTGACCTGGTGACGCTCCCGGTCAGCCAGATGGGGATGGCCGTTGCGCCATTCGATAAGCCGTACCCGGTTTTACGTATTCAGCCGCTGCAGATCACCGCCTCCGGTACGCTGCCGGACACCTTAACCACGCTGCCGGGACTTCCGTCGCTGGCTGGGCTTACGCAACGTAAGCTGCAGCTCTCCATGGATCCGATGCTCGACATGATGGGCATGCAGGTGCTGATGAAAAAGTATGGCGATCAGGCGATGGTGGGGATGCACCACGGGCAGATGATGGGCCATATGAACATGGATCACGGCAAGATGGGCGGTATGAATCACGGCGGTCACGGGTTTGATTTCCACAATGCCAATATGATCAACGGCAAAGCGTTCGATATGAACACGCCAATGTTTGCTGCTACAAAAGGGCAGTTTGAGCGCTGGGTGATTTCAGGCGAAGGCGACATGATGCTGCATCCGTTCCATATTCACGGCACCCAGTTCCGTATTCTTTCAGAGAACGGCAAAACGCCGGATGCGCATCGCGCGGGCTGGAAAGATACAGTGAGAGTGGAAGGCGGCGTCAGCGAGGTGCTGGTGAAGTTTGACCACGAGGCGCCAAAGGAGTTTGCCTATATGGCGCACTGTCATCTGCTGGAGCATGAAGATACGGGGATGATGCTGGGTTTTACCGTATAAAAAAGCCGGGTGGCGGCTTCGCCTTACCCGGCCTACATTTCGCAGGTGCGGCCTGATGCCCTCACCCTGGCCCTCTCCCGGTGGGCTGAGGGATCCCCAGTAATATGGTCATGTCACCATGACCATATTACTGTACTCTTTTCCCAGCTTTTTCATCTCGTTAACTATATTCAGGCGTCTTACTTTCCCGGGCTCATGCCGGATGACTTCTTCTGCCAGACTCAGGTATGACAGAACCCGTCTGTGCCTGATGCTGCTTGCCTGATAGTGCCAGTGTAAACACTGCCTTTCTGCCCTGTAACCTGCCAGCCACATCACCAGGCTTGCCATTGCCGCGACCATATTCAGCACTTCCAGTCGCCCTTTTCCCTGACTCCGGCTCAGCCTCAGACCGAACCCGAAGCGTGGACTTTTGTCGTCCCGGAAGTTTTGTTCTATCTGCATTCTGCGGCTGTACAGGGCCATTATCTGGTGCGGCTCCAGTCCCTCTGCATTACTGAACAGCAGCCAGGGCTCCCGCGCGCTACTGCGGTGTTCCCGCTGTGTTTTCGGCATCCCCCCTTTTCCCTGACGCCCTGCGTCAGGGCGCTTATGCAGATAGAACCGGCCGTAACAGGGCGTTCGTGGTTTACGGGACAGGACACCGTAACCCACGCAGACCGGTTGTCCGGTAGCCTCAAGCTCACTGATTTTCATCCATTTTTTATCTCCGTCCAGCCGGAAGCTGATGCAGCCCCTGACCCTGCCGGTGAAGCTCCAGCCCAGCTGGCTGACATGCCGGAACCAGTCTGTCCGGAAGCCTGCATCCGTAATGATGGTGACGGCTTTATCTTTCGGGATGGCATCATGCAGGCGGTCAAGGAAGCGGCACTGTACATCGCTGTTCTGCGCCAGCTCTGCGGGGACAACCTCACTCATAAGCGGCAGTGAGCGACCATTACAGACCAGGCTTGCCCGCAGAAGATACCAGTTCCTGTCATGCCAGCCTGTCCAGTCGACAGCAATCACACAGAAGGGCATCAGGGAGGTGATGGTATGTGTGAGCAGGTGCTGAATACGGGGAATATCCCGGTGAAGGGCGGTATTACCCAGGGCACGGTCAACACGTTTAATTTTATTTTTGACGTGCGCCCTGCCGGGAAGAGAGCGACCAAGGCTGGTCAGGGTCAGATCCGCACCGTGCGTGAGGGCAACGGCCATGGAAACAAGGACATTAATCCGGAAGCTGTGAACGTCCGGTAAAGACGCGGAGAAAAATTTCTGGCAGACTGTCTGTAAAGGCACGATGAGGTCTCTTCTGATTTGTTAGCGCAACCAGTAGATCACACTTCATCGTGCTTTTCATTTTTCTGGGGAACCCTCAGCCCGGTGGGAGAGGGAACAAACATAAAAAACGGCAACCGAGGTTGCCGTTTTGCATTTATTTTGCGTCATCCGGCAACGCATACGCGACAATATAGTCGCCCATCTTCGTGCCAAACGAACCGTGACCGCCCGCAGAGATGACTACGTACTGCTTGCCATTCACTTCATAGGTCATCGGCGTTGCCTGTCCACCGGCTGGCAGACGGCCTTGCCACAGTTTCTCACCGTTGGTCATGTTGTACGCGCGCAGGTAGTTATCTGCGGTTGCCGCGATGAACAGCACGTTACCGGCGGTGGAAATTGGGCCACCCAGCATTGGCATACCCATGTTGAACGGCACCGGAACCGGCATCGGGAACGGCATGCTGTCCTGCGGGGTACCAATACGTTTTTTCCACACGATCTGGTTGGTTTTCAGATCCAGACCGGAGATATATCCCCAGGCAGGCTGTTTACACGGCAGACCAAACGGAGACAGGAACGGATTCAGGGTCACGCCAAACGGTACGCCATACTGCGGCTGAATACCGGCTTCGGTACCGCTGCCTTTCGCGTCTTTCGGCTGCTCCATCGGGTTACCTGGACCACGTGGGATCAGTTTAGAGACAAACGGCAGCGCCATCGGGTTGGCGATCGCTACCTGGCGGTTAGGGTCAACGGAGATCCCGCCCCATTCGAACATCCCAAGGTTACCCGGGAAGACCAGCGTGCCCTGCTCAGAAGGCGGGGTAAAGATGCCTTCATAGCGCAGCTGATGGAACATTACGCGGCACACCAGCTGGTCAAACATGGTGGCACCCCACATGTCTGCGCCGCTGAGGTCTTTCTTCGGACGGAAGCTCAGTTCGGAGAACGGCTGCGTTTTAGTGACGTAATCGCCTTTAGCCGCGCCCTGAGGAACCGGTTTTTCCGGTGCAGGCACAACCAGCTCGCCGTTACGACGGTCCAGTACGAAGATGTTACCGGTTTTCGCCGGAGCATAAATCACCGGAACGGTTTTGCCGTTAACGGTAATGTCTGCCAGCGTTGGCTGGGACGGCATATCCATATCCCACAGATCGTGGTGTACGGTCTGGTAGCTCCACGCCAGTTTCCCGGTGGTCGCGTTCAGCGCCAGAATGGAGCTGGCATAACGTTCCTGCTCAGGGGTACGGTTACCGCCCCAGATATCAGGCGTGGTCACGCCCATTGGCAGGTAGACCAGATCCAGCTTCGCATCATACGCAGCCGGTGCCCAGGAGTTTGGCGAGTTGAAGGTAAAGGTGTGTTCATCAGACGGGATCGCGTTAGGATCTTTCGCGCCCGGATCGAAGGCCCACAGCAGTTTACCGGTATTCACGTCGAAACCACGGATAACGCCAGAGGTTTCGCGGGTGGAGAAGTTATCCGTGACCGAACCAGCAATCACGATGGTTTTATCAGTGATGATTGGCGGTGAGGTGGGTTCATACAGACCCGGCGTGGTGTCCGGCATGTTGGTCTGCAGGTTCAGGATACCTTTGTTGGCGAAGGTTTCGCACAGCTTGCCCGTTTCGGCGTTAATCGCGAACAGGCGGCCATCGTTCACCGGCAGCATAATGCGGCGAGGACAGTCGGCAATGACGTCCGGGCTGGCATTATCCGCACGCGCTTCGTGGTAAGAGACACCGCGGCAGGTGATGTGCTGGAACGACGGGTTGGAGTTCAGCTGCGGATCGAAGTGCCATTTCTCTTTACCGGTGGCCGCGTCGAGCGCGAACAGACGCTGGTGCGCCGTACACAGATAAAGCATGTTGCCCACTTTAATTGGCGTCACTTCGTTGGTCAGTTCACCCGGATCGTTTGGCATCTTCAGATCGCCGGTACGGAATACCCAGGCTTCTTTCAGGTTTTTCACGTTGTCCGCGTTGATCTGCTTCAGCGGGGAGTAGCGCTGACCTTCCTGGTTACGGCCATACGCTGGCCAGTCGCCGTCAGCCACCTGCGAGATAGCCGCCGCAGGGGTGGATTCCGCATTCAGCGTACCGTTGATCTCCTGCGGGTCGTTAAAGCCGGCCCAGGTCAGGATACCGCCACTGATTAGCAGAGCGACAAGTAGCGCCGCAACGGCACCGCTGGAAGGCACAATCAGGCGACGCCAGACGAACGGCAGGATCAGCCAGATACCGAAGAAGACCAGAATGTCGCTGCGTGGCGTCAGTGCCCAGAAGTCGAACCCGACTTCCCAGACGCCCCAGATCATGGTTGCGAGGAGTAATGCCGCATAAAGCCACAGTGCGGATTGTTTTCTACGCCAGAGCAGAACAGTTACGCCAAGCATAACCAGGCCCGCAATGGGGTAGTACCAGGAGCCGCCAATTGCGACCAGCCAGACGCCACCGATTAACAGGTACAGGCCGCAGAAGGCGGCGAATAACGCTGTTAGTGTCACCAGTAGACGCGGCTGTTTAGAGTTTGTTTCAGCCATAGAAAGTGTACTCGTCAGTTTTTGTTAATAATTTGCTAGCAACTAATTATAGGTATTAACAAGTGTGATCGGAATCACAATATTTGCTTTTTATAACTCATACGCCAGGCTTAGCCATTTACTGATATAATGGCTGGCTTGCGTATCGATGCCGGAATAACATTCATCCGCATTGAGAGATTTTCATTAAAATCATATGGTTAGTAATATGAAACATACTGTTGAAGTGATGATCCCGGAAGCCGAGATCAAAGCGCGTATCGCCGAACTGGGTCGTCAAATCACCGAACATTACAAGGACAGCGGCAGCGAAATGGTGTTGGTCGGTCTGTTGCGTGGCTCTTTCATGTTCATGGCAGACCTGTGCCGTGAAGTGCAGGTGTCACATGAGGTCGATTTTATGACCGCCTCCAGCTATGGCAGCGGCATGTCCACAACCCGTGATGTGAAAATCCTGAAAGATCTGGATGAAGATATTCGTGGCAAAGATGTGTTGATCGTCGAAGACATCATCGACTCCGGTAACACGCTTTCTAAAGTGCGCGAGATCCTGAGCCTGCGTGAGCCGAAATCCCTGGCCATCTGTACTCTGCTGGATAAACCAGACCGCCGTGAAGTGCAGGTACCGGTGGAGTTTGTTGGTTTCTCTATTCCGGACGAGTTCGTCGTCGGTTACGGTATTGACTACGCGCAGCGTTACCGCCATCTGCCTTATGTTGGGAAGGTTGTGCTTCTGGACGAGTAGTGCGGCCTGGTGCCCTCACCCCAGCCCTCTCCCACAGGGAGAGGGAGAAAATCCCCGCTTTATTTATGGTTCACATGCTTAAGCTTGAGGTTGGCAATGCCCGAACGGTAACGCTGCTCCAGCGTTTCGCGGTTGGTGGCGGTCACTTCCAGATTGCGCAGCAGGCCGTCGTGAATGCCGTACGCCCAGCCGTGGATAGAGACCTTCTGCCCGCGCTTCCACGCTGACTGCATGATCGTTGAATGACCCAGGTTATACACCTGCTCCATCACGTTCAGTTCACACAGCGTGTCCATCCGGCGCTCCTGCGGCATTTCACCCAGCAGTGAGCTATGTTTGAACCAGATATCGCGGATGTGCAGCAGCCAGTTATCGATGAGCCCCAGTTCCGGGTTTTCCACAGCGGCCTGCACGCCGCCGCAGCCGTAGTGACCGCAAATAATGATGTGCTCGACCTCCAGGACGTCTACGGCGTACTGAACGACAGACAGGCAGTTGAGATCGGTATGAATCACCAGGTTGGCAACGTTACGGTGAACAAACAGTTCGCCGGGCTCAAGGCCCGTCAGTCGCTCAGCCGGAACACGGCTGTCGGAACATCCAATCCAGAGAAAGCGTGGATTCTGCGCTTGCGCGAGCTTTCCAAAAAAACCGGGGTCTTCCTCCACCAGCATTTTTGACCATAGTGCATTGTTGCTGATGAGTGTATCTATGTTGTTCATGGAGGTTAGCGACCTGTAACCAAGTGATTGCGTTGCGCTACTATAGGGTAACCCGACTTTTAATGAAACCACACAACGTGTGTCAGAACCTAAGGTAAGTTTAATTCATGGCGATTGCACTGGAGCTTGAGCAGCTTAAAAAAACCTATCCGGGCGGCGTTCAGGCGCTACGCGGGATAGATCTCAAAGTAGAAGCGGGGGATTTCTATGCGCTTCTGGGGCCGAACGGCGCGGGGAAATCGACGACCATCGGCATTATCAGCTCGCTGGTCAATAAGACCTCTGGCCGGGTCTGCGTGTTTGGCTACGATCTGCAAAAAGATGTGGTCAACGCCAAACGTCAGCTCGGTCTGGTACCGCAGGAGTTCAACTTCAACCCGTTTGAGACGGTGCAGCAGATCGTCGTTAACCAGGCGGGCTACTACGGCGTTGAGCGAAAAGAAGCGTTAGCTCGCAGCGAAAAGTATCTGAAGCAGCTTGATCTATGGGAAAAACGTAACGAACGTGCGCGTATGTTGTCTGGCGGCATGAAGCGGCGTCTGATGATTGCCCGTGCGCTGATGCATGAGCCAAAACTGTTGATCCTCGACGAGCCCACCGCTGGGGTAGATATTGAGCTTCGTCGCTCAATGTGGGGGTTCCTGAAAGATCTCAACGACAAAGGCACCACCATTATTTTGACGACGCACTACCTTGAAGAAGCGGAAATGCTGTGCCGCAACATCGGCATCATTCAGAACGGCGAGCTGGTGGAAAATACCTCAATGAAGGATCTGCTCTCGAAGCTCAAATCAGAAACGTTCATTCTGGATCTGGCGGCAAAAAGCGCGCTGCCGAAGCTTGAAGGGTACCAGTATCGCCTGGTCGACACCTCCACGCTGGAGGTGGAAGTATTGCGGGAGCAGGGCATTAACAGCGTCTTCTCCCAGCTGAGTGCTCAGGGCATTCAGGTTTTAAGTATGCGTAACAAAGCGAACCGACTGGAAGAGCTGTTTGTCTCTCTGGTGCAGGATAAACAAGGAGACAAGGCATGACGCATCTTTATTGGGTCGCGCTGAAAAGCATCTGGGCGAAAGAGATTAACCGCTTTATGCGCATCTGGGTACAAACCCTGGTGCCGCCGGTGATCACCATGACGCTCTATTTCATCATCTTCGGTAATCTGATTGGTTCCCGCATTGGTGAGATGCATGGCTTTACCTATATGCAGTTTATCGTTCCGGGTTTGATCATGATGGCGGTGATCACCAACGCCTATGCCAACGTGGCTTCGTCTTTCTTTAGCGCTAAGTTCCAGCGCAACATTGAGGAGCTGCCGGTGGCACCGGTGCCAACGCATGTAATCATCGCGGGTTACGTTGGCGGTGGTGTGGCGCGCGGCCTGTGCGTCGGGATCCTGGTGACGGCTATCTCCTTGTTCTTCGTGCCGTTCCAGGTGCACTCCTGGCTGTTCGTGGGGCTGACGCTGCTGTTGACGGCGATCCTGTTTTCGCTTGCCGGTCTGCTGAACGCGGTGTTTGCCAAAACGTTTGACGATATCAGCCTGATCCCGACCTTTGTGCTGACGCCGCTGACCTATCTGGGTGGGGTGTTTTATTCCCTGACGCTGCTGCCGCCGTTCTGGCAGGCGTTGTCACACCTGAACCCGATTGTCTACATGATCAGTGGTTTCCGCTTCGGCTTCCTCGGCATTACTGACGTACCGCTGTTCACTACCGTTGCGGTGCTGGTGGTATTTATCGTCGCCTTCTACCTGCTGTGCTGGTACTTAATCCAGCGCGGACGCGGACTGCGCAGCTAACCTTCCGCCCGGTGACTTTCTGGTTGCCGGGCCTTTTCTTTGACTGTTATCACCGTAAGCTAATCTTCACTTCGCTAAACTACTCGCCTGCTAAGGAGAGAGTTATGCTGGGATGGGTCATTACCTGCCACGATGAACAGGCGCAGGAGATGTTAATAAAGCTTGAAGCCAGGTTTGGTCCACTGGCGCAGTGTCGTGCGGTGAATTACTGGCAAGGGCTGAGCACCAACATGCTAAGTCGGATGATGTGCGATGCCCTGCATGAAACCGACACTGGCGAAGGCGTTATCTTTCTCACCGATAAATCTGGCGCTGCGCCGTATCGCGCGGCTGCTCTGTTGAGCCACAAACACGACTGCTGCGAAGTGATCTCCGGTATTGATCTTACCCTGCTTGAGTTAATGTATCCACGGCGTGAATTATTAAGCAGTGCAGAGTTTCGCGATGCCATCGTGGCGCAGGGTGAGCCGGGCGTCAGCAGCTTGTGGCATCAGCAGCAGAAAAATCCCCCCTTCGTTCTTCTTCACGACCTGTATAAGAATTAAACATTGGTATTGATGGTGCATTTGTTACAATGGCACCAGTTTATTCGTACCGATATCACATACATGTTCACGCGTATTTTGTTCCTGTGCCTGCTGGTTCTCTCTGGCGGGGCATCAGCCAGTTTATTAAGTCAGCAAGGTCTTCCAGCCCAGTACATGCAAACCACTGAAGATGCGGCTATCTGGGCGCAGGTGGGAAACGAGGTCGTTAACGTCGGCCATGTCAGGGCCGGACAGATCCTTGCCGTTGTGCCTACCGCTGCGGATTATTACGAGTTTCGCTTCGGCTTCGGGACTGGATTTATCGATAAAGGCCATCTGGAGCAGGTGCAGGGAAAGCAGCGCGTTGAGGACAGCCTTGGCGATCTTAATAAGCCGCTCAGTAATCAAAACCTGATCACCTGGAAAGACACACCGGTCTACAACGCGCCGTCCAGCGGCAGTGCGCCATTCGGTACGCTGAGCGCCAATCTTCGGTATCCGGTTTTAAGCAAACTCAAAGACCGCTTAAACCAGACGTGGTACCAGATCCGTATCGGCAACCGACTGGCATGGATCAGCAGCCTGGACGCGCAGGAAGATAATGGCCTCCCGGTGCTGACCTACCATCATATTCTGCGTGATGAAGAGAACACGCGCTTCCGGCATACCTCTACCACCACCAGCGTGCGCGCGTTCAATAACCAGATGGCCTGGCTGCGTGACCAGGGGTATACCACCCTGACGATGTATCAGCTGGAAGGGTATGTGCGTAACAAACTGAACCTGCCGGCCAAATCGGTAGTGATCACGTTTGATGACGGACTGAAATCCGTAAGCCGCTATGCTTACCCGATTCTGAAAGAGTACGGGTTTAACGCCACGGCGTTTATCATCTCATCCCGCATTAAGCGACATCCGCAAAAGTGGGATCCGAAATCACTTCAATTTATGAGCGTTCAGGAGTTGAAGGGCATCCAGGACGTGTTTGACATTCAGTCCCACACGCACTTCCTGCACCGCGTGGATGGTAACAAGCATCCGATTCTACTGAGCCGCAGCTACCACGTGATTTTGTTTGATTTCGAACGCTCGCGCCGGGCGCTGGCGCAGTTTAACCCGCGCGTGCTGTATCTCTCTTATCCGTTTGGTGGCTATGACAATAAAGCCATAAAAACCGCGAATGACGCCGGTTTTCACCTCGCAGTGACAACGGTAAAAGGGAAGGTCAAGCCGGGGGATAATCCGTTCTTACTGAAACGGCTGTACATCTTAAGAACGGATTCGCTGGAGACCATGTCGCGGCTGATCAGCAACCAGCCGCAGGGGTAAGCTACTCGTAGGTGAACTGCAGGGTGCCGATGGCGCTGAACGTGCCAGAGGTGACTTTTTCTGTACCAGACTTAACTAACCGGGCCGTAAGTAACAAGCTGAATAGGGCAAGGGTAGTGTTCTCTTGTGCGGTAAAGCTGCTAGTTGAATTAGGCACTATCTGCCTGTTGTTCGGCCACTTCAGTAACACGCCCACGCCTTTTGCCGCGTTCGACGATGCGGTGTTGGCGAGTAATGAGCCATCAGTCCCGGTTGTTTTACTGGTGGTCAACTTCACGGTGACTTTACGGGTGTTGGTGCAATTCCCAGTCACCCCAAAATCGGCGTTTATGGTTTTATCGTTCTCGATATCGGATACACCATAATCCCCCAGGTCTACGGTTTTGGGAGCCGTGAGCGTGCAGGTGGGTTTTTCTATTGGTGTAATGAAGGCCATATTGGCTATGGTAATGGTCGGTTTGGGATGATCGTCTGGATCGGATCCCACCGGGTCTCCAATGGTAATTTTTCCAATTGTTCCACCAACCGGGCCAATAGATACTACGTTAGCAGGAATACCGGCAAACGTGGGAAGTTGGTAAAATTCGACCATGGCCCGCCAGGCGCGATTATCCAGCAGCTCATCCTGGTCATTCATGTGTAATGCAAGAAACCAGCTCGTACTGGGAGCGAAATAGGCCGTGGCGGTATTGTCTACTGTGCCAAAAGCCAGAGCATAGGCTATTCCGGTTACATTGGTTTTGAATAAAGCTTTACCATCAATACTGCCGACTAACAGACTGGCGTCTGCCAGGGTGAAAATGTTTTCGCCATGTTTTCCTATCGTGCATTTACTACTTAATCCGGGGCTCAGATTCAGGCGATATAGCGAGCTGATTTTTGTAGGAACAGCGACATTATCCACGATTTGCAGGGTCGGCTTTGCGCCATTATAGTCGCCGATGGACTGCGTGTCGCCAAATCGAAATTTACACTCAATATCTGCATGGGCGTAAAAAGCGTTCATGGTTAAAAACATAAATAAAATGATAAAACCGTTAAAACGTGGGGACACGGTTATCCCAGGACGCTGTGCCATAATTGTTCCTTTTTAGCGTTGCCTGTTAGCGATATGTCACGCTGACTAATGCGCGCGCGGTCACTTTTCCTGCGCTGACCGGGCCGTAATTTTGGTAGCGGGCGTAAAAGTTATACGCTTTCAAATAGCTTTGTTGGTCTGATGGGGTCGCTATTTTGACCTCCACATCAGACTGCCCCTCGCTGTCGAGGACGTTTTGATTATTGGATTCAGAAAAAATAACAATCCCCACGTTTTCAGCGCCGCCAGCAAGGGCGGATGTTTCATTACTGAATATCTGTTTTGAAATCCCATCAATTTGGGCAGACTGCGGTTTAAAGGTAAAGTGCAGCGCTTGTCCGGATCCCGATTCATCCCCGCTGCAGTCCACAACCTGAACCATAAAGCGTGTTCCTCCCGCGGGGTCTGCTGGTTGAAGTCGATCGGTGCCCTCCGCGGTATAAAACCACGTTTTTCCCACCGTTGGCAGCGTTACGTTTCCACTTTCTGGAATACTGACCTGGCACGTATTGTTGATAATATTTGCCGTCATATCCATTTCCAGGCTGGAGGCAAAACCCGCTGCGGGAAACCCCATGCAGAGGGCCAGCCATGACATCGCATTTCTTAAGATTAAGCGGGACTGGAACATCCTGTTTAAGCTACCTGTCTGAATAAACATTATTGATAGGTCACGGTAAACGTCACGGGCGCATTGACCGAACCTGTCGTCACGTCCGAAATCGTTTTACCATTTGCAATGACGATGCGCGCATCCATTTCAAAATTCCCCGTCCCGTTAGACAGGTTGATGACAGACGTCGGGACAGTGGCGCAGTTCAATATGGAGCCTGAGTCGACAGAGCCTTTCCAGATTTCAAAACCGACGTTATGCCCGGCTGCATATGCGTTACCGGTACACGACCCGCCTGCACCCGGCATGGCCTGAATGGCGGCGTTTTTTACCCCGGCACAGTTCGTGAAGGCGATTTTGAAGGTTTCTCGTCGGCTCTGGCTCACCAGGTCAGACTTAAACACATCGCCAAACGGCAAAATGTCAATGGGGGCTCCGCTGGCGTTTTGAATCTCCGCGTTACAGGTCCCGGCCTCAATGGTGGATGTAAACGTTGCCTGCACGCTCGTCGTCCCCGTAATCGCACTTAACGCAACGGAAGGCAGGGTGGCAGTTATTGCAAGCACCAGTAATGTCATTTTCATTTTCATATCAACGCTCCGCATTGCTGCCAGTTATTCATAGGTGAAATTAAACGTAGCGATACCGCTAAAATTGCCGGTCGTGCCCTGACCGTTTGCGGTTTCCACCAGCGTTGCCAGAAGTGGTACCTCGCCAGCACTTATCTCTCCGCTCGACCAGACGAGGCGCTGTGTATCGGTGGATGAATTAATGACAAAGGGGGTATTCGGGGTGGCGGTACGGGAAATCGCCACGCCAATATTTTCCGCACTGCCGTCGCCGGAGAGTGAGTTCTTAATTGCCGTCGTCAGCGGGCTGGCGCTACCGCTGATGGTGGTTTTCAGCGATGCCAGACTCGGCGGGCATGAGACCATTTTGAGTTTAAAGTTGGTCGTGGCTTTGGCATTTTTCAGGATGATGTAATCCAGGCGCACCTTGCCGTTAGTCCCAATGGGGATAACGTTGCTGGTGCCATCACCGCTGCCGCCTTCGATTTTCATATCGCAGGTGGTGTCACGGATATTTGCGGTAAAGGTAATATCGAGATTATCGGCGTGTGTTTCCAGCGACAGCGCCATTAGCCCCGTGCTTAAAATAACTAACCCTGTTTTTTTCCAGGCTCTAAAAAGCATGTTTTAACTCCCTTTATAAGGCTGTGACGCGGCAGGTCTGGCCCGTCAGCAGCGTTGTCGGTCCAATCTTTTTCGCATCCGGTGGAATGTGGTAGGAGACGGTACAGGATGTGCCGGGCTCATTTCCCCAGACGATGTTTAACGTCCCTTTATCTTCAATTCCGCGGATCCAGGCTTGCCCGGCCTGACCCACGCTACCCACGGATACGCCTTGGTCGGTTTGCACATCGGCGCCTAACGGGATAAACCCGCCATCGTCACGCATCAGTTCCATTAACACTGAGCGCCCCTGATCGGTTTCAAAGTTAACCAGCACAACGGCACCGCTACGGGGGATGGTGGTGGAGCGGGTATTTTTCACTTCCACGTCAGAGTGCATTTCGCTGATATCAAGACCAACGCTGTTTTCACGGTAGGCGGACAGATAGGGCATAAGGGCATAGCCTGAGGCGCCGATTTCACCGTTTCCGATAGAGATGCGGGCGCCTTCTGCCCCCTCAGCTTTAATTAAGGCAAGCGTATCGCTTTCGCTGATGCTGCCTGGAGCAAGTGTTACGCCACCCGAGTGCAGAACCATTCCGCCGCTATAGCTGGCAGAATATTGTCGTGTACCGTCATCTGAGGCGGAGACGGAAAGGCTTAGCGGTCCATGCGGGCCGTTGTAACTGCCGTACCCGCTTAACTGATTTAACGTATCGTCGTAACGCGTGGTGCTTTCGGTAATGCTGTAACTGAAACGGTTATCTTCGGTGTTGCCATTGGCGCTGGCGTTAAAGCTACTGCCGCCTTTTAAATCGCTGCCGATGCCCGTCGTGAGTGAGGAGAATCCACCCGCTCGCTTGCTGTTACCCATCAGCGTGTCGAATGGAATCGTGAGGTTCAGATAGACGCTGTCATCTTTTTCCCCAAACTCATTGTAGGTGCGCTGCACGGTGAGGCTATAACTTCCCCAGCTTAACGAATGACTGTGGCCAACCGAGTATTGCGCCGATGAACTGCTTTCATTCCAGTAGTCCTGCCAGGTTGAGTTGACATACAGCGATCCCAAATCAAGATCGGCAATATTCAGCGGTTGGCTGATATTCACCTGGATCTGGTTTTTCATGCGCTGGAAGGTCTGATACACGTCGCTATTGTTACGTTCCGGGTTACGCTCCCTGTCACGGTATTTGATCTCATTGGTCAACGATGCCGCATCGTTCAGGCTGAGATAGTCAGACGTCGAAAACCGGTAGGCGGCGACGTTGAAAGAGGTATTCGTGGCTTCCATGAGTTTGCTGTAGGAGATGCGATAACTTTCGCCCGTGAGATGTCGTAAGCCGTCTATCCGGGCATCCGAATGCGTGACATCAAGAGCGAATGCGCCAGCTCCGGTATTCATGGCAATACCCAACAATGTGGCGTAGAAATCGCTATCGGTATATTCCAGGCCCGCATACCCCGTGAAGGTATTGGTTAAGCCATAGTAGCCCGTTGCATATCCCACCTTTGGTTTGTCACGCAGGCTGTCGTCACGCAGTTCACCCACGCCAACATCCCATCGGGAGTAGCCAGGACGAAGCATTTGTGCGACGGAAGAATAGGCGACTGAGAAGGAACGTTTGCTCCCATCCGTCTCTTCTACCGTGACGATGAGATCGCTACCGTAACCTGTTGTACTGAGATCGGTGATTTCAAACGGTCCTGGGGGGACGGAGGTTTCGTAAATCGTATTGCCGCTTTGGGCGATCGTGACTTTGGCGTTGCTGTTTGCAACCCCTCGGATCACCGGCGCATAGGTCGATATACCATTCGGAAGCATACGGTCATCGTTATATAAACGCGCCCCGCGCAGGCTAATGGAATCGAAGGCGTCGCCACGGGTATAGGAATCGCCGGCGATAAACTGCGCTTTCAGCGGCGTGATATCACGCTGAAGATAGATATCCTGGCTGGCGTAATGAGTACCGGAATCCTGATCCCAGTTCAGGTTGCCTCGCGCCCGGAGTCGCCATGGCCCCAGGTTTGCCCCATAGCGCAGACCAGCATAGGCCGTATCAGTGCTGGAATCCGGCATGTCTGCGTGCCAGCCGTTAAGATCCCATGAGAGCATGGCCACCGGGATCCCGTCTTCCCACAGTGAAGGATCGACAAATCCCGCTGGACGCTGAATGACGAAAGCCTGAGGAATGGAAAGGTCTAACTCCTGTGTGGAGGGATCGTAAGCCACACGCGAGCCGGGATAGGCGTCTGGCATAGAGACACAGGTGTCAGCTGAATCCTCCTCAGGGTGTTTCAGTTGCTCGGTGGTGACATTTGCCTGCGTGAGTCGTTTCGGAGTGATGCAGGGAGTGGCGCGCGGTGTGCCATTCTCCTTAAACAGAAGATCCGTGGTAACGGAAGGTTTCCCGTTTACGATCATCTTCACCTTATAGGTTCCGGCAATAACAGGGTTGCCTTTTGAAAAACGACTGATATCAATGGATGCGCCAGTGTTATAAAGAAACTGCTCGTTAAATTGCACGTCTTCTTCGTTATTATTTTCAGCAGCAAATGCACATAACGGCAATACCGCACTTATCGATAAACATAGTAGCGAACGTCTAAAGTGCATGATGAACTCTGTCCCAGGGCAACGCTAATTATAGTTTTTGTGAATGTTCTGAAGCTGACAGGGAATCAATGCGGTATAGACTCATACTTATCAATTCCACCGAAATCATTAATGGCTTGCCAGGTTATTTTGCTATTTCCGGATGAAGTGTAATTTTTCACATTCATCGTCTGGCTTGAGAACGGTTCAATATAATGCGTTTCGATCTCGTAACTTTTACCGCCTGAAATAAGCGCCGCACTTGCCAGCGACACATAATAAGGCGAGTCATTTTTCGCACTTAAAACGATTTTTTGCCCTTGTCGGGTTTGGGACCACTTAAGATTTTTGGCCGCGTCTGTCGGTTCCCCTTTTAACCCAGTGGGACGGAAAAAGAGTTTAATACGGGTGCGGAAAGCAAGCTGAAGCATACTTTGGTTATCGCTCTCCTTAGCCTTCGGCGGAACTTCCAGAACGTTAAACCAGAACAGCGACTCTTTATCTTTTGGCAATGCCTGACCCAGCCAGGTGATTCTGACGGTTTGCCCTTTTTGCGGTTCAACACGCGAAACAGGCGGCGTCACAATAAAAGGCAGTTTCAGCTCCTGAGGGTTAGTGGTATCTCTTCCATCATCGAGCCAGGTCTGTACCAGCAGAGGCCGGGTGCCACGGTTATCCATTGACACCGTTACGTCTTTTGCCGATTCAGGATAAATGACACGGGTGCCGGAAATCACAATATCTGCATTGGCGTTGAGAGCAAAAACGCTCATCGAGGCCAGCAGCAGGGCTTTTAATCCGCTCTTAATATTCAGTACGTACATGTAAACTCTCAATAAATACGCAAAAATGTGCCCAACAGGGCACATTAACGGGAGGGATAAAATTATTCGTAGCTCATGGTGAAGTACGCGTTGGCGCTGACTTTACCTGACTGCACTGGGTTCGTGTCTTTCACCCAGTTGGAGCCCGGAACGTATGCAACGCGGTAGAACAGCTTGCCGGAACCGGCGGTGAGATTGGCTTTCTGCGTATTATTAGCAGGCTGGCCGACCATAATACGAGAAGATTCGGTAGGGGCATTATTATACAAGGCAAGTGCAACGTTGGTTGCTGAGCCTGCTACGTTGGCGTCAGGTTCAATAGTACCGTTTGCAATGGCACCCATATTTTTTGACATAAAGCTTGCTGAAGCAGTCTTTAATGTTCCTGGGCAGTTGGTGAGCAGCAGTTCAAAATTCTTAGAGCCGACACCGGTATCGACGGTGGTTGATTCAACATCAGATTTTTTAACAACCGGTAAGGTAATAGTAATATTATTTTGTGATTCGCCATTGGCGGTGGAAATATTACACGTTGTGTCTGTTACCGCACCGTCAAAGGTGATTAAACCGATATCGGTGTCTGCTATTGCTGAAAAAGAACCCATTGCAAACAAAGTTACAGCTGAAGCTAATAACGTTTTTTTTAACATAATTTAAATTCCATTTAAAAACATTGTACAGATTTAATTTAAGCAAAATGATGATAGGGATCTATGAATGGGTTGGGTATTTAAAATTGCTAAAAGCCATTATTAGAAAAATTGAAAGTTTGATAAGTTATTGAAAATGATCTTTAAATTTGTTTTGAATGAACGGAGAGAGACGATTTTTATTGCAGCCAAATTATATTGGATTGTTTAGATTATAAATGACAAAGATCATTCCTTTAATTATATCATTCAGAATAATGTTTTTTTTAAACCAAGAGAAACGCTGAGAGAGGAGAAAATAGGGGAAATAAATAGAGGAGAGGCTATGTATACAAAAAAAAGATGTTTTCTTTACCTTTGAGGAGCGGAACCTGAAGGCTCCGCTCCTGGCGGCATCAGGCAACCTGCACCGGAATCGCCTTCGCAGTGCGTTTCATCTCGTTGTCGCCTTCAAAATAGGCGACTTTAGGCTGCCAGCGGCGCGCCTCTTCGTCGGACATCATGACGAAGCTCGCGATGATCACAATATCCCCTACGTCTGCACAGTGCGCGGCGGCACCGTTAACGGAGATGATCTTAGACCCGCGCTCTGCGGCAATCGCGTAGGTGGAGAAGCGTTTGCCGTTGTTCACGTTCCAGATATCAATCGCTTCGTTTTCAAGAATACCCGCCGCGTCGAGAAAATCCTGATCGATCGCGCAGGAGCCTTCATAGTGCAGGTCGGCCTGCGTGACTTTCACACGGTGAAGCTTACCTTGCAGCATTTTGCGAATCATTACGTGTACCTTTAATCATGCGTTAACCCCTCCTGTAAGAGGGGAGGGTAAGAAGGTTATGCCAGTTCAACCACTTTGTTGTCGATAAGGCGCGCCTGGCCGAGCCATGCAGCCACCAGAATAACCGCGCGCTTGCTGGCGTCGGTTAACTCAAGCAGCGTGTCAGCATCACGGATTTGAATATCGTCAGCGCGGAAGCCTTTATCGTTCAGCGCTTGTTCAGCCAGGGCCACGATCTCTTCAGCGGTCAACTCTTTCGCCGACAGTTGCTCTGCCATGCTATTCATGACTTTGCTTAATCCTGGGGCAATCTTACGCTGGTCAGCGGTCAGATAGCCGTTACGGGAGCTGAGCGCCAGACCGTCTTTGGCACGTACAATCGGCACGCCCACGATCTCGATATCATAACCCATGTCGGCAACCATCTTACGGATCAGAGTCAGCTGCTGGAAATCTTTCTCACCAAAGCAGGCAACGTCCGGCTGCACCAGGTTGAACAGCTTGCTGACGATAGTGGATACGCCGCGGAAGTGGCCTGGACGGCTGGCCCCTTCGAGCATGGTCGAAATGCCCGGGACATCAACGTACGTGGACTCTTCCGTACCCTGAGGGTAGACATCTGCAGGTGCCGGCGCAAAGACGAAGTCCGCATGGCGCTTTTTCAGTTTCTCGCAATCTTCCTGCAGCGTACGAGGATAGCGCGCCAGGTCGTCCGCGCGGTCAAACTGCATCGGATTAACGAAGATACTGACCACCACGATATCTGCACGGGCTTTCGCTTCGTCGACCAGTTTCATATGGCCGTCATGCAGGTTACCCATGGTCGGGACCAGTGCGATACGTTTACCTTCCTGTCGTGCACGGCGAATATGCTGGCGAAGCAGCGGCAGGGTTTCAATGATTAGCACAACGAGACTCCTTAATGGAAACTGTGTTCTTCACCCGGGTAAACACCGGATTCGACGTCGGCAATATACTGCCTGACCGCGGCGCGCATGTCGCCCGCTTCAGTAAGGAAATTTTTGGCGAATTTCGGGATATGGCCGCCGGTGATGCCAAAGGCGTCGTGCATCACCAGAATCTGACCGTCGGTCACGTTGCCAGCCCCAATCCCGATGACCGGAATAGACAGCGCGTCGGTGATGCGTTTTGCCAGCTCAACCGGTACACATTCCAGCACCAGCAGCTGTGCGCCTGCTGCTTCCAGCGCGAGGGCATCGTCAAACAGCGTCTGCGCGGCATCACCGCGGCCCTGCACCTTGTAACCGCCAAAGATATTGACGGACTGTGGCGTAAGGCCCAGATGTCCGCACACCGGCACGGCGCGTTCGGTGAGCATTCTTACCGTCTCCACCAGCCAGGCGCCACCTTCGATTTTGACCATATTAGCACCGGCGCGCATCACGGCCGCCGCATTGTCGAAAGCCTGCTCTGGCGTGGCGTAGGCCATAAACGGCAGATCGGAAAGCAGAAGACAGGCAGGTGCACCACGGCGCACGGCTCGGGTGTGGTAAGCAATATCCTCGACCGTGACCGGCAGGGTAGAGTCATGTCCTTGTACCGTCATCCCTAACGAGTCCCCGACCAGCATGACGTTGATCCCCTCTTCGGCAAACAGTTTGGCGAAGCTGTAGTCATATGCGGTGATGGTGGCGAAGCGTCTCTTTTCCTGTTTGCATTTCTGCAGTAAGGAGATGGTGGTTGGTTTCATACTGTTTCCTGATAACCCAAAGCGAATCTTTGCGCATTCTAACAGTAACATTCGAGGGAACAATGATTTTAGGTCGTCTATTAGCCATAATTATTTTGTGGCTAATGCGCGGGGGCACAGGCTTACCAGCGAGCGGGTTTTTCTGCGTGGAGGTTGTCCAGGATCTCCCTGAGCGGGATGCCGTCCGGGAAGGTGAGATCGGGGGCGACTTCAAACAGCGGCCAGAGCATAAATCCGCGATTTTTCATGTCGTAATGCGGCACCGTCAGGCGTGAAGTGTTAATCACCTCGTTGCCAAACAGCATGATGTCGAGGTCAAGGGTACGTGGCCCCCAGCGCTCTGCTTTACGCACGCGACCCTGTTGCAGCTCAATGCGCTGGGTGTTATCCAGCAACGTTTCGGCATCCAGCGCGGTGTCCAGCACCACGGCGGCATTCAGGTAATCAGGCTGATCCTGCGGGCCGAGCGGCGGTGTACGGTAAAACGAGGAGATCGCCACAATGCGGCTCTGGGGGATCTCACCCAGCGCCTGAACGGCAGCATTAACCTGCTCCAGAGGAGAGGCCAGATTGCTGCCGATAGCGATATACGCGAGGGTCATGCCGTGCCTTCGCGACGCGGTGCGCGCTTGCGCGGACGACGGTGACGACGACGCGGCGCCGGCTCTTCATCAAGGCCAGTGAGCATGTCTTTCTGCTCCGGCGGTGCGGAGACCTGGAACTCGGCCCACCACCGCGCCAGACGCTGCAACTCCTGGTTGCGTTCAATTTCAGCACGCAGAGAGAGCAGATCAAAGGCCGCGCGGAACTTAGGATGCTCCATCAGCTTCCAGGCGCGTTTGCCCTGACGACGGGACATACGCAGCTGAAGCTGCCAGATATCACGCACCAGCGTGGTAATACGTTTCGGAATGGCCAGCGTACGGCAGCCTTCGTCCAGCACGTCGTTTGCCGCCAGGGCGAAAGCGTCATAATAGGCGAGGCCGCTTTCCTGGGTAATACGCTGAGCCGTTTCCAGCAGCGGATACCAGAACATCGCCGCAAACAGGAACGCCGGGTTCACACGCATATCGTTGCGGATACGGGTGTCGGTATTCTTCAGCACCTGCGCAATCATGCGTTCCATTGGGCTGTCACCATTTTCGGTGAAGTAGCGGGTAATGGACGGGAATAACGGCTGGAAAAGGTTGTATTCGCGCAGCAGGTTATAGGTGGCAAATCCGTGACCGGCTTGCAGCAGTTTGAGCGCTTCTTCGAACAGGCGGGCTGGCGGTACGTCATTGATAAGCGTCGCCAGACGCGGGATCGGCTCTGCCGTCTCCGGGCTGATGCGCATATCCAGCTTGGCGGCGAAACGCACGGCGCGCAGCATACGCACTGGATCTTCGCGATACCGGGTTTCCGGCGTGCCGATCAGGCGAATCAGGCCCTCTTTCAGATCCTGCATGCCGCCGACGTAATCACGCACGGTGAAATCCGCCACGCTGTAGTAAAGGCTGTTGATGGTGAAATCGCGACGCTGGGCATCTTCTTCGATCGAACCGAAGATGTTGTCGCGCAGCAGCATACCGTTCTGGCCACGCTGGGAAGTTGTGCGATCGGATGCGCCCGCTTCGTGGTGACCACGGAACGTCGCCACCTCAATAATTTCCGGCCCAAACATGACGTGTGCCAGACGGAAACGGCGGCCAACGAGACGGCAATTGCGGAATAATTTACGCACCTGTTCGGGCGTGGCGCTGGTCGTCACGTCGAAATCTTTGGGTTTTTTGCCCAGCAGTAAATCACGTACTCCACCGCCAACGAGATAGGCCTCGTAGCCCGCTTTATTCAGACGATAGAGCACCTTGAGGGCATTTTCACTGATATCTTTGCGGGAAATATTGTGCTGCTCACGCGGGATAACCGACATCTGTGGTTGCGCAATAGCGTCATTCGCCATGCTCTCTTCGCGGCTCAGCACTTTACGGCAAAAATTAGCGACTCGGGTAAAAATGGTACACCTCGTAGTGTGTTTTGTTATGAAAAAAGCGGCTAATCATAGCTCAGCGCAACGCATTTGAGAATGCTGGATTTTTGGCACGCTCGTGAGCGACCAGGTGGCAACAGCCTGTTTCAGCAATTCGTCAATGGAAAGATCCTGCCATTCGTTGGTTACATTCTGGTTGAGAAATCGTAACGCGTCGATCAAAACGGGGCGCGGATCGCCATCTGGCAGGGCGGGGGCGTGGTTTTGCTTCGACAGCTTATCGCCCCGCTCGTTGACGGCCAGCGGCAGATGAATGTAATCCGGTGCCGTCCAGCCAAACTGGTGATACAACGCTATTTGCCGCACCGTAGGTTCAACCAGATCGGCTCCGCGCACAATTTCGGTGACGCCCTGAAAGTGGTCATCCACCACCACCGCCAGGTTATAGGCAAACAGCCCGTCACGGCGGTGGATAATAAAATCCTCTCGCGCCAGCCGTTCATCCGCATGAATGTCGCCAGAGAGCAGGTCGTTAAAGTGGAGCACTGGAGCACACTGGATCAGACGAACGGCGGCGTTTTCCGGGCCGTGGTTGAGCGTGCGGCAGTGGCCGTCATAGACGCCCCCCACGCTCTGTATGCGCGCGCGGGTACAGGTGCAGTTATATGAGAGCCCTTGCTCAGCGAGCCAGGCCAGACGTTCCCGGTAGGCGTCGTGACGTGTTGATTGCCAGACAACTTCGCCGTCCCAGTGAAGACCGTAATGTTCCAGCTGACGCAGAATGGTGTCTGCTGCACCGGGAACTTCACGTGGAGGATCAATATCTTCAATGCGGACGAGCCATTTACCCAGGCGTGCGTGAGCCTGCAGGTAGCTGCCGAGAGCGGCAATTAACGAGCCGAAATGTAATTCACCGGAGGGGGATGGCGCGAAGCGCCCGATATAGTGAGATTCAGACATATCAACAGTAATAAGGCGGGAGAGACTCCCGCCTTTGGAGTGGGTAAACAGGACCGGGATTAACCCGCCATCTGTTTTTCGCGGATTTCTGCCAGCGTTTTACAGTCGATGCACAGATCGGCGGTCGGACGCGCTTCCAGGCGACGAATGCCAATTTCAACACCACAGGATTCGCAGTAGCCAAAATCTTCGTCCTCGACCTTCTTCAGCGTTTTTTCGATCTTTTTGATCAGTTTGCGCTCGCGGTCACGGTTACGCAGTTCAAGGCTGAACTCTTCTTCCTGAGCGGCACGGTCTACCGGATCCGGGAAGTTAGCCGCTTCATCCTGCATATGACTAACGGTGCGATCGACTTCATCCCTGAGTTGATTACGCCATGCTTCAAGAATACGCTTGAAGTGCGACAGCTGGGCTTCATTCATATACTCTTCGCCCGGTTTCTCTTGATACGGCTCCACCCCAGCGATGGCGAGAATACTCAGGGACGATGTTTTACGGTTTTGCCCTTCTTGCATGTTGCTTCTCCTTAACACGCACTATCGATCCCCGTGTTGGGGGAAAAATCAGGTCGCTATAAATAGCAGATGCTTTTCCGTATGGCAATTATCTAAACGTAACACTTGACAAGCCTGTGAGGAAAAGCGTATTTGCGCACGCGGCCAGAACACTTATTCATCAATCGTCTATTCCCTTATAAGACAATGGGAAGAGAGGATCTCAGAGTCATATTATCGGCAGAAAGTTCCGCTTTATAAGCCAAAACCTCTACCCCCTGCTTTTGTGCCTCATTCAACAATTGCGCGTATTTGAGATCAATATGGCGGGCTGGAGAAAACCGTTCAATGGCTGAGTGCAAAACCGCAAACAGCAGTACGGCGCGTTTGCCCGCCGCCGCAACACTCATCAGCTCCCGCAGATGCTTTTGTCCCCGTAGCGTGACTGCATCCGGGAAATAGCCATTTTCCTGATCCGCTAACGTGACTGATTTGACTTCAATATAGCACTCGGGACGGTCTTCCGCCTGTAACATAAAGTCAATTCTGCTGCCTTCATCGCCATATTTCACTTCAGATTTATGGGTGCCATAACCCACCAGTTCGGGAAGGGTTCCGTTAGTCAGAGCCTCCTTAACTAATTGATTCGCGCGCAGGGTGTTAACGCAAATAAAAGCCCCTTGTTGGGTTTGCGTCATTTCCCAGGTGTGAGGATATTTGCGTTTAGTATTTTCTGAAGTCGAATACCAGACCGTGTCACCCGGTGTCGCACATCCCGTCATTGCCCCGGTGTTGGGGCAGTGCAGCGTTAACGGCTCCCCTTCAGGGGTGACGACATCAGCGAGAAAACGCTTGTAGCGTTGAATAAGCGTGGCGTGTTGCAGTGCAGGACTAAACTTCATCAGAATTCCTTAGGGTATCGCCCAGCGTCCAGCGCTGGAGCGGCGTATAGCGGGTGCGTCCTTGTGAAAAAACAGATTCGTACAGCGCGAAAGAGGTCACCGGAAAGGCCCAGTGAAAGCCCGGTGGCGGGATAGCAACGGCCTGACCGGCATCGCGCAGCAGCGTAATGTGAGGATGAAACGGCTGCGGGCTCTGGTAACAGCCGCTGCGTGCCGCCTGGGCGCGCAGCATATTCGCAAGCTGTAATAATCCGCGCGGCGGCTGGCGCGTGCCCAGCCAGACGACGCGGGAGCGGAGCCACTGCCCCGCATCGTCAAGGGTCAGCGTAAATCCCGGCTGGGAAATCCGACTGGCCATCGCCGCCAGGGCGCGCTGTTTCTCGCCGCTGACGTCGCCCAGAAAAGCCAGCGTCAGGTGGAGGTTTGCCGCAGCAACCGGGCGGCCCGCTTCGGGCGGGAAGTGTTCGGCGCGCCAGCGAACAATTTGCCGTTGGATCGGCACGGGCAGCTCAATGGCGAAAAACAGTCGTTTCGACTCAGACATACAGGGGACTCGGTAATGATATGCGCCGATGCTACAATGTACGCCGACTAATGTTAACCCTCTGGAGCTGTTAGTGTCCTCATTGCCGGTCGCCGTCGCCCTTCCTGAACTGCTCGCTGCCTTGCAGGATGCCCCGCAGGTTTTACTTAACGCCCCTACGGGTGCCGGTAAATCCACCTGGCTACCGCTGCACATTCTCAACGCAGGCATTATCAGCGGGAAGATTATCCTGCTGGAGCCGCGCAGGCTGGCCGCGCGCAACGTGGCGCAGCGCCTGGCGGAACTGCTGAATGAAAAACCGGGCGAGACGGTAGGCTACCGTATGCGCGCCGAAACCTGCGTCGGCCCGTCCACGCGGCTTGAAGTGGTGACCGAAGGGATCCTCACCCGTATGCTGCAAAACGATCCGGAACTGTCCGGCATCGGGCTGGTGATTCTGGATGAGTTCCACGAGCGCAGCCTGCAGGCGGATCTGGCGCTGGCGCTGTTGCTGGACGTCCAGCAGGGGTTACGGGACGATCTCCGACTGCTCATCATGTCGGCCACGCTGGATAACGAGCGGCTACAGCAGACGTTACCGGATGCGCCGGTCATCACCTCCGAAGGGCGCGCGTTTCCGGTTGAGCGCCGCTATCAGCCGCTTCCTGCCCATCAGCGTTTCGATGAAGCGGTGGCGATCGCCACGGCTGATTTGCTCCGGCAGGAATCCGGTTCGCTGCTGCTGTTTTTGCCGGGCGTTGGCGAAATCCAGCGGGTGCAGGAGCAGCTTGCCGCCCGGGTGGGCAGCGACGTATTGCTCTGCCCGCTCTACGGCGCACTGTCGTTGAGTGACCAGCGCAAGGCCATCCTTCCCGCGCCAACGGGGCAGCGTAAAGTGGTACTGGCCACCAATATTGCCGAAACCAGTCTGACCATTGAAGGCATTCGCCTGGTGGTGGACAGCGCCCAGGAGAGAGTAGCCAGTTTTGACCCGCGCACCGGGCTGACAAAGCTGCTAACGCAACGCATCAGCCAGGCGTCGATGGTTCAGCGAGCTGGCCGTGCCGGGCGTCTTGAGCCGGGCATCTGTGTGCATCTCATCAGCGCAGAACAGGCCGAACGCGCGGCTGTGCAGAGCACGCCGGAAATTTTACAAAGCGATCTTTCGGGGCTGATCATGGAACTGTTGCAGTGGGGTTGCCCCGATCCCGCGCAGTTAACCTGGCTCAATGCACCTCCCGCGGTAAACCTGGCGGCGGCGCGCGCGTTGCTGACCCAGCTAGGGGCGCTGGACGGCGAAAGGCTATCATCACGTGGGCAGAAAATGGCCGCGCTGGGTAACGATCCCCGGCTGGCCGCGATGCTGGTGGCCGCTCAGGGGGATGATGAAATTGCCACGGCGGCGAAACTGGCGGCTATCCTTGAGGAGCCGCCGCGTGGTGCAAATTGCGATCTGGCGCAGGCCTTTTCACGTAATCAGGGGAACTGGCAGCAGCGCGCGCAGCAGCTCTGTAAACGGCTTAACAGCCGTGGTGGTACGCCGGACGCTGACAGCATTGCGCCTCTCCTGGCGCAGGCATTTGCCGACAGGATCGCGCGTCGTCGCGGGCTGGATGGACGCTACCAGCTGGCAAACGGCATGGGTGCGATGCTGGACAGCGATGACGCCCTGACGCGCCATGAATGGCTGATTGCGCCGCTCTTACTGCAGGGTAGCCACTCGCCCGATGCCCGAATTTTGCAGGCCGTGGCTGTGGATATCGATGCCCTCACGCGCGCATGTCCGCAGTTGCTTCAGCAGTCCGACATCGTCGAGTGGGATGATGAGCAGGGCACCCTGAAGGCATTTCGTCGTAGCCAGATAGGTAAACTGACCCTGGGGACGAAGCCGCTGGCAAAGCCATCGGAAGAGGAGTTGCACCAGGCGATGCTAAACGGTATTCGCGAAAAAGGTTTAGGTGTTCTGAACTGGACCCCGGAGGCCGAGCAGTACCGTATTCGTCTGCACTGCGCCGCGCGCTGGTTGCCCGAGTATGCCTGGCCGGCGGTGGATGATGACTCGTTACTTGCGTCGCTGGAAACCTGGCTCCTGCCGCAAATGAGCGGTGTACACTCGCTGCGGGCGCTAAAAGCGCTTGATGTTAAGGTCGCGTTACAGAATTTACTCGACTGGTCGTTACGTCAACGTCTGGATAGTGAACTGCCAGAGCATTACACTGTGCCGACCGGCAGCCGGATTGCCATTCGTTATCACGAGGATAATCCACCGGCGCTGGCGGTACGGATGCAGGAGATGTTTGGCGAGGCGACCACGCCATCCATTGCCGAAGGGCGCGTGCCCGTGGTGCTTGAGCTGTTGTCACCTGCGCATCGCCCGCTGCAGATTACCCGCGATCTGGGCGCATTCTGGGCGGGGAGCTACCGTGAAGTGCAAAAAGAGATGAAAGGGCGTTATCCCAAACATGTCTGGCCGGACGATCCGGCAAATACGGCACCGACACGGCGGACGAAGAAATATTCGTAAAGGGGAGTGCGGCCTGATGCCCTCACCCCGACCCTCTCCCACAGGGAGAGGGAGAAAAGCAATTTTGAGAGATTTCTTCTTTCACAGGTCAGTGGAAGAAATGAGAATCGGGCCTTTGCGCCTGAACGTTGCGGAGAAAAAGCATGGCGGGGAATGACCGCGAGCCAATTGGGCGTAAGGGAAAACCAACGCGTCCGGCCAAAGAAAAGGTGAGCCGTCGTCGCCTCAGAGATGAGGATTATGACGATGACTATGAAGACGATTATGAGGATGAAGAACCGATGCCGCGTAAAGGAAAAGGCAAAGGGCGTAAGCCTCGGGGTAAACGCGGCTGGTTCTGGCTGCTGCTGAAGCTGTTCATTGTTTTTGTTGTACTGATGGCGATCTACGGCGTTTATCTGGATCAGAAGATCCGCAGCCGTATCGACGGAAAAGTCTGGCAATTGCCTGCGGCAGTGTATGGCCGCATGGTGAACCTTGAGCCTGACATGTCGATCAGTAAGAACGAGATGGTGAAACTGCTGGAGGCCACCCAGTATCGTCAGGTGTCGAAAATGACGCGTCCTGGCGAATTTACCGTGCAGGCGAAAAGCATTGAGATGATCCGTCGTCCGTTCGATTTCCCGGACAGCAAAGAGGGGCAGGTGCGTGCGCGTCTGACTTTTGACGGCGATCGTCTGGAAACCATCGAGAACATGGATAACAACCGCCAGTTCGGTTTCTTCCGTCTCGATCCGCGTCTTATCACCATGCTCTCTTCGGCGAATGGTGAACAGCGTCTGTTCGTCGCCCGTAACGGTTTCCCGGACCTGCTGGTGGACACGCTGCTGGCAACCGAAGACCGTCACTTCTATGAGCACGATGGTATCAGCCTCTACTCCATTGGTCGTGCGGTGCTGGCCAACCTGACGGCGGGCCGTACGGTACAGGGGGCGAGTACGCTTACCCAGCAGCTGGTGAAGAACCTGTTCCTCTCCAGCGAGCGCTCATACTGGCGTAAAGCCAACGAAGCGTACATGGCCGTGCTGATGGATGCGCGTTACAGCAAGGATCGTATCCTTGAGCTGTATATGAACGAGGTCTATCTCGGTCAGAGCGGTGATAACGAAATCCGCGGTTTCCCGCTGGCGAGCCTGTACTACTTTGGCCGTCCGGTGGAAGAGCTGAGCCTGGACCAGCAGGCGCTGCTGGTGGGTATGGTGAAAGGGGCGTCCATCTATAACCCGTGGCGTAACCCGAAACTGGCGCTGGAGCGTCGTAACCTGGTGCTGCGTCTGCTGCAACAACAGCAGGTGATTGACCAGGAGCTGTACGACATGCTGAGCGCACGTCCGCTTGGCGTCCAGCCGCGCGGCGGTGTGATTTCGCCTCAGCCTGCGTTTATGCAGCTGGTGCGTCAGGAGCTGCAGAGCAAGCTCGGTGATAAAGTGAAAGATCTCTCCGGCGTGAAGATCTTTACCACCTTTGACTCCGTGGCGCAGGATGCGGCAGAAAAAGCGGCCGTTGAGGGCATTCCGGCGCTGAAGAAACAGCGTAAGCTGAGCGATCTGGAAACCGCGATGGTGGTGGTTGACCGTAACACGGGTGAAGTCCGTGCGATGGTGGGCGGGGCTGAGCCGCAGTTTGCAGGTTACAACCGTGCTATGCAGGCGCGTCGTTCGATCGGTTCACTGGCGAAGCCAGCAACCTATCTCACTGCCCTGAGCCAGCCAAATCTGTATCGCCTGAATACCTGGATTGCCGACGCGCCGATCTCCCTGCGTCAGCCTAACGGCCAGGTCTGGTCACCGCAGAACGATGATAAACAGTTCAGCGGCCAGGTAATGCTGGTGGATGCGTTGACCCGCTCCATGAACGTGCCGACGGTAAACCTTGGGATGGCACTGGGTCTGCCTGCGATAGTTGATACCTGGCAGAAGCTGGGCGTCGCTAAAGATCAGCTGCACCCTGTGCCAGCCATGATCCTGGGGGCGTTAAACCTGACGCCAATCGAAGTGGCACAGGCGTTCCAGACCATTGCCAGCGGTGGTAACCGTGCACCGCTGTCAGCCCTGCGCTCGGTGATTGCCGAAGATGGCTCCGTGCTGTATCAGAGCTTCCCGCAGGCGGAACGCGCCGTTCCGGCGCAGGCAGCCTACATGACGCTGTGGACGATGCAGCAGGTTGTGCAGCGTGGTACCGGCCGTCAGCTGGGGGCGAAGTATCCGGGCCTGCATCTGGCGGGCAAAACCGGGACGACCAACAACAACGTCGATACCTGGTTTGCCGGTATCGATGGTCGTGAAGTGGTGATCACCTGGGTGGGCCGCGACAACAACCAGCCAACCAAACTGTATGGTGCGAGCGGGGCGATGTCGATTTACCAGCGTTATCTGGCGAATCAGTCTCCGGTGCCGCTAAACCTGGTTGCGCCGGAGGATATCGTGGATATGGGCGTGGACAGTTCCGGAAACTTTGTCTGTGGCGGCGGTATGCGTACCTTGCCTGTCTGGACAACGAACCCGGATTCCCTGTGCCAGCAGAGTCAGCCAGAGCAGCCGACGGGCAACCCGTTCGACCAGTCTTCTCAGCCTCAGCAGCCGCAGCAACAACAGCCGCAGCAGCAGAACGAGAAGAAAGACAGCGACGGTGTCGCGGGCTGGATTAGAGATATGTTCGGCGGTAACTAACCGTTCAAGGTCCCCCCGAAAGGGGGGATTTTTTTACCCGTTTTCCCCATTTTATTAACCCTCGTTTTAATTCTGATTAACCCTTCGTTTTCTCCTGGTTATTTCTTAAACCCTTAATTCTCGTAGGGCCGCTTCCTGCTTGCTATGCAGCCAACGTTTCGCCTATTATGCTGCGGTCATAATAATAATTCTCGTTTACGTTATCATTCACTTTTCTATCAGAGATACACCATGGCGCTTTCCAATACTGCTCAGCCAATTAACACGTCGCTGCGTAAAATCGCAGTTGTCGTAGCCACAGCGGTTGCCGGCATGTCTGCTTATACCCATGCTGCCGAAACCCCGAAAAAAGAAGAAACCATCACTGTCACTGCCGCTCCGGCTGCACAGGAAAGTGCCTGGGGGCCTGCACCAACGATTGCGGCGAAACGTACCGCAACGGCAACCAAGACCGATACACCTATAGAAAAGACGCCGCAGTCGATTTCCGTCGTCACGCGTGAAGAAATTGACATGAAGCAGCCGGGAACGGTGAAGCAAGCGCTGGCTTATACGCCGAGCGTTTTTGCCACCCGCGGCGCCTCAACGACATATGATGTGGTGTCGATTCGTGGTTTCACCACTTCCAGCACCGTGAATACCAACCAGTATCTCGATGGGATGAAGCTGCAGGGCGATAACTATTCTGAAGCGTCCATGGATCCGTACTTCCTTGAGCGCGTGGAGCTGCTACGTGGCCCAACATCTGTACTGTACGGCAAAAGCCATCCGGGCGGTGTTGTGAGCATGGTCAGCAAGCGACCGACCACTGAGCCGCTGAAAGAAATTCAGTTCAAGATGGGCACCGATAACCTGTGGCAGACCGGGTTTGATTTCAGCGATGCAATTGATGATGACGGCGTGTGGTCATACCGCCTGACCGGTCTGGGACGTAGTGAAAATGCGCAGCAGGAGATGGCCAAATCCACCCGCTATGCCATTGCACCGGCTTTCAGCTGGCGTCCTGACGATAAAACCGATTTCACTTTCCTGAGCAACTTCCAGAGCGATCCGGATGCGGGCTATTACGGCTGGCTGCCGCGGGAAGGTACCGTTGTGCCTTACTATGATGCCAACGGTAAAGCGCACAAGCTGCCGACCAATTTCAACGAAGGGGAAGAGGACAATAAGATCGCCCGTCGCCAGAAAATGGTGGGATACAGCTTCTCGCATGCGTTTGATGACACCTTTACCCTGCGTCAAAACCTGCGCTACACCAAAATCAACACGCTGTATCGTTCCGTCTACGGCAACGGCTATATTGCCCCGGCGCAAATCAGCCGCGCGTATGTACGTTCAGACGAAGATCTCAACTCGTTCACCGTGGATACTCAGCTTCAGTCAAAATTCGCGACCGGCGCTGTGGATCATACCCTCTTAACCGGGGTCGATTACCTTCGTATGCGTAATGACATCAACGCAGACTACGGTACTGCCGATCCGATCAGCATGACAAAGCCTGCGTACGGCAATCCGAACGTCGATGTTTACTACCTGTACAAAGTGCTTAATCGTCAGGAACAAACTGGTCTGTACGCTCAGGATCAGGCTGAGTGGGATAAGTGGGTACTGACAATGGGTGGTCGCTATGATTTTGCGAAAACCTCTGCGCTGACCCGTACTACCGGTACTACCGCGGAAATTAACGATCAGGCATTCACCTGGCGTGGCGGGATTAACTACCTGTTCGACAACGGTATCACGCCGTACTTCAGCTATAGCGAATCATTCGAACCGATTTCGGGTACCACTCAGGGCGGAAAACCGTTCGATCCGGCACGCGGCAAGCAGTATGAAGCCGGTGTGAAATACGTACCGAAAGATCTGCCTGTTGTGGTCACGGCAGCGGTGTATCAGCTGACCAAAAACAATAATCTGACGGCCGATCCGGCCAACCCGACCAGCGGCTTCAGCGTACAAGGGGGCGAAATTCGTTCCCGTGGTGTTGAGCTGGAAGCGAAAGCGGCCGTATCAGCCAATGTGAACGTGACGGCCTCGTACAGCTTCACCGATGCGAAATACACTCACGATACCTGGTTTGAAGGCCGCCGCCCGGCGGAAGTGCCACGTAACATGGCCTCTCTGTGGGCGGATTACACCTTCCACGAGACGGCACTGAGCGGTCTGACGCTGGGGGCGGGTGCGCGCTATATCGGCAACACCGTTTCCTACTACTCCTCAACGTCTCCGAAAGCCTACGAATCGTTTAACGTCGCGGGTTACGCGCTGGCGGACGCGACGGTGAAATACGATCTGGCGCGTTTTGGGCTGCCAGGCTCTTCAGTTGGCGTTAACGTGAACAATATCTTTGACCGCGAGTACGTTTCCAGCTGCTATAGCGAATACGCATGCTACTGGGGAGCAGGACGTCAGGTTGTGGCTACCGCGACCTTCCGCTTCTAATCTCTCTTCGGGCACGGTTCGCCGTGCCCTTTTTATTTAAGTTGGCTGATATGCAGGATAATAAAACGCAATCCGATACCACCTTTACGCTCAATCAACTCTCCTTTCGTGTTCCCGGGCGCACCTTGCTGCATCCGCTCTCGTTGACGTTCCCCGCAGGTAAAGTTACCGGCTTGATTGGTCACAATGGTTCCGGTAAATCGACGTTACTTAAAATGCTGGGCCGTCATCAGCCGCCTTCTGAAGGGGATATTTTGCTGGACGAACAGCCTCTGGAGAGCTGGAGCAGTAAAGCCTTTGCGCGCAAAGTCGCCTATCTGCCGCAGCAATTGCCTCAGGCGGAAGGGATGACGGTGCGTGAGCTGGTGGCAATCGGGCGTTATCCGTGGCATGGCGCACTCGGGCGCTTCGGTGTCGCCGACAGAGAAAAAGTGGAAGAAGCGATTGCGCTGGTAGGATTAAAGCCGCTGGCGCACCGTCTGGTTGACAGCCTTTCCGGGGGCGAACGTCAGCGAGCCTGGATTGCGATGCTGGTCGCGCAGGACAGCCGCTGCCTGCTGCTCGACGAACCCACTTCCGCACTGGATATTGCTCACCAGGTTGATGTTCTCGCGCTGGTTCATCGCCTGAGCCAGCAGCGTGGCCTGACGGTTATTGCGGTGCTGCACGATATCAACATGGCGGCGCGCTATTGTGATTATCTTGTCGCTCTTCGCGGCGGGGAGATGATTGCCGAGGGTTCGCCGTCTGAACTGATGCGGAGCGAAACGCTGGAACACATCTACGGTATTCCTATGGGGATCCTGCCTCATCCTGGCGGGGCTGCTCCGGTGAGCTTTGTTTACTGATGCTGAATTCTACCTTGTTGAGCCGCCGTCGCCTGCTGACGGCCATGGCACTTTCACCGCTGCTGTTAAAGATGAACCTCGCGCGGGCTGCTGCCGTCGATCCGCACCGTATTGTGGCGCTGGAGTGGCTGCCTGTTGAACTGATGATGGCGCTGGGCGTCACGCCGTATGGCGTGGCCGATATTCCCAACTACCGGCTGTGGGTGAACGAGCCGGCGCTACCCGATTCGGTCATTGATATTGGTTTGCGTACGGAGCCTAACCTTGAGCTGCTGACGCAGATGAAGCCGTCATTTCTGTTCTGGTCCGCGGGGTATGGCCCGTCAGAAGAGACAATGGCGCGTATTGCCCCTGGGCGGGGGTTCTCCTTCAGTGACGGTAAAAAACCGCTGACGATGGCGAAAAAATCCATCAACGAGATGGCGCATTTCCTCAACCGTGAGGCGGAAGCCAAACAACATTTCGCAGAGTTTGATGCTCTGATTGACGCCCTGAAGCCGCGTTTTGCCCATCGCGGAGACCGCCCGCTGCTGATGGTGACGCTGCTGGATGCGCGCCATATGCTGGTCTTCGGCAAAAACTGTCTGTTCCAGGAAGTGCTCGATAGCTTTGGCATTCCTAATGCCTGGGAAGGGGAGATGACCTTCTGGGGCAGCACCGCCGTCGGTATCGACCGTCTGGCGGCGTTCCGCGATGTGGACGTATTGTGCTTCGATCACGGCAACGAGCGTGAAATGCAGGCGCTGATGGCGACACCGTTGTGGCAGGCGATGCCGTTCGTGCGTGAGCAACGCTTTACGCGTGCACCGGCGGTCTGGTTCTACGGCGCGACGCTGTCGGCCATGCACTTCGCCCGGGTGCTGGATAACGCGCTGGGGGGAAAAGCATGAGTACGCGTATTGCCCGTTTCCCGGCGCTGTTGCTGGCTCTGATTTTCCTGACCGCGCTGGCTTTGACCTGGTTTAACCTCTCGACCGCCTTACCGCGCGGGCAGTGGGGCGCGGCCCTGGCTGCGCCGGATATCGATAATATTCAGCAAATGCTGTTCCACTACAGCCTGCTGCCGCGTCTGGCGATTTCGCTGCTGGTCGGGGCCGGGTTAGGGCTGGTGGGCGTCCTGTTCCAGCAGGTTTTGCGTAACCCGCTGGCCGAGCCTACAACGCTTGGCGTCGCGACCGGTGCCCAGCTTGGGATCACGGTGACCACGCTGTGGGCACTGCCTGGGGCGTTAACCTCGCAGTTTGCCGCGCTTGCGGGCGCGTGCGTGGTAGGCGCGCTGGTCTTCGGCGTGGCGTGGGGGAAACGCCTCTCGCCAGTGACGCTGATCCTCGCAGGGCTGGTGGTGAGCCTCTACTGTGGGGCAATCAACCAGCTGCTGGTGCTGTTTCATCACGATCAGCTGCAAAGCATGTTTCTGTGGAGTACCGGCACGCTGACCCAGACCGACTGGAGTATTGTGCAGCGTCTGTGGCCGCAGCTTGTTGGCGGCGCCATGTTGACGCTGCTGTTGTTACGTCCGCTGACGCTGATGGGGCTGGATGACGGTGTAGCCCGCAATCTGGGGCTGGCGCTCTCCCTGGCGCGTCTGGCGGCGCTGACGCTGGCGATTGTCCTCAGCGCATTGCTGGTTAATGCGGTTGGGATTATCGGCTTTATCGGGCTGTTTGCCCCGCTGCTGGCAAAAATGCTCGGTGCGCGTCGCCTGCTGGCGCGACTGCTGCTGGCCCCGCTAATTGGAGCGCTGATCCTCTGGCTTTCCGATCAAATCATTCTCTGGCTGGCGCGTGTCTGGATGGAAGTCTCTACCGGGTCGGTAACGGCACTGGTTGGCGCGCCGCTGTTGCTGTGGCTGTTGCCACGTCTGCGCAGCATGAGCGCTCCCGCGATGGACGCTGGGGATAAAGTTTATGCCGAGCGTCAGTCGGTGCTGTGGTTCAGCCTCGCCGGGCTGGCGGTGCTGATTATCGTCTCGTTTGTGGCGCTTGCTTTCGGGCGCGATGCGACGGGCTGGCACTGGGCAACGGGCGATTTGCTCCAGGAACTGCTGCAGTGGCGCTGGCCGCGGATCCTCTCGGCGTTGATTGCCGGGGTGATGCTGGCGGTCGCGGGCTGTATTATCCAGCGCCTGACCGGCAACCCGATGGCCAGCCCGGAAGTGCTGGGTATCAGTTCGGGAGCCGCGTTTGGCGTGGTGCTGATGCTGTTCCTTGTGCCGGGAAATGCCTTTGGCTGGCTGATGCCTGCCGGAAGCATCGGGGCGGCGGTGACGCTGATGATTATCCTGATTGCGTCAGGCCGCGGCGGGTTTTCGCCTCACCGGATGCTGCTGGCCGGGATGGCGCTCAGCACCGCCTTTACCATGCTGCTGATGATGCTGCAGGCGAGCGGCGATCCGCGGATGGCGAAGATCCTGACCTGGATCTCCGGCTCAACGTACAACGCCACCGGCAGTCAGGTGGTGCATTCCGGGATCGTAATGATCGTGCTGCTGGCGATTGTGCCCCTGTGCCGCCGCTGGATGACGATCCTGCCGCTGGGGGGCGAAACCGCACGTGCGGTCGGCATGGCGTTAACGCCAACGCGCGTCGCGCTGTTACTGCTGGCGGCGTGCCTGACGGCCACGGCCACCATGACCATTGGTCCACTGAGTTTTGTTGGGTTGATGGCGCCGCATATCGCCAGAATGATGGGATTCCGTCGGACGATGCCGCATATCGTGATGTCTGCCCTGACGGGCGGGGTGATGCTGGTGGTGGCGGACTGGTGCGGAAGAATGGTGCTGTTCCCGTATCAGATCCCGGCGGGTTTGCTGTCGACCTTTATCGGCGCGCCGTATTTTATTTATCTGTTGAGAAAGCAGAGTCGGTAATAAAAGTAAACGTCAATCCTAAGATTGACGTTTTAGGGGTTGCTCCCTCTCCCACGGGGAGAGGGCCGGGGTGAGGGCATCACGCCGCACGTGCTTACAACTTCGCAAACACCTTACGCGCCGCGTCGATGGTGTTATTGATATCCTCTTCGCTGTGCGCGACGGACATAAAGCCAGCTTCAAAAGCAGACGGTGCCAGGTAGACACCTTCTTCCAGCATCAGGTGGAAGAAACGCTTGAAGCGTTCAACGTCGCACTTCACCACGTCCTGATAGCTTGTCACTGTTTGGGCTTCCGTGAAGAAGATCCCGAACATCCCGCCCACGTGGTTTACCACCAGCGGAATACCCGCCTCTTCAGCCGCTTCCAGCAGACCGTTTGCCAGCTGCGTCGTGCGCTCAGTCAGGGTTTCGTGAATGCCAGGCTGGGAGACTTCTGTCAGGCAGGCGAAGCCCGCCGCCATAGCAATCGGGTTACCGGAGAGCGTACCCGCCTGGTAAACCGGCCCCGTTGGTGCCAGGACTTCCATCACATCCTTGCGCCCCCCGAACGCGCCCACCGGCATACCGCCGCCGATGATTTTGCCGAGACAGGTCAGATCCGGCTCTACGCCGTAATAAGACTGGGCACCCGCGAGCGCAACGCGGAAACCGGTCATCACTTCGTCGATAATCAGCAGCGCGCCAAATTCATCGCACAGGGCGCGCAGGCCCGGCAGGAAATCGGGCTGCGGTGGAATGCAGTTCATGTTGCCCGCAACCGGCTCAACGATGATGCAGGCGATCTCCTGTGGATACTGCTCGAATGCCGCACGAACGGTGTTCAGATCGTTATAGGTGCAGGTCAGGGTGTGTTTCGCGAAATCAGCCGGTACGCCCGGGGAGTTTGGCTGGCCAAGGGTCAGTGCGCCGGAACCCGCTTTCACCAGCAGGCAGTCCGCATGGCCGTGGTAGCAGCCTTCAAATTTGATGATTTTGTCACGACCGGTAAAGCCGCGCGCCAGACGAATAGCGCTCATGGTGGCTTCGGTACCGGAGTTCACCATACGCACCATGTCCATGGTTGGCACCAGCTCGGTCACCAGCTCCGCCATTTTGACTTCCATCTCGGTAGGCGCGCCGAAGCTCAGGCCGCGCTGGGCCGCTTCAATCACCGCATTGCGGATGGCAGGGTGGTTGTGACCCAGCACCATCGGGCCCCAGGAGCCGACGTAATCGATATAGGCCTTGCCGTCGACATCAAACAGGTACGCGCCATCAGCACGTTCAATAAACAGCGGCGTTCCGCCTACGCCGGTAAAGGCGCGAACAGGCGAGTTCACGCCGCCCGGGATAAGCTCGCGGGCTGCACTGTAGAGGTTTTCAGACTTGCTCATGGCGTCGTTCCTGGTTCGTATAAAATGATTAAGCACACTATTCTAAGTGATCCGCGGAAGGTAATGAAATTTTTGCCCCCTTTCATTGCTAAACAATTTTTAAGTATTTTTCACGGGACGACCTGATGCACTCTGGTAAAATCCCTGCGGCGATTTGTATGACGAAAAGACATGGTAATGAAAGCAGACTCTCCCTCTTTTGAAGAACAACAATTCCGGCGCGCGCAACACCGGATCAGCATCCGGCGCTTGCTTAACCGCGATAAGACACCGCTGGCAATTTTACTGGCCGCCGCTGTAGTCGGTACGCTCGCCGGGCTGGCGGGCGTCGCCTTTGAAAAGGCAGTCAATGCGGTGCTGAACTGGCGTATTGGTACGGTGGCCGGTTTCGCCGACAAAGGATGGCTGGTCTGGGTCTGGGCGTTCGGGTTGTCCGCGCTATTTGCCATGGTGGGCTACTTTCTGGTGCGTAAATTTGCGCCGGAAGCGGGCGGTTCCGGGATCCCTGAAATTGAAGGCGCGCTGGAAGAGCTGCGCCCGGTGCGCTGGTGGCGCGTCATCCCGGTGAAGTTTATCGGCGGCATGGGAACGCTTGGTGCGGGTATGGTGCTGGGCCGAGAGGGGCCAACCGTGCAGTTGGGCGGGAACGTCGGGCGCATGGTGGGGGATCTGTTCCGGATGCGCAGCGCGGAAGCGCGCCATACGCTGCTGGCGACAGGTGCCGCAGCGGGGCTTTCGGCGGCGTTTAACGCGCCGCTGGCGGGGATCCTGTTTATCATCGAAGAGATGCGCGCCCAGTTCCGTTACAACCTTATCTCGATCAAAGCGGTCTTTACCGGTGTGATCATGTCGAGCATTGTGTTTCGCATTTTCAATGGCGAAAGCCCGGTGATCGAAGTGGGCAAACTGACCAATGCGCCGGTCAACACGCTGTGGCTGTACCTGATCCTCGGCATGATATTCGGCATTGTCGGCCCGCTGTTTAACACCTTTATTCTGCGTATGCAGGATATGTTCCAGCGCATCCACGGCGGGAATACCACGAAGTGGGTGTTGATGGGCGGTCTGCTGGGCGGCCTGTGCGGCGTGCTGGGGTTCATTGAACCGAACGCGGCGGGGGGCGGGTTCGGGCTGATCCCGATTGCGGCTGCGGGCAACTTCAGCGTGGGTCTGCTTCTGTTTATGTTTATTTCTCGCGTCATCACGACGGTGCTCTGTTTTTCCTCCGGCGCGCCTGGCGGTATCTTTGCTCCGATGCTGGCGCTGGGAACGCTGCTTGGTACTGCCTTTGGCATGGCCGCTGAGGTCAGTTTTCCGGCATACCATCTGGATGCGGGCACCTTTGCCGTTGCCGGAATGGGGGCGCTGCTGGCGGCCTCCCTGCGCGCGCCGCTCACCGGCATCGTGCTGGTGCTGGAGATGACGGATAATTACCAGCTCATTTTGCCAATGATCATTACCTGTCTCGGCGCGACACTATTAGCCCAATTCCTGGGTGGAAAACCGCTATACTCCACCATTCTTGCACGCACCCTGGCGAAGCAGGAGGCAGAACGGGCCGCAATGCAGAATACTTGAATGAATTACCAGGGTATTAGATAATGACAAAAAGAATTGGGTGAATTTTACCCAATTGCAGTAGCAGTATTCATGGGAGCATAAGATGAGTGATGACGTAGCGTTGCCGCTGGAGTTTACCGAAGCAGCAGCCAACAAAGTGAAAACCCTGATTGCCGACGAAGACAATCCGGATCTGAAACTGCGTGTCTATATTACCGGTGGCGGCTGCAGCGGCTTCCAGTATGGTTTTACCTTTGACGACCAGGTTAACGACGGCGATATGACTATCGAGAAACAGGGCGTCGCGCTGGTGGTTGACCCGATGAGCCTGCAATATCTGGTGGGCGGTTCGGTAGATTACACAGAAGGTCTGGAAGGTTCACGCTTTGTGGTGACGAACCCAAATGCCACCAGCACCTGCGGGTGTGGGTCTTCGTTCAGTATTTAAGCGGGGGCGGGCTGATGCCCTCACACCGGCCCTCTCCCACAGGGAGAGGGAGAAAAGATTAAAAACGGTAACCTTGCGGTTACCGTTTTGCGTTTATCTTCCATTCTCATCCAGCGCGAACGTCGGCAATTTAAGGTGCCAGCGTATCGCCGCCAGACGTATCGCCAGCGTCACCACCATTCCCAGCATGGCTGAATTTTCCAGCGGTATCGCAAAGGTATAGTACGCCGTGGCGTGTACAATCCCGCCAATAATGCAGGCCGTAGCATAGATTTCGGTACGCAGGATCATCGGCACTTCTCGTGCCAGAATATCGCGAATAATCCCGCCGCCTACGCCAGTCAGCACGCCCATGCAGATGGCAACCATGGGCCCTGTACCCGCATTAAAGGCTTTATTCACCCCAATGCCGACAAACACAGCCAGCCCGACGGCATCCAGCACCGGGAGGATCCATTTTGGTAAGCGGCGGGGCTGGCGAACCAGCACGATGGTTAACAGGCAGGTGACCATCGCCACCACCAGATCGGTGGGATCTTTCACCCAAAATACCGGGCCATTATCCAGCGCCATATCGCGGATCGTTCCACCGCCTACGGCGGTCACCACGCCAAGCACCAGCACGCCAAACGGATCCATGCGCAGCTTTCCGGCGAGCAGGACGCCGGAGATAGCAAAAACGGCTGTGCCAAGAATATCCAGCCAATAAACGAGCATCGTTAAATCCTCGAGGGGGGTCTTATGTTAATGACTCTCGGCCAGTGCGGCACAGAGTTGTTTTGCGGCGAGGATAATACGCGGGCTGGCGCGTTCAAACCAGTCGCTGGTGAGGGGGATCACCGGAATTTTTAGCTGGCTTTGCCAGAATTGTTCAATTTTAGGAATCTCGCTCGCATTTCCGACCACAACGATCGCCTGTGGTCGGCGAGCCAGTACCTGTTCCCGGCTGACCTGAGGCCACGGTATCCGGCTGGCCGCAAAGATATTTTCTCCGCCGCACACTTCCAGGACCTGATTCTGAATGGAGCCTTTCCCGGTGGTGAACAGCGGCTGGCTGCCAAACTGCAAAAAGATGCGCTTTTTAACGGGGGTATCGTATTTTGCTTTGAGTGCCGCATAGTCGCTGAGCAGTTGTTTTGCCGCATCCTCGGCTTTGGCCGGGGTTGGGCTGTAGGGCGCCAGAGCGCGTAACGCCTGAGCGACCTGCTCAATGCTCACGGCATCCACCCACATGACCTTGATCCCAAGCGACGTCAGTTGATTAACCTGCCGCTCTGCATTGCCGCCACGCCAGGCGAGCACGAGATCGGGCTTAAGCGCCACGATGCGCTCAAGGTTCATCCCTTGCCAGGTTGCGACCTGTTCAATATGCGCGGCCTGCGGTGGGTAATTGGAAAAGCTGCTTACACCAACCGGGGTGATACCGGCAGCAAACGCCAGTTCGGTGTTAGCGGGGGAGAGGGTAATCACACGCGGCGCGGCGCAGAGCCAGGCCGGTGCGAGCAGAAGCAGGGCGACCAGCGCCCTGATGGCATGTTTAGCCACGAGCCAGTTTCTGCACAAGGCTCTCCACCATCACGGTGGACTGTTTTGCCGCGACAACCAGGAATTCGTCGAAGCTGATATGAGACTGCTGATCGGCCACGTCAGAGATGGCGCGGACCACCACGAACGGGACGTTGAAAGTATGGCAAACGTGGGCAATCGCGGTCGCTTCCATCTCAACGGCGATAGCCTGCGGGAAGTTGTGACGGATTTTTGCCAGGCCGACGGAGCCATTGATGAAGGCATCACCGCTCACAATCAGGCCGCGTACGGCGTTGAGGTTCAGCTCAGCAATGCACTCTTCTGCCGCCGCAACCAGCTTATCGTCGGCCTTAAAGCCGGCCGGGCAACCTGGAAGCTGACCGTATTCGTAGCCGAATGCGGTAACGTCTGCGTCGTGGTAACGCGCTTCATCGGAGACGACGATATCACCCACTTTCAGGGTCGGTGCCAGACCGCCCGCAGAGCCGGTGTTAACGATCACGTCTGGTTTGCAGCGCTCAAGCAACAGCGTTGCGCCCAGCGCAGCAGCAACCTTACCGATGCCTGATTTCAGCAGAGCCACGTCAACACCGTTCAGTTGACCGGTATAGATCTCACACCCCCCCAGAGAGAGAGTCTGACGGTTCTCAATTTTGTCACGCAGCAGCGTAACTTCTTCTTCCATTGCACCAATAATGCCGATTTTCATAGATTTACTCGCGATGTGCCTTGTTAAGATGCATAGTCTATCATGCGCTTAAGGGGAAACGCATTCTCACGCGGGGGAGCACATGTCACAGATCGATTTTCGCACCAAAATTAACTGGCACCGACGTTTCCGTTCGCCGCAGGGTGAAAAGAGCGAACATGAGATCCTGCGTATCTTCGAAAGCGATCGCGGGCGGATCATTAACTCGCCTGCCATTCGTCGTCTGCAGCAAAAGACCCAGGTGTTTCCGCTTGAGCGTAACGCTGCCGTGCGCACACGCCTTACCCACTCAATGGAAGTTCAGCAGGTGGGGCGCTACATTGCCAAAGAGATTTTAAGCCGTCTCAAAGAGCAGCGCTTGCTGGAAACCTACGGTCTGGATGAGTTGACCGGGCCCTTTGAAAGTATTGTTGAGATGGCCTGCCTGATGCACGACATCGGCAACCCGCCGTTTGGTCACTTTGGCGAGGCGGCGATCAACGACTGGTTCAGGCAGCGACTCTTCCCGTCGGATGCCGTCAGCCAGCCGCTCAGTGATGACCGCTGCGTGGTGCGGGATTTACGCCTGCGTGAAGGCGAAGACGGGCTAAACGATCTGCGTCGTAAGGTGCGTCAGGATCTCTGTCATTTTGAAGGCAATGCGCAGGGGATACGGCTGGTGCACTCCCTGATGCGCATGAATCTGACCTGGGCACAGGTGGGATGCATCCTCAAATATACCCGTCCCGCCTGGTGGATGGGCGAAACGCCCGCTTCGCACAGCTATCTGATGAAAAAGCCGGGCTATTACCTCTCCGAAGAGGCCTATATCGAGCGGTTACGTAAAGAACTTTCATTGACTGCAAATGGCCGCTTCCCGTTGACGTGGATTATGGAAGCCGCCGATGACATCTCCTATTGCGTTGCTGACCTGGAAGACGCGGTTGAAAAAAGAATATTTAGCGTAGAGGAGCTTTATCAGCATCTTTATGATGCATGGGGGAAACATGAAAAAGGTTCGCTGTTTGCCCAGGTGGTTGAAAATGCCTGGGAAAAATCGCGTGCAAATACATTAAGCCGGAGCACCGAAGATCAGTTCTTTATGTATTTGCGGGTCAATACATTAAATAAACTGGTGCCTTACGCCGCCTCGCGCTTTATTGATAATTTGCCGATGATTTTTAGCGGCGAGTTCAATCATGCCTTGCTGGAGGATGACAGTAGCTTCAGCCAGTTGCTTGAGTTATATAAACATGTCGCGATGCGTCATGTATTCAGCCACCCGGATGTTGAACAGTTAGAGCTGCAGGGATACCGGGTAATCAGCGGCTTACTGGAAATATATCGCCCTCTGCTGCAATTGTCGGTCGATGAATTCAGCGAGCTGGTGGAACAAGAGCGCGTGCGACGAATACCGATTGAGTCCCGGCTTTATCAGAAACTTTCTACCCGTCATCGTCTGGCTTACGTTGAAGCCATCGGCAAACTGGATCGCCACTCACCGCAGTGGCCGGTGCTCGAATATTATTATCGCTGTCGTCTCATCCAGGACTATATCAGCGGAATGACCGATTTGTATGCCTGGGATGAGTACCGCAAGCTGATGGCGGTGGAATAATCCCGGAGTTTTGTAAAGACGACCAATAAATTTTTACTTTTTCCATAAACTTATCGCCGGAACTAAGCGGTATAAAACGAATCTGAGTTACACAGCAATTTTGCGTTATCTGTAAATCGAGATTGAGAAACATGAAAAAAACCACATTAGCAATGAGTGCACTGGCTCTGAGTTTAGGTTTAGCGCTGTCTCCTCTGACTGCTACTGCAGCCGAGACCGCGTCGTCGGCAGCAACCGCGCAGCAGATGCCAAGCCTGGCACCGATGCTCGAAAAAGTGATGCCATCGGTGGTGAGTATTAACGTTGAGGGCAGCACGACCGTCAATACGCCGCGTATGCCGCGTAACTTCCAGCAGTTCTTCGGCGATAACTCGCCGTTCTGCCAGGACGGTTCGCCATTCCAGAGTTCTCCGTTCTGTCAGGGCGGTGGCGCAGGGGATGACGGCCAGGGCGGCGGCCAGCAGCAGAAATTCATGGCGCTTGGCTCGGGGGTTATTATTGATGCCGCGAAAGGGTATGTCGTCACCAATAACCACGTGGTGGATAACGCCAACAGCATTAAGGTTCAGCTGAGCGACGGGCGTAAATTTGACGCCAAAGTGGTGGGCAAGGACCCACGCTCTGATATCGCACTGATCCAGATTCAGGATCCTAAAAACCTGACGGCGATTAAAATTGCCGACTCCGACGCGCTGCGTGTCGGTGACTACACCGTGGCCATCGGTAACCCGTTCGGTCTGGGCGAAACCGTGACCTCGGGGATTGTTTCTGCGCTGGGCCGTAGCGGCCTGAACGCGGAGAACTATGAAAACTTCATCCAGACGGATGCAGCGATCAACCGCGGTAACTCCGGCGGTGCGCTGGTGAACCTGAACGGTGAGCTGATTGGTATTAACACTGCCATCCTGGCACCGGACGGCGGCAACATCGGTATCGGTTTTGCTATCCCAAGTAATATGGTGAAAAACCTGACCGCGCAGATGGTGCAGTACGGCCAGGTGAAACGCGGTGAGCTGGGTATCATGGGTACTGAGCTGAACTCTGAGCTGGCGAAAGCGATGAAAGTTGACGCCCAGCGCGGCGCGTTCGTGAGCCAGGTTATGCCGAACTCCTCCGCAGCAAAAGCGGGGATTAAAGCCGGGGATGTGATCACCTCCCTGAACGGTAAACCGATCAGCAGTTTTGCCGCCCTGCGTGCCGAAGTGGGTTCAATGCCAATTGGCAGCAAAGTCACCCTCGGCCTGCTGCGTGACGGTAAGGCGGTTAACGTGAGTCTGGAGCTGCAGCAGAGCAGTCAGAATCAGGTTGATTCCAGCACCATCTTCAGCGGTATTGAAGGGGCGGAGATGAGCAACAAAGGTGCAGATAAAGGCGTGGTGGTGAATAACGTGAAAGCGAATTCCCCGGCAGCCCGTATCGGCCTGAAAAAAGGTGATGTGATCATGGGTGCTAACCAGCAGCCAGTGAAAAACATCGCTGAACTGCGTAAAATTCTCGACAGCAAACCATCCGTGCTGGCGCTGAATATTCAGCGTGGTGATACTTCTATCTATCTTCTGATGCAGTAATCCTCGTAAGCCCCTGCGTGATGTAAGCAGGGGCTTTTTTGTTTCTGTGACCCTTCCCACAAGTCCATACTTCACTGCCTGATTTTGTGCATTCGCACAATGCGGCCGTAACCGAACTCCCCTATGCTTGAGCTCTGCTCACAGGAGGGTTACATGGCTGGCTGGCATCTTGATACCAAAATGGCGCAGGATATCGTGGCGCGCACCATGCGCATCATCGATACCAATATCAACGTAATGGATGCCCGCGGGCGCATTATTGGCAGCGGCGATCGCGAGCGTATTGGGGAATTGCACGAAGGTGCACTGCTGGTGCTTTCCCAGGGGCGGGTCGTGGATATCGATGATGCCGTGGCGAAACACCTGCACGGCGTCCGTCAGGGCATCAATTTACCGCTGCGCCTTGAAGGGGAAATTGTTGGCGTAATAGGCCTGACCGGTGAACCCGAATCACTGCGTAAATATGGCGAGCTGGTCTGCATGACGGCGGAGATGATGCTGGAGCAGTCGCGCCTGATGCACCTGCTGGCCCAGGACAGCCGTCTGCGCGAAGAGCTGGTGATGAATCTGATTCAGGCAGAGGAGCATACGCCTGCGCTGAGCGAGTGGGCGCAGCGTCTGGGTATTGACCTGAACCAACCGCGCGTCGTGGCGGTGATTGAGGTGGATAGCGGCCAACTGGGGGTCGATAGCGCGATGGCTGAATTGCAGCAGCTACAAAACGCGCTGGCAACGCCGGAGCGCGACAACCTGGTGGCGATTGTATCCCTGACGGAAATGGTGGTACTCAAGCCGGCGCTTAACGCGTTCGGTCGCTGGGATGCGGAAGATCACCGTCGTCGTGTGGAGCAGTTAATTTCCCGTATGAAAGAGAATGGTCAGCTGCGTTTTCGCGTCGCCCTGGGGAATTACTTTACCGGGCCTGGCAGTATCGCCCGCTCATGGCGTACGGCGCGTACCACGATGATGGTGGGTAAACAGCGAATGCCGGAAAGCCGCAGCTATTTTTATCAGGATCTGATGCTGCCGGTACTGCTCGACAGCCTGCGCGGTGGCTGGCAGGCCAATGAGCTGGCGCGTCCGCTCGCGCGTCTGAAAGCGATGGACAACAATGGCCTGCTGCGCCGGACGCTACAGGCGTGGTTCCGGCATAACGTGCAGCCGCTGGCGACGTCGAAAGCGCTGTTCATTCACCGCAACACGCTGGAGTATCGGCTCAACCGGATTTCGGAGCTGACAGGGCTGGATCTGGGAAGTTTTGACGACAGGCTGCTGCTGTATGTGGCGTTGCAGCTGGATGAACAGCGATGATGCTGTTTGCCGGGTGGCGGCTTCGCCTTACCCGGCCTACATGATGGTTTTCTCCCTCTCCCTGTGGGCTGAGGGATCCCCAGTAATATGGTCATGTCACCATGACCATATTACTGTACTCTTTTCCCAGCTTTTTCATCTCGTTAACTATATTCAGGCGTCTTACTTTCCCGGGCTCATGCCGGATGACTTCTTCTGCCAGACTCAGGTATGACAGAACCCGTCTGTGCCTGATGCTGCTTGCCTGATAGTGCCAGTGTAAACACTGCCTTTCTGCCCTGTAACCTGCCAGCCACATCACCAGGCTTGCCATTGCCGCGACCATATTCAGCACTTCCAGTCGCCCTTTTCCCTGACTCCGGCTCAGCCTCAGACCGAACCCGAAGCGTGGACTTTTGTCGTCCCGGAAGTTTTGTTCTATCTGCATTCTGCGGCTGTACAGGGCCATTATCTGGTGCGGCTCCAGTCCCTCTGCATTACTGAACAGCAGCCAGGGCTCCCGCGCGCTACTGCGGTGTTCCCGCTGTGTTTTCGGCATCCCCCCTTTTCCCTGACGCCCTGCGTCAGGGCGCTTATGCAGATAGAACCGGCCGTAACAGGGCGTTCGTGGTTTACGGGACAGGACACCGTAACCCACGCAGACCGGTTGTCCGGTAGCCTCAAGCTCACTGATTTTCATCCATTTTTTATCTCCGTCCAGCCGGAAGCTGATGCAGCCCCTGACCCTGCCGGTGAAGCTCCAGCCCAGCTGGCTGACATGCCGGAACCAGTCTGTCCGGAAGCCTGCATCCGTAATGATGGTGACGGCTTTATCTTTCGGGATGGCATCATGCAGGCGGTCAAGGAAGCGGCACTGTACATCGCTGTTCTGCGCCAGCTCTGCGGGGACAACCTCACTCATAAGCGGCAGTGAGCGACCATTACAGACCAGGCTTGCCCGCAGAAGATACCAGTTCCTGTCATGCCAGCCTGTCCAGTCGACAGCAATCACACAGAAGGGCATCAGGGAGGTGATGGTATGTGTGAGCAGGTGCTGAATACGGGGAATATCCCGGTGAAGGGCGGTATTACCCAGGGCACGGTCAACACGTTTAATTTTATTTTTGACGTGCGCTCTGCCGGGAAGAGTGCGACCAAGGCTGGTCAGGGTCAGATCCGCACCGTGCGTGAGGGCAACGGCCATGGAAACAAGGACATTAATCCGGAAGCTGTGAACATCCGGTAAAGACGCGGAGAAAAATTTCTGGCAGACTGTCTGTAAAGGCACGATGAGGTCTCTTCTGATTTGTTAGCGCAACCAGTAGATCACACTTCATCGTGCTTTTCATTTTTCTGGGGAACCCTCAGCCCTGTGGGAGAGGGCCGGGGTGAGGGCATCAGGCCGCACCCAACTTATTTGTTACGCGTTAATTTCTCAAGATCCGCTTCAATCTCGCTGATCTTATTAGTCACAACGCTTTCAAGGTGACGCAGATCGTCAAGGATCTTACGCTTGAGATCGACTTCGGTACGGTCGCGCTGGCAGATCTGATCGAGTTCATCGATCACATAGCGCAGGTTGGGGCTGATTTCCTGAACCTCTTTGTATCCCTGTCCTACACCGTCTGCGACGACGGTCTTACGCTGGCGTGGATATTTAAACTTCACGCTCTTGGCGAAAAACTCTCCTTTGTCCTTGTGAAAATAGATTTTTAAAATGTCGTTGTTGGCTTCCTGGCGAAGGCTGTAACGATCAATTTCATCAGGATTGGTAATGCCCAGACTTTTCAGATTATCGTACATAGCGGTACCCTTGATCTCAACATAACCTTTGAATAATTAACGAAAAAATCTATTTTCGCCACCCTCAGATATGAAAAAAGCGGGGTTGCCCCCGCTTTTTGTTATATCCGATTAATCGATGGTGCGCAGCAATTCGTTGATGCCCACTTTACCGCGGGTTTTCGCGTCCACTTTCTTCACGATAACCGCACAGTACAGGCTGTACTTACCATCTTTAGACGGCAGGTTGCCGGAAACAACCACGGAGCCTGCCGGAACACGGCCGTAATGGATTTCGCCGGTTTCACGGTCATAAATACGGGTGCTCTGACCGATGTAAACGCCCATAGAGATTACTGAGCCTTCTTCAACGATCACGCCTTCTACCACTTCAGAGCGCGCGCCGATGAAGCAGTTGTCTTCGATGATGGTTGGGTTAGCCTGCAGGGGTTCCAGTACGCCACCGATGCCGACGCCGCCGGACAGGTGAACGTTTTTACCGATCTGCGCGCAGGAGCCCACGGTAGCCCAGGTATCCACCATGGTGCCTTCGTCTACATAGGCACCGATGTTTACGTAGGACGGCATCAGTACGGTGTTACGGGCGATGAACGCGCCCTGACGCACCGCAGCAGGTGGCACTACGCGGAAGCCTTCTTTCTGGAAACGCGCTTCGTCGTAATCAGCGAATTTCATTGGCACTTTATCGAAGTAGCGGCTTTCAGCTCCGTCGATAACCTGGTTATCGTTGATACGGAAAGAGAGCAGCACGGCTTTCTTCAGCCATTGATGAGTGACCCACTGACCGTCGATTTTTTCTGCTACACGCAGCGCGCCGGAATCCAGCAGAGAAATCACCTGGTTAACCGCTTCGCGGGTAACGGTATCCACATTTGCCGGGGTAATCTCGGCGCGACGCTCAAAAGCGGACTCAATAACGTTCTGTAACTGCTGCATTGTTTACTCTTTCCATTTCACTAAAAAACACGTCACCCTTTATCGTTTGGATTGAGGGCTGCTGTCAACCGTTGTTGCACTTCAAGTTGCAGGTCATTATTAAGGGCACGCCGGTCCGCTGTTGCGATTATAAATAAATCTTCTACTCGCTCGCCAATGGTTGTAATTCGGGCCCCGTGAAGCGAAATTCCCAGATCGGCAAAGACCTGGCCGACGCGGGCGAGCAGACCTGGCTGATCCAGGGCAATGAGCTCCAGGAACGATTTACGATCGGTGTGGGTTGGCAGGAAATTGACCTCGGTATCGACGGTAAAGTGGCGCAGTTTAGCGGGCTGACGACGCGGCTGCGGCGGCTGCCAGCTGCGCTGAGTGATGGCCTGCTCCAGACCAAAACGTATCCCCTCATGACGATCCGACGACAGCGGGCTGCCGTCCGGCTCCAGCACAATAAAGGTGTCCATCGCCATGCCGTCCCGGGTGGTGAAAATCTGCGCGTCGTGCACGCTCAGGTTTCGTCTGTCCAGTTCAGCGCATACCGCAGCAAACAGATAAGGGCGGTCCGGGCTCCAGATAAAGATCTCGGTACCACCGCGCGTCGCCTGCGGGCTGAGCAGGATCATCGGCTGCGACAAATCATGCTGCAGCAGATGCCGCGCATGCCAGGCGAGCTGGTTTGGACTGTGACGGACAAAGTAGTTGGCACGACAGCGGGCCCAAATCTGATGCAACGCCTCTTCATCAATGTTGTCCATCCGCAGCAGGGCCAGAGCCTGCAACTGATGGTGGCGCACGCGCTCGCGCATGTCGGGCGTGTTTTGCATTCCGCGGCGCAGCTGTTTTTCGGTCGCAAAGTACAGTTCACGCAGCAGGCTCTGCTTCCAGCTGTTCCACAGCGTTTCGTTGGTGGCGCAGATATCGGCCACCGTCAGGCAGACCAGATAGCGCAGACGGTTTTCTGTTTGTACCTCTTCTGCAAACTGCTTGATCACTTCAGGGTCCTGAATGTCACGACGCTGTGCGGTGACCGACATCAGCAGGTGATGGCGCACCAGCCAGGCCACCAGCTGTGTTTCACGTGAGTTCAGACCGTGCAGTTCGGCAAATTTCAGCACGTCCTGCGCGCCGAGCACCGAGTGGTCACCGCCGCGGCCTTTGGCGATATCGTGGAACAGGGCGGCAATCAGGATCAGCTCCGGATGGGTCAGCCGTGGCCACAGCTCAACGCACAGCGGGTGGCGGGAGCGCGTCTCTTCTTTCGCAAAACTCTCCAGCTTGAGCATGACGCGGATCGTGTGTTCATCCACCGTATAGGCATGGAACAGATCGAACTGCATCTGCCCGACAATGTGCGACCATTGCGGCATATAGGCCCACAGTACGCTGTGACGGTGCATTGGCAGCAGCCCGCGACTGACGGCGCCCGGATGGCGGAGCATGCTCAGGAACAGCGAACGCGCTTCCGGGATATAGCACAGCGGCTGCGTCAGATGGCGGCGCGCATGGCGCAAATGGCGCAGGGTGGTGGAGTAGATCCCGGTGATCGTGCTGTTGCGGACCATGGTATAGAACATCCGCAGGATCGCTTCCGGCTCGCGCATAAACAGCGTTTCGTCGCGCAGATCGATAAGCGTACCGCGTAGCTGAAACTCGTCATCAATGGGGCGCGGTTTTTCGTCGGCCGTCAGCGCCAGAATAGCTTCGTCGAACAGCTGCAATAGCATCTGGTTGAGTTCGGTAACGCGTCGGGTCACGCGGAAGAAATCCTTCATCATGTGCTCAACCGGTTCGTTACCCTCGCCGCTGTAGTGAAGGCGCTGGGCCACGCTGAGCTGGCGGTCGAACAACAGACGGTTATCGTAGCGATTAAGTTCAAGATGGAGGGCAAAACGAATGCGCCACAGTAGATGCAGACACTCGTTGAGCTCGTTTCGCTCGGCTTCGGTTAAAAAGCCAAAACCCACCATTTCATCCAGCGAGGTGGCGCCAAAGTGGCGACGGGCTACCCACTGTAATGTGTGGATATCGCGCAGGCCGCCGGGGCTGCTTTTGATATCCGGTTCAAGGTTATAGCTTGTGCCGTGATAGCGCTGGTGGCGCTGATTTTGTTCCTCAACCTTAGCGGCGAAGAACTTTTCTGATGGCCAGAAGCCGTCGCTGAAAATGTGTTTTTGCAGTTCCAGGAACAGCGCGACATCGCCGATCAGCAGGCGGGTTTCAATCAGGTTGGTGGCAACGGTCAGATCCGATAGCCCCTCCAGCAGGCACTCTTCCAGGGTGCGTACGCTGTGGCCGACTTCCAGCTTCACATCCCAGAGCAGCGTCAGCAGTTCGCCAATCTTCTGCGCCTGTTCGTCCGGCAGTTTTTTGCGGCTTAAGATCAGCAGGTCAATATCGGAAAGCGGATGCAGCTCACCGCGGCCATAGCCCCCGACGGCAACCAGCGCCACGTCGCTGACCTGCCCGAACCCGTACTCAATCCACAGGCGTTGCAGAAGCTGGTCAATAAATTCGGTGCGCGCTTCAATGAGCTGTTCGGCGGAAATGCCCGCATCAAACGCGCTTCCCAGCCAGCGCTGGAAGACATCCATATGGGCTTTGATGCCGGCACAGCTCAGCTCGTGCTGCGGCCAGACGCCCGGGTTATCGGGCTGGTCGGGGAGGGTGGGAAGTGCTGTGTTAGCATACTGTTCGGGTAATAGATTACTCATCGTGTGCCACCCATAAGAAAAAGCTATCGCCATTAAAAAAGCCGGCATTTGCCGGCTTTTTTATCATTCATCGTGCGTCAGTATTGCCGGGATGGTGTCATCCTTGCGCAACGTCATAATTTCGCAGCCGTTGTCTGTTACCACAATAGTATGCTCGTACTGTGCAGACAAGCTTCTGTCTTTGGTTTTCACCGTCCAGCCATCTTTCATGGTACGGATACGGTAGTCACCCGCGTTGACCATCGGCTCGATGGTGAAGGTCATCCCTTTTTGCAGCACCACGCCGCCGTCATCCGCATCGTAGTGCAGAACCTGCGGCTCTTCGTGGAAGACGCGGCCAATGCCGTGGCCACAATATTCGCGAACCACGGAGAAACCTTCCGCTTCGACAAACTTCTGGATAGCGGCACCAATGGTGCGCAGGCGAATGCCCGGTTTCACCATCTTCAGCGCCAGGTAGAGGCTCTCCTGCGTCACTTTACACAGGCGCTCACCCAGGATGGTTGGCTTGCCCACGATAAACATCTTCGAGGTGTCACCGTGGTAATCATCTTTAATGACGGTGACGTCGATGTTGACGATGTCGCCATCTTTCAGCAGTTTTTCGTCATCCGGAATACCGTGGCACACCACTTCATTTATAGAAATGCAGACGGATTTCGGGAAACCGTGGTAGCCGAGGCAGGCGGAGACCGCGTGCTGCTCGTTAACGATATAGTCGTTACAGATGCGGTCCAGCTCGCCGGTGCTGACGCCCGGTTTCACGAACGGCTCGATCATTTCCAGCACTTCCGCGGCCAGACGACCGGCGACGCGCATCTTTTCAATTTCTTCAGGGGTCTTAATAGAGATAGCCATGTAATCTGTCCATCGGTGTCGATTTTTTCGACAATACTAGTCTAAGTACCGTCAATGGTATCAGTCAGGCGCACCCCGTGCCAAACTGAGAATCATTAACAGCACACTACGCCAACAATTATTGGTTTCTGGTCGTGATTTGTGGTATAAAGCGCGCCGGACTTCCGATCCATCTCAGATACACAGGCTGGACGGGAGCGATATATCTCACTTTGTGTAACAACACACACGTATCGGCACATATTCCGGGGTGCCCTTCGGGGTCGGTAATATGGGATACGTGGAGGCATAACCCCAACTTTCAATATAGAGGTTTTAAACATGGCAACTGTTTCCATGCGCGACATGCTCAAGGCTGGTGTTCACTTCGGTCACCAGACCCGTTACTGGAACCCGAAAATGAAGCCTTTCATCTTCGGCGCGCGTAACAAAGTTCACATCATCAACCTTGAGAAAACTGTACCAATGTTCAACGAAGCCCTGGCTGAGCTGAACAAGATCGCTTCCCGTAAAGGTAAGATTCTGTTCGTTGGTACTAAGCGCGCTGCAAGCGAAGCTGTGAAAGATGCTGCTAACAGCTGCGACCAGTTCTTCGTGAACCATCGCTGGTTGGGCGGCATGCTGACCAACTGGAAAACTGTTCGTCAGTCCATCAAGCGCCTGAAAGATCTGGAAACCCAGTCTCAGGACGGTACTTTCGACAAGCTGACTAAGAAAGAAGCGCTGATGCGCACTCGTGAGCTGGACAAGCTGGAAAACAGCCTGGGCGGTATCAAAGATATGGGCGGCCTGCCAGACGCGCTGTTCGTAATCGATGCAGACCACGAGCACATCGCAATCAAAGAAGCTAACAACCTGGGTATCCCGGTATTCGCTATCGTTGATACCAACTCCGATCCGGACGGTGTTGACTTCGTTATCCCGGGTAACGACGACGCAATCCGTGCTGTTAGCCTGTACCTGAGCGCTGTAGCTGCTACCGTTCGTGAAGGCCGTTCCCAGGATCTGGCTTCTCAGGCGGAAGAAAGCTTCGTAGAAGCTGAATAATAAGGTTTCACCCCTTATTAGTACCGTGTATGAATAGGGGCCCATTATCGGCCCCTTTTTTCAATTTATACTGTTTGGCCGCAGGCCGGGCAGTTCACATCTCCCGAGGATTTAAGAATGGCTGAAATTACCGCATCCCTGGTAAAAGAGCTGCGCGAGCGTACTGGCGCAGGCATGATGGATTGCAAAAAAGCGCTGACTGAAGCGAACGGCGACATCGAGCTGGCAATCGAAAACATGCGTAAATCCGGTGCGATCAAAGCAGCTAAAAAAGCAGGCAACGTTGCTGCTGACGGCGTGATCATCACTAAAATCGATGGCAACTACGGCATCATTCTGGAAGTTAACTGCCAGACTGACTTCGTTGCTAAAGATGGTGGTTTCCAGGCATTTGCTAACAAAGTTCTGGACGCAGCTGTTGCTGGCAAAATCACTGACGTTGAAGTTCTGAAAGCACAGTTCGAAGAAGAACGTGTTGCGCTGGTTGCTAAAATCGGTGAGAACATCAACATCCGTCGCGTAGCGTCCCTGGAAGGCGACGTTCTGGGTTCTTACCAGCACGGTGCGCGTATCGGTGTTCTGGTTGCGGCTAAAGGCGCTGACGAAGAGCTGGTTAAACAGCTGGCAATGCACATCGCTGCAAGCAAACCAGAATTCGTTAAGCCAGAAGACGTGTCTGCTGAAGTGGTAGAGAAAGAGTACCAGGTTCAGCTGGACATCGCGATGCAGTCTGGTAAGCCAAAAGAAATCGCAGAGAAAATGGTTGAAGGCCGCATGAAGAAATTCACCGGCGAAGTTTCTCTGACTGGCCAGCCTTTCGTTATGGATCCAAGCAAATCCGTTGCTCAGCTGCTGAAAGAGCACAACGCTGACGTAACTGGCTTCATCCGCTTCGAAGTGGGCGAAGGCATCGAGAAAGTTGAGACTGACTTCGCAGCAGAAGTTGCTGCAATGTCCAAGCAGTCTTAATGATGAAAAAGGAGCCGCCTGAGGGCGGCTTCTTTTTGTCACCCGTCAGACGAAAATCAGACAGGATCCCGTATCGCTGTGCTGGTATGCGACTTACTATGTCGCCAGAATTAACCCCCATCTTAATCGTTGACAGTCTCAGGAAAGAAACATGGCTACCAATGCAAAACCCGTGTACAAACGCATTCTGCTTAAGCTGAGTGGCGAAGCGCTGCAGGGATCGGAAGGCTTCGGTATTGACGCAAGCATTCTCGACCGCATGGCACAGGAGATCAAAGAACTTGTCGAACTGGGTATTCAGGTCGGCGTGGTCATTGGCGGTGGCAACCTTTTCCGTGGTGCTGGTCTGGCGAAAGCGGGGATGAACCGCGTTGTGGGCGACCATATGGGTATGCTGGCAACCGTGATGAACGGTCTGGCAATGCGTGATGCGTTGCATCGTGCCTATGTGAATGCCCGCCTGATGTCCGCTATTCCTTTGAATGGCGTTTGCGATAACTACAGCTGGGCAGAAGCGATCAGCCTGCTGCGCAACAACCGCGTGGTGATCCTCTCCGCCGGTACGGGTAACCCGTTCTTTACAACCGATTCCGCTGCCTGCCTGCGCGGTATCGAAATCGAAGCCGACGTGGTGCTGAAAGCAACCAAAGTGGATGGCGTGTTTACCGCCGACCCGGCAAAAGATCCCTCTGCCACCATGTACGATCAGCTGTCCTACAGCGAAGTGCTGGAAAAGGAGCTGAAAGTGATGGATCTTGCCGCCTTCACGCTGGCTCGCGACCACAAACTGCCGATCCGTGTCTTCAATATGAATAAGCCTGGCGCACTGCGCCGCGTGGTCATGGGCGAAAAAGAAGGCACATTGATCACGGAATAATTTCCGTCGGCGATAAATACAGGTAAGATTCCGCTTTATTTTGAAGTGGTATCTTACCCGGACGCGCCATTGGCGTTGCCATGAATTAAACGCGACTATACTTAGCACACCTGTAGCACTGTGCTGGCGGATAGTCTGCCTGAGACAAGTTTTCAAGGATTCGTAACGTGATTAACGACATCAGAAAAGATGCTGAAGTACGCATGGAAAAATGCGTAGAAGCGTTCAAAACCCAAATCAGCAAAATCCGTACTGGCCGTGCTTCTCCAAGCCTGCTGGATGGCATCATCGTAGAGTACTACGGTACGCCTACCCCTCTGCGCCAGCTGGCGAGCGTGACCGTAGAAGATACCCGTACGCTGAAAATCAACGTGTTCGATCGCTCTATGGGCCCGGCGGTTGAGAAAGCGATCATGGCATCTGACCTCGGTCTGAACCCAAGCTCTGCGGGTGCTGATATCCGTGTTCCACTGCCTCCGCTGACCGAAGAGCGTCGTAAAGACCTGATCAAAGTGGTGCGTGGCGAAGCTGAGCAGGGTCGTGTTTCCGTGCGTAACGTCCGTCGCGACGCTAACGATAAAGTGAAAGCGCTGCTGAAAGAAAAAGAGATCAGTGAAGATGACGATCGTCGTTCACAGGACGACATTCAGAAAATGACTGACGCTGCCATCAAGAAAATTGATGCGGCGCTGGCAGATAAAGAAGCGGAACTGATGCAGTTCTGATTTCTGTCTTACACTGATAAACGCCGTTCAGAGGGACTTCGGGTCTTGCTGGCGGCGTTTTGCTTTTATCTGGTCTAACTTTTTTCGGGCATCTCATGAAGCATTTAACTCTCCTTGGCTCAACCGGATCTATCGGTTGCAGCACTCTCGACGTTGTACGCCACAACCCTGCGCTTTACACCGTGACAGCACTGGTGGCCGGGAAGAATGTGCAGCGAATGGTCGAGCAGTGTCTGGAGTTTACGCCCCGCTATGCGGTAATGGATGACGAAGAGAGCGCCCGCCAGCTGAAAGCCGCTCTGCAAGAGAAGGGCAGTCGTACTGAGGTTCTGAGCGGGCAGCAGGCTGCCTGTGAGATGGCCGCGTTGGACGAGGTCGATCAGGTGATGGCCGCCATTGTTGGCGCGGCCGGGTTGCTGCCGACGCTGGCCGCCATCGATGCCGGTAAAGATGTTCTGCTGGCGAATAAAGAGTCGCTGGTAACCTGCGGACGTCTGTTTATGGAGGCGGTTAAGCAGCGCGGAGCACGTCTTTTGCCGGTCGACAGCGAGCACAACGCCATTTTTCAGAGTTTACCGCAACCTTTTCAGCAGAACCTGGGGTACGCTGACCTGGAGCAGAATGGGGTTGTATCGATTTTGCTTACCGGGTCTGGTGGCCCGTTCCGTGAAACGCCACTGTCTGAACTGAGCGCAATGACGCCGGATCAGGCGTGCCGTCATCCGAACTGGTCAATGGGGCGTAAGATCTCCGTTGACTCTGCCACTATGATGAACAAAGGTCTGGAATACATTGAAGCTCGCTGGCTGTTTAACGCGTCGGCGAAACAGATGGAAGTGCTGATCCACCCGCAATCGGTGATTCACTCGATGGTGCGCTATCAGGACGGCAGCGTGCTGGCACAGCTGGGAGAGCCGGATATGCGTACGCCAATTGCACATGCAATGGCATGGCCTGAACGCGTGAAATCTGGCGTGAAGCCACTCGATTTTTGCAAGCTGAGTTCTCTGACGTTCAGTGAACCTGACTACGATCGTTATCCGTGTCTTAAGCTTGCAATGAATGCCTTTGACCAGGGGCAGGCGGCGACGACGGCACTCAATGCAGCCAATGAAATTACCGTTGAAGCATTTCTGAATCAGCAGATCCGTTTCACCGATATCGCTATGCTGAATTTGTCGGTACTGGAGTTGATGGATCTGCGCGAACCACAAAGTGTGGAAGAGGTGCTGGCGGTGGATGAGCAGGCTCGTACTATTGCGCGCAAACAGGTGACACGCCTCGCAAGCTGGTGATAAAGCAAGCACTAGTCGTCGTGCTATTTGTTAGCGTTGGGCTTCGGTGATATAGTCTGCGCCACCTGATCGCAGGTATTTGACTTTAAGTGGTCAGGTAAGCCGTGGTTTGACACGGCTTTTTTACGTATAGGCTTCAGTATTCCTGAGTACCGTTAAATCCTTTTCAGGGACTAAAAACGCGTTATGTTGTCTGCGAATCAACCAATAAGCGAAAACTTGCCAGCTCATGGCTGCCGTCATGTAGCAATCATCATGGATGGCAATGGCCGCTGGGCGAAAAGACAAGGGAAGATACGAGCCTTTGGGCATAAAGCTGGGGCGAAATCTGTTCGCCGCGCCGTCTCTTTTGCCGCCAATAACGGCATTGATGCGTTAACGCTCTATGCTTTTAGCAGTGAAAACTGGAATCGACCTGCGCAGGAAGTGACTGCGTTGATGGAACTGTTTGTGTGGGCGCTCGACAGCGAAGTAAAAAGCCTGCACCGCCACAATGTGCGCCTGCGTGTCATTGGCGAAACCAGTCGTTTTAACTCACGTTTGCAGGAACGGATTCGTAAAGCAGAAGCGCTGACTGAAAATAACACGGGTCTGACGCTGAATATCGCGGCGAATTACGGTGGACGCTGGGATATTATCCAGGGGGTTCGGCACCTGGCCGAACAGGTTCAGGAAGGGTTGTTGAGACCCGACCAAATTGATGAAGACGCGCTGAGCAAGCAAATCTGCATGAATGAACTGGCACCTGTGGATTTGGTAATTAGGACAGGGGGAGAACATCGCATAAGTAACTTTTTGCTGTGGCAAATTGCCTATGCCGAACTTTACTTTACGGATGTGCTTTGGCCCGATTTTGATGAACAAGACTTTGAAGGTGCGCTGCATGCCTTTGCCAATCGAGAGCGTCGTTTCGGCGGCACCGAGCCTGGTGGCGACAAAGCCTGATGGGGGTAGCTTTTGCTGAAGTATCGCCTGATTTCCGCTTTTGTATTAATACCCATTGTCATTGCGGCGCTGTTTTTACTGCCCCCGGTGGGATTTGCTATTGTCACGCTGGTGGTGTGTATGCTGGCCGCGTGGGAATGGGGACAGTTTAGCGGCTTTACGTCGCGCAGTCAGCGGGTATGGCTGGCGGTACTCTGTGGCTTGATCCTGGCCCTGATGCTGTTTACCTTGCCGGAATATCACCATGATATTCACCAACCACTGGTTGCCGGGTCCCTGTGGGTATCGTTGGCCTGGTGGATCGCCGCCCTTGTTTTGGTGCTTTTTTATCCAGGATCCGCGGCGTTATGGCGCAACTCAAAAGTGCTGCGCCTTATATTTGGTCTTCTTACCATCGTGCCTTTTTTCTGGGGCATGGTGGCTCTGCGCGCCTGGCACTACGACGAAAACCACTACAGCGGTGCGATTTGGCTGCTTTATGTGATGATTCTGGTCTGGGGGGCTGACTCTGGGGCCTATATGTTTGGTAAACTGTTCGGCAAACATAAACTGGCTCCGAAGGTGTCGCCTGGTAAAACCTGGCAAGGATTCATCGGCGGCCTGTTTACGGCAGCGATTATCTCCTGGGGCTATGGCGTCTGGGCGAATCTGGACATTGCACCGTCAATACTGCTGGTGTGTTCGATTTTTGCCGCGCTGGCCTCGGTACTCGGTGATTTAACCGAAAGTATGTTCAAGCGAGAAGCAGGGATTAAGGACAGCGGACACCTGATTCCAGGGCATGGCGGGATACTGGATCGCATTGACAGCCTGACAGCGGCTGTTCCCGTGTTTGCTTGTCTGCTTTTACTGGTATTCGGGACGATTTAACGGAAGGTTTTATGCTGAGCATTCTCTGGAATCTGGCGGCGTTCATTGTTGCACTGGGTGTACTGATTACCGTGCATGAATTTGGCCATTTCTGGGTTGCTCGCCGTTGCGGTGTGCGCGTAGAGCGGTTCTCCATCGGTTTTGGCAAATCACTCTGGACGCGTACCGACCGTCACGGCACGGAATTTGTCATCGCCCTTATCCCGCTCGGTGGCTACGTCAAAATGCTCGACGAACGTGTTGAGCCTGTGGCCCCTGAGCTTCGACACAGCGCGTTTAACAACAAAACCGTTGGACAACGTGCCGCCATCATTGCTGCCGGACCGGTAGCCAATTTCATCTTTGCTATCTTCGCTTACTGGCTGGTGTTTATCATCGGCGTTCCGGGCGTGCGTCCGGTTGTCGGTGAAATCGCCCCCAATTCCATCGCGGCGAGTGCGCAAATTACGCCGGGGATGGAACTTAAAGCGATTGATGGTATCGAAACCCCTGATTGGGATGCCGTGCGACTGCAACTGGTAGCCAAAATCGGTGATGAGCAGACCACGGTCAGCGTGTCACCGTTTGGTTCTGACCAGCGACAGAATAAAGTGCTGGATTTGCGTCACTGGAGTTTCGAGCCAGACAAAGAAGATCCCGTCTCTGCGCTGGGGATTCGCCCACGTGGTGCGCAGATCGAACCGATATTAGCCGAAGTTCAGGCAAATTCGGCGGCGAGCAAAGCGGGTTTGCAAGCTGGCGACAGGATCGTTAAAGTCGATGGTCAGCCATTAACACAGTGGATGACCTTTGTTACTCTGGTGCGCGATAATCCGGGTACGTCGCTCGCGCTGGAAGTTGAAAGGCAGGGTAGTCCACTCTCGCTGACGCTGATCCCGGATAGCAAATCGGTCGGCAAAAAGGCAGAAGGGTTTGCAGGCGTTGTGCCTAAAGTGATCCCGCTGCCAGATGAGTACAAGACAATACGCCAGTATGGGCCGTTTAGCGCCATCCTTGAAGCCACGGATAAAACATGGCAACTGATGAAGCTGACGGTAAACATGTTGGGGAAATTGATAACCGGTGATGTGAAACTGAACAACCTCAGTGGGCCAATTTCGATAGCTCAGGGGGCTGGGATGTCAGCGGAGTTCGGGGTGATTTACTATCTCATGTTTCTCGCGCTCATTAGCGTGAACCTTGGGATCATCAACCTGTTCCCGCTTCCCGTTTTAGACGGGGGTCATCTGCTGTTTTTAGCGATTGAAAAGCTAAAAGGCGGGCCGGTATCCGAGCGAGTTCAAGACTTTAGTTATCGCATTGGCTCGATTTTGCTGGTGCTGTTAATGGGGCTTGCACTTTTCAATGATTTCTCTCGGTTGTAAGAGAGTTAGTTAGGAAGAACGCATAATAACGATGGCGATGAAAAAGTTGCTCATAGCGTCGCTGCTGTTTAGCAGCGCCACCGTATACGGTGCTGACGGGTTCGTAGTGAAAGACATTCATTTCGAAGGCCTTCAGCGTGTCGCCGTTGGTGCGGCCCTCCTCAGTATGCCTGTGCGCCCCGGCGATACGGTTAATGATGATGACATCAGTAACACCATCCGTGCTCTGTTTGCCACCGGCAACTTTGAGGATGTCCGCGTCCTGCGCGATGGTGATACGCTGCTGGTTCAGGTAAAAGAACGTCCAACGATCGCCAGTATCACTTTCTCCGGTAACAAGTCGGTGAAAGATGACATGCTCAAGCAAAACCTTGAAGCATCCGGTGTTCGTGTGGGGGAATCTCTGGACCGCACCACCCTTTCAGACATTGAAAAAGGTCTGGAAGACTTCTATTACAGCGTCGGTAAGTACAGCGCCAGCGTGAAAGCGGTGGTGACTCCGCTGCCGCGTAACCGTGTTGACCTGAAGCTGGTCTTCCAGGAAGGCGTCTCGGCGAAGATCCAACAGATCAACATCGTCGGGAACCACGCGTTCACTACCGACGAACTGATCTCCACCTTCCAGCTGCGTGACGAAGTGCCGTGGTGGAACGTGGTGGGCGATCGCAAATACCAGAAACAGAAACTGGCGGGCGACCTCGAAACCCTGCGCAGCTACTATCTGGATCGCGGTTATGCCCGTTTCAACATCGACTCGACTCAGGTGAGTCTGACCCCGGACAAGAAAGGGATCTACATTACGATTAACATTACAGAAGGCGATCAGTACAAGCTTTCGGGTGTTGAAGTAAGTGGCAACCTGGCGGGGCATTCTGCCGAGATCGAATCGCTGACCAAAATTCAGCCAGGCGATCTGTACAGCGGTTCTAAAGTAACCAAAATGGAAGACGGCATTAAAAAGCTGCTCGGCCGCTATGGTTATGCCTATCCGCGTGTGCAAACTCAGCCGGAAATCAACGACGCGGATAAAACCGTTAAGCTTCACGTCAACGTTGATGCGGGCAACCGTTTCTACGTGCGTAAGATCCGCTTCGAAGGTAACGACACCTCCAAAGATTCCGTTCTGCGTCGCGAAATGCGCCAGATGGAAGGGGCATGGTTGGGTAGCGACCTCGTTGACCAGGGTAAAGAACGTCTGAACCGACTGGGCTATTTTGAGACGGTTGATACCGATACCCAGCGTGTGCCAGGCAGCCCGGACCAGGTTGATGTCGTGTACAAAGTGAAAGAGCGTAATACCGGTAGCTTTAACTTCGGTGTGGGCTACGGTACTGAAAGCGGCGTGAGCTTCCAGGTTGGCGTTCAGCAGGATAACTGGCTGGGTACGGGTTACTCGGTGGGTATCAACGGTACCAAAAACGACTACCAGACCTACTCTGAGTTCTCTGTCACTAACCCATACTTCACCGTCGACGGTGTGAGCCTGGGTGGTCGTATCTTCTATAACGACTTTAAAGCAGACGACGCGGATCTGTCCTCGTACACCAACAAGAGCTACGGTGTAGACGGTACGCTTGGATTCCCGGTTAACGAATACAACACCCTGCGTGCGGGCTTAGGTTACGTGCATAACGACCTGTCCAATATGCAACCGCAGGTGGCAATGTGGCGTTATCTCGACTCTATCGGCCAGTCGGCGAGCACCTCCAGCGATAACAACGGTTTTGCGGCGGATGACTTCACCTTCAACTACGGCTGGACGTATAACCGCCTTGACCGTGGGTACTTCCCAACGGAAGGTTCACGTGTCAACCTGAATGGTAAAGTGACTATTCCTGGTTCTGATAACGAGTTCTACAAGTTAACGCTCGATACTGCCTCGTACTTCCCGATCGATGACGATCATAAGTGGGTGGTTCTGGGTCGTACCCGTTGGGGCTATGGCGATGGTTTAGGCGGCAAAGAGATGCCGTTCTATGAGAACTTCTACGCCGGTGGTTCCAGTACCGTTCGTGGCTTCCAGTCCAACAACATTGGTCCGAAAGCGGTTTATTACGGCGGTAATGACGAAGATAACTGCGCAAGCCGGGATCCAAAACAGGTTTGTAGCTCTGATGATGCGGTAGGCGGTAACGCCATGGCCGTGGCGAGCCTTGAGTTCATCACGCCAACGCCATTCATCAGTGATAAATACGCGAACTCAGTCCGTACGTCCTTCTTCTGGGATGCCGGTACCGTGTGGGATACCAACTGGGAGAACACTGCCCAGATGCGTGCGGCAGGTGTTCCAGACTACAGCGATCCGGGCAATATTCGCATGTCTGCAGGTATCGCATTACAATGGATGTCACCGCTGGGGCCGTTGGTCTTCTCTTACGCCCAGCCGTTTAAGAAATATGATGGAGATAAGTCGGAGCAATTCCAGTTTAACATTGGTAAAACCTGGTAATTCTCCGCTGCAAAGGAATGCGTTGGCAGTGTAGCGCTGACAACCGGCGATCGGTAAAACGATCGCCTTGCCACGCAAAGAACGGTACCTTCTGGTGCCAATGGGATGGTAAGGAGTTAATTGTGAAAAAGTGGTTATTAGCTGCAGGTCTCGGTTTAGCGATGGCAACTTCTGCTCAGGCAGCAGACAAAATTGCAATCGTCAACATGGGTAATTTGTTCCAGCAGGTTGCACAGAAAACTGGCGTTTCTGCGACTCTGGAAAACGAATTCAAAGGCCGTGCAAGCGAACTGCAGGGTATGGAAAACGATCTTCAGTCCAAAATGCAGCGTCTGCAGCGTGATGGTTCTACCATGAAATCAAGCGAGCGCAGCAAACTGGAAAAAGACGTAATGGCTCAGCGCCAGACGTTCTCCCAGAAAGCGCAGGCTTTCGAGCAGGATCGTCAGCGTCGTTCTAACGAAGAGCGTGGCAAGCTGGTGACTCGCATTCAGACTGCTGTTAAAGCAGTTGCTGCCGATCAGAACATCGATCTGGTTGTTGATGCGAACGCCGTTGCTTTCAACAGCAGCGATGTTAAAGACATCACCGCTGATGTTCTGAAACAGGTTAAATAAGTAATGCCTTCAATTCGACTGGCTGATTTAGCTCAGCAGTTGGATGCAGAATTACACGGTGATGGCGATATCGTCATCACCGCTGTTGCGTCCATGCAATCTGCTAAAGCTGGCAATATTACCTTCATGGTAAGCCCTAAGTACCGTGAACATCTGGCTCAATGCCAGGCGTCGGCTGTTGTTCTGACGCAGGACGATCTTCCGTTTGCCACTGGTGCGGCACTGGTAGTGAAAAATCCCTACCTGACGTATGCTCGCATGGCACAAATTCTTGATACCACGCCGCAGCCGGCGCAAAACATTGCTGCCAGTGCAGCAATCGATCCGACGGCTCAGCTGGGTAACAACGTAGCAGTCGGCGCAAATGCCGTGATCGAGTCTGGCGTCGTACTGGGCGATAACGTCGTCATCGGCCCGGGCTGCTTCGTTGGGAAAAACACAAAAATCGGCGCCGGGACCCGTTTGTGGGCCAATGTGTCCGTCTACCACGAAGTTGAAATCGGCGAAAATTGCCTCGTTCAGTCCAGCACAGTGATTGGTTCTGACGGTTTTGGCTACGCTAACGATCGTGGTAATTGGGTTAAGATCCCGCAACTTGGTCGCGTTATCATTGGCGATCGCGTTGAGATCGGAGCCTGTACCACCATTGACCGTGGTGCGCTTGACGATACCATTATCGGCAACGGTGTTATTATCGATAATCAGTGCCAGATTGCGCATAACGTTGTGATTGGCGACAATACCGCGGTTGCAGGTGGCGTCATCATGGCAGGCAGTCTGAAAATTGGCCGTTACTGCATGATTGGCGGTGCCAGCGTGATCAATGGTCATATGGAAATATGCGACAAGGTCACCGTGACGGGAATGGGCATGGTAATGCGTCCTATCACTGAGCCAGGCGTCTATTCCTCAGGCATCCCGCTGCAACCTAACAAGGTATGGCGTAAAACAGCAGCTCTGGTGATGAATATTGATGATATGAGCAAGCGACTCAAGTCCCTTGAGCGTAAGATCGATCAACAAGACTAAGCGTTCATCTTTTTAACGCTTAATTTCCCGGCCTGTCGGCTTTCTTTTAAACCGGCAGGCCGTGTTATTATTGCTAATCAGTACATTTTGACAGGAAGAGTATTTTGACTACCGACACTCATACTCTGCATATTGAAGAGATTTTAGAACTTCTGCCGCACCGCTACCCGTTTTTGCTGGTAGACCGTGTGCTGGATTTTGAAGAAGGTCGTTTTCTGCGCGCAGTGAAAAATGTCTCCGTTAACGAGCCATTCTTCCAGGGGCACTTCCCTGGTAAACCCATCTTCCCGGGTGTGTTGATCCTGGAAGCGATGGCACAAGCTACCGGTATTCTTGCGTTTAAAAGCGTAGGTAAACTGGAGCCGGGTGAACTGTACTACTTCGCGGGTATCGATGAAGCGCGCTTCAAGCGCCCTGTTGTGCCTGGTGATCAGATGATCATGGAAGTCACTTTTGAAAAAACGCGTCGTGGCCTGACTCGCTTTAAAGGCGTAGCGCTGGTTGACGGCAAAGTTGTTTGCGAAGCGACGATGATGTGTGCTCGTAGCCGGGAGTCCTGATACGTGATTGATAAATCTGCCTTTATTCATCCTACCGCTATTGTGGAAACCGGCGCCATTATTGGTGCTAATGTCCACATTGGCCCGTTCTGTATTGTTGGTCCCCATGTCGAAATTGGTGAGGGTACAGTACTGAAATCTCACGTTGTCGTGAATGGTCATACGACCATTGGCAGCAACAATGAGATCTATCAGTTCGCCTCCATCGGCGAAGTTAACCAGGATTTAAAATATGCTGGTGAGTCGACCCGTCTGGAAATTGGCGATCGTAACCGTATCCGCGAAAGCGTCACCATTCATCGTGGAACAGTACAGGGTGGTGGGTTGACGAAGGTGGGCAGCGATAACCTGTTTATGGTTAATGCGCACATCGCGCACGACTGTACCGTAGGTGACCGCTGTATTCTTGCCAACAACGCAACGCTGGCAGGACACGTATCGGTTGATGATTTCGCAATTATTGGCGGTATGACCGCAGTCCATCAGTTCTGCATCATTGGTGCACACGTGATGGTCGGCGGATGCTCTGGTGTGGCGCAGGACGTCCCACCGTATGTAATTGCGCAGGGCAACCATGCCACGCCATTCGGCGTGAACATCGAAGGCCTCAAGCGTCGTGGCTTTAGTCGCGAAGCGATTACGGCTATCCGCAACGCGTATAAGTTACTGTACCGTAGCGGCAAAACGCTGGAAGAGGCGAAGCCGGAAATTGCCGAACTGGCGGAAAAGCACCCTGAAGTGAACGCGTTCATGGAATTCTTTGACCGTTCCACAAGGGGTCTGATTCGTTAATGGTCGACAGTCGTCCGCTTACGATAGCCTTGGTCGCCGGAGAAACCTCCGGCGATATTCTTGGTGCCGGTCTTATCCGCGCGCTTAAGGCTCGCGTACCTGATGCTCGCTTTGTTGGCGTTGCAGGCCCGCTAATGCAGGCTGAAGGCTGCGAAGCCTGGTACGAAATGGAAGAGCTGGCCGTGATGGGCATTGTTGAAGTGCTGGGGCGACTGCGTCGTCTGCTGCATATCCGCGCCGATCTTACCCGCCGCTTCACCGAGCTTAAACCCGATGTCTTTGTCGGTATTGATGCGCCTGACTTCAACATTACCCTCGAAGGGAATCTGAAAAAGCAGGGCATTAAAACTATTCACTACGTCAGTCCGTCCGTCTGGGCGTGGCGACAGAAACGCGTTTTCAAAATCGGACGGTCAACCAATCTGGTGCTGGCTTTCCTGCCTTTCGAAAAAGCGTTTTACGACAAATTTAACGTTCCGTGCCGTTTTATCGGGCATACCATGGCGGATGCGATGCCGCTGGATCCGGATAAAAACGCAGCGCGTGACGTGCTGGAGATCCCTCACGATGCGCACTGTCTGGCTCTTCTGCCGGGTAGCCGTGGCGCAGAAGTAGAGATGCTTAGCGCGGACTTCCTGAAAACCGCGCAAATTCTGCGCGATACGTATCCCGATCTCGAAGTGGTTGTGCCGCTGGTGAACGCCAAGCGCCGCGAGCAGTTTGAGCGTATCAAAGCCGAGGTTGCACCGGATCTTCACATCCATCTGCTGGATGGAAAAGGCCGTGAGGCGATGGTTGCGAGCGACGCCGCGCTGCTGGCCTCCGGTACGGCAGCCCTGGAGTGCATGCTGGCGAAATGTCCGATGGTGGTAGGCTATCGCATGAAACCGTTCACCTTCTGGCTGGCCAAACGCCTGGTGAAGACGGAGTACGTTTCGCTGCCAAACCTGCTCGCCGGGCGTGAACTGGTGAAAGAGCTTCTGCAGGACGAGTGTCAGCCTCAGGCGCTGGCCGACGCGCTGCTACCGCTGCTTGCCAACGGCAAGACCAGCCACCAGATGCATGATACGTTCCGCGAACTGCATCAGCAGATCCGCTGTAATGCCGATGAGCAAGCGGCTGATGCGGTGCTGGAGTTAGCAAGATGATGGAATTTATTTATCCTCACACCCACCTTGTTGCGGGTGTGGACGAAGTGGGCCGTGGCCCGTTAGTGGGCGCTGTTGTGACCGCGGCGGTGATCCTCGATCCTGCCCGTCCGATTATCGGGTTGAATGACTCCAAAAAGCTTTCAGAAAAGCGCCGACTGGCGTTATTTGATGAGATTCAGGAAAAAGCATTAGCCTGGAGCCTTGGGCGTGCTGAAGCGCATGAAATTGACGAGCTGAACATCCTGCATGCCACAATGCTGGCGATGCAGCGTGCGGTGGCGGGGCTGAAAATTGCCCCGGAGTATGTTCTTATTGACGGCAACCGTTGCCCTGCATTACCAGTGCCTTCCATGGCGGTAGTAAAAGGGGATAGCCGGGTCGCGGAAATCAGTGCGGCTTCTATTATTGCCAAAGTGACTCGCGATGCTGAAATGGCCGCGCTGGATCTCACTTACCCTCAGTATGGCTTCGCTCAGCATAAAGGGTATCCTACTGCCTTCCACCTGGAAAAGCTGGCTGAACATGGCGCAACCGAGCACCACCGGCGCAGTTTTGGCCCGGTGAAACGCGCGCTGGGACTGGTGTCCTGAATCAATACGCAAGCAATTAAGTAACGCGGAATCTGAAGATGGCTGAACCACGTTTCGTACACCTGCGGGTGCATAGCGACTACTCCATGATCGATGGGCTGGCGAAAACCGGGCCGCTGGTAAAAAAGGCGGCCTCACTGGGTATGCCTGCGCTGGCGATCACCGATTTTACCAACCTGTGTGGTCTGGTGAAGTTCTACGGAACGGCGCATGGCGCGGGGATGAAACCCATCGTCGGAGCTGATTTTCATGTGCAGAGCGAACTGCTCGGCGACGAAATGACGCAAATTTCCGTGTTAGCGATGAACAACACGGGTTATCAGAATCTCACCCTGCTTATCTCCAAAGCCTACCAGCGAGGCTACGGCGCCCTGGGGCCATGGATTGACCGGGACTGGCTGGCGGAGCTGAACGAAGGGTTATTGCTGATCTCCGGCGGCCGCATGGGTGATGTGGGCAAATGCCTGCTGCGCGGCAATAGTGCGCTGGTGGATCAGTGCGTATCATTCTACGAAGAGTACTTCCCGGATCGTTATTATCTGGAGCTGATCCGCACCGGCCGCCCGGATGAAGAGAGTTATCTCCATGCCGCCGTGGCGCTTGCGGAAGCGCGCGGGCTGCCCGTGGTGGCAACCAACGATGTACGCTTCCTTGAGGCCGGGGATTTCGACGCTCACGAGATTCGCGTGGCGATCCATGATGGCTTCACCCTCGACGATCCGAAGCGCCCGCGTAATTATTCTGCTCAGCAGTACATGCGCAGCGAAGAGGAGATGTGTGAACTCTTCTCTGACATCCCGGAAGCGCTGGAAAACAGCGTTGAAATCGCCAAGCGCTGTAACGTTACCGTGCGTTTGGGTGAGTATTTCCTGCCGCAGTTCCCGACCGGGGAAATGACCACGGAAGACTTCCTGGTCATGAAATCCAAAGAAGGTCTGGAAGAACGCCTTGAATTCCTTTTCCCGGATGAAGAAGAGCGTAAAAAACGCCGTCCGGAGTATGACGAGCGCCTGGATATTGAACTTCAGGTTATCAACCAGATGGGCTTCCCGGGCTACTTCCTGATCGTAATGGAGTTTATCCAGTGGTCGAAGGATAACGGCGTGCCGGTTGGTCCAGGACGTGGTTCCGGTGCCGGGTCACTGGTGGCCTATGCGCTTAAGATCACTGACCTCGACCCGCTGGAATTTGACCTGCTGTTCGAACGTTTCCTTAACCCGGAACGTGTCTCCATGCCCGACTTCGACGTCGACTTCTGTATGGAAAAACGTGACCAGGTTATTGAGCACGTGGCGGATATGTATGGCCGTGACGCGGTATCGCAGATCATTACCTTCGGTACGATGGCGGCAAAAGCGGTTATCCGCGACGTGGGCCGCGTGCTGGGGCATCCGTACGGCTTCGTCGATCGCATCTCTAAGCTGGTGCCGCCCGATCCGGGGATGACGCTGGCAAAAGCGTTTGAAGCCGAGCCGCAGCTGCCGGAAATCTACGAAGCTGACGAAGAAGTCAAAGCGCTGATCGACATGGCGCGTAAGCTGGAAGGCGTCACGCGTAACGCCGGTAAACACGCGGGTGGTGTGGTTATCGCCCCGACCAAAATTACCGACTTTGCGCCGCTCTATTGTGACGAAGCGGGGCAGCACCCGGTTACCCAGTTTGATAAGAACGACGTTGAATACGCCGGGCTGGTGAAGTTCGACTTCCTCGGTCTGCGTACGCTTACCATCATCAACTGGGCGCTGGAGATGATCAACGCCCGCCGCGAGAAGAACGGCGAGCCGCCGCTGGATATCGCGGCTATCCCGCTGGATGACAAGAAAAGTTTCGACATGCTGCAGCGCTCGGAGACCACCGCGGTCTTCCAGCTTGAATCCCGTGGCATGAAAGATCTGATTAAACGTCTGCAGCCTGACTGCTTCGAAGATATGATCGCACTGGTGGCGCTGTTCCGTCCGGGACCGCTGCAGTCGGGGATGGTAGATAACTTTATCGACCGTAAGCATGGTCGGGAAGAGATTTCCTACCCGGACGTTCAGTGGCAGCACGAAAGCCTGAAGCCGGTACTGGAGCCAACCTACGGCATTATCCTGTATCAGGAACAGGTCATGCAGATTGCTCAGGTGCTCTCCGGCTATACCCTCGGCGGCGCGGATATGCTGCGTCGTGCAATGGGTAAGAAAAAGCCGGAGGAGATGGCCAAGCAGCGCTTTATTTTTGAAGATGGCGCGAAGAAAAACGGCATTGACGGCGAACTGGCAATGAAAATCTTCGACCTGGTGGAGAAATTCGCCGGGTACGGATTTAACAAATCGCACTCTGCCGCCTATGCTTTGGTGTCGTATCAAACCCTGTGGCTGAAGGCGCACTATCCCGCTGAATTTATGGCGGCGGTAATGACCGCCGATATGGATAACACCGAGAAGGTGGTTGGCCTGGTGGATGAGTGCTGGCGCATGGGACTGAAGATCCTGCCGCCGGACATTAACTCGGGTCTTTACCATTTCCACGTTAACGACGACGGAGAGATCGTGTACGGGATCGGCGCGATCAAAGGCGTAGGTGAAGGGCCGATCGAGGCGATCATCGAAGCGCGTAATAACGGTGGTTATTTCCGCGAGCTGTTTGATCTGTGCGCCCGCACCGATACCAAAAAACTGAACCGCCGCGTGCTGGAAAAACTGATCATGTCCGGCGCGTTCGACAGGCTGGGGCCGCACCGCGCCGCGCTGATGAACTCGCTTGGCGACGCGCTGAAAGCCGCGGATCAGCACGCAAAAGCGGAAGCCATTGGCCAGGCGGACATGTTCGGCGTGCTGGCGGAAGAGCCAGAGCAGATCGAGCAGTCTTACGCCAGCTGTCTGCCGTGGCCAGAACAGGTGGTGCTGGATGGTGAGCGTGAAACGTTAGGCTTGTACCTGACGGGGCACCCGATCAATCAGTACATCAAAGAAATTGAGCGCTATGTCGGAGGCTACAGGCTGAAAGACATGCATCCGACAGAACGTGGTAAAATCACCACGGCTGCGGGGCTCGTGATTGCTGCAAGGGTTATGGTCACCAAGCGCGGCAATCGTATCGGCATCTGTACCCTGGATGACCGTTCCGGGCGTCTGGAGGTGATGTTATTCACCGACGCGCTGGATAAATACCAGCAATTGCTGGAAAAAGACCGCATACTTATCGTCAGCGGACAGGTCAGCTTTGATGACTTCAGCGGGGGGCTTAAAATGACCGCCCGCGAAGTGATGGACATTGACGAAGCCCGGGAAAAATATGCTCGCGGGCTTGCTATCTCGCTGACGGACAGGCAAATTGATGACCAGCTTTTAAACCGACTCCGTCAGTCTCTGGAACCCCACCGCTCGGGGACAATTCCAGTACATCTCTACTATCAGAGGGCGGATGCACGTGCGCGGTTGCGCTTTGGTGCAACGTGGCGTGTCTCTCCGAGCGATCGTTTACTGAACGATCTCCGTGGCCTCATTGGTTCGGAGCAGGTGGAACTGGAGTTTGACTAATACAGGAATACTATGAGTCTGAATTTCCTTGATTTCGAACAGCCGATTGCTGAGCTGGAAGCGAAAATCGATTCTCTGACAGCGGTAAGCCGTCAGGATGAAAAACTGGATATTAACATCGACGAAGAAGTGCATCGTCTGCGCGAAAAAAGCGTAGAACTGACGCGCAAAATCTTTGCCGATCTCGGCGCATGGCAGATCGCCCAGTTGGCGCGTCACCCACAGCGTCCGTACACCCTGGATTATGTCCGCCTGGCGTTTGACGAATTTGACGAACTGGCAGGCGACCGCGCTTACGCTGACGATAAAGCTATCGTCGGTGGTATCGCTCGTCTGGATGGACGTCCGGTGATGATCATTGGCCATCAGAAAGGCCGTGAAACCAAAGAGAAGATCCGTCGTAACTTTGGTATGCCGGCACCAGAAGGCTACCGTAAAGCTCTGCGTCTGATGGAGATGGCTGAGCGTTTCAATATGCCCATCATCACTTTTATCGACACCCCGGGTGCTTACCCAGGCGTGGGCGCGGAAGAGCGCGGTCAGTCTGAAGCCATCGCACGTAACCTGCGTGAGATGTCTCGCCTGAAGGTGCCTGTCATCTGTACCGTCATCGGTGAAGGTGGTTCCGGTGGTGCGCTGGCGATTGGCGTGGGCGATAAAGTGAATATGCTGCAGTACAGCACCTATTCCGTTATCTCTCCGGAAGGGTGTGCCTCTATCCTGTGGAAGAGCGCCGATAAAGCGCCTCTGGCTGCAGAAGCGATGGGCATCATTGCCCCACGCCTGAAAGAGCTGAAGCTGATCGATACCGTCATCCCTGAACCTCTGGGTGGTGCGCATCGTAAGCCGGAAGTGATGGCCGCTTCCCTGAAAGCGCAGCTGCTGGCCGATCTGGCGGACCTGGATGTGCTGAGCAAAGAAGACCTGCTCAATCGTCGTTACCAGCGTCTGATGACCTACGGTTACGCGTAAGCTTCACAATTATCTGAAAAGCCGCACACTGTTGCGGCTTTTTTTATACCTGCGGTTTACCCTGGCTATGCTTAGCTAATGTTTTTTAAGGAGGAAGCCCGTGAATATTATTGCCATTATGGGGCCACACGGCGTCTTTTATAAAGATGAGCCCATCAAGGAGCTGGAGCAGGCCCTGCAGTCACGTGGCTATCAGCTGATCTGGCCGCACAACAGCGCTGACCTGCTGAAGTTCATTGAGCACAACCCGCGGATCTGTGGCGTGATCTTCGACTGGGATGAGTACGACCTGGAGCTGTGCAGCGATATCAACAAGCTGAATGAATATCTCCCGCTGTATGCGTTTATCAATACCCACTCGACCATGGACGTCAGTGCCCAGGATATGCGGATGGCGCTGTGGTTTTTCGAATACTCACTCGGCGTGGCCGAAGATATTGCGGCCCGCATTCAGCAATATACCGGCGAATATCTGGATAACATCACGCCACCGTTTACCCGGGCGCTGTTTACCTATGTGAAGGAAGGGAAGTACACCTTTTGCACGCCTGGTCATATGGCGGGGACGGCTTATCAAAAAAGCCCGGTTGGCTGTCTGTTCTATGATTTCTTCGGCGGTAACACCCTGAAAGCGGATGTATCGATTTCGGTTACCGAGCTTGGCTCATTGCTGGATCACACCGGTCCACATCTGGAAGCCGAAGAGTACATCGCCCGCACCTTTGGGGCCGAGCAGAGCTATATGGTGACCAACGGTACGTCGACGTCAAACAAAATCGTCGGCATGTATGCCGCCCCGGCCGGAAGTACGTTACTCATCGACCGTAACTGCCATAAGTCGCTGGCGCATCTGCTGATGATGAGCGATGTCGTACCGCTCTGGCTGTCACCCACGCGTAACGCGCTGGGGATCCTGGGGGGAATTCCGCGCCGTGAATTCACCCATTCAGCCATAGAAAATAAGGTGGCGGCGATCCCCGGCGCAAGCTGGCCGATCCACGCGGTGATCACCAACTCCACCTATGACGGATTGCTGTATAACACCAACTGGATCAAACAGACGCTGGATGTCCCCTCGATCCACTTTGATTCCGCGTGGGTGCCTTATACCAATTTTCACCCCATCTACGCGGGTAAAAGTGGAATGAGTGGCGAACGTGTGCCGGGCAAAGTGTTTTTCGAAACGCAATCGACGCACAAAATGCTGGCTGCGTTTTCCCAGGCCTCGCTTATCCATATCAAAGGTGAGTACGACGAAGAGACGTTTAACGAAGCGTTTATGATGCACACCACCACCTCACCAAGTTATCCGCTGGTGGCCTCCATTGAAACGGCTGCGGCGATGCTGCGCGGCAATCCGGGTAAACGTCTTATCAATCGCTCTGTAGAGCGCGCGCTGCATTTCCGCAAAGAGGTTCAGCGGTTAAAAGATGAGGCTGAGGGCTGGTTCTTTGATATCTGGCAGCCGGAAGAGATTGACGAGGCGGAGTGCTGGCCGGTCGCGCCGGGTGAAGAGTGGCACGGCTTCCGTGATGCCGATGCCGACCACATGTTCCTCGACCCGGTAAAAGTGACCATCCTGACGCCGGGCATGGATGAACAGGGTAACATGAGCGACGAAGGTATTCCGGCCGCGCTGGTGGCGAAATTCCTTGATGAGCGCGGCGTGGTGGTGGAGAAAACCGGACCGTATAACCTGTTGTTCCTGTTCAGCATTGGGATTGATAAAACCCGCGCGATGGGTTTGCTACGTGGGCTGATGGAGTTTAAGCGTGCGTACGATCTGAACCTGCGCGTGAAGAACATGCTGCCGGATCTCTATGCGGAGGATCCTGATTTTTATCGCAATATGCGTATACAGGATCTGGCCCAGGGGATCCACAAACTGATCCGCCAGCACGATCTGCCGCGCCTGATGCTGCAGGCGTTTGACGTCTTGCCTGAGATGAAACTGACGCCGCACAAAGCCTGGCAGCGACAGGTGAAAGGGGAGGTAGAAACCGTTGAGCTGGAAAATCTGGTGGGACGCGTCTCGGCCAATATGATCCTGCCTTATCCACCGGGCGTACCGCTGCTGATGCCGGGAGAGATGATCACCGAAGAGAGCCGTGCGGTGCTCGATTTTCTGCTGATGCTCTGTTCTGTCGGGCGTCACTACCCGGGCTTCGAGACGGATATCCACGGTGCGAAACGTGATGAAAATGGGGTTTACTGGGTGCGAGTCCTAAAATAAAGGTGGCTGCTTGCCAGGGGCGGGTTTTCGGTTGTAACGTTCAGGCATCATAAAAAGGAGAAGCTATGCTGGGTTTAAAACAGGTTCATCATATTGCGATCATTGCCACCGATTACGCCAAAAGTAAGGCCTTTTATTGCGACATTCTGGGCTTTACGCTGTTAAGCGAGGCCTATCGTGTGGAGCGCGACTCCTGGAAAGGCGATCTGGCGTTAAACGGGCAGTATGTCATTGAACTTTTCTCTTTTCCTTTCCCACCTGCGCGTCCGTCCCGTCCGGAAGCCTGCGGCCTGCGCCATCTGGCTTTTAGCGTGGATGATCTTGACCGTGCGGTAAAACATCTTGAAGAACATGGCGTGAAGTGCGAAGCGATTCGTGTCGATCCGTTTACCGATAAGCGTTTTACTTTTTTCAACGATCCGGACGGTCTTCCGCTGGAGCTTTACCAGCAGTAAGCGCCATCCTGTGTGATAATACCCGCTCTGTTCGGGCATTTTTTATGTGTAATTCTCTATGACCCTACCCGCTATTGCGCAAGCCGTTTCACCGTACCGCCAACTGCTGGTGGGATTTAGCGGTGGCCTGGATTCCACGGTGTTGCTCCATCGCCTCAAACTCTGGCGCGATCAACAGCCTGACGTTCAGCTCCGGGCGATGCATATCCATCATGGGCTGAGTCCTCATGCCGACGCCTGGGTTGCGCACTGTGAAGCGGTGTGCTCGGCCTGGGCGATCCCGCTTGAGATTAAACGGGTGGTGCTCAGAGATGAAGGGCTCGGTATTGAAGCGCACGCGCGTAAAGCGCGCTATGCCGCATTTACCGCGGCATTACAGCCCGGTGAAGCGCTGGTCACGGCACAGCACCTTGACGACCAGTGCGAAACCTTTTTGCTGGCGTTAAAACGGGGAAGTGGCCCGGCGGGGCTCTCCGCCATGCCTGAACGCTCTGATTTTGCCGGGACGCAATTATTACGTCCGCTGCTTGGCGAGTCGCGCGCATCGCTGGAGGCCTGGGCGCAGCAATATCAGCTGAGCTGGATTGAAGATGAGAGCAATCAGGACGATGGCTACGATCGTAATTTCCTGCGTCTGCGTGTTTTGCCGTTACTGACCGCACGCTGGCCGCACTTTGCAGACGCGACAGCACGAAGCGCCCTGCTGTGTGCCGAACAGGAGAGCCTGCTGGATGAACTGCTGAGTGAAGAACTGGCTGAACTGATTTCGGTAAACGGGGCGTTGGCGATCGCACCGCTGGAGGCGATGAGTCCGGTTCGTCGGGCCGCGCTGCTGCGCCGTTGGCTGGCCTCTCACCGTGCCACGATGCCATCGCGTGCCATGCTGGGACGTATCTGGGACGAAGTCGCCCAGGCGCGGGAGGATGCAACGCCGTGCGTGCACCTGAACGGTTTTGACGTCAGGCGCTATAAAGGCCAGCTGTGGTGGGTGAAATCAACCCCCTCGCTTGCAGATGTGGTGCTCGGCTGGCCATCGCCTGCGAAACCGCTGCTGTTGCCCTGGGATATGGGAAGCTTGTCTCTGGAGACGCCAGGCCATGTGCGTTTACCGAAAGCCGATGAACCGGTCACCGTGCGCTTTAAGGCCAGCGGTATGCTGCACATTGTCGGACGTAACGGTGGAAGGAAGCTCAAAAAAATCTGGCAGGAGTGCAATGTGCCGCCCTGGTTGCGCGATACCACGCCGTTACTTTTTTACGGTGAAACGCTGATTGCGGCGGCAGGGGTGTTCATTACAGAAGAGGGCTGGGCAGAATCGGGCGTGGGTCTGGAGTGGAAAGCGTAACGGGCAGCCAGGCTGCCCGTTAGTGTCATCAGGATTCGCTCACCACGACGGTGCCGATTTGCGGGTGGCTGAAGCTGGCAATTTTGTCCAGGCGTAGCTCACGCGTCGCACCGGCGTCTTCCACTATCAGATATTCCACATTCTTACGTGAAACCAGGTCGCTGGCTTTCGCCTTCAACACTTCGCCATCTTTTAACTCCAGCGTCAGTATTAAATGATGCTGGCAGGCGAGTTCGAGGTTGTCATAGTCATCACAATTGATGGGTTGATAAGTATCATTCATCGACATAATCGCTCACCAGTAAATTCGCCGCAGCATACGCTGCTTTTTCCCTGACCGATTCTGAAAGGCTCTCATCAGAGGCCACTTCATTAAGCACTTTCAATACACAGCCCAACGCATCCGGGACATATCCCAGATCTCCGCTGGCGATTTCCGCATACCGTTTGCGAATTAGCTCACAATAATTATTCACATCCCCTCCCGCCAGCGCACTGACTTACTGTGAGATATCATTAAGCCTACGAAGATAAACTCGGTTTAGCAAGGTGACTATACCATACTCATTTAAGCAATATCAGAGCCTTGATGGCGCCGTATTCATCACGGCGTAACAGCCTTTTGCCGCTGTTTTCGCTACAATGTGCGCCTGATTCGAAAGGAGTTCACCCATGGCGCTGAAAGCGACAATTTATAAAGCGGTGGTCAATGTGGCTGACCTTGACCGCAACCAGTTTCTGGATGCGTCACTGACGCTGGCGCGTCACCCCTCTGAAACCCAGGAGCGCATGATGCTGCGCCTGCTGGCGTGGATTAAATATGCCGACGAGCGTCTGCAGTTTACCCGTGGCTTAAGCGCAGAAGACGAGCCGGAAGCCTGGCTGCGTAACGATCATCTGGGTATCGATTTATGGATTGAACTTGGTCTGCCGGATGAGCGCCGCCTTAAAAAGGCGTGTACCCAGTCTGCGGAAGTGGCGCTATTCGCGTACAACCAACGCGCTGCGGAAATCTGGTGGCAGCAAACCAAGAGCAAGTGCGGTCAGTTTAAAAACCTCACGGTCTGGTATCTGGATGATGAACAACTGGCGCAGCTGAGCGAATTCGCCAGCCGGACGATGACTCTGCAGGCGACGATCCAGGACGGCGCTATCTGGCTTTCTGACTCTCAGAATAATCTGGAAATTCATCTGACGGCGTGGCAGCCTGCTTCATGATCGTGTTGTCCCGAAACGTCAGCATCCCGGACAATGAGCTGGAGATCACCGCCATCCGTGCGCAGGGGGCGGGGGGACAGCACGTTAACAAGGCTTCAACCGCTATCCATTTGCGCTTTGACATTCGGGCCTCAAGCCTGCCAGAGTATTATAAGGAAAGTCTGCTCGCTGCCAGCCATCATCTGATCACCAGCGACGGTGTCATTGTGATCAAGGCGCAGGAGTACCGTAGCCAGGAGTTAAACCGGGAAGCGGCAATTGCCAGACTGGTGGCGGTGATAAAAGAATTAACTGCGGTGCAAAAAAGCCGTCGGGCAACGCGGCCAACCCGCGCATCGAAAGAGCGTCGGTTGTCGTCAAAGGCTCAGAAATCCACAGTGAAAGCACTACGCGGTAAAGTTCGTCGCCCTTTGGATTGACGAAAAGGAACACTATTTCATAAGGAATTCATTGTGAAAAAAGCATTATGGTCAGCGTTGGCAGTGAGTACGCTCTTTGCGCTTTTCGGATGTAACAACCGTTCGGAAACGCAGGTCCTGCAGCCCACGCAGAATGAAGAGTTAAAGCCAATGCAGCAGAGCTGGCGCGGCGTACTGCCTTGTGCCGACTGTGAAGGCATTGAGACGTCGCTGTTCCTGCAAAAAGACGGTACGTGGGTCATGAATCAGCGGTATCAGGGCGCGAAAGAACCCTCCTCTTTTGCGACTTACGGGACATGGGCACGCACGGCCGAGAAGCTGGTGTTGACCGATACGAGCGGCGAGAAAACGTATTTCCGCGCCAAAGGCGAGGGGATGGAGATGCTCGACCGTGAAGGCAACCCGATTGAATCCCAGTTCAACTACACGCTGGCTCCGGTGAAAGCGGCGCTGCCGGCCACGCCGATGCCGATGCGGGGCATGTATTTCTATATGGCTGATGCGGCCATCTTTACAGACTGCGCAACGGGTAAGAAAGTGAGCGTGGCGAACAATGCCCAGCTGGAACGGGATTATGCGGTCGCACGCGGAAATGACAGTAAGCCGGTATTATTGACGGTCGACGGTCACTTTACGCTGGAGCCAAACCCGGATAGCGGCGAGTTGGTGAAAACCCTTGTGGCAGATAAAGACGCGAAGTTCGCGGCAGGCAAAGACTGTAACAGTAAATAACGATGGCTTTGCGCCATGAAAAAACCCCGCCTGAGCGGGGTTTTTTATTTAACCTTTGATGGCTTTTACCAGGTAATCAAGGATATCACCAGTCTTGATCATCTGTTTTTCGCCGCTACGACGGTATTTATATTCAATCTCGTCGCTGTCGAGGTTACGGTCACCGATAACGATGGTATGAGGAATACCAACCAGTTCCATATCAGCAAACATCACGCCCGGACGTTCTTTACGGTCGTCCATCAGCACTTCGATACCCTGCGCGCGCAGCTCTGCGTACAGTTTCTCAGCCAGCTCCTGCACACGGTAAGACTTGTGCATGTTCATTGGCAGGATCGCCACCTGGAACGGCGCGATGTTATCCGGCCAGACAATGCCACGCTCGTCGTAGTTCTGCTCAATCGCCGCAGCCACCACGCGCGTTACCCCGATACCGTAGCAACCCATGGTCAGGATCTGGTTACGGCCATCTTCACCCTGAACGGCAGCGTTCAGCGCACGGGAATATTTATCGCCCAGCTGGAAGATATGGCCCACTTCGATGCCGCGTTTAATCATCAGGGTGCCCTGGCCATCCGGGCTTGGATCGCCTGCAACAACGTTGCGAATATCCGCCACTTCTGGCGTTGCCACATCGCGATCCCAGTTGATGCCAAAGTAGTGTTTACCATCAATGTTAGCGCCTGCAGCGAAGTCGCTCATCGCCGCAACCGTGCGGTCAATCACAACAGGCACAGGCATATTCACCGGACCCAGAGAGCCTGGGCCTGCGTTTACGACGGCGCGGATTTCTGCTTCCGTTGCGAAGGTCAGTGGGCTGGCAACCTGTGGCAGCTTCTCAGCTTTCACTTCGTTCAGCTCGTGATCACCGCGTACCAGCAGGGCAACCAGCGGGTATGCACTGCCTTCAGTGGATTTCACCAGCAGCGTTTTAACGGTTTTTTCGATCGGCAGCGCAAACTGCTCAACCAGCTCGGCAATGGTTTTGGCATTTGGCGTGTCAACCAGCGTCATTTCCTGGGTTGCCGCGCCGCGTGGTTCTTTTGGTGCCAGTGCTTCAGCAAATTCAATGTTTGCCGCGTAGTCAGAGGAGTCAGAGAAGATCACATCGTCTTCACCGCTCTGCGCCAGAACCTGGAACTCATGGGACGCGCTACCACCGATAGAGCCGGTATCGGCCTGCACAGCACGGAAATCCAGACCCATGCGGGAGAAGATTTTGCTGTAAGCCTCGTACATTTTGTCGTAGGTCTCTTGCAGAGATTCCTGAGAAGTATGGAAAGAGTAAGCATCTTTCATCAGGAATTCGCGAGAACGCATAACGCCGAAACGTGGGCGAACTTCGTCACGGAACTTGGTCTGGATCTGGAAGAAGTTCAGCGGCAGCTGTTTGTAAGAGCTCAGCTCATTGCGAATCAGATCGGTGATCACTTCTTCATGCGTCGGGCCGAGGACGAACGGACGCTCGCCACGGTCAACGAAGCGCAGCAGTTCAGGGCCATATTGCTCCCAACGGCCGCTCTCCTGCCACAGGTCAGCGGGCTGAACCACGGGCATGGACACCTCGATAGCACCGGCGTTATTCATCTCTTCACGCACGATGTTTTCGACTTTTTTCAGGACGCGCACGCCGGTCGGCAGCCAGGTGTACAACCCGGAGGCCAGCTTGCGGATCATCCCGGCGCGCAGCATCAGCTGGTGGCTGATGACTTCGGCGTCGGCAGGTGTCTCCTTCAGTGTGGAGAGCAGATATTGGCTAGTACGCATGTTGTTACGGTTCCATTTCGACGATTGGAACAGGCTGAAACGCCAGCCTGACACAAAAAAAGTGGTTTAGTTTACCAGTGTGGCAAAGATGCCAAAAGAGAGGAGAAGAAAATTACCTGGGTTCCAGGGCAAACACTTCAAAACCGGTCTCTGTCACGCGCCAGCGGACATTAAAATCCAGCAGCCAGACGGCGTAGGTTTTCCCGGCTTCCTCTTCTTTACGGTAGGCTGGACGCGGATCCTGCGCCAGAACGTCTACGATAAAGTCCCGCAAACGGGGATAGCGCTTTTCCAGTTGGCCAATTTGCGTAAGCAGTTCTGGCGTAAAGTGAACAGGCATATCCGCCTGCGGTGCTTGCTGGGCGTAGCTGGCCCGGGCATCTGGCAACGCTTCGGCAAAAGGCAGATAGGGTTTAATGTCGATAACCGGGGTGCCATCAACCAGGTCAAGGCTGCCTAACTCCAGTATCACCTGATCTTTCTGACAGCGTATTCCTTTCAGTTCAACCAGCGACATGCCGATCGGGTTTGGACGAAAGGTTGAGCGAGTCGCGAATACCCCCATCCGGGCATTTCCGCCCAGACGAGGAGGGCGCACCGTAGGACGCCAGCCACCGTCCATCGTCTGGTGAAACACAAAAACAACCCATAGATGGCTGAACGCCTCAAGCCCGCGCACCGCATCGGCCTGATTATAGGGCGCAATCAAGTGAAGTTCACCGCTGCCGCTGGTGACCAGACCCGGCTGGCGTGGCACGGCAAACTTCTCTTTGTAAGGAGAGCGGATAACGCCTATCTGTTCGAAATGAAAGGCACTCATTTCGCCGAAATGGTCAGCGCCGAACCAATACACACCGCCTGACGATAGCAGCCTGGTGTCCCGCTGGTGACTTCACAGCTGTGCAACAGTACCGCGTTAGCTTTCATTTTGGCCGCGTTGATCTGCATACGTTTACGGGCTGTCGGAATGTTGGGTGGGGAGTCCTGATTGGTAGCCTGACAGGATTCACCGCTCACCTCACCGAGCTCACGGAAAGGCTTGCCCACGAGGTCGTCGGCTTTGGTAATGATACGTACCGGCGCAGGGCGAGGCGCTTTAGGTTTAACGGGCTCTGCTTTTGGCGGGGTTGCAGTGCTTTGAACGGGTTCAACTGGAGATCTGCTTAGCATAGAACAGCCGCTCAGCATCAGTGCTAAAAGACAGATCGGTAAAGCACGCATAATAATTCCTCAGTGGATAATCAAAACGTCAGATATTGAATCAGTTGACTGCACAAATGACAAGACGGGCAGAAGCCCGTCTTGATGATATTACACTGAGGTCAGATTACCAGCCTTTAACCGCGCCGCCGTTAAACACTTTGTTGGCTTCCTGGTAAACTTCTTCAGACTGATAAGCCTGAACGAATTTCTTCACGTTTTCCGCGTCTTTGTTGTCTTCACGGGTCACGATCAGGTTAACGTACGGGGAATCTTTGTCTTCCACAAAGATGCCGTCTTTTGCCGGGGTCAGGCCAATCTGGCTGGCGTAGGTAGTGTTGATAACAGCCAGGGCGATCTGCGCATCGTCCAGAGAGCGTGGCAGCTGTGGCGCTTCCAGCTCAACAATTTTCAGATTTTTCGGGTTCTCGGTCACGTCGAGAACGGTCGGCAGCAGGCCAACGCCGTCTTTCAGTTTAATCAGGCCCACTTTCTGCAGCAGCAGCAGGGAACGGCCCAGGTTAGTTGGGTCGTTTGGCACAGCAACCTGAGAGCCTGGCTGCAGTTCGTCCAGCGATTTAATCTTCTTGGAGTAGCCCGCGATTGGGTAAACGAAGGTGTTACCCACAGCAACCAGTTTGTAACCGCGATCCTTGATCTGCTGATCCAGATACGGTTTGTGCTGGAAGGCGTTGGCGTCAATATCGCCTTTGCTCAGCGCTTCGTTCGGCAGAACGTAATCGTTGAAGGTCACCAGCTCAACATCAAGGCCATACTTCTCTTTTGCCACTTTCTGAGCGGTTTCAGCAACCTGCTGTTCTGCACCCACGATAACGCCCACTTTAATGTGGTTTGGATCTTTTTCGTCCTGACCACAACCCACCAGTGCCAGAGAGCCGATCAGCGCGCCTGCTGCAGCAAAGGTCTTTAATTTAAACGCCATGTTTTTATCCTTAACTCGTCGAGTTTGTGTTGTGTGTAACGTTATTTGTGCGTAACAGCCCGGACGATGCGATCGCCAGAGAACTGGATGAGATAAACCAGTACAACCAGCAATACCAGAACGGTATTCATTACGGTAGCGTTATAACCAATATAGCCGTACTGGTAACCAATCTGGCCTAAACCGCCAGCGCCAACGGCACCGCCCATCGCGGAATAACCGACCAGGGTGATAAGCGTAATGGTTGCCGCATTCACCAGGCCTGGCAGTGCTTCCGGCAGCAGAACCTTGCGCACGATCTGCATCGGCGTTGCGCCCATTGCGCGGGAAGCTTCGATCAACCCGGTTGGAATTTCAAGCAGGGCGTTTTCCACCATACGCGCGATAAACGGCGCGGCGCCAACCGTCAGGGGAACAATGGCCGCCTGCAGACCAATAGAGGTGCCGACAATCACGCGGGTGAATGGAATCATCCATACCAGCAGAATAATAAACGGGATAGAACGGAAGATGTTCACCAGCGCAGAGAGCGTACGGTACAACTTCGCGTTCTCAATGATTTGACCCGGACGCGTCACGTACAGCAGTACGCCGACCGGCAGGCCAATCACAAAACCAAAGAAACCGGATACAAAGGTCATTGCCAGCGTTTCCCAAACGCCGCGAACCAGCAGCCACATCATCGGCTCAGACATAACCCAGTACCTCTATTTTTACGTGATGTTCTTGCAGCCAGGCAATTGCCGCCTGGGTTTCTTCTTGTGTGCCGTGCATTTCCGTCAGCATGATGCCGAACTTCACGCCACCGGCGTAATCCATCTGCGCGCTGATGATGTTGTTGTTCACATTGAAGCGGCGCGCGGTTTCGGAAAGCAGCGGGGCATCAACGGACTGACCGGTGAACTCCATTCGCAGCATCGGGACGCTGTCCGTCGTGGGTTCGGTTTTCAAACGCTCCAGATAATCTTCCGGAATATCCAGATGCAGTGTGGACTGAATAAATTGCTGCGCCAGCGGGGTCTTAGGATGTGAAAACACTTCACTTACCGTGTCCTGCTCAATCAGTTCACCGTTGCTGATCACGGCAACACAGTCACAGATGCGTTTTACGACATCCATCTCGTGGGTAATAAGGAGGATCGTCAGGCCGAGACGACGGTTAATGTCTTTCAGCAGTTCCAGAATAGAACGGGTGGTGGCCGGGTCTAATGCGCTGGTGGCTTCATCGCACAGCAGCACTTTGGGATTGCTTGCCAGCGCACGGGCAATGGCTACACGCTGTTTTTGTCCGCCAGACAGATTGGCCGGGTAGCTATCATGTTTATCACCCAGACCGACGAGATCCAGCAGCTCGGTTACGCGACGCTTAACCTCATCTTTAGGCGTGTTGTCGAGCTCCAGCGGTAAGGCGACGTTGCCGAACACTGTGCGTGACGCCAGCAGGTTAAAGTGCTGGAAGATCATGCCAATCTGGCGACGCGCTTTGGTCAGTTCTTTTTCTGAGAGCGCGGTCAGTTCTTGTCCGCCAACTTCTACGCTGCCCTGGGTTGGGCGCTCAAGCAGGTTAACACAACGGATCAGTGTACTTTTACCTGCACCCGATGCGCCAATGACGCCATAAATCTGACCAGCAGGAACATGCAGGCTGACATTGTTCAGCGCCTGAATGGTTCGGTTCCCCTGCTGGAACACTTTGGTGATATTGGAAAGTTTAATCATTAGATTATTTTTATCGTATGTAAGTTAGCCGTGGCATTTTCGTCTGCCAGATACGGGTGATGCCCGTAAACAAAACGGATGTTAAGGCATCCAGACGTCTAAATCAATCCAACTCTGTGCGATGAGCACTTTATTGCGCTGCGATTCATGAGATACTAGCTGAACACGCCTTTTTCAGGAGCAAACCGGTGGCAAAATCAGTACCCGCAATTTTTCTCGATCGTGATGGCACTATTAATGTGGATCACGGTTATGTTCACGAGATTGACGAGTTCGAATTTATCGAAGGCGTTATCGATGCCATGCGCCAGCTAAAAGAGATGGGCTATGCGCTGGTGGTTGTCACCAACCAGTCTGGTATCGCGCGTGGCAAATTTACCGAAGCGCAATTCGAAACGCTGACGGAATGGATGGACTGGTCTCTTGCCGACCGCGGTGTTGATCTTGATGGCATCTATTATTGTCCTCATCACCCGCAGGGAACGGTAGAAGAGTATCGCCAGACCTGTGATTGCCGTAAGCCGCACCCGGGGATGTTTATCTCGGCGCAGGAATTTTTGCATATTGATATGGCCGCTTCTTATATGGTGGGCGATAAAATGGAAGATATGCAGGCGGCAACCGCGGCGGGTGTGGGTACCAAAGTATTAGTTCGCACCGGCAAACCCGTGACGCCAGAAGCAGAGACTGCAGCGGATTGGGTGATTAATAGCCTGGCCGATCTGCCTGAAACGATCAAAAAGCACCAAAAATAGGCTTTTTGGCGAAAAGATGAGCGGTTGAAATAAAAATGCATATTTCCGCTTGTCATTCCCCGGAGGCCCCCTATAATGCGCCTCCATCGACACGGCGGATGTGAATCACTTCACAAACAACCCGGTCGGTTGAAGAGAAAAAATCCTGAAATTCAGGGTTGACTCTGAAAGAGGAAAGCGTAATATACGCCACCTCGCGACAGAGCGCTGAAGCGCGTCGCAACTGCTCTTTAACAATTTATCAGACAATCTGTGTGGGCACTCAAAGTGACATGGATTCTTAACGTCCTCGGACGAAAAAATGAATACCAAGTCTCAACGAGTGAACACGTAATTCATTACGAAGTTTAATTCATTGAGCATCAAACTTTTAAATTGAAGAGTTTGATCATGGCTCAGATTGAACGCTGGCGGCAGGCCTAACACATGCAAGTCGAACGGTAGCACAGAGAGCTTGCTCTCGGGTGACGAGTGGCGGACGGGTGAGTAATGTCTGGGAAACTGCCTGATGGAGGGGGATAACTACTGGAAACGGTAGCTAATACCGCATAACGTCGCAAGACCAAAGAGGGGGACCTTCGGGCCTCTTGCCATCAGATGTGCCCAGATGGGATTAGCTAGTAGGTGGGGTAACGGCTCACCTAGGCGACGATCCCTAGCTGGTCTGAGAGGATGACCAGCCACACTGGAACTGAGACACGGTCCAGACTCCTACGGGAGGCAGCAGTGGGGAATATTGCACAATGGGCGCAAGCCTGATGCAGCCATGCCGCGTGTATGAAGAAGGCCTTCGGGTTGTAAAGTACTTTCAGCGGGGAGGAAGGTGTTGTGGTTAATAACCGCAGCAATTGACGTTACCCGCAGAAGAAGCACCGGCTAACTCCGTGCCAGCAGCCGCGGTAATACGGAGGGTGCAAGCGTTAATCGGAATTACTGGGCGTAAAGCGCACGCAGGCGGTCTGTCAAGTCGGATGTGAAATCCCCGGGCTCAACCTGGGAACTGCATTCGAAACTGGCAGGCTGGAGTCTTGTAGAGGGGGGTAGAATTCCAGGTGTAGCGGTGAAATGCGTAGAGATCTGGAGGAATACCGGTGGCGAAGGCGGCCCCCTGGACAAAGACTGACGCTCAGGTGCGAAAGCGTGGGGAGCAAACAGGATTAGATACCCTGGTAGTCCACGCCGTAAACGATGTCGATTTGGAGGTTGTGCCCTTGAGGCGTGGCTTCCGGAGCTAACGCGTTAAATCGACCGCCTGGGGAGTACGGCCGCAAGGTTAAAACTCAAATGAATTGACGGGGGCCCGCACAAGCGGTGGAGCATGTGGTTTAATTCGATGCAACGCGAAGAACCTTACCTGGTCTTGACATCCACAGAACTTTCCAGAGATGGATTGGTGCCTTCGGGAACTGTGAGACAGGTGCTGCATGGCTGTCGTCAGCTCGTGTTGTGAAATGTTGGGTTAAGTCCCGCAACGAGCGCAACCCTTATCCTTTGTTGCCAGCGGTCCGGCCGGGAACTCAAAGGAGACTGCCAGTGATAAACTGGAGGAAGGTGGGGATGACGTCAAGTCATCATGGCCCTTACGACCAGGGCTACACACGTGCTACAATGGCGCATACAAAGAGAAGCGACCTCGCGAGAGCAAGCGGACCTCATAAAGTGCGTCGTAGTCCGGATTGGAGTCTGCAACTCGACTCCATGAAGTCGGAATCGCTAGTAATCGTAGATCAGAATGCTACGGTGAATACGTTCCCGGGCCTTGTACACACCGCCCGTCACACCATGGGAGTGGGTTGCAAAAGAAGTAGGTAGCTTAACCTTCGGGAGGGCGCTTACCACTTTGTGATTCATGACTGGGGTGAAGTCGTAACAAGGTAACCGTAGGGGAACCTGCGGTTGGATCACCTCCTTACCTTAAAGAACCTGCCTTTGCAGTGCTCACACAGATTGTCTGATGAAAAACAGCAGTAAAAACCTCTACAGGCTTGTAGCTCAGGTGGTTAGAGCGCACCCCTGATAAGGGTGAGGTCGGTGGTTCAAGTCCACTCAGGCCTACCAAATTTTCCCTGATACTGCGTTGCGGCAACGCTCACATACTGATGTATGCGTCGCGTTACCACGCCTTGTCTCAGGAAAAATTACCGGTACAGAGGTTTGCAAACGATGGGGCTATAGCTCAGCTGGGAGAGCGCCTGCTTTGCACGCAGGAGGTCTGCGGTTCGATCCCGCATAGCTCCACCATCTTTTACTGCGAACACTAGAAAACTTCAGAGTGAACCTGAAAAGGTGCACTGCGAAGTTTTGCTCTTTAAAAATCTGGATCAAGCTGAAAATTGAAACGACACACAGTTAATGTGTGTTCGAGTCTCTCAAATTTTCGCAATCAGAAGTGAAACATCTTCGGGTTGTGAGGTTAAGCGACTAAGCGTACACGGTGGATGCCCTGGCAGTCAGAGGCGATGAAGGACGTGCTAATCTGCGAAAAGCGCCGGCGAGGTGATATGAACCCTTGACCCGGCGATGTCCGAATGGGGAAACCCAGTGTGATTCGTCACACTATCGTTAACTGAATACATAGGTTAACGAGGCGAACCGGGGGAACTGAAACATCTAAGTACCCCGAGGAAAAGAAATCAACCGAGATTCCCCCAGTAGCGGCGAGCGAACGGGGAGCAGCCCAGAGTCTGAATCAGCTTGTGTGTTAGTGGAAGCGTCTGGAAAGTCGCACGGTACAGGGTGAAAGTCCCGTACACGAAAATGCACAGGCTGTGAACTCGAAGAGTAGGGCGGGACACGTGGTATCCTGTCTGAATATGGGGGGACCATCCTCCAAGGCTAAATACTCCTGACTGACCGATAGTGAACCAGTACCGTGAGGGAAAGGCGAAAAGAACCCCGGCGAGGGGAGTGAAAAAGAACCTGAAACCGTGTACGTACAAGCAGTGGGAGCACCTTCGGGTGTGACTGCGTACCTTTTGTATAATGGGTCAGCGACTTATATTCTGTAGCAAGGTTAACCGTATAGGGGAGCCGAAGGGAAACCGAGTCTTAACTGGGCGTTAAGTTGCAGGGTATAGACCCGAAACCCGGTGATCTAGCCATGGGCAGGTTGAAGGTTGGGTAACACTAACTGGAGGACCGAACCGACTAATGTTGAAAAATTAGCGGATGACCTGTGGCTGGGGGTGAAAGGCCAATCAAACCGGGAGATAGCTGGTTCTCCCCGAAAGCTATTTAGGTAGCGCCTCGTGAACTCATCTTCGGGGGTAGAGCACTGTTTCGGCTAGGGGGCCATCCCGGCTTACCAACCCGATGCAAACTACGAATACCGAAGAATGTTATCACGGGAGACACACGGCGGGTGCTAACGTCCGTCGTGAAGAGGGAAACAACCCAGACCGCCAGCTAAGGTCCCAAAGTCATGGTTAAGTGGGAAACGATGTGGGAAGGCCCAGACAGCCAGGATGTTGGCTTAGAAGCAGCCATCATTTAAAGAAAGCGTAATAGCTCACTGGTCGAGTCGGCCTGCGCGGAAGATGTAACGGGGCTAAACCATGCACCGAAGCTGCGGCAGCGACACTATGTGTTGTTGGGTAGGGGAGCGTTCTGTAAGCCGTTGAAGGTGGCCTGTGAGGGTTGCTGGAGGTATCAGAAGTGCGAATGCTGACATAAGTAACGATAAAGCGGGTGAAAAGCCCGCTCGCCGGAAGACCAAGGGTTCCTGTCCAACGTTAATCGGGGCAGGGTGAGTCGACCCCTAAGGCGAGGCCGAAAGGCGTAGTCGATGGGAAACAGGTTAATATTCCTGTACTTGGTGTTACTGCGAAGGGGGGACGGAGAAGGCTATGTTAGCCGGGCGACGGTTGTCCCGGTTTAAGCATGTAGGCGGAGGTTCCAGGTAAATCCGGTACCTTTTAACGCTGAGGTGTGATGACGAGGCACTACGGTGCTGAAGTAACAAATGCCCTGCTTCCAGGAAAAGCCTCTAAGCATCAGGTAACACGAAATCGTACCCCAAACCGACACAGGTGGTCAGGTAGAGAATACCAAGGCGCTTGAGAGAACTCGGGTGAAGGAACTAGGCAAAATGGTGCCGTAACTTCGGGAGAAGGCACGCTGATATGTAGGTGAAGCCCCTGCGGGTGGAGCTGAAATCAGTCGAAGATACCAGCTGGCTGCAACTGTTTATTAAAAACACAGCACTGTGCAAACACGAAAGTGGACGTATACGGTGTGACGCCTGCCCGGTGCCGGAAGGTTAATTGATGGGGTTAGCGGTAACGCGAAGCTCTTGATCGAAGCCCCGGTAAACGGCGGCCGTAACTATAACGGTCCTAAGGTAGCGAAATTCCTTGTCGGGTAAGTTCCGACCTGCACGAATGGCGTAATGATGGCCAGGCTGTCTCCACCCGAGACTCAGTGAAATTGAACTCGCTGTGAAGATGCAGTGTACCCGCGGCAAGACGGAAAGACCCCGTGAACCTTTACTATAGCTTGACACTGAACACTGGTCCTTGATGTGTAGGATAGGTGGGAGGCTTTGAAGCGTGGACGCCAGTCTGCGTGGAGCCGTCCTTGAAATACCACCCTTTAATGGCTGGTGTTCTAACGTAGACCCGTAATCCGGGTTGCGGACAGTGTCTGGTGGGTAGTTTGACTGGGGCGGTCTCCTCCCAAAGAGTAACGGAGGAGCACGAAGGTTAGCTAATCCTGGTCGGACATCAGGAGGTTAGTGCAATGGCATAAGCTAGCTTGACTGCGAGAGTGACGGCTCGAGCAGGTGCGAAAGCAGGTCATAGTGATCCGGTGGTTCTGAATGGAAGGGCCATCGCTCAACGGATAAAAGGTACTCCGGGGATAACAGGCTGATACCGCCCAAGAGTTCATATCGACGGCGGTGTTTGGCACCTCGATGTCGGCTCATCACATCCTGGGGCTGAAGTAGGTCCCAAGGGTATGGCTGTTCGCCATTTAAAGTGGTACGCGAGCTGGGTTTAGAACGTCGTGAGACAGTTCGGTCCCTATCTGCCGTGGGCGCTGGAGAATTGAGGGGGGCTGCTCCTAGTACGAGAGGACCGGAGTGGACGCATCACTGGTGTTCGGGTTGTCATGCCAATGGCACTGCCCGGTAGCTAAATGCGGAAGAGATAAGTGCTGAAAGCATCTAAGCACGAAACTTGCCCCGAGATGAGTTCTCCCTGAGACTTAAAGTCTCCTGAAGGAACGTTAAAGACGATGACGTTGATAGGTCGGGTGTGTAAGCGCAGCGATGCGTTGAGCTAACCGATACTAATGAACCGTGAGGCTTAACCTTACAACGCCGAAGATGTTTTGGCGAAGAGACAGAATTTCAGCTTTGATTCAGAGTCCGAAGGATTTTGCGCTGAGACAAGGCGGCAAGCGAAGGAAAGGAAGGAGCATACTGAGGTATGTGACTGACTTTACGAGAGCAGCCAACGCAGTATCAGCCCAAAAGACACAGGACAGAGCACAGGAATTTGCCTGGCGGCTTTAGCGCGGTGGTCCCACCTGACCCCATGCCGAACTCAGAAGTGAAACGCCGTAGCGCCGATGGTAGTGTGGGGTCTCCCCATGTGAGAGTAGGGAACTGCCAGGCATCAAATTAAGTAGTAAGCCGGTGCATCAATCCGGTGGTTACAGCAGTCTTCGGTGGAGCGGTAGTTCAGTCGGTTAGAATACCTGCCTGTCACGCAGGGGGTCGCGGGTTCGAGTCCCGTCCGTTCCGCCACTTATTAAAAGCCCTGAGTTAACGCTCAGGGCTTTTTTCTTATCTGCTTCCCAATTATTGCTAAATCAGCAAAAATCCTCTGCGTTTTACGACCTTTTTCAGCATAACGCCAGCAGCGATAATCTTCCTCAGTTAACGAACATTACGAATAACGAGGAATGACATGACTATCCCTGCATTAGGCTTGGGCACTTTCCGCCTGAAAGACGACGTTGTTATCGCATCGGTCAAAACCGCCCTTGAGCTTGGCTATCGCGCAATTGATACCGCGCAGATTTATGAAAATGAAGCTGCGGTTGGCCAGGCGATTGAAGAAAGCGGTGTACCGCGTAACGAACTGTTTATCACCACCAAAATCTGGATCGAGAACCTCAGTAAAGACAAGCTGATCCCAAGCCTGAAAGAGAGCCTGAAGAAGCTGCGTACTGACTATGTCGATCTGACCCTGATCCACTGGCCATCTCCGAATGATGCCGTTTCTGTAGAAGAATTTATGCAGGCGCTGCTGGAAGCGAAAGAGCAGGGCTTAACCCGTCAAATTGGTATTTCGAACTTCACTATTCCGTTGATGGAAAAAGCCATTGCTGCCGTTGGCGCAGAGAACATTGCGACCAACCAGATTGAGCTCTCCCCTTATCTGCAAAACCGCAACGTGGTGGCGTGGGCCAAACAGCACGGCATTCACATCACTTCTTATATGACGCTGGCATACGGTAAAGCGCTGAAAGATGAGGTCATTGCACGTATTGCAAATAAACATAACGCAACGGCTGCACAGGTGATCCTGGCCTGGGCGATGGGCGAAGGTTATGCCGTTATTCCATCTTCAACGAAGCGTGAAAACCTGGCCAGCAACCTGTTAGCTGTGGATCTCCAGCTGGATGACGAAGACAAAAAAGCGATCGCTGCCCTGGAGTGTAACGATCGCCTGGTGAGCCCGGAAGGTTTAGCGCCAGACTGGGATTAATATTGACTTACCCTCTGTACGCTTAACCCTCACACAGCTCCTTCGGGAGCTGTTTTTATATGCTCGCTCAGAAAGTCGATAAAGGCACGGATACGCGTGCTCACCGCTCTGTCACTGTAGTAAACCGCACTGAAGGGCATCTCTACCGGCAGACGCTTGTCCGCCATTAACTCCACGAGATCACCGCGCGCAATTTCTTTATCAATCATGTAATCAGACAAACAGGCGATCCCGTTTCCTTCAAGACACAACTGCTTCAGCGTTTCCCCGCTGTTGGACGACAACCCGCAGGTGATCTCATGCAGCTGACCATCAGGGCAGGCGACAGGCCAGGTATTCAGTGATACCGGCTCGGTGAAACCCAGACATAGATGCTGCTTCAGCTCTTCAACGGTTTCAGGTTTGCCGTGTTCAGCGATGTATTGTGGTGAGGCGATGATTTTACGGTAGCTGGCAAACAGAGGACGCGCGCGCAGGCTTGAGTCCGTCAGGGTTCCCGCCCGGATCGCCACATCGACTTTACGTTCGATAAGATTGATAAAGGTCTCGGAGGAGACCAAAGAGAGCGTCATCTCCGGATAGCGTTCACGGAAAGGTTTAATCAGCGGCATCAGAAAGTGCAGAACTACCGGTGTGGCCGCATCAATACGCAATAGCCCACGCGGTGTGCTGCGCGTTTCCATGATCTCAGTCTCTGCTGCAGCCATCTCCTGTAAGACAGACTGCACCCGGCGGAAGTACCGTTCACCTTCTTCCGTCAGGCTCAACTGCCTTGTCGTGCGGTTGAGAAGACTCACCCCAAGCTTCATCTCAAGCTTTTTCACCGAGCGGCTTACAGCAGAGTTTGCCTGCCCTAACTGCTCTGCCGCGCGGCTAAAACTGCCACTTTCGACGACGGCGACAAAGATTGTCAGCTCTTCCGAGGTTGCTTTCATTGTTGCATCACCTGCAAAATTCTATTGAGATTTTGACCATTTTTGTTATTTAACCACTGGCGCATACTGCCTGTCATCTTAATCCTGATGATACGGAGTATTTTATGCCACTGGCGCTACTTGCCCTGACGATCAGTGCCTTTGCAATTGGCACGACCGAATTTGTTATCGTAGGACTGGTTCCTACCATCGCTAACCAGCTTGCTATCTCATTACCTTCAGCCGGGCTGTTGGTCTCCATCTATGCTTTGGGTGTCGCTGTCGGCGCACCCGTCCTGACGGCGTTAACCGGGCGATTCCCGCGTAAGCAACTGTTGGTCGCGCTGATGGTGCTCTTCACGGCCGGCAATATACTGGCCTGGCAGGCGCCGGACTACACGACGCTGGTCATTGCCCGCCTGCTGACTGGCCTTGCTCATGGGGTGTTCTTCTCAATTGGCTCCACCATTGCAACCAGCCTGGTACCTAAAGAGAAAGCCGCATCAGCCATTGCGATTATGTTTGGCGGATTGACCGTCGCACTGGTCACCGGCGTACCATTAGGGACGTTCATCGGGCAACATTTCGGCTGGCGTGAAACCTTCCTCGCCGTTTCTTTACTGGGCGTGATTGCACTGGTGGCCAGTCTGCTGCTGGTACCGTCGAATATTCCCGGCCGTACAAGCGCAAGACTGAGCGATCAGATTAAGGTGCTCACGCATCCTCGTTTGCTGCTCATCTATGCCGTTACGGCGCTGGGCTACGGCGGCGTGTTCACGGCATTCACCTTCCTCGCTCCAATGATGCAGGATCTGGCCGGCTTCTCTCCTGCAGCGGTAAGCTGGATTTTACTGGGGTACGGTATCTCTGTGGCGATTGGCAACATCTGGGGAGGTAAGCTCGCGGATAAGCATGGTGCTGTACCAGCGCTTAAGTTTATCTTCGCGGCACTGGTGATTCTGCTGATGCTCTTCCAGTTCACGGCATCGATTCAGTACGCCGCGCTGGTAACGGTACTGGTCATGGGCATCTTTGCCTTTGGTAATGTACCCGGCCTGCAGGTCTACGTGGTACAAAAAGCCGAACGCTATACGCCAAATGCGGTGGATGTGGCTTCTGGTCTGAACATTGCCGCCTTCAACATTGGTATCGCGATCGGCTCTATCGTTGGCGGGCAGACGGTGGAGCACTTTGGATTAACCCAAACCCCGTGGATTGGTGCCGTTATTGTGCTCGTTGCCTTCCTGCTGATTGGTCTGAGCGGGCGCCTTGATAAACCCTCTCGCGTAGCGCTTGGTTAAACCTCAGTAAGTGCTTGCTTACAAAACTGGAAAGAGGTTTCTCAGTAATTGCGTTGAAAGTGTGACCTAAAATCCCTATAACATTAGAACCAGTCCGTTTTCCGGGCTGGTTCATGTTACAGAGGTTGTTTCCAAAAGTGCGAAAAAATACCTATGCCATGCGTTATGTTGCCGGAATGCCCGCGGAGAGGATCTTGCCTCCCGGGTCGTTTGCGAGCATCAGCCAGGCATTACCTGCCGGTACACCGTTAAGCAGCGATGAAAAAATTCGGGTGCTGGTATGGAATATCTTTAAACAGCAGCGCGCGGATTGGTTATCCGTCCTCAAGAACTTTGGTAAAGATGCCCATCTGGTTCTGCTGCAGGAGGCGCAAACCACGCCTGAGCTGGTAAGGTTTGCGACCACTAACTATCTCGCCGCCGACCAGGTGCCCGCATTTGTATTGCCGCAACATCCCTCTGGCGTGATGACCCTTTCTGCCGCGCATCCGGTTTACTGCTGCCCGCTGCGCGAGCGCGAGCCTATCCTGCGACTGGCAAAATCGGCGCTGGTGACGGTCTATCCACTGCCTGACACGCGGCTGCTGATGGTCGTGAACATCCATGCGGTAAACTTCAGTCTGGGCGTGGATGTATATAGTAAGCAGTTACTTCCTATTGGTGACCAGATAGCCCATCACAGTGGACCTATTATTATGGCCGGGGATTTCAATGCCTGGAGCCGTCCACGCATGAACGCGCTGTATCGCTTTGCGCGGGAGATGTCGCTGCGTGAAGTTCGTTTTAGTGATGACCAGCGCAAGAAAGCGTTCGGTCGTCCTCTCGATTTCGTTTTCTATCGTGGTTTGAGCGTGCATGATGCCTCTGTTCTGGTCACTCGCGCCTCCGATCACAACCCGCTACTAGTGGAATTCAGTCCCGGCAAACCTGATTAACACGGTGAGTCAGGTCTGCCGTGGGGCAGGCCGGTTGAGTGCTGCCCTTTACTTTAACCAACGCAAGGACAGTACAATGACAACAACACACTCTCATCACGACAACGTCGAAAAACAGTTTGGTTCCCAGGCAAGCGCCTATCTGACCAGCGCCGTACATGCTTCCGGCCGCGATCTGGTGCGTCTCGGCGAGCGTCTCTCGGCGTTTCCGCAGGCGACGGTGCTGGATTTAGGCTGCGGAGCAGGGCATGCCAGCTTTACAGCAGCGCAGCATGTGGCTCAGGTTACGGCGTATGATTTATCCAGCCAGATGCTGGAGGTAGTGGCGGAGGCGGCAAAAGCCAAAGGGCTCAACAATGTCGATACGCGCCAGGGCTATGCCGAATCCTTACCTTTCGAAGAGGCGTCGTTTGACGTTGTTATCAGCCGTTACTCCGCGCACCACTGGCATGATGTCGGCCAGGCATTACGGGAAGTCAAACGCGTGCTGAAGACGGGCGGAACCGTCATCATTATGGACGTTATGTCTCCGGGTCACCCTGTACGGAACATCTGGCTGCAGACGGTTGAAGCGCTGCGTGACACCTCGCACGTGCAGGATTATTCCAGTGGGGAGTGGTTAACGTTTATTACTGAGGCCGGTTTAATTTCACGTTCACTGATAACCGATCGCTTACCGCTGGAATTTAGTTCGTGGATCGCCCGTATGCGCACCCCGGACGCGTTAAGCCAGGCCATCCGGTTGTATCAGGACAGTGCTTCCTCAGAGGTGAAGGCCTACTTTGAATTGCAGGATGACGGTTCGTTTACCAGCGATACCATCATGGTTGAAGCGCAAAAAGCGAAGTAAAAAAAAAGCACCGAGGGGAATCGGTGCCTTTTTATCTCTGTATCGTGTAATCAGGAGTCTGGCGTGGCGCTGTTTTTTACAAACAGTGTCAGCTGGTCGCCTGGTTGCAGATTGTCAGTATCATTATTCCAGCGCATCACATCCTTAATGTTCACGCCGTGTCGTTTTGCGATACTGGACAGTGAATCGCCTTTACGCACGCGATAGGTAATGCTATCGCTGTTATTGGCGAGACGCTGTGCGCTGCTACCCGCACCCACCGTCAGTGTCTGACCCACTCTCAGGCCTGAGCTGCGCAGGTTATTCCACTGCTGCAGATCTTTTGCTGTCACGCCAAGACGTGATGCAATGCCCGAAAGCGTATCACCGCTACGAACCTTATAGCTGCGGCTGTTGACTGATGATGCATCCGCAATCAGCGTTGACTGAACGGCGGCAATTTCACCAGACGCTAAAGACTCACGTAATTGTTCAGCATGTTTCTGCGGAACCATCACATACTGTGGGCCACTCGCCCCCAGCGTTGAGCCTTTAACACCCGCGTTAAAGGTTTTAAGTTTACTTACCGACATACCCGTCATATCGGCAACCTGTTGAATATCAACCGGGTTGCTGAGGCGAACGCGCGCCAGTGCACGACTTTCGTCTGGTGTTGGCAGTTGTACACCGTAACGCTTGCTGTTTTTGAGAATATCACTCAATGCCAGCATCTTCGGTACGTAAATCTTCGTTTCCTGTGGCAGTGAGAGCGACCAAAAATCGGTGGATTTACCCCGTGCTTTATTCGCTTTCATTGCCTTCAGTACACGACCTTCGCCACTATTATACGCCGCAACCGTTAACAACCAGTCGCCGTCAAACATCTTGTTCAGACGTTGCATCATGTCGAGAGCGGCTGTCGTGGAAGCGACAACATCGCGACGCGCATCATAGTTACGGGTCTGTTTCAAACCGTAATTTCGCCCCGTGCTCGGAATGATCTGCCAAATACCTGCAGCATTGGCGCCAGACGTCGCGTGTGGGTCAAAAGCGCTCTCCACTATGGGTAGGAGTACCAGCTCCATAGGCATGTTACGTTTCTTAACTTGCCCGGCTATCCAGTACATATACGGCTCTGCCCGTAACGTTACATCGTGGAGATAGCTCTTATTTCTTAAATACTTCTGTTTCTGTTCGCGAATCCGGCTGTTTTCCGGAATTCCCATCTTTAGCTCGTCGCCAATAGAGGTCCACAAGTTTTGATCCTGCGCGAAAGATGTCCCATCGTCCAACCAACGCGCTGAGCTTGTAAACTTCCCTGCTTCCCCTTGACCAGCTGCAGAAAGGCTCTGTGCGTGCTGTTGTACGTTGCTGCCGTTCTGCGACTGGCAACCAACAAGCAGGACAGAGGCGAGTAAGATCGCTTTTGCCTTCATGTGTGTGTCAATAGTTGCTTAAAAGACGAGCGATGATAACGGCGAAATTTTGAAAAGGCAACCCGCAATTATCTGAAGTTATCTTTCTTTGACCTTAACCATGCAAATCGCTGTTCTGGTTGTTGCAATTTTGTTTCTTGGTTAATTTTATTAATTAAATCAATGTCATCTGTTCTAAGAAATAAATTAATTTTACGCTCGTTTTTCAGAATTACGGGTAGTGTTTTTTGGTTTTTTGCACGTAACTCCTTCACTTTCTGATAGTAATCCTGAATCGCACGATCCTCAGGTAAAATGCTGGCAGAAAACTTCATATTTCCTAATGTATACTCATGCGCGCAACAAATTACAGTATCGTCAGGCAGGGCATTAATTTTTTGTAAAGATTGGTACATCTGGGCTGGCGTGCCTTCAAACAGTCTTCCACAGCCGCCAGAAAACAGCGTATCGCCACAAAACAGATAAGGTTTGCTGTAGAAACACAGATGTCCCAAAGTGTGACCTGGTGTAGCAAATACGGAAAACTCCCACTCACGTATGAGGATATTTTTGCCTTCTTCGACTACTTGCGTGATTCCCTTATCTTGTGCCTCTGCCGGTCCGTAAACCACCAGATGCGGGAACCGGGCGCGCAGCTCAGGCACACCGCCGGTATGATCGTGGTGATGGTGGGTCAGGAGGATGGCTTCAGGCTGCCAGCCGTTCTCTTTTATTGCCTGCAGAACCGGGGCGGCCTCTCCGGGGTCGACAATGACGCATCGACGCGCGTCATCGACTAAAACCCAGATGTAATTGTCCTCAAAGGCAGGAATACTGATAAGATTCATACATTACCTCTTATAGCGTGGCGGGTGTTTTGATGAAACCGGCAAGGATACCTCAGACTGTCGCAGCACCGGAACGTTGGGCGGAATTGCCCTGGGGTGAATACTATCGCGAGGCGTTAGAACTACAGCTTAAGCCCTGGCTCGCGAAAATGTATGGCTTTCACCTGCTTAAGATTGGCAATCTCAGCGCGGAAATCAATACCGAAAGCTGCGCTATCTCACATCAGGTCCATGTCTCTCTCGGCGGATCGCCCGTTCAGGTGAAGGCAGACCCTTTACATCTGCCGTTTGCGGAAAAGTCGGTTGATGCGTGCCTGCTGGCGCATACGATACCCTGGTGCAGCGATCCTCATCGCATGCTGCGTGAAGCCGATCGCGTGCTGATAGATGACGGCTGGCTGGTGATAAGCGGGTTTAATCCGCTGAGCCTGATGGGGCTGCGCAAGCTGGTGCCCGTATTACGCCGCACTCCTCCTTATAACAGCCGGATGTTCACCATGATGCGCCAGCTGGACTGGCTTTCGCTGCTGAATTTTGAAGTGCTCAGCTACGGCGGATTTCAGGTACTGCCCTGGGCCAGAAAAGGGGGCGTTTTGCTGAGTACCCATTTGCCCGCATTAGGCTGCATGCAGTTTATCGTTGCGCGTAAGCGAACCATTCCCCTGACGCTTAACCCGATGAAGCAGAGCAAAACCAAAACGCCGATCCGCCAGACCGTGGGGGCCACGCGGCAGTACAGAAAACCGTAATCAGGATTCAGGCTGATAGCCCGCGTCCTCATGTGCCGGGTTAGCGGCCGCCGTCCGCGCCAGTTCATCGCAGCGCTCGTTTTCCGGGTGGCCGGCATGGCCTTTTACCCATTCCCACTTAATATTATGCTGGCCCAGCGCCGCATCCAGCCGTTTCCAGAGATCGACATTCTTGACGGGCTTCTTATCTGCCGTCTTCCAGCCGCGTTTTTTCCAGTTGTGGATCCACTGGGTGATCCCCTGGCGCACGTACTGGCTGTCGGTACTGAGCACCACGTCACAATGTTCTTTTAAGGCTTCCAGCGCCACGATGGCCGCCATCAACTCCATGCGGTTGTTGGTGGTCAGGAAATACCCTTCACTAAAAGTTTTTTCGTGCTGACGATAGCGCATAATCGCGCCATAGCCGCCAGGCCCTGGGTTACCGAGACAAGATCCATCGGTGAAAATTTCTACCTGTTTACGCATCTCTGGTAGACTTCCTGTATTTGAAACGTTCAGTTAAACGATAAGTCTGACATAAATGACCGCTATGAGCACTGCAATTACTCGCCAGATTGTTCTTGATACCGAAACCACCGGTATGAACCAGATCGGCGCGCACTACGAAGGGCACAAGATCATTGAGATCGGTGCTGTTGAAGTGGTGAACCGTCGTCTGACGGGGAACAACTTCCACGTCTATCTCAAACCCGATCGGCTGGTGGATCCCGAAGCGTTCGGCGTTCATGGTATTGCCGATGAGTTCTTGCTGGATAAACCGACCTTCGCGGAGGTGGCGGACGAATTTCTGGACTACATTAAAGGCGCAGAGCTCGTCATTCACAACGCCTCGTTCGATATCGGCTTTATGGACTACGAGTTTAGTAAGCTCCAGCGCGATATCCCCAAAACGAACACCTTCTGCAAGGTCACTGACAGCCTGGCGCTGGCCAGGAAGATGTTCCCCGGCAAGCGTAACAGCCTCGATGCGCTCTGTTCACGTTATGAAATAGACAACACCAAGCGAACGCTGCACGGGGCATTGCTCGATGCCCAGATCCTGGCGGATGTCTATCTGGCGATGACCGGCGGTCAAACGTCAATGAAGTTCAGCATGGAGAATGAATCTCAGCAGACGCAGGGCGAAGCGGGAATTCAGCGTGTTGTTCGCCAGGCCAGCCGCTTGCGGGTTGTTTTAGCGAGTGATGAAGAGCTTCTCAACCACGAATCTCGTCTGGATCTGGTCCAGAAGAAGGGCGGAAGCTGTATGTGGCGTGCGTAAGGCATGCCAGAATGCCTGTAAAATCACCGTTCGGGTGATTTTTGCAGCAAACGATTCAAAACGTGAGAAAAAGCGTTGACGAGTTCAGAGGCAAACCGTAATATGCGCCTCGTTCCCAAGGGAACACAGCGGAGCGGTAGTTCAGTCGGTTAGAATACCTGCCTGTCACGCAGGGGGTCGCGGGTTCGAGTCCCGTCCGTTCCGCCACTATTCTAGGCCATGCTATTGATTAGCATGGCCTTTTTTATATCTGTTTTTTTCGGTATGCCATCCAGTATGCCATTACCGTCCGGCTTGCACTGGCTTACCTGAGATAGCATCGGACAACTCACTCTCTTCTCGCTGGCAGTGCTCCCGGATAGTGTCGGGCGATGATGTCGTTCAGCTTATCAACCAGCTCTGGTCGTTTGAAGATGATATGCGCTGTCCCCTTCTGAAAGTACTTGATCGCAAACATCTCGTCCTCGTAACGATTGCTGTGCCGATTAGCATGGATATGATCGCTGAGACGACGGGTAACGTCAGCGCGGTTGTCGGGAACCGGTTTGCCATCAAGAAGCATCAGCATGCGTTCAAGGTCTGCAAGCCGATCACGTTGCCAGCCCCAGTTAAGCCCAAATCCCCACCGATCACATTTGACCAGTCCCGTAACGATGATCTTTTTCCCGAACTTACATGGGCTATTGCTCTTAAAATCCCAGCTCAGCCCTTTAAACACGTTGATCGCCCCACGCTCAAACACCTCGCCTTTGCTCTGGTGCAACTGCTCAAACGTACTGAGGATATTGGCTTCACTGACAGCGGGAATATCGTCCTTTTCCAGGCTGTTGTACCACTGCTCACGAGCCTGAGCATCCATGAGCGAAAGCATGCCCGACTTCTTCATCAGGTCTCGCCATATGCTGCGATCGAGATTACGGGTAATGGCCTTCAGCGCTGCTTCTGGTTTCTCCATCAGCCAGCAGCCACAACGGAAATCCTGCTTCATAGCCCAGTCCAACGCGGTTTTTCCCCCGATACTGCGGGTCAGCGTTGAAATAGTGTCAAGTTGTTGTATCAGCGCTTCAACCTGCGCCAGTGCGGCATTACGTCCGGTGACAATACGCTCAATGCTGGTGGAGCAAATCACGTCGGTGTGGCCGGTTAATACTTCGGGTTTGGTGAGAGTAAGCTCTGACATTATTTCGTTCCTTATATAAAGCAAAGCGCCAGCCGGTGAGGGCTGGCGATTATGAGTAAGTGATGAGTACTGTTCGGTGGTTAATTTGTACTGGTCTGTCGCAGAAGTTGAAGATGACGGAGATCGCGAACGTCCTGACGCGCACGTTCAATCCAGGGCAACAGCACTGCTGAATCGGTGTTGTCTTCGTCGTTGTCGAAAATAATCATGTTCCCACAATCGATGTTGTCCTGCAGCCAGTCAATCAGAACGTTGAGAGCCACTTCGGTGGTTAATTTCTCCATGAGAATATCCTGTGCTTATTGGTGAGAAGATTTACCAGTCGAAAATGTCAAAGCCCGGCAGCACTGCGCCAAAGGCATCCAGATGAACAATGCCAACGGCGTAGCGACGGATAAGCGTCACTACTAACCGACGGCAGGCTTTCGACAGACCGAGACGTTTGAGGCGTAAGACCGGAAATGACCAGGCACCCAGGTGGAGCAGATAACCCGACCCGGTGTAACTAATCCATTCCGACTCACCAAAGTCTTCATTCTGGTGTGAAAGAGTAAACAGCAGAGCGTTGTCTTCCTCCGTAATATGCGCGGTACTGCACTGGATGCCATTAACGCGGGCGACGGGTGGAAGCGGATCTTCAACGACCAGCTTTCCGGGGGAGTCAGCAACGCGAAGGGAATAACCGTTATCACAGACCACATCGATCAGCGCAGCCAGTTCAATGCCGTCAATATCCACAGCGATTCGGCCCGCATTCAGGGCCAGAACGTTGATGGCGTCGGCTTCTACCGTCAGGGATAACTTCATCGATGCCCCCCACGGTATTTACCGGTGGTGATGTCGGTCACCGTTCTGTAATCGTTTCGGGTCATCAGTCCGGTGGCTTTGCGGGCGCGGAGAATATCGATACTGCTGAGAAGAGGCGACTGTGTTTCTGCGTTAAAACCGCGACGGTCGGTTCGTACCAGATCGTATTTCTCCACGATAAAATTCATCGCGTCGCACAGTGAGATACCGGCATCGATATGCTCCTGAATCACGCCATCGTTGCCGAACGGAGTGTCGTTGAGTGTCAGACCGTAGTGACGATCCAACAGGTGGCTCAGAAGCCGTTGCCAGATCTCCACCGGTGACGGGCGTGATGTAGCCTCCTGCGTTGAGGATAGTGGTTGGGTTTGCATAGTGGGATCTCTTTGTTGATGGGTAAAACGAGGGTAAGTAGTAAGAAGCTTTACGCGGTTGCCGCTGGTGTCGGATAAATCGCCAGGTATACGTAACCATGCGAGCCGAGGGAGTCGGCCTCGCAGGTCAGCCCTTTTGCATAGAGCGTGACACAGTGCTGATGGCGGGGAGTGAGTTCACCGCTGGTGAGCATCAGTTCAAGCTGTTTGAGCAGCAGTGGAAATGCCTGGTCGAGATGCCGTAAATCCCCGTCGCTGAACTGTCCGGTGATGCTGGCCCGGTCAGCGAGATAATGCAGACAGTTGCCCGACTGCACCAGCCGTGCGCCAAAACAGGGCGTGATACTGCGTTTAAGCCCCCACCAGGGTTCAGTGATATCGTGGTTTACTGTCGGTATTTTATTCGACAATTTTAGCCTTCCTTAAACGTGTGTTAATTCAGCGTGACGCTGCGTAATACGACATAGGGGCCGTTGCGGTTCTGACGGCGTTCAGCGAAGACCGCGAGCACACCGCTGATATCCTGAACCTCCTGCCCAGCGTAGTGGCAGATGCTGCCAGACCATTTGTATTTACCCGTGCAGAAGGGAAACAACCGGGACTGCGGATGCTGGCGGTATATCGCCATAGCCTGACGTTTACTGATAATTTTCATTCGGTTATTCTCCTGTTGTGCTACAGCCAGCCACGATCTGCAAACGAGGTGATCTCCATGCCGCCGACCACCAGGTGGTCCAGCAAGCGGATATCAACCAGGTCCAGCGCCTGCTGAATACGCGTAGTGACCTGACGGTCTGCCTTGCTGGGTTCAGCCTCCCCGGAGGGATGGCTATGGGCGACAATGACAGCGGCGCAGTTATGCTTCAGACCGGCCTTCACCACTTCGCGGGGATGGACCTGCGTATGGTTGATGGTGCCGGTAAATAGCGTTTCGTGGGCTATCAGGCGATGCTGGTTATCGAGAAAGAGCGCGGTAAACTCTTCCCGCTCCAGTGACGCGAGCTGCAGGCGCAGCCAGTCGCGGACGGCATGGCTGGAAGTAAATGATGCGCCGGTTTCACGTAGCTGGCACTCCAGCAGAGATAAGGCTTTCCTGACTGTCTGCTGGTCGGCAGGGGCTAATTCACGGGCAAACAACGGTAACTGTTGCTCCATAGCGGCTGACCTCAGTCGATGATGTGCATGATGGCGTTGCATTCCGCGTGGTTGAGCGCGTAGTCCCGCAGGCGGTAGTAGTGCTCCGTCATGGCGTCGCATTCGGTACGGCAGGCATGGTGGCTGAAAGCCATCAGACAGACCGCAATCCCTGCAGCTTCGGCACTCATGTCACCGCCGTTGCCGTTCATCGTGTTAAACAGCGACCAGAGTTCATCGTTCTCCACTTCCGGGGCCATAAACGCGCCGCCGTTGCTCAGCGTGTAAAAATTCCAGATGCCGCCGCTGTAGTCCGTGCAGAAGCGGTCCATCCACGCGAAGATGGTCGGCTCAAGGATTATCCACTGCGGAATGCTGCCAAAGTGCTGCGGCCAGAAGCTGATGCGGTTCTCATCGGTTACCGGTATAGCGATAATCTGATGCTGAGCCGCAGCAGGAGCATCTGCTGCGGGTGTGAACAGTGGCAGAATGTTATCGGTCATGTTGTTTTTCCTCTTTCATTCATTGTGTTGGGGATACCGGTTCAATCGGAGTGACGGACAGGACTGCGCATAGCCGTCTTCATCACAGTGTGAGGGCCAGTGGCCGTCAGCGAGACTTAACCGGCAGAAACTGAGTTCACCGGGACGATAAAGAAGGTGTGAGCACAGGCGCACAGGTCGTCATCGGAGATGGGGCGGCTGCCGGGGTTGTTCTCCAGGGGGCAGGATTAATGGCGGCCGGGTGGGCGTTATCAGGCAGTGGTGGCATCAGCTCAGCGCCTGCTGCAGTTTTTCCGCCATCACCCAGAGTGCCCGGTTGAGCTTAACGTCGCCGTCGATGCCTTTCACCGCGCGGGTATGGCTGCGTTTGCCTTTGGCAGTACGTCCTGGCAGCCCCCCTTTGAGCAGGTTCTCCTGGCACCGATTAAAAATTGACCACAGGTCATCCTGACGGTCTTCATAGCGGCGGGGTGTCAGTATCTGCGCTTCCGTCACCGGCTGGTGCTCTTCCCCGAAGCGGTACGTCAGCGCGGCTCTGGCAAAAGCCTGTTGTGCCGGTGGCGGGAGTAAAAGCGACTGCATCGCATCACGCTTCTCTTCCACCCGGTCGAACACACCGAGGACTTCGTAAGCGCCTTCAATCACTTTCTCCACGACATTTCCCCGGTGTGGCACTCGCACCTCGCCAAATGACTGCCCGCAGACGAGACCGTTGGTACAGATGGCACGGAAATACCCCGGCAACATCTGGTAACTGGACGAACCGTCATGCGAATTGAGCAGGATAATTTCCGGCACCTGCTGACCGGTTATCTGCCCGGAGCGACGCAGGCGCAGCATATGTTTCGTATGCTCACGGCGGCTCTGGTCCCTGACGCGGGTCTGGCAGGCAAAGAACGGCTGGAATCCTTCACGCTGCAGGTTCTCCAGCAGGGTAATGGTCGGTATGTAGCTGTAATGGTCTGAACGGGACACGTGCTTACCTTCCCCGAAGACGCTGGGAACAACCTGCATTAATTCTTCATGGGTTAAGGGGCGGTCGCGGCGGATCTGATTGATACGGCCAAAGCGGCTGGCGAGTCGCATGGATAACTCCTTATTCTCTCGATAAAAATACGAAAGGCCACACTTCCCGAAGGAGGTGTGGCCTAGCTCTGTTTATAACATCGTTGCGGGTGGTATGCTGAAGGTAACGGTAGTATGTATTACGTTGTGGCTCTGCGAATGCCATCGCTGGTGAGATAGCGGTTCAGCCAGTAACCCGCCTCCGGCTCAAAGTTCCTGGCCCGCCAGTGCATCCTGCCGTCGGTATCCCGGACCACCAGGCGAAAATGTGTGTTCTGGTCATCCTCTGTAGCAACGTTGGTGTATTGTGACGCCACAGCCGCTGACTGCTGGCGGGTAAACGGACCATAAGGCAGTACAGTAAGTTCTGGCATACAGATTGTTTCCTTAATAACAAAAAGCCCCTGTTGCATAAGCGACAGGGGCTGGAACAGCCGGGTAATGATGGCATCAGGATGCCTTACCTCCGGCAACCGACACCGGTAGTGGACGATAATACTGCGGGTCAAACACGGACAGCGGCAGGTCAGTCTGGTAACCCTCAGAGGCTTCCGTCGCCTTCATGATTTCGACGGAACTGACGTTTTCCACACATTCATGTTCCAGTGAGGCATCCTGAGTTCGGGAGGCATCGCTGTCGCCAAACGGCTCAACGCCCATCTCCCCCACAGCCAGTGTATTACCCTGTTTGTCTTTCAGGCGCAGGGAAAGGGTCAGTGGCCCGAAGCCTTCCCCGCTGCCGCCGTTGTCAAGGCGGAACCGGTAAACACAGATATTACCAGGCACCCACACAGTGTCCGTATTGCGGATACTGATATAACGTTGCTCTTCTGCATGAGCGGGTGTCAGCAGACACAGACTCAGGGTCGCAGCGGAAATAACACTTTTCAGCTTCTTCATGGATGGTTCTCCTGGTTATCCGGCAGCAAGAGTTTCCCCATTTCCTTGCCATCGTGCGAATACACCACCGATTTCTCACCCGTGTAGCTGTCGGTCTCGATCCGGAAGCTCAGAGTAATATTGTCCGCGAGACACAGGGCGGCTATCAGCGGCTGCACAGTTTTCTGCTGCATATCAGCAATGTAGTAATAACTGCCGGACTCACAGCCTTCCGGCGACTGGCGGGTTTTCATTACCGTGTATAGCGGTGTGCCGAAGGCATCCTTTTTTACCCATTCCTGCTCGATATCGGATTTATGCGCCACCACGTCGCTGAAGGGCGGCGGAGTCAGGTCCTTAAATCGGGCAATCGTCTTCACGCCTACATCTTCCTTGCTGTCGCAGCCGGAGAGCAGCAGAGTGCCGATGACCACCAGAGAGGTCGTCAGACGCGTAGTAAATATATTCATGTTAAAAACTCCCTGTTATGGTTGTTTTCAGCGGGTCAGCAGTTGCCGGTACGACGACATAATTCCGCCAGGCTCTGTTTCGCTACCCACTGTTGCAACTCTCGATCTTTTTCAGAACGCTTAGCTGCCAGTGCAGCCTGCTGCTGTTTGTCAATACAATTATCCTTCACCATCATCACGACTTCCGGCGTGAGTTGTTTTCTAAGCTCAGCAGCTTTCGCATCGACGTCTTCAACAGGTGGGTCCTGATAGAGAAGACGATCTTCAACAATCGTCCAGTAGTTTGCCATTCGGTCATCTACAATGGCGAAATAACAGCCACTCCCGTCATCAATTCCCCGATAAACTACCTGAAGATGTAACGGATACTCGTCGCGAGGTTTTATATCGATGTATTTGACAGTTTTAGCTTTCTTGTCTGCCAGATAAAGCGAACTACCGCCTCTGCTACGAAGCAGAAAGTGATTCGTCCAGGGATAATTATCAAGAACGACCGCCTGGTATAACTCGTTATGCATGCGGTTATCATCGTATCCATCAGCGGATTTCCAGCCATCAGCCTGCATGTACTGCCAGGCCTTAACTGAACCCACGATATTTTCTGCGATGGCCGGGGTCACAGAGGTAATGCAGAGGCTGGCGGCCAGCGCCGCCGAGGTGAGTAATTTCATGCCTGTTCCTTATGGGTAAGCTGCCCGTAACTGCCGTCAGCGAGTAGTGAATGAAAAACATGAAAATGAGGTAACGCCTGTAAAAAATCCGGGTGTGACAGAATGCGGGTGAAATGTCCGTCTGGTGTGAAGGTTTCCGCGTGAAACGTCACGGAGTGAACTGTGTGCAGTGCAAAAACGGTTATCCGGGCAAGGTGTTCCCCCACCAGAAACCACTCACCGGCGCTGAAAATCAGTCGGTAGGGGGCAAGGTTGTCGCAACGGCATCCGTCAGCCAGCAGGGTTACCTTCCTGTTTTCTGATACCGCCCTGACCAGTCGTGTGAAGATGCCTGGGCGGGAAGACGTTACGGATGTCCCCGGATGCCAGATAAGGCATGGCGAGGAGTCCTTGCTGCTCAGCAATGAACTGACCAGATGGTGGTCCATATCAGGAAACAACGCGCCAGTGCCTGACTGACGGGCAAACTGCATTGCGGCCTCCTCCCGAATCTCCTGACGGCCTCCGGTCAGCAGACGGCAGCAGCCATCCTGATATTCGAGGTCGAGATAAATCAGACGCTCGCGGAAATCACGATGTAGGGTACGCTCCGAGACGCCAAACTCAGCGGCCAGTTTGCGCATATTCAGCGTTTCACCCGCGAGCAGACGGCTGATAATCAGAGAAAGCCGGACAGACAGGCGGTCATAACGACGCTCAGTCTGAGACATGTATTATCTCCGTGTTTGGTAATTGATTAATTAAGAAGGTATTACTGTAAAGGATGAGACTGACAGGTTATGTCCGTGATACGTAGCGAAACGCCTGGCGCGAGAAGACTGCGTGGATGCAACGTCGGCAGTGGTGACGCGCTTATGACTGGTGATATCTTTTGCTGGTCAGGACAGGTTGTGTCTGCTTTAAAATAATCATCCACCAGGCTGTGAATAAACAGAGCCATCCACTACAACGCTGATGACCTTTTACTCATTCAGAAGAAGATCCAGTCCCAGACCGCGCGGGCTACAGACACCACCGCATCACGCACGGTACGTATCACCGTCTTCAGCGGCGCAGGCAGGAATGACGATGACTCTGCCGTATCGAACACCCGCCCCACCGCCTCACCGAAGCCGTCACGGGCCTGCGACTTTACCGGCTCCGTGCAGAGCCTCCCGTGCAACTGTGTCGCTACTGGGCTGGTGGCGCGGTCCGGCAGACAGCGCATCATGGTTGCTACCATATCCTCCACGCCCCATCCGGTACAGGCGGATACCACGCAGACCGGGTGATGTGGCTTAAACATCGTGGTAATGGCAACCTGCTTTTCCTGAAGATTTTTCTGTTGCTGTGCTGAGGGAGTACCCGAACGGGTATCCCATTCATGGCTGGGTTCTATTTTGTCGGCCTGGTTAATCACGAACACCACCTGCTGCTGGTAAGGCTGCATCACACCGCGCCAGAACTGCTCGTCCACCGACAGCGCCCGGTCATCGGCCTTAATGACCCACAGAACCAGGTCCAGTTCCGGCAGCATACGCCGGTACAGGGCACGGTATTCATGGTCCCGTTGCCCGTTCTCTCCCACACCCGGTAAATCAACAATCACCAGACTGTGACGCCCGCTGCGCAGCCGGAAGCGCAGCACTTCACGGGTACAGGCGTTCACATCACTGACGGGGGAGACCTCACCCCGGAAGAGTTCGTTACAGAGCGAAGACTTACCGGCACCGCTTTTGCCCATGATACCAATCACCGGCTCGTAGTGGGTGAGATTCTTAATACGTTCAAGAATAAGCTGGCGAAGCGTATCGGGAAGCGACGCCAGCGGTTGTTCAAGGGCCTGAAGGCCGTGAGGTTTAGTCATACAGGGTTCTCAACGTGAAAAAGAAAAATCCCCGCGCTCCGGTTAAGGAGGCGGGGGATTCACGGAGATAATATCTGTCTGAAATTATTTGGATTGTGACAGGTTAAATGACGAAAGGCACTCCGTCTTAGTGAGCGAACGTAATGATATGGGATCGATGATGAGCAGCACACCTGCAACATCACACTCCTGTCCATCACACCAGTGTTCATTGAGAGCGCCGTTATGAATCCTTATTCTCCCTCCATCGTCTCCGGCAATTCGACTGACACGACAAATACACGAGCCTTTCTGCAACAGGCCGTTGACCATTACCCACGACTCGTGGTGTTCTGCTTTACGTTGACGCTGCCGTACCGCGAAAGCATGGCCGATTACCGGTCATTGATTCTGCGCTTTCATACCGAAGTCTGGCAGCGTATTGGCGAATATTCGTGGCAACGTCAGCAGGCGCGGCGTCACTTACCGCCCGAAAGAGACCGACCTCGATGTGCCCGCCTTGATGGTTTTCCACAGGAGGGCCATAAAACGTGTGTCACTGATCCTGCGGCGTACGGCTTTTATCAGCAGTCGATGGTGTACGGTGTCGAAGTAACTGGACAGGTCGTCTTCAATCACCCAGCGCCCCGGGTTTCCCCACAGTCAGTGAGCTGTAATTTCACCGTGCGGATCGCGTGATGAACACTGCATTCAGGCCGGAAGCCATACGAGAGCGTATGAAAATCACTCTCCCATTTCACCTCTGCTCAGGTGGCCAAATTCAGTAAAACACTACAAAGCTGGCGAACTACCTAGACGATGACAGTATCCATAATTGCAATACACAAGATTTCTACTATGTCCCTGTGCGGGAGCTAATTTGATGTGTGTAGACGTACGCTACCCTTGGGGAGTAATTCCTAGTCATTCCCCCTGACCTAGATGGCTTCTATCTGCTTGACAACGGGTGATAATGTTGAACGTATGATGGCAACCTTGTACTATTTCGACACTGAAACATTACCCTCAACAGAGTGCGGATAACGCAAATGAGTGTGCAAATAATGACCGTCAAGGATGTCGCGTCGTACCTCAAGCTCAACGAGCGAGCTGTTTACCGTATGGTAATGTCAGTGAAAATACCTGCCTTCAAAGTGGGCACATCCTGGCGTTTCAAGCGTGAAGACATCGAAAAGTGGATAGAAGAACAAAAGAATGACAGACAATAATAGGGAATTTCGGGGTGTTACTGGATAACAAAACTAGCGGTCATGTTGGTATCGAACTGAAAAAACATACCTTTTCTGGTTCCAAGCTCTCTGTTCTGTCCAGCCTGTTTACCTTATATGGCTTTGCCTCGCTGAAGCACGAGTTGAAGCAGCTGGAGTCTGCAAGGATTATTTTCAGCGAATGGGATTCGACCAATCTGCAGAACCTGGTTGGTTCTGATTCAGACGTTCGCCTGCTGAATCAGCTGCAACAAAAACGCATCGCCAGTGAGTTTTCGCAATGGCTGGCAAACAAGGCTGAAGTGAAAGCCAGTGTAAGACCTCAGCCGGGGCAGAATATTATTCATCTTGGGGCTACCGAGCAAAGTTTTGCCATCAGCGGCAGTGCCACGCTCAGTCCAACTGGGCTCGGCGACGTGCGCTGCGACTCCCTGCACATGAACATAGGCTTGTCTGACCTTGAGAGCACCCGGCAGCTTTTGACGTGGTTTGATAATGTCTGGGCTGATGCACAGAATCTTCGTGACATAAAGAATGATCTGATTGCCAAATTGGATGCAATCGCCGTCGATCAATCGGCCAATTTTATCTATTTCCTCACGTTATATCATTTGTTCAAAGACTTCCTCGAAGACATCGACGAAGACAACATCATCCGCAGTAAAACCGGCTTTAAAGATACCCTAGTCTGGAGCAAACTCTACAAATTCCAGAAAGACGGAGTGCTGGGTGCAATAGATAAGCTCGAAAAGCACAACGGTTGCATCATTGCCGATAGCGTGGGTTTGGGTAAAACCTTTGAAGCCTTGGCTGTGATCAAATACTACGAACTGCGTAACGATCGGGTGCTTGTTCTATGCCCGAAAAAGCTTCGTGACAACTGGACCATGTACACGGTCAACGATAAGCGCAACCTGCTCGCAACTGACCGCTTTAATTACGACGTACTGAACCATACCGATCTGACTCGACCGAAAGGCTACTCGGGCGAAATCAATCTGGAGACAGTGAACTGGGCCAATTACGACCTGGTGGTCATCGACGAATCCCACAACTTCCGTAATACACCGAGCAAGGCGGAAGGTAAAAGCCGCTATGAGCACCTGATGAACGACATTATCCGCTCAGGCGTAAAAACCAAGGTGCTGATGTTGTCGGCAACGCCGGTCAACAACCGCATGAACGATCTGAAAAATCAGGTCGCCTTCATTACTGAAGGTCGGGACGATGCCTTTGCCGAACAGGGTATTAAAAATATTGAATCCACTCTGCGGCTTGCCCAGAAGCAATTTAACAAATGGGTCAGTGAGCCGGTCGAAAAGCGTACCACCGCAGCCTTGCTCGACATTATGAGCTTTGACTACTTCAAACTGCTCGATATCGTTACCATTGCCCGTTCCCGCAAACACATAGAAAAGTACTACGGCACCGAAGATATCGGCCGCTTCCCAACTCGCTTGCCACCGAAAAACATCTATGCCGACATTGACGCATCCGGCGAGTTTCCGCCGTTAAAAGAGGTCAACAAAACCATCCGGCGGCTATCCCTAGCGGGTTATTCTCCGCTGAAATTCGTGCGCGAAGCTAAAAAAGCCGAATACGCCCGTCGTTACGATAAAGCCGTAGGCGCAGGTAAAGGCGTGTTCAAACAGGTAGACCGTGAAGAAAGCCTGATTCACCTCATGCGCGTCAATTTACTCAAGCGAATGGAAAGCTCAATTCATTCGTTCACGCTTACGGCCACAAAGCTTGCTCAGCAAGTCGACCGACTACTGGCCAAAATTGATGCCCACGAATCAGAAGAACTGTCCGAGCTGAATATCGAAGATATCCACGACTTTGAGCTGGAGTCCACGGAGCTGGAAAGTTACATGGTGGGCAACAAAACCAAAGTGTTGCTGCAGGATATGGATCTCATCCGCTTTAGGCAGGAACTGGAGGCCGACCGTGAGTTTTTAAGCCACATTGCCAAAACAGCACAAAGTGTGAACGCAGGCCGTGATGCAAAGCTAGAGCTGCTTAAAAAAACCATTGCCAGCAAGGTGGCTAATCCGCTAAATCCTGGCAATAAAAAGGTGATCGTCTTTACCGCGTTCGCCGACACGGCTCAATACCTGTATGTCCATCTGGCGCAATGGGCGCATTCCGAACTGGGCATTCACAGTGCATTGGTGACGGGCGGCGGTACCAATAAAACCACCATGACGGGCTTAGGTTCTGACCTCAACAATATTCTGACCGCCTTCTCTCCGGTATCCAAAGAGCGCGGCAAAGTAGACCCAACCGCTACTACCGAACTGGATTTACTGATAGCCACCGACTGCATCAGTGAGGGTCAGAACCTGCAGGATTGCGATACGCTCATCAACTACGACATTCACTGGAATCCGGTACGTATCATTCAGCGTTTTGGCCGTATCGACCGTCTTGGCAGTAAAAACACGCAAATCCAGCTCATCAACTTCTGGCCCAACATGGAGCTGGATGAATACATCAATCTGGAAGCGCGTGTCTCGGGGCGTATGGTGTTGCTGGATATATCTGCAACTGGCGAAGAGAACGTCATCGATGAAAACGCCAAAGACATGAATGACCTTGAATATCGGCGCAGACAACTACAGCAACTCAAAGACGCAGTAGTCGATCTGGAGGACATGAGCGGCGGTGTATCCATTACCGACCTTACCCTCAATGACTTCCGCATGGATCTGTCAGGCTACATGAACGATAAGGCCCGTCTCGCAACGCTGGAGCAAACACCGCTAGGCCTGTATGCCGCCGTCAGCATTGACGAAGATATGGTCGCCGATGGCATCAAACCCGGCGTCATCTTCTGCCTGAAGAATATCCGCAGCGGTAAAGAAGCGGTTCAGGTAGATGATAATTACCCGCTGGCACCTTACTTCCTGATCTACGTGACCGCTGATGCCGAAGGCAGCACTGTAGTTGAGCTGAACTTCACCCAAAGTAAAAAGATACTCGATCTGCTCAAGCGTGAAGCCTTTAAGCACAAAGTGCCCGATCAACCCGCCATCACCGAAGTTAACCGCATGACACGCCACGGGTGTGATATGAGCCACTTTCAGCACCTATTAGCTGTCGCTGTAGATAGCATTGCCGGGAAGAGCGAAGAAAAAGGCATTGAAAGCCTGTTTGCCAAAGGCGGTACTGTACTTACCGCCACCTCCAGTCAGGGCATTGAAGACTTTATGGTGGTGTCCTACCTGATATTGACAGCCGTTACTCAGGGAACAGAAGGTCAAGGAGAGCGTGATGTCTGATATGAGGTTAGGCTTGCCACAATTCGAAGCCTTTCTGGAAGGCTTGAACGTGCCCAATAGCTGTGTGCTCAATAAGCCCCTGTTCAAAAAGATGTTTCAGGAGCACGCCGACCTGGACGCTAAAGACAAAAAGGCTCTGAAGGACGATGTTGATAAAATCCGTTGGCTCTACACCCTAAAGCCCAGCACCATCAATATCGCGCCTTTTAGTGACGACCTGCGCGACTATGGTGAGCTGGCCTTTCTGCACGTGGAATTAAGCAATACCAAAAGCGCAGAACGAATTGGTCAGCTGATCAACAGGGCGATACCTTACCCATTAGTAATTTTCTTTGTGCACGCTGAAAACAAAGGCACAGAGGGCACTGGCGATTCGGATTCAAACGTACGCGAAAAACAACACGACAAAGAACAACTGGCTATCTGCCTGGCGGACAAGCGCATAAACAGAGCGGATCAAGCAAAGTGGGTCATTGAAGAGTTACAGCTATCACCTTGGCTAGGGTTGGGCTGCAAGACTCAAAGTGAACAAGCGTTTTTTAACAGCCTGAACTTTACCAGCTTGCCGCACAGTAATTTCTGGCAGTTCTACCAAGCCTTTATGTACCGTGTACAAGCGCTTCAGTGTGCTGAAGTCAGTGGGCGCTTTTGTTTGGTGGATGGTTTAGTGAATGGCGAAGCTGCAGAGCAGCAGCGGCAACAATTGCAACATTACCGTCAAATCGAGCAGGACATTAAAAAACTACGCGCCCAGATAAAACAGGCCGAGTTCAGCCAGCAGGTTGTGTTGAATACCCAGATTAAACAGCAGGAACAGCGGCTCAGGCAGATCGCTAATACGCTTTAACCGAATTGAAAAAGTAGAAGCCGAAAACAAAAGAATTAAGAGGAAACACAGTGAAAAACGTCATACCAGAAATGGATTCACAGAGCATGGACATCGTCGCTGATAATATCAGTAAACTCAAAGAGCTGTTTCCAGAAGCCTTTATCGAAGGCAAAGTCGACTTCGATGCCCTGAAAGAAGTGCTCGGTGACTATGTCGATGGTCGCGAAGAACGCTACAGCTTCACCTGGAATGGCAAAAGCAAAGCCCGCATGCTGGCACAAACACCAAGCGCTGGAACCTTACGTCCCTGTAAAGAAGAATCCGTTGATTGGGATAATACTCAAAATCTCTTTATCGAAGGCGATAACCTCGAAGTACTCAAGCTACTGCAAAAGAGCTATCACAAAAAAGTCAAAATGATCTATATCGATCCGCCCTACAACACAGGCAAGGATTTTGTTTATAAAGATAACTTTAAAGACAATATCAAAAACTACAAAGAGATCACTGGTCAGGTGGATGGTGAGGGGCGAAACTTATCTAACAATCCGGAGACGAGTGGGCGCTATCACACTGACTGGCTGAACATGATGTACCCACGCCTGAAACTTGCTCGTAATCTACTAAAGGATGATGGGGTTATTTTTATCAGTATTGACGACAATGAGTTTGCCAATATAAGGAAAATTGCCGATGAGATTTTTGGCGAAGAAAACTTTATCGCTAGCATTGTATGGCAAGGCGGCCGGAAAAATGACTCCCGTAGATTCTCTGTAGTACATGACTATATTTTGGTTTATGTTAAAAATGAAAATTATCTATCAGCGAGAGAAGTCAAATGGCGAGAGAGGAAAGAAGGACTCGATCAGGTATATGAAAAGCATAAAGCTCTGCTAAAAAAGCACGGCTCCAATTACGACGAAGCATCTAAGGAACTAAAAGAGTGGTTCAATGATTTGGGTGAAAATGATCCTTCCAAGGAACATTCACATTATTCAAAAATGGATGAAGGCGGCGTTTATTATGGCGACAATATCAGTAGTCCGAATTATAGAGAGAACCTGATATTTGAATACAAAGGTTATAAGCCACCAAAAAACGGTTGGAGGTATAACCAAGAGGCAATGGCTCGTCTAGATCGGGAAGGACTTTTGATATTTCCATCCTCAAAAGAGAGCCGAATTCAGTACAAAAGATATTTGCATCACACGGAGACATGGGCGCCTAGCACTTTTCTATATAAAGACAGACGAGCTGCATCGAAGAGTTTGTCTGCACTAATGGGTGGTGAGTTTTTCGACTTTCCAAAAGACATTTCCGTTCTTGCTCGTCTGATTGACACTTTCACAGGGGAGAGTGATTTGGTTCTTGATTTCTTTGCTGGATCTTCAGCTTTTGCGCATGCATGCATTGAATTGAATGTAAGGAGAAGTAAAGCGAATCGATTTGTAATGGTTCAACTCCCGGAAATTACTGACGAAAAATCAGAGGCATTCAAAGCTGGTTATAAAACCATCTCGGATATCAGCAAAGAACGCATTCGCCGAGCGGCGTGTCAAATTAAAGATGAAAACCCAGATTATCAGGGTGACCTTGGCTTTAAAGTCTTCAAACTTGATTCCACCAATATCAAACCTTGGGAGCTGGATTTCGATCTTACGGAGCAGGATCTGGAAGATCAGATATCCAATATTAAACATGGTCGTAAAGAAGAGGATGTGCTCTACGAGGTGCTGCTGAAGTACGGTCTGGATCTGACCTTGCCAATTGCCGAGCACAGTGTGGCTGGCCATAAGGTGTTTGATATCGGTATGGGCGCGCTCGTGATTTGCCTGTCGGATGATATTACCCTCGATGTGGTGGAAGGGATTGTCAAGCTCAAAGACGAACTCAACCCAGAAATTATACGGGTGGTTTTCAAAGACGCCGGGTTTGCCGACGACGTGGTAAAAACCAACGCGGTACAGATTCTCAAGCAGGCCGGAATTGAAGACGTAAGGAGCCTGTAATATGAGCATGAAGATTCAGTTCGATGCCAATCTGGATTATCAGCGTGATGCGATTGAGTCAGTAACGGGCGTATTCGCCGGCCAGGAAATCTGCCAGACCAACTTTACGGTAGCACCGCTGCATTCCTGGGAAGAAGGCTCGCTGTTTCATGGTATTCAGGAAGATACCCTGGGTATTGGTAACCGCCTACGCCTGCTGGATGAAGACATCCATGCCAATATCCGCAAAATACAGCTGAAAAATGGCCTCGCGCCGTCAGAGTCATTTGACTCGAAATACGGCATTCACTTAACCGTGGAAATGGAAACCGGAACGGGTAAAACCTATGTTTACCTGCGTACAGTTTTCGAAATGAACCGGCTCTATGGCTTTACCAAGTTTATTATCGTGGTGCCGTCCATCGCCATTAAAGAAGGAGTGCAGAAGTCACTGGAAATTACGGCGACTCATTTTAAAGAGCTGTACGAAAACGTTGCCTTCGACTATTTCACCTACGATTCCAGTAAGCTGTCGGATGTGCGTAACTTTGCGACCAGCCCTGACATTCAGATCATGGTCATCAATATCGATGCCTTCCGGAAAAGCTTTAGCGACCCGGAGCAAGAGAACAAAGCCAACATCATTCACCGGGCACACGACCGGATGACCGGTGCCAAGCCGATCGAATTTATCCAGCAAACCAACCCAATTGTGATTGTCGATGAGCCGCAGAGTGTTGACACCACAGATAAGAGTAAAGAGGCCATCGCCTCGCTTAATCCCATGTGTACACTGCGTTATTCAGCTACCCATGTGGAAAAGCACCATATGCTCTACAAGCTTGATTCAGTTGATGCCTACGAGCAAAAACTGGTTAAGCAGATTGAAGTGGCAGGCATTGAGGTTAAGGACGGCCACAATAAGGCCTTTATCAAGCTGGTCAGTGTGAACAATAAAAAAAGCCCGATCAGTGCCAAAATCGAAATTGATGCTCGCCTGAAGAATGGCAGCATTAAGCGCAAGGAAGTCACGGTGACCAGCGGAGCGGATTTGCTGGATGCCAGGTACAGCGGTGGCCGCGATGTATATGACGGCTACATTATTGATGACATCTACTGCGAACAGGGCAATGAATACATCAGCTTTACCAGTAAGCCCGATATTCTGAAACTGGGTCAGGCCTTGGGAGAAGTTGATCCGGATGAATTTAAACGCCTGCAGATCCGCAAAACCATTGAAGAGCATCTCGATAAAGAAATGCGCCTGCGCCCACAGGGCATTAAGGTGCTGAGCCTGTTTTTTATCGACAAGGTCGCCAACTACCGCTGGTATGACGAAGACGGTAACCCGCAAAAGGGTAAGTTCGCCCTGATGTTTGAGGAAGAATACGATCGCGCCATTCGCAAACCCAAGTACAGCCAGTTATTTGAAGGTGCCGATCTGGATACAGCTGCACAAGGCGTGCATAACGGTTATTTTGCGATCGATAAGAAAAAAGATTCGTCAGGCAAGGAAATGCTCAAAGAATCTAAAATTGGAAAAGATGGCAAGGCGGCAAGCAGCGAATCTGATGGCAGTGCTTACAACACCATTATGAAAGACAAGGAATGGTTGTTGAGTTTTGATTGCAAACTGAAATTCATTTTTTCCCATTCAGCGCTCAAGGAAGGCTGGGACAACCCCAACGTGTTCCAGATTTGCACCCTGAACGAAACCACATCGGTCATTAAAAAACGTCAGGAGATCGGTCGTGGCTTGCGCATTTGTGTGAATCAGGATGGCGAGCGGGTGCATGGCTTTGCGGTGAATACCCTCACTGTGATGGCTAATGAATCCTACGAGCAATTTGCAGAGCAATTGCAGAAGGAAATAGAAAACGAGGAAGGCATCAAGTTTGGCGTGGTCGAGAAGCACCTGTTTGCCAATATCGTGGTACCGGTTGACGACCACAATCACGAATACTTAGGTGCCGAGGCGTCGAAGCAGTTGTGGGAACACTTGCAGAGCGAAGGCCACATTGACAGCAAGGGTAAAGTGCAGGATAGCCTCAAGGCGTCATTGAAGAACGGTACTCTGGCGTTGCCTGAGGCATTCCAGCCCCATGCAGCACAGATTGTGTCGGTACTGAAAAAAGTATCCGGTAACCTGAACATCAAGAACCGTGATGACAAAGCCAAGGTTTCCTTGAACAAAGCGGTCTATCTGAGTCCCGAGTTCCAGGCTCTGTGGGATCGTATTAAATACAAAACCACGTTCCGTGTGGACTTTGATACCAACGCGCTGATCGAAAAGTGCGCCGAAGAGATCAAAGTTAACCTTCAGGTGGGCAAGGCTCGTTTCACTTACCGCAAGGCGAAGACTGAAATAGACCGTAGTGGAGTGCATACACAACAGGTTCAGGAAACAACCAGTGTGTACGAATCCCGCGCGTTCGATTTGCCCGATTTGATCACTTATTTACAGAATGAAACCAACCTGACGCGTCGCACCATAGTTGCCATTATCAACAAAAGTGGCCGCCTGGAATCATTCAAGAACAACCCGCAGAAGTTTATTGAGCAGTCTGCCAACATTATCAAAAGTCAGATGCGCCTGTTTATTGTCGACGGCATCAAGTACCAAAAGATTGGTGATGATCAGTTCTATGCTCAGGAGTTATTCCAACAGAACGAGTTGTTCGGCTACTTGAAAGACAACATGGTTAAAGCCGAGAAGTCCGTCTTCGACCACGTGGTTTACGACTCTGATATCGAATTGGAGTTCGCCTCGGCCTTCGAGCGAAACGAGGATATCAAACTTTACGCCAAACTCCCTGGTTGGTTCAAAATCGATACCCCATTAGGCGGTTACAACCCCGACTGGGCGGTGCTGATCGAAAAGGACGGAAAAGAAAAGCTCTATTTCGTTGTCGAAACCAAAAGCACGCTCTTCTCGGTGGAACGACGTCCGGAGGAAAATGCCAAAATAAAATGTGGTTATGCACATTTTGAAGCACTGGGTGATGAGGTGAAGTTTACGGTATCTAATTCGATGGACGAGTTTTCAAGCAGGTATGCGTGAGCAGTGTTAATTCACAGTTTTTTGAAATGAACGATTTGAAAAAGAAGTCGAAATGAAACTTGGACTGGATCTGGAGAACTGTTACAGCATCAATAAACTGGTGGAGTAGTTAGACTTTACCAGAATTAATAGCATTGACGGCGTGTGCTCTTTGTATGCGCCCAATGGAACATTGAAAACCTCCTTGGCTAAGGTACTAAAGGACATTGAAGAAGAAAGGCAGTCAAAGGATATTATCTTTCCAGAGCGTGCAACTAAACGACTTGTTACTTTAGATGGCCAGCCTGTTGATGCTGGCCAAATAATGGTCATTAATTCCTACGACGAAAGTTATAGCTCCAAGCAGGTTTCCACACTACTGGTTATCCGGCCATGCTTCGCATGGATAACGGCCCGGAATTTATCTCTCTGGCGCTGGCTGAATGGGCAGAGAAACATGCAGTAAAACTGGAATTTATCCAGCCGGGTAAGCCGACGCAGAACGCTTTCATTGAGCGCTTTAACCGGACATGCCGTACGGAAATACTCGATTTTTATCTGTTCAGAACGCTGAATGAAGTGCGGGAAATCACGGAAAAATGGTTGTCAGAATATAACTGTGAACGCCCGCATGAATCACTGAACAATATGACGCCGGAGGAATATCGACAACACCATTATTTGGCTGGGATCTCAAAAAATGCATGGAACTAAAGCGGGTCTATTTACACTGACGATGAACCAGCTCTTCGAACTCTTGGATATACTCTGGAGAGTAGCAGTCCAGCACGTATTTGCAGTTTTCAGGGAAGTGGAGCAGTCCAGGATATAGCTGAAGTTAATCCTGAGTAAATCAATTTTTGCTGGAGATGGATATAATGCATGAAGCAATGAGCTTTCCATGGAAAGTTAATAACTCTTCGAGAACAAGCCTGTTATCATTACAACTAATGATAAAACGAGTGTATCCATGTTCAATATATTAATGCTCAGTCAATTAATTTTTCATACCGCAGAGTTGGTATAATTTTTTATCCTGTTAGGACTACCGGAATCGTCAGAGTGGAGGTTAAAGATCCTTACAAAAATATATTCTGCAAATTCGTGAAAGCTATTATTATCCAGCAATAAAAATCTTGATGCAGTTAAATCTGTTTATCCTGCTGATACTGACGCTCTGGGGGTTGCTTACATTATAGTCGTAACCTCTCTGCCGCACAAATGAACCTTATATAATCACTTAAAATTACCCGGTATTGTTGTTTGTCACGGCATAATCATGGGGTGGTGCTAGCCTCGACTGACTAAATAGAGTGGGTAACGAAGCGTTTTATAAATTATTGGAATTATTCCAGTAATAAACGAATTGCTACGAACCAATTATTCGCCTGGGAGCAGCAGCGACCTGGTTCGGGTATTGATAGAGCACAAAAAAAGCCAAGGTAGCCTTGGGTCTTGATTTACCTACTTTTTCTGAACTGTAAAATGTTACTTTCAATGTAAGCCCCCCGGCTACAGTGGCTACGCGTAGCCACTGTAGCCGGGGGAGATGCAAAAATATGCACTTATTTTCCACCTCCCTGTGTTTTCCCCGCCTGTATCTTTCTTTCTTCCTCCAGAATCTTCAGGGCTCCATATGTCAAATTCCAGTTTTTTTTGTCAACTGAAAGAATTATATTTTTTATTTCCTCTCCCGGACAGCGAAGATATTTTGTTAAGCTCTCCAGGTCCCGTACGCACGCCAAAAGAGGACAGTTAATCAGTATGCCGATAAGGCTATCATTCAGTTCACCTCGAGCCAGAACTTTTTTATTTTTCAGAATGAAAGCTAAATCCTGGCAGGAAGTAATTTTTTCAACAAAGATAATGTTGAGTATCTTACCCAGGATAGTGTCAACTTTATCAAGAAGCCCGTAAACAGACTCAGGATAAATACCTTCCAGCTCAAGGTCATTCCAGTCACTTATTCTCCTGACCATGTTATTATACATCCTTACCGAACGCATGATGGTCAGATTGTTGGCATCTGATAAAATGGATTCAGAAAGATGGATGCTTTTCATATCAGAGCCGTCACTGTGGGTTTCTGTATAAGCCCAACTGACGGGAATATAGTCAGTATAAATTCCCTGATTTTCAAGAATAGTTGTTACAGCTGATGAGAAAACACCTTTTTTAACGGTTTTCCTCTCGAACTTTATGCGTAATGCAATATGGATAACTAAAAAAGCAGATGCCAGGTATCCTACAGGTAAATCATCCAGAGGAATAATTTTGACTTTCTCATAGGCTTCCTCTGTTTCCCCTTTACTGATTAAATCTATAAGCTTCCAGAGTTCAAAATACGGTTGAACAAGCTGTTTATGGGGTTCTTTTTTTAATTTTACAGCGATGTCAGTTAACTGTGCTTCGGAGATAATGGTTTTATCATTGAAGTTGAAAACGATGTTTTTTAATGCGCTGATACTCTGTAAACATTCCTCGTTTATATTCAGGGAGATCGGTTTTATTCTCTTATGATAATAATTCGCAATTGAGTTAATCATGGTATCATGATGGATAAAATCTTGGGGTTCTGGTTCATACAGTAGTCTGCATAACATTGCTGATATATTGCCGGGTTTTATTCCATTGTCTACATAGTTTCTGTAGTACCGTGAGATGATATTAATGACAGGGAGTTTTCGCTCAGCATTCAGGAGTACGGTCAGGGAGTAATGGGCTTTTTTTATATTGTCAAGGTTGACTCTGATGCTGTTCAGTGTCTTATCGTCGACAATACCAGAATACGCCTCAAGGCATTCTATAATTGATGTATCCAGCGCACCTTTTTTCTGTGTGTTACCAGTGCGGATATTTTCAATGACTTTTAAAAGAGGTGCCAGATTATCTGAGTCTGTACGAGAGAAAATTTGTTTTCTTACTAAATTCTTCAGATACTGCCGAACAGCAGAAAAAGCCCCTTCTTTTTTCTCCTGCCAGCATGGGCAATAATCTTTTTGCAAGAAAATGTGTATGTGGTGATAGAAGCTATTTTTGTTTTCAGAGTTGTAAGTTTTATAGATATCAAGTGCGATGAGCCTGGGGAGTATATACTGGGCGTAGCGGATTTGTACTTGTTTGCGACTTAGTTCAGTAAAAACAGGCCGAGTCATCAGAGCATTATAAAGTTGCTCATATTTATAAAAAATCTTCCTTCTTTGCTCCGTACTGAACACCCCCTCCTCATCAAGGTGTCTGATGATTTCATCATAGCGTTTCTCTTCCATCAGCTCTTCGTCATCATTGTTATCGAAAAAACGCTGGTGACCTGAAAAGTTAGCGGATCCACGTATGTCTGCTTGGCGAGCCCCTTTCTGGAACAGGCCGAAGGACTCGTAAACATCGTACATCAGACTGGCAAAAGTGTGCATTGTCACTCCCTGTGGTTGGTTTCGTTTTTTTTACGGGGACAGTATTTCAGTTCCTGTGGAAAATTGCGACCACAGCCAGAGACATCCAACAGGAGAATCGAAAATGTCATCTGTTTACACCAGACAACCAGAGCCACAACAGCGCATTCTGCGCATGAGAGAGCTGACGAAGATAGTTGGCCTGTCCCGGTCAACTATCTATGAAAAGCTAAATCCCGAATCCAGGTATTACGACGAAACGTTTCCAAAACCCGTGAGACTTGGTGCTGCTTCCGTTGGATGGCGTTCCACTTCCGTTGATGAGTGGATCGCTTCCAGAAGCGTTTAATTTTTTCTCAAAAGAGACTATGCAATGAAACTTACCCATAAAAAAACTGAAAATCATCATGTTAATCTGAACACAAGAGCAATTTTGACTTTTTTTCAACAAATCATTTCTTTCATTTACGGCAAAACCAGCGCGGCGGTTGAGCTTATCTTTGCAACCCTCCTGGGGAGCATGGCTCTGGCCTGCCAGGATATGTATGATGTTGAAATTGATGATGATATTATCGTTCCTGTATCGCATTTTCACATAATACTGGCAAGGTCCGGAAGCAAAAAAACGACGGTATACAGGCTCATCATGGCGCAAATTCATCAAACTGAACGTGAGTTGGCTGAGGTGTTTTTAGTCATGCTGAAGAAATATGAACGGCAATACGTGCTATGGGATGAAGAATGTAAGAGCCTTAAGAAATCGCTTCAGAAAGCAGTGCGCCAGAAAGAGGGAGTGGAGACGGCCAGAAATGAACTGGATGAATGTCTCAGAAATGAACCGGTTAAGCCTGTAAGGGTGCATCTGACGGTAACGGATCCCACGCCGGAAGCCCTTCTGAAAGAGCTGGGGCAATACTCCAGTCTGGGTATCACCTCTGACGAGGGAAGTGCTCTGTATGAAAGCATCATGCGCCGTAAGATCGCAATTAATAATACGCTATGGTGTGGTGATGATTATCGGGTCAGTCGTGCGTCAACGGGTATCACAGATATTAAAGATCCCCGGCTTGGTATGCTGTTAATGACACAGCCGGAGCCACATGACTGCACACTGAAATCACTGGGTAACGCAATACGAGCAACGGGAATTTATGCGCGTACGTTAACTATGGATCTTACGTTACTCACCAGACAGATTGATATTGATGAGCTGGTTTCTGGCGATGAGTCCGATCTGGAAAAGTTTTATGCCATTCAGAAAAAACATTTACTTGCCGGGATGGAACGCAGAAAAAAAAATCAACCCCGAATCTGTATGACTTTTGCTCCTGACGCAAAGAAGCGGTTGCGTGATGTTGGTAGGGACGTAAAGCGTCTGATGCAGCCGGGGGGAAAACTGTACCATCATAACGACTGGGCTGCGCGGTACTGCGAACATACCGCGAGGAGTGCTGCTGTGATGCAGCTGTTTATCACTCCTGACTCAACCGTTATTACGCTGGAAACTCTGGAAGCTGCATTGTTAATATCGGAATGGCACCTTAATCATTTTATTGTAAAAATGGATGTGGTCAGGGGACCTTCCCATTCTGAAAGAGTACTCAGTTGGCTTGAAAACCATCTTGTTAAAAATGGGTCTTATGATTTTTTAAGGCGTGACATGATGCAAGATATACATCGTTCGCTCAGAAAAAAAGCTGATCTTGAGCCTGTTCTGGAACAGCTTGCTGATGAAGGGAAAGTCCAGTTGTGGGAAGACGCAAGCGGAACGCATTATGTCAAATACCTAGCTTCCGAAATAGCACCTTCAGAACTGGATACAGAACACAAGGCTTTGAAAGGTATACCAGAATATCATGGGGGAGGTAGTGCTATCAGTAGCATCCCGCTGAGAGAATAACTTCAGAGTGATTTTTACGATTTATCAGGTGGTTATGGATCTCATAACCCTTAGTGTGCTGCGGGTTTCGTTGTTGATAGTGGGATTATTATCCGTATTGATTAGTCGGTATATGTAATATATTTATCATTGCTGGTAGGTGCTCTTGCGTCAATACACTAAATATCGGTATATGCCAACACAATAATCAAACCTGAGTATCAGCAGAGATAATAAATCCCTGCAGGGTAACCTGTACGCTTAATTGGGTAGCAGCTTGCTACCCAATATCTAATGAATTTTGCTGAAAGGTATTATTATGAAATCACCTTATGGTTTAACTGAGAAAGAGTTTGAATTCCTGCAGAAGGAAGCTGAAGGTAAATATGATTCGAGAATATCAGGACATATGCTTCGTCGATCGCTGGCTGTAATATCTAATTATCTGGAAAACTATAACCGGATATTCGCATTACGCGCTGACCTGAGGTTTGCTCAGTCCCATGTGCCAGGAGAGCCGGACTTGCCGATATGCTTTCAGAAGGATGATGAGAAAGCCATTACTCGGGCTATGGAATCCCTTAAAAGCCGGTTAAGGGAAGAACACAAGCGTTTTGGCAGGCCTGGTGAGCCTGTGCCACTCGGCTATATCTGGGCCAGAGAGCGTGTTACCGGGGAACATCCTCACTACCATCTGGTTCTGCTGTTTGACAGAGAGGCCTATGCCTATCTGGGAGATTATACAAAGCCTGACGCTGATAATATGGGGACCCGGATACAGAAAGCCTGGTGCAGCGCCATTGGGCTTGATTATCCTGAATATGCTTATCTCCCGCATTTTCCGAAGAATCACAGCGCGTGGTTCACTCGGGATGATGCGTTAACGTTAAGTGCTGATTATTATGACTTTCTGCTACGGGTAGCCTATCTGAGCAAAGAATACAGTAAAGACTTCCATGACGGTTATCGCAACTTTGGCACAAGCCAGCTAATACAGCCCCCCTTGAGCGACAAATAGAACTTCAGTTGCAGACTTGCCGATATAAGCGCAGGTCTGCATTGCTCGCCCTCACCCGACTAGCTGGCGATAATCGCATTCCATCTCATCAATAAAATCATTACCGATTGTAGGAAAACCATAGGTTAAGAGTTCTCTCCCTTGAATTTTAAATAAAATATAGAGATAGCTATCCTTTCTGTGAGCAACGTGAACAGGCAAAAAAGGCCTGTTTTTGACGATAGCTTCGTTTAGTTTGCTGGTGCTGATGACATTATATTGATCCCCTGTGATATCAATAACGTAATCACCCACTTCCAGCCAGTAGTGAGTAATCGCGCCATTTTTACCAGTGGCTCCTGAAACACCTTTCAATTCCAGATCAGGCCATAATTTCAGAAAGTGGAAGGAAAGTAGCATTGAGCAAAGTTTGCAGCTCATGACAGGAAAGCCATGAGGGATGAGGTATGTTGTTGAGGGATCGCATTTTTCGAGTAGTTCTCGAAATCTATTCGCCTCTTCACGTGCAGCCTGAATGGTAAACAAAATTCCCCCAAGTCTATTATATGAGTGTTTAGACATACCCTGCGACAAGGCTTGTTTATCAGGTCTTGGAGATCGCAGACATAACGTAATCTCCCCATGCCTGCATCATAGGCCTTCGTTCATTTAACAAATCTGTACGATGGTAGGCAGCTTCAGATTTGTTCCTGATAGTGTGAGCCAGTGCACGTTCAGCCAAATCATGTGGGTAATGCTGTTCGCTACACCAGTCACGAAAACTGGAGCGAAATCCATGTGCGACCGCAAATCGTCCCTGGGTATCGCTGATAGCCTTTGTTTTGCGTAAAAATGATGTCAAAACCATATCAGAGAGAACGGTTTGTTTTCTGGGGGAAGGGAATACCAGCGTTTCATGTAATCCTCTCATCTGTTCAAGCAACTCAAGCGCCTGAGTTGACAGTGGTACTCTGTGCCGGACACCGCCTTTCATTCGACCTGGTGGGATGGTCCAGATCTGGCGTTTAAAATCAATTTCGCACCATTCCATCGCACGAGCTTCACCCGAACGACATGCTGTCAGTATGACAAATAATAGTAGTCCTCGGGTAACGTTGTAACGATCTTCAGTGTAAACGCGGCTTGCGATGTATAACGGTATGACTTTCCAGGGCATAGCAGGCTGATGTTCAGTACGTATACTGGCGCTGACCTGCTGGGGAAGGAGGTGGTCGACTACATCAACAGGATTGGCTGAGCAGAACCCATGAGCCCAGGCCCACTGCATTACTTTATGAATACGTTGTTTTACCCGTCCAGCGGTTTCGGGGATAGTCATCCACGAAGGACGCAAAACATCCGCAACATTGGCAGGTGTAATCGCATCAAGAGGAACGGTCCCCATAGCTGGAAACACATGCTGTTCGAGTGTAGATATCCACTGCCGGGCATGCTTTTTGTTACGCCATCCTGGAAGCAACTCAGTATGAACTTTTCGTGCAGCCTCTTCAAAAGTCGGAATTACGATTTTGGTCGTCTCCGCTTTTTTAAGTTCAAGAGGGTCATCTCCAGCCGATAATTGTTCTCGCATGGTTTGCGCGAGTTTAGCCGCTTCAGCAATACTGACTTCGGGGTAAGAGCCAAGACCGGCATTACGTCGTTTCTGAGTTACAGGGCTGACGTAGCGTAGCACCCACTTTCCGCGTCCTTTAGTGGAAGATGGATGTAGTGTTAGGCCAGTGACACCACCATGCGAAATCGGTTTGTCATTGGGTTTGATATGACGGGCTTTGGTATCAGTGAGTAAGGCCATAAGTGGTGGCTTCCTTTAAATCTGAGTATGCCTTCAGTATGCCATCTGGTATGCCATTAATTGAAGCTTTCTTTGGATGGGACTAACATACATCGGACGGTGAATGGTGTGATTTACTGTATATGTGCGGGTTTTATTGATGGGAACGTACAAAATCGGATTTATATCAAGCGGACGTCCGTTCCGCCACTATTCAGGCCCACGTTATTTATAACGTGGGCCTTTTTCATTTCTGCGTTTCTTCAATCCTGAATTTCTCTCGTCTACCCGGCCCGTTGCTGTCGTCACGCGGTGAACGGCTGAGTTCCTGTTGAATTTATTTTTAATTAAAAATCTCATTCTGTTATTTTTATTAAAATAATCAATTTGATTTATTATTCTTTTCGTGTAAGTTCTTAACCGTTAATTATTCTTTCCCTCCTTCTTCTTTGTTCACTCATTAATAGCTTTTTGATGTCAACTATTCCTAATGCGGCGTAGAGCGTTGCGTGGTTTTTTCCTACCCATATAAAGAGGTCAGACATGATAGTTTTAAGCATCATGTCGATGAACCCTGTGGACATGAATTATCTCAGAAAGGTTTCAACGTAAGGCAGTTCAGGGTGTATCAACAAAAATGTTTATATATCCACAATTTAGTGAGTGAAATTCACCAAGGACTTTAAGTATGACGGACAATAAAGTCATTTTAGCGGTCAATAACGGAGACGGAAAAACTCGGTTGTTGACCGCAGATGCAGGCCGGACGGTTAAGGTAAAACTTATCCCCGGCAATAAATATTTATTGAAGAATATTAACGACGACTTCGCTCCAGAAAATATTACGCTGCAGCGCGTAGACAAGGCGCTGCACATTATCCAGGAAGGCGATACACAGCCAAGCATAATTATTGAAGATTACTTCAATGGTGATCCTAACAACCCGGTGCTGATGGGCATGGCGGAAGATGGATTACTCTACGCCTATGTTCCTCTGTCGGGCGAAAGCTACGACACCGGCTATCTGATGGCTGACGGCAGCATGTCTCCTGTGGCGTTAGGCGGAGAACCGTTAGGCGCGGGTGGGCCTCTTCTGACGGCACCGGATGACGACAACGACATGCTGTTTGGCATGCTGGGATGGTTTGCACTTGCGGCGGCGGGTGTAGGGGCTGCTTTCGCGCTGTCTGAGATGGACAAAGACGACGGCGATAACCACTCCACGCCTGATAAGCCGAGCATCGGCACCACAATGGATGATGAAGGCTCAATCAAAGGCCCGTTAAAATCAGGTGATACAACCGATGACTCAACGCCGACGCTGACCGGTAAAGGTAAGCCTGGTGACACCATCCATATCTACGATAACGACAAAGAGATCGGCTCCGTTATCGTCGATGATGAAGGCGAGTGGAGCTATACGCCTGATAAGCCACTGGGCGAAGGCGAGCACGAGCTGACCGTCGTGGAAAAAGATCCTGACGGCAACGCGAGTCCTCCATCAGACCCGATTGTCATCGTCGTTGATACGGTTGCGCCAAAAGCGCCGACGATTGAACACATCATGGACAAAGTGGGTAAAACCACCGGTGAAATTCATGATGATGCTTACACCGACGATCCTCAACCGGAAATGAGCGGCACCGGTGAAGCTGGCGCAACGATCGCAATTTACGATAACGGTAAAAAGATCGGCGAAACCACCGTTAACGAGGATGGCCGTTGGTATTTCAAACCGTCCGAAAACCTCACTGACGGTAGCCACAGCATCACGGTCAGCCAGACGGATAAAGCGGGTAACGTCAGCGAACCGTCTGATGAGCGTGATTTTATTGTATTGACTGAACCTCCGGGAAAAGCAGAAACGCCTGAGGTCATTGACAATACCGGTCCGGTAACCGGTCCGCTCAAACCGGGCGATTTGACGGATGACAGTCAGCCTTCTTTCAGTGGAGAGGGAACACCGGGCAATACCATCATTATCAAAGACAATGATAAAGAGATCGGCTCGGTTATCGTCGACGACGAAGGTAAATGGTCATTTACACCTAAGGATGAACTTGCCGAGGGTGAACATAATGTCGTGGTCGTTGAGGAAGATCCGCTCGGCAATGAAGGCGATCCTTCCGATCCGATTCAGATTATTGTGGATACCACGCCGCCAGCCAAACCGGATATGGCCGATGCCCAGGATAATACCGGGCCGATTACGGGCCAGCTGAAAGGCGGTGACGTCACGGATGAAACCCGTCCGGTATTCAGCGGTAAAGGCGAACCGGGCGACACCGTGACCATTTATGATGGTGACGAGGTGCTTGGCACAACCGTTATTGACGATAAAGGCAACTGGACGCTGAAACCAGAGAAACCGCTGGGTGAAGGCGATCACAGCATCACCGTTACGCAGACGGATAAGGCGGGCAATACCAGCGACCCCTCGGAAGCGCTGGAGTTTGAAGTTGACACTACCGCGCCTGATGCTTCAGCAAATGTTCTGAATATTACCGCCGTTGCGGATGACGTAGGCGATCGTCAGGGCAATGTAGCCAGCGGTGACATCACCGATGACAGCAAACCGCTCATCAGTGGTATCGGTGAAGCCGGGAACACCGTCTTTGTCTACACCACCGACTCTTCCGGCAAACACCTGATTGGTACAGCGGTGGTAGGCAGTGATGGCACCTGGAGCCTGACACCAGAAACTCCACTGACGGAAGGCCTGAACAAGCTGACCCTGGAGACGCAGGACCCGGCGGGCAACCGCGTTGCCGGTGAAGCGCCGTCTTACGACATCAATCTGCTGATCCCGGTGAGTACTGCACCGTCCATCAACAGCGTTGTGGACAACGCCGAGCCGCACGTCGGTCCAATGCAGAAAGGCGAATCCACCAACGACACCACCCCAACCCTGAGCGGCAGCGCTGCACCGGGCGACGTTGTGTCTATCCTCGACAACGGGAAAGTGATTGGTACCGTCACGGCGGACAGCAACGGGAAGTGGGCGTTCACCCCGGATACAGCGCTGGCGGATGGCAAGCACACCTTCACCGTCACGGCGACTGACGCAGCGGGCAACGTGCGCACCAGCGGCAGCTTCCCGATCGTGATCGATACTGCGGCACCGTCTCCGGCAGAAAATATCGTTATCAATGATAACGTGGCATAAGCAGGGGCCGGTGGGTCGGCGACACCACCGACAATGGTCCCCCGACCCTGAGCGGCGAAGCTGAGCCGGGCAGCGTGGTGGACATCTACGATAACGACGAGAAGATCGGTTCCGTCATCGTTGATGACGAAGGTAAATGGTCCTATACGCCAGACACGCCTCTGGCTAAAGGCGATCATGAGATCACCACTACCGTGACCGATCCGTCTGGCAACACCAGTGAACCGTCTCCGGGGATCTCCTTCACCGTCGATCCGGATCCAAACCAGGTGACCGTGGGTGAGGTGGTGGATGACCAGGGGCCGATCGTGGGCAACCTGAAGCCAGGCACCGTGACCGATGATGTCCGCCCTGAACTGAGCGGTAAAGGTAAGCCAGGCAGCACCGTAACCATCATGGATGGCGACGATGTACTGGGCTCCACCGTAGTGGATCCGGACGGCAACTGGACCTTCACCCCTGAACAGGATCTGGCCGATGGCGATCACAGCCTGACCGTGATTTCCAAAGACCCGGCCGGAAACGAGGTGACCTCTCCTTCCTTTGATATTACCGTTGATGCGACCGCCCCGGAAAAACCTGTACTGGGATCCGCAACGGATGATGTGGGAACAATTCGTGGCGATCTGAGCAACGGCGGCACCACCGACGACGCAAACCCAACCTTCAACGGCTCTGCAGAGCCGGGCAGCCGTGTCGATATTTATGACAACGGTGAGCATATTGGTTCGACGATTGCGGACGACAACGGCGCCTGGCAGTTCACGCCAACCACACCTCTGCCAGAAGGTGAGCACCATATCACCACCACCGCAACGGATGAAGCGGGCAACACCGGTCCGGAATCGGATGATTTTGTGCTGGTGACCGACTACACCCCACCAGTGGCAAGCAGCGATGTACTGAACATTACGTCCGTAATGGATGATGTCGGCGGCCGTCAGGGTAACGTGGCCAGCGGTGAAATCACCGATGACAGCAAACCGGTTATCAATGGTATTGGTGAAGCGGGAAGCACCGTCTTTGTTTACAGCACGGATGCTAACGGCAAACATCTGCTGGGCTCAGCCGTGGTCAACAGTGAAGGCACCTGGACGCTGGCACTGGATACACCGCTGGTGGAAGGGCTTAATCAGCTGACGCTGGAAACCCAGGACGCAGTAGGCAACCGCGTAGCGGGTGAAGCACCGTCTTACGACATTACCGTTCTGATCCCGGTCAGCACCGAGCCGTCCATCAACAGCGTTGTGGACAACGCCGAGCCGCACGTCGGCCCAATGCAGAAAGGCGAAACCACCAACGACACCACCCCAACCCTGAGCGGCAGCGCTGCACCGGGCGACGTTGTGTCTATCCTCGACAACGGGAAAGTGATTGGCACCGTCAAGGCGGACAGCAGCGGTAAGTGGTCGTTCACCCCGGATACTGCGCTGGCGGATGGTCAGCACACCTTCACCGTCACTGCGACTGACGCAGCGGGCAACGCGCGCACCAGCGGCAGCTTCCCGATCGTGATTGACACTGCGGCACCGTCTCCGGCAGAAAATATCGTTATCAATGATAACGTGGGCGACAAGCAGGGGCCGGTAGGTCCAGGCGACACCACCGACGATCAGTCCCCGACCCTGAGCGGCGAAGCCGAGCCGGGCAGCGTGGTGGACATCTATGATAACGACGAGAAGATCGGTTCCGTCATCGTTGATGACGAAGGTAAATGGTCCTACACGCCAGATAAGCCTCTGGCTAAAGGCGAGCATGAGATCACCACCACCGTGACCGATCCGTCTGGCAATACCAGTGAACCGTCTCCGGGGATCTCCTTCACCGTCGACCCGGATCCAAACCAGGTGACCGTGGGTGAAGTGGTGGATGATCAGGGGCCGATCGTGGGCAACCTGAAGCCAGGCACCGTGACCGATGACGCACGTCCTGAACTGAGCGGTAAAGGTAAGCCAGGCAGCACCGTGACCATCATGGATGGTGACGATGTACTGGGCTCCACTGTGGTGGATCCGGACGGCAACTGGACCTTCACTCCTGAACAGGATCTGGCCGATGGCGATCACAGCCTGACCGTGATTTCCAAAGACCCGGCCGGAAACGACGTGACCTCTCCGTCCTTTGATATCTCTGTCGATACCGTGGCACCGGAAAAACCGGTTATTGGTGTTGCGACTGATGACGTCGGCTCCAGCCGTGGCGATCTGAGCAGCGGCAGCACCACCGATGATGCGAACCCAACCTTTAAAGGTTCCGCAGAGCCGGGCAGCCGTGTCGATATCTATGATAACGGGGAGCTGATTGGTTCTACCGTGGTGGACGAAAATGGCGGCTGGCAATTTACGCCAACCACCGCGCTGCCAGAGGGTGAGCACCATATCACCACTACCGCAACCGATAAGGCCGGTAACACGGGTCCGGAATCAGATGATTTTGTACTGATCACCGACTACACCGCGCCTGACGCCAGCAAAGTGGCGATCACCGAAGTCTACGACGACGTGAACACCGCAGGCGTGATTGCCTCCGGCGGGGAAACCGACGACAACCGTCCGCTGATCAAGGGGACGGGCGCAGAGCCGGGCAACACCATCACCGTCTACAACGGCGACAAGGTGATTGGCACCGCGAAAGTGCAGGCTGACGGCACCTGGTCCCTGGAGCCGACCACGCCGCTGCCGGACGGGAAGTACACCCTGACGGCGAAAGAGACCGACGGCGTGGGCAACGTCTCCGGCCCGTCCGGTGAGTACATCATCAACGTGGCCACCGTACCGCCGCAGGCACCGACGCTGGACACCGTCTATGACGACGTGGCCCCGCATGCGGACTACCTGCAGAAGGGCGACGTCACCAACGACACCACCCCGACCCTGAGCGGCAGCAGCGGCGTGGCAGGCGGCACCATCAGTATCTACGACAACGGTCGTCTGATTGGCACCACCTCCGTGGGCAGCAACGGCAGCTGGAGCTTCACGCCGGGTACGGCGCTGGCAGACGGCAGCCATAACTTCACCGCCACCGTCACCGACGGCGTGGGCCGCACCAGTGAGCCAACCGGCGGCTTCGGTATCGTTATCGATACAAAAGCCCCGGACGCGGCCTCTGACCTGCTGGTCACCGACAACGTCGGTGCGTACCAGGGCCCGGTCGTGAGCGGCGACACCACCGATGACAACACCCCGACCCTGAGCGGTAAGGCCGAGCCGGGCAGCACGGTGAACATCATCGACAACGGCCAGGTCATCGGCACCGCGAAGGTGAACCCGGACGGCACCTGGAGCTACACCCCGGACCAGCCGCTGGCGAACGGCGCACACGACCTGACCACCACCGTCACCGATCCGTCGGGCAACACCGGGCCGGAAGGCTCGCACGTGGTCATCACCGTTGACGTGGTCCCGGGCAAGGTGGAAATCACCGCCGTGACCGATGACACCGGCAGCGTGACCGGCAGCCTGTCGCAGGGCGCGCTCACCGACGACACCCGTCCGCAAATCAGCGGCACGGCGAAGGCGGGCAGCACCGTGACCATCATGGACGGCAGCAACGTGCTGGGCACCACCACCGCGGGCGCGGACGGCACCTGGAGCTTCACGCCGAGCGTGGACCTGGGCCGCGGGGACCACACCTTCACCGCCACGGCGAAGGACCCGATGGGCAACGAGTCAGCCAGCAGCAGCTGGACCGTGACCATCGACACCGATGCACCGGTGAAACCGACCATCGACGCGGCGCTGGACGACGTGGGCAGCGTGCAGGGTAACCTGGCGAACGGCGGCACCACCGACGATCCGACCCCGACCCTGAGCGGCAAGGCGGAAGCGGGCAGCACCGTGAAGATCTACGATCAGAACGGTCTGCTGGGCGAAGTGACGGCGAAAGCTGACGGCACCTGGAGCTTCTCACCGGTGGCGAAACTGCCGGAAGGCGAGCACCGCTTCCACGTGACGGCCACCGACAAGGCGGGCAACACCAGTTCTGCGTCAGACGACTTTGTCCTGACCCTGGACTACACCGCGCCTGACGCGAGCAAGCTGGCGATCACCGAAGTCTATGACGACGTGAACACCGCAGGCGTGATTGCCTCCGGCGAAGAAACCGACGACAACCGTCCGCTGATCAAGGGGACGGGCGCAGAGCCGGGCAACACCATCACCGTCTACAACGGCGACAAGGTGATTGGCACCGCGAAAGTGCAGGCTGACGGCACCTGGTCCCTGGAGCCGACCACGCCGCTGCCGGACGGGAAGTACACCCTGACGGCGAAAGAGACCGACGGCGTGGGCAACGTCTCCGGTCCGTCCGGCGAGTACATCATCAACGTGGCCACCGTACCGCCGCAGGCACCGACGCTGGACACCGTCTATGACGACGTGGCCCCGCATGCGGACTACCTGCAGAAGGGCGATGTCACCAACGACACCACCCCGACCCTGAGCGGCAGCAGCGGCGTGGCGGGCGGTACCATCAGTATCTACGACAACGGTCGTCTGATTGGCACCACCACCGTGGCCGGCAACGGCAGCTGGAGCTTCACGCCGGGTACGGCGCTGGCAGACGGCAGCCATAACTTCACCGCCACCGTCACCGACGGCGTGGGGCGCACCAGTGAGCCAACCGGCGGCTTCGGTATCGTTATCGATACAAAAGCCCCGGACGCGGCCTCTGACCTGCTGGTCACCGACAACGTCGGTGCGTACCAGGGCCCGGTCGTGAGCGGCGACACCACCGATGACAACACCCCGACCCTGAGCGGTAAGGCCGAGCCGGGCAGCACGGTGAACATCATCGACAACGGCCAGGTCATCGGCACCGCGAAGGTGAACCCGGACGGCACCTGGAGCTACACCCCGGACCAGCCGCTGGCGAACGGCGCACACGACCTGACCACCACCGTCACCGATCCGTCGGGCAACACCGGGCCGGAAGGCTCGCACGTGGTCATCACCGTTGACGTGGTCCCGGGCAAGGTGGAAATCACCGCCGTGACCGATGACACCGGCAGCGTGACCGGCAGCCTGTCGCAGGGCGCGCTCACCGACGACACCCGTCCGCAAATCAGCGGCACGGCGAAGGCGGGCAGCACCGTGACCATCATGGACGGCAGCAACGTGCTGGGCACCACCACCGCGGGCGCGGACGGCACCTGGAGCTTCACGCCGAGCGTGGACCTGGGCCGCGGGGACCACACCTTCACCGCCACGGCGAAGGACCCGATGGGCAACGAGTCAGCCAGCAGCAGCTGGACCGTGACCATCGACACCGATGCACCGGTGAAACCGACCATCGACGCGGCGCTGGACGACGTGGGCAGCGTGCAGGGTAACCTGGCGAACGGCGGCACCACCGACGATCCGACCCCGACCCTGAGCGGCAAGGCGGAAGCGGGCAGCACCGTGAAGATCTACGATCAGAACGGCCTGCTGGGCGAAGTGACGGCGAAAACTGACGGCACCTGGAGCTTCTCACCGGTGGCGAAACTGCCGGAAGGCGAGCACCGCTTCCACGTGACGACCACCGACAAGGCGGGCAACACCAGTGTGGCATCGGACGACTTCGTCCTGACCCTGGACTACACCGCCCCGGATGCGAGCAAGCTGGCGATCACCGAAGTCTATGACGACGTGAACACCGCAGGCGTGATTGCCTCCGGCGAAGAAACCGACGACAACCGTCCGCTGATCAAGGGGACGGGCGCAGAGCCGGGCAACACCATCACCGTCTACAACGGCGACAAGGTGATTGGCACCGCGAAAGTACAGGCCGACGGCACCTGGTCCCTGGAGCCGACCACTCCGCTGCCGGACGGGAAGTACACCCTGACGGCGAAAGAGACCGACGGCGTGGGCAATGTCTCCGGTCCGTCCGGTGAGTACATCATCAACGTGGCTACCGTACCGCCGCAGGCACCGACGCTGGACACCGTCTATGACGACGTGGCCCCGCATGCGGACTACCTGCAGAAGGGCGATGTCACCAACGACACCACCCCGACCCTGAGCGGCAGCAGCGGCGTGGCGGGCGGCACCATCAGTATCTACGACAACGGTCGTCTGATTGGCACCACCTCCGTGGGCAGCAACGGCAGCTGGAGCTTCACGCCGGGTACGGCGCTGGCAGACGGCAGCCATAACTTCACCGCCACCGTCACCGACGGCGTGGGCCGCACCAGTGAGCCAACCGGCGGCTTCGGTATCGTTATCGATACAAAAGCCCCGGACGCGGCCTCTGACCTGCTGGTCACCGACAACGTCGGTGCGTACCAGGGCCCGGTCGTGAGCGGCGACACCACCGATGACAACACCCCGACCCTGAGCGGTAAGGCCGAGCCGGGCAGCACGGTGAACATCATCGACAACGGCCAGGTCATCGGCACCGCGAAGGTGAACCCGGACGGCACCTGGAGCTACACCCCGGACCAGCCGCTGGCGAACGGCGCACACGACCTGACCACCACCGTCACCGATCCGTCGGGCAACACCGGGCCGGAAGGCTCGCACGTGGTCATCACCGTTGACGTGGTCCCGGGCAAGGTGGAAATCACCGCCGTGACCGATGACACCGGCAGCGTGACCGGCAGCCTGTCGCAGGGCGCGCTCACCGACGACACCCGTCCGCAAATCAGCGGCACGGCGAAGGCGGGCAGCACCGTGACCATCATGGACGGCAGCAACGTGCTGGGCACCACCACCGCGGGCGCGGACGGCACCTGGAGCTTCACGCCGAGCGTGGACCTGGGCCGCGGGGACCACACCTTCACCGCCACGGCGAAGGACCCGATGGGCAACGAGTCAGCCAGCAGCAGCTGGACCGTGACCATCGACACCGATGCACCGGTGAAACCGACCATCGACGCGGCGCTGGACGACGTGGGCAGCGTGCAGGGTAACCTGGCGAACGGCGGCACCACCGACGATCCGACCCCGACCCTGAGCGGCAAGGCGGAAGCGGGCAGCACCGTGAAGATCTACGATCAGAACGGCCTGCTGGGCGAAGTGACGGCGAAAGCCGACGGCACCTGGAGCTTCTCACCGGTGGCGAAACTGCCGGAAGGCGAGCACCGCTTCCACGTGACGGCCACCGACAAGGCGGGCAACACCAGTTCTGCGTCAGACGACTTTGTCCTGACCCTGGACTACACCGCGCCTGACGCGAGCAAGCTGGCGATCACCGAAGTCTATGACGACGTGAACACCGCAGGCGTGATTGCCTCCGGCGAAGAAACCGACGACAACCGTCCGCTGATCAAGGGGACGGGCGCAGAGCCGGGCAACACCATCACCGTGTATAACGGCGACAAGGTGATTGGCACCGCGAAAGTACAGGCTGACGGCACCTGGTCCCTGGAGCCGACCACGCCGCTGCCGGACGGGAAGTACACCCTGACGGCGAAAGAGACCGACGGCGTGGGCAACGTCTCCGGTCCGTCCGGCGAGTACATCATCAACGTGGCTACCGTACCGCCGCAGGCACCGACGCTGGACACCGTCTATGACGACGTGGCCCCGCATGCGGACTACCTGCAGAAGGGCGATGTCACCAACGACACCACCCCGACCCTGAGCGGCAGCAGCGGCGTGGCGGGCGGTACCATCAGTATCTACGACAACGGTCGTCTGATTGGCACCACCACCGTGGCCGGCAACGGCAGCTGGAGCTTCACGCCGGGTACGGCGCTGGCAGACGGCAGCCATAACTTCACCGCCACCGTCACCGACGGCGTGGGGCGCACCAGTGAGCCAACCGGCGGCTTCGGTATCGTTATCGATACAAAAGCCCCGGACGCGGCCTCTGACCTGCTGGTCACCGACAACGTCGGTGCGTACCAGGGCCCGGTCGTGAGCGGCGACACCACCGATGACAACACCCCGACCCTGAGCGGTAAGGCCGAGCCGGGCAGCACGGTGAACATCATCGACAACGGCCAGGTCATCGGCACCGCGAAGGTGAACCCGGACGGCACCTGGAGCTACACCCCGGACCAGCCGCTGGCGAACGGCGCACACGACCTGACCACCACCGTCACCGATCCGTCGGGCAACACCGGGCCGGAAGGCTCGCACGTGGTCATCACCGTTGACGTGGTCCCGGGCAAGGTGGAAATCACCGCCGTGACCGATGACACCGGCAGCGTGACCGGCAGCCTGTCGCAGGGCGCGCTCACCGACGACACCCGTCCGCAAATCAGCGGCACGGCGAAGGCGGGCAGCACCGTGACCATCATGGACGGCAGCAACGTGCTGGGCACCACCACCGCGGGCGCGGACGGCACCTGGAGCTTCACGCCGAGCGTGGACCTGGGCCGCGGGGACCACACCTTCACCGCCACGGCGAAGGACCCGATGGGCAACGAGTCAGCCAGCAGCAGCTGGACCGTGACCATCGACACCGATGCACCGGTGAAACCGACCATCGACGCGGCGCTGGACGACGTGGGCAGCGTGCAGGGTAACCTGGCGAACGGCGGCACCACCGACGATCCGACCCCGACCCTGAGCGGCAAGGCGGAAGCGGGCAGCACCGTGAAGATCTACGATCAGAACGGCCTGCTGGGCGAAGTGACGGCGAAAACTGACGGCACCTGGAGCTTCTCACCGGTGGCGAAACTGCCGGAAGGCGAGCACCGCTTCCACGTGACGACCACCGACAAGGCGGGCAACACCAGTGTGGCATCGGACGACTTCGTCCTGACCCTGGACTTCACCGCCCCGGACGTGAGCAAAGTGAGCATTACCGATGTGGTGGATGATTTTGGTTCCGTCACCGGATCGATTGCTTCGGGTGGTAAGACGGACGATAACACGCCGTTGATCAAGGGTACGGGCGCAGAGCCGGGTAACACCATCACCGTCTATAACGGCGACAAGGTGATCGGCACCGCGAAAGTACAGGCTGACGGCACCTGGGAACTTCAGGTCACGAAAGCCCTGCCTGACGGGACGTACAACCTGACGGTGAAAGAGACCGACAGCGTGGGTAACACCACGGCGGCATCACCGGAATACATTATTCAGATCGATGCTGGCGGTCAGCCGCTGCCACCGACCCTGAGCAGTGTGGAAGATGATGTTGCGCCGCATACCGGGCCATTACAAAAGGATGCGACAACCAACGACAACACCTTGTTGTTGACGGGTACGGCTGAAGCCGGTGTCACGGTTCGCATTTATGGCGGCCCGAACGGTACCACCCTGCTGGGTGAAACCAAGGCCGATGCCCAGGGCAAATGGAGCTTCAATACGCCGAAACTGGCGGACGGCGTTCATACGTTTGTCGCGGAAGCGATTAACGACATTGGTCAGGTAAGCCCGCAGACTGGCGGCTTCCCAATCACGGTAGATACCAGCGCGCCGGGTGAGGTCACAGGCTTTATCGTGAGCGATAACGAAGGTCCACAGACCGGTACATTGTCCAATGGCGATACCACTGACGATGCGACACCGACGATCAGCGGTAAAGCAGAGCCAGGCAGCGTTGTTCACATCTATGTGAACGGCCAGGAAAACGGTACTGCGGTTGCAGACGCGAACGGTAACTGGACTTACACCACCGGTTCTCTGGTGGATGGAGAATACACCTTCACCGCGCGTGCTGAAGATTCAGCAGGCAACCTGGGGGCTGAAAATGCCGGTGTTACCGTCACGCTTGATACCTCCAGCGTTCCGGTCACCATCGTCCGCGTAATGGATGATAAAGGCAGCGTCACGGGTGAACTGAAGGCGAACGACGTCACTGACGACGCACGTCCGGAAATCAGCGGTAAGGCGAAAGCAGGCAGCACTGTCACCATCATGGATGGCAACGTGGTGTTGGGCAGCGTCAAGGCCGATGCCAGTGGCACCTGGGTATTTACGCCTACCAGCGATCTGGGCGATGGCGTACATAACATTACGGCAACCGCGAAAGATCTGACGGGTAAAGAGGATACCTCCAGCACCTTCAGCTTCGAAATTGACAGTAAAGCACCGAACCGTCCGAGTATCGATTACGCGGAAGATCAGGTGGGGACGGTCAAGGACGATCTGAACAGCAACGATGTCACTGACGATCCGCAGCCAATCCTGCACGGTACGGCTGAAGCGGGCAGCACCGTCAATATTTACACCGTTGACGGCACCCTGCTGGGTTCAGTCACCGCGAACAGCAACGGTGCATGGAACTTCAAACCGGGCAGCAAGTTACCGGAAGGCAAAAACACCTTCTACGTGACGGCCACGGATGAAGCCGGCAACGTCAGTGACAAGTCTGCGGACTTCATTCTGACCACCGACTACACCGCGCCGGATGGGAGCAAAGTGGCGATCACGGAAGTGATCGATAACTATGGCAGCGTCACCGGTAAAGTGGAAAGCGGCGGTGTACTGGATGACAGTCGTCCTGTCATTAAAGGTACCGGGGCTGAAATCGGTAACGTGATTACCGTTTACACCACGGATGCCAGCGGCGCGACGAAAGTACTGGGTACGACGAAGGTCGATGCCAATGGTACATGGACGCTGACGGTATCGGATGCGCTGTATGCCGACCTGAACAAACTGACCGTAACGGAAACGGATACGACGGGTAACACCGCGAAACCGTCTACGAGCTACGATGTCACGTTGTCCTCTGCGCCGGGTGTGCCTGTGATTGATGGCATTACGGATGATGCGGGCAGCGCAAACGTCGAGCTGAGTAATGGCGGCCTGACCAAAGACACCACACCGACACTGCACGGTACGGCGTCCGGCGTTGCGGGTAATACCGTTACAATCTACAACGGCAGCCAGGTTGTGGGCACCACAACATTGGATGCGAATGGTCACTGGAGCTTCACGCCGGGTACGGCACTGGCAGATGGCAGCTATCACTTTACTGTGACGGTGACCAACACGGCCGGTCAGGAAAGTGAGAAGAGCCAGGTCTATAGCATTGATGTTGATGCAACAGCCCCAAATCCTGCCACGGATATCCTGATCGCGGATGATGTGTCACCGATTACGGGTAATCTGCAAGACGGTGATGTGACCGATGACAATAAACCTACCTTTAGCGGTAAAGCTGAGGCGGGAAGTACGGTCAACATCCTTGATGGCGGCAAAGTCATTGGCAGCACCACGGTTGACAGCACTGGCAACTGGGACTGGACGCCAGGTACGGCATTGGCGGATGGCGATCACGCCTTCACGACAACCGTTACGGATAAAGCGGGTAACACCAGCGCACCAACAGGTGTGGTGAATATCACGGTTGATACGCAGGGGTCTACGGTTGCCCTGTCAATCGATGGCTATCACGACGATGTGGGTACGAATACCGGCCTGATCCTGGGCAGCGGTACCAGTACTGACGATACGTCCCCGATCCTGCAGGGTAGCTGGAGCGGCGATCTTGAAACCACAGAGTCTATCCGTGTTTATCAGGATGGCATCCTGCTCGGCCTGGCCGTGCTGGATCGCGCTAACCATACCTGGACGATGGCCGTAAATGGGTTGGTCAATGCCAACACCTACAAGTTTACTGTTGTGGCAGTGGACGTGGCAGGCAACGAATCAGCACCTTCTGCTGAGTTCGCGCTGACCATCGATCAGGACGCGCCGACTCAGACCGTGAGCATCACCAGCTACACCGATGATGTGGGTCTGGTAACGGGTAACATGCCGGGTAACACCTCGACGGATGACCGTCAGCCTGTCCTGAACGGTAAGGTAACGGGCACGCCGCTGGAAGCCGGTGATGAAGTTCGCATCTATGATGTGAGCAGCAACACCATGCTGGGCACCGCGACGGTTAACTCTGATGGCACCTGGAGCTTCGAGCTGCCGCCGCTGGATGACAACATGACCCACACCTTCCGTGCGGTTGTGGCGGATAACGTCGGCAACGAAGGGACGCCGTCCAGTGACTTTGCGATCACTGTCGACCTGAATCTCCTCGTGAATAAGCAGGATACGCTGGACACAACGCCAATCGTTTCTGGCTCTACGGGCTTTGAGATCCAGCAGGGTGAATACGTTGAAGTCACCGTAAACGGTAAGACCTACAGCTCCCAGAACGGGCAGGTTGTGGTCGATATGCGTAACAACACCTGGTATGTACAAATCCCGGATGCTGATGCGCTGAACGTGGGGACATATGACGTTAAGGCTGTGCTGTTCGACGCTGCAGGTGTGCAGATCGCGGCGGATGATTCGTCGAATGAACTGGTCGTTTCTCCAACACCGAAGGTAAGTGTCGGTGCAGGTGGCGGCGATCCGGATCAGAAAGCGACTTCCGTAACCCTGAGTGAAGACGGCGTATGGCGTATTCACTCTAACCAGACCATGCTGGATTCGACGGCAACGTCGTCGTCTTCTCTGGGCGATTTCTCTACAACCCGCTTGCAGAGTAACTCCGGCACGGGCTACAGCTCGAACAACTATGTGCAGAACGCCACATTCATCGACTATAACCGCGATGGCATGATGGATCTGTTTACCGTTGACAGTAACTATGACGACGGCCAGCAGATGTTCTACTACAACGGTTCGACCTATACCGCCTACCAGGTGGGGGCCTTTGAACGAGCTCCGCAGACCGGCGAGTTTGCCGGTGATGCGAACACGGACGGCAGTGCGAACACCTGGAGCTGGTACGGCGGTATTGTTGCTATCGATAAGAACGGTGACGGTTACGTTGATATGATCAACGGTGACCAGACGCCTAACGACAGTGCTATCCGCGGTGGCTATGGTTCGCAAATCGTACTGAACAACGATGGTACCGTTGTCGGTATGAGCAAAGACGGGACCTTCGCGACCGACTATGCGGCAGATTCTGGCTACGATCCAATTGGTCTGGATCAGTCGCAACCGGATATGGAACTGTCCGGCGTGGACATCAACAACGACGGTATCGTTGACTTTGTAATGCACAGTCAAAACATCGTTGCGGATGGTTCGCGTATCGATGCCAATGGTGCGACCGACAGTTCGGCTGCGCGCAGTACTAACCAGGCGCGTCTGGTCGTGGTTAACGGTACCAACAACGGCAACTGGAAGGTCACGCAGATTGTTGACAACGTCTTCCAGCGTGGTTCCGACAGTGACCCGGATATCGGTAACGGTGTGGCCATGACCTGGGGTGATTACAACGGCGATGGTTATCTGGACCTGTTCCTGGGCCGAGGAAGCGAAAGCACAACCTCCGATTCGAGTGCGGGCAACAACGCCGGGGAATATGCCAGCCGTATTCACTTCAACGATGGCAACGGCAAGTTACTGTCCGATGATGGAGACAATAACGGTATCGGCAACCCGACGGGTATGTATACCTTCAACGATACGTTGGCGGGTGGTGCCTCTCTGGCGCTGGACTGGAACCACGACGGTAAGACGGACGTCATCGAACTGCCGGGTATGGAGTCTTCCTCTGGCGGTATCAACGATGCGGCGGCGACAGGGCCAATCAACCTGTATACCAACACCTCGGTGAACGGTAACACGAGCTTCACGACCTCCAACCTGTTAACGCAGGTCGGTAAGAGCACCATCGGTGGTTCGTCTACGGCTCAGCAGGTGACTGGCGCAATCGCGATTGACGTCGACTGGGATGGCGATCGCGATCTGCTGGCCTTTACCAGCGGTGGCACGACAACCTACATCGAGAACAAGAACGAGGTGGCGCACGGTACGTCGATTCATCTGCGTATTCTTGACGAAGGCGGCATCAACACCCTGTTCGGTAACACCGTACAGCTGATTGATGAAGCGACTGGTCAGGTGGTTTCCACCCAGATCATCAACGCCCAGTCAGGTAACCAGACGAACGACAGTACCGCTATCGTGGACTTCTACAATCTGGATGCGACCAAGTCGTACAGCGCGGTCATTCTGCGTTCTACGGGGGGAGCCGTATCTAACGTTGGTGGGGTTGCTACGGTAGACGGCAAGGCCGTTCAGAACGTGAACAAGGCCTGGGGCGGCCTGACCGCGGCGGAAGGTAACCACGCGTATGTGCTGACGACCGAGTCAGAAAATAACGTGGCAAACGCCAGCGCATCGGGTGGCACCAATACCACAGGTATCGTGGGAACGGGTTATAACGACACCTTCTTCGCAACGTTGGGCAATGACCTCTACAACGGGGCAGGTGGTACAGAAACCGTTTCCGGCGTGAAGTCGTGGAACAATACCGGTGGCCTGGACATTGTTGACTACAAACTGGCGGGAAGCACGCCTCTGAATATCGATCTGAATAAGACCGGTATGCAGAATACGGGCTTCGGTAGCGCACAGTTTGTGAATGTCGAAGGTCTGGCTGGCGGTAGTGGAAACGACACCTTTACCGGTAATGCGGCTAACAACTACTTCGAAGGCCGTGCGGGTGCGGACACCTTCTATCTCGACAATGACGGGAAAGGCGGTGGTCAGGATACGTTGAAATACCAGGTCCAGGAGAATGGTAGAACCAACGGCACCGGCGGTAATGGCAGCGATGTGGTCCATGGCTTTGTTGTCGGTACCGTGGAAGCGACCCGGAAAGCGGATATCATCGATATCAGCAGCCTGTTGGTCGGCTATGCAGGTGATGCTGACGGTGCTGCGCACTATATCAATGGTGTTGCTACCATCGATGCGGGTGATGCAATTGCTCAGTATCTGTCCGTTACCTACAACGGTAAGGACACCATCCTGAGCATTGACCGTGACGGCAGCGGTTCCGGTTTCGGCGCAAGTCAGGTGCTGACCATCGCGGATACCAAAGTTGACCTTGAAACCCTGCTGGCTAACCATCAGCTGGTTATCAAAGGCCCGGATGTCTCAACGATGAACTACAGCGCACTGAACGAAGGGGTAACCGTCAACATGTGGACTGGATTCACCTCTGCGGGCGGTAAGCTGGAAGACATCGTGAAGATTGTCGGTACCCAGACGGACGACACCATTACGGATAACTCGTTTAGCAACGTGATTGCAGGAGAGGGTGGAAATGACACCTTCTACCTGATGAACGGTGGAAACGATGTATTGATGTACAACGTGCTGGAAGGGATGGAAAACGATGCGACTGGCGGCAACGGTCACGACACGGTTCACGGCTTTAAAGTGGGCAACGTGGAGAAAGACAGTGATGCCGATACGCTCAACCTCAGCGACCTTGTCGATTACAGCGGTCCGGTAACCTTCTTCGAGAACAACGGGAAGATGGAACTGGACGCGGAATCAAAAGGTCTGGAGGACTACCTGAAAGTAGATGTGGTAGGTAACGACACCGTGATCAGTGTCGATATCGACGGTCAGGGCGGACAGCATGGATTTACGCAGGTTGTCACGCTGGCTGACGTGCAAACGGATTTGGTGACGCTGCTACAGAATAACCAAATCATGATGTAACCCAGTAAATACCCGCCATCTTCGGATGGCGGGCTTTCTGCACGCATCTACCAATCGTTGTTACACAGTCATTCACTGGGTTAATCGGGAATTTGATAAATGAAAGTAACCCTTAATAAGTTTAAAAAAATAAACCTGGCGTGTGCGATTACTGCCGCGCTCAGCGTATTGATATCCAGCACTGCATATTCAGCAGAACGAGTGAAGCACGTCATCGATATACCGGCAGACGTCAAAACCGCTTCAGGGAAGACGGCACCACAGCCCTACCGTCCGGTCGCGGATGTGACACCGGAACAGGCACAAATTGTGGTTTATTACCCTGAGGGGAGCGTACCCGCGACGATCTACGTCGACCGCGAGCTGCAGTCGGTACTGCTGCCGGGGCAATTTACTGTCCTGTGCGCCGCGCCAGGCGCGCACGCGGTGGAGTCCTGGTTCAACGATCACCCTGCTTATCAGGGGAAACAAAATCCTCTGCAACAGCTCAATGCCGAGAGTGCGCAAACCTATTTTATTCAGGTTAATCCAGGTACGTCAGGAAATACGGCGGCCCTGGAAGAGCGTTCCCGGGCTGAAGCTCTGTTGAGTAAGATGCATAAACAGACCAAAATTATTAACCGTGCATCGCAGGTAAAAACCTGTGATTACGTTAATAACAGCGGTGTGGTGCTTATTCAGGAGCAAGTCCTGTTCCGCTTTGCGGCAAGTAATGCGGCAGGGATTTTTGCTGAATCCCGCAATAAGCTGGACGAGGTGGTGAAATTTACCAAAAAGGCGAATAACGTCAGTGAGATCCAGATTGTGGGTTATACCGACGCAATTGGTAGCCGTGAGGCTAACCAGCGCCTGTCTGAAGCACGTGCCGATACCGTTCGTTCATTGCTGATCGAGAAAGGGATTAAACCGGAACTGATCAATAACACGACGGGTAAGGGAATAGCACAAAGCGCTGAAGGCTGCGGTACCTCTGCCAGCCAGCAAGCGGCAGGATGTAACGTCAATAGCCGTCGCGTAGAAATTTTAGTGAAAAGCCACTAAGTCAGCATCGATACAAAAATACGGATTGCGGAGACGCTTTCCGTATTTTTTTTGTGAATAATTTGACGGTGTTATGGAGACACGGGGGCGTGTTAGAGGCGGTGAGGGATTAAGCAGTTTGTGGTTCGTACATCTTAATGTGGGCAATGCTGTAGTACTTTTTCTTTTCTTTGATAATGTCATGGTCAATCGAGGATTTAATGATTTCGCCGCAGGAATAGATTTTCTTTAAAGAGTTAAACCCCAACTGTTTCATTATGCTGTTGCTGTAGGTATAGGTGGTTTTTGGCTTGATGTTATATAAGGTACTGATGTCATCAATCGTGTAGCCTGAGATCATTAACTTCAGGACACAGAACTCCATGTGCGTCAGTTCGATATGTTTTTTGACGATCCCGCTTTTGCTGGGGTGACGCTGGGTATGCATTTTCCTGACGATTTCATCGTTGGTCAGATTATTGATATTCACGAGACGATGTTTGTAATGCGAGCAAATGCAGGCGAAAAGCTCCGGAAAGATATCCGAGTGGTAAGCGATAATGATCTCTTCAATGGCGTGGAGGTTTGTTTTCTGTTTTAGTGAGATAAGCCACTGAAAGTAGATGATGTTGCTATAAATAGAGTCAGGAAGCACCAGGTACAAGGTAAAAAAACTCTCTTTTTTCATACCTTTTACCCAGTCATGAAAATGGTGCTGATTATAAAAAGAGAGAATCTCTTCTTTTTTGAACGTATTGGAAAGTAAATGGCGCAATCCGATGTTGCTGAAATGACATCTTGATAATATGACCCGCGACGTATCCATTTTTATCCCTTTGGTTAATGTATTCTGCACGCCTCTTTTTGGTGTAAGATTTGCATGCTAACGATCTTATGATACGGTATGTATATATTTTCATTTTACACGATGTCTCAGGGTTAATATGTGAGAATAGTCCCCGCATAAATGGGAATTGTTTACGTGCCTGATGATTGGACCGCTTTCTATATTAATGATAAGAAAGAGATGTCAGGGGTTAGGATTACTCCACGTCTACAGGACATGCATACTTTTAAGGTTTATCATTTAATCAATTGTGGAATGCCACGCTTCATTCTCTCTGCACCGCCATGGGTGATTGATTAATTATAAGGAAATGTCATTTCACCGAAATGGCATAAAGAAAAGTATGAGAAAATTGCCAGCTCTGTTTATTTTCACCACGCTATTTTTACTGGCAGGGTGTCAGATAACCCCCGGAAGCCATATTGATACCGACGGAAAAACGGTTGTCGAAACGCCCGACCCCGATAATATCAATGACGTAAAGGTGAATGTTTACCCCGTTACGCCGGCGCTGATTGAGAAATTACGTGAAAACGTCGTGGTCGCCCACGCCAATGCGGAGCTGAATAAACGACTCGAAGCGTATGAGTACCGTATTGGGGTTGGGGACATCATTATGGTCACGGTGTGGGAACATCCTGAGCTTACCACCCCGTCTGGCCAGTATCGTAGCGCCAGCGATACGGGAAACTGGGTCCATTCAGACGGCACTATTTTTTATCCGTACATCGGGAAAATCCATGTTAAGGATAAAACGGTCACTGAAGTCAGAGAGCTGATTACCGAACACCTGGCGAAATACATTGAGTCCCCACAGGTCGATGTGGGGATTGCCGCGTTTCGCTCTCAGAAAGTATATGTCTCTGGTGAAGTTAATCAGTCCGGGCAGCAGCCCATCACTAACGTTCCATTGACCATCATTGATGCGGTTAATCTGGCGGGTGGGCTGACTGAAAACGCAGACTGGGGGAATGCTGTTTTAACCCAGGGGGGTAAAAAATCAATCATTTCGCTGCAAGCGCTTATGCAGTATGGCGATCTGCAGCAGAACAGGTTGCTCTATTCCGGCGATATTCTGTATATCCCGCGTAATGATGATTTAAAAGTCTTTGTCATGGGCGATGTGGTGAAGCAAACCACCATGAAAATGGATCGCTCAGGCATGACGCTGACCGAAGCGTTGGGTAATGCGGAGGGCATGAATCAATTAACCAGTGATGCCAGCGGTATTTTTGTGATCCGTTCGGAAAACAAACCGGATGCGTCAAAGGGAAAACAGGCAAATATTTATCAGCTTGATGCCAGGGATGCGACGGCGCTGGTGCTTGGCACCGAATTCAGGCTCAAGCCGTACGATATTGTGTATGTGACGAGCGCACCGATTGCGCGCTGGAACAGAGTCATTAATCAATTAATGCCAACCATTAGTGGTGTCTACAGCCTGACTGAAACGACGCGCTTCATCAGAAACTGGAGTAATTGATATGAATGGCAGGTATCAGTCCATTCTTGTCGTCTGCACAGGCAATATTTGTCGTTCCCCGGTGGGGGAACGCATTTTGCGTTCACGCTTGCCCAATATGATCGTAGATTCCGCCGGGATTGCTGCGTTAACGGGGGAAGCGGCAGATCCCGTAATGGTTAACACTGCACGTGAGAATGGCCTCTCGTTAGAGGGGCATTGTGCCAAACAACTTACACCGCTGATGTGTCGTGAATATGATTTGATTCTGGCCATGGAGCAAAACCATATTGAAGCCGTGACCCGCCTGGCAATGGAAGCCCGGGGAAAGGCATTTTTATTCGGATATTGGCTCCAGCAAATGGAAATTCCTGATCCTTATCGTCGGGGTCGAGATATCTCAGGTGTTATTTTTCAACAACTTTTTTCCGCTGCCGAAGAATGGGGCAAGGTTTTCCAGCAGGTTAAATAATCAGGGCTGATTAGAGCATGTTTGACAAACAGATTAGCAATTCGCAAACCGATAATGTTCCGCGGCAGGAGGATATTGACATCGTTCAACTCCTCAAAGTCTTATATTACAGTAAGGTCTGGATAGCGGCGACGACATTACTGTTTATCGCGTTCGGTATCGTTATTGCTTACACCTTAGCGCCGGTCTATAAAAGTGATGCGTTAATTCAGGTTGAGAGAAATGCATCTACGGGGCTGTTGAATAAGCTCTCTACGATGCTGCCTGAAGGTTCCGGGGTCGCTTCAGAATCTGAAATTTCGTTAATTAAATCGCGGATGGTGATCGGTAAAACCGTGCGCGATCTGGGGCTGGATATCTCCGTGACTGAAAAACGCTATCCGTTTGCGAATGGCCTGCTCCTGCGCCTGTTTGGCAAACCCACGGGTAACATTGAGGTTTCAACCTTAACTGTGCCCGAGGAGTTCCTGAACGAAGCGTTGATCCTGACGATAACTGCTGCGGGTGAGTACACCCTGCAGGTCGGCGAGGCCGTTTTGCACGGTAAAGTGGGTGTTCCTCTTCACGCGCACGGCATTGATTTTATGATTGAACGTGCCGAACTGACCCAGGACACCGTGTTCATTTTACGTAAGCACAATGAATATTCGGTAATTGATGAGATCAAAAACAATATCGTCGTGGATGGAAAATCCGGTGGCAATGGGATGCTGCATCTGAGCATGACCGGCACCGATCCGGTCATGATCAGTAAAATCCTTGAAACCATCAGCCACAATTATCTTGCCCAGGACGTTGAGCGTAAGTCAGAAGAGGCCAGCAAGAGTCTGGCCTTTGTGAACGAACAATTACTGCAAATCAAAAACAATCTGGTGACGGCAGAAACGAAACTCAATGATTTCAGAAAGAATAATGAGTCGGTGGATTTATCCCTTGAAGCGAAATTCATTTTAGACAATGTGGTGTCCATTGATACCCAACTGAATGAATTAACCTTTAAAGAAGCTGAAATATCAAAGCTCTATAAACGTTCGCATCCGGCTTATAAAGCGCTGTCAGAAAAACGTGCGGTACTGCAGGAAGAGAAAGAGAAGCTCAATCAACGTATCAGTACGATGCCGCGGACTCAGCAAGAAATTTTGAGCATGACCCGTGATGTGCAGATGGGAAATGATATCTATATGGTGCTGTTGAATAAGCAGCATGAACTCAATATCAATAAGGCCAGCACGCTGGGCAATGTTCGCATTATTGACAATGCCGTCACGCAGCATAAGCCGATTAAACCGAAAAAAACGTTGATTGTCATCCTGTCGGCGCTGTTGGGCTTCCTGTTCGCCTCCGGTGTGATTCTGCTACGCAACATGTTAATTAAAGGGATCAAACAACCCGCGGAGCTGGAAAAACGGGGCATCCCTGTCCACGCCGTCGTACCGCTGGCACCTGAACTGACAAAGAGCAGACGCTGCCGGGCGATTACCACCTATCAGTCTGATGAGCTGTTAGTGAAATCGTCGCCAACCTCGCTGGCGGTCGAGGCGATAAGAGGGCTGCGGACCAGCCTTCATTTCTCCATGCTGAAGTCAGAAAATAAAATATTAATGATTTCAGGCACCTCTCCGGGGGTGGGTAAATCCTTCGTCAGTTCAAACCTGGCGGTGCTGATGGCGCAGGCCGGTTCACGGGTGCTGCTGGTTGATTGCGATCTGAGAAGGGGATATTTGCACAGCATCTTCTCCCAGGCGGAAGGCCATGCCGGGCTTGCCGATTATCTCTCAGCGAATGTGGCGGTGTCCCAGGGGATAGAAGAGACAGAGTACCAGGGCGTCGATTTTATTGGACGGGGAAGAATGGTCAATAACCCCGCCGAGCTGTTTATGACGGAGAAATTCCAGACACTCGTTGACGCCTGTTCAGCGCAATACGATGTCATTATTCTCGATACGCCGCCTATTCTGAGCGTCACGGATGCCGCGATTATTGGCCGATTTGCCTCAACGTCTCTGATGGTCGTCAGATTCGAACAGAACTCGGTCCAGGAGGTGGAAGCGGGGCTGCGTCGATTCAATCAAAACGGGATTGCCATCCAGGGGGTCATATTCAACGGCGTTGAAAAACGCGCTTCGGCCACCTATAGCTATGGCGATTACTCATATCAGGAGTAATTCATCTCTCATCTTATAAGGAATAAGTCTTGACAGGCCGGGAATGTATAATATTCCTAATGCCTGTGGACTTGTTCCTGGTTAAAAGTTCCCTTTATGTTATGCAGTCTGAATGCTAATTCCAGATAAAAATGCCAGAATTAATATCAAGTAATGCTCTTAAAATCTAAATTAATGAACCATCAGGGAACCACAAGGGGGGATAAACAGTAATCAACGGATGTGAAGTAGTTATTTAGAGTGGTGATGTTATATTTTGAAAAAATGTAATAATTCCGAAATAAAGAGTCGATTAAATGAATAGTAATAAAAATAAAGTCTTTCAACTCGAGTTGAAGTGGCATCCTGTTGCCGCTTCTGTGCTACTCGCTCTGCCATTTGTTGCGCACTCAGCAGAGATCAACATCAAGAACGGCGTGGTTTATACTGCCGGGAATGTGCCTGTCATTAACATTAATAAAGCCAACGATAAGGGGCTTTCTCATAATGTCTATGACAACTTAAACGTTGATAAGAATGGGCTTATCTTCAATAACAGCATGACTGAATCAAATACCGTTCTGGCGGGTAAAATTCAGGGGAACAGCAACCTGACGTCCGGGACGGCGAAAGTCATCCTGAACGAAGTCACGTCTAAAAATGCCTCTGCGATTAACGGCATGATGGAAGTGGCCGGTGATAAAGCCGATTTAATTATTGCTAACCCGAACGGTATTACCGTTAACGGTGGCGGCGCCATTAACACCAGTAAACTGACCCTGACAACCGGTACGCCGGATATTCAGAACGATCAGTTAGCCGGTTATTCTGTTAACGGTGGCACCATTACGCTGGGTAAACTGAATAACGCCAGCCCGACGGAAATTTTGTCTCGCAATGTTGTCGTGACCGATAAAGTCACAGCTAACGAGCTGAACGTTGTCGCCGGTAATAACTACGTTAACGCTGCAGGTCAGGTGACCGGTTCAGTAACCGCAGCCGGAACGCGTAATGCCAACAGCATTGACGTTGCTGCGCTGGGCGGTATGTATGCCAATAAGATTAACCTCGTCAGCACCGAAAGCGGGGTCGGCGTGCGTAACCAGGGCATTATTGCGGGTGGCATCAACGGCGTAAATATTGACGCTAACGGTCAGTTGCTGAACAACACTGCGCGCATTGAGTCCTCTGGTCAGATCAATATTAAAACCAACGGCGCACTGAGCAACGTCACCGGGGATATTACCTCTGTGGGTACCATCGCGCTGGACACCAATAAAAACAGCCTCAACAACAGCCGTTCAGGCAACATTTCGACAATGGGAGACCTCTATGTCAATAGCGGCGCCATTGATAACACCAACGGCAAAATGGCGGCGGCAGGCATGCTGGCTGCGGATACCAACGGCAACACCTTAACCAACTACGGTAAAGGGAATACTGTCGGTATTGAAGCCGGTATCGTGGCGTTAAAAACCGGTACCCTGAATAACAGCAACGGCCAGATCAAGGGCGGGTATGTGGGTCTTGAATCTGCTGCTGTGAACAACAACAGCGGTTTAGTCGACTCCCTGGGCGATGTGAACGTGGTGAGCGGCGGTAACGTCGATAACAACCGGGGCATGATCCGTTCTGCGGGCGGTTTCACCAAGATTGCCGCGAAAGGTACGATTAACAACGGCGCGACCAAAACCGCAGATACCGCCAGCAATGACTCGTTAGGCATTATCGCTGAGAAGGGCGTGCAGATTGCCGCGAACAGCATCAATAACAACGGTGGGCAGATGGCGTCAAATGGCGATATCTCCCTTGAAAGTGCCGGCGCGATTGATAACTACTCGGGCAAACTGAACTCAAACAGCAAGGTTATTGCCAAAGCGGCCTCTATGCGTAACGACAACGGCGGTGTTGCGGGTCGTACCGGTGTGAGTGCCGCAGTGGGTGGAAACATCACCAACTACATCGGCGTCTTCAGCTCTGAAGAAGGGGATGTTGCCCTGGCATCGAATGCCCTGAACAACCGCGGTGGCTTCATTATGGGACAAAACGTCACCATTAATGCCAACGCAGGGGTGAACAACAATACCGCGTTCATCGTTGCCAGTAAGGTATTGAGCGTCACTGCAGGCGATAACATCGAAAACCGTTACGGTATCGATTTCGGATCCACATTTGGTACCTACTTCGGCATGCCGCAGCAGAACGGCGGTATGGTTGGTAAAGAAGGTGTCTCGCTGTCCGGGAACTATATCTATAACGGCGAAAGCCGCATCATTGCTGAAAATGGCCCGCTTACAATGCAGGCACGAGGCAGCATTGATAACGCGCGTTCGTTGCTGGTCAGCGGCGGGGATGCCTCCATCAAAGCGGGAAGCACTCTGACGAACAACTACGCAACCATCTACAGCATGGGCGACCTGCTGATTGATGCCAACAGCGTGAGCAACTACAGCAACGGTGCGCTGGAAGATAACAACGCGACTGGCGTTATCGCGGCAGATAAAAAACTGACCATGAATGTGAAGAACAGCTTCACCAACTATGGCTGGATCAGCAGCCTCGGTGATGCCATTCTCAATATTCTGAACGGTTCTTTAACTAACCGTAATACGCTCTCCGCTGAGAAGTCTCTGACCGTGTCTGCACAGACCGGGGTTGAAAACCTGAAAGATATCGCCGCGGGCGAGAATCTGGTGGTGAACAGCCAGCGTGGTGTGACCAACAACTCCAACAGCAATATGGTGGGTGATAAGGTCACGATCTCTGCGGTCTATGATATTAACAACCGTGGCAATATCGTCGCTGACAGCAGCCTGGCGATGAGCGCTAAAGGCAATATCTATAACGATCTGAATATGATCAGCTATGGTGACATTGCGTTAAGTGCCAATAACATTGATAACGCCTCGCGTAAAATCAAAGCGGTGGGTGATGTCACGCTGACAGCGGCCGGGAATGTGAGCAACAGCCGCGGCGAAATCAGCTCTGAGACTGGCGATATCACTATCAATGCGGGTGGCACCGTAGATAACTACTACGGCCAGCTCCTGTCCGGTAGCGATATTGCGCTGAAAGCGAACCGTCTGAACAACGACTACGGTCGGGTTGCCGCTTACGGCAATATCGATCTGGCGCTGACGGGGTATTTCGACAGCAACCGTGGTTCCGTCCTTTCTCAGACGGGTGATATCACACTGGCTGCCAACACCGTTGATAACAACAACGGTCTGATTGCCGGTAAGAATGTCACCGTCGAGTCAAAAGGTGCGGTTTACAACAACACTGCCATGATCGTGGCGGACAAAAAGCTCTCCGTGAACGCGGCAGGGAATGTTGAAAACCGTGACGGTAACAACTTCGTACGTAATCATGGCGAAACCTTCGGTGTGACGGGCGATGTGGGTGGCATGATTGGCCGTGAAGGTGTCGCTGTTTCCGGTCAAAACGTCTATAACAACAACAGTAGCATCATCGCTGATAACGGTGCGCTGAGCGTGCTGTCTAAAGGGACGCTGGACAACACCCGCGCTATGCTGGTGAGCGGCGCTGACGCCATCATCAAAGCGGCCGGTACGTTCTATAACAACTATGCCACTACCTACAGTGCAGGCAACCTGGATATCACTGCGGGTACGCTGAACAACTACAGCGATGGCAGCATGGAGAGCAACACGGCGACCGGCGTTATCGCGTCAGATAAGAATCTCAATCTGACGGTTGATAACAACGTCACCAACTACGGTTGGATCAGCGGTAAAGGCGATCTGAACTTCACTATCCTGAAAGGTGCACTGACTAACCGCAATGCAATCTCTTCAGGTAACGCTCTGGCGATTAATGCCCTGAACGGTGTTGAGAACTTTAAAGACATCGTGGGTGTGGCCAGCGCGAAAATTGATACTCAGCGTCATGTTACCAATAATGCCAACGGCAATATCCTTGCACAGAATATCGTGATTAATGCCGGTGCCGACATTAACAACCGCGGTAATATTGTGAGCGATTATACGCTGTCTGTGAAAACAGCAGGGAATATCTATAACTACCTCAATATGCTGACTTATGGCGTTGCGGGTGTCACTGCGAATAACGTGACAAACAGCGGTCAGGATGCAGTATTTGGTGGCTTATACGGTATGGAACTGATTACCAATAAAGTGACCAATACCGGCACGATTGTTGGTATGTAATCTAAAGGTGTAACAAAAGGCAGCAGCTATTGTCTGATAGCGCAAAGTCAGCACGAGACCCTGCTGCCTTTTTTTCTGAGAAAGTGAATGGAACTGCGATTTAAATTTTTACTGTCATTGCTGGTAATGTCGTCTCAAGCGTTTGCAGTTGACGATATTAATGCCCTGATTAAACAGCAGCAAAATGCAGATCTAAATACTTTCAAAGAACACAAGGTGTATCGGCAGGATGTTTTCTCCAGCACCGAACGTAAAGTATTTAGACTGGACAAATTACCTGAGGAGAAAAACTGTTTTACCCTTAAAGCACTTGTTCTTGATAATGATTTTTTGAAACGTAAAACCGAAAAGGCGATAAAAAAAGAGATCGTCGGACGCTGCGTGGGCAGCATCGGTGTGGTGAAAATCGCCGCCGCGTTACAGGATTTTTATATCGATGCCGGTTACATCACGACCCGCATTACGATCCCTTCGCAGAATATTTCGTCTGGCACGCTGAAGCTTGACGTCAATGCGGGGAAAATAGAAAAAATTATTGTCGAGCATAATGATATTAATCCATGGATGCTGCCGTTTGCGAAAGAAGACATCCTTAATATTCGCGATATCGAGCAGGGTCTGGAAAACCTGCAGCAAGAACCCGGCGTGGATGTGAAGATCAATATCGAGCCGGGTACGAAGCACGGGTATAGCACCATTCGCATCAGCACCAACCGGGAAAAACAGTGGAGCGTGCGGGCGAGCTATAACAACTGGGGCGATAAAGCGACAGGAGAACACCTGACCTCTGTGGTGGGCTATCTCTATAACATCGCCCGGTTTAGCGATCTGTTTTATCTCGCCGGAACGAAGAGCACAACGGGTCAGTATCAGAGTGTAAGTGGTTACTATGCCCTGCCGGTAGGCTACTGGAACTATTCGCTGTTTTATAGCAGCAGCAAGTCACGTCAGGCGATACCGCTCTATTACACCACGGTGGATTACGCCGGTAAGAGTGAGTACGGCAGCGTGAAGGCGACGCGCACGGTCTACCGGGATAAAAGCCGGAAGGTGACGGGGAATGCCGAGCTGATCCGTCGAAAAGCCAGCTATACCCTTAATGGCGAGGAACTTGTCTTACAGAAGCGTGACATGGATAACGTCAGGTTTGGCGTGAATTACACGCAGCAGCTGGCAAATGCACAATGGGATTCAACGGTATCCTGGCAGCGTTTTGTCACCTGGTTCGGCGCCGAAAAAACGCCGGATATGGTGTATGGCAATGTCAGTCCCGTCAGTCAGCTGGTGAATGTGGAAAGTCGCTATACCCGACAATTTTCTCAAACCGCCTATAGCGCTTTTTTTTTGGCGCAATACGCACCGCGTGAGCTGACGCTGCAGGATCAAATGACGATGGGCGATCGCTGGAGCGTGCGCGGGTTTGAAAACAGCGTTGGCCTGACCGGGAACAGCGGGTACTACCTGCAAAATACATTTTATCGCCCGGTGCGAGGAATGAACGCAAATTATTATGTTGGCGTAGATGCCGGTCATATAAGACGGGACAGTGTCCATGGCGAAGAGATTATCGTCGGCAGCACCCTGGGTATTCAGGGGAATGTGAAAAGCCTGGCGTACGATTCATCAGTCTCCATGCCGGTTAAATATCCTGGCAGCATGGACGTGAATAAATTTAATTTTAATCTGAATCTTTCTTATCAGCTTTGAAAGGGAAGCACGATAAATGCGTATCGGCACGGACATTGTGGAAGTTTCGCGCATACAGCGAGCGATAACAAACTGGCAAAGCGATTTTTTACAGCGCGTCTTTACCCCGCACGAAAATATAAAAATTAACCGGGAAGATCCTAACTATGAGCGCGCATCAGGTTTCTGGGCCGCAAAAGAGGCGGTTGTTAAGGCGCTTGGCTGTGGATATCGCGACGGCATCACCTTTAAGGATATTGAAATAAACCATGACGAACTGGGTTGTCCCCATCTGATTTTCTCTGGGCGAGTCAAAGAGCTGCTTATTGAAAAGCAGATGGCGAATGCCTCGCTCAGTATTTCGCATTGTCAGCACTATGCGACAGCCGTTGTCATACTTTATTAACCTAACTAATTGTGAATATTATGTATCAATATAATGATCTTAAGGAAAAGACGGTTCTGGTCACCGGCGCCAGTGGTGATATTGGCCTGGCGATCTGCGCTAAATTCCTTGACCAGAATTGCGATGTTTATGCGCTGTATAAATCCAATGCCACGCAATTAACGGAACTGAAAGAAACGCATCCGGCAGGAAGCAAGCTCACTGTCATTCAGTGCGATCTCGCCGATGCGCAGAGTGTCACTGCACTCTGTTCACGCCTGACCGAGGAAGCGGGCAAGCTTGATGTGCTGGTTAACAACGCCGGGATTGTAAAAGACAGCCTGTTTGCCTCGATGAGCTTTGATGACTTCAGCCAGGTGGTAGACACCAACCTGTTCAGTATTTTCCGTCTGACGAAAGAAGCCTTAATGCTGCTGCGCTCCGCAGAAAACCCGGCCATCATCAATGTGGCGTCCATTGCGGCCATTATCCCAAGCGTCGGGCAGGCGAACTACAGCGCGTCGAAGGGCGCAATCCTGGGATTCACCCGCACGCTGGCGGCGGAACTGGCGCCGTATGGCGTGCGCGTAAATGCCATCGCGCCGGGGATGATTGAATCCAAAATGGTGAAAAAAGTATCCCGCACGGTGGTGCGTGGCGTAACGGCATCTATTCCATTGCGTCGTCTGGGTAAATGCGACGAGGTTGCCAATACCGTCGTTTATCTGGGCTCCACTGCCTCCAGCTACATTGTGGGTCAAACCATCGTTATCGATGGCGGCCTGGTGATGCGGTGATTTATGTCTAAATACGTTATCCCCTCGAAGATCTTTCTGGAAATGGGCGGCTGGCGTCAGCCGCTGCTGATGGTCGACAGAATTGATGACTTCAAATATGGCGAAAATGGCTTTGTGAAGGTGACCAAACACATCACCTACAACGAGCCCTATTTGCTCGGGCATTTCCCGGACGATCCGATCATGCCTGGGGTTATTATTTCTGAGATTTTTGGTCAGGCCAGCGAGTACCTCTCGTTCCTCACCGATATTTGCGATATCTACAACCAGACATACGGTACGGAACTGAAATCGTTACGCGATATTCATGCGCTCATTCAGCGTGACGAGATGCGGGAGATCATTCGCACGCGCCGCGCGCAGGTTCGCGGTGTTCTGGCGGCCCAGAATTTGAAATTTAAAGATATTGCCTACCCAGGTGATTCGATTGAAGTGACCAGCAAGCTGGCATTTTCTGATGCCCATGGCTTTAAGCATTATTCCGTGACGGCTAACGTCGGTAAGCGGTTAATTAGCCATGGCACCATTATTAATTTCCGCGAAACAAAGTAAACCCCTGAGAGAGTTAAAACCATGTCTACAATGAAAAACGAAATTGACCAGCGCAAGGACGTGCTGATGACAATTAAAACTGAGATTATTCAGCGTTTAAATATTCAGCGCGATGAGTCTCAAATTGATGATGATACCGCCCTGTTTGGTAATGGTTTAAAACTGGACTCCGTTGATGCAACGGAAATCGTGGTCATGCTGGATAAAGTTTTCGATATCAAAGTGAGCGAAAGCGATGATCCTTCTTATATGAGAAGTATCAACAATCTGGCGACGTTTATCATCCAGAAGAAAAAAGCTTAATTTATCATTGCGAATAACAGGATCACGTTATGAAGTCTCTTTATGATTTTCATTTAAAAAACAATGCGAAAATGGGCATTTACAACAATGCCAACGTTCCTTCTGCCTATCACGATCCGATGGTGGAATATAAAGCCGTACGTGAAAATGCCCTGCTGGTGGACTATTCACATATGTCCATTGTCAGCGTGATGGGTGATGATGCCTGGGCACTGGTGAATTATTATGTCTCTGCCGATGTTTCAATTATCCGTGACGAGCAAGGGATCTACTCGCTGGTACTGAATGAAGACGGTACGGTGCGCGGTGATGTGTATGTGCTCTGCTCATCCGACGGCTACTACATCATGTCCGAGAACATTCCGGCGGTGGAAATTATCGCTGGCCTGAACGCCCTTCTGGAAAAAGCCGACGAACTGGATATCCAGGAAACCCCTGAAATAGCTGACATGCGCGAGCAGAACTGGGGCGCGATCATGGTAGAAGGGCCGTACTCCTGGGAGCTGATGTCTGAAATCCACGGTTTCGACGTGATTGGTCTGCCTTACTACGAGTACATGAATACCGACGACGAGCTGATGGTATTCCGCTGCGGTAAACACGGTGAATTCGCCTATATGGTTGTTGGCCAGCAGGAACAGCTGCTGGATCAGTGGCAGCAACTGCTGGAGCACGGCGGCAAATACCTGCTGCAGACCGGTGGGCTGGACTACCAGAAAATTGTACGTATCGAAAACCCAGGCTGGGATGACGCGCTGTGGGCTGAGTACAACCTCAATCCGGTAGAGCTGCAGCTGCAATGGGCTGTGCAGTACGACAAAGAGGGCTTTGTGGGTAAAGACGCGGCCGAAGAGCTCTCTCACCGCGAAGGCGCACGCAAGGTGATCGGCATGATTGTCGAGGGCGAATGTTCGGGCATTGAATCCGGCGATAACGTACTGGTTGAGGGTCAGGTGGTAGGGAAAGTCGCTAAGGCTATCTATTCTCCAGCCCTGCAGTGCTTTATTGCTCTGGCGCTGATCGACAATGAATATGCATGGTCTGATATTAGCGGCTTTGCTATTCAAACGCGCTCTGAAACGGTAGCTGCGAAAACCAAAGGTATGCCATTTATTTATAACCTGAGCATGCTGGTTAATCCAACTGAACACAGTTTTGTGGATGCCTCTAAAGCGAAAAGCGCACTGTAATTATTAATCGAAACAGCGAGAAGCGAATCCGTGGGAATAACACCACGGATCCTTTTCGCTGCTCATTGCCTGTACATGGCGGTACATATATTTATGAAGACAAACAGAAAACGGGTTGTCATTACCGGGATCGGTATTCTCTCTTCGCTGGCTGAAAACCTGCAGGATTTCAGAAACGCCTTACTGAATAAAAAAAATGGCGTCACGGACAGCGTGCGTTTTTCAAAATGGTTTGAAAACGCCAGAGCCGCTGAAGTCTTGCATGACATTGACTATTCGGAATTACCGGACGACGTTATCGCCTCCCTGGATAATGCCGCACTCTGGGCCTACAAAGTGGGTAAAGATGCGCTCAATCAGGCGGGACTGGCTGAGAACAAAGCGCACCTCAAAGAAACCGGTTTAATTGTTGGCGTGTCATCTGCCGGGACCGAGGCATTTCTGCCGCTGTTTGAGCAACGCATGGAAGACTTTTCCCTGCGTAAGGCGCTGTTCTCTGGCGGTTTCTCCTCCTGCTGTTCCAGCGTCTCCACGCTGCTTGGGTTACAGGGCGGTGTTGAACTGGTCGCGACCGCCTGTACGGCCAGCCCTAACGCGGTCGGCATGGCGTTTGACTACATCCAGAACGGCAAAAGCAAAACCATGCTGGCCGTCGGGACAGAACCTATCTACCTGCCCACCTTCGCGGGCTTTTATGCCCTGAACGTGATGCATCCGGACGCCTGCACGCCGTTCTCCGGCAATTCGGGTATGTCCATCGGTGAAGGGGCTGGGGCGATCGTGCTTGAAGAGTACGAACATGCTGTCGCACGTGGCGCCACCATTTACGGTGAAATTCTCTCTTATGCCACCTCCTGCGATGCGTTCCACGAAACCGGACCGGATCCACGCGCCAGCGGCGCGGTACAGGTGATGCATAAGGCGATGGAAAATGCCGGCGTCACCCCGGATCAGATCGAATACGTCAACGCCCACGGTACCGGAACAGAAGCCAACGACCGTATCGAAACGCTGGCGATGAAAAAGGTGTTTGCCAACAATGAGAAACTGTTGGTGAGCTCTACCAAGTCTTATTTTGGTCATAACATCGGCGCGGCGGGGATCGTCGAACTGATCGCCTGCCTGGTCACGCTGCCGGATAACCGCGTGCTGCCGACGCTGAACTTCACCAACGCGCGTCCAAATTGCGATCTGGATTACGTACCAAACGACTTCCGTGACCAGAAAATCAACCTCTTCATGAAGAACAATTATGCCTTCGGCGGTAACAACTGCAGCATGATTATCAGCATGGAGCCTTGTTCGATCCCGATCAGTACCTACGACGAAAAGCGCGTGGCGATCACCGGCCTGGGTGCTGTTTCCGCGATTGGTCACACCGTTCACGAGATCCTCGACAACGTATGGCAACAGAACCATACCGTTGAGCTGGGCGGCGTCACCTTCCCGGAAGACACGCTGGAAGAGGCAAAAGAGTTACTGGATGTGCTGGAAACCACCCGTCAGTTCGAAGCGCTGTTTGGTGACGATTTCAACGCGCTGGCCGAAACGCTGCCGGAAGCGAATGAACACTTTAAAACCTTCCAGGTTTCCGGGCTGGAACCGCGTAAACATCTGCGCCGCTTTGACCCTCGCAAGGCCACGCGTGGCGGTACGTTCGCATTGATTGCCCTGTCCGAAGCGCTGGAGCAGGCGAAGCGTAAAATCAAGCGTGATGGCGATGAGCTTGGTATGGTCATGGGAATGTCCAGTGGCCCGCAGGAGACGACCTACAAATATCTGCAGAGCCTTAAGCCAGACCCACGTAAAGTCAGAACCTCTGAATTCCCGGGATCGTTGATGAACTCCATCCCGACGTTCTGCGGTATTTCGGAAGGGATCAAGGGCTACACCACTACGCTGGCGACCGGCGAGAATGCGGCATTAGGCGCATTAACCTACGGCTACGAAATCGTGCGTCAGGATCTGCAGCCGCAGGTGCTGGTGGGCGGCGCGGACGAGTATTTCCCGTCCATGTCACTCTATATGGACGCCGTTACCCGCAAGCTGCATATGACCTCCGACGCCAGGGAATATCAGATCTACGGTAACGATCCGAAGGGTTACATTCCTGGCGAAGGTGCTTGCATGTTGCTGCTGGAAGATCCGCAGCGTGCAGCCGCGCGTGGTGCAGAAGTGCTGGCGGAAGTGGCAGGTTACGGTAAAGCCTGTAGCAACAGCTATTTTGATGCCTCTCAGCGGGACGAGAAATCCTCCTCCATGGCGCTGGCTATCGCCCGTGCGCTGGCGGATGCCGGCGTAACGGCGCAGGAGATCGACCTGGTCTGTGGTACCAGCAACGGTAGCGATGAGAGCTCACGCATTGAAATCGATGCGATTTACGCCACCTTCGCCCAGGCAAAACCGGACGTACCGGTCGTGAACTACAACGCCTGCTTTGGCTTTGTCGCGTCTGCTGCCGGACTGCTTAACCTGGCCGTCATCATTGACTGTTTTAAGACGCAGGCGGTTCCCGCTATTCCTCATACCGTCGAGTTTTTCGATAAGCGAATTAACTTCGTTCGTGAACCGTTAAAACTTGCCCTGAAGCACGTATTGCTGGTGGGTGCGACGGAAGGCGGTAACTACTACGCGTTTGTGATTAAAGGATAATATTGTGGATAATGCCGCTATCATTTCGGGGTTCAGTTCTTGTCTGCCGTTTGCCGAAGACAGTCTTCAGCTTATTCAAAATCTGAAGCTGGGCAAACGCGTTGAAAGAAAGCCCTGGTTTAAATCCGACGACGAGGCAATTAAATGTGGGTTCGATGGCAATAAACATATTGCCACGCTGGATCATACGGATGATAGCGCATTAGATCTGCTTTATCGTCTGATTGACGATGCACTCGACCAGGCCGACCTGGATGTTCAATGGCTGGCCGGGTGCAATGCCCGGGTTTATTTAACCGGTATTGGCCCGCGGGTCGATGGCATGGCCTTTAAGAGTTTCTATAACAAAAATGATGTGGAAGATATTTATCTTTCAAAATCATTAATGCAGCTGCATGTGGATAATATGTCGCAGGATCGTATTGCCGGTCACCTTGCGCGTAAATATAACCTGCAGTATTTACCCCCGAATATGAATTGCACCAGTAATTCATCCATGACAGCCGTGCATTTAGGTTGCCAGGCCATCGAGCATGGCGGCGTAGATATTGTCCTGGTGGTGAACTGCTCAAAAATTAAAACGCAGGATATCTGGTTTCTGGATACGCAATCCATGCTGGATAGCCATCTTGTTCAGCCCTTTGGTGAAAACAGCCAGGGGGTGCTTTTTGCGGAAGGCTATAGCGCCATTCTGCTGGAAAATTCCCGCCACCGTCGCGCCAGAAAGGCGAAGGGCGGCGTGCGGTTGCAAACAACCTATACCCAAATCAGCGCAGGCAGAAGCAACGACAGCTCATGGCTCAGCACCAATATTTTAAAAGTGATGCAGGCCACAATGAAAAAAGCCGAACTGGACGTTGAGGCACTGTGCGCGATTATCCCTCACGGTAACGGTTCATCCGTCAGCGATAAAGCGGAAGCCAAAGCAATAGCGATGTTGACGGAAGGACATCCGGTTCCGGTTCTGGCTTATAAAGGCCAGATTGGCTATACCGCCACCGGCTCTGGGATTGTCGATTTAATTATTGGTCATCATTCGCTCACCCAGCAGGAGCTTATTTCCCCCGTTGGTAATGACACCATTATTGATGCCGTTGCTCAGCATGTTTTGATTGACCGTGGCGTTATTGGTCATCACAAAAACCACCTGCTTAAAGTCGGGGTTGGCGTGGATGGATCCATTATTGGCGCCGTCATGTCTACGGGTCATCCAGGCTGTTGAACGATCATGGAGAGTAACATGTATTTATCCTCATTTTCGCTCATTGAGCCGGAAGATAAATTTTATTTCTATCAGCCCAGCTGGCTAAACGCGTGGGAGTCGCATTTATTTAATAAAGCGCTCAAATCAACCCATGCAAACGGCTGGGGTCTGAAACGTTTTGGTACGCAGCCGGAGTTATATGCCGGTGAGATGATCCGCAATCCTCAGTATCAAAAATACCTGGATGCGATGGAGCAAGCGGCGGATGACGCGCTCATGGCGCTGCCGGCGAAAGAGCGAATGAAGCTGCTAAAGCAGCGTACGGCATTTATTTATGTCGACTCCTGGGGGGAATCCGGGCCGTTTGAAAATATCTCCAGCGCATTACACATCTCAATGATTGATACGCTGCCAAAAAACCTGGTGAAGAAATTCTCTGTGAATTCACCGACGTGCAAAATCCGGGGTGAAAGGCAATCCTTCATCCAGGCCATGAGTCTGGCAAAGGATTATCTGAGCTGGGATGTGTTTGATTACGTGGTGATCTGCGCCGCCTACCGTGCGATCCCGGTGCTGGTGTTTTCGGACGAAGATATCGCGCTGAAGTGGGGAGAGAAGCGCAGGGGGAAAGCCCAGGATGTCAATTTAACCGTTGAGCGCGCGGGCTGTTTCATCTTTAGTCAGCATGAAAGTGCAATCCGGGTGAACGGCGGTCAATACGTGATGGCCGATACCCTTGAGGACATGCAGGCAGCTGATCGCGTGGCGTTTGCCGGTCTGCGTAAAGAGATGCTGTCTCGCTCAACCGTTGCGCCGCAAAAGACGCTAGATCTGGTCGATACCTTTGGTGCCAGTGGCTGTCTGACGCCAGCATTAAGCTTTGCGTATCTCCAGCAGGCTCCTCATTTTGCGGGAAAATTAAGAACTGTCGTTCCCGATAAACAGTTCGGTTACAGCTATTTCGACATTGACTATTGCAAGGAATAACGACACCCCCATGAGCGGAATGATTAAAGAACTCCCAATGATATCGCTGAACAATATCTATAAGAGTTATGGCTCGGGCGAAGGCAAAGTCGATGCCCTGAAAAATATCAATCTTGAAATAGAGAAAGGCGAATTTCTGGCACTGTGCGGCCCCTCCGGCAGCGGTAAAAGTACGCTGTTAAATATCCTGTCGGGTATTGATAAGCCGGGATTTGGTTCGGTGATGTTTTTACGAAAATTACTCAACAATTTACCGGAAGAACAATTATCAGAAATTCGTGGCAAGCATCTGGGGTTCATATTTCAGTTTTTTAACCTCATCCCCGTGCTGAGCGTATTTGATAACGTTTTTTACCCGCTGGTGTTGAATGGGCACATTGGCAAAAAAGAGGCGAAAGAGCGGGCGCTGCATTTTATCGAGAGCGTAGGACTGGCGGGATATACCGAACGTAAGCCGGGCCAGCTTTCGGGTGGACAACAGCAGCGTGTGGCTATTGCCCGTGCACTGGCGCATGACCCTCAGGTCGTGATTGCCGATGAGCCAACCGGAAACCTCGACCTGGTCACCGGTGAGGCCATTCTCGATCTGCTGCTGAAAATCAACCGGGAGACACGCACCACTTTCATTATTTCGACGCACTCAAGCCAGCTGAAAGAGCGCGCGCGGCGTGTGGTTGAAATTAAGGACGGAGTATTAGTTCATGATTCACAATCGTAATTTCTTCATTCTCTGCTGGCTGCTGATCTGCATGGCCTATGCCGGGAGCGTTAAAGCCGCCGCGGCCCCCGTGGCTGAGCAGGTGATAAAAAATGGCTTCCCGACGCAGGCCGATAAGCTAGCCGATATCACCCGTGCGTTGTTTACCGAATACAAGGCCAATGATAACGCGCTGTCGCTGGTTTTTTATGCCTACGGCATGCTGCGCCAGGCGGAGCATGCCCTCAATACCAATGACGTCATTCGGGCGTCTGAGTATGGCAAAACGGGCTTTTTCTATCTCGATGAAGCGGTGGACCTCTACGAGGGCAATCAACGGGTGCGCTACATGCGTGCCCGTGTGGACGCGTACCTGCCAGCCGATATTGGCCGCTGTGTGGTGACGTTAAAAGATACGGAACAGATGGCGAAAAGCCCTGACGTATTCAATGCCGGGTTGATGAAGCACATTGACGAAATGCGTTATCGCGCGCTGTTGAGCTGTAACCGTACCGCCGAGGCAGACGCGCTGCTGGCGCAAACAGAACTGCATCACGCCAACTCTGCATTACCACTGGCTTCTGGCGACGCGCCAGAGTGGGATATCAACGAAGTGACAGAGGTCTTGTTACCGCTGGTGAAAGGGAACTAAATGTCCGGGGTTATGGTGTTAGCGAATAGTGTTGTTGTACTGATTCTGATTTTTGTCCTCTGGTGCGTATTATTCCGCTCGCGGGATGTGAAGTTTGCTTTTTTAAACCTCTTTCGCCACAAGAGACGATCTTATTCAACCATTGCCGCCATTATGCTCGGTGGCGTGTCGATTTTTCTGTATGGCGGGTTTATCGATTACTCTTTCTGGATTTTGAAAGAGCAAACGATTCGAACCAATATTGGTCACGTGCAAATTTATAATGAAAATTATTTCCAGACGTCGAATAAAAACAAAAGCCTGATTGCCGATTATGCATCCCTGAAAAAGGCGATTCTCAACGATCCGGATCTTGCACCGCATATTTCGACGCTGTCCGGTCAGCTGGAATTTACCGGGGTGATTTCGCAATATGAAAGCGAAACGTCCAGCTATTTTTCCGCCCTGGGTGTGGAGCCGCTGCCCGCGTTAAAGTTGGGATCGTTTGATAAATTAATTTCCGGCAGCGATCTCTCCCGGGTGCGTACCGACGAAATCACGCTGGGCAGTGGGCTGGCGAAAACGCTCAATGCCCACTACGACGACTGGCTGGATGTGCTGGTGGTGAATACCGAGGGCGGGCAGGGCGCGTTATCGATGAAGCTTCGCGGCATCTTTGAGTCCGGTATTAAGGATTACGATGATGTGGCGATGAAAATCCCGCTTGATACCGCACAGCGCATCATGGGAACCAACAGCGTCAGTAAGGTATTAATCCTGCTGAAGGACGACGATACCGCCGTCTTTAGCGCCAAACTGCGCCAGTTTATTGCGAAGCATCATTTACCGCTGCTGGTCAAAGACTGGAAAGAGACCTCGATCTTTTATCAGCAAGTCGAAGGCTTATTATCCGGGATCTATTTCTTCATTAAGCTCATCGTCGGATTGATCGTGATCTTTATGATCGGCAATTCGATGACCATGAATATTATCGAACGTACCCGGGAAATAACCACCCTCAGGGCGATTGGCCTGAAACCCCTGCACGTCACCCGGCTGTTTTTACTGGAAGGGATTTTCATTGGTCTTATCGGCGCCCTTGGCAGTCTGGCGACAGGTTATGCCATTGCCTCTGCCATCAATCTTTACGGTATTGCGATGCCGCCGTCACCGGGGCAATCGCTGGGCTATACGGCCTTTATTAAAACCGACAGCGTAGCACTGACCTGGATAACCCTCGTATTACCGATCCTGGCCGCAACCGGCGCCTCTGTGCTGCCTGCATTACGTGCTTCACGGCTGAATATTTCAGATGCTTTTAAATTTTCGTAAGGAAGCGATATGAAACGCGTTGTCATCACAAAACTGCTCTTTTGTCTGTGCCTGTTTTCCTCGGCGGTATTATCAGCGCCGGTGGATAACGAAGCATCAGAGATTATTCGTCGTGCCGATGAGGTTCGTTCCCCGAATAAACCTTTTCGCTACACCCTGACCATTTATGAATATAAGTCGGGCGCATCTCAGCCTGACAATAAGCAGGTGCTGGATATTTCCATGCGCTTTATGAAACCCGAAGGGGGAATGAAAGCCGATGCCCGTTCGCTGGCGCGTTTTATTTATCCCCCGCGGGACAAAGGCAAAGTGCTGCTCTCTGACTGGTACGATCTTTGGTTCTACACGCCAGAACTGCGTCGACCGGTGCCCGTTTCGCGCCAGCAGCGCCTGATTGGACAAATTTCCAATGGCGACGTCATTGTCACCAATTTTGAGTATGCCTACCACGCCACGCTGCTGGGCGAGGAAGCATGCGGCGATACGCAGTGCTATAAGCTGGAGTTGGTGCGCAAAACGGATGACGTCACGTGGCCAAAAGTCATCTATTACGTTGAAAAAGAGGGGGAGAACCGTCCTTTTAAAGCGTCGTATTACTCTCTGGATAATAAATTGATGAAAGAAGTGCTGTACCAGGATTTTGAGATGGTATTAGGGAAGATGCGTCCGATGAAAATTATTGTGAAGGAGGCCCGTCACGGCAACAGCTACTCCGTGATGGAGTACAGCGATGTTCGCCTGGAGTCCTTGCCCGAATCCCACTTTACTCGCGAGTCTATTCAGCGAGGTGCCAATTGAAACGCACATTACTGGGGTTAACCCTGGCACTCTCCGCTCTGCCCGTGAGCGCACTGGCGGACTGCCTGTCCGGTTCCGACTTTGCAAAAAACAGCACTGTCACGCTGTATGAGCAAGTGTCGCTGGTCAAAAAACAAATTTCAGACTGGCGAATTAACGGCCGAAATCCGTATACCAGACACAATATCTACAATGACGCGGGCGTGAATCTCACCAGCAAGTGCGCGATCGTTGATAATGCGCTGGATCTGGATTTGTCTCTCTACGGGCTCACCTGGTACTCACCGCGTAAGGTGGGGGCATTTGAAGAGGACGACAGCCGCTCTCAGCTGCTGATTGAGCGTCTGAGACTGGTTTACGCCGTTTCAGACAGCGTGCAGCTTGAAGTGGGAAAACTTCAGGCGAAGCAGGGTCTCTTTTTCCTGCGCTCACCTTCCGATCTGACTCCGCATTACTACGCCGGGTTCAAACCGACGCGGCTTTACGATCCCGCGCTTCGCACTGCGTATCAGTCCTCGTCCTGGGCCGCGACGCTGTCAATGGACAACCGGGATGAGTCGCTCTCGCTGACCATGATTCCGAAGCTGGCGACGATCGATAAATACTATCTGACCTCCAGCAACTGGTCCGCGAACCAGCGTGGCAACAGCAGCGAGGCCTGGCTTCTGAGCTATACCTCACATGCCTTCCGTCAACATACGCCGGGGATGCGCATTCTGCTGGGAGACTTGCAGTCGGTTGCCGTCTCTGACAGCTATCACTACACCCCACAGCTGACCCTGAATGCCGGGATGGCCTGGCACCGGGAGCAGCGCTGGCGTCATCTCTCTGAGGAGAAAAGTGCAGAAGTCCAGAACTATGCATTTCCTTCATCGCTGTATGAGACCGAGGACAAAAATGGCGTAGAGCTGGCGGTGGGCGGGCAATATACCACTGATACCTTTAACGTTTTCGGCCTGGAATATTATTACCAGAGCGAAGGCTACTCCCGCACGGAATGGCGCAAACAGCGCGAGCTGATGACCTTTTTGAATACGCCGACAGGTTATGCGCCGCTCGACAGGGCGTTTGATTCCTATAAGTACCTGATGGCGTCTGAAATCAGCAATACGGGCAACAAAGGCATGTTGCAGGGGAAACACTATCTCAACGCCTGGTCCAGCGTGCAGCTCACGCATCAGATCGCCGTGCAGCCTTATTTTGTCGTCAATCTGATGGATAAAAGCACCCTGTCGGGGCTCCACATCAGCGCACCGCTGACCTTTATTGATGACCAGCTGGAAGCGTATACCGGCGTCTATTCAGCACTGGGTAGCGCAAATTCTGAGTTTGCTTTCTTCGGCGATGTTGCCGGTGGCTATGTTGGCTTTAAGTATTACTTATAAGGAAATGACTATGACGCTTGATAATCCATCGCAGCCTGTGGTGCTGCTGTTTTCCGGCCAGGGAAACCCGGTGATTGGTATGGGCAGCGATCTGTGGGATCTCAATGCAACGACGAAACAGATCTGGGATTGTGCCAGCGATGTGTCGGGCCTCGATCTGCGCCGACTCTGCCTTAAGGGGCCGATGAACAGGCTGATCCAGACCACGGTACAACAGCTGGCCGTTACGGCGATCAACGTATCGCTTTATAGCCTCTGCCGCGAGCGCTTCCCGGCGCTGCGCGTCGTGGGTGCCTGCGGCCATAGCGTTGGCGAATACAGTGCCCTGTACGCGGCAGGCGCGATCTCGCTGGAGACCCTGTTCCGTACGCTGCATTTTCGTGCCAGCACCATGGATGCGGTGAGTAAAAAGCAGAAAGGCGCGATGCTGGCGCTGAAGGGGGCCGATTTTGCCACGCTGAGTGACATCATCACCCGTTCCGGGATCGCGCTGGATATCAGCTGCGACAACACCCCGCGTCAGCAGGTGATTGGCGGGACCCCGTCTGCGCTGAGTGATTTTGCCAAAGTGCTGGCCGATGAAGGCTATGAGCCGATCAAGCTCGGCGTCAGCGGGGCCTGGCATACCCGTTTAATGGCTGAGGGCGTGCAATTGATGCGTGACTTCCTGGCGGGACAGCCCTTCACCTCGCCAGCCTATGACGTGCTGATGAATGTGACCGCCAGAGTCGAAACGGTGCCGGACAATATCAAAGAGAACCTCTCCCTGCATCTGACGCAGACGGTGAAATGGGCCGATTCCATGGCCAGATTCATCCATCATCCAGACCAGCCGCTGTTCCTGGAGATGAGCAACAAACCCTATCTGGGACAGATGCTAAATGATTTTTCCGGTTTTTCTGCCGGGCGTGTCCTGCACTGCAGAAAAGTGTTAGGGATGTAATGGCCGAGCTATGATTCCAGATTATTTAACCTTCATCCGCTATCAGGATAAAAGGAACGTGCTTTTTATCTATATCGTGACGTTTATCCTGCTGGGCTTTTACTGGAAAAATGCCGGTTTCTCTTTTTCCCGGCAGGATGCCTGGGTCGCGAGCGGTATTTTCGCGCTGATCGGGTATAGCTTCATTGCCGACCTTAAGGCCTTCTGGGCCTATAAATGCGTCGTCAAGAATGTTGATTTGTCGGTATTTGTCGGCAAAGAGAGCCCGAAAACGAATTCGATCATCTTCGAACCGTTCGTTGTGCTTGCCGTCTCGATCCTGATTTTCGCGGGCATCACGGGGCTCTTCCTTGCGCTGACCACGCCAGGCATCACGCTGCTGATCATGGTTTTCGTGGCGCCGCTGATTATCTGGGGGATCTTTGCCGCACTGCGTCATGTCTATATTCAGCAGGTCGTTGCCTCAGCCAGAGACAAGGCAAAATACACGCAGCTTTCACAGTATGTGGCCGTTGCTGTCGTGATGAGTGTGGTGATGAATCTCCTGACCATCAGCCCCTTACGCAACAGTGCGCAGTTTGATCTCTATGGGCGCTACTTCACCTTAACCGCCATCATTACCATGGTGGTGCTCTGCGTGGTGGTGCTGGGAATCAATCTGCTGTTCTTGCGCTTTACCCGACGCTATGTGTTTCTGGGCCATCTGTTCCTTAACGAGATTGATCTCTATTTCTCCCCGTCAATCCCGTGGAGGACGCTGTCTGAGAAACCATTATGGCTGCGGCTGGTGATGCTGGTGGGCGTGGAATGTGTCTGGTCGGCTGTTATCGGCGTGCTGCTTACGCTTTCGGGATGGCAGGTCTGGTTTGAGGTCTATTTCCTGCTTTGCTATCTGCCATGTCTGGTGTACTACACGCTGCACACCTGGTGGAAATGGCATACCGATTTTATGATGTCGAGCGATATGTATCTGCGCTGGGCGGAGATCAGCAGAGAGGACACCCCCTGGTAGTCGCCTTCTGAAAGACATAAAAAAGCCAGACCCTCATCACTGACGGTCTGGCTTTTTATTACGTCTGTTTCGCTTAGCTCATTTTCATCCATGACAGCAGCATGGAGGCGCTGGCAATGACGTTAATGTTGGAAATATAGCCGTCGTAGCGGTTGTTAATGGCAGAAAGCTGATTATTAAAATGATCGTTTTCTGCCGTCAGCACGTCGAGCAAGGTGCGTTTGCCAAGGTGATACCACTGTTCGTAGAACATACGACGCACCCGATCCGTTTCACTTGTCAGGCGATCGTAATCATCGGCGCGCAGGAAAGAGGAGTCACGTACCTGAATCTGATAGTTAATCTGATACTCCAGATCTTTGTAACTCACTTCATATTGCTGCTGCGCCATATTGGCTTTCGCCCGTGCCGACATCTCAGCGGCACGCTGAGAGCCGCCGCTAAACGCCTCCCACTCGACGTTTAAACCCGTATACCAACCCGCTTCGTTGCCGTTGCTGTCTTTGGCGGTGCTTTTGGAGATGACCCAATTCACCTGCGGCAGGGCCGACGATTTAATGCTTTCTGCCTCATACTCCGCCGCCCGGACTTTGGACTGCAGGTTCAGCATCATCGGGTTCTTATCCAGCCCAGAAAGCGCCACCGACGCCGGGATGACCGTGTCGTGCCAGCTTATGCCTTCCGGTAATTCAGGCTCGATCCCCAGCAGACGCACCAGTTTAATTTTGCTGGCACTCAGCTGATGCTCAATGTTGTCGAGACTTGCCTGGGCCGACATCAGTTTTGCTTTGGCCTGCACCAGTTCACTTTCTCTGCCGCGGTCTGCCTGGGTAATTTGCGACAGCATGGTGACCAGCTCTTTCATGCGGCCAACATACTGTTTCGCCACAACCTTACTGTGCTGGTAACGCCCCATGTTCATCAGCTCGGACACGGTGTTGTAGGCCAGCTGTTCGCGGGAATACTCTTTTGAATAACGGGCTGCTTTTGCCGTTTCCAGAGAGTTGTCCACCTGGTTACTGATCCTTCCCCAGTCAATAATCGGTGTATTAACGGAGACCGTGCCACTAGAGTCGCCGATATGGCTATTGTTGGATGACGACTGGCGATCGCCGCCCACGGTCGACAGCGGCGAGGTTACGCCCAGACGTACCTGGGGCATGCGCTGGCCTTTTACCTGATCGACCATGTAGTCAGACGCCATCACCTCTGCTGAGGCGGCCCGCAGTTCCGGGCTATACGCCAGCGCTCTGGCCACCATGCTGCGCAGGAAAACAAGCGAATCCTGACTGCCGGCACGGTAGCCCTGCGACATGCCGCTGATGGCTTGACGCGCACTGCCGTCACGACGCACCCCGGCGTACGCCGGGTCCGGTTTGTAATACTCGGTGACGGGCGGGAAGAAGTCTGCGTTTTTCTTCAGCGTAGCCCGGCTTTCCGCCGGTTTTGACGGGGCGGGGGCAAACTCCCTGGCTGTCGGTGCAGAGGCGTAACGTTCAGGGCGCGCAGTGGCTTGCGTTGGCATCGCCTTTTGCGTACTGACGTATTGCGACTGGGTACGCATGGCGGGCAGCGAACGTGGCGATGCCGCACTGTGCGACACCGTCCGCTGCACAGGCTGCACTTCGCGGTTGAGCTGTGACTGTGTGCGCATCGGCGGCAATGACGCCAGGCTGCTTTTAGCCTGAGCAATGTCAGCCGCGTGCAGCGGAATGACAAAAGAAGAGCAGGGCAAGCAGAGTGCAACTGCGGTTGCTACCCTTGCCCAACGACGCTCTTTACGTGCCTTAACCATATAATTATCTCTCCCTGAAGGCTTCGCGCGCTTTCAGTATCGGTTTGAGGATGTAAGACAAAATGGTCTTCTCCCCCGTTCTGATTTCTACGTTTGCCACCATTCCCGGCATGATCGGGAACGACTTGTCTTTTACCTGTAACGCGGCACGGTCGGTGCGGACGAACACCCGGTAATAGGTAGAATCTCCACGCCCCTGACGGGCTTTCTCTTCATCGATCAGGGTGTCTGAACTGAGGTGTTCAACGACACCGTTTAATCCGCCATAAATGGCATAGTCGTAGGCGGTAATTTTTACCGTGGCGGGCAGGCCCGGATGGATAAAGGCCACATCAGAGGGTTTGATTTTGGCTTCAACCAGCAGGTTATCTTCAAGCGGAATGAGGGTCATGATCTCCGCCCCCTGCTGAATGACGCCGCCACGGGTCGTCACCCGGATGTTGTTGACGGTGCCGCGCACGGGCGCCACCACCGTGGTACGGTTCATTACGTCCTGGCGTCCGCGCAGAATTTCTTCCGCCTGCGCCAGCTCGGATTCCAGTCGGTTCAGTTCGCTGTTGGCATCAGAGCGGAAGCGGTTGGTACGCTCGGTGATCTGCAGGCTGAATTCGTTCGCCTGGCGCTTGAGGCGCAGGATTTCGACATCCGACATTAACCCTCGGCGCGCCAGCGGCTCCGACAGACTGACCTCGTTTTGCGCCAGCGTCAGGCTCCGTTTTAAGGCCTCTACGCTTTCATTCAGGGTTTTCAGGCGGGCGTTATAGGCCTGGGTCTCATCACGCACGATTGACTCAATCCCGGCGATATCCGGCGGGAAGGTCAGTGGCGTGTCGTAGGCTTCCGCCCTGAGACGGGCAATGCTGCCTTTCAGCCCCTGCACTTTGGACAACGATTCGCCATAGCTGGCCCCGGCGCGAGTCGGATCAATCTTCAGCAGAATCTGGCCTTTCTCGACGATGTCGCCTTCCTGCACATTCAGCTCTTCGAGAATGCCGCCTTCCAGGCTTTGAATGAGCTGCTCGCGGCTGGCGGGGATCACTTTCCCGTCGCCACGGGTAATCTCCTCAACCCGGGCGAAATGCGCCCAGACCAGCGCCACCACCACAACCAGGGTGATGGTGTAGAGCATGATCATGCTGAAAGGGGTCTTCTGTGCGATCAGCGCGCCCTGCAGGTCGTGCATGAATTTCAGATCGTCGGCTTTCACTTTCCCCGTTGGCTGTGCAGGGTGTAATGCCAGCCCGGTGCCCGCTCTCTGCGTAGCGTTCACGTTTTCCAGTGCCGTTGAGGGTACGCCTGCATCCGTTTCGGCCTCTCCCTTTGAGGCGTTATGATTCACTTCGTCCTCGTTCATCATTCATTCACACCTTGTTTCTGTTGCTTCTCTTCGACTGAATGCATTGCTTGCTTTTTCTTCATGACATTCTCATTCAGGCTGGCCATCACCTGATCTTTGGGACCGTCTTTCACTACGTGTCCGTCTTCCATGACGATCAGACGCTCTACCAGGCTCAGTACGGACATGCGGTGGGTCACAATGACCAGCGTTTGTCCTTGCGTCGCTTCTTTGAGCCGACGAAGGAACAGGGTTTCCGTCATCGCATCCATTGAGCTGGTGGGTTCATCCATCAGCAAAATCTTTGGTCGCAGCAACAGGCAGCGGGCGAGGGCGACGAGCTGTTTTTGTCCACCGGAAAGGCAATTGCCCATTTCGCCGATAGGCATGTCAAAACCCAGTGGATGTCTGGCCGCCACGTGATCAAGCCCGGTCAGGCGAACCACCCGCAGAAACTCTTCCGTGCTCACGCCCGGGTTGCCAATGATGATGTTATGGCGCAGGGTGCCGTAAAACAGGCGGCAGTCCTGCCCGACGTAGCCCACCGCAGCGCGCCAGTCGGCGGGATCAACCTGTGTCGCATCCACACCATCAATGAAAAGCTGTCCGCTGCTCTGCTGGTACAGGCGCGCCATCACGCGCAGCAGGGTCGACTTCCCGCTGCCAATTTTGCCCAGCACGGCCACCTGTTCCCCGGCCTCGATGTTGATATTGATGTTGTCCAGAATGCGTGGCGCGACCATCATTCCCGGTACTGGATAGGTGAATCCCACCTTTTTCAGACGCAGGCTGCCGGTGAAATTGGGCGTCGGCAGATAATTGATCAGCGCATCGCGCTCGGTCGGCGTTTCCATCAGCTGGTTAAGGGATTTCAGCGCGGTTTTGGCGTGCTGATAACGCAGCGCCAGACCGACCACAGAGGCCAGAGGCGCGAGCGAACGGCTGGAGAGGATCACCACCCCAATCATGGCCCCCATGGTTAGCTCTCCGGCGTGGATTAAATAGACGCCGAGCACCACGATGCAGACGGTGGTGATTTGCTGCACAAAAGAGACAAAGTTGGTGGTCAGCATGGAGAGATAGCGGGTTTTCATCGAGGACGCCGCAGCCAGTGCGCTGAAATCATTCCAGCGCTTTTGCATCACCCCTTCGCCCTGAGCGGCTTTTAAGGCCTCAAGCCCTTCGATGCTCTCGATCAGCAGACCCTGCTTAAGCGAAATTTCCCGGACGTTTTCTTCCATGTAGCGACCCAGTGGCCACTGGATAATGACGCTGACAATCAAAATCAGTGGCATGGCGACCAGCGGTACAACGGCCAGTGGGCCGCCAATCATGTAAATGATGAACATGAACAGCAGACAGAACGGCAAATCGGACAGCGTGGCGAGGGTCGCAGAGGTGATAAAGTCGCGGACGGCCTCAAAATCGCGTAACTGGTTCGCAAAGGTTCCGGAGGATTGCGGCTTGTATTCCATGCGCATCGACATCACCTGGCGAAACAGCTTCGCTCCGAGGATCAGATCTGCTTTTTTACCGGCGATGTCGATCAAATAGGCGCGGATTTGTCGGCTGGCAAATTCAAAAATAATGGCAATCACCACGCCAATCGCCAGCGACCACAGGGTGACGTACGCCTGGGTGGGGATCACGCGGTCATAGACGTTCATGGTGAAGAAGGTACCGGCCAGCGTAAGAATGTTCGCCAGCAGCGCCGCCAGTGCCGCGCTGTAGAAGTAATGCCGGTAGCGCCACAGCGTCGAATAGAGCCAGTGACCTTCATCCTGGGCTTTCGGTAACAGCTGGTCTTCAGCACGCGCGTCCAGCGTGGGTTTTGGCGTCGTCACAAGGGCATAACCGCCATAAGCCTCGTGTAAATCCGCCTCTGCAACGAGGAGCGTTCCGTCGTTTTCAGGTACCACAATCTGATACGTATGTTGCCCGCGCTTTCCCTTGCGTGCGGTAAGAATGCAGTATGTCCCGTCTTTGCGTGCAATAAGCAAAGGGAACAGCCAGGAGGAAAGCGAATTCAGATCGCGCTTAACCCAACCGGCGGATATGCCCATCTGCTCAAGCATACGTAATGCCATTTCAGGCTCCAGCTTGTCGCTTTTTGGCAGGCCTGCATACAGCACCTCTTTGCTGGCATACTTAGAATGATGCCCACAAAGCCATTCAACGCCCCACAGAAGAGAATCTTTTTCAGGGGCTTCAATATCATCAAGAGTATGCTCTGAATTAATTTTTACCGTGGAGAGATGCGTATTCATTTTGAATTCAGACCTGTAGTTGCGTTCCTCACTTAGAATTAAAAAGTAAAGAATATGTTATTTAAAAACGACCATGGGCATCCGTAAATACAACGGGTGACGCGGGTGGATTATGTAAAAATACAAGCACTGGTAATATCGTAGTGTAGGGTTTTATCCCTCTTACACACAATAAGGAAAAGTAACTATTCCTTTAAGAATATTCTACGTCATATTTGCTATGCTGATGTTTTAACGTCTCTTTCTAACGTGGACGTATTAGCTCGCCAGCCTTGAAATGGGAACGCCCAGCTTTGTTTCAATTCTTATTTTCATGGCGTAAATGTTTTTGACATTCGTGGCATTTTTCATGGTAATCTTTTTAGGCAGTTGGCCCTTATAAAGTTCAGAAAAGAGTGCATATTCATTTGCGCTAAGTTTGGCTCTTTTTTCTGAAGGCCGTATTATTTTTCCCATAAAGGACTGACTGATCTTCATTTTGATATCCTCGGCCAGGTCATCATGAAAAATGACCGTACTGATGATCGTGTCTGCCGTGTCGTTGTAGAACCAGTAGTGGGCAATGGCCGCCATTTTTTTGTCGGTGATCAGAATCAGGCGCGAGTTTCTGAACTGGGATAACCAATTGTTTGATAAGAAGTAATTTATATTTTTGTAATTAAAGTCTATCACGACAATGGGTTGTGAAATTATTTTTGAATTAATATCAGCAAAGTATTGTAAAATGCCTTCTATCAGAAATGAGTTATTTTCTGGCCAAATATAAAATTCTGTTCCTGAACATTCATCGCACTTTGTGCTGCGAATGGAAGCATAGGCGCATTTATGCACACATCCGTAACAACGCATAGTGTAGTTGTCATTCTCATTTTGTTTAATAGTAATAATGTTCATGTGATCAAACGCTACGCGTCCATATAATATATGTAAAATATTATGTAATATATCAACAATCAGATAAATTATGCATTACGGAAAAACACGAGTGACAGTCAGAATACGCTCTGTTCGTCCAGGAATTTTCGACAGAGCGTATTGTCAGTTTTACACTAACTTGCAAGCCGTGTGATGGACACGCCCAGCTTGCGTTCAATGCGGTTCTTCATGGCGTAGGTGTTTTTAACACTGGTGCCGTTCCGGTAGGCGATTTTCTTTGGCGACCATCCGTTAAAGAGGAATGAAAACAGGCTGTATTCATTCTGACTCAGTTTGGGTCTGTTACCTGTCGGTTTAATCGTTTTTGCCAGGAACGTTTTTTTCAGTTTCGTCGAGACTTCTTCTGCGCTATCGTCATAAAAGATAATTGAACTGATAGTAGTTTCTAACGTGTCGTTGTAAAACCAGTAGTGCGCAATTGCCGTCATCTTTTTATCAGTGACAAGAATCAGTCTCATGTTTTTGAACTGATCTAACCAGTTTTCAGATAAAAAATAATTGATGTTTTTATGACTGAAGTCGATGATGACAACCGGCTGCGAAATATATTTATCATTTACCTCGCCAAAGTGATGACGAATGCCTTCAACCAAAAAGGTATTATTATCAGGCCAGATATAATATTCAAGCGCGTGGCAATCACGGTTTTGGCCATCTTCAGACGTATTAAAGCGGCATTGCTTTTCGCAACCATAACAACGCATGTCAGGGGTATGACAAACAGGTTGTCCACCCGTATGAGATAAATAGCCAGGATTGTTAGTTGCACAGTACATATTATACCTCACACGCGATGTTTTCTTACGTTAATGATATTAAGCCGGAGTCTGACAAACGCCGTCGTTCTTTAGGAATAATCATATGCTGGACCAGGCAATAATCTTAATTAAATAGTCTGAACTGACTATTATGAATGCGATTTAAGAAATAATTTTATATAAAACAAGGGGTTGTATAAGTTCTTAAATGAGAGTGAGATTCATTTATTTTTATCTAAAATGCTGTAATTGTTGTTTTTTGGTTAATTTTTGGCAGAGTCGTTTACTTTCTGAAATACCGGGTGAAAGACACGGTTTAATAAGCCGAAAAAGCACGGACTTTATTAACTAAAGTAAGCGGCGTGGAGCAATAAAATACGCATTTAAATATCGCCGGGGAAAATAGTTGTCCTGTTTATAAAGCGTATTATTTACCTGTTTCTTGTGACTCGTCGTCCGTTATATCAGTGCCCGGCGTTACCAACCGGCGGCATCTTTGCCTGTTTTATCGGTTACATAATCTTTAGTTAACAAAGAATATACATAACTAGTGCATTTATTTAACATTTGATCGTTTTTGGTGCGTTTGACGCACTGTTTTTGTGCAGTGAGCGGGGTGGCTAATGTGCTGGCGTAACGTTTGACGTGCCAGTTCGTTTTTGATGTTTTGCTTATAAATTAACAGGTTATTACCCTTTACACTGCGAAATTTTGAACCAATATAAAATTGGTTCGTTTATTGCTTAATCATTAGCACGATAAGTAGCGCCTCATATCAATAACTTATCGTTAATAACAATAAAGTCATGATGAAAGCGAGCGAACCAATATGGAAAAACCGTCACGGTTTCTGGCAAATTCCAGCACCGCGCTTGAACAATTGCGCGGTCTTATTCACCAGCACGAGTCAACACCAGGCCTTCCGCTGCCCACGGAACGTGAGCTGTCGGAAACTCTCGGCGTAGGACGACGTGAAATACGTCGTGCGCTGGATGTGCTGGAAGAAGAGGGGCGGATCTGGCGTAAGCAGGGCAAAGGCACCTTTATTGGTCCTGCTGCGCCTGTGGAACCGCTGGCCCTTCAGGGATTGGTTCAGCAAACCAACCTTCTGGAAGTGATGGAAGCTCGTCTACAGCTCGAACCCGGCTTAGCCCGGCTTGCGGCACTGCGTGCCACCAGGGAAAACCTCGCGCTCATGCAGCGCATGCTGGAACGCATCGATAAGGTCAGCCCGGACGACCGCGATCTGAATGAACTGTGGGACAGCGCCTTTCACCGCGCCATTGCGGAGGCCGCAGGCAATCGCCTGATGCTCGGTCTTTTTGATGCCATTGATGCCGTCAGGCGTGAGCCAGGCTGGCAGCATTTGCGTGAGCTTGCCCGAACCCCCGAACGGGTCGATGTCTACAACGACCATCATCATAAAATCATGTCCGCGATTATCCATCGCCAGCCCAACGAAGCAGCGGCCGCCATGCGCGAACATCTGCTTAGCCTGCAAAACGCCCTGATACAGGCGATCCACCTTGAGGACGACATCACGCTATGACGACGATTCCGTTTAAGGAAGCCACTCCGGTACTGCGCCTGCAAAACCTCAACGTTAAGTTCGCCGGATCGCCGGTGAGCGTGCTTGACGGTATCTCGCTGACGGTCAAAGCGGGTGAAACGCTGGCGCTGGTGGGGGAGTCCGGCTGCGGGAAAAGTATCACCTCCTTAGCGCTGATGGGGCTATTGCCCGCCAGCGCGCAGATTGTCAGCGGCGATATGCAGTTTCGTCGCCACGATCTGCGAAAGCTTTCCCCGCGGGAATATGCCGATCTCCGTGGTAACGAGCTGGCGATGATTTTCCAGGAGCCGATGACGTCGCTCAACCCCGCCTTTACCCTTGGGGACCAGCTCAGCGAAGCGGTTATGCGCCATCAGAACGTTTCGCGTGCGCAGGCGATGAATACCGCGCTGCAAATCCTGGAGAAGGTGCAGATCCCGGCGGCAGAGATGCGCCTGAAAGCGTATCCGCACCAGCTTTCTGGCGGCATGCGCCAGCGCGTGATGATTGCGATGGCGCTGATTAACCATCCGCGTTTGTTGATTGCCGACGAGCCGACCACCGCGCTGGACGTCACCATTCAGGCGCAAATCCTCGCGCTGCTCAACACCTTAAAAGAGGAGACCGGTACGGCGGTGCTGATGATCACCCATGATTTAGGCGTGGTGGCGGAAGTGGCGCAGCAGGTGGCGGTGATGTATGCCGGGCAGGTGGTGGAGCAGGGGAGCGTCGAGGCCATCTTTGCCGATCCGCAGCACCCGTACACCATTGGTCTGATGGGCTCTATTCCGTCCGCGGGCGCGCGTAAAGGGCCGCTCGCCACCATTCCCGGCGCGGTTCCCCTGGCGGAATCCATGCCGAAAGGCTGCCGCTTTGCGACCCGCTGCCCCTTCGCGCAAACGCGCTGCCATAACGAAAAACCGTCGCTCACGGCGCAGGGGGCTGACCATCTGGTCGCCTGCTTCCGCGTGCCGCTGGAACAACACATTGCGCTGGGAGAGATCGCATGACCACGCCCATTCTTGAAGCCCGTGACCTGAGCAAGCGCTTCCCCGGCCCGAAGAAGCTTTTTACTCCAGCCCGCTTTGTGACGGCGGTGGATCGAGTCTCCCTCTCCGTGATGCCCGGCGAAACGCTGGCGATTGTCGGGGAGTCCGGGTCCGGCAAATCCACGCTCGGCCGTCTGCTGCTGCGTTTGCTGGCTGCCAGCGAAGGACGCGTGTTTTATCAGGGGGAAGAGATCACACACGCCTCAGGAGCTCGTCTCAACCAGCTGCGCCGGGAATTACAGATTATTTTTCAGGATCCTTTTGCGTCGCTAAACCCGCGCATGACGGTTGAGCAGATTGTGGGTGAGCCGCTGTGGCTGCATCAGGAAATGAAAAAAGCCGATCGTCACTATCGCGTTGCGGAACTGCTTAAAACCGTGGGTCTGCCTGCCGCCTGGGCGGCGCGTTTTCCGCACGAGTTTTCAGGTGGGCAACGCCAGCGCATTGGTATTGCGCGTGCGCTGGCCTCCGGGCCAAAACTGCTGCTGGGTGACGAGCCCGTCTCGGCGCTGGATGTTTCCGTGCAGGCGCAGGTGATCAATCTGCTGGAAAGCCTGAAGCATCAGCTGGGGCTAACGATGGTGATTGTTGCCCACGGCCTGGCGGTCATCCGCCATATGAGCGACCGCGTGGCAGTGATGTATCTCGGGCAGATCGTTGAGCTTGCCAGCGTCGACGAGATCTTTGACGCGCCTCTCCATCCTTACACCCAGGCGCTCATCGCCTCTGCACCGCAGATGCAGCCGGGCGCCCGACGCGCAGCCCCGTTGCTGCAAGGGGATTTACCGAACCCGGCCGATCCCCCGTCCGGGTGCCGATTCCATACCCGTTGTCCGTATGCCACGGATGAATGTCGCCTTGCCGAGCCCATTAACCAGGTGCTGGAAGGCGGACGCCAGATTGCCTGCCACCGCTGGCAGGAGATTAACCGCGATCGCAGTGTTATCCAGATAGCACCGCCGTCTGCCGCCTTTCTGCGCCGCCGCGCGCTGTTTGAACACGCGGCCTCTCACTCCTCCCTTCCTTCAAGGAACTCATGATAATGACAATGCGTAATTCTCTTTTGACCGTACTGGGAAGTGTTATGTTGCTCGGCGCGGCGCTGCCCGCCCAGGCAGAAAGCGTGCTGCGAGTAGGGCTGGGTGCAGACCCGGACATGCTCGATCCGCATCTGGCGCGCACCTATTATGGCCGCTTCGTTTTTGCCTCCCTGTGCGACAGGCTGGTGGATGTGGACGAAAACCTGAAAGTGGTGCCAGGTCTGGCGAAAGAGTGGACCTGGAGCGAGGATGGCAAAACCCTGACCTTCAATTTGCGTGAGGGCGTCACCTTCCATGATGGCGAAAAATTCGATGCGGCAGCGGCAAAATACAACCTCGACCGGGCGCTGACCTTAAAAGGCTCTCTGCGTAAAAGTGAAATATCGTCCGTGGAGTCCGTTGAGGTCACCGGCCCGATGCAGATCGCCCTGCACCTGAAAACCCCCGATGCTGCCCTGTTAATGCAGCTCACCGACCGCGCCGGGGCGATGATGGCCCCCGAAGCGGCGAAAAAGCCGGACTTTGCCGCCCATCCCGTCTGCTCCGGTCCTTATAAGTTCGACAGCCGCGTCTCCCAGGATCGCATTGTTCTGACTCGTTTCGACAACTACTGGAATAAAGACGCTTACCACTTCGACAAAATCATCTACCTGCCGATCCCGGATGCCTCCGTGCGTCTGGCGAACCTGCGCGCGGGCGATCTCGATCTGACCGAGGGCATTGCTGCCAGCGACGTTAAAACCGTCGAAGCCGACAGCAAGCTGGCGCTGGCGAAGGTGACGGGGCTCGGGTATCAGGGCATCACCTTCAATATCAATAATGGCAAGGTGCCAGCGAACGATCCGTTCAAGGACGCCCGCGTGCGTGAAGCGTTCTCTCAGGCCATTGACCGCGATGCGCTCAATCAGGTGGTCTTTGAAGGACTCTATACGCCTGCCAACCAGCCCTTTTCGACGGTAAGCCCGTATCACGTCAATCTGCCGGTGCCCCCGCGTGACGTCGACAAGGCGAAAGCGCTGCTTAAAGCCGCAGGCGTCGCGACGCCGCTGAACGTGAATCTGCTGGTGCCGAACAACCCAACCTCGCAGCAGGTCGGCCAGGTATTGCAGGCGATGGTGGCTGAGGCGGGCTTTACCCTGAATCTGCAGATGACCGAGTTCGCCACGCTGCTCGATCGCCAGCAGAGCGGTGATTACCAGCTGAGCTTCTCCGGCTGGTCAGGACGCCCGGACCCGGATGGCAGCATCTACGGTTTTATCCACAGCAAAGGGACGCTTAACGACGGCCGTTACAGCAATGCGCAGGTCGATGAGTGGCTGACCCAGGCGCGCCTCAGCAACGATAAAGCCGTTCGCCAGCCGCTGTACGACAAGGTAGTGAAGCAGCTGCAAACCGATATGCCTGTTGCCTACCTCTACTTTGAGCCGCGCATTTTCGGCCTGAACAAAAGCGTACAGGGCTTTAAGCCATACCCGGACGGCATCGTGCGTCTGGCCGGTGTGACGCTGGCGAAATAACCGTCCCGAGGAGAGACCATGCTGGAACTGATTTGCAAACGTCTGCTGCTGGCCATTCCGACGCTATTGCTGGTGAGTATGATGGTTTTCGGGCTGCAGAAGCTGCTGCCCGGCGATCCGCTCATCGCCATGGCGGGCGAGGAGCGCGATCCGGCGGTGATCGCCCAGCTGCGCGCTGAGCTCAATCTGGATGCGCCCATCCCGGTGCAGTATTTCCACTGGCTGACGCGCGCGCTGCAGGGCGATCTAGGGGTCTCCTTACGCACGCACGAACCGGTGACCGAGCTTATCGCCAGCAAACTGCCGGTCACGCTGGAGCTGTCGCTGCTGGCGATGATCATCGCCCTGGTGTTCGGCATCAGCATGGGGATCCTCGCGGCGGTGAACAAAAACAGCTGGGTCGATCACGGGGCGAACTTTGTGGCGATCTCCGGGATCTCGATACCGCACTTCTGGCTCGGGATCCTGCTGATACTGGTCTTTTCGGTCAATCTGCAGTGGCTGCCAGCGTCCGGGTTTGTGCCGTTTAGTGAAGATCCGGTGCAGAACCTGCGGACGTTGCTGCTGCCTGCCGCCGTGCTCGGCACCGGGCTGGCGGCCACGCTGATGCGCCATACCCGCGCCTCCATGATCGCCGTGCTCAAAGCTGACTACATCCGCACCGCGCGGGCCAAAGGGCTGCTGCCAAAAGCCGTCATTATCAAGCATGCGTTTCGCAACGCGCTGGTACCGGTGATCACGCTTACCACGCTGCTGTTCGGCGAGCTGCTGGGCGGCGCGGTGCTGACCGAGCAGGTCTTCACCATTCCGGGATTTGGCAAAATGATCGTCGACTCGGTGTTTAACCGCGACTACGCGGTGGTGCAGGGCGTGGTGCTGATCGTGGCGATTGGCTTCCTGCTGCTGAACCTGCTGGCCGATGTGCTGTACGTTCTCATCAATCCGAAAATGCGAGGTTAACCATGGCGGAACTGACAACTCAAACCGTTGCGCCGGTTCTGCCCCGCGCGCAGAACCGGGTGCTGAAGAAATTTCTCGCCAATAAAAGCGCGGTGATCGGCGCGGTGATTGTGGGCTTCTTTGTGCTGGTGGCGCTGCTTGCACCGTGGATCGCGCCGTTCGATCCGGTGAAGGCGAATTTCCTCGCGGTGCGCAAAGCGCCCTCGGCGATGTACTGGTTCGGCACCGACGAGCTGGGGCGCGATATTTTATCCCGCATTATCTGGGGAGCCAGAACCTCGCTGATGGCGGGGTGTATGTCGGTAGTCATCGCCGTGGTCATCGGCGTGCCGCTGGGGCTGGTGGCTGGTTACTTTCAGAAGATGTGGGATGGGGTGATCTCACGCGTTATCGAAGCGCTGCTGGCCTGTCCGTTCCTGATCATGGCGATCGCCCTCGGGGCGTTTTTAGGGCCAAGCCTGACCAACGCCATGATCGCCATTGGCCTTTCCGCGATGCCGATCTTCGCCCGTCTCACGCGCGGCCAGGTGATCGCCATTCGCAACGAAGAGTACATCGACGGCGCGCGGGCAATTGGCCTGCCGGATCGCTGGATCATCATCAAATATGTCCTGCCGAACGTCATGTCACCCATTCTGGTGCAGGCCACGCTGGCCATTGCCTCGGCGATTATCGCCGAAGCCAGTCTCTCGTTTCTGGGTCTGGGGCAGCAGCCGCCAAACCCCTCCTGGGGCTCAATGCTTAACACCGCCAAAGGCTTCCTTGAGCAGGCGCCCTGGATGTCCGTCTTTCCCGGCGTGGCGATTTTCCTTGCCGTGCAGGGCTTTAATTTACTCGGCGACGGGCTGCGCGATGCGCTCGATCCGCGCCACGACTAAGGAGTCATGATGACCAAAGCGCTTGATTTTACGTCCGGTTACGCTTCACGACGCCCGCCGATGATGGGCCATAACGCGGTTGCCACCTCGCAGCCGCTGGCGGCGCAGGCGGGGATGAAGATGCTGCAGCTGGGCGGCAACGCCGTTGATGCGGCTGTCGCCACCGCGATGGCGCTGACGGTGGTTGAACCCACCGGTAACGGGATTGGCAGCGATGCCTTCGCCATCGTCTGGGATGGCGAAAAGCTCCACGGCCTGAACGCCTCTGGCCGCTCGCCTGCGAGCTGGCATGCGGATCTGTTCGCTGGCAAAACGGCGATGCCGGAAATCGGCTGGGATGCGGTAACCGTGCCCGGTGCGGTATCGGGCTGGGTGGCGCTGGCGGAACGTTTTGGCACGCTGCCGCTGACCACGCTGGCGCAGCCTGCCATTGAGTATGCGCGTAACGGTTTCCCCGTCTCACCGTTGATTGGCCATCTCTGGCAGCGCGGTTATAACAAACTCAAAGACCAGCCGGGCTTTAGCGCCTGCTTCGCACCGGAAGGCCGCGCCCCGCGCGTAGGGGAGATCTTCCGTAACCCGGCGCAGGCGAACTCGCTGGAGCTGATTGCAAAAACCAACGGCGAGGCGTTTTATCGGGGCGAGCTGGCGCAGAAAATTGCCGCCTTCGCCAAAGCGCACGGCGCACATCTGACGGCTGAAGATCTGGCGAACCATCGTGTGGACTGGGTGGAGCTGTTGTCGCGCGACTTTGCCGGCGGTTCGGTGCAGGAGCTACCGCCGAACGGGCAGGGGATCGCCACGTTGATTGCGCTCGGCATTCTGGAGCAGTGCGGCATTGAGCACCATCATCCGGACTCCGTGCAATCCCTGCATTTATCCATTGAGGCGATGAAGCTGGCGCTGGCGGATCTCGACCGCTACGTGGCGGATGAAGCGCACATGGAGTTTGCGGCTAAAGAGCTGCTGAGCGACCATTATCTGAAATCGCGCGCGGCGCTTATCGACCCTGATAAAGCCTCGGATTTTGAGTACGGTTCGCCGACGCAGAGCGGCACGGTCTACATCAGCACCGCAGATGCCAGCGGGATGATGGTTTCGTTTATCCAGTCCAACTATATGGGCTTTGGTTCAGGAATTGTGGTGCCGGATACCGGCATCAGCCTGCAAAACCGCGGCTGCGGATTTGTGCTGGATCCGAAGCACCCGAACGCGCTGGCGGGCAGCAAGCGTCCGTTCCACACCATCATTCCGGGTTTTGCGATGGACGGCAACGGCCAGCCGCTGATGTCTTTTGGTGTGATGGGTGGGCCAATGCAGGCGCAAGGGCATATGCAGATGGCGCTGCGCATCATGCTGCACGGGCAAAACCCGCAGGCGGCAATCGACGCCCCGCGCTGGCGCGTGGTGCAGGGCCGGGAGGTGATCGTCGAATCGACGTTCGATCGCAACACCATTGCTGCCCTGCGTGAACGTGGCCACCACATCGTCGTGGAAGATCCGCTCCAGGAGTATAACTTTGGCGGTGCGCAGGTGATTTACCGGATGCCGGAAGGGCACTACGTGGCCGCGACGGAGAGCCGCAAAGACGGGCAGGCGCTGGTGAGTTGATCTTTTATCCTCCCTCTCCCTTTGGGAGAGGGTTGGGGTGAGGGGAAAATGTCACCCAATACTAAACGGATCCGCATCCTGCCATGCGGGGAACTTCTCGCGATACTCCTTCAGCGCCGTCAACGACAGCTCGGCATCAATGCGCGTCGCCTGATGCGGTTCGGCGGTGGCGATGATCTCGCCCTGCGGATTCACCACCCGGCTATCGCCCCGGTAGTGATGTCCGTTGCCGTCTGTTCCCACGCGGTTACACCCCACCACGTACGCCTGGTTTTCAATTGCGCGTGCCACCAGCAGCGATTGCCAGTGCAGGGAGCGCGGCGCAGGCCAGTTGGCGACATACAGCGCCAGGTCGTAATCGTTGCGGTTGCGCGACCAGACCGGGAAGCGCAGGTCGTAGCAGACCAGCGGCAGAATACGCCAGCCGCGCCATTCAAACACCACGCGTTCGTTGCCGGCTTGATAATGATGATGCTCATCGGCCATGCGGAACAGGTGGCGCTTATCGTAAAAATGGACCTTCCCCTCCGGCTCAACCAGCAGGAAGCGGTTCACCGGGCCGCGTTCCGTTTGCAGGGCGGCGCTACCGGCGATCAGCGCGTTGGTCTGCTGCGCTTTGGCGTGCATCCAGGCGACCACCTCATCCTGCGGCATCGACTGTTGTGCGGCTTCCATCGCGAAGCCCGTGGTGAACATCTCCGGCAGGACAATCACATCGCGCCCGGTAATGCCTTCCAGTTGACGATCAAAGTGGCGCAGGTTGGCAGGGCCATCCATCCACACTAAAGGTTGCTGCAAAATAGAAATCTTCAGACCAGGCACAATTCAGACTCCTCAAACGACCCTTTTTGACACTGTAGCACGACATAAAGAGAAAAGATGGCAATAAAAAACCCCGCACGTGGCGGGGTTTTTCAGGATGAAACGCGTTAAGCGGCTTCAGGTTTGCGGTGTTTCTCCGGCAGCTTTACCGGCTGTGTCGCCAGCTCGTCCGGTTCGAAATCATCGACGTTAATGCTGCGCAGACGGCTCTCTTCGGCTTTCACCAGGAGTGCGGCTTCGCTGTTGTCAATGATGCCACCCGCCAGTGCCTGTTTCGCCAGTTCATCCAGGCGGGTAAACGGCAGGTTTTTGCCCAGCTGTTTACAGATCTTCTGGTGAATCGGGTCGGCGGCCATCACGTCCAGCAGCGCCTCTTCCAGCAGACCCACCGGGTTATGTGGCGTTGGCGCCAGATACTGACCGCGGCCGATACGTGAGCGGGTTGCGCTCGGTACCTGCAGGATCTTCGCCACTTTATGATCCAGCTTGTCAGACGGCGCCAGATGATGACGACCGGTCGGGAAGATCGCCACGCGCAGGGCACCTGCCACCAGACGGTTAGGGAAGTTCACCAGCAGATCGTCAATCGCCTGCTCGGCCTGATACAGCGCATCCTGCACGCCCCAGTGCACCAGCGGCAGATCCGCTTCCTGACGGCCTTCGTCGTCGTAGCGTTTCAGTACCGCAGAAGCCAGGTAGAGCTGGCTCAGCACATCACCCAGACGGGCAGAGATGCGCTCGCGACGCTTCAGGCTACCGCCCAGCACTGCCATGGAGACGTCGGACAGCAGCGCCAGGTTGGCGCTCAGCCGGTTCAGATGCTGGTAATAACGTTTTGTTGCATCATGGGTTGGCGTGGCGCTGGTCAGCCCGCGGGTCAGACCCAGCCAGAAGCTGCGCACTTTATTGCTGCCTACATGACCGATATGTTTGAACAGCAGCTTGTCGAAGGCATCCACGTCGTTGTTCTGCGCGGCGGCCATCTCTTCCAGCACGTACGGATGGCAGCGAATCGCCCCCTGGCCGAAGATCATCATGCTGCGGGTCAGGATGTTTGCCCCTTCTACGGTGATGGCGATCGGTGCGCCCTGATAGCCACGCGCCAGGAAGTTGCCTTCGCCGAGCATAATGCCTTTACCACCTGCGATATCCATTGCATCAATGATCGACTGTTGTGCGCGGTGGGTGCAGTGGTACTTCACAATCGCGGACAGTACGGCCGGTTTTTCACCCAGCATAATGCCGTAGGTAATTAACGACGCGGCGGCATCCATCACGTAGGCGTTGCCTGCGATACGCGCCAGCGGCTCTTCGATCCCTTCCATCTTGCCGATGGAGATTTTGAACTGACGACGGATGTGCGCGTAGGCACCAATCCCCATCGCCACCGATTTCAGCCCGCCGGTTGAGTTCGACGGCAGGGTAATGCCGCGACCAACGGACAGACATTCCACCAGCATACGCCAGCCCTGACCGGCCATTTTCGGCCCACCGATGATGTAATCAATCGGGACAAAGATATCCTGACCGCGGGTCGGACCGTTCTGGAACGGCACGTTCAGCGGGAAGTGGCGACGACCAATTTCAACGCCCGGGGTAGAGGTGGGGATCAGCGCACAGGTAATGCCCAGATCTTCTTCACCACCCAGCAGTTTTTCCGGGTCGGAGAGTTTAAACGCCAGGCCCAGCACGGTAGCGACAGGCGCGAGCGTAATGTAACGTTTGTTCCAGGTCAGGCGCATACCCAGCACCTGTTCGCCCTGCCATTCGCCCATGCAGACCACACCGGTATCCGGGATGGCGCCTGCATCGGAACCCGCTTCCGGGCTGGTCAGTGCGAAGCATGGAATTTCCTGACCGCGTGCCAGACGCGGCAGATAGTGATCTTTCTGCTCTTTTGTACCGTAATGCTGCAGCAGTTCGCCCGGGCCTAAGGAGTTAGGTACGCCCACGGTGATCGCCAGGATCCCGGAGACGCCAGCCAGTTTTTGCAGCACGCGAGCCTGAGCGTACGCGGAGAATTCCAGACCGCCGTACTCTTTTTTGATGATCATCGCGAAGAAGCGATGCTCTTTCAGGTATGCCCACAGCTCCGGCGGCAGGTCGGCCATTTCATGGGTGATGGCAAAGTCATTGGCCATACGGCAGGCTTCTTCTACCGGGCCGTCAATAAAGGCTTGTTCTTCCGCTGTCAGACGCGGCTGCGGGTAGTTATGCAGTTTTTTCCAGTCCGGGTTGCCCTGGAACAGATCGCCTTCCCACCAGGTGGTACCGGCGTCAATCGCTTCTTTCTCGGTGCGCGACATCGGTGGCATCACTTTGCGGAAACCTTTGAACACCGGCGCGGAGATCATCGACTTACGCATCGGGGCAAAGTTAAACGGCAGAAGGATGATGGCCAGCGGCACTAAAAGCCAGATATTCCAGAGACCTGCGACGCCAAGCGCAGCCGTCCAGGCCAGAAGAATCAGGCTGCTCAGGAATAAACTTACACGGTGATAGAACAGCACACCGAGCAGGACAACGGTTGCGAGAATGCTCAAAATCATCATAAAGAAAAGCTCCCTTGCTTGTAGGAGGTCTGACCACTTGTGATGATATGGTTGTAGTTGATGTTATTTCCTTTAGCAATGTGTTTACAAAATAATTACAACCTGGTTCACATTGTTCGTTTGTTTGCCGGCACGAAAACGCAAAACGTCAGACGATTCGCATCCCTTTAGCTTCTCGCTTTTATTGCTATCCGGTACACTCCACTGTGTTATCTCATCAATACTGAAGGATTATCCTCATGTACCAGGATCTTATTCGTAACGAACTGAACGAAGCGGCGGAAACGCTGGCTAACTTTCTGAAAGATGATGCCAATATTCACGCTATTCAGCGCGCGGCGGTCCTGCTGGCCGACAGTTTCAAAGCCGGTGGCAAAGTGCTCTCCTGCGGTAACGGGGGGTCCCACTGCGACGCTATGCACTTCGCAGAAGAGCTGACCGGGCGTTATCGTGAAAACCGTCCGGGCTACCCGGCGATTGCGATCTCCGACGTGAGCCATATCTCCTGCGTGGGCAACGATTTCGGTTACGACTACATCTTCTCCCGCTACGTTGAAGCGGTTGGTCGTGAAGGTGACGTGCTGCTGGGTATCTCCACTTCGGGCAACTCTGGTAACGTGATCAAAGCGATTGCGGCGGCGCGTGAAAAAGGGATGAAAGTCATCACCCTGACGGGCAAAGATGGCGGTAAGATGGACGGTACCGCGGACGTTGAAATCCGTGTTCCGCACTTCGGTTATGCTGACCGCATTCAGGAAATTCACATCAAAGTGATCCACATCCTGATCCAGCTGATCGAAAAAGAGATGGTTAAGTAAGGCTTCGCTGGGGGGCACCGGTGCCCCCCGCAGTTGTGGAGTGGAGGTAATCTATGTGCGAACTGCTCGGGATGAGCGCCAATGTGCCAACCGATATCTGCTTTAGTTTCACCGGGCTGGTACAGCGCGGTGGGGGAACCGGGCCGCATAAAGACGGCTGGGGTATCACCTTCTACGAAGGCAAAGGGTGTCGCACGTTCAAGGATCCACAACCCAGCTTTAACTCACCGATTGCCAAACTGGTGCAGGATTACCCCATTAAATCCTGTTCGGTAATCGCCCATATTCGTCAGGCAAACCGCGGCGAAGTGGCGCTCGAAAACACCCATCCGTTTACCCGTGAGCTGTGGGGCCGTAACTGGACCTACGCGCATAACGGGCAACTTACGGGCTATAAGTCGCTGGAGACCGGTAATTTTCGCCCGGTTGGCGAAACCGACAGCGAAAAAGCCTTTTGCTGGCTGTTGCATAAGCTGACAGAGCGTTATCCGCGCACCCCTGGCAACATGGCGGCGGTATTTAAATTTATTGCGTCGCTGGCGTCTGAACTGCGCGAGAAGGGCGTGTTTAACATGCTGTTGTCTGACGGGCGCTATGTGATGGCGTTCTGCTCGACGAACCTGTTCTGGATCACCCGCCGTGCACCGTTTGGCGTGGCAAAACTGCTCGATCAGGATGTGGAAATTGATTTTCAGAAAGAGACCACACCAAATGATGTGGTCACTGTTATCGCCACGCAGCCGCTGACCGGCAACGAGACCTGGCAGAAGATTATGCCAGGCGAGTGGGTGTTATTTTGTCTCGGGGACCGTGTAATTTGATGCCAGCTGTGGGTGGACAACTTCGTGGCTCAGCGGTTTGCTGACCACATAACGGCCATCCACAACCGAGACGACAGGCGGCTTGTGCGTCTGCTCGAAATAGTCATAGCCCGGTTTTAGCTGTTTCCAGAAATCCGCGTAGTAAGAGTACTTGTGACGCGCCATGTTGGCATCGGTCATGCGGAACGGATAGATGCTGACCTGAACGTTTGGCTGACCAAAGACCAGTGCGCCCGTGACAAACTGGAAAATCTCATCAATGCCGGAATCGGTCATCGCGTAACAGCCGATGGACACACAGGCACCGTGGATCATCAGATATTTACCTTCGTAACCGTGCGCACGGTCAAAGGCATTCGGGAAGCCGATATTAATCGCTTTATAGAAACGGCTATCCGGTTTTAGCTGGTTACGCTGAACGTTGTAAAACCCTTCCGGGCTTTTGAAATCGCCCTGACGCTGTTTTGGCCCCAGACCACCGGAGTAGTTACAAATCTTGTAGCTGTCGAGCAGCTGATATGTCTCACCCATTTTCACAAACAGGTCGAGTGTGCGTTCTTCCTTGAAGATTTGAATATAAACGGGGGATCCCATTAGCTGCTGTTTATATTCTTTGCTCACAGGCGTGGTTGAACTGTTGCTGCTGAGCAGCCCGGCAAACGACACGCACGGAATCAGGAGCATCGCAATGAACAATGCGATTTTACGCATACTACAAGTTCCTTGATAAAACTAAGACCAACTTGCCAGAACGGCAAAAGAGACCCGAAATCAGGTTAATCTGTTAGGAGCGCTCACATTAGCACCGCTATAGATTTTCGCAAGAGCGGAGCTGTTAGTTTACAAATTAGTTTTACTTTATAACCCATCAAAATCGCGCTGGCTCCAGGAACTTTGCGTATCAGTTCGCAATTTGACACCTGCAGCGGCGTTTTATCTGCCCGGAAAACGCCGGAAATGGTACACTTCACGCCCTCAGAATAGTTGTTCACGGAAACTTGCTAACCACATGTTTAAAATAAGAAAAGGACTTGACCTGCCCATCGCAGGCGTGCCCGAACAGCACGTTTCGGCAGGCGCAAGCGTTCGCCATGTTGCCATTCTGGGCAACGATTACGTGGGGATGCGCCCCTCAATGCTGGTCCAGCAGGACGATCGCGTCATTAAAGGGCAGGCGCTCTTCGAAGATAAAAAAAATCCCGGCGTGATGTTTACCGCCCCTGCCAGCGGCACCGTTGTGGCGATCAACCGTGGCGAACGCCGCGTGTTGCAGTCGGTGGTTATCCGCATTGAAGGGGATGAACAGCGTGAGTTTGCCCATTATGAGGCCGCAGACCTCGCGGCGTTGAGCCGTGAAACCGTTCAGGCGCAACTGCTGGACGCCGGTTTGTGGACCGCATTTCGCACACGCCCTTTCAGCAAAACGCCTGTGCCTGGCACGGTTCCGGCCGCTATCTTCGTTACGGCAATCGACACCAACCCACTCAGTGCAGACCCGCAGCCGGTTATTCTGGCACAACGCCAGGCCTTTGATGCCGGGCTGACCGTTCTCACGCGGCTGACGCCCGGGAAAGTCCACGTGTGCCAGGCCAGTGCCGGTAAACTTGGCGGCCATCCACAGGGACAGGTGACGTTCAATGAATTTGCAGGCCCGCATCCGGCGGGTCTGGCGGGAACGCATATTCACTTCCTTGAGCCGGTCAGCCTGACAAAACAGGTCTGGCACCTTAACTATCAGGACGTGATTGCCATCGGCAAACTCTTTACCACCGGTAAGCTCTGCACAGAGCGAGTGATCGCGATTGGCGGGCCGCAGGCGGCAAACCCGCGCCTGGTGACAACGCTGTTGGGTGCGGATATCAATGAACTGCTGGACGACGAAACCAAAGCGGGTGAAAACCGTCTGATTTCCGGTTCGGTACTCAGCGGCCGTCATGCCGTTGGGCCGCAGGCCTATCTGGGGCGCTTCCATCTGCAGGTGAGCATTGTGCTGGAAGGGCGTGAGAAAGAGCTCTTCGGCTGGGTGCTGCCAGGTGCAGAAAAGTATTCCGTCACCCGCACCACGCTCGGCCACTTCCTGCGTCATAAGCTGTTCAACTTCTCCACCAGCACAAACGGCGGTGAGCGCGCCATGGTGCCGATTGGCAACTACGAGCGTGTTATGCCGCTCGATATTCTGCCCACCGTGCTGCTGCGCGATCTGCTTGCCGGGGACACCGACAGCGCCCAGGCGCTGGGTTGCCTGGAGCTGGACGAAGAAGATCTGGCGCTCTGTACCTATGTCTGTCCGGGAAAATACGAATATGGACCGGTATTGCGCGAGGTGTTAACCCGCATTGAGCAGGAAGGATAACCATGGGCTTAAAACACCTCTTTGAAAAAATAGAGCCGCATTTTACCGAGGGTAAACTGAAGAAGTACTACCCGCTGTATGAAGCGACGACGACCATTTTCTACACGCCAGGTCTGGTGACGAAAGGCGCGGCGCACGTTCGTGACGCCATCGACCTGAAGCGAATGATGATTCTGGTCTGGTTTGCCGTCTTCCCGGCAATGTTCTGGGGCATGTACAACGTGGGGCTGCAGACCATTCCGGCGCTGCATCATCTGTACGATGCTCAGCAACTGGCGCAGGTGATCCAGTCTGACTGGCATTACCGTCTGGCACAGTCGCTTGGCGTAAGTTTTGCCCCAGACGCGGGCTGGATCAGCATGATGACGCTGGGGGCGGTGTTCTTCCTGCCGATCTACATCACGGTATTTATCGTGGGTGGGTTCTGGGAAGTGCTGTTTGCCATTATTCGTAAACATGAGATCAACGAAGGCTTCTTTGTTACTTCCATTCTGTTTGCCCTGATTGTCCCGCCAACGTTACCGCTCTGGCAGGCCGCGCTGGGGATCAGCTTTGGTGTGGTCATCGCGAAAGAGATCTTCGGGGGAACCGGGCGTAACTTCCTCAACCCTGCGCTGGCAGGGCGTGCGTTCTTGTTCTTTGCCTATCCGGCACAAATTTCCGGCGATCTGGTCTGGACCGCTGCGGACGGCTTCTCTGGGGCGACACCGCTTTCACAATGGGCAGCGCACGGCGGTGAAACGCTGGTGAACAATGCGACAGGCCAACCCGTCACCTGGTTTGATGCGTTTATGGGCAACATCCCGGGCTCCATTGGGGAGGTCTCCACGCTGATGATTTTGATTGGCGGGGCGATCATCCTGTTTGGTCGCGTGGCCTCCTGGCGGATTGTCGCCGGTGTCATGATCGGCATGGTGCTGACTGCCACACTGTTCAATCTTATCGGTTCCGCCACCAACCCGATGTTCTCCATGCCCTGGTACTGGCATCTGGTGCTGGGCGGTTTCGCCTTCGGCATGATGTTCATGGCCACCGATCCGGTTTCTGCTTCCTTTACTGACAGAGGGAAATGGAGCTATGGCGTGCTCATCGGGGTGATGTGTGTCCTGATTCGTGTGGTCAACCCGGCCTATCCGGAAGGGATGATGTTGGCCATTCTGTTTGCCAACCTGTTTGCACCACTGTTCGATTATCTGGTCGTGCGCGCCAACATTAAGCGGAGGAAGGCACGTGGCTGAAATCAAAAATAACGACAGCATCGGCAAAACGCTGCTGGTGGTGCTGGTCCTGTGTCTGGTCTGTTCCATTGTGGTGGCTGGTTCTGCCGTGGGGTTAAAGCCGCGACAGCAGGAGCAGCGCGCGCTGGATAAACAGCGCAACATCCTGGCCGTCGCCGGGCTGATGCAGGAAGGGATGAGTGCAGACGATGTGTCGGCCGTCTTTGCTGAGCGCATCACCGCGCGTCTGGTGGATTTAAAAACGGGTCAACTGCTGGATAAAGATCCGGCGAAATATAACCAGGCGCTGGCATTAAAAGACCCGCAGATGAGCATGACGCTGGACGCATCTCAGGATCCGGCGGGCATTAAGCGTCGCAGCAATCTGGCTGAAATCTACCTCGTACGTGATGAGCAAAAACAGGTGCAGGAAGTGGTGCTGCCCATCTACGGCAACGGCCTGTGGTCAATGATGTACGCCTTCGTGGCGCTTGATACGGATGGCCGCACCGTGAAAGGCATCACCTACTATGACCAGGGTGAAACGCCGGGGCTCGGTGGAGAAGTAGAGAACCCTAACTGGCGCGCGCAGTTTGTTGGGAAGAAAGTGCTCGACGACAGCGGAGCGCCTGCGCTGAAGGTGATGAAAGGGTCTGCGCGTCCTGACGATGTCTATGCCGTTGACGGGCTATCCGGGGCCACGCTCACCTCCAAAGGGGTGCAGCACAGTTTTGATTTCTGGATGGGCGAACTCGGTTTTGGTCCTTTCCTGAAAAATGTACGTGAAGGAGCGCTGAACCATGGCTGATACGGGTGAACTGAAAGAAGTTAAAAAGGTGCTGATTGGCCCACTTTTAGCCAATAACCCGATAACGCTGCAGGTGCTGGGTGTGTGTTCAGCCCTGGCGGTGACCACCAAGCTGGAAACGGCGGTGGTGATGACGCTGGCAGTAACGCTGGTAACCGCGTTTTCCAGCATGTTTATCTCGATGATCCGCCACCATATCCCCAACAGCGTGAGGATCATCGTGCAGATGGCGATCATCGCCTCGCTGGTGATCGTGGTCGATCAGCTGCTGCGAGCCTTTGCCTATGAAATATCGAAACAGCTTTCGGTATTTGTGGGCCTGATTATCACCAACTGTATCGTTATGGGACGTGCAGAAGGCTATGCCATGAAAATGCCCCCGCTGGCGAGCTTTATGGACGGCATCGGCAACGGCCTCGGCTACGGCGTGATCCTGCTGTCCGTAGGGTTCCTGCGTGAGTTGATTGGCAGCGGTAAGCTGTTTGGCATCACGGTGCTGGACACGGTACAGAACGGCGGCTGGTATCTGCCAAACGGCCTGTTCCTGCTGGCTCCAAGCGCATTTTTCATTATCGGTTTGCTGATCTGGCTGATTCGTACCCTGAAGCCAGAACAGCAGGAAAAGGAGTAACCGACAATGGCTCATTACCTGAGTTTATTTGTGCGCGCGGTGTTTGTTGAAAACATGGCGCTCGCGTTCTTCCTCGGCATGTGTACGTTCCTTGCCGTGTCCAAAAAGGTATCGACAGCATTTGGCCTGGGCATAGCGGTTACCGTGGTGCTTGGCCTGTCGGTGCCGATCAACAACCTGGTGTACAACTTTGTCCTGCGCGACAGCGCGCTGGTGGAGGGAGTGGATCTCAGCTTCCTGAACTTCATCACCTTTATCGGTGTGATTGCGGCGCTGGTGCAAATCCTTGAGATGATCCTTGATAAGTATTTCCCGTCACTCTACAACGCGCTGGGGATCTTCCTGCCGTTGATCGCGGTGAACTGCGCCATCTTCGGTGGCGTCTCGTTTATGGTTCAGCGTGATTACAACTTCAGCGAATCAATTGTGTATGGTTTCGGCTCCGGGATCGGCTGGATGCTGGCTATCGTCACCATGGCGGGGATCCGCGAAAAAATGAAATATGCCAACGTGCCTGCAGGCCTGCGTGGCTTAGGGATCACCTTTATCACCACCGGTCTCATGGCGCTGGGCTTTATGTCCTTCTCCGGTGTGCAGCTATAAGGGCTAACTGATGGAAATTATGCTTGGCGTGGCGATGTTCACGCTGATTGTACTGGTGCTGTCGGGGTTGATTCTGGTGGCGCGCGCGAAGCTGGTGAATTCCGGCGATGTCATTATCGATATCAACGATGAACCGCAAAACCAGATCCGCACACCAGCCGGCGATAAACTGCTGAATACGCTTGCCGGCAACGGCATCTTCGTCTCTTCGGCCTGCGGCGGCGGTGGCTCCTGCGGGCAGTGCCGCGTAAAGGTGAAAGAGGGCGGTGGCGATATTCTGCCCACTGAGCTGTCGCACATCACCAAGCGTGAGGCGAAAGAGGGCTGCCGTCTGGCCTGCCAGGTCGCGGTGCGCCAGAACATGAAAATTGAACTGCCGGAGGAGATTTTCGGCGTTAAAAAATGGGAATGCGAAGTTATCTCCAACGATAACAAAGCCACCTTTATCAAAGAGCTTAAACTGCGGGTGCCTGAAGGAGAGAGCGTTCCGTTCCGGGCGGGGGGCTATATCCAGATTGAATGTCCGGAGCACACCGTAGCTTATGCTGACTTCGACGTGCCTGATGAATACCGTGCCGACTGGGATAAATTCAACCTCTTCCGCTTTGTCTCTGAGGTTAAAGAGCCCGCGCTTCGTGCTTACTCCATGGCGAACTACCCGGAAGAGAAGGGTATCATCATGCTTAACGTGCGTATCGCCACGCCGCCGCCAGCGGTACCGCATGCGCCGCCGGGCGTCATGTCATCGTATATCTGGTCATTAAAACCGGGTGACAAGGTGACCATCTCTGGCCCGTTTGGCGAGTTCTTTGCGAAAGAGACCGATGCCGAAATGGTATTTATCGGCGGTGGTGCAGGTATGGCGCCGATGCGTTCGCACATTTTCGACCAGCTCAAGCGGCTTGGCAGTCAGCGTAAAATCAGCTTCTGGTACGGGGCGCGTTCGCTGCGTGAGATGTTCTATGACGATGAGTTCGAACAGCTGGCGCGTGAAAACCCTAACTTCACCTTCCATGTGGCGCTCTCCGATCCGCAGCCGGAAGATAACTGGACCGGCCATACGGGCTTCATCCACAACGTGCTGTATGAAAACTACCTCAAACAGCATCCTGCGCCGGAAGACTGCGAGTTTTATATGTGTGGTCCGCCAGTGATGAACGCCGCAGTGATCAAAATGCTTAAAGATCTGGGCGTGGAAGATGAGAACATCCTGCTGGATGATTTTGGAGGCTGATGATGCTGACGTTTCTGGCAACCTTCGCGGTCTTTGTACTGGTCATATTCGGCATGTCGTTAGGCTGGATCATCAAGCGCAAAAGCATTCAGGGCAGCTGCGGTGGGATCTCGTCCATTGGCATGGAAAAAGTCTGCGACTGCCCGGAACCGTGCGATGCCCGTAAAAAAAGGATGGCGCGGGAGCAGCAGCGCCGAATTTTGTAAATCGCGACGTAACGATAACAGCAGGCCGCATTATTGCGGCCTGCTGGCTTATTTAGCCCATGCTTTTGCGGCGGCGGGCGAGTCGACCATCACCGCATCCGCCTGCAGCGCCTCTGCCTTTTTATAATCTTCGGCGGTGTTCACCCCCAGCAAGATAACGTGACTGTTGCTCTGCGAGCGGAAACAGTCCATGGATTCTTTATCCCATGTGAGGGTTGAGCGGGACACCCCTTCACCAAGGGTAAATTTCTCAACCACGTCAACGGTTCTGTTCAGCTCTAGCGCGTACCAGTACTCCTGCATCGTCTGCTCTGGTGGCAGGCACTGGTGGCTCAGCGATACCGTTACCAGCCGGGAGCGCGTTTCACTGCGGGTAACAAAGCGTGGGATTGCTGCCGGAAGCGAGGCAAGATAACGGTCCTCAGTAGAATAAACCCTCACCCGCCCCAGACTCTGGGTCTCATTAAGCACCGCAAGAAGCGCTTTTCCCATCGTGGCCGGATCGGCATCAGGTGATTTGATATCAATATAAAACCGGGTTTGTGGCCAGGTTTCCAGTACGCTTTTCAGGGTGGGGATCGTCACCCCTTTGCCACGCCACGGATGGGTTTCACCGCCCCAGCTCCAGCCAGCGTCAACTGCCGATAACTCCGCAAGCGTGTAGTCCGAGATTTTGCCTGTTTTGTTCGTCAGCGCTTTTAAATCAGAAGGACGATACAGGACCGGAACGCCATCTTTACTGAGCTGCACGGTTATCCAGACTGCCTGAGCCTGATTCTCTAAGGCCAGTTTGATCGCTTGTACTGTGTTTTCTGGTGCGTCGGCTGTTCCGCCCCGGTGGGCAACGATCTGTGGGCCAGCGAAGCTCGTTCCCGTCACGAGCAGCAGAGAGAGCGCGAGTATTTTTCTCATGAATTTATATCCTTATTCACATAAAAAATTAATATATACAACAAGTTACGTGTTGTTTTTTGTATCATATTTTTATGACAAATAAGAGAAGGTAAATCTGCTGTCGCATTTTTTAGATTTTGATATACTGTATATAAATACATGTGTGGTGGTCGTAATGCGCAAAATAATCCATGTTGATATGGACTGTTTTTTTGCCGCAGTGGAGATGCGTGACAACCCGGCGCTGCGGGATATTCCTATTGCCATTGGCGGTAGCCGTGTCCAGCGCGGTGTAATCAGCACCGCCAACTATCCTGCGCGCAAATTTGGCGTGCGCAGCGCCATGCCTACCGCCATGGCGCTTAAGCTTTGTCCTCATCTCACGCTTTTACCCGGTCGCTTTGAGGCGTACAAAGAAGCGTCCCTGCATATCCGCGAAATCTTCTCTCGCTACACCTCACTGATTGAACCTCTGTCGCTGGACGAAGCTTATCTTGATGTCACCGACAGCGTGCACTGTCACGGCTCCGCGACGCTGATGGCGCAGGAGATCCGCCGGACTATCTTCCAGGAGCTGAATCTGACCGCGTCGGCAGGTGTCGCACCGGTGAAGTTCCTCGCCAAAATAGCGTCCGATCTCAACAAGCCCGACGGCCAGTACGTTATTACCCCGGAAGAGGTCCCGGCGTTTTTAAAAACGCTGCCGCTCGGCAAAATCCCGGGCGTAGGCAAAGTCTCTGCGGCAAAGCTGGAAAGCATGGGGTTGCGAACCTGCGAAGATGTGCAGCGCAGCGATTTAGCCATGCTGCTTAAACGCTTCGGAAAATTTGGCCGCGTGCTGTGGGAGCGCAGTCAGGGGATAGACGAGCGCAGTGTCAGCAGCGAGCGGCTGCGAAAGTCGGTTGGAGTTGAACGTACACTGATTGAAGATATTGATGACTGGTCTGAATGCGAAACCATCATTACGGAGCAGCTCTATCCTGAGCTGGAACGGCGCTTAATCAAGGTCAAACCGGACCTGCTGATTGCCCGTCAGGGCGTGAAGCTTAAGTTCAATGATTTTCAGCAGACGACTCAGGAGCACGTCTGGCCGCGCCTGAATAAAGAGGATCTCATCGCGACGGCGAAAAGGGCCTGGGATGAACGTCGGGGCGGGCGAGGGGTCAGGCTGGTGGGGTTACACGTTACCTTGCTGGATCCGCAGCTGGAACGTCAGCTGGTATTGGGATTGTAAAAAGGCCAGTGGCGCGACGTTGTTCACCCTCTCCCTTTGGGCTGAGGGTTCCCCAGAAAAATGAAAAGCACGATGAAGTGTGATCTACTGGTTGCGCTAACAAATCAGAAGAGACTTCATCGTGCCTTTACAGACAGTCTGCCAGAAATTTTTCTCCGCGTCTTTACCGGATGTTCACAGCTTCCGGATTAATGTCCTTGTTTCCATGGCCGTTGCCCTCACGCACGGTGCGGATCTGACCCTGACCAGCCTTGGTCGCACTCTTCCCGGCAGAGCGCACGTCAAAAATAAAATTAAACGTGTTGACCGTGCCCTGGGTAATACCGCCCTTCACCGGGATATTCCCCGTATTCAGCACCTGCTCACACATACCATCACCTCCCTGATGCCCTTCTGTGTGATTGCTGTCGACTGGACAGGCTGGCATGACAGGAACTGGTATCTTCTGCGGGCAAGCCTGGTCTGTAATGGTCGCTCACTGCCGCTTATGAGTGAGGTTGTCCCCGCAGAGCTGGCGCAGAACAGCGATGTACAGTGCCGCTTCCTTGACCGCCTGCATGATGCCATCCCGAAAGATAAAGCCGTCACCATCATTACGGATGCAGGCTTCCGGACAGACTGGTTCCGGCATGTCAGCCAGCTGGGCTGGAGCTTCACCGGCAGGGTCAGGGGCTGCATCAGCTTCCGGCTGGACGGAGATAAAAAATGGATGAAAATCAGTGAGCTTGAGGCTACCGGACAACCGGTCTGCGTGGGTTACGGTGTCCTGTCCCGTAAACCACGAACGCCCTGTTACGGCCGGTTCTATCTGCATAAGCGCCCTGACGCAGGGCGTCAGGGAAAAGGGGGGATGCCGAAAACACAGCGGGAACACCGCAGTAGCGCGCGGGAGCCCTGGCTGCTGTTCAGTAATGCAGAGGGACTGGAGCCGCACCAGATAATGGCCCTGTACAGCCGCAGAATGCAGATAGAACAAAACTTCCGGGACGACAAAAGTCCACGCTTCGGGTTCGGTCTGAGGCTGAGCCGGAGTCAGGGAAAAGGGCGACTGGAAGTGCTGAATATGGTCGCGGCAATGGCAAGCCTGGTGATGTGGCTGGCAGGTTACAGGGCAGAAAGGCAGTGTTTACACTGGCACTATCAGGCAAGCAGCATCAGGCACAGACGGGTGCTGTCATACCTGAGTCTGGCAGAAGAAGTCATCCGGCATGAGCCCGGGAAAGTGAGACGGCTGAATATAGTTAACGAGATGAAAAAGCTGGGAAAAGAGTACAGTAATATGGTCATGGTGGCATGACCATATTACTGGGGATCCCTCAGCCCTTTGGGAGAGGGCTGGGGTGAGGGTATTACTTAGCAGGAATCGCTTTCAGCAGTTCAGTCAGCAGGGTCCAGTAATGGCCCACGCTTTCAATGTGAACCTGCTCATCCGGCGAGTGCGGCCCGGTAATGGTTGGCCCAATGGAGACCATATCCATGTTCGGGTACGGCTTCTTGAACAGACCACATTCCAGACCCGCGTGGATCACCTGAATGTTCGGGGTGCTGTTGAACAGACGCTGGTATGTTTCACGCACCAGTGCCATCACCGGAGAGCTTGCGTCCGGCTGCCAGCCTGGGTAGCTGCCTTTGGCAGAGGTTTTCGCTCCGGCCAGCGTGCCCAGAGATTCCAGCATGCTCACCACATACTCTTTACCTGTGTCGATAAGCGATCGGATCAGGCAGATGATCTCTGCGCTGTCGTCGCCCATGGTGACCACGCCCACGTTCAGAGAGGTTTCAACCACGCCTTTCGCGACGTCTGAGTTGCGGATCACGCCGTTTGGCGTCGCGTTTAACAGCTGAATAAAGGTGTCACGAGACTGGGTGGTCAGCGCGGCTTTATCCGTGGACACGGACTCCAGCACCACGGTCAGGTTCTTCTCTTTCGCGGACAGTTCGTTTTTCAGGATATCCAGATAGACGCTGGAGAGCTTTTTCAGCTCGTCCGCTTTGGCAGCTGGAACGGCTACCGTCGCGAACGCTTCACGTGGGATTGCGTTGCGCAGCGTACCGCCGTTGAAATCGACCAGACGCAGGTCCAGCTCAGCCGCGTGGCCCGCCAGGAAGCGTGCCAGCAGTTTGTTGGCGTTGCCCAGGCCTAAGTGAATATCACCGCCGGAGTGGCCGCCTTTCAGCCCTTTCAGCGTCAGCTTGAAGGTCTGGAAGTCAGCTGGCACCGCTTCACGGGAGAGCGGCAGGGTAGAGATAAAATCAATCCCGCCCGCGCAGCCCATGTAGACCTCGCCTTCTTCTTCGGAGTCGGTGTTGATCAGAATATCCGCCTGCAGCCAGTTCGCCTGCAGACCGAACGCACCGTCCATGCCCGCTTCTTCGGTCATGGTCAGCAGCACTTCCAGTGGACCGTGCTGAACGCTGTCGTCCGCCAGTACCGCCAGCGCAGAGGCCATACCGATACCGTTATCTGCACCCAGCGTGGTACCGCGCGCTTTCACCCAGTCGCCGTCGATGTACGGCTGGATCGGGTCTTTCGTGAAGTCGTGAACGGTGTCGTTGTTTTTCTGTGGCACCATGTCCAGGTGCGCCTGCAGCACAACCGGTTTACGGTTTTCCATGCCTGCGGTCGCCGGTTTGCGGATCAGAATGTTGCCAACCTGGTCGCGTTCAGCGTGCAGACCTTTTTCCTTCGCCCAACCCATAATATGTTCGGCAAGCTGTTCTTCATGGTAAGACGGGTGTGGAATGGAGCAGATTTTGGCAAAAATATCCCACAGCGGCTGGGGAGATAATTGAGACAGTTCAGACACGATAAGTCTCCTTGTCGATGCCCTGCAAAGCGAGTTGCAGGTCACAGGGTTAGCAGGTTAATAGTTACCACAAGTCAGGCTTGCGAGATGCAACTGAGAATACCACTTTCTCCGATGGCTGGTAGCATAAAGCATGTAAAAACTCAGGCAGAGGGCGCTAAACACTGGTTTTTAGTGCGTCAGATCTCTATAATCTCGCGCAACCTATTTCCCCCTCGAACACTTTTTAAGCCGTATAAAAACAGGCTGGGACACTTCACATGAGCGAAAAATACGTCGTCACCTGGGACATGTTGCAGATCCACGCACGCAAACTGGCCGCGCGTCTGATGCCTTCTGAACAGTGGAAAGGCATTATTGCCGTTAGCCGTGGCGGTCTGGTACCGGGGGCGCTGCTGGCGCGTGAGATGGGTATTCGTCATGTCGATACCGTCTGCATCTCCAGCTATGACCACGACAACCAGCGTGAGCTGAAAGTGCTGAAACGCGCGGAAGGCGACGGTGAAGGTTTCATCGTTATTGATGACCTGGTGGATACCGGCGGTACCGCGGTGGCTATCCGCGAAATGTACCCAAAAGCGCACTTCGTCACCATCTTCGCGAAACCAGCGGGCCGCCCACTGGTGGATGATTACGTGATTGATATCCCACAGGATACCTGGATTGAACAGCCATGGGACATGGGCGTGGTCTTTGTACCGCCTATTTCCGGCCGTTAATTTCCGTACGTAACTTTACACGCCCGGCTATGCCGGGCGTTGTTCTTTTTATTCTGCCACGCGTTACAATGGACACTATATGACGTATCCATGGAGGCAACGCAATGACGCAGGCGAATCTCACCGAGACACTCTTCAAACCCCGTTTCAAGCACCCTGAAACCTCGACGCTGGTGCGTCGCTTCAATCCGGGGAACCAGCCTGCCGTCCAGTCTGCATTAGACGGTAAAAACGTGCCTCACTGGTATCGCATGATTAACCGCCTGATGTGGATCTGGCGTGGTATTGATCCGCGTGAAATCCTCGATGTGCAGGCGCGTATCGTCATGAGTGAAGCCGAGCGTACCGACAGCGAACTCTACGATACGGTGGTGGGTTACCGCGGCGGCAACTGGATCTACGAATGGTCGAAACAGGCGATGCTCTGGCAGCAAAAAGCCAGCCAGGAAGAGGACGCCACCCTCAGCGGCAAGCACTGGCTGCACGCAGCCAATCTTTACGCCATTGCCGCCTATCCGCACTTAAAAGGGGATGAGCTGGCAGAGCAGGCGCAGGCGCTGGCAAACCGTGCCTATGAAGAGGCTGCCCAACGCTTGCCGGGCCGGATGCGCGAGCTTGAGTTCACCATCCCCGGCGGCGCGCCCGTGACTGGGTTCCTGCATATGCCTGAAGGCGACGGCCCGTTTCCGACCGTGCTGATGTGCGGTGGGCTGGATTCGCTGCAAATCGACTATTACAGCCTGTATGAGCGTTACTTCGCCCCAAAAGGGATCGCGATGCTGACGCTTGATATGCCCTCTATCGGTTTTTCCTCCAAATGGAAACTGACGCAGGATTCCAGTCTTCTGCACCAGCATGCGCTGAAAGCGCTGGAAAACATTCCCTGGGTCGACCACACCCGCGTCGCGGCGTTTGGTTTCCGCTTTGGGGCGAACGTGGCCGTGCGTCTGGCCTATCTTGAGGCGTCACGCCTGAAGGCCGTAGCCTGTCTTGGGCCGGTGGTTCACGCTCTGCTCAGCGATCCTGCCCGTCAGGGCAGCGTGCCGGAAATGTACCTCGACGTGCTGGCCAGCCGCCTTGGCATGCATGATGCTTCAGACGAAGCGCTGCGCGTGGAACTCAATCGCTATTCGTTAAAAACGCAGGGCCTGCTGGGACGCCGGTGTCCAACGCCGATGCTGTCCGGCTTCTGGAAAAACGATCCGTTCAGCCCGGAAGAGGAGTCACGCTTAATCACATCGTCATCTGCGGATGGCAAATTGCTGGAAGTTCCCTTCAGCCCGGTGTATCAGAATTTTGACAAAGCATTAAAAGAGATTACGCGTTGGATCGCCCAGAGATTGTGTTAAGAGATTGCTAAATTTTGATGGTTTGGTAAAACAGTGGCTTCACAAAAGGAGATCGTAATGACGTTACCGAGTGGACACCCGAAAAGTAGATTGATTAAGAAGTTCATGGCTCTTGGCCCGTATATTCGAGAAGAGCAGTGTGAAGAGAATCGCTTTTTTTTCGACTGCCTGGCTGTATGCGTCAACGTGAAGCCTGCACCCGAAAAACGTGAATTCTGGGGCTGGTGGATGGAAATGGAAGCAGAAGAGAAACGTTTTACCTATAGCTACCAGTTTGGCCTGTTTAATAAAGACGGCAACTGGCAGGCCACTACCATCAAAGATCAGGAAGTGATTGACCGCCTGGAATATACCCTGAAAGAGTTCCACGACAAGGCGCGCGATTTACTGGCCACGCTGGACCTGAAGCTTGAGCCTGCCGATGATTTTTCCAGTGAAAAGGCGAAATTGACGGCGTAAAGATGAAATAATGCCGGGTGATGATCCCGTAGGCCCGGTAAGCGCAGCGCCTCCGGGCACAAAAAAACCGGCTTAATGCCGGTTTTTTTATTACTGCCGACTCAGAACTGGTAGGTCATACCCAGGGCAACGATATCATCGCTGCTCACGCCCAGTTTGTTATCGTCATCAATCTGGTTGATTTTATAATCAACAAACGCGGACATATTTTTGTTGAAATAATAGGTCGCGCCGACGTCGATATATTTCACCAGATCTTCATCGCCAATACCTTCGATATCCTTGCCTTTAGACTGGACATAGCCCAGGGATGGACGCAGACCGAAATCGAACTGATATTGTGCGACCACTTCAAAGTTCTGCGCTTTATTGGCAAAGCCGCCCGAAATTGGGGTCATATTGCGGGTTTCGGAGTACATCGCCGCCAGGTAGATATCGTTCGCATCATATTTCAGACCGGTTGCCCAGGCTTCGGCTTTTTTGCCTTCGCCGCGGGTCAGCAGGTTCTGCGCGTTGGTACGGTCAGAGTTGGTGTACGCGCCGCTTACCGCGAAATCGCTGCCGCCAAAGTCATAGGTCAGAGACGTACCAAAACCGTCACCGTTCTGTTTTTTGACGTCGCGGTTTTCGTTTTTACCCTGGTATTGCAGGGTCATATCCAGACCATCAACCGCGCCAAAGAAGTCGGTGTTACGGTAAGTGGCAAGACCGCTTGCACGCTTGGTCATGAAGTTATCGGTCTGCGCGGAAGAGTCGCCGCCAAACTCAGGGAACATATCGGTCCACGCTTCCACGTCATACAGCGCGCCCAGGTTACGACCGTAATCCAGAGAACCAAAGTCTTTCAGCTTCAGACCGGCGAATGCCAGACGTGTTTTCTGAGTGGAATCGCTCTCTGCTTTGTTGCCCGCAAATTCCGCTTCCCAACGGCCATAGCCCGTCAGCTGATCGTTAATCTGAGTTTCACCTTTAAAACCGAAACGCACGTATGTCTGGTCACCATCTTTTGAATCGTCATCGCTGATGTAGTGCATTGCTTTAACTTTGCCGTACACGTCCAGTTTGTTGCCGTTTTTATTATAAACTTCGGCAGCGTGAACAGATGCGGAAGCCACGACGCCCATAACCATTAATGCCAGAGTGCTCTTTTTCATTTTCGATCCTGTCTTATAAACGCGCTTAAAAATTCGCTGGACGATAAGCTCATGCTTAAGTCCCGTGAAAAAACAGAAAGGGTTTTAACGTTACGGAATGAAACTTTTATGACAAATTAAGATTAATTTTAAAAAACTGTGATTTATTATTTCGGTAATAAAATTGTCAAAATCCGCCGCTACGCTTCCTGATCCCGCGCAACAAAGTGTTTCGCGATGTGCTGTGGCAGTTGGCAACGGGCCTGACACCTGTTAAAACGTTCGTTCGACATCACTTTCCCTTATCGTTGAACGGCAGAGAATCATGAGTGACAGCCAGACGCTGGTGGTAAAACTCGGCACCAGTGTTTTAACAGGCGGATCGCGCCGCCTAAATCGCGCCCACATTGTTGAGCTTGTACGTCAGTGCGCTCAGCTGCATGCCGCAGGGCATCGTATTGTTATTGTGACCTCCGGGGCGATTGCCGCCGGGCGTGAACATCTGGGTTACCCCGAACTCCCCGCGACGATCGCCTCTAAACAGCTGCTGGCCGCCGTGGGACAAAGCCGACTCATTCAACTCTGGGAACAGTTGTTCTCAATCTATGGCATTCACGTCGGGCAGATGCTGCTGACGCGCGCGGATATGGAAGACAGAGAACGCTTCCTGAACGCCCGCGATACGCTGCGCGCGCTGCTGGACAACAATATCGTCCCGGTGATTAACGAAAACGACGCCGTGGCTACCGCTGAAATCAAAGTGGGTGACAACGATAACCTTTCTGCGCTGGCGGCGATCCTGGCCGGTGCCGACAAGCTCTTGCTCCTGACCGACCAGCAGGGGCTGTTTACCGCAGACCCGCGCTCCAACCCGGAAGCTGAGCTGATTACCGATGTCCACGGCATTGACGATGCGCTGCGCGCCATCGCCGGCGACAGCGTCTCTGGCCTGGGAACGGGCGGCATGGGCACTAAACTGCAGGCGGCGGATGTGGCCTGCCGCGCCGGGATCGACACCATCATTGCGGCGGGCAGCCGTCCTGGCGTCATTGGCGACGTGATGGAAGGCATTTCCGTTGGCACGCGCTTCCACGCCCAGGAATCCCCGCTGGAAAACCGCAAACGCTGGATTTTCGGCGCGCCGCCGGCAGGTGAACTGACCGTGGATGAAGGGGCGACCGCCGCGATTCTGGAAAGAGGGAGTTCATTGCTTCCTAAAGGAATTAAAAACGTGACAGGCAACTTCTCCCGTGGTGAAGTGATCCGTATCCGTAACCTTGAAGGTCGCGACATCGCTCACGGCGTCAGCCGCTATAACAGCGATGCTCTGCGCCGTATTGCGGGTCACCACTCGCAGCAGATCGACGCCATTCTGGGTTACGAGTATGGCCCGGTTGCCGTGCATCGTGACGACATGATTATTCGTTAAGGAGCCAGAAAATGCTGGAACAAATGGGTGCCGCCGCCAAGGCCGCCTCTTACAAACTGGCGCTCCTTTCCAGCCGCGAGAAAAACCGCGTGCTGGAAAAAATCGCTGATTATCTGGAATCGCAGTCGCAGGAAATCCTCCTCGCCAACGAACAGGATCTGCTGGAAGCGCGCCGCAATGGTCTGAGCGAAGCCATGCTTGACCGTCTGGCGCTGACCCCGGCACGCCTGAAAGGCATCGCCGACGATGTCCGTCAGGTTTGTAATCTGGCCGACCCGGTCGGGCAGGTGATTGACGGCGGATTGCTCGACAGCGGTTTACGTCTGGAGCGCCGTCGCGTGCCGCTCGGCGTTATCGGCGTGATTTATGAAGCCCGTCCGAACGTGACGGTGGATGTCGCTTCCCTGTGCCTGAAGACCGGTAACGCCGCTATTCTGCGCGGCGGGAAAGAGACCTGGCGCACCAACGCCGCGACGGTGAAGGTCATCCAGCAGGCGCTGCAGGAGTGCGGCTTACCGGCAGGTGCCGTGCAGGCTATCGAAAGCCCGGACCGTGCGCTGGTGAACGAGATGCTGCGCATGGACAAATACATCGACATGCTGATCCCACGCGGTGGCGCGGGCCTGCACAAGCTGTGCCGCGAGCAGTCGACGATCCCGGTGATCACCGGTGGTATCGGCGTGTGCCATATCGTGGTGGACGAGAGCGCCGAAATTACACCGGCGCTGAAGGTTATCGTGAATGCCAAGACCCAGCGTCCAAGCACCTGTAATACGGTGGAAACGTTGCTGGTGCATCAGGGTATCGCGAACACCTTCCTGCCAGCCCTGAGCAAGCAGATGGCCGAGAGTGGCGTCACGCTGCACGCGGACGAGAAGGCGCTGGCGCTGCTGAAAGACGGCCCGGCAACGGTGGTGCCGGTAAACGCGGAGCAGTATGACGACGAGTTCCTGTCTTTGGATCTGAACGTGAAGATCGTAGCCGATCTCGACGACGCTATCGCGCACATCCGTGAGCATGGTACTCAGCACTCTGACGCCATCCTGACGCGCACGCTGCGCAATGCCGACCGCTTTATAAACGAAGTGGATTCTTCTGCCGTGTACGTGAACGCATCAACCCGCTTCACCGACGGTGGACAGTTTGGTCTGGGCGCGGAAGTGGCCGTGAGCACGCAGAAACTGCACGCGCGGGGTCCGATGGGCCTGGAAGCGTTGACTACGTACAAGTGGATCGGCATCGGCGACGATACGATTCGTGCGTAAATAATCACGGGTGATGCAAAAATAGCCGTTTGATTCAAAAGGGCATTGACGCATCACCCGGATAGATCTAACCTTTTGCCCCGTGGTTACGCTCGTAACCGGCCTCTCAGGGCCGATATAGCTCAGTTGGTAGAGCAGCGCATTCGTAATGCGAAGGTCGTAGGTTCGACTCCTATTATCGGCACCATTCTAACGTCTCCCCAAGTCTACTAAAGTTCACTGAAACCCCTTATACTCTGCGACTTGCAGCCCCTTTTAGTATTTCTACGTCTACTAAAGTTCCCTGAAATCTACGGTCGTTTGGGGGTACTTATGGGGGTATTTGCTGTTCGGTCTAGAGGAGGTACCCCCAAGTGAAACTAAACGCCCGGCAGGTGGACACCGCCAAACCTAAAGATAAGCCTTACAAGCTGGCTGATGGTGGTGGTTTGTATCTCCTGATTAAACCTAATGGCGGCAAATACTGGCGGCTCAAGTATCGTGTAGCCGGCAAAGAGAAGCTGTTAGCGCTGGGTGTGTATCCTGAAGTCACATTGGCCGATGCTCGGGCAAAACGTGTAGAAGCCAAAAGGGGTATCGCTGGGGGTATCGATCCTATGGAAGCGAAACGGGAAGAGAAGATCGCCCGTGAAACGCAGTTAAACAACACCTTCAAAGATATTGCCCTTGAGTGGCACAGCAGCAAACTAAAAAAATGGTCTGCTGGGTATGCTTCAGACATCCTGGAGGCTTTCAACAAAGATGTGTTCCCTTACATTGGCAAAAAACCAATAGCTGATATCAAACCGCTTGAACTGTTGAATGTGCTGCGGCGCATTGAGGGGCGCGGCGCTACAGAAAAGGCCAAAAAAGTTAGGCAGCGCTGCGGGGAAGTTTTCCGTTACGCAATAGTCACCGGCCGTGCTGAGTATAACCCCGCTCCGGATCTCACCAGCGCCATGCAAGGGCATGAGTCCAATCATTATCCTTTCCTCACACCGAAAGAATTGCCTGATTTCTTCAAGGCGTTGTCAGGATATACAGGAAGCGCTTTAGTAGTTTTGGCCGCTCGTCTGCTGATTATCACCGGCTTGCGTACCGGCGAACTCCGCGGGGCATTTTGGGATGAAATCAATATCAGTAAGGCGGTCTGGGAAATACCAGCCTCACGCATGAAAATGCGTCGCCCTCATGTGGTGCCGTTGTCCAGTCAAGCTCTTACGCTTATTGGCCAGCTCCAAGAGCTAACAGGCAATTACCCGCTTATGTTCCCTGGCCGTAACGATCCGCGAAAAACAATGAGTGAAGCCAGCATAAACCAAGTCTTTAAGCGGATTGGCTATGACGGAAAAGTCACCGGGCACGGTTTCCGGCACACTATGAGTACCATCCTGCACGAACAGGGCTACAACACCGCGTGGATAGAAACGCAGCTGGCACACGTCGATAAAAACTCTATTCGAGGGACGTACAACCACGCTCAGTACATAGACGGCCGGCGTGAAATGCTTCAGTGGTATGCCGACTATATGGAAGCGTTGGAAAACGGCGAAAATGTAGTGCATGGAACGTTTGGAAAAAGCGCTTAACTGTATGTATAGACAGTGCTAATTGACAGTAGTAGACTTCAGTAGCCGAACAATAATTAGGCATTGTCTAGGCTGATCACCGAAAACCCGCGCACCTCTGCGGGCTGGCAATGCCATCAGATAGAGGACGCGAGGTGGCGTATGCTTAATCCAGCAGTAGAGCTCAAAGCAAAAAAACAGCAGTTTATAAGCATTAGGGAATTGATTGCTCGAATTGAGGCAAAATTCCCTGACATGACAAGGGATCAAATCGCAAACTGGATAATCATTAAACTTGACGAAGAACAAGAATACGCGCCGAGTCTATTAATACAAGACTCTCGTGGAATCACCAGACGACCAACCTTCGGTGATCCTTCTTTTAGTGCCTATGAAATGCTTAGCAGTGTTATGGCAAACCCTACTATGGATGAACCTCCTTACGAGGGATGGACTCCATCTATGACACAAGAAGGCCAAGAGCAAACCTCTAGCTCTTCAGATCTGAATTTTCATGATGATATTCCATTTTAAGGTGATGCTATGAATTCATTTGATTTTATAGGATTTAATCGTTCGGAGATTGAGAAAACGTTAGGCCTTAATCTGCATGATAATTTATTGGAATATAACATTGGTTTAAAGAAAAATTTACCAAGTTGGCTTATTCCATATCTTTCAAGAGATAGCATCTCTCTTAGTGACTCTGCACGTTTAATTGTTGGCGCAAATCCAAGAGAAAATATTACAGGTGAAAAATCTCACGAATATGAAGCTTATAAAGAATCTCTCTGGGATGCGATTGATAATTCAAAACTAACCGCAAGGGATATTTTCCACTACGATAACATGGATCATGATCGACGTGATTGTATGCTCGTGCGTAGTGAGGTTGAAAAATGGGTTACAGAACATAATTTCAACTGGCCTTTACCCTTACAGCAACCAACTGTAAATGAACAAACAAATCAGGTCTATCTAGATCAATGGGGGGAGTTCCCCGGTAAAAACACTGCATTGATGATGATTGCAGGTATGGCTATCGCCCTCGAAAAATCAAGTAAGAGCTATCGAAATGGTGAGCGCCTGAACAAACTGGCAATTGCTCGTGCGGTTGCACAGAACCTGGCTACTCTGGGATATCAAGGGATGGTAGTGACGGAAAAACAGATGACAAACCTCATAAAGGAGGCTTTGGAAGTCACATTTCCAGAAAGCGATGGTTAGCATTTCCAAAGTTAATGTGAACGCGGGTCTCAACTTCCAAAGTCTCGCGTTCATGCTTTAGTCATTTCCAAACGCACTAAAAAAAACGATTTTATGGCCTGTAGGCTATCTATCATCCCTTCCAACAATCTTATATCGGTTTCCACAATCATAGTTCTAGTTCTGATTAAATTATTCTCGTGAACTTCATTAGACGACACGAGGTATATATGTCTTATTCATTAATTAGATTTGCAGAAGTACAGAAACGAACAGGCTATAGCAAAGCGTGGATCTATCGTCTCCTTAAAGAAAATCGCTTTCCACAATCAGTTAAAATTGGAGCCCGATCTATCGCATTTGTTGAAAGTGAAATTGACGAATGGATAAGCCAGAGGATCGAAGAGCGTGATGCGTTAATTTCCACAAAGCCAAAACTGTAACTTAGCCCGGGGAAAACTAATATGACTATCAAAAATGCCCGTGCCGGGCAGGGTTTTGCTCACCCTGAAAACAGCAGTGATGATATTTCGATCATTAAATTTGAGGATGCAAAAGTACGAATTGTTAAGATATTGGGTGAGCCATGGTTTGTCGCGGCAGATGTATGCGCAGCTCTGGAAATAACTGATCACAAGGTTGCTTTGCGACGTCTGGATGATGATGAAAAGGGGGAGTGTTTAATACCCACCCCTGGTGGAAAGCAGACTATGCGAACTGTCTGCGAGTCAGGATTCTACAAACTGATCTCACGTAGTCGTAAGGCGACTACTCCCGGCACCTTTGCGCACCAGTTCAGTAATTGGGTATTCCGTGAGGTCATTCCCTCAATTCGTAAAACTGGCTTCTATGGAGTGCCGTTCGTGTTCCTGAACGACTTCAGCCGGCGCATGGCTGCTTATCAGCAGGAGGCCAGCAAACGCGGGTATAAGTTGCAGCAGTGTAAGGCAGTAAAAGAGGCTCTTGTGCGGGAGGAGAGCCAGCTATGGCGTAAGTATCAGCCCGAGCTGTTAGGCGAAGATGATCATGAGCCGTTTACTGAAGTTCGCCCTTTAACGGATGAAAAAAATTGAGTTCGTGAATAACTTGCGTGCTCTTGCGATGTTGAGCACTCAAAATAAGTTTGTCGCGACAGCTCACTAAACAATTCGAAAAGGTTAATGCCATGAAGAACATTTATGCCCATCTGGGGCAGGGCTTCGCTCACCCCAAAAACTCCTTGCCTTGTTATTCCGCTGAAGGGTATGCTTTAAAAGCACCAGCAAAATCTGGTGCCAGGATTGGCGTCCTGAATGACTGTATGGCGACACATGACGCGCCAAGCGTCTTTGTGCCGTTGATCCGTCTCACCTATTTTCACGCGTTGTGGTTCAAAACCGCTCTGCTAGCAAAATTATGGTGGGCTGGGTGGGGGCGGAGAAATCCGCGCCGGAGTCCATACAGTCCGGTTACGCCAACCCTGCTCAGTCCACCACCAGTGAAATTGGCGTTTCCGGTGGTGGTTATCTAGACCACTGTATGGAGGCTGCCACATGGCTACTACCCCAACCCAAAAACTACCCAAATTCACCTGGCTTTTCCTCGGTACGCCGAAAGGCCAAACGTGCCCTCCCATTGTTATCCGCATTGTTGCCGATAGTGAGCAAGAAGCCCGCGAGTGGTATTCCCGCTGGGATCTTATCTTTGCCGCTAAAATTCGCTCTGAATGTTCGCTTTATCAGTACAGCAGCGGCGCGTTTGAACTGGATGTTGCGAAATTGGGAGGTAGCCATGTTTAACCTCCAGACCCTGACAGCTAAAGCTCGCGAGCTGCGCGGCAACGTGGTAAAAGCCACTACCACGAAAGGCACTCGCACCATGACCCCTGTTTATGAACGGGAAGAGCAGCGCAAACTGCGCGAACGCATCCAGCAGACCCAGCCGGACTGGGTTTTACTCTGGTGGGATATTGCGACCGTTACCGGCTGGCGTACCAGCGACGTGTGCAACTTCCGTTACTCCTGCATCAACTGGGAAACCGGCATTGCAACAATCATCGTAGCGAAGCAGACCAAAGCAGCGGAAGCCAGAGCGACCCGGAAGGGGATCGAGATTGTTCGCCAGCATCGTAAGGACGCTGCCCGGCTTGCTGGCGATCACATTGGGTACATGCACTGGGATAGCGTGAGCTGCGACGAGCTGGCCGCCGGCATGACGGAAGAGGAACAGGCGATCGTGTTTGAGCTGGTGGCAAAGGCTGAGGTTAAGCACGATACCAAACAGCTGCCGCCGGGCATCATCAAACGACTGCGTGAACGCATGGAGCGCAATCTTATCGGTGACGACCTGGTATTTTCCCGCAGCCAGATTGAAAGTAATCGTTGCCAGTCTCTGGAAGGTAGCGTGAGCCGCCAGACGATCTGGAAGAAACTGCACAACGTAATGGTGTGGTTTACCCGAGTGGTAAACACGCGTCTGCGCCTGAGTGCCTATTCCAGCCGCAAGATTGCCGCCTTTAATCTCATGTCCGCCGGGGGCGAACAGGGTTTGCTGGTCGCCTCTGAAATGCTAGGGCACAGTAACCCGGCAATCACCCGAACTTACCTCCAGTTAGGCAGTAAAGCCTCCGCCATTCAATCCCGTCTGGCCATGGAGGTATCTGTATGAAAATGGTTATCCAATTTTGCCGTCTCGGCGTTTTTGCCGATCACGTATCTGAGCAATTAAATAGTGCGCGATATTGTTTTGCCAGCCAGTCATTAAGGGACGGGGAGGTGAAATTATGACTCCTGTTTACGATCTGGTTCGCCGGGCCGACGGCAAAAACGTTTTCAGTTTCCCGGCCGGCGGCCGCTATCTGGTGGACACGTCAAATGGTCTTCAGTCGATGCGCCCCCTTATGGACGACGAGATCATTTTTACGGTGGAGAGTGCCGCGCGCTTTCTGAGGAAAATTGGTTATCAGGTAATCCCGCCAGCGGCGTGAGGTAAAAAATATGACGATTAAAAATTCCGGCTTAGCTGCTGGTGGCCGCGCTCACCCTGAAATCAGGCCGGGCGATAAATGGAAGGACAGTCGGGGCAACATCGTAATTATCGAAAGTTACCGATTCGACAGAGTGACATATTGCCGCGAGGGGTACAGCTCACCGTGTTTTTGCACGCCAGAAAGACTGGTGCGGGAATTTGAATTTGTTTCTTCGGCGCCGGTCACCGGCGAAAAAGATATCGATCGGATTATGCGGGTACAGGGCATCGAGCGAATTCGTGTCATGCGGGAAATCATCAGGGAGCGAGGGAACAGAAAATGAAGAATGCACCAAACCTTAAAAAGCAGCCGGCGGATCTCATGGAGGAGTCAATCATCTTTGCCGGCGCTGATGCCTGGACGTTCGCCAAAGCATGGCAGGAAATGAACCCGATTGGCGACACGGTGCCGCCGGTTGTGCTGGATAAAAAGCAGCTGGCAGAGCTGGAGAATATCCGCATTGTGGATGATGGCCGGCTCTATGCCCGGGTTTGCCGCGGCGGGCATCTGACCGAACGGCAGATAACCATTCTCGCCACAAAGCTGGCGGTGGCCGGCGTGGAGCGCGCGCAATTCTACTCTGAAGGTTATCAGCTGCTGGAGGACTGGACGCCGCAGCTGCCTCGCCTCAAAGCCGATGCTGAAGCCGGCAAAAGCATGGTGATCGGCAAACCGCTGACGGATGTAAACCTCCGCGACCTGGCTGATAACGAAAAGGCGCTCATACTGGCGGCGCGTTACACCGGCATTGCAATCAACGAAAACAGCGAAGGTGTGTACGTCTACCGCGCCGGCATCTGGGAGAAAACGTCACTGCTCGAGCTGAGCCGCGAAATGGTGGCTATCTACAACGAGAACAAAACCAACTTCAGCAAGCGCGCGATCAACAACGTTATCGACGCCCTGAAAATCGTTATCCCGGTAATGGGGGAGCCGCGGCGCAGCCTGATCCCCTTTGCTAATGGCGTCTACGATATGGAAACCGGCGTTTTCTCCGAACACAGCCAGAATAACTGGCTGACCAACCATAACGGCGTGACCTATACGCCGGCGGTGCCGGGCGAAAACCTCCGCGACCACGCGCCGAACTTCCATAAGTGGCTAAGTTACGCATCAGATAGAGACGCAATTAAGATGCAGCGCATCGCTGCAGCGCTCTTTATGGTGCTGGCGAACCGGTACGACTGGCAACTGTTCCTCGAGATAACCGGGGAGGGCGGCAGCGGGAAAAGCGTCTTCACCCATATCGCGACGATGCTGGCCGGCGTGCATAACACCGCCAGCGGGAACATGGCGGCGCTCGACAGCGCGCGCGGGCGGGCGCAGTTCGTCGGCAAGAGCATGATAACGCTTCCTGACCAGCCCAAATATTCAGGAGAGGGCACCGGGATAAAAGCGTTAACCGGCGGGGATGCCGTGGAGATAGACCCGAAACACGAGCACCAGTACACCGCCGTTCTGCGGGCGGTGGTTGTGGCCACGAACAACACGCCGATGATTTTCACCGAGCGTGCCGGCGGCGTTTCCCGGCGCCGCGTAATTTTCCAGTTTAACCGGCGCGTCAGCGAAGAGGATAAGGATCCCGAACTGGCAGAAAAGATATCCGCTGAAATTCCGGTGATTGTTCGCCGGCTGCTGGCGAACTTTGCGAACCCGGAAAAAGCGCGGGCGCTGCTGCTGGAGCAACGGAACAGCGAAGAAGCGTTGGAGGTGAAGCAGAAAACGGATCCCCTGTACGCCTTCTGTGCGCATCTGGAGCACCTGGCTGATTGCGTGGGAATGCTGGTGGGCAATCGTAATCCGCCTCATCGCCCCCGCATTTACCTCTATCACGCTTATCTGACGTTTCTTGAGGCGAACGGTTTCGAGAAGCCGCTGACGCTGAATAAATTCTCTGAGGGAATGGAAAGCGCCATGCGGGAGTTTAATCACGAGTACCGCAAGGAGAGAAAGACCCGCGGCGTGGTGACGAACGTCGAACTTTCAGAGAGTGCGGAGGACTGGCTGCCGCAGGCGCACCCGTTACCTGAGGAAAAAAGATGAATGTTTAGCTAAATATGGCGAAAGGTGTTCATAGTGTTCATTGATTTGGTAAAGTTCAAATAAATCAATAAGATTGACTATGAACACCTTTGTGTAAGGTATTCATAGGGTATTCATAGTGTTCATAGGTCACTTTAACTCTGTGCTCATTAAATAAACAGAAATATGAACACCATGAACACTTGTAAACCCTGTATGTAGACCGGTGTTCATAGGTTAATTTATTGTTTTGTATGTAATTTATCGCCTTTATGAACACCATGAACACCTTGAGGGCAAAATCTTTAAAACGCATCCACTCTTTTCACGTTGTGGACCCCTGCTATTTCATTAATATCGTTTCATAAATCGCAACTAATAAATTGATTGTTGCGATTAATGGAACTTTAACAGTCGCTATAACAGGGGGCATTATGAGCAAGGTTAACGTTAAGCCCGTTCTGCTGAACGGGGAGCAGATTCAGGCTCTGAAAACCATCCAGGAGAGGGAGCGCCAGAAGTCGGGCATGGGGATCGCGCCGTCAATCCATGCTGTTGCACGCAAGGTATTTGATGCAGGGCTGTCAAAAATGGAGGCTGGCCAGTGAGCTACTCAATCAAAATAGGGAAACACAGTATCGAGCTGGCGGGTTATGCCGGTAAGGTTGTTGCGCCAAATACTCAGATGGCCGCTTTATTCCGTGGTATGGCGGGCGAACTCACCAGCCTGAGGACAACGGCGCAGCAGGCCGAAGCTGAGGCGGATTTGCTGGACGTTATCCGCAACGATCCGGATCTGAACGAACAGGCAAAAAACCGCAGGGCAGGTGAAGCCCGGAACCCGGACACGCTCAAAGACTTTACCCGCGGGGTGGCAGCTGTAAGCGAGCAGGCCGCAAACATTCTCGATTACCTGAAGAATAAGCTCGCTCCGGTTAATCCACTGGCATCTGATGATGTTCAGGGATTCATGCGTGACAGTGAAATGCGCCAGGCATTCGCCCGACTGGATCGCCGCAGTCAGGAAAAAATGCTGCTGTCGATGCACAGTGGAAAGCATCCGGATCTGGCGGACGCCTTACTGAGGGCGCACGCAGTGTGTTCGGGACTCGATACGGAACAGCTAAAACGTCTCGGCTTCTCCCGTATCGCATCAGAGAACGGGCAGGTGATTAGCGCGGTTGCCGAGCTGGTCGACGCGGTAAGGAAAGACGTCGCACAAATTACAGCTGTCCGAACCTGGTATAACAATCTCGTTTACGGGAAGAACGACGATCCATCAGAAGTTCTCCCCCGCATGACCGGCCTTGATCAGTTAAGCGAACATGTCAGCGCGATGCTCAAAGGCAGCCAGCGGCAGACACATTCAGAAGAGAAGCAGGCCGCCTGAGGGCGGCTTTTTTCTGCCCGGAGGGAAACACAGGATGCTGTTAAGTAAATCAGCCTACGCCAGGCATATGGGCGTCAGCCGGCAAACTGTTTACGGCTGGATAGCCCGCGGTGAAATTGTAATTTCAGGCGATAAAGTGGATGTTGACGCATCGCAGGCTAAACAAAATTCTGCTGGTGCTGGTGAACACCAGACTGAAATGACGTGGGCGCAGGCCGCCGCATGGGTATGGGGGCATGACAGCGGGAAAAAGCTGCCGGCTGATATTGATGCTGGCCAGAGGATAGAGGCCGCAGCCGCTGAGCTGGGTTTTGATGTTCAGCACGAGCCCGAAGAGCAACTGCTGATTCTCTTCCGGCTGGATGAAGAAACCCACAGCTTCTATGGCAAAGACCGTGCAGCAGGCGCTTTACGGTTTCTTCGTTCTGAGTTGGCTTACGTTGCCACAATGCACCCCGATACGCTGGATGACTGGAACAAAACTGGTTTAATGTCACTCTGCCTGCTGGACGGCGAAAAACTGTAAACCCCCCAGCCCCTCAAACTTGACACTTTTTCGCGAGAAACTGGGAAAAGTGTCAACCCAACCTAACGGATCCTGACGCCTACGAACAGCAGCTACAGCAGAAGTGTAAAGGGCTGGCGTTGAGATTTGTTGAGCCTTGGCTGTTAGCTTTTGTTAATCCTGATGCGAAGCAGGGCAGGTGTCAGCCTGTTATGGTTTGTTATGCCTTACTAGGGAAAACTAGGGGGAAAGTGTCAACCGCTACCGCTTCAGAAAACTTCAGGTACACGAACTCGTGAAGGGGAGGTGTTAAGCACTCCCCCTTTGCAACCATCCTCGAGCATCTTTCAGATCGCTGTTCTGGTTTGCCCGGACGCTGGCGTTCAGATTGAGTTGTCAAAAGTTGTCACCCACCGTCAGCGCCAGTGGGGATTTTTGGCAGAACGCGCTCTAAGTTACAGTTGCTTCAAACTGACATCGGTTATTCAACGTAAAATGCAAAATTAATTTAAGATAATGCGATATTAATCACGCTACTATTTTTGATAGGGTTTGGAATAAAATTAGAAATTGCAACTTGTTCAAATTTTGGTAAGTTAAAGACGGTTTATGGGCAGATTTTGGGTCGCGTTTCGCGATCAGTGAAAAAAATGTCCGATAGGATTGCCTTTCAGGAACTCATTGTCCTGGCGTTTCTTGAATTCTTGTCAAGTTTGCGTAAGAGTGCCCATAAACCATTTTCAATGGTGACATATCATGAAAAAATTGGATTTATTAAAAGCTGCAAAAACAAAGCCGGATTTGGCTAAGCTTTTAGGCGTTAAGCCTTCAGCATTAACCTATTGCTTATATAAAACTAAGCCCGAGACTCAATACGTTCAATTCGAGATACCAAAGAAAAATGGTGGCAATAGAATTATTAGTGCCCCCTCTGGTATGTTAAAAAATATACAGGCATCTCTTTCTGAATTATTGCTAGATTGCTTAGATGAAATTATTATTGATAAATTTCCAAACTCAGAGATAGCAAGGCAAAAAGCAAAAAACTCCATAATTTTAAAATTAAAATGCTCTGGTTCGGAAATTAAACAGCCTTCATTGTCGCATGGCTTTGAAAGGAAACGTTCTATAATAACTAATGCAATGATGCATTTAGGTAAGAAACACGTTTTCAATATAGATTTAGAAAACTTTTTCGGTAGTTTTAATTTCGGAAGAGTAAGAGGTTTTTTCATAAAAAACAAGAATTTCTTACTCGAGCCAGAAATAGCTACAGTGATTGCAAAGATTGCATGTTATAATAATGAACTACCACAGGGTAGCCCTTGTTCCCCAGTTATTTCTAATTTGATAACACATGCTTTAGACATTAAATTGGCTGCTGTTGCATCAAAATATTCATGTACGTATTCAAGGTATGCAGACGATATAACCTTTTCCACAAGGAAGGATAGTTTACCCTCGTCAATAGCAAAATCCGATAATCATACATTTGTAGCCGGTAAGGTAATTAAAAGTGAGATTAAGCGCTCAGGATTTTCAATTAATGAAACTAAAACTAGAAATCAATATAAAGATTCACGGCAGGAAGTGACGGGGTTAGTCGTAAATAAAAAACCTAACACTAAGAAAGAGTATTGGCGTCTTGTGCGTGCTCAATGCAATCATCTCTTCAGAACTGGTCAGTTTAAAGAGATTGTCGATGGTGTTGAAGTAGTTGGCAATATAAATAGGTTGGAAGGGAAGTTAAATTTCATCGACCAAGTTGATCATTATAATCGGCTTCGACAAAGCGAGAAGCTGAATCCGAAGTATCATTTGAAAAAAGATGCTCTCAAAAATGGTCATGCCAAAAGCAGACGTTACTTACATACTTCGAGAGAAAAAACATTTAGTAAATTTCTGTTTTATCGTATGTTCTATGGTAATAAAAAACCGACTATTCTCACAGAAGGTAAAACTGATAATGTGTATTTGAAAGCAGCCATTCACAAATTAGCAGCGTTATTCCCTAAATTAGCAATTGAAAAAACCGCCCTAGCACCGTATAAGTTATTAACGCAGTTCGTCGAGTACAATGAACGTACCAAATATTTGTTAGAGCTTTTTGGTGGCACTGATTACCTTAAGGACTTTGTTATACATTACAGACATTACTTTCATGATTACAAAGCCCCTAAACCGTCTAATCCGGTTATTATATTCGTAGATAATGACTCTGGGCCTAAGAATCTGATCAATTACGTGAATGGAGTTGAGGGTATACAGATTTTTCCAGCGGGTGTTGCAGATATTCGTCAATCCGATTTTGTTCATATTTTTTGCAATTTATATCTAGTGCTCACACCTCAAGTTGAAGGGTGTCCTGAAACTGACATAGAGTATTTCTTTAGCAATGTTGATCGACTTAAGCAACATAAAGGTAAATGTTTTAATACAGTTGCTGATCGTGATCCAAGCAATGATTTGAGCAAGGAGGCATTTGCAACGCACATAGTCAATGCACATAAAAATGATATTGATTTTTCGAGATTTACTAGTCTACTGGAACGGTTAGAAAAAGTGATAGATCACTATAACTTAATTAAGTAATTACAAGCATTTGGAATCTTGTATGAGGGATGTGATACAAAATTGTCAACTCTTAAATAACGTTATAGCTTTGCTTGCAACTATTATCAGAATGTTAGTGGCAAATGAACATTCAACTGTAATTTATTACAATGTGCTTCTTTGTGAATACAAGAACTAGTTGGATTCCTTTTAGGTATTAACTTGGGTTAGAGAAATTAGTTTGGGGGTATCTATGGGGGTATCTCATAAGTCAATAAAGAAAAAAATTATAAATATCAATTTCTTGAATGGTTAGTATGGTTCCTATTATCGGCACTCACACAACAAAACCATTAAAAACAACAGTTTAAGACGATTTTTGCTCTCAAGTTACGGTTTTTTTTAAGGGATTCTGTGACCAACAATTGCCGCTATGGTTAACAGTGGCTATTCAGGTATGTTTGTACCTAGCGGCCTGTAGTTGAAAAGCTCGAACAGGTAGAAAGCGTGAACACTCCCCACGAACCGCTATCAACTCGAAGCTGATGACGTCGCCAACGTCTCTAAACCATCCCGAAACAGATTGATCACACGTATTTAAGCTCGATGTGTGGCCTGTGAGCCACGCAAACAGGTAAACGTACCTGCACACGATACGCAGGCTCTGCCAGCGCTTCGCTCACGCTCCGAAAGGTACACGATCACCCTGATAAGGAGTGATCCTTCTGAACACTGATGCAGCCGCTACGCTCCGCTTGTTGCTTGTAACACTAACGGGGCTTTATGGCTTCTATTGTCTGAAATCTAATACATTGCACAAACATCATGTGGATTGCTGTAAAGTTCGTCAGTATGATTATTTTCACAATCAGCGGATGAGAAAACACTTCTGGGAGATAAGGGACGAGACGATATGAAAGTGACTGATGAGGCTTTGTTACGTTCAGGGTTTACGCAGCCCGAATTGCAGAAGATAAAAAGCAATATTGAAAAATATGGAGGAACGCTTGGAGAGGCCATAAATGACCTCGCCAGACGATTTGTCACCTTGGCGGGAGTGGTGGCTGTTTGTACCTTTATCCTATTACTACTTATTGTCTTCAGCTCACCTGATAGAGTAATTGCATGGGGGCTGGCGATGATCTTTGGGGTTGCCATTATGTCCTTTGCACAGCCGCCGGTAATTTCCTATAAATCCTGGCGTTACCGAAAAGCTATCAAGGATTAACTGGTTCCATTTTCTGTTGTCACCAGGTCGAAAATCACTTTTGCTTTAACACCATAACCGACAATCTTCATTGTTAGCGTAGGAGTGCTCATTGTGCTGACTTTGCGATAGTAATCGTGTGTAAGCCAGCGGAATAATCTCCAGGCTCCAGTTTTTCGAGCGAGTCCTACAATGCTGTACACACTGGCTACAAGAGAAACACCATTATAGAGAGCCAGGCCCGTGTTAGGATTAAATCCCATAAATTGGGCGGTATGCATCGCGGAGTCAGCAATGATACCTTGCGAGGGTTTATGTCCTGCTGGCTGATCAAAGTTGAGCACTTCTTTCGTTAATCCGTTCATACCATCGGCAATCAGGACTGCCCCAGCCAGCATACCAATTGGCCCCATAGTGGATAACATCATAAAACCACCAAAGAAAACCATCCCTGAAAGCACAACATTCACAGCTGAAATAACATATCCGACTATCTTGTTATTTTCTCTGACGAACTCGACTTTCGCATAAAGCTGAGCGGACCTGGTCCTTAACAAGCGCTCTTGCTCAAGAAGATTCTCTTTTTCAGCACGCAGATTTTGGATGCACTCAATGCATTCTTCATCGGCTTTCGCCCGCCGTGCTGTCGCGAACTCTTTTTCTACGACCTGTTTTATTTCCTCAACAAACTTGATACGTGTTAGACCATCTTGTAAATAGTAAGCTGACAGTCGATTTGCAGTTTCGATGACCTTTCGGGCTTCCAGATTCACCATCGTATCTGACCAGGTTCTGTTCCATCCCCTGTTAAGCAGCGCAATATCCATCATGCTTCCTTCATTAATGTGCCTGGCTGTTTTACGGGCAATATATTCGCCTCATCGGTTTTTCTCAATAGACGATCCCCTGGTATTCATCTCACGCCAGTAAAAGAATAATCACGTGTAATTACGATGATGAATAAAGGGAACAATTAACGATAATTAAATACGACAGGCATAATATTGTGCGCACCCTGCAAAAAGGCGATATAACCTCTGGGTTATATCGCCTGCTCCTTTTTATCGTGCGATTAACGCAAACACGCCCCAGCCAAAATACTCCCGCGTATATGTCACATGGCGTTTAGGCGCATTCGTCAGCTCTGCCCGAACCTCATGCGCAAAGTTATCGTCAGGGTTCTCCTCCAGCCAGCGGCGCATGGTCAGCCATTTAGCCGCTTCATACCGATCCCAGCCTTCCTGGTCTGCCAGTACCATTTCGACCAGGTCATAGCCCTGTTCATCGAAAGAGGCGACAAGGTCGGGCAGGGTGAGGAAATCGGCCACCGATGAAACGCCACAGGCCTGGGCAATCTCTTCCGTTGCAGGTACCTGACGCCAGTACGGTTCGCCGATAAGCACCAGTCCGCCTGGCTTAAGGCTCTTTGCCAGCAGTTCGATCGTCCCGGCGACGCCGCCCGCAATCCAGGTGGCCCCTACGCAGGCCGCCACGTCGCATTTTTCATCCGCGACATAGCCCGCCGCGTCGTTATGAATAAAATGAACGCGTTCACTGACGCCAAGCTCTTCTGCGCGCAGCTTTGCCTGAGCGGTGAAGAGCGGGCTCATGTCGATGCCGGTACCGGTAATGCCATAGTCACGTGCCCAGGTACACAGCATCTCTCCCGAGCCGCTGCCGAGATCGAGAATGCGCGCGCCTTGCTTCATGCGTAACACGCGGCCCAGCGTGGCGTACTTTTCAGGCGTGAAGGGGTTGTGAATGCGGTGTTCACTTTCGCTGATAGTAAAAATACGTGGGATATCCATAATCCTCTCCTTATCGATTATCAGACTGGGCGCGAACGTTGTTCAGCCCGGTGGTATTGATGCGGTAGGGCTGACCGTTGACGGATTTGATCAGCTTTTTGGTTTTGAGTTTTTTAAAGACGGCGAGTGTGCAGTCGGTGAGCAGAAGCCCTTCCCGGCTGTAGCATTCAACGGAAGTGACGCGGCCAGATGCATCGCGGACGTGCACAATACGTCCACCTTTAGCGAGAACGTGTAAGGTACGTTGTTCCTGACGGGATAAATTCATACTGGAAAACCTGTTTAATCATCATGTGCAAAACGTGCAAACACACAGCGGTGTCCGCATTCGATTTCGGCGCATTGATAATCAGTCCGGCCTGAAAGGTCGGGGTGCTGATTATCAGATGATTACATTCTCCAGCATCAAAGCCTCGGGTAGAGTTGAAAGGTATTTACGAGGCGAATGATAACACCGCTTTTTGGTAAGTGAATAGCCAGGGATAAAAAGTGTGATCACGAAGGGGAGGCGCGGCGCCAGAATGTTGTATTCCCGGCAGGCATGACACCGGGCAATGAATCTGTCAGGCCGCGAGAACGTAATGCACAAACGCTAGCCAGAGAGTTACGATGCTGTTTAAAAAGGCTCACCTTCAAGTTATTCTTTATAAGCATAATAATCATGAACAAGGCGGGCATGTGGCCAGTGAACTGACAGAAAAGGACCTGCAAGATAGTGGTTTCACTAATAAGCAATTATCTCGTCTGAAAGGCGTACTGAGCAGAGATGAAAATGCCAACGAAACGCTTTCAACATTAGTGGATGATCTAAGCAAGCGTTTTTCTGGCGGGGTTATTTGTCTGGTTCTTATTCTAACACCGCTGATTTTCCTTCCCGTCTTCTATGCATCCTCTCTTTTGTTATATTACTTACCTGTTGCAGTTTTTGGCGTTATTGCGGTTTGGTATCTCATACCTATTAGCCTTGCATGGAAAGCGCATAAAATCATGAAAGGCCGGTAGGTGTCTCACAACGTTTTTTGTCACGTTGCAACTGATTAAAAGTATGCCCACTCTTGGCACCTTTAATTGCCTGGGTTGTCAGGCTAATGGTATTAATCTTTCTCATCCTGAAACCTCATGGTATTTCAGGATGAGCGTACTACGATACAAGCCCGCACGAAGCGGGCCGTACAGCACATCACATCACAGCTTCAGCAAACGCGGCAGCTGGTTGTCCAGCTCAAGCAGGCAGCTTTTCATGTAGCTTTCAGTTTGGCTGGTCACTTTTTGGTAATTATTTGCACTCCACTCGCTCAGTGGCGCTTCAACTGGCGTAGGGGCGCATTCCGCTACCGTAAATGCAGAGAACATATTTCCGCTTTCCGGGCGCTTATAGAAGAGGACTTTATATTTCAGCTGATAGAGAGGCGTGGTCGCGGTGGCGTCTTTATAGATCAGCGCCCAGGTTGCTTTACCAATATAGAGCGGCTGCTTGTAAACGTGGCCATTGCCTTTTTCGTTCAGCCACTTGCTGATATTTTGTTTCGCTTTAGGAACAAACCAGCTGTTCGTCGGGTTTTGCAGGGTTTCGATCGCTGTCCCTTTATAGTTCTCTTTATCAAAGTCACCGGAGTTAATGTTACCGGTTAACGCGCCGAGAACGGCAAGCCCCATACCGGCTGCAGCATGAGTCGGGGTCACTTCGCGCAATGTGTTGTCGGCGATACGGTTGTCATTCAGTTCCGGCAGTGCTGATACGCTATAAATATCAATTGCGCTGCCATTTGCCGCTTTCACGGTGTCGGGTTTTACCGAGCCAGCACAGCCCGCAAGAATTAAGGATGCAGATACAATCGCTAGAAGACGAACTTTCATTTTCTCTCCATGAGATAATTTTATTTAGGTGGCTGCGTGGATGTTCCTGAGCCGAAAAGGGCCGTTTATCTTGCCCGGCAGAGTTGCCAGCCTGCAGACACAGGCTGACAACTATCCAGATAAATATCGACTCCCTGACCTTGTTCTTTAGTCAATCAGCCACATTCCTTTGACCCGCATCAATAATCGTTCGCGATTATCCAGCCACGGGTATTTTATTATTCGCCCGTATTATGTGACGCACCGAGAGGCAAACGCCACAAATCATAGCGTTCCTCTCCGGGTTTAACGGCTCCCGCGAAATGGTCATTGAGGCGACTCGAGGTAAAGATCAAATCCCCGTCCGGACGGATTGCCGGTGTGTCTGGCCAGTAAACGTCTTCGCTGGCGGCGATAAGCGACATAGCGTGGTGCTTCGGATCAAACCGGACAATGCCGTTGCGGGTGACATCCGTGATATAAAGGTTGCCCTTTGCATCGGTTACAAGACCGTCGGTGTTACCGCCCACCACGCCAAGATCCTGGATACTGGCGGCAATCTGCGCATCGGTTGATCCTGCCTGCCTCAGCAATGCCGTGGGCACTGCCCAGGCATGGGTTCCCGTTGTGACCGTCCAGTACAGCGTGTCCGCATCCGGGGAGAGCGCAATACCGTTGATGCCAATCAATAAGGGTTTACCCGGCCAGACTTCCGCACCGTGTGAAACCACGTTGACGCCCGGCTCAATCTGTAGCGCAGGGTGACGGTCGAGCACGCGTCGCGCCGTGCCGGTGGCGAAATCAACGACGATAAGGCCCACGCGGTTTTCCGGTGCGCTCCGCGAGCCGCTGTCGGAGATATAGGCGACGCGGCGTTTCTCATCGACAACCACATCGTTCAGGAAGCTGGCTTTGCGGTCCGCCACGCCATCCAGGGCGATACGTTTAAGGGTGCGGCCTGTGTTGAGATCCAGCACGACCAGTTTCTGCGAGCCCACGGGCGACTCCGCTTCGCCTGCGACAAACCCCATGTCCAGCGCCCATAGCCAGCTGTTTTGACGATCAATATAAAAGCCAAGCACGTTGCGCAGGTTCTGCGCGGGATCGGTGTTTACCGCGTTCCCCTCGCGTGACGGAAACGCCGTCAGGCGGGCAGGGCCGGACTGAACAGTCGTATCCAGAATGCTCAGCGTGGCGGGGGCGGCGGCTGAAACCAGCCGGGGAGTACTGACAAAGGCCCGGCCCTTTGCATCAAAATGGATACCGGCAATGGGCGCGTTAACCGAGCCGGAAAAGCGCGTCGGCGTTTGCCCATTCTGCGGGGTATCCCAGCTCACGCCAGCATAGCTGCGCCAGCGTTCAAGGGGCTGGAGCGTCGCCGCACTGGCGAGACTCGGGAAAGCGATCAGCGCTGCCAGCGCAATGGCGGACAGACTACGGGTGCGAATGAACATGAAAAGGCTCCGGTGAGTTCAGCATTAAAGGATGGAACGGAACGTGCCGCCCTCAACGCGTACAGCCGCCCCGTTGGATGCCGCGCCCAGTGGGCTGGCTAACAGAGCGACCATCGCTGCGATCTCGTCTGCCTCAATCATTCTTGCGATCAACGAGCTGGGGCGGTAGGTCTGGAAGAAATGCGCTTCGATCTCCCGATCGGTCATATCCGGTGCAGGCGCGGTCTGGCGTAGGTACTCAATAATGCCGTCCGAGCGCGTCGCCGACGGCAGCACGCTGTTAACCGTCACGCCGGTTCCCCGGGTCAGTTCGGCCATACCGCGCGAAACAGCAAGCTGCGCTGATTTGCTGACGCCGTAATGCACCATGTCTGGCGGCGTAAAGGCACCCACTTCGCTGGATATAAAAATCACCCGTCCCCAGTTCCGTTCCAGCATGCGCGGGAAGTAGTGGCGTGAGAGGCGGACGCCGGACATCACATTGGTGTTGAACATGCGCAGCCAGTCTTCGTCGTTAATATCCGCGAAGGCTTTGGCTTCGTAGAACCCCAGGTTATTAATCAGAATATCGGTATCAGGGCAGGCGGCGAACAGGGTTTCTGCTCCATTCATGGTACCGAGGTCAACGACAACGGTGGAGACCTGTGCGTCAGGCGTCGCGTCGGTGATGGTGGCCGCGGCTTTTTGCAGCTTTGCCGGGTCGCGTCCGGTAAGGGTGACGGCAACCCCTTCTTGAGCGAGCGTGCGGGCGATGGCCAAACCAATGCCTGCGGTTGCGCCCGTAACCAGCGCGGTCTTACCGGTGAGTTGAAGATCCATAGTGTTTACCCTCTGGTGATGAATGCAGCTCACTTTACTCATCACTCCGGAGGGGATAAATTAGCCAGATTGAAAAACATTTGTTCCTGAAAGAGCAAAATGAGCCGCAAATTCGATTATCTCGGAGACGTTGAAGTCTTCATTACTGTCGTTGAACACGGCTCTTTTACGGCCGCAGCGGTTGTCCTTTCCACCACACCCTCTGTCCTGAGTCGCGCGGTTTCCCGCCTGGAAGCGCGGCTTGGACGGCAGTTATTACAGCGAACGACCCGCCGCGTGGGGCTGACGGAGGCCGGACGCGTTTATCTGGAGCAGGCGCGGTCTGCGTTTGCACTGCTTGATGACGCCGAACGCGAGGGGCGGGGCCAGGAAGGCGATCTGACCGGTCGCGTGCGAATGAGCGTTCCAACCACCTATGGGCACTACCGTCTGCCGCCGCTGCTGGCGCGCTTTGCCCAACACTATCCACGCGTAAAGGTGGAGCTGAACATCACCAATCGCAACGTGGATCTGATTGCGGAGGGATTCGATCTGGCGATTCGCCTCGGTCAGTTGCCCGACAGTGGGTTAGTCGCACGCAAGCTGGAGGACGCGGCGCTGCTGCTGGTCGCATCGCCTGATTACCTGCACCGCATGGGGAGCCCGCAGACGCTGGAGGAGTTGCATCGTCACACCTGTCTGCCCTTTATCATGCCGCGTACCGGGCGCATTGCCCCCTGGGTGTTTCGTGATGAGGAACGTGATATTGACTGGCTGCCGGGTTCAACTATCGAAATCTCAGACGATGTACTCGGCGTGGTTTCGCTGGCGGAACAGGGGATGGGGATCTGCCAGAGCTATGAATTTATCGTCCGCGACAGGATACAGCGCGGTCAGTTAGTTGAGGTGCTGCCACACCTGCGTGGACGGTCGCGGCCGTTCTCCGTGCTCTTCGCGCCACATCGACGCCAGTCGGCGGCCACCCGGGCGATGATTGATCTTCTCACCACCCAAAAATGACAAGGATATGTCCACCATGAAAAAAGAGACTTATACCTTTTGGCTCCCACTCATCGCGGGCGGTATAGCCCTGCTATCTGGTTTTGTGGTCTGGTCAGTTAACGTTTATCGCGTGACATACCTTACGATCCGCGGGGAGCAGTATCTGGCCGGAGGGGCGTTGCTGCTGGCGCTGGTGCCGATGGTTATTTTTATCAGAAAGGGACGACTCAAAGGCAAGCGTGTTGCTGGCGCGATAAAACTATACCTTGGCTTCTTCATTTGCAGCCTGCCGGTTGCCATGTTCGCGATTTTTACAACGGCCTGGCTACTGGAGGGAGACTATTCCTCATGGAGCAAACCTTACCGGTATGAATCCAGTACCCGCCACAGCTGCTCGGGGGCAGAAGTCTACGAGCCGGAGTTAAAAAAAGAGATCCGCATCTGTAACCCGAAGGGTAACGTCTATTCCAACTCTACCCTGTACGTGGAAAAGCGGAGTAATCCGCTGGGGATTGTGGTGCTCTGGGCGGATCACGCGCGCCTGAATCGGTGAAGCTCAGGGCGCGAAAATCACCGTCAGCCCGCCTCCAGCATCCCAAAGCTCACAATACGCGAACGGCCCAGCTCTTTCGCCCGGTATAAGGCCACGTCGGCAGCGCGCAGCAGGTTATCGCTCTGAGCGTGCTGCGGATAGCTGGCGACGCCAATCGACACATCCACAGGGCCAATCTCTGAAAGCCCATAGCGCAGCGACAGTTCATGCACGCCGTTATAAATCTCTTTGGCGCACGCCTGCGCCGCCTCTTCATCGACGCCGGAAAGCAACACCAGAAACTCTTCGCCGCCATAGCGGAATGCCAGCCCGCTGTCGTGTACGGCGCGTTGTATGATGGTGGCCACGCTTTTGATGACCTGATCGCCCGCTTCATGACCAAAGCGGTCATTGATGCTTTTGAAGTGGTCGATGTCGATCATCAGGCAGCTTACCGGCTCTTCATTGCGCACCGCCTGCGCCATTTGGGTGCGCAGGGTATCTTCCAGATGATGGCGGTTACGCAAGCCGGTGAGCGGATCGAAGAGGGCTTTTTCCAGCAGGGCATCGCGCAGACGTTGGTTGGCCAGCGCCAGACCGAGCGCTTCAGCCATCAGCTCCAGATAGGCGCGGGAAGGGGCATTTTCCGCAGTGATGTTCTGGAAGGAGAGCAACCCAATGGCTTCGCCCTGGGCAATCATAGGAACGCAGAGCGACGTATGCGTGTGCGACGCCGGCAGATGGTAGCAGGCGATATCCGGCTCGCCATTCACCGGAGGATGGCTCTGCCCACGTCTGACCGCCCAGCACTCATCGGGATGAAAAGGCGTATCCTCTCCTGGCGGCGAAAGCCACTGTGCGACGCAGCGCATCTGCCACGGATCGCGGTCGAGGATATAGAGCCGCCCGGCAATTCCCGGCGCGATATTGGGGGCGAACAGCTCCGCTACGTTAATCACGTCCGCAAAGTTCTCACACCCCTGCAGCCGCTGGGTCATGCGCGCCAGCAGCTCGCGGATGGCCCAGTCGGCGTCGCGCTCTTTTTCCAGACGTTGCCGCGCAAGGCCATTTTCACGAAAGATACGAATCGCCTGCGCCATATCGCCAATCTCATCGATCTGGTTGAAATTGGGTGTTTCTACGGCATAGTCCTGCGACGCCAGGCGATGCACCACATCGCTCAGGCGTACCACCGGGCGCAGTACGCGCCGTTTTAAGATAAAACCAAGCACAAACAGGAACAGCAGGGCGGTCAGGCCAACCATCATTTCAGAGACTGTCCGCAGCGTTTTCGATTTTTTGGTTGCCTCCTGAACGGAAGCGATCACCCGCTTGTCGAGTATCTGGCGGAAGTGATCGATCTGATTCTGGGCGCGTTCCAGCTCCTGTTCATAGGGCGCACCGTAGAGCAGGGCGATGGCCTGCGCATCTTCTCCCTGCGCCGTGTGGGTGAGGGCGGCCTGCTGTTCGTCCTGTAGTTCATCGACGATTTTTATCCCTTCATGCAGCAGAGACAGCTCATCATCTGACGCGCCGACATCCTGCAGTTTTTCCAGCCGGAGTTCGGTACTCTTCAGCTTGTTCTCTGACTGGTTGTATTCCCTGAGGATCTGCGGGTCTTTTTTAATTACGTACAGGCGGGCTAAATCAGACTGCGCCCAGATATCGGTTTCGATATCTTCCGTGAGCGCATCAAATTTCTGCCGCTGTTCAACGGCCTGACGCTCAAGGGTGTCAGCATTGGACGCCATCAGCATGATGATGCCGGAAGCGAGGGTCAGGCAGACCGTGGCACCGTAGGCCCAGTTTGTTATCGTCGCGATTCGCACCTGGTGATCCTTTTACGACCAAAGAAGGATGGCGTTCTTTCAAATTATAGAAAACGTTTGATTTAAGGCGAAAAAAAAGGCGGCACAGCGCCGCCTGTTGGGAAGGTTATCGTCAGCGGTTTATAAATCTGGAGGATTTTTCCCTTCTTCAATAAACGCGGCATCCAGCTCTTCGGCGTTACCCGCATGATCGCGACCGGAGAAGAGGTTCCAGCAGGCGATAAACAGCGCGGCAATCAGCGGGCCAATCACGAAGCCGTTAATGCCGTACAGCTCCATGCCGCCAAGCGTTGAGATCAGGATCAGGTAGTCCGGCATTTTGGTGTCTTTGCCTACCAGCAGCGGGCGCAGGATATTGTCCACCAGCCCGACGATAATCACGAAGAAGCCGACAATGAACAGCCCCTGCCAGATCTGATGCGTCGCGAAGAGGAAAATGGCAGCCGGAACCCAGACAATCGCCGACCCCACCGCAGGCACCAGGGAGAGGAAGGCCATCAGCGCTCCCCAGAGGATGCTGCCGTCGATACCGGCAATGGCAAACGCAATCCCGCCGAGCGTGCCCTGAACCACCGCGACAACCGCCGTGCCTTTTACCGTCGCCCGCGAGACGCCGACAAACTTGGCGAACAGGTGCTGCTTGGCGAAATCGGACAGAGGCAGGGAGTCGAGGATCTGGCGCACCAGGAACGGCCCGTCTTTCAGCAGGAAGAACAGCAGATACAGCATGATGCCGAAGCTAATGGCAAAGCCGAACGTCCCTTTGCCGATCAGAAACGCGCTGCCCGCCAGATACTGCCCGCCCTGCAGAGCGACATCGGAGAGTTTTTTCTGGATCTGCGCGGCGTTGGTCAGGTTGTGATCCGCGAGGAAACCGCTGGCCCAGTCCGGCAGATGGTTAAAGATGCTCGCCACCACCTCCGGGAACTGGGTGTTGTTCTCCTGCAGTTTGGTGTACACCACGTTCAGCTCTATGGCGAGCGAGGAGAAGATCACCATCAACGGGATAAAGACAATCAGGCAGATAATGCCGATGGTCAGCAGCGAGGCCAGCCCGTTGCGATCTCCCAGCGCGGCGCGCAGCTTGTTTTTTACCGGGTTAAAGATAACGGTCAGAATGGCGGCCCACAGAATGGCGGAGAAGTAGGGCGATAGCACGTCGAAAAACGCCCACGTCACGAGGGCGAGAATAAAGATAAAGAAACCTTTGGTCAGTCCGTTAAAGCGCATCAGTCAGTCCTGGTTACTAAGAAACTGTGACGACTATAGAACTGATTGACGGATTTACCAACCATTGCGCCGGCCTGCGCAGGCGACGCGCCGCCGGGCAATGTCAGGATGGGAGGGGTCAAATCTCCTCAAACAGCGGGCTCACCAGCGCAACGTGCGTTTTCACCCCCACTGCCAGCGCGGCCTCGTCGATGCGAAAGTGTGGATTGTGGACGTTCCAGACCGCGCCTTTTTCCTCGTTGCCGCAGCCGATGAACAGAAACGTTCCCGGGACTTTCTCCTGATACGAGGAGAAATCCTCGCTGCCGAACAGGGCCCGATCGGCAAGCTGCAACGTTCCTTCTTCGAAGTGCGCTGCAATCGCCGCTTTGGCGATGGCATTGGTGTCGGCATGGTTGTTGCCAACGGCGTAACCCTGCTGCCAGCGGATCTCACAGCGCGCGCCGTGGGCACTGACGACGCCCTCGACAATACGCTGCACCAGCTGCGGTACCTGCTCGCGTACCTGCTGATTATGAGTACGCACCGTTCCGGCCAGGCGGGCGCTGTCCGGAATCACGTTATAGCTGTCACCGGCCTGGAAGGTCGCGATGGTCAGCACCGGGGCGTTAATCGGGTCGAGATTACGCGCCACTACGTTTTGCAGCGCGGTGACAACTTCAGCGCCGATTACCACCGGGTCGATGCAGAACTGCGGCATTGAGCCATGTCCGCCCCGGCCGAAAATTGTGATATCAAAATTATCGCTGGAGGCGACATAGACCCCTTCTTTCAGCGTAATGTTACCGGTAGGACTGGTCGGGAAAACGTGCAGACCGAAGATCTTCTCGACATCGTCAACCACACCTTTCTCCACCAGTTCGCGCGCGCCGCCCGGCGGCACTTCTTCGGCAGGCTGGAAGATAAACTTGATGCTGCCGCACAGCTGGCTGCGCAGGTGGCAAAGCACTTTCGCCGCGCCCATCAGCATGGCGGTGTGGGCATCGTGACCGCAGGCGTGCATTACGCCGGGTTTGGTTGAGCTGAATGCTTCACCGCTCTCTTCCTGCAGCGGCAGGGCGTCGATATCAGCACGCAGTGCCCACATCGGGCCGGGTTTTTCACCCTGTAATACCGCCACCACGCTGTTCTCCAGCGGGCGGCTAATTGTCAGCTCCGGCAGATTCGCCAGTTCACGGGCGATAAAATCTGCGGTCGGCTTTTCCTGAAATGAGAGATCCGGGTTGGCATGAATATGCCTGCGCCAGCGGATCACCTCGTCGTGAACGTCGCGGATAAGGTTTTCAGTGCTACTTTTCATGACAGTCTCCTTCAGTCAGTCACCGGCAGTGAGGGCGCAGGTTTTTTTATCAATGGCACTATCGCCACGCCCGCGCACACCATTGCCAGTGACAAGAAAATAAATGCGCTTTCATAACTGTGGCTTTTTCCAACGAGATAGCCAATAACAACAGGTGAAACGAAGCCCCCCAGCGTCCCTCCGGTGTTTATCAGCCCGATGGCCGCGCCCATGATGTTCTCCGGCAGGCGTTTCATTGGCAGGGTAAATGCGGTCACAAAGGTGGCCATCAGGAAGATCTCCCCCACAAACAGCAGGATGCTGGCACTCACCGCCGTGGCGGTGTGGAAGATGCCGAGAATGGCAGCAGCGCTCACCAGTGCGCAGATCAAAATCACCTGTGGCTCGCGGTGGTGGAAGTATTTTCCGACCAGCCAGCCGGTGCACAACGACGAAAGCCAGATCCCCGCGCCGCCAGCCGCCACGATATAACCGGACACCTCAATCGGCATGCCCATGCTCTGGACAAAGAACTTAGGCAGCCAGGCCAACAGGCCATAGCTTGGGATATTGATGCAAAACACCGAGAAAAACAGCAGCAGCACCGTGGGGTTACGCCACAGCGCCTCGCGTTGCCCATGCGCGGCCTGGCGTGGCGCGGGTTTCTGATACGGCACGCGCAAGGCGATCAACAGGGCGATGGCGCAGGCAACGATCCCTAATGCCACAAAGGAGGCGTGCCAGCCCAGGTGTTCCAGCGCCGAGACGGCCACAATCGGCCCGACAGTCATCGCCAGCCCGGCGGAGGAGAGCAGGACCGACTGGGCGAAGGTGCGTTTTTCCAGCGTAAAATTGCTGACCACCGCTTTCGCGCAGGAGCAGGGATAGCCGGAATGCCCCACGCCGGAGAGAAAGCGAAACACCAGCAGCAGGCCAACGCTCATACCCAGCGCGCCAAAGCAGAGGGCGAAGATCCCCAGTGCACACAGAGAAAGGATCAGCATGGTTTTGTAGCCGATTCGGTCGTTTAGCCAGCCAGCAGGCACCTGAAAGAGAGAGTAGGCGAGAAAGAAGATCCCGGTGATATAGCCCAGCTGCGCGGTGGTAAGCCCGAACTCTTTTTCGATCGGCAGCAGGGCAAAACCCATTACGGTTTTATCGATGTAGACCACGACATAGCCGATAAAAAGCAAAAAAATCATCTGTGACTGGCTTTTCATTGTGTTTTCCGCCTGACGTCAGAGTGTGATGAGAATGGTTGTGTGCACTCTGAATCTAGGGGTTTACCAGACAGGCGGGAAGATATAATTTTGCTATAGGTGATGCTTTTTTGTTATAGGGCGAGCGATGAAATATCTGCCAAAACTCGGCCATCTTCAGGCCTTTCGTCAGGTGGCTCGCAGCGGCAGTATCCGTTCGGCCGCACGGGAACTGGGCGTTTCGCAGCCCGGATTGAGCCGTACATTGCGTGAGCTTGAGCAAACTTTAGGCACCCAACTTTTATTGCGCAGCAAAGAGGGGATTGCCCTTACCGAGGCGGGAATGGCGTTTTCCCAACGGGCGGAGTGGGTGCTTGAAGAGCTGCGGCGTGCGGCGGATGAAGTGGAGCAGATTAACCATTTTACTCACGGGCGTCTGACGGTGGGGTTCTCTTCGCTTATTGCGCTGACCGTCTTTCCCGATGTGGCCGAGGCATTCAAGAAAACGCTGCCCCAGGTCTTGCTGACGGTGAAGGAGGGGCAGCTCTCCTCGCTCCTGCCTGGCGTACGAAACGGTGAAATAGATATGGCTATCGGCTCGGTGGATCCGATGGCGCCGCCGGAAGGGGTGATGATCGAACCGCTGTTTACCTCGCCGTTTTGCATCATCGCGCGCAAGGGGCACCCACTGGCAGAAGCCCGCGATCTGATGGCGCTGCGTCAGGCTAAATGGCTACTGCCGGAGTCATCCATGGGCTACTACCAGCAGCTACAAAATGAGCTCAGCCATTTTTATCGACAGGTGGATATCACCCCACTGCGCACCGATTCCGTCATCACGGGGCTGAATATGGTGCTTAACGCGGACTATCTGACGGTGGTCGCGCGGGCGATGTGTCAGCCGCTACAGCTTGATGACAAGCTGGTGGCGTTGCCCATCACCCAACTGCCGTCGGCGCAGTATTGCGCGGTGTGGTCGCAAAAGTCGGCGATGACCACCAACGCGCGCCAGTTTTTGATTCGCCTGCGCGAAGCATGCAGAGGGTTTAGCTGGTAGGGGAAAGATACAACTTTTGTCTGAGCCAGAATCACAGCCGTCCGCGCCATGCTGTAAGTATCTGCTTGCGGAGGTGCTTATGGCCTGGCGTCCGATTCTGTATGTGATCCTCACAACCCATCCCCGACTCAGTGCGCGACGCGCCCGGTTGCGTCTGGTCGTCTAGCTTTTTTATGTTAATCGCGGTATAACACACCTTCTTTGGATGTTTAGATGTCCATACGTATAGAAGGTAATATGCAAACACAACAAGAAAATGGGCAGCTAAAGCGCACCATGAAAACACGCCACCTGATTATGCTCTCGCTGGGTGGCGTGATTGGCACAGGGTTATTCTTTAATACCGGTTATATCATTTCGACAACCGGGGCAGCAGGCACGCTGCTGGCCTATCTCATTGGCGCACTGGTGGTCTGGCTGGTGATGCAGTGTCTGGGCGAACTGTCGGTGGCGATGCCGGAAACCGGCGCGTTTCACGTCTATGCCGCTCGTTACCTCGGCCCGGCGACGGGCTATACCGTGGCGTGGCTGTACTGGCTCACCTGGACGGTGGCGCTAGGATCGAGCTTTACCGCCGCCGGGTTCTGTATGCAGTACTGGTTCCCACAGGTGCCCGTCTGGGTATGGTGCGTGGTCTTCTGCGTGGTGATTTTTGGCCTTAACGTTATCTCCACGCGTTTCTTTGCCGAGGGCGAATTCTGGTTCTCGCTGGTGAAAGTTATCACCATCATCGCCTTTATTATTCTTGGCGGCGCAGCGATCTTTGGCTTTATTCCGATGCAGGACGGTTCGCCTGCGCCGGGTCTGAGCAACATTACCGCTGAAGGCTGGTTCCCGCATGGTGGCCTGCCGATCCTGATGACCATGGTGGCGGTGAACTTTGCCTTCTCCGGCACCGAGCTTATCGGCATTGCGGCGGGCGAAACGGAAAACCCGCATAAGGTTATTCCGGTGGCGATCCGCGCGACCATTGCCCGGTTGATCATCTTCTTTATCGGCACCGTGTTTGTGCTGGCGGCGCTGATCCCGATGCAGCAGGCCGGGGTGGAAAAGAGCCCGTTTGTGCTGGTGTTTGAAAAAGTCGGGATCCCGTATGCGGCAGATATCTTTAACTTTGTGATTTTGACAGCGATCCTCTCGGCGGCAAACTCCGGACTGTACGCCTCAGGGCGCATGCTGTGGTCGCTTTCTAACGAGAAAACGCTGCCGCGCTGCTTTGCCCGCGTCAATAAAAACGGCGTGCCGCTGACGGCGCTCTCCGTTTCCATGCTCGGTGGCGTGCTGGCGCTCTTCTCAAGCGTGGTTGCGCCAGACACGGTGTTTGTGGCGCTGTCGGCCATTTCCGGTTTTGCGGTGGTGGCGGTATGGATCAGCATCTGCGCGTCGCACTTTGTCTTCCGTCGTCGTCATCTGCAGTCCGGACAGCCGCTGTCTGCTCTGCACTATCGCGCGCCGTGGTATCCGCTGGTGCCGGTGCTCGGGTTTATCCTCTGCGTGGTGGCATGTATCGGCCTGTGGTTTGATCCGAGCCAGCGCATTGCCCTTTATTGTGGCCTGCCGTTCGTCGCCCTGTGTTATGGTGCCTACTACCTGACCCGAAACCTGACATCGCAGGAGCCTGAACATGTCGCAGAATAATCCGCTTACCGCCCTCCTTGAAAAGCAGCCGTTTGTGGTGCTGGATGGCGCAATGGCAACTGAACTGGAAGCGCGCGGGTGCAACCTGGCAGACAACCTCTGGTCTGCCAAAGTATTGATGGAAAACCCGGAGCTTATCCGTGAAGTCCACCTCGACTACTACCGTGCGGGTGCGCAGGTGGCGATCACCGCCAGCTATCAGGCCACGCCTGCGGGCTTTGCGGCGCGCGGTCTGGATGAGGCGCAGTCCCGCGCGTTGATCGGCAAAAGCGTGGAGCTGGCGCGTAAGGCGCGTGAAGCGTATCTGGCGGAAAATCCGCATGCGGGCACGCTGCTGGTGGCGGGGTCCGTTGGGCCGTATGGCGCCTATCTGGCGGATGGCTCTGAGTATCGCGGAGATTATGTGCGTCGCGCCGAAGAGTTTACCGCGTTTCATCGTCCGCGCATTGAGGCGTTGCTGGATGCGGGGGCGGATCTGCTGGCTTGCGAAACGCTACCCTCCTTTGAGGAGATCAAGGCGCTGGCAGCACTTGTGGCTGAGTATCCCCGCGCCCGGGCATGGTTCTCGTTTACCCTGCGCGACAGCGAGCACCTGAGCGACGGGACACCGCTGCTGGAAGTTGTCGCGGCCCTGAAAGATAATTCGCAGGTCGTGGCGCTGGGCATCAACTGTATCGCGCTGGAAAACACCACCGCGGCGCTGAAACACCTGCACAGCCTGACGGCACTGCCGCTGGTGGTCTATCCGAACTCGGGCGAGCATTATGATGCGGTGACCAAAACCTGGCACCATCACGGTGAAGCGTGCGAGACGCTGGCGGGGTATTTGCCCCAGTGGCTGGAGGCCGGTGCCAGATTAATCGGTGGATGCTGTCGCACCACGCCGAAAGATATTGCTGAGCTTAACGCGCAGCGATAATCCTGATTCCCGGTCAGCAGTTATGCAGGCCGGGAATAATTCTCTTTATACCCTTCCCATTATTTCTTTCTGACAAATTCAGATGCCTATCCCAACTAGATAATTTCTGTTCGCGTGCGAATGATATTGTCTCCTGACACAGATACTTTTTGAGTTTATGTAATTAATTTTCACACTCCAGCAACAAATCTACTTTGATAATCTCGTGTTTATGACTGTTGGTGTGGGTTAAAAGATTAAGCTTTAGAATGATAATCTATCACTATCATTTAATGAAGTATAAAAAACTAATCGATGTATAATTCATTTTTATTATTCTAATTAAATCTCTTATTTGAGAATGTCTTTTGTTTTTGATCTGATGGCTTATTTTGCCTTTTGTTTTTTCATCGTCGGGTTATTATTTGTTGCATCAGCGAAGCGCAGGGAGATATGCGTAAGTTCAACTGAATTTGCTGATGATGATGTTTAAGAGATTATTTGATTGCTGAATAATTTAATTAAGCCCAATTTTCGGGCGGGGCGTCTATTGCCCAAATTCAGCCATCACAAATCTTATGTGTGTGTCATTCACTTAATTTACAGGACGATATTTATGAAAATGAACAAACTCTTTACTGCACTGGTTCTGGCGTCTGGTATGGCTGCTTTCGGTGCTCAGGCTGACCAGGGTAGCGGCGTTGTGACCTTCACCGGTTCCGTTATCGATGCGCCATGTTCAATCGCGGCAGGTGATGAAGATCAGACCATTAGCCTCGGCCAGGTTTCCAGTTCCGCGGTGGCGAACGGCGGTACCTCTACGCCGGTTCCGTTTTACATTCACCTGGAAAACTGCTCTGTTGAGACCGCTACCACTGTGACCACTACCTTCTCCGGCGCGGATTCCAGCGTTGACGGTGCAGTACTGGGCGTAACCGGTAATGCAACCGATGTTGGCATCGTGATGACCGATGGCGACAGCAACACTATCACCCTGGGTGAAGCCACGAGTGGACAGAACGTGGTTAATGGCGACAACACTCTGACCTATTCCGCATACATCATCGGTGGAGAAGCACCAACCGAAGGTGATTTCACCGCTGTGACTAACTGGACTCTGGCTTACGAATAAGCCCTGACCTTATTTCGATGATTCGTCAGACGGCCTTTGCAGGCCGTCTGATATTCGATACCGACTGAATAAGTGAAAAGGGTTTGCTATGGGTTATATATTTTCGAATACAACAAAATTAGTTAAAACACTCCCTTTTCTCCTGTCTGGTTATTGCCTGCCTTTATTCGCTGCAAACCAGGGGGAGGGTGCCGTCCTGATTCAGGGGGCGGTGCTCTACACACCCTGTGCAATTGATCTCGATAGCCGTGATCAAACGATTGATATGGGCGATACACCCGTGTCGGAAATTGCGACTAAAGGCTACGGCCCCACCCGTGCCTTCACCGTTCGCTTAATTAATTGCCTGATGCTGCCAACACCCGGGAACAGCAAATATGACTCCGAGTACTACCAGATAACGTTCGAGCCCATGATCGGCACAGAGCGATTTTCAGTACATGGAGACGCGCAGGGCATTGAACTGGCGATCCGCGATATTGACGGCAATATCGCCGCGCCTGGTGTGGCGTTTCCCGCCAGAGAGGTCACGGCGGGCAGTATGAACCTGAATTATTCGCTTCAGCTTGTCAGCAACGGACAGCCGCTTAAAGCCGGGGATTACCAGTCTCTGATCCGCTTCAGAATGGATTACTACTGAGATGAAAAAAACGATACGGACATTCCGACGCTCAACGCTCAGCGTGCTGATTTTGGCTTTAATCGTGCCGGTGGCGAAAAGCTGGGCCGACGATGATATTCAGTTCAATACCGACGTGCTGGACACGCAGGACAAGAGCAATATCGATCTTAGCCACTTTTCGCGTCGAGGCTACGTCATGCCCGGCGACTACACCTTCAGCATCATGGTGAACAAAGACATCCTGCGCGAAGAGCGAATTGTGGTCTATCCCGAGGGTGAAAACGGCCGGGACAGCCTGATTTGCCTGACGCCAGAGCAGCTCTCTCGCTTCAACCTGAAGGCCAGCGTCATGGACGATCTTCGCTGGCTGCGCGACGGTGAGTGTCTGGACAAAGCCAGTCTCGAAGGGCTGGATATGCGCGTCGACCTTGCAAAGGACACGCTTTATCTGGCGATCCCACAGGCGTGGCTGGAGTACACTGCGCCAAACTGGGATCCGCCTTCGCGCTGGGATGAGGGTATCCCTGGTGTGATTGCCGACTACAACCTCAATGTTCAGGCGCAGCAGAATAAAACCGGTTCAGACAGCCAAAATATCAGCGGGAATGGGGTCCTGGGGGCCAACCTGGGACCATGGCGTGCCCGCGCCGACTGGCAGACCAGCTGGTACAAGCGTGACGGGAAAACGGACAAGGATTTCGCCTTTAGCCGTTACTACCTCTACCGCGCCATTCCTTCACTGAAAGCGAAGCTGACGGTGGGGGAAGATTACCTCAGCTCCGATATCTTCGATACCTTCCGCTTTAGCGGCGTTAGCCTGAATTCCGATCTCAGCATGTTGCCGCCGAGCCTGCGTGGCTACGCGCCAGAAGTGACGGGGATCTCCCGTTCAGGCGGTAAAGTGACCATCAGCCAGCAGGGACGCGTAATACACGAAACGCAGGTGGCCGCCGGGGCATTTCGTATTCAGGAACTGAATGATGCCATCTCTGGCACGCTCGACGTAAGGGTGGAAGAGCTGGACGGCAGCGTGCAGGTCTTTCAGGTCACGACGGCTTCGGTTCCCTACCTGACGCGCCCGGGTGCGGTGCGCTACAAGCTGGCAGCGGGTAAACCCTCCGAGTGGGGGCACAGCATGATCGGGCCGATGTTCACCTCGGGAGAAATCTCCTGGGGCGTGGCCAACGGCTGGACGCTGTACGGCGGCTCGGTGATCGGCGGTGACTATAATGCCCTGTCGGTGGGGATCGGGCGCGATCTCTTCATCCTCGGCGCGCTGGCCTTCGACGTAACGCAGTCGCGGGCGGTATTGCCTTCTGAAGGAACGCTGTCCGGTACCTCTTACCGGGTGAGCTACTCAAAAACCTTCGACGAGTACGATAGCCAGGTCACCTTTGCCGGGTATCGTTTCTCCGAACGCGACTTTATGAGTATGTCGGAGTACCTCGATACCCGCTACGGCAGCGGCACGTCGCACAGCCCGAAAGAAAAATACACGGTGTCGTTTAACAAACGCTTCCGTGATGTCGGGCTGAGCGCTTACCTCAACTACAGCCATCAGACCTACTGGAACAGCGCGGATAACGATCGCGTAAGCCTGTCGCTATCGCGCTATGTCGATCTCGGTCCATTCAAGAACATGAGCGTATCGCTTACGGCCTACCGCAGCGAGTACTACTCCCTGAAAGACGACGGGGCATACATTTCCGTGTCGTTGCCGATAGGTAACGGCACCTCGCTCAGCTATGGCGCCACAATTAACCGCACCGATAACACACATCGCGTGAGCTATTACGGCCGGGTGGATGAACACAATAGCTTCCAGGTCAGCAGCGGCCTTTCCCGCAGCGGCCCGACGGCGTACGGCTACTACACCTGGCAGGGCGATAGCGCGCAGGTACAGACCAACGCCAGCTATCAGTCCGGCAGTTATACCGCGCTGGGCATGAACGTGACCGGCGGTCTGACCCTGACCACCGAAGGGGGCGCAGCGCACCGCTCGAACGCGCGGGGCGGCAGCCGCGTACTGGTGGATACCGCAGGCGTCGACGGCGTGCCCGTGAAGGGATTCGGCGCCTCGGTGAAAACCAACCGATTCGGGAAAGCGGTGATTGGCGATGTGAACAGCTACTACCGCAATCCGATCCGCATTGACGTTGACAAGCTTGATGAAAACGCTGACGTCACCCGATCGGTCTCACAGGCCACGCTCACCGAAGGGGCGATCGGCTATCGACAGTTTGACGTGATTGCAGGTGGTAAAGCGATGGCCTTTATCCGCAAGGCTGACGGGAGCTTCCCGCCATTTGGGGCCTCGGTGATGAACGAGAAAAACCAGGAAACGGGGGTGGTGAATGACGAAGGAAGCGTCTGGCTAAGCGGCATTCAGCCAAACGGCAAAATGACCGTCAAATGGGATGGACAAGCCCGCTGCGTGGTAAACCTGCCGGCCGTGCTGCCAGCCGTGCTGGAGAATTTGCTTTTAACCTGTGCGCCGGAATAACCGGCCTGAACAACGAGATGAGTTAATCAAGATGACAATTGTGCGAATTTCCGCCCTGACGGGCCTGGCACTGATGGTTTCAGGCGTGGCGACAGCCGCCATATCGCTGGACAGAACTCGGGTGATTTTTGACGGCGCGGCAAAATCCGTCAGCCTGCGCCTGACCAATGAAAATAAAACACTGCCGTATCTGGCGCAGGGATGGGTGGAAGATGCTCAGGGTAAAAAAATCACCGATCCGCTGGTGCTGCTGCCGCCGGTTCAGCGCATTGAACCAGGCGAGCAGAGTCAGATCAAGGTGCAATCCACCGCGGGGATCCAGCGCCTGCCACAGGACAGGGAGTCGCTGTTCTATTTCAATCTGCGCGAGATCCCGCCCAAAAGCAGCAAGCCTAATACGCTGCAACTGGCGCTCCAGACCCGCATCAAGCTCTTTTATCGCCCGGCCGCTATTGAAGTGCAGCGTGCCGATTATTCCACGCCGTTTCAGGAACAGCTGACCCTGACGCGGGTAGGGGATAAATACCGCGTGAATAATCCGACGCCGTATTACATCTCGCTGGTGAATGCGTCTTCGACGCTCACTGGCAAAGCGGCGGCAGGCTTCAAGCCGATTATGGTTGAGCCGAAAGGTCAGCTGGTGCTGACACCTTCTGCTGCTGCGCTCGGCAGCGCACCAGTGCTGACTTACGTCAACGACTTCGGTGGCCGCGCAAAGCTGATCTTCAGCTGTGGCGGCAACGAGTGCAAAGCCGTTCCGCAGGAAAAGAAAAAATAACCGTCGGGAGAGTGGCATGACTATCGCGTACTGGAAAAAGGGGAGCGGGCTCGCTCTGATGCTGCTGGCAGGATCGCTAAATGCCGCGGACGAATTGGTCGATGGCAACTATGGGCTGCTGCACGTGCGCGGTGCGCTGACGGAAAGCGCCTGCCGTCTGGAGATGGACTCCGCGTGGCAGGAGGTGGACATGGGGACGACGGCAACGGGTGCGCTTAAAAATCCAGGCGACCAGGGTACGCCGGTGCGGGTGGAGATCCATCTGGAGGATTGTATGCCATCACCCACCTCAGTACGCGATGCGTGGAGCGGCGATTTGCTCTGGAGTCGGGATCAGCCTTCGGTCACGGTCAGCTTTGTTGCGCCGGGAGAGTTGTTTAATCCGGGCCTGGTCCGCGTGACCGGGGCCAGCGGGTTAGGGCTACACCTGACCGACAGACTGCACCGTTCGGTTCGTCTTAACGATGAGGGGCATCCGCTGTTGCTGGAGTCAGATGACAACACGCTTTTTTATTATCTCACGCCGGAACGTACCTCTGCACCGCTGGTGGCGGGGGCATGGCAGGCGCTGATCCACTTCAGGCTTAATTATGACTAGTTCACGTTTTGCTCTGCTTATCGCTTTGTTGCTGGCCAATCCAGTGGCCTGGTCATCCCTGACGGTAAACGTCACCGGCGTGGTCGTGGAGGGAGTGTGTGAAATCAACAACGGTGAAACCGTCCACGTGGATTTTGGTAGCAACCTGCAGGCGCGCCAGCTGGACGGTGAGAACTTTATGAAAACCATCGACTATTCGCTGGTCTGCGAAGATCTGACCTCCAACGATCTGGAGATGCAGTTTGAAGGCGCGGCAGCCTCGTTTAGCGACGACTATCTGGCCACAGACCGCGAAGGGCTGGGGATCAAATTGTATATGAACGGAGAATCGATGCCGCTAAATACCTGGATGCCGTTTACCTGGCCGGAGGTGCCCGTTTTGCAGGCCGCGCCGATTAAAGATGGCGCATCAACCGTGGAAACGGGCGTGTTTAGCGCGTCAGCCACGCTGAAAATTCAGTATCAGTAGGAGAAAACTCCATGAAAAAAATGCTCTTTGCGCTTCTTCTGTTTCTCGGCATGGCATTTAGTTACACCGCTTCAGCCTCAATCTGGAGTTGGATCGACACCCTCAAATCGTGCGGCTCGAACTCCTGCTACGACTACACTTTCACGATTGCTGACTGGGATGAAAATGACGCAACGCCAAATCCATGCTATCAGCTCTCGGCCTGTACTCTGATCATCGGACACAGACATAATGTTGCGGGGACTTCAGGACCAGGAATAGAGCGTTCCTGGGACGCGGGGTCCTATCCGTTTTTGATCACCGCAGAGACAATGGGTGAGGTAAGTCAGCAGTTTAAAACCATTTTCACGTTCCCTTATTCGTCCACGACGCGGCACAGCGGTGTGGCTGTCAATTGGGAAGAGTGCGTGGGTTTTTTTTACGCAGCGGGCAAAAACCTTGGTAACAACGCGTCAAACGTCAACCAAAGCGCTTTTCAGGGCCACCCTATGATGCCTGGGAGTATTTGTGGTGTTGCTCCACAGCCCAGCGGTTCCTGCGATTTCAATCAGGACGTACTGACCCTCGACCACGGCACGCTGACGCGTCAGGAGCTTGATGGGCATGAGGTCAGTGAAAACGTCAGTATTAACTGTACGACATCACAGACGCTCAAGCTGTATATCTACTCCGCAGACAACGTGCAGCTGCGTGACGACGGCAGTCTCTATTCCGAGCTTTATATGAATGACAACGTACTCGGCACGTCGGGCTTCACTCTGGACGTCGCCGAACAGGAAAATGTCGTTGTGAAATCAGTTCTTCATACAAATGGCAGCGTGGCGGCAGGTGAGTTTTCGGGCTCCACTGTGATGCTGATTACGGTGGAGTGATGAAAATGACTGCGTTGCCCTTGAACAATATCGATCTCTACTGCGCGCTTATGATGGGGGAGATCGTTCCCTATTATCAGCCGCTGATTAACAGCCGGACCCAGCGTTTGTACGGGCTGGAAATATTAATGCGCTGGTCACTCTCTGAGGAGAATGCCTCACCCCTGGCGCTTATCCGCGCATTTGACGAGAATGGTCTGTTGCCTGAAATGATGCAACACCTGATGCGCAAGGTTGCGGCAGATATTAACGAACTGGATGCATTGCTGCCTGTTGGGCTTCATCTTTCGCTCAATGTGAGCTCTTCACAGGTCGCGAAGCCCGGCTTTGTGTTTGATACGCTCTCGTTTCTGGCATCCATTCCTCTGGAAAAATATTGTCTGGTGGTCGAGGTCACCGAAGAGCAACCATTGCCGCCTACGCCTGAGGTTACGGGCGCTTTTCTGAAGTTGCAGCTGGCGGGGGTCGAGATCTATCTGGATGATTTTGGTACCGGCTGCTCTAATCTGGAATACCTTGAGCAATTTAGCGTGGACGGGGTGAAGGTGGACCAGCTTTTCGTTAAGCATCTTTCCTCTGATAAAGCGTCAACATCCATTGCAGCGATGGTTGCTGGCCTGGCGAAAGCGCGGGGTCTTGGCATCATTGCTGAAGGGGTTGAAACCCCAGAACAATCACAGCTGCTGCGCGATATGGGGATTGTTATTCAGCAGGGCTATCTCTTTTCCTGCGCATTAAGTCAGTCGCAGTTACGGGAGTATCTTGCCGCCAGACGGTTACATTTTCAGATGAAAAACAGGAAATAAGAGAGTCGTTGATTATAATTTGTCATGACGTAAGTAAAAATTTCTAGACAGTATGATACGCAATTGAACGGGTATTTTGTCACTTTATTCCAATACGCTAAACTAGCTATCGGCATTAACGCCATGAAGAGTGTGGATTAATATTGGAGCTGGTGACAGTGTTATGCATTTCATATTAAACAATAATGTCTCTTTCAACGTTGCTGAAAGGACAGTGTCGGATGGAAAAACGCAACATGTGCTTTCTAATCCGGCATGCAGGCTTCTTCTCGTACTCCTGGAGAATAATAACCGGCTAATGACCAGAGAAGAACTTTTGCAGAAGGTTTGGGGCGATTTTGGATTAACCCCATCCAGTAATAGTTTGAATAATAATATCAGTATATTGCGTAAGATTTTCACTGAGTTTGGAATTCATGATGTGCTCAAAACTGTCCCTAAACAAGGCTTTGAGTTGGCGCTGGAAAATCTTCAGGTCAATGAAAAGTCCAGAGACTATTTGGTGATGCAGGCGATTTCAAAACCTGAAAAAGAGCCCAGTGTACATAAGACCCGGTTGATTAAATGGACCGGCGTGTTGTTCATTATTATTGGATTAGCAATCGCTTTATATCTCAATTTTTTCGACAAACGTGAGGATGTCACGCTTTTAAAACAAGTGCAGCAGTGCAAGATCTTTTATCACAGCAAAGTGAATGCAAAGAGAGTGGAACACTATTTCTCTGAAGGAAACGGGATGAAATTGCTGACGAAGTGTTCAACGCCTGCCTATATTTTTTACGATGACAGTAAAGTGCATGAGAAAACTGAGCTTCTTGAAATCTTTGTCGCAAAATGTACGGTCGATAGTGAAGGGGAATTTAGTGAATGTAAAAACTTCGTCTCGACTAAAGTGGGCTAGCCTTGCTATGTTGTTGATCGCGGTATTTATTGGTGCGTTGCTGTATGTGCCCAAGGATACCCGCGTGCTGGATTGCACAGCAGATATGAATCTTGAGCTGGGTAAAGACCATGACAAGATCGTCGCCAACATCCATCTCGTCGTTCACTTCGTTCCAGATGAGCTCAGCTACATTACCGAGTATGGGGTCGTGACCTACAACAACCAGCGCTATATCGTCGATCGCTATGCCCGACTGCGTTATTCTGGAGATAACCGTCACTCTTTTAATGAATTTAAAAGAGAAGGGATAGAGAAGAATATTAGTGAAACACTACCTGACTCTTTATCTGAAAAACTCACTTCAGCACAAAAGGTCTTTTTATTTAAGGTGCGGAAGTTACAGGGTGAAATATGGAGCATTAGCGATTTGCGGCGTACGGTATTAGTGTGCGCTAAATCAGACTGATGCCGTTATTTTTTTAATTATATCTCCGCCTCTTAATGTTGAGAGGCTGGAGTCTTTTTGTCTTTAAAATGCATTTGGGTGTAAATTTCATGCCATTAAACGTTCTGATAACACAGGATAGTTATCTCTTTCATGGGTTGAAACACTGTATTTCTCTTAAACATATTCAGGATCTTACACTACTTGAAACCTCACATCGAGAGTGTGTGGTTCTGGTAGACAGCAGAATGCCGATGAACGACCTTGAGCACGGGTGGCGGTTTCTCTCGGCTATGTTTGAGCGAACTAAGGCTATTATGCTTTGTATGAATCAACCCGTGAGCTTGCCCTTCAGCGTAAAACCCTGTGGAGACACTGTTGATATGAAAGCCAGCCCAGAAAATATATCGCTGATGATCCTTAATAAAATCTCTATTGCAATGCCGGATAAATGGTCACCGCCGGTGCGAATAAAAATAGAAGAAAGAGAGGTTGCATTAATTAATGCGTTTCTGTGCGGAAAGGATATCGAAGAGATGGCAACGATGTTTTGTTGTTCTCAAAAGGAGGTCTATAAGCTTAGAGACAAAGTTTGCCAGCGGCTTAACGTCAGGCATTTTTATATTGCTTGTTTATATATTTTTCGCCACGGGTTACTGCAACGGTCTTATACGTTACCCGAAACCTGGTTATGGTATTAAAAGCGAAGACGCGAAACGGTAACCCGCGTCACCGTTTCGCATTTCATTACGCAGCCTCCGCCAACATAAACATCCCGTACGGATGGATCTCAAGGTAGTACGCATCGCCCACGTCCGGCTGCAGGCGCGTGGCGTTCACCTGAAGTAAAATCTCCTGCCCGTGCCAGTCGACAATCACCTCATACTGCGGCCCCATATATGCGACGTGGCGGATAGTGCAGCGCTGGCTCTCCTCGCCGCGCTGGCTTAGCGTAATCGCCTCCGGACGCACACCGACCGTACCTTCGCCCTGCGTAGCAAAATGCAGCGGTCGCGGCAGACGGTAGCCGTAGATTTCCACGATATCCTCGCTGAAGCGCGCCGGGAAGAGGTTGGCATCCCCCATAAAACTCGCCATAAAGCGAGACGCCGGCTGTCGATAGAGATCCTGAGGCGAGCCAATCTGCATAATGTTGCCCTTGTTCATCACCAGCACGGTGTCGGAGACCGCAAACGCCTCGCTTTGATCGTGCGTCACGTACAGCGAGGTGATGTTGAACTGCTTTTGCAGTTCGCGAATTTTGTCCCGCATGCTGCGCCTGAGGTTCGCATCGAGGTTGCTCAGCGGTTCATCAAATAGCAACACTTTGGGTTTGAGGATCAGAGCGCGGGCCAGAGCCACGCGCTGCTGCTGGCCGCCAGAAATCTGATCCACGTAGCGATCTTCAAACCCCTCCAGGTCAACCATCGCCAGGGCTTCTTTGACCCGTGATTTTATCTCCGGACGCGAAACGCCCAGCATCTTCAGACCGTAGCCCACGTTCTCGCCCAGCGACATATGTGGGAAGAGCGCGTAGGACTGAAACACCATACAGATATCGCGCTGCTGAATGGAGCGGTGGGTCACATCCTCTCCATCAATGTAAATCTGTCCTTCGGTCGGTTTTTCCAGCCCGGCGACCAGGCGCAGCACGGTAGTTTTACCGCAGCCGGACGGGCCGAGCAGCGTTACCATTTGTCCCTGCGGGATCGCCAGGTTGATGTTTTCAATTACTGTGTTTGCGCCAAAGCGTTTGGTCACGTTGCGCAGTTCAACAAAATGTTTCTCAGTCATAGTGTTATGCCTGGTTTTTGGCTTTAGAACGGGAGATACGCGCCTCGCCGATCAGCCAGTCAAAGAGGAAAATGATCGCCAGCATGACCACAATCAGGATCGAGCCGTAGGCAATCGCCACGCCGTATTCACCGTCTTCCACACGGTTCAGAATGTAGGCCGTTGCCACGCGGGTATCCGGCGTGACGAGGAACACAATGGCGCTGACGGTGGTAATGGCACGCACAAAGCTGTAAATCAGTGCCGATAAAATGGCCGGACGCAGCAGCGGCAGCAGGATGTGGGTGATGGTGCGCAGGCTTCCGGCACGCAGGCTCAGCGAAGCCTCGTCCAGCGACTTGTCGATCTGCCCTAATCCCGCGATCCCGGCGCGAATGCCCACCGGCACGTTACGCATTACCATGGAAATAATCACGATGGCGGCGGTGCCCGTGAGGTACACCGGCGCGCTGTTAAAGGCCAGAATGTACGACACGCCCGCCACGGTACCCGGTACGGCAAAGCACAGCATGGTAGTGAACTCGATGGTCTTTTTACCCCGGAACTGCTGGCGCACTACAACCCAGGCAATCAGCAGGCCGAAGGCGGCGGTGATCGGCGCGGCAATCCCGGCGTAGAGCAGGGTATCGAGCAGCGAAGGCCACGCGCCGTCGCTCATCCCCTGCCCGAACAGCTTGATAAAGTTATCCAGCGTCAGGGTGTAATCCACGCCCCAGTTGACGGTAAAGCTGCCGTAGAAAATGCTGCCGTAGAGCAGGGCGTTAAAGGCGATCCACACCGCCAGCAGGGCGATCACGCTCCACACCAGCGTCACCGGCAGCGGCTGCACGTCTCCGCGGTACGATTTACCGGACACGGTTACGTAGGATCGCTTGCCGATCCACATGTACTGAATGCAGAACACCAGCAGCGAGAACAGCAGGAGGAAGGCTCCGAGGGTACTCGCCGCCTGATAATCCAACTGTGAGCCGGTAATGTAGAAGTAAATCTGCGTGGCCAGCACGTCGAAGTTCCCGCCCAGCACCAGCGGGTTACTGAAGTCGGCCAGCGACTGTACAACCACGATTAAGAACGCATTTGCCAGCGCCGGTTTCAGCAGCGGCACGAAGACGCCGTTAAAGGTCTGCCAGCGGCTGGCGCGTAGGGTGTACGAGGCCTCTTCCAGCGACGGGTGGATGGTTTTGATTGCGCCGTCGAGGATCATAAAGGCCATCGGCGTGAAGGCCAGCACCTGCGCCAACCAGATGCCGGTGAAGCCGTACAGCCAGTTAGTGTTGGTTAACCCAAACCAGTCCACCATCAGCTCCGTAATATAGCCAGAGCGCCCCATCATAAGTGTAACGCCCAACCCCACCACGAACGGCGGGGTAACGATGGGCAGAATCGAGAAGATACGGCCAATGATGGCGCTGCGTTTGGCGATGCGCGTGGTGTATATCGCCAACACCAGCCCAAAGAAGGTGCAGCCGATCCCGACGGCAATCGACAGCATAATCGAATTGATGATGACCTGAATAATGTGCGCCTGGGACAGCACATTCATGAACGCCAGCGGGGCGAATTCACCTGCGTCGTTGGTGAACATCGGAATGAAAATGGCGATGCTCGGCCAGACGATAAAAATCCCGATCAACGCTACGATGGTAATCAGCGAGCCGATGACAAAACGATCGCCGCCCAGCCACTCCAGGCGGGTGAGGGCCAGCGTCATGATGGCGCCCAGGGCGACAAACAGCACGATGGTGGCATAGCCTAAACCGCGTCCTTCGACGGTGGCGCTGATGACCACGAACGCCATACACAGCAGTGCCCAGCCCGCGTCAAGATAGTGGCGGCTGCGCTGCTCGCGCTTTGCTTCGTTAAACGGGCGTACCAGCAGCAAGCTCGGCAGCAGGTACCACAGCCAGCTGATGTTGAAATGGGACCAGCCGTAGGCGTCGAGGATCTCATCCCCGGTCGACTCCAGCAGGCCGTAATCAAGGCTCCAGCTCGGCAGCAGGGCAAAGGCCAGCCAGCCGAGTAAAACCCACAGGAATACCGCATCCCGTTTTTTGGCGGGATGAAGAGCATGTGTCTGTGACATAAATTTTCCGGGTGTTGGATGCCCGGCAAATGAATGATGCCGGGCGATGACCACTGTTCGCGGGCTTATTTACCCATCTTCACGTCGCTGACCCATTTATTGATCAGCGCTTTACGCACGTCCGTGGAGCCGTACTTGTCCATGTCATAGCTGATGAGCTTGAGGTCATCGAGCTTGAGCGAGTTCGGTGAGGTCTCGGCTGTGGTGTTGGTCAGGATTTGGTAGGATTTGCCCTTCTTCCACGCCAGCTCCTGCGCTTCTTTGGAGAGCACCCAGTCCACGAACAGCTTCGCGTTCTCTTCGTTGCGCGCGCCCTTCAGAATGCTTACACCGCCAATTTCATACCCGGTGCCTTCGCAGGGAGAGATCAGTTCCAGCGGTGCACCCTGCTCTTTTTCCAGCGAGTAGTCGTGCAGGAAGCCGATGCCGATGGCGGTTTCACCACGTGCGGCGTTACGCGCCGGGGCAATGCCGGATTTGGTGTACTGAGACACGTTGCCGTTCAGCTGTTTCAGGTAGTCGAAGGCCTGATCTTCCCCCCACAGCTGGACGAAGGTCGCCAGCGCGGTATAGGCGGTGCCGGAGCTTTGTGGATCGGCAATCTGGATCTCGCCCTTGTATTCCGGTTTGGTCAGATCCTTCCAGCATTTGGGCACCGGCAGATTTTTCTCTTTCAGGCGCTGGGTGTTAACGCCAAAGCCTAAGATCCCGACATAGACCGCAGAGGAGAGGTTGCCCTTCACCTTGGCCGGATCGCGGAATTTCTCCATGATCTGTTCCAGGTTTTCCGATTTATAGGGCTGGAGTAACCCCATCTCACCGGCCTGGGACTGCGGATCCAGCGTGCCGCCGTACCAGACATCGGCCTGCGGGTTTTTCTTCTCGGCATCCACCTTCGCCAGCGTGCTGCCGGAACCGTTGCGGATAAACGAGGTTTTAACATCGTACTTTTCACCGAATGCTTTGGTTTCCACTTCGCACATTTCGTTAGTGGCGCTGCAGTACACCACCAGACGGCCTTTGGCCTGTGCGGCACCGGTTAAGGTAGCCAGTGCGATCCCGGAAGCAATGAGGGTAGAGAGAAGCGTTGTTTTCATTATTCAGCCCTTTTTATGACGTTATGTGACTGCGAGAAGCGGTGATGCCCGCCATCAGCAAGGGCATCAGTAATAAACCCATCAGGACGGCGGCAATCGAGAGCAAACTGAACATCCCTGACCAGCCGTAGCGTTCAATCACCTGCGACAGCGGCCACCCGGCCAGCGAGGCGCCCAGATAGGCAAATACGCCGAGAAAGCCGGTAATCGAGCCTGCCGCCTGTTTGTGTCCACACTCAACGGCGGCAAGGCCAATGAGCATCTGCGGACCGAAGACGAAAAATCCGACCGTAAAAAAACACATCGCCAGCAGGGCATAGTGATGAACCGGTGCCAGCCACAGCGCAGCGACAGACACCATCAGCCCCAGCGTGAACAGCAAAATCATCGGTGCACGCTGGCCGCTGAACAGCAGATCTGATCCCCATCCAGCAAATAACGCGCCCAGTAACCCACCCACTTCGAACAGCATCACCGTGGCGTTGGCGCTAAGCAGGTTCACGCCGTGGCTTTCTGCCAGCCAAATATTGCCCCAGTCGTTCAGGGCGATGCGGATGAGATACACCAGCACATACGACGCCCCGAGCAGCCAGATCATCGGGTTTTGCAGCATGGTGGTACGCAACATCTGCCATAACCCCATCGGCGGGCTTTGCTGCTGCTGGCGCAGCTCCAGCGGATCGCTACGCCACTCCCCGACCGTGGGCAGACCCTCTTCCTGCGGTGTACCCCGCAGTTGTATGGTCAGCCACAGGCCGAGCACGATGCTGATGATCCCCGGTGTCAGCATCGCCGCCTGCCACCCCCATCGATGGGCGGCAACGGCGCAAATCAACGGAATAATCGCGCCACCGATATTGATGGAGGTATTCCAGCAGCCCCACCAGAAGCCGCGTTCGTTACGCGAATACCAGTGGGTCAGCAGCCTGGCGCAGGGCGGCCAGCCCCAGCCCTGAAAGAAGCCGTTCAGCGTCCAGATAAACAGAAGCAGCGGGAACGCATCGCTAAAGCTGAACAGCACGTTCAGCACGCCCGTAGCCAGCAGCCCGATGCCCATAAACGCGCGCTGTCCGTGGCTGTCGTGCCAGAGCCCGGCGGCGAATTTGGACAGCCCGTAGCTGAGATAAAACAGCGAACCGATAAGCCCGATATCGCCCTTGCTCAGCCCCAGATCCAGCTGCAGCGCGGGTAAAACATAGTTCAGACTTTTTCGCGTCAGGTAAAACGCGGCGTAGCCAATCGCCATACAAAGGAGCAGCCTGGGGCGCAGCGCCCGGTAACGTTGTGAAACCTCTTCAGCAGACAGTGCGTGCATGGCGTTCTCCGTTTGAGATGACTGTAGGGAAGTGCGGCATAAATGGGATGAGACAAAGTCTGGAGTGACTAAGACTTTTTCCTGGTCAGAGCGGCGTTTGTTGCAAATTTGTGGGCAGGTTAACAATTACGCGCGTCCCAGGAAGGGATTCCAGCGTCAGTTCGCCGCCGAGCGCAGAGACGCGCTCGCGCATACCCTGAATGCCAAAGCCGGGCTGCTGCTGCGGGCTAATGCCGCTACCGTTATCGTGCACCTCAAGGTACAGCCGCGCGTGCCGCTGGCAGAGCAGAATTGTGACTTCGCTTGCGTTGGCGTGTTTGCAGACGTTGTTGAGCAGCTCCTGAAGCAGGCGATATAGCGTAAAGACCAGCGTTTCGCTCTCCGGCGGCGTGGGAAGCCGGTAGTCAAAGTGGCAGCGGATCCCGCGTTCAGCAAAGGCGAACTCGTTGACCAGGTGGTGCAGAGCCTCGTGGAGCGACAGCTCTTCCAGCACGGGGGGGCGAAGCTGGCGCAAAAGCTGGCGTGTGGAGTGGTGAATACGCCGCGCGAGATCGTTGATCTGTCCAGCGGCCTCAATGGCGAGCGGCGTATCGCTCGTCCGCTTCATCAACTGAGACTGAATCTGGATAGCGGTGATGTTCTGGCCAATCTCATCATGAAGCTCGCGCGCCAGCAGCTTGCGGGTGTCCTCTTCGGAATGGATCAGTTTCTCCGCCAGCGCCCGCCTGGCCTGAAGTTCATTCTCAAGCCGATGGCGATAGCGTTCGAGGTTCATCGCCAGATGCTGCTGGCGGCTGATAGCGATTCCCAGGCCAATCCCCAGCAACGACTGGGTAGAGAGAAAAATTTCCAGTTCGAGAAGGTCGCTAAATCCGACGCCCACCTGGCGGGCAATGGTGATCATCATGCTGCCGAGCAGCCCGGAAAGGACACCACCCTGCCAGCCGAATTTCCACGCCATCACCACGTTGGGCAGGAACACGATAATCAGCAGCAGCCGCTCCAGCGCCGGGGAGAGCACCATCTGCGTGCCGATGCCGATAATGAAAAACAGGCTGCACCAGATAATCAGCGAGGTGCGCAGCGGCGGATTGCTGGTGTCCAGCCCCAGCAGATGGTAACGATGCTGCTGGCGTAAAAATTCGAAGACCAGATAGACGAACGGCGTAAGCAGCACGCCACCCGTAAATGAGCCGAGCAAAAGCAGCGTGGCCGGGCTGTCCAGAAAGGGCGACAGGAGCAAGGTTTGCAGTAGGGCATTCACTGTCACCGCCGCAATCAGGGTCGACAGCCGCTGCCAGTAGAGCGGGAAACGGTGCCAGTACCGCTGCGCCAGCCAGGCGCTGACTATGCCGATAAGCGGCACAGTTAGCATCATATAACGTGTGAGGAGTTGCTCGCCGTGCAGCCACAGAATGGCGGCAAGGGGGGGAAGAATTAATGCAGGCCAGTAGTGGCGTGAAAGTAAAATCATCAGCGCCAGCCACACCCCCTGCGGCAGAAACAGCACCGCCTGCTGGCCGTTGTGGGTAAGGTAGAAACTCAGCGTCCACAGCATCAGCCAGCCGGTTCCCCAGGCCAGCATAATGAACAGGGACAGGATCAGATGCCGGACAGCGCGCCGCATCAGTGACCCGTCAGCAGTTGGTTATCAAGCGCAAAGTGCACCAGGTCGATGGTGCTGTTGCACTGAAGCTTGCCCAGTACATTGGCACGATGAACGTGTACTGTTTTATGGCTCAGCGCAAGCGTATAGGCGATCTCCTTCACGCTTTCTCCTTTCACCAGCAGTTCAAACACTTCGCGTTCGCGCGGGGTGAGTGCCTCAAGCACTTTTGGCATCGGCTCGCCGCCGCGCAGCGCTTTTACCGCATCGGCACACAGATAATGCCCGCCCATGCCGACGGTGCGCACGGCCTGCACCAGTTCCTCCGGGCCGCAGCGCTTGGTCAGATAGCCGCTTGCACCCGCGTCAAGAGCACTTTGCACAAAGGCCGGGGTATCGTAGATGCTCAGGATGATGGCGCGAAACGTTGGCCGCTGCTGGCGCAGGCGCTTGAGCAGGCTAAGACCGTTTTCGTCCGGCATCGCAACATCCATCACCGCCACGTCGATATCGTTACGCGACAGGACGGGCCACGCCTCTGCAGCGCTGCTGAACTGACCCTCTACGACTAAATCCTCTTCCAGATTTAACAGTTGGGCGAAACCGGAACGCACCACCACGTGATCGTCCACCAGCACCACTTTAATCATCTCGACACCTTTTGCTCATTCGTTGACCTATGATGCCCGTTGCCGACGGGCTGGCAATACTGCGGCTGCGGTTATGGAATCGATGTAACAAAATTGCAATAAAGCCACAGCCCACTTTTTTAACTATCCTTTCCCGCTTTTTTTCTAAAAACGAATCGTTATTAGCGATTCGTTTTAATTCCTTTATCAAAATTCCCGCGCCGGAAATACTGCCCTCATAACAACAAGGGGAGCAGACAGGATGGCAATTACATCGCGAATTACATTACTCGGCGCGCTGGCGCTGTGGGCATTTCAGGCGCAGGCGGTGGACGTCACCGTCGCGTATCAGACCTCCGCAGAGCCTGCGAAAGTCGCGCAGGCGGATAACACCTTTGCCAAAGAGAGCGGCGCAAACGTCGACTGGCGTAAGTTCGACAGCGGGGCGGCCGTGGTGCGTGCGCTTGCGTCCGGCGACGTGCAGATTGGTAATATCGGCTCCAGCCCGCTGGCGGTAGCGGCCAGCCAGCAGGTGCCGATTGAAGTTTTCCTCCTCGCTTCACAGCTGGGTAACTCCGAAGCGCTGGTGGTGAAGAAAAACATCACCAAACCGGAAGACCTGATCGGCAAGCGCATCGCCGTGCCGTTCATTTCGACCACTCACTACAGCCTGCTGGCGGCGCTGAAACACTGGGGCATCAAGCCAGGCCAGGTGCAAATCATAAATCTGCAGCCACCGGCGATTATTGCGGCCTGGCAGCGCGGCGATATTGATGGCGCATACGTCTGGGCACCGGCTGTCAATGAGCTGGAAAAAGACGGCACCGTGCTGACGGACTCCGAAAAAGTGGGCCAGTGGGGCGCGCCAACGCTCGACGTGTGGGTGGTGCGCAAAGATTTTGCCGAGAAACATCCTGAGGTCGTGAAGGCCTTTGCCAAAAGCGCCATCGACGCTCAGCAGCCCTATATCAGCAACCCGGATGCATGGCTGAAGCAGCCTGCCAATCTCGAAAAACTGTCCCGTCTGAGTGGCGTGCCGCAAGCAGACGTTCCGGGGCTGGTGAAAGGGAATACCTATCTCACGCCTGCCCAGCAGGTAAAACAGCTGACCGGGCCGGTAAACAAAGCGATTGTCGATACCGCCACGTTCCTGAAAGAGCAGGGCAAAGTGCCGGCGGTGGCGGCGGACTATAGCCAGTACGTGACCGATCGCTTTGTGAAATAGGGGGGCTGCGATGCTGACTATTACAAATCTGTCTGCTGATTACGGTGGCAAACCGGCCCTGGAGAACATCAACCTGACGCTGGAGAGCGGTGAGCTGCTGGTTGTGCTTGGCCCGTCCGGGTGCGGGAAAACCACGCTGCTGAATCTGATTGCCGGGTTTGTGCCATATCAGCATGGCTCCATTCAACTGGAAGGGAAAAAAGTGGAGGGCCCGGGCGCTGAGCGCGGGGTGGTCTTTCAGAACGAAGGTCTGCTTCCCTGGCGCAACGTGCAGGAAAACGTAGCGTTTGGGTTGCAACTGGCGGGTGTAAGCCGCGAGCAACGGCTGGCAACAGCACGGGACATGCTCAAAAAGGTCGGTCTTGAAGGGGCTGAAAAACGGTTTATCTGGCAGCTTTCCGGCGGCCAGCGTCAGCGGGTTGGAATTGCCCGCGCGCTGGCGGCCAATCCGCAGCTTTTGCTGTTGGATGAGCCGTTCGGGGCGCTGGATGCCTTTACCCGCGAGCAGATGCAAACCCTGCTTTTACGCCTGTGGCATGAAACGGGTAAACAGGTGCTGCTGATCACCCACGATATCGAAGAGGCGGTGTTTATGGCGACCGAGCTGGTGCTGCTGTCCCCAGGCCCGGGGCGCGTGCTGGAGCGGCTGCCGCTTGAGTTTGCCCGTCGCTATGTCGCGGGGGAGCCGGTGCGCAGCATCAAATCCGATCCGCGGTTTATTGAACAGCGTGAATACGTCTTAAGCCGTGTGTTTGAACAACGGGAGGCCTTCTCATGAGCATCGTCTTCAGCGAGAAAACGCGACGCGCGCGCCCGGCATTACGCTGGCCTTTTTCGCGCCAGATAACACTCAGTGTCGGCACGCTGCTGGTGCTGCTGGCGGTGTGGTGGCTGGTTGCCGCGCAGGCATGGATCAGCCCGCTGTTTCTGCCGCCGCCGGGGCAGGTGCTGGCAAAACTCATCACCATTGCCGGGCCGCAGGGCTTTATGGACGCTACGCTCTGGCAGCACTTAGGTGCAAGCCTGGCGCGCATTCTGGTGGCGCTACTGGCGGCGGTGATAATCGGCATTCCGGTCGGGATCGCGATGGGCTTAAGCCCGACGGTGCGCGGCATCCTCGACCCGCTGATTGAGCTTTACCGTCCGGTGCCGCCGCTGGCCTATCTGCCGCTGATGGTGATCTGGTTCGGCATCGGTGAAACGTCAAAAATCCTGCTGATTTATCTGGCGATTTTCGCCCCGGTTGCCATGTCGGCCCTAGCAGGTGTTAAAAGCGCTCAGCAGGTGCGGATCCGCGCAGCGCAATCGCTGGGAGCCAGCCGGACACAGGTGCTGCTGTTTGTGATTTTACCGGGCGCACTGCCGGAGATTTTAACCGGATTACGCATCGGCCTTGGCGTGGGCTGGTCAACGCTGGTGGCGGCAGAGCTGATCGCCGCCACCCGAGGGTTAGGGTTTATGGTGCAGTCGGCGGGGGAGTTTCTGGCGACTGACGTGGTACTGGCCGGGATTGCGGTTATCGCCGTGATCGCCTTTGGATTAGAACTGGGGCTGCGTGCGCTGCAGCGTCGTCTGACGCCCTGGCATGGAGAAATACAATGAGTGAACGTCTGACCATTACCCCGCTGGGGCCATATATTGGTGCGCAGGTGTCGGGCCTGGATGTGACCCGTCCGCTGAGCGATAACCAGTTTGAGCAGCTTTATCATGCGGTGCTGCGCCATCAGGTGGTATTCCTGCGCGAACAGGCAATCACCCCGCAGCAGCAGCGCGCCCTGGCACTGCGCTTTGGCGATCTGCATATCCATCCGGTTTATCCGCATGCGGAAGGGGTGGAGGAGATTATTGTGCTCGACACGCATAACGATAATCCGCCGGACAACGACAACTGGCACACGGATGTGACGTTTATCGAGACGCCACCTGCAGGGGCGATTCTTTCGGCGAAGCTGCTGCCGGAGACGGGCGGCGATACGCTGTGGGCCAGCGGCATTGCGGCCTTTGAGGCGCTGTCCGCACCCTTCCGTACCCTGCTGAGCGGCCTGCGGGCGGAGCATGACTTTAAAAAATCATTCCAGGAGTACAAGTACCGCAAAACAGAAGAGGAGCATCAGCGCTGGCAGGAGGCGGTTGCGAAACATCCGCCGCTGCTCCACCCGGTCGTGCGTACCCATCCGGTAACCGGCAAGCAGGCGTTGTTTGTGAATGAGGGATTCACGACGCGGATTGTGGACGTGACGGAAAAAGAGAGCGAGGCGCTGTTACGTTTCCTGTTTGCGCATATCACCAAACCGGAGTTTCAGGTGCGCTGGCGCTGGCAGGAGAACGATCTGGCGATCTGGGATAACCGCGTGACGCAGCACTATGCGAATGCGGATTATCTGCCACAGCGTCGGATTATGCAGCGGGCGACAATTTTGGGGGATAAGCCGTTTTACCGTCCTTGAACCATCGCTCCCGTAGGCCGGGTAAGGCGTAGCCGCCACCCGGCAAATGTGCACCGTTCTTGCCGGGTGGCGCTGCGCTTACCCGGCCTACAAAAAACCGCACAGTTAAAGGTGCGCCTCAATATACCGCTGATAGCGGTTTGCCTTGAGGTAGCACAAGTCCACCAGCACCAGCCCGTCGATGCAGTTGTTGAACGCCGGATCGCTGCCAAAATCGATAAACTGCACGCCGCCGGGTTCACACAGCTCGGAATACTGTTTGTAGAGCGGTGGAATACCGCACCCCAGATTACCGAGCAAGGATTTCAGCTTCGTCAGGTCATCCACGTAATCGACCCCGCCAAACTGCGCCAACACGTCCGGCAGGGAGGCCGGATAAGGCTGACGTGATGCGGCTAAGGGATGTGTCGCCGGGAACCAGAGGCGGTAAAACGCCACCAGCAGATCCCGTGCGGCAGGCGGTAAGCCACCGGAAATCGAGACCGGGCCAAAGAGGTAGCGGTAGTGCGGATAACGTGCCAGATAGGCACCAATACCGGACCACAGATAGTCCAGACCGCGACGACCCCAGTAGCGCGGTTGAATAAAGCTGCGCCCCAGTTCAATACCGTGTTCCAGCACGTCCTGCATTTTATCGTCGTAGTGGAACAGACTGTAGCTATAAAGCCCTTCCAGACCGCGTTGCTCGACCTGTCTGGCAGTGGGCATAAAGCGATAGGCGCCGACGATCTCCAGATCGTCTTCATCCCACAGGATCAGGTGCAGATAGTCATCGTCGTAACTGTCGGTGTCCCGACGTTTACCGCTCCCTTCCTCCACGGCGCGAAACGCGATCTCGCGCAGGCGTCCCAGCTCGCGCAGCAGGGGAGCCTCTTCCTGCCCGTTGCGTTGCCATAGATAAATGGTTTTGCCATCGCTGGTTTTGCCCAGACATTCGGCCAGGGCCAGTTCGCGCTTCAGCGTGGCCCGGTCTTCCGGACGGGCAATGGCGCATTGGGTTTTAAAGACGCCAGGCACTCCCTTGCCAAGACGTATCACGTGCTGACGGCACTGCTCGGCCATCTCACGCGATGAAAGGGTTGTGCTATACCAGTGATGCCAGGCTATCTGCTGGCCGATCTTTATCGGTAGCTGGCTGTGGCGGCGGCGGAACATCTGCTGCATCAGCAAGAGCATCGATACGGTGGGGGACACCAGCGTGCTGGCATAAAAGAGCAGGCTGTTGTGTGCCTGAATATGCACCGGCAGCAGCGGTACGCGCAGCTTACTGGCGAGTTTAATAAAGCCGGGGTGCCATTTTTTATCGCGGATCCCTTTGCGCGTAGGACGGGACACTTCTCCCGCCGGGAAGAAGATCAGCACCCCTGCGTTTTGCAGATGCTGTTCCATCTGCATCAGGGACGTTTTTGCCGTTCTGCCGCCCATATTGTCCACCGGAATAAACAGTGAGCTAAGCGGTTCAAGGTGGGTCAGCATCCGGTTAGTGACGACTTTCACATCGCGCCGTACACGGGAAACGGCATACATCAGCGCCAGCCCGTCCAGCGTTCCGGTTGGGTGGTTGGCAATAATGACCAGCGGGCCATGTTCAGGAATTTGTTCGAGATCGCGGGCGGAAACGGTGCAGAGTATATCGAGGTGCTCCAGAACCTGCTCCACCATATCCAGGCCTTTCAGATGGCGGTGTGTCGCGGCAAATTGCTGGAATTCTTCTTCGTAGAACAGTCTTTTTAACAGACTTTTTTGCCAGGGTGCAGGCCTCGCCTGAGGCCAAAGGTCGTCGAGAACGCTATCGAGACTAAACATGGTTACTCCTCCTGCCGTCTTGCTCAGACAGTAGAAGGGAGAGATGTCGGTTGTATTGCAGTTTGGTGAAGATTAGCGCAGAGAGGAGGCCGGGTAAGGCGAAGCCGCCACCCGGCGCTAAAGCGGATTAACGCAGAATTTTCTTCTCGGCCAGATCCAGCGCAAAGTAGCTGAAGATCAGATCCGCGCCGGCACGTTTGATCGCGCCCAGGCTTTCCAGGATCACTTTCTCTTCGTCGATCGCACCCGCCTGCGCGGCGAATTTGATCATCGCGTACTCGCCGCTCACCTGGTATGCACCCAGCGGCAGTTCGGTGCGCTCGCGAATGTCGCGCAGGATATCCAGATACGCGCCAGCCGGTTTCACCATCAGGCAATCTGCGCCCTGGGCTTCGTCCAGCAGCGATTCACGGATGGCTTCACGGCGGTTCAGCGGGTTCATCTGATAGGTTTTGCGATCGCCTTTCAGCGCTGTACCGGCCGCTTCACGGAACGGACCGTAGAACGAAGATGCAAACTTGGTGGAGTAGGACATGATGGCGGTATCGGTGAATCCGGCCGCATCAAGCGCCTGGCGGATCGCCTGAACCTGCCCGTCCATGGCAGCGGAAGGTGCGATGAAATCCGCACCGGCTGCTGCAGCTACCACCGCCTGCTTGCCGAGATTCAGCAAAGTGGCGTCGTTATCGACACCGTGATCGCACAGCACACCGCAGTGGCCATGAGAGGTATATTCACAGAAACAGGTGTCTGACATGACGATCATTTCCGGCACGGTCTCTTTGCAGATCCGCGACATCCGGGCGACCAGACCGTCCTCTTTCCAGGCATCGCTGCCGGTAGCGTCAGTGTGGTGGGAGATGCCAAAGGTCATCACCGAGCGGATCCCCGCGTTGGCGATACGTTCGATCTCACGCGCCAGATATTTTTCCGGAATGCGCATCACGCCTGGCATGGCGTCGATGGCTTTGTAGTCATCGATCTCTTCTTCAACAAAAATCGGCAACACCAGATCGTTTAAGGTCAGTGTTGTCTCTTCAAACATAGCGCGCAGTGCAGGTGACTTGCGCAGACGACGGGGACGAGCAATTAAATCGGTCATGATATGCCTGACGTTTGTGGAACAAAGAAGGCTAGTGTACATGAAAGTGGGGGAGAGGGTTTTACGAAAGTAGGCTTTTTGTTAATGCGAAATGGGGTTTGCGATGTTTCACATGGTCAATATATATAACCAGCGTCAGCCTGTTTTTCACACGCTCGAGATATTGGTGCGATTTCTAAATTGAAGTAAATATATCATTAATAATGATCTATTATTCTTTATTATATTTTCTATATTTATATCAGATGATTTTAATTCGCTGTTTTTATAGTGTTTATTTATAATTTTTAATGTCGTTGCATTTTTTTTCATGTTATTAGTCTGGATACGGACTTAATGGAATCATTCATTGAACCTTTTCGAAATGAAAATGCATAATTCCCTCCGCAATACAATGTTGCCAAATGATTTGATGGACAAACTTGCTTACGTCCCTGAGGAGGGATGACCCAATGCAAACATGGAAAAAGAAACTGGTTGTATCACAACTTGCATTAGCCTGCACCCTGGCTATCGCTTCTCAGGCCAATGCGAAAGATATTTCTGGTGCCACATATAATACCTTCGGATATGATAATTCAGCATCAACACCCTGGTATTATGGCTACGCTGACTGGGATTACTCGGATGCCACCCACGACGGTGATATTTATCCGGTGATTAATAAGTCAACGGTGAACGGTGTTATTTCGACGTACTACCTTGACGATGGTGTCAATGGAAGAGCGAATGCGCTGAGCATTTCTAACAGCACCATTAATGGCATGATCACCTCAAAGTGCATGACCACCACGTGTGCTGATGGGGTTGATACGGACGGCACGACCCATACGCAGTACGATCGTTTTAGCCTGACAGTAGATCACTCCACCATTAACGATACCTATGAGCATTATGCGTATGATGTTCTGAATGGTGACAACACTGAAACCCACTATCTGGATACCTATGGACTGGGTAATGCGATTACGCTGGATGTGGAATCGGATATTGTTATCCAGAACAACTCCCACGTTGCAGGTATTACGCTGACTCAGGGTTACCATGAGCTGGACAATACCCCGTATGACGGCGTTGAAGGCGTTGCGGATAGCAGTAATGTCTTTACTAACACCCTGGTGGTCAAAGACTCTGTTCTGACCTCTGGCGCATACAGCGATCTGGGTACCAGCGGGTTCTATGGTCAAACCGCGAAGCCGAGCGACTACGGTGAAACCAACGCGACCGGCGCAGATGACGCGGCACTGATCGTCGCGGCCAGCGCGTCTGACAACGCCATGCAAACCACCGCCACCTTCGATCACTCTACCGTTACCGGCGATATCCTGTTCTCCAGCACCTTCGACAATAACTTCTACGAGAATGGCGACCCGGCAACCGATACCACCGAAGACGGTGTGTATAACCCAACCACCAACGGCTGGGATGGTACCGATAAGCTGGATGTCACACTGACCAACGGCAGCAAATGGGTTGGCGCAGCACAATCCAGCGTTGAAGCGATCGGCACCGCGCAGATGTATGGTGAGGGTTACAGCAGCGTTGACTGGAGAACCTTGTCGCCAAACAGCATCTGGCCTGATTCCACCTACGACACCAACGGTCACGTTGCAGGTGAAGAGGTCTACCAGAGCGGTCTGTTCAACGTCACCCTGAACAACGGTTCAGAGTGGGATACCCGCAAACTGTCTAATATCGACACGCTGGCAGTGAATAACCAGTCGCAGGTTTATGTTGAAAACTCTGGCCTGCTGGCGGATTCCATCACCCTGACCAACGCCTCTACCCTGAATATTGGCGACAGCGGTGCAGTGGCGACAGACAGCCTGTATCTGGACAGCTATAGCCGTGCCGCGCTGACGGAAGAAACGGCTGAACTGTATGCCAACACCATCACCGTCGACAACGGTGCGGAACTGGCACTGGGCCTGGGTCAGGTGGACACGCACAACATGGTGCTGACCGATGGCGGTGTGCTGAACGTTGCCAGCCGTGACTACGTGCTGAACAGCGATCTGAACAACGCCCGCTTTATCACCAACGACAAGAGCAAAGCAGATTACGACTATGGCGTCGTGGCGCTTAACTCAGACGGTCATCTGGCGGTGAACGGTGATGTGGCAGGTAACTACACCGTGCGTATCGATGATGCAACCGGCGCCGGTTCTGTTGCTGATTATAAAAACAAAGAGATCATCCGCGTTTATGACAATAACGCAGACACTGCGGCCCGCTTTACGGCAGCAAACAAAGCCGATTTAGGTGCCTATACCTACCAGGCGCAGCAGAAGGGTGACACGGTTGTTCTGCAGCAGAAAGCGCTGACTGACTACGCCAATATGGCGCTGAGCATTCCGTCAGCGAATACCAATATCTGGGATCTGCAGCAGGATACCGTTGGAACCCGTCTGACTAACAGCCGTCACGGTCTGGCCGATAACGGCGGGGCGTGGGTGAGCTACTTCGGCGGCAACTTTGACGCTGACAATGGTGTTATCAGCTACGATCAGGACGTAAGCGGGATTATGGTTGGTCTGGATACGCAGATTGACGGTAACAACGCGAAGTGGATCGTGGGTGGCGCGGCAGGTTTCGCGAAGGGGGATATCAGCGATCGTACCGGTCAGGTTGATCAGGATAGCCAGACGGCGATGATCTATGCCTCTGCGAAGTTTGCCAACGATGTCTTCCTCGACAGCTCCCTGAGCTACACCCGCTTCAATAACGATCTCTCCGCGACCATGAGTAACGGTCAGTACGTGGACGGTAATACCACGACAGATGCGGTTGGTTTCGGTATGAAACTTGGTTATGACTGGAAACCAAACCTGTCCGGCTACGTCACGCCTTATGCGGCAGTGTCTGGGCTGTTCCAGTCGGGTGACGACTACCGCTTGAGCAACGACATGCGAATTGATGGCCAGTCTTACGACAGCCTGCGCTATGAACTCGGTGTCGATGCAGGGTATACCTTCAACTACGGCGGCGATCAGGCTCTGACGCCATACGTCAAACTGGCATATGTGTATGACGATGCTGATAACAATGCGAACGTGAATGGCGACAGCATTGATAACGGCGTTGAAGGCTCTGCGGTGCGTGTGGGCCTGGGCACACAGTTCAGCTTCACCAAAAACTTCAGTGCGTACACGGATGCCACTTACCTGGGCGGCGGTGACGTTGACCAGAACTGGGGCGCCAATTTGGGTGTTAAATATACCTGGTAAAGTATAAAAGCGGGGGAATATATCCCCCGCTTTGTCATCTAAAAAAAATAATATTGAACCGACAAATACGGATGTCCAGAGGTCTGCATGAAAGTTAATGCGAAACCACTTTCTGAATTAAGCCGGCTCGAACAGTGTTTGAAAGTAGCCAGTACCCCATTTAAATCTGCTCCCCAGCAGGTTATTTCAAATGATGATAATGATGAACCCAGCACCTTTGTATTACAGACCGGCGTAATTGAAATCTATCGCCGTTCAGACGAGTTGCTGATTGGCATTGCTACTGCGCCCTTTATTCTGGGGCTGACTGCAGGCATGCTTGATTACAGCAAGGAATATCGGGTCGTTGCCAAAAATCCGTGCACAGGCTTTTATTTACCTGCTTCGACCTCTCTGCAGCTTATTCAGCAAAGTTCTCTCTGGAAAGAAGCTTTCTGCTGGCTGTCCTGGATTAAATCCATTCTGGAAAAGCGGGACAGGCAACTGGTAGGAAATAACTCCTATCACCAAATCCGCGCCATGCTGCTGAATATGGCCGAATGGGATGAAACCCTGCGCTCAAAAATTGGTGTGATGAATCATATTCAACAAAGCACGCGCATTTCGCGTTCGGTTGTGGCAGAGGTGCTCGCTGCGCTTCGACAGGGTAACTACATCAATATGAGCCGGGGCAAACTGGTTAGCATCAACCGTTTGCCCACGGAATATTAAGGCTGGACGGAGGCGGTAAGCACCTGGGCTTTATTGGCGCTGAGCTCAGCCACTAAGTTATTGATGCCATCGCTCATATTGACGAAACGGGTATTTGGCGAGCGGGTGACCACCACAAAAGCGCCCACGTTGGACTGGGGGATCATTGCCATATAGGTAATGAATCCTCCACCACCCCCCGTTTTCTGAATAATGCCCGGACGGCCATTTTTAGGTGCCATATATACCCAGCCCAGACCGAGGGCGTCGGCTTTGCCCGGCACGTCCATACCGATCACGCGGTGCAACTGGCTGCGCTGGTAAATCAGCGTCTGCATTCGGTCGGCCTGATGGCTACGTGAGTAGAAGTCTGATGAGAGGAACTGCTGCATCCAGCGCATCATGTCGCCAGGGGTGGAATAAACCCCGCCGCTGCCGATGGCTGCCAGCGTGTTGTTACACGGGCTGGCACCTTTTTCGGCGACCATCAGACGGCGGCACTGATCCGGTGATGGGGTGAAGGTGGTGTCCTTCATGCCCAGCGGGCGCGTGATCTGCTCTTCAAACAGCTGCGTATACGGTTTGCCCGCTGCCGTCGACAGCGCATCGGCCAGCAGGTCAAACGCCAGGTTGGAGTAAGAGGCCTGAGAACCGGGCGCGGACTTCAACGTGGCTTTGCTCAGGTAGTTCCAGCGCTGTTCACGCGTTGGCCAGACAAAAACGTCGCGATGCGCCGCACCCCCTGGCTGCTCGCGAGGCAGGGCGCTGGTATGCGTTGCCAGGTTGACCAGCCTTATCGGCGTTCCCTGATACGTCGGGACACGTGCGCCCGGCGGAGCATACTTGCTGAGCGGATCGTCGAGTTTCACCACGCCCTGGTCCAGCAATTTCACCAGCATTTCGCTGGTCATCAGCTTGGTCAGGGACGCGATGCGGATGACGGAATCCAGCTGCGGATGAACATTATTACCGGGACGCGTTTCACCGAAACTGCGAAACACGCGCTGATTACCGTCGATGACGACCATCGCCATTCCCGTCGCGCCGCTGCCGTAATAAATCAGGTTCGCGTAGCGATCGGCAATATCTGATGCCAGAACGGGCGCCGTCAGCGGTTGGGCTGCCTGGGCGGTTGAGAAGCTCACCGCACACAGCACGGCGAAAAAGAGCAGACAACGTTTCAACGAAAAGCATCCATAGTGTGAATGAGGAAAGTAATGGGTATTTATACTACTAAACCGTACGGTGCAATGCCCCGAATTACATAACGATAACCAGAAAAACGTAACTGCGAGTAAATCAGAAGAATTTACTTACCGTCAGTCTCCCATTTTGTGACATCGGCCTTATGATAGAGGGCTGTGTTACTCAATCTTGCGGAGAAGAGTATGTCCGGAAAGCGTGTGGTTATGGTTGTCGATATGCAGCAGGGGGTGTTCGAAACGCCTCGTCATCAGCGTGAAAAATGTGTTTCATTGATCAATCAGCTTACGCAGGCAGCCGATCGGGTGATTTTTATTCAGCATACCGAGCCCGGCGGTCTGGAAGAGGGCAGTGACGGGTTTACCTTGTTGCCTGAACTGCATCAGCCTGCTGATGCCCTCTACGTGACCAAGACGGCCTGCGATGCGTTCTATAACACCTCGCTTGAAACGCTGCTCCGCGAGCAGGGGATCCGGGAGTTTGTCATCTGCGGTTGTGCTACTGATTACTGTGTCGATGCCACGTTCAAGAATGGCGTCAGCCGGGGCTACCACATCACCGTGGCGGAGGATGCGCATACCACCGCGAATCGCCCGGCGGCCGAAGCTCGCATTCTGATTAACCACTACAACGACGTCTGGCGCAACTTCATTGCGCCCGCAAACCCGCCCGCGGTGAAACGCACCGAAACAATTCTTGAAAACTGGAAAACGAACTAATAATAAACCCTCGGGTCTGACCTTTTTGCCTGCGCCAGGCACCTGGCCCAGGCAAGATTTTCGTGTGGTGATGTGTTGAGCACAGCAACAGCCATAACAACAAGAAGGATGTATCATGTTTAAGTCTTTTTTCCCAAAGCCGGGGCCATTTTTCCTGTCGGCATTTATTTGGGCACTGATCGCTGTCATTTTCTGGCAGGCCGGCGGCGGAGCGTGGTTGACGCGCATCACGGGCGCGACGGGCGAGGTTCCCATTAGCGCGGCGCGTTTCTGGTCGCTGAGCTATCTGCTGTTTTATGCCTACTACATGGTCTGCGTAGGGCTTTTTGCCCTGTTCTGGTTTGTCTATTCGCCACATCGCTGGCAGTACTGGTCGATTCTGGGCACGTCGCTGATCATCTTTGTCACCTGGTTTCTGGTGGAAGTGGGGGTGGCGGTTAACGCCTGGTATGCCCCGTTCTACGATCTGATCCAGAGTGCGCTGAGTTCACCGCATAAGGTGACTATCAATCAGTTCTACCATGAAGTTGGCATCTTCCTCGGTATTGCCCTTATTGCGGTGGTGATTGGCGTCATGAACAATTTCTTTGTCAGCCACTACGTCTTCCGCTGGCGTACCGCGATGAACGAACATTATATGGCGCACTGGCAACACCTGCGTCATATCGAAGGCGCCGCACAGCGTGTGCAGGAAGACACCATGCGTTTCGCCTCGACCCTTGAAGACATGGGCGTGAGCTTTATCAATGCCATTATGACCCTGATTGCCTTCCTGCCGGTTCTGGTGACGCTCTCGGCGCACGTGCCGGACCTGCCGATTGTTGGTCATCTGCCGTATGGCCTGGTGATTGCCGCTATTGTCTGGTCATTAATGGGAACGGGGTTGCTGGCCGTGGTGGGGATCAAGCTGCCTGGGCTGGAGTTTAAAAATCAGCGCGTTGAAGCGGCGTATCGTAAAGAGCTGGTGTATGGTGAAGATGACGCCAACCGCGCCTCGCCGCCAACCGTACGTGAACTGTTTGGCGCCGTGCGTCGCAACTATTTCCGTCTTTACTTCCACTATATGTACTTCAACATTGCGCGCATTTTGTATCTGCAGGTGGATAACGTTTTCGGTTTGTTCCTGCTGTTCCCGTCCATTGTTGCGGGTACGATAACGCTGGGTCTGATGACACAGATCACCAACGTATTTGGTCAGGTTCGCGGGTCGTTCCAGTATCTGATTAGCTCCTGGACCACGCTGGTGGAACTGATGTCTATCTACAAACGTCTGCGCAGCTTTGAACGCGAGCTGGACGATCGTGATCTGCAGGAAGTCACCAATACATTTAGCTAAAACAGGGAATTGCTATGTCTTTTGCCGTACCGCGTACATTATCGCTCTCTTTACTCGCCGCACTCGTGCTGGCGGGGTGTGCCGAAAAAGGGGCCGCCCCGCTTAAAAAAGGTGAGAAACCTGTAGATGTGGCGAGCGTGGTGCGGCAAAAAATGCCCTCTACGGTGAAAGACCGCAATGCGTGGGCCGAGGCGTTAGCGAAGACCTTTGAAAGTCAGAAAATTGCCCCTACCGAGGAGAATATCTGCTCGGTGCTGGCAGTGGCGCAGCAGGAGTCGATGTACCAGTCAGATCCGGTGGTGCCGGGGCTGAACAAAATTGCCTGGAAAGAGATCGACCGTCGCGCGGAATCGATGCATATCCCGGTGTTCCTGGTGCATACCGCCCTTAAAATCACCTCGCCAAACGGCAAAAGCTACAGCGATCGGCTGGACACGGTGAAAACCGAGAAACAGCTGAGCGCCATTTTTGATGATTTCATCAACATGGTGCCGATGGGGCAGAAACTGTTCGGCTCGCTTAACCCGGTGCATACCGGCGGCCCGATGCAGGTCAGCATTGCGTTTGCCGAGCAGCATACGGACGGTTATCCGTGGAAAATCGACGGGACGGTGCGCCAGGAAGTCTTCTCCCTGCGTGGCGGACTGTGGTTTGGCACGTACCATCTGCTGAACTATCCGGCGAGCTACAGCGAGCCGTTGTACCGCTTTGCTGACTTTAACGCGGGCTGGTATGCCAGCCGAAACGCGGCGTTTCAGAGTGCAGTCAGCCGTGCCAGCGGGGTGAAACTGGCGCTGGACGGCGATCTCATCGCCTACGGCAGCAGCAAGGCGGGGACAACGGAACTGGCGGTGCGCAAACTGTCAGCAACGCTTGGCATGAGCGATAGCGACATTCGCCGTCAGCTGGAGAAAGGGGATAGCCTGGCGTTCGAGAAGACGGATCTCTACAACAAGGTTTTCGCGCTGGCCGAGAAGAAGAGTGGAAAAGCGTTACCGCGGGCAATCCTGCCGGGTATTCAACTGGAAAGCCCGAAAATCACGCGTAACCTGACAACGGCATGGTTCGCCAAACGCGTCGACGATCGTCGGGCTCGTTGTATGGGACGTTAATGGCGACGACGCAGGCGTACGACTAACGCGACAACACCAAGAATCAGACAACCCGCGAGGAAGGGGACAAGGCCAAACAAGGTGCTCACACCCAAACCAATCTCAACCCGTGGGCGTCCGTTATCCTGCACCTGCATCAGATGTTCATAGACGCCAGGCGCGTGAACCAGCATGTTGAGAAGCTGAGAGCCTGCCCAGAAGCAGAACAGGACAAACAGGGCATACGCAATATTACCCGCAGTGGAGGTTTTTGGTGGTGTGCCGCCAAAAATCGGTTTCGACAATGTAAAGTCAGCCATAAAGACCTCCGGAAATATCACTCTGTTAATACGCTTCGCACACGGTGAGTTTGACAGGTCATAGCATTTGTCAATATCAGAATCGTGGTAATTTCCCCTGCGGAATTCTCCTGGATTGTCGATTTCTGCAGCACATCACAAATTCATTACTTAACTGAAATTGCGTCGTGTTTCAGATTTTCCGCATCTGCCACAGACCCGATCGTAAAACTGTGAGAGGATGTCTTTTTTTCCTGCCGGAGTTGTTATGAAGCTCACGTCCAAACTACGCCGTGACTGGCACTACTACGCCTTTGCTATCGGGCTGATCTTTATTCTTAACGGTGTCGTGGGGCTGCTGGGGTTTGAAGCCAAAGGATGGCAAACCTATGCTGTCGGACTGGTGACCTGGGTGATCAGTTTCTGGCTGGCTGGGTTAATTATCCGCCGTCGTCCGGAAGAGACGACAGCGGATGAGGCGGAGACGGTGAAAAGAACCGATTAACCGTTTACTGAACTTTTGAGTGCGCTGTCAGCGGCGTGACGCTCCAGCGCCAGTTCGATCAGACGGGTGATCAGCTCAGAGTAACCCAGACCGCTGGCCTGCCACAGTTTTGGATACATGCTGATGTTGGTAAAGCCCGGCAGAGTGTTGATTTCATTAATCACCACCTCATTATCTGGCGTCAGGAACACATCCACACGCGCCATGCCGCAGCAGCCAAGAGCCTGATAGGCGTTGATGGCGATCGCCCGGATCTTATCGTTGATGGCCGGATCGATATTTGCCGGCACGACGACCTGAGCGCCTTTATCATCAATGTATTTGGTGTCGTAAGAGTAGAAATCGCTGTTTAACACCACTTCACCGCAGGTGCTTGCCTGTGGGAAATCATTGCCCAGCACCGCGCACTCAATTTCACGGCCTTTGATACCCTGCTCAACCACGACTTTGTGGTCAAACTCAAAAGCCAGACGAACGGCTTCGGTGAACTGCGCTTCGCTTGTCACTTTGCTGACGCCAACGGAGGAGCCCTGGTTCGCAGGCTTCACGAACAGCGGCAGACCCAACTGGGCGGAAATCTGGTTGAAGGTGTATTTATCGCGGTTGGCGCGGGTGAGTGTCACGAACGGGGCAACGTTCAGCCCGGCATCGCGCAGCAGGCGTTTGGTGACGTCTTTATCCATACAGGCGGCGGAGCCCAGCACATCGGAGCCGACAAACGGCAGGTTAGCCATGCGCAGCATACCCTGCAGCGAACCATCTTCACCCAGCGTGCCGTGGACGATTGGGAACACGACGTCAATCTGAGCAAGAGCCTGCGCATTACCGGCGTCGATAAGTTGCCCCTTCACTACGCCAGGGACGGTGGCGACGCTGATTTCAGAAGGATTAAGGGCGATATGTGCCGGATCGTTGGCGTTTAACAGATACTGGCTCGCATCGTTCACATGCCACTGGCCCTGTTTATCGATGCCCAGCAGCACTACGTCGAAACGGTTTTTATCAATCGCATCGACAATATTTTTTGCCGACTGCAATGAAACCTCGTGCTCCGCTGATTTTCCCCCAAAGACAATACCTACGCGCTGCTTTGCCATCTTACTCTCTTCCAGTCTGACGAAAAGCCAATAACATACCACGATGCCCTGCGGGTTTCGCGACCTTCTGCCATAATGTTTTGGGAGTAAAGAGGGGGGAGTGTGAAAGGCAAAACGTTGCTGATCGTTTTCATTCTGGTGGCAGTCGCAACGGTGGGTTACCGCTGGTTGCCGTCTCACTACAACCCTTTTACGCCGCTCTCGCTTGACGACCCGCCAGGCCCAATCACTCAGTACAAACTGCGGCGCCTTACCCCCGAGGCGTGTGCCAGCCTGTTATCGCAGGCCAATCAGAAGGCCCTTATTCGCACACAGCCTGTCGCCGACAGCGCCGGAGCATGCCCCCTTCACAACGTGGTGCGCGTGCGTGACTTCGGACCGGTCAGCCTGAACAGCAGCTTTCTTGCCAGCTGCCCGCTGGCGCTGAGTTCTGCACTGTTTGTCAGCCAGCAGGCCCGGCCACTCACCAGAACCTGGACCGGAAGCGAGCTGGTGCGCATTGAGCACCTGGGCAGCTACGCCTGTCGCAATATTTACCACCGCCCTGATGCAAGACGCAGCGAACATGCCACGGCAGAGGCGCTGGATATCAGCGCGTTTCGGCTGGCGAACGGTGAACGGGTCACCATTCTGCACGGCTGGAGATCGACCAAAACGCAGCCGTGGCTACAGGCGCTGCTGACGGCGAGCTGCGGCTACTACGGGAACGGCCTGGGGCCGGAGTATAACGCGGCGCACGCCAACCATTTCCATCTGGGAATGCGCGGCTTTGGACTCTGCCGCTAAAGCATAATCTTCCGCCAGAAATTGGATGGTTTGTGACATATTTCACAAATATGATGACTGGGAAGATAAAACACCAAAGTCAGCAAGGCCGCATCTCTGGCACGGCGTAGATGCCGGTAACTTGCTAATCTGTCGGCGCATTTGCCTAAAAATGAAGACTATTTCTTTTATGGAATCCTGGAAAGTTAACCTCATCTCGGTCTGGTTCGGGTGTTTCTTCACCGGGCTGGCCATCAGCCAGATTTTGCCCTTTCTGCCGCTGTACGTGTCGCAGCTGGGCGTGACCTCGCATGAAGCCCTCTCCATGTGGTCGGGGCTAACGTTCAGCGTGACGTTTCTGGTTTCCGCCATTGTGTCACCCATGTGGGGGAGCCTGGCGGATCGAAAAGGGCGCAAGCTGATGCTGCTGCGCGCTTCGCTGGGAATGGCAATAGCCATCCTGCTGCAGGCCTTTGCCACTAACGTCTGGCAGCTGTTTATCCTGCGGGCGATCATGGGGCTGACATCCGGCTATATTCCGAACGCCATGGCGTTGGTCGCTTCACAGGTGCCGCGTGAACGTAGCGGCTGGGCGTTGAGTACGCTCTCCACCGCACAGATCAGTGGCGTTATCGGCGGTCCGTTGTTAGGCGGCTTTCTGGCCGACCACGTAGGGTTGCGCGCCGTCTTCTTCATTACTGCTATCCTGCTGGTGATCAGTTTTCTGGTGACGCTGTTTCTGATCAAGGAGGGGGGACGTCCGGTGGTCAGTAAATCTGAACGCCTGAGCGGCAAAGCGGTCTTCGCCTCGCTGCCGTATCCCGGGCTGATGATAAGCCTGTTCGTAACCACCATGGTGATCCAGCTCTGTAACGGTTCGGTAGGCCCGATTCTGGCGCTGTTTATAAAATCGATGGAGCCAGACAGCAGCAATATTGCGTTTCTCAGCGGGATGATTGCTGCCGTGCCGGGCGTATCGGCGTTAATCTCTGCGCCGCGGCTGGGAAAACTGGGCGACAGGATCGGTACGGCGCGTATCCTGATGGCCACGCTGATTTTTGCCGTGGTGCTCTTTTTTGCGATGTCGTTCGTCACCTCACCGCTTCAGCTCGGCGTGCTGCGATTCCTGCTCGGCTTTGCCGATGGCGCCATGTTACCTGCGGTGCAGACCTTGCTGGTGAAATATTCAAATGACCAGGTGACAGGGCGTATTTTTGGCTATAACCAGTCATTTATGTATTTAGGTAATGTTGCCGGTCCGCTTATTGGCGCATCCGTTTCGGCGATGGCCGGTTTTCGTTGGGTATTTGCGGCCACGGCGATTGTGGTGTTGATCAATATTATCCAGCTGGCGATTGCGCTGAGACGCCGTCGCCAATTAGAGCAGGCGAGAGCAGCGCGTTAATTTTCTGACGGAATGTATTATATATTCTTATGGTTGCCGCATTTTTATATAACTAAATGCGGCTTTTTCTAAAGAGAAAAACGTTTCGCTGCTTGCCATTCATCTTTATTTTGGCAGCAGCATCACTTTTGCATAAGATAATACTTTTCTCCTCTTTGCATTATTCATTCTGAATGCTAAGTTCAGAAAAAACGCATAAGGAAATAGCACGATGAAAAATCTCATTGCTGAGTTGCTGGTCAAGCTTGCACAAAAGGAAGAAGAGTCAAAAGAACTGGTCGCCCAGGTCGAGGCGCTGGAAATTGTCGTTACGGCGTTGCTCCGACAAATGACACAACCGCAGCAACAGGCGTTAATCGATAATGTAGAAAGCGCGCTGGACAAGGCTCGCCCCGATTCGCTGGTCCCCGCTGAAGACGCGGAGATGCTTCAGCAATACGTAAAGAAGCTATTAAGGCATCCTCGCAGCTAGCCTGCTGAAAGAGAATGGCCTGTCATAGAATGGTCATGCAGGATGCCTGTCGTCGCTCTGTTTTTATTTTTGGCCTTCGCACTGGGAGAAAAGAATTTAAACAGAGCCTCTATTTCATCTCATGCCTCTCGCTATTAAATACCCTAACGCGTCAGGCGAAACCGGGTAATGAACAGCGTGCCGCGCCAGAGATGAAATAATCCATAAACCCGAAGAAAATCATTGTCGCAGGGTGGTTTTTTTCCCGCAACGAACCAGACTTAATGTGGAACTTCACATAAAGGATGGTGCAATGAAAACAACAATACTGGTTACCCTGTTTTCCGGCCTGTGCCTGATCGCCTCAGCGCATGCGGAAGAGAAAACCTTAACACCTCAACAGCAGCGTATGACAACCTGCAACCAACAGGCGACAGCAAAAGCGCTGAAAGGGGATGCCCGTAAGACATATATGAGCGATTGCCTCAAAAATGGTGCATCCAAACCAGATGAAAAAAGCCTGACGCCGCAGCAGCAAAAAATGCGTGAATGTAACGCTCAGGCCACGCAACAAATGCTGAAAGGCGACGATCGCAGCAAGTTTATGAGTGGTTGTCTGAAGAAACAGGCATAGTCCTATCGGGTGAGTCCTTACGGTGACTCACCCGAAATTTCATACTTTCTCCGCATCCCCCCTCTCTATAATTTGGGAAAATGTTTCAGAATATTCCCAAAATATGATGAACGACGAAAACTTTTACAATAAAGAGCGTATCGGGGAAGAGTGGCTTCAAAACCTTTCTCAGGATGACGCGCACCGTACCGGCATACGCTTTGCCCGGCGCGTCCGGCTGGGGCGGATTGTGGGTCTGGCGGCGATGTTTTTTCCTGTTGCCGGTGTGCTGGTCACGCATTTTCTGCCCGGCGGCTGGTGGTTATTACTGGTGAGCTGGGTTTTTATCTGGCCGCATCTTGCCTGGCAGTTCACCTGCCGTTCATCTCAACCTTGTCAATGTGAAATCTTCAATCTGAAGATCGACGCTATTTTTACCGGCATCTGGATTGGCCTGATGGGCGTGAACGCTCTGCCATCGGCTGCGCTGGTTATGATGATGGGCATGAATATGATGGGATCCGGCGGCTGTCGCCTGTTTCTCGCAGGCATTGCCATAACCACGTTATCCGCTGTCGTGACGCTGAAGCTAACCGGAAATGTTGTGGTGCTCTCTTCCGGAGCGCTGGAGTGGTGGCTGACGCTGCCGGTCTTGATGATCTACCCAATACTCTTTGCCTGGGTGAGCCATCAGACGGCCATTCGCCTGGCGGAAAATAAGCGAAGACTTGAGCTGATGAGTACCCGCGATGGCATGACGGGCGTTTATAACCGGCGCCACTGGGAAACGTTGCTGCGGATGGAGTATGAAAAGTGCCGACGGGATCATGGTCAGACCACGATCCTGCTTATCGATATCGATCACTTCAAGAGCATCAATGACACCTGGGGACATGATGTGGGCGATGAAGCGATCATTGCTATCACTCGTCAGCTGCAGATGACGCTGCGGGCCGGGGATCATATTGGCCGTTTCGGTGGCGATGAGTTCGCGATCATCATGTCCGGCACCCCGGCAGAAAGTGCAATTGCGGCGATGTCCCGCGTCCACGAGAGGCTGAAAAAACTGTCGTTACCCTGTGCCCCGAACGAACGGCTTCGCATCAGCGTGGGGGTTGCGCCATGGGGAACACAGTTTGCCCACTACCGCGAATGGTTAAAAGCGGCAGATATCGCGCTTTATAAAGCCAAAAATGCCGGACGCGGACGTACCGAGGTGGCCGCCTGACATCCGGCTTAGTTTGGTCAGGACTTACTCAGCTTCTCTGACTTTTCCATGCATTTCGCCATCGCTTCAATGACCGCCGCACGGAACCCGCGCTCTTCCAGCACCCGCACCGCTTCGATGGTGGTACCGCCAGGCGAGCAGACCATATCTTTCAGTTCCCCTGGATGCTTACCGGTTTCCAGCACCATTTTGGCTGAGCCCATCACCGCCTGTGCGGCAAATTTATAGGCCTGCGCACGTGGCATACCGCCAAGCACCGCAGCATCCGCCATCGCTTCCAGGAACATGAAGACATACGCAGGAGCAGAGCCACTCACGCCCACAACCGGATGGATCATCGACTCGGCAATCACTTCCGCTTCGCCGAAGCAGCGGAAAATGTTCAGCACATCGGCCACATCTTCCGTGGTCACCAGCGCGTTAGGGGTGATGGAGGTCATCCCGGCGTTGACCAGCGAAGGGGTATTGGGCATTGCGCGAACAATTTTACGGTCATGACCCAGTGCACGGGCCAGCTGATCGAGCGTCACGCCTGCGGCAATCGACACCACCAGCGTGTCTTTATTCAGGCTGGAGGTGATCTCGCTCAGGACTTTGATCATGATATTCGGTTTAACCGCCCCAAAGACGATATCGGCGACCTGGGCCACTTCCTGCGCGCTTTCGGCTGCGTTAATACCATACTCATCACGCAACGCCGCGACTTTATCCGGTGATGGTGTATAGACCCAAATCTGACCCGGCAGGACCTGCCCGCTGGCGATCAGGCCACCCAGGATGGCTTTGCCCATGTTACCGCAGCCAATAAACCCGATTTTCTTATCCATCACGTTTCTCCGTCGTTATGCGTTGTTTTCTCTGATTGATAGCTTAACAACGAAATGCAGGCGACAATAGTCGCCAGTATCAATAGGGGAGACATTATGGCGATTTGGGTTGATGCGGACGCATGTCCGAATGTAATTAAAGAGATTTTGTTCCGCGCTGCCGAGCGTGTTCAGATGCCGCTTACGCTGGTGGCAAACCAGAATATCCGCGTACCGCCTTCCCGATTCATTCGTGCGTTGCGGGTTCCTGCCGGTTTTGATGTGGCGGATAACGAGATCGTACGGCTGTGCAGCGCGGAAGATCTGGTGATCACGGCGGATATTCCTTTGGCCGCAGAGGTACTGGAAAAGGGCGCCGCAGCGCTGAACCCGCGCGGGGAGCGTTACTCACCAGCAACCATCCGGGAAAAACTGACCATGCGCGATTTCATGGATACGCTTCGCGCCAGCGGTGTGCAGACCGGCGGGCCAGACAGTTTATCTCAACGTGACCGCCAGCAGTTTGCCGCAGAGCTCGATAAGTGGCTGCTGGAAGTGAAACGTCGCCCTGCTAAATGATAATCATTGTCAATATGTGGTACAGTATGGCAGTGACAGGGTTGTCATTCCGTACCGCTTTGCAGTAAAGTAAACGCAACATCTTCTGCAATTATTTCTTTACACTCTTCAGCCATCCGGCATCAAGGGGAAACACCTGGTTATGACCCAACCCATCTTTTTAGTTGGCCCCCGCGGCTGTGGGAAAACCACCGTTGGCCTGGAGCTGGCGCGTACCTGTCAACGTCATTTTGTTGATACCGACCACTGGCTGCAGACGCAGGCCGGACAAACCATCGCGGATATCGTCGAAAAAGAAGGCTGGGAGAGCTTTCGCAGCCGTGAAACGGCCGCGCTGGAAGCGGTAACGGCTCCCGATGCGGTAATTGCCACAGGCGGCGGAATTATTCTGGCGGCATATAACCGCCGCTTTATGCGCGAAAAAGGGATTGTGATTTATCTCTGTGCGCCCGTGGCTGCGCTGGTGGGGCGTCTGGAAGCGTTTCCGGAAGAGGGGCAACGTCCTGCGCTGACCTCCAGACCGCTCAGCGAAGAGGTGAGCGAGGTGCTGGCGGAGCGCGATGCGTTATACCGCGAAGCGGCACATCACGTAGTGGATGCTTCCGCGTCGCCCGAAGAGGTTGTGATTCAGATTATTACCGCCCTGCGTTTGGCTTGTGCCAGCTAACCGCCGTCTATACTTATAGCTCTGACATAAAAAAAGGATGAGCTATGCCAACCAGACCTCCCTATCCGCGTGAAGCACGTATTGTTACCGTTGAAAAAGGCAATGGCGGCCAAACCGTGACCTGGTATCAACTGCGTGCCGATCACCCTAAACCCGACTCTCTCATCAGTGAACATGAGACTGAACAGGAAGCGCTGGATGCGAAACGGCGCTACGAAGATCCCGATAAGTCATAAATGTTTTCCTAAACGCTCCAATACCGTGCCTGAATCACACTTTTTACTCATCGCTAATGTTAAGCAGGAGTTAATATTTAGTTATTACAGGTAGCTCCGTTACCGGCAGGTGATCTTTACATTTCGGGATGGAGATCACCTGCTACGCTTGGTGCTGTTTTGTTGAAAAAACGAACTGTGCAGCGTAGTGAGCCTGTACCTGTGTATTAAGTTTTTGTAGTAATGGAAGGCGAAGACGATGAAGGCAACGTTGGCGATCATCACTATTGGTGTGGTCCCTGTAAGCGAAGTGTTACCGCTCTTAACCGAGCATGTATCTGAACAACAGATCACGCATCTCAGCCTGCTGGGGAAGATGAGCCGGGAAGAGGTCATGGAGGACTACGCTGTAGAGGCGGGGGAGGATCCCCTGGCGACGTTATTAAGCGACGGTAAACTGGCGCATGTTTCACGACAGAAAATTGAGCGCTCGCTGCAGGCAGTAATAGAAGTGCTCGATAATCAAGAGTATGACGTTATTTTGCTGATGAGTACTGCTCCCATTAAGGGGCTCATGGCGCGTAATGCGATTTTACTCGAGCCGATGCGAATCATTCCGCCGCTGGTGGCATCCATTGTGGACGGACACCAGGTGGGGGTGATTGTGCCCATTGAAGAACTCATGGACAACCAGGAAGCAAAATGGCACGTGCTTGAAAAAACGCCCCTGTATGCGCTGGCCAATCCCTTCTGGGACAGTGAGGCCAAACTCATTGCGGCCGGGAAGGAGCTACTGGAGCGCGGGGCCGATGTGTTGATCCTCGACTGCCTGGGGTTCCACCAGCATCACCGCGATCTACTGCAAAAAGCGCTGGATGTGCCGGTACTGTTGTCGAACGTTCTGATGGCGCGTCTGGCCTCAGAACTCCTTACCTGATGATTTTGCGTGACAGGTCATGAGCATGGCCCCTATAGTGAATTTTTATCTAAAAATATAAGGGCCAGTTCATGCTTCAAAGTAACGAATACTTTTCCGGTAAAGTGAAATCCATTGGTTTTACCAGCAGCAGCACTGGCCGCGCCAGTGTCGGCGTGATGGCTGAAGGGGAGTACACCTTTGGTACGGCCGAAGCTGAAGAGATGACGGTGGTAAGTGGTGCGCTTAACGTCTTACTGCCGGGTGAAACGGAATGGAAAGTTTACTCTGCCGGCGAAGTTTTCAACGTCCCTGGCCACAGTGAGTTCCATCTGCAGGTTGCTGAACCGACCTCTTATCTGTGCCGCTATCTGAAATAATCTTCTTCCCTCTCCCCGTTGGGGAGAGGGTCAGGTTGAGACGAAATTATCTCTGCGCTTCGCCGCCGAGGCCTTCTACCAGATTTTGAATCAACGCGGCCAGCTCGCCGGTCATCAGGATAAAGTCCGCATCAAAGCGCTGGGCGTAATCTTCACGATCGATATCTTCGTTCTGATCGCGCAGTTCATCGCAGAACTTCAGGCGTTTAACAGAGCCATCGTCACACATCACAAACTGAATACGCTGCTGCCAGTCGAGCGCCAGTTTAGTGACCACTTTGCCTGCTTCAATGTGGACGGCGATCTCATCGCTCACCAGATCCTGTTTTTTCGCACGAATGACACCGCCATCCTCAAGCAGGGCTTTCAGTTCGGCTTCATCGAGGATCTGGAACCCTTGCGCTGCGGTGCCGCTGCGAACCCATTCGGTCAGGGTTAACTCAATTGGCGTTTCCAGCGCCAGTGGAACCACCGGCAAAGAGCCGATGCTCTTACGCAGCAGGGCCAGCGTATCTTCCGCTTTTTTGGCGCTGGCGCAGTCCACCATGATCAGCCCGTTGACGGTATCGATCCACATCATGGTCTGGCTGAAGCGGCTAAACGCGCGCGGCAGCAGGGAGTGCAACACTTCGTCTTTCAGGGAATCTTTTTCGGTCTTTTTCAGCTTGCGGCCCTGTTCGGCTTCAAGCTTAAAAATTTTCGCTTCCAGCGCTTGCTTCACCACCGGCGTGGGCAGGATTTTCTCTTCTTTACGGGCGCAAACGATGATTTGACCCGTGCTGCTGGCGTGGGTCAGGGCATCGCTTTGTGAACCCATTGGCGGAACCCAACCGGTTTTTGCCATATCCTGGCTTCCGCAAGGGGAAAAGGTATAAGCGGCTAACTGTTTTTCCATCTCTTCTGCACGCAGCGAAACGTCGCGGCTGAGACGGTAAACCATCAAATTTTTGAACCACAGCATGATAATTTCCACGGCCTTGTCGTTAAATCAGCGGGCATGATAACGAATTGTCGCATCGCTTGCATTGCTAATCGGGAAGCGTGCTTCTACTCTGTTGATAATCAAAATAATGAGGAGAGTCTTGTGCGTATTGGGATTGATTTGGGCGGCACCAAAACTGAAGTTATCGCACTGAGCGAGCAGGGGGAGCAGCTTTTCCGTCACCGCCTGCCCACGCCGCGCGACGATTATCACCAGACTATCGAGACGATTGCCCGGCTGGTTGAGATGGCAGAGCAGGCGACAGGACAGACCGGCTCCGTCGGGATGGGCATTCCCGGATCCATTTCGCCTTATACCGGGGTGGTGAAAAACGCCAACTCCACCTGGCTCAATGGCCAGCCTTTTGATAAAGATTTGAGCGCGCGTCTGCAGCGCGAGGTGCGTCTGGCAAATGATGCGAACTGTCTGGCGGTCTCAGAGGCGATTGACGGTGCGGCGGCGGGTGCCCAGACCGTTTTTGCTGTCATCATTGGTACCGGCTGCGGGGCCGGTGTGGCGTTCGGCGGGCGTGCGCATATTGGCGGTAACGGTACGGCAGGCGAGTGGGGACATAACCCATTGCCATGGATGGATGAAGACGAACTTAAATACCGTACTGAAGTGCCGTGCTACTGTGGAAAACAGGGTTGTATTGAGACGTTTATCTCCGGCACCGGTTTTGCCACCGATTACCACCGCCTGAGCGGTCAGCCGCTTAAGGGTAACGAGATCATGCGTCTGGTTGAGGAGCAGGATCCCGTGGCGGAACTGGCGTTGAGCCGCTACGAAATGCGCCTGGCGAAATCGCTGGCGCATGTGGTGAACATTCTCGATCCTGATGTGATTGTGCTGGGCGGTGGGATGAGCAACGTTGACCGGCTGTACGCGACGGTGCCTGCTCTCGTCAAACAGTGGGTCTTCGGCGGCGAGTGTGAAACCCCAATCCGCAAAGCCGTCCACGGTGACTCCAGCGGCGTGCGCGGCGCAGCGTGGTTATGGCCGGAATAAAAGCAAAACAGCAACGCACGTTGCGGTTTTTTATGTTTGTACCCTCTCCCTGTGGGAGAGGGCCAGGGTGAGGGCACCAGACCGCGCCGATCCGCCTTTCACTGCACCGCAAACTCCTTATCCAGCCTGCTATACCCCAGTCCATTAATCTTCTTCACTTTGATTTGCACCGGAATACGCTCCTTCATAGCCTCGACGTGGCTTATTACGCCGATGGTTTTCCCGGTGGCATTCAGCGCGTCGAGCGCATCCAGCGCGGTGTCCAGCGTCTCGCTGTCGAGCGTGCCGAAACCTTCATCCAGGAACAGCGAATCGATTCGCGTTTTGTGGCTCACCAGGTCGGAAAGTGCCAGCGCCAGCGCCAGACTGACGAGGAAGCTTTCGCCGCCAGAAAGCGTGCGGGTATCGCGTACGGCATCGGCCTGCCAGGTATCGACCACCTCCAGCTCCAGTGCGTCGCTGACTTTACGCTGCAGCAGATAGCGCCCGTGCAGGCGGTTAAGCTGCTGGTTAGCGAGCCAGACCAGATTATCCAGCGTCAGACCCTGGGCGAATTTACGGAACTTGTCGCCGGTGCTGGAGCCTATCAGCGCATTCAGATAACCCCAGTCCTCGGCCAGACGTGAGGCCTCGTCAATTTGCTGCATCAGCGCCAGCTGGTGCTGGCGGTTATCGCTGTCCTGCTTAAGCTGCTGGCGGATCTCCCCCTGATGAGTGGTGTTCTCACGAAGCTGCTGCGCCAACTGCTGTAGCTGCGCATGCAGGGTTTGCGCGTCGGCGTCCAGCCCTTCCGGTCGCTGATGCTGGTGGGCCTGTAGCTGCTGTTCAGCCTGCCCGCTAAGCGCAATTGCCTGCTGAAGCTGGCTCTCCAGCGTCTGCTTGCGTTGTTCAAGATGGCGGATAGTCTCCTCATCCAGCAGCGCGGCGAGAAAGGCCTCGCGATCGGCGAAGCAGCTTGCCGCCAGCGCGGTGGCAAATTGCGCTGTGGCGTGCTGTAGCCGCTCGCTTTCCAGACTCTCCTGCTGCTGCAGGGTGACAAGCTGGCTTTGCAGGGACAGGCATTCGTCGTGGATCTCGCGCCAGTTCTCAGGAATGGCCGCTTCTGCCTCGGTGTCATCGCCTGCCGGAAGCGTGTCGAGCAGCGGTTTCAGGGTATTAATGCGCTCCTGAATCGCAGCATACTGCGTCTGTTTTTCCTGCCACAGGTTGAATTCCGTTTCCCGGGCGTACAGCCAGGCGGTCTCTTCCCCCTCTTCAGGAACATGCAGCGACAGCGCGAGCAGGGCGTTTTCCAGTGCCTGACGCGTTGCTGACAGCTGCTGCTGATACTGACGCTCCTGCGCTTGCTGTTCGTTAAGCTGGTTTTGCAGCGTCAGGCGCTGGCTGAGCTGATAGAGCTGACGTTCGTACTGTTCCTGTTCGTTCATCCATGGGGCGATATCTTCCTGAATATTCAACGAGATATTCAGGTCGGCGCAGACCTCCTGCCACTCTTTAGTGAGTGCTTGCTCTTCCTGAGAGAGCGCCTGCGCTTCGTCTGTTGCTCGCTGGATCTGCTGCGTCAGGGCATTGACCTGTCCCAGCACCAGCAGACCCTCCTCTTTAAGCGCGGCAACCTCTTTTTCCAGCGCGTCCCGGCGTCGCTGGTTATCGGTGAGCTCAAGCGCCTGATACGTCTCAATGGCGGGATGTTCACTGGAGCCGCACAGTGGGCAGGGTTTTCCGGCCTCAAGCTGCGAGCGGTAGCTTTCCAGCTTTTTGATCGTCGCTTCGCTTTCACACAATGCTTTCAAATCGACATAATGCTGGTTTTTTTCTTTGTACTGCTGGCGGCGCAGCGTCAGCGTTTCATTGAGTTTTACCTGCTCGGACTGCGCTTTTTGCCGGGTATCTGCGTTCTCTTGCAGCCGTTTTTGCAGCGGCTGATAGCGGGCATGAAGCGAGGTCAGGCGCTGGCGTAAAGGGCGTGACCGGGACTGTTGCTCCATTGCCGCTGCCACGTCATCCGCCGTCAGCGTCAGGGGGGGTTCCGGCATCCCGGCGAGCTTCTGACGTAATTCAACAATACGGGCTGCAAGCGTGGCAATCTGATGTTTATCGCGGTTCAACTGCGCAAAATGGGCGCGCCAGCCAGCAATCTCCTGGCCCCACACGCGGTAACGTTCATGCTCCGCCAGCCATGTTGCCTGGATCGTAAGGTCACTCTGCAATTGCGCATGGGTACGCAGCGCCGTATGACGGATGCGTGAGCGCTGCGCGGCTTTGGCCTGTAAGCGAGTATTTACTTCGACAATGCGCTGCTTTGTCTGCGCGAGGCGCGTGGTTTGTTCTTGCTGGCTATCCCACAGGGGGCGAAGCTGGGCGGCGGGCTGCGCAATCTGGAGCTTGGCCAGCTCAGGCGCGGCGTCGGTCAGCGCCTGCTGCGCCTGTTGTTGCAGGAGCATAACCCGCTGCTGCTCTCGAATAAGCTCGTCGTTGCGCGTCAGCCACTGAAAATCGCGCTGTTGGTTCTGCTGCTGAGTCAGCAGGGTTTTCTCTTCGTCAGTAAGTGCCTGCAAACTCTGCTGTAACTGCTGCTGTTGCGCTTCGCTCAGTAACACCACGCCTGCGGCCTGCGCCTCGCACATCTCAAGCGCGTTACGGGCGGCCTTATGTTTCTCGAACACCATCGTTGAGATCTGACCGTAGATCTCGGTGCCGGTCAGCTCTTCCAGCAGTTCGGCGCGATCGCCCGGTTTAGCGTTGAGGAAGGCGGCAAACTGCCCCTGGGAGAGCAACATTGAACGGGTAAAACGGCTATAATCCAGCCCGGTGAGCGCGGCGGTTTGCTCCAGTTTGTCCGTCACTTTATCTGCCAGAATTTTACCGTCTTCACAACGCGCCAGTTCAACGCGCGGTGCCTGCAGGTTTCCGTCTGGCTGATTGCGCGCGCGGTTCTGGCTCCAGAACGCACGATACGCTATGCCTTTTACCTCAAACTCCACCTCGGCAAGGCACTCGGCGGTATCGCGGGTCATCAGGTCGTTTTGTGCCTGGGAGACTTTTTGCAGACGCGGCGTTTCGTGGTAAAGGGCCAGACAGATGGCGTCGAGCAGGGTCGTTTTCCCGGCACCGGTCGCGCCGGTAATGGCGAACAGCCCGTTGCTGGCAAACGGCTCGGCGGTAAAGTCAATTTTCCACTCGCCCTTAAGGGAGTTGAGGTTTTTCAGACGCAGGCTCAGAATTTTCATGCGTTTTCTTCCTCATCGCTGAGCGCGTGCAGGGTATGAAGGAACAGCTCGTTAAGCCTTGCGCGCGTGGTGTCGTCAATCTCTTCCTGCGACAGTCGGCGTTCAAATACCTCTTCCACCCTCAGTTCGCTGAGCGTTTCACGCTGTGCACCCAGCAGAATTTTCTCGCGCTGTTCGCGGCTGCGGCGAACCAGTAAGACCTCGACGGGCAGATCTTCCGTCAACGCCTGAATTTTACGCTGCATATCATGCAGGTAGTCGTCGGTCGTGATTTCGATATCCAGCCAGATGGGCGGATTTTGCTCGACACCGCGCCACTGCTCCAGCTGAGCGGTAATCGCCGCCAGATCGCCCTTCAGCACCGCCAGCGGTTGGGTGACGGGGACCTCCAGCGACTCCACGGCACTGAGTTTGCCCTCATTAAAGCTCACCAGGTGCACACATTTGGCTTTGCCGGTCTCATCAAAACTGAGCGCAATGGGCGAGCCGCAGTAGCGAATGTGCTCGCAGCCGCCGATGACCTGCGCCCGGTGAATATGCCCGAGCGCGATATAATCCGCTGGCGGGAAATTTTGCGCCGGGAAGGCGTCCAGCGTACCAATATAGATGTCACGCACCGCGTCACTTTTACTGGCGCCGACGGTAGTAAGATGCCCGGTGGCAATCACCGGAATGGCCTGTTCGCCGCGCAGGGCGCAGGCGTCGGTATGTTGCTGGTGATAATAGTCCGTGATGCTCTGCAACAGATGCTGCTGCTTTTCACTGCCGGACATCCCCGCCTGGCTTTGCACGATATCGCGTGGGCGCAGGAAGGGCACCGGACACAGCACCGCTCCCGGTGTACCGTCACGTTTTTTCAGGATCTGCGGCGCATGACCGGCGCTGGCTACCACGGTCGTGTTAAGGAAGGCCAGGATATCGCGGGATTCATTCAGCGTTGCGACGGAGTCGTGGTTACCGGCGACAATCACCAGATGACAGCCGGTTTGTTGCAGATTTACCACGAAGCGGTTGTAGAGCTCACGCGCATAGCTTGGCGGCGAACCGGTATCGAAAATGTCACCCGCGACAATAATCGCGTCCACCTCGTGCGATCGGGCCGTGTCCAGCAGCCAGTTCAGGAACGCTTCATGCTCCGCTGCCCGGCTTTTGCTGTAAAAGTTTTGACCCAGATGCCAGTCCGAGGTGTGTAATATGCGCATAGCGAATCCGTGGCAAAAAAAGGGAAGGGGGATTATAAACTTTCAGAAGCTGGAAAATAACCGCTGTAATAAAACAACAGTTTGCCATTTTACGTGGTACTGTTTTTCATAAATCTGTCATAAATCTGACGCATAATGACGCCGCATTACAAACTTGTAACTTAAATAAGATAAGACAGGGCAAAGTATGGCGAGACGTATTCTGGTCGTAGAAGATGAAGCTCCAATTCGTGAAATGGTGTGCTTCGTGCTCGAACAAAATGGCTTCCAGCCGGTCGAAGCGGAAGATTATGACAGCGCGGTGAACCAGCTGAATGAACCCTGGCCCGATCTGATCCTGCTTGACTGGATGTTGCCTGGCGGCTCCGGACTGCAGTTTATCAAACACCTCAAGCGTGAAGCGATGACCCGCGATATCCCCGTTGTCATGCTTACCGCGCGCGGTGAAGAGGAAGATCGCGTGCGCGGCCTTGAGACCGGCGCGGATGATTACATTACCAAACCCTTCTCACCGAAAGAGCTGGTTGCCCGTATTAAAGCTGTGATGCGCCGTATTTCACCGATGGCGGTGGAAGAGGTCATTGAGATGCAGGGCCTGAGCCTTGATCCCACCTCGCACCGTGTTATGACGGGCGAAAATCCCCTCGACATGGGGCCTACCGAATTCAAACTCCTGCATTTCTTTATGACTCACCCGGAGCGTGTTTACAGCCGCGAGCAGTTGCTGAATAACGTCTGGGGAACTAACGTGTATGTCGAAGACCGGACGGTTGACGTACATATCCGCCGCCTGCGTAAAGCGCTGGAACTGAGCGGCCACGATCGCATGGTACAGACGGTCCGCGGCACGGGTTATCGTTTTTCTACCCGTTTCTGAACAATGACAGGAGTGTGACGCGTGCTGGAACGTCTGTCATGGAAAAGGCTCGTCTTTGAACTGATCTTATGTTGTATTCCGGCCTTCATTTTGGGGGCCTTTCTTGGATACCTGCCGTGGTTTCTGCTGGCGTCTGTGACCGGGCTGCTGATCTGGCATTTCTGGAACTTACTGCGCCTCTCCTGGTGGCTGTGGGTTGACAGAAGTATGACGCCACCCCCGGGAAGCGGGAGCTGGGAGCCGCTGCTTTACGGCCTGCACCAGATGCAGATGCGTAATAAAAAGCGCCGTCGCGAGCTGGGAAGCCTGATTAAACGCTTTCGCAGCGGTGCGGAATCGCTGCCGGATGCGGTGATTCTGACCACGGAAGAGGGGACAATCTTCTGGTGTAACGGTCTCGCCCAACAGCTGCTGGGCCTGCGCTGGCCGGACGATAATGGCCAGAACATCCTCAACCTTTTGCGTTATCCGGAGTTCACGCAGTATCTGAAAAAACGTGATTTCACGCGTCCGCATAATCTGAAGCTCAACAATGGCCGCCATCTTGAAATACGTGTGATGCCCTACAGCGATCGGCAATGGCTGATGGTAGCGCGTGACGTCACCCAGATGCACCAGCTGGAAGGGGCACGACGCAATTTCTTCGCCAACGTGAGCCACGAGCTGCGCACGCCGCTGACGGTGCTGCAGGGCTATCTGGAGATGATGCAGGAGCAGACGCTTGAAGGTGCGCCGCGTGAGAAGGCGCTGCATACCATGCGCGAGCAGACGCACCGTATGGAAGGGCTGGTGAAACAGCTGCTGACGCTGTCGAAGATTGAGGCGGCCCCGTCGCTTGCCTTAAATGACACCATAGACGTACCGATGATGCTGCGGGTAGTGGAGCGCGAAGCGCAAACCTTAAGCCATAAAAAACATCATCTGACCTTTGACGTCGATAACAGTCTGAAGGTGCTCGGGAGCGAGGATGAACTGCGGAGTGCTATCTCTAATCTGGTCTATAACGCGGTTAATCATACCCCGGAAGGAACGGATATTATGGTGCGCTGGCAGCAGACACCAACGGGTGCCGAGTTTAGCGTTGAGGATAACGGGCCGGGCATTGCGCCTGAGCATCTTCCACGTCTGACCGAGCGGTTTTACCGGGTAGATAAAGCCCGTTCCCGGCAAACGGGGGGAAGCGGGCTGGGGCTGGCCATTGTGAAGCACGCGGTGAATCACCACGAAAGCCGCCTCGATATTCAAAGCACGCTGGGCAAAGGAACCCGTTTCAGTTTCGTTATACCGGAACGATTAATTGCCAAAAAGATCGCCTGACGGCGGGTGTGTCATTTTACCTTTCCACGGGCCAGCTATTGCTGGCCCGTTTGCTTTGCAGTAAAGCGAAACGCGAATGAATTTTATACGGCTGGTGCTTTTTTGTTCGCATTATTAGCCATGGCTTTTTCATGATATTAGCGAATTATTCTGGTTGGTATTTTCATGCTGGCATATTGTTCTGGTTTTACGATCCCTCCTTGCCTTTAAACGTTATAAGCGTTTAAATTGCCCCCCAGATACTGTCAGACCGACTGTATTTGCGTGGTAAATCGAAAAACTATTCTTCTCCACGCCAGGACGGGAGCATATCCCGCTGAAATTGAGCAAAATTTCCGCTGTATCGTCCCATTGGGGATGGCGAAAATCTCAATATATTCAACACCACATCCACAGGCAGTAAGGTTTTATGATCCATCACTTAAAATCGCGTGACATCATCGCGCTGGGCTTTATGACATTTGCGCTGTTCGTTGGCGCAGGCAACATCATTTTTCCCCCAATGGTTGGCTTACAGGCGGGTGAACACGTCTGGACAGCAGCATTTGGTTTCCTGATCACTGCCGTGGGCCTGCCGGTGTTGACCGTGGTTGCGCTGGCGAAAGTTGGCGGCGGCGTTGATAGCCTCAGCACCCCAATTGGCAAAGTGGCTGGCGTTCTGCTGGCAACGGTGTGTTATCTGGCCGTTGGCCCGCTGTTTGCGACCCCGCGTACCGCGACAGTCTCCTTCGAAGTGGGGATTGCGCCACTGACCGGTGACGGTGCGATGCCGCTGTTTATCTACAGCCTGGTTTACTTCGCTATTGTGATTCTGGTCTCCCTCTATCCGGGCAAACTGCTGGATACCGTGGGTAACTTCCTGGCTCCACTCAAAATTATCGCGCTGATCGTGCTGGCGGTTGCGGCCATTATCTGGCCTGCGGGTCCTATCAGCAGCGCGATGGATGCCTACCAAAACGCGGCCTTCTCTAACGGATTTGTGAACGGCTATCTGACCATGGATACGCTGGGCGCGATGGTGTTTGGTATCGTTATCGTGAACGCCGCCCGTTCCCGTGGTGTGACCGAAGCGCGTCTGCTGACCCGCTATACCATCTGGGCTGGACTGATGGCCGGTGTGGGCCTGACGCTGCTCTATCTGGCGCTGTTCCGCCTGGGTTCCGATAGCGCCACGCTGGTCGATCAGAACGCGAATGGTGCGGCAATTCTGCACGCTTACGTTCAGCACACCTTTGGCGGTGCGGGCAGCATGCTGCTGGCGGCCCTGATCTTCCTGGCCTGTCTGGTGACGGCGGTTGGCCTGACCTGTGCCTGTGCGGAGTTCTTTGCGCAGTATCTGCCGCTCTCTTACCGCACGCTGGTATTCATCCTCGGCATCTTCTCCATGGCGGTGTCTAACCTCGGTCTGAGCCACCTGATTCAGGTCTCCATTCCGGTGCTGACGGCCATCTATCCGCCGTGTATCGTGCTGGTGGTGTTGAGCTTTACGCGCCCGTGGTGGAACAACTCCTCGCGAATTATTGCGCCAGCCATGTTTATCAGCCTGATTTTTGGTATCCTTGACGGGATTAAAGCATCAGCGTTTGCTCACATCCTGCCAGCCTGGACACAGCGTCTGCCGCTGTCTGAGCAAGGTCTGGCCTGGCTGATGCCTACCGTTGTTGCACTGGTTCTGGCCATTATCTGGGACCGTGCTGCAGGGCGTCAGGTCGCATCGAACGCCCATTAATCAACGGCAACAAACTGTTTAACCACGGGGCTTAAGGCCCCGTGGTTTTTTGTTTTTTTCGTGTTGAATGGCAAGATTTAAATGGAAAGTACTAACAAACTCAAACGTGGACTGAGCACGCGCCACATTCGCTTTATGGCGCTCGGCTCCGCTATCGGTACCGGTCTTTTTTATGGCTCGGCAGATGCCATCAAAATGGCCGGTCCAAGCGTTCTGCTGGCCTACATCATCGGCGGCGTGGCGGCGTATATCATCATGCGTGCGCTGGGAGAGATGTCGGTTCATAACCCTTCAGCCAGTTCATTCTCGCGCTATGCGCAGGAGAATTTAGGCCCGCTGGCCGGGTTTATCACCGGCTGGACCTACTGCTTCGAAATTCTGATTGTGGCCATTGCCGACGTCACCGCCTTTGGCATCTACATGGGCGTCTGGTTCCCGGCGGTTCCGCACTGGATTTGGGTGTTGAGCGTGGTGCTGATTATCTGTGCCGTCAACCTGATGAGCGTGAAGGTCTTTGGAGAACTGGAGTTCTGGTTCTCCTTCTTCAAGGTTGCCACCATCATCATCATGATTGTGGCCGGTTTCGGCATCATCATCTGGGGGATCGGTAACGGGGGCCAGCCAACCGGTATTCATAACCTCTGGAGCAACGGTGGCTTCTTCAGCAACGGCTGGCTCGGCATGGTGATGTCGCTCCAGATGGTGATGTTTGCCTACGGCGGGATTGAGATCATCGGGATCACCGCCGGGGAAGCCAAAGACCCGGAGAAATCCATTCCACGCGCCATCAACTCGGTGCCGATGCGTATTCTGGTGTTCTATGTGGGTACGCTGTTCGTCATTATGTCTATCTATCCGTGGAACCAGGTGGGGACCAACGGTAGCCCGTTTGTGCTGACCTTCCAGCATATGGGCATCGCCTTTGCGGCCAGCATCCTGAACTTTGTGGTCCTGACCGCGTCGCTGTCAGCGATCAACAGTGACGTCTTTGGCGTGGGCCGCATGTTGCACGGCATGGCAGAGCAGGGCAGTGCGCCAAAGGTCTTTGCCAAAACCTCCCGTCGCGGCACGCCATGGGTGACGGTTATGGTGATGACCGTTGCGCTGCTGCTGTCGGTCTACCTGAACTACATCATGCCGGAAAACGTCTTCCTGGTGATCGCTTCTCTGGCGACCTTCGCGACCGTGTGGGTGTGGATCATGATCCTGCTGTCACAGATTGCGTTCCGCCGCCGTCTGTCCCCTGAGGAGGCAAAAGCGCTGAAGTTTAAAGTTCCAGGCGGGGTAGCGACGACCGTCGTTGGGCTGATCTTCCTGGTGTTTATCATCGGCCTGATTGGCTACCATCCTGATACCCGTATTTCCCTCTACGTAGGCTGTGCGTGGATCGTACTGCTGCTGGTGGGTTGGGTGTTTAAATGCCGCCGCGACCGTCAGCTGGCGCAAGCGCAGTAATATTTTATGCCCTCTCCCTGTGGGAGAGGGAATTTTGTCTCCTCCTCCTTTCTCCTCCCTCAATAATCGCGAACGTGATGAGCTATCCTTAATCACCCTGTGGCAAGGTGACGTCAATTTCATCAAAGGGGATTCGTGATGTTAAACGCCTGGCACCTTCCGGTTGCCCCATTTGTTAAGCAAAACAAAGAAAACCTTGTGATTACGCTCTGGCTGGCGGGGGAAAATCAGCCTGAACGCGTGACGCTACGCGCTGAAGTCGATAATGAAGAAACCACGCTGAAAATGAACAAGCAGCGCAGCCAGCCGCAGCCTGGCGTAACGGCATGGCGGGCAAACATCGACTTGCGCAGCGGCCAGCCGCGCCGACGCTATAGCTTTAAGCTGCTCTGGAATAACCGCCAGCTGTGGTTTACCCCGCAGGGATTTAGCCGTTTTCCTCCGGCGCGGCTGGAGCAGTTTGCCGTCGATTACCCGGACGCTGGCCCGCAGTGGGTTAACGACCAGGTCTTTTATCAGATCTTCCCGGATCGCTTTGCGCGCAGCGAAACGCGCACCGCCGGGCAGGATAAGGTCTATTATCACCACGCCGCAGGACACGACATTATCCTAAAAGAATGGGATGAGCCGTTAACCGCGCAGGCGGGCGGCTCGACGTTCTACGGCGGCGATCTTGACGGCATCAGCGAAAAGCTACCGTATCTGAAGAAGCTGGGCGTGACGGCGCTGTACCTTAACCCGGTGTTTAAAGCACCGAGCGTGCATAAATACGATACTGCCGATTATCGCCACGCTGACCCGCAGTTTGGCGGTGATGACGCGCTGCTTCGTCTGCGTAAAAATACGCAAAAAGAGGGCATGCGTCTGATTCTGGACGGCGTGTTCAACCACAGCGGCGACTCACACGCGTGGTTTGACCGTCATAACCAGTCGATGGGCGGGGCGTGCCATAACCCGGATTCACCCCAGCGCGACTGGTACAGCTTCAACGAGGAGGGGCGCGCGCTGGACTGGCTGGGCTATCCGAGCCTGCCGAAGCTGGATTTCCAGTCGCCAACGCTGGTGAACGAGATTTACGGCGGTGAAAACAGCATTGTGCGCCACTGGTTGAGTGAGCCATGGAATATGGATGGCTGGCGTCTTGACGTGGTGCATATGCTCGGTGAAGCGGGCGGGGCGCGTAATAACCTTCAGCACGTCGCCGGGATCACTCGTGCAGCAAAAGCCGCGCAGCCGGAGGCGTTCGTGTTTGGCGAACATTTTGGCGACGCGCGCCAGTGGCTGCAGGCGGACGCGGAAGATGCGGCAATGAACTATCGCGGTTTTACCTTCCCGCTGTGGGGATTCCTTGCTAACACCGATATTTCCTACGATCCGCAGCATATTGATGCGGAAACCTGCATGGCGTGGATGGATAACTACCGCGCCAGTCTTTCGCATCAGCAGCAGTTACGGATGTTTAACCAGTTGGACAGCCATGACACCGCGCGATTCAAATCCCTGCTCGGTAAGGATGTCGCGCGCCTGCCGCTGGCGGTGACCTGGCTCTTTACCTGGCCGGGCGTGCCGTGCATCTATTACGGCGATGAGGTGGGGCTGGACGGGAACAACGATCCGTTCTGCCGCAAAACCTTCCCATGGGATCCGGCGAAGCAGGACAACGTGCTGTTCAGCCTGTATCAGCGGCTGGCGAAACTGCGTAAGCAGAGCCAGGCGTTGCGCTACGGTGGTTGTCAGGTGGTTTATGCCCACGACAACGTGGTGGTGTTTGTCCGCGTCTATAACCAGCAGCGCGTGCTGGTAGCCATCAACCGGGGCGAGGCGTGCGAAGTGGTGCTGGATGACTCTCCGCTGCTTAACGTGAGCGCGTGGCAGCTAAAAGAGGGGAAAGGGAGCGTGCAGGAGGGGATCCTCTCCCTGCCGGCGATTTCTGCTTCCGTCTGGTTTGGCTGACGGTGTGATAACAAAAAGGCCCGCATAAGCGGGCCTTTTTCGTAAACCGTGCCGATTACAGGCTGGATACGTTCTCGGACAGGTATTTCGCAACGCCGTCTGGGGACGCAGACATACCTTCTTTACCTTTTTCCCACTGAGCCGGGCACACTTCACCGTGCTCTTCGTGGAACTGCAGCGCGTCAACCATACGCAGCATTTCGTCGATGTTACGACCCAGCGGCAGATCGTTCACAACCTGGTGACGCACGATGCCGTTCGCGTCGATCAGGAAGGAGCCACGCAGCGCAACGCCAGCGTCCGGATGTTCGATACCGTAAGCCTGCTGGATTTCGCGTTTGATGTCCGCAACCATTGCGTATTTCACCGCACCGATGCCGCCTTTGTCGACAGGGGTGTTACGCCATGCGTTGTGTACAAACTCAGAGTCGAAGGAGACGCCAACCACTTCTACGCCACGCTTCTGGAATTCTTCATAACGTTTGTCGAACGCGATCAGCTCAGACGGGCAAACGAAAGTGAAGTCCATTGGCCAGAAGAACAGAACGGTCGCTTTACCGTTGGTGTGCTGTTTGAAGTTGAAGTTTTCAACGATTTCACCGTTGCCCAGAACTGCTGCAGCTGTAAAATCCGGAGCCGGACGAGTTACCAGAACCATATGATTCTCCTGTAGATACTAAGGTTATTTGGAACGCAACGCGAGCCAGTATAGAGAGTGTTCATGGATAAGACAAAGAGGTGGTGACAATCGTTCCGCCAGCTTTTACCTATCAATGCGAATTCTGTCAGAGCTGTTTGTTTTTCGCCTGCGTCATCATTCGCGGGTAAAACTGCCAGAAACGCGTTTCCAGCGCATCGTAATGTTCGTCCAGGTCATGCCATGAGTCGCGTAGCGCATCCAGACGCGGTCGGCGGCTCGCCATCCCATTTAACACATTCTGGATGAAGTCCATCTCGCGATAGCGCTCCAGCCAGCGTTCCGACCACAGGTAATTATTCAGATTCACAAAGCGCGGCGGAGAGTCGGGCAGAATGATCGACACCTGCTGGTGGGCATAACGCACAAAATCCGGCAATGGCATCTCCGGCGACAGCTGCGCCCAGTGGCGCGACAGGAAATGGTCCCACATGACATCAAGCGAGATTGGCGCAACGCGGCGCGTTTCGGGGCGAAACCACGCTTTGGCCTCGGTTACTTCTGGCAGATTATCCGTCATGACATCGATACGACGATGCATAAAAATCCCGTCGACAACTTCAGCGGACCAGGTCTCGGCGGGGTTGCCGCGGACGAAATCGGCCAGCAAATTGCCGGAAAGGGAGCTGTCAGCGAGGTGAGCGAGGTGCAGGTGAGCGAGAAAATTCATGCGTTTTATTTGTCCGGGGGCGGCTAGTTGTTGCAGCAAAAGGGTGTGAGCACTAGACTATGCCGCCTGTTTTTAAGTCACGAGTATACGTCATGCGCGTCGCCGATTTCTCCTTTGAACTACCTGAATCCCTGATTGCTCACTATCCAATGCCTGAGCGCAGTAGCTGTCGCTTGCTGTCACTGGACGGGCCAACGGGCGAGCTGACGCACGGTACTTTCACCGATCTGCTCGACAAGCTCAACCCTGGCGATCTGCTGGTCTTTAACAATACCCGCGTGATCCCGGCGCGTCTGTTTGGCCGCAAGGCCAGCGGCGGCAAGATTGAAGTGCTGGTCGAACGTATGCTCGATGATAAACGTATTCTGGCACATATTCGCGCCTCAAAAGCACCTAAACCGGGTGCCGAACTGCTGCTGGGCGATGACGAGAGTATCAAAGCAACCATGACCGCGCGCCACGACGCGCTGTTCGAAGTGGAGTTCAACGATGAGCGCACGGTGCTGGATATTCTCAATGCCATCGGCCACATGCCTTTGCCGCCGTACATTGAGCGCCCGGATGAAGAGGCCGATCGTGAGCTCTACCAGACCGTCTACAGCCAGAAGCCTGGCGCGGTAGCGGCGCCGACGGCGGGTCTGCACTTTGACGAACCGCTGCTGGAAAAATTACGCGCAAAAGGCGTGGAGATGGCGTTTGTGACGCTGCACGTCGGCGCGGGCACCTTCCAGCCGGTGCGGGTAGACAGCATTGAAGATCACATCATGCACTCTGAGTATGCTGAAGTGCCGCAGGAGGTTGTTGATGCGGTTCTGGCGGCAAAAGCGCGCGGCAGCCGCGTTGTTGCGGTAGGCACCACCTCCGTACGTTCACTGGAGAGCGCTGCCCAGGCGGCTCAAAAAGATCTGATCGAGCCATTCTTTGGCGATACGCAGATCTTTATCTATCCGGGCTATCAGTACAAAGTCATCGATGCACTGGTGACCAATTTCCATCTGCCTGAATCAACGCTGATTATGCTGGTCTCCGCCTTTGCGGGATATCAGCACACCATGGCGGCATACAAGTCTGCGGTAGAACAAAAATATCGCTTTTTTAGCTACGGGGACGCGATGTTTATCACGTACAATCCGCTGGCTTTGAATGAGCGTGTCGGGGAATAAGTCCGCGGCACCGGAATAATGTGTTGGACTGTTTTTCTGGCACAGAGGAATAAAAATGAAATTTGAACTCGATACCACCGATGGCCGCGCGCGTCGCGGTCGCCTGGTGTTTGATCGCGGCGTGGTGGAAACCCCCGCGTTTATGCCTGTGGGGACTTACGGCACCGTAAAAGGGATGACGCCGGAAGAAGTAGAAGCCACTGGTGCCCAGATTATCCTCGGTAATACCTTCCACCTGTGGCTGCGTCCTGGTCAGGAGATCATGAAGCTTCACGGCGATCTGCATGACTTCATGCAGTGGAAAGGCCCGATCCTGACCGATTCTGGCGGTTTCCAGGTCTTCAGCCTGGGTGATATTCGCAAGATCACCGAGGAGGGCGTCCACTTCCGTAACCCGATCAACGGCGATCCGATTTTCCTCGATCCTGAAAAGTCTATGGAGATTCAGTACGATCTCGGCTCTGACATCGTGATGATCTTCGACGAATGTACGCCATACCCGGCGGACTGGGATTACGCTAAACGTTCCATGGAGATGTCGCTGCGCTGGGCGAAGCGTAGCCGCGACCGTTTTGACTCCCTGCAGAACAAAAATGCGCTGTTCGGCATTATCCAGGGCAGTGTTTACGAAGATTTACGCGATATCTCTGTTAAAGGTCTGGTAGAGATAGGTTTTGATGGCTACGCTGTCGGCGGTTTAGCTGTGGGTGAGCCGAAGGAAGACATGCACCGTATTCTGGAACATGTCTGCCCGCAAATCCCGGCGGATAAACCCCGTTACCTGATGGGTGTGGGTAAGCCAGAAGATCTGGTTGAAGGTGTGCGCCGCGGCATCGATATGTTCGACTGCGTCATGCCAACCCGTAACGCACGTAACGGTCATCTGTTTGTTACCGATGGCGTGGTGAAAATCCGTAACGCGAAGCATAAGAGTGACACCAGTCCGCTCGATGCCGAGTGCGATTGCTACACCTGTCGCAATTATTCTCGCGCGTATTTGCATCATCTCGATCGTTGCAATGAGATTTTGGGCGCGCGTCTCAATACCATTCATAACCTTCGCTATTATCAGCGCTTAATGGCTGGTTTACGCAAGGCTATCGAAGAGGGTAAATTAGAGAGCTTCGTGACCGATTTTTACCAACGTCAGGGTCGAACCGTTCCACCTTTGAACGTTGATTAATATTAATAATGAGGGAATTTGAATGAGCTTTTTTATTTCTGATGCGGTAGCGGCAACAGGTGCTCCAGCGCAGGGCAGCCCGATGTCTCTGATTCTGATGCTGGTTGTGTTCGGTCTGATCTTCTACTTCATGATCCTGCGCCCACAGCAGAAGCGTACCAAAGAGCACAAAAAGCTGATGGACTCCATCGCGAAAGGTGATGAAGTCCTGACTAACGGTGGCCTGGTCGGTCGCGTAACCAAAGTGGCTGAAAGTGGCTACATTGCTATCGCCCTGAACGACACCACTGAAGTGGTTATCAAACGTGACTTCGTAGCTGCCGTTCTGCCGAAAGGCACCATGAAGGCGCTGTAATCCCAACTTTTCCCAAAGGGAACTGCCGTGTTAAACCGTTATCCTTTGTGGAAGTACATCATGCTGGTCGTCGTGATTCTCGTCGGCCTGCTGTACGCGCTTCCCAACCTGTATGGTGAGGATCCGGCTGTTCAAATCACTGGCGCGCGCGGTGTCGCCGCCAGTGAGCAAACGCTGATCCAGGTCCAGAAAACGTTACAAGAAGAAAAAATTACCGCTAAGTCTGTGGCTCTGGAAGAGGGCGCAATTCTTGCTCGCTTCGACACCACCGACACGCAGCTCCGCGCTCGCGAAGCGCTGATGGGCGTGCTGGGTGATAAATACGTCGTGGCGCTTAACCTTGCTCCTGCTACCCCACGTTGGCTGGCTGCGCTGAGCGCAGAGCCAATGAAACTCGGTCTTGACCTCCGTGGCGGCGTACACTTCCTGATGGAAGTGGATATGGATACCGCGCTGGGCAAACTGCAGGAACAGAATATCGATAGCCTGCGCAGCGATCTGCGTGAAAAAGGCATCGCGTATACCACCGTTCGTAAAGAAGATAACTACGGTATGAGCATCACGTTCCGCGACAGTGCGGCGCGCGATCAGGCTGTAGATTACCTGACCCAACGTCACCGTGACCTGGTGATCACCGCTCAGGGCAGCAACCAGCTGCGCGCGGTAATGACCGACGCCCGTCTGAAAGAAGCGCGTGAATATGCCGTTCAGCAGAACATCAACATTTTGCGCAACCGTGTAAACCAACTGGGCGTGGCTGAACCGCTGGTGCAGCGTCAGGGTGCTGACCGTATCGTTGTAGAACTGCCGGGTATTCAGGACACCGCGCGCGCGAAAGAGATTCTGGGCGCCACTGCAACGCTGGAATTCCGTCTGGTGAACACCAACGTTGACCAGTCTGCTGCCGCTTCTGGCCGTATTCCGGGTGACTCGGAAGTGAAAGAGACCCGCGAAGGTCAGCCCGTTGTGCTGTACAAACGCGTGATCCTGACCGGTGACCATATCACCGACTCCACCTCCAGCCAGGACGAGTACAACCAGCCGCAGGTTAACATCTCGCTGGACAGCGCGGGTGGTAACATCATGTCTAACTTCACCAAGGACAACATCGGTAAACCGATGGCGACCCTGTTCGTGGAGTACAAAGACAGCGGTAAGAAAGACGCTAACGGCCGTGCGGTGCTGGTGAAAGAGGAAGAGGTGATTAACATCGCCAATATCCAGTCTCGTCTGGGTAACAGCTTCCGTATTACCGGTATCAACAACCCGAACGAAGCGCGTCAGCTCTCTCTGCTGCTGCGTGCCGGTGCGCTGATTGCGCCAATTCAGATTGTTGAAGAACGTACCATTGGTCCAACTCTGGGTATGCAAAACATCCAGCAGGGGCTGGAAGCATGTCTGGCCGGTCTGGCGGTCTCTATCCTCTTCATGATCTTCTTCTATAAGAAGTTTGGTCTGATTGCCACCTCCGCGCTGATTGCGAACCTGGTGCTGATCATCGGCATTATGTCCCTGCTGCCAGGGGCGACGCTGACCATGCCGGGGATTGCGGGTATCGTTCTGACCCTTGCGGTGGCGGTCGACGCCAACGTACTGATTAACGAACGTATCAAAGAAGAGTTGAGCAACGGTCGCTCTGTTCAGCAGGCGATTGATGAAGGCTATAAAGGCGCGTTCAGCTCCATCTTCGATGCGAACGTAACAACACTGATCAAGGTTCTTATCCTGTATGCAGTGGGGACTGGCGCAATCAAAGGCTTTGCGATTACCACCGGTATCGGTGTTGCAACGTCAATGTTTACTGCTATTGTCGGCACCCGTGCCATCGTGAACCTGCTGTACGGCGGCAAGCGCGTCAAAAAGCTGTCTATCTGAGGAGTGCGTTGTGGCACAGGAATATACTGTTGAACAATTGAACCACGGCCGTAAAGTCTGGGACTTTATGCGCTGGGACTACTGGGCCTTCGGCATTTCAGGTTTACTGCTGATTCTGTCCATCGTCGTTATGGGCGTAAAAGGCTTTAACTGGGGTCTGGATTTCACCGGTGGTACGGTGATTGAAATCACCCTGGAAAAACCGGTCGATATGGACCAGATGCGTCAGTCACTGCAGAAAGCGGGCTTTGAAGAGCCGCTGCTGCAGAACTTCGGCAGCAGCCGCGACATCATGGTGCGTATGCCGCCGGTACACGATGCCAACGGCAGTCAGGAACTGGGCAGCAAGGTTGTTAGCGTGATTAACGAAACAACCAGCCAGAACGCCACGGTTAAGCGTATTGAGTTCGTCGGCCCGAGCGTGGGTGCGGACCTGGCGCAAACCGGTGCGATGGCGCTGCTGGTGGCGCTGATCTCCATCCTGGTGTACGTCGGTTTCCGCTTTGAGTGGCGACTGGCGGCGGGTGTGGTTATCGCACTGGCGCACGACGTGGTGATCACCATGGGCGTACTGTCTCTGTTCCATATTGAGATTGACCTGACAATTGTGGCATCCCTGATGTCCGTTATCGGTTACTCCCTGAACGACAGTATCGTGGTATCTGACCGTATTCGTGAAAACTTCCGTAAGATCCGTCGCGGTACGCCGTACGAAATCTTTAACGTGTCGTTGACCCAGACGCTGCACCGTACCTTGATCACATCCGGTACCACCTTGATGGTGATCCTGATGCTGTATCTCTTCGGTGGTCCAGTGCTGGAAGGCTTCTCGCTGACCATGCTGATCGGTGTGTCTATCGGTACTGCGTCGTCAATCTACGTGGCGTCCGCTCTGGCACTGAAACTTGGCATGAAGCGCGAGCACCTGCTCCAGCAGAAAGTCGAGAAAGAAGGGGCGGATCAGCCGTCTATTCTGCCGTAAGACGTTTATCGCGTTATCGAAATCCCGGTCTGTTGACCGGGATTTTTTTTATCTGCTCCTGACAAACACTCCTGACAGTATGCTGTCAGGAGCCCTGTCGTAGACTCCTGTTGAACCCAAACAAGAGGCAGGAGGATGTATGAAAAGTGTGATTAACTGGTTTGAGATCCCGGTCGCGGATATGGATCGCGCCATCAAATTTTATGAGCCGGTGATGCAGGTTTCACTGAGGCGCGAGAAAATGGACAGCGCCGAGCTGGCGGTATTCCCGCATGAGGATCCGGCCACCGGCGGCGCGCTGGCAAAATTTGAGGGGATTATTCCCTCGGTGCAGGGGGCCATTATCTACCTGCATACTGACAATTTGACCGCTACGCTCGATCGCATTGCCTCTGCGGGCGGCGAGTGCGTGTTTGGCCCGCTGGAGTTACCGCGCGGTATTGGTACTATTGCTTTATTTACCGACAGCGAAGGTAATCGCGTCGGCCTTCATCAACCTGCCTGAGAGCGTAAGCAAAAATGACCCGACGCGCTGACCGTTTGTTTCAGATAGTACAGATCCTGCGGGGCCGACGTCTGACAACGGCAGCGCATCTTGCGGACCGGCTGGGCGTTTCTGAGCGCACGGTGTACCGCGATATCCGCGACCTGTCGCTTTCCGGCGTGCCGGTGGAGGGCGAAGCGGGGAGCGGTTACCGGCTGATGTCGGGGTTTGACCTGCCGCCGCTGATGCTGACAAACAAGGAGTCTGAGGCGCTGATTGTGGCTATTCGCCTGCTTACCACCTGGGGTGGGGAGTCGCTGTCGCGCGAACTGGAGTCTGCACAGGAGAAAGTGCTCGCGATCCTGCCCGAAGAGAGCCGCCGAAAGGCAGAGCAGACGCGGATCTACGCCCCGGATTTTGGCATGAAAAGCCACTCCCGCAGTGATTTTGATGTCATACATCAGGCGATCTCGGCCCAGCGCGTGCTCGTGCTGCATTATCGTGACGAAGCGGGGCAATTTTCAACGCGTGAGGTTCAGCCGCTGGGGCTGTTTTTCTGGGGAGAACGCTGGCTACTGGCGTCATGGTGTGAACTGCGCGATGACTATCGCTGTTTCCGTCTCGACAGATGCCTCAAAATTGTCCTTACGGAAAGACGCTTTAGTGAGAGTGCAGACCGATCGCTGGCGGATTTTTTGCGCAAGGTGAAGCAGTAACAAGCCACGGGGAGAGGCAGCCCGCACAGGTTTTGTAGGCCGGGTAAGCGTCAGCGCCACCCGGCAACAATCACATGATTAGAAGTTGTAACCCACTACCAGGTAACCACCCCAACCGGTAGAACGGACGCTGAAGTCGCCGTTGCCGAAGTTCAGGCTGGCGTCGTCGTTCCACTGTCCGCCGTTGTGCCAGTAACGCGCAACAACAGAGTAGTGCCAGTGATCGTAGTTCAGCGCCAGGATGTGGCTGGAGGCGATGGAGTCGTTGGTGCGCGCTTTCTTACCGTTCAGATCGCGGAAGTCGTTGTCGCCCAGATCGGAACCCCAGTCAAAGTTGGTGAAGCCGATATAGCTCAGGTTGCCGCCCCACAGCTGGGTGATTGGCACAAAGTATTTCACTTTGAAACGGTACCCATCCCACTCGTTTTCGTTCGCGGCACCGTAGTTCTGCCATTGATATTTAGCGTACACGTTCAGAGACAGGCTCATTGGCAGGCCCGTGTCGATGTCGGTACCCAGACCCATATACCAGGTGCTCTGGCGACCGGACTTGTTACGGCCCATGTCGTAGATATAGTTGTTCGCGAAATACCACTCTTTGAACGGACCAAACGCCAGGCTGGTACCAGTCAGTTTATCAATAGAGAAGCGCGGTTCGATCTCCATGAACAGTGGGGAACCGTGGTTCCAGATACCTTTTGCGTCGGTGTTACCACCGAAGAAGACCGGTGCATCCATATAGCCGTAGAAATCAAACCAGTCTTTCTTGGCGAACGCTTCGTACTCCAGGTAGGTATCGTTACGGATTTGAGGTCCGAAACGGGTGTGGTAGCTGCCGACCACGTTAACGCTCTGGTGCCACCAGTCGGAGAGGTATTGTGGTTTATCGTTTTCCGCTGCGTTAACAGTGAAAGAGGAGGACAATGCCAGCACGGCGCCGGCTGCGAGTAATGTTTTTTTCATAATCATGCCACTGATTGAAATTCCCTTCCGGGAGTGAAAAATGCGCGAATTGCGTTTCTAAATATTTCGTGTTTCTGCGGAGCCTATTATAGGAATCCTTGCTCACAAAAATATGTGTTGTTTCACATATCTCTCACACGCGTAATCGATTGCGTTCACGTTTGCGTACTTTAAACGGCCGGGATTGTAGCGGCAATCATTTATGTTGCCAATCCATACGAAATGTAAATGTTAGCGGAGTGACATTTCACTCCGCTCAAAAGGGGGGGGTTACAGCGCGGCGGGTTGGATATCGTGAATACGGATAAAGCCTAACTGATCGGGCGTAAGGCCGCTTAACTGCAGCGGAATATCCACATCACTCGGCGCTAAAACACTGGCCGGGGCGGTGAAGAGCTGATTCTTCACGTTCACCTCCTGGTAATTCTCGGTGGTGCCCTGGATCTGGCCCCACTCGACGGTGCCGCTAAAGGCTGGCAGCGGATCGTTGGACTCACCCTGAATGCGTAATGTTGCGCGAGTACCATCCGCATTTGCCGCCACATTCACCAGCGACATTTTTAACGTGCCAACCTGGCTGTTGAGACGGGCAGGGGTGTTGGCCCCCGGCAGCAAATACACTCCGCTGGTGGATTTTGCATTCAGCGCGTTTTGCTGGGTGATCTTCACGGTCTCTTTGTTCAGTTTGTCCATTGCCGTATTGAGCGTATTCACGCTCTGTTTCATCTGGCGGACTTCGGTTTGCTGTGCACAGGCACTAAGGGTGAAGAGGCTCCCCACCAGCAGAATTTTCAGGTAACGTCTTGTCATTGCGTTTAATTCCTTGAAATAACGGATCACCGTAATGGTAGCCAGCATCATCCCGACAGACATAGATCCTTTGTCTCAAAAAGCTCTTCCTTTGTTGTCAGGCCAGTTCAGGGTAAAATGAAAGTCAGTTAACCAGATAACAGGGATACCGTATGCATTGCCCATTCTGCTCCGCTGTGGATACCAAAGTCATCGATTCTCGTCTTGTGGGCGAAGGGTCTTCCGTACGCCGCCGTCGGCAGTGTCTGGTATGTAACGAGCGTTTCACGACCTTTGAGGTGGCAGAGCTGGTCATGCCGCGCGTGGTAAAAAGTAACGATGTGCGCGAGCCGTTTAACGAAGAGAAGCTGCGCAGCGGAATGCTCAAAGCGCTGGAAAAACGCCCCGTCAGCGCGGATGACGTCGAAATGGCGTTAAACCACATTAAATCTTACCTTCGTGGTCTGGGTGAACGTGAAGTGCCCAGCAAGATGATCGGCAATCTGGTGATGGAGCAGTTGAAAAAGCTCGATAAGGTTGCCTATATCCGCTTCGCCTCTGTCTACCGCAGTTTCGAAGATATCAAAGAGTTTGGCGAAGAGATCGCCCGCTTACAGGATTGAGTCCATGCAGGATGAGATGTACATGGCGCGCGCCATGAAGCTGGCGCAGCGCGGTCGATTTACCACCCATCCTAACCCCAACGTCGGGTGCGTCATTGTTAAAGATGGCGAGATCGTGGGCGAAGGTTTCCACTACCGCGCGGGCGAGCCCCATGCTGAGGTGCATGCCCTGCGTATGGCGGGTGAAAAAGCGCGCGGAGCGACGGCCTACGTGACGCTTGAGCCGTGCAGCCATCACGGGCGCACACCGCCATGCTGTGAAGCGCTGATTGCGGCGGGAGTGTCGCGCGTTGTCGCTGCGATGCAGGATCCTAATCCCCAGGTGGCCGGACGTGGTCTGTACCGTCTGCAGCAGGAAGGGATCGATGTTAGCCACGGCCTGATGATGCAGGACGCGGAAGCGATTAACAAAGGCTTCCTGAAGCGTATGCGTACCGGGTTCCCGTATATTCAGCTCAAGCTGGGCGCCTCACTGGATGGCCGCACGGCGATGGCGAACGGCGAAAGTCAGTGGATCACCTCGCCGCAGGCAAGGCGCGATGTGCAACATCTGCGTGCGCAAAGCCATGCTATCCTCACCAGCAGTGAAACGGTTCTCGCGGACGATCCGGCCATGACCGTGCGCTGGAACGAACTGAATGCCGATACCCAGGCGCTGTATCCGCAGGAAAACCTGCGTCAGCCGCTGCGTATTGTCATTGATAGCCAGAACCGCGTCACGCCTGAACACCGCATTGTGCAGCAGCCCGGTGAAACCTGGATTGCCCGCACAAAGGAAGATTCACGCGACTGGCCGGAAAGTGTGCGCAGCATTATGGTGCCGGAGCACAACGGTCATCTGGATTTAGTGGTGCTGATGATGCTGCTGGGTAAGCAGCAGGTGAACAGCATCTGGGTGGAAGCCGGCCCGACGCTGGCAGGCGCACTGCTCCAGGCGGGTCTGGTCGATGAACTGATTGTCTACGTTGCGCCTAAACTGCTGGGTAGCGACGCGCGTGGCCTGTTTGTGCTGCCCGGCCTTGAAAAACTGGCCGATGCACCACAACTCAAATTTAGCGAGATTCGTCCGGTGGGTCCGGATGTTTGCCTCCATTTAACGACAGCGTAATTGCTCCTGAAATAGGGAAGCAGTGCGCAAAGTATTATGATAAAATCCGCCCCCCTGCGGGGCCAAATGAACCCGTAAAGGAAGAGTATGAACATTATTGAAGCTGCTGTAGCTACCCCGGACGCTCGCGTCGCCATCACCATTGCGCGTTTCAACAACTTCATCAACGATAGCCTGCTGGAAGGTGCGGTTGACGCCCTGAAACGTATCGGCCAGGTTAAAGATGACAACATTACCGTTGTGTGGGTTCCAGGTGCTTACGAACTGCCACTGGCAGCGGGCGCGCTGGCGAAAACCGGTAAATACGACGCGGTGATTGCGCTGGGTACCGTTATTCGTGGCGGCACTGCGCACTTCGAATACGTTGCGGGCGGTGCAAGCAATGGTCTGGCGCACGTTGCACAGGACGCTGAAATTCCTGTCGCGTTCGGCGTGCTGACCACCGAAAGTATTGAACAAGCCATCGAACGTGCTGGCACTAAAGCCGGTAACAAAGGTGCAGAAGCTGCACTGACCGCGCTTGAAATGATCAATGTATTGAAAGCCATCAAGGCCTGATTTTTTTGTAAGGGGAATTCCGTGAAACCTGCTGCTCGTCGCCGCGCCCGTGAATGTGCCGTTCAGGCACTTTACTCCTGGCAGTTGTCCCAGAACGACATCGCTGATGTTGAATACCAGTTCCTGTCAGAACAGGACGTGAAAGATGTTGACGTTCTGTACTTCCGTGAACTGCTGTCGGGAGTGGCGACTAATAGCGCGTATCTCGATGGTCTGATGAAACCCTACCTCTCCCGTCTGCTCGAAGAGCTGGGTCAGGTAGAAAAAGCAGTGCTGCGCATTGCGCTGTTTGAGCTGTCTAAACGTGATGATGTGCCGTACAAAGTGGCCATCAACGAAGCGATCGAACTGGCGAAAACCTTCGGCGCTGAAGACAGCCACAAGTTTGTAAACGGCGTTCTTGATAAAGCAGCACCTGCGATCCGTCCCCACAAAAAGTGATCCGCAAACCGGAGCTCTGCATTGCCTGACGGGCAGTGCGGCTCCGGTTTTTTCTTTTATTTGCTGAGGCATAACGTATGGCATGCGGCGAATTCTCCCTGATTGCCCGTTATTTCGACCGTGTCAGAACCTCTCGTCTTGATGTTGAAACCGGCATTGGCGATGACTGTGCACTTCTCAATATTCCCGAAAAACAGACGCTGGCAATCAGCACCGACACCTTAGTGTGCGGGCGCCATTTCTTACCTGATATCGATCCTGCCGATCTGGCGTATAAAGCGCTGGCGGTCAACGTGAGCGATCTGGCTGCGATGGGGGCCGATCCGGCGTGGTTAACGCTGGCCCTGACGCTGCCAGAGGTCGATGAACCCTGGCTTGAAGCCTTCAGTGACGCTCTGTTTGAGCAGCTTAACTACTACGACATGCAATTGATTGGCGGTGATACCACGGCGGGGCCGCTATCGATGACGCTCGCGATCCACGGTTATGTGCCGGCTGGACGCGCGCTGAAACGCTCCGGGGCGAAACCTGGCGACTGGATCTACGTCACCGGTACGCCGGGCGACAGCGCAGCGGGACTGGCGATCCTTCAGGATCGCTTAACCGTGAACGATACTGACGACGCGGCATATCTGGTCAAACGCCATCTGCGGCCAACGCCGCGTATTCTTCACGGCCAGGCGCTACGCGAACGGGCAAGCTCGGCTATCGATCTCTCGGACGGGTTAATCTCAGACCTCGGTCATATTCTGAAGGCCAGCGGTGTCGGCGCGCGCGTTGACCTTGATCTGTTCCCGCTATCAGAGCAGATGCTTCGACACGTCGAGCCTGAGCAGGCGCTGCGCTGGGCGCTCTCCGGTGGAGAAGATTATGAGCTGTGCTTTACCGTGCCTGAGCTCAACCGTGGGACGCTGGACGTGGCGTTAGCGCATCTCGGCGCGAAGTTTACCTGTATCGGCCAGATCATGCCGGAGAGTGAAGGGCTGAAGTTTGTGAAAGATGGTGCGCCCGTTACGCTGGACTGGAAAGGGTACGATCACTTCGGGTGATGTTGTGCGATCTGTACTGCCGGGTGGCGGCTTCGCCTTACCCGGCTTACGTATCAGAGGGTTAGGGAGAGGGATTACTTAAACCCTACCACCGGATGCTGCTGATACGGTGTCTCCAGCTCGGCAATCTGCTCCGGCGTCAGCGTGATATCCACCGCATTCAGCAGTTCATCAAGCTGCTCTTCCCGCGAAGTGCCAATAATCGGTGCCGCGACGCCGCGTTTACCCAGCAGCCATGCCAGCGCGACCTGGGCGCGGGTGGCTCCGGTATCGTCGGCGATCCCGGCTAACCGTTCGGCAATTAACGCATCGCTGGCTTCTGTACTGGAATAAAGATTTTTTCCTACTTCATCCGATACCAGGCGGGCCGTGGTTTCCCCCCACGGACGGGTCAGGCGACCACGTGCCAGCGGGCTCCACGGGATCACCGCCACGCCTTCCTGATAGCAGAGCGGTAGCATCTCGCGTTCTTCTTCGCGATAGATCAGGTTGTAGTGATCCTGCATGGTGACGAAACGCGCCCAGCCATGTTGCGCCTGCAGAGCCAGCGCCTGGGCGAACTGCGACGCGTGCATAGACGATGCGCCGATGTAGCGCGCTTTACCGGCTTTCACCACATCGTTGAGCGCTTCAAGCGTCTCCTCAATGGGCGTGTTGTAATCCCAGCGGTGAATTTGCAGCAGGTCGACATAGTCCATGTTCAGGCGTCGAAGGCTGTCGTCAATGGAACGCAGGATCTGGGCGCGAGAGAGCCCCTCAGCCAGATCGCCCACCGGGTAATAGACCTTGGTGGCGACGACGATTTCATCACGACGCGCAAAATCGCGCAGGGCACGGCCGACGATCTCTTCACTGCTGCCGTCGGAGTAGCTGTTGGCGGTGTCAAAGAAGTTAATGCCACCTTCAATGGCGCGTTTGATGATAGGGCGGCTGCTCTCTTCCGGCAGCGTCCAGGCGTGATTACCCCGGTCAGGCTCGCCAAAGGTCATACAGCCCAGGCAAAGTCGGGAAACGTTAAGATCCGTTTTTCCTAATGTCGTGTATTGCATGGTTCCACTCCTGCTTTTTTAAACAATACGTTTAAGCATAGCAGGAGCGGAAAAGGGGAAGGATCAGGCAAGCCAGCTACGAATTTTGGCTTCAATACCAGCGGCGTCCAGGCCAATTGCCGCGCGGGCTTCGTCCTGAGTACCTTGCGGAATGAAGTGATCCGGCAGACCAAGGTTCAGTACCGGAACGGCTTTACGGTTCGCCATCAGCACCTCGTTCACGCCGCTACCTGCGCCGCCCATGATGGCGTTTTCTTCCAGCGTCACCAGCACCTCATGGGTTTCTGCCATTTCCAGGATCAGGGATTCATCGAGCGGTTTCACGAAGCGCATATCCACCAGAGTGGCATTAAGCGCTTCAGCGACCTTAGCGGCCTCTGGCATCAGGGTACCAAAGTTCAGAATTGCCACTTTCTCACCGCGACGTTTCACCAGACCTTTACCTATCGCCAGTTTTTCCAGCGGCTGCAGCTCAACGCCTACCGCGTTACCGCGTGGATAGCGAACCGCGCTTGGACCATCCTGATAGTGATAGCCGGTATACAGCATCTGACGACATTCGTTTTCGTCGCTTGGCGTCATGATAACCATGTCCGGAATGCAGCGCAGGAACGAAAGATCGAATGCACCCTGGTGCGTCTGGCCGTCAGCACCTACGATGCCTGCGCGGTCGATAGCAAACAGCACCGGCAGCTTCTGGATGGCAACGTCATGGATCACCTGATCGTAGGCGCGTTGCAGGAAGGTGGAGTAGATCGCCACCACCGGTTTGTATCCACCAATCGCCAGACCCGCCGCGAAGGTGACTGCGTGCTGCTCGGCAATCGCCACGTCAAAATACTGGTCAGGGTATTTTTTGGAGAACTCGACCATGCCGGAACCTTCACGCATGGCCGGGGTGATCGCCATCAGCTTGTTGTCTTTCGCCGCGGTTTCACATAACCAGTCGCCGAAGATTTTGGAGTAGCTCGGCATACCGCCGCTGCTTTTTGGCAGACAACCGCTGGTCGGATCGAATTTAGGTACCGCGTGGAAAGTGATCGGATCTTTTTCCGCCGGTTCGTAACCACGGCCTTTCTTCGTCATGATGTGCAGGAACTGCGGGCCTTTCAGGTCGCGCATGTTCTTGAGCGTGGTGACCAGCCCCAGCACATCGTGCCCATCAACCGGACCAATATAGTTAAAGCCCAGCTCTTCAAAGAGTGTGCCCGGCACGACCATGCCTTTGATGTGTTCTTCGGTGCGCTTGAGCAGCTCTTTGATTGGCGGTACGCCAGAGAAGACTTTCTTGCCGCCTTCGCGCAACGTGGAGTAAAGCTTGCCGGAGAGCAGCTGTGCCAGATGGTTATTCAGCGCGCCGACGTTCTCGGAAATCGACATTTCGTTATCGTTCAGGATAACCAGCATGTCCGGCTTGATATCGCCCGCGTGGTTCATGGCCTCAAAGGCCATCCCGGCGGTGATGGCGCCGTCGCCGATCACGCAGACGGTGCGGCGCTGCTTGTTCTCTTTTTCGGCGGCCACGGCAATACCGATACCCGCAGAGATGGAGGTGGAGGAGTGGCCGACGCTTAAAACATCGTACTCACTCTCACCGCGCCACGGGAACGGATGCAGGCCGCCTTTCTGGCGGATCGTGCCAATTTGATCGCGACGACCCGTCAGAATTTTATGTGGATAGGCCTGATGGCCCACGTCCCAGATGAGCTGATCGAACGGGGTGTTGTAGACGTAGTGCAGCGCAACGGTCAGCTCGACCGTGCCAAGCCCGGAGGCGAAATGTCCGCTGGAGCGGCTTACGCTGTCGAGCAGATAGCGACGCAGCTCGTCGCACAGCTTCGGCAGGTTCTCTTTCGGCAACAGACGCAACTCCTGGGTGGAGTCAACTAACGCCAGTGTCGGGTATTTGGCAATATCAAAACTCATCAAAGGCTCATCGAGATAGTGTGTTTATTTATCACGCTGGATTATATAGTCCGCTAGCGCTTCCAGTGCCGAGGTATCGAGAGACTGCGCGGCCAGTTCATTCAGCGACTGGCGGGCTTCCTCTATCAGATCCCGGGCTTTACGCTGGGCTTGCTCAAGACCCAGCAGGGCGGGGTAGGTACTTTTGCCAAGCTGCTGATCCGCACCCTGACGTTTACCCAATGTTGCAGTATCGCCCACCACATCCAGAATGTCATCCTGAACCTGGAACGCCAGACCGATACTTTCTGCGTATCTGTCCAGAATCGGCAGGGCTTTGCGCCCCTGTTCACCCGCGCTCAGTGCGCCCAGGCGAACGGCGGCACGAATGAGTGCGCCCGTTTTATGCCGGTGAATACGCTCCAGCTGTTCCAGATTAACCTGACGTCCTTCTGCCTCCAGATCCAGCGCTTGCCCACCGCACATTCCGGCAACGCCGCTGGCCATCGCCAGCTCGGAAACCATTGCCAGACGGTCGCGATCGCTGACTTCTGCCATCGGCGCATCGCTCAGAATAGAGAATGCCAGCGTTTGCAGAGCATCCCCCGCCAGGATGGCATTCGCTTCGCCAAACTTAATATGGCAGGTTGGCTGACCGCGACGCAGATCGTCATCATCCATCGCCGGTAAATCATCGTGGATCAGCGAGTAGGCATGGATGCACTCAACGGCGGCAGCCGGGGCGTCCAGCGTAGTATCGCTGATACCAAACATATTGCCTGTGGCGTAGACGAGGAACGGGCGCAGGCGCTTTCCACCCAAGAGTGCGCCATAGTGCATGGCCTCAACCAGTGGAGTGTTCTGAAAAGGTTGTGGCGCAATAAAACGGCGCAGGGCGTCGTTGGCGCGAATGACTCGCGCCTGAAGCTCGTTAGCAAAATCCATTTACTCGGCGTCCGGTGTGAAAGGCGTTGTCTTAGCGTCTTCGCTATCGGAAAGCAGGATCTGCACACGCTGCTCGGCCTGCTGCAGTTTAACCTGCCCCTGGCGCGCCAGCTGCACGCCACGCTCGAATTCGTTGAGCGCCTCTTCCAGCGGTAAATCACCGCTCTCAAGGCGGGTGACGATCTGCTCCAGTTCACTCAGCGCAGTTTCAAAACTGGCCGGTGCGTCGTTCTTCTTCGGCATAGTGAATTGACTCTTATATTCTCAGCCCCGACATGGTAACGGACTCGGGGCAATTATCAAATAACGCGCAATGTGCACAGGAACGGCGCGATGGTGGTATACTTGCGCGCCTGGATGCAGCCACGGGTGTGGGCTGTAATATTATTTTCCATTACAAGCCTTAATACGCTTGCCTAAGAAACATTGCCGCCATGAAGTTTATCATTAAATTGTTCCCTGAAATCACCATCAAAAGCCAATCTGTGCGTTTGCGCTTTATTAAAATTCTCACCGGGAACATTCGTAACGTTTTAAAACACTACGACGAAACCCTCGCCGTGGTGCGCCACTGGGATCACGTTGAAGTTCGCGCGAAAGATGAAAACAAACGTCAGGACATTCGCGACGCGCTGACCCGTATTCCGGGTATTCACCATATTCTGGAAGTGGAAGATGTTCCGTTCACTTCCCTGCATGACATCTTCGAAAAAGCGCTGGTGCAGTATCGCGACCAGATCGAAGGCAAAACCTTCTGCGTGCGCGTGAAGCGTCGCGGCAAGCACGAATTCAGCTCTATCGAGGTGGAACGTTACGTTGGCGGCGGTCTGAACCAGCATGTTGAAACGGCGCGCGTGCGTCTGACCAACCCGGATGTCACCGTGAACCTGGAGATCGAAAACGATCGCCTGCTGCTGGTGAAAGGGCGTTACGAAGGTATCGGCGGCTTCCCAATCGGTACCCAGGAAGATGTGCTGTCCCTGATTTCCGGTGGTTTCGACTCTGGCGTCTCCAGCTACATGCTGATGCGTCGCGGCTGCCGTGTGCATTACTGCTTCTTTAATCTGGGCGGCGCGGCGCATGAAATCGGCGTGCGTCAGGTGGCACACTATCTGTGGAATCGCTTTGGCAGCTCGCACCGCGTGCGCTTTGTGGCGATCAACTTCGAGCCAGTGGTTGGCGAAATCCTGGAGAAAGTGGACGACGGTCAGATGGGCGTGGTCCTCAAGCGTATGATGGTGCGTGCGGCCTCTAAAGTAGCGGAACGCTATGGTGTGCAGGCGCTGGTCACCGGTGAAGCGCTGGGTCAGGTTTCCAGCCAGACGCTGACCAACCTGCGTCTCATCGACAATGTCTCTGACACCCTGATCCTGCGTCCGCTGATCTCTCACGACAAAGAGCACATCATCGATCTGGCGCGCGAAATCGGCACTGAAGATTTTGCCCGTACCATGCCAGAGTACTGCGGCGTGATTTCGAAGAGCCCGACGGTCAAAGCGGTAAAAGCGAAGATCGAAGCGGAAGAAGAGCACTTCGATTTCAGCATTCTGGATAAAGTGGTGGAAGAAGCGTCCAACATCGACATCCGTGAGATTGCCCAGCAGACCGAGCAGGAAGTGGTTGAAGTTGAAACCGTGAGCGGTTTCGGTGCCAACGACGCTATTCTGGATATCCGCTCCGTTGATGAGCAGGACGACAAGCCGCTACAGGTGGAAGGGGTGGAAGTGGTTTCTCTGCCGTTCTATAAGCTGAGCACCAAATTTGGCGACCTCGACCAGAGCAAAACATACCTGCTGTGGTGTGAGCGTGGGGTGATGAGTCGCCTGCAGGCGCTGTACCTGCGTGAGCAGGGCTTTGCGAATGTGAAGGTGTATCGTCCGTAGTTTTTTGCGGGTGTGTGTGTGGCTTGATGCCCTCACCCTAACCCTCTCCCACAGGGAGAGGGGACTTAATCTCCCTCTCCCTTAGGGCTGAGGGTTCCCCAGAAAAATGAAAAGCACGATGAAGTGTGATCTACTGGTTGCGCTAACAAATCAGAAGAGACCTCATCGTGCCTTTACAGACAGTCTGCCAGAAATTTTTCTCCGCGTCTTTACCGGATGTTCACAGCTTCCGGATTAATGTCCTTGTTTCCATGGCCGTTGCCCTCACGCACGGTGCGGATCTGACCCTGACCAGCCTTGGTCGCACTCTTCCCGGCAGAGCGCACGTCAAAAATAAAATTAAACGTGTTGACCGTGCCCTGGGTAATACCGCCCTTCACCGGGATATTCCCCGTATTCAGCACCTGCTCACACATACCATCACCTCCCTGATGCCCTTCTGTGTGATTGCTGTCGACTGGACAGGCTGGCATGACAGGAACTGGTATCTTCTGCGGGCAAGCCTGGTCTGTAATGGTCGCTCACTGCCGCTTATGAGTGAGGTTGTCCCCGCAGAGCTGGCGCAGAACAGTGATGTACAGTGCCGCTTCCTTGACCGCCTGCATGATGCCATCCCGAAAGATAAAGCCGTCACCATCATTACGGATGCAGGCTTCCGGACAGACTGGTTCCGGCATGTCAGCCAGCTGGGCTGGAGCTTCACCGGCAGGGTCAGGGGCTGCATCAGCTTCCGGCTGGACGGAGATAAAAAATGGATGAAAATCAGTGAGCTTGAGGCTACCGGACAACCGGTCTGCGTGGGTTACGGTGTCCTGTCCCGTAAACCACGAACGCCCTGTTACGGCCGGTTCTATCTGCATAAGCGCCCTGACGCAGGGCGTCAGGGAAAAGGGGGGATGCCGAAAACACAGCGGGAACACCGCAGTAGCGCGCGGGAGCCCTGGCTGCTGTTCAGTAATGCAGAGGGACTGGAGCCGCACCAGATAATGGCCCTGTACAGCCGCAGAATGCAGATAGAACAAAACTTCCGGGACGACAAAAGTCCACGCTTCGGGTTCGGTCTGAGGCTGAGCCGGAGTCAGGGAAAAGGGCGACTGGAAGTGCTGAATATGGTCGCGGCAATGGCAAGCCTGGTGATGTGGCTGGCAGGTTACAGGGCAGAAAGGCAGTGTTTACACTGGCACTATCAGGCAAGCAGCATCAGGCACAGACGGGTGCTGTCATACCTGAGTCTGGCAGAAGAAGTCATCCGGCATGAGCCCGGGAAAGTGAGACGGCTGAATATAGTTAACGAGATGAAAAAGCTGGGAAAAGAGTACAGTAATATGGTCATGGTGGCATGACCATATTACTGGGGATCCCTCAGCCCACGGGGAGAGGGCGCAAACATTAAAAACGGCAACCTGAGGTTGCCGTTTTGCTTTTACCTACCGCCACCCGGCTTTTCTTTGCACTACTCTTCATAGTAGTTATAAATCCCCGCCGCCATCACCAGCGTTGAGGCGACTTCGTAGGCTTTCTCCCGCCCGACCAGCAGGTCAACAATCTTTAAGCCAAAGTCTATCGCGGTACCTGGCCCCTGGCTGGTGAGCAGGTTGACGCGCGGATCCCAGACGACGCGTTTATCCACCCACTGCTCTTCCGGGATGGTCTCTTTCAGCCCCGGGAAACCGGTCATGTTACCGATGGGAAAGATATTATGCGGAACCAGCACGGTGCCGGCGGCGGCACAAATGGCAGCAACGATACGTCCCGACAGATGAAACTGTCTGACGGTTTCGACTAACAGAGTGCTGTCGCGAAAATACTCCGCCCCTTTCAGGCCGCCGGGCAGCACGATGATGTCATAGTCCCCGTCGGCCACCTGTACCAGTGGCGCATCCGCGAGGAGTTTCACTCCTCGGGAGCAGGTAATAGCCAGGTTGCCATCGCTGGCGACGCTGGCGGTGGTGACCTGAATGCCGCTACGCACCATGATATCGATGGTGGTGACCGCTTCTGTCTCTTCGCTACCAGGGGCGAGGCAAACCAGTGCCGACGCGCTCATATTCACTCTCCTTACGTTTTACCAGGTCATACAGGCGGGCGTTTTCCGGCACAATGATACCGTGTGCGCGGGCGCGTTTTAGCAGATAGCCAGTGATGTAGTCGATTTCCGTGTGGCGTAGCGCCCGAACATCCTGCAACATGGATGAGATATTTTCTGCCGTACTATCAATAACCTGCTCAACATAATAGCGTAAATCATCCGCCGATGTGTGTAAGCCTTCACGCTCGATCACTGAGGCGACTTCAGCACAGAGGGTGGCAACCTCCTGCGGATGGTGCTTCAGTTCCCCGTTCGGGCAGTCCCACAGCGCCGTCAGCGGATTGATCACACAGTTAACGGCCAGCTTACGCCACAGCTGAGGGCGGATGTTGTTGTGCCAGGCCACGTCCGGAAGCACCGTTTGCAGGGTGTCTGCCAGATAACTGTAGTCGCCGTCCTGGTCCCGGGCAGGTCCAATATGCGTGACGCCGCTGGCGACATGCACAATGATATTGCCGTCACGGCGTGCGGCGTGCGTGGTGGTGGCCATCAGCAGCGGCTGCACAATGCTTTTCAGTTCATCAATCGTCCCCATGCCGTTATGCAGGAGTAAAACGGGCGACGTGGGGGGAAGCTGGGCGGCCAGCGCTTTTACTGCATCTGAAACTTGCCACGCTTTGAGCGTCACCAGCAGCAGGTCGCTATGCGCCAGGAAATCAGGATCGTTCGCGGTGAGGGATTCGTTAAAGATACTTCCGTCTTCACCAATCAGGTTTACACTGCAATAGGGCTGAGGTACGCGCAGCCAGCCCTGAACTTCGTGTCCGTGCTTGCATAGTGCGGTCAGCCAGAGTTGACCAAGGGCTCCGCATCCGAGCACTGTAATTTTCATTGTTCCTCCTCACCTGCAACTGCGCCAGGTGTTACGGCCTAAGTATAGCGCCGTCAGCTAAGCTTCTGTTGAGTTATGCCTCGTAGCGGGTATTATGCAACGCAACAAAAATGAAGGGAGAAGAAAAGATGCCATCTTTCGATATTGTTTCCGAAGTTGATATCCAGGAAGTTCGCAACGGCGTAGAAAACGCAACCCGCGAAGTTGAGTCACGTTTCGATTTTCGTGGCGTTGAAGCCTCGTTTGAGCTGAACGATGCCAATAAGACCATTAAGGTGCTGAGCGAATCTGATTTCCAGGTCAACCAGCTGCTCGATATTCTGCGTGCCAAGCTGTTAAAACGCGGCATTGAAGGGACCTCGCTGGATGTACCGGAAGAGTTCGTGCACAGCGGTAAAACCTGGTTTGTTGAAGCCAAACTGAAGCAGGGCATTGAGAGCGCGGTTCAGAAGAAAATCGTTAAGCTCATCAAAGACAGCAAGCTGAAGGTTCAGGCGCAGATCCAGGGCGAAGAAATTCGTGTTACCGGAAAATCCCGTGATGATCTGCAGTCCGTCATGGCGCTGGTGCGCGGCGGCGATCTGGGACAACCGTTCCAGTTTAAAAACTTCCGCGATTAAAACGAAAAAGCCCGGTTTAACCGGGCTTTTTTTCAGGCTTTCAGCGCCTGTTCAACTTCAAAGCGGTTTGTCACCTTACTGTCTATTTTGACATACGCGCTGCGCTCTTCTGCCGCGAGAAGCACTTCACTCACGCCCTCTGTCGATGCAAGACGCTGTTTCAGCGCATCGTTGATCTCAACGTCGTCAGGAATTTCTACCCGCAGGCTACTGACGTAGCGCGGCTCTTTCATGGTACCGGCAACCAGCAGCCAGACCGTCGCCAGCAGTGCGCCTGCGAGGAAGACGGTTTGGGAATCAAACAGGCCGTCGACCCAGCCGCCGAGGGCACCGCCAATGGCCACGCCGATGAACTGGCTGGTGGAGTAAATCCCCATCGCCGTGCCTTTATAACCGGCAGGGGATTCTTTGCTGATCAGTGACGGCAGCAGGGCTTCCATCAGGTTAAACGCCAGGAAGAAGAGCTGCACACCGGCAACCAGTTCCCAGAAGTGGGGGCCAGCGCCCCAGAGCACGATCTCGGCAATCAGCAATACCGCCACACAGCCAATGAAAACGCGCTTCATTTTGCGCTTCACTTCGGCATAGATAATAAACGGTACCACCGAGACAAACGAAATCACCATCGTCACCAGATAGATTTTCCAGTGTTCTGCCGCCGGGAAACCTGCGGCAGCCAGTTGACCGGGCAGGGCGACAAAGGTCGACATCAGCAGAATGTGTAGACACATAATGCCGAAGTTAAGCTTCAACAGGCGCGGCTCAACCAGTACCTTGCTAAAGCAGCCTTTGACCATCCCGGATTCACGGTTGAGGACGTGGTTTTTGCTGTCCGGTACCACCCACAGCGTTAAGGCAATACCGATGGTCGCCAGCACGGCAATCATCCAGAACAGGGCGTGCAGGCCAAGCGTGTGGGTAATAATGGGGCCGAGCACCATCGCAATCGCAAACGTGACGCCAAAGCTCACGCCGATAAATGCCATCGCTTTGGTACGGTTCTGTTCACGGGTTAAATCCGACAGCAGCGCCATCACGGCGGCGGCAATCGCGCCGGAGCCCTGCAGGGCGCGGCCAAGAATAATTCCCCAGATGGAGTGGGAGAGGGCGGCGATGATGCTACCGAGCACAAAAACCAGCAAACCACCGACAATGAGCGGCTTGCGGCCGACGCGGTCAGAGAGCAGACCAAACGGGATCTGGAATACCGCCTGAGCCAGACCATAAATACCAATCGCCAGGCCAATCAGCGCTTCGCTGGCGCCCTGCAATGCCATGCCGTATGTGGTCAGAACAGGCAGGACCATAAACATGCCAAGCATCCGTAGCGAGAAAACAGTCCCTAAACCCCAGGTCGCACGCAGCTCGCCCGGTGTCATTTTATAATCGTTCATTGCCACCTCAATTCAAAAGCAGGCCATAGTGTAGTGCGGGGAAGGGGCGGGGTAAATAAAGGGTTATTTAACAAATATTACATGCGTTATTGATAGATTCAGTGAATAAAAAAGGGTGCCGAAGCACCCCTTTATTCACCTGTTGTGGCTTACCAGACGTAAGTCAGCAGGTTATGCGAATCCGGCACCATAAAGTCCACGGACATCATCACGGACAGCGAGGTGATGGCAACAATCGAGAACACAAACAGTTTGCGCGCCCAGACTTTGTCATCTTCCACTTTGTAACCGCGCAGGGCCATACCGAGCCACCAGACGCTTACCGCTGCGGCCACCGCCAGATATTTATACCCGGCGTAACCCCCCAGCGAGAGCATCAGCGTTGCCACGGCAAAGGCGATGATGTACAGCGTGATGTGGTTCTTGGCAACGGAAATACCTTTCACGACCGGCAGAACTGGAATGTTCGCTGCCTGATAATCCTTAAAGCGGAAAATCGCGATGGCATAGGAGTGCGGCATCTGCCACAGGCTAAAGATAGCCAGCAGGATCAGCGCACCGCTGTCGAACTCGTTCGTGACGGCGCAGTAGCCAATCACCGGCGGCGCAGCGCCGGAGAGAGAACCAATCAGCGTGCCGTAGACGGAGTGACGCTTCATATACAGGCTGTAAACGCCCACATACACCACGAACCCCATCACCCCCAGCCAGCAGGCCAGCGGGTTAGCACCAAACCACAGCAGCATAAAGCCAGCAATACCCAGCAAGGTGGCGTACACCAGCGAGACGGAAGGGGCGATCAGGCCTTTCACCAGCACCCGATTTTTGGTCCTTTCCATCTTCTTGTCGATATCCATGTCGATGTAGTTGTTAAATACACAACCGGACGCAACAACCAGTGACACACCGACCAGCGTGTAGATAAAGAGGGTGTAATCAATGCTGCCTTTGGAGGCCAGCAGGAACCCTCCGATCACGGAGATCAGGTTGCCAAAGATGATGCCTGGTTTCGTTACTTGCAGGTATTGCTTAAACATACTCGCCGCTCTTAGTGAACCATCATGTTGTAGTTAAGGTTCCACATAATCCAGATGGAACCGACTACCAGGATAGCGATGATAATCACGGTAAAGATGAAAGCCGTCATGTTCCAGCCTTCATCGGACTTGGTGTTCATGTGCAGGAAGCAAACCAGATGCACCAGAATCTGAATCACCGCGGTCACCAGGATTGCACCCAGAATAACCGGCTTAGACGCAGAACCGCTCATCACCATCCAGAACGGGATCACCGTCAGGATGATCGACAGGATAAAACCTGTCATGTAGGTTTTTACGCTACCGTGGGAAGCGCCATGATCGTTTGAATGACTCATTACATCGCCCCCATCAGATAGACAACAGAGAACACACAGATCCACACCACGTCCAGGAAGTGCCAGAACAGGCTCAGGCACATGATACGGGTACGGTTAGTGCTGGTCAGGCCGCGACGGGAGATCTGGAACATCAGAACCGCCATCCAGATCAGACCGGAGGTCACGTGCAGACCGTGGGTACCGACCAGTGCGAAGAACGCAGACAGGAAGCCACTGCGATCCGGCCCGAAGCCTTCCATAATCAGGTGATGGAATTCATAGATTTCCATCCCTATGAATCCAGCACCAAACAACCAGGTCAACGCCAGCCAGGAGACAACCAGGCTCTTGTTGTTTTTGTACATGGCGATAGCCGCCATGCCGTAGGTGATGGAGCTGAATAACAGCAGTGCGGTTTCAACCAGAACGAACGGCAGTTCAAAAATGTCCTTGCCGGTCGGGCCGCCCGCTGTGCCGTTCACCAGAACGGCATAGGTTGCGAACAGACAGCAGAACAGAATGCAGTCGCTCATCAGGTAGATCCAGAACCCGAAGACTTTCGTCGGTCCTGTATCGTGGTGCGCATGTTCATGCGCGTGGGCAGTCGAGTGCGCCAGAGTATCAGTTGCCATTTTTCAGCCCCGCTTTAGAAATCTCGTCGAAATGCTGATTTTCCAGCTTTTCAACTTCACGGACTGGTACGTAGTAGTCCACGTCCTCGTCAAAGCTCTTCACAATCCAGCTGATTACGATGCCAGCGAAGCCAACAATCGCCATCCACCAGATGTGCCAGATCATTGCGAAACCAAATACCGTTGCGAAAGCGGCAATCACGATGCCCGCTGCGCTGTTTTTCGGCATATGGATCTCTTCGTAATGGTCAGGTTGCTTGTACGCTTCACCTTTTTCTTTCATTTCCCAGAATGCATCACGTTCGTGAATGTGCGGCACTACGGCAAAGTTATAGAACGGAGGTGGAGAAGAGGTCGCCCACTCCAGCGTACGGCCACCCCATGGGTCACCGGTCAGGTCGCGGTTCAGGTTACGGTCACGGATGGACACGTAGTACTGAATCAGCTGGCACAGAATACCGCAGGCAATCAGCGCGGCACCGCCCGCTGCAACCATCAGCATTGGGTGGAACTGCGGATCGATCTGCTGGCTCAGACGACGGGTCATACCCATGAAGCCCAGCACGTACAGCGGCATAAATGCTACGAAGAAGCCAATGATCCAGAACCAGAACGCGCGTTTACCCCATTTCTCGTTCAGCGTGAAGCCGAACGCTTTTGGCCACCAGTAGGTTACGCCAGCGAAGCAGCCGAAGACCACGCCACCGATGATAACGTTATGGAAGTGCGCAATCAGGAACAGACTGTTGTGCAGAACGAAGTCAGCACCCGGTACCGCCAACAGTACGCCGGTCATCCCACCTACGGAGAAGGTGACGATGAAGCCGATGGTCCACAGCATCGCTGAGTGGAACACGATACGGCCCTGGTACATGGTGAACAGCCAGTTGAAGATCTTCACCCCGGTAGGGATGGCGATAATCATGGTGGTAATACCGAAGAAGGCGTTTACGTTCGCGCCCGCACCCATAGTAAAGAAGTGGTGCAGCCAAACGATGAACGACAGAACGGTAATACAGACGGTTGCCCACACCAGAGAGGTGTAACCAAACAGACGTTTACGCGAGAAGGTTGCTGCGATTTCGGAGAACACACCGAAGACAGGCAGAACCAGAATGTACACTTCCGGGTGACCCCAGGCCCAAATCAGGTTGATGTACATCATCATGTTGCCACCCATGTCATTCGTGAAGAAATGGGTGCCCAGGTAGCGGTCCAGGGTCAGCAGCGCGATGGTGACGGTTAGAATTGGGAAGGATGCGATAATCAGTACGTTGGCGCACAGAGATGCCCAGGTAAATACCGGCATCTTGAACATGGTCATACCAGGCGCACGCATCTTCAGGATGGTCACGAAGAAGTTGATACCGGTCAGGGTGGTACCGACACCGGAGAGCTGAAGCGCCCAAATCCAGTAGTCAACGCCAACGCCCGGGCTGTACTCAATTCCTGACAGCGGTGGGTAAGCCAGCCAGCCGGTCTGAGCGAATTCGCCCACGCCCAGTGACAGGTTAACCAGGATAACGCCGACAACCGTAAACCAGAAGCTCAGGTTGTTCAGGAACGGGAACGCAACGTCGCGCGCGCCAATTTGCAGCGGAACGACAACGTTCATCAGACCGATAACCAGCGGCATCGCCACGAAGAAGATCATGATAACGCCGTGAGCGGTAAAGATCTGGTCGTAGTGGTGCGGTGGCAGGAAGCCGGCTTCACCCGCAGACGCGAGTGCCTGCTGGCTACGCATCATGATCGCATCCGCAAAGCCACGAATTAACATGACGATACCGACGATGCAGTACATGATACCGAGTTTTTTGTGGTCAACCGAAGTCAGCCACTCGTTCCACAGGTAGCTCCACTTACCGAAGTAAGTGATCAAGGCCAGTAAGGCCGCGCCACCGATGATAATGGCAGCCACCGTAACCATGATAATCGGTTCATGGTAGGGCACTGCATCCAGTGTCAATTTTCCGAACATTTTCTTCCTCGGCCCCTTAGTGAGCGGTTTCCGCGTGGCTCATGTCCATGCCTTCCATACCTTCATGTGCGCTATGCTCGCCTTCAGGCTGGGTCATGTCCATGCTCTTGCCGTGATCCATAAATTTGCCAATAACGTCTTTGAACAAATCAGGTTTCACGTTAGAGAAGTACTCCACCTTGTTGTATTCGCTAGGTGCAGCCACTTTTTCGAACGCCGCCATGTCAGACATGGTGTTTGGAGACTGCTTCGCTTTTGCAACCCATTGGTCGAAAGCGGCACGGTCCGGCGTCGCAATAGCTTTGAACTTCATACCTGAGAAGCCCGGGCCGCTATAGCTGGCGGAGATACCATCATAGGTGCCTGCTTCATTCGCGATCAGGTGCAGGTTGGTCTGCATACCAGCCATCGCGTAAATCTGGCTACCCAGACGTGGGATGAAGAAGGAGTTCATTACGGAGTTGGAGGTCACTTTGAACTGAACCGGAGTGTTCGCCGGGAAGGCGATTTCATTCACGGTAGCAATGCCCTGCTCTGGATAGATGAAGAACCATTTCCAGTCCATGGAGACCACTTCGATGGTAATTGGTTTTTCATCGTGAACCAGCGGTTTGCTTGGCTCAAGTGCGTGAGTGGTTTTCCAGGTCAGCACAGCGAGGAACAGGATGATCAGAATAGGAACCGTCCAGACCACAGCTTCCACTTTATTGGAGTGTGACCAGTTAGGGCTATACTTCGCATCTTTATTGCTCGCACGATACTTCCAGGCGAAACCAACAGCCATCAAAATGGCTGGAATAACCACAATCAACATCAGGCCAAATGCCGTCAGTATCAGTGAACGTTGTTCCAGTCCAATCTGTCCTTTGGGGTCAAGTAGTGCAGAATCGCAGCCACTGAGTAATACAGTGCCTGCGAATAATGACAACCATCCCAAACTTTTATTGTATTTCCTGAGTCTCATTTAACGACCTCAATTCCACGGGAGTCTGGTGGCGTTTAAAGTGTGGGGGCATTTTACGGGAAGGTTACATTACTGTAAACATCATTAGGCCTGTGTCAGGAAGGTGTTACCGGGTTCTGCCGCACATGTCACAAGTGTTGCAAATTATGTCGGTTTTTATGACCGAAGCCGCATGGCATGGGCTTTATAACGAAAGGACCCCCAAGCATACCCTAAAAGGGGCAATTGGTATAACCATTGTTAAAAATAAACAAAAAATTAACAATTAATTATCAATAAAAAGACAATTAAAAAACGAAAATTCAATCTTTCCCAAGCTGAATCGTTTAATGAAAAATAGCCTGAAAGAAATGGCTCCAATAATTTCCGAATCCTATCCCGCACAAAACAACAAATATTTTTTTTAGCGTTTGTCGGTTATTTCACCGTTATAATTTCGGCCGGTGATTACAACGGGAAATAACCTTTCGCTTTTATCTTCAGGTTGTCTGCGTTTTACGCAGAGCCAGAAAATCGAGCAACCCACCGAGCAGGATCCCGACGACCGCCAGCAGGGCGCCGACATCAAGGAGAAGGGCTTCAAGAGGAAGCACCAGGGGGGTAGTGGCATTGATGATAAGCACCACGAGCCATAACCCCAGCGCCAGACATCCCACCATTAACAGGCGTAGCGCAAAACGGTAGGCGCGCTGATATTCCGTTCGCGGCATAAAGTGTTCTGTTCGCTGGGTATATTCCAGCGTCTGGCGGCAGACCAGCAACAATAAAATGCCTGGCACGGCTGCAACCACGGAGAAGAGATAAAACGTTGGCCAACCGTGCGCTTCAACAAACCAACCGGCAATCGGCCCCACATATACGCGGCCCACGGCAGAAAGCGCCGAGAGCAGGGCGAACTGCGTTGCAGAAAACGACTTGTTGCAGAGCGTCATCAGCAGGGCGACAAACGCCGCGGTACCCATTCCGCCACACAGGTTCTCAAAGAACACTGCTGCCGCCATGCTAATCATATGTTTATCGGTAATCGACAGCAGCCAGTAACCCGCGTTAGACGCCCCCTGCAGAATGCCGAAGATCAGCAATGCCCGGAACAAGGTCAGGCGCTGCATCAACACCCCGCCGTAAAGTGCGCCGACGATAGTGGCAAAGAGCCCGAGGGTTTTGTTAACCACTCCCACTTCACCGGCATCGAACCCGACGCCGCGGATCAGGAACGTGGTGGTCAGGCTCATCGCGAAGGCATCACCCAGCTTATAAAGGACGATGAGCAGCAGGATCAGCCAGGCATTGTTGCGGCCAAAGAAATCACGCAGCGGTTCGGCAACGGCCTGCTCCAGAGAACGGGGGACCGGGATCACGTCGCTCGGTTCAGGGGCGAGGAGGGTGGCAATAATGCACGGGATCAGCAGGGCGGCCATCAGCCAGTACATGCCCTGCCAGCCCAGATAACGGTCAGCCAGCCACAGCGCCAGCCCACCAGATACCAACATGCCGAGGCGATAGCCCAGCACGCTGATGGCCGCACCGGCTCCACGCTCTTCTGCGGGTAACACGTCCGTTTTCCAGGCATCAAACACGATATCCTGTGACGCGGAACAGAAGGCGATCACCACCGCAAGCGCCGCCATCCAGCGAAGCTGTGTCGACGGCTCAAGGAATCCCATGGCGGCAATGGCCAGCAACAGCAGGACCTGCGTCATCACCAGCCAGCCACGACGACGGCCCAGGAACGGCGGGGTGTAGCGATCCATCACCGGCGACCACAGGAACTTAAAGACATACGCCTGGCCGACGAGCGAGAAGAAGCCAATGGTTTTGAGATCGATATTCTCAACCGTCATCCAGGCCTGCAACGTGCCGGAAGTGAGCGCGAGGGGTAAACCGGAGGCAAAGCCAAGGATCAGCAGAATGGCTGATTTGGGTTGCTGGAAAATGCGTAAGTAATGACTGGACATGTTCTTAAAAACTGACCCGGTAGAACACCGGGTCAGTCAGCAGGATTAACGCGCGTTTTGCTTGATAAAGTCGTGAATGCTGGTGTCCTGCGCCATATCGGCGATGGTATCGGTCAGCACGCTGTTTACGGCGTTCGCAATGTTTTGGTTAGAGGCCTGGAAAGCACCTTCTACGGAGTAGCTGGCACGATAGTTTTTGGTCATCTTGTTGCCGTTCTTCGCGGTAGCGATGATGGCGATGTCCGCTTTGGTGGAGATGTTGTAGCGCACGTTACCCTGGGAAACGTCAGCGTACAGGTTGTTAACGATGATCTGCAGATCAACCGCGCCGCTTGGGCCAATCATGTAACCACGAGAGGTCATCTGTTTCTCCAGCACTTCCTGCAGCAGGAAACGCAGGTCACGGGAAGCGGTCAACGTCACCAGTTGGTTGTCGCGGGTCACTTTCGCCAGGGCCTGATCCTGACGCTGATCGGCACCGTTAATGCTCACGGTCACGCCCATCAGGCTTGGATCCTGCTGAGGCAGCGTGATTTTTGGTGAGACATCAATAGTTGTTGGCGGGGTAGCGCAGCCTGCCAGCATAAAGAGGGCTACCAAAGGAAAGAAGAGTTTTTTTAACATTTTCGGGTTCTCAACGAATCGTAAGCATATAGAGAGAAAAATTGCCGCCATCATAACATCGCTAACGGCCAGGGGAAGTGGTCAACGCATGTAAATTCATCGCCTTGTCTGAAAACTGACCAGTTCGCCCTTTTTCTCAACCTGTGTGTGACAAAACGTATGAGCCTCACAGTGAACTTCATTCGTTTGAATGAGAAAATAAGACGAAAGCTAAATATTTGTTGTCTTGTTGTAATGGAACCGGTAAAAGCGGCTAACATTTAAAGGGATGGGTGACATCCTGGCGTTGTCGGAGGAGTAATTTCATGATGATACGTGAGCAGATAGAAGATAAATTAAGGGCAGCGTTCAACCCTGTGTTCCTCGAAGTCGTCGACGAAAGCTATCGTCATAACGTGCCGGCAGGTTCTGAAAGCCACTTCAAAGTGGTTCTGGTTAGCGATCGCTTCACGGGAGAACGTTTCCTGAACCGACACCGCTTGATCTACAGCACCTTGACGGAAGAACTCTCCACAACCGTACATGCGCTGGCATTGCATACCTACACCATTAAGGAGTGGGAAGGCTTGCAGGATACGGTTTTTGCATCCCCGCCTTGTCGCGGTGCAGGCACCATCGCCTGATAAATCGGATTTGCAACCGCTGGAGTTTTTCCAGTATGTTGCTTACAGATTTCCTCAAAACGGCCTTCGGGCCGTTTTGTTTTGTCTGAGTTTTGAGCGGATGGTGCGATTTTAAGGCTAAAAATAGCCTTAAAGTGTGAAAAAAGCCGCAGCAACATGCCCCAACCGTTCTCGACTCACCTAAGTGATGCCGCTATAATGCCGCGTCTTATTGAATGTCTTCGGGATGATTCTGGCGACAGGGAATGTGAATCTGCACTAAGAGAGCATCCCGGAAAACAGACAGATTCAGAGTTGACCGAGCACTGTGATTTTTTTGAGGTAACAAGATGCAAGTTTCAGTTGAAACCACTCAAGGCCTTGGCCGCCGTGTAACGATTACTATCGCTGCTGACAGCATCGAAACTGCTGTGAAAAGCGAGCTGGTCAACGTAGCAAAAAAAGTACGTATTGACGGCTTCCGTAAGGGCAAAGTACCAATGAATGTTGTTGCTCAGCGTTATGGCGCTTCCGTGCGTCAGGATGTGCTGGGTGAACTGATGAGCCGCAACTTTATCGATGCGATCATCAAAGAAAAGATCAATCCGGCCGGTGCGCCGAACTACGTTCCAGGCGAATACAAACTGGGCGAAGACTTCACCTACTCTGTAGAGTTCGAAGTGTATCCGGAAGTAGAACTGAAAGGTCTGGAATCTATCGAAGTTGAAAAACCGATTGTTTCCGTGACCGACGAAGATGTTGACGGCATGCTGGATACCCTGCGTAAGCAGCAGGCTAACTGGAAAGAGAAAGAAGGCGCTGTTGACGCTGAAGACCGCGTCACCATCGACTTCACCGGTTCTGTAGACGGCGAAGAGTTCGAAGGCGGCAAAGCGACTGACTTCGTACTGGCAATGGGTCAGGGTCGTATGATCCCGGGCTTCGAAGACGGTATCAAAGGCCACAAAGCGGGCGAAGAGTTCACCATCGACGTGACCTTCCCTGAAGAGTACCACGCTGAAAACCTGAAAGGTAAAGCAGCGAAGTTCGTCATCAACCTGAAGAAAGTGGAAGAGCGCGAACTGCCAGAACTGACTGAAGAATTCATCAAGCGTTTCGGCGTGGAAGATGGTTCTGTTGCTGGTCTGCGTACTGAAGTACGTAAAAACATGGAACGCGAGCTGAACGGTGCTGTGCGTAACCGTGTGAAATCTCAGGCTATCGAAGGTCTGGTGAAGGCGAACGAAATCGACGTTCCAGCTGCGCTGATCGACAGCGAAATCGACGTACTGCGTCGTCAGGCTGCACAGCGTTTCGGTGGCAACCAGCAGCAAGCGATGGAACTGCCACGCGAGCTGTTCGAAGAGCAGGCAAAACGCCGCGTTGTTGTTGGTCTGCTGCTGGGCGAAGTGATTCGTACTCACGAGCTGAAAGCTGACGAAGAGCGTGTGAAAGGCCTGATCGAAGAGATGGCTTCTGCATACGAAGATCCATCAGAAGTTATCGAGTTCTACGGTAAGAACAAAGAGCTGATGGACAACATGCGTAATGTTGCCCTGGAAGAGCAGGCTGTTGAAGCGGTACTGGCGAAAGCGAAAGTGACCGAAAAAGCGACCTCTTTCAACGAACTGATGAACCAGCAGGCGTAATTTCGCCCCGAAGGTTTAAAGTTTGAACAAAAACCCGTTGCCTTCCGGCAACGGGTTTTTTTTATCGCACCAATAGTCCAGGAAGGGTGCTAAAACGCCCTTTCGGTGTTAGCGTAACAACAAAAGGTTGTTATGCTTGAAATAGGGCAATGTAAACCCCATAAGTGTGTAATCAGATGAATGAGACTGGCTGATAATCCGTCCGTAAGGTTACAATCAGTACAGCAGGTGTTTTCAATTTTGATCCAGGAGACGGAAATGTCATACAGTGGCGAACGAGATAACTTTGCACCCCATATGGCTCTGGTGCCAATGGTTATTGAACAGACCTCACGTGGTGAGCGTTCTTTTGATATCTATTCCCGTCTGCTCAAGGAACGCGTTATCTTTCTGACCGGCCAGGTGGAAGACCACATGGCGAACCTGATCGTGGCGCAGATGCTGTTTCTGGAAGCGGAAAACCCGGAAAAAGACATTTACCTGTACATTAACTCCCCAGGCGGCGTGATTACGGCAGGTATGTCCATTTATGACACCATGCAATTCATCAAGCCTGATGTGAGCACTATCTGTATGGGTCAGGCAGCATCTATGGGTGCCTTCCTGTTAACCGCAGGGGCAAAAGGCAAACGTTTCTGCCTGCCGAATTCCCGCGTGATGATTCACCAGCCGCTGGGTGGTTACCAGGGGCAGGCGACGGATATCGAAATCCACGCCCGCGAAATTCTAAAAGTAAAAGCGCGCATGAATGAACTTATGGCGCAGCATACGGGTCAATCTCTTGAGCAGATCGAGCGCGATACCGAGCGCGATCGCTTCCTCTCTGCTTCAGAGGCAGTTGAGTACGGCTTAGTCGACTCCATTTTGACCCATCGTAATTGATGCCCGCGACGCGAGTGTGCCGCTATACTAAGGTAAAGCGGCACTCTGCTTGAGAGCAGCTTGCGTCTGAAAATGGCATTTGCGTCGTCATGTGCGGCACAAAGAACTTAAAAAGAGGTTTGGACTCATGACAGATAAACGCAAAGATGGTTCGGGCAAACTGCTGTACTGCTCTTTTTGCGGCAAAAGCCAGCATGAAGTGCGTAAACTGATTGCCGGGCCGTCCGTGTATATCTGCGACGAATGTGTTGATTTATGTAATGACATCATTCGCGAAGAGATTAAAGAAGTAGCGCCTCACCGCGAGCGTAGCGCGCTGCCGACACCGCATGAAATTCGTCATCATCTTGATGACTATGTCATCGGTCAGGAGCAGGCTAAGAAAGTGCTGGCGGTAGCGGTATATAACCACTACAAACGCCTGCGTAACGGTGATACCAGCAATGGCGTAGAGCTGGGTAAAAGTAACATTCTGCTGATCGGCCCAACCGGTTCCGGTAAAACGCTGCTGGCTGAAACGCTCGCGCGCCTGCTGGATGTGCCGTTCACCATGGCGGATGCCACCACCCTGACCGAAGCCGGTTACGTGGGTGAAGATGTGGAAAACATCATCCAGAAATTGCTGCAGAAGTGCGATTACGACGTACAGAAAGCCCAGCGCGGGATCGTCTATATCGATGAGATCGACAAGATCTCCCGTAAATCAGACAACCCGTCTATCACCCGTGACGTATCAGGGGAAGGTGTACAGCAGGCATTGCTGAAGCTGATCGAAGGGACCGTTGCCGCAGTGCCCCCGCAGGGTGGCCGTAAACATCCGCAGCAGGAGTTCCTGCAGGTTGATACCTCCAAGATCCTGTTCATCTGTGGCGGTGCTTTCGCCGGTCTGGATAAAGTTATCTCCCACCGTGTTGAAACCGGTTCCGGCATTGGTTTTGGCGCAACGGTGAAAGCCAAATCCGAGAAAGCGAACGAAGGCGAACTGCTGTCTCAGGTTGAACCAGAAGATCTGATCAAGTTTGGTCTGATCCCAGAATTCATTGGGCGTCTGCCGGTTGTGGCCACGCTGAATGAACTGAGTGAAGAAGCGCTGATCCAGATCCTGAAAGAGCCGAAAAACGCGCTGACCAAGCAGTATCAGGCGCTGTTTAACCTGGAAGGCGTTGAGCTGGAATTCCGTGATGAAGCGCTGGATGCGATTGCGAAGAAAGCGATGATCCGTAAAACCGGTGCCCGTGGTCTGCGTTCCATCGTTGAAGCGGCGCTGCTTGATACCATGTACGACCTGCCTTCCATGGAAGATGTCGAAAAAGTGGTTATCGACGAGTCCGTTATCGGTGGTCAAAGCAAGCCGCTGCTGATTTACGGGAAACCGGAAGCGCAGCAGGCATCTGGCGAATAATTCACCAAATCATACAAGCAGTTAATCAAAAAGGGGGGATTTTATCTCCCCTTTACTTTTTCCGTATTCATGGCGTTGAATGTGTGGGAAACATCCCCATATACTGGATTACATGTTAATGGTTGTGTGAAGCACAGTTACATGACCAGTTTACCTGGCGGACACTAAACTAAGAGAGAGCTCTATGAATCCTGAGCGTTCTGAACGCATTGAAATCCCCGTATTGCCGTTGCGCGATGTGGTGGTTTATCCGCACATGGTCATACCCTTATTTGTAGGGCGGGAAAAATCTATCCGTTGCCTCGAAGCCGCCATGGATCATGATAAAAAAATCATGTTGGTTGCGCAGAAGGAAGCTTCGACGGATGAGCCGGGTGTAAACGATCTTTTCACCGTCGGGACCGTGGCCTCTATTTTGCAGATGCTGAAGCTGCCTGACGGCACCGTTAAGGTGCTGGTAGAAGGCCTGCAGCGTGCGCGTATTACCACCCTGTCTGACAATGGCGAACATTTCTCTGCCAAGGCAGAGTACCTTGATTCGCCTCAGCTTGATGAGCGCGAGCAGGAAGTGCTGGTGCGCACCGCGATTAGCCAGTTTGAAGGCTATATCAAGCTGAACAAGAAAATCCCACCAGAAGTGCTGACGTCGCTGAACAGCATCGACGATCCCGCACGTCTGGCGGACACCATCGCAGCGCATATGCCGCTGAAGCTGGCGGACAAACAGTCCGTGCTGGAGATGTCCGACGTTAACGAACGTCTGGAATATCTGATGGCGATGATGGAGTCTGAAATCGATCTGCTGCAGGTTGAGAAGCGTATTCGCAACCGCGTGAAAAAGCAGATGGAAAAATCGCAGCGTGAGTACTATCTGAATGAGCAAATGAAAGCCATTCAGAAAGAACTCGGCGAGATGGACGACGCGCCGGACGAAAACGAAGCGCTGAAGCGTAAGATCGACGCGGCAAAAATGCCGAAAGAGGCCAAAGAGAAAGCGGAAGCTGAACTGCAGAAGCTGAAAATGATGTCTCCGATGTCGGCTGAAGCGACGGTGGTGCGTGGCTACATCGAGTGGATGGTTCAGGTGCCGTGGAATGCCCGCAGCAAGGTCAAAAAAGACCTGCGTCAGGCGCAGGAGATCCTGGATACCGACCACTACGGCCTGGAGCGTGTTAAAGACCGCATCCTTGAGTACCTCGCGGTACAAAGCCGTGTAAACAAACTGAAAGGCCCAATCCTCTGTCTGGTTGGACCGCCAGGGGTAGGTAAAACCTCTCTGGGCCAGTCCATTGCGAAAGCGACCGGACGTAAATATATCCGTATGGCGCTGGGTGGCGTACGCGACGAAGCGGAAATCCGCGGTCACCGTCGTACCTACATCGGTTCTATGCCGGGTAAATTGATCCAGAAGATGGCGAAAGTTGGGGTTAAAAACCCGCTGTTCCTGCTCGATGAGATCGACAAAATGTCGTCGGATATGCGTGGCGATCCGGCCTCGGCTCTGCTGGAAGTACTTGATCCAGAACAGAACGTGGCGTTCAGCGATCACTACCTGGAAGTGGACTACGATCTGAGCGATGTGATGTTCGTGGCGACCTCCAACTCCATGAACATTCCGGCTCCGCTGCTGGATCGGATGGAAGTGATCCGTCTGTCTGGTTATACCGAAGACGAGAAGCTGAATATTGCGAAGCAGCATCTGCTGCCGAAACAGATTGAGCGTAACGCATTGAAAGCCAACGAACTGACCGTCGAGGACAGCGCGATTATCGGCATCATTCGCTACTACACTCGCGAAGCGGGCGTGCGTAGCCTTGAGCGTGAAATCTCGAAACTGTGCCGTAAAGCGGTGAAACAGCTGCTGCTGGATAAGAGCCTGAAGCACATCACCATTAACGGCGACAATCTGCATGCCTATCTGGGCGTTCAGCGTTTCGACTATGGTCGTGCGGACAACGAAAACCGCGTGGGTCAGGTCACCGGTCTGGCATGGACGGAAGTGGGCGGCGATCTGCTGACCATCGAAACCGCCTGTGTGCCAGGTAAAGGTAAGCTGACCTACACCGGTTCTTTGGGTGAAGTCATGCAGGAGTCCATCCAGGCGGCCTTGACCGTGGTTCGCGCACGTGCGGAGAAACTGGGGATCAACCCGGATTTCTACGAAAAACGCGACATTCACGTTCACGTCCCGGAAGGGGCAACGCCGAAAGATGGCCCAAGCGCCGGTATCGCGATGTGTACCGCGCTGGTCTCCTGTCTCACAGGTAACCCGGTGCGCGCTGATGTCGCAATGACCGGTGAAATTACCCTGCGTGGTCAGGTTCTGCCAATTGGTGGGTTAAAAGAAAAACTGCTGGCGGCACATCGTGGTGGGATCAAAACCGTATTGATTCCTTACGAAAATAAACGCGATCTGGAAGAGATTCCTGACAACGTGATTGCCGATCTGCAGATCCATCCTGTTAAGCGAATTGAGGAGGTTCTTACTCTCGCATTGCAGAATGAACCCTCCGGAATGCAGGTTGTGACTGCAAAATAGTGACCTCGCGCAAAGAGCGTCAATAAAAACAAGGCTGGTAAGTCATTTCGCACTTGCCAGCCTTTTTTTGTATAGCTAATTTAGATTGCTGATTAGGTCAGCCATCAACAACGGGTGTTGTAAGGTCATGGCAGGCCTGATATAACTGCTGCGCGGTCGCGTTGTGAAGGATTCAGGCGCGATATAAATTATAAAGAGAGGAAGAGAACAGTGAATAAATCTCAACTGATTGACAAAATTGCTGCTGGTGCTGATATTTCTAAAGCTGCAGCTGGACGTGCGTTAGATGCATTAATTGCTTCTGTTACTGAATCTCTGCAGGCTGGGGACGACGTTGCACTGGTAGGCTTCGGTACTTTTGCTGTTAAAGAGCGTGCTGCCCGTACTGGCCGCAACCCTCAGACCGGTAAAGAGATCACCATTGCTGCCGCTAAAGTGCCGGGTTTCCGTGCAGGTAAAGCGCTGAAAGACGCAGTAAACTGATTGCTTTCCCGTTTCAGGGAAGCCGAAAAGTACAAGGGCGCATCATTTGATGTGCCTTTTTTATTTGTCCAGACCTGATTTGTGCGAGTTTATGCGAGTTGTGGGCTGACAATCGCCCCGTTTTCTTGTCACAATACGCCTTTACGCGCGACGGTCAGGATTTTCCGTTAGCGTCGGGTAACCAGTCACCTACAGCGGAGTGTTGTTACACCATGATGGACAGCTTACGCACGGCTGCTAACAGTCTCGTGCTCAAGATTATTTTCGGTATCATTATCGTGTCGTTCATATTGACCGGCGTGAGCAGTTACCTTATCGGCGGTGGCGCAAATTATGCCGCAAAAGTGAACGGCCAGGAAATCAGCCGCGGTCAGTTCGAGAACGCGTTTGCCGGTGAACGTAACCGTATGCAGCAACAGCTGGGCGACCAATTCTCTGAGCTGGCTGCGAACGAAGGATACATGAAAACCCTGCGCCAGCAGACGCTGAACCGCCTGATTGACGAAGCGCTCCTCGATCAATATGCCAAAAAACTGGGTCTGGGTATCAGCGACGAGCAGGTTAAAAAAGCCATCTTCTCGACTCAGGCTTTCCAGTCTAACGGCAAGTTCGACAATGCTCGCTATAACAGCATTGTGAATCAGATGGGCATGACGGCCGATCAATACGCGCAGGCGCTGCGTAACCAGCTGACGACGCAACAGCTTATCAATGCGGTGGTTGGTACTGATTTCATGCTCAAAGGTGAAACTGACGAACTGGCAGCCCTGGTGGCACAGCAGCGTGTTGTGCGTCAGGCGACCATTGATGTGAATGCGCTCGCGGCTAAGCAGCAGGTGAGCGACGCAGAGGTTAACGCCTGGTACGAGCAGAATAAAAATAGCTTTGTTGCACCTGAGCAGTTCCGCGTGAGCTATATCAAGCTGGATGCTGCTGCGTTGCAGGAAACTGCGACTGATGCAGAAATCCAGTCTTACTACGATCAGCATCAGGATCAGTTCACTCAGCCGCAGCGTAACCGCTACAGCGTGATTCAGACCAAAACCGAAGCCGATGCCAAAGCGGTGCTGGATGAGCTGAACAAAGGCGCAGATTTCGCCACCGTCGCGAAAGCAAAATCCACCGACATCATCTCTGCCAAAAATGGCGGCGATATGGGCTGGCTGGAAGCGGCGACTACGCCGGATGAGCTGAAAAATGCCGGTCTGAAAGACAAGGGCCAGCTGTCGGGTGTGATTAAATCGTCCGTTGGCTTCCTGGTTGCGCGTCTGGATGATATCGAAGCCGCTAAAACCAAACCTCTGGCTGAGGTGCGTGATGATATCGCCGCCAAAGTGAAGCAGGAAAAAGCGCTTGATGCGTACTATGCCCTGCAGCAGAAAGTGAGCGATGCGGCGAGCAACGACAACGAATCTCTGGCTGGTGCAGAGCAGGCTGCTGGCGTGAAAGCGGTTGAGACCGGCTGGTTTGGCCGTGACAACCTGCCGGAAGAGCTGAACTTCAAACCGGTTTCGGATGCCATCTTCAACGGTGGTCTGGTGGGCGAGAACGGTACGCCGGGCAGCAACTCCGATATCATTACCGTTGACGGTGACCGTGCGTTTGTTCTGCGCGTGAGCGAGCACAAGCCTGAAGCGGTAAAACCGCTGGCGGAAGTGAAAGATCAGGTTGTGGCGCAGGTTAAACATAGCAAAGCGGAACAGCAGGCAAAACTGGATGCTGAGAAGATCCTGGCTGACCTGAAAGCCGGTAAAGATGACGCCCTGAAAGCGGCGGGTCTGAGCTTCGGTGACGCGAAAACGCTGAGCCGTACCGGTCAGGACCCAATCAGCCAGGCTGTGTTTGGTCTGAGCCTGCCAGCGAAAGACAAACCGAGCTTCGGGACAACAACCGACATGCAGGGGAACGTTGTTCTGCTGGCGCTGGATGAAGTGAAAGCCGGCACCATGCCAGAAGCGCAAAAGAAAGCAATGGTTCAGGGTATCACTCAGAACAATGCCCAGATTGCTTTCGAAGCGATGATGAGCAACCTGCGTAAAGAAGCCAAAATCAAGCTGGGCGATGCCATCACTCAGCAGCAATAATTACGTATCTGCTCGCAGATTTTCGTAACGCTCTGCAAACCCTGAAGGCCGCTTTCGCGGCCTTTTCCATTTCTGCAAACGCATGTTTGAGCCTCCTTTGGCTGACGGCTATGGTGACATGGCTGTCAACAAACAAGGAGATAACAGCATGAAATGTGGAATCAAAGCACTGCTAATCACACTGGCTATTGCCACTACCGGAATGAGCGCAAGCGCACTGGCGGCGTCCCCCGCAGCCAAAACGCAGTCTGTACAGAGTAAAACTGACCCCGCTACACAGGCATCTGCTCAAACCAAAGCCGCCGAACCTGGAAAAAGTACAGAGGATGACGGTACACGCGTCAGCATCAATACGGCCTCGGCTGAAGATCTCGCCCGCGTGATGAACGGCGTAGGGCTCAAAAAAGCGCAGGCTATCGTCAGCTACCGTGAAGAGTACGGCCCGTTTAAAACGGTTGACGACCTCAGGCAGGTTCCGGGGATGGGCAGTTCACTGGTTGAGCGCAACCTCTCACACCTGACGTTGTAATCTCAGTTTTACTTGCACAGCAGCAAAAGTTTGCCAGGATAAAGAGGTCATACCAGTCTTGACCTCTTATCCTATAACAACAGTAAAGGCTATTGCGCTATGCAGACAAAAATCAAAGTACGCGGTTTTCATCTTGATGTTTACCAGCACGTGAATAATGCCCGCTATCTCGAATTTCTGGAAGAGGCGCGCTGGGACGGGCTGGAAAACAGCGAAAGCTTTCAATGGCTGACCGCGCACAACATCGCGTTCGTGGTCGTCAACATCAATATCAACTACCGTCGCCCGGCCGTACTGGGGGATGTGCTTACAGTGACCAGCCAGGTGCAACAGCTAAACGGGAAGAGCGGCGTGCTCAGCCAGGTCGTGACGCTGGATCCGGAAGGGCAGGTGGTAGCCGATGCGCTGATCACCTTCGTTTGTATCGATCTGAAAACGCAGAAAGCACTGCCGCTGGAAGGGGAACTGCGGGAAAAGCTGGAGCTGATGATCGTGTAGGGAGCATTTATCTGAATGCCTGTGCTGTCGACTTTATCAGTGCGATAGCACAGTGAAGTAAGTTTATTTCAGCCCGGTTTTTTTCTGCATCGCGGCCATCACACCGGCTTTATCTGCTAGGTAGTGATTCAAGCCATTGGCACGCAGGTTACAGGCGGCGCACTGGCCGCATCCGTCGCCCTTGATGCCGTTGTAGCAGGTCAGGGTTTCGCTGCGAACCAGATCCAACTTGCCCCAGTAGTCCGCCAGTGCCCAGGTTTCCGCTTTATCAAGCCACATTAGCGGCGTTTCAAAGCGCGTCTCCTTGGCCATCCCCAGATTTACTGCGTGATTGAGCGCTTTCACAAACTCGTCGCGGCAGTCTGGGTAACCGGAGAAGTCGGTTTCGCAAACGCCGGTGATCACCGCTTCGGCTTGCACCTGGTAGGCGTAGATGGCCGTCAGGGTCAGAAAAAGAATATTACGGCCCGGCACAAAGGTATTGGGAATACCGCTGGCGTCAGGTGTGTAATCAGGAACAGGAATACTGTCGCGAGTGAGGCTGCTGACGGCCAGTTCGTTTAACAGCGTGACGTCCAGCACCTTATGCGCGCGTGCGCCCAGTTTCAGCGCCAGTTCGCGGGCAACGTCGATTTCAGCGCGATGGCGCTGGCCATAATCGAAAGTGACACAATGCACTTCATCGTACTGGTGAAGCGCCTGAACCAGGCAGGTAGTGGAATCTTGTCCTCCGCTGAACACGACGACGGCACGTTTCATAAATCATCTCGACAGTTACGGTAAAAACATTATGTTACCGTCTGACTTCGGCGACGACCAGCTTCTTCACGACCGGGGGGCTGGAAGCCAGGCTTCAGTGAAATCAAACCAGCCACGGGTATTCAGTCGTATTCCGTTTACTCCCGGTGGCGCGCTAATTTGATACTGGTAGTTAAACAGCGGCGTCAGCACCGCATTATCCATCAGCCGGGTAAAGATGGCTCTCAGGCCAGCGTATCTTGCCTGCTCATCGGCCTGAGTCTGAACGGCATCCAGCGTGGCCTGCAGATGCGCAACTTGCGGCGCGCTTAGCAGATGCGGCCAGAGGGTATCGCACCGAAGCCACTGTTCAAGCGTGTACTCCGGCGCTTCGCCAATCAGCCTGTCCCCCATCATCATGTCCGCATCGGCTAGCTGCGGACACCCGTCCCACGTCTTCGCATCGTGAAAGATAACGGTCAGTTCGCAGTCCTGCTGCGCAAGATACTGTTTTAGCTGGTTTGCCATGGTGTGTAACTCAACGGGCAAATGGTAAACGAGGGTTAACGCTGCCGGTAAAGGAACGTGCGTTAAATCCGGCCACCGGGGAATAGGCAGGCCTGGAAGCAGCTCTTCTGTTGGGGTAATCAACCCTTCGTTCAGCGGGAGCGTATGCAGCAGCGTTGAGAGATGGATGATATTGATTAGCCGTCGTGCCTGCAGTTCACTCATCCGGTCGCTCTGTTTCAGGGTGAGATAACAGAAGCCCAGGCTGGTGCTGTTACTTACCAGCCGCAGGCTCTCCAGTTCCTCAGGCTCGCCAATGGCAATCTGCACCGGATGACGACAGCTGGTCCCCAGCCCGTAATCAAATAGCGTCGGCGTGATCCAGTATTCAATCGCCTTGATCAGCGGGTGGCTAAGATGGTACTGCTCGTGGCTTTCCAGACGCACCAGCTCGGAATCAAACACACTCAGCCTGAAAGGGCCGCTGCCCGTCATGGGCTGGTCAGGGTGGGCCAGACGGCTACAGTAGGTCGCCAGACGATGGGGCAACCAGTAGTCCGGTTGATGCAGGGTAAACGTCAGGCACTGCGGGTGAGTGACCTCGATATCTAATACGCTCTGAAACAGTTTGCGCAGGGCTGGCAGCATAAGCAGGGCCTTCAGGCTCCGCTGTAACTGCGCTGTCTCGATTTTGTCGCCATTATGCCAGTGCAGGGTCGAGCGGATATAAAAATGCCAGCGCAGGCCGCCATCCGTGACTTCCCAGTGATGGGCAAGATCGCCCGTCGGTTCGCTGCTGTTGCCGTTAAAGCGCGTCAGCCCGGAGAAAACCTGGCCTGCCAGGTGCTGTTCCGCCCGGCCGGGTAAAAAGCCAGGCAGCAGCGCATCCAGTGAGCGGTAATAGGGAATGCGCAGCGTCGGCGTATCGTTTTGCCACTGTCCGCCCAAAAAGGGATGCAGCAACTCCCGCAACTCTTCCGGCGCAAGCTGGGCCAGCTCCAGGGCGTTATGTTGCTGCCCATGCTTCAGCGCTTCTTCCATCATCGTATTGCGCAGTGATTCCGGGCTGACATAAAACCTGAGCTCACCGCGCTTGCCGCGACCAGACTGTGCATGCCAGTTCAGCCAGCCAGCCTCCTGTGCCTGACGCAGCAGGGTGCGAACATGCCGCTCGCTGCAAAAACAGCGGCTGGCGAGCTCCGCAATGGTGACCTGCTGCGGTGCCCCTTCGGAAGGCTGCCACAGGCGCTGATACTGTTTGAGGCGGTTGAGCTGGCGCATAATAAACCCGGAACAATAATTCTCATCTATTCACTATTACTTCCGTATATCTCACGCAATACTGATGCACAAGTTAATCGCATCACATTTCGGGAGTTATGATGGCTCGGCTCGCTGCATTTGATATGGACGGCACGTTGTTAATGCCGGATCACCGTTTAGGGGAGAAAACCCTGAACACCCTTAAGCGCCTGCGTGAGCGTAATGTAACCCTGACGTTTGCCACTGGCCGTCATGTGCTGGAGATGCGCCATCTGCTGGGCGCATTTTCCCTGGATGCATTTCTGATTACCGGCAACGGAACACGAATTCATTCGGTCGAAGGGGAGGTGCTGCACCGTCAGGATCTCAACCCGGAAGTGGCGGATATCGTGCTGCACAGTACCTGGGATACCCAGGCCAGCGTTCATGTCTTTAACGATAACGGCTGGTTTACCGGGCATGAAATCCCTCAGCTCCTCCATGCGCATGTCTACAGCAGTTTTCGCTATCAGCTAATGGATCTGCGCCGCATCCCTGCCCACGCGGTGACCAAGATCTGCTTTTGTGGCGATCACGACGATCTCTGCCGCTTACGTATTCAGTTGAATGAGGCGTTAGGCGACCGGGCCCATCTGACCTTTTCGGCGGTGGATTGTCTGGAAGTGTTGCCGGTGGGGTGTAACAAAGGTTCTGCCCTGGCGGTCCTGAGCAACCACCTGGGCTTGACGCTGCAGGAGTGTATGGCGTTTGGTGACGCCATGAACGACCGCGAGATGCTGGGCAGCGTCGGGCGCGGTTTGATTATGGGGAATGCTATGCCGCAGCTGATCTCTGCGCTTCCTCATCTGCCGGTTATCGGACACTGCCGTAATGAAGCGGTGTCCCATTTTTTAACACATTGGCTGGACAACAACACCCTCCCATATTCCCCCGAATAGTGAGACCCTTCCAGCAAGCCAGACTTCGGTCTGGCTTTTTTTTATTTCACCAGCTGTGCAATTTGCGCTTTCCACGGCGCAATATCGCCGATGTTTGCCTGCACCCACTCCGCGTTGTAATAGGTTTCCAGGTAGCGCTCCCCGCTGTCGCACAGCAGCGTGACGATAGAGCCCGTGCGGCCCTCTTCACGCATGCGTGCTGCCAGCTGCAGCGCACCCCACATATTGGTACCGGTAGAGGCACCCACCTTGCGGCCCAGCTGCGTCTCCAGCCAGTGCGCCGTCGCGACGCTGGCGGCATCCGGTACGCGGAGCATTTCATCCACCACATCAGGAATGAACGACGGCTCAACGCGCGGGCGGCCAATCCCTTCAATTTTACTGCCCACCAGACTGCGCAGGTCGGCATTGTGGCTTTGCCAGTAGTCGAGGAAGACCGAGTTTTGCGGATCCACCACCATCAGTTGCGTATCGTAGCCCTGACAGCGGATATAGCGGCCAATGGTGGCCGAGGTTCCGCCCGTACCGGCGCTCATGACGATATATGACGGAACCGGATGAGGCTCATGAGTCATCTGGCGGAAAATACTGTCCGCAATATTGTTATTGCCACGCCAGTCGGTTGCACGCTCGGCGAAGGTGAACTGGTCCATATAGTGGCCGTTCAGCTCACGGGCCAGCATTTCCGAGGCGGCGTAAATTTCGCAGGCGCTTTCTACAAAGTGGCAGCGTCCGCCATAAAATTCGATCTGTTCGATTTTGCGTTTCGCGGTGCAGGAGGGCATGACAGCGATAAACGGCAGGCCCAGTAAACGGGCGAAATAGGCTTCGGAGACGGCGGTTGAACCGGATGACGATTCAATAATTGTCGTGCCTTCTTTAATCCAGCCGTTACACAAGCCATACAGGAACAGCGAACGCGCCAGACGATGCTTCAGGCTGCCCGTAGGATGGGTACTTTCATCTTTCAGATACAGCTGAATCCCCGCAAACCCCGGCAGGGCGAGGCGGATTAAATGGGTGTCGGCCGAGCGCTGGTAGTCGGCATTGATTTCGCTGATGGCATGTTTAACCCAGTTGCTATTCATCGTAATTATCCGTTTGTCATTTTGTGCCCAGCATAGCGAAAAGCACAGAAAAAATTGTTGCTATCTGGCCTTTAAAATAGAATGAAGGGAGAAAAATTTTCTCTGTGAGGTGGGTATGCTAGATAAAATTGACCGCAAGCTGCTTTCATTGCTGCAAAGTGACTGCACCCTCTCTTTGCAGGCGCTGGCAGATGCCGTTAATCTGACCACCACACCGTGCTGGAAGCGCCTCAAGAAGCTGGAAGATGACGGCATTCTGCTGGGGCGTGTCGCGTTATTAGATCCCGAAAAACTGGGGCTGGGCCTGACGGCCTTTGTCCTGATAAAAACGCAGCATCACAGCAGCGAATGGTATTGTCGCTTCGTAAACCAGGTCTCTGACATGCCGGAGGTTCTCGGCTTCTGGCGTATGGCCGGGGAGTACGATTATCTGATGCGTGTCCAGGTGGCAGACATGAAGCGCTATGATGATTTCTACAAGCGGCTGGTGAATAGCGTACCGGGCTTGTCGGACGTCACCTCCAGCTTCGCCATGGAACAGATTAAATACACCACAGCGTTACCCATTGAATAACTCCATAAAATACCTTCAGGAACAAACCGCGTGCGATTATTTGCCCAACTAAGCTGGTACTTTCGTCGGGAGTGGCAGCGCTACCTCGGCGCAGTTCTCCTGCTTATCATCATTGCCATTTTGCAGCTGATCCCGCCGAAGGTGGTGGGCTACGTCGTGGATGGCGTTACGGAACAGCATTACACCACCGCACGGGTGTTGATGTGGGTTGGCACGCTGGTGCTGACGGCCGTCATCGTCTATTTGCTGCGTTACGTCTGGCGCGTGCTGCTGTTTGGCGCGTCCTATCAGCTTGCCGTTGAGCTGCGCGAGGATTTTTACCGCCAGCTGAGCCGCCAGCACCCCGAGTTTTACCTGCGCCATCGCACCGGGGATCTCATCGCCCGCGCCACCAACGACGTCGATCGCGTGGTGTTCGCCGCCGGGGAAGGGGTGTTAACGCTGGTGGATTCGCTGGTGATGGGCTGCGCGGTTCTGATTGTGATGTCCACTCAGATCAGCTGGCAACTTACCCTGCTGGCATTGCTGCCGATGCCGCTGATGGCGCTGGCGATCAACCGTTATGGCGAACAACTGCACGAGCGTTTCAAGCTGGCGCAGGCGGCGTTTTCGTCACTAAACGATCGCACGCAGGAGAGTATGACCAGCATCCGCATGATCAAAGCCTTTGGTCTGGAGGATCGGCAATCTGCCCTGTTTGCGGCCGATGCCGCAGACACCGGCGCAAAAAACATGCGCGTTGCGCGTATTGATGCGCGCTTTGATCCGACCATCTATATCGCCATTGGCATGGCTAACCTGTTGGCCGTCGGTGGCGGGAGCTGGATGGTGGTGCAGGGCACCTTGACCCTGGGGCAGTTAACCAGTTTTGCCATGTACCTGGGGCTGATGATTTGGCCGATGCTGGCGCTGGCCTGGATGTTTAATATCGTGGAGCGCGGCAGTGCCGCCTATAGCCGCATTCGCGCCATGTTGTCTGAAGCGCCAGTGGTCAACGACGGTACCGAACCGGTACCGGAAGGGCGTGGAGTGATGAACGTCGACATCCGTACGTTTGTTTATCCGCAGACGGAACATCCGGTGCTGGAAAACGTCAGCTTTACGCTGCAACCGGGGCAAATGCTCGGGATCTGTGGCCCGACGGGATCCGGTAAAAGTACCGTTCTTTCGCTGCTCCAGCGTCACTTTGATGTCACGCAGGGGGACATTCGTTTCCACAATCTTCCTCTCACGACACTGCAACTTGACGACTGGCGTCGCCGACTGGCCGTGGTCAGCCAGACGCCGTTTCTCTTTTCTGACACTGTGGCGAACAACATAGCCCTTGGCTGTCCGTCGGCCACGCAGGAAGAGATTGAGCATGTGGCGCGCTTAGCCAGCGTACATGACGATATTTTGCGTCTGCCGCAGGGGTATGAAACGGAGGTGGGTGAACGTGGCGTTATGCTCTCTGGTGGGCAAAAACAGCGAATTTCCATTGCCCGTGCGCTGCTGCTCAATGCTGAAATCCTGATCCTGGATGATGCGCTTTCTGCTGTGGATGGTCGAACCGAGCACCAGATCCTGCATAACCTTCGCCAGTGGAGCGACGGACGGACGGTGATCATCAGTGCCCACCGTTTGTCAGCGCTGACGGAAGCCAGTGAAATTCTGGTGTTGCAGCACGGGCACATTGCCCAGCGCGGGCAGCATGACCAGCTTGCGGAACAACCGGGCTGGTATCGCGATATGTATCGCTATCAGCAGCTTGAAGCGGCACTCGACGATGCCCCGGAACAGGAAGAGGAGGACGCTAATGCGTAAATCAAAAACGCAGTGGCCGACGCTAAAACGCCTGCTGGCCTACGGTTCGCCATGGCGAAAACCCCTTGCTCTTGCCGTCGTGCTGCTGTGGATTGCGGCGATTGCAGAAGTGAGCGGTCCGCTGCTCATCAGTTATTTCATCGACAATATGGTTGCGAAAAGCTATTTGCCGCTGGGGCTGGTGGCGGGGTTAGGCGTGGCCTATGTGGGGCTACAGCTGGCAGCGGCTGGCCTGCACTATGCGCAGTCGCTACTCTTTAACCGGGCGGCGGTGGGCGTGGTTCAGAAGCTGCGTACCGACGTTATGGATGCTGCGCTGCGCCAGCCGCTGAGCGAGTTTGATATCCAGCCGGTCGGGCAGGTGATTTCGCGGGTGACCAACGATACCGAGGTGATTCGCGATCTGTACGTGACGGTTGTGGCGACCGTGCTGCGCAGTGCCGCGTTGATTGGCGCCATGCTGGTGGCGATGTTCAGCCTTGACTGGCGCATGGCGCTGGTGGCGATCGCGATTTTCCCGGCGGTGCTGATTGTGATGGTGATCTATCAGCGCTACAGCACGCCTATTGTACGTCGGGTGCGGACCTACCTGGCCGATATTAACGATGGCTTCAACGAAGTGATCAACGGCATGAGCGTCATCCAGCAGTTCCGCCAGCAGGCTCGCTTTGGCGAGCGCATGGGCGAAGCCAGCCGTTCGCACTATATGGCGCGTATGCAGACGCTGCGCCTTGATGGTTTCCTGCTGCGTCCGCTGCTGAGCCTCTTCTCGGCACTGGTGCTTTGCGGCCTGCTGATGCTCTTTGGCCTGAGTCCGGGCGGAACGATTGAAGTGGGGGTTCTGTATGCTTTTATCAGCTATCTGGGACGCCTGAACGAGCCGCTGATTGAACTCACAACCCAACAATCCATGTTGCAGCAGGCGGTGGTTGCCGGCGAGCGCGTCTTTGAACTGATGGACAGACCGCGTCAGACCTATGGTGAGGATACAGCACCGCTGCAAAGCGGGGCGATTACGTTTGACCATGTCTCGTTTGCCTACCGTGAAGACAGGCTGGTGTTGCAGGACATCAATCTTGATGTGCCGTCGCGCGGCTTTGTGGCGCTGGTGGGGCATACCGGCAGCGGCAAGAGTACGCTTGCAAGCCTGTTGATGGGCTACTACCCGTTAACGAAAGGCGAAATTCGTCTGGATGGACGTCCGCTGGCGTCGCTCAGCCACAGCGTATTGCGTAAAGGCGTGGCAATGGTGCAGCAAGACCCGGTCGTGCTGGCCGATACCTTTTACGCCAACGTGACCCTGGGGCGTGATTATACCGAGGAGCAGGTCTGGGCCGTGCTGGAAAAAGTGCAGCTCGCAGAGCTGGCACGCGGATTCAGCGACGGAATCAACACCCGGCTGGGTGAGCAGGGTAATAATCTTTCTGTCGGGCAAAAACAGCTTCTGGCGCTGGCGCGTGTGCTGATTGAAACGCCACAGGTGCTGATTCTGGATGAAGCGACGGCCAGCATCGACTCCGGTACTGAACAGGCTATCCAGCAGGCACTGGCCGCCGTGCGCGACCACACGACGCTGGTGGTTATCGCGCACCGTCTTTCAACGATTGTCGACGCAGATACCATTCTGGTGCTGCATCGCGGACAGGCCGTTGAACGCGGTACGCACCGGGCGCTCCTGGAGGCGAAAGGCCGCTACTGGCAGATGTATCAACTGCAACTGGCGGGTGAAGAGCTGGCGGCCAGCGTCCGGGAGGAAGAGTCGCTTAGCGCCTGATGCACCAAAAACAGGCAACGTGCTAACAGTCACCGCTGTTGGTGCAAAACCGAAACGCGCCATGCACTGCCATGGTGCGTTTTTTTTCACCTGTTGACCATGAATGGTCTTTTAACGCGCATTGCGCCGCTTTTCCCTTCCGTTTTCATTTCTGGCACACCCCTTGCAATGTCTCCTGCGTGTTAGCTGCGGCCATTACCGAATTCTGACTGGAGGGGATCTATGAAGCTGGTTACGGTGGTAATCAAACCATTCAAACTCGAAGACGTGCGTGAAGCGTTGTCTTCAATGGGTATTCAGGGACTGACTGTCACCGAAGTGAAAGGCTTCGGTCGTCAGAAGGGTCATGCCGAGCTTTATCGCGGGGCGGAATACAGCGTTAACTTCCTGCCAAAAGTAAAAATTGATGTCGCGATTGCTGATGACCAGCTTGATGAAGTCATCGATGTGATCAGCAAAGCGGCCTATACCGGCAAAATTGGCGACGGCAAAATTTTCGTTGCCGAACTGCAGCGCGTCATTCGCATCCGTACCGGCGAATCTGACGAAGCGGCACTGTAAGTAACTCCTGGCACACAGTGATAGGGATCGAGAAAATGAAGATAGCAACAATCAAAACGGGTCTGGGTTCGCTGGCACTGCTGCCGGGCCTGGCAATGGCTGCTCCTGCGGTGGCAGACAAAGCCGATAACGCCTTTATGATGATCAGCACCGCGCTGGTGCTGTTCATGTCTATTCCGGGCATCGCGCTGTTTTACGGCGGCCTGATCCGTGGCAAAAACGTTCTCTCCATGCTGACGCAGGTTGCCGTGACGTTCGCGCTGGTTTGCGTGCTGTGGGTGGTCTACGGCTACTCTCTGGCCTTCGGTGAAGGCAACGCTTTCTTCGGCAACTTCAACTGGGCCATGTTGAAAAATATTGAACTGACCGCGGTGATGGGCAGTTTCTATCAGTACATCCACGTTGCGTTCCAGGGATCGTTCGCCTGTATCACCGTGGGGCTGATTGTGGGTGCGCTGGCTGAGCGTATTCGCTTCTCTGCCGTTCTGATCTTTGTGGTGGTGTGGCTGACGCTTTCCTATGTGCCGATTGCACACATGGTCTGGGGTGGCGGTCTGCTGGCGTCGCACGGCGCGCTGGATTTCGCAGGCGGTACCGTTGTTCACATCAACGCTGCGGTGGCGGGTCTGGTGGGGGCATACCTGATTGGCAAACGCGTGGGCTTTGGCAAAGAAGCGTTCAAACCACACAACCTGCCGATGGTCTTTACCGGTACAGCAATCCTCTATTTTGGCTGGTTCGGCTTCAACGCTGGCTCTGCGAGCGCTGCTAACGAAATCGCTGCGCTGGCCTTCGTGAATACCGTGGTGGCCACGGCGGGTGCAATCCTCTCATGGGTGTTTGGTGAGTGGGCGGTTCGCGGTAAACCTTCTCTGCTGGGCGCGTGCTCGGGTGCCATTGCCGGTCTGGTGGGGATCACCCCAGCATGTGGTTACGTCGGTGTCGGTGGTGCGCTGCTTGTCGGCCTGGTGTCAGGTCTGGCGGGTCTGTGGGGTGTGACGGCGCTGAAACGTCTTCTGCGCGTGGATGACCCTTGCGATGTCTTTGGCGTGCACGGCGTGTGCGGTATCGTCGGTTGTATCATGACTGGTATCTTCGCCGCGAAATCGCTGGGCGGAGTGGGTTACGCTGAGGGCGTTGACATGGTTCACCAGGTGCTGGTGCAGTTGGAAAGTATCGCCATTACCGTTGTGTGGTCTGCTGTGGTGGCCTTCATTGGCTACAAACTGGCGGACATGACAGTGGGTCTGCGCGTACCGGAAGAGCAGGAACGCGAAGGTCTCGACGTCAACAGCCACGGCGAGAATGCGTATAACGCATAATAAACAGCAAAACGGCAATCTCCGATTGCCGTTTTTAGTGTTTATTCCCTCTCCCTGTGGGAGAGGGCCAGGGTGAGGGCAACATCACCCGCGATTACGCATCACCCCTTCCTGCACCGTCGAGGCGACCAGCACGCCGTCCTGCGTATAAAACTCTCCACGTACAAACCCGCGAGCGCTGGACGCCGAGGTGCTTTCCACGCTGTAGAGTAGCCAGTCATTCATGTTAAATGGACGATGGAACCACATCGAGTGATCGATCGTCGCAACCTGCATCCCTTTTTCAAGGAACCCCACGCCGTGCGGCTGCAGTGCAACCGGCAGGAAGTTAAAATCTGACGCATAGCCCAGCAGATACTGATGCACGCGGAAATCCTCTGGTACGGTGCCGTTGGCGCGGATCCAGACCTGGCGTTTCGGCTCGGCCGTATGGCCCTTCATCGGGTTATGGAATTCGACCGGGCGGATCTCCAGAGGTTTATCACAAAGGAACTTCTCTTTGACCTGCGGTGGCAGCAAGTGGGCCAGCGCGCGGGCGATATCGGTCTCCGATTTGAGATCGTCCGGCGACGGTGCCGCTGGCATCGTTTTCTGGTGCTCATAACCCGGTTCCGGTGCCTGGAAAGAGGCGGTCATGTAAAAGATGGGCTTGCCATTCTGAATGGCCGCCACGCGGCGCGCGCTAAAGCTGTTGCCGTCACGCAGCACTTCCACATCGTACACAATGGGTTTTGCGCTATCGCCAGGACGCAGAAAATAGCTGTGAAAGGAGTGCACCAGACGGTCTGCCGGGACGGTCTCCTTGGCAGCGTACAGTGCCTGTCCGACGACCTGCCCGCCAAAGACCTGACGCAAGCCCAAATCTTCGCTCTGTCCGCGAAAGAGTCCTTCCTCAATTTTTTCCAGATTCAGTAATGTCAGCAGATTGCTCAGTGCCTGACTCATAGTTGTCCTCAATAAACGCCGTGGCGAAAGATAGGCAGAGTATAACGCAGAAATGAAAGTGGTCCGACGGGTAGAATTATCTGAATATCAGGGAGAATTTAGGCATTAATCAGTGATCTGTGCCACACTTGAATACGATATGTGTTTGAAACGACATCGGATGGGATCGATCCCGCTGGTGCATTGATGATAAGGAGACTTCAATGAAACTCGTGCCCATGCTAAGTGGTGTAGCTATTGCGGTGGCGTTGTCCGCCTGTGCAGGTAAGAGCGCCCAGGTGCCGGTGCCAGCAGCAGATCCAAATGGGATTAATACACTCTCACAGCAATCCATTCAGCAACCTAATGTTTCCGGTACTATCTGGATCAAACAGCGAGTCGCTTTACCACCGGATGCGGTATTAACGGTCACGCTGTCTGATGCTTCTCTGGCCGACGCGCCGTCGAAAGTAGTGGCCCAGCGTGCTGTACGTACCGAAGGTAAGCAGGCACCGTTTAGCTTCGTGCTGCCGTATAACCCGGCAGACGTACAGCCGAACGCCCGTATCCTTCTGAGCGCTGCGGTAACCATCAACGGTAAGCTGGTGTTTATTACCGATACGGTTCAGGAAGCCATTAACAACGGTGGGACTAAAATCGACCTGAACCTGGTGCCGGTGCAGCAAACCGAAGTGCCGATTGCACCACAGACGAACCAACCGTCTGTACCTACCCCACCGACTCAGCTGTAATGTGTTCCCCTCTCCTTCGGGGGAGGGGGTCAATACACCCAGCGATACTTCTGCAAATCAATCTGCCCTGACCCGGACACCTGTATCCCTTCTGAAAGTAATGCCTGCCTCTGGCGCTGCAAATCCGGCCCGGTGAGCGAGATGGCACCATGACGATTCACAACCCGATGCCAGGGCAATGTACTGCCTTCAGGAAGCCGTTTTAGCACGCCACCCACCTGACGCGCCGCGCGGGGGGAGCCAGCAAGACGTGCGACGTCACCATAGGTTGTCACGTAGCCCTCCGGAATGGAGGCCACAATTTGCCACACTCGCTGTGGAAAGGAGTCGTGTTCGTCCATCAGTACACCTGTGGGGATGAGTGAAGTGCCATGTTAAACGAAGATTGCGCCGATTGCTGTGCCTGTTTGCGCAAGAAACCACCATCCGGTTGCTGGCAGCTTGCAATTGACCGTTAGCACAGGGATAATGCGCCAGCGCGTTGGGTAACAACGCTCACAATGGGGGCTCTGTTGGTTCTCCCGCAACGCTACTCTGTTCACCAGGTCAGGTCCGGAAGGAAGCAGCCAGGGCAGACGACGTGTGTGCCGGGATGTAGCTGGCAGGGCCCCCACCCATTTGTGCTTCTGGCAACATCTCCCCGTTTTTTACTTCCTTCCGGCATGGCTATTCCACAGAATTAACAGGGTTTAATTCGTGGTGTAATATATATTTCATCGCGCTGAAATATTACTGTCATAAACCTGTAATAATAGACTGTCATTTTATTTCTGGGCGTCTTTTTTCTGTCATAAGTTAAAAATATATATCTGGATTACATTGTTAACATCGTGTATTAAATAAAGCACTTATTCCGAAGGGAAGTGACAATCATGGCTACTGCGGTATTAAACGTTAAGATTGACGAAGCGCTAAAAGAAAGACTTCGCCACTATGCGGAAGTGAATAACGAGAACTTAAGCGTGACCACAGAGAAGTTGCTGCTGCTGGCATTTGAAGCCGCAGACGAGGTGGGAGTATCGGAAGAGGATATTGATAATCAGCATACGGAAGAAGAGAGTGTAACGCCTTTTACTCCTAAAGAAATCAAAGCCCTACGTAAACTTCTGAAGAAGAGAAAATGAAACAACAACTATCGACCGCCAGTGACTACAAAGAAGCCTGCGATCTGTTGCGTTCAGGCTACGTGAAGCATGTCCGTCTTGGCTGGAATGTAGGAAGTGATGAGTTCTTTCGTATTGCGTCTGACTGGTGTGATACCGGCGCAAAAATAAAGAAAGACGGTGAAAGTTTTGTTATTTCACTGAAGGGTTTTCCTATTCCTCCTCAGCACTGATTCCTGACTGGTGAAAACTGCTGACTGCCGTATGACAGTCAGCAGTTTTTATTTTATGATCCACTTCAAACTTTTATATTAAACAAGACTGCGTTTTACCGACGGCGCGGTTTTATTTAATGCGAGCCAAACCGGTTTGATTCGTAGCAACGCCTGCTCAAGCTCTGCCGACTCGAGCGAGAAGGGCACGCGTAAGTAGCGGTCAAACGCACCCGATAAACCAAAGCGTGTGCCGGTTCCCAGATTAATCCCCAGCATTTCTGCACGTGCGGCGAGCTGTGTCGCCAGCATGCCCGGTAACTCGATCCAGTAGGATAGCCCGCCTTCCGCCTCCTGAAACCGCCACTGGGGAAAATGTTCGCGCAGCAGTTCACCGCAGCGGTCGCGTCGCTCCTTCAGTATTTTCCGGCGCGCAGGCAGAAATGTCTCGCTATTGTTGATAAGCCACAGCGTGGCCAGCTGTTCCAGCAGCGGCGAGCCTAAATCCAGCGTATCCCGCGTCTGGGCAAGTGTGGCAATGGTGCGTGACGAGGCGCGGATCCAGCCGAGGCGCAGCCCACCCCAGAAACTTTTTCCCGCCGAACCCAGGGTGATCACCGTAGCCTGCGAATTAAACGACGCCAGCGGCGGCGGGGGCGGTGCTTCAAACCAGAGATCGACCATCGTTTCATCGACCACCAGCGTGGTACGGGTGCGAGCGGCAATGTCGGTTATTTCCTGACGGGTGGCGATATCCATGCATCGCCCTGTTGGATTGTGAAAATCCGGCATCAGGTACGCCAGGCGCGGTGCTGTCTGCGCCAGCGTGGCGGCAAAGCCATCCGTATCCCAGCCGCTTTCCGGCAGCGACACGCCCACCGGCCGACACGATGCCCCCTGGATGGCTGCAATCGCCAGCGGATAGGTGGGATGATCGACCACGACGCGATCGCCCGGGCCGGCCATCATCCGCAGTACCAGCGCAAAACCGCTGACGGCACCATTGACCACCATCACTTCGTCTGCGCGGGTCGGCAGCCCGCGTGCGGTATAGCGAGCGGCAATGGCGTCGCGCAGAGCCGCCAGGCCGAGCTGATCGTAACCGGTCAGCGTAAGATGCTGGGTGATCGCGGTGAGCGCCCAGGTGTAAGCCTGGTGGATCTCTGGCCCGGCATTCAGGGCGGCAGTGGAGAGATCCAGCGCTGCGCTTGCCGCTGAAAGCGTCGGTACGGCACGGGTATCGGGCAGGATCACGCGTGAACCGCTGCCGTGGCGGCTCTCCAGATACCCTTCTTCTCGCAGATGGGCCAGCGCGCTGCTGATGGTCGTCCGGCTTACATCTAACGCCGTGGCCAGTTCACGTTCACCGGGCAGGCGCGTGCTCAACGCCAGCCTGCCGTCGAGGATCAGCAGGCGCAACGCGTCGGCCAGCTGTCGCCAGAGTGGGGTTCGGGACGGGGTTTGTTGCCAGTGGCCCAAAAGGCGAACCAGCGACTGACTTCCGAAACGGCGTGATGACATATGCAGTCCACTATTTGAAAACTGGACATTAATCATAGTGCCATTTTCGAACAAGATGAAAGCCTGGTTCACTGGAGAAGCTAAAATGGTACGTCGTCTGCTGCAACTGTACGTTGGTTTAGGCCTGTACGGGCTTTCAACCGCGATGTTTATTCGTTCGGATCTGGGGGTTGACCCGTGGGATGTGTTTCACCTTGGGGTGGGATTACAGCTGGGGATGACCATCGGTACGGTGATTATTTTGACCGGTGCCGCGGTGCTGCTGCTGTGGATCCCGCTGCGTCAGATGCCTGGGCTGGGAACGCTCAGTAACGTTGTCTGTATTGGCCTGGCGGCGGATGCCTCGATGGCCCTTATCCCCGAGCTGGATCTTCTCCCCATTCGGATTGCTCTGCTGGTTGGGGGCATTGTGCTGAACGCAATAGCAACCGGTATGTATATCGGTGCCGGGTTCGGGGCGGGCCCACGCGATGGACTGATGACCGGCATTCACGCCCGGCTGGGGTGGTCAATCCGCAGCGTTCGGACCTCAATTGAAGTGAGTGTTCTGCTGATTGGCTGCGTCCTTGGCGGAACGTTTGGCGTCGGGACGGTACTGTATGCCCTGACCATCGGCCCGCTTATCCAGCTCTGTTTGCCGTGGTTCCGTCAGAAGCCGCGTACGGATAACGTTCCTCAGCCAGAGCGGGTTGTTTAATTTTGCGAAGCGCTCACAGGTATTAATGGCCGCGCTGTGCCACAATAGACGGCTCTGTTAACACCAAGCCGGAACGCATGAAAGCCATTACCCTCTATGATGTTGCCCTCCTTGCGGGGGTGTCTTATCAAACCGTTTCCCGTGTGATTAACGACGCGGAGCATGTTTCTGCCCGGACACGGGAAAAGGTGCAGCAGGCCATGGCGGAGCTGCACTATGTTCCTAACCGTGGCGCGCAGCAGCTGGCGGGCAAGCGCACCCGTACGCTGGGACTGATCACTACCGATCTGGCGCTGCACGCGCCTTCGCAAATTGTCTCTGCGGTCAAATCCCGGGCGGTAGAAAAGGGGGCGAGCGTACTGATCTCAATGGTGGAACATCCGCAACAGTGCCAGGCCGCGCTTCAGGAGCTGCTGGCGCAGCGCGTGGAAGCCCTGCTGGTGAACGTGCCGCTTGACGATCCCCATGCCGAACAACTCAAGGCACTGGCGTCGCCCGTGCCGGTGCTGTTTCTGGATGTCTCTCCGTCGGCAGCGGTCAACAGTCTGGTTTTTAATGCGGAACAGGGCGCTCGTCTGGGCGTTGAACTTTTGCTGTCGCTCGGGCATCAGCGTATTGCATTGCTGAGCGGGCCGGAAAGCTCTGTTTCCGCTCGTGCCCGTCTGGCGGCATGGAAAGCCGCGCTGGAGGAAGCCGGCCTTGAGGCGGCGGCGGTGGCCTACGGCGACTGGAGCGCAGCCTGCGGTTATGAGAAGGGGCATGCGCTGTTGTCTGCTGCAACGTTACCGGATGCCATTCTGGTGGCTAACGATCAAATGGCGCTGGGGGTGATGCGGGCCTGCGCGGAAAAAGGGGTGACGATCCCGGGCCAGATATCGATAGTGGGGTTTGACGATACCGCCGACAGCGCCTGGTTTTCACCTCCGCTTACCACCATCCGTCAGGCATTTCGCGAGGCAGGTGAACAAAGTGTGGAGTGGCTGCTGGCTCCCGCCCGCCATGAAGCCTGCTGGCAGGTTCAGTTGCCCGTCACGTTGATTAGCCGACAATCCAGTGCCCGTCGCACCCCGCAGCAGGCCGATCGTGAGGATCTTGCGCAGCAGCTGAGAAGCCTGGCCCTGCTGGCAGAGCAACTTGCTCGCCAGTAACACTTTTGTGATCTGACTCGCTACACGGCGATCCCACGCTTTACCGCGGCAGTTTGCCAGGGCATGTTGAGTAAAATTGTGAGCGCTTCGCAAAGAGGAAAACATGTCCAATACTGTCTCGCTGACTCTCAGCGCACTTCTGGCCCGTCGGGACTGGGAAAATCCCGGCGTCACCCAGTGGAACCGGCTGGCGGCGCATGCGCCATTTCATAGCTGGCGTAATGAACACGCCGCCAGAGAGGACGGGGCATCCATCAGCCGACGTTCCCTGAATGGGGAGTGGCGATTTAGCTTCTTTTCTGCACCTGAGCAGGTTCCGCAGGCATGGACAGGCGAAGATTGCCCGGATGCCGTTGCGATGCCGGTGCCGTCAAACTGGCAGATGCAGGGGTTTGATACACCTGTTTACACCAACGTCACCTATCCCATTCCCGTCAATCCGCCCTTTGTTCCGACAGAGAATCCGGTCGGTTGTTACTCGCTCACATTTGAAGTGGAGGACGCGTGGCTCGAGGGCGGGCAAACCCGCATTATCTTTGATGGCGTGAACTCGGCATTTCATCTCTGGTGCAACGGTCAGTGGGTGGGGTATTCCCAGGACAGCCGTCTGCCGGCCGAATTCGATCTCTCGGGCGTATTGCGTGCTGGCCAGAACCGCCTGGCCGTGATGGTTTTGCGCTGGTGCGACGGAAGCTATCTGGAAGATCAGGACATGTGGCGCATGAGCGGGATTTTCCGCGATGTGTCGCTGCTGCATAAGCCGGAGACGTACATCGCGGATTATCAGGTGGTCACCGACCTCAATGCGGAGCTGGATCGCGCCGTGCTGAAGGTGGATGTCGCCCTGGCGGGCGCTCACTTTACGGAGTGCGAGGTGGCAATAACGCTCTGGCGCAACGGTGAACGCTGTGCCAGCGCCACCCGGCAGCCAGGCTCGGCCATTGTGGATGAACGCGGCAACTGGGCCGAGCGGTTGACGGTGGCGATCCCGGTTGCGTCACCCGCCTTATGGAGTGCTGAGACCCCAGCGCTTTATCGGCTGACGATCGCGCTGCTGGACCCGCAGGGTGAGGTGCTGGAGATTGAAGCCTGTGATGTGGGTTTCCGCCGCGTTGAAGTCAGCAATGGCCTGCTGAAGCTCAACGGCAAGCCACTGCTGATCCGCGGGGTCAACCGGCATGAACATCACCCGGAAAACGGCCAGGTGATGGACGAAGCGACGATGCGTCGCGATATCGAAATCATGAAGCAGCACAACTTCAACGCCGTGCGCTGCTCGCACTACCCAAACCATCCTCTGTGGTACCGGCTTTGCGATCGCTATGGCCTGTATGTGGTTGACGAGGCCAATATCGAAACCCACGGCATGGTGCCGATGAGCCGTCTCGCTGACGATCCCCGCTGGCTGCCCGCCATGAGCGAGCGCGTGACCCGCATGGTGCAACGCGATCGTAATCATCCGTCCATTATCATCTGGTCGCTGGGCAATGAGTCTGGCCACGGTGCAAATCACGACGCGCTGTATCGCTGGCTAAAAACCGCCGATCCGACGCGCCCGGTTCAATATGAAGGCGGTGGGGCGAACACGGCGGCGACCGATATCATTTGTCCGATGTATGCCCGTGTTGATCAGGATCAGCCGTTCCCGGCGGTGCCGAAATGGTCCATTAAAAAATGGATCGGGTTGCCGGATGAAACCCGACCGCTGATCCTCTGCGAATACGCCCACGCAATGGGCAACAGCTTTGGCGGCTTCGCCAGATACTGGCAGGCGTTTCGTAGCCATCCACGTCTGCAGGGAGGATTTGTCTGGGACTGGGTCGACCAGGCGCTGACGAAGAAAGATGAAAATGGCACCCCGTTCTGGGCCTACGGCGGCGATTTTGGTGATACACCCAATGATCGACAGTTCTGCCTTAACGGGCTGGTGTTCCCCGATCGCACGCCGCACCCGGCACTGTATGAGGCTCAGCGCGCGCAGCAGTTCTTCACCTTTACGCGAGTAAGCACTTCTCCGCTGGTGGTGGACGTGCAAAGCGATTACCTGTTCCGTCATACGGATAACGAGCTGCTCAGATGGTCGGTGATCCGTGACGGAACGGTGCTGGCTAAGGGGGAGGTTACGCTCTCCATCGCGCCTCAGGAGACTCAGCGTCTGGATATCTCGCTGCCCGCGCTGACGGCAGAGCCGGGCGAGGTCTGGCTGAATGTCGAGGTGTACCAGCTGAAGGCAACGCCGTGGTCACCGGAAAACCATCGCTGCGCGTGGGATCAATGGCCACTCCCGGCACCGTTGTTTATCGCCCCGCCCGCACCGGTGGGTGTGCCGCCGGTACTGACGCAAACCGATGAGATGCTGACCCTGACGCACCAGCAGCAGCGATGGATAGTTGACCGTACCTCAGGACACCTGACGCAGTGGCTGAACAATGGCGTTGAAACGCTGCTCTCGCCGCTGACGGATAACTTTACCCGCGCGCCGCTGGACAATGATATCGGGGTCAGCGAGGCCACGCGTATCGATCCAAATGCATGGGTGGAGCGCTGGAAGGCGGCGGGGATGTACGACATCACCCCGCGGTTGCTGCGTTGTGAAGGAGAGCAGCATGCCCGCGAGGCGGTAGTCACGACGCTGCATGCCTGGGAACATCTCGGCAAAGCGCTGTTCCTGAGCCGTAAAGTCTGGCGAGTGGACGATCAGGGAGTGCTGCACGGTGAGGTTGAGGTAGAGGTTGCGTCTGATATTCCGGAGCCTGCGCGTATTGGCCTGAGCATGCATCTTGCCCGGCCGCCGGAAGTCGTTCACTGGCTGGGGCTGGGGCCGCATGAAAACTACCCGGACAGAAAGCTGGCAGCACAGCAGGGGCGCTGGACGTTGCCGCTGCAGGCAATGCATACGCCGTACATCTTCCCGACGGAAAACGGCTTGCGGTGCGATACCCGTGAACTGGTGCTGGGGACGCATCAGTTGAACGGGCAGTTCCATTTCTCTGTGAGCCGCTACAGCCAGCAACAGCTGCGTGAGACAACCCATCACCATCTGCTGCGTGACGAGCCGGGGTATTGGCTCAATCTTGATGCGTTCCATATGGGCGTGGGTGGAGATGACTCCTGGAGCCCCAGCGTCTCGCCGGAATTCATCCTGCAAAATCGTCAGCTTCGCTATCGCTTTAGCTGGCGTCAGAACCTCAACTGACCTTAGGTGGCGGCCACGCGTTGGCCGCCTGGTTCAGGCCAGGATACCGCCTAACCCGTGCAGGATCATGTAACCCCCCACCAGGATAATCAGTGCCGCAGAGAACCACGGTGCTTTGCGTGAAAACTCGCTGAACCCCGGCCAGCGTTTTGTGGCATGTTTAAGGCTTAATGCGGCAATCGCACCCGATGCCACCAGCGTTAACGCCAGACCAATACTGAAGCTAAATACCAGCGTGGCGCCCAGGGCAAAGTGCTTGAGCTGCAGGCAGATCAGCAGGACGGTGATTGACGCCGGGCAGGGGATCAACCCGCCGGTCAGCCCAAACATCGCAATTTGCCCGGTGGTGACGTTTTGTCCGTTAAAACGACGATTGATATCCTGCGCATGGGCGCGCTGGTGGGCGTCTTGCCACTCCTCTGCAACCAGTTGATGTTCATGGTGGTGATGATCATGATGGTGGTCATGGTCATGGTCATGGTCATGGTCATGGTCATGGTCATGGTCATGGTCATGGTCATGGTCATGGTCATGGTCATGGTCATGGTCATGGTCATGGTCATGGTGGTGATGATGATCGTGCGGCTGATTCTCCTTCCAGGTACGCCACGCCATCCACAGCGCGATCAAAACGATCAATACCCCAGAGATAAGCTGGAACCAGGGTTCAGAGGTTTGCGCATCCCAGCCGCGACCAAACCATAATCCCGCCATGGCAATGATCCAGACCACCGCGGTATGGGAAAGCGTAGCCGCCAGCCCCAATAATACCGCCTGTTTCAGCGTGCCGCGGATCGCCACAATAAAGGCCGCCATCATTGTTTTAGAGTGGCCCGGCTCAAGACCATGCAGGGCACCGAGCAGGATCGCGCTGGGAATGAATAGCCATGCGTTGCCCTGTTGCAGAAGAGAAGCAAAATCGTTCATTACAAAATCCGCACTGGAAAAGGTGCGCAGATAGTACTCCCCCCCAGTAGTTCAATACTACCCCCCAGTAGAAAAATACTCAGGGGGAGTAGGGCGTGTTATGCTTTACCCGCCAGAAGAAGAAGGATGCAGAGATGTCACATACGGTTCGTCACAAGAAGATGTTATTGACTCGCCTTAAGAAAATTCAGGGGCAGAGCACCGCGCTGGAAAAAATGCTCAGTAACGACGAGCATGAGTGTGCTGAGGTATTACAGCAGCTGGCCGCGATCCGCGGTGCGGTGAATGGCATGATGCTGCAGGTGATCGAAGGCCATTTAACCGATCACGTCGTCAAAGAGCCTGAGGAAGATCAGCGTGAGGCCGATCTTGGCGTGGTTTTACAGGTGATCAAATCTTATCTGAAGTAGAAGGGGCGTTAAGGTTATTTTCTGCCCATGCCATAAATTCCGCTTTTGGCAGCGCCTTACTGTAGTACCAGCCTTGCCCGTATTGCACGCCGTGACGGTGCAGCCAGGCGAGCTGCCCTGCGGTTTCCACGCCCTCAGCAACCATCGCCAGCTTCAGTGATTTCGCCATTTCTATAATGTGTGGCGTTACGTTTTTGTACTCCAGCGCATCCACGAACGACTTATCAATTTTCAGCGTGTCGACGTCCAGATCCTGCAGATAGCTCAGGCTGGAATATCCCGTGCCAAAATCATCGATGTAAATGGCGTGGCCCGAACGGCGAAAAGCGGCGATGGCCGGTGCGCTGATTTTGGGATCGGCAAAGCCGCGTTCGGTTAATTCAAGCGCTATCTGTTCCGGGCGGACTTGCCATTTATTGAGTAGCTGGCTCAGGAGCGGCGGCAGCTTGCCGGAGGTTAAATCTGCAGGCGCGAGGTTGACGGAGATATGCTGATCGGCATGGAGATGCAGCCAGTTGCCCATATCCTCGAACACTTTTTCGATCACCAGATGCGTGAGGCGCGAGATAAGTCCCGTTTGTTCCGCCAGCGGGACGAAACTGTCAGGCGACAGGCTACTCCCGTCAGGCTGAGGCCAGCGCGTTAGCGCCTCTGCGCCCACTATTTTCCCGCTACAGAGCGCCACAATAGGCTGGTAGTAAACCTCGAATTCACGGTTATTGATGGCATCAAGCAGGCGGTTACGCGGCGACTGGATGCGACGCAATATCCGCAGAACAAACAGGGCGGCAAGCAGGCTTATCAGCATGCCAAACGGCAGCCAGAAAAGGAGTTGCCGGTGCCAGGTTTCCGCCAGCGGTTTCAGCGCAGCCCATGCAACAACGTTTATTCCCAGCTCCGGTACGGGCTTCATGACGTACATTGCACCGTTGTACTCAACACTGACCATCTCCTGATCTTTAATCATGTCGCGGATGTGCGGATCCAGTTTGCTGCTGCTGGAGAACACGAGATGCGTTGCGTTCGCTACCAGGGCGGCATCGATAGAAATATCGGCGAAGGGGATCACATCCACCAGCGAGGCGGGATCGACCAGTACCAGATAATGTCCTTGCCCCAGCACGGCCATGTTGCGGTTGAAACCGAGTTCATTTGGCCTCGTAAGCCACGCGCTATAGCCATCTTCCGTAATGCGCATGGGCGGCGGGAACGCGGTCGCTTTGCTGACCTGTTCCAGCGACGAGCACAGTGGTTTAAGGTTATCGGTGTAGATCACTTCCTGAACATAGAGCCACGAGAAGGCGATCCGGCGCATTTCCCGTAAATGCAAATGGCTACACGGAGGGCCTTTAAAGGTCTGCAGCTGCGTGAGTGCTTCCTTGGCCTGCCCAACAACCCTGTCCGTACGCAACAGCACGCGTGAGGCATAGCTGTCCAGCGCATCGACAAATTTTTCTTCCGCCTGGCGATGCGCCAGCCAGATACTGAGGCAAATCGGTATCAGCACAGAAAAGATCAGTATGCCAGTCACCAGGCTGACCAGATGTCGGGTTTTCATGCTGCCGTGTCCTTCCTCATATGCCCACTCCAGGGCACTGAGACGCTTGCCAGAGGAGAAAGTTTTTACCGCGAAATGATATAGTTATAGCACGTGAGCGTCATGGTTTTCGTTCCGCAGCAGCGAAATCAAAAAATATCGTCGGAAATGTGATGCACTCTCGGGGGTTGTTTTTACCGCAGAGCCTGGATATTATTTTGTTATGTTATAACAAAACATGAGTGATTCACGATGAAACCCAATATCCATCCAGCCTATCGCACCGTGGTGTTTCACGACACCAGCGCCAATGAATACTTTAAAGTTGGTTCAACCATCAAGACTGACCGCGAAATTGAACTCGACGGTGAAACCTATCCTTACATCACCATCGAGGTCTCTTCAAAATCGCATCCGTTTTATACCGGCAAACAGAAAACCTTCTCGACGGATGGCAGCGCGGCGCGCTTCCGTAAACGTTTTGGCGGCTTTCTTAATGCGAAGCGGGGGTGATCATGCAAGTACTTAACTCGTTGCGGAGTGCGAAACAGCGTCACCCGGATTGCCAGATAGTCAAACGTAAGGGACGCCTGTATGTGATTTGCAAATCAAACCCGCGCTTTAAAGCGGTGCAGGGACGTAAAAAAAGACGCTAGACGCCCGTTTCACGCCAGCTTTCCAGGGATCTTTTCTGTTTGCCATCGGCAGTAAAATTGTCGGTGGCAAGCCAGCTTTCAAAGGCGCTCGCCAGCGCTGGCCACTCTTTGTCGATAATCGAAAACCAGTCCGTATCCCGGTTATGGCCTTTGGTGACCAGCGCCTGGCGAAAACGCCCCTCAAACAAAAAGCCCAGACGCAGCGCAGCCTTGCGGGAAGGCTCGTTCAGGCTGTTGCACTTCCACTCATAACGCCGGTAGCCCAGAGTATCGAACACGTATTGCATCAGCAGAAACTGCGCTTCGGTAGACATTGGCGTGCGGCTCAACAGCGGGGAGAAATGAACGTGTCCCACCTCCACAACGCCATTTTTGGGGTCGATACGCATCAAGGCCAGGGTTCCCACCGGGGAGCGGGTCTGATTATCGAAGACGGTAAAGTGTATCGGGTCTGATAATTCACTCACGCTTGCCACCCATGCGGCAAATTCTCCTGCCGTGGCATCGGGTTCACGCAGAAGCCATGTCCAGCTTCGGGTATCCCCGGCGAGCGAATAAGCGGCAAACAGCGCACCGGCATGCTCCACCTGCAGCGGCTCAAGCCAGCAGTAGCGGCCCTGAAGGACCACCCGGGAAGGGTGCTGACGGGGCTGCCAGTCGATTAGCGGTTCGCCCACCGGCTGCCCAAACTGATTGAAAGTATTCATCTTCATCTCCGTGACGTTGTAAAGAGTTCCAGACTAGTGAAGTAGTGGTTCCTTAAAAAGTACCAACAGGCTATGTTTTGGTGGTACCACGAGGAGGGGCGATGAATATTCCAGGCGATGAACTGTATACCTTGCTGAATACGGCGCTGAAAAACCGCGGACAAGAGACGCTGCAGCGCACGCTTTATCTTTCATTGCGGGAGTACATATTGTCCGGCAGGTTACAGTCCGGTAGTCGCCTGTCTGGTTCCAGAACGCTGGCCGGGCATCTCTCCCTTTCCCGAAACACCGTTAATGGGGCACTGGAACAGCTCACCCTCGAAGGGTATCTGTTGCGTAGCCGCCAGGGAACGCGGGTGGCACCGCTGGCGGCCCGTCAGCTCGCGCAGGATTTACCGGCACCTGCGGTTGCGCTTGCCGGGCGGGTTAGCGCACTGCCTGCCCCTGTACCGCGTAGCACGCCGGTTCTGGCCTTTACGCCGGGGACACCGGCCATCAACTATTTTCCCTTGCCGCTCTGGCGGCGCCTGTACGATCGCGTGTTGCGGGAGGAGGGAAGTGCCCTGTTGGGCTACGGCGATCCCGCCGGGGAACCTGCTTTGCGGGCGGCCATTGCCCGCCACCTTGCGCTTTCCCGCGGGATTGACTGCGACGCCAGCCAGATTGTGATCACCGAAGGCGCACTGGAAGGTGTGAACCTCTGCACCCTGCTATTGAGTGAGCCGGGCGATGTTGCCTGGGTGGAAGATCCCGGCTATGCCGGCGCAAAAAGCGCCTTTGTGAAAGCGGGTTTAGCCATAACGGGAATACCGGTTGATGGAGAGGGCATGTGCTGGGAAGGAACAGAGGCGCCGTCCCCTTCGCTTATTTTTACTTCACCTTCACATCAGTTTCCCTACGGAAGTGTCCTCAGCGCGCGGCGGCGTCTGGCGTTACTGGATGTGGCGCGACAACATAACGCCTGGATTATCGAGGATGATTACGACAGTGAGTTTCGTTATAGCGGTGAGCCGGTACCGGCGATGCTGGGAATGATTAACCATGCGCCCGTTGTTTATCTGGGAACATTCAGCAAAACGTTATTCCCGTCGCTCAGAATGGGGTTTATGGTTTTCCCCCCGGCGCTGGCGAAAGCGGCACGCCCGGCCATCGGTTCGTTATTGCGCGGCGGGCATCGCGCCGAGCAGCGTACCCTGGCGCTGTTCATTGAAGAGGGTCACTATGCCCGCCATTTGGCAGCCATGCGTCGTCTCTATCGTAAACGCTACCGGCAGCTGCGTGAGGCTCTGAATGCGGAGCTTCATGTACCACACCGGATTCTGGCGGGGGAAGGGGGCATGCATCTGACGGTGGCGATTGACGGAATCGACGACAGGCAACTGGTGGAACAGGCCAGGACGTATCAGCTGGCTCCAGCGGCATTGAGCGGGTATTACCTTGATACAAAACAGGGGCAGAGCGGTCTGGTATTAGGCTACGGGAACACATCCGCTTCACTGTATGCGTCGGCTATCCGACGCATACAGATACTCATCACGCAACAGCAGGGCGGGAAAGGGTAAAGACATCATAGAAAGAGAGCTGGCCTTTGGTTGAGACCATTTTTTGCAGTTTCTCTTTTTGTTCGGTTTCTACCGCAGGGGAGTGCAGAATGCTGTCGATCAGTTCCGGCGGGACAAAACGGGTGTTGTACCACTCGCCGTTATAGCAGACCCGGAAATCGAGCACGTCGATATCTTCATAACGATAGCGCGGATGCACATCAAAAAAGAAAAACGCGTTAAATACCACAAACAGCACCACAAGCAGCCAGACGGAGTCCACCAGCGTTTCGGATTTCAGCATGACAATCAGCGTTGCCAGCCAGGCGGCATACATTGCGACAAACAGGCCTGGATGTTTGCGAATAAAGCTAATGCTAAAGCGCGGGCGATTATCGCGCTTTTCGCGGATGTTGAGATCGTCGATGGTGGCGGTAAGCAGGCGCTGTATTTCGGTCATTTTTTGCCTTCATGATTGTTGAATACAGGGGATCTGCCTATTTTAGGGGAGCCATTTGACTGAAAAAAGTAACAGTTATGTGCTGAAAGACCATAACAGTTGACTCCCCACACCTTCACAGCATTTTGATAATTTTCGCCGGATTACCCCCGACGACGGCATTGGCCGGGACATCTTTTGTCACCACAGCGCCGGAGGCGATCACCACATTATCCCCCACCGTGACGCCCGGGTTAATCACTGCCCGTCCGCCGATCCAGACATTATTGCCAATGCGCACGGGTTTACCGTATTCCACTCCGCTGTTGCGTTCTTCGGCATCCAGCGGGTGGGTGGCCGTATAAATATGCACGCCTGGCGCGAGCATACAGTTATCACCAATATGAATAGGGCAGACATCGAGCATCACGCAGTCGAAGTTAGCGTAAAATTCTTTGCCCAGGAAAATGTTATAGCCATAGTCACAACGGAAAGCTGGCTCAATATAAGCCCCTTCACTTTGCCCCAGCAGTTCCGCCAGAATCTTCTGGCGTTCTGTTTTCTCATCGGGGGCGGAGTGGTTATAGCGGTGAACCAGATGGCGGGCGCGCAGTCGGTCGGCCCGTAATGTTTCATCACCAGGACGGTAATGTTCACCCGCAATCATTTTCTGTTTTTCTACGCTCATAGGATGCCTCTCTGGGTTCGATTACCGCAGGGTAATCGGGATAAGCCAGGAAGGGAACGTTCCCGAAAAGCGCGTGTGACTAAAGTCACAACATTGTTGCTAATGATCACGTTTTACACGGAGACCTGGCTTTAACACCGGGATCGTAATTCGAAAGGTATAAACAACTAAGAGAGTGGCGTAGAACCTCTACAGACACACTGCAACAACTAACGGACAAATTTCCACACGGAAGGCGGGATTTTGTCATACAGTTTATTCATGGTCAGCTCGGCAAGACGATGGTCAGCGGCTGAATAAAATACGGTCAGTTCATTATCAGAAAGCTCGTATTTATTTTTTTCAATCACGCGTTCGAGTGTGTCAATTGACTGACAACGTCGTAAGCGCATCAAATAATCGGTTTTTGTGAGTGGTTTATCAGACATAAATTCACCTTAGTCATTGTAATAATTTTAACAGGAAAGGCTAACCGGGTTAGCTCTGCTCACGTTGACGAAACAGCGGAATAGCCGGTTTCCAGATTTACGCCATTTCTGCAAATCCTGCGCGTTAATGCCGTAGCTGCTGAACAACATAAAGGTGTCATCCAGGTATTCGTCAATTTGCTCAATCAGTTTATTATCTTCATTGTACTTAATTTTATAATTAAGTGCGAAGGTCGCGATATGCTCTATCAACTCATTCAATTGCAAATTGATGGCCGATGTTGGATCGTTCACCCAGCCATGATTACTTTCATCAAGATTGGCAAGGCAGTCATGGTACAAGGATTCGCAGAGAAATTTCAACTGCGCGATATCATGCCTTTTTGGCGAGTACTCGTCCATAGCGCATCCCCTTCTGAGTGATTTCTTACTCACCGAACATCATTGTCGGGATGGATACAACCTACTTAGCTCTACGGGTGCTGTGCTCCTGTTCACTCTAACTATAAGCCACTCTGATCAGGATTTCACCGCGCTATTACGAAAAATTACAATTAAAATCAGAGTCTGCGAGCGTTTACGCAATAGTACATCCTAAGATGAACACTTTTATCCAAATTAACGCTGGTTTTTTTTCGCTTCCTTACGTTTCATTGATTTAGCGTAAACACGCGGAAAAAGTCCGGATTCAGAATTTTCTTTGTATGGACTTGTTATTAGGAATATTCCTAATAAGTTAAGCGGCGAAATGGAATTAAAACAATCCTGAGTTCGCCCATTAAGTTTTCTGCTAATTATGATATGCCTTTTAAACATGGCATAAAATAAATAAAACGACAATAAGCGTATTTTATGATTTTTTTCAGAAATGAAAAAGGCCGCTAATGCGGCCTTTTTATCATGTGAAACCGGTATCAGTGAGGTTCTACCGAATGACTGTGTTCAATATCTTCATTCTTCCGGCTGAAGCGGCGGCGAACCACCACGAAGAACACCGGTACGAAGAAGATAGCCAGTACGGTCGCGGTGATCATACCGCCCATTACCCCGGTACCTACCGCGTTCTGTGCGCCGGAACCCGCACCAGAACTGATAACCAGCGGCAGTACCCCGAGGATAAATGCCAGTGAGGTCATCAGAATAGGACGCAGACGCATACGAACAGCTTCAAGCGTGGCTTCGATCAGGCCTTTACCTTCTTTCTCCATCAGATCTTTGGCGAATTCGACGATAAGTATCGCGTTCTTCGCCGACAAGCCAATGGTTGTCAGCAGGCCTACCTGGAAGTACACGTCGTTGGTCAGCCCACGGAACGTTGCAGCCAGCAGCGCACCGATAACCCCCAATGGCACCACCAGCATAACGGAGAACGGAATTGACCAGCTCTCATACAGTGCCGCCAGACACAGGAACACCACAATCAGTGAAATGGCGTACAGGGCAGGGGCCTGGTTACCGGACAGACGTTCCTGATAGGACATACCGGTCCAGTCATAGCCAATACCCGCAGGCAGCTTGCTGGCCAACTCTTCCATCAGGTTCATGGCTTCACCAGTGCTTCGACCCGGCGCGGCCTGACCCAGAATTTCCATAGATGGCAGCCCGTTATAACGTTCCAGACGCGGTGAACCGTATTCCCAGCGCGACGTCGAGAAGGCTGAGAACGGCACCATCTGGCCATCGCTGCCGCGAACGTACCAGTTGTTGATATCGTTCGGCAACATACGGTATTGCGCTTCAGACATCACGTACACTTTCTTCACACGACCGCGGTCGATGAAGTCGTTAACGTAGCTACCGCCCCAGGCTGCGCCCAGTGTGGTATTGATGTCGCTGATGGATACACCCAGCGCCTGCGCTTTCTCCTGGTCGATGTCGATCTTGTACTGCGGCGTATCTTCCAGGCCGTTAGGACGCACGCCGACCAGCAGATCAGGGTGTTTAGCCACTTCGCCAAACAGCTGGTTACGCGCCTGAGTCAGTTTCTCGTGGCCCAGACCGCCCTGGTCAATCAGCTGGAAGTCGAAACCGGTCGCCGTACCCAGTTCAACGATCGCTGGCAGGTTAAAGGCGAAGACCATCGCATCTTTAATCTGCGAGAAGGTGCCCATTGCACGGCCGGTGATCGCCTCAACCTTGTTCTCTTCGCCCGGACGTTCAGACCAGTCTTTCAGTGAAACGAAGGCGATACCGGTGTTCTGGCCACGACCCGCAAAGCCAAAGCCGTTAACCGCAAACACGGATTCAACGTTCGCTTTTTCTTTGGTGAGGTAGTAATCCGTCACTTCATCCAGCACTTTCTGGGTACGTTCTTGCGATGCACCCGCCGGAAGCTGCGCCATCGTCAGGAATACGCCCTGGTCTTCATCTGGCAGGAACGAGCTTGGCAGACGAACGAACAGATAGGCCATGCCCACCACGATGATGATATAGAGCAGCAGATAACGACCGGTGCTGCGCAGAATGTTCCCCACGCTGTCGGTATAGTGGTGCGTGCTCTTATCAAACATGCGGTTAAACCAGCCGAAGAACCCTTTGTGCTCGCCGTGACCGCCTTTCTGAATCGGTTTCAGCATGGTTGCACACAGCGCAGGCGTCAGGATCAACGCCACCAGCACCGACAGCGCCATCGCAGAAACGATGGTGATGGAGAACTGACGGTAAATCGCACCGGTAGAGCCCCCGAAGAAGGCCATCGGAATAAATACGGCGGACAGCACCATCGCGATACCGACCAGCGCGCCCTGGATCTGGCCCATGGATTTACGGGTTGCTTCCTTCGGCGGCAGACCTTCTTCCGCCATGACGCGCTCGACGTTTTCTACCACCACGATGGCGTCATCCACCAGCAAGCCGATGGCGAGCACCATCCCGAACATCGTCAGGGTGTTTATCGAGTAGCCAAATATTGCCAGTATGGCGAAGGTTCCGAGCAAGACGACCGGTACGGCGATGGTTGGAATCAGCGTCGCGCGGAAGTTCTGCAGGAACAGATACATCACCAGGAAGACCAGGATGATCGCTTCTACCAGGGTTTTAACCACTTCGTGAATCGAAATTTTAACGAACGGCGTGGTGTCATACGGATAAACGATCTTCAGACCTGACGGGAAGAACGGTTCCATCTTCTTCAGTTCTGCACGGATAGCCGTTGCGGTGTCCAGGGCGTTAGCACCGGTCGCCAGTTTGATACCCAGACCAGAAGCTGGTTTGCCGTTAAACTTCGCAATGATGTCGTAGTTTTCGCCACCCAGCTCCACTTTTGCCACGTCACGCAGGCGAACCTGCGAACCGTCCTGATTCACTTTCAGCAGAATTTTGCTGAATTCATCGGCGGAGGTCAGACGGGTTTGCGCGATGATGGACGCGTTAAGCTGCTGGCCTTTCACCGGCGGCGTACCGCCTAACTGACCGGCTGCAACCTGGGCGTTCTGTGCTTTAATGGCGTTGATGACGTCAACCGGCGTCAGCTGGAAGTTGTTCAGTTTGTTCGGGTCCATCCAGATACGCATCGCGTACTGGGAGCCAAACAGCTGAACGTCACCCACACCTGAAGTACGGCTGATGGCGTCCTTCATGTTGGCGCCCACGTAGTCGGAAATATCCTCCTGCGTCATGGTGCCGTTGGTGTTGATAACGCCAACAACCATCAGGAAGCTACTGGACGATTTCTCGACGCTCACACCCTGCTGTTGTACTTCCTGCGGCAGCAGCGGCATCGCCAGCTGCAGTTTGTTCTGTACCTGAACCTGCGCGATGTCAGCATCAGTACCAGACTCGAAGGTCAGGGTGATCTGAACCGTACCGGTGGAGTCACTGTTTGAGGACATGTACATCAGGTTATCGATACCGTTCATGTTCTGTTCGATAACCTGCGTAACGGTATCCTGCACCGTTTTCGCATCCGCCCCCGGGTAGGTTGCGGAGATCGTCACCGCCGGTGGCGCAATGGTCGGATATTGCGCAACAGGCAGCTTCAGGATCGCAAGTCCCCCGGCCAGCATGATAATAATGGCGATCACCCAAGCGAATATGGGGCGATCGATAAAGAAATTAGGCATGTCTTAACGGCTCCTGTTTAAGTTAAGACTTGGTTTGTTCTGACTGGCCAGCGGCCGAAGCTTGTTGTTTATCGTCAGACTTCACTTCCTGTGCTTTAACCTGCGCGCCAGGACGAACTTTTTGCAAACCAGTAACAATCACGCGATCGCCATCTTTCAGACCGTCCGTCACCAGCCATTTATCGCCAATCGCCTGCGTAGCAGTGATATTGCGCATTTCGACTTTGTCACCAGCGCCAACAACCAGTGCGCTCGCATCGCCGCGTGGCGTACGGGTCACACCCTGCTGTGGAACCAGAAGTGCGGTTGGGTTAGTGCCTTCTTCCAGACGTGCGCGAACGAACATACCTGGCAACAGGGTGTGGTCAGGGTTCGGGAAGATCGCACGTAAGGTGATGGAACCGGTGGTCTGGTCGACCGTCACATCAGAGAATTCCAGCGTACCCGCCTGTGGATATTTGATGCCGTCGTTAGTGACCAGCTCCACTTTGGCTTTACCGTTCTCCTGCTTCAGGGTGCCGTTTGCCAGCTCTTGTTTCAGTCGCAGGAAATCGTTGCTGGACTGCGTCACGTCAACGTAGATCGGATCAAGCTGCTGCACGGTTGCCATCGCTGTGGCCTGACCGTTTTGCACCAGTGCCCCTTCCGTCACGGAGGATTTACCAATACGACCGCTGATAGGGGAGGTCACTTTGGTATAGGCCAGGTTGATGCGCGCGGTTTCGACAGCTGCTTTTGCTGCCACAACGGCCGCGTTAGCCTGCTGTGCATCCGCCAGGGCTGTGTCGTAGTCCTGTTGGCTGATGTACTGCGTACCGAGCAGTTTTTTGTAACGATTCAACGTCAGCTGAGAGATTTTGGCCGCCGCTTCCGCTTTCGCCAGGTCGCCTTTCGCGCTTTCATACGACGCCTGATACGTTGCGGGATCAATCTGATACAGAGACTCACCGGCTTGCACATCGCCGCCTTCGGTAAAGTTACGTTTCAGGATAATGCCGCTCACCTGAGGACGAACTTCTGCAATGCGATAAGCACTTGTGCGGCCAGGCAATTCGGTGGTGATCTGAAGAGGTTCGGATTTGAGCGTCACAACGCCAACTTCTGGCATCTGCTGCGCTCCTTGTTGAGCCTGTTTGTCGTCACATCCTGTAAGCGCTAAGCTGCCTGAGAGCATCAGAACGACCGCCAGAGGCGTTAACCCTCTGTTTTTGTTCATATGTAAACCTCGAGTGTCCGATTTCAAATTGATCAATGGTCCTGAGTCCAAAAACCCATTGCTGCGTTTATATTATCGTCATGCTATGGTACATACATTCACAAATGTATGTAAATCTGACGCCTGTAAATTCACCCACTTATGGCACGAAAAACCAAACAACAAGCGCTTGAAACCCGACAACACATTCTGGATGTGGCAATCCGCTTATTTTCTCAACAAGGTGTTTCGTCAACCTCGCTGGCACAGATTGCTCAGGCCGCTGGCGTTACGCGGGGAGCGATTTACTGGCATTTTAAAGACAAGTCAGATCTGTTCAGTGAAATCTGGGAGCTTTCAGAGTCCAGCATTAGCGATCTCGAGAGTGAGTATCGGGCAAAATTCCCTGACGATCCACTCTCAGTATTAAGAGAAATATTAGTATATATCCTTGAAGCGACGGTAGTTGAAGAGCGCCGTCGGTTAATGATGGAAATTATTTTCCATAAATGTGAGTTTGTGGGAGAGATGGCTGTCGTGCAGCAGGCGCAACGCAGCCTTAGCCTGGAAAGCTATGACCGCATTGAACAGAACCTGAACCAGTGCATGCAGGCTAAACTGCTACCGGCCAATCTCCTGACCCGCCGGGCGGCTATTCTGATGCGCAGCTACATTTCGGGCCTGATGGAAAACTGGCTTTTCGCCCCGCAATCCTTTGACTTAAAAGCGGAAGCCCGCAGCTACGTGGCGATTTTACTGGAAATGCTACAACTCTGCCCGACGCTGCGCAGCGACGCGCCTTCGCTCACTGCCTGAGCCATTTCCAGGATTTATCTCAGAGGCTCACGTTCGCGCTATTCTGCTTCAGGCGAGCGTGATATTCTGCACGCCGGACTATTTTCGGTCATCTTCTGACATCACTCACGACTATGCTGCACACCAATCGCTCGCAACATCCTGTTCTTGCACTACTCTTCGCGACGCTGTTTTTCTTCGCAACGGCACCGCTTTCCTGGGCCCGCGCCGATAACGGCAATGACATTCCATCACGTGCTGATGTTCAGTCGCAGCTCGACGCCCTGAATAAACAAAAAGATCTCACGCCTCAGGACAAACTCGTTCAGCAGGATCTGACGGAAACGCTGGAATCACTGGATAAAATCGATCGCGTTAAAGCGGAAACCACCCAGCTTCGTCAGAAGGTGGCGCAGGCGCCTGAAAACATGCGTAAAGCAACGGATTCGCTAAATGCCCTGAGCGACGTAGATAACGACGACGAAACGCGCAAAACGCTGGCAACGCTGTCGCTGCGTCAGCTGGAGTCGCGCGTCGCGCAACTGCTCGACGACCTGCAAACCGCACAGTCGGATCTCGCCACCTACAACAGTCAGCTTGTCTCTTTGCAGACTCAGCCCGAGCGCGTACAAAACGCAATGTACGCCGCGTCTCAGCAGCTGCAGCAAATCCGCAACCGCCTGAACGGTACCACGGTGGGTGAAGGCACGCTGCGCCCGACGCAGCAAACGCTGCTGCTGGTTCAGCAGTCGTTACTGAATGCGCAAATTGAACAGCAGCGTAAAAGCCTGGAAGGGAATACGGTGCTGCAGGACACGCTACAAAAACAGCGTGATTACGTGACCGCCAACATTAACCGTCTGGAACACCAGCTTCAGCTGTTGCAGGAGGCGGTGAACAGCAAGCGCCTGACGCTGACGGAAAAAACCGCCCAGGAGGCGGTATCGCCGGACGAAACCGCCCGCATCCAGGCCAATCCGCTGGTGAAGCAGGAGCTCGATGCGAACCATCAGCTGAGCGAGCGCCTGATTCAGGCGACCGAAAACGGTAACTCGCTGGTTCAACAGAACATTAAAGTTAAAAACTGGCTGGACCGCGCGCTCCAGGCGGAACGTAACATCAAAGAGCAAATTGCGGTGCTGAAAGGCAGCCTTCTGCTGTCACGCATTCTTTATCAGCAACAACAGACGCTGCCCTCTGCCGACGAGCTGGAGGACATGACCAACCGCATTGCGGATTTACGTCTGGAACAGTTTGACGTCAACCAGCAGCGCGATGCCCTTTTCCAGAGCGATACCTTTGTCGCCAAAATAGAAGAGGGTCACTCCAGTGAAGTGAACCCGGAAGTGCACGACGCGCTGTTGCAGGTGGTGGATATGCGCCGCGAGCTGCTTGACCAGCTCAATAAACAGCTTGGTAACCAGCTGATGATGGCGATTAACCTGCAGATCAACCAGCAGCAGCTGGTGAGCGTTTCTAAAAGTCTGCAGGAGATTTTAACCCAGCAGATTTTCTGGGTTAACAGCAACAAACCGATGGACTGGGACTGGGTTAAATCCTTCCCCGAAACGCTGAAAACGCAGATTAAAAGCATGAAAATCACCGGGAACTGGGAGAAAGCCTGGCCCGCGGTGATGATTGCCTTCCTGGCGGGATTACCGCTGTTGCTGATTGCGGGCGTGATCCGCTGGCGTCTGGGATGGCTGAAGAACTATCAGGCGAAGCTGGCCTCAGAAGTGGGGCAACTGCGAAATGACAGCCAGCTGCATACGCCAAAAGCGATTCTGATCGATCTCATTCGCGCGCTGCCGGTGTGCCTGATCATCCTTGCTGTTGGCCTGATCCTGCTCACCATGCAGCTCAACGTCAGCGATTTGCTGTGGGCTTTCAGTAAAAAGCTGGCCCTGTTCTGGCTGGTGTTTGGTCTGTGCTGGAAGGTGCTGGAAAAAGACGGCGTGGCGGTGCGTCACTTCAATATGCCACAGCAACTGACCAGCCACTGGCGTCGTCAGATTGTCCGCATCAGCCTGGCGCTCCTGCCGCTGCACTTCTGGTCGGTGGTTTCCGAGCTTTCTCCGCTGCATCTGATGGATGACGTTCTGGGTCAGCTGGTCATTCTGCTGAACCTGCTGTTGATTGCCATCCTGATGTGGCCGATGTGCCGCGATAGCTGGCGTGATAAAGAGTCCCACAACCTGCGCCTCGCCACCGTCACGGTGCTGGCAATCATTCCGCTGGCGCTGATGGTGCTCACGGCGACGGGCTACTTCTACACCACGCTGCGCCTGTCCGGCCGCTGGATAGAAACCGTCTATCTGGTGATTGTCTGGAACCTGCTCTACCAGACCGTGCTGCGCGGCCTGAGCGTGGCGGCTCGCCGTATCGCTTATCGCCGCGCCATTGCGCGTCGTCAGCATCAGGTGAAAGAGGGCGCCGAAGGCGCGGAGCCGCAGGAAGAGCCGACCATCGCGCTGGAGCAGATTAACCAGCAGACGCTGCGTATCACCATGCTGGTGATGATCGCCCTGTTCGCGGTGATGTTCTGGGCCATCTGGTCTGATTTGATTACCGTCTTTGCCTATCTCGACAGTATCACTCTCTGGCAGTACAGCGGGACCGAAGCAGGCGCTGCGGTGATGAAAAGCGTCACCATGGGCAGCCTGCTGTTTGCGGTGGTGTCGTCGATGGTGGCCTGGGCGCTGATTCGAAACCTGCCGGGTCTGCTGGAGGTGCTGGTGCTGTCGCGCCTGAACCTGCGTCAGGGGGCGTCCTATGCCATTACCACCATCCTCAACTACGTCATTATTATTGTCGGGGCGATGACGGTCTTCGGCTCGCTGGGCGTGTCTTGGGACAAACTGCAGTGGCTGGCGGCAGCGCTCTCTGTGGGTCTCGGTTTTGGCCTGCAGGAGATTTTCGGTAACTTCGTTTCCGGCCTGATCATCCTGTTCGAACGTCCGGTGCGAATTGGCGATACGGTGACCATCGGGACCTTCTCCGGTACCGTCAGCAAGATCCGCATTCGTGCGACCACTATTACCGACTTCGATCGCAAAGAGGTGATCATCCCGAACAAAGCGTTCGTGACCGAGCGTTTGATCAACTGGTCGCTCTCTGATACGACGACGCGTGTGGTGATCCGCCTCGGCGTAGCCTACGGTTCGGATCTGGATAAGGTGAAAGAGGTATTGCTGAAGGCCGCAAAAGAGCATCCAAAGGTTATGCACGAGCCGGCGCCAGACGTCTTTTTCACCACCTTCGGGGCGAGCACGCTGGATCACGAGCTGCGTTTATACGTGCGTGAGCTTCGCGATCGCAGCTACACCGTGGATGAACTGAACCGCTCCATCGACCGTCTGTGCCGTGAAAACAATATCAATATTGCTTTCAACCAGCTTGAGGTTCACCTGCATAACGAGAAAGGTGACGAGCATACGGAAGTGAAGCGTGAGATTAAGGGTGACGATCCGACTCCCGCCTGAACTATTTTCTCTCTCCCTGTGGAAGAGGGTTAGGGTGAGGGCAACCGGCCTTCACCTTTCCCTCAAAATCCCGCCGCACAATCTCCAGTGCCTTCAGCACCGTCTCAGCCGGGATCTCATGATTCTCCAGCAGCATAATCAAATCGACGGCCAGTTTGACCTCATCGGGGGCATTTTCCAGCGACATGTGTGGCTCCTTTTAACGGGTCAGGCGTTCAATGACGCGTTCGATCTCATCCAGCGCATGACGGCAACGGACAAGACGTCCATCCAGCGCGTCGATTTCGCGCATCAATAACTGCTGCTCTTCCAGCGTTTCACTGTTGTTCAGACGTGCTTCCCGCTCGCGCTTCATCTCAAACAGACGGCGTTCAAACTCCTGGTGCTCCAGCCGTTTTCGCTGCCATTTACCGAGGCCGGGAGACGCGCTATCCCAGGTACGCAGGGGCCAGGCTGCGATCTCCCGGTGCAAGGCGGTGATCTGACTGGTGAGATGCTCCGCAAGCCAGGCCACCTGCTCATGTTTACCGTCATTCACGGCCTGTCGCAGTTCGTCGAGGTTGGTCTGCGCCTCATCAAGATAGTCTTTCATCAGCGTACTTCGCGTATGAAATAACTGCCGGTCAAAGCGCGGTTTGAGCGTCGCATGCTGCATCAACGGTGACGCCTGCGTGCGCAGGGCAACGAGCTGATTTTGCAGCGTCTCTAAAAGCAGGGCTATTTTCAAGGCGCGCTCCAGTGGTAAAGTAGCCGTTCAGTTTGATAACGATTCGCATTATGCAGCGTACTATTTTAATCATCATTGGCTGGCTGGCGGTAGTGTTAGGCACCCTGGGCGTGGTTTTGCCACTTTTGCCCACGACGCCGTTTATTCTGCTGGCAGCCTGGTGTTTTGCCCGCTCATCCCCGCGTTTTCATCACTGGCTGCTGTATCGCTCGTGGTTTGGCGGCTATCTGCGCCACTGGCAGAAACACCGGGCCATGCCGCCTGGCGCAAAGCCGCGTGCGATTGCAGTCATCCTCATCACCTTCGCCATTTCATTATGGCTGGTGAAAATGATGTGGGTGCGGATCCTGCTGCTGGTTATCCTGACCTGCCTGCTTATCTTCATGTGGCGGATCCCCGTGGTTGATGAAAAGCAACAAAAGCACTGAAGCCTTATAATGGCTGTTGCAATTATTGTGCGCAGCCAGTAAATTCGACCGTTTTCGAGCACAGGCGCGCCTGGTTAAAGGTTAAACAATTGTTACCTTTACCGCCTCTTTGCGCGCTGTGAGTAACACTGTTTCATTTAGGCACAAACCGATGACCGCAACTGCACAGCAGCTTGAATATCTGAAAAACAGCATCAAAAGCATCCAGGACTATCCAAAACCTGGCATTCTTTTCCGTGATGTCACCAGCTTGCTGGAAGACCCGAAAGCGTACGCGCTCAGCATTGAACTGCTGGTAGAGCGTTATAAAAACGCCGGGATCACCAAAGTAGTAGGTACCGAAGCCCGTGGCTTCCTGTTTGGCGCACCGGTGGCGCTGGCAATGGGCGTAGGTTTTGTGCCAGTGCGTAAGCCGCGCAAACTGCCGCGTGAAACCATCGCGGAGAGCTATGAGCTGGAATACGGCACCGATCAGCTGGAAATCCACGTCGATGCCATTAAGCCTGGCGACAAAGTGCTGGTGGTGGACGATCTGCTGGCAACCGGTGGCACTATCGAAGCGACCGTGAAGCTGATTCGTCGCCTGGGTGGTGAAGTGACCGATGCGGCCTTCATCATCAATCTGTTCGATCTGGGCGGCGAACAGCGCCTGGAAAAACAGGGTATTACCAGCTACAGCCTGGTGCCTTTCCCGGGTCATTAATCCCGTTTCTCACAACCTCGCTCAATGGGTGAGGTTGTGATAGCATTCCCCTCCATTAATTCACCTTCCAGCGTTGCAGAGCCTGCCCATGAGTTATCAGGTGTTAGCCCGTAAATGGCGACCACAAACCTTTGCCGACGTTGTCGGTCAGGAACATGTGCTGACGGCCCTGGCGAACGGCTTGTCGCTAGGTCGTATCCATCACGCCTATCTCTTCTCCGGTACCCGCGGCGTCGGTAAAACCTCTATTGCCCGTTTGCTGGCAAAAGGTCTGAACTGCGAAACCGGGATCACCGCCACGCCATGTGGCGTGTGTGACAACTGCCGTGAGATCGAACAGGGGCGCTTTGTCGATCTGATCGAGATCGACGCCGCCTCGCGCACCAAAGTTGAAGATACCCGTGACCTGCTGGATAACGTGCAGTACGCCCCGGCGCGTGGCCGCTTCAAGGTCTATCTGATCGATGAAGTGCACATGCTGTCACGTCACAGCTTCAACGCCCTGCTGAAAACGCTGGAAGAGCCGCCTGCGCATGTGAAATTCCTGCTGGCGACCACCGATCCGCAAAAGCTGCCGGTGACGATTCTGTCGCGCTGTTTGCAGTTCCATCTGAAGGCGCTGGACGTTGAACAGATCCGTACTCAGCTGGAACACATTCTCGACGAAGAGAACATTGTCCACGAGCCGCGCGCCCTGCAACTGCTGGCCCGTGCAGCGGACGGCAGCCTGCGCGATGCGCTCAGCCTGACGGATCAAGCCATTGCCAGCGGTGACGGTAAACTTTCTACCGATGCGGTCAGCACCATGCTCGGCACGCTGGACGACGACCAGGCGCTGTCCCTGATTGAAGCCACGATCGCCGCGAACGGTGAGCGCGTCATGTCGCTGGTGAATGCCGCTGCAGCCCGTGGCATCGAGTGGGAAGCCCTACTGGTCGAGATGCTTAGCCTGCTGCACCGTGTAGCGATGCTTCAGCTCTCTCCGTCAGCAATGGGGGCGGATATGGCGGCCATTGAACAGCGGATGCGTGAACTTGCGCGAACCGTGCCGCCTGCTGACGTACAGATTTATTACCAGACCTTGCTGATTGGCCGTAAAGAGCTGCCGTTTGCGCCGGATCCTAGAATGGGCGTTGAAATGACGCTGCTGCGTGCGCTGGCGTTCCACCCGCGTATGCCGCTGCCAGAGCCTGAAGTGCCCCGGCAGTCATTCGCCCCGACCGCTCCAACGGCAGTGATGTCGCCGCAGCAGGTGCCAGCACAGCCGGCAGCGCCGCCGCCGCAAAATGTACCGCTGTCGGATGCCACCAGTTCGGTGCTCGCCGCCCGCAGCCAGTTGCAGCGAGCGCAGGGAGCAACCAAACCAAAAAAGAGTGAACCGGCAGCGCCAGGAAGAGCGCGGCCGGTTAACAACGCCGCGCTTGAACGACTGGCCTCGGTAACGGAGCGCGTACAGGCGCGCCCGGCACCGTCCGCGCTCGAGCAAAAAGCCCCGGTGAAAGAAGAGGCTTACCGCTGGAAGTCGACGACCATCGTCGAAGAGGTGAAGAAAGAGGTCGCCACGCCAAAAGCGCTGAAGAAAGCGCTGGAGCATGAAAAAACACCGGAGCTTTCCGCGAAGCTCGCGGAAGAGTCTATCGCGCGTGACGCCTGGGCCGCTGAGGTCAGTAAACTGCAACTGCCTAAGCTGGTCGAGCAGGTCGCGCTGAATGCCTGGAAAGAGCAGGACGGTAATCAGGTGCGTCTGCATCTGCGTCCCGGTCAACGGCACCTGAACTCCCCCGGCGCACAAAAAGCACTGGCGGAGGCGCTGGCCACATTGCAGGGTGCACCGGTTGAATTGACTATCATTGAAGATGATAATCCGGCGGTGCGAACGCCACTGGAGTGGCGCCAGGCCATTTATGAAGAGAAACTCGCGCAGGCGCGTGAGTCGATTATAGCGGATAACAACATCCAGACCCTGCGCCGGTTCTTCGACGCCGATCTGGATGAAGAGAGTATTCGCCCCATTTGATCGTGAGTCTGACTTACGGTTGTCATCGTTAAACGTGAAAGAGAGAGAAGCCTATGTTTGGTGGAAAAGGCGGTCTGGGTGGCCTGATGAAGCAGGCTCAGCAGATGCAGGAAAAAATGCAGAAGATGCAGGAAGAGATCGCTCAGCTGGAAGTCACGGGTGAATCCGGTGCCGGTCTGGTCAAGGTGACCATCAACGGTGCGCATAACTGCCGCCGCGTTGAAATCGATCCAAGCCTGCTCGAAGACGACAAAGAGATGCTGGAAGATCTGGTTGCAGCCGCGTTCAACGATGCCGCTCGCCGTATCGACGAAACCCAGAAAGAGAAAATGGCCTCTGTATCCAGCGGTATGCAACTGCCGCCGGGCTTCAAGATGCCGTTCTGATGCAAACCAGTCCGCTGCTCACGCAGTTAATGGAAGCGTTGCGCTGCCTGCCGGGCGTAGGCCCGAAGTCGGCGCAGCGTATGGCGTTTACGCTATTGCAGCGCGACCGCAGCGGCGGGATGCGCCTGGCGCAGGCTCTGACCCGCGCCATGTCAGAAATTGGTCACTGTGCGGATTGCCGTACTTTTACCGAGCAGGACGTCTGTAATATTTGCTCGAATCCGCGTCGTCAGGAGAACGGTCAGATTTGCGTGGTGGAGAGTCCGGCGGACATCTATGCCATCGAACAAACCGGGCAGTTTTCTGGCCGCTATTTCGTGCTGATGGGGCATCTCTCCCCGCTGGACGGTATTGGCCCGGATGATATCGGTCTTGATCGCCTTGAACAGCGTCTGGAGTCCGAGACCATCAAAGAGGTGATCCTCGCCACCAACCCCACGGTGGAAGGGGAGGCAACAGCCAACTACATCGCCGAGCTGTGCGCGCAGTACGGCGTTGACGCCAGCCGTATCGCTCACGGCGTGCCGGTTGGCGGCGAGCTGGAGATGGTTGACGGCACCACGCTGTCGCACTCTCTGGCCGGACGTCACAAGATTATTTTCTGACCAAACGGAGGCGGCATTCGCAGCCTCCGCTTGAAAATTTCCCTGCTTATCCCCATCTCTCCCTCAACGTTTTACAACCCCATTAAATGGCATTGTTGAGGTCGACTTAGATGAAAGGACAAGAAACCCGTGGTTTCCAGTCAGAAGTAAAACAGCTTCTGCACCTGATGATCCATTCCCTGTATTCCAACAAAGAAATCTTCCTGCGTGAGCTGATTTCCAACGCCTCCGATGCGGCGGACAAGCTGCGTTTCCGCGCGCTGTCTAACCCGGATCTGTATGAAGGCGACGGCGAGCTGCGCGTGCGCGTCTCTTTCAATAAAGAGAACCGCACCCTGACCATCGCCGATAACGGCATCGGCATGAACCGTGACGAGGTGATCGACCACCTCGGGACTATCGCCAAATCCGGGACCAAAGCGTTCCTGGAATCAATGGGCTCTGACCAGGCGAAAGACAGCCAGCTGATCGGCCAGTTCGGTGTGGGCTTCTATTCGGCGTTTATCGTGGCGGACAAAGTGACCGTGCGTACACGTGCGGCGGGCGACAGCGCGGAAAACGGCGTGTTCTGGGAATCCAAAGGTGAAGGTGAATACACCGTTGATGACATCACCAAAGCGGATCGCGGCACCGAAATCACCCTGCACCTGCGTGAAGGCGAAGACGATTTCCTGAACGACTGGCGCGTGCGCTCCATCATCAGCAAATATTCCGACCACATTGCCCTGCCGGTTGAGATTGAAAAACAGGAAGAGAAAGACGGTGAAACCGTGGTCTCATGGGAGAAAATCAACAAGGCGCAGGCCCTGTGGACGCGCAATAAGGCTGAAATCAAGGACGACGAATACAACGAGTTCTACAAACACATCGCCCACGACTTTACCGATCCGCTGACCTGGAGCCATAACCGTGTGGAAGGTAAGCAGGAGTACACCAGCCTGCTGTATATCCCGTCGCAGGCGCCGTGGGATATGTGGAACCGCGATCACAAGCACGGTCTGAAGCTTTACGTTCAGCGTGTCTTCATCATGGACGACGCCGAGCAGTTCATGCCGAATTACCTGCGCTTTGTCCGTGGCCTGATAGATTCCAACGATCTGCCGCTGAACGTCTCCCGTGAAATTCTGCAGGACAGCACCGTGACCCGCAACCTGCGTAACGCGCTGACCAAACGTACGCTGCAGATGCTGGAAAAACTGGCGAAAGACGACGCGGAAAAATACCAGACCTTCTGGAAGCAGTTTGGCCTGGTGCTGAAAGAAGGCCCGGCGGAAGACACCGCGAACGTAGAAGCGATCGCCAAACTGCTGCGCTTTGCCTCTACGCACACTGACTCCTCCGCGCAGACCGTGTCGCTGGAAGAGTACGTTTCCCGCATGAAAGAAGGGCAGGAGAAGATCTACTACATCACCGCCGACAGCTACGCCGCGGCGAAGAGCAGCCCACACCTGGAGCTGCTGCGTAAGAAAGGTATCGAAGTGCTGCTGCTTTCTGACCGCATCGACGAGTGGATGATGAACTACCTGACCGAGTTCGACGGTAAGCCATTCCAGTCTGTTGCCAAAGCCGATGAATCCATCGACAAGCTGGCGGATGAAGTGGATGAAAGCGCGAAAGAAGCCGAGAAGGCGCTGGAGCCGTTCGTCGAGCGCGTGAAAACCCTGCTGGGCGATCGTGTGAAAGAGGTGCGCTTCACCCACCGTCTGACCGATACGCCGGCGATTGTGACTACCGATGCGGACGAAATGGGTACCCAGATGGCGAAACTGTTCGCCGCGGCAGGTCAGGCGATGCCAGAAGTGAAATATATCTTCGAGCTGAACCCGGATCACCCGCTGGTGAAACGCGCGGCGGATACCCAGGACGAAACCCGCTTCGCTGAGTGGGTTGAACTGCTGCTGGATCAGTCTCTGCTGGCCGAGCGCGGCACGCTGGAAGATCCTAACCTCTTCATTAAACGTGTGAATGCGCTGCTGCTGGCGTAATTGACCACGCCTCCCCTGGTCTTCTCCCTCTCCCCGTGGGAGAGGGCCGGGGTGAGGGCACCAGACCGCACTCCCCCAAATTATCTCCCCCCATTAACCGTTTCAGCCCTCCCGCCTTCCTTGAGCCGCATCCGTTCTGGTGGTATTGTTTAGCGCTTTTGAAAAATTGAATCGACTTTTGAGGGGATTTTCGCAATGCGTATTATTCTGCTTGGCGCTCCGGGCGCGGGTAAAGGAACTCAGGCTCAGTTCATCATGGAGAAATACGGTATTCCGCAAATCTCCACCGGTGATATGCTGCGCGCTGCTGTTAAATCTGGCTCTGAGCTGGGTAAACAAGCGAAAGACATCATGGACGCTGGCAAACTGGTGACCGACGAGCTGGTTATCGCTCTGGTCAAAGAGCGCATTGCTCAGGAAGACTGCCGTAACGGTTTCCTGCTGGACGGCTTCCCACGCACCATTCCTCAGGCTGACGCCATGAAAGAAGCGGGCATCAACGTAGACTACGTGCTGGAGTTCGACGTACCAGACGAGCTGATCGTTGATCGTATCGTTGGTCGCCGTGTGCACGCTGCTTCTGGCCGCGTTTACCACATTAAATTCAACCCACCTAAGGTTGAAGGTAAAGACGACGTAACCGGCGAAGAGCTGACCACCCGTAAAGACGATCAGGAAGAGACCGTGCGTAAGCGCCTGGTGGAATACCATCAGATGACTGCGCCGCTGATCGGCTACTACACCAAAGAAGCGCAGGCGGGTAACACCAAATACGCGAAAGTTGACGGCACCAAAGCCGTGGCTGACGTTCGTGCAGAGCTGGAAAAAATCCTCGGCTAATCGCACTGCTCTCACCCGGGTCCCCGGGTGAGAATATTTCTCATCTTACCTATTACAGCAATGGGTTCCGTTTAAACGCATTTCCGCTACAATTGACAACCATTCAAATGGTTAAGAGGCGTGAATGAGTCAGGCGAAAACCGGCATCCTGCTTGCCAATCTGGGCACCCCAGAAGCACCTACGCCAGAAGCGGTAAAACGCTATCTGCGACAATTTTTAAGCGACACGCGCGTTGTGGATACCCCAAGACTGCTGTGGTGGCCATTACTGCGTGGCGTGATTCTGCCCATTCGTTCACCGCGCGTCGCCAAACTCTATCAGTCTGTCTGGATGGAAGAGGGCTCGCCGCTGATGGTCTACAGCCGTCGTCAGGAGAAAGCGCTGGCTGCCCGCCTGCCGGATATGCCTGTCGCGCTCGGCATGAGCTATGGCAAACCGTCTCTGGAAAGTGCGGTCGACGCGCTGCTCGCGCAGGGGGTTGAGCACATTGTGGTGCTGGCACTCTACCCGCAGTACTCCTGCTCGACGGTTGCTGCGGTGTGGGACGAACTGGCCCGCATTCTGGCGACCCGCCGCCGCATTCCGGGCGTGACCTTTATACGCGACTACGCCGATAACGAACTCTATATCAAAGCGCTTGCCAGCAGTGCCCGCGCGTCGTTTGAAAAACACGGCGAGCCGGATCTGCTGCTGTTGTCCTATCACGGCATTCCGCAGCGTTTCGCTAACGAAGGGGATGATTATCCGCAGCGCTGTCGCGATACCACGCGTGAGCTGGTGTCCGCGCTCGGCCTGCCGCCGGAGAAGGTGATGATGACTTTCCAGTCGCGCTTTGGTCGCGAGCCGTGGTTGACACCGTATACGGATGAAACCCTCAAAATGCTCGGCGAGAAAGGCGTGAAGCATATTCAGGTAATGTCCCCGGGCTTCTCGGCCGATTGCCTGGAAACGCTGGAGGAGATCGCGGTGCAAAACCGGGAGTTTTTCCTTGAGGCTGGTGGTGAGAAGTACGAGTACATTCCGGCACTTAACGACGCTCCGGAACATATCGACATGATGGTCTCGCTGGTGACCAACAGCCGCTGATCGCACTCAGGGCCGGGTTTGTGCTACCATTCCCGGCCCATATTCTATGCACAGTTCAGACCATGAAATTTCCCGGTAAACGCAAATCCAAACACTACTTCCCTGTTGATGCCCGCGATCCGCTCCTGCAGCAAATCCAGCCTGAAAATGAAACCAGCGCGGCATGGGTCGTCGGTATCGATCAGACGCTGGTGGACATTGAAGCGAAAGTGGATGATGCGTTTGTCGCCCGTTACGGTCTGAGCGCCGGCCACTCGCTGGTAATCGAAGACGACGTTGCTGAGGCGCTCTATCAGGAGCTGGTGCGTGACAACCTGATCACCCATCAGTTTGCCGGTGGCACTATCGGCAATACCATGCACAACTACTCCGTTCTGGCAGACGACCGCTCAGTGCTGCTCGGCGTGATGTGCAGCAACATCGAAATTGGTGGCTACGCCTACCGTTACCTGTGCAATACCTCCAGCCGTACCGATCTTAACTATCTGCAGGGTGTCGACGGCCCCATTGGCCGCTGCTTTACGCTGATCGGTGAATCCGGCGAGCGTACCTTTGCCATCAGCCCTGGCCACATGAACAAGCTACGTGCCGAGAGTATTCCCGAAGAGGTGATTGCGGGCGCGTCGGCGCTGGTGCTCACCTCCTACCTGGTGCGCTGCAAGCCGGGCGAGCCGATGCCGGAAGCCACCATGAAGGCGATTGAGTACGCTAAAAAGTACGATGTGCCGGTGGTCCTGACGCTGGGAACAAAATTTGTGATTGCCGACAACCCGGAGTGGTGGCAGGCCTTCCTGAAAGAGCATGTCTCGATTCTGGCGATGAACGAAGAAGAAGCTGAGGCTCTCACCGGCGAGAGCGATCCGCTGCTGGCCTCCGATAAAGCGCTGGACTGGGTGGACCTGGTGCTCTGCACCGCCGGACCGGTAGGGCTGTATATGGCAGGCTTCACGGAAGAAGAGAGCAAACGCAAAACCCAGCATCCGCTGCTGCCTGGCGCCATCGCCGAGTTCAACCAGTATGAGTTCAGCCGTGGCATGCGTTATAAAGACTGTGTTAATCCGCTGCGGATCTACTCGCACATCGCCCCGTACATGGGCGGCCCGGAGAAGATCATGAACACCAACGGTGCGGGCGACGGTGCGCTGGCGGCGCTGCTGCATGACATCACCGCCAATGCCTACCACAAAACCAACGTGCCGAATTCCAGCAAACATAAGTTCAGCTGGCTCACCTATTCGTCGCTGGCGCAGGTATGTAAATACGCGAACCGCGTCAGTTATCAGGTGCTGAACCAGCACTCCCCGCGCTTAACGCGTGGCCTGCCGGAAAGGGAAGACAGCCTCGAAGAGGCGTACTGGGACAGGTAAAAGAAAACCCCTCACCCCAGCCCTCTCCCCACAGGGGCGAGGGTGTTTGAGTTCCCTCTCCCCTATGGGGAGAGGGTTAGGGTGAGGGGACCAGGCCGCACAAGCTAGCCCGTCACCTCTTCTTCAACCGGCGGCTTCGCCAGCAGCGCCAGCATCGTATTCGCAATTTCGCGCTCACCCATCACCACCTGATTCGCACCCCGTTCGGTGATGTAATCCACCTCGTCGTCGTAATGGGCGCGGGCAATGATCTCAATCGTTGGGCATTTCTCACGTGCAGTGGCCACAATCTCACCCGCTTCGTAGCCGTTTGGAATGGTCAGCAGCAGCCAGCGGGCGCAGTCCAGATGCGCCAGGTTCATAATTTCTTCGTTCGCCGCATTGCCCAGCACTGCGCGAATACCGCGCTCGCGCAGCTCATCGACGCGGGTGCGCGAGGTTTCAATCACCACCAGCGGGATCCCCTGCGCCATCAGCTTCTCGCCGAGCAGGCTTCCCACGCGGCCAAAGCCGACCAGCAGGGCGTGGTTGCAAATATCCACCGGGATCTGCTTCTCTTCTTCAATGGCCTCTTCGAGCGTCTGCTCTTCAAGGGTTTCTGTTTTATCGAGATATTTTTCCAGCAGCGCGAACAGCACCGGGTTCAGCATAATCGAGAGGATCGCTCCCGCCAGCACCAGGTTCTGCCCGGCCTGCGGCAGCAGGTTCAGCGCCATCCCCAGACCTGCCAGAATAAAGGCGAACTCACCAATCTGTGCCAGGCTTGCGGCGATGGTAAGAGCGGTACGCGGCGAGTGGCCGAACATTCGCACCAGGAAAAAGGCGGCGACCGACTTACCAAAGATGATAATCGCCAGCGTCCCCAGTACGGCCAACGGCTGCTGAACCAGAATCATCGGATCAAACAGCATCCCGACGGAGACAAAGAACAGCACCGCGAAGGCATCACGCAGGGGGAGGGTGTCGTGCGCCGCTCGGTGGCTCAGTTCGGATTCATTCAGCACCATCCCGGCGAAGAACGCGCCAAGGGCAAAGGAGACGTCAAAGAGCTCCACCGCACCAAAGGCAATCCCCAGCGCCAGCGCAAGGACGGAAAGGGTGAACAGTTCACGCGAGCCGGTGGCCGCGCTGCGCGACATGATCCACGGCACCAGACGGCGGCCTACCAGCATCATGATGGCGATAAACGCCACCACTTTTCCGATGGTGATGCTCATATCCAGCGCCAGCGAGGCAAAGCCGAGGGTGTCTTTTTCCATCATTCCGGCGACGGCAGGCAGCAGGACCAGCGTCAGCACCATCACCAGATCTTCAACAATCAGCCAGCCGATTGCGATTTGTCCGCGCTGGCTGTCTATCAGTTGCCTCTCTTCAAGCGCGCGCAGCAGCACCACGGTACTGGCGGTTGAGAGACATAGCCCAAATACGATGCCGGTCATTAACGACCAGCCCAGTACGGCCGAAAGCGCCATGCCCAACAGCGTCGCCACCCCTATCTGGGCGATCGCTCCCGGTATGGCGATAGACTTTACCGCCATCAGGTCCTTCAGGGAAAAATGCAGCCCCACGCCAAACATCAGCAGAATCACGCCCAGTTCCGCCAGTTCAGGTGCCAGTTTGGTATCCGCAACGAAGCCAGGCGTAAACGGTCCCGCCAGTACCCCGGCTAACAGATAGCCCACAAGAGGGGAAATACGCAGTTTATTGGCAATCATGCCGAGAATAAAAGCGAGCACAAGTCCACCAACAATGGTGGTGATAAGCGGTGTGGCGTGGTGCATTCCGTCTCCTTTCGTTGTGGGTGTTCCATTTTGGTGAAAACCAAAAACCGAGTAATAGTTTATGACAATTTTTACCCTTGTGTTTATGAATAATTGTTGAAGTTTGAATAAAACGGCAACATGCCTCAGAAAAGACAGGTTTTGATAAATTCAGAGAAGGGATGAACAGGAAAGCCTTATACCATGAGGGCATCAGGCTGCCAAAGTTACACTTTGGCAGCCATGAAATTACGCTTTATGACGATTATCAGGCAGGAATATGGTCAACATCCCCAGAAGTGGCAGGAAAGCGCAGATTTTATAAACCAGGAAGATACTGGTGTGGTCGGCAACCATGCCTAACACGGCTGCACCAAGGCCGCCCATGCCGAAGGCGAAACCAAAGAAGAGCCCGGAAACCATACCAATACGCCCCGGTAACAACTCCTGCGCATACACCAGGATAGCCGAGAACGCCGAGGCCAGAATAAAACCAATAATCACCGTTAAAATGCCCGTCCATTCAAGGCTGGCGTAAGGCAAAATAAGGGTAAAGGGAGCAACGCCAAGGATAGAGCCCCAAATAAAATATTTACGGCCAATTTTATCCCCGACTGGCCCGCCAATCACCGTCCCTGCTGCGACGGCAAACAGGAAAGCAAACAGATGGAACTGCGCGTTTTGTACCGATAATCCGAATTTTTGCATCAGGTAAAAGGTGTAATAGCTGCTGATGCTCGCCATATAGAAATATTTCGAGAAAATCAGCACCAGCAGCACGGAGACGGCCAGGATCACCTTATTGCGTGGAAGGGGATTGATAACCTTCACTTTTGGTTTGCCTTTGTTTACACGGTGCTGTGCGGCATACCAGCGGCTGATCTGGGCGAGCACAACGATCGCCAGCAGGGCGGCCAGCACAAACCAGGCGACGTTACCCTTGCCGTAGGGGGCGATGATCACTGCCGCCAGCAGCGGGCCGAGGGAACTGCCAAAATTACCGCCCACCTGGAAGAGTGATTGCGCCAGCCCGTGGCGCCCGCCGGAGGCCATACGTGCCACGCGGGAGGACTCCGGATGGAAGACCGACGAGCCGGTCCCCACCAGCGCGGCGGCAAGCAGCACCGCTTCAAAACTGCCCGCCATAGCCAGCAGCACCAGCCCGCTCAGGGTGAAGCACATGCCAATCGGCAGCGACCACGGCATCGGATATTTATCCGTCCAGTAACCGACGATAGGTTGCAGTAGCGAAGAGGCCAGCTGGAAGGTCAGGGTGATCATCCCGATCTGCACGAAGGTTAATGAAAACTCGGATTGCAGCAGCGGGTAAATCGCCAGGATCAGCGACTGGATCATGTCGTTGAGCAGATGGGAGAGGCTAATAGCGCCTAAGACTTTAAATGAGGTGCGCGAGGGTGGCGGCGACGCCGGCGCGCCCGAAACGGGCTGGGTTGATTCACTGATTGCCATAAATACCACGTCGTTAGTGATGAAAAATGCAGGGGGTAATTATTATCCAACTAACATACCTGCCAGCGACATTTGAAGAAAGTCGCAATTATGAAAACTTATTTGTCTATTCTTGTTACTCACTGTAATTTTTGCGTTTGTCTATTGGTCAGGGAGAGAGAAGATGAAGTTAATGAAGCATGGCGTCGCGTTGGCGCTGCTCGCCGCCTGGGGTCTGGCAAGCCTGCCCGCACAGGCGTATGAAAAAGACAAAACGTATAAAATTACGATCCTGCATACCAACGATCACCACGGCCATTTCTGGCGCAGCGAGTATGGCGAATATGGTCTCTCCGCGCAAAAAACGCTGGTGGATGGCATTCGTAAAGAGGTTGCCGCCGAAGGGGGCAGCGTGCTGCTGTTATCGGGGGGCGATATCAATACCGGCGTGCCGGAGTCCGATTTACAGGATGCTGAGCCTGATTTTCGTGGCATGAATTTAATCGGTTACGATGCAATGGCCGTCGGAAACCATGAGTTTGATAACCCGCTGAGCGTGCTGCGCCAGCAGGAAAAATGGTCCAAATTTCCGTTCCTCTCCGCCAATATCTATCAGAAAAGTACCGGTGAACGCCTGTTTAAACCGTGGGCGCTGTTTAAGCGTCAGGATCTGAAAATCGCGGTGATTGGCCTCACCACGGACGATACGGCAAAAATTGGCAACCCGGAGTTCTTTACCGATATCGAATTCCGTAAACCGGCAGATGAAGCGAAGCTGGTGATTCAGGAGTTGCAGCAAAACGAAAAACCGGACGTGATCATCGCCACCACCCATATGGGACATTACGACAACGGCGAGCATGGTTCTAACGCACCGGGCGACGTTGAAATGGCGCGCAGCCTCCCTGCGGGCTCGCTGGCAATGATTGTGGGTGGTCACTCACAAGATCCGGTGTGCATGGCCTCGGAGAATAAAAAGCAGGTGGATTATGTTCCCGGCACGCCGTGTGCACCAGACCGTCAGAACGGGATCTGGATTGTGCAGGCGCACGAGTGGGGTAAATACGTTGGCCGTGCCGACTTTGAGTTCCGTAACGGCGAGATGAAACTGGTGCATTATCAGCTCATCCCGGTCAACCTGAAGAAAAAAGTGACCTACCCGGACGGGAAAAGTGAGCGCGTACTCTACACCCCGGAAATCCCCGAGAACCCACAGATGCTCTCCCTGTTAACCCCGTTCCAGAATAAAGGCAAAGCGCAGCTGGACGTGAAAATCGGTACGCTGAACGGGCGTCTGGAAGGGGACCGCAGCAAAGTCCGTTTCGTACAGACCAATATGGGTCACCTGGTGCTGGCGGCACAAATCGCGCGCACCGGCGCTGATTTTGGTGTGATGAGCGGCGGCGGGATCCGTGATTCCATCGAAGGCGGGAATATCACCTATAAAGATGTGCTGAAGGTGCAGCCGTTTGGCAACGTGGTGGTTTATGCCGATATGAGCGGGAAAGAGGTGATTGAGTACCTTACCGCCGTGGCGCAGATGAAGCCGGACTCCGGCGCCTATCCGCAGTTCGCTAACGTCAGCTTTGTGGCCAAAGACGGCAAGCTCAACGATCTCAAAATCAAGGGTGAGCCGGTTGATCCCGCGAAAACCTACCGTCTGGCAACCTTAAGCTTTAACGCCACCGGCGGCGACGGTTATCCGCACATCGATAATAAACCGGGCTATGTGAATACCGGCTTTATTGATGCCGAGGTTCTGAAGCAGTTTATCGAGCAGAATTCACCGATCGACGTGAATGCGTATGAGCCGAAAGGCGAGGTGAGCTGGCAGTAACGTTGTGCGGCCTGATGCCCTCACCCCAACCCTCTCCCACCGGGAGAGGGCGCGAACACAAAAAACGGTAACGTCTGTTACCGTTTTGCTTTTACCTCGCAGCCGCCACCCGGCTTTTTCTTTTAATCCCTGCGCGCAATATCCGCAAACTTCGCATCCAGCATTTTGGCCAGATCGCCTGCGGCCAGTTCGATATCCAGCCCGCGCTTGCCGCCGGAAATATAGATGGTTTCAAATTCCTGAGAAGGGGCGTCAATCAGCGTTGGCAGGCGTTTTTTCTGCCCGAGCGGGCTGATCCCGCCCACCAGATAACCCGTGGTGCGTTGCGCAACCATTGGGTCTGCCATATCTACCTTTTTCGCTCCCAGCGCTTTGGCCACTTTCTTCAGGTCCAGTTGACCAGCCACGGGCGTGACCGCGACGGCGAGATGCTTCATATCGCCATTCACGGCCACCAGCAGCGTTTTATAGACCTGGTCGGCGTTCAGCCCCAGTTTGCGCACCACTTCATCACCAAAATTGGTTTCGTTCGGATCGTGATCGTAAGTGTGGATCCGGAAAGAAATTTTGTTTTTTTCGAGTAATTTAACGGCGGGAGTCATAGCTATCCTTCTTACGACAGACAATTCATGCTGACAGCATACGCCTGACGTTTGTCTAAAAAATAGCACCATCTTGCGCAATAGTATTGGCAGTGATGGTCACTTTGAGCGACAATCGGCTCAACCGAAGGTCTCCTTCGGCATAATAAAAACGATGAAATTCCTCTTTGACGGGCCAATAGAAATATTGGCCATTTTTTTATTTCAGCAGCGACGGCAAGTTTCCTTCTCCGTACAAATGTAATGCCCCCACCGCAACCACGTAATGCCCGGCAGGTAACGCATGCAGCGTCTGCCGCCATGCCGCATTGCGTGCGTTCATCAGCACATCATACAGCGATTCACTGAACGTCGACGGCAGCGTTAATTTCCCCTCAGCAGGCGGGGCATCCAGCCACCAGCCAATCATGGTTTGCAGCAGACGGGCGTTGGTATGCCAGTGCGTCAGCGTATCATCAAGAAGAATGAGACCGTCATCAGGCAGCTGGCGAAGGAGGGCAATCTGGCTATCGGTACCTTCCAGCTCAATGATCGGCAGACGGTGTGCCCGGGCCGCATTCAGCAGCTGGTAATCAATACCGTAATCACCGCGCAGACCCAGACGCTGCGCCTGCGTCGCCTGTAATATCATGGCAATCTGCCAGAGCGGCAGGGTGTCCAGCATCGAGAGCGAAACGCCGGTTTCATCCGCCACGCGCGTCAGTTCGGCGAGTTGAGCCTCGTCCAGACGGTCGGCCAGGGTCAAATCGCTCTCCAGCCCGGCAAAGGGAGACTCGTGGCCTGAAATATCCGCCTCAACCACCAGCGCATCGGCCTGCTTCAGGAGGGATAACAGACCAGAGGGCAGCGGGGACATATCCTGCGTGCCCATATGTATGCTGCCCACCAGGTGCAGATGCTGACCGCCGGGGAGCGAAATATCCATTCCGGGCCAGGTATAACGGCGGGGGAAGAGGGCGCGAAACGATGTTTTTATACGGCGAAACAGACTCATACGCGCTCCATAAACGGAAAGGTTCATGCTAACGCGTGGGGCAGGGCGGCGCAACAGGTGAACGTCGGCACGTTTCGTAGGCCTGATAAGCGCAGCGCCATCAGGCAAAAAAGCCGGGTGGCGCTGCGCTTCCCCGGCCTACAACGTATTACGCTTTCGGTTTAAAGCGCAGCAGACGGTTGGTGTTGCTCACCACGGTAATGGAGGAGAGCGCCATCGCTGCACCTGCGACCACCGGGTTAAGCAGCGTACCGGTCAGGGGCCACAGAATGCCGGCAGCAATCGGGATACCGAGCGAGTTATAGATAAACGCACCCAGCAGGTTCTGCTTCATGTTGCGCAACGTGGCTTTCGAAATCGCCAGCGCATCGGCAACACCCATCAGGCTGTGTCGCATCAGTGTGATGGCTGCCGTCTCAATGGCAACGTCGCTCCCGCTTCCCATGGCAATCCCCACCTCTGCCTGTGCCAGCGCCGGCGCATCGTTAATACCGTCGCCAACCATCGCGACCTGGCGCCCCTGTTGTTGCAGCGTTTTAATGGCGTCCGCTTTGCCGTCCGGCAGGACACCGGCAATGACTTCATCGATCCCCGCCTCTCTGGCGATGGCGTTGGCCGTGGTTGGGTTATCCCCGGTTAACATCACCAGGCGGTAGCCCGCGCGGTGCAGTCGTTGTAAGGCATCCACACTGTCCTGACGTAACGGATCGCGCACGGCCAGCAGGGCCGCAATATGACCGTCCACCGCAAGCAGGACAGGGGTTGCGCCCTGTGATGCCTGGGCATTCAGTTCACTTTCCAGCGTTGAAGTCGCTATGCCGTTTTCATTCATCAGGGCCTGGTTACCCAGCAGCAGTGTGTGTCCTTCGGCCTCACCGCTGACGCCTAATCCGCGCAGGGTGCGGAAGTTGTTCACCTGCGGCAGGCTGGCCTCACCGGCTTTCTCAATGATGGCTCGCGCCAGCGGGTGGCTGGAGCCTTGTTCCAGGGCCGCGGCAAGACGCAGCGCGTCAGCCTCCGCGAAGCCTGAGGTATGCACGGATACAACCTGCGGTTTACCTTCGGTCAGGGTACCGGTTTTATCAAAGACCAGCGTGTCGAGAGTGCTGGCGCGTTGCAGGGCATCTGCATCACGTACCAGCACGCCAAACTCGGCGGCGCGGCCCACGCCGGAGATAATCGACATCGGCGTCGCAAGGCCGAGCGCGCAAGGACAGGCGATAATCAGTACCGTGGTGGCGATCACCAGGGTATAGACAATTTGCGGCGCCGGGCCGAAGAAATACCAGATAGCCGCGCTCAGCAGCGCGATGCCCACTACTACCGGCACAAAAATGGCGGAGATTTTATCGGCCAGCTGACCTATTTCAGGCTTACTGCTCTGTGCCTGGCGCACCATGCGGATAATACGGGACAGCGTGGTGTGGCTTCCCACCGCACTGGCGGTGAACAGCACGCTGCCGTCCTGCACCACCGTACCGGCATGCACGCCATCACCCTGTGATTTCTGCTGCGGAACGGGTTCCCCGGTGAGCATCGCTTCGTCAAACCAGGCTTCACCCTGCGTGATGTCTCCGTCCACGGGAACACGGTCACCGGTGGTCAGACGCAGCGTCATACCGGGCTGAACCTCGGCCAGCGGAACGCTTTTTTCTCCGTCGTCAGTGACCACGCGGGCGGTCGGGGGGGTTAAATCCAGCAGCCGTTCCAGCGCCTTTGAGGAGCGCTGACGGGCACGGGCTTCCAGCATATGGCCCAGGTTAATCAGGCCGATGATCATCGCGCTCGCTTCATAATAGAGATGGCGGGCTTCCATCGGGAACCACTGTGGCCAGACGTTCACGCTCATGGAGTAGAGCCATGCCGCACCCGTGCCGAGTGCCACCAGCGTATCCATGGTTGCGGTGCGGTTTTTCAGGCTCTTCCAGGCGCTGGAGTAGAAATGTCCGCCTGCAAATACCATTACACCAAGCGTAATAATACCAATGACCAGCCACAGCGTGCGGTTATCGTCGGTGACCATCATGTTGTCACCGATCATGCCCCACACCATCACCGGGATCCCGACCAGCAGCGCAACAATGGCCTGCCAGCGGAAGCGTTTCATGGTGGCGATAGCCGTTTCCTGCTGGCGTTCGCGGCGTTTGGCATCATCTTCGATGGCCTCTGCGCCATAGCCCGCTTTTTCAACAGCCTGCACTAATTCTGCGGCGGAGGCACTGCCCATGACCAGCGCAGTACGCTCCGCAAGATTGACCCGTGCCTGCGCGACTCCGGGTACCGCCTGCAAGGCATTTTGCACCCGGGAGACGCAGCTGGCGCAGCTCATGCCGTTGATCAGCAGCTGTTGGCTGTCATCGATATCATCAGCTGCCGGAAGCTCAGGAGTGGCCGCTGTCAGTGCTTCCGACGGGGATGATGACTCTGCCAGCGGTTTAGCCTTTGGGTGGCTCAGCTCCGCCCCATAACCTGCCTGTTTGATGGTATCAATCAGCGCTTGCGCACTGGCGCTGCCGGTGACGGCGGCGTGATCGATAGTGACGTCAGCGCTTTCGACATCAGGACGCTGTTCCAGACTTTCTTTAACGCGTTTGACACAGTGGCCGCAGGAGAGGCCGTCCAGTGTCAGGTCAATTGTGTGAGACATAACAAAACTCCCGTATAATGAACTGGTCAGTTGTTGACCGGAGTAACGCTTTTCGCTAACTGTTATGAAGGTTAAACCTTCCATCAAGGGGAAGGTCAAGGGGGAAATGTGAATATCAGCGATGTTGCGAAAAAAACCGGATTGACCAGCAAAGCAATCCGCTTTTATGAAGAGAAGGGGCTGGTGACGCCGCCGCTGCGCAGCGAAAACGGCTACCGTAGCTACACGCAACTGCATCTGGACGAGCTGACCTTACTGCGTCAGGCGCGTCAGGTGGGTTTTAACCTTGAAGAGTGCGGTGAGCTGGTGAATCTGTTCAACGATCCAAAACGCCACAGCGCAGATGTAAAAAAAAGGACGCTGGAAAAAGTGGCGGAGATTGAACGGCACATTACGGAACTGGAAGCGATGCGCAAGCAGCTGCTGGCGCTGGCGGAATCCTGTCCGGGAGATGACAGCGCCGACTGCCCGATTATCGATAATCTTGCCGGCTGCTGTCATCGTAAGGCGCAGGCTTAGCAGGCTTTCACCCGAAGCGTAATCCCTTCCACCGCGATGACCTCAACCCGCGTCCCGGCGCTGAGGTCATCGTCGGCCACCACCGGCCAGGAGCTATCGCCCACGCGCATATGTCCGCGGCCGTTCACCAGAGCAGTCTCAAGCGTAAAGCGCTGGCCGACGATCTGCTGTCCACGCTGATTGAGATGGGTATCCAGCGGTTTTTGCTCGTTAACCTGACGGTTCAGCCAGCGCCACCACAGCCAGGCGGCCACCAGCGTCAGCACGGCAAACAGCGCGCCCTGCCACGCCCAGTCCAGGGGGAGCAGCCAGACCAGCAGCCCGGTAATCACCGCGGCCACACCGCTCCAGAGCAGATAACCGTTGCCACCAAGCATCTCTGCGGCCAGCAGTAAGCCACCCAGACTTAGCCAGAAAGCATGAGGATGTGCGACGATCAGCTCGATCATTTTTTGCGCTCGTTTCCGCTGTCTTTGATAAGTTCAGCAATCCCGGCAATGGAGCCCATCAGACTGCTGGCATCCAGCGGCATCATCACCACTTTGCTGTTATTTGCCGAGCCGATCTCTTTCAGCGCATCGGTATATTTTTGCGCGACAAAGTAGTTCACGGCCTGGATGTCACCGGCGGCAATGGCCTCGGATACCATCTGGGTTGCGCGGGCTTCCGCTTCGGCAGAACGTTCACGCGCCTCTGCCTGCAAGAAGGCAGACTGGCGATCCCCTTCCGCTTTCAGAATTTGCGACTGTTTTTCCCCTTCGGCTTTCAGGATCTCCGCCTGACGCACCCCTTCGGCTTCCAGAATATAGGCGCGCTTGGTTCGTTCTGCCTTCATCTGGGCGTTCATCGAAGCGATAAGCTCCGCAGGCGGGCGAACGTCCCGGATTTCAATGCGGGTGACTTTAATGCCCCACGGGTTTGTCGCTTCATCAACAATGTGCAGCAGACGGGTGTTGATGCTGTCACGCTGAGAGAGCATTTCGTCCAGCTCCATAGAGCCGAGTACCGTACGGATGTTGGTCATCGTCAGATTAACAATCGCCAGCTCCAGGTTGCTCACCTCATAGGCAGCTTTGGGCGCATCAATTACCTGAATAAAACAGACGGCATCGATGGTGACGTTGGCGTTATCCTTCGAAATAACTTCCTGCGAGGGGATATCCAACACTTGTTCCATCATGTTGATCTTGCGACCAATTCTGTCCATGAAGGGAACAATCAGGCTCAAACCTGGCTGGAGTGTATTGGTGTAGCGGCCGAAGCGTTCAACGGTCCACTGATATCCCTGCGGGACAATTTTGACCCCGGCGCCCACAATAACCAGCGCAACGAATATTAGGACAGGAACAACGATAAGCATAAAAACCTCCTGTTTTGCATGCTGTTGATGAGTAAAAATGCATGTTTATTGTTCATCAGTATATCGGCTATCGGGCTGAAATTCGCCTCTGAAAATAGGCTGGGAATGGACAAAGGATTATGCTACAGACGATTTTTACCAGAAGCGGTTAACGGAAGCGGAATGAACGATCAAAAAAACATATTACATCTCAGGGATGTCGGGTTTCGTGTTGGGGGGAATACGATCCTTCAGCACGTCGAATTTTGCCTTTCACCGGGCGAGTTTAAATTAATCACCGGGCCGTCAGGCTGCGGCAAAAGCACGTTGCTGAAAATTGTGGCTTCACTGCTAAGTCCTACGGAGGGAACCGTTCTGTTTGAGGGCCACGATATTGCGACCCTCTCTCCGGAACGCTATCGCCAGCAGGTCTCTTATTGTGTACAGACCCCTTCACTGTTCGGCGAAACGGTCTATGACAACCTGATCTTCCCGTGGCAGATTCGCCAGCAAACGCCGGAGCCGAATAAATTTATCGCTGACCTGGCCCGCTTTGGCCTGGCGCAGGAGACATTGACCAAATCCATTAATGAGCTCTCCGGGGGCGAAAAGCAGCGCGTTTCGCTGATTCGTAACCTGCAGTTTTTACCGAAGGTGCTGCTGCTGGACGAGATCACCAGCGCGCTGGATGAGGCCAACAAGCGCAACGTGAACGACATCATCCATCGCTACGCCAGTGAACAGAATATTGCCGTGCTGTGGGTGACGCACGACGCAAATGAAATTGCCCATGCGGATGATGTCATCACGCTGCAGCCGCAGGGTGGAAAATGGCAGGAGGCAAACCATGGGTGAGCATAATATCACCAACGCATCGCTGGCGTTTTCGATGGTGCTGGTACTGGTGGCGATTTTAGTCAGCTACCGGGAAAAGCTGGGGCTGGAGAAAGATATTCTCTGGAGCATCTGCCGCGCGGTGATTCAGCTCATCATCGTTGGCTATGTGCTGAAGTACATCTTTAACGTCAACCACGCGGTGCTGACGCTGCTGATGGTGCTGTTTATCTGCTTCAACGCAGCGTGGAATGCGCAGAAGCGCAGCAAATATATCGATAAGGCGTTTGTCTCGTCATTTATTGCCATTACGACCGGGACCGCGCTGACGCTGGCGGTGCTGGTGCTATCTGGCTCTATTGAGTTTACGCCGATGCAGGTGATCCCCATCTCCGGGATGATCGCCGGGAACGCCATGGTGGCGGTAGGGCTGTGCTACAACAACCTTGGCCAGCGCTTCAGCAGTGAGCAACAGAAGCTGCAGGAGAAGTTAAGCCTGGGGGCCACGCCAAAAGTGGCGTCGGCGCGGCTGATTCGTGAGAGTATCCGCGCGTCGCTGATCCCCACGGTGGATTCGGCGAAAACGGTCGGGCTGGTGAGTCTGCCGGGGATGATGTCAGGGCTGATCTTCGCTGGCATTGATCCGGTGAAAGCGATCAAATATCAGATCATGGTGACCTTTATGCTGCTCTCCACGGCGAGCCTGTCGACCATCATTGCCTGTTATCTGACGTATAGGAAGTTCTACAACGCGCGCCACCAGCTGGTGGTCACACAGCTAAAAAAAGCGGATTAAGCCTGTTTGTGTAGGCCCGGTAAGCGTGAGCGCCACCGGGCATTTTTTTTAGTAGAGCAGCGCGTACAGCTGACGACGGTACTTCGAGGCCAGCGCATCGCCGGTACCCAGCGCGGCCAGGATCTCCTGGAACATTTTCCGCGCCTGACCGTCTGCGGCAGCCAGATCGTTTTGCAGGTGGCTGAACAGCAGTTCCAGGGCCTCTTCATTTCGACCCACCTGATGCAGCTGGAGTGCCAGCTGGCTTGCCAGCGCTGCGTCGGCCGGGTTATCGGCAACCTGCTGCTGGAGTTGCTGGATTTCCGGGGTATCCGCCGCCTGTTTCAGCAGATCAATTTGCGCCACCAGGCCCTGATAGCGGGTGTCCTGATCCTGCAACGGGATCGTTTTTAGCACGGCTTCAGCATCTTCTGAGCGGTGCAGGGCAATCTGCGTTTCAGCCAGCAGCAGGCCAATCTGGCTGTTCTGCTTAGAGAGCTGCCAGGCGTCTTTCAACAGCGGCAGGGCTTCGTCGTATTTACCTTCCTGCATCAGCGCCATGGCTTCCTGCGCTTTTAGCTCCTCCTCACGCGGCAGCACTTTATCCAGCAGGGCGCGGATCGCCTCTTCAGGCTGCGGTCCCTGGAAGCCATCAACAGGCTGTCCATTCTGGAAAAGATAGACCGTGGGGATGGCGCGCAGGCCAAACTGTGAGGCCACCATGGGTTCTGCATCACAGTCCAGTTTGGCGAGAATAAACTGGCCATTGTATTGCGCGGCAAGGCTTTCGAGGACCGGCGTCAGCTGCAGACAGTGTTGGCTGCGTTCAGACCAGAAGTAGAACAGTACCGGTTTAACCATCGACTGTTCGAGGACCTGTTGCAGGTTTGCTTCAGTAATATTGACGATATTCTGTACGGACATGCGGCATTCTCTTTTATCGGTTTGTTATTTACATGGGGGTGAGCGTCGTCGCTTCAACTCAACCGTGTAAAATTTTGTCCATCATCCGGCCCGGCAGCAGACGTTTTAACCAGCCTACGGCATGGGTGACCAGCGTTACCGGATAGCGCATTTTTGGGTTATCGCTCTCAAAAGCATGGCGCACTTTCGCAACAACCGCTTCCGGCCCAAGGGTAAAACGTGCGGCGATGCCGGGGTTTTCGACCGGTTTGTCCGCCTGCGTCTGGTTGACGTTATCCGTAAAACGGGTGCGGATGGGGCCGGGTTCAATCAGGCTCACCTTAATCCCGCTATGACGCAACTCCATGCGCAGGGCGTCCGACCATGCTTCCAGCGCATATTTGCTGGCGGCATACGCGCCGCGGCCGGGGGTAGAAATCAGCCCCATCACCGAGGAGGTCATCACGATACGCCCTTCACCGTGAGGCAGCATCGCCGGAAGCAGGCGCATGGTGAGCTGATGCACACCGAAAAAGTTGCTGGAAAACTGTTGTTCAAGCTGTTCGCGGGAGATCGTATTCAGCGGGCCATAGAGACCGTAACCGGCATTATTGAACAGACCGTACAGACGGTTGCCGGTAAGGGCGATCACCTCATCTGCGGCGCGTTCAACGCTGTCCGGTGAGTCCAGATCCAGCAACACACTGGTGAACCCCATCCCGTTGAGGCGTTCCACATCGTCAGGTTTACGGCAGGCCGCCAGCACCTGAAATCCCTGACGCTTTAATTCGAGCGCGCTTTCAAGACCAATTCCGCTGGAACATCCTGTAATTAAGACCGATTTTTGCATAACTTTACCTGTCAGGATCTCCGCTTAATCAGGAGTCATGGTTAACTAAAGGAGCCAGCCGCGTTGCCATCCAGTCGGCAATAAACGGCTGTGCATCGCGATTGGGGTGGATCCCGTCATCCTGCATCCAGTTGGGTTTGAGATAGACCTCTTCCATGAAAAACGGCAGCAGCGGAATATCAAACTCGTTGGCAAGCTTAGGGTAGATCGCGCTAAAGGCTTCATTATACCGACGACCGTAGTTGGCGGGCAGGCGAATTTGCATCAGCAGTGGCTGGGCGTTCGCCGCTTTAATGTCCTTCAGGATGGTGCGCAGGGTTTGTTCTGTTTGCTGAGGCTGGAAGCCACGCAATCCGTCGTTACCGCCCAGCTCCACCAGCACCCATCGCGGTTGATGCTGTTTGAGCAAAGCCGGCAGGCGCGACAAGCCCTGTTGCGAGGTATCACCGCTGATGCTGGCGTTGATAACAGACGTTTTGCTCTGCCATTTTTCGTTGAGCAGAGCCGGCCAGGCCGCACTGGCCGCCATACGATAGCCTGCGCTGAGGCTGTCGCCGAGAACCAGTAACGTGTCCGCTGCCGCCGCGCGGAAAGTCATCAGAATCAAAAACAGGAAGGGCAAATGCCAGCGGAAAACATTGTTGAAGTTCATCGTCTTAAGAAGTCCGTCGGTCAGGGGGAACACGAGCTTTCCATCCTCACCGGAGTTGAACTCGTTGTCAAACCTGCCGAAACCATTGCGCTGATTGGCGAATCCGGTTCCGGTAAGTCCACGCTGCTGGCTATTCTGGCCGGACTGGACGACGGCAGCAGCGGCGAGGTTAACCTGGTCGGACAGCCGCTGCATCAGCTTGATGAAGAGGCGCGTGCCGCGCTACGTGCCCGTCACATCGGCTTTGTGTTTCAGTCCTTCATGCTGATCCCCACCCTGAACGCGCTGGAAAATGTTGAATTGCCCGCGCTGCTGCGCGGAGAAAGCAGCCGTGAAAGCCGCGATCATGCGAAGGCATTGCTGGAACAGCTGGGGCTGGGGAAACGCCTTGACCATCTTCCGGCGCAGCTTTCCGGTGGAGAGCAGCAGCGCGTGGCGCTGGCCCGCGCATTTAATGGTCGCCCGGAGGTGCTGTTTGCCGATGAACCCACCGGGAACCTGGACCGTAAAACCGGCGATAAGATTGCCGATCTGCTGTTCTCGCTCAACCGGGAACATGGCACCACGCTGATTCTGGTCACGCACGATCCGCAGTTGGCCGCCCGCTGCGATCGCCGCCTGCGGCTGGTCAACGGTGAATTGCAGGAGGAAGCATGATTGCCCGCTGGTTCTGGCGCGAGTGGCGCTCGCCTTCGCTGCTGATCGTCTGGCTGGCGTTAAGCCTGGCGGTGGCCTGCGTGCTGGCGCTGGGCAGCGTCAGCGATCGCATGGAGAAAGGGCTTAGCCAGCAAAGCCGCGAATTTATGGCGGGCGACAGGGCGCTGCAAAGCTCGCGCGCCGTCCCGCCGGGCTGGATCGACGAAGCGCGCAAGCGGGGGCTCAAGGTCGGGGAGCAGATAAGCTTCCAGACCATGACCTTCGCCGGTGACACGCCGCAGCTGGCCAGCGTCAAAGCCGTGGATGATATCTACCCGATGTACGGTGAACTGCAGACCAGCCCGCCAGGCGTCAAGCCGAAACCCGGTACGGTGCTGCTGGCACCGCGACTGATGGCGCTGCTGAACCTGAAAACAGGTGACAGCATCGACGTGGGGGACGCGACGCTGACCATTGCCGGGGAGGTGGTTCAGGAACCCGATTCCGGCTTCAACCCGTTCCAGCTCGCCCCACGCTTGCTGATGAACACCGCAGACGTGGCGAAAACCAACGCCGTCCAGCCGGGGAGCCGTGTCACCTGGCGCTATAAGTTTGGCGGCACGCCTGCGCAGCTGGAGGCGTATGAAAAATGGCTTCTGCCGCAGTTAAAACCGGAGCACCGCTGGTACGGGCTTGAGCAGGATGAGGGCGCGCTCGGCAAGTCTCTTGAACGCTCTCAGCAGTTCCTGCTGCTCTCGGCACTGTTAACCCTGCTGCTGGCCGTCGCGGCGGTTGCCGTGGCGATGGGACACTACTGCCGCAGCCGTTACGATCTGGTGGCGATCCTTAAAACTCTTGGCGCGGGCAGGGCGCAATTGCGGAGGCTGATTGTCGGCCAGTGGCTGATGGTGCTGGCGCTGTCGGCCGTCACCGGTGGGGCGACAGGTCTGCTGTTTGAAAAGCTGCTGATGATGCTCCTGAAACCGGTACTGCCTGCCGCGCTGCCGCCAGCAAGCCTCTGGCCGTGGCTGTGGGCGATTGGCGCGATGACCGTGATTTCATTGCTGGTGGGATTGCGCCCGTACCGGCTCCTGCTCGCCACCCAGCCGCTGCGCGTGCTGCGCCGCGATGTGGTGGCCAGCGTCTGGCCGCTTAAATACTACCTGCCGGTGATGATAGCCGTGGTGATCGGGCTCCTTGCCTGGCTGATGGGCGGGAGTACCCTGCTGTGGGCCGTGTTGGTTGGGGCGGTGGTTCTGGCGCTGCTGTGTGGCGTGCTGGGCTGGATGTTGCTCACTGTTCTGAAAAGGGTGACGATTAACTCCCTTCCCGTGCGGCTGGCGGTGAACCGTCTGCTGCATCAGCCGTGGTCAACGCTGAGCCAGCTTTCGGCGTTTTCGCTCTCGTTTATGCTGCTGGCGCTTTTGCTGGTGCTGCGCGGCGATCTGCTGGATCGCTGGCAACAGCAGCTTCCGCCGGAAAGCCCGAACTATTTTCTGATCAATATTGCTCCAGAACAGGTGACGCCACTGAAGGGTTTCCTGTCTGAGCATCACATTATTCCCGAGTCGTTCTATCCTATCGTGCGTGCGCGCCTGACGCAGATTAACGGTCAGTCGACGGAGGGAAATAAAGATGAGTCGCTCAACCGTGAGCTTAACCTGACCTGGCAGGAGAAGCGCCCGGATCACAACCCGATCACCGCCGGAAGCTGGCCGCCAAAGACCGGGGAAGTGTCGATGGAAGAGGGGCTGGCAAAGCGTCTGAATGTGAAGCTGGGAGATAGCGTGACCTTTACCGGCGACACGCAGGATTTCAGCGCCAGAGTGACCAGCCTGCGCAAAGTGGACTGGGAAAGCCTGCGGCCAAACTTCTTCTTTATCTTCCCTGTCGGGGCACTGGATGGACAGCCGCAGAGCTGGCTCACCAGCTTCCGCTGGGAAAACGGCAACGGCATGTTGACGCAGCTTAACCGGGAATTCCCGACGGTCAGCCTGCTGGATATTGGCGCGATACTGAAACAGGTCGGTCAGGTGCTGGAGCAGGTCAGCCGCGCGCTGGAGGTGATGGTGGTACTGGTGACGATTTGCGGCGTGCTGTTGCTGCTGGCACAGGTGCAGGTTGGCATGCGTCAGCGTCATCAGGAGTTGGTGGTCTACCGTACGCTGGGAGCCGGCAAGCGTCTGCTGAGAGCTACGCTGTGGAGCGAGTTCGCCCTGCTGGGGCTGGTGGCAGGCCTGGTGGCCGCCATTGGCGCAGAGGCGGCGCTGGCAGTGCTGCAGTCGAAAGTCTTCGACTTCCCGTGGGAGCCAGACTGGCGCCTGTGGCTGACGCTGCCGGTGTGCGGTGCGCTTTTGCTTTCACTTTGCGGCGGCTGGCTTGGAACGCGGCTGTTAAAAGGCAAGGCACTGTTCCGCCAGTTTGTCAGTTAGTTCACAGACGTGATGGTTGCGTGCCGGTTTAAATGCTGGTGCGCAGCCCGTTAACAGCACAAATCGATAATACCCACTCATTTAGTAGCACAAAACATTAAAAACCCGCCCACACAGTCCGATTATTTCCAGTTAATATTCACACGCTAAATATTTAGCAGCGTGTCTATTAAGGAAAAATAATGACTATAAAAACAACCGCGCTGGCGACAGCTATTGGCGCAGCAGTGGCATTAACCTCCTTCGCATCTCAGGCGGAAATCACAGTTCTTAAGCAAGATCCTCAGGCGGGTAACCCGCTGAGCCGTCTGAACTTTACCGTTGGCGGCAGTATTCGTCCTCAGTTCCAGAACATGACGGGCGACGACGGTAAAAACAGCTACAAACGTAACGGTTTCGACGGCGGCACCCGTTTCCGTTTTGCGGCAGATTACTATCTGTTCGACGACATCAGCTGGATCAGCTACTACGAACTGGGTGTGAATATCCCTGCCCAGTTCAACTGGGATCATCACTATGCCGAGGGTGCCCACGACACCACGCGCCGTATGCTCTACACCGGTCTGAAGAGCGACACCTGGGGTACGCTGACCTTCGGTCAACAGAACAGCGTGTACTATGATGTGGTGGGCGTGAAAACCGATATCTGGGACTACGACATGATCGGTCAGGCACCAGGTAACGGTATCAACGGCGACTACGATGGCTCTTATCGTTCACGCAATATGCTGAAATATAAGAAAACCGTTGGCGATGCTGATATCTACGCCTCTTACCTGTTTGAAGACAGCGAATACCTGCCGGGCAACGGTCTGCGCTACAAGCGTAAAGGCGGCGGTTCCCTGGGTATCGATTACCACCTGACCACCGATCTGACCTGGGGCGCGGCATGGAACTACACCCGTGCGGATATGCGTAACCCGGACAACGGCGACAGCAAAACCTATGACCAGAACATCCTCGGTACCGCGCTCAGCTGGACACCGGATAACTGGACCTTCTCTGCTGGCGGCGGCTGGTACCAGAACTTCCTGACCACCAAAAAAGTGTCTGTTAACGACTACTTTGCCGGTGACGCATGGGGTATCGAATACTTCGCAGGGTACAAATTCCCAATCAATCAGTATGCGGTTAAATCCATCCAGCCATACTTCATGGGTGACCGTATCGAGTACGTGAACGGCCGTAACTACCAGCGCATCGACAACGGTGTGGGTATCAGCTTCCAGCTGGACTACGGTTTCCGTGTGGATTACGAACACGTGTTCACCTCCAGCACCGACAACCTGGGCGATATGAACCTGGTGCGTCTGCGTTACGACTTCTAATGTCGAAGCACAGGGTGCGGTCTGATGCCCTCACCCTGACCCTCTCCCACAGGGAGAGGGTACAAACATTAAAAACGGCAACCAGGTTGCCGTTTTGCTTTTACCTCGCCACCCGGCTTTCTTTCAGCGATCAAGCCAGTTAGCGACCTCGCCATACGTCCCGCGATATACAATCTTTTCTGCCTTCTTCTCCAGCTGATAACCGTACATCGGGTCGTAATAATCTCTGAGCAGCGGCGCAAGCCAGCTAAAGTGTGCGTCAGTGCTGCCAGAGCGTTGTTGTTCCAGCAGTGCGGAATCTAACAGCGCGGTGAATTCCGCATAACGCTGCAGCCCCAGACGGCGGCGAATGGCGAACAGACCGTGGTGCAGATACTCGCTATACTCCTTCCAGCCCGCCTCTTCGCCGTAGGCGGCAGAAAAATCGGCCCACATATGGTCGAAATACTCTTCGCGCAGGCGCTCAAGACGAATGTCAAACGGATCCTCTACCACCACGATAGGGGCTTCGGCCATCCGGTCGCGCAGGCATTCCGGCAGATGGTTAGAGCCAATCATCCTGCCCTCATCCTCCAGCACCCAACGTGTAGCATCTTTTTTCAACAGCTCGACGGCCAGATGATTTTCAAAGCTTGCCTGGGAAAGCTGTGGTGTAAGCGTGCGGCCAAACGATGAGCCGCGATGGTGGGCCAGCCCTTCCAGATCGATCCCCTGCGCGTGCTGCTTCACCAGCAACGTTTTACCGTTTCCGGTACAGCCGCCGATAAGCACCATCGGTTTTTGTGACTGCTCAATAGTGACCTGAATCGCCGTCTGACGCAGGGCTTTATAGCCGCCGCGGATCAGCGGGTAATCCACGCCCGCCTCTTTCAGCCAGGCCTGCGTGATATGCGAGCGCTGTCCGCCGCGCGCACAGCAGATAAAGCCCTCAGGTCGGGCAAGACAGGCTTCGCGCCAGGCGTTGATCCGGGCCTCCCGCGTGTCGCCGTTCACCAGACTATGGCCGAGCGCCAGCGCAGCGTCGGGCCCCTGGCGTTTGTAGCAGGTCCCCACGGCGGCGCGTTCGTCGTCGTTCATCAAAGGCAGGTTGATTGCCGCAGGCATCGCACCCTGCGCAAATTCGATCGGCGCGCGAACGTCAATCAAAGGGGTATCGGACGCGAGTATCGCGCGATAATCCGTTCCATCGTTCATGGTTTTTCCAGAAATCAAAACAGCAATGGAGGGGGATTTTACGCGCGTGAGGAGAGGCCGGGGAAGGGGAAGATCAACTCCCCGGCAATTATCGCTTATTTGAGCTTTGATTGCGCCCAGACAATCCCGCTTGCGTATTCCGGCGGCAGGAGAGGGATCATCGCTTCCAGGGTAGCGCTCAGGCGGCCTGCGTCGCTGTCGTTCAGGTTCAGGTGACCCACTTTACGCCCCGGACGAACCTCTTTGTCGTACCAGTGCAGGTGCACCAGCGGCAGCTTCAGCCAGTCGTAGTTCAGATCGGTACCGATCAGGTTGATCATCACTGAAGGGCTGTTAACCACCGGCTGCGGCAGCGGCAGGTCAGTAATGGCGCGCAGGTGCAGCTCAAACTGGCTGATTGATGCGCCGTTTTGCGTCCAGTGACCGCTGTTGTGAACGCGCGGTGCCAGTTCGTTGATCAGCAGACCAGACGGCGTTACAAAACACTCCATAGCCATCACGCCCACATAACCCAGTTCATGCATAATGGCCGAGAGCATCTCTTCCGCCTGGGCCTGCTGTTCAGCATTGGCCTGCGGGAAGGCGACGCTGGTGCGTAAGATCCCGTCCTGATGCAGGTTATGGGTCAGAGGATAAAATACGGTACGCCCGTCGTGGCCGCGAGCGCCAACCAGCGACACTTCACCGCTGAAGTTGATGCCCTGCTCAACGATGCACTCTCCGTAGCACTCTTCCGGCAGTTCGGCGGTTTCGTGCGCGCGCAAACGCCACTGTCCGCGGCCGTCATAACCGCCGACGCGACGCTTTACAATCGCCAGTTCGCCCAGCATAGCGAAGACATCGTTCCACTCGCTTTTATCAGACAGCAACTGCCACGGCGCGGTCGCCAGTCCGAGCTTGTCGAACAGCTGTTTTTGCGTCAGACGGTCAGCAATGATTGGGAACACGTCGCGGTTCACAAAAGCGTTATGGCGCGCCAGTTCACGGGTCAGCGCGGTTTCCGGCCAGCGTTCAATCTCAGCGGTAATGACGCTCTGGTGGAACGGCACGGCTTCGGGTTCGGCATCCAGACCGACCGGCCAGACGGCAATACCCAGTGGTTCACCGGCCTGGCGCAGCATGCGGCCTAACTGACCGTTACCGAGGACGCAAACCTGCTTCATGCCGCACCCCGCGGGTCCGGGTTGTCCAGCACTTCGTCGGTCTGGGCTTTACGCCAGTCCGCCAGACGCTGATGTAAGGCTTTATCGTGCGTCGCCAGGATCTGCGCCGCCAGCAGAGCCGCGTTTGCCGCGCCCGCTTTGCCGATGGCCAGCGTACCCACAGGAATACCACGCGGCATCTGCACGATGGAGTAAAGGCTGTCGACACCGCTCAGTGCAGCGCTCTGCACCGGAACACCCAGTACCGGCACCAGCGTTTTGGCGGCAATCATGCCCGGCAGATGTGCTGCGCCACCCGCACCAGCAATGATCACCTCGTAACCGTTCTCTTGCGCGCTTTCGGCAAAGCTGAACAGTTTATCCGGCGTGCGGTGTGCGGAAACCACTTCAACGTGGTGTGGAACATTCAGGATTTCAAAGATTTCGGCGGCGAACTGCATGGTAGCCCAGTCGCTTTTGGACCCCATCACGATGGCGACACGCGCCGGATTATTGCGGGAAGACATGCGTCTTAAAACTCCTGTGGTGCGAAACACACTGCTTTCGAGGGCACAGAGAATAGCATGTAATACGGGCAAGGAAAACGGTTGCGCGGTTAAAAACCGAGCCGTTGTGGTGCACAGGGAATAACAAAACAGACCGCATTCAGGCGGTCTGTTTTGAGAGGTTACTGAAGATCCCCTGCGGTCAGGTTCTCTTTGTCGAATGCGTGGCTGACATCAATATGATTCACCATGCTGGTGTCGATATTCGAGCCGGCTTCCGGTACACAGAAGCCATTCTCTGCTGCTATCGCGCCAGCGGACAGTCCAGCGGCCAGCAGCAGGGCACTTACGATGCTGATTTTTTTCATTCTCTTTCCTTCCTCATCGTCTTGTCGCTGTCGCGGATCTACTGGCGGCACGGCAAACGGCGATCTTATTTAGTCAGTTCTGCAGTCATGTGCACGCGGTTATTGAACTGTGCGCTGGTGATTTTGTAAGACGCGCCCTGTTCAGCAGCCTGAGCGGCAATTTTCGCTTCTGCACGATCCAGAGTTGAGGCTGTCGCGCTAACGCTTTGTGCGAAAGAACCGAAAGAGATCAGAGACAGAGCGGCAACTGCAACGAAAGTTTTGATAGATTTCATGGTCGTAATCCTTAAGTGTTTTGTTTGGGATAGGGCGTGTTGCCCTGATGTGATAAATGATAGGCCGACCACGGGCTGATTAAAATCGAAACAATTTGCCGATATCGTTCAAAAAAATAGAATGATTTTTGCGGGAGAAATTAAAACGGGAAAGCGATCAGTTCCACACCTTCAGGCGTGACTTTCACCATCGATCCTTCGCTGTGCCACGCGCCCAGTACCACACGGTGAGCCGGTTCGCCGTTCGCGACCAACGTATGCACGTCGGGACGGTGGGTATGACCGTGGATCAACCACTGGACGTGGTGTTTCTCCATCATGTTGACCACTGCCTGCGGGTTGACGTCCATGATGGTCATCGACTTGCTGCTGTTGGCGGCTTTACTGCCCGCGCGCATTCTGGCGGCGATACGGTTCCGGATAAACAGCGGCAGGGCAAGGAACACCTTTTGGATCCACGGGGTGTGGACCTTCGCGCGAAACGCCTGATAGCCGGTATCGTCCGTACAGAGCGTGTCACCGTGCATGATCAGGACTTTTCGACCATAGAGGTCAAGCACCTGTTCTTCTGGCAGCAGCGTCATGCCGCTTTCGCGGGCGTAGCGAGGGCCGACCAGAAAATCGCGGTTGCCGTGAATGAAGTAGCAGGGAACGCCGGAGGTGACCAGCGCGTGAATGGCGGCAGCCATTTCACGGTGCAGCGGGTTGGGGTCGTCGTCGCCGATCCAGGCTTCAAACAGGTCGCCAAGGATGTAAAGCGCGTCGGCGTGTCTGGCTTCACCCGCTAAAAAACGCAGAAAACCGGCGGTGATCGCCGGTTCTTCTGTTTGCAGGTGCAAATCTGCAATAAAGAGTGTCGCCACGAATTACTCGCTGACGGTCACGCTGGTAATCACAACGTCTTCTTTTGGAACGTCCTGGTGCATGCCGCTGCGGCCGGTGGAAACAGCTTTGATCTTGTCGACCACGTCCATGCCTTCAACCACTTCTGCGAATACGCAGTAGCCCCAACCCTGCAGGCTTTCGCCGGAGAAGTTCAGGAAGTCGTTGTCAGCCACGTTGATGAAGAACTGCGCGGTGGCAGAGTGAGGTGCCTGAGTACGCGCCATCGCCAGCGTGCCGCGGGTGTTTTTCAGGCCGTTATTGGCTTCGTTTTTGATCGCTTCTTTTGTTTCTTTCTGCTTCATACCCGGTTCAAAACCGCCGCCCTGGATCATAAAGCCGTTGATCACACGGTGGAAAATGGTGTTGTTGTAGAAACCTTCGCGGCAGTAGTCCAGGAAGTTTTTAACTGTTTCAGGCGCTTTGTCATCAAAGGTTTTGATTACGATATCGCCATGATTAGTGTGGAAAGTAACCATTTTTGCATCCTGTTCCGTTATTGTGGTACGTCGACCCGCGTTCGGGTCAGATATAGGGGCCTGTTATAGCATAACCACAGGATGCGATCACCTTGCATTGTGTGCTGCTTCGGGTTTGAATTACGGGTAGAATACCCGGTTTTCGTCCACACACGTGTTTACATGGAATCTTCGATGTTAAAAATCTTTAATACAATGACGCGCCAGAAAGAGGAATTTAAACCTATCCATGCCGGGGAAGTCGGCATGTACGTGTGTGGTATTACGGTTTACGATCTCTGTCATATCGGCCATGGCCGTACCTTTGTCGCATTCGATGTTGTGTCGCGTTACCTGCGTTTCCTCGGGTATAACCTGAAGTACGTGCGTAACATCACCGATATTGACGACAAAATCATCAAGCGCGCTAATGAAAATGGCGAAAGCTTTGTCGCGCTGGTGGATCGTATGATCGTTGAGATGCACAAGGATTTTGACGCGTTAAACATTTTGCGCCCGGACAGCGAGCCGCGTGCGACCCACCATATTCATGAAATTATCGAGATCACGGAAAAGCTGATTGAACGCGGCCACGCGTACGTTGCGGACAATGGCGACGTGATGTTCTCAGTGCCAACCGATCCTACCTACGGCTCGCTTTCCCGTCAGGATCTTGACCAACTGCAGGCTGGCGCCCGCGTTGACGTGGTTGACGTGAAGCGTAACCCAATGGACTTCGTGCTGTGGAAGATGTCCAAAGAGGGCGAACCAAGCTGGCCATCTCCATGGGGAGAAGGGCGTCCGGGCTGGCACATTGAGTGCTCGGCGATGAACTGCAAACAGCTGGGCAAACATTTTGACATTCACGGCGGCGGTTCAGACCTCATGTTCCCGCACCACGAAAACGAAATCGCGCAGTCCACCTGTGCGCACGGCGGCGAGTATGTGAACTACTGGATGCACTCCGGGATGGTGATGGTTGACCGCGAGAAGATGTCTAAATCGCTGGGCAACTTCTTCACCGTGCGTGACGTCCTGAAGTATTACGATGCGGAAACCGTACGTTACTTCCTGATGTCAGGCCACTACCGCAGCCAGCTGAACTACAGTGAAGAGAATCTGAAACAGGCACGCTCTGCGCTGGAGCGTCTGTACACCGCGTTGCGCGGTACCGACAAGTCCGTGGAGGCCGCGGGCGGCGAGGCGTTTGAGGCCCGCTTTGTTGAGGTGATGAACGATGATTTCAACACCCCGGAAGCCTACTCGGTGCTGTTCGATATGGCGCGTGAAGTCAACCGCCTGAAGTCAGAAGATATGGCGGCGGCGAATGCGCTGGCTTCTCACCTGCGTAAACTCTCTTCCGTGCTTGGCCTGCTGGAGCAGGAGCCGGATGCTTTCCTGCAGAGCGGTGCGCAGGCGGATGACGGCGAAGTGGCAGAGATTGAAGCGCTGATTAACGCGCGTCTGGAAGCCCGTCAGGCGAAAGACTGGGCGGCAGCGGATGCAGCGCGCAATCGCCTGACCGAGATGGGGATCATCCTGGAAGATGGCCCACAGGGGACCACCTGGCGCCGTAAGTAAGTCCGCAACGCCCGGTGGCGCTTCGCTTACCGGGCCTACAAGAGCACGACCGTAGGCCGGGTAAGGCGTAGCCGTCACCCGGCTTTTTTACCTCCGTCGCCACCACAACAACCCCATCAGCACCACTCCCGGCACCCACACCCACAGCAGTTCAGAGATAATCACCTGATGCCCGTACGGCGTGGTATAACGCGACAGGGCAAACGGGGCGACCTTAATCACCTGCCACGGCGCAAAGAACCGTTCATCTGACCACGGCCACAGCCAGCCGACGCCCTTGCCGCCGGTGGTGACGGAATCCAGCAGGCTGTGCGACAGCAGCGACACGGTTAAAAACAGCCAGCAGCGCGTCAAACTTGCCCTGAACCATCGTCGCCCGACCAGTACGCAGAGTATCGGCACCACGAAGGCAAACAGCAGTGAATGGGTAAAGCCGCGATGGCCGAAAACATTGCCGTAAGCAACGCCGAACTTAAACGCCAGCACGTCGGCATCGGGCAGCATCGCGAGCACGACACCGGCGAAAAGCAGGCGGGGAGGAATAACCCGGGTTCCCAGGCCTAAGCCCAGGCAAAGCGGAACAGCAGCGTGAGTGATAACGGTAGGCATCGTAATTTTCCATGACAAATCATGGGAATATAGCAGCGATTTCGCTGGAACTGACCTGTGCTAAATTCCGATTTTTACGCCGATTCCCGCGCGATAAGCTGGCCGGAGAGGGTAATGCGCTGCGTCTGCAACTCTGGCTCTTTCAGCTTACGGATGATAAGACCCGCCGCCTGGCGGCCTGTCTCGTCACTGGCGGAGGAGACATAGGTAAACGACGGCGAGGTCAGGTTGACGTGCAGCATATCTTCAAAGCCCACCAGCGCGACCTGCTGCGTCAGAAACACGTCTTTTCCCACGGTGCGGCCCACCTGATGAATGCCGCTAATGCAGCCGATCATCGCATCCGGTGAATGACAGAGCAGGGCGGTGATGGTGTTGTTTTTCTCAAGCAGCTGGCGGGTCGCCATTGCGGCGGCTTGCGTGTCATCGCTGCAGGCCGGGGAGCTTTCATCGCGCCACACCAGCCCGTTCTGGGTCATTGCGCTGCGAAATCCGAGCAGGCGCTGCTCGCGAATAAGGCAGCCTTCGCGTCCGCCAATGTAGGCGATGTTGCGGTGCCCGCGCTCGATAAGATAGCGCGCGGCCAGGTTTGCCGCCTGGCGGTTATCGCGCATCACCAGGTTGCATTTTTCATCCAGCAGAGACTGCGAGACCACCACCAGCGGCAGCGGGCACTGGCGGATCTGCTCCGGCAGGGTTGAGGAGCGCGTATCCGACGCGAGATAGATCACGCCCGCCACGCCCTGTTGCTTAAAGGAGAGCAGGGTGCGCTCTAAATGCTCCCGATCGTTCAGCGGCTGGCCGAGAAAAACCATATAGCCCTGCTTCTCCAGCTCCTGGACGATACTCGCCATGACTTTGATGGAAAAGCTGTCGCTAAAATCACGCAGGATCAGGCCGATCAGGTTGGAGGTGTTGGCGCGAAGGTTAGCAGCGGCAACGTTATGAACATAGCCCAGCGTCGTGATGGCGGCATTGACCTTCTCGATCGTTGCTTCGGAGATTTTCCCTTTCTGGCGCAGCACCAGCGATACGGTAGAGACCGACACACCCGCGTGCTTTGCGACATCAATGATGCTGACTTTCTTCAAAACCGCTCCCTGAAATTTACCGATTATCAGCCAGATACGACACGTCTCTCAGCCTACAGGAGACGTGTCGTTCCGGCATCTTATTATTTGCCAATCATGGTGGACATGGTCTGGGCGATAAACTGTGCTCTGGCACCGAAAATCACCTGAATTCCGTTATCACCCACGAAGACCACGCCGCGTGCACCGAGTCCGTTCAGGCCATCTTTATCCACCGCATCACTTTTTGCCACTTCCAGGCGCAGACGGGTGATACAGGAGCCAACGGAGTCGATGTTGTGTGCACCGCCCAGCAGGGTAATGATTTCGGTGGCGAGTTCAGAATCGGATTTATCATCCGCGCTGGCGGTCACTTCGGTACGGCCCGGCGTTTTCACGTCAAAGCGACGGATCACGAAACGGAAGGTGAAGTAATAAATCAGGCCCATCGGAATACCAATGATAATGGCATTGAGGAAGTTGGTCTGATAGCCGTTGAATGACGGCAGGATCCCGAACGACAGATAATCGATAAAGCCTGCCGAGAACGACTTGGCGATATGGGCGTGCAGCAGATACATGGTCATGTACGCCAGGCCCGCCATAATGGCGTTAAAGACGTAGAGGATCGGCGCGACGAAGATGAACGTGAACTCCACCGGCTCGGTGATCCCCGTCAGGAAGCAGGTGAGTGCCGCAGAGAACAGAATACCGGCCGCGATTTTTTTATTTTTGGTATGCGCTTCATGATACATCGCCAGACACGCCGCAGGCAGGGCAAACAGCATCAGCGGGAATTCACCCTGCATGAACTTACCGGCGTTCTGGTAGGTGTCGCTGCTGAAGGATTTCACCCCTTCTTCCAGCATCTTGAACCAGATGGTCTGGTCGCCGTGGATTACCTGGCCCGCCTGAGTGGTGTAATCACCAAATGAATACCAGAAAGAGGGATACCAGATATGGTGCAGACCGAGCGGGATGAGGGCGCGTTCGACCAGACCGAAGATAAAGGTTGAGGCGGCCTGATTATCGCCGTTCACCACCACGGAGAGCGCGTCGATGCCTGCCTGAATATGTTGCCAGACGTAGGGCAGCAGCAGGCCGAGCAGGAACGAGAGAAACGCCGTGGCAATCGCCACAAAGCGTTTGCCGGAGAAGAAGCCAAGGAACTCCGGCAGCTGCATGGTGTGGAAACGGTTATAGCACCACGCCGCCAGAATACCGCAGATAAGCCCGCCAAAGACGCCCATCTGCAGCGTCGGGATGCCGACCACCATAGCGTATTTGCCGCCCTGAGAGGCCATTTCCGGCGTAATGCTCAGCACGGTACTGATGGTGATATTGGTAACAAACACCGAGACGGCGGCAGACAGTGCGGCAATGCCGGATTCCGATGCCAGACCCACGGCGGAGCCAATGGCAAACAGCATGGGCAGGTTATCAAAGATAACCCCACCCGCGTTCATCATCAGCGGCAGGTGAAACTTATCGCCAAAGGCCAGCAGCAGGCCCGCAGCGGGAAGCAGTGAAATTGGCAGCATTAAGGCGCGACCAATCATCGATAACTTAGACAGCGATTTAACAAACCCTGATATCAGACTCATGCTGATTTCCCCCGAGAAGCGCTTTTTTTGGCGCTGTTATTGTAAGTAGAACGTTTTAGTAGAACGTTCTACTTATCGTGGGCAAAGCGTGAAAAACGCGCAACTCAATTTTCACTTTTCAACAGATGAAATAGTGATTATTTGAAGTTGATCGATAATTAACCGTGATAGGTGTGCGGGGATTGTTATCCCCTCTCCCGGCCGGGAGAGGGGTAGGGTGAGGGCATCAGACGGCTCAGGCCGTAACGGTCACGCTCTGGCCGTCAAAGCTGACGGTCTGACCGGCAACAATCTTGCAGCGCTTACGCGTTTCTACCACGCCGTCGACGAAAACCAGCCCGTCGGCAATGGCAATCTTGGCCTGCGCACCGCTCTCGCTCCAGCCTTCCAGCTTCAGCAGATCGCACAGCTCAACGTGTGGATGTTTACCTAATGAAAATGTCGCCATGTTACGCGTCCTCTACGTCGTGATACTCCTCGCATGCCTGCAAGGTATTCTGAATCAGGGTTGCTACGGTCATCGGGCCTACGCCGCCCGGTACCGGGGTGATGTAAGAGGCACGCGCTGCGGCATCTTCATAAACCACGTCGCCAACCACTTTGCCGTTTTCCAGACGGTTAATCCCGACGTCCACGACAATCGCCCCTTCCTTAATCCATTCCCCGGGAATGAAGCCCGGCTTACCGACCGCGACGATCAGCAGATCGGCATTCTCGACGTGATGACGCAGGTTTTTGGTGAAGCGGTGGGTCACGGTGGTGGTGCAACCGGCCAGCAGCAGCTCCATGCTCATCGGACGGCCCACGATGTTAGAGGCGCCAATCACTACGGCGTTCAGACCGTAGGTGTCGATGTTATAACGCTCCAGCAGCGTCACGATGCCGCGCGGGGTGCAGGGACGCAGGCGAGGCGCGCGCTGGCACAGACGGCCAACGTTATACGGGTGGAAACCGTCCACATCTTTATCCGGCGCGATACGCTCCAGTACCTTCACGTTGTCGATGCCTGCCGGCAGCGGCAGCTGGACCAGAATACCGTCGATCTCTTTATCGGCATTCAGGGTGTCAATAAGTTCCAGCAGTTCTGCTTCGGTGGTGGTTTCTGGCAAATCGTAAGAGCGGGAGACGAACCCCACCTCTTCACACGCTTTGCGTTTGCTGCCGACATAAATCTGCGATGCCGGGTTGCTACCAACCAGCACAACGGCAAGCCCTGGTGCGCGAAAACCAGCCGCTTTACGCGCCTTCACTTTTTCCGCGACCTCAGAGCGCACCTGCTGCGCAATCGTTTTACCGTCAATAATCTTTGCTGCCATCAGAGAGAAGATTCCGTCTGTAACGTTTGAAAGGGGGGATGGCCTGTATTTTGTCAGAAGCGAGCGCCGCTGTCAGTCACCCTTTGCGAGTTTTCCTCCGGCGGACGTAAAGACCCTTCTCGGGTGATGGTCAATTTCTTAGGCGGGATTAGGATGTGACCTGGTAAAATGGCAGCGTTTTGACATATTTAAAAATAGTTTCCTGAGCTACTTTGTCTCCTCCGAAATAAGCTTTCAATTTTTCGATTGAACGTATTTCTTATTCCCGATAATTCGCGGGAAGGGTTATTTACATTTTAAAGGAATAGACATGAAACTCAGCAACATTGCTTCTACTGTTATTGCTTCACTGGCCCTGGTCGCGGGTGCCGCTCACGCTGCCGATCCGGTTACGCCAGTTTCCGTAAATGGCGGTACCGTGCATTTTAAAGGTGAACTGGTTAATGCTGCATGTTCAGTAAATACCGATTCTTCCGAGCAGACCGTTAATCTCGGTCAGTACCGTACCGCGAAATTCACCAAAGTGGGTGATACCACCACCAACATTCCATTCACCATCGAACTGAACGATTGCGATCCGCTGGTGGCGAAAACGGCTGCTGTGGCGTTCACCGGTCAGATCGACGCAACTGACAAAACCCTGCTGGCAGTGACTTCCGGTAGCAACGACAACACCGCGAAAGGTGTTGGTATCGAGATCCTCGACAGCAAATCCAGCGTTCTGACGCCAGACGGTGCCACCTTCTCTGCTGCGCAGAACCTGATCCAGGGCACCAACACCCTGAACTTCAGCGCGCGTTATAAAGCCACTGCTGCGACCACTGAACCAGGCCAGGCAAATGCTGACGCCACTTTCGTTATGAAATACGAATAATTCCTCCGTACAGGGATGTTTTGGCCTCAGGGATGAGGCCCGTCATACGCTCAGGCCAGGAACGAAGGATGACAAGGACAGGAACACTACTGCTGTTAACCCTTGCGATGGCTTCCCAGGCATTCGCCCATACGGTGGTGATTGACGGCGGCAAAGTACACCTCCGGGGTGAACTGGTGAACGGTGGCTGCGCCGTGGCGCCAGACAGCCAGAATATGCGCATCGATATGGGACAATACCGGACCAACTCGTTTTCCGGGGTGGGCAGTTTTTCCACCGTAAATGTGCCTTTTACCGTGCGGCTGCTGGATTGCAGCGTGGATGTCTCACGCACCGTCGGGATCCAGTTCCAGGGCATCACGCCCGCGGAAGACCCGCAGGTTTTTCTGGCAACATCGCGCCCTGGTGAAACACCCATCAGCAGCGGGGTGGGGCTGGCTCTCTTTGACGAACAGCAGCGTCAGATAATCCCCAACGCCACGGCGGTCAGCTGGCTGCCCATTGATACCCGCGAGCTTGCGTTTCATTTTAGCGCCCGATATCGGGCTATTTCCGAACACCTTGTGCCAGGCAATATTCAGTCGGATGTCTGGTTTACGTTGATTTATCCATAACACCTGCGAACACATTATTAAAGGTACGGTTTTGATGAATACCCTAATTAAACCAGGACTGATTTTATCGTTTATTTTAATGATGGTTTCTGCAAGCGCGAATGCGTCCGGCGGTATTGCACTTGGAGCCACGCGCGTTATTTATCCGGCAGATGCTAAACAAACTTCACTGGCGATCACCAACAGTAACAAGCAAGAACGCTATTTAATTAACGCGTGGATCGAAAACGCAAACGGGCAAAAAGAAAAAACCTTTGCCGTCACGCCACCGCTGTTTGTCAGCGAGCCGGACAGCGAAAACACGCTGCGCATTATTTACGCCGGGCCTGCGTTGCCTGCCGATCGTGAATCGCTGTTTTACATGAACGTGAAAGCGATCCCGTCAGTGAACAAAGCCAAAACCGAAAATAACAACGTGCTGCAACTGGCCATCCTGTCGCGTATCAAGCTGTTTGTGCGCCCGAATAACCTGGCAATGCAGCCGGAAGAGGCGCTCTCTCAGCTGCGCTTTGAGCGCGTTGGCTCGCATCTGAAGATCAGCAACGCCTCACCGTATTACATCACGCTGGTCAATCTGAAGCTGGGCGGACAGACGCTGGATAACATCATGATTGCGCCAAAAAATTCGGCACAGCAGGCGCTGCCGGCTGGTGCGGGCGGTACGCTCTCCTGGCAGAGCGTCAATGACTACGGTGCCATTACTCCGGCGCGTAGCGTCAACCTGTGAGCAGAGTCAGGGCGATGAATAATCATCAATGGCGTTACTGCCCGGTTGCACTGGCGCTGATGGCAACGCTCTGGCCGCAGTCGGGCTGGAGCGAAAGCTACTTTAACCCGGCCTTTTTGTCCGACGATACCGCCAGCGTGGCGGATTTATCGCGTTTTGAACAAGGTCACCAGCAGGCACCCGGCGTGTATCGCGTGGATATCTGGCGTAACGATGAGTTTATCGCGACCCAGGACGTGCGCTTTGAGCAGGCCGACGATACGCCACCGGTGGCGGGCGGACTGGCGCCGTGCATCACACGTAAAATGCTGGAACGGTTTGGCGTTAACCTCGCCGCGTTTCCCGAGCTGGTAAAGGAGCAGGACGACACCTGTGTCCCGCTGGCGACAGCGATCCCCGGCAGTCTGGTCGCATTTAACTTCGCCTCGCAGCGTCTGAATATCAGCCTGCCGCAGGTGGCGATGCAGAACAGCGCCCGTGGCTATATCCCGCCTGAACAGTGGGATGAAGGGATCCCCGCCGCGCTGTTGAACTACAGCTTTACCGGCAACCGGGGAAGCGAGGATGACAGCTACTATCTGAACCTGCAGAGCGGGCTGAACTATGGCGCCTGGCGTTTACGCAATAACGGCGCCTGGCGTTATACGCAAAACAACGGCCAGCGGCACAGTAACTGGCAGAACATTGGCACCTGGGCGCAGCGCACCGTCATTCCGCTCAAAAGCGAACTGGTGCTGGGCGACAGCAATACCGGCAATGATGTCTTTGACAGCGTCGGTTTCCGCGGGGGGCGGCTTTTCTCGTCCGACAGCATGTACCCGGACAGCCTGCAGGGCTATGCGCCAACCGTGCGCGGTATCGCCCGTACCCCGGCCAAAGTGGTTGTTCGCCAGAACGGCTATGTTATCTACCAGAGCTATGTCCAGCCTGGCGCGTTTGCCATTACCGATCTGAACCCTACCTCTTCAAGCGGCGATCTGGAAGTGACCGTAGAAGAGAAGGACGGCAGTCAGCAACGCTATACCGTGCCGTACTCCACCGTGCCGCTGTTGCAGCGTGAAGGTCGCTGGAAGTATGACCTCGTGGCCGGGGATTACCGCAGCGGTAACAGCGATCAGGACACGCCGTTCTTCACCCAGGGCACGCTGATTACCGGTCTGGCCAATGGTTACACGCTCTACGGCGGTACGCAGCTGGCGTCGCGCTATACCGCGGTGGCCATTGGCGCCGGGAAAAACCTCGGTGACTGGGGGGCTGTGTCGGTCGATATCACCCATGCCCGCAGCCAGCTGGCGGACGACAGCCGCCATGAGGGCCAGTCCCTGCGTTTCCTGTATGCAAAATCACTCAACGGATTCGGCACTAACTTCCAGCTGCTGGGCTATCGCTACTCCACGAAAGGGTTTTACACCCTGGATGATGTGGCCTGGCGTTCGATGGAAGGCTATCAATATGCCGACAGCAAGGATGATGACGGCGTGCCGGACGTGCAGAGCTATCACAACCTGACGTGGAACAAAAAAGGGCGCTTCCAGCTCAACATCTCTCAGTCGCTGGGTGATTACGGCTCAGTCTATGTCTCCGGCAGCGAGCAGACCTACTGGGGCACCAGCCAGTCGAACCTCTGGTATCAGCTCGGCTATGCCGGAGGTGTAAAAGGGATCAACTACTCCCTGTCATGGTCGTGGAACAAGTCCGTCGGGATAGAGGGCACGGACCGGATCGCGTCCTTTAACGTCTCGGTGCCGTTCAGCCTCTTTACCCGTCAGGGGTATCGCCGGGACAGCGCCATCGATCGCGCTTACGCCACGGCCTCAGCCAGCCGCAACAGCGACGGTGATACCAGCTGGCAAACCGGGGTCAGCGGCACCCTGCTGGAAGATCGCAACCTGAACTACAGCGTTACGCAGGGGCACACCAGCACCAACGGCTCAAGCGGTAGCGCCAGCGCAAACTGGCAGGCGACCTACGGCACGCTGGGGGTGGGCTACAACTACGCGCGCGATCAGCATGATCTCAACTGGCAGCTCTCCGGTGGGGTGGTGGGCCATGCCGACGGCGTCACCTTCAGCCAGCCGCTGGGCGACACTAACGTCCTGATCAAAGCGCCGGGAGCCTCGGGCGTCAGCGTGGAAAACCAGACCGGGGTGAAAACCGACTGGCGAGGCTACGCGGTCATGCCGTATGCCACCGTCTACCGCTATAACCGCGTGGCGCTGGATACCAACTCCATGAGTAACAACACCGACATCGAAAATAACGTCAGCAGCGTAGTACCGACCAAAGGTGCGCTGGTGCGCGCCAGCTTCGATACCCGTATCGGCGTACGTGCCCTGCTGACCGTGACCCGCGGCAACCAGCCTGTGCCGTTTGGTGCCGTGGTCCGTGAAACCCAGAGCGGGGTCACCAGTATGGTGGGCGATGACGGGCAGATTTACCTGAGCGGGCTGCCGCTGGAAGGGGAGTTGCTTATTCAGTGGGGCAATGGGATGCAGTCCCAGTGTCGTGCGCACTATCGTTTATCGCCTGAAAGCCAAAACCAGGCCATTACCATGGCGGGGGCAAGCTGTGACCGTTAACAGGAACCCAAAGATGCGCAGTTTACGCAATGTGTTTAGCTTAGCGCTGCTCTGCAGCACGATGCCCGCGTGGGCGACGGTTTGCCAGAACGCCACGGGTGTGCCGAAGGATATCTCATACGATCTTTCAAACGTCTTTAACAGCTCCAATAACAAACCGGGGCAGATTGTGACCCTTGCGCAAAAATCCGGGCTGGTGGGCGTGAACGCCATTTGCCCTAAAGGAACAACCGGAAAGTCCACGATGCGTAGTTATGTCACCAGCCTGCCGATAACGACGGTGATTGATGGCTATAAGTATGTGAAGCTGAATGACTACCTTGATGGCGCAATGCAGATCCACGATGATTACGCGGGCACCTTCTATCCACCGTCAGACTACATTCAGATGGGGCAGCACCCTAACGTTCCGAACAACAAAGCGTTTCCTGTCACCGATTCGAAGCTGGTCTTTCGTCTGCGGGTCACACGGCGGTTTATCAACATGGTGGTGATCCCCCAGCAGACCATGTTCACCGTCTATGTCACCACCACGTCATCCGATCCGCTGAATACGCCGGTCTATACCATCAGCTACAGCGGCACCATTCAGGTACCACAAAGCTGTGCGATTAACGCCGGGCAGGTGGTGGAGTTTGATTTTGGTGATATTGGCGCGTCGTTGTTCAGCCAGGCGGGGGCCGGCAATCGTCCTCAGAACGTCTCACCACAAAGCAAAACCATTGCCATTAAGTGCACCAATGTGGAGGCCAATGCGTATCTGACGATGCGCATCGAGGCGGAAAAAATCTCGGGCAATGCGCTGGTTTCCGATAACCCGGATTTAGGGTTTGTCGTGGCGAACGATAGCGGTACGCCTCTGACGCCTAACAACCTGAACAGTAAAATTCCGTTCCGTCTGGATGACAGCGCGCAGGCGCAGGTGGGGATCCGGGTCTGGCCGGTGAGCATTACGGGGAATAAGCCAGCAGAAGGCCGGTTCACCTCTCGCGGCTATCTGCGCGTGGATTACGATTAAGGGGAAGAGATGGGGAACTGGAAATGGCCTTTCGCTGCGCTGGCCCTGACGATGTGTCAGGCAAACGCGTGGTCAGCCACAGCGCTGGGCGAGATCAATATTCAGATGTACGGCAATATCGTTGATTTTACCTGCGTGGCAGAGGGCAGCGACAGCGACAAGACCGTCACGCTGGGCACCTGGCCGACGAAGCAGCTCAGCACCACGGGGAGCCGCACGCAGCCCATGCCCTTCACGCTGAAGCTGACAGGCTGTCCGCCAGGCTCGGCATCAATTACGTTTTCCGGGAAAACTGACGGGAGTGACAGCGGATTGCTGGCGTTGAATGACGCCAGTACGGCGAATAACGTCGCGGTGGAGATCAGGGATGCGGATAAAACACGTCTTGCGTTACAGCAGGCCAGCCAGCCGGTAGCGGTAGATGCGCAGGGTAATGCCGTGTTGTCATTTTATGCTAATTATATTGCCACAGCGGATAACCCCCGACCCGGACGCGCCGATGCGGATGCCACATTTATGATTAATTATAATTAGCGCTGACCGCACTCCCTGCAACTCAGATAAACTGCAGGGAGTGAATTCAGGTTATAGCAGCTCGTGTGCCTTGGCGTAATCAATTAATTCCACAATGCTTTGCACACCGAGCTTGGAATAAATATTGGATTTGTGCGCGCTAATGGTTTTGTTGCTTAATAGCAGCTGTTCGGCAATTTCCTTATTCGATAAGCCATTCGCCAGATACCGCAGTACGGTGACCTCACGGTTCGATAATGGCATATCGGATGCCATCCCTTTCCCTGAGCCCAGGTGATTAATAAAGTTCAACGTTTCCGACGGGAAAAAAGAATAGCCCATCAGAATCATTTCCACGGCGTTGTAGATCTCACCTAAATCTTTTCGTTTACTGACAAACCCATTTGCCCCGGCGCGGATGGCACGGCCTGCGTAAAAGGACTCCGATTTGGAAGAGAGGAACAGGACCTTTATGTCTTTGTTTAAGTTTCTGATTCTTTTCAATAAAGCGAAGCCATCGGTGCCCGTAAGTTCAATGTCCAGGATCACCAGATCGATGGCGTGATTGCGGATACAGTCGAGAACTTCATGGCTGTCGCCAGACTTCAGTTTGACTGTGATATTTTTATTTTTCTGTAGCAGGACTTCTATCGACATTCTGACGATAGGATGTTCGTCCATAATGATAACGGATGCCGGTTTCATTTTTTATGCCTCAGATTGTTAAAAGCGTTATGCTGAGTTTGGTTCAAACTCTCGAAATGCCGGAAGGATAAATTTGCAGATCCTTATAGGGTGGTATTTCCCTGGAAAGAGCGAAAGCATCCTTGTTAACGTAGTGGTAATGTCATTGCCTCAGCGCGGTCATCTCATTTGGCTGGTGGCGGCAAAAAGGTTTTTCTTATTCATAATTGGTACGCGTCTTATTATACCGTGTAAGTTTTCTCCGAAAAGCCTGCAGATTAATTCATGATTATTGATTTGTATTATCTTCTGGATCTGAATGGCTATTTTTTTAAATTTAGCGGAAATGTCCTGTTATTCCATTTACCGCATCTTTTCATCTTTATGTAATAACAAAAAATAACAGATACCACTATATGTTGCAAAGTTGTTAATGAAATGGCGGGGCAGTAAAACGTCTCACCTGCTGCTGAAGTGGCGTGAATTTGCACAGATAGCGCGTCTCATCCTCATCCCGATACCTCTCCCCGATATCAGAAAAATACTATGCCGGAAGAGCAAAATCTTCTGCGGCCTTCGCTTTAAGCGCCAGGGGCGTACAACCAAATTGCTTGTTTTTACATCATTATCATCCTGTTAACGGAACCATCAATCCCTTAACGCATGGATGAAAGTGCTGCGCTTTACTTATTCTTTAATATTTCACGTGGTTCAGAGTCAGAAATTAGGAATAGTTGTAATTTCGAGATTTATGTTAACAGTTAACATAAAATTAACATTTTCAGTAAGTAACTTCCTAAAGATCTTTAGGAAATAAGGGGTTAGGTTAAGAGTAAAACGGGCAGTCGGAGAGATTATTGAGAAGATGCAGCAGTTCCTGGCGATGGCTAAGCCCGAGCTTCACCAGAATGCAGCTCAGGCGATAGATAATGCGACTGTAGGGGCGATTCTGCAGCAGGGCGATCTGACGTAGTGACTTCCCCCGCGACAGCTCCTGTAAAATGGGCCACTCGCCGCGAGAGAACCACTCTTTACTGGAGCCCTGTGGAGGGCTAATGTCCATCAGGCTGTGCTGGAGTGCCGCCGCCGTTGACTGGCGTTCAAGGACATGAAACGGCCCCGCCGCTTTACAGAACAGACGGGTGTCGTAATTATCCGCCCTGACCAACAGATACGGCGTGAGAAAGGGCGGATACAGGCTGTGTCTTCTCAGCTGATCCAGCTTTTCCATAAGCGCCGTGGTACGGCTTTCAATATCTACCACCAGACGGGCTGCAGGCCACTGATTCAGCGCCTGAAAAGCTTCGTCCAGCGTCGGGTAGTCGCTACAGCTGCTCAGGGGAAACTGGCCGTTCAGAAAACCGGTGCGCAGGAAATGATCTTCCGTAACCAGAATAATAAAGGGCGCGTCTGTTTTGCGATGTTGGTGGATGGACTGGCTCAAAAATTCGAGCCGGTCGAAAAAGGGGGGAGCAAAAGGCGAGTGCGTAAATCCCAGTGCATCACTTCCTGTACGCCGCCGCCGGTAACGGCGCACTGTCATTCGCATGGCTTCCCTCCTGGAAATGGCTTTTTATTCCTCCGGCCATGTCCAGGACGGCCAGTAGTACCCCTGGCCGAGTCCTGCTCCTGCCTGTCGTGCCCGGCTATGATCCTTTTCAGTCTCAATACCTTCAATAAGCACGTTGTCGGCAAGCTGAAAGCAACGTGTCACCAGTTGCCCGAGCGCAGGGGTGGCGCGTAAACGCCAGAATGCTTCCTTGTCGATTTTTATGCCGGTTAACGGCAGCCGGCAGGACAAAAACGGTTGGACGATCGCTTCATCAATATCATCCAGCCAGATACCGTGGCCTTGTCTTCTGAGCTGCAGCAGGCGCTGGTGAACGTCCTGCCGTTTTGTGTCAGACAGCGCCAGAAAGCGTGCCGGGTCGACAATTTCTATATTCAGCGGTGCGGCAGGCAGCCGGAGAAGCCGCAGAAAGGTGTCCGGCTGCGTTAATACGGTTATCGGCAGATTGACGTAAAGATTATGACAGTGCGGGGTATTTTTTAGCGCGACAAGTTGCGCTTCAAGCAGCGTAAGTGACCACTCCGCAGACCGATCGTTGAAAAATGCTTCGCTTTGCTCTCTTGCTGACAGAACGCTCAGCACTTCCACCCCAACCTGGCGCTGCGAGGAGAGGGCGATGATAGGCTCAAGTTTGATGCCCGCGATACCGTGAGAGAGGTGCTGTAAGCTGGGGGACGTATCGATCAGGTTTTGCGCTGTCACTCCATTGTCCTGTTGTCTGTCAGCCTCCAGGCGGCCGGGATACCTCACACTAGTGTGACGGGCTGACGCTCAGGAAAACAGCAGGCGTTACTTAAATGCAGCTAAGCCTTTTCGCAGCGCTAAATTCTACGAAAGAAAGGCCGGGAATGTTGAAAAAACAGCCATATTTACAATCAGCTAGCCCTAATCGGAGGTGAAAACGGAAAAGGCATTGACTCACCTGCCATTGACCGTATAATTCTTCGCGTTTCACCACCGCGAAGTTCACTCTTCTCAGTGCGCCCTTAGCTCAGTTGGATAGAGCAACGGCCTTCTAAGCCGTAGGTCGTAGGTTCGAATCCTACAGGGCGTGCCATTTAGAAACAGGCACTTACGCCAGTTTCAAACCAGCCTGATTTTCTCCTTGTGTCGTATTTGTGTCATGGTTGCCAAAAATGGCATCTATTTTCCGTGCGTGTTCGCTTAAATGGTTCGGTGCCAGGTGAGCATAACGACGGACCATTTCTATCGACTCCCAGCCTCCCATTTCCTGCAACACGGAAAGCGGCACACCTGACTGAATTAGCCAACTCGCCCAGGTATGTCGGAGGTCGTGAAAACGGAAGTCCTCTATACCCGCTTTTGCCAGGCCAATGCGCCAGGCGCTGTTATCATCCACGCGCATTTTCCGGACCGCTGGAGTGACGGTTTTATCCGGGCGCGTCGATGGTTTCGTGTGAACGAATACCCACCTGGAACTTTTCCCGATCTGATCCCTTAACACCCTGCATGCGGTATCATTCAGAGCCACGCCGATAGCCTTGCCCGCCTTCGCGTTCTCCGGATTTACCCATGCAACCTTTCTCTGCATATCGACCTGCTGCCACTCCAGATCAATGATGTTGGAGCGGCGCAGGCCGGTTGCCAGCGCAAATATCACCACCGGCTTTATCGACTCCGGCATGCAGGCGATAAGCCGTTCTGCCTCTTCCCTGGTCAGCCAGCGGATGCGTTTGCTGATCGGCTTTTTGGTTTTTATAACCGGGGCCGTTTTAATCCAACCCCAGTCATTAGCCGCAGCCTTGAACAGAGATCGCATGAAAGAAAGGTGCTGACTCTTTGTGGCCTGGCTTACCGGTTTCTCAACATACGGAGGCGGCTCCTTTCCCCGCCGGATTGCCGCGTCCCTGCGTGACTCCCAGATCTGAATATGCTTACGGTTGACCATCTTAGAAACAGCCTCGTTAACCTGCTCGGCTGTGATGGTCGAAATATCCCGCCCGGAGAAATGCCGCAGGAAGTATTCTATTTTGGTCTTGTCGTCATCAAGTGACCGCTTATGCTCCTTCTCGCGGATCCACCTGATGCAACATTCCTCGAATGTCCTCGTCGGAAGCTCCCCAATTTTATCTACCCGCCACGCTTCAGCCTTCAGCTTGTCGTGCAGCTCCTGCGCTTGTTTCTTGTCCCCCGTACCAAGAGATCGTCTAATTCTTTTCCCTGACGGCGTAACGAAATGACAGTGCCAGACGCCGCCTCTGAGGGTGATTGACATAAAATTTCTCCTTTATGTTCACCCGCGCTCGCAGGAACAGGATCGCGCGGGTCATGTAAATACGCAATACAGGCGACGTCGGTCGTTCGGTATTTGTTCCCGATCTTCTTCCCGGCCAGCTGCCCCGAGTCGATAAGACGGTAGACAGTTCTCGGTGAGACTTTCAGGAGTTTCGCTGCCTTTTGCGCAGTGAGTGGCTCTGCTGTAACCATCTCCCCTCCTATGACATCGTTTTATAAAACTGCGGGCCGTCTGGCGTGGCCGCGCGTAATTCTTTTTCCGGATGCACTGAATAATTCCCGTCATCCCAACGCACCCAGGCTTTCGGATGAGCGCCTTCCGGCTCCAGTTGGCTATCCACCACGCCATGTATACCGCCGGTCCTCTTCTGGACTAATGCGCCCACATTAAAAGCAGCCATTGCACACCTTCCGGTTCGTGAAGAAATGAGATGAGAGCGCCCAGCGCCATAAGTGAGGCTATGAGCCAGATAACGGGATTACCTTGCATCTCTGACCTCTTTGTAAATGTCGTGAGTTTCGATGCAGGATTTGAAGGCCAGTGCGCCAGATAGGAAGTGATACCAACTGCCATCTGCATATAGCATCAGATATGCAGCGCAGGATGCAGTAATGCCAGGGCGGAGAGTCAGCATAATTAGAAAGCCAATCCACTTCGGAAGAGTTATTTGCATGGTGAACTCCCAAAAAGAACCCCGGCGCGGGGCAGGGCAAAAGGGATGACGTGGCAGTGCTTTCGCACCCAATAGCCAGCTCATAACTGGCTATCAGTTGCGTCAATGCATAAGGCCAAGGTCATAGTTGAGGTGCTCCAAGCATTCCCTGTCTTGCTCGAAGCAGTAATCCCACAACTCCTGATCGTGCCATTCCCGAACCAGTTGCCACTTCCAGCCGCCGTCATGCTTCACTCGGCGGACCTTTCTCTTAACGATGGCGTCCTGGTCGAAAATCACTCCCCAACCTGAACCAATGCCATTGCGTAGCACATCCAGATCAACCTCGATAACACGGAACAGCTTCGGTAGCTTCGGTAACTCTTCAATGCGCATAATTCCTCCTTATGCCGCCCGCTGGGCGCGCAGCTTCTTCAGGTGTTCTGCTGTTTCGATTTCTTCGGCGATCCGCTCGGCCTGTGCTTTGGTCAGCGGCTCGAAATCCTGGTTAAATCGGCCCATGCTGGCGATGCAGGTGCGACCGTTGCGGATGTAGTGGATGACTTCGTGGGTAGCGCGGAGGATTTTGCAGGGCGCGCCGTGGGGATCGGCGTACCAGGTATTAGGCTGGAGTATCCTGAACATTGGGCACCACCTTAAATTCGATTACCCAGACCCATGGGTTGGCCTTCCAACTCTCCTCGCCGTAGATTGATTCCCACAGCTGAGCAAAGTTGTCATATGGAGTCCAGACTTCACCGCCGCTATCCGGGTCAGAGTATGTTGGTCGCCATCCGGTAATCTCCATTCCTTCCGCCTGCGCATCTTCCTGGCTAATGCTATTCAACCTTTCCACTCGGACGCCGGTGATCTCCAGCATGAGACGACAGGCTGCGCGAGGCATGTGGATAGATGGCTTCCAGCACGAACAGCCATCTTCATATCCATCGTCATCACCCCAAGTAAACTCTCCATCTGCTGCGTAAATAGCGTGACCAGAGTAGTAACCATTACCAAACGGCATTTCGTGAATGGCTGTGGCAGGACGGTCAGGGTTCCATGGCTGAATGCGACCGTCCTCATCCAGTTCATGACTCACTACGCCCCACGTTTCCCGTACCCAGATGTGATCGCCAACCAGACCGAATGGACAATTACTGGCAAGGCTGTGTCCTGGAATTGCAGGAACAGATTTCATGCTCCGGACCCATCCAGCACCGTATACCTCATAAAAACTACAATTGAGGACAGGCTGCACCTTCATGATCCTGCGCGTCTGCGTCTTCCGGCCGTCGAGGATGGCGCGCACCATCTCGCCGTTGAAAATCATTCCGCGCTCTTTCACTGGATCCCCCTCTGCTTATTCCTTAACTCGATAACACCCTGGCACTCCGCGCACGTCTGGCAGCCGGGAACAGCAGCGCGCCGCGGCTCAGGAATTGGTTCTTCGCATTCTTCACAACGCTCAGCTGATACGGCGTTGCGGTCGATGCGGTGAGCGGAAAGGGCAGCGTTACGCTGAAGCTCTTCAATCTCTGCTGCGGTATCTATGATATCGGCCATGGTCAATGCTCCCGGAACTGTCGGTTAATTCGGTTGAAGGTGAATGCCAGCAATAAAAAAGGCCGCGATAGCGACCTGGCGATTTGCGCCTTCATGCGGCACCACTTTCGCTTGCGTCAAGATCATCAAAAAGGCTCCAGTAACGAGACCAATCAGGCTGTTTGTAATCTTCGGTGTCTTCATCCCACTCGCCAAGGAATGGGTTTTCACATACCGAGGTGAGCCATAAACCAATAGCTGGGCACTCAGGTGAGCTTTCAAAAATTTCAGCAATGCGGGGCCAGTGGTTTACATACTTATCATCAGCCGGGAAGTCAGTTAGGTATTTTCGGATGCAATCTGCTGCCAACGCGTAATGTTCCTGCTTCACATACATGCGGTCGTATGTCATAGCGAGGACAGCGCGATGGTGATATGGAATATCAAGGCGGTTAGCCAAGGGCCAAAGGCTATCTATTTTCATCATGTACTGATGGGCCTGTAGACCAAGATATTTCATTGCCATGTCGTTCCAAATGACAGGGCCACTTCCCCAGCCATTGCGGAGCTCTTCATCTTCTTCAGACTTCTCGCCAGGCCAAACTTTTATAACTGTTGAATAACTCACGATTCCACTCCGAAGCGGCGATTAAGCCGACCTGTGTATACGACGAACTCCAGGAGGCTAACTCCCAGAGCTTCAATTTTCTTGTGATGCTTGTTGATGATGGGAGGCACCGTTTCGTTCCAGTTAGGCTTTGGCTTCTTGCGCATGGCCTGCTGGATTTCCTCGGTGCAGCGGCGGCAGGCTGCTCGGATGGCGTTTTCATTTGCTGGTGTCATGCGGCCTCCATTTTCACGACTTGGATGGCGCAGCCGGGCAGCAGTTCTACCGCGGCGGTGGCGCACTGATTTCCCCAGTGATCCCAGCCCGGTGCCGCGCTGCGGCTAAACAGCTCAATGCGCGGCACATCGCCGTAAAGCAGCTCAAGCCGGTGCCGAACTTCCCACGGTTTTTCGCTGTGCGCGCCGAGCGGGCTGTAGACCACCTGCTTAATCCCGGCATGCTTTCGCTCCAGCCCGGCGCCGCGGGTGGCAATCAACAGGTCTTCGGTGTTGGCCCGGGTGTGGTTTCCGCCGTTCATGCGCGTCTCGGCGTTAAGCAGATCGAGGAAGTCGTAAAAGTCGGTGACTTCACCCTCGGCCAGCGCCTTGTTGATGCGCAGTTCCGCGTTCTGATTCAGCTTCACCCAGGTAAAGCCCTTCATCGTGCGAACGGTGAAGCCCCAGGCCTCGGCCAGTTCGATAGCCTCCTGGTTATGCGTGCCGGTGTACCACATCGCCAGCACCGAGTTTTCGTCGGCAAGTTCCCACACTGGCAGGCGCTTGATGTCGATGAGCTTCATGGTGGAGTAGTGGCCGGCGGCGGCGCCGTTGCTGATGGTGTTGCCGTAAGACCAGGGTGGATCGGCATACAGAAGTGAGTATTTCGCTGTCATGCCGCCACCTGCCTTTCCCGATATTCCTCAGCGAGGCGCTGCGCCTTTAATGGATTACAGACAACTTCACCCCATGGCATTAGCCAGCCGTTACCAATGAAGGGAAGGCACAGTGTGCCAACCCTTATGTCGTCGTGAGCGTGAGTCATAGGATGGACTCCATTTCGTCGATATAGAGGCCCTGAGCAATCAGGCGGCGACGGCGTGCTGCACGTTCAATGCACTCCTGCCGCCTGCCTTCCTGCGACTGCTCTATGGCGCGCCGGGTGAACAGCCGCGATTTACCCTGCGGAGTTACGACCTTTGGTTTCGTTACCAGGTCGAATGTCCGGTCGCAGATGCCGTCATCGTTGATCCATTTTTCCGACTCAACGATCTGAGCTATCTGTCCGGAGCCGCGGGTGATGCCGTTGGCGACCCGGTTAAACTCAATCAGCGTTACGCCAAACTTCTCGGCGATTTCGCTGCCGGATACCGGGCGGCCGCGCGTCTGAATCATCCAGATAACGCGCTCCCGGAGGCCTGAGAATTGCCCGGTTCGCCCGGGTCTGCGGTAGAAGGGTGTGCGTTTCATGGCTCCACCTACTTGATGATGAGTGAAGGTTTGCCGAGTTTTATTTGCGCGCCAGGTACATCCACGCCAGCTTCGATTTGGTGTTTGATAGCCAATTTGTCTGGCTTGATGCTCGTCTCGTATTCGACGAATTCAGGAGGAAGTGCGCTGGCATCTGTAATCTCTACTGACTTGGAAGGCGCGCGAACCGTTACCTGATGAATGCCTGCCTTCAGTGATTTCTTTCCTGCTGTTTCGAGGGAGGTGGCCACATAATCTTTCATGCTCGACACACGGTTTTCTGCGGCTTTTGCGCGCTCTGCAAGACGCTTGCTTTCTTCTTTCAGCGCCTCGGCATAAGCAGATTCGTTTTTGCAGACAGCAAGGATCTGCTCGACCTTTGCTTCCAGCTCCCACTCAATGCCATCAAGGGTGTCGGCTATCATTTCAGGCTCCATGCCTGAATCAGTCAGCTTTGCGAAATCATTGGCGATCTGGTAAAGAGCTGTCATTGCGTAACCTCTTCGAATTTTGCTTTGCACTTGGCATAGACGGCCTGAACCCCTTGTTGAAGCTGCATTCCGACCGTCATTTTGTAAGCTGCCTGGAAGTGAGTTTTGAGAGCATGCAAATTTTTCGCCTGCTTCATGTCCTCACATAGTGAATGGATGGTGTTGATAAGTTCCTGTTTTGCGTTTTCTTCCGACTGGATGATTTCGCTTTCAGGGGTGTAGGGCATAACTGGCTCCGTGTATATGCCTTCGCTCTCGTTGAGCACATCGACGGCATTATCCAGACGGTCAGCACGCGGCCAGTATTTATAGGCTCTCTTAACGATCGTCTTCCTGGCCATCTCAGACCAGAAGTTGACCCATGGGCCTTTTGGTGATGTTCCCGCTTTGCTCACTTTCCTGATTTCTTCTATCTCAGCGAGACTCATCTCTTCAGTGAGATAGTCGCCATCAGCGGTTTTAACAGTGCAGTAGCCACCGATAACGGCGCCGCGATCGTCAGGTGTAGCAAATGGGTTGTATTTGTGAGCTGGCGCCTTATCGAGACCCAGCGTCTCGTAGTCGTCGCCAGCATGAACGAGCTTGCACTGGCCCCACTTGATGACGCCAGCCGACTGGGCGATGTGCAGAAGGCCCATATAGCTGATATCAAGGCAGACCATACCGTCGCGCGGAACCAGATAAGCCAGTTTGCTTGCAGGGTTCAGGCTAATGCCGACAGCTGCAACGTTGATAATCGCGTTCTGGGCGCTGGTGGGGTTGGCAATCGCCGTTTCTGCCAACTTTTGATTGCGCTGGAATAACTGGATAGCGAACTGGCATTCCTTTGCCCATGTCAGAGACTGGTCGGTAAGGGCGCCGACAAATAGCGGTTCCTGCTCCTTAACGAACTGAATCAGATCGAAGCTCATAATCACTCCTTAAAACGGGCAGGTTGGATGAAGGCGATCCCACTCTTCTTCTGCGCGGTCGTAGCAAAGGCGAGTGATATAGTCGTTGTAATGCTCAAGTGCTTTATCACCGGTTAGCGCCAGGGTGGCTGCCGCTGGAAGGAAGAGGGAGCGCATTGAAAGTGGGTCTTTCGGGAACATGGCGATCAGTTCTTTCGCTCTGTCGTCGATCCACTTCTCTTTCTCGTCGGTGAGTTGCTGCTCAACCCAGCGCCGATCTTCGATGCGGTCGTAAGTGAGGTATGCGTTCATGGCTGAACTCCTGAAATTTGGATGTGCAGATCCCGCCCGCATTGAGCCAGGACGATCGGTTGAATAGGGGGTTAGTGCTGGATAGGGTTTCCGTGACCGTCCAGAAGGACGTCAATCACGCAGTCACTGAGGCGGATGATTTCTGCATCGGTGTGCAGGTACACCCATTTGCGCTCCTGAATGACTGCTGAGACGCGATAGGTGCGGCCTTCATGCAATGCCATCATGCCGGGCGTGACGCACTGGCGAATGAGCGGGGTGGTGCCGTAGTGATTGATCATACCTTCACCTCAACCTGTTCCAGGAGGCCAGCGATATGCATCTGCCAGCGGTTCAGCACCAGTTTTTCCCGCGGGTTTGCTACAGACGTCAGCTGCCACTCGTTATCGTTGAGCTTTTTGGCGGTATACTGCTTGCCGTTGTGGGTGACTGTCATGATGCCTCCAAGCCAATGGCATCAGAGATAATCTGGAGTTTCTCAACTGAAACACCTTTCCCGTTACCAACTGGCTTTTCCATCCAGTCGAGCGACACTAGTCGGCCGTCGTCGATAACACCGATATTGAAATCATCACAACCTGCTACTTCAAATCCGTGAGAAATTGCCACTTCCCGCTTATCAAATATTTCCAAATCTGAGGAATAACCAATGCCGTAACCGTGGTCGTTTGACCATGCGTGCTGCTGGATAACGATAAATTTTTGCATAATCACTCCGCCCGTAAGCTGGGCTGCTGAACGTTAATACAAGACTTCTGCGCTAATGGGCGGTGGATGGCCGCCGGTTGTCATAAATGGGCAGACTCGAAAATCTGCCTATGTATGGCCGATAAAAAAGCCGCTGGTTAGGCGGCTTTAGCTTCAATGTGATGAATCAGCTTCCAGTCGGCGCTGGTTGAAGAGTGCTGGTAGTAGTCCCAGCATTCATCGTCTGCTGTGCTGGCGTTACATGTTTCTGCGTAACTGATGGCTTCTTGCTCAGAACCAAAAACATAGTTTGAATACCGGCATTTGCCATCATCGTGGACAAACAAAACATCAAACCTTGGCTCGTCATAATCAGCAGAGATATCACGAACATTGAATCCCTTTAAAATCTCTTGTCCGCTACTTGTTTTCATTGCCTTACCCTCTGTCGTTACCCGCTGATGCGGGAGAAATGCTTTGGCGCTGGCTCCCAACAATGAAGCAGGGAAGGTCGTCGTCGCCTTGGTGAGCCATTACCTCACCAACTAGCTGATAACCGTCTGCCAGCCCAAAACATTCCACGGTGTGCCCCGGCATAATCCGGGGCTGAATGTTGGTTTTCAGTCGTCACTGTTACCTGTTACATAACTCCTCCGATACGGTGCGCCGCGTCGAAAAGGGTGGCAGCGGCTAGCCATTTAAACGTGATGCCCAGTCGGGCGTGAAAGATTCTGTGATTCAGCACAGCCCACTCAGCTTCGAATGGACTGGAATAAATCATTTTTCGCTTTGCCATAATTGCCGCTCTTCCTGAGCCCGCCTATGGTCCGACGCATGGTTTACTGTCGCGCCGTTCGACTGACCGAATCTCCACTTCGCCGCTGGCTAACTTCGCTCAGCTGTCGATGTTTCGTTTCGATGGATTAAAGATAACCTTAGTTATGAGTGATGGCAATAACCTAATTTATAATATTAATCACATAAGTTATAAATTAATGATAACTAAATGAATTTATTTTTGTAAATCATGAGTGCTATGCTTAAAAAAACAGCAGGAGGGATGTGCATGGTTCTGGATGAAGAGCGTATAAGCATGAAAATTCAGGCGATGGGGCGGGCGGTCATGGAGTTGTCACTGGCAGATTTACCTATGACCCAGCAAAACATCATCGACAAGCTGGAGCAGTACCGGAAGGAAACAGGAAACGTGACAGGGAAGGGTGTGAACAGGGATGCAGCTGAGATAGTGCGGAAAGGGCAATAAAAAAGCCCGCACGGGCGGGCAGGTAGTGTTGCGATAGTTATTGTTATCAGCTTCAGGCTGGATAGTTATCGGCAGAATGGCGGATAGCTTTATGGGTGGGCAATAAAAAACCCGGCTCGGTGGCCGGGTCTTTACAAATCTGATTTAAAAATCAGGCAGCTTTTTGTGAATGACTGATTCGAGCTTCAAAGTCGCGGCGTAGATTTTGAACGCGCTCTACACATCCGCGCATTTCAGCCAAAAGCTTACTTACGGTAGCATAGTCAAACTCTTTAGTCATTTTGATCCCCTCATTAAATATAAGGCTCTACATCAAGGGCTGCTATAGCTGCGCATAGTGCGTCAGGGTCATCAGCGTCGATGGCTTGAGCCAGGTCATTAGCCAGTGTTAGTAACTTGTCGATGTCAGCGATTTCGCCAGTTTTGTCCACGAGAAAGTGCGGCGCAAGGGCACAACACACATCTCGGAACATTCTCAATTCTGCGACAACATTTGAAAACGTTGGATCCTTCTTGCGAAGGTCTACCAGAGGTGCCACTTTAGCGGTTTTCAACATTGCGCTAATTTCGCCAATCATTGTTCCATGCAGGCGATTGAACTCATCAACAGCCTGATCGTGGAGGCGCTGATTGATTGGCAGTACGTTTTGGGTCACTAACTATACTCCTTATATAGGATCTCTCCAACCGTTTTTCAATGCGAATTGGACGATTTCCGCTCAATAAGCACGATTTAGCAATGAAATAATTGACTTTGAAAGGAAACATCTCTATATCGCGCGCACATGATATATATACACTTAAAATCGACTAAAAGAACACAAACTTTATGATGATTTTCATCAATCATATTGAATGATGACGGCTATCACACCAGCCGCAGCTTCGTCTCTAACCAAAAGTCTCTTCCGGCCACTGCTACAGTTTGTTGTAAGCTATCGATTCGTGAATAAGCGCTTTACCCATGATGTATAGCTGGTCCTGATTTTCTTCTGTCACATACCAATCTTTGTAAGCCGGATTATCTGAAAGCACGGCTAACTGCAGGCCCTGCATCTGCAGGCGCTTGACATGGAAGTGCTGCCCGAAGACAAATGCGTATACTCCGTCAACCTTGAAGTTCCTCACCGAAACGTCAAAGAACAGGCGATCTCCCGACTGAATCGTTGGGCACATGCTGTCACCGTCTACGGTCATCACCTTCACATCATTTTGAGTGCGGTTCCCGAAAAGAGATCTGGCATGCTCAGTTGTGAACTCAATAGCATGCAGGACCTCAACAAATTCAGAAATCATAAAAGACCCCGGACCAGCGCTTACTTTCAGGTCTAAAACATCAACCCGAAAGATATCAATTGTTTCCGAGACAGGTTGGGCCGCCGATGGCACATTACCATCAATCCGCATTTCCCCCACTCCAGAACTAAGCCATTCCGGCCTTACACCCAGAGCATGAGCTAGCTCGACCATCTTACGGCTGCCGCTCGTTTTACCTGACGTCATCTTTTGAATTGCAGGCTGGGATATACCGACTTTATCAGCCAACTGTCCTTGAGATATGTCAGCGGCCGACATAGCCGCGTTCAGTCGTTCTGCAAATGTTTTCATCTTATCAATATATAACCGAGGTTATGTAGAGTAAAATAACAAAGGTTATGGACAATACCCATAACTTGGGTTATCTTTTCATTAATCCAGTAATCGGATAGGTAAAATCCATGAACAAAGTTATTCAACGAGCTTTAGAAATCGTTGGCAGCCAGAAGCGACTCGCAGATATTTGCGGCGTTAGCCAGCCAGCGGTTCACAAGTGGCTTAAAGGTGGTTCCGTATCTCCGGAAAAAGTAACAGCCATCGTAAACGCTACTGGTGGCGAGATTAAGGCACACGAAATTCGACCTGATCTTCCCGACCTGTTTCCACACCCAGAGAACCATGCCGCCTGACCGGCGGCAATAACCAATTAATTCAGAGGAAGTATCGCAAATGGAAACCTTAACGACACGCAACAAAGCGGAGGCACGACGAATTGAGAGTTGGGTGCAGCGTCAAATCGCAGATCTGGGTACCGCCCGGATAGCCGAAGTAGCTGGCATCAACAAATCCACAGTCAGCCGGTGGCGGGAGAACCTGGTACCGAACATGTCGCTGCTGCTGGCCATCCTGATTTCTAACCGGGATGGAGTGAAGGGAGATTTTGAAGCATGAACGCAGAAAGGGCGAAAGCCGAGGTGCTGTAACACCAACGGCTTTCAGGTGGAATTAACTGGATCAATTCACAGGAGCAATTATGGCAAACACTGCCGAAGTAATCAATTTCCCTGTGCCTGACGTGGCACCTAAGGAGCCGCGCGTGGCAGATCTTGATGATGGCTATACGCGCATCGCCAATGAACTTCTGGAGGCTGTCATGCTGGCTGGATTGTCTCAGCATCAGCTGCTGGTCTTCATGGCAGTAATGCGCAAAACATACGGTTTCAACAAAAAGGCGGACTGGGTAAGCAATGATCAGTTATCTGCCCTGACCGGCATCCTCCCACACAAATGCTCTGCGGCTAAAAGTGCGTTAGTTAAGCGTGGGGTATTTACCCAAATCGGGCGAACTGTGGGGATTAACAAAGCGGTCAGCGAATGGGTGAAATTACCCAAATCAGGTAACGAAAATAAAGTTTACCTGAAAGAGGTAAATTTACCCGAATCAGGTAATAAATGTTTACCCGAATCAGGTAACGACACTTACCCAAATCAGGTAAACACAAAAGACAAACATACAAAAGACAATAAAGACAATATTAATAAACCCCCTAAATCCCCCAAGCCGGCTTCGTTCGATCCGGCTGGCGTTGAGCTTCCTGAATGGCTGTCAGTTTCAGTCTGGAAGTCATGGGTCGATTATCGTCGCGACCTGAAGAAACCGATCAAGTCTCAGCAGACGGTTACCCAGGCCATCAACCTGCTCGAGCGTTGCAAGTGCAGCGGATATCAGCCTGAAGAAATCATCAACCAGAGCATTGCGAACGGCTGGCAGGGATTGTTTGAGCCTAAGGGAGCCAAGCAGCCTTCCCGTACTCCGTCACGCGTATCTGAGAACTTCGCTGGCAAGGACTATGGCCAGACTGAAATTCCTGCATGGGCGAGGGACTAATCATGACGCTGGATGAAAAAATCAATCAACTTGAGAAACGCATTGCTGAGCTGAGCCAGCCGCCAGTTCAGCATGAAGATATCGAGCTAACTATCAGCACCGAGAACTGCGAAACGCATGGCCCCTTTGAATGCAGGACCAGGCATTTCTTAAACTCTGTCGTGAAAATTCCCCCGCGCCCAAGCTGCTGCCCTGAATGCCTCAAAGAGGAGTTAGGCCGCTTGCAGGCGGAAAGAATTAGCATCAACGAAGCAGCCCGCAAAAGAAACATCGAGCGCCTGCTGGACGGACTGAACATCCCGGCGCGCTTCGAAAACTGCACGCTGCAGAACTATGAGCCAGTGAACGACGACGCAAAACGCGCACTTAAGGTGTGCCAGGCATATGCAAGCCGTTGGCCAGAGCGTTTGCAGAAGGGTGGCGGTCTTGTGATGTGCGGCAAACCAGGTACCGGAAAGAATCACCTGGCACTGGCTATCGCACGGCATGCGATCACAGAACACCAGAGTTCTGCAGTGTTTACCACGGCGCTGAAAATTGCCCGTGAGTACAAGTCAACCTGGTCGAAAGGTTCAAGCCGCACTGAGGATGAGGTGATCCGTTACTTCACGAAACCTGATCTGCTGATTATCGACGAGGTCGGCGTGCAGTTCGGAAGCGACGCCGAGAAGTTGATCATGTTCGAAATCATCAACACCCGATATGAGCGGATGAAGCCGACCATCCTGATCAGCAACCAGACCAAAGAAGAACTGGCAGCATTCGTAAGTGAGCGCGTTATTGACCGCATGAGCGATGGCGGCGGGTGCACGCTGTCATTCACCTGGGATTCTTACCGTTCCAAGGGGGCAGCGTGAAAGCATGCAGCGATGACTATGTCGTTATCAACGAATATTCGAAAGGCGATGCAGCCTGGATAGAGCGCGTTGATACCGATGAAAAGCGAAAAGCACTTTACAAATCGAGTTGGGAAATAGCCGTAATCTCGCTCGCAATCGTTCGTGAATATGGGATCCGGAGGGTAGGCAATGACCATAACAATCCGTGAGCAGGTGCTGGCCGCCCTGCGCAATAACCCAGGCCTGAACAGCGTCAAGCTGGCCGAGCTTATCGGCATGGACACCAAAAAGATATCCGGGACGATTAGCACGCTGTTGGCCGATGGGCTGATCAGCTGCGAAGGAAAATACGGCCAGCGCCTTTACAGCCTTACCAGCTACGGAATTCGCTTCGCCCCGGACACGATACCAGGCATGAAGCATGGCAAGTCGAAGTTAATTCAGCGGACGGACACGAACGTGATCTGCCAGGAGTGCCGCAACAGCGCGGCGATGAGAAGAATTTTAAGCGTATACGGGGTGAGAGCATGAAAAATAATACACAGCCAGCACTGAAAGAACGAATCGAAAAGGCACTTGAAGACTTCACCAAAGGCCGCGCCAGCATGCATGTTCCTCCGCTTGATACCGATGTTGATGTGGTGCTGGCGGAATGCAGTGACCGATTATCAGAGCTTAAAGCCAGATGCGCGGCGCTGGCTGCGGAGAATGCGGGGCTGAAGGCTGCGTTTGACAAGCCTCAAGCCTATCTATCCTGGCACACTATCCCGCCAACATGGGAAGACCCTCTCCCGTGCGGTGAGTATCTTGATGTTCACGATGATGCTGGCCACAAGAATTCCGACGGTACTGATTGCTGGCCGGTATATGCCAAGCCAGAAATCAACACCCCGGCCACCGACGCTTTCCTGGCTGAAGTGAAGACTGAAGCACGCAAGGAGGGAGCTTACTTTGTGGCGAACAGAATGCTGGCTGCCTGGGAAGCTGGTTTTATTGATGATACTGCAAAGAACGCCGCGGATATTGCCAGGATGATTCTTACCTCTACTGAGTTTATGGCTAATGCGCCGGAAGGCGATTTTGACCGCTCATTCTCTGATGGCGTTCTCGAAGATATCGCCGCCCAGCTTCGCAAAGGAGGCAACCAGTGAGCGAGATTAATTACCAGGCTCTGCGTGAAGCGGCGGAGAAGGCGACGAAAGGCCGGTGGGCTGTTGAGTTCGACGATGAGATTTACTCCACTGACGGCGTGAACCATGAGCAAATAGCCATGGTATTCAGTGAAAACGAAGCGCGTGATGCTGCATTTATCGCCGCAGCCAACCCCGCCACCGTGCTGGCGCTGCTGGATGTGTTGGAAACCGCAGAGAAGCGAATCGCTGAACTGGAAGCGAAGCTCGATAGCGCAGATAAATTGCAAGATAGCGCATTTCGTCATGGTCTTCAGCATGGCTTCAGTTTAGGTCAAACGGATAATCAGGCTGGATTTGAAGAGTGCTTATCTGCCTATGGCACCGGTAAAGGAGAGTGAATGTGAAAAATTATCTCAGCAATTTAGCCAGCATGCTTCAGGGGATTGCAGGTGTCATTTCAGACGGCGAGCGGGTGCAGAAAGAGTGCCCTGCGCACTTAAAGTCAGCACTACTCGAGGCTTCTCACGCGCTAGATGGTCAATCGGTCAGGGTCAATTATCCGCCTAATGGAAAGCCTGAAATTGTTAATGCCCGCGGACACCATCGACCGCTTACCTTCCGGGAACGAGTGGCAATCCGCTTACTTGGTGGCAGGACGGAGATTCGCCCATGAGCACTATTACCAAAGAACTGGCAAAGCTGTTCAGAAAAATTACGAATTCTGAAATTGATGCGGAGGGTAACGCTCATGTTGTTTTATCTCCTGCTGATAGCCTCCTGATTAATAATGCGCGTATCGCGCTGGCATCGCTCGAAGTGGAGCCTGTGGCGTACATGTACAAAGACAATCTTCACGCTGATGCTCGGTTTAGCCTACATACAAGATTTGGCAACTGGTCTCAGGAAGATATCAACGAGTACGAAATTACAGAGATTCCACTCTACACCGCCCCGCCAGCACCGGTATCTGTGCCCGCTGCGATGGAAATGGATGATGACTTTGACAGCGCGTTTGAACACGGAAAAGCTGTCGGCTGGAACGCCTATCGCGCAGCCATGCTTCAGTCGTTCGGTAATTCCGAACAACTCAACTCTCCGGTGATTCCGGATGGTTGGGTGGCTTGCAGTGATCTGATGCCGGAGCAGTTTAAGGCCATCCTGGCATTCAATGAGTATGGAGAAGTTTGGTCTGGTGCGTATGACAGGTACTGGAATTTCTATTGCGATAATCTGTTAGTAGAGCATGTCACGCACTGGATGCCGCTGCCAGCAGCACCGCAGCAGGAGGCATGATGTACGACAAATATACTCTCAATCGCTGCGACGCAATGGAGTGGCTGGCTGAGCATTACCCAGTCTTTCCAGACAAGATGCCAGATGTGCCCCTAAAGGCTGACTGGTGTAGTGCCAACCTGTTTATGGGGTGGGGTTTCGTGATTTTGCTCGATGGCACCCTGGTGTTTGCTGACTGCCTATCGCCTCCAATCCGGGCGGAAGACATGGCAGGCTTCAAATTGCCCGATTTGGTGTAACTGCCATACAAGCGATATGGGAATCCCCATATCGACAGCCAGGGCCTCTCCGGAGGCCTTTTTCTCGCGTTGATTTTGTTGAATCAACCGTCCATACTATCTGTGCTGACGGCCTGAACAACCGTTAGCGACTTCTGCGCATTTAAGGGGACTTAAATGCGACCACAATCTGAACTCCTCACCTTGTCACAGATGCAGAAATGCACCTGCGATTTTCTGCATTCTGCGGTTTCCGTTAAGGAGGCCGTATGATTCTCCCAAAAGACGGCATAAAGCTACACCGTGGAAACCTTGGCGCAATTACTCAGCATCTGAAGCCACTTCTCGAAAACGGTGAGTGCTTCCGGCTCCAACTCAAAGACTGGCGCGAGAAGAGAAGCCTTTCACAAAATAGTCTGAGCCACGTTTGGTACAAGGAAATTAGCGACTACCTGATCAAGTCTGGGCGCACTGACGCCACGCCTGCATGGGTAAAGCGCAACCTCAAAAAGACCTATCTCGGTTATGAAGAGGTTGAATACACCGACTTCGTCACCGGAATTAAGACGATTGAATTAGAGCTGCGCCACACGTCCGATCTGGACACTGGCGACATGCACCATTTCATGTGCCAGGTAGAAGGCTGGTGCGCTCAGTTTGGCCTGGTGCTCACCATCCCTCAAAGCAGCGAGTTCCAGGTGCTGCGCGATAAGCAGGAGGCCTGATGTCTACTCCACTTTCCCGCGTCATCACAAACGAAATCTTCCGCGTTCCGGCGCGCCGTCAGCGTAAGCCCGCTGTTAAGCCGTCCGACATCCCGACCCTGAAAGACTACACCGCCAGTCTGGTGGATCAGAAATGGCTGCGACTCGCGGCGAGGAGAAAATCTGCATGAGCATGTATCAACGTATTAATGGCGCTGACTGGCGCAATATTTTCGTCGTCGGCGATCTGCATGGGTGCTACACGCTGCTGATGAATGAGCTCGGAAAAGTTTCGTTCGACCCGGCGCGTGATTTGCTGATTTCGGTTGGCGACCTTGTTGACCGCGGCGCGGAAAACGTCGAATGCCTGGATCTGATTACTATGCCGTGGTTCCGTGCTGTTCGTGGCAACCATGAGCAGATGATGCTCGATGCACTGGTAAACGGCGGAAGTTTCGGACATTGGATGTCAAACGGCGGTGGATGGTGGCACCAACTTGATTCTGAGCAGGATGTGCAACTCAAATACCTTCTGCCAAAGATTACCAATCTTCCGATGATTATCGAACTGATTACCGGCAATAAGAAGGTCGTCATCTGCCACGCAGACTACCCGCACAACGAATACGCATTCGATAAGCCAGTACCAGAAGAAATGGTGATCTGGAACCGTGAGCGGGTTAGCGACGCGCTGGACGGCATTGTCTCTGCAATAGCCGGTGCAGATCTGTTTATCTTCGGACACACCCCAGCGCGCCAGCCCCTGAAATATGCCAACCAGATGTACATCGACACCGGTGCCGTGTTCTGCGGAAAACTCACGCTGGTACAGGTTCAAGGTGGTGCCCATGCGTAAACCATCCCGCCGTAAGTGCAAAGTGTGCGGTGAATACTTCGTGCCGAAATTTCACGATATTCGGATCCGCTGGTGCTGCCCTGAGCACGGCGCAATCCTCGCGATGGAAGAACGTCAAAAGGAGAAGGTGAAAGCAGCCGCTAAGCGTATCAAGGAGCAGAAAGAAGCCGAGAAGGCCGGGCGCAAGCGCCGTAAGGCCAAGCGCGAGTCACTCAAGTCTAAATCTCAGTGGGATAAAGAGGCTCAGTCAGCTTTCAATCGCTACATCCGGATCCGCGATGAAGGTAAGCCATGTGTCAGTTGCGGCAATCCACTCATCGGCAAAAGCAATTACCTGACTGGCAGCGCCATTGATGCCAGCCATTACCGTTCACGCGGCGCTGCCTCACACCTCAAATTCAACGTGTTTAACGTCCACTCCGCTTGCACCCGCTGTAACCGGCAGTTGAGCGGTAATGCTGTTGAGTACCGGATCCGCCTGATTGATCGCATCGGCCTTGAGCGCGTAGAGCGGCTCGAAGCTGACAATGCCCCACGTCGGTTTGACGTTACCTACCTGAAGCGCGTGAAAGCAATTTTTTCCCGCAGGGCCAATGCACTGATGAAGCGCCGTCAAAAATTACAGGAGAGTGCAGCATGAAATGCAAAGTTGAAGGTTGTGATCGTGAATGCAAACACTACCCAGGGAAGGGTGTCTGTCAAATGCACTACTTCCGAATGATGCGCTACGGGACCTACGAACTCACAAAAAACGGTAAAGGGAAATTCAGGCATAAAAATGCGAAGGGATATCAAATGCTCAAAATTCCTGATCACCCACTATCAATGGCGAATGGTTGCGTATATGAGCACCGAAAAGTTGTTTACGACCGCTATGGAGAAACACTTCCACCATGCGAAAAATGCGGCAAGAAGGTCACATGGAAAACCGCGCATATTGATCACATCGATGAGGTTGTCGATAACAATGCGGACTCAAACCTTAGGGTGCTTTGCCGGGCGTGTAATGTCATGCGCTCTCGAGTGCATATCCCTGAGCACACAAAAAAAGGACGCACAGCCATAACTTTCAATGGCGAAACGAAAACCGCCACAGAATGGTCAAGGGATCCTCGCGTTTCAGTATCAGAAACATCCATCAAGCGTCGACTAAAAAATGGAATGAATGTAGAGGATGCGCTTTTTTCTCCCAAAGTAACCCACAGGCATACCAGGCCAAGAGGAAGAACACCTCTGTATGGTGAATATCGCGGACCAAAGCAGAAGGAGTCAGCATGAACCACACCGACTTCCTGCGGTACCAGGCAGAAAGCGTTAAGCGCGCTAGCCTGCCGCCAATAGCAAAGCACAGCCATACCAAAACCAATCAGCCACAGAAGGAAGCCGCATAATGAACCTCGAATCAATCGCTAAATACTTTGCGCCTAAATCACCGATGTTCAGTGACTCTCCTCGCGCAACCGCATCCGACAGTCTCACCGGCACTGACGTTATGGCTGCGCTTGGCATTGCTGGTCACAAGTGCGGGTTTGGTTTCGATCTTTACCTCTCGAAAATCGGCATTAGCAGCCCAGATATAGCACTGGAGAGACTCTATGAGCAGGCACGTAAGTTATCAGGTAAATTCAGAGCACTGTCTGAACTCGATGAATCAGCTCGGTCAGGCGTGCTTAAGGTTCTCTGCGCTTTTGCATACCAGGATTATTCAAGAAGTGCTGCCAGCACTCGAAAATGTGATTGCTGTGATGGTGGCGGATTTACAGAAGCACAAGTTTTTACCAACAAGGTCTCATATCCATGGGGGAAACCGCCGTACTGGTCGAAAATGTCGCGGGCCGTTCGCCCAAGCGATTGGGAGAGCTGGACGCAAGCGCGGGAGGTGGTGCGGGTTAAATGCCAGCCATGTAACGGAAAAGGCGTTATCAGCAATTCGTGTCGCTGCCATGGTAAAGGCAAGGTGCTGGACAAGGCAGAAAGCGATCGTCAGGGCGTGCCAGTGATGAAGGTCTGTGAACGATGTGGCGGGAGAGGGTATGCCAGGCTGAAATTCTCCACGGTTATTGAAGGTGTTAATACTATTGTGGAGATAAAGAAAACGGCTGCATATGAGCAGCTTCAGCCGCTTTTTGAAGAGTTGGTCGCCGAATGCCACAAACAGGAGTCTATGGCTGATTCTGTTCTCTCAAAAGTTACGAGATGAAAAATATTTTTCACTAAGCATAAAATATTTAGGAAATTACTATTGCATTTCGCGGAAAAACTGGATAGATTCATCTCTAACGCTGGGAATCCGTTCAGTCGTTCCGAAGCCAAAAAATTTCAAGCCCGAGGTTAACGCCTTGGGCTTTTTTATTTGCGGTACGCCGCACACCGAACCCACTACCTGGGACCCTTCGGCCCTAGAGCCGACATTGCCTTACCCTCACATTGCCAGCCTGTCGCTGGCTTTTTTATTTGCGATGTCCGGTTGTTGTTTCCTGGCATCCTTCCACTCTACACAAACAGCACCCCGTTCTTTCGGAGGTGATATGGCTAAACGTATGCAAGATAAAGAAAGCATTGCCGGAGTGTCATGGCTGATTGTCCTTGCTCTGTCATGCTGGGGCGGCCTGGTCCGATACCTTATTGACGTTAAGCAGAACAAAGCCACCTGGAGCTGGATCAACGCGCTGGCGCAAATTGCAGTGTCCGGCTTTACCGGACTCATTGGTGGCCTGATAAGCGTTGAAAGCGGGCTGAGTCTTTACATGATTCTGGTTACGTCTGGTATCAGCGGGGCGATGGGCTCTGTAGCACTGACGTACTTCTGGGAGCGTCTGACGGGGATGAAGAATGCAAACCAGTGAGAAAGGCATTGCCCTGATCAAGCAGTTCGAAGGCTGCAAGCTTACCGCGTACCAGGACAGCGTCGGTGTATGGACGATCGGCTATGGCTGGACTCTGCCTGTCGACGGGAAACCAATCCGCGCCGGGATGACGATTAAGCAGGAAACAGCAGAGCGCCTGCTGAAGACCGGACTGGTCAGCTATGAAAGCGACGTATCCCGCCTGGTTAAAGTCAGCCTGACTCAGTGGCAATTCGACGCCCTGGTATCGTTCACGTATAACCTCGGAGCCCGTTCACTGTCGACATCGACTCTTCTGCGAAAACTCAACGCCGGTGATTACGCTGGCGCAGCCGATGAGTTCCTGCGCTGGAATAAAGCTGGCGGTAAAGTCCTGAATGGGCTCACCCGTCGTCGGGAGGCAGAGCGGGCTCTGTTCCTGTCATGATTGGCGCACTGGTAAAGCGTTACTGGCTGCAGTTGCTGGTGCTGGCTGTAATTGGCTTACTGGCTTTCTTCGTGAACCACTACCGCGACAATGCCATCACCTACAAAGACCAGCGTGACAAAGCCACCAAGAATCTCAGCCTGGCTAACGCCACAATTAAAGACATGCAGACCCGCCAGCGAGATGTGGCTGCGCTGGATGCGAAATACACCGGAGAACTGGCTGATGCGAAAGAAACCATTGAGCGTCTGCATAGCGATGTCATTGCTGGCCGTAAGCGGCTGCAGCTCAACGCAAACTGTCCCGCGAACGGAGCGCCCGGCTCCGGCGGCCTGGGCGATGCTTCCGGCCCCCGACTTACTGACTCCGCTGAACGGGATTATTTCACCCTCAGAGAGCGAATCGTCACAGTGACGAAGCAGGTCGGATATTTGCAGGACTACATCAAAGATCAGTGCATGAAATAAAAATATTTTCGAGTGTTCATGTCTATTAATGGCTATTCAAACGTACTCATAGCTATTAATTGGATGGCTATATCTAATTGAAATTTAATGATTTACTCAAGACTCGCATCCGTGAGGCTTTTTATTTTGCGGTGACACCCCGCACTAAGAACTGCCGACCGAATCGGTAGAGCATGCTCCTGCGATAACTGCCAGATCCTGATTGGTTATCGCATGTTCGATGCAAATAAAACACACCGAACCCAACCTGTGAAATGAGCCTTTGGAGACGTCAGTTTAGTGCTGGCGAGCCTTCGGTGGGCTGGCGTTTCATTTCGGCAAAGGTTCATCTCAAAGAGTAGGTAAACGCTATGACATATCCAACTGTGATCGTGAATGGTGTATCTGTCCGAGTGGACGAGAAGGGGCGATATAGCCTGAATGACCTTCATGCCGCCGCCGTCCTGAAAGGCGAGGCTACTGAGTCACAAAAGCCGGGCAAGTTTATTCGTAGTGCATCAGTAAAGCGTTTCGTTCAGGCGCTGGCAGGCAAAGGACAAAAATGTCCTATGGAAGATAACCAGGCACTTAGAGTAATTCGCGGTGGTGACGAGCCCGGCGTATGGGCTGCAGAGCTACTCGCTATTCGATATGCCGCCTGGATTAAGCCGGAGTTTGAAATCCGCGTTTATGAAACCTTCCGCGAGGCTGTGCTCAACGGTCTTAGCAATATGAACCGACTCAACCGACTTGACCTGCTGATCGCCAATGAGACCAAAGAGGTCAGCGCATGTGCCCGGGCAATGAATAAGTGGGGCGTCGGTGGTCGCAAGAAGCTTCTCAATTGCGCTCGTGAGCGGATCGTCAGCCAGATGGACCCTGACATGGTCACGCTGATGGAAGCGAAAGCAGGGTAGCCAACGCAGAATTGCGTCGGCAAATAGCGGCATTACAGAAGCTCTTCACTGAGGGGCTTCGATAATGATCTGTGTAACCCCGCAAGGATGGTGATCACATCTTGCTGACGGGTAAGCCGTAAGTGGCTAAGCACTTCTGAGAAGCAGGGCAACAGCTGCGACAAGGCAAAGAGGTAATCATGTCCGACATCTACCAAATCACGCTAACCACCCAAACAGGCGAAACCTTCACGGGCAAGATGTCACGACGTCAGCCTGAGCTGGTTAACGGCTTCGTACCGCTGGCGACTGAGACAGGCGAGTGGCTGTATTTCGCACCTGCCGATGTAAAGCGCGTGGAGTTCACGCCGGTTCCTACCGAGGAAGAAATCAATGGCGATGTGCAGACTGTCAGCTGAAATCAAAAGCAGGTGGTGGGTTCCTGTCTACCTCAGGACGCTGACAGTGTTCTGCCTGATGATGCGTTGCGAGCCTGATTACCAAAAGGTGAGAAACTTCCTCGTCAAGCATGGCATTAGCCAGAAGCTGAAGTATGAGCCTGTAAAGAAATAACGGAGTAACGAATGAGCAAACCGGACTGGGAGGCCATCGAGACGGCGTACCGGGCCGGAGTGATGTCTCTCCGAGAAATAGCATCACAACAAGGTATCAGCGAAGGCGCTATCCGTAAGCGTGCCAAGCGTGATGACTGGTCGCGTGACCTCAATGCGAAGATTCAGCAAAAGGCTGACGATCTGGTACGCAAGCAGGAGGTACGCAGGACGGTACGCAACGAAAGCACTTTGACCGAACGCGTACTGATAGAGGCGACTGCCGAGGTGATTGCCACGGTACGCATGGAGCACCGGGGAGACATCCGCCGGGCTCGTGAACTGACAAACACGCTATTCGATGAACTTGGTGCGCAGTGCGCAGATGTAAGCGCGCTCGAGCAGTTGGGCGACATCATGTTTGACCCCGACGATAAAGGGCGGGACCGGCTTAATGAAATTTATCAGAAAGTGATCAGCCTGCCTTCCCGCGTTAAATCCATGAAAGACCTGAGCGACAGCCTGAAGACGCTGATTGGCCTCGAACGTGAGGCGTACAGCATCGAGAATAAGGCTGAAACGAAAGAGGTCACCCATAACGTCATGCTGGTGCCAACCAGTGACAACGTGGACGACTGGGAAGCGGCAGCGCAAAAACAACAGGACGGGGTGCTCGGTGGATGAATTACAAAGCTGTATGGAAGCCACTGCCTGGATCACAGTCTCTGGCGCTGAGTTGCCCGTGTAACGAAATCCTGTTCGAAGGCACTCGCGGCCCGGGTAAGACCGCTGCGCAGTTAGCCAGGTTCAGGCGCAATGTTGGCGTGGGCTATGGCTCGTTCTGGCGCGGTGTCATCTTCGATACCGAATATAAGAACCTGGCAGACATCATCACTCAGTCGAAGCGTATGTTTCGCCTGTTCAACGATGGTGCGCGATACCTGTCATCTGCGAGCGAATTGCGCTGGGTGTGGCCAACAGGTGAGGAGCTTCTCTTCCGCTTCGGCAAAGAGGCAGACGACTACTGGGATTTCCACGGGCAGGAGTTTCCGTTCATTGGCTTTAACGAGCTGACGAAACAGCAGTCCCCGGAATTCTACGAAATGATGTTCTCCTGCCGACGCTCATCGTTCAGGCCGGAAAACTACCCGCTGGAGAATGGCAAGTTACTGAGGCCAATCCCGCTGGAGACGTTCAGCACGACCAACCCGTTTGGCATCGGGCATACCTGGGTGAAGAAGCGATTCATTGAGCCAGCGCCGCGCGGAACCGTACAGCGTGACCGGCAAATGGTGTTCAACCCCCAGACAGAACGAGAAGAGGAAATCACGCTTACCCGCGTTGCCATCCACGGATCGTTCAAAGAGAACCCGTACCTCGACCCGCAGTACATCGCGACCCTGATGGCCATCAAAGACCCTAACCGACGCAAAGCGTGGGTAGAGGGTTCCTGGGATGTGACCAGCGGCGGGCGATTTGACCACCTTTGGAATGAATCGCTGCACGTCATTAAGCCGTTCCGCATACCGGATAGCTGGACCGTCGACCGCTCCCATGACTGGGGTGAGTCGAAGCCGTTCTCTAACCTCTGGTGGGCGCAGGCTGATGGTACTGCCGCCGAGCTGCCAGATGGTCGACAGTTCTGCCCGCCAGCCGGGTCGCTGATACTGATCGGCGAGTGGTACGGCTGCCCTCCTGACGAGCTGAACAAAGGCCTGAATATGTCATCCACCAACGTCGCCAAAGGCGTGGCGTGGATTGACAAGCGGCTGGTTGGCGAAGAAGCCGACGAGCCTGAAGAGATTCAAATCGACGGTGTCACGCAGGGCCAGCTAAACATTGTTCCGGGAATATGCTCGGAAGTTATTCCGGGCCCGGCTGATAGCGCCATTTTCAATACCGGTGACGATGAGTTATCGATCGGTCAGAAAATGGAAAATCAGGGTGTCGAATGGCTTGAGGCCAATAAGAAGCCTGGCTCGCGAGTAAACGGGGCCTCGGTATTCGCTGACATGCTTGAGGCTGTAGTTGAAGGTAAGAAGCTGGAATCTGGCATCCCTGAGAAGCCTGCCTTTTACGTTTTCGAGCACTGCCGCGGATGGATTAGCCGCATACCCGTGCTGGTTCGCGACAGCAAAAACCCGGACGACGTAGATACCCAGCAGGAAGACCACGACTGGGATGCAACCCGTTACCGCGTGCTGCACTCTCCTCGCCGTTTAGGGGCGATATTCTTCACATAAGGACAACTCAGTGAGTAACGATACAGAAATGCAAGTCCTCGCTGGGCTGATTGTGAATAGCCTCAACGAGGTATCGCGATCTCGACAGCTTTATGCGGCTGGCTTCAATAAATCAGGCAACACTAAGAGACATCATCTGTGGTGTGAATTTGGCTATCCTGAGCGCCTCGACTTTGACCATTTCTATAACATGTATGAGCGCAACGGTGCCGCGTTCGGCGCGGTGCATAAGTTGCTCGATGCATGCTGGACTGATACCCCGGTGATCGTCGACGGCGATGAGACGAAGAAGTCTAAAAAGTCGACGCCATGGGAAAAGAAAGTCACCAAGCTCATGAAGAAATACTGGGCCAAGGTGAAGGACGCTGATAGACGTAACCTTGTCGGTCACTACTCAGCCCTAATTCTTCAGTTTGCCGATAGTCGTGAATGGTCTGAGCCAGTTAATCGTGACGTAATGCGTAATTCGCGCGAGCGTGGCCTGGTGAAGATGATTCCTGCATGGGAATCGCAGGTAAAGCCTGGCGAATTAGAGCAGGATCAGAAGTCCCCTGATTACGCCATGCCGAAGTTTTATTATTTTCAGGAGCAACCTGTAGGGGACAACGGCAGTATTGTTGGTCCTATGCGCTCAATCAAAATTCATCCTGAGCGGATCATTATTTTTTGCGAGGGCTCAGAAGATGAATCCTCACTGGCTGGCATCCCGTTCTTGCGTGCAGGCTATAACGACCTGCTGGATATGGCTAAAACCTCCGGCGGCAGCGCTGAGGGGTTCCTGAAAAACGCCAGCAGGCAGCTCGGCATTAACATGTCGAAAGACACCAAGATTGACAAAATCATGGAGGATGCCAAGAAGGCTGGTTACTCGGGGCTGGCTGAGGCGCTTAACGCTGCTATCCAGAAGCTTAACTCTGGTACAGATTCGGCCCTGGTGACGCAGGACGGAGAGGCTAAAGTGCTTTCCGTTGCCGCTGCCGATCCGAGTCCAACGTGGACAGTGTCAGCTAACCAGTTTTCATCTTCAGTCCAGATGCCATTCACCATCTTGTTTGGCCAGCAGACAGGAAGGCTTGCTTCAGATCAGGACAAAAACGACTTTGCCAAGCGCTGTAATGGTCGCCGCAACGGGTTCCAGACTGACCGGGCAAGTTCAGTTATAGAACGGCTTTGGACTGTGGAGGTTATCGAACCACCTAAATCTGGCGAAATCACGTTAACCTGGTCTGATCTACTCGCTCCAAGCGAGAAAGAGAAGATTGCCAACATGAAGGAAATGGCTGCGGTGGCGAAGGATACCCAGCAAGCCTACGGCACACCTGCTGTTGATGAGAACGAGGTCAGGGAAGCGGGAGAACTTGAGCCGCGTGAAGATGTTAAGCCGCCTGACCCAAATAAAAAGGTAACGACCGATGATCCTCTTTCCGATGACTCCGGAGCAAAAGACGAAAGTCGGGACACCGGTAGTTCCTCGCAGTAAGGTTGACCCAACCCGATCGGCAAAGCAGGTAACCGCGATGTTCCGGGATATCGAGGAGCGATACCTCGGCATCAAGCGAGCGCTGAAAGCTCTGTTTGACCAGCGCCTGACCGGGCGAGAGCGAGAGGTAAACAGTCATAACTGGCACTTCCTCTGCCACAACCACGGCGAGGACATGCGGCTCTACCAGGTCAACGCCGGCAAGTTCATCTACGACATGTCGGCGCAGGAGCTTGCTGATCTGCTGGAAGCGGTGCAGAGCATTCTCGATGATTACCTGTTGGATGGTGGCGAGCAAAACCTCTGGGCGATGGATTACGTTGTCGCTGAGGCGCAGCGCGGCACGCTGGAGGCATTCAATAACCTCTCGCAGCAGTCGCAGGTATACGCCAGCCAGACGACGCTCCAGCAGCTTTTAAGCAGCCCCGGTTACCTTAACCAGATATCGGTGGCCAGGCTGACAACGTTCAGTGACTGGAAGGTCATCAGCGATACAGCCCGCGGCGACCTGACCAACATAATCACCGATGCGGTAGCGCGCGGCGTGAATCCTCGCGAGACGGCCAGCGTCATCAGCAAGCGCCTCGATGTGTCGATGTCGAAAGCAAAGAACATCGCTCAGACCGAGCAGGTCGGCGCGCTGCGGCAAGCCCAGTGGAATGAAACGGACTGGGCCGCCGACCGTCTTGGGCTGAATACCGGCCTGCTATGGCTGTCAGCGCTCAAGCCTACTACGCGCACCTGGCACGCCAGCCGACACGGCAAGGTCTACACCACCGAAGAGGTGCGGGACTTCTACGCTGAGAACGGCAACCGGTACAACTGCTATTGCAGCCAGATACCAGCGCTGCTTAACGACGACGGCAGCATATTCAACGAGGGGCTGGCGGATAAGCTAAAAAAAGAGAGGATAAGCTGGAAAGAAGGGGCATAATTACCGTTCATTCAGAGCGATAGAGGTAGTCATGCTTAACAAATATTTCGTAGCTTACCAAATCTTGAAAAATGGACAGGTCTACCTTACAGGATCGACAGTTGTAGCCGATCCTGAAGGATTGGAGCCGGATGTTTTCTTTATGAATACAGCAAAAGAAATAGCCAAACAAAGAATGGTAATGCCTGACGCAGTAATCATTACCGCATTCAATCGGGTAAATTAACTACAAGTAAGTTTCAGAGCAACCTAAACCATTAGCGACCCAGCCATAGCGCTGGGTTTTTATTGCCTGAAATCCACCAACGAGGACCCAGCATGAAACGCAACCGCGTTAACGTGCTGACCGTCGTCAACTCCGCTTCAAACATCACCACTGAAACCATCGACGGCAAGCCACATATCGTGGTTCGCGGCATCACGCCTGTCGTGGACGATATCGTGATGAACCGGAAGTTGTACCCGGCAGCAGAAATCGAAAAGGCCTACAACACGCTCGAGCATAATCCGATGCCGCTGGGTCACCCTAAAGTGGACGGCAAGCATGTATCGGCGCGAGATGTCCGGGCGGTGAACGAGTACCACGTCGGGGCCTGGCTACAGAACGTCAGCCACAAAGACGGGAAGGTGACGGGCGATATGTACGTTAACCGGCAGTACGCCGAATCCAGCGACAAGGGCAAGCGCCTGATTAACCGTCTGGATGAGATGCTGGCCGGTACCAACTCCGACCCGATCCACATCTCCACCGGCCTGTTGTACTCCGGCATTGCCGCCAACGGCGAATCGAAGGGCAAGAAGTACAACGAGATCGCCACCAACATGATGTTTGACCATGTGGCGGTGCTGCTTGATGAGCCGGGCGCCGGGACTCCGGAAGAGGGCGTTGGCATTTTCGTTAACTCGGAAGGTGATGAGCAACAGATCGAAGTTGCCCGCCTGGCTGATGGTATCGACTGCACCCGCGACGGCCTGCTCAACAAGACCAAATTTTTCTTCACCAATGCCTCCAACTTTTCTTTTGACGACATCTCCCGCGCCATCAGCGACAAGCTGCGCGAGGGTGACACCGAGGATAAGTGGCTTTGGCCTGAAACGGTGTGGCCGGAGAGCTTCATCTACCGCAATGACACCAAATACCTGAAGCAAAAGTACCTCATCGATGATGACGGCAAGGCCGTGTTCGTCGGCGACCCTGTAGAAGTCGTGCGCAAACCCACTGAGTACGAGATTAAAACCAACGGAGAGAACGATCCGATGAAAGAACTGATTATCAATGCGCTGCAAGCCGCTGGTAAGCCGACTGAAGGCAAGTCCGACGCCGAGCTGATGGACGCATACAACCAGATGAAGGCCGAAGAAGCCACCGCCAAGAAAAAAGGCGATGAAGAAATCGACCCTGAAACCGGCAAGCCCAAGAAAAAAGAGCAGGCCACCAACAGCGAAGAGATGCCAGCGTGGGCGAAGAAACTCGCCGATCGCGTGGACGTCGTTTTCAACAGCCTGAACGCGAACGCCGACAAAGAGAAAGGCGAAAAGCGCGCAGCTGTGAAGCTGGCGATGAACATGAGCGATGAAGAAGTCGCGGATCTGGACGGTAAGGCGCTCGACGCGATGTACGCCAAGTGCCAGACATCTTTCGGCCTGAACGGTGCATTCCGCCAGGCAACCAACACCCAATCAGTCAGCGAAATGCCGGAGTAAAAAATGGCTAAAGACGGAAAACACGTAATTCACGCGGGCGGTATCTTCGCGAACCCACAGCTTCACCGTGAAGGTGCTGCAGCCGCTGATACGCCTCCCGGTACGATTGGTTTCTTCGACAACACCACGAAGAAATTCACCGCTTCCGTGGATGGCAATGAAGCTGCGATTCTCTACGTAGCCAACTATGACTACCTGCGTTGCAAAACCGTAGACGACATCATCAAAGCTGGCGACTGGGTTGTTGCTTTCCACCCAACCCCAGGCGTTTTCTTCAACGTTCCAGCTGCAGCAGGCACTTACACAAAAGGGCAGCCACTCTCTGTGGCCAACGGCCGCGTTAAAGCTGTCGGCACTGATGAATCGGTCCGCTGCTACGTAGAAGAAGACCGCTCATACACCATTGCAACGGCAGGTGACCTCCTGCGCGTGGTCATTAAATAAGGAGCACCTGAATGTTTGTATTCTCCACTAAGCAGGCGACCGAAACCGGGAACCTCGAAGCCAACATGGCTCAGTTCAATGAACTGACTTTCGCTCGCAATTCCAGCGCTCAGGCCGTGGCAGACTTTATTGCTCGTACCCGCGTTCGCGGTGAAGCGGCAAATGCCCCGGTACTGGACGCGGTAAACGCAGTCGACGATATCCGCCGTCTGTACAAGGCCTATGACCAGACCGTGCTGAAGCAATTCGAACCGAACACCGAATTCACGCTGCTGAATGACCTGATGCCTCTGTCTCGTTCTGTTCGTCTTGAAGAGTCTGTGTACGAATACGCTCGCACCGGCGGCCGTGGCTGGGCGCACACCTCAATGTCCGGTCAAATTGGTGCTGCGCTGGATGCTAAGTCTTACACCTTCGATGGCACCATGGTGCCGATCCACGACAGCGGCTTTAAGTTCAACTGGCGTGATCCGGTATTCAATAAAGGCTCCGCGCTCTCATCCCTGGCGGATGCTCAGGCCGGATCAGTTGATGATGTGCGTCGCCAGTATGTGGACTACATCTGGGAAGGCTTCCGTGATGCGGCCGGTAACTACATCAAATTCGATGACAAGACCTGGAAGGGCTTACGACACGATGAGCGTGTGGCGCAGGTAACACTGACCGTTAACTTCGCAACCAGCACCGACCCGAAAGCCATGCGTGCAGCGGCGATCGCCCTGCGTGACGTTCTCAAGCTGCAAAACATGCAGTACGGCCAGCAAACGTGGTACGTCTCCAGCGAAATCATGTCCAACTGGGAACAGTATTTCGATGTGAACTCTCTCCGCACCGTACTGGAAGAGATCTCCAAGCTTTCAGGCATTGCGGCAATCAAAGAAGATGCTGAGCTGACCGGTAACGAAATCGTAATCGTGCCGCTGCAGGCTGGCGTGATTGCTCCTATCGTCGGCCAGGCGTTCGGTACCGTCGCTGATCCGCGTCAGTTCTATAACTCAGATTACGTTTGGCGTACCTGGGGTGCTGCTGGCCTGATGGTTAAGCAGGACATCAACGGTCACTACTCTGTTATTCACGCTTCGAGCTAAGGAAACAACATGGCACTCGTAAAGGTATTGGTAGCAAACCTCTTTGCCGGTGCCAGCCTTCAAAAGCTGGAGGCTGGACAGGTTTATGACGTCGATGATTCGATCGCTGAAAAGTGGATCGAGCAGGGCAAGGCAGAGCAATCCACCGAGAAGAAGGGTGAGAAGCTCGTCTTTGAAGTGGCGACACCATCTGCGCCTGTGGCATCCGGTGCCTCCGATTTGCAGTCAAAACTCAATGAGGCGTTGGCTCAACTGGAGCAGGCTCGGTCTGAAATTGATGCTAAGGATAAAGAGCATGCCGAAGTGATTGAGCAACTGAAGCAGGAAAGTGCAGCTAAGTTGGACGCTGAAACCAAACGCGCTAACGAAGCCGAAGCGGCCCTGGCAGAAGCAATCAAGAAGGCGAAATAACCATGGCTGACCCAATCACAGCGGCAGACGTGCAGGCGTTCCTCGGTGAATTGGGTTACTCCATCCCGGGCGCGCTGCTGGAGCCGATTCTCTGCGTGGTGAACAAGATTATCCCGTGCCTCGATGGTGCCGGGTATGACGAGTGCACTGCGAAGCTGATCCTGATGTACGCCGCCGCGCTTATGGCTACGTCGTCAGGCGCGCGCCGCATCAAATCACAGGGTGCGCCGTCCGGCGCGTCCCGCTCGTTTGAATATGGCGACGACAGCATTACCTGGTTGCGCGACTCTCTGGCCCGTCTCGATACCAGCGGATGCACCGGCGAGTTGCCGATCAGTGCTGGTAACAGCGTGGGCCTGTTCCTGGTGGTCGGGGGCTGCTGATGACGTACAAATCAGTTAAGCACGGGCTGCCGCGTTCATTCGTCCGCGTATGGGTGATGACCGATACCGGGCGAGAGACTACCGGCTACGTGAAATCGGACGGCGAGTGGTTCATCAACTGCCCGCGCATCCGGGCAACTGGCGAGAAGGTGCTGCGCTGGAAGGAGGGCTGATGTCGTCTACTGCTTCATGGTCTTACAACAAACTGTGCACGATATGGCGCAAGGGTGCAGGTGGCAATGACGAGTGGGGCGATCCTGTCGACCCATACGAACCTCCTGAAACCATCATGTGTGACTACATCGGCGGCCTGTCTGCAAAGCTCGGGTCAATCGGTAAAGAGGTTGTGGTCAAAAACACCTTTTTCACGGCTTACGCACTGGCCGATGAGGGCGATTACATCCTGATTGGCGTCAGCACAGAAACAGACCCGGTCGTGGCAGGTGCCGATGAGGTTCGCCATGTAACGCGCTGGAACGATACTCTCGACGGCCTGGAAGATGACTGGGCGATAATTACGGGAGTGTAGCCATGGGCATCAAAGTGCGTGGCACTGCACGTGTTGAGCGCAATATTGACCGAATTCTGAATGATATTCAGGGTAGAAAAGTCATTCGCGCACTCCAGTCAGCGATGATTCTTGGGGCTGCTAGAGCGGCACTTTACACGCCGATCGATACCTCAGCACTTTTAAATAGCCAGTTTCGCGAAATCGTAACTGACGGAGCGGTAATTACAGGCAGGGTAGGTTACTCGACCAACTATGCCGTTTATGTTCATGACCCGGCCAACCCGCAGAGGTTCCGTCGCTCAACTGCTAAAAAGGAATTCCTCACTCTTGGGTTTGAAGAGGAGCGATCTGCCATCGATGATGTTGTGCGTAAGGAGCTTTCACTATGACACCCATGATGCACGAACGGGTGCGAAATATGTTCGGCGACGCCGGTCTAACGACCGGTTTCACGGTGCAGCAGCTGATGTTTGATGACCCAGGTGACATGTCGAAGGCGATCATGGTGTTCAGGCCAAACGGCGGCTCGAATATCCGTACAGACCTCGGCTCTGAGTATCACGTCCTGGTCGACGTAGTAGGCGCAAAAGATAAGCGCAAAGACGCACTCAATGCCGTACAGCGCATCGTCGATTACGTCCAGGCCAACCCCATGGCTGACGAGTGTGTCGGCTACATCCAGAACATGGGCGCAATTCCCGCGCCGGTGCTCACAGAAGAAGGGCGAATAGTCTTCCGACTCCAGTTCGCCTGCACTTACGGCGAATAGCCATCCCAACCAAATAACCCGCTCCGGCGGGTTTTCTTTTATACGTCAAAGAGGAGTTTCACATGGCTAATTGCCAGAACTCGAACGAGCGCCTGTTCGGCGGTGCGGTCGTGCTGGAAGTCGCCGATGGCTGCCCGGACGTCAAGCCACTTGAATCTGAGTGGAAGGCGCTGGCTGCTGGTACGTCGAAAGGCTTCGACTTCAACCCGAACTCGGTTACCTCTGATGCGGATGACGGCGGCGGCTATGTCGAGACCATCATCACCAACAGTGACTTCACCCTGAGCTTTGAAGGTGAAGTGCGCAAGAAGGACAAACTGGACCAGTACGGTGTTGGCAAGTTCATCAAGTATTTCGCTGATGAGCTGAAGGCCAAGCGCCAGCCTGGTATCTGGGTGCGCATGGACTACGGTCCGGTAGAATTCATCGGCTACATGAACATCACGGCGCTGAGTTCGGACGGAGGTACCAACGATATCGTCACGTTCTCTACCGAGTTCAAAGTGGGCGATGCCAGCACAATCGAAGTCAACGAAGTGACGGCAGTGGCGGTGACCGGCGTAACGGTGACCCCTGCTACCAGCACCGGCGCGGCAGGCGGTACCAGTACCTTTACGGTGAATATCGCACCAACAGGCGCAACCAACAAAGACTTCACTGTAGCGACTACCGATGCGACCAAAGCAACAGCTACGGCCACCGGAAACACCGTTACCGTGACTCGCGTCGCCACCGGCAGCGCGCAGATCATCATCAACACCGAAGACGGCAACTTTGTGGCCGTGCATACGGTTACCGTTACCTAACGGACATTCCAAAGGGCGGCGTGCTGCCCTTGATAATGACCGTTTACTGGAAGGCCTATGACCGCTTTAACCGATATTGGCGAACTCTCTATCAGCGACAGCCGCGAAGGCGGGAAAGATTACCTGCTACGGCCTTCATTCGAGGCTATGACGAGGATCGGCACTCCGGAAGAGATTGTGCAGGCGTACGCCACCATACACGGCAATGATGTCGCTCAGCTAATTGAGGTTTGCGCTGGCACGCTGGGAGGATTTCCTGAATGGCTATCTCCATCATTCAACCGCGCTACTGAGAAGCTTTTATCAACGTGCATGCTGGTGCTTCAGGCGTGCTGCGAGGAAGACCTGACGCCTATGATCGGCGAATGGAAGGGATGGCGGCATTGCGTCGTATACCGACCGGGACAGATGCCGAAGAACGACATCATCGTGCTGGCGCAGCACCTTATGCAGCATGGTGTCGTCGGCAAAGCTAAGGTCCGCCAGCTGCAGCGCCATGAAACAGGCAAGCGCACTACAGAGTTTAAAGCATTCGACTACATCAGCGCAGCTCGCAGCCACTTCGGAATGAACCGCACTGAAGCCTCTCAGTTAACGATGACCGAATTTCAGATGCTGCTGGCGGCTAAATATCCTGACCAGAAAGGCTTTACTCGCGAAGAGTACGACAGCATCGCCGACGAATATCTGGCTAAACAGGCAGTTCGACGCGAGAATGCGAAAAAGAAGTAACCGACATTCTATACAACGATACCCTGAGAACAATAAATCATCCTTTTCCGTTGCGCCTGTGCTATTCCTGGGTAGGATGTTCATTTTTACCAAAGGGGAATAGGGATATGAACAAGATATTTGTGGCGCTGGGTTTTATTGCATTAGTAATTACATGCACCTTCGCAGCAAGAGAGCCACTATCTCTCGTCTTCATAATTGCAACTTTCATTATCATTGGCTTTGGATTTGGAAAAATAGGCGAGAAGGCGGCGTTTAATTCCCGTCTTACACAGGCGGAGAGGCGTGGAACTTTACGATTCTGCGCCGTTGGTTTTTTGGCTGTATCATTAGCTGCCAATGTGGGATTTCTTTTTTGGGTCAACTCCCAAACCCCTATTTTTGGTGATGCTTACGCGGAAAGAAAGCAATATGAAGACCTGAAGAGCGACTTAAAAAAACAAGAAACAGCTCAGGAGGAGGGGCGTGCAATCCGATACTACGATGCAAAAGAGTCAGTGAAGGGATTGCTCAAAGACTCATCATCTGCTGAGTTCTCTGGGGAGAAGATCGGCAAGGGTGGTGCAGTTTGTGGGTACGTAAATGCAAAAAATAGTTTCGGCGCTTATGCAGGTAATTCAAGGTATATATCTACCAACGGGCACTCCGTAATAGATGACGATAGCCAGGAGTTTAATGACTCATGGGAAAACACCTGCAACTAACCAACAATAAAACCATATCAAACCTCGCTCAGGCGAGGTTTTTTATTGCCAGGAGAAAACAATATGGCTGGTACCGTCAGCGCTGGAACGATCGTTTACGAAGTGGATATGGACACGGCTCGCCTTCTTCAGGGTCGTCGGGATATTGATGATGCGCTGAATGGCCTCAATGGGAGTATGGGCCGTCTTGAGGCTGGTTTAAACCGCACCGAACGCTCTCTGTCTTCGATTGAAGGCACTATGTCCAGCTTAACTGGCGTCGCGAAAGCGCTCATTGCCGCTCTTTCTGTCCAGCAGGTTGGCGCATATGCTCAGGCATGGCAGGACCTCAGCAATAAACTGGCAAATGCCGTCAGGGATTCCGTACCGCCGTTTGAAACGCTGGCTGATGTCACAGAGCGTGTTTTTGACATCTCTCAAAAGACTCGCTCAGGTCTTGATGCCACGGCCACACTCTATGCGCGTCTGGAGCGTTCAACAAGAAGTTATGGCGTCAGTGTAGAGGACATTACCAGGCTGACAACCATTATTAACCAGGGTTTCGTGGTGTCAGGGTCAACAGCCGAGGAGGCAAGCAATGCAATCATTCAGCTTGCTCAGGGGCTGGCGTCCGGAGCATTGAGGGGTGATGAATTTAACTCTGTGAACGAGCAGGGGAACCGGCTCATGATTGCTCTGGCTGACTCTATGAATGTCAGCATCGGGGCGCTCAGAAACATGGCTGCAGAGGGCAAGTTAACCACTGAGGTGATCGTTAATGGCCTGCTCTCTCAGGGCGATAAAATTGGACAGGAGTTCGCTAAAACTACTGCGACGATCAGCCAGTCTCTTGAAATTGCCAACAACAATATCACGAAATTCTTTGGCGAGAATGCCACAGTAAAAACTGGCGTAAAAATATTCAGTGATTCAGTAATTTCTCTCAGTGAAAACCTGGACGCTCTCAGCACTACGCTCACGATTGTTGCTGGCGTAATGGGCGCGCGGTATGTCGGCGCTCTGACCATGGCTACCTCCGCGAAAATCGCTGATATCGCAGCATCTCGTAAGCAGGCTGTTGCAGAGAGTCAGGCGGCACAAGCAGCTTTGGTTGCCGCTAATTCTGCTCAGCGTAAGGCTCTGGCTGATAAAGAGGCTGCTCTTTCGTCTCTCGCTCTGGCCCAGGCTGAATATAACGTGGCCAAAGGTAGCGCTGCTGAAATGTTAGCGCTTGATGCCCTAATAGCTGCAAAAACTCGGGCAACTACCGTATCTCTCGCTCTTACTGAGGCTGAAACAGTCCAGGCTGCCGCATCAGCAAGGGCGGCGGCGGCGGCACGTGCAGCATCTGCTGGTATTGGACTTGCTCGTAATGCTCTTGCCCTCATAGGTGGTCCAGCGGGGGCGGCTATGCTCGCTGCCGGAGCGATCTTCTATTTCTGGCAGAAAGCCCAGCAGGCAAAAGAGGAGGCGATCGCCTTTGCTGACGGTCTGGATAAGCTAAATGCGTCAATGACGTCAATGAGTAACACCCAACTGCGCGGCACGATTGCAGATGCCAATAATTCTATACGAGCCCAGAAAGAGGCTGTTGCAGACCTGCAGGGTGAAGTTGACTCGCTGAGAGACAGATATCAGAACTTTACCCCGGCAGCGCAGGAAGTTGCTGAATCTATGGGGCAAGGTACAGACTTCGCCCGCCAACAGGCGGAAGTGTCTGATGAACTGGCTCGTAAGACGCGAGACCTTGAGGCCGCTAAAGATAAATTATCCCGAACAGAAGAAACCGCCTCAGAGGCGACTCGCACGCTCACGAACAACATGCTCACGGCGATGGGAGTTCATGATCAACTCATCGAAAAATCTTGGTCTCTTGAGCAGGTTCAGGGTGCCGTAGCGAAAGCCTTTGGAGAGACAGCTGATGAAATAAACCGAGCTAATCAGGCTGGAAAAAGCTTCGACCCCAAAGCGCTGCAGATATCTCCCGCGACCAAGGAGGGCGATAAAGTTATCGCTACTCTGGAAGAGCAGAATGAATTACTTAAAATTCAGGATGAGAGAGCGCGGGCGATAGCCAAAGCCAGGATGCAGGCTGCCAGGGTCACTGACAATCAGAATCAAATCTCTGCAGCTGGCAGGCTGGCTGCTGAAAATTATGATTTAGAGAAGTCAGAAGAAGCCAGAAAAAAATCTCAACAAGAGAGTGAGCAGCAGGGGAAAAAATCAGCGTCTTCTGCTGAATCTGTTGCTCAGAAGCTGGCGAACCTAAAGCAGCAAGCAGAACTGGCGGCAGGGTCAACTCAAGAACTTAGCAGAGAGCAGGCCATGCTTAATGCCGAGCAATCTCTTGGGAAAGGCGCAACTCAGGCCCAGATCGCACAGGCTCGGCAGTATGCTGCAGAGAAATGGGATACGGCCAATGCCATCAAGGCCGAGGCTGCCGCGCAAAAGCTTCTACCGGAAGCGCGCGAAAACGCCAGCTATAAGCAGGATGTTGAGGATCTGAAAACAGCCTTGGCAGCCAAGAAGATTAACCAGGATCAGTACAATAAAACTGCCGAACGTTTGGAGGAAAATCACCAGGTAAATCTGGCTAAGATTCGAGCTCAACAGGTTGTTACTCCGCAACAATCAGCCTTGGGTGAGATTGATCCTGTTCAGCAGCTGGAAAACCAGCATGCCCAGCAATTGGCTCTCATTCAACAGTTTGAAACGCAAAAGGGCCAAATCACTCAACGTGGCCTCGAACTGATGAATGCTGCCAATACACAATACGAGCAGGCCCGTATCGCTGCCCAATGGGAAATCTATCGCAATCAGAGCACCACCAACCAGCTCATGGCTGACGCTGTAGACTCCCTTCAGAGTGGCGCAACTAATGCCATTACCGGTCTGATTAACGGCACCCAAAGCCTGCAGGAGTCCTTCGCCAACATTGGCACGACAATTCTCAGCAGCGTTGTCGATAGTCTTGTTCAGATGGGGATCGAGTGGGTCAAGAGTCAGTTGATGGGTCAGGCCGCTGCGACTGCATCACTTGCATCCACGATGGCTCAGGCCACTGTTGCTGCTTCGGCGTGGGCTCCTGCGGCAATGAGTGCTTCTATTGCAACAATGGGGAGCGCTGCTGCTGTTGGTCAGACGGCTTATGCTGGCTCACTGCTGGCGGCCAAAGGGATGGCGGTTGCTGGCGCCCGCGAGCACGGCGGCCCGGTCAACGCCAATTCTATGTACCGCGTGGGCGAGGGTGGGAAGCCGGAAATCTACCAGGCTAACAACGGCAGCCAGTACATGATTCCCGGTGACAACGGTAGGGTGATTAGCAACCGGGATATGCAGGGTAGTGGCAGTGTTGGCGGTAGCGTCGTCCAGCACATCACCTTTGAAATCAACACAACTGGTGGCATTGATGATGCCACCATGGCGAAGATGTCGCAGATGATGAAGCAGGTAAGCCTGAACACCATCCGAGACCAGCAGCGTCCGAATGGATTACTACGGAGGTAATCGTGCCAGAGATATTTACCTGGTCACCACAGAAAGGCTACTCGGCAGAACGGACACCTAATGTCGCTGTTGTTAAGCTTGGTGATGGTTATGAGCAGCGCCAAACGAAGGGCATTAACCCTCTGATGGATAAATACTCGCTGACATTCACAGGCGTGGATGATGCGAAATGCTCAAGGCCTAATGCTGCGAAAGCTGCCGATGCTTTCCTCAAGGCACGTATGGCGGTGCAGTCTTTCTACTGGACGCCATCTGATACTGGAGTGCAAAAACTGTTTGTTTGCCGCTCATGGAGCATGACAAAGACCGGGCCGCTATACGAACTAACGGCCACATTTGAACAAGTGCCAAGATAAGCCACCCAAGGGTGGCTTTTTAAATGGGAGTTTGCCGTGCGCGACATACCAGTGAATTTAATTATCGATAGTGTCGATGCGGGAGTCGGGGCTTTCATCGACCTTTTTGAAGCAGACCTGCAGCCATACGGCGGAGACCTTATCCGGTTCCATTCCGGCACCAATGGATATTACGGAAATGTGATCTGGAAGGGGAATCAGTATCAGGCATACCCGATAGCAGTCGAAGGGTTCGAGTCAAAGAACGAAGGCACATATGCCCGGCCAACAATGGTGGTGGCGAACGTCACGGGTTTACTGACGGGCATAAACCATGACTTCGACGACATGCTTGGGGTGGTGATCACCCGCCGTCAGGTTCCGGTGAAATACCTGGACGCGGTGAACTTCCCCAATGGCAACCCTGACGCAGATCCGACGCAGGAAGCGGTTTCCCGCTACGTTGTGGAAGAGATGACCGAAGAGACATTCGAGCAGGTCACTTACACGCTGGCGACACCGATTGACTGCGACAACGCTATCATCCCGGCGCGAACCATCCTTGCCGACGTCTGCCAGTGGCTGTATCGCGGCGTCGGGTGCGGATATGACGGGCCGCCGGTTGCAGATGAGCGCGACAATCCAACCACTGACCCGGCGAAAGATAAGTGCTCTCACCGCCGTAGCGGCTGCCGCTTCCGTTATCCACGACCGGAACCAATGCCAATCAGCAGCTTCCCCGGCTCTCAGAAGGTTTCATGATGCAAGAATTACTCGATTATGCGGCATCGTCGCAGGATGAGGTGTGCGGCTTAATCCTGGATGGCGGGCAGTTGTTCCGCTGTCGGAATGTTCACCCGGAGCCTGGAAAGCACTTCCGAATCAGTGATGATGAGTGGCTGGCGGCCGAGGAGGCTGGAGAGGTGACTGCGGTATTTCACTCTCACCCAATGAACAGCCCGGTTCTGTCCGGCGCCGACCGTAAATGCCAGGTTGCATCGGGCCTTCCATGGGTGCTGGCCTGTAACGGGAAAATCAGAACGTTCAGGCCGGTGGATTACCTTTTGGGGAGGCGGTTCGAGCACGGAGTGACTGATTGTTACACGCTATTCCGTGATGCGTATCACCTGTGTGGCATTGACCTCCCTGACTTCGAAAGGACGAATGGCTGGTGGCTGAGAGGGGAGAACCTTTATCTGAACAACATGTCGCGCAATGGCTTCAATCAGGTATCGCCGGGAGAAGCGCTGCCAGGTGACGTAATAATCAGGCAACCATTCCCCGGAGCTGACCCTTGCCACGCAATGATTCTGCTCGATGACAATATGGTTCTTCACCACGATTGCTCAGGGCATTTAAGCCGGAGAGAGCAAATGCGCCCGGCATACGTTAAGCAGATGCATTCCATATGGAGACATGAACAGTGCTCATCTTTAAATTTGCAGGGCATTTACGCCGACATTTCCGCAAAGTCGAGCTGAGCGTTGATACCCCTGCCCAGGGCATTCGTCTTTTGCTTGCTCAGAATCATGAGTTCAAAAAAGCATTCCTGAACGCCAGAGTAAGAATGCGAGTGGCGGGTGAGGATGTTGAAACGTCTTCGGTGCAGTGGCACATGGATCGGCGCCTGAAGGATGGCTCTGTAGTGCTGTTCGTCCCGGTGATTGAGGGGGCGGGACTTGAGACCAGTACGATAGTTCTCATTGGCTCACTGGTGCTGTCTGCCGCCTCGGTTGCTTACTCCATCTACATGTCACGCAACATGAAGACAAAAAACTCCGCAGAAGCCGCAGAGACCAATACGCTCACAAATAACTCATTTACCAGTGCTGAGAACCGGGTGGGGCAGGGGCGCGCGGTGCCACTCCTACTGGGAGAAATGGAGGTCGGTTCGAACGTAATTTCACTCGGTATTGACACAAGCAACAACCAGGACTGGACGGAATCTATTAGCTAAGGTGGCATTATGTCTTCAGGCGGCGGCAAAGCATCAACCCCCAAACTCCTCGACGATAACCTCAAGTCAAAGCAATTTTACCGGGTACTGGATCTCATCAGCGAAGGGCCTATCTACGGTCCCGTTGATCAGGAACACCTGTCATCATTCAAGCTCAATAAGACTCCCGTAACTGATGCGACAGGCAGTGTCAGCGTAAATGGTGTCAGCGTCGCCTGGCGCCCCGGCTCTGAAACGCAATCCCCCATTAATGGCTTCTCTGCTATTGAAGCGACCACCATCGTAAACACCGAAGTAACCTATGATACTCCGCTGGTTCGCACCATAACCGATCAGGACGTTACCCGGGTGCGGTTTAACGTTGGTGTGACCGGACTGGTCGAGCAGGACACCAAAGGCAATCAGAAAAACACGTCCGTCACTCTGGTGTTGGAGAGCAGAACTGGCGCTTCAGGCTGGGTTATTGAAAAGACCGTGACCATCACCGGGAAGATATCAGGCGAATATCTTGAGGCCCATCTGATTGATGCTCCGGATATCAAGCCGTTTGATATTCGCGTTCGCCGCATTACGCCCGACAGCAGCAGTGATTTGCTGTCCAACGGAACTATCTGGAATAGCTGCAGTGAAATCACCGATGACAACCTGAGCTATCCATATTCAGCCATCGCAGGCGCCGTTATTGACCGCGACCAGTACACCGACACCCCAAGCCGCACTTACCATCTTCGCGGACTGATTGTGTCTGTACCAGACAATTATGACCCAATCGCCCGAACTTACTCCGGATTGTGGACGGGTGGTTTCAAACAGGCATGGACAAATAACCCTGCCTGGTTGTTCAGAGAACTGGCAAAGAACTCCCGCTTTGGTCTGGCTAAGCGCGCTGGCTACATCGATGTTGATGACGGTGCGCTGTATGTGCTGTCTCAGTATTGCGATCAGCTTGTTGATGATGGGTACGGCGGAAAAGAACCACGCATGACGCTAAACGCCTACATCACAGAGCAGGCTAGTGCGAGAGACATTCTCGACAAGATAGCGAGCATGTTCCGTGGAATTGCATTGTGGGACGGTGTGCGCCTGTCTGTCATGCTGGATGCGCCACAAGATCCGATTGCGACAATCACGAATGCTAACGTGGTTGATGGCAACTTCAAGCGAAGCTCTGTGAAGCGCTCTGAGAAATACAATGCAGTGGTGGTGTCATGGACCGACCCGGATAACGGTTGGGAGCAGGTAAAAGAGTACGTATCCGATGACGACATGATTGCACGTGGAAATTACAACGAGACTATCCTTGAGGCTTTCGGGTGTACCTCGCGCGGGCAGGCATGGCGAGCAGGTAAGTGGCTACTTGAAACAGCAAAGCGTGAGAGCAGCCGATTAACTTTCCAGATGCCCCGTGACGCCATCCATTTCACTCCTGGCGACATAGTTGAAATCATGGACAACAACTATGCCGGCGCACGCCTCGGCGGCAGAATAATGTCGCATTCAGGCAATAAAATTACCGTTGATGCTGTTGACTCCTCGCTTATCGGCGGTGGGGATACCATGTCTATCATGGGTAGCAATGGTAAGTTCGTGAAGTACGTTATTGACGGTGTTGCAAACAACGTCGTGACCCTGAAGACGACTCCATCATGGGTGCGGGATGGAACGGTTTTTGCCATTTCTACCAGCAGCGTCTCGACTCGTTTATTCCGTATCCTCAGCGTTGCGGAGACCGAAAATAATTCCGTATACAGCATTACGGCCTCCCAGCACGATCCAAATAAGCAGGCCATTGTTGATGAGGGGGCTGTTTTTGACATTCCCAGCGATACCCTTAATGGCTACCGTGTGCCAAACATTGAAAATCTGCGCATCATTAACACAAATTCTGAGACCATTCAGGTCACAGCAACCTGGGAAACAGCTACAACCACTAAAAAGCTGATGTTTGAACTGTACGTTTACAGTGCTGATGGGAAATTAGTTGCGCAGTATGAGACCGATCAGTTCCGATATGAGTTTTACGGCCTGAATGCAGGAAGTTACACGCTTGGGGTTCGTGGTCGAAACGAAAATGGAATGAAAGGCGCTGAGACTCAGGTAAGCCTGATTATCGGAGCGCCTAATCCCCCGAACTCGGTTCAGTGGATACCTGGCCCACTTCAGGCCACTTTAGTTCCGGTCATGTCTGTTACTGCCACATCTGATACTTCTTTTGAATTTTGGTACGCAGGTGAGACTCCGATTCCATTGTCCGACGACATTGAGAATAAAGCTCAATTCCTTGGCCGTGGCAATCAGTGGACCATCCAAAAACTTAAGTTTGACCATGTTTATTACGTTTATGTTCGAACTCGTAATGCATTTGGCGTTTCAGGATTTGTAGAGGCTTCTGGAAAACCAACGGACGACTTCAGTGATATCACCAATGCAATCCTGGAGGAGATTAAAGAGACTGATACGTTCAAAGACCTGATCGAGAGCGCGGTGGAGAGCAGTGAAAAGTTCGCAGAACTGGCTGATGCAATCAAAGAGAATGCAAACGGTCTTGCAGCGGCGGTTGGATCGAATAAGCAGACAGCAGAAGCAATCATTGGGAACGCCCTGGCTATTGCTGATGTTGTTGTGCGTCAGACTGCGCAGCAGGGGGCTAACTCTGCGACATTCGAACAGCTCCGGGATGTGATCGCCACTGAGACGGAAGCCCGCGTCACGGATGTTACTCGTCTAGAGGCGAAAACTGCCCAGAATGAAGCGGGTATTACTGATGTTCGCCAGGCGTTAGCAACGGAAACTGAAACTCGCGCTTCTGCGGTAAGTCAATTGACGGCTGCCACTCAGGCCGCATCTGACAAAGCTGATTCAGCAGCTGCTGTAGGTGCTCAGAATACAGCATCAATCACTGACCTTAGCCAGGTTGTCACGGACCTCGATTCCTCAATGGCATCACGCCTGGAAGAGCTGGGTGCACAAACTGATAAGGCCAGCGGCGGTATTCAGAACAATGCTATCGCGCTGATCACCAGTACGATCGCGCAGGTTAACCAGCGCAACCTCCTGAGCGTCCAGTATGGAGATAACAAAGCCAGTATCGATCGAGTAGACAATGTGATGGCCGACGCCAGTAAAGCTGTCGCTGAGTCATTGCGCGTTTTGGATTCCAGCACCGGTGGGAACACGGCGAATGTCACTGACTTGTCGAAGACACTTGCTGATTTTACCCAGGCGTCTGCTACGCAAATCAATTCGCTAAAGGTCACGGTTAACGGTCAGTCTGCAGCGATTGTCCAGAACGCGCAGGTATCAGCGGACATCAATAACAACCTGAATGCGATGTACAGCATCAAGGTCGCTATTGATTCTAATGGTAATCAGTATGCAGCAGGGATGGGGATTGGTGTTCAGAATACGCCATCCGGCATGCAATCACAGGTGCTGTTTGTGGCTGACCGTTTCGCGGTAATGGCGCAGGCTGGTGGGGCGGTGTCGTTGCCGTTCGTAATCCAGAACGGACAGACCTTCATCCGGGATACGTTCATCCAGGACGGTACCATCAGCAATGCCAAAATCGGCAGCTATATTCAGTCTTCAACATGGGACGGCACCGGAAATGTTGGCTGGCACATCAACAAATCTGGCTACGCGACGTTTAACAACGTGACCGTTCGCGGCTCGATTTACGCCACAAACGGTAATTTTTCTTTCAATGGCTCCGGCAACACAACGGTGATTAATGGTAATGGCGTAACCATTAATATTCCGGGTGGCGGCCGCATCGTACTGGGGACGTGGACATAAATGCCGACAGGACTACTGATAGAACTAAATGACGGCGGAAAGCGCATGGAGATAACTGCGGGCCTGAGATGCCCGTCGTTTGGTGCAAGCTTTGATACTGGCTACCAGAAATCAAAGTATGTGGATATTGCCGGTTATGTTTCAGGTGCGCAGGTGCTGTTTATACCGCATGCGACTGCCTATGTTGATGCGGGGCTGTGGCATAAAATGAATTCCATCACCATCTCTGGTGGCAGGGTTACGCAGAATTCGAGAATGCAGGCTCTGGGCATTAGTGAAAGAGATAGCACCTATACGTTTCCCGGTAGTGTCTGGCAGATATTTCCGACAGGTCAGCGAAGCGGGGTGGGCCTGCTTATCAGCGACAGTACTGACTTCACCTCGATAACCAATGCCACGCAGTCAGGGCAGTGTATATGGAAGGGTACCGTTAATGTTCCGACCGGGGGGTGGGCGGTTCCCACGATAGCAGGATACGACAAGTCGAAGTATGTTGTTTTCGGGCGCTGTAACAGTGGTAACACGATTGACTTCGACGGTAACACGGTCAGGTTCTTCAGCCCTCCGTCCACGAACGATGACGCTCCCGCGACCGGCACGATAGACATCGTTATCTTCGCCAGTGGTGTAGCGCCGCAGGCTGGTATCGGCCTCAATATTTTCAATGCTGCAGGGGCCTGTACCTTTTCAACCACAAAACGACCATTCGTATACCTCAACCAACTCTGGACCCCTTCTACAAGTGCCGTGAGCATCGGTAACGGATATGTTCCGCTGGGTAGGTTTGGGCTAATGGTGCATACGGTAAACGGCATGTATGTATATCGAATGTTCGGAATAAAAATACAGAACGGCAACGCTTCAGTTCAGGGCGGAAAATATCTTGGGCGCGAGCAATATGCCATTTTCGGTAATAACACGGTGACGTCGCTCAGCCTTCCGGTTCTGCCCGATATGTACGTCTGAATACACTGCCTAATTAAATCAACCTCGCTCCGGCGGGGTTTTTTATTACCTGGAGATAATATGATTTACACAACAGGCACCATTGCTATTAGTGGTAACAATGTCACCGGCACAGGTACTAATTTTACCGCCGCAGGTTCTCTGATCCGCAACGGCTGCACCGTTATTGCAATGACCAGTCCAGTGCAGGTTTTTCAGATTACCGCCATCGGCGGCGCAACCTCTCTCACCATTACGCCAGCTGCTAACCCTGCTATCCCTGCGGGAACCAAATATGCCATTCTTCTGAGCGACAGTTTGAGTGTGGATGGTCTTGCGCAGGACATCGCTGAAACCTTCACAATGTATCAACGCTACATGAGCGGCTTTGCTGATGTGATGAACGGGACATCTGATGTCACCATCACTATCAATGGCACTGCCGTTACCGTACCAGGTCAAAAATCACTGGCCAAGAAAGGTGCTAACAGTGACATTACCAGCCTGAGCGGCCTGACTACCGCACTTGGTATCAGTCAGGGTGGAACAGGTGCAAAGAATGCTGCTGACGCTCGCACAAACCTCGGTTTGGGAAGTGGTGCAACGGCGACGTTTCAGACATCAGTTACCGATTCTACTGCAGGACGATTGCTGGTAGTAGGTGGGTTCGGAATCGGGGAGGGAAATACAGCTTCAGGAACACCTGTTTCATCCGGTATTGACTATTTTTCTGAGCCCACGGGACTTTGGCAGACAACAGCTGATACAACGGGGAATTTTCCGACCGACGCATCAAAGTATGGCCAGTTTTTCAGAATGCGTGGCGGAAAGAATTCGATTACGCAGATATACGCGACAGGTCTTGGGTTGGCTAAAGGTGGGCGTATCTGGTACCGAACGCAGGCAGAAAATGTGGCCACTCCGGGGTGGCAGGAATTTTACACCACGTATAACACCACAAAGGCCAGCGACGGCACACTTAAAGCCGCCTCTCCGATTGTGCAGGTCTATAGCGATGGCTCATTCCAGCTCAACGATGAGTCAGAGGGTTGTGCTGTTACACGCATGGGCACCGGAGAATACCTGATCGAAGGCTGCACTGGTCTGAATGCAGACGCCTCCTGGGGAGGAATCGACGGCGGTTTTGACGTACCAACCGATCGGAACAAACAGCCGTTAATCTGGCTGGATTATGACGTGAATGCTGACGGTTCTGTTCTGGTGAAAACGTATCATCGAACTCACCCAAACGCGCCAGCATTTGCTCGCAATGAAATTAAGGGGCTGACTGACGGGGAACCAGCCGATATCCCGGCAGACCAATTCGTCAGTGTACGTGTAGAAATGCCAGCTGATAGTATCTGGAATACAAAGCAACTGGCTGCAAAAAATGCTTTAGAAGACTCCATTGCATTATCAGCTGAACAAAAACAAGGCTCGTGAAGAAGAAGCCGCCGACCGCTATTACATATGACGGGCGGCGGCTGGTTGCTCAGTGTTCATGCCCGAGCAAACGTGGGGAATATTAACCGAGTAAAATTTAAAGGCCAACCTGGCGAACGGTAGGGAATTCAGATACAAGCCACATATCTGACTCTTCAAACATATCCTCCAGCATGCGGTTTAACTTTTCACGATCACTTTTGCTGGCGTTGCTGTTTAAGGCGTTCGCCTGCATCGGCTTAACCTTCACTTCTGCGTCAGGGAAAATCTGGTGCACGCGCTTCGTCAGCTCGGCCAGAATGATTTCTCTGGCCCCTTCTAGCCCCTCAACATTACGCTTGTCATAAACCAGTTCAACAAACATACCGATCCTCTCATGAATGAAAATTGCCTGTACTTGATCTGTTTTTGCAAAAATACTACTGTATATGCATACAGTCAATAAGTGAGTGAGGGTGTGTTAATGCCTCGTCAACCGGATATTCGTGCTGCTTTTATTGCGGCCATACAGCAAAACCCGAAGGGCTATCTCTGCCTGCATACAGACAAATTCATCGCTGAACTGCAGGAAAGGCACTGGCATTTCAGCGTTGCAGATGCAAATGCATGGATCGAGCGATACCAGCCAGGCTTCGCAGATAAGACGACTGACGGAAGCGACAATCGCTACTGGATCTTGCGTAACATGGGGAGGGTATTCTGATGGGCTTTCCTTCGCCGGCTACGGATTACGTTGAACAGCGTATATCACTTGACCAGCGCATCATCACCAGGCCAGCGGCTACGTACTTTATGCGGGCCGGTGCAACGCATTACCGGGAAGGTATCCTCAACGGTGCTTTGCTGGTTGTCGACGCGTCACTGTCTCCATGTGATGGTTCACTACTGGTTTGCGCTGACGGCGGCGAGTTCCGCATTAAACGGTATCGCACCCACCCAGAGCCTCACCTGGAGAATCTCGAAAATGGTAATAGGGAGTTGTTACGACAAAAGGATGAGATGGCAGATTCGGACAGGCCAGTGTTCGGGGTGATCACCTACATCATCAACGATGCGCGATCGGGTGAGTTCGACGACTGCCCGGTGATGTGATGGGGAAAGGGCATAGCTATGCCCGGCGGCATGGCTGTGCATTCTCTGTGTCACAGATGTGTCATGCATTGATGAACCATAACGAAACGCAGAAGCATGTAACGACACGTAATGACACAAATCCGGCGCGAGCGCGGAAAAACTAATGACATTACAGTGTATTAAATAGTACTCTACGTTCTTCTAAGCCGTAGGTCGTAGGTTCGAATCCTACAGGGCGTGCCATTTAGTCTCAGCGCTTAATCCAGCCCACTCTTCCCCGGACCGACCAACCGCTACCGAACCTTCACTCTGTGCCAGCTTTTAACCGTCTGATTTGCGTGGTTAATTCCAGATGTGTATCATTCTGAACCCGGCTCTGTAGCCTGTCGGTCAGAACGTTTGTTCCGCCATCGACCGGTCATTGGCGTAGATCCAGTCAGAGCCACCATACCGCCACTAGCTCATCGGGAAGAGCGACAACCAGGATGTTGTAGTACGGGGTTCGAGGCTCCGGTGGCGGACCAACGCCGACTTAGCTCAGTAGGTAGAGCAACTGACGTGTAATCCGTAGGTCACCCGTTCGATACCGGTAGTCGGCACCCTATTTATGGCTTCCCCGCGGGATGCCTCCGGCACGACATTCGTTTCACTGTTGTACATGCCAATCATGAAGGACATTTATGTGGTATCTACTCGCAACTTCGCTTGCCGCACTTTCCCTGAATAAAAGCCTGGCTTACCTGATGCTGGGGTTAACGGCATTTCTCGGCTGGAAACAGAGCATTCTTGACGCCCCGGCGCTGCTGGTGATTGCATTAATCGTTATTGGCTGGTCTGTTGTTGAATGGCTACGTAATAAAAATAATAAATATACTTATCTGGTCGAAGGCCTGTGCGTGGTCATCGCCGTTGCCCTGGTTTTGCATGCGATCCCTGGCTTCCATAACCCGAAGGTACTGGACGCTGTCGTTGTTGGTCCGCAAAGCATACCGTTCAGTATGTACTTTAATATGGACAAGGCAGTGGTGCCGTTCTTTTTAATTACGTGCATGCCAACGTTATTCGTAGCAAAACCCCTTTATAAAGCTGGCAAGGTCGGCTGGGGAATATTGGTATTGGCGATACCCGCGCTGTTACTTCTGGCTGTTGCGTTGGGCGGGCTGAGAATTGAGCCGCATGCGCCAGAATGGTTTGCTCAATTTGCCCTTGCGAATATTTTCTTCGTCTCTTTGGCCGAGGAAGCCTTGTTCAGAGGCTATCTGCAGCAGCGCTTGTCCCGGGTTGTGCATCCTGTTGTAGCACTGTTGATTGCCTCACTCATTTTTGGGCTAATGCATTATAGCGGCGGTTTACTGCTGATTATTTTTGCCAGCCTCTCCGGTATTATTTACGGCCTGGCGTGGATGTGGAGCGGCAGGCTCTGGGTTGCAACGTTCTTCCATTTTGGGCTGAACTGCGTGCATTTATTGTTCTTCACCTATCCGATGTACGCCCCTCACGCGTCTGTATGATGCTTTTTAAAATAGTGGCCTTATAAATTTGGCTGCCTCCGGATAAGCATAAAAAGCCCCGAAGCATCGGGGCTTTTTTTATATATGCCGGGGGTATGAATAACACATTTACCTTCGCGTCAGAATAAATAGAAGGCTAATTAATTTCATTGTTGTCAGGCTTAAGGTTTTCTTAATCTAAAAATTATCTCGCATTAAAATTTGGGTTTTTATCATTCTAAAATCTGCTAAAAACGAATTTTACACTTTTACGTCTAAACTCGATTGATAGTAATTATCATTAGCGTTGTTGTATGCTTTAATCCTGTCCCACACAGCCCTTTGTTGTTTATCACGTTGGTCTATTAAGGATATGTTCATGAATTCTCGCCTGCTGTCATGCTTCTCGCTTGCCCTGTTGTCTTCATCACTTTTCCTTTCAACTCAATCGTTTGCCGCTGATAACAACGAAGGTATCGTTGTTTATAACGCGCAGCATGAAAATCTGGTGAAGTCGTGGGTAGACGGTTTTACCAAAGAAACGGGTATTAAGGTCACGCTGCGTAATGGCGATGACAGCGAGCTGGGCAACCAGCTGGTGCAGGAAGGCAGCGCATCGCCTGCGGATGTATTTTTAACTGAAAACTCGCCGTCAATGGTGCTGGTTGATAACGCTAAACTGTTTGCGCCATTAGATGCAGAGACATTAAAGCAGGTACCGGCGGAGTATCGTCCGGCACACGGCCGCTGGATCGGGATCGCCGCTCGCAGCACGGTATTTGTCTATAACCCGGAAAAACTGAGCGAGCAGCAGCTGCCAAAATCGCTGATGGATCTGGCTAAACCCGAGTGGAAAGGCCGCTGGGCTGCCTCTCCGTCAGGAGCCGATTTCCAGGCGATCGTCAGCGCAATGCTGGCCCTGAAAGGCGAGCAGGCCACCCTTGAGTGGCTCAAAGCGATGAAAGCCAATTTCGTTGCCTATAAAGGCAACAGCACGGTGATGAAAGCCGTTAACGCCGGTCAGATTGATGGCGGGGTGATTTATCACTACTACCGTTTTGTCGATCAGTCCAAAACGGGTGAAAACAGCAAAAACACTAAGCTCTACTACTTCAAACACCAGGATCCGGGCGCCTTTGTTAGCCTCTCCGGCGGCGGCGTGCTGGCGTCCAGCAAACACAAAGCGCAGGCACAGGCCTTCATTAAATACATCACCGGCAAAGAAGGGCAGGAGAGCCTGCGCACCAATAACGCCTTTGAATATGCGGTGGGCGTGAATGCGGCCTCTAACCCGAAACTGGTGCCGCTGAACGAGCTGGATGCACCGAAAGTGGAACCTTCCACGCTTAACAGTAAAAAAGTCATCGAGCTGATGACGCAAGCTGGCCTGCTGTGATCCTGAGAGTAAAGTGAACGTCCTATGTCTGGTCTGAGTCTCGACATCGGCAAAAACAGAGTGCGGGAGCCTGCCCGCAGGCGTCCTGCGCTGCCGATGGTTGCGTTAGCTGTCCTGTTTTCATTAATGGCGCTTCTGCCTTTGGGCTTTATCATTGCCATAGGCATTGAGACGGGCTGGGAAACCATTAAGGCGTTGGTGTTTCGCCCGCGTGTTGCTGAACTGCTCAGCAACACGCTGTGGCTGACGGCCTTAGCGGTGCCACTCTGTATCGTCACCGGCGTGGCGATAGCCTGGCTGACGGAACGTACTCAGCTGGCCGGGCGGGGGATCTGGTCTGCGCTGGCGGTGGCCCCGTTGGCCATCCCCGCGTTCGTGCAAAGCTACGCCTGGGTGAGTGTGGTGCCTTCCATGCATGGGCTTTCTGCGGGCGTGTTTCTCTCCGTGTTAGCCTACTACCCGTTTATCTATATGCCCGTGGCGGCGGTGCTGCGTCGTCTGGATCCAACGCTTGAAGATGTTGCCGCTTCGCTCGGCACGCCGCCGTGGCGGGTCTTTTTTCGCGTGGTGTTACCGCAGCTTAAGCTCGCGATTTGCGGCGGCGCGCTGCTGGTGGCCCTGCATCTGCTGGCGGAATATGGCCTGTACGTGATGATCCGCTTTGATACCTTCACCACCGCCATTTACGACCAGTTCCAGTCGACATTCAGTGGCCCGGCGGCAAACATGCTGGCGGGGGTGCTGGCGCTATGCTGTCTGGCCATCTTGCTGCTGGAAGGGGTCACCCGCGGGAAAGCCCGTTATGCGCGCATCGGCGCTGGGGCGGCACGTGAACAGACGCGCTGGCCGCTAAAGCCTGTTGCTGCGGCGTTGGGCCAGCTGTTTTTCCTCGTGCTGATTGTGCTGGCGCTGGGCGTACCGCTCACTGTGCTGTGTCGCTGGATATGGCTTGGCGGCGTACAGAACTGGATGAGCGCCGATCTCTGGCACTCGCTGCGCCAGACGCTGATGCTCGGCGTGGGCGGCGCGCTGCTGACCACCGCCTGTGTCATTCCCATCGCCTGGCTCGGTATCCGTTATCCGCACCGCATCTTCCGGATGCTGGAAGGGTGCATTTACATCACCAGCTCTCTGCCGGGGATCGTCACCGCCCTCGCGCTGGTCACGGTCACCATTCACTATGCACGTCCGATTTATCAGACCGAAATTACGCTGTTCCTGGCTTATCTGCTGATGTTTATGCCCCGTGCGCTCATTAACCTGCGGGCCGGGATTGCCCAGGCGCCGGTGGAGCTCGAAAACGTGGCGCGCAGTCTGGGCAGCACGCCCGCGAAGGCATTGTGGAGCGTCACCATGCGATTGGCCGCGCCCGGTGCGGCGGCAGGGGCGGCGCTGGTCTTCCTTGGCGTCAGTAACGAACTGACGGCGACGCTGCTGCTCTCCCCGCTGGGAACGCGCACGCTGTCCACCGGTTTCTGGGCGCTGACCAGCGAGATCGATTATGTTGCCGCTGCGCCTTACGCCATGCTGATGATTTTGATTTCACTTCCGCTGACCGCCATTCTTTATATGCAGTCCAAAAAAATTGCAGGGCTATGAGATGCTTGAATTAACGTCCATTTCTAAATCGTTTTCCGATGCGCAGGTGCTCGACAGCTTAAACCTGAGCGTCGCGCCGGGAAGCCGGACGGCGATTGTCGGGCCGTCAGGGTCGGGTAAAACCACGCTGCTGCGTATCCTTGCCGGGTTCGAAACGCCGGATAGCGGACGTATCGTGATGCAGGGCCGAACCCTGTTCGATCAGAACAACTTTATTCCCGCGCATCTGCGTAAAATTGGCTTTGTTCCTCAGGAGGGGGCGCTCTTCCCGCATCTTAATGTGGCAGACAACATTGCCTGGGGATTAGACGGTACCCGCCACGAGAAGCGCCAGCGCGTGGAAGCACTGATGGAGATGGTCTCGCTTGACAGACAACTCGCCACGCACTGGCCGCATGAGATTTCCGGCGGCCAGCAGCAGCGCGTGGCGCTTGCCCGCGCGCTGGCGCAGCGTCCTTCCCTGATGCTGCTGGATGAACCCTTCTCGGCGCTGGATACCGGCCTGCGCGCCATGACGCGTAAGGCCACGGCTGACCTGCTGGCGGAAGCGGGCGTGGCCTCGATCCTGGTTACTCACGATCAAAACGAAGCGTTGTCCTTTGCCACGCAGGTGGCGGTCATGCGATCCGGACGTTTCACTCAGGTTGGCACGCCTTATCAGGTCTATAGCCAGCCCGTGGATGAAGAGACGGCGCTGTTCCTGGGGGATGCGGTGATCCTGCCTGCTCAGCTCGCCAGCGGCTATGCGCTCTGCGCGCTGGGCGAGGTGCCCACGGATAACGCCCAGGCGACGGGGCAGGGCAGAGTGATGTTGCGCCCTGAGCAACTGCACGTGACGGCATGCGCGGCGCACGAAAGCCCGGTGTCGATTGTTGATGTGGATTTCACCGGCCAGCTCTCCACGCTGACGCTGGCGTTAGCCGGACAAACGGAGCCGATTACCCTGAAAACCGTCAGTCAGCCTGGATGGCACCCGGGGGCGGCGGTGCGTATTGATATTGCTGGTACGGCGCGCGTTTTTGAATATTCTTAATGTTCGTTAGTAATTTAATCCAACGGGTTGTTATAAAAGAATTTTCCTTAACGTGTGGCATTTCCTGAGATTCTCTACCATGCTCATAAAACCTCACCATCATGTGTGAGGTTTTTCGTAGTTGCTGATTAATCTCAAGGAAAAAAGGTTATGAAAAAGACGACTGCTATTTTGCTGGGAACGGCGTTTCTGTTTACCACCAATACCTTTGCGGCTGAACTGCTGACGAAAAATGAATTCGAGAAAGTCGAATCGCAGTATGAAAAAATCGGTACGGTAAGCACTTCAAATGAAGTCTCTATTGATGATGCAAAGAAAGAATTGATTGAAAAAGCAGAAAAAGAAGGTGCCGACGTACTGGTGCTCACGTCAGGTAATACCAATAACAAAATTCACGGCACGGCCGATATTTACAAGAAAAAATAATGTCCTGCAGCCATCCCGGATCCGGGGTGGCTGTGCGTCACGCTTTTCCTCTGTAACACCTCTCTCTTCCCCGGCTTCATTTAACCCCCTGTCCTCAGGCCGAAACGCGCGGTTACACTTGCTAACGCAGATATAATGCGTATAGTTCTCATTTGCATTACACATAAACATTTCTAAGGCCCGACAACGGGCTATTTTTGCGCGCACATTTAATGAGTCCATTATGAACAACACCAGAATGCATAAAACACTGCTGGCGCTCGCCATTGGCGCAGTGACCCACGCTGCCCTTGCGGCAGAGGCAAAGCCAGAAGACACCATGGTCGTCCAGTCTGCCACCGGGCCTGATTTCACTCCCGGCGGCGACCAACTGGTACCCGCCTTCCTGGATGGACAGGTGGCAAACGGCGGCCGTCTGGGGATGCTCGGCCAGCAGAATGCCATGGACGTGCCGTTTAATATCATCAGCTACACCTCGAAGCTGGTGGAAGATCAGCAGGCGAAAACCATTGCTGATGTGGTTGCCAACGATGCGGGCGTGCAGTTTGTTCAGGGTTACGGTAACAGCGCCGAAACCTTCCGTATTCGTGGCCTGAAGTTTGACGGCGATGACATGACCTTTGGCGGCCTGTCCGGCGTGCTGCCGCGTCAGGTTGTGGATGCCCAGATGGTCGATCGCATTGAAATTTTCAAAGGGGCAAACTCGCTGATGAACGGCGCGGCAAGCTCCGGCGTGGGCGGGATGATTAACCTTGAGCCAAAACATGCGGGCGACGTCCCGCAGGCGAAAGTGGGCGTGGACTACACCTCCGACTCACAGATTGGCACCACGCTCGATGCTGGCCGACGCTTTGGCGACAACGACCAGTTCGGCGCGCGCGTGAACCTGGTTCACCGGGAAGGGGAAACCGGCGTGCCGAACGACCGCCGCCGCACCACGCTGCTCTCCACCGGTCTGGATTACAAAGGCGACAATTTCCGTACCTCGCTGGATCTGGGCTATCAGAAGAAAACCTTCCACGGCAGCCCGACCAGCGTCAACATTTCCGCCGTGGACTTTGTGCCAGAGCCGCCGAAAAACGATCGTAACTTCTCGCAGAAATGGGCCTACAGTGACATTGAAAACGAGTTCGGGATGTGGCGCAGCGAGTACGACATCACTGACAACTGGACGGCCTATACCGGTCTCGGCGCGCAGCACGCGCACGAAGAGGGGATCTACAGCGCGCCGAAGCTGGTGGACAAGAGCGGTAAGGCCACGGTCAGCCGTCTTGATACCAACCGTATCAGCGATTCCGTCAGCGGTATGGCGGGGATACGCGGTCACTTCACTACCGGCTTTGTCTCGCACAAGGTCAACGTGGGGTATTCCGCGATGACCAAAAACGAAAAAATCGCCTGGAAAATGTCGGCGACGGCGGATAACCCAACCACCAACATTTACCACAACACCGGCGTCGCGATGCCGGACAGCTCCAATTTCAACGGCTCTGGCGGCAAATACAGCGATCCGCTGACCAGCGGGCGCACCCGCACTCAGGGCTGGCTGCTGAGCGATACCCTGGGCGTGCTGGATGACAAGCTGCTGTTTACCGCTGGTGCACGTCATCAGAAAGTGGTCATCCGCGGGTACAACAAAATTACCGGTGCGGAAAACGACGCGGACGGTTTTGACGGCAGCCGCTGGATGCCAACCTACGGTGTGGTTTATAAACCGTGGGAGGAAATTTCGCTCTACGCTAACCACACCGAAGCGCTGCAACCGGGTAAAACCGCGCCCAACACGGCCACCAACTACGGCCAGAGCACCGGTATCGTTCACTCTAAGCAGAATGAAGTGGGCGTGAAGGCGGACTTTGGCCGCGTGGGCGGCTCCCTGGCGCTGTTTGAGATCAAAATGCCGTCGGCGATCCTCGACGACAGCGGTCACTACGGCCTGGACGCTGAGCAGCGTAACCGTGGCGTAGAGCTGAACGTCTTCGGCGAGCCAATGCTCGGGATGCGTCTGAACGCCAGCGCCACCTGGCTGCAGGCCGAGCTGACCAAAACCAAAAACGGCGTGAATCAGGGCAACGATGCCATTGGTGTCCCGAACTTCTACGCCGTGCTGGGCGCAGAGTACGACATCAAACCGATTGAGGGCCTGACGGCTACCGCCCGCGTCAACCACTCCGGCACGCAGTACGCCGACCTCGCGAACAGCAAAAAGCTCGACAGCTATACCACGCTGGATCTGGGCATGCGCTATCGCTTCGCGGTGAACCACAATGAAAACCAGATGACGGTGCGCGCGGGCATCGACAACGTGACTAACGAAAACTACTGGTCCAGCGTTGACGATTCCGGCACCTACATCACGCAGGGCGAACCGCGTACCTTTAAGGTCTCGGTTGGCTACGAGTTCTAAGCGTTCCACCTCGTTATCCGGGGCAGGGATGCCCCCATCCTTCCGTACCTTGTTATAAAATTGTAATAAAAGCTTCTTACACTGGCCTCCAGACCTTTACCTCTTGGCCAATGACAGGAAGCCGCTATGGGCAGACCCCTCAAATCCGTATTTAAAAAAGAACATCGCGACGATATCACTAACCGCAGCGCTAACCCGGTATTCTCCGAGGTTGCGGAGGTATTCCTCTCCCGCCGCCGTTTTTTACAGATGGGCGCCGTGGCGGGTGCTGCCGCTTCATTCCCTTTTCTGATCAAACCTGAAAGCGCCATTGCCGCAGTATCAAAGCCTTCTGCACTGGCAAAAGCGGTTTCCCTGGGCTTTACCAGCATCGACGTATCCACGGAAGATACGGTCAGGGTGCCGGAAGGCTATATCGCCCGTCCGTTTTATCGCTGGGGTGACCCGACGGGGATCAAGAACAACATGCCGGCGTTTAAACAGGATGCCAGCAACACCACCGACGAACAGGCCGTGCAGGCGGGCATGCACCACGACGGGATGGCGTGGTTTAGCCTGCCGCAAGGGAAACAAAACCCGGAACATGGCCTGCTGGCGCTGAATCATGAGTACATCGATAACGGGATGCTGTTTACCGATGGCACGGCCAACTGGAATCTCGACAAGGCCCGCAAGGGGCAGAACGCGATGGGCGTGTCGGTGGTGGAAGTGAAAAAATCGGGCAGCGACTGGCAGGTGGTTCGCCCGTCTTCGTATGCCCGCCGCATTACCGTCAATACGCCGATGCAGCTTACCGGCCCGGCACGGCATCAGGACTTAATGAAAACCGCCGCTGACCCGCAGGGGGAACGCGTGCTGGGCACCATGCAAAACTGCGCCAACGGCCATACGCCGTGGGGCACCTATCTCACCTGCGAGGAGAACTGGTCGGATATTTTTGTCAAAAAAGCCGATCTTAATCCGCTGGAAAAACGCTACGGCATCAGCGACAGCGATGAATCCTACCGCTGGAACGAGGTGGATGACCGCTTCAGCGTCGATAAAACCCCTAACGAACCCAACCGTTTCGGCTGGGTGGTGGAGATTGATCCCTACGATCCCAGCTCCACGCCGCGCAAGCACACCGCTCTGGGCCGCTTCAAGCATGAAGGCGCCGCCGTCACGCTCGCCGCCGATAACCGCGTGGTGGTCTATATGGGGGACGACCAGAAGTTTGAGTACATCTATAAATTCGTCTCGGACAAAAAATACGATCCTGCCAACCGTGAAGCCAATATGCAGCTGCTGACGTCCGGCACGCTGTACGTTGCCCGGTTCAACGAGGAGGGGAGCGGCGACTGGCTGCCGCTGATCTTCGGGCAGAATGGCCTGGATAAAAGCAACGGTTTCGAAAGCCAGGGCGATCTGCTGATCAAAACCCGTCTGGCGGCCGACGTGGTGGGGGCGACGAAAATGGATCGTCCAGAGTGGATTGCGGTCGATCCGCACGCCAGCGGCAGCGTCTACTGTACGCTCACCAACAACAGCGATCGCGGTAAAGAGGGCAAGGCGCCGGTCGATGCCGCCAACCCGCGTGCCAACAACGTGTTTGGTCATATTATGCACTGGCACGAAGAGGGAGCCGATCCGGCCGCCGCTCGCTTTAAGTGGGATATTCTGGTGATGGCCGGGCGTACCGACAGCGACGATCCGAAGGCCAAAGGCTCCATGCAGGGGGCAGCATTCGGCAGCCCGGATGGCCTGTCGTTCGATCACCAGGGCGTGCTGTGGATCCAGACCGATGTCTCTTCCAGCACCATTAATAAGAAAGCGTACGAAGGGATGGGCAATAACCAGATGGTGGCTACCATTCCGGGCACCAATGAGTATCGCCGTTTCCTGACCGGCCCACGCGGGTGTGAAATCACCGGGATTGCGTTTACGCCGGACAACCGCACGCTGTTTATTAACATTCAGCATCCGGGAGAGGGCGGGGATGATATTACCGACCCGGCCAATCCGCGTGCTGTTTCCAACTGGCCAGACGCGAACCCGAACGGGCGTCCGCGTTCGTCGACGGTGGTGATCACCAAAGCGGACGGTGGGATCATCGGTTCGTGACGTTTATCCGCCGGGTGCACGCAGTGGCCCGGCGTTAAACTTGCTACCACCAGCATGAAGTGTTAAAACGTGCCCCTTCTAAAAAAGAGACAGGGGTAGGACGTGAAAGACGCGTCATCCGCTTCAGGCAACGGTAGCGCTGAAGCTTCGTCGGAACAGAACCCGACGCTGCAACGTGGTTTGCAAAATCGACATATTCAGTTAATTGCCCTTGGCGGCGCGATCGGTACCGGGCTGTTCCTGGGTATCGGCCCCGCCATTCAGATGGCTGGCCCGGCGGTCCTGCTGGGGTACGGTATCGCCGGGGTTATCGCCTTCCTGATCATGCGCCAGCTCGGCGAGATGGTCGTCGAAGAGCCGGTGTCAGGCTCGTTCGCTCACTTTGCCTATAAATACTGGGGCCCGTTCGCAGGCTTCCTCTCCGGCTGGAACTACTGGGTGATGTTTGTGCTGGTGGGAATGGCCGAACTGACCGCCGCAGGCATATATATGCAGTACTGGCTGCCCGAGGTGCCAACGTGGGTCTGGGCTGCGGCCTTCTTTATTATCATCAACGCCGTTAACCTCGTGAACGTGCGCCTGTATGGTGAAACCGAGTTCTGGTTCGCGCTGATCAAGGTGCTGGCGATTATCGGCATGATCGGCTTTGGCCTGTGGCTGCTGTTCTCCGGCCACGGCGGCGAGCGGGCCACTCTCGACAACCTCTGGCAGCACGGCGGCTTCCTGGCGACGGGCTGGAAGGGGCTGATCCTGTCGCTGGCGGTGATTATGTTCTCGTTCGGCGGGCTGGAGCTGATTGGGATCACCGCGGCCGAAGCGCGCGATCCGCATAAAAGCATTCCAAAAGCGGTTAACCAGGTGGTGTACCGTATTCTGCTGTTCTACATCGGCTCGCTGGTGGTACTGCTGGCGCTCTACCCGTGGGTGGAAGTGAAGTCCGACAGCAGTCCGTTTGTGATGATTTTCCACGATCTGAACAGCAACGTGGTGGCGTCGGCGCTGAACTTCGTCATTCTGGTGGCGTCGCTGTCGGTCTATAACAGCGGGGTTTACTCCAACAGCCGCATGCTGTTTGGCCTTTCGGTGCAGGGGAACGCCCCGAAATTCCTCACCCGCGTCAGCCGCCGCGGCGTGCCGGTCAACTCTCTGCTGCTTTCCGGGGCCATTACGTCGCTGGTGGTGCTGATCAACTACCTGCTGCCGAAATCCGCCTTTGGTCTGTTGATGGCGCTGGTTGTCGCCACGCTGCTGCTGAACTGGATCATGATCTGCCTGGCGCACCTGCGTTTTCGCGCCGCGATGCGCCGCAAGGGGCGTGAGACGCAGTTTAAGGCGCTGCTCTATCCGGCAGGCAACTACATCTGTATTGCGTTCCTGGCGATGATCCTGGTTCTGATGTGCACCATCGACGACATGCGCCTGTCCGCCATGCTGCTGCCGGTGTGGGTGGTGTTCCTGTTTATCGCGTTTAAGCTCTCTCGAAGGTAAAAGCAAAACGGCAACCTGGTTGCCGTTTTTAATGTTTGCCCCCTCTCCCTGTGGGAGAGGGCCGGGGTGAGGGCACCAGACCGCACCAAACCCGACCGCATCCCGGCCGCACCTGCCTTCACGCCCGGTGGCGCTGCGCTTACCGGGCCTACATGTTGCACTATTAAATCTCAAACGCTATCCGTTTCCCGTTTGGTAACGTTACATCGATGCTTAGCTCCCCTCCAAGCGCACTCACATAGCGTTTGAGCGTTGAAAGTCGGGGGTCGTTTCCCGGCTGTTCGATTTTCGCCACCGTGGGTTGTTTTACCCCCATTGCCGCGGCCAGTTCTGTCTGCGAAATATTGAGCTCTTCCCGCAGTTGGTTCAGCGCAACAATTCTGCGCATTACTTCAACTTTCGCCGCAATGCGCTCCTGACTTTCCGCGCTCTGTTGTGCCATAAGTTCTTTTAGCGTTGCCATATGGCCTCCTTATTCGCCAGATGTCTGTGATACTCAACGTCAGCCAGCGCTATCATCTCTTTATAAAACCGTTTTTGGTTGCAACCGGTTTTGTCCCCGGCACAGAGCACAATTGCTTTGCGGTCAGGATCAAAAGCAAAAAAGGCCCTGATGGGATTTCCTCTGTGCTGAATTCGTAACTCTTTCATGTTCCCAAAGGCTGAAGCCTTCACGGTGTCTACAAACGGCCGCCCAAGTTGCGGACCAAACTCAGAAAGAATATGCATTGCTGCCAGCACATCTTCTTTTAACGCTGTTGTTTGTTCAAAGAACCATTCATCAAATCTGTCTGTTGTCTCGACGTTCCACATCGTTTCTCCTGTAGCTTCCTCGCCTTATTATTTTATAGCCTATTGGCTATAATTCCAATCAGAACACATCTGTTTATCAGGCAAGCCTCTTTATCGTGACCCCCCTCCCAAATCTTCTACGATCCACAGGATCTTTATTTTGTAATCGATTACTTTTTGTTTGAGCCGTTTTGTAATCGATTACTTTTGAGGGTGAGGCTTATCATGGTGTCAACAACTGAAAGTAGTGGAAAGGCGATAGCACCGCACCGGCTGCTGGTGCCGCGTCTGTCGCTGATGATGTTTCTGCAGTTTTTTATCTGGGGTAGCTGGTCGGTCACGCTGGGTCTGGTGATGACCCAGCACAACATGTCGTTGCTGATTGGCGATGCGTTCTCCGCCGGGCCTATCGCCTCTATTCTGTCGCCGTTTGTGCTCGGCATGCTGGTGGATCGCTTCTTCGCTTCGCAAAAGGTGATGGCGGTGATGCATCTGGCCGGGGCAGCAATCCTCTGGTTTGTGCCGGGCGCGCTGATTGCTGAAAACGGTGCGCTGCTGATTGGCTTGCTGTTTGGTTACACGCTCTGCTATATGCCGACGCTGGCGCTGACCAACAATATCGCCTTTCACAGCCTGGCGAACGTGGATAAAACCTTCCCGGTGGTGCGCGTGTTCGGCACTATCGGCTGGATTGTGGCGGGCATTTTCATCGGCGTCACCGGCGTGGCGGCAAGCGTCACCATCTTCCAGGTGGCGGCAGTCAGCTCCGTGCTGCTGGCTCTCTACAGCCTGACGCTACCGCACACGCCTGCTCCCGCGAAAGGGCTGCCGGTGCAGGTTCGCGATCTCTTCTGCGCGGATGCGTTTGCGCTGCTTAAAACCCGCCACTTTTTCGTCTTTTCCGTCTGCGCGATGCTGATCTCCGTCCCGCTGGGGACCTACTACGCCTACACCGCCTCGTATCTGGCGGATGCGGGTATTGCGGACGTCAGTACCGCCATGTCGTTCGGGCAGATGTCGGAGATCTTCTTCATGCTGGTCATTCCGCTGCTGTTCCGCCGCCTGGGCGTGAAAATCATGCTGCTGATCGGCATGCTGGCGTGGTTTGTGCGCTACGCCATGTTTGCGCTGGGCGTGAGTGAAGAGGGGCGCATCCTGCTCTATCTCGGCATTCTGCTGCACGGCGTCTGCTACGATTTCTTCTTTGTCGTCGGCTTTATCTATACCGACCGGGTCGCAGGCGAAAAGGTCAAAGGTCAGGCGCAGAGCATGATCGTGATGTTCACCTACGGCATCGGCATGCTGCTTGGCTCACAGATATCCGGCGCGCTCTATAACCGCCTGGTGGCCGGGCAGGCCGTTCCGCAGGCGTGGGTCACGTTCTGGTGGATCCCGGCGGTGGCTGCCGCGGCGATCGCGCTGATTTTCCTTCTCACGTTTAAGTATGACGATGACAAGGCGTAATGTTCTGGAGGTGGTATGAGAACGATTAAGGGACCGGGTATTTTTCTGTCGCAGTTTATTGGTGTTAATGCACCATTCAACACGCTCGACGGGCTGGCGGGCTGGGCGGCAGCGATGGGCTATAAGGCGGTGCAGATCCCCTGTAACCATCCGGCTATTTTTGATGTGCAGAAAGCGGCTGAAAGCCAGACCTATTGTGATGACATCACCGGCACGCTGGCGGAGCTCGGGCTGGTGATCAGCGAGCTGTCGACCCATCTGGAAGGCCAGCTTGTGGCGGTAAACCCGGTGTACAGTGACGCGTTTGACCACTTCGCCCCTGTAGCCGTACGCGGCAATGAGGCCGCCCGGCAGGCATGGGCCACAGAAAAACTGAAACAGGCCGCTGTGGCCTCGGCGAGATTAGGCCTGAAGGCGCACGCCACCTTCTCCGGCTCGCTGGCATGGCCGTTTTTCTACCCGTGGCCGCCGCACAATGAGCAGCGTTTTCAGGCGGCGTTCCAGGAACTGGCAACCCGCTGGCGCCCGATTCTGGACGCCTTTGACGAGCAGGGCGTGAACGTCTGCTTTGAGCTGCATCCGGGGGAAGATCTGCACGATGGAGTGACCTTTGAGCGTTTTCTGGCGCTTGTTGATAACCACCCGCGCTGCAACATTCTCTACGACCCAAGCCATATGCTGCTCCAGCAGATGGACTACCTGACCTTTATCGACATCTACCATGCGCGTATTAAAGCGTTTCACGTGAAGGATGCCGAGTTTCGCCCCAACGGGCGCAGCGGCGTGTACGGCGGCTACCAGCCGTGGCTCAACCGGGCCGGGCGGTTCCGCTCACTGGGGGACGGGCAGATCGACTTCAAAGGCATCTTCAGCAAGCTGACCCAGTACGACTACGACGGCTGGGCGGTGCTGGAGTGGGAGTGCTGCCTGAAGGATGGTGATACCGGCGCGAGGGAAGGCAGCGAGTTTATCCGCCGCCACATCATTCCGGTCTCCGGGCGCGCGTTTGATGATTTTGCCGCAGGGGGTAACGATGATTAACGTCGGCATTATCGGCAGCGGGTTTATCGGCCCGGCGCATATCGAGGCGCTTCGGCGTCTCGGGTTTGTGCAGGTGGTGGCGCTCTGCGACGGTACGTTTGCCGAGGCGCAGGCAAAAGCGCGTCAGCTTAACGTGCCGCACGCCTTCGACAGCGTGGAGGCGTTGCTTGCACATCCGGATTTACACGTGGTGCACAACTGCACGCCAAACCATCTGCACGCGGAGATTAACCGCCAGATCCTGCGCGCGGGAAAGCACGTATTCTCCGAGAAGCCGCTGTGCATGACCCCGGACGAAGCGCGTGAGCTGGTAGCGCTGGCGGAGCAGGCAGGGGTGATCCACGGCGTCAGCTTTGTCTATCGCCAGTTTGCCATGGTGCGCCAGGCCGCAAGCATGATGAGGGCGGGTAGCATCGGGCGGATCTTCGCCGCGCACGGCAGCTATCTGCAGGACTGGATGCTGCTGGAAACGGACTACAACTGGCGGGTGGATGCGGCCCTGGGCGGTGCGTCGCGCGCGGTGGCGGATATCGGTTCGCACTGGTGTGACACGGTGCAGTTTGTTACCGGGCGGCGCATCACCGAGGTGATGGCCGATTTATCCATCGTCTGGCCGACGCGCAAGGCAAACGTGGCAGGCAATCACACCTTCACACATGACGAAAACGCGCAGTATGAAGACAAGCGGGTCACCACCGAAGACGTTGGCTCAGTCCTGTTCCGCTTTGACGACGGCAGCAAAGGCTGCTTTAGCGTTTCGCAGGTGAGCGCCGGGCGCAAAAACCGTCTGACGTTTGAAATCAACGGCAGCGAACGGTCGGTGGCATGGGATCAGGAGGTGCCGCAACAGCTGTGGATTGGCCACCGCGCGCAGGCCAATCAGACGCTCAGTGACGATCCGGGTCTGATGAACCGCGATGTGGCCGACAGCGCTCACTTCCCCGGCGGACACATCGAAGGCTGGCCCGATGCGTTTAAAAACATGATGGCGCAGTTTTACCGTGCCGTGCAGGCCGGCGTGATGTCCGAACGGCCGGCGTTTGCGACGTTCCACGACGGGGCGAACGTGATGTATATCATTGATGCCATTGTGAAAAGCCATCAGCAGCAGCGCTGGGTTCGTGTGCAAGCGTAACGCGTTGCCCGGTTCGCCGGGCAACGAATTTATGGTAGCCTGCATAAAACGTTAACCGCAGGAAGTGCCGTCGCTATGTCAATTCAGAAAATCGCTCAGCTTGCCGGAGTGTCCGTGGCAACGGTCTCGCGCGTGCTTAACAACAGCGATACCGTGAAGGCGAAAAACCGCGAGCGCGTCCTGCAGGCCATTAAAGAGAGCAATTACCAGCCCAACCTGCTGGCACGCCAGCTGCGCACCGCGCGCAGCTATATGATCCTGGTGATGGTCTCGAATATCGCCAACCCGTTCTGTGCCGAAGTGGTGAAGGGCATTGAAGAGGAAGCCGAGAAGAACGGCTACCGTATTTTGCTGTGCAATTCCGGGTCTGATATCGAACGCTCCCGCTCGGGGTTAAGCCTGCTGTCGGGCAAAATCGTCGACGGCATTATCACCATGGATGCCTTCTCAAAATTGCCTGAACTTGCTGCCCTGATCGGCTCCGCGCCGTGGGTGCAGTGCGCCGAATACGCCGATGCCGGAACGGTCTCCTGCGTGGGCATCAATGATGTGGACGCGTCACAACATGCCATCAGCCAGCTTGTCGACGGCGGACGCAAACGTATCGCGATGATCAATCACGATCTCAGCTACAAATATGCCCGCCTGCGCGAACGCGGTTACAAAAGCGTGCTCCACCTGCGGGATCTGGATTATCAGGCGGTGGAATATGCCCGCGATCTCAGCTCCAGCGCGGGCATGGCGGCGATGCAAAATCTGCTGAAGGACAACCCGCCGGACGCGGTATTTGCCGTGTCCGATACCCTTGCGGCAGGGGCGCTGCGTGCCATACAGCAGGTGGGGCTGCGTGTGCCGGAGGATATCGCGGTGGTAGGGTTTGACGGTACGGAGCTGGCGGAGATGATCTCGCTGACCACCATTGAACAGCCTTCGCGGGATATCGGGCGCAAGGCAGTCGATCTGCTGTTGAATAAAATCGATAACCCGGATGCGCCCACGGAGAGGGTGATGCTGGACTGGCGCTTTATTTCCCGCGCCAGTACCTGATTATTGTGCGATGCCGCCCGCCAGGGAGCGAATATCGTTCCCGGTGGGGGACTGATGAATACGCAGACCAAATTCATCCACCACGGCAAAAATATGGTCGAAGATATCAGCCTGAATCTCTTCATATTCCGCCCAGACCACCGTGTTGGTGAAGGCATATATTTCAATCGGCAGACCATTTGCGTCAGGCGCCAGCTGGCGCACCATCAGCGTCATATCTTTACGAATACGCGGGTGGTTACGCAGATATTCATTCAGATAGGCGCGGAAGGTGCCGATATTGGTCATCTTGCGCAGGTTTAATACCGATTCCCCTTCACCGTTTTGCTGATTCCACAGGTTTATTTCCTCATGACGCGCGGCCAGATAAGGCTTAAGCAGTTTCGCCTGAATCAGCTTCTGCTGCTCCTGCTCGTCGAGGAAGTGAATGCTGGTGGTGTCGATATTCAGGCTGCGCTTAATGCGTCGCCCGCCGGAGGCAGACATGCCGCTCCAGTTGATGAACGCGTCGGAGACCAGCGCCCACGTCGGAATGGTGGTGATGGTGTTATCGAAGTTGCGGACTTTAACCGTGGTGAGACCAATGTCCGTCACCGTGCCGTTAGCGCCGTATTTCGGCATCTCCAGCCAGTCGCCGAGCTTGAGCATATCGTTAGCGGAGAGCTGAATACCGGCGACCAGCCCCAGAATCGGGTCTTTAAACACCAGCATGAGTACCGCTGCCATGGCCCCCAGGCCGCTTATCAGAATGGCGGGTGACTGGCCGATCAGCAGGGAGATAATTAAGATCCCCACCAGAATGGCGCTCACCAGCTTGATCCCCTGGAAGATCCCCTTCAGCGGCAGCTGTGAGGCGGTCGCCATTTTCTGCGACAGATTAAAAATCACGTCCAGCAGCGAGAAGAAAGAGAGCAGGGCATACACCATCACCCACAGCTTCGCGCAGGTGGTGAGCATTTCCGCTGCTTCGCTGCCTTTTTGCAGCCACAGTACCGCCTGAACGTTGACGATTATCCCCTGAAGGGTAAACGCCAGGCGGTGAAATAACTTGTTCTGAGTAATGATCTGCAACCACAAATGGCTGCTGGCCTGCGCACGTTTCTCAAAAGCGCGGAGCACCACTTTGTGCAGAATAAAATGAACAATGATGGCGGTAAGAAAAATAATACCAAAGATAATCACTAACGAGGTGGTGTGATTAATTTCAATCCCTAACTCTTCAACCTGAGCAATTAATTCCTGCATAACGTCTCCTGTATTGATGCAGCCCCATAATGGCGGCTGCGGATCTATTATGCAAATTCGCGGCTTATTTGGTGGCGTGGCAGGTTTTCACCACCGGCAGGCACAGACGATGGCGCATACGTAACGTTGCCAGCCCCAGCACGATCATCATGCCGGTTTCCACGGCGAGGAAGACGTTAATCGCCTGGGTGTAATCGCCGTGGTGGTTTTGCAGCGCGTGCAGCAGGATCGCACCAAAAATCGCCGGGCCAAGCCCCAGGGCGGCCTGCTGCAGCGTACTTAAAATCGCGCTGGCCGCCCCGGCATCGTCAGGCTGAATGTCGCGCATCCCGATGCGGTAGAAGCTGTTGACGATCAGCGCCTGCCCATAGCCAACCAGCCCGGTTGCCGGTGCCAGCGTCAGCGCCGTGTTGTCCATGCCCCAGAGACGGAAGGTGGCAATCAGCGCCAGCAGGCCGATAATCTGAATCGCCAGCCCGGTCAGCAGAATCGAGCTGGTGCTGTAGCGGGCAATCAGACGCGGGGCAAACCATGCCGATATAAAGTAGGTCACCCCCAGGGCGATAAAACTGTTCCCCGACTGCCACGGTGCCATTCCCAGACCGGTTTGCATGGTCAGCGCCATACAGAACATAAACCCGGACCAGACGCTGAAAAAGAGCAGCGCAATCAGCACGCCAAAGCGGATGCTGCGAAGCTGCATCAGACGCGGCGGGATCAGCGGATGGGCATCCTCACGCTCTTTTTTACGGGCATTTAAGACCATCAGATACCCCAGCGGGATAATCGCCATCAGTGCGGCCTTCAGCGGCCAGGACCAGTGCCACTGCGGGCCGAGGGCCATCGGAAACAGCAGGCAGCAGAGAATGACGGCCAGCAGGACGGTGCCCGTCCAGTCAATGCGCGACGGGGTTTCGCGACGGGTTTCCGGCACATAGCGACGGCTCAAGCCCAGAACCACCAGACAGATGGGCACGTTGATAAAGAAGGCGTTACGCCAGCCCAGCCCGGCGATATCTGCCGACACCAGCCAGCCGCCGCCCATCTGCCCGACGATAAACGCAATGCCGCCGATACCGCCAAACAGGCTGATCGCTTTCGCATGGGCCGTGCCTTTTAGCGTCACGTGCAGCGTGGCGAGGATTTGCGGCACGATCAGCGCCGCTCCTGCGCCCTGAATGATGCGCGCGGCAAGCAGTTGCTCAATGGTTCCCGCCATTCCGCACAGCAGCGACGCCAGGCCAAAACTTGCCACGCCCCACATAAACAGACGACGGCGCCCGAGGTTATCCCCGAGCTTGCTGCCAAGGGCAAGGCAGACGGCGAAGGCCACGCCGTAGAGCGCGACAATCAGCTCCAGTTCGGTGGCGGTGGCGTGCAAGGAGTGGGTGATAGCGTCCAGCGCCACGTTGGTGATCGAGGTATCAATCAGCGGCAGCATCTGGCCGGTTAACAGCAATATCAGGCCTGCGCGACCCGGTGAAACAACTGACGTATTCATGGTAACTCCATTGCGTCATTCAACAGATGGTCGTAGCATCAACGATCTGATAAACGGGTACCAGTTCTTGCTTATACTGGTACTGGCACTACCATGCAGGGGGAGTTATGGCGCTGATGTCTGAACCTGTTGTCTCACTCAAGGACGACACGCGAAAACAGCTGGGGGCATTTTTACGCGCCCGGCGTGAGAGCCTTGATCCACAGCGTCTTGGATTGCCGCGCAGCGGCCGCCGCCGCACGCCGGGGCTGCGCCGTGAAGAGGTGGCTTTGCTGGCTGACGTGGGCGTGACCTGGTACACGTGGCTGGAGCAGGGCAGAGATGTTAATCCCTCCAGCACCGTGATGGCGGCAGTGGCAAAAGCGCTGCAATGCACCCCGACCGAGACGCGCCATCTGTTTGTGCTGGCCGGATTGCCGCCGGGTGAAGCGCCACAGGCGACGGGCTGCGAGGGGATCAGCGAGGGCACGCGTCGCCTGCTTGATACCCTCATGCCGAAACCCGCCAGCATCCAGAAACCCAACTTCGATATCGTGGCGTGGAACGACAGCTTCGGGCACTTAATGGGCGTCGATTTCAATGCGATCCCGCCGGAAGATCGCAACTGTATTTATCTTTTCCTCACCCATCCCGCATGGCGTGCGCGGCTTGGCAAGCGTGACGACGTGCTGCCGATCTTTGTCTCCTATTTCCGCGCGGCGATGGCCGAGCACCGGGGCGATCCGCTGTGGGAAGCTAAACTGGCGCGATTCTTTGCGGTGTCTGAAGAATTTAAAACCCTGTGGCATCAGCGCAACGACGTGCGCGGAGTGGAGAATCAGCTCAAGCTGTTTACCCATCCTGAGCTGGGCGAGTTTACCCTGCAGCAGATGTACTGGTACTCTGCACCGCGTAATGGATCGCGGCTGCTGGTCTATCTGCCGGTGGATGACGCGGGGGAGCGGGCGATGGAATGGCTGGCGGAGCAGGCAAAATGAAGGTAACCCGAAAACAGGAGCGGCTTTTGCGCCGCGCGCTCAACGAGTGGCAGCAGGAAGGCACATTAAGCGCTGACGAACATCAGCGTCTGGCGGGCACCTTGACACGCGTCACCATGGACTGGCAGCGGCTCAGCCGCTATGCCTTCTGGACGGCGCTGGCCTGCGTGATCATCGCTATCGGCAGCCTGTTCTCCGACAGTGAATTGATGGCGCGCATTATTGCATTCTTCTCTTTCTCCTCCATCGCCCGCATCGGGCTGCCTGCGCTGGTTGCCGTGCTGTTTTATCTGTGGGGCTTCAGCCGACAGCGTCGGGAAACCCAGTGGCATTACAGCACTGAAGCCATGCTTTTTCTCGGCGTGCTCTTTACCGCCATCGCGCTCTGGCAACTCGGGGAGCGTCTGGATAACGGCAGCGGCCATATCGCACCGCTGTTCCTGGCGGGATGTGCGGTTTACGGGCTGGTGGGCTTCTTTGGTCGCTCTGGCCTGGTGTGGCTGTTTTTCCTGCTCTCACTCGGTAACTGGTTTGGTGCGGAGACGGGCTATATGTCCGGCTGGGGCGCCTACTGGCTGGGAATGAACTACCCGGTACGCTTTATCTTCTTCGGCGGTGCGCTGCTGGCACTGTGCTGGCTGCTGCGCGGAAGGCTGCAGGCGCGCCATCTATACACGACCAGCAAAGCGATGGGGCTCACGTATCTGTTTGTCGCCCTGTGGATCATGTCGATTTTCGGCAACTACGATATCGATAACTGGTATGGCGTTACGCAGGCTTCGCTGCTGCCGTGGGCGCTGCTGTTCGCCGTGGCGGCGGTGCTCTGCATTTACATCAGCCTTAAAACCGACGACGGCATGCTGCGCGGTTTTGGCCTGACCTTCCTCGCCATTAACCTCTACACCCGCTACTTCGAATACTTCTGGGACGGGATGAACAAAGTGGTGTTCTTCCTGCTCCTCGCGGCGTCGCTGGCGGTGATTGGGCGCTATGCAGAACGAATCTGGCACGCCGGTAACCCGGCCAGGTAAGTTTTTTGCGAGAAGGATTCAGGGAATCGACGTGGACTCGGTTGATCCTGGCGCAAACGTGTAAGGTAAATCACGAAAGGTGAAATTAGCCTTTAATGCAAATTGCCTTATATGTTAATATCGTCAGGGATGAATAACCATGTTCAGACTTATCGTTCATCATGCGGTTCGGGAGGAGATCCTCGCATTGCCTGCGGTGGTACAGGCGAAGTTGATTCGCCAGCTAGATAAATTGCGTACTCATCCAACCGCATTGAGGGAGCCTGATAGCAAGCCGTTGCCACATGGCTTGTTTGAAATAAGAACAATTGGGCTGCTCCATAGTCGCGGAATTTATGTCTATCAACGGGAGAAGACCATTTTTCTGTTGCGGGTCTTTATTAAGAAGACGCAAAAAACCCCCTCCGCTGAAATCCGTCTGGCACTGAAGAGACAACAGGAGATGTTAGATGAGCAAGAAGATTATTAACTGGGACGAATTAAGAGCAGAGTTATTAAGTGATTCCGAGGTACAGGCATCTTTTGATGCGGAAGAGCGTAAAGCGCGTCTGCGTGACATGCTGGCGCAATGGCGAAACCAGGCCGGACTGACGCGTGCGCAGGTGGCAGAGAGGATGGGGGTTAGCGCGCCAACGGTTTCACGAATGGAAGCAAATATCACACGAGCCAGTCTGGATACCTTAACGCGTTATGCGTTGGTGTGTGGGGTAAAGCATCCGCAGATCACGCTTTATTAATAGCTGGCACGCCGGGATCCAGCGTGCCAGTACTGATTAGCACTCAGTCACAATCGTGCTCAGCGGCAGGCGAGATTTTGGCAGCGTGGCGTTGAAATCTTCCACGCTGTGATGCCCAACCGGCACCACCACCAGGCTGGTGAAACCTTTCTCTTTCAGGCCGAACTCTTCGTCGAGGATCGCGGCGTCGAAGCCTTCAATCGGTACCGCATCCAGGCCCAGCGCAGCCACGCCCAGCAGGAAGTTACCCACGTTCAGATAAACCTGTTTCGCCATCCACTGGTCGTCATCTTTCAGATCCACACGGTGCATGTCAGCGAAGTAGGTACGACCTTTATGGTTCGCCGCTTTGGCTTCTGGCGTGTTGAAACGGCCATCGGCCTCTTCCTGATCCACCACGCGTTCCAGCCAGGCATCGTCCATCGCGGTTTTTGCGCAGAACACCACCACGTGAGAAGCGTCCAGCATTTTGCGCTCGTTGAAGACGTAAGTGCCTGCGGCAGATTTCGCCACGCGAGCTTTACCTTCCTCGGTGCTGGCGACAATAAAGTGCCACGGCTGAGAGTTGGTGCTGGACGGGCTGTATTGCAGCAGGGTTTTGATCTTTTCCGCTTCGTCTGCGGTCAGTTTTTTAGCGGGATCGAACGCCTTGGTGGAGTGGCGTTTCAGGGCGACAGAAATAATATCCATAACAACTCCTGGTAATGAAATTCGCCCGCACGCGGGCGCGAAAGGAGAGCAGATTACAGCGAGACGCGGAAAAAGATAAGTGCGATTCGAGCGCTTATACTGTTCGTCTCAGACGAACAATCAAACCGGTCTGATCCACTTCTGGTCTTTTTTCGGCAGCTTATCCACCACCAGATTCCACGAGTCATTGATGAGATCGGTCACCAGCTCTGGCGTAACGTCGTCGGTACCGTAGAGGGAAATCCAGTGTTTTTTATTGAGGTGATAGCCCGGTTCCACTCCACGATAAATCTGCTGGTTTAACAGCGATTTTTCCGGGTCTGACTTCAGGCTGACGTGGGGCCGTCCATGTACGGTGCCCATCAGCATAAAAATTTTTCCGCCTATCTTAAACACATCGTATTCCGGTCCAAACGGCCAGCAGTGTTCGGTGAAAGGCAGCTCCAGCGCCACGCGTTTGGCGTGCTCCTGCAGGGATTTACTGTCCATCGCTCTCTTCCTGGGCAAGCCCGCGCCACATAACCTCAAACCCGAGCGCTTTAAAATCGACGGCGCGAGAAGGATCGCGGGTGGCAAATTCCATTGTGGATTCGGCAAGCGATAAGAAAAGCGCATCGCCAAAGGTTTTAAACTCATCGGACATAAATACCTGGCGCACCGAGCGGCGGCAGAGTTCATGCAGCTCCGGGAACATCTCTTTCACCGCCAGTTCCGTTTCGGCGCTCAGCTTTTCACTCACGCCTATCTGGCGGATTGCCGCATGCGCCACGGGGTTGCGTATCCCCCAGTCCACATAGCTGTTCCAGATGTTTCGCGTATGCTCTTTCGGTGTGGTAAGGCTGCGGTCCAGATTAGAGAGCATTGACTGACAGAGGTCCTGCTTGAGGTGCAGGTAGAGGGCATTCAGCAGATCGTCTTTGGTAGCAAAGTAGCGGAACAGGGTACCTTCGGCGACGCCCGCTTTACGGGCAATTAACGCCGTTGAGGCGGCAATACCTGACTGCGCAAATGCCGCGGTTGCGGCGTCCAGTAAGGCCTGTTTTTTATCTTCACTCTTCGGACGTGTCACTAAATTTTTCCTCCTGTCAATTGTAAAAACCCTGATTGAAACACGTGCTTTGACCCGCTGCAACGCGGAATGTCAAAGATCGAAAACGTCTTGACGACTTTATCATCATATCTATAATGAGTGCTTACTCACTCATAATCAAGTTCAGCCCGCGCAAACCATCGGATGGGGCGCGTTTTCGGGTCAGGATATGAAAAAGTCCCTCTTCATCTGCGTGGTGTTCGTCATGATTATTGCTTCAGCCGCGAGTTTAACGTTTGTTCTGAATGCCGGATTTGGCCAGCCACCGCAGGGTGCGCAGCTCACGGAAGTGGAGGCCTCGCCGCAGTATCGCGACGGCAAATTCCACAATACGTTGCCCACGCCAGGCTATAACGGCGACAAAAATATGCTGGTGGCGATGTGGGAGTTCCTGACCAAAAAGACCGAAAACGCCCGTCCTGCACAGCCGCTACCGCTGGTGAAAACCGATCTCGCGAGCCTGCCGCGGGAGCAGGAGACGCTGGTGTGGCTCGGTCACTCCTCCTGGTATATGCAGCTGGCGGGGAAACGGATCCTTATCGACCCCGTTCTCGGGAATTACGCCGCGCCGTTTTCATTCCTCAACAAAGCCTTCGCCGGGGAGTATCCCTGGCAGGCGAGCAGCATGCCGGAGATCGACCTGCTGATCATTTCGCACGATCACTACGATCACCTGGATTACGCCACCATCACGGCGCTGTTGCCAAAGGTGAAACGCGTGGTCACCCCGCTGGGCGTGGGATCGCACCTGCGTTACTGGGGAATGAAGCCGGAGATTATTGAAGAGCGCGACTGGAACCAGTCGGTGCGCATCAGCGAGGCGCTGACGGTGCATGTGCTGCCCGCGCGTCACTTCTCCGGGCGCGGCATCAAGCGCAATCAAACCTTGTGGGGCAGTTTTATGTTCGTTACGCCCGAACAGAAGATTTATTACAGCGGCGATTCAGGTTACGGGCCGCATTTTAAGGCCATCGGCGAGCAGTTTGGCGAGGTGGATTTAGCCATTATGGAAAACGGTCAGTACGACCAGGACTGGAAGTACATCCATATGCTGCCAGAAGAAACGGCGCAGGCCTCGGTGGATCTGAACGCGAAAGCCGTGGTGCCGGGACATAACGGGCGCTTCGTGCTGGCGAAACATACCTGGAACGATCCGCTGATCCAACTGGCAAAAGCCAGCAAGGACAAAAATTATCGGCTGTTGACACCCGCGCTGGGCGAGCCTGTCCGGGTGAGTGATCCCACGCAAACATTTCGTGAGTGGTGGGAATAATGATCAATCAGGAAGCTGAAGGGGAGAGCAGTATGACCATTTCCGCTCAAGTCATCGACACTATCGTCGAGTGGATCGACGATAACCTGCACCAGCCATTACGTATCGAAGAGATTGCCCGCCACGCGGGTTACTCAAAATGGCACCTGCAGCGGCTGTTTATGCAATACAAAGGGGAGAGTCTGGGGCGCTATATCCGTGAACGCAAGCTGCTGCTGGCGGCGCGGGATCTGCGCGAATCAGACGCCCGGGTGTACGACATCTGCCTGCGTTACGGGTTTGACTCGCAGCAGACCTTCACTCGCATCTTCACCCGCACGTTCAACCAGCCGCCTGGGGCGTATCGTAAAGAGAACCACAGCAGGGCACACTGAGCTGTTTTACCCGGTGGCGGTTTCGCCTGACCGGGCCTGCATCACGCTTACGACGCCAGAGAAAACCAGCGGCGCCAGACGAAACGCAGCACGAAGAATTCGATGGCGCCGAGCAGTAAGAACCACACGCAGAACAGAATGGTGTAGAGCTGGTTAAGGTCGACCATGTGGAAGGTCTGAACCAGCTTCTGCGCCAGCACCAGCCCGAGAGAGGGTGCCGGTAGCAGCAGGCACGAAAGCAGGGCCAGCAATAAAATGCCGCCCGCAGTGAGCAGCGATTCTAACGGGTGTTTCATCGTAATGTTAATCGTCAGTTAAAAATGTCATTGTCCGGCATCCCGGAACGTAAAGCAATATAAACCCACCCACCCGGTTTCACTGAAATAATCACCACTTATCAGCTTCTTATTCGTAAAATAAAAATAAATCCTCACGCGCGATTAAAACAATATCGCGTTATGTCAATTAATGTCTGGATTACGAAAATAATTTTACAAAGGAATAGGTGCTATATCCAATTAACGTTGCAATAACAATGGCTGCGATAATGTATAACGCCAGACGGCGTCCGCGATAAATACCAAACATGGTTCCTCCTCGTTTAAAGTTGGTTTAGAAATATTTTGTAAAAATTGGCTCATCGAAATAGTTTTATGCAGTTTTGAATAACCGAGAAGTCATTATATTGCGGTAGATCAATTTTACTCGCAAGACTTTAAAATGAATTTATTTTAGCCCGAAAGGAATTCAGGCTTCAGTTCACCGGATATTGAAGGAAAAATACGATGACCGAAAAAAAATTGTCCCCGAACGTGCCGCCTTCCGGCGGGCTGGCATACCAGCAGACCGTAGAGCAGGTGCTTGCGCACACCCAGAGCCAGGCCAGGGGTCTGGAGCGTGCAGAGGCGCAGGCGCGTTTGCAAAAACATGGCCCGAATGCGCTGCCGGAGAAAAAAGGTAAACCCGCCTGGCTGCGTTTTTTAGCCCATTTTAATGATGTTCTGATTTATGTCCTGCTGGCCGCAGCCGTATTAACGGCAATAATGGGCCACTGGGTTGATACGCTGGTTATTTTAGGCGTGGCGGTGATCAATGCGTTAATTGGTCATATTCAGGAAAGCAACGCGGAAAAATCGTTGAAGAGTATTCGTAATATGCTCTCCAGCGAGGCGCGCGTTATTCGCGATGGCAACCATGAAACAATACCCACAACTGAAATAGTTCCGGGGGATATTATTGTTTTACGTGCGGGGGATCGTATTCCCGCAGATATGCGCTTAATCGAAGCACATAATTTACGCGTGGAAGAGGCGATTCTCACCGGCGAATCAACGGTGGTAGATAAACACACCAACCCGCTGAACGGTGAACTGCCGCTGGGCGATCGCACTAACCTGGTCTTCTCGGGCACCACCGTAAGCGCGGGTGGGGGGATCGGCGTGGTGATTGCCACCGGGCAGGAGACCGAGCTTGGCCACATCAACCAGATGATGGACGGGATTGAAAAACACCGCACGCCGCTGCTGGTACAGATGGACAAGCTGGGCAAGGCTATCTTCGCCATTATTCTGGCGATGATGGCGGCGCTGTTTATCTTCAGCCTGGTGTTCCGCGAGATCCCAATGGGCGAACTGCTGCTCTCGCTGATTAGCCTGGCGGTGGCGTCCGTACCGGAAGGTCTGCCGGCGATTATCTCCATTATCCTCTCGCTGGGTGTGCAGGCGATGGCGCGCAAGCGGGCGATTATCCGCAAGCTGCCAACGGTTGAAACCCTGGGGGCGATGACCGTGGTCTGCTCGGATAAAACCGGCACCCTGACCATGAACGAAATGACGGTGAAGGCCATCATCACCGCTGACGCCTGCTACCGCGTGGACGGCAACAGCTACGAGCCGGTGGGCAACATTTACCTGGAAGGCAGCGACGAGCCGATGCAGATCCAGCCGGACACCGTGCTGGAGCAGTACCTGCGCACCATCGACCTGTGCAACGACAGCCAGCTGATTCAGGACGAGCGCGGCCTGTGGGGCATCACCGGTGGGCCGACCGAAGGCGCGCTGAAGGTGCTGGCGGTGAAAGCCCACCTCGCGCCGGTGATGACCACGCTGATTAACAAAATCCCGTTCGACTCGCAGTACAAGTACATGAGCACCCACTACCAGATTGGCAGTGAGGAGCAGATCCTGATTACCGGCGCGCCGGATGTGATTTTCGCCCTCTGCGCACAGCAGCAGACCCGCAACGGTGCGCAGGCGTTTGACCGCGCGTACTGGGAAAGCGAGATGGAGCGCTATGCGCGCCAGGGGCTGCGCATGGTGGCCGCGGCGTTCAAACCGGCAAACGGCGAGCAGGCGCTGACGCATGACGATCTCAGCCACGGTCTGATCTTCCTCGGTATCGCCGGGATGATGGATCCACCGCGCCCGGAAGCCATTGACGCCATTAACGCCTGCCAGCAGGCGGGGATCCGCGTGAAGATGATCACCGGCGATCACCCGCAGACGGCAATGAGCATTGGCCAGATGCTGGGGATCACCAACAGCGAGCAGGCGGTGACCGGCTACCAGCTGGAGAAGATGGATGACACCGAGCTGGCGGACGCGGCGGTGAAGTATGACATCTTCGCCCGTACCAGCCCGGAGCATAAGCTGCGCCTGGTGAAAGCGCTGCAGGATAAAGGCGAAATCGTCGGCATGACCGGCGACGGCGTGAACGATGCCCCGGCGCTGCGTCAGGCGGACGTGGGTATTGCGATGGGCATCAAAGGCACGGAAGTGACCAAAGAGGCGGCGGACATGGTCCTGACGGACGATAACTTCGCCACCATTGCCAGCGCGGTAAAAGAGGGGCGTCGTGTCTACGACAACCTGAAGAAAACCATTCTGTTCATCATGCCAACTAACCTGGCGCAGGGGCTGCTGATTGTGATTGCGCTGCTGGCGGGGAACATCATTCCGCTGACGCCGGTACTGATTCTGTGGATGAACATGGCAACCTCCGCCACGCTCTCCTTCGGCCTGGCGTTTGAAGCCGCCGAGCGCAACATCATGCGCCGTCCGCCACGTCAGACCGGGCAGCACGTGATGGACGCGTACGCCGTGTGGCGCGTGGCCTTTGTGGGCACCATGATTGCCATCGCCGCCTTTGCGCTGGAAGCCCTGCTGGCCCCGCGCGGTCACAGCGCGGAGTTCATCCGCACCGTGCTGCTGCAGATGCTGGTCTGCGCCCAGTGGGTGTACATGATTAACTGCCGCAATACCGAAGGGTTCTCCCTGAACCGTGGCCTGCTGGCAAACAAAGGGATCTGGCTGGTTACCGGCGTGCTGTTCCTGCTTCAGGCGGCCATCATCTACCTGCCGTTTATGCAGATGCTGTTCGGGACGGAAGCGCTGCCGCTGCGCTACTGGTTCGTAACGCTTGCGGTAGCGGGCGTGATGTTCTTCGTCGTCGAAATCGAGAAGCGACTCACCCGCAGGTTCCGTAAGGCTGCATAACCTTTTGCCCTCACCCTAACCCTCTCCCACCGGGAGAGGGGACCCTGACCTCCCTCTCCCGGTGGGAGAGGGCCGGGGTGAGGGCAACAACCCTGAGGTACTCCCATGAAATTCCCACTCCTGTTCGCACTGCTCACCTTCACCCTGCCACCTGCCTTTGCCGCCGCCATTCCTGTTCGCGTTGCCACCGTGGAACAAACTACCCACGCTGCTGAGCGCCAGATCCCGGGCCGCATCGAGGCGATTCACACCGTTGAGTTGCGAGCACGCACGGAAGGCGTGATAACCAAAATCAACTTCCGCGACGGGCAATATGTGAAAAAAGGCGACGTGCTGTTCGAACTGGATGATGCCGAGCCGCGTGCTGCCGTGCGTCTGGCCCAGGCCGAGGTGACAAGCGCCGAAGCCACGCTGCGGCAGGCGCAGCAGCAGCTCTCCCGTTTTGAAAGCCTGGGCAACAACAACGCCATCAGCCGCCACGATGTGGATAACGCCCGTATGCAGCGCGATGTCGCCCGCGCCGCGCTGGAGCAGGCGAAAGCCCGGCTGGAAACCCGCAACGTGACGCTGGGGTACACGCGCATCACGTCACCGATTGCCGGGCGCGTGGGGCACAGCAACTTCCACGTCGGCAGCCTGGTCAACCCCGCAAGCGGTGTACTGGTGGATGTGGTGCAGCTGGATCCGATCCGCATCGCTTTTGCGCTGGAAGAGGGCGCCTTTGCCGCTAAAGTCGGCAAGCATACCGATCTCCGCGCCATGAAGCAGGCCTGGCAGGCATTAATTGACAGCAACGGCCAGCGTATCGTCGGCGAGCTGACGTCGGTGGACAACCGCATCGACCCGCGCACCGCCAGCGTGATGCTGCGCGCCGAATTCGCCAATCCACGCCATCAGCTGCTGCCCGGCGGCAATGTGAATGTTTTTCTGCGGCCCGCCAGCGCAACGCCGGTTATGACGCTACCCGCCGCTGCCGTACAGCAGAATGACGACGGTTTCTTCGCCTGGGTGGTAAACGCCGACGGCAGGGCGGAAAAACGTCCGCTGACGGTCGCCGGACAGATCGGGCAGCAGTTCCAGATCGCCTCTGGCGTACAGCCTGGTGAGCGAGCGATCGCTGACGGCGTGCAGCGTGTTCAGCCCGGCGCTGCCGTCCAGATACTGAATTAAGGAGCCATCATGCTGACGTTTTTCATCAAACGCCCGCGCTTTGCGATGGTGATTGCGCTGGTCATTACCCTGTTGGGGGCTATCGCGCTGAAGCTGATCCCGGTGGAGCAGTATCCGCAGATCACGCCGCCGGTCGTGAATGTGTCAGCGTCATGGCCGGGGGCCAGCGCGGCTGACGTGGCCGAGGCCATCGCCACGCCGCTGGAGACCCAGCTTAACGGCGTGGACCACATGCTGTATATGGAGTCCACCAGTTCTGATGAAGGCACTTACAGTCTGAACATCACGTTTGCTGCCGGGACAGACCCGGATCTGGCCGCCATCGACGTGCAAAACCGCGTGTCGCAGGCCACGGCACAGCTACCGGCCGAGGCACAGCAAAACGGCGTGCAGGTGCGCAAGCGCGCCACCAACCTGATGATGGGGGTAAGTCTTTACTCACCGGAAAACACCCACACGCCGCTGTTTGTCAGCAACTACGCCAGCACTCAGGTGCGCGAGGCGCTGTCCCGTTTGCCCGGCGTCGGGCAGGTGCAGATGTTTGGCGCGCGCGACTACAGCATGCGCATCTGGCTGCGGCCCGATCGCATGAACGCGCTCAACGTCACCACCGACGACGTGGCGCAGGCGCTGCGCGAGCAGAACGTGCAGGGCGCGGCAGGCCAGGTCGGTACACCACCGGTCTTTAACGGTCAGCAGCAGACCCTGACCATCAACGGGCTGGGGCGCTTAAACCAGGCAGAAGAGTTTGCCAACATCATCATCCGCGCGGGCGAGATGGGGCAACTGGTACGCCTGCAGGACGTTGCCACCATCGAACTTGGCTCGCGCAGCTACAGCTCCGGCGCGCAGTTGAACGGACATGACTCCGCCTACCTCGGCATTTACCCCACTCCGTCTGCTAACGCCCTGCGCGTCGCCGGGGCGGTGCGTGCAGAGCTGGAGCGTCTCTCAACGCGCTTCCCGGACGACCTGGTTTATGAGGTGAAATTCGACACCACCACCTTCGTGGCTGCCACCATTAAAGAGATTGGCGTCTCCCTGGCGCTGACGATGCTGGCGGTTGTGGTGGTCGTTTCCCTGTTCCTGCAGAGCTGGCGCGCCACGCTGATTGTCGCCCTTGCCATTCCGGTGTCGCTGGTGGGCACCTTTGCGGTGCTTTACACGCTTGGCTATTCCGCCAACACGCTCAGCCTGTTCGCCATTATTCTGGCGCTGACCATGGTGGTGGATGACGCCATCGTGGTGGTGGAGAGTGTTGAAACGCTGATGGCGGAAGGGCAGAGCCGGACGGCGGCGACAGCGCTGGCGCTGCGCCAGATTGCCGGGCCGGTGATCGCGACGACGCTGGTGCTGCTGGCGGTATTCGTGCCGGTGGCGCTGCTGCCGGGGATTGTCGGCGAGCTGTACCGCCAGTTTGCGGTCACGCTCTCCACCGCCGTAACGCTCTCAAGCCTGGTGGCGCTGACGCTGACACCCGCGCTGTGTGCGCTGCTGCTGCGTCCGCGTCCGGCGCAGCCCGCGGCGATTTTCCGCGGCTTCAACCGGGGGCTGGAGGCCACGCGTAGCCTCTACTCCCGAATGGTGAGTATATTCACCCTTCGTCCGTGGCTGGCACTGCTGACCACCGCAGGCGCGGCGGCTGTGGTGGTGTTCAGCTTTATGTCGATGCCTAAAGGCTTCCTGCCGCAGGAAGATCAGGGCTACTTCTTCGCCAGCGTTCAGCTGCCGGAAGCGGCCTCGCTGGAGCGCACCGAGGCGGTGATGGCTACGGCACGCGAATTAATTGCTAAACATCCGGCGGTGGAAGACGTGATTCAGGTCTCCGGGTTTAACATCCTCAACGGCACCACCGCCTCCAACGGCGGGTTTATCTCCATCATGCTGAAGGACTGGAGCGAGCGTCCGCCGCTGGATGAAGTGATGGGTACCCTTCAGCGCCAGCTGCTGGCGCTGCCGGAAGCAACCATCATGACCTTTGCCCCGCCGACGCTGCCGGGGCTGGGCAATGCTTCCGGCTTCGACCTGCGTATTCAGGCGCAGGCGGGGCAGAGCCCGGCGGAGCTGGAGCGCATCACCCGCGAGGTGCTGGTGAAAGCCAACCAGCATCCGCAGCTGAGCCGCGTATTCACCACCTGGAGCAGCAACGTGCCGCAGCTGACGCTGACCGTTGACCGCGAGCGCGCGGCGCGTCTCGACGTACCGGTGTCACGCATCTTCAGCAGCCTGCAAACCGCATTTGGCGGCACGCGTGCCGGCGATTTCAGCGTCAACAACCGCGTCTACCACGTGGTGATGCAAAATGAGATGCAGTGGCGCGAGCGCGCCGGGCAAATCAGCGAGCTGTTTGTGCGCAGCAACAACGGCGAGCGGGTGCGCCTGAGTAATCTCGTGACCATCACGCCCACCGTTGGCGCGCCGTTCCTGCAGCAGTACAACCAGTTTCCATCGGTGTCGGTGAGCGGTTCCGCGGCGGAAGGGGTGAGCAGCAGCACTGCGATGGCGGCGATGGGCGACATTCTGGCGGAAAACCTGCCAGCCGGCTACGACTATGCCTGGAGCGGCATGTCATACCAGGAGCAGCAGACCGGCAATCAGGCGATATGGATTGTGCTGGCGGCGGTGGTGATGGCGTGGCTGTTCCTCGTCGCCCAGTACGAGAGCTGGACGCTTCCGGCGAGCGTAATGCTCTCGGTGCTGTTCGCCATCGGCGGGGCGCTGGTCTGGCTGTGGATAGCCGGCTACGCCAACGACGTGTATGTGCAGATTGGCCTGGTGTTGCTGATAGCCCTTGCTGCCAAGAACGCGATCCTTATCGTCGAGTTTGCCCGCGCGCGGCGCATGGAGGGGATAGCAATTGTCGATGCGGCTCGCGAGGGGGCATCACGCCGCTTCCGTGCGGTAATGATGACGGCGGTATCGTTCATCATTGGCGTCCTGCCGATGATGCTGGCGACCGGGGCGGGTGCCCAAAGCCGTCGCATCATTGGTACTACGGTATTCAGCGGTATGCTGGTGGCGACCGTAGTGGGGATCCTGTTCATCCCCGCACTGTTTGTGCTGTTCCAGCGCCTGCGCGAGTGGGGGCATAGCCTTACGGACTCGTCGCCCACAGCTCGCAGTGCTTCTGAACCAGAGAAATAAGCGAGCCGCCGTCGGCGATAAAGTCCCGCATGCGCTGCGCCTCGCTCTTGCCCTGCTTTAACAGCAGGGCAAGTTCCTTAATCGCGCTCGTCGCGCCGAGTTTCTCGGCCGATGGCGCAACCTGCTCCAGCAGCCAGGCAAGATCTTCCGCCACCGTCTTATGCTCGCCGGTATGCACGTCCGTCAGTATGCCCTCAAGCCCGTAGCGACACGCCTGAAAACGGTTAAAGCGATACAGCAGAAAATCCCTCTCCTGATGCTTATACGGCCGGGTGGTCAGCAGCCAGTGGGATGTCGCCTGGATCAGCCCGGCGATATTGATCGCATGGCCGAGCGTCAGCGGCGTATCCATCACCCGCACCTCAACGGTGCCAAAATGTGGGCTGGGGCGGATGTCCCAGTGCAGATCTTTAATGCTGTCGATCATGCTGGTTGAGCTCAGGCGGCGAAACAGCCCCTCGAACTCCTGCCAGTTGTTGACCCACGGCATCTGCCCGTTATCCGGGAACCCGGAAAAGATATTGAGTCGCGAGGAGGCAAACTTCGTGTCCGTGCCCTGCATGTAGGGTGATGCGGCGGCCAGGGCGATAAAGTGCGGGACAAAGCGTGACAGGCCATGCAGCAGATAAATCGCGTCATCGCCGGTCCGGCACCCGACATGCACGTGCTGGCCAAACACCGTCGCCTGTAAAATCAGATAGCCAAAGCGCTCCAGCGTGATGTTGTAGCGCTCGTCATCGCACACCTCCTGCCGCTGCCACTTCTGGAACGGATGCGTCCCGCCGCCGCAGATCTGAATATGATGCTCCGCCGCCGCTCGCAAAATGCTCTGCTGCATCATGGAGAACTGTGCCGCCGCCTGATCGATGTTCTGGCACACGCCGGTGGCAATCTCAAGCATGCTTTCGGTGATATCGTGTTTAACTTCACCGCCTTTGATGTCGTCTTTAACGGCGGCGATAAGCGCGGAAGAGTCCTGGCTCAGATCGTATCCCGGTGGGTTAACCACCTGCAGCTCGAGTTCGATGCCAAGGGTATAGGGTTCAGAGGATTTGAAATCGGGTAAAGGCATGGCGCACTCCGTTGTCTGTCGTGTGTTGAGTATAGACAACGACGTGGCGCTCACTTTTTACAGTGGTATAACTGTTAGCAGGCTTAGCGAAAAGGGGAGTTAACCATGTCTGACAATCCAGTGGTTGCGCTGATTGGTCCTGGTGCAATTGGTACCACTATCGCCGCGGTGCTACATGACGCTGGTCGCACGCCGCAGTTGTGCGGACGCACCGCACATCCTGAACTGCGTCTGCGCGACGACGAAGGTGAAACGGTCGTGCCGGGTCCGGTATTAATCGACCCGTCCGTCGTCACGCGTCCCGCCGATCTGGTTTTTGTGGCGGTAAAAACGACGCAGAACGCCGACAGCGCCGGGTGGCTGCGCGCCCTGTGCGATGAAAACACAGTGGTCTGCGCCCTGCAAAACGGCGTGGAGCAGAAAGCCCAGTTGGAGCCGTGGGTTAATGGCGCAACGGTGCTGCCGTCGGTGGTCTGGTTCCCGGCGCAGCGTGAGCCGGATGCCTCCGTCTGGCTGCGCGCCAAACCGCGCCTGACGCTGCCGGACGTTCCGCAGGCAAAACGGGTGGTAGACGCGTTGCAGGGCACACGCTGTGCGGTTGAGCTGTCGGCTGATTTCGCCACTGTCGCCTGGCGCAAGCTGCTGCAAAACGCGGTGGCCGGGCTGATGGTGCTGGCCAACCGTCGTGCCGGGATGTTTTCGCGCGAGGATATCAGCGCGCTGGGGCTGGCGTATCTGCGCGAAGGCCTTGCTGTCGCCCGTGCCGAGGGGGCAGCGCTCAATGATGACGTTGCGCAGGAGATCCTGGCGAACTTCCAGCGCGCACCGGCCGATTTAGGCACCTCGATCCTTGCCGACCGCCAGGCCAACCGCCCACTGGAGTGGGATATCCGCAACGGCGTGATCCAGCGCTATGGCCGCGCGCACGCGCACGGTATTCCGGTGCCCATCAGCGATGTGATAGTGCCGCTGCTGGCGGCGGGGAGCGAGGGGCCGGGCTAACGGCCGCTGTTTTTCCGTTCGGCAAAGTAGTGCGCGGGCGTGGTGCCCATTGCTTTGCGAAACATGGTGATAAACGCATTCACGGATTCATACCCGAGTTTTGTTGCCACATTCTGCACCGGGGCACCGCTCGCCAGCTCCTGCAGGGCAATAATCAGGTGCAGCTGCTGCCGCCATCGCCCAAAGCTCAGCCCGGTCTCGCGCTGCATCAGGCGCGCAAATAAAATAAAAATATATTTAAAATCAATTTGTTCCTGTATTTTTGCTTAAAGGGATGCTATCGAAAATACAACACTGCTCCGGCGATAACGATTGATACCAATCCTAAAGCGGAGAAAGCATACTCGACGATAAACCAGTTTTTGAGGTGAGGTGGCAAGTCTTTGATGAATGCAACATCATCATTTGTACTGTCAACTGAGCTTTTACCAAAGATCAAAGGGTTCACGATAAAGTTGATCTTCGCTGCGTAACCTGAGCTAAACCCTATAGAATCGGCATTATCGAAGATAATCGATCCGGCAGGGAGAGAACCAAACTTTTCTTTATACAGCGTGCAGATCGCGGAGAAGCGCTTTTTGTTGAGAAATGAGAGGAACGTGACCGCGATACCACAGCAGAGGCTTAACCCCGCGAATCCGCAGATAATCAGATCAGATAGAGTGAACATTTATTTAACAACCTCGTAAATTTTCTCTCCTGCAAACTCCCCAACGTTGCTGCCAACTTCACCGACACCATACCCAACGGCTCCAGAAACTATTACGCCACATGCTAACGCGCCAACGGCTCCGACTTCTACAGTTAACGCGCCGAGCACTACCGCACATGCCGCAGTGGCTCCACTATACACTGCTGAGGATGTGTAAATACCCGCAGCAGTACCAACACTGAATCCGCCGACCTGAGTAAATGCCGCTTTTTCACAATCGCTCCCAACGGTGCAGGCTTCATAAACTTTGTCCAGCCTGTTAGCGCCATCGAGAGCAATACCGACATAGCCAACTGCTTTCATCATCTTCACGTATTTTGCTGCGTTCTCCATGAAGGTGGCGTAGCCTTCAATGTCAGCAACCCCCGTTTGATTCCAGCGGTGAGTGATAGAACTGGTCGATAGTCCTAATGCTCGCTTGATGTCCGGGTAGTCTTGCAAGGCGAGTTTGTGACGGGTGAAATCAGTGAGAATGCTATCAAGTTCACCGAATAGCTGCCGCCTCTGCACATAGAACTGTTCGCTGATCAGTGAGCCACTGGTAATGTACTGATTTTTGTACGCTTGCTGAATCCTGGTCAAAACATTTTCGATCTTCTCAAAGTATTTACCAGCAGCATCTGAAGCAACCCCGGCTGTCGTACTGGCACGTGAAGTAAACAGATCAATGGTGTCTTTGTTCTTATGAAGAAAGTTAGCTTCATGGATAGTCAGTGGTTCTAACGCTGCATCAACCCTCGCTTTCGCGGCTTTCATGTGGGCAATCTGTTCCTCGTCCTGCTTTTCAGGATCAACCAGAAGCATAATCGAACCAGCTTTGTATTTTTCATCGGGGCCGTTCAGCGTAGCGAATAGTTCCTTTGCTCGCGCTGGCGGGTTTTCGGTGAATAGCAGACGTTGCCAGGCTTCTGTAGTGCCGCCATAGGGGAGAACGGCAAAACCAGCGTCTATGCCTGTTTTCTTCTTCGCTGTCTGGGCGTGTTGTTCCGGTTCTGATTCAATCGGTTCTGGGAGTACAGGAATCCCTACGGGGTGAGACAGATCAGTGTGTGTTACTGTTTCTTCTCCACCAAGTTCGTAACCATCGTCAAAGTTTGAAGGAACGAATTTCGATTTGCAGGGGCAGGAGCTATAGCTGTGCAGCGTTCCGGCGATCCTTTTACCATGTATATAGTCGGTATCAAGCCCGCCACAGATACGGTAACGACCTGGATATTTACCACAGGTCACTTGATGACCTTCACAGGACATGTCTTTACCGAAAAACTGATGATCACTCCATCCTTCAATAATCCTACCGCCGCATACTGTCTTATCGCCCCTGAATAAAAAGTACCCCTTAACGCCCATCAGTGCTTACTCCCTGGCATGGTTAAGAATCCTTTCGGGAATGTATCACCTTCACGAAATACCAGTCTGCCGCTGGACTGTGGTGTTGAGATTATTTCTTCTCCGTTATCGAGCATACTGCCAACCAGTGCCGCAGATGCGCCTTGCATTAAACGCGCTACACCTGCACCGGAAATAATAGTGGCTTCACTGCCGTCAGCGTAAACAACTCTATCTCCAACCCGCGCCATCTTATACCCACCAGTTGGACTGCCTGTCGAAGCATTGCGGATCACTCCCCTGTTGCGGGTGATGCTTCCCACTACAGCGAATCGGAAAATGGAGGCTAATGGGCGACTAACTTGTTTATTAAAATCCTCAAGCTCTTCACGTGTCTTGCTGTCACAGCTTGCTAAAAAATCTTCGTCGTAGTGTTCCTGTGAGGAGGATTCTCGGATTTCAGGCGTGATCTCGTTGGTGTATTGCTGCATAAATCCCTCTACTTTATATGGAAATAATCCCTGCGGTCATTTTACAAACAATGACCACATGCACAACAAGTATTAAATCTAAGTGAAACTACGTTTCGTAAGAGAAGGTTATAGTCATGAAATCACTGCTCTCTTTACTGGCTCGCTATACGCTGACGTTAAGCGTCGTCGCGGCGGCCAATTATCATGGCGCACTTGCCGCTGATGGGTTATGACCCTGTACTCACGGGGCACGTGGAGAGCATCGGTCATGGGATTGGCGATAACAACGACGAGACCGGCGGGCTGGGTCTGCCCGACGTGGAGCCCACCTTCAGCTGGGTGCGGCTGGCGCAGCGCGTACCGGTGCGCATTCATATCGACACATTACCGAAGGGGGTTGAGCTGGTGGCGGGCCTGTCGGCGAGCGTGGCGGTGGGACAATAATCTGGGGATAGTCAGCCTTAAACACATATGCGAAACTTACCGCTTCTGAAAAAATGTGGTGGGACCCGCTCAATGTCAGAACCATCTTCGCAGTGCCTGTTTAATGAAGGAATGATCGCTTTTCCTGAGGGCTATCGGGATCGTACCGTCAATGTCTTCGCGCCGCCTGCAGCGGATGCGCCAGCATTCAACATCTCCCGTGATACCCTCAACCCCGGCGAAGCGCTTGCCGCGTATATCGATCGCCAGCTCGCCCTGATGGAAAAACATCTCAAGGGCTGGAAGCAGGGTGAACGCAGTGCCGCAACGCTCGGCGACGGCCTTTTGCAGGGTGAAATTGTCCACGCCAGCTATCTGCGCGACGGGAAACGCATCTGGCAGCAGCAGGCCGTGTTTAATGCCGAGGGCGATAACATTCTGGTGTTCACCATGACCTGCACCCGTACGCTGGGCGATACGGACTGCGCGCTGTTCGGCGATCTTCTCAGGAGCTTTCGCTTCCACCATTAACACCAGGGATAGTCGTTATGTTTGAAGCTGCACGCGTTGGTGATGATATCGGCCACTCCGGTGCGCTGGCCGGGATGATTGCCGGAACGATTGTCGGTGGTCTGATTGCCGCCGCCGGGGGCATTCTGGCGGGGGCGATGTTTATTGCCGGTCTCGGCGCATCCTGCCTTGGCGTGGGTGTGCTGCTCGTCGGCGCAAGCCTGGCCGTGGGGTATTACACCGGGGAGCTGGCGACCGCCGCCCGGGACAGTATCGCCGACGCCGGGGCATCCAGTATGACGAAGAAAGGTGTCATCACCTCCGGCTCGCCCAATGTGTTTATCAACAGCAAACCCGCCGCCATCGCGACGGACAGCGCGGTGAAGTGCTCGGACGACGGCTCGCAGCAGATGGCCGAAGGCTCTAAGCGCGTCTCGATTAACAGCCAGCCTGCGTCCCGCATCGGGGATCGCACCACCTGCGACGCGAAGGTGATGACCGGCTCGGACAACGTCTTCATCGGCGGCGATCCGCAGCAAACCCTGCCCATTCAGTCTGAAGTGCCCGAGTGGCTCTATAAAGTCTCCGATCTTACTCTGCTGTTCGCCGGGCTTCTCGGCGGCTGGGGCGGTGCGGCCGGCAAAGTCGGGGCGCTCTCTAAGCTGCTGGGCAAAATCCCTGGGATCAATAAGCTGGCCCGTATCGCCTGCCGCGCCGGCACGCTGATGACCGGCGTAGCGGCCGCGGGGATCATCGCCCGTCCGGTGGATATCGTCAGCGGACAGAAGTTTCTCAGCGGGGATGATGAGCTCGATTTCGTTCTGCCGTCGCGCTTGCCGGTGCGCTGGCAGCGCTACTGGCGCAGCGGCAACCCCGGCGACAGCGTGCTGGGCCGCGGCTGGAGCCTGTTCTGGGAAAGCCGCCTGGAGCCCTATCAGGACGGGCTGGTGTGGCGTGCGCCGTCCGGCGATTACATTGCCTTCCCGAACGTGCCGAAAGGGATGCGCACCTACTGCGAGAGCGAAAAAAACTGGCTTGAACATCACCATGACGACAGCTGGTCGGTGTATGACGTCAGCGGCGAGCGCTGGCACTATGCGCCGCTGCAGGATGACGCACCGTCACTGCTTCAGCGCATCTCAGAACCTTGCGGCAACGATATTCTCTTCGAGTGGAATGAGGATAATACTCTGCATGCCCTGACCGACAGCGCGGGCCAGCGCGTGGTCTGCCGCTACGACCGTGACAGGCTTGCCAGCGCCTGGCTGGATGACGAGATTTGCCTGGTCAGTTACGCTTATGATGAACAGCGCCAGCTGGTCTGCGTGACCGGCCGGGGCGGTAGCGTGCGCCGACGCTTCCGCTGGCAGGACGGGCTGATGAGTGCCCACGAGGACGCCAACGGCCTGCTGAGCGAATACCGCTGGCGGGAGATTGACGGTCTGCCGCGCGTGGTCGGTTTCCGCCACAGCGGCGGCGAACAGCTGACGTTCGAATACGATTTTGAAAACGGCATCCGTCGCGCCATTCGTGATGATGGTGCGCAGGCGAACTGGCTGATTGACGACGACGACAACGTCGCGCGCTTCACGGATTACGACGGCCGCCAGACGACGTTTGTCTACCGCGACGGCGAGCTCAGCGATGTCATTCTGCCCGGCGGTGCGATGCGCTGCAGTACCTGGGATAAGTATGGCCGCATGACCAGTGAGACGGACCCGGCAGGCCGTCGCACAGAATATTACTGGTATCGTCTGACCGACCGCATCACCCGGACGGTCTACCCGGACGGTACTTCATCGCAGGCGATGTACGACCTTCGCGGTCGTCTGCAGTCGGAAACGGATCCGGCCGGTAACGCCATCGCGTATCACTATCCCGATGAGGAAGAGAACCTGCCTGAGAGCATCACCGATGCCCTCGGCGGCGTGGTACGTCTGGTCTGGAACATCCAGGGGCTGCTGACGCAGCGCACCGATTGCTCCGGCAGCGTGACCCGTTTCAGTTACGACCGTTTCGGGCAGCTGATTGCCAGCGAGGATGCGGAAGGGAATATCACGCGTCGGGAGTGGAACAACGCCGGGTTGCTGAGTGCCGTGATCCATCCGGACGGCAGCCGCGAGTCGCTGGTGTGGAACGAACGCGGCCAGCTCACGGGCTGGCGCGACCCGCTGGAAAGCGAGGTACGCTGGGCCTATAACGCGCTCGGTCTCCCGGTCAGCCTTACCGACCGTATTGGCCGCGTGCGCCAGTGGCGCTACGACCCACGCGGTAACCTGCTGCGACTCGATAACGGCAACGGGGCGGAATACCGCTTCACCTATGACGCCGTGGGCCGCCCGCTCAGCGAAACGCGCCCGGACGAGACCGTGCGCCATATGGAATGGGATGCGCGAGGGTTCCTCTGCGCGCTCGAAGAAAATGGCCGACCTGCCGCCGACGGCGGCATCGCCCGTCGCGTCCAGCAGTTCAGCTATGACGACAGCGGGCTGCTGATCGGGCGCACTCAGCGCCACGCGGAGTACCGCTACGTCCGCGACCTGAGCGGCCAGATCACCCGCATCCGTCGCACCCCAACAGCCGACGGCGTTGCGCTGGGTATCGAAAGCGATGAGATTGCATACCGCCATGATGACGCCGGGCGCGTGCTGAGCGAATCCGGCATTAACGGCGCGGTGGGCTATGAATGGGATGCCCTGAGTAACCTGACCGGCCTGACGTTGCCCGGCGAGCAAAAGCTGGCCTGGCTGCACTATGGCTCCGGCCATGTCAGCGCCATCCGCTTTGGGCAGCAGCTGGTGACCGAGTTCACCCGCGACCGCCTGCACCGCGAGGTGCGCCGCACCCAGGGCGCGCGCGAGCAGTTCCGCCAATATGACAGCCTTGGCAGACGTACCCTGCAGCGCAGTGAGCTAAGTACGGACGTGACCCTGCCGGAGCAGGCGATACTGGAACGCCTGTATCGCTACACCGCACGCGGTGAGCTTTCTGGTGTCAGCGACACCCTGCGCGGTGAGGTGGATTACGGCTACGACGCCGAAGGGCGTCTGCTGAAGCACTACGAGGCCCGACAGGGGCACAGCCGCGCGCAGTTCAGCTATGACGCCGCGGATAACCTCGCCGCCAATGACGATGCGGTACCGGTCACGGATAACCGCCTGCAGCACTGGCAGGCGCTGTTTATGAAATACGACCACTGGGGCAACCTGGTCAGCCGCCGCAACGGGCTGTATGAACAGCATTATGCGTATGACGCCGAGAACCGGCTGGTATCCGCCCGCGGAACCGGGCCGGAAGGGCGGTTTGAGGCGCGCTATCACTACGACGCACTGGGCCGCCGTACCCGCAAAATCGTCACTACCGCGCACGGCACCACCGAAACGCGCTTCCTGTGGCAGGGCTACCGCCTGTTGCAGGAGCAGCAGCAAACCGGGCTGTGCAGTACATATATTTATGACCCGAATGAAGCCTGGAGCCCGATGGCGCGGGTGGATCATCTCCGTGACCAGAGCAGCGGTGAGATTTACTGGTTCAACACCGACCTGAACGGCGCGCCGCTGGAAGTGACCGACGAGCGCGGCGCGGTGCGCTGGAGCGGCCAGTACGGCAGCTTTGGCGAGGTGCGCCATCAGAGCGAAGGGTTCTCACGGGTTGTGAATCGCACAGCGATGGCGCATCAACCGCTTCGCTATGCCGGGCAGTACGCTGACGGTGAAACGGGGCTGCACTATAACCTGTTCCGCTACTACGACCCGCAGGTCGGGCGGTTTATTGTACAGGATCCGATTGGGTTGAATGGCGGGCTAAACACTTACGCGTATGCTCCAAACCCTTACAAATATATTGATCCGCTTGGGTTATGTAAGGGAGATGTAGTAAGAGGTAACAATCCGTACCAGACGCGGGTAGATCCCCGTTTCCCCGGAAGACCTGATCCCGCATTCTCAATAGACACCAGAACATTTGAATCGGGAACACTAACTTCAAAGGGTGGTATAAGAAATAATCAAGAATTTTGGAGTCAATGGGCTGATATGCAACCAGGTTCCTTAAGTAATAGTAATTTATATAGAATAAAAGAGTTAGGGTTGTCACCAAAAATAGATGACACATGGATTAAAGCATTTCCTGAACATGTGAATTATAAAGGAGATACAATAATACATCATCATGTCGATTTTGGACCATATGCTATACCTGTACCTGGAAGTACTCATGTTGGCAGTGGCGGTATTTGGCATACGAAATGAGGGTAATAGTTATGTTGTTAACAATAAATGAAATTGAAGTTAAGTTGAATGAGAAGTTCTCTCCTTTTAATGGAGAAATGGATGATTTGATTTTGAAAAAAAGAATGGTGCCTGTAAATAATATCCAGCATTCTGAGGAAAGACTTGGTGTAAATTTCCCAAAGGATTTTATTGAGTTTGTCAATAATTATGATATTGATAACTTCTCTTTGGGGAATATATCTTTCGGCCATGGCGATGATTATTTGGAGAAAATAGTCAGGATTAACAATGATGAGTTTAACCATTGGTGGATTGGCGAGCATAGACCAGATGGTGTGATATGTATTGCAATATCAGACCCTTATACAATCTTACTTAATACTCATAATGGCAAAGTTTATGCTATTACAAGTGAACAAACTATGGATGGATGGGAATCGATAGCTGATACTTTTGAACTATTTATCAGAGGTATTGGTTCGCATTTCTTAAAAGCATGCCCGCTAACGGAAATTATAAATTCAACAGGGGCAAATGATATTTCTTTCTGGAATGGTATATAATGTTTCTTTACGGGGAGTATCTCTTGGATATTTCCCGATTTTTATTTATGAACAGCGTACTAGTAATAAAAGTTCTGTGGAATGAAAATTGATTCCCAAATTTGGTTATTTTGATAGATGTTCAGGCCCGATTAAAAGCTGTTCATATCAATATTGGAACGCATGCTATGTTGATAAATAAACTGGTTACAATACTAGCAGCACCTGTCGCCCCTTCGGATTCAGGAAAGGGAATGAAATGGCCACTGATTGAGGATAGTTTATCTTTCCCCTCTGATTATATTGAATTTATAAATGAGTATGGTTCAGGTCGCATCGCGGACTTTATTGTTATTTTTAACCCCTTTAGTAAAAATGAAGATGTCAACTTTTTTGAACAATATAAATTTATTTTGGAAGACCTTAATTATCTAATTGAGTCAGATAAGGATTATTATCATTATCAACTGTATCCCAAGGATAATGGGTTGATTCCGTTAGGAGTTACCGATAATGGGGATTATCTATTCTGGGTCGTAAATTCTAAAGATAATAGTGAGTTATGGACTGTTGCTATTATTGCAGCAAGATCACCTGAAGTTGAGTATTTTGATGGTGGGTTTACTGATTTTGTTAAAAGATTATTAAAAAATAAAATTAGATGTAAATCATTCCCTGATGATTTTCCCCCACCTGTTATCAAGTTCGAAAGCATTTGAAATAAGAAGTCGAGATAGTTTTTCCGACTTTATTACTACAATAAATTATGTATATAAAAATTAATTGTAGTTTGATTTTTTTCTTGGGTGGATTATCTAACATCAAGGAATTATATACTAAGGATAGCTTATGCCTATTTCATGTGGTCAATCCAAAACAAAAGATGAGATTAGAATTTTGGAGGAAAAATTCAAAGTCAGTTTACCAGAAGATTATAAAGAATTTCTCAGCTTGAAAAATGGTTTTGTTGTAAAATCTCCGGATTTTTGTGAGCTGGAGTACGTAGATGTCGATGAAGGGATTATCGCTTTTCATGCTCTTTTTGGAATGAATATGAAAAACCCTAATCACGACATTTTTCGTCAAAATGAGAATTTTTTAAATGAACTTGATTTTATTGATGATAAATTAATCATTGGCGATGATTCTGGAGGTAATTTTTACCTTATATTAAATGGCAGTAAAAGCCAGGGTGTTTATTATTGGGATAGAACACATCTGCATGCAGAGGATGATATCCAAAAGTTTGACATCGCTGAGAAAAATGAGTGTGGAAATATTTATAGAATTAGTAATGACTTTACCGATTTTTACGAGAGGATTTGTGATTTGTCACTTAGCACAGGAATGAATGTAACTATTGATCTGTGATTTTTATTTTAAAAAGTATGAAACTCATAATAAAGAGGTTTTCAATGCCAGTGGATATGGAATTTTATGAAGATGATGAAGGTATCTCAGTCGATTTTGTATTATCTGCATTTGGTCCTTTTCTCGTCCAGTGCATAAAACTTGAATCTGATTCGGTCGATGAGAAAATGAAAAAAGACATCGATTTTCTTATTAAGAAACAGAAAGATTTTTTCGAGAAAATCGCAACTGAAACCCAGGTATATAGCAAGCGTATTTATGGTGTGGAGGCAAAAGACTTGATTTTGCTGAAAGTTTATCTTTCCCCAGATGAGGACAATGAATTTGGGTTCATGTTCTCGACCGATTTGGATCAGGAACATGGGATTGGCATCAAATTTAAAGGGCTTGAAGTGAAGAAAATTGGTAGTGGCGAAACAGTATTTTTATAAAATTAGTTATGTCTATCCGATCGGGCAGACCCATTCCTGTGGCAGGACTACCGCCTGCTGCAGGAGTAGCAGGATCGGGTTTTATATCATGAATATTTACGACCCAAATAAAGCCTTTAGCACATCGCATAATGATCCTCCTGATCAATCCCCCCAAATGCACTCACCTGCACGACAAATGTTTTCAAGATTATTAGCCAACGTCCTGATCGAACAGGATGCGGCTTTAAGAGCTGCATTGCCGGGTGGCGGCTACGCCTTACCTGCGAAAACCAATCATCAATTGCCATCATCAAACAAACCCGCCTCGACACTCACCGTAGGCCCGTGCAAGCGTAGCGCCGCCGGGCGCAGCCACGCCTCCGATTAAGCAGATTGCTGCCGCCATTCCCTGACATGGTCAATCAGGGCGCGGAGCTTTGGCGCAATATTGCGACGCTGAGGGAAGTACAGATAAAAGCCAGGAAAATGGGGAAGAAAATCATCAAGCAATGATACAAGCTGACCTCCTTCAATATACGGCCTGAATGTTTCCTGAGTGGCAAGCGTTATGCCGCCACCGGCAAGTGCCAGCCTCAGCATCAGACGCAGATCGTTAGTTGTAATCTGCGGTTCAATCGACAGGTCGAACGCTTTTCCGTTCTCTTCAAATGGCCAGCGATAAGGCGCAACATTCGGGGCTGGTCGCCAGCCAATGCATCGATGATGCATCAGCTTACGCGGGTGAGCGGGTATGCCGTTGGCTGAGAGATAGGAGGGAGAGGCAACCACCATTTCACGTTGCTTTCCGGTAAGCGGAATAGCAATCATATCTTTTTCAATGACTTCTCCGAGCCTCACGCCAGCATCGTAACCTGCTGCCACGATATCAAACTCCTCATCCGTGACAACAATATCAAGCGTCACCGCTGGGTTCGCAGCCGCAAACGAGGCGATTAGCGGACCCGAAAGAAATTCTTCCGCAATCGAGGTCACTGCAATCCTGAGAAGGCCACGTGGCATATCGTCAGAAGCCATATCATCGAATGCGGCTTCAATACCGGCTACCGGTAATGACAGAGATTTATGCAGCCGTTCTCCCGCTTCCGTTAAATTCACTGAGCGTGTCGTGCGCATGACCAGCATTGTCCCAAAGGCATCCTCAAGCCGTCGTATTCCCTGACTGACCGCCGAACGGGTAACGCCCAGCCGTACCGCGGCCTTAATGAAACTATGCTCCTCTGCCACCGCCATGAAAACGGGTAAAAGGTTAAGATCAATCTTCATTGTTTAACGCTGCTAACCAGTTAGTCCAGTAAAAGCAGGATACTGGAACTAATCATCAAGTTCTATTATCTCTTCGAACCCAACTGAAGGAGAGCATTATGGATAAAGTGATATTAATCACCGGCGCATCAAGTGGTATTGGAGAAGGCATTGCCAGAGAGCTGGGAACGGCAGGCGCGAAGGTTTTACTGGGAGCACGCAGAGTGGAGCGTACCGAGGCGATTGCCGCAGAAATTTGCAGTGCGGGTGGTATCGCGAAAGCCCAGCAGCTAGATGTCACAAACCGACAGTCTATGGCTGGCTTCGTACAGGCCGCGCTGGATAACTGGGGCCGTGTTGATGTTCTTATCAACAATGCGGGCGTTATGCCGCTTTCACCGCTTTCGGCTGGCAAACAGGATGAATGGGAACGCATCATTGACGTTAATATCAAGGGTGTGCTGTGGGGTATTGGCGCTGTGCTTCCGCTGATGGAAGCGCAGGAATCTGGTCAGATAATAAACATTGGCTCTATTGGTGCACTTTCCGTTGTGCCAACGGCGGCAGTGTACTGTGCCTCTAAATTTGCGGTACGGGCTATTTCAGATGGTTTACGACAGGAAAGCTCTAAAATTCGCGTAACGTGCGTTAATCCTGGCGTAGTGGAAAGTGAACTGGCATCAACCATTACCCATGCAGAAACCATGGCGGCGATGGATGTTTACCGCGCTGTTGCACTTCAACCTGCTGACATTGCTCGTGCCGTAAGGCATATCATTGAGGCGCCGGAAAGCGTTGATACAACAGAAATCACCATCAGACCAACTGCATCTGCAAACTGAAGCACAACGCGGATCATTACATTCATTTTTATCTAAAAATATATTACCCGGTAATGCATGCCTGGCTGATAGCGTTTGCAATTGTTTTAGGTCTATTTATCAGTCAGGCTTTTTCCACCGGTGTAAATATCAGGACGCGTAATAGTCCATGCATAGTTTTCTCTGTTTACCGGCTCGTAGCCAAACTTTTCATAAAGCCAGGGCGCTGTGGTTGTAAATAACATCACCCTGCGGAGCCGATCAAAAATGGGGTGACTATGTATGCATTCCATAACCCATCTTCCGAGCCCTTCACCCTGGTATTCTTCAAGCACATAAACATCGCAAAGGTAGGCGAAGGTAGCGTAATTTGTTATCAGGCGAGCAAAACCAATCTGATTTTCTTTATGGTAGACGCCGAAGTTAAGGCTGTTTTCGACTGACGCAGAGACAATATCCAGAGGAATGCCTTTTGCCCAGGTCGATCTCGTTAAATATCGATGGATGGCCTGTACATCCAGTTTTTCTCTGTCTGTACTCACCAGGTAGTTATTCTTACTCCATTCATATTTCTCTGAAATATTCACTTTTGTCCTGCCCGTAAGTGAGTGGGGAAATCTACCTTATCATTCGCTATCGAAATTGTAATGCCTGAATCGTCCGGGATTATCAGCCGCTACCTGGCTCAGTGCGCCGGGATATAAGGCTCTTTCACAAACTCCGCCAGCAGCCAGACCATATCGTGCAGCAGCCCGGTCAGGTCTTTTGCCACGTCCGCAGGCTGCGTACCGCCCCTTACCGCACGCGTAAGTGCCAGCGCATAATCCACCTGCAACGTCGTCTCCTGCCAGCAGTCCGGCACACAGGAAACGATCTTTTCCCCCGCAATCAGTTGCTCAACCAGATGCGAGGGGAGTTCTGCATCGCAACGTTCACGCAGGCGTTTCAGTACCGCCAGCAGACGCTCGCAAAGGATGGCATGGGTAAAGGCATCGTCGGTTTCAATCAGCACGCTGACACAGGCGGCGCAGGTGTCTGCCAGTTCGAACAGATCCGCAGAATCGGGAAGGGGCAGATGAGTAAGGTGATACACCGCGCTTTCTTCAGCGAGCGAGTAAGAAAATCCAGGGAGAGTCGTCATTGGGCATCCTCTTCAGGTAAAAAATGTCGCGTCATGCTTGTGGGTTCCTGGCCCCGGTTGCGGATGTGCCGCAACGCAGGCACTTTACGGCGGCAAAAAAAGGAAGAAAAGGGATGCCCATGAATTACATAAGGTTGCTTGCAGGTTTGCGAGGCGGCTTCCAGAAGGGCATTGCCGGATGGCGGTTATGTCTTATCCGGCCTACAAAAACCACCAACCAAACCGGCCGCTACTCCTCGCTTATCATCGTCAAGAACCGCTTCACCGTCCGCGAGCGTTCAAAGCGCCGCCAGCACAGCGCGATATCGGTATAAAGCTCCGGTGAGCTCAGCGCGTGGTAGGTGACATTCGGCGGAGAGATGGCCGCCATCGATTTCGGCACCAGCGCGAAGCCGCCGCCTGCAGAGACCATGCTCAGGGAGGACGAGAGCTGAGACGACTGCAGCGCGTGCTGTACGTCTATTCCGGCCCGTTCGCAACAGCTGTAAACCCGGTCGAACAGGCCGGGCGCGACTTCCTGCGGGAACAACACCACTGGCGTATCCCGAAGCTGCTCCAGCGCCAGATCGCCGCTTGTTGCGAGCGGATGGTCGCGATGCAGTGCCACCACCATCGGCTCCCGGTCGAGGATTTTTAACTCGAATGCCTTGCTGCTCTCACACGGCAGCCGCACGAAGGCGATATCCAGTTCCCCCTCCGCCAGCATCGCCGTCAGCGAAGACATATTGGCCTCCACCTGGTGTACCTGCACCGCCATGTTCTGTACCTGAAACTGACGAATGAGCGCGAAAATTTTGGGATGAAAAGCATCTGAACTGGTGATGCCAATCGACAGGTTACCGTTCAGACCGCGCGCGATGCCGCGGGCTTTCTCCAGCGCGGCGTCGCTCAGCGCCAGGATCTTACAGGCGTCCTCGTAGAAGGCTTCTCCCGCTTCGGTTAGCTCCACACCTCTCGTCAGACGCCTGAACAGCGGCGTGCCCACTTCCTCTTCGAGCCGTTTGATCTGCTGACTCAGAGGAGGCTGTGAAATACCCAGCGCTTTGGCCGCCCTGGTGAAGTGTCGCTCGCGTGCAACCGCGACAAAATACCGCAGATAACGAAGTTCCATATCAAAAACGTCTCAAACCAGCATGGATTCTATATTGGAACTCTCTGCTGAATCGGGTCAACATTTATTTAACCTTTATAAATAAAGTTGAAGAGGACGAGCATGATGATGCACTCATCTGCCTGCGACTGTGAGGCGAGCTTATGCGAGACCCTGCGCGGGTTCTCCGCTAAGCATCCTGACAGCGTGATCTATCAGACATCGCTAATGAGCGCCCTGCTAAGCGGCGTCTACGAGGGGGACACCACCATCGCCGATCTGCTGGCACACGGTGATTTTGGTCTGGGCACCTTCAACGAGCTGGACGGCGAAATGATTGCCTTCAGCAGCCAGGTGTACCAGCTGCGCGCCGACGGCAGTGCACGCGCCGCGAAGCCAGAGCAGAAAACGCCGTTCGCGGTGATGACCTGGTTCCAGCCGCAGTACCGCAAAATTTTTGATGCGCCGGTCAGCCGTCAGCAGATCCACGACGTGATCGACCAGCAAATTCCCTCGGATAACCTGTTCTGCGCGCTGCGCATCGACGGCAACTTCCGCCACGCCCACACCCGTACCGTACCGCGTCAGACGCCGCCATACCGCGCGATGACCGACGTGCTGGACGACCAGCCGGTGTTCCGCTTTAACCAGCGCGAAGGGGTACTGGTCGGGTTCCGCACGCCGCAGCATATGCAGGGCATCAACGTGGCTGGCTATCACGAACATTTCATTACCGACGACCGTCAGGGTGGGGGACATCTGCTGGATTACCAGCTGGAGAGCGGCGTGCTCACCTTTGGCGAAATACACAAGCTAATGATTGACCTGCCCGCCGACAGCGCGTTTTTACAGGCCAACCTTCACCCCAGCAACCTTGATGCAGCGATCCGTTCCGTCGAAAACTAACAGGAGAACTACCGTGAACAGTGAGAAACAGTCACGTCAGTGGGCGCACGGCGCCGATATGGTTGTCGGCCAGCTGGAAGCGCAGGGCGTGAAGCAGGTGTTCGGGATCCCGGGGGCGAAAATCGACAAAGTCTTTGACTCCCTGCTGGATTCGTCCATCGAAATCATCCCGGTACGCCACGAGGCGAATGCGGCGTTCATGGCGGCGGCGGTAGGGCGTCTGACCGGCAAGGCAGGGGTGGCGCTGGTTACCTCCGGGCCGGGCTGTTCGAACCTGATCACCGGCATTGCCACCGCCAACAGCGAAGGCGACCCGGTGGTGGCGCTGGGCGGAGCGGTGAAGCGGGCGGATAAAGCCAAACTGGTGCACCAGAGCATGGACACGGTTGCCATGTTCAGCCCGGTCACCAAATACGCAGTGGAAGTCAGCTCTCCGGATGCGATTGCTGAAGTGGTATCGAATGCGTTTCGTGCCGCCGAGCACGGCAGGCCGGGGGGCGCGTTCGTCAGCCTGCCGCAGGATATTGTTGACCAGCCCGCTACGGGCGCGATTTTACCGGCCAGCGGCCCGGCGCTGATGGGCCCGGCTCCCGAATCGGCCATTAACGATGTGGCGAAGCTCATCGACAAAGCCAAAAACCCGGTGATCCTGCTGGGGCTGATGGCGAGCCAGCCTGCCAACAGCGCGGCGCTGCGTAAGCTGCTGGAGAAAAGCCGCATTCCGGTCACCAGCACTTATCAGGCCGCCGGGGCGGTGAACCAGGAGCACTTCACCCGCTTTGCCGGACGCGTCGGTCTGTTCAATAACCAGGCGGGCGACAGGCTGCTGCATCTGGCGGATCTGATTATCTGCATCGGCTACAGCCCGGTGGAGTATGAGCCTTCCATGTGGAACAGTGGCGACGCCACGCTGGTGCACATTGACGTGCTGCCGGCCTATGAAGAACGCAATTATGTACCGGATCTGGAGCTGGTTGGGGATATCGCCGAAACGCTGAACCTGCTCGCTAACCGGATCGATCACAAGCTGGAGCTGAGCCAGCGTGCGTCAGAGATCCTGGTCGATCGCCAGCATCAGCGCGATCTGCTCGATCGCCGCGGTGCCTCGCTCAACCAGTTTGCCCTGCATCCGCTGCGTATCGTGCGGGCCATGCAGGACATCGTGAATAACGACGTGACCCTGACCGTCGACATGGGCAGCTTCCACATCTGGATCGCCCGCTACCTCTACAGCTTCCGGGCGCGTCAGGTGATGATCTCCAACGGTCAGCAGACCATGGGCGTTGCGCTGCCGTGGGCTATTGGCGCGTGGCTGGTCAACCCCGGGCGCAAAGTGGTCTCGGTGTCCGGCGACGGCGGCTTCCTGCAGTCAAGCATGGAGCTGGAAACCGCCGTGCGTCTTAATGCCAACGTGCTGCACATCATCTGGGTGGATAACGGCTACAACATGGTCGCCATTCAGGAAGAGAAAAAATACCAGCGCCTTTCCGGCGTGGAGTTCGGCCCGGTCGATTTCAAAGCCTATGCCGATGCCTTTGGCGCCAGGGGTTTTGCCGTGGAGAGCGCCGATGCCCTTGAACCGACGCTGCGTGCGGCGATGGATGTGAATGGCCCGGCCGTGGTGGCCATTCCCGTTGACTACAGCGATAACCCGCTGCTGATGGGCCAGCTCCATCTCAGCCAGATTTTGTGACTCACTATAAGGACAGAGAAATGCAAAAAGTTGCTCTCGTAACCGGCTCAGGCCAGGGGATTGGTAAAGCGATTGCGCTGCGCCTGGTGAAAGATGGCTTTGCCGTCGCTATCGCCGACTATAACGATGAGACGGCGCGAGCCGTTGCCGATGAAATCATCCGTAACGGCGGTAATGCCATCGCCGTGAAGGTGGATGTCTCTGACCGCGACCAGGTGTTTGCGGCGGTTGAGAAAGCCCGCACCGCGCTGGGCGGTTTCAACGTGATTGTGAATAATGCCGGGATTGCGCCGTCTACGCCCATCGAATCCATCACGCCGGAGATTGTCGACAAGGTCTACAACATCAACGTCAAAGGGGTGATCTGGGGCATGCAGGCCGCGATTGACGCGTTTCGCAAAGAGGGACACGGCGGCAAGATCATCAATGCCTGCTCCCAGGCGGGCCATACCGGTAACCCCGAACTGGCGGTATACAGCTCCAGTAAATTCGCGGTTCGTGGCTTAACCCAGACCGCAGCACGGGATCTCGCGCCGCTGGGGATCACCGTTAACGCCTACTGCCCGGGCATCGTGAAAACGCCAATGTGGGCGGAGATTGACCGCCAGGTGTCAGAGGCGGCAGGTAAACCGCTTGGCTATGGCACCGAAACCTTTGCCAAACGTATTACGCTTGGCCGCCTGTCCGAACCGGAAGATGTCGCCGCCTGCGTTTCGTATCTCGCCGGGCCAGATTCCGACTACATGACCGGCCAGTCTCTGTTAATCGATGGTGGGATGGTGTTCAACTAAAAACGTAATACTAATAAGCTCTGACATGAGTTTTCCCCTGCCCCCGTGCAGGGGCTTTTTTTTGTCTCCTCCGCCATTGTGCATTACACTGCGCGCTGCAAAACTTTAGTCATGACGATTTGACAGGCGGTAACAGCGATGAACGGTACAATCACAACGTGGTTTAAAGATAAAGGCTTTGGATTTATCAAAGATGAAAACGGTGACAACCGCTATTTTCATGTGATTAAGGTCGCCAACCCTGATCTGATCAAGAAAGATGCGGCGGTGACTTTTGAGCCAACCACCAATAACAAAGGCCTTTCCGCCTATGCGGTGAAGGTGATCCCGGAAAGTAAGCACCTCTATATTGCGGGCGAGCGCGTGAAGCTCACCTCCATCAAATCCTTCGTGGTGTTTAGCGAAGAAGAGCCTGCGGATACGGGCATCGACAAAGAGAACGCGGTGCTGTCTGTCGGGCTGCTGATGAATAACATCAAACCGAAAACCGACAAAAAACCGGGCGAAATGCGCACGGTGAAGAAGCTGGCGATCACCACCTTCCAGAACACCACGCTGATCTTTACCGAAGATGAAATCGATATCGATGCCACGGTTAAGCTGCTGAAGTAATCTGTTGCCGGGTGGCGTTTCGTGCATTCTGACCCTCTTCCCTGAAGAGAAGAGGGTAAAATGGTTGCCTGTTCAGGCGATCCACATCATTCCCGCAGGGGTTATTTCTCGATCATCTGAACAATTTGGTCGCGGTTGATGGCATGTTCATTTCCGGCAACATCTTCATAGGTAATTAAACCGTTATCATCATCAACTTCTGGTTTTCCATGCGTAATAATCATCTCACCATTTTTCTTCTGTAAGACATAGTCACTTGAACATCCTGCAAGGGTAAGTGACAGAAATACCAGACTAAAAACTGCAACTAACTTCTTCATCTTCATACCTGATTTAAAAAAGCCACGACGGGCCGAAAGGCGTTACTGATAATCCAGTCATTAAAATTGAGTCATCAGTAACACTGCATAGATTATGAATATAAATATGAGCGAGCCTATGACGGCGCGGCGTTCAAGTGGCGTGACAACTTTTTCCTGTTTGTCATGGGGGTTCGTTAACATTCTTTTCTCTCCGTTATCCAGCCAGCGTACCCGAGACGTTCACCGGCAGGTGATAGTGCCCGGCAATATGCAGGAAGCGATCGACATTGGCGGAATGGCAATTCCAGCCGTAATCCCTGCTGAGTAATTTATATTTCCCTGTCCCGAAGCGGTGGTAGGGCAATAACTCGACACCCAGAAAATTACGCCGTCCGTGGGTCAATGAAGCAATTAACGCCAGTAACTTCGCCGCCTGATCCGGTGCGTCATTAAATCCAGGGATCACCGGGATGCGGATAATGATCTGCTGATCTCCCTGTAATAACCGGGCAAGATTGCGCACAATCGTTTTATTGCTGACGCCGGTAAAACGTTTATGCAGCGTGTCGTCTGCACTTTTTAAATCGTACATAATCAGATTGCAGCCAGCGGAAGCCTGATGAAGCGCATGCCAGGAGGCATAGCCAGCAGTTTCAAGGGTGATATGAATATCCTCGGTCTTCAGTCGATCAATAAGCGCCCGGGCAAAATTGGGCTGGGTAGCCACTTCGCCGCCGCTCAGCGTGACGCCGCCGCCGGACTGCCGGAACCAAATCTCGTCCGCCATCACCCGTTCAAAGACCGTCCCTGCGCTGACATGCTCACCAACTACGCCGATCGCGGCGGTGGGGCAGTGTGCTTCGCACAGGCCACAGCCTGTACAGCTACGGTCGCGTTCCAGGGTGTGAATATTCTCCATCCGCCGATGAAGCCCTGTCGGGCACAACGCCGCGCATTTGCCGCAGTGCAGGCAGCGGTCAGCGTGGTAAAAGAGCTCCCTGCCGGGGGTTATTCCCTCCGGGTTGGCGCACCAGGTGCAGCGCATCTGGCAACCTTTGAAAAAGACAATACTGCGGATCCCTGGCCCATCATGTAACGAAAACCGCTGAATGTTGGAGATCCAGCCGGACACCTGATCAGAAGGATCGCTGAGTGGTTCTGCTGATAATCTCATCCTGGACCTCTTTACTTAATTCAACGAAGAACGCGCTGTATCCCGCTACCCGAATCATCAGGTTGCGATAGTCGGCGGGATTTTGCTGGGCCTTACGCAGCGTCTCATCGTCCACGTAGCTGAACTGCAGCTGGGCATTTCCCAGAACGCTGGCGGTGCGCAGCAGGTGGATCAGGCTGTTCTGCCCCTCTGTCGTTTCCAGCATGCCGTACATCAGCTTGATGTTATGCACCATGCCAATGTCCATCTCTTCAACGTTAATCCGGCTGACGGAGTTGATAATGGCGGTAGGGCCGAGGTAATCCGTTTGCTGAGCCGGGCTTATCCCGTCTGCGAGCGGTTTACCTGCCAGACGCCCGGAGGGCAGTGCGCCGGTGATAAGCCCGAACGGCGTGTTATTGGAGATAGAGAGCGTGCCGAAGGCGAACGGCGCATACAGCATCCGGTACCGGCGGTGCTCCTGCTCAATAAAACGCACCAGCTCCCGTGCGATCTCGTCCACGGCCAGAATGTCGTTACCGTACTTCGGTGCCCGCAGACAGGCGGTCTGGATCTCGTCGTAGCCGACAAAATTGTGGTCGAGTGCTTCTACGATCTCCGGCAACGTGAAGCGGGAGGTTTCATAGACCAGAGTTTTGATCGCCATCAGCGAGTTCACGCAGTCGGCGAGGCCGGTCCAAATCAGGCCCGGTCCGGCATTCAGGGAGGCGCCGCCCTGGGTGACATCTTTTGCCGTCGCCATACACCCGTCGATAAAGCATGACATCAGGGGCTTACGGGCATGCTCGGCGTGCAGTTTTTGCACAACCCGCGTGGCCTGTGCCGCGTTGCGAACGATGGCGGAGAGCTGGCTTCGCACCGCCTGTTCTACCTCTTCATACGTGGTAAATTGCGTCACATCGCCGGTTGCCGGGCCGCACGGCTTTCCGGCACGATTGTGGCCGTTGCGCAGCGCCAGCTCGATGGCGGCCGTAAAGGTGGTGTAACCCACCGAGGTCCACTGGTACATTTTTCCTGACTTCTGCGGCTCGACGCAGCCCATCAGACAGTAGTCGCGGGCGTCTTCGTAGCTGAAGCCTTTATGTAGCATCATTCTGATATGCGCATCGTCAAAGTGGCAGGCCGGGAATCCCATCCCGCTGCGCACGACGTCGACCACTTTGCGCATAAACGGCTGGGGAGACTGGTTGTGGATACGTACCGCCAGCCCGGGCTGGTAGATTTTTAATTGTGCCGAGCAGTCCATGATCATCAGGGTCAGCGGGTTGGTGGCGTCGCCGCCTTCGCGTTTCTGCCCACCCACCACAAGATTGATAAAAGGCTGGTAACCCGCAAAATACATGGCCGTCGGTTCACTGCAGATCCACAGGGTTTCGGCCATTTTGATCATCCAGCAGCAGAGCAGCTCTTCTGCCTGCTGCCGGGTGAGCGTACCGTCGTTGAGATCGCGTGCCAGCAGCGGCCAGAGATATTGATCGACGCGGCCAAGAGAGATGCCGGTCTGGTTCTCCTCCAGCATAAAGAGAGAGTGAACGAACCAGATTGCCTGTAGCGCATCGTGAAAATGGCGCGGCGGATGTTCCGGTACGTGACGACAAATGTCGGCAAGCTGCAGCAGCTCGTCCCTGCGCAGAGGATCCTTTTCCGTTTCGGCAAGCTGCGTCAGGTAGCGCGAGTAGCGTTGTGCATAGGTCACTACACCGTCGCAGGTATGCAGCATAGCCGTGTAAAAATTAAAGGCGTCGCTATAGTCGGGCGTAGTCGGATCGAGTGTAGCCAGACGTGCCGATGCTTCGTCCCGAATCCCTTTTATGCCTTTGCCAAGCAGGAGCGTGTCGTAGCCCGGGCAGGAGTCGCCACCGCCGTTTTGGGTTTTGATGGTGACATCGCAGATCCCGTCGTCGTGGCACCACTCCCACAGCCCGAGCGTCGTGAGCCGGGTTTGCGCCATCTCGTCCAGCGAGCGACCTTCCCAGTAAGGAAATACCTCTTCCCGCAGCAAACGCCGTGTTTCATCATCAATCTGGTACGGGTCCTGCGCGCGATGGGGGAGGTTATCCAGCTCTCCGGCCACCCAGCGCCAGCTTATTTCAGGCGAGACTTCGCCGCCCCGTGCTCCCCCGGCCGGATGGCTGACGATCAGTTCATTATCGGCCACGTACAGGGGAGCCTTTTCACAGGCGCGGCGGAAGGCCAGCGCCCTTAACAGGGTGTTATCCATCCCGGGGTTTTCTTTATACACTTCGGTGACGCTGACGGCCCGGTGTGCAGAGACAAAAGGCTTTGCCTGCAGGTACTTATCACGAAGCTGTATCACTCGCAGGGAAAGATGTTCTGTGTTCATGCTGTCTCTCCTCAAATGGCGATGACGATCAGTCCTGCCACAATGCAGCAGATCCCAACCTTTTCGAGAATGCTGCTGCGCAACTGGTAAAACAGGCTGCTCATAAGCGTAATCATGACTATCCCCATACCTGACCAGAGGGCGTAGGCCGCTACAGGTGAAATGGCTCCCATAAGCATCGACAGGGCATAAAATGAAATGACGTAGCACACCAGACATTGAATGGTTAGCGGGATATTTTTAAAGTTATCCGTTTTAGGGAGCAGAAGCGTGCCGATAACTTCCATCGTGACTGAAATAATCAGCCAAAACAGATAGGTTAATAGAGTAAACATAATTGTTCGCTGTGTTATTTATTTTGCTTAATCGCCAGGTTTAATATGATTATTCCACTGATGACCAGGCATAAACCCATCCATGCATTCTGCCCGAGCGTAAAATGAAAAATACGCGTCTGAATATAGCTAATGCTGAATATGCCGAACGCAGACCAAATTGCGTACGCCACGCCAATATGAATTCTGCGTAATGCGAGGGATAAAAAATAATAACTGATTCCGTAGCATATTATCGCAGCGGTTCCCACAGCAGGACGCTGAAAACTGTTTGAGAGCGATAATAATGTTGTGGCAATCACTTCAATGGATACCGCCGCAATCAGTGCGGTAACGCTTTTGGATAACGTCATTGAATTATTCTCACAAAATAAAATAATACGTAGGGATTACAATAAAACCGATGCTGTGTGTTCTCCTCCCGGAAATGAATAATTTAAATATAAGAAATTAAACACACATCCGTGTGCTTACAGAATAAAGGTCCCTTCAATAATCAGACACGCTTCACCCGTCAGCGCGATACGCCCGTTATCCTTAATATGGCAAATCAGCTCTCCTTTACGGCATCCCCCCTGTTGGGCATGCAGCGTTTTCTTGCCCAACTTTTCACTCCACAGCGGTGCCAGAAAGGTGTGCGCGGAGCCCGTCACCGGATCTTCGTCCACACCTACCTGAGGGCCAAACCAGCGAGAACGAAAATCATAGGTGCGTGATGCAGCGGTAACGACTACGCCACGCGTGTTAAAAGTATTGAGGGCGGCAAAGTCAGGGTTAAGGGTGTCTAACTGCGCTTCGTCATCAATCACCACGATGAGATCGGCGGCTTGCCAGATTTCGCCTGTCCCTTCTTCCAGCCCCAGCGCGCTAAGCAACCCCTGCGGAGCCTCAATGAGAGAGGGGATGGACTGTGGAAAATCGAGCGTGAATTTGCCGCCGTTTGAGGTCACCGTCAGTTCACCGCTGCGCGAGAAGAAGCGAATGCTGTCGCCAGCACTTTCGTTACTTAACAGAACGCTGGCCGCCGCGAGCGTTGCATGGCCGCAGAGATCGACTTCCACCGCAGGCGTAAACCAGCGGATCCTGAAACCGTCGTCCTGTTTAACCACGAACGCGGTCTCAGAAAGGTTATTTTCTGTGGCGATATGCTGGAGAACAGAGTCTTCTGGCCAGGCGTCCAGCAGGCAGACTGCTGCTGGGTTGCCGGTAAAGGGGCCGTCAGAGAAGGCGTCAACCTGGTAAAACGGGATGCGCCGGGGGCTGTTATTTTTCACCCATCACCTCAAGATCGTTATAGACCGTATAGCGGGTCACTCCCAGGGCCTGCGCCGCGTGCTGGACACCGCCTCGCATTTTGAAAATGCCTTTAGCATGCATTTCCGCAACAATTTTAAGCCGCTGTGCTTTCTGGACTTTTTTACCCGGGACCGAATGCTTATCAATAATTTCCTGGATGGACTGCTCGATGATACCTCCCAGGTTCATATCCTGCGGGTCCGTCTCTGCAAGCGGGCTGACCGCTATCGCGTCCAGGTACTTGCGCATTTGCTCATAAGGGGAGGTATCGACATTGATGCAAAAGGCCATTAACGGTACCCCTTCATCACTGTAGTAAATGGTTGAGGCGCTGTTCAGGATCTTCCCGGATGCAGTGACGGTTTTATAATTTTTGACTGTAACCGGGGTGCTGTCCTGGCTGTTTTTCAGCAGCAGAGCAAAGCCTTTGTCCTTTTCAGGACCGGATAAGAGATTGTCACCCGCCTTTCTACCGCTCACATGCCCGTTGATAATTTTTACAACGGACTGTTCAGGTGTGGTCAGGTTGTGCAACACAATCTCCTGGTTCGCCGACAACGTACCTGCCAGTGCTTCCATTGCCGCTTCCAGTGGCCCGGAAATCAGTTCAATATGTTTCGCGTAATCTGATTTCATTCGTGTTCCTCTCTATCCGGCATGGTCAGATGTTCTGTTTAATCGCTCGTTTTCATTTCCGTCCCTTGCCATTCCTGGCTGAGACGGCCTCTCCGTAGCGTCAAATTATACCTGTTATGTTTAAATATCAACAAAAAGTTGATGTTGGTGTTATGTGCGCGTAGATTTCAGGGCTCACCGTACGGTTAAAGAGACCGGAACAGCATAATTTTTAAGGAATACGATGAAGATCCTGAGCGTAATGGTGGCCGTAGTGCTGCTGACAGCATGCCAGCTGGTACGGCCTTTTGGCGAGGCTACGACCTATCAACCCTTCACTGTTTCTGCCCATCCCGGGCTGGATGGGCGCTATCACTGTATGCGAAGCGCACTCATTGCGGACGGCTACGACGTGGAGCTGATTTTCCCTGAGCGGGATACCCCCAACTTTTTTGATATTGCTAAAGGGGACAGGCTGATTGCCCAGATCGATATGTCTCATACAACGGGGGCAAACTTTATCGATATTACCCTCATCTCTGGTGCAAAACAGACCAATGAAGAACTTGCTCGGGTGTTAACACCCTGTGTTGGCGGGTGATTGTCGAAATAGTGGGACATGTGGGCGGTCCCCCTTCCCGTATCGTCCGCGTAACTGAGAAGTCATAATTCAACAAAAAGTTGATTATTACTCATTGTGTTTATAATATACCCCCACTGGCATCCGTTAAGGGGGGTATATGAACAGCGATCGTCAAAAGAACACCGGCTGGAGCAAATGGTCAGAGCGAGGCTTCGTTTATGCCGTCGTTCTGCTTTGCATCATCAACTACGTTTACCAGCTCTTTCGCATATTTTCTGCCTGAGGTTCGCCGCCTTATGCCAGACGGGTGAGAAAGAGGCATTTTCCCGCCTGACAAAAACAAATGAAGCATTAGTTAAGCTGTTATTACTTTTCGTAATCAGTATAAATCACTAAAAAAAATAGTTTTTCAGACAAAAAACCTCACAAATTTAGTGGTAATTACAATTCAACATTATCATTTATAAACTGTGGAATTATAAATTGGAGTGGTTTTTTGCTTCATTTTTCTTTCTGTTTTTGGTGTGTTTGACTGCTTTTTTGCATTTTATGTGGTTAAAGGGGTTGGTTTTTTCACTGATTGACACATTTATCGTTACTAAACACAATATAACCTCACAGTGACAGTGGTATTAATCCTGAAGCCAGTTTTAGGGAGGTATTCGTATAAAAAAGAATAGGGATCTTGTCGCCTGTCAGGCAGCGTGTAGCGGTTATATTGTGGAATTTAATAATGGCTCCCGTCTCTGGATAAACCGGGAAACATTGCTTGTCGGATGGATTGATAATTCGCAGGCTCCCCGAAAAGGAGGGATGCGTTTTCAGAAGACAAAGATGAATCTTTTTGCCTATCTTCTGGAGCACGCAGTCCGAAAAGAGATCAGCCGCGATGAATTATTACATCAGGTATGGGAAAAGTACGGCCTTAAGTCATCCAGCAGGCAATTATGGCATGCAATAGGCCAGCTGAAACTCAGCCTGTTTACATTGGGTATCCCTTACGAATTTATTTCGTCAAATAAAGGGAAGACCTATTCGCTCGAAAAAGTGAAGGTCTTCTTTATTACCCAGGCTGAGATTAATGATGAAGCATTTTAAGAATGCATAAGCAACTTAACTTTTTTTAAATGAGATTGTAAGGATGTCTAATCAATTTAAGATATTTCTGGCGGTATGCACTTATGCCATCACCAGCACTCTGGTTTATGCCGCGAGTTCGGGGACGATCACCTTTACCGGTTCGGTAAACAGTGAGACCTGTGCGGCGGTGGTAAATAATGGTAGTGCTGATGGCACGGTATCTTTACCCGCCGTACCGACCTCAGCATTAAGTGCAGCAGGAGCGACAGCGGGGGCAACCGCGTTCACCATTAATTTGACCGGTTGTGACCCTGCAAATACTAAAACCCGCGCTTTTTTTGAAGCGGGGGGACAGGTTAACAGCGCCGGGCGCTTAAACAACTCGGATACCGCCGGAGCAACAAACGTCGAGCTGGAATTGCTTGATGTGGATGACAACAGCTCCGTCATTATGGCGGGTGACTATGCTTCACAGTCCACGTCCGGAACCACGATTGATGCGTCGTCCAGTACCGGCACGCTGAATTATGCCGTCCGTTATTATGCGACCGGGGCGGCGACATCCGGGGCAGTAGCCAGCTCTGTGACGTACAGTATTATTTATCTCTGATTTAATCGCACAGTACGGATATAACAATAATTAAACAAGGAGTGTGATCTTCTTGAGGTCTGTCGTCGGCCTGAGGAATCAGGCCGTTTTTTACCAGAATGGAACAATATGAAATTAAAATTTATCGGTACGCTTATTTTATTCTGTTTTTTTAATCATATCGCTGCGGCAGCGATCTCTCTTTCCGGAACGCGCGTTATCTATCCGCAGGGAAAAAAAGAGATAGCGCTGGAAATTAAAAATCATGGCTCACAGCCGGTGCTGACCCAAAACTGGATAGATGACGGAAACAGTGAGGCATCACCCGACAAACTGAATACGCCTTTTGTAATTACGCCGCCTATCGCCAGAATTAATCCGGAACAGGGGCAGTCATTGCGTATATCTGCTGTGGAAAATACGCTACCCCGGGACCGGGAATCGGTTTTCTGGATCAATGTACTGGAAATTCCGGCGGTCAATAAAACGGCGGTAAATAAACTGCAAATGGCTTTCCGGACACGCATTAAATTATTTTATCGCCCTGAAGGCCTCGCCGGAACACCTGAAAAAGCCGCGCAGCAGCTCAGCTGGCGAAAAGTATCTACCACGCAGCTGGAAGCAATCAATAACACGCCCTGGAGCGTTTCTCTGGCAGGGGTGGCATCCGGTAACTGGAAGACGGTGGGGGATGTCGTGCCTGCCTGGGGCAAAAAAACGTTCACGATAAAACGCGGACATGCTCTCGCCTCCGGCGGAGATATCACCTGGACATATATCAATGATTATGGTGCTGAGCGTTCCGCAAATGGTCTCCTGAAAAATTAATTCACAGGACTCGGATGTTATGAAGAAGGGATTATCGGTATGGCCACCGCTTTCAGGCGTGGCTTGCGGGGTGATTTCTGCGCTGTTTTTCTCTTCCGGCGTTCAGGCTGACGATGACATACAGTTTGACAGTAATTTTTTGCGCATCTCACATCCGGAAAAAGTCGACCTGTCGGCGTATATGAAAAACGGACTGCCGGCGGGCCGGTACCGGGCGGATATTTACCTGAATAATAAGCTGGTCATGATCGATGATATTCGCATTAGCGGAAAAGAGACTGACTCGCAGAGAATTCTGTTGTCGCCAGCGACCGTCGCAGGATTACAGTTAAAACAGAACAGACTGTGTGTAAATAACGACGGGCAATGGTGCGATCTGCAGGCTGTCCTGCCAGAAAGTCATCTGGAATTTAACGGCGGCAGACAGCGGCTTGATGTCAGTATTCCCCAGGCCCTGCTGCAGCATGCCGCGCGCGGCCAGGTAAGCCCGGCGCTCTGGGATGCCGGGATCCCTGCGCTATTACTGGGTTATAACGTGAATGGTTACCGCAGCGAGAATAGCGGCGGAGAATATAACAACCTCTATGCGGCGCTGAACGGTGGGCTGAATATCGGCTCCTGGTATTTTCGCCATAACGGGACGTTAAGCTGGCAGCAGCAGAATGGCACGCAGCAGAAAAAATATACCGTGCTTAACAGCTACGTGCAGCATCCACTGGCGGGTATTGAGGGAAACCTGACGTTAGGGGAATCGAACACCTCCGGGCAGCTATTTGACTCTGTGGCGTTTACGGGGGCATCGGTCGCCAGCGATGACCGGATGCTGCCCGCCTCCCGGCGGGGGTACGCGCCGGAGATCCGTGGCGTGGCGCAAACCAACGCGAAAGTGATGGTACATCAGAACGGTAAACTCATTTACGAGACGTCTGTTTCGCCCGGGGCCTTTGTTATCAACGATCTGTATCCGAGCGGTTATGGCGGCGATCTGAACGTCACGGTACGTGAGGCGGACGGCTCACAACATTTTTTTGACGTTCCCTATGCATCGGTTGCGCAGCTGCTGCGCCCGGGAACACACCGTTACAGCGCGACGGCGGGCAGGCTGAGGGGGGATTATCTCAGTGAACGTCCGGCATTTGGTGAAGTGACCTATCAGCGGGGGCTGACGAACCGCCTGACCGGCTCAGGAGGGATACAGGCGACGTCATTTTATCAGGCCATGCAGGCCGGCTTTGCGGTGGGAACGCCTGTCGGCGCGGTGTCATTCGATACCACCTGGTCGCAAACCCGGCTAAGAGAACAGACGCTGCGGGGAGAAAGCATCCGGCTGAGTTACAGCAAATTTATTCCGGCGAGCCAGACGCAGTTTTCCCTGGCTACCTGGCGATACTCGACGGGAAATTATCTTTCTCTGATGGATGCCGCCCTTTTACATCAGCAGCGGCCTGGTGAGGGAACAGACGGACGGACAGGTAAAACCCGCAATCGTATGACGCTGACCCTCAACCAGGGGTTACCCGATAAATGGGGACAGCTGTATGTGACGGGTATTCTGCAGGATTACTGGGGCCGAAAAGGCCACGACCAGCAGTATCAGGCGGGCTACACCCTGACCACGGGCAGGGTGAACTGGAATCTGGGGGTTAACCGCAGCCGCACGGCCGGGGGCGATTTTCAAAATATCTGGACACTGAGTTTCAACATGCCGCTGGGAGGGATCTCCTCGCCGCTGCTTACCGGGCAGATGTCGCGTGACGGCCAGGGACATTTCAGCGAGCAGGTTGCGCTCTCCGGCAGTGCAGGTGAACGACAGCAATTTAGCTGGAATGCCGGGGCATCGCATCAGCATCAGTCGGGAGATTCCGGGCAAATTGGCGGCACGTGGACCGGGCCGGTTTCCACCCTCACGGCAAACTATGCCCAGGGTCAGGCGTGGAAGAGTGGCTCTCTGGGAATGAGCGGTACCGCAGTCGCGCATTCCGGCGGCGTGACTTTCTCTCCCTGGACCGGCAACACCTTCGCGCTGGTTGAGGCGAAAGGTGCTGAAGGGGCGGAAATACCGGGCTACGCCGGAACGCGCGTTAACCGTGCTGGTTATGCGCTGGTGCCAAATCTGATGCCCTATCAGAAAAACAGCGTGTCGTTAGATCCCACCTCGGTAGATGATGATGTAGGTCTCGACAGTACCAGCCAGCAGGTGATCCCATACGCGGGTGCCGTGGTGAAAGTTAAGTATCGCGCCGCTGAAGGCGTGCCGGTTCTGATAACGGTACGCCGGAGCAACGGAGAAGGTGTGCCTTTCTCGGCTCGTGCCATCGATGCCAGTCATCAGACAGTGGGATATGTCGGGCAGGGGGGGCGCCTGTATGCCCGTCTGACGCAGCAAAGTGGGGTACTGGAACTTCGCTGGGCGGATGATGCAGCGTCCCGCTGCAAAATGAAGTATTCGCTCCCGTCCACGGCGGGCAAAAAATTGCTGACCTTCGACGCAATCTGTAATTAATACGACGTAACAACGTCAGGACGCTAATGAAAGTTTTAGTTTGTGTATTTACTGATAATGAATTTTTCTTTTCAGCCATGGTGGAATTGATCGCCTCGCATCCGCTATTAGCGAAAAAATATACGCTGTGTAAAATCCGTTCAGATGAGACAGGTGCGTGGATGCGGTCAGCCAATAATGAACATATGATTATTGCAGGGCCGGACATGGAATCGCTGGTCAGAATTTTTTGCCTGGAAAAACAATGGGATTATTTGACCGCGCGTTACAATGCCCGCGAAATGCAGGAGTTTCTGTCCCGGAGAATAAACCGACAGCATGAAGCAAAAAAACACCTTGTACGAACAAGAACACACTTAAAACTTTCAACGCAGGAGTTGCGCGTGCTGTCCTGGTTTATTCTTGGGATATCGCCGCATAACATGTCCAGACATTATGGTTTATCAATTAAAACGATCAGCACCTATAAGCGGCGCCTGATGGATAAACTTTATATTAAATCTGATGCCGAGCTGTTTAAGGTGGGCTTGATGTATCAAACATACCGTAACCATTTTGGCTGATTGATGAGGGTTGAATGAACATTTCCGTAAAGGCAGGGGCGGTGATATTTCTGTTTCTGATGGTAATTTCACAAGCGGTAATGGCTGAAACCTGCTCGCTAAGCAGTACGTCATCTTTTAAGGGAGGGAGTATTGTTTCGACACCATTGAATTATGCAAAAATTTCAGTAAGTAATGATATGCCTGATGGTACAGTGTTATATCAGCAGCGATATCGGCCTGGATTTAGTAGCGTTACTGTAAATTGTGATAAAGCGGCGACGTGGTATTACATAACAACCATGACCAGTACCCCTCAGCCTTTATCTGGTTGGTCAGGCACGGTTATACCATCGGAAAGTACATCATGGTCTTCATGGGCAGGAAAAATTTATGAAACAGGGCTCCCGGGTATTGGATTAACGTATTCTATGCTTAGTGCCCATGGTGCTGTTCCTGCCAATATAGGAGGTTCGTGTGCTGCCAGTACCAGCTGTACTGAATCGAGTTCTATGTTGAGCGTCTATCTTACTTTAGTAAAGACTGGCCCGGTAAGTCCAGGCGTAATAAACGCTGCTAATTTTCCTACGATGAATATGGCTTTAGGCAGAAAGACCAGTGCCGTAGACCTGTTCACATTATCATTCTCTGGTTCTATAGATGTGTCACTCCCGACCTGTACTACGCCAGATTATACTATTTTACTCGGAAAATGGACCACCAGTAGTTTTAACGGAAAAGGTAGTACAACTCCCTGGGTTCAGTCAGATATACATCTAACCAACTGCGAGGTATTTAATGGAAGCCAGGTGACCTCCTGGGATAATGTATCGTCAGATAATGGCACCATTTCTACAGGCACATTTAAAAATAACGCATGGTCTATATCATTTTCACCCGTTAGCTCACTAATTGATGCAACTAATGGGATCATGTCAGTTGATAATAGTACATCAGATGCCGCTACGGGAATTGGGATCCAGATTAGTGCAGGAGATGTTGCTACTGCAGATACAAATATCATTGATTTCGGCCTCCCGATTACCGGAGGACTTCCTTCTGATGGTACAGGTAGTATAATTATTCCCCTTTCTGCAAGATATATCCAGACAGAAGATAGTGTTACGGCAGGAACTGCAAACGGGAAAATAATTTATACGATAAGCTATCTTTAGCGTGATTTGATCTGCCAGCAGCGCCTAAAAAAGCCTCTGCTAAAAGAGGCTCAGGCAATCTTTTCTCACTGTTATGGCGTTAAACGTGTTTTGCCGTGAGGGCAGGTTTTGAAAATGCATCGTGTTGTTGAAGCGCAATACGGGGTTTCAGGCTCTCTGTCACCCGGGCAGCTGGACATGTTGTGCATGACTCGCCAGAGTGTCGGACTGTATTTATCAATTTGTATAATGTTTACGGCACGTAATTTTTCGGAAATAATAAAACCGTTGTTGTTAACCTTAATTTTATCACCCGGTTTGATAAGATAATCACCTTTATACCACAGCAAATATTTATGGTTATGTTGCGTGATTATTTTGGTAAAGAAGGTGCCTGTGATGGGACTGACAATAGTGCCTAATGAAATCCATGATTTTGTTATTTCCACTCATCTACCTTTTTAACACATAAAATACTCTATAAATACAGTTTAGCCACCTCAGTAGAGAGTACATAATAGTTATTGCCTATTCATAAGATTAACGCTGATAAGCATCCGATAAATCTGCTGTCAAATATACGACAATACTTTACATTGATAAAACATTACGTTGAATATTTAACAAAAGTAATAATATGTTTGTGCTGCGGCGGTAATAAATGTTTAAATATTAAACGACAGTCCGGGTTTAATGTTCCTCCCACAAAGATAACACCTCCTCAACATTTCTTACGCCATCGCGAAAATAATTAACATGGCGTTTTTCGATAAAAAAGACTTCAAGGGATAAGAGAAGGAACAGCAACACCACAAAAATAACGAGAAAATTTTTGATCATAATTTGTACCATATGACATAAAACCAGGCGGGATAGAGCTTTTCAATGACCTGATGAATTTGAAAACAGGTTTATCACCACCACACCCGCAATGATCAGCCCCATCCCTGCCAGGGCGGCCATATCCAGTTTTTGGCCATAAACAACCCATCCCACCAGACTAATCAGGACAATTCCGGCTCCTGACCATATCGCATAGATAATGCCCGTCGGTATGGTTCGCATGGGAATGGTTAACGACCAAAACGCAAGAAGGTAGAAAAGAACCGTAACGGTGGCAGGCCATAGCCGGGTAAAGCTGTCGGATAATTTTAATGCTGTTGTTGCAATAACTTCACAAATAATTGATATAAAAAGAAAAAGGTAGCTATTCATATAAAGGCCTGTCACAACATACTTCTGTATCACCCAAATCGGGTGGAAAAATAATATCAACATTTAGTTGTAAATTAAACTTAGTGTTTAGTTTTGTGTGAGCCAGCGCACCTTCTCAGGCCAGCTTAAAAACAGAAAATTTTCTGGTGATCGGCGCTATCGCTTCCGTATCCCCGTAGAGCGCAATGGCGACGAATTCCAGTGCTTCAAGCGTGGTTTCTTTCGTTGCCTGAATCTGGGCTTCAGAGGAGGGGCCAAGCATCGTCGTCGTAAAGAAATTAAACGGGATCCCCGCTTCCTGAGATTTCAGTGCCGCGGTTTTTAACTGATTGCTGTTTTTGGCCTGCAGGATCACGACCGGGTAATGGCTAAGATAAGCATTCAGCCCGCTTTCAGCGTTTGGGTAGTCATGGAAGAGGGCATCATCCGCCTTGCGCATGATCCCGGCGGCCAGGTGGGCCGTGGCATTCAGCAGCAACGCCGGATCCTGCGTGCGGTTAACAACGACATAGAGTTTTTTTTGATTGTCTTCAAACATCTCGATTCCTCAGTGATATTTTGATTTATACCGTAGCTGGTCATTCACGAACGTTACGCAAAGTATGCCGACAGCAGGTAGCAGCCAGGCCAAACCCTGATTATGTAGCGGCATCCTGGCACTGAGCGTTGTCAGCCATAAGGGGCCGCCCGCGGCGCTAAGTGCCTCAGCCAGACCAAACAGAAAGGTAACGAATGCCGCAGGGACAATGACCCGCGCTGGTGAGTGGAAGGTTGTTCGCATGAAAAAGGTCACGATAAGTACAACAAACACCGGATAAATCGCCGTCAGAACCGGCACCGATAACGCAATCAATTGGGTCAACCCGATATTTGATATCAGCATGGAGACGATGGCAAAAAACCAGATGCAGGTTCGATAGCTAAAACGGGTATGGTCGCTGAACCAGGCGCCACAGGCCGATGTCAGCCCGACAGCGGTAACCAGGCAGGCAAGGGTCATCAACACCCCCAGAAAAATGTCGCCGCCAGGCCCATAGCTAAAGTGGACATAAGCACTGAGCACCTGAGCGCCGTTTGTTGCCCCATCAATCAGCCCGCTGCTACTTAGCCCAAGCCGGAACAGGCCTGCATACACCACGACAAGGCCCACGCCTGCAATCAGGCCGGAACAGAACGCATAACGAGTAATAAGGCGGGGAGAGGTTACCCCTCTGGATTGAATCGCTCTGACAATCACCAGCCCAAAGACCAGGGCTGCCAGCGTATCCATCGTCAGATAACCATTGGTGACCCCCTGAGAAAAAGGGGAGGTGGCATACAGACCCTGTGGAGGCAGGGGAGCCCCCGCTGGTACGAGCATCGCCGTGATTGTCAGTACCAGAAGCGCCACGATTTTCAAAGGCGACAGGAACTTACCTACCGTATCGAGAAGGCGGCCGGGATGAAGGGAGATCAGAACGACCAGCGCGAAAAAGCTCAGGCTCCACCAGGCTAAGCCATACGCGCCAGGGTGATAATGTTGTAATGCCAGCTCGTACGAGACGGTGGCGGTTCGCGGAATGGCGAACAGCGGTCCGATACAAAGATAACAGGCAATAGTCAGGACCATACTGCAGAGGCGTCCGGTGGGCTGGGTTATTGTCTGCAGCGATCCGCCGGCTTTCGCCATGGCAATGGCGGTCATCACCGGCAACCCGACACCCGTCAATAAAAAGCCCATTGCGGCATACCAGACGGATGTTCCTGCCTGTAAGCCGATCAGGGGCGGAAAAATGATATTACCGGCCCCAACAAACAAGGCGAAGTTGAGAAACCCCAGGATAAAAATGTCTCTGACGCGGAAAGTTGTCATGTGGATATCGTCTTCACTCTGGTTGTCGGCAGCGCCAGAGGTTAATTATAAAACACGCCCTGAAACCGGGCGTGCCAGCCGTGCATGGGGATCAACGATGGCCGTGATGCCCATGAAAATCATGCCAGCCATGTGCATGGGAAGGATCATGGTGCCAGTGATGATGATCCGGATGATGGCGATCGGTGGAGTGATGATCCCTGATCACGCAGCCGCTGAGCATCAGGCTCAGGATAACCAGGGAGACATTCAGACATAACTTACTGTTCGGCATACTGCCATCCTCTCAAGAGTGCTTAATGAGTTGAGGGCAATGATATAGATTAAACAAAAAGTTGTAATTTCAACATTTGTTGTATGTTGAAATTAAAGGTAACAAAATTATTCAATGCGTAAAATCTTATGAAAATAAAATTACAATTTAACTTATTGTTTTTTCGGTGGTTATGTTTTGATGGACTTGTGTGGCGGTATAAAAACTGACCTTTTCTCTCACTTCTGTAAAAAGCGTAATAATAAGTAATGGAGATTGTCACGCAGCGGAATAAAACGGATAGTGCGCCCCACAGGAACAAAACCACATAAGGAAAATGGTTATGAAAACGTTACTCTCTCTTGCTGCACTTCTCGGTCTTGCCTCGTCTTCTGCTTTTGCTGCCACTGCACAGGACTGTGTAAAGGTAGATAACCCGCAAATTGAAGCACTCTTTGACAGATGGAATGCCTCATTACAAACAGGCGATGCCCATAAAGTGGCGGAAAATTATCTGAGTGATGCGGTTCTGCTACCGACAATTTCAAATCAGGTGCGACTGACCGATCAGGAGCGCGTGGATTACTTCCAGGATTTTCTGAAGAAGAAGCCTTACGGTAAAATTGATAGCCGCACCATTCGTCTGGGCTGCAATAAAGCTATTGATACCGGAACGTATACCTTCACTTTCGCCGATAAATCGACCGTGACTGCCCGCTATACCTTCACCTATGCGTGGGACGGAAAAGAGTGGAAAATTTCCTCCCATCACTCTTCCGCAATGCCTGAAGGATAAGATCTGTCCCCTCTCCCTTCGGGGAGAGGGGGAACCACTCAGCGTCTTACCGGCGCTCCGTTCGCCACGTAATATGCCGCTGTACTCTTCGCCAGCGGCTCACGCCCGCGAATGGCATCAGCAATTTTCTCACCGATCATAATGGTGGTGGCGTTCAGGTTGCCGGTGATGATCTGCGGCATGATCGACGCATCCACCACGCGTAACCCTTCCAGCCCGTGAACGCGGCCTTCGCCATCGACTACCGCCATCTCGTCATAGCCCATTTTGCAGCTTCCACACGGGTGGAAGGCGGTTTCGGCGTGGTTGCGCACGAACTCGTCCAGCTGTTCGTCGGTCTGGCACTCAACCCCCGGGCTGATTTCGCGGCCACGGTATTTGTCCAGCGCGGGCTGATGCATGATTTCGCGGGTGATGCGGATCGCATCGCGGAATTCCTGCCAGTCCTGCTCGTGGGACATATAGTTGAACAGGATCGCCGGATGCTGGTGCGGATCGCGCGATTTAATACGCACATGCCCGCGGCTTGGTGAGCGCATCGACCCAACGTGACACTGGAAGCCGTGCTCTTTCACCGCGTTGGAGCCGTTGTAGTTAATCGCCACCGGCAGGAAGTGATACTGAATGTTCGGCCACTCGAACTCCTCGCGACTGCGGATAAAGCCACCCGCCTCGAAGTGGTTGCTCGCTCCCACGCCGGTGCCGCCAAACAGCCACTCGGCGCCAATCTTCGGCTGGTTCCACCACTGCAGGGCAGGGTAGAGGGAGACCGGCTCTTTGCATTCGTACTGGAGATACATCTCCAGGTGATCCTGCAGGTTTTCGCCCACGCCGGGCAGGTCATGCACCAGCGGAATATCAAACTGCTTCAGCAGTTCCGCGTTGCCCACGCCGGAGCGTTGCAGGATCTGCGGAGAGGCAATCGCCCCGGCGCACAACAGCACCTCTTTGTTTGCCGATGCTTTGGACGGAATGGTGCTTTCGCCTTCCAGCCACTCGACGCCCACGGCGCGCTTGCCGTCAAAGAGAATGCGATCGGTCATGGCATGGGTACGGATGGTCAGGTTCGGGCGCTGCTTCGCCTGGTCCAGATAGCCGCGCGCGGTGCTGGCGCGTCGGCCCTGTGGCGTAACCGTTCTGTCCATCGGGCCGAAGCCTTCCTGCTGATAGCCGTTGAGATCGTCCGTGCGCGGGTAGCCCGCCTGTACGCCCGCTTCCACCATTGCCTCAAACAGCGGGTTCACGCCCGGTTTGGAGGTGGTGACGCTCACCGGGCCGTCGCCGCCGTGGTAGTCGTTCGGACCCACGTCGCGGGTTTCAGCCTTACGGTAGTAGGGCAGGCAGTTGAGGTAGCTCCAGTGCTCCAGACCTGGCTCTTTCGCCCAGTTGTCCAGATCCATCGCGTTGCCGCGCACGTAGCACATGCCGTTGATGAGCGACGACCCGCCCAGCCCTTTACCGCGTCCGCATTCCATGCGGCGGTTATTCATATAGGGCTCTGGCTCGGTTTCGTACGCCCAGTTGTAGCGCTTGCCCTGCAGCGGGAATGCCAGTGCGGCAGGCATCTGGGTGCGGAAGTCAAAGCGGTAATCCGGGCCGCCCGCTTCAAGCAGCAGAACGGTGGTATCCGGATCTTCAGTCAGTCGTGTTGCCAGAACGTTGCCGGCAGAGCCGGCACCAATAATGATGTAGTCAAATTGCAAAAAAACCTCCCGGTTAAAATATGGACTGGAATTTACCCATCTCAACCTGGATGGACTTCACCTGGGTGTAACTCTGGAGCGTCATCACGCCGTTTTCGCGGCCGATACCGGAGTGTTTATAGCCGCCAACCGGCATCTCTGCCGGGGATTCACCCCAGGTGTTGATCCAGCAAATACCCGCCTCAAGCTGATGAATCGCGCGATGGGCCCGGTTCAGATCGGCCGTCACGATGCCTGCCGCCAGCCCGTAGTCGGTATCGTTGGCGCGGCGAATGGCTTCTTCTTCAGATTCATAGGTGAGGATGGACATCACCGGCCCGAAGATCTCTTCGCGCACAATGGTCATCTCGTCGGTGCAGTCGGTGAACACGGTCGGGGCGACCCACGCGCCGTTGTCAAAGCCTTCGCCCTTCAGCACGTCGCCGCCGCACAGCACGCGCGCGCCTTCCTCTTTGCCTTTGGCGATATAGCGCAGCACGTTGTCGCGGTGCGGGAAGCTGACCAGCGGGCCAAAGTTGGTGTTTTCATCGAACAGATCGCCCGCGCGGATGCGGCCCACGCGCTCAACAATTTTCTGCTCAAACGCGGCCTTGAACTTCGCGGGTACGAACACGCGGGTGCCGTTGGTGCAGACCTGGCCGGAGCTGAAGAAGTTGGCCATCATCGCGATGTCGGCAGCGAGATCGAGATCCGCATCGTCAAATACAATCAGCGGGGATTTGCCGCCCAGCTCCATCGTCACCTCTTTCAGGGACGAGGCCGCCGAGTTCGCCATCACCTTTTTGCCGCTGGCGACGCCGCCAGTGAAGGAGACTTTCGCGATGCCCGGGTGTTCGGTCAGGTACTGGCCGGTCTCCGCGCCCACGCCCGGCAGAACGTTAAATACGCCGTCCGGCAGGCCCGCTTCGGTGTAGATTTCCGCAAGCTTCAGGGCGGTGAGGGGGGTGACTTCGCTCGGCTTGAAGATCATCGCGTTGCCCGCCGCCAGCGCCGGGGCGGATTTCCACAGGGCGATCTGGATCGGGTAGTTCCACGCGCCAATACCCGCCACCACGCCCAGCGGCTCGCGACGGGTGTAGACGAAAGAGGTATCGCGCAGTGGGATCTGGCTGCCTTCCAGCGCCGGGATCAGCCCCGCGTAGTACTCCAGCACGTCCGCACCGGTGACGATATCCACGGTTGAGGTTTCCGAATACGCTTTACCGGTGTCGAGGGTTTCCAGCTTCGCCAGTTCGTCGTTCCGCTCGCGCAGGATATCGACGGCGCGACGCAGAATGCGCGAGCGCTCCATGGCGGTCATTGCCGCCCAGATTTTTTGCCCTTGCCGGGCACTCTGGACGGCGCGATCGACATCTTCGCGCCCGGCGGCCTGTACGGTCGCCAGAACGTCGCCGTTAGCCGGGTTAATGGTCTCGAAGGTGCGACCGCTGGTGGCGGATGTATAACCACCATTGATATAAAGCTGCTGTTCTGCCATTCGGGACATAAATTCTCCTCGGTTATTCGGTCGGTAAATGCTGGCTGATAAAGTGGCTGGTGAGCGACTGGGCTACGTTTTTATCCAGCGGTTTGCCGCTTAGCGCGGCGCGCAGCCACAGCCCGTCGATCAGCGCTGCAAGCCCGTAACCCGCCTCCTGCGCCTGTTCACGCGGCAGTTCGCGGCGGAATTCGTACACCAGGTTTGAAAGCAAACGGCGGCTGCTTACCTGTTGCAACCGGTAGAGCATCGGCTGATGCATGCTGCTCGCCCAGAAGGCCAGCCAGGCTTTCATTGCCGCGCTGCTGATCTGGGTTTCATCAAAGTTGCCGCCGACAATCGCCTGCAATCGTTGCTCTGCGCTGCCATCCGGCAGGGCATGCAGGCGGCTCAGAACCGCGTCGCGCAGCTGGCCGGTGATGTCGCGCATGGTCGCTTCCAGCAGGCCATTTTTATCTTTGAAGTAGTGACTGATGATCCCGGTTGAGACTCCCGCCCTACGGGCGATCTGCGCGATGGTTGCGTCATGCATTCCCACTTCATTTATTGCTTCCAGCGTGGCGTTGATCAGTTGCCTGCGCCGGATCGGCTGCATCCCCACTTTGGGCATTTTTGCCACTCCATTCATCAGCGTTGGTTAACCATTAAAGCGGTTTTTGATTGGACGTTCAATATAAAATGTGTCTTAATTGTTGCGGATTTGGATTTTAATAGTTACAAAAATAGTGGGGATACTGGATGACAGATCTTTCGCAAGACAGAGAAAAGGACAAAATCAATCCGGTTGTTTTTTATACATCCGCAGGACTGATTTTGTTGTTTTCCCTGATGACGATCTTCTTTAGCGACTTCTCTGCCGAGTGGATTGGGCGCACCCTGAACTGGGTGTCGAAGACCTTCGGCTGGTACTATTTGCTGGCGGCGACGCTCTATATTGTCTTTGTTGTCTGCATTGCCTGTTCGCGCTTTGGTTCGGTGAAGCTCGGGCCCGAGCAGTCAAAACCCGAGTTTAGTCTGTTAAGCTGGGCGGCGATGCTGTTTGCCGCCGGTATCGGCATCGACCTGATGTTCTTCTCCGTGGCCGAACCGGTCACGCAATATATGCAGCCGCCGGAAGGGGCAGGGCAGACGATGGAGGCCGCGCGCCAGGCGATGGTCTGGACGCTGTTCCACTACGGACTGACCGGCTGGTCGATGTACGCCCTGATGGGCATGGCGCTCGGATACTTTAGCTATCGTTATAATTTACCCCTCACCATTCGCTCTGCGCTGTACCCCATTTTCGGTAAAAAGATTAACGGTCCGATAGGGCACAGCGTCGATATTGCGGCGGTGATCGGCACCATCTTCGGTATCGCCACCACGCTTGGCATTGGCGTGGTGCAGCTCAACTACGGGCTGAGCGTGCTGTTTGATATCCCGGATTCGCTGGCGGCGAAAGCCGCGCTGATCGCGCTGTCGGTGATTATCGCCACCATCTCGGTCACTGCCGGCGTGGATAAGGGGATCCGCGTGCTCTCCGAGCTGAACGTCGCGCTGGCGCTGGGGCTGATTCTGTTTGTGCTGTTTGTGGGCGACACTTCGTTCCTGCTCAATGCCTTAGTGCTGAACGTGGGTGACTACGTGAACCGCTTTATGGGCATGACGCTGAACAGCTTTGCCTTTGACCGCCCGGTGGAGTGGATGAACAACTGGACGCTGTTCTTCTGGGCGTGGTGGGTGGCGTGGTCGCCGTTTGTCGGCCTGTTCCTGGCGCGTATTTCACGTGGTCGCACCATCCGCCAGTTTGTGATGGGCACGCTGATCATTCCGTTCACCTTTACCCTGCTGTGGCTGTCGGTCTTTGGCAACAGTGCGCTGCATGAGATCATCCACGGCGACGCGGCGTTTGCGCAGGAGGCGATGGCGCACCCGGAGCGCGGATTCTACAGCCTGCTGGCGCAATACCCGGCGTTCACCTTTAGCGCCTCCGTGGCCACCATTACCGGCCTTCTGTTTTACGTCACCTCGGCGGATTCCGGTGCGCTGGTGCTGGGGAACTTCACCTCGAAGCTGAAGGACATCAACAGCGATGCGCCAAACTGGCTGCGTATCTTCTGGTCGGTCGCCATCGGCCTGCTGACGCTCGGCATGCTGATGACCAACGGGATTTCCGCCCTGCAGAACACCACGGTGATCATGGGTCTGCCGTTCAGCTTTGTGATCTTCTTTGTGATGGCCGGGCTGTATAAATCGCTCAAGGTGGAAGACTACCGTCGCGTCAGCGCCAGCCGCGATACCGCACCGCGCCCGTTGGGCGCCCAGGACAGACTGAGCTGGAAGAAGCGTCTCTCGCGCCTGATGAACTACCCGGGCACGCGCTACACCAGCCAGATGATGGAGACGGTCTGCTTCCCGGCAATGGAAGAGGTGGCGCAGGAGTTGCGATTACGCGGTGCCTACGTGGAGCTGAAAAACCTGCCGCCGGAAGAGGGCGAGACCCTGGGGCATCTGGATCTGCTGGTGCATATGGGCGACGAGCAGAACTTTGTCTATCAGATCTGGCCGCAGCAGTATTCGGTGCCCGGGTTTACCTACCGCGCGCGCAGCGGCAAATCGACCTACTACCGGCTGGAGACCTTCCTGCTGGAAGGTAGCCAGGGGAATGATTTGATGGACTACAGCAAGGAGCAGGTGATTACGGATATTCTGGACCAGTATGAACGGCACCTGAACTTTATCCATCTGCACCGGGAAGCGCCGGGGAATAGCGTGATGTTCCCGGATGTGTAAGCGAATCGCATTCTAAATTGATGCCGGGTGGCGGCTTCGCCTTACCCGGCCTACCGCGAGCCAACTTTGTAGGCCTGATAAGCGAAGCGCCATCAGGCTTGTAGCAGCGTCAACACGCTGTCATCCCTTTTGTGCCAGAAGAGGGTGAAACGTGTGCCCTCCGCATATTCTCCAGCCGGGCGCGAAAGCACCAGCACAAGGGTTTTATCATCTAACGCTGCGACTCTCGCACAGTCAAAACCCATGTAAATCTTTACCTGCGGAAACAGCGCTTTAAACAAACTTTCTTTCGCGCTAAACGCGAGCGTCAGCGCCTGTGCAAAAGGGTAGCCTGAACGCGTTAAGCACGCCGCTTCCTGCGCATTGATGATACCGTCCTGGATTTCATGGGCTTCACGGTCGGAAAGGATCGCCTCTGTATCGATACCTACAAGGGCATGAGGATGGTGAACCACAACCGCCATCGCCTGCGTGCCGCTGTGAGTGATGCTACCCGAAACCCCGTACGGCCAGAGCGGTTCGCCGCTGGGGCCGATGCCGGGAACGGCGTGGCCAGGTAAGGCATGCGCGGCGGCGATGCGGCCCGCCAGATGTTCGGTTTTGCGTTTGCGTCCGGCGTCAGCCAGCTGTGCGTGATGGGGGAGCCAGAGGAGATCGGCGTCGATGAAGGTGGTGGGGGCGAAGGTGATGCGGTGAACGGTGAGGCTGGCGAGAACGAACGTGCTGTGGGTTGTGTGCATGGTTTTCCCTTCAGAATTGTGCGGCCTGTTGCCCTCACCCCGGCCCTCTCCCACGGGGAGAGGGAGCAAACACTAAAAACGGCAACGGGGTTGCCGTTTTGCTTTTACCTCGCCCTCACCCCGGCCCTCTCCCACAGGGAGAGGGGGGAAGTCACTGCCTGTATCAGAATCGGGTATTCACGCTCATATACCACGTGCGGCCTGGCTCATTATAGGTATAAGCCCCCGCGCCGTACATATAGGCACCCGTCGAGGTATTCCCGGTGGTCTGGGCATTACCCGCACGCCACTGGCGTTTGTCGAAGACGTTATCCACGCCGCCGGTCAGGCTGACGTTTTTGGTCACGTCCCACGTCGCGCTCAGGCCAAGGATGCTATACGGGCTGACCTCGTCTTTCTCTGACCCGGTCACCGGCTGACCTTTGTAATTGTACTTCTTCGGCTGCTGCTTGCCGTACCAGGTGAAGGTCGACTGGAGCGACACATCCTGATGCACCTGCCAGCTCAGGGTAGAGTTCAGCGTGTACTCCGGGATGATCGACAGACGGTCGCCGGTCTCCTTGTTCTTGCTCTGCAGCATGTAGGTAATGTTGTTGGTCCAGTTGATGGTGTCGCTGACCGGCACGTTCAGGGAACCTTCCAGGCCTTCAACCACCGCTTTCGGCACGTTCTCCCACTGGTAGATATCGGTGGTGACTTTGCTGGTGGAGGTCTGGCCGATTGGCGCATAGCCCGCTTCAATCTTGTTGCGATAGTCGTTGCGGAACCAGGTCACGCCCGCTAGCCAGCCGTCGCGTTTCCACTCCAGACCAATCTCTTTGTTGATGCTGGTTTCGGCTTTCAAATCGTCGTTACCCATCATGTAGCAGCCCACGCCGTCAGAGCTTGCGTAGCAGCCCTGGCCCTTGCTGTATAACAGGTAGTTCGGGTTGGTCTGGTACAGGCTCGGTGCTTTGTAGGCACGCGCAATACCCATCTTCAGGGTGAAATCATCCCCCAGACCCTGCGACAGGTTCAGGGACGGGCTCCAGTTGTTACCCACGATGGTGTGATGGTCGAAGCGCAGCGCCGGGGTCAGCATGGTGCTGTCGGTCAGCTCCATATTGTTTTCCGCAAACAGGGAGAAAATCTCTGCGGAGGTATACGGGCTGCGATCGTCGCTCATCCCTGGAATGGTCCCGCCCTGCAGGGTTTGCGAGAAGGAGGTGGAATCCTTCATGCGCTGCTGGTTCCACTCGGTGCCCAGCGTCAGGTTCTGGTTGACGATGAAATCAATCGGCAGGTTGATCTCACTGTGCAGCATGACGTCGGCCAGGTCGGTATCGGTGAATTTATCGCTGTTGAACAGCCCTTCGGTTCCTCCGGCCAGCCCTTCACCCAGACGTGAGTTGCGGGTGTGTTCGTACTGTGCCCAGTTGCTGGTGGTAATGCCGTTATCCCAGCCGCCATTCCACGTGACGGCGAAGTTCTGGCGATAGATACGGTTGGTCTCTTTACCGTAGTTCTTCTTCACCAGCGCATTGTCGTTGTTGGTGTTCTGGGTATCACCGGCGTAGAGGTTGTTCTGGCGGCTGTACCCCGCTTCAAACTCCAGAGACTGCATTGGCGCAAAGTCCCAACGCACCACGCCATTGATGTCTTTGTTTTCTACCCCTTCACGGCCTGCAGGCAGGGTGTTGGCATAGGCGCCGGTACGCTCGGACTGATGGCCCTGGTTGATGTCCCACGCATCGGCCTGGGTTTTGTCGAGGTTACCGTACATGCGGAAGCTGAAGTCGCCGCCCAGCGGGCCGCTCAGGCTGAAGTTGGTGCGTTTTGTGGAACCTTCATCCTTGTGTTCAGGCGCGTTCAGATAGGTGTTCCAGGAGCCGTGCCACTGGTCGTCGAATTTTTTGGTGATGATGTTCACCACGCCGCCTGCCGCACCGTTGCCGTAACGCGCGGCAGCCGGGCCACGGATCACTTCAATACGCTCGATCATCTCAGGCGGCACCCAGCCGGTATCACCGCGGGTGTCGCGCTCGCCACGCCAGCCCAGACGAATCGAATTGCGGCTGGTGACCGGCTTGCCGTCGATCAGGATCAGGGTGTTTTCCGGGCCCATACCGCGGATATCAATCTGGCGGTTGTTACCGCGCTGGCCGCTGGTGGAGTTACCGGTCAGGTTAACGCCCGGCATGGTGCGGATGATTTCAGACACGTCACGCGCGGGCGGATTTTTACGGATCTCATCGGCGGTAATGGTGGAAACCCCCGGCGCCTGCAAATTCTGCTCGGCGGCGGTGATCACCATGGTGTCTTCATGCTGCGCGGAGGCGGTATTGTCGTCTGCCATGGCAGGCAGCGCGACGCCATAAATCCCTAAATTGACCAGCAAGGCCAGAGAGTGAATCTTCTTATTCATTGGATGTCCCGCTTTTATGGTTTCTTATGAACGCGCTTCCCACAGCGCGGGCATTACGCTATTGCAAATGCAAATAGTTATCAATAATATTATCAATAAAATTTGTCCTGAAACAAAAAAGACTGTTAAACATGAGGTTAGAAGGGTGACGGTGTTAACAACGGGAAGTGAAGCCTGGTGGCAGTCGAAAAACGGCCCGGAATGGGTGCGTGAACAGGGGAAATATCGGGTCACCTTCTGGTGGCGCGATCCGGCGGGAACGCAACACACCTCGGCGGTGAAACGCGTCTGGCTGTATATCACCGGCGTAACCGATCACCATAAAAATGCCCGCCCACAATCCCTCGAACGCATCCCGGATACCGACGTCTGGCAATGGCAGGGCGAGTTCAGCCCCCAGTGGCGCGGCAGCTACTGCTTTATCCCCTCAGAGAATACAGACGATTTTGCGCCCGATGTGTTTCACGGTGAGCAGCCGGATCGCCTGGCGCTGCGCGAAGGCTGGCGCAAGCTGCTGCCGCAGGCAATGTCCGACCCGCTTAATACCCAGAGCTGGCGAGGCGGGAGGGGACATGATGTCTCTGCACTGGAGATGCCCGACGCTCCGGTGCAGCCCGGCTGGGATCGCCCCAATACGCCATACCGGCAGCCGGTCTGCATTGACTGGCAGAGCAATCGACTGGGCAACCGTCGTCGCGTCTGGATATTTACCACCGGCGATGACGATCCGGAACGCCCGCTGGCGGTGCTGCTCGACGGCCAGTTCTGGGCCGAGAGCATGCCCGTCTGGCCAGCGCTGACGGCGCTTACCCTCGGACGCAAACTGCCGCCTGCCGTCTACGTTTTAATCGATGTGATAGATATGGCGCATCGCAATAACGAATTGCCCTGTAACCCCGATTTCTGGCTGGCGGTGCAGGAAGAACTTCTCCCTCTTGTAAAACAACGCACGCCATTCAGCGACCGCGCAGACCGTACGGTGGTCGCAGGCCAGAGCTTCGGTGGACTCTCCTCGCTTTATGCCGCACTTAACTGGCCGCAGCGTTTTGGCTGCGTGCTGAGCCAGTCCGGCTCTTACTGGTGGCCGCATCGCGGCGGGCAGCAGGAAGGGCTGCTTATCACCCAACTGAAAGCGGGTGAAAAAACCGCACGCGGCCTGCGCATCGTCCTTGAGGCCGGGCGCAACGAGCCGCTGATTTACCGCGCGAATCAGGCCATTTACGACGAACTGCACACACAGCAGCAGGTTTACTGGCGTCAGGTTGACGGCGGACACGACGCGCTTTGCTGGCGCGGTGGGCTGACGCAGGGGCTGATGACCCTCTGGCAGCCGCTTATTCACTAACGGAGTCTGTATGGAATTCAGCAATCCTTTCGATAATCCGCAGGGGCAGTTTGCTATTTTGCGTAACGATCAGGGGCAGTACAGCCTGTGGCCGCAGCAGTGCGAATTGCCCGCAGGCTGGCGCGTGGTATGCGAAGCGCAATCGCAGGACGCATGCCAGCAGTGGCTGGCCGAACACTGGCAGACGCTCAGCCCCTCTAATTATGCGGGGGAGTATGCATGAACCGTCTGCCGCTTGTAGCCGCCCAGCCGGGCATCTGGATGGCGGAGCAGCTTTCCAGCCTGCCGAACGCCTGGAGCGTGGCACACTACACCGAACTGAAAGGCGATATTGACGCACCGCTGCTGGCAAAAGCCGTTGCCGAAGGCATGATGCAGGCCGACACTCTGCGCATGCGCTTCACCGAGGATAACGGTGAGGTGTGGCAGTGGGTGGATGTATCAATGACGCTGCCTGAACCGGAAATCGTAAATGCCGGTTCCCATGACGCCGCCGTGGCGCTGATGGACGCCGACCTTAACCAGAACCTTCGTGTCGACAGCGGTCAGCCCCTGGCGTTTCACCTGCTGATTCAGATCGGTCCGCAACACTGGTACTGGTATCAGCGCTATCACCATTTAGTGGTCGATGGCTTCAGCTTCCCGGCGATTACCCGCCAGATCGCTGCGATTTATGCCGCGTGGAAGAGGGGCGAGCCCACGCCTGACTCCCCGTTTACGCCGTTCGCCGGGGTGGTGGAGGAGTATCAGCGCTACCGCGACAGCGAGGCGTATCAGCGCGACGGTGCCTTCTGGGCTGAGCAGCGCAAACAGCTTCCTTCTCCGGTCTCGCTTTCCTCTGCGCCGCTACCTGGGCGCGCCGCCACCACCGACATCCTGCGCCTGAAAATCGCCGCCGATGGCCGCGCCTTCAGCCAGCTTGCGCAGGCCGCAGGACAGGTACAGCGCACCGATCTGGCGCTTGCGCTGGTGGCGCTGTGGCTGGGCCGTCTCACCGGACGGCTGGACTACGCCGCCGGGTTTATCTTTATGCGCCGCATGGGCTCCGCTGCGCTGACCGCAACTGGCCCGGTGCTCAACGTGCTGCCGCTGGCGGTGAACATTCATCCGCAGGAGTGCCTGCCGGAACTGGCGCAGCGCCTGGCAAACCAGTTGAAAAAAATGCGTCGCCACCAGCGCTACGACGCCGAGCAGATCGTGCGCGACAGCGGGCGTGCCGCGGGTGATGAAGCCCTGTTCGGCCCGGTGCTCAACGTCAAGGTATTCGATTATCAGCTGGATATCGCTGGCGTGGAGGCCACCACCCACACGCTGGCCACCGGCCCGGTGAACGATCTGGAGCTGGCATTGTTCCCGGACGAGCTGGGCGGGCTGAGCATTGAGATCCTCGCCAATAAACAGCGCTACGATGAAACCACGCTGGCCCGTCACGTGGCGCGCCTGAATGCGATGTTGACGCAATTTGCCGCTAACCCGGACCTGCGCTGCGGCGAGGTTGAAACGGTCTCAGAGCAGGAATACCAGCAGCTTGCACGCATCAACGACACCGGGCTGGCGCTACCGTCCATCACGCTTGCGGAACTGGTGGCGGAACAGGCGAGCAAAACGCCGGACGCGCCCGCACTGGCGGATGCGCACATCGAGCTCAGCTATCGCCAGATGCGCGAGCAGGTGGTGGCACTGGCGCATCTGTTGCGTGAGCGCGGCGTGAAACCGGGCGACAGCGTGGCGGTGGCGCTGCCGCGCTCGGTATTCCTGACGTTAGCGCTGCATGGCATTGTGGAAGCGGGGGCCGCGTGGTTGCCGCTGGATACCGGCTACCCGGACGATCGTCTGCGGATGATGCTGGAGGACGCGAAGCCGTCGCTGCTTATCACCACCGACGAACAGCGTCCGCGCTTTAGCGATCTGTCCATTGGGACGTTTAGTTACAACACACTATTACCGGCTGCGGAGGCTGAACCGCTGCGGCTGGCGAAGCCGGAGCAGACGGCGTACATCATCTTTACGTCGGGCTCGACAGGGCGTCCGAAAGGGGTAATGGTCGGGCATACTGCCATCGTTAACCGTCTGAAATGGATGCAGGATCACTACCCGCTGACGGCGTGCGACGTGGTGGCACAGAAAACGCCGTGCAGCTTTGACGTGTCGGTCTGGGAGTTCTGGTGGCCGTTTATCGCCGGGGCGAAGCTGGTGATGGCCGAGCCGGACGCGCACCGTGATCCTCAGGCCATGCAGCACTTCTTTGCGCACTATGGCGTCACCACCACCCACTTTGTGCCGTCGATGCTGGCAGCGTTTGTCGCCTCGCTGACGCCGGAAAACGCCGACTGCTGTAAGAGCCTCAGGCAGGTATTCTGCAGCGGGGAAGCACTGCCGACGGAACTTTGTCGCGAATGGGAGCAGCTCACTCACGTGCCGCTGCATAACCTCTATGGCCCGACGGAAGCGGCGGTGGACGTTAGCTGGTATCCGGCATTTGGACCAGAGCTGGCGGCAGTTGCAGGTAACAGCGTGCCGATCGGTTTCCCGGTATGGAACACCGGGTTGCGGATCCTGGATGCGATGATGCGCCCGGTACCGTTTGGCGTGGCGGGCGATCTCTATCTCACCGGCATTCAGCTGGCGCAGGGGTATCTGGGGCGTCCGGATCTCACCGCCAGCCGCTTTATTGCCGATCCGTTCGCGCCGGGCGAGCGGATGTACCGTACCGGTGACATCGCCCGCTGGCTGGACAACGGCGCGGTGGAGTATTTAGGCCGCAGCGACGACCAGCTGAAAATTCGCGGCCAGCGCATCGAGCTTGGCGAAATCGACCGGGCGATGCTGTCGCTGCCCGACGTGGCTCAGGCGGTGGCGCACGCCTGCGTGTTCAACCAGGCGGCGGCCACGGGCGGCGATGCCCGTCAGCTGGTGGGATATGTGGTTTCTGAATCCGGTTTACCGCTGGATCGCGACGCGCTGCTTGCCTCACTCAGATCGCAATTGCCGCCGCATATGGTGCCGGTGGTGTTACTGCAAATCAGCGCGCTGCCGTTAAGCGCAAACGGCAAACTGGATCGCAAGGCGCTGCCGCTGCCGGAGCTGACCAGCAAAACCATCGGACGCGCACCGGAAAGTGCAACCGAAATTGCCGTCTCGCAGGCGTTTGCGTCTTTGCTGGGCTGCGCGGTAAACGACATCGAAGCCGATTTCTTTGCCCTCGGCGGCCACTCGCTGCTGGCGATGCGCCTGGCCGCACAACTCAGCCGTACGTTCGCCCGCAAGGTGACGCCGGGGCAGATAATGGTCGCCTCTACGGTCAGCAGGCTGAGTGCTCTGCTGGATTCGCCGATAAGCGACGAGCAGGCGCAGCGTCTGGGTTATGAAACCTTGCTGCCGCTGCGCGAAAGCGACGGCCCGACGCTGTTCTGCTTCCATCCGGCTTCCGGTTTTGCCTGGCAGTTCAGCGTGCTGGCGCGCTACCTTAGCCCGCGCTGGTCCATTACCGGAATTCAGTCGCCGCGCCCGGAGGGGCCGATGCAGCAGTGTGCGGATCTGGATGGGGTGATTGAACATCATCTGACTACGTTACGTGGCCGGCAGCCCCACGGGCCGTATTACCTGTTCGGCTACTCGCTTGGCGGTACGCTGGCGCAGGGGATTGCTGCGCGTCTGCGTGAACAGGGCGAAATCGTCGCCTTCCTGGGTCTGCTGGATACCTGGCCACCGGAAACCCAGAACTGGGCGGAAAAAGAGGCCAACGGACTCGACCCGGCGGTGCTGGCCGAAATTGAGCGCGAGCGTCAGGCGTTTATCGCCGCCCAGCAGGGGCAGGGCTCCAGCGCGCTATTCAACGCCATTGAAGGTAACTACGCCGACGCGGTGCGGCTGCTCACCACGGCGCACAGCTCGCGGTTTGACGGGAAAGCAACGCTGTTTGTTGCCGAGCGCACGCGAACGATGGATCCGCAGGTGGCGTGGTCGCCGTGGGTAAATGAACTGGAGGTATACAGCCAGGATTGCGCCCATGTGGACATCATTTCGCCGCAGGCGTTTGAGAAGATTGGGCCGGTGTTGCAGAAGATGTTGGGGGAGTGATTTCCCCTCACCCTAACCCTCACCCACGGCGAGGGGGATGGTTTACTCCCTCTCCCTGTGGGAGAGGGCCGGGGTGAGGGCATCAGCGCGCACGCTTTCCAAGCGGCACCACCAGCGGCGTGCCCGCCACCGGGTCGTCAATAATCATGCAGCGCATGCCGTAGATCCGCTCGATAAGCGCTGGCGTCACAATCTCCTTCGGCGCGCCCTGCGCCACAATTTCACCGTCGCGCAGTGCAATTAAATGCGTGGCATAGCGGCAGGCCTGATTCAAATCATGCAGCACCGCCGCCAGGGTGTAACCCTGCGTGCGGTTGAGCTCGCTCAGCAACTCGAGCAGATCGATCTGATGGCTGATATCAAGCCAGGTCGTCGGTTCATCCAGCAGCATAATGGAGGTCTCCTGCGCCAGCACCATCGCGATCCACGCCCGTTGACGCTGGCCGCCGGAAAGCGTGTCCACGCTCTGCCGGGCGAGGTCCGTAATGCCCGTAGCCTGCATCGCGCGGTTTACCGCGTCTTCATCTTCCTTGCGCCAGCGGGTAAACAGCGGCTGGTGCGGATAGCGTCCGCGTGAGACCAGCTCCTGCACCGTGATGTCTCCCGGCGTGGTGGCGTTTTGCGCCAGCAGCCCGATGCGCCTGGCCACCTCTTTACTGGCAAAGCGCTGGATCTGCTCGCCGTCGAGGAATACGTGGCCTTCAACCGGCGTCATCAGGCGACTGAGGGTGCGCAACAGGGTCGACTTGCCGCAGCCGTTCGGGCCGATAATCGCCGTGAAATGGCCGTCAGGAATGTTGACGGTTAAGTCATGGGCAACGATTTTTTTGCCGTAACCGAGAGTAAGGCTTTCGCCGCGCAAGCGGGTGGTTGAATCGGTCATTTCTTGCGTGACTCCTGAACGAGCAAGACGATGAGGTAAATCCCGCCAAGGCTGACGGTGACAACGCCCACCGGAAGTTGATAAGGCATAAACAGCCGCTGGGCGCAGAGATCGGCGGCCAACAGTAACATTGAGCCGCACAGCGCCGCCTGGGTTAAGCCCCAGCGGGCCGTACCGCTAAGACGACGCGCAATGTGAGGGGCAACAAGGGCGATAAAGGAGATGGGTCCGGCAATCGCGGTGGAGGCCGCGGTGAGCAACACGGCGACCAGCATCAGCATCAGACGCGAACGCTCAACGCCGACCCCCAGCGCACAGGCGCTGTCGTCACCCATTTCCAGCAGCCGCATGCGCCGCACCAGCAGCAGCGCGGCGATAAACATCAGCAGAATCAATGGCGCGGCTGGCCAGACTTTGCCCCAGGTCAGGCCGTTGAGGGAACCGGCATACCACAGCCCGGCCGACAGCGCCGTTTCCAGCGAAGCCTGCAAGAGCAGCCAGGTATTGAACGCCATCAGCATGGCACGCACGCCGATACCGATAATGATCAGGCGGAAAGTGTCGATACCGTTGCGCCAGGCGAGCAGCCAGATCACCAGCGCGGTCAGTATCCCGCCGGTCATCGCCGTCACGGTGATGGCCGTCAGATGCTGACCAAACAGCACCATCGCGACCAGCACGCCGCTCCAGGCACCGGTGTTGAGACCCATTACATCCGGGCTGCCGAGCGGATTGCGCATCAGCGACTGGAAAATCGCGCCGCTGACGCCAAGCGCGGCACCCACCAGCATCGCCATTGCCACGCGCGGCAGTCGCCACTCCGTCACCACCATCGTGACAGCGCGCGGGGCGCTGCCGGTGAGCGCGTTAAACACTTGGGCGAGATCGAGCGTCACCGCGCCGCTGCACAGGCTTGCGATCGCCAGCATCAGAATGGCGATAACCAACAGCGAAACGCTGACGATCAAACGACGAGAGGGGGCCATCATGCGTCACCTCCGCGTTTACGTCGTACCAGGAAGATCAGGACCGGTGCGCCGATAAAGGCGCTGACCACCGAAACGCGCAGTTCGCCGGGAACCAGAAGACGCCCGACAACATCAGCGAACAAGAGCAGGACCGGGGTGGCCAGCAGCGTCACCGGCAGAGACCAGCGGTGATCGGCCCCCACCAGCCAGCGCGACAGATGCGGCATCATCAGCCCGATAAAGGCAATCGGGCCGACCACTGCCGTCGCACTGCCGCACAGCACGGTGATGACCACTAATCCCGTCAACTGGGTTCGCGCCACGCGGTTGCCGAGCGCGGTGGCGGTGTCGCTGCCAAGGCTCAGGCTGTTCAGCGCCCGGCTTAAACCGAGTGCCACGGCGGCGGCAATCATCACCGGGATGACCACCACCTTAAGCGTCTCCAGCGTGCGGATATCCAGCGAACCGGCCTGCCAGAAGCGGAGCTGGTCGTAAACGTCCGGGTTAAGCAGGGCAATGCCGTTAGATAACCCTTCCAGCACGGCGGCAAGCGCCACGCCCGCCAGCGTCAGACGTACCGGGCTAAGCTGCCCGCCGCCCTGGCTGCCGGTAAAGGCGACAATCAGCGAGGCCGCCAGCGCGCCGCAAAAGGCCATTACCAGTTGTTCTGAGGGAGAGGTAAACCCGAACAGCGCCGCACCAAGCACAATGGCAAAGCTGGCACCGCTATTCACGCCAAGAATGCCGGGGTCAGCCAGCGGGTTGCGGGTGAGGGTTTGCATAAGGGCTCCCGCAAGGCCCAGTGCGCCACCGGCAAGTAATCCGGCCAGGGTACGGGGCAGGCGGGCATCCAGCACGATGATGCAGTCGGCGCTCTGACAGGTACCAAAGAGCGCATCAACAATCACGGAGGCGGGCAGCGGTTTCGCACCAACCAGCAGACTGAGCGCCATCGCAAGGATTAACAGCAGCAATAACACGGGCACGGCAACCGCGCGCACCGCAGAAGAAGAGGAAAACGACATAGCAACATCCATGATGTGATAATGATAGTGATTATCGTTATCTATCTTATTTGGCTATGTTAGCATGTGCGCCCATGGAATGGGTAGAAATAGACTCAAGGTCTTGTCATGAATCAAAAATCCTGGCTGATTAACCTCAGCCTGCTGAAGACGCACCCGGCGTATCGCGCCGTGTTTATCGCGCGTTTTATCTCCATTTTGTCCCTCGGCCTGCTCGGCGTTGCCGTCCCGGTACAGATCCAGACGTTGACGCACTCAAGCTGGCTGGTCGGGCTGTCGGTCACCTTAACCGGCGGGGCGATGTTTATCGGTCTGATGATCGGCGGCGTGCTGGCCGACAGGTACGAACGCAAGAAGCTGATCCTGCTGGCACGCGGCACCTGCGGGGTGGGGTTTGTCGGATTGTGCCTGAACGCAATGCTGCCAGAACCCTCCTTACTCGCCATTTACGCCCTCGGGCTGTGGGATGGTTTCTTTGCTTCGTTAGGCGTGACGGCGCTGCTGGCCGCCACACCCGCGCTGGTAGGGCGTGAGAATTTGATGCAGGCGGGGGCAATTACCATGCTTACCGTCCGTCTTGGCTCGGTGATATCGCCGATGGTGGGCGGCCTGCTGCTGGCCACCGGTAACGTGGCGTGGAACTACGGCCTCGCGGCGGCGGGGACGTTTATCACCACCTTAACCCTGCTGCGTCTGCCGCTTCTGCCACCGCCGCCGCAGCCGCGTGAGCATCCGCTGAAATCGCTGATGGCGGCGATCCGGTTTCTGTTCAGCAATCCGCTGATTGGTGGTATTGCGCTGCTCGGTGGCCTGCTGACGATGGCGAGCGCCGTACGCGTGCTGTACCCGGCGCTGGCGGGGGTGTGGCAGATAAGCGCCTCAGAGATTGGCTTGCTGTACGCCGCCATTCCGCTCGGCGCGGCGTGTGGTGCGCTAACCAGCGGCAGGCTGGCGCAGAGCGCGCGTCCAGGGTTAATTATGCTGTTGACGACACTGGCATCGTTTATCGCGATGGGGTTCTTCAGCCTGATGCCGGTCTGGGCGTTGGGTGTGCTGTGTCTGGTGCTCTTCGGCTGGTTGAGCGCCATCAGTTCTCTGTTGCAGTACACCCTGATCCAGACCCAGACGCCGGAGGGGATGCTCGGGCGCATCAACGGCCTGTGGACCGCGCAAAACGTGACGGGCGATGCCATTGGCGCGGCGATCCTCGGTGGGCTGGGGGCCGTCATGACACCGGTGGCTTCGGCGAGCACCAGCGGGTTTGCGTTAGCCGTTGTAGGTGGGATCCTGTTAATGGTATTAGCAGAATTGCGCCGGTTCAGGCAGGAGGTTGTATTGAACGACGGTGCGGCCTGATGCCCTCACCCCGCCCCTCTCCCACGGGGAGAGGGAGGGAAAATGCCTACTTAAACAATGCATTTAATCTCTCTAACACCAGCATCGCGCTGTAATAATCCAGGCGGAACGTCTCCGTTCCCAGTGCCCACACGCGTTTATTCTTCACCGCAGGCAGGTGAGCCAGCAGCGGGTTGGCGTAAATCGCCTCGACGTCTTTTTGATCGCCGGCAAACAGGAACAGGCCTTCACCGTTCAGCCCGGTAGCCAGATTTTCACCGCCTAACTGGATGATGTCGTGACGTTTGCCCTGACTTTTTGATGTGTGCAGCCCGGCAGGCAGTTCGGCCAGGGTAAAGCCTAACTGGTGCAACAGCTGGCCCTGGGCAGACTCCGCGGTCCACAGGTTAGCGCTGTGCGCGGCAGCGGTGTACACAATGGCGTTCACCGGCTGCGGCGGCAGCGTCATCTGCTGTTTCACCTGCGCGAGTTGTTTATCGAATGCTGCAATGCGTTCGGCGGCCTGTTTTTCCTGTCCGGTTATCGTGCCTAGCTGCTTCAGCAGTTCCTGCCAGCTTTTGTCGTCGTAGTTGATGATGAGCGTCGGCGCGATAGCGGAGAGCTGATCGTACAACGCCAGGGCCGAATCTCCGCCGGTCGCGCTAATCAGAATCAGATCCGGCATCTGCGCCGCCACCGCTTCCGCACTCGGCTCGCCAATGTACAGGCGCGCCACGTTGCGCTGTTTCGCAATATCACCCCACTGACGTAAAAAGCCCTGCGCATCCGCCACGCGGTTATTGGGCGTAGTCGCCCCGCTGGCCACTACCGGAGCGTCAATCGCCAGCAAAGAGCCGGTCAGGGTCACGCTGGTGGAGACAATGCGCGTGGGTTTGCTCTCCAGGGTATGCACGCCGCGGCTGTCGGTTACCTGACGCGGCCAGTCGGCGGCGATGGCTGAGGTTAGTCCTAAAACAAAACATCCCGTTAAAAGAAGGGCATTACGGCAAACGGCGGGGAATTTCACAACGCGGCATCCTGTTCTCTTTGAAGTTAATGCTTCTCATTTTCATGATTGCGGCGAGGGGATGCAAGCGATACTCGTACAAGATGTTCGCTCTGCGGTTGACACCGGCGCGATGTGGGATTAGGTTAGCCAACGAAAATATAAATGATAATCATTATTGCTTCTTTTATCATTTTATGGAGGATGATATGGATACGTCCCTGGCTGAGGAAGTTCAGCACACCGCGACCACGCTGCCATCAGACAGCTTTTTCTTTATGTCGCCTTACCGCAGTTTTACCACGTCAGGCTGTTTTTCCCGTTTCTCTGAACCCGCCGAGGGCGGTGATAACCCGTCGGGGGCCTTCCAGCAGAAACTGGCTCAGGCTTTCCGCAACGCGAAGGCCAGCGGCATTGCCCATCCCGTGATGGTGGGAGCCATCCCGTTCGATACCCGCAAGCCCTCATCCCTGTTTATTCCGCAGCACTGGCAGACCTTTTCGCGCCCGGCGCGTCAGCAGTCCGCGCGCTATTTTTCCGCTTCCCAGGCGTTGAGCGTGGAAACCCGCACTGAGATCCCGCCGCAGCCCGTGTTTGAAGAGATGGTTGCCCGTGCGGCAGCGCTCACCGCCACGCCACAGGTGAACAAAGTGGTGCTGTCGCGGCTGATTGATATTGCGACGGATAAAACGATTGATAGCGGCGCGCTGATGGAGCGACTGATCGCCCAGAATCCGGCCAGCTTCAACTTCCATGTGCCGCTGGAAGATGGCGGCGTGCTGCTGGGCGCGAGCCCGGAACTGCTGCTGCGTAAAGAGGGGACACACTTTAGTTCTCTGCCGCTGGCGGGCTCTGCGCGTCGTCAGCCGGATGACGTGCTGGATCGCGAGGCGGGTAATAAGCTGCTGGCCTCCGAGAAGGATCGCCACGAGCACGATCTGGTGACCCAGGCGATGAAAGCCATTCTGGCACCGCGCAGCCATCATCTCAGCATGCCAGCTTCCCCGCAGCTGATCACCACCCCAACGCTCTGGCATCTGGCGACGCCGGTGGAAGGGGAGGCCCGTGAAAATGAGAACGCCCTGACTCTGGCCTGTCTGCTGCACCCGACGCCTGCGCTGAGCGGTTTCCCGCATCAGGCGGCAAAAGAGCTGATTGCCGGGCTGGAGCCGTTCGACCGCGAACTGTTTGGCGGCATCGTTGGCTGGTGTGACAGCGAAGGCAACGGCGAGTGGGTGGTGACCATCCGCTGCGCGCGTTTGCTTAAAAATCGCGTTCGCCTGTTTGCCGGTGCGGGCATTGTGCCAGCCTCCTCCCCGGTGGGCGAGTGGCGCGAAACCGGGGTGAAGCTCTCCACCATGCTCAACGTTTTTGGTTTGCACTGAGGAATCATCATGACCATCCCCTTTACCCGTTGGCCTGAGGAGTTTGCCCGGCGCTACCGTGAAAAAGGCTACTGGCAGGATCTGCCGCTGACCCACATTCTGACCGACCACGCGGAGAAAGATACCGTCGCCATTATTGACGGTGAACGTCACCTGACCTGGCGCGCGTTCAACCAGGCGGTGAATAACCTGGCCTCCGCCCTGCAGGGGCAAGGCGTGCGTCGTGGCGAGACCGCGCTGGTTCAGCTCGGCAACGTGGCTGAGTTTTACATCACCTTTTTCGCGCTTCTGCAGGTGGGTGTGGCTCCGGTGAACGCGCTTTTCAGCCACCAACGTAACGAGCTGAACGCCTACGCCGCACAGATCAAACCCGCGCTGCTGATTGCCGACCGCGAGCACGCCCTGTTTGCAGGCGATGATTTCCTGAACCGTTTTGTGGATGAACATCGCTCTGTGCGTGTTGTCCTGCTGCGTGGCGATAACGGCGCACATGCCCTGGAGGCGGCCATCGCCCACCCGGCGGCCCATTTTATCCCCAACCCCACGCCCGCCGACGAAGTGGCGTTCTTTCAGCTTTCAGGCGGCAGTACCGGCACGCCAAAATTGATCCCGCGTACGCATAACGATTACGACTACAGCATCCGTCGCAGCAACGAAATTTGCGGCATTACCGCGGATACCCGCTATCTGAATGCGCTACCGGCGGCCCATAACTACGCCATGAGTTCCCCGGGTTCGTTAGGGGTATTCATGGCTGGTGGCTGCGTGGTGCTGGCGCACGATCCGAGCGCCACGATCTGCTTCCCGCTGATTGAACGCCATCAAATTAACGTCACCTCGCTGGTACCCCCGGCGGTCAGCCTGTGGTTGCAGGCGATTGCCGACGGCGCGGGCAATGCGCAGCTTAAATCGCTGAAGCTGCTGCAGGTGGGGGGCGCACGCCTCTCCGCCACGCTTGCCGCGCGTATTCCGGCGGAAATTGGCTGCCAGCTACAGCAGGTGTTCGGCATGGCGGAAGGGCTGGTGAATTACACCGCTCTCGACGATACCCCGGAGCGCATCATCCACACCCAGGGCCGTCCGATGTGCCCGGATGACGAAGTATGGGTGGCGGACGAGCACGGCAACCCGCTGCCGCGTGGCGAAACAGGACGTCTGATGACCCGTGGGCCGTACACCTTCCGCGGCTATTTCAACAGCCCGGAACACAACGCCAGCGCCTTTGATGCCAACGGGTTTTACTGCTCCGGCGATCTGATTGCCATCGACGAGCAGGGGTACATCACCGTGCAGGGGCGCGAGAAAGATCAGATCAACCGCGGCGGGGAGAAGATCGCCGCTGAAGAGATCGAAAACCTGCTGCTGCGCCATGAGGCAGTGATCCACGCCGCGCTGGTGAGCATGGAGGACAGCCTGTTGGGCGAGAAAAGCTGCGCGTTTCTGGTGGTGAAACAGCCGCTGCGTGCGGTTGAGGTGCGTCGCTTCCTGCGCGAGCAGGGCGTTGCCGAATTCAAACTGCCGGATCGCGTGGAGAGCGTGGATGCGCTGCCGTTAACGCCGGTCGGCAAAGTCGATAAGAAACAGTTGCGCCTGTGGATCGCTGAACGCGCCCGGGCCTGAGGAACAGAGTATGTCTATTCCAAAATTAACCGCTTATGCGCTGCCAACTGCCGCAGAGTTGCCGACAAGTAAAGTGAACTGGGCGTTTGAGCCTGAACGTGCCGCGCTGCTGATCCACGATATGCAGGAGTATTTCCTGAACTTCTGGGGCGAAAACAGCGCGATGATGCAGCAGGTGGTGGCGAACATCGCCAGGCTGCGCGCGTACTGTAAAGCGCACAACATTCCGGTTTATTACACCGCCCAGCCGAAAGAGCAGAGCGACGAAGACCGCGCCCTGCTGAATGACATGTGGGGCCCGGGCCTGACCCGCTCCCCGGAGCAGCAGCGCATCGTCGCTGAACTGACCCCGGACGAAGCGGACACCGTGCTGGTGAAGTGGCGCTACAGCGCGTTTCATCGCTCGCCGCTGGAGCTGATGCTGAAAGAGACAGGCCGCAATCAGCTGCTGATCACCGGCGTGTATGCCCACATCGGCTGCATGACCACCGCCACCGATGCGTTTATGCGCGACATCAAACCCTTCTTTATTGCCGACGCGCTGGCAGATTTCACCCGCGAAGAGCATCTGATGTCGCTCAACTATGTGGCGGGGCGTTCCGGCCGCGTGGTGATGACCGATGATCTGTTGCCGTCGGTTCCGGCCTCAAAAGCGGCGCTGCGTGAGCTCATCCTGCCATTACTCGATGAAACCGACGAACCGATGGATGATGAAAACCTGATCGACTACGGCCTGGATTCGGTGCGCATGATGGCGCTCGCCGCACGCTGGCGTAAAGTCCACGGCGATATCGATTTCGTGATGCTGGCAAAAAATCCGACCCTCGACGCCTGGTGGGCGCTACTCTCCCGCGAGGTGCAGTAATGGTTTTTGATTTCACCGGCAAAACCGTCTGGGTGACAGGGGCGGGTAAAGGGATTGGTTATGCGACGGCGCTGGCCTTTGCCGACGCGGGCGCGAAGGTGACCGGATTCGATCTGGCTTTCCCGCAGGAGAATTATCCGTTTGCTACCGAAACGCTGGACGTATCTGACGCGGCGCAGGTGAGCGATGTCTGCGGGCGCTTGCTCGCCGTAGAGGAACGTCTGGATATACTGGTCAACGCCGCCGGCATTCTGCGCATGGGCGCCACGGACCAGCTTTCGCAGGAGGACTGGCAGCAGACGTTTGCGGTCAACGTTGGCGGGGCGTTTAACCTCTTTCAACAGACGATGGGCCAGTTCCGTCGTCAGCAGAGTGGGGCGATTGTCACCGTGGCGTCCGACGCGGCCCACACGCCGCGCATCGGGATGAGTGCCTATGGCGCCTCGAAAGCGGCGCTGAAAAGCCTGGCCCTCACCGTCGGGCTGGAGCTGGCGGGCAGCGGCGTGCGCTGTAATCTGGTGTCGCCGGGGTCAACGGATACCGATATGCAGCGCACCCTGTGGACCTGCGACGATGCGGAGCAGCAGCGCATTCGCGGTTTTGGCGAGCAGTTTAAGCTGGGGATCCCGCTGGGGAAAATTGCCCGTCCTCAGGAGATTGCCAGCACGATCCTGTTCCTGGCCTCCGATGCTGCCAGCCATATCACCCTGCAGGATATCGTGGTGGACGGCGGCTCCACGCTGGGGGCGTAATGATCTGGAAACGCCATTTATCGTTAGATGCGCTCAATGCCACCAGCCAGAACACGCTGGTGGCGCATCTGGGCATCGTTTATACCCGCCTTGGCGACGATATGCTGGAAGCGGAAATGCCGGTGGATGCGCGCACCCATCAGCCGTTTGGCCTGCTGCACGGTGGCGCGTCGGCGGCGCTGGCGGAAACGCTGGGCTCGATGGCCGGTTTTCTGATGACCCGCGACGGGCAGAACGTGGTGGGAACGGAGCTGAATGCCACCCATCATCGTGCGGTAGCGCAGGGGACCGTGCGCGGCGTGTGTCAGCCGCTGCATCTGGGTCGATCCAGCCAGAGCTGGGAGATTGTGGTGTTCGACGAGCAGGGACGGCGGTGCTGTACCTGCCGGTTGAGTACGATGGTGCTGGGGTAATGTTGTGCGGCCTGTTGCCCTCACCCTAACCCTCTCCCACAGGGAGAGGGGACGGTGTAGTACAAAATTAGAGCATTGAGACGACGCGTTTAAGTAACCGAATTCGCGGCGCAATGGACGCTTTGTCCAGCCACTCCGCCGGGCTGTGGAAGCCCGCGCCAATCGGCCCTAAGCCGTCAAGCGTGGGGATACCCAGCGCAGCGGTGTGGTTGGCATCGCTGCCGCCGCCAACCGCCTGCCAGGTAATGGCGATGCCTTCCGCTTTACCTGCCGCTTCAACCTGCTGCATCAGTGCCTGAGTCGCAACGCTTGCTGCCATCGCCGGTTTGTGATTGACCCGCGTCAGCGTCGTCGTCACGCCGTCTAAAAAGCCTTTTTCACATAAGGCTTCCAGCGCCTGATTCACCCGGTCGTACTCGTCGTTTTCCCAGAAGCGAACGTCGAGCTCGGCCACGGCGTGGTCCGCCACCACGTTTGCCGCGCTGCCGCCGCTAATCACCCCTACGTTGAGTGTGGTGCCGCGCGACCCATCGCTCAGCGCATTCAGGGCAACGATGCTGTTTGCCAACGCTGTGATTGCCGAACGGCCTTTTTCCGGGTCGTTACCCGCGTGTGCCGCCACGCCCTTGAAGGTAAGGTGATAGCCCGCCATACCTTTACGGGCTTTCACCAGAGAGCCATCAGCACGGGCAGCTTCGCACACCAGCACGCAGCGGGAGCGTTGTGCCAGCGCACCGATCCATTCGTGGGAGTATACCGAGCCCGTTTCTTCGTCCGGGTTCATCGCGACCGCGATTGCCAGGCGATCTTTATCCGCAGGATCTAGCTCGCGCATTGCCCACAGAATATTGAGCAGTCCGCTTTTCATATCAGACACGCCGGGGCCGTAGAGACGCGTATCGTCCTCGCTCAACGGGCGTTCGGCCACGGTGCCGGGGGCAAAAACGGTATCAAGATGGCCGACCAGCAGCACGTCGAACTGCTCTGCCTGCGGCTTGTTGCTGACGAAGAGGCCCGGGCCAACCTTCTCGCCCAGGTTTACCTGCCCGGTATGCCAGCCTTCGCGTTGCCAGAGTGATTCTAAAATGCCAGCCACGGCGGCAACGCCCGCGATGGTCTGGGTGCCGCAGTCCACGTTCACCAGGCTTTTCAGCTCTTCAATGTAGCGATCCAGATTCATTTCCTTTTCCTTGTAAGCGGTAAGCGCGCGATCGCGCAGGGTCATTCTGGCGAGGTTGAGCGTAAAAAAAATGATACAAATCATCCCGTAAGGTTGAGCCAGGACGAAAAACGCAGAAGTGTGACCGATGACAGCGACGGGGTTGTTTCAGCCTGAAAGTGATCGACTTAACACTGTGGTGTAAATCTCTGGTTTGACCACGCATTATTGCGTTTCAAAGTTGTTAAATTTTACGCGTTGTTCTAGAAACAAAATGTAACATCTCACTGTTCCACAACAACGGACAACAACTATGAACAACTCAGGGAAATACCTTACATGGGCACTGCTTTCCGTTGTGGGAGCTTTTGCCCTGGGCTATATCGCCCTCAACCGGGGGGAACAGATCAATGCGCTCTGGATTGTCGTTGCCTCCGTCTGCATTTATCTGATCGCGTATCGTTTTTATGGTCGCTATATTGCCAAAACGGTGCTGGCGGTTGACGGCACGCGCATGACGCCCGCCGTTCGTCATAACGACGGGCTGGACTACGTTCCGACCGATAAGAAAGTGCTGTTCGGTCACCACTTTGCGGCGATTGCCGGGGCAGGCCCGCTGGTGGGGCCGGTGCTGGCGGCGCAGATGGGCTATCTGCCGGGGATGATCTGGATCCTTGCCGGCGTGGTGCTGGCGGGGGCCGTACAGGACTTTATGGTGCTGTTCGTCTCCACCCGTCGCGACGGCCGTTCGCTTGGGGAGCTGGTGAAAGAGGAGATGGGCGCGACGGCCGGGGTGATTGCGCTGGTGGCGACCTTTATGATCATGGTGATCATCCTTGCGGTGCTGGCGATGATTGTGGTGAAAGCGCTGACCCACAGTCCGTGGGGGACTTACACCGTCGCGTTCACCATTCCGCTGGCCATTTTTATGGGGATCTACATTCGCTACCTGCGTCCGGGACGCATTGGTGAGGTGTCGGTGATTGGTCTGGTGCTGCTGGTGTTCGCCATTATCTCCGGCGGCTGGGTGGCAGAAAGCCCAACCTGGGCACCGTTCTTCGACTTTACCGGCGTACAGCTGACCTGGATGCTGGTGGGGTACGGGTTTGTGGCCGCGGTGCTGCCGGTGTGGCTGCTGCTGGCCCCGCGTGATTACCTTTCCACGTTCCTGAAAATTGGCACCATCGTCGGGCTGGCTATTGGTATTTTGATCATGCGCCCGACGCTGACCATGCCAGCGTTAACCAAATTCGTTGACGGTACGGGCCCGGTCTGGACCGGTAACCTGTTCCCGTTCCTGTTTATTACCATCGCCTGTGGTGCGGTGTCTGGCTTCCACGCGCTGATTGCCTCCGGGACCACGCCGAAGATGCTGGCGAATGAAAATCAGGCCTGCCTGATTGGCTACGGCGGCATGCTGATGGAGTCCTTCGTGGCGATCATGGCGCTGGTCTCTGCCTGCATTATCGACCCGGGCGTCTACTTCGCGATGAACAGCCCGATGGCGGTTCTGGCTCCGGCGGGCACCGCCGACGTGGTGGCATCCGCAGCACAGGTGGTAAGCGGCTGGGGCTTTGCCATTACCCCGGATACGTTATCGAGTATCGCCAGTGAAGTGGGTGAGCAGTCGATTATCTCCCGCGCGGGTGGCGCGCCTACGCTGGCGGTGGGCATGGCCTACATCCTTCACGGTGCGCTGGGCGGGCTGATGGATGTCTCGTTCTGGTATCACTTCGCCATTCTCTTTGAAGCGCTGTTTATTCTGACGGCGGTGGATGCGGGGACGCGTGCGGCGCGCTTTATGCTGCAGGATCTGCTGGGCGTGATCTCCCCGAATCTGAAGCGTACCGATTCGCTCCCGGCGAACCTGCTGGCAACGGCCTTGTGCGTGCTGGCGTGGGGGTACTTCCTGCATCAGGGCGTGGTGGATCCGCTTGGCGGTATTAACACGCTGTGGCCGCTGTTCGGTATCGCTAACCAGATGCTGGCAGGGATGGCGCTGATGCTGTGTGCGGTGGTGCTGTTCAAGATGAAGCGCCAGCGTTATGCCTGGGTGGCGCTGCTGCCTACTTCCTGGCTGCTGATTTGTACCCTGACGGCGGGCTGGCAGAAAGCCTTCAGCCCGGACAATAAAGTGGGCTTCCTGGCGATTGCCAATAAGTTCCAGGCGATGATCGACAGCGGTAAAATCCCGGCACAGTATACGGAATCACAGCTGTCGCAGCTGGTGTTTAACAACCGTCTGGATGCCGGGCTGACCATCTTCTTTATGGTGGTGGTCGTGGTACTGGCGTTGTATTCTCTGAAGACCGCGCTGGCGGCGCTGAAAGAAGACAAGCCGACAGCGAAAGAGACACCGTATGAACCGATGCCTGAAAACCTGGAAGAGATTGTCACCCAGGCCAAAGGGGCGCATTAACCTGTGTGCCGGGTGGCGCTAGCGCTTACCTGGCCTACATTTCTTATCCTCCCTCTCCCTTTGGGAGAGGGCCGGGGTGAGGGAAACAAACGAGAAATGACTTATGTTCGACACCCTTTCCAAAGCAGGCAAATACTTAGGCCAGGCCGCCAAAATGATGATTGGCGTGCCGGACTACGACAACTACGTCGAGCATATGCGCGTCAACCATCCGGACCAGACGCCAATGACCTACGACGAATTTTTCCGCGATCGCCAGGACGCCCGTTACGGCGGCAAGGGCGGGGCGAAGTGCTGTTAACCCTCTTTCGGTAAATAGAGGCTGATCTGTTCCTGTTTACAGCCGTAGATCGCCGCCAGCTTTTCACGGGTGCGCTTTTGCGGACGGGAGTCCAGCGCTTCCAGCTGTGATACGGCAGACTGGCTGATGCCGAGTTTCTCTGCCACCTCCTGCTGGGACATGCCGCGCAGGATGCGCCAGGCGGCCTGCAGGCTGACGTTCTGCCAGGTCATGATGCTGCAAACCTCACCTGGAAGTTCAACGTCATCCAGCTCATCGTGTTCGACTTCAATATCCTCCAGATCGTCGTCGGTTTCGTCGTCGATTTCCGTCATCTGCAGGCACATACGAAAATATTCATCATAGGGAATAACCACGTACTGCGTTTTTCCGTTATCGTCCTTAATTAGCTGAACAGCCATAGGTGGCTTTCTCCTCGTGCAGGTAAGTTGTTGATGTTCTGCGCTTAACGGCCAAAACATAACAATGGTTATCGGGTTCGTCCCGAAGCGTATAGACGATGCGGTAATCGCCAACGCGTAGCCGGTAGTGATCTTCTGTCGCCGATATTTTTTTGATATCGGGCCGGGGAGCCGAGCGGTCATCCAGCTCAACAAGCTTCAACTCAATGCGACGCTGATATCGCTCGTCAATCTTTAAAAATGTCTTCTTTGCCCCATTGGACCAGACAATCTTCATCCGTACCTCCACTGTACGCCCACACAAAGTATAAGGAAATAATAAGACTATTAGATAAATTCCGAATTTCTTATGGACTACTGTAGAGCGGAGAACAAATGCAAGTAAGCGGCAAAACGCAAACCGTCGAGGCGGTGCGAAAACGCCTCTGCCGGGCGACAGAGGCTTGCAGAAAATGTGCGATTAGGCGTTCAAACCGCCGTCCACATCCAGCCCCGTACCGGAGATCTGTCCGGCGGCCGGGCTGGCGAGGAAGGTGACCGCCGCCGCGATATCTTCCGGTTGTCCGTAATGACCGACGGCAATCATCTGACGCTGGGCTTCTGCCTGTTCGCCGTCCTCCGGGTTCATATCGCTGTTGGTCGGGCCGGGATGCACCAGGTTCACGGTAATACCGCGGGGCCCCAGATCCCGCGCCAGACCGCGCGTGAAGGAGTTAAGCGCGGATTTGGTCATGGAGTAGACGGAGATACCCGGCATCGCCACGCGGTTTGCCAGACAGCTACCGATATTGATAATGCGTCCGCCGTCAGACATATGTACCAGCGCTTCCTGCGTGGCGATCACCACGCCGCGAATGTTGACGTTAATCAGGGCATCGATATCCGCCAGCGTCATGGACTCCAGCGGGCCGCCGCGGGCGATACCGGCGTTATTGACCAGAATGTCCAGCCCGCCGAGGGTGCGCGCCGCATGGGTGACCGCGTCCTGAATAGCCTCTGCGCTGGCGCTGTCGGCCTGAACCGCCTCACTGTGCCGCCCCAGCGCGCTTATCTCATCGACCACGGCCTGGGCTTTATCGACGGACTTTTCATACGTGATAACCACATCGGCACCGGCGCGTGCCAGCGACAGCGCGATAGCACGGCCCAATCCCCGGCTGGCACCGGTAACCAGCGCTTTCTTACCTGTTAAATCGATCTGCATGATGACCTCGTTGCGAGAGTGGTGAGAATCATCATTAGGTATAGTCGCTCGGCGCGTTTAACGGCTGAAGGATTCCACTTTCTCGAACGCCGCGCGCAGAACGTCAGGTGTGAGCGCCACGGGCAAATAGTGAATCGACTCCACCGGGCGCAGGGTGTGATTGATGACCTTGTCCAGTTCGTCACGGTTGTTGATATCCACCTCCAGCTCGCGAAGCCGGGTCGGCAGGTTAAAGCGCTGATACGCGGTGATAAGCTGCGCCAGCACGTCGTCCTGACCGAGCAGGGCGCTTTGCACCAGAATGCCGTAGGCCACTTTGGTGCCGTGCAGGTATTTTTCCGTCTGCGGCAGGACGGTTAAGCCGTTATGCACCGCATGTGCCGCCGCCACGCGTGTATAACGTTCGCCGAGCCCACCGACCATGCCGCCACCGGCAATAATGGCATCCACCACATCCCTGAATGCCTGCGTTGCTTCGCCGCGCTGCTGGTCAGCCAGCGCGTCCTCGCTGCGTTCCAGCAGCACGTCGCGGATAGCCAGCGCGCCGTTAATCCCCAGACGTACGGTCAGCGGCAGGTGTTCAGGCTGCGGTGCGAGTACAACCGCTTCATACCACTTCGCCAGGGTATCGCCGATACCAGCCAGCAGGTATTCCGCCGGGGCGTTAAGGATGATTTGCGGCTCCACCAGCACCAGGAAGTTGGCATCGTCGAAAATTTCAAACTGCAGCGCCTGCCCGGCATCGTTGTACCAGACGGAGAGCGGCGTCCATGCCGCACAGGTAGCGGCGATAGTCGGGATACCCACGAACGGAACGCCCAAACGACGCGCCACGGCTTTGACCGTATCCATCACCGCTCCGCCGCCAACACCAATCACCACGGCCGCCTCGCTGCCGGATTCATTCACCAGATGGGTGACGTCACGCTCGCTGCAGTGGCCTTTGAACAACAAGTGTTTTGCGCCGGGGGCCGCAAAGCTCTCCGGCAGGTAGGGACGAGCGCCTTCAAGCGCGCGTTCGCCGTAGATCCACACCGCGCGGGAAAGCTGCTCCGGGGTGAAGAAGTCATGCAGATGCGCAAGGCTTCCGGGGTGAGAAAAGTAGTTCGCCGGGCCGGGAACGACGCGGATATCGGTGTTGCTCATGGTGTTGTCCTTTTTTAGCAAGCGCTAACCCGATGTTATGTCTGGACATCCGGATGGCTAATAATATTTGGCTTTATCTTATGCCTTTTCTGTCGTTGTCAGTCAACCGGAGCTGTGAAAAATTCAATAAATCAAACTATTAATGAGGATCCTACGCGGATGGTTTCCAGTCGCCTTGAGATGCGCGGTATCAGCCTGGCCTTTTCCGGCTTTCAGGCGCTGTCGCGCGTGGACTTTACCCTGAACGGCGGATCGGTGCATGCATTGACCGGGGCTAACGGCGCGGGGAAATCGACGCTGATGGCGGTGCTGTGCGGAACGCACGATCGCTATGAGGGGGAGATCTGCATTAATAACCAGCCGGTGACGGTCCGCGAACCGCTCGATGCCAAACGGCTGGGGATCCACCTTGTGCAGCAGGAAGTGGACGTGGCGCTGGTTCCGGGGCTGAGCATCGCTGAAAACATCATGCTCGACCAGCTGGCGCAGCCGGGACATCGCTACCGCTGGCGTGCTATTCGTCAACAGGCGAAGCAGGCGCTGGCGCAGCTCGACGTTACGCTGGACGTTCGCCGTTCCATCGACAGCTGTTCGTTGGCTGAAAAACAGCAGATCCTGCTGGCGCGGGCGCTGTCGCATCACTGCCGTTTTTTGATCCTCGATGAACCTACCGCACCGCTGGATGCCCACGACAGTGAACGCCTGTTCGCGGTGGTGCGGCGTTTAAAGCAGCAGGGCATTGGCGTGGTGTTTATCTCGCACCGCATTCATGAACTGAAAGCCATCTGTGACACCTTAACGGTGCTGCGTGATGGCAAGCTGATTGAGACCGGCCCGATGGCGGATCTCAGCGGCGAAGCGATCGTCGAGAAGATGCTCGGCCACGAACTGAGCGATATCTACCCGCCAGCCCGTCCTATGCATAGCGACGAGACGCTGCTGCGGGTGGAGGGGCTGCACGACGACGCGTTGCTGAAAGATATCTCCCTGCATCTGCGTAAAGGCGAAATCCTTGGCATTGCCGGTCTGGCGGGCGCAGGCAAAACCGAACTCTGCAAGGCGCTGTTTGGTGCCAGCAAAAGCCGGGTGGAGCGTGGCGAGCTCAATCATCAGCCCTGGAAACCGCGCGATCCGGCCGATTCCGTGCTGCGCGGGCTGGCGCTGGTACCGGAGGAGCGACGCAAGGAGGGGATTTTCATCGACGAGCCGGTGAGCATGAACCTGGCCGTGACGGCAGATAACAGCTTTTCGCGCTGGAGTCTCTTTGGTCATCGTCAGGCGTGGCGCTGGGCGGAAGAGGTGATAGCCCGCGTCGGCGTGCGAACACGCGGGCCGGGGCAGGTTTTACGTCGGCTTTCTGGCGGTAACCAGCAGAAGGTCGCCATTGGCAAATGGCTGCGCAATGACGCCAGCGTGCTGATATTTGACGAGCCGACCAAGGGCGTTGACGTCAAAGCGAAGACCGATCTGTTTCAACTGATCGACGGCCTGGCCCGCGAGGGCAAAGGAGTGATTTACGCTTCGGGCGAATTTGCCGAACTGGTAGGACTGTGCGACCGCATCTGCGTGCTCTGGGACGGACGGATCGTGGCGGAAATCCCCGGGGCCGAGGCGCGGGAAGAGACACTACTTTATTATTCAACCGGAGGAACGGCGTCGTGAGCAAAGCCCTTTCAGTGACCGCGGCGGCGTCTGGCCGTCAACAGATTTTCGATTTTCTCTACCGGTGGGGCATGTTGCTCACCGTGGTGGCGCTGGTGGTGGTTTTTGGCCTGGCGTCGGACAGCTTCCTCGACCCGAACAACATCATCAACATTCTGCGCTCGATTGCCATCGTCACGGTGATTGCCATTGGCGTATCGATTTCACTCACCGTGGGCGGGTTTGATCTCTCCGTCGGCTCAACGGCGTCGCTGGCGAATGCGCTGGTGATTTCGCTCTTCGTCTGGCACGGCTTCGGCACCACCGAATCGATTGTGATCACCCTTGCGCTCTGCACGCTGGTCGGCCTGTTTAACGCCTTTCTGATCGTCATTTTGCGTATTCCGGACATGCTCGCGACGCTTGCCAGCCTGTTCGTGATACAGGGCGTGGCGATGACCTACAGCTACGGCGGGTCGATTACCGAGAACATGGTGCTGCCGAGCGGTGATATGGCGGAAGGAACCATTCCGGCGGCGTTCAGCCTGCTGGGGCAGGTGCCGACCATCGTCATCATCATGCTGGCGGTGACCCTGCTGGCACAGCTGGGATTGTCACTGACCACCCACGGCCGACGCATGTATGCCATCGGCGGCAACCCGGAGGCGGCGCGCCTTTCGGGTATTCGCACCACGCGCTACAAGGTTGCGGCCTACGTGCTTGCCTCGCTGCTGGCCGGACTGGGCGGGATTTTGCTGGCCTCGCGCATTGGGTCGTCGCAGGTGAATGCGGGCGGCGGGTATCTGATGGACGCGGTGGCAGCAGCGTGGATCGGCTTTTCGCTGGCCGGTTCCGGCAAGCCGAACGCGCTGGGAACGCTGGTGGGGGCGGTCATTCTGGGCGTTCTGTCGAACGGGCTGGTGATGCTCTCCGTACCGTATTACGCCATGGACATTATAAAAGGGCTGGTGCTTGCCGTGGCGCTGGCGATTACTTACATACAAAAACGCTGACAACACAACGGGATAAAAAAATGAAAAAGATTGCACTCTCTTTGGTGGCTCTTGGGTTACTCACCTCTCTGCCGGGCTTTGCGGCCACGCCTGCACCGGTTCCGGCGGCCATTGCCAACCACGACGGCCCCATTCGCATTGCGGTGATCCGCAACCTTGGCTCGGATGACAACACCACGCAGTTTGTCGCCGGGGCGATTCAGGAAGGGAAAAAACTTGGCTTTAAGGTCAGCACCTTTTTAAGCAACGGTGACGACGCAAAATTCCAGGACTTTGTGAATCAGGCGATCAGCCAGAAATATGACGGGATTATTCTCTCTCAGGGGCGTGATCCGTATGCGACCGCGCTGGTGAAGAAGGCGGTGGATGCCGGGATTAAGGTTTCGGTGTTTGATACCGCCGTCAACGGCGAGATCCCAGGCGTGACGGTCACCCAGCAGGACGATGCCTCCCTGACGAATCTCTCCTTCGGCCAGCTGGCGAAAGATTTCAACGGCAAGGCCAATATCGTCAAGCTGTGGGTCGCCGGTTTCCCGCCGATGGAGCGTCGTCAGGCGGCGTATAAGGAACTGCAAAAACAGTACCCGAATATCAAAGAGCTGGAGTCTATTGGCGCGGTGTCGTCGGACGTGCAGGGCGATACCGCCAACAAGGTCGGGGCAATTCTGGCGAAATACCCGAAAGGTAAAATCGACGCTATCTGGGGCACCTGGGACGCCTTCAGCCAGGGGGCGTATAAAGCCCTGAAGGAGAATGGCCGCACTGAAATCAAGCTCTACAGCATCGACATCTCCAACCAGGATTTACAGCTGATGCGCGAGCCGGGAAGCCCGTGGGCAGTGAGCGTGGCGGTGGATCCAAAGCTGATTGGGGCAACTAACGTGCGTCTGATCGCTAACAAGATTGCCGGAGAGCCGACGCCTGCGACCTATGATTTTAAAGCAGCGGCGATCCCGAAGGCGCTGCTGACCGCTCAGCCGGGTGCGGTGAACGTAGCGTCGCTGGGGAAAATCATTCCGGGCTGGGGACAGACCGAAGACTTTATTGCGCCGTGGTTTGCGACGCTGGAAGCTAAGTCAAAATAGTGCCCGGTAAGGCGCTGCCGCCACCCGGCGAAAGGAGCTAAAGGTGACAACATTACCCACCCCTGAATACAGCCGCAATATGCGGCTGATTGGCCATAGCGACCAGGGCGGTCGCCCGGACGGCGTGCAGCTGATGGTGCACCGCGGTTATGCGTATATTGGCCATATGGTGTCGCAGGGCTTTTCGATTGTTGACGTGCGCGACCCGAAAAACCCGAAAGCGGCGGGTTATGTACCTGCGCCGCCCGGCACCTGGAATGTGCATTTGCAGGCACACGACGATTTACTGCTGGTGATTAACGCCCGGGATCTGTTTGCCGATGCCCGCTTCGCCGATGAAAAGGTCTACTACACCCGTCAGGTGGGGGAGACCGTCAGCGACGTGCAGGACAAAGGCTGGAGCGCCGGGCTGCGCGTGTTTGATATCTCCACGCCGGACAGGCCGCGTGAAATCGGTTTTCTGTCGTTAAATGGCATTGGTATCCACCGCATCTGGTACGTCGGCGGTCGCTGGGCCTATGTGTCGGCGCTGATCGACGGCTTTACCGACTATATCTTCCTGACCATCGACCTGGCCGATCCGCGTAAGCCCGAAGTGGCAGGGCGCTGGTGGTTGCCGGGCATGAATCAGGCCGCAGGTGAACGGCCAGAGTGGCCGGAAGGCAAACGCTACGCGCTGCATCATGCCATTATCGCCGGGGATACGGCATACGGCAGCTGGCGTGACGGTGGTTTAACGCTGCTGGATGTGAAAGATCGCACTCAGCCGAAGCTGATTAGCCACCGCAACTGGAGCCCGCCGTTTGGTGGCGGAACGCATACCGCGCTGCCGCTGCCGGACCGCGATCTGCTGGTGGTGCTCGACGAAGCGGTGCTCGACAACCAGGAGGACGGCGAGAAGCTCATCTGGCTGTTTGATATCCGCGAGCCGTCGAACCCGGTAAGTATCTCCACCTTCCCGCAGCCGGATGAAAGAGACTACGTGGCGAAAGGCGCGCATTTCGGCCCGCATAATCTGCACGAGAACCGGCCGGGAAGCTTTGTCAGTTCCACGCTGATCTTCGCCACCTTTCAGAATGCAGGGGTGCGTGCGTATGACATTTCGAATCCCTACCGCCCGGTGGAAACGGGGGCGCTGGTACCTGCTGCACCTGAAAGGATGATGGATACACGCCCGAATCGCCCGCAGGTGATCCAGTCGTGTGATGTTTTTGTGGATGCGCAGGGAATTATTTACAGCACGGATTATAACGGCGGGTTGTCGGTGATTGAATATTGGGGCTGAAAGGGAATGGGGAACTGAAATATATTTATTAGGTGAATGCTTATATTTATAGATTCTTAAAATAAACGCGCCGACTTTATCTTTAAGTCCTGATACGTACTATGGCTCTTTTTTATTCAAGGATGAATTTAATGAGCCTGAAAAAATGTGCAGCCTGGTTGCAAATAGCACTGCAACTCCTTCCGTCGTCATTATTTTCGCTGGGCGCGACGCCCGTCGCCGCGCAGGATAAGGTAGCCGAGCCGCAAACCACAGAGCGGGTAGTGGCACAAACCGCCGTGCAGGCGGGGTCACTGCTGGAGAGCGGCAGTGGCCGTTCTGTCGCCAGCGCAATTACGTCCCAGGCAACAAATACCGCCACGCAGGAAATTGAGTCCTGGTTAAATCAATTTGGTACCACGCGTCTGAATATCGGTACTGATGAGCATTTTTCCATTCAGGACGCGGAGTTAGATCTGCTTATCCCTTTATACGAGCAAAAAACGTCGCTGCTGTTCACCCAATTGGGTGGCCGTCGTCACGACGACAGAAATATCGTTAATGTCGGGTTTGGCTACCGTGAATTTAATACCGCATGGATGTGGGGCGTGAATACCTTTTACGATCGCCAGGTTTCGGCGAATCAGCATCAGCGCCTTGGTGTTGGAGCCGAGCTAGGCTGGGACTATCTGCGTCTTTCAGCCAACGGCTACTACCGTTTAAGCGACTGGATGTCTTCGTCCCGCTATCGCGATTATGACGAGCGCGTGGCGAACGGCTTTGACCTGCGTGCAACCGGGTATCTCCCCGCGTATCCGCAGCTTGGGGCGAACCTCGTCTACGAACAATACTATGGTCAGCACGTCGGGCTTTTCGGTGACGATGAGGACGATCGTCAGAAAGATCCTTACGCCGTAACCGTTGGACTGAGCTACACGCCCGTTCCACTGGTTACCCTGGGCGTAAACCAAAAAATGGGTAAGGGCGAGGCATCGGATACGCAGTTTAACCTTGCGGTCAACTGGGCGCCGGGCGTGCCGCTGCGCACGCAGCTTGATGCGGACCAGGTGGGGGCACGCCGTACGCTGCTGGGGTCACGTCAGGAGCTGGTCGATCGTAATAACAATATTGTCCTGGATTACCGTAAGCAGGAGCTGATTTCGCTCGCACTGCCAGAAAACATTGCCGGGAATGAAAATGCCCGCCAGACCGTAACCGCGAAGGTTAAAACGAAATACGGGCTCGAACGCATCGACTGGCAGGGTGACAATTTGATACGTAACGGCGGCAAAATCACACCGGGTGCCGATCCGGCCCAGGTGGTGATTACGCTTCCAGCCTGGAAAAATGGCGGTTCCAACGCGTATACGTTAACCGCAACGGCCTGGGATAAGCACGGTAACGCTTCTGATACCGCGCGGATGACGGTGAACGTAAACGGAATGGACGTAACCACGCTGCAGCCCAGCCTGACGGCGTCTCCGTCCCGCTTACCGGCGGATGGCACCAGTCAGTCGGTATTAACATTGGCGCTAAAAACCGCATCCGGCGAGGCTGCAACCGGGTTATCGGAGCGTCTTGGCGCATCGATCACCCTGAAAAATGCCGTTACAGGCACCGCGGCGCCTGTCGCACCGCAAATAAGCGCGTTTCGCGAAACGAGCAGCGGCGTATACAGCGCAACGCTTATCAGCGGAACCGCGCCTGCCACCCTCACCATTCAGACGTTCATCGACGGCAATATTAAGCTTGCTACCGCCTCTGTGACTGAAGAGGCGGTGTCCGAGGTTGTGGAACTTGCATCACTCAGTCCGTCGACCGTAAGCGCACCGGCAGACGGCGTAACGCCAATTGTCGTAGTGGCAAGCGTTGTCGATCGGTCCGGCAATCCCGTTTCGGGGCAAGAGGTGAAATGGACAGCGGATAACGCTGCGGTTCAGCTGTCTGCTGAACGCACCCTCACCAATGAACAAGGGCAGGCCAGCATTCAGCTCATTAGCCGTGACGTGGTTGCGACGACAGTGAGTGCGCAACTGGCGGACGGTAACCCGCTCTCTACCCCGACGCTAAAATTTGTTGCGGACAGCGCCAGCGCACAGGTGAGATCGGTCAATGTCGATAAAACCCGCATTGTTGCCAATAACAGCGACAGCGTAACGTATACCGCGCAGGTCGCAGATAACAGCAATCATCCGCTTGAAGGCGTGACGGTTAACTGGACGGTGAAGCGGGAAGATGGCACGACCGCAGGAAGCAAAACCTCGGTTACCGACGCTGCCGGAAACGCAACGCTGTCGCTGTCGTCAGCAAAAACGGGCGTTGCCTGGGTTTATGCTGATGTAAACCAGCAGAATGCGGTGAAAGCGGAAGCCGTAACGTTTGTCGCTGACACCAGCACGCAGCGTATCGCCGCCGTGGTGGCCGATAAGCAACAGGCCGTGGCCAACGGCAGCGACAGTATTACCTGGACGGCGCAGGTGCGCGATCTGCAGGGTAACGCCATTTCGGGCGTAGAGGTTAACTGGTCGGCAGATAACCCAGACGTTAAGCTCGCCGCCAGCAGTACGCGGACGGATGCGCAGGGCAATGCCTCGCTGGTGGTTACCTCGCTGAAATCAGGCAGCGTTGTCATCACGGCTCAGACCGCTGAAAGCGCACCCGTTCGTGCTGACAGCGCAACCTTCACGGCCGATCTCACGACCGCGAAAATGACGGAGATGGCCGCCGACAGCGTGACGGCGGTGGCCAATGGCACCGACGGTATCACCGTGCGCACTACCGTTGTGGATGCCAATGATAACCCGGTTGACGGAGCGAAGGTTGGCTGGGCGGTGAGCCCTTCCGGCGCGACGTTGTCCGATACGAGCAGCGTGACGAATGCATCGGGTGAGGCGAGCGTGACCTTACGTTCTGAAACCGCGGGGGAATATTCTCTTCAGGCCACGTTCGGCAGTAACACGTTACGCGTGACAAAACTGACCTTCACCGGTGACACCACCACGGCAAAGCTGGCTACCCTCACGGCGGATAAAACGACCGGCATTGTGGCTGACAGCGATACCGTACTGTTAACCGCAACCGTGGTGGATAGCCATCAGAACCCTGTACCAGGCGTTGCCGTTAACTGGAGCAGCAGTGATGCGGCTGATGTGACCCTGACGCCCGTTTCAGCAATGACCAATGCGCAAGGGCAGGCTGAAACGCGCTTCTCATCGCGCAAAGCGGGCAACATGACGGTTACCGCGACGGTGAATGGTAGCGGTCAGACGCTTACTCTCTCCGTGACCGGTAATCCGGCGACAGCGCAATTTACGAGCCTGAGTGCGGATAAAAAAGAGGCGGTGGCTGACGGGAACGCGACCATACGCTGGACCGCCACCGTCGAAGACGCCAACCATAACCCGCTTAGCGGTGTGGATGTGGCGTGGCGTGTAGATAACAGCAGCGTGAAGCTTGCCAGCGCCAGCACAAAAACCAACGAAGCGGGTCAGGCGGTTGTAACGGCGTCAACGACAACGGCCGGAACGGCAACGGTTAGCGCAACAGTTGTCGGTTCAACGGCGGCGATAAACGCGGAGCCGGTAACATTTATTGGCGATGCGACTACCGCCAGGGTTGAGAGCCTCAAGGCCAGTTCTGACCACGCGGTAGTCAACACCGACCGCATTACCTACACCGCAGTGGTGAAAGACGTAAACGGTAATGCCGTCAAAAATGCGACGGTCAACTGGAACACCACGCTTAATACCCTTTCAGCGCAAACCAGTGTGACCAATGGCAGCGGCGTGGCGACCGTGAAGCTGAGTGGCCCGGATACCGGTACGGCAAAGGTGAGTGCAGAGAGTAATAACACCACTAAAACCGATCAAACGGTTGTGTTTATTGCCAGCTATTCAGCCATGTGGAGCGTCACCGGTTCGACAAGCGCATTCAGTACGGGCGCAATATTTGGCTTCCCTTCGCTTGGGTTTGTGGCAACGGGAAGTACGCAGGGGCCGACGTCCCTGGTATGGACCGCCGAAGGTTACAGCACGCTTGTCGTGCCGATGAAGGATGAACAAGGCAATACCCATGACGTGAAGATACGCGCGCAGCGCAGATCGGATTGCTCCACCCGTCCGTTCAATGTGGCGGTTCTGTGTAGCAGTTGGGAAACCACAGGCTATAGCGCCAGCCTTAAGTATGTTGAGGCCGATAACCCGGATCTCCCGAGCGGGGTTTACCGTGGGGATATCAAGTTTGCCGGTAAAGACTGGCATTCATCGTGGTCTCTCGATTACACCGTGACCACCACGCTCACCAAAAACTGATGCAAAAACCTCCCGAAAGGGAGGTTTTTTTTAACTGTACTGGCGCACTCTTGCCACCAGCTCTTCCACGCTGTCGATGCGATCGGCAATCACAATCAGCGCTTTACCCAGCGTGATGGCGTGGCGCAGACATTCGTGGCGCATCGCGTCGTCCTGAATGGTATCGATGTCCGCGACGTGAGACAGCCCCACACTGCGGCGGATCAGCTCCGTTCCGCAGAAACCAATGGTATCTCGCCAGACCTTTTTCAAAAATTCAGAGGCATAGCCCGGCGCACTCAGCGCGGCATCCCGGGTTTTCTCGTGCGCCAGCGCCTGGAAGCGCTCCGCAAAGGTATTCCATAACGCCTGAATGTCGATCAGACGCTGTTCCCGGGCGGCAGCGGCATCGCGGATGCCTAAATGCCCCGGCAGGCCACAGAAATTCAGCAGCAGGTTGCCGATGGCGGTACCCACGTCAAACCCAATCGGGCCAAAGTAACCGAATTCGGCGTCGATCGCTTTCAGGCTACCCTCGGCCACGAAAATCGATCCGCTGTGGATATCCCCGTGCAATAGCGCTTCGGCGTGGGAGAAGAAGCGATGCTTCAGGGAGGCCACGGCAATTTTCAACTGGGCGTCATCGCGCAGGGCGGCGACATCGTTTTCCAGCTCAGCCGGATAGTTGTTGCGCTCGTGGATCTGGTACGGATCGTTAAAGAACAGATCTTCAGTGATCTCGCACATCTCCGGGTTAATGAACTGGGCAACCTGCGCTTTTTTCTGGTGCGGGTGCAGGTAAAAATCGCTGGTGTGGAACAGCGTGTGCGCCAGGTACTCCCCCAGTTGACGCGCAGCCTGCGGGTAGGCGTTATTCTTAATCAGCTCCCCGCGCCAGATGCGATGGTCGGAGAGATCTTCCATCACCATGATCGCCAGTTCCGGGTCAAAATGATGAATTTTCACGGTATGCTGCGGGCTGTGCTTGTAATGCTCCAGCAGCGTTTGCGCCTCAAGACGGGCGCGGTCCAGCGTCAGCGGCCAGGACTCACCGACGCAGCGAACGTATGGCAGCGCCTGTTTTACGATGATGCGGCTCACGCCCTGAGCATCGAAAATTTTGAAGACCAGATTGAGGTTGCCGTCGCCTACTTCCTGCGCCTCTACCAGTGATGATGGATTATCAAGGCCGCCAAACTGCCTGGCATACTCCACGGCGTCCTGGGCGGTAAAGGTACGGTATTGCGACATTGCCTGCTCCTCACTGATTTGCGAATAAAGACATTTAGACGTCTATACATCTGGATTTCATCCTGACACAATGTGCTACAACAACGCAACAGGGAATTAACGACATGCAGACATTACAGACGACCAGCCTGCGGGTGGCGGATAATCAGCTCTTTATTCTCGACCAACAGGCCCTTCCGCAGGAGAAACGCTGGCTTGACGCCTCAACGGTCGAGGCGCTGGTGGGGCATATTCACGCCCTTAGGGTGCGCGGTGCGCCGCTGATTGGTCTCTCTGCAAGTCTGCTGCTGGCGCTGCTGGCGGAAACGGGGAAAAGCCGCGACGAGCTGGCGCTGGCGCTGGAAACGCTGCGCGCTGCCCGCCCGACGGCGGTCAACCTGATGAACAATCTCGACCGCATGAAGCAGGCGCTCTGGCAGGAAGATTTCGTTCCGGCGCTGGTGACGGAAGCTCTGCGACTGATTGACGAAGACAGGCAGCTTTGTGACGCCATTGCGACAGCGGGCAGCGCGCTGGTGAAGCCCGGTAGCCGCCTGCTGACCCACTGTAACACTGGCGGTCTGGCAACCGCAGGCGTCGGCACTGCGCTGGGTGTTATTGCTCGCGCACATGAGGAGGGCAACGTCAGCAACGTCTGGGTGGATGAAACCCGTCCGCTGCTGCAGGGCGGCAGGCTGACCGCGTGGGAGCTCGGCGAGCTGGGCGTGCCGTATCAGCTGATTACCGACGCCATGGCCGCCAGTCTGATGGCAAAAGGGGAGGTGGATGCCGTGTGGGTGGGGGCAGATCGTATTGCCGCCAACGGCGATGTGGCGAACAAAATCGGCACCTATTCCCTGGCGGTGCTGGCGAAATTTCACGGCATTCCGTTTTATGTCGCCGCCCCGCAAACCACCCTCGATCCGGCCTGCCCGAACGGTGAGGCGATCCCGATTGAGCAGCGCGCGGCCAGTGAAGTGACGGGCGTGGCGGGAAGCTTCGGCGCGGTACAGTGGGCACCGGAAAATGCGCAGGTTTACAACCCGGCGTTTGACGTCACCCCAGCCTCGCTGATAAGCGGCTGGGTACTGGATACGGGCGTGGTCACGCCGGAAGCGGTAGCAAAGGGGAAATTCGCCTGAGTCCGGCTATCCTTGTAAGGGGTTCCCCTGAGAGGACAACATCGTGACGCTCGATCCCGAAACAGACTTAAAACTGGAACGCGTGGTGGATGCACCGCGCGACCTGCTGTGGCTCTGCTGGACAACGCCAGAGCACATCAAAAACTTCTTTATTCCTGCCCCCCATAAAGTGACCGAATGCGACCTCGACCTGCGCGTGGGTGGACGGTTCAATACCGTTTTCGACGTGGACGGGCAAAAAATGGACAATAAAGGTGTTTTCCTGGAAATCGATCCCGGTAAAAAGCTGGTCTTTACCGACGGCTATACCGAAGGGTGGAAACCAGCCGAAAAGCCGTTTATGACGGCGATTTTGTTGCTGGAGGATCTTGGGGAGGGCAAAACCCGCTATACGGCGGTTGCGCGCCATCCCACGAAAGAAATCCGTGAGCAGCATGAACAGATGGGCTTCCATGAAGGCTGGGGGATCGTGCTGGATCAGCTGGTGGGGTATGTGAAGTCTCTCAGACCCCCTCTCCCTTGAGGGAGAGGGTTGGGGTGAGGGGGAGTATACGGTGATAGTGTTAAAGATGGGGGCGTTTTCTTGTCGCCCTTCTTTGACGAAAAATGGGTGTCCCCTTTTCATCAAAATATCTTTCCGGCCATATCACTTCAGGCGAGATGTTGAGCGCCTGAGCGATTAGCCATTCCCCTTTAGGCCATGGCCGGGAAAGCGCATTTGCCAGTGTAGATGATGATAGTCCAGCCTTACGTGACAAGGCTGCCAGGCTTGTTCCGTGTTTCTTTAGCGCGGCAACGATATCGGCAGGATGCCAGTTTTTATCACGCATGTGTCCTCCTTACGTAAGTTCGTTACGGGCTCAATTATCCCGTTTTGGGATAAAAACGCAATGGGAGGATATTCGATTTCAGGATATTTGTATGGAATCGGAACAATGGCCTCAGTTTATTCAGATGAATACCAGCGAGTTATCAATGCGTTGAAGAAAGCGCGTAAAGAGAAAGGGATTACTCAGACGCAGCTTGCGGAGGCGCTGGGGAAACCGCAGTCGTTTATCGCTAAAGTGGAAAGTGGTGAACGCAGGTTAGATGTGGTGGAGTTTGTGCATTTGGCAAAATTGGTTGGGGCAGATGTGCAGAGGATTATTGCCAGCATTTAACTAATGTCTGACTGCGGGAATGACCACCAGAGTGGTATGTTCCCCCTCACCCCAGCCCTCTCCCACAGGGAGAGGGAGCAATTTTCACCTATGCCAGACGCGGATACGCTTCCGCAATCGCATCACCGGTAAACTGCGCCACCCAGCCCTCCGGATTATCGAATATACGGATGGCCGTAAAGTTTGGCTCTGAGCCCATATCAAACCAGTGTGGTGTGCCCGCCGGTACCGAAATCAGGTCGTTTTTCTCGCACAGCACCTGATACACCTCATCGTCAATGTGCAGGCAGAACAATCCCGCGCCTTCCACGAAAAAGCGCACTTCATCTTCGCCGTGGGTGTGCTCGTTGAGGAATTTAGCGCGCAGCGCTTCTTTTTGCGGGTTGTCGGCGCGCAGGCTGATCACATCCCAGCTCTGATAGCCTTTCTCCGCGACCAGCTTGTCGATGGCATGCTGATAAGCGTCAATGAACACTTCTGGGGCAGGGTCGCGCCCTAAATCACGGTCAGCCGCCCAGCGTTCAAAACGCACACCTTTGGCGTTGAGCTGTTGGGCGATCTCGGCGGCGTCGGTGCTGTGCCACAAGTGCTTACTGGCGTCTTTATCGGAATAAATGGTTAATGCGCTCATGAAGGGATCTGCTCCGGGTTAATCTCGTCGAACTGGTGAACCTGATGATGGTGGCTTGCACCGTCATCATCACCGCGAATCAGCTGCAGGGTGCGAAAACCGGCCTGTTCAGCAGCGTCCAGCTCCTGATGGATATCCGACAGGAACAGGATCTGCGACGGGGCAATGCCCGTCTGCGCCGCAATATTCTGATAAGACTGCACCTCACGCTTGGCACCAATATGGGTATCAAAGTAGCCGCTGAACAGATGAGTAATATCACCTTCATCGCTGTAGCCAAATAACAGTTTCTGCGCAGCGACGGAACCAGAAGAATAAACATAGAGATCAATGCCTTGCGCTTTCCATTTTTCCAGCGCCGGCAGCACGTCCGGGTAGAGATGGCCGGTAAAGTCGCCGTTGACGTAACCGTCGTGCCAGATAATTCCCTGCAGGGCCTTCAGCGCCGTCGATTTACGGTCTTCATCCATAAAGGTGAAGAGGGTCTCGATAAGATCGCTGACGCTGGCGTGCGGAGTGTCGATTTCATCGCGCAGGTTGTCCAGAATCGATTTGACCGGCTCTGCGTACTGCTGGGCGGTGACGAAGGCCGCCAGACGCTCACGCGCATAAGGGAACAAAACATCATGGACAAAACGGATATCGCTGGTGGTTCCCTCAATATCCGTCACAATCGCGCGAATCATATCTTCTCCAGTTGTCGTAAACGCATTTCGCATTCAAATAAGAATTCTAATCCTTCCAGATGACGGCGGGCTTCGGCCACATCACGTCCCCAGCAGGTTAAGCCATGGCCGCGCAGAAGAAAACCATAATTAAGCGGGCGCTCCTGCGCGTAATGGGCGATTCGCGAAGCGAGGGCGTCTATATCCTGGTCGTTATCGAATACCGGAATGGCAACCGTAGCCAGATGCGTGGTCTGCCCGGTGAGGGATTTTTGCATTTCAAAGCCGCTGATGTGCAACTCCGCCTCTTTCACCAGCCGCGAGAGCACCGTGGCGTTCACCGTGTGGACGTGCAGTACGGCGTTGGCCTCCGGGAACAGGCGATAGATAAGCGTGTGTAACCCGGTTTCGGCCGAAGGTTTACGGCCAGAGGGGGCGCGATTGGTGGCGATCTCCACCTGCAGAAAATCATCCGGCGTGAGGCTGCCTTTGTCTTTGCCGGATTCACTGAGCCAGCACAGGTTTTCATCCTGACGTACCGACATGTTACCGCCGGTGGCGGGGGCCCAGCCTTTGGCGCCAATCCAGCGGCAGGCTTCGACCAGTTGCGTGAGTTGCAGGTTGTCTGTCATTTCCTTTTACCCTCTCGGTCAGGAATATTCATATTGTTTAGACGTCTAAGCGTCTTGATTGCCAAAGACTAACATCGTGTTATAGTGGCAGCAACATAAGTATTACAAGCAGGCACCCCACAATGAGCAATAACGCATTGATTCCGCAAAGCAAACTTCCCAACCTGGGCACCACTATCTTTACGCAGATGAGCGCTCTGGCCCAGAAGCACAACGCCATTAACCTCTCGCAGGGGTTCCCGGATTTTGATGGTCCAGGCTATTTGCAGGAGCGTCTGGCCTGGCACGTTGCCCAGGGGGCGAATCAGTATGCGCCGATGACCGGTGTGCAGGCATTGCGTGACGCCATTGCGGATAAAACGGCGGAATGCTATGGCTATCAACCGGATGCCAACAGCGACATTACGGTGACGGCAGGTGCGACTGAAGCGCTGTATGCGGCCATCACCGCGCTGGTTCGCGCGGGCGATGAGGTTATCTGCTTTGACCCAAGCTACGACAGCTATGCGCCTGCCATCGAACTGTCCGGCGGCGTGGTGAAGCGCGTGGCATTACAGCCGCCGCATTTTCGCCCCGACTGGCAGGCGTTTGCTGCGCTGCTGAGCGACAACACCCGGCTGGTCATTCTGAATACACCACACAACCCGTCGGCGACGGTGTGGCAGAAGAGCGATTTCGCCGCGCTGTGGCAGGCCATTGCGGAACGTGAAATTTATGTTCTTAGCGACGAAGTGTATGAGCACATCTGCTTTGCCGGGGAAGGGCATGTCAGCGTGCTGGCCCATCCGCAGCTTCGCGAGCGCGCTGTGGCGGTGTCGTCATTCGGTAAAACCTATCATATGACCGGCTGGAAGGTGGGGTACTGCGTGGCACCGGCGGTCATCAGCGCGGAGTTGCGTAAAGTGCACCAGTACCTGACGTTTGCGGTGAACACGCCTGCCCAGCTGGCGCTGGCCGATATGCTGCGCGCTGAGCCTGAGCATTACCGTGAGCTGCCCGAATTTTACCGCGCTCGTCGGGATCGGTTTGTGAATGCCCTGAGTCAGAGCCGTCTGGAGATCCTGCCGTGTGAAGGCACCTATTTCCTGCTGGCCGATTACTGCGCCATTTCCGATCTGGACGACGTCAATTTTTGCCAGTGGCTGACCAAAGAGGTGGGCGTGGCGGCGATCCCGTTATCCGTCTTTTGCGCCGATCCCTTCCCGCATAAGCTGATTCGTCTCTGCTTTGCGAAACAGGAATCGACGCTGCTGGCGGCGGCAGAGCGTCTTAACGCGCTCTGATTATTTGACCGTCCAGGCTTCTGAGTAACGGCGGTCTGCAAAGAGTTCCAGCAGACCGTTGATTTGCTTGAGGCGTAATACCTCGTCGCTATCCATTCCCAGTTCCTGACTGATTCTCTCGTCGTCCCAGCCAAGCTGCACCAGCTCGCGGACGATATCGGACATCGCATTAATTTGATGGCGGCCGCGCGCCCGATTGTGACGAATGGTGGCCGCTATCCGGTCGAACTTTTTCTGCCGCTCTTTACGCAGACAGGTGACAGGCAGATAGCCTTTAAGCTGGCGTTTTAATACCGCCCGGTTGGACCCAATTTCATGGCGATGGAAGCCGTCGACAATTTCATAATGCCGGGCCTCACTTTCTGTCACCACAATGGGTTGGGTAAAACCGTCCATCTCCAGGGATTTACAGAGCAGCCGTTTTTCCGGCGGGGCAACGTTGTTGGGGTTGTAATCGTTCGCGGTAATCTCGTCCTGTTTGATCCACAGTACGCAGTCGACAGGCTGTTCGCGAAAAGGGCTATTTTCATGGATAGCCTGGCGAAAGGCGTTAATGGCTTCAATGCGTTTATCTTCGGGAAGAGACTGAAGATAATTTTTCATCTCGTTAATTAATTGCTGCTGCATAAGATCCCCCACTCCTTGCGTTTTGATTTCATCCGTTCGCTGTAACGCTGGTAATGCCTGGGTTTGTTCGGACTGAATGACAGCGCCCGGCACCAGTAGTCATTGTTGAGTAATACCTTGCACACGCGTCGCCAGGACGGGATATCTTTGGCGCCGATATCGCCCTCCTGGGTGTCGGGAATATCGGCCATGCCTCTCTTCTGATACCAGTGCAAATAGATCGCGATTTTATTGCGGTAATGTTCTGCGGTGGTGTGCGGCATGCTGTCGAGAAGCAGCATGGCGTATTCCCGCCAGCTGAGCGCGTCGGGTTTCAGAATTTTGCGGTGGCCATAGAAATGATTGTCCTGCCCCGCGTAGACCCCGCCACTGTGCACGCCGTTTACCCGCTCACACATCGCCGCCCAGCGTTCGGGCTCTACAACATGATAGAGCCACAATCCCTGACGCTGCTCCGGGCCAAAGGGTTCACAGATGCGCATATAGCGCGGCGGCACGCCAGCCTGAAACATCAGGTCGTAAAGCGGGTTATAGCACCCGCCCGTTTTCGCAAACCAGGTCCAGATATCGGCGGTTTTCCAGTCATAAAGCGGATAGACATACCAGGCGTGCCCGCCGGGGGCGACGGTGGTCCAGGGTTTGTCATCGGCAAAGCGCTGCTTTCGTGCGTTAGCGATCGTCAAAAAGCGATTGTAGGATTCATCGGCACGAATGCCGATCATCATTGCTGCCGGGCGCCTTTTGGCAAACCAGTCGGAAAATTCACGAACAAAGGCCTCGAAGGTCATGCCGGGCTGGTAGAACGAGAAGTAATCTGGATCGGTTACCGCCTCTTCAGGGGGCGTGCGTACCCAGTTTTTACCCGGCTCCCAGCACTGCCATTCGGGCTGGAACTGTGAAAGTGAATTTTGCGTGGTCAACGGGAGCGCTACCCACCAGCATTTTTCAATCACATCGGCGTATTGTGCGATCATGTTATTCACATGCTGAATGGTACAGGTGAACTGCGCTTCCCAGTCGATAAATAACAGACAGATTTTCTTTCCCATTTTTCGGGCTTGTCGGGCCGTTAAATGGAACATAATGGTGGAATCTTTTCCGCCAGAAAATGAAACACAGACCCTTGGCAGATTCTCAAGCGTCCATGTTATACGCTCTGTCGCAGCGTCAAGGACATTTTGATTAAGTGGATGCTTATAAATTGACAAAGGCAACTCCTCCTGGAAATAAATACCGGACGTTCATGTCAATGCAGGAGAGAGAATAATAGTAGTGAAAATAAAGGCAGGTAAATCAAAAAAGGCAGATTTTTTATTATCTATAAATGAGGGTTATATTTTGAAGAGAGAAATGGCTGTAAATATCACAGCCATTCGGATTTATTTTTGCGTAATCTGCTCAACAAACCTCGAGAAAACCGAGCTGTTAAGCGCTGAGCGGTTATAAACCATGAAGACTTCCATTTGTGGCAGCATGAAGGGGGCGTCCACTTTTTTCAGTCGCAATACGTCACGGTATTTTTCATACAGGACTTCCGGGATATATCCCACTAAATGCGATGCGCTGATCATGTTTATGATTGAAAAGAGAGAGTCGCAGCGAAAACCGATTGTCCTGTCGGCATGCACTTCCTCAGTCTTTGACTGATAGTGTTTCACACCCGCTTCATCGCTCAGGAAGATCGTAAACTTCTCTTTCTGCAGCTCTTCCAGGGTAGCGGTCTCCTGCAGACGGGGGTGATCCTGGCTGCACACCAGAATCATTCGGTAATTAACATAGGGAACGCATACCATTGAGCGATTGTTGATAGGCGCAATGGAGAAAATTAAGTCTGCTTTACGGTAGGCAAGCAGGTCTTCTGCGGAATCCGCGGACAGCAGCATGTCATGAAGCTCTATTTCATAATTGTGCTCTCGCATCAATAGCTTCATGGGGTTGAGCAGATTGTCAGTTGTCAGAACCTGTGGGCAGTAGATGACAAAATTCTTTTTGAGCGATGAGCCATGCATGATGTTGATGGTCTGCTCAAGCTGATTGAGGTTTTGCTCAAGATGATGATGCAAATTTGCCCCGACGGTAGTGGGAGTGATCCCTTTTCCCGAACGGATAAACAGCGGATCGTTCAGCTGGTTACGCAGCCGCTGCAGGGATTGACTAACCGCGGAAGGCGTTATGTAGAGCGTTTCTGCTGCCTTGCTGATGCTCAGGTGTTGGTAGATGCATTCGAAAATGACCAGCAGATTGAGATCGAATTTTTTTAAGTCGTAAAGATTTGCCATGTTTCATCCTGAGTGTGCTGCGTTGCGTTATCACATCACTGATAACTATAGAAGGAACGTAACCATTTACCATCCTTGATGGTTAGCTCGCTTAATTATGATTGAAAACCAACTTAATATATCACGAACGTAGATTAATGAAATAGAACTTCAATAATGGTTAAGATATTTTTACCTTTAAAATAGAAAACAGAACTGAATAAAAATAGTCAGATTTATATATGGACAAGTAATTATCACTCATTTTTATTTTTACTGGCGTGAGCATTAGCGGCGATGGGGAATGCTTAGTTTGGTAAAACCTATCACAGCCATAGATATGATTATCCCTTCAATCCATTGCCCTGTCCCGACACGAGTGCTGTAATCGGGGGGCTGTAACGACCTTGATATAAAGGTATGTAGAGCGCAACGCAACGCCAGTCTCACTGGCACTGAAAGTTCCTGTGGAAAGTTCAGGTATCAGGGCCGCCCACCAGGGCGGCCTTTTTACTTTCGGGCTTTTATTCATTGGGTTCACAACGTTGTCTTGTTCGGGTTGTTAGGTATGGCTGATTGATTTGATAAAGCAAACGCATTAGCCCATGTAGCGAAAGTTCGTTACCTTACATCTCAACGAAAACACGGAGGAAGTACAGATGTCTTTGATTAACACCAAAATTAAACCTTTCAAAAACCAGGCGTTCAAAAACGGCGAATTCATTGAAGTCACTGAGAAAGATACCGAAGGCCGCTGGAGCGTGTTCTTCTTCTATCCGGCTGACTTCACTTTCGTTTGCCCGACCGAACTGGGTGACGTAGCCGATCACTACGATGAACTGCAGAAGCTGGGCGTAGACGTGTACTCTGTCTCTACCGACACCCACTTCACCCACAAAGCGTGGCACAGCAGCTCTGAAACCATCGCGAAAATCAAATACGCGATGATCGGTGACCCGACTGGCGCCCTGACCCGTAACTTCGACAACATGCGTGAAGATGAAGGCCTGGCAGACCGTGCGACCTTCGTTGTTGACCCGCAGGGCATTATCCAGGCTATCGAAGTTACCGCTGAAGGTATCGGCCGTGATGCATCTGACCTGCTGCGTAAAGTGAAAGCAGCTCAGTACGTGGCGTCTCACCCAGGCGAAGTGTGCCCGGCGAAATGGAAAGAAGGCGAAGCGACGCTGGCTCCATCTTTAGACCTGGTCGGCAAGATCTAAGTCTGTAAAGTCTGGCGGCGCTGCGCTTGCACAGGCCTACAGTATCGTAGGCCGGGTAAACGACGTGCCATCCGGCAACCCATGGGCGCCCCCCGCGCCCATTTCATTCCAGCACCATGATGCAAGTTGCATTCAGGCCGCCCGTATAAGGCAGCTTGCATGATGACGTTTTTAGAGAGGGAAGAACAATGCTCGACACTACAATGAAAACCCAGCTCAAGGCATACCTTGAGAAACTGACCAAACCTGTTGAGCTGATTGCCACGCTGGACGACAGCGCTAAATCGGCAGAAATCAAGGAACTGCTGGCGGAGATCGCCGAACTGTCACCGAAAGTGACCTTCAAAGAAGCGAACGATCTGGCAGTGCGTAAGCCATCTTTCCTGATCACCAACCCGGGCTCTGATCAGGGGCCGCGTTTTGCCGGCTCACCGCTGGGCCACGAATTTACCTCACTGGTGCTGGCTCTGCTGTGGACCGGTGGGCATCCGTCGAAAGAGGCGCAGGCACTGCTGGAGCAGATCCGCGATATCGACGGGGATTTCACCTTTGAAACGTACTATTCGCTCTCCTGCCACAACTGCCCGGACGTGGTGCAGGCGCTGAACCTGATGTCAGTCCTGAACCCGCGTATTAAACACACCGCGATTGATGGCGGCACTTTCCAGAACGAAATCACCGATCGCAACGTGATGGGGGTTCCGGCAGTGTTCCTGAATGGGCAGGAGTTTGGCCAGGGCCGTATGACCTTGTCCGAAATTGTGGCCAAAGTGGATACCGGCGCCGAAAAACGTGCCGCAGAAGAGCTGAACAAGCGCGATGCGTATGATGTGCTGATTGTCGGCTCTGGCCCGGCGGGCGCCGCGGCAGCGGTCTATTCCGCACGTAAAGGTATTCGTACCGGTCTGATGGGCGAACGCTTTGGCGGCCAGGTGCTGGATACCGTGGATATCGAAAACTACATCTCTGTGCCGAAGACCGAAGGCCAGAAACTGGCTGGCGCACTTAAAGCGCACGTCAATGATTACGCAGTGGATGTAATCGACAGCCAGAGCGCCAGCAAGCTGGTTCCTGCCGCAGTCGAAGGTGGCTTACACCAGATTGAAACTGCTTCCGGCGCGGTGCTGAAAGCCCGCAGTATTATCATTGCCACCGGTGCCAAATGGCGCAACATGAACGTGCCGGGTGAAGATCAGTATCGCACCAAAGGCGTGACCTACTGCCCGCACTGCGATGGTCCGCTGTTTAAAGGCAAACGCGTGGCGGTGATTGGCGGTGGTAACTCCGGTGTCGAAGCGGCTATCGACCTGGCGGGCATTGTTGAACACGTTACCCTGCTGGAATTTGCACCAGAGATGAAGGCAGACCAGGTTCTGCAGGATAAAGTACGCAGCCTGAAAAACGTCGACATCGTGCTGAATGCGCAGACCACGGAAGTGAAGGGCGACGGCAGTAAAGTCACCGGTCTGGAGTACCGCGACCGCGTCAGTGGCGATGTGCACAGCGTTCCGCTTTCGGGGATCTTCGTGCAGATTGGTCTGCTGCCAAACACCACCTGGCTGGAAGGCGCCATTGAGCGTAACCGCATGGGCGAGATTATCATCGATGCCAAATGTGAAACCAGCGTGAAGGGCGTATTTGCAGCGGGCGACTGTACTACCGTGCCGTACAAGCAGATCATCATCGCGACCGGTGAAGGGGCGAAAGCGTCTCTGAGCGCGTTCGACTACCTGATTCGCACCAAAACAGCATAATAAAAGTCAGTAAGACTGCACCTGCACCAGGAGAGGCCACCATAAGGTGGCCTCTTTTTTTTATCTCACGACCATCACCGGAATGTGGGTGTGACGGATAACGCTGGAGGCGTTTGAACCCAGCAGATGCGTGGTAATGGACGGATTGCGTGAACCGATAACCACCACGTCGGCGTTCAGCTCGCTCGCCAGCTCGTTAACGGCATCGCGCACGCTGCCAAACCGGACATGCGTTTTAATGCGGGAAGGATCGATGGTGAAGTGCCCGACCATCGTTTGCAGGCGATTTTCCGCCTCATGCTGCAGATGCTCTTCAAAGCGGCGTACATCGGCGGCAAAGCGATGCAGACTCAGGCTGGCAGAACCCGGCAGCACGTGTAGAAGATGAATAATCCCGTCCTGCTGCGCCAGAAATTCCGCATGGCGTACGGCCTTGTCGCTCAGCTCCATCTCAAAAACATCAACCGGCATAATAATTCTCTGATACATACCCGTTTCTCCTTGTTTATAAACGCTGGAATCATTCAACCATAAAATGAATATGGTTTTTGTAAGCGCTGCGGCACTTTTCTGTTTTTCCCAGGATAAATCTCAAAAGCCCGCTAATCCCGGGCAGTTCGTCAGGGAACGCTACCCTTAAATACTTACCCGGATCCTTTCGGAGGTCGCATGAAAGCACTCACGTACCACGGTCCACATCATGTTCGTGTCGAGAATGTCCCCGATCCTGTTATTGAACAACCTGACGATATTATCCTGCGCGTAACGGCCACGGCGATCTGCGGATCGGATCTGCATCTCTACCGCGGGAAGATCCCCAAAGTTGAACACGGCGATATTTTTGGCCACGAGTTCATGGGCGAAGTGGTGGAGACGGGCAGGGAAGTGAAGACGCTGCAAAAAGGCGACCGGGTGGTGATCCCGTTTGTCATCGCCTGTGGTGACTGCTTCTTTTGCCGCCTGCAGCAGTACGCGGCCTGCGAGAGCACCAACGCCGGGCAGGGCGCCGCGCTGAATAAAAAGCAAATTCCCGCGCCCGCCGCGCTGTTTGGCTACAGCCATCTTTATGGCGGCGTGCCCGGTGGACAAGCGGAATACGTTCGGGTGCCCAAAGGAAACGTCGGGCCGTTCAAAGTGCCTCAGCTGCTCTCCGATGATAAAGCGCTGTTCCTCTCCGATATCTTGCCTACCGCGTGGCAGGCGGCGAAAAATGCCCAGATTGAAAAAGGCTCCAGCGTCGCCGTTTTTGGTGCAGGACCGGTGGGGTTACTGACCATCGCCTGCGCGCGGCTGTTAGGTGCCGAACAGATCTTTGTGGTTGACCATCACCCGTATCGTCTGCGTTTTGCCGCAGAGCGCTACGGCGCTATCCCCATCAACTTTGATGAAGACAACGACGCAGCGGAAAAAATCATTGAGCAAACCGCAGGCCAGCGCGGCGTGGATGCCGTCATTGATGCCGTGGGGTTTGAAGCCAAAGGCAGCACCACGGAAACCATCCTCAGCAACCTTAAAATTGAGGGCAGCAGCGGTAAAGCGCTGCGTCAGTGTATTGCTGCTGTTCGACGGGGTGGGGTGGTGAGCGTGCCCGGCGTGTATGCGGGCTTTATCCATGGCTTCCTGTTTGGTGATGCCTTCGATAAGGGGCTCAGTTTTAAGATGGGCCAGACCCACGTCCACGCCTGGCTTGGCGAGTTGTTACCGCTGATCGAAAAAGGGTTGCTGACGCCGGAGGAGATTGTCACCCACTATCTGCCGCTGGACGATGCCGAACGCGCCTACCGGATCTTTGAAAAACGGGAGGAGGCGTGCCGGAAGGTGATTCTGGTGCCCGGTGCAGAAACGCCGGAAGCGGCGGAACAGCAGGTTAAAGGGCTGGTGAATGCGTTTCCGGGTGGGGTGGTTTAAGACGGTTCCCTTACCTGCGGCACGATATAGGACGTCCAGGTGAATCTGCGGAAAGAGGATGCGCAGGCATCCTCTGTGCAACGCGGGTCGCGCTTGTTCAGATGGGATTAACGCAGGTAATCGCCTGCCGCTTCTGGCTGGTAGAGCAACGCCAGCACTTCCAGATGGGTCGAGGCACCGCCCGGCAATTCCCAGTGAATGGTATCCCCCGTACGCAGGCCCAGCAGGGCCGCGCCGACCGGTGCCAGCACGGAAAGCTGAGCGCTGCTGTCGGTCATTTGCGCCGGGTAGACCAGCGTGCGGGTTAACTCTTCGCCCGTTGTCAGGTTGCGGAATTTGACCTGGCTGTTCATGGTGACCACGTCATGCGGCATGGACTCCGGGGTACACATCTGCGCCCGGTCGAGCTCTTCATTCAGGGCATCGGCTACCGGGAGCGAGGCGAATTCTGGTTTTTCCAGAAGTCGGTCAATACGTTCTGCGTCAAGTTCATTGATAATGATGGTGGGTCTGGACATTTTTTACTCCATGTCGTTAATGCTGCGTGTAACGCAGAAACCAATCCAAAAGAAAACCCTCGCCGTCTGGCAGCGAGGGTTTAACTCTCCCGATGATACTGCCTGCGCACGCAACTTTGAAGTGATAGAGGTCACATTCATGGGCCATATGAATTTTCGCTGAAATTTATTCAGTCTGCATTTCTGGCGGATTGCGTTACGCTGAACGTTCTGAATCAGGATAGTGGGTAAACGCAGTTCGCGTCTGACCCTCATTAAGAGAGCGCTATGTACTTTTATCAACCGTCACAGGGGCATGGCCTGCCGCATGACCCGCTGAATGCCATTATTGGTCCGCGTCCGATTGGCTGGATCTCCTCCTGCGACCAGGCAGGACAGATCAACCTGGCACCGTATAGCTTCTTTAACTGCTTTAACTACCGCCCGCCGATTATTGGCTTTTCCAGCAACGGCTGGAAAGACAGCGTGCGTAATATTAACGAAACGGGTGAGTTTGTCTGGAACCTTGCCACGCGCGATCTGGCTGAGGCGATGAATCTCACCTCCGCTACGCTGCCTCACGATCAAGACGAGTTCTCTTTTTCCGGATTGACGCCAGCGGCAAGCCAGCTTGTAAAGGCGCCACGCGTGGCCGAGAGTCCGGTGAACTTTGAGTGCCGCCTGTCGCAGTGTATTCAGCTGACCGGCGCCGACGGCACGCCGGTAGACACCTGGCTGGTGCTGGGCGAAGTGGTGGGGATTCATATTGCAGAATCGCTGCTGGAAGAGGGGATCTACCAGACGGCGAAAGCGCAGCCCATCCTGCGTGCGGGTGGGCCGACGGCCTATTATGGCATCAGTGATGAACACCGCTTCGATATGGTGCGCCCGATTGTGGATCAGTAACCCACTTTATCGATAACAAACTGTTTGCCACAGTTACCCGGATGTGGCTGTGGCGCAAAAGAGCCGGCAGACAGCGGGTTATTAATGGTGCTGGCCTTAAGCGAGATCTGCATTTCGGTCAGATAGGCCGGATTACCATTGCAGGTCAGTTTGAACGCTTTGACGTTGTCTTTGCTCCAGCTTTTCGCCACGGCGTTATCAAAATCTTTACGGCTTACCGTTTTACCGTAGTTATCCGCCAGGAATTTACCCACCGCGCTGTTTTTTATCTCCTGATTCATCCGTACCATGGTGCCGAAATAGGCGTCAGGATCAAAGCCGAAGCAGACGCCGTGTTTGGCATATTCATAGCGTTCCAGGCAGGAGTTACCGCCAGCACCGGGCATGACGCTGTTCAGCTTTGCGGCACCCGACAGTGATAGCCCGGTTTCGGCGGCTGAGCATTTGCGGCTGGCTTTGGCTTCCGGCATGTTCGGGATTGGGCGGGTCGCGCAGCCAAAACGCATCCAGCGGCGTTCATCCACGCCGCGTGCGGCGATGGATTTTGGCAGGCCAGGCCATAATCCGTGTACGGTTAGATAATCGGTCTTGTTATTGCTCTCTTTTTGCAGACGGCACTCTTCGGGTTCGTTACGGTTACGTTCAGCCATGCTCTGGCAGAACCCGGTTTGCCAGGAAAGCGCCAGAACGTAGCGATCGAAATCGCCATACTGCGTGGCTTTGAGCGGATCCGCCTGCGCGGAGAAGACACAGAGTGCAAGCGCCATGGCGCCAGACGGGATAACGATATCCTTCCTGAACATGTGATTTCCTGATGGGTTAACGCGATAGATTTCTGGAAGTTATTAAAGCACAAAAAGCGCCCGCAGGCGCTTTTTGGATATCGGTCATTTTACTCAGGCTGCGCCAGGAACCAGCACTTCGGTTGCGATAATCACGATGATCAGGCCCACAAGCACCGGGACCGACGTGCGTTTTACCACTTCGAACGGCGAGATTTTTGCCATCCCGGCGACCGCGACTACGACACCTGATACCGGCGAAATGGTACGACCGAGGTTAGACGCCTGAAGCATGGGAATGGAGAGGTAAGCCGGGTTAATACCGGAAGAATGTGCCAGTTTTGGGATCATCTCAACGAAGGCGTAGAACGGCGCGTTACCTGAACCGGTGGTCATAGCTGCCAGCATGGTCAGCACCACCAGTACCAGCATCAGGATAATGCTGGCAGAGCCGAACGACGTGGCGATGGAGATAAGGCTCTGAATAAAGCCGATAGTGCTCAGACCCTGCGCGAAGACGCCTGCCGCCACCAACAGCATCACAACGCCTGCAAACGCATCGGCCATACCGCGATACGCCACTTCCAGGCCAGAAAATACCTTCTGAGTGTTGAAACCGCGAATAAATTCCAGCATGGCGGCCAGCAGCATACAGATAACCAGAATGGTAATGATGTGCAGCTGTGGTCCCCATTTGCCGTCAAAAATCAGCACGCCGATGATAGGGGTGAACGGCAGAATGGAATAGAACGCCGGGGCGGTGGTGGTGATTTCATTCACGTCCATCATTTCGTGGCTGATGTGCTCTTTTTTATCGAGATAACGCTGCCAGAAGAAATGCGCGATGCCCATGCCCACGATAGCCACAATGGAAATCGGCAGCGTGGTTTTAAAGGCGAAATCGATGAGTGACATTTCTGCGGCTTTCGCCGCCAGTACGACGTCGCCAGAGGTAGGGGTGAGAATAATGGCCGCCGGAGAGGCGCAGATAGCCGCCGCTGCACCACGGCTAATGCCGACGTTAACCATCACCGGGAACAGGGTAGCCATTAGCAACACCCCCAGGCCAGTCGCGGACGACACGGCCAGCGACATCAGACAGGCGAGGAAGTAGGCTGCTACCATCAGCAGATACGGGGAGTTGATGTACTGCAGCGGTCTGGAGGCCAGCTTCACGACCATATCGTTGGCACCAATATGGGTCATGTAGGCGGCAAAACCGCACAGCATCATGATCATCATGCCCAGATCGCCACCACGGCTCATGAGCAGAATTTTAATGTATTCAACAATGTCTGTGGCGGTATACCCGGTGCTGGCTGCGCTGGCGGGTAAGACCTGGTGACCCATCAGGGCGCTAACGATCAGCAAGGCCAGGCCGCCGACAAATAACACGCCCGTGGCGGAATACCCCTTAATGATGTAGCGTGCTACACCGACAATGACGACGACTCCGATAAGGAGCTCGAAAAACGTAAGCATGATTTCCCCTGTATCCTTGCTGCCCGAGAGCACAAATAATCAATAAAAAAGAAGGATGAGAATGTGCCGAATTAATGGCCAGTCCTTGCTGATTAAAATCAATAAATATACTACTAAAGCAGATGTTAGCGATATTTTTGCCATGGTGATGGCAATAATGACATATGGGTATTGACCGGTGACAACAGTGGAGTATGTCATTTAAATGCTAATGAGTTGTTAATTTATTGATTCTATATTAACACGTTCCTGAATAAGAGGGGAAAAGACTTTTCCTGCCGGTGCGCGTTGGTGAGTGGGTCCGTACAGCGTTTCGTGAGAAAGGGGCTGAGCAGCACGAAAACACTGGCTGTAGAGGCTAATGATAATCTTTATACCTTGCAGACAGGGCGTTATGTTTGTCCTGAAAGCCATATTAAAAGCAGGGTTATTTTTACCGGTAGGCATTATTAAAAAAGGTTTGAACGCGCCCGTGAGATGATTATTCAACAGGCCGCCGTGCCGCTCTCAGAATATTCTCGCAAAGTGGCTGATTAATTAGGAGTAATGCCGATGCCGTTAAGGCTCCATTCAACTATTGTATGGTAAACTTTGCCTCGAATACTAAGAATGGTAATTGCATTGTGATCGTACGTAATAAATTTTTCTTCATTTTTCTGTTTATTTTTGCACAGTTAACGCTCTCTTCTGTGGCACAGGCTGAAGAGAACGCGACGGATAAGGGCTGGTTCTCCACCTTTACGGATAATGTTTCGCAGACCTGGAATGCGCCAGAGCACTATGATCTCTACGTGCCGGCCATCACCTGGCATGCACGCTTTGCCTACGACAAAGAAAAGACCGACAAATATAACGAGCGCCCGTGGGGGGCAGGTTTTGGTCAGTCGCGCTGGGACGAAAAGGGCAACTGGCACGGTATTTATCTGATGGCCTTTAAAGACTCCTTTAACAAATGGGAACCGATCGGTGGCTATGGCTGGGAGAAAACCTGGCGTCCGTTAGCTGACGACAACTTCCACGTTGGCCTGGGCTATACCGCCGGGGTGACTGCACGCGACAACTGGAACTATATCCCCATTCCGGTTCTGCTGCCGCTGGCCTCAATTGGTTATGGTCCTGCAACGTTCCAGATGACCTACATTCCCGGTACGTACAACAACGGTAACGTTTACTTCGCCTGGATGCGTTTTCAGTTTTAACTGAAAAAAGCTGACAAAGTGGTGAAAAAATGCGCAGTCGTTGATTCATATGGGATAAAAATCCGCCAGCGAAAATTAACGCGACTTTAGTCACTTTTTATCAAAGATCCGCTGGACAAAAGGTCCCACAATTGTTGTACTGGTAACCGACACAGCATTTGTGTCGTTTTTTAATGTAAAGGTAATTTTGATGTCTAAGATTAAAGGTAACGTTAAGTGGTTTAATGAGTCCAAAGGATTCGGTTTCATTACTCCTGAAGATGGCAGCAAAGACGTGTTCGTACACTTCTCTGCAATCCAGTCTAATGGTTTCAAAACTCTGGCTGAAGGTCAGCGTGTAGAGTTCGAAATCACTAACGGTGCCAAAGGCCCTTCTGCTGCTAACGTAATCGCTCTGTAATTCAGACGCGTCAGCAAGAATTTCAAAACCCGCTCACTGAGCGGGTTTTTTTCGTTTTGCATCAGCCAAGCAGATACATCTTCAGGAAGCTGGCAACGATCAGCACGCTCAACAACACCACGCCTGCGCTCATCAAACTCTCTTTCATTCTGTCACCCTCGTTCTGTATTGGCACCAGAGTGACAGAGAAAAATTAAGCCAACATTAACGCTTCGGCAGTTAGTGGGGGCTGGCGGAAGAAAATAGCCAGAATGCGATCCCGGTCATCGCAAAAGAGCCGAGCATATTTATCGCAACGTTCAGCAACGCCCAGCCGATACGGCCTTCCTGAAACAAAAACACCGTTTCCGCAGAAAAGGTGGAGAAGGTGGTTAAACCGCCGCAGAACCCGGTGGTAATCAATACTTTCCACATGGGATCGATGTGCGTCATACGGTTAAACCAGGCCAGACCCATGCCAATGATAAACGCACCAATCAGGTTTGCGGCCAGTGTTCCCATTGGAATCGCCTGATGCAGTGGATTAAACCGCATACTCAGGAACCACCGCGCAACGCTCCCCGTCCCCCCACCAATAAAAACAGCTAAAAGGAGTTGTAACACTGTAAATACCTGCTATTTGATGTGTAAGAGTGGCGAGTTTAACGCTGTTTATAATCAGGGGACAAATATGTATGTTGCGGTAGGGCAGTTTGCGGTCACGCCTCGCTGGCATGAGAACGCGGCGCAGTGTGTCTCGCTGATGAAACAGGCACAACAGAAGGGAGCGTCATTGCTGGTGCTGCCAGAGGCCTTGCTGGCACGCGATGATAACGACCCGGATTTGTCGGTGAAATCCGCGCAGCCGCTGGATGGCGCGTTTTTACAGCAATTACTGGCCGAGAGCGCGGGTAATGACATGACCACAATTTTGACGGTCCATGTGCCGTCAACGCCTGGCCGGGCAGTTAACACACTGGTGGCCATCCGTGGCGGCGTCATCATCGCCAGCTATGCCAAGCTTCATCTCTATGATGCGTTCAGTATCCAGGAGTCGCGCCTGGTTGACCCGGGGGAGTGCGTTCCGCCCCTGATCGCGGTTGATGGTTTAAACATTGGGCTGATGACCTGCTACGATTTGCGTTTTCCTGAGCTGGCGTTGAGCCTGGCATTACAGGGAGCGGATGTGCTTGTTCTGCCTGCCGCGTGGGTTAAAGGGCCGCTGAAAGAGCATCACTGGGCCACGTTGCTTACGGCGCGCGCGCTGGATACCACCTGTTATGTGGTCGCGGCAGGGGAGTGCGGCAATAAAAATATCGGGCAGAGCAGGGTGATTGACCCGCTGGGCGTCACGATTGCCGCCGCAGCGGAAGGTCCGGTTTTACTGATGGCGGAGATAATTTCAGAAAGGATAGCGCTTGCACGGCAGCAATTACCTGTTCTTCGCAACCGACGTTTTGCGCCACCGCAATTATTGTGATGTTTTTTTCAACAATGCTTGATTCACCTTGTTACAGGTTGCTATTGTGTGCACGCGCCAAATGACCGTTAATATGATCCGGTTTTGACGCTGAATGCAGCCTGTTTTAAGTAAAGAAGGTATCTATGGGTGAGATTAGTATTACCAAACTGCTGGTGGTTGCCGCACTGGTCGTCCTGCTGTTTGGTACCAAGAAGTTACGCACGCTGGGTGGTGACCTGGGTGCCGCCATCAAAGGCTTTAAGAAAGCGATGAACGACGATGACGCGGCAGCGAAGAAAAGCGCCGAGGATACCGTTCCGGCTGAAAAGCTCTCTCACAAAGAGTAACGGCAATGCCTTAAGGCTTGCGAAAAAAAACCGGCTCAACAGGCCGGTTTTTTTGTATTCCTGTAAGTGAATATTACAGGGTTATTTAACTTCTTCGCCTTTTGCCTGCATATCGGCATGGTAAGAGGAACGCACAAACGGACCGCAGGCAGCATGGGTGAAGCCCATCGCCATCGCTTCCGCTTTCATCTCATCAAATTCATCCGGGCTAACGTAGCGCTGCACCGGCAGGTGATGACGGCTTGGCTGCAGATACTGGCCCAGCGTCAGCATGGTCACGCCGTGGCGACGCAGATCGCGCATCACTTCGATGATTTCGTCATTGGTCTCACCAAGGCCGACCATCAGACCTGACTTGGTAGGGATATGTGGATGCGCTTCTTTAAAACGCTCCAGCAGCTTCAGGGACCAGTTGTAGTCAGCACCCGGACGCACCTGACGGTAGAGACGCGGTACGTTCTCCAGGTTGTGGTTAAAGACGTCTGGTGGCGTTGCGGTCAGGATATCCAGCGCGCGGTCCATACGACCACGGAAATCCGGCACCAGCGTCTCAATCTTAATGTTCGGGCTTTTCTCGCGAATGGCAGTAATGCAGTCAGCAAAGTGCTGAGCACCCCCATCACGCAGGTCATCACGGTCAACGGAGGTAATGACCACATAACGCAGCGCCATATCAGCAATGGTCTGCGCCAGTTTTTGAGGTTCGTTTGCATCTGGTGCCACCGGGCGGCCATGAGCAACATCGCAGAACGGGCAACGGCGGGTACAGATAGCACCCAGAATCATAAACGTCGCGGTGCCGTGGTTGAAACACTCAGCAAGGTTCGGGCAAGAGGCTTCTTCACATACAGAGTGAAGGCCATTCTTACGCATCGCCGCTTTGATCCCCTGGATACGCGAAGAGTCGGCCGGAAGTTTGATTTTCATCCATTCCGGTTTTCTTAACAGCGCCTCGCGCTCTGTAGCCACGTTTTTAACCGGGATAAGGGCCATTTTATCGGCATCGCGGTATTTAACACCGCGTTCCATCACAATGGGTTTACTCATAGCGTGCGTGTTCCAGTTGCGAATATCGAAGGAAAGCGTTTCAATTCAAGGGAATGTTGTATTTATCAACTATTTTTGAACGAACGACAGGCAGTATATCATTGAAACGGTCGTTAAAGCAGCCTGCCAGGTCGCCAATTTGTAAAATAGTTGTTGTTTTGTGCCTTTTGCCCTGCGTGAGGCAGGGGCTTGTGCTGTGTCAACCTGTCAGAAGGCCTGGCGGATGATGCGGATCACATTTTCAAGTACCGGATCGCGCAGACTGAGCTTATTGTAATGCAGTGAAATCTCGATAGATTCTGCATTCAATTGGCTGAGCGGAATGCTCTCCAGCGGCCAGCATTTCCGCAGCAGATGATACAGGCGCGAAGGCATGATGCAGAGCATGTCACTGCTGCCAATCAGGGACGCGGTAGTGAACATATTGTAACTGCTGAAGCTTATCTGGCGCTCCGGGAAAATGTCATCGATACGCTGGCGCAGCGCATGATGAGACTGTCCTTCCGTCATAAATGACGAGTGGTCGTAGTTACGCAGATTCTCTATGGTGAGCGGCTCGCTGAGCACCGGATGCTGCTGGCGACAGACCAGCACCAGGTTGTCGGCATAGAGGACATTCTGCCCCAACGCGCGGGCGCTGAAGCTGCCGCTGTCGATAATTAAATCGGTCTGGAACTGGGCAAGCTGCACGTCAGGTTCGCTGATCGGTACATTACGCAGCAGCAACTGCGGCGCATGCTCTTTTACGGCCTGGTAAATGGCAGGCATAACCAACACCCCCACAGAGGGAGAGCAGCCGATGGTGATGGTTCGTTGTTTGTCGTAGCTTCCGGTTAAATCCAGCGCGCCCAGAATCGACTCCAGCCCCTGGCTGATGTACTCATGCAGATGCGTGGCGTAAGCCGTGGGGGTGACACCCTGTCCCTTACGAATAAATAACGGGTCCGGAAATATAGCGCGCAGCTTTTGAATAGACTGGCTTATTGCAGAGGGCGTGAGATTAAGAATTTTCGCAGCGTTAACGATACCCTTATGGACATATACCGCCTCAAAAATAGTCAATAAATTGAGATCAATATTACGTAAAGTCCGAAAAATTTGCGGCTTGTCTTCGCCACCGGGTTCATTCAGGCGTTTGGCTGGTAAATTATTATACTCCACGCTTTTACTCCGTACACATTCACAACATGAATGATAGTTGAATTTATTTATTATGCTTGTAGAGATTCGTAAAGAGTTGGTTTTGTTTCACTTGTTTATCAAAAACAACCAGTTGAGTGATTATCACGCAAGTTACTTAGGTCCTGCACGCAGCGCTGACGGGAGGCTAAATAATATGGATCGGTAATATTCGAGCGCTTCGAAAATATAGAATCTGCGGATTATTGTAAAGTGTAAAAGCGGCAATTAAATCGTGGCCCGTCAAATTATCGAGCCACAATGTATAATATATTAAGCAGTGATATATTCGTGCGGGGGATTGTTAAGTAGCGCTAACATATTAGCTAAAAGTACAGGACGGATATTTTCTGTTGTTGCCGTATCAACCCACTGGCACATTTGCGTCATTTCCATCCCGGCATAGCCGCAGGGATTGATGCGCTGGAAGGGCTTCAAGTCCATATTAATGTTCAAAGCCAGCCCGTGAAACGAGCAGCCTTTACGGATACGCAGCCCCAGCGAGCAGATCTTCATCTCGCCCACGTAGACTCCCGGTGCGTCGGCCCGCGGATGCGCATCAATACCGTATTCCGCCAGCGTGTTGACGACCGTTTGCTCAAGCAGAGTTACCAGTTCACGTACGCCCAGCTTTCTGCGTTTGAGGTTCAGGAGAACGTACATCACCTGTTGCCCTGGGCCATGGTACGTAACCTGCCCGCCGCGGTCGCTCTGAATAACCGGGATATCGCCCGTCATCAATAAATGTTCCGCTTTTCCCGCTTGCCCCTGCGTAAACACTGGCAGGTGTTCTACCAGCCAGATTTCATCAGGGGTGGTGTCATCGCGTGAGTCGGTGAAGTCATGCATAGCCTGGGAGACAGGCTCATAAGGTTGCAGCCCGAGATGACGGACAAGAATTTTATCCTGATACAAAACGACGTCTCCGAAGACGAGGGACAAAAGATGAGGGGGAGTATATCACAGCGGGGGAGAGGGGTTACCCGGCAAACCGGGTAACCGCAGAGGGACTACAGCACCATACGAACAATTTCGATATTGCCGAGCTCTTCGTACAGCGTCTCAACCTGCTCAATGTGTGTTGCGGTAATGGTAATAGATACCGAGTGGTAGTTGCCCTTGCTGCTTGGTTTTACTGACGGAGAGTAGTCACCCGGCGCATGGCGCTGTACCACTTCAACCACCTGATCAACCAGCTCAGGTTTCGCCAGACCCATTACTTTGTAAGTAAATGGGGTAGGGAATTCAAGCAGTTCGTTAAGTTTGGTTTTCATGTCAGCTCCGGCGTAACGTCAAAAAGAATAACTCCCACGTCAGGTGGGAGTTATCAGGATACTTAGTATATGGGGATCAAAATCACACTTTCAAGTGTTCGATTTTTAGCCAAACCAGTGATGGAACATCAATTTAATGTAATCAATGATTTTGCCGAAGAAATTGCCTTCAGGAATTTCCTGCAGGACAACCAGCGGGCGCTGATCGATAGTTTTGCCATCCAGCTGGAAGTTGATGGTGCCTACAACCTGGTTTTTCTGCAGCGGTGCATGCAGCTCGGTGGTGTTCAGCACGTAGCTGGCTTTCAGATCTTTCATGCGCCCGCGTGGAATGGTCAGGTACAGATCTTTGTCCACGCCCAGGGAGGCGCGATCGTTATCACCAAACCAGACCGGCTCAGAGGCAAACTCTTTACCTGCTTTCAGTGGGTTCACGGTTTCGAAGAAACGGAAGCCCCAGGTCAGCAGTTTTTTGCTTTCTGTCTCACGGCCTTTAAAGGTACGACCGCCCATCACGGCAGAGATCAGGCGCATCTGACCTTCGGTAGCAGAGGCGACCAGGTTGTAACCCGCTTTGTCGGTATGGCCGGTTTTGATGCCGTCAACGTTCAGGCTGTTATCCCACAGCAGGCCGTTACGGTTGGTCTGGCGAATACCGTTGAAGGTAAACTCTTTCTCTTTATAGATGGCGTATTCGTTCGGTACATCGCGGATCAGCGCCTGGCCAATCAGCGCCATATCGCGCGCAGAGCTGTACTGACCCTCCGCATCCAGGCCGTGAACGGTCTGGAAGTGGCTGTTTTTCAGGCCCAGCGCAGAAACGTAGCTGTTCATCAGGCCCACAAACGCATCCTGGCTGCCCGCAGCGAAATCGGCCATGGCGACACAGGCGTCGTTACCGGACTGCAGGTTGATACCACGAATCAGCTGAGAGACAGGAACCTGCATACCCGGTTTCAGGAACATCAAAGAGGAGCCTTTAAAGACCGGGTTGCCGGTTGCCCACGCATCGTTACCGATGGTGACCAGGTCTGTTTCTTTAAATTTACCTGCCTTCATCGCCTGGCCGATAACGTAGCTGGTCATCATTTTCGTCAGGCTGGCCGGATCGCGGCGGGCATCGGCATTCTGTTCTGCCAGAACTTTGCCAGAGTTGTAATCGATCAGGATGTAGGATTCCGCATCGATTTGCGGAACGCCAGGGATCATGGTCTTGATGTTCAGGTCATCGGCGTGAGCTGCGGAGAGCGCAGCAGCGCAAAGGGCCGTGGTCAGCGCCATGCGCTGCACAAAACGAGCAGAAAAAGTGGTCTTCATGGTCAGAACTACGACATCCGTGATGGAATTAAAAAAAGTGCCTTACTATAGCAAATGCTATTCAGGCAGGCATCCGACTTTAAGCATGAGTTTGTGAATGACTTTTACACAAACTGACAATTCGGATGCCGCCGATACATTACTTCGCTACAGCGATAAATGACTGGAGTTGCGCTTCATTTTGCAGACGCTGCTGCAGGGTCGCTGCCTGCGATTTGCTGGCAAACGGTCCCATCTGAATACGCCACACAGCCCCGTTTTGCTCAACGCGGCCTGGAACGCCAAACTGCTGGCTCAGGCGCTGTTGATACTGCTGCGCGCGGGCCTGATCGCTGACGGCGCCCACCTGAACGACAAAGCCGCCGCTGGAAGCGGCAGCAGGCGCTGCTACCGCTGCGCTCTGGGTCGTTGCCGGAGCGGTGACGGGGGCAGGCTGCTGCGCGACGGGGGAGGCAACAGGCGCCGGGGCAGGTTCACTGCCTTCCAGCACGCCGGAGGCTAAGGTCGTTGGAGCCCCCAGGAAACCGCTACTCTTTACCGGTGCGCCAGTGCTGTCATCGCTTTGCAACGTGTCGTTGCTGATAGGACGCACTTCGCCTGCTGGCTGAGAAGGCTCGGCCGGCGATGAGACGCTCCCCATGCCACCGTCAAGATTCGGACGGTCGGGAAGGGCGTAGGTCTGTTTCGCCACTGTCGTACACGCGGTACCCGGCCCGGAGAGCGAGCCATCCGGTGCCACGATAATGGGGTCGATACGAACCTTGGTATTGTTCGAGGTGTTCAGGCGGTCGGCGGAGGCGCGCGACAGCGAAATCACACGGTCGTTACCGTACGGACCGCGATCGTTAATGCGGACCACGATCATACGGCCATTCGCCAGGTTGGTGATACGCGCGTAGCTTGGGATAGGCAGCGTCGGGTGTGCCGCAGTGAGTTGCGTCGGGTCGAACGCTTCTCCTGATGCCGTCAGGTTGCTCCCGGGTTCCGCATCATAAATGGCGGCGAAACCCGCCTGGCTGAAACGGGAAGGGTCCTGAACGATTTTGTAGCTTTTGCCGTCGCGCTCATAATCCTGATTCGCGCTGGCGTTGAGCGGTTCATAAACGGGATCGGCGCCGCTGATTTCAACGATTGGGCCATTACACACCGCAGGCTGCGGCGGCGCGACGGTTGCCTGTTGCTGACCATCATCACTTGTGCACGCCGCAAGTAAACTTGCCGCAATGCAGATCCCCAGCCACTGCTTACGCATTCCGATCCCCTTATTTTTATACGCTTTTTGACAACATTTTTCTGTGGGTATGGATCGACATCACGATACCAAACCCGGCCATCAACACGATCAGTGCCGAGCCTCCGTAACTCACCAGCGGAAGCGGAACGCCTACAACCGGCAGAATACCACTCACCATACCAATATTTACGAAGACATAAACGAATAAAATCAACATTAACCCGCCCGCCATGACGCGGCCAAAGGTGGTTTGCGCGCGCGCGGCAATCCACAACCCGCGCATGATTAACAGTACATACAGCGCGAGTAAGATCAAGATGCCGACCAGCCCAAGCTCTTCCGCCAGGACCGCAAAGATAAAGTCGGTATGGCGCTCTGGTAAGAACTCCAGCTGCGACTGGGTGCCGTGCAGCCATCCTTTACCGCGCAGGCCTCCGGAGCCAATCGCGATCTTGGACTGAATAATGTGATAGCCCGCACCCAGCGGATCGGTTTCCGGATCGAGCAGCATCATCACGCGCTGGCGCTGATAATCATGCATCAGGAAGAACCAGAGAATAGGGATGAACGCGGCAACCAGCACCACCGCAATACCAATCAGACGCCAGCTCAGGCCCGACAAGAAGAGAACAAACAGGCCAGAGAGTGCGATGAGGATCGAGGTACCAAGGTCAGGCTGCGCCGCCACCAGCAACGTTGGCAGGAAAATCAATACCAGTGCGATGGCCGTGTTTTTCAGTGATGGCGGACAGACATCGCGGTTGATAAAGCGTGCCACCATCAGTGGAACGGCGATTTTGGCAATTTCCGAGGGCTGGAAGCGAACTACGCCCAGATCCAGCCAGCGCTGTGCGCCTTTGGAGATGGCCCCAAAGGCATCTACCGCAACCAGCAAAATAATACAGAAGATGTAGAGATAGGGGGCCCAGCCTTCGTAGACGCGTGGCGGGATCTGCGCCATGACGACCATAATGACCAGCCCCATCGCGATCTGGCCAATCTTGCGCTCCATCATGCCGATGTCCTGGCCGCTGGCGCTCCAGATAACCAGAGCGCTGTAGACCAGCAGAGCCAGCAGGATCAGCAGCATGGCTGGGTCGATGTGGATTTTATCCCACAGCGATTTTTTATTTGGATTATCCGTCATGATTATTGGTCCTCCGCCGCAGCGGCCGCCGGGTTTTCAGCCGGCAGTTCGGTGTTGTTATCACCCAGCATGATGTGGTCGAGGATTTGGCGCATGATGGTGCCCACGGCTGGCCCTGCGCCACCGTTTTCCAGAATCATTGCCACCGCCACCTGCGGGTTATCATAGGGTGCAAATGCCGTCATGAGCTTATGGTCACGCAGTCGTTCGGCAATGCGGTGTGCGTTATAGGTTTCGTTGGCCTTCAGGCCGAAGACCTGCGCCGTACCGGATTTGGCGGCCACTTTATACGGCGCACCGGCGAAATACTTATGCGCGGTACCGTTCGGGCGGTTTGCCACCCCGTACATCCCGTCTTTGGCGATCTCCCAGAAGCCGGAGTGAATATCCCCCACTGGCGGTTCATGCGGTTGGATCCACGGCACTTTTTTGCCCTCTTCAACGGTACTTTGCAGCAGGTGCGGGACTTTCACCACCCCGTCGTTGATGAGGATCATCATCGCTTTGTTCATCTGCAGCGGGGTGGCGGTCCAGTAGCCCTGGCCGATACCCACCGGAATGGTATCACCCTGATACCACGGCTTTTTAAAGTGCTTTAGCTTCCACTCGCGGGTTGGCATGTTGCCGGAGCGTTCTTCGGCGAGATCGACCCCGGTGTAATGGCCGTAGCCAAATTTGCTCATCCACTCTGACAGGCGGTCAATACCCATGTCGTACGCCACCTGATAGAAGAAGGTATCCGCAGACTCTTCCAGCGATTTCGTCACGTTCAGATGACCGTGGCCCCATTTTTTCCAGTCGCGATAGCGTTTCTCTGAACCCGGTAACTGCCACCAGCCCGGGTCAAACAGGCTGGTGTTGCGGTTGATGACACCCGCGCTCAGCGCCGAGACGGCGACGTAAGGTTTCACCGTGGACGCCGGCGGATAGACCCCCTGCGTGGCGCGGTTGACCAGCGGCGTGTTCGGGTCATTAAGCAGGCCGGAGTAGTCCTTACTGGAAATCCCATCGACAAAGAGGTTAGGGTCGTAGCTTGGCATGGAGACCATCGCCAGAATGCCGCCGGTACGCGGATCGGTCACGACAACTGCCGCACGGCTGCCCGCCAGTAAGGTTTCAATATACTGCTGGAGTTTCAGGTCGAGCGTCAGGTAGACGTCATGCCCTGCCTGCGGCGGCACCTCTTTCAACTGACGAATAACGCGGCCACGGTTGTTAACTTCCACCTCTTCATAGCCGGTCTGCCCGTGCAGGACATCTTCGTAATAGCGTTCAATTCCCAGCTTACCGATATCGTGCGTCGCGGCGTAGTTTGCCAGCTTGCCGTCTTTATCGAGACGCTCAACGTCTTTATCGTTGATCTTGGAGACGTAGCCGATCACGTGCGTCAGCGCGGAACCGTAAGGGTAGTAGCGACGCTTGTAGCCTTTCACTTCCACACCGGGGAAACGGTACTGGTTGACCGCAAAGCGGGCGACCTGGACTTCCGTCAGGTTGGTTTTAACCGGAATGGAGGTAAAACGGTGAGAGCGGGCGCGTTCTTTCTTGAAGGCAGCAATATCGTCATCGTTAAGATCGACAACGCTTCGCAATGCTTCCAGCGTATCCTGCACGTTGTCGACTTTTTCCGGCATCATCTCAATCTGGTAGATGGTGCGGTTTAAGGCCAGCGGGGTGCCGTTTCGGTCGTAAATAATGCCGCGGCTGGGGGCGATAGGCACCAGCTTGATGCGGTTTTCGTTTGAGCGCGTCTGGTAATCGGTATAGCGGACAATTTGCAGATTATAAAGGTTGGCGATCAGCACGCCGGTAAGCAGCAAAATCCCCGTAAAGGCGACCAGCGCCCGGCGCACAAACAGCGCGGACTCAGCCGTATAGTCGCGAAAAGAATTCTGTAGTTTCATCCGCTGCTTAATCTACCCTGGTCAGTCATTACTCGCGGTGATAGGGGTGGTTGGTAGTAATGCTCCACGCGCGGTACAGGCTTTCTGCCACCAGTACCCGAACAAGCGGGTGGGGAAGCGTCAGCGCGGAGAGAGACCAACTTTGTTCTGCCGCCGCTTTACAGGCAGGGGACAACCCTTCAGGCCCGCCAATCAACAGACTGACGTCACGACCATCCTGCTTCCAGCGCTCCAGTTCGTGCGCCAGCTGCGGCGTATCCCAGGGCTTGCCTGGAATATCGAGGGTCACGATGCGGTTTTTGCCTGCGGCAGCCAGCATCAGTTCTCCCTCTTTATCAAGAATGCGTTTAATATCCGCGTTCTTGCCGCGCTTTCCGGCGGGGATCTCCACCAGCTCGAACGGCATATCTTTAGGGAAACGACGCAGATATTCAGTAAAACCGGTTTGTACCCAGTCCGGCATTTTGGTGCCGACGGCGACCAGCTGCAACTTCACGCATTAACCCCAGAGTTTTTCCAGCTCATACAGGCGACGGCTCTCTTCCTGCATGACGTGGACAATCACATCGCCAAGATCGACAACCACCCAGTCAGCGGTTGCTTCACCTTCAACACCGAGCGGTAACAGCCCTGCTGCACGTGATTCCTGCACAACATGATCGGCAATTGAAACCACATGGCGAGTAGACGTACCGGTGCAGATGATCATGCAGTCGGTGATGCTGGATTTACCCTTAACGTCGATAGCGATGATGTCCTGACCTTTCAGGTCATCAATTTTGTCGATAACAAAATCCTGGAGTGCTTTACCCTGCAAGTTTTCCCCCTGGGTGAATGAGATTGTGCAACTATGAATTCGTAGCCAGACAGTATACCTGAACTGACGCCCCTGTCGGGACAAATGTCACCGGCCGGGCTTTTGAAGGCGGGTATCATCCCACCCTCCGCCGGAGATTGCATCGCCATTTTTGTAAAACAATTTCTGTAAAGCAATGAGCGGCGGGAAAGTCTGGCAGCGGAGGATAACAGTATGGCTTACTCTGTCAAGGCAGGATAATCAATAAGGCGCTTTTTGTGCGCCCGGATTATGCGTCTGCGCTTTTCTGATACAACCCGTGCGCGTGGATATAGTCCAGCACTGACGATGGCAGGAGATCGTCACAGGCTAAACCGTGCTGAAGCCGGTCGCGAATGATTGTCGCAGAAATATCAAACCACGGCGTCTCCGCCAGATAGATCTTCCCGGCAGGTTGATTATGCAGATCTTCCACATTGTCGGTCAGATGAGCCTCCAGCCACTGCTGATACTGCTCTTCACGCATGGTCAGCGGATAGCCCGGACGGCGGCAGACGAGGAGATGGCTGTTCTCCAGAATGGTTTCATACTGGTGCCAGGTGGGGAAGTTGAGCAGAGAATCCTGGCCGATGATAAAGGCCAGCGGTTTGTCCGGCCCCTGTTCGGCCCGCCACTCCTGTAGCGTTTGCGAGGTCCAGGACGGGGTGTCGCGACGGAGTTCACGCTCGTCCAGGCTGAAGAGCGGTTTATCCGCAATGGCCAGGGCGAGCATCTCTTTTCGCTGCACGCTGGTGGCCTCAGGCTGAGGCCGATGTGGCGGAACGTTATTGGGCATGATAATCACGCGCTGAAGACCAATCAGATTCGCCAGAATTTCAACCGGTTTCAGATGACCGTAATGGACCGGGTCAAAGGTGCCACCGTACAGGGCCTGTAGAGAGTGCATGCTATCCATCGATAAATACATCTGCCAGCGCCTTGTGGCAGAGCAGCAGAGAAAGGCTTTCCAGTTCCGCCCAGACGGACTGGCCGTAATCTTGTTTTAACGTGAGCTCTGCGCGCATCAAAAGCTGTACCGCCTGGCGCAGCTGTTCATGGCTCAGACGATTAATGGCCTCGGTGGTCATCGCCCGACGGTTTTGCCAGATACGGTGTTTGTCGAACAACGAACGCAATGGCGTATGAGCAGACTGGCGCTTGAGCGTGATGAGCATCAGCAGTTCACGCTGCAGCGTACGCAGCAATATAACCGGTTCGCTACCCTCAAGGCGTAGCTGCTGCAAAATATGCAGGGCACGTTTGCTCTTTGCCATCAGCAGCGCATCAACCCAGTGGAACGGCGTGAAGTGTGCAGCGTCGTTAACCGCCTGCTCCACGCGCGGCAGAGTCAGCTTGCCATCGGGCCAGAGGAGGGCGAGCCGGTCCAGCGCCTGGGCCAACGCCAGCAGGTTGCCTTCATAGCAGTAGCACAGCAGCTGATTCGCTGCGTCGTCCAGTTGCAGGTTATTCTGCTTCGCTCTTGCCGCCACCCATTTCGGCAGATGGGCCTGCTCAGGCGTCTGGCAGGTGACCAGCACGGCATGAGTGGCGAGTTGGGTAAACCACGCGGCGTTTTCCTGCGCTTTGGTGAGCTTGTTTCCACGCACGATTAACAGCAGATCGCTGTGCAACAGGCTGACCAGCGTCGCCAGCTGTTCATTGATGGCCGCGTTCGGACCATTCTCTGGCAGCAGGATCTGGATGGTCTGGCGTGATGCAAAGAGACTCATCGCCTGGCAAAGGGAGAAAAGGGCATTCCAGTCGGTATTGTTATCCAACTGGACGGTGTGGTGTTCATCAAAGCCCTGAGCGGCGGCGGCATGTCGCACGGCATCCAGGCTTTCCTGAAGCAAGAGCGGGTCGTTACCCAGTAGCAGATACGCCGCGCGCAGCCCTTCATTGAGCTGCGCGCGGAGTTGTTCAGGATACAGCCTGATCATCAGTTACCCATGGAGGTAGAAACAGGAGGCGTGTTGGCATCCGGTTTGTCGATGATGTCAGAACCCTGTCTTGTCGTTGCGGCAATGCCTGGCAGCTTACGGATCAGCTGTTCTGCGGCCTTGTCGTACATTTCGTTAATGATAATCTGCTGCTCAGCATCTTTTGCCAGCGCCGTTTGCGGGTTATCAAAGAACGAGCGGTACACTTTGGTATTGATAGGGAAAATGTCTTTACCCGGGATCAATACTGCCGCGTTCACCGTCAGCACCATCTGATATTCCGCAGTACGTCCATCCTGGAAGATCGACGCGGTATCTTTAGCCAGCGATGAGCTTAAGATACGTAATGACGGTACATCCTGGCGCAGGGTGCCTTTTTCGATCAGTTGAACATCGTTCAAACGCAGCTGGTTACGCACTGCCCGGCTGAGTGGACCATTCGGATCCCCTGAGTCGAAAATCATCGTTTTCATCTCAGCGGGCACCGCCGTGGTATTGCGCAGGTGCCAGCCACACCCCGCGGTGACCAGCACCGCCAGAGATAAGAGTATTGTTGCCAGTTGTCGCACGTTTCCTCCCGCGCTTAGCCAACGACCAGATTCAGCAGTTTACCTGGTACGTAGATCACTTTACGTACGGTAACGCCCTCAAGATATTTCGCCACCAGATGTTCCTGGCCAGCACGCTCACGAACCTGTTCTTCGGTTGCATCAACGGCGACGGTAATTTTACCGCGTACTTTACCGTTGACCTGTACCACCACCAGCGTGGTGTTTTCCACCATGGCGGATTCATCAGCAACCGGCCACGGCGCGTTGTCGATATCGCCTTCGCCTTTCAGCTCCTGCCACAGGGTGAAGCTGACATGCGGGGTGAACGGGTTCAACATGCGCACGACAGCCAACAGCGCTTCACGCATTAAGGCACGATCCTGCTCGCCTTCCTGCGGTGCTTTCGCCAGCTTGTTCATCAGTTCCATAATAGCCGCAATTGCGGTATTGAAGGTCTGACGACGACCAATATCATCGGTCACTTTTGCAATCGTTTTATGAACATCACGACGCAGCGCCTGCTGGTCTTCAGTCAGGGCAGCAACGTTCAGTGCCGGTGCGTCGCCCTGAGAGGTGTGTTCGTAAACCAGTTTCCAGACGCGCTTCAGGAAGCGGTTCGCCCCTTCAACACCGGACTCCTGCCACTCCAGGGTCATGTCTGCCGGTGAGGCAAACATCATGAACAGACGCACGGTATCCGCGCCGTAGCGCTCAACCATCACCTGCGGGTCGATGCCGTTGTTTTTGGACTTGGACATCTTGCTCATGCCGGTATACACCAGTTCATGACCTTCGGCGTCTTTCGCCTTCACGATACGGCCTTTCTCGTCGCGCTCAACAATCGCATCAACCGGAGAGACCCAGTTACGTTCGCCGTTCGCACCCACATAGTAGAACGCATCTGCCAGTACCATGCCCTGACACAGCAGCTGTTTCGCTGGCTCGTCAGAGTTCACCATGCCTGCGTCACGCATCAGCTTGTGGAAGAAGCGGAAGTAGAGCAGGTGCATGATGGCATGTTCAATACCACCGATGTAGATGTCTACCGGCAGCCAGTAGTTTGCCGCGTCGGAATCCAGCATCCCTTCCTGATACTGCGGGCAGGTGTAGCGGGCGTAGTACCAGGAAGACTCCATAAAGGTGTCAAAGGTGTCGGTTTCACGCAGCGCAGGCTGACCGTTAACGGTGGTTTTTGCCCACTCAGGATCGGCTTTGATCGGGCTGGTGATGCCATCCATGACCACATCTTCCGGCAGGATAACCGGGAGCTGATCTTCAGGGGTTGGCATTACGGTGCCGTCTTCCAGCGTGACCATCGGGATTGGCGCACCCCAGTAACGCTGACGGGAAACGCCCCAGTCGCGCAGGCGGTAGTTCACTTTACGCTCGCCCACACCCAGCGATGCCAGTTTGTCGGCGATGGCGTTGAAACCCTCTTCGAAGCTCAGGCCGCTGAACTCACCAGAGTTAAACAGCGTGCCTTTTTCCGTCAGTGCTTGCTCAGACAGGTCAGGTTCAGAGCCGTCAGCCGCCAGAATAACGGCTTTGATCGGCAGGTTGTATTTGGTGGCAAATTCATAGTCGCGCTGGTCGTGACCCGGAACAGCCATCACGGCACCGGTACCGTATTCCATCAGCACGAAGTTTGCTGCCCAGACCGGAATCGCTTCGCCAGTCAGTGGGTGCTTCGCATAGAAGCCCGTGGCAACGCCTTTCTTCTCCATGGTCGCCATGTCGGCTTCTGCCACTTTCGTGTTGCGGCATTCGTCGATAAAGGTAGCCAGCTCTGGGTTATTTTCGGCAGCTTTCTGCGCCAGCGGGTGACCTGCGGCCACGGCCAGATAGGTCGCGCCCATGAAGGTATCAGGACGGGTGGTGTAGACGGTCAGAGTCTGATCGTAGTTCTCAACGTTGAAGGTGATCTCCACGCCTTCAGAACGGCCGATCCAGTTGCGCTGCATGGTCTTAACGGTATCCGGCCAGTGGTCCAGCGTGTCCAGATCGTTCAGCAGTTCGTCAGCGTAAGCGGTGATTTTGATAAACCACTGTGGGATCTCTTTACGCTCAACTTTGGTGTCGCAGCGCCAGCAGCAGCCGTCGATAACCTGTTCGTTCGCGAGAACGGTCTGGTCGTTCGGGCACCAGTTAACGGCAGACGTCTTCTTATAGACCAGGCCTTTTTTGTACAGCTCGGTGAAGAACTTCTGTTCCCAGCGATAGTATTCCGGGGTACAGGTCGCCAGCTCGCGGCTCCAGTCATAGCCAAAGCCCAGCATTTTGAGCTGGTTTTTCATGTACGCGATGTTGTCGTACGTCCACGGCGCTGGCGCCGTATTGTTTTTGACCGCCGCGCCTTCTGCAGGCAGACCGAATGCATCCCAGCCGATTGGCTGCAGCACGTTTTTGCCCAGCATACGCTGGTAGCGTGCAATCACATCACCGATGGTGTAGTTACGCACGTGGCCCATGTGTAGTCGACCAGAAGGATAGGGAAGCATCGACAGGCAGTAATACTTCTCTTTGCTCTCGTCTTCGGTTACTTCAAAGGTACGCTTCTCGTCCCAGTGTTGCTGGACTTTTGATTCTATCTCTTCCGGGCGGTATTGCTCTTGCATGGCAGCCAGTGGTCCTGTTTTCAATACAGCTACAAATGTAGCCAATGGATGTGGTATTTCAGATCCGCATAGCATAGCCCAAACGTCCGCGTCAAAACAGCCTTTCGCACAAATGCGCTTTGCAGGAATTTACCGGGTCTGTGGTTCACCTGACAAAGCGGCGATGAAATAAGGTCTATTATTAGAAATAGTTACTTACCCGGGAGGCAAAATGATGAACAAGGTTGCTCAATTTTACCGCGAACTGGTGGCAACACTGACGGAACGGCTGCGTAACGGCGAGCGTGATATCGACGCGCTGGTGGAACAGGCGCGTGCGCGCGTGACGCAAACGGGTGAGTTAACGCGAACCGAAGTGGAAGAGGTGACGCGCGCCGTGCGTCGTGACCTCGAAGAGTTCGCGCGCAGTTACCAGGAGAGCCAGGACGAGGTGACCGACAGCGTATTTATGCGGGTGATCAAGGAGAGCCTCTGGCAGGAGCTGGCGGATATTACCGATAAAACACAGCTGGAGTGGCGTGAAGTCTTTCAGGATCTGAATCATCACGGCGTGTATCACAGCGGCGAAGTGGTGGGGCTGGGAAATCTGGTCTGTGAGAAATGCCATCACCATATTGCCGTTTATACACCGGAGGTGCTGTCACTCTGTCCGAAGTGCGGGCACGATCAGTTCCAGCGTCGGCCGTTTGAGCCCTAGGTAAAAGCAAAACGGCAACCACGTTGCCGTTTTTAGTGTTTGCTCCCTCTCCCCGTGGGAGAGGGTTGGGGTGAGGGCATCAGGCCGCACTATAGTATGCGAGCCTCTCCGCCAGCAAATCCACAAACGCCTGCCGATCGATATCCACCATTAGCGTGGTATTCGGTTTATTCCCCGTCAGTGAATAGTAATCCACTACCGTCATCCCCTGGGTGTATTTCCCCTGGGTCTCCACACCAACCCAGCGCTCTATCGTGGTAAACATCTCAGGCTTCAGCAGCCAGGCAATGGTGCACGGGTCATGCAGCGGCGCGCCGTGGAATCCCCATTTCTCGGCTTTGTGATATTCCATAAAGAAGTCGAGCAGCTCGGCCACGGTCGTGGCAACCGGGTTGCCAATCGCACGAAAACGCTCAATGTCATTCGCCATAATCTGCGCCCGGTGGGTAACATCCAGCCCGGCCATCACAATCGGCAAACCCGACTGGAAGACGATCTCCGCCGCTTCCGGGTCAACAAAGATGTTGAACTCCGCCGCAGGCGTCCAGTTACCCAGCCCCATGGCTCCGCCCATAATCACGATACGGGCAATTTTGCTGTGCAGTTCAGGATGGCTGTTCAGCAGCAGCGCAACGTTGGTTTGCGGGCCCGTTGCTACCAGCGTGACGGGTTCAGCACTCTCGCGTAGTACCTTTGCCATCAGCTCCACGGCGGTACAGGATTGCGGGGCGAAACCCGGTTCCGGCAGCGCCGGGCCGTCCAGGCCGCTTTCTCCGTGTACGTTGTCGGCAATGATCAGTTCACGCATCAGCGGTTTGACCGCGCCACCGGCCACGGGAATATCGGGGCGCTTTAGCAAGGTCAGCATACGCAGGACGTTGCGCAGGGTTTTATCCGGCGTCTGGTTGCCGGCAGATGAGGTAACAGCTTTGACTTCAAGTTCAGGGGAGGCAAGTGCAAGGACGAGGGCAATCGCGTCATCATGACCCGGATCGCAATCGAAAATAATAGGCTGTGCCATAGCGTTCTCCATACGTAGCGTTATTTTGTGACAAGGTTAACGCTGCAATGTGACGCCGACGAGAAGCAGAGCATGAAAGCGTGAGACAGTGCGCAATCTGCAGATTGCGCACTGAGAAGATTAATGCAGGATTTTAGCCAGGAAGTCTTTAGCGCGTTCGGATTTCGGGTTGGCGAAGAACTCTTCTTTCGGCGAGTCTTCAACGATCTTGCCTTCATCCATAAAGATCACGCGGTTTGCCACTTTGCGGGCGAAGCCCATTTCGTGGGTCACCACCATCATGGTCATCCCTTCGTGGGCCAGTTCAACCATGACGTCCAGCACTTCGTTGATCATTTCGGGATCGAGTGCGGAGGTCGGTTCGTCGAACAGCATTGCCACCGGATCCATACACAGTGCGCGAGCAATCGCCACACGCTGCTGTTGGCCGCCGGAAAGCTGTGCCGGGAACTTATCGGCATGCGCAGAAAGCCCCACGCGATCCAGAAGCTTCAGCCCTTTCTCACGCGCCGCTTTTTTGTCACGCTTAAGCACTTTCACCTGCGCCAGCGTCAGGTTCTCGATGATGGAGAGGTGAGGGAACAGTTCAAAATGCTGGAACACCATCCCCACGTGGGAGCGAAGCTGGGCAAGGTTGGTTTTCTTGTCGTTCACTTTGGTGCCGTTAACAACAATTTCACCCTGCTGCACAGGCTCCAGACCATTAACCGTTTTGATCAGCGTCGATTTACCGGAACCGGACGGCCCGCACACTACCACCACATCACCTTTTTTGACTTCGGTGGAGCAGTCGGTCAGCACCTGAAAGTGCCCATACCATTTAGAAACATTTTTCAGGGAAATCATTATACCGTCCTTTTCTTCAGCCAACTGACCAACAGCGACGCGCTTAAACTAATCACAAAATAGACCGCACCTGCGAAGAGCACCATCTCAACCTGCGTACCATCGCGCTCACCGATGGTGGACGCGGTACGGAAGAAGTCTGCCAGGCTCAGGACATATACCAGAGAGGTATCCTGGAACAGCACGATGCCCTGGGTCAGCAGGAGGGGAACCATGGCGCGAAACGCCTGCGGCAGAATAATGAGCTGCATGGACTGCCAGTGGGTCATCCCCAGCGCCAGCGCCGCGCTGGACTGCCCGCGTGAGATACTCTGTATGCCCGCACGGATGATCTCGGAATAGTAAGCGGCCTCAAACATGGAGAACGCAACCATCGCGGAAATCAGGCGGATATCGGTTTTCGGTGACAGTCCCAGAACGTTTTGCAGGAATCCGGGAACAATCAGGTAAAACCACAGCAGCACCATCACCAGCGGGATAGAGCGGAAAACGTTAACGTAGGCAGTGGCAAACCAGGCGAGCGGTTTGAAGCTCGACAGGCGCATTACCGCCAGCAGGGTGCCCCAGACGATACCGACGATGATGGCGATCGCCGTGATTTTTAAGGTGATCACCAGGCCATCCAGCAGGTACGGCATGGAAGGAACAATGGAACTCCAGTCAAATTCGTACATTATTTGCCCCCCAGATTGCCCGGCAGGCGAATTTTGCGTTCAACCAGGTTCATCACCAGCATGATGAAAGCGTTAATCAGAACATACGCGAGCGTAATTGCCGTGAAGGATTCCCACGCGTGGGCGGAATAATCCAGCAGTTTACCCGCCTGCGCCGCCATATCGACCAGACCGATCGTGGAGGCGATGGCCGAGTTTTTGACCAGGTTCATCATCTCTGAGGTCATCGGTGGAACAATGACGCGGTAGGCGTTAGGCAGCAGGACGTAGCGGTAGGTTTGCGGTAGCGTTAACCCCATCGCCAGACCCGCGTTCTTTTGTCCACGCGGCAGCGACTGAATAGCGGCGCGTACCTGCTCGCACACGCGCGCGGCGGTAAACAGCCCCAGACACATCATCGAGGAGACAAAGAACTGTACGTTAGGATCCAGTTCCGACTTGAACCACATGCCAATATTTTCCGGCAGCAGTTCAGGAACGACCAGATACCAGGTAAAGAACTGCACGATCAGCGGAACGTTACGGAACAGTTCCACATACAGCGTGCCGATAGAAGAGAGAAAACGGTTAGGGACGGTGCGCAGAATACCGAACAGTGAACCGACAAGGAACGCAATAATCCACGCCGTTATCGATAACGCAACGGTAACCTGAAAGCCGCTCCACAGCCAGCCAAGATAGGTTGTGTTGCCGAACGGGGCTTGTTGCAGAAATATGCCCCAGTTCCAGTCTATTGACATAATAAACTCCAGAAAAAAAAGGGTAGCAGCGCTACCCTCGAAGATTGGTGAGAAGCTCATTTTTCGCGCTGAGTGGGGAACGACCACTCAACGTATAGTCTGTCCATGCTTCCCGACAATCGAGAGGGCAGGAGATCCCGCCCCTGTAGTTCTAATTAGTTAAGAGCCTTGTCATTTGGTGATTTGAACAGTGCTTTCATGTCGTCAGACAGTTCAAAGTTCATGTTGAGATTTTTGGGTGGAATTGGGTTCTTGAACCATTTGTCGAACCATTTTTCCGCTTCACCGGAGGTTTGCACCTGGGCGATGGTGTCATCGATCAGCTTCTTAAACTGCGGATCGTCTTTACGCAGCATACAGCCGTAGGCTTCTTTCGACTGGGCGGTACCAACGATATCCCAGTTGTCCGGTTTCTTCGCTTTTGCACGTTCGCCAGCCAGCAGAGCATCATCCATCATAAACGCGACGGCACGGCCACTTTCCAGCGTACGGAAGGAGTCACCATGGTCTTTCGCGCTGATGATGCGCATATCCATTTTCTTCTCGTCGTTCAGCTTGTGCAGCAGCACTTCTGAGGTTGTCCCGGAGGTCACAACAACGGCTTTGCCTTTAAGGTCAGCAAAATCTTTGATGTCGCCGCCTTTTTTAGTCAGCAGACGGGTCCCCACCACAAAGATGGTGTCGGAGAAGGCGGCCTGTTTCTGACGCTCAAGGTTGTTGGTGGTTGAGCCACACTCAAAATCGAAGGTGCCGTTTTGCAGCAGTGGGATACGGTTCTGCGAGGTGATTGGAATCAGTTTTACCTGCAGGTCGGGTTTGTTCAGCTTTTTCTTCACGGCCTCAACGATGGCGTTAGAGTAGTCCTGTGAATAGCCCACGACTTTTTGCGTGTTGTCGTAGTAAGAGAACGGGACAGAAGATTCACGGTGGCCGACCACGATCACGCCGTTTTTGGCAATCTTGTCGAGAGTGCTGCCGGCTGCCGGCGCGTCTTCAGCGTGAACGACGCCTGCGGACATCCCCATTACCAGCATTGCTGTGGCCAGTTTACGTAATTGCATACCCAACTCCTTTCTTATCAGCGTCAGTGACGCATTGATACCCATTGTGATGTTGTTATATCTCGCGCTATGCGAGTGCAGTGTTATGCAAGCTTGTTAACATTTAGTCTGGCTTAATGTAAAGATTTTGCTGCGTTATTGTTTATTTTTGCGAAGCGCGCCGCACCATTCCAAGGCAGAAATCTCTCGTTGCACCGTTTCGGTGCTACCGGCGATCTATGCTGGTGCGACAAGGTTGCACACGAAGCCAAACTGCGTTTACCTGAACAAACAAAGCAATAGGCGTGCCAGAATTGAAATTTGGGAGGGAACTGTCGAGTGGCGGCTACGCCTTACCCGACCGACGAAGCGAAATGTAGGCCGGGTAAGCGTCAGCGCCACCCGGCAACAGAAGGTAAGATTAGCGACGACGCTGACGAAGGCTCATCAGCACAGCCCCAAAGCCAAACAGGGCGGTCAGGATCCACAGCGGCCAGTTGCCGGTGCGGGCATATGGCGTCAGGCCGCTTGTCGGCGTGACTTTAGCCGTCAACACGTCGCGCGTAAACTGCGGGATCATGGCCTGAATTTCACCCTGCGGTCCAATCACGGCGGTGATGCCATTGTTGGTGCTGCGCAACAGCGGACGCGCCAGCTCCAGTGAACGCATCCGCGCCATCTGGAAGTGCTGCCACGGACCAATCGACTTACCGAACCAGGCATCATTAGAGATGGTCAGCAGGAAGTCCGTATCCGGACGGAAGTTATCGCGCACCTGTTCACCGAGGATGATCTCGTAGCAAATGGCCGCCGTCAGGGCAAAGCCGTGTGCATGCAGCTGCGGCTGCACATACGGCCCCCGACTGAAAGAGGACATTGGCAGGTCAAAGAATGGTGCCAGCGGACGCAGAATCGATTCCAGCGGAACAAACTCGCCAAACGGAACAAGGTGATTCTTGTTATACCGGTCAGTCGAGGTGTAGCTGTACTCGCTGTCTTTGCCGAGCGTAATGATGGTGTTGTAGGTATCGTAGCGGTTCTGCTGATTCAGACGCGCATCCACAATCCCGGTGATCAGCGTACTGCCGCGCGCGCGCAGCAGATCGTTCATCATGTTGAGAAACGGCTGCTGGTTAATTTCCAGATCCGGAATGGCAGATTCAGGCCAGATGATCAGCTGTGATTTACCCATCACCTCTTCAGTGGCGTTGGCGTAAATTTTCAGCGTGTTCAGCAGCTCTTTTTCATCCCACTTCATCGCCTGCGGAATATTTCCCTGCACCATCGATACCTGTGTGGCGCGCTCTGGCATCAGGGTATACCACTGGATATAACGCAGCGGGAAGGGCAGAGCGAAAAGAACCAGCGCCACCACCAGTGGTTTCCAGTTACGCGTGACCAGCGCCAGCACCAGCAGGCCGCTCACCACCATCAGCAGGAAGTTAATGGCTTCAACGCCCATTACTGGCGCCAGACCTTTCAGCGGGCCGTCAATCTGGCTGTAGCCAAACTGCAGCCACGGGAAGCCGGTCAGTACCCAGCCACGCAGAAACTCGGTGATCTGCCAGACCACGGGAGCCGCAATGGCAACGCGCAGCCAGCTGGTTTTAGGCCACAGGCGGGAGAGAATGCCCGCAAACAGACCGGTGTAGAGCGAGAGATAGGCGGCCAGCAGAACCACAAGGAAGACGTTAACCGGCCCCGGCATACCCCCAAACTGGGCGATGCTGACGTAGACCCAGTTTATGCCGGATCCAAACAGCCCCAGCCCCCAGAAGTAGCCAATGGCTGCAGCCTGAACGGGACGACGATTCAGGGTTAACCCCTGTAACCCCATCAGGGAGAGAATGGCTGCAGGCCAGATATCGTAAGGAGAAAAAGCCAGCGTACCGCTGGCTCCGAGTAACAGCGCCAGCAGCAAACGGACGCGCTGGCGTTCAAGCAGTGGGGCAAATGCCATTTACATTAATCTTCCAGTTTTGGCACCGGTGAGTCGTCCGGCGTTCTGACATGAACCTGTATAATACGTCGGCTGTCGGCCATCGCCACTTTGAACTGGTAACCATCGATGTCAACGGTTTCGCCGCGGGCAGGAAGATGACCAAAGGCCTGCATCACCAGCCCACCAATGGTATCCACCTCTTCATCGCTGAAGTGGGTGCCGAAGGCGTCGTTGAAATCCTCAATGGAGGCCAGAGCGCGAACGGTCCACGTATGGCGGCTAAGCTGACGGAAGTCGATATCTTCTTCTTCGTCATACTCGTCTTCGATCTCGCCCACGATCAGCTCAAGAATATCCTCGATCGTGACAAGGCCTGACACGCCGCCAAATTCATCAATCACAATCGCCATGTGGTAACGCTGGGAGCGAAACTCTTTCAGCATCCGATCCACACGTTTACTTTCCGGCACAACCACGGCCTGGCGTAACACTTTTTCCATGCTGAAGGCTTCGGCATCGCTGCGCATAAACGGCAGCAGATCTTTGGCCATCAAAATCCCTTCGATGTGATCTTTGTCTTCGCTGATGACCGGGAAACGGGAGTGAGCGGATTCGATAATCACATCGAGGCATTCATCGAGGCTCTGGTTACGTTTCAGGGTAATCATTTGCGAGCGGGGGATCATGATATCGCGAACGCGCTGGTCGGCGATGTCCATTACCCCTTCGAGCATTTCGCGCGTATCTTCGTCGATAAGATCGTTTTGCCCGGAATCACGAATCAGCTCCAGCAGTTCATCACGGTTTTTGGGCTCACCATGGAAAAGCTGGCTCAGAATGAGGGAGAAAAATCCCTTTTTACTGTTTGTCGTGTCGCTACTGTGTGAATTGTCGTCGCTCATGGCGTTTGTTAAGGGTTCTCTCGTCAGTTCAATGTTTACCGCCGCGCTATTTCCTTACGCGGCGGCATGTTAGTCAGTCGGTTGTCTGACTATTCTTTCTCGGCAATGTACGGATCCTCATAGCCCAGAGCAAGCATTATCTCTGTCTCAAGGGACTCCATCTCTTCCGCTTCGTCATCTTCAATATGATCGTAGCCCAGCAGGTGCAGGCTTCCATGGACGACCATATGCGCCCAGTGGGCCTCGAGCGGCTTTTGCTGCTCTTTGGCTTCCTGTTCCACCACCTGACGGCAGATGATCAGATCGCCGAGCAGCGGCATTTCAATACCCGGTGGGGCTTCGAACGGGAAAGAGAGCACGTTGGTTGGCTTATCTTTCCCGCGGTAGGTCAGGTTAAGCTCATGGCTTTCTGCTTCATCCACCAGGCGAATCGTGACTTCTGACTCTTCCTGAAACTGGGGGATAACAGCATCCAGCCATTTCTGAAACTGCGCCTCTTCTGGCATGCCGGAATTATCTTCACAGGCCAGCTGTAAATCGAGGATCACCTGACTCATTTCTGTTCTTGCTCCTGCGCTTCGCGCTTACGTTCTGCGACCAGTTCGGCCTTACGCTTCTGATCGGCCTCTTCCCAGGCTTCATAGGCGTTAACGATACGCGCGACCACCGGGTGGCGTACCACGTCTTCACTGTGGAAGAAGTTAAAGCTGATTTCGTCCACCTCAGCCAGCACTTCGATGGCGTGGCGCAGGCCCGATTTGGTGCTGCGCGGCAGGTCAATCTGGGTGACGTCACCGGTGATAACCGCTTTCGAGTTGAAGCCGATGCGCGTCAGGAACATCTTCATCTGTTCGATGGTGGTGTTCTGGCTCTCATCCAGAATAATGAACGCATCGTTAAGGGTACGGCCACGCATGTAGGCCAGCGGGGCGACTTCAATCACGTTACGCTCAATAAGTTTCTCAACTTTCTCAAAGCCCAGCATTTCGAACAGCGCGTCGTACAGTGGGCGCAGATAAGGATCCACCTTCTGACTCAGGTCCCCCGGCAGGAAGCCGAGTTTTTCACCTGCTTCAACCGCCGGGCGGGTCAGCAGAATACGGCGGATCTCCTGGCGCTCCAGCGCATCAACCGCAGCGGCGACGGCCAGATAGGTTTTACCTGTACCCGCCGGACCTACGCCGAAGGTGATGTCATGGTCGAGAATGTTGGCAATGTACTGCGCCTGGTTCGGTGTACGCGGCTTGATGACGCCACGTTTGGTCTTGATATTGATGGCTTTGCCATAGTCCGGCACGCTTTCTGCGCTCTGCTCAAGCACGCGCGCCTCTTTAATGGCGAGGTGAATTTGTTCCGGTTCGATATCCTGAGTTTCGCCACGCATCGGGGCGGTATCGACATACAGGTTACGCAGGATGTCCGCAGCCGCATTGACGCAGATAGGGCGTCCGGTGAGTTTGAAATGATTATCGCGACGATTGATTTCGATACCCAGACGTCGCTCCAGTTGTTTGATGTTGTCATCAAACGGCCCGCACAGGCTCAGCAGGCGAGCGTTGTCTGCTGGCGTTAGGCTAATTTCAAGCGTGTCTATGTTCAAACTGTTCCTCTTTGATTGGTTAACTGGCCCGGCGCCCTCAGGCGTAATAAAACGGTCATTACCGAAATTATTCACGCCATGGAAAAAAGGCGCAAGCGTTGCGGAAGATATTGGGGACGTTGAGAGGAAATACAAGGCCTGCCGGGAAGGCAGGCCTGAAGGATTATGGCTGGTAAACCCGAACGCCAGAATCGTTTTCTTTACGCGTGCGGGAAATGACGGATTCAGGAGATTGCGCAATGCGCAGCCCCATCTCATCTTCGGTGCGCACCAGTTTTCCGCGCAGCGAGTTGGTCAGCACTTCCACAATCTCGACGTCCACAAATTTACCGATCATGTCTGGGGTGCCTTCGAAATTCACCACGCGGTTGTTTTCGGTACGGCCTGAGAGTTCCATGATGCTCTTACGGGAGGTGCCTTCCACCAGAATACGCTGCACGGTGCCGAGCATGCGGCGGCTCCAGGCGTTGGCCTGCTGGTTGATACGCTCCTGCAGAATGTACAGACGCTGTTTTTTCTCTTCTTCCGGGACATCGTCAACCATATCGGCCGCCGGTGTGCCAGGGCGCGCAGAGAAGATGAAGCTGTAGCTGACGTCAAAATTCACTTCGCCGATGAGCTTCATGGTGCGCTCGAAGTCGTCAGCGGTTTCACCAGGGAAGCCAACGATAAAGTCGGAGCTTATCTGGATATCCGGACGCGCTTCACGCAGCTTACGAATGGTGGATTTGTACTCCAGCACCGTATGCGGACGCCCCATCAGGTTCAGCACGCGGTCAGAGCCGCACTGAATCGGCAAATGCAGGAAGCTCACCAGCTCCGGCGTATCGCGGTAAACGTCGATAATATCGTCGGTGAATTCCATTGGATGGCTGGTGGTAAAGCGAATACGGTCGATACCGTCAATCGCGGCCACCAGGCGCAGCAGTTCAGCAAAGCTGCCGGTGGTGCCGTCGTAGTTCTCACCACGCCAGGCGTTCACGTTCTGACCCAGCAGGTTCACTTCGCGTACGCCCTGTGCGGCAAGCTGCGCGATTTCAAACAGAATATCGTCTGCCGGGCGGCTCACTTCCTCACCACGGGTATAAGGCACCACGCAATAAGTGCAGTATTTGTTGCAGCCTTCCATGATTGAGACGAACGCGGTCGGGCCATCCGCACGCGGCTCGGGCAGACGGTCAAATTTTTCGATCTCCGGGAAGCTGACATCAACGACCGGACTACGATCGCCGCGCACCTTGTTGATCATTTCCGGCAGGCGGTGCAGGGTCTGGGGGCCAAAGACAATATCCACATAGGGGGCTCTCTGACGAATCAGCTTACCTTCCTGCGACGCGACGCAGCCACCCACACCGATGATCAGGTCCGGATTTTTTCGTTTGAGAAGTTTCCAGCGACCTAAAACGTGAAAAACTTTTTCCTGCGCTTTTTCACGAATTGAGCAGGTATTCAGCAGCAGCACATCGGCTTCTTTCGCATTTTCAGTCAGCTGGTATCCGTGGGTGGTATCCAGCAGATCGGCCATCTTGGATGAATCGTATTCGTTCATCTGACAGCCCCAGGTTTTTATATGGAGTTTTTTAGTCATCGACTTGCTCAGCTCAGGATTGCAAGCCGTGTATTGTAATGCTTTGGTGGGGTTGTGACCAGTATGAAGGTTATGCGTCTCAGGACTGCAAAAATCCGGTAAACTTAAGGGATTCTCCAATAAGGAAAAGTGACCATGACACTCCAACACACCGAAATTGCCGTTGTCGGCGGCGGTATGGTCGGCGGCGCGCTGGCGCTGGGGCTGGCGCAGCAGGGATTTGAGGTAACGGTTATTGAGCAGGCGGCACCTGCTGAGTTTGACCCGACGGCAAAGCCGGATGTCCGCATTTCCGCCATCAGCGCGGCCTCTGTCGATCTGCTTCGCGGGCTGGGCGTCTGGGAGGCGGTGCTCGATATGCGGGCTCACCCTTACAGTCGCCTTGAAACCTGGGAATGGGAAAATGCCCACGTCGCGTTTGATGCCGCCGAGCTGAAGCTGCCGCGTCTGGGCTATATGGTGGAAAACAACGTCCTCCAGCGGGCGCTCTGGCAGGCGCTGGAGGCGCATCCGAAGGTGACGCTGTGTGTTCCTGCGTCGCTGAAGGCGCTGCATCCTCACAATAGCGGCTACACGCTGACGCTCGACAGCGGCGATGAACTGGCCGTGAAGCTGGTCATTGGGGCTGACGGTGCTCACTCGCAGGTCAGACAAATGGCGGGCATCGGTGTTCATGCCTGGCAGTATGAGCAGTCCTGTATGCTGATCACCGTTCAGTGTGAAAATGCGCCGGGAGAGAGTACCTGGCAGCACTTTACTCCGAATGGTCCGCATGCCTTTTTACCGCTGTTCGATAACTGGGCGTCGCTGGTGTGGTACGACAAACCGGCGCGCATTCGCCAGCTACAGGGGCTTTCAATGGAGCAGTTGCAGCGTGAAATTCTGCAACACTTCCCGGCCCGTCTGGGACATATCACGCCGGTTGCCGCAGGGGCGTTTCCTCTTACACGTCGCCATGCGCTGCAGTATGCCCGTGAAGGGTTGGCGCTGGTGGGCGATGCGGCGCACACCATTCATCCTCTGGCGGGGCAGGGCGTGAACCTCGGGTATCGTGACGTTGATGCTTTACTGGATGTGCTGGGCAATGCACGTGCGCATGCGGAGGCCTGGTCAAGCCATCACGTACTCAAGCGCTACCAGACGCGACGTATGGCGGATAACTTCATCATGCAGTCTGGGATGGATCTGTTCTATGCCGGTTTCAGCAATGATCTGGCCCCGGTGCGTATTCTGCGAAACATTGGATTGATGGCGGCGGAACGCGCCGGCGGCTTGAAGCGTCAGGCGCTCAAATACGCTCTCGGACTCTAATCCTTTTACCCTCTCCCCGTGGGAGAGGGCCAGGGTGAGGGCATCAGGCCGCACAATTCTGTACAAAAACAAAAAAGCCCGCAGAGCGGGCTTGTTTGTTTTAAGTGGCTGGGGTGCAGGGATTCGAACCCCGGAATGCTGGTATCAGAAACCAGAGCCTTACCGCTTGGCGACACCCCAATTGCGTTAAACGTACTGCTTAACGACTTTTAAATTGGCTGGGGTACGAGGATTCGAACCTCGGAATGCCGGAATCAGAATCCGGTGCCTTACCGCTTGGCGATACCCCAACAATTTTTTATTACCGAAACAGATCGATAATCTTAATATGGTGGCTACGACGGGATTCGAACCTGTGACCCCATCATTATGAGTGATGTGCTCTAACCAACTGAGCTACGTAGCCAGTACTGCGTTCTTCGATGGCTGGGGTACCTGGATTCGAACCAGGGAATGCCGGTATCAAAAACCGGTGCCTTACCGCTTGGCGATACCCCAATACCGCGGAGAACCGCATGATCGAAGAAATATGGCTGGGGTACCTGGATTCGAACCAGGGAATGCCGGTATCAAAAACCGGTGCCTTACCGCTTGGCGATACCCCATCCGTGCAACGCTTACCTGGGAATGGTGCGGGAGGCGAGACTTGAACTCGCACACCTTGCGGCGCCAGAACCTAAATCTGGTGCGTCTACCAATTTCGCCACTCCCGCAAAAAAGATGGTGGCTACGACGGGATTCGAACCTGTGACCCCATCATTATGAGTGATGTGCTCTAACCAACTGAGCTACGTAGCCATCTTTTTTTCGCGTTACCTTATCGGCGTTGCGGGGCGCATTATGCGTATAGACCCTTGCAGCGTCAACACCTTTTTCAACGAAAATGGCCGGAATGTGACTGTTTGGTTAGGTTGCGAACAGCGTGACCGAATATTCGGCAATTATTGGTTATTAATCGATTTTAGACGGTGAAATGTAAGGCAAATAAAAACAGGCCCCGCAGGGCCTGATGTTCAAATACGTGTTTATTTATAGGCAGACTGGTGAACGCCTACCGCACGTCCTGATGGATCGTTCATCGCTTTGAAAGATTCATCCCATTCAATGGCTTTCGCTGAAGAGCAGGCCACTGAAGGACCGCCTGGCACACACTCCGCAGCACTCGGTACCGGGAACAGCTCTTCGAAGATCTCACGGTACAGATACGCTTCTTTAGAGCCTGGCGTGTTGTACGGGAAGCGGAAGCTTGCTGTTTCCAGTTGTTGGTCTGAAACCTGTTTCGCCGCCACCTCTTTCAGGGTGTCGATCCAGCTGTAGCCAACGCCATCCGAGAACTGCTCTTTCTGACGCCATGCCACGCTCGCCGGCAGGTAGGATTCAAAACATTCACGCAGGATATGTTTTTCCATTTTACCGTTGCCGCACATTTTGTCCTGCGGGTTAATGCGCATGGCCACGTCGAGGAATTTTTTATCCAGGAACGGAACGCGCGCTTCAACACCCCATGCGGACATCGCTTTGTTAGCACGTGCGCAGTCAAACATGTGCAGCGCCTGCAGTTTACGTACGGTCTCTTCATGCAGCTCTTTCGCGTTCGGCGCCTTATGGAAGTACAGGTAACCGCCAAACACTTCATCAGAACCTTCACCTGACAACACCATCTTGATGCCCATTGCTTTAATCTTACGGGACATCAGATACATAGGGGTGGATGCACGAATGGTCGTCACATCATAGGTTTCAATGTGATAGATCACGTCGCGGATCGCATCCAGACCTTCCTGCACGGTGAAATGAATTTCATGGTGCACGGTGCCGAGGTGGTTCGCCACATCCTGCGCGGCTTTCAGATCCGGTGCACCTTCCAGCCCGACGGCAAAGGAGTGCAGCTGTGGCCACCAGGCTTCTGAACGCTCTTGATCTTCAACACGACGCGCCGCAAATTTCTTGGTGATGGCTGAAATAACGGAGGAGTCCAGCCCGCCGGAGAGCAGCACACCGTAAGGCACGTCTGACATCAGGTGGCTTTTAACGGAATCTTCCAGCGCCTGACGCAGCTCGGCTTTGTCAGTCACGTTGTCTTTTACCGCATCATAGTCAAACCAGTCGCGCTGGTAGTACTGACGGATTTCGCCATCTTTGCTCCACAGGTAACTACCTGCCGGGAACTCTTTAATGGTGCGGCATACCGGCACCAGCGCTTTCATTTCAGACGCAACATAGAAGTTGCCGTGTTCATCATGGCCCATATACAGCGGAATGATACCAATGTGGTCGCGGCCGATCAGATAAGCGTCTTTTTCGCTGTCGTACAGGGCGAATGCAAACATACCCTGCAGGTCGTCCAGGAACTCAGGGCCTTTCTCCTGATACAGCGCCAGAATGACTTCACAGTCAGAGCCGGTCTGGAAGGCGTAACGATCGCCATATTCGGCACGCAGCGCCTGATGGTTATAAATTTCACCGTTTACAGCCAGCGCGTGTGTTTTTTTCTCGTTATACAGCGGCTGTGCACCGGCGTTGACGTCCACAATCGACAGACGTTCGTGAGCCAGAATTGCTTTGTCACTGGCGTAAATACCGGACCAGTCCGGGCCGCGATGGCGCATCAGGCGGGACAGCTCGAGTGCTTTTTTACGCAGTTCGCCCGCGTCAGTTTTAATATCCAGTACGCCAAAAATTGAACACATAACCTTCTCCGTTAACCCTGTTGCTTTGTAATGTTGCTTGCTTATGAAAATGCCGCAAAGGAGAAGAGCGCGCAAGGGTTTTACCGGGTTAAACGAAAATAGTGCAATGGTGATTGCGGAATGTTGAAAAAAGAGTATGTCATGAACAGTTTTATTGATGATTATGCAATGAACTGTCGTTTTTGTTAGATGTGATTTTATTGGGCGGGGCTATAAATGAAAAACCACGCCCTGAGGCGTGGTTCTGAATCAGATAATGTCAATTTCGTCGACGGAGGGGTAGATCCAGCTCGGCCGGAACGGCATCGAATCAATGTCATCAAGTTGAGAGACACCGGAGAGCACCAGAATGGTCTCCAGACCCGCCTGGAAACCGGCCAGAATATCGGTGCGCAGGTTATCACCGACAATCACCGTCTCTTCAGAGTGGGCCTGCATCGTGTTCAGCGCGGCACGAATGATCCACGGGCTCGGTTTACCGACCACAAACGGCTTACGACCGGAGATTTTTTCGATACCGGCGCACAGTGCTCCGCAGGCCGGATAGAAACCACGGCCGTGCGTATCCGGGTTGGTGGCGATAAAGCGCGCGCCGCTGGCGACAAAGTAGGCGGCCTTATGCATCATCTCCCAGTTAAACGAGCGCGTTTCGCCGACGATCACAAAGTCCGGGTTCACATCGGTAATGGTAAAGCCTGCTTTATACAGCTCGTGGATCAGCGCACCTTCACCGACCACGTAGGCTTTTTTCCCTTCCTGACGCTTCAAAAAATCTGCCGTCGCCATTGCGGAGGTATAAAACACGCTGTCCGGTACGTTGATGCCCGCAGTGGCAAAACGGTTCGCCAGATCCTGACCGGTTTGGGAAGGGTAGTTCGTGAGAAGAACCAGCGGCATTCCTTTGTCGATGATGCGGTGTAGAAACTCCGCAGCACCTGGCACGGCGACGTTGTCGTGCATCAGCACGCCGTCAATATCACAAATTACATTCTTAATGGTCATGAACAATCCGACATCAAAAAAAGAAGGCGTTACTATAAGTCCCGATTAGCTTTCCAGCAAATGCTGCAACAGGATCCCGTTGAGCATGGCGCGTTTGACCAGCGCAAACGCGCCAATCGCAGAGCGGTGATCCAGCGTCGAACGCACGACCGGTAAATTCTGACGAAACGCTTTCAACGCCTGGGTGTTAATGCAGCCTTCAATCGCGGGCAGTAACACTTTTTCCGCCTCGACGATTTCACCTGCAATCACCACTTTTTGTGGATTAAAAAGGTTGATGGCAATGGCAATGGTTTTGCCGAGGTGGCGCCCGACCTGTTCGATCACTTCGCAGGCCAGCGCATCGCCTTTATTGGCGGCTTTGCAGATGGCGCCGATTTTACAATCATCCAGCGTCACGCGGCTCTGGTAGCCTTGTTCCAGCAGATGACGGACGCGATGCTCAATGGCCGCGTTGGCGGCAACCGTTTCAAGACAGCCAAAATTACCGCAGTGGCAGCGCTCGCCAAGCGGTTCCACCTGGATATGACCAATCTCGCCCACATTGCCGTTACGGCCAATAAAGATACGTCCGTTGGAGATAATGCCCGCCCCGGTACCGCGGTGAACACGCACCAGAATAGAGTCTTCACAGTCCTGACTCGCACCAAAGTAGTGCTCGGCCAGCGCCAGCGAGCGGATGTCGTGACCCACAAAGCAGGTCACTTTAAAGCGCTTTTCCAGCGCCTCCACCAGCGCCCAGTTCTCGACCGGGATATGTGGCATATAACGAATGACACCGCTTTCCGGATCAACCAGCCCGGGCAGGATCACCGAAATGGCGATGAGCTCGCGGATCTTGCGCTGACAGCTTTCGATAAAGTGCGCGATGGTATTGAGCAGCGCGTGCTCCAGTGTCTCCTGGGTGCGCTCCGGAAGAGGGTAGTGCTCTTCGGCAATGGCTTTACTGCTCAGATCGTAAAGCGTCAGGGTGGTGTCATGGCGACCAAGACGAACGCCAATGGCCTGAAAATTGCGGGTTTCGGTGATGATGGAAATTGCGCGGCGGCCTCCGGTGGAGGCCTGCTGATCGACTTCTTTGATCAGGCCGCGCTCAATAAGCTGACGTGTAATTTTTGTCACGCTGGCGGGAGCAAGCTGGCTTTGTTCGGCTATCTGAATACGTGAGATTGGCCCGTGTTGGTCAATCAGGCGATATACCGCCGCGCTGTTAAGCTGTTTAACGAGATCGACATTACCGATTTGAGCTTGTCCGCCTGGTGTCATACTTTTACTTACTCAGTGACGACCTCGTTACCATTAACGATGGTCTTAATAATTTTATAATCGTGTGTGAATGCCGTCAGGTTTGCAACCATGCCTGGTGCAATTCTGCCGAGCTGTTTATCCGCGCCGATGGCACGCGCAGGATAAAGGGTTGCCATGCGCAGCACTTCTTCAAGCGCAATGCCGCAATGCTCGACCAGGTTACGCACGCCTTCAATCATGGTCAGGGAGGAGCCGCTCAACGTACCGTTTTCATCCACACACAGTCCGTTGCGGTAGTATATTGTTTTACCGGCAAAAATGAACTGCTCAATATTTGCACCTGCCGGTGCGGTGGCATCCGTCACCAGGCAAAGCTTGTCACCTTTCAGCCGCTTGGCGTTGCGAATGTTGGTGTAATCGACGTGTAAACCGTCCGCGATGATGCCGCAGTAAACGTCTGGCTCATCCAGAATCGCCCCAACCAGCCCCGGTTCGCGACCCGTGATATACGGCATGGCGTTATACAGGTGTGTCGCAAAGGTAATACCCGCACGGAAACCGGCTTTTGCCTCTTTCAGCGTGGCGTTTGAATGGCCCGCTGACACGACAATCCCGGCGGCGGCCAGTTTGCTGATCACGTCAGTACCGGTCATTTCAGGTGCCAGCGTCACTTTGGTGATCACATCCGCATTGGCACACATATAGTCGACCAGTTCGGCATCAGGCTTACGCACGTAATCCGGATTATGCGTCCCTTTCTTCACCATATTCAGCCATGGCCCTTCAAGGTGCAGACCCAGAGCCTGATTTGGGTGTTTCGCCAGGTATTCACGCATAACGCGGATACCCTGTTTCATCAGTTCATCGCTGCTGGTGATGAGGGTTGGCAGATAGCTGGTGCAGCCCGATTTCTCGTTCGCTTTCTGCATGATTTCCAGCGTTTCGACGGTGACGGCGTCTGCGGTGTCGTTAAACTGCACACCGCCGCAGCCGTTCAGCTGTACGTCGATAAAACCGGGGGAGATTACTGCTCCATTGAGTGAGCGCTGTTCAATCTCCGGCGGCAGCTCTGCCAGCGGACAAACACGTTCAATCAGGCCATTGGCGATAACAATCGCATGGTCATCCAGAATTTCATGGCCGGTATAAATCCGACCGTGGGTTAAAGCGTACATAACGACCCCCGGTTAAAAAAAGCGGCCGCCTCTTCATGAAGAGGCGGTTATTCAATTACAGACCTTTGATGTTCTCAGCTTCTAACTCGTTGAAGTATTTCAGCGTCTTCACCTTCAGTTCCATCGTGGACGGTTCGTCACAGACGATGACGGATTTTGGATGCAGCTGCAGGCAGCTGATGGTCCACATGTGGTTTACGTTGCCTTCAACGGCAGCCTGGAGCGCCTGCGCCTTCACGCTGCCCAGCACCAGAATCATCACTTCTTCGGCATCCAGCAGCGTGCCGACACCGACGGTCAGGGCATATTTAGGAACCTGGTTCACATCGCCATCAAAGAAGCGGGAGTTTGCCACGCGCGTGTCATGGGTCAGCGTTTTAATACGGGTACGGGACGCCAGTGACGACGCGGGTTCGTTAAACGCGATATGACCATCGTTACCCACACCGCCCATAAACAGGTGGATTTTACCGTAAGAACGGATTTTTTCTTCATACTGACGGCATTCTGCGTCAATATCAGGCGCGTTTCCATTCAGCAGGTTAATGTTTTCAGCTGGAATATCAACGTGATCAAAGAAATTACGGTGCATGAAGCTATGGTAGCTTTCCGGGTGATCCTTCGGTAAGCCGACATATTCATCCATGTTGAATGTGACAACGTGTTTGAAGCTAACCTGGCCTGCTTTGTGCATCTCTACCAGTGCTTTATATGCGGTCAGCGGTGTGCCGCCGGTAGGGAGGCCAAGTACGAAAGGACGATCGGCGGTTGGTTTGAAGGCGTTAATACGGTTAACGATATGGCGAGCGGCCCATTTACCGACTTGTTCAGCAGTTGCCAGGGGAATCAGTCTCATTGTTCACCTCAAGAGTTTAAGTAGAAGAGTGGGCGGATGGGTATCGGGACCTGATACTTAAGCGTAACCTGGAACCTTTCAGGCCGGATCAATCCGTCTTGATTTTTCGAATGATAAAATAAGTTTTCGATGTTAGCCAGTGAAAGGGAGGGTAATAAACGATATTTGGTGACAAAAATCACAAAAAGTACGCTTTTAATTTGCGATACGAATTAATTTTTCACACACTCACAATGCCAGTGAATCATCAACTGTATTTCTAGTTCGTGACACAATAAAAAACATAGTTAATGCACGAGCCTTAACAAGGGTCTCGTAGGGGGAATAGGATGAATATTTTAGGTTTTTTCCAGCGCCTCGGTAGGGCTTTGCAGCTCCCTATCGCCGTGCTACCGGTTGCAGCACTGCTGTTGCGATTCGGGCAACCCGATCTTCTTAACGTGCCGTTTATCGCGCAAGCGGGTGGTGCGATATTTGACAACCTGGCGCTGATTTTCGCCATCGGCGTGGCGTCCAGCTGGTCTAAAGACAGCGCGGGTGCCGCGGCGCTGGCAGGGGCAGTCGGTTATTTCATCCTGACCAAAGCGATGGTAACCATCAACCCTGAAATCAACATGGGTGTTCTGGCGGGTATTATTACCGGTCTGGTCGGCGGTGCAGTGTACAACCGTTGGGCGGGTATCAAACTGCCAGATTTCCTGAGCTTCTTTGGCGGAAAACGCTTTGTTCCGATTGCGACAGGCTTTTTCTGTCTGATTCTGGCCGCTATCTTTGGTTATGTCTGGCCGCCGGTACAGCATGCCATTCATGCAGGCGGTGAGTGGATCGTGTCTGCGGGCGCAATGGGGGCAGGTATCTTCGGTTTCATCAACCGTCTGCTGATCCCAACCGGCCTTCATCAGGTTCTGAACACCATCGCATGGTTCCAGATTGGTGAGTTCACCAACGCAGCAGGTACCGTATTCCACGGTGATATCAACCGCTTCTACGCGGGTGACGGCACCGCGGGCATGTTCATGTCCGGTTTCTTCCCAATCATGATGTTTGGTCTGCCGGGCGCTGCACTGGCAATGTATCTGGCCGCGCCAAAAGCGCGTCGCCCAATGGTTGGCGGCATGCTGCTCTCCGTTGCGGTAACGGCGTTCCTGACCGGTGTTACTGAGCCACTGGAATTCCTGTTCATGTTCCTGGCTCCGCTGCTGTATCTCATGCATGCGGTGCTTACCGGTATCAGCCTGTTTGTGGCCACCCTGCTGGGCATTCACGCGGGCTTCTCCTTCTCAGCCGGTGCGATCGACTACGTGTTGATGTACAACCTGCCGGCAGCCAGCAAAAACGTCTGGATGCTGGTTGTGATGGGCCTGGTGTTCTTCGTCGTCTACTTCCTCCTGTTCAGCGCGGTTATTCGTATGTTTAACCTCAAAACGCCGGGCCGCGAGGATACAAAAGATGACGTCGTAACCAGTGAAGCAAACAGCAATACCGAAGAAGGGTTGACCCAGCTGGCAACCAGCTATATCGCCGCGGTAGGCGGTACCGATAACCTGAAAGCCATTGATGCCTGTATTACCCGTCTGCGTCTGACCGTTGGCGACTCTGCGCGCGTAAGCGATGCCATGTGCAAACGCCTGGGCGCGTCTGGTGTGGTGAAACTGAACAAACAAACCATCCAGGTTATTGTGGGTGCGAAAGCCGAATCTATCGGCGATGAAATGAAAAAAGTGGTTGCCCGTGGACCGGTTGCTGCTGCCTCAACGGATAGCGCGCCTGTGGCTGATGCTCCGGTTGCTAAACCGCAGGCTGTACCAAACGCCGCTACTATCGCCGCGCTGGTTTCACCGGTTACGGGTGAGGTGGTCGCGCTTGAGCAGGTACCTGACGAAGCGTTTGCCAGCAAAGCGGTCGGTGACGGTGTTGCGGTGAAACCAACGGAGAAAACCGTTGTGTCTCCTGCGGCGGGCACCATCGTGAAAATCTTCAACACCAACCACGCGTTCTGCCTCGAAACCGAAAAAGGCGCGGAGATCGTGGTTCATATGGGTATTGATACCGTTGCGCTGAACGGCCAGGGCTTTACTCGCCTGGTAGAAGAGGGCGCAGAAGTGGTTGCAGGCCAGCCGATTCTTGAAATGGATCTGGACTTCCTGAACGCCAATGCCCGTTCGATGATAAGCCCGGTGGTATGCAGCAATATCGACGACTTCAGCGGCCTGGTGCTTCAGGCAAAAGGTCAGGTGGTTGCGGGGCAAACGCCACTGTATGAGATTAAAGGCAAGTAATCGCTCCTGAGTAGAGTCATGCCTTAAGCGGCGGGGGAGATCCTCCGCCGCTTTTTTTTGCAGCAAATGCCCCCATTATTTTCTTCCGGGACGTTTTAAGGGTTGTCACTACGTCCGGCTTATAAGATCATATGCCGTTATACGTTGTTTACGCTTTGAGGAATCCACGATGAGTGAGGCAGAAGCCCGCCCGAGTAACTTTATTCGTCAGATCATCGATGAAGATCTGGCCAGTGGTAAGCACACCACGGTGCATACGCGTTTCCCGCCGGAGCCTAATGGCTACCTGCACATTGGTCACGCCAAATCGATCTGCCTGAACTTTGGTATCGCACAGGATTACCAGGGGCAGTGCAACCTGCGTTTCGATGACACCAACCCAGTAAAAGAAGACATCGAATACGTTGAGTCCATTAAGAACGACGTGCAATGGCTGGGCTTCAACTGGTCTGGCGATATCTGCTACTCCTCTGACTATTTCGATCAGCTGTATGCCTATGCCGTTGAGCTGATCAATAAAGGTCTGGCCTACGTTGACGAGCTCTCTGCGGATGAAATCCGTGAATACCGCGGCACGCTGACGGCACCGGGTAAAAACAGCCCGTTCCGCGATCGCAGCGTGGAAGAGAACCTGGCGCTGTTTGAAAAAATGCGTGCTGGTGGCTTCGAGGAAGGTAAAGCGTGCCTGCGTGCCAAAATCGATATGGCATCACCGTTTATCGTGATGCGCGACCCGGTGCTGTACCGCATTAAATTCGCTGAACATCACCAGACCGGTAACAAGTGGTGCATCTACCCGATGTACGACTTCACCCACTGCATCAGCGATGCGCTGGAAGGCATCACCCACTCGCTGTGTACGCTGGAATTCCAGGACAACCGTCGTCTGTACGACTGGGTGCTGGATAACATCACGATTCCGGTGCATCCGCGTCAGTACGAGTTCTCTCGTCTGAATCTGGAATACACCGTGATGTCCAAGCGTAAGCTGAACCTGCTGGTGACCGATAAGCACGTTGAAGGCTGGGACGACCCACGTATGCCGACCATCTCTGGTCTGCGCCGTCGTGGCTACACCGCGGCGTCAATCCGTGAGTTCTGCAAACGCATTGGCGTGACCAAGCAGGATAACACCATTGAGATGGCGTCTCTGGAATCCTGCATTCGTGAAGATCTGAACGAAAACGCGCCGCGCGCGATGGCCGTTATCGACCCGGTAAAACTGGTTATCGAAAACTATCCGCAGGGTGCGAGCGAAATGGTCTCGATGCCTAACCATCCGAACAAACCGGAGATGGGCAGCCGTGACGTACCGTTCAGTGGTGAAATCTGGATCGATCGTGCTGACTTCCGCGAAGAAGCGAACAAGCAGTACAAGCGACTGGTGCTCGGTAAAGAGGTGCGTCTGCGTAACGCCTATGTGATCAAGGCTGAGCGCGTAGAGAAAGATGCTGAAGGCAACATCACCACGATCTTCTGCACTTACGATGCCGAGACTCTGAGCAAAGATCCAGCGGACGGTCGTAAGGTGAAAGGCGTGATCCACTGGGTCAGTGCATCACACGCGCTGCCGGTAGAGATTCGTCTGTACGATCGTCTGTTCAGCGTGCCTAACCCAGGCGCAGCAGAAGACTTCCTGGCGACCATCAACCCGGAATCGCTGGTCATCAAACAGGGTTACGCTGAGCCATCCCTGAAAGCGGCTGAGGCGGGTAAAGCGTTCCAGTTTGAACGTGAAGGTTACTTCTGCCTGGACAGTCGTCACAGCACCGCTGAAAAACCGGTATTTAACCGTACGGTTGGTCTGCGTGATACCTGGACGAAGATCGGCGAATAATAACGCCGCGCTGGTCAATGAGAAACAAACGCCGCGTAATGCGGCGTTTTTTTATAGAGTGATCATGCCTTTAAAGCAGTAGCCAAATAGCGTTTATTAAAATAACAGGTCAATGTGGTGCTACTTATTTTTTTTAAAAAAAGTTTATCCCCTTTCAAAAGTCTGACACACCGTAAAAAGAATATCATTTAACGCGTTACTTATTGAAAATCGGCCTTTTCCCCCGCCAGTTCTGGCATCCCGTTAAATGTTACAAAGCACTACCAATTATGTGCTCTTCGTCATAATCCTGAGTTTTAGCCACCGAAAAGCATTGATAATTCGCGTCGCGAAAAATAACCTAAAGACGGTAGTTATTCGAGGGTATTTCCGACTACCCCTGACCATCAGGTCTTTTATATTTTTCGCCGTTTTAGGCGTTTTAATTCGTCAAAGAGGAATAATCTATGCGTACGTTCAGTGGCAAACGTAGTGCGCTGGCGCTGGCTATTGCCGGTGTGACAGCAATGTCAGGCCTGGTGGTGACGCCAGACGCTAAAGCAGCAGGTTTCATCGATGATTCAACCCTCACGGGCGGTATTTATTACTGGCAGCGTGAACGTGACCGTAAAGATGTCACGGAAGATAAATATAAAACGAACCTTTCTCACTCTACCTGGAACGCCAATCTGGATTTCCAGTCTGGTTACGCTGCCGATATGTTCGGTCTGGATATTGCCGCCTTCACGGCAATTGAAATGGCGGAAAATGGTGACAGCGGCCACCCGAACGAAATAGCCTTCTCCTCCAGTAATAAAGCGTATAAAGAAGACTGGTCTGGAGATAAAAGCGGTATCAGCCTGTATAAAGCTGCTGCGAAATTTAAATACGGCCCGGTATGGGCGCGCGGTGGTTATATTCAGCCAACCGGTCAAACCCTGTTAGCACCGCACTGGAGCTTTATGCCAGGTACCTATCAGGGGGCAGAAGCGGGTGCCAATTTTGATTACGGTGACGCAGGTGCGTTGAGCTTCTCGTATATGTGGACCAACGAGTATAAAGCGCCATGGCATATCGAAATGGACAAGTTCTACCAGAACGATAAAAAGACCAAAGTGGATTATCTTCACTCGCTGGGCGCGAAGTACGACTTTAAAAATGATTTAGTGCTTGAAGCGGCATTTGGTCAGGCGGAAGGTTATATCGATCAGTATTTTGCTAAGGCCAGTTATAAATTTGACATCGCGGGTAGCCCGCTGAGTACCAGCTACCAGTTCTACGGTACGCGAGATAAAGTCAGTGACGGTGGCGTGAATGATATTTATGACGGCACGGCGTGGTTGCAGGCGCTGACCTTCGGCTACAAAGTCGGTCAGGTAGATTTGCGTCTTGAAGGAACGTGGGTAAAAGCGGAAGGGCAGCAGGGCTACTTCCTGCAGCGTATGACCCCAACCTATGCATCTTCAAACGGTCGTCTGGATATCTGGTGGGATAACCGTTCCGACTTCAACGCCGATGGCGAAAAAGCAGTCTTCTTCGGCGCAATGTATGATCTGAAAAACTGGAACCTGCCAGGCTGGGCGGTGGGGGCATCTTACGCCTACGCATGGGATGCGAAGCCTGCTGATATGGCAACGCCAGACGCATACTACGATCCAAACTATCGTCTCAAAGAATCCGCTTACAGCCTGGATGCGATCTACACCCTGCAGGATGGTCGCGCCAAAGGTACTATGTTCAAACTGCACTTTACACAATACGACAACCACTCCGATATCCCGAGCTACGCGGGCGGTTACGGCAACATCTTCCAGGATGAACGCGACGTGAAATTCATGGTTATCGCTCCGTTCACCATCTTCTGATGACTCGTCCGGCGGGGTAATTCCCGCCGGACCGGAGACTACATATGAAAAAGATTGTAATCGTCGCGTTGCTGGCATCGGGACTGGTGGCTTGTGCGCAGAATCAGGCCCCGAAAGAGGACTCCCGTCTGAAAGAAGCCTACAGCGCGTGTATCAATACGGCGGAAGGTTCGCCGGAGAAGATCGAAGCCTGTCAGAGCGTGCTGAATGTGCTGAAAAAAGAGAAAGCGCATGAACAGTTCGCAACCCAGGAGAATATTCGTGTAATGGATTATCAGGCCTGTATCCAGGCGCGTAAAACCGGTAACGATCAGGAAGTCGCGAAGCGTTGCGATCAGATCTGGAAAGAGATTCGCAGCAACAACAGCCATTTTCTCGCTGTTATCATGCCCGGTGGCGCTGCGCTGCCGGGCTTTTTTTTTTGCCAGACCGCAGGCAAAAAAAAGCCAACCTTGCGGCTGGCTCAGAGTATGAAACGTGTTTATTTCGCGTCGTGCGCGTGATCGTCTTCGCGGCAATCGCCTTCAGCGCAATGACCATACAGGTACAGGCTGTGGTTCGTCAGGCGGATACCGTGACGTGCGGCGATTTCACGCTGGCGAGATTCAATGGAATCATCGCTGAATTCAATGACCTTGCCGCAATCCAGGCAGATCAGGTGATCGTGGTGATGCTGTTGAGTCAGTTCGAATACAGATTTACCGCCTTCGAAATTATGACGGGTGACAATGCCCGCGTCATCAAACTGGTTCAGCACACGATAGACGGTTGCCAGCCCAATCTCTTCGCCCATGTCGATAAGACGCTTATAAAGGTCTTCCGCACTGACATGGTGATTGTCTGGACCCTGAAGCACTTCAAGGATTTTTAACCGAGGAAGCGTAACTTTCAGGCCAGCCTTCTTTAATGCGGTATTGTTGTCAGTCATGCGGAATCTGTCCTGTTGCTAAACGATTCACTTCTGTAGGAAGTGACAGAAATTGCACCCGGGATAATGCGTCTCATTATAGAACTGCCATGGCTAAATGAAAACTGCAAGTCTCAGGTAAAGTATGCTTATAAAAACGTGGTATCACCAACAAACTTGCATTGTGAAAGCCACGTTTTATCAGGGGGTCATTGTACAGGTCTGGGCGAAAAAGTTAAAAGATTGTAGCAATTAATTTAATCGGTTTGACCTGGTTTATGGGCGCAACCACCGTTGCGCCGCAAGAATCATCAGGCGTTAAGAATATCGTCCAGGTGCAGCTCTTCACGGATCTGCTTAACCCATTTTTCAACGCGCTCGGCGGTCAGTTCTGGCTGACGATCTTCGTCAATCGCCAGACCCACGAAGTGATCGTCGTCTGCCAGACCTTTAGACGCTTCGAAGTGATAACCAGCGGTAGGCCAGTGACCTACAATAACGGCACCGTTTGGCTCAATAATGTCGCGGATGGTGCCCAGCGCATCACAGAAGTACTCTGCATAATCTTCCTGGTCGCCGCAGCCAAACAGGGCAACCAGCTTGCCGTTGAAATCCACCTCTTCCAGCGTTGGGAAGAAATCATCCCAGTCACACTGGGCTTCACCGTAATACCAGGTCGGAATACCCAGCAGCAGGATGTCATAGCCTTCGAGATCTTCTTTGCTGCTCTTGGCGATGTCGTGCACATCGGCAACGTCTTTACCGAGCTGTTTCTGAATGTTTTTTGCGATATTTTCGGTATTGCCGGTATCACTGCCGAAGAAAATGCCGATAATTGCCATGAGTAAAATAACCTCTTGATACTTAATGGTATGGTGGCGCAATTTGTCCACGGATAAAGGCAATAATAGCAGAACAGGCAACCCTGCGGAAACAGCTATCGCGCAGGACTGCACTCTGTGCTACATGAAAAGGGTAATAAAGGGATTTTTCGGACTTATGCCTTACTGCGCATGGTCTCGAGTTGGGTGAGTAACATCTCTTCGATCAGCTCGCTGCGGCTGATATTACGCGCGTCAGCCAGTTCGTTTAGCGCATCGACAGCGTCGGCGTTGAGCTTCAGTTCGACACGCTTAAGCCCACGATTTTTATCGCGTTTAAGCTGGTTGCGTTTATTAATACGCAGCTGTTCGTCGCGCGAAAGCGGATTCGTTTTTGGTCGTCCCGGTCGACGCTCATTCGCGAACAGATCTAGTGTCGTACGGTCCGTTTGTTCTTTGGCCATGATTCTGAGACTTCGGGGGAAACACGCCGCCCTGCTAATGCCTGGGCGATAAGCGCGCCATCATACATCACCAAAAACGGCACGCCAACGACTGGAAGCCCGCAGCCTTCCAGTCGCTCTCTTTTTAATCAATTTGCCGTATCAGTCAGATAGCGGCGAATGGCGCGTAAGACGGCGTCTGGTTTTTCCGCATGAACCCAATGTCCGGCGCCAGCTATGACATGAGCGCGTGCCTGCGGGAATTGCGCCAGCAGGGTATCGCGACAGGCGTCGGTAACGTAGGGCGAATTGCCGCCACGAATGAAGAGGGTAGGGTGCGGCCATGCCGGAACGGTTTCCCAACCAACGATGTTATCGTACTGCTCCCACAGCACCGGCACGTTGAACCGCCACTGGCCGTCAACGAACGATTTCAGCAGAAACTGGATAACCCCTTCTTCATCCAGATGCTCACGCATAACGACAGCTGCCTGTTGGCGCGTCGAGACGCCAGCGTTGGTCACTGCGTTGATGGCGGCGAAAATCTCATCATGGCGACGCACGTGGTAATCCACCGGGGCGACATCTATGACCACCAGGCCACTTATTCTTTCTGGTGCCAGAGCCGTCAGTGCCATGACCGCTTTGCCGCCCATTGAATGCCCGATCAACGTCACTTTCTCGAGATTGTTGGCATCCAGCGTATCCAGCAGATCCTGCGCCATGGCCGCATAGGTCATCTCTTCTGAACGCCCGGAAAGGCCATGATTTCGCATATCCACCTGCAAAATATCGTGATCGGTAACCAGATCGCGCGCCAGCACGCCCAGGTTATCCAGGCTGCCAAACAGCCCGTGAACCAGTACGATGGGAGGATTCGTGTTCGGCGATTGTGCAGATTGCGCTCGGGTATTCAATTTCATGGCAAAGTTCTTTTTTTAGGTGTGACAGGTTAGGGTATTATGTTGACCATTCTGCCGCCCGGCTGCAAGGTTCCAGTTTAATCTGACTTTTGCCGCCAACCTGGTTTGACGCTATCCGCTGTTGGGATTTGACTTTATAATCTCAACGACTTGTATTCAGATAAGATATCGCACTGGATTAAGATGAAAACAATCGAAGTTGATGACGAACTCTATCAGTTTATTGCCAGCCAAACGCGGCATATCGGGGAGAGCGCGTCCGACATTTTACGGCGTATGCTTAAAATTTCCGCCGCCTCACCGTCTGCTACCCCAGCCACTAAAGATGTCGTGTCTCAGCCGAGTGTTGTTGCACAAGCAAAACCTGCCGTCGTGCAGGTGAAAGACAAAGTACGTGCGATGCGCGAGCTGCTGCTGTCTGATGAATATGCAGAGCAGAAAAAAGCGGTCAACCGCTTCATGCTGGTGCTGTCTACACTTTATTCACTGGATAACAAGGCGTTTGCTGAAGCGACTGAGTCGCTGCACGGTCGCACGCGCGTCTATTTCGCGGGCGACGAGCAGACGCTGCTGCAAAATGGCAACCAGACCAAACCTAAACATGTCCCTGGCACACCGTACTGGGTCATCACCAATACCAATACGGGCCGCAAGTGCAGCATGGTTGAACACATCATGCAGTCCATGCAGTTCCCGGCGGAATTGATTGAAAAGGTTTGCGGTACAATTTAACCCTTGCATCAGAAGGACCCGGTAATGGCAAATCACAGCCGTGCAGGCCAACCTGCACAACAAAGCGATTTGATTAACGTCGCTCAGCTGACCGCGCAGTATTATGTGCTGAAACCGGTCGTGGGCAACGCAGAACACGCAGTGAAGTTTGGGACATCAGGCCATCGCGGTAGCGCCGCACGCCATAGCTTTAACGAACCGCACATTCTGGCCATTGCTCAGGCCATCGCGGAAGAGCGCGCCAAAAACGGTGTTACCGGTCCGTGCTACGTGGGGAAAGATACTCACGCCCTGTCTGAACCGGCATTCATTTCCGTGCTGGAAGTTCTGGCGGCGAACGGCGTTGATGTAATTGTGCAGGAAAATAACGGTTTCACCCCAACGCCTGCCGTCTCTAACGCTATCCTTGTGCACAACAAAAAAGGTGGCCCACAGGCTGACGGTATCGTTATCACGCCTTCTCACAACCCGCCGGAAGACGGTGGTATCAAATACAACCCACCTAACGGTGGCCCGGCAGATACCAACGTCACCAAAGTGGTGGAAGACCGCGCCAACGCCTTAATGGCCGATGGTCTGAAAGGCGTTAAGCGTATTTCTCTGGATGCGGCCATGGCGTCCGGCCACGTGAAAGAGCAGGATCTGGTGCAGCCGTTCGTGGAAGGGCTGGCGGATATCGTCGATATGGCGGCTATCCAGAAAGCCGGCCTGAAGCTGGGGGTGGATCCGCTGGGCGGCTCCGGTATTGAATACTGGAAACGCATTGCAGAGCATTACAAGCTGGATCTGACCATCGTTAACGATCACGTCGATCAGACCTTCCGCTTTATGCACCTTGATAAAGACGGCGCGATCCGTATGGACTGCTCCTCCGAGTGCGCGATGGCAGGCCTGCTGGCACTGCGTGACAAATTCGATCTGGCCTTCGCCAACGACCCGGATTATGACCGCCACGGTATCGTTACCCCGGCCGGGCTGATGAACCCAAACCACTACCTGGCTGTGGCAATCAACTACCTGTTCCAGCATCGTCCACAGTGGGGCAAAGAGGTGGCTGTGGGTAAAACGCTGGTCTCTTCAGCCATGATCGACCGCGTGGTCGATGCGCTGGGTCGCAAGCTGGTGGAAGTGCCGGTGGGCTTTAAATGGTTTGTTGACGGTCTGCATGACGGCAGCTTCGGCTTTGGTGGTGAAGAGAGCGCGGGGGCATCCTTCCTGCGTTTCGATGGCACACCATGGTCAACCGACAAAGACGGTATCATCATGTGTCTGCTGGCGGCGGAGATCACCGCGGTCACCGGCAAGAACCCGCAGGAACACTACGACGAGCTGGCGGCGCGCTTTGGTGCACCGAGCTACAACCGTATCCAGGCAAGCGCGACCTCCGCACAGAAAGCAGCCCTGTCTAAACTCTCTCCGGAGATGGTCAGTGCCAGCACGCTGGCCGGTGATCCCATCACGGCCCGTCTGACGGCAGCGCCGGGTAACGGTGCCTCTATCGGGGGGCTGAAGGTGATGACCGAAAATGGCTGGTTCGCCGCGCGTCCATCCGGTACGGAAGATGCGTACAAAATCTATTGTGAAAGCTTCCTCGGCGCTGAGCATCGCCAGCAGATTGAGAAAGAAGCGGTAGAGATTGTCAGCGAAGTGCTGAAAAACGCGTAAGTGGTGTTCGGTGCGGGCTGATGCCCTCACCCCGGCTCTCTCCCACAGGGAGAGGGTGAAAACACGAAAAACGGCAACCCTTGGGTTGCCGTTTTGCTTTTACCTAACTATGTTTATTCTTCAATTCAAACCGCGGTGAGACCAGCCCGTACAGCGTCCAGCCCATAAAGGTCACCATCGCACCATAAAGCATCGCCTCCTGGCCGGATGAGTAGAGCGCATAGAAGCTGTAAATCGCCCCAATCAGTGCCACAATATTGGCCGCCCGTGCTTTACGGGGATCGACTTTCGCCACCTTCTGAATGATCACCAGCGCCGCCATCGACAGAATATATGGAATGATATTTGTCACCACCGCCAGGTTGACCAGCACGTTGAACTGGCTGTTCAGCGACGGGCTAATGGTCATCAGCGACAATCCGCTCTGGAAGATGACAATGGCCAGCATGCCCTGCACCGGCGCATCGGCTTTGGTCACGCGGGAGAAGATTTTCGGGAAGTAACCTTCGTCAGCCGAAGATTTAAACACCTGCGCAATGGTGAACTGCCAGCCGAGGAGTGAACCGCAACAGGACATGACCATCAGCCCCATGATCACTTTCCCGACTTCCGGGGTGAACATCTGCGCGAAGGCCAGCCCAAACGGCGCCGTGGAGTTAGCCAAATCCATGTTCGGTACGATACCGGCAATAACGTTAGTGGAGACGATATAGATCACCGCCGCGCCCAACGTTCCGCCAAGAACGGCAATCGGGACGTTCTTTTCCGGGTTCTCTACCACTTCCGCATTAGCACAGGCAGATTCCAGACCGAGGAAGGCCCATAACGTCATGGCGATAGAGGACCCCACAGCGGAAAAGAACGGCACATGGTGCGGGTTCCAGGAGTTCGCGTACAGGGTCGGACTGAACCAGAACCAGCCGATGATGCACAGCCCCACAACCGGGATAATCACGCCCCAGACGGTGATGCTACTCAGCTGGCCGGTGATGCGCGCGCCGCCAAAGTTGGCCACGGTGCAGATCCACAGTACGCCGATGGTCGCCAGCCCAATTTGCACCGGGCTGAGCGTGGCACCAAACAGCTCCGTACCGTAACCCACGGCGGAGATGGCAATCGCCACGTTGGCGATCAGCAGCGACACGCCATAGGTGTAGTTAGCCATAAAGTTGCCAGATTTGCCGAAGGCGTATTCGGCGTAGCCGCCCATCCCGCCTGACTTACGGCTGAACATTCCGCATTTGGCAAATGCCCATGCCAGCGCCATGGAGCCGACCGCGGTTACCAGCCAGGAGATAATCGAAATGGTACCCACCTCGGCAAGTTTGGTGGGCAGCATAATAATCCCTGACCCCATCATGTTGACCATGGTGAGGATGGTCAGCTGCACCACGCCCATCTTGTTGGACTTACTCATAATTTTTCTCCTTTCAGCAGCGCGGGCTGAGCGGCGGGTTGTTTGATGACGTTACAGCGAACCTGTTTGCGTCCGTCACACTCCTCGACGTACACACCCTGCAGTTCCGGTGCGAAGCCCGGTAAAAGATTGATACCCTCCTCCAGCGCGGCAAAGTAGCGCAGGACGGAGCCTCCCCAGACTTCACCCGGAACCACGCACAGCACGCCTGGTGGGTAAGGCAGGGCGCCTTCGGCGGCAATACGGCCTTCCGCATCACGCAGCGAGACCAGTTCAACCTCACCACGCAGATACGCATAGTTTGCGTCCTGCGGGTTCATCATCACGCGAGGGAAGTGAGACTTGCGGAACATCTCTTTTTGCAGCTGTTTCACGTTATGGCGGGCGTACAGTTCATGCATCTCCTGGCATATCTGGCGCAGGGTATAACCGGCGTAGCGTTCCGGGTATTGCTTACAGATAGACGGAAGCACCTCTTTTAATGGCGCATCGGTCTGAAGCAGTTTTTCGAAACGAACCAACTGTGCCACCAGCTGCTGCAGCTTGCCCATATCTTCCGCAGGGGTCAGCAGGAACAGGATCGAGTTGAGATCGCATTTCTCCGGCACGATGCTGTTTTCACGCAGGAAGTTAGCCAGGATGGTGGCGGGCACGCCGAAATCCTCATACTCGCCGGTACGGGCGTTGATGCCCGGCGTGGTCAACAGCAGTTTGCACGGGTCGATAAAGTATTGATGCTCGGCATACCCTTCAAAAGCGTGCCAGTTTTCACCCGGCACAAAGTGGAAGAAGCGCAGGTCGGTGGCAATTTCAGCCGTGTCCCAGCTTTCCCACGGACGGCCATCTACCAGCTCCGGCACGAACGGGCGAATAAACTGGCAGTTCTCCAGGATCAGCTTGCGTGCTTCAATGCCGGTAACCACGCAGTCCATCCACATATTGCGGCCACTCTGCCCCTCGTGCATGCGGGCGTTGATATCCAGTGCGGCAAACAGGGGGTAGAACGGGCTGGTGGAGGCGTGCATCATAAAGGCGTTATTCAGGCGCTTGTGCGGGACATAGCGCGGTTGGCCTTTAATATGGCGGTCTTTCTTGTGAATTTGCGAGGTCTGCGAAAAACCCGCCTGCTGTTTATGCACTGACTGCGTAACCAGGATCCCCGGATCGTTTTCGTTCAGCTCCAGCAGCAGCGGAGAGCAGTCGGCCATCATCGGAATAAATTGCTCGTAGCCCACCCAGGCAGAATCGAACAGGATGTAGTCGCACAGGTGACCAATTTTATCGACGACCTGGCGGGCGTTATAAATGGTGCCATCGTAGGTGCCCAGCTGGATCACCGCCAGACGGAACGGACGTTCGTCACGCGCGCGACCCGGCGCCACTTCCGATACCAGCTCGCGCAGGTAGCTCTCCTCAAAACAGTGGGCATCAATCCCACCAATAAAGCCGTACGGGTTGCGCGCAGTTTCCAGATAGACCGGCGTGGCACCCGCCTGAAGCAGGGCTCCGTGGTGGTTGGATTTATGGTTATTACGATCGAACAGCACCAGGTCGCCGGGGGTGAGCAGGGCGTTTAGCACCACTTTGTTAGATGATGAGGTACCGTTCAGCACAAAGTAGGTTTTATCCGCATTAAACACTTTCGCCGCGTGTTGCTGGGCAATGCACGGCGCGCCTTCATGAATCAGCAGATCCCCCATGGCCACGTCGGCGTTGCACAGATCGGAGCGGAAAAGCGTTTCGCCGAAGAAATCGACAAATTGATTACCGGCAGGATGACGGCGGAAAAATTGCCCACCCTGATGCCCCGGACAATCGAATGCGCTGTTGCCCTGATTCACGTAGTCGACCAGTGCGCGGAAAAACGGGGGGCGTAGCTGGGTTTCGTACTTCTGCGCGGCCGCTTCCAGTTGACGTCCGTAAAAGTCGTTACTGGTCTCTGAACACTCAAACACACCGTGGATGCGCGATAAATATTCAGCCGGAATGAACTCTTCTTTATGTGTCGCAATGAATACGGGAATACCAAACCCGGTAGCTTCTATTTCTTCCAGAGTGCCACTGGAAATATCGCTCACGGCCAGAACAATGGCGGCCACGTCAATATAATCAGAGGTGCTGACATCTACCAGTTCACGGTGAGTGGTAAAGCAATCAGGGCATGCACGGCTGGTTGCAATTTTTAAACTTTTCATCTTTCTCTCTTTATTTAAGGCAATATTCGTCCCTCGATTTCTCGCAAGAAAGAAATCGATAATGTCCGGAAAAAAAAGCAAAGTGTGGCCGCTGATAAAAAATCAGTAAGTTGCTTTTTAATGAATGAGATTCAGTCCGCCCGGCTGCGGATAAGTCTGAATTAAATTGAATGAACGCACGCCTTCACAGGCAACGGCCTGTAAAATAGAGTTTTTTCAGGTTAACCTGCAAGCGGGTGCGCCAGAAGTCGAAGGACTACCGGGCATTAAAGAGATGGAAGTCAAAGCAGTTTCGGTGGGCAAACATCATGATATGTGTTGTCCGCCTTATATGGGGCATCAAGCGATTATTGTTTTCCATGTTTCATTTTCCTTTCAGTAATTGAAAGCATGGTCATTTTATCCAGGAAAAAGCGATTAACTGTGAATCAGATCACCCTTAACCGATCAAATCAGAAATAATTATTCGTTTTCAATGACTATCGCAGATCAAAAAACTGGTTTGTTGATGATGCGTTAACGGATTGTGTTGTTTGTGTTTTGGATGAGCAAAAATAAGCCAAAATTATCGCTTATGGCTTATTTAAACGGAATTATGTGGGTGGGTTTGTTTTTATTGGAAATAAAATTGAATAGTTATTCAAAGCATAAACCGATAACCGATACCGGTTTCAGTTAATAAATGGCGAGGACGTGCGGGGTCGGTTTCAAGTTTCTGGCGCAGGTGGCCCATATATATGCGTAAATAGTGACTATGTTCCACGGCGTTGGGTCCCCACACCTGAGCCAGCAGCTGACGTTGGGTCAGCACCTTACCGTGGTTGTTGAGCAAAACCGCAAGCAGGCGGAACTCTATCGGCGTGAGATGGATCTCCTCTTCACCGCGCACAATACGTCGCGAAGCGAGATCAACGTGCACATCACCGAAAGTGTACGTTGGGTCGGCAGGCGTGGCGGCACCGTGGCGACGCAGCGCCACACGAAGGCGAGCCTGTAACTCACCAATCCCAAAAGGTTTAATAAGATAGTCGTCCGCCCCGGCATCCAGCGCGGCGATTTTATCCGACTCTTCGGTGCGTGCGGAGAGCACCAGAATGGGCATCTGGCTCCACTGGCGCACCTCGCGAATAAAATCGATACCGTCGCCATCCGGCAAACCGAGATCGAGGATCACCAGGTCCGGCTTGCGGGTAGCGGCTTCAATCAACCCGCGCTGGAGCGTACCGGCATCATGAACGCGCAGACCGTCACCTTCCAGCGCAGCGCGCAGAAACCGGCTAATGGCGAGTTCATCTTCTACAATCAGGACGTTGATCACAAATCCTCTGGTAATTCATCAAGTTCTGGCGGGGTGTCCAGAGGAAGTGTAACACAAAAACGTGCACCTCCTTCCGGGCGGTTCTCCGCCGAAATGGTGCCGCCATGGACGTCAATAATGGCCTGGCAGATCGCCAGACCCAGCCCAACCCCCGGAATGGCAGACTCTTTATTGCCCCGTGAGAATTTTTCGAATATCGCTTTTTCCTGCCCGGCAGGAATACCGGGCCCGGTGTCCCAGACATCGAGCCGCAGGGTGTGATCTTCCACCGAAGCATTCACCCCAATTTGCGCGTGTGCTCCGGCATATTTACCCGCATTTTCCAGCAGATTAATTAACACCCGCTCAAACAGCGGGCCATCAACGTGAATTAATGTCAGGGGATCGGGCATGTTCAGGGCGATATGCCGTCCGCCGAGACCGGGCTCCAGCATTTTCAGCGCGCTTCCTACCACTTCCTCAAGCGTAAGCCACTCTTTTTTGAGGTTGAACCCGCCAGACTGTATCCGCGCCATATCGAGCAGGTTATTCACCAGTCGCGTGGTGTTCAGCACGTGCTGGCGGATCTCGCTGGCCTGCAGGGCGTGTTTTGAACCTTCCGCCGCCAGATCTAGGGTCAGAATTTCCGACTGGCCAAACAGCACGGTGAGAGGCGTGCGAAGATCGTGTGAGAGCGCCGCCAGCAGCGAGTTGCGAATGCTTTCGCGCTCGCTTGCCAGCCGGGCCTGTTCTTCGCTGGCCGTCAGCGCCAGCCGCTCCAGGGCGCTGGCAACCAGCAACGTAAAGGTCTCGAGCAGCCTCTGCTGCTCGGGGATCATCAGCTGGCGCAGATTAGAAGGCTCGACGATGACCAGCCCCTGATTTTTATCCGCGCTGCGCAGCGGCAGGATCTGATACGGCACGCCGGGGAGGGTGTCTGTCCCTGCGCCTGCCGGTAACCCTTTATCGAAGCTCCAGCGTGCAATGGCCTCATCCCACGGCGTCATGCCCGTGGCCGACGTCAGCGGGCGCAGCTTACCGTGCTCATCCGGGAGTAAAATCAGGTTACTGGCGTTAAATGTCGAGCGGATAAACTGCTCGCTGGTCTGGACGATATCCAGCGGCGTGCGGCCTACCGCCAGCGATTTAGACATCTCGTATAAATGTCGGGTGCGCTGTTCACGATAGCGGGCGATACGTGCCTGATATCGAACGCCTGCCGTCAGATTCCCGATCACCAGCCCGACGGTGAGCATGACGGCAAACGTGAGGACGTACTGTACATCCGAGACGGCAAGCGTTCCGCGCGGGTCGATAAAGAAGAGATCGAAGCTGATGACGTTAATTACCGTTGCCAGGACTGACGGCCAGCGCCCGTAAAAGAGCGCCACCAGCACCACGCCGAGCAGGTAGATCATCACCAGGTTGGCGGCATCAAACGCAATCAGCCACTGGCTGGCAATAAAGGTAATCAGGGCGCAAAGCACGACGGCGATAAGGCAACCGCGAAGCTGGATGCGCCATTTATCGGTGAACGTGCGGCTGTCTGGCGCACGGTTGGGTAACGGCGTGGGTTTGTCGTCCAGCGCCACGACCACCAGATCCAGGTCGGGTGCACGCCGGGCCAGCTTGTCGGCAAACGATTCGCGGCTAAACCAGCGCCGGTGCTGGCGACGGCCAATGACAATTTTGCCCAGGTTGTGCTCACGCGCGTAGCGCAGAATGGCTTTATCTTCCTGCGGATCGGAGAGGGTCGCGGTTTCCGCCCCCAGCTCCTGGGCCAGGCGCAGCGAACTCAGGATCGCGCGACGCTGGTTTTCTGGCAGGGCGTGAAGCTGCGGCGTTTCGACATACACCGCGTGCCAGACGCTGCCGAATTTCGCAGCCAGCCGGGCGGCGGTACGGACAAGCTTTTCATTGCCGCTACCGTGACCAATGCACAGCAGGATGGCATCCCGCGTATGCCAGACGCGTTCCTGTCCTTGCAGATCGCGCCAGGCACGCATCTGGTCATCCACGCGATCGGCGGTGCGGCGCAGGGCCAGTTCGCGCAGGGCAATCAGGTTGCCTTTACGAAAGAAGTGTTCGATAGCGCGTTCGGCCTGGCCTGCAATATAGACTTTCCCTTCATGCAGGCGCTGGCGCAGATCGTCTGGCGGCAGATCCACCAGCACCACTTCATCAGCGGAGTCAAAGAACGGATCCGGCACCGTTTCGCGCACCTGAATGCCGGTCACGCCGCTGACCACGTCGTTCAGGCTTTCGAGATGCTGAACATTCACCGTAGTGAAGACGTCAATCCCGGCTTCAAGTAGCTCTTCTACGTCCTGCCAGCGTTTGGGGTGGCGCGAGCCTGGCGCATTGCTGTGCGCCAGTTCGTCCATCAGAATAAGGGCGGGGCGGCGGGCGAGGGCGGCGTCGAGATCAAACTCCGTCACCAGCCTGCCACGATGGCTGATACGGCGAGGAGGCTGCGTGGCCAGCCCCTTTAACAACGCCGCGGTCTCTTTACGGCCGTGGGTTTCCACCACGCCGATTAGAATATCGAGCCCCTGAGCCCGAAGCCGCTGAGCTTCTGTCAGCATGGCGAAGGTTTTCCCGACGCCCGCGCAGGCACCGAAGAAAATTTTCAGCTTGCCGCGATGGGCTTCAGCTGTCTGTTCCAGCAGCCTGTCAGGATCCGGGCGCAAGGGCTCGTCGGTCATTTAGTTATTCCTTAGCGCGTCCAGCGCCAGATTCAGCTCAACAATATTCACTACCGGCATGCCAATGAAACTGACCAGCGGCTTTTGCGTGTGCGCTGCCACCAGCTGGCTGACCTGCTCGACGCTCAGATGACGGGCAGCGGCGACGCGCGGTATCTGCCAGGCCACCGCTTCAGGCGTCAGGCTGTAGTCCAGCCCACTGGCGGAGGCGGTCACCAGTTCAACTGGAATCTCCCGGCTGGCCTGCGGGTTGGCGCTGCGCAGGGCCGCCACACGCTCAGCGATGGCTTTGTCCAGTTCAGGATTACTGCCCGCCAGGTTGCTCCCGCCGGATGCCATCGGATTATACGGGCTATCGGCGGTAGCGGAAGGGCGTCCCTGAAAGTACCGGGCATCCGTAAAGTTTTGACCAATCAGGCGGGAGCCGCGGTTTTCACCCTGCTGTATGATCAGCGAGCCATTGGCCTGATCCTTGAACCACCACTGGCCCAGCGTGGTGGTCAGCAGCGGGTAAAGCCCACCGGTAATGAGAGACAGCAGAATAAACAGAAGTATAGCGGGACGTAACATCGTCATTTGATTCACCTTTTAAACCAGCCCGAACAGCGTTAACAGCAGGTCGATAGCTTTAATCCCGATAAAGGGCACCAGCAGCCCGCCCAGCCCGTAAATCCACAGGTTACGGCGCAGCATGGCAGCAGCCGTCAGCGGTTTATAGCTCACCCCTTTCAGCGCCAGCGGGATCAGGAAGACAATAATCAGGGCGTTGAAAATCACCGCACTGAGAATGGCCGAAGACGGGGAGTGCAGATGCATCACGTTCAGCGCGTTTAGCTGCGGATAGGTGGCCGCGAACGCCGCGGGAATAATGGCGAAATACTTCGCCACGTCATTGGCGATACTGAACGTGGTTAATGACCCGCGCGTCATCAGCATCTGTTTACCGATATGCACCACTTCAATCAGCTTGGTCGGGTTAGAGTCAAGATCGACCATGTTGCCCGCCTCTTTTGCCGCCTGGGTACCGGAGTTCATCGCCACCGCCACGTCGGCCTGTGCGAGGGCAGGGGCGTCGTTGGTGCCGTCACCGGTCATCGCGACCAGACGACCTTCCGCCTGGTACTGACGGATCAACGCCAGCTTGGCTTCCGGTGTGGCTTCCGAGAGGAAATCATCCACGCCCGCTTCTGCGGCAATCGCGGCGGCAGTCAGCCGGTTATCCCCGGTGATCATCACCGTTTTAATCCCCATTTTACGCAACTGGGCGAAACGCTCTTTAATGCCGCCTTTGACGATGTCCTTCAGCGCAATCACCCCCAGCACATTCGCCCCTTCGGCTACGACCAGCGGTGTGGCCCCCTGGCGAGCAACGCTCTCAACCAGATTGTCCACTTCCGGTGGAAAATGGCCGTTGTTGGCTTCAATGTGGCGACGAATGGCATCAACGGAACCTTTGCGGATCATGCGCTCCTGAATGTTGATACCGCTCATTCGGGTTTGTGCCGTAAAGGGGACAAAAGTGGCGTGCAGGCTCTGCACATCACGCTGGCGCAGATTAAAGCGCTGTTTCGCCAGAATAACGATGCTGCGGCCTTCCGGCGTTTCATCGGCAAGAGACGAGAGCTGGGCGGCATCGGCCAGCGTTTTTTCATCCACGCCCGGGGCAGTTAAAAACTCGGAGGCCTGGCGGTTGCCGAGGGTGATGGTCCCGGTTTTATCCAGCAGCAGCACATCCACGTCACCGGCGGCCTCTACGGCGCGTCCGCTGGTGGCGATAACGTTCGCGCCCAGCATGCGGCTCATACCCGCCACACCAATAGCGGAGAGCAGGCCGCCGATGGTGGTTGGGATCAGGCAGACCAGCAGCGCCACCAGCACGGTGATGCTGACCGCGGTGCCCGCGTAGCTGGAGAAGGGCCACAGCGTGGCGGTAGCCAGCAGGAAGACGATGGTCAGCGCCACCAGCAGAATGGTGAGGGCAATTTCGTTGGGTGTTTTACGACGCTGCGCGCCCTCTACCATGGCGATCATCCGGTCGAGGAAGGTTTCACCCGGGTTGACGCTGCACTGGATCACCAGCCAGTCGGAGAGAATACGCGTCCCGCCCGTGACCGAGGCGAAGTCACCGCCAGATTCACGAATGACCGGCGCAGATTCCCCGGTAATGGCGCTCTCGTCTACCGAGGCGCCCCCTTCAATGACTTCGCCATCACAGGGGATGATGTCACCGGCTTCCACCAGCACCACATCGCCTTTACGCAGCTCATCTGCCGGCACGTGGTCCATCTGCGCGCCGTATTTTGGCTCACGTAATTTGCGTGCGAAGGCGGTCTTTTTTACCCCTTTCAGGCTATTGGCCTGCGCTTTACTGCGGCCTTCCGCCAGCGCCTCGGCAAAGTTGGCAAACAGCACGGTAAACCACAGCCACAGGCTGATGGCTCCGGTGAACATCGCGTTGCCCGGGAGGTGACCTGTTCCCATGGCAAGCGCCAGGACGGTAGTCAGCACGCTGCCTGCCCAGACGATAAACATCACCGGGTTGTGCCACTGTACGCGCGGGCTCAGCTTTTTCACCGCATCCATGAGGGCCTGACGAACTAACGACGGTTCGAACAGGGCCAGTTGTTTACGACTCATGACAATTCTCCGCAAAATCAGCGTAAAGAGAGGGTTTCCGCGACCGGGCCTAACGCGAGGGCGGGGATAAAGGTCAGGGCGCCTACCAGCAACACGGTGCCGGTCAGCAGGCCAATAAACAGCGCACCGTGTGTCGGTAATGTACCGGTGGTGGTCGGTTGGATTTTTTTATTCACCAGCGATCCGGCGATGGCCATCACCGGCACAATCACGCCGAAGCGGCCGACAAACATGCAGAAAGCCAGCAGACAGTTCCAGAAAGGCGAATTGGCGCTTAAGCCTGCAAAGGCGCTGCCGTTGTTGTTCGCCGCAGACGAGACGGCGTAGAGCACTTCACTAAAGCCATGGATACCCGGGTTAAAGATGCCGCTGCGCCCGGCTTCGGTCATCAGTGCCAGCGCGGTGCCGAGCAGCACGAGAGCAGGCGTGACCAGAATGGCCAGCGCGGTTAATTTCATCTCCCGGACGTCGATTTTTTTGCCCAGGTATTCCGGGGTACGGCCAATCATCAGACCGGCGATAAACACCGCCAGCAGCACAAACAGCAGCATGCCGTAAAGACCAGAGCCCACGCCGCCAAACACCACTTCGCCAATCTGCATCAGCCACATTGGGATCATGCCACCCAGTGCCGTAAAGGAGTCATGCATGGCGTTAACCGCCCCGCACGAGGCTGCGGTGGTAACCACGGCAAACAAACTGCTGGACAGGATGCCAAAGCGACTCTCTTTCCCTTCCATGTTGATCGCGCTGTCAGCGCCCAGCGTCAGGAAATGCGGATTACCTTTCCATTCCGCCCACATCACCAGCGCGACGCAGACCACGAAGATCAGAGACATGGTCCACAGAAGGGTGCGTCCCTGACGGCGGTCGTTGACCACATCGCCAAAGGCAAAACAGAGCGCGGCGGGGATCAGGAAGATCGCCAGCATTTCGACAAAGTTGGTCAGCGCTGTTGGGTTTTCAAACGGATGCGACGAGTTGGCGTTGAAGAAGCCACCGCCGTTAGTCCCGAGCATCTTAATGGCTTCCTGCGAGGCCACCGGCCCCATAGGCAAAAGCTGTTTTGCCCCTTCCAGAGAGGTATACGGCGCGTAAGGCAGCAGGTTTTGCAGGGTACCTTGCTGAATAAAGAACAGCGCGATAATGAGGGCAACAGGGAGCAGTATCCACAGCGTGATGCGTGTCAGATCGACCCATGCGTTGCCCAGCGTGCTGATATTTTGACGCGCAAAGGCACGCGTGAGCGCGAAGATCACCGCAATACCGGTGGCAGCAGAGAGGAAGTTTTGCACGGTTAACCCGGCCATCTGGCTAAAGTAGCTCAGCGTGGTTTCCCCGGCATAGGACTGCCAGTTGGTGTTAGTGACAAAGCTGACTGCCGTGTTCAGCGCCAGATGCCAGGACAGACCCGGTAACTGCTGCGGGTTGAGCGGTAAGCTCCCCTGCAGCATCAGCATGCTGAAGAGGACGATGAGGCCGACAATATTCAGCAGCAGGAGCGCCATCAGATACTGGCGCCAGTTCATTTCCCCCTCCCGAATGCCCAGAACGCGCCAGATCACTTTTTCTACGCGACCTGCCACCGGCAGCGCCACGTTGTTAATCATCCTTGCCAGCACTGTTCCCAGCGGTCTTGCCAGCAGGAACAACACCCCTAAAAAACTGGCAATAAGCAAAAACGCCTGAGCAGCCATCAGAATGCCTCCGCATTAATCAGGGCATAAACCAGATAGCCCAATAACAGGAACACCAGCACGATGCCGGCAATAAGGCCTGCACTCACAATCCACCTCCGGGTGACATTTGTATTTGTGCTAACGGTAGGATTTATGGCGCAAAGATTTCGCAAAAATCAGGACGAGGGGTGTAAAAAAAGTATAAAAATGGCAAAGCCCACAATTTAACTATTGATAAGTAAATCGTTAACTTTTTTGTAACTTAATTACGGTGTGAATGTAAATTTTGGCTAAACGGCTAAAAATAAGTGGTCGGATGAGTAGTAAAATTACAAACAAAGCGATATTATTTTAGCCAGGTCACAGTTTTTGAATTTTCCGGAGTCAGTTTCCGGCCAACTACAGGGGAGAAAAATATGGATCTTTATAAAGAGTATCCGGCTCATATCGTGTTCATGCGTCGCGCTTTCGCCGTAGTGGCTGGCGTGCTGGCCCTGCCGGTGATGTTGTTCTGGAAAGATCGCGCACGTTTTTACAGCTATCTGCACCGCGTCTGGGCAAAAACCAGCGAGAAGCCGGTATGGATGGATCAGGCCGAAAAAGCGACCTGTGATTTCTACTAATAAAAAGACTACACACAGCAATAAACAAACCGCCTACAGCAATGTGGCGGTTTTTTTTGTCCCTCCGGATTCGCGGTTCGTTGGGTGGTTTTCAGGCATAACTTCTTATTCTGAGTCATCAACAGCCACTACCTTATTTCATCCTGTCTACACTTCATGGCAAAGTAGTTCAATGCGTGCCTTTTTCGTTTTACGGCATGCCCTTACGGACATAATGGACAATTGCCTGGAGTTTTATGCCCACCCATCTGGTTTGGTTTCGCGCGGATCTGCGCCTGCATGATAACATCGCCCTGGCGGCAGCCTGTCGCTCTGAACACGCCCGCGTGCTGGCACTGTTTATCGCTACTCCCGGACAGTGGCAGCAGCATGATATGGCCCCCCGACAAGCCGCTTATCTCTGTTCGCATCTGAATGCCCTGCAACGTTCGCTGGCGGAAAAAGGCATTCCGTTGATTTACAAAGAGGTCAGCGATTTTACCGCTCAGCTCAGCGCGGTACAGGAGGTGTGTCAGCAGAACGACGTTACGCATCTTTTTTACAACTACCAGTACGAATTCAATGAACAGCAGCGCGATCGCGAGCTTGAGCGCATCCTCGGGGATGTAGAGTGTCAGGGATTTGATGACAGCGTCATGCTGGCGCCGGGCAGCGTAATGACCGGCAATCGCGAGATGTATAAGGTCTTTACGCCGTTTAAAAATGCATTTATCAAACGGCTGAAAGAGGCGTTGCCGGAGTGTGTTGCCGCGCCGTCTGCGCGAGGGGAGTGTGTAGACGACCTGCCTGAACTGACGTTTGACTATCCGCAACAGGCGTATGAGCACTCTTTATTCCCGGCTGATGAAAAAGCGGCAATCGCGCAGCTGCGCCAGTTCTGCAAAACGGGGGCGGCCGCTTACGAGGCACGCCGGGATTTCCCCGCCATTGAAGGTACCAGCCGGTTGTCGGCCTGTTTAGCGCTGGGCGTGCTTTCTCCGCGCCAGTGTTTACACCGTCTTCTGGCAGAGCAGCCCCAGGCGCTGGAGGGGGGCGCTGGCTCGGTATGGCTTAACGAGCTTATCTGGCGCGAATTCTACCGTCATCTGATGACGTATCACCCTGAATTATGTAAACATCGTCCTTTCATTCGCTGGACCGAAAATGTGCAGTGGCAGCAAAACGAGACGCTGCTGCAGGCCTGGCAAAAGGGTGAAACCGGCTACCCGATTGTGGACGCCGCGATGCGCCAGCTGAATGAAACCGGATGGATGCATAACCGCCTGCGGATGATTACCGCCAGCTTCCTGGTGAAAGATCTGCTTATCGACTGGCGTGTCGGGGAGCGGTATTTTATTTCTCAGCTGATCGATGGCGATCTCGCGGCGAATAACGGCGGCTGGCAATGGGCGGCCTCGACCGGAACCGATGCGGCACCTTACTTCCGGATTTTTAATCCCACCACGCAGGGACAAAAATTTGATGCGGACGGGACGTTTATCCGCCACTGGTTGCCTGCGCTGAAAGCGGTTCCCGCTAAGGCGATCCACGACCCGTGGGCATGGGCGGACAAACAGGGCGTAACGCTCGATTATCCTCGTCCGATTGTTGAACATAAACAGGCACGCGTCGCCACGCTGGCGGCGTACGAAGCGGCCCGCAAAGCGTAAGAGAGTCATGATGAAAAATACCGAACTGGAAAGTCTGATCAACGAAAAACTGAACAGCAGTGCCTTCAGCGACTACGGCCCGAACGGGTTACAGGTTGAAGGGCGCGACACGGTGCAAAAAATTATCACCGGTGTGACCGCCAGTCAGGCGTTGCTGGATGAAGCCGTGCGTCAGGAGGCCGATGCGGTCATCGTCCATCACGGCTATTTCTGGAAGAACGAATCACCGATCGTTCGCGGCATGAAGCGCAACCGACTGAAAACGTTGCTGGCGAATGATATCAACCTCTATGGCTATCACCTGCCGCTGGACGCTCATCCCGAGCTTGGCAACAACGTCCAGCTCGCGCAGCTGTTAGGGATCACCGTGATGGGTGAAATTGAGCCGCTGGTACCGTGGGGCGAGCTGTCGATGCCGGTACCGGGTCTTGAGCTGGCCTCCTGGATTGAAGCTCGTCTGGGCCGCCGTCCGCTGTGGAGCGGCGATACCGGCCCGGATACGGTGAAGCGTGTCGCCTGGTGCACCGGTGGCGGTCAGGGCTTTATCGATAGCGCCGCGCGTTTTGGTGTTGATGCCTTTATTACCGGGGAAGTCTCCGAGCAGACCATCCATTCAGCCCGTGAACAGGGGCTGCATTTTTACGCGGCAGGTCACCACGCCACCGAGCGCGGCGGCATTCGCGCCCTGAGCGAATGGCTGACCGAAAATACCGATCTGGATGTCACCTTTATTGATATCCCTAACCCGGCCTGATGAGAGGTACCTGAGTGCAGCGAGCGCGTTGTTATCTTCTGGGGGAAACGGCGGTGGTGCTGGAGCTGGAGCCGCCCGTCACCCTTGCTACCCAAAAGCGTATCTGGCGGTTAACGCAGCGTCTGGTGGATGTGCCGGAGGTGGTTGAAGCGATCCCGGGGATGAATAACATCACCGTGGTGCTGCGTAATCCGCATATGCTGGCACTGGATGCCATTGAACGTTTACAGCGCTGGTGGGAGGAGAGCGAAGCGCTGGAGCCGGAATCCCGCACGATTGAGATCCCGGTGGTGTATGGGGGCACAGGGGGACCCGATCTTGGCGTGGTGGCTGAACACAGTGGGCTAACCGAAAAACAGGTCGTTGAGCTGCACGCCTCTGTTGATTATGTGGTCTGGTTTTTGGGATTCCAGCCGGGCTTCCCGTATCTGGGCGGACTCCCTTCGGCACTGCATACGCCACGTCGCGCTGAGCCGCGCCTGAGCGTGCCGGCGGGTACCGTCGCGATTGGCGGCGAACAGACGGGCATTTATCCGCTGGCGTCGCCGGGGGGCTGGCAGCTTATCGGACACACGTCGATGCCGTTATTTGAACCGGGCCTGGACTCGCCGGTCCTCCTGCGTCCTGGCGACACCCTTCGCTTTATTCCGCAGAAGGAGGGGGTATGTTAACGCTTATTCGCGCCGGGCTTTACACCTCTGTTCAGGATGCGGGTCGCTTTGGCATGCGCCAGTCTGGCGTGAGCTACTGTGGCGCGCTGGACAGGCCAGCACTGGAGATTGCCAATGTGCTGGTGGGCAATCCCGGCAATACGGCTGCGCTCGAAATTACGCTGGGGCAGTGTGTCATTGAATTTAGTCAGGAGACCTGGTTTGCGTTAACCGGCGCCGGGTGCGATGCCACGCTTGATGGCAAAGCGGTCTGGACCGGCTGGCGGCTGCGGGCAAAAGCCGGACAGCGTTTAACGCTTAAGCGTCCTCAGCATGGGGTTCGCAGTTACCTTGCCGTTGCCGGTGGGATTGACGTGCCGGAGGTGCTGGGCTCATCCAGTACCGATCAGAAAGCCGGAATTGGCGGCCACGAAGGACGTTTGTTGCGCGATGGCGATCGTCTGGCGATAAAACCGTCAACGCGGCACTTTTCAACCGCGCAGGGTGTAAAACAGCTCCTGTGGGGAAACCAGATCCGCGCCCTGCCGGGGCCGGAGTATCAAGAATTTGATGAGATGTCTCAGGAGTCTTTCTGGCGCTCGCCGTGGAAGATTAGCCCGCAGAGTAACCGCATGGGGTATCGTCTTCAGGGGCAGCCGCTGACCCGTACGACGGACCGCGAACTGCTTTCACACGGTCTGTTGCCCGGCGTCATTCAGGTACCGGGTAACGGTCAACCGATTGTGTTGATGAACGATGCACAGACCACGGGCGGTTACCCGCGCATCGCCTGCATTATTGAGGCCGATCGCTACCATCTGGCGCAAATCCCGCTCGGACAGCCGATTCACTTCGTGCAATGCTCCCTGGAGGAGGCGCTGAAGGCGCGGCAGGACCAGCAGCGTTATCTGGAACAACTGGCGTGGAGGCTTGATGGTAAAGATTGATTTAAACGCCGATCTGGGCGAGGGCGGCAGCGCCGACGCTGAACTGATGACCCTGGTCACCTCGGTGAATATCGCCTGCGGTTTTCACGCGGGTGATGCCCAAACGATGCTGGCTAGCGTGCGCAATGCCATCAAAAACGGCGTAGCGATAGGGGCGCATCCGAGCTTCCCTGACCGGGAGAATTTTGGTCGCACGGCGATGGATCTCCCGCCCGAGACGGTCTACGCCCAGACGCTTTACCAGATTGGCGCGCTCGAGGCGATTGTGCGTTCGCAGCAGGGCGCGCTGCGCCACGTGAAGCCGCACGGCATGCTCTATAATCAGGCGGCGAACGACCCCGCGCTGGCTGAGGCCATCGCCCGGGCGGTGTTCGATTGCAACCCACAACTGATCCTGGTTGGCCTGGCGGGGAGCGAGCTGATTCGCGCCGGTCAGCGTCTGGGGTTAACCACCCGCCAGGAAGTGTTTGCCGACCGAGGCTATCAGCCCGACGGAACCCTGGTTCCCCGTTCCCGGCCCAACGCGCTGATCACCGATGAGTCTCTGGCGCTGGCGCAGACCCTTCAGATGGTGCGCGAGGGAACAGTAACAACGGTTGAAGGTAATACGGCCAGCGTTCAGGCTGACACAGTATGCTTACACGGTGATGGCGAGCACGCGCTGCAGTTTGCCCGCCGCTTACGGGCGGCGTTTGCAGAGCAGGGGATCCTCGTCAGCGCCTGAAAATCATAAGGATAAAGAGATGCCAGAAGGCCCGGAGATCCGCCGCGCTGCGGATAGCCTCGAGGCGGCGATAAAAGGCAAACCCCTGACGGACGTCTGGTTTGCTTTTCCTCAACTGAAGCCGTTTGAAGCACCGCTGGTGGGACAAACGGTGACCCACATCGAAACACGGGGAAAGGCGTTACTCACGCATTTCTCCCATAACCTTACGTTATACAGCCACAACCAGCTTTATGGCGTCTGGCGGGTGGTTAACGCCAACGAGCAGCCGCAAACCACCCGTGTGCTGCGCGTCAGGCTGCAAACCGCGGATAAAGCGATTTTGCTGTATAGCGCGTCTGATATCGAAATGTTAACGCCGGAGCAACTGCTTACGCACCCGTTCTTACAGCGGGTCGGGCCGGACGTGCTGGATATGCGTCTGACGGCGAACGATGTCAAAGCCCGCTTGTTATCCCCTAAATTCCGCAACCGGCAATTTTCCGGGCTACTGCTCGATCAGGCGTTCCTGGCCGGATTAGGCAATTACCTTCGCGTCGAAATTCTCTGGGAGGTCGGGCTGGCACCACAGCATAAAGCGTCGCAGTTGAGCGATGAACAGCTGGAAGCGCTCTCTCACGCGCTGCTGGATATTCCACGGCTATCGTATAACACCCGCGGCGTGGTAGATGACAACAAGCATCACGGGGCGCTATTCCGCTTTAAGGTGTTTCATCGGGCGGGGAAGAGGTGCGAGCGGTGCGGTGGGGTGATTGAGAAGACAACGCTCTCTTCACGACCGTTTTACTGGTGTCCCGGGTGCCAGAGGTAAAAAATAAAACGGTAACCCTCAGGTTACCGTTTTTAATGTTTTCACCCTCTCCCGGTGGGAGAGGGCCGGGGTGAGGGCATCAGGCCGCACCCACGTCTTTTAGCGCTTAAGATCAGACTTAAAATCACGCTGCTCGTAGCCGGTATACAGCTGACGAGGACGGGCGATTTTCATGCCTTCGCTGTGCATTTCGTTCCAGTGCGCAATCCAGCCCACGGTACGTGCCATGGCGAAGATCACGGTGAACATGGAAGACGGAATGCCCATCGCTTTCAGAATAATGCCAGAGTAGAAGTCTACGTTCGGGTAGAGTTTCTTCTCGATGAAGTACGGGTCGTTCAGCGCGATGTGTTCCAGCTCCATCGCCACTTCCAGCAGATCGTCTTTGGTGCCCAGCTCTTTCAGCACTTCGTGGCAGGTTTCACGCATCACGGTTGCACGTGGGTCGTAGTTTTTGTACACACGGTGACCGAAGCCCATCAGACGGAAGGAGTCATTCTTGTCTTTCGCGCGGCGCACGAATTCAGGAATGTGCTCAACGGTGCTGATCTCTTCCAGCATCTTCAGTGCAGCTTCGTTCGCGCCGCCGTGCGCCGGTCCCCACAGGGAGGCGATGCCCGCAGCGATACAGGCGAACGGGTTCGCGCCTGAAGAGCCTGCGGTACGGACGGTGGAGGTAGAGGCGTTCTGTTCGTGGTCAGCGTGCAGGATCAGAATACGGTCCATCGCGCGTTCCAGCACCGGGTTCACTTCGTACTCTTCGCACGGCGTGGAGAACATCATGCGCAGGAAGTTACCGGCATAGGAGAGGTCGTTGCGTGGATATACGAACGGCTGACCGATGGAGTATTTGTAGCACATCGCTGCCATGGTTGGCATTTTGGACAGCAGGCGGAACGCTGCGATATCGCGGTGGCGTGGGTTATTCACGTCAAGGGAGTCGTGGTAGAACGCCGCCAGCGCACCGGTAATCCCGCACATCACCGCCATCGGGTGAGAGTCACGACGGAACGCATGGAACAGACGGGTAATCTGCTCATGGATCATGGTGTGACGGGTGACGGTGGTTTTGAATTCATCATACTGAGCCTGCGTCGGCTTTTCGCCGTTCAGCAGGATGTAGCACACTTCCAGATAGTTGGATTCTGTGGCTAACTGATCGATGGGGAAGCCGCGATGGAGCAGGATACCTTCGTCACCGTCAATGTAGGTGATTTTGGATTCGCAAGATGCGGTAGAGGTAAATCCAGGGTCAAAGGTGAACACTCCTTTGGAACCCAGCGTACGGATATCAATAACATCCTGACCGAGCGTGCCTTTTAGCACATCCAGTTCAATAGCATCACCACCGTTGAGGGTGAGTTTTGCCTTTGTATCAGCCATTTACGGTCTCCTTAGCGCCTTATGCTTAAGACTGCGCTTTACCGGATTTGCTTTCAGCTGTTAATCACCGTTACCAGATTGTTATTTGGCTTACCGCTCAGCTCACGAGGACAAACCAGGGTACAGAGCTATGGCGCCTTGCAGGTAAACGAATGAAATATCAGTGAAACAACAGCAAATCAGCGTTTTTGCAGTCCGAATTTTTCAAACCTGTATATCACTAATAACTGTCCTGATAACTTCGGTCAATACCATCACACTGTTACATAACTATTTGTCAGGTGAAAGAGAGACCTCATAACTTTTGCGCATTATATGCCTTTTCTGATGACGTTTGTAACAATATTGTTTAACATTTGTCAAATCAGATGATTAAAAATTAAAAAGATGTTGTTATCGTGACCCTGATCACTGTTCCAGAGAAAACCCGACAAACTGTATGTAGGTTAATTGTAATGATTTTGTGAACGGCCTATACTGCCGCCAGGTCTCCGGAACACCCTGCAATCCCGAGCCACCCAGCGTTGTAACGTGTCGTTTTAGCATTTGGAAGCAATGTTTTGCATGACGCGCAGTTATAGAAAAGGAACGCTGTCTGACCCGCATCGCAGTCCGGAGGAAGGAAACAATAAGAACAGCATGTGGGCGTTATTCATGATAAGAAATGTGAAAAAACAAAGACCTGTCAATCTGGATCTCAAAACGATCCGGTTCCCCGTAACAGCAATAGCGTCCATTCTGCACCGTGTATCGGGTGTGATTACGTTTGTGGCGGTAGGCATTCTGCTGTGGTTACTGGGCACCAGCCTCTCTTCTCCTGAAGGATTCCTCCAGGCCTCTGCCATCATGAACAGCTTCTTCGTGAAATTCATCATGTGGGGCATTCTGACCGCACTGGCGTACCACGTTGTGGTGGGTGTTCGCCATATGCTGATGGACTTTGGTTACCTGGAAGAGACTTTCGAAGCCGGGAAACGTTCCGCTAACATTTCATTTGTGATTACAGTCGTGCTTTCACTTCTCGCAGGAGTTCTCGTATGGTAAGCAACGCCTCCGCATTAGGACGCAACGGCGTACATGACTTCATTCTGGTCCGTGCTACCGCCATCGTTCTCACCCTCTACATCATCTATATGATCGGTTTCTTCGCGACCAGCGGCACGCTGACGTGGGAAATCTGGAGTGGGTTCTTCGGATCTGCCTTCACCAAAGTGTTCACCCTGCTGGCGCTGTTCTCCATTCTTATTCATGCCTGGATTGGCATGTGGCAGGTGTTGACCGATTACGTTAAACCGCTGGCGATTCGCCTTCCTCTGCAGCTGGCCATTGTCGTTGCACTGGTGGTTTACGTTATTTATGGATTCGTTGTGGTGTGGGGTGTGTAATGAAACTGCCAGTCAGAGAATTTGATGCTGTTGTGATTGGTGCGGGTGGCGCAGGTATGCGCGCCGCGCTGCAAATTTCCCAGAGCGGCCAGACCTGTGCGCTGCTCTCTAAAGTATTCCCGACCCGTTCCCACACGGTATCTGCGCAGGGCGGTATTACCGTTGCGCTGGGTAACTCCCATGAAGATAACTGGGAATGGCACATGTACGACACGGTAAAAGGGTCCGACTACATCGGCGACCAGGATGCCATCGAATATATGTGTAAGACTGGCCCGGAAGCGATTCTGGAGCTGGATCATATGGGTCTGCCGTTCTCCCGTCTGGAAAATGGCACCATCTATCAACGTCCGTTTGGCGGCCAGTCGAAAAACTTCGGCGGCGAGCAGGCGGCACGTACCGCGGCAGCGGCTGACCGTACCGGTCACGCGCTACTGCATACTCTGTATCAGCAGAACCTGAAAAACCACACTACTATCTTCTCCGAGTGGTATGCGCTGGATCTGGTGAAAAATGCCGATGGCGCGATTGTCGGTTGTACTGCGCTGTGCATTGAAACCGGTGAAGTGGTCTACTTCAAAGCGCGCGCAACCGTGCTGGCGACCGGCGGTGCAGGGCGTATTTACCAGTCCACCACTAACGCCCACATCAATACCGGTGACGGCGTTGGGATGGCTATTCGCGCTGGCGTGCCGGTGCAGGATATGGAGATGTGGCAGTTCCACCCAACCGGTATCGCCGGTGCGGGTGTTCTGGTGACAGAAGGCTGCCGTGGTGAAGGCGGTTACCTGCTGAACAAACACGGCGAACGTTTCATGGAACGCTATGCCCCGAATGCGAAAGACCTGGCGGGTCGTGATGTGGTGGCGCGTTCCATCATGATCGAAATCCGTGAAGGTCGCGGCTGTGATGGCCCATGGGGTCCACACGCCAAGCTGAAACTCGACCACCTGGGTAAAGAGGTACTGGAATCCCGTCTGCCGGGTATTCTGGAGCTGTCCCGTACCTTCGCCCACGTCGACCCGGTGAAAGAGCCAATTCCGGTTATTCCTACCTGCCACTACATGATGGGCGGTATTCCGACCAAAGTGACCGGTCAGGCATTGACCGTGAACGAGCAGGGCGAAGATGTGGTCATCCCAGGCCTGTTCGCGGTAGGCGAAATTGCCTGCGTGTCCGTACACGGTGCCAACCGTCTGGGGGGGAATTCCCTGCTGGACCTGGTGGTGTTTGGTCGTGCGGTGGGTCTGCACCTGCAGGAATCCATTGCCGAACAGGGCGCGCTGCGTGACGCGACCGACGACGAAATTGATGCATCGCTTGAGCGTCTGAACCGCTGGAACGGTAACCGTAACGGTGAAGATCCGGTGGAAATCCGCAAAGCGCTGCAGGAATGTATGCAGCACAACTTCTCGGTATTCCGTGAAGGTGACGCGATGGCGAAAGGTCTTGAGCAACTGAAAGCGATCCGCGAGCGCCTGAAAAACGCCCGTCTGGATGATACTTCCAGCGAGTTCAACACCCAGCGCGTTGAGTGTCTTGAGCTGGATAACCTGATGGAAACCGCGTTCGCAACCGCGATGTCGGCCAACTTCCGTACCGAAAGCCGTGGCGCGCATAGCCGCTTCGACTTCCCGGATCGTGACGATGAAAACTGGCTGTGCCATTCCCTGTATCTGCCAGAGTCGGAAACCATGACGCGCCGTCAGGTGAACATGGAACCGAAACTGCGTCCGGCGTTCCCGCCGAAGATTCGTACTTACTAATGCGGAGACAGGACAATGAAACTCGAATTCTCAGTTTATCGTTATAACCCGGATGTAGATGACGCTCCGCGCATGCAGGATTACACGCTGGAAGCGGAAGAAGGTCGTGACATGATGCTGCTGGATGCGTTAATCCAGCTGAAAGAAAAAGATCCGACACTGTCGTTCCGTCGCTCCTGCCGTGAAGGGGTGTGTGGCTCTGACGGCATCAACATGAACGGCAAAAATGGTCTGGCCTGCATCACGCCAATTTCCGCGTTGCAACGCCCGGGCCAGAAAATTGTTATCCGTCCTCTGCCAGGCCTGCCGGTCGTGCGTGATTTGGTGGTAGACATGGGGCAATTCTATGCACAATATGAGAAGATTAAACCTTACTTATTGAATAATGGGCAAAATCCACCCGCTCGTGAGCATTTACAGTCTCCTGAGCAGCGTGAAAAACTCGACGGCTTGTATGAGTGTATTCTCTGTGCATGTTGTTCAACGTCGTGCCCGTCGTTCTGGTGGAACCCGGACAAGTTCATCGGCCCGGCCGGTCTGCTGGCTGCCTATCGCTTCCTGATCGATAGCCGCGACACCGAAACCGATAGTCGTCTGGAAGGTTTAAGTGACGCTTTCAGCGTATTCCGCTGCCATAGCATCATGAACTGCGTCAGTGTGTGTCCGAAGGGGCTGAACCCGACGCGCGCCATCGGCCATATTAAGTCGATGCTGCTGCAGCGCAGTGCGTAAGTAAGTAGTGAGAGGGGGCGCTGTTCCCCCTCACCCTAACCCTCTCCCAAAGGGAGAGGGGATAGATTGCAGAAACCTTTAAAAACTGCCCTGAAGTCTAGACAGTTTCTAAAGGTTCCTTCGCGGGCCAAAGTAAAAGAGCTCGCAGGTGAACCCCGGCACGTACACGCGGTGTGCGTGGTAGTTTCTACGGCGAAAGTAAGCATAAAAATGCTTAAGGGATCACGATGCAGAACGGCGCAATGAAAGCCTGGCTGGACTCTTCTTACCTCTCTGGTGCCAACCAGAGCTGGATAGAACAGCTCTATGAAGACTTCTTAACCGATCCTGACTCAGTGGACGCAAACTGGCGTTCCATGTTCCAGCAGTTGCCTGGCACGGGAGTCAAACCGGATCAATTCCATTCCAAAACACGTGATTATTTCCGTCGTCTGGCGAAGGATGCCTCACGTTACTCTTCTGCGATTTCCGACCCTGACACCAACGCGAAGCAGGTTAAAGTCCTGCAGCTTATTAACGCTTATCGCTTCCGCGGTCACCAGCATGCGAATCTCGATCCGCTGGGACTGTGGAAACAAGACCGTGTGGCGGATCTCGATCCGGCGTATCACGATCTGACCGAGGCCGATTTCCAGGAAAGCTTTAACGTAGGTTCTTTTGCCATCGGTAAAGACACGATGAAGCTGGGCGATCTGATCGACGCCCTCAAGCAAACCTACTGCGGCTCCATCGGCGCGGAATACATGCATATCACTTCTACCGAAGAGAAACGCTGGATCCAGCAGCGTATCGAATCCGTAGCGGGCCACGCGACCTTCTCGGCTGACGAGAAAAAACGCTTCCTGAACGAACTGACCGCAGCGGAAGGGCTTGAGCGCTATCTGGGCGCGAAGTTCCCGGGCGCAAAACGCTTCTCGCTGGAAGGCGGCGATGCGTTAGTGCCAATGCTGAAAGAGCTGATTCGTCATGCAGGCAAGAGCGGTACCCGTGAAGTGGTACTGGGCATGGCGCACCGTGGTCGTCTGAACGTGCTGGTCAACGTGCTGGGTAAAAAACCGCAGGACCTGTTCGACGAATTCGCGGGCAAACATAAAGAACATCTCGGCACCGGTGACGTGAAGTACCACATGGGCTTCTCGTCTGATATCGAAACCGAAGGCGGTCTGGTTCACCTGGCGCTGGCGTTTAACCCGTCGCACCTGGAGATCGTCAGCCCGGTAGTTATCGGTTCCGTGCGTGCGCGTCTGGATCGTCTGGACGAGCCAAGCAGCAACAAAGTGCTGCCAATTACCATTCACGGTGATGCGGCGGTCACAGGGCAGGGCGTGGTTCAGGAAACCCTGAACATGTCCAAAGCGCGTGGTTATGAAGTGGGCGGTACCGTTCGTATCGTCATCAACAACCAGGTGGGCTTCACAACGTCTAACCCACTGGATGCGCGTTCAACCCCTTACTGCACCGACATCGGCAAGATGGTACAGGCGCCAATCTTCCACGTTAACGCGGATGACCCGGAAGCGGTCGCCTTCGTGACCCGTCTGGCGCTGGACTTCCGTAACACCTTCAAACGCGATGTGTTCATCGATCTGTTCTGCTACCGCCGTCACGGCCACAACGAAGCCGACGAGCCAAGTGCAACCCAGCCGTTGATGTACCAGAAAATCAAAAAACACCCGACGCCGCGCAAAATCTACGCTGACAAGCTGGAAAGCGAAAAAGTGGCGACGCTGGAAGATGCGACCGAAATGGTCAACCTCTACCGCGACGCGCTGGATGCGGGTGAGTGCGTGGTTAAAGAGCTGCGTCCGATGAACATGCACTCCTTTACCTGGTCGCCGTACCTCAACCACGAGTGGGATGAGAGCTACCCGAACAAGGTCGAGATGAAGCGCCTGCAGGAGCTGGCTAAACGCATCAGCACCGTGCCAGACGCCATCGAGATGCAGTCTCGCGTGGCAAAAATTTATGCTGACCGTCAGTCTATGGCGGCAGGTGAGAAGCTGTTCGACTGGGGCGGTGCAGAAACGCTGGCTTACGCGACGCTGGTTGATGAAGGTATTCCTGTTCGTCTGTCCGGTGAAGATGCGGGCCGTGGCACCTTCTTCCACCGCCACGCGGTAGTTCACAACCAGTCTAACGGTTCAACCTACACCCCGCTGCAGCACGTGCACAACGGTCAGGGCCAGTTCAAGGTCTGGGACTCCGTGCTCTCTGAAGAAGCGGTGCTGGCCTTCGAATACGGTTACGCTACCGCAGAGCCGCGTACGCTGACCATCTGGGAAGCGCAGTTCGGTGACTTCGCCAACGGTGCTCAGGTGGTTATCGACCAGTTCATCTCTTCTGGCGAACAGAAATGGGGCCGTATGTGTGGCCTGGTGATGCTCCTGCCACATGGTTATGAAGGCCAGGGTCCTGAGCACTCCTCCGCGCGCCTGGAACGTTATCTGCAGCTCTGCGCTGAGCAGAACATGCAGGTTTGCGTACCGTCCACCCCGGCTCAGGTTTACCACATGCTGCGTCGTCAGGCGCTGCGCGGTATGCGCCGTCCGCTGGTGGTCATGTCACCAAAATCCCTGCTGCGTCACCCACTGGCGGTGTCCAGCCTGGATGAGCTGGCGAATGGCACCTTCCTGCCTGCCATCGGTGAGATTGATGAACTGGATCCGCAGGCTGTGAAGCGTGTGGTGATGTGTTCTGGTAAGGTTTATTACGACCTGCTGGAACAGCGCCGTAAGAACGATCAGAAAGATGTCGCCATCGTGCGTATCGAACAGCTTTATCCATTCCCGCACCAGGCGGTGCAGGAAGCGCTGAAACCGTACGCTCACGTACATGATTTTGTCTGGTGCCAGGAAGAGCCGCTCAACCAGGGCGCATGGTACTGCAGCCAGCATCATTTCCGTGAAGTGATTCCATTTGGGTCTGCTCTGCGTTATGCAGGTCGCCCGGCCTCCGCCTCTCCGGCGGTAGGGTATATGTCCGTTCACCAGAAGCAGCAACAAGATCTGGTCAATGACGCGCTGAACGTCGATTAATTAAAGGATACATAATGAGTAGCGTAGATATTCTTGTTCCCGACCTGCCTGAATCTGTAGCAGATGCGACCGTCGCTACCTGGCATAAAAAACCAGGCGATGCCGTTAAGCGCGATGAAGTGCTGGTAGAAATCGAAACTGACAAAGTGGTACTGGAAGTACCGGCTTCGGCGGATGGCGTTCTGGACGCGGTGCTGGAAGACGAAGGCACCACCGTAACCTCTCGCCAGATCCTGGGTCGCCTGCGTGAAGGCAACAGCGCGGGCAAAGAGTCCAGCGCGAAGTCTGAAGAGAAAGCCTCTACGCCGGCTCAGCGCCAGCAGGCTTCTCTGGAAGAACAGACCAACGACGCGCTCAGCCCGGCGATCCGTCGCCTGCTGGCTGAACACAGCCTTGACCCGGCAGCCATCAAAGGTACCGGTGTAGGCGGTCGTCTGACCCGTGAAGACATCGACAAACACCTGGCGAAAGCGCCTTCTCAGGCAGAAGCGAAAGCCCCTGTGGCAGCCCCAGCAGCACAGCCTGCTCTGGGTGCGCGCAGTGAAAAACGCGTGCCAATGACTCGCCTGCGTAAGCGTGTGGCAGAGCGTCTGCTGGAAGCGAAAAACTCCACCGCGATGCTGACCACCTTCAACGAAGTGAACATGAAGCCAATCATGGACCTGCGTAAGCAGTACGGTGACGCGTTTGAAAAACGTCACGGTATCCGTCTGGGCTTTATGTCCTTCTACGTGAAAGCGGTTGTTGAAGCACTGAAACGCTACCCGGAAGTGAACGCGTCCATCGATGGTGATGACGTGGTTTACCACAACTATTTCGACGTCAGCATGGCGGTGTCTACGCCACGTGGTCTGGTGACTCCGGTTCTGCGTGATGTGGATACCCTGGGTATGGCCGACATCGAGAAAAATATTAAAGAGCTGGCCGTGAAAGGCCGCGACGGCAAGCTGACCGTAGACGACCTGACCGGCGGTAACTTCACCATTACCAACGGCGGCGTATTTGGCTCGCTGATGTCTACCCCGATCATCAACCCGCCGCAGAGCGCGATCCTGGGTATGCACGCCATTAAAGATCGTCCGATGGCGGTAGACGGTAAAGTGGAGATCCTGCCAATGATGTATCTGGCGCTCTCTTACGATCACCGTCTGATCGACGGCCGCGAGTCCGTGGGCTTCCTGGTAGCGATTAAAGAGCTGCTGGAAGATCCAACGCGTCTGCTGCTGGACGTCTAGTCCCTTTTAGCATCACCTGCCCTGTAGGCCGGATACGCCTTGCACCGGCCTGCAGGTTTGAAGATAACGATTACCCTGAAGGATGGATAGAACACATGAACTTACATGAATATCAGGCCAAACAGCTGTTTGCCCGGTATGGCTTACCGGCTCCGGTGGGTTATGCCTGTACTACCCCGCGTGAAGCAGAAGAAGCCGCATCTAAAATCGGTTCCGGCCCGTGGGTAGTTAAATGTCAGGTTCACGCTGGTGGCCGTGGTAAAGCGGGCGGTGTGAAGGTTGTTAAGAGCAAAGAAGAAATTCGTGCATTTGCTGAACATTGGCTCGGCAAGCGTCTGGTCACTTACCAGACAGATGCGAACGGCCAGCCAGTCAACCAGATCCTGGTTGAAGCGGCAACCGACATCGCGAAAGAGCTGTATCTGGGCGCGGTGGTAGACCGTAGCTCACGCCGCGTGGTGTTCATGGCGTCTACCGAAGGCGGCGTGGAAATCGAAAAAGTGGCAGAAGAGACGCCACACCTGATCCATAAAGTGGCTATCGATCCACTGGCAGGTCCAATGCCTTACCAGGGCCGTGAACTGGCGTTCAAACTGGGTCTGGAAGGCAAGCTGGTTCAGCAGTTCACCAAGATCTTTATGGGTCTGGCGACCATCTTCCTGGAGCGCGATCTGGCGCTGATCGAGATCAACCCGCTGGTGATCACCACTCAGGGCGATCTGATCTGCCTCGATGGCAAACTGGGTGCTGACGGCAATGCCCTGTTCCGCCAGCCAGATCTGCGCGAAATGCGTGACCAGTCTCAGGAAGACCCGCGTGAAGCACAGGCTGCTCAGTGGGAACTGAACTACGTGGCGCTGGATGGCAACATCGGCTGCATGGTTAACGGTGCGGGCCTGGCGATGGGCACCATGGACATCGTTAAGCTGCACGGCGGCGAGCCAGCGAACTTCCTCGACGTAGGCGGTGGCGCAACCAAAGAGCGCGTAACCGAAGCGTTCAAAATCATTCTCTCTGACGACAACGTGAAAGCCGTTCTGGTGAACATCTTCGGCGGTATCGTACGTTGCGACCTGATCGCAGACGGCATCATCGGCGCGGTAGAAGAAGTGGGCGTTAACGTTCCGGTTGTTGTGCGTCTTGAAGGTAACAACGCTGAACTCGGCGCGAAAAAACTGGCTGACAGCGGCCTGAATATTATTGCAGCGAAAAGTCTGACGGATGCAGCTCAGCAGGTTGTTGCCGCAGTGGAGGGGAAATAATGTCAGTTTTAATCAATAAAGATACCAAGGTTATCTGCCAGGGCTTCACCGGTAGCCAGGGGACTTTCCACTCCGAGCAGGCGATTGCCTACGGTACGCAGATGGTTGGCGGTGTAACACCAGGTAAAGGTGGCACCACACACCTGGGCCTGCCGGTGTTCAACACCGTGCGTGAAGCCGTAGAAGCGACGGGCGCAACCGCGACCGTTATCTACGTTCCGGCACCGTTCTGCAAAGACTCCATTCTGGAAGCGATCGACGCAGGCATCAAACTGATCATCACCATCACTGAAGGTATCCCGACGCTGGATATGCTGACCGTGAAAGTGAAGCTGGACGAAGCGGGCGTGCGCATGATCGGCCCGAACTGCCCAGGCGTGATCACCCCAGGCGAATGCAAAATCGGCATCATGCCAGGTCACATTCACAAGCCGGGCAAAGTGGGTATCGTTTCCCGTTCCGGTACGCTGACCTATGAAGCGGTTAAGCAGACCACCGACTACGGCTTCGGCCAGTCCACCTGTGTGGGCATCGGCGGTGACCCAATCCCAGGCTCTAACTTCATCGACATCCTGAAGCTATTCCAGGAAGATCCACAGACCGAAGCGATCGTCATGATCGGTGAGATCGGTGGTAGCGCGGAAGAAGAAGCGGCTGCTTACATCAAAGAACACGTAACCAAGCCAGTAGTCGGTTACATCGCGGGTGTGACGGCGCCGAAAGGTAAGCGTATGGGTCACGCAGGCGCGATTATCGCCGGTGGTAAAGGTACGGCTGATGAGAAATTCGCAGCGCTGGAAGCCGCAGGCGTGAAGACCGTTCGCAGCCTGGCGGATATCGGCGAAGCACTGAAATCCATCATTAAGTAAGTCCTCTCTGCGCCCTGAAAGGGGCGCGTTGAAATAAAAAATGTCCGTTTCGACATGGTTGGCCGCTGTAAAGCGGCCTTTTTTATTGCCTGCGTTTCGCCACGAGGGTGAATTTGTAATCGTCGGTATTGAACACGTTGCGGCTGTATTCGAAAACCCGGCCATCTTTCAGGAAACCGCGGGAGACTTTTTCCAGGATCGGTTTTGCCGGATCGAGCGCCAGCGCGGCAATTGCCTCTTCTGAGGGCATGACCGGCACCAGCTCCTGTTCACTGCGATCGATGACCAGCTTTTTGATCTGTTCAACGTAGTGGTATTTCGACTTTTCCATCACTTCCCAGGTGAGGTCGGGGAACATCGCCAGCGGCATCCAGGTTTCTTCCAGGTTTACCGGCTTCTGCTTGATGAAGCGTACGCGCATGACGTGCCAGACCTTATCATCCTCGCCAATTGCCAGCGTAGCCGCGAGTCTTGTATCGGCTTTTACCACTTCAAAAATTTTAACGTCGCTGTGCGTATCAACGTTGCGATCCGCCAGTTTTTCGTAAAAGCCGGTGAGCTGGTAAATGTCGTAATTGACCCGCTCCTCTTTTACATATGAACCACTGCCCTGGATGCTTTCGATGATCTGTTCGTCGGCAAGCAGTTTCAGGGCCTGCCGGACGGTGACGCGGCTGACGCTAAACGCCTCCTGAAGGCTGGATTCCGTTGGTAGCGCGTCACCCGGTTTTAATTCTCCGGCGTTAATTTTTTCGCGGAAGACATCCGCTATCTGCCGGTATCGCGGTTTATTGCCCATTTTATTGCGCCTGATTAATACCTTTTCTGAGAATTATGCATTCAACTAATGATTTGTAAATAATACAAATTAAATACAAATGTTGATGTTAGTGAAAATGATCACATAAATGTATTATCCGCTCTGCCACAATCCTCCGCAGACTATAACGATGCAACTGTGAGGATCTCTATGAACCTGACGACCCTGACCGATCCGCGTGCTGTCTGCGTTCAGGCGCAGTTTACCCGCCGTGATGAGGCAATACGTCAGCTCGCGATGCGGCTGGAGGCGCTGGGCAAAATCACTGACGCCGAGGCTTTTCTGGTGGACGTTTTTCAACGGGAATCGCTTGGCCCAACCGCGCTGGGTGAGGGGCTGGCTGTCCCCCATGGCAAATCGGCCACGGTAAAAGAGGCGGCATTTGCCGTCGCAACGCTGTGCGAGCCGCTGGAATGGGAAGGGGTGGACGGGCCGGAAGAGGTCACGCTCATTTTCCTGCTCGCGATCCCTCCGGCGGAAGCCGGATCAACGCATATTGAGGTGTTAACGGCGCTCACGTCTCGCCTGGCGGATGACGATCTCAGGGCCCGCGTAATGGCGGCGACCACGGCAGAAGGTGTGCTGACCGCGCTGGACGCCGCACCCGGGGAGCAGGCCGACGCCATCCAGGAGAGTGCCCCGACTATTGTCTGCGTTACCGCCTGCCCGGCCGGGATTGCCCACACCTATATGGCGGCGGAGTACCTGGAAAAAGCGGGACGCAGGATGGGCGTCAACGTGGTGGTGGAAAAGCAGGGGGCGAACGGCATTGAGGGACGCCTCACGTCGCAGCAACTGCAGGAGGCCAGAGCATGTATCTTTGCCGCAGAAGTGGCGATCAAAGAGAGTGAACGCTTTGCGGGGATCCCCACCGTTTCCGTACCCGTTGCGGAGCCACTACGCCATGCTGAAGCGTTAATAGAACGTGCGCTGGCGTTAAAGCCTGCCGACGCTGCGCGTCATGCGACCGTCGATACCGAAACTAAAAAGAGTGTCAAAACCGAGCTCAAACAGGCGCTCCTGAGCGGCATCTCCTTTGCGGTGCCGTTGATTGTTGCTGGCGGTACAGTGCTGGCCGTGTCGGTATTGCTGGCGCAAACCCTGGAGCTGCAGCACTTGTTCGATCAGGAAAATTCGTGGCTGTGGATGTACCGCAAGCTTGGCGGCGGCATGCTTGGCATGCTGATGGTTCCCGTTCTGGCGGCGTATACCGCTTATTCACTGGCGGATAAACCGGCGCTGACGCCGGGTTTCGCTGCCGGTCTGGCTGCCAATATGATTGGTTCCGGTTTTCTGGGGGCCATCGCAGGCGGGCTGATTGCGGGCTACCTGATGCGCTGGGTGAAAAATCACATTCGCCTCAGTAGCCGCTTCAACGGCTTCTTAACCTTTTATCTTTATCCGGTTATTGGCGTGCTGGGCGCAGGCAGCCTGATGCTGTTTGTGATCGGCGAACCGGTGGCCTGGATAAACAACGCGCTCACCGCCTGGCTCAATGGTCTTTCTGGCGCGAATGCGCTGCTCCTGGGCGCGATCCTTGGCTTTATGTGTTCGTTCGATTTGGGCGGGCCGGTTAACAAAGCCTCCTACGCGTTCTGCCTCGGGGCGATGGCCAACGGGGTGTATGGCCCCTATGCGATTTTCGCCTCCGTCAAGATGGTCTCGGCCTTTACCGTGACGGCGTCAACGATGCTGGCGCCGAGATTGTTTAAACCGTTTGAAATTGAAACCGGCAAATCAACGTGGCTGCTTGGCCTCGCGGGCATTACCGAAGGGGCGATACCGATGGCGATTGAAGATCCCCTCCGCGTCATTGGCTCATTTGTGCTGGGCTCCATGGTGACAGGGGCGATTGTTGGCGCGATGGGGATCGGCCTGTCCACGCCGGGCGCAGGCATTTTCTCGCTCTTTTTACTTCATGATGCAGGGCTGAGCGGTGTGGTTGCAGCGGCAGGCTGGTTTGGTGCGGCGCTGGTGGGGACCGCTATCTCCACATTTATTCTGCTGCTCTGGCGACGTCAGGCGGTCAAAACGGGCAAATACATCACTGAAGACGCCATACCGTAAAACGCACAACACAGGAAACGAAGATGAAAGCTGTATCTCGCGTTCATATCACGCCGCATATGCACTGGGACCGTGAGTGGTACTTCACCACCGAAGAGTCGCGTATTCTTCTGGTCAATAATATGGAAGAGATCCTGACCCGTCTGGAGCAGGACGAGGCCTATAAATATTACGTTCTCGACGGACAGACGGCAGTGCTGGAGGATTACTTTGCCGTCAAGCCCGAAAACCGCTCGCGGGTGAAGGCACTTGTCGAGCGCGGAAAACTGATTATCGGCCCGTGGTATACCCAGACCGATACCACGATCGTCAGCGGCGAGTCGATTGTCCGCAACCTGATGTACGGTATTCGCGACTGTATGGCGTTCGGCGAGCCGATGATGATCGGTTATCTGCCGGATTCGTTTGGGATGTCAGGCCAGCTTCCGCATATTTATAACGGCTTTGGCATTACCCGCACGATGTTCTGGCGCGGCTGTTCTGAACGACACGGTACCGATAAAACCGAATTTCTCTGGCAGAGCCAGGACGGCAGTGAAGTGACGGCACAGGTGCTGCCGCTGGGCTATGCGATTGGTAAGTACTTACCTGAGGATGAGGCCGGGCTACGAAAACGGCTCGACAGTTATTTCGAGGTCCTGGAAAACGCCTCTGTCACCAAAGAGATTTTGCTGCCCAACGGACACGACCAGATGCCGCTGCAGCAGAACCTTTTTGCGGTGATGGAGAAGCTTCGTGAAATCTATCCGCAACGTCAGTTTGTGATGAGCCGCTTCGAGGAGGTGTTTGACCATATTGAGGCGCGGCGCGATGAACTGGCGACGCTGAAAGGGGAGTTTATCGACGGGAAATACATGCGCGTGCACCGGACAATCGGCTCCACGCGCATGGACATTAAAATCGCCCATGCGCGTATCGAGAATAAAATCGTCAACGTGCTTGAGCCGCTGGCGACGCTTGCCTGGACTCTCGGCTTCGACTATCACCACGGTCTGCTGGAGAAAATGTGGAAAGAGATCCTCAAGAATCACGCCCACGACAGCATCGGCTGCTGCTGCAGCGACAAGGTGCATCGCGAGATTGTTTCCCGCTTTGAGCTGGCGGAGGACATGGCAGACAACCTGGTGCGCTTCTATATGCGCAAGATTGTCGACAACATGCCGCAATCCGACGCCGATAAGCTGGTGATGTTCAACCTGATGCCCTGGCCGCGTGAAGAGGTGATGAACACCACGATTCGGCTGCGCGCCAGCCAGTTTCGTCTGCGTGATGAGAAAGGCAACGAGATCCCGTATTTCATTCGCAGCGCGCGCGAGCTCGACCCTGGTCTCATTGACCGGCAGATTGTCCATTACGGCAACTACGAACCGTTTATGGAGTTTGATATCCAGCTCAGCCAGATCCTGCCGTCGATGGGCTACCGTACGCTGTTTATAGAACCGCACGTAGCCGGAAAGGTGCTCTCTCCGGCGCAAAACACCGGTGCTTTACTCGAAAATGCTTTCTGGCAGATTGATATAAACGACGACGGTACGCTGCGTCTGCGCGACAAAGAAACCGGCCTGATTTACGACCGGGTACTGGAGATTGAAGAGAGTTCGGATGATGGCGATGAGTACGACTACTCGCCTTCACGGGAAGAGTGGAGACTCACTTCAGCACAGGGCGAGCATCAGGTTGACGTCATACACGAAGCCTGGCAGAGCAGGGCGGTGATCCGCCACCGTATTGCTGTACCGGCAAACCTCTCTGAACGCGCAGCACGTCAGCGAAAGGGTTCTCTTGAGGTGGCATTTGACATTACGCTCAGCCACAACAGCAGACGTATTGATGTGGCGGTGCGTCTGGATAACCAGGCGGATGACCACCGCGTTCGGGTGCTGATCCCCACACCGTTTACGACTCAGCACGTGCTCGCGGATACGCAGTTTGGCACCATTACTCGCCCCGTGCAGGACGCTGCGATGCAACGCTGGCAGGAAGAGGGCTGGAAAGAAGCGCCCGTTCCTGTCTGGAATTTGCTCAACTATGCCGTGCTGCAGGAAAAGCGAAACGGGCTTGCGCTGTTTACAGAAGGACTACGTGAATTTGAAGTGGTGGGCGATACCAAAAAAGCCTTTGCGCTGACTCTGCTGCGCGGCGTGGGGTTACTCGGAAAAGAAGATTTGCTGTTGCGCCCTGGCAGACCTTCGGGGATTAAGATGCCCGTCCCGGATTCCCAGATGCGTGGTCCGTTAACCTGCCGTTTTAGCCTGTTCAGTTTCAGTGGCACCCCTGAAAGCTCGGGCGTCACGCAGCAGGCTAAGGCGTGGTTAACGCCGGTGCAGTGCTATAACAAGATCCCCTGGGATGCGATGAAATTAAACCGTGCGTCGTTCACCACGCCGGAAAGTTACAGTCTGCTGGCGCTTTCCCCGACGGGATGCGTGCTCAGCGCGCTCAAAAAAGCGGAAGATCGGGATGAACTTATTCTTCGCCTGTTCAACCCTTCGGAGTCCAGCGTCTGCGAGACGACGTTATCCGTTAACCCGGCGTTGAAACGGTGCGGCGAAACGGACCTGAATGAACGGTTACTGGATGATCGTGAAGAGCAGGGGATTACCGGCACGTTCAGACCGGGGCAGTCACGAACCTTTAGCATTCTTCTTGCCTGAAAAACGAAAAAAGGCTGCCAAGTGCAGCCTTTTTTCATTAAATAGTCACGCTACGGTGTTAACTTATAGAGCGCGAAAAGTAAATTAAATGTAATTTCGAAGGGTTGCAGTCAAACTCTGGAAAAATAACCTGGCCCGACTACGCTTTAAGGATTGCCCCGCGTCGAAAAGGTGTTTTTCTTTTGCGTTAATTAAAATCACTTCTGTTTATATTTTTTCCCTTCTTCGATAACCAATCACAGCTTTGTATGCACATATCGTTAACATGGTTTTCACCATTCTTACCGCGTTTAAACATGGTTAACATCGGTCGTTGTTTTTGATTTAAATCAAAGTTTAATCCTTGGAAAAAGGTGCTTAAAAGCGCTAAATTGTCCCCGATCAAAATGGTCGAAAAGTGGTAATTTTGCTATAAATTGATCGCCGTCGAAAAACGTAAATATGATTCAATAAAAACCTGTTTATTGTAAGGGTTTTGCAGCGTATTATATTTGCGGGACCAATTTGAGTTTTTTATTAACGTATTTGTAACCTTTCATCACTGCTTTTTCATTCTGTAGAGAATAGGCAACGAAGAAGGGGAGCAGATAACTTTGTATTGGGGCATGCGTGTGGATCCTTTTCCTGGGGTTCACTCTCGGAGTCTTCATGCGATGAGCAAGGAGTCATAATGTTAGACGTAGTCGAACTGTCGCGCTTACAGTTTGCCTTGACCGCGATGTACCACTTCCTGTTTGTGCCGCTGACGCTCGGTATGGCGTTCCTGCTGGCCATCATGGAAACGGTATACGTTCTGTCCGGCAAACAGATTTATAAAGATATGACCAAGTTCTGGGGCAAGTTGTTTGGTATCAACTTTGCACTGGGCGTGGCTACCGGTTTGACCATGGAGTTCCAGTTCGGGACTAACTGGTCATATTATTCCCACTATGTAGGGGATATCTTCGGTGCGCCGCTGGCCATTGAAGGTCTGATGGCCTTCTTCCTCGAATCCACCTTTGTAGGTCTGTTCTTCTTCGGCTGGGACCGTCTGGGCAAAGTCCAGCATATGGCGGTGACCTGGCTGGTGGCATTAGGGTCTAACCTGTCCGCGCTGTGGATCCTGGTGGCAAACGGCTGGATGCAGAACCCGATTGCGTCTGATTTCAACTTCGAAACCATGCGTATGGAGATGGTCAGCTTTGCCGAACTGGTCCTGAACCCGGTTGCTCAGGTTAAATTCGTCCACACCGTGGCCTCTGGCTATGTGTGCGGCGCGATGTTCATTCTGGGCATCAGCTCCTACTATATGCTGCGTGGTCGTGACTTCGCCTTCGCTAAACGTTCCTTTGCTATCGCTGCAAGCTTCGGTATGGCTGCCATCCTCTCCGTTATCGTGCTGGGTGATGAATCCGGTTATGAAATGGGTGACGTACAGAAAACCAAGCTCGCCGCAATCGAAGCTGAATGGGAAACCCAACCGGCCCCGGCTGCCTTTACCCTGTTCGGTATTCCGGACCAGGACGCCCAGGAAAACCGCTTCGCCATTCAAATTCCTTATGCGCTGGGTATCATCGCCACCCGTTCTGTTGACAAACAGGTGACGGGTCTGAAAGAGCTGATGGAGCAGCACGAAGGCCGTATCCGTAACGGTATGAAAGCCTACGCTCTGCTGGAACAGCTGCGTGCCGGTTCTACCGACCAGGCCGTTCGTGACCAGTTCAACGACGTGAAGAAAGATCTGGGCTACGGTCTGCTGCTGAAACGCTATACCCCGAACGTCTCCGACGCGACGGAAGCGCAGATCCAGATGGCAACCAAAGACTCTATTCCACGCGTAGCGCCACTCTACTTTGCATTCCGTATCATGGTAGGCTGCGGCATCATCATGCTGCTGATCATTGCGGCGTCCTTCTGGTCTGTGATTCGTAACCGCATCGGCGAGAAAAAATGGCTGCTGCGTACGGCGTTGTATGCTATCCCGCTGCCGTGGATCGCAATTGAGTCCGGCTGGTTTGTTGCGGAGTATGGACGTCAGCCATGGGCGATTGGTGAGGTGCTGCCAACGGCGGTGGCCAACTCCTCGCTGACAGCAGGCGATCTGATCTTCTCAATGCTGCTGATCTGTGGTCTCTACACCCTGTTCCTGGTGGCTGAACTGTTCCTGATGTTCAAGTTCGCGCGCCTTGGCCCAAGCAGCCTGAAAACCGGTCGCTATCACTACGAGCAGTCCGGTGTGACTACTCAGCCGGCACGCTAAGACAGGAGTCATCAAATGATCGATTATGAAGTATTGCGTTTTATCTGGTGGCTGTTGATCGGTGTTCTGCTGATCGGTTTTGCTGTCACGGATGGTTTCGACATGGGGGTGGGGATGCTCACCCGTTTCCTCGGTCGTAATGACACCGAGCGTCGAATCATGATCAACTCCATCGCCCCGCACTGGGACGGTAACCAGGTGTGGCTGATCACCGCAGGCGGCGCGCTGTTCGCTGCCTGGCCGATGGTTTACGCGGCTGCGTTCTCCGGTTTCTACGTGGCGATGATTCTGGTTCTGGCGTCTTTATTCTTCCGTCCGGTCGGTTTCGACTACCGTTCCAAGATTGAAGACACCCGCTGGCGTAACATGTGGGACTGGGGCATCTTCATTGGTAGCTTCGTTCCACCGCTGGTGATTGGTGTGGCATTCGGTAACCTGCTGCAGGGTGTACCGTTCCACATGGACGAGTACATGCGTCTTTACTACACCGGTAACTTCTTCCAGCTGCTGAATCCGTTTGGTCTGCTGGCAGGCGTAGTCAGTGTGGCGATGATCATCACCCAGGGCGCAACCTATCTGCAGATGCGTACTGTTGGTGAGCTGCATCTGCGTTCTCGTGCAACGGCTCAGGTTGCTGCCCTGATCACACTGGTCTGCTTCGCGCTGGCAGGTGTTTGGGTGGTCTACGGTATTGATGGTTACGTGGTGACGTCTGCGATTAACCACGTCGCGCCGTCTAACCCGCTGACCAAAGAAGTGGCGCGTGAGGCCGGTGCATGGCTGGTGAACTTCAACGCGATGCCTGTGCTGTGGGCTATTCCGGCGTTGGGTGTGTTGCTGCCGCTGCTGACGGTTCTGACGTCTCGTCTGGAAAAAGGCGCTCTGGCGTTCGTGTTCTCATCACTGACGCTGGCGTGCATCATCCTGACTGCAGGTATCGCTATGTTCCCATTCGTGATGCCATCCAGCACCATGCTGAATGCTAGCCTGACCATGTGGGATGCAACCTCCAGCCATATGACGCTGAACTTAATGACTTATGTTGCTTGCGTGTTCGTTCCGATTGTTCTGGCCTACACCATCTGGTGTTACTGGAAAATGTTCGGTCGTATCACTAAAGAACATATCGAAAGCAACACCCACTCTATGTACTAAGTAAGGAGCTGAATATGTGGTATTTCGCATGGATTTTAGGGACGCTTCTTGCCTGTGCTTTTGGTGTCATCACTGCCCTGGCGCTTGAGCACGTTGAAGCGACCAAAGCGGGTGAAGAAAAACACTAATGAAGATTATCGCAACGTTATATGCGGTAATGGATAAGCGCCCGTTACGGGCGCTTTCTTTAGTGATGGCATTACTGCTGGCAGGGTGTATCTTCTGGGACCCTTCGCGTTTTGCAGCGAAGACCAGCGAGCTTGAGATCTGGCACGGCTTTCTCATTATGTGGGCGGTGTGCGCAGGTGTGATCCACGGCGTAGGCTTTCGTCCGAAAGCGATTCACTGGCAGGGCATTTTCTGCCCGCTTATCGCCGATATCGTGCTGCTTGCTGGATTGATTTTCTTCTTCTTCTGAATAAGAAATGTCCGTTAACCATATGGGCTTACCCGAGCCCATAAAAATTTACTCTCCGTTTACTTTCTCCCATTCCAAACCATCATTCCCGCGCGTATAGTAGCGAAGTTTAAAGCATAAACTTTTGTTGCATTACCGGGATGTAAAGTGAATACAACGCTGTTTCGATGGCCGGTTCGTGTCTATTACGAAGATACCGATGCCGGTGGTGTGGTTTACCACGCCAGCTACGTTGCTTTTTATGAACGGGCACGCACAGAGATGCTGCGCCATCATCACTTTAGTCAACAGGTACTGTTGGCTGAGCGAGTTGCCTTTGTGGTACGCAAGATGACGCTTGAGTATTTTGCGCCTGCCAGACTCGACGATATGCTCGAAGTCCAAACTGAAATTACATCAATGCGCGGAACCTCGCTGGTTTTCACGCAGCGGATAGTCAATGCAGAGAACACCGTACTGAACTCAGCTGAAGTACTGATTGTCTGTGTTGATCCAACCATAATGAAGCCTCGTGCGCTTCCTAAGTCTATTGTCGCGGAGTTTAAGCAGTGACTGACATGAATATCCTTGATTTGTTCCTGAAGGCAAGCCTTCTGGTTAAACTTATCATGCTGATTTTGATTGGTTTTTCAATCGCATCCTGGGCCATCATCATCCAGAGAACGCGTATTCTCAATGCGGCTGGCCGTGAAGCGGAAGCGTTTGAAGATAAGTTCTGGTCGGGTATCGAACTGTCCCGTCTGTATCAGGAAAGTCAGGGTCGTCGCGATAGTCTCGCTGGCTCCGAACAAATTTTCTACAGCGGATTCAAAGAGTTTGCCCGTCTGCATCGCGCGAACAGCCATGCACCTGAAGCGGTGGTGGAAGGAGCCTCGCGTGCGATGCGTATCTCCATGAACCGCGAGCTGGAAAATCTCGAAACGCACATTCCTTTCCTGGGAACGGTGGGTTCCATTAGCCCGTATATCGGCCTGTTTGGTACGGTGTGGGGGATTATGCACGCCTTTATCGCGCTGGGCGCAGTGAAGCAGGCGACGTTGCAGATGGTTGCACCGGGTATTGCAGAAGCACTGATTGCAACCGCTATCGGTCTGTTTGCGGCAATCCCGGCGGTTATGGCTTACAACCGTCTGAACCAGCGCGTGAATAAACTGGAACTGAACTACGACAACTTCATGGAAGAGTTCACCGCGATTCTGCACCGTCAGGCGTTTACCAGCACCGAGAGCAACAAGGGGTAAACCATGGCCAGATCGCGTGGACGAGGTCGTCGCGAGCTCAAGTCCGAAATCAATATCGTTCCGCTGCTGGACGTACTGCTGGTGTTGCTGCTGATCTTTATGGCGACAGCGCCCATCATTACCCAGAGCGTGGAAGTTGATCTGCCGGATGCGACAGAATCACAGGCGGTAAGCACCAATGACGATCCTCCGGTCATCATTGAGGTTTCCGGCGTAGGGCAATACAGCGTCGTGGTAGAGAAAGATCGTATGGATCAGCTACCGCCGGAGCAGGTGATTGCTGAAGCGCAACGACGCCTGGAGTCAAATCCGAAAACGGTCTTCTTAATCGGTGGTGCGAAAGACGTGCCTTACGATGAAATTATTAAAGCGCTGAACTTGCTACATAGTGCGGGTGTTAAGTCTGTCGGCTTAATGACTCAGCCTATTTGATCATCCGCGTAGTTTTTGGGAACCGATAGTGTCAAAGGCAACCGAACAGAACGACAAGCTTAAGCGAGCGATAATCGTCTCCGCAGTGCTGCATGTGATCCTTTTTGCAGGGCTGATCTGGAGTTCGTTCGACGAGCATATTGATGCATCAGCGGGCGGCGGTGGCGGTTCTTCTATCGACGCCGTCATGGTGGATCCCGGTGCGGTCGTGCAGAACTATAACCGTCAGCAACAGCAGCAGGCGAGTGCAAAACGGGCTGAAGAGCAGCGAGAAAAACAGGCGCAACAGCAAGCGGAGGAACTGCGTGAAAAGCAGGCCGCCGAGCAGGAACGTCTGAAGCAGCTTGAGAAAGAACGTTTGCAGGCGCAGGAAGCCGCGAAAGAGCAGGCAGAACAGCAGAAGCAAGCCGAAGAGGCCGCGAAGAAAGCCCAGGAACAGCAAAAGCAGGCGGAAGAGGCGGCAGCTAAAGCCGCAGCGGATGCCAAAGCACAGGCTGATGCCCAGGCGAAATTAGCGGCAGAAGCGGCGAAGAAAGCCGCTGCCGACGCCCAGAAGAAAGCGGAAGCGGAAGCCGCGAAGAAAGCCGCCGCTGATGCTCAGAAGAAAGCGGAAGCAGAAGCCGCGAAAAAAGCCGCTGCTGATGCTCAGAAGAAAGCTGAAGCCGAAGCTGCAAAAAAAGCTGCTCAGGAAGCCGAGAAGAAAGCGGCTGCCGAGGCTGCGAAGAAAGCCGCCGCTGCCGAGAAAGCTGCCGCAGAAAAAGCCGCCGCTGCTGAAAAAGCGGCTGCGGAGAAGAAAGCTGCCGACAAAAAAGCTGCAGCTGAGAAGGCTGCTGCCGATAAAAAAGCGGCTGCTGAAAAAGCTGCAGCGAAAAAGGCTGCTGCAGAAAAAGCCGCTGCCGCTGCGGGCGTTGACGATCTGCTGGGCGATCTCAGTTCCGGTAAGAATGCGCCGAAAACAGGCGGTGGGGCGAAAGGAAACAACGCAGCACCGACAGGAAGTGGTAACACTAAGAGCAACGGTGCGACAGGGGCTGAAATCAATGGCTATGCTGCGCAGATTAAATCCGCTATCGAAAGCCGATTCTATGATGCGTCTTCCTATACCGGTAAAACGTGTACGCTGCGTATAAAACTGGCGCCGGACGGCATGCTTCTTGATATTAAGTCTGAAGGTGGGGATCCCGCTTTGTGTACTGCAGCTCAGGCTGCAGCACGTCAGGCGAAGATGCCTAAACCACCGTCTCAGGCAGTCTACGAAGTCTTTAAAAATGCACCGCTGGACTTCAAACCTTAAGTTACATTTTCCCCGTGCAAACGGGGAAAAATAGACCAGGTTTAGTCACAGGGTTTAGTAGTTTTGTCTATTTGGGTTTGTTAACATTCTGCTAAATTATCGTGGGTAAGGTTACCCAGATAAGGGAGATATGATGAAGCAGGCATTACGTGTAGCATTTAGTTTCTTAATGCTGTGGGCAGCTGTACTGCACGCAGAAGTACGTATCGAGATCACCCAGGGGGTGGACTCGGCACGCCCAATCGGTGTAGTTCCATTCCAGTGGGCTGGCCCTGGTGCGGCGCCTGAAGATGCCGGCGGCATCGTGGCAGCTGACCTGCGTAACAGCGGTAAATTCAACCCGTTAGATCGTTCTCGTCTGCCTCAGCAGCCGGGTAGCGCGCAGGAAGTTCAACCTGCCGCATGGTCTGCACTGGGCATTGATGCCGTGGTTGTGGGTCAGGTTACCCCTAACCCGGACGGCTCTTACAACGTGGCCTGGCAGCTGGTGGATACCGGCGGTGCACCGGGTACCGTTCTGGCTCAGAACTCTTACAAGGTCACTAAACAGTACCTGCGCTATGCGGCTCACGCTGCCAGCGATGCGGTATTCGAAAAACTGACCGGTATTAAAGGTGCGTTCCGTACCCGTATCGCCTATGTGGTACAGACCAACGGCGGCCAGTTCCCGTATGAGCTGCGCGTCTCTGACTACGACGGTTACAACCAGTTCCTGGTGAAACGCTCTTCTCAGCCGCTGATGTCTCCAGCCTGGTCTCCGGACGGGTCTAAACTGGCTTACGTGACCTTCGAAAGCGGTCGTTCTGCGCTGGTTATTCAGACGCTGGCTAACGGTGCTGTTCGTCAGGTGGCGTCGTTCCCACGTCACAACGGTGCGCCTTCGTTCTCGCCGGACGGCTCTAAGCTGGCCTTTGCGCTGTCCAAAACCGGTAGCCTGAACCTGTACGTGATGGACATTGGTTCTGGTCAGATCCGTCAGGTGACGGATGGTCGCAGCAACAACACGGAACCATCATGGTTCCCGGACAGCCAGAACCTGGCGTTTACCTCTGACCAGGCAGGCCGTCCACAAATCTATAAAGTGAACATCAACGGCGGGGCTCCGCAGCGTATCACCTGGGAAGGCTCTCAGAACCAGAACGCAGATGTGAGCAGCGACGGTAAATTTATGGTAATGGTCAGCTCCAACGGTGGGCAGCAGCACATTGCCAAACAAGATCTGGTAGCGGGTGGCGTCCAAGTTCTGTCGTCAACGTTCCTGGATGAAACGCCAAGTCTGGCACCTAACGGCACTATGGTAATCTACAGCTCTTCTCAGGGGATGGGATCTGTGCTGAATCTGGTTTCTACAGATGGGCGTTTCAAAGCGCGTATTCCGGCAACTGATGGACAGGTAAAATCCCCTGCCTGGTCGCCGTATCTGTAAATAATAATTAATTGATTACTAAAGGAATCATAGAAATGCAACTGAACAAAGTGCTGAAGGGGCTGATGATCGCTCTGCCTGTAATGGCAATCGCAGCGTGTTCTTCTAACAAGAACGCCAGCAATGACCAGAGCGGCGAAGGCATGATGGGTGCCGGCACCGGTATGGACGCGAACGGCAATGGCAACATGTCCTCTGAAGAGCAAGCGCGTCTTCAGATGCAGCAGCTGCAGCAGAACAACATCGTTTACTTCGATCTGGATAAATACGACATCCGTTCTGACTTCGCTGCGATGCTGGATGCTCACGCTAACTTCCTGCGTAGCAACCCGTCTTACAAAGTCACCGTAGAAGGTCACGCGGACGAACGTGGTACTCCAGAGTACAACATCTCCCTGGGTGAACGTCGTGCTAACGCTGTTAAAATGTACCTGCAGGGTAAAGGCGTTTCTGCTGACCAGATCTCCATCGTTTCTTACGGTAAAGAAAAACCTGCAGTACTGGGTCATGACGAAGCGGCGTACGCCAAAAACCGTCGTGCCGTACTGGTTTACTAAGAGAATTGCATGAGCAGTAACTTCAGACATCATCTGTTGAGTCTGTCGTTACTGGTTGGAATAGCGGCCCCCTGGGCCGCTTTTGCTCAGGCACCAATCAGTAGTGTCGGCTCAGGCTCGGTGGAAGACCGGGTCACTCAACTCGAGCGTATCTCTAACGCTCACAGTCAGCTTTTAACCCAACTCCAGCAACAACTTTCCGATAACCAAACTGATATCGACTCCCTCCGTGGTCAGATTCAGGAGAGCCAGTATCAGCTTAACCAGGTTGTGGAACGTCAAAAGCAGATCTTGCTGCAGATTGATAGCCTGAGCAGCGGGGGGGCAGCAGCGCAACCAGCAGCGGGCGATCAAAGCGGAGCGGCCACAGACGCGCCAGCGCCTTCAGCCGATGCCTCTGCTGCGACAGGGGCGCCTGTGCAGAGTGGTGACGCGAACACGGATTACAACGCGGCCATTGCACTGGTACAGGATAAATCGCGCCAGGATGATGCTATCGTTGCGTTTCAGAACTTCGTTAAGAAGTACCCGGATTCCACTTACCAGCCAAACGCAAATTACTGGCTGGGTCAGTTGAATTACAACAAGGGTAAAAAAGACGATGCGGCGTTTTATTTCGCTTCTGTGGTGAAAAATTACCCGAAATCGCCAAAAGCGCCTGATGCGATGTTTAAGGTCGGCGTGATCATGCAGGACAAAGGTGACACTGCGAAAGCCAAAGCGGTTTATCAGCAGGTGGTTGCAAAATTCCCGGGCACGGAAGGGGCCAAACAGGCGCAAAAACGTCTAAGTTCGATGGGATGATTATCGCATGACCAGAAATCGCGTTATTTCTGGTCGTGCAGCATGATTACTAAGCAGTTAAGTGATCTTCATCGAAATTTTTGTTGCGCAGAATTCTTAAATCAGTAATATATGCCGCCGTTGCCACGGGATATCAAACAACGTGAAAGCAGCGTAAAAGTGGGTCGTTAGCTCAGTTGGTAGAGCAGTTGACTTTTAATCAATTGGTCGCAGGTTCGAATCCTGCACGACCCACCACTTAAAGCAGTTCCGGCAGTACAGAGTGGGTGATTAGCTCAGTTGGTAGAGCATCTCCTTTACACGGAGGGGGTCGGCGGTTCGAGCCCGTCATCACCCACCACTCGGGTCGTTAGCTCAGTTGGTAGAGCAGTTGACTTTTAATCAATTGGTCGCAGGTTCGAATCCTGCACGACCCACCACTTCAAACGTGGAACCGAGTAAAATCTTCGAAGTCAGCACCCGAATGGGTCGTTAGCTCAGTTGGTAGAGCAGTTGACTTTTAATCAATTGGTCGCAGGTTCGAATCCTGCACGACCCACCACTTCGAAGAAAAATCCCGCAAGGGGTCGTTAGCTCAGTTGGTAGAGCAGTTGACTTTTAATCAATTGGTCGCAGGTTCGAATCCTGCACGACCCACCAATGTTAAAAAGCGCCCTAAAAGCGCTTTTTTGCTATCTGCGATACAACAAATGCTCCGCACATCTATTCCCGGTGACTTTTCACTCCAGATTCGCTATCTTGTTTAGTATACAAAACACAATTGCCCTGCGTTTTGCTATGTCAGGCAAAAGAAAGGCAATATTGTTAAGCCAGTAAAACGAGAAGCCATAATGAGCGTGATGTTTGATCCTGAAGCCGCAATCTATCCCTTCCCGCCGAAGCCTGTTCCGCTGAGCATGGATGAAAAGCAGTTCTACCGTGAGAAAATCAAGCGTCTTCTCAAAGAGCGAGATGCCGTGATGGTGGCACATTACTACACCGATCCGGAAATCCAGCAGCTGGCGGAAGAGACCGGAGGCTGTATTTCTGACTCTCTGGAGATGGCGCGCTTTGGTGCAAAACATCCTGCTTCCACGCTACTGGTTGCGGGGGTGCGTTTTATGGGGGAAACGGCAAAAATCCTTAGCCCTGAAAAAACCATCCTGATGCCAACGCTGAACGCGGAGTGTTCACTGGATCTCGGCTGTCCGATTGACGAATTCTCGGCCTTCTGCGATGCCCATCCTGACCGGACCGTGGTGGTGTACGCTAATACGTCGGCAGCAGTTAAAGCGCGCGCAGACTGGGTTGTTACGTCGAGCATCGCCGTTGAACTGATTGAGCACCTGGACAGCCTGGGTGAGAAAATTATCTGGGCACCTGACCGCCACCTTGGAAACTACGTCCAGAAGCAGACCGGGGCAGACGTGCTCTGCTGGCAGGGCGCCTGCATCGTTCATGACGAGTTCAAGACGCAGGCACTGTCCCGCATGAAGGCGCTTTACCCTGATGCCGCTATTCTTGTTCATCCTGAATCACCGCAGTCGATTGTCGATATGGCCGATGCCGTGGGTTCAACCAGCCAGCTTATTAATGCTGCCAGAACGTTGCCGCATAAGCAGCTTATCGTGGCGACCGATCGCGGTATCTTCTACAAGATGCAGCAGGCCGTGCCGGAGAAAGAGCTCCTGGAAGCGCCAACCGCAGGCGAGGGAGCCACGTGCCGCAGCTGTGCGCACTGTCCGTGGATGGCGATGAACGGCCTGAAAGCGATTGCCGAAGGGTTAGAAACCGGCGGTGCGGCGCATGAGATCCATGTGGATGCCGCTCTGCGTGAAGGCGCGTTAGTTCCACTTAACCGCATGCTGGATTTTGCGGCTACACTACGTACTTAATTCACTACGTTCCGGGGAAAAGATGGATTTTTTTAGCACACAAAACATTCTGGTTCATATACCGATTGGTGCAGGTGGCTATGACCTGTCATGGATTGAGGCCGTTGGCACGCTGGCGGGATTACTCTGTATCTGGCTCGCAAGCCTGGAGAAGATCAGCAATTACGCGTTCGGGCTCATTAACGTTACGCTGTTTGCGATTATCTTCTTCCAGATCCAGCTCTACGCAAGCTTGCTTTTGCAGCTGTTCTTTTTTGCGGCCAATATCTACGGGTGGTACGCGTGGTCGCGGCAGAACAGCCAGCAGGAGGCCGAGCTGCAGATCCGCTGGTTACCCTTGCCGAAAGCCATCGCCTGGTTTGTCGCGTGTGTGGTCGCCATTGGTTTAATGACGGTCTACATCAACCCGGTATTTGCTTTCCTGACCCGTATTGCTGTGGCGGCCATGTCCGGCATCGGGTTACAGGTGACAATGCCAGTGCTTCAGCCGGATGCTTTCCCGTTCTGGGATTCCTGCATGATGGTGCTGTCCATTGCGGCGATGATCCTGATGACCCGTAAATACGTTGAGAACTGGCTGCTGTGGGTCATCATCAATGTCATCAGCGTGGTGATTTTCGCCCTGCAGGGCGTCTATGCGATGTCTCTGGAATATCTGCTGTTGACCTTCATTGCCCTGAACGGAAGCCGGATGTGGATTAACAGCGCGCGTGAGCGAGGCTCTCACGCGCTCTCCAGTTAATGGTGATGATGATGTGAATGGTCGGACTGCGCCTCATTCAGGTGGCAATCCGGCCCGTTACAGGGCTGGTACTCCATCTGGATGGTCGCGTGACCAATTTCATAGTGATGTTCAAGAAAGTGCTGGATGCGTTCGAGCAGCGCATCGTGGTCGTGCGGAGGGATCACCTGGACGTGCAACGTCATAACCGGTTTCTCGCCCACCAGCCAGACGTGTACGTGGTGGACGTTACGTACCTCAGGAACTGAACGATGCAGATTACGTTTTAACTCGGCGATATTCACCGAGGCGGGCGCCCCCTCAAGCAACTCATTGACGCTCTCCTTCAATAGCCGCCAGGCGCTGCGTAACACCAGACACGAGACCAGTACAGAAAGAATAGGGTCGACAGGCGTCCAGCCGGTGTAGAGGATCACCAGTGCGGCAACAATGGCTCCCACCGAGCCCAGTAAATCTCCCATCACATGCAGAGCCGCGGCGCGTACGTTAAGGTTCTTTTCGCCACTGCCGCGATGCAAAATCCAGAAGGCCAGAAGATTGGCAAGCAGCCCCGCCACGGCGATCGCCATCATTGTCATCCCGGCGACCGGCTGAGGGTGTCTGAAGCGCTGAATGGCCTCCCAGACGATAAGAAGGGTAATGACCACCAGCGCAATCGCATTAACAAACGCGGCAAGCGTCGTCAGCCTCAGCCAGCCGAATGTATGGCGTGCATTAGGAGGACGACGGGCAAACTGTACGGCCAGGAGGGCAAAAAGCAGCGCTGCTGCATCGGTAAGCATATGTCCGGCGTCAGCCAGCAGCGCCAGGGAGCCGGAGATCAAACCGCCGATCACCTCAATAATCATGAAGGTGGCGGTAACGCCGAAGGCCAGCAGCAGGCGTTTAGCGTTGTCGTCGCCGGAGGCGTGGGAATGCGTGTGTGCCATGTTATCTTTCCTGATTCGTTATTGTTATTAGTGTAGCGTTTTTAATAAGTTACTCAAAAAGAAAGGAGAGCCTGAGCTCTCCTTTCGCAGTTAAATCAATAACCGGTTACTGGGTTGTACCATCCGTTTTGGTATTGGCATCATCGCCCACTTTGTCATTCGCGTCCGGGCAACGTCCGTCTTTACACATCGTGTTTTTGTGAACCTCATCCTTGCTCATATTGTCATGATTCATGGTGCCTGAGTCGGTACCATCAGGGTGCAGCATCGTGCCGCCGGTATTCGTGTTCCCGTTATTAATTTGGCTGTTATCGACATTGTTCGGGGCGACATTCTGTTTGGCATCAGGGGCCACCTGGCCTGCTGACGCAGCCGCGTTAGCATCGCCGTTACCCGATGAGCTCGTTTCAGCCGCAAGAACGCTGCCGCTTGCCAGGGTGAGGGTTGCCGTCAGGAAGAGAGTTGCCAGTTTCGTCATTTTCATCATGGTGCTCCTGTTCTTGTCGTTACGCTGGATAACATTCTCCAACAGTGCATCTTTTTCAGAGGCGAAAGATCCCGCCAGACGGACTTACGTCAGTAGGGAATCGCGTTTAATAAAGCAAAAATGGTTGTTACAGTTAAAAAGCTTAGGTTAGATCTCGTTTTTCGCTATTTTGTGGCGATTTTTAGGCGAATTCCAGGAATTATCTGCGTGAAGTGTAAAACCGTGTTTACACTTCCTGGTCGACAAGATAGATTGAAAGGATTGCTTTCATTACTAAAGATATGGCAGAGCTGGAAAGAAGATGAATTATCAGAACGACGATTTACGCATTAAAGAGATCAATGAGTTATTACCTCCTGTAGCACTCCTTGAGAAATTCCCCGCCACTGAAAATGCCGCAAACACGGTTTCTCATGCTCGTAAAGCGATCCACAAGATCCTGAAAGGTAATGACGATCGTCTTCTGGTGGTGATTGGCCCGTGCTCTATCCACGATCCTGCCGCGGCAAAAGAGTATGCCGCGAGACTGCTTAAGCTGCGCGAAGAGCTTAAAGATGAGCTGGAAATTGTGATGCGCGTGTACTTTGAAAAGCCGCGCACCACCGTTGGCTGGAAAGGGCTGATTAACGATCCGCATATGGACAACAGCTTCCAGATTAACGACGGCCTGCGTATTGCGCGCAAGCTGCTGCTGGAGATTAACGACAGTGGCCTGCCAGCCGCCGGTGAGTTCCTGGATATGATTACGCCACAATATCTGGCAGACCTGATGAGCTGGGGCGCCATTGGCGCGCGTACCACTGAATCTCAGGTTCACCGTGAACTGGCGTCCGGCCTCTCTTGCCCGGTGGGTTTTAAAAACGGTACCGATGGCACCATCAAAGTCGCTATTGATGCCATCAATGCGGCAGGGGCACCACACTGCTTCCTGTCCGTGACCAAATGGGGTCACTCTGCCATTGTTAACACCAGCGGTAACGGTGACTGCCATATCATTCTGCGCGGCGGTAAAGAGCCTAACTACAGCGCAAAACATGTCGCGGAAGTGAAGGTCGGGCTGGAAAAAGCCGGGCTGCCGCCTCAGGTGATGATCGACTTCAGCCACGCCAACTCCAGCAAGCAGTTTAAAAAGCAGATGGAAGTCGGCGCAGATGTTTGTCAGCAGATTGCTGGCGGCGAGAAAGCGGTGATTGGGGTGATGATTGAAAGCCATCTGGTTGAGGGTAACCAGAACCTCGAAGGCAGCGAGCCGCTGGTCTATGGCAAGAGCGTGACGGATGCCTGCATTGGCTGGGAAGATACCGACGCCATCCTGCGTCAGCTGGCGAATGCGGTAAAAGCCCGTCGCGGTTGATTCTTCCGGCACAAATAAAAAAGCGCGGAAGGCTCCGCGCTTTTTTTATGTCCGGCGAAAATTACTTCGCTTTACCCTGGTTCGCAACAGCCGCGGCTTTCGCTGCGATCTCATCCGCGTTACCCAGATAGTAGTGTTTGATTGGCTTGAAGTTTTCGTCGAACTCATACACCAGCGGTACGCCAGTCGGGATGTTCAGTTCGAGGATCTCGTCTTCACCCATGTTGTCCAGGTATTTCACCAGCGCGCGCAGGGAGTTACCGTGAGCGGCGATGATCACGCGCTCACCGCTTTTCAGGCGTGGCAGAATGGTTTCGTTCCAGTAAGGAACAACGCGGTCAATGGTCAGCGCCAGGCTCTCGGTGGTTGGCAGCTCAGCGTCGGTCAGTTTCGCGTAACGCGGGTCGTGGCCCGGATAGCGCTCGTCATCTTTGGTCAGCTCTGGTGGGGTTACCGCGAAGCCGCGACGCCACTGTTTAACCTGCTCGTCACCGTACTTCTCAGCGGTTTCGGCTTTGTTCAGACCCTGCAGCGCACCGTAGTGACGCTCGTTCAGTTTCCAGGATTTCTCAACCGGCAGCCAGGCCTGATCCAGCTCGTCCAGCACGTTCCACAGGGTGTGGATGGCACGTTTCAGCACAGAGGTGTAAGCAAAATCAAAGCTGAAGCCTTCTTCTTTCAGCAGTTTACCTGCCGCTTTTGCTTCGCTTACGCCTTTCTCAGACAGATCAACGTCGTACCAACCGGTGAAGCGGTTTTCGTTGTTCCACTGGCTTTCGCCGTGGCGCACCAGAACCAGCTTAGTAATAGCCATCTCTTACTCCTCAAGCATTTTTAGAATGATATCAATTCTCATTATATTGCCGTGGCCGTGCCAGCAGCAACGCTTAACCCTAACCATAGCGAAAATAGTCTCTGAGTGTAAGGTGCTTGTGAATCCAGGGTTATGATTTTGTCTGCGATTGGCGCTATTTTCAGCAAGGCGTGCAGAAAAAAGCCCTCCAGGGGAGGGCTGACGTTGTTGCGGCCGGAGGTTAAGCGTGCGGAGTAAAATGATACTCGGTGACGCTGACGTACTCTTCACCCGGGCGCAGCACACAGTCCGGCTGTGGCCATTCGGGATGGTTCGGGCTGTCCGGCAGGAACTCGCTCTCCAGCGCCAGACCTTGCCAGTCGCTGTACTCGCCGTGCTCACGTGCGGTTGTCCCGCCAAGATAGTTACCTGAGTAGAATTGCAGGGCAGGGGCGCTGGTGTAGACCGTCATCTGCAGTTTTTCATCCGCGGACCAGACCTGTGCAGCAGGCTGTTTCACATCGCCTTGTGCCTGCAGCAGGAACGCGTGGTCGTAACCTTTCACCTTGCGCTGATCGTCATCGCTCAGGAAATCCTGGGCGATAGATTTTGCGTTGCGGAAGTCAAAGCTGGTACCTTCCACGGGCTTCAGCCCCTGATACGGAATGCCCATCTCGTCCACCGGCAAATAGGCATCCGCAAGGATCTGCAGCTTATGGTTACGCACATCGCACTGGTTACCGTCCAGATTGAAGTAGGCGTGGTTGGTCAGGTTGACCGGACACGGCTTATCGACCGTCGCACGGTATTCAATGGCGATACGGTTGTCGTCGGTCAGCGTAAAGCGTGCAAACGCGGTAAGGTTACCCGGGAATCCCTGGTCGCCATCCAGCGAGTCAAGTGAAAACAGCACTTCCCGGTCGTTTTGCTGGACAATTTTCCAGCGGCGTTTGTCAAATCCTTCCGGTCCACCATGCAGCTGGTTCTCACCCTGGCTTGGCAGCAACGTGTAGCGAACACCGTCGAGCTCAAAACGGCTTTTCGCAATGCGGTTCGCATAGCGCCCGACGGACGCGCCAAGATAGGCGGCCTGGTTGATATACTGCTCAGGCGAGGCGCAGCCGAGAAGGGTTTCGCGCACGCTGCCGTCTGGCATTGGTACGCGGGCGGAAAGTAGGGTGGCACCCCAGTCCATGAGCGTAACAACCATCCCCGCGCTGTTGCGCAGGGTTAACAGGCGATACGGCAGACCATCCGGTGCGAGGGTTGGCGTTTCGTTTAGCACTGTCCGGCTCCTTGTGATGCTTTACAAACATAGAACGTTTCTTTAATGCCCGTTTTGGCTTCGTACTGTTTCTCCACCGCCGACTGGACGGCCGGGACGAGATCTTCCGGCACCAGAGCGACGATGCAGCCACCAAAACCACCGCCCGTCATGCGTACACCGCCTTTATCGCCGATGACCGCTTTGACAATCTCCACCAGGGTGTCGATTTGCGGAACGGTGATTTCGAAGTCATCGCGCATGGAGGCGTGGGACTCTGCCATCAGTTCCCCCATACGTTTCAGGTCTCCTTTGGCCAGCGCGGAAGCGGCTTCAACGGTTCGGGCGTTTTCGGTCAGCACATGACGAACGCGTTTTGCCACTACCGGATCCAGCTCGTGCGCCACTTTGTTGAATTCATCAAGCGTCACGTCGCGCAGGGCCGGCTGCTGGAAGAAGCGTGCGCCGGTTTCGCACTGCTCGCGGCGGGTGTTGTACTCGCTGCCCACCAGCGTACGTTTAAAGTTGCTGTTGATAATCACGACCGCGGCACCCTTTGGCAGGGGAACGGCTTTGGTTCCAAGCGTTCGGCAGTCAATCAGTAACGCATGCTCTTTTTTGCCCAGCGCGGAGATAAGCTGGTCCATGATGCCGCAGTTGCAGCCCACAAACTGATTCTCCGCTTCCTGGCCGTTCAGTGCGATTTGCGCCCCGTCCAGCGGCAGATGGTACAGCTGCTGAAAGACGGTTCCCACCGCCACTTCCAGGGATGCCGACGAGCTTAAACCGGCCCCTTGTGGCACGTTGCCGCTGATGACGAGATCCGCACCGCCAAAATTCTTATTACGCTTTTGCAGATGTTTCACCACGCCGCGCACATAGTTGGACCACTGCTGGCTGTCGTGGATAACAATCGGGGCATCGAGGGAAAACTCGTCTATCTCATTACTGTAATCCGCCGCAATCACGCGCACTTTGTGGTCATCGCGCTTTGCGCAGGCGATCACCGTCTGGTAATCAATGGCACAGGGCAGAACAAAACCGTCGTTGTAGTCGGTGTGTTCACCAATCAGGTTTACGCGGCCAGGTGCCTGGATAACGTGGGTAGCAGGGTAGCCAAATTTTTCAGCAAACAGGGATTGTGTTTTATCTTTCAGACTCATTTATTAGACTCCTGATTCGCGATAATGGACATCGCTAACGGCACGCAGGCGTTCTGCGGCCTGTTCTGCCGTCAGGTCACGCTGGGTTTCCGCCAGCATTTCATAGCCCACCATAAATTTACGCACCGTCGCAGAACGCAGCAGCGGCGGATAGAAATGGGCATGCAACTGCCAGTGTTGATTCTCTTCGCCGTTAAACGGTGCGCCGTGCCAGCCCATTGAGTACGGGAAGGAGCACTGGAACAGATTGTCGTAACGGCTGGTCAGCTTTTTCAGCGCCAGCGCAAGATCGTCACGCTGTGCGTCGCTGAGATCCGTAATGCGCTGAACATGTGCTTTAGGCAGCAGCAGCGTTTCAAAGGGCCACGCCGCCCAGTACGGCACAACGGCCAGCCAGTGTTCCGTTTCGACCACAGTACGGCTACCGTCGGCCAGTTCACGCCGGGTGTAGTCCACCAGCATCGGGGAGCCGTTTTCCGCGTAATAGGCTTTTTGCAGGCGATCTTCTCGTTCGGCTTCGTTGGGCAGGAAACTGTTCGCCCAGATCTGCCCGTGTGGATGCGGGTTAGAGCAGCCCATCGCGGCGCCTTTATTTTCGAATACCTGCACCCACGGATAAGTCTGGCCCAGCTCCGCAGTTTGTGCCTGCCAGGTGCTCACCACCTCTTTCAGCGCATCAACGCTAAGCTCCGGTAGCGTTTTGCTGTGATCGGGCGAGAAGCAGATCACGCGGCTGGTTCCCCGGGCGCTTTCACAACGCATCAGCGGATCATCGCTCTGCGGCGCGTCCGGCGTGTCGGTCATGAGCGCGGCAAAATCGTTGGTGAAAACGAAGGTGCCTTTGTAGTCCGGGTTTTTATCTCCCGTTACGCGGGTGTTGCCCGGACACAGGAAGCAGTCCGGGTCGTGCTGTGGCAGCGTCTGTTTTGCAGGCGTCTCTTGCGCCCCCTGCCAGGGGCGCTTGGCGCGATGCGGAGACACCAAAATCCATTGCCCGCTAAGCGGGTTAAAACGACGATGCGGATGATCGACGGGATTGAATGAAGTCATGACGGATCCTTAGTCCGGATAACCTTGTGGGTGGCGAGACTGCCAGTGCCAGGTATCCTGTGCCATTTCATCCAGCGTGCGGGTAACACGCCAGTTAAGCTCTTTATCGGCTTTGGTTGCATCAGCCCAGTATGCCGGGAGGTCTCCTTCGCGGCGGGGGGCGAAGTGATAGTTGACCGGCTTACCGCAGGCTTTGCTGAAAGCGTTAACCACATCCAGCACGCTGCTGCCAATACCGGCGCCGAGGTTGTAAATATGCACGCCCGGTTTGTCGGCCAATTGCTGCATTGCTGCCACGTGGCCGTCGGCCAGATCCATAACGTGGATGTAATCACGCACGCCGGTGCCATCTTCAGTTGGATAGTCATTGCCGAACACCGCCAGCGACTCGCGGCGGCCCACCGCCACCTGTGCGATATACGGCATCAGGTTATTCGGAATACCCTGCGGATCTTCACCCATATCGCCTGACGGATGGGCGCCCACCGGGTTGAAGTAGCGCAGCAGGGCGATGCTCCACTCCGGCTGTGCTTTTTGCAGGTCGGTCAGGATCTGTTCCACCATCAGTTTGCTTTTGCCGTACGGGCTTTGTGGCGTACCGGTGGGGAAGCTTTCAACGTAAGGAATTTTGGGCTGATCGCCGTAGACGGTGGCGGATGAGCTAAAGATGAAGTTTTTGACGTTCGCCGCGCGCATGGCGGAGATAAGACGCAGGGTACCGTTGACGTTGTTGTCGTAATACTCAAGCGGCTTCGCGACCGACTCACCGACCGCTTTCAGGCCAGCGAAGTGGATCACCGTTTCAATGGCGTGGTCGTGGAGGATCTCGGTCATCAACGCTTCATTGCGGATGTCACCTTCGACGAAAGTCGGCTGTTTTCCGCCAAGACGTTCAATCACAGGCAGCACGCTGCGCTTACTATTGCACAGGTTGTCGAGGATGATGACATCATGACCGTTTTGCAGCAGTTGCACACAGGTATGACTTCCTATGTAACCGCTACCACCTGTTACCAGAACTCGCATATTTCGCTCCATTAGGCTTATGGTATGTAATAACCATAGCATAACAGAGACGTGAAAAGTGTGACATGGGATAAATTAGTGGAATCGTTTACACTGTTTTTCAAACCCGCTTTTTTTTGATCCACTCGCATTGTAGATCAAAGAGATAAAGAAGTATCACTGCAGGTTATCTGAAAAGCGGAGGGCGGCGCCCTCCGGAAGTTAATCGATTTTGCTCAGCAGGTAACGATAGTGCTCACCGTCCGGGATAAACTCCAGACGGTGCGTGATGCAGGCCGGTGCGTCTTCAGCATGATGTGAGACAAACAGTAACTGGGTCTCACCTTCGCCAATCAGCACATCCACAAAGCGACGGATCAGCTGGCGGTTCAGCGGATCCAGCCCCTGAAGCGGCTCATCGAGGATCAGCAGGGTCGGGTGTTTCACCAGCGCCCGGACGATCAATGCCAGACGCTGCTGCCCCCAGGACAGACTGTGAAACGGCGCGTCAGCGACCCGGTTGTCCATCCCCAGAATATCCAGCCACTGCTGGGCCAGCTTGTGCTGTTTGTCCGATACCGCCTGATAAATACCGATGGAATCAAAGTACCCGGAGAGGATCACATTGCGTACGGTGGTGCTGACCCGGTAATCCAGATGCAGGCTGCTGCTGACATAGCCGATATGCTTTTTGATATCCCAGATGGTTTCACCGCTTCCGCGACGGCGGCCAAACAGGGTCAGATCGTTGCTGTAGCCCTGCGGGTGATCGCCGGTGATCAGACTCAGCAGCGTCGATTTCCCCGCGCCGTTGGGACCGACAATCTGCCAGTGTTCGCCCGGATTAACCGTCCAGCTGAGATGATTCAGGATCGGACGATCGTCATAAGAGACCACCCCGTCACGCAGCACAATCCGCGGCTGATTAGGATCTAAAGCGAGACGTACCGAAGGGGCGTCGGGTTCGGGCAGGGTAATGCCGTCGAGCTTTTCGCTGTGCGCCAGTTGGGCAATCAACGCCTGTTTCAGCAGTACCGATTTTTCGCCGGTTTCGGTAAGGCTGCAGTCCGCCAGCACCCCGGCGTTCTGCACAAAATCCGGGATTTCATCAAAACGGTTAAGCACCAGCACAAGGGTGTAGCCCTGCTGGTTAAGCGAGGCCAGCAGGTCCGCCAGCTGGGCGCGGGACTGCACGTCCAGACCGTCGAACGGCTCATCCAGGATTAACAGCTCAGGTTCGCTCATCAGCGCCTGGCAGAGCAGCGTTTTACGCGTCTCGCCGGTGGAAAGGTATTTGAAGCGGCGGTTGAGAAGGGCGGTGATGCCAAACTGCTCCGCCAGCTGCTGACAACGGGCGGGATTGTTGACTTCGTCCTGAATAATTTCTGCCGTTGTGCGGCCCGTGTCTTCTTCGCCCGGGCTGAGGAGGTCCGTGTTGTTACGCTGCCATTCATCGCTCACCAGCTTCTGCAGCTGTTCAAACGACAGGCGCGTCGTACGCGTAAAATGGCTCTGGCGTTCACCTTTAAGCAGGGTGAGCTCTCCGGCCAGCGCCCGGGCCAGCGCGGACTTGCCGCTTCCGTTGGTGCCCACAAATGCCCAGCTTTCACCCGCATGGAGTGTTAAATCTGGCAGCGTCAGCGTTCGGGTATCGCCAAGACGAAACGTACCTTGCGAAATATGCAATGATGACATGATTTATCCCATTTTTTGCAGCATCAGATGTCAGGGATACTCACTGTCGACACGCTTGTCAATCCGCTCAGCACAATGTGGCGATAATTACCCGGTCTGCGTTGAAATATGCGGTGACTACAGCACCTTCTTCTAATTCGTGCGCCTCGCTCAGGGCAACCGTCGCGCACAGCACCTGGCCGTCCGGCAGGGTCATCAGGACCTCACACTGCGCTTCACCACGTTCAATGCGCTGGATGGTACCCTGCAGCTGGTTGTCTGCCGCTTTGGCGCGTTCGGCATCGCGCGTCACTGCGACCCACGGCGCTTTCAGCAACACCAGCACCTCCTTGCCTTCATCCAGCCCCAGACGCTCTCCGCTTTGGGCGGTAATCGCGGCTTTCAGGCGTGTGGTGCCGTCGGCAAGCAGGATCTCGATATGTTGCTGGACCTGCCCGTTATCGCGCGCGGTGACCGTGCCAAACCACTGGTTGCGGGCGCTGGTCTGGAGTGAGAAGCGAGAAATGGCGGCTAACAGGCTGTCCAGCGGGAGGTTATCATCGTCACTTAGCACATCGAACGCTTTCTGCTGGATCTGGGCCAGCAGGTCATAAAGCTGAATCAGACGCTGGCCGTAGCGGGTCAGCACGGCGCCACCGCCCCCTTTGCCGCCCGTGGCTCGCTCAACCAGCATCTGCTCGCTCAGGGTATTCATGTCGTTGATCGCGTCCCAGGCGCTTTTATAACTAATGCTCGCGTTCTTTGCCCCCTGGCTTATTGAACCCGTTTGTTCTATTTGTTTAAGCAGGGCGATACGTCGCGGATCGGCGAAAAGCTTCTGCTGAAGTCGTAGGGTAAGGAGAATTTCAGCCTGCATAACGGAGTGTCCTGACAAAAGGGCTATTGTGAACCAAATGGCACAGGGCGCAAAGGGGACCGCACAAAAGGGGATGTTTTTCTTACTTTTCAGGGTAGAATAAGCCGTCCACAATATCTGGAGAAAACCATGTTAGAGTTGTTGAAAAGTCTGGTATTCGCCGTGATCATGGTACCAGTAGTAATGGCCATCATCCTCGGTGCCATCTACGGCCTGGGTGAAGTGTTCAACGTCTTTTCGAACATTGGTCACAGAGACCGCGCTAAAAAGCAGCACTGATTCCCTACAAAACGCCCGGCTTGCCCGGGCGTTTTGCTCTCAAGTATTTTTCGTCATCGCCGATATGATTTAAAGCATCCGGTAATTGTACCTCTTGATCGGTACGATTTAACGCTGGGATATCTCCGGCGTTGTCGTTATATTATTGCGTATATAACGAAACTCACAGGAGCTACAGATGGCACGTACAGGGTTACGCTTTTTCGCAGGGGCAACGCTGGCACTTTCGCTGACCGGACACGCGCTGGCCGACGAAGGTAAAATTACGGTTTTTGCGGCGGCGTCGCTGACGAATGCGATGAAGGATATTGCTGCTGCGTATAAAAAAGAGAAGAACGTCGACGTCGTCTCCTCTTTCGCGTCTTCTTCTACACTGGCGCGCCAGATTGAAGCGGGGGCACCGGCCGATCTGTTCATCTCTGCCGATCAGAAATGGATGGATTACGCCGTTGATAAGAAAGCCGTGGATACGACAACCCGCGAAACGCTGCTGGGGAATAGCCTTGTCGTGGTCGCGCCAAAAGCCAGTCCGCAGGGTGACATCACCATCAACAAAGAGACTCACTGGACGCGTCTTCTGAACGGTGGCCGGCTGGCAGTGGGCGATCCGGACCATGTACCGGCTGGAATTTACGCGAAAGAGGCCCTGCAGAAACTGGGCGCGTGGCAGACACTGTCATCAGATCTGGCGCCGGCAGAAGACGTACGCGGTGCGCTGGCGCTGGTGGAGCGCAATGAGGCTCCGCTGGGCATTGTCTACGGCTCGGATGCCGTTGCCAGCAAGGGGGTCAAAGTGGTTGGCACGTTCCCGGAAGACGCCCACAAAAAAGTGGAATATCCTGTTGCGATTGTTGATGGACATAAAAATGCGACCGTGACGGCCTTCCAGGCGTACCTGAAGGGGCCGGAAGCGTCCGCAATCTTTAAACGTTATGGATTTACGACTCACGAATGATATTGACCGATCCTGAATGGCAGGCTGTACTGCTGAGCCTGAAAGTCTCTTCCCTGGCGGTTGCGCTAAGTTTGCCCTTTGGGATCTTCTTTGCCTGGTTGCTGGTGCGCTGTAAGTTTCCCGGCAAAGCGCTACTTGACAGCGTTCTCCATCTTCCGCTGGTATTGCCGCCCGTCGTGGTGGGATATCTGCTGCTTGTGTCCATGGGCCGACGCGGGTTTATCGGCCAATGGCTGTACGACTGGTTCGGGCTGACCTTTGCCTTTAGCTGGCGCGGTGCGGTGCTGGCCGCGGCGGTGATGTCATTTCCGCTGATGGTGAGGGCTATCCGCCTGGCGCTGGAAGGGGTGGATATCAAACTGGAACAGGCCGCCCGCACGCTGGGTGCCGGGCGCTGGCGCGTCTTTTTCACCATTACGCTACCGCTCACGCTGCCGGGCATTATTGTTGGTACGGTACTGGCCTTTGCCCGTTCGCTGGGTGAATTCGGTGCCACCATTACCTTTGTTTCGAACATCCCCGGTGAAACGCGGACGATCCCTTCGGCCATGTATACGCTGATACAGACGCCGGGTGGCGAAGGTGCTGCGGCGCGTCTGTGCGTTATCTCAATTGTGCTGGCGCTGATATCGCTGCTGGTCTCTGAATGGCTGGCGCGACTCAGCCGCGAGCGGATGGGGAAATAGTTATGCTGGAACTCCATTTCACCCAGACGCTGGGAAACCACACCCTTACACTGGACGAGACGCTGCCTGCCACCGGCATCACCGCCATCTTTGGGGTCTCCGGCGCCGGGAAAACCTCGCTCATTAATGCGATCGGTGGCCTGACACGCCCGCAGGCAGGGCGCATTGTGCTGAATAATCGCGTCCTGAATGACGTTGAAAACAAGATTTACCTGACGCCGGATAAACGGCGTATTGGCTATGTGTTTCAGGATGCGCGGTTATTCCCGCACTACAGCGTGCGCGGGAATCTGCGTTACGGCATGGCCAAAAGCATGGCCGCGCAGTTTGACAAGCTGGTGGCGCTGCTGGGCATTGAGCCACTGCTTGACCGGTTGCCTTCCTCGCTCTCCGGCGGTGAGAAACAGCGGGTGGCGATAGGGCGCGCGTTGCTCACCGCCCCCGAACTCCTGCTGCTTGATGAGCCGCTGGCCTCGCTGGATATTCCGCGTAAACGTGAACTCCTGCCGTATCTCCAGCGCCTGGCGCGTGAAATCAGGATCCCGATGCTGTACGTCAGCCACTCCCTGGATGAAATTCTGCATCTGGCGGATAACGTACTGGTGCTGGAAAACGGCAGCGTAAAGGCGTTTGGCAATCTTGAAGAGGTCTGGGGCAGTAGCGTCATGCACCCGTGGCTGCCCCGGGAGCAGCAGAGCAGTATCCTGAAGGTGAGCGTGCTGGAGCACCACCCGCATTACGCGATGACCGCCCTGGCGTTGGGCGACCAGCACCTGTGGGTGAATAAAATCGACAAGCCCCTGCAGTCGGCGCTGCGTATTCGTATTCAGGCGTCGGATGTCTCTCTGGTTTTACAGCCTCCGCTGCAGACCAGTATCCGAAATATCCTGCGCGCGAAGGTCGCCGAGTGTTTTGATGATAACGGTCAGGTAGAGGTGCAGCTTGAGGTGGGGAGCAGGACGCTCTGGGCACGGATCAGTCCGTGGGCCAGGGATGAGTTAGGGATCAAACCTGGCCTGTGGCTTTACGCGCAAATCAAGAGCGTCTCCATTACCACCTGATTACAGCAGGTGGGTATAAATATACTGCGCGATGCTGTCGGTGGTGTTATCGCCAATCACCACGTTAGCGCGCGCTTTCACCGCGTCATCGGCATTGCCCATTGCCACGCCCGTTCCGGCGGCTTCCAGCATGCTGATGTCGTTGTAGTTATCGCCAAAGGCGATCACATCCTGCATTGACCATCCCTGAGACTCCACGAACTGTGTCAGGCGTTTACCTTTGCTGTTGCCTTTATGGGCAATATCCACCTGGTCATGCCAGGACCATTCGCACTCCAGACCCAGCGCCTGTTCAACGTGTTTCGCGAAGGTATTCAGTTTGCTGGTATCTTCATCGGTCAACGCGAATTTCCAGATAGCCTCAACATCCTGAGCCGCCTGGCGCAGGGAAGAGACCTGGGTAAAGACCGGACGCTGCGCTTCTGGCAGAGACAGAGCCCAGTTGGTGGTGCGGATAACGTGGCCGGTCGGGCGCTCATAGACCATCGCATTATCGACATACATCAGGCCGTGGATCGCATGTTCATCCAGCAGATCTATTAACTGCAATGCCTGGGGAACCGGCAGCGGGTCGGATTCTAAAACCTTTTTTGCTTGATAATCATACAAATAAGTGCCATTACAACAAATTGCAGGTGTATCTAACGCCAGTGCCTGATAAAAAGGGTGAATGGCAACGTGATGTCGACCCGTTACGATAAGGAGTTGATATCCCACTTCCTGTGCGCGTTTAAGCGCTTGAAGGGAGGAGGGGAGAAGGGTTTTTTGCGGCGTCAGTAAGGTACCGTCTAAATCCAGAGCAATCACACGCGAGGTCATTTGTTTTTCCGGGTTAATATTGAATTTACGATCTGATGGGATGGTACACCGAGAGGCGAACGCGTCAAAATTCCCGTCGACAATTCAGCATTCACCGTCAAAAGTTAACTACTTTCATGCGCAGTGAGGAGTGAATATTCATGAAACAAACCGTTTATACCGCCAGTCCTGAAAGCCAGCAGATCCACGTCTGGCGTTTAAATGCCGAGGGGACCCTCACGCTGGTGCAGGTTGTTGATGTGCCTGGTCAGGTACAACCAATGGCGATCAGCCCGGATAAACGTTTCTTGTACGTGGGTGTGCGCCCGGAGTTTCGCGTGCTGGCCTACCGCATCTCTCCGGATGACGGCGCGCTGACTTACACTGCGGAAGCGCCATTGCCGGGTAGCCCAACCCACATCTCAACCGATCGCCAGGGCAACTTTGTTTTCAGCGGCTCCTATAACGCGGGCTGTGTCAGCGTGACGCGTCTGGAAGAGGGCATTCCGGTCGAAACCGTGGATGTGGTGGAAGGGCTGGAAGGCTGCCACTCGGCGAATATCTCCCCGGACAACCGCACACTGTGGGTACCGGCGCTGAAGCAGGATCGTATCTGCCTGTTTACCCTGAGCGACGATGGTCACCTGGTGGCGCAGAATCCGGCTGAAGTGACCACCGTAGAGGGGGCAGGCCCGCGTCATATGGTCTTCCATCCAAACCAGCAGTACGCCTACGTGGTCAACGAGCTGAACAGCTCAGTGGACGTCTGGGAACTGAAAGATCCTAACGGGCAGATTGAGTGCGTGCAGACGCTGGATATGATGCCGTCTGACTTCTCGGATACCCGCTGGGCGGCGGATATTCACATTACGCCGGATGGTCGCCATCTCTACGCCTGTGATCGTACTTCCAGCCTGATCACCATCTTTAGCGTCTCGGAAGACGGCAGCGTGCTGGCAGTAGAAGGCTTCCAGCCGACGGAAACGCAGCCGCGTGGCTTTAATATCGATCACAGCGGTAAATACCTGATTGCAGCGGGGCAGAAGTCTCACCACATCGCCCTGTACGAAATCAAAGGCGAGCAGGGCCTGCTGGAAGAGAAAGGGCGCTATGCGGTAGGCCAGGGGCCAATGTGGGTAGTGGTAAACGCTCACTAAGCGGCTTAAAACAAAAAACCTCGCGAACGCGAGGTTTTTTTATGCCCGATGGTACTGCATTAACGGACAGGCCGGGTAAGGCGAAGCCGCCACCCGGCAAAACAGATTACTGCTTCGGCTCCGCAACCACTTTGCTACCCAGACCGCGGTTGTTGTATTCCCACATGCGGTTGAAGTTAGCGTCGTTCAGGTTGCGCTGCACGTTTCCTTTATCGTCCACGGAACCGGTATTGCCGGAGAATGGACGTTTGGAGATGGCGGCGTCAGCCCATGGTTTTGCCACGTTGAAACCTTCGTTGATAACGCTGTCGCGGATCACAACCTGACCGTTGGTTGCAGAGTCCACGTCCAGGGAGCGACCCAGCTGCGCCACGCCGTCACCGGAGGCGTTGAAGCGGCTGTTGACGGCGAGGAAACCGTAGAACAGATTAGACTGTGTCGCTGGCGCAAAGACATAACCTTCCTGCTGGGTACGTGAGTTCACGACGCGGAAATCGGTGTTATCAAATACCACCGCGCCACGACCGGAGACCATATCCACATCACCTTCGATGTAGCTGTTGGTCACCAGCGTACGGGTCAGACGGTTATTCTGCAGGGTGTTCTGTACGCCGCTGTTGGTCACGAAGAAGGTGTTCTGACGACCCAGAATGTTCACGTTGTTGATCTGCACTTTGTCGCCATCGCTACGCAGCGCCACGGCCTGGTGGTTACCCGCATCAACGCTGTCGCCCAGGGTGTTCTGAATGGTCAGGTTCTGCAGTTGCAGACCGTTGTTCTGAGACCAGACGACCGCAGAACACATCACGCCAATGGTAGCGGCACGCTTGCTCTGGCAGTTATCAAACATATACCAGGCTGGTTTGCCCGGCATGTATTTACCCGCCGGGTTGACCAGGTGACGCCAGGTGGTGCTGTCCATTTCGGAATCAATCGCCAGACCAATTTTAACGTCGATGGCTTTTTCGCCCAGACCGTAAAGGGTGATGCTGCCCGGTGCTGCCGGAATGTAAACGGTACCTTCATATTCACCTGGCATGATCGCGATGTACTGGCGAGATGCGCTGTGTTTGGTGATGGCAGCGTCAACCGCAGCCTGAATAGAGGTATGCGTCACGCCCTGCGCCCCTGCCGGACCCACAACAAAGTTTGGCTGCTTCGGCAGGTTAATAGAAGACGGCGTCCACGGCGCAGCGTTTGGATCCATCGCGGAGAAGTAGTGCGCGCGATCGAAGTTTTTCGCTTCATCAGCGGACAAAATCGGACGGGACGCGGTGCCTGGCGCGACCTGCTCAGAAGGTCGCTGATCCGGTGGCGTTGAACTGCATGCGGATAATGTCACGCCAAAGGCGAGTGCCAACGCCAGACGGGAAATCCTGGAAATGTTCAAGGTGAAGCTCCTGGGTATGCAAGTCTTAAACGAGATAGACGAAATAGCCTGCTTTTTTATACTAAGTTGAGCGAAACGGGAAGATAAAAAGGGGAAAAGTTGCATTTTTCGCCCGCAGGGGGCGGGAAAGTCGTCACAAATAAATAACATTTTCATAAAGGCGGTTGACAGCAGCCAGCAGATGAAAATAAATGTCTATACAACCCATGACAAGTGAAAGGCTTATGCTGCAACTTCATCCTGACGATGTGATATGGCGAAATGCGCGACTGGCGACAATGGTTCCTGGTGAAGAATCGTATGGCCTGCAAGCGCATCATGCCCTTGTGGTGCGCGGTCAAACCCTTCTGGCCGTTATTCCTGAAGCAGACCTCCCTTCCGGGCATGATAAATGCGTCGATCTCGGTGGACGCCTGGTCACGCCGGGTCTTATCGACTGCCATACCCACCTGGTGTTTGGTGGCAATCGCGCGGCGGAGTGGGAGCAGCGTCTCAACGGTGTCTCCTATCAGACCATCAGCGCACAGGGGGGCGGAATTAACGCCACCGTCTCGGCAACCCGCGACAGTTCGCCGGAAAATTTGCTTACACTGGCGCAGCAGCGGCTGGAGCGGTTAATGAATGAAGGGGTGACCACCCTGGAAATCAAATCCGGCTACGGTCTTAACGCCGCGGCCGAAGAAAAAATGCTGCAGGTCGCACGCCAGCTCAGCCTGAGTAATCCGGTTGAGATCAGCCCAACCCTGCTGGCCGCGCATGCGGTTCCTGCGGAATACCGCCACGATCCAGACGCGTACCTCACACTGGTGTGCGAGCAGATCATGCCCGAACTGTGGCAAAAAGGGCTGTTCGAAGCGGTGGATGTTTTTTGTGAAAACGTCGGCTTCACGCCAGCACAAACCGAGCGGCTTTTCCTGGCCGCCCGCGCACGGGGTATTCCGGTGAAAGGGCACGTGGAGCAACTTTCTAACCTGGGCGGTGCGGCGCTGGTCAGCCGATTTAAAGGGTTATCTGCCGATCATATCGAATACCTGGATGAGAAGGGTGTTCAGGCCATGGCGCAAAGCGGCACGGTTGCGGTACTGCTGCCCGGCGCGTTCTATTTTCTTCAGGAGCGTCAGCGTCCACCGGTTGAACAGCTCCGGGCGCAGGGCGTACCGATGGCGGTCGCCACGGATTACAACCCCGGCACCAGCCCGTTCGCGAGCATTCATCTGGCCATGAACATGGCCTGCGTACAGTTTGGCCTGACGCCTGAAGAGGCCTGGGCTGGCGTCACGCGACATGCCGCGCAAGCGCTGGGGCGTGGAACAACGCACGGGCAGTTAAAGGCCGGTTTTATGGCTGATTTTATCGTCTGGGATGCAGACCATCCGGTAGAAATGGTTTACGAGCCGGGACGCAATCCGCTGTATCAACGCATTTTCCGGGGGGAGGCAGTATGAGTTGGCAGCCTGTTGCAGAGACCGTCTGGCAGGGGCGCGACGACAGCGCCGAGGCCAGCAACGCAAAACGTATTTTTCAGACCATACGCCAGCCGTCGCAATTTACCCCGGTTTCATCCGCGATTGCGCTGATAGGCTTTGCCTGTGATGAAGGAGTAAGGCGTAATCAGGGCAGGCAGGGTGCGGCGCAGGCTCCCGACGTGCTGCGTAAGGCGCTGGCGAACATGGCAACGCATTCCGGCCACGAACGGCTGGTGGACATGGGGTCGGTTTACGTTGAGGATGACCAACTGGAAGAGGGCCAACAGGCACTGAGCGATGCCGTGGTGACCTGTCAGCAGGCTGGCATGCGTACGCTGGTGTTGGGCGGCGGACACGAGACCGCCTGGGCCCACGGCCGTGGTATCCTTGAGGCGTTCCCGAATGAGCGCGTGGCGGTCATCAACCTGGATGCGCATCTTGATTTGCGCAAGGCCGAACGGGCCACCTCCGGCACCCCGTTTCGTCAGCTGGCGAACTACTGTGCTGACCACGCGCGGGAATTTGAGTACGCCTGTTTTGGTGTCAGCCGCGCGGCGAACACCCAGGCGCTGTTTGACGAGGCTGAACGGCTTAACGCCACGCTGGTGGACGATCTGCATTTCCACCTGGATGCGCTATCAGCCCTGGAACAGGTGCTGGCGCAGGCCGATCGTGTTTACCTCACCATTGATCTGGACGTTCTGCCCGCAGCCGAGATGCCCGCCGTGTCAGCCCCCGCGGCGTTAGGCGTGCCTGCGCGGGATCTCCTGCCCGCGATCGAGCGCATTTGCCGTAGCGGAAAACTGCAGGCCGCCGATCTGGTAGAATTTAACCCTCACTACGATCGGGACGGACAGGGGGCGAAGCTTGCCGCCCGTCTGGCCTGGCAAATTGCTCACTGGTGGGCATAACAATATTTAAGGAGTCACGATGTTCTCACGCTCACCTCAGCCGCCGTCCGGCTCTCCCGCGCCTTTCTATGAAAAGGTGAAGCAGACGATCAGCGAAAAAATTGCCACCGGCGTCTGGCGGCCGCATGACCGCATTCCCTCTGAAGCCGATCTGGTGGCGCAGTTTGGTTTTAGCCGGATGACCATCAACCGGGCGTTACGCGAGCTAACCGACGAAGGCCTGCTGGTGCGTCTGCAGGGGGTCGGGACGTTTGTGGCGGAGCCGAAAGGACAATCGGCGCTGTTTGAAATCCGCAGCATTGCGGACGAGATAGCGTCGCGAAACCATCAGCACCACTGCGAAGTGCTGGTGCTTGAAGAGACGCAGGCCAGCGCCGAGCAGGCTGCGGTACTGAACGTCAAGGAGGGAACCCGGATCTTCCATTCCGTAATGGTGCATTTCGAAAATGACGTGCCGGTGCAGATTGAGGATCGCTGCGTAAACGCCGAACGGATACCGGACTATCTGGACCAGGATTACACTCAAACCACGCCGCATGCCTTTCTCTCGCTTGTCGCACCGCTGACGGAAGGGGAGCACATTGTGGAAGCGGTGCGCGCGACGCCGCAGGAGTGCGAGCTGCTGCGTATCAAAGAGCACGATCCCTGCCTGCTGATCCGCCGCCGCACCTGGTCATCCGCGCAGATTGTGTCGCATGCAAGACTGCTGTTCCCCGGTAGCCGCTATCGGTTGCAGGGCCACTTTATGTCATAAGTTTTAAAAGCGTGATAGCTAACGCAATATAACAAAATTGTATCTTTTTTGTTAAATCTGACCTTGTGTGTGCTTGTCTATACAAGTATATCTAAATGCATCATCTGTCCCGTATGAGGAGCACACAATGTCGTCAGGTAAATACCGTCAGCAGGATGTCCGCGCCGCGCGCGGCACCACCCTTATCGCCAAAAGCTGGCTCACCGAAGCACCACTGCGCATGTTGATGAACAACCTTGATCCTGAGGTTGCGGAAAACCCCCACGAACTGGTGGTGTACGGCGGCATTGGCCGCGCCGCGCGCAACTGGGAGTGCTATGACGCCATTGTTAAGGCCCTGACCGAACTGGAACACGACGAAACCCTGCTGGTGCAATCCGGCAAGCCGGTTGGCGTATTTAAAACCCACAAAAACGCGCCGCGCGTTTTGATTGCCAACTCTAACCTGGTCCCACACTGGGCGACCTGGGAACACTTTAACGAACTGGATGCCAAAGGGCTGGCGATGTATGGCCAGATGACCGCGGGTAGCTGGATCTACATTGGCAGCCAGGGGATTGTGCAGGGCACCTATGAAACCTTCGTCGAAGCCGGTCGTCAGCACTACAACGGCTCGCTGAAAGGCCGCTGGGTACTGACCGCGGGTCTGGGTGGCATGGGCGGTGCACAGCCGCTGGCCGCGACGCTGGCTGGCGCCTGCTCGCTGAACATTGAGTGCCAGCAGAGCCGCATCGATTTCCGTCTGCGTACCCGCTATGTTGACGAACAGGCCGACAGCCTCGATGACGCGCTGGCGCGTATCAAAAAATACACTGCGGAAGGTAAAGCGGTATCGATAGCGTTGTGCGGCAACGCGGCAGAGATCCTGCCGGAACTCGTGGCCCGTGGCGTTCGCCCTGACCTCGTTACCGACCAGACCAGCGCCCACGATCCGCTGCACGGTTATCTGCCAAAAGGCTGGACGTGGGAAGCCTACCAGCAAAAAGCAGAAACCGATCCTGAAGGCACGGTACTGGCCGCTAAGCGTTCGATGGCAGAACACGTCTCCGCCATGCTGGCGTTCAGCGAGATGGGCATTCCGACCTTCGATTACGGCAACAACATCCGCCAGATGGCAAAAGAGATGGGCGTCAGCAACGCCTTTGATTTCCCGGGATTTGTCCCAGCCTATATTCGTCCGCTGTTCTGTCGCGGTATCGGTCCGTTCCGCTGGGTGGCCCTGTCCGGCGACCCGGAAGATATCTACAAAACCGATGCCAAAGTGAAGGAAATTGTCGCGGACGATGAACACCTGCACCACTGGCTGGATATGGCCCGCGAGCGCATTAACTTCCAGGGCTTGCCGGCGCGTATCTGCTGGGTTGGGCTGGAGTGGCGGCAAAAGCTGGGTCTGGCTTTTAACGAAATGGTGCGCAGCGGCGAAGTGTCTGCCCCGATTGTGATTGGTCGCGACCATCTGGATTCTGGCTCCGTCGCCAGCCCGAACCGTGAAACCGAAGCCATGCGCGACGGCTCAGACGCGGTCTCCGACTGGCCGCTGCTGAATGCCTTACTCAACACCGCCAGCGGCGCGACCTGGGTATCGCTGCACCACGGTGGCGGCGTGGGGATGGGCTTCTCCCAGCATTCCGGGATGGTTATCGTCTGTGACGGAACGGATGAAGCCGCCGCGCGTATCGCACGCGTGCTGCACAACGACCCGGCAACCGGCGTGATGCGTCACGCAGATGCGGGTTACGAGATTGCTATTGAATGTGCCACAGAGCAGGGACTTAACCTGCCGATGATCCCTGCCACACAAGGAAAGCATGAATGAACGCGTTAACACTCACTCCCGGCTCGCTCACGCTCAAACAGCTGCGTCACGTCTGGCGTCAGCCGGTCACGCTCTCGCTGGATGAAAGCGCCCATGCCGCCATTAACGACAGCGTGGCCTGCGTTGAAGCCATTATTGCCGAGGGGCGTACCGCCTACGGTATCAACACCGGTTTTGGTCTGCTGGCGCAGACGCGCATTGCCACGCACGATCTGGAAAATCTCCAGCGTTCGCTGGTGCTTTCCCATGCCGCAGGCGTTGGCCAGCCGCTGGACGACGAGATTGTCCGTCTGATGATGGTGCTCAAAATTAACAGTCTGGCGCGCGGCTTTTCCGGCATTCGTCTGAGCGTGATCCAGGCCCTGATAGCGCTGGTGAACGCGGAAGTCTATCCATGGATCCCCGCCAAAGGCTCCGTTGGCGCCTCCGGCGATCTCGCCCCGCTGGCGCATATGTCGCTGCTGTTGTTGGGGGAAGGTCAGGCGCGCTGGCAGGGAGAGTGGCTCCCGGCAAAAGAGGCGCTGAAAAAGGCCGGATTAGCGCCAATCACCCTTGCGTCAAAAGAGGGGCTGGCGCTGCTTAACGGCACGCAGGCCTCCACGGCCTTTGCGCTGCGCGGTCTGTTTGAAGCCGAAGATCTGTTCGCCTCGGCCGTGGTGTGCGGTGCGCTGACCACGGAGGCGGTGCTGGGCTCGCGTCGTCCGTTTGACGCGCGTATTCATGACGTACGTGGCCAGCGCGGACAAATTGACGCTGCCGCGATGTATCGCCATCTGCTGACGGAGACCAGTGAGATTGCTGATTCGCACCATAATTGTGACAAGGTACAGGATCCGTACTCGCTGCGCTGTCAGCCGCAGGTGATGGGTGCGTGTCTGACGCAGTTGCGCCAGGCCGCAGAAGTGCTGCTGGTGGAAGCCAACGCGGTGTCCGATAACCCGCTGGTGTTCGCCCAGGAAAACGAGGTGGTCTCCGGTGGTAACTTCCACGCCGAGCCCGTGGCGATGGCGGCGGATAACATCGCGCTGGCGATTGCCGAAGTGGGCGCCTTGTCCGAGCGGCGAATTGCGCTGATGATGGATAAGCATATGTCCCAGCTGCCACCGTTCCTGGTGCGCAACGGCGGGGTGAATTCAGGCTTTATGATTGCCCAGGTGACGGCCGCAGCGCTGGCGAGCGAAAACAAAGCGCTGTCGCACCCGCACAGCGTGGACAGCCTGCCAACCTCTGCTAACCAGGAAGATCACGTCTCGATGGCTCCGGCTGCCGGACGTCGTCTGTGGGAGATGGCCGCCAATACCCGTGGCGTGCTGGCAGTGGAATGGCTGGCGGCGTGTCAGGGGATCGATCTGCGTGAAGGGCTGAAGTCCAGCCCGCTGCTGGAGCAGGCACGTCATGCGCTGCGTGAGCACGTATCGCATTACGATGATGACCGCTTCTTTGCGCCGGATATTGATAAGGCGATGCAGCTTCTGGAAGAGGGGCGTCTGGTGGGGTTGCTGCCTTCGGTGCTGTGATTTTTTTGCCCGGTGGCGCTGCGCTTACCGGGCCTACGAATCCGAAATGTAGGCCGGGTAAGGCGTAGCCGCCACCCGGCTTTTTTTTACGAATACATCGCCGTAATCGACGCGCTCTCCAGCGAATGGAAATGCACATTAAACCCTACCATCGCGCCGCTCGCCCCTTCGTCGACCTCAATCTTCTCTACATCCAGCGCGTGAACCGTGAAGATATAGCGGTGTGTTTCTCCTTTTGGCGGCGCTGCGCCACCGTAACCGGCTTTCCCAAAATCGGTGCGCGTCTGAATGGCGCCTTCCGGCAGGGCGACCAGGTCGGAGCCGGAACCCTGCGGCAGAACGCGCGTATCGGCGGGCAGGTTGGCCACAACCCAGTGCCACCAGCCGGAGCCGGTTGGCGCATCCGGGTCGTAGCAGGTGACCACAAAGCTTTTGGTGCCCGCCGGCACATCGTCCCATGCCAGGTGCGGAGAGATATTATCTCCCTGATACCCCATCCCGTTGAAGACGTGGCGTTCAGGCAGTTTTTCGCCGTCGCGCAGATCTTTACTGATGATTTTCATACGGTTTGCCCTCGTTATTCACTCGTTCAGGAAGTGTAACGTATAGGGTCAAATCGTGAAATGCGCCGGAATGTTAACGGCTTCTACTACCGCGGCGGTTAACGAGCGTAGCTGTTCAGCCGTGATGATATACGGTGGCATCAGGTAGATAAGTTTGCCGAAAGGCCGCACCCAGACCCCCCGCTCTACAAAGAAGCGCTGCAATGCCGCCATATTCACCGGATGGGTGGTCTCAATCACGCCGATGGCACCCAGCACGCGCACGTCCGCCACGAAATTCGCCCCCGAGGCGGCACTGAGCTCTTCTTTCAGTTGCGCCTCAATCGCCGCAACCTGCGTTTGCCACTCGCCGTTTTGCAGGATCGCGAGACTTTCGTTTGCCACCGCGCAGGCCAGCGGATTGCCCATAAAAGTCGGGCCATGCATAAAGCAGCCTGCTTCGCCGTCGCTGATGGTGTCGGCCACCTGACGGGTAGTGAGGGTGGCGGAGAGCGTCATGGTACCGCCGGTCAGCGCTTTCCCCAGGCACAGGATATCCGGTGTGATATCCGCATGTTCGCAGGCAAACAGCTTACCCGTGCGGCCAAATCCGGTGGCGATCTCATCGGCAATCAGCAGGATGCCCTCGCGGTCACACATTTTACGAATGCGTTTTAACCACTCGGGATGGTACATGCGCATCCCGCCAGCACCCTGAACAATCGGTTCGAGGATCACGGCGGCAATCTCATGGCGGTGGGCAGCCATCAGCCGCGCAAAGCCGACCATGTCCATTTCATTCCACTCGCCGTCAAAACGGCTCTGCGGGGCCGGGGCAAACAGGTTTTCCGGCAGGTACCCCTTCCACAGGCTGTGCATGGAGTTATCCGGATCGCACACCGACATCGCGCCAAAGGTATCGCCGTGGTAGCCGTTGCGGAAGGTCAGGAATCGCTGACGGGATTCCCCCCTGGCATGCCAGTACTGCAGTGCCATTTTCATCGCCACTTCCACCGCCACCGAGCCGGAGTCGGCAAGGAACACGCACTCCAGCGCATCGGGCGTCATCGCCACCAGACGACGGCAGAGATCAACGGCCGGCTGATGGGTAATGCCGCCAAACATCACGTGCGACATCTGCTCAATCTGCGCTTTCATCGCGGCATTCAGACGCGGGTGGTTGTACCCGTGAATGGCCGCCCACCAGGATGACATACCGTCAACAAGCGGCTCGCCGCTGGCAAGGTGCAGTTCGCAGCCGTGGGCCGAGGCCACCGGGTAGACCGGAAGCGGGCGGGTCATGGAGGTGTAAGGGTGCCAGATATGCTGCTGGTCGAAGGCGAGATCGTCCTGGGTCATAATCGACTTGTAAACCATTTTGAAAAGTTTTAGGTTTACGAGTATAAACCGAACCGAAAATTAACAAAACCCTTTGGAGAAGCCCCATGGCTCACCACGCACGCTGGACGATGTCGCAAGTCACTGAATTATTCAATAAACCTTTCCTGGAGCTGATGTTCGAAGCCCAACAGGTGCATCGTCAGCACTTCGATCCGCGCCATGTTCAGGTCAGTACGCTGCTGTCGATCAAGACCGGTGCCTGCCCGGAAGATTGCAAATATTGCCCGCAGAGCGCGCGCTATAAAACCGGGCTGGAATCCGAACGTCTGATGGAAGTGGAGCAGGTGCTCGACTCCGCGCGTAAGGCGAAAAACGCGGGCTCTACCCGTTTCTGCATGGGGGCGGCATGGAAAAACCCGCACGATCGCGACATGCCGTACCTGGAGCAGATGGTAAAAGGGGTCAAAGAGATGGGGCTGGAAGCCTGTATGACCCTCGGCACGCTGAACGAAGAGCAGGCGCAGCGCCTGTCTGCTGCAGGGCTGGATTATTACAACCACAACCTTGACACCTCGCCAGAGTTTTACGGCAACATCATCACCACCCGTACCTATCAGGAGCGTCTGGATACGCTGGACAAAGTGCGCGAAGCGGGCATCAAAGTGTGCTCGGGCGGGATTGTGGGGCTGGGCGAGACGGTGAAAGATCGCGCCGGACTGCTGCTGCAACTGGCGAACCTGCCGACCCCGCCGGAAAGCGTGCCAATCAACATGTTGGTGAAGGTCAAAGGCACGCCGCTGGCGGATAACGAGGATGTCGATGCGTTTGATTTTATCCGCACCATCGCGGTCGCGCGCATCATGATGCCAACCTCATACGTCCGCCTTTCTGCCGGTCGCGAACAGATGAACGAGCAGACGCAGGCGATGTGCTTTATGGCTGGCGCTAACTCCATCTTCTACGGCTGCAAGCTGCTGACCACGCCGAACCCGGAAGAGGACAAAGACGTCCAGCTGTTCCGCAAGCTGGGGCTGAACCCGCATCAGACCGAGGTGCTGGCGGGAGATAACGAGCAACAGCAGCAGCTGGAGCAGCAGATTTTCAACGCCGATACCGAACAGTTCTACAACGCGGCATCCGTATGACCTGGCAGGCTCGTATTCAATCCGCGCTGGAAGAGCGCCGGGCGCGGGATGCTTTTCGCGTTCGCAGGGTAGTGGAAAACGGTGCAGGCCGTTTTCTGACCCACGCCCGGCGGCAGTACTGTAATTTTTCCAGCAATGATTATCTCGGCCTGAGCCAGCATCCGACGATTGTTCGCGCCTGGCAGCAGGGGGCGGAACACTACGGCGTGGGCAGCGGTGGTTCGGGGCACGTCAGCGGCTATTCGACAGCGCATCAGGCGCTGGAAGAGACGCTTGCCGACTGGCTGGGCTATCCGCGCGCGCTGCTGTTCATCTCCGGCTTTGCCGCCAATCAGGCGGTGATTGCCGCGCTGATGGGCAAGGACGATCGTATCGCCGCGGACCGCTTAAGCCACGCCTCTTTGCTGGAGGCGGCGAGTCTCAGCCCGGCACAGCTGCGGCGCTTTGCCCACAACGATGCGCTTTCGCTCGCCACGCTGCTGGATAAACCCTGTGCCGGACAACAGCTGGTGGTGACGGAAGGGGTGTTTAGCATGGATGGCGACAGCGCGCCGCTTCGTGCGCTGTCTGACGTTGCGAAACAGCAAAACGCCTGGCTGCTGGTGGATGATGCCCACGGTATTGGCGTGATGGGTGAGGACGGTCGCGGTAGCGTCAGTCAGCAGGGCGTGAAGCCGGAACTGCTGATCGTCACCTTTGGCAAAGGCGTTGGCGTGAGCGGGGCCGCCGTGCTGTGCAGCGAGTCCGTCGCCGATTATCTGCTGCAGTTCGCCCGACATCTGATTTACAGCACCAGTATGCCGCCTGCGCAGGCGGTGGCGCTCTCTGCCTCGCTGGAGGTGATCCGCGGTGAAGAGGGGGCTGAACGGCGCGCGCGTCTGGCAGAACATATTCAGTGTTTCCGTCAGGGTCTGGATCGGCTTCCTTTCCAAAGCACCGATTCGCAGAGCGCCATCCAGCCCGTTATCGTGGGGGAAAACAACCGTGCGCTCGCGCTGGCACAGACGCTGCGCGAACGGGGAATGTGGGTCACGGCCATCCGTCCGCCCACCGTGCCGCCGGGTACGGCGCGTCTGCGTTTGACGCTGACGGCGGCGCACAAAGCGGAAGATATCGATGCGCTGCTGGAGGCTCTCCATGTCGCCAGTCAATAAACAGGCCATTGCGGCGGCGTTTGGCCGGGCTGCACGCAGTTATTCGCAGCATGATGAGCTTCAGCGTCAGAGCGCTCAGGGGCTGCTTGAGCTACTCGGTGCGCGTCGTTTCCGGTACGTACTGGATGCCGGATGCGGCCCCGGCGGTAACAGCCGCTACTGGCGCGACGCCGGAAGCCACGTCACCGCACTCGATCTCTCTGAGCAGATGCTGGACGAGGCGCGACAGCAACAGGCGGCTGACCGCTATCTGACTGGCGATATTGAGTCGCTTCCGCTGCCGGATGCGCAGTTCGATCTGGTGTGGAGTCACCTGGCGGTACAGTGGTGCAGTAGCCTTTCGCAGGCGTTAAACGAGCTGTATCGCGTGGCGCGTCCGGGCGGAAAGGTGGCCTTTACCACCCTGCTGGAAAGCTCGCTGCCCGAGCTGAATCAGGCATGGAAAGCGGTAGACGAACAGCCGCACGCCAACCGCTTTTTAGCGTATGACCAGGTGACGGACGCGCTGACGGGCTGGCGCTTTCGCAGCCAGGTGCAGACCATCACGCTGAACTTTAGCGATGCGTTCAGCGCCATGCGCTCGCTGAAGGGCATTGGCGCTACGCATCTGCATGCCGGGCGCGAGAGAAAACCGCTCACGCGCGGGCAATTGCAGCGCCTGGAGCTGGCCTGGCCGCAGCGGCGGGGCACTTTCCCGCTCTCTTATCAACTCTTTCATGGGATTATCGAACGTGACTGAACGTTATTTTGTCACCGGAACGGATACCGAAGTGGGTAAAACGGTGGCCAGTTCCGCGCTGTTGCAGGCGGCTCGTCTGCAGGGCAAAACCACCGCCGGGTACAAGCCCGTCGCCTCCGGAAGTGAGATGACGGCACAGGGGTTACGCAATACCGACGCGCTGGCGCTGCAGCGTAACAGCACGCTGCCGCTGGACTATGCGGCGGTGAATCCCTATACCTTTGCCGAGCCGACGTCGCCGCACATTATCAGCGCCGACGAAGGCCGCCCCATCGCGTTTTCCGTGCTCTCGGACGGCCTGCGCGCACTGGAACGCCAGGCTGACTGGGTGCTGGTGGAAGGCGCAGGGGGGTGGTTTACGCCGCTGTCGGACGAACTGACGTTTGCGGACTGGGTCCAGCGCGAGCAGCTTCCGGTGATCCTCGTGGTCGGGGTGAAGCTCGGCTGTATCAACCACGCCATGTTAACGGCACAGGCCGTTCAGCAGGCCGGGCTGCGTCTGGCGGGCTGGATAGCCAACGACGTGGTCGCACCCGGTAAGCGTCATCAGGAGTATCTGGCCACGCTCAGGCGAGTGCTTCCCGCGCCGTTCCTTGGGGAGATCCCATGGCTTGCGGACGGTGCTGAGCACGCCGACACCGGACATTACCTCGACCTCAGTGCCTTGCTTCCCGCGACATCCAGTGGGCAATAAGTTCGTCATCCAGCTCGGTAACGTGGCCCTGGGCCACGTTACGCCCGCGATAAAGCATACAGAAACGATCCACTACCCGGCGGATAAACGACAGCTGCTGCTCGGCTAATAACACCGTCATCCCCAGCTCACGATTAAGCCGAGCAAGAAGATGGCCCAGCTTCTGAGCAAAGCTGTACCCTGCGCCCTGCAGCGGCTCATCCAGAATCAATACCCGCGGTCGGTTGACCAGCGCGTTAGCCAGCGCCAGCTGATACTGATCGTCCGGGGAGAGCCCGTTCGCCCGAATCTGTCGCAGCGCCCATAGCTGCGGGAACAGGTCATAGACATCGATTTTTGCACGCGTGTCCGTTGCCCCTGTCGCCCGCATGGCGATGTGCAAGTTTTCCTCAATGGTCAGTTGCGAAAAAATCCGTCGGTCCTGTGGCACGTAGCCAATCCCCGGCAGCGCGCGTTGATCCGGTGCCTGACGCAGTAAATCACAGGGCGGGGCACCGGCTTCGTGCCAGACGATGGTTCCGCTCTGCACCGGTAACGCGCCGGTGATGCAGTTGATGAGGGTGGTTTTTCCCATGCCGGGCAGGCCAATCACCCCTGTGCATAAGCCCTGCGGTAAATCCAAATCGACATTCCATAGCGTATGTTGGTTTCCGTAAAACTGATTGACTGCACGCAGACTCAACATCTTTCTCTCCTTAAAAATGTATGTGGGTGAGGCTCGTTAATGAATCTGCAAATCTCCTGCCAGAACCGTTGAACTGATTAAAAAAGAGGCTTTTTTAGGATAATGCCGTCGCAAAACGACCGATCGATAAGCTGATTGCACTGTCTCAGTGCCAGAACTGTTAACGGTGGTGCAGGGACTGAAATGGCTGAATTGTGAGCAAGATCTCATTGATTGGTTATGAATAACGCAACGGTTGATTGGCAAAAATTAGCGATAAAAATTTTTTGTCACCGCCTCGTGGGAAAAACCGGGAATTTGCTGAGCGGCAGTCTGTATGGGCTGGACGCAGTTATCCACTATTCCTGTGGATAACCATGTGCATTAGAGTTAGAAAACACGCGATAAGCGAGAGAATACGCGGGTTACGCCCAAATTGACGCGAAACGCGGCTCTGGAAAATATCCTTTAAGATTTAACTGGTTAGATAAAATCAATTGCCGTCATAAAAGTGTCACCGGTTACCATAAAACTACCATTACCTGGCTTGACAAATGTTAAAAATGAAAATGTTCTGGGGATAACCGGGTAGGGCTGGTGTTTTATGTCGTCTCAGTCGAAATTTTGACCGGGAATACGCTAATCCTTCGGGTGCTATGCTAAATATCGTGACACGCTACTGGTTTTACATCCAGTGTTTTTTACTGGCATTCCTGGCCACAACGAGTAAAATTACTCACCTGCCGCTTTTTACATCACCAGGTTGTCGCCCATGAGTAAACCGTTCAAACTGAATTCTGCTTTCCGTCCTTCTGGCGACCAGCCTGAGGCGATCCGTCGTCTTGAAGAGGGGCTGGAAGATGGGCTGGCACACCAGACGCTGCTGGGGGTGACCGGTTCGGGTAAAACCTTCACCATCGCCAACGTCATTGCGGATCTGCAACGCCCCACCATGGTGCTGGCGCCCAACAAAACGCTGGCGGCGCAGCTGTATGGCGAGATGAAAGAGTTCTTCCCGGAGAATGCCGTCGAGTATTTCGTCTCGTATTACGATTACTACCAGCCAGAAGCCTATGTGCCGAGCTCTGACACCTTCATCGAGAAAGATGCCTCGGTGAACGAACACATTGAGCAGATGCGTCTCTCGGCGACGAAGGCGCTGCTGGAACGTCGTGATGTGGTGGTGGTCGCGTCGGTGTCTGCCATCTACGGTCTGGGCGACCCGGATCTCTACCTCAAGATGATGCTGCACCTGACGCAGGGGATGATCATCGATCAGCGTGCGATTTTGCGCCGACTGGCGGAGCTGCAGTACACCCGTAACGACCAGGCGTTCCAGCGCGGTACGTTCCGCGTGCGCGGCGAGGTTATCGACATCTTCCCGGCGGAATCGGACGACATTGCCCTGCGCGTTGAGCTGTTTGACGAAGAGGTGGAACGCCTGTCGCTGTTCGACCCGCTCACCGGCCACGTCGAGTCCGTTATTCAGCGTTACACCATCTACCCGAAAACGCACTACGTAACGCCACGCGAGCGTATTGTGCAGGCGATGGAAGAGATCAAAGAGGAGCTGGCGGAACGCCGTAAGGTGCTGCTGGCGAACAATAAGCTGCTGGAAGAGCAACGCCTGAGCCAGCGTACCCAGTTCGATCTGGAGATGATGAACGAGCTGGGCTACTGCTCCGGCATCGAAAACTACTCCCGTTTCCTCTCTGGCCGTGGGCCGGGCGAGCCGCCGCCGACGTTGTTTGACTACCTTCCGGCGGACGGGTTACTGGTGATCGACGAATCCCACGTCACGATCCCGCAGATCGGCGGGATGTATCGCGGTGACCGCGCGCGTAAAGAGACGCTGGTTGAGTACGGCTTCCGTCTGCCGTCGGCGCTGGACAACCGTCCGATGAAGTTTGAAGAGTTTGAAGCGCTGGCACCGCAAACCATTTACGTTTCGGCGACGCCGGGCAACTACGAGCTGGAGAAATCGGGCGATGAGGTGGTTGACCAGGTGGTTCGTCCGACAGGGCTGCTGGATCCGGTGATCGAAGTCCGTCCGGTTGCGACTCAGGTGGACGATCTGCTCTCCGAGATCCGCGCCCGTTCGGCAATCAACGAGCGCGTGCTGGTCACCACATTGACCAAACGTATGGCGGAAGACCTGACCGAATATCTGGAAGAACACGGCGAGAAGGTGCGTTATCTGCACTCGGATATCGATACCGTGGAGCGTATGGAAATTATCCGCGACCTGCGTCTGGGCGAGTTTGACGTGCTGGTGGGGATCAACCTGTTGCGAGAGGGTCTGGATATGCCGGAAGTCTCGCTGGTGGCAATCCTCGATGCTGACAAAGAGGGCTTCCTGCGTTCTGAGCGCTCGCTGATCCAGACCATTGGCCGCGCCGCGCGTAACGTCAACGGTAAAGCGATTCTCTACGGCGATAAAATCACCCCGTCGATGGCGAAAGCGATTGGCGAAACGGAACGCCGTCGCGAGAAACAGCAGCGCTACAACGAAGAGCATGGCATTACGCCGCAGGGTCTGAACAAGAAGGTGGTGGATATTCTGGCCCTGGGTCAGAACATTGCGAAGACCAAAGCGAAAGGACGCGGCAAGGCGCGTTCCGTGGTGGAAGAAGATACCGTCGCGCTGACGCCGAAAGCGCTGCAGCAGAAAATCCACGAGCTGGAAGCGCAGATGATGCAGCATGCCCAGAACCTGGAGTTCGAAGAGGCAGCGCAAATTCGCGACCAGCTGCATCAGCTGCGGGATCTTTTCATCGCCGCATCTTAAAAGCAGCGTGTTTTCGCCCTCTCCCTGTGGGAGAGGGCCAGGATGAGGGCATCAGGCCGCACAAAACGAGCCTAACCCAACTCCTGAATCGCCTTCTCCAGCGCGTCACGCAACAAGTGACGGTCATGACGGTATTTGATATCGCTGGCCTCCAGCGGCTCCTGCACCACCACGCGATCGCCAATGCCCGTTACATCCACTTTCGGCCCGACCACAACACCGTCGATGATTTTTTTACCGACGTACTGCTCCATCAGCTCCAGTTTATCCGCCAGCGACAGGCTGGCCGCTGCTGGACTCAATTCGCGACCTAAATTACCGATGTACACCATCGGGGCGGGCGTTCTGCGCAGGGCCTGCGCCAGCTCTTTCACCAGTAAAATCGGCATCAGGCTGGTGTAAAAACTGCCCGGGCCAATCAGGATCAAATCCGCCTCGGCGATAGCCTCAACCGCTTCGCGCGTGGCGGGAACGGCCGGGTAAGTCATCAGCTCTTTCGGCGGCAGCGTAAGCTGATCAATATTCACTTCGCCGTACACTTCATGGCCTTCCACGTCGATGGCCATCAAATCGACCGGTTGTTCAGACATCGGGATCAGGAACGCATCCACTTTGAGCAGATTGCGGATGAGATTGATCGCTTCCAGCGGGCGCACGCTCAGGTGATCCAGCGCTTTAAGCATCAAATTTCCAAGGTTATGCCCGGAAAGTTCCCCGTTACCGCCAAAACGGTACTCAAACATCGCCGAGGCGACGCTCGGTTCGGTAATTAACTGGTTCAGGCAGTTACGCATATCGCCCCAGGCAATGCCGCCTTCTGCGCGTCGGATCCGCCCCGTCGATCCGCCGTTATCCGTTGTTGTTACTATCCCTGTCAGTCTTGAGCCAAGGGATGACAAAGAGGACATCACCCGGCCCAGACCATGGCCTCCACCCAGTGCCACCACCCGGTCAAGATCCGCAAAAGTGCGATTGCGCATACATATTCCTTATCACGTTCGATCTGCGTAACAGTAACCTAACTACCCCTAAAAGACGATGCCTCAGCCAGGGCAAAATGACGTATATCAATGCGAATCTGCTGTTTTGGCGTATTCTGTAACGAAAATGCACGATCAGGTCGCTATATACATGTTTATATAGCGTTAAGCGATAATGGCGAAAGGGTGATTTACGCGCTACTATCGCCATAACCACGTTTTCAAATTTGAAAACATACACTCTAGCCCTGGTGCCTGTGTCGAAAGATATGGCGCCCTGGCCGTGGCAACTATGCCACCAGGGTACAGAAAGAAATGACTGTGCCTCCCGTATCTGGAAAGGTGTACATGGCTTCACAACTTACTGATGCTTTCGCGCGTAAGTTTTACTACTTACGTCTGTCGATTACCGATGTGTGCAACTTCCGTTGCACCTACTGTCTGCCCGACGGCTACAAACCGGGCAGCGTCACCAATAACGGCTTTCTCTCCGTGGATGAAGTTCGCCGCGTTACGCGCGCGTTCTCGGCACTCGGCACGGAAAAAGTGCGTCTGACCGGCGGAGAACCTTCGCTGCGCCGTGACTTCCCCGACATTATTGCCGCCGTGCGTGAAAACGAACGCATCCGTCAGATTGCGGTGACCACCAATGGCTACCGCATGGCGCGCGATGTCGCAACCTGGCGTGATGCGGGCTTAACGGCCATTAACGTCAGCGTGGACAGCCTGGATGCCCGTCAGTTTCATGCCATTACCGGGCAGGATAAATTCCAGCAGGTGATGGACGGTATTGATGCCGCGTTTACCGCCGGGTTCGATAAGGTCAAAGTCAACACCGTACTGATGCGTGATGTAAACCATCATCAGCTGGACACCTTCCTGGCGTGGATCAAATCCCGCCCCATTCAACTGCGGTTTATTGAACTCATGGAGACGGGCGAGGGCAGCGAGCTGTTCCGCCGCCACCATATCTCCGGCATGGTGTTGCGCGATGAGCTGCTTAAACGCGGCTGGATCCACCAGATCCGCCAGCGCAGCGACGGCCCGGCGCAGGTCTTTTGTCACCCGGATTACGAAGGGGAGATTGGACTTATCATGCCTTACGAGAAAGATTTCTGCGCCAGCTGTAACCGCCTGCGCGTCTCCTCGGTGGGCAAACTGCATCTCTGTCTGTTCGGGGATGGCGGCGTTAACCTTCGCGATCTGCTGGAAGACGATGCGCAACAGACCGCGCTGGAAGCGCGTATTTCTGAGGCGCTGACGCATAAAAAACAGACCCACTTCCTGCATCAGGGCAACACCGGCATTACTCAGAACCTGTCATACATTGGCGGGTAATCAGGCTTAAGAAGGAACCAGAAGATGAGTCAGGTCAGCGCGGAATTTATCCCGACACGTATTGCCATCCTTACCGTTTCCGACCGTCGTGGCGAAGAGGATGACACCTCCGGCCACTGGCTGCGCGAAGCCGCCCATGACGCCGGGCATAAGATCGTTGATAAAGCGATCGTCAAAGAGAACCGCTATGCCATACGCGCGCAGGTCTCCCAGTGGATTGCCAGCGATGAAGTGCAGGTGGTGTTGATCACCGGCGGCACCGGTTTTACCGCAGGCGACCAGGCGCCAGAGGCGCTTATCCCGCTGTTCGACCGCGAGGTAGAAGGCTTCGGCGAAGTGTTTCGCATGCTGTCGTTTGAAGAGATTGGTACCTCGACGCTGCAGTCACGTGCGGTGGCGGGCATGGCGAACAACACACTGATATTCGCCATGCCGGGCTCGACCAAAGCCTGCCGCACCGCGTGGGACAACATTATCGCCCCGCAGCTGGATGCCCGTACCCGTCCGTGTAATTTTCATCCCCATTTAAAGAAATAAGCTATGTCGCAACTGACCCACATTAACGCCGCTGGCGAAGCGCATATGGTGGACGTTTCTGCCAAGGCCGAAACGGTCCGCGAGGCGCGTGCCGAAGCGTTCGTTACCATGCTGCCAGACACCCTGGCGATGATTATCGACGGCAGCCACCATAAGGGTGATGTCTTTGCCACTGCCCGCATCGCCGGGATCCAAGCGGCGAAACGCACCTGGGACTTAATTCCGCTCTGCCACCCGCTGATGCTCAGCAAGGTGGAGGTCAATCTTCAGGCCCAGCCAGAGCACAACCGCGTGCGCATCGAATCGCTGTGTCGTTTAACCGGTAAAACGGGCGTGGAGATGGAAGCGCTGACGGCGGCGTCCGTTGCCGCGCTGACTATCTACGATATGTGCAAAGCGGTGCAGAAAGATATGGTGATTGGCCCGGTTCGTCTGCTGGCGAAAAGCGGCGGCAAATCCGGTGATTTTAAGGTGGACAGCCATGATTAAGGTGCTCTTTTTTGCCCAGGTGCGTGAACTGGTGAATACCGACAGCCTGACGCTGGAGGCGACGTTTAAAGACGTTGCCGCACTGCGTGCGCATCTGGCGGCGCAAAGCGACCGTTGGGCGCTGGCGCTGGATGAAGGGAAGCTGCTGGCCGCCGTCAACCAGACGCTGGTGGAGTTTACCCATCCGCTGGCGGCAGGTGATGAAGTGGCCTTCTTCCCACCGGTGACGGGGGGTTAAGATGGTTGATACGCGAATTCTGGTTAGCCCTGAGCGCTTTAACGTCGGTACGGAATATCACTGGCTGGCAGAGCGCGATGAAGACGGTGCTGTTGTGACCTTCACCGGTAAAGTGCGTAACCACAACCTTGGCGACAGCGTAAAAGCGCTGACGCTGGAACACTATCCGGGCATGACCGAGAAATCTCTGGCTGCGATCGTCGAAGAGGCGCGAGGCCGCTGGCCGCTCGGGCGTGTGACGGTTATCCACCGCATCGGTGAGATGTGGCCGGGCGAGGAGATCGTTTTCGTGGGGGTGACCAGCGCCCATCGCGGCAGCGCGTTTGCTGCCGGGGAGTTCATCATGGATTACCTGAAAACCAAAGCCCCGTTCTGGAAACGTGAAGCGACGCCGGAGGGGGAGCGGTGGGTTGAATCGCGCGACAGCGACAAACAGGCCGCCAGCCGTTGGTAACAGGTTTATGTGGATGTGTTAGTCTTAACGTGTGTGTCTACTTAATCAGGAGTGAATCATGGACCGATTTCCGCGTTCCGATTCGATAGTACAGCAGACCCGTAGTGGCCTGCAGACGTATATGGCTCAGGTTTATGGCTGGATGACGGTGGGCTTACTGCTTACCGCATTTATCGCGTGGTATGCGGCCAATACCCCTGAACTGATGATGTTTATCTTTTCCAGCAAAATCACCTTCTTTGGGCTGATCATTGCGCAACTGGCACTGGTGTTTGTGCTCTCCGGTCTGGTACAGAAGCTGAGTGCCGGGATGGCGACCACCCTGTTTATGCTCTATTCGGCACTGACGGGGCTGACGCTTTCCAGCATTTTCATCGTCTATACCTACTCCTCCATCGCCAGCACCTTTGTGGTCACCGGCGGGATGTTTGGTGTGATGAGCCTGTACGGTTACACCACCAAACGTGACCTCAGCGGTCTTGGCAACATGCTGTTCATGGGGCTGATCGGGATTGTGCTGGCGTCGCTGGTGAACCTGTGGCTGAAGAGCGACGCGCTGATGTGGGCGGTGACCTATATCGGGGTGGTGATCTTCGTTGGCTTAACCGCCTACGACACCCAGAAGCTGAAAAACATCGGTGAGCAGATTGACGTGCGTGACAGTTCCAACCTGCGTAAATACTCAATTCTGGGTGCCCTGACGCTGTATCTGGACTTCATCAACCTGTTCCTGATGCTGCTGCGTATTTTCGGCAACCGTCGTTAAATACTGCCCCTCACCCTAACGGTGCGGTTTTTCTCCCTCTCCCTGTGGGAGAGGGCCGGGGTGAGGGCATCAGACCGCTGCGCCTATTTTGCCATCGCCTTCTCGTTCTTCGCTCTTAGCTTCTTCGCCCGGCTCTCAAGCACCAGATAACAGACCGTGGCCAGTGCCAGCGGCAGGAAGTAATAGAGCATGCGGTAGGCGAGCAGGGCGGCGATAATCGTCCCATGAGAAACATGTTCTCCGGCAAGCAGGGCGATAAATACCGCTTCCAGCACCCCAATCCCGGCCGGAATATGTACGATCACCCCGGCAATACTGCTCACCAGCAGCACCCCCAGCACGAAGAAATAATTCACATCTTCGCCAATGAGCAGCCAGATAATTGCCCCCATCGCCATCCAGTTGGCGCTGGAGACCGCCATCTGCAGCACGGCAAATTTCCATGAAGGTAAAACCAGCTTTTGCCCTTTGATGGTCATATGGCGGCGTCTGGCAAAGGCGCAGGCCCAGAGATACAGGGCGATAATGAGCAGGAGCGCGAAACCTAAAATCCGCAGCGTGGCTTCATCGATATACCAGTGTGCGGGCAACTGCACCACGCCGATGGTAAAGATCACCCCACCCAGCAGAATATAACCCAGCCAGTTGGTGGTAATGCTCAGCGAAAATATACGCGTGATGGTCCCACCGGGCAGTCCCAGGCGCGAGTACAGGCGATAGCGCATGCCAATCCCCCCGACCCAGGTGCTGAGCGTCAGGTTAAAGGCGTAGCAGATAAACGACACCAGCATGACCTGGCGTTTTGCCAGCTTGTGGCCGCAGTAGGCGCGGCCCAGCAGGTCATAGCAGCCGTACATCAGATAGCTCACAATCACCAGCCCAACCGCTCCCAGCAGCACCATCCGGTTGTAGTTGCGGATGACTTTCCACACCTCTTCCCAATCCACCTTTTGCGCGTAAACCACCAGCAGCACCGCAACGGCAATAAAAAACAGCCAGGTCAGGATCTTTTTCGCCATTCGCCAGCGTGGATGCGATTTAGACATCAGGTTTTCCCTCCATCTTCCGCCTCAATGCGGTCCTGGGTTTCCATCTCGGGTTGAACAGGCGGATCCACCAGCGCAAGTTTTGGGGTATGCGCCGGCAGCCAGCCCACCATCGCCGGGAAATGGCGCAGGAAGTGGAACACCACTACGCTGATCCCCAGATTCCACCAGGTGCGTTTTGGCACCATGGACTCGTCCACGCGCACGCAGTCGTTGACGATCAGACCCTGCAGGTTATCCCGCAGGGTCTGGTTAAACTGACGATCGTGAATGATCAGGTTCGCTTCCAGGTTGAGCGACAGGCTCAGCGGATCGAGGTTACTGGAGCCGACGGTCGCCCAGTGATCGTCCATCAGCGCGACTTTGCCGTGCAGCGGTCGGCGACGGTATTCGTAGATTTGCACTCCGCCTTTGAGCAGGTAGTTATAGAGCAGCCGCGCGCCGACTTTGACGATGGGCATATCCGGCTCGCCCTGCACAATCAGCTTCACGCGGACGCCGCGTCGGGCAGCACTGCGCATGGCGTGCAGCAGCCGGTAGCCCGGGAAGAAGTAGGCGTTGGCGATGATCACTTCGCGTTTGGCATTCGCCAGCATTTTCAGGTAGTGGCGTTCAATATCGTCCCGGTGCTCGCCATTATCCCGCCAGACGAACAGCGCCTGCGCTTCGCCGGGCTTCCGGTTCTCTTCCGGACGATGGCGGCGCTTCCACCAGCGTCGGGCGGCCTCTTTGCCGGGTAAGTTTTCCAGTTCAAACAGCAAAATGTCCTGAACCACAGGCCCTTCGATGCGGATGGCGTAATCCTGCTTGGCCTCCGGGCCGTAGTCAGACATATGCTCGGCGGAGTAGTTAATGCCACCGACAAACGCCACCGTCTCATCAACGACGACGATTTTGCGGTGCATCCGGCGAAAGAGATTGGTACGCATGCCGAACAGGCGAGGGCCGGGATCGTAGTAGCGGAACACAACGCCTGCGGCAGTGAGCTCATTCACGAACGCATCGCTAAGATCGGGCGAGCCATAGCCATCCAGCAGCGCTTCAATTTTGACGCCGCGCTGGGCGGCGCGCAGCAGCACGCTGTGCAACTGTTTGCCCACATCATCTTCAAACCAGATAAAGGTCTCGAGGATCACTTTATGCTGCGCGCGGTCTATCGCATCAAAAACGGCGGGGTAATATTCGTCCCCGTTGACCAGCAGCGTGATCCGGTTGCCTTCCTGCCAGGTACATTTCATAAGTGGATCTCCGCGCTCAGCGGGGCATGGTCGGAAAGGTGGCGCCAGTTAAGCAACGCCAGCGCCGTCGGGCTGCTGGCATGGGCGTTTTTCACATAAATGCGGTCAAGCCTCAGCAACGGGAAGCGCACCGGAAACGTGCGCGCAGGTCTGCCGTGCGCGCGGGTGAAAATTTCCTCCAGCCCGGCCTCCACTTTCAGAGGGTGGTTAGCCCGCTGCCGCCAGTCGTTGAAATCCCCGGCAATGACCACTGGCTCTCCTTCGGGCAGGGCGTTAGTCCACTCGGCCAGCATCTGCAGCTGTGCCTGGCGATGCGCTTCCCGCAGACCGAGATGCACACAGCCAACGTGCACCGGAAAATCGAGATCCGGCGGGGCGATACGGCAATACAGCAGCCCACGCTTTTCGCTTTCGCCGACGGAGACGTCCCGGTTCTCGTAATGTTCAATGGGATAACGCGACAACACCGCATTTCCGTGATGCCCTTCAGGATAGACCGCATTGCGGCCGTAAGCGTAATCACTCCACATGGTGTCGGCCAGAAATTCGTAGTGGGGCGTGTCGGGCCAGTTTTCGAAGTGCATCGGATGGACCTCGTGCGCGCCCATCACTTCCTGCAGGCAGACAATGTCCGCGCTGACGGTGCGAACCGCGTCGCGCAGCTCCGGTAAAATGAAGCGGCGATTAAATGCTGTGAAGCCTTTATGAATGTTTATCGTCAGCACTTTAAGCGAGAAATGCTGCATTTTTTTGGTCATAAGCTCCTTCCTGAGTGACTATCCCAATGAAAATAAAGTGTAGTCGTCGTCACAAAAAGATGCGGTGTTACGGAATTTTCCGTAAAGTGCGGTAGTCTGATTAAGCAGAGAAAAATCCTTCAGGAGAGAAGCCATGAAGTGGCAACAACGTGTTCGTGTCGCAACGGGTCTAAGTTGCTGGCAGATAATGTTGCATTTACTGGTCGTGGCCGTACTGGTGATGGGCTGGATGAGCGGCACGCTGGTGCGTGTTGGCTTAGGACTATGCGTCCTCTATGGCGTCACCGTGCTGTCGATGTTGTTCCTGCAGCGCCATCATGAAGCGCGCTGGCGCGAGGTGGGGGATGTGCTCGAAGAGCTCACCACCACCTGGTACTTTGGTGCCGCAATGATTGTGCTGTGGCTGTTGTCTCGCGTGCTGCAAAACAACCTGCTGCTGGCGCTGGCCGGTCTGGCCATTCTTGCAGGGCCTGCGGTGGTCTCTTTGCTGGCCAAAGAGAAAAAGCTACGCAATGTTGCGTCTAAACATCGCGTACGCCACTGACCCCGTCGTGGCTGCTATGACCAGTAGCGGCCACAAACTTCCCCAGATAATATCCAGACTCGCATCCTTCAGATAAATTTGCTTGGTGATATCCGTAAAGTGACGAATCGGGTTTATCCACGTCAGATCCTGTAACCACACCGGCATATTCTCAACCGGCGAAACATACCCGGAGAGCAGGATGGCCGGCATCATAAAGACAAATACGCCAATAAACGCCTGCTGCTGCGTGGAGCAGAGCGCGGAAATCAGCAGGCCAAACCCGACCAGCGACAGTCCATAGATCACCATCGTGAAGTAGAACAGCGCCAGCGACCCGGCGAACGGGATCTGGTAGGCCCAGATCCCCACGCCCAGCACGATGGTGGCCTGGAACGTGGCAACAATCAGGGCGGGAACCGCTTTACCGACGAAGATTTGCCAGGTCGCCAGCGGGGAGACCAGCAGTTGATCGAGCGTACCTTGCTCGCGTTCGCGGGCGACGGACAGGGAGGTGACGATCATCACCCCAATGGTGGTGATCATGGCGATCAGCGACGGCACCACAAACCATTTGTAGTCCAGGTTTGGGTTGTACCAGTTACGTACCACCAGCTCGCTGTTGTTGGGCTTCGGTTTCCCCTCCATCAACTCCTGCTGATAATCCTTCACCACCTGTTGCAGATAATTCGCGGCAATCTGCGCGCTGTTGGAGTTACGCCCGTCGAGGATCAACTGCATGGGCGCGGGCTGGAAGGTGTCCAGATTGCGGGAAAAATCAGCCGGAAAACGCACCAGCAGCAGCGCTTTCTGGGTATCGATGGTGGGCTGGATCGCCTGTGGGCTTTTCAGCAGCAGGATATGGGTAAAAGCCTTCGCCCGGGCAAAGCGCTGGGTCAGCTCGACGGAATGTTTACCGTTGTCTTCGTTGTAAATCGCGATGGTGGCGTTGGTCACCTCAAGCGTGGCGGCAAAAGGGAACAGAAACACCTGGATGAGCACCGGCAACACCAGAATGGCGCGGGTTTGCGGCTCGCGCAGCAGCGATTGCAGCTCTTTGCGTATTAACGTCCATAAACGGTGAAACATGTTCGCTCCTTAATCCAGACGCCGTTTGGTTTTCATCCACGTCAGCCCAATAAACATCGCCGCCGACGCCAGCAAAAACAGGGTATTGATAATCAGCACTACCGGAATATTCCCCGCCAGGAACAGGCTTTGCAGCGTGCTGACGAAATAGCGCGCCGGAATTATGTAGGTCACGGCACGGATCACCGCGGGCATGCTGTCTATCTGGAAGATAAACCCGGACAGCATAATCGACGGTAAAAAGGCGGCGTTCAGCGCCACCTGCGCGGCGTTAAACTGGTTGCGGGTGACGGTGGAGATGAGCAGCCCCATGCCCAACGTGCTCAGCAGGAACAGGCTGGTAATGAAAAAGAGCAGCACCAGCGAGCCGCGGTACGGCACCCCAAGGATAAACACCGAGACCAGCATACAGAGCAGCATCGCCAGCATGCCGAGGAAGTAGTAGGGGATAAGCTTACACAGCAGCAGCTCAAGGCGCGTCACTTCGGTTGAAAGCAGCGCCTCCATGGTGCCGCGCTCCCACTCGCGGGCAATCACCAGCGAGGTCAGGATTGCGCCAATCACCGTCATAATGATGGTGACCGCACCCGGGATAATAAAATGCTGGCTGATGGCGGCAGGGTTAAACCAGTAGCGCATCTGTACGTCGATCAGCGGTTCGAACGTTTCGCCCCGGTCTTCGGCGCGCTGCATCTGCCAGAGCTGCCAGATCCCCTCTACGTAGCCCTGGACAAAGTTGGCGGTATTCGGCTCGCTGCCGTCAGTGATCACCTGGATCGGCGCAGCGGTATCTGCCCGCGCCATGTTGGCGGCAAAATCGACCGGGATCACCACCAGACCGCGGATTTTCCCGGCCTGCATCTTCTGAATAAGCGCTTGTCGGTTGTCGCTGATGGTGGCGTCAATGTAGGGCGAGCCGGTCATGGCGTGGGTGAAGTCGAGCGCCTCTTCGCTCTGCTGCTCCAGTAATATCCCAACCCGCAGCTTGCTGGAGTCGAGGTTGATCCCATAGCCGAAGATAAACAGCAGCAGAAGCGGGATAACCACCGCAATCAGCCAGCTGCTGGGGTCACGCACGATCTGACGCGTCTCTTTGATGCACAGCGCGCGCACCCGGCGCCAGGAAATCGCCTTATTACGCATCGGCATTCTCCTTATCCCAGTCGTGGATGAGGGTGATAAACGCCTGCTCCATGGTCGGGTCCGGCACCTCGTCGTCTGCGGCCTGGGCTTTCAGGTCATCCGGCGTGCCGTGGGCAATCAGCTTGCCGCGATAGACCAGCCCGATGCGATCGCAATACTCCGCCTCGTCCATAAAGTGGGTGGTTACCATCACCGTTACCCCTTTCTCCACCATGCTGTTGATGTGCAGCCAGAACTCGCGGCGGGTGAGGGGATCAACACCTGACGTGGGTTCATCCAGAAACAGAATATCGGGCTCGTGCATCAGCGAGCAGGCCAGCGCCAGCCGCTGTTTGAATCCCAGGGGCAGCTCATCCGTGGCGTGGGAAGCGATAGCTGTCAGGCCAAACGCCTCGCTCATGCGGTGGATTTTCTCGTCCTGGGCGCGCCCTCGCAGGCCGTAAACGCCGGAGAAAAAGCGCAGGTTCTGCTCGACCGTCAGGTTGCCGTACAGCGAGAACTTCTGCGCCATATACCCCAGATGCTGACGCGCCTTGCCGGAGCTGACTTTCAAATCCATATCCAGTACCAGCGCTTTGCCGGACGTAGGTACCAGCAGGCCACACATCATCTTAAAGGTGGTGGATTTCCCCGCGCCGTTTGGCCCGAGCAGGCCAAAAATTTCACCGCGCTTCACCGCGAAATTGACGTTATCGGTGGCGGCGAAATCACCGAATTTTTTGGTCAGAGATTTGGCTTCGATCACCGTCTCACCCGCCGTACCTTCCACCGTGTGCAGGATCGCCCCGAGCGGCGATTCCGAAGTACCCGCTCCGCCCAGCAGATCGATAAACGCGTCCTCAAAGCGGGGAGCCGTCTCTTCCATCTCAATGTCAGGCATGCCCGGCGCGTGACGAATATCCGCTTCGGTCGCCTCTTTGGTCAGGATCACGCGCACCGAACGGCCCTGAATCATCCCGTCGCTGACCTGGGGCAGCTTCAGCACCCGTTGCAGCAGTTTGCGGTTCGACTCCTGCGGGCTGTGCATCATGAAACTGCGTCCGGCCATGCTTTGGGTCAGCTTCGTCGGTTCTCCCTGATAAAGCAGCTCGCCTTCGTTCATCAGCAGCACATCGCGACACTGCTCGGCTTCATCCAGATAGGAGGTGCTCCAGAGGATCAGCATTCCGTCACCGGCCAGCTCGTGCACCATCTGCCACAGCTCGCGGCGTGAAATCGGGTCCACGCCCACGCCGGGCTCATCCAGCAGCAGCACTTTCGGCTCGCCGACCAGCGTACAGGCCAGCCCCAGCTTTTGCTTCATCCCGCCGGAGAGTTTGCCCGCCAGACGATCGGTGAAGGGACCGAGGGAGGTGAAGGACAGCAGACGGGCGAAAGTCTGCTGACGGGTTTCACCGGTCACGCTGCGCAGATCCGCGTACAGATTAAGGTTTTCCATCACCGTCAGGTCTTCATAGAGACCAAACTTCTGCGGCATATAGCCGAGCATGGCGTGGAGTGCACCGTCATCTTTAATCGGATCGAGTCCGAGCACGCTGGCCGCCCCTTCATCGGGCTTAAGCAGGCCTGCCAGCATCCGCATCAACGTGGTTTTGCCTGCGCCGTCCGGACCAACCAGCCCGGTTACATAGCCTTTCTGGATGGTGCAGTTCAGCGGCGCGACGGCCGGTTTTTCCATGCCCGCGAAGCGTTTGACCAGATTGTCGAGCCGGATAACCGCGTCATTCATGTCGTTCCCCGCTGTTCACTTTTACGGTGACTGGCATGCCCTGACGCAGCGCATCGTCCGCATCGGTGACGATGATGCGCAGGCGATACACCAGGTCGGTACGCAGATCCGGCGTTTCCACCGTTTTTGGCGTGAACTCAGCGGTGGGTGAAACAAAGCCCACTTTGCCGTGATACGGTTTATCGGGACGGCCGTCGGTATAGAGCAACAGTTCGCGACCCGGCTGCATCTGGCCGAGGTTTGGTTCATCAATGTAGGCGCGCACCCATACCGGACGGGTGAGCGACAGGGTTAAAACGGTGCTTCCGGCGTTGAGCATGCTGCCGGGCTCCACGGCGCGGGTCATCAGCGTGCCGTCAGACGGTGCCACCAGCGTGGTGTCATGCAGATCGAGTTCCGCCTGGGCCAGTTGGGCCTGCGCCTGTTCAAGGCTGGCTTTGGCCTGGGCGATATCCTGCGGGCGGTTACCGGTGTGGTACTGACTCAGTTTGTCCTGTGCGGATTTCAGCGTTGCCTGAGCCTGATCGCGTGATGAACGGGCGTTTTCCAGATCGTTGGCCGAAATAGTGCGGCTTTTCCACAGCCCCTGCTGGCGGGCATAGAAATTCTGCGCATAGTCATAGGCTGCCTGCGCCTGTTTGACTGCGGCAGCAGCCTGGGCAATCTCTTCGTCACGATAACCGGCCAGCATCAGATCATATTGCGCCTGGGCGACGGAAACCCCGGCTTTTGCCTGCATTAACGCGTTCTCGTAGGGCGCTTTATCAAGCATCCCCAGCGTCTGCCCGGTTTTGATGGTGTCGCCCTCATCCACGTTAAGCGACGCCAGCCGCCCCCCGACGCGGAAGCTCATGTTCACGGTGCGAATATCAACGTTACCGTACAGCGTCAGGCCGCGATCCTGATGGCTTTGATACCACAGCCAGCCACCGACGCCTGCGGCAAGCAAAACAACAACCACCAGAATGATGGCGACAGGTTTTTTCATGACTTCAGGCTCCTTTGCGTTAAGCCTTGCAGGATCAGATCCAGATGACAGGTGATAACCTGGCTAATCTGCGCGGCTTTATCCTCATCAAATTGTGTCCAGCCGGTGCGTAACAGAATCGTTTCTCGCCCCAGACGGAAGGCCAGAATCTCACCCAGCAGGGCGTGGGTATGCAAAATCGTAGCGGTATCGTTGGCGTCTTGCCCGGTATAGGCCGCAATCAGCCGGGTAAGGTGCGTGTGCATCGGGGCAATCACCTGGTCATGCACCAGCTGGTAGGCGGCAGTGGGGAAGAGCTGTTCACGGGAGATAAATCGACTCAGGTTCAGCGTGTCGTCGTGCGTCAGCAGGCGGATCATGTTGTGGCAGGCGTTGAGGATCAGCTGGCGGATAGCGTCACGATCGGGCGACGGCTGGCTGAGCAGCGCGGTGGCTTCCTCCACGTGCGGGTGAAACTGCGTGCCAATAAAATCGGCGATCCACTGGGCACAGGCGAGGTATAAATCCTCTTTTGAGCCAAAATAGTAGGGGATAGCCGCAATGTTTTGCCCGGCCTGCGCCGCGATATCCCGGGTGGTGGCGTGTAAGCCATACTCACCAAACTGCGCCAGCGCGGCAGCAATAAGCTGGCTTTTGGCCTGTTCGCCTTTAGAGGTTGTCGGGGTTGTATTCATAGCGGCATTAAAAATTAATCAATCGATTGATTAAGATTATGCCTGATTAGCGAAATCGTCGAGGGAAGGTGGAGGGATATTTTATGCGCCACGTCACAAAAGCTGCTACACTCCGCCCCTTCGCGACATTGTGGTTTTTGTCCTCCCCTATTCGTTATATCTCCCTGAAAACTACACCTGTGATGGTCGGGGCGGTTCGGAGTTTTTATGTCTTTTGATTCCCTTGGCCTGAACCCGGAAATTCTGCGCGCGATCGCAGAGCAGGGCTACGTTGAGCCAACCCCAATCCAGCAGCAGGCGATCCCTGCCGTTCTGCAGGGCCGTGACCTGATGGCCAGTGCCCAGACCGGGACCGGTAAAACCGCAGGCTTCACCCTGCCACTGTTAGAGCTGCTGGTAAAAAATCAGCCGCACGCGAAGGGGCGTCGCCCGGTTCGTGCGCTGATCCTCACCCCAACCCGCGAGCTGGCGGCGCAGATTGGCGAGAACGTGCGTGATTACAGCCGCTATCTCAACATTCGTTCGCTGGTGGTTTTTGGCGGTGTGAGCATTAACCCACAGATGATGAAACTGCGCGGCGGCGTGGACGTGCTGGTGGCAACGCCGGGCCGTCTGCTGGATCTGGAACATCAGAACGCCGTGAAGCTAGATAACGTCGAAATTCTGGTGCTGGACGAAGCCGACCGCATGCTCGACATGGGCTTTATCCACGATATTCGCCGCGTGCTGGCTAAGCTCCCGCCGCGCCGTCAGAACCTGCTGTTCTCCGCGACCTTCTCCGACGATATCAAAGCGCTGGCTGAAAAGCTGCTGCATAACCCGCTGGAAGTTGAAGTGGCGCGCCGCAACACCGCCTCTGAGCAGGTGACCCAGCACGTGCACTTCGTTGATAAAAAGCGTAAGCGGGAACTGCTCTCCCAGATGATTGGTCAGGGTAACTGGCAGCAGGTGCTGGTCTTTACCCGTACCAAGCACGGTGCAAACCACCTGGCGGAACAGCTGAACAAAGACGGTATTCGCAGTGCGGCTATCCACGGTAACAAGAGCCAGGGGGCGCGTACCCGTGCGCTGGCGGACTTTAAATCCGGTGATATCCGCGTGCTGGTGGCAACCGACATCGCTGCCCGTGGTCTGGACATTGAAGAGCTGCCGCACGTGGTGAACTACGAGCTGCCAAACGTGCCGGAAGACTATGTTCACCGTATCGGCCGTACCGGTCGTGCGGCGGCTACTGGCGAAGCGCTCTCGCTGGTCTGCGTGGATGAACACAAACTGCTGCGCGATATCGAACGTCTGCTGAAGAAAGAGATCCCGCGTATTGAAACGCCGGGATACGAAGTGGATCCGTCCATTAAAGCGGAGCCAATTCAGAATGGTCGCCAGCAGCGTGGCGGCGGTGGACGCGGTCAGGGCGGCGGCCGTGGTCAGCAGCAGCCACGCCGTGCCGAAGGCGGCGCGCCGAAGTCGGGCAATAAACCGCCTCGCCGCGACGGCGAAGGGAAACCGGCAGGAGAAGGGCAGCGCCGTCGCCGTCCGCGTAAACCGGCTAACCCACAGTAATCTGGAAGCCCGGCCGTAAAGCCGGGCTTTTCTTTTTGCGGCGACGAAAATAAAGTGCCACAATAGTGGCTGTTTATACAGTATTTCAGGTTTTCCGATGGCTTTAACCGCGGCGCTGAAAGCGCAGATTGGTGCCTGGTATAAGGCACTCCAGCAGCAGATCCCCGACTTTATCCCCCGGGCACCACAGCGGCAGATGATTGCCGATGTGGCAAAAACGCTCGCCGGTGATGACGGGCGACATCTGGCGATTGAAGCGCCAACCGGGGTCGGTAAAACCCTCTCTTATTTAATCCCGGGCATCGCTATTGCGCGGGAAGAACAAAAGACGCTGGTGGTCAGCACCGCTAACGTGGCGCTACAGGATCAGATCTTCAGCAAAGACCTGCCGCTGCTGCGCAAAATTATCCCCGAGCTGCGTTTTACCGCCGCCTTTGGCCGCGGACGTTATGTCTGCCCGCGTAACCTGGCGGCGCTCGCCAGCAGTGAGCCCACCCAGCAGGATCTGCTGGCGTTTCTTGATGACGAACTGACGCCAAACAACAAGGCGGAGCAGGAACAGTGTGCGAAGCTGAAAGCCGATCTCGACAGCTACAGGTGGGACGGTTTGCGCGATCACACCAGCCAGGCCATCGGCGATGATTTATGGCGCAGGCTCAGCACCGATAAAGCCAGCTGCCTCAACCGTAATTGTCACTACTACCGCGAGTGCCCGTTTTTTGTCGCCCGGCGGGAGATCCAGGAAGCGGAAGTGGTGGTCGCCAATCATGCGCTGGTGATGGCGGCGCTGGAGAGCGAGGCGGTGCTGCCGGAGCCGAAAAACCTGCTGCTGGTGCTTGATGAAGGCCACCATTTGCCTGACGTAGCCCGGGATGCGCTGGAGATGAGTGCTGAAATCACGGCCCCGTGGTTCCGCCTGCAGCTCGATCTGTTCTGCAAGCTGGTGGCCACCTGCATGGAGCAGTTCCGTCCCAAAACCACGCCGCCGCTGGCGGTGCCCGAGCGTCTGAGTGAACACTGTGAAGAGGTCTACGGCCTTATCGCATCCCTGAACAACATTCTGAATCTGTATCTCCCGGCGACTCAGGAGGCAGAGCACCGTTTTGCCATGGGGGAGTTGCCGGACGAGGTGATGGAGATCTGCCAGCAGCTGGCGAAGCATCTGGAAATGCTGCGCGGCCTGGCCGAGATGTTCTTAAACGATCTCAGTGAAAAGACCGGCACCCATGACGTGGTGCGTTTGCACCGTATTCTGCTGCAAATGAACCGTGCGCTGGGCATGTTTGAAGCGCAAAGCAAACTCTGGCGGCTGGCCTCAATGGCGCAGGCGTCCGGCGCGCCGGTCACCAAATGGGCCACCCGCGAAGTGAGAGACGGGCAGGTGCACCTCTTTTTCCACTGCGTGGGCATCCGCGTGGCCGATCAGCTGGAAAAGCTGATCTGGCGCAGCGTGCCGCACGTGGTGGTAACGTCAGCGACCTTGCGTTCCCTGAACAGCTTCTCGCGGCTGCAGGAGATGAGCGGCCTGAAAGAAAAAGCGGGGGACCGTTTCGTGGCGCTGGACTCGCCGTTTAACCACTGCGAGCAGGGCAAGCTGGTGATCCCGCGCATGCGCTACGAGCCGCTTATCGATAACGAAGAGCAGCATATTGCCGAAATGGCCGCCTATTTCCGCGAACAGCTGGAGAGTAAAAAATACCCCGGCATGCTGGTGCTGTTTGCCAGCGGACGCGCCATGCAGCGCTTTCTGGAACATGTTACCGATCTGCGTTTACTGCTGCTGGTGCAGGGCGATCAGCCGCGCTATCGGCTGGTAGAGCTCCACCGCCAGCGCATCGATAACGGCGAGCGCAGCGTGCTGGTGGGGTTACAGTCTTTTGCGGAAGGTCTGGATCTGAAGGGCGACTATCTGACCCAGGTGCATATTCATAAAATCGCCTTCCCACCCATCGACAGCCCGGTGGTGATCACCGAAGGAGAATGGCTGAAAAGCCTCAACCGCTATCCGTTTGAGGTTCAAAGTCTCCCGGCGGCGTCGTTTAACCTGATTCAGCAGGTGGGTCGTCTGATTCGTAGCCACGGTTGCTGGGGCGAAGTGGTGATCTACGACAAGCGTCTGCTCACCAAAAACTATGGTCAGCGCCTGCTAAATGCCCTGCCGGTGTTCCCGATAGAACAGCCGGAGGTGCCTGAAATAAAAAAACGCCCGGCAAAACAGACTGCCGGGCGTCGGAAAAGCATCCGTGCTAAGGGGCGCGGTCCTACTGGTAAGTAAAGGTGGCCTGAACAACGCTGTTGAAGGTACCCGCCGTCACAGGCAGGGCGGTAGCGTAATAGCGTGCCGCCATGGGAAAATCGGCGGTGTGGGTACCGGCGTCAATCACCACGCTAAAGCGGGCTTCGGGGGCAAGCACGATGTAATCCAGACGGTCGGCCAGCTCTAATGCCACCCCTTTGGCGGTGCCACTATTGGCGAATTTAAAGGGGTGGTCCGTATCGCGGGGGCCGTCAACGCTGATGGTGGCAACCGTCAGCGTGGGCGGACAATTGGTGAGCTTTAAATCGAAGTTTTTCCACGGGCCGGTGTCGCCGATATCCTTAAAATCACTGGCGACGGCCTGTCCCAGATCCACCACCATGTTCTGGCTGGCGCTGTCTACCTGGCAGGTGGTGTCGTAAATATTCCCTTCGATATTGAGCGTCACGTCGGTCGCGCCCACAGAGAGGCTCGTCAGAGCGAGCAACAGGGATAACGTTTTCATCTTCGCTCCGTTACTGGTATTCAAGATCGATGGTGGCAATCGTATTGGCTTTCCCCGCCGTGACGCTGGCATCCGTCTGGTAATACTGCACCGCGAAGGGGATCACATCCGGAACGCCTGGTTCGGCTCTTCCACCCACCGGGATTGGGTAGTCGTATTTAAGATCGACACCGTCAAGCAGCATTCTCACCCCCACGCCCGTGGCGCTGTCGCTGCCGGGCGTCAGGTTCAGGACATCTGCATACTGGCTGTTGATGCCATTTGCGCTGGTTACCGAGGCCGTAAGATTGACCTCTTCGGTACAGGTGGCGGTGATGTTGAAATACTTCCAGGCCGTATAGCTGCCCACGTGGGTAAATTGCGACACCGGGAAATTGCCGAGGGTCACCGTCAGATTTAGCGGATCAATAGAACAGGTCGCCGTTCTTTCGCTGACCGTGGCGGAATAGTGGCTGGTATTACGTGCACCAGAAATCCCCACAGAGTTAAAAACCCCGAATCCATAGGGATCCTGCGCGAGCGAAAGGGTACCGCTACCGATATGTGATGCCGTTTTGATTAACCGCTGGGTGTAGCTGAAAGAAAATGTTTGTCCGCTGTCGCTGCTGACCGTCCCAATGGGCGTGGCGGTTGTATCGCATGAGTACCCTTTGCCGCGAACGATCTGCCCGCTGCTGTTCAGAAGCTCAATGCCGATGCCGTCAACATTGGTGGTATACACGCCCGGCATGCCAGGCACTTCCGTTCCCGTTCCGTAATAGCAGGAAATAAGGGTGTGATTCGTCATCGTGCCGGTACAGCTGCCGTTAACGGTATGGGTCTTTGCCGAACCCGGGATGACGCCGCCAATATCGAGTGTTGTGGGTACAGAAAGCGTGCCCGCATCAAGGGTATAAGGCAGATCGGCGCTGTCACAGGAGGTTGCCGCCTGGGCATGTGGCACCAGACACGCGCTCGTGAGTAAAACCAGCAGTGCGAAGACATAACTACACATGTTCATTTTTTCCTCGGGAAGGGTCATACACACTGCGCCGTAACGTTAAGAACAGGGCCGTCGGCTTTGGTGGGCAGGTGATAAGTTGCCTTGCAATGGCTGTCGGCGGTTTTCCCCCAGCTGACGTTAACCGTACCTGTCTCGTGCATACCGGTGAGGTACACCTGCCCGCCGTCGCCTACGATAAATTCACCGTCCTGATGGGCCTGAGATGCCGTTGCGCCAAAGGGGATCGGGCGACCATCCGCGCGTTTTAGTGTCATCAACACCCGACTGCCTACGTGCGTTTCATAATGTGCTCGCACAATGGCGCCGCGCGTTGGTGTCACCGTTTTTGCGGCCTGGTCGATATCGGCATTTTCCGGCAAGGTTTCGGTGTTCAGCGCGAGGGTGTTGTGACGGTATGGCGAAACGTACGGCACAATGGCATAGCCGCGATAATCGGTGTTGATGCCTGTCTGATTGGTGACATTGGTGTCGTCTGCGCCCGGCGCTTCGATCAGCGCAGCGGTCTCACCCATCGGCTGACCGAGGGTGATGCCGTGCGCATGGGCGATCATGCTGCCCTGAAGACCGACATTGAGCTGTTGCTGCTGGTTATCCTGTGAATACCCGGCGCTCACTTCGCCGTAGGTGCCTTTATAATCGGCATTCAGACTGGTGCTGTCCCCGCTGCTCTGACTATGGCCCTGCTGAACCCCCCAACTGAGGTTATTACCGGCCAGCGCCGTGCCGTTCAGACCCACGCTTTGGGTTGTTTCGTGCTTTGTGCTGTTCAGGTTGTAGTTCACCCAGGTGTTGCTGAGCCAGCGATCGAGCGGAACGGAGACGTTAAATGCAATCGTCTGCTCGCTGGTTTTCTCATTATTATCATCCCCGCTGTCACGCGTGTTTTTATCCAGTCCGTAACTGAGACCGTAGCTGATGCCGTGCCAGGAGTTGTTGTAGCCGAGGTTCAGTGAGGTCATCCCCTGGCTTGAATTCCAGTAGTTCTCTTTGACCAGGCTTAACGTCAGGGAACCAAACGCCCCGCCCAGGGACTGGTCGACAGTCGCCTCCTCGCGGCTGCGGCGCGTGTCCGGCGTTTCCCAGTCGTCATTACGGGTATGGGAATCCAGCGTGTCCTGCAGGGTGTAGAACCCCTTGCTGTTATAGCGATAGCCGGTAATGGAAAAATGGGTACCGGTGGTGGCGAAATCTTTGCTGTAGCGGATGCGCCAGGAGCGCCCGCGAGTGGGGGCCTGATCCTGCATCTCTGATTTGGCGTCGGTGACATCCACCGAAAAGGCCCCGAGATCGCCGATATTCTTGCCGACCCCCAGCGCCAGCGCATCGTAATACTGGCTTGCCTGCACGCCGCCGTAGACCGTAAAGCCGTAAGGCAAGCCGTAGATTGCCGTACCCTGCATAAACGGGGTTTTTTCGACGTCGTTGTCATAGCTGCGATAGCGCCCCGCGGTGAGGCTGTATTTAAAGCGGCCTTCACGCTGCAACACCGGCACCGACGCATAAGGCACCACAAAATGCTGTTCGCTGCCGTCCGTCTCTTTCACGGTGACGTTCAAATCGCCGCTTCCGCCGGTGGGGTAGAGATCGTTAATCTCGAACGCGCCGGGAGCGACATAGTTCTGGTAAATGACGTAACCATTCTGGCGAACGATAACCTGGGCGTTACTGTGCGCCGTACCGCGGATCACCGGCGCAAAGCCCTTCATGCTGTCCGGGAGCATGTCGTCATCCGAGGCGATCTGCGCCCCGGTGTAAGAGATGCTGTCAAACACATCGGAAGGGGAAGAGCTTTGGCCGAATGTGACGTTCCCGCCAAGGGCGATAATATCGCGCTGGGCGTAGGTATAGACCGAAGAAAACTGGCTCTCTGCGTCACCGTCACCGCTGGTTTTGCTCCAGGTGGAGTAGTTACGAAAACGCCACGCCCCGAGGTTAAGACCCGGACGCAGGTTAAGAAACTCGCTGCGCTGATCGCTACCGTTTTCACCTTTGCCGCGGTTGTTCCCGGCGGTGAAGCTGTAATTGAGCAGCAGGGCGTTAATTCCCTCGTCATATTCCTGCGGGTCGACGTAATCACGCGGTACCTGAGTAATTGCGGTCTGGGGAATGCTTAACAGCAGCTGCTGCGGATTAACATGAAACGTTGCGCTGGCGGAGGGGATCACGCTCAGGTCAATGCACTGCGCCTTATCGTCCTGCCCGAATTTTTCGGTATTAATACCGAAGCTTTTTAACTGGGCGGCGCTAAGGCACGGCTGCAGGGTTGATTTACCGCTGGCGTCTTTCTTCAGCGTGAACTCAATCTCTTTGCTTGCCACTTTATTATTGTTGACGTAGACATCAACGTGATATTTACCGGGAGCCTGACCGGGACCAATCTCATAAATACTGAGGTCGGTTTTACCCTGGCCTGGGTTATCAATATCCAGTAGCGCCGGGTTGAAATAATCATCGGCCAGAACTTTTTGCACGCACACACCCAACAGCGTGCAGCCCAATGCAATAAGCATTGAGCGTCCGTGCTGTTTGGGTGGTTCGGTGGAGTAGTCCCAGCTCATAACGATTTTCGCTATTCCAGACGTTATTTAATCTGTGCGCTATAGGACTGGCTAATACCGCCGTAATCATTGATGATTTTCCAGCTTACGGTGTGTGCTGTAATATTTCCTGGTGTCGCGAAATGGGTTTCACTTTTTGGGCCGGCATAGGTGGCTTTATCGACCTTTTTACCGTCGAGCGTTATTTCCTGGAAATTCATATAAAACGGCGTGGGGTTTTCGACAATCAGCTGGTTTCCCCGGGTGTGCCAGGATAATTGCGTGGCGACATCTTCCGGTTTTCCGGTAATACCTGACGGGCGATAAAGCAGCTTAATGCGGGTTTTAATCGCAATCTGCAGCGTATTAACGCTCTCATTGCGCGCAGAAGAGGGTATGGATTTAATATTCAGCCAGAACAGCGATTCGCGATCGGCAGGTAAGTTTCCCCCGGTTCTGATGATGCGCAGAACGTTCTCTTGCTTCGCATCAAGGCGAAACAGCGGCGGCGTGATCAGGAACGGTGCTTTCTCACGTGCGTTATCTTCCGTCTCGACCCATGACTGCACCAGATAATCGAGATTGTCCGGGTTGGTGATCCCAATAGAGGATTCTTTTTTACTTTCTGGGTAGACCACGCGTGTGCCGCCAATGGTAATACCCGCATGGGCAACGGAGGCAATAAATAAAAAAGAGGAGGCCAGAAGATATTTTCGCATAGTGACACCGTAATAAAGCAATAACAGATATTAGCCACTGGGGTAGCTAATATCTGTTTTATTAGTTGTAAACGATAGTGAAGGTAGACGCGGCATTCGCCAGTCCGGCAGACACCGTTCCTCCGGTCTGGATATAACGTGCGCCAAACTGCAGATCGTTTGTTGTGGTACCTGGCGTGAGCGTATACGCAGCAGAGGCCGTATATAAGCTCAGTGGATTTTCCGTTTTATCCAGCAACTGAACACCCACTCCTGACGCCGAACCGGTTCCTGATGTCACAGCAAGAATATCTTTGTTGTTACTGTCAGGCGTCCCGCCGAATGTCACCGAGGCGCTGGTAACCGTTTCAGGACAATCTTTTAACTGAATACTAAAGCGGGTTGTTGAGGTCGTCGAACCACTTCCGGTAAATGCAGATTTAGACACCTTACCTAATGAAACATTAAGCGGATTGCTTAAACCGTTTACCACAGTACATGCAGAATCAATAATCTCACCTGTGAAATTAATTTGACCTTCACCACTGGACGCAAATACAGAAACGGAAGCACACGCCATCCCGGCGGCGATCCCCGCAATAATCATTTTTTTCATTTAAATCCTCTGAATGAAAGTATGGCACTTCAGGTATTAATCATCACGTGGCTGATTAATTCGGCATGAACTATCGCTGAGAACTATTTTTCGTTCAATTTATCTTCAGACCATTTTTACCCTCGAAGGGCGTTTGTCAGGGTGTCGGGAGAGAAAGGAAAATGATTACCCGCCAGGCATTTATCAGGGCTATAGTATCTGCAAAGAGCCGCAAGGAGAGATGTCGTGGACTATCGTAAAATTATCAAAGAGGTAGGGCGGGGAAAAAACCATGCCCGCGACCTGGATCAGGAAACGGCCCGTGCGCTGTACACCCATATGCTTAACGGCGACGTGCCCGATCTGGAGATGGGCGGTATCCTGATTGCGCTACGCATTAAAGGTGAAGGCGAAGCGGAGATGCGCGGTTTTTATGACGCGATGCAGGCGCAAACGCTGCGCTTAACGCCACCGGTAGCCAGACCGATGCCGATTGTCATCCCTACCTACAACGGCGCGCGCAAACAGGCGAATCTGACGCCACTGCTGGCTATTCTGCTGCATAAGCTCGGGTTCCCGGTAGTTGTCCATGGCGTTAGCGAAGATCCGACTCGCGTCCTGACGGAGACCATTTTTGGCATGTTAGGTATCGAGCCAACCCTGCACGCCGGACAGGCACAGGCAAAGCTGGATGGTCATCAGCCGGTCTTTATTCCGGTTAAGGCGCTCTGTCCGCCGCTGGAAAAACAGCTGGATATGCGCTGGCGCATGGGTGTGCGCAACAGTGCGCACACCCTGGCGAAACTGGCGACGCCGTTTGGTGAAGCGGATGTCCTGCGCCTCTCCAGCGTATCGCACCCGGAGTATGTCACGCGGGTGGGCAAGTTCTTTGAAGATATCGGCGGCAGGGCGCTGCTGATGCACGGCACCGAAGGGGAAGTTTACGCCAATCCGCAGCGCTGCCCGCAGCTGGTGCTGATTGATGCCGCCGGCACGCGACCCGTGCTGGAGCGGGGTGAAGAGAATGTGGATGTGGTGTTGCCGGAGGCAAAAGATCCGCACACGACTGCGCACTGGATTGAGCAGTGCCTTGCCGGCAATGTCCCTGTTCCGCACACCCTTAAGCTGCAGATGGCCTGCTGCCTGCTGGCAACCGGTGAAGTGGAGTCTGTCCAGGCGGGGTTAGCCCGTGTGGAACAGGCGTTTTAGGCAAAAAAAAGCCCGTCCAGTGGCGGACGGGCAAGCAAGGGTAACAACAGGGTCAATGAGGGTTGGAGCAGCTCACCAGAGGGTATGGTGAGGGTGGAGCATTAATTCAGTCGATTATTTGTAGATAACCGCAGTGCCGCTCAGCTTGTTATTGCCGTTAGCGGATGTAATGGTGTATCCGCTTGCACCGGCCGCAGCGGCTTTTTCAGCCAGTTTGGCTTCCAGACCGTCCAGCGTGGTTGCGCCATCAGCACTCACCACACCTACTTTATTCATGTTCTGTGCCTGAGCAGAAGAAACGGGCTCTACAGCGAAAGCGCCAAAAGACAGAGCGGACAGGGCAACAGCAGCAACAGCATATTTGATGGTTTTCATAATTAATCTCTCGCAGGTTTTTCTGTTAAGGGGACGATGTTCCGTCGATGTGATAAGTATCACGTTTTTTTTCGGCAGATAAAATCGAAGAGAATTGACGTGGTTGCTCAAAAAAATTGAATGACAAATAACTTATTGAATATTAATAAATTCAGAAGGGCAATTTACAGTTCTTGTCGCTCCGGTTTACAGACGCATGATTCATGGCACATTTTGCTACGCGCCTGTTAAAAAATCGTGAGCGTAAAGGAAATCGCTTGCGCGGTGAACTTCGGTAAAGGAAAGTCAACGTAACTGGCTGTCTTTCGATCCTCTGCGATTATATCCTGAATGTGATTTGTTTTTTGAATCTTTATTCTGCTGACAGGAGACACATAACCGTACGCCGGGCATGGCTTTACGGCGCGCTTCCGGAATCGTTTCTCCGCACTCTTCGCATTCCGTTAAACTTTCCCCGCGCGGAATTTCACCGCGAGCACGGGCAACGGCATCTTCAATGGTACTGTTGATCTGTTCGTTAACGGCGTCATCATTCGCCCATCCGGAAGCCATGGCTTATCCTCACGTTCGGTGTGTATCTTATTAATGTGGGGTCAAAAAACGTACAGTCAAGACGGGAGTTGAGAACTGCATCTGTCAGCCAGATGCAGTGGTTCTCGGAAGGGGAACTTATTTATAGATGGTTGCTGTGCCATACATATGGTTATCGCCGCCGGCGGAATTCACCACGAAGCCTTTCGCACCTTCTTCGCGCGCTTTTTCGGCCAGCTTGTTTTGCAGATCGTCAAGGTTACTTGCACGACTTACCGAGACGGTGCCTGCAGGGCGCAGCTGGCTGGTATCGGTACTTTCGGTCAGTGACTGAACGGCCATGGCAGAAAATGACGCACTTGCCAGCGCGCCAGCGATAACAACAAGAGTCAGGTATTTTTTCATAATCACATCCTCAGGGGGAAACAACAGGTGATTCCCTTTAAGTTTAGAAGCCTGACGAGTGTGATTTAGCGCAAAAATTTGATGATGATCTGCTTATTTTTTGAACGATATAAATTGACAATTCGCTGACAGATCAGCGACATAAAGGTCACTGATTTATGGCGTTTTTTTGCGCACAGCAGAGAGATATTTACCGTTGCTCCCGCACAGGGTATCTTACGCCGCTGTTTAAAGGAGAATGCCATGACTTCCAAGCCGGGATTACACCCGCGAAATCGCCACCGCAGCCGCTATGACATGAAGGCGTTATGCCAGAGCTGCCCTCCGCTGCAGGACTACATCGTGCAGACCCCAGCCGGTGAGCCTTCGGTCAACTTTGCCGACCCGCAGGCGGTAAAAATGCTGAATAAAGCCCTGCTGGCGCATTTTTACGGCGTTACGCACTGGGATATCCCGGAAGGCTTTCTCTGCCCGCCCGTGCCGGGGCGTGCCGATTATCTCCACTATCTTGCCGATCTTCTGGCTGACGATCGTGGCGGCGTTATTCCTCAGCAGGCCACGGTTCTGGATATTGGGACCGGCGCGAACCTGATTTATCCGCTCATCGGCGTGCATGAATATCACTGGCGCTTTACCGGGAGCGAAATTGGCGCTGAGGCGTTTGCCAGCGCGCAGGCGATCATTAATGCCAATCCTGGCTTAAGTCGGTCTATTCGCTTACGCCGTCAGAAAGATGCCGCCTCTATTTTCAACGGCATTATCCACAAGAACGAGCACTACGACGCCACCCTCTGCAACCCGCCATTCCATGATTCAGCGGCTGCCGCCCGCGCCGGGAGCGAACGTAAGCGTCGCAATCTGGGTCAGGCTGAAGATGGCGCGCTCAACTTCGGCGGCCAGCAGCAGGAGCTGTGGTGCGAAGGGGGCGAGGTGGCGTTTATCCTGCGCATGATCGCGGAAAGTAAACAGTTTGCCCGCCAGGTGAAATGGTTTACCACCCTGGTTTCGCGCGGCGATAACCTGCCGCCGCTCTACCGCGCGCTGACCGAAGCCGGTGCCGTGAAGGTGGTGAAAAAAGAGATGGCGCAGGGACAAAAACAGAGCCGCTTTATCGCCTGGACGTTTATGGACGATAACAAACGTCGCAAATAGCACGCCGTCGTAAGCCGGGTAAGGCGAAGCCGCCACCCGGCTCGGTTACAGCGTCGGCTCCTGCGGAGGGAGCGGCGAGGCAGGCGGCGGCAGCACCTGATACGTCTGCACCGGCATACGCACATCCGCCAGATCAAAGTGTTTTTTCACCATGCTGTCGAGGGCAAAACGTACCGTCCACTGTTTGAGCGGCTGGGTGGTGAACGACACGCGCAGGGTAAAGGCGGTGTTGGTCAGCCCGACAATACCGGCAAACGACGGCTCGCCAATCACCAGGCCGCGAATATCCTCCATGGTCATCATCTCATCTACCGCATCCCGCAGCGCCTGTTTGGCTTTATCGGCATCTTCATGACGATCGACATCGTAATTTGCCACCACCGAGCCAATACCCCGGACGAAGTTGGCGAAGGTGGTAATCGATGACCACGGAATAATATGGTACGCCCCGGTGTCCTGGCGCACGCCGACGGATCGAATCGACATTCGCTCAACGGTGCCGGTCAGCGGCCCGATGGTCACCAGATCCCCGGTGTTCATGCCGTTTTCAAACTGAATAAAGATACCGGTGATGATGTCCTTCACCAGCGTCTGCGAGCCGAAGGAGATAGCCAGACCCAGCGCACCCGCACCGGCCAGCAGTGGCGCGATATTCACGCCGATTTCCGAAAGCACAATCATAATCGTGATGGTACTGATGATAACCGCCAGCGCGTTGCGGAACAGGGTGAGCAAGGTGCGGGCACGCGCGCTTGGCAGCGGCCTGCCGTGAATGTCAGAGACCAGGCGGTTCTCAATCAGGCTGGCCAGCAGCGTCCAGCCTACGGCAGAGAAGAACAGGATCAGCGCGATACGAATTAAAATATCAACGGTCTTTTCCCCAGCGCCGTTGTGCAGCCAGTTCCAGAAATCGAACAGTCCCCAGGCATTGAGCAGCAGCATAATCGCCACACAGACGGTGAGAATGCGCGCCACCTTCAGTGAAACCGAAAGCCAGCCGTTCACCCGTTTTTGCAGCTCCGGGTAATTGCGCTGGACCTGAGCAGACAAGGTAATGGTTTTCGATAGCCAGCGAGAGAGCAGGCCGGAAACAAAGGCCGCGACGCCAATAATGGCCAGGCTTTTAAACGTGGCACCCATCATAAATTTCAGGCTGTTGCCGGGATCGAACAGCGAGAAGAAGCACAGCACAATGAAGTAAGCGCTGGCCAGCCAGTGCCACACCATGGCAAAAGCGCGAATAAAGAGGCTAAAGAACGAGAGGGAACGGTCGGCCAGATGCAGCAAGCTCTCGGTGATCGTCTTTTTGTTATGGAAGATGAGGTAGAGCGCCCAGACGGTAATGCAGATCATAATCAGCACATTCGCCAGCGCACCAGACTGGACGTTCACCTGGTTGGAGATGATTGGCACGGCAACCAGCAGACCATAACCAATCAACCCGCTGAGCACGCTCAGACGCAGCGCCCAGTATCTGGCGCTGCTATCCCGAATAGTGAAAGGGCGAAGATCCGGCACGCGTGGGCAAAATATCAGCCGCAGCAGCGCCTTAAAGAACTCAATTACGGCGAAGGCATTCAGAAACAGCGCCTGCTGGAAGGCGATAGTTTTGTTGCCGGTATTCAGCCTGTCGGCCAGCAATTGCCCTGTAAACAACGTCAGCGCCAGCAGCAGTAAATCAATGATAAACGCGGCGGCGATCATCAGCGGCAGATGCAACCAGCTGCTTTTCTGCTGATTCTTCTTGCGACCCCATTGCCCCATTTTTCGGTACAGGGGCCACGCGCACAGGCGCACCAGCCAGTAAAAAATGAAGACGGCGGACGCCAGCAGTAAAAATTGCGTGGCAGCCGCGGTAAACGTACGGGGGTTAAAGGGCTTGTGCGAAGAGCCCATCAGGTTGCGATAGAGCTGGGCAAAGCGCGAGGAGAGGGCATCGGCATAGTGGCGGCTAACCTCAGTCACATTTTCCAGCACCGTTTTTTGCTCTTCTACCGGCGGCGGGGTGATGGTTGGAACGGGCTCCTGGGGCGGTGTGGCGGCAATTTTTCGCAGCTGATCGACTAACTCTTGCCGGGAGGTGTCGTTTTCCAGCACATCGGCAAGGGCACTGTAGGCGGCTTTTTTCTCTTCTGCATCCGGTTCCGGTGGAGGCGTTTTTTGCTGCGCAGTGGACGTTCCGGTGGTTACGCCGGGGATAGCAACGGCTATCGATGGCGCACTAAACAAGCTAAGCAACAACAGCAGGATCCACGGCACGGTGCCCTCCGGTGAAAATGTCGAACAAAATGATAAGTATAGAGGGCAGGGAGCGAAGGGCGTGTTTTGGGAACAATCTGGCGTAAAAAAGCCGGGCATGCCCGGCTTTGCATTTCAGAGGTCTGGTAATCAGGAGACGTGCTGCAGGAACTCCTGCAAACGCTGGCTTGGCGGGTTTGCAATCAGCGCCTGCGGGTTACCGTCTTCTGCGATACGGCCTTTATCAATGAAGATAAGGCGGGACGCCACTTTCTCAGCGAAGCCGATTTCGTGGGTCACGATCACCATCGTCATGCCTTCTTCGGCCAGATCCTGCATGACTTTCAGCACCTCGTGGCGCAGCTCCGGGTCGAGTGCGGAGGTTGGCTCATCAAACAGCATCATTTTCGGTTTAACCGCCAGCGCGCGGGCGATAGCCACACGCTGCTGTTGTCCACCGGAAAGTTCAGAAGGGTAGTGGTGAGCACGTTCTGCGAGGCCCACTTTCGCCAGCAGATCTTTAGCCAGCGCTTCCGCCGCCGCTTTGTTGGCACCGCGTACGCGCAGCGGGCCAAACATCACGTTTTCCAGCGCCGTCAGGTGCGGGAACAGGTAAAACTGCTGGAACACCATGCCCGCTTCCTGACGAATCAGACGGTCATCCACTTTCGGATCATTCACTTTCAGACCATCGACGATCAGATCGCCACTGGTGATCTCTTCCAGCTTATTGATGCAGCGCAGCAGCGTGGATTTACCGGAGCCAGAGGGCCCGATAATCACAACCACTTCACCCTGTTTGATGCTCAGATCGATATTGTGCAGCACCTGGGTTGGACCAAAGTGCTTGGATACGTTTTTAAATTCAATCACAGGATTTTCATCCTTCTTTCAAGACGACGCAGAACGAAGCTCAGAACCAGAGTGATAATCAGGTAGACAACGGCTACCGCACTCCAGATTTCCAGCGCACGGAAGTTGCCAGCAATGATCTCCTGGCCCTGGCGGGTCAGTTCAGCAACGCCAATAACGATGAACAGCGACGTGTCTTTGATACTGATGATCCACTGGTTGCCCAGCGGCGGCAGCATGCGGCGCAGCGCCAGAGGCAGAATTACGTGACGGATGGTTTCGCGACGCGAAAGACCTAACGCCAGACCCGCTTCACTGAAGCCTTTATGAATCGACAGCACCGCACCGCGCGTAATTTCCGCGATGTAGGCACCTGAGTTGATCATAATGGTCACGACGGCGGCGCTGAACGGGTCGATGCGCAGGTCGGTGAAGGCCATTGGCAGGGCGAAGTAGATGAACATGACCTGTACGACAATAGGCGTGCCGCGGATCACTTCGATGAAAACCAGTGCGATGTGGTTTGCAATCCAGCCACCGTAGGTGCGGGCGAAACCGGCGACAAGACCGATAATCAACCCGCCAACCAGACCGAGGACCGAAATCCACAGGGTCATTTTAGCGCCTTCAAGCAAGAGAGGAATGGCAGGCCAGATGGCGCTCCAGTCAAACTGCATGATGTATTCCTGTATACCGTGGTGAAAAACGAAAAACGTAGGCCCGGTAAGCATGAGCGTCACCGGGCGTTACAAACCTGAATTCAGGTAAAATTATTTAGGCTCGGTACCGAACCATTTTTTGTAGATTTCGTTATACGTGCCGTTCTCTTTCAGGGTTTTCAGCGCACCGTTAACTTTCGTACGCAGGTCGTCGCTGCCTTTCGGGAAGGCAATACCGTACTGCTGTGCTTCCAGAGACTCACCGACCGCTTTGAACTTACCGTTACCTGCGGTTTTGATGAAATAGAGGATGTTAGGCGTATCGTGCAGAACCGCGTCAGCACGGTTGGTGCCAAGTTCCATATAGGCGTTATCGATGTTCGGGAACTGGCGCAGATCTTTGGTTTTGATGTTCGCTTTCGCGTAATCAACGGAGCCGGTGCCGCTCTTCACCGCCACCACTTTACCGTCGAGATCTTTCACGCTTTTAACGTCGTTATTGTCAGCTTTGACCATCACCAGCAGGCCGCTTTTGTAGTAGCCGTCAGAGAAGTCGATCGCTTTTTTACGCTCATCAGTAATGGTGATGCCTGCCAGGGCCAGGTCTACGTTTTTGGTTTGCAGTGCCGGGATGATACCGCTGAAGTCCATTGGCTTCAGGGTGTAATCCAGTTTGAGTTCTTTTGCGATTGCGGCCCACAGATCCACATCAAAACCAACGTATTTATCACCCTGTTTGAATTCAAACGGAACAAACGCCGTGTCGGTGGCTACAACCAGTTTATCGGCGGCCTGAGAAGAGACCGCAAAAGCCAGGGTAAGTGCAGCCAGTGAAACTTTTAATACAGACTTCATAGCATTTCCTTTTATATCCACGGGGCGATCCCCTGCGAGAACGACAGGCACAATGAAAAAATCGTGCCAACTTTACAAGCTGTTGTTTTGCAAAGGGGAGGATGTCATGCATTGCACAATAAACGTGGCAATGATGTCTGATTGCACCAAGGTGGAGCACCGTTTTGGTGCGCGTCGTTTGGCTCAACTGACGGGGAGATATTTAGCGCAAATAATGATGAAAAAACAATCTTCCGTTAACGGTTGTGTGAGGTGATTATTACATTTCTTTCACTTTTGCAGCGTCTCAGTGGAAAAGTGTGCACCATAAATGTGCAAAACCCTCACCGGAGGCGAGGGTTCGATAGAAAATTCTTATGGATTATTCAATGTTAGATTCGATAAACCACAGGAATTGATCCAGGTCGCGAGACGCGGCGGTGAAGATATCCGCAGTATCTTCGTCTTTAGCCTGGCTAATCGCTTTACGCACGTCGTTAGCCACAATCGCATAACGGTCTGCCAGCTCTTTCAGGTGATCCTGAACGGTGTGAATATCCAGCGGATAGCTTTTCAGTGGCGTTTTGCTGTTAATCACCTGCGTGGTACCCAACGCCACACCACCTAACTGCACGGCGCGTTCGGCCATGGTGTCCAGGTGGGTGACCAGTGCTGTGCGGAAGCCATCCAGCATTTCATGAACGGCAATAAAGTTTGCACCGCGCATATTCCAGTGGGCCTGTTTGGTGATCAGCGAAAGATCGATGAACTGGATCACCTGGCGATTCAGCAACTCAATCGTTGCTTTTTTGTCGCTGTCCGATACATCGTTACGGGTATAAAGCAGATTAGACGCTTTCGTTTTCACCAGTTTAGCGGTACTCATAATCTCATATCCTCTTGATGTTTATGTCCCAGGTAATTACGGAACTAAGTATAGCACCGGATTTTTTCCCTGCGGTTTGGCTGTGCCTATTGGTTTAATAGCAAGAAGGGAGTTGAATTATTAACTGATTGAACTATATGGTGTTTTTTAAAATTGACACAGATCAATCTTAATTCTCTATTTCCCATTAAGGGCGAGAGAAATATGACTTTTCGATGACGAAGAATGTAAGAAATTATAAATAATACAGAACTGGCCTTTATTCTGCATGGCACCGAGGCCATGCAGAATATACGGTATTAGCGGATGTCCACTTTCTCAACTTTTGGCTCAGGGCGCATGGTGAGCGTTGACCCCATCGACGCCGCAATAATGGAGCACAGCGCCAGCGTCTGGGTAAAGGTGAGGGTTTCCCCAAGGAATACCATACCGGAGATGGCGGCCAGTGCAGGCTCCATGCTCATCAGGGTACCGAAGATGCGCGTTGGCAGCCGCGTGAGGGCAATCATCTCCAGTGAATAAGGCAGAGCCGTTGAGAGGATGGCGACAGCAAAACCCACCGGCATTACTGACCACTGCCAGATAGAGTCTGTCGCCTGAGCCATACCCAGCGGAACAAAGATGATGGCGGCAATGAGCGAGCCCAGCGCCACGGTCGCCGGGCCGTGCTCTTCGCCGGCGCGCTGACCCGTGAGGATATACACCGCCCAGCAGGCTCCGGCGCCCAGAGCCAGCGCGGCACCCGTCAGGTCGATTTCAGAGACGCTCTGGCCCAGCGGTAAGAGGAACCACAACCCCAGAACCGCTAACACCACCCAGATAAAATCGACAGGCCGTCGGGAGGAGAAAAGAGCCACCGCCAGCGGGCCGGTAAATTCCAGCGCGACGGCAATCCCCAGCGGAATGGTCTGGATAGAGAGATAGAACATATAGTTCATGGCCCCCAGCGCCAGCCCGTAGAAGAGCAGCGGGAGGCGCTGCTCTTTTTTGACGCGCAACCGCCAGGGTTTAAAAATGACCACGAGGATCAGGGTACCCAAAGCGATACGCAGGGCTGTCACCCCCGGTGCGCCTACCAGTGGAAAGAGCGATTTCGCGAGGGACGCGCCACTCTGTATAGACAGCATCGCAATCAGAATTACAGCAACCGGCATCCAGACCGATGACGTGCGGGATATCCCTGGCATCCTTTCTCCTGTCAATTTTTGTCAAATAGGGTAAAAGCCGCAGTGTAATTGAAATATGGCGCAACGGTTGAGCTACTGTTGAAAAAAAACCAGGGAAAATCCGTAAAATGGATAAGCGTTGCTGGTTTTATCGCCTGTCAGATTAGGAATAATCTGGATGAATGTAACGGCGTTGACGCGCAGTATGAGTATTTAGCAACAGAAATCCTTTGTGATTTGAACAAGATAACTGATGCTGGAAACGTTCTGTTACAGGAAAGGTCCCGTTAGACATCACGAATCACAAAGAGTTTCGCAAATTTTTTTGATATATTTAAAACTTACGGATTTACTTGAAGCACATTTGAGGTGGTTATGAAAAAAATTGCATGTCTTTCAGCACTGGCCGCTGTACTGGCTGTTTCCGCAGGTACCGCTGTAGCTGCTACTTCCACTGTTACCGGTGGTTACGCTCAGAGCGATATGCAGGGCGTAATGAACAAAGCTAACGGTTTCAACCTGAAGTATCGTTACGAGCAGGATAACAACCCACTGGGCGTGATCGGTTCTTTCACCTACACCGAGAAAGATCGTTCTGAAAACGGCGCATACAACAAAGGCCAGTACTACGGCATCACCGCTGGTCCAGCTTACCGTATCAACGACTGGGCAAGCATCTACGGTGTTGTAGGTGTTGGCTACGGTAAATTCCAGCAGACCGAAAACCAGGGTCTGAACCGCACTGCAAGCAACAGCGACTACGGCTTCTCCTATGGCGCGGGTCTGCAGTTCAACCCAATCGAAGACGTTGCTCTGGACTTCTCCTATGAGCAGAGCCGTATCCGCAACGTTGACGTCGGCACCTGGATCGCGGGCGTAGGTTACCGCTTCTAATCACTTCGGTGAGCCAGTAAAAAATCCGCCCATGTGGCGGATTTTTTTTTGCAAGGTAAAAGCAAAACGGCAACCATGGGTTGCCGTTTTTAATGTTTTTTCCCTCTCCCTGTGGGAGAGGGCCAGGGTGAGGGCATCAGACCGCACAGCTTACTTACTCTTTATATCAAAAATATCCGTACCCAAATGGTTATAGTCAACTTTCTGTAACTTGAAGTTGGTAACGTACACTGGGGGAGCTTTCTTGTTTGAGATAAACGGGTAAGCATTTTTGATCTGCTCTGCTGAAATCCCCGTCCACTGCGAGAAGAACGTCAGGAAATCATTGGCCGAGCGGCGCGCGGTGATAATACGATGCTTCTTGTCATCACTCGACAGCACCATAAACGGTACCTGGAAGTTTTGCTGGAATTTATCGTCGTGCGCCAGATACTGCACCTCTTTACCGCGCTCTTTAAACGCCAGCCCGTGATCCGAGAAATAAACCAACGAGAAACTCTCACCCGTATTACGTAGCTGATCGTACAGCTTGCTGAGCAGTTCGTCGGTTTGCGTCATGGTGTACAGATAGCAAGAGGTCTCTTTAGATTGCACAAACTCGGCGTATTTCCCCTGCGTGCGGTCACAGGCCTGAGGGTGCGAACCCATCAGGTGCAGGACGATCAGCTGTGGCTGCGTGCGCTGCGTGGCAAAAACCTGCGCCGTCATCTTGAGCAATGCTTCGTCTTTGGTATTTTTATCGGCTTCAAAATCACCGTTTTTCAGGAACTGCACTTCATCGGCACGCTTCGCGATGCTGGCAATGGCGGTATCGTATTCGCCAATTTGCCCCTGATTAGAAAACCACCACGTCTGAAAACCGGCACGGTTTGCCAGCGTGACAAAGTTATCCTGATACTGTGGTTTGCCGTCGACAACGCGGTTCAGGGTCAGGCCGAGCGATTTCTGCGTCGAGCCGCTGGCCGCAATATAATCGGTAAACAGGGTACCGTTGACGGCGCTGGCGAACGGCGTGTTATCCCAGTGTCCGCCGAACGCGCCCATCGCATCGCGGCGTGCGCTTTCGCCGATGACGACCACATAGGTATGGTACTTCGGCTTCACCGCCAGCACGTTCCAGGTGTCTTTCATATTGGAGAGCTCAGCCATGCGCGCCTGCTCGTCGAGAACTTCCTGGTTATTGACGACAACGTCTTTTACAAAGCGGAACACCGGATAGCCGGTATCCTTCAGCTTGAACACGCCGCCCCAGGCCAGGTTTTGCACGGGGGTGACAAAGAAGGTCACTACGCTGAATGCCAGACACAGCGTCTCTATTTTTCCCCACGCTTTTTTCTCTTCGGGTTTACGACGCACCGCTATAACGCCAAGCGCAAAAATAAAGAGGCCGACCACGTAGCTGTACCACGGGAAGATCGTCAGGATCTCGGTCGACTCTTCCATGTTGGTCGAGTGCAGCGCCAGCAGGGTATTAAAGTTTGGCGAACCGTAAGCCTGACCAAACGGGAAATAGAGCGCTGCAATCAGGGAGCAGATGCCCACTAACGTTTTTTGCGCGCGCGGCGCGGTACGCCACAGCAAATGCAGAATGCAGGTAAACGCAACGGCATACAGCAGGCTGAAGGGGTAACCCAGCGCAAAGTTAATCAGCAAGGATTGTAAAAAGTAGAATGCCGTCCACGGACTTAAGGCCCGACTGCGGGTAACAACGGTGTCTATCAGGGTTAAATTCATAGGTCACTATCATGCATAAAAACGCCATGTGCTCACCCTGGCGTCAAGGGTCATAACCTGCCTGACAGTGCGTGGAGAGGGAATGAGGGTCCGCTTCAGCGAGCCGCAAATTGTGCAGGGCTGCAAGAAGATAGTGCGAGCGCTAAATAATATCAACCGTTGCTAAGCAGATGTTTTGCGAAGAGGATTGCAAATCCGTAAAAAAAACCGGGAATAGGGCGGCCGGAGGCCAGTTTACAGCGGGAATATGACGGCAAAATGAAGCGGCGTACCGCAACGCCGCTTAGTGGGAAGGTTTGTCGTCCTGATGCGGCTTGTTGTTAAACATATCGCACAGCATGTTCAACAGCATTAAGCGCACCCTGAAGGGGGAGTGAGTAAACACGGTCATACACCTCTTGAATTCGTTCATAAGACCTCCTGATTTTTGATCCCTTCGATCCGTGAAGGGTGACTGCATTACATACAGATATAGCACAGGCTATATTGTATAGCTATGGCTATTTCGTTAATTTTTTGTGCTTGTAGAGGTATGGTTTACAATGTGCGCTCTCGATACCGGGCGCTGGAAGCGTCACCCCACTGAGGAAGTACAATGAACCGTCGCGCAGGTAAGCCAACAATCAGAAAAACGACGCAACTGGTGAATGTGGAAGAGCACGTCGAAGGTTTTCGTCAGGTGCGTGAAGCCCACCGACGTGAACTGATTGATGATTATGTTGAGCTGATTTCCGATCTGATTCGCGAGGTCGGGGAAGCACGTCAGGTAGATATGGCGGCCAGGCTGGGGGTTTCGCAGCCAACCGTTGCGAAGATGTTAAAACGTCTGGCCTCCGTCGGCTTAATCGAAATGATCCCGTGGCGCGGCGTCTTTCTGACGCCGGAAGGGGAGAAGCTGGCGCAGGAGAGCCGCGAGCGCCACCAACTGGTGGAGAACTTTTTGCTGGTGCTGGGCGTAAGCCCGGAGATTGCCCGTCGGGATGCGGAAGGAATGGAACACCACGTCAGCGAAGAGACGCTGGTGAAGTTTCGTGAGTTTACGCTTAAATATGGTTCCTCCGCTGAATGAAAATCCCTGGACTGCAGGCCCTCACGCGCGATCGCTTCTTTCATCTCTTATTGATTATTGGTGCAGGTTTAAGCCTTTTTGTACCGTTTGCGCCCAAGGCCTGGCCTGCGGCGATTGACTGGCGCACCATCATTACGCTAAGCGGGTTAATGATGCTCACCAAAGGGGTGGAGCTGAGCGGCTACTTCGACGTGCTGGGGCGCAAAATGGTGCGCCGGTTTGCCACCGAACGCAGGCTGTCGCTGTTTATGGTGTTCTCCGCCGCGGTGCTGTCGACCTTTCTCACCAACGATGTGGCGCTGTTTATCATCGTGCCGCTGACGCTCACCCTGCGTAAACTTTGCGAGATCCCGGTGAGTCGGCTGATCATCTTTGAAGCGCTGGCCGTCAACGCGGGCTCGCTGTTAACCCCTATCGGCAACCCGCAAAACATTCTGCTCTGGGGACGTTCAGGGTTATCGTTCGCCGCCTTTACCTGGCAGATGGCGCCGCTGGCGCTGGTGATGATGGCGTCGCTGCTGGCGGTCTGCTGGTTTGCCTTCCCGGATAAAAAACTGCAATACCACAGCGGCACAACCGGCCCGCAGTGGCAGCCTCGTCTGGTCTGGAGCTGCCTGGGGCTGTATATCGTCTTTCTGTTTGCGCTGGAGCTGCGGTATGAACTGGCGGGCGTGCTGCTCGTGGCGGCTGGTTTTGTCGTGCTGGCGCGACGCGTGCTGGTGAGCGTGGACTGGACGTTGCTGCTGGTCTTTATGGTGATGTTCATCGACGTGCATCTGCTTATCCAGCTCCCGGTGCTGCAACACGTGCTGCATAGCGTCAGCGGTCTGTCTCAGCCGGGGCTGTGGCTGACGGCGATTGGCCTCTCGCAGGTCATCAGCAACGTGCCTTCTACCATTTTACTGCTCAACTATGTTCCGCCGGACACGCTTCTGGCCTGGGCGGTTAACATCGGCGGGTTTGGTCTGCTGCCCGGCTCGCTGGCCAACCTGATTGCCCTGCGGATGGCGAACGATCGCCGCATCTGGTGGCGCTTCCATCTCTGGTCGATCCCCATGCTGCTCTGGGCTGCGGCGATCGGTTTCGGATTATTCCTTCTCATATAGTGCGCAATTTGTCAGTTTTTCCTGGCAAACGTATAGCAACGTCCTAGCTTTAGTGAACGGCATAGTGTGATGCCGCTCACTGACAGGACCGTTGCTGAACTATGGCTGAAGAACAAAACACCCCTGCTGACGAGCAGGACAAAAACAATAATGAGCGTAAGCGTCCGGGCAAAAAACCGTTAATTATCCTCGGCATTGTCGTGGTGGTGATGGTCATCGTGGCGCTGGTCTGGTGGTTTTTAACCCGTAACGAAGAGACAACTGACGACGCCTTTACCGACGGCGATGTGGTGACGATTGCCCCTAAAACGGCGGGTTATGTCACGGCGTTACATGTGCGTGATAACCAGCGCGTGAAAAAGGGCGATCTGCTGGTGGTTATCGATCCGCGTGATACCACCGCCCAGCGCGATCAGGCTCAGGCCCAGCTTGGCCTGGCTATTGCGCAGCTGCATCAGGCCCAGGCACAGCTGGCGCTCTCGAAAGTGCAATACCCCGCCCAGCGCGACGAAGCCAAAGCGCAGGTGCTGAAAGCGCAGGCAGACCTCGCCAACGCGCAGGCGGAGTATCGCCGCCAGCGCGGGGTCGATCCGCGTGCCACCACCCAACAAAGCATTGATTCCGCCAACGCCCAGCTGCGTAGTGCACAGGCCGCTCTGGCAAGCGCGCAGGCCCAGCTGGAAGTGGCGGAGCAGGTACAGCTGCAGATCCGCCAGCAGGAGACCAACGTCGAAGCGCGTGAGCGCCAGGTCGATCAGGCTAAAGCGCAGCTGGAAACCGCTAACCTCAACCTCTCTTACACCGAAGTTCGCGCCCCGTTCGACGGGTTTGTCACTAAGCGCAACGTGCAGCCGGGTACGCTGGTACAGGCGGGCACGGCGCTGTTCTCGTTGGTCTCACCCAACGTCTGGGTGGTGGCCAACTTTAAAGAGTCTCAGCTTGAGCGCATGAAGCCAGGCGATAAGGTGGAGGTTTCCGTCGATGCCTGGCCAGATATGGCGCTTGAAGGCCATGTCGACAGCATCCAGCAGGGCAGCGGCTCGCGTTTCTCGGCGTTCCCGTCGGAAAACGCCACCGGCAACTTTGTTAAAATTGTCCAGCGCGTGCCGGTGAAAATTGTGATTGATAAAGGGCTGGATCCGAACAAACCGCTGCCGCTGGGGCTGTCGGTGGAACCGAAGGTCACCGTGGAATGACGGATCACAGCCACGACAACTGGAAGCCCGCCAGCAATCCGTGGGCGGTGGCGATTGTCGTTACGCTGGCGGTGTTTATGGAGATCCTCGACACCACCATCGTCAACGTGGCGCTGCCGCACGTGGCGGGCTCGCTCTCGTCCAGCTATGACGAGTCCACCTGGGTATTAACCAGCTACCTGGTGGCTAACGGCATCGTCCTGCCCATCTCGGCATTTCTCAGCCGGGTGTTTGGCCGCAAGCAGTTCTTCCTGATTTGCATCGTGATGTTCACCGTCTGCTCGTTCCTGTGCGGGATCGCGACCGAGCTGTGGCAAATCATCTTGTTCCGTGTGATGCAGGGCTTTTTTGGCGGCGGCCTGCAGCCCACGCAGCAGTCGGTGCTGCTTGACTACTTTAAACCGGAAGACAGGGGCAAAGCGTTTGGTCTCTCCTCCATCGCCATTATCGTTGCGCCGGTACTCGGCCCGACGCTCGGGGGCTGGATCACTGACAACTACTCCTGGCGCTGGGTGTTCTTTATCAACATCCCGGTGGGGATAGTGACGGTGCTGGCGATCTACCAGCTGCTGGAAGATCCCCCATGGGAGAGTAAAGCCAAAGAGAAGCTGACTATCGACTGGACGGGGATCGGCCTGATCGCGCTTGGCCTCGGCTGTCTGCAGGTGATGCTCGACCGGGGCGAGGATGATGACTGGTTCTACTCGAACTTTATTCGCACCTTTGCGGTGTTAACGCTGGTCGGCATCATTGGCGCCATTTACTGGCTGATGTATGCCAAAAAACCGGTTGTTGATCTGCACTGCATGAAGGACCGCAACTTTACCATCTCCAGCCTGCTGATGGCGGGGATGGCGATGATCCTTTACGGCAGCTCGGTGGTGATCCCGCAGCTGGCGCAGCAGGATCTGGGCTATACCGCCACCTGGTCCGGGCTGGTTCTGTCGCCCGGCGCAGTGTTGATTGTATTGACCATCCCGCTGGTCCTGAAGCTGATGCCGGTAGTGCAGACGCGCTGGATCATCGCCTTTGGCTTTACCTGTCTGGCTGTGTCGTTCTTCTGGTCGCGCACGCTCACCCCGGACATTGACTTCGAAACGCTGGTGCTGTTCCGCAGCGCCCAGTCGATTGGGCTGGGGTTCCTGTTTGTCCCGCTGACCACCATCGCGTTTATTTCTATCCCGAGGCGGCTGAACGCGGATGCCGCGGCGCTGTTCACCATGTTCCGTAACGTTGCGGGCTCGATTGGCATATCGCTTTCGACGGCGGCCATCACCGAGCGCTCGCAGGCCCACAGCGCGCACCTTGCGTACCACGCCTCGCCGTTTAACGAGCAGTTCCAGCAGGCGATCCGCGAAAGCGCGCAGGCGATCCAGAACTTTACCACTCAGGTCGGCGACCCGACCGGCATTGCCACCGGGCGCATGTACCAGACCATGATTGAGCAGTCGCGCTTCCTGGCCTATATCGACGTATTCACCATTCTGAGCGTGGTGGCGCTGGTCCTGATTCCGTTTTGTTTGTTGCTCTCGCCGGTTAAGAGCGAGGGGAGTGCAGGAGCACATTGATGATACACAGACGTTTACACCCCCTGATGATAATGATGCTGCTGGCAGGTTGCGCCGTGGGGCCGGATTACCAGCCGCCTGCACCGCCTGCCGTCACGCACTGGAACGATAAAGGCGACAGCACGGTGAAATCACAAACCACCTCCGCTGCGACTAACCCGCGCTGGTGGAAAACGTTCGGCTCGCCGCAGCTCGACAGCCTGATTGAACGCGCCATCGCCGGGAATTTGTCCCTGCAGCAAACGGTGCTGCGCATCGCTGGCGCGCGCGAACAGATTAACCAGGCGGGCGGGGGGTTTTATCCGTCGGTCAACGGCAATCTGCAGGCGACGCGCCAGCAGCTCGGCCTGGAAGGTGAGCTGAAGTCTCATGGGGTCTACGACCAGCTTGATAACGTCGATCCGGAACTCAGGGGGGCGTTAGGACCGCTGACGCAGCCGATCAACCTCTACCAGGGCAGCTTCGACGCCCAGTGGGAGATTGACCTCTGGGGTAAAGTTCGCCGTCAGGTTGAAGCTGCTGAAGCGCAGCAAAAAGCCGCTATTGAGCAGCGTAACGACGCGCTGGTCTCCCTTGAAGCCGAAGTGGCGCGCGCCTGGCTCCAGCTGCGCGGGGCGCAGAGCATTATTGCCACGCTGAACACCCAGATTAAAAGTGCGCAGCAAACGCTGGATCTGACCGAAAGTCGCCAGCGGGGCGGGTTGTCGCCGCAGATGGACGTAGAAAATGCGCGGGCGCAGCTGGGCAATCTTGAAGCACAACTGCCGCAATATCAGGCGCAGGAGCGGCAGGCGATGAACGGCCTGGCGATCCTGCTCGGCAAGCCGCCGGGGGCGTTGGATGCGGAATTGCAGTCCGCCCAGCCGATGCCTGCGCTGCCGGATATCGTGCAAACGGGTATTCCATCCACGCTGGCGCGGCGTCGTCCGGACGTGCGAGAAGCGGAAGCGAATCTCCATGCCGCCACAGCGCAAATTGGCGTGTCGGTGGCCGAGCTGTTCCCGAGCTTTACTCTTTCCGGGCAGTTTGGCCTGCGCAACAGCGAATCCAACTGGCTCACCGACTGGAGCAGCCACTTCTACAGTTTTGGTCCGCAGGTCTCCATTCCCATCTTCCAGGGCGGAAGACTGGTCTCCAGCGTGAAAGTGGCGCGTGCGCAACAGGGGGCGGCGGTGCTGGATTATCGCCAGACGGTACTGACTGCGCTGGGGGATGTTGAGAATGCGCTGGTGAGTTACCGCACCGATCAGCAGCGTGAAGCGGGTCTGGCGAAGACCATCGATGCGCTGCAAAACGCCTTCGACCTGGCCAGCGATAGCTACCGGCAGGGGATTGCCAGCTTTATCGACGTGCTCGACGCCCAACGGCAGCTGGCACAGGCCGAGCAGCAACGTGCCCAGGCGCAGGTGCAAAGCGCGCTCGATCTGGTGGCGCTCTATAAGGCGCTGGGCGGCGGCTGGGAGCCCTATCAGCAGGTGCAGTTACCGGATTACGCCGTCTTTGGCGATGCCCCGCGCGGATAATATTCAGAGGATTGGGCAAGAAACGGACAGGAACGCCACATTCGCGTTGGCCAGGGGGCGGGTATAACTATCAGGCACCCATCAAACGACATGTGAGGACTATCTTATGCGTTATCAAAAACTGGGCAATACCGGTCTGTTTGTTTCTGAACTGTGCCTTGGCACCATGACCTTCGGCGGTGAAGGTGGCATGTGGGGCAAGATTGGCCAGCTGCAGCAAAGTGAAGCCGAGCAGCTGGTGGGCCGTGCGCTGGATGCCGGGATCAACTTCATCGACACCGCGAACGTCTATTCCGAAGGCCGCTCGGAGGAGATCACCGGCCAGGCACTCAAAAACCTGAAAATTCCGCGCGAAAACGTGGTGGTTGCCACCAAAGTGTTTGGCGAAACGGGCACGGCGGGGGTGAACTCACGCGGCAGCTCACGCTATCACATTATCAGCAGCGTGAAAGAGAGCCTGCGCCGTATGCAGCTCGACCATATCGATCTCTACCAGCTTCACGGTTTCGACCCCGCAACGCCGATGGAAGAGATGCTTTATGCCCTGGATAACCTGGTGCAGCATGGGCACGTGCGCTACATCGGTGTCTCTAACTGGGCCGCGTGGCAGATCGCCAAAGCGCTGGGCATTTCCGAGCGACTGGGTCTGGCCCGTTTCGCGTCGCTGCAGGCCTATTACACCATCGCCGGACGTGATCTGGAGCGCGAACTGGTGCCAATGATGCAGAGCGAAGGCGTCGGGCTGATGGTCTGGAGCCCGCTGGCGGGTGGCCTGCTGAGCGGAAAATATGGCCGCGACGGGCAGAGTGAAGCCGGTGGTCGTCGTCTGGAGTTTGACTTCCCGCCGGTGGAAAAAGAGCGCGCCTTCGATTGTGTGGATGTGATGCGCACTATTGCCGAAAGCAAAGGCGTCTCCGTCGCGCAAATCGCCCTGGCGTGGCTGCTGCATCAGAAGGTGGTGACCAGCGTCATTATTGGAGCCAAACGCGTCGATCAACTGGATGACAACATCGCCGCAACGGGGATCCGTTTAAGTGAAGACGAGCTGAAACAGCTTGATGCCGTCAGCGCACTGCCGCGCGAATATCCGGGCTGGATGCTGGAGCGGCAGGGGGAATATCGTCGTAATCAGCTCGCACAGCAATAACCCTCCTTTCCCCGGCGGCGCGTCGCTTGCCGGGGCTTTTTTTCCCGCTCTGCTCACAAAATTCGATCCTCCTCTTTGATCGCTTTTACATCTTCGCCTATATGACTAGTCATGAAATTTAAATGACTAGTCATATAGGGAGAGACCATGAATCAATCACTGCCAGCCAACTTTTTATGGGGCAACTCAGTATCCAGTATGCAGACGGAAGGGGCATGGAATGAGGGCGGGAAGGGGATGTCGGTGTACGACATTCGCGAAGCGGGGGAAAACATCTCCGACTGGAAAGTGGCGACCGATTCCTATCACCGCTACCGGGAAGATTTCGACCTGATGCAGGATCTGGGCATGAACTGCTACCGCTTTCAAATCTCCTGGAGCCGGGTCTGTCCGCAGGGCGACGGCGAGTTCAACGATGAGGGCATCGCCTTTTACGACCGCTTTATTAACGATCTCATCGCCCGCGGTATCGAGCCGATGATCTGCCTCTATCACTTCGATATGCCGCTGGCGCTGGCGCAGGAGTACAACGGCTTTAACGATCGTCGCGTCATGGATGCCTTTATCCGCTATGGCAAAAAGATGATCGACTGCTTCGGCGACCGTGTGAAGTACTGGCTGACCTTCAACGAACAGAACATCTTCCATATGCCGGAAGCGTTTCGTATTTCCGGCTACATGAAAGGCGAGAAAACCCTGCGCGAGCTGTACGAGTTGCAGCATCACACCATGGTGGCGCACATGACGCTGACCGAATACCTGCACCAGACAAAACCGGGTCAGCTGATGGGCGGTATGCTGGCGCACCAGCTGGTTTACCCGGCCACCTGCAAACCGCGCGATATCTTCTGCGCCCAGCAGTACGATGAATTCCTCAACCAGAACTTGCTGCGCGTCTTTGCTGGTCAGGGCTATAGCCCGGCGGTGATGGCGGTGGTGGAGCAGGAAGGGTTTGGCGATATCTACCGTGCCGAGGATCTGGCGCTGTTCGCAAGAACCCAAAACGACTTTATGGCCTTCAGCTACTACGCCAGTAAAACGCTGGACAGCGATGCCATTCCGCAGGGAACCCCGGTGAACAATTACCTGCTGTACGGCGATAAAAATAACCCGTACCTGAAAGCCACCGAATGGAACTGGCAGATCGATCCGCTCGGTTTTCGCACCATCATCACCCGCTACGCCAACGACTGGCGCATGCCGGTGTTCCCGATTGAAAACGGCATTGGCGTGATTGAATCCTGGGATGGCGTGAACCCGATTGAGGATACCTACCGCATCGACTATCACCGGGCGCATATCGAGGCCATGAAAGCCGCCATGTTCGAGGATGGCGCAGAGGTGATGGGGTATCTCGGCTGGGGTCTGATCGACATTCTGAGCTCCCAGGGTGACATGCGTAAGCGCTACGGCGTGGTCTACGTCAACCGTGAAAACCACGACCTTAAAGACCTGAAACGCGTGCCGAAGAAGAGCTACGCGTGGTTAAAACAGGTTATCCATACCAACGGACGCGAGATGTAAGCCGTACGCTGCCGGGCCGTTTTTGTGACTGATTGATGGGAACTATCCGCTATGTCTGAAACAAAAATCACACCGCATATGCAGTCCTTTGTCGATAAATTTGTTGAGTTCTCAGCGCGCCTGGCAAACCAGGTGCATCTTCGCTCCCTGCGCGATGCCTTCGCCACGGTGATGCCGATTTTCATCCTCGCCGGACTGGCGGTACTGGTGAACAATGTGGTGTTTCCTTGGATTTTTGACGGCGACACGCTCACGCACTTCAAGGTATGGGGCGAGGCGATCATCAATGGCACGCTGAATATCGCCGCGCTGCTGCTGGCGCCGATGATTGCCTGGTCGCTGGCGCGCAACAAGGATTTCGACAATCCGGTCTCGGCAGTGGTTATCGCTGTCAGCAGCTTTATTATCATGATGCCGATGCGTCTGCAGCTCACGCCCGTCGGCAGCGACACCACGGTGAATGTCACCCAGGTGCTGACCTTCGCCAACATTGGTTCGACCGGGATTTTCGCCGGGGTGCTGATTGGCTTGCTCTCGACGGAGCTGTTTATCGCCATCTCGCGGCTTAAGGCGCTGCAAATATCACTGGGGGAAAACGTGCCGCCGGCGGTCAGTAAATCTTTTAGCGCCCTGATCCCGACCATCCTGACGCTCTCACTGTTTGCCGTTCTGGCCGCGCTGCTGGCGAACGTATTGCATACGGATCTGATTCACCTGATCACCACCTTTATCCAGCAGCCGCTGCGACTCATCAATACCAGCCTGCCGGGGACGATTTTTATCTACAGCTTTGGTAACTTCCTCTTCACGCTGGGTATTCATCAGTCGGTAGTCAACAGCGTGGTGCTGGAGCCGTTCCTGTTGATTAATACCAATGAGAACATGCTGGCCTTTGCCAACGGCCAGCCGATCCCGCATATCATCAACAACATCTTCGTGCCGACCTTTGGCATGGTGGGCGGTACCGGTAGCACCATTTCACTGCTGATCGCCATTTTTATCTTCTCGCGGCAACAATCGGCGAAACAGGTGGCACGTCTGTCGCTGGCGCCGGGTCTGTTCAACATCAACGAGCCGGTGATTTTCGGCCTGCCGATTGTGTTTAACCTGCCTTTAATGATTCCGTTTGTCCTGTTGCCCGCCATTGGCATTTACTTCGCCTGGCTCTGCACCACGCTGGGATTAATGTCGCGCTGCGTGGTGATGATCCCGTGGACCACGCCGCCAATTCTGAGCGCCTGGCTGGCAACCGCGGGGGACTGGCGGGCGGTGGTGGTGCAGTTGGCAATCATCGTATTTGGTGTATTCTTCTACCTGCCTTTCCTCAAAATTGCCGAGCGAGTGGCGTTGAAAAACAGCGGGATAGAACATTAAACAGAAGGAAGTACGATGGCGGCGAAGTACATCACCATAGCGCGTGAAATCAAAAAACGCATCATCAGCCAGCAGTATGCCGCCAATGAACCCCTGCCGGACCAGTTTGCGCTGGCGGCGGAGTTCAATACCAGCCGGATGACCATTCAGCAGGCCATGCGTCAGCTGATCGTTGAAGGGCTGGTATATACCCGTCAGGGGCAGGGGACGTTCATCCGCAAAAACTTCCTTCAGCTGTCGCAGTGGGATCTCTCCGGCAGCGACTACTTTGGCGCGACCAAAACCTGGGAGCATCTGGGCACGGTAACGAGCCAGGTGGTGCATTTTGAACTGCGCTTCCCGAACGAAAAAGAGCAGGCCTCGCTGATGATCAATGCCGATACGCCGGTCTATGACTTCATTCGTCTGCGTTTGCTTAATGGTGAGCCCATGTCGCTGGACGCGACCGTAATGCCGCTCAACCTGGTGCCCGGCCTGAACAAAAGTCATCTTGAAAGCTCGGTGTTTCGCTATGTGCAGGAGACGCTGGGGCTGAAAATCATGGGATCGTACCGCGTGGTGCGGGCGCTAAAGCCGAATGCGCTGGATATGCAGCATCTGGTCTGCGAGGAGAGCGACCCGGTGCTGGAGGTGGAGCAGGTGATTTATCTGGAAGATGGCACGCCGCTGGAGTATGCGCACTGTCATTATCGTTACGACCACGGCGGGATTGTGATCGTGAATAACGGATAAAAAAAAGCGGGCATCGAAGCCCGCTTTTTTCGCTGTATCGCGATTAGTTCAAACGCACCGGCATACCGGAACGGTTCTGCACAGCCTGGTCAACGATAGTCGTTTCCACGTCCGGCTGAGAGGTCACGGACTGCACCGCGCTGGTCAGCGTAATCGGCACGATTTCGTTATTGTTGATCTGGTCTTCGCTGGTGGACAGCGGGTTGTGCACTTCAATGTAACGGCTGCCATCCGGCTCAGAGGTCGCTTTAACCGGTTCGTTGATGAACTGGACGCGGGTACCTACCGGCACGTTTTCGAACAGGAATTTGATGTCGTCGTTACGCAGACGCACGCAGCCGTGGCTTACGCGCAGGCCGATACCGAAGTTAGCGTTGGTACCGTGGATGGCGTACAGGCGGCCGATGTACAGGGCGTACAGACCCATTGGGTTATCCGGGCCTGCCGGAACCACGGCTGGCAGCGGTTCACCTGCCGCGATGTATTCCGCGTGCATTTTCGCCGTTGGGGTCCAGGTTGGGCCTGCTTTCTTACGTTCGACTTTGGTGGTCCAGTTCAGCGGGGTATCTTTACCCAACTGACCGATACCGATTGGCAGCACGATTACCGTGTTAGTGCCTTTCGGGTAGTAATACAGACGCATCTCCGCGCTGTTAATCACGATACCTTCATGAACGGTATCCGGCAGGATCAGCTGCTGAGGGATGTTGAGAACGGTACCTGCTTTTGGCAGGTATGGGTCAACGCCCGGGTTCGCTTCCAGCATGTTAGACAGGCCCAGCTGATACTGTGCTGCGAAATACTCCAGCGGCTGAGTGTTACCCTCAGGCACCGTCACCACCTGGTTTTGACCCACCAGACGGCTACCGTCTGTCGGCAGCGGATAAGTCACCGCAGAAGCGGTTTTGCAAAAACCTACTACGGCTAACGCCGCCGCAAAAAGCGTTGTTAATTTCATGTTCATGTTGTGCGAGGTATCTAAGCCATTCAGGCGTGAGTTGATAAGTCTGAATCTGTGATGGGAGCGCATTATATGTGCATTCCCGCTAACAGGGAATTCAGATGTGTACGAAATCACATTTTTTTCGATTTTGTTAAAGTTTAGCGGAGCGTCGCAACACAGGATCTCAATTCGGAATTGTGGCATAATGCCGTGTTTATCACACTTTTCGCAGGAATCTCCCCGTGTTAGTTACCAGCAACGTCACTATGCAGTTTGGCAGTAAGCCGCTGTTCGAAAACATTTCCGTCAAATTTGGCGGCGGCAACCGTTACGGCCTGATTGGTGCCAACGGTAGCGGTAAATCCACCTTTATGAAGATCCTCGGCGGTGACCTGGAGCCGACGCTCGGCAACGTGTCGCTCGATCCCAACGAGCGCATCGGTAAACTGCGTCAGGATCAGTTCGCCTTTGAAGAGTTCACCGTGCTCGACACCGTGATCATGGGGCACGCGGAGCTGTGGGAAGTGAAGCAGGAGCGCGACCGTATCTACGCGCTGGCCGAAATGAGCGAAGAAGATGGCTACAAAGTGGCCGATCTGGAGACGCAATACGGCGAAATGGACGGTTATTCTGCAGAAGCGCGTGCGGGCGAGCTGCTGCTGGGCGTGGGCATTCCGGTCGAACAGCATTACGGCCCAATGAGCGAAGTGGCACCCGGCTGGAAGCTGCGTGTGCTGCTGGCGCAGGCACTGTTCTCTAACCCGGACATTCTGCTGCTCGATGAACCGACGAACAACCTGGACATCGACACCATCCGCTGGCTGGAGCAGACGCTCAACGACCGTGACAGCACCATGATCATCATCTCGCACGACCGTCACTTCCTGAACATGGTGTGTACGCACATGGCGGATCTGGATTACGGTGAGCTGCGTGTTTACCCGGGCAACTACGACGAATACATGACGGCGGCCACCCAGGCGCGTGAACGTCTGCTGGCGGATAACGCCAAGAAGAAAGCGCAGATTGCGGACCTGCAATCCTTCGTCAGCCGCTTTAGCGCCAACGCCTCTAAATCCCGTCAGGCAACATCGCGTGCCCGCCAGATTGACAAAATCAAACTGGAAGAAGTTAAAGCTTCCAGCCGTCAGAACCCGTTCATCCGTTTCGAGCAGGACAAGAAACTGTTCCGTAACGCGCTGGAAGTGGAAGCCCTTACCAAAGGTTTTGATGAAGGCCCGATGTTTAAAAACTTCAACCTGCTGCTGGAAGTGGGCGAGAAGATCGCCATTCTGGGTGCCAACGGCGTGGGTAAATCCACCATGCTGAAAACCCTGGTCGGCGAACTGCAGCCGGACAACGGGAGCGTGAAATGGTCCGAAAACGCGCAAATTGGTTATTACGCGCAGGATCACGAGTATGAATTTGAAAACGACCTGACCGTCTTCGACTGGATGAGCCAGTGGAAGCAGGAAGGGGACGATGAGCAGGCGGTGCGCAGTATTCTGGGGCGTCTGCTGTTCAGCCAGGACGACATCAAGAAGCCTGCCAAAGTGCTCTCCGGTGGAGAGAAGGGCCGTATGCTGTTCGGCAAGCTGATGATGGAAAAACCGAACATTCTGGTGATGGACGAACCGACCAACCACCTGGATATGGAATCTATTGAATCGCTGAACATGGCGCTGGAGATGTATCAGGGCACCCTGATCTTCGTTTCTCACGACCGTGAGTTCGTCAGCTCGCTGGCAACCCGCGTGATTGAAATTACGCCAGAGCGCGTGGTGGACTTCACCGGTAACTATGAAGATTATCTGCGCAGCAAAGGTATCGAGAACTAAAAAAAAAAGCCGGGTGGCGGCTTCGCCTTACCCGGCCTACGTTCTGTTCCCTCTCCCCGTGGGAGAGGGTTAGGGTGAGGGCATCAGGCCGCACTACATCACCCACTCACTCCCTTCAATCCCATTCACAAGCAGCCTGCGTTTTTCCCCCGCCGGTAATGACACCTTCAGTGCTTTCCACGCCGGACGATAATCTCCGCGCGCAGTGATCTTCAAATTGATGGTTGCCCCATCGCACACCATTTCCCACTCTACCCACAGCGCATTGCCGTTCTGATAGCCCCAGCTTTCACCGTCATCTTCAAACAGCAGACCGGTGCTGGTGCCCACGCCTTTGACCGGGAACAGCTTCAGCTCGCGGGTGTCGTCTTTTTCCGCGCTGACGTGAGTGATGCGTTCGCTGAGCGGCAGACCGGCACCGGCGCGCACCAGCAGCGGCAGTTTTTCCAGCGGTGCATCCAGAGCGATCCACTGCCCGCCCGCGTACCACGCGTGGGTGTAAAAATCGTACCAGCCGGTTTCGTTATCCGGCAGCCAGAGACGGCGCTCTCGCTGTCCGGCCTCCACCACGCTTGCCACCAGCAGGTCCCGGCCCAGCAGGAACTCGTCGCACTCTTCAAAGGTCTGCGCATCGTGTTCGTGGTCGAGGAAGGTTGGGCGCAGCATCGGTTCGTCATCGGCATGCGCCTGCCAGAGCAGGGTGTAGAGATACGGCAGCAGACGATAGCGCAGCTCAATGGCACCGCGAATAGCGGGGGTGACGCCCGGATACATCCACGGCTCGTTCACCGTGTGGTCATCGTTCCACGAGTGAATGGTAAAGCGCGGGTGCATCACGCCGTTCTGCACCCAGCGGACAAACAGCTCGGCGTCGGGTTTGTCGCCAGAAAAACCGCCCACGTCATGACCAACGTTAAACAGCCCGGACAGGCTCATACCCAGCCCCATGCGGATGTTATAGCGCAGGGTTTCCCAGTTGGTGCGGTTATCGCCGCTCCAGGTCTGAACGTAACGTTGCATCCCGGCGCAGCCGGAACGGGAGATCAGATACGGGCGCTTTTCCGGGGCAAACCGCTGCTGCGCTTCCAGCGAGGCGCGCATCATCAGCAGCGGCATCACCGGGCGGATGTGTTTGATGGCGATCTCCTTGCCAAAACCATGGCAGCGCGCTTCGCCGTCCCACACTTCGTATTCGTTGTTATCGTTCCAGGTGGAGTCGATCCCCATCTCCAGCAGCTGCGTGGTGACTCCTTCCTGCCACCATTTCACCGTCTGCGGGTTGGTAAAGTCGAGGTGGGAACCTTCGTCATCCCAGAAGCTGGAGCGTTCTGGTGCGTCGGTTTCTGAATCACGAATGAACAGGCCGTTTTCCGCCACTTCGCTATAGCGCGGGTGGTCCTGCAGCAGGCACGGCTTGATATTTGCCGCCAGCCGCAGCCCCGCGTCGTGGAATGCCTGGGTCATCACCTTCGGTTGCGGCACTTTGTCGTAGTTCCAGTTAAAGACATAGCGCTTGCCGTTGATCGAGGTATAACCCGATGAGAGCTGGAACGAGTCGCACGGGATCGCATGCTCTTCGCACAGGCGAATAAAGTTCATCAGTTGGTTTTGTGCGTCCGGCGCGTCGGTGTAGTGCATGGTCGACCCGCTGTAGCCCAGGCTCCATTTCGGCCCGAACAGCGTTTTCCCGGTCAGGCGCACAAAGGCTTTGGTGACATCCAGCACCCGTTTGCCGGTAAAGAGGTAGTAATCGATATCACCCGCTTCCGCCTGCCAGCGACGGTAGGCGGTGTGGTAGTTATCAATCTCGTTGCCCAGATCCAGCCAGCAGCTGCTCAGGTTGTCGTAGAACAGGCCGTAACTCACGTCATCGCGGCGGGTAAGGGTAAACGGGATGTGTTTGTACAGCGGGTCGGTGCTGGCCGCGTTGTAGCCCATGGCGTCGAGGTTGCGCATCTCGAAGCGCTTACCGTTGCGCTGCAGGTCGCCCGCTTTCTCACCCAGGCCGTAAAAACGCTCGTCCTTGCGACGGCTCAGGTAGTGTGCCACCCCGTCGCCGTGAGCGTTCAGCAGATAGGCGCTGGTTGGACGGTCATTGACCAGCGGCTGCCACTCACCAGCGTCATTGCGATAATGCCACTCCAGCCACAGCGGCTGATGAACGGTCACACGCAGCTGTTCGGTAGCAATTGTCAGCCCCTCATCCTGCTGGCTTAGCGTCCAGGCAGGGCAGGTAAAGCCGCTCAGATCGTCGCGACGACGGCCTTCCCACGGCACATCTTCTTCCGGGGCGATGCTCCAGGTGCGGTCCAGCGCCAGTTCACCTTTACGTTTGATCAGTACACGGAACAGGTTCTCTTCCAGCACATACAGGCACAGGCGGTGCTGGTTATCCACCAGCAGTTCCAGATGGTTGGCCGACTGCTTATCGACGGTCCAGTTTTTCAGGGTTTTCATATGCAATACATCCACTATCAGGCGCGCTTGGCGCGACGTTCAGCAATAAATGCCACCAGGAAAACAGCGCCAATCAGGTCAAAGAAACCCATGGCAATAAAGAGCGGGTTGAAGCCGATTTTGTCGGCGGTCACACCAATCAACAGCGAGAACAGGAAGCTGGCGATCCACGCCGCCGAGCCGCGCATACCGTTAACGGTCGCCATCTGGCCTTTATCGAACGACTCCACCACCAGGGCGCTGAGCATGCAGGAGATGATCTGATGCCCGAAACCGCCGATGGAGATCAGCACGATGGTGATGTACGGGTCGCGGGTAATGGCGACGACGGCCAGAGAGATCATCAGGAACGCGCCGGTGACGGAGCTTGCCACCACGGAGTTGACGCGGGAGCAGCCAAACAGGCGGGTATACAGACGGGTGAGGTAACCGCTCGCCACGCTGCCGAGATCGGCGGCCAGGAACGGCAGCCAGGCAAACATCGCGATCTGCTTCAGATCCATGCCGTGCTCTTTGGCGAGATACAGCGGCACCCAGAAACTCAGTACCGCCCAGGCCGGTTCCGCCATAAAGGCCGGGATGGCGATACCGTAAAAGCGTTTGTTTTTTGAGACGGTTTTCAGTGCGGTCAGGAAGGGCAGTTTTACCGCAGGCGGTTCGTTATCCTGCTTGATAAACGCCAGCTCGTCTTTGCTCAGGTTCGGGTGCTGCTCCGGATTGTGGTAGAACGCCCACCACAGGATCACCCACAGCAGCGCCAGCACGCCGGTGAACATAAACGCGCCCTGCCAGCCAAACGAGGCGTGCGCGAAGTAGATGATAGGCGGAGCCAGCATTGCGCCAATGGAGAAGCCCACACCGGCCCAGCCGGCTGCCACAGGACGTTCCGATTTCGGGAACCATTCACCAATGGTTTTGGCGTTTGCGGGCGTGGCGGCGGCTTCAGAAGCCCCCATAAAGAAGCGCAGTATGGCAAGGTGCAGCCAGCTCCCGGCACCCGCGTGGAAAATACACATCAGCGCCCAGATCCCGGCGCAAACCATAAAGCCAATCTTCAGGCCGATCACGTCGATCAGCCAGCCGCACAGAGGCTGGAAAATGGTGTAGGCGATCTGGAATGCCCCGACGATCCAGGAGTACTGCTCGGTGGTGATACCGAGGCTCTCTTTCAGTTCCGGGGCGAGGATCCCGAGTGAGTTTCGGGTGATGTAGTTAACGGTGACGCCAAGTAAGAACAGCACCAGCACATACCAGCGCAGGTTTTTAATGACGCGACGGGTTTTGCTTGCCGCAACGGTGTTATTAATGTCCTGACTCATTTTACTCTCCACAAGACGGACGGTAAGGGGACGGAGGTTCAGGTGTCACACAGGTTTATGACGTTGATTGTTATCTGTTTTACCGCTTCAAGTTGCTATACAACTAGTATGGAAGTTGTGTGACAAGTTCACCTTAAGGGAGAAAATGAGAGGGCAATAGTGGATTTTGTGCAAAATTTCTCATAACTGAGCGACATCATTTGGCATCATGGCTTTGACATCAGCTATTGCCTGATATGCACGCTATGAAAATTTTGTCATTTCGCAAATGGAGCCAGATCACAAAATGGACAAAAGGCTAAAAATCACCGAAATCGCTGCCCGGACTCAGCTCTCCATCAGCACCGTTTCGCGGGTCCTTGCCGGGAAGGCGAATACCAGTGAAAAAGCACGTGCGAAGGTGCTGGCATGCGCGCGCGAGCTGGGGGTGCTGGACGGAATGGCTGCGGGCCGTTTGCTGCTCAACAGTCTCGTTGTCTTCGCCCCACAGCGCGCCTTTGACGAGCGGTCTGACATCTTTTACTACCGTGTGATCCAGAGCGTAAGCAAAGGCCTGGCCTCGTACGATGTTCGCCTGCGTTACTGCGCGCTGGAGGAGAACGACAGCGACGCCCAGCAGTTTCTGGCGCGAATGAACGAGCCGGACACCCAGGCCGCCATCCTCCTCGGGATTGACGATCCGCATATCCACGACCTGGCAGTGGATGTCGGTAAACCCTGCATGCTGATTAACTGCCGCGACCGGCATATGCGCCTGCCTGCCGTCGCGCCGGACCATCGGGCCATTGGCGAGCGGGCGGCGGACTATCTGTTTGAAATGGGACACCGTGAGGTGATGAATGTGTTGTGCCTGCGGCGTTACACCATGGAGCTGCGTCTTGCGGGGATCCGCGACGCATGGCAGTCGCACAACCTGAAGTTCAACGATAAACGCGATTTGCTGGTGGTGCCGAGCTTCAGCGCTCGCGAAACGGAGCAACTGGTCACCGACTGGCTGAGCCACATGCAGGGGAAAGACTTGCCGACTGCGTTTCTGGTGGGTGGTGACTTTATGGCGGCGGGCACCATCAGCGCCCTGCAAAAACAGGGGTTACGCGTGCCGCAGGATATTTCGGTGATGAGCATTGACGGCTTTAATCTGGCGGCCATTCAGGATGTACCGTTAACCGCGGTACATGTCCCGCGTGATGAGCTGGGCACCGAAGCGGTACATATGCTCCAGCAGCGGCTGATGCGCCCGGAGGCACCATCAGGCACGCTATTGCTTAACGGCACCCTGACCGTACGGGAATCGGTCCGGCGGATACGTCAGGGGAAACGACGCACCGCCGTTGAGCGGGAAGGGCTGTACGACAGTTAAGCCATGCCCAGCGCACGCTTGCCGTGGATATTGAGATCGGCCACGGTAAAGCGATCCTGCCAGGTTTTTTCATAATCCTCGCGCGGGAAATCACCCGGCGATGCCCCGGTTTCCAGCGCCGCTTTCACCTTCTTCGCGTAGGCGAGGTTCTTCTCGCACATCGGCGCGGCAGGAATGTACATCACGTTGCCCCAGCCCTGTTGATCCTCAACCGGCGCGACGGAGTGGATCACATCGCAGTGCCACCACACCGAATCGCCCGCCTCCAGTGCCGGAATGCTGGTGAGCGCTTCGATAAGCAGCGGGTGCCATTTCTCTGACACCGGCAGAACGCGCCCCGGCGCGACGCCGCACAGTTCGTCCTCCGGCACGTCATCCAGCAGCGGACGCAGCAGAATATAAGCCATCGCTTCCGGGATTGGCACCACGTGCAGCAGCCCCTGGCCCGGGATCATGTCCGACAGCGCCGTCCAGCCCTGGAAGGTGCGGAACACCGAACATTTGGTGGTGTTATCCACGGTGTACTCTTCCACTTCAGTACGGTGCGCAGCATTCCACGGATCGTATTTCTCTACGTTGCCATCAAAGACGCGGGCGAAAACCTGCTGATAGGCGGGCAGCAGCCAGCGCTCCAGCGCACCGGAATCGGTATGCGCGCCCAGCCCTTTCGAGGTGGTGCCCGGTGGACGACGGCGGATGCGATCCGGGTAAATCACGCTGACGTCCGGGTCGAACCACTGTTTGCCGTTGCTCTCGAATGTCCACAGACGGTTCAGAAACGACTGCACCTGCGCCATCTCTTCACTCTGGCGCGCCTGCATTTGCGCCTGTGACCAGTAGATAGGGTAAATCTCCGGGCGAGACGCCGTTAAGGTACCAAAGAAGTTATCGCCGGGCCCTTTATAGACTTCATCAAACTGGTTGAGATCGAGGTAATCGAGCATCGACTGATCCCATGCCAGCGCCTGCTCGCGTGGGAAATGACCTTTTATTACCGCGCAACCCCGGCGTTTGATCGCCTCACGCTGCGCGGATGTGATGGTACCATTTTTCACATCCGCAAACGGGATCACCGGCCAGACGGGCTCGCCTTTGTTTTTCAGGGCGTTAATTTCCGCCACGCGGGTCGCGATGGTATCGCTGAGCTTATCGAACACCGCCTGCACATCGCCGATTTGCGCCCGTAGCTCGCGCTTCATCTCACGGATTGCGGCTTTGTAATCCGCCGGCAAAGTTTCACTGGTAAACGTCATAACTGCCTCGCATCTTTCATTCGAAAGTAAAAATGTCTACAAGTGATACTTTAAGTTAAAAATTGGTTAATGCAAGTTTAAAAAGTTGACGGGTAGCACAGGATGGAAAAAGAGTAAGGGGGGCCGGAGCGCGGCTCCGGCAGGAAGGGAATCAGGCGTCGAACGGGGAGTGGTGATCCAGCACCGCCTGAATAACGTTCAGCGCGCCCTGGTGGTTGTTGTCGTCGGTGCTGTAGCGGCTTACGTCTCTGATGCTTTCGGCTGCGTTGCCCATTGCAAAGGAGTATTTCACCAGCTTCAGCATCTCCGCGTCGTTGCCGCTGTCGCCAATACCCACGCACTCCTGCGGGGAGACTTTCCAGCGTTTCAGCAGACGGCTGATGCCATTGGCTTTGTGCAGGCCGGGGATAATCAAATCGACAAAACCAAAGCCGCTGGTAACCGGCTTCATAATGCCGTCCAGGGAGACATGCAGTTTATCGACCAGATTCGGGATATCGCTGTCCGGCAGGTTCAGGGAGAACTTAAACAACACGTCGTTAATGTCGCGGTAGTCGCTGATACGCTTTAAGCGGTGATAGTGCTTTGACATCAGCGCCACGAACGCCTCCGGGGCCTGGTCGCTGACGTAAGCGCTGTCGAGACCGCAGGCCACAAAGTTCAGCCCTTTGTCTTTCAGCAGTTCGCCAATAACGATTTGCGACTCATGACGCGTCAGCTCGCCGTGGAAAATTTGTTCACCGTGATCGAAGACCAGCGCACCGTTTTCCGCCACGAAGGAGATCTGATCTTTCAGTTCCGGGAAGAAGGAGATGAGCTGGTAATACTGGTTACCGCTGGCGACAACAAATTCAATATTACGGGCTTTAAGCTGCTCAAACTGTGCCTGAAAGCGGTCACGATCGTACTGCTTGGCATCATCAAGGAAAGTTCCGTCCATATCGGTGACGATAACTTTAACGGTCATACTGTGCTCCTGGGTCACTGCGTTTTGAAACATTCTAATAACAAGGTGACGGAGAGCACAAATTTAATTTCATTCGAAAGTAAAAGCAAAACGGCAACCGACGTTGTCGTTTTTAGTCTTTTCTCCCTCTCCCGGTGGGAGAGGGCCGGGGTGAGGGCATCAGCGTGCACATTTCCCCCTCACCCTAACCCTCTCCCTCAAGGGAGAGGGGATACTTCGTTACAGCGTATGCTCCGTACGCGCAATGATATCGTCCTGCGCATCCGGCGACAGGGCGGTGAAGAACGCCGAGTAGCCTGCGACGCGTACCACCAGGTCACGATACTGGTCCGGGTGTTTCTTCGCGTCCAGCAGCGTTTCGCGTGAAACGATGTTGTACTGAATATGCCAGCCTTTATGCACCTCGAAGAAGGTACGCAGCAGCACCATCAGCTTCTGGCGGTCGCTGTCGTTTTCCAGCGTCGACGGGTTCAGCTTCTGGTTTAACAGCACGCCGCCAAGAATCGCTTCGGTCGGCAGTTTACCCACGGAGCCGATTACCGCCGTTGGACCGAGATGATCGGTACCGGAGGCCGGACTGGCGCCTTCCGCCAGCGGGGTGTGCGCTTTGCGTCCGTCCGGAGTCGCCATTGTCGCTGCACCAAACGGCACGTTTGCGGAGATGGAGGATGTGCCCGCGTAGTAGTTACCGCCAATGGGGCCACGGCCGTAACGCGGGTTATGATACTGCTTCAGCTCGTCAATGTAGGTCTGATAAGCACGGGTCAGCAGCATGTCCACACTGTCGTCATTGTTGCCGTACTTCGGCGCACCGTTGATCAGACGCTGACGCAGCTGCTCGTGCGTCAGCCCGTCGAAGTCATCCGCCAGCGCCGCCGCCAGCTGCTGCTGACCGATGACGCCCTGCTCGAACACCAGTTTCTTCACCGCCGCCAGGCTGTTACCGAGGTTGGCAATCCCCACCTGCAGGCCGGAGACCCAGTCATACTTCGCGCCGCCCTGCTTGATGCTTTTCGCCCGCTCGATGCAGTCATCCACCAGCGCCGAGCAGAGGATATCGTGGACATTCTCTTCCAGCATGGTGTCCACGACATACTCAATCTCGATGGATTTACGGGTGTAATAGCGGATCTGGGTATCCCAGGCCGTCATCACCTCGTCGAAATTGCAGAAGTTACCGGCAGAGAGCGCTTTCTCCTGCGGCAGGAACACTTTCCCGCTGGTGGCATCGCGGCCGCCTTCCAGCGCGGCGAGCATCACGCGGGCGAAGTTAATAAAGCTCATGCCGGTGCAGCGGTAGCCCCATTTGCCGCCAACGGCGGTTTCGATGCAGCCGATGGCGGCATAGTCGTACGCATCTTCTTTTTCCACGCCGAGCTTGATGAATTCCGGGATCACGATTTCATCGTTGTTGAACGCCGGCATGCCGAAGCCGCAGCGGATCACCTGCACGCAGGCATCGAGGAAGTCGTTGCTCATCCCTGCGTGATAACGCACGCTCAGGTTTGGCTGGGTGGAGCGCAGACGACCGCAGGACTCCAGAATCGCGTAAGAGAGCGGGTTGACGGCGTCCATTGGCTCACCGTTGACCAGCTTCTGACCGCCGATGGTGACGTTCTGGTACAGCGGGCTGCCTGCGGAGGCTTTGGAGTGCGAGCCGGAGCGGATCTTGTTCACTTCCAGCAACTTCAGCCAGCAGCTGTGGAGCAGCTCGATGGCGTGCTCGCGGTCGAGGCTCTGGTTCAGCTCTACGTCGCGACGGTAGTACGGGTAGAGATACTGATCCATGCGGGCGAACGACACGGAGTGGCCGTTGGACTCAATCTGCAGGATAAGCTGAATGAAGTAGCACAGCTGCAGCGCCTGCCAGAAGGTTTTTGGCGGTTCATGGGCAATCGCGTCACAGTTTTCCGCTATCGCCAGCAGCTCGTCGCGGCGGCTGACGCGGGATTCAGTAGCCGCCATTTCACGCGCCAGGGCTGCAAAACGTTCGATATGCAGACTTACCGCCTCCAGCACGATATCTATCGCTTTCAGGAACTGATCGCCGTGCAGGTCTTCCAGCACCGTCAGGTTGATGCGCGAGCGGCGCTCGGCCACTTTAGCGCGCAGGCCGTCGAGCCCTTTTTCCAGCACCAGCGGGAAGTTTACCGCCAGGTGGGCATCGCCGGAGGTCATGTTGCCTTCGGCTTTGATAATGCCGGTTTCCAGCAGGCTTTTCTGCTCGTCGGTGAACATGCCGTAACAGCGATCCTGTACCGTCTGGCCGCGCCACCACGGGCAGATCTCATGCAGAACGCGCTTATTCTCTTCGCTGACCGCAAAGCCCGCGCCGGGACGGTCCGCCAGATCGTCAATCTCTTTCTCAATCCAGGAGACTGTATATTCCGGGAAGATCGGCGCGGCGCGCACTTCGCTTGCCTGGTTACCGACGATCAGCTCATCGTGTTTGATCCAGATGGTGCGCTGCGCGAGATGATGCGCCAGCGCCAGCGCGCGACGCACCGGGATCGGTTTATCCATATGCTGCTGGTACATTTCAGTGTAGTGCTGCGCGCGCTCGGTACAGACCGGCGGCTTCACGATATGCACCAGGGCCATTTTGTGCGCTTTAATGCGCTCGCTGAGGGTGTTGAGATTCAGGGTAGTCATCGTTTTATCCTCGTAAGGTCGCGGTTAACCCTTTCTGGCAGGCATACTGCTGTGCAAAGTCCAGTAGCGCAGGGTTATCCAGCGGTTTGTCAGGGGCAGAGTAAGGTTGGCCGAGCAGTGTGTATTTGTTCATGCCCAGCGTGTGATACGGCAGAAAGTGAATGTCGCGAACGTTCAGTTCGTCGGCGGCGAAATTGGTAATGGCGGTAACAGAGGCTTCATCGGCGTTAAAGCCCGGGATCAACGGCACGCGAATGATGATTTTTTTCCCGGCCGCCGCCAGGCGTTTCAGGTTGTCCAGGATGCGTTTTGCCGAGCCGTCCGTCCACTGTTTGAACACCTCTGCATCCACATGCTTCAGGTCGGCGAGGAACAGATCGACATACGGTAGTGAAGGCGCGATATAGTGCCACGGCACGTGAAGGCAGGTTTCGACGGCGGTATTAATACCCTGTTCATGGCTGGCTTTAAACAGCGCCAGTGCCAGATCGGGGTTCATAAACGGCTCGCCGCCGGAGAGGGTGATTCCGCCGCCGCTGCGGTCGTAAAACGGCTTATCGCGCAGGACGGTCGCCATGATCTCCTCCACCTGACGTTCTTCACCACACACGGTGAGCGCCTGTGTCGGGCAGCAGTCGGTAAGGGCGTTAAGCGTCTGTTCGTCTAGTTTCTCTCGGTGGATGACCAGACCGTTCAGCGCACGTTCGATACTGCCCGGTGCCGCCTGCTGGCACAGATCGCAGCCGTCCAGGCACAGACGTGCATCAAACAGCACGTCCCTCGTGCGGGCCCGGCTTTCCGGGTTCTGGCACCAGCGACAGCCCAGCGAGCAGCCTTTCAGGAACACCACGGTACGGATCCCGGGGCCATCGTGGGTAGAGTAACGCTGAATATTGAAGATCATGATTTTGCCTCTCATCTTGCATATGAAGATTAAATTACTTTCGAATGAAAGTTATCTTGATGCAGGTCAACTCCTGAGCAGGTTTTGTCGTGATAGGGTAAGTGCAGGCTAAAATTGAGGGCGACATCATGGAACTTTATCTCGACACTTCTGACGTTGCGGCAGTGAAAAAGCTCGCACGTATCTTCCCGCTGGCGGGCGTAACCACCAACCCCAGCATTGTGGCGGCAGGCAAAACGCCGCTTGAGGTTCTGCTGCCAGAACTGCACGACGCGCTGGGTGGCAAAGGCCGTCTGTTCGCGCAGGTGATGGCCACGACCGCCGAAGGCATGGTGGACGATGCGCGTAAGCTGCGTGCCATCATTAACGACCTGGTGGTGAAAGTGCCGGTGACGGCGGAAGGGCTGGCGGCGATCAAAATGCTGAAAGCAGAAGGGATCCCGACGCTGGGGACCGCGGTATATGGTGCCGCACAGGGGATGTTGTCCGCGCTGGCGGGGGCAGAGTATGTCGCGCCTTACGTTAACCGCGTGGATGCGCAGGGCGGAGACGGGATCCAGACCGTTGTGGAATTACAGCAGTTGCTGACGCTGCATGCCCCGCAATCAAAAGTACTGGCGGCGAGCTTCAAAACCCCGCGTCAGGCGCTGGATTGCCTGCTGGCCGGCTGTGAGTCCATCACGCTGCCGCTGGACGTGGCGCAGCAGTTTATTACCTCTCCGGCGGTGGATGCGGCGATCGTGAAGTTTGAGCAGGACTGGCAGGGGGCGTTTGGACGGACGGCTCTCTGACGCGTTATCTCCCTCTCCCGGTGGGAGAGGGCAGGGGTGAGGGCATCAGGCCGCAACGAGGTTTAACCGCTGCACACCTCACACCCCGGATTACGCATCAGCTTCATCTCGCGGAACTGGCAGGTCATTGCGTCATACATCACAATTTTCCCCGCCGCTGGCGTACCGTAACGGGTCAGCACTTTGATCGCTTCCATCGCCTGCAGTGACCCGATCACGCCGACTAACGGCGCCATCACGCCCGCCTCGACGCAGGTGAGCGCATTCTCACCAAACAGGCGGCTCAGACAGCGATAACACGGTTCGCCTTCAGCATAGGTAAAGACGCTGATCTGTCCTTCCATGCGGATTGCCGCGCCAGAAACCAGCGGCGTTTTGTGGGTAAAACAGCCGGCGTTTAGCTGGTTGCGGATGGCGACGTTATCAGTACAGTCCAGCACCAGATCGTGCTTTGCGATTTGCGCGTTTAACGCCTCGTCATCCAGCATCGCGTTAATCGGAGTGAACTGAACGTGGGGGTTGATGCGCGTTAACGCTGCGCGGGCAGAGTCCACCTTCGGCTGGCCGAGTGTCGCATCGCTGTGCAGCGTCTGGCGCTGCAGATTGGACACCGACACGGTATCAAAGTCCAGCAGCGTCATCTTGCCCACACCCGCCGCGGCGAGGTATTGCGCGGCGGCGCAGCCCAGACCGCCCAGGCCGACGACCAGTACGCTGGCCGCCTTGAGCGCTTCCTGGCCTTCAAAATCAAAACCGCGCAGGACAATCTGGCGGTTATAGCGCATCATCTCTTCATCGCTCAGTTCCGCCGCCATCTTAGCCTCCGAACAGGTGGTTAAAGCGCTCCACCTCAACCCATTCGCCTGCTTCCACATTGCCACGCTCGCGCTCCAGCACTATAAAGCAGTTGCCCTGGCTGAAGGAGCTGAAAATGTGCGAGCCCTGATGGCCGGTGGTGCTCACCTCCAGCTCGCCCTCCGCGTTGCGCGTTAGAATACCGCGCTGGAAATCAAGACGACCGGGGGATTTCTTAAGGCGCGTAGCGGCACGCACGCGCTGGCGTACCGGCAGCGGACTGGCACGGTTACCCGAAAGCTTCGCCAGCAGCGGGATCACCAGCTGGTAGAAGGTCAGGGCGGCAGAGACCGGGTTACCCGGCAGGCCGCAGAACCAGCTGTGCTTAAGCTTGCCAAAAGCGAACGGTTTGCCCGGCTTGATGGCCAGCTTCCAGAAGGCGATTTCACCCAGCTCTTCCAGGATGGTTTTGGTGTAATCCGCTTCACCCACCGAAACACCGCCGGAGCTGATCACCACGTCGGCCGCGTTGTCTGCCTCAATAAAGGCGGCGCGCAGTTTTTCCGGGTCATCAGGAATAATGCCAAGGTTGATCACTTCACAGCCCAACTGCTCCAGCATCAGGTGTACCGCCAGACGGTTGGTGTCGTAAATCTGCCCGTCCTGCAGCGGCTGGCCCGGAAGCTGCAATTCGTCACCGGTAGAAAAGAGCGCGACGCGCACCTGACGGATCACCTCAATGTCTGCGATACCGAGCGAGGCCAGTACCGGCAGTTCACCCACCGTCAGCTTCTGCCCCGCAGCGAATACCGTTGCGCCAAGAGCAATATCTTCGCCGGTGCGGCGGATGTTCTGGCCTGCTTTGACGCTGGCGGTAAAGCGCACGCCGTCAGCGGTCTGTTCGGTCTCTTCCTGCATCACCACCGCATCGCAGCCTGCGGGAACCGGCGCGCCGGTCATGATGCGCACGCAAGTGCCCACAGGCCATTCTCCGTCAAACGGTTGACCGGCGAAGGCTTTTCCTGCGACAGGCAGCGCCTGACCCGTCTGGAGATCCGCCAGGCGTACCGCGTAACCGTCCATCGCTGAGTTATCAAACCCCGGCACGTTAAGCGGGGAAATGATGTCGCGTGCGGCAATACGACCAAAACAGCGCGCCAGCGGCAGCGTCTCTACGTCGTGCAGCGGGGAAAGTCGGTCAAGCATCTGCGTGAGTGCCGTCTCAAGCGGCATCAGTCCGGCGGTAAAATCCATGGTGGGCTCCAGCACAGTAACAACGAAAGCGCTCATTATGGCAGAAAAGTGCGGCTAACTGTATGACCCACCATGAGTACCCTTTACATCGCAGTTGCGTCTTTCTATATTCAAAAATTATCTGAAGAATCATCAACGATAATGATATTTATAGAAAAAGCCGCCATGCAGGCTGACAGGTGAGGCGAAATGGTTAATGCGGTAATCGCAATTCATGGCGGCGCCGGGGCTATTACCCGTGCACAGCTCAGTCCTGAGCAGGAGAAGCGCTACATTGATGCGCTCTACGCCATTGTCGAAACGGGCCAGCGAATGCTGGAGGCGGGCGAAAGCGCGCTGGATGTGGTGACCGAAGCGGTGCGTCTGCTGGAAGAATGTCCGCTGTTCAATGCGGGGATAGGTTCCGTGTATACGCGTGACGAGACGCACGAGCTGGATGCCTGCGTGATGGATGGCGTCACCCTGAAAGCAGGGGCCGTGGCGGGCGTGAGCCATCTGCGCAACCCGATTCTGGCGGCGCGACTGGTGATGGAAGAGAGTCCTCATGTGCTACTGACGGGCGTTGGGGCGGAGAACTTTGCCTTCGCACACGGGATGGAGCGGGTATCGCCGGATCTTTTTTCCACTGACGAGCGCTACCAGCAGCTGCTGGCAGCCCGTACGGCGGGCATGACCCAGCTGGACCACTCCTCACCGCTCAATGAAACCACCAAAATGGGCACGGTTGGCGCGGTGGCGCTTGATAAGGCTGGTAATCTGGCGGCGGCCACCTCAACCGGCGGTATGACCAACAAGCTACCTGGCCGGGTTGGCGACAGTCCGCTGCCGGGCGCCGGGTGCTATGCCAATAACGCCACGGCGGCGGTCTCCTGCACCGGAACCGGCGAAGTGTTTATTCGCGCGCTCGCCGCATACGACATTACCGCCCTGATGGATTACGGCGGGCTCAGCCTGAGTGAAGCCTGCGAGCGTGTGGTAATGGAAAAGTTGCCCGCGCTGGGCGGTGAGGGTGGACTCATTGCGGTGGACCGTGAGGGTAACGTAGCCCTGCCGTTCAACAGCGAAGGGATGTACCGCGCCTGGGGCTATGCCGGTGATGAACCCAGCACCGGGATCTATCGTGAATAAGGGGGCAACGCGTGCCGCACAGTGAAGAGCTGGATAACCGCGAAGTGCTGGCTGTCCATCAGCTGAATATTGCGTTTCAGGAGGAGCGGCAGTTCATCCCCGCAGTAGAGAATTTATCGTTCTCACTCAACCGCGGCGAAACGCTGGCGATTGTGGGGGAGTCCGGCTCCGGGAAATCGGTCACCGCGCTGGCGCTGATGCGCCTGCTGGAACAGACGGGCGGGCAAATCAGCAGCGAGAAGATGCTTCTGCGCCGTCGCAATCGTCAGGTCATAGATTTAAATGAGCTGAGCGCAGCACAGATGCAGGGCGTGCGCGGGGCGGATATCGCGATGATCTTCCAGGAGCCGATGACCTCGCTGAACCCGGTCTTCCCGGTTGGAGAGCAAATTGCCGAATCCATCCGCCTGCATCAGGGACTGAGCGGCGATGAAGCCCTTCTGGAAGCCAAACGGATGCTGGAGCTGGTACGTATCCCGGAGTCGCAGTCCATACTGGGCCGCTATCCGCATCAGCTCTCTGGCGGGATGCGTCAGCGGGTGATGATTGCCATGGCGCTCTCGTGCCGTCCGGCGGTATTGATTGCGGACGAGCCGACGACGGCGCTGGATGTCACCATCCAGGCGCAGATCCTGCAGCTTATCAAAGTGCTGCAGCAGGAGATGGAGATGGGGGTGATGTTTATCACCCACGATATGGGCGTGGTCGCGGATATTGCCGATCGCGTGCTGGTGATGCACCAGGGCAGGGCGGTAGAAACCGGCACGGTAGAGCAGATTTTCCATGCGCCCGCCCACCCATACACCAAAGCGCTGCTGGCGGCGGTTCCGCGTCTGGGAGCGATGAACGGCAGCGATCTTCCGCGCCGTTTCCCGCTGATTTCCCTTGAGGCGGCGGGCCGCCAGGAAGAGGAAACCGAGCAGGACACCGTGGTCCCCGGCAAGCCCATTCTGGAGGTGCGGGATCTGGTGACCCGTTTTCCTCTGCGCAGCGGCATTTTCAACCGCGTAAAGCGTGAAGTGCACGCGGTTGAAAATGTCAGTTTTGATTTATGGCCAGGCGAAACGCTGGCGCTGGTGGGGGAGTCGGGCTGCGGCAAATCCACCACCGGACGCGCGTTACTTCGGCTGGTGGAGTCGCAGGAAGGGAGCATTACCTTTAACGGCGAACGTATCGACACCCTTCCTGACAGTAAGCTTCAGGCGGTGAGGCGGAATATCCAGTTTATTTTTCAGGATCCGTATGCGTCTCTGGACCCGCGCCATACGGTGGGATATTCGATTATGGAGCCGCTGCGGGTGCATAACCTGCTCGACGGCGAAGCCGCACAGCGTCGGGTGGCGTGGCTGCTGGAACGCGTGGGTCTGAAGCCGGAACATGCCTGGCGTTACCCGCATGAGTTTTCCGGCGGTCAGCGGCAGCGAATTTGTATTGCCCGCGCGCTGGCCCTGAACCCAAAAGTGGTGATCGCAGACGAATCTGTCTCGGCGCTGGATGTCTCTATCCGCGCGCAAATCATCAATTTATTGCTCGACTTACAGCGGGATCTGGGGATTGCCTTTCTCTTTATTTCCCACGACATGGCGGTGGTGGAGCGCATCAGCCATCGCGTGGCGGTGATGTATCTGGGGCAAATCGTCGAGATTGGTCCGCGGCGGGCGGTGTTTGAGAACCCGCAGCACCCGTACACCCGTAAGCTGATGTCTGCAGTACCGGTTGCCGATCCCGAACACCGTCACGGGCAGCGCGTGCTGTTGCAGGATGAGATGCCGAGCAATATTCGTAAACGGGGTGAGGTCATGGAGCGGGTCACGCTTCGTGAAGTGGGCCCCGGACATTTTGTTGCCCCTCCGCGTCAGGACAATGCATTTTCGCGGTTATAACGTACAACAGGCAGGAGAACACAATGGTTAAATTTGTTGCTCGTACATGGCTGTTAGCCGCGAGCGTGACGGCAGCCCTGGCCGCCTCTCCCGCGTTCGCTGCCAAAGATGTGGTGGTTGCCGTCGGCTCCAATTTCACCACCCTCGATCCCTATGACGCCAACGATACGCTGTCGCAGGCGGTCGCCAAATCGTTCTACCAGGGGCTGTTTGGCCTGGACAGAGAGATGAAGCTGAAAAATGTGCTGGCAGAGGGGTACACCGTCTCGGATGATGGGCTGGTCTATACCATTAAGCTCAGAACCGGCGTGAAGTTCCAGGATGGCACCGATTTCAACGCGGAGGCGGTGAAGGTTAACCTCGACCGCGCCAGCAACCCGGAAAACAGCCTCAAGCGCTATAACCTCTATAAAAATATCGCCAGCACCGAGGCGGTCGATCCGACAACGGTAAAAATTACCCTGAAAGAGCCGTTCTCGGCCTTTATTAATATTCTGGCGCATCCGGCGACGGCGATGATCTCCCCTGCCGCGCTAAAAAAATACGGGAAAGATATTGGGTTCCATCCGGTCGGTACCGGCCCGTATGAGCTGGTGACCTGGAACCAGACGGACTTTGTAAAGGTGAAGAAATTCGCCGGCTACTGGCAGCAGGGGCTGCCGAAGCTCGACACCATCACCTGGCGCCCGGTGGTGGATAACAACACCCGCGCGGCGATGCTGCAAACCGGCGAAGCGCAGTTTGCCTTCCCGATCCCGTACGAGCAGGCGGCGATCCTGCAGAAGAACAGCAAGCTGGAGCTGGTGGCCAGTCCGTCCATTATGCAGCGTTACATCAGCATGAACGTGACGCAAAAGCCGTTTGATAATCCCAAAGTGCGCGAGGCCATCAACTACGCGATTAACCGTCAGGCGCTGGTAAAAGTGGCCTTCGCGGGCTTCGCCACCCCGGCCACCGGCGTGCTGCCACCGGCTATTGCCTATGCGCAAAGCTATCAGCCGTGGCCATACGATCCGGCGAAAGCCCGTGAACTGTTAAAAGAGGCGGGCTTCCCGAACGGCTTTAGCACCACGCTGTGGTCATCCCATAATCACAGTACCGCGCAGAAGGTGCTGCAGTTTACCCAGCAGCAGCTGGCGCAGGTCGGTATTAAGGTGCAGGTCACCGCGATGGATGCCGGGCAGCGTGCAGCAGAAGTGGAAGGGAAAGGGCAGAAAGAGAGCGGCGTGCGGATGTTCTACACCGGCTGGTCGGCCTCTACCGGTGAGGCTGACTGGGCGCTGTCGCCGCTGTTCGCCTCACAGAACTGGCCGCCGACCCTGTTCAACACGGCATTCTACAGCAACCCACAGGTGGATAAAGATCTTGCCGATGCGCTGAAAACCACCAAACCGGATGAGAAAGCGCGCCTCTACAAAGACGCACAGGATATCATCTGGAAAGAGTCGCCGTGGGTACCGCTGGTGGTGGAAAAACTGGTTTCGGCGCATAACAAAGCGTTGACCGGGTTTTACATCATGCCGGATACGGGCTTTAGCTTTGACGATGCGGATTTAAAATAACACTCATGCTCAATTATGTTTGTAAACGCCTGCTCGGGCTTATCCCGACGCTGCTGATTGTGGCGGTACTGGTGTTTTTGTTTGTCCATCTGCTGCCGGGCGATCCGGCGCGTCTGGTGGCCGGGCCAGAGGCGGATGCCACAGTCATTGAACTGGTGCGCAAACAGCTTGGTCTCGACCAGCCTCTGTACATGCAGTTTCTCCATTATATTTGCAACGTGCTGCAGGGCGATTTTGGTATCTCGATGGTGTCGCGTCGCCCGGTATCGGAAGAGATTGCCAGCCGCTTTATGCCTACGTTCTGGTTAACGATTGCCAGCATGTGCTGGGCGGTGGTGTTTGGGCTTGGCGCCGGGATTGTCGCTGCCGTCTGGCGCAACCGCTGGCCGGACAAGCTTGGCATGGCGCTGGCGGTGACCGGGATCTCTTTCCCGGCCTTTGCGCTGGGGATGCTCCTGATGCAGATTTTCTCCGTGGAGCTGGGCTGGTTGCCCACCGTCGGGGCCGATACCTGGAAGCACTACATCCTGCCGTCCATGACGCTGGGCGCGGCCGTCTCCGCGGTGATGGCGCGCTTCACACGCGCGTCGTTCGTTGACGTGTTGAGTGAAGATTACATCCGTACCGCACGGGCGAAAGGGGTGAGCGAGAAGTGGGTCATCCTCAAGCACGGTTTTCGCAACGCGATGATCCCGGTAGTGACCATGATGGGGCTGCAGTTCGGCTTCCTGCTGGGGGGCTCTATCGTGGTGGAAAAGGTCTTCAACTGGCCGGGGCTGGGGCGCCTGCTGGTGGATTCGGTCGAGATGCGCGACTATCCGGTCATTCAGGCGGAAGTTCTGCTCTTCTCGCTGGAATTTATTCTTATCAATTTAGTGGTGGATGTGCTGTACGCCGCCATTAATCCGGCCATCAGGTATAAGTAAGATGCGATTGTTGAACTGGCGTCGTCAGGCCATTGTAAACGCTATGCCGGGGCTGAAGCCGGACCATATCCGCACCCCATGGTTTGAATTCTGGCGGCGCTTTCGTCGCCAGCCTGTTGCCATGACGGCGGGGCTGTTTGTACTGCTGCTGATTGTGGTGGCCGCCATTGCGCCGTGGGTGGCACCGTATGATGCGGAAAACTACTTTGATTACGACCGCCTGAATGACGGACCGTCGATGATGCACTGGTTCGGCGTGGACTCTCTGGGGCGCGATATTTTTAGCCGCGTGCTGATGGGCGCGCAGATATCGCTCGCCGCCGGGGTGTTTGCGGTGCTTATCGGTGCGGTCATCGGTACCGTTCTGGGCCTGGTGGCAGGGTATTACGAGGGCTGGTGGGACCGGATCATAATGCGCATTTGCGACGTGCTGTTTGCCTTCCCCGGCATTTTGCTGGCAATTGCGGTTGTCGCCATTATGGGCAGCGGCATGGCAAACGTCATCATCGCCGTCGCGGTCTTTTCGATCCCGGCGTTTGCCCGTCTGGTGCGCGGCAATACGCTGGTACTGAAGCAGCAGACCTTTATTGAATCCGCCCGCAGTATGGGGGCCAGCGACGCCAACATCCTGTTCAGCCATATTCTGCCGGGTACGGTGTCGTCGATTGTGGTCTATTTTACGATGCGTATCGGCGTGTCGATAATTTCCGCCGCCAGCCTGTCGTTTCTGGGATTAGGGGCCCAGCCACCGACGCCGGAGTGGGGCGCGATGCTCAACGAGGCGAGGGCAGATATGGTGATTGCGCCACACGTGGCGATATTCCCGAGTCTGGCGATTTTCCTGACCGTGCTGGCGTTCAACCTGCTGGGGGATGGGCTGCGCGATGCGCTGGATCCGAGGATTAAGGGGTAGGGCAGTGGAATGTGCCGGGTGGCGGCTACGCCTTACCCGGCCTACAAAACAGGCGCTGGGTGTTTAAACCCGGCTACCCCACAGGTCATACTCGTCGGCGTTTTCCACTTTCACGCGAATGATGTCACCCGGCTTGACGTTGGTTTCCCCGTTCAGGTACACCGCGCCGTCGATTTCAGGGGCATCCGCCATGCTGCGGCCAATCGCGCCTTCTTCGTCAACTTCGTCGATGATGACCATAATTTCGCGGCCCACTTTCTCCTGCAGACGTTCAGCAGAGATCTGCTGTTGCAGCTGCATGAAGCGGTTCCAGCGCTCTTCTTTTACCTCTTCCGGCACCTGATCCGCCAGTTCGTTAGCGGTTGCGCCTTCAACCGGGCTGTACTTGAAGCAGCCTACGCGGTCCAGACGGGCCTCTTTCAGGAAGTCGAGCAGCATCTGGAAGTCTTCTTCGGTTTCACCCGGGAAGCCAACGATGAAGGTCGAACGCAGGGTCAGATCCGGGCAGATTTCGCGCCACTGCTTGATGCGCGCCAGCTGGCGGTCAACGGAGCCTGGGCGTTTCATCAGCTTCAGGATACGCGGGCTGGCGTGCTGCAGCGGGATATCCAGGTACGGCAGGATTTTGCCTTCGGCCATCAGCGGGATGACGTCGTCAACGTGCGGATAAGGGTAAACGTAGTGCAGACGCGTCCAGATGCCCAGTTTAGCGAGCTGTTCGCACAGGCCGACCATGCTGGTTTTCACCGGCTCGCCGTTGTGGAAACCGGAACGGTGCTTCACATCCACGCCGTAGGCGGAGGTATCCTGGGAGATCACCAGCAGCTCCTTCACGCCCGCATCGGCCAGACGTTTGGCTTCTGCCAGCACTTCGCCAATCGGGCGGCTCACCAGATCGCCACGCATGGACGGGATAATGCAGAAGGTGCAGCGATGGTTGCAGCCTTCGGAAATTTTCAGGTAAGCGTAGTGACGCGGCGTCAGCTTCACCCCCTGTTCCGGCACCAGGCTCAGGAACGGGTTGTGCTTAGGCTTGGGTACGTAGTGATGAACATGTTCCAGCACCTGCTCGTAGCTGTGTGGACCGGTGATCTCCAGCACCTTCGGGTGCACTTCACGGATCTGGTCCTCTTTTGCGCCCAGGCAGCCGGTCACAATCACTTTGCCGTTTTCCGTCAGGGCTTCACCAATGGCTTCCAGGGATTCCTGAACCGCGCTGTCGATAAACCCGCAGGTGTTCACAATCACCATGTCGGCGTTGTCGTAGCTTGGCACCACGTCGTAGCCCTCGGTGCGAAGTTCGGTCAGGATGCGTTCAGAATCCACCAGGTTTTTCGGGCAGCCCAGGGAGACAAAGCCGATTTTCGGCGGGTGCGTAACATTGCTCATAGGTTAAAAATTCATCAATTATGGAGTTATCAGGGCGGGATTTTACAGCGTATCGCGGGGGATTTATACACTCTTTGCAGTGCAGATGATGCCCGCGCAGGTTGTAACATTGTAAAGAATGTTAATCAGTTAAGAATAATTGATCTCAGGCATTAAACTGTACAAAAAATAACCTTATTCTGACTGTGCACAGGGGCTGACAGAGGAGGAATGAGTATGTCCGTTGACAGACTGAAACGCGATCTGCTGAACAAGCTGATCAACGCCCGAATCGACCTTGCCGCATATCTGCAGCTGAGGAAGGCGAAAGGGTATATGTCAGTCAGCGAAAGCGAACATCTGCGTGATAATTTCTTTGAACTTTGCAATTTCATGCGTGAAAAAGCACCCATCCTGAAAGCGGAATACGCCGAAAGCGAATGTATTGCGCTGCGCCGCGCCGCCGAGGTGCTCTCCATTGCCGGGGTTTGTCTGATGAACGGACGCCATGACTGCCCGACTTTTATCGCTGTAAACGCGGAGAAGCTTGAAAACTGCCTGACAACGCTCTCTCTATGCATCATGTGTCTGAACGAGCACGCGAAGCTTGAACAGCACTGATTCCGGGGGAGGCAACTCCCCCTTCTGATTAAGCTTTTGTAAAAGTGATAACGCGCCCGGACGTAGTGGCTAATCTTTATGCCATATGCCGATAAAGGAGCGTGTTATGCACCGATCCTCGCTAATTTTCCTGCCTGCGTTGTTATTTCCGTTTTCGCTCCTTGCTGCACCTGATGCGGTTAAGGTTGAGGTATTGCAGAACAAACTCGAACACCCCTGGTCACTGGCGTTCCTGCCGGATAACAAAGGGCTGCTCGTGACGTTGAAGGGCGGCCAGTTGAAACACTGGCAGGCCGGGAAAGGGCTGTCAGACCCGATAACAGGGGTGCCCAAAGTCTGGGACAACGGACAGGGAGGACTGCTGGACGTGGTGCTGGCGCCGGATTTTGCCACCTCGCGCCGCGTCTGGCTGAGCTACGCCGAGGCAGGCGCTGACGGCAAAGCCGGAACGGCGGTGGGTTACGGGCGCTTAAGCGACGATCTTTCCCGCCTTGAGGCGTTCCAGGTGGTGTTCCGTCAGATGCCGAAACTCTCCACCGGTCACCACTTTGGCGGAAGGCTGGTGTTTGATGGCAAAGGCTATCTGTTTATTGCGCTGGGCGAAAACAACCAGCGCCCGACGGCGCAGGATCTGGATAAACTCCAGGGGAAAGTGGTACGCCTGACGGAGGATGGCAAAGTCCCGCCGGATAACCCCTTTGTGAACACCGCCGGTGCGCGGCCGGAAATCTGGTCTTATGGCATTCGTAACCCACAAGGGATGGCGATGAACCCGTGGAGCGACACGCTGTGGCTTAATGAACACGGCCCGCGTGGCGGGGATGAGATTAACATTCCGGAGAAAGGGAAAAACTATGGCTGGCCGCTGGCGACCCACGGTATCAACTACAGCGGATTGAAAATTCCTGAGGCGAAAGGTGAACACGTTGAAGGAACCGAAAAACCGCTGTTTGTCTGGAAAGTCTCGCCCGCCGTGAGCGGAATGGCGTTTTATAACAGTGATGTATTCCCGCAGTGGAAAAACAAGCTGTTTATCGGGGCGCTGAAAGAGAAGGATGTGATCGTGCTGAGTGTGAACGGCAACACGGTGACCGAGGACGGACGGATCCTGGGCGACCGGAAACAGCGCATCCGCGATGTGCGCGTCGGTCCGGACGGCTATCTGTATGTTCTGACCGATGAAACGGACGGGCAGTTGCTGAAAGTCAGCCCGTCCGGGAGGTGATCAGCTTACCGGAATCATCACCACGTTACGGTAGGCCGGGCGTTCGCTCAGCTGTTTAAGCCAGCGCGCCAGGTGAGGGCGCGGCGTCCACGTCAGACCGAGGTTGGTCAGGTTCCAGACAAATGGCGCAACGGCAATGTCGCCCACGCCGAAGTCGGCACCCGAGAACCAGGCGTGTTTCGCCAGCTCATCGTCCATCATCGCAAACAGATTTTCACAGGCGTCCTGCGCCGTATGAATGGCGGGATAGTCGCGCTCGGCTTCGGGGGTTCTGACCAGCCCCATCAGGATCACGCGGTGCGTGGGGGAGAGCGTCTGGTTGGCCCAGTCCATCCATTTTTCTCCCTGCGCGCGGCGGGCCGGATTTTCTACCCATAGACGGCCTTGCCCATACTGGGCGGCCAGGTAGCGGACAATGGTGTTGGATTCCCACAGCGTGGCGTCCGTCTCATCATCGCGCAGCAGCGGCACCAGGCCGTTCGGGTTCATCGCCAGGTAGTCGGCGTCTTTATTAACCCCATACTGCAAACCCGCCATTATCTGGTTAAACGGTAAATCCAGCTCCTCCAGCGTCCAGAGCACTTTTTTGACGTTGGTCGAATTATTCCTTCCCCACAGCGTAATCATAATTACTCCCGATAAGATGTGAATCCGAGTCAGCTTTTCGCCATGGTGAGATAAACCTAACAATTACGCAACAGAAGAGAAAAAAATCGCCTTAATCAAAGCGTATCTGAATGTTATTGCATAAACTTTAATAACTTTACCCTCGTTGGGTTTCATTAACCGTTTTAGTGCGCTATTACTCATCGCTTCTTGCGACACGGTGATGTGACGTAATTTTTGAATGGACACTCGGGTGGCATTTATGACGCGAAAAATGACTTCTCTGCGCAGCCTGGCGGCAGGCTCCGCGCTCCTTTTCCTGTTTGCACCAACTCTCTATGCGGCTGAGCAGGCTGCGCCCGAAGCGCCGCCGGTAGATGCGCGTGCCTGGATCCTGATGGATTACTCCAGCGGTAAAGTGCTGGCGGAAGGCAATGCGGATGAGAAACTCGACCCGGCCAGCCTGACCAAAATCATGACCAGCTACGTGGTTGGCCAGGCGTTGAAGGCGGGTAAGATCAAGCTCGACGATATGGTCACCATCGGGAAGGACGCCTGGGCGACCGGCAACCCGGCGCTGCGCGGGTCATCGGTAATGTTCCTGAAACCTGGCGATCAGGTTTCCGTTTCCGATCTGAATAAAGGGGTGATTATCCAGTCCGGCAACGATGCCTGTATCGCCCTGGCAGATTATGTTGCGGGAAGCCAGGACTCGTTTATTGGCCTGATGAACGGCTATGCGCAAAAGCTGGGTCTGACCAATACCACCTTTAAAACCGTCCACGGTCTGGATGCGCCGGGCCAGTTCAGTACCGCGCGCGATATGGCGCTGCTCGGCAAGGCGCTCATCCACGATGTGCCGGACGAATATGCCATCCACAAAGAGAAAGAGTTTACCTTTAATAAAATCCGCCAGCCGAACCGCAACCGTCTGCTGTGGAGCAGCAACGTCAACGTTGACGGGATGAAAACCGGCACCACGGCCGGGGCGGGTTATAACCTGGTGGCCTCCGCGACCCAGGGTGATATGCGTCTGATCTCGGTGGTGTTGGGCACCAAAACCGACCGTATTCGTTTTAACGAGTCAGAAAAACTGCTGACCTGGGGCTTCCGCTTCTTTGAAACCGTGACGCCGATTAAACCGGATGCCACGTTCGTCAGCCAGCGCGTCTGGTTTGGTGACAAGAGTGAGGTGAACCTGGGGGCCGGTGAAGCCGGGTCGGTGACCATTCCACGTGGTCAGCTGAAAAACCTGAAAGCGAGCTATACCCTCACCGATCCGCAGCTCACCGCGCCGCTGAAAAAAGGCCAGGTGGTCGGGACGATTGATTTCCAGTTAAACGGTAAGTCGATTGAACAGCGTCCGCTGATTGTGATGGAAGCGGTCGAAGAGGGCGGCTTCTTCAGCCGGATGTGGGACTTCGTGATGATGAAATTCCATAGCTGGTTTGGCAGCTGGTTTAGTTAAGTCTTCCCGCTTTTCACCCTCTCCCTGTGGGAGAGGGCCGGGGTGAGGGCATCAGACCGCACCCCTCTCAATACATTAACTTGACCTGCTGCGCCTTTGCGTAGGTCACGTATTCTTCATCCGGGCGGCAATCGCTGATGATGGCATTGAACTGTGCCAGCTCGCCCATCCGTGCCGGACGCACCTTGCCGAACTTGCTGTGATCCACCACCAGCACATGGTACTGCGCGGCGCTTAATGCCCAGTGTTTTACCGGTAGCTCTTCCAGGTTAAAACAGGTCGCCCCCTGACGGGTACTCACGCCCGCCGCGGAGTAAAACGCGATATCCGGACACAAATTGCTGAGCGTGTCCTGAAGATTGAGCGGCTTAAAAATGGCGTTGCTGGCGTGGAACTCACCGCCGCAGAGGATCACCCGACACTCGGGTTTCTCCTGAAGGGCCAGGAAGGTGTTCAGCGAGTAGCACACGGCGGTAAAGGGGATGCTGCTGTCGATGGCTTCGATTATCCACGGCGTGGTAGTGCCGCAGTCAAAAAACAGCGTCTGGTGCGGTTGCACCAGAGAGGCCGCCAGACGGGCGGCTTTGCGTTTCTCTTCAACCAGGCGCGTCTTTTGATCGCTGATCAGATAATGACTGGCGCTACGTGGCTCCAGCACAATATAGCCGCCCAGCAGCACGACGGGCGCGCTCTCGCTGTTCAGGTCACGGCGAATGGTCATCTCTGAAACGCCGAGGAGGGTAGCGGCTTCCTTAAGATGAAGCTTATCACTACGCTTCAGCGCCTGTATCAACTGAGCTATGCGGTCATCGCGGCGTGTTTCCATAGATCCTCAGGATGAAAAAGTGAGCCCCCGCAGGGCGGGGGCTCAAGTGTAACCTGTCATACCGGGGTTAGTCACGTATCCAGCCTTTGCGGATCGGGATAGCGAAAAGGGTGCGATAGAGAGACGAGAGTCCGCGATACAGCGCCAGCCCGAAGAGGTTCCACAGGATCGCCGCGCTGACGCAGCCGATCAGCCCCACCAGGAAGCCGCCTACCATATCCAGCGGCCAGTGTACGCCCAGATACACGCGAGACCAGGCAATGGCGACCGCAATGGCCATCAGCAGCGCACCTGACCACAGGCGATGCCAGAACAGGAAGGCCAGCGCAAAAGCAAAGATCACCGTACCGTGATCGCTTGGGAACGAGTCATCCGGCGCGTGGTGCAGGAAGGTATAGCCGACGTGTTCGACAAAAGGACGATCGTGCGGGAAGGCGAGACCCAGAACATAGCTGACCAGCACGCTGACCCCCAGCGTCATCGCCACTTTGATCACCAGCTGACGCTGCGCGTTGACCTGGCTGCGCGGTCCCCACAGCCAGAGGATAGCCGCCAGCACAGGCACAATACTGATCAGATCTTTTGCCAGGAAAGTGGCCAGATCGATCATCCACTCAGGCGAGGCCGGGGTGGCGTTGATCAGATAAAACAGCTGGTAATTAAGATTCTCTAACATAGCGTTTTTACTCTTTAGCAAACCAGGCAGAAACGAGGCCGTAGACCGCTACCTGGGAAAACCAGACCCACCACCCAGCCCACAGGTTGTGAGAGAAAAAATGCGCCCCGCGCATGACCTGACCAAAGCCCATCGCCAGACCTAACACCACGCCGAAGGCCACAAAGCTCCAGGCGAGACGCGGGCGCTCGCGCCAGAAGGCAAAGAACAGACCCATCACCATAAAGCCGCTGGACGCATGGCCGCCGGGGAAGCAGCGGCCAGGGCCGCTGTCTGCCGGAGCGGAACTGAACAGGGGGTAAGAGACGGCCTTACCGCCATACTCCACCAGATCCCACGGGCAGCTGTGATGGCTCAGGCTTTTCAACACGCCAACCACCAGCGTGCCAAGCCCCATCAGCAGTGCGGCGGTGACCAGTCTCGCATTGCGCTTCCAGGCACCGTAAAACAACGCACCCACCGCCATGGCAATGGCGATGTACTTCGCCAGCCGGTGGTTCAGTAGATCCAGCAGCGGGTTTTTCTGCAGCGGGAAGCGGTGTGTTGCCGCGTCATACCAAAAGCCAGTGATCCATTTATCAAGCGTTTCGCCACGAGAAAGCCAGGTAAACACCACGGCAAGGGCGATCAGCACTAAAAGCTGATAACCATAAAAGCGCACAGGCAGGCGGTAAAGTTGTTTTGTCTTATTTGTCTGTAACTTAGACAATTCTGAACGAGGGGATATGCGGGTCATAGAGTTGGTTGGTAGCGTGAAATATGGCTATCATATTGGTGTCAACTTAAGGAAACCTTAAACAACGACGATAAATGCTTTATTTCTGTTTCTTCTGGATAATTTGCTATCTCAGACAGCGGCAATTCATTACACTCATCGCGATTTTTTCATCATAAAGAGATTGCATGTTAAACCGTTCTTCTTCGGGTACGCGTCTGGGTCGTCAGGCGTTACTTTTCCCTCTGTGTCTGGTGCTTTACGAGTTCTCTACCTATATCGGCAACGATATGATTCAGCCCGGTATGCTGGCCGTGGTGGCGCAATACAACGCAGGTATTGAATGGGTGCCGACCTCTATGACCGCCTATCTGGCTGGCGGCATGTTTTTACAGTGGCTGTTAGGGCCGCTGTCGGATCGTATTGGCCGCCGTCCGGTGATGCTGACGGGCGTGGTGTGGTTTATCGTGACCTGTCTCGCCACGCTGCTGGCGCAAAACATTGAACAGTTCACCCTGCTGCGTTTCCTGCAGGGGGTAAGCCTGTGCTTTATCGGTGCCGTGGGGTATGCCGCCATTCAGGAGTCCTTTGAGGAGGCTGTGTGTATCAAAATCACCGCGCTGATGGCGAACGTGGCGCTGATTGCTCCGTTGCTGGGGCCGCTGGTGGGCGCCGCGTGGGTGCATGTGGCACCGTGGGAAGGCATGTTTGTGCTCTTCGCCGTGCTGGCCGCCATCGCGTTCTTTGGCCTGCACCGCGCAATGCCGGAAACGGCCACCCGACTGGGTGAGACGCTGTCGCTGAAAGAGCTGGGACGGGATTATAAAGCAGTGCTGAAAAACGGCCGCTTTGTGGCAGGCGCGCTGGCGACGGGCTTTGTTAGTCTGCCGCTGCTGGCGTGGATCGCCCAGTCACCGGTCATTATCATCAGCGGTGAACAGCTCAGCAGCTACGAGTACGGGCTGCTGCAGGTGCCGATTTTTGGCGCACTGATTATCGGTAACCTGGTGCTGGCGCGTCTGACATCACGACGCACGGTGCGCTCGCTCATCATCATGGGCGGCTGGCCGATTGCGGCGGGCCTTACCGTGGCCGCGGTGGCGACGGTGGTATCATCTCATGCCTATCTGTGGATGACGGCGGGGTTGAGTATTTACGCCTTCGGTATTGGCGTGGCGAATGCCGGGCTGGTGCGTCTGACGCTGTTTGCCAGCGAGATGAGTAAAGGCACCGTTTCGGCGGCGATGGGGATGCTGCAGATGCTGATTTTTACCGTCGGGATCGAGGTGAGCAAGCACGCTTATGCGCTCGGCGGCAACGGTCTGTTCAGCCTGTTTAACCTCGCCAACGGCGTGCTGTGGGTTATCCTGATGGTGATGTTCCTGAAGGACAAACGCGTCGGGAACGCTCTGCAGCCATAATTCTTATTCCCTCTCCCGGTGGGAGAGGGTCAGGGTGAGGGCACCAGACCGCACGTGTTAATTAAACGGTGCTTCCCTGTTGAGCACCTTATCAATCACATCCAGTACGCCTTCCTCGTTATTATGCGGCGCTTCAAAGCGGGCCGCTGCTTTGATATGCGGTCTGGCATTCGCCATCGCAAAGCTGAAGCCTGACTGGCGCAGCATCTCCACATCGTTCCCGCTGTCACCGAAAGCCACCACCTCGCTGTCGTCAATGCCCCAGCGCTGTTGCAGGATCCGCAGGCCGTTGGCTTTATGCACGCCGGGGATAATCAGATCGATACTTCCATGGCCGGTCGTGACGGGCACCATTATGTCGTTGAGTTTTTCGTGCAGCATGGCCTGAATGCGCGGGATTTCATCATCAGAAACGTTGAGTCCGAACTTGAAGAAAATATCGTTCAGGTTGTCGAAATCACTTACCATTTCGAGGCGATGATAATACTTCGCGGCGATAGCTTTGAACTCATCGTCATAGGCTTTGAGCGTATAGGCACTGCTTTTGCCGCAGGCGATAATCTCAATGCCGGGAACGTCGTTTAGCACGGCAGCAACGGTGTCGAAGTGCGTTTTCGACAGTTCACCGTTAAAAACATCTTCCCCGGCGCTGACCACCCAGCCGCCGTTTTCGGCGACAAACGCAATCTCATGCGCAATCTCCGGGAAGAAGGAGATCAGCTGGTAATACTGGTTACCGCTGGCCACCACAAAGCGAATACCTTGCTCCTTCATGCGCGCATACTGCGCCAGAAAACGTTCGCGATTGTAGGTTTTCGCGTCGCTAAGGAAGGTGCCATCCATGTCGACTGCAATCAGTTTAACGCTCATATCCCTTCTCCAGTGTCGTTTGTTCTTTTTCCGGCTTCGCCACGGCGCGCGCCACCAGCGCCGCAATCATGACCAACCCTAACACCACCAGCATGGCGCTGCGCAGCCCGTAGTGCTCACCCAGGAAGCCCAGCAGCGGCGGCCCGACCAGGAAGGCCAGATAGCCTGTGGTCGCCACCACGCTGACGCGCGTCGGGGCATCCGGGCCGGTATCGCTGGCGGCGGAGATGGTCAACGGGAAGCCAAGTGAGGCACCCAGGCCCCAGAGGATCACCGATACGCCGGCAATCCAGTCCACATCCACGAAGATGATCATCGCAATGCCCAGCCCGCCGAGCAGGGCGCTGGCGCGCACCACCGCCACGCGGCTGTAGCGGTCAATAAACCAGCCGCCGGTAAAGCGTCCGACGGTCATCCCCAGCGTAAACCCGGCGTAGATCAGCGAGCCAGAGGTCGGGCTAAACCCATGTCCGTCTACCATCAGCAGCGGCAGCCAGTCGTTGGCGGAGCCTTCAGCAAACGCCATCGCCAGCACCACCACGCCGATCAGCATCAGCTGGAAATCACGGTAGAACGGCAGCCCTTTTTCCGCCGTTTTGTGTTCATCAGAGGTGTTTTTGCCCGTGCCGTCCGGAATGGCGCGGATACCGGTCAGCACCGGCACAACAGAGATCAGCGCGGCCAGCAGGATATGCAGATTCGCGCTCACGCCGGAGGCCGTCAGCGCCATGCCCACGCCCGCACCGGCCAGCGTGCCAAGGCTGTAAAAGCCATGCATCATTGGCAGCACGGTTTTATTCATCTCGCGCTCGACCGCAGCTCCTTCAACGTTAATGGCCACTTCTGCCGCGCCAAAGCTGCCGCCAAAGATCAACAGACCCAGGGCAAACAGGACCGGCGAGGCATACCACAGCGCCACGCTGAGCACCAGCATCCCCAGTATTGCGCAGCACATGGTGGTGCGGATCACCGCCCGGGTACCAAAGCGCTTCACCAGCCACGCCGAGCAGAGAATACCGCTCATTGAGCCTATCGACAGGCCAAACAGCACAATGCCCATCTCCGCGGTGGAGACCGACAAAATATCGCGGATCGCCGGGGTACGCGTGGCCCAGGACGCCATCAGCAGACCCGGAATAAAGAAGAACATGAAAAGCGCCCACATGCGCAACCGCAGGGCCTTACGGGGTGAGGTCAGAGTCATTGAGATAAGCACCAGAAGCACAACAATAGCGACAACACTAGCAAGTTTGTGTACATTTGTACACAAATCAGATGAGGCATGTATGAGCAGACCACCTAACGACCCGCATCGCCGGGAGAAGATCCTGCAGGCGACGCTGGACACCATTGCTGAGCACGGTATCCATGCCGTCACGCACCGTAAAATCGCCAGCTGTGCCGGGGTTCCGCTGGGGTCAATGACCTACTATTTTGACGGCATGGAGTCGCTGCTGGAAGAGGCTTTCACGTGGTTTACCCGGCAGATGTCGCAGCAATACCGTGATTTCTTCGCGGGGGTAACCAGCCCGGAGATGGCGTGTGAATCCATCACCACGCTGATCCACAGCTCGCAGGTGACGACGCCGCACAACATGGCGCTGATGTACCAGCTCTACACTTTTATGCACCGCAGCGCGGCGCTGAAAACGGTAATGCAGGACTGGATGCAGATGAGCCAGACGACGCTTGAGCAGTGGTTTGACCCGGTCACCACCCGCGCGCTGGACGCCTTTATCGAAGGAATGACGCTACACTTTGTCACCGACAGAGCGCCGCTGACGCGTGAGGAGATCCGGGCGATGGTGGGAAGGATTGCAGGCGAGGGGAACCGCTAGCCTGCAGGCCCGCCTCTATTTCTGGGTGATTTTTTTCCCGCTGGCATCCACGACGGCTTCACCGTCCTCTTTCGTAAATGCCCCTTTCTGCGCATCCGGCAGAATATCGAGGACCACTTCAGACGGGCGGCACAGGCGGGTGCCCAGCGGCGTCACCACAATCGGACGGTTAATCAGGATCGGGTTTTGCAGCATAAAACCGATAAGCTGGTCGTCAGTGAACGTCTCTTCTGCCAGACCCAATTGCTCATAGGGCTCCACGTTTGTACGCAGCAGCGCCCGTACCGAAATGCCCATGTCGGCAATCAGTTTGATCAGTTCATCGCGTGACGGCGGATTTTCCAGATAGAGAATGATCTCTGGCTCGGTGCCGCTGTTGCGGATCATCTCCAGCGTGTTGCGCGAGGTGCCGCAGGCGGGATTGTGGTAAATGGTGATGTTGGTCATATCAGTGGCTCATTACAGTGTGAAAGTGAGACGTAACGCCAGCGCGGCGAGCGTCACAAACAGAACCGGCAGCGTCATGATGATGCCCGTCCGGAAATAGTAGCCCCAGGTAATGGTCATGTTTTTTTGCGCCAGCACGTGGAGCCAGAGCAGGGTGGCGAGACTACCGATAGGCGTGATTTTTGGCCCCAGATCGCAGCCAATCACGTTGGCGTAAATCATCGCTTCTTTAATCAATCCTGTTGCCGTGCTGCCATCAATAGAGAGTGCGCCAATCAGCACCGTGGGCATATTGTTCATTATGGATGACAGGAAGGCGGTGATGAACCCGGTTCCCAGAGTAGTCACCCATAAACCGTGGGTGGACAGCGCATTCAGCACGCCTGAAAGGTATTCGGTTAACCCGGCGTTACGCAAACCGTAGACCACCAGATACATCCCCAGTGAGAAGATGACGATCTGCCACGGTGCGCCGCGCAGCACTTTTCCGGTATTAATCGCGTGTCCGCGTTTTGCAACGGCGAATAAAATCAGCGCGCCAGCTGTTGCAATGGCGCTGACCGGAATGCCGAGAGGCTCAAGCACAAAGAAGCCGACGAGAAGAAGCAGTAGCACTATCCAGCCTGTTCTGAACGTCGGGAGATCGTGAATGGCCCGGGCGGGCTCCTGGAGTTTCGCAAGATCATATTCCGGTGGAATTTCCTTGCGAAAGAACAGATGCAGCATCACCAGCGTGGCAGCAATCGCGGCGATATCAACCGGGATCATCACCGAGGCGTATTCGCTGAACCCCAGCTTAAAGAAGTCTGCCGACACAATGTTGACCAGGTTCGAGACAATCAGCGGCAGGCTGGCGGTATCGGCGATAAAACCTGCCGCCATCACAAACGCCAGCGTGGCCTGCTTGCTGAACCCCAGCGCCAGCAGCATGGCGATGACAATAGGTGTCAGGATCAACGCTGCACCATCATTAGCAAACAGCGCCGCGACGGCCGCACCCAGCAGCACGATATAAGTAAAGAGCAAACGCCCCCGACCGTTTCCCCAGCGGGCGACATGCAGCGCCGCCCACTCGAAAAAGCCGGACTCATCCAGCAGCAGGCTGATGATAATAACGGCGATAAACGTCGCCGTGGCATTCCAGACGATATTCCACACCACCGGAATATCGTTAAGGTGGATCACGCCGCTGGCCAGCGCCAGCACGGCGCCAATCGTCGCGCTCCAGCCGATACTGAGCCCTTTGGGCTGCCAGATGACCAGTACCAGCGTCAACAGAAAAATTGCCCCTGCCAGAAACATCGTTTACTCCGTTATATCTGTTTTTATGAATGTGTTTAACATGACCCAGGAAGGCTATTCTTTAGCCTTGCACGCGTTTCATCCCGCAGGCAGTTCCAGCTGTTATCGATGACGGTAGCTGCCCACGCAGGCATGTTCGGAGACAAACGGTAATAGACCCACTTCCCCTCACGACGGTCGATAACCAGCCCGGACTCGCGAAGTAAGGCCATATGGCGCGAGACTTTCGGCTGTGACTCCGTGGTTGCGGAGCAGAGATCGCAGACGCATAGCTCACCGGCTTCACGCAGAAGCATGACGATGGAGAGCCGCGTTTCGTCGGAGAGGGTTTTGAAAAGCTGGAGCGGGTGGAGCATGGTTGAACCCTGCGGGTAGTTGATACATATTTGTTTAATCATATATGTTTGATGCGGGGGAGGGAAGAGGGGGGATGATGGAGCATAAAATTTGAGGGAACAAAAAAAAATTTATGTAATGGGTTAGTGAAAATAATTATTTGTAATGAAAACAATAGGTTAGTTAAATGCTTAAAGGTGGCGATTACGATGTGTTACCAACCGCTATCGTCACCTTTATCAGACGGTATTACTTCAATCGCCAGGGGCCTTTATCTTCCACTTGCTCTACTAATCCATCAGCTTCTAATTCGCGCAGTAGGGCTACAACCCAGTACTGTTGCTGTGTACTCAGGGCTTTTGGGTAATTACCCCAATCCAGGCCACAAAGTCGAAACACATCGGCTTGTTTTACGCCCTTACCATTCTTGTTTCCGTCTGGATGTTTTTGAAGAACAGATATCGCTAATTCTTTTGCCTTTGAACGAAGTTTATGTCCTTGCTGTAGCAGGTCTTTCATGACAGGGAATCTCGTTAAGTAAGAATAGAATACGTTTCTGGCTTTAAAAATACACTTCATGTGCCCTTGAATCGTCAGTAACCACTGTTGCTAGCAGAATAATACGAAAGGTTGTTTCGATGTGATCAAGTGCCAGATTAGCATAGCGCATGGTCATTGCTGTTTCGTTGCGTTTAGATGTGAGTGATATTCATGTAACGCATTATGAATGATACAAGCAACATAAGAAATCCTGTTCCGGCAAGTGGACCTTTTTCTGTTTTAAGCAAGAAGACAGAGATGCTTCTGAATAATATTCCCCCAATGCCTAAAGTGACGAGCAATTTTACTGTATGACCTATGATATAATGTAAAGCTATGGCGGCGCATAAAATTGAAATTATTGTGATGCACAGATATAGCATGGGTGTTAAGTTTTCAAACAAAAAAACTCTAAAGTAATATATTGCAACGGCAATTGCTAGCAGAGATAAACAAAAGAATATTATTTGTAATTGTGCGAATATTTCTTTAAATCTCATGGAGATATCTCTGTCAACATTATCCCTTAAACGGGAGAAATATTCAGAAAGCGATTGATTGATCTTACCTCTCCATTTGGACGGCATGAAATAATCACATCCCATCAGCAAAGACGCCACTATTTGACATGATAGAACGGCAATCTCACTAAAAACCATTACTTACTCTCATCGTATCGTTATCCCTTCAACGATTACTTTGTATCATAACTCAGACAATATGGCCTCGATTATTTACATTCCATATAAATGAATCATAGCGAAACTCTTCTTTAGGAGTTTCGTTATATGGCTCAGAATTACCACCGTGGGGGGCGCGTAGTCGAATAAACGAAGACACCCGATCCATTACCACGGAGATCACCGTCATTGTGGGCATGGTCTGCGCCAGCGAGGATGCCGATGCAGCAATCTTCCACGCAATGAACTGGTTCTGCTAATTGTTGTCCTGACCACCAGCGGACAAGTCCGGCACGCTCGTCCGTTCGCTCGATGCGATTTCAGGCCAGACCAAACTCTAAAAGAAAGCAGGAGCAATTAGCCTACTAATACAGGCCTGCTGGCGCAGTGTTACAGCAACAGTCACTGTACTGCTAATCTCCTTTTAAACCCCTTTCATCAGCAATCTCCATCAATCTTGCCTCGGCAGCAGCCAGCCTCCGCATTTCCGAAAGCGTAATTTTAAATTCATGAGCATTCCCCTGAATGTTTAATGGAAGGGGAATAGATGCGATCAGTTTATCCTCAATCTCTCAGGGCGCTTCGACAGGTATCCAGTGAACCCTGGCATTCTTTTCCATCCAGACATCAAGCCACTGCTCGCCAGGATGAGTAAATGTCATTCTGGATCCAGATCCCACACGGCGCAGCGGAAAGCCACTTGAACTACTCAATAACACACCCAGCGTGCGCCTGAGCGTTGAGCCAGCGGCATTGCCGCTATAGTGCGTGTTGATGCGTTTCCTTAAGTTCGAACGGCTGTTAGGTTTCCCTCGCTGGTCGGGTGAGATACCTACATACAACAGCGTGTAGCCGTCAGAGGTAACGCACCCCTCTGTCGGTACACCTGGAGGAATTTCCTTAAACCACCAGAAGTAGATGCCATTTACTGGCGGAACTGGTGATGGTTTGCTCATCACTTCCGTTCTGCTGTAGATTCTCTCGGGATAAAAAACGAACATGCGGCTTTCCTTGCTGATCTTTTTACTGATTTTATTCTTTTGCTGGCAGGGGGCGATGATTTTTCATGAGGAAGGGACAAAAAAATTAAATGGGATGCTGATTTTGATCAGACGGATTTTTCGAAATCTTCTGATATCAGAAAACGTGATTGTAAGTAGCTGATTTTAAGAGTCATAGAATTTCAGGCAACAAAAAACCCATCAACCTTGAACCAAAACGGCGGGGTTGATGGGCTCCACAAATTGGGGACATCAAAGAAAAGCAGTGGCACTAGTTATGACTGCCCCCTGATAAAAAAGTTCTGCGCATAACGAAAATTTTTTCGTTACGCGCAAAGTTAAGAGTTATCCGAGTCCAGGCCAGATGATGATGATGAGCGTACCTGCCAGCGTAAGCAGTACGTTAGCGATAGCGTAGGTGCCCGCATAACCCAGCGCCGGGATGTTGCTGCGGGCAGTATCACTGATGATTTCCATCGCTGGCGCACAGGTACGCGCACCCATCATTGCCCCGAAGAGCAGGGCGCGGTTCATGCGCAGCACGTAGGCGCCGAACAGGAAACAGATCACCACCGGTACCAGGCTGACGATAAGTCCGGAAACCAACATTTGCCAGCCGACGGCGCCGAGGCTGTGGCCAATGCCGCTACCGGCGCTTAAGCCGACACCCGCCATAAAGACCATCAGACCAAACTCTTTCACCATGTTCAGCGCGCCCTGCGGAATGTAGCCGAAGGTTGGATGGTTCGCTCGCAGGAAGCCCAGCATGATACCGGCAAACAGCAGCCCGGCAGCGTTACCGATGCCAAAGCTAAAGTTGCTGAACTGGAAAGTGATCATCCCAATCATCAGGCCAACAATAAAGAAGGCGCAGAAGGCCAGCAGGTCGGTGACCTGGCTGTGAATGGAGATAAAGCCGATGCGGTCGGCGACGGTTTTCACGCGGCGTGCGTCGCCGCTGACCTGCAACACGTCACCTTTATTCAGGACGACATTATCGTCGATAGGCATCTCAATCTGGCTGCGGATCACGCGGTTCAGGAAGCATCCGTGGTCGGTCAGTTTCAGTTGCGCCAGACGACGGCCGACGGCGTTGTGGTTTTTCACCACAATCTCTTCGGTGACGATACGCATGTCGAGCAGGTCGCGGTCGAATACCTCTTTACCGTTACGGAAGCTTGGGTCCAGCCGCGCGTGGGCATCCGGGTAACCCACCAGCGCGATGTCGTCGCCCATCTGCAGCACCGCATCGCCGTCCGGGTTCGCCAGGATGCCGTTACGGCGGATACGTTCGATATAACAACCCGTCTGGCGGTAAATCCCCAGCTCGCGCAGATTTTTACCGTCCGCCCAGGCGACCAGCTCTGGCCCGACCCGATAAGCGCGGATCACCGGAAGATAAACTTTTCGTTTGGAGTCCGTGTCCAGACCACGCTCGCGGGCGATTTGCTGGGCGCTGGTCTGCAGATCCTGATGCTGCAGTTTCGGCAGATAGCGTGCGCCTACAATCAGGCTCACCAGACCAATCAGATAGGTCAGGGCATAGCCCAGGCTCAGGTGATCGAGTGCGGTAGAAAGCTGTGCCCCGGCCATACCGGAATGGCGCAGGGTATCGCCTGCACCCACCAGAACCGGCGTCGAGGTCATGGAGCCTGCCAGCATACCGGCCGTTAACCCGATATCCCAGCCAAACAGTTTACCCAGCCCTAACGCGATCAGCAGCGCACTGCCGACCATCACCAGCGCCAGCATCAGATAATTTTTGCCGTCGCGGAAGAAAATGGAAAAAAAGTTAGGACCCGCTTCGACACCAACACAAAAAATAAACAGCATAAAACCTAAGTTAAGCGCGTCTGTGTTAATGCTGAAATGCTGCTGACCTAATAATAAGGAGACGACTAAAACGCCAATGGAATTACCAAGTTGTATTGAACCCAGGCGCAATTTACCCAGGCAAAGGCCCAGCGCCAGTACCACAAATAATAACAGGATGTAATTCCCATTTAACAAGTCTGCGACGTTTATATTCACGGAGGCTAACTTCTTGTTTACCAGTAAGTTGTTGAATGAAAGGACATTTTGGGCTACTGTTTTCAGTGCCAGGGAATACTTCTACACTCCCTGCGGCCAAAAAAATTCCCTAAGACAATAGCAGCTGGATAGTTTAATCGCATTAGCTACCAACGGCTACTCATTATCGCATAACCGTATGCGGGTTTTGGCAAGGATTGCCGCATAACTTTATCCGATCGGGTGTCCACGCGACGAAACTTTATTTGATAGAGAAGTCAGGAGGATAATTTGAACATTAAAGGAAAATGGGCAGGAGCGATAAGCTGTTTCTTACTGTTCACCGTTGTCTGTATGTCATTAGCGTTTAATGTTAAGGGGGCATTCAGAGCCTCCGGGCATCCGGAACTGGGACTGCTCTTTTTCATTCTGCCTGGCGTGGCCGCGAGTTTTCTCTCGCGCGAGGGCGAGGTTGTTAAGCCGCTGTTAGGGGCAATGCTGGCGGCACCGCTGTGTCTGGTGCTGATGCGGTTGCTTTTTGTGTCCACGCGAAGCCTCTGGCAGGAGCTGGCCTGGCTGCTGAGCGGCGTATTCTGGTGCGCGCTCGGTGCGCTGTTTTTCCTGTTTCTTCGCACACTGATACGGCATCAACGGTTACATAATAAAAAAGAATGAGGACGTCGTTGCGCCCTCATTGCGTCCTCATAACGGCAGCACGGTTCCGCCGGGCAATTGCACCCTCATTGGCCCCAGGATGCTATTCATCAGGAGATCGCCATCCGGCATAAACTCCATCTGCGCGTAAATGCCGTTGCCGCAGATATTGTCGTTAAATACGGTACTGTGCACTGTTTGCCCGGTATTCCAGTCCATACCTACCACCTTCCATCCGCCGTTATTGCGATAGTAACCGCTGGTATAAACCGTATTACTCGCAGAGCTGATGGCCGGGATCATGGTGTTGGAGCAGATATCAGCCCGGCTCCAGGTTGAGCTCCAGCTGTGACTGACGGGATCCCAGGCAAAGCGCTCAACGCCCTGAGGGGAATCAAGGATCGGGCCGCGCGCCAGCGCGTCGGTAAGGGCGATTCCCGTACCGGTGCCTGCGCCCACATTATTGACCACAAAGGCACCGTAGTCCAGAATCGCCACGGACTGATCGCTCTGGATGTATTCAGTGCTCAGCGGCAGACCGCAGGTTACCGGGATGATCCCCGCAATGCGCTCGCTAAACCCGGTTGGGATCGCATCGCGCCAGAAAGCCACCAGACTCATTCGCTTCTTACCGTCGGTGATCACTACCAGCTTATCGGCATCGCTGCCGAACCCCATTAATGTCGGCGTAGCCCCTGAACCCGAGCCGAAGATGGTCGGGTAGGTATCACCGGTGGGATAAGAACTTACCCATGCGCCATCGGCCGGATCGGCAGAGAGCGTGCTGCCTGTCCAGACGACTTTATGCATCAGCTTATCCGAGACGACATAAATACCGCCGTGTTCATCTACCGCCGCCGAGTTTGAAACATACTCATCAGCGCCCAGCGTCAGGGTATGCACCGGGCCAGAGAATGTGCGAGAAACGACCGAAATGGACCGCGTGCCCAGCACAACCAGATTCCCGTCATAGGTCAACACGAGACCTGTGATGGCCTGTCCTTCCGGAATAAATGCCGAGGTATCCAGCGTGCGTTTAATGCTTATCCCCAATAACGGTAAATCAGGAACATTCAACCCAACGGCATAGACTTTTGTGCCTTAGTTAGCGAACAAGGTATTGGTGTTATCCACAAGGCAATAGGCACTGTTAATTCCCCCGGAAGGGGTAACCGGTGAGAGTTGAGAAGAGATCCCTTCGATCACGCCAGGTGAATCCAGAGGTTGGGTGAGTAGTGTCACCAGCAGGTCTATGGGAAACTGAGTCAGCCCCGGAACGGGAAGGCGTGCTACGGGTGTAAAGGCATTACCGCTGGTACTGATATAGGTAATGCCGGTCCAGGTAACTCCCCACATATAATCGGGTGAGGGGGAGGCGAGGGTCATGATGTTAATGGGACCATTGACCGCCTGCGGTAGAGCAGGCGTGAGCGGTAACGACGCATGCACTGTACTTTCACCCGACGGAACCGGAAACGGCAGCGAGTCGGATTGAGAAGAGTCGAAGTGTGTGATAGCGGCTTTAGGGGCGGCGAGATAAGTATTCACGACAGGGTTCATGGTGTATCTCCACGGGGTAACCTGCATAACGGACGTTGCCCAGCGTCAGGCGACGTCCTGCCCGGAACACAATTTTACTGTATATACATACAGTATTTTGAGTTCGTTCAGAAAGTATAATCAGATCGCCCGGCTTCGCCAGAGAAAATGAGAAATTTTTAATATATTGATTTTTAAATATTTATTTTTGAGTTGTCTGCGTAACAGGTTGAAGTGGGGAGCCCGGACTTCATCGTAAAGATCATTTGTGAAGAAATACGCAAGGGGGTATTGAAAGGTCTTTCCTGACGAAATGCGTCAAAACCCTTTTTAGGGAAGGCCTTGTAAGTTTTTGATTTATTAAGGATGAACAGAATGAGTAGAAAAAAGGGTTAAAGGCATCAGAATTGATTATTTTCTTTTATGACAATACGATAGCGATGTTTGCTTTCAGTGCACTGCCGTACAGGCAGCTTAGAAACGCGATTGATTCCCTGCGTAACGAGACGCTAAAGTGCACTGCCGTACAGGCAGCTTAGAAAAGCGGGAAACGAGCCAGCGCGATACTGGGTGGGTGCACTGCCGTACTGGCAGCTTAAAAAGAATTAATCGACAGTTCCGGGAGCAGAGACATTTTTACTGCCGTTCAGGAAGATTTATAGCAACCTGGCCGTCAACAATGCCGGGTGGCGCTGCGCTTACCCGGCCTACAATCGGTATTAATATCAAGGAATTGCATTATTAATCGTAGGCCCGTGCAAGCGTAGTGCTCGCGCGTTTATCCAGTTTGCCATAACCAAAGGTTATCGCCTGGCTGCTATGCACTGGCAAACAGATAAAACCCCACGTCAGGGCGTGGGGTTTGCTTAGTGATTACTGAGCGGCAAACAGACCCAGATGTTCTTTAGCGTAAGCTTCAAAATCGGTGCAGCCGCCAATGTGTTTCTGATCGAGGAAGATCTGCGGTACGGTTTCAACCGGTTTACCTACGGTTTTTTCCAGATCGGCTTTGGTGATGCCTTCTGCGTGGATATCCACATAGCGGAAGTTAAAGTCATCACGCTCTTCAGTCAGTTTTTCAGCCAGCTCTTTTGCGCGCACACAGTAAGGGCATCCTGGACGACCAAAAATTACTGCAAACATTTCTCTCTCCTCAAAAAACAAGCCTGACGGCGAATGACACGTATAGTGCACGATAACCTGCCGTCATTAAAGTAGGTTTCGCCTGTCGCTTTAATACCCTTGAGCTATGTTTCGCCAATTACATGCCGCGCATCATTGCCTATACTGGCTGCCACACGTATTAAGCAAGACAAAGAGAGAGACGATGACGCCAACTATTGACCTGCTCCGTTCCCACCGTTCCATCCGCCACTTCACCGATGAGCCCATCACCGAGGCGCAGCGTGAAGCCATCATCGACAGCGCCAGAGCCACCTCGAGCTCCAGCTTTCTGCAGTGCAGTTCAATTATTCGCATTACCGACAAGGCCATGCGAGAGCAACTGGTGACGCTCACGGGCGGGCAGAAGCATGTAGCCCAGGCCGCCGAGTTCTGGGTATTCTGCGCTGACTTTAACCGTCACCTGCAAATTTGCCCTGAAGCCGAGCTGGGGCTGGCAGAACAGCTGCTGCTGGGTGTGGTCGATACCGCGCTGATGGCGCAAAACGCCTTTACGGCGGCGGAATCGCTGGGATTAGGCGGCGTGTATATCGGCGGGCTGCGTAACAATATTGAAAGCGTAACCGAACTGCTGAAGCTGCCGAAGCACGTCCTGCCCCTGTTCGGTCTCTGCCTCGGCTGGCCGGCTGACAACCCGGATCTCAAGCCGCGCCTGCCTGCGGCGATGCTGGTCCATGAAAACCACTACCAGCCGGTCGACAACGACGTGCTGGCGCAGTATGACGAGGAGCTGGCGCACTACTACATGACGCGCGGCAGCAATAACCGCCGCGATACCTGGAGCGACCACATCCGCCGTACCATCATTAAAGAAAATCGCCCGTTTATTCTCGATTATCTGCATAAACAGGGCTGGGCGACGCGCTAGTCCATTCGGTATGATACGCAGGCTTTTCCCATGTCTTTAGAGAGGTGCAGGGTGAAAATTGCCATTTTGTCCCGGGATGGAACGCTCTATTCATGCAAACGCCTGCGAGAAGCGGCGGCAAAACGCGGACATCAGATTGAGATCCTCGATCCGATGTCCTGCTATATGAACATTGACCCTGCTGCTTCCTCGATCCATTACAAAGGCCGCAAGCTACCGCATTTTGATGCGGTGATCCCCCGCATTGGCTCGCAGATCACCTATTACGGTACGGCCGCGCTGCGCCAGTTTGAAATGCTGGGCAGCTATCCTCTCAACGAATCTGTCGCCATTTCCCGCGCCCGGGATAAGCTGCGCTCGCTGCAGCTGCTCGCCCGCCAGGGTATCGATCTTCCGGTCACCGGCATCGCTCACTCCCCGGACGACACCAGCGATCTGATCGACATGGTGGGCGGTGCGCCGCTGGTCATCAAGCTGGTGGAAGGCACACAGGGTATTGGCGTGGTGCTGGCAGAGACGCGACAGGCAGCAGAGAGCGTGATTGACGCCTTCCGCGGCCTGAATGCGCACATTCTGGTGCAGGAGTACATTGAAGAGGCCAAAGGGCGCGATATCCGCTGTTTCGTGGTGGGCAATGAGGTGGTGGCGGCCATTGAGCGTCAGGCGAAAGAGGGCGATTTTCGCTCCAACCTCCACCGGGGCGGCGTTGCGCGGGTTGCTGATATCAGCGAGCGCGAGCGGGAGATTGCCGTGAAAGCGGCGCAAACGCTGGGGCTGGACGTGGCAGGCGTAGACCTTCTGCGGGCAACGCGCGGGCCGCTGGTGATGGAAGTGAATGCCTCGCCCGGGCTGGAAGGGGTAGAAAAAACCACCGGTGTTGATATTGCAGGTAAAATGATTGCATGGATTGAGCGTCATGCCACGCCGGGCTACTGTCTTAAAACGGGTGGTTAAATGGATTACCGCGCACTTTTTGAGTACCCTATGCGAAGTTTTTACTAAAGAGGCTCCACCGCGATGGATTTACAGGTCGTTCCAACACTGGATACGTTACGTCAATGGCTTGATGATGCCGGTATCACCTTCTTTGAATGTGATTCCTGCCAGGCGCTGCATCTGCCTCACATGCAGAATTTCGACGGCATTTTTGATGCCAAAATCGATCTCATTAACGACGTGATCCTCTTCTCTGCGCTGGCAGAAGTTAAGCCGTCTGCGCTGCTGGCGCTGGCCTCTGACCTCTCTGCGATCAACGCCAGTTCTTTGACGGTGAAAGCATTCCTCGATATACAGGATGATAATCTGCCAAAACTGGTTGTTTGCCAGTCTTTGTTCTCCGGCGCGGGGCTCTCCTTCAAGCAGTTCGCCTGGTTTATGCGTTTGAGTGAAGAGCAAATTTCAATGGTTATGATGGAAGCCAATGCACACCATCTGCTGTACAGCGCGGAAGACGATGCAGAGAATAATGATGCATCTCCCAATTTTCTTCACTAAGCCTGTCTGACTTTTGCGCAGTCGCTGCCAGAGCGGCTGCATAACGCCATTTATTCTGCTGCTTTTAACCTTTCTTTAAAGAATTTTTCACCTCCTCAAAGGCCATTTCGGCTTATCACGTAGACATAACCTGCATAAAAAATTGATAAAAGGCGTTTTTTCGTCTGGGCTATAGCCGGAGACACGGGCTACAGTTATTCTTGCGATGCTTAAAAAAGCGAGCGGATCCTGCCGGGTAAAGAGGTTTCTTTTTATTTTGAGCAGAGCGACAAACTATGCATGATTTTTGCATATATCCAGATTGCACAGTTTTAGTTCGTTTGTTAACGAGCTTTCAGAAGGAATAACACTATGATCGCCTTGAATAAAAAATGGTTATCGGGTCTGGTTGCGGGTGCTCTGATGGCCGTCTCTGCCGGCACGCTCGCTGCGGAACAAAAAACGCTGCATGTTTATAACTGGTCTGACTATATTGCCCCGGACACGGTGGCTAATTTTGAAAAAGAGACCGGCATTAAAGTGGTCTACGACGTGTTTGATTCCAACGAAGTGCTGGAAGGCAAACTGATGGCAGGCAGCACCGGTTTTGACCTGGTGGTACCGTCCGCAAGTTTCCTGGAGCGTCAGCTGACCGCAGGCGTTTTCCAGCCGCTGGACAAGAGCAAGTTACCAAACTGGAAAAACCTCGACCCGGAAGTGCTGAAGCTGGTCTCTAAGCATGACCCGGAGAACAAATACGCCATGCCGTATCTGTGGGCGACCACCGGTATTGGCTACAACGTGGATAAAGTCAAAGCGGCGCTGGGCCCGGACGTCAAGCTGGACAGCTGGGACGTGGTGCTGAAGCCGGAGAACCTCGCGAAGCTGAAAAGCTGCGGCGTCTCCTTCCTGGATGCCCCGGAAGAGATTTTCGCCACCGTGCTGAACTATCTCGGCAAAGATCCGAACAGCAACAAGGCGGATGACTACACCGGCCCGGCGACCGATCTGTTGCTGAAGCTGCGTCCGAATATCCGTTACTTCCACTCTTCACAGTACATTAACGACCTGGCTAACGGCGATATCTGCGTGGCAATTGGCTGGGCAGGGGACGTCTGGCAGGCGGCTAACCGCGCGAAAGAGGCGAAAAACGGCGTGAATGTCTCCTACTTCATTCCGAAAGAGGGGGCGCTGGCCTTCTTTGATGTCTTCGCCATGCCTGCCGATGCGAAAAACAAAGATGAAGCGTATCAGTTCCTTAACTATCTGATGCGTCCGGAAGTGATTGCCCATATCAGCGACCATGTATACTACGCCAACGGTAACAAGGCCTCCTTGCCACTGATTAGCGAAGAGATCCGTAATAATCCGGCTATCTATCCGCCAGCGGATGTGTTTGCCAAGCTCTTCACCCTGAAAGTACAGGATCCAAAAATTGACCGCGTACGTACCCGTGCGTGGACCAAGGTGAAAAGCGGGAAATAACGGCGTTTGGTAACGTTGCCCGGTGGCGCTATCGCTTACCGGGCCGACACAACCCGTAGGCCGGGCAAGCGTTCGCGCCGCCCGGCGATGCGCACCCTGACGGTGCGTTTGCACCAGTTTTGATCTATGCCGGAGAACACCCCGTGAATGACGCGATCCCCCGCCCGCAGGCGAAAGTCCGTAAAGCGCTGACCCCGCTACTTGAAATTCGTAATCTCACCAAATCTTTCGATGGCCAGCATGCCGTGGACGACGTCAGCCTGACTATCTACAAAGGCGAAATATTTGCCCTTCTCGGGGCGTCTGGTTGCGGTAAATCAACCTTGCTGCGCATGCTGGCCGGGTTTGAACAACCTACCGCCGGGCAGATTGTGCTGGATGGCGTGGATCTCTCCAGCGTACCGCCGTATCAGCGTCCGATTAACATGATGTTCCAGTCTTACGCACTGTTCCCGCATATGACGGTGGAGCAGAACATCGCGTTTGGCCTGAAGCAGGACAAGCTGCCAAAAGCCGAAATCACCGCGCGTGTGGCGGAGATGCTGAGTCTGGTGCACATGCAGGAGTTCGCGAAGCGTAAACCGCACCAGCTTTCTGGTGGTCAGCGTCAGCGCGTGGCACTGGCCCGAAGCCTGGCGAAACGCCCGAAACTGCTGCTGCTTGATGAGCCGATGGGTGCTCTGGATAAAAAACTGCGCGACCGTATGCAGCTCGAAGTGGTGGATATCCTCGAACGCGTGGGCGTGACCTGCGTGATGGTCACCCACGACCAGGAAGAGGCCATGACCATGGCCGGGCGTATCGCGATCATGAACCGCGGTAAGTTCGTGCAGATTGGCGAGCCGGAAGAGATTTATGAACACCCGACTACCCGCTACAGCGCGGAGTTCATCGGCTCGGTGAATGTTTTTGAAGGGCTGCTGAAAGCGCGTGAAGAAGACGGGCTGATCATCGAATCGCCGGGGCTGCAGCATCCGCTGAAGGTCGACCCGGATAACTCCGTGGTAGACAACGTGCCGGTCTATATCGCCCTGCGACCGGAGAAAATCATGCTCTGTGAAGATCCTCCGGCCGATGGCTTTAACTTTGCCGTGGGCGAAGTGGTGCACATTGCCTATCTGGGCGATCTCTCTATTTACCACGTCCGTCTGAAGAGCGGGCAGATGCTCAGCGCCCAGCTGCAAAACGAACATCGCTACCGTAAAGGACTGCCGACCTGGGGCGACGAAGTGCGTCTGTGCTGGGATGCGGACAGTTGTGTCGTGCTGACGGTATAAGGAGCGGCCAATGAGTACACTTGAACCGCCAGCCCGCGTCGAAAAACCGGGCGGCTTTGCGCACTGGCTGGCGCGCATGCAGATGAACCACGGCCGCAAGCTGGTGATTGCCATGCCTTACGTGTGGCTGATCCTGCTGTTCATGCTGCCGTTCCTGATCGTTTTCAAGATAAGCCTGGCGGAAATGGCGCGGGCGATCCCGCCCTACACCAATCTGCTGGACTGGGCAGACGGACAGCTGACGCTGACGCTTAACCTTGGCAACTTCCTGCAGCTGACGGAAGATCCGCTTTATGTCGAAGCCTATTTGCAGTCACTGCAGGTGGCGGCGATCTCCACGCTCTGCTGTCTGCTGATGGGCTACCCGCTGGCATGGGCGGTGGCGCACAGTAAGCCCTCGACGCGCAATATTCTGCTGCTGCTGGTGATCCTGCCGTCGTGGACCTCGTTCCTGATCCGCGTCTACGCGTGGATGGGGATCCTGAAAAATAACGGGGTGCTGAATAACTTCCTGATGTGGTTAGGGGTTATCGATCAGCCGCTGACTATTCTGCACACCAATCTTGCGGTCTATATCGGGATTGTGTACGCCTACCTGCCGTTTATGGTGCTGCCGATCTATACGGCGCTGACGCGTATCGACTACTCGCTGGTGGAAGCCTCGCTGGATCTGGGCGCCCGTCCGCTGAAGACTTTCTTCAGCGTGATTGTGCCGCTGACCAAAGGCGGGATTATCGCCGGGTCGATGCTGGTGTTCATTCCGGCGGTTGGGGAGTTTGTGATCCCGGAACTGCTCGGCGGCCCGGACAGCATCATGATTGGCCGCGTGTTGTGGCAGGAGTTCTTCAATAACCGCGACTGGCCGGTGGCCTCCGCGGTGGCGATCGTGATGTTGCTGCTGCTGATCGTGCCGATCATGTGGTTCCACAAGCATCAGCAGAAACAGATGGGAGACCACGGATGAACAACTTACCGGTAGTGCGCTCTCCGTGGCGAATTGCGATCCTGGTGATCGGCTTTACCTTCCTGTATGCGCCGATGCTGATGCTGGTGATCTACTCGTTCAACAGCTCCAAACTGGTCACCGTATGGGCTGGCTGGTCGACGCGCTGGTACAGCGAACTGTTCCACGACGATGCGATGATGAGCGCGGTGGGGCTGAGCCTGACCATCGCGGCGCTGGCGGCTACGATGGCCGCGGTGCTGGGCACCATCGCCGCGCTGGTGATGGTGCGCTTCGGGCGTTTTCGCGGCTCGAACGGCTTTGCCTTTATGATCACCGCGCCGCTGGTGATGCCGGACGTGATCACCGGCCTGTCGCTGCTGCTGCTGTTTGTGGCGCTGGCGCATGCCATTGGCTGGCCGGCGGATCGCGGCATGCTCACCATCTGGCTGGCGCATGTGACCTTCTGTACCGCGTACGTGGCGGTGGTCATCTCCTCGCGTCTGCGCGAGCTGGATCGCTCCATTGAAGAGGCGGCGATGGATCTCGGTGCCACGCCGGTGAAGGTCTTTTTCATCATCACGCTGCCGATGATTATGCCTGCGGTGATCTCCGGCTGGCTGCTGGCCTTTACCCTGTCGCTCGACGATCTGGTGATCGCCAGCTTTGTTTCCGGGCCAGGGGCGACGACGCTGCCAATGCTGGTCTTCTCCAGCGTGCGCATGGGGGTAAACCCGGAGATCAACGCCCTGGCGTCGATAATCCTCGGCGTGGTCGGAATTGTCGGATTTATCGCCTGGTATTTGATGGCGCGCGCGGAAAAGCAGCGCGTGCGCGATATCCAGCGTGCAAGACGCGGCTGAAGGAATTATTATTTCCAGTGATGTGCCGCGCATGACGCGGCACTGTTTTTCAGGGAAGTAAAACATTGGGATTATTAAAAAAATCACGTCTTACGCACGCTCGTCCAAACGTACCTGCGCTGGTGCAGGTGGCGGCGCTCGCTATTATTATGATCCGCTGTCTTGATGTACTGATGATCCTCAACACCCTGGGGGCGCGCGGCATCGGTGAGTTCATTCACCGCAGCGTGCAAACCTGGAACCTCACGCTGGTATTCCTCAGCAGCCTTGTGCTGGTGTTTATCGAAATCTACTGCGCGTTTTCGCTGGTTAAAGGGCGCAACTGGGCGCGTTGGGTCTATCTGCTGACGCAGGTGACCGCCGCCAGCTATCTGTGGGCCGCCTCGCTGGGCTATGGCTATCCGGAGCTGTTCAGCATTGCCGGTGGATCCAAACGCGAGATCTTCCATGCGCTGGTCATGCAGAAATTACCCGATATGCTGGTGCTCCTGCTGCTCTTTGCTCCAGCTTCAAGCCGGCGGTTCTTCCGCCTGCAATAATGTGTATAATCGCAGCCCTCGTTATTCTTAAGGTTTTCCTATGCAGTGCGCACTCTATGACGCCGGACGCTGCCGCTCCTGTCAGTGGATAGAACAGCCGGTCTCTCAACAACTCACCGCCAAAATGGCCGACCTGCAACAGCTGCTGGCTGAACATGCGGTGGGCGAGTGGTGCGCCCCCGTCAGCGGCCCGGAGCAGGGTTTTCGTAATAAAGCCAAAATGGTGGTCAGCGGCAGCGTAGAAAAACCGCTGCTGGGCATGCTGCATCGCGACGGTACGCCGGAAGATCTCACCGGCTGCCCGCTTTATCCTGCCTCGTTTGAGCCCGTCTTTGCGGCGCTTAAACCGTTGATTGCCCGCGCGGGGTTAACGCCTTATAACGTCGCCCGTAAGCGCGGCGAGCTGAAATATCTCCTCCTGACCGAGAGCCAGATGGACGGCGGTATGATGCTGCGTTTCGTGCTGCGCTCGCAAGCCAAGCTGGAACAACTGCGCGCGGCGCTGCCGTGGCTGCAGGAGCAGCTTCCGCAACTGAAGGTCATTACCGCCAATATTCAGCCGGTGCATATGGCGATTATGGAGGGGGAGACAGAGATCTTCTTCACCGGGCAGCATGCGCTGGCGGAAACGTTCAACAACGTGCCGCTGTGGATCCGCCCGCAAAGTTTCTTCCAGACCAACCCGACGGTGGCGAGTGCGTTATATGCCACCGCCCGCGACTGGGTGAGGGCGTTAAACATCCATCATATGTGGGATCTGTTCTGCGGTGTCGGGGGCTTTGGTCTGCACTGCGCCACGCCCGAGATGCAGCTGACCGGGATTGAGATCGCCGCCGAAGCGATTGCCTGCGCGAAACAGTCTGCCGCTGAGCTCGGATTAACCAATCTGCACTTCCAGGCGCTGGACTCCACGCAGTTCGCGACCGGCCAGGGCAACGTGCCGGAGCTGGTGCTGGTCAACCCGCCGCGCCGGGGCATTGGCAAGGCGCTGTGCGACTATCTGAGCCAGATGGCGCCGGATTACATTATTTATTCCAGCTGCAACGCCCGTACCATGGCGACAGATATCGCTCACCTGCCGGGCTACCGCATTGAACGTGTTCAGCTTTTCGATATGTTCCCGCATACCGCGCATTATGAAGTGTTGACGTTGTTAACCCGCATCCCGGGTAAGGCGTAGCCGCCACCCGGCATGACATCCGCAAAATCTTCAACAAAATGTGAACTCTTCAACCCTGCGAAATCAGGTAAGCTTACGTCATAAGAGATGAAATAAGGCTTACCCATGAAGCAGATCCTGCTGGTGGAAGATGACCACGATATCGCGGCACTTCTGCGACTCAATTTAGAAGATGAAGGCTACATCATCACCCACGAGCCCGACGGCGGCAACGCGTTACAGTGCCTTGAAAAACAGCCGTGGGACGCGGTGATCCTCGATCTCATGCTCCCCAACGTCGACGGCCTGGAGATTTGCCGTCGTATTCGCCAGATGACCCGCTACCTGCCGGTGATCATTATTAGCGCCCGCAGCAGCGAAACCGATCGGATCACCGGCCTGGAAACCGGCGCGGATGATTATCTGGCAAAACCGTTCTCGGTGCAGGAGCTGATTGCGCGCATTAAGGCGCTGTTCCGCCGCCAGCAGGCGATGGGGCAGGCGCAGAGTGCCGGGAATATTCAGGCGCATGGCCTGACGATCGACCCGCTGGCCCGCAGCGTGCTGCTTCACGGCCAGATAGTGGATCTCACCCCGCGCGAGTTTGAACTGCTGTACTTCTTTGCCCGCCATCCTGGCGAGGTCTTCTCGCGTCTGGCGCTGCTGGAGCAGGTGTGGGGCTATCAGCACGAAGGTTACGAGCATACCGTTAACACCCATATCAACCGCCTGCGCATCAAGATTGAAAAAGACGCTGCCGAGCCGGAGATCATTCGCACCGTCTGGGGCAAAGGTTATAAATTTGCGGAGCCGCACCATGATGCGCCGCTTTAGCCTGAGCCAGCGCCTGACGCTGCTGTTCATTTTATTGATGATGCTCTGTGCCGCCGTCGCCTGCGCCGTCCAGCTCTACAGCAGCATGCAGTATGGTAACGCCATGGTTCAGCGTCTCTCTGGCGGCCTGGCGCAACAGATCGTGCAGCGCGAACCCATTCTGAACGCCCAGGGCAGGGTCGACCGTACCGCGCTGAAACCGCTCTTTGACAGGCTGATGACCTTCAACCCGAGCGTGGAACTGTACGTCGTCTCCCCGGATGGCGATATCTTGGCCGATGCCGCCCCGCCGGGCCATATTCAGCGACAAAGCATCAATCTCGCGCCGGTACAGGAGTTCCTCAGCGGTGCGACCATGCCGGTTTTTGGCGACGATCCGCGTAGCCAGAACAAGAAAGTGTTCAGCGCGACGCCGTTACGTCAGGACGGCGAGCTTAAAGGCTATCTGTATATTATTTTACAGGGCGAGGAGTCGAACGCGCTGGCGGACATGGCCTGGCACAAGGCGCTGTGGAGTACGGTGCTCTGGTCAATGCTGTGGGTGGCGTTGTTTGGCCTGCTGGCGGGCTTACTGATCTGGTACTGGGTCACGCGTCCGGTTAAACGGCTGACGCGTGAAGTGGCCGGGCTGGAGCATGACAGCATGAGCGCGATACGCGCGCTGGCGGTCCAACAGCCGGATGTGGCAGCAAAAGATGAAGTGGCGCTCCTGCGTAACAATTTTATCGAGCTGGCACGCAAAATCGCCCACCAGTGGGATCAACTGGCCGACAGCGACCGCCAGCGCCGGGAGTTTATCGCCAATATTTCCCACGACTTACGCACGCCGCTGACCTCGCTGCTTGGCTATCTGGAAACGCTGTCGCTGAAATCCGCCACCCTGACGCAGCAGGAGCATCAGCAATACCTCGCCACGGCGTTGCGTCAGGGGCAAAAGGTGCGTCACCTGTCACAGCAGCTGTTTGAGCTTGCGCGTCTTGAGCACGGCGGCATCAAGCCCCAGCGCGAGCGTTTTGCGATGGGAGAGCTTATTTCCGACGTGGCGCAAAAGTTTGAGCTCACGGCGCGCACGCGCGAGCTTCAGCTCCAGATAGACGTTCCCGGGCCGCTGCCGCTGGTGTATGCCGATGTCTCGATGATAGAGCGCGTGGTGACCAATCTGCTGGATAACGCCATCCGCCATACCCCCACCGGCGGCAAGATCCGTCTCGCCGTATGGCAGGAGAATGAAAAGCTACAGGTTGAGGTGGCCGATTCAGGAACCGGTGTGGATGCCGCGCTGCGCGACGATCTGTTCCTGCGGCCTTCAGCGTTGAATCCGCAAGCATCGCGGGAGAATCGCGGTGGGTTAGGGCTGTTGATTGTCAAACGGATGCTGGAACTACACGGGGGAGGGATCAGGCTGATGGAGTCGGTGAGCGGGGCGCGGTTCAGGTTCTTCGTGCCGTTGTGAGAGAGTGCCGGGTGGCGCTGCGCTTACCCGGCCTACAGACCACCCCCGCAGGCCGGACCACCCGGCAAAAAGAGGTTACTGCGGGAACCACTGGTCGCTGATTTTCTGATACGTACCGTCAGCTTTAATCGCCTTCAGCGCGCCGTTCAGTTTTGCCAGCAACGCTTTGTTATCCGGACGCACCGCAATGCCCAGACCCGTACCGAAGTACTGCGGATCGGTCACTTTTTCGGTTGCCGTACCGAGCTGCGGGTTGGTTTTCAGCCATTCGTTGACGACCGCGGTGTCACCAAATACGCCATCGATACGGCCATTTTTCAGGTCGATAATCGCGTTCTGATAGCTGTCATAGGCCACGGTTTTCACTTCAGGATGCTTGTCCTGGAGGTATTTCTGGTGCGTGGTGCCGTTTTCCATCCCGATGCGTTTGCCTTTCAGCTCATCAAAGGATTTATAAGCCCCTTTCTTCGCAATGACCACCGCCGAGTTGGCGTAGTACGGGTCGGTGAAGGCCACCTGCTTGCTACGCTCTGGCGTGATGTCCATACCGGAGATCACCGCGTCGTATTTTTTAAATTTCAGAGACGGGATCAGGCTATCAAAGGCATGGTTGGTAAAGGTGCAGTCGGCCTGCATCTGTTTGCACAGCGCTTTCGCCAGATCAATATCAAAACCCACGATCTGGTTGCTGGCATCCAGCGATTCAAATGGTGGATACGTGGCAGAAACGCCGAAATTGATTTTATCCGCAGCCGTTGCGCCTGCGGCAAACGTTGCCAGTAATGCGGCCAGAACTAACTTTTTCATTGTAATACTCCCGTCTGTAGGTCTTATGAAAGTACAATGCCATTTATTGAATTTATATTCAATATAAATGATTAAATATTTATTGAGGAATAAAAAAAAGCGGATAACCCATCAGGTTACCCGCTTTATCAATACCGTTTTATGCATTTACGTGATTAATTTCTGCGCTCAAACGCCAGCGCTTTACGCTCGATCAGGCGCATCATCAGCGTCAACAGACCGTTAACTACCAGATACACCACGCCTGCCGCGCCAAACACCATCACATCGTAGGTGCGTCCATAGAGCAGTTGCCCGTGGCCCATCACTTCCATCAGGGTGATGGTGTAGGCCAGCGAGGTACTCTTGAACACCAGCACCACTTCGTTGGAGTAAGAGGAGAGGGCACGCTTAAAGGCGTACGGCAGCAAAATGGCCAGCGTATCTTTTTTGCTCATGCCGAGCGCGCCGCAGGACTGCCATTGTCCTTCCGGAATGGCGCGGATCGCTCCGTAGAACAGCTGAGTGGTGTAGGCAGCGCTGTTCAGTGAAAGGGCGATCAGGGCACACAGCCACGGCTCAGAGAGCAGATGCCAGATAACCGGATACTCCTGCAGCGACGGGAACTGGCCCGGGCCGTAGTAAATCAGGAAGATCTGCACCAGCAGCGGCGTACCGGTAAAGAGGGTGATATAGCCGCGCACAATCCACACCAGCACCGGCGTTTTCAGCGTCAGGATGATGGTAAAGATCAGCGCCAGGATCAGTGCCACGATGATGGACGCCACGGTCAACGTCAGGCTGGTGTGCAGCCCTTTCATCAGCTCGGGTAAATAGTCCAGCATCAGCCTGGTCTCCGTTCAAAGCGCGTCGCACGCAGGTCAATACGCTTAAGGATGTACTGACTCAGCAACGTGATCACCAGGTAGATAGCCGCCGCCACAATGTACCAGGTAAACGGCTCCTGGGTGCGGGTAGCGATGCTTTTGGTTTGCAGCATTAAATCGTTAACGCTTATCAGGCTCACCAGCGCCGTATCTTTCAGCAGCACCAGCCACTGGTTCCCTAAACCCGGCAGGGCATGACGCCACATCTGCGGCATCACCAGACGGAAGAAGATCGCCGCTTTCGACATCCCCAGCGCCTGGCCAGATTCCCATTGTCCTTGCGGTACCGCTTTCAGCGCACCGCGCAGGGTTTGCGACGCGTACGCAGAATAGAGCAGGGAAAGGGCAATGACGCCACAGAGGAACGGGCTGACGTCGAAGTTTTCAATCTGCATCTGCACCGGGATCTGCACGACGCCAAGATTGAGGGTAAAGCCGTCCGACAGCGTCAGCAGCAGCTGTGAGGAACCGAAATAGATAAACAGGACCACCAGAATCTCCGGTAGCCCACGCAGCACGGTGACCAGCGCGGAGCCGGTCCAGGCGACAGGGAACCATTTTGCAGATTCCCATACCGCAAAGAACATCGCCAGCACCAGGCCGATAATCAGTGCGCAAACGGCAAGGCCGACGGTCATCCCGGCGGCGCTTGCTAAAGGAAGAATTTCATTCATCAGGAATTACTTCTGGAACCATTTTTTATAGATGGTTTCGTAGGTGCCGTCTTTCTTCACTTTTTCCAGCGCAGCGTTGAATTTCTGCTGCAGCTCAGTGTTGCCCTGACGAACGGCAATCCCCAGACCTGTGCCGAAGTAGTCCTTATCGGTCACTTTGTCGCCCACTGGCGCGAGTTTATCGTTGGCTTTCAGCCATTCGGTTACTACCGCGGTGTCACCAAACACGCCATCGATACGGCCGTTCTGCAGATCCAGCTTCGCGTTCTGGTAGCTGTCGTAAGGCACGGTGGTGATTTCCGGATGTTTATCCATGATGAATTTCTGGTGCGTGGTGCCGTTCTGTACGCCCACTTTTTTGCCTTTCAGCTGGTCAACAGAGGTAAATTTCCCTTTCTGACCAATAAACAGGGCGGAGTTGTCATAGTACGGCGTGGTGAACAGCACCTGCTTTTCACGCTCTGGGGTGATGTCCATACCGGCCATCACGGCGTCGATACGGCGGAACTTCAGGCTTGGGATCAGGCTGTCAAACGCCTGGTTGCTGAAGGTACAGGTCGCGTCGATCTCTTTACACAGCGCGTTAGCCAGATCGACATCGAAGCCCACAATCTTGTTGTTGGCGTCGATAGATTCAAACGGAGGATAGGACGCTTCGGTGGCGAAACGGATGGTCTGGGCTGCGGTAGCGGAAAGGCTGACGCTAGCGAGCAGCGCGGCAATCAATACTTTTTTCATTATCATTTTCCCTGGCACTCTCAGTGAGATAAGTAGTTTTTGAAGGCATCGGTTTGCGGGTTGGTAAAGCAACTCGCATCACCTTGCTCAACGATATACCCGTTTTCCATGTAGACCACACGGCTGGCGGTTTTACGCGCCACTTCCACTTCATGGGTGACGATGACCTGAGTAATGTTGGTTTCCGCCAACTCACGAATGATGCTCACGATCTGGGCGGTGATTTCCGGGTCCAGCGCGGCGGTCGGCTCATCAAACAGCAGTACCGCTGGCTCCATCATCAGCGCACGGGCAATCGCCACACGCTGTTGCTGACCCCCGGAGAGGTGCAGCGGATAACGATCGCTGTAGGGCTTAAGGCGCAGACGCTCCAGCAGCTTTTCAGCACGCGCCATCGCCTGATCCTTGCTCAAACCGAGAACGCGGCAGGGCGCTTCAATCAGGTTTTGCAGGACGGTCAGATGCGGCCAGAGGTTGTATTGCTGGAAGACCATGCCAACGTTTTGACGCAGTTCACGAATCGCTTTATCGGACGGCGTTTTCGCAAAATCAAAGTGGTTACCGGCGATAGCCAGCGTTCCTGAACGGGGCATTTCAAGCAGATTAAGGACACGCAAAAGAGAACTTTTACCCGCGCCACTTGGGCCAAGCAAAACCAGCGTTTCGCCTTCCGGGCACTCCAGCGTGATGTCGAACAGCGCCTGGTGTGCGCCGTAGAAGCAGTTAATGCCGTTTAGTTTAATACTCATCGGGGCAGTCTTTACTCATCCAGGCAATCTATAGCAATTGAGGCCGCAGATAGTACCGTTGACAGAATAGTTATGCAATATTTCTGCGTTAAAAGTTAAATATAACCCGTAATACCCCTTAAACATAGCACAAAATAGCGAAGCCCAAGGTCGGTGAGTATAAATGTCGGCATTCCGCATGAAATGCCGCACATTTTTCGGGGTTTACAATTCTGAAACAGTGGGTTTAGCGATTCTCAATCGACTGGCGCAGCGTGCCTGCCGGGGCATGAACGCTCCCGCCGATATAGCGTACGTCATCCACCGCCCAGCACTGGCCTTCGCGGATCATCAGCACTTCATCCTGCCAGGTTTGGGTGCCCTGGGTCAGCTTCACGCGCAGGGGGATGTTACGCGCATCGGTGTTCGGAATGGTCGAGGCGCTGGCCACTTCGGCGCTGTCCGGCAACGTCGTGCGGCTGGAGAACGGATCGGATTTCAGCAGCGCGTTGTGCTGCGGATCGCGCGTGGCATCGTTCAGCAGTTTTGCCAGCCCATCGCTCAGATACGGACGCAGGCCGGTGAGATCGTTGCTGCGGTGTTGAATGCGATAATCATAGAACTGTTGCGCCACGGTATCCGGGCCGCCCTCTATACAGGGGCCGCTGCGGGTACCGATATCCTTAAAGGCTGGCGTGACCGTGGTGGTACACGCGCTGAGCACCAGCGCGCAGGGCACCAAAAGCGTTAAAGCAGAGTAGCGCATGTTGATTTCCTTATTTATTAACTATCCTTTCAATCATAGCGTAACGAACCGATAATGCTGGTGAAGTTATGGGCTAAGGCATTGAACGCTAAAGAAGGAGAGAAACCATGCAGTTTTCAACAACGCCAACCCTGGAAGGGCAGCCGATTATCGAGTATTGCGGTGTGGTCACGGGCGAAGCCATTCTGGGGGCCAACATTTTTCGCGATTTCTTTGCCGGTATCCGCGATATCGTCGGCGGCCGCTCTGGCGCGTATGAAAAAGAGCTGCGTAAAGCCCGGGAAATCGCCTTTAAGGAGCTGGGCGAACAGGCCAAAGCACTGGGGGCGGATGCGGTTGTGGGGATTGATATCGACTACGAAACCGTCGGTAAAGATGCCAGCATGCTGATGGTGAGTGTAAGCGGTACGGCGGTGAAAACCCGTCGATGAAACGCGCGTTTTCAACACTCCTGCTGGCGCTGTTGCTGGCAGGGTGCGCCACGGAAAAAGGCATTGTGGATAAAGGCGCCTATGAACTGGATACCCGCCACCAGGCGCAGGCGGCCTATCCGCGCATCAAGGTGCTGGTTATCCACTATACGGCGGATGACTTTGACAGTTCGCTGGCCACGCTGACGGACAAGAACGTCAGCTCCCACTATTTGATCCCGGCAAAGCCGCCCGCACCGGACGGTAAACCGCGCATCTGGCAGCTGGTTCCCGAGAACGAATTGGCCTGGCATGCGGGCATCAGCTTCTGGCGCGGCACCAACCGTATTAATGATACGTCGGTTGGCATTGAGCTTGAGAATCGCGGCTGGCAAAAAACGGCCGGGGTAAAACACTTTTCGCCGTTCGAACCCGCGCAAATTGCGGCCCTGGTGCCGCTCGCAAAAGACATTATCGCCCGCTATCAGATTAAACCCGAGAACGTGGTGGCCCATGCGGATATCGCGCCTCAGCGCAAGGACGATCCCGGTCCGCTGTTCCCGTGGCGCGAGCTTGCAGCGCAGGGGATTGGCGCCTGGCCCGACGCGTCCCGGGTGGCGTTCTATATGAACGGGCGGCCACGGTATCAGGCCGTGGAGACCGCAGCGTTACTTGATTTGCTCGCGCGTTACGGTTACGAGGTTCCCGACAACAGCACCCCCGCTCAGCAGAAGCGCATCATTATGGTCTTCCAGATGCACTTCAGGCCGCAGCTGTGGAACGGCGTGGCAGATGTGGAAACGATGGCCATTGCCGAAGCACTTTTAGAGAAATACGGGCAGGGGTAATCCTTCGGGATTAACCCGAATGCCTCGTTTTTGTGAGCATGATCATAAGATTAATCTTAAGTACATTCTCAATTCATTTTAAGTAAATTGATTTAAAATCGCCCTCATCTAAGATTGATTCATCGATTCACAGCATGAATCAAATTAAAGAAACAGTCCTCTTCTGGTTTTTTTAATTTCAAAAAGAATACCAACACATTTTACGGCAACGTAACGCCTTGTCGGATAATTTTCTTATTTAAACATCTTAATTGGGTATAATAATGTTAAGCATTTTTGGTAAAAAAACACGTCCCCATCATGAAATGGAAGCCATTATTTCTGCAACGGCCGGGTATGAAGAAAAAACGTTAAGAAAATGGCAAAAAATATCAACCTGCAACTCCGATAATATTCACATTATCGTCAGCGGAGAAGTCGAGTTCCGCCGCAGTTCTGATGACTTATGTATGTTTACGTTACAGGGACAATGTATCTTTGGTCTCTCCGCTATTTTCTACAACTCTACGCATATGCAGGGCGTGGTACGCAGTAATACCGTGGTTCGTACCATACATAAAGATCAATTCCAGCAGTTAATGACCCAACACGGGCTGTGGCCTGAACTGACTAAAGTGCTGGCCTGGTATATCTGTTTGCTCAGCAAGCGGGATGATGTTTTGGTTGCCCGCAGCGCGTACTCCGTCGTCCGTGAATTCCTGATAGAAATTAACGAACTGATTGTTGATCATCAGCGAGATATTAATATTTATGATTATATTCAGGAATACACCAACCTGGCACGTAGCACCATTATTAAAATTCTCTCAGACCTGAAAAAAGGTCAATATATTGTGGTCGAAAAAGGGCGACTGATTAGCCTGACCTCCCTGCCGGAAAAATATTAATCCCCTCCCGCGTCTCCTTTTATTATCGAAGGAGACGCATTTTGCGTTTCGTCAACCGGTGGTGCGGGCATTTTTCCCTTCGCCATATCATCCTGCTGCTGTTTTAGCGCCTGCATAAATAACATTTTTAATGAATTGTCTTCATCCGGCTGCGTTGCCTGCGCGTGTTTCATCGCCTGTTCGTGCGCTTCGGTGCCGGGTAAGGTATCGCGCGAAGTATCATGCGTGACGGGGCTGTCCGGCAATGCGCCATCAGGTGCCTGCTGCCAGTCATTTTCGTCGCTATTAATGGGCATATTGTCCATCGGCGGTAAATCTTCCTGCACTTTTACCGACTGCGGCTTTGGTTGCGGGTGCGGGAACGGTTTGGTGACATACACGTAATGCATATCAGAAAGGGTGGTGTCTGGCTTCGCGACGCTCACCTTTTTTATCACCGGCGCCGGGTGGCGCAGGTTCCAGTACACGTGCGCATACAGGCCTGCGACGATCAGCGCGTACAGCCCCAGACACCAGAGCGTCAGCACGCTGATAATTTTACTGAATGACGGCAAACGCCATGAGAACCAGACCGGTTCCCCGGTGGTATAGCTGCGCTGGGCAGCGAGGCAGATGGTAGACATTATGCGTGCTTCTCTTGCGTAGTCGGGTTAGCCTGGGTTGTCTGGATCAACACGCTCGGCGTGGTATGGGTTTCGCGCATCAGCTGCATCAGGGTGTCTTCACCCGGAATACCGTCGACGCGGAGGTGCATTTTTTCCTGGAATTCGCGGGTGCGCTTCATCAGCTCCGCCGTCCAGTTTTTATCGTGCGTTTCGCTTTCGCCCAGCGCCACGCTCAGCTGCTGATCCAGCCACTCAAGATCTTTACTGTCGCTGGCGGCGGTGATTTCGTCTTTGCCTGACGGGGTCAGGCGGTGCAGAAGGGTGTAATTGCCCGTTGCGTGCTGGTTATACCACGAGCGGCTCACCTGCCAGGTGCGGTTGTTCATCAGCAGATCGAGGGAATTTTTCCCGGCACGCGCCACGACGGCGTAATTAATGTGATCGCCTGTTTTAATCTCGCTCACCCACGGGTAACCGTCTTTCGCCAGCGTGTCCAGGGAGGCATTACCCTGTTTGCACATCAGGTTCACTTTTGCGGCATTCTGGCACAGGGCATCGTCGGCAGAGGCGTCATAGCCCCACATGGCGTAAAGCTGGTGCATGGCATCGGGCTGATTCACCACCTCCTGTTCGATAACCGGCAGTACCGGCGCGTCTGGCGTTTTTACCTGCTGTTTCCAGCTGGCCGGTACCGGCAGCGCCACCGGCAGTTTTGCCGTAATGGACGAGGTCATCATCCAGCCGCAGGCGGCGAACAGGACGGACGCGAACAACCCGATGGAGGCCAGCGTTTTACCACGCTTAGGCGCTGGCAGGGCTTCACCGGTGGCGAGACGCAAATGACGCGGTCCAACGTTTGGCGCCCGTTCGGTCCAGGCGGCCAGCATGGAAAGATGAGCCAGTTCGTTCAGCTTGCTGATGTTGCCTTTGGTCAGGGCGTGGGTTTTTTTCACGCGAGCGGGCGTCAGCGGAGAGACATCCGCGCCGTGCTCGTGGCACTGGGCGTCAACGTAGCTCAGGAACTCGCGGCAGGTCAGGTTGCGCAGGGTGTGGCAGGTCAGCACATATTCCTGCAGGGCAGAGGCTTTCAGCATCACTTCCTGGTCAGCCGTGCCCATCAGCACAATCGACAGGCGAACATCCAGCTCCTGCGCACGGGTAAGCAGTATGCCCAGCACGTCATAGCCGCTGGCCTTCATCGCCTGCGCCTGGGAAATGACCAGCACCTTGTGGGTCGACTTCGCATCGCGCCACTGGCGAATAATGGCGTCAACCGCCTGGAGCTTGTTCTTCTCTTTCGCTACCGGGTTGAGTTTGAAGAGCAGGCTACTGGCGCTCAGCTTTGGAAAGGCATTAATGCAGAGCACCGACTTGCTGCTGGCTTTGAGGGCATCGCTGAACTGCCCCAGCAGTTCGCTGTCGTGGTAAAAGAGCCCGGTGATCCCTGCCTGCTGGCTTTTCTCTTTCAGAAGATTAAACACATCCTGATGATAAGGCACCAGAAAATCGCCCGACTTGCGGGTGATATTTCTGAACGGCGGGGTACTGAATTTAAAATGGCTCTGATACATAACGACTTACCGTCTCTTCTCTTTAATAGCAATGGGCGAAAAGTACGGTAAGCCCCTGTCATGGTCAATTTAACACCAGAGTAAAAATAACCTGTCAGGCTGCATCTAACATTCCCTTTTTTTCCGGTCAATCATTTTCTTCATTAAAGTTAATAGCGAAGCCGGTGGTTTGCACTGGTCACGCTTATTACTATTTGCTCACTAAGTTATGCAGCATACCGCTGCGAATTCCTGCTTTGCTAAAAGGCCCGATAATAATGAGGAACGCATTCCTTTCCAGGCTAATGACGCCCTGCATAATGCTAGTCATGCTAATTTTTTGCAGCCAGCAGGGTTATGTCGTTTTTAAAGATTATAAAAAGGTTACGAATAAGTTAGCTAATGCTGATAAAGCGCCGCTAAAACCGCGTAACAGTGACAAAACGTTCGGTCTTTTTACGGCTGCGGTCCGTCAGGCCGACGTTCCGGCGGCGGTAAAAGCGCCGTTGTCTGCAGAAATTGAAGGCATCATCCGCAGCGATGAGTCGTGGCTGTCGTTCGCCGTGATTAAGACCCCCGCCGGGCAGCAGAGCTACCGGGAAGGAGAACCGCTGGTGGGGTTCGACGATGCGTATGTGGATGAAATTAATAAAGATAACGTGGTTGTTCAGTATGAAGGCACGAAGCAAACGCTCGCCCTCAAACAGCCGCCTTATTTTAAGGGCGATGCAGGCAATAGCCCGGTGACGAAATCGAAAAAAGATGCCGGCGCGGACAGTCTGCATCTCGATGATTATCTGGTGTTAAAGCCGTTAATCGATAAAGGCCAACTGGAAGGCTTTAACATTAATCCACGCAATGCGTCGCCTTTTTACAGTGAAACAGGGCTGAAACAGGGTGATGTGGTGGTGAAAGTGAATGACGTCGATATGACGAAAGAAGCGCAGGCGAAAAATATTATCGCCAACTGGTCGAAAATGAAAGAAGCGGAGGTCGTCGTCAGACGGCACGCTCACCTTGAAAATATTCGGGTTAATGTTCTAAACAATTAACAAGTGTAAATCATGAAGAAATTTCCATGGGCGTGCGTGGCGCTGACCGCATTGTCGTTATATTCCGGTTCGCTGTTTGCAGCCAACTTTAGCGCCAGTTTTAAAAATACCGATATTCGCGAATTTATCGATACGGTAAGTCGCAATCTGAATAAAACGATTCTCGTCGATCCGTCCGTTCAGGGCACGGTGTCGGTGAGAACCTATAACGTGCTGTCGGAAGAGGAATATTATCAGTTCTTCCTGAGCGTGCTGGATCTCTACGGTCTGTCGGTGATCCCAATGGATAACGGCATGATCAAAGTGGTGCGTTCCAGCGTGGCGCGTACCGCCGGGGTGCCGGTGGCCGACAGTAAAAACCCGGGCAAAGGGGATGAGATCATCACCCGCGTAGTGCGCATGGAGAACGTGCCGGTACGCGAGCTGGCCCCGCTGCTGCGCCAGCTGAACGATGCCTCGGGGATCGGCAACGTGGTCCATTTTGAACCCTCTAACGTGCTGCTGTTAACCGGGAAAGCCTCGGTGGTGAACCGCCTGGTGGATCTGGTTGAGCGCGTGGACCGTTCCGGTATGCAGCGTCGTGAAATCGTACCGTTGCGCTATGCCTCGGCGAAAGAGCTCTCCGATATGTTGAATAATCTCAACAATGAAGAGCAGAAAGGGCAAAACGCCCCGCAGCTGGCGACTAAAGTGGTGGCCGATGATGAAACCAACAGCCTGGTGATCAGCGGCACCGAAGATGCCCGCGCGCGTACCCGCTCGCTGATTGGCCAGCTCGACCGCGAACAGAACAACGAGGGCAATACCCGCGTCTTCTACCTGAAATACGCCAACGCCTCGAAAGTGGTGCCGGTGCTGACCGGTATCGGTGAGCAGCTGAAAGACAAAGCCGGTACCGCGAAAAGCAAAACCGCGACAACCAATAGCGAGCTGAATATCACCGCCGATGAGTCCACTAACTCGCTGGTGATCACCGCTCAGCCAAACGTCATGAACTCGCTGGAGAAGGTGATCGACAAGCTGGATATTCGTCGTCCGCAGGTGCTGGTGGAAGCCATCATTGCGGAAGTGCAGGACGGTAACGGCATGGATCTCGGCGTGCAGTGGACCGGCAAACACGGCGGCGTGCAGTTCGGTTCAACCGGTCTGCCCATTAGCCAGGTCAAAAACGGCACGATCAAAGGGGCCTCCTTTACTGGCCTGGCGACCGGTTTCTTCAACGGTGACTATGGCGCACTGCTGACCGCGCTCTCCACCAGCGGCAAGAACGATATTCTCTCCACGCCAAGCGTGGTGACGCTGGATAACAAAGAAGCGTCGTTCAACGTGGGTCAGGATGTGCCGGTGCTGTCGGGTTCTCAGACCACCAGCGGCGACAACGTCTTTAACTCGGTTGAGCGTAAAACCGTCGGTACCAAGCTGAAGATTGTTCCGCAGATCAACGACGGGGACATGATCCACCTGAAGATCGAGCAGGAGGTCTCCAGCGTTGACGCCAGCGCCACCGAAGACGCCAGCCTCGGCCCAACCTTCAACACCCGTACCATCAACAACGAAGTGATGGTCCACAGTGGCCAGACGGTGGTGCTGGGCGGTCTGATGGAAAACGTCAGCAAACAGAACGTGTCGAAAGTGCCGCTGCTCGGCGATCTGCCGCTGGTGGGACAGCTGTTCCGCTATACCTCGGAGGATACGTCGAAGCGCAACCTGATGGTCTTTATCCATACCACCGTCCTGCGTGATGACGACAACTACAGCGCGGCGACGAAGGAGAAATACGACCAGATCCGCGCCCGTCAACAGCAGCGTCTGGAGGAGAAAAAGCTCGGCATTGTTGAGAACACCGATAACGCCGTCCTGCCTGCCTATCCAAAGCAGGATCACTCCATGCCGGTCGGCGTGAGCGCACCTGCTACCACGCGCAACCCCTTCAAAGAGTAAGGGGAGGTGACGCGTGGATGAACTGACGAAACAGCTTTGCACCAGCGGCTTTGCGAAGGAGAACGGCATCCTTTTCTGGAACGACACGGTCTATATCCGTGACGACGTCCCCGCGTTTGCGCTACTGGAGATGCGCCGGGTACTGGGGCGCGCCTTTATGCCCCAGACGCTGAGCGCGGAAGCGTTTGATGAGATGCTGGCTAAAATCTGGCAGCAGAACAGCGGCGTTTCGCAGCAGCTGGTGGACGATATGGATGCGGATATCGATCTGATGGCGTTAACCGAGGAGATCCCGGACAACGAAGATCTGCTGGATAACGACGAAAACTCGCCGGTGATCCGCCTGATCAACGCCATTCTCGGCGAAGCGGTAAAAGACGGCGCATCGGATATCCATATCGAAACCTTTGAGCGCACGCTGAGCATCCGTTTCCGCGTTGACGGCGTGCTGCGCCCGGTGCTCCAGCCCGCACGTAAACTGGCCCCGCTGCTGGTCTCGCGTATTAAGGTCATGTCGAAACTCGACATCGCCGAAAAACGACTGCCGCAGGATGGCCGTATCTCCCTGCGCATTGGCCGCAAGGCGATTGACGTGCGTGTCTCGACCATTCCGTCGCAGTACGGCGAGCGCGTGGTCATGCGTCTGCTCGACAAGAGCAACCTGAAACCGGATATCAACAAGCTCGGACTCATTGATGAAGAGCTGGAAAAACTGAAAGGGCTGATTAACCGCCCGCACGGCATCATCCTGGTCACCGGGCCGACAGGCTCCGGTAAAAGTACCACCCTGTATGCCATTCTGTCGGCCCTGAACGGACATGAACGCAACATTCTGACCGTCGAAGATCCGATTGAGTACGAGCTGGAAGGGGTGGGGCAGACGCAGGTCAACCCGCGCGTGGACATGACCTTTGCCCGCGGCCTGCGCGCCATTTTGCGTCAGGATCCGGACGTGGTGATGATCGGGGAAATTCGTGACGGTGAAACCGCGCAAATCGCGGTGCAGGCGTCGCTCACCGGTCACCTGGTCATGTCTACGCTGCACACCAACAGTGCGGCGGGGGCGATTACCCGTCTGCGGGATATGGGGCTGGAGTCCTTTTTAATCGGTTCGTCGCTACTCGGCGTCATTGCCCAGCGTCTGGTGCGTCGGCTGTGTCCGCACTGCCGTACCACCAGTCCGCTGGATGACAATGAAAAAGCGCTGTTTAGCTTTATGGATAAGCCACCAAAGGCCATCTATCGCGCCGTTGGTTGCGACCAGTGCCGCCAGAGCGGGTATCAGGGACGCGCGGGCATTCACGAGTTTCTGGTGGTCGACAGCGCCATGCGCCGCGCCATTCATGAAGATAAAGATGAGATGTCCATTGAGACCGAGCTGTTCAAACAGGCCTACAGCCTGCGTGAAAACGGGCTGATGAAGGTCATCAGCGGTATCACGTCCCTTGAAGAGGTGATGCGCGTGACCGCCGAGCGTGGAGGCGATGAATAATGGCTTTCTACGCGTGGACCGCGACCGATGCCGCCGGGAAAACCCAGCGCGGCACGCTGCAGGCGGAAGGACCTAAGCAGGTGCGCCAGTCGCTGCGTGAGCAGAAGCTGATGCCGCTCACCATCACCGAAACCCGTGAAAATGCGGCCAGCGCTAAAGCCAAAACCGGCGCCAGACTCTCTGTGCCGGTGCTGTCGATGTTCACCCGTCAGCTGTCAACGCTGGTTAACGCGTCGCTGCCGCTGGAAAGCGCCCTGAAGGCCATTTCAAAGCAGACGGAAGACAAAAAGCTGGCGGCTATGGTGACGGAGATCCGCGAGAAAGTGGTGGAAGGCCATACGCTGTTTGATGCCTTCAGCCAGTTCCCGCGCACCTTTGACAAGCTGTACTGCACGCTGGTGATGGCCGGGGAAAAAACCGGCCACCTCGGCGATGTGCTGGAGAAGCTGGCGGAGTACAACGAGCAGCGCCAGAAGATGAAAAGCAAGCTGACGCAGGCGATGGTCTACCCGATCACCCTGACGGTGGTTGCCGTGGCGGTGATCAGCATCCTGCTGGTGGCGGTGGTGCCGCAGGTCATCGAGCAGTTCGTGCACATGAAACAGCAGCTGCCGATCACCACCCGCACGCTGATTGCGGTGAGCGATTTTCTGCAGGCGTACGGGATATACATTGCCGGGGGGCTGTTCGGCGCAATCGTGGGCTTTAAGACGTGGGTGAAGAAAACCACGAACCGCTTTCGCTGGCACAGCTGGCTGGTGAATGGCTCGCCGATCAAAAAGCTGGTTTGCGCCATCAACAGCGCCCGCTATATCCGTACGCTCAGCATTCTGCAGGCCAGTAGCGTCCCGCTGCTGGAGGGGATGTATATCGCGATGGACGGGATCGAAAACCTCTATGCCCGGCAGGTGCTGGAGCAGGCGGCGGATACCGTACGTCAGGGCGCTTCTCTGTATAACGCGCTGGACCAGGCGAAACTCTTTCCGCCGACCATGCTGTATATGATTGCCTCCGGCGAAGAGAGCGGGGAATTAGGTTCATTGATGGATCGCGCCGCGGAAAACCAGGAATCGGCATTACAGCATCGAATTACGTTAACGCTGTCGGTATTTGAACCGGCACTGGTGGTGACAATGGCGACAGTGGTTTTATTTATCGTGCTGTCAATATTACAACCGCTTCTTCAGCTCAATAATATGGTGGGTTAAATATGTCTTTAAAACGAAATAGCCTGAAAGGTCAGGCTGGCTTTACCTTGCTCGAATTAATGGTGGTGATCGTTATTCTCGGTGTGCTCGCCAGTATGGTGGTACCAAATTTAATGGGGAATAAAGAAAAAGCCGATGCCCAGAAAGCAACCAGCGATATTGTGGCGCTGGAAGGTTCGCTGGATATGTACAAGCTGGATAACCACCGTTACCCCACGACGGAGCAGGGGTTGCAGGCGCTGGTCACCAAACCTGATATCGCGCCAATCCCGAAAAACTACCGTGATGATGGCTATATTCGCCGCCTGCCGGAAGATCCGTGGGGCAATGATTATATTCTGGTCAGCCCGGGTGAACATGGCGCAGTGGATGTTTTCTCTGCGGGCCCGGATGCCGAAGCGAATACCGCGGATGATATTACCAACTGGTCTTTAGATAAAAAAGAGAAGTAATGAATAAGCAACGTGGGTTTACCTTACTGGAAATTATTCTGGCGCTGGTGATATTTGCCTCCTGCGCCATGATGGTGGTGTCGACAATCCCCTCGCGCAGCGGCGCGGATATTTTCGGTCAGCAGTTAAAAGCCCTCGTTGAATATGGTTCAGACCGTGCGGTAATGGACGGAAATATCGTTGGGCTGGTGATCACCACCTCAGAATATCAGCTGGTGACCTGGGCCGAAAAAGAAGGCGAACGACACTGGGAACCCTTAACCGCCGGGCGCATTGTCACCCACGGCCAGTTCCCGGAAGAGATGCACGTGTCGCTGTCACCGCAGCGCATTGCTGCCACAACCGACGCCACGCCGCAGATTGTCTTTTTGCCGGACGGGGAGATAAGCCGCTTCACGCTGTCCCTGCAGAGTTTCGATAAAAAGCAGCGCTTTCGCGTGGTGTCGCAGGGGGCATCACCGGTTTCGGTAGAGAACGATGACTAAACGCAAAGAACAGGGGATGACCCTGCTGGAAGTGATGGTCGCTCTGGTCATCTTCTCCACCGCCGCGCTGGCGCTGATGAACTCCGTCTCGCTGAACGTGCGCTTTACCCATGGCCTGGCCGATTCGCTGCAGGCGAGCTGGGTGGCGGAAAACCAGCTGGCGGAAGCAAAGCTGAGCAACACGCCGTTCCCGGATGCCCTGCAGACAGGGACTGAAATCATGGGGGGGCGAAGCTGGATCTGGCGCAAGCAGCGGGTGAAAACCGCCGAAAATCGCTTTGCCGATGAAGTGCAGGTGTACGCCGAAGATGATGAAGACAAACCGGTGTTGAGCCTGCAGATACCGGAACCCGGAGAGGTGAAATGAGTAAGCACATTCAGCGTCAGCAGGGCTTTACGCTGCTGGAGATCATGATTGCGCTGACCATCTTCGCGGTTATCAGCACGCTTGCCTGGCAAATTCTGGACGGGGCGATGCGCACCTCGAACGCCACCGACGTGGCGGCGACTCAACTCAACCAGCTTCAGCGCGCCTATAACCTGCTGGAGCGGGATTTCTTTCAGCTTCAGGCACGCGCGCCACGCAACGAGCCTGACGTATTTGTCCAGCACGACGATGCGCTGGAGTTGACCACGCTGAACGGCGTGAGCGGTCAGGTCCAGCTGGAGCGCGTGCGCTGGCGGCTTGAGGACAAAAAACTGTGGCGCGATATCTGGCCGGTTATCGACAGCCCTGCCGATGTGAAGCCGGAAGAGGTGCCGATCCTCAGCGATGTCAAAGAGATGACGTGGCGCTTCTGGAAAGAGGGCTGGCAGAACAAATGGACCGACACGGCGCATCAGCCGGACGGCGTAGAGCTTCTGCTGACCATGGAGAATGGCGATACCTGGCGCTGGGTATTTACCACGCCGGGTGATATGCCGGTCGCCCCGGCGGCACCAACAGAACAAACGCCTGCGCCATCGGGGGATGCGGCCACACCAGCGCAGCCACAACCGCAGCCGGTGCCCGCTCCGTCAGGAGAGAACAAATGAGCGGAAAATCGGTTCGAAAACAGCGCGGTGTCGCGCTGCTGGTGGTGCTAATTTTGCTGGTCATGATGTCGGCGCTGGCGGCCAAAATCAGCCAGCAGTTCTGCCGCAATCTGCAGAAAACCCGTTATCAGGTGAGTCAGCAGCAGCTGCGCTGGGCCATTCAGAGCCAGCAAAAAACCATTGAAGGTCTGCTTCAGACCTACGCCAGCGGTGACAGCCAGGGGCTGTCGCCCAAAGGGGAGTGGACAGAGACGGTGGAGACAGAGGGTGAACACTACACCGTGGTGAGCCAGATTGAGGATGCCCAGACCTGCTTTAACGTCAATAACCTGCTGGCGGCCGATCCGACCCCCGCAGTACAGACCGCAGGGGCGTTGCCGGAAAAACCGGTCAAAGCGTGCATCGTTGAGCAGCTTCTGACCGACAGCGGCATTTCCGCCGGTGACGCAGAAGAGATTTACCAGCAGCTGATGGACTATCTCGACGGTGATACCACAACGGCCAAAGAGGGGCTGGAGACAGATGCCTGGGCCGGCGTTGAGCCCGCGCGGCTGCCTGCGAATCAGATGATGCGCACCCCGGGGGAGCTAAAGCTGCTGCCTGCGTTTCCGGTGGCGGCCTACGGCAAGGTCAGTAAAGTGCTGTGCGCCTTACCCGACACCGCCAGCAAGGTGGATGTCAACACCCTGACCGAAGAACAGGCACCGCTGCTGGCAGCCCTGTTTATCGGCTCGCTGAGCGAGGACGAGGCCGCCCGTCTGATCGCCTCCCGCCCGGAAGAGGGCTGGGAGTCGATGGAGGCATTCCAGAAAGAGCTTGAGACAAATTATCCGCAGACCAAAGACGCCCTCAAGCAGGTTCAGGCGTTTCTTGCGGTAAACAGTCACTATTTCCGGGTCAACAGTACCGGCAATACCGATGATTTAACGCTGCGCGTCGTCAGCCAGCTTCATGTTGATAATGAAGCCGGGAAGGTGATTACCTGGCAACGTCGCTACCGAATGGTTGAATAACACAAGACGAATTCTATGAAACAGGTGCTTTTTATTCGTCCCGACACGCATGAGGACGGGAACATAATGTGGTGCGAGTCCGGTAGCGACCAGGTGGAACAGCGTCAGGGCGGGGCGTCACTGGCGGCGCTTGCCGGTCACGCGTTAGCCGCACGCGTCTGCCTGCTACTGCCGGCCAGCGAAATGATCTTCCGTCGCTTCACGTTGCCCAAAAAAGGCAGCGTTGAGTTCTCCTGGCTGGCAGAAGAGACGCTGATTGGCGATGTGGACACGCTTCACTGGACGGTGCTCAACAAGAAGGGGCGGGAAGTGGACGCGGTGGCCATTGATGCGGCGCGTTTGCAGTACTGGCTGGACCGCTGTGCCAATGCCGGGCTGACGGTGGTGCAGGTGCTGCCCGATGCGATCCTTCTGCCGGTAACCGAAGGCGGCAGCACGCTGGTCTCCACCGACAGCGGTTACTGGATGCGCTATTCGCCGTTTGGCGCCTGTGAAACCGACGCCGCCCTGTTGCCGCTGCTGTTGAGCCAGCAGTGCGCCGGTAACCTCGTCTGTTACGGCGATGCGCCAGCGGACGTGCAGGTGGATGAGCAACGGGCCTGGCAGCATCCGCTGGTGCTGATCCAGCCGCAGTGGAAAAGCAGCAAAGCAAACCTGCTGCACGGCGTTTTTAGCGCCACGGGTGCACAGACCGGTTTCCGTTATGCGAAACCGGCCCTTGCCGCCATGGCGGTGCTGAGTCTCGGGCTGCTGGTTGGCCCTCGCATCGGCATGGCCTGGATGCTCTCTAACCAGGAAAACCTGGCCCAGCAGCAGATGGTGGAATTGGCCCAGCACTATTTCCCCACGCTGCGCCAGACCACCAACCTGAAGTACCACTTCGGGCAGAACATCAAGAAAGAGAAGAAAGGGATCTTTCTTCAACTGGACGCACTGGAGCAGATCAAGCAATCGCTCCCGGCGGTCGAACTGAGTGAAGTGGGATACGACGACACCCAGAATCAGCTCACGCTGAACATCCGTTCGATGGATCCCACGGCGTTGCAGGCGTTCGTCAATAAGGCGAGTGATACCTTCGACTTTACGCTGCAGCCGGTCTCCAGTGAAGCGCCTTATACCGCTATCATCACAGGGAAATATAAATGAAAGAGAAAATTGGACAATTAAAAGCACGCTATTTGCGTTACAGCCCGCGCGAACGAACGCTGATTAAACTCTGTGGTTCGGCGCTCTGTTGCGCCATTATCTGGTACGGTGTGATGACCCCGCTGGATAATATTATTAAAAATGAGAAAGCCACGCTGCAAAAACAGAAACAGACCCTGAACTGGATGCGTGCAGAAATTAATAAAAATCACCTTCAGGCGAAAGTCTTAAAAACCAGTAACCCGAGAAGCGTGGTGGAAGAGAGTGCCAAAGAGATCCACGTTGCGCTGAGTAATATCCAGCAGGACGGGCAAACCCTGACGTTTAATATTGATCGGGTCAACGTCTATGAACTGAAAAACTGGCTTCGGGAGGTGAATTTAACCACCGGGGTTCGTCTGGAGAAAATGGATCTCACGCCGGTTGATCACCTTAGCGATGTAAAGGCCCAGATTAAGCTCTCCTGGGCGAAAGTGGCATGAACTCGCTGACGCTGCTTCAGGGCAGCCAGATGCCCGCCCTTTGCCTGCTCAGCGGCACGCTTGGCGGCATTATCGGCAGCTTTCTGGGGGTGGTGGTCGAACGCATTCCCCCGCTCATTAAAGAGGAGGAGGGGGCCGGAAACCTGCTGTTTCCGGCCTCCCACTGTCCCGCATGCTCCCACACGCTCGCCTGGTGGGAAAATATCCCGGTTCTGAGCTGGTGTTGCCTGCGTGGGCGCTGCCGCTGCTGCCAGACCGCGATCCCGCTGCGTCTGCTGTTGCTTGAACTTTCCAGTGCCCTGTTTTTTGCCCTAACGGCGGCGTACGCCCCGTCTGCGGCTGCATTGATGTCGCTATGGGTGCTCTGGTGTGGACTGCTGCCGCTGGCGGCGATAGACGCAAAACACATGCTGCTGCCGGACTGCCTGACGCAGCCGCTGCTGTGGGCGGGCCTGCTGAATCATGCGCTTTTTCATACCTTACCGTTGTCGGATGCCCTGTTTGGCGCAGCGGCGGGCTACCTGTCGCTGTGGCTTCTCTACTGGGCCTTTCGCCTGACAACAGGACGCGAGGGATTGGGCTACGGTGATTTTAAGCTGCTGGCTGCGCTGGGCGCGTGGTGCGGCTGGCAGGCGTTACCTTCGTTATTGCTCGCGGCGGCATTAAGCGGTATCGCACTGTATTTTGTTTTTTATAAAGCGGTTAAAGAAAATAGCGTTATTCCGTTTGGCCCTCTGTTGTCACTCGCCGGTTTGGTTATTTTTATTCTGCAGACCTTGCAATTCACATTCTGATTTATGTGGTCAAGTTTTTTTTGAAATTTTTTCGCTGAGGGAATGAAAGGACGTCAACTAATTCCCGGAGTATTGTAAGAAACATAAGCTGTAAGGATTGCCGCTCATGTCTTTTTATGGAGGGTATATTAGCACTATACATGGTTAGTAAAATTAAATTGGGTTTGTGGTTTTAATTAAATAGCTTATTCAGTACTCGCCCATGTTATATGGAATACATGGTCCTTTTCATTTATCAAAAATAAGATTATCAGGAATTAATAATGAAATTTATGAAGCCAACCTATCTGGCACTCTTTGTCGCAGCCGTTTCCGGCTCTGCGTTCGCCGCAGCGCCAGGTACGCCTTCAATCAGCAGCGGTAACGATAAATTTGCCATCGTTGAAGTGGACCAGGCCGTAGTGGACTACGGTAATCTTGTTAAGGTTCATAACGACGGTGTCGACGTAAAAGTCGAGTGGAACGTCTGGAGCGGCGACGCGCCGACCTCCGGTAAAGTGCTGCTGGATGGCAAGACCGTCTGGTCCGGTGCTGCCGGTGCATCCGGTTCTGCCACCTTTAAAGTGAAAAAAGGCGGTCGCTACCAGGAGCAGGTTGAACTCTGTAACAACAGCGGCTGTACCAAAAGCGCAAGCAAGCTGATCATCGTGGCGGATACTGACGGTAGCCACCTCCTGCCGCTGAATGCGCCTCTGCAGGAAAACAACAAAACCTTCGCAAAACATACCGATAAAGTGGTTGCCGCCTACTTCCCTGAGTGGGGCGTTTATGGCCGTAACTTCCCGGTCGATAAAATCCCTGCCGCTAACCTGAACCACATCCTGTACGGCTTCATTCCAATCTGTGGCGGCGACGGCATCAACGACGGTCTGAAAACCGTTGAAAACGGCAACAGCTTCGCCAACCTGCAGAAAGCCTGTGCTGGCCGTCCTGACTACACCGTGGCGATCCACGATCCGTGGGCTGCGCTGCAAAAACCTCAGTCCGGCGTATCTAACTGGGACGACCCGTACAAAGGTAACTTCGGCCAGCTGATGGCGCTGAAAAAAGCCCATCCTGACCTGAAAATTCTGCCATCCATTGGCGGCTGGACCATGTCCGATCCGTTCTATCACATGAACGATTCCGCGATCCGTGCACGTTTCGTGGCCTCTGTGAAAGACTTCCTGAAAACCTGGAAATTCTTCGACGGTGTGGATATCGACTGGGAATTCCCGGGCGGCGGCGGTGTGAACGAATCACTGGGTAACCCGCAGCAGGATAAGGCAACCTATACTGCCGTGATTCGCGATCTGCGTACCATGCTGAACGAACTGTCCGCTGAAACGGGGCGCACCTATGAACTGACCAGCGCCATCGGTGCCGGTAAAGATAAGATTGAAGACGTGGATTACACCACGGCGCAGCAGTATCTCGATCACATCTTCCTGATGAGCTACGACTTCTACGGCGCGTGGAGCATGACCGATCTGGGCCACCAGGCTGCGCTGCATGCACCAGCATGGCGTCCGGACACCAACTACACCACCGAAAATGGCGTTAACGCGCTGCTGGAGCAGGGCGTACAGCCAGGCAAAATCGTGGTGGGTACCGGCATGTACGGTCGTGGCTGGACTGGCGTTCACGGCTATACCGGCAACAACCCGTTCACCGGTACCGCGACTGACGGCGTGAAAGGCACCTGGGAACCAGGCGTTGTTGACTATCGTCAGATTGTGAACGAGTACAAAGGCAAGCCAGGCTGGGAATATGGCTACGACGCGGACGCTGAAGCGCCATACGTCTTCAACAAATCCACCGGCGAGCTGATCTCTTATGAAGATGCCCGTTCCGCCACCGCAAAAGGTAAGTACGTTCTGGCGAAAAACCTGGGCGGCCTGTTCGCGTGGTCTATCGACTCCGATAACGGCGATATCCTGAACGCGATGAACGAAAGCCTGCTGGGCAGCTCCACGCCAGATCCGGTAGTGACCAACCATGCACCGGTTGCTTCTGCGGCGGATCAAACTGTGACCGGCCCTGCGACCGTGACTCTGGATGGCTCTGCCTCCACCGATCCTGATGGCGATGCGCTGACCTACAAATGGACCCAGATTTCTGGCCCAAGCGTTACCCTGACCAACAGCACCAAAGCGAAAGCGACCTTCTCTGTTGGCGCTGTGACCAGCAACCAGACCCTGGCATTCCGTCTGACCGTGACCGATCCAAAAGGCCTGAGCAGCACCGCTGACGTTCAGGTTGTGAACAAAGCGCCGAAAGCCAACCAGGCCCCTGTGGTTAACCAGATGCAGAACGTCATTCTGGAAGCCGGTCAGACCTACGCCCTGAACGTGCAGGCGGCGGATCCAGACGGTGATGCACTGACCTACGCCTGGAGCGTACCATCTGATATGCACGCGACCGGTACTGATACCTCCAGCGTACAGATCACCGCGCCGGACGTTACAACTGACTCAACCTACACCCTGAGCGTTGTCGTAAGCGACGGTAAAACCAGCGTACAGTCTAACGTACAGGTTACCGTAACGCCGAAAGCCACCCCGGTTGTGCCTGATGAAGACAATACCCCGTCTGACGAAGGCAACACGCCATCCGATGAAGGTAACACGCCATCGGATGAAGGCACTGCAACCGGCAGCTGCGATAACCCGGTAGATGCCAATGCCAGCAAATACGCGGCATGGGAATCCAGCAAAATCTACAACAACGGCGACATGGTCAGCTCCGATAATCTGGTATGGAAAGCGAAGTACTGGACTCAGGGCAACAAACCTGGCTTTAACGCCGATGCATGGGAACTGGTCAGCCAGGTGAAAATGAACTGGCGCTCCGACATGGTCTACAACGGTGGTGACAAGACAACCTATCAAGGTTTCGAGTACCGCGCGAAATGGTGGACAAAAGGTGACAAACCAGGCAACAGCGATGTATGGGTGAAAGAAGGCGCGTCAGCAGACTGCAAATAATCTTCTGAGCTTGAAATTGTGGGTGTGATATCGGCCCACAATCACTGGTCACACCCCGCTTCGGGTGTGGCCAGTACCTTCCACTAATTTAACAGGACGTGTTTGAGGAGAATAAAAAACGGCCACGCAGGTGAAGAATGAAAAGGTTTCTGTTTTTGTTATTGATATTAAGTCATAGCGCATTTGCAAATTGCTGGAATAAAGCGGCGCATTATTATCATATTGATCCGTTTTTACTTTATGCCATCGCGAATGTGGAATCGGGAATGAACCCGTACGCCATTGGCATCAATCATGACGGAACGCGCGATGTCGGATTAATGCAAATCAACAGCTCGCACTTTCCTGAACTTGAACGCAAAGGCATTAATGAAAACCGTCTGATGACAGAGCCCTGTACCTCCATTATGGTCGGCGCCTCTATTTTGTCAGGCATGATTAAGGTTTATGGATACAACTGGGAAGCGGTAGGTGCGTATAACGCCGGGCTTAAAAAAGAAAATTACCCTAAGCGCATGGTCTATGCCCATAAGGTCTGGAAAAAGTATCAGCAGTTAAAATTAGCCGCCCGCGACAGAACCAACTGGTGAGTTTTTTGTTTTTTGAAGAGTACCCACCCGTATTCTTCAGAAAATGAAAAGCAGCTGTCTGAAGTTTATTTATTAACGGATTAATAAATGAATTTAGATTTATTTAACTTTATCGAAATTAACAGGAATAACCGAGATGAATAAAAGGACATTACTGAGCGTGCTTATTGCCGGTGCCTGCGTAGCGCCGGTGATTGCTCAGGCCACCATGCTGAAGGCGGAAAGCAGTGTGCCTTACACCATGAAAGCCAGCGATTTGGCTAAAAAGGAAAAAGAGCTCACCGATTTCCCACTGATGAAATCCGTGAAGGATACCATCCGTACGCTGGACAACGCTCAGGTCGAGCAGATTGAGCCAGGCCGTGCAGCCAACCCGGTAAACGTGAAACGCGTTGAAGGGATCCTTAAAGAGAGCGACTGGGAATACCTGTTCCCGCTGCGCGCGAAGGATTACAGCTACAGTAACTTCCTGAAAGCCGTGGGTAAATTCCCGGCGCTGTGTGATACCTACAACGATGGCCGCGACAGCGAAGCTATCTGCCGTAAAGAGCTGGCAACCATGTTTGCTCACTTCGCACAGGAAACCGGCGGCCACGAAAGCTGGCGTCCGGAGCCGGAATGGCGTCAGGCACTGGTCTATGTGCGCGAGATGGGCTGGAGTGAAGGCCAGAAGGGCGGCTATAACGGGGAGTGTAACCCGGACGTCTGGCAGGGTCAGACCTGGCCGTGCGGTAAAGACAAAGATGGCGACTTCCTGAGCTACTTTGGCCGCGGCGCTAAGCAGTTGTCCTACAACTACAACTACGGTCCATTCTCTGAAGCAATGTACGGCGATGTCCGCACGCTGCTCGACAAACCTGAGCTGGTGGCCGACACCTGGCTGAACCTGGCGAGCGCCATCTTCTTCTTCGCCTATCCACAGCCGCCAAAACCAAGCATGCTTCAGGTTATCGACGGCACCTGGCAGCCGAACGACCACGATAAAGCCAACGGCCTTGTCCCTGGCTTTGGCGTGACCACCCAGATCATCAACGGCGGCGTAGAGTGCGGTGGCCCGACTGAAATTGCTCAGTCTCAGAACCGTATCAAATACTACAAAGAGTTCGCTAACTACCTGAAAGTCCCTGTACCGGCTGACGAAGTGCTTGGCTGTGCCAACATGAAGCAGTTCGATGAAGGTGGCGCAGGTGCCCTGAAGATCTACTGGGAACAGGACTGGGGATGGAGCGCGGATACCCCAGATGGCAAGACCTACGCTTGCCAGCTGGTGGGTTACCAGACGCCATTTAGCGCGTTCAAAGACGGCGACTACACCAAGTGTGTACAGAAGTTCTTTAACGTGAACATCGTTAACGACGACGGTTCCGCGGTCGTGCCGGATGAAACACCGGCTCCTGCTCCAGCCCCGTCTGAAGATGAGACGCCAGCGCCGACACCAACACCGGATGAAACCCCGGCACCTGTGCCAGACGACATCCCGGCGGTGGTAAACCATGCGCCTGTAGCGCAGATTGCCGGTCCGATCGGTGCGGTTGAAGCCGGTGCGCAGGTCTCCCTGAGCGCAGAAGGCTCTACCGACGAAGACGGCAACAAGCTGACCTACACCTGGCGTTCCCAGGACGGCCAGACCGTTACCGGCGACGATAAAGCGGTAGTGACCTTCAACGCGCCTGAAGCCGCGACGGCGCAGCAGTATGAAATCAGCCTGACCGTCAGCGACGGCGAGCTGAGCAGCACCACCACATACCTGCTGAACGTAAAAGCCAAAGCAGCCACCCCGTCTCAGGACGAAGGCACTTCCGGCTCTTACCCGGCGTGGAGCGCGAACAGCAAGTACAGCGCAGGCGATATCGTGAACAACCACGGTAAACTGTTCCAGTGCAAACCGTTCCCGTACAGCGGCTGGTGTAACAACGCACCAATGTACTATGAACCAGGCGCAGGTCTGGCATGGTCTGAGGCCTGGACGGCTCTGTAAAAGCAAAACGGCAACCTTCGGGTTGCCGTTTTCGTGTTTACACCCTCTCCCTGTGGGAGAGGGCCGGGGTGAGGGCATCAGGCCGCACCCAATTAACTACCGATGCAACTTCCCATGGTCCCGCAGCCACGCCGCGGTGCGCACAATCCCTTCATCCAGGGTCACAATCGGCTTATACCCCAGCTCGTTCTCCGCACGCGAAATATCCAGCGTGAAATCAAAATTCAGCTTCGACACGCCGTAATGCGTCAGCGCAGGCTCTTTGGCGGTTTTGCTGCCAAAACGCTCCATGCTGCGGGCAATCATATCCAGCATGGGATAAGGCACCGAGCGAATGCGGCAGTCGATGTGCAGCTCGTCGATCAGGCGCTGCACAATGGTGCGAAGGCGGCAGGGTTCGCCGTTGGTAATGTTATAGGCGCGACCGGACGCCAGTTTATCGCTATCCGGCTGGCTCGCCAGCCACATGGCGTACACGGCATTTTCGTAGTAAGTCATGTCCACCAGCGCATCACCGCCGCGCGGCAGCAGCACGCTGCCGTAGTGGTGCATCATCTGCGCCAGGCGCGGAATAAACACTTTATCGTGTGGTCCGAAAAGACTTTGCGGACGCAGGATCGTAAAGCGCGTATGCGGGTTCGACTGCGCCAGCAGGTCGATCACCTCTTCGCTGGCCGCCTTGCTGCGGGCAAACTCACAGGCAAAACGGGCCGGACGGAACGTTTCCTGGATATCCCGGTGGTGGTGATAGTCGAAGTAGAGCGACGGAGAGGAGATATGAATAAAGTTACGCACGCCCCAGGCAACGGCCCACTCGCCCAGACGGCGCGTGGCGCGCACGTTGGCGAGATCGAAGGCTTCCTGGGTTCCCCACGGAGAGGTAAAACTGGAGCAGTGCCACAGGGTGTCGATTCCGGCGAGCATCACTTTCGCCTGAGAGGAGACCAGCTCCGTCAGGTCGGCATGGACAAACTCTGCGCCCATTTTTTGCAGCAGCTTACCCATCGCCTCGTTGCGACCGGTAGCCCTGACGCTAATGCCTTTGTTGCGCAGAAATTCGACCGCATTTCGGCCTAAGCCGCTGGTCGCCCCGGTAACCAGTACCTTCATAACAATCCACTGTGTTGAAAAGAATTTCGTGCGCATTCTTTCGTGAATTACGGCGGGTTGCAATGGGAAAGGTGAAAGAAAGCGAGTTTTATTTAGTTCTTTTCCGTTTTTTGTTCTGCCAGTTGCGCAATCCGTTTTGCCATCCCGCGGAAGATAAACAGATGTGCGGGGATCATCAGTAACCAGTAGAACAGACCGGGCATCCCATGTGGGTGCCACCAGGCGCGGACGTCCAGTTCACGGCAATTGCCTTTGTCTTTCAGCGTGAAGCAGAGCCGTCCCAGCCCTGGCGCTTTCATGCCGAACAGCAGCGCCAGCTGTTTTTCCGGTTCGACGATGATGACTTTCCAGCTGTCGACCGTATCACCCACTTTGAGGTACGGCTGCGCAGGGCGGCCTTTCGCCAGCCGGTGGCCCACCAGCAGATCCATCGCTCCGCGTGTCTGCCAGAGAATATTGCCGAAGAAATAACGCTCTTTGCCGCCGATCTGGTTCACCACCTCCCACAGCGATGCCAGGCTGGCCGAGGTTTTCACCGTGCAGCCCGCCTGTTTCGGGTAATAACCGTACTCCGGCCGCCAGCGGGCAAACGCCTGCGCGTCGTAGCCCCAGTCGCTGGAGTTCACCAGCTTCTCTTCTTCTTTCAGGGTATGGCGCACCGCGTCGTCAAAACGGATCAGCATCTGCGGAATTAATGCGCGCAGTTCGCCATCGTTCGCCAGCAGATCGTGCTTCAGCCCCTGGATCAGCGCTTTCGCTGTCGTCGGCGGCACCGAGGTAATAACGTTTAAAAACCACACGGAGATCCAGCGGGTCGGAAAGGGAACGGGGATGAGCCAGCGTCGGCGGCCGCTGACGCGCATAAAATGCTCGAACTGTTCCTGATAGCTCAACACCTCCGGCCCCGCGGCCTCAAGCACGCGGTGCTGTTCGGCGGGATGGTCCAGCAGCGCCACCAGGTAATGCAGCAGGTTTTCCAGGGCAATCGGCGTGGTGCGCGACCGCACCCAGCGCGGTGGGGTGAGCACCGGCAGGTTGTAGACCATATCGCGCATCACTTCGAAGGCGGCAGAGCCCGCGCCGACGATGATCCCCGCCCGCAGTTCGGTGACGGGGATATCCGTGCTGCGCAAGGTGTCCGCGGTAAGCTGACGGGCGCGCAGGTGGTCGGACTGCTCATTTTCGGGCGCCTGGAGCGAGCTTAAAAAAATCACCTGCTTAACTGGCGTTTGCCGCAGGGCATCGCGGACGTTCAGGGCCACCTGACGTTCGTGGGCGATAAAATCGCCGCCTTCGCCCATGCTGTGCACCAGGTAGTACAGCGTGTCGACCCCTTCCAGCAGTGCGGGTAGTGACTCTGGCCAGTTAAGGTCGACGTTGTGGCAGGTGACGCCAGGCAGGTTTAGTTTTTGCAGGCGTTCAGTGTTGCGTGCCGCCGCCAGCACCTGATGTCCTTGCTGGCTTAACGCCGTGGTCAGATGCTGACCGATATACCCGCTGGCACCAAGCACCAGAATACGTTGCGGCACGTTCTGCTCCTTAACGCTGTAAAAACGCCTGCCAGTGTTTCACGACGTCCAACAGCTGCTCGCGGTTGACGTCGAGATGCATCACCAGACGCACAACAGGTGACGCGTTGATCAGTACGCCACGCGCTTTCATGAACTCCCCAAGCGCAGCGGCGTGCTCATCACCCACGCGAACAAACAGCATGTTGGTGTCGTGTCGCATCACGTCGGCGCCAATTTCACGCAGTTGCCCGGCCATCCACGCGGCGTTGTCGTGATCGTCCTGCAGACGTGCCACGTTGTTTTTAAGGGCATACAGACCCGCTGCGGCCAGAATACCGGCCTGGCGCATGCCGCCGCCGGTCATCTTGCGCCAGCGGTTGGCGCGGTTGATGTAGTCCGCATCGCCCACCAGCAGAGAACCCACGGGGGTGCCCAGCCCTTTTGAGAGGCAGATGGTGAACGAGTCACAATATTGCGTAATCTCGTTTAGCTCGCAGCCGTAGGCTACCACGGCGTTAAAGATTCGTGCGCCGTCCACGTGCAGGCCGAGCCTGCGCTCGCGGGTAAATTCCCACGCCGCTTTGAGGTACTCGCGCGGCAGGACTTTGCCGTTGTGGGTGTTTTCAAGGCTGAGTAATTTGGTGCGGGCGAAGTGGATGTCGTCGGCTTTGATTTTTGCGGCGACCTTGTCGAGCGGGAGAGTGCCGTCCGGTGCGGCGTCGATCGGCTGCGGCTGAATGCTGCCGAGCACCGCCGCGCCGCCCGCTTCGTACAGGTAGTTATGCGCTCCCTGGCCGACGATGTACTCTTCACCGCGTTCGCAGTGGCTGAGCAGCGCCACCAGGTTGGCCTGCGTTCCGGTGGGCAGGAACAGGGCGGCCTCTTTACCGCTGAGTTCTGCGGCATAGCGCTGCAGTTCGTTGACCGTTGGATCGTCACCGTAGACGTCGTCCCCGACCGGGGCGGCCATCATCTCTTCGAGCATGGCGCGACTCGGACGGGTAACGGTATCACTGCGTAAATCAATCATTTCACATCCCTTTATTTTAAGAGGTCATGCGAAATGTTTTACCTGAGCCAGTTGGTTTTTGCCAGTTCGATCACTTCATCGCCGCGGCCGCTGATGATCGCCCGCAGCATGTAGAGGCTAAAGCCTTTGGCCTGCTCCAGCTTGATCTGCGGCGGGATGGCCAGCTCCTCTTTGGCGACCACCACATCCACCAGCACCGGGCCGTCGATGGAAAACGCCCGTTGCAGAGCTTCATCCACCTCGGAGGCTTTCTCCACGCGGATACCGGTTATGCCGCAGGCTTCGGCAATGCGGGCAAAGTTGGTGTCGTGCAGCTCGGTGCCGTCCGTCAGATAGCCCCCGGCCTTCATCTCCATCGCCACAAAGCCCAGCACGCTGTTATTGAAGACCACGATTTTCAGCGGCAGCTTCATCTGCACCACCGACAGGAAATCGCCCATCAGCATGCTGAATCCGCCGTCACCGCACATCGCCACCACCTGACGCTCCGGGGCGGTGGCTTTGGCGCCCAGCGCCTGCGGCATGGCGTTGGCCATTGAGCCGTGGTTGAACGAGCCGAGCAGGCGGCGTTTGCCGTTCATCTTCAGGTAGCGTGCTGCCCAGACGGTTGGCGTGCCGACGTCGCAGGTAAAGATGGCATCGTCGTCCGCGAAGTGGCTGATCTGCTGCGCGAGATACTGCGGGTGGATCGCTTTGTCGCTCGGTTTGGCGAGTTCGTCCAGCCCCTTACGCGCATCGCGGTAATCGCTCAGGGCTTTGTCGAGGAATTTACGATCCGTTTTCTCTTCCAGCAGCGGCAGCAGGGCGGCAAGGGTAGATTTAATGTCGCCCACCAGCGCCATATCGACCTTGCTGTGTGCACCGATGCTGGCCGGGTTAATATCGATCTGAATGATTTTGGCATCCGTCGGGTAGAACGCGCGATAGGGGAACTGGGTACCGAGCAGGATCAGCGTGTCGGCATTCATCATGGTATGGAAGCCGGACGAAAAACCGATCAGCCCGGTCATGCCCACGTCGTAAGGGTTATCGTACTCAACGTGCTCTTTGCCGCGCAGGGCATGAACAATTGGGGCTTTTAGCTTACCTGCAAATTCAAGGAGTTCCTTATGCGCGCCAGCACAGCCGCTGCCGCACATCAGGGCGATATTGCTGGCGTAACGCAGCAGTTGCGCCAGTTTTTTCAGCTCCTCTTCAGCTGGGGTAACGACCGGCTGGGGGGCGTGATACCAGTGGGTGCTGGCCCCTTCGGGCGCAGCCTTGAGCGCCACATCCCCCGGGATCACGACCACAGAAACACCGCGGTTCAGCACCGCCTTGCGCATGGCTATCGCCAGAACCTGCGGGATCTGCTCCGGCGAGGACACCAGCTCGCAATAGTGGCTGCATTCACGGAACAGCTCCTGCGGATGCGTCTCCTGAAAATAGCCACTGCCGATTTCAGATGAGGGAATATGGGCGGCAATTGCCAGCACCGGCACGTGATTGCGGTGACAGTCGAACAGCCCGTTAATCAGGTGCAGGTTCCCTGGGCCACACGACCCGGCGCAGACGGCCAGTTCCCCGGTGAGCTGTGCTTCGGCCCCGGCGGCAAAGGCGGCGACCTCCTCATGACGGGTCGGCATCCATTCAATGGTTTTCATCTTGTTGAGGCTGTCGCTCAGCCCGTTCAGTGAATCGCCGGTTACGCCCCAGATACGTTTTACACCTGCCTGTTCAAGGGTCTTCGCTATGTATGCAGCCACGGTTTGTTTCATGGTTGTCCGTCTCCTTTTTGTGATATCGCTTACAAGCTTAGAAGAAAGTCACTGTATTGCCTGCACAATACCCCTCATTTCAGGGTGGTTTTCACCGGCAATGATTCGGCATAATCTGGCGACAGATTGGGTGAAAACGGGAATCATTTCAGATGGTTAAATCATTGTTAATTGCTGTAAGCGAAAAGCTAACGTGCGACGATCTCGGCAAACTCTTGTTACGACTTGCCGTCGGTGGGCTGATGTTGTTTCACGGATTACACAAGTTATTTGGCGGTGTGGGCTTTATCAGCGGCCTGCTGGTGGAAAAAGGGCTGCCGGGGTTTATTGCTTACGGCGTATTGATTGGCGAAGTGGTGGCACCGATCCTGATCATTGTCGGCCTCTTTACGCGCCCGGCGGCGCTGGTGCTGGCGTTTACCATGATTGTGGCATGGCTGATGGTGGGCACGGGCAAAACCTTTGCACTCGATGCCGTTGGTGCGTGGGCCATTGAGAGCCTGGTGTATTTCTTTATCGGCTCGCTGGCGGTGGCGTTTTTAGGGGCAGGGCGGTACGCGGTAGGGAAAGGTCCTGCGTGGCGATAGGGCAAAAAAAGCCCGGTGGCGCTGGCGCTTACCGGGCCTACAATGACACGTTTAACGATTACGCGAGCACAAGATCGCCCTGCGGATGACATGAGCACGCCAGCACATAACCTTCAGCAATTTCTGCATCGGTCAGCGTCATGGTGCTGGTCACGCTGTACTCCCCGGAGACTACCTTCGTTTTACAGCAACCGCATACGCCCGCACGGCAGGCAGCTACCACCGGCACCTTATTGCTTTCCAGCGCCTCCAGCAGCGTGGTGCCCACGCGGCCAAAGAAGGTTTGCGCCGGTTGCAGTTTGGTGAACTGAATCCCGCTGGTTGCCGCCTCCGCCACCGGCGTGAAGAACTGCTCTTTGAAGAAGCGGGTTACGCCCAGGGCTTTCACTTCCTGTTCCACAATCTCCATATACGGTGCCGGGCCGCAGGTCATCACCGTACGGTTCGCTATATCGGGCACGCGTTGCAGCAGCTCGCGGCTCAGACGTCCCTCGACAAAACCGTGCGTCGCGTTGTGCTCTGCCACCAGCGTCACCGGGTAGTTGCGCCACTCATCGGCAAAGATCACATCGTCCGGCGAGCGCACGCTGTAGATCACCTGCACGTCGGCCTGCGGGCGGTTTTTGGCCAGCCAGCGACGCATTGACATGATCGGCGTGACGCCACAGCCCGCGGCCAGCAGCAGGAATTTATCTTCGCTTTTGTCGTCACAGGTAAATTCCCCCTGAGCGTCAGACAGCCAGATGTAATCCCCGCGCTTGACGTCACGCGTGAGCCACTGCGAGCCTGCACCGTCATCGATGCGGCGGATAGTGAGCGTAATGTATTCGCTCACGCCCGGCGTCGAGGAGATCGTATAGGCGCGCAATGTGTCCGCGGAGTTGCGGACACTGACCAGCGCATACTGACCGGCACGGTACGGGTAGTAGTCATGGCACAGCAGCGACAGCGTCCACACATCCGGCGTCTCCTGATGGATGTGATGAACCTGCATCCGCCACGGGCACTGAGAGGTTGGCATGGTCATGAAATACTCCTTACGCGCTCAGCAGTTGCTGCATATCTTCTTCTACGGTGGTCACGGAACGCAGACCGAATTTCTCGTTCAGCACGGCCAGCAGGTCCGGCGTCAGGAAGCCTGGCGCGGTTGGGCCGGTGACGATATTGGTAACGCCCAAAGAGAGCAGGGTCAGCAGGATCACAATCGCTTTCTGCTCGAACCAGGAGAGCACCAGCGACAGCGGCAGATCGTTCACGCCGCAGCCCAGTTTCTCCGCCAGCGTGACCGCCAGAATGATGGCTGAATAGGCATCGTTACACTGACCAGCATCCACCAGACGTGGCAGCCCTTCAATGTTGCCGAAGTCCAGCTTGTTGAAACGGTATTTACCGCAGGCCAGCGTCAGGATCAGGCAATCTTCCGGCACGCGGGTGGCGAAATCGGTGAAGTAGTTACGCTCACCGCGCGCGCCGTCACAGCCGCCAATCAGGAAGATGTGGCGCAGTTTTTCACGGCTGACGAGGTCAATCAGCGAGTCTGCGGCGCCGAGCAGCGTTTCGCGACCAAAACCGACAGTGATCAGGTGCGGAATTTCGCTGTACGGGAAGCCCGCCATCTGCTGCGCCTGGGCGATCACCGGACCGAAATCGTCACCTTCAAGGTGATTCACGCCCGGCCAGCCAACGATGCTGCGGGTCCAGATGCGGTCATCATACGCGCCGACGGTCGGGTCGATGATGCAGTTAGAGGTCATCACAATTGGGCCCGGGAAGCGGGCGAACTCAACCTGCTGATTCTGCCAGCCGCTGCCGTAGTTCCCGATCAGATGTTTGAATTTACGCAGTTCCGGGTAGCCGTGTGCGGGCAGCATTTCGCCGTGGGTATAGACGTTAACGCCGGTGCCTTCGGTCTGCTTCAGCAGGTTGTAGAGATCTTTCAGGTCGTGGCCGGAGATGAGAATACATTTGCCTTCGGTCGCTTTCACATTGACCTGCGTTGGCGTTGGATGACCGTAGGTGCTGGTTTCACCGGCATCCAGAATGCTCATCACTTTGAAGTTCATCTGGCCGATTTCCATAGAGCACTCAAGCAGCGCATTCATATCGGCAGGCCAGGTACCCAGCCACGCCATGATTTTGTGGTACTGCGCGTAGATGTCGTTATCGTACTGGCCAAGCACGTGCGCGTGCTCCATATAGGCTGCGGCACCTTTCAGGCCGTACAGGCACAGCAGGCGCAGGCCGAGAATGTTCTCGCCAATCGCCGCTTTGTCTTTGTTCGGGGTAAATTCTGCGGCCTGACGCTGTAATTCGCCCAGGTCGTCACTCACCAGCTGCAGTTCTGACATCGGGTTGTCCACACGGGCGCTGGTATCGGCATTCAGGCACTGCGCTTTCAGCGCTTCGCGCAGGGCAATCGCTTCACGGGCGTACCCGACAATGCGCGGCGAATCAAAGTTAACGTTAGTCAGCGTGGAGAAAAAGGCGCGCGGCGCAAAGCTGTCTACGTAGTGGTCGACAATACCGTACTCGCGGGCTTTGAATGCCCAGGCGGAAAGCCCCTGCAGGGCAGCAATCAGCAGATCCTGCAGGTCTGATGTTTCTGCGGTTTTACCGCACATACCCTGCGCGTAAGAACAGCCATTGCCTGCCGGGGTACGGATAGTTTGTTCACATTGCACACAAAACATAATCACACCTGTTAAAGTTATATTTGATATACATGTTTAAGGTTATGCCTGTGTCCGGGCGGTGAAAAGGGCTTTTTTTGACAAAGTAGAGGGAGATTGATTTAGCGCAATTTTGGCGGCAGGAACCCTACCGCCAGAGAGGTATCAGGCGGAGAAAAAGGCCATCAGAACAGGCACCAGCAGGCTTAGAATAAAGCCGTGTACGATGGCGGCGGGCACCATTTCCAGCCCGCCAGAGCGTTGTAATACCGGCAGGGTAAAGTCCATCGACGTCGCCCCGCTCAGACCCAGCGCGGTAGAGCGGCTGCGGCGAACCAGACCCGGGATCAGCATGATGGCGATTAACTCCCGCGCCAGGTCGTTAAAGAAGGCGGCGCTGCCAATGACAGGGCCAAACGACTCGGTTAGCAGAATACCGGAGAGGGAATACCAGCCAAATCCGGAGGCCATGGCCAGGCCGGTTTTGAGCGGCAGGTCGAGAATCAAGGCGTTAATGACGCCTGCTACCATTGAACTGGCGACCACAATAACGGCAACAATCATTCCCCGACGATTCAGGACAATCTGTTTCAGGGTCATGCCATTATTGCGTAGCTGGATACCAATAAGGAACAGCAGGAAGATCAGGGTATATTCGCTGGCTTCGGTGGCGTGCTGCAAAAAAGGCCATCCGGTGAGCCCAAGGACAAAACCGAGCACCACGACGCCGCACAGTTTTAATGATTCCAGCGCCATCGCAATTCGGGAAGGCAGTTTTTCCTGATGGTGATGGTTTTTCCACGGAATAGTGCGCTCAAGCCAGAATAAGGCGGCGATATTGCAGAGCAAAATAACCACAACTGTGACCGCAGAATAATGCAGGATGGAAAGCAGATTGGTCGCCAGGTTATCCAGAAAGGCCAGGCTAATCCCCATAAAGAACAGAATGACGTAAACAATCCAGCTGAGAAAACGGTTGATAAGCCGTAATGCCGATGCCTGATGCAGCGGGATAAGATAGCCCACAATCAGGGGCAGCAGAATAATGAGGAGTCCTGAGAACATGAACAACCGGTCCTTGTGAGTAGTTGTTGAGCGCCAGAGACACTACCCAATAAAGGCTGTTCAGTAAAGCGGCAAAAGAAAGCCGGGTGGCGGCTGCGCCTTACCCGGCCTGTTACCTTCACCCTGGCCCTCTCCCACAGGGAGAGGGAGGGAAAGATTAATCGCGTTTTTCCAGCAGGGTGCGATACAGCACGCCGCCCAGAATACCGCCGACGATCGGCATTACCCAGAACAGCCACAGCTGCTCAAGTGCCCAACCGCCCTGGAAGATGGCGACGGCGGTGCTGCGCGCCGGGTTCACCGAGGTGTTGGTCACCGGAATGGAGATCAGGTGAATAAGCGTCAGTGCCAGACCAATAGCGATAGGCGCGAAGCCCGCAGGGGCGTATTTGTCGGTCGCGCCGTGGATCACCAGCAGGAAGCCGGCGGTCAGCACAATTTCAATCACAATGGCAGAGAGCATAGAGTAGCCGCCAGGCGAGTGCTCACCGAAGCCGTTGGAAGCAAAACCGCTGGCTGCGGCGTCAAAGCCGGCTTTACCGCTGGCAATCACGTACAGCACCGCGGCAGCAATAATACCGCCCACAACCTGAGCGACAATATAGCCAATGACCTCTTTGGCCGGGAAGCGACCACCAGCCCATAAGCCTAATGTTACGGCCGGGTTAAAATGACCACCGGAAATATGTCCCACTGCGAAGGCCATGGTTAATACCGTTAAACCAAATGCCAGCGCGACGCCGACAAAACCAATGCCGAGTTCCGGAAATGCTGCTGCCAGAACGGCACTACCGCAGCCACCAAACACCAGCCAGAATGTACCAAAGCATTCTGCTGCTAATTTTCTGAACATAACCACCTCAATTAACTACCGCACGCTTTCCCGCGCGCGGGATATATCGCCATAAAGGGATGACGACTCAAAGAGCCATTATTTTAGAAACCAACAACACCCCTTCGCCACTTAAATAAATTCGGATAATTTGATTTAAGGCAATGTGATGTCAATCCTTGTTCAAACTGGAGGTGAATAGATCATAGTCCAATTTGCGGGCGATAGTTTGTGGTGCTATTGAGACTATTTCAAATGAAACCTTGCACGTAAATTCTGAATTTTCGTGCTGAGACAAAATAATCAGGAGGCCTGACAGTGTTCTGCGCGGCATCCTCCCGCTATACTGCTGATAACTTAAAGGAAAAAGTGATCATTTCTCGGGGGATGTATGCTTCTCGAACGTGTGGAAATTGTCGGGTTTCGCGGTATAAACCGTCTGTCACTCCAGCTGGAGCAGAATAACGTCCTCATCGGCGAGAACGCCTGGGGTAAGTCCAGCCTGCTGGACGCGCTGACGCTGCTGCTTTCGCCCGAAGGCGATTTGTATCACTTCGTTCATGATGATTTCTGGTTTCCACCCGGCGATGTCAACGGCCGTGAGAAGCATCTCCATATCATTCTGACGTTCCGCGAATCCGAGCCGGGGCGTCACAGGGTGCGTCGCTTCCGCCCGATGTCACCGTGCTGGGTTCAGAGCGATGATGGCTTCCACCGTATTTTTTATCGTCTGGAAGGCGAGATGTCAGAGAATGAAGGGGTGCTGACCCTGCGTGAATTTCTCGACCAGAAAGGCAACCCCATACCGCTGGACAATATCGACGAGCTGGCCCGGCATCTGATTCGTTTGATGCCGGTGCTACGCTTGCGCGATGCGCGTTTTATGCGGCGTATCCGTAACGGTACCGTGCCGCATATGCCGGAAGTAGAAGTCACCGCCCGCGAGCTTGATTTCCTGGCACGCGAGCTGGTTTCGCGTCCGCAAAATCTCACCGATGGGCAAATCCGCCAGGGGCTCTCTGCCATGGTGCAACTGCTGGAGCACTATTTTTCCGAGCAGGGAACCTCGCAGTCGTACCATCGTCTGATGCGCCGTCGGTCCCATGATGAGCAACGAAGCTGGCGCTATCTCGATATCATTAACCGGATGATCGACCGGCCCGGCGGACGCACTCATCGGGTGATTTTGCTGGGGCTGTTTTCCACCCTTCTGCAGGCCAAGGGAACCGTCCGTCTGGATCGCGATGCGCGTCCGCTGCTGCTGGTGGAAGATCCGGAAACACGTCTGCACCCCATCATGCTCTCCGTTGCCTGGCACCTGCTGAATCTGCTGCCGCTTCAGCGCATTACTACCACCAATTCCGGCGAGTTGTTGTCGCTGACGCCGGTCGAGTATGTTTGCCGCCTGGTGCGTGAATCATCGCGCGTTTCTGCTTACCGGCTGGGGCCGGGAGGGATGAATGCCGAGGATGGTCGCCGTATTGCGTTTCATATCCGCTTTAATCGCGCCTCGTCGCTTTTTGCCCGCTGCTGGCTTCTGGTGGAGGGGGAAACCGAGACCTGGGTCATCAACGAGTTGGCGCGCCAGTGCGGCCACCATTTTGATGCGGAGGGGATTAAGGTCATCGAGTTTGCGCAGTCAGGATTAAAGCCGCTGATCAAATTCGCCCGGCGGATGGGCATAGAATGGCACGTACTGGTCGACGGCGATGAGGCGGGTAAAAAATACGCATCCACCGTGCGCAGCTTGTTGAACGATGAGCGAGAAGAAGAGCGGGATCATTTAACCATGCTGCCCGCCATGGACATGGAGCACTTTATGTACCGCCAGGGGTTCGATGACGTGTTCCACAGGATAGCGATGGTGCCGGTCGATGTGCCGATGAACATGCGGCGCGTGATCGCCAAAGCGATCCACCGCTCTTCAAAACCGGATTTAGCCATTGAAGTGGCAACAGAAGCAGGGCGGAGAGGGATCGAATCGGTGCCTACGCTGCTGCGTAAAATGTTCTCCCGCGTCCTGTGGCTGGCACGCGGGAAAGCCGATTAACGCCGGGTTGCCTGGGTGACCTGCTCCGTCAGGCTATCCAGTAGCTCATAGCGGCGGCGATATTCTGCGCGTTTTTTACTGGCAATCTCTTCCATGGACTTACGCGGCATGGCAAGCGGCAGTTCAAAGTTACCGTTATCCTGTTTGTGTCCGCCGAGGGAGATCCAGAAGCTGTCGTAATCCGCCAGCAATTTCCCCTCTTTTTTCTTGCGATACCGCCAGCTGCGATAGATGTGGGTGGCATTACTCACCGCCACAATCTGCTCCACCGGAAAGGCGCTGCCAAGCGTCATGACAGCTTCAACCAGCAGACGTTTCGGGAAAAGGCCATGGCACGCCTTGGTTGCCTTCTGGATCAGCTCATGCGGAACGTGGGCTTTCGCCCCCTGCAGGCCGCCGATAAAGAGCGTGCTTTTGCCTTCAAACGGGCACAGCGTAAACGTTATTTCCGCCAGCACGGTATCCTGATGGTCACTGAAAAAGAGGGTAGCTTCTCCCTCTTTATCCAGGAACGCATCGGCGCACAACCGAACGGTAAACTGCTGTTCATCCTTACCGGTTAAGGTCAGGAGCGTCACGCCCTGCTTAGAAAGATAGCCTTTGAGCAGCGCGGCTGGCAGGTGGTGACTCATGGTCTGGTAGTGCCAGTTCAGGGCTTCCAGCGCATGCGGGCGATCCATATTCACGGTCAGCCAAGGGCGATGCAGGCGACAGGGCAGGCCAGGCTGGACCTGCAGCATTTGCATCAAACGGGGCTGCTTTGCCAGGCTTGAGAGCAGACGTGCGGTGCTGAGCGGTGTGGCCAGCGTGCGAAGCGCAAACTTACGTCGATAGGCGGGATTTTGCCATGCCAGGCCCGGCGTAATGGTGCCAGTGACCAGGCTTTTAAACAGCTGCCAGCCGGATTTAGGCTGCGACAGAGTGGAATACGGTGTATCGACGATGGAAGACATGTGAGATCCTGCTTCTTATGGAATGGCGTTATTTCAGCAGGCCCTTTGTCAACGTTGTGTCAACAAATCCAGGCATTTCCTGAATTCAGGGGTTTCGTTGAGGAGTGGTTTAGATAGAATCGACGTTGATGTAAGCCAGAATAATTATTTGGAATATTTATGAACCTTAAGGGAAAACGCAGAAAGTGGTTTCTGCTGCTGGCGATAGTGGTGATAGCGGCCGGATACTGGTTATGGCAAGTGCTCAACGCGCCGGTTCCGCAGTATCAAACGCTGATCGTCCGTCCGGGTGAATTGCAGCAAAACGTACTGGCGACCGGCAAACTTGATGCGCTGCGCAAGGTTGACGTGGGCGCACAGGTTAGCGGGCAGTTAAAAACGCTGTCCGTTGAGATTGGCGATAAGGTGAAAAAGGGGCAACTGCTCGGCGTTATCGACCCGGAACAGGCTGAAAACCAGATCCGGGAAGTGGAAGCCACGCTGATGGAGCTGCGCGCGCAGCGTGCGCAGGCGCTGGCGGAACGTAATCTTGCCCAGGTGACCCTGACGCGTCAGCAGGCGCTGGCCAAAACGCAGGCGATCTCGAAACAGGATCTCGACACGGCCGCCACCGAACTGGCGGTGAAACAGGCGCAGATTGGCACCATTGACGCGCAAATCAAGCGCAACCAGGCCTCGCTGGATACGGCGAAAACCAACCTCGATTATACGAAGATTGTGGCGCCCATGGCCGGGGAAGTGACCCAGATCACCACGCTTCAGGGTCAGACGGTGATTGCCGCCCAACAGGCGCCGAACATTCTGACGCTGGCGGATATGAGCACTATGCTGGTGAAAGCGCAGGTTTCCGAGGCGGATGTTATCCATCTTAAGCCGGGGCAGAACGCCTGGTTCACCGTACTGGGCGATCCGCAGACGCGCTATGAAGGCGTGCTGAAGGACATTCTGCCTACGCCGGAAAAAGTGAACGACGCGATCTTCTACTATGCCCGTTTTGAAGTCCCCAACCCGCAGGGCGTGCTGCGTCTGGATATGACCGCGCAGGTCCATATTCAGCTGACCGGCGTAAAAAACGTGCTGACCGTTCCGCTCTCTGCGCTGGGGGAACCCGCCGGGGATAACCGCTATAAGGTGAAGGTGTTACGCAACGGCGAAACGCGCGAGCGTGAAGTGGTGATTGGCGCACGCAACGATACCGACGTGGTGGTGGTGAAAGGGCTGGAAGAGGGTGACGAGGTGGTCACCAGCGAAACCCTGCCCGGAGCGGCGAAATGACGGCGTTGCTTGAGCTGACTGATATTCGTCGCAGCTATCCGTCGGGCGATGGTCCGGTGGAGGTGCTGAAGGGCATCTCCCTGCGCGTGGAAGCGGGCGAGATGGTGGCGATTGTTGGCGCGTCGGGTTCCGGTAAATCGACGCTGATGAACATTCTTGGCTGTCTGGATAAACCGACCAGCGGTACCTACCGCGTGGCCGGAACGGACGTTTCCACTCTGGACGGCGACGCGCTGGCAAAGCTGCGTCGGGAACACTTCGGCTTTATCTTTCAGCGTTACCATCTGCTCTCTCACCTGAGTGCGGCGCAGAACGTGGAGGTCCCGGCGGTCTATGCAGGCGTGGAGCGCAAGAAACGCCTTGCGCGCGCGCAGGCGCTGTTAACGCGTCTTGGTCTGGCGGAGCGGGTAGAGTATCAGCCCTCGCAGCTTTCTGGCGGTCAGCAGCAGCGCGTGAGTATTGCCCGTGCGCTGATGAACGGCGGGCAGGTGATCCTGGCCGATGAACCCACCGGAGCGCTCGACAGCCATTCCGGTGAAGAGGTGATGGCGATCCTCCATCAGCTTCGCGATCAGGGGCACACGGTCATTATCGTGACTCACGATCCGCAGGTGGCGGCGCAGGCTGAGCGCATTATCGAGATCCACGACGGCGAGCTGGTGAGCAACCCGCCACCGCGTGCGTCCAGAGCGGCCGCGCCAAAAGAAGCCTTGCCTGCTGCAACCGGCTGGGGACAGTTTTCCAGCGGTTTTCGCGAGGCGCTGACCATGGCCTGGCTGGCGATGGCGGCCAATAAAATGCGCACCCTGCTGACCATGCTTGGGATCATCATCGGTATTGCATCGGTGGTGTCGATTGTGGTGGTGGGCGATGCAGCCAAACAGCTGGTGCTGGCGGATATCCGCGCTATCGGGACCAACACCATTGACGTCTATCCCGGGAAAGACTTTGGTGATGACGAACCGCAGTATCAGCAGGCGTTGAAATACGACGACCTGGCGGCCATTCAGAAACAGCCGTGGGTCAATTCGGCGACGCCTGCCGTGTCGCAAAACCTTCGCCTGCGCGTGGGTAACGTGGACGTTGCCGCCAGCGCGAACGGCGTCAGCGGAGATTATTTTAACGTCTACGGCATGACCTTCAGCGAAGGGGCGACCTTCAACGCCGAACAGCTGGCGGGCAGGGCGCAGGTGGTGGTACTGGACGCGAACTCGCGCAGACAGCTCTTCCCCAATAAAACCAACGTCGTGGGCGAAGTGATCCTCGTAGGGAACATGCCAGCCACCGTGATTGGCGTGGCGGAAGAGAAGCAGTCCATGTTTGGCAGCAGCAAGATCCTGCGGGTCTGGCTACCGTACAGCACCATTTCCGGGCGGATTATGGGGCAGTCATGGCTGAACTCCATCACTGTTCGCGTGAAGGAGGGCTATGACAGCGCGCTGGCCGAACAGCAGCTTGAGCGGCTGTTAACCCTGCGTCACGGGAAGAAGGATTTCTTCACCTGGAATATGGACGGCCTCTTGAAAACGGCGGAAAAGACCACACGTACTCTTCAGCTGTTCCTCACGCTGGTGGCGGTGATTTCGCTGGTCGTTGGCGGTATCGGGGTGATGAATATCATGCTGGTCTCGGTGACGGAACGTACCCGGGAAATTGGTATTCGCATGGCGGTTGGGGCCAGAGCCAGCGACGTGCTGCAGCAATTTTTGATTGAAGCGGTGCTGGTGTGTCTGGTGGGCGGCGCCATGGGGATTGCGCTGTCGATGATGATCGCCTTTGCCCTGCAGATTTTCTTACCCGGCTGGGAGATTGGGTTTTCACCGGTGGCCATTCTTACCGCATTTTTATGCTCGACCTTTACCGGCATCTTGTTTGGCTGGCTGCCGGCCCGCAACGCGGCGCGGCTGGATCCGGTGGATGCGCTGGCTCGGGAATAACCCGAAAATAAAAATGCCAGCCGATCGGGCTGGCATTTTGACTGCGGGATGTACACAATAAAACAGAGAGCTAAGCAACCGTTTCTGCTTCAATCGGTACGATAAGGCTTGCGTGATTGCCTTTTGGTCCCTGATGTACATCGAACCGGACGGACTGCCCGGCTTTGAGCGTTCTGTAACCATCCATCTGAATGGTGGAATAGTGAGCGAATATATCCTCGCCGCCGCCTTCGGGGCAGATGAAGCCAAACCCTTTGGCGTTGTTGAACCACTTAACAGTACCCATTTCCATGCTTCGACATCCTTCGTAAATCTTATAAGTTAAGATGGAATGAACCGGTGGTGGAGTGGGGGCTGTTCAAAACCTCGCCATCTCACGCTTGTACAATTTAGAGAATCGAAAGACATCGTCAAGCGTTTGGCGCTGGAGATGGGACAATAATCAACCAAAGTTTGAAGCAGTTAACGCTATTGCAACAGTTTGTGACAGACATCGCGGATGACAGTAATAGATGATTGTTATCTAACATCTGAGGTAGATTCAAAGTGGTTATGCAAAATGGGTAAGACCAACGACTGGCTGGATTTTGACCAGCTGGCGGAAGACAAAGTGCGTGACGCGCTAAAACCGCCATCTATGTATAAAGTTATGTTAATGAACGATGATTACACGCCGATGGAATTTGTTATTGACGTGCTACAAAAGTTCTTTTCTTATGATGTAGAACGTGCAACGCAACTGATGCTTACCGTTCATTATCGTGGCAAAGCTATCTGCGGCATCTTTACCGCCGAGGTGGCGGAAACCAAAGTGGCGATGGTGAACGACTATGCGAGGGAGAACGAGCATCCGTTGCTGTGTACGCTGGAAAAGGCCTGATAAGGCATAAAATTGGGGGAGGTGCCTATGCTCAATCAAGAACTGGAACTCAGTTTAAATATGGCTTTCGCCAGAGCGCGTGAGCACCGACATGAGTTTATGACCGTCGAGCATTTACTGCTCGCACTGCTTAGCAACCCATCTGCCCGCGAAGCGCTGGAAGCCTGCTCCGTGGATCTGGTGGCGCTACGTCAGGAACTCGAAGCCTTCATCGAACAAACGACACCGGTGCTGCCAGCCAGTGAAGAAGAGCGCGACACACAGCCGACGCTCAGCTTCCAGCGTGTGCTGCAGCGCGCGGTATTCCACGTCCAGTCTTCCGGACGTAGCGAAGTGACGGGCGCAAACGTCCTAGTCGCCATCTTCAGCGAGCAGGAGTCGCAGGCGGCCTACCTGCTGCGCAAACACGAAGTCAGCCGACTCGATGTGGTTAACTTTATTTCCCACGGCACGCGCAAAGACGAGCCTAACCAGGCATCGGATCCCAGCAATCAGGTCAATAACAATGAAGAGCAAGCAGGCGGGGAGGATCGTATGGAAAACTTCACCACCAACCTTAATCAGCTTGCTCGCGTTGGCGGTATCGACCCGCTGATTGGTCGCGATAAAGAGCTGGAGCGCGCGATTCAGGTGCTGTGCCGTCGCCGCAAAAATAACCCGCTGCTGGTGGGGGAATCGGGCGTGGGTAAAACCGCGATTGCCGAAGGTCTCGCCTGGCGCATTGTGCAGGGCGACGTACCGGAAGTAATTGCCGATTGCACCATCTACTCGCTGGATATCGGCTCTTTGCTGGCGGGCACCAAATACCGTGGTGATTTTGAAAAACGCTTCAAGGCGCTGTTAAAACAGCTGGAGCAGGATACCAACAGCATCCTGTTTATCGATGAAATTCATACCATCATCGGTGCGGGTGCCGCTTCGGGTGGGCAGGTGGACGCCGCTAACCTGATCAAACCGCTGCTCTCCAGCGGCAAGATCCGGGTGATTGGCTCGACCACTTACCAGGAGTTCAGCAACATCTTTGAGAAGGATCGTGCCCTGGCGCGTCGCTTCCAGAAAATCGATGTCACTGAACCGTCCGTCGAGGAAACGGTGCAGATCATCAACGGCCTGAAACCGAAGTATGAAGCGCACCATGACGTGCGTTACACCGCGAAAGCGGTGCGTGCGGCGGTGGAGCTGGCGGTGAAATACATCAACGATCGTCATCTGCCGGATAAGGCGATTGACGTGATTGACGAGGCAGGGGCGCGTGCGCGTCTTATGCCAGCCAGCAAGCGTAAGAAAACCGTCAACGTGGCGGATATTGAGTCCGTAGTGGCTCGTATCGCGCGCATCCCTGAGAAGAGCGTTTCTCAGAGCGATCGCGACACGCTGCGTACCCTTGGCAATCGTCTGAAGATGCTGGTCTTTGGTCAGGATAAAGCCATTGAGGCCTTAACCGAAGCGATCAAGATGGCCCGTGCCGGACTGGGGCATGAGCATAAGCCTGTCGGTTCGTTCCTGTTCGCCGGTCCAACCGGTGTCGGGAAAACCGAAGTAACGGTGCAGCTCTCCAAAGCGCTGGGCATTGAACTGCTGCGCTTTGATATGTCCGAGTATATGGAGCGTCACACCGTCAGCCGTCTGATTGGTGCGCCTCCGGGATACGTGGGCTTTGACCAGGGCGGTCTGCTCACCGACGCGGTGATCAAGCATCCACATGCGGTACTGCTGCTCGATGAAATCGAGAAAGCGCACCCGGACGTGTTCAACATCCTGCTGCAGGTGATGGACAACGGGACGCTGACCGACAACAACGGGCGCAAGGCGGACTTCCGTAACGTGGTGCTGGTGATGACCACCAACGCCGGGGTACGTGAAACCGAGCGTAAATCCATCGGCCTGATCCACCAGGATAACAGCACCGATGCGATGGAAGAGATCAAGAAGATCTTTACGCCGGAGTTCCGCAACCGTCTGGACAACATTATCTGGTTCGATCACCTGTCTACCGAGGTGATCCATCAGGTGGTAGACAAGTTCATCGTCGAACTGCAGGTTCAGCTTGATCAGAAAGGCGTGTCGCTGGAAGTGAGCCAGGAGGCCCGCAACTGGCTGGCTGAGAAAGGCTACGACCGTGCGATGGGTGCCCGTCCGATGGCGCGTGTGATTCAGGACAACCTGAAGAAACCGCTGGCGAACGAACTGCTGTTTGGCTCGCTGGTGGACGGCGGCCAGGTGACGGTGGCACTGGATCAGGCGAAGAACGAACTGACGTACGATTTCCAGAGTGCGGCGAAGCACAAGCCGGAAGCGGCTCACTGAGTGTAATATGTGTGTTAAAAACCGGGCATCAGCCCGGTTTTTTTATGCCTGCTTTTCTCCCTCTCCCCGTGGGAGAGGGGCGGGGTGAGGGCAACAGCCTGCAGAGGAATTTTGCGAGGCGCTTTCCAGTTTCGTTCGATGTTGGTTCTGGATAAATCCACAGCCATAAATTGGCGCCTCTGTACAACCGTGGAAGACAATACACCAACACTGAAGCCATGAATAAAAAAAGGCCGGGATTATCCCGGCCTTTTTTAATATTCATCTGCCATTACAGGCGAAAACAATTAGCGACTACGGAAGACAATGCGGCCTTTGCTCAGGTCGTACGGGGTCAGTTCAACAGTCACTTTGTCGCCCGTCAAAATGCGGATATAGTTTTTGCGCATTTTACCGGAGATGTGCGCAGTTACCACGTGACCGTTTTCCAGCTCTACGCGAAACATGGTGTTAGGCAACGTATCAAGTACGGTACCCTGCATTTCAATATTGTCTTCTTTGGCCATCTAATCCTCTGGGGTATCACTACCAAGTTTTGAACCGGCAAGATAATGCCGAAATTCATCAATTAAGTAAAGAATTGCGCGTTTAAAACGCAGCAAAACAGTTTCGGCGCATTGCCCAAGCGTCACGGTACAACCGAACGGAAAGCGCATTCGTAAAGGGGATACAACAGGATAAACGTCAGGACGTTATCTGAAGCGAAGGTCCCAAACGGCGGCGGGGCAACAGGCAGAAGCTACTCTGCGGCATAATTATAACACCCTCATAAAAAATATGCGGAAAACATTTAGACATTGGGCATAAAGAGTGTCCGCGGTACCCAAAAATCGCGCGGCAGCTTCTCCTGACGGCAGTTATCCAGGTGCTCAATGTAGTGGCGGCGGGAGATTTCAACCGCACCGAGGGAGGCGGTATGCTCGTTCAGAACCTGACAATCCAGCAACTGCCCGCCGCGCTGAGCAAACTCCTGGCAGAAAACCAGCAGGGCCGTTTTCGAGGCGTTTACCGCCCGGGAGAACATCGACTCACCGCAGAACAACGTCCCCTGCGCGACGCCGTACATACCGCCAACAAGTTCGCCACCTTCCCACACCTCAATGGAGTGGGCGTAGCCAAGCTCGTGCAGTTGATGATAGGCAGTGATGATATCGCGGGTGATCCATGTCCCCTCATGACGGTCTTCCGCACACCCTTCTATCACCTGACCGAAGGCGTGATTCAATGTGACCCGGTACGGTGATTTTGCGTGGAAACGCTTCATGCTGCGGCTCAGGTGAAACTGCGTGGGCCAGAGCACGGCGCGCGGATCGGGAGACCACCATAAAATAGGGTCACCAGGTGAAAACCACGGGAATATGCCGCGCTGGTAGGCCATCAGGAGCCGGGCAGGGCTGAGATCGCCGCCAAGTGCCAGCAGCCCATTGGGTTCACGCAGCGCTCCCTCTGGCGACGGGAACGCAATGTTATGACGAGAAAGCTGGACCAGGCGCATGACAGCAAAACTCCAGTACGCGAGTGAGGACGCTACAAATATAGTCTACAGACGCTGTTTAAACTGGTAGTAGCGACCCTGTTTCGTCAACAGCTCTGCGTGACTACCTTGCTCAATAATGTGTCCGTTGTCCATCACAATTATCCGATCAAAACTTGCCAGTCCACGCAGGCGGTGTGTCACCATCAGGACGGTTTTACCGGCCATAACATTCGCAAGTAAATCAAGGATCTGGCTTTCAGTTGTCGCATCAAGCCCTTCTGTGGGCTCGTCGAGCAACATCAGCGGCGCATCATGCAGCAGCGCGCGCGCAATCGCCAGACGACGCAGCTCACCGCCAGAGAGTTGACGACCGCCTTCACCCAGCCAGCTGTTCAGGCCATCGTCTTCAAGCAGCTTATGCAGCCCGACCTGCTCCAGCATGGCGCGGAGTACGTCATCAGTGGCCTCCGGTGCAGCCAGCTGCAGGTTATCGCGCAGCGTGGCGCTGAAGAGATGAACGCGCTGCGGAACCACGCTGACGGTTTTGCGCAGCGCCTGTTCGCTGAAGTCTGCCAGCGGAGTTCCGTTAAACTGAATCTGACCTTGCTGTGGATCCCAGGCTCGCGTTAACAGTTGCAAAAGCGTGGATTTGCCGCAGCCGGTACGGCCGAGGATCGCAATCCGCTGACCCGCATCCACAGCGAGGCTAATGCCTTCCAGCGCATTCTGTGCCTGCTTATCATAGGCGAAGGTGACGTTATTGAGTGTCAGGGCAACCTGCTCAGGCGTGGCCGTTTGCTCTGCGGTGAACTTCACCTCCGGATCCTGCTCCGCAATCTCCGTGATGCGCAGGGCGGAGGCGATGACCTGGCCGAGATGCTGGAAGGCACCCGTCACCGGCGCCAGCGCTTCAAAGGCCGCCAGGGCACAGAATACGAACAAGGCAATCAGAGGGCCCGGCTGTGCGTTATTGCCAACGCCACCGGACGCCATCCAGAGCATGGCGATGACCGCGACACCCCCGATTAACATCATAAGCGCCTGAGAGAACGCGGTAAGCTCAGACTGACGGCGCTGGGCTTCATGCCAGTTCAGTTCTGTGTTCTCCATTCGCGCACGGTAGCGCTCGCTGGCGCCAAATATCGTCAGTTCGGCCTGCCCCTGTAACCAGGAGGTGAGCTGCTGGCGGTACTCCCCGCGCAGACGCGTCAGGTTCTCTCCGGTGGATTTACCCGCGCGGTAAAATAGCGGCGGCAGGATAATGAGCGTCAAAAGCATGATCCCGCCCAGCGTCAGCGCAACAGGGACATCCAGCACCGACAGACCCAGCGTGACTACCACAATCACCACAAACGCGCAGACAATCGGTGAAATCACGCGCAGGTAGAGGTGATCCAGGGTGTCGACATCCGCAACCACACGGTTGAGCAATTCCCCCTGACGAAAACGCGCCAGTCCGGCAGGGGAGAGGGGCAGCAGTTTACTGAAGGTGTAAATGCGCAGATGTTGCAGCACGCGGAATGTCGCGTCATGGCTGACCAGTCGCTCGAAGTACCGTCCTGCCGTACGGGTAATGGCAGTGCCGCGGACGCCCGCCGCCGGAAGCATGTAGTTGAAGCTGTAGAGCCCGGCAACCCCCGCCACGGCAGAGGCAGACAAGAACCAGCCGGAAAGTGTGAGCAGGCCGATGCTGGCAAGCAGGGTCACAATGGCCAACACGATGCCCAGCGTCAGCATCCATTTGTGGCGTTTATAGAGCGCGAGATAGGGAAGCAGGGCACGCATCAGATGTCCTCCTGACGATTCGCCAGCAGGGCAGCGAAGGGGCCCTGCGCGGTAACGAGAGAGGCGTAATCGCCTTGCTCAACAATACGACCGTTTTCCATGACCCAGATCTGGTCCCAGTCGGCAATGCCTTCCAGCTGATGAGTGACCATCAGGGTGGTTTGCTGCCGCGAGGCGGCGTTCAGGGCCGCCATCACGCGCTGTTCACTGTGCGCATCCAGGCTGGCCGCCGGCTCGTCCAGCAGCATTAACTGGCATGGATTAAGCAACGCGCGGGCGACCGCCACGCGTTGCGCCTGGCCCACGGATAACCCGGCAGACTGATCGCCGACAACGGTATCGACGCCATGCGGAAGCAGCGGCAGAAACTCGCTGACCCAGGCGCGGTCGAGAACAGATTGCAACTCGTCTTCACGTGCATCCGGGCGAGCCAGCAGGACGTTTTCCCGCAGCGTCGGGGCTGGCAGCTGCGGGTTTTGCCCCACCCAACTGAGCTGTTTTCGCCAGGCGTTCGGATCGAGATCGCGCAGTTCGGTTTTGTTGATGCGCAGTGAGCCGGTATAAGCCATAAAACCGGATAACGCATTAATCAGCGAGCTTTTCCCTGAACCACTGGTCCCTACCAGCACCACCCGTTGCCCGGCGGGTAAGGTAAAGTTCAGTGGGCCAGCCAGCACTTTCCCTTCCGGTGACAGGATAGAGAAATCACGTGCTTCAATGGTCACGGGTTCATTGGCGTTCAGCGTTACCTCTCCCCGCTCCGGATGCGCCAGCGGCGTCTCCAGGAACGTTTTCAGGCTGTCAGCCGCGCCAACGGCCTGCGCTTTGGCATGGTAGAAGGTGCCAAGATCGCGAAGCGGCTGGAAAAATTCCGGAGCCAGAATAAGCGCCAGGAAACCGGCCGACAGCGTTACCGCCGTGCCGTAATGACCAAAATCCAGCGCGCCGAGATACGAGAAACCAAAATAGACCGCCACGAGGGCGATAGAGAGCGAGGTAAAGAATTCCAGTACGCCAGACGACAGAAACGCCAGACGTAACACTTCCATCGTGCGCTGACGGAAATCCTGCGACGCCAGGCGAATGTTTTCCGTTTCGGCTTCACCCCGGCCAAAAATGCGTAACGTCTCCATGCCGCGCAGACGGTCAAGGAAATGGCCGCTCAGTCGACCCAACGCAAGGAAGTTACGGCGGTTCGCATCGGCCGCTCCCATCCCCACCATCGCCATAAACAGGGGGATCAGCGGGGCGGTACCCAGCAGGATCAGCGCAGCTACCCAGTTGACAGGGAAAATGGTTATCACAATCAGCAGCGGGACGCAGACGGCCAGCGCCATCTGCGGAAGGTAGCGGGCGTAGTAGTCGTGCATATCGTCAATCTGTTCAAGGATTAACGTTGCCCAGCTTCCGGCTGGTTTTCCCTGGATCCATGCGGGCCCGGCTTCCTGAAGACGATCAAGCACCTGTCGGCGAATTTCGTAGCGAATATGCTGCCCCGCGTGAAAACCAACGCGTTCGCGCAGCCAGACAACCCAGGCGCGCAGAATGAAAACCAGGATCAGGACGATGAAGGGCAGCAGAAGCGCTTCACGCGGAATGTTCTCCATGATCATATGATTGAGAATGCGGGCCAGCAGCCATGCCTGGGCAACAATCAACAGACCACTGATCAGTCCCAGAAGACGGGAAATCATGAGCCAGCGGCGGGAAAGAACGCTCTGCTGTTTTAGCCAGCGTGTTAACTCTTGTTGACGGGTTTTTTCCATTGCGTGCTTTGCAGGTGATGTTATTAGAAAGTGGGCAGCGCAATGTTACAACGAGGAGACAATAAAGGCGACTTATCGCCGCCTTTATTTACGTTTGTTACTGACTTGTAAAGATTATTTACCTTGTTCAGCCAGCCCATCAAGGTAGCGTTCAGCGTCCAGCGCGGCCATGCAACCGGTGCCTGCGGAGGTGATCGCCTGACGGTAAATGTGGTCCATGACGTCACCAGCAGCGAACACACCCGGGATACTGGTCTGGGTCGCGTTGCCGTGAATACCGGACTGCACTTTGATGTAGCCGTTTTCCAGCTCCAGTTGCCCCTCGAAGATCGCCGTGTTCGGGCTGTGACCGATAGCCACAAACAGGCCCGCCACTTCCAGCGTTTCGACGTTATCGGTGTTCTGGGTATCACGAATACGCAGACCGGCAACGCCCATCTGATCGCCCGTCACTTCTTCCAGCGTACGGTTGGTGTGCAGCACAATGTTGCCGCTCGCCACTTTATCCATCAGACGTTTGATCAGGATCTTCTCGGCGCGGAAGGTGTCGCGACGGTGGATAAGGTGCACTTCAGAAGCGATGTTCGCCAGATAGAGCGCCTCTTCTACGGCAGTGTTACCGCCACCGATGACCGCGACTTTCTGGTTGCGATAGAAGAAACCATCGCAGGTTGCGCAGGCAGAAACACCGCGACCTTTGAACGCCTCTTCTGACGGCAGGCCGAGGTAGCGGGCAGAAGCGCCCGTTGCGATGATCAGCGCATCGCAGGTGTACTCGCCGCTGTCGCCCGTCAGGCGGAACGGACGGTTCTGCAAATCGACCTTGTTAATATGGTCGAACAGAATTTCGGTTTCGAATTTAGCCGCATGCTCGTGCATACGCTCCATCAGCAGCGGCCCGGTCAGGTCGTTAGGGTCGCCTGGCCAGTTTTCCACTTCAGTGGTGGTGGTCAGCTGACCGCCTTTTTCCATACCGGTAATCAAAACCGGTTGCAGGTTAGCGCGTGCAGCATAGACCGCCGCGGTATATCCCGCAGGTCCAGAACCAAGAATTAGCAGCTTACTGTGTTTGGCCGTGCCCATGAGATCCCCATTGTTGTTGGCAGACAGTTGGCTGGATTGTAGGGAATTTGTTGCCGTAAAAAAAGAGCACAGCAATGTTGATCTCAATCTGTACGATAGGCAATGACGATAAATTGAGCGCTATAACATCAGGCTTACTTCTTAAATTCGCTTGTTTATAAGGCAATAAAATGAGGATTAATACCCCACCGAAATGAATATCCGGCATGTTGTACTAAAAATCGATGTTTTGCTTTGACAATCCCCTGCGCTTTTGCGAAAACATTCAAGGAAGAAAAAAAAACCGCGTTAACCGTGTGCCGCATAGGCATGCATGTAAATGCCATTTTTACCGGGTCAGTGAAATCTACGCATGGCGTGGACAGACGCCATACGTGATGTCGGTGACTGCCTTCGGGCAACGGTCTTCTTACCAACAGAACCCGAATCCGCATCGCGTCTAATAGATAACCAGGCGATGTGATGACTAACGGGTACAGGCTCTGAACAGTGATGTGCACAGGGTCCAGGCAGGAGTAGGGAAGGAATACAGAGAGACAATAATAATGGTAGATAGCAAGAAGCGCCCTGGCAAAGATCTCGACCGTATCGATCGTAACATTCTTAATGAATTGCAAAAGGATGGGCGTATTTCCAACGTCGAGCTTTCAAAACGTGTGGGACTTTCCCCGACGCCGTGCCTTGAGCGTGTGCGCCGACTGGAAAGACAGGGTTTTATTCAGGGCTATACGGCTCTGCTGAACCCGCATTATCTGGATGCCTCACTTCTGGTATTTGTTGAGATTACTCTGAATCGTGGTGCACCGGATGTGTTTGAGCAATTTAACGCCGCTGTACAAAAACTTGAAGAAATTCAAGAGTGTCATCTGGTTTCTGGCGATTTCGACTACCTGTTGAAAACCCGCGTACCAGATATGTCCGCCTACCGTAAGCTGCTGGGTGAAACCCTGCTGCGTCTGCCAGGCGTGAACGACACCCGTACCTATGTGGTGATGGAAGAGGTCAAACAGAGCAATCGTCTGGTTATTAAGACGCGCTAACACGGAACAGGTGCAAAATCAGTGTAGTTTGATTACACTCCTGTTAATCCATACAGCAACAGTGCCGGGGTGTCCCGGCGCTGTTGTCCGTTTTAGCAAACAGGCAGGATATGCCTGATACCTGGAGAGCCTTTCTTGAGCCAGGAATACACTGAAGACAAAGAAGTCACATTATCGAAGCTAAGCAGCGGACGTCGGCTCCTTGAGGCGTTGCTGATTGTTATTGCCCTTTTTGCCGTCTGGCTGATGGCAGCCTTACTCAGTTTCAACCCCTCAGATCCCAGCTGGTCACAAACTGCATGGCATGAGCCTATCCATAATTTAGGCGGCGTTCCCGGTGCCTGGCTTGCGGACACCCTGTTTTTCATTTTCGGTGTGATGGCCTATACCATTCCCGTCATTATTATTGGCGGATGCTGGTTTGCCTGGCGCCATCGTCAGAACGACGACTACATCGACTATTTCGCGGTTTCGCTGCGCCTGATAGGCGCGCTGGCGTTGATCCTCACCTCCTGCGGGCTGGCAGCCATCAACGCCGATGACATCTGGTATTTCGCGTCTGGCGGGGTCATCGGTAGCCTGCTGAGCTCTGCGTTACAGCCTATGCTTCACAGCAGCGGCGGTACCCTGGCATTGCTGTGTATCTGGGCGGCAGGATTAACGCTGTTCACCGGCTGGTCGTGGGTGAGCATTGCCGAGAAGATCGGCAGTTTTGTCCTCACTATTCTGACCTTTGCCAGCAACCGTACCCGTCGTGACGACACATGGGTCGATGAAGACGAATATGAAGATGAGTACGAAGAGGAAGACGATGCGCCAGTACAGCGTCGTGAATCTCGTCGTGCACGTATTTTGCGTGGAGCACTGGCACGCCGTCAGCGCGTCGCCGAGAAATTTGCCAACCCGCTGGGTCGTAAAACCGATGCGGCGCTCTTCTCCGGTAAACGCATGGACGAAGACGATCATGTTGAGTACCGTTCAGCCGGTGCCGCCGTTGATCCTGATGATGTGCTTTTCTCTGGCAGTCGCGCCACGCCGGGCGATTTTGATGAATACGATCCACTGCTAAACGGTCACTCTGTTACCGCACCGGTTGCCGCCGCGGCAGCCGCGACCACGGCGGCGCAGGCTTATGCAGCACCAGCGGAAGCCGTTATGCCGTCTGCGTCGGTTCCCGCTCCCGAGTCCGCTATTCAACAGCCTCAGGTAGAGTGGCAAACGGCGCCTGGCGTTCATACGCCAGAGCCGGTTATCGCACCAGAGCCAGAAAGCTATGCGCCGGTCCAGCAGGAACCGTGGCAGCAACCTTATCAGCCTGAGCCCGTTCATGAGCCGCAGGGGTACCCGTACGACGAGCAGCCCGTCGCGCAACCGTATCAGGAGTATGTCCCTGAGCCTGTTCCGCCTGCTGAGCCTTACGTCGCGCCTCAACCAGAACCTGAGGTGGTGGAAGAGGTCAAACCGTCTCGTCCGCCAATGTACTATTTCGAAGAGGTTGAAGAGCGCCGTGCCCGTGAGCGCGAGCAACTGGCAGCATGGTATCAGCCTGTTCCCGAGCCGGTGCAAGAGCCTGTTGTGAATACACCTTCTGTCTCCGCACCGCCGGTTACTTCAACGCCTGCGGTTGCACCAGTGGCAGAGAGCGTGAAACAGGCCACAGCAGCCGCTTCGGCTGCGGCGCCGGTCTTTAGCCTGGCGACAGGTGGAACACCACGTCCTCAGGTAAAAGAGGGGATTGGCCCGCAGTTGCCGCGTCCTAACCGCGTGCGTGTGCCAACCCGCCGCGAGCTGGCATCCTATGGCATTAAACTGCCTTCTCAGCGTATGGCTGAGGAGAAAGCCCGTGAATCTGATTACGACGATGATGCAGATGAAATGCAGCAGGACGAACTGGCGCGTCAGTTCGCCGCACAGCAGCATCAGCGCTATGGCGAGGAGTATCAGCATGATCATCCTGCTCAGGCGGACGATGATGATGCAGCAGAGGCAGAATTAGCACGCCAGTTTGCGGCCACCCAGCAGCAACGCTATTCAGGTGAGCAGCCTGCTGGTGCGAACCCGTTCTCGCTGTCGGATTTCGAATTCTCACCGATGAAAGATCTGGTGGATGATGCTCCGAGCGAACCGCTGTTCACGCCGAGCGTCATGCCGGAAGCCGAGCCGGTGCGTCAGCAGCCGGCCCCAGCGCCACAGGCTTACGCCCAGCCGCAGCAGCCTGCGCCACAATCTTATGCGCAGCCACAGCAGCCACAGCAGCCACAGCAGCCACAATTCCAGCAGCCTCAGGCACAGCCGCAGGAAAGTCTCATTCATCCGCTGCTGATGCGTAACGGTGACAGCCGTCCGTTGCAACGTCCGAGCACGCCTCTGCCGTCGCTGGATCTGTTAACGCCGCCGCCAGCAGAAGTTGAGCCGGTCGATACCTTCGCGCTGGAGCAAATGGCCCGTCTGGTAGAAGCGCGTCTGGCTGACTTTCGCATTAAAGCGGACGTGGTCAACTACTCTCCAGGCCCTGTCATTACCCGTTTCGAACTCAACCTGGCGCCTGGCGTTAAAGCCGCGCGTATTTCAAACCTGTCCCGCGACCTGGCGCGTTCTCTGTCGACCGTTGCGGTTCGTGTGGTTGAAGTCATTCCTGGTAAACCTTATGTCGGTCTTGAGTTGCCGAACAAAAAACGTCAGACCGTTTACCTGCGTGAAGTGCTGGACAACACCAAATTCCGCGACAACCCTTCACCACTGACCGTGGTGCTGGGTAAAGATATCGCGGGTGAGCCGGTGGTAGCCGATCTGGCGAAAATGCCTCACCTGCTGGTTGCGGGTACAACCGGTTCCGGTAAGTCGGTGGGTGTGAACGCCATGATCCTCAGCATGCTCTACAAAGCGCAGCCGGAAGATGTCCGTTTCATCATGATCGATCCGAAAATGCTGGAACTGTCGGTCTATGAGGGGATCCCGCATCTGCTGACGGAAGTTGTGACCGACATGAAAGACGCGGCCAATGCTCTGCGCTGGAGCGTCAACGAGATGGAGCGCCGTTACAAGCTGATGTCGGCTCTGGGCGTGCGTAACCTTGCGGGTTATAACGAGAAAATCGCCGAGGCGGCGCGGATGGGTCGTCCAATTCCCGATCCATACTGGAAACCGGGCGATAGCATGGATGCCCAGCATCCGGTGCTGGAAAAACTGCCTTACATCGTCGTGCTGGTGGATGAGTTCGCTGACCTGATGATGACCGTCGGTAAGAAAGTGGAAGAGCTGATTGCCCGTCTGGCACAGAAAGCGCGTGCGGCCGGTATTCACCTCGTCCTGGCGACGCAGCGTCCTTCTGTGGACGTCATTACGGGTCTGATTAAAGCCAACATTCCGACCCGTATCGCCTTTACCGTATCAAGCAAAATTGACTCGCGCACCATCCTTGATCAGGGCGGTGCTGAATCGTTGCTGGGGATGGGGGATATGCTCTACTCCGGCCCGAACTCCACCTCTCCGGTGCGCGTTCACGGCGCATTCGTTCGCGACCAGGAAGTGCATGCCGTGGTGCAGGACTGGAAAGCGCGTGGTCGTCCACAATACGTTGACGGCATTACCTCCGACAGCGAAAGCGAAGGCGGCGGCGGTGGCTTTGACGGCGGCGAAGAGCTGGATCCGTTATTCGACCAGGCGGTTAATTTTGTTACCGAAAAACGTAAAGCGTCTATCTCCGGCGTTCAGCGTCAGTTCCGTATTGGCTACAACCGCGCGGCGCGCATCATCGAGCAGATGGAAGCCCAGGGCATTGTCAGCGAGCAGGGGCATAACGGTAACCGTGAGGTGCTGGCTCCGCCGCCGTTTGATTGATCTTCAGCGTGTGCAAAGAAGGGGAAATCAGCCAAATTTAAGCATTTTCTTCTGTCACCTGCCTGCGGGCAGGTCCAGAATAGAAAACGGAAACCCCATTTCGGGATGACGTATTTTAAGGAACAACAATGAAAAAAATCGCAATCGCCTGTGCATTACTCACCAGTTTTGTCGCCAGCAGCGTCTGGGCTGATGCGGCCAGCGACCTTAAAAGCCGCCTGGATAAAGTGAGCAGCTTCCACGCCAGCTTCACGCAAAAAGTGACTGACGGCAGCGGTAATGCGGTGCAGGAAGGCCAGGGCGATCTGTGGGTAAAACGCCCAAATCTTTTCAACTGGCACATGACTCAGCCGGATGAGAGCATCCTGGTCTCTGACGGCAAAACCCTGTGGTTCTTCAACCCGTTTGTTGAGCAGGCAACCGCCACCTGGCTGAAAGATGCGACCAGCAACACGCCCTTTATGCTGATAGCCCGTAACCAGGCCAGCGACTGGCAGCAGTATAATATTAAGCAGAACGGTGATGAGTTTGTCCTGACGCCAAAAGGCAGCAACGGCAACCTGAAGCAGTTCACCATCAATGTAAGCACCAATGGTACCATCAATCAGTTCGGCGCCGTTGAGCAGGACGATCAGCGCAGCAGCTATCAGCTCAAATCTCAGCAAAATGGCGCTGTCGATGCATCTAAATTTACCTTTACCCCGCCGCAGGGCGTAACGGTGGACGACCAACGTAAGTAAGAGGCATGAGTGGGCAACCTGTCGCTCGATTTTTCAGATAATGCGTTTCAACCTCTGGCCGCGCGTATGCGGCCAGAAAATTTAGCTCAGTATATTGGCCAGCAGCACCTGCTGGCTGCGGGTAAGCCGTTGCCGCGGGCCATTGAGGCCGGGCATCTGCACTCGATGATCCTCTGGGGACCACCCGGTACCGGTAAAACCACGCTTGCTGAAGTGATCGCCCGCTACGCTAACGCGGACGTCGAGCGCATCTCGGCCGTCACATCCGGTGTGAAGGAGATCCGCGAGGCAATCGAGCGCGCGCGCCAGAACCGTAACGCCGGGCGACGAACCATCCTCTTTGTGGACGAAGTCCATCGCTTTAATAAAAGTCAGCAGGATGCATTCCTGCCGCACATCGAAGATGGCACCATCTTCTTCATCGGTGCCACCACCGAAAACCCGTCATTTGAACTCAACTCGGCACTGCTTTCCCGGGCGCGCGTCTACCTGCTTAAATCGCTCACCACCGAGGATATTGAAAAAGTTCTCACCCAGGCGATGGACGACAAAGCCCGCGGCTATGGCGGACAGGACATTGTCCTGCCTGACGACACGCGTCGTGCAATTGCGGAACTGGTTAACGGCGATGCGCGGCGGGCGCTGAATACCCTGGAAATGATGGCCGATATGGCCGAAGTCGACGACGCCGGCAAACGGGTATTAAAACCGGAACTGTTGACCGAAATTGCCGGTGAGCGTAGCGCGCGTTTTGATAACAAAGGCGATCGCTTTTACGATCTGATCTCGGCGCTGCATAAGTCGGTACGCGGCAGCGCGCCGGATGCCGCGCTTTACTGGTATGCACGCATTATCACTGCCGGTGGCGATCCGCTGTACGTCGCGCGTCGCTGTCTGGCGATTGCCTCAGAAGATGTTGGCAATGCCGATCCGCGCGCCATGCAGGTGGCGCTTTCGGCCTGGGATTGTTTTACTCGCGTCGGGCCGGCGGAAGGTGAGCGCGCTATTGCTCAGGCGATTGTCTATCTGGCCTGCGCGCCGAAAAGTAATGCCGTCTATACCGCATTCAAAGCGGCCATGTCGGATGCGCGTGAGCGCCCGGACTACGATGTGCCGGTGCATCTGCGTAATGCGCCAACGAAGCTGATGAAAGAGATGGGGTACGGGCAGGAGTATCGTTACGCTCACGATGAACCCAACGCTTACGCGGCCGGGGAAGAGTATTTCCCTCAGGAAATGGCACAAACCCGCTATTATCACCCCACAAACAGAGGTCTTGAAGGCAAGATTGGCGAAAAGCTCGCCTGGCTCGCCGGACAGGATCAAAATAGCCCTATAAAACGCTACCGTTAGTTCAGTCGTTGCGGTAATGTTGGCATTGTATCCCTGTGGCCGCAGGCTGTGGCCACATTTTCCTATTTTAATTCGATAAGCACAGGATAAGCATGCTCGATCCCAATCTGCTGCGTAATGAGCCAGACGCAGTCGCTGAAAAACTGGCACGCCGGGGCTTTAAGCTGGATGTAGATAAGCTGCGCGCTCTTGAAGAGCGTCGTAAAGTTCTGCAGGTACAAACTGAAAATCTGCAGGCAGAGCGTAACTCTCGATCGAAGTCCATCGGCCAGGCGAAAGCGCGCGGGGAAGACATTGAGCCATTACGCCTGGAAGTGAACAAACTGGGTGAAGAGCTGGACCAGGCGAAAGCTGAGCTGGATGTTCTTCAGGCCGAAATCCGTGATATCGCCCTGGCTATCCCGAACATTCCTGACGACAGCGTTCCTGTCGGTAAAGACGAAAACGACAACGTTGAAGTGAAACGCTGGGGTACGCCTCGTGAGTTCGACTTCGAGGTTCGCGATCACGTTACTCTGGGCGAAATGCACGCGGGCCTGGACTTTGCGGCAGCCGTGAAGCTGACCGGTTCTCGCTTCGTGGTGATGAAAGGTCAGATTGCTCATCTGCACCGTGCGCTGGCACAGTTCATGCTGGATCTGCACACTGAGCAGCACGGTTACAGCGAAACCTACGTTCCGTATCTGGTTAACCACGATACTCTGTACGGTACCGGACAACTGCCGAAATTTGCCGGCGATCTGTTCCATACCCGTCCGCTGGACGAGGAAGCCGACAGCAGCAACTACGCGCTGATCCCAACCGCGGAAGTGCCGCTGACCAACCTCGTGCGTGATGAGATCATCGACGAAGACGACCTGCCAATCAAACTGACGGCGCACTCTCCGTGCTTCCGCTCTGAAGCGGGTTCTTACGGCCGTGACACGCGTGGTCTGATCCGTATGCACCAGTTCGATAAAGTTGAGATGGTACAGATCGTTCGTCCGGAAGAGTCCATGGACGCGCTGGAAGAGATGACCGGCCACGCGGAGAAAGTGCTGGAGCTGCTCGGCCTGCCGTACCGTCGTATGGCGCTATGCACCGGTGATATGGGCTTTGGCGCCTGCAAAACCTTCGATCTGGAAGTGTGGGTACCTGCGCAGAACACCTACCGTGAAATCTCCTCCTGCTCTAACGTCTGGGATTTCCAGGCGCGTCGTATGCAGGCACGCTGCCGCAGCAAGTCCGATAAGAAAACCCGTCTGGTGCATACCCTGAACGGCTCTGGTCTGGCTGTTGGCCGTACGCTGGTTGCCGTGCTGGAAAACTATCAGCAGGCAGACGGACGTATTGAGATCCCTGAAGTGCTGCGCCCATACATGAAAGGCCAGCAGTACATCGGCTAATTCTTTGCCTTACAACAAAAAAGCGCCTTTTGGCGCTTTTTTTATACCCTCGGTTTGATACGACGCAATACCCCCTCCCTCTAAAGTAGTAATACTCCTGCGAATGAAAGCCAGCATAAAACACGCATAACGCATTAGCTCGTTATATATAAAACTATATCGCGGTTAATTCCGCCCCTTATTCTTTGTGAGCAACCAAAGTGAGTCTTTATGAAAATCAAAGCGCCTGAAGCGTTAATGGCTGCCGAGGTCACTCGCCGTGGGTTGATGAAAACCACGGCAATTGGCGGTCTCGCCGTTGCCAGCAGTGCCTTCACTCTCCCTTTTACCCGACTGGCGTCGGCGGCGGATGCGTTGTCCCCGGCTACGGCCCCGGAAAACGTGGTGTGGAGCGCCTGTACCGTAAACTGTGGTAGCCGTTGTCCATTACGTATGCATGTGGTGGATGGCGAGATCAAATACGTCGAAACCGACAATACCGGTGACGATAACTACGACGGCTTGCATCAGGTTCGCGCCTGTCTGCGTGGCCGCTCAATGCGCCGCCGGGTTTATAACCCGGACCGTCTGAAGTACCCGATGAAACGCGTCGGTAAGCGCGGGGAAGGGAAGTTCGAGCGCATCAGCTGGGATGAAGCTTACGATATCATCGCCAGCAATATGCAGCGTCTGATAAAAGAGTACGGTAACGAATCCATCTACCTGAACTATGGCACCGGAACGCTTGGGGGAACGCTGACCCGCTCCTGGCCACCGGGCAAAACGCTGGTGGCGCGCTTGATGAACTGCTGCGGCGGTTATCTCAATCACTACGGTGACTACTCTTCTGCACAGATTGCTGCCGGCCTGAACTACACCTACGGTGGCTGGGCAGATGGTAACAGCCCGTCCGATATCGAAAACAGCAAACTGGTGGTGCTTTTCGGTAACAATCCTGGTGAAACGCGCATGAGCGGCGGTGGGGTAACCTATTACCTTGAGCAGGCTCGCGCCAAATCTAACGCCCGGATGATCATCATCGATCCGCGTTATACCGATACGGGTGCAGGCCGGGAAGATGAGTGGATCCCTATTCGCCCGGGCACCGATGCGGCGCTGGTCAGCGCGCTGGCGTGGGTCATGATCACTGAGGACCTTGTCGATCAGCCATTCCTCGATAAATACTGCGTCGGCTATGACGAGAAAACCCTGCCCGCCAGTGCTCCTGCCAACGGGCATTACAAGGCGTATATTCTGGGCCAGGGCAGTGACGGCGTGGCGAAGACCCCGGAGTGGGCATCAAAAATCACCGGGATACCGGCGGAACGTATTGTCCAGCTGGCGCGTGAAATCGGTTCAGCGAAACCGGCCTATATCAGCCAGGGCTGGGGGCCACAGCGTCACGCGAATGGCGAAATCGCCACTCGTGCTATTTCGATGCTCTCCATTCTGACCGGTAACGTGGGTATTAATGGTGGGAATAGTGGCGCGCGCGAAGGTTCCTATTCGCTGCCGTTTGAACGGATGCCAACCCTGGAAAACCCGGTTCAGACCAGTATCTCCATGTTTATGTGGACCGACGCCATTGAGCGCGGGCCGGAGATGACCGCCCTGCGCGATGGCGTACGGGGCAAAGACAAGCTGGATGTGCCGATCAAGATGATCTGGAACTACGCCGGTAACTGCCTTATTAACCAGCACTCGGAGATCAACCGCACCCACGAAATCCTGCAGGATGACAAGAAGTGCGAGATGATTGTGGTGATCGACTGCCACATGACCTCATCGGCGAAATATGCGGATATTCTGCTGCCGGATTGCACCGCCTCGGAGCAGATGGATTTCGCGCTGGATGCCTCCTGCGGCAACATGTCCTACGTGATCTTCACCGACCAGGCCATCAAACCGCGTTTCGAGTGCAAAACCATCTATGAGATGACCTCTGAGCTGGCGAAACGTCTTGGTGTCGAACAACAGTTCACAGAAGGCCGCACTCAGGAAGAGTGGATGCGTCATCTGCATGAACTTTCCCGTAAAGCGATCCCTGACCTGCCGGATTTCGATACCTTCCGCAAGCAGGGCATCTATAAACAGCGCGATCCGCAAGGGCACCACGTGGCGTACAAAGCCTTCCGCGACGATCCGCAGGCGAATCCGCTGACCACGCCATCGGGCAAAATCGAGATTTACTCCGAAGAGCTGGCAAACATTGCCGCAACCTGGGAATTGCCGGAAGGGGATGTTATCGATCCCCTGCCGATCTACACGCCCGGGTTTGAAAACTATAACGATCCGCTCACCGCAAAATTCCCGCTGCAACTGACCGGATTCCACTACAAAGCGCGCGTTCACTCCACCTACGGCAACGTTGATGTGCTGAAAGCCGCCTGCCGCCAGGAGATGTGGATTAACCCGATGGATGCGAAAGCACGAGGCATCAGTAATGGCGATCGTGTGCGTATCTTTAACGGTCGCGGCGAGGTGCATATTGAAGCCAAAGTGACGCCCCGCATGATGCCTGGTGTTGTCGCACTGGGGGAAGGCGCGTGGTACAGCCCGGATGCAAACCGCATCGACCAGGCTGGCAGTATTAACGTACTGACCACGCAGCGCCCATCGCCGCTGGCGAAAGGCAACCCGTCCCACACAAACCTTGTTCAGGTTGAGAAGGTGTAAGGAGTAACCGATGACAACCCAGTATGGATTTTTTATTGACTCCAGCCGTTGCACCGGGTGCAAAACCTGCGAGCTGGCCTGCAAGGATTACAAAGACCTGACCCCGGACGTCAGCTTCCGCCGGATCTACGAATACGCGGGCGGCGACTGGCAGGAGGATAACGGCGTCTGGCATCAGAACGTCTTTGCCTATTACCTGTCGATTGCCTGTAACCACTGTGAAGATCCGGCCTGCACCAAAGTGTGCCCGAGCGGGGCGATGCACAAGCGCGACGACGGGTTTGTGGTGGTGAATGAGGATGTCTGCATCGGCTGCCGCTACTGCCATATGGCCTGTCCGTACGGTGCGCCGCAGTACAACGCCGCCAAAGGCCACATGACCAAGTGCGACGGCTGCCATGACCGCGTCGCAGAGGGCAAAAAGCCGATTTGCGTGGAGTCCTGTCCGCTGCGCGCGCTGGACTTCGGCCCGATTGACGAGTTGCGTAAAAAACACGGCCAGCTTGCGGCCGTCGCGCCACTGCCGTCCGCGCACTTCACCAAGCCGAGCATTGTGATTAAACCTAACGCCAACAGCCGCCCGACGGGAGATACCACCGGCTATCTGGCAAACCCGAAGGAGGTGTGAGATGGGAAGTGGATGGCATGAATGGCCGCTGATGATCTTCACGGTCTTTGGGCAGTGCGTGGCGGGGGGCTTTATTGTGCTCGCGCTTGCGTTACTGAAAGGCGATTTGAAAGCTGAACAGCAGCAGCGCGTGGTGCTGAGTATGTTTGGTCTGTGGGCGTTGATGGGGATCGGTTTTATTGCCTCTACGCTGCACCTCGGCTCGCCAATGCGCGCGTTCAACTCTCTCAATCGCGTGGGGGCATCCTCACTGAGTAACGAAATTGCCAGCGGGGCGATCTTCTTTGCCGTCGGTGGGCTGGGTTGGCTGCTGGCAGCCCTGAAAAAGCTTCCTGCGGGGCTGCGCAACGTGTGGCTGATCGTGACAATGGTGCTGGGCGTGGTCTTCGTGTGGATGATGGTGCGGGTTTATAACACCATCGATACCGTTCCCACCTGGTATAGCGTCTGGACGCCAATGAGTTTCTTCCTGACGATGTTTATCGGTGGGCCGCTGCTGGGCTACCTGCTGCTGCGCGTGGCGAGTGTGGACGGCTGGGCGATGCGTCTGCTCCCTGCCGTTTCGCTGTTGGCGCTGGTGGTGAGCACGATGGTTGCGCTGATGCAGGGCGCTGAGCTGGCAACCATTCACAGCTCCATTCAGCAGGCCTCAACTCTGGTGCCAGATTACGGTTCTCTGATGGCCTGGCGTGTGGTGTTGCTGGCTGTTGCGCTGGTGTGCTGGATTGCCCCTCAGCTTAAAGGTTATCAGCCCGCACTGCCGTTACTGTCAGTGGCCTTTGTGCTGGTGCTGGCAGGGGAGTTGATCGGTCGCGGTGTGTTTTACGGCCTGCATATGACGGTAGGCATGGCTATCGCCAGCTGATTTGATTTTTCGTTATAAAAAGCCGGGACATAGCGCCCGGCTTTTCTTTTTTCCATCATGAAATTTTTCGACTGATGTTTGGTATTAAAAATCCCCTGAAATAAATAAAAACAACCAGATAATTAATATCAGTAGCAGACTTTGCATTAGCAGGATGAGTTTTTTAAATCGACATGGCACATATCGTGCCTGACGCCTGAATCGGTGGATTGACTTTGTTTTTGCCAGTGGCATGATGCGCACGAAATCTGAACTTCCTCACGGTTTTTAATCCATGACCATCTATACCCGGCCAGTGCTCCTGTTGCTCTGTGGCCTGCTTTTGTTGACCCTGGCGATCGCAGTGTTGAATACGCTCGTCCCGCTATGGCTTGCCCATGAAAACTTACCAACCTGGCAGGTGGGTATGGTCAGCTCGTCCTTTTTCACGGGGAACCTGCTGGGCACGCTGATGACGGGGAGCCTGATTAAACGCGTTGGCTTTAACCGCAGCTATTATCTGGCCTCGCTGATTTTCGCTGCCGGCTGTGCCGGGCTGGGCCTGATGGTCGGCTTCTGGAGCTGGATGATCTGGCGCTTTATCGCTGGCGTAGGCTGCGCGATGATTTGGGTCGTGGTGGAAAGTGCGCTGATGTGCAGCGGTACCTCGCGCAACCGGGGACGTCTGCTGGCAGCGTATATGATGGTCTATTACGTCGGAACCGTGCTTGGGCAATTAATGGTCAGCAAACTGACGACCGACCTGATGAGCGTTCTGCCGTGGGTAACGGGCATGGTCCTGGCGGCGATCCTGCCGCTGCTCTTTACACGCATTGTGAATCAGAACAGTGAGCATCAGGAAGCGACCCACGTCTGGCCGATGCTGAGACTGCGACAGGCGCGTTTGGGCGTGAACGGCTGCATCATCTCCGGAATTGTTCTGGGGTCGCTTTATGGTCTGATGCCGCTCTACCTGAACCATCAGGGCGTCAGTGATTCCGGGATCGGCTTCTGGATGGCGGTAATGGTCAGCGCGGGCATCGTCGGACAGTGGCCGATTGGCCGTCTGGCAGACCGTTTTGGGCGTCTGCTGGTGTTGCGCGTTCAGGTCTTCGTGGTGATCATGGGTTGCCTTGCCATGCTCAGCAATGCCGCGATGGCGCCAGCGCTGTTTATTCTGGGGGCGGCAGGCTTCACACTTTATCCGGTCGCGATGGCCTGGGCCTGTGAAAAAGTTGAACATCACCAGCTGGTGGCAATGAACCAGGCGCTGTTATTAAGCTATACCATTGGGAGTTTGCTGGGGCCGACATTCACCGCGATGCTGATGCAGAATTATTCCGACAATTTGCTGTTTATCATGATTGCCAGCGTGTCGTTTATTTATCTCTTAATGCTGCTGCGCAAAGCGGGCGAACATCCCACGCCAGTGGCGCATGCCTGATGAATTAAAAGCCAGTCATTGACTGGCTTTTTTGTCCCCATCACATATAAGAATTTTACGCATTGTTTGTTTATCACGCCAGGCGATAATTCAGGTGAGTTCTAACACTAAAAGGCAGCAATCATGGCTACACGTCGTTTAACCACTACCGCACTGGCAGTAGTGTTGTCTTTAACGTTTGCTACAGCACCGGTCATGGCTAACCCTGGAAACGGGAATGGCGGTGGTGGTCACGGTAACAGTGGCGGACAAGGTAATGGCGGTAATCACGGCAACGGGAATTCCGGCAATCATGGCAACGGAATGTCCGATACTCATGGCAATAAAAAAAGTGGTCTGGACAACCCGGGTAAATCGAATAAAAGCGTCAGCGATGATGTCGATGCTCGCGTGAGCTTCGATCATGCTCGCCATCTGGCAGTGAACTATGGATTAACGGGGTATGAATCGCTGCCTCCGGGCATCGCTAAAAACCTCGCGCGCGGCAAACCACTGCCTCCAGGTATTGCGAAGAAAACCGTGCCAGCCTCCATGCTGGGCCAGCTCCCTAACTATCCTGGCTATGAATGGCGCGTGGTCGGTGACGATCTGGTCCTGGTTGCGCTGAGTACTGCGATTGTGACTTCCATTATTAATGGTGTCTTTAAATAAAATACAAAAAGGCCCGGTTCTCACCGGGCCTCTTGTTTAATACATGACCTTGTGTCCGTATTGTTCCAGAATACCTTTCACGCGCTCCATCGTCTCTTTCTTCGGCGGCTTAACGCCATCAAGCTTATATTCTTCACCCATCGCCACCCATTTATGTTTACCCAGCTCATGGTAGGGCAGAAGCTCAATTTTCTCGACGTTGCCCATATCGCGGGTAAATTCGCCCAGGCGATGTGCGGAATCATCATCATCAGACCAGCCTGGAACCACGACATAGCGGATCCAGGTTTTGATGCCCTTGGCTGAAATATATTTGGCGAACTCCAGCGTACGGTGGTTGGATACGCCAACCAGGTTCTGGTGGATCTCATCATTCATCTGTTTGAGATCGAGCATGACCAGGTCGGTGACTTCAAGCAATTCATCGATGACCGGATCGTAGCGGCGCACAAACCCGTTCGTGTCGAGGCAGGTGTGTATGCCTTCTTTGTGGCAGGCGCGAAACCAGTCGCGCACAAATTCCGCCTGAAGAATGGCTTCACCACCGGATGCGGTGACGCCCCCGCCGGACGCGTTCATAAAGTGGCGGTAAGTCACCACCTCTTTCATCAGATCTTCAACGGTCACTTCTTTGCCGCCGTGCGTATCCCATGTGTCACGGTTGTGGCAGTACAGGCAGCGCATCAGGCAGCCCTGGAAAAAGGTGATGAAACGGATGCCCGGGCCATCAACAGTGCCACAGGATTCAAAGGAGTGAATGCGACCAATAATTGACATTGCGGTGATATCTCCGAATTTGGCCCATCCCGGGGCCTGTGTTGATGCACAGCTCAAAGGCTATGTCGAGTCTGTTTTGGCTGTTATCCATTCAGTATAGATAGCGGCCAAAAGAGACTGGGGTGGGGAAGAAAAAGGCCCCACTGACGTGGAGCCTTTATTGTACGCTTTTTAACGCGTGATTTCAGTCAATTCCAGTTACATGGACTGAGTGAAAGTACGGGTGATAACGTCCTGCTGCTGTTCTTTAGTCAGGGAGTTAAAGCGTACTGCGTAGCCAGATACACGGATGGTCAGCTGAGGATATTTCTCAGGGTGTTCCATCGCATCAAGCAGCATTTCACGGTTCATGACGTTCACGTTCAGGTGCTGACCACCTTCGATGGACGCTTCGTGGTGGAAGTAACCATCCATCAGACCCGCGAGGTTAGTTTTACGTACTTCGTCATCTTTACCCAGCGCGTTTGGCACGATAGAGAAGGTGTAAGAGATACCATCTTTCGCGTAAGCAAACGGCAGTTTTGCAACGGAAGTCAGAGAGGCAACCGCACCTTTCTGGTCACGACCGTGCATTGGGTTAGCACCTGGGCCAAATGGCGCGCCAGCACGACGACCGTCTGGGGTGTTACCGGTTTTCTTACCATACACAACGTTAGAGGTGATGGTCAGAACAGACTGAGTCGGGATAGCGTTACGGTAAGTGGTCAGTTTCTGAATTTTCTTCATGAAACGTTCAACCAGGTCAACCGCCATGTCATCAACGCGAGCGTCGTTGTTACCAAACTGCGGATATTCGCCTTCGATTTCGAAGTCGATAGCCAGACCGTCTTCGTCACGAATTGGTTTAACTTTCGCATATTTGATAGCAGACAGGGAGTCAGCAGCAACGGACAGACCTGCAATACCACACGCCATGGTACGGATAACGTCACGGTCATGCAGCGCCATCAGAGAGGCTTCGTAGCTGTACTTGTCGTGCATGTAGTGGATAACGTTCAGTGCAGTAACGTACTGTTTCGCCAGCCAGTCCATGAAGTGATCCATGCGATCCATGACTTCGTCATAGTTCAGCACATCGCCTTTGATTGGTTCAGACTTAGGACCAACCTGCATTTTCAGTTTTTCATCAACGCCGCCGTTGATAGCGTACAGCATGGTTTTCGCCAGGTTTGCACGCGCACCGAAGAACTGCATTTGTTTACCAACAACCATTGGGCTTACGCAGCATGCGATAGCGTAGTCGTCGTTGTTGAAGTCCGGACGCATCAGGTCATCGTTCTCATACTGCAGAGAAGAGGTGTCGATGGACACTTTAGCGGCGAATTTCTTGAAGTTCAGAGGCAGTTTTTCAGACCACAGAACGGTGATGTTTGGCTCCGGAGAAGGACCCATGGTGTACAGGGTGTTCAGGAAGCGGAAGCTGTTTTTGGTGACCAGAGTACGGCCATCTACGCCCATACCACCGATAGATTCGGTTGCCCAGATTGGGTCACCAGAGAACAGTTCATCATATTCAGGGGTACGCAGGAAGCGAACCATACGCAGTTTCATGACCAGGTGGTCAATCATTTCCTGAGCGTCTTGCTCGGTGATTTTACCTGCTTTCAGGTCACGTTCGATGTACGCATCCAGGAAGGTGGATACACGACCGAAGGACATTGCTGCACCGTTCTGAGACTTAACTGCGGCCAGGTAGCCGAAGTAGGTCCACTGGATAGCTTCCTGAGCGTTAGTTGCAGGACCAGAGATATCGCAGCCATATTTAGCAGCCATCTCTTTGATCTGACCCAGCGCACGGTGCTGTTCAGCGATCTCTTCACGCAGACGGATGGTTGCTTCCAGGTTTACGCCGTTTTCCAGATCGGACTGCAGGGAAACGAACTGCGCGTATTTGTCTTTCATCAGGAAGTCGATACCGTACAGCGCAACGCGACGGTAGTCACCGATGATACGGCCACGGCCGTAGGCATCTGGCAGACCAGTCAGAACACCGGATTTACGGCAATTCAGAATGTCTTTGGTGTAAACATCGAATACACCCTGGTTGTGGGTTTTACGGTATTCGGTGAAGATTTTTTTCAGCATTGGGTCCAGCTCGCGGTTGTACGCTTTGCAGGAACCTTCAACCATTTTGATACCACCGAACGGGATGATCGCACGTTTCAGTGGTGCTTCAGTCTGCAGACCAACGATTTTCTCAAGGGCTTTGTTGATGTAACCAGCATCGTGAGAAGTGATGGTGGAAGCAACGGAGGTGTCAAAATCAACTGGCGCGTGAGTGCGGTTTTCCAGTTTTACGCCTTCCATTACGCTGTCCCACAGCTTGGTGGTCGCTTCAGTTGCGCCAGCCAGGAAGGATTCGTCACCTTCATACGGGGTATAGTTTTTCTGAATGAAGTCACGTACGTTTACTTCATTCTGCCAGTCACCTTTTGCAAAACCTTCCCAGGCTGTGGCTAACTTTTCATTAAGCTCGGACATGTAACACCTACCTTCTTAAGTGGATTTTTTATTTACTGCCTGAGATAACCATCAATGATGATCGTCGCCACGCAGGTAAATGACCCAGTATGTCAACCCAACTAACAGACCCCCACCGATAATGTTCCCGATAGTGACAGGGATCAGGTTATCAGTAATGAAATTCATAATAGTCAGGTGAGAGAAACTTTCCGGGGTTGAACCAATTGCAGTCCAGAACTCCGGGCTCGCAAAGTTGCGGATTACAATACCCATTGGGATCATAAACATGTTCGCGATACTGTGCTCGAAGCCGCTGGCAACAAACATCGCAACCGGCAGAACCATAATCATGGCTTTGTCCATCAGGCTACGGCCGGAGTAACTCATCCATACCGCCAGACAGACCATCAGGTTCGCGAGGATGCCAAGTGCAACCGCTTCGATAAATGTGTGGTGCATTTTGTGGTCCGCGGTCTGCAGGACGTTCAGTCCCCAGCCACCGTTGGCGGTCATATACTCGCCAGAGAGCCACATCAACAAAACAAAGAGCAGACAGCCAATCAGGTTACCAACATAGACGTTAAGCCAGTTGCGCGCCAGTTGACCCCAGGTAATTCTTCCGCTGGCTTTTGCTACGACAATCAGCACCGTTGAGGTGAAGAGGTCGGCGCCGCAGATAACGCACAGAATCAGACCCAGTGAGAAGCAAATGCCGCCAATCAGTTTGGCCATGCCGTAAGGCATCGCGGCAGTACCGGTGGTGGCAGTGATGTAGAAGACGAACGCGATAGAGATGAACACACCGGCCGTGATCGCCAGATAGAACGTCTTCATCGGGTGTTTCGTTGCTTTATAGACACCTGCTTCTTCGGCCACTTTGGCCATCGCAGCAGGGAGTAAAAGATCAAAAGGGTTGTCAGCTTTCACACTAACTCTCTCTTTATTAAGTCGGCGACGAGATACTAACAAAGCATTATAGAAGAGAAATTGATATAGATCATATCTCGCCTGGCTTATAGGCCCGCAGTGTGTATGGTTTTACGACAAATGCGGTGTAAGTTTTTGATTATCCGTATAAAAATAAATTTTAAAAGTTATGAAAAGAGTTGAATTTTTTCGGTCGGCCACCTCTGAAACAGTTAATTAATATGGAGTATTTGCCATAAAAAGTAACAGTAAAGCCCAGGTAAATATTATTATATTTACCCATATTTAACTTTATTATTACATTCAACGTTCATTGCCGAAAAAAATAAAAAACGGGGCAATGAAATTGCCCCGTAATATAGCCCAGACGATTAAATACGCCTACTGCTGATAATGTTATATGCGCTTATTTTGACCAGTAAGCGGCTTTTGCTTTCTGCAGTTTTTCATAGGCCTTCAACAGCGACTGATGCGCAGGGAAGGCTTTCAGATCGCTGTCTACCGCCTGCAGTCCGTAGAATGGTGCTTCGCCGCTCAGGGCCGCGCTGGCGGCTTCTACCGCCTCTGCACCGTACATGCGCACGAAGGCGTTCAGGTACTGCAGCGGCTCACGATCCTCTTCCTGCGCAAGAAGCAGGAGGGTTTGCAGGCAGCGGTAGTAGTTGGTGCGCTCGGCAGAGAACACTGACTGGTTGAATTCCATGGTCCACTCGGTCCAGGCCAGGGCCTGATCCAGATCGCCGCCAGCCAGCGCCAGCATCGCTTTCAGCTCGCCGATGCGCAGGGTATACCAGCCGTTGTCTTTACCGGTAGCCAGACCCAGCAGTTCACGTACGCGCGTGAAGTCATCATGGCCTTCGTCGTCCAGCTGGGCGATCAGGTTCAGATAATCCTCTTTTTCCCACTCGCTGCCCGGCAGGGCCAGCAGCGTTTCACGCAGGTGCGCACCCATGCTGTTGTTTGCCAGCCACAGATCTTCAGCCGGATAGATATCGGACATGCCCGGCACCAGAATACGGCAGGCGTAAACACCCAGGTGTTCGTAGTCAGCAATGTAGACTTCTTTATCTTCCGCGTTGAAGATGGCCATCAGGGTAGCGAACTCTTCTTCGGTCGTACCGGCAAAGCTCCAGTCGACGAATGGATAGTCTGCGTCCTGCTTGAACATATCCCAGGAGATCAAACCGCTGGAGTCGATGAAGTGGGTTTCGAGGTTGGTATGCTCGGCCACTTCTTCGTCGTCAAAGGTTGGTGGAGTAAATACATCGAGATCTTTCAGGCTACGGCCCTGTAGCAGCTCGGTGACGGTACGCTCCAGCGCCACGCCGAAGTCAGGATGTGCGCCGAAGGAGGCGAAGCAGGTGCCGTTCGTTGGGTTAAACAGCACAACGCAGATAACCGGGTATTTACCGCCCAGCGAGCCATCATACGCAAAGATAGGGAAGCCTTCTGCCTCCAGCTTAGCAATGGATTCCACCACGCCCGGATAGCGCGCCAGCACGTCGGCCGGAATTTCAGGCAGACTGATGGATTCAGCAATGATGCGGTTTTTAATGTGGCGCTCAAACACTTCTGACAGCCCCTGCACACGCGCTTCATTGCGGGTATTACCGGCGGACATGCCGTTAGAGACATACAGGTTACCGACAATGTTCATCGGGATGTACACGGTCTGTTCATCAGACTGACGGGTGAACGGCAGGGCACAGATCCCACGCTCTTCATTACCCGACTGCAGATCGATCAGCATGCTGGCGGTCAGTTCATTTTCTGGATCGTAGAACGCACGCAGACGCGCATCCAGAATGCCTTCCGGCAGTTCATCGTCTTCGGTCAACGGGAACCATTTTTCATTGGGATAGTGAACAAACGGGCCGTTAGCGATGGTTTCACCCAGCCAGAAATCGGCGAAGAAGTAGTTGGTCGACAGACGTTCAAAATACTCACCCAGCGCAGAAGCCAGCGCCGCTTTTTTCGTCGCGCCTTTACCGTTGGTAAAGCACAGTGCACAGTCTTTATCGCGAATATGCACGGACCAGACGTGAGGCACTGGATTAAGCCAGGAGGCTTCTTCGATATTAAAGCCCAGGTCGGTCAGTTTCTGCTGGAAGCGAGCGATGGAATCTTCCAGGGCGGCGTCTTTGCCGGGGATAAACGTTTGAGTCATGGCGTTCACTTTTATCGTACGTAAAGCGCGCAATGATACGGGTTTTGCGTGACGGGTGCTATCTCCGGCGAAAATAAAAGACTGGGCTATGCTTACTGTCAGTAACTGACTGTTAAGGCATAAAAAAAATGAAAGCATTCGATCTGCAAAGGATGGCGTTTGATAAAGTCCCACCCGAATTTTTAGGCGAAGTGGCGCTGCGTAGTCTGTATACCTTCGTCCTGGTCTTCCTGTTTCTTAAAATCACCGGTCGGCGTGGCGTACGGCAGATGTCGCTGTTTGAGGTGCTGATCATTCTGACGCTGGGTTCAGCGGCGGGGGATGTCGCTTTTTACGATGATGTGCCAATGGTGCCGGTGTTTATTGTCTTCGTCACGCTGGCGCTGCTTTACCGGCTGGTCATGTGGCTGATGTCGAAAAGCGAAAAGCTGGAAGACATGCTTGAAGGGAAACCCGTCGTTATCGTTGAGAACGGACAGCTGGCCTGGGAAAATGTCCAAAGCGCCAATATGACCGAATTTGAGTTCTTTATGGAGCTGCGGCTGAACAGCGTGGAGCAGCTTGGGCAAGTGCGTCTGGCGATAATGGAAACGAATGGGCAAATCAGCGTGTATTACTATCCTGACGACGAGGTTAAGCCAGGGCTCTGTATTCTGCCGGATATGTTGATCGAGCGGTTTAAAACGGTACCGGAATCCGGCGAATATGCCTGTGTAAGATGTAGCCATGTCGTTGCCATGCACGTGGGCGATCATCAATTATGTCCCCGCTGTACAAATCCGGAATGGTCGAAGGTTAGCCGGGCCAAACGCCTTGTCTGACAGCCATTTTGTCGGTTTTGTGACAGCGAGGCGGCAGATTGTATTGTGTGACGAAGGGCACATTTCACCGGTCATAAGTTTTAGACATTGCGGCGCGTGTCACTGAATGATAAAACCGATATCCACAGTTATAACTTATGGCTTTTAGCGTGGTGAGGGGAAATGGCTCAAGTCTTTAATTTCAGTTCAGGTCCGGCAATGTTACCGGCAGACGTGCTTAAACAGGCTCAACAGGAACTTTGTGACTGGAACGGTCTGGGTACGTCGGTGATGGAAATCAGCCACCGAGGTAAAGAGTTTATTCAGGTGGCGGAAGAGGCAGAAAAGGATTTTCGCGATCTGCTGAACATTCCCTCGAACTACAAAGTATTGTTCTGCCACGGTGGTGGGCGCGGCCAGTTTGCTGGCGTACCGCTGAATATTCTGGGTGACAAAACCACGGCAGACTATGTTGACGCTGGCTACTGGGCTGCCAGCGCGGTGAAAGAGGCGCATAAATATTGCACGCCAAACGTCATCGACGCCAAAGTGACCGTTGATGGCCTGCGTGCCGTGAAGCCAATGAGCGAGTGGCAGCTCTCTGACAACGCCGCGTATCTGCACTACTGCCCGAACGAAACCATTGACGGGATTGCCATCGACGAGACGCCGGACTTCGGTAAAGACGTGGTGGTTGCCGCTGACTTCTCCTCCACCATTCTCTCTGCGCCGATTGACGTCAGCCGCTACGGTGTCATCTATGCGGGTGCGCAGAAAAATATCGGCCCTGCAGGCCTGACTATCGTCATCGTACGTGACGATCTGCTGGGTAAAGCGCATAAATCCTGCCCGTCGATTCTTGATTACACTGTGCTGAACGATAACGACTCCATGTTCAACACCCCACCGACGTTTGCCTGGTATCTCTCCGGCCTGGTCTTTAAATGGCTGAAGCAAAACGGCGGTGTGGCGCAGATGGACAAGATCAATCAGCAGAAAGCTGAACTGCTGTACGGCGTCATTGATAAGAGTGATTTCTATCGTAACGATGTGGCGAAAGCCAACCGTTCCCGCATGAACGTGCCGTTCCAGCTGGCGGACAGCAACCTGGATAAAGTTTTCCTGGAAGAGTCCTTCGCCGCAGGTCTGCATGCGCTGAAAGGTCACCGTGTGGTAGGCGGCATGCGCGCCTCCATCTATAACGCCATGCCGCTGGAAGGCGTTAAAGCCCTGACCGATTTCATGATTGACTTTGAACGTCGCCACGGTTGATTGCGCTGTTTTCACCCCCGTAGCCCTGCTGCGGGGTTTTTATTATGTTGAGTTGAGAGTTAAGTTTCATGGAATCCCTGACGTTACATCCTATCGCGCGGGTAGATGGCACCATCAATCTGCCTGGTTCAAAAAGTGTCTCGAACCGCGCTCTGCTGCTGGCAGCTCTGGCAAACGGCACCACCGTCCTCACGAACCTGCTGGACAGCGATGACGTGCGCCATATGCTCAATGCGCTGAAAGCGTTGGGAGTTCACTACACGCTGTCTGACGACCGTACCCGCTGTGAAGTGACGGGGAACGGCGGTGCGCTACGTTCAGCCGAGGAACTGGAACTGTTTCTGGGTAACGCGGGAACCGCCATGCGCCCACTGGCGGCAGCTCTGTGCCTGGGCAGCAACAATATTGTTCTGACCGGCGAACCGCGCATGAAAGAGCGTCCGATCGGTCATCTGGTGGATGCCCTTCGTCAGGGCGGTGCCCAGATTGACTATCTGGAGCAAGAAAATTACCCACCACTGCGCCTTCGCGGTGGCTTTACCGGCGGCAACGTCGAGGTGGACGGCAGCGTCTCCAGCCAGTTCCTGACGGCACTGTTGATGACTGCACCGCTGGCACCGCAGGATACGGTCATCACCATCAAGGGTGACCTGGTGTCTAAGCCGTACATTGATATCACCCTGCATCTGATGAAAACCTTCGGTGTGGAGGTGGAAAACCACGCGTATCAGCGCTTCGTGGTTCGCGGTGCGCAGCAGTATCAGTCTCCGGGTAACTATCTGGTTGAAGGTGACGCCTCATCTGCGTCTTACTTCCTGGCGGCAGGTGCTATTAAAGGCGGTACGGTGAAAGTGACCGGTATTGGCCGTAACAGCGTGCAGGGCGATATTCGTTTTGCTGATGTGCTGGAGAAAATGGGTGCGGTAGTGACCTGGGGGGAGGATTTCATCGCCTGTACACGTGGTGAACTCAACGCCATCGATATGGACATGAACCACATTCCTGACGCGGCAATGACCATTGCCACCGCTGCGCTCTTTGCAAAAGGCACTACGACGCTGCGTAACATCTACAACTGGCGCGTAAAAGAGACTGACCGTCTGTTCGCGATGGCCACCGAGTTGCGTAAAGTGGGTGCCGAAGTGGAAGAGGGCGAAGACTACATTCGCGTAACGCCTCCGGCAAAACTGCAGTTCGCGGAAATCGGAACTTACAACGATCACCGTATGGCGATGTGCTTCTCGCTGGTGGCGTTGTCCGATACACCTGTCACGATCCTCGATCCGAAATGTACGGCGAAAACCTTCCCGGACTATTTCGAACAGCTGGCCCGCATCAGTACACTGGCCTGATGACATGATGCCGCATCACCCGATGCGGCATTTCCTTACGTTTTCTGACGTTTGTTCCCGCACATTTCTTCTACACTCTGCTTCATTAATTCCGTAATTTGCACGCAAAGGTAACAGTTGCGCACGTTGGCGCGTATAATGCGCGGCGTTCATGTTAACGGTATGCCTTTATTAAGGAGAAAAAGATGACGGCAGTTGCCCCGGTAATCACCATTGATGGGCCTAGTGGCGCAGGGAAAGGAACTCTGTGCAAGGCGATGGCGGAAGCATTGCAATGGCATCTTTTAGATTCGGGAGCTATCTATCGCGTGCTGGCGCTGGCAGCGCTGCATCACCATGTGGATGTTGCGTCTGAAGAGGCGCTGGTTCCGCTGGCTGCGCATCTGGATGTGCGTTTTGTCTCGACCGATGGCAACCTCGAAGTGATCCTGGAAGGGGAAGATGTGAGCGGCGAAATTCGTACGCAGGAGGTTGCTAACGCTGCCTCTCAGGTGGCGGCTTTCCCGCGCGTTCGTGAGGCCCTGTTACGCCGTCAGCGTGCTTTCCGTGAAGCACCCGGCCTGATCGCTGACGGACGAGATATGGGGACGGTGGTATTCCCTGATGCGCCAGTGAAAATTTTCCTTGACGCTTCCTCGGAAGAACGGGCTCAACGCCGCATGCTTCAGTTGCAGGAGAAGGGGTTTAGTGTTAACTTTGATCGCCTTTTATCCGAGATAAAAGAGCGCGATGACCGCGACCGTAACCGCGCCGTCGCCCCACTTGTTCCTGCAGAAGATGCATTAGTTCTGGATTCCACCAGTTTAACTATTGAGCAAGTGATTGAAAAAGCGCTACAATATGCGCGCCAAAAACTGGCACTCGCGTAATTGCGACCGATTTAGCAGTACCCCCGCTGCAATGGATTGACGGCGGGTATGTGAAACAACCCCATCCGGCACGGAGCCAGGTGGACGTTAATATTAACCTGAAGATTAAACATGACTGAATCTTTTGCTCAACTGTTTGAAGAATCCTTAAAAGAAATCGAAACCCGTCCGGGTTCCATCGTTCGCGGTGTTGTTGTTGCTATCGACAAAGACGTTGTACTGGTTGACGCCGGTCTGAAATCTGAGTCCGCCATTCCGGCAGAGCAGTTCAAAAACGCCCAGGGCGAGCTGGAAATCCAGGTAGGTGACGAAGTTGACGTTGCTCTGGACGCAGTAGAAGACGGCTTCGGCGAAACCCTGCTGTCTCGTGAAAAAGCTAAACGTCACGAAGCATGGATCACGCTGGAGAAAGCTTACGAAGAAGCTGAAACTGTGGTCGGTGTTATCAACGGCAAAGTTAAAGGTGGCTTCACTGTTGAGCTGAATGGTATTCGTGCGTTCCTGCCAGGTTCTCTGGTAGACGTTCGTCCAGTCCGTGACACCCTGCACCTCGAAGGCAAAGAGCTTGAGTTCAAAGTAATCAAGCTGGACCAGAAGCGTAACAACGTTGTTGTTTCCCGTCGTGCCGTTATCGAATCCGAAAACAGCGCAGAACGCGATCAGCTGCTGGAAAACCTGCAGGAAGGCATGGAAGTCAAAGGTATCGTTAAGAACCTCACTGACTACGGCGCATTCGTTGACCTGGGCGGCGTTGATGGCCTGCTGCACATCACCGACATGGCGTGGAAACGCGTTAAGCACCCAAGCGAAATCGTGAACGTGGGCGACGAAATCACTGTTAAAGTGCTGAAGTTCGACCGCGAGCGTACTCGTGTATCCCTCGGCCTGAAACAGCTGGGCGAAGATCCATGGGTAGCTATCGCTAAGCGTTACCCAGAAGGTACCAAACTGACTGGCCGCGTGACCAACCTGACTGACTACGGCTGCTTCGTTGAAATCGAAGAAGGCGTTGAAGGTCTGGTACACGTTTCCGAAATGGACTGGACCAACAAAAACATCCACCCATCCAAAGTTGTTAACGTTGGTGACGTAGTGGAAGTTATGGTTCTGGATATCGACGAAGAACGTCGTCGTATCTCCCTGGGCCTGAAGCAGTGCAAAAACAACCCATGGCAGCAGTTCGCGGAAACCCACAACAAGGGCGACCGTGTTGAAGGTAAAATCAAGTCTATCACTGACTTCGGTATCTTCATCGGCCTGGACGGCGGCATCGACGGCCTGGTTCACCTGTCTGACATCTCCTGGAACGTTGCAGGCGAAGAAGCAGTTCGTGAATACAAAAAAGGCGACGAAATCGCAGCAGTTGTTCTGCAGGTTGACGCAGAGCGTGAGCGTATCTCTCTGGGCGTTAAACAGCTCGCAGAAGATCCGTTCAACAACTGGGTTGCACTGAACAAGAAAGGCGCAATCGTAAACGGTAAAGTGACTGCAGTTGACGCTAAAGGCGCAACCGTAGAACTGGCTGACGGCGTTGAAGGTTACCTGCGCGCTTCTGAAGCTTCACGTGACCGCGTTGAAGATGCCACTCTGGTTCTGAACGTTGGCGACGATGTTGAAGCTAAGTTCACCGGTGTTGACCGTAAGAACCGTGCAATCAGCCTGTCTGTTCGTGCGAAAGACGAAGCTGACGAGAAAGATGCAATCGCTACTGTTAACAAACAGGAAGATGCAAACTTCTCTAACAACGCAATGGCTGAAGCTTTCAAAGCAGCTAAAGGCGAGTAATATCAAGTCCTCAGCATCCTTTGAGCGGTAACGCATTTATCGCGCGAAGGATGAGGAGCAAACTTGACAGATTGCAGGATTCGTCCTGTAATCAATAACAAAGGGCGGCTACGGCCGCCCTTGTTTAATGAGCTGTTCAGCTAATTGGTTTGAAAGGAACCGGAGGAATCATGACCAAGTCAGAATTGATTGAAAGACTTGCCAGTCAGCAACCGCATATCCCAGCTAAAGCAGTGGAAGATGCCGTAAAAGAGATGCTGGAGCATATGGCCACCACTCTTGCCCAGGGCGAGCGCATTGAAATCCGCGGTTTCGGTAGTTTTTCTCTGCACTATCGTGCTCCACGTACCGGGCGTAACCCGAAGACTGGCGATAAAGTCGAGCTGGAAGGTAAGTACGTTCCACACTTTAAGCCGGGTAAAGAACTGCGCGATCGCGCCAATATTTACGGCAACTGAGTTTAGCCATCAGGTTAAACTGGGTTCAAAAGAAAGCACCTCCGGGTGCTTTTTTTGTACTTATCGTTTTTATTCTGAAGCCGTGCCGCAATCCCCGTGTCGTTTTCTGCAAACCGACAAAAACAGTGCAGCGTGCGCTGTAACCTGCATTTTATTCAACTGACGCCTCTCTCCCTCTTCTTACATACTGCCGCCCTGAAACAGGGAGGTCGTAATGGGAATTCCCACACTAAGTCTGTGCGCCATTCTGGCGATAGTGCCGCTACTCTGGTTACCTGAACTACCTGCACGGCATACTTTATGGATCATGGTTGCCGGCGGGTTGGTGCTGGGCTTACAGCGAAGCATCAGTCTGAAGTGTATCGGTATGGGGTTGTTATTTTGCGCGTGGGGCATTCTGGCTGCGCAGGAAAGCGTCTGGCCGATGCAGCATTTAACCACCGGTGCAGTCAAGGCAGAGGTGGAGATCACCGCCACCGATGGCGCAACAGTCCATCAGGGTAAAATCGTTGCACTTAATGGCAAACGCTGGTGGGCATCGACGGGCATCGTGTTGTATGGCAATTACCTGCCGCAAAAGGGCTGCGCGGGTCAACGCTGGGCCATGACGCTCAGGCTAAGGCCTGTACATGGTGAACTGAACGACGGAGGATATGATCCTCAGCGAAATGCTTTTGCCCGGCATCAAACGTTGAGCGGACGTTTTACACGGGCAGAAATCATTGATGAACGCTGCAGCTTGCGTGCCCGCTATCTGTCATCGCTGCACGACACCCTTTCAGCCTATCGTTGGGGAGCGGTGATCCTGGGGCTGGGGATGGGCGAGCGCCTGGATGTGCCCCGGGAAATAAAAACACTGATGCGTGAAACCGGCACGTCGCATCTGATGGCGATCTCGGGTTTGCATATCACGCTGGCGGCTTCCATCATCTGGACGCTTGCCAGGGGTTTTCAGTTTTTATTGCCGTGTCAGTGGATCCGCTGGCAGATGCCTCTGCTTGCGGGACTGTTTTTTGCGGCCTTCTACGCATGGCTAACGGGTCTGCAGCCGCCTGCATTACGCACGGTCATCGCGCTTGCGGTGCTGGCCGCTCTGCGGATCGGCGCGCGTCAGTGGTCTGCATGGCAGATCTGGTGTAGCTGTATTGCAGCGATACTCATCGTTGATCCGCTGGCGGTGCTTTCTCAAAGCCTGGTGTTGTCAGCGTTTGCTGTCGCGGCGTTGATTTTCTGGTATCAGTGGCTGCCACTCCCCAGCTGGCGCTGGACTCGCCGGGTGCGACCCCTGGTAAATTTACTCTATCTGCAGGTTGGGATGTTGCTGCTGCTCCTGCCTTTGCAGGTGTTGATGTTCCATGGCTTCAGCGTCTCTTCGCTGGTAGCCAATCTCTTTGCCGTTCCGCTGGTGACCTTTATCTCGGTTCCGCTGATCCTGCTCGGTATGCTACTGCACCTGCTCCCGCTGGTCTCTCTGGAAACTGGCGTATGGTTTGCGGCAGATAAGTCCCTGGCCGGTTTGTTCTGGCTGCTGCAGCGTCTGCCTGATGGCTGGCAGGACGTCGATGAGCGCTGGCAGTACCTGACATTACTGCCCTGGCTGGCCATTATCGGCTGGCGTTTTCGCTCCTGGAAAAGCATGCCGGCGGTGTGTCTGACAGGAACTGTCGTGCTGGCATCCCCATTCATGCGAACGGAGAAAACCGATAGCTGGACGTTGCATATGCTGGATGTGGGGCAGGGGCTATCAATGGTTATTGAGCGGCAGGGTAAAGCGCTTCTATACGACACCGGTCCCGGCTGGCCTGGGGGAGACAGTGCGCAGCAGTTGATCATTCCGTGGTTACGCTGGCATCACCTGCAACCAGAGGGCGTTATTCTCAGTCACGAGCACCTGGACCATGCTGGTGGTCTGGCATCGCTGCAGGCGGCATGGCCCGGCTTATGGGTACGAAGCCCGCTGGGGTGGGCGCAGCATCTTTCCTGCTTTCGCGGGCAGCAGTGGAAATGGCAGGGGTTAACATTCACCGTCCACTGGCCACCGGCTGGATCCACTGCCCAGGGTAACAATCGCTCCTGCGTGGTTAAAATTGATGACGGTGAGCAGAGTGTTTTGCTGACAGGGGACATTGAAGCGCAAGCGGAACAGGCTATGCTTAGCCATTACTGGCGTTATCTGACGTCAACGGTGATACAGGTGCCGCACCATGGCAGTAATACCTCCTCATCGTTGCCGCTGGTACAACGGGTGGGAGGTGAAATCGCGCTGGATTCTGCGGCCCGTTACAATGCGTGGCGATTCCCGTCAGTGAAGGTGGTGAAGCGTTATCGAAAGGAGGGCTATGTCTGGCACGATACCCCTCATTCGGGCCAAATATCGGTGACGTTTTCGCAACATGCCTGGCAAATCCGACGGTTGCGGGAGCAATATTTACCGCGTTGGTATCATCAGTGGTTTGGCGCGCCCGTCGATAACGGGTAGAATATGCGGCTATTTCAACAGATGCTGGTTTTTTGAATGCATAACGACAAAGATCTCTCCACGTGGCAAACCTTCCGCCGACTCTGGCCGATGATTGCACCTTTTAAAGCAGGTTTAATCGTGGCGGGTATAGCGTTAGTTCTCAACGCAGCCAGCGATACTTTTATGTTATCGCTCCTCAAACCGTTACTGGATGACGGTTTTGGTAAAACGGATCGCTCAGTGTTGCTATGGATGCCTCTGGTGGTGATCGGACTGATGATCTTACGCGGTATCACCAGCTATATTTCCAGTTATTGCATCTCCTGGGTGTCAGGAAAAGTGGTCATGACAATGCGCCGTCGGCTGTTCAGCCACATGATGGGCATGCCGGTGGCCTTCTTTGACAAACAATCGACAGGTACGTTGTTGTCACGTATCACCTATGACTCAGAACAGGTGGCATCCTCTTCCTCCAGCGCACTGATTACCGTTGTGCGTGAAGGTGCGTCAATTATCGGTCTGTTCGTGATGATGTTCTATTATAGCTGGCAGCTGTCGCTGATCCTCATCGTGCTGGCTCCGGTTGTTTCTGTCGCGATCCGCGTCGTTTCAAAGCGTTTTCGCAATATCAGTAAGAATATGCAGAATACGATGGGGCAGGTGACCACCAGCGCTGAGCAGATGCTGAAAGGACATAAAGAGGTGTTGATTTTCGGCGGGCAGGAGGTCGAAACAAAACGCTTCGATAAAGTCAGCAACAAAATGCGTCTGCAGGGGATGAAAATGGTCTCGGCCTCTTCAATCTCTGATCCCATTATTCAGCTGATTGCCTCTCTGGCTCTGGCATTCGTCCTGTATGCGGCAAGCTTCCCGAGCGTAATGGAAACGCTGACGGCGGGGACCATCACCGTTGTGTTCTCTTCCATGATTGCGCTGATGCGTCCGCTGAAGTCGCTGACCAACGTTAACGCCCAGTTCCAGCGCGGGATGGCAGCATGCCAGACGCTGTTCAGCATCCTGGATTCTGAGCAAGAGAAAGACGAAGGTACTCGCGTCATTGAGCGCGCAAAGGGCGATGTCGAATTCCGCAACGTGACCTTCACTTACCCTGGCCGTGAAGTTCCAGCATTACGTAACATCAACCTGACCATTCCGGCAGGCAAAACCGTTGCGCTGGTCGGCCGTTCCGGTTCGGGTAAATCGACGATTGCCAGCCTGATTACCCGTTTCTACGACATCGATCAGGGTGAAATTCTGTTAGACGGTCACGACCTGCGGGAATACACCCTGCAGTCGCTGCGTAACCAGGTTGCGCTGGTTTCTCAGAACGTGCATCTGTTCAACGATACTGTTGCGAACAACATTGCCTATGCGCGCACTGAAGAGTACAGCCGCGAGCAGATTGAAGAAGCCGCTCGCATGGCCTATGCCATGGACTTTATTAACAAGATGGACAACGGCCTGGATACCATCATCGGTGAGAATGGAGTTCTGCTCTCCGGTGGTCAACGTCAGCGTATCGCCATCGCCCGTGCACTGCTGCGTAACAGCCCTATTCTGATCCTCGACGAAGCAACCTCTGCTTTGGATACAGAATCTGAACGTGCAATTCAGTCTGCGCTGGATGAACTGCAAAAGAACCGTACATCACTGGTGATTGCGCACCGCCTGTCAACGATTGAACAGGCTGACGAAATCGTCGTTGTGGAGGATGGGGTCATTGTAGAACGCGGTAGCCATACCGATTTACTGGCACAGCGTGGTGTTTACGCTCAGCTCCATAAGATGCAGTTCGGCGAATGATTGCCCGCATCTGGTCCGGTGAGTCCCCGCTGTGGCTGCTGCTTCTGCCGCTCTCCTGGCTGTATGGTCTGGTGAGCGGCATTATTCGTCTGCTTTACCGTCTGGGGCTAAAGCGGGCGTGGCGTGCGCCGGTGCCGGTTGTCGTGGTGGGTAACCTCACGGCAGGGGGGAACGGTAAAACCCCTGTGGTCATCTGGCTGGTTGAGCAACTGCAAAAGCGCGGCATCCGCCCCGGCGTGGTGTCGCGAGGTTACGGCGGCAAAGCGGCGCACTATCCACTGCTCCTGACGCCGGACACGACGACCGCCGAGGCGGGGGATGAGCCGGTATTGATTTATCAGCGTACTGGCGCGCCTGTCGCAGTCTCTCCGGTGCGTAGTGATGCTGTTCAGGCGCTGCTTGCCGAACACGACGTGCAAATAATTATTACCGATGACGGTCTGCAGCATTACGCGCTGGCGCGTGATAAAGAGATTGTGGTCATTGATGGCGTCCGCCGTTTTGGCAACGGCTGGTGGCTGCCTGCAGGCCCCATGCGTGAACGCGCTTCGCGCCTGAAGTCCGTGGATGCGGTGATTGTTAACGGCGGTGTGGCACAGCCGGGGGAGATCCCGATGCAACTCCAGCCAGGCATGGCAATTAACCTGTTGACCGGTGAACGACAGGCCGTTTCCCGGCTACCGGCGCTGGTCGCGATGGCAGGTATTGGTCATCCTCCGCGTTTCTTCGCAACGCTGGAACAGTGTGGTGCCCGCCTTGAAAAGCGTGTTCCGCTGGCCGATCACCAGGCGCTGGTGGCGGAGCAGGTAGACGCGTTGACAACATCCGGTCAGACATTAATCATGACCGAAAAAGATGCGGTGAAATGCCGCGCTTTTGCGAAAGAAAACTGGTGGTATCTGCCGGTTGACGCTGAACTCAGCGGCGAGCAGCCGGAACACTTGCTCCAGGAACTGATTGCGTTGGTGCATTAAGAGCTTACGCGGTTCTGGTGGCGCTTTGACTGACAGGAAAACGCATGTCTTTACCGCAACTCTCGCTTTCAGCCGCACGTAACTTGCACCTTGCCGCGCAAGGACTTCTTAAAAAGCCCCGTCGCCGCGCGCAGCCTGCCGATATCCTCACTACCGTGCAACGCATGTCGTTGTTGCAAATCGACACCATCAACATTGTGGCTCGTAGCCCCTACCTGGTGCTGTTCAGCCGGCTGGGTAATTATCCGCCTCAGTGGCTCGATGATGCGCTCAGCAAGGGAGAGCTGATGGAATACTGGGCACATGAAGCCTGTTTCCTGCCCCGCAGCGATTTTGCCCTGGTTCGCCACCGTATGCTCGCCCCGGAAAAAATGGGCTGGAAATACCGGCAGGCGTGGATGCACGAGCATGCGGCTGAGATTGAGCAGCTCATTGCCCATATCGCGGAAAAGGGGCCAGTACGTTCCGCGGATTTTGAACATCCACGAAAAGGGGCAAGCGGCTGGTGGGAATGGAAACCGCACAAGCGTCATCTCGAAGGGTTGTTTACATCAGGCAAGGTGATGGTAGTCGAGCGGCGTAATTTTCAACGGGTGTACGACCTGACGCAGCGGGTGATGCCTCACTGGGACGACGAGCGCGACCTGCTCACACAGGAGGCAGCCGAAGCCGTCATGCTTGAAAACAGCGCCCGCAGTCTGGGTATTTTCCGTCCGCAATGGCTGGCCGATTATTACCGTCTCCGACAGCCCGAGCTGAAACCGTTGCTGGATAACTGGCAGCGTGAACAGCGGGTTATCCCGGTCTCTGTAGAGAAGTTGGGCGAAATGTGGCTGCATGCGGATTTACTCCCGCTGCTGCCACAAGCTGAAGCAGGTAAACTTCAGGCAACCCATAGCGCGGTGCTGTCACCTTTTGATCCGGTGGTCTGGGACAGAAAACGGGCCGAGCAGCTGTTTGATTTCAGCTACCGGCTGGAGTGCTACACTCCCGCGCCAAAGCGCCAGTACGGTTACTTTGTTTTGCCCCTGCTGCACAAGGGACAACTGGTAGGGCGCATGGATGCCAAAATGCACCGTAAAACCGGCACGCTAGAGGTCATTGCGCTGTATCTGGAAGAGGGCGTCAGGTTAACCGCGCCCCTGGAAAAAAGGTTAACATCCGCCATCAATGATTTCGCCTGCTGGCAGAAGGCCTGTGAAGTGACGCTGGGCCGCGTGCCTGACGGACTCTTTACATCCTGTCGAAGTGGCTGGGAAACAGGCACGCCCTGAAAAGAGAATGTGTTAAGCTTTAGCGATTACCCATACGGAGGAACTATGGATCACCGTTTACTTGAAATTATTGCCTGCCCGGTGTGCAACGGCAAACTCTACTATAGCCAGGACAAACAAGAGCTGATTTGCAAACCGGACAGCCTGGCTTTCCCGCTGCGTGACGGTATTCCGGTACTGCTGGAAAACGAAGCCCGTTCCCTGGTCGCAGAAGAGAGCAAACCATGAGCTTTGTCGTCATTATTCCTGCCCGTTACGCCTCAACGCGTCTGCCGGGTAAGCCGCTGGTAGATATCAACGGCAAGCCAATGATTGTGCATGTCCTTGAACGCGCCCGTGAGTCCGGCGCTGACCGTATTATCGTGGCCACCGATCATCCTGATGTTGCGCGTGCGGTTGAAGCCGCAGGCGGGGAAGTGTGCATGACCCGCGCCGATCACCAGTCTGGTACTGAACGACTGGCTGAAGTGGTTGAGAAATGCGCATTCAGCGACGATACGTTAATCGTTAACGTGCAGGGCGACGAACCGATGATCCCGGCGGCGATTATTCGTCAGGTGGCGGAAAACCTGGCGCAGCGTCAGGTTGGCATGGCAACTCTCGCGGTACCTATCCACCACGCGGAAGAAGCGTTCAACCCGAACGCGGTGAAGGTTGTGACGGATGCGGAGGGCTATGCGCTCTATTTCTCCCGTGCCACCATCCCGTGGGATCGTGATCGCTTTGCGGTGTCCAAAGAGACCATTGGCGATACCTTCCTGCGCCATATTGGCATCTACGGCTATCGCGCTGGCTTTATTCGCCGGTATGTAACCTGGACACCGAGTCCGCTGGAGCATATTGAAATGCTGGAACAGCTTCGTGTGCTCTGGTACGGCGAAAAGATCCACGTTGCCGTCGCCGAAGAGGTGCCTGGTACAGGCGTAGACACCCCAGAAGATCTTGAGCGCGTTCGCGCTGAATTGCGTTAATCCTTGCGGCATCCCTCTTTTGGGAGGGATGCACTCCGCCGTTTATTTTCTCTTATCTTTTCCATAATTGATCTCCGCAGGGTGACATCTGCGTCCTGCGCGCTCATTATAAAAGCAGTAGTCTTAATGGGGGTAATCTCATATGGAACAGCTGCGTGCCGAACTGAGTCACCTGCTTGGCGAGAAGTTAAGCCGAGTGGAATGTGTAAGTGAAAAGGCAGATACCGCGCTCTGGTCGTTGTACGACAGTCAGGGAAACCCAATGCCGCTGATGGCCCGAAGCTTTACCTCGCCGGGTGTAGCCAGGCAGCTCGCCTGGAAAATTTCAATGCTCGCGCGGCAAGGAACCGTGCGTATGCCGACGGTTTATGGGGTGATGACGCATGAAGAGCACCCCGGTCCGGATGTTCTGCTGATTGAGCGTTTACGCGGAGTATCCGTTGAAGCCCCGGCGCGTACACCGGAGCGCTGGGAACAACTGAAAGACCAGATTGTGGAGGCACTGCTGGCCTGGCACCGGCAGGATAGCCGTGGCCTTGTGGGACCCGTCGACAGCACTCAGGAAAATCTCTGGCCGCTGTGGTATCGCCAGCGGGTGGAGGTGCTGTGGGGAACGCTTAATCAGTTCAACAACACCGGCTTGACCATGCAGGATAAACGTATCCTGTTCCGCACCCGGGAGTGTTTACCGGCGCTGTTTGAGGGCTTTAACGACAACTGCGTGTTGATACACGGTAATTTTACCCTGCGTAGCATGCTTAAAGATTCTCGTAGCGATCAGCTTCTGGCGATGCTGGGGCCAGGGGTCATGCTCTGGGCTCCGCGCGAGTATGACCTGTTCAGGCTCAGCGACAGCGCGGCCGCTGAAGGCTTGCTGTGGCACTATCTGCAGCGCGCGCCCGTTGCGGAGGCGTTTCTCTGGCGGCGCTGGCTTTATTTATTGTGGGATGAAGTGGCGCAGCTGGTGAATACCGGACGTTTCAACCGCGCCAACTTTGACCTTGCGACAAAATCACTCCTGCCCTGGCTCGCCTGAGGAGCCTTTCAGCCACTGCCAGATGCGTCCCAGCGTCTCATAGCCGACGCGATCGCTATGCATCAACCACATTGGGGACGGGATCACCCGTTCCCATGGGTTGAGCGGGGCGTTAATGGCCATCTGGTTCGCCGGCGCGGGAAGCGGGTGCAGACCTTGTTTTTCGAAGAAAATCATTGCCCTTGGCAGATGTGAAGCAGATGTCACCAGTAAGAACGGAACATCGCCAATAGCCTGTTTCACCGCGGCGGCTTCTTCTTCGGTATCTTTCGGACTGTCTAGCGTGATAATAGCGGAGCGCGGCACGCCGAGGGATTCCGCCACCCTGGCGCCGGCTTCAGCCGTGCTGACCGGGTTGGTTTTGGCTGGCGCGCCGGTGAAGATCATTTTTGATCCCGGATTAGCCAGCCACAGGCGAATACCTTCGTTCAGGCGCGGCAGGCTGTTATTGATCAGGTTGGAGCTGGGGGCCCAGTTTGGATCCCAGGTATACCCGCCGCCCAGCACCACGATGTACTCCACTTTCTGGTTTCCCTGCCAGGTTGGGTAGGTGTTTTCGATGGGACGTAACAGTTTGTCTGCGACGGGTTGCAGGCTCAGCAGCAGCAGTACCAGCCAGCCGAAGGTGATCAGCGTTTTGCCACTTTTCTGAAAGCGACTAAACCACACCAGCCCCAGCCCCAGCGCGATGATGAGCAGCAGTAGCGGAAGGGGAAGCATCATGCCTCCAATGTATTTCTTCAGGGTAAAAAGCATCCTTTTTGGTTCCTTTTTTAACCATATAGCAGGCGAATACCCGTGATATTACACCAGAGAGGTTCATTCTCCGCGCGGGTGTGACAAAATAGCGGTTTTGCAGTTAGCGAGTGGAACTCTCCCAATGCGGGATCGCAATTTTGATGACATCGCGGAAAAGTTTTCGCGCAACATATACGGCACCACAAAAGGGCAGTTACGTCAGACGATCCTCTGGCAGGATCTGGACACCATTCTGGCCACGTATGGCGGTCAAACGTTGCGCGTGCTTGACGCCGGAGGCGGTGAAGGGCAGACGGCCATAAAAATGGCTGAGCGCGGTCATCACGTCACACTTTGCGATCTTTCTGCTGAGATGGTTGCGCGTGCCACGCGTGCAGCAGAGGAGAAAGGTGTGAGCGACAACATGCATTTTGTACAATGCGCCGCTCAGGACATCGCACAGCATTTGGAAACACAGGTTGATCTGATATTGTTTCATGCGGTGCTGGAATGGGTAGCCGATCCCTTAAGCGTGTTACAAACCCTGTGGTCGATGCTACGCCCGGGCGGTACGCTGTCGCTGATGTTCTACAATGCTAACGGCTTCCTGATGCACAACATGGTTGCGGGCAACTTCGACTATGTTCAGGTCGGAATGCCGAAAAAGAAAAAGCGCACGCTTTCCCCGGACTATCCGCGCGATCCCCAGCAGGTTTACGGCTGGCTGGAAGAGATTGGCTGGCAGATAACCGGGAAGACGGGCGTCAGGGTGTTTCATGATTATCTGCGTGAAAAACACAAACAGCGTGACTGTTTTGACACCTTAACAGAATTAGAAACGCGGTATTGCCGTCAGGAACCGTTTATCAGTCTTGGCCGCTATATTCACGTCACCGCGCACAAGCCGCAGATGCAAGGATAACCTATGAGTGAATTTTCCCAGACAGTCCCCGAACTGGTTGCCTGGGCCAGGAAAAATGATTTCTCCATCTCGCTGCCGGTAGACAGACTCTCTTTCCTGCTGGCGGTTGCCACGCTGAACGGCGAACGGCTCGATGGCGAAATGAGCGAGGGTGAACTGGTGGATGCGTTCCGCCATGTGAGTGATGCGTTTGAGCAAACCAGCGAAACCATTAGCGTGCGTGCCAACAACGCAATCAACGATATGGTGCGTCAACGTCTGCTGAACCGCTTTACCAGCGAGCAGGCGGAAGGTAACGCCATTTATCGACTGACGCCACTGGGCATCGGCATTACCGATTACTACATCCGCCAGCGTGAGTTTTCCACGCTGCGTCTTTCCATGCAGCTCTCCATTGTGGCGGGTGAACTCAAGCGTGCAGCCGATGCTGCGGATGAAAACGGTGATGAATTCCACTGGCACCGTAACGTCTACGCGCCGCTGAAATATTCGGTAGCGGAGATTTTTGACAGTATCGATCTGACCCAGCGTCTGATGGACGAACAGCAGCAGCAGGTGAAAGATGATATCGCGCAATTGCTGAATAAAGACTGGCGTGCGGCCATCTCCAGCTGTGAGTTGCTGCTGTCGGAAACCTCCGGCACGCTGCGTGAACTGCAGGATACGCTGGAAGCCGCAGGCGATAAGCTCCAGGCCAACCTGCTGCGCATTCAGGATGCGACCATGGCACATGACGATCTGCATTTTATCGACCGTCTGGTCTTTGATTTGCAGAGCAAGCTCGATCGCATCATTAGCTGGGGCCAGCAATCGATTGACCTGTGGATCGGTTACGATCGTCACGTACATAAATTTATCCGTACCGCCATCGATATGGATAAAAACCGCGTCTTTGCTCAGCGTCTGCGTCAGTCTGTTCAAACCTACTTCGATGCGCCGTGGGCGCTAACCTACGCCAATGCCGATCGTCTGCTCGATATGCGTGACGAAGAGATGGCGTTGCGTGATGAAGAGGTAACCGGTGAGCTGCCGCCGGATCTGGAATACGAAGAATTCAACGAAATTCGTGAGCAGCTTGCGGCCATGATCGAAGAACAGCTCGCTGTCTACAAAACCAGACAGGTACCGCTGGATCTTGGTCTCGTGGTGCGCGACTATCTGGCGCAATATCCTCGCGCGCGCCACTTCGACGTTGCCCGCATTGTGGTAGATCAGGCGGTTCGCCTGGGTATCGCGCAAGCAGATTTCACCGGACTGCCGCCGAAGTGGCAGCCGATTAACGATTACGGAGCCAAGGTACAGGCGCATGTCATTGACAAATATTGAACAAGTGATGCCATTAAAGCTGGCACAGGCGCTGGCGAATCCGTTATTTCCGGCGCTGGACAGCCAGCTGCGTGCCGGTCGTCATATTGGCCTCGACGAGCTGGATAATCACGCCTTTTTGATGGACTTCCAGGAGTATCTGGAAGAGTTTTACGCACGCTATAACGTTGAGCTTATCCGCGCGCCGGAAGGTTTCTTCTACCTGCGTCCGCGCTCCACCACGCTTATTCCGCGCTCCGTGCTCTCCGAGCTGGATATGATGGTCGGCAAAATTCTGTGCTACCTCTACCTCAGCCCGGAACGTCTGGCAAATGAAGGGATCTTCACCCAGCAGGAGCTTTACGATGAGCTGTTGACGCTGGCAGACGAAAGCAAGCTGCTGAAGCTTGTGAACAACCGTTCAACGGGGTCGGATCTCGATCGTCAGAAATTGCAGGAAAAAGTTCGCTCTTCTCTGAACCGTCTGCGTCGTCTGGGGATGGTCTGGTTTATGGGCCACGACAGCAGCAAATTCCGCATTACGGAATCTGTTTTCCGCTTCGGTGCCGACGTGCGTGCGGGCGACGACGCGCGTGAAGCGCAGCTTCGCATGATCCGCGACGGTGAGGCGATGCCGGTGGAAAACCATTTGCAGCTCAATGACGAGCCTGAAGACAATCAGCCGGATAGCGGGGAGGAAGAGTAATGATTGAACGCGGTAAATTTCGCTCACTAACGCTGATTAACTGGAACGGTTTCTTTGCCCGAACCTTTGATCTCGATGAGCTGGTGACAACGCTCTCCGGCGGTAACGGTGCGGGTAAATCCACCACCATGGCGGCCTTTGTGACGGCGCTGATCCCTGATTTGACGCTGCTGCACTTCCGTAACACCACCGAAGCGGGGGCGACAAGCGGCTCTCGTGATAAAGGCCTGCACGGTAAGCTCAAAGCTGGCGTCTGTTATTCGGTGCTGGATGTGATCAACTCCCGTCACCAGCGTGTGGTGGTGGGCGTGCGTCTGCAGCAGGTCGCCGGTCGCGATCGAAAAGTGGATATCAAACCGTTCGCGATTCAGGGGCTGCCAACCTCAATGCAGCCAACGGCGCTGCTGACGGAAGCGCTCAATGAGCGCCAGGCGCGCGTACTGACGCTGCAGGAGCTGAAAGACAAGCTCGAAGCTATCGAAGGCGTGCAGTTCAAGCAGTTCAACTCGATTACCGATTACCACTCCCTGATGTTCGATCTGGGCGTGGTGGCGCGTCGTCTGCGTACCGCATCCGACCGCAGCAAATATTACCGTCTGATTGAAGCCTCCCTGTACGGCGGGATCTCCAGCGCCATTACCCGCTCCCTGCGCGACTACCTGTTGCCGGAAAACAGCGGCGTGCGTAAGGCCTTCCAGGACATGGAAGCCGCGCTGCGTGAAAACCGCATGACGCTGGAAGCGATTCGCGTTACCCAGTCTGACCGCGATCTGTTTAAACACCTGATCAGTGAAGCCACCAACTATGTGGCGGCGGATTATATGCGTCACGCCAACGAGCGCCGCGTGCATCTCGATCAGGCATTAGAGTACCGCCGCGAGCTGTTCACCTCCCGTAAACAGCTGGTGGCTGAGCAGTATAAGCACGTTGAAATGGCCCGTGAACTGGGCGAACACAACGGGGCTGAGGGCGATCTGGAAGCCGATTATCAGGCCGCCAGCGATCACCTGAACCTGGTTCAGACCGCGCTGCGCCAGCAGGAAAAAATCGAGCGCTACGAAGCCGATCTCGATGAACTGCAAATTCGTCTCGAAGAGCAAAACGAAGTGGTGGCCGAAGCCGCCGACATGCAGGAAGAGAACGAAGCGCGTGCCGAAGCCGCCGAACTGGAAGTGGATGAGCTGAAAAGCCAGCTCGCCGATTACCAGCAGGCGCTGGACGTACAGCAGACGCGTGCAATTCAGTACAACCAGGCCCTGCAGGCATTGCAGCGTGCGAAAGAGCTATGCCATCTGCCTGACCTGACGCCGGACAGCGCCGATGAATGGCTGGACACCTTCCAGGCGAAAGAGCAGGAAGCCACGGAAAAACTGCTCTCCCTGGAACAGAAAATGAGCGTCGCGCAGACCGCGCACAGCCAGTTTGAACAAGCTTATCAGCTGGTGGTGGCGATTAACGGCCCGCTGGCGCGAAACGAAGCGTGGGACGTAGCCCGCGAGTTGCTGCGCGACGGCGTCAACCAGCGTCATCTGGCCGAACAGGTGCAACCGCTGCGTATGCGTCTGAACGAGCTGGAACAGCGTCTGCGCGAGCAGCAGGAGGCCGAGCGTCTGCTGGCCGAGTTCTGTAAGCGTCAGGGTAAACATTACGATATTGACGATCTTGAGGCTCTGCACCAGGAGCTTGAAGCCCGTATCGCCGCCCTTTCCGATACAGTATCCAGCGCCAGCGAACAGCGGATGACGCTGCGTCAGGAGCTGGAGCAGCTTCAGTCCCGCTCGCAGACGCTGTTGCAACGCGCACCCGTCTGGCTGGCGGCGCAAAGCAGCCTGAACCAGCTCAGCGAACAGTGCGGTGAAACGTTCGAATCCAGCCAGGAAGTGACCGAATATCTGCAACAGCTGCTTGAGCGCGAGCGCGAGGCGATTGTTGAGCGTGATGAAGTTGGCGCGCGCAAGCGCGAGGTTGACGAAGAGATTGAACGCTTAAGCCAGCCGGGCGGTGCGGAAGATGCACGCCTGAATACGCTGGCGGAGCGTTTCGGTGGCGTACTGCTGTCAGAAATTTATGATGACGTGGGTCTGGACGATGCGCCGTACTTCTCCGCGCTGTATGGCCCGTCGCGTAACGCGATTGTGGTGCCGGATCTGTCTCTGATTGCCGAACAGCTCGAAGGGCTGGAAGATTGCCCGGAAGATCTCTATTTGATCGAAGGGGATCCGCAGTCGTTCGATGACAGCGTGTTCAGCGTTGACGAGCTGGAAAAAGCGGTAGTGGTGAAAATCGCTGACCGTCAGTGGCGTTACTCGCGCTTCCCGGAACTTCCTCTGTTTGGCCGCGCCGCGCGTGAAAGTCGTATTGAGAGCCTGCACGCTGAGCGTGAAACACTGTCTGAACGTTTTGCGACGTTGTCGTTTGACGTGCAGAAAACCCAGCGCCTGCATCAGGCATTTAGCCGCTTTATCGGTAGCCATCTGGGAGTGGCCTTTGAGGCTGACCCGGAAGCGGAAATTCGCAAGCTCAACACCCGCCGTGGCGAGCTTGAGCGCGCAATTGCCAGCCATGAAAATGACAACCAGCAGAGCCGCGTTCAGTTTGAACAGGCGAAAGAGGGCGTTGCTGCCCTTAACCGCATTCTGCCGCGTCTGAATCTGCTGGCGGACGATACGCTGGCTGACCGTGTGGATGAAATCCAGGAACGTCTGGATGAAGCGCAGGAAGCCGCACGCTTCGTTCAGCAACACGGTAATCAGCTGGCGAAGCTGGAGCCGGTCGTTTCGGTGCTTCAAAGCGATCCAGAGCAGTTTGAGCAGCTAAAAGAAGATTATGCCTGGTCCCAGCAGGTGCAGCGTGAAGCACGCCAGCAGGCGTTTGCCCTGACGGAAGTGGTGCAGCGTCGCGCTCACTTCGGCTACTCTGACTCGGCGGAAATGCTGAGCGGTAACAGCGATCTGAACGAGAAATTACGCCAGCGCCTTGAGCAGGCTGAAGCGGAACGTACGCGTGCCCGTGAAGCGATGCGTAGCCACGCGGCCCAGTTGAACCAGTACAACCAGGTTCTGGCCTCGCTAAAAAGCTCCTTTGATACCAAGAAAGAGCTGTTAAACGATCTGCAAAAAGAGCTGCAGGATATCGGCGTCCGTGCCGACAGCGGGGCAGAAGAGCGGGCGCGTGTTCGTCGTGATGAGCTGCATGCCCAGCTGAGCAATAACCGCGCGCGTCGTAATCAGCTGGAAAAAGCGCTGACCTTCTGTGAAGCGGAGATGGATAACCTGACTCGCCGCCTGCGCAAGCTTGAGCGCGACTATCACGAAATGCGCGAGCAGGTGGTATCTGCGAAGGCTGGCTGGTGCGCGGTGATGCGCATGGTGAAAGACAATAATGTTGAACGCCGTCTGCATCGTCGTGAACTGGCGTACCTCTCTGCGGATGAACTGCGATCTATGTCGGATAAGGCGTTGGGTGCGCTGCGTCTGGCGGTGGCAGATAACGAACATCTGCGCGATGTGCTGCGTATGTCTGAAGATCCGAAGCGTCCTGAGCGTAAAATTCAGTTCTTCGTTGCGGTATACCAGCATCTGCGTGAGCGTATTCGTCAGGACATCATCCGTACCGACGATCCGGTCGAAGCCATTGAACAGATGGAAATTGAACTGGGGCGCCTGACGGAAGAACTGACCTCCCGTGAACAGAAGCTGGCTATCAGCTCCCGTAGCGTGGCGAACATCATCCGCAAGACCATTCAGCGCGAGCAGAACCGTATTCGCCAGCTGAACCAGGGTCTGCAGAGCGTATCGTTTGGTCAGGTGAACAGCGTACGTCTGAATGTAAACGTCCGTGAAGCGCACTCTACGCTGCTGGATGTGCTCTCTGAGCAGCATGAACAGCATCAGGATCTGTTTAACAGCAACCGTCTGACCTTCTCTGAAGCGCTGGCGAAGCTGTATCAGCGTCTGAATCCGCAGATTGATATGGGGCAACGTACGCCGCAAACCATCGGTGAAGAGCTGCTGGATTACCGTAACTACCTGGAGATGGAAGTTGAGGTTAACCGTGGTTCAGATGGCTGGCTGCGTGCGGAATCCGGGGCACTGTCGACCGGTGAAGCTATCGGTACCGGGATGTCGATTCTGGTGATGGTGGTGCAGAGCTGGGAAGATGAAGCGCGTCGTCTGCGCGGCAAAGATATTTCCCCATGCCGTCTGCTGTTCCTTGATGAGGCAGCGCGTCTGGATGCCCGCTCCATCGCCACGCTGTTTGAGCTCTGCGAACGTCTGGATATGCAGCTCATCATTGCGGCACCGGAAAATATTAGTCCGGAAAAAGGCACAACCTATAAACTGGTGCGTAAAGTGTTCCAGAACAGCGAGCACGTTCATGTTGTAGGCCTGCGTGGCTTTGCTCCGCAGCCGCCGGAGTCCTTACCGGGCACGGCAGACGCCTCCTGAGGCGTGTTGTTACAAAGCGCGGCGCATTAGCGCCGCTTTTTTTTACGCTTAACTTATGCTTACGGCTGCGTTATCTTTAAACTTCTTTACATAAGGTAAGGCAACTGCGTTTGTGCCTTCCTATAATGAATAAAAGCCCCAGTGTGATGGGCATGTCGTGAGAAAACAGGGGGCAAGGGATGTTGCTAAAGAAAAATCGTGGTCATCAGCTGTCAGCGTTGAGTTTGTGTCTGGCGGTGATGTTTGCTCCACTGTTAAGCGCTCAGGCCGATGAGCCTGAAGTTGTACCGTCAGACAGTTCCGCGACGATGGGGGCGCAGCCGACGTCGCTGTCACAACCGCTGGATCAATCTCCGGCAACGGCCATTTTAGCGGGTATCAGACCGCTACCCGAAGGTATCGACACCGGCGCGCTCCGCCAGCAGCTTCTAACCGGGCTTCCAGCAGGATACACGCCTGCCTACATTAACCAGCTTACGCTGCTTTATGCCGCGCGTGATATGAAGCCGATGTGGGAAAACCGGGACGCCGTGCGCGCTTTCCAGCAGCAGCTGGCGGAAGTCGCCATTGCAGGTTTTCAGCCGCAATTCACCACTTGGGTTGAGCTCCTCACCGATCCAGCCGTTACCGGTCAGGCGCGTGATGTGGTGCTGTCTGATGCCATGATGGGCTACCTCCAGTTCGTGGCGGGCATTCCGGTCAATGGCAACCGCTGGTTATACAGTCAAAAAACATACAAGCTGGCGACGCCTGCGCTGTCGGTCATTAACCAGTGGCAACTGGCGCTGGACAACGGTGACCTGCCGCGCTTTATCGCAAGCCTGGCGCCGGCCCATCCGCAGTATGCCACCATGCATCAGTCGCTGCTTGAGCTGGTTGCGGATTCCCGCCCGTGGCCTCAGGTGCGTGGCACAACCACGCTTCGTCCGGGACAGTGGAGCAGCGATGTCCCGGCGATCCGCGAAATTATGAAACGCTCCGGCATTCTCGAAAGCGGTCCTAAGATTGCGCTGCCTGGCGACGATACGCAAAGCGCGGTCGTCAGCCCGTCGGCCCCGGTAAAAGAGAAAAAGGCCGTTGCACAGAGCAACAAACCCGCCGCCTACGATCGCGAACTGGTCGCGGCGGTTAAGCAGTTCCAGGCCGCGCAGGGGCTGGGCGCAGACGGGGTGATCGGTCCATCCACCCGCGACTGGCTGAACGTCTCGCCTGCCCAGCGTGCTGGGGTGCTGGCGCTGAATATCCAGCGTTTACGTCTGCTGCCGGGAACACTGTCGACCGGGATTATGGTGAATATTCCAGCGTATTCGCTGGTTTATTATCAGAACGGTAGCGAGGTGCTGGCGTCGCGTGTGATTGTCGGACGTCCTGACCGTAAAACGCCGATGATGAGCAGTGCCCTGAATAACGTGGTGGTAAACCCGCCGTGGAACGTGCCACCGACGCTGGCGCGCAAGGATATTCTGCCTAAGGTCTGGAACGATCCTGGCTATCTGGAGCGTCATAACTATACGGTGATCCGCGGCTGGAACAGCAAAGAGACGATCGATCCGTGGATGGTTGACTGGTCAACAATTACGCCGTCGAACCTGCCATTCCGTTTCCAGCAGGCACCGGGTGCGCATAACTCGCTGGGGCGCTATAAATTCAACATGCCAAGTTCGGACGCTATCTATCTGCATGATACGCCGAACCATAACCTGTTCCAGAAAGATGCCCGTGCGCTCAGCTCAGGCTGCGTTCGTGTGAATAAGGCATCGGAACTGGCGAATATGCTGTTGCAGGATGCGGGCTGGAACGACACGCGGATTTCCGATGCCCTCAAGCAGGGGGACACCCGTTACGTTAACATTCGACACAATATACCGGTCAATCTTTACTATCTGACGGCGTTTGTTGGCGAAGATGGACGTACCCAGTATCGTACAGATATTTACAATTATGATCTCACGGCGCGATCCGGCGCACAAATTTTGCCAAAAGCTGAACAATTAATCAGGTAAATGAAGCAGTTCGGGAAAATAGGTTGTCGTAAGTTAGGGCAAATACGTGGCGATATGGCTGGAAGCCGCGTGTTTGCTGGGGTTGGGTGCCTTGACGTCGTCGGCTTTGCCAGTTAAGGTGCCCTTCGTGCGCTAAGCATATTACGATTTCTTTGACCTGTAGACCTGATTATCATGGACAAATTTGACGCTAATCGCCGCAAACTGCTGGCGTTAGGTGGCGTTGCGCTCGGCGCAGCGGCCATCCTGCCGACGCCAGCATTTGCCACCCTCTCGACACCTCGTCCGCGTATTTTAACGCTCAACAATCTGCATACTGGTGAGTCGCTAAAAGCGGAATTCTTCGATGGCAGAGGCTATATTCAGGATGAATTAGCAAGACTTAACCATTTTTTCCGTGATTTCCGCGCGAATAAAGTAAAAGCCATCGACCCAGGATTATTTGACCAGTTGTTCCGCCTTCAGGGCCTGCTGGGTACCAGCAAGCCGGTGCAACTCATTTCGGGTTATCGTTCCATTGATACCAATAATGAATTGCGCGCCCGCAGCCGTGGGGTAGCGAAAAAAAGCTATCACACCAGGGGACAGGCAATGGATTTCCATATTGAAGGCGTTTCGTTAGCCAATATTCGCAAAGCTGCGTTATCTATGCGCGCAGGTGGTGTAGGATATTACCCAAGTAGTAACTTTGTGCATATTGATACCGGTCCAGTTCGGCACTGGTAATAACGAAACACAGGAGCAGTATGAACTATCGTATTATTCCGGTTACGGCGTTCTCCCAGAATTGTTCATTGATCTGGTGTGAGCAAACCAAACTGGCCGCGCTTGTCGATCCCGGCGGTGACGCTGAGAAGATCAAACAGGAAGTTGCAGAAAGCGGTGTGACGCTGATGCAGATTTTACTGACGCATGGTCACCTTGACCATGTCGGCGCAGCGGCGGAGCTGGCACAGCACTATGGAGTGCCGGTGATCGGTCCGGAAAAAGAAGATGAGTTCTGGCTGCAGGGTTTGCCAGCCCAAAGCCGCATGTTTGGCCTCGATGAGTGTCAGCCATTGACGCCCGATCGCTGGTTAAACGAAGGAGAGCGTGTGAACGTAGGGAATGTGACTTTACAGGTGTTGCATTGTCCTGGGCATACGCCAGGCCATATTGTCTTCTTTGATGACCAGTCCCGTCTGCTGATTTCCGGAGATGTGATTTTCAAAGGTGGCGTAGGGCGCAGCGATTTTCCGCGTGGCGACCACGGACAGCTGATCCAGTCGATTAAACAGAAGTTATTGCCACTGGGTGATGACGTGACGTTTATCCCTGGACACGGCCCGATGTCGACGCTGGGCTACGAGCGGGTGCATAACCCCTTCCTTCAGGATGAAATGCCTGTCTGGTAAATCCGGATAATAAAAAAAGCCTGCATTGTGCAGGCTTTTTTGTGGGCGCTAATTACATTACAGTACGGCGACAATCGCTTCGCACAGTGGCGCCATGTTGTCAGGGGTCATACCTGCAACGTTCACGCGGCCAGAGGCCACGGCGTACACGCCAAACTCTTCACGCAGACGCAGAACCTGTTCTTTGGTCAGGCCACTGAAAGAGAACATACCGTTCTGCTTAGTAATAAAGCTGAAATCACGGTCTGCACCTTTCTCTGCCAGGGTGTTCACAAACAGCAGGCGCATGCGCTGAATACGCTGACGCATATCGTTGAGCTCTTGTTCCCAAATCGCGCGGAGCGCATCGTTGCTCAGGATGGTGGCAACGACAGAGGCACCGTGTGCTGGTGGGTTAGAGTAGTTAGCGCGGATAACTGATTTCATCTGGCTGAACGCACGATCGGCAGTCTCTTCGTTTGCTGCGACCAGCGTGCAGGCACCAACACGCTCATTGTACAGGCCAAAGTTCTTGGAGTAGGAGCTAGCAACGATCAGCTCCTGATGGACGGCTGCGAAAGCGCGCAGACCTTCAGCATCTTCTTCCAGACCACGGGCGAAGCCCTGGTAAGCGAAGTCAAACAGCGGCAGCCAGCCTTTTTCGACAGACAGTTTCGCCAGCTGTTCCCACTGTTCAAGCGTCGGATCAATGCCGGTTGGGTTGTGGCAGCAGCCGTGGAACAGTACCACGTCGCCCGCCTGGGCTTCACTCAGGCTCGCCAGCAGACCGTCGAAGTCCAGAGCGTGATTTGCGGCGTCGTAGTAGGCATATTCGCGCACTTCCAGACCCGCAGAGTTAAAGACGCTCTTATGGTTCGGCCAACTTGGGTTGCTTACCCATACGCGCTTAACAGCGGTATTTTTTGCAAGGAAATCCGCCGCCACGCGCAGTGCGCCGGTACCGCCAGGCGTTTGTGCTGTGCGCGCGCGTTTGTCGCTCACAATTGTACTACCTTTACCGAACAGCAGCTCCTGCGTGCAACGACCAAACTCAGGGATACCATCAATACCGAGGTAGTTCTTGGTGGTTTCATTTTCCAGCAGATACTGCTCAGCTTTTTTTACGCTGGTCAGTACCGGGGTTTTGCCGGTTTCATCTTTATATACACCAATACCCAGGTTGATTTTGCCAGGGCGGTCGTCGGCACGAAACAGATCGGCCAGGCCCAGAATAGGGTCGGCAGGAGCGGCGGTAATGTTCTCAAACATGACGAAGTTCCATTGTGATTACAGAAGTGAAATCCGCTATCAGGTTAACGGTAGATTTACAAAATGCCAACCGTTTGCGACGAAAAGCGTGCGGCTTTTCAAAAGTCGCCATTATTTTCTGTCAGGCATAAAAAAACAGGGCCGAAGCCCTGTTCATTAAGCATATAACAAAGTGGTGTACTGATTAGAACTGGTAAGTTACAGCCATTGCAACCTGGTCGTCTTTACCGTTCACGATACCCACGCTACGAGAGTAGTCGGTGTCGTCGATCAGATTCAGCTGGTAGTCAACATAGATGTTGAAGTTTTTGTTGAAGTAGTAAGTTGCACCGAGTTCAACAAATTTCTGCAGGTCAGCATCGCCGCCCGCGAAGGTGCCGCGCTGAGCCAGGTTTTTACCTTTAGACTGAACGTAGGACACGGATGGACGCAGACCGAAGTCGAACTGGTACTGAGCGATAACTTCGAAGTTCTGAGTTTTGTTTGCGAATGAACCGTCTTCTTCACGGGTCATGTTGCGGGTTTCAGCGTAGGTGGTTGCCAGGTAGATGTTGTTCGCGTCGTACTTAGCACCAACAGCCCATGCTTCCGCTTTCTCGCCTTTACCGTCAGCGGTCTGCAGGTTAGTACGGTCAGAGTTGCTGTATGCGCCGATCAGGCCGAAACCTTCGCCGAATTCATAACCAACAGAGGTACCAAAACCGTCACCATTAGCGGTTCTAACGTCGGTACGATCGTTTTTACCCTGATACTGCAGGCCCAGGCTCAGACCATCAACCAGACCGAAGAAGTCAGAGTTACGATAGGTCAGAACGCCAGTGGTACGGCCGGTCATGAAGTTATCAGAGTAGTTAGCCCAGGTCATACCTGAGTAGGATGGCGCCATATCGGTGTAAGATTCTACATCGTAAACGATACCGTAGTTACGGCCGTAGTCGATGGAACCTGCATCACCAGCTTTCAGGCCAGCGAACGCCAGACGGGTACGCTGAGTCTGGCTGCTTTCTGGCTGGCTTGCCAGAGCACGGTATTCCCACTGGCCGTAACCGGTCAGTTGGTCGTTGATTTGGGTTTCGCCTTTGAAACCGATCTGAGCATAGGTCGCATCGCTGCTGTCTGTGTTGTCACCGGAGGTCACGAAATCGTGCTCACCAACCACTTTCCCGTACAGATCCAGTTTGTTGCCGTTTTTGTTATAGATTTCTGCAGCGTTAGCTGCACCGGCTACCAGCAGGGCAGGGATTACCACTGCCAGAATATTGCGCTTCATCATTATTTATTACCCTCATTGGTTTTTTTATGACACTCGCCACTGCCGCCAATAAATTCCGTCAATAAATATTTCCGGAACTATTGATGAGAGTTTGGTGTCTTTATGTATCTGTCAGGCATCTTTCCATTCATAGAACCGTTTCGCTAGCCTGAAAGTGCTACAGTTTTCAAGATTGAGTAACAAAAAGAAATTATATGTAACTAAATGTGTATTTTTCGGAACTTTGTGAACCACCTCAAATTTCAGAAAGACCTGGCGAATTAAACGACAAGCAGATTCCTATATATATGAATTCCTTATAATTAATTTAGATAAAGGCAATTCGTATACGCGCACCTTCAACGACTCATTTTTTCTTATGACCCCAAAAGGACTTCTGGATGGCTGTGATTTTGGTTGAAATTTGTGCTATTGCTTGAGGATTAAATAATCGCAATAAGAATAGGGTTTATTTTTTGTTCGTAGATATTTCGTGGAAACAAAACGTAACAACTAGTGGTTGTGACGGGGTCAAAGTTGAAAGGTGCTTACTTTACGCTGACGAAAATTGACAGAGCAGAATAAAATAATGGCCAGCAAATGCTGGCCATTATGATTTTGGTTACTTAGAAGCTAGCATTACGCGGCGTACGTGGGAACGGAATAACGTCACGTACGTTCTGAACACCCGTGACGTAGGCGATCAGACGTTCGAAGCCCAGACCAAAGCCTGAGTGTGGCACAGTACCGTAACGGCGCAGATCGCGATACCAGCTGTAATCCGCCGGATTGAGCCCCATCTCTTGCATGCGCGCATCCAGCACGTCCAGACGCTCTTCACGCTGGGAACCACCGATAATTTCACCAATGCCCGGCGCCAGTACGTCCATTGCGGCAACGGTTTTACCGTCTTCGTTAAGGCGCATATAGAACGCCTTAATGTCTTTCGGGTAGTTTTTCACAACAACCGGTGCTTTGAAGTGCTTCTCAGCCAGGTAACGCTCATGCTCGGAAGAGAGATCCACGCCCCAGTAAACCGGGTTCTCAAACTTCTCACCGCATTTCTCGAGAATAGCGACCGCATCGGTGTAATCCACCTGGGCAAAGTCGGAGGAAACAAAGCGCTCCAGACGTGCAATCGCTTCGTTATCGACACGCTCAGCGAAGAATTTCATATCATCAGCACGTTCTTCCAGTACCGCTTTGAAGACGTACTTGAGCATGGCTTCCGCCAGGCCAGCGACATCGTTCAGATCTGCGAAAGCCACTTCAGGCTCCAGCATCCAGAATTCTGCCAGGTGGCGGCTGGTGTTGGAGTTTTCCGCTCGGAAGGTTGGGCCGAAGGTATAGATTTTAGACAGCGCACAGGCGTAGGTTTCGCCGTTGAGCTGGCCGGATACCGTCAGGAAGGCTTCTTTACCAAAGAAGTCTTTGTCAAAGTCCACTTTACCTTCCGGCGTGCGCGGCAGGTTTTCCAGATCCAGCGTAGAAACGCGGAACATCTCGCCAGCGCCTTCGGTATCGGAGGCGGTGATCAGCGGGGTAGATACCCAGAAATAACCCTGCTCATCGAAGAAGCGATGCAGTGCCTGCGCCAGCGTGTGGCGGACACGGGCCACCGCACCAATCAGGTTGGTGCGTGGACGCAGGTGAGCCACTTCACGCAGATATTCGATGCTGTGACGTTTTGCGGCCATCGGGTAGGTATCAGGATCTTCAACCCAGCCGGTCACTTCAACGGCAGTGGCCTGAATTTCGAAACTCTGACCCTGACCCGGTGATGCGACAACCACGCCGGTAACAATTACGGAACAACCGGTTGTCAGGTGCAGAACGTCATCATTGTAATTGGGCAGAGAATTATTAATGACGGCCTGTACAGGATCAAAGCAGGAACCGTCATAGACGGCAAGGAAGGAGATGCCAGCTTTAGAATCTCGGCGGGTACGCACCCATCCGCGCACGGTGACTTCTAGGTCTTCGGCGACACGGCCCTGGAGTACGTCGGCTACAGGCACAACGCTCATAATATTCTCTCTGTTAATAGTCGGAAAAAATAAACACTTGTCCACCCAAATGGGGGGATATCTATGTTACCTGCCATCCGCTATCAGACAAGTAAATTTCGCAGTCAAAAGAGAAGAATTAAGAAATAAATAAGAAGTAGGGAGCCATTTGGCTCCCTTAAGCGCTTAACTGGCTTTTTTGACCTGAGGGAGATCGAAAGCTTTGCGTAACGCGCGGACAAACGCTTTATCATGACAGATGGTTTTACCCGGGCTATCGGAGAGCTTGGCTACCGGCTTGCCGTTACATTCCACCAGTTTTATCACGATATTCAGCGGTTTTACCTGAGGGATGTCGCAGGTTAAACGGGTGCCAATCCCGAAGCTCAGGTTCACTCGGGTACTGAAATGGCGATAGAGTTCAACCGCTTTCGCGAGATCGAGGTTGTCGGAGAAGACCAGCACCTTGCTCATCGGGTCGATGCCGAGTTTTTCGTAATGCGCTATCGCCTTCTCACCCCATTCAACCGGATCCCCGGAGTCATGACGTAACCCCTGGTAACGCTCAGCGAACTCAGGGCCGAAATCACGCAGGAACGCATCCATGGTGATGCAGTCGGTCAGGGCGATGCCGAGTTGATTCGGATACTCGTCAAGCCACGCGGCCAGTGCGGCGCGTTGGCTGTTGGCCAGATCTGGACTGATCTGCTGATGCGCCTGGAACCATTCATGCGCCTGGGTACCCATGGGTGTCAGGTTCAGACGACGTGCCAGATCGTAATTACTGGTGCCCATGAACCACGACTCTTGCTGCAGACGCTGAACAATGGCCTGCTGAACGTCGCGGGAGAAACGGCGACGCGTGCCAAAGTCCATCAGACGGAAGCGGGACATATCCAGCCCATCCGTCAGGGTGGCAAACCCTGAGAGTTTGTTTTCCAGCGCGGCCAGTGCCTGAGTCACCCCTGTTTCCGGCGAACGGTAGCGGTGAGCCAGCTCGCTGATCACGGCCAGCAGCGGAACTTCCCACATGATCACTTCACGCCATGGGCCTTCAAGGCGAATATCCAGCTTGCCGTTATCATTCGTGACGGTGACCTGCTCTGGCTTATAACGGAAGTCGCGCAGCCAGTTCAGATAGTCCGCTTTAAAGAAAGGCAGGCCGGAAAGCCACTGGTATTCGTCGTCCTGCAACGTCAGATGCTGCATAGCATCGACCTGTTCACGAATGGAATCTGCGTAGATACCGAGCAAGTCGTCGCCACGACAGCGGAATTCCGCCGCAACATCAACATCATAGTAATGGTGGAAAACGGCTTGCTGCATGTGCAGTTTATACGCGTCGGTATCCAGCAACGTATGCAGAACAGGAGAAGCGAATCGAGTCATAGGTGCGCAGTAGCATCCTCTCACAGGAGCGTTTAGTACAATAAACAACTCCGGAGTATACCTTGTTTAGTGATTTATTGAACCCCGATCACAACATAAGCGCTCTTTATGGTCGAGGGCATTTTGTGCCCCGTGTTATACAAATGTAGCAAAAAGGGTGTTTGTACCTGAAAAGATGAACATTCTGCATAGCGCGATCTACACAACAGGAATAGACTGGAATCGTTATTCGACAAACGATGCATAAGGTTTTCTATGACACAACAGCCACAAGCCAAATACCGCCACGACTATCGTGCGCCGGATTACCTGATTAGCGATATCGATCTGACTTTTGACCTGGATGCCACTAAAACCGTTGTGACGGCGGTAAGCCAGGTGACGCGCCAGAGCGCGACGGCAGTGCCGCTGCGTCTGGATGGTGAAGACCTGACGCTGGTCTCCCTGCATATTAATGATGCAGCCTGGACTGACTATAAAGAAGAAGACAACCAGCTGGTGATCGATAACCTGCCGGAACGCTTTACGCTGCGCATCGTGAATGAAATCAGCCCTGCCGCCAATACGGCGCTGGAAGGGCTCTACCAGTCTGGCGTGGCGCTGTGCACCCAGTGTGAAGCGGAAGGTTTCCGCCACATCACCTGGTATCTTGACCGTCCGGACGTGCTGGCGCGCTTTACCACCAAAATCATCGCGGATAAAACGCTTTATCCTTTCCTGCTCTCTAACGGTAACCGCGTGGGTGAGGGTGAGCTGGAAAACGGCCGTCACTGGGTACAGTGGCAGGATCCGTTCCCGAAACCATGCTACCTGTTTGCGCTGGTGGCGGGTGATTTCGACGTCTTACGTGACACCTTCAAAACCCGTTCTGGCCGAGAAGTGGCGCTGGAACTGTTCGTTGACCGTGGCAACCTCGATCGCGCGCCATGGGCGATGACCTCGCTCATCAACTCCATGAAATGGGACGAAGAGCGTTTTGGTCTGGAATACGATCTCGACATCTATATGATTGTCGCCGTCGACTTCTTCAACATGGGCGCGATGGAGAACAAAGGTCTCAACATCTTTAACTCCAAATACGTGCTGGCCCGTACCGATACCGCCACCGATAAAGACTACCTCGATATCGAGCGCGTTATTGGCCACGAATATTTCCATAACTGGACCGGTAACCGCGTCACCTGCCGCGACTGGTTCCAGCTGAGCCTTAAAGAAGGCCTGACCGTATTCCGTGACCAGGAGTTCAGCTCCGATCTGGGCTCGCGGGCGGTTAACCGCATCAACAACGTGCGCACCATGCGTGGGTTGCAGTTCGCGGAAGATGCCAGTCCGATGGCGCACCCAATTCGTCCGGACAAAGTCATCGAGATGAATAACTTCTACACCCTGACGGTGTATGAAAAAGGGGCGGAAATTATCCGTATGATCCACACCCTGCTGGGCGAGGAGAACTTCCAGAAAGGGATGCAGCTCTATTTCGAGCGTCACGACGGCAGCGCCGCCACCTGCGATGATTTTGTGCAGGCAATGGAAGATGCGTCGAATGTGGATCTCTCTCACTTCCGCCGCTGGTACAGCCAGGCCGGTACGCCGATTGTCACCGTTAAAGACGATTACAATCCGGAGACCGAGCAGTACACCCTGACCATCAGCCAACGCACGCCGCCAACGGCTGAGCAGGAAGAAAAATATCCGCTGCACATTCCGTTCAGCATTGAACTGTATGATAACGAAGGCAAAGTGATCCCGCTGCAGAAGGGCGGTCATCCGGTACACCACGTGCTGAACGTGACCCAGGCAGAGCAGACCTTTATCTTCGATAACGTCTATTTCCAGCCTGTGCCTGCGCTGCTGTGTGAATTCTCTGCACCAGTGAAGCTGGAGTACAAGTGGAGCGATCAACAGCTGACGTTCCTGATGCGTCACGCGCGCAACGATTTCTCCCGCTGGGATGCCGCGCAAAGCCTGCTCGCGACATACATCAAGCTGAACGTTAATCGTCATCAGCAGGGCCAGCCGCTGTCGCTGCCGGTTCACGTGGCTGACGCGTTCCGTGCGGTTCTGCTGGATGAACAGATTGATCCGGCCCTCGCGGCTGAAATCCTGACGTTGCCGTCCGCGACCGAAATCGCTGAGCTGTTCGAGACCATCGATCCTATTGCCATCGTGGCTGTGCGTGAAGCGCTGACTCGCACGCTGGCGGCCGAACTGGCGGATGAGTTCCTGGCGATCTACAACGCCAACAAGCTGGATGCGTACCGCGTGGAACATGGCGACATTGGTAAACGTTCCCTGCGCAATACCTGTCTGCGCTACCTGGCCTTTGGTGAAACAGACCTGGCGAACACGCTGGTGAGTAAGCAGTATCACGAAGCGGATAATATGACCGACGCGCTCGCCGCCCTGGCGGCAAGCGTGGCAGCCGAGTTACCGTGCCGTGATGCGCTGATGCAAGAGTATGACGACAAGTGGTACCAGGATGGCCTGGTTATGGACAAGTGGTTCATTCTGCAGGCGACCAGTCCGGCAGCCGATGCGCTCAGCAACGTGCGCAGCCTGCTGAAGCATCGCTCCTTTACCATGAGCAACCCGAACCGCGTCCGCTCCCTGATTGGCGCGTTTGCCAGCAGCAACCCGGCTGCGTTCCACGCGGAAGACGGCAGCGGTTATCAGTTCATGGTAGAAATGCTGACCGAGTTGAACAGCCGTAACCCGCAGGTGGCATCACGTCTGATTGAGCCGCTGATCCGCCTGAAACGCTACGATGCGCAGCGCCAGGCGAAGATGCGTGCCGCGCTTGAGCAGCTTAAAGGGCTGGAAAATCTCTCAGGCGATCTGTACGAGAAGATTTCGAAGGCGCTGGCGTAATATAAACGTTAATCCCACCCTCTCCCCGTGGGAGAGGGCCGGGTGAAGGCATCAGGTATTAGCCGTAATCAAGGCGCGCTCATTCACACCGCGCCTCATCACCCGCTCCAGCACCTCCGCTTCCAGCTCTGCCAGTCTTGCCGATCCCACACGGCGAGGGCGTGGAATATCCACCGTCAGATCCAGACCAATTTTTCCCTCTTCTATTAACAGCACCCGGTCGGCCATGGCGACGGCTTCGCTCACGTCGTGCGTCACCAGCAGGACCGTAAAACCGTGCTCCTGCCAGAGCGAGGCAATTAAATCCTGCATTTCAATCCGCGTCAGGGCATCAAGTGCCCCGAGCGGCTCATCGAGCAGCAGCAGGCCTGGACGATGTATCAACGCACGCGCCAGCGCTACGCGCTGTTTTTGCCCGCCTGAGAGGGCCGCAGGCCAGTCACCGGCGCGATCCTCCAGCCCGACGGCGGCCAGCGCCTGACGCGCCTCCTCCCGCCAGTGACCTTTCAGCCCCAGCCCGACGTTATCGATCACCGTTTTCCAGGGCAGCAGGCGCGCATCCTGAAACATCATGCGAGTATCATCCTGAATATTGGCCAGCGGCGTTGTCCCTGCCAGAATCTCCCCTCCATTCGGCGCTTCCAGTCCGGCTAACAGGCGCAGCAGCGTACTCTTGCCGCCGCCGCTGCGGCCGACAACGGCCACAAATTGTCCGGCGGGGATATGCAGATCCAGGGCGTTAAGAATGGTTTTGTCGCCGTAGCGTTTCGTGACGCCGTTAAGTAACAGCGGTGTCCCCTGAGTGAGTCGGGCAGTATTCATGCTTTCGCCTCCTGAGAGAAATAGGCCGGGTTCCAGCGCAGCCAGTTGCGTTCCAGCCACTGGGCGCTGACGTCAGCAAGTTTGCCCAGCAGGGCATAAAGGATAATGGCGACTACCACCACGTCCGTTTGCAGGAATTCGCGGGCGTTCATTGCCAGATAGCTAATGCCGGAGTTGGCTGAAATGGTCTCCGCGACGATCAGCGTCAGCCACATCAGGCCGAGCGCAAAGCGAACGCCAACCATAATGGAGGGCAGGGCGCCCGGCAGCAGCACGTTGATAAACAGGGCAAATCCTGATAATCCGTAGCTGCGTGCCATCTCAACCAGCCCGCGATCGATATTGCGGATCCCATGCCAGGTATTGATGTAAATCGGGAACAGCGTGCCCAGCGCCACGAGGAAAATTTTGGCGCTCTCATCAATACCAAACCACAGAATGACCAGAGGGATCAGCGCCAGATGCGGTACGTTGCGCAGCATCTGAATGGAGGTATCCAGCAACCGTTCCCCCCAGCGGGACAGGCCGCTGATCAACCCCAGCGTCAGGCCGATGCTCCCGCCGATGGCAAACCCAATCACCGCGCGCCAGGAGCTAATGGCCAGGTGCTGCCACAGCTCGCCGCTGTCACTCAGCGACCAGAAGGCTTCGATCACGCCCTCCGGAGAGGGCAGGATACGGCTCGACAGCCAGCCGGTGGAGGAGGCCAGTTGCCAGATAAGGACAATGCCGACAGGTAAAAACCACGGGGCGGCGCGCAACAGCCATTTTTGTGTGGTGAGAGACATAGCCACTCCTTAGCTTTGCGCGACTTTTCGCGGAATAAACTCGTTGGCCACGGCTTCGCCCTGAAGCTGCAGCTGGCGGGGCTGCGGAATGTCCGGGATAGCGACATCCAGATGCGGGAACAGCAGTTCTCCCACTTTGTATGCCTCCTCAAGATGCGGATAGCCCGAGAGGATAAAGCTGTCGATACCCAGCTCGGCATATTCGTTGATACGCGCCGCCACGGTCGGGCCGTCACCCACCAGCGCAGTACCTGCGCCACCGCGTACTAGGCCGACACCCGCCCAGAGATTGGGGCTGATCTCCAGGTTCTCGCGTTTGCCGTTATGTAACGAAGCCATCCGGTGCTGTCCAACGGAGTCGGTTTTCGCAAACGCCGCCTGCGCTTTGGCGATGGTTTCATCGTCCAGATGCGAGATCAGCCGGTCAGCGGCCTGCCAGGCCTCTTCGTTGGTTTCACGCACAATCACGTGCAGGCGAATGCCAAAGCGCACCTTGCGGCCGTGGGCGGCGGCTTTGGCCTGCACCTGGGCAATTTTCTCTTTCACCAGTTCAGGTGGCTCCCCCCAGGTCAGATAGAGATCGACCTGTTCTGCCGCCAGATCCTGTGCCACATCCGACGATCCGCCGAAGTAGAGCGGTGGACGCGGCTGCTGTACCGGAGGAAAGTAGAGTTTCGCGTCGCGAACATGAATATGCTTGCCATCGAAGGTGACCGTTTCGCCCTCAAGCAGACGTCGCCAGACGCGGGTAAACTCGGCGGAGGCCTCATAGCGTTCCGTATGATCGAGGAACACGCCGTCACCGGCCAGTTCCTGCGGATCGCTGCCGGTGACCAGGTTAAACAGCGCGCGTCCGTTGGAGAGCCTGTCGAGCGTTGCCGCCTGACGCGCGGCAACGGTCGGAGAAACCACGCTCGGACGTAATGCCACCAGGAATTTCAGGCGCTGGGTGACCGGGATCATCGACGCGGCGACCAGCCAGGCGTCTTCGCACGAGCGTCCGGTGGGGATCAGCACGCCGGTGAAACCGATTCGGTCTGCCGCCTGCGCAATCTGCTGCAGATAGCCGTGGTCAACCGGGCGCGACCCTTCTTCGGTACCAAGATAGTGTCCATCACCGTGGGTGGGTAAAAACCAGAAAAGATTCAGACTCATGATTTGGCTCCTTCTTTGGCTGCGGGTTGCCAGATGCGTTCGCGAATGTTCACCTGTTTTGGTACTAAGCGGTTTTGATAAAAGAGGTCGGCAGTCTGTTGTTGCAGGGCTGCAACATGCGCGTCCACTGGGATAATGGTGGTGGGTGGACGGTGGTTGAGGTAGCTCGCGATCACCGCCTCCGGTAAGCCCATGGTTTTCGCCAGCAGGGTGATGCTCTCCGGGCGCTGGCTTTGCGTCAGGGTATCGGCCTCGGTAAAGGTATTCAGGACCTCCTGAACAAAGGCACCGTTTTTCTCTGCATACGGACGGGCTGCAAGGTAGAACGAACCGGTCTGTTTCAGGGTTGTGCCATCTTTCAATACCCGTACGCCGCCCTGAAGTAATGCCGCGGAGTAGTAAGGATCCCAGATAGCCCACGCGTCGACATTGCCTTGCTGGAAGGCGGCGCGGGCATCAGCAGGGGTCAGATAGACGGGCTGAATATCGGTGAACTTTAGCCCGGCCTCCTGCAGGGCGCGGAGTAGCAGGTTGTGCGAGCTGGAACCTTTCTGGAATGCGACTTTGTGACCTTTAAGTTCGGCGACATTTTTAATGGCGCTATTTTCCGGCACCAGAATCACCTCGGCTTTAGGTTTTGGTGGCTCAACGCCAACGTAGACCAGATCGGCCCCGGCCGCCTGCGCAAAGATCGGTGGAATATCGCCAGTACTGCCTAAATCGATGCTTCCAACGTTCAGCGCCTCCAGCATTTGTGGCCCGGCAGGAAACTCCACCCAGGAGAATTTGGTCTGTGGGAAGCGTTTTTCCAGAAGCTGGTGGCTTTTTGCCAGCACCATACTGACGCTGCCTTTCTGGTAACCAATGCGCAAACTGTCAGGTGCCGTCTCTGCTGCATGGGTCAGGGACGAGAGTGTGAGCAGACCAGCCAGGCTGATACGGGTAAATGTTTTAAACATGTGCGACTCCTTGTGGCTGTCCAAACGCAGGTGCCTGAATATCGCGACGGTGCAGGGCATGCCAGAATGTCTCCAGCGCAGTGTCGAGCCGGGTTTGCAGATTCGGTGTGAAATGCGGTTTGTGCTGGTAATCGATAACCTGCGAGTTATCGGCAAAAACGCCGTGCAGGATCTCCTGCGCCTTCAACGCGTTCAGTACTGGCTTCAGGGCGTAATCCACGGCCAGTAAATGGGCAACCGTGCCGCCCGTAGCCAGCGGCAACACCACTTTTCCATCAAGTGCACGTTCAGGCAGCAGATCGAGCAAGGTTTTCAGTGCGCCGGAAAATGAGGCTTTATAAATCGGGGTCGCGACGATAAGCCCGTCAGCACTTTTTAGCTGTTCAATCAGGGTTTTCAATGCCGGACTGTCAAAGCGCGCGTAGAGCAGATCCTCAGGTTCAAAGTTGTGCAGATTCCAGTGGCACACTTCCACATCCAGAGCATTAAGCCTTTCGCGAGCATATTCCAGCAGGGCGCTGGAACGAGAAGGGAAACGTGGACTTCCGGCCAGGGTGATGACGCGCATGTGTGCTCCTTATAACTAATTGTTTGCTTTTATCTAACATTCATAACAATTTTCAGGAGTGTGACACTGCGTGGTTATTCCACTAAATGATTTATCCGCAATTAAAATGCGAAAAAGCGCATAAGAAGTGTACGGGGAAGTAAACGTTTGCGTTTTACGCTGATTTTTTTGCCGCAGGTCAATTCCCTTTCCGGGCAGGATCGCACATAATCCCCTCCCGGTTTGCACACCGGGAATCCAGGAGAGTTCATGTACTACCCCTTCGTTCGTAAAGCCCTTTTCCAGCTCGACCCTGAGCGCGCTCATGAATTTACATTCCAGCAATTACGCCGTATTACGGGAACGCCGCTGGCCGCGCTGGTGCGTCAGAACGTGCCGGAAAAACCTGTGCAGTGCATGGGTCTGACCTTTAAAAACCCGCTGGGTCTGGCGGCAGGTCTGGATAAAAATGGCGAGTGCATTGATGCCCTGGGCGCGATGGGCTTTGGTTCCATCGAAATCGGTACCGTCACGCCGCGTCCACAGCCGGGTAATGATAAGCCGCGTTTGTTCCGCCTGGTCGAAGCCGAGGGGCTGATCAACCGTATGGGCTTTAATAACCTCGGCGTGGATCATCTCGTAGAAAACGTTAAAAAAGCCCATTTTGATGGTGTATTAGGCATCAATATTGGCAAAAATAAAGACACGCCGGTTGAGCAGGGTAAAGATGACTACCTGATTTGTATGGAAAAAGTCTACGCCTATGCCGGTTATATCGCCGTGAATATTTCATCGCCGAATACCCCGGGGCTACGTTCTCTGCAATATGGTGAAGCGCTGGACGATCTTCTCAGCGCCATTAAAAATAAACAAAATGAGCTGCAGGCGATCCATCATAAATATGTTCCGGTGGCGGTTAAGATCGCACCGGATCTTTCTGCTGAAGAATTGATCCAGGTTGCCGACAGCTTAGTTCGCCATAATATTGATGGTGTGATTGCGACCAATACGACGCTCGATCGCTCCCTCGTCCAGGGAATGAAAAACTGTGACGAAGCGGGTGGGTTAAGTGGACGTCCGGTACAATTAAAAAGTACGGAAATTATTCGGGCGCTCTCCGCCGAATTAAAAGGTCGTCTGCCAATAATCGGTGTCGGTGGTATCGATTCGGTGATTGCTGCGCGCGAGAAGATGGCTGCGGGCGCCTCACTGGTGCAAATCTATTCCGGCTTTATTTTTAAAGGCCCGCCGCTCATAAAAGAAATCGTTACTCATATCTAATCTTTTCTCTTAATCAGACAACCAGGGCTTTATTTCCAGCCCTGGTTGTTTTATATTCCGTCACTGTTGCTTATTTAGACATTATAGTCTTTTATTAATGGTGTTATAAACGAAGCGGCGAATGGGACATTTTTAGTACAGGACGTTTGGGTACGGGAGAGACACATGCGAATTAAACCTGACGATAACTGGCGCTGGTATTTTTGTGAAGAGCATGATCGAATGATGCTCGATTTAGCCAATGGCATGTTGTTCCGTTCTCGTTTTGCGCGTCGAATGTTAACCCCGGACGCTTTCTCCCCGTCTGGCTTTTGTGTAGACGATGCTGCGCTTTATTTCTCCTTTGAAGAGAAATGCCGTGACCTGCTGCTCTCAAAAGAACAGCGTGCCGAACTGATATTAAACGCGCTGGTGGCGATTCGTTTTCTGAAACCGCAAATGCCGAAAAGCTGGCATTTTCTGCCGCATGATATGAACTGGACGCCGTCCACGGGCGATGCGGCCAGCGTCAATCTGAGCGATACCGCAGAAGAGGTGAGTTTACTGGTGGTGGAACCTGGCGAAAATGCCGCGCTTTGTCTGCTGGCCCAGCCCGGCGTGACCATTGCCGGGCGGACGATGCAGCTCGGGGATGCCATTAAGGTCATGAATGACAGGCTGAAACCGCAGCTGCGCGTGGATTCATTCAGCCTGGAACAGGCGGTTTAAGCTTCCAGCTGTATCGACGTTTTTGGAATACAGCTACAGCACAGGATCGTCCCGTCATCACCGATTGCGGATTTCTTCAGCGCACTGACATCGCCCTCGACCAGCTTGATTCGACAGCAACCACAGATACCCGCCCGACAGGAATACGGGATACGGATCCCGGCTTGCTCCAGCTGCTCAAGTATCACCTGCTGATTGTTACCCCGTATAACGCGGCCCTGCCAGTGAATATCCACTGCCGAACTGGCTTGCGTCTCAACCTCTACCGTTTCTTCTTCCTGACCCGCACCGTACACGCGCGCAGGCCCACGGGTGAGAATTTCCACCTCGTCACCCACGCGGATCACTCCGCTTGAGCGCGGAATAAGATTCTGGCCGAAATCCACGTCGCCATTATCCTGCGCGGTACGGAATGATTGCAGGGTTTTCAGCGGTTCGCCGGAAGGATGCTTCAGGCCTTTCTCCGGACTTACGGTGGTGAAAATGCAGCGGCTGCACGGCTTCACGACATCAAAAATGACGCTGCCGATGCGGATGACTTTCCAGGTATCTTCCTCCCAGGCTTCCGTACCGGTCACCACCAGATTCGGGCGAAATTGTTCCATCTGCACGCTGGCCTTACAGCGACGCTGCAGGTCACGCAGCGAGGCTTCGCTGGTTAACAGGAACGGGAAACCATCGGCAAACGAGAGGGGAACCGCGTCGTGGCGCTTGACGCGTCGCGTCAGCGCCGGACCCACCCAGCGCAGCTGTACCTCGCGGGAGAAGAAGCCGCTCAGCCAGCGGTTAATTTCGTCCGGAGCGATGCGAGCGGTAAAATGATTGCCCCACACTTCCGTTGGCGCATCGACAGGCGCAAAATCAGCAAAGCGAATCACCACGCTTGAGCCATCCGGGGCGGTGAGGTGGAGGCCGTCATGCAGCGGCGAAGGCGTAAAACGCACCATCTGCGGGAACTGGCGTGCGGTAATGAACGTACCGTCAGGCTCGGTGACCATAAAAATACGATCGAAGGCAAATCCACTGATGTCAGCCAGGGCGTGAGAAACGCCGATACCGCGCATGGATTTCACCGGATGAATAAAAAGCCTGGATAACGTCGCCACTGTGCACAGTCCCTCGAATGAAAATAAGCCTTCAACTTTATGACATACACGTCATATTAGCTATAATGCGCGACAATTTTCTTAGAGTAAAAGTGACGATATGAATTCTCTGTTTGCCAGTACGGCCCGTGGGCTGGAAGAGCTGTTAAAAACTGAACTGGAAGCCCTGGGCGCGCAAGAGTGCCAGGTGGTTCAGGGTGGTGTCCATTTTGAGGGCGACACACGGCTTATTTACCAGAGCCTGATGTGGAGCCGCCTGGCGTCGCGCATCATGCTGCCGATGAAAGAGTGCAAGGTCTACAGCGATCTTGATCTCTATACCGGCGTACAGATGATCGACTGGACAGAGATCTTCACGCCAGACGCGACCTTCGCGGTGCATTTTAACGGTGTAAACGATGAGATCCGCAACAGCCAGTACGGCGCGCTGCGCGTGAAAGATGCCATCGTGGACTGCTTTACCCGTAAAAACAAAGAACGACCAAACGTCGATCGTGAAAACCCGGATCTGCGCATTAACGTCTGGCTCAATGGCGATACCGCCAGCATCTCTCTGGATCTGAGCGGGGCAGGTCTGCATCTGCGTGGCTACCGCGATCGCACCGGTATGGCGCCCATCAAAGAAACGCTGGCCGCCGCCATCGTGATGCGCTCCGGCTGGCTGCCGGGCACGCCGCTGCTCGACCCAATGTGTGGTTCCGGTACGCTGCTGATTGAAGCCGCGATGCTGGCCACCGACCGCGCTCCCGGCCTGCATCGTGGCCACTGGGGCTTTAGCGGCTGGGCGCAGCACGATGAAACACTCTGGAAAGAGGTCAAAGCCGAAGCGCAGGCCCGTGCGCGTAAAGGCCTGGCGGAGTACACATCCCATTTCTATGGATCTGACAGCGACCCGCGCGTCATTGAACGTGCGCGCAGCAATGCCCGTCGCGCAGGTATCGGTGAGCTGGTGACCTTTGAAGTGAAAGATGTCGCGAACCTGACCAACCCGCTGCCGAAAGGCCCCTACGGTACCGTTATCAGCAACCCGCCATACGGCGAGCGTCTGGATAGCGAACCGGCGCTGATTGCTCTGCACAGCCTGCTGGGCCGCAATATGAAAGACTACTTTGGCGGCTGGAATCTTTCCCTGTTTAGCGCTTCACCAGAACTGCTGAGCTGTCTGCAGCTGCGCGCCGATCGCCAGTTTAAGGCGAAGAATGGCCCGCTGGACTGTGTGCAGAAAAACTACCATCTGGCGGAGAAAGCGGCGGACAGCAAACCGTCGGGCGTGGCGGAAGATTACGCTAACCGTCTGCGCAAGAACCTGAAGAAATTTGAAAAATGGGCCAAACAGGAAGGCATTGAATGCTATCGCCTGTATGACGCCGATCTGCCGGAGTACAACGTGGCGGTTGACCGCTATGCAGACTGGGTGGTGATTCAGGAATATGCTCCACCAAAAACCATTGATGCGCAAAAAGCGCGCCAGCGCATGCTGGACGTGATCGCAGCGACGATTGCCGTGCTTGGCATCTCGCCAAACAAACTGGTGCTGAAAACCCGCGAGCGTCAGAAAGGGAAAAACCAGTATCAGAAGATGGGTGAGAAAGGCGACTTTATTGAAGTGGGCGAATACAACGCTCGCCTGTGGGTTAACCTGACGGATTACCTCGATACCGGGCTGTTCCTCGACCACCGCATTGCCCGTCGTATGCTGGGCCAGATGAGCAAAGGTAAGGACTTCCTTAACCTGTTTTCCTACACCGGTAGCGCCAGCGTGCATGCGGGCCTGGGCGGCGCGCGCAGCACCACTACGGTGGATATGTCGCGCACCTATCTGGAGTGGGCGGAGCGCAACCTGCGTCTCAATGGCCTGACCGGACGCCAGCATCGTCTGATGCAGGCCGATGTCCTGGGCTGGCTGCGTGACACCGATGAACAGTTCGATCTGATCTTCATCGATCCGCCAACGTTCTCCAACTCCAAGCGTATGGAGGATAGCTTTGATGTACAACGCGATCACCTGCGCCTGATGACCGACCTGAAGCGCCTTCTGCGTAAAGGCGGCACGATTATGTTCTCGAATAACAAACGCGGTTTCCGCATGGATCACGACGGCCTGGCCGCTCTGGGACTGAAAGCACAAGAAATCAGCCAAAAAACGCTGTCTCAGGACTTTGCCCGTAATCGTCAGATCCATAACTGCTGGCTTATCACCGCGGCCTGAAAGGAAAAATAAATGTCTTTAATTAGTATGCACGGTGCGTGGCTCTCCTTCAGCGACTCACCGCTTCTCGACAATGCTGAACTGCACATCGAAGACAACGAACGCGTCTGTCTGGTGGGCCGTAACGGCGCGGGTAAATCCACGCTGATGAAAATCCTCAACCGCGAGCAGGGTCTGGATGACGGGCGTATTGTTTACGAGCAGGATCTGATTGTCTCCCGCCTGCAGCAGGATCCGCCGCGTCATGTCACCGGCAGCGTGTACGATTTCGTAGCGGAAGGGATTTCGGAGCAGGCTGAATACCTGAAGCGCTATCACGAGATTTCTCATCTGGTGATGGCCGACCCGAGCGACAAAAATCTTAACGAACTGGCGAAAGTCCAGGAGATGCTCGATCATCACGGCCTGTGGCAGCTGGAGAACCGTATTAACGAGGTGCTGGCTCAGCTGGGCCTGGAGCCGGATATGCAGCTGTCTGCGCTATCTGGCGGCTGGTTGCGTAAGGCGGCACTGGGCCGCGCGCTGGTCAGCGGGCCGAAGGTGCTGCTGCTGGATGAACCAACCAACCACCTGGACATTGAAGCGATCGACTGGCTTGAAGGGTTCCTGAAAACTTTCAGCGGTACCATTATCTTCATCTCCCACGACCGTTCCTTCATTCGCAATATGGCGACGCGCATTGTCGATCTCGATCGTGGCAAGCTGGTCACTTATCCCGGCGATTACGATACTTATCTGCTGGAAAAAGAAGAAAACCTGCGCGTGGAAGAGCTGCAAAACGCCGAATTCGACCGCAAACTGGCACAGGAAGAGGTGTGGATCCGTCAGGGGATCAAAGCCCGCCGTACCCGCAACGAAGGCCGCGTTCGTGCCCTGAAAGCGATGCGTCGTGAACGCAGCGAACGTCGCGAAGTGATGGGCAGCGCCAAAATGCAGGTAGAAGAGGCCTCCCGTTCCGGCAAGATCGTCTTCGAGATGGAAAACGTTAACTACCAGGTTGACGGGAAAGTGCTGGTGAAAGACTTCTCCGCCCAGGTTCAGCGCGGGGATAAAATCGCCCTGATTGGCCCCAATGGCTGCGGTAAAACCACGCTGCTGAAGCTGATGCTGGGCCAGTTGCAGGCGGATAGCGGCCGAATTCACTGCGGTAGCAAACTGGAAGTGGCCTATTTTGACCAGCACCGCGCGGAGCTGGATCCGGACAGAACGGTGATGGATAACCTTGCCGAAGGTAAGCAGGAGGTCATGGTAAACGGTAAGCCGCGCCATGTGCTGGGCTATCTCCAGGACTTCCTGTTCCACCCTAAACGGGCGATGACCCCGGTGCGTGCGCTGTCTGGCGGTGAGCGAAACCGTCTTCTGCTGGCGCGGTTATTCCTGAAACCAAGCAACCTGTTGATTCTCGATGAACCAACCAACGACCTGGATGTCGAAACGCTCGAACTGCTGGAAGAGCTGATCGATGGTTATCAGGGCACCGTGATGCTGGTGAGCCACGACCGTCAGTTCGTTGACAACACCGTGACCGAATGCTGGATCTTCGAAGGCGAAGGGCGGATTGGTCAATATGTGGGTGGCTACCACGACGCGAAAGGGCAGCAGGCACAGTCGCTGGCGCAAAAACAGGCGAAGTCTAAAACAACGACTGAACCTGTTGTAACAAAAGCAGAAACTGTCAAGAAAACCTCGGCTAAACTAAGCTATAACCTGCAGCGCGAACTGGAGGGTTTGCCTCAGCGTCTTGAGGAGCTGGAGGCCGCGCTGGAGGCGCTGCAAGCGCAGGTTGCCGATGCATCCTTCTTCACCCAATCGCACGACTATACTCAAAAAGTCCTGGCCGAACTGTCCGCAGCTGAAAAAGCTCTGGAAGAAGCATTTGAGCGCTGGGAGTACCTTGAGTCTCTGAAAAACGGCGCATAAAACAGGGATAACATATGTGTGACCAGCACCATGCCGACAGGCATATACTATGCTCGCAATGCGATATGCTCGTGGCGTTGCCAGAGCTTGGTCACGGACATAAGGCCCTGTGCCCGCGTTGCGGCACAACGTTGACAACCGAATGGGACGCGCCAAGACAGCGTCCCACGGCGTATGCGCTGGCCGCGTTGTTCATGTTGCTGCTCTCTAATCTCTTCCCCTTCATCTATATGAAGGTGGGAGGGATGACAAGCCAGGTCGATCTGCTTGAAATTCCGGGGGTGATGTTCTCGGAAGATTACGCCAGCCTCGGCACCTTCTTCCTTCTGTTTGTGCAGATCGTTCCGGCTTTTTGTCTGGTTGTCATCCTTTTGCTGGTCAACCGCGTAAAAATGCCCGCAGCCCTGAAAATCAAACTGGCGCGAGTCCTGTTTCAGCTTAAAAGCTGGGGGATGGCCGAGATTTTTCTGGCGGGTATTCTGGTCAGCTTCGTAAAGCTGATGGCCTACGGTGACGTGGGGATTGGCAGCAGCTTTATCCCGTGGTGTCTCTATTGCGTGCTGCAACTGCGCGCATTCCAGTGCGTTGACCGGCGTTGGGCATGGGATGATATCGCTCCGGCTCCCACACTTGCCCAGACGGTGAAGGTTGGCGTGCCGGGGATCCGCCAGGGACTGCGCTCTTGCTCCTGCTGTACTGCCGTGCTGCCCGCGGATCTGGACGTCTGCCCACGCTGTGAAACCAAAGGCCATGTGAGACGCAAAAATAGCCTGCAGTGGACCATGGCGCTGCTGGTGACCTCTGTCATGCTGTATCTTCCCGCGAATATTCTGCCGATCATGATCACCGATTTGCTCGGTGACAAAATGCCCTCGACGATCCTCGCCGGGGTGATATTGCTGTGGGGCGAGGGATCTTATCCGGTGGCTGGGGTGATTTTTATCGCCAGTATTATGGTGCCTACCTTAAAAATGATCGCGATTGCCTGGCTCTGCTGGGATGCGAAAGGGCACGGCAAACGCGACAGCGAACGCATGCACCTCATTTATGAAGTTGTCGAGTTTGTTGGACGCTGGTCAATGATTGACGTGTTTGTCATTGCCGTTCTCTCTGCACTGGTGCGGATGGGCGGTTTGATGAGTATTTATCCTGCGATGGGGGCTTTAATGTTTGCGCTGGTCGTGATTATGACCATGTTTGCGGCCATGACCTTCGACCCTCGTTTATCGTGGGATCGTGAGCCTGAATCAAGCCATGAGGAAGAGTAAGAGCATGGAAAATAAGAGTGGAGAGGCGAAAGTGCAGAAGGTCAAAAACTGGTCACCGGTGTGGATTTTCCCCATCGTGACGGCGCTGATCGGTGCATGGATCCTGTTTTATCATTACAGCCATCAGGGACCGGAAGTGACGCTCATCACCACCAATGCCGAGGGGATTGAGGGCGGTAAAACGACCATCAAAAGCCGCAGCGTGGATGTAGGGGTGGTTGAAAGCGCCACCCTGACGGATGATTTAACGCACGTAGAAATTAAAGCGCGGTTAAATGCCGGGATGGAAAAGCTGCTTCACGGTGACTCCGTTTTTTGGGTGGTTAAACCGCAGGTCGGTCGGGAAGGGATCAGTGGTTTAGGCACGCTGCTCTCGGGCGCGTACATTGAGCTACAGCCGGGGGCAAAAGGGGCGCAGCCAGCCCAGTATCAGCTTTTAGACTCTCCACCGCTAGCCCCGCCTGATGCAAAAGGGATCCGCGTGATTCTCGACAGTAAAAAAGCGGGCCAGCTCTCACCTGGCGATCCGGTGTTGTTCCGCGGCTATCGTGTTGGCTCAGTCGAGACCAGCACCTTTGATCCGCAAAAAAGGACCATCAGCTATCAGCTGTTCATCAATGCGCCAAACGATCGTCTGGTGACCAGCAACGTACGCTTCTGGAAAGACAGCGGGATCGCGGTCGATCTCACCTCAGCAGGTATGCGCGTTGAAATGGGGTCGCTGACCACCCTGTTTGGCGGCGGCGTCAGCTTTGACGTGCCGGAAGGGCTGGATCTGGGGCAGCCGGTGGCTGAGAAAACGGCCTTCAGGCTCTTTGACGATCAAAGAAGCATTCAGGACGCGCTCTATACCGATCACATTGATTACCTGATGTTCTTTAAAGATTCCGTCCGCGGCCTGCAGCCAGGGGCGCCCGTTGAGTTCCGCGGTATTCGTCTGGGTACGGTCGGACAGGTGCCGTTCTTTGTGCCGGGACTTCAGCAGGTACTTGATGATGACTATCGTATTCCGGTGCTGATCCGCATTGAGCCAGAGCGTCTGGTTAACCAGATTGGCGAGAATCAGGATATCGGCGCGCATATTACTGATTTGATGAACCGTGGCCTGCGCGGCTCGCTGAAGACTGGCAACCTGGTGACTGGTGCGCTGTATGTGGATATGGATTTCTATCCAAAAGCTCCGCCGATTACCGGTATCCGTGAATTTGGCGGCTACAAGATCATTCCAACGGTGAGCAGCGGTCTGGCTCAAATCCAGCAGCGTCTGATGGAAACACTGGATAAGATCAACAATCTGCCACTGAATCCGATGATTGAAGCGGCGACAGGCTCGTTGCATCAGAGCCAGGAGACGATGCAGCGTCTGCAAACCACGCTGGATAACATCAATAAGCTCACGGCAAGCCAGAGCATGCAGCAGTTGCCGCAGGATATGCAGAAAACGCTGCGTGAACTGAACCGTAGCATGCAGGGCTTCCAGCCTGGTTCGGCGGCCTACAACAAGATGGTGGCAGATATGCAGCGTCTTGATCAGGTCTTGCGTGAACTGCAGCCCGTACTGAAAACGCTCAATGAGAAGAGCAACGCGCTGGTGTTTGAAGCAAAAGATAAAAAGGATCCTGAGCCGAAGAGGGCGAAACAATGAAAAAATGGCTAGCGATTGTAGGTGCGATGGTGCTCACGGCCTGTAGCTCAGGGAGTGAAACGAAAAGCTACTATCAGCTGCCGCTGATGGCGCAGGTGGGTACGCAGAGCACCGCCTCGCAGGGCAACCGTCTGCTGTGGGTTGAGCAAGTGGCTGTGCCAGATTATCTGGCCGGCAACGGGGTGGTTTACCAGACCAGCGATGTGCAGTATGTGATTGCGAATAATAACCTGTGGGCCAGCCCGCTGGATCAACAGTTGCGCAATACGCTGGTGGCGAATCTGAGCAGCCAGCTTCCGGGCTGGGTTGTCGCCTCCCAGCCTCTTGGAAGCGACCAGGACACGCTGAACGTGACGGTAACGGGCTTCCATGGTCGTTATGACGGTGCCGTTGTCATCAGCGGAGAATGGCTGCTTAACCATCAGGGACAGCTGATTAAGCGTCCGTTCCATCTGGAGCTCAAGCAGCAAAAAGATGGCTATGATGAAATGGTGAAAGTGCTTGCCCAGGGGTGGGCACAGGAATCGGCCAACATCGCGAGAGAAATCTCCCGGCTGCCATAAGTAAAATTCATCATCAAAAACCGCAATCGGTGTGCCACTGATTGCGGTTTTTTTTTCGGTTTTACGTCAGACCGTTACTTGTCCCGGGTCACAATTTTTGTACAAATGATCTTCTGGCTAGCTCACAAATATGACATCCGTATGAATTTTGAACGTTGACGCTACGACTAATTCGGGGTATTCGTTATCTGTGCCTGCACGCATTGTGCAGTCACTGTTTTCTTTCCACCAGACAAAAGAATGAGGGAAACGAGGCATGAAGAGACAGAAACGAGATCGCCTGGAACGGGCTCATCAACGTGGTTATCAGGCCGGCATCGCTGGACGATCTAAAGAAATGTGTCCTTATCAGACGATTAATCAAAGGTCACAATGGCTGGGAGGCTGGCGAGAAGCCATCGGCGACAGGGCACTCATAGCCTGATAACGTCTCTTTAAAAACAGAAACCTCCGCAATGCGGAGGTTTCGCCTTTCTGAAGCCGCGTAAAGCTGCGTTTAGAAAGCAGATGTATCCTGGAACAGGCCCACTTTCAGGTCGTTCGCGGTATAGATCAGACGGCCATCTACCAGCACTTCGCCATCCGCCAGGCCCATAATCAGGCGGCGGTTAACAATGCGTTTGAAGTGAATACGATAGGTCACTTTCTTCGCAGATGGCAGAACCTGACCCGTGAATTTCACTTCACCCACGCCCAGCGCACGGCCTTTACCTTCGCCGCCCAGCCAGCCCAGGTAGAAGCCAACCAGCTGCCACATCGCATCCAGGCCCAGGCAGCCAGGCATTACCGGATCGCCAATAAAGTGGCAACCGAAGAACCACAGGTCCGGATTGATATCGAGTTCTGCTTCTACGTAACCCTTATCGAAGTTGCCGCCGGTTTCGGTCATTTTCACGACACGGTCCATCATCAGCATGTTCGGGGCCGGTAACTGTGGGCCTTTCGCGCCAAACAGTTCACCGCGACCAGAGGCAAGAAGATCTTCTTTTGTATAGGATTCGCGTTTATCTACCATGTTCTCAGTAAGCCTTATTTTAGTGAAGGACGCAGGATAGCTAACACGTGTACGCTGAACAAGTCCGATCAGTTTGAACTAAACCAACCTAACCAGCGTAACGGCCACGGATAACGATGACGAGCATCTTGCTGGGTCGCCTGAGCAATGCGCTCCTGGATGGTCTGCATCAGGGTCGTTTGTCCCTCGCCGTCCCATACCAGGTTTGTCAGTAAGGGTAGTGCATCCTCGACGCCTTCGATGGCCCACAGGGAGAATTGTCCCTGCTCTACCGCATCCAGCAGTGCCTGGCTGAGGCTTAAATGGCGTGCGTTGGGGGCTGGAATAATCACACCCTGTTTGCCGTTTAACCCGCGTTGCTGACAAATAGAGAAGAAGCCCTCAATCTTTTCATTCAGGCCCCCCACTGGCTGGGCACGACCAAATTGATCGACCGAACCGGTAATGGCGATGTTCTGATTGATCGGGACTTCCGCCAGGGCGCTGATTAAGGCACACAGCTCGGCCATAGAGGCGCTATCACCATCCACTTCGCTGTAGGATTGCTCAAACGTCAGCGAGGCAGAGAAGGGGATTTGTTGCTCAAGCTGCAGCTCTGACATCAGGAACGCCTGCATGATCATCATGCCTTTGGCGTGGATGTTTCCACCCAGCTCGGCTTTCCGTTCGATGTCGGTAAACTCGCCATCGCCAATATGGACGACGCAGCTGATGCGTGAAGGCTCGCCAAACGCACGCGGATGCCCGGGAAATTCAATCACCGACAGGGCATTGATCTGTCCGATGCGCTCGCCTTCGGTCTCGACCAGAATTTGCTCCAGCAGAATTTCATCCTGCATACGATCGGCCAGATAGCCTTCCCGCCACTCTCTTTGGGCCAGCATCTGGGAAAGTTGCTCACCGGTAAATGCGCCATTCCCACTGATCGCACCCACTTCACGCAGCTGTTTGCTGATCCAGAGCGGACACAGCGGCAGCGTCTCCTGGTCACCGGTATAGCGAACCGCTTCGCGGATAAGTCCCGGCCAGGCGTCAGCCGCAGGCGTCGGCAGGGCAAAGCGGGCAGCAACGGCCATCACCCACTGACACCACTGCGCCATGTCATCGGCATCAGCAATCTGAATATTGTCTTCGTACTCGCTGTACACTGCCTGTGCAGCCAGCTCCGGCTCCATTTCCTGGAAATCAGCCAGCGATTCACGGTCACCCGTCAGCACCACGGTCAACGACAGCGGCATGGAAGGGACAGAGACCGGCAGAGGACGAGACTCGTCATAGCCCACCCAGTCAAAGCGTTGCTGGCTCACAATCGTTTTCAGGCGCATCCATAGCAGCGGCTGGGAGAGCAGGGTACGCAGGGAAATGATCAGTACGCCGCCATTGGCGCGATGCACCAGGCCCGGTTGCAGCGATAACTCACCGTTAAACTGGCGAAGGCAACCAAAGAGTTGTTCGGCCTCGGCCCAGTTAGCGGATACCACTTCGCCCTTTACCGCAAAACGGCCATCAGCCTGTTCTGCGGGTTCGAAAGTGACATCATGTCCTGAAATACGATACTGACCGCCGTAAATAGCATTGGCTTCCGGCTGCAACTGGCGCATGGCATCACCCAGAAGCGTTAAATACTCGGCTTCTTCCGGGGCTTTGAGCAGCATGAAGGGAGATGTCGCCCACGGGCTTAACACCTGCTCCAGTGCGTAATGCAAACGCGGTTGTGTATCGCTAAGTATGAATTCGTGTTCTTGTGCGAGGTCTGGCTGTGCAAACAATTCCTGATAACTTTCGGTATCCGGAACAAGGTCACGCCATGCAAGTTTCGTAATGGTCAAAGTTGATGTTTTTTAGTCAGATGTAAAACCGTGGAGTATACCGTAAGCGGGGGGCTCTTCCCAAGCAGGATTGGGGTTTTCGGGAAGCGAATCGCCTGCAATGCTTCACAGGATATGATTTCTTTTCAGCAGATTGCTAAAAAACTGATATTCTGAACAGAGTTACGTGGTAACACTGAGATCGCAATGAAATATCAACAACTGGAAAATCTCGAAAGCGGCTGGAAATGGAAGTACCTGGTCAAGAAGCACCGAGAAGGGGAGCTGATTACCTGCTACATCGAAGCCAGCGCCGCACAAGAGGCCGTGGATATTTTGCTGACCCTCGAAAATGAACCGGTACAGGTGAATGGCTGGATTGAGAAACATATCAATCCGGCACTGTTGAACCGGATGAAGCAAACTATCCGTGCACGACGCAAACGGCATTTTAATGCTGAGCATCAGCACACCCGTAAAAAATCCATCGACCTCGAATTCATGGTCTGGCAGCGTCTTGCAGGGCTTGCGCAACGGCGGGGAAAAACGTTGTCAGAAACGGTGGTGCAGTTGATTGAAGATGCCGAGCATAAAGAGAAATACGCCAACCAGATGTCTACGCTGAAGAACGATCTTCAGGCGCTGCTGGGTAAAAAATAACTTTTGAGTTTCTTCAGATAATAAAAAACCCCGCATCGCGGGGTTTTTTTATAAGACGATAACTTAAGCCGCTGGCTGAGTTACAACGTCTTTAACGCCTTTAACTTCGATCTCTACGCGACGATCTGGTGCCAGGCAGTCGATCAGAGCAGCGCGAGCTTTAACGTTGTCACAGGTGTTGCCAGTAACTGGGTTAGATTCGCCCATACCACGTGGGGAGATCTTGTTAGCTGGGATACCTTTAGAGATCAGGTAATCAACAACAGACTGAGCACGTTTCTCAGACAGTTTCTGGTTGTAAGCGTCAGAACCGATACGGTCGGTGAAGCCCAGAACCACTACAGAACCGTCTTTAGGATCCAGGTTGCTCAGCTGGGTGTACAGCTGATCCAGTGCCTGCTGACCTTCTGGTTTCAGGGTCGCTTTGTTGAAGTTGAACAGAACGTCAGACTTCAGAGTGAAGTGCTTGGTCTGTACTTCTGGAGCTGGAGCCGGCGCTGGAGCAACAACTGGTGCTGCATCTTCCTGCTGGCCGAAGCGGTAGGAAACACCTACGCTCAGCATGCCGTTGTCTGGACGAACACCAACGGTAGCACCGTCACCGATGTTGTTAACCCACTGGTATTCCAGACGGGTAGCGATGTCACGGGTCATAGCCCACTCTACGCCACCAGCGAATACTGGGGAAACACCAGTGTCGTGGTCGTCGCCAGCGTTGCTGTTGCTGGAGTCAGCGCGCCATACCATGCCGCCCAGACGGGTGTACACGTCCAGATCGTCAGTTACTGGGTAACCCAGTTTAGCGGTCAGCTGAACGCCCTGAGCTTTGAAAGCGCCGTTTACGGTGTCGCCTTTGTATGGCATACGACCTAACCAGTCGTAACCCATTTCAAAGCCAACATACGGGTTAACCTGATAGCCACCGAACGCACCTGCACCAAGCTGGCTCTCGTGAGTCGGGCCATCATTGTTGTTTGCGCTGTTGTACCAGCCGGTGTCATGGAACTGAGACCAGCCCAGTTTACCACCTGCATACCAGGTATTATCTTTCGGAGCGGCCTGCGCTACGGTAGCGAAGCCAGCCAGTGCCACTGCAATCGCGATAGCTGTCTTTTTCATTTTTTGCGCCTCGTTATCATCCAAAATTCGCCATGAAAATCTCAATCGAGAATCACGGTTAAATCCTTCACCGGGGGGCGTGGTCAAATATAAATCTACCGATATCTTCGGCTTAGGCCGAGCACCCCTGGCGATGTAAAGTCTACAACGTAGCTGAAAACTTACAAGTGTGAAGTCCGTCAGGCATATGAAAAAAAAAGTTCCGTATACCGATTATTTAACAATTTCTGAACGAAATTTGTGCAATAAAATTAAGAAGAACCGCACCAGACAAGCCTTGCCGCCGTTTTGGACGATGGAACTAAAAGCGCATCTTAAGGCCGAAAAAAATTCCAGGAAAACTCTTAAATTTGCTCAGTGATACAAATTTGAGTGAATTTTTAGCCCAGAAAGTTGTCCTCTGCGGTAAGAATCCTGGCGAACCGGGCGCATGATAAAGCCGATCGCATTGCCTTCTTCTGCCGCTTCGGTGAGGCGAAAATGTTCCTGCTCCGTCAATTCGTCTGATAACCATCCAATCACCACGCTGTAATTCCCTGTACGTAATGCCCGGATCATCGACTCAACCGTATCGCAAGGAGAGAGTTGGTTAATTTGCATGACCTTCGTCAGCGGCAGGCCTGCAGACTGAACCCATTCCCGGCTTAGTTTCTGCTGCGGCGTCAGCCAGAGCTGCCAGCGCGATTGCTGGCCAAGCTGCTGCAAGAGCGGCAGTAACAGAAGTTGGGTCAACAGGGGCTGGTCTTCACGATAAACCACTTCACTGATAAGCCCTGTCGAAACACGCCCGACGGCGTTCTGTGCGACATCGCCAGCGGTAGAAGAGAAAGATGTTGAGCGATTTGCATAGCCTGAAGTGTACATAATCATTCCAGCCCTGTAGTTACTGTATGGATATACAGTAACCCCTGTATGCATAAAGATCAACCTCAATTTCGGAAAGCGACTCGCAAAATTCATTCATTCCTGGCGAACCTGAAAAAATCATCTTGCTCATCGGCAATAAGTTGCCTATTTTCCTGTTAACGGATCCGTTAGTAAGAAATGTCGTCGTTAATATCTGATTTTTAATGGAAATATCATGAAAAAGATATCTTATGAACGGATTTATAAATCCCAGGAATACCTCTCTCCATTAGGAGAAATTCATCATCGTGCGCTTTTTGGTGGCTATACCCTGGCCGTCGATGAGGCGGTGTTTGCCATGGTGTCAGACGGTGAGCTTTACCTTCGCGCCTGTGAGGAAAGTGCGAAGTACTGTGTAAAAAACGGATCCTCCTTTTTGACCTTAATGAAACGCGGCCGGCCGATCCTTCTCAACTATTATCGTGTGGATGACGGTCTCTGGCAGGACAGGGAGCGGCTGCTTCAGCTTTCCTCTTACGCGCTTAATGCCGCGCGTAAAGAGCGCATCCAGCGCTACCAGCGAAACCGGCTTAAGGATCTGCCCAACCTGACTTTTCAGCTGGAAGTGCTGCTCTGTGAAGCCGGGATTACCAACGAAGATACCCTCCGGTCGCTGGGAGCCAGAACGAGCTGGCTAAAGCTGCGGGCAAAAAATAAAGCACTCAGTATCAAAGTACTGTTTGCCCTGGAAGGGGCGATTGAGGGCCTGCATGAAGCGGCACTCCCGGCGGAAATTCGCCGGGAGCTGACGGAGTGGTTTAATGCGCTGCCTGAGCCACAGGAGAATCGCTCCTCCAGGTAGCGATTTGCTGTTGCAGTCGGCAAATTTCTGGCAGCAGAGCGATAAGCAGACCAATCTGCTGGAGAACCAGCGGCGCTTTGCTGTCGTTTCCTGGGTCAAGATGCGCAATCCGTTGAGCCAGTTCATCCAGCGCCTGCTGGACACGCGGTTGATCGGCTGGGCGGTGATGTAGCGCATCATCGACATAGCAGACAGCATCATCCAGCAAGGCAAGGATGCCCGGGTTTGTCAGTTTTTCGCGGTGGGCACCGAGCGTAGAGATATAGCTGGTGAAGGTATGGTTCAGGCACAGCAGGCGGAAAGCCGTTTCACGAATTTCTGCCGTGGCGCGCGGCTCCGTTGACATATTAGAGACTACGGAAGCCAGTTCAGCATCGCTGTTATGCGCATCACGTCGGGCAATGCGGTAAGCCAGACGGTTATCGCGTCCCTGGTGGTACTGTTCAAGAATGGCATCCAGATAGCGGCAGTTGGCATTCATCGCCCTGTCCAGGACGCGCGGCAAATTACGAAAACGCCAGTCGGGCCAGATAAAACTCACTGCCGCCCAGGCGATAGCACAGCCGAGCAGCGTATCGACCACGCGGGGCAGGGCGACTTCAAACCCTTCGCCCAGCAGATTAAAGCAGAGTAGCACCAGCAGGGTGATGAACATCGTCGCGTGGGCGTACTGCACATTACGAAAGGCGAAGAACAGCACCCCGGTTATCACGATCAGGATCAGTTGACCTTCCACCGAGGGCACAAAATAGAGCACCGGTAGCCCGATTGCGACCCCCACCAGCGTGCCGATAATACGCAGCGCCAGGCGGTGTCGGGTGGCGTTATAGTTCGGCTGGCAGACGAACAGGCTGGTCAGCAGGATCCAGTACCCGTGGTGTAAACCGGTTATCTGGATAAAGGCGTAGCCCACGCACAGCACCAGCGACATGCGTACCGCATGGCGAAACAGGGCAGATTCCGGCGTAAAGTTTCGGCTTAACCGGAGCCACATATCGCTAAAACTGTGCACGCTGTCATCCGCGAGCTGACTGTCCGCCTCATTGCCCGGCAGCGCCATGGCCTGTTCAGACTCAATCGTTGCCAGCTGAGCATCAATCGCCCGCAGGTTATTGAGCAAAAATCCCAACGCTTTAATGTGCTCCGGCGACGTTCCGCTGGCTCGCACGCGGTCAATTGCCGCATCAAGATGGCTGAACACGCGTTCAAAGCGTGGATCGTGTTGATAAGGCGTGCGCAGCAGAATGGAGCGCGCCAGCTGCTGGCACGCCTGGGACTGCATGGAGAGCAGACGCTGGAAGCGGAACATAACGTCGCTGTAGCGAAACTTCTCGCGCAGGGCCGCATACTGAACATGAGTCGAGCTGGCGCGTTCATGAATATCCTGAGCGGCAAAGTAATAGTGCAGCGTTCTGCGCGTCCCTCGCTGGCCACGGTCGCCGCGAAGCCGGGTAAGCAGCGACGCTTTTGTCTGGTTAAGCGTGGCGACAAGCTGGCCGTTCGCCAGAGCCAGATCGTAGAGCGGAGCCTGGCTCTCCTCTTCGATATCCGGGTCAAACAGCCGGGATTTGAGCTCAAGATAGTGGGCCAACTGCTCGTAACTTCTGGCAAGGTTATCCTGCAGAGGACGAACCGGGAAGATCAGATGGCCGGTTAACGTCAGCAGGTTATACCAGATGGCCCCCAGCAATAGCAGTACAGGCTGCTGATACCATTGGTCGTAAAGCGACACCCCCAGCATGGTGTAGATGGCAATCAGCAGGGCGCCAAACGCGATGGTGGCATAGCGCTGCCCCAGCCCACCCAGCAAAATAAACCCGCTGGTGGAAAGCGTAAGACCTAATGCAAACAGCCATGGCCACGGGAACAGCAACTCCACGGACGCGGAGGCAATAAAAAAGCAGACAAGGGTGATGACCAGGTTGCGCAGACGCCCGGCAAGGCGATCGTCGAGATCCGCCAGCGCCCCCGCAACCACCCCCAGCGTGAGCGGAATGGTGAGCTTGACATCATTCAGCCACCACGGCAGGGCAACCGTGCCGCAAAGTGCGATAAAAATCCTGACGTTATAGAGCCAGGAGCTGTTCCAGGTGTAACGGCGAAGCAGTGGGCTTAGCATAGACGCGGCCAGTCCTTAATCACTGAAAACGACGACGTGCATTCGCTTCACGCGCCGCCTGGGCCACTTCGACCGGAACCACCCTGCGCCCGACAGGCCACAGAGCGATGGCGGCGATCTTAAAGTTTGCGATCCCCACCGGAATACCAATGATTGTGATGCACTGCGCAATACCGGCAAAAATATGCATTACGCACAGCCACCAGCCGAAGAAAATCAGCCACAGAATGTTCAGCACGGTTCCGCCCGTGTTCATCAGCGCGCTTTTATTCTCCGGGTTAAGTTCGTCAACGTGAACCGCTTCATTCCCGTAAGGGATAAAGGAGAGTTTGGTGATTTCCCAGCAGGAGCGGGTCAGGGGAAGCGTAAAAATCAGGACGATGCTCACCAGGGTGGCAAAAAGCCAGGAAAGGGTGGTGGCAAAACCGCCCAGCACAAAATTCAACACATTCAGAACGGTACGCATAAACCCTCACTTCCTTTCGATAAAATTAACGCCCAATGATTGTAACGTTTTTTTAGGCTGGAGCACCTTAAAACTGGCAGTTAAACTATCAGGCAATTATCTCTTCGTGGATCCGGCTGGATATGGAACTGAAAGCAACTTCAATGGGCAAACGCCTGGCGCAACACCCTTATGACAAGGTTGTCCTCCTCAACGCGGGAGTAAAGGTCTCCGGTGAACGCCACGAATACCTCATTCCGTTCAATCAACTCCTGGCCATCCACTGCAAACGCGGGCTGGTATGGGGCGAACTGGAGTTTGTGCTTCCTGCGGATAAAGTCGTGCGTCTTCACGGTACGGAGTGGGGCGAAACCCAGCGTTTTCATCATCATCTGAACCAGCTCTGGCAGCAGTGGAGTCACGATATGAGCGTGATAGCCGCACAGGTCCTGCAGCAGGTGCTGAGTGATATCGCGCAGAGTAATGCCCAACAAACGTGGCTGACCCGTCAGCAGACCGCCGGTCTGCAGCAAAAAATCAGGCAGGCGCTGACGGCGCTGCCGTTACCGGTGACGCGTCTCAATGAGTTTGATAATTGCCGTGACGCCTGGCGACAGTGTCAGGCCTGGCTGAGCGACGCAGACAAGAGCCGGCTGGCGCATAACCAGGCGTGGACTGACGAAATGCTCACCCGCTATGCCGATTTCTTCAGTACGGTGGAGTCGTCGCCGCTGAATCCTGCCCAGGCTCGCGCCGTGGTTAACGGCGAACAATCGCTGCTGGTGCTCGCGGGGGCCGGGAGCGGCAAAACGTCCGTACTGGTCGCGCGGGCGGGGTGGTTGCTGACAACGGGCGAGGCCGTCGCCGATCAGATCCTGCTGCTGGCGTTTGGTCGCAAGGCGGCGCAGGAGATGGACGAACGCATTCAGGAGCGTTTGCACACCCGGGATATTACCGCCCGAACCTTCCATGCCCTCGCCCTGCACATCATTCAGCAGGGCAGCAAAAAAGTCCCTTCCATCAGTAAACTGGAAAACGACACCCAGGCGCGTCAGGCCCTGTTTATTAAGGCGTGGCGGCAGCAGTGCAGCGAGAAAAAAGCGCAGGCGAAAGGGTGGCGACAATGGCTGGAAGACGAGCTCAACTGGGACGTGCCGGAAGGCAGTTTCTGGCAGGATGAAAAGCTGGCGCGACGGCTTGGCTCGCGTCTCGACCGCTGGGTGAGCCTGATGCGTATGCACGGCGGAACCCAAGCCGAGATGATTGAGAGTGCGCCGGAGGACATCCGCGCGCTTTTTTCAAAGCGGGTCAAACTGATGGCACCGCTGCTGAAAGCCTGGAAAACGGCGCTGAAGGAGGAAAACGCCGTCGACTTCTCAGGCCTGATCCATCAGGCCATCATCATTCTGGAGAAGGGGCGCTTCGTCAGCCCGTGGAAACACATTCTGGTTGATGAGTTCCAGGATATCTCTCCGCAGCGTGCCGCGCTGCTTTCGGCGTTACGGGCGCAAAATAAACATACCTCTCTGTTTGCCGTCGGGGATGACTGGCAGGCCATCTACCGCTTTAGCGGCGCGCAGCTTTCACTGACCACCGCGTTCCATCACTATTTTGGCGAAGGCGATCGCAGCGATCTGGATACCACCTACCGCTTTAACTCCCGAATTGGCGAAATTGCGAACCGCTTTATTCAGCAGAACCCCCATCAGTTGGCCAAGCCGCTTAATAGCCTGAGGGCGGGAGATAAAAAAGCCGTAACCCTGCTGGCGGACGACCAGCTTGAGCCGCTGCTGGACAAACTCAGCGGCTACGCAAAGCCAGATGAACGTATTCTGGTACTGGCGCGTTATCACCATCTAAAACCTGCGGCGCTGGAGAAGGCGGCGACTCGCTGGCCGAAGCTGCTGCTTGATTTTATGACCATCCACGCAAGCAAAGGCCAGCAGGCCGATTACGTCATTGTGGTCGGGCTGAAAGAGGGGAGCGATGGGTTCCCGGCCCCTGCCCGTGAGTCGGTGATGGAAGAAGCATTACTGCCGGTACCGGAGGATTTCCCGGATGCCGAAGAGCGGCGTTTGCTGTACGTGGCGATCACCCGCGCGCGTCATTGCGTGTGGCTGCTGTTCAACAAAGAGGAGCCGTCAGTATTTGTCGATATTCTGAAGAGTATTGATGTGCCGGTGGCGCGCAAGCCGTAGCGGGATTGCCGGGTGGCGGCTTCGCCTGACCCGGCCGACAAAACTCGTTGACCCGTGCAAGCGTAGCGCCGCCTGGCATAACGCTACTTCAGTCTCTCGGAAAGATAACGCTGATAATCCGGGATGAGAATTTCAACCGGCGAGTTGAACTGCGGTGATTCAATGATGAAATCCGCCGTCGACAGGTTTGTCGCCACCGGAATATTCCAGACGGTGGCAAGACGCAGCAGCGCTTTCACGTCCGGGTCATGCGGAACCGCATTCAGCGGATCCCAGAAGAAGATCAGAACATCAATTTTCCCCTCAGAAATCTGTGCGCCCACCTGCTGATCGCCACCCATCGGGCCGCTCAGCATGGCGTTCACCTCCAGACCCGTTTCGCGGTGGATAAGGTTACCGGTGGTGCCCGTCGCCGAGAGGGCGTGCTTTTCCAGCAAGGACTGATGGCGGCGAACCCAGTTAAGCAGCATTTGTTTACAGTGATCGTGCGCAACCAGCGCAATGTGCTTGCGTGCCGGTAATGTGCGTGTTGTCAGTTCCATAATCATATCCATCAGGTTAACTGGCTACACGATGACGGGAACCGCCTGATGCTGCAAGAGAAAGGCGAAAAAAATGTGGCTTACGACGAAGGTTGTTGCTTCACCCACTGTAAAAAACGGGCTCGCGTGTCGGGATCGGCCTGCTGAAACCAAAATTTCAGGCGTTGTTCTGTCAGCGTCTGGGATTGAGGGGGGATCACATCCAGCTCTGAGACGCCGGACAGCAGCGTACTGTCGTCAGCCATCATGGTGGCAAACCGGGGCAGCGAGGCGCGCTTACCCGCTTTGTTATAGGCTTGCGTTGCGGCCTCATAATCTGTGCCCTTCGGTGACGACGTCAGCGCCAGAATATCCAGCTTCACCGGGATCGGGGTGGCATCGCCATCCACCAGTTCCACACGCGGCGAGGCGTCAAACGTCGCCGACTCTTTTTCCGTTTCCAGACGCGGCAACGTAAAGTTCACCTGGCTTACCTGCTGGGTGTTAAAGCTCATAATCAGCGGGGGAGAGAGATACGTGCGTTGTTCATGATTAGCAAGGCGGATGGTTTTTTCCACCCGGAACACCACCTGATGAGGGCCGTTATCCAGTTCGATGCTGTCGGCACCGCGTAATAACGAACTGGAGACTTTTTTCCCGTCCAGCACCAGCAGGTCAATGTCGGAAGAAAGCCGAAGCGTGGTTGCAAAAACGCAAACCGGCATCGCTAACGCAATCACAGCAGTGGCAAGGCCGGCTTTCATAGGGGCTCCTGTTTACGTACGCTTACCGCGATAATGTATCTAAATTTGTCGATAATCATGTTTACTAACATATAGACATATTCTGGCCTTTTGCTCTCATACATCTGTATGGGATGGATGGTTGAGATGTGCGCTTTGACATACACTTGTTAAAAAGCCAGGAGGAAAAGCATGAAAGAGAATGATATTGCCGAGATTTTGACGTCCACACGCACCATTGCGCTGGTGGGAGCGAGCGATAAACCGGATCGTCCAAGCTATCGGGTAATGAAGTACCTTCTCGATCAGGGCTACCACGTCATCCCTGTGTCACCAAAAGTGGCCGGTAAGACCTTGCTGGGCCAGCCAGGATACGCCACGCTAAACGACGTACCGGAAAAAGTGGATATGGTGGATGTGTTCCGTAATTCCGAGGCTGCATGGGGCGTGGCGCAGGAGGCCATTGCCATCGGTGCGAAAACGCTGTGGATGCAGTTAGGCGTTATTAACGAACAGGCTGCGGTGCTGGCGCGCGAGGCGGGGCTGGCGGTAGTGATGGACCGCTGTCCAGCGATTGAAATCCCCCGGCTGGGGCTGACAAAGTCATAAAAAAAAGCCCGTTATCGGGCTTTTTTTACACGCTTAGTTCCGCAGGCGCGGAGCCTGTAACTGTTTGCGGATAGTCTGAGCCAGTTCATCCATCGTGGGTTGCTCCGGATGCTCATCCTGCAATTCACTGCTTAGCTGCGCCTCAGCAAGATAGGTATGGACGGGTTGTCCATCATCACCTTCCATCACCACATGGTACCAGGGTGCGGCGCGAAGCTCTGCGTTCACCGCCAGCTCATCCGCCGACGGTTCATCAAGGGAATACTCCGGGTCGATATCCACGACCACACCCAAATACCCGAGCAAAGTGTGGCGGACCTGCTGGCCGATACCGAATTTGCTGGCAATCATAGTCACCTCCCGGGAAACACTACTTACACTCTATGTGCGGGCAATATTTCTCTTTTCAAGTTACATGACGCGACAGGCAAACCCTTTCAGATACAGCCCTTCCGGGTAGGTAGCGATCACCGGGTGATCGGCTGCCTGACGGAACTGCTCTATAAATTGTACATCACGACCAGCATCTATTGCGGCATCGGCGATGATTTTCTGAAATAAATCTGTGGTCATCAGTCCAGAGCAGGAGAAGGTGAGCAGCACGCCGCCTGGGTTCAACAGCTGAATGGCCAGCATGTTGATATCTTTATAGCCGCGGCAGGCACCCATCAGCTGGCTTTTGTTCTCCACAAACTTAGGCGGATCCATCACGATAACGTCAAACTTCTCACCCTGATCGCGATATTTACGCAGCAGTTTGAAGACGTCGTCGCGAATGAATTCGGCTTTGCTCAGATCCAGCTTGTTCAGCTCGACGTTCTGTTTTGCCACATCCAGCGCTTCCTGAGACGTATCCACGCTCACCACCTGCGCGCAGCCGCCCATTAAAGCCGATACCGCAAAGCCGCCGGTGTAAGAGAAGCAGTTGAGCACGCGTTTGTCGGCAACGTACTGACGCGTGGCCAGACGGCTGTCACGCTGATCGAGGTAATAGCCCGTTTTATGACCACCCTGAATATCCACCAGCAGCTTCATGCCGTGTTCTTCGATAGGCAGCAAGGCAGGCGGCAGTTCGCCGGTCACCGGACCCTGGGTCAGTTCCATTCCCTCTTTTTTACGCACAGCCACATCGCTGCGGTCGTAGATGGCGCACTCCGGGAACAGCGACTGCAGGGCGCTGATCAGCGCGGCGCGCTGGTATTCCGCCCCAGCGCTCAGTAACTGCAGAACCAGGAAGTTACCGAAGCGGTCAATGGTCACGCCCGGCAGACCGTCGGACTCTCCGGCAATCAGGCGGTAGCTGTCCAGACCATCGCGTTTGGCCAGCCAGTCGCGCCACTGCTGCGCCTGCTGCAAACGACGCACGAAGAAGTCGATATCGATGGTTTCATCTTTGTCGAAGGTCCAGACGCGCGCGCGGATCTGGGAGGCTGGCGAGTAGGCGCCTCGTGCTAACCATTTCCCCTGATGGTCAACAATATCAATGGTTTCACCGAGGCTGGCTTTACCTTCCATACGGGCAACCGCGCCGGAAAAGACCCAGGGATGACGGCGCAGTAATGACTTCTCGCGCCCTTTGGCTAACACTAAACGTACACTCATAATTTGCTATTCTGTCGATTCAAGAAAATGGCCGCCATTTTCCCGAGTTCGCCGGGGAAATGCAACGCGCCAGACGGATAAGGAGAAGGAAGATGTCAAAAGTCTGCACTATCGCCTGGGTTCACGGCGTCGTTCAGGGCGTGGGCTTCCGCTACAGCACGCAGCGCGAGGCCGTTCAGCTTGGGCTAACGGGATATGCGCGAAACATGGATGATGGCAGCGTTGAGGTGGTCGCCTGTGGCGAGGCAGAGCAGGTTGAAAAACTGCTGGCGTGGCTGAAAGCGGGTGGGCCGCGCAGTGCCCGGGTTGATAAGGTCTTAACCGAACCGCATCAACCCGGCCGGGAATACATGAACTTCGGTATTCGCTACTAAATGCATTTCACCGGTTTAGGCAGGCCGGCAATTTTGGTGGCCTGTTTGGCCGGGCCTTTCGGGAACAGACGATACAGATAGCGGCTGTTGCCTTTCTCTTCACCGAATTTATTGGCCATAGCTTTAACCAGCATCCGGATAGCCGGAGAGGTATTGAATTCGAGATAGAACTCGCGCACAAAGCGCACCACTTCCCAGTGCTCAGGGGAGAGCGCGATCGCCTCTTTTTCTGCAATCACTTCCGCCAGCGCCTCGCTCCACTGGTGGCTGTCTTTCAGATAACCGTCGTTATCGGTTTCGATCTCTTTACCTTCAAAGCTCAACATAGTTATTCACGCATCAGTCAAAAACCGCCGCAGTGTACCAAAAAACAAAGCCCCGCATAAGCGGGGCTCGGTACACAACACTCTGGCTTAATCCCGGCTGGCGAAGCCCAGGATGCTCAGCAGGCTGACGAAGATGTTGTACAGCGACACATACAGGCTCACGGTGGCGCGGATGTAGTTGGTCTCACCGCCGTGAATGATGTTGCTGGTTTCATACAGGATCGCGCCGGATGACAGCAGGATAAACACCGCGCTAATCGCCAGGTGCAGGGCAGGGAGCTGCAGGAAGATGTTAGCCACCATACCAATCAGCACCACCACGATACCTGCCATCAGCATACCGCCGAGGAAGGACATGTCCTTGCGGGTGGTCAGCACGTAGGCGGAGCAGCAGAAGAACACCAGCGCGGTGCCGCCCAGCGCCATACCGATCACATCACCCATGCCGGCAGACAGGTATGCGTTCAGGATTGGCCCCAGGATATAACCCAGGAAGCCGGTAAAGGCGAACGCGGAGAGAATACCGACCGGTTTGTCAGCGGTTTTGTAGGTCAGGAACATCAGACCGTACATCCCCACCAGCGTCAGGATCAGCCCCGGAGACGGCAGCATCAGCACGGTGCTGGCGGTGGCGGTGATCGCCGAAAACGCCAGCGTCAGGCTGAGCATAAAGTACGTATTGCGCAGCACCTTGTGGGTGCTGAGTAGCGATGTGCGGTCGCGTGAGGAAGTAATTATACGATCCATGAGTCACTCTCTTATGACAGATGTAATTAACGGAAAGAATAGGAAACGGCGCGCCAGTCTCAAAGTGGTTTTACCCATCTTTACTCAGCAGGTTAGCGCCGGAGCTGGTTATTTATTCTGCAGAAAGACGTTTCATTAGTATGAACAGCGGTTTGGCGCAATTAATCAGATCAAGCTCTTATAGGTTACTGAAAAATATTGCCTTATTACCATAAGGCCGCTAAGAGTTATTTCCGGATCGTCACAAAACAGACAATAAGGCGAAGGAAATGAAACCACAAACACGCACTCACTTTACACTCTCTTTACTGGCGGCCGGGATCCTGTGTGCCAGCACGGCATCCTTGGCGGCTAACGTGCCGGCAGGAACGCAGTTGGCCGATAAGCAGGAACTGGTCAGGAATAACGGAAGTGAACCCGCTTCGCTCGACCCGCATAAAGTCGAAAGCGACGTCGAATTCAATATTATCAGCGATTTATTCGACGGGCTGGTCAGTGTCTCCCCGGCGGGTGAAATCCAGCCACGGCTGGCGGAAAAATGGGAGAACAAGGACAACAAAGTCTGGACGTTCCATCTGCGTCCGGGCATCACCTGGAGCGACGGTACCGCCATCACCGCGGAAGATATCGTCTGGAGCTGGCAGCGACTGGTTGACCCAAAAACCGCCTCACCGTATGCCAGCTATCCTGGTAGCATGCTTATCGTCAACGGCACTGAAATTGCCGAAGGCAAAAAAGCGCCCGATACGCTGGGCGTGAAAGCCATTAATGACACCACGCTGGAAGTCACGCTTTCGCAGCCTAATGCAGCTTTCCTTGCGATGCTGGCACACCCGTCTCTGGTGCCGATAGATAAAGTCCTGGTGGGGCGTTTCGGCGATAAGTGGACCAAGCCCGAGCACATCGTCAGCAGCGGTGCCTATAAGCTGTCCTCATGGGTGGTTAACGAACGCATTGTGGCGGAGCGTAACCCGCGCTACTGGGATAATGCCCATACCGTGATCAATAAGGTGACATATCTGCCTATCACCTCCGAGGCGGCTGATGTGAACCGCTATAAAGCGGGAGAAATCGATATTGTCTACACGGTGCCAGTCAACCAGTTCGCCCAGCTTAAGAAAACGCTGGGCAGTCAGCTGGATGTCTCTCCGCAGCTTGCCACCTACTATTACGAATTCAACACCGCCCGTCCGCCGTTCAACGATGCGCGCGTGCGTAAGGCGCTCAATATGGCGCTCGATAAAGACATCATCGCAGATAAAGTGATGGGGCAGGGGCAGCGTCCGGCGTGGCTTATCAGCCAGCCGGACATTGGTGGCGTTAAGTTACAGAACCCGGATTACGCCAGCTGGCCGCGGGACAAACGAATTGCCGAGGCGAAAAAACTGCTCGAAGAGGCCGGGTATAACGCCAGCCATCCACTGAGTTTTAATCTGTTGTATAACACCTCTGAAACGCACCAGCGTATCGCGATTGCTGCCAGCTCATTGTGGAAGAAAAATCTGGGCGTCGAGGCGAAGCTGCAGAACCAGGAGTGGAAAACCATGCTCGATACCATGCACACCCATAACTTTGACGCGGTGCGCTACGCCTGGATTGCCGATTACGATGACGCCTCCACATTCCTGAATAACTTCCGTACCGGGGATAGCCAAAACACCACGCAGTACAGCAATCCTGAGTACGATCAAGCGCTGGTGAATGCGGCGAAGTCGAAAACGGCACAAGAGCGCGGTAAGTTTTATCAACAGGCAGAGGATTTGCTGGGGCGTGATGTGCCGGCGATCCCTGTCTATCACTACGTTCGTACGCACCTGGTGAAGCCGTGGGTGGGGGGATTCACGCCGGATAAGCTCGGGTACTACTACACGAAAGATATGTACATCAAAAAACACTAAGGCAATCGCTGGATATTATGCTGGCAAAATGGCCAATATGTTGTCTATTCAACCGATTAAACGTAATTTGGCTATTTTTAAAGCGAACGAATGCGCGTGCTCTTTACAGCCTGCGGTGAGGTGTTTATAGTTCGCCTCACTTAGGAAGCGTGGCCGAGCGGTTGAAGGCACCGGTCTTGAAAACCGGCGACCCGAAAGGGTTCTAGAGTTCGAATCTCTACGCTTCCGCCAAATTCGAAAACCCTGCGATAGCAATATCGCAGGGTTTTTTGCTTTGGCTCTACACCTCCGCCATGCCGCCCATGTTGTAGCCGATCGTCATCCCGGCGTCTGCCCTGTAGACGCTCGCTTTGACACACCAGGTTTGCTCGATATTTTCAGGGGTGAGCACTTCCGCAGGCGCGCCCGTGGCCGCGATACGCCCGGCCTTCAGAAGGATCAGCCGCTGGCAGTAGTTGGCCGCCAGATTGAGATCGTGCAGCGCCACCACCACCGTAAGAGGCAGTTGCGATATAAGTCGCATCAGCTCCAGCTGGTGCTGAATGTCCAGGTGGTTTGTCGGCTCATCAAGTAGCAACACCCGGGGCTGCTGTGCCAGCGCTCGCGCTATCTGGGTTCGCTGACGCTCCCCACCAGACAGTTGCTGCCACCGCCGCTGGCGTAATCCGCATAGCCGCATGAGGCTAATCGCCTCTTCCACCGCCATATCATCATCGCGAGTGCTTCTCTGAAACGCCTTCCGGTAAGGTGTACGTCCCAGCCGCACGATTTCCTCGACGGTCAGTTCTCCCTCAACGTTGGCATGTTGCGGGACGAAGGCTAACTGCCGCGCGCGTGTTTTTAACGGCATCACGCTAAGCGACGTGCCATTAAGCGCGACGCGTTCACTGTGGTGTGGAAACAGCCCGGCAAGACAGCGTAGCAGCGTTGATTTGCCCGAGCCGTTTGGCCCTAACAGGCCGACAATCTGCCCGGATGACAGGTCGAGATCGATATCCTCAAGCACCGTCTGTGCTTGTCGGGTCACACTTAACCCCGAGACGGAAATATTCATGGATGCTCCTTCCGGTTTTGATAAAGCAGCGCCACAAAGACAGGCGCGCCCACCAGTGCCGTCACCACGCCGATGGGAAGCACCTGGTGCACAATCAGCGTGCGTGACACGACATCGGCCAGGATCATAAAGTGCGCGCCGATAAGAAACGTCAGCGGGATCGTGCGGCGATGGCCCGGACCGCTGAGCATGCGCGTCACATGGGGAATGACCAGCCCCACAAATCCCACTGCCCCTATGGCGCTGACCAGGGTTGCGGTGACGAACGCGCAGGTCAGCAACAGGATAATTCGTACAGCGGTCACCGGAATCCCGAGGGTGGTAGAGACCTCGTCTCCAAAGGTAAAGGTGTCCAGCGCCCGCGCAAAGAGGCATACCATCAGCAGGCCCGTCAACGTAACGGCCAGCGCCAGCAGCGCGTCCGGCCAGCGCACACCGCTCAGGCTGCCCATTAACCAGAACATAACGCTACGCGACTGCTCGGCATTGGCGGAGGTGCTGACGATATACGCAGTCATGGCGTTGAAGAGCTGTGTGCCCGCAATGCCTGCCAGCAAAATGCGTGACGGGCTTGCGCTCATGCCGTTTGTAATCAACATGATGAGCGCAAAAGCGGCGCAGGCGCCAACAAACGCACCGCTGCTCACGCCAATCACGCTCCCCCCGATACCGAGCAGCATCACGCAGACGGCCCCCAGCGAAGCGCCTGCGGAGATGCCCAGCAGATAGGGCTCCGCCAGGGGGTTGCGCAGTATTGACTGGAGCACCAGCCCGCACAGCGCCAGGCCGCCGCCGCTGCAAGCAGCCATGAGTGCGCGACTCATGCGGTACTGCCAGACGATGCCTTCCTCGGGTTGCGGCAGAACGTATGCAGTCAGCCCAAGACCATTGAGGATCGCTTTTCCGGTAACGGCATACGATACCGGCATATCGCCGATACTCGCGGCAAAGACCAGCATCAGCGGCAATGCCACGGCGCCTGCCGCCATTAACCCCTGCTGGCGGCGGGGAGAAGATACATGACTCATTATTCGCCCTGGAATGAAGCCAGCCGATCGCTGATAAGCTCAACCGCGTCGACGTTACGCAAAGAAGGGTTTAACGACATTGCGGGCACCACAATAATCTGATTATTCCTGACCGCCGGAATGTTTCTTGTCACCGGATCGCGTCGTAAAAAGGCCTCTTTTACCGCGGCGTCATCGGCAGGGTAGAGCCTGCGTGACATCTGAGCGATGACGATAACGTCTGGCTGCATTTGGGCAATATGTTCCCAGGTGACAGCGGGCCATTCATCATGCGAGTCAATAACGTTCTTTAACCCCAGCGTGCGGCTTATCCAGCCAGGCGCGCCGAAATTCCCTGCCACCCAGGGATCGCCATTCAGGCGGCTGCTTGAAAACCAGAAGACAACCTTCAGGGGTTTTGCTGAGATGCGCGCCTGCGCTTTCTGAATCCGTTCTGTCAGCTCACGATTGAGCTGCTCGCCACGCGTGGGAACATCAAAGATGGCGGCCAGGTCTGTGACTTCGTGTTTTATTTCTGCCAGTGAAAACGGCGTGCTCCGTGCTCCGTCAGCATTTGAGGTTGCCGTCACCGTTTTGTCCGTGCAGTCGGCAGGGGAGATCCACGTCTTGATCCCCAGTGATGCAAACTGCTCGCGTGTTCCCACCTCGCCCTGCGGGCCAATATGCCAGTGATACTGAGCGAGGACGAGTTCCGGTTTTTGTCCCACCACGGCTTCAAAAGAGGGGGAGTTATCCGCAAGGCGGGGGAGTTTTTTTCCGGCATCAGCCAGCGAATCCGGGAGTTTGCCGAACCAGACTGAGGTTGCGGCGACAGATTTTTCCAGCCCCAGCGCGAGCATCAATTCCGTTTCATGCTGACCCACGGTAACGACGCGCTGTGGCGCTTGTGTAAAGGTCTGCCTGACGCCGCAATTTTCAATCGTCAGCGGGTAAGTTGTTGCTGCAAACGTGGCTGGTGCCATGGCCAGCAGTACTGTCAGTAATAACCCTTTTTTCAGAAGCATAAAAATCAATCCCAAATTGTTATGTTATAACATAACACATATATTGTGATTGAGCGCAACACGCTGCCTGCCGGACATTTGCCGGTGCCTGTAATGAGAGGGAAACTTCACATCCAGATTAACGTCGCCGAAGTGAGTCATGACGCCAGAGGGCGGGGTGATGGTGAGCAAGTGTAACTTTATGCAATTTCACGCTTTACATCATGCTCAGAGATGTTTATAGTGCGCCTCACTTTGGAAGCGTGGCCGAGCGGTTGAAGGCACCGGTCTTGAAAACCGGCGACCCGAAAGGGTTCTAGAGTTCGAATCTCTACGCTTCCGCCAAATTCGAAAACCCTGCGATAGCACTATCGCAGGGTTTTTTCGTTTTACAGCCCAATCACCAGCTCAGCGGAATGACTTCTTGAGCAACACAGCGCCACATGCGGGTTCGGGGCGTTTTTCTCTGCCTCTGACTGTACGCTATCCCGGTGATCCACCACGCCGTCAATCACCGGTGTCAGACACGCACCGCAGATCCCCATCTCGCAGGAGAGCGGTACGGCCACACCGTTTTCCTGTAGCACCTGAGCAATGGTTTTATCTGCGGGCACAGGCCAGCGCTCTCCGGTGGAGGCCAGTTTAACCGTGAAGATCTCGCCACTTTCAGCGCAGGTATCAGGCGCAGCGGGTTGAAACGCCTCGCTGTGGATCGTGGCGCCATCCCAGCCTTTCGCCGTCGCCACCTCACGTACTTTTTCCATAAACCCGGCCGGGCCACAGACCCAGGCGTGAAGACCCGCCGTGGCCACCGGGATATGCTCTGCCAGCAACGTGCGCGGGCTGGTGGTATGGATAACGCATTCGCCGTGCTTCAGCTGCGCCAGCTCGCGGGCGAAAGCCGCGCTTTCAGCGTGTCTGACATAATAGTGCAGAGTGAACGGGGTTCCGGCTGCTTCCAGCTGCAGGGCCATGGCATACAGTGGCGTAATCCCGATCCCCGCAGCCAGCAGCAACACCCGTTCGGCCTCCTGCAGGGCAAACAGATTGCGCGGCGCGGAGATCAGCAGCGTCTGACCGGGACGCAGCGTCTCATGAATATAGCGCGACCCGCCGCGCGAGGCGGTTTCCCGGCCCACGCAGATCAGATAGCCTTCACTCCCGCATGGGCCGGTCAGAGAATACTGACGAATTACCCCGCAGGGCAGATGCACGTCGATATGCGCACCGGGCTGCCACTCTGGCAGCGCTTCACCGTTTTCCGCCACCAGCCTGACGGCGAGGCTTTTGTTCCCCTGCCGCCACAGCCCGTCGACGATAACGCTTAAGATATCACTCATGACAGCCCTCCATCAGACCAGGAAAAACGCGCCAAAACCCATCTTTTTCAGCCCCCGGCGATAGGCAATCGAGCTTTTATCCGCGGGAATATGGGCTTCAAGGGTCAGATCCAACGGCAAACTTTCCGGGCGCTGGGTCTCGACCATCAGGCGGTCTTCCTCAAAAATTCGCAGGTTAAAGGCATGCACCTCTTCCACCGGGATATGCAGGTCAAAGTTGCGCGCAATCGGGGCAAACATGCGGGTGACGCGTGACGAGACCGGCGACGCGGCGTTCATGATCACCAGCCGGGATTCGCCCGGAAAATGGATCGTCAGGGTGGCGGTAAACGGCAAATGCATTTCAAAATGGCGCAGCCACTGGAAGCCTTCCGGCGCCTGCACGTCAGCGCTGGCGGGATAATTGCTCACCGAACTCCAGTAGTCCGCTACAAAACCAAACGGTGTTTCCTGTGGCTGATAGGTCGGGACGAGCTGGTTATCCGGGTCCGCAAAGGTGCTGGTGTGGATCCACGCAAAATGCGCCACATCCAGAAATCCTTCCACCTGGCGGCCAGCGAAGCCATTCACCTCAAACGCCGGACAGTTGATCTGCTGAAAGCCGTCGTCATCCCAGTGTGGCATGGTGGGCAGCGGCATCGGGTTGTCGGGGTCAAACGCCAGACACGTCCAGATCAAGCCAAAGCGCTCCTCCACGGCGTAGTTAATCAGGTTCAGCTTCGCCGGTACCGGCTGGTCGGGGCTGGAGGGAATACGGTTGCAGCGGCCATCTTCCCCGAAGCGCAGGCCATGGTAGGGGCAGATAATCCCGTGCTCATCATGAAAGCCCAGCGTCAACGGCACGCCGCGATGTGGACAAACGTCGCGAGCGACCACGACCTGGCCGTTCACGCGGTAGATAACCAGCGCTTCGTCCAGCAGGGTCGCCTTAACCGGCGCCGCGCCAATGTCGCAGGCGCGCGCAACCGGATGCCAGCACTTTGCCAGACGCAGCCAGTCCTCTGGCTCAAACGTGCAATGGGCGGGTGGTACAGGTGCTTTATTCATGTGTATTCCTCTTACGTTCAGCCTAATGGTCCGCCCTGAATGGTGTCGCACAGACCGTTGATAATGCGCTCCCCGGTCTCCTCTCTCAGCTCCTGATACCAGGCTCTGGTTAACGCCATATCTTTACCGTGCGTGACGTCACAGCGCTTGCGAGCCTTCAGCACCAGGTCGCGTACCCGGTCACAGCGCAGAGCTTCGTACTGCCGCAGCGCCAGCGTAATGTTGTGGTTTTGGCGCAGACAATCACCCAGCACCACCGCATCCTCCAGCGCCGCACAGCCGCCCTGGCCGATATCCGGCGTGGTGCTGTGCGCCGCATCGCCGAGCAGCGCCACGTGGCCGCGTACCAGGCTGTCGAAGGGCTCAATGTCGTGGATTTCTATGCGGTTGGTGGTATCCGGATCCAGCGCGGCGATCAGCTTCTGCACCGGCGGCGCCCAGCCGCGGAAGTAACCCGTGAGATCGGCTCTGAGGGTGGTGCGATCTTCCGCCAGACCGAGGGGAAGCGGGACATCAAAAAAGAAATAGAAGCGGCCACCGGAGACGGGCATCAGCGACACACGCTTGCCTTCTCCCACGAACGTGGTCCACTGGTGGGCGGGGGCAATCTCTTCATCAATCTTCACCAGTCCGTTCCAGTTAACGTAACCGGCGTAGCGGCGCTCGGGGGTATACCCCAGCACGTACGGGCGCACCGCCGAATGGCTGCCGTCGGCGGCAATCAGAAAATCGCCCGTCGCCGTGCTGCCGTCGGTAAATGTTACGCTGACGCCAGCATCATCTTCCCGGACGTGTTCGACGCGCTTGCCGAACTGCACCCGCTCGCGACCCCAGAAGTCCAGCATCTCGCGCTGTAGTTCAGCGCGCGAGACGGGGCAGGGGCGTCCCCCGGTGCGCTCCACCAGCGGGGCCAGGCTAAAGCGGGTCAACGTGTCGCCGCGCCGGTGATCCTTGTAGGCCATAAAGCGCATCGGCCCGCCGTATGTCTCAATAATGTCGCCCATGCCGAGGTGCTGCATGCATTTCACCCCGTTGGGCCAGATGGAGATGGCCGCGCCAACGGGTTTGATCTCTTTTACTGCTTCAAACACGGTACAGTCGATGCCCGCCTTTTCCAGCGCGACAGCGGCGCTCAGACCACCAATGCCCGCACCAATGACGATTGCTTTCATGCTTCTCTCCTTTTGCCGGGTGTCATTAACATCAGCAATTTGCGTACCAGGCTGCAGAGTGGGGTAAAGGGCGTTGAGGGAGGGATGTTTGCACTGCTAAGGTGCGTTATCGCGGTGGGAATGCCTTTTTATGAATCAATAATTTCCAGTTTAGGGTTAAGGAATCAACTGTTTCAGGTCTCAGGCAAGAGTGGCGTGTTTTGTGCAATGTTCAGGGACGATGATGACACGGGAGGAACCATGATAACGCTGGACGATTTTAATTACCGGAGTCACGAAGAGGTGCTTACGCTATTACACCCTTGCGTGGCCATTCCCGGCTGGGCCGAGGCGCTGGTCGCCGGGCGGCCTTATCCGAGCCGGGATGCTCTTTTTGATGCGGCCCAGGCGCTGACGAAAAGCTGGGATGAACACGCGCTCACGCGGGCCCTGAGCGCGCATCCGCGCATCGGTGAGAAGCCCATGGGCACGCAGGCGGAGGCGGCGCTGTCGCGTCGGGAGCAGGGAGCGGTGAATCATGATGATGCCCGGCTTGCTGAGGCGTTGCGGGCAGGCAATGCCCGCTACGAAAGTCGTTTCGGGCGCGTCTTTCTGATCCGCGCCAAAGGCCGCAGCGGGGAGGAGATCCTCCAGGCCCTGAACGCGCGGCTGGAAAACAGCGATGCGCAGGAGGTGCAGGCCGCACTGGATCAGCTGCGGGAAATTACCTTATTACGACTGGAAGGAGTCATTGGCGCATGAGCACGCTCAGTACACATATTCTGGATATCTCGACGGGCAAACCCGCGCAGGGGGTGACGGTACGTCTTGAACAGGACGCGGAGATCATCGCAACTGGCGTGACCAACGCGCAGGGCCGCATCACCGAATTTTTTCCCGTCCTGCCTGCGGGCCGCTATCGGCTGGTGGCCGAGACTGGCGCCTGGTTTAGCGAAACGGGGCGCGACACGCTCTATCCCTGCGCTCAGATTGATTTTCTAATCGGCGAAACGGCAGATGAGCACTTCCATCTGCCGTTTGTGATTGCCCCAGGCGGCTGGTCAACCTACCGCGGCAGCTGACCACACTGGCTCGCCGTTGACCCAGGTTTGGCTGATATTACGCTCGTCGCCCAGGGTCATCAGCACAAACAGTTGCTCGTAGATATCCTTGCAGCGCCCGCTGCGCAGGCGCTGCAGCGGGGTGACAGCCGGGTCGATCACGATAAAATCGGCCTCTTTGCCCGGAGCGAAGTTGCCAATTTTATCATCCAGACGCAGGGCATGCGCGCCACCCAGCGTGGCATGATAAAAGGCCTCGCTGGCGCGCAGGCGATAGCTCTGCAACTGACCCACCTTGTAAGCTTCCCCCAGCGTGCGCAGCATGCTGAAGGTGGTACCCGCGCCGACGTCGGTGCCGATACCCATTCGCACCTTGTGCTGCCAGCAGGCGGGTAACCGAAACAGCCCGCTGCCAAGAAACAGATTGGAAGTAGGGCAAAACGCCACCGCCGATCCGGTGTCGTGCAGGCACTGCCACTCGCTGTGGTGCAGATGGATCCCGTGAGCAAACACGCTGCGCTCGCCGGTGAGGCCGTAGTGGTGATAGACATCCAGATAACGTTCATGCTCCGGCCACAGGTCATTAACCCAGGCCACTTCGTTCGGGTTTTCGCTCAGATGGGTCTGCAGCCAGGTGTCCGGAAACTCCTCTCTGAGTAAACGCACCGCCGCCAGCAGTTCCGGTGATGAAGTGGGTGCAAAGCGTGGCGTAATGGCATACCCCAGCCGTCCATGGTGGTGCCAGCGCTGGATTAGATCCCGCGTCTGCTGGTAGCTCTGTTGTGCCGTTTCGGTCAGGTAGTCCGGGGTGTGCCGGTCCATCATCACCTTCCCGGCGATAAGGCGCATATTCAGGCGCGATGCTTCGGTAAACAGCGCATCCACCGATTGCGGATGCAGTGTGCAAAACACCAGTGCGGTGGTGGTGCCGTGGCTCACCAGCTGATTTATGAAAAATTCCGCGATCTCTTTTGCGTAGCTCTCGTCGGCAAACTGGCTCTCCACCGGAAACGTATAGGTGGTCAGCCACTCCAGCAACTGCTCGCCGAAGGCGCCGATCATCTCGGTCTGCGGGTAATGAACGTGGGTATCGATAAAGCCTGGCAGCAGCAGTTTGCCGCGCAGGTCGGTGTAACCCTTGTGCGGGTCAAGATATTGCTCTCCCTCCTGCCAGGCCATGAGCGCCACGATTTTCCCGTGGTAAATAAACAGCAGGCCGTCCTCTTGGTAGCGCGCATGGTCGGCAATCAGGTCTGCGCTGTCGCAGACCCGGGCGATATCGAAAAATGCACCGCGTATCGCAGTCTGGTAATCCATCACGGCTCCTGTCTGATTGTTTGCGTGGCCTCGCGTGCCGTGAAGTGAGCGGCGGACGCCCCTTCGCGCTCTTCGCGCGCCAGCCAGCGGTAGGTTACCCCGCCAAGGAACACGCCAATGAACCAGCTAAAGTTTGCCACCTCATGCAGCGCCGGGATGAAGCTTATCACCAGCCCGACGGCAACCGAGGGGATCAGCGCGCCGATGGCTTTCGGGTTAAAGCCGTTGCGGTACCAGTATTTCCCTTCTGGCGTGTCATCGAACAGGTCGTCCACGGATACCTTGCCACGCTTAATCAGGTAAAAATCGGCAATCAGGATACCGAACAGCGGACCGATAAACGCCCCCAGCACATCCAGGGTGTAATGAATAAGCTCCGGGGAGTTAAACAGGTTCCACGGGGTTAACAGGATCGAGCCGACGGCGGCAATCATTCCCCCGGTGCGGAAGCTGATTTTCTGCGGGGAACAGTTAGAGAAATCAAACGCCGGGGAGACGAAGTTGGCCACGATGTTAATCCCGATGGTGGCGGTGATCATGGTCAACAGACCAATCGCCACCGCCAGATCGTTGCCCACGCGGCTGACGGTTTCAATTGGGTCGGTGATCATGCGGCCAAACAGCGACTGGGTACCGGAGACAATCACCACAGTCACGATGGAGAACAGCAGGAAGTTAAACGGCAGGCCCCAGCGGTTACCGCGGCGGATTTCCCCCATGCTTTTGCCGTAGCGGGAGAAATCACCAAAGTTGAGCAACGGGCCTGAGAAGTAGGAAACCACCAGCGCCGTGGCGGTGATCATCTGCCAGGTCTGCTCGCCCGCGCTCAGGGATTTGCTGGCGAGGGTAAAGGAGATCCCGTCGAATCCTGTCTTGTATACAATCCATCCTGCCAGCGCCAGCATCACCACATACACCGCCGGGCCGGCGATGTCGATAAAGCGCTTGATGGCATTCATGCCGTGCCAGAAGACCATTGCCTGCAATACCCACATAATGGCAAAGCAGACCCAGCCCAGGTGCGACAGTCCGAGGAACGCGCCGGTGGTGAGCGACGAGAGCGACGGCCAGAACTTCAGCGCCACCAGCATCAGGGCGTTAGCGGCCAGATAGGTCTGAATGCCGTACCAGGCAAAGGCGATAAGCCCGCGGATCACCGCCGGAATGTTTGCCCCGAACACGCCAAAGGCCTGACGGCTGATCACCGCATACGGCACGCCCGCCATCTGGCTCGGTTTCGCCACCAGGTTGGCACACAACTGCACAATGCAAATTCCCACCAGCAGGCAGAGCAACACCTGCCAGCTTGCCAGCCCGAGCGTAAAGAAGCTCGCGGCGACCACGTATCCCCCCATGCTGTGGACGTCGGACATCCAGAAAGAAAAGATGTTGTACCAGCTCCAGTTCTGGTCACGCGTCGGTGCCAAATCCTCATTGCAAAGCCGTGGGCTGTATACCGCACCGGAATCAGCGGCCGTACCATGTTGCATATTTTGTCTGTTTGGCATGAAACCTGCTCCTGTGAATGAAAACCCGTTGAGTGGGAGTGCAGACGGTGTTGCAGGATTCAGGCCAAAATAATAAATCTTGTATGCAATATTTTATTTTTATGTATACGATTCGATAGCGAAAAGTAAAAAGTGGAGTGGTTAATGAACAACGTGAACAGTCTGCACGCCGCGCCAGACCTGCAAGACAAAGACGAATCCATCTTTCAGGCGCTGATGACCGCGATTGTCGAACATCAATTGCTGCCGGGAAGCAAATTGCCGGAAGAGGCGCTGGCGGAGGTCTTTGGCGTGAGCCGTACGGGCATCCGTAAGGTGCTGCAGCGACTCGCCGCTGTGCAAATGGTCACCTTAACGCCCAAACGTGGTGCACACGTTGCCAGCCCGACGGTCGAAGAGGCCCGGCAGATCTTTCGCACCCGCGCGCTGCTGGAGGTCGCCAATCTACCGGACGTACTGGCGCACTGTCAGCCGCCGCATCTGGCGGCGCTGGCGTCAATCATCCGTCAGGAGCAGCAGGCGCATGAGGCTTACGACGGCCCGGCGGCGATCCGCCACTCCGCAAATTTCCATATTCAGCTGCAGGCCATCTCCGGCAATCAGGTCCTGACGGAGATGGTGACCCGCCTGAGCCAGCGCTCCTCGTTGGTGATTGCCACCTGGGGCGCGCCGTGGCGTCAGGGGTGTCGCTGCAATGATCACGAACAGCTTGTGGAGCTGCTGCGTCAGAAAGCGCTGCAACCCCTGAGTGATGCCTTAATGCACCATTTTGAACATATCGTCGCCAGCCTCTGTTTCGAACGGGCGGGGGAATGCCTGCCCGATTTTGCCCGGCTGTTCGCCAGCCACAAGGAGTCGTAATGTCGTCTGTCCGTATACAAGTCATTAATCCCAATACCAGCCTCGCGATGACGGAAACCATCGGCGCGGCCGCCCGCGCGGTGGCTGCGCCGGGCACGGAGATCCTCGCGGTCTGCCCCAGTGCGGGTGTGCCCTCAATCGAAGGTCATTTTGATGAAGCCATTGCCGCCGTGGGTGTCCTTGAGCAAGTCAAAAAAGGCAGAGAGCAGGGGGTGGAGGGGCACGTGATTGCCTGCTTTGGCGATCCGGGGCTGCTGGCCGCGCGCGAGCTGGCGCAAGGGCCGGTTGTCGGCATTGCCGAAGCCGCCATGCACATGGCCACACTGGTGGCGACGCGCTTTTCCATCGTCACCACGCTGCCGCGCACGCTGATTATCGCCCGTCATCTGCTGCAGCAGTATGGCTTTCAGGATCATTGCGCGGCCCTGCACGCGATTGATCTCCCGGTGCTGGCGCTGGAAGACGGCAGCGGCCTGGCGCAGGAGAAGGTGCGCGCGCGCTGTATACAGGCCCTGAAAGAGGATGGCTGCGGCGCCATCGTGCTGGGCTGTGGCGGGATGGCAACGCTCGCCCAGGAGCTGACGCGCGAGCTGCACGTGCCGGTGATCGACGGCGTCAGTGCGGCGGTGAAGATGGTGGAATCGCTGGTGGCGCTGGGGCTGTCAACCAGCAAGCACGGGGATCTGGCCTTCCCGGAGAACAAACCCTTAAGCGGACATTTTCAGGCATTGAATCCATTTTAATTTTTGGGGGGTGGCAATGGGGCTTTTTGAAGAGGGTTATCCGCGGGATCTGCGTGGCTACGCAGGCAACCCGCCGCATGCGCAGTGGCCGAATCAGGCACGCATCGCCGTGCAGTTTGTGCTCAATTATGAAGAGGGGGCAGAAAACCACGTCCTGCACGGCGATGCCGGGTCGGAACAGTTTCTCTCGGACATCATCGGAGCGGCCAGCTATCCCGACAAACACATGTCCATGGACTCCCTGTACGAATACGGCAGCCGCGCCGGGTTCTGGCGAATTCATCATGAATTTCAGAAACGCGGCCTGCCGCTGACGGTCTTTGGCGTGGCGATGGCGCTGGCGCGTCACCCGGAGATTGTCGCGGCGATTAAGGCGGCGGATTACGACGTGGTCAGCCACGGCTGGCGCTGGATCCACTATCAGAACATGGATATCAACCAGGAGCGGGAACATCTGCACAAAGCGGTGCACGTGCTGACCGATCTGTTTGGCAAGCCGCCTGCGGGCTGGTACACCGGGCGCGACAGCCCCAACACGCGCCAGCTGGTGGTGGAGCACGGCGGTTTTGACTACGACAGCGACTACTATGGCGACGACTTGCCCTTCTGGACGGAAGTGGCCTGCAGCGATGGCAGCCGTAAACCGCACCTGATCGTGCCCTACACGCTGGACGCCAACGACATGCGCTTCGCCACCGCCCAGGGGTTTAATACCGCCGAGCAGTTTTATACTTATCTGAAAGACAGCTTTGACGTGCTGTATGAAGAGGGTGAAAGCGCGCCGAAGATGATGTCCATCGGCATGCACTGCCGCCTGCTGGGGCGTCCGGGACGTTTTCACGCGCTGCAGCGGTTCCTGGATTATGTGCAGCAGCATGAGCGGGTCTGGGTCTGTACCCGCCAGCAAATTGCTGACCACTGGCGGGACGTGCATCCGTTTCAGAAATAGCGGTGTCGTATTGTGCCGGGTGTCGGCTGCGCCTTACCCGGCCTACGACGGCATTACACTCACCTGCGCCGCAACAATGCGCCACCCGTAAGCAAACCGCACCCACGTCTGCTGCTGGCGGCCAATGCGTTCCGCCCCTTCGCGGGTAAATTCGGTGCTGCATACGCTATTATCCTCCCAAAGCAAAATCTGAAACCCAAAAGAACGGCCTGAAGTTGGTCGCTCCGCTCGCCGTTTTCTTGTGTACCCACCACGGGGCATTAGGCTTTCTTTATCTGAACGATTGATTTTTTCATCATATTAGCCGGAAAATCCCTGCAATTTTAAAGGGAAAGGCAGACACCGGATGTTCACACTCTACATGCAATGGGAAGCCAGGCGGAAACTGGCTCCGGCTGATATTCAGTTCATCCTCACGCCACGTGAATCACTTGAGATGGCGAGCATATTTTACGAACTGGATTACCTGGAATATGACCAGCGTTACCCTTTTCACCGTCATAGTGTCCCGAAACGGCGGCAAGGTGTTCACCACCGCCATGCGGCGCAGCCCTACAGACGCAAGCACAGGTCGGAATTCGACGAGCTCTATGATGAGGTGGAATGGAATCTTGGGCACGGCTGGATGGTCGGCGTCGACACGGGGGAAAAGTGGGATAGGTTCCGCAATCCGTTCTCCTTTGATGGCGAAGGTAATCTGGTTTATGACTGCTTCATGGATACCTACGGCGAGAGCTTCCCGCAGGTTGTGCATCAAATTTACGAGCATGCCCTCAACGAACACCAGGGCAGGAAGCCGCCTCCGACCGTTAAGGAGCACTATTACGATGCCCCGATACAACACGCTCAGGCCACAAAAACTATCAACAACAAAGCAGCTGGAAGGCTTCTTGCAGCGGGCGGCATCTACAACGGCAACATAGAGGGGTTTCATAAGACCGTACAGCAGCTAGGCGGCGATGCTCCAGCAGGTTACGATCAGATTATGGACAACAAAGGTCTCATCATTGCTGGCGCTTCTGTTGCTGCCGGACTAAGAATGGGAAAAATTAACATCCCCGGAGAACTGGAAAAGTTATCGTCATTAAGCAAAATCCCAGAGTTTGAATCACCAGCTTTAAAGGGGTTTACCTCGGAGTCAGGCACATTGCTTAATGCCGAACACGCCGTTGTAGATTACAGAAAACTATCAACTTACTCTTTAGATGTTAACCACCCAGTCGGCGGGCATAAGGCTAGAGTATTCCAATCGGCACTGGGTTATAACCCGACAAATTCTGACGTGTTAGCAGGTCGAGTCCGAGAGGGCATACTAACTGCCCCAGCTAAAATTTTGAACGCGGACCAGTACGGGCAGCGAATGGCTGTAGAGATGCCGATATTAGGCATAAACGGTGAGACAGTGATAGTGCGCAGCGGTTGGATATATGAAACTGATGCTGTTGTTCCACGCATGACGACGATTTTGGTTAAGTGAGATCAGACCATGAGAAGAGAAGAGTTTGAAGTGGTTGTGTTAGCGGAAGATTTGCCGGATGAAGGGTTAACTAAAGGCATGATAGGTGCCATCGTATTCATACATGAAAAACCACATCTGGCTTACATGGTTGAATTTGTTGATGATGAAGGCCGCACTGTTGCAATGCCTTCTCTTTTACCTGAGCAAATAACGGATTATATTCCGCCAGAATGATCTGATTTATCATACGCTCGTTACGTACACTGCTAAAAAACATTCAGGGCGATTTCCCGCCCTGAACTGCAAAAGCATATGCATTCCCCCGTAAATACCCCGACGCGTCTGGTTAATTTATGATGTCATGAATGACTATTCACCCGGATATATGACTACCGTTTGTAAAATGACTACGATGATTTTTCTATAGCAAGCAGAGGGACTTATGCAACCCTATAAACAACCGTGAGTGGATACCTCAGCGGTGGCTTATGGAGGCAACCCTACGCATCTTTTCATTACACCATCAAACTCACCTGCGCCGCCACGATCCGCCACCCGTAAGCAAACCGCACCCACGTCTGCTGCTGGCGGCCAATGCGTTCCGTCCCCTCGCGGGTAAATTCGGTGCTGCACACCGCGTAATCTTCTCCGAAGGTGGTGATCACGGTATTGCGCAACGTCCGCTGCAGCCCGGCGGAGGGGCGCGCCGCCCGAAAGGCGCGGATTTCATCAATGCCGTAGAGGTTTTCCCCCGCGCCCAGTCGCACCGTGTTTTTGTCGTGCCAGAACAACTCATCCAGCACCGCAATGTTGTTGCTCACCAGCGCATCTTCATAGCGATAAAACGCGGCCGTGACGTCCGCCACCACCCAGGGAAGGTTAATGTCGTCGTGATTCATCATTGTGCCATCTCCGCAGGACGAGCATCGGTTATCCCGCTCGCTTCCAGGACCCGTGCCACGCGCAGGCAGGCTTGTTCATTAAACGGCGCTGCGATGAGTTGCAGACCAATCGGTGCCCCCTGGGCGGTGCGTAGCGGAACGGTGGTGACGGGCAAACCCAAAAATGAAATCGGCTGCGTCAGCATCCCCATGCTGGCGCGCACCGGCAGTGGCTCGCCGTTAATCTCCATGGTCTGCTCGCCAATCGTCGTGGCGCTGCGCGGCGTTGCCGGGGCGATCAGCACGTCGGCCTGCTCAAACAGCGCTTTACAGGCCTGTCGGGCGTGGGCGCGAAAACGCTGGGCCTGAATATACCAGGCGGAAGGGATCATTGCCCCAGCCAGCAGGCGTTCGCGGGAGTGTGGTTCAAAACGCTCCGGTTCACGGCGAAGTGACGGCAGGTACTGGTTCCCCCCTTCGGAGGCGCTGATGATAAACGCGGCAGAGCGGGACAGCGCGGCTTCAGGGAACTGCAACTCCTCCTGGACGTCAAGAGCACGTGCCGTGCGCGCGACGGCTTCCCGGGCGTCGTCGTTACACCACGTGCTGAAATAGCCCCCGAGGACGGCGCAGCGCAAACCATCCAGACCGCGATCGAGCAAAGGCCGCGTCTGCTCGCGGGAGGACTCTGCCTGAAAAGGGTCGCTGGTGTCTCGTCCCTGTAGCGCATCGTACACGGACGCCAGATCGCACACCCGGCGGGCAAACGGCCCGATATGATCGAGACTGGCGACAAACGGGTGGCTGCCGGAGCGTGACAGGCGGCCAAAGGTCGGTTTTAAGCCGTAAATTCCGCACAGGGACGCCGGGACGCGAATCGACCCGTTGGTGTCGGTACCCAGTGAAAAATGGACCAGCCCGGCGGCGACGGCGGCGGCAGAGCCACCGGAGGAACCGCCTGCAATGCGCGTCAGATCGTGCGGATTACGCGTGGCGCCGTAGTGGCTGTTTTCCGTGGTAAAGCCGTAGGCATAGGCATCCATATTGACCATCCCGGACAACAGTCCTCCCGCGCTGCGTAGCTGGCGAACCGCAAAGCTGTCTGCGCTGGCAGCGGTTCGCTTGCTGAACAACTCGGCTCCGGCGAGGGTGGTGTGCCCGGCCACATCAAACAGGTTTTTTACCGCGTAAGGCACGCCCGCCAGCGGCGGCAGGGGGCGCTTTTCCCGGCGCAGGGTGTCGATATTTTCTGCCTCGGCCAGCATCCGCGCTTCGGTAACCGCCGTCCAGGCGTTGATCTGCGGGTTGATGCGCGTAATATCTTCCAGCGTCTGACGGGCGATCTCGCGGGCGCTTAACTCGCCTGCAGTCAGTGCCTGCTGGATCGCGCTGATACTCATCTCGTGTAGCCTCATGCTTTGTATACTCCTGCGATCTCCAGACGGTCATCAAGCGGCAGCGCCATCAGCGGGGCGGCCATGGCGGCAATGCGGCTAAACTGCTGCTGAAGCTCCGCGCGGCGGGCGTCATCCAGCTCAACGCCCAGCACGGCCTCCATCTGCGCCAGGTAGGCATGCCAGTCAGGTTGTTGTGTTGTCATGGTTTTCTCCTCAGTATCCGGCGGCGGCGCCGTTGCTGCGCGGGTCGAACGCGCCTTCAAACAGCCCGTTCGGGTGGCGGACAATCGCGCCCGCGTGGCCCATGGCTTCGCTAAAGTCCGGGAAGATCTCCACCTCGTGACCCAGCGCCTGCAGGCGCGCGATCGTTTCGGGGGAAAACCGACCTTCCACCTTTAAGGTGTCTGAGCTTTGTCCCCAGGTGCGCCCCAGCAGCCAGCGCGGACGGGAGATGCTCTCCTGCAGCGGCAGACCCTGCACCACATAGCGGGTAAAGAGCGTGGCCTGAGTTTGCGGCTGGCCGTCACCGCCCATGGAGCCGTAGACCATCACCCGTCCGTCGTTCAGACGCGCCGCGGCCGGGTTCAGGGTATGGAACGGCTGTTTGCCCGGCGCGAGAGCCAGAAGATGTGCGGGATCGAGGCTGAACGACGCCCCCCGGTTCTGCCAGACGATACCCGTATCCGGGAGCACCACCCCGCTGCCGAACTCGTGATAAATGCTCTGGATAAACGACACGGCCAGGCCGCTGTTATCCATCACCCCCATCCACACCGTATCGCCAGGGCCTTTGCCGGTGCCCCACGGCGCGGCATGGTTATCGTCAACCCGGTCGGCGAGCGCCTGAAGCGCCGCAGGATCCAGCAGGCTATGGATATCGGTTTTCAGCTCGCGCGGGTCGGTGATGTGGGCATCGCGCAGGCCAAAGGCCAGTTTGGTGGCTTCCACAATGCGGTGCACTGTCCCGGCGTCGTCGGCATCGGCCATCGCCAGACGGTCGGTGATGCCGAGGATCGCCAGCGAGACCAGCCCCTGCGTCGGTGGGGCGAGGTTCCAGACCTCACCCTGCTGATGCGCTAATTTCAGCGGCGTGGTGCGCCGGGCGACATGCGCGTTCAAATCCGCCAGCGTAATGGGCAGGCCGAGCGTCTCCATCCCACGGGCCAGACGCGCCGCCAGCGGACCGCGATAAAAACTCTCCAGACCCTCTTCGGCAAGTTGCGTCAGCGTGGAGGCCAGCGCCTGTTGATAAAACCGGCTGCCGACCTCCGGTGGTTTGCCGTCTACCAGCCAGGTTTCTGCGAAGCCGGGCAGGTCTTTCAGTTCGTCGAATTTACTGGCGGTGGCAGTGGCCTGCGAGGCCGTGACCGGCGTGCCATTGCGGGCATAGTCAATGGCATCTGCCAGCAGGCGCGTCAGCGGCAGGGCGTTGCCCGTCAGCGCGTGTGAGACTTTAAGCGCCTCCGCCCAGCCACTGACGGTACCCGCCACGGTCAGCGCCGCACGGGGGCCGCGGTGGGGGATGTGCGCCAGATCGCCATAGGCGGCAAGCGTCGCCAGCGATCCCGCCGCGCCGCTGGCATCGATGGCAATCGGTTCGCCGCCGGGGGGCACGATAAGCCAGAAGCCATCGCCGCCCAGGCCATTCATATGGGGATAGACCACGGCAATGGTGGCCGCTGCCGCGACCATCGCTTCAATCGCGCTACCGCCATCGCGCAGCACAGACAGCGCGCTCTGGCTGGCAAGATGATGGGGGGCAACCGCCATTCCGTGTACGGAGACATTACTTTGCATGAACAGTCCTCATAACCCTGAAAGTCACAAGGCGCTGCAAAAGCTGTTCCAGGTATGAAAGAAAAGTTTCATGTCATCCCGGCTGATAAGCTGGCATGCTTAATGAATAGAGAGCGAGAGATGAAACAAACGTTACAGAGGCGTTATGGAACAGCTTGATGAACGACTGAAAGCACAATACGCGTCACTGTCGCCGCAGGAGCAGCGGGTGGCGGATTTTATTTTCGATCACTTCGACGACCTGATCAGCTACAACAGCGCCGAGCTGGCACAGCTGAGCGGGGTGTCGAAAGCCACGGTGAGCCGCCTGTTTAAGCGTCTGGGCTATGAGAAGTATAAGGACATGCGCGATGAGCTGCGTACCCTGCGCCAGAGCGGTATGCCGCTGACGGACAACCGCGACGCGGTGCAGGGCAATACGCTGCTGGCGCGTCACTATAAGCAGGAGATGGCTAACCTGACCCAGTGGGTGAATGCCCTGGATGCCCGGCAGTTTGCCGACGCGATGGCGTGCATGGTTAAGGCGAAGCGCATCGTCATTATAGGGATGCGTAATGCCTATCCCGCGGCGCTGCACCTGCGTCAGCAGCTATTGCAGGCGCGCGGGCAGGTGCTGGTGTTGCCGCAGCCCGGTCAGAGCCTGAGCGAAGAGCTGGTGGATCTCACCCCTGACGATCTGGTGGTGATGATGGCCTTTCGTCGCCGACCGCGCATTATCCGCCCGCTGCTGCAGCAGCTTCAGAGCAGTGGTATTCCGGTGCTGCTGATGTGCGAGCCGCAGGCGCACAGCCTGTTTCCGCTGGCGAGCTGGCAGCTCTGCGCTCCGCTGGACAGCGTCTCAGCCTATGACAGCTACGCCTCGGTCAATAGCCTGATCAACCTGCTGGCAAACGCCTTCCTGCATGAAATCCTCGATAAAGGCCGTCCGCGCATTCATGAGATCGCCACCCTGTATCAGCACCTGGACGAGCTCGAACAACGATAATGGGGCATCGGTGTGGTGCTTTGCATTGAAATGGTGCAGTGAGGCGGGGCGAAAAAGAGAGAGCTTTTTCGCCCCGCCTTTATTTTATCAGGCTTTACAACAAAATCCCGCGTTTCGCTTTATCTGGCACATTAGTTGCAAAATTCAATTCAAAGAATCTTTTGTTTCATGTTAACGTTACGGGGAAGCACCATGAAAAAATTGTTGATTGCACTGGCCGGGGCCGTTTGTCTCTTCACTAACCTGTCGGCAAAGGCGGACCAGCTTCAAAATATTGAAAAACGCGGCACCATTCGCATTGCCGTGCCGCAGGATTTCCCGCCGTTTGGCTCGGTCGGAACCGATCTGCAGCCGCAGGGCTATGACATTGATATGGCGCGTTATCTGGCCAAACAGATGAAGGTCAAGCTGCAACTGGTCCCGGTGACCAGCGCCAACCGCGTGCCGTATCTGCAAACCGACAAAGTTGACCTTGTCATTTCAAGCCTCGGTAAGAATGCGGAACGTGAAAAGGTGATCGATTTCAGCCGCGCCTATGCGCCGTTCTTCCTCGGGGTGTTTGGCCCGAAAGGCGCAGAGCTGAAAGATGCCGCCGCCCTGAGCGGTAAAACCATCGGCGTGACGCGTGGCGCGGTCGAGGACATGGTGCTGACCAGCCTGGCGCCGAAAGACGCAGACGTAAAACGCTATGAGGACAACAACACCACGCTGTCGGCGTATCTGTCCGGACAGGTACAGTATGTGGCCACCGGCAACCTCGTGGTGGCGGCCATCTCGCGCCAGAATGCGGAGAAAGCTCCGGTGCCGAGCTTTATGCTGAAAGATTCACCGTGCTTTATCGGGCTGAAGAAAAATGAACCAGCGCTGAAGGCGAAAGTGGATGCGCTGATTGAACAGGGTATTAAAGACGGCACCCTGAACGGCTTCTCTGAGCAGTGGCTCAAGGCGCCGCTGCCGGCAAGCCTTGGCGTGTAAGGCAATGACAGAGCAACTCCATTTCTCTGAGCTCTGGCCGCACTGGCCCGCGCTGCTGGCCGGGCTGTGGGTCACCATCCAGTTGACGGTGATGGCGACCCTGGGCGGTCTGACGATTGGTATTTTCGGGGCGGCTATTCGCAGCGGGCGGGCGACGTGGTTTAGCCGGATCTGGGGCGGTTACGTGGAGATTATCCGTAACACGCCGTTTGTAGTGCAGCTGTTTTTTATCGTCTTTGGCCTGCCCAATATGGGGCTGAAGATGACGGCGGGTGAGGCGGCACTGCTGGCGATGGTGATCAATCTGGGCGCGTATAGCACGGAGATTGTCCGGGCGGGCATTCAGGTGACACCCAAAGGGCAGTGGGAGGCCGGACGCGTGCTGGGGCTGACCCGCACCCAGACCTTCATTCGCGTGGTGTTACCGCCTGCGCTACAGCGTATTTATCCGGCGCTGGTGAGCCAGTGCATTATCGTGATGCTCGGCTCGTCGGTGGTGTCGCAGGTCTCGTATGAAGAGCTGACCTTTGCCGCCAACCTGATCCAGTCCAGAACGTTTCTGAGCTTTGAGGTTTATCTGGTGACAACCGGGATTTACTTAGCGCTGTCGATTACCCTGCGTCAGCTGATGATGGCGGCAGGACGCAAATGGCTGGGGGTACAGGCATGATGACCACCTTTACCGACTGGGACATTATTCGCAACCTGCTGCTGGCCGGGCGCTGGACGATACTGCTGTCGCTGGTGGCGTTTGTTGGCGGCGCGGTGGTGACCCTGCCGCTGCTGCTGCTGCGTCTCACTGGCGGGCGAATGATCATGCGCCTGATCCGCGGCTATATCGAACTGTTTCAGGGTACACCGCTGCTGATGCAGCTATTTCTGGCGTTCTTCGGCGTGGCGCTGTTCGGCATCGATGTCTCGCCATGGACCGCCGCATCGCTGGCCCTCACGTTCTACACCAGCGCGTTTTTGCTTGATATCTGGTTTGGCAGCATTCGCGCGCTGCCCAAAGGGCAGTGGGAAGCGTCGCGCTGTCTGGGGCTGACCTTTGGCCAGACGCTTTATCGGGTGGTCGCGCCGCAGGCGTTGCGGATTGCGATTGCGCCGACGGTCGGTTTTGCCGTCCAGGTGATTAAGGGCACGGCGCTGGCGTCAATCATCGGCTTTATCGAGCTGACCAAAGCCGGGACGATGCTCACCAATGTCACTTATCAACCGTTTAAGGTCTTTGCGCTGGTGGCGCTGGGCTACTTCATTCTGTGTTATCCGCTGTCGCGTTACAGCCGTTATCTGGAGACTAAATTCAATGCCTCTCATCACCATTAATCAGGTGCAGAAGTACTACGGCGATAACCATGTCCTGAAGGGGGTCGATCTCGATATCGACATGGGTCAGGTGATTTCGATTATCGGGCGCAGCGGATCCGGCAAAAGCACCCTGCTGCGCTGCATCAACGGTCTGGAAGGGTATCAGGACGGCAGCATCAAGCTTGGCGGCATGACCATTACCGACCGGGATTCCCAGGCGCGTGAAATCAGCCGCTCGGTCGGGATGGTGTTCCAGAACTTTAACCTGTTCCCGCACATGACGGCGCTGGAAAACGTGATGCTCGCCCCGCGTCGGGTGCTGAAGAAAAGCGCCGCCGAATGCCGGGCGCTGGCGCAGCAGATGCTGGAGAAAGTGGGCCTCGGCGATCGTCTGGATTACTACCCGTCGAGTCTCTCCGGCGGCCAGCAGCAGCGCGTGGCGATTGCCCGTGCGCTGGCGATGTCGCCAAAAGTCTTACTTTGTGACGAGATCACCTCCGCGCTCGACCCGGAACTGGTGGGCGAAGTGCTTAAGGTGCTGGAGCAGCTGGCAGCAGAAGGGATGACCCTGATTCTCGTGACCCATGAAATGAATTTTGCCCGCGAAGTGGGCGACCGCGTGGTGTTTATGCACCAGGGGAAAGTCTGGGAGCAGGGCGACAGCAAAACGCTTTTCGCTAACCCGCAGACCACCGAACTGAAGCAGTTCATCTCCTCCGTGCGCGGCCTCAACTGATAAGGACTTAACAATGGATATCGCTCAATTTCCGCAACTTAATCCGCCGCCGCGTCTGCTGATGGGGCCGGGGCCGATCAACGCCGATCCGCGCGTACTGCGCGCCATGTCGAGCCAGCTGATTGGTCAGTACGACCCGGCGATGACCCACTACATGAACGAAGTAATGGCGCTCTACCGCGGGGTGTTCCGCACCGAAAACCGCTGGACGATGCTGGTGGACGGCACCTCGCGCGCGGGCATTGAGGCGATTCTGGTGTCGGCCATTCGCCCGGGCGATAAAGTGCTGGTGCCGGTGTTTGGCCGCTTCGGCCATCTGCTGTGCGAAATCGCCCGCCGCTGCCGGGCGGAAGTGCATACCATCGAGGTGCCGTGGGGCGAGGTGTTTACCCCGGATCAGGTGGAGGATGCCATCAAACGTATTCGTCCCCGTCTGCTGCTGACCGTGCAGGGGGATACCTCCACCACCATGCTGCAGCCGCTGGCCGAGCTCGGCGCGATTTGCCGCCGTTATGACGTGCTGTTTTACACCGACGCCACCGCGTCGCTGGGGGGGAACGCGCTGGAAACCGATGCCTGGGGGCTGGATGCCGTCTCCGCTGGCATGCAGAAATGCCTTGGCGGTCCGTCCGGCACGTCACCGGTCACCCTGAGCCCACGCATGGAAGAGGCGATCCGCCGCCGCAAATGCGTCGAGGAAGGGATCCGCACCGACGCCCATCGCGACGGCGACGAGGAGATGATCTACTCCAACTATTTTGATCTCGGCATGGTGATGGATTACTGGGGGCCGGAGCGGCTGAACCATCACACTGAAGCTACCACCGCGCTGTTTGGCGCCCGCGAATGCGCGCGGCTGATCCTGCAGGAGGGGCTGGACAACGGCATCGCCCGGCACAAGCTGCACGGCGATGCGCTGCTGAAAGGCATTCAGGCGATGGGGCTGGAGACCTTTGGCGCTCTGAAGCACAAGATGAACAACGTGCTGGGCGTGGTGATCCCGCAGGGCGTTAACGGCGATCAGGTGCGTAAACTGATGCTGGAAGATTTCGGTATCGAAATTGGCACCTCGTTTGGCCCGCTGCACGGCAAGGTATGGCGCATTGGCACCATGGGTTATAACGCCCGTAAAGACTGCGTAATGACCACCCTGAGCGCGCTGGAGTCGGTGCTGAATTACCTGAAATTTACCACCCCCCAGGGGGCGGCGATGCAGGCCGCGTGGGATCATTATCGCCGCGAGACGTCACAATGAGCCCGGCGGCAGAGCGGGTAATGGCCCGTGCCGATGCGCTGGCCGCCATCAGCGAAACCCCGGACGGCCTGACGCGGGTTTATCTTTCCACGCAGCATCTGCAGGCCAACCAGCTCGTCGGGCAGTGGATGAGCCAGGCGGGCATGACCGTCTGGCAGGATAGCGTCGGGAATATTTGCGGGCGCTATGAGGCGCAGCTGGAGGGCGCACCGGCGATACTGCTTGGCTCGCATCTGGATACCGTGCGCAATGCCGGGCGCTACGACGGCATGCTCGGCGTGCTCACCGCCATTGAGGTGGTGGACAGCCTGCATCAGCAGGGTGTGCGCCTGGCGCAGGCCATCGAGATTGTTGGCTTCTGCGACGAAGAGGGGACCCGCTTCGGCATCACGCTGTTAGGCAGTCGCGGCCTGACGGGCACCTGGTCGGAGAATTGGCTTGATACCTGTGATGCCAGTGGCATAAGCGTGGCGCAGGCGATGGTGCAGGCGGGGCTGGATCCCGCGCGGGTAGCACTTGCCGCGCGACATCAGGACGATTTCAGCGCCTGTCTGGAGCTGCATATTGAACAGGGGCCGTGCCTGGAGCAGGAGGGGCTGGCGCTGGGGGTGGTAGAAGCCATTAACGGTGCGCGGCGTCTGAACTGTCTCTTTACCGGCGAAGCCGGGCATGCCGGTACCGTGCCGATGGCTCACCGTAAAGATGCCCTGGCCGCAGCTGCCGAATGGATGGTGCAGGTTGAAAACACCACCCGACAGCGCGGCGGCAATCTGGTTGCCACGGTGGGGGCGTTACGCTGCCTGCCCGGCGCGGTCAATGTGATTCCCGGCGAGGTGGCGCTATCGCTGGATATTCGCGGCCCGCAGGATGCCCCGCTGGACGCACTGCTCACTGAACAGCTCATTCAGGCGGAAGAGATCGCAGCCCGGCGTGGGCTCAGTTTCAGCGCCGAGGAGTTTTACCGGATAGCCGCCACGCCCTGCGATGCCAGACTGCAATCGCTGTTAGGGGAGGCCGTGACATCGGTTCAGGGCCGCACGCTATCGCTGCCGAGCGGTGCCGGGCACGACACCATTGCGCTGGCAGAACGCTGGCCGGTGGGGATGTTATTTGTGCGCTGCAAGGGGGGCATCAGCCACCATCCGGCGGAGTCGGTGATGGCTGAGGATGTTGCGCTGGCGATTGAGGCGTTTGGGCGGGCGGTGAGAGCGCTGGCTGACGGTGGCGCGCGTTAAGCCACCGAACGCACCGCATCTTCGATATCAGCGCTCACCCGTACATCCTGGTCGTCAAAAACCATGCAGTGATGGTCGTCAAACGCCACGTCTATCTTCTGCCAGGGCGCGAACTTCACGTCGCCCGGCAGCAAGATCTTCACGTTGTCATGGCCATAGCATTGCCCAAACAGGTAAGTATTGTTTCCCAGTCGCTCCACTACTTCACAGTTAAATTCCAGCCGCGTGCCGCGGTGAAGGTCGGTGGTTAAATGTTCCGGGCGGATGCCCAGCGTGACCTGACTTCCCGGCTGCAGCGGTGTGGTGGTTATCGCGAGCGTGAGCGACTTCTGTTGCGATAGCCTGACGGTAAGCTTACCTGGCTGCCAGGCTTCAACGGTCGCCGGCAGAAAGTTCATCTTCGGAGAACCGATAAACCCGGCGACAAACTTATTTGCCGGTTTGTAATAGAGATCCATCGGGGCGCCCATCTGCTCAACCTTGCCATAGTTCATGACCACGATCTTGTCGGCCAGGGTCATCGCTTCGATCTGGTCGTGCGTGACATACACCATGGTGGTTTTCAGCTCCTGATGCAGGCGGGCAAGGTGCAGACGCATCTCGACGCGCAGTTCGGCGTCCAGGTTAGAGAGCGGTTCATCAAACATAAAGACGCGCGGGTTACGCACGATGGCGCGGCCTATTGCCACGCGCTGGCGCTGCCCGCCCGAAAGCTGTTTAGGTTTGCGGTCCAGCAGATGGGAGAGCTGCAGCGTTTTTGCCACCATCTCCACCTGGTGACGGATCTGTTCTTTTGGAACCTTATTCACTTTCAGCCCGTAGCCCATGTTTTCGGCGACCGTCATGTGCGGATAGAGCGCGTAGGACTGAAACACCATGGCCACGCCGCGGTGGGAAGGCGCGACGTCATTCATGACCTCATTACCGATTAAGACTTCACCTTCGCTAATCTCCTCCAGACCGGCAATCATGCGCAGCATGGTCGATTTACCGCAGCCGGAAGGGCCAACAAAGACGGCGAATTCCCCGTCTTCAATTTCAAGATTCACGTTGTGCAAGGTGACGGTGTCGCCAAAGCGCTTGGTGACATTCCTTAACTGTATGTTTGACATCAGTGTTCCCCGAGTAAACCGCTGCCTATGTTTTACGTATAACAATCAGGTTCAACATAGCTGGACGGTGCAATTTGTCTGTATTGACTATAACTTCCAGTATTCATGCGCCCTATACAGATTTTCCATTAATGTTATGACGATCACACAACTTACAGTTTTTTGTAGAGTTATCATGATGTGAAGGGTAGCGTATACCAAACCAAAGATATTTGATGTCATACGTGCAGCATCTGATTTTGCTGAATTTTAGATGAGGCAGATAAGGCGTTAAATGTCATAACAACCATAAAATTGTTATACCTTCACATGAGGTTTGTAATGAAAAAGAACCTACTTGCCGCTCTGATCCTCTCTACGCTCTCGGTGCAGGTACATGCCACCACGCAGCTTAACGTCTGGGAAGACATCAAGAAGTCATCCGGTATAAAAGAGGCGGTGGCTGACTTTGAAAAACAGTACGACGTTAAGGTCAACGTCCAGGAAACCCCTTACGCCCAGCAGCTGGAAAAACTGCGTCTGGATGGCCCGGCGGGCATTGGCCCGGACGTGCTGGTGATCCCTAACGATCAGCTGGGCGGCGCCGTAGTGCAAGGGTTGCTGACCCCCCTGAATCTGGAGGCTAAGCAGACCGAACAGTACACCCCGGCCTCAATCAATGCCTTCAAAATGGATAATGCCCTCTACGGCGTACCGAAAGCGGTCGAGACGCTGGTGCTGATTTACAACAAAGACCTCATCGACAAGCCCCTCAATTCGCTGCAGGACTGGTATGACTTTTCGAAACAGCAGCGCGCGAAAAACCAGTACGGCCTGCTCGCCAAGTTCGACCAGATTTACTACAGCTGGGGGGCAATTTCCCCGATGGGCGGCTACATCTTCGGTCATAACGACAAGGGCGGCTATAACGCCAGCGACGTTGGCCTGAACAAGCCGGGCGCGGTAGAGGCCGTGACGTACCTTAAAAAATTCTACGCCGACGGGATCTTCCCGGCCGGGATAGTCGGTGACAACGGTCTGAACGCCATTGACTCCCTGTTCACCGAGAAGAAAGCGGCAGCCGTGATCAATGGGCCGTGGGCATTCCAGCCGTATGAAGCAGCAGGGATCAACTACGGCGTTGCGCCGCTGCCAACGCTGCCCGACGGCAAGCCTATGAGTTCTTTCCTTGGCGTGAAAGGCTACGTTGTCTCCACGTGGAGCAAAGACAAAGCCCTGGCGCAGAAATTTATCGAATTCATCAACCAGCCGCAGTATGTGAAAACGCGCTACATCGCCACGCGTGAAATCCCGCCGCTTACCGCGATGATCGACGATCCGATTATCAAAAACGACGAAAAAGCGAGTGCCGTCGCGGTACAGTCGGCGCGCGCAACTGCCATGCCGGGCATCCCTGAAATGGGTGAAGTCTGGGGGCCAGCCAACGCCGCGCTGGAGTTGAGCCTGACCGGCAAACAGGATCCTAAAGCCGCGCTGGATAGCGCAGAAAAACAGGTCCAGATGCAAATCGAAGCCATGCAGGCCAGCAACCAGTAATTTTCTGCCGTCGCAAAACGGGAGGACTCTCTCCCGTTTTTTTGAAAGGAGTTGTCTGTGAGTATCATCCCGGAAAATTTTGCCAGACCGCACGGGGCCGGGCGCCATGCCTGGACCGGCCTGCTGCTGGCGTTCATCCCCGGCTTCGGCCAGTTCTACCATCGTCAGTGGCTGAAAGGGATCATCTTCCTGGTACTGCTGGTGAGTTTTATCGGCGTATTTGCCGATTTTCTGCGCGAAGGGCTGTGGGGGCTGGTGACGCTGGGCGAGGAGGTGCCGCGGGACAACTCTATCTTCCTGCTGGCTGAGGGGATCATCAGCGTGCTGATCGCCGCGTTTGGCGTGATGGTCTGGTACCTGTCGATGCGTGATGCGTGGGTGAATGGCAGAAAACGCGATACGGGACTTGCGCTTAACAGCGTGCGCAAGCAGTACCAGATGCTGCTGAGCGACGGCTTCCCGTATCTGATGATCACGCCCGGCTTTATCCTGCTGGTGTTTGTAGTGGTTTTCCCGATCCTGTTCGGCTTTGCCATCGCCTTTACCAACTACAACCTCTATCACACGCCGCCGGCTAAGCTGGTGGACTGGGTTGGGTTTAAGAACTTCATCAATATCTTCACGCTCTCCATCTGGCGTTCGACCTTCTTCGACGTGCTGCAGTGGACGGTGGTCTGGACCCTGCTCGCTACCACGCTGCAATGTTCGGTAGGCGTGCTGCTGGCCATTCTGGTAAACCAGAAAGATCTGCGCTTTAAACCGCTGATCCGCACCATCTTCATTCTGCCCTGGGCGGTGCCGGGCTTTGTCACCATCCTGGTGTTTGCCGGAATGTTTAACGACTCCTTTGGGGTGATCAACAACGCCATTCTGGCCTTCTTCGGCATCGCGCCAAAAGCCTGGATGACCGATCCGTTCTGGACCAAAACGGCGCTAATTATGATGCAGACCTGGCTCGGCTTCCCGTTTGTTTTCGCCATGACCACCGGCGTGCTGCAGGCCATTCCGGACGATCTGTACGAAGCGGCGACCATGGACGGTGCCAGTAGCGCGACTAAGTTGCGTACCATCACGCTGCCGCTGGTGCTTTACTCGATTGCGCCGATTCTGATCACTCAATACACCTTCAACTTCAATAATTTCAACATCATCTACCTGTTTAATAACGGCGGACCGGCGGTGGTAGGGTCGAATGCGGGTGGGACGGATATCCTGGTGTCGTGGATCTACAAACTGACGATGTCCTCTTCGCAATATGCGATTGCGGCGACCATCACTATCCTGCTGTCGATCTTTGTCGTCGGGCTGGCGCTGTGGCAGTTCCGCGCCACGAAATCGTTCAAAAATGACGACATGGCGTAAGGAACGGAACAATGGCTCAATCACAAAGTATTAAACGTGAGAAGTGGGTTCGCCTCTCGCTCTCCTGGCTGGTTATCGTGCTGGTCTCGATAATCATCATTTACCCGCTGGTGTGGACGGTCGGTGCGTCGTTTAACGCGGGTAATAGCCTGCTGAGCTCGTCGATTATTCCAGAGATCTTCTCGGTGCAGCACTATGCCGACCTGTTCAACGGCCAGGTGAACTACATGACCTGGTACTGGAACTCAATGAAAATCAGCTTCCTGACCATGGTACTGACCTTAATCAGCGTCAGCTTTACCGCCTACGCGTTTTCGCGCTTTCGCTTTAAGGGGCGCCAGAACGGTCTGATGCTGTTCCTGCTGCTGCAGATGATCCCCCAGTTCTCGGCGCTGATTGCCATCTTCGTGCTGTCGCAGTTGCTGGGCCTTATCAATAGTCATCTGGCGCTGGTGCTGATCTACGTGGGCGGCATGATCCCAATGAACACTTACCTGATGAAAGGCTATCTCGATGCCATCCCGAAAGATCTGGATGAATCCGCGCGCATGGACGGGGCCAGTAATTTCCGGATTTTCATCGAAATTATCATGCCGCTTTCGAAGCCGATTGTGGCGGTGGTGGCGCTGTTCTCCTTCACCGGGCCGCTGGGGGATTTCATCCTCTCCAGCACCATTTTGCGCACCCCGGACAAATACACCTTACCCATCGGGCTTTATAACCTGGTGGCGCAAAAAATGGGTGCCAGCTACACCACCTACGCGGCAGGCGCGGTCCTGATTGCGGTGCCGGTGGCGATCCTCTACCTGGCGTTACAAAAATACTTCGTCTCCGGCCTGACCTCCGGGAGTACCAAAGGATAACCATGAAAAGACTCAAACCCGCTTTGCTCGCCGTTTGCCTCTCATGTGGCCTTGCCGCGAGTGCTTTTGCTGCCGACGCGGTGAAAACGCGTCCGTTTAACGCCATGCCTGCAGATTTTATTAAGGGGGCGGATATTTCGACCCTACTGGAAGCCGAACAACACGGCGCGAAATTCTATAACCAGAACGGCCAGCAGCAGGATGCGATTGCGATCCTGAAGGCCAACGGCGTGAACTATGTACGCCTGCGCCTGTGGGTTGATCCACAGGATGCGAGCGGCAAGACCTATGGCGGTGGCAGTAACAACCTGGAAAACACGATTGCGCTGGCGAAGCGCGTGAAGGCGCTGGGCCTGAAGCTGCTGCTCGATTTCCACTACAGCGATTTCTGGACCGATCCGGGCAAACAGTTCAAGCCGAAAGCCTGGGAGAAGATGGACTACCCGCAGCTTAAAACGGCGATCCATGACTACACCCGCGACACCATCGCCCGCTTTAAGCAAGAGGGCGTACTGCCGGACATGGTGCAAATCGGTAACGAAATCAACGGCGGCATGCTGTGGCCGGAAGGCAAAAGCTGGGGGCAGGGCGGCGGCGAGTTTGACCGTCTGGCCGGACTGCTCAACGCCGCGATTAGCGGGCTAAAAGAGAATCTGACCGGCGGCGAGCAGGTGAAAATCATGCTGCACCTGGCCGAAGGGACTAAAAATGACACCTTCCGCTGGTGGTTTGACGAAATCGCGAAGCGCGGCGTGCCATTCGATATCATCGGCCTGTCAATGTACACCTACTGGAACGGCCCGATTAGCGCGCTGAAGGCCAATATGGATGACATCAGCAGGCGCTATAACAAAGACGTGATTGTGGTGGAAGCGGCATACGGCTATACGCTGGACAACTGCGATAACGCTGAGAACAGCTTCCAGGCGAAAGAAGAAAAAGACGGCGGCTATCCGGGTACCGTTCAGGGCCAGTACGATTATATTCACGATTTAATGCAGTCCGTTATTGATGTTCCGGACCACCGTGGCAAAGGCATTTTTTATTGGGAGCCGACCTGGATTGCCGTACCGGGCACCACGTGGGCGACCAAAGCCGGCATGAAATATATTCATGACGAATGGAAAGAGGGGAATGCCCGCGAGAATCAGGCGTTATTTGATTGCCAGGGAAAAGTGCTGCCATCAATAACGGTATTTAAATAATTTTTATCTTCATTCAGGACGTTTTTAATATGAATAAATTTGCGCCTTTAAGCCCAAAGGTCGCGGCGTTATTGCATGGCGCCGACTATAACCCGGAGCAATGGGAGAATTATCCCGGTATTATTGAAAAAGATATTGCCATGATGCAGCAGGCAAAATGTAATGTGATGTCGGTGGGCATATTTAGCTGGGCAAAGCTGGAGCCGCGTGAAGGGGAATATGATTTTGCGTGGCTGGATAATATTATTGAAAAACTGTATGCGGCAGGTATTCATATTTTCCTTGCTACGCCAAGCGGCGCGCGTCCGGCGTGGATGTCGCAAAAATACCCTGAGGTGCTGCGCGTCGGGCGCAACCGGGTGCCCGCGCTGCACGGAGGCCGACATAACCACTGCATGTCATCGCCAGTGTACCGTGAGAAGACATTCACCATTAACCGCCTGCTGGCGGAGCGTTATTCACACCATCCGGCGGTGCTGGGCTGGCATATCTCTAATGAATACGGCGGCGAATGTCATTGTCACCTGTGTCAGGCACGTTTTCGCGACTGGCTGAAGGCGCGCTATAAAACCCTGGACGCGCTGAACCACGCGTGGTGGAGCACCTTCTGGAGCCACACCTACACCGACTGGTCGCAGATAGAGTCCCCTGCGCCGCAGGGAGAAGTGTCGATTCACGGCCTCAACCTCGACTGGCGTCGCTTCAATACCGCACAGGTGACCGATTTCTGCCGCCATGAAGTGGCCCCGCTAAAAGTAGCGAATGCGGAACTGCCGGTAACCACCAATTTTATGGAGTATTTCTACGACTACGACTACTGGCAGCTTGCGAAGGCGATCGACTTTATCTCCTGGGACAGCTATCCGATGTGGCACAAGGAGAAAGACGAAACGGCGCTCGCCTGCTACACCGCCATGTATCACGACATGATGCGTAGCCTGAAGGGCGGTAAGCCCTTCGTGCTGATGGAGTCGACGCCGAGCACCACCAACTGGCAGCCAACCAGCAAGCTGAAAAAGCCGGGGATGCATATTCTCTCGTCAATGCAGGCGGTGGCGCACGGAGCGGATTCGGTGCAGTACTTCCAGTGGCGTAAAAGCCGCGGGTCGGTGGAGAAATTCCACGGCGCGGTTATCGACCACGTGGGTCATCTGGATACCCGCGTCGGGCGTGAAGTGACGCGCCTGGGCGAGATGCTGGCACGCCTGCCGGAGGTCGCAGGTTGCCGTACCGAGGCCCGGGTGGCGATTGTCTTCGACCAGCAAAACCGCTGGGCGCTGGATGATGCCGAAGGTCCGCGCAATATGGGAATGGAGTACGAAAAAACCGTCAACGAGCACTATCGTCCGTTCTGGGAAAAAGGCATCGCGGTGGATGTCATTGACGCTGACGGCGATCTGAGCGACTACGCGCTGGTGGTTGCCCCCATGCTTTATATGGTACGCGAAGGGTTTGCCGAGCGGGCAGAAACCTTTGTGGCTAATGGCGGGCATCTGGTGACGACCTACTGGACCGGCGTGGTGGATGAGACCGATCTCTGTCATCTGGGCGGTTTCCCTGGCCCGCTGCGCAAGCTTCTGGGCATCTGGGCGGAAGAAATCGAGTGCCTGGGCGAGGGGGAGCGCAACCTGATTCAGGGGCTGGCAGGCAACGCGGCAGGTTTGCAGGGGCCGTATCAGGTGCGGCATTTATGCGAGCTGATCCACGCTGAGTCCGCACAGGTGCTGGCGACCTACCGCGATGATTTCTACGCAGGTCGCCCTGCGGTAACGGTCAACCGCGTCGGTAAAGGCAAGGCGTGGCATGTCGCTTCACGTAACGATCTGCCGTTCCAGCGCGATTTCTTCGCCGGAATTATCAACGAGCTGGCACTACCGCGCGCCATCGAAGGTGAACTCCCGCCGGGCGTGGTTGCCACGGCACGCACGGATGGCGAAACCACCTGGGTGTTTGTGCAGAACTACACGGCACAGCAGCAGTACATCACGCTGCCACAGGGGTATACCGACTGCATGACAGACGCCGCTGCTGCGGGCGATACCGCTCTGCTGCCCTGGGACTGTCGTGTGCTCAGGCGTAAAGCGTAATTGATTTTCTCCCTCTCCCTGTGGGAGAGGACTGGGGTGAGGGCATCAGACCGCACCGTCCGGGCAAAAAGGCACAGAACGCCTGCTCCACGAGCAGGCATTTTTTTATCTGCATATAATGAGGCGTATTATGGACAGTCAAATTACCCAGCGTTTAATTCCCGCGTTTGGCGGCGACGATAATATCGAACACGTCGAAGCCTGTATTACCCGCCTGCGCGTGACGGTAAAAGATTTAAATAAAGTTGACTCAGAGGCATTACAGAATGAAGGGGCGCTGGGGGTAATTATTATTGGCCAGCAGGTGCATGCCATATTTGGCAGGCAGTCTGATGCCTTACGTCAGTTATTAGATGAACATTTTAATCAATAAATAAAAAAAGGGATAGCCAAAATAATGGCTATCCCGAAACAGGCGAATAAACTGCCAGTTGTTGGAGATACAATAACGATTAACGCATTTTAGAAATAAATATTACCACCAGGCTTCAACCTGCACGCCGAAATTCCAGGTATTACTGGCGGTGCCGTCTTCGAAGGATTTCCCATGTTCGGAATCATTCAGGTAGGAGGCAAACACCCGTAGCTCGGGACGTGACATAAAATCAGGTCCGTCCGCCAGACCTAAGGCGATCGTGTACTTCTCACCGCTCTGCTTGTAGTTTGAACCGTCGGTATAGGTATCTTTCTGGTAGAACCCGCCCACTTCACCAATCAGACGCACATATTCGGTGAACTGATACTGCGCGCGGCCCACCAGCGAAATCAGGCGCGATTTATCGGTATACTGCGTGGTGTCATCCGCCGAGCCCCAGGTCAGGACGTGGTTAAAGGAGAGCTTATCGGTAATGGGAATTAAGCCGGTATTAATCACGCGGTAGCCGCTGGCATCGTTCACATAGTTCCACATGTCGTACCAGCCGCCCCCCTGGGAAACCATGTTCTGCGCCAGACCTTTGTTGGCATACTGCAGCACCAGCTTGTTATAGCCGCCCAGCATGTCCTGGCTGATCTCTCCGGTTACCATCACGCCGTTGTCGGCATCGTACAGCCCGCCATACTCTTTCTGTTTGTTGGTCGGGTTTGGCATGGCATAGTCAATACCCACTTCCGTCCACGCGCCTGCCCACGGTTTCCAGCCCGCATAGCGGAGATCGATATAATTAATGTTCACGTCGTTATCACCGTCAACGCGGTAGTCCACGTCGTTGGCATCGCCGCGGATCCAGGCCACGGAGACCGCGCCAGGGCCGAGCGTATAGTTTTCAATACCTGCACCGGATCCCGAGATGTTCCAGTATTTGGTGTCAATGATGTGCAGATCATGACGCTGGTAATAGCGCTTCCCACCCCAGATAACCGCATTCGGATCGCCCGGGATCAACCCCTTGATCTGCAGGTTAAGCTGACGCAGGCCAAACTGAGCGTCGTCGCCAAAGGTGGTTTCGTTATCGTTAGAGCCGTCAGACACCATGCTCACCATGCTGTCGAGATAAAAGCTCACGTCGTTCTTTTTGTAGACCTCAGAGCCCAGTTCCAGCTCGCCGTAGGTATCGGCTTCGTTACCCAGACGGCCTATTTTATTCTTCTGCCACTCCTCCATCCCACCATCCCGTGAGACGCCCACGCCGGAGCGAAGATAGCCATGAAAATCAATCGGTACTGAAGACGCAGCAAACAGCGATGGAGACGCTAACGCGGCAGCCAGCGCAACGGATACAGAGCGGATCGTCGTGTTCATTGTTACCCTCTTATTGTTTTGTAATACGTTCACAAATCCGCTGTCATAAAATGCCTAAACCTTCTGGCTGGCAATTGAACGATCCTAAATGTGTGATTAACTGCAAATAAAATAGACAATTTTGTTACGAGTGATGAGCTGTGCCACAAATTATGGCATTGTGAACGTAATACTTTTTGATGGTGTCATGTCTGCGAAGTGAGGGCGGTGAGCGTTTTTTTACAGCGCCCCTGTTACAATCATCGCATAACAACATAAGGAACCGGACCATGAAGTCGAAAAGCGCAACGTTAGAGGACGTCGCACGCCATGCAGGCGTCTCCTATCAGACCGTGTCCAGGGTACTGAATAAATCTGCCAATGTATCCGAGGCCACGCGCCACAAGGTTGAGAAATCCATAGAGTTATTGCGGTATGTGCCGAATCGCCTGGCCCAGCAACTGGTAGGCAAGCAGAGTCAGACCGTCGGGCTGGTGACCATTTCACTGGCTTTGCACGCGCCTTCTCAGGTGGCGGCAGCGGTAAAACGCTATGCGAACGTGGAGGGATACCAGGTACTGATCTCGATGATAGATGAGAACGTCAATCAAAGTATTCAGGACTCTATCAACGAACTGAAGTCCCAGCTGGTGAGCAAGGTGATCATTAACGTGCCTCTGGAGGCCGAAGAGGCGCAGAAAATCGCTACCGACAACGACGATATCGTCTGTCTTTTCCTGGACGTCGACCCGTACAGTTCTGTGTTTAACGTTTCGTTTAACCCGGCGGATGGGACCCGCGCCAGCGTTAAATACCTTTACGAGTTGGGCCATCGCGACATCGCCCTGCTGGCGGGGCCGGAGTCCTCTGTGTCGGCACAGTTGAGGCTAAAAAGCTGGATCGAAACCCTGAAGGGTTACGGGCTGGAGCCCGCTTCGGTGATCCGCGGCAACTGGGATGCGCAGAGCGGGTATGCCGGTGCGCTGCAGATGTTGCGCGAAACGCCGCAGTTTTCCGCCGTACTGGTGGCCAACGACCAGATGGCGCTGGGCGTACTGAGCGCCTTCCACCAGCAGCAGATTTCCATTCCTGGCGAGAAGTCGGTGATTGGCTACGATGATACCTACGAAAGCTCGTTCTTCTACCCGGCGCTGACGACGGTCTCACTGGATTTAGATCTGCAGGGCAAAGAGGCGGTGCGCCGCATTCTGGACAGCGGCGAAGAGAGTGCCCTGCGCATGTCTTCGATTTTACCTGCCCGTCTGGTGGTGCGACAGTCCACCGGGCCGAAAGGGGAGAAGGTAAAAAACCTCCAGGCGCTGGCCCAGCAGCTGCGCGAGATTGCGCATCAACTGGGTGATGTGTAGCGGAGTGAGCACCTCAATCACAGGAAAGAGGTGCTCGCAAGATTACTCCAGCCCCAGCGTATACTGGGCGATTTTGAAGTAGATAATCAGCCCGGTACCGTCGATAAGCGTCGCGATAAACGGCGCGGAGACGACGGCCGGGTCAATGCCGCAGCGCTTGAGTACCATGGGAATAACGGACGAGACTATGGCGCTCCACAGCGTAATGCACACCAGCGTCAGGCTGACGATAAGGGTAATTTCCAGCCCAATCCCCATCATCCATGCGCGGATGCACCCGGCAATACCGAGCGTGACGGCAATCATCAGTGAGGTGGTCATCTCTTTGCAAAGTACGCGACCGACATCGCGCAGATGCACTTCACCCAGCGCCATGGCGCGCACCAGCGTGGAGGTGATCTGCGTTCCGCTGTTCCCGCCGGTGCCAATCAGCAGCGGGATAAAAAATGCCAGCGCAATGGCGGACTCCAGCGCCTCTTCAAAGTGCTGGATCACCGAGCTGGTGTAGGCTTCCGCGACAAACAGCAGCAGCAGCCAGACGGAGCGTTTTTTCCACAGGCTGAAGGCGCTGGTCTCCAGATAGGGCTTTTCCAGCGGCAGCGTGGCCCCCTGGCGCTGGGCATCTTCGGTGACATCGTCTTCCAGCAGGTGAGCCATTTCGCGCTCGGTGAGGCAGCCAACCAGCTTGCCGTGGGTGACAACAGGCACTACATCCGCACCGCTGTGAGCCAGCAGTCCGGCGACATCGGCCCGCTCATCTTCCGGTTTGACCTGCAGAAATTGCGACAGCATCAGCGATTTTACCGGCTGTACGGTATCGGTGGTTTGCAGCAATTTGCGTACCGCAATCATGCCTGCCAGGCGACCCTGATCTTCAATGAAAATATGCGACGGAATATCATCGTCTTTTAATTTTTCGAAAAACTGCTCGCGCGCCAGCGCCACGCATAATGAAATATCGAGGACAATAAAATCGGTATTCCTATATTGCGCGATGGCGCTGTCATTGAATACCGGGTTCTGGTTGTGAATAGCGTAAGACATAGTGAATTCCCTTTGAATAAAAAATCTCTCAGGGGCGAGCAAGACAGGGCATGTCGAAGAGGAGATCCCCACGTCCTGGGTTCAGCACTGTACACCGTATCCCGTAAGGGAAGTTATACTGACAAAGCCTTGATTCGACAGTGCCTGTTTTACCCTGTGCGGGTTCTCTCGAACCTGCCAGAGCGATAACGTGTATTTGTACAGGAGCCTCGCCATAACGAGATCGTTGTAAACCAGCGGGATAATACGCTTATTTTATTTTCCCGCTCTGGAATTTAAAAAATGTTTAGGGAATGTTTATGTATTCATTATTCATGACGCGTTGAGTCTTTATTTAAACTTGCTCGACTTTAATAAGAAGGTAAATATTCACGAGGAGAACAAGGTGGCGTGGTTTGACAATCTGCTCAATCATTTTGCGCATTATCCGACGCATCTCTTTGCGCTGCTCTTCGTGCTGGCTTTGAGTAAATCCACGGTGCTGATCTCCTCCGTGCTGCCGCCCGCCTCGGTGATGTTGCTGACCGGGATCACCGTCAGCCAGGCGAGCCTGCATCCGGCGTTGACGTGGCTGGCGGTGGTGATGGGGGCCACGCTCGGTTCGCTGCTGAACTATCATATCGGTCAGTTGATGGGGCATACGCCGCTGGTGACGCGCATTACCTCAAGACATGCCGATACATTTTTGCGGGTGCAGCATCAGCTACAGAAAAACGGCGTGCTGGTGCTCTTCACCGCCCGTTTTCTGGCGGTACTGCGCTATATCGTGCCGCTGGCGGCGGGCATGCTCAGGCTCAACCGGGTGAAGGTTTACGCGGTCAGCCTGTTTTCTGCCGCCGTCTGGGCGGCGCTGTATGTCGGCATTGTCACCGGCATCAGCGCCTTTTAAGTTACAAACTTCCCATTCCGCCGTCGACCAGCAGTTCCGTTCCTACCGTGTAGCTGGATTCGTCGGAGGCCAGATAGAGCGCGGCTTTTGCCAGCTCCGTCGTCGAGCCCATTCTGCCCAGCGGCACAAGCTTGATGATCTCCGCCATCATCGCGTTAAGCGTTTCTTCGCTTAAGCCCGTTTTCGTAAAGGCCGGGGTTTCTACCGGGCCGGGGCTCAGACCGTTAACGCGAATGCCGCGCGGTAACAGCTCTGCCGACAGTGTGCGTGCCAGCGACAGCAGGGCGGCCTTGCTCGCGGCATACACGCTGCTGGTGGGCAGGCCGATGCGCGCGCTTACGGAGCCGCACAGGATCACCGAGGACGGATTATTCAGCAGCGGCAGCAGCGCCTGAATTAAAAAGAACGGTCCCTTCAGGTTGATGCCCATCAGACGATCCCAGGCCTCTTCCTGCCACGCTTCCAGCGGTGCGTGCGTCACGTCGCCGGCGTTGAGAAACACCGCGTCCAGGCGTGGCCAGCGGGCGGCAAGCGTCTCCGCCAGCGCTTTTTGCGAAGCAATATCTCCCGCATCGGTCGGGATCACCCAGGCCTTATCGCCCAGAATGCGCTCTGCTTCGGCGAGCGTTTCCGGGTTACGACCGGTGACGGCGACATGCGCCCCTTCGGCGAGAAACACCTGCGCAGTGGCAAGGCCAATGCCGCTGGTTCCGCCGGTAATCAGCGTATATTTACCTGCTAAACGACCCATGTTCTTCTCCTGAAATGTCTCTGGAGAAAGCACTATAGAAACGTTAGTATCGAAAGGAAACCAGGTACCAATTGGATACTAATGCGGCAAGAGGTGTGCTATGGCGGAATTGCTCGATATACGTTGTGAAAAAAATTCTGAGGTTTATGTCTGCCCGATGACGCAGTTTGTGAACCTGATTTCCGGGAAGTGGGCGATCCCTGTTCTTTATCGCCTGATTATCCTCAATGCGCCGGTACGCTTTGGCGATCTGCTGCGCGCTACCGCCCCCATCACGCAGAAAGAACTCACGAAGCAGCTCAGGCTGTTCGAACAGCGCGGGCTGGTGTCGCGCACGGTTTACCCGGAGATCCCACCGCGCGTGGAGTACCAGATAACGGGGCTGGGGTTGACCCTGCAAGGGGCGCTCTCGCCGCTGGCCGCCTGGATGAGTGAGTACGGCGACCAGCTTGAGCGTTAGCCTACTGTTTTACATAGCGCGGCGCCGGTATGCCGGTGCGGGCGCTGTTAAACAGTTCCAGACGTGCCGTTTCGTAGCGATCCCACAGGCTGGCATCATGCATTGGCGGAATGGTAATCAGCTCGCCCTGATCCAGACCCGCCAGCGAAGCATCCACCATATCGTCAGTGGTCATCACCGAGCCTTCCGGCAGATCGTTCACCGTCACGCCGGAATGCTGCCAGATTTCTGTTGCCGTTGCGGCGGGTAACACGGCCTGAATACGCAGATTGCTGTCGGCAAACTCCTCCTGTAACCCACGGGTAAAGCTGAGCACCCAGGCTTTGGTGGCGCTGTACAGCGCGCTGCCGGCACGTACGTGCAGGGACAACACCGAGGCGATATTGATAAGCGTACCGTGGTTATTCTGCGCCAGGCGCGGCAGGATCGCATAGGTCAGACGCATCAGCGCCGTGGTATTGAGGGTGTTAATGGCCTGATGCTGGGCCACATCACCCGCAAGGAACGGCGCCATCTGCGCGGTGCCGGCGTTGTTAACCAGCGCATCAATGGCGGTATTGCTACGCAGTTCGTCTTCTACCGCGCGGATCCCGGTTTCATCGGTGAGATCGGCCACCAGAATATCGACGGTCACGCCATAGCGCGCGCGCAGGTCGGCGGCGAGGGTTTGCAGCCGATCCTCGCGGCGGGCGACCAGGACCAGGTTAGCGCCGCGCGCGGCAAGGCGATCGGCATAGACGGCACCAATCCCGGAAGAGGCACCCGTAATCAGGGCGGTAGTGATTTGCGTAGTCATCGTGTGTTACCTCAAAGCAAAGTGGGTTATTTGGTTTCAATATGAAACTGAATTCACTGTCTGCTATTTGGTTTTATAATGCAACTATATTGGTGGTCATTTTGTGCTTTTGCCGTCGGGTACGATCAGGAGGGAAGTTTAGCCACGATCTCTTCAGGCGTAAGTTCGCGGCCATCATCGGCGATAAGCAGCAGTTTACGCAGCGGTTTGCGCTGTTCGCTATCAATGAGAACGGTGCCGCATTCGTTTTCCGCAAACAAAAATTCATTGCCCCACTGGGACAGGGCAACCAGCACCGTCTGGAGTGCGCGTCCCTTGTCGGTCAGAACGTATTCCTGCCAGGCGCTGCCGTCGGAGGCGGGCTGGAGCCGGAGGATGCCTTCATCGACCAGCAGTTTTAGCCGCGCGGTCAGCATGTTTTTCGCGATACCGAGGCTTTTCTGGAACTCGCCGAAGCGTTTAATCCCGCGCAATGCGTCGCGAACAATCAGCAGCGACCACCAGTCGCCGATGATATCCAGCGAACGGGCGACAGGGCAGGTACTCTCTTCAAGACGGGTGCGTTTCACAGGCAAATCTCCGGGCGTATGTAGTTTTATTATAAAACTAATCTGCTCACCGGGTAAGCGTGTTATTCATCAGTTTGAGAAATGCTTCCCGGAAAATTGTCACGGATCTGTCACACTGAACGCGACATTTTAAAACGAGTGAGGAATTAGGGATGAGAAAAGCACTACTCGCGGTGGCCGTAGCCGGTCTCTTTTCAGCAGCCTCCGGGGTGCAGGCGCAAGAGACGCCGGAAGGGTATCAGCTGGAGCAAGTTTTAATTATGAGCCGTCACAACCTGCGCGCACCGCTCGCCAATAACGGCAGCGTGCTGGAGCAGTCCACGCCAAAGCAATGGCCTGAATGGGAAGTGCCGGGCGGTCAGCTCACCACCAAAGGTGGCGTGCTGGAGGTTTACATGGGGCACTACATGCGCGAGTGGCTGGCCCAGCAGGGGATGGTGAAGACGGGAGAATGTCCACCGGCGGAGAGCGTTTATGCTTACGCCAACAGCCTGCAGCGCACCGTAGCCACCGCGCAGTTCTTCATTACCGGGGCTTTCCCGGGCTGCGACGTGCCTGTGCACCATCAGGACAAAATGGGCACCATGGACCCAACCTTTAACCCGGTGATTACCGATAACTCACTGGAATTCCGCGAAAAAGCGCTCAAGGCGATGGAGTCCGAGCGGCAGAAAATGCAGCTTGGCGAAAGCTATAAGCTGCTGGAGCAGATGACGAACTACGCCGATTCACCGTCGTGCAAAGAGAAAAAAGTCTGTTCACTGGCAGACGCGAAAGATACCTTCAGCGCCGACTACGAAAAAGAACCGGGCGTTTCCGGGCCGCTGAAAGTGGGCAACTCGCTGGTGGATGCGTTCACGCTGCAGTATTACGAAGGCTTCCCGGCCGACTAGGTGGCCTGGGGAGAGATTAAAACCGACCAGCAGTGGCGCGTATTGTCGAAGCTGAAAAACGGATATCAGGACTCGCTGTTTACCTCAACCGAGGTGGCGCAAAACGTCGCCAAACCGCTGGTGAAGTATATCGATAACGCCCTGGTGACCGATCAGGCAAAAGCGCCGAAAATCACCCTGCTGGTGGGGCATGACTCCAACATTGCCTCTCTGCTGACGGCGCTGGACTTCAAGCCGTACCAGCTGCATGACCAGCAGGAGCGCACCCCAATCGGCGGCAAAATTGTCTTCCAGCGCTGGCACGACAAAAACGGCAACCGCGAGCTGATGAAAATTGAGTATGTGTATCAGAGCTCAGAGCAGCTGCGTAACGCCAGCGTGCTGTCGCTGCAGTCTCCGGCGCAGCGCGTGACGCTGGAACTGAAGGGGTGTCCGGTGGATGCGAACGGTTTTTGCCCGATCGATAAATTTAATACGGTGATGAACGACGCGGCGAAATAAGATAATCCCCCCGCGCAGGCGGGGGGAAACGCTCAGACGTTTTTACGTTCGATGGTTTGCTCACCCCAGAAGAGCGAGTCTTTGTCCGTTTTTTCGAAGGCGCGTACCAGCACTTCATCATTGCCTTCTTCCCAAATCTGCTCTGCCAGTTTTTCGTCGTATTTCGCGACTTCAAAAATGGCTTCGGCGATCTCCGGAGAGGTATTGCGTAAACTTGCCCATTCGCCCACGTGGTGAGCTTTGGATTCTTGAGTTGGCATGCTTGTCCTCCTGTTGAGTTAGCCGTTCAGTTTTTTGGCCAGACCCGCGACATATTCACCCTGATAGCGGGCGATAGCGAGCTCTTCATTGCTCGGCTGTCGGGATCCATCGCCACCGGCAATGGTGGTTGCACCGTAAGGTGTGCCGCCACGTACCTGAGAGATATCAAACAGTTCCTGCGCGCCATAGCCAATCGGTACAATCACCATCCCATGATGAGCAAGGGTAGTCCAGGTTGAGGTAATCGTCTGTTCCTGGCCTCCGCCGGTCCCGGTGGAGCTGAACACGCTGGCGAGTTTGCCGTACAGTGCGCCAGAGGCCCACAGCCCGCCCGTCTGATCGAGGAAGGTGCGCATCTGGCCTGACATATTGCCAAAACGGGTGGGGGTGCCGAAGATAATGGCGTCGTAATCCGCCAGTTCCTGAGGCGTGGCGACCGGCGCATTCTGGGTTTTTCCTCCGGCTTTGGCGAACGCTTCTGCCTGCATGGTTTCCGGTACGCGTTTTACCACAACCTCCACGCCGTCCACTTTGTTTGCACCTTCTGCTACCGCGTGAGCCATGGTTTCAATGTGTCCATACATGGAATAATAGAGCACCAGAACTTTAGCCATTTTGCATCACTCCTCGTTTGTTTTTTCTGACAGCGAATCGCTGCGTTCATTTAAAGATATGACATCACAGCCAGACTGCAAAAATGAACGGCATTTCTTTGATTTATAACAATATGCTGACCATCGCGGCTTGTAGCAAAATGAAACATTTTTACCGCCGACGATTTTTGAAATGATAAGAAAGGCTTATGAATGACCGCCGCGTTTTCTCACCCAAAAGACTGAGATCTTGTTGCAGAATATTAACTACAGCTTGCCGGATACCCTCAGTCCACTAAGCTTAGTTTCACGCGGCACAGATAAAGGCGCTGTCCTTGAGCCGCGAGGTGAAAGAATCCTCTTTTACTGAATGCAATATGATGTCTAATGTTTCACATACTGGAGGTTAGAGATGGCAAACCATCGTGGTGGTTCAGGTAATTTCGCCGAAGATCGTGAAAGAGCATCAGAAGCAGGCCGTAAAGGTGGCCAGCATAGCGGGGGTAATTTTAAAAATGACCCTCAGCGCGCATCTGAGGCTGGCAAAAAAGGGGGTAAAAACAGCCATGGCGGTAATAAGTAAGTCGCCGGGTTGAAAGACCTCTGCCGCCGGGATCTCCCGGCGGTTTTTTTATTTCTGTAACATTGAACTGCAATCAAAGGCATCGCACACTAGTCCCTTCATTCTACGTTCTGGTGCCTCATGTCTGTTTCTCGTTTTACCTTCTCCGTCAAACCTCAGGAAGCGATCCTCATTCTGATCACCATGTTCTGGGGCGGAACATTTCTCGCCGTCCAGTATGCGGTCACCCTGAGCGATCCGTTCTTCTTTGTCGGCCTGCGCTTTGCGACGGCAGCGATTGCCGTGGGGTTGATCTCGTTGAAAACCCTGCGCGGACTGACCCTGCAGGAGTTCAAGGCCGGGGTGGCGATTGGCGTGGCGATTGCCATGGGGTATAGCCTGCAGACGTGGGGGTTACAGTCAATCTCCAGCAGTAAATCGGCCTTTATCACCGCCATGTATGTGCCGCTGGTGCCGTTACTGCAATGGCTGTGTCTGGGACGCCTGCCGGGTGTGATGTCCTGCATTGGTATTGTGCTGGCGTTCATCGGCCTGATTTTGCTGGCCGGGCCGGAAAATAACCTGCTGGCAATGGGGCCGGGCGAGATCATTACCCTGGTGGGAGCCATTGCGATTGCCGCGGAAATTATCCTCATTAGCGCCTGGGCCGGGAAGGTCGACGTTAAGCGCGTCACGGTGGTACAGCTTGCCACGGCGTCGCTGGTGGCGTTCGCGACGATGGTTCCGGCAGGGGAGTCGGTTCCGCCGATGTCTGCCGGGCTGGTGGTGGTGGCACTGGGACTGGGTATTTTCAGCGCCATTATTCAGGTGACCATGAACTGGGCACAGCGCAGCGTGTCGCCGACGCGGGCGACGGTGATCTACACCGGTGAACCGGTCTGGGCGGGGATTTTTGGACGCATTGCCGGAGAACGCTTACCGCTGCTGGCGCTGGTCGGCGCGGCGTTTATCGTTGTTGGGGTGCTGGTGAGTGAGCTAAAGCTCAAAAAAAGACGTAAGGCGATTGCCGGGTAAGCGCAGCGTCACCCGGCAAGTAAGGGGCCTTTATATCAGGTGGAGGGGGTGATGGCTTCCCCTTGCGCTTCATCCCCTTTCCGGCGGCTCAGCAGGGCATTAAGCAGGATCGCCCCAAAGGTCGCCGTACCAATCCCGCCAACCGTAAATCCGCCCAGCGTCAGGGCAAAATCACCTGCACCCAGCACCAGCGTGACCGCCACCATAATCAGGTTACTGTTCTGGCTGAGATCGACGCGATGCTGTACCCAGATGCGCGCTCCCGCCACGGCAATCAACCCGAACACCACAATCGATGCGCCGCCGATGACCGGCGAGGGAATGGTGTGGATCAGCGCACCAAATTTTGGTGAGAAGCCGAGCAGCATCGCCATGACCGCCGCCGCCACGAACACCAGCGTGGAGTAGACTTTCGTTACCGCCATCACACCAATGTTCTCGGCGTAGGTGGTGACACCGCTGCCGCCCACCGACCCGGAGAGCATCGTCGCCAGGCCATCCCCGACAAACGCGCGCCCCATATACGGATCCATACTGCGCCCGGTCATGCCCGCCACGGCCTTCAGGTGCCCTAAGTTCTCCGCCACCAGGATCACCGCGACAGGGGCGATAAGCATCATGGCCTGCGTGTTAAAGGTTGGCGACGTGATCTGCGGCAGACCGAACCAGGCAGCCTGATGGAGCAGGGTAAAGTCGACAGGCTTGCCGAAACCAAAGACATTGGCCAGCAGGGCGTAGATCAGACAGGCCACAATCAGCCCGACCAGAATCAGCAGACGCTGGACCATGCCGCGGGTGAATACCGCCACCAGACCGATACACAGCACGGTGATCACCGCCATCCAGCTCTCAAACGGCGAGCCGGAGACACTCTTCACGGCAATTGGCGCCAGGTTCAGGCCAATCGCCATCACCACTGCGCCGGTAACCACTGGCGGCATCATTCGCTCGATCCACCGTGTTCCGATCTTCATCACCACGACGCCAATCAGGGTATAGACCAGACCACAGGCGATAATGCCGCCGAGGGCGACGCTGAGGTTGGGGTTGATCCCCTGACCGTTAAACCCGGTGGTGGCGATGACCACGCCGACAAAGGCGGCGCTGGAGCCCAGATAGCTGGGCACGCGCCCCCCGGTGACAAAAAAGAACAGCAGGGTGCCAATACCCGACATCAGAATGGAGAGATTGGGATCAAGGCCCATCAGCATCGGCATCAGCACCGTTGCGCCAAACATGGCGACCGCGTGCTGGACGCCCATCACCAGGGTTTGCCCGAGCGGGAGCCGTTCATCCGGCGCGACCACGCCAGGTTCTGTAGAGGTCGATTTCAACTGCCAGTGGGGAAATCCGAACATTGCCATGAGCTGCTTCCTTAAGAAGGGTTAACAGGCGGGTCGCATAAGCGCGTAGTAGCCGCGGTCAAACCACACCAGCCCCTGCGGGGCGGGGTGGCGGATAATGGACACGATGTCGCAAAACAGAATGTCGTGGGTGCCGACGCTGACCACCTGGCTGATACGGCAATCAAACGAGGCCAGCGCCTCCTCCAGACGCGGGCAGCCCGTCTTGCCCGTCTGCCAGCGGGCAGCGGCGAAGCGATCTTCCATCGGCGTTTTGCCGCCAAACAGGTTGGAGAGTGGCTCCTGTCCGGCGCTCAGGGTGTTGACGCACAGGGTGCGGTTTTCGCTAAACGTCGGCCAGACGGACGCGCCGCGGTTAAGACACACCAATAGCGTCGGGGGCGAGTCGGTGACGCTGCATACGGCGCTGGCGGTGAAGCCCGCTCTGCCAGCAGGGCCGTCGGTGGTGATGATATTGACCGCCGCGCCCACACAGGCCATGGCATCGCGAAAGGTTTGTTTATCGGGTGTCGTCATGATGGCTCCTTACGCCAGCCCGCAGGCGTCTTCAAAGGCCAGGCGCGGCAGACGGCCGTAGAGTTTGCCCACATCGCCATAGCCGATATTGATCAGCAGATTGCTTTTCAGCAGCGTGCCGGTGAAAAAGGCTTCGTCGACTTTTTGCCGGTCGAAACCGGACATCGGGCCGGTGTCCAGCCCCAGGGCGCGACAGGCAAAGATGAGATAAGCAGCCTGCATGGAGCTGTTGCGAAAGGCGGTCTCTTCAGCGTGCGCTGGGCTGGTGGTAAACCAGCTCTTCGCATCCCCGTGCGGGAACAGTTCAGGCAGACGCTCATAAAATTCCGTGTCCCACGCCACAATCGCGGTGACCGGTGCGGTGAGGGTTTTCTCCAGGTTGCCGCTGGAAAGTGCGGGGCGCAGCTTCTCTTTACCCTCTGCGCTGCGCACAAAAACAATACGGGCCGGGGAACAGTTAGCGGAGGTAGGCCCCCATTTCATCAGGTCGTAGATCTCGCGCAGCGTCTCGTCGCTGACCGGTATGTCCAGCCAGCCGTTGTGGGTGCGTGCGCCGGTGAACAGTGAATCCAGCGCGGCAGAGGTAATGGCTTCGCTCATCGAAACTCCTTATAAAGCGGGTTCATGGCTGTGCAGCAGGCTGGCAAGCCCGTTAAGCAGCAGGGTATTAAACGTTTCCGGCTCGGTGACGTTGCAGGCATGACCGCCCTGGCGCATCACCACGCTGTGGCTGTGCGGGAGCGCCGCCTGCAGCTCAGACGAGCAGACAGAGGGCACCAGCAGGTCGTCGGCGGAACTGATAAGGTGTACCGGGCAGGCGATGCGGGCGGCATGGCGGCTAAAATCGGCCTTTTTCAGCGCGTTCAGCCTGCGCAGCAGATTGTTTTTGCCCTGAAAGTGCGCCAGCGCCAGTGCTTCTTCTGCCTCCAGACGCGGTGCGCGGGCGGCCATCCAGTCTGCTGGATAGAGAAACAGCGGCTGCGCCTCTACCCACGCCTGCGCGCCACCGGCATGCAGCAGCCGTTCGCGGATCTGAAAGCAGCGTCGGGTATGGGCATTCAGCGTCAGCCAGCCGTTGACGCACACCAGCGCTTTGAGCGCATCGGGGGTGTCGAGCGCCAGTTGCAGGCCGATCAGCGCCCCCAGCGCATGGCCGACCACACAGTAGCGGGTGATGCCGACCGCGGTCAGCGCCTGTGCCAGCTCACCGGCCATCTGCGCCAGGGTGTACTCTTCCGGCAGGGTGTCAGGGTTATTGCCGGTGCCACGCTGGTCGTAACAGACCACCTGATACTCCTGTTCCAGCGCGGCTAGCTGGGGTAACCAGTAGCTGCCGCCCCCGCCGAGTCCGGCAATCAGCACCACGACGGGCGCGCCGTCAAACGGGGGCGGTGAGACGGAGAGCTTCATGGCAGCCTCACTTTCCAATGTGCGCAACGGTGGCGATTTCAACCAGCGCGTCCGGCTTCACCAGCCCGCACTGAATGCAGAAGCGGGCCGGCTTATCGCCGGGGAAGAACTCCGCATAGATCTCGTTAATCGCGGCGTAGTTTTTCCAGTCGGTGATAAAGATGCTGTTGAACGTCACATCCTCCATCGTGCCACCCGCGGTTTCGATCACGGTCTTGATCGTCTCCAGCACGTGGCGCGTTTGCGCCTTTGGGTCGTTGATAAACACCACGTTGTTGTCTTTATCAAACGGCAGAGTACCGGAGACGTACACCACGCCATCGGCGAGCGTGCCGGGGACAAACGGCGCAATCGGCGTGCTGGTGCCCGGTGGAATAATCACGGATTTCGGCATCGTATGTCTCCTCAGGCGATACGGGCGAGCGGCGGGTTCAGGGCGTCGCAAAAATCGGCGACGTTACTGACCCAGCCAAAAAAGGTTTCGATATTGAACAGCGCCGCTTTCTGGGCAAATTCCGGCCCCGCCTGATGAGTGGCGTCTTCCAGTACCACGCCGAAATACTCGAGGAAGAAGCCGTCGCGCAGGGTCGACTCTACGCAGACATTGGTGGCAATGCCGGTAAAGACCAGATGACGAATGCCCCGGCTGCGCAGCAGGCTGTCGAGCGGCGTGTTGAAAAAGCCGCTGTAGCGCGGTTTGGGCAGCACGATATCGCCTGCCTCCGGCACCAGTTCATCCACCAGCTGATAATCCCAGCCACCTTTAGCCAGCAACTTGCCCTGCAGTTCGGGCCGTTTGCGCATGGTTTTCAGGGCGTTCGATTTGTGAAAATTGGGCGAGCCGGGGCCACCGGCTTCCACGTATTGATCGTCCCAGCCGTTCTGAAACCAGATGATGAGCATCCCGGCGGCGCGTGCGGCGGCGACGGCGGTTTTGATGTTCTCAATCACCGGCCGGGTGGCGGAGACGTCAAACCCCGCCAGATCCAGATAACCGCCGGGGCTGGCGTAGGCGTTTTGCATATCCACCACAATCAGCGCGCTCTGCGGTGCAGAAAAGGTGATGGCTTCCGGACGGGCATTAAGGGTTGTCATTACGCCACCTCCTTGGTTATGGCAGGAATGTGAGCGCGGCACTGCATCAGCGGCTGAATGCGCTCGCCGAAGGTCTCCACACCGGTGAGGAAATCGTCGAAGGTCAGCAGAACACCTTCCGCGCCGGGAACGGCGGCCACTTCGTCGAGCATTCTGGCAACGCTGGCATACGAGCCGACGAGCGTGCCCATGTTGATATTGACGGCAGAGGTCGGGTCGGCCATCTGGCGCACGTTGGTGTCCGCGCCGGAACGGGTATCTTTCTGGCTCTGTTCGGTGAGCCAGCTCAGGGCCTCGTCGTCGGCCCCGTCCTTATAACGCTCCCATTTGGCGCGCGCGGCCTCATCGGTTTCGTCGGCAATGACCATAAACAGCACGTAAGAGCCCACATCACGGCCGGTTTTGTCGGCGGCCTCTTTCATGCGTGCGGCGGTTGGGGCGAAGGCGGCGGGGGTGTTGACGCCTTTACCGAAACAGAAATTGAAGTCGGCGTATTTTGCCGAGAACGCCATTCCCGCGTCGCTCTGCCCGGCGCAGATCACCTTCATTGGTGCAGAAGGCTGCGGGCTGACGCGACAGTCATTCATGGTGAAGTAGTCACCTTTGAAATCGCTCTTGCCGGTACCCCAGAGATCGCGCAGCACCTGCACGTATTCGGTAAGGTACTCATAGCGGCGCGAGAAGTACTCATCTCCCGGCCAGAGCCCCATCTGGTCGTACTCCGGCTTTTGCCAGCCGGTGACCAGATTGACGCCAAAGCGTCCCCCGGAGATGGAGTCGATAGTGGAGGCCATCCGCGCGACAATGGCTGGCGGCAGGGTGAGCGTGGCGGCGGTGGCGTAGATCTGAATCCGTGACGTCACCGCCGCCAGGCCCGCCATCAGGGTGAAGGACTCCAGATTGTGATCCCAGAATTCGGTTTTGCCGCCAAAGCCGCGCAGCTTGATCATCGAAAGTGCAAAGTCGAAATGGTAGTGCTCCGCTTTTTGCACGATGGCTTTGTTCAGCTCAAAGGTCGGCATGTATTGCGGAGCAGTGGTCGAGATAAGCCAGCCGTTGTTGCCGATGGGTACAAATACGCCAATTTTCATCACGAACCTCTCTTCACTACGTTGCAGGTGAACAGGGTTTTGCAAAGGGAGTGCCAGTTTTCAAAATGGCTTTGTTATTAATGTGTTAATCAATGGTTGGTGAATTGAACGTGACAAAAGTGGACTAAATGGTCAAAAACATTGCACACAAAACAGGCATTCATGCGCGATGGGAGTGCAGAATGTCGTGGCGAGGCGGGGGTTTTGCTATGCTGTTGGCAACGCAGAATAAGGAGAGCGGGATGACACAAGGCGCAGTGAAAACAGCAGGTAAACGTTCGCAGGCGGTGAGCGCCAAAAAGCACGCCATCCTCAGTGCGGCGCTGGAGACCTTTTCACAGTTCGGCATTCACGGCACGCGCCTGGAACAGGTGGCGGAGCAGGCCGGGGTGTCCAAAACCAATCTGCTCTACTATTACCCGTCGAAAGAGGCGCTGTATGTGGCAGTAATGCAGCAGATCCTGGATATCTGGCTGGCGCCGCTAAAGGCCTTTCGTCAGGAGTTCGCCCCGCTGGTGGCGATCAAAGAGTACATCCGCCTGAAGCTGGAGGTCTCCCGTGATTATCCGCAGGCATCCCGGCTGTTCTGTCTGGAGATGCTGCAGGGCGCGCCGCTGCTGAAGGCAGAGCTGACGGGGGATTTAAAACAGCTGGTGGACGATAAATCCGCGATCATCGCCGGGTGGGTCGCCAGCGGCAAACTGGCACCTGTCGATCCGCAGCATCTGATCTTTATGATTTGGGCCGCCACCCAGCACTACGCTGACTTTGCGGCCCAGGTGGAAGCGGTAACCGGAAAGACGCTGCAGGACGAAGCGTTTTTCCAGAGCACTCTCGAAAACGTGCAGCGGATGATTATTGAAGGGATCCGCGTGCGCTAGTTTCCCTCACCCTAACCCTCTCCCACGGGGAGAGGGGACTGTTCTGTGCTGTCTTTTATCCCTCGCCCCTATGGGGTGAGGGGACAGCTTAAGTTGCCCTCTTCACACTGCATCAGCGAGGCCAGAAACGCCTCGCGTTCCACTGTTTTCTCCGTCAGGCACTGACTAATGATCATAGGCTGCACGCTGCCTCCCTCGGTACCAGAACCGATAAAATTGCAATCCGCATCGCGCAGGGCGATCCACGCCTGCTGCGCCTTTTTCAGCAGGTCACGCTGTGGGGCCGCCGCACGCTTAATGGCGGACTGATAAGTCTGGTTGAGCTTTTTATCAGCGGCCTGGTACTGCTGCGCGCTACAGGTATTCAGTTCAAGCTGCGTAGTGGCGTTGTCGCACTCGTCGGCCAGCGCGCTGGCGCTCAGCAGCAGGGCGGCGCCTGCGAGAAATACTCTTTTCATCATCCCCTCCGTGTAAAAAAGCCGGATGCGCTGTGCTTATCCGGCCTAAGGTGAAGTTGTAGCCCCGGTTAGCGTAGCGTCACCGGGGAGAGTGTACACGATTACCCGATTGTCATCAGGCTGGCGTTACCGCCCGCTGCCGCGGTGTTGACGCTGAGCGAACGCTCCACGTACAGGCGCTCCAGCAGCAGGTTGGTTTCACCGCGAGCGAAGCCCTGCACCGAAACAATCGCCCCGCTGCGGGCCGCAACCTGCTCGCACAGTTCGCGCAGCTGATCGGAATCACCGTGGTAGATAACCGCGTCAAACGGCTGCGCAAGCAGGGCATCAGGCTTCGCAAAGTGAATGCGGGCAGAAACCGCTTTCGGCAGTTGCTTCGCCAGATCGCGGTGCAGACCGTCTTCCGGCCACAGCACTTCACAACCTGTTGCCATCGCGGCGGCCAGCTGAACCAGCGCATCCTGTTCGTTATCCGCCACGCACAGCACGCGTTCGCGCGGCATCAGCGTCCAGGTGTTGCGTTCGCCGGTAGGACCCGGCAGCAGACGCTGCGTGCCAGCCTGCGCCAGCTCGCCGTACTGCTGTGCGACAGCGCGCAGCTCAGGACGTTTTTCCGCCCAGCTGATGAGTGCTTCCAGCGGCTGCGTCAGCACGGTTTTCAACTGGACATCCACCGGATAGTCCGCGTCCTGGCGTGCCAGCGTCACGCCCAGCGCGCGCTCAGGACGGTTCGCCAGCAGACGGTACAGATAGAGCGGGCCACCCGCTTTAGGACCGGTGCCGGAGAGCCCCTCGCCGCCGAACGGCTGCACGCCCACGACCGCGCCAACCATGTTGCGGTTGACGTACAGGTTGCCCACTTTGGCGCTGCCGGTGACCTGGGCGATGGTTTCGTCGATACGGGTATGCACGCCGAGCGTCAGGCCATAGCCGGAGGCGTTGATCTGCTCAATCAATGCATTCAGGTTGTTACGGTTGTAACGCACCACGTGCAGGACCGGGCCGAAGACCTCTTTTTTCAGCTCGTCGAAGCTTGCCAGCTCGATAAGCGTAGGCGGCACAAAGGTGCCGGTCTGCCACTCGCGGGCATCTTCGCTGTTCTCGCGCACGGCCTGGAACACCGGACGGCCTTTGGCACGCATGGCCTGAATGTGGTTTTCAATATTCGCTTTGGCTTCCGCGTCGATCACCGGCCCGATATCGGTGGTGAGGCGGCCCGGGTTGCCCATGCGGCACTCGGCCATGGCACCACGCAGCATCTTCAGCGTGTGGTCGGCCACGTCGTCCTGCAGGCACAACACGCGCAGGGCGGAGCAGCGCTGACCCGCGCTGTCAAAGGCGGAGGCCAGCACGTCTACCACTACCTGCTCGGTGAGAGCAGAGGAGTCGACAATCATGGCGTTCATGCCGCCGGTTTCCGCGATGAGCGGCGTTGGGCGGCCCTGGGCATCCAGACGGGTGGCGATGTTACGCTGCAGCAGGGAGGCCACTTCGGTCGAGCCGGTAAACATCACGCCACGCACGCGGTTATCCGCGGTGAGCTTCGCACCCACCGTTTCACCCCGGCCTGGCAGCAGCTGCACCACGCCCGCCGGTACGCCCGCTTCCAGCAGGATGTTAATCCCCTGAGCGGCAATCAGCGGGGTTTGCTCCGCCGGTTTGGCCAGCACGCTGTTGCCTGCGGCAAGCGCGGCGGCAATCTGGCCGGTGAAGATCGCCAGCGGGAAGTTCCACGGGCTGATACAGACCACAGGACCAAGCGGGCGGTGCGTTTCGTTATCGAAATCATCGCGCACCTGGCCTGCATAGTAGTGCAGGAAGTCGACGGCTTCACGGACTTCGGCGATGGCGTTGCTGAAGGTTTTCCCCGCTTCGCGCACCAGGATACCAATGAGCGACTGCATCTGATCTTCCATCAGCACCGCGGCGCGTTCCAGAATGGCGGCACGTTCTTGCGGCGGGGTGGCGAACCAGATTGGCGCGTTGTTTACCGCGCTCTCCAGCGCCTGCTCCACTTCCGCTTCCGTGGCTTCACGCACGTAGCCGACAATATCTTTTGGCTCTGCCGGGTTGATCACCGGCTGCATCTCGCCGTCTGCGACCGGCTGTTCCAGCATCGGTTTGGCCTGCCATTTCTGCAGCGCGCTGTTGAGCAGGGCAGAAGAGAGGGACGCCAGACGGTGTTCGTTGGCGAGATCCAGACCCGCCGAGTTGATGCGGCCTTTGCCGTACAGCTCGCGCGGCAGGGCAATCTTCGGATGCGGCAGACCAATCTGGCCTTCCTGAGCCGCCATTTTCTCAACGGCCTGCACCGGATCGGCAACCAGTTCGTCCAGCGGCAGGGTGGTATCGGCAATGCGGTTAACGAAGGAGGTGTTCGCCCCGTTCTCCAGCAGACGACGCACCAGGTACGCCAGCAGGGTTTCATGGGTACCGACCGGAGCATAAATACGGCACGGACGGTTCAGCTTGCCCTCTGCCACTTTACCGGTGACCTGCTCGTAGAGCGGTTCACCCATGCCGTGCAAGCACTGGAATTCGTACTGGCCCGGATAGTAGTTCTGCCCGGCCAGGGTATAGATCGCCGCCAGGGTATGAGCATTGTGGGTAGCGAACTGCGGGTAGATCAGGTTCGGTACGCCGAGCAGTTTTTTCGCACAGGCGAGGTAAGAGACGTCGGTGTAAACCTTGCGGGTGTAAACCGGGTAGCCTTCCAGACCTTCCATCTGGGCACGTTTGATCTCGCTGTCCCAGTAAGCGCCTTTTACCAGTCGGATCATCAGGCGACGACGGCTGCGGCTGGCCAGATCAATCAGGTAATCAATAACGAACGGGCAGCGTTTCTGGTAGGCCTGAATAACAAAGCCAATTCCGTTCCAGCCTGCCAGTTCTGGCTCAAAGCACAGTTTTTCCAGCAGATCGAGCGAGATCTCCAGACGGTCTGCCTCTTCGGCGTCGATGTTGATGCCAATGTCATACTGGCGCGCCAGCAGGGTCAGGGATTTCAGGCGCGGGTAGAGCTCTTCCATCACCCGGTCGTACTGCGCGCGGCTGTAGCGCGGGTGCAGGGCGGAGAGCTTGATTGAGATGCCCGGACCTTCATAAATACCGCGACCGTTGGACGCTTTACCGATGGCGTGGATCGCCTGCTGGTAAGAGACCATGTAGGCCTGCGCGTCGGCAGCGGTCAGAGCCGCTTCACCCAGCATGTCGTAAGAGTAGCGGAACCCTTTATCTTCCAGCTTGCGGGCGTTGGCCAGCGCTTCGGCGATGGTTTCACCGGTAACAAACTGCTCGCCCATCAGGCGCATCGCCATATCCACGCCTTTGCGGATCAGCGGCTCGCCGCTCTTGCCGATAATACGGTTCAGGGAGCGGGAGAGGTTCGCTTCGTTGTGGGTCGAGACCAGCTTGCCGGTAAACAGCAGACCCCAGGTGGCGGCGTTAACGAACAGCGACGGGCTGCGGCCAATGTGTGACTGCCAGTTGCCGTTGCTGATTTTGTCGCGGATCAGCGCATCGCGGGTGGCTTTATCAGGAATACGCAGCAGTGCTTCTGCCAGACACATCAGCGCCACGCCTTCCTGGGAGGAGAGGGAAAACTCCTGTAGCAGGCTCTGCACCATACCGGCACGGCCGCTGGCGGTTTTCTGGTTACGCAGTTTGTCGGCCAGCTGATACGCCAGGCTGTGCGCCTGCGCGGCGACGGCTTCAGGCAGGCGAGCCTGCTCCAGCAGCATTGGCACGGCGTCCGTTTCAGCACGGCGGTACGCACCGGTAATGGCGGCGCGGCTGACGGACTGCGGCAGGATCTGCTCCGCGAACTCCAGGAACGGCTGATGATTCTCGTCGCCAGCAACCGGCGCGTCTTCGCTCTCATTGGCGGCACCTGCCAGCAGGGCGGGCAGCTCGGGCAGACCTTCGTCGCTCTCAAGCCGTTCGAGATAGTTAAAAATTGCCTGCTTGATTAGCCAGTGCGGCGTGCGGTCAATGCGGGTTGCTGCGGTCTTAATCCGTTCGCGGGTTGCGTCATCCAGCTTAACCCCCATGGTGGTCATGCCCATGCCAAAACTCCTGTTGTTCTTTGATCGTGTTCGGTGGTTAGCCTGAAATATCCACCATGTTGCAACTTTGTGCAACCGTGTTAAATGTGACCCGGCTAGCAAGCTGAAAAATGAATGGATTGTTAACGGATGGTTAGCTGGAAAAAAGCGCTGGCTTCTGCATACGAAGCTTGTTTTTATGCGGTACTTAACACTTTTAAAAGGTGCAACCCGTATAAATGTGAGCGAGTGCAACCTATAGGAAAGACATATAAAACCGGGGATGAATTTGATGTAAATGCAGTGTTAAATCGTTTGTGTGCGAGCACTGCTTACGGCAGGATACGCGCGGCCAACAGAAACACAGATACCCATCACCCCGTTCCGGTGATGACATAACAAGGCAACCCGGACGGTTGTCGCTCGACTTTTGGAGAATTTGAATGGCAATGAGCACACCGATGCTGGTGACATTTCTCGTTTATATTTTTGGCATGATCCTGATAGGGTTTTTGGCATGGCGTTCTACAAAGAACTTTGACGACTACATTCTGGGTGGCCGCAGTTTAGGCCCAATGGTGACTGCGCTTTCTGCGGGGGCATCGGACATGAGTGGCTGGCTGCTGATGGGGCTGCCGGGTGCGATTTTCATCTCCGGCATCTCTGAAAGCTGGATCGCCATTGGCCTGACTCTCGGGGCGTGGATTAACTGGAAGCTGGTAGCAGGCCGTCTGCGCGTGCATACCGAAGTGAACAACAACGCCCTGACGCTGCCGGATTATTTCACCGGCCGTTTCGAAGATAACAGCCGCATCCTGCGCATTATCTCGGCGGTGGTGATCCTGCTGTTCTTCACTATTTATTGTGCCTCCGGCATTGTGGCCGGTGCGCGTCTGTTCGAAAGCACCTTCGGCATGAGCTACGAAACCGCCCTGTGGGCCGGTGCGGCGGCTACCATCCTCTACACCTTCGTGGGTGGGTTCCTGGCGGTAAGCTGGACCGACACCGTGCAGGCGAGCCTGATGATTTTCGCCCTGATCCTGACCCCGGTGATTGTGATCTTCACCGTAGGTGGTTTTGGCGAGTCGCTGGAAGTGATCAAGCAGAAGAGCATTGAAAACGTCGATATGCTGAAAGGGCTGAACTTTGTCGCCATCGTCTCCCTGATGGGCTGGGGTCTAGGCTATTTCGGTCAGCCGCATATCCTGGCGCGCTTTATGGCGGCCGATTCTCACCACACCATCGTTCATGCGCGTCGCATCAGTATGACGTGGATGATCCTCTGCCTGGCAGGGGCGTGCGCGGTGGGCTTCTTTGGCATTGCATACTTCAACAACAACCCGGCGCAGGCGGGCGCGGTAAACCAGAACGCCGAGCGTGTGTTTATCGAGCTGGCGCAGGTGCTGTTTAACCCGTGGATCGCCGGTATTCTGCTCTCCGCTATTCTGGCGGCGGTGATGTCCACCCTGAGCTGCCAGCTGTTGGTCTGCTCCAGTGCGATCACCGAAGACCTCTACAAGGCATTCCTGCGTAAAGGTGCAAGCCAGAAAGAGCTGGTGTGGGTAGGGCGCTTCATGGTGCTGGTGGTGGCGCTGGTGGCCATTGCGCTGGCATCGAACCCGGAAAACCGCGTGCTGGGTCTGGTGAGCTACGCGTGGGCGGGCTTTGGTGCGGCGTTTGGTCCGGTGGTGCTGTTCTCCGTGATGTGGTCGCGTATGACCCGTAACGGCGCGCTGGCGGGGATGATTATCGGTGCGGTCACGGTTATCGTCTGGAAACAGTTCGCGTGGCTGGGCCTGTACGAAATTATCCCGGGTTTCATCTTCGGCAGTCTCGGTATTGTGGTCTTTAGCCTGCTGGGTAAAGCGCCGTCTGCCTCCATGCAGAAACGCTTTGCGGAAGCGGATGCCCATTACCACACTGCGCCGCCGACGAAGCTACAGGCTGAGTAATTTTTCTTCCTGCACACTGTAAGCCGGGTGAGCGTCAGCGCCACCCGGCTTTTTTCTTGCCAAAATCCGTAATTTACGGTGATATCGCTGCACTTATAACAATGAGGATAGCGAAGCATGACAATCAAAACAGGGTTACTGGCAGCGGCATTCCTGATGCTGGCTGGCTGTACGGCACCGTCGCAGCATACGGCGACTGACACCTGCAAAGTGGATAACCAGATGCAGCAGACCACGCTTTATTTCGGCTTAAATCGTCCGGCCGGGGCGCAGATCACCCCCGACGAATGGCAGCAGTTTGTTGACCGGGACGTGACGCCGCGTTTTCGTGATGGCTTAACGGTGTTTGATGCGCGCGGACAGTGGCTGGGCAACGACGGTAAAGTGGCGCGTGAGCCGAGCAAGGCGTTGATGCTGATCCACGGAAAAGATGCGCAGAGCGAGAAGAACATTGAGGCGTTACGCGGTATCTATAAATCCCGCTTTGCGCAGGAGTCGGTGATGCGGGTCGATCAGCCGGTGTGTGTGCAGTTTTAAAGAAAACGGCGGGATAACCCGCCGTTGTTGCATCGTAGGCCGGGATCGCTGCGCGCCACCCGGCATCACATCACAATACCAGGCCCGCAAAGCTCGCCGACAGCAAACTCACCAGCGTCGCGCCATACACCAGACGCAGACCAAACCGCGACACCACGTTGCCCTGCTGCTCGTTCAGGCCCTTGATTGCACCTGCGACAATACCGATGGAGGCGAAGTTGGCGAACGACACCAGGAACACGGATAAAATCCCCAGCCCGCGCGGTGACATCTGATGCGCAATTTTTTGCAGCTCAATCATCGCCACAAATTCATTCGCTACCAGCTTAGTTGCCATAATACTGCCGGCATTTAAGGCATCGCTCAGCGGAATACCCACCAGCCACGCCAGCGGATAAAACACATAGCCCAGGATCTGCTGGAAGCTCATACCAAATACGCTGGAGAAGAGGGCGTTAATGGCGCTTATAAGCGCAATAAAGCCAATCAGCATCGCCAGAATAATCATCGCCACTTTAAAACCGGCCAGAATATACTCGCCCAGCATTTCGAAGAAGCTCTGGGATTCATGCAGTTTTTCGAGCTTAATATCCGGCTCCGCTTCCGGGCGAACCGGGTTGATGACGGAGAGAATAATAAAGGTGCTGAACATGTTCAGAATGAGCGCCGCCACCACAAATTTAGCGTCGAGCATGGTCATATAGGCACCGACAATCGACAGGGAGACGGTCGACATGGCCGTGGCCGCCATGGTGAACAGACGACGTGACGAGAGATCGCCCAGTACGCCCTTGTAGGCAATAAAGTTTTCAGACTGTCCGAGGATCAGTGAACTCACCGCGTTAAAGGATTCCAGCTTGCCCATGCCGTTCAGTTTTGACAGCAGCGTGCCAATCAGCCGAATAAAAATCGGCAGAATGCGCCAGTGCTGAAGAATACCAATGAGTGCGGAGATAAAAATAATCGGGCAAAGCACGCCGAGGAAAATGAACGCCAGCCCTTTTTCACCCATTCCGCCAAAGACGAAATTGGTCCCTTCGCCGGCAAATTTGAGCAGTGATTCAAAGAAACCGGAGATGTATTTAATCAGGAATAACCCGCTTTCGGCGTGCAGGAAAAAGAACGCCAGCGCAATTTCAATAACGATCAGCTGTAAAACAAAGCGAATGCGAATTTTTCGGCGGTCAAAACTTACCAGCCAGGCAAGCGCAAGAATAATCACCAGCGCCAGCAGGAAATGGACAATCTTAAACATGGTTTATTTTCGGTTAGTTTGCGAGGCGGATATTTAGCCACAGCGCTGATTAACCGTAAATGGGCATTTTCGTTATACCTTATAAACCGGAACGTCACGAGCGCAACTATTACCCCGCGATGCGTTTACAACTCGTCATCAAAAACCACACATTTCGCTTGTTTTTCTTATCGCCGTAATGATAATCACTATCACAAGAATTTACCTTTCTTTGCATCAGTTGACCGCGATAAACATTTAAGGTGTCTGCATGTTTGTTCCATTTCTCATTATGTTACGCGAAGGCCTGGAAGCGGCCCTCATTGTTAGCCTCATCGCCAGTTATCTGAAGCGAACCCAGCGCGGACGCTGGATTGGGGTGATGTGGATAGGGGTTTTCCTCGCCGCTGCGCTCTGTCTGGGCCTGGGCATTCTGATCAATGAAACCACCGGTGAATTCCCGCAGAAAGAGCAGGAGCTGTTCGAAGGTATCGTTGCCGTGATAGCGGTGGTGATCCTCACCTGGATGGTGTTCTGGATGCGTAAAGTCTCGCGTAACGTGAAGGTGCAGCTGGAGCAGGCGGTAGATAATGCCCTGCAGAAGGGAAATCATCACGGCTGGGCGCTGATCATGATGGTTTTTTTCGCCGTGGCGCGTGAAGGTCTGGAATCCGTTTTCTTCCTGCTGGCTGCCTTTCAGCAGGATGTGGGGATCTGGCCACCACTGGGGGCGATGCTGGGGCTGGCAACGGCCGTGGTGCTGGGTTTCCTGCTCTACTGGGGTGGCATTCGCCTGAACCTGGGGGCCTTCTTTAAATGGACCAGCCTGTTCATTTTGCTGGTGGCCGCAGGGCTGGCGGCAGGGGCGATCCGCGCTTTCCATGAGGCGGGTCTGTGGAACCACTTCCAGGATGTGGCGTTCGATCTTAGCAATGTTCTTTCTACCCATTCACTGACCGGCACGCTGCTCGAAGGGATCTTCGGCTATCAGGAAACGCCAAGCGTCAGTGAAGTGGCGATGTACTTTATCTATCTTATTCCGGCGCTGGCGCTCTTCTTTATGCCATCGGCCCCAGCGCTCAGCCGTCGCGTACTGCGCCCTGATGTGCTTACTGTAGTTACAACATACTTTTAAAAGGGAAGGGTCATGGCAATTCAATTTCGTCGTAGTGCGTTACAGGTTGGTGTGGCAGCGCTTGTTGCTTCTGCCTTCGCCGCTCAGGCTGCTGATATTCCACAGGTCAAGGTGACGGTGAATGATAAGCAGTGTGAGCCGATGACCATTACGGTCAACAGCGGTAAGACACAATTTATTATTCAGAACCACAGCCAGAAAGCGCTGGAGTGGGAAATTCTCAAAGGCGTGATGGTCGTGGAAGAGCGCGAAAATATCGCGCCGGGCTTTAGCCAGAAAATGACGGCTAACCTGCAGCCGGGTGAATATGACATGACCTGCGGTCTGCTGACCAACCCGAAAGGTAAGCTCATCGTTAAGGGGAATGCCACAGCGGATGCCGCGAAAGGCACGGCCCTGCTGAGCCTGGGCGATGCCATCACCGCTTATAAAGCGTATGTCATCAAAGAGACGGCAGACCTGGCAGCGGGAACCAAAGCCTTTACGGATGCGGTGAAAGCGGGCGATATCGACAAAGCGAAATCCCTGTATGCGCCCACCCGTCAGCACTACGAGCGCATTGAGCCGATTGCGGAGCTGTTCTCCGATCTTGATGGCAGCATTGATGCCCGTGAAGACGATTACGAGCAGAAAGCGGCCGATCCAAAATTCACCGGCTTCCACCGTCTGGAGAAAGCCCTGTTTGGCGATAACTCTACCAAAGGGATGGAGAAGTATGCCGATCAGCTCAACAGCGACGTGCTGGAGCTGCAAAAGCGCATCAGCGAGCTGGCCTTCCCGCCATCTAAAGTGGTGGGCGGTGCGGCCGGACTGATTGAAGAAGTGGCCGCCAGCAAAATCAGCGGTGAAGAAGATCGCTACAGCCACACTGATCTGTGGGATTTCCAGGCGAACGTCGATGGCGCGCAGAAAATTGTTAACCTGCTGCGCCCACAGCTGCAGAAAGAGAATAGCGAGCTGCTGGCAAAAGTGGATGCCAACTTTAAGAAAGTCGACACCATTCTGGCGAAGTACCGCACCAAAGACGGGTTTGAAACCTACGACAAACTGACCGACGCCGACCGTAACGCGCTGAAAGGCCCGATTACCACCCTGGCGGAAGATCTCTCCCTGCTGCGTGGCGTACTGGGTCTGGACTAAGCACGATGAACAAGCATGACGAATACGACGTGGCAGAACCGTCACGTCGTCGGTTGTTGAAAGGGGTAGGGGCGCTGGGGGGCGCATTTGCCCTGGCCGGAGGGTGTCCGGTGGCGCATGCGGTAAAACCGCAAAGTGCGCCCGGTACGCTGTCACCGGATGCCCGTATGGAGACGCAGCCTTTCTATGGCGAACATCAGGCGGGCATTCTGACACCACAGCAGGCCTCCATGATGCTGGTGGCCTTTGATTCGCTGGCAAGTGATAAAGCTGACCTGGAGCGCCTGTTTCGCCTGCTGACCACGCGCATCGCGTTTTTGACTGCAGGGGGACCGGCGCCAGAAACGCCAAATCCACGACTGCCGCCTATGGACTCGGGGATCTTAGGGTCGTTCATCGCCCCGGATAATCTGACCATTACGGTGTCGCTGGGCGAATCGCTGTTTGATGAACGTTACGGGCTGGCAAAACAGAAGCCGAAAGCGCTGCAAAAAATGACGCGTTTCCCGAATGATTCTCTGGATGCTGCTCTCTGCCACGGCGATCTGCTCCTGCAGATTTGCGCTAACACGCAGGACACGGTGATCCACGCTCTGCGGGATATCATCAAACACACGCCTGATCTGTTGAGCGTGCGCTGGAAGCGGGAAGGGTTTATCTCTGACCATGCTGCCCGCAGCAAAGGCAAAGAGACGCCGGTGAACCTGCTGGGCTTTAAGGATGGCACCGCCAACCCGGACAGCAGCAACGGCGCGCTAATGAAAGAGGTCGTCTGGGTCACAGCCGATCAGGGTGAGCCTGCCTGGGCCGTCGGCGGGAGCTATCAGGCGGTGCGGGTGATTCAGTTCCATGTGGAATTCTGGGATCGCACGCCGCTTAAAGAGCAGCAGACGATCTTTGGCCGTGACAAGCAGAGCGGGGCGCCGCTTGGCATGAAGCACGAGCATGATGTGCCGGATTACGCCAGCGATCCTAATGGCGATACCATTGCGCTGGACAGCCATATCCGGCTGGCGAATCCGCGCACCAAAGAGACGCAGTCAAGCCTGATGATGCGCCGGGGCTATAGCTACTCGCTGGGGGTGACCAATTCCGGTCAGCTGGATATGGGGCTGCTGTTTGTCTGCTATCAGCACGATCTGGAGAAGGGCTTCCTCACCGTGCAGAAGCGGTTAAACGGCGAAGCGCTGGAAGAGTACGTTAAACCTATCGGCGGCGGCTATTTCTTCGCGCTGCCAGGCGTGCGCGATTCAAACGCCTGGCTCGCGCAAGGGCTGATAGAAGCCTGATAATTGTCCCTGCGATAGTTCGTGGGGACATTATTTTTTCATATGACTATCCCTCTGTTATATTTCTGTAATATTCCTGTATGAGACTGTTTTCAACTGCAGGAGCAGTCTTAAAAGTTGCATTCAGGTAAAATAAATGTTGCATTTATGATAATCCCTGATGTACTTAAGATAAGACAGCGGTAGTTCCCGGCAGTGATGCTGAATCACTATGGAGATCGCGAATGGTATCGTCCTGTACTGGACAAGGTAAACACAACAACCGCAGTACCCGGCGCGGAGGCTCAGACTCCGGCAGCGATTTCCTCACCACTAAATTCTCCCCTTCTATTCAGAAACCAGATTCTACCGACGTGCAGAATGGTGCGCGTAGCTATTCTGTATCGTCATCCGGTAAGGCAAGCAATGGCTTACAAGGAAGCCAACCCTCTGATGTTCGTGCGCATAATCGTGCCGAAACTGGCGCGTGTGATGAATACCAACAACTCAAGGTGCTATCCATGGGAAGACAAAAAGCAGTGATCAAAGCTCGTCGCGAAGCAAAACGTGTGCTGAGACGGGATTCACGTAGTCATAAACAGCGTGAAGAAGAATCGGTCACCTCGCTTGTGCAGATGAGTGGCGTAGAAGCAATTGGCATGGCGCGGGACAGCCGTGATAATTCCCCAATTGTGGCGCGCAATGAGGCTCAGGCGCACTACCTGAATGCTATCGAGAGTAAACAGCTCATCTTTGCAACCGGTGAAGCCGGATGCGGGAAAACCTGGATCAGTGCAGCCAAAGCAGCGGAGGCCCTGATCCATAAGGACGTGGAGAGAATTATTGTTACCCGTCCGGTACTGCAAGCTGATGAAGATCTCGGCTTCTTACCCGGTGACATATCGGAGAAGTTTGCCCCTTACTTCAGGCCCGTTTATGACGTGCTGGTGAAGCGACTGGGTGCATCCTTTATGCAGTACTGCCTGCGACCAGAGATTGGCAAGGTGGAAATCGCGCCGTTCGCCTATATGCGCGGACGTACATTTGAAAATGCGGTCGTCATTCTTGACGAGGCTCAGAACGTGACCGCTGCGCAAATGAAGATGTTCTTAACGCGCCTCGGGGAGAACGTGACGGTTATCGTCAATGGCGATATTACCCAGTGTGACCTGCCATCCGGCGTGAAATCCGGCTTGAGCGACGCCATGTCACGTTTTGAGGAAGACGACATGATTGGGGTAGTACGCTTTACCAAAGAAGATTGTGTGCGGTCGGCGCTGTGCCAGCGCACGCTGGAAGTCTATTCCGACTGACGGTAAAACATCGCCGTTTTACCGCTCACCTGTCATCCCTTCCCGGCGTAATGCCGGGAAGCTTCTTTTATTTCTTCTCACGACTCGCGTCTGGTTGTCTTTTAAAAGATTGCCTGTCTTGCGGAATTCATCATGTCGGTTATTCATTTTTGACGCTGGTTTTTTATCACGCTCAGCGAAATGTGATGTGTATTTATAATATCCACAAAGTACCCATGAATATCATGATCGCGCTAATTGTTCGCTCAAATTTAAACGTGAATGTTGTCACATAATGTTACTAAGATGTGAAAATTAAGTTGGTGTATTGTGTCTAATTCTCTATGTTTCGTACTGATTCAAACAACATTCTAACAAGAAAATCCCATGGGGAACCGTTTCCCTGGAACATCACGTTGAGGGTCATACATGAACGAACTGGTTGGTGCAATTAACGGTGTTATCTGGAGCCCGGCGTTAATATTTTTATGTCTGGGTGTCGGCCTCTATTTCTCATTACGTAGTCGTTTTTTGCAGTTACGTCATATAAAACATATGATTACCTTGATGTTCCAGGGGCGTCCTACCGATGCTGGCGTATCGTCGTTCCAGGCACTGACGATGACGCTGGCAGGGCGTGTAGGGACCGGGAACATTGCTGGCGTCGCCACCGCTATTACTTTCGGTGGACCGGGCGCACTTTTCTGGATGTGGATTGTGGCGTTTTTGGGGGCCAGCTCTGCGTTTGTGGAATCTACGTTGGGCCAGGTTTATAAAGAAAAAATCAACGGTGAATATCGTGGCGGTCCTGCCTTTTATATTGAAAAAGGATTAGGCGTTAAATGGTATGCATGGTTATTTGCCGTCGTCACCATTTTCTCCTGCGGTTTATTACTGCCAGGGGTACAAGCAAACTCGATTGGTGCCAGCCTGGATATTGCATTTGGGCTTGATCCAAATGTCACGGCAGCATTACTTGCCGTACTGTTAAGTTTTATTATTTTTGGTGGTGTAAAAAGGATCGCCAGTTTTAGCAGTATGGTCGTTCCGTTTATGGCGCTCGGCTATATTATTGTGGCTTGCGTTATTATCGCCATTAATATTACCGAGCTTCCTGGTGTGATTCTGTTGATCTGGAAAAGCGCTTTTGGTCTGGAAGCTGGTTTTGGTGCCATTCTTGGTCAGGCTATCATGTGGGGCGTTAAGCGCGGGGTCTATTCCAATGAGGCGGCGCAAGGTACCGGGCCGCATGCGTCATCTGCGGCGGCAGTGAGCCATCCGGTGAAGCAGGGGCTGGTTCAGGCTTTCTCGGTCTATATCGACACGCTGTTTGTCTGCTCGGCGACCGGGTTTATGCTGTTGATCACCGGTCTGTATAACGTGCAGGGCATTGACGGTGCTGCACTCTATACCGGTATTTCCGGCGTGGCAGCAGGGCCTGGCTATGTGCAGACGGCAATGGAAAGTATGATGCCAGGCTTTGGTAATTACTTTGTTGCTGTTGCGCTGTTCTTCTTTGCCTTCACGACCATTATTGCTTACTACTATATTGCTGAAACCAATATCGCCTTCATCAACCGTAAAATTCACCGTCCATGGCTGACATTCGTGCTCAAATTATGCCTGATGGCTTCAACGGTATATGGCACAGTTCGTACGGCGGATCTGGCATGGGGGCTGGGGGATATTGGGGTAGGGCTGATGGCATGGCTTAACATTATTGCCATTGTGCTTTTACATAAAAAAGCGTTTGCCAGCCTTAAGGATTATGAAATTCAGAATGCGCAGGGGGTGGATCCGCACTTTGACCCGATTCGACTGGGGATTAAAAATGCGGATTACTGGCTGGAAGAGCGTAAAGATGAACCTGCTGCAAATCCAGAACAGACGACTTCTGTCGTGAGAGAGCAGAACGCAGGGAAACTGAACAATTAATCGTGGTAGCCCGTATTAATTTACGGGCCCATGGGTCTTGTAGGCCGGGTAAGCGTTAGCGCCACCCGGCGAATAAGGCGACTACGTTGCTGAACTGTCTTTGTCGAACCCCGGTCGGGGATTCTCATCCCCCCCTTCGGAGACTATAAAAGAAAAAAGCCCGTACTTTCGTACGAGCTCTTGTCTTGAATATGGCGGTGAGGGGGGGATTGACTCGCTTCGCTCGCCCTTCGGGCAGCCTGTTCGCTGCGCTCGCAGTCTGTCCAACTGGCTGTCGCCAGTTGTCGAACCCCGGTCGGGGATTCTCATCCCCCCCTTTCGGAGACTATAAAAGAAAAAAGCCCGTACTTTCGCACGAGCTCTTGTCTTGAATATGGCGGTGAGGGGGGGATTCGAACCCCCGATACGTTGCCGTATACACACTTTCCAGGCGTGCTCCTTCAGCCACTCGGACACCTCACCATATTGTTTTGCTGCCTGACCGCTTGGGGGGCAACGGGGCGCTACTATAGGGAGTTGCGCTAAAACGGTCAAGCAGATTTTCAGCTTTAGTGCGTGTTCGGTTAAGCCTTAATCAGCTTTGGTCACAGCACGCGCGCTTAACGCTGTGAATCGAGCGTTTCGCTGTTTTTCACCACTTCCTGCGCCTTACCGTAGCTCTCGATCAGCAGCTGGTACGCCGGGAAAATGTGCGTGTAGACTTCTGCCCACTCGGCCGCATCTTCACGGTTCCATGTCCGCTGGATCTCAGAGGCAACAGCCGCCGTATCCATTGGCACCACGCCCGCCTGCACCACACGGGCCAGGGTGATCTCCTGCGCCATTTTGCTGTAAGTACCGGACGCATCAATCACCGCAAAGACTTTATAGCCATCCGCCACTGCGCTAATCGACGGAAATGCCATGCAGACGCTGGTGATGGTACCGGCGATAATCAACGTCTTACGTCCGGTGGCTTTAACCGCAGCCACAAATTCCGGGTTATCCCAGGCGTTGATCTCCCCTTTACGTGCCACATACCGTGCATGCGGCGCGTTGGCATGAATTTCCGGGATGAGCGGACCGTTCGGGCCCTGCGGGACGGAAGCGGTGGTGATCACCGGGATGTTCGCAAGCGTCGCGATTTTCGCCAGAGCCGCCGCACGGGCACGCAGCTCTGGCATCGGCATATCGCCGACGGTCTGGAAGAGGCCACTCTGGTGGTCGATAAGCAACATCACCGCATCGTTCACATCAATGATCGGACGTGCTCCATTAAAGTTGGCAGGTGTAGACATGTTCATCTCCTTTATTACGGTTAGATCTGGCCGAAACGGCCGGAGTTGAAATCACGAATGGCTTCATTGATTTCGGTTTTACTGTTCATCACGAACGGGCCGTAGCCCACAATCGGTTCATTCAGCGGCGCACCGGCCATCAGCAGTACTTTGGCATCGCTGCTGGCTTCCAGGTGTAACCTGTCACCTTCCTGACTCATGACCACCAGCTGTGCTTCTCCCGCGTGAGCCGTACCGTTCACCGTGACATGGCCTTCCAGCACCACCAGCGCCGTGCTCCAGCCCTCTGGCTGACTGAGCGTGACGTGGCTGCCCTGGTTGAGGGCAATGTCCCACACGTTCAGCGGCGAGAAGGTATGCGCCGGGCCGCTAACATCGTCGTAGTGACCAGCGATAACCCGCAGCGAGCCGCTGTTGTCGGGCAGCGTGACCACCGGGATATCGGCTTTGGTAATGCTCTGATAGCCCGGCGTGGCCATTTTGTCTTTCGCCGGCAGGTTGACCCAAAGCTGCATCATCTTGAGTTCTCCGCCTTTGTGCGCGAACGCGCTGGAGTGGAACTCTTCATGCAGAATGCCTGCACCGGCTGTCATCCACTGCACGTCGCCCGGACCAATGACGCCGCCTCTGCCGGTGGAGTCGCGATGCTCCACTTCGCCGGAATAGACGATGGTGACCGTTTCAAAACCACGATGCGGATGCTCGCCCACCCCGCGTTTTGTGCCGTCCGCCGGGAAGGTATGTGGGCCTGCGTAGTCCAGCAGTAAGAACGGGCTCAGCGACTCGCCGTGTGTCTGATAAGAAAACATCGAACGCACCGGGAAACCATTGCCAACCCAGTGTTGACGGGGGGCGGTATAGACGCCTGTTACGTTTTTCATGATGAACTCCTGATGTTCTGTTGATGTAATTAGCTTATATTCAGAGTTAATGTTCCGGTAGAGAGTGAAAATGGCATTCACTGTTCTGAAAATAGAACGATGAGGATTTATGCAGGATCTCAATGACTTTGTGTGGTTTGTGAAAGTGGTCGACTACGGTGGTTTTGCTGCAGCAGGGCGGGCACTCGATCTGCCTAAGTCGAGGCTGAGCCGCCGTATTGCGCAGCTTGAAGAGGGGCTCGGCGTGCGGTTAATTCAACGTACAACGCGACAATTTACGGTAACGGAGGTCGGGCAGACGTTCTATCAACACTGCAAAGCCATGATGGTTGAAGCGGAAGCGGCGGAAGAAGCCGTGGCCGCGCTGCAGGCGGAACCGCGCGGTATCGTCAGGCTTACCTGTCCTGTCACGTTGTTGCATGTGCATGTTGGCCCGATGCTGGCGCGGTTTATGGTGCGCTATCCCGGGATCAACCTTCAGCTGGAAGCAACGAACCGGCGGGTTGATCTGGTGGGGGAGGGTGTGGATGTGGCGATCCGTGTGCGTCCCCGTCCGTTTGATGACAGCGATCTGGTATTACGGGTGCTTGCCGACCGGGGACATTGCCTGGTCGCGGGCCCGGCCTTGATTGAACGCCTGGGAAAACCGTCGATGCCGTCAGAACTCAGCGCCTGGCCCGGGTTGAGTATGGGCGAGGGTAAGCATATCCATAAATGGCAATTATGCGGCCCGGAAGGCGCGAAAGCAGAAATTCATTTTACCCCGCGCCTGATTACCACCGACATGCTGGCGCTGCGTGAAGCGGCCATGGCGGGGATCGGTGTGGTGCAACTGCCGATATTGATGGTGAAAGATCAGCTGGCATCAGGAGAGCTGATTCGGGTGCTGGAGGCGTGGGAGCCAAAAAGAGAAGTGATTCATGCGGTTTATCCATCAAGACGCGGATTACTGCCGTCCGTCAGGGCGCTGGTGGATTTTCTTACAGAAGAGTATGCACGGATGGTTGAAGAGTAGTTTTTTGTAGGTCGGGTAAGCGCAGCGCCACCCGACATAAAGAGCGCAGGGGGCTCAAGGTTCTCATCCCCCTCAAGCGAGCAACATGCGAAAAAAAAGCCCGCATTTTCATGCGAGCTCTTCTTTAAATATGGCGGTGAGGGGGGGATTCGAACCCCCGATACGTTGCCGTATACACACTTTCCAGGCGTGCTCCTTCAGCCACTCGGACACCTCACCATATTGTCATCCCGTTGTTGTCGGGACGGGCGCTAATGTAAGGAAAAGCCGAACAGCCGTCAACACACTTTTTCAGTAAATTAGCGCATTTAGACAAACTTCAAACAACATGATTCTTAAATGTGCTGAAAGCGCCTTTTTTATCGGCAACGCGGTCCGGCGATAAATTTGTTATGCTGGCAATCCAGTTGAAAATGAAAATAAAACAGCGCAAAAAAGGCAGGAATGAGTATGGATATTATCTTCTATCACCCCACTTTTGATACGGCTTACTGGATTAAGGCACTTTCGGCAGCGTTACCGGGGGCGCGCGTGCGTGAATGGAAGCGCGGTGATAACGAACATGCAGACTACGCGCTGGTCTGGCATCCCCCGGTCGAGATGCTCCAGGGGCGCAAGCTGAAGGCCGTTTTTGCCCTCGGTGCCGGTGTGGATTCCATTCTGAGCAAACTGAAAGCGCACCCTGAAATGCTGCCGGAGGAGATCCCCCTGTTCCGCCTGGAAGATACCGGCATGGGCCAGCAAATGCAGGAATATGCCGTGAGTCAGGTGCTGCACTGGTTCCGGCGTTTTGACGATTATCAGGCCTTAAAACTGCAATCCCGTTGGGAGCCGCTGCCAGAATATCAACGTGAAGAGTTTACCATCGGTATTCTCGGGGCGGGCGTGCTCGGCTCAAAAGTGGCCGAAGCGCTTGCACCGTGGGGCTTCCCGCTGCGCTGCTGGAGCCGCAGCCGCAAGAACTATCCTGGCGTTGAGAGTTTTGCCGGAACAGATGAACTCCCGGCGTTTCTGAAGGGGACGCGCGTACTGATCAATCTGTTGCCGAATACGGCGGAAACGGTCGGCATTATTAATAGCGCGCTTCTGAATCAGCTGGCGGATCAGAGTTACGTGATGAATCTGGCGCGCGGGGTTCATCTGGTGGAAGCCGATCTCCTCAAAGCTCTTGATGGTGGCAAGGTGAAAGGCGCGATGCTGGATGTGTACAGCCGCGAGCCGTTGCCGGCAGAGAGCCCGCTGTGGGCACATCCGCGCGTGGCGATGACCCCACACGTCGCCGCCGTGACGCGTCCGGCAGAGGCGGTGGCCTATATTACGCACACCATCAGTGAGATAGAGCAGGGCAACGCGGTGACCGGGCAGGTCGACAGAACGCGCGGCTACTGAGTGAAACCCGGCGTTAGCCGGGTTTTTGCTAATAATCGCAGCAGATAACTGCTATCCTTTGAAAAAATCGCAGAGGAGAGAGAGATGTATCCCGTTGACCTGCATATGCACACCGTCGCCAGCACCCACGCGTATAGCAACCTCCATGATTACATTGCACAAGCGAAGCTCAAGGGCATCAGGCTTTTTGCGATCACCGATCATGGCCCGGATATGGCGGATGCGCCGCACTACTGGCATTTTGTGAATATGCGGATCTGGCCACGCCTGGTGGACGGTATTGGGATACTGCGTGGCATTGAGGCGAACATTAAAAATACCGACGGTGAGATCGACTGCACCGGCCCGATGCTGACATCTCTTGACCTTATTCTCGCCGGTTTCCATGAACCTGTCTTTGCGCCTCAGGATAAAGAAACCAACACCGCGGCGATGATTGCCACCATTGCCAGCGGCAACGTGCATATTATTAGCCACCCTGGCAACCCGAAGTACCCAATTGATATTCAGGCTGTCGCGCAGGCGGCAGCGAAGCATCACGTGGCGCTGGAGATTAACAACTCCTCCTTCGTGCACTCGCGTAAGGGCAGTGAAGCGAACTGCCGCGAAGTGGCGGCCGCAGTGCGTGATGCAGGAGGCATGGTGGCGCTGGGTTCAGATTCCCATACTGCGTTCACACTGGGTGATTTCAGCGAGTGCCTGAAAGTGCTGAATGATGTTAACTTCCCGGAAGCGCAAATCCTGAACGTGACCCCTCGTCGCATGCTCGATTTCCTTGAGTCGCGCGGAATGGAACCGATTGCCGAATTTGCCGATCTTTAATTGTGTAATGGAATAAAAAAATGAATGAGTTTTCCATCCTTTGCCGCGTGCTGGGTACGCTGTACTACCGCCAGCCTCAAGACCCGCTGCTGGTCCCGCTCTTTACATTAATTCGTGAAGGGAAACTGGCGCAGAACTGGCCGCTGGAACAGGATGATTTACTGGAGCGCCTGCAGAAAAGCTGCGACATGCAGCAAATCTCCACAGATTACAACGCGCTGTTTGTGGGGGAAGAGTGCCGTGTTTCACCTTACCGCTCTGCCTGGCAGGAAGGGGCAACGGAAGCGGAAGTGCGCGCTTTTCTTTCAGAGCGCGGCATGCCGCTGACCGACACGCCTGCCGATCATATCGGTACGCTGCTGCTGGCCGCATCCTGGATTGAGGACCACGCCGGTGACGATGAGAACGAAGCCATCGAAACCTTGTTCGAAATGTACCTGCTGCCGTGGGTCGGGACATTCCTTGGGAAAGTTGAAGCGCATGCCACCTCGCCATTCTGGAGAACGCTGGCTCCCCTGACGCGTGACGCCATCGCTGCAATGTGGGATGAGCTGGAAGAAGAGAATGAAGAGTGATCATGATCACATTAGTTCTGCAACGCAACGCATCATCTTGCATATAATGTGCTTCTGATCTCATTTCCATGGCGCGCTTCTGCTAAGATGCGCGCCATGAACATATTACTTTGTATCGCACTCACAACAGGTATCCTCTCCGGGCTTTGGGGATGGGTAGCCGTCTCTCTCGGACTGCTCAGCTGGGCTGGATTTCTCGGCTGCACGGCCTACTTCGCCTGCCCGCAGGGTGGGATCAAAGGGCTTTTTATCTCAGGCTGCACTCTGATGAGCGGCGTTATCTGGGCGCTGGTTATCATGAAGGGCAGTGCGCTCGCTCCGCATCTGGAGATCCTCGGCTATATCATGACGGGTGTGGTCGCCTTTTTGATGTGCGTTCAGGCAAAGCATCTGTTGCTGTCGTTTGTACCCGGCACGTTTATGGGGGCGTGTGCCACCTTTGCGGGGCAGGGTGACTGGAAGCTGGTGGTCCCCTCGCTGGCGCTGGGGTTGCTGTTTGGCTATGCCATGAAGAACAGTGGTCTGTGGCTGGCGGCACGACGAGAAAAAGCGCAAAACGTGCCAGCGGTGAGTGAATAAAAAAAGGCGAGATAACTATCTCGCCTTTTTTATGCGCGTCCTGTCAGGATTCCGGAGGAACCGACATATCGCGGTATTTCACCAGTACCGGGTTTTGCACGTCTGCTTTGTTTTGCAGATCCCACAGCCCGCGGTCGATACCATCATTTATCAGGAAGATAACTCCGGTTTCAATGGCTGACATCAGGCACATCATCACCGGCTCGTTAGAGGTATAACCGATTTCACCCTCCAGCAGACGCTGATAGTCAATGAAGCGGAACACCCCGGCCTGCACTTCATAAGAGAGTATGGTTTTGCTGGTGGTTACCGAAGAGAGCACTTCCCCGGTACTGACGTTAACGACACGCAGGTTAACGGCAATTTGGTCGAGCTGATACTGCGTATCTGCACCGATACCGAAATAACGTGCGCCAGCACCGCCAGATTTCACGTTACTTTCGTAACCGATAATCGACCCTTCAATCATAACATTCGCCGCAGCCAGAGATTGCAGCGGCATGCGGTTATTATCTGCAACGGTACCATTCTCCTGCGCCGCACGAATAATTTTTCGTTCATTTAACAGGTTTTGCAGCCCCTGACGTTCCAGAGGAATAAACCAGCGCGAATCTTTCAGCGCGGTCACCAGCATGGCGGTGGCGCTTTGCGGTACGGCCGTAGAGAAGTTACTTGCCGGGTAAGGTTTAAATTGCCCGGTTTCATCCTGAATGTTGTAGACGGAGACAAATATTTTACCTGTCGGGGCAGGCAAATGGGTTAAATCACGATAACTTTGAGCCCGAGGCATTAATGTCGGTTTTGCAGCTTCTTTAGGTGGAGCAGTTAAACAACCGCTCAATAAGCACACTGCAACAAGTATCAGGAATCGCTGCATGATCGTTGTCCTTATTTTGGGGTTGTTCAAAAGTCAGTCGAGTTATTTTGTAAACCGGAAACCTGAATGGTTGAGGTTTTTCCGGTTTTACGATCGGTAACGTTCAACTGGAGCTGCCCGTCCCTGTTGGCGATATCGACAATGAAGTCATTGGTCACCATGCGGCCGGGTTTGCCGGTGTTGATATTGGTCAGCAAACCGCCCAGAATTTGCGACTGGATTGCCTGGGTGAAGTTGTCCAGTGCGGATGGCGTATCCACGCTAAAATCCTCGAAGCTGGGATCTTTATAAGAATTTTGCGCCTGGGCTTCATTTAACATGAATGCCCCATTATTCGGGTTACCACCAAAGTTGGGATTACGGAACTGGAATGTCATATTCCCGGCCCAGCTTAATGGGGTGATGAGCATTATCGAAACAACTGCATATGCAATACGCATGACAGCCTCCGGATATAGGTTCGCTAGAACTCGTCTTTTGCTAAATCTCTTGTGCTTAATAGCGCTTTGTCTATTTGCATGCGATTAATAGCGTCTTCTGATTGCGCCAGCGCCAAGGCTACGTTTTTATCGAAGTCTATTTTGGTGGGAAATAAAAATGTTTGATAAATAACGAACTGATTAGCCGTTATTGTTATCCAACTTCCCCATCGTGCACTGGGCCGCTCGTTGATTGTTATATTTCCAGGATACGTACTGTCCCATTTATCACTGAAGGCACGATAAAAATTGTGTCCGACAGAAGAGACGGTATGGTCCGTTAACAATCCGGGAACTTCGACCTCGACGGCCTTCAGGTTCCCGGCAGCGAGCAGAAAGCCCGCTGCGGCAATCCAACTCATGGTGCGTTTCATGTGATTAACGCCTGAGGTTATCGTTTGCCCATGAAACCGCCTGAGTTCGGTTTTTAACAGCTATCTTCTTGAAAAGATTATAAAGGTGCGTCTTTACCGTATTTTCGCTGATAAATAACGAACGGGCGATTTCAATATTTGAAGCACCAATGCGCAATTTGTTCAGGATCTCTTTCTCGCGGTGCGTTAGCAGTGCTGACTCTGAACTGTTGTAGCGGTAATTTCCGGAGTGCGTGATAAGGTAGCTGGCCAGCTTTTGCGAAAAATAACATTCTCCTCGCAAGATACCTTGCAGGCCTTCTACCACCCGATTCTCTTCTTCAGTGACGTAGAACACGCCATTGATATGCGGCCAACTTTCAATGTCCCGGAAAGGATACTCGTCAGGCGTATTCAATAATAACACGCGGATGTTATTGTTTTTCCTGCTCAAAGTATCTTGCCAGTAATGGATGAGCTTTTTATCCGCTTCCATCATATCGAAAAGAATAATGCAGCCAGGTACAATATCATCGAAAGAACGTTGAATATTATGCAATTTCCCGTTCAGTGATAAAGATTGCTTTAAATGTTGTAATAAAGCGGTCGCCTGCAAAGAAGGTTTTGTGATCAACAGTAATGTATGACCATGTAAACTATGGACTTCATTATACATGATGAAACCCCACTTTTTTATGACACCTGGCAGTTGTCCTCCTGCGAAAAGAGGACACCAGAAGTACTGACAGATGTTGCGCTGCTGTGTGTAGAATCAAACCATAACCTCCACAGGGGAGGAAAATATAAAACGATTTTCGTACATCTAATTTCAATCTAGCTTTTACGAAGTTTAAAGCAAGTGTTAAACGTGTAACAAGATGTAAAAATCAATATTAATTTATGAATTCGTACCTTCTTGAAAGCCTTTAATTGATGAAAAAGTTGTACAGCTAAATAATGATGCACAGATTTTAAAAATCATACAAATATTTCTATGTGTCTGATTTTAATGTTTTTATGTTATTCTTTTTCAGAAATTTTAAAGTATTAGTTTCAAAAAAAATCTAACCTACGGAATGCATGCCGCTTCGCCTTAAGAAATCGCGTCTTGTGTCACACGTTAACGTTAATGTCATCCTGTCGTTACGTTTAACCCTTCCTCTCTCGCGTCGGAACAGCCGCTGCGATGTTTCACCCATTTGCGATGGATAAGGCTTTATAAAAATTAAATGGCTTCACTTATCGCTATTTTTGTTCAGGAATTACTACTTTGAGGTGACCTGAAAAATAAAAATAAGCCGCGCGGGTGAGATATTTAACGTGTTTCGGCAGACATACTCTTCACCGTAACGACGCGTTAACAAAATATGCGTTGTTCTAACCTGAAGTCTTTTAAATCAGCCAGGTCCAGGGTGGCAACATGAAAAACACATCGTTATTTATGATGTTTACATTACTGGGAGCGCCTGGGGTTGTCACCGCGGCGAGTTCAGATTTGGCTACCTCTGAATATAACTTTGCGGTAAATGAATTAAGCCGTACATCATTAAATCAGGCAGCCATTATTGGTCAACAGGGTGTACTTAATGACGCTCAGGTGCGCCAGGACGGTTCAAAATTATTGTCCATCGTTTCCCAGGATGGGTCAGGTAACAGGGCGCGGGTTGATCAATCAGGGACTTATAATATTGCGTATATTGCTCAGAGCGGCTTTGCGAATGATGCAGATATTACGCAGGACGGATTTGGTAATAGTGCGAAAATTATCCAGAAAGGGTCGGGTAATAGGGCAAGCATCACGCAGTACGGTACACAGAAAAACGCAGTTGTAGTGCAAAAACAGTCGCAAATGGCAATTCGCGTTATTCAACGTTAGTTATTCGCGGCGACTTTAATCAATCCGATGGGGGTTTTACCATGAAATTTATCAAAGTGGCAGCTCTTGCAGCAATCGTCGTTTCTGGTAGTGCTATGGCCGGTCTCATTGATCAAGGTGGCTGGGGCCATGGACACGGTCATGGCCATGGTCAAGGCGGTAATGGCCCAAATTCAACCCTGAATATTTACCAGAACGGTGGCGGTAACTCAGCTGTCGCCTTGCAGACCAATGCCAGAGATTCAACGCTGTCTATTAGCCAGAGCGGTGGCGGTAATGGCGCAGATGTTGGACAAGGTTCTGACGACAGCACCATCTCTCTGACTCAGAATGGTTTTGCCAACAGCGCAACGCTTGATCAATGGAACAGTCACGACTCTACAATGAATGTGAGCCAGTACGGTGGATTTAACGGCGCAATGGTTGATCAGACTGCGTCTAATTCTACGGTCAATGTTACCCAGATTGGTTTTGGTAACCACGCTGCAGCTTATCAGTATTAATACTGAAATCTGTGCTACAAAAAAACAGGGCCTCAGCCCTGTTTTTTTTCGGGAGTGCATCATGAATACCTTAATTCTCCTTGCCGCGCTTTCCAGTCAAATAACGTTTAACACATCGCAGCAGGGCGATATGACCACCATTATTCCCCAGGTTACGCTGACAACGCCGTGTGATTGTCAGGTACAAATCGTGGCTGAACGGGAAGGGCAGAGTGGCCAAAGTACATCACGCCAGCAAAACAGGCTTTTTATCCCCGCTAATCAGACGATCGATTTAATGCGGCTGAGTTTAAATATTGGTACGGGGGATACGGTGAACATTATTGTCACCGTCTCTGATGGTAAATCGCTTCATTTATCACAGCAGTGGTCACCGCCGGAGAAGAGGCTTTAATCATTCATAAAATCAATGATTTGCCAATGTGGCATGCCTTCACCGTTGAGCTATGCTGATAACAGGAACTGAGCAACTAAGTTCCGGAACGTGAAACTACGTTTGCTTTAATGGAGCGCTTTTACCCCTCAAGGACGATTTTCATTGAGGAGTACATACACGTGACCAAATATATCGCTCAACTCGCTTCTGGTTTTAGTCTGCTCGTTTCTCTTTTTGTAACCCCGGTTTTTGCGGCGACGGTTGTTGAGGGTGGGGTCATTCATTTTCGCGGCGCGATTGTCGCCGACCCCTGTGAAGTGACTGCACAAACGCGGCAGTTTGCGTTGTCATGCCCGGAAAATAACCGGATTCATACGCGCATAGTCAGTTATGAAGATGCACTTAATGGCCATGTGACCGATACCAGCCTTGCCACCCTCAGCATGAAGTACCTCAATCCTGAAAAAACGCTCGCGGTGGTACAAATTCAGTACCGCTGATGTGTGCTCTTCCGCTTTACGGCGGAAGAGGTTTTTCCCGATAGTTTTTTCTCTCGGGTACCTCTGCGATACACTTAAGAAAATGGCGGGAAGCAGAGGGTATTTATGAAACCGCAAATTGACGTTATTCATGGCGATATTACGACGATGCACGTTGATGTGATCGTCAATGCAGCCAATCCGTCACTGATGGGCGGCGGTGGCGTGGATGGCGCTATCCACCGGGCTGCCGGACCGCAACTGCTGGAAGCCTGCAAGACTGTGCGTCAGCAACAGGGGGAGTGCCCACCGGGTCATGCCGTTATTACGCTTGCGGGCGATCTTCCCGCGAAAGCGGTGATTCATGCCGTGGGGCCAATATGGCATGGCGGCGATCGGCATGAGGCGAGTATCCTCGAAGAGGCCTACCGAAACTGCCTGCGTCTGGCCGCTGATAATGGCTATAAAACCATGGCGTTTCCGGCCATCAGCACCGGAGTGTATGGCTATCCGAAAGCTGCCGCAGCGACGATTGCGGTAGACACCGTGTATCGTTACCTGTCGCTTAAACCGATGCCCGAAAAAGTGACATTTGTCTGTTTCGATGAGGAGACACTGCATCTTTATCAGCGGCTGTTGACCCAGCGCGGACAGGAATTAGAGACCTGAAACACACGCGGCGCACTGAGTGCGCCGCGTTTTTTTATGATGCTCTTACCTGCGGTTTCCCGGAGAAAAGGAAACGCAGAAGCGGTATCCGCAGGTGGATTTCGTAAAGCACGATGGCGATTCCAATCACAAAGACCAGCCCGGTAAAGAAGCCCAGCGTGTTAGAGGCGATATGCGGTGTGATATAGGCCCCGAAGAACAACGTCAGGGGATGGTGCACCAGATAGATAAACAGCGAAGCATTGACGAAATAGGTGACGCGGCTGGACTTAAAATTAAGCAGCCGGTGGCCCAGCGCAAAGACCACATTCACCATCCACAGGCCCAGCAGCATGGTAATGACGCTCTCGGTTTCATACATCCACGCATCGCCGCTGCCGTAGCGCTGATTTAACAGATAGGCCGCAAACGCGATGGCGGCACCAAAAGCACACCACGGTGAGGGCGTCGTAAACAGTGACTTAAGCTTCGGATAAATAAAGGCCAGCGCCCCGATTAAAAAGAAGGGGATGTAGAACAGCGACTGCATCACCACAAAATTGAATAATCCGTCGCTCAGAATCGGCGGATAAACAATAAACAGCGTCCGTCGCACTGCCGCATAGGCGATGCCCAGCAGCAAAAAGAGCAGCGACAGTTTTCCCAGGGTGATACTGGCGAAAAAGGCGTTAGCTTTGTCGCTTAAATGGCGGCGAAAGCGGCTAAAAATCAACACGCTGACTGTGGTAAGGACCACCAGTACCAGCAGGAACCAGAGGTGGGACACCAGCTCCCAAACCAGGGTGTTGTATTTTTCGTATAGCGACAGATTAGGCCAGTTCTCCGCCTTACCCTTTACGTACTGCAACATGATGAACTGCGGCAGCGTCAGCAGAGGAATGGCGGTGAGCATCGGAATGCCGACGCGCTCCACGCGCACTTTCCACCAGCGCTTGATGGGGTAGCGCAGAAACAGCATATAAGAGAAATAACCTGAAATGACAAAAAACACCTGCATGCGGAAGGCGTGAATAAAGTCATTAAACAGCGTCAGCCACCAGGAGGGCATTTGACTATTAACATGCCAGGTGTGGCTGGAGTAAATCAGTGAAATGTGGAAGGGGATCCCCAATAGCATCAGCCATGCCCGGATCGAGTCGAGGAAGTATTCACGTTCTACAGGTGTTGTGCTCATATAACTTTGTGCATTCTCAGACTTTTCGCCTTATCCCTAAGACTCATAATGGTTACATTCGAAGCCAACCCTACACCAAGACCGACACCCTGTCTCCAGGATAAGCACGCAAAGTGAAAAGCGGGTTCTTTCATTTGCTTAATCCCTGAGCCAGCGAGCTGAACAAAGCGGTGATAATGTTGTCGGATTGCCTGAGTTTCCATTAAAATGGATCGGATCGATATAAGCACACAAAGGGGGAAGTGCTTACTTATTATGAAACATAAACCACAGATGATGAAAATGCGTTGGTTGGGTGCTGCAGTGGTGTTATCCCTGTATACCTCATCGGCACTGGCCTTTAACATCGACGATGTCGCAAAACAGGCAAAATCGATGGCAGGCAAGAGCTACGAAGCGCCGAAAAGTAACTTGCCCTCCGTTTTCCGCGACATGAAATATGCGGACTATCAGCAGATCCAGTTCAATCACGATAAAGCGTACTGGAACAATATTAAGACCCCGTTCAAGCTTGAGTTTTATCATCAGGGTATGTACTTCGATACCCCTGTTGCCATCAATGAAGTGACGGCAACGGCGGTACGTAAAATCAAATACAGCCCGGATTACTTCAATTTTGGCGATGTGCAGCACGACAAAGATACGGTTAAAGATCTGGGCTTTGCAGGCTTCAAGGTGCTTTACCCGATCAACAGCAAAGATAAAAACGACGAAATCGTCAGCATGCTCGGCGCCAGCTACTTCCGCGTTATTGGCGCGGGACAGGTGTACGGGCTTTCTGCGCGCGGCCTGGCTATTGATACCGCGCTGCCATCAGGTGAAGAATTCCCACGTTTCCGCGAGTTCTGGATCGAACGTCCAAAACCAACGGATAAACGTCTGACTATCTACGCACTGCTGGATTCCCCGCGTGCAACGGGCGCGTACCGCTTTGTGATCATGCCAGGGCGTGACACGGTGGTTGACGTGCAGTCTAAAGTCTACCTGCGCGACAAAGTGGGTAAACTGGGCGTTGCGCCGCTGACCAGTATGTTCCTGTTTGGGCCGAACCAGCCGTCACCGGCGACCAACTTCCGTCCTGAACTGCACGATTCCAACGGCCTGTCTATTCATGCTGGTAATGGTGAGTGGATCTGGCGTCCGCTGAACAACCCGAAACATCTGGCTGTCAGCAGCTTTGCGATGGAAAACCCGCAAGGTTTCGGTCTTCTGCAGCGTGGCCGTCAGTTCTCTCGCTTTGAAGATCTGGATGACCGCTACGACCTGCGTCCAAGCGCGTGGGTGACCCCGAAAGGTGACTGGGGCAAAGGGAAGGTTGAACTGGTTGAAATCCCAACCAATGATGAAACCAACGATAACATTGTCGCTTACTGGACGCCGGATCAGCTGCCGGAAGCCGGGAAAGAGATGAACTTCAAATACACGATCACCTTTAGCCGCGACGAAGACAAACTGCATGCGCCGGATAACGCGTATGTCATGCAGACTCGCCGTTCAACGGGTGACGTGAAACAGTCTAATCTTATCCGTCAGCCTGACGGTACCGTCGCTTTCGTGGTGGACTTCACCGGCCAGGACATGAAAAAACTGGCGCCAGATACTGCCGTGACCGCCCAGGCCAGCATCGGTGATAACGGTGAGATCGTTGAGAACACCGTACGTTACAACCCGGTAACGAAAGGGTGGCGTCTGACCCTGCGCGTGAAAGTGAAAGATCCGAAACAGACCACTGAAATGCGCGCTGCGCTGGTCAGTAACGATCAGCCGCTGAGTGAAACCTGGAGCTATCAGCTACCTGCCAATGAATAATACATCTGAATATATTGATGCCATGCCGCTGACGGATATCGAAAAAGCGGCACTGCCTGAGAGCGACATCCGCGCGGTACATGCCGCGCTGGATGGGGAACATCGTCAGTTTTCACGTGATGACGATTCTCCGCTGGGGTCAGTGAAGGCACGTCTGGAGCAGGCATGGCCGGACTCGCTGGCAGAAGGGCAGTTGATTAAAGACGACGAAGGACGCGATCAGCTTCAGGCGATGCCGAAAGCAACGCGTTCTTCCATGTTCCCCGACCCCTGGCGTACCAACCCGGTTGGCCGCTTCTGGGATCGCCTGCGCGGGCGTGACGTGACGCCACGTTATCTGTCGCGTCTGACAAAAGAAGAGCAGGCCTCCGAACAGAAATGGCGTACCGTGGGGACGATCCGTCGCTACATTCTTCTGCTGCTGACGCTGGCGCAGACGGTTGTCGCAACCTGGTACATGAAGACGATTCTGCCTTACCAGGGCTGGGCGCTGATCAACCCGGCAGACATGATGGGCCAGGATATCTGGGTCTCCTTCATGCAACTGCTGCCGTATATCCTGCAAAGTGGCATTCTTCTGCTGTTCGCCGTTCTCTTCTGCTGGGTCTCGGCCGGTTTCTGGACCGCGCTGATGGGCTTCCTGCAGCTGCTGATGGGACGAGACAAATACAGCATTTCGGCGTCTACGGTCGGGGATGAACCCCTGAATCCTGAGCACCGCACGGCGCTGATTATGCCTATCTGTAACGAAGACGTTGACCGCGTATTCGCGGGGCTGCGCGCAACCTGGGAGTCCGTTAAGGCGACCGGTAACGCCGCCCATTTCGACGTCTATATCCTGAGCGACAGCTACAATCCGGACATCTGCGTTGCCGAGCAAAAAGCCTGGATGGAGCTGATTGCAGAAGTACAGGGCGAAGGTCAGATCTTCTACCGTCGCCGCCGTCGTCGTGTGAAGCGTAAAAGCGGTAACATCGATGACTTCTGCCGTCGCTGGGGTAACAAGTACAGCTACATGGTGGTGCTGGACGCCGACTCGGTGATGAGCGGTGATTGTCTGAGCGGTCTGGTGCGTCTGATGGAAGCTAACCCGAACGCGGGTATCATCCAGTCTTCGCCAAAAGCGTCCGGCATGGACACGCTTTACGCGCGTTGCCAGCAGTTTGCCACCCGTGTTTACGGGCCGCTGTTTACTGCCGGTCTGCACTTCTGGCAGTTGGGTGAGTCCCACTACTGGGGTCACAACGCCATTATCCGCGTGAAGCCGTTTATTGAGCACTGTGCGCTGGCACCGCTGCCGGGCGAAGGTTCGTTTGCCGGCTCGATTCTGTCGCACGACTTCGTCGAAGCGGCGCTGATGCGTCGTGCAGGGTGGGGCGTCTGGATTGCCTACGATCTGCCTGGATCCTATGAAGAACTGCCGCCGAACCTGCTGGACGAACTTAAGCGTGACCGCCGCTGGTGTCACGGGAACCTGATGAACTTCCGTCTGTTCCTCGTGAAAGGGATGCACCCGGTTCACCGTGCGGTGTTCCTGACCGGCGTGATGTCTTATCTTTCCGCGCCGCTGTGGTTTATGTTCCTGGCGCTGTCCACGGCTCTGCAGGTGGTGCATGCGCTGACGGAGCCGCAGTACTTCCTGCAACCGCGTCAGCTGTTCCCGGTGTGGCCACAGTGGCGTCCGGAGCTGGCGATAGCGCTGTTTGCCTCCACCATGGTGTTGCTGTTCCTGCCGAAGCTGCTCAGTATCATTCTGATCTGGTGCAAAGGCTCGAAGGAGTATGGCGGTTTCTGGCGGGTAACGGTTTCACTGCTGCTGGAAGTGCTGTTCTCCGTGCTGCTGGCACCGGTACGTATGCTGTTCCATACCGTGTTTGTGGTCAGCGCGTTCCTGGGCTGGGAAGTGGTCTGGAACTCACCGCAGCGTGATGATGACTCCACGCCGTGGGGTGAAGCCTTTATGCGTCATGGCTCGCAGCTGCTGCTGGGGCTGGTGTGGGCTGCTGGGATGGCATGGCTGGATCTGCGCTTCCTGTTCTGGCTGGCGCCGATTGTCTTCTCGCTGATCCTGTCGCCGTTTGTGTCGGTCATTTCAAGCCGCTCAACGGTTGGCCTGCGTACCAAACGCTGGAAGCTGTTCCTGATCCCGGAAGAGTATTCGCCGCCGCAGGTGCTGGTGGATACTGACACCTATCTGGAGCAGAACCGCCGTCGTACGCTGGATGATGGCTTTATGCACGCGGTGTTTAACCCGTCGTTTAACGCCCTGGCAACGGCAATGGCTACCGCGCGTCACCGTGCCAGTAAGGTGCTGGAGATTGCCCGCGATCGTCACGTTGAACAGGCGCTGAACGAGACGCCAGAGAAACTTAACCGCGACCGCCGTCTGGTGCTGTTAAGCGATCCGGTGACTATGTCGCGTCTGCACTACCGTGTGTGGTCTTCCCCGGAGCGCTACTCCTCGTGGGTGAACTACTACAACGATCTGAAGCTTAACCCGCTGGCGCTGAAGGCGAAGTAAGTGGCAACGTAGGGTGGGTAAGCAATGTGCCACCCGCCAGATAAAATACCGGCTTAAACGCCGGTATTTTTTTAGAGGTAACGGATGAAAATAATCATCGTCGTCATGATGGCATGTCTGCTGAGCGGCTGCGGCAGCATCATCAGTCGCACCATTCCGGGGCAGGGCCACGGGAATCAGTACTATCCGGGCGTGAAATGGGATGTCCGGGATTCCGCATGGCGCTACCTGACGGTGCTCGATCTGCCGTTCTCGCTGATTTTCGATACGCTGTTGTTGCCCATCGATGCCAGCCACGGCCCCTATGAGTAGCGGGAATTAACGCTCGTCCCATTCGTCAGCTGCGGTTTGACCTTCTTCCGTATCCAGCGGTGGCTCGAGCTGAAATTCACCCTCATCCCACTCGTGCAGGGTGTTCTCTTCCAGCCACTCCTGACGCAACTCAATTTCGTCATAGTCACCATCAAAGACGGCCTGAGCTCCTTCACCGCTCAGGATCGGCAAACATTCGCCTTCTTCACCTTCGTCAGCAAAGAATTCGGCCTGCCACATAATATCTCCGTCCTGAAGGACATACTTTTGGATGTTGAGTTGTTGCACGTCCGCATCTTCTTCATCAACGCCGGGGTTATCGGCGAGGAACTCTTCACGAGCGGCATCAATAGCTTCTTCCAGCGTGGCGTACATGGTCATTGGTGTCTCCCTGTTTTCCAGAAGGTTTCAGGGAAAGAATAGCTGAATATCTGATTCTGCAAGTATGAATGCGAAAATAAGCCGTCACGTATTTGTCTTATTCCGCCACCGGCCGTAATGTCCGGGATAAACTGAACCACGAGTAAACCGCATTAAACAGTACTACGCCCGCCGTGACGATAAACACGGCGCGAAAACCGAAGCTGGCGGAGATCCCGGCCCCCACCAGCGGGCCGGTAACGTTGCCGATGTCGCGAAATGACTGGTTGTAGCTAAAGATACGCCCGGCGATCTGGTTCGTGGAGTTGTAAACCAGCAGGGTCTGAACGGCGGGCAGTAACGCCCCGTCGGAGGCACCCAGCAAAAAGCGCAGAACGCCCAGTTGCCAGGGTGATTGCACCATCGACATGGGAATGAGCAGCAGCACGGAGATCACCAGCGCACAAATCAGGATCTTTTCCGGGCCGACGCGGTCTCCCAGTTTCCCTAACCTCGGGGCGCTAAGCAGCGCCGCCACGCCGGGTACGGAGGCAATCAACCCGCTGATAAACGCAATGTTGCTCACGTTACCTGCCAGATCGCGAACGTACAGCGTCAGAATAGGGGCAATCGAACCGGTCGCGACCTGAATAATCAGGGTCGTCACGAACAGGCTCAGTACCAGTCTGGGGTTTTTGAGTGAAGCCAGCACATCCCGTGCGTGGAGCATCTCTTTTTTGGCGACGGGGGTGAAGTTTTCACGAATGCAGATCAGCGTAACGATAAAGCAGAGGAACAACACGCTGGCAGTAATGAAAAATACCGGGCGTAGGCCATAGCTGTCCGCCAGCAAGCCGCCCGCCAGAGGTCCCAGCAAGGCGCCGCTGACGCCTCCGGTTGAGAGCGTCCCGAGCGCCCAGCCGCTTTTATGACGCGGGATCTGGGTGGCGATCAGCGCATTCGCGTTGGGAATAAATCCTCCCAGCAGGCCAAGTAGCGCGCGCAAAATCAGAAACTGCCAGACGTTCTGCGCCACACCCATTAACGCCATGATGATGGCCATTCCCAGCGCCGAGCGCAGCAGCATGATTTTACGCCCTTTACGGTCGGCAAGGCCGCCCCAGAACGGCGAAGCAATGGCGGAGAAGAGGAAAGTGATGCTGAACACCAGACCAGACCACATATTGAGCGCACTGTGGCCCGTCACGCCCAGTTGTTCAACGTACAGGGGCAGAAAGGGCATCACGAGGCTAAACGCCGCGCCGGTAAGAAAACAGCCAAGCCAGGCAACCGTAAGGTTACGTTTCCAGTTTATGGGGGCATCTGAGGGTGACATAACAATCCGCATAATGAGGTGCAGCGCACCGTAAGGCATGAAGTAATAAGCCTGCTAATTATGCGCCTGGGTTATGATTGCCGCAATGAGGGAGAGCTTTTAAAGCTAAAACAGGGAGCGGCCCAAAGGGCCGCAGGGGGAATTAATAGCGGGACGGCGTACCTTCTGGCCGCGTTTTAAAGCGGCGGTGCAGCCACATGTACTGCTCCGGTGCGAGCATAATGCATTTCTCGACAATGCCGTTCATCCAGCGTGCGGTGGTTTCAGCATCATCCAGTGGAGGCGCCAGTTCGGGCTCCAGCATAATCAATTCGTAACCCGAACCATCCGGTTTGCGGCGCGGAACAAAAGGGACGATGGCGGCTTTGGACATGCGTGCCAGCATCCAGGTGCCCGTGGTGGTGGCCGCCTCTTCAACGGCAAAGAACGGAACAAATACGCTGGATTGCGGGCCGTAGTCGTGATCGGGGGCATACCAGACCACTTCACCTGATTTGAGGGCGCGGATCATACCCTTCAGATCCTTACGGTCGATCATGCTTTTGTTGGACCGCATACGGCCATTGGTCTGGATCAGATCAATAACCGGGTTGTCGTTTGGACGATAAACCCCAATGCCGGGCGCCTGCATACCGAACATACGGGCGCCGATTTCCAGGGTCAGAAAGTGTACGCCAATCAGCAGCACGCCCGTCTGATTCGCCTGCAGCGAATGTACCGGCTCCATCCCCGTACCGGCAACGACGCTCCAGCGCGCCATGCGTTTGTCTGGCCAGAACCACGCCATTCCTGTTTCCATCAGCCCCATGCCGACAGACTCGAAATTCCTGGTCACCATGTCATGACGTTCAGCCTCGCTCATGTCCGGGAAGCACAGTTCAAGGTTGCGGTAGGCGATTCTGGCGCGACGCTTCATAAACATTTGCGCAAGACGACCCAGGCTTTTGCCCAGACGGAAAATAACCGGGTAGGGGAGTTGGACCAGAAGCCATAAAAAGCCAATGCCAAGCCAGGTCAACCAATAGCGAGGATGCAAAAGGGTGACGGTAAATTTCGGTAATTGGGTCATGTCGGTCCTGTTTTCTAACGTCCTGAAGGTCTTAGTGTCTCATTTTTTACTACATAGCCAAAATGTCTGATGTCGAAACGCGCGCTAATGCAGCAAATGTTATGACGCATAGTTCAGGCTGACAGAAATGTAGCGTAAATTGTGTGGATGTAAATTGTTATTGTTTGCTATATGATGCCGACCGATTTTCCTTTCTCAATAACGATTGCAGGACTTGTACACCATGCCAGTGTTACACAACCGCGTATCGAATGAGATGTTGAAAGCGCGTATGTTGGCTGAAACCGAACCGCGCACGACCATCTCATTCTATAAATACTTCACGATCAACGATCCGCAAGCGACCCGCGATGAGCTCTATAAAGCCTTCACCGCGCTGAACGTCTTTGGGCGCGTCTATCTGGCGCGTGAAGGTATCAACGCCCAGATCAGCATCCCGGAAAGCAACGTGAGCGCCTTCCGCGATTTTCTTTACGGCTTCGATCCGGCGCTGAACGGCTTACGCCTGAACATCGCCCTGGACGATGACGGTAAATCATTCTGGGTGCTGCGTATGAAAGTGCGTGAGCGCATCGTGGCAGACGGCATTGACGACCCGGCCTTCAACCCGGCCGACGTGGGGGAATACCTGAAGGCGGCGGAAGTCAATGCGATGCTTGATGACCCTGACGCGGTATTCATCGATATGCGTAACCACTACGAATATGAAGTGGGCCATTTCGAGAACGCAATGGAAATCCCGGCCGACACCTTCCGCGAGCAACTGCCGAAAGCGGTTGAGATGATGCAGGAACATAAAGATAAGAAAATCGTTATGTACTGCACCGGCGGTATTCGCTGCGAAAAAGCCAGCGCGTGGATGAAACATAACGGATTTAATAAGGTCTGGCATATCGAAGGCGGTATCATCGAGTATGCCCGCCGTGCCCGTGAGCAGGGGTTACCGGTGCGTTTTATCGGTAAAAACTTTGTCTTTGACGAGCGAATGGGTGAGCGTATTTCAGAAGACGTGATTGCCCATTGCCACCAGTGCGGCGCACCGTGCGATACCCACACCAACTGCAAAAATGACGGTTGTCATCTGCTGTTTATTCAGTGCCCGGCGTGCGCAGAGAAATTTAACGGCTGCTGTAGCGAACTTTGCAGTGAAGAGAGCATGCTGCCGGAAGAGGAGCAGCGCCGCCGTCGTGCGGGACGTGAAAACGGCAATAAGATTTTTAATAAATCCCGAGGCCGCCTGAATACCAAACTGGGTATTCCTGACCCGGAATGATAATGACGCCCGGCAACGTCAAACCCTGCCGGGCGTGTTTATTATGCCTTCTGCTGAACACCTTCAACGGAAATAATCAGTTCTACGTCCTGAGATGCCGGACCTAAATCCGTGGTGATATTAAAATCTTTCAGATGAATTTTCCCTGCGGCTTCAAAACCTGCGCGTTTGCCACCCCACGGATCGTCACCCTGGCCGAGTAATTTGGCTTCCAGGGTCACCGGTTTCGTGACGCCATTGAGCGTCAGATTACCGATAATATTCAGCTTATCACCTTCTTTCTTCACCTCGGTCGACGTAAAGGTCGCCTGTGGGAATTTTGATACATTCAGGAATTCCGCACTACGCAAATGTTTATCGCGCTCTGCATGGTTGGTGTCGACGCTATTCGTATTAATGGTCACATTGACCTTATCGGCGGCAGGATTTTTATCGTCAAAGGTGAATGTGCCGTCAAAATCTTTAAAGGTACCGTACAGCCAGCTATAACCGAGGTGCTGAATACGGAAATTGACGAAAGCATGCTGGCCTTCTTTATCAATTTTATAATCAGCCGCCACGGCAGAGCCGGTGGTGAATAACAGAGAACCTAATGCGATACCCAGCAGGTGTTTTTTCATTTTATGCTCCAGAGTCAACTGACGAACGGCCAAGCATGCGCTTTAACGTATCGTCTTTATCGATGAAATGGTGTTTAAGGGCGGCAAGCCCGTGCAGGACAGACAGGATCACCACGCTCCACGCGAGCCAGAGATGCACCACGCCTGCGGTGTCGGCCTGAACCCCTGCGTCAGAGAGCGTGGCCGGAACCTCAAACAGGCCAAAGACGTTAATCGGCTTGCCGTCTGCAGTGGAAATGAGATACCCGCTAATCAGAATGGCGAACAGCAGGATATAGAGCGTAACGTGCGCGGCAACCGCGCTGACACGCGTTAATATACTGTGGGTTTTGGGCGCGGCGGGCGGCGGGGAAATGTGACGCCAGATCACGCGAATAACCAACGTCATCATCAGCAGGATGCCGATGCTTTTATGCAGTTCTGGTGCCTGGTGATACCAGCCATCGTAATAACTGAGCGTCACCATCCACAGACCCAGTCCGAACATTGCATAAACGGTAAGAGCAACTATCCAGTGTAAACACATGGATATTATTCCGTAGCGCTGAGAGGAGTTACGCAATTGCATCAGAATGACCATTCGAAGAAAAACAGAGTAGTAAAAATGAACGGGAATAAATGATATTGCAACTGAAATAATTGAATATAGATTTTTATTTTATTTATTTCAGCGGTTTTGAAAATGATCCGCAAATGTAATTCAATCGCTTCGTGCAAGGCGGAATAAGCAGCAAGCAAAAGATTAAGCTAACCTAAAGTAATGTCAGTAATTGTCAGCTTCACTTTTCAGTAAAATACAATGTAAATAATATCGATGAGTGCCAGCAGCACCCATAATAAAATATAGAGCATAAAATGCTCACGAATGTTATTGATAAGAAAGCCAACGATCCTGCGCATAATGTCCCGTTTTCTGTCTAGAAAACGGGTTCCGGACGTCCGAAACCCGCGGCGGATTATCTGCTAAAACGCGAAAGTGAGAAGGGGGTGAGATCAAACTGCGGTGCGATCCCCTGGGCAAACTGCGCAGCGATTTCGCCCAGCACGGAGGCGAACTTGAAGCCATGACCACTGAGGCCAGTGATAAGCAGCGTGTTGTCATGCCCCGGCAGGGTGTCAATGATGAAGTCTTCGTCCGGCGTGTTGTCGTAGGTGCAGGCAGCACCATACAGTAAACCGCCTACGCCCGGCAGGATATTGCGCAGGAAGGTAAACGCTTCGGAGCCATCCTGTGGGTATGCACCGAACGGTTTACGCTCTTCAGGGGAGGAGATCGCCTGCCCGCCATTGTGTTTTCCGATTTTGAGCGCGTCTTTCTCAGACGGGAAGCCGTAAAACTGATCGCCGTTCGGTAACTCCCCGGTAAATGCCGGGAATTTATTCTGTGCACTGTAACGGCCATCCGACTGGAACCAGGAGAAGACCTTGCGCACCGGCTGAACAGGCAGATCGGGCAGCAGACGGGTGACCCAGGTGCCTGCGCTAATCAGCAGACGGGACGCTGAATATTCTCCGTCCGCAGTGGTGACCGTAACGCCATCAGCGTGATGAGTGAGGGATTCCACCGGACAGTTGAAGAGCTGAGCGCAGCCCGCTTTTTCCGCAAGATCGATCCAGGTTTTGATGGCCGTTTCACTGTGCAAGACCCCGGAGTTGGCTTCAAACAGGCCGATATAATCGTCCGGGACGGCAATCTCTGGCCAACGGGCCATGATGCCTGCCGCGTCCAGCTTCTCCACATCAAGATTAAACGCTTTCGCACTCCGTTCAACGTTGGCCAGAAAATCAGAGCGGGCAGGGCCCAGGTTGATGATGCCCGTGCGTTCGAAAATGCGTTCTTCCGTCAGCTTCGCCAGTTCATCCCATAGCGTCTGGGCGCGAAGCACCAGCGGAACATAGCGCTCGCCTTCACCATAGGCGTGGCGAATAAGCCGGGTGTCGCCATGATGGCTGCCCTCTGCATGGGGAGGACGGTGGGCATCGATCATCAGGACCTTCAGACCCGCTTGCGTTGCGTAATAACCGGCGGCAGACCCCACGGATCCGCTACCAATAATGATTAAGTCGTATCTCATATCCATCTCTCGAACTCACGCTTTGTTAGCAGAGTAATTAACTATGCGGGCTGACACAAGGGAGAAATAAATAAGGCACCCGGAGGGTGCCTGTTGAGCGAAGAATAGGTATAAACCTAGTGCCGTTTATACTCATTTTCCTGATAGTCGCCAGATTCTATTTTGGCAATACCTGCCTCTAAAATAGAAATAAACTGACGGGCGACGTCTGTTGTAAGCCACAGCGTCTGTCCAACTTCCGCTTCTTCACGGTTGAGTTGATTCGGGGTCTGGTAGTGCAAACGCAGCATCAGCGCATCGTAGCTATCTACGGTACTGATATCCCAGCCAACAAGCGGATGGGTCTGGATGACTTCGCTATTCTTTTCCATTATAACCCCCTTAATGCGTGTTAGAAGACAACGGCTCCGAGGTTCAATGCATGTTTTTCTGAAAGCATCTTCAGTATACAAGTAATAAGGGTTCGCAAGGGAAAAATAAACAGTTGGCAACACATTTTTCTGCTTTTTAGGATTGTTCGAACAATAAAACACCACCTTGTTCACGATTTTTAAATTTGTTGCCGAATTAATTTGAACGAACCGGATTTCAGACGAAAAAAAGCCGGGGCGACCCGGCAAAAAAGAACAATGAGGGAGCAAGATTAATCTGTGATGAACCAGTCGTCGGCGCTTTCCCAGGTTTCCTGCAGGATTTCGCTGATACGGTCTTTATCTTCTTTCGCGCCGCCAATGACGGAGAGGTTGTTTGCAGCCGCATAACGAACCGTTACGGCACCAGCGTTGTCAGGGAAAGTACTGTTAATACGGCGGGATAATTCACCGGCCAGCGCATCAAGCGCGCCAGCAGGCAGAACGGTTGTTTTGGCTATGGTGACTTCAATACGCATAAATGCCCCCTGTGTAATATACTGTTTATTTATACAGGTATATTATGGGTTTGACAACAAGGGGCACTGTTTTTTTAGCGTTTTACCGTCCAGTTGACGGTTTCACCGGCAAGGAATGGGATGAGCGTGTCATCCGTCAGCGGAATGGCCTCGTCCACGCGGCTCTCTTTACGCTCCAGTTCAATGAACGTTTCGTTGACCGGCAGCCCGTAGAAGCGTGGTCCATTGAGCGAGCAGAACGCTTCGAAATGCTGCAGGGCATTCATCTCTTCAAACACGGTGGCGTAGCTGGCGAGCGCGGTAGGGGCGTTAAAGCAGCCTGCGCAACCGCAGCTGGCCTCTTTGCGGTGGCGTGCATGAGGCGCGGAGTCCGTGCCGAGGAAGGCGCGGGAGAAACCGCTGGCAACGAGTTCACGCAGCGCCTGCTGATGAACGTTACGCTTCAGAATCGGCAGGCAATAGAGATGCGGACGAACGCCGCCAACCAGCATGTGGTTGCGGTTAAACATCAGATGCTGTGGTGTGATGGTGGCGGCAATCAGCTCATTGCCATCGCGGACATACTCTGCGGCATCTTTGGTGGTGATGTGTTCAAACACCACTTTAAGCGCAGGAAGACGCTGGCGTAGCGGCTCCATTACGGTTTCGATAAAGCGGGCTTCACGGTCGAAGATATCAATGTCGGCGTGGGTCACTTCACCGTGTACCAACAGCGGCATGCCCAGTTTTTGCATGCGTTCCAGAACCGGCATGATGGCGTCAATACTGGTGACACCGTGGCTGGAGTTGGTGGTAGCGTTAGCCGGGTAGAGTTTCGCCGCGGTGAACATGCCTTCATTAAAGCCGCGTTCCACTTCATTCGGATCAAGGGTGTCGGTCAGATAGCAGGTCATCAGCGGGGTGAAATCATGTCCTGCCGGCACGGCATCAAGAATTCGTTGGCGATAAGCCATAGCGGCATCAACGGTGGTGACTGGTGGAACCAGGTTAGGCATGACAATCGCGCGGCCATAAATTTCGCTGGTATACGGCACGACCGTTTTCAACATATCGCCATCACGCAGATGGATATGCCAGTCGTCAGGGCGGCGGATTTTAAGAACCTGGGGTTGTGCAGTCATGGAAGCTCCGGCTTGTCAGGAATCAGTCATTAGGATGGCTGTTTTTGCCGGACACAAATCATAAGCGGAAACGTTTTCGTTTGCACACTTTTCCGTAAAAAAAAGGGCGCTTTTGCGCCCCTTCAGGTTAATCGGTGAATGGAATAACGATCTCTCCCGGTTTCACCTCAATGCCTTTGGCATATTTTTTCGCCAGTGCCTCACCCTTGCTCTTGTCTTCACTTAAGACATAGGCCGGCTGCTGGTTAAAGTAGTTGCGCAGGGACTGGTTCAGGTAGGGCATCAGGGTCTGCATGACCGGTTTCATCTTGTCCGGCGTGACGTCCGCGTCTACCACTTCCATCTCCTGCAGGAAGATGGCCCCTTTCTCTTTGTTAAAGACCGGCAGCGCCTTGAGCTTCAGCTTAATGTTGGCTTTCTGGTTACCGAAGAGAGAGGTCATATCGAGATTGGCATCCCCGGCGAGAGTGACTTTATTCGGCTCTTCGCGCCCAATCTGGCTGGTGAGGTTGCTGAGGACGATATGCGCATCGGCAAGCCCCGGCACACCAATGTCTTTTGAAAAGTTATTATGTTTTTCCAGCGCCTGATTAATTTCCTGCTCACTGACGGTGTATTGCGTAAGCTGGTTACAACCTACCAGCAGGCCGCTGACAATGAATGCGGCGGCAATGACAATTTTTTTCATAGTGTTCCTCAACGAAAAATCGGCGCTACTGTCCTGTTACGCCAGTATGTCAGGGTGAAATAGCGGAAACCAGCAGAAAAAACTGATAATGGCGGCGGGAGAGGCCCCGCCGCAGGGAATATTATGCCCCAGGTTCGAGCATGCCGCTCGCGCTGCGCTTCTGGCTAAATTGCCACCACAGCGCAAGGAGCGTCATAAAGCCGACCACGCCGAGCATGACCCACGGCAGTTCCGGCTGGCTTAGGGCTTTTCCGGCATCGAACAGCCAGCCGCCGCCGGCGTAACCCAATGCACCGCCAAAGGCCAGCCCCAGGCGGCTGAACCCCATATAGCTGCCGCGAGCGCGCGCGTCGGCAAGCGAGGCGCTCAGCGTTTCACGAGCCGGTTCGGCAATAATGGAGCCGATATAGAAGGTGCAAATCAGCGTAAACAGCTGCTGGAGCGAGTTCACCAACCCGATGGGCATCATGCTGAGCGTCATCAATAACAGCCCTGCCATCAGGCGATGCTCCAGGCGAAAACGCCGTTCGCTCCAGCGGGCGATCGGGTAGAGCAGGGTCAGAGAGAGGCAGGCTTCTATGGCGTACATCCATTTTACGGCGGCCGGGGTGCCCGCAATGTCGTTTACCATGATCGGCAGCATCAGCATGACCTGAACGGCCAGCATGTAATACCCCGTCAGGGTCAGCACGTACGTAACAAAGCGTTTGTCTCGCAGCACGCGGCCAAGACCTTCGCGTACCGGGGCTTTGACCGTTGACAGTTTCCATGCCGGCAGAAACAGGGCATTAAAGAGCGCACACAGAATAAAGAGCAGTGCACCCGCCGCGCAGACCAGACGAAAGTCGTACTGCAACAGCCAACTTCCCAGCAGGGCGCCAATCACCGCCCCGGCGCTGTCCTGCATCATCAAAATTGAGAAGAAGCGTCCCCGGTGCTGCGGACGAATGAGTTTAACCACCAGCGCGGTGCGCGGCGGGTCAAACAGGGTGCCGCCGATACCGGAGAGGAAGCAGGAAAACCACAGCAGCCACGGCTCCTGGGCAATTGCCATGGTGGCGAAGCCTGCCGCGCGTAGCAGCATGCCCGTCACGATCATCGGTTTGGCACCAAAGCGGTCGGCGATGGCGCCACCAAACACGCCCAGACCCTGCTGGACAAACTGGCGTAACCCGAGCGCGATACCGACCATCAGTGCCGCCCAGCCCATTTGATCGACAAAGCGGATCGAGATGAGGGGAAACACAACAAAAAAGCCGAGCACGACCAGCATGTTATCGACTAGCAGGAAATATTTACCCAGGCTCCTGGCCTGTGATAAGCGGGACATTTTCCCTCCAGGGAAAACAGGATGGTGAGCACGCTAACATTCTGCGGTGTCGCCACGTTTTTTCCCACCCCCGCGCGTGACAATATTTTTTTATCAAAAGAGCGCTTTGATAGAGAGTTCTCATCGAAAAATGTGAAAAGAGGTCAAAATGGTATGTCACTGTTTTCACAGACGGCACAGGCGCAGGTATAGTAAAGCTAATGGGTAAGCAGAAGTGACGGGAAGGAGTGGTATCGATGTTTGGCTATCGCAGTAATGTGCCAAAAGTGCGTCTGACAACGGACAGGCTGGTTGTTCGTCTGGTGCACGAGCGTGATGCCTGGCGTCTGGCGGATTATTACGCCGAGAATCGCCAGTTTTTAAAACCCTGGGAACCCGTTCGGGATGAGAGCCACTGCTACCCTTCCGGCTGGCAGGCGCGCCTCAGCATGATTGCAGAATTCCACAAGCAGGGAAGCGCGTTCTATTTCGCGCTGCTGGATCCGGAGGAAAAAGAGATCATCGGCATTGCCAACTTTTCCAACGTAGTGCGCGGATCGTTTCACGCCTGCTACCTCGGCTACTCCATCGGCCAGAAATGGCAAGGGCAGGGGCTGATGTATGAGGCGCTAACGGTGGCGATCCGTTATATGCAGCGCACGCAACATATCCATCGCATTATGGCGAACTACATGCCACACAATCAGCGCAGCGGTAATTTGCTCGCGCGGTTGGGGTTTGAGAAAGAGGGGTACGCCAAAGATTATCTGCTGATAGACGGAGAGTGGCGCGACCACGTACTGACAGCATTAACCACCCGGGACTGGACGGCAGGCCGCTAAGGAGAAGAGATGAAATATCAGTTAAGCGCAACAGAAGCGCGTGTGATTGGCTGCCTGCTGGAAAAACAGGTCACCACACCGGAACAGTATCCGCTCTCCGTCAATGCCGTGACGATGGCGTGTAACCAGAAAACCAACCGTGAGCCGGTGATGAATCTCGGCGAACATGAGGTGCAGGATATTCTCGATGAACTGGTTAAACGCCATTACCTGCGCACGGTCAGCGGTTTCGGTAACCGCGTGACCAAGTACGAGCAGCGGTTTTGCAATTCTGAGTTCGGCGATCTGAAGTTGAGTGCCGCCGAGGTGGCGGTGATCACCACGCTGTTACTGCGCGGCGCGCAAACACCCGGTGAACTGCGCACCCGGGCCTCCCGCATGCATGAGTTCGCCGATATGCAGGAGGTTGAGCAGACCCTGGACGGGCTTGCCACCCGCGAGGATGGCCCTTACGTGGTACGTCTGGCGCGCGAGCCGGGGAAACGTGAAAGCCGCTATATGCACCTGTTTAGCGGTGAGGTTGATCCGTCAACGGTGTTAGCAGATTCGGCTGCCCCCGCCGCGCATGACAGCCTCGCGGCACGCGTAGAGGCGCTGGAGGAAGAGGTGGCCGGGCTGAAACAACGCCTGGATGCATTGCTGGCACATTTAGGAGACTGACGGTGAAAAAATTACGCGTTGGCGTGGTAGGGCTGGGCGGTATTGCGCAAAAGGCCTGGCTGCCTGTTCTGGGGGCCGCGACGGACTGGACGCTGCAAGGGGCGTGGTCACCTACCCGCGAGAAGGCCGAGCGGATCTGCGAAACCTGGCGCATGCCGTATGCGGCATCGCTTCAGGATCTGGCGCGCGACTGCGATGCGGTCTTTGTGCACACCTCTACCGCCACCCATTATCAGGTGGTCAGCGAATTACTGAATGCCGGGGTCCATGTTTGTGTGGATAAACCCCTGGCGGAAAACATTCAGGATGCCGAACGGCTGATTGAACTCGCTGCACGCAAAAAACTGACGCTGATGGTGGGTTTCAACCGCCGTTTTGCGCCGCTTTACCAGCAGTTGAAGGCCAGGTCTGGTGGGCTCGCGTCCCTGCGAATGGACAAGCATCGTACCGACAGCGTCGGACCGAACGATCTGCGCTTTACCCTTCTGGATGATTACCTGCACGTGGTAGATACGGCGCTCTGGCTAACCAACGGGCAAGCCCAGCTTAAAAGCGGCACCCTGTTGACCAACGATCAGGGCCATATGGTTTACGCTGAGCACCATTTTGCTCTTGAGCATCTGCAGGTCACCACCAGCATGCATCGCCGGGCCGGCAGTCAGCGGGAGTCTGTGCAGGCGGTCACGGATGGTGCCCTGTATGACATTACCGACATGCGCGAATGGCGCGAAGAGAAAGGCAGCGGCGTGGTCACGCTACCGGCGCCTGGCTGGCAAAGCACCCTTGAGCAGCGCGGCTTTGACGGATGCGCCCGCCACTTTATCACCTGTGTGCAAAATCAGACGGTTCCGGAAACATCCGGTGAGCAGGCCATCATGGCACAACGCATTGTTGAGCGGCTCTGGCGAGAGGCCATGAGCGAATAATTCTCTGTAACATCTGCCGATAGTAATTCCCTTAAATCCGGGTAGACTAAGCGCCGTTTGTTGGTTTCAATGGGTGGCGCTTTCGCTTACCCGTCCTGGAAATCCGTAGGGTTGTGGGAATTCTCATTAATGAACTTATTAAAATCGCTGGCGGCAGTCAGCTCGATGACCATGTTTTCCCGCGTGCTGGGTTTTGCGCGCGATGCGATTGTGGCAAGAGTATTTGGTGCAGGGATGGCAACGGACGCTTTTTTCGTCGCGTTCAAATTGCCGAATTTATTGCGTCGCATTTTTGCCGAGGGGGCATTTTCCCAGGCATTCGTTCCTATCCTGGCGGAATATAAAAGCAAGCAGGGTGAAGACGCCACGCGCGTATTTGTCGCTTACGTTTCAGGCCTCCTGACGCTGGCCCTGGCGATCGTAACGGTGCTCGGGATGCTGGCTGCGCCCTGGGTGATTATGGTGACGGCACCCGGCTTTGCGGACTCGGCAGATAAATTTGCCCTGACCACTCAACTGTTGCGTATTACCTTTCCTTATATTCTGCTGATCTCCCTGGCCTCGCTGGTGGGGGCAATCCTCAATACCTGGAACCGTTTTTCCGTTCCGGCCTTTGCGCCAACCTTCCTTAACATCAGCATGATTGGCTTTGCGCTGTTCGCCGCACCCCATTTCAACCCGCCGGTGCTGGCGCTGGCCTGGGCGGTGACGGCGGGCGGCGTGTTGCAACTGGCGTATCAGCTGCCGCATCTGAAGAAAATCGGCATGCTGGTTCTGCCGCGAATTAATTTCCGTGACGCCGGTGCGATGCGCGTGATTAAGCAGATGGGGCCTGCCATTCTCGGGGTTTCGGTTAGCCAGATCTCGCTTATCATCAACACTATCTTCGCCTCTTTCCTCAAATCCGGTTCCGTTTCGTGGATGTACTACGCGGACCGTTTGATGGAGTTTCCCTCCGGGGTGTTGGGGGTGGCGCTGGGGACTATTCTCCTGCCGTCGCTGTCGAAAAGTTTTGCCAGCGGAAACCATGACGAATATTGCCGTCTGATGGACTGGGGGCTGCGTCTCTGCTTCCTGCTGGCGCTGCCGAGTGCGGTAGCGCTGGGGATCCTCGCGCAGCCGCTGACCGTTTCCCTGTTCCAGTACGGCAAATTCACCGCTTTTGACGCGTCAATGACGCAGCAGGCGCTGATTGCCTACTCGGTGGGGCTGATGGGGCTGATCGTCGTTAAAGTGCTGGCACCAGGGTTCTACTCGCGCCAGGACATCAAAACGCCGGTGAAAATTGCCATTGTGACGCTGATTATGACTCAGCTGATGAACCTGGCCTTTATTGGCCCGCTTAAGCACGCCGGTCTGGCCTTGTCTATTGGTCTTGCGGCCTGTCTCAACGCCGGGCTGTTGTACTGGCAGTTGCGTAAGCAGGATATCTTCACGCCGCAGCCGGGCTGGAAAAGCTTCTTTGTGCGTCTGATCGTTGCGGTGCTGGTTATGGCTGCGGCGTTGCTTGGCATGCTGCATGTCATGCCGGAATGGTCGCAGGGCACCATGCTTTACCGTCTGATGCGGCTGATGGCCGTTGTGGGTGTTGGGGTTGTGGCCTACTTTGCGACGCTCGCGGTGCTGGGCTTCAAAGTGAAAGAGTTTGCCCGCCGTACCGCATAAACGCCAAAAGGGGAGTTCACCTGAGGGTGCTCCCCGCTGCCTGATTTGTCGCCTGGGCTTCAAATCGAAATCTTTTTCCCGCCCGTGACACGTGCCGTTGATGTTTGACCATCCGCACCGTACAGCCCGGGCTCTTTATGCGGCTTTAACACCTCAAGCGCTTGCTGATTACGCTCAATCTGGCCTTCCAGCAGCCAGCCGTTGTGCTGATTGAGATGGCGCAGATGCTGGGTTTTTTCTGTAATGGTCTGCCAGCGTTCTACAATATCGTCATTCGCACTGCGCTTAGGATCTTGCTCAGCGCGACGCTGTTGTTCCAGATAGTCCAGCGTCGCCAGAAGCGAACTTTTATCTTCCGTAATACGCTGCAACGCGCTGCCGTTGATCTGACCGGAAGAGAGGTGCTGTTGCTCCGCGTCCATGACCGTTTTCAGGTCGTTCAGGACAACCGTCATTTGATCCAGTATTTCTGACAGTCGACTCATACGGTTAGTTACTCTGTAAGAAACTCTGTGCTTCCTGAATCAGGGCGTCAGCAATTTTGCTGGTATCCATCTTCAGCTCACCATTACGAATAGCCGTTTTCAGCGCTTCCACGCGTTCCATATTGATATCGCTGCTGCCTGGCTGCATCAGTTTGGCCTGAGCATCGCTCAGGGTGACGCTGGTGCTGTTGGACGTTGACGGTTTTTCCACACGCGTTTTCTGCGGCGTGGCGTCATTCGTTTCGCGAGGCTGTACAGCGCTTACCGGCTTCAGGGCTGATGTACGATCAATGCTCATAGTGTTGTCCTCATCGAGGGTTCGCGGCGTTGGCGCCTGACATCATCATTAGTTGATTATTTATCGGCAGTCGCAGCGATTTCTTTAAAAAGATTATAGGTTAATCAGAATATTCCCATCAGAATCGACGGTTCCGCTAACCACCTGGCCTGAGGACATCCTGACGCGGGCATTTTGTGCCACCGCGGCATTGTTTAATGCCTTCCCTTCACTGTTTATCTGAAAACCATCGCCGTTGGCCACCACCATCACCTGCTGACCCGCTTTAACCCGCCATGCCTGACGCAGCATGGAGAGCTGTATCGGCTGGCCTGGCGCGACATCACGCAGGCTGACGGCATCCTGTGCCTGGTTAATGTCAAGCATGGTGCGCGGCGGAAGCTGATCCAGACGACCGCGTTTCAGAGTCACGCTGCTGGCGTGCAACATGCTGCCGCGAGCAATGGGAACGGCGGCCACAACATAATTGCCCGTCGCCTGTACCACAACCTGTAAATAGCGTTTTTCACCCGGACAGCGCGCCAGCACGTTCACGTTCCCCCACAGTTTTGTGGTGCCCGTTACGCTGAACGACGGCTGCTCACAGGAGGGATAGAGATTAGGTGGCGTGCGCACGGTGACGTTGACTTCGTCGCTAAAGCCCGCCAGTTGCTGAGCAAAGAAAGCCGTCAGTTGATCCTGTACTTCAGCCTGTACCAGGGGGCTGAAAAGCAGGGCCGTAGCCACCAGGCCGCGTTTTAACGTTTGCATCGCACATTCCACCGTTACCCGAATTGAGAGGATTCTACCTGCAGTGGTTTTGCATCAACGGAATAAATAGCGACGCATTTTGCGCTTATTCCGTCGATAGGGGTGACGGGGTGAGATTTAAGCTGTGAACTGAAATTTTGCCATCAGCGGAGGAGACATGCTCGATAAACTCGACGCCGCGTTACGTTTTCAGCAGGAAGCGCTCAATTTACGCGCCCAGCGGCAGGAGATTTTAGCCGCCAATATTGCCAACGCCGATACGCCAGGGTATCAGGCGCGCGATATTGATTTTTCCAGTGAGCTTAAAAAAGTGATGGAGCGTGGACGTGCAGAAGGGAGCGGTGTCGCGCTCGCTCTGACCTCCTCACGCCATATTCCTGCTCAGGCGATGACGGCGCCCACGACCGATTTACTTTATCGCATTCCCGACCAGCCTTCACTCGACGGTAACACCGTGGATATGGACCGGGAGCGTACGCAGTTTGCCGATAACAGCCTGAAATACCAGATGGGCCTGACCGTACTCGGCGGACAGATCAAAGGCATGATGAACGTCCTGCAGGGGGGCAACGGATAAATGGCCTTGCTGAATATTTTCGATATCGCCGGCTCGGCGTTAACCGCGCAGTCCAAGCGCCTGAACGTGGCTGCCAGTAACCTGGCGAACGCCGACAGCGTGACCGGACCTGACGGACAGCCTTATCGTGCAAAGCAGGTGGTGTTCCAGGTGGATGCTGCACCAGGCGCGGCGACGGGCGGGGTGAAAGTCTCTGACGTGGTGGAAAGCCAGGCACCGGACAAGCTGGTGTATGAGCCCGGCAACCCGCTGGCGGATGCGAACGGCTACGTGAAAATGCCAAACGTGGATGTGGTGGGGGAGATGGTGAACTCCATGTCCGCCTCACGTAGCTACCAGGCAAACGTCGAAGTGCTTAATACCGTGAAGAGCATGATGCTCAAAACCCTCACTCTCGGCCAGTAAAGGAGACATGCATGTCCATCGCCGTTAATGTGAATGATCCAACGAACTCGGGCGTCAGTGGCGCCAAAAGTTCGACGGGTTCCAGCTCCCTGACGGGAAGTAACGCCTCCGATCTGCAAAGCAGCTTTCTGACGCTGCTGGTGGCACAGCTGAAGAACCAGGATCCCACCAACCCCATGCAGAACAACGAACTGACCACGCAGCTTGCGCAGATCAGTACCGTCAGCGGCATTGAGAAACTCAATACCACCCTCGGCTCTGTTTCCGGGCAAATTGATAACAGCCAGTCCCTGCAGGCTGCGAGCCTGATTGGTCACGGGGTGATGATCCCGGGCACCACGATCCTGGCGGGCACCAGCACTACCGAAGGCAACACGACCACCACCACCACGCCGTTTGGCGTTGAGCTGCAGCAGGCGGCCGACAAAGTCACCGCGACGATCACCGACGCTACCGGCGCCGTGGTTCGCACGATTGATATCGGCGAACTGAAGGCGGGCGTTCATACCTTTACCTGGGATGGCAGCCTGGCCGACGGCACCAAAGCGCCAAACGGTTCTTACAAAGTGGCAATCAGTGCCAGCAATGGCTCTACCCAGCTGGTGGCTCAGCCGCTGCAGTTTGCGCTGGTCCAGGGCGTCATTAAAGGTAGCGATGGCAACAAACTGGATTTGGGTACTTCTGGTACCACCACACTCGACGAAGTTCGGCAGATTATCTAAGCCTTAACACTTATCAGGAGTAAGTCATGGCCTTTTCTCAAGCGGTCAGCGGCCTGAATGCTGCGGCCACCAACCTGGACGTCATTGGCAACAACATCGCCAACTCCGCGACCTATGGTTTTAAATCCGGTTCTGCTTCATTTGCAGATATGTTTGCCGGTTCCAAAGTGGGTCTGGGCGTAAAAGTTGCAGGCATTACCCAGGACTTTACCGACGGCACCACCACCAATACCGGTCGAGGCCTGGACGTTGCCATCAGCCAGAACGGTTTCTTCCGTATGGTCGATGCTAACGGCTCGGTGTTCTACAGCCGTAACGGCCAGTTCAAGCTGGACGAAAACCGTAACCTGGTGAACATGCAGGGGATGCAATTAACCGGTTATCCGGTTGCCGGGACGCCATCAACGGTTCAGACCGGTGCGAACCCACAGCCTATTAATATCCCGACCACGCTGATGGCCGCGAAGGCCACCACCACGGCTTCCCAGCAGATTAACCTCAACTCCACCGATACCGCACCGACCACCGCCTTTGATCCGGCCAACCCGGATACTTACAACAAAAAAGGTACGGTCACCGTCTTTGACAGCCAGGGTAATGCGCACAACATGAACCTGTTTTACGTCAAAGATGCGACCCCGGCTAACTCCTGGAAAGTGTATGCCCAGGACGGTAGCGTGGCAGGCAGCACGGCCTCTCTCGCCACGACGCTGACCTTCAACAACAACGGTACGCTGATCGGCGGTGGCAACATCAACCTGACTACCGCGACCATTCCTGGTGCCACGCCTGCGACCTTCGCCATGAGTTTTGCGAACTCCATGCAGCAGAACACTGGTGCGAACAACATCGTTGGAACCAGCCAGAATGGTTTTAAACCGGGCGACCTGGTGAGCTACCAGATCAACGACGACGGCACCGTGGTCGGTAACTACTCCAACGAACAGACCCAGGTTCTGGGCCAGATCGTGCTGGCAAACTTCGCCAACAACGAAGGTCTGAAGTCTGAAGGTGACAACGTCTGGTCTGCCACGCAGTCCTCCGGCGTCGCGCTGCTGGGTACCGCGGGTTCCGGTAACTTCGGTACGCTGACCAACGGTGCGCTGGAAGCCTCTAACGTCGACCTGAGTAAAGAGCTGGTGAACATGATTGTCGCGCAACGTAACTATCAGTCGAACGCGCAGACCATCAAGACCCAGGATCAGATCCTCAACACGCTGGTTAACCTGCGTTAAGCGGCTAACAGGAAAGCGCAATGGATCACGCAATATATACCGCGATGGGCGCGGCAAGTCAGACGCTCAATCAGCAGGCCGTTACCGCCAGCAACCTGGCGAACGCCTCTACGCCGGGGTTCCGCGCACAGCTCAATGCGCTGCGTGCGGTGCCGGTAGAAGGGTTGTCCCTGCCGACGCGTACGCTGGTTACCGCCTCCACGCCGGGTGCAGACATGACGCCAGGGCAGATGGATTACACCGCCCGTCCGCTGGACGTTGCTCTGCAGCAGGACGGCTGGCTGGCCGTGCAAACGGCAGACGGCGGCGAAGGCTATACCCGCAACGGAAATATCCAGGTCAGTGCCACAGGCCAGTTGACGATTCAGGGGCACCCGGTAATGGGTGAAGCGGGTCCGTTGACGGTGCCGGAAGGCTCAGAGCTGACCATCGCCGCAGACGGTACCATCTCCGCCTTGAACCCCGGCGACCCGGCCAATACCGTTGCGCCCGTCGGGCGTCTGAAGCTGGTCAAAGCGGATGGCAAAGAGGTGCAGCGTGGTGATGACGGTATGTTCCGTCTGACCCAGGCGGCTCAGGCCACCCGTGGCGCCACGCTTCAGGCCGACCCGACCATTCGCGTGATGTCCGGTGTTCTGGAAGGCAGCAACGTCAAGCCGGTCGAAGCCATGACCGACATGATCGCCAGCGCCCGTCGTTTTGAAATGCAGATGAAGATTATCAGCAGCGTTGATGAAAACGCGGGCAAAGCTAACCAACTTCTGGCTATGAGTTAACAGGACTCCCTATGATCAGTTCTTTATGGATCGCGAAAACTGGCCTGGACGCGCAGCAAACCAATATGGATGTGATTGCCAACAACCTGGCAAACGTCAGCACCAATGGTTTCAAGCGTCAGCGTGCCGTTTTCGAAGATTTGCTTTACCAAACCATTCGTCAGCCGGGTGCGCAGTCCTCTGAGCAAACCACGCTGCCGTCAGGTTTGCAGATCGGTACCGGTGTTCGTCCGGTCGCCACCGAGCGTCTGCACAGCCAGGGCAACCTGTCTCAGACCAACAACAGCAAAGACGTCGCCATTAAAGGCCAGGGTTTCTTCCAGGTGCAGTTGCCTGACGGGACCTCTGCCTATACCCGTGACGGCTCGTTCCAGGTCGATCAGAACGGCCAGCTGGTCACGGCCGGTGGTTTCCAGGTTCAGCCTGCTATCACGATCCCGGCGAATGCCCTGAGCATCACCATCGGGCGTGACGGCGTGGTGAGCGTCACCCAGCAGGGACAGGCCGCGCCTGTTCAGGTGGGGCAGCTCAACCTGACCACCTTCATGAACGATACCGGTCTGGAAAGCATTGGCGAGAACCTCTACACCGAAACGCAATCCTCCGGTACGCCGAATGAGAGCACCCCGGGCCTGAACGGGGCAGGGCTGCTGTATCAGGGTTATGTGGAAACCTCGAACGTGAACGTGGCGGAAGAGCTGGTGAATATGATCCAGGTCCAGCGCGCGTATGAAATTAACAGTAAAGCAGTGTCGACGACCGACCAGATGCTGCAGAAACTGACGCAACTCTAAGGTGCAGCCCGGTGCGGTGAACGCCGCACCGGCTCCCTGTTTTCGAAGATGAAGGCAATGCAAAAAAACGCGGCGTTTCGTTATCCGATTCTGACTGTTCTGGCCGTCACCCTTAGCGGATGTGCCTGGATCCCGTCTAAACCATTGGTCCAGGGTGCGACGACCGCCCAACCCGTTCCTGGCCCTGCGCCAGTGGTGAACGGCTCCATTTTCCAGACCGCGCAGCCGATCAACTATGGTTATCAGCCGCTGTTTGAAGACCGTCGCCCGCGTAACGTCGGCGATACCCTGACCATTGTGCTGCAGGAGAACGTCAGCGCGAGCAAGAGCTCGTCGGCGAATGCCAGCCGCGATGGCAAAACCAATTTTGGCTTCGATACCGTACCGCGCTATCTGCAGGGACTCTTCGGCAATGCACGTGCGGATGTTGAGGCGTCTGGCGGCAATACCTTTAACGGTAAAGGTGGCGCGAACGCCAGCAATACCTTCAGCGGCACGCTGACGGTAACGGTTGACCAGGTGCTGGTTAACGGCAATTTACATGTGGTGGGTGAAAAACAGATCGCCATTAACCAGGGCACTGAGTTCATTCGCTTCTCCGGTGTGGTTAACCCTCGCACCATCAGCGGCACCAACACCGTTCCGTCCACCCAGGTGGCGGATGCGCGCATTGAATACGTCGGTAACGGCTATATCAACGAAGCGCAAAATATGGGCTGGCTGCAGCGCTTCTTCCTTAATTTATCGCCGATGTAAGCGAGGTGACCCATGTTTAAATCGATCTTCGCCGTGGCGCTGATGCTGGTGGCAACATTTGCCCAGGCTGACCGCATTCGCGATCTCACCAGCGTTCAGGGCGTGCGTGAAAACTCCCTCATTGGCTATGGTCTGGTGGTTGGCCTGGATGGCACGGGTGACCAGACCACCCAGACGCCATTCACCACCCAGAGCTTGAACAACATGCTGTCCCAGCTCGGTATCACCGTACCGGCGGGCACCAACATGCAGTTGAAAAACGTGGCGGCGGTCATGGTAACCGCTTCCTACCCGGCGTTTGCGCGTCAGGGGCAGACCATCGATGTGGTGGTTTCCTCCATGGGTAACGCCAAAAGCCTGCGCGGCGGTACGCTGCTGATGACTCCGCTGAAAGGGGTGGATAGCCAGGTTTATGCCCTGGCGCAGGGTAACATTCTGGTGGGCGGCGCGGGGGCCTCTGCAGGCGGCAGCAGCGTGCAGGTCAACCAGCTGAACGGCGGGCGTATCACTAACGGTGCAATCATTGAGCGTGAACTGCCGACCCAGTTCGGCGCGGGGAATACCATCAACCTGCAGCTGAACAACGAAGATTTCACCATGGCGCAGCAGATCGCCGACACCATCAACCGCAGCCGCGGCTATGGCAGTGCGACGGCGCTGGACGCCCGTACCGTGCAGATCCGCACCTCAACGGGCGGCAGCAACCAGGTGCGCATGCTGGCCGATATCCAGAACATGGAAGTGAACGTCCCTGTTCAGGATGCCAAAGTGATCATCAACTCCCGTACCGGTTCGGTGGTGATGAACCGTGAAGTGTCGCTGGACAGTTGCGCTGTGGCGCAGGGTAACCTCTCGGTAACGGTCAACCGCTCCGCCAACGTCAGCCAGCCGGATACCCCGTTTGGTGGTGGGCAGACGGTGGTAACGCCGCAAACCCAGATCGATTTGCGTCAGAGCGGGGGCTCGCTGCAGAGCGTACGCTCCAGTGCCAACCTCAACAGCGTGGTGCGTGCCCTGAATGCCCTGGGGGCAACGCCGATGGATCTGATGTCTATTCTGCAATCCATGCAAAGTGCGGGCTGTCTGCGCGCCAAACTGGAAATCATCTGATGCTGACCGATAGCAAACTGTTGACCAGCGCGGCCTGGGATGCCCAGTCGCTTAACGAACTGAAAACCCAGGCAGGCAAAGACCCGGCGGCGAATATCCGCCCGGTCGCCCGCCAGGTGGAGGGGATGTTTGTACAGATGATGCTGAAGAGCATGCGTGAAACTCTGCCTAAAGACGGCATGTTCAGCAGTGATTCAACGCGCCTGTATACCAGCATGTATGACCAACAGATTGCGCAGCAGATGACCGCCGGTAAAGGGCTCGGTCTGGCTGACATGATAGTCAAACAGACCGAAGCCGCGCAGGGGATCCAGCCGAAGGATGAGCCGCAGCAGGTGCCGATGAAGTTCGACCTGCAAACGGTGACCAGCTATCAGAACCAGGCGCTGACGCAAATGGTGCGTAAAGCGATACCGAAGGCGACGGTGAGCAGCGATGAGCCGCTCTCCGGCGACAGCAAAGACTTCCTGGCACAGCTTTCGCTGCCGGCCCGTCTTGCCAGTGAACAGAGTGGGGTACCACATCACCTGATTCTGGCCCAGGCCGCGCTGGAATCGGGCTGGGGTCAGCGCCAGATCCGTAAAGAAAACGGCGAGCCGAGCTTCAACATCTTTGGCGTGAAGGCGAATGCCAGCTGGAAGGGGCCGACAACGGAGATCACCACCACCGAATATGAAAACGGAGCGGCGGTGAAGATCAAAGCAAAATTCCGCGTTTACAGCTCTTATCTGGAAGCGTTGTCCGATTATGTGGGCCTGTTGAGCCGCAACCCGCGTTATGCCGCCGTTACGCAGGCGGCTACGCCTGAGCAGGGTGCGCAGGCCCTGCAAAATGCGGGCTATGCCACCGACCCGAACTATGCGCGTAAGCTCACCAGCATGATTCAGCAGCTTAAATCGATGGGCGAGAAAGTCAGCAAAGCCTATAGCACAGATATCGAAAATCTGTTCTGAAACTTCTCAAGTCCCGGTGGAGGCTGCCGATAACTTTCATCAGGACTCGTGTCTGAACGAATAAAAGGAACCTCCATGTCCAGTTTGATTAACAGCGCCATGAGTGGCCTCAGTGCTGCTCAGGCGGCACTCAATACCGTCAGTAATAACATTTCAAGCTATAACGTGGCAGGTTACACCCGCCAGACGACCGTGCTGGGTGCGTCTAACAGCACGCTGACCGGCGGTGGCTGGGTGGGCAACGGGGTGTATGTGTCTGGTGTGCAGCGTGAATATGATGCTTTCATCACCAACCAACTGCGCGCCGCGCAAACGCAGAGTAGCGGTCTGACGACGCGCTATCAGCAGATGTCAAAAATTGACGATGTGCTCTCTGATTCCACCAACTCACTTTCGACGACGCTTCAGGATTTCTTTAAAAGCCTGCAAACGCTGGTGAGCAACGCGGAAGACCCGGCCGCAAGACAGACGGTGCTGGGAAAAGCGGATGGTCTGGTCAATCAGTTTAAAACGAACGACCAGTATCTTCGCGATCAGGATTCTCAGGTTAATACCGCCATCGCTTCAAGCGTTGAGCAGATCAACAACTACGCAAAACAGATTGCGAATCTGAACGATCAGATTTCACGTCTCACCGGCGTAGGGGCAGGGTCATCGCCAAATGACCTGCTGGATCAGCGCGATCAGCTGGTGAGTGAGCTGAACCAAATTGTGGGTGTTGAAGTGGCTGTTCAGGATGGTGGCACCTATAACGTCTCCTTTGGCAACGGTTACAGCCTGGTGCAGGGGAGCAAAGCAAACCAGTTAGCCGCGGTGAAATCCAGCGCCGATCCGACCCGGACGACTATCGCCTACAGCGATGAGGTGTCCGGCAACGTCGAAATTCCCGAGAAAATGGTCACCACCGGTTCGCTGGGGGGCTTGTTTACGTTCCGCTCAGAAGATCTGGATAAAGCGCGTAACAACCTCAACCAGCTGGCACTGGCCTTTGCGGACGCTATGAATAAGCAGCATGAAGCCGGGTTTGATGCCAATGGCGATGCCGGTGGCAAGCTGTTCGACTTTGGTTCGCCAGCCGTGGTAACCAACAGTCGCAATACCGGTACGGCCGCAATGACGGCCACTGTGGCAGACAGCACCAAAGTGCAGGCCACCGATTATAAGCTGCAGTTTAACGGCACCGACTGGACTATCACCCGTTCGGATAAAACCAGCTTCACCATGGCCCCGGACGCAAGTGGCAATCTCACCTTTGATGGCCTGAGCGTCAACGTGACCGGTAGTGCGAACGCCAAAGACAGTTTCATCGTCAAGCCTGTTTCTGATGTCATCGTCAATATGGAGCTCAAGTTCAAAGATGAGTCCAAACTGGCTATGGCATCCGCAAGCAACGGCGGCGAGAGCGACAACCGCAATGGACAAAAACTGCTCGATCTGCAAAACAGTAAGGTTGTTGGCGGCAATAAGACTTTCAACGATGCCTATGCTTCCCTTGTCAGTACGGTCGGCAGCTCAACCGCCGCGCTGAAAACCAGCAGCGAAACGAAAGCGAATGTGGCGACGCAACTGACTAAGCAGCAGCAGTCCATCTCTGGGGTAAACCTCGACGAAGAGTATGGCAACCTGCAGCGCTATCAGCAGTATTACCTTGCCAATGCGCAGGTTTTACAAACTGCCAGCACGCTTTTTGATGCAATTATCAATATTCGCTAAGGCTGAGGTGAAAAATGCGTATTAGCACCCAGATGATGTACGACCAGAACATGCGGGGAATCACCGATTCCCAGAGCAAGTGGCTGAGCTACGGTGAGCAAATGTCCACTGGTAAGCGTGTGAACCGTCCGTCGGACGATCCTATTGCGGCGTCGCAGGCGGTTGTGCTGTCACAATCTCAATCCCAGAATAGCCAGTTTGCCCTGGCGAGAACGTTCGCCACGCAAAAAGTCTCTCTGGAAGATAACGTGCTGAGCCAGGTTAACGCGGCAATTACCAGTGCGAAAGAGAAACTCGTTAACGCAGGAAATGGCACGTTAAGTGATGACGATCGTCTGTCACTGGCGAGTGACTTGCAGGGTATCCGCGATCAGCTGATGAACCTGGCAAACTCAGCGGATGGTAATGGTCGGTATATTTTTGCTGGCTATAAGACCGAAGCGCCACCGTTTGATTCCGTTACCGGTGATTACAACGGGGGAACTCAGGCCATCTCTCAGCAGGTTGATACCGCCCGTAATATGGTGATTAGCCACACTGGTCAGCAGATCTTCGAAAGTATTACCAGTAACGCCAAAGAACTGCCTGGCGGCGGTTATGGCGAGACGAATATGTTCAAGATCCTCGACTCGGCGATTTCCGCGCTCAAGGTTCCTGTTGATAACGACTCTGCGGCGGCGGAAGTGCAGAACAAAGCGATTTCTGATGCACAGATCGGCATCACCAATACCCAGAACAATGTCCTTACCGTCGTGGCGGATGTGGGTACCAAGATGAACGAACTGGAAAAACTCGATAACCTGGGCGATGACCGTGCGCTGGGGCAGACTCAGCAGATGAGCGATTTGGTCGATGTTGACTGGAACAGTGCCATTTCTTCTTACATTATGCAGCAGGCTGCCTTGCAGGCGTCCTATAAAGCGTTTAGCGATATGCAGGGTATGTCGCTGTTCCAGTTGAACAAATAACATCTTTACCTCTTAGAACATGTCTTGAAACTGGGCATGTTTTGACTGCCCAATCCGTCTGGATTGGGCATTTTTTTTAGGCGATGTCTGCCTGCACGGCGCTGACGCGAGCGCTCTCAATCAGGCGAATGACCAGCGCAATGACGCCGCATACCGTCGCAAGCGCGACCACCCCGGTCCATCCCGCCAGCGTATAGATATTACTGCCCAGCGCAGAGCCCAGTGCCATGCCGATGAAGATTACCGTAAAGAGCAGGGCGTTCAGGCGTCCACGGGCCTGCGGCTCAAGGCTATACACCAGATTCTGATGCGCCACCAGGCTTGACTGCAGACCCAGATCGAACCCGACGGCGGAGAGGGCAATCAGGATGAGCTGTCCATGAAGGCCCAGCGCGGGCATCAGGAACATCAGGGCAAATGAGACGGTCACGAGAAGCGCACCGAGTTGCGTGACTTTTCCGGCGCCCAGCTTATCGGCCAGACCTCCCGCCAGCGGGGCGGCTAACGCACCTGCAGCACCCGCAATACCAAATCCCCCCGCGACCGCACTTCCTAAGTGATAACGTTCCAGCAGCATCACTGCCAGCGTGGACCAGAAGGCGCTAAAGGCAATCGACAGAAAACCCTGAGCCAGCGCCGCGCGGCGCAGAGCCGGATAACGACGCCACAGGTGTTCCATAGAACGCAGCAGCGCCGGATAGCTCAGGGTGGAGTGGATGGCAAACCGCGGGAGTACGGCCCACATAACAACGCCGATAAACGCAATGCTTGCGGCAGCCAGCTGGTACATGACGCGCCAGCCAAAAGCCTCACCTACCACGCCGCTGACGGTTCGGGAGAGCAGAATACCCAGCAACAGACCGGTCATCACCGTACCGACGGTTTTCCCCTGTTTGCCTTCCGGCGCAAGGATTGCAGCGGCAGGGACGATATCCTGCGCCATGGTGGCGGCCACGCCAATAAGCAGACTTGCCAGCAGCAGGGAGTGGATTTGTCCGGTCAGGCTACAGCTAAGCAGAAATAGCGCCAGGGCTGCACTTTTTATCAGGATCAGTGTTCTGCGGTCGTGTCGGTCGCCGAGCGGCAGCAGGAACAGGATCCCCAGAGCATATCCCGCCTGGGTAAGCGTCGGGACCATGCCCATTCCTTCGATACTCAGGTGCAGGTCAGCGCCCATCAGCGGCAGCAGAGGCTGAGCATAATAGATGGATGCCACACTGAAGCCCGCACCGAGCGCCAGCATTAAGATGACCCAGCGGCTTACGGCATGGGCGGCGGATGTTGTGTTCATAAGATGTTCCTCATTCATCGTGTGTGGCTATTTTTTATCAGCATGCCTTGCAGCGGTAGCGGGCCCGGTGGTAAAACGCTTATACGTTTAGCGTATAGGCAAAAAGATGATTAAAAGAGTTGAGCGTATAGACAGGGTGGAGCTAATGCGGACGTTTGTTCGTATTGTTGAGGCCGGGTGCCTCTCTGCGGCGGCACGGCAGCTGGCAACCACCCAGGCCACGGTGAGCCGACGGTTGCAGTCGCTTGAGACGATGCTCGGTGTGCGCCTGATATTGCGCACTACTCACACGACGCGTCTGACGGATGACGGCGAGCGCTGCTATCAGCACGCCCGTCGGGTGATTGACAGCTGGCTGGCACTGGAAGATGAGGTAGGGCAGACGGAAGACGAACCGGTAGGCGTCCTGCGGGTACGCGCCCCGCACGCGTTTGGTCAGGATCAGCTCCTGAAACCGTTAACCGAATTTCTGCAGCGTTATCCGCAGCTTTCTATTGAGTGGATGCTCAACGACCGGTCGGCTGACTTTCTCGGCGACAACCTTGACTGTGCGATTCGGGTGGGCGTCGAGGTTGACCCGGCGACCGTGTCCGTGCTGCTGGCTGAGGTGCCGCGCTCAGTGGTGGCTTCTCCGGCATTGCTGGCCCGTTTTCCGGCGGTTAACACCCCGGAAGATTTGCAGCAGCTTCCCTGGATAGCCATCAGCTCTTTCTACCAGCGCCATGTGGAGCTTTTTCACGATGCCTCGCCAGCCACCGCGCGCGTGGCGATTACTCCCCGCCTCAGTACCGACAGTCTGTATGTCGCACGCAATACGGCTCTCACCGGGCTTGGCGTGGCGGTGGTATCAAGCTGGACAGTGCAGGAGGATATTCGGGAAGGGCGGCTGGTGCATTTACTGCCCGAGTGGCAGCCGGCGGCGTTACCGGTGCATCTGGTTTACCCCTGGTCCCGCTACTATCCGGCGCGCTTGCGGCGTTTTCTGGAGTTGATGCGGCAGATCATGCCGGAGGTCACTGGAATGAGAAAGCCGCTACAGCAGCCATAAAAAAGCCGACCCGAAGGTCGGCTTTCACACTTAGCGTGCGTTATTCAACTGACTGCGGACGGGTTGCTGGTGCAGTAGCCTTGTGCGTAGCACTGTGACCACCGGCAGCACCTTTACCTTCGAAGTTGAACTCCGGGCGAACCCAGTCGCTGTGACGCGGTGCTTCAGGCACATACTCAGGCGCAGGGGCGCGAGTCATCGGTGCTGTGGCAACGTGCGCAGGCGCGACGGCAACCTTCACCGGCTCGGGTTTCACTTCCGGCGCTTTCGCTTCTTCAACAACAGGTTCAACCTGAATCTCAACGTCCTGCACAACCTCTTCGGTCGTGGTTTCAACGATGGTTTCAGCGGTTTCTTCCACTGCGGCTACAGGTTCAGCCTCTTCAGCTACTTCTTCAGCCACCACGGCATCTTCTTCGGCAATAAGCTGCGGCGCGGCATCAACCGGAGCAGCAATCACTTCTGGATGGGTGGTTTCGACGTCCACAGCGTGAGGTGCTTCAGTTTCAACAACCTGTGGTTCAACCACGGTTGCCGCTGCCGTTACAACCTCTTCTGCCGCTGCTGCTGGTGCTGGTGCTGGTGCAATCACCTCTTCGGTCACTGCCTGTTCTTCAACAGCCTGTTCCGGGCGAGCAACAGGGTAGCGGATCCAGACTTTACCGGATGCCATTTCAGGTGACGCGCACGCCACGGTCATTGGCATTGGGGACTGCGTTGGGTAACGCTCGTCACGGTAGCGACGACGACGCTGACCGCTCACGCGCAGATGACGCGGAGAACGGCGCGAGCGACGCGGCATACCCGCGTTGTCACGGTTTTCACTGTTTTCATCCTGCTCTATCTGATTTTCCACGACGGCCGGGAGGTCAACTTTCGCAACCTGCGTGCCCGTTGTGGTTTCTGTCACTTCGGCTGCGACAGCTGCGGTTTCTTCTGCCTGAACAGCACCGACGCGCACTTTCTGAGTCAGCTGGCGCTGCTTACGACGTGGCATAACCTGAGTACGTTCTTCCTGCTCGGTCTCCTGCTGCTCAGCAGGCTCTTCGCGATTCAGGTTTTTAACGTCCTGCTGCGCCTGGCGTTTTTCGTCGTTACGGCGACGGTTACGCTCACGGCGAGGCTGCTGCTCGTCGCGCTGTTTGCTCTTCTCGGACTCATCGCCCGCCTGCTGGCGAATTTCACGATCTTCAACGTTCTGCTGTTGTTTCTCGCGACGGTTGCGACGGTTGTCTTCGCGTTGCTCACGGCCTTCATTGTTGTCCGAACGGTTGTCACGACGCTCGTTACGGTCGCTGCGGTCATTACGATCGCGGCGGTTGTTCTGACGCTTACGACGGTCCTGCTGACGCTCAGGTTTAGCCGCTTTAGGTTCTTCTTTCGGCTGCTCTGGCTGAACTTCTTCACCTGCGAACATTTTCTTCAGCGCGCCAAAGAAACGGCTCAGCAGACCCGGTTGTGCTGGCTCGGCTTTTGCCGCCACTGCCGGTTTTTGTGCCGCAGGTTTAGCCGCTGGTTTTTCCAGGGCACTTTCTGGCGGAGCTTCCGGCATGATGAAGGTCGCTAACGCAGGCTGCTCTGGCAGTTTACGCTCGGCTGGCTCTTCATCAGATGGCAGCGCCATCTCTTCTTCATGCAGCTTCGGCAGCAGGTAGCTGAGCGTGCTGGTCTCTTCGCCTTTACGGACACGCAGCACGTGATAGTGCGGCGTTTCCATCTGGTCGTTTGGCACGATGATGCAGCGAACGCCGCCCTGGCGCGCTTCAATGGCACTCACCGCGGCACGTTTTTCGTTCAGCAGGTAGGAGGCAATTGGCACCGGAACAATGGCGTGAACCTCTTTGGTGTTCTCTTTCAGCGCTTCTTCTTCAATCAGACGCAGAATAGAGAGAGACAGAGATTCGTTATCACGAACGGTCCCGGTACCGGAGCAGCGCGGGCAAACGTGATGGCTGGATTCGCCCAGAGACGGGCTCAGGCGCTGGCGGGACATCTCCAGCAGGCCGAAGCGTGAAATATGGCTAATCTGGATACGCGCACGATCCTGGCGCACCGCTTCGCGCAGACGGTTTTCAACCGCACGCTGGTGACGAACAGGGGTCATGTCGATAAAGTCGATAACAATCAGACCACCCAGGTCGCGCAGGCGGAGCTGGCGGGCGATTTCATCAGCGGCTTCAAGGTTGGTGTTGAAGGCGGTCTCTTCGATATCGCCGCCGCGCGTCGCACGTGCGGAGTTGATGTCGATAGCGGTCAGCGCTTCTGTGGTATCGATAACGATAGAACCGCCGGATGGCAGACGGACTTCACGCTGGAAGGCGGACTCAATCTGGGATTCAATCTGATAGTGGCTGAACAGCGGGATTTCGCCGGTGTACAGTTTGATTTTGCTGGTGAAGTCCGGACGACCCAGTGCGGCGATGTGCTGGCGAGCCAGCTCAAGCACTTTCGGGTTGTCGATGAGAATTTCACCGATATCCTGACGCAGATAGTCGCGGAAGGCACGTACAATAACGTTACTTTCCTGGTGGATCAGGAACGGAGCAGGGCGGCTTTCTGCTGCTTTCTGGATAGCTTCCCAGTGCTTCAGACGGAAGCTTAAGTCCCACTGCAGCGCTTCGGCAGATTTGCCCACACCGGCGGTACGCACGATAAGACCCATGCCATCCGGCAGTTCAAGACTGGCCAGCGCTTCTTTCAGTTCGGTACGGTCATCGCCTTCGATACGGCGAGAGATACCACCCGCACGCGGGTTGTTTGGCATCAGTACCAGATAACTTCCTGCCAAGCTGATAAAGGTTGTCAGTGCGGCACCTTTGTTGCCGCGCTCTTCTTTATCAATCTGAACAATCACTTCCTGACCTTCACGCAGAACATCTTTGATATTCGGACGGCCATGAGCGTTGTAGTTAGCAGGGAAATATTCGCGGGCGATTTCTTTCAGAGGGAGGAAACCATGACGCTCAGCACCGTAATCGACAAATGCAGCCTCAAGGCTTGGTTCAATGCGGGTGATTTTACCTTTGTAAATGTTCGCTTTTTTCTGTTCGTGTCCAGGACTTTCGATATCCAGATCGTACAGGCGCTGCCCATCCACAAGGGCGACACGCAACTCTTCTTGCTGAGTTGCGTTGATTAACATTCTTTTCATCGTAACTTACTCGTTATTCTTACATTGACGACAAAGCTGCGGGCAAGGTGACGCTTTCCGGGGTATGAACCGATGGCCTCGTGTCTATTCACGTCGCCAACCTCACGGTTGTCGCTCGCTTAAGAGGCGCAGAGTGTCGGTTGCCTGTGTTTCATACGGAAACACAGCGCAATTATCAGGGGAATTGCCTGGGTAGAACTCTCCAGAGAACAATCCTTATACCGGGAAGTACTGCAACCCGCAGCCCGCTAACTGCCTGAAAGATCAATACGTCTTACGCCATTGCTGCGTGGATGATCGGTCAGACAAAATTGGTCATTCCGTCGACATCCTTACAAAACCCGGATTTAACGCGGAAAACGGCTTCATTATTCCACTGCTCGCCGGGTTATAGCAAGATGACTTTTACCAATTATCACCCGGTTACTCACAGTTTCTTCACTTCAGGATGGTGATTGGTTTAATAACCACCAAATCGATTGCGCGAAACCGGGGCAGGCCGGATAAAAGTAAATATAAGCATAGAAAAATGAGTGGCGCTAATGCCTGACGATATTTAGAATCGCCAACCATGAAAACAGAGACTCCAGCCGTAAAAATGGTTGCTATCGCCGATGATGAAGCGGGGCAACGTATCGATAACTTTTTGCGCACCCAGCTGAAAGGGGTACCAAAAAGCATGATTTACCGCATCCTGCGTAAGGGCGAGGTGCGGGTTAACAAAAAACGCGTGAAGCCTGAGTATAAGCTCGAAGCCGGTGACGAAGTGCGTATCCCGCCGGTGCGTGTTGCCGAACGTGAAGAAGAGGTCGTGTCGCCTAAGCTGCAGAAGGTGGCCGCCCTGAGTGATGTGATCCTGTATGAAGATGACCACATCCTGGTGCTGAATAAACCGTCGGGTACGGCGGTACACGGCGGCAGCGGTCTCAGTTTCGGCGTGATTGAAGGGCTGCGCGCGTTGCGCCCGGAAGCCCGTTTCCTCGAACTGGTTCACCGTCTCGATCGTGACACCTCTGGCGTGCTGCTGGTCGCCAAAAAACGTTCAGCCCTGCGCTCGTTGCACGAGCAGCTGCGCGAAAAAGGGATGCAGAAAAATTATCTGGCGCTGGTGCGCGGTCAGTGGCAGTCCCACGTGAAAGTGGTGCAGGCCCCAATGCTGAAAAATATTTTGCAAAGCGGTGAGCGAATCGTTCGTGTCAGCCAGGAAGGTAAACCGTCTGAGACGCGCTTTAAAGTGGAAGAGCGCTATGAGTTTGCCACCCTGGTGCGCTGTAGCCCGGTGACGGGCCGAACCCACCAGATTCGCGTGCATACCCAGTTTGCGGGTCATCCGATTGCGTTTGACGATCGCTATGGCGACAGGGAATTTGATAAGCAACTGGCGGGGACGGGGCTGTCGCGTCTGTTCCTGCATGCGGCAGCGCTGAAGTTTACCCATCCGAATACCGGCGAGACTATACGTATTGAAGCGCCGCTGGATGAGCAGTTGAAACGCTGCCTGAAAGTTCTGCGCGGCTAAGGTAAAAGTTAAACGGCAACGGAGTTGCCGTTTTTAATGTTTGCACCCTCTCCCTGTGGGAGAGGGCCGGGGTGAGGGCATCAGGCCGCAACGGTCACGCCGTCAGTGGATTACACGCTTCGCGTCTTAACATCTGGCACAGCGCAATCAGCGGTAAGCCCACCAGCGTGTTCGGATCACGCCCCTCCAGCTTTTCGAAGAGCGCAATCCCAAGACCTTCACTTTTAAAACTGCCGGCGCAGTTGAGAGGCCGTTCACGACGCACATAATCTGTGATTTCTTGCTCGCTCAGGTGTCGGAAGTGAACATCAAACGGTTCGCATTCGGTCTGCAGGTGGCCCACGGCGGAGTTGTAGAGCGCGAGGCCGGTATAAAAGGTAACAATATTGCCGCGCGCCTGCATAAGCTGTTTACAGGCATTCTCTTCGGTGTGTGGCTTACCGGTGATGACACCATCCAGCACGCAAACCTGATCGGAGCCTATAATCAAATGCGAAGGGTATTGTGCGGCAAGCGATTGTGCTTTCTCTTTCGCCAGACGCGTCACTAGATGACGCGGCGACTCGCCAGGTTGTGGCGTCTCGTCAACGTCCGGCGCGGCACACACAAACGGGATCCCGAGCTTTTCCAGCAACATTCGGCGGTAGGGAGAAGTGGAAGCGAGAACGAGATTTGGCATATTTTTATCACCAGATATAGCGTATCGATGCCAGCCATTTTAAACTACAGGCCGCAATGTGTGCGAATAATTGGCAAAAGGCAGCCCTGGTTGCCTTTTTCTTTGACTATATGACGTTACAAAGTTAATATGCGCGCCCTATGCAAAAGGTAAAATTACCCCTGACTCTTGATCCGGTTCGTACGGCTCAAAAACGCCTCGATTACGAAGGTATCTATACTTCCGATCAGGCTGAGCGTATTGCCGAATCCGTAGTCAGTGTGGACAGTGATGTGGAATGCTCCATGTCGTTCGCTATCGATAACCAGCGTCTTGCCGTTTTAACCGGTGATGCAAAGGTGACGGTAACGCTCGAATGTCAGCGTTGCGGGAAACCGTTCACACAGCACGTTCACACAACGTATTGTTTCAGTCCGGTTCGTTCTGACGAACAGGCTGAGGCACTCCCGGAAGCGTATGAGCCGATTGAGGTTAACGAATTCGGTGAAATCGATCTTCTGGCTCTGGTTGAAGATGAAATCATCCTCACCTTGCCAGTGGTTCCGGTGCATGATTCTGAACACTGTGAAGTGTCCGAGGCGGACATGGTCTTTGGGGAACTGCCTGATGAAGCGCAAAAACCAAACCCATTTGCCGTATTAGCCAGCTTAAAGCGTAAGTAATTGAGGAGTAAGGTCCATGGCCGTACAACAGAATAAACCAACCCGTTCCAAACGTGGCATGCGTCGTTCCCATGACGCGCTGACTGCAGTTACCAGCCTGTCTGTAGACAAGACTTCTGGTGAGAAACACCTGCGTCACCACATCACTGCTGACGGTTTCTACCGCGGCCGCAAGGTTATCACTAAGTAATCACGCGTTTGCGTGATTAGGCTTAGTGAGGAACTCCCCGTGCAAACGGGGAATTTACCGAACCAGGCTGCGACGATACCTTGACACGTCTAACCCTGGCGTTAGATGTCATGGGAGGAGATTTTGGGCCTTCCGTGACAGTGCCTGCAGCATTGCAGGCACTGAATTCTAATTCGCAACTCACACTTCTTTTAGTCGGCAATCCCGACACAATCACGCCATTACTTGCAAAAGCTGACTTCGAACAACGTTCACGTCTGCAGATTATTCCTGCGCAGTCAGTTATTGCCAGTGATGCCCGGCCATCGCAGGCGATTCGCAATAGCCGTGGCAGCTCTATGCGAATGGCGCTGGAGCTGGTAAAAGAAGGACGTGCGCAGGCCTGCGTCAGCGCGGGAAATACCGGCGCGCTGATGGGGCTGTCGAAATTACTGCTGAAGCCTATTGAGGGCATTGAGCGTCCGGCGCTGGTGACGGTACTCCCGCATCAGCAAAAGGGCAAAACGGTGGTGCTCGATCTGGGCGCTAACGTCGATTGTGATAGTACAATGCTGGCTCAGTTTGCCGTGATGGGGTCGGTGCTGGCAGAAGAAGTGGTCGGGATCACCAATCCCCGTGTTGCGTTACTGAACATAGGTGAAGAAGAGACCAAAGGCCTGGACAGCATTCGTGAGGCTGCCGAATTGCTTAAACAGGTTCCCTCCATCAACTATATTGGTTATCTCGAAGCCAATGAGTTGCTGACGGGGAAAACGGATGTTCTGGTGTGTGATGGGTTCACTGGAAACGTGACGTTGAAGACCATGGAAGGGGTTGTGCGAATGTTCCTTTCTCTCCTCAAATCGCAGGGAGAAAGTAAAAAAAGCGCCTGGTGGCTGATTTTATTAAAGCGTTGGTTACAAAAAAGCCTGACGCGGCGATTCAGTCACCTCAACCCCGACCAGTATAATGGCGCCTGTCTGTTAGGATTGCGCGGCATTGTGATCAAGAGTCACGGTGCCGCCAATCAGCGAGCATTTACTGTCGCCATTGAACAGGCAGTGCAGGCGGTGCAGCGACAAGTCCCTCAGCGGATTGCCGCTCGCCTGGAATCTGTATTAGCTAAAAGTGACTGAGCGTACATGTATACGAAGATTATTGGTACCGGCAGCTATCTGCCAACACAAGTGCGAACCAACGCCGATCTGGAAAAAATGGTAGATACGTCTGACGAGTGGATTGTCACGCGCACAGGTATCCGTGAACGTCGTATCGCCGCGCCAGACGAAACCGTGTCCACCATGGGTTACGAAGCTGCACAGCGTGCTATCGAGATGGCGGGCATCGATAAAGATCAGATTGGTTTGATCGTGGTTGCCACAACATCGGCCACGCATGCTTTCCCAAGCGCAGCGTGCCAGGTGCAGAATATGCTCGGTATTAAAGGCTGCCCGGCGTTTGACGTTGCCGCAGCGTGCGCGGGTTTCACCTACGCATTGAGCGTTGCCGATCAGTATGTAAAATCCGGCGCGGTGAAGTATGCGCTGGTGATCGGTGCTGACGTGCTGGCGCGTACCTGCGATCCAACCGATCGCGGAACGATCATTATTTTTGGTGATGGTGCGGGTGCCGTACTGCTGGGTCAGTCTGAAGAGCCGGGCATCATCTCCACGCATCTGCATGCTGACGGTAGCTATGGCGAACTGTTAACGCTGCCTAATGCCGACCGTGTGAATCCGGATAGCTCTATCTACCTGACCATGGCAGGTAACGAAGTGTTTAAGGTCGCGGTGACGGAACTGGCCCACATTGTTGATGAAACGCTGGAGGCGAATGGCCTTGAGCGCACCGCACTCGACTGGCTGGTGCCGCATCAGGCGAACCTGCGTATTATCAGTGCAACCGCGAAAAAGCTGGGCATGTCGATGGATAACGTTGTGGTGACGCTCGATCGCCACGGCAATACCTCTGCGGCGTCAGTACCGTGCGCCTTTGATGAAGCGGTACGTGACGGACGAATCAAACGGGGCCAGTTGGTCTTGCTTGAAGCCTTCGGTGGCGGGTTCACCTGGGGTTCCGCGCTGGTTCGTTTCTAGGATAAGGATTAAAAGATGACGCAATTTGCTTTTGTGTTTCCGGGGCAGGGCTCTCAAACCGTTGGGATGTTGTCTGAAATGGCAGCAAACTATCCGGTAATCGAAGAGACTTTCCGTGAAGCTTCCGATGCGCTGGGTTATGATTTATGGGCGCTGACCCAACAAGGTCCGGCCGAAGAGCTGAACAAAACCTGGCAGACTCAGCCAGCACTGCTGACCGCATCCGTTGCGCTGTGGCGCGTCTGGCAGCAGAAGGGCGGTAAAGCGCCAGCCCTGCTCGCGGGCCATAGCCTGGGTGAATACTCTGCACTGGTCTGTGCCGGTGTGATCGCCTTTGCTGACGCGGTACGCCTGGTAGAACTGCGTGGTAAATTCATGCAGGAAGCGGTGCCAGAAGGCACGGGCGGCATGTCTGCTATTATCGGTCTCGACGATGCTTCCATCGCAAAAGCGTGTGAAGAATCAGCAGAAGGTCAGGTGGTTTCACCGGTTAACTTCAACTCGCCAGGCCAGGTGGTTATCGCGGGTCATAAAGAAGCGGTTGAACGTGCAGGTGCAGCCTGTAAAGCCGCGGGCGCGAAACGTGCGCTGCCGCTGCCAGTGAGTGTTCCGTCCCACTGTGCGCTGATGAAACCTGCTGCTGACAAGCTGGCGGTTGAACTGGAAAAAATTACCTTTAACGCACCGACGATTTCCGTTGTGAACAACGTCGATGTGAAATGTGAAACCACGCCGGAGGCTATCCGTGACGCGCTGGTTCGCCAGCTCTATAGCCCGGTACAGTGGACCAAAACCGTTGAGTTTATGGCCTCTCAGGGCGTTGAGCACCTGTACGAAGTCGGCCCAGGGAAAGTCCTGACTGGTTTGACAAAACGTATTGTTGACACCCTGACTGCCTCGGTGATTAACGAGCCGGAAGCCATTGAAGCGGCACTCTCGCAATAAAAGAGGAATACCATGAGTTTTGAAGGAAAAATTGCCCTGGTCACTGGCGCAAGCCGCGGTATCGGGCGTGCAATTGCTGAAACACTGGCCGCGCGCGGCGCGAAAGTGATTGGTACAGCAACCAGCGAGAATGGCGCGAAGGCCATCAGCGACTATCTGGGTGCGAACGGTAAAGGTCTGGTACTGAATGTGACCGAACCTGCATCTATCGAATCTGTTCTGGAAAATATTCGCGCAGAGTTTGGCGAAGTGGATATTCTGGTCAATAATGCCGGGATCACTCGCGATAACCTGTTGATGCGAATGAAAGACGACGAGTGGAACGATATTATCGAAACCAACCTGTCATCTGTATTCCGTCTGTCAAAAGCGGTAATGCGCGCTATGATGAAAAAGCGTCATGGTCGTATTATCACTGTCGGTTCTGTGGTTGGTACCATGGGAAATGCTGGTCAGGCTAACTACGCTGCGGCGAAAGCAGGTCTGATTGGTTTCAGTAAGTCGCTGGCGCGTGAAGTCGCGTCCCGCGGGATTACTGTAAACGTTGTTGCTCCGGGCTTTATTGAAACGGACATGACGCGTGCGCTGACTGATGAGCAGCGTGCGGGTACGCTGGCAGCTGTTCCTGCGGGCCGCTTAGGCGACCCTAAAGAAATTGCCAGCGCGGTTGCATTTTTAGCCTCTGACGAAGCGGGTTACATCACTGGTGAAACCCTCCACGTCAACGGCGGGATGTATATGGTTTAATCACGATCGAAAATATTTGCGTTATTGGGGGGATTGGCCTCAAAATAACGTAAAATCGTGGTAAGACCTGCCGGGATTTAGTTGCAAATTTTTCAACATTTTATACACTACGAAAACCATCGCGAAAGCGAGTTTTGATAGGAAATTTAAGAGTATGAGCACTATCGAAGAACGCGTTAAGAAAATTATCGGCGAACAGCTGGGCGTTAAGCAGGAAGAAGTTGTGAACTCCGCTTCCTTCGTTGAAGACCTGGGCGCAGATTCTCTTGACACCGTTGAGCTGGTAATGGCTCTGGAAGAAGAGTTTGATACTGAGATTCCGGACGAAGAAGCTGAGAAGATCACCACCGTTCAGGCTGCCATTGATTACATCAACGGCCACCAGGCGTAAGTGAACATCTCCAGGCGGTCATTCGACCGCCTGAGTTTTATCTTTTTTAGTCCCACGAATCTCTTTTTTTATCCCTCCCTGGAGGACAAACGTGTCTAAGCGTCGTGTAGTTGTGACCGGACTTGGCATGTTGTCTCCTGTCGGCAATACCGTAGAGTCCACCTGGAAAGCTCTCCTTGCCGGTCAGAGCGGCATCAGCCTAATCGACCATTTCGATACTAGCGCCTATGCAACGAAATTTGCTGGCTTAGTAAAGGATTTTAACTGTGAAGAGATCATCTCGCGCAAAGAACAGCGCAAGATGGATGCCTTCATTCAATATGGAATTGTCGCTGGCGTTCAGGCCATGCAGGATTCTGGCCTTGAAATTACGGAAGAGAACGCAACCCGTATCGGTGCCGCTATTGGCTCCGGGATTGGCGGTCTTGGTCTGATCGAGGAAAACCATTCATCTCTCATGAATGGCGGACCGCGTAAAATCAGCCCGTTCTTCGTTCCGTCCACGATTGTTAATATGGTGGCGGGTCACCTGACCATCATGTTCGGTCTGCGTGGGCCAAGCATTTCTATCGCGACCGCATGTACCTCTGGCGTGCATAACATCGGCCAGGCCGCGCGTATGATTGCGTACGGCGATGCAGATGCTATGGTGGCGGGCGGTGCTGAAAAAGCCAGTACCCCGCTTGGCGTGGGTGGCTTTGGTGCTGCGCGCGCGCTGTCTACCCGCAACGATAATCCTCAGGCGGCAAGCCGTCCTTGGGACAAAGACCGTGACGGTTTCGTGCTGGGCGATGGTGCAGGTATGCTCGTTCTGGAAGAGTACGAACATGCGAAAAAACGTGGCGCGAAAATTTATGCTGAAGTCGTTGGCTTTGGTATGAGCAGCGATGCCTATCACATGACGTCACCGCCAGAAAATGGTGCGGGCGCCGCGCTGGCCATGGAAAACGCGATTCGCGATGCGGGTATTACCCCAGCGCAAATCGGCTACGTTAACGCACACGGTACCTCTACCCCTGCGGGCGATAAAGCAGAAGCTCAGGCTGTTAAGTCTATCTTCGGTGAATCTGCCAGCCGCGTACTGGTCAGTTCCACAAAATCCATGACCGGTCACCTGTTGGGTGCGGCGGGGGCTGTAGAGTCTATTTACTCTATTCTTGCGCTGCGCGACCAGGCTGTTCCGCCAACCATCAACCTGGATAACCCGGATGAAGGTTGCGATCTGGACTTCGTTCCTCACGAAGCGCGCCAGGTGAGTGGAATGGAGTACACCCTGTGTAACTCCTTCGGCTTTGGCGGTACTAACGGTTCTCTGATCTTCAAAAAGATCTGAGTCTGCGTACCCTATGGCTGTGAAAAAAGGTCCGCTTGTCGGGCCTTTTTTATTCAGGCTAATCTTCTTGTCGGCTGCACGACATCCTGCCAGACTAAACGCCCACGCATAAGGAGCCACCATGTTTTTAATCAATGGCCTTGAGCAAGAATCTCTGCCTGCAAGCGACAGGGCGACTCAGTTTGGTGATGGCTGCTTTACCACGGCGCGCATTGCGGATGGCGACGTGTGTCTGCTGGATGCGCATATACGTCGTCTGCAAACGGCCTGCAAAACGTTACTGATCCCCTTTACGCAATGGGACACGTTGCGCCAGGAAATGCGCCAGCTTGCGTCCGGAAAGCCCAGTGGGGTACTCAAGGTCATTATCAGCCGCGGCAGCGGTGGACGGGGTTATAGCGGTGCCAGTTGCCAACATCCCACCCGGATCCTGTCGGCTTCTGCGTATCCTGCCCAGTATCCGCGCTGGCGTGAAGAGGGCGTTACCCTGACGCTCAGCCCGGTACGTCTGGGAAGAAACCCCATGCTTGCCGGGATAAAACATCTCAATCGTCTTGAGCAGGTGCTAATCCGTACTCATCTTGAGCAGACGACAGCCGATGAAGCGCTGGTTCTTGACAGCGAAGGGTTCATTACGGAATGCTGTGCGGCTAATTTATTCTGGCGGCAGGGCAAGACTGTTTTCACGCCTTCGCTGGAACAGGCGGGAGTCAACGGTATTATGCGTCAGTTTTGTTTGCAGCAGCTGGCACGCTCTGACTTTCACGTTGTCGAAGTTAACGCACGCGAAGAGGCGTTGCAGGCAGCAGATGAAATCGTTATTTGCAACGCGCTGATGCCGGTCATACCTGTCCGCGCTTATGGTCAAATTTGCTTGCCATCGCGCGAGCTGTTCTCTTTTTTAGCCCCGATATGTGAGCAAACCAGATAGTCATGAAGAAAATGTTGCGCTTTGTCCTCCTTCTAATCGTTGCGCTGGGTATCGCTGGCGGCGCGGGAATGTGGAAAGTTCGCCAGCTGGCGGACAGTAAGATCCTGATTAAGGACGAAACGATCTTTACCCTGAAAGCGGGAACCGGGCGACTGGCGCTCGGTGAACAGCTTTATGGCGATAAAATCATTAATCGTCCACGCGTGTTCCAGTGGTTATTGCGTGTGGAACCTGAGCTGTCTCATTTTAAAGCTGGCACCTATCGTTTCACGCCCGGGATGACCGTCAGAGAGATGCTGCAGTTGCTGGAAAGCGGCAAAGAAGCACAGTTCCCGCTGCGGTTTGTTGAAGGGATGCGCCTTAGCGATTACCTCAAACAGCTGCGTGATGCGCCGTATATTAAACACACGCTAAAAGATGACAGTTACCAGACGGTTGCCGCGGTACTTGAATTTGAACATCCCGAGTGGGTTGAAGGCTGGTTCTGGCCGGACACCTGGATGTATACAGCCGGAACAACCGATGTGGCGATCCTGAAGCGTGCGCACAAAAAAATGGTCGCGGCGGTGGAATCTGCGTGGGAAGGGCGCGCCGATGGCCTGCCGTATAAAGATCAAAACCAGTTTGTCACCATGGCCTCAATTATTGAGAAAGAGACCGCGGTGGCTTCAGAGCGCGACCAGGTGGCGTCGGTCTTTATCAACCGACTGCGCATTGGCATGCGCCTGCAAACTGACCCTACCGTGATCTACGGAATGGGTGAGAGCTACAGCGGCAAGATTTCACGAAAAGATCTGGAGACGCCGACGGCGTATAATACCTACGTTATTAGCGGCCTGCCGCCAGGCCCGATTGCCACGCCGAGCGAAGCCTCGCTTAAGGCGGCCGCGCATCCGGCAAAAACACCGTATCTCTACTTTGTGGCTGATGGAAAAGGGGGGCATACCTTTAACACCAACCTTGCCAGCCATAATCGCTCCGTTCAGGATTATCTGAAGGCACTTAAGGAAAAAAATGCGCAGTAAATACATTGTCATTGAGGGACTCGAAGGAGCCGGTAAAACCACAGCCCGCAACGTGGTAATCGAAACGCTGAAAACGCTCGGCGTTGCGGACATGGTGTTTACCCGTGAACCCGGCGGTACGCAGCTGGCTGAAAAGCTGCGCAGCCTGGTGCTGGATATCAAATCCGTGGGCGATGAAGTTATCACTGACAAAGCCGAAGTGCTGATGTTCTATGCCGCTCGCGTGCAGTTGGTAGAGACGGTCATCAAACCGGCTCTGGCCGCTGGCAAGTGGGTCATTGGCGACCGTCACGATCTGTCGACTCAGGCGTATCAGGGTGGGGGACGCGGAATTGACCAGACAATGCTGGCAACGTTGCGTGATGCAGTATTAGGGGATTTCCGCCCCGATCTGACGCTGTATCTGGATGTAACGCCGGAAGTGGGCCTGAAGCGCGCGCGCGCGCGCGGCGAGCTGGATCGCATTGAGCAAGAGTCGCTCGACTTCTTTAATCGCACCCGCGCGCGTTATCTTGAACTCGCCAGTCAGGACAGTTCCATTCGCACCATTGATGCGACGCAGTCCCTGGAAGAGGTGACCCGGTCCATTGAGGAAACTGTCAAAAATTGGCTACAGGAGCAACAGGCATGAAATGGTACCCATGGTTGCGCCCGCACTTTGAACAGCTGATCGCCAGCTATCAGGCCGGACGGGGGCATCATGCGTTACTGATTCAGGCATTGCCGGGCATGGGTGAAGATGCGTTGATCTACGCCATCACCCGTTTTCTGATGTGCCAGCAGCCAGAAGGTCACAAAAGCTGCGGTAAATGCCGCGGCTGCCAGCTGATGCAGGCGGGCACACATCCTGACTATTACACGCTGGAGCCTGAGAAGGGCAAAAGTGCGCTCGGTATCGATGCCGTGCGTGAAGTCAGTGAAAAATTATACGAGCACGCACGACTGGGTGGCGCAAAAGTCGTCTGGCTGAAAGACGCGGCGTTGCTTACCGAGGCGGCGGCAAACGCGCTGCTTAAAACGCTGGAGGAGCCACCGGAAAAAACGTGGTTCTTCCTGTCATGCCGCGATCCGGGTCGATTACTGGCGACGTTACGCAGTCGGTGTCGGCTTCATCACCTTGCGACTCCCCAGGAATCGTGGGCGCTGAGCTGGCTGGAGCGTGAGGTGACAACGTCACAGGATAGCGCGTTGTCCGCATTGCGCCTCAGCAGCGGCGCACCTGCCGCGGCGCTGGCTCTGCTGCAGGCGGACGTCTGGTCGCAACGAGAAGCGCTTTGCCGCGCCGTTGCCTCTGCGCTGGAGAGCGGTGACTGGTTGAGCGTACTGCCTGCACTTAACAGCGATCGGGCTGCCGAGCGTCTGCACTGGCTGGCTGCCTTACTTCTGGATGCCCTCAAGATCCAACAGGGGGCCACGCTGCTGACCAATCCCGATGTCTGGCCACTGGTAAACACGCTGGCGAATCGTCTGCCAGGCGCCACGTTGCGTGCGATCCTGCACGATACTTGCCAGAGCCGCGAACAACTTTTAACGGTAACCGGTCTTAATCGCGAGCTTGTACTGACCGACCAGTTACTGCGTATCGAACATTACCTGCAACCAGGCGTTACTCCGCCTGTTTCCCATCTCTGAGAGAGACATTATGTTTTTAGTCGACTCACACTGCCATCTCGATGGCCTGGATTATCAATCCCTGCATAAAGACGTGGACGACGTGCTGGCTAAAGCCGCCGCCCGCGATGTGAAATTTTGCCTTGCGGTGGCTACCACGCTGCCGGGCTATCGCACCATGCGTGAGCTGGTGGGCGTTCGCCCTAATGTGGTCTTTTCCTGTGGCGTGCATCCGCTCAATCAGGATGAAGCATACGACGTCGAGGAGCTACGTCGTCTGGCGGCCGAAGAGGGCGTGGTAGCGATGGGGGAAACCGGGCTGGACTATTACTACACGCCGGAGACCATGGCGCGTCAGCAGGAGTCCTTCCGCCATCACATTCGCATTGGCCGTGAGCTTAACAAACCGGTTATCGTTCATACCCGCGATGCCCGCGCCGATACCCTGGCGATCCTCAGGGAAGAAAACGTGACGGATTGCGGTGGCGTACTACACTGTTTCACAGAAGACAGAGAAACGGCGGGAAAACTGCTTGATTTAGGGTTTTATATCTCGTTTTCCGGGATCGTGACGTTCCGTAACGCTGAGCAGCTTCGCGATGCTGCGCGTTATGTTCCGCTCGATCGTATTCTGGTGGAAACAGACTCTCCTTATCTGGCTCCGGTACCGCATCGCGGTAAAGAAAACCAGCCAGCAATGACGAGAGACGTGGCTGAATACATGGCCGTTCTGAAGGGCGTCAGTATCGAAGAGCTGGCCCGCGTCACGACGGAAAACTTCTCTACACTGTTCCATATTGACCCCGCCCGCCTGCACTCTGTTTGATACACCTGTTTTTTTTAGGCTCGTAATTAATAGTTAAACCGAGTAAAGTTCACCGCCTCATTTGGGGCGGTGATGGTGTTTTTAGACACATCCAGAAATGCTTTTTGTAAATAACTGAAAGTTTTTCGACCGTCTTAAGCTGAAACGTGATAGCCGTCAAACAAACTCAGAGGGAATTATTTTACTCTGTGTAATAAATAAAGGGCGCTTAGATGTCCTGTCCACGGCACGGTACTCCCCCCGGGCCAATGCGTGAAAGCGTAAAAAAAGCACAAATACTCAGGAGCACTCTCAATTATGTTTAAGAATGCATTTGCTAACCTGCAAAAGGTCGGTAAATCGCTGATGCTGCCAGTATCCGTACTGCCTATCGCAGGTATCCTGCTGGGTGTCGGTTCTGCAAACTTCAGCTGGCTGCCAGCCGTAGTGTCCCACGTAATGGCCGAAGCAGGCGGTTCTGTCTTTGCTAACATGCCGCTGATCTTCGCTATCGGTGTTGCTCTGGGCTTCACCAATAACGACGGCGTTTCTGCGCTGGCTTCAGTGGTTGCCTACGGCATCATGGTGAAAACCATGGCTGTGGTTGCACCGCTGGTTCTGCATTTACCTGCTGAAGAGATCGCAGCGAAACACCTGGCGGATACCGGTGTTCTGGGCGGTATCATCTCCGGTGCGATTGCAGCGTATATGTTTAACCGCTTCTATCGCATCAAGCTGCCTGAGTATCTGGGCTTCTTCGCGGGCAAGCGTTTCGTTCCGATCATCTCTGGTCTGGCAGCGATTTTCACGGGTGTGATCCTGTCCTTCATCTGGCCACCAATCGGTACGGCAATCCAGACCTTCTCTCAGTGGGCTGCTTATCAGAACCCGGTTGTGGCGTTTGGTATCTACGGCTTCATCGAGCGTTGCCTGGTGCCATTTGGTCTGCACCACATCTGGAACGTTCCATTCCAGATGCAGATTGGTGAATTCACCAACGCAGCGGGTCAGGTGTTCCACGGTGATATCCCACGTTACATGGCGGGTGACCCAACTGCAGGTAAACTGTCTGGTGGCTTCCTGTTCAAAATGTATGGTCTGCCAGCCGCGGCAATTGCAATCTGGCACTCTGCTAAACCAGAGAACCGTGCAAAAGTGGGCGGTATCATGATCTCCGCAGCGCTGACCTCGTTCCTGACCGGTATCACCGAGCCGATCGAGTTCTCCTTCATGTTCGTTGCGCCGATCCTGTACGTTATCCACGCGATTCTGGCGGGTCTGGCGTTCCCAATCTGTATCCTGCTGGGTATGCGTGACGGTACGTCCTTCTCACACGGCCTGATCGACTTCATCGTTCTGTCCGGTAACAGCAGCAAACTGTGGCTGTTCCCAATCGTGGGTGCGTGCTACGCCGTTGTTTACTACACCATCTTCCGCGTGCTGATCAAAGCACTGGACCTGAAAACGCCAGGTCGTGAAGATGCAACAGAAGACAGCAAAGCAGGCGCGACCAGCGAAATGGCTCCGGCACTGGTTGCAGCATTCGGCGGTAAAGAGAACATCACTAACCTGGACGCGTGTATCACTCGTCTGCGTGTGAGCGTTGCCGATGTTGCGAAAGTAGACCAGCCGGGTCTGAAAAAACTGGGCGCAGCGGGTGTGGTTGTTGCAGGTTCTGGTGTTCAGGCAATCTTCGGTACCAAATCCGATAACCTGAAAACCGAAATGGATGAATACATCCGCAACAGCTAAGCTGTGACCTGGGGAGACTAAGGCAGCCGAATGGCTGCCTTTTTTATGCCTGCAGTTTTGTTATGCCGGGTAGCGGCTGAACACTCAGAAGTCGTAGCTCGCGCTTACAGAGACGTTCAGCGGCGCGCCATATACCACATAAGAGCCGACGTAGTCGTAATACTCTTTGTCGAACAGGTTGTTGACGTTAGCCTGGACAGCAAAATCTTTAGTCACCTGATACCGGCTGAACAGGTTAACCAGCGCGTAGCTGCCTTGTTCTGCACGTGATCGACCTGCCGGGCCGCCATCTACATCGTTCCAGACTTTATTCTGCCAGTTCACCCCGCCGCCCACTGCCAGTGCCGGTAGCATGGGCAGTTGATAACGGGTAAAGAGCTTCATTGTGGTACGAGGCTGATCGGAACTAACCGCGTTGCCGCGCTTGTCTTCAGCAATGTAGCGGGTTGCGCCGAAGGTCAGCTGCCAGTTATCGGTCAGGGCGCCGTTTAGCTCGAACTCGATCCCTTTACTGACGACCCCATCCAGAGATTCATAAATTGACTCGCCACTGGGCATGTAGGTGTAGGTATTATTCGCCACATTATCCTGCTCAATGCGAAAGAGGGCGAGCGAGGTGGTCAGGCGCGTACTAAACCAGTCTGCTTTCACCCCGGCTTCATAGCTTTTCCCCGTTGTCGGGTCCAGGTAACGGCCGCTGGCGTCACGCTTGTCCTGAGGCTGGAAGATGGAGGTATAGCTGACGTAGGTTGACCAGTCTTCATTGATATCGTAAACAAGGCCCGCGTATGGCGTTACATCATCCTTACTGCTTTCCAGGCGGGTGTCCGGGGAGCCCGCCGGGTTATAGCGAATGTTGTAATGGGTATAACGCGCACCGAGGATCAGAGATAGCGGATCGGCAAGCGAGAATCGGGCTGAGGTATAGGCCGAAGACTGGCGGATATCATCCTGACTGTAAAGCTTCCAGGGGGTCCACTGCGGATCGGCGATATTCCCGTTCCAGTTTTTGAAGTTACCCACGTCAACCATGCCGTACAGCGCGTCCGGCATGGTGTTGTCATAGTGGTTACGCTGGCGGCTGAAGCTACCGCCAAACATCATCTCATGCTGGCGACCGAAAAGATCGAAACCGCCGCGCAGGAAGGCATCCACCGCATCCTGCTTACGTTCACCGCGGTTCCAGCCGCCATATCCGACCATACCCGCACCGGTCTCTTTATCCGGGTAGCCGGACATATACATCAGTTTGCTGTCAAAGTTGGTGTCGGCATGCATGCCGTTGATGTGGGCTTCCCAGCCGTTGTCGAAGCGTTGGGTGAGGTTGGCGAAAATACGGGTGTTGTCTTTATCTGAATAAGCCCAGTCTGGTGCAACGGTCTGGCTGCGGTTGTAATGGGTTTTGCTGCCATCGCTGTACCAGGTTGGCAGGCCGCCCCAGGTTGGGTTATCGGTATCGCTTTCCTGATATTCATAGCCCACAGACAGGGTGGTGCTGTCAGTCACGTCCGCATCGACCACGCCATAGAGGAACTTTTTGCGGTAGTGGTAGTTATCAACAAAACTGTCGTTGTCCTGATAACCCGTAATAAGACGACCGCGCACGTTACCCGACTCTACCAGCGGAGCCTGCAGATCCAGCACGTAGCGTTGTTTGTCCCAGCTACCGTAACTGGCGGAGACATTGCCTTTAAATTCATTGCTGTCTGCATGCTTACGTACCATGTTGACGTAGGCGGCGGGATTTCCCGTGCCGGACATCAGGCCGGTTGCGCCGCGTACCACTTCAATACGATCGTAAATGGCGGTATCGGCGGCGGTGTCGCCAAAGTTCCATACTTCGCTGATGGAGGTTGGCAGATCATCATACGCATAGTTACTGACAAAGAAGCCGCGCGAGTAAAATACCGTCCGGTCGCTGTCCTGTACCTGCGCGGTGACGCCGGTGGTGTTAGTTAACACCTGGCCGAGGGATTGCAGATTCTGATCTGCCATACGCTGCTGGCTAATGACGCTGACGGACTGCGGAATATCGCGGGGAACCAGTAACAGTTTCGTCCCCGTGGTGGTGGTCTTAACGCTGTAGTCCGTATCCTGACTGCTGGACGGGTCCTGTGCGTTATCAAAACCGCCCTCGACAACCACGGTATCTTCGGTTGCAGAGGCGGCGAAACTGACGGCTGGCATCAATGCCATAGCAATACAGGCAGCCAGCAACGAAGGCGTGGCGGCTGGCTGCGGTTGCCCATCCCTGGTGTGGTTAATGAAAGACATCATCAAACCCTTACTGAATGGTGAAAGGTGAGTGCGACAGTCCCGTGAGAACGGGCTGACGTCGTTTTCTATGTTAAAAATGCGCATGAAAATGCAAATGCGAAATATACGCATTGTGATTAGCACTGTAAACAGATGTGTCAAAAGGAAATGAAATTATGTTTCAGGTGGTGAAGCGTCGAGAGCGGTTACTCTTCAGTCAGCTGAAACGCTTTCAGGAAAGAAATCCGGGGAGAAGGTTGAAAGGACAGGAGAAAGTCGCTCATACTCTTCCATTGTGCCACACACTCATGCAGAGATTGTGTTAATAGCGGACGCACCACGCCAGATTAAACTACAAAGGAACAGGTCATGGCTGAAGAAACCATTTTCAGTAAAATTATCCGCCGCGAAATCCCTTCGGATATCGTTTATCAGGATGAGCTGGTGACGGCTTTCAGAGATATTTCTCCTCAGGCTCCGACTCATATCCTTATCATTCCAAATATTCTGATTCCCACCGTCAATGACGTAAAAGCCGAGCATGAAGTGGCGTTAGGCCGTATGCTGACGGTAGCCGCGAAAATCGCCGAGCAGGAGGGGATTGCTGAAGACGGTTACCGTTTGATCATGAACTGTAATCGCCATGGTGGTCAGGAAGTTTATCATATTCATATGCATCTTCTGGGTGGGCGTCCTCTGGGACCGATGCTGTCACATAAAGGTCTTTGACATGTTAAAAGGGCGTATTGCAGCGCTGGCAATGACATTGGTAATGGTGGGATGCAGCACGCGCCCGGCCATTCCCGTCAGTGATGAACAGACGCTGGTGATGGAGTCCTCGGTACTTGCCGCGGGCATCACCGCAGAACAACCTACGTTGACCATCAGTGAAATTAAATCTTCTGCGTCCTCTACGCTCTTTAACGAAAGACACGAACCGGTGACGGTGCACTACCGTTTCTTCTGGTATGACGTACGGGGTCTTGAAATGCACCCGCTGGAAGCGCCGCGCAGCGTGACCATTCCGGCAGGATCGTCGGTAACGCTCTATGGTAGCGCCAACTATCTGGGTGCGCATAAGGTGAGACTTTATCTTTATTTGTAAGAGGTGAACCTTGATTAAAAATATGAGCCGTTATGCGCTCGTGACAGCTTTTGCACTGTTCCTTGCAGGATGTGTGACGCGAACCGAACAGCCTGCGCCGGTGGACGAGGCAAAACCGGGTACGGAGCAGCCGACACAGCCAACGCAACCGCAGCCAACCGTGCCGTCTGTACCGACGATCCCGTCGCAGCCTGGCCCGATTGAACATCCGGACCAGACCTCCCAGCCAACGCCGCGCGTGCGTCATTATGACTGGAACGGTGCGATGCAGCCGATGGTGGGCAAAATGCTGCAGGCGCAGGGTGTAACGGCAGGCAGCGTACTGCTGGTGGATAGCGTAAATAACCGGACTAACGGTTCACTCAATGCCGGGGAAGCGACAGAAACCCTGCGCAATGCACTGGCCAATAACGGCAAGTTTACGCTGGTTTCCGCACAGCAGCTGGCAGTAGCCAAACAGCAGCTTGGTCTGTCGCCACAGGACAGCCTCGGTACGCGCAGTAAGGCGATGGGGATTGCCCGTAACGTTGGTGCGCAGTATGTGCTGTACTCTAATGCCACCGGTAACGTGAATACGCCAGCCCTGCAGATGCAGCTGATGCTGGTTCAGACAGGCGAGATTATCTGGTCAGGTAAAGGTGCGGTTACGCAACTCTGACTGCACGCGTGAAGCGATCCTCACGCGTTATTTTCCGCAGTATCGTCTTATCGCGCCGCAGGCCCACTCCGGGCTTGGCGGCGCGAGTTGCATTCTGGAACAGGGCGAGCAGCGTCTGGTGTTGCGTCATCACCACGATCCCTTAGCCCCCGTTTCCCATTTTCGCCGTCAGTTTCGTGTCCTTAAGCGTCTACCGGCGGATCTCGTGCCAGCCCCGCGCTTTTTCAGACAGGGCTGGATGGCGGTAGAGTATCTGGCAGGGGAGATCCGGCATACGCTGCCCGACAGTGCAACGCTTGCGACGACGCTCTGTCAGTTGCACCATCAGCCGTGTCTGGGGTGGCGAGTCACGCTGCTCCCTTTGCTGGAACAATACTGGCAGCGAGCCTCACCGGACAGACGTACCCCACGGTGGCTTGCGCAGCTTAAACGGTTACGCACTGCGGGAGAGCCTCAGCCGCTTCGGCTGTCGCCATTACACATGGATGTTCATGCCGGAAATATTGTGCATACGTCCACCGGCATCAGGCTTATCGACTGGGAGTATGCCGGTGATGGGGATGTGGCACTGGAGCTGGCGGCCGTCTGGGTGGAAGATGATACAGCGCGCCAAAGACTGATCGGCGATTACGCCCGCATTGCGCATCTGGACGCGGGACAGCTGGCGCGTCAGGTCAGACGCTGGCGGCCCTGGGTCGTCATGCTGATGGCGGGCTGGTTTGAAATGCGTTTTCAGCAGTCCGGCGAGAAACAATTTATTGCGCTGGCAGATGATGCCTGGCGCCAGTTACACATTAAAGGATAAGAGAGGTTGCTGTGGGTCCAGTCATGTTGGATGTAGAAGGGTTTGAACTGGATGCGGAGGAGCGTGAAATTCTGGCGCACCCGCTGGTGGGGGGGCTCATCCTGTTTACCCGCAACTATCACGATCCGGCGCAGTTGCGTGAGCTGGTTCGCCAGATCCGCGCGGCGTCGCGTAATCATCTGGTCGTGGCCGTCGATCAGGAAGGCGGGCGCGTGCAGCGTTTCCGTGAGGGCTTCACCCGTCTGCCCGCGGCCCAGTCTTTCGCGGCGCTGCTCGGCACCGAAGAGGGCGGAAATCTGGCCCAGGAGGCCGGCTGGCTGATGGCCAGCGAGATGATTGCCATGGATATCGACATCAGTTTTGCCCCGGTGCTGGACGTAGGGCATATCAGTGCGGCAATTGGCGAGCGCTCTTACCATAGCGATCCCCGTATTGCGCTGGAGATGGCCACCCGCTTTATCGACGGCATGCACGATGCAGGAATGAAAACCACCGGCAAACACTTCCCGGGGCACGGCGCCGTGACGGCGGATTCGCATAAAGAGACTCCGCGTGATCCGCGTCCGGAGGCGGAAATTCGTGCCAAAGATATGTCGGTGTTCCGCTCGCTGATTAGCGATAACAAGCTGGATGCCATTATGCCTGCACATGTGATTTACAGTGACGTCGACCCGCGCCCGGCGAGCGGTTCTCCGCACTGGTTAAAAACCGTGCTGCGTCAGGAACTCGGTTTCAACGGCGTGATCTTTTCCGACGATTTGTCGATGGAAGGGGCGGCGATCATGGGCAGCTACGCGGAGCGTGGGCAGGCGTCGCTCGACGCAGGTTGCGATATGATCCTCGTCTGCAATAATCGTAAAGGCGCAGTCAGCGTGCTGGATAACCTGTCGCCGATCAATGCAGAGCGTGTTACACATTTGTATCATAAAGGTTCATTTAGCCGTCAGGAGCTGATGGATTCGGCACGCTGGAAAGCGGTTAACGCCCGGCTTGAAGCACTGAATGAGCGCTGGCAGGCACATAAAGCCAGCCTGTAAATCCTCCCGGAAGGCGTAGCGTGGTGAGAAGACGATGATCATCTATTTACACGGTTTTGACTCAAACAGTCCTGGTAATCATGAGAAGGTACTGCAACTGCAGTTTATCGATCCGGATGTACGGCTGATCAGCTACAGCACGCGCCATCCGAAACATGACATGCAGCATCTGCTCAAAGAAGTGGACAAGATGCTGCAGCTCAACATCGACGATCGCCCGCTGATTTGCGGCGTGGGGCTGGGTGGCTACTGGGCGGAGCGGATTGGGTTCCTGTGCGATATTCGCCAGGTGGTATTCAATCCTAACCTGTTCCCGAACGAGAACATGGAAGGCAAGATTGACCGTCCAGAAGAGTATGTCGATATTGCCACCAAGTGCGTCAGCAATTTCCGTGAAAAGAACCGCGACCGCTGTCTGGTGATCCTTTCGCGTAATGATGAGGCGCTCAACAGCCACCGTGCGGCTGAGCTGTTGCATCACTACTATGAAATTGTCTGGGACGAAGAACAGACCCACAAGTTCAAGAACATCTCCCCGCATCTGCAGCGCATCAAGGCCTTCAAAACACTGGGCTAATATACTGCATAAGATCTCCCAGGCCCGGCCGCGAAAGCGTGGCGGGCTTTCTTTTTCTGCAGAATTGTCTACTTTTAAGCCACCAAAACTTGATGCACATCAATTTTGGTATGACCAATGCGCCTGACGTGGTATTCTCAATGCACCTGAATGGTTTCAGTGCTGTAACCTGTTGTTAATTAAGGGTTATTTTTATAACTTTTAATTAACAATTGGTTAATAATTTGAGGGGGTCACGTTGACTACGCCATTGAAAAAGATAGTGATTGTAGGCGGTGGTGCTGGCGGGCTGGAGCTGGCGACACAGTTGGGTAAGAAGCTGGGTCGCGGCAAAAAAGCCAAAATCACGCTGGTGGATCGTAACCACAGCCACCTGTGGAAACCGTTGCTGCACGAAGTGGCGACCGGTTCACTGGATGAGGGCGTTGACGCGCTGAGCTATCTGGCGCACGCACGTAACCACCATTTCCAGTTCCAGCTGGGTTCCGTGGTGGATATCAACCGTGAGAGCAAAACCATTACCCTGGCCGAGCTGCGTGACGAAAAAGGGGAGTTGCTGGTCCCGGAGCGCAAGCTTGCCTATGACACACTGGTCATGGCGCTGGGCAGTACCTCCAACGATTTCAACACCCCGGGTGTGAAAGAGCACTGCATTTTCCTGGATAACCCACACCAGGCGCGTCGTTTCCACCAGGAAATGCTGAACCTGTTCCTGAAGTACACCAATAACATGGGTGCGAATGGCAAGGTGAATATCGCCATTGTAGGCGGTGGCGCAACGGGCGTAGAACTCTCCGCTGAGCTGCACAATGCGGTAAAACAGCTGCACAGCTACGGGTACAAAGGGTTAACCAATGAAGCGCTGAACGTAACGCTGGTTGAGGCAGGTGAGCGTATTCTGCCTGCGCTGCCTCCACGTATTTCTGGCGCGGCGCATAACGAACTGACCAAACTGGGCGTACGTGTTCTCACCCAGACGATGGTGACCAGCGCAGACGAAGGTGGCCTGCACACCAAAGATGGCGAGTACATCAAAGCGGATCTGATGGTCTGGGCGGCGGGTATCAAAGCACCTGATTTCATGAAAGACATTGGCGGGCTGGAAACCAACCGTATCAATCAGCTGGTGACCGAGCCGACGCTGCAAACCACGCGCGATCCAGAGATTTTCGCGATTGGTGACTGTGCGTCATGCGCGCGTCCAGAAGGCGGTTTCGTGCCTCCTCGCGCCCAGGCAGCGCATCAGATGGCAAGCCTGGTGCTGCACAATATTCTGGCACAGCGCAAAGGCAAGCCAATGAAGGCCTACGTCTACAAAGACCACGGCTCTCTGGTTTCGCTGTCGAACTTCTCTACCGTAGGCAGCCTGATGGGGAACCTGATGCGCGGCTCGATGATGGTAGAAGGGCGCATCGCACGCTTTGTCTATATCTCCCTGTACCGTATGCACCAGATTGCGCTGCACGGCTACTTCAAAACCGGGTTGATGATGCTGGTAGGACGAATCAACCGCGTGATCCGTCCACGTCTGAAGCTGCACTAATTTTTCTCTCCCTCCGGGCCCTCCGGAGGGATTTTTTAGCATATCATGCTGCTCATCACAGATTGAGTGCTTAAGAGTTCTCCTAAACGCCCTGTCACTCTCCTGAAAGCCACTTTTTTGAGCCTTTGTCTTATTGGCGAAGCGTAGCCTGCATTGCAAAATTGTTACCAATAGCAACAAAGGAGGAAGTCCCGTGAATAAATCAATGTTGGCGGGTATAGGGATTGGCGTCGCTGCTGCGTTAGGTGTGGCTGCCGTTGCCAGTCTCAACGTACTGAATCGCGGCCCACAGTATGCGCAGGTGGTTTCTGCAACCCCGATTAAAGAAACAGTTAAAACGCCTCGTCAGGAGTGCCGTAACGTCTCTGTCACCCATCGTCGTCCGGTTCAGGATGAAAACCGTATTGCCGGCTCTGTGCTGGGCGCGGTAGCAGGCGGGGTGATTGGTCACCAGTTTGGTGGCGGCCGTGGTAAAGATGTGGCAACCGTGGTCGGTGCGCTGGGTGGCGGCTATGCCGGTAACCAGGTGCAGGGCGCAATGCAGGATAACGATACGTACACCACGACACAGCAGCGCTGTAAAACCGTCTATGACAAGTCGGAAAAAATGCTGGGTTATGACGTGACGTACAAAATTGGTGACCAGCAGGGCAAAATCCGTATGGACAGAGACCCTGGCACACAAATTCCGCTGGATGGAAATGGCCAGCTGGTACTGAATAACAAAGCGTAAAAAAGATGTTCTCTGAACTTAGCTCCTCAAGCGCTCAGGCTGAGGAGCTTTTTTTTAGCCCTGTATTTTAAGCAGTTCGGGCCACAGTCGCAGGGTGGTCTCGGTGATATGCTGCAGTTTTTCCAGCGTCGCCCCTTCTCGGGCGCTAATCGACATCCCCTGTAAAATACAGCTCAGGTATTGTGCTAATTCCTGAGGGCGGCAATGCGCCGGAATTTCACCACGCTGCTGGCGCTGGGCCAGGAAGGTGCTGAGCGTCTCCTCCTGCATGGCATGACGCGATTTCACCGTGTTGGCGATCTCTTTCGAGGAGGCCGCAAGCGTCGCGGAGGTGTTAATCATAAAACAGCCCGCGGGCGTCTCTTTGCTGGTGAAGCAGGTGGCGATGGCGGTGAAATAGTCATGCAGTGCCTGCTCAACCGTTTTCTCTTCACAAAATAGCTGTGCTTCGTATCGCGATGCGAAGCGAGAGATGTATCGGTCCAGTACCGCCCTGAACAACCCCTCTTTATTCGTGAATTCCGCATACAGCGTCGGCGCTTTGGCTCCGGTGGCTTCTACCAGATCGGAAAGCGAAGTCGCTTCATACCCATGTTGCCAGAAGAGAGTCATGGCCTTATCAAGCGCTGCATCCCTGTCGAACACTTTTGGTCGGCCACGGCTTTTCTTCGCACAACTCGTGACATCGGTTGTCATTTGCCGTTGGTCCTCTGTTGGTTTGTTGAATAACCATTATAAAAATAAACGCATTTCACCACCAGTGCTGTTTTCTGAAAAATAAATTAATCATATGGGTATGAAAAACAACGGAATTAAAATTAATTTAATGGTCGTTATAAAAACATGTTGACGTGTGAGCTGGATCACATCTATCATTTACCTATCGATCGTTAACTAAATAGCTAACGACCTCAAAATTCATCTGCCAAAGGTAAAAATCATGAAAAACGTAAAAACCCTCATCGCCGCTGCTGTTCTTAGCTCACTCTCTTTCGCAAGCTTTGCTGCTGTGGAAGTCCAGTCAACGCCTGCTGACCAGCATAAAGTAGGGACCATCTCTGCCAGCGCCGGGACTAACCTGGGTTCACTGGAAGACCAGCTGGCGCAAAAAGCGGATGAGATGGGTGCGAAATCGTTCCGCATTACCTCTGTAACCGGTCCTAACACCCTTCACGGTACCGCTGTTATTTACAAATAAGCCTGGCTAAACCCTCATTTATGCCACTGCTAAAAAAACGCCCTGCATGTGCAGGGCGTTTTTGCGTTTGGGTTTACATCGACTGCTGGGCGACACCATGATGTCGTGTGACGTCAGTCGGCATGCCCGAACGTGCTTCCATTGCCCGCTCCATCACAATGCCATCCGTCCTTGCATCGGTTTTAAAACTCACCATCGCCGCATTCAGGTTGATTGGCAGCGTCTGCGGATCGTCATCAATGTTTTTCGATAACGGCTGGTGAATTTCAACCAGTCGCACGCCGCCTGGCTCCTCAGAGACCTTGATCGGGGTATTAATGATGTTCACTTTGGTGCCCGGCGTAACCAGGTTGAAGAGCGTTTTGATATCGTCATCGCGCAGACGAATACAGCCGGAGCTGACGCGCATGCCAATACCAAAGTCCGCGTTCGTTCCATGTAACAGGTACACGCCGCCATAGGCCGCGAGGCGGATGGCATGGTGGCCCATTGGGTTATCCGGGCCGGCCGGTACAACGGCGGGCAGATCGATCCCCTGCGCTTTATAGCGGGCACGAATATTGGCCGTTGGCGTCCAGGTTGGGTTTGCACGCTTGTCTGATACGGTGGTAACCATCGTCGGGGTCAGCGTGTCACCGCCCAACTGGCCAATACCAATAGGGTATACGGTTACCTCATTTTTACCGGGCGGGTAATAGTAAAGACGCAGTTCGGCAAGGTTTATCACGATCCCCTCACGCGGCGCATCCGGCAAAATCGTCTGCAGCGGGATGGTTAACACACTGCCAGCGCGCGGGACATAAGGGTCAACGCCGGGGTTGGCCTGCAGTAAGGCCAGAAAGCCGACGTTATATTTTTTGGCAATCGCCTCAAGCGATCCACCATTGTTTTCAACCACATGAAAACGGTTTTCCCCAACCACCTTACTGCCTGCAGGCGGGAGTGGCCAGGTGTTTGCGCGAGCGGGAAATGCAACCGCGACCGTTGCGGCCAGCGCTAACACGGTTATCCAGCGAGTGAAACGCGAAGAGGTCATCATCACTATAATCCATATAAATGACAGGGTGATTGTTTTATAACGGTTAGTGATAATTATGGCGAAGGGGTCTGTCGGGAAGATCGGGTGAAGTGAAAAGAGTTTGTAAATTATTACCCCCGGTAGCATGGCGCAACCGGGGGCAGAGCAGATTATGCGATCGCGTTCTCTTCCAGCTGGCGCATAAAGTTGCGTACCCAGTCCATACGGGTTTTACGCTCCGTCAGTTCCTGCGTAAATTTCAGCCGCGTTGGCCCATCCAGACGGAAATGCTGCGGCTGCTTTTGCAGTAAACCGATGAGCCACGTAGGGTTAACGTGGTTTTTCTCGGCAAACTCAATCACGCCGCCTTTCTCGTTGCCCTCAAGCTTACGGATGCCCAGCTTCTGCGCCTGCTGACGCAGCCGCGCGATATCCAGCAAGTTGCGTGCGGCATCCGGGAGCAGGCCAAAGCGGTCAATAAGCTCGACTTTTATCTCTTCCAGCTCGTTCTCATTTTTCGCACTGGCGATACGTTTGTAGAACGACAGGCGGGTGTTCACATCCGGAATGAAATCGTCCGGCAGCAGAGACGGCATGCGTAGCTCAACTTCGGTTTGCTGGCTGGTGAGATCTTCCAGCGACGGTTCGCGTCCGGCCTTGAGGGCATCGACCGCGTTTTCCAGCAACTCCATGTAGAGCGAGAAACCGATGGTTTCCATCGAGCCACTTTGATCTTCACCCAACAGCTCACCCGCACCGCGGATCTCCAGGTCGTGCGTCGCCAGTGCAAAGCCAGCGCCCAGATCTTCCAGCGAGGCGATCGCTTCCAGACGTTTTTGCGCATCGGTGGTCATCGCTTTTGGATGCGGCGTCAGCAGCCATGCATAGGCCTGATGGTGCGAACGCCCGACGCGGCCACGCAGCTGATGAAGCTGCGCCAGACCGAAATGATCCGCGCGTTCAATAATGATGGTATTGGCCGTCGGGATATCGATCCCGGTCTCAATGATGGTCGTACACACCAGCACGTTAAAGCGCTGGTGGTGGAAGTCGTTCATCACCCGTTCCAGTTCGCGTTCGCGCATTTGCCCGTGACCGATGGCAATACGCGCTTCCGGCACCAGCTCTGCCAGCCGGTCTGCCGCTTTCTGGATATTTTCCACGTCGTTGTAGAGGTAATAGACCTGACCGCCGCGCAGCACCTCACGCAGAATGGCCTCGCGCACCACCAGATTGTCGTATTCGCGCACAAAGGTTTTCACGGCCAGACGACGCGCCGGCGGCGTGGCAATAATTGACAGATCGCGCATGCCGCTCATCGCCATGTTCAGGGTTCGCGGGATCGGCGTTGCGGTCAGGGTCAGGATATCGACGTCGGCACGCATCGCTTTAATACGCTCTTTATGGCGTACCCCGAAACGGTGCTCTTCATCAACAATCAGCAGCCCCAGATCTTTCCACTTCACGTCGCTCTGCAGCAGTTTGTGGGTGCCGATCAGAATATCGATCTTACCCTCGCTGGCCTGCTCCAGGATTTGCGTTTGCTCTTTGGTACTGCGAAAACGTGACAGCATCTCGATGCGTACCGGCCAGTTGGCAAAGCGGTCGCGGAAGTTATCGAAGTGCTGCTGAGCGAGCAGGGTGGTGGGCACCAGCACCGCCACCTGCTTGTTATTCTCAACGGCGAGGAACGCCGCGCGCATGGCTACTTCGGTTTTCCCGAAGCCGACATCGCCACAGACCAGCCTGTCCATTGCCAGCGGCTGACACATGTCGCTTAACACGGCATTGATGGCCTGAGCCTGGTCCGGCGTGGTTTCAAACGGGAAGCTGTCGCAGAACAGCTGGTACTGCTCTTTATCATGCTTAAAGGCAAAGCCCTCTTTGGCCGCACGCTGGGCATAGATATCCAGCAGCTCGGCCGCCACATCACGCACTTTTTCCGCCGCTTTCTGCCGGGCGCGTGCCCAGGCGTCACCGCCCAGTTTATGCAATGGTGCATTCTCTTCTGCACCTCCGGCGTAGCGGCTGATCAGATGCAGGGATGAGACCGGCACGTAGAGTTTGGCGTCGTTGGCGTAGGTCAGCATCAGGTATTCACCTTTGATGCCACCGGCTTCCAGCGTCGTCATCCCCTGATAACGACCCACGCCATGTTCAAGGTGCACAATCGGCTGGCCCGGATGGAGTTCCGCCAGGTTGCGGATCAGCGTATCCGGGTTAATGGTGCGACGGCTGTCCTGACGGCGACGCGCAACACGTTCACCCAGCAGGTCGCTTTCACAGATTAATGCCACGTTGTTGAGGGTATCGATAAACCCGTGCTCGGCGGCACCGATCATCAGATAACGCCCCGTCCCCGTGGCTTCGCTCAGGCGCAAAATGCGTTTCGGAGCAACTTTAATCCGCCCCAGCAGTTCGCCCAGCGCTTCACGGCGGCCTTCACTCTCAACGGAGAAGACAACCGGGCCGGTAAAGGCATCGAGGAACTTGCGCAGACTCTCCAGCGGGGATTTCTGCTGTGCCTGAACGGCTAAATCTGGCAGCTTCTGGAATGCAAGATTGGTGTTGGCAGCTTTATCGGCAAGCGTATCGGTTTTCAATTGTACGCGAGGCCAGCGCTTGAGTTCGGCGTTGAGCTCGTCGGTGCGCAGCCACAGCGCTTCAGGTGGCAGCAGCGGACGCATCGGGTCTACGCCCCGGTTTTCAAAGCGCGCGCGGGTTTCGCTCTCAAAGCGGCTGGCGCTGGCGTCGATATCACCGGTGTTGACAATCAACGTGTTCGCCGGGAAGTAGCTGAACAGAGCGGGCAATGGCTCGTTAAAGAACAGCGGCTGCCAGTATTCGATCCCGGCAGGAAGCGTACCTTTGCTGACCTGCTGATAGATATGCTCAGCGTCGCGCTTAACGTCGAACTTGTCGCGCCACTGGCTGCGGAACAGCTCGATAGCGGTTTTGTCCGTCGGGAATTCATGGGCGGGTAATAAATTGATGGCTTCCACTTCTTCCAGCGTGCGCTGCGTGTCGGCGTCGAATACGCGCAGGCTGTCGATCTCATCGTCGAAGAAGTCCAGTCGATACGGCTGGTCGCTGCCCATCGGGTACAGGTCGAGCAACGCACCGCGCGTGGCGTATTCCCCGTGCTCCATAACCTGATCGACATGACGGTATCCGGCGCTGTCCAGTTGCGCGCGCAGATCGTCCCGGGACAGGCGCTGACCTTTTTTCATCACCAGCGCATGGCCGTGCAAATAGCTGTGAGGACAGACGCGCTGCATCAGGGTGTTGACCGGAACGATCAGCACGCCGCGCTGCATGGTCGGTAACTGATAGAGGGTCGACAGGCGCGAGGAGATGATCTCCTGATGCGGGGAGAAGCTGTCATACGGCAGCGTTTCCCAGTCGGCCAGACTGAAGACCAGGTTATCGGTGAACTGGCGAATTTCATCATGCAGTCGCAGCGCATTTTGCATATCCGGGGCGACCAGCACCACCGGACCAGGATGTCGCTCAGCGATTTCTGCCACCAGCGTGGCGCACGCAGCGCCAGTGAGTTCGCCCAGCTGGCGCTGGTCGCCCGCTTTAACAGGCAGGGAATAACGATAGTGTTCAGGCATGGCTATGTCAGAGTCTCTTGTGGATATACCAACAGTATTGGGGCATATCACTGATACGCAATGTCTTTATTATCCTCGATCGTTTTGCATAAGCAAATCTGAACTGCAACGCGGGAAGATTCGCCCCCGGACGGGGGGCGAGGGCGGTATTATCGGGTTGCCGGAGACAGTGCGCTCGCGGAAGGGGGAGAGAAGAACAGATCGCCAAACAGTGCCGTCGATATTTTGCGTACGCCAAGTCCGGCGAGGGTGCAGATCAGCAGGCTGGCAAACGGGTAGACCAGGATCAAGGCAAGCTCGGCCCAGACCGGCCAGTAGGCAGCATTCATCTCACCGATCAGGAACAGGCTGAAGGCCTCTATCAGGATGCGGTGCGTGGTGTAGATAGCGATGGTGTTTGAGCCGATAACGTTAAGCAGGTTGCTGGGATGAACGGCATAACGCTGCTCGAGGCTATAGAAAAGCTTCATGATCAGCACGATCGACAGCAGGGAAAGCAGCAGCGGAACGTTAGCAAACCACAGTACCATGGAGACCGCAGCAAAAGCGGCCAGCGCCAGCCAGGTGCGACGCAGGTTCAGCCCCTTCATCCAGGCCATCAGCTCTGCGCCATACCACGCGCCAAGACTGTAGTAGATCATATTGCGTACCACGCTGTTCATTCCCCACCACGGCAGCGGCAGGAAATTGATCGTGATGCTGGCCAGTGCCAGCAGCCCCAGTACGGGCAGCTTCCAGCGGCTAAGCAGTTTACATAGCGTGAAATAGACCACCAGGGCGTACAGATACCACAGGCTGGTGCTGGCGGTGAGCATACCCCGCACAAACCCGGAAAGTGAATCGGCATACGCGGCGTTCGAGGAGGTGGCCAGCTCACGTTCAGGTGCCAGCCAGGCATTGAGGTGGCTCAGCGCCTGCCATTGCAATACGCCCCACAGCGCAAGGACCCAGACAATGCTCCAGATCCGTTTGTCAAAACTGGTGCGCCAGTTCACCTCGTCAATATAGCGACGGATGAGATAACCGGATATGAAGAAAAATACCGGCATACGGAAGGGCGCGAGATAAAGGTTAAAATAGACCCAGCATTTGGCGAGAAGACCGGACAACGGATGTTGTAGCCCCGTCAGATGGGGATAAAATGTGATAACCGAATGATAGATCACCACCAGGCAGATACACAGCCCCTTTATCTGGTTAATCCATAATGCTTTTTGCTTCATTGTTCGCAACTACCTTATTGCCATAAACGAACGAACAATTGTTGGTAAACGCAGCCGGGATGTAACGGGAAACAGTCTGTATCAGGAAGTTTTTCGGAAAAGGTGGAGGGTGTAGCGCCATAATTCGAAGAGTAGCATTCTGATTTATCTGAATTTTTCAGAAAAATGATTACCAAAGCTTACGGTTTCAGTCATTTACGCTTAACGGATTCGCTTATATACTCGTGGGTCTGCTATCAGCAAACAGACGGACTTCATGTATCAACCTGTCGCACTCTTCATAGGCTTACGCTACATGCGTGGGCGCGCCGCGGACCGTTTCGGTCGCTTTGTCTCCTGGCTTTCGACTATTGGCATTACGCTTGGCGTGATGGCTCTGGTGACGGTGCTTTCCGTCATGAACGGCTTTGAGCGCGAGCTGCAAAACAACATCCTGGGGCTGATGCCGCAGGCCATTCTCTCTTCAACCAACGGTTCCGTTAACCCGCAACAACTGCCGGAAAGTGCGGCGAAGTTACAGGGTGTCACGCGCGTTGCGCCGGTGACAACGGGCGATGTCGTCCTGCAAAGCGCCCGCAGCGTGGCGGTGGGCGTCATGCTGGGGATTGACCCGGCGCAAAAAGATCCGCTCACGCCGTATCTGGTCAACGTGAAGCAAAGCGATCTGGAAGCGGGAAAATACAACGTGATCCTCGGCGAGCAGCTTGCCGGGCAGCTTGGCGTGAACCGTGGCGACCAGCTGCGCGTGATGGTGCCGTCTGCCAGCCAGTTTACGCCGATGGGACGTTTGCCCAGCCAGCGTCTGTTCACGGTTATTGGCACGTTTGCCGCCAACAGCGAAGTTGACGGCTACCAGATGCTCATGAATATCCAGGATGCTTCGCGTCTGATGCGTTATCCGGTGGGCAACATTACCGGCTGGCGTCTGTGGCTCGACGCACCGCTGAAGGTCGATACCCTCAGCCAGCAAACCTTGCCGGAAGGCACAAAATGGCAGGACTGGCGCGAGCGTAAAGGCGAACTGTTCCAGGCTGTGCGTATGGAAAAAAATATGATGGGCCTGCTGCTGAGCCTGATCGTCGCGGTCGCGGCGTTTAACATCATCACCTCGCTTGGTCTGATGGTAATGGAAAAGCAGGGCGAAGTTGCCATCCTGCAAACCCAGGGGCTGACGCCGCGCCAGATTATGGCCGTCTTTATGGTGCAGGGGGCCAGCGCCGGGATCATTGGCGCGTTACTCGGGGCCGTTCTCGGGGCGCTGCTGGCCAGTCAGTTGAATAACTTAATGCCGATCATCGGCGCGCTGCTTGATGGCGCGGCGCTGCCGGTTGCTATCGAACCGCTGCAGGTGGTCGGTATTGCGCTGGCCGCGATGGCCATTGCGCTGCTTTCTACGCTCTATCCTTCCTGGCGCGCTGCCGCCACTCAACCCGCTGAGGCTTTACGTTATGAATAAGATCCTGTTGCAATGCGACAACCTGTCCAAACGCTATCAGGAAGGCTCTGTACAGACTGATGTGCTGCACAATGTGAGCTTCAGCGTGGGCGAAGGCGAGATGATGGCGATTGTCGGCAGCTCCGGTTCCGGCAAAAGTACCTTATTACACCTGCTGGGCGGGCTGGATACGCCGACCAGTGGCGACGTAATTTTCTCAGGCCAGCCGATGAGCAAAATGTCTTCTGCGGCAAAAGCGGAGCTGCGTAACCGTGAGCTGGGCTTTATCTACCAGTTCCACCATCTGTTGCCAGATTTCACTGCGCTGGAAAACGTGGCGATGCCTTTGCTGATTGGTAAAAAGAAACCGGCAGAAATTAATGCCCGTGCCAGCGACATGCTGAAAGCCGTAGGCCTGGGGCATCGCGGTGACCACCGTCCGTCTGAGCTGTCCGGTGGCGAGCGTCAGCGTGTAGCAATTGCCCGTGCGCTGGTGAACAACCCGCGTCTGGTGCTGGCGGATGAACCAACCGGCAACCTGGATGCGCGCAATGCTGACAGTATTTTCCAGCTTCTGGGTGAGCTGAATGCCTCACAGGGGACGGCGTTTCTGGTGGTGACCCACGATTTGCAGCTGGCAAAACGGATGGGGCGCCAGCTTGAGATGCGTGATGGTCATCTGAACGCTGAACTGACTCTGATGGGAGCGGAGTAATGGCCTCACCGTTATCGTTACTCATCGGGCTACGCTTCAGTCGTGGCCGCCGTCGCGGCGGGATGGTCTCCCTGATCTCGGTGATCTCCACCATCGGTATTGCGCTCGGCGTGGCGGTATTGATTGTGGGATTAAGCGCCATGAACGGTTTTGAGCGTGAGCTGAATAACCGTATTCTGGCCGTTGTGCCGCACGGCGAAATCGAACCGGTTAATCAGCCGTGGAACAACTGGCATGATGCCCTCAGCAAAGTGGAAAACGTGCCGGGCATTGCCGCCGCTGCACCTTATATTAACTTCACAGGGCTGGTGGAAAGCGGTGTTAACCTGCGCGCCATCCAGGTGAAAGGGGTGAACCCGGCGCAGGAGGCGCGTCTGAGCGCGCTGCCGAAGTATGTGCAGAACGGTGCGTGGGCAAACTTTAAGGCCGGTGAGCAACAGATCATCATGGGCAAAGGTGTGGCCGACGCGCTGAAAGTGAAGCAGGGCGACTGGGTGTCGATCATGATCCCAAACGCCAGCGCTGACCATAAATTGCAGCAGCCTAAGCGCGTGCGTCTGCACGTCACCGGCATCCTGCAACTGAGCGGTCAACTCGATCACAGCTTTGCAATGGTACCGCTGGAAGACGCACGTCAGTATCTGGACATGGGCGACAGCGTGACGGGCATCGCCATTAAGGTTAACGACGTCTTCAATGCCAATAAACTGGTGCGTGATGCGGGCAGCGTGACCAATAACTATGTCTACATCAAAAGCTGGATCGGCACTTACGGGTATATGTATCGTGATATCCAGATGATCCGCGCCATCATGTATCTGGCGATGGTGCTGGTGATTGGTGTAGCGTGCTTTAATATCGTCTCGACGCTGGTTATGGCGGTCAAAGACAAAAGTGGCGACATCGCGGTTCTGCGTACCCTTGGGGCAAAGGACGGTCTTATTCGCGCCATCTTCGTCTGGTATGGTCTGCTGGCGGGGCTGTTCGGTAGCCTGTGCGGGGTGGTGATTGGCGTCGTGGTGTCGTTACAGCTCACGCCAATCATCAACGGGATTGAGAAGCTGATCGGCCACCAGTTCCTGTCGGGTGATATCTATTTTATTGACTTCCTGCCGTCTGAATTGCACTGGCTGGACGTTATTTATGTGCTGGTTACAGCACTTTTACTGAGTCTGCTGGCAAGCTGGTATCCGGCGCGTCGCGCAAGCCGAATTGATCCGGCGAGGGTATTAAGTGGCCAGTAATTACGTCATGATCTAGCGGCTTACGGGCCGCCAGGTTAAAAGAGGAATGCGTTATGTATTACGGATTTGATATTGGCGGCACCAAAATTGCGCTCGGCGCGTTTGATAACGATCTCAAACTGCAGTGGGAAACCCGCGTTCCCACGCCGCGCGAAAGCTACGATGAATTTTTAACCGCCATTGCCGCGCTGGTGGCGCAAGCGGATGAACGCTTTGGCGTGAAAGGCAGCGTCGGCATCGGTATTCCAGGCATGCCTGAAACCGACGACGGCACGCTGTATGCCGCCAACGTACCTGCTGCCAGCGGCAAACCGCTGCGCGCCGATCTCTCTGCTCTCCTTGAACGCGACGTGCGTTTAGATAACGATGCCAACTGCTTTGCGCTCTCTGAAGCCTGGGATGATGAATTCCGTCACTATCCGCTGGTGATGGGGTTGATCCTTGGCACCGGCGTTGGCGGGGGAATTGTTATTAATGGCAAACCGATCACCGGGCGCAGCTATATCACGGGAGAGTTTGGTCATATCCGTTTACCGGTAGACGCGCTTGAGGTCGTGGGACGCGATTTCCCGCTTACCCGCTGCGGCTGTGGTCAGCATGGCTGTATTGAGAACTACCTGTCAGGTCGTGGGTTTGCATGGCTTTACGAACACTTCTATCATCAGAAACTCGAAGCCCCTCAAATCATTACCCTGTGGGAGCAAGGCGATGCGCAGGCGCGAGAGCACGTTGAACGTTATCTCGATCTGCTGGCGGTGTGTCTGGGGAATATCCTCACCATCGTCGATCCGGATCTGCTGGTGATTGGGGGCGGGTTATCAAACTTTACCGCGATAACGGAACACCTGTCCGGGCGTCTGCCCCGACATTTATTGCCAGTCGCCCGCGTGCCGCGTATTGAACGTGCGCGACACGGGGACGCAGGAGGCATGCGCGGAGCCGCATTCCTTCATCTCACCGACTAGTTTACGAGGTTACTATGCTGTCGCGTCGCCAGGGTCGACTCAGCCGTTTTCGCAAAAATAAACGCCGCTTACGTGAGCGCTTGCGCCAGCGGATCTTTTTCAGAGACAGAATGATGCCAGAAGCGATGGATAAACCCAGAGTGGTGGTGCTGACCGGGGCGGGGATCTCTGCCGAGTCCGGTATTCGAACCTTCCGTGCTGCGGACGGGTTGTGGGAAGAGCACCGTGTGGAGGATGTGGCGACACCAGAAGGCTTCGCCCGTGACCCGGATCTTGTGCAGGCATTTTACAATGCCCGCCGTCGTCAGCTTCAGCAGCCAGAAATAGCGCCTAATCCGGCGCACCTGGCGCTGGCGAAGCTGGAGGAGGCGCTGGGTGACCGTTTTCTGCTGGTTACGCAGAACATTGATAACCTGCACGAGCGAGCCGGCAACAAAAACATCATCCACATGCACGGCGAGCTACTGAAGGTGCGCTGTGCCTGGAGCGGCCAGGTGCTGGACTGGAAAGAGGACGTGCTGCCTGAGGATAAATGTCACTGCTGCCAGTTCCCTTCGCGTCTGCGTCCGCATGTGGTCTGGTTTGGTGAAATGCCGCTGGGGATGGATGAGATTTACAGCGCGCTGGCCATGGCGGATGTGTTTATCGCCATTGGTACGTCAGGGCATGTCTATCCGGCGGCGGGGTTTGTTCACGAAGCGCGTCTGCACGGTGCGCATACCGTAGAGCTCAACCTCGAACCCAGCCAGGTGGGAAGCGAGTTTGAAGAGAAGCACTATGGGCTGGCAAGCGAGGTCGTACCCGAGTTCGTCGACAAGCTGCTCAAAGGTCTGTAATGGCGACAGTGTGAAAAGGCACCCATTCAGTGGGTGCTTTTTTTTTATAAACTCGTCCGCTGAAATTACCATTAATGATGTTTACTAAACCACAATATAAGCCCTGTTAATTAGTGTGGATGCTATTATTTTGTGCATTCACTCAAAATAGTGCTTAATAATGCTCGTTATCGTGGTGTAGAAAGAGGATGCTAATAAATATAACGTCGATAAGGAGGATGGGATATGTACGGATTTATTGCGAGACAACCCATTTTTAACCCGGATATGAATACGGTAGCTTATGAACTGCTTTTCAGGGATGGGATGGCAAACCGTTTTCCGGATGTATCGGCAGAATATGCAACATCCAGAATGATATCCGATCATTTTTTATCTGTACCGTCTCAGCGTATCGCCGGGACACAGACCTTGTTTATCAACTTTCCATCCAGAATGGTCATCGACCGCAGCGGTGAAGCGCTGGACAAGGAGAGCGTGGTCATTGAGATCCTTGAAGATGCGGTTCCCGGCGAGGCGTTATTGCAGGCTGTGAAAGAGATGAATGCGCACGGATATCGCTTTGCGCTTGATGATTTTACCCTCGCGCCGGAATGGGATCGCTTTTTACCCTATATTTCTGTACTTAAATTTGATGTCAGAAATTATACCTTAGCGCAAATTCAGGATTACCTGAATACTCGCAAAAACCTGACCCACCATATAAAGTATCTCGCTGAAAAAGTTGAGACTAAAGAGGAATTCAAACGCTATCGTGATGCCGGTTTTTCGCTTTTTCAGGGTTACTTTTTCTGTCGCCCTGAAGTGATTAAATATAAACGCTTATCACAAAATCAACTGGCGATTTTCCGCCTGCAGATGGAAGTAGGGCGGAATAAACCTGATTTTCGGATCATCGAGTCGTTAATAAAAACCGATCTCACCTTGTCCTATAAGATCATGCGTTATATGAAACACACGGCGTTTAAACACGTCGGTGCCTGCAATTTTAGCAAGTTAACGCTCAGCGAAGTCCTCAGGTATCTGGGGGAAAATCAGCTGCGACGCTTTGTTGCGGTGGTGGTGCTGGCCAGTGCCGGCAACGACACCGTCGACGAGCTGTATCCTCTGAGCATGATGCGGGGCAAATTCTGTGAGCTGATTGCAGAGAAGATGCCTGCGCCGGGGCTCGCGGAAAACGCGTTTATGTGTGGCCTGTTCTCTCTGCTTGATACCTTGCTTGAATTGCCAATGGCGGAGTTGATGAAGCAAATTGCGGTGCCGCAGGCTGTCAGCCAGGCCCTGTGTCATCAGGAAGGCGTGTTAGCCGATATGGTGACGCTGTGCCGCCACTATGAACAGCAGGAGTGGGAGGAGGCGGCCAGGATAGCGAACGGTCTTGGGCTGTCGGATGACGACGTTGTCGATGCCATGAGAATGGCGACGATCTGGGCGGGGGAAAATGCGGCGGGTTAAGGCCCCTCACGGCGTGGCGACGTGAGGAGCCAGACTGCGGCCCTTATCGGCCGGCTTTTAATTTCTGGTAATACTCTTCATACAGACGGCTCGCGTCGCCGACATCGTTTTGCCATTCACCTTTGCTGATGGTGTCGGCATCCGGGTAGAGGGATTTATCATTCGCCACTTCAGGCTTCAGTAGCTTGCGGGCGGCCAGGTTTGGCGTTGGGTAGCCAATAGTCTCGGCAACCTGCTTCGCCACGTCCGGGCGCAGCAGGAAGTTAATGAGCTTCAGGGCACCGTCAACGTTTTTCGCATTGGCAGGAATAGCCAGGCTGTCCATCCAGAAGATACCGCCTTCTTTCGGCCAGACGACCTCCAGCGGCGTACCGGCCTGACGCGCAACCCATGCAGAGCCGTTCCACACCATGCCGAGATTCACTTCTCCTTCCATGTACGGGTTCGCCGGGTTATCGGAGTTGAACGCCGCCACGTTAGGCATCAGTTTTTTCAGCTCGTTATAGGCCGCTTCAATCTCTTTCGGGTCCGTTGTGTTGCCCGAGTAACCCAGCTTGCGCAGCGCCACCTGGAACACTTCACGGGCATCGTCGGTTAACAGCAGGCTGCCTTTGTATTCAGGCTTCCACAGGTCGGCCCACTGGGTGACGGTTTTAGGATCGATTGCTTCGCTGTTAACCCCGATGGCGGTCGCACCCCAGATGTACGGAATGGAGTAGTCGTTGTTCGGATCGAACGGTTTGTTGAGCATCTGCGGATCGAGGTTGTTGAAGTTGGTCAGCTTCGACTTGTCGATCTTCTGGATCATGCCCTCTTTACGCATCTTGTCGACGAAGTAGGTCGATGGCACCACCAGATCGTACGCGCCGTCCTTGTACGTTTTAAGCTTGGCGTACATGGTTTCATTGGACTCGTAGGTAGAGTAGATGACCTTAATGCCCGTCTCTTTGGTGAACTGCTCCAGCAGACCCGGCGGCACATACTCAGTCCAGTTATAGAAGTAGAGCGTTTTGCTGTCATCAGCGTGCGCGACGCCCATTCCGAGCACCAGTGCCGCAGCGGCAAGCATTTTTTTCATTTCATTGTCCCCTGAGATTTTGTTTTATCACGAGCAATAATCTGGCTGGCAATCACCAGTACCAGAGAGAACACTAACAGTATGGTCGCCAGCGCGTTCACCTCAGGCGAGACGCCGACTTTCACCATCGAATAGATTTTCAACGGCAGAATTTCATAGCTCGGCCCGGTCACAAAAGAGGAGACCACAACGTCATCCATCGACAGGGTGAAGCTGAGCAGCCACCCGGCCGCGACGGCGGGCATCGCCAGCGGCAGGATAATTTTGCGCAAAATGGTCATCTCGCTGGCGCCGAGATCTTTTGCGGCCTCCAGCATACGCACATCAAAGCCTTTCAGGCGTGCATAGACCGTCACCACCACAAATGGCAGGCAGAAGGTGATGTGGGAAAACAGCAGCGACCAGAAGCCGAGCTGGACACCCAGCAGCATAAACAGTACCAGCAGAGAAATCGCCATGACGATATCCGGTGACATCATCACCACAAACAGCATGCCGCTGACGAACGGTTTACCGCGAAAGCGGTAGCGATACAGTGCCACGGCGGTGAGCGAACCAATCAGCGTGGCGAACGTTGCTGAAAAAATCGCCATGGTTAATGAGTGCTGCGCGGCCTGGAGCAGGCTGTCGTTGTTCATCAGCAGGCTGTACCAGTTAGTGGTAAAGCCCTGCCAGTTGATCCCGAAGCGTGAACTGTTGAACGAGTTCACGATCAAAATGATAATCGGAATATACAGGTAAGCGTAAATGGCGGTCATAAAACCGCCGCGAAGCAGTCGACCGATCATTCGAGTTCCACCTTCTTATTCAGCAGCCGCGACGCGCGCCAGTAAACCAGCAGCATCAGACCCATCACCACCGTCAGCGTAATGCTGGTGGCGGAGCCGAACGGCCAGTCGCGAATGTTAAGGAACTGGCTCTTAATCACGTTTCCGATCAGCAGGTTTTTCGCACCGCCCATCAGGTCAGAGACGTAGAACAAGCCCATCGCCGGAAGCATCACCAGCAGACAGCCTGCGATAATGCCGGGCATCGTCAGCGGAATGATAATGCGGATAAAGGTCTGCAGCTTATTCGCCCCCAGATCTTTGGCCGCTTCCAGCAGCGGTTTATCCAGCTTCTCAATGCTGGAGTAGAGCGGCATCACCATAAACGGCAGCAGGATATAGACCAGACCAATAATCACCGCGCCCGGGGTAAACATAATGCGGATTGGCGTATCAATCACCCCCAGCCACAGCAGAAACTCGTTCAGATAGCCTTTGGTGCTGAGGAAAATTTTCAGCCCGTAGATGCGAATTAAGGAGTTGGTCCAGAACGGCACAATCAGTAAAAAGAGCAGCAGCGGGCGGATTTTTTGTGGCAGACGCGCCAGGAACCACGCGAAGGGATACCCCAGCACCAGGCAGGCAACGGTGGCGATCAGCGCCATGTTCAATGAGTGCAGCAGCACATCAAAGTAGAGCGGATCGAGCAGACGTGAGTAGTTATCCAGCGTAAAGACCAGCGCCACAAAGTGGGCATCGTCGCGGGTCAGGAAGCTGGTGGCGATGATCATCAGGTTGGGTAAAAAGACAAACAACACAAGCCAACCGACGATCGTGGCAATCACCACATTCTGGAATTTACTTGTGTTCTTCATCAGCCAGCACAACCTCCCAGCTTTCTACCCAGTTAATAACCATTTTTTGATCGAGCGAGTGATCAAAGTCCGGGTCGTCCTCGTTAAAGAACTCGCTGACCATCACCATCTTACCGTTTTCCAGTTCGACAACGGATTCCAGCGTCATCCCCTTGTAATTACGCTCGCGGATATAGCCGATCAATCCTTCGGCTTGCGCATTGCCGTGGATCTCCTCGACGCGCAGATCTTCCGGGCGTAACAGCACGTTGAGCTTTTGTCCCTTCTCAACGGCAAAATTAACGGTGATATTGCACTCGCGGCCTTCGACATTCGCCCGAACGCGCTGCTCATCCAGACGCTCGACAACCGTGGCGTTGAAGATATTGATCTCGCCAATGAAGCTCGCCACAAACAGGTTTTTCGGCTCTTCGTAAATTTCACGCGGCGTGCCGTCCTGCTCGATTTTACCATCACGCATCACCACGATACGGTCAGACATGGTGAGCGCTTCTTCCTGGTCATGCGTCACAAAGACGAAGGTGATGCCGAGCTTACGCTGCAGGGCCTTAAGCTCGTTCTGCATCTGCTTGCGCAGTTTGTAGTCCAGCGCGGAGAGGGACTCATCCAGCAGAAGCAGACGCGGTTTGTTGACCACCGCACGGGCGATGGCCACACGTTGCTGTTGACCACCAGACAGCTGATGCGGTTTGCGTTGAGCAAACTCCTCCAGCTGTACCATCCGTAGAGCCTCGGTCACGCGCGGCGGGATCTCGCTGGCCGGTGTTTTTTGCATCCGCAGACCAAACGCAACGTTTTCAAACACGGTCATGTGCGGGAACAAAGCATAGCTTTGAAAGACGGTGTTAACGTGACGATCTTCAGCGGGGACCTGGGTAATGTCCTGCTTTTCAAGGTGGATATGGCCGCTATCGACGCTTTCCAGCCCGGCGATAAGGCGCAGTACGGTTGTCTTGCCGCAGCCAGAAGGGCCAAGCAGCGTGAGGAATTCACCATTATTGATGGTCAGGTTGAGGTCGGAAATGACATCTTTACCATCAAAACTTTTACGAATTCGTTCCAGTTGCACCAGTGGTGAACGTGAACGGGATTGAGTATTCAATTTTTGCGCTGTCCCATATAGACGCTCCGGGCAGCAGACCGAAGCGGGGTTTGTGTGTAACCACCTTGGTGACTCGTAATGAGGGCGGACATTCTACGGCAAACCACTGTAATCGCCAATCCTTGTCACTGATTCATAAGCTACATTTACTGACGTACACGATATAAACGGAATCTATGGTCACTCCCGTTTTTGCAACACCGATTTTGACGACAAGTTGGCTTGCTTGAATCTATCCGGCGTCTGAATGGGATTTTATTCCCGCGCCTTGATGAGTTCCGCGCCTGATGAACCTCCAGAAAATATACGGCTTCAATGAGCCTTTCCGTTTTACAGGTTCCTCAACAGGCCGGTGGGCCGTTAGTATCATCAATATCAGTATTCGCAAAACCAGATCAGTAATTCTTTAAACCGGTGTATTTCTGCCGTTATGCTACATAAGTTTGCTGTCGTGCCGTTAGGGCCCAGGCTATTCTGGCCAGCTTGTTTGCCAGAGCACAAGTGACGACAAAGTTGCTTTTCCGGCACAGTAAATCCCTGACCCAATCGGCCAATTTGCCAGACTGGTGTTCCAGTTTTTGTATGAATACCCTGGCACATTGAACCAACAAAGTTCGGATCTTTTTATTACCTCGCTTACTAATTCCCAGCAATGTCGTCCTACCTCCCGTGCTGTACTGCCGAGGTACAAGCCCTGTTGCCGCCGCAAAGTCACGGCTGCTGGCGTACTGCTTCCCGTCGCCAATCTCAGTTGAAATAGTACTCGCTGTCAGTGTTCCGACGCAGGGAATGCTCAGCAAGCGCTGTCCAACCTCATCTTCGTCCAACTTTCGTTTCAACTGGGATTCCAAATCTTTAATCTGCTCAACAAGATAGTGATAATGCTGTTGTAATTTCAGCAATAACTGGCTGAGGTAAAGAGGCAAACTATTATCCTCAAGAATGGTACTCAGTCGGCTAATAACGGCAGCTCCTCGGGGAACGCTAATGCCAAATTCCAGCAGAAAAGCATGCATTTGATTGGTTGTTTTTACCTTATCCTGAACCAGGGATTCACGGACACGATGCAGAGCCCGCATTGCCTGCTGAGATTCCGTTCTGGGCTGCACAAAACGCATAGACGGACGCGATGCAGCTTCACAAATAGCTTCGGCGTCGACAAAGTCGTTTTTATTGCTTTTAACGAACGGGCGGACAAATTGTGGTGATATCAGCTTTGGGGAATGCCCCAACTCTTCCAACTTGCGTGCCATAAAGTGAGAACCGCCACAGGCTTCCATTGCGATGGTTGTAGCGGGGCATGTCGCCAAAAATTCGATCAACTTTGGCCGGGTAAATTTTTTACGGTAAACAGCCTTCCCGCGACGATCCTGGCAATGAATATGGAAAGAGTTTTTACCCAGATCGATACCAATGAGCGCAATGTTTTCCATGATAGTTCTCCGAATGAAAGCCTGTCCTCAGCATAGTACCGGGAAGGAGGGAGTGACCATCTCATTAAATATTCTCGTTTGCGGGATAAAAGTGACCTGACGCAATATTTGCGTTTTGATGCTTATTGATAATGTTGTCACAAAAAGTGAGGGTGACTGCATGGATAAATTACTTGAGCGTTTTTTACAGTACGTTTCGCTGGATACCCAATCTAAACCGGGTGTCCGCCAGGTGCCAAGCACCGAAGGCCAGTGGAAGTTATTAAACCTGCTCAAAGAGCAGCTTGAGGCCATGGGGCTGGTCAATGTCACCCTGAGCGAAAAAGGCACTGTGATGGGAACGCTGCCTGCCAACGTCCCCGGTGATATTCCGGCGATTGGCTTTATCTCCCATGTCGACACCTCTCCGGATTTTAGCGGTAAACATGTTAATCCGCAGATTGTGGAAAACTACCGTGGCGGTGACATTGCGCTGGGAATAGGTGACGAAGTGCTTTCGCCGGTGATGTTCCCGGTGCTGCATCAGCTGCTCGGGCAGACGCTGATCACCACGGATGGCAAAACGCTGCTGGGGGCAGATGACAAAGCGGGTATCGCGGAGATCATGACGGCACTGGCGGTGCTGAAAGGAAAAAATATTCCGCACGGTGATATCCGTGTGGCCTTTACGCCGGATGAAGAGGTGGGCAAGGGGGCGAAACATTTTGATGTCGAAGCCTTTAACGCGCAGTGGGCCTATACCGTGGACGGCGGTGGCGTGGGCGAACTGGAGTTTGAAAACTTCAATGCCGCGTCCGTGACCATCAAAATTGTGGGTAATAATGTGCATCCTGGCTCCGCCAAAGGTGTGATGGTGAATGCGCTGTCGCTGGCGTCCCGTATTCATGCGGAAGTCCCGGCGAATGAGAGCCCGGAGCAGACCGAAGGTTATGAAGGTTTTTACCACCTGACCAGCATCAAAGGCACGGTGGACAGCGCGCAGATGCACTACATCGTGCGTGACTTTGACCGTAAAGCGTTCGAAGCACGCAAGCGTAAGATGATGGAAATCGCGAAGAAGGTGGGTAAGGGGCTACACCCGGACTGCTATATTGAGCTGATTATTGAAGACAGCTACTACAATATGCGCGAGAAGGTTATGGAGCATCCGCATATCCTGGATATCGCCCAGCAGGCCATGCGCGACTGCGATATTGAACCGGTGCTGAAGCCGATTCGCGGCGGCACCGACGGTTCGCAACTGTCCTTCATGGGATTGCCGTGCCCGAATCTCTTTACCGGGGGATACAACTATCATGGTAAGCATGAGTTTGTGACGCTGGAAGGAATGGAGAAAGCGGTGAAGGTGATTGTGCGGATTGCGGAGTTAACCGCGAAGCGTTAAGACATCGCCCGGTGGCGCTGCGCTTACCGGGCCTACGGGAACAGGTAGGCCGGGTAAGGCGTAGCCGCCACCCGGCAATACATTACAACTCAGTCCTCAAAGAACCAATATCCGCTGTTGACCAGCGCGGCAAGCATGGCGAGGAAAGAGGGATCTTCCAGGGCGTCGCCAAAGGTATCGGCAGTCAGTACCAGATGGCTGGCGATGGCTTCCAGCGCCGGGCGATGCGGAGAATCCAGCTTCTCGCCGTTGACGAAGACATCTTCACCGATGCGCAGCACGCGTAACCCACCCAGGCGAACCAGCTTGTCACCCTGCTGCAGCGCATCATAAATCTCGTCGGCCTGATACGGCGGCTCCGGAGGTGCCACATCCAGCTCGTGACGTGACTGGCTGATAAATTCACCAAACCACTGTCTGAAATGTTCCGGCTCGTTGATCAGATCCAGCATCATGCCGCGCAGCTTATCCAGTTCTGCTGGCAGAATGTCTGCCGGATGCTCGCGGGAGGGCACATCCGGATCGCTGTAGCGATGGCTGCCAAGCTCGCGTTGCAGTACGTAATCGGCAAAACCGCTGATCATCTCACGACCACTTGGCGCGCGGAATCCGACAGAATAATTGAGGGAGTTTTCCAGCGAGTAGCCTTCATGTGGGAATCCCGGCGGAATATAAAGAATATCTCCCGGCTCCAGCTCTTCGTCGATGATCCCGTCAAACGGATCTACCTGAAGCAGGTCAGGATGCGGGCAGTGCTGTTTCATCGGCACTTTTTCACCCACGCGCCAGCGACGGCGGCCGGTCCCCTGAATGATAAACACATCGTACTGATCCAGATGTGGGCCAACGCCGCCCCCTGGCACGGAGAAGGAGATCATCAGATCGTCCATTCGCCAGTCGGGCAGGGCGCGGAACGGGCGCATTAAGGCTGCCGTCGGCTCGTGCCAGTGGTTGACCGCCTGCACCAGTAATGACCAGTTATTTTCACCGAGGTGATCGTAGCTTTCGAAAGGACCATGGTTGACCTGCCATTTTCCATCCTGGTGGCTCACCAGGCGGCTGTCGACTTCGTTTTCCATGGCCAGGCCAGCCAGTTCGTCAGGCGAGATAGGGTCGACAAAATTGCTGAACCCGCGCTTAAGAACTACCGGGCGTTTCTGCCAGTAGCGTTCAATAAACTCGGGCCAGTTCAGTGCTAAGTGATAATCCATATTTTTTTATTCCGCAGGCTCTTACTGAGTCGGATTATAACGGAAGCGCAGAAGCCTGGGTGCGAGATCCGCGCATTTTTCACATAACGGGCTAACTATCGTTCGATGTGGGCTGCTGACGGCCAAAAATCACTTCCATTCTGGCACCGCCAAGTAAACTTTCACCGGTTTCGATTTTGCCGTCGTACTGGTCGACAATCTCGCGTGCGACGGACAACCCCACCCCCTGGCCGGGACGCAATGTATCCGCACGCTGACCGCGATCAAATACCACGTCACGTTTGTTGCGCGGGATCCCCGGGCCATCATCCTCAACAATGATGTGCAGCTCGTTGTCCGTCTGACGGGCGGAAACTTCCACGAACTCCAGACAATATTTACAGGCGTTATCGAGCAGGTTACCCATCACCTCCATGAAATCATTCTTTTCGCCGACGAAACTGATTTCAGGAGAGATATCGAGACTGATGTTCACCCCTTTACGCTGATACACCTTATTCAGCGCAGAGGTCAGGTTATCCAGCAGTGGTGCCACGGGGTGCAGCTCCCGGCTCAGCAGGGCGCTGCCGGAACGCATGCTGGCGCGATGAAGATAGTAGCCAATTTGCTGCGAAATACGGCTGATCTGCTCCAGCATCACCGGCTCGGCATCATCGACGCTCATTCTGGAGCTGCGCATGGATCGCAGGGTGCTTTGCATGACGGCCAGCGGGGTCTTCAGGCTGTGAGTGAGGTCAGTCAACGTGGTGCGGTATTTATCGTAGCGCTCGCGTTCACTTTTCAGCAGGCGGTTAAGGTTACGCACCAGACTTGTTAGCTCACGCGTTGTCTCAGGATTAAGCTTCTCGCGATGATGCTCCTCCAGCTCGCGAACCTCTTTCGCCAGCGATTCAATCGGGCGCAAACTCCACCAGGCAGCAATCCACAGCAGCGGTATGACCAGCAGCAGATTGGCAGCCAGCACGTAGACGAACCAGCCCCAGACCCGATAAGAGCGTTTAAGCTCGACGGGGATGGTATCCACCACTACGATGGTCAGCTGCGGCATGTCAGGCGTGGCGGGATAGAGATTGATGGCGACGGAGTGGGTCATTTCTGTTTCGGCGTCATCGGCGCGGATCTCATTCAGCTTTTTTTGCAGAGAGCGATCTTCGCGCAGCAGGCTGCTGGTGGTATTCAGATCGGCTTCAATTTCATGGAATCCGTTGGTTTTCAGCCATTCCGGGCGGATGCTTTTCACCAGCCAGGGAACATCACGCTGTGCCCACAGCAGTTTCCCTTTTTCATTGTAAATCAGCGCCAGCGTGGGACTCTGCTGGTTAAGATTCTCCGGCATCTCGACGCTGATCTGGTTGTTTTCCCACTTTGCGAGGGTATAAAACAGGTTGCTCTCACCGCGCAGCAGACGAAAGGTCGTTTTATCAAAACTGACGCTGTAACCAACCAGCGCCACCATGCCGTAAGAAAGCGACAGCACCAGCACAACGGCGGCTGTGGCCAGCAAAAAGCGAACCCGCAGTGAAAGGGGCATAATGTGCCGCATAAGTCGTTTCATTTAGCGTAATTCGAACAGGTAGCCCTGACCGCGCACGGTTGTGATCACATCATGCGGATACTGCGCCTGAATCTTCTTACGCAAACGGCCCATCAGCACATCAATGGTGTGACTCTCACGCAGTTCGGCATCCGGATAAAGCTGGAGCATTAAGGAGTCTTTGCTCACTACTTTACCGTTGTTACGGATCAGCGTTTCCATGATGGTGTATTCGAAGGCCGTCAGTTTGATGACTTCATTGTTGATTGAGAATTCCCGACGGGAGAGATCCACCTGGAAAGGTGGAAGGGAAATCACCTGGGAGGCGAGCCCGCTGTTGCGGCGTAACAGGGCCTGCATGCGTGCCGCCACTTCTTCAATATGAAACGGTTTGGTGACGTAATCATCGGCACCGGCACTGAGCACTTCCACTTTGTCCTGCCAGCCTTCACGCGCGGTCAGCACCAGGACAGGAAGGGAGACATCGTGGCTGCGCCAGCGGCGAATCAATGACAGCCCGTCTTCGTCAGGTAACCCGAGATCAACGATGGCGATATCCGGCAGGTGTTCATTGAGATAATAATCGGCTTCTTTTGCATCTTCCGCATCATCCACCTGATGTCCCATCTCCTGAAGCTGAACCTTCAGGTGATGACGTAGCAATGCGTTATCCTCAACAACCAGTACGCGCATCATCTTTCTCCCAGAATTAATAGTATGAATAGTTTAACGCTGATTATGTTGTTGTGGGGATAAACATTGAGTAAACCGGGGAAAAAGCAGCCCCCTTTTCGGGCGAAAAGGGGGCGGGGGAGATTACTTCAGCTCGTCGACCATGGTGATGGCGCGGCCAATGTAATTCGCTGGTGTCATCTCTTTCAGGCGGGTTTTTTCCGCTTCCGGCAATTCGAGGCTATCGATAAACTGTTTCATACCTTCCGCATCGACACGTTTACCGCGGGTCAGCTCTTTCAGTTTTTCATACGGTTTTTCGATGCCGTAACGACGCATTACGGTCTGGATCGGTTCGGCCAGCACTTCCCAGTTGTGGTCCAGCTCGTCCAGCAGACGATCGCGGTTCACTTCCAGCTTGCTCACCCCTTTCAGGGTGGACTGATAGGCGATCAGCGCATAGCCAATCCCCACGCCCAGGTTACGCAGCACGGTGGAGTCGGTCAGGTCGCGCTGCCAGCGGGAAACCGGCAGTTTGCTCGCCATATGCTGCAACACGGCGTTGGCCAGACCCAGGTTGCCTTCGGAGTTTTCGAAGTCAATCGGGTTCACTTTGTGCGGCATGGTTGAAGAGCCGATTTCACCGGCGATGGTCTTCTGCTTGAAGTGGTTCAGCGCGATATAACCCCACACGTCGCGGTCGAAGTCGATCAGAATGGTGTTGAAGCGGGCGATACAGTCGAACAGCTCGGCGATATAGTCGTGCGGCTCAATCTGAGTGGTGTACGGGTTCCACTGAATTCCCAGGGAGGTCACGAACTCTTCACTGAACTGATGCCAGTCCACTTCCGGGTAAGCGGCAATATGGGCGTTGTAGTTACCTACCGCGCCATTGATTTTACCAAGGATCTCAACCTGTTCCAGTTGACGATACTGACGCTCCATACGGTATGCCACGTTAGCCATCTCTTTACCCATCGTGGATGGCGTAGCGGGCTGACCGTGGGTACGGGAGAGCAGGGGAATGTCGCGGTATTCCACAGACAACGCTTTCACCGCGTCAATGATTTTACGCCAGTAAGGCAGAACCACGTCTTTGCGCGCGGTAGAGAGCATCAATGCGTGAGACAGGTTATTGATGTCTTCAGAAGTACAGGCGAAGTGAATGAATTCAGACACCGCGTGCAGCGCCGGAACGCTTGCCACTTTCTCTTTCAGGAAGTACTCAACCGCTTTTACGTCGTGGTTGGTGGTACGTTCAATGGTCTTGATGCGAGCAGCATCTTCTTCATTGAAGTCAGCAACGATTTTATCAAGGTAATCGTTTGCCTGGGCGTCAAAAGCAGGAACTTCCTTGATTGCTGCCTGGGCGGCCAGCTTTTGCAGCCAGCGTACTTCAACCTGAACACGGAACTTCAGCAGGCCATATTCGCTGAAGATCCCGCGCAGCGCGCTGACTTTATCGCCGTAGCGTCCATCGACAGGGGATACGGCGGTCAGTGAGGATAATTCCATAATTCGCAACTCCGGGAGGTTAACAATGAGCAAGAATTTGTTTTGCCTGAGTCGTCAGGCGATTACGAGAAAACATTAACTGCAGGCGGCCACCGCCAACCTGATGCCACAGCACGGCGGCACGGATACCGGCCAGCAGCGAGGCGCGTACTTTTGCCTGAACCTGCGGGCTTTGCAGTACGGCAGGTGAACCGGTGACCTGGATACGCGGGCCCAGCGGACTGATGACATCAACATAAATACCGGCCATGGCGCTCAACAGCGTTTCAGACTGCAGATCAAAATGGTCGAGCTGACGCTGCAAGCCGGCAATGCGGTCACCCAGCGTATTCAGCGCGCCTTTCGCTGCGCTGAGTTTACGTTCCAGCACCATCAGGCTTAACGTATAACGGGTAAGCTCTGCGTTTAATCCCTGACGGCTGCTGGCATTAAGCACGCCAAGCAAGGTTTCAAGACCGAGACGAAGATTGATTTCGCTGCCACCGAAGACACCCAGGGTTGAACCGGGGTTGAGATCGATAACGCTGTTGAGCGAAACGTGCAGCGCGTCAGCGTCACAATGACCCTGATGCGCCAGCTGTTGCACCAGACGGGCTGACTGGCAAATTCCTGCCAGTGCCAGGGTGATGTCATAATAGTTCTTCGCCACACGTTCTCCTTTATGTGTGCAATCGGGTTAAACGGCCGGCAGCGGCAGGCGCTGTTCTATGATCCCACCACCCAGGCAGATATCACCGCTGTAGAAGACGGCGGACTGGCCCGGCGTGACGGCTGCAACTGGCTCGTCAAAACGCACGTCAATGCGATCGTCATCCAGCGCGGTAATGGTGCAAGGGATATCCGTCTGACGGTAGCGTGTTTTTACCGTGCAGCGCAGGGTACCTTTGAGCGGTTCACGGTCGACCCAGTGCAACTGTTGCGCGATCAGGCCAACGGACATCAGACGCGGATGGTCGTGCCCCTGAGCGACGATCAGAATATTGTTTTCGACATCTTTGTCGACCACGTACCACGGATCTTCGCTACCGTCTTTGGTACCGCCGATACCCAGGCCTTTACGCTGGCCGAGGGTGTGGTACATCAGCCCCTGATGCTGGCCAATTTCGTCGCCATCGACGGTGACAATTTTGCCCGGCTGCGCAGGCAGGTAGCGACCAAGGAAATCGCGGAATTTGCGCTCGCCAATAAAGCAGATACCGGTGGAGTCTTTTTTCTTCGCGGTGATCAGATCCAGCTCTTCAGCGATTTTACGGACTTCTGGCTTTTCCAGCTCGCCAACCGGGAACAGGCTTTGTGCAATCTGTTCATGGCTTAGCGTATAAAGGAAATAGCTCTGATCTTTATTACCGTCCAGACCGCGCAGCAGCTGGCTTTTGCCGTTCACATCGGCGCGACGCACGTAGTGACCGGTCGCAATATAGTCTGCGCCCAGATCTTCCGCCGCGAATTCGAGGAAGGCTTTAAATTTGATCTCTTTGTTGCACAGAATATCCGGGTTTGGGGTACGGCCCGCTTTGTACTCTTCCAGGAAAAGCTCAAACACGTTATCCCAGTATTCTGCGGCAAAGTTAACGGTGTGCAGTTCAATGCCGAGCTTGTCGCACACGGCCTGCGCATCGGCGAGATCCGCAGCGGCAGTGCAATATTCCTCGCCATCATCTTCCTCCCAGTTCTTCATGAACAGGCCCTCCACCTTATAGCCCTGTTGTTGCAACAGGTAGGCGGAAACGGAGGAATCGACACCGCCGGACATGCCGACGATCACTTTTTTCTGGCTGTTATCTGACATGGAATACTCACGACATTGAACTTCAAGGCGGCGTATTCTATCACGCCCCCCCACCATTGACACCCTCTGTAAACGGCCAGTTAAATTCTGCGATGACCTCCAGCGGCAAGCGTGCGCCTGACTGCCAGCAGCGAATGCTTTCGGCAACCAGCGGCGAGCGCAGGTTTGGCGCGTTCAGGATCTCGTCGGCGGTGACCCACAGGCAGCGATCGATATCGTCGTCGTGCGGCTCAGTGGCGCACGTTTCGCTAAGCTCGACGGCAAATAAAAAACGCAGGAAGGGCGTTTTATCAGGCGCAATCCACTGATGCATACGAATGAAGTGCTGAGGATCCGCGTGGATGCCCGTCTCTTCCCAGAGTTCACGTTTTGCGGCCTGTAATAAGGTTTCATTGGCTTCCAGATGCCCGGCTGGCTGATTCCACAGCGCTTTGCCGTTAATGCTCTCTTCTACAACCAGGAATTTCCCCTGCGCGTGAACCACACAGGCGACCGTGACATGAGGTTTAAACATATTGACTCCTTAAGGGGCAACGTCCCGCCATTCACCGTTAGCCAGGGAATCCAGCGTGTAACTGCCCATGGCATAGCGAATCAGGCGCAGGGTAGGGAAGCCCACGTGGGCGGTCATGCGCCGAACCTGACGGTTACGGCCTTCATAAAGGGTGATTTTGAGCCAGCTGGTGGGAATAGATTTGCGCTCGCGAATGGGCGGGTTGCGCGGCCACAGCCACTCCGGTTCATTCACACGTTCAATACCTGCGGGCAGGGTGGGGCCATCGTTTAACGTCACGCCGTTGCGGAGTGCGGCGAGCGCCTCTTCATCCGGCTCACCTTCCACCTGCACAAAGTAAATTTTGCCGGTGCGTTTTCCGGGCTGCGTGAGTTTTGCCTGTAGGGCTCCGTCGTTGGTTAAGACCAGCAGACCTTCGCTATCGCGGTCCAGACGACCCGCGGCATAAACGCCCTGAACAGGAATGTAATCCTTTAACGTGCTGCGCCCGGCTTCGTCGGTAAACTGCGGCAACACATCGTAGGGTTTATTGAACAAAATAACCCGCTTTGGCTGGCTTTCTTGCGGTCTTCTGGCGGCTTGTCGTGAGCTGAATCGCTCAACCCGGTGTTTTGTAAAAGAAGTTTTCTTCATGGTATTTTCAGGCGTTATCAATTGCCGCATTATAGCCTAATAACGAAGACCTTTCATGGCGCAGGACAATCAGGTACTATCGAAGGGCTCATTACAATTTATTAACATAAGATCAGTAACAACCAGAAGCGCTCGAAGGAGAGGTTAATGGAAAGCAAAGTAGTTGTTCCGGCGGAAGGTAAAAAGATCACCCTGCAAAACGGCAAGATTAACGTTCCTCACAATCCGATCATTCCATTCATCGAAGGTGATGGTATCGGTGTAGACGTTACCCCGGCAATGCTGAAAGTGGTTGATGCCGCTGTTGAGAAAGCCTACAAAGGCGAGCGTAAAATTTCCTGGATGGAAATTTACACCGGTGAAAAATCTACTCAAGTTTATGGCCAGGACGTTTGGCTGCCAGCAGAAACGCTGGACCTGATCCGCGACTACCGCGTTGCTATCAAAGGCCCACTGACAACGCCAGTTGGTGGCGGTATCCGTTCCCTGAACGTGGCACTGCGTCAGGAGCTGGACCTGTACGTGTGTCTGCGTCCGGTTCGTTACTATCAGGGCACCCCAAGCCCGGTTAAGCACCCTGAGCTGACCGATATGGTTATCTTCCGCGAAAACTCAGAAGACATCTACGCGGGTATCGAATGGAAAGCTGACTCTGCTGACGCAGAAAAAGTGATTAAATTCCTGCGCGAAGAGATGGGCGTGAAGAAAATTCGCTTCCCTGAGCATTGCGGTATCGGCATCAAGCCGTGCTCCGAAGAAGGGACCAAACGTCTGGTGCGCGCGGCAATTGAATACGCGATCACCAACGACCGTGACTCTGTGACCCTGGTTCACAAAGGCAACATCATGAAGTTCACCGAAGGCGCGTTCAAAGACTGGGGTTACCAGTTGGCGCAAGAAGAGTTCGGCGGTGAGCTGATCGACGGCGGCCCATGGCAGAAGATCAAGAACCCGAACACCGGCAAAGAGATCATCATTAAAGATGTTATCGCCGATGCGTTCCTGCAGCAGATCCTGCTGCGTCCAGCGGAATACGACGTGATCGCCTGTATGAACCTGAACGGTGACTACATCTCCGACGCCCTGGCTGCACAGGTTGGCGGTATCGGTATCGCCCCAGGCGCGAACATCGGTGACGAATGCGCCCTGTTCGAAGCAACACACGGTACTGCACCAAAATACGCAGGCCAGGACAAAGTGAACCCAGGCTCTATCATCCTGTCCGCAGAGATGATGCTGCGTCATATGGAATGGTTCGAAGCCGCAGACCTGATCGTTAAAGGTATGGAAGGCGCGATTAACGCGAAAACCGTAACCTACGACTTCGAACGTCTGATGGAAGGCGCTAAGCTGCTGAAATGTTCAGAGTTTGGTGACGCGATTATCGCGAATATGTAATCTATTAGCTGGGTTATACAACAACGGGAGCCGATTGGTTCCCGTTTTTATTATTATTTTTCGGATGGTTATCAAGAGCTTATCAAAACCCTTTTTTAAGCAGATGTTATTTCCAGTTCTCTCTTGATCTTGACCCGCGATCTCCGGACAGCTTTTGTATCTTAAGTTAACGATGTCCGCTGCCGCCGATATTCCCTCGGGGAGTGATATCCCAGCGCGCTGTGCGGGTGGTTTTCATTGTAAACGCGCGAATGTTAGCTGCTGCAAGGTTTCGCAGGGCTGTTCTCACATCTGGTTTTGGCATGAACGCGATATAGTCTTCCTTCATCGTCTTCACGAACCGTTCGGCCATGCCATTGCTCTGCGGGCTGCTCACCGCTGTTGTACACGGCTCCAGATTCAGCTCTCTGGCGAACCTCCGCGTTTCATGCGCGGTATGCTGAACCGTTATCCGTCAGCCATTGAACCGGTGTGGTCGGCAGCCCGTCGCCGAAGCGCTTTTCCACCGACCTCAGCATCACATCCTGCACCGTCGAACTGTCGTAGCCTCCTGTGCTCGCTGCCCAGTCTATGGCTTCTCTGTCGCAGCAGTCCAGCGCGAACGTGACCCGCAGCTTCTCACCGTTGTCGCAGCCGAACTCGAAGCCATCTGAACACCAGCGCATATCGCTTTCTGCCACCGCGATTTTGCCCTTATGTTCACGCTTCGACCGCTCTGGTTTGTCATGCAGTAACAGCAGATTATGCTCGCTCATAAGCCGGTAAAGCCGTTTGGCGTTCACGGGGCAGTCCCTCTGTACGACGTTGCGTACGCAGGATGCCCCACACACGGCGATAGCCGTAACTGGGCATATCGCTGATGATATCGAGGATCTCTGACAGTATTTCAGCGTCTGCTTCGTCATCACGCCGGTTACAGCGCCTGTCCTGCCAGTCGGCAGAACGGTTAATTCGCAGTGACAGCTGCGCACGCGACATGCCCATGGTGCGGCTGACCAGGGCTATTCCCCGTCCTTTGGCAACAAGGGCGCGTGCGCTATCCATTTTCGCGACTGAGCGTACTCCACGGCTTCTTTCAGGATCTCAACTTCCATCGTCTTCTTGCCCAGCAGGCGCTGAAGCTCCCGGACCTGCTTCAGAGCAGCAGTAAGCTCAGAAGCTGGAACAACTTCTTCCCCGGCCGCAACGGCGGTGAGGCTGCCTTCCTGATATTGCTTCTTCCACTTAAACAGCAGGCTGGGCTGGATGCCATGCAGGCGGGCGACATGGGAGACATTCATGCCCGGCTCCATCGTCTGCTGGATAATGGCGATCTTCTCCTGAGGAGTTTTACGTTTACGGACTTCTTGCCCTAACAGGATCCCGGTCATCTCAAAATTGGCGTTAGTGTTAGACATATATTCAAGCCTATCTCTTATCTGGAGATACAGCTACTGTCTGGAGTTTCAGGGGGCTACATCATTTCCAGTTCTCTCTGTATCTGCCACAACAATTTACGGTAGGGTATATTATCTACTGTAAATATATCAACTGTATGCGCATCTTTACTTCCTCATGTATCAAAAATAAACAATCCCGAATTTCATTTCCTTAAAATACTTTATCCAGAAATGACTGGTTCGTGTCAGTAGCCTTAGTCAATATATAAAAATAAACATTTTGTTGTGCAATTAAAACTTTTGCATGTGTATTTATATGCTGGTAACACAATTTTATCTCTGTATATTTAAGAGAAATTATTGGAGGAACTATGCATAAATTTAATCTAGCAGCTGCTTTTCTTTTTTTTGGCGCTTTTACCATGCCTGTATTTGCCAGTAATTCAATGTCTATAAATTATGCTGCAGGCAAAGAGAGTGGGGCCGAAAAGATGCATGGCATGAATGTGATATTTAAACACGATATGGGTAATTTTGCACTGGTCGCATCAGGTACTTATATACAGAATACCAGCGGTTCCGGGAACTCTTATTTGAAAAACAAATACGCATCAATTATGCCGGGGCTCGCTATTAATATCACACAAGATATAAATTTTTATGGACTTGCTGGTATTTCTTGTGGTTCAAAAATGAAACCTGATCAAAGTCATGAGATTTATGGGCAGCTTTTGGTACTGGTTTGTTTTACAACTTAACAAACAATATTCAATTAAATACAGGATATGAATTGGGTCTTGTTGATAACAAAGAAATAGATACTTTCATCATTGGGATAGGATATTTGTTCTGACTTTCAAGGTGAATGAAATGATATCAAAAAAAATAATAAGAATATATGTTATTACTGATAACTATTTTTATATTACGGCATCAGGGAACTCATTTATGATTCTAAAGTATTTGAATCTTACACATATAACGTTGAGCAAACCGCTAAGCTTCCAGCTCTTATTTTTTATCATAAGTATCATACTCAAGATATAATCATTACAGATAATTTCTTACATTGTTACGCAGTTTCAAAATATAGACCGGAAAAAACGTTAATTTTGCCATGTAATTATGATTTGGATAAATATATAGAGTGTTTTAATGATTTAACAAATCAAGATTATCTTCACAATGCACTTTATTTTAAAAAGTTATCATCGAAAGAGACCCTGCTGTTAAATTTATTTTCTGAGGGAGCAACAGATGACAAAATTGCTATTATGCTTAACATAACAAAAAAGACAATCAGCTCTCATAGGCGTAATATTTTGCAAAAATTAAACCTGAAGAATAGGCATGAATTGTATATGTATGCTTTGGCAACAAAAGAAGGGTTGTATGAACACGTATAACATAATATCTATTTTAACTATAATGGTATTGATTCCATTTTCAATTTATTGTTTTTATGCTAATTATCGCATCAATGAAAACAAAAGAATTGCATCAGAAACAACACCATTATGGCGAAAGATATTTCTGCCTCCTAAATGATTAATATTTTAATGGTAAATTTTTGATGTTTAGAAGCTTTCCTCTGTGAATGTTAATATATCCACCATCATTCAAATCTTTTAAAACTTTATTTAAGGAACTACGAGAAATTGAGCTTCTGGATAAAATGAACTTGAATACTGAAATTTGAGATCTTTCATTCTCTGGTAATTCCCATATGGCTTCTAAATTGTTTTTTCATAATATCGTAGGCATTTTTTGATGAAAATCTCTGGTCTCTTTTGAAAAAGTTTAAAGTGATTTCACAAGTCATTAAGAAAAAATGTTTCCACAAGTTATTACTATCAGCCAAACAATCCAATTCCACAGTTGAAATTGCTGTGAAAGTTGCATCCGTTGAAGCTCGAAAGTAATGGTAATCATCTTTTTCGAACATAAAGATTATCCCTAGAATATAAGGCGCATATACAGTGAAAATTAAAATATCGTCTGCTTTTCTATAAATGTCTACTCTACCTTCAGTGAGAAAGTATACATGTGGTTTATTATTAAGCATGAGGTTTATTCGTTGTCCATTTGACGCATAAATGCGCATAAACTTGTTAGATCCTTCAACAATCTCTAAGATATGGTTAAACATGGTGTGAAGCCTCAGCTACTATTTTCATTCTTAAAGTTTGATGTTAGGTAATGATATAACCTTTTTAGAAGATGGCAAGTTTAAATTTAAATATGTGTTTGTGTAATTATACATAATTTAATTTTTTATAGGCCAGATCATCAAAAGTAAGTGCTGAGTTCTTAAGATTTTATCAACCTATCATTGTTAATAGTCGATTCGAAGATGGCTTTATGTTATTTGAGCGTGATTTTTAGAGTTAATCATTTATATGGAAATTTATTTCTATATAGGAATGATATACGACTATTTACTTTTTATCGGTATTGCGCAAAACAACTCATTAATTCTATATGGATTGATGCTTGGCACTTAAAAAATCATCTCTTTTTGAAGTTGGGCTGAGTATTAACACGGGGGCTCGATATGTTGTTTCTATTGTTATGCATAGCTTTATTGATACTAATAGTAGCTGTTTTTTATTTTATCCGGTTGAATAAAAAAAGTATGGATGTAACTCAATTTATAGATTTGCTTTATAAAGATGATGATAAAATGAATATTTAAATGAGGTTGAGTAAGTGTTAAGCAAAACTCAAAAAAATTTCTTGTGGATGATTGCAGAAAAAACAATCGGCGTAGTGGGCCTTTTCTTTATAAATGCTTTGGTGGCTAAATACCTGGGGCCTGTGGTAATTGGGCAAATAGCAATTGCAACTGCGATTTTTCAAATTGTTCAGGTTGTAGGGGTGTTTGGCAGCGATAGTATATTCTATAAAAGGATAAGCACAAACTTGATTGGCGGCATACAATTAATGATGCCTGTATTTGTGTTGAGAAGTATAATATTTATCATTTTTGCAAGTATTTGCATAATGTTTTTAAATATGAGAATGGATTTAACAGGTATGACATTAGTGCTGTCAATCTGTTTGGCGTATTATTTTTATACTATTGATACTTACACAAGTTTTAACGAGTCACTACTGAACTCAAGAATTAATGCTATTGCAAACGTAGTTGGCCTTATTTTCGGCTTAGTAGCCAGGGCATTAATGGTTAGATATAAAGTGCCGATTATCTATTTTGGATTGCCTCTAATAATAATAAGTGCCATTCCTTATTTTCTAAAATCATATGTATTTAGAAAACAATATAAAAGGATGGTAACAATTAAGTATAGTGTACTAAAAAAAAGATTATTCCATCTGAGTTATGCGGGAAGCATTCTTGTTATTCCTTCAATCATTTCATCGATCTATCCAAGGTTGAATGTGCTTATAATCTCTTTTTTATATGGAAATCATGATGTCGGTATTTATTCAGTTTCTCAAAGCATTGCAACGAGTTGGAGTTTCATTTTATTATCGTTGTTGACATCTTGTCTTCCATCTTTATTTCGAGAGAAAAATAATCAAAAAATAATTAAATTAGGTGCCAGGTTACATTTAAATATCATTTTGTTGTCGATTCCGGTAATGTTGGTGATTACATTTTTAGTAAATTTCGCAATTCTCTATCTATACGGGGAATCCTATAAGGAGTCAATAACACCCTGCATTTTGTTATGTTTCTCAACATTATTGTCTACACTTGGCATGGCTTCATCAAAAATAATAATTAAATTTTCTGGGTATAGGTTTTTATTATGGAAGACTATATTTATATTGGTTTTAAGTCTGGTGCTTTCTTATTTCTTTTCTATCAGGTTCGGATTGATTGGTGCTGCATCAGCGGTTATCATTACTGAAGTTTTTTCTCTGACAGTTATTAACTATTTGTTTATGCAGGGATTTATATTATCAGTCCACATCGAGATGTTTAAAATTATTTATGTGTATTTTCGGAGGTTATTTGGAATGAAAAAATCAGATGGAAGCTAAAAAAAGGCAGCCTCAAAACTGAGCTAAATAAAAAATGCTTCTAAGATTTATTCTTAATGGCGCGCTGTTTAATGACAAATAAAAGCGTCCTCGAAATACATGAAACAGACTCATTTCATAGGTTTCAGGACGCTTTACAGTGAGTAATGGTCAGATGAAACGAGCGTTCTCCGCCCATTTTTTTGGGAATCCCAGCGCGCATAACGCCGGCTCAATACTCATTACTTCGGCATCTGCAATGTTATGAATTATAAAGGGGTCATCCTGAAGAAAGTTATGAATATTGCTGATGTTATCCCCCTGAAAAAGAATGAAGCCGCCAGCACCATTGCTGAGCGGGCCGGCAAAAAGAATCACTCCTTCATCAAACCCCCTCAGCAGCCATTGTTTATGTGCGTCAAGATGATCGGAAATCGCATCAGGTTGTGTCAGGTAAGTCAGCGTGACGGCGTGCAACATGGTTTATTCCTTAGCGGCAGAAACGGTATTAATGGCTTGTGGTATTAAAGAGAAAGCACGGGATAGTTCTCTGAGCTTTACTTCCTCCCCTTTAGATGCGCCTTCAGCCCGGACAAACACAACATTTGAAATGCCCAGGAAGCCCAGAAACTTACGCAGAAATTGCTCCTGAAAGTCCATTTCTTCAAATGCCGTACCGGCATAAACCCCCCCCTGGCTGAGGCTATGATGACTCTTTTTTCCCCCGCAAGACCAACAGGGCCTGTTGGGGTGTAGCTGAAGGTTTTCCCTGGCTGCGCGATTCTGTCCATCCAGGCTTTTAATTGGCTGGGAACAGAAAAGTTGTACATTGGCGCTCCGATAACAATTACGTCGCTTTCAAGAAACTCAGAGACCAGAGCATTTGATAATTCTCGCTCAGAGTCCAGACGCGTTGTAGTTGCGGGTCGTCCGGTAACAGGCCTGAATTCTGCAGCGATTTCCCCGGTGAGATGGCTGATTTCGTCTTTTACAAGATCCCGGTAAGTCAGTTGATTCCCCTGACTGGTTGCCATCAGTTGTTTCACTGTTTCAGCCGACAACTGTCGGGTTACTGAAAATTCATAATTGATACTTGAATCAAGATGGAGAATTTTCATTGCATATCGTCCTGTTGTGTAAGGGTCAGTGAATACTCTGCGCAGCATTTACAATCAGTGCTGCAACCTCTTTGGGATGAGAAATCATGGATAGATGATCTGAGTGAATTCGTGTGATATGTGCGCCTGCTTCACGGGCAAAATTTGCCTGTACTAACGGGTTCAGCGCGTTATCGTTTTCTGTGATGAGATACCAGGAGGGTTTCTCTCTCCAGGCTGCCGCGTTCACTTTTTCGTTAAAAGCGGCAGCGGCGATAGGCTGTTGCACCGCAGAAATCAGAAGGCTCTGTTTCATGCTTAGCTCATTAGCCATAACCTGATGAAACAACTGTGGCTTATCAAGCCAGATGAGGCCGTTTTTATCGGCTTCCATACCTTTCATGGGGGCATTGAAGTGCGCAAGTGCGTCAGAAACAGACTGATTGCTGTCCGGAACAAGGGCGGACAAATAGACGAGCCCCTTTACGTTATTCGCATTACCAGCCTGGGTGATCACCGCCCCTGCCCATGAATGGCCAACGAGCAGTACGTTACCATTTTGACGCTCAAGTACACGCTCTGTTGCAGCCACATCCTCTCGTAAGGATGTCAGGGGATTCTGAACAGCAGTAACGTGTTAGCCCCGGTCCTGCAGGAGAGCGATGACGGCTGACCAGTTCGATCCGTCAGCAAAGGCACCGTGAACCAGCACGATATTTTTTACACGCGAATCCTGTGCCAGAAGCGGCGGGTTGCTCATAAATAAAAGACACAAAGCAAATACTCCTTTTCGCAGCGCGACCGACATTAAATTTTGCTTACGCATAACTATATTTCCCGTATTTCTCAGTTTCAGGCAGTGTAATCATGCTGACAGGGGGTATGAAGTGTCATTAATGACAGGTAACATGCGAAATAAGACATTCTTCGGCACTGGGGTTAAAATGCGAGTTGCGTTACTTGCGCTTCCGGGCAACATGCGTTCGGCGCTGGCAGGGCTGGCTGATATGTTTTGGCTGGCGAATCAGGTGATCAGGCTAAACCCTACAGTGAGCCCTGAACTATCCAGGGCTGATCCATTTTTTGACGTCAGGACGATTACCGCGGATGGGCAGCCCGTCAGGGACGTTCAGGGACGAATCATCGAAAGTGATGGCTCATTTAATGAACCTGACAACTTCGAGCTGATCATTGCCAGCGGTATGCAGTTGGATGAGCAAAGATTTCCGGCTGACAAAGCAGCTGTATCGAATGCGGCCGAGTGGTTGAAAGTTAAATATTCAGAGGGAAGCTGTATTGCCTCAGCATGTGCGGGCGGTTTTGTGCTGGGAGAGGCGGGTTTGCTCAACGGACGGGTCTGCACCACTACGTGGTGGTTATATCCAACTTTCGCTGAACGCTATCCACTTGCAAAACCCATATGGGGAAAAACCCTGGCAGAACAAGACAATGTGATAACCGCGGGCGGCCCGCTTTCATGGGTCGATCTGGTTATATACCTCGTACGCAATCATGCTGGTAATGAGCTGGCAAAATTGACAGCTGACATGGCCGTTGCTGACAGCCAGCCTTTGTCACAGCAAATTTATGCGCCCGCAGGTTTTCTCAACTCAAGACATCCTCTACTGACTAAAGCAGAGAGTCTGCTTCGTTATCAGAACCCTGCAATGACGGTAAAGCAACTTGCTGCAGCTCTGAATATGACGACCCGCACGCTGAACCGTAAAATGAAAACGCTCATCCAGGAAAGTCCGAAAGACTTCATTACGCGGGTTCGTATTGAAACTGCATCTGTGCTTCTTGAAAGCCCAGGAAAGACTATTTCACAGATCGCAAATATTTGCGGATATAGCGATGAAACTGCTTTCCGGCGCGCTTTTAGCGCCATGATGGGGATGTCCCCCGGAAGTTTCAGAAAGCGGCTTTTTACAACGAACCCTTCAAATTCTGGCTGCGAATGAGCGGCTATTGTTGGCTTATCAAGGGCGTGACTAAGCTGATGATTGGCTGACCATCCGTCAATATCATGTCGTCCTCTGAATATAAAAGTGTGGCGCGGACAGATTCACACTCGAAAGCGAATGTTGTGAAAGTTCAGTTTTTTTTCGGATTGTCCTCATGCTACTCGCAGTCAATAAGCCTGACGGTTGACGAATGGTTGGCTTGTTTGATTTTACCTACTGTTGGTGTGGAAAAGATATCCGGCATGTCGTTAGCATTCATAAATACTTTGGGAATGGACGCAACTGTTCGTATTATGTCCCTGAAAGATTTAATCAGGAGAAATTGATATGGAAGAGGTTATTTATGTTATCGATGATGATGATGCATATCGGTCGTTTGTTGTTCAGTTCTTAACAGCCGCGGGCTATCAGACGTTTGACTTCAGTAATGCCGAAGAATTTTTATCCTCTCCCATCGTTGATCATCCTTCATGCTTAATACTTGAATTAAACCTTCCGCGTATGAATGGCTTTGACGTGATGGATGCACTCAAAGCGCGTGGATGCGCTATACCGGTACTCATTCTGACGAAGAGCGGCTCCATCCCTTCCTGCGTACGGGCAATGAAAGCAGGCGCCCGGGATTTTTTGACCAAACCGGTCGAACCTGAACAACTTTTGCGCGTGGTGAATGAGGTATTGATCGACGCGACAAACCATTTTCTGGAACAGCAACGGTTATTTGAACTGTGTAAAAATTACCAGGCGTTGACGCGACGTGAGAAACAGATTTTTGAGCTGGCAATTAATGGCTTGCAAAATAAACAAATCGCATCGGAACTGGGCATAACAGAAATTACGGTGAAGGTACATCGACGCAGGGTGATGGATAAAATGCAGGTTCGTACGTTAGCGGATCTGGTGCATGCTGCCGGCACGTTGCAAATCGGTAAATCCCGATGTCCACCCCGCAGGCTTTATTGATAACGCGGCGATCGTCACCGGACAGTTTATACCACCCTGACATTCATTCAGATTATTGTCCCCCTGGGGTGTTGAATTTTGCTACTCTATGAGAGGTAACGCCTCTCAACCGGGGCGGTCTACGATAATGGAATGAATTGATTATGAGTGAAAATGATACTATCCCAAAGAAGTCTACAAGCCAGATTAACAAAGCGGTATTCTTCACATCTGCTTTGTTAATTTTCCTTCTTGTCGCCTTTGCCGCAGTATTCCCGGATCTGGCCGACAAAAAATTCAAACTCCTGCAGCAACAGATATTCACCAATGCCAGCTGGTTCTACATTCTTGCTGTCGCCCTGATTTTACTGAGTGTTACTTTCCTCGGTCTTTCGCGTTACGGTGATATCAAACTGGGGCCGGATCATGCCCAGCCTGATTTCAGCTACCATTCCTGGTTTGCGATGCTGTTTTCGGCAGGGATGGGGATCGGCCTGATGTTCTTTGGCGTTGCCGAACCGGTAATGCATTACCTTTCTCCGCCCGTCGGCACCCCTGAAACCGTAGCCGCAGCGAAAGAAGCCATGCGCCTGACGTTCTTCCACTGGGGACTGCATGCATGGGCCATCTATGCCATAGTGGCGCTGATTCTGGCATTCTTCAGCTACCGTCACGGTTTGCCATTAACGCTGCGTTCCGCACTCTATCCCATCATCGGCGATCGCATCTACGGTCCTGTCGGCCATGCAGTCGATATTTTTGCGGTGATAGGGACGGTCTTTGGCGTTGCCACATCGCTGGGTTACGGTGTTTTGCAGGTTAATGCCGGTCTGAACCATCTTTTTGGGGTGCCCATCAATGAAACGGTGCAGGTCATTCTGATTGTAGTCATCACGGGGTTAGCGACGATTTCAGTGGTGTCCGGTCTGGACAAGGGAATACGTATCCTCTCTGAACTCAATCTGGGTCTGGCTGTTTTACTTCTGGCGCTTGTGCTGTGTCTTGGACCAACCGTACTTTTACTGAAATCTTTTGTCGAAAATACCGGCGGTTATCTTTCGGAATTAGTGAGTAAAACCTTTAACCTTTACGCCTACGAACCGAAATCAAGCAACTGGCTTGGTGGCTGGACGCTATTGTACTGGGGATGGTGGCTTTCCTGGTCGCCGTTTGTCGGTATGTTCATCGCGCGCGTATCCCGTGGCAGGACAATTCGTGAGTTTGTCACGGGCGTGCTGTTTGTCCCCGCAGGTTTTACCCTCATGTGGATGACGGTGTTTGGTAACAGCGCCATTTATCTCATCATGAATCAGGGAGCAACAGACCTGGCAAATACCGTCCAGCAGGATGTCGCGCTGGCCCTGTTTAATTTCCTTGAACATTTCCCGTTTTCCTCAGTGTTGTCATTTATTGCAATGGCGATGGTCATTGTCTTCTTTGTCACCTCGGCTGACTCCGGGGCGATGGTTGTGGATACGCTGGCATCGGGTGGCGTCGCTAACACGCCTGTATGGCAGCGAATTTTCTGGGCCTCGCTCATGGGGATTGTGGCCATTGCACTGCTGATTGCGGGTGGGCTAAGCGCGCTGCAAACCGTGACAATAGCGAGCGCATTACCATTCTCCGTGATCTTATTGATCTCAATATACGGACTGTTAAAAGCCCTGCGTCGGGATTTGACCAAACGTGAAAGTCTGAGCATGGCGACGATTGCGCCGACTGCCGCACGTAACCCTATTCCGTGGCAGAGAAGGTTGCGCAATATTGCCTATCTGCCGAAACGTTCTCTGGTGAAACGGTTTATGGACGACGTTATCCAGCCTGCCATGACGTTGGTTCAGGAAGAACTGAACAAGCAGGGGACGTTGAGTCATATCAATGATGCGGCTGACGATCGTCTCCGGCTTGAAGTTGATTTAGGCAATGAGCTGAACTTTATTTATGAAGTGAGGCTACGTGGATATAATTCGCCAACTTTTGCTCTTGCCGCTATGGATAATGACGAGCAACAGGCAGAGCAACACCGCTATTATCGCGCTGAAGTGTATCTGAAAGAGGGCGGTCAGAACTATGATGTGATGGGCTGGAATCAGGAACAGCTTATCAATGACATACTGGACCAGTACGAAAAACATCTGCACTTCCTGCACCTGGTTCGTTAATACAAAAATGCCGTCCGATGGGACGGCATTTATTTTGCCACTGACTGTGTGAGACAGCCTCATGTTAGCCACTGTACTTATCATTATTGTTGCGTTAATCCATCTCTATATTCTGGTGCTGGAGATGTTCCTGTGGAACACCAAAACCGGGCAAAAGGCTTTCAATCTCACGCCCGATTTTGCGCGTGACACCCGCGTACTGGCTGCGAATCAAGGGCTGTATAACGGTTTTCTGGCGGCGGGTCTGCTCTGGGGACTCTGGCTCGGAGAGCGCGGTGTCCCTGTGACCGTCTTTTTCCTGAGCTGCGTGCTACTTGCCGGAATTTTTGGCGCAGCGACTGCCAGTCGAAAAATCCTCTATGTTCAGGCTATGCCGGCTCTCGCTGCCTTACTTGCGCTACTTATCTAATACTTTGGTCAACGTAATGCGTCCGCTATACTCGGTGCATCACCCGCTAAATGACAGACGAGAGACTGTTTATGAACAACGATATTCCGCTTAAATATTATGACATCGTCGATGAGTATTCGACGGAAACCGCTGAGCCAGTCAGTGAGTCAGAGCATGACGCGCTGGCGTACTATTTCCAGCTGCTGCTGACGCGGTTAACGAACAACGAGGAAATCAGCGAGGAAGCCCAGCAGGAAATGGCCAGTGAGGCGGGGATCCGCACGGCACGCATCGATGATATTGCGAATTTCCTTAATCAGTGGGGGAACGAGTAGCCCGCAAGGGCATTCTCATCGTAAGTTTCTTCGCCAGTTCACTGCGTGTCAGTGATTTTGAGAAGTACCACCCCTGGATCAGAGCGTCAGGATACCTGTCCGCAATAAAACGATACTGGGTTTCACTTTCCACCCCTTCGAAAACGAGCGTTTTGTTGAGCCTGGCAAGCGCATCGCAAAAAATAGCAAAAATATTCTGCTTATAATGTTCATTGATACCGTCCACCAGCGACTTATCGATTTTGATTTCGTCATATTCCAGCAGAGAGAGTCGGTCCAGGTTTGAGTTTTTCACGCCGAAATCGTCTATCGATATTCTCACCCCAAGTTTTTTCAGCTCCAGACAAAACCCTTCAAGAATATCTGCACTGGATACCGCTTTTTCTGAAAGTTCCACCTTTATCAAAGACAGGGGGATGTGATTAAATGCACATTCACGACGTAACGTCTGGATAAACTGTCCATCTTCTATCTCCGTTCGCCCAACGTTCAGCGAAATCATCAGCTGATGTTTAATGGCAAGCGGTGCGATCTCAGACAGCGATTTTTCAATAATATTAATATAATACTGTCGGTACAGCCCAATTTTCTTAATTAAAGGAATAAACAGTTCCGGAGAAACATCGGTGCGATGATAATCGCGCCATCTCGACAGCACTTCTACCCCGACAATGCTTTTATCCTGGATACGTATAATCGGCTGGTAGTTAACGCTGATAGAATTGTTTTTTACCGCCTTAACCAGCGTTCGCTCCAGTGAGAAGCGATCTTCGTAAATGCGCATGAAAAACAACGAGATTGCGGTCCAGATAAAACACAAAATAGTCGTCAGAAGAATAAACACCACAACGGGGAGCGAAGCCAGGCCCGCGTCGTAATGCTTCACCGTAACGCATATGTCCCATCGCGTGCTGCACTGCGTCAGGATCAGGGTAAATAGCGCTGAATCTGGCCAGTGGTGTTTTATGACATCTGGCTTAACCGAGAAAAAAGTTCGGTCGAAATCTTTCGTCGTGGTACTCAGCGCATAGTTTGCCGTAACCGGCATGAATTTATCGTAGGCATAACGCGAGGTGAAAATAATTACATTATTATAGATTGCCGCGTTGCCAGTGAAAAAATCTTTTCTCGAAAACTGCGCTAACAGAAAGCCTCTTGGTGTTTTATGGAGTTCTGTCGGTAGAGGGACTGGAGTGGCGAGCTTACCCCAAAAGGCAGTACAGACAACTAGCCCATTTTCAACAAAACCGATATCGGAAAAATAGGGGCTGTCGAGTTTTAGCTTTCTGTAGCGATCAAGGCTGGTTTGATCGCAGCCTCGGGTTGTTACCTCTTTAAGGGCCAGCGCGATGCTTTCGGATAATCCTTCGGAATAGTGCAAAAGCGTCTGGGCGATCTCACGCTGTTTATCCTTCTGCTGGCTGACGATAACCGCGTTCACCGCATACAGAGACAGAATGACCAGAATCGTTGATACGATAGCAACGGCAATGATTTTTTTCATTTTCCGGTTATCCTGTCAGCTCCCTGATGGGGTGAATCTTAACACAGCCGGGGCAGGGTACAAGCCTGGTACTCACGGGGGAGAACGGCAGGTGCCAGGGATCTCCGTAATAACCCTGACGCAAATTTTAGTGAAGCAAAATAATAACCGCTTCTTATTGTGCGCTTAAGTGCAATTTATTTTCCTCTTATCCTGACCTTTGTTACAGTGACACGAGTTGTCAGCCAAGGATGTCAGGCGTGATAAGGTGGAAAAGCTCGTGCATGTGAAAAATACTTTTTACACAACAACCATTACTGTCATCATTGTCTCGTTGATCATCTCGTTGTCGCTTGCGGTCCAAATTACCACGTCCAGACAGCAGTCAATTCAGCAAATTAATACCGGCGTTGCTAACCTGAGCCATACCCTGGATGTTTATACTGAGGGGATCATGCGTCAAAGCGAAATGCTGATCACCACCATTTCAGACATGATCGACATTTATGGTATGACCCCGGAACAGGCGACCAATATTCAGCGGATAATAGAAAATCAGGATAATCTTCTTAGCCAGATTAACAATGTGGTTATTTACGATGTCAATGGTGACATCTTTACGGCATTGTACGGACGTTTTTCCGGGCCGCGAAAAGGGGCTGACAGATCGTTTTTTATCTATCACAAGGAAAATAAAAGTCAGCAGATTTTTATTGGCCAGCCGGTCGTGAGCAGAACGAACGGGAAATGGGTGATTACGATCAGTCGACGGCTTGAAACGCAGACCGGAGACTTTAACGGCGTTGTCGTGGTGACGCTTGGAATCGAAAATTTTCTGGCACTGTACGGGCAGATTAATATTGGCCATGCTGGTGTCATTGGCCTCACGACACAATCCGGCGTGTTGCTGGTTCGCTATCCGTTTAAAAATAACTACATTGGCGCGATTGTTTCAGACTCACCCCTGTTCAGAGAATACCTGAAGGTACAAAATTCAGGGATTGCCAGCTCGGTTTCGCGGTTTGATAAAGTCGAACGCATTTTCGCTTTTGAGAAAAACAAACGTTACGGATTGGTCACCACCGTTGCAGTGAGTAAAGAAGAAGCACTTGCAGCCTGGCGTAAGCAGGCCATTCAGCTCGCCGTACTCATTCTTATTTTTACCGTGGCGCTTATCGTCGCGTCTTATTTCCTCTATTCGGATCTGTCCAGAAAAACCAGAGATAACAAAGAGCTCAAGATAATAGCCTCTGAAGATGCGCTGACGGGGCTTTTCAACCGCCGCACGTTTGATGAAAAAATTCTGTCTGAAATCGCCACGTGTGCGGATAACGACACGCCAATTTCTATCCTCATTGTCGATGTCGATTATTTCAAAAAATACAATGATAACTACGGTCACCCAGAAGGAGACCGATGCCTTACCCTACTGGGGAATAGCCTCACAGAGAGCCTTACCCGTAACAACCAGCTTGTGGCGCGTTATGGCGGCGAAGAGTTTGCGCTGATCCTGCCAGACGCCGATATTCAGGAAGCCATCCGCCTGGCCCAGACGATCATTCGCAATGTATTTTCACTGCATATTGAGCATGCCTTTAGCCCCTTTGGACGGGTAACGGTCAGCGTCGGGGTGTCAACCGCACGTGCCGTTGACATTGCAGGCAGCCAGCAGAACATTATTATTGCGGCTGACCAGGCGCTCTATCAGGCAAAACGCGCAGGACGCAACCGCTATGCCTTTATCGCCGTGTAAGCGGGCAAAAAAATGCCCACTAAAGCGTGGGCAAAAATACTGGAAGCAATGTGAGCAATGTCGTACTGAATACCTGAGTGTTTAACTCAACTATTCAGTGTTGAGAAAGATAATCTTTCTCATCTTAAGTTGCAACCCCACATTTCGTGTGGTGCGGTTTTGGATACTAAATGCGCACTCTCTCGCTGTGATACTAATCACAAATTTCCTTTCCCGGATCCTGTGCTATCCTTTTTGTGTCGTTGATTTAATGACAAAAACCATACAGAGAGGAAAGTTATGGGAATTTTATCCTGGATTATCTTTGGGCTTATTGCGGGTATTCTGGCGAAGTGGATCATGCCGGGCAAAGATGGCGGTGGTTTTATCGTTACCGTGATACTGGGTATTGTCGGCGCGGTCGTCGGCGGCTGGATCAGTACGCTGTTCGGGTTTGGCAAAGTTGACGGTTTCAACTTCGGCAGTTTTGCTGTCGCCGTGATCGGCGCGCTGGTTGTTCTGTTTATCTACAGAAAAATCAAAAGCTAAGTTTGATAAGCGTTAAAAAAGGCTGCCAGATGGCGGCCTTTTTACGTTGCGGTGTTACCACCAGCCAAATTGCGTGCCAGCAACGGCGACGATGGCGACGAGCAGCATAATGAGGGTGGTTTTTCTCATTTATGCTCCCGGAGCCGCGTAACCACCGACAAAAAACCATGCTAAAAAAACCACCGCCGTTATAAAAATAACGACCGGGAAGAGGATCCCTATTCTCATGCCATCACCTGTTTTGGTTTTCAGAATGCCGTAGAGTGTACGGGGTTAATCCAAAACGTGAAAGCGCGTTTTGCCTTTACCCTTTTTATCCTGATACATCGCAACATCCGCGACGCGTAATGCGCTGTCCGGATCCATCCCGGCAGGATCAACTTCGACAACTCCCAGGCTTGCACCCGGGTACACAATACTCACACTGCCCAACCCGTATTGGCCGGCAATGCGGTCGCGAAGCCGTGCCCTGAGCTGGTTAATCTGACCCTCATCAGCCTGATTTTCCGCTTTACTCAGGCAGGCTACCAGGAACTCATCGCCCCCCAGGCGGCCGATAATCTCGTCTTCGGTCTTTTCATCTAACAGACGTTTGCCGACTTCAATGAGGAATTGATCGCCTGCTTCATGCCCGTACTGGTCGTTAATCCGTTTAAAATCATCCAGATCGATAAAAGCGATAATTACGTTGCGTTTAAGGTGGCGGCCTAAAGAAAACAGGGTGTTGAGATCTTCAAAGATGGCGCGGCGGTTGGGTAAACCGGTGAGAACGTCGGTAAAGGAATAGGCGATGAGCGCTGCATTCGCTTCTCGAAGTTGAGAAAGCAACGACTCTTTCTGAATATACTGGGCAATCAGCCCGGCAAAGAGTTTTAGCACGTGTTCGCCGCGTTCACTGAGCAGCTTCTTTTCCGTGCTGGTCGCACAGAGCGTGCCGTACAGGGAACCATCCGCCAGGTGAACCGGCACGCTCATGTACGTGGTAATACCGAGCGCTTTCGCGGCGTCGCAATCCGCCCAGCGTTCAGAAACCTCGTTACTGAAAATGGTGTCACTGTCCAGAGCGCGTTTGCACAATGTATCGCCCCAGGGCACGCTTAGTCCCTCCGGGATCTGCATCTGCTTACTGTCTCGGGCATACAAAATATGCTGAAGACGGGCATTGATATCGACCTTCGTCAGGTAGGTCGACTCCATTTCGGTCACAAGTTCCAGCATCTCCAGCAACTGGCGAACGAGACTTTCAAGGGATTGTTCCGTGGTGAGCGTTTCTGACACTCGCGCCAGGATGATATCTGACATGACGTAGGTTGACTCCCATGCACAAGACGTCTGCATCTGCATGCTATGCTGAAAATTTCGACTTCAGCCATAGTAAAACATGAATGGTGAAAATTTTATATATCCACCAGAAGCAGGCAGGGGAGAAAAAGGCCCCGTTGTTGAGACCGGGGCAAAGACATCTTGATTACGGAATGATGTTCTCTGGTCATAAGGAGAACACGCCTCACTATAGTGTTGAAAAGTGCAGTTAAAATGGAGAAATGATGGAGAAAGCGACGGCGACCCGTTACCCTTATCTTCTGATGATGTAAAAAGGATCAACACGATGAGATTTCTGCTTTTGGCTCTCGCGCTACCCCTGGCGGCCTGTACCACAAAAACGTCTCCACCTGTTGCCCCACCGCCGCCGCATAGGGTGGGGATGGCTAACCCTGCCTCTGTCTATTGTCTGGAAAAAGGGGGAGAGCAGATCCCAATCCAGAGCCCGCAGGGCGTGCGTACGGAGTGTAAATTGCCCGGTGGCGAAGTGATCGACGAATGGGAGCTCTACCGCCGCGATCATCCGCAACCCGCCAGGTGACAGCAGGACAAAGATTGCGATACACTTCTCTTTAGGATTATTCTTAGCCAGTTTCTGGCCACCGTTATCGTGAGAGAAGTATGTTTCAGCTTAAACCGGGCAGCATGGCGTTGATCATTGGTGCCCGCACGGCCTCAGGCCGTCGCAATGTGGGTAAATCCGTTGAGTTGTTTGGCCTTTGCCAGCCCGGCCAGCGCTTCGTTAACCCGGTCAATGGCGTGATGACGCAGCTGCCTGCGACAGCGGATCGCGCGCTCTGGCTGGTGACGGGCGATGTCTACGCTTTTGATAATCAGCACGGTTTTGCGTTTGTGCGCGCCGAACATCTGCTGCCGCTCACGCCGGATGAGGCACCGCAAACCTTCGATGCGCTGACGGCCAGCTAATTACAGATGGCGCAGCCAGTCGGCTAAGACTATTGCGTGATTCTGTTCGGTATTTTTCGCGGCGTAGAGAAGGGTTAAGGTTTGCTGTCTCGCGAGGGTTGCAAGACGCAATCCTTCGTCTTTATGCTGCGCCAGCTCTTCCCGATACGCCTGGCTGAAGGCAGCGAAATCAATGGTTTCACTGTGAAAGGCCTTACGTAACCCGTCAGAAGGCGTAAGCGCTTTGCACCATTCATCATGCACAAGGTCTGCTTTTTTCACCCCTCGCGGCCACAGTCTGTCCACCAGCACCCGATAGCCATCCTCCGGGGCTGCCTGTTCATAGACGCGCTTGCACTGAATCATCATTTCCCCCTCCCAATTTAAGGTATTGTGATTATTGCAGAAGATCGGTAGTCTGAGGTTCCTTATGTTATCTGATAATACTCTGGCATAAGGAACCTTTCATGGAACACCTCCCGGTTAAAACGACGCTGCGCATTGCGCTGGTTGGCGATTACAATCCCGATGTGATTGCGCACCAGGCGATCCCGCTGGCCATTGATGATGCTGCTGCAGTACTGGATCTCACCGCTGATTACGACTGGCTAGCGACGACGGAGCTGACCAGCCCTGAAGATCTGGTGGGTTACGATGCCATCTGGCTGGTTCCTGCAAGCCCCTACAAAAACACCGAAGCCGCCTTTATCGCTGCACGCTACGCGCGCGAAAACAGCATTCCGTTTCTCGGCACCTGCGGCGGTTTTCAGCATGCATTGATTGAGTATGCGCGTAATGTGCTCGGCTGGAGCGATGCGGCGCACGCCGAAACGGACACCGAAGGCTCAATGGTGATTGCGCCGCTGACCTGCTCGCTGGTGGAAAAAACCGATGCGATTGAACTGCGTAACAACACGCTTATTGCGAAAGCCTACGGCAAGCCGGAAATTGAAGAGGGATATCACTGCAACTACGGCGTATCGCCGGAATTTGCGCAGGAGCTGGAGAGCGGTGATATGCGCGTGACGGGCTGGGACGAGCAGGGGGAAATCCGTGCCGCAGAGCTGGTCACCCATCCGTTCTTCGTGATTACCTTATTCCAGCACGAGCGTGCAGCGCTGGCGGGGCGTCCGGTGGTGTTGGTACAGGCGATGCTGCGTGCGGCACGGGGATAAATAACAGGCAGACCGTCAGGTCTGCCACTGTTTTTAGCGGGGCGTGATCTCCCGGTCGCGCCCGGCAAGCATGCCGCAGATGGCCATCACCACCGAGGCCAGCGCGCAGGCCAGAAGGGGGATCTGCCAGTCACCGGCGGTATCGTGAATTTTCCCCATCAGCGGAGGCCCGCAGGCGGCTAGCAGATAACCAATCGACTGCGCCATACCGGACAGTGCCGCCGCCTGATGAGCAGAGCTGGCGCGCAGGCCGATGAACGTCAGACCGAGGATCATCGTTGCTCCGGTGCCAAAGCCAAACACCAGCGTCCACACGACCGCCAAATCCGGTGCAAACCAGAAACCGGCCGCACTCACTGCGCACATCAGGGCTACGGCGCCAGCGATCCCGCGTTGATCGTTCAGACGATGCAGGATCAGCGGCACGGCAAGGCCCGGAATGGCCGTGGCCAGCTGTAAGAGCCCGTGCATGGAGCCCGCCTGCGCTTCGCTGTAGCCGTGGCTGAGTAATATCGCGGGTAACCAGCCGATGATGACGTAGTAAATCAGCGAGTTAATGCCGAGAAAGAGCGTCACCTGCCAGGCGAGGGCAGAACGCCATATGGCGCGGTTGTGCAGCGCTCCTGCACCGGTCACTGTGGCGACCTGCTTCTGGCGCCACTGTGGCAGCCAGAGCAGCAGCGCCAGCAGGGGAAAGATCATCAGCATTAGCAGCGCGCCATGCCAGCCTGCGGCTCCCTGGGCGAGAGGAACAATCAGCGCCGAACCGAACGCCGCCGAAACGCCCATCGTCAGGGAATAGGCCCCGGTAAGGCGGGCAACCTGGCCGGGAAAGTCGCGTTTGATTAAGCCCGGTAACAACACATTCCCGAGCGCGATACCGCAACCGATCACCGCCGTGCCGGTAAACAGCAGGGCCGCAGAGGGCAGAGAGCGCACGGCAATCCCGGCGCAGATCAGCAACAGGGCGAGGAACAGGCTGCGCTCCATGCCGATACGCCGTGCTACGCCCGCGGCAAGCGGCGAGACAAGGGCAAACGCTAATAGTGGCAGGGTGGTTAGCAGGCCGGTTTGCGCGGTGGTTAATCCATATTCAAGGCGAATGGTATCGAGCAGCGGCGCTGCGCCGGTAAAGGTGACGCGAAGCGTCGTGGCAATCATCAGAATGCCGGCGATCAGCAGCGCGCCTTTGCGAGTAGCAGTAGTCATTGTTTTCTCATACGTTCAGGCGAGCGCACACAATACCGATTTTCGCCGTGGTTGAAATCAGGCTAAAATGACAGTTTATCGCTAATATCGGACAACCTGATGAACGGTCTGGGACTCGACGGCTACGATCCCGATAGCCAATTCGATGCCGCGGTCGCGTTTCGCATCCGCGTGGTAGCGCAGGAGCAATATATTCCGCTCCATCAGCACCGCAAAGGGCAGCTGATTCTGGCGCTGGGTGGTGCAATCACCTGTGAGGTAGAAAATGCCATGCTGATGGTACCGCCCCAGTATGCCGTGTGGATCCCCGGGCAGATGCCCCACAGCAACAGGGCCACGCCAGGCGCGCAGCTCTGCTTTTTGTTTATTGAACCGGGTGCCGTCAGTCTGCCGGACCGGTGCTGTACCCTGAAAATATCGCCGCTGGTTCGGGAGCTGATTCTGTCGCTGGCGGGAAAAACGCGTGAGCAACTGCCGCTTGCCACCACCTCGCGTCTGGTGGATGTGCTGTTTGATGAACTGCCGCTCCAGCGACAGGAACATTTACAGCTGCCCGTTTCCCCTCATCCTAAAATTCGGTTGATGAGCGAAAAGATGGCGGAAGAGCCCGCCGCGTGGCAGACGCTGGCGCAATGGGCGAACCACTTTGCCATGAGTGAGCGCAACCTGGCGCGGCTGGTGGTCAAAGAGACGGGCTTAAGCTTTCGCCGCTGGCGTCATCAGCTGCAGTTGATTGTGGCGTTGCAGCTGCTGATTGGCGGGAAGTCAGTTCAGCAGGTGGCGCAGTCACTTGGTTATGACTCCACCACCGCCTTTATTACGATGTTTAAAAAGGGGCTGGGGCAAACGCCCGCGCGCTATATTGCCAGCCTGACTACGACTTCCCAATAAACAGCGAAACCAGCCCGGCGGCAATGAGCGGGCCCACCGGAACGCCGCGAAAGAGCGCCACGCCAAGCACCGTTCCCACCAGCAGGCCAGCCACCAGCGAGGGCTGGCTGCTCATCAACGTGACGCCGCGACCACCCAGCCATGACACGAAAATCCCCACCGCGATAGCCACCAGTGATTTCCAGTTAACAAACGAGTGCAGCAGCGTTGAGGCCGGAAGCGTGCCGCTGGCAATGGGGGCCATCACCCCAATGGTCAAAATGATTATCCCGATCGTCAGGCCTTGTTTTTCTATCCACGGGAAAAAAGTGTTTAACGGGGTGACGCGCACAATGATCAACACCAGGATCGAAATGGCGACGGTGGTGTTATGGCTGATAAAGCCGAGTGCAGCGAGTGCCAGAAGAATGAGCAGAGTAGGGTCAAACATGAGGAGTCCTTGCCAGAATAGTAAGCCTGCTTACTTTACGCGGAAAAACGGCTGACGACAGCGTTTAAAAAAAATAGGAGATTGTCATATCCGTGTCATTTGCAGGGGATAAAACGGCATCAGGCATCGCAAAGGGTTGCTAAAGATGAACGATCACATGTTTGTTGAAACGCTGATTATCTCCTCATCGTTTTTCGCTATTGCGGTGATTTTGATCGCATCAGTTCTGTTTCTGGAAAAGAGAGGCTGACAGAGGCGTCAGCCATCACGGTCACGCTTTACGAAACGTCACCAGTTCAGGGCGGGCAATGCGCAGATAATCCTGGGTATCCATGATCACGGATTTTTCCAGCAGACCGGCATTGAACGCGATTTCGTCAAAACGCTCGAACAGGAGCGGGTCGGCGACCAGCGTCAGATCCGGATGGAAGCTAAACGGTGGGATAGCGCCAAACACGCAGGCGGTCAGATGATCGACTTCGGCCGGGCTTGCAAGAGAGGCTTTTAAGCCGCCGAAATGGCTGGCAAGCTGGCTCAGGTCGGCCTGCTGGTCAGCGGCCAGGATCGCCAGAACGTGTTTTTTTACGCCGTTTCCCTTCACTTTGCAGACCAGCGCTTTTGCGCCTTGCCCCAGATCGGTTCCGCGGATTTCGCTTACCGCTTCGCATTTTCCTACGGCCTCGTGCTCCATCACGCGAAAGCGCGCACCTTGCTGCGTTAACAGCGAAATGAGTTGCTGGTGGGTAGCCGTACCCTTAACCTCATCAGACATAGTCAGTTTACCTGTTATCTGCCAATACGCAGTTTCCAACAGTAACACAGATCTTTTTGCGAAGGGGATGGACGAAGGGGAAAGAAAACAGCCAGCGTGTCGCTGGCTGTGGGGTCAGGCATTGCTGGTGGCCGATTGCTTGTGGAGCAATTCGCAGTATTGTAACTCTATGTAATATATTAAGAAAATTTATTCCCCAAATCATCCCCAAAAACACTCCCCAAAACGTATACCGCATTAATCGGAAATCAGGGGTTCTCTCTGTTTCATCCTTCCCTTTAGATAACTAATTTTTTCCATTCCAAACCGCGATCATCTCCATACATAGCGCTCATAGCTTCTGTCTTATTGCCAAGCAATGTTTTTACATCTATACCTTGTGCTTCATAGGTTCTTGATGAAAGGGATCTCTGCTCATGGAAAGGTGGCAAGGCGCTGCAATCCTTTGGCCACACGATATTCGCTTTGTCTCTCGCTTCCTTAAAATACTTAGATATTGTTTTTTCAGGCACGTGTGAGCCAGCCTTACCATAGGCGTGATGTTTAACGTGGTGGATTAGATATGGGCTTACAACTCTGTCCCGACACTTGCTTATGACATCTGACAATGTCATGCCAATGGCGTCACATCTTAAATTTAATGGAATAGCTAACTTCACGCCTGTTTTGTTCTGGGTTACATGAAGGTGGTTATCCCAGATGTCGCTGAACTTCATTGACACTATGTCTCCAATACGCTGGCCAGTAACCAGAGCCAGAAGCATGGAGTTCTGAGCGCATGGAGGCATAGAACCAGCACTTTCATAAATTAACTTCCATTGGTCAATGCTCAGTCTGCTTCTTTTTACCTTAGCAATCGGGTTCTTCACTGCTAAAGCAGGGTTATAGCCTGGGTCAACCTCACCAGCGTGTTGCGCTTCTTTAAACACGTCGTTCAAAACGCTACGCACAAGCTGACCCATTCTGTGTTTACCTTCAGATTTATATTCATCAATAATTGTTGCAATTAGTTTTGTATCTACATCCTTCAGGCGCATATTGGGAGCCCTGTCAGCAAGAACTTGAGCACATATTCTTCTTGATTTGACAGTCGGTTTTTTTATCTCACCATCACGCATCCTTTCCATCTGAATATCTACGTATCTTTTTATCCAGTCTGCAACACGAATTCCTTGCTCTTTCTTTTCTGAGCTCTTCATGGCCATATCAATCAGTGCGAAAGATTGGCGAGTTTCCTGCTCAGAGGTTATCCGATTCAACTCAGTGGCAGCGGCCTTTGCTGCCTCTTCATCAGTCCCGAAACCTATAAACGTCCCAGTGACGGGGTGGCGATATTGCCAGTAGATTTTTGATGTACGTTTATCCAACTTGCAATACTGTTACCAACGGTGCAAAACTGATCCACCCCAGCGGTTGAAAATTGATCCAGGGGTTAATCTGCTCCTCTGAATACAGGGGAGCTTATGATCACTTTTGAGATTCGTATGGAAATTAAAGTCCTGCACAAGCGGGGAATGAGTATCCGGGCCATTGCCAGGGAGCTGGGTATTTCGCGCAATACTGTCCGCAGCCACCTGAAAGCCAAATCTGAAAAGCCGCAGTATTCACCACGCCCGGCACCATCATCACTGCTCGATGAATACCGTGATTACATCTCTAAGCGGATCAGCGATGCGCATCCCTACAAAATCCCGGCGACCGTTATTGCCAGGGAAATCATGGAGCTGGGCTATCGTGGAGGGCTTACTATCCTGAGAGAGTTCATCCGTAAACAGACCCTGCCAGCACAGGCAGAACCGGTCGTTCGCTTCGAAACCGAGCCCGGACGGCAGATGCAGGTTGACTGGGGGACCATGCGAAACGGCAAGTCACCCCTGCATGTGTTCGTCGCTGTTCTGGGATACAGCAGAATGCTTTACATCGAGTTCACCGACAACATGCGCTACGACACGCTGGAAGCCTGTCACCGCAATGCGTTCAGCTTCTTCGGCGGTGTACCGCAGGAAGTCCTGTACGACAATATGAAAACGGTGGTGCTGCAGCGTGATGCTTACCAGACCGGGCAGCACCGGTTCCATCCTTCCCTGTGGCAGTTCGGCAAAGAGATGGGCTTCTCTCCCCGCCTGTGCCGTCCCTTCAGGGCGCAGACTAAAGGCAAGGTGGAGAGGATGGTGCAGTACGCCCGCAACAGCTTCTATATCCCGTTAATGACACGCCTGCGTCCGATGGGGATCACCGTCGATGTTGAAACCGCAAACCGTTACGGCCTGCGCTGGCTGTACGATGTGGCCAATCAACGTAAGCATGAAACTATCCAGACCCGCCCCTGCGATCGCTGGGTGGAGGAACAGCAATCCATGCTGGCACTGCCACCGGAGAAAAAACAGTATGATGTGCAGGTTGATGAAAGCCTGATGACCTTCGACAGGCAGCCGTTGCATCATCCGCTCTCCATCTATGACACGTTCTGCAGAGGAGCCGCATGATGGTCGAACTGCAACATCAACGGCTGATGGTGCTTGCCGAACAGCTCCAGCTGGACAGTCTTATCGGCGCAGCGCCGGCGCTGTCGCAACAGGCGGTGGATCAGGAATGGAGCTACATGGACTTCCTGGAGCACCTGTTACATGAGGAGAAACTGGCCCGGCATCAGCGTAAACAGGCGATGTACACGCGGATGGCAGCCTTCCCGGCGGTAAAGACGTTCGAGGAGTACGACTTCACCTTCGCCACCGGCGCTCCTCAGAAGCAAATCCAGTCGCTGCGATCCCTGAGCTTCATAGAGCGTAACGAAAACATCGTGTTGCTGGGGCCATCGGGCGTGGGAAAAACGCATCTGGCGATAGCCATGGGCTACGAAGCAGTACGGGCGGGCATCAAGGTTCGCTTCACAACAGCAGCGGACCTGCTGCTACAGCTGTCCACTTCACAGCGTCAGGGCCGTTACAAAACGACTCTCAATCGTGGTGTCATGGCCCCGAAGCTGCTTATCATCGATGAAATAGGTTATCTGCCGTTCAGTCAGGAGGAAGCCAAGCTGTTCTTCCAGGTCATCGCCAAACGTTACGAGAAGAGCGCGATGATCCTGACCTCCAACCTGCCGTTCGGGCAGTGGGATCAGACGTTCGCCGGTGATGCAGCGCTGACATCGGCGATGCTGGACCGGATCTTACATCACTCACATGTCGTGCAAATAAAAGGGGAAAGCTATCGACTGAAGCAGAAACGAAAGGCCGGGGTTATCGCTGAAGCTAATCCTGAGTAAACAAGGTGGATCAATATTAAACCGTTGGTGGTGGCGGTAAGTGGATCACTTTTTACCCGTTGTTGACACAATACAGGTTAGGTATTTTAACGTTATGCTTTCTGGGGCGAGCTGCCATTTATTGCCTTCTCCACTAACTGGCGAGCCTTGTCTGATAACGATGATGAAATATCAACATTGCCTACCATGCCAATAAAACGAGCGTCCTCATCTATAACCCAGCGCCGACCTTGCTTTAAAGCTGGTGGGAAAGTTTGCTTGGTCTTGGCTATTTTGTTTAATGCTGAGTTGCTTAATGGATATTTGAACCCATTAGGACCCGACGCCCACTCATGAAGTGTTACTAACTGCCCCATACGTTGATCTCCACTTAACCGGCTGCACCCGGCTATCTCTTAAAGAAAATGCATGATGAACAACCACCACGGAGCCCATCATTGCAGGTACGACATCTTTTTGTTTCGGTGTAATAGAGTTGGTGGACCATCTCCTTCGTTACAAGAACCGGCATCGGTACACGGATAACCAGCTTTTTGAGCCTGTCGATTTCCCCGGCCAGTTCGAGGATGCGGCGATTACCGTATTCCGCTTCCTCGCGCCACCATGCCACGTCTGCTTTAAGGCGGCGCAGGCGCCGCTGTTTGAGTTTACTGGCCATCGATATTCACCTTGATAGCGAAGACCTTGACCGGGTCGGGGCCGAAGTGCGGATGCGTTATCACCTTCACTTCGTAACCGTTATACGGGATGTCTATGCGCTTGCTCGCGTCACCGCGCTTAGGGTATCCGCGGGTGATAATCAGGCGATCAAAGCGCCGCGGTAATTGTTGGTTATGGCCATGAGATAGCCTGCGGCACCAGTACGGATTTACCAGGCGATACTCTTCGGTTTTCTCACCAGACTTCATCTGGTCGAAGTATTCACCGTTAACAGCCAGTTGCAGGTTAGCCATGGTTAAACACTCCCTTAACCGCTCCCCAGGTAAGCTCAAGAAGAGATGCCCAGGCTACGTAAAGGTGAATCCCAGCGGCCACACCAAAGCCAATTATCACTGCGTATTTCAGCGCTTCGGATTTGCTCACGGCTTCACCTCCTGCTGCGGTGCTGCTGGATATGCACCGCCTTCCTGACCTGGCTCGTTGCTTCCGGTGCATGCATTCCTGTGGTCATTGGCGTGCGGGCAGCGCTTATTACCACATTCAGGGCAAACGACGAATCGCATGTCGGAAATTGTCACCGGGCGGCAGGTGTGGCACCAGCATTTGGTTGACGTTTCCGCGCTTTCCCGACAATGCGGAGAATTACCTGCCTCATAAGCAACGCGCAACCAGTGGAAAAACACCTCCGTCATCACGCATCCACATTCGACGTCAATGGTGCCTGTCTGTTGCGAAATCCACTGCTCGAATGGCAACTTGTTAGCCATCGTTACAGGTTCGGCCCCCTGAAGCATGGCGGCGCGGCGCAACTTAACAGGTATGTCTGCCCATACCCCGGCACCAGGCCTATCTTTGTTGCTCAGCAAGTCTTCAATCGCAGATGCTGCCATGTTAAGCAGGTCTTCATCAGGCACAGATACCGGCGCTGGCGGTGCGGTATGCAAAGGTATAAGACCTGCGTCTGGATTCGCCCACATCCATTCTCGTCTCGCGACTCCAGCCTGAAAATTTCGGAATGCCTGTAGGTCTGCATATGCCACAGCCTCCGCTTCGAGCGATGCCAGCGCGATTTCAGCCAGTGCTAAATCTTTCAGTCCATACTCGTCATTAGGCACAGCGACCAGATATTCCTCGGCGCGTTTTTTATGCTTTTGTGCCCATTCGATTAACTGCTCTTTGGTGAATTCTCTGGTAATAGTGCTCATGGGTTAGTCCTCATGCTTGAGCATTAACTGCGCCACAACTTCGGGTTGAGGATGGCGGTAGTTAAGTAACTCATCAGGCATCTTCATTAACTTACCCTCACTATTTAGGGCTTGAACTCGGCAACCTTTCACCCCAAACGCAGATGTATCAATGGTTTCGTCGTATTGGTTTAGCAGTTCAGCCATACTCTCTTGCCATTCCTTCGGCATTTGCATCATTGCTACGCGAGGCATTACCAGAAACGCGGCATATGAAAGACCGAACCACAGATGCAAATCTTTACGCTGATCGTAATTTTGGTGTTTCATATCACTCTCCTTTACCGGCTGCGGCTGCCATCATTTGCAGATATTCGTCTGCATCCTGAACCCATTGACCACCAACGCCGTAATAGCGGTGTGTAACAATATCGATGGTTGCCATAGGGTCATGCTCAAGCAGTTGGCGCAGAAAGCCTTCGAGTTCGCCAGCGCAGTGTTTCACGACAGGAAGCTTCCCCGGGTGCCGAACGACGAGAAACTGGTTTCCTTCTTCGCGAATTTCATTGCGCTCCAGCTCAGTAATCCGCTTCTCTGCGGCTTCCAGCTCATCCAGCAGCGCCAGCACGGTGGCGGGGTTGGCTGCTGCGATGAAGTCAGCGTGAGGGCTTTCCCCGTTAACAGATTCGCAGCTCGCGATGTGGTCATAGCAAACGTTGTCACCAACATCATATGCTCCGCCGTAAACACTGTTGCCTTCAGCGTGCCAATCGTCGCCATCTAACGATGTGGCTAAATTCCGTAATGCGCGTTTGTCGATGTTGCTCATTGGGCGAACTCCATTTCAGGTAACTCAGAAAGCTGTTGAAACCCTTCTTCGAGTTCGCAAAATTCTATCGAACCGGTGAATTCAGGCTCATTAAGCTTCAGGCGAACAAAATCAGCAGATGCCGGATCGAGAGTCACAGTCCACCAACCATATTCATCTCTGCTGGCACCGCTTCCGTCATACTCGACATCCGCTGACAGGCCTTTCTCTTTAAGAATTTTGTTAATTTTTCGGCGTGTGCTCATGACTGCACTCCTTTGCTCTTTACTGCGACAGGCTTGCGAGTTAACTGATTGATGTAGCGCTGAAGTTTATTCCAGATTCCAACATGCACGTTGTGGGCATCCACGCAGATGTTGTGAATTTCCACATCATTCTCACCCAGCCCGCCGACCATGCCGACCTCGATAAGCTCACTCATCTTTAAAGAGCTGACGCGCTGAGCCTTGCGCATACGATTGACTATTTTGCGATGTGTCATGACTGCACTCCTTTGCGAAGATGGTCGGCGAACTTCAGCACAAATCTTACTGTTGATTCATGCCATTCGAGTTTTTCTGTTTCTCTGGCGAACATCTCCACCCCCTGCGCCATTACATCACCCAGGAAAGCGTCGGTGGCCGGTGTATCGATTCCTTTATCGACAGCAAGCAGAACGGATTTAATAACCTCTTCCTGATTCCCAACCCATGACCATGAGACAGAGTGCCCCTGATTGTCTCCTGTCGCGTCATGCTCAATTACTGCAGTGTCGCCAAATGCGTCCGTCCACTCACTCGGGATGTCTGATGGGCGCAAGGCAGCCTTCATCCCCGCAATCTCCGCAGCCAGCGCCGCGCATTGGGCTACAGACTTGGCCAGCTTATTACGAAGGCCAACAGCACAGTCATGCGCGCCGCTGTGACCTCTCAGGAAAGAAAATCCACAATCGCAATAAAAGACATTATTTTTTTCGGTAATCACGATGTTTCTCCTTTACGCTGAGCTGCGATAGCTTTGTGCTCGTCGATGATCCCTACAACTTCGGCATGGACCAATCCTTCAAGAGAGATAACACCTGTGTCGCTTATACCCGCCAGGCTGATCAGCTCTACAAGGCGACGTGCTTTCTTAACGCTAATTTCAGGTGCTATAACGCTGCGGGTTACTTTCTTCTTACCTTTAGCAGCAGCAGAAGCTTTATCCTTCTGAAGAACCTCACCGGCCTTTTCGCCGAACTCTTTTACGCGGTCTATGGCCACATCAACTGATACCTCTCCAGCCTTAACAGCCTTTTGAACATCTTGATTTGCATTGCTAAGAGCTATGAGCTTTTCTACCCATGCCACTGACTTGTGGATTTCCTTCGCTATCTCAGCCGGAGTGAGATTGAATGGAGCGAAATCGCGAATGCCGTTAATCTGATCGATAGGGGACAATGACAGCTGACTTGCGCTCGTGAAAATTCGCGCCTTTTGCTTTAGGTCATTACCATAGAATGGCATGATGTGAATTCGATTAACTGGCTTTCCTGCGTCACGACAGCGTTGATAGGCCAGGTGACGACGATGACCCTCAACGATGTAAACTCCTCCTTCGTCACGCGGTACAACTTCAATTGGCGGAACGACGCCACCATTCATCAGGTAATCGAATAAGTCATCGTTAGCCAGGCGAGTACGCTCATCGTCTTCGCGGATGTTAAAACCTTCGCGAACATGAATATCGTCAAGGTTGATAAACATCCCGGTATCGGTACGCTTAATTACACCGGCCTTGGTCATTTGCTTGAATGAGTTAGCCATTAGAGTGCTACCTCGTTAGCCTGAGAAAATACGACAGGCTGCAGCTCACGTAATTCGCGCTGGGCTTCAAGTAGGTGCATATTTGTTCTGGTCTTCGTGTGGCGCTCCACAATGCGGTCGCATTCTTTGGCCCAGCTCGCTACATCCTGGCGAAGGGTGGCATTCTGCTCGGCCAGTTCCTTACGCTGCGCCATCGCTTCACACAGCGCGACGCTGGTAATGTCCAGGCGATTAGCAAGCTCATTCATAAGCTGTGCTGAAGCAACAGGCAGGAACTTAGCGGCGATACGCGCAGCGTCGATCAACTGCTCTCTGGTCATGCGTGGTTGTAACTCGGTGACGTTCTGTGTGTTCGTCATGGATAGTTTCTCCGTGTTATAAGCGCTCTGCACAGCGCTGATTTTTGGTTGCACGAATCCCTCGCCGGATGGCGACAAAAATTAAAGGGTTTTCGTTTTAGTAAGCACCCAACCATGGCACTTAGTGAAACGGGCGGCTGCCACCGCCAGTTAGCTTCTCCACAATTGGGAGCGCGTTCTCCTGAGGTTGATTTAACGACTGAGGCCTCTCAAGGAACCGGCTGAACGCGCTTTCAGTTGTGAAAAGGGGCGGTCGACATTAAGGACATTCACAACTGCCGACCGCCAAGACTACACACAGCATCTGGTACAGCTACTACCGTTTACCACGGTCCTAACGTGATTTGGTTGTGGTGGCCGGTGCTGAGCTCCGGCTTTGATGGTATTTGCCGCCATACTTTCAGGCGCGTCCCAAGTCTCCCATTTCCATCCATCCGGCCATTACGGGTGCGCATCAGCCTGCGCATTCACCACAACGGATAGAACACTGGCTCACAGCAGAGCGGCTCGGGGTAACTGCGCCCCTCAGTGTCCTTTCCTGTTGCATGCTCGTCTCTTCCGAGGTGTCACACCTGATCGCCACGCTGGTGAAACGTCTCTGGCTGTCGTACACAACTGGCTTGCACATTCCGGCTACCCGCTGGATCTGGAAAAAGTAATGCAAGGAATCCCCGGACCGCTGCGGCACATGTGCCATATACCGTACTGCAACTGCTGCCTGTCTTTTCACCACATCAGGCTCGGTGGTTCTCGTGTACCCCTACAGCGAGAAATCGGTTAAAATCTTCTCACCCCTACAGAGAGTGATGGATTCCGCCGATGGACAACAAGTGGTTGCAGGAGTTACTGCGTTCAATCCTGCGTGACATAGACATTAGGCGTTTAATGCATATGCTAATCATCTTCGTCATTCTCACGGTTTTTCTGCCTGACTCTGTTAAGCAGTCTGTTGGCGCTCATAATCCGGAATTCCTTCCAGCATTCAGCCTGTACTACCTGATGATCCTCTGCGTCAGCTTTTTTATTTCTTCGCTGACCAGTTTCACTACTAAATCCGTCTTAAACTCGCTTCACACACTGGCTTTACGCTTAAAAGTCAGCATGCTTTCAGTACCTGAAAAGCAGTGCCTTCTTTCTTTCATTAAGACCGGCAACCACGTTGTATACGCAAAAAATCACAATCCAGTGGTGGAGCAGCTCGTCTATAAAGGCATTCTTAGGAAGACCTATTCACTTAATTGCGGACCCGACATGGAAGGTTATGTCATAGAAGACAAATATCATTTCCATGTGTTAAGGCATCTATCTTCCAGCCTTTGAACAAAACGTTTAATCCTTTGCGATATTCGTTTACGAAAAATAGAGATAATCTTCTCCATCCTTGTTCTCTTACGCCGTTTTACGATGAGCAGCTCATCGAACGTATCAGGTAGAACCGCAAATTCCTCAGGCAACTTTTTAAGGTCACAACCGCATTCAGGGCACTTAGAGTAGAGCGGTTCAAACTTCCACGCTCTCGATAGTGCTTCCATCTCTCTATTTACGTTTGCCCTCATACTGCTTACCCACAATGTTCACTGTTGATGATTTGAATATACAAAACGTATTCATTGTGGTCAATACGATTTGTATACAAAAAATCGTGGTTAACATTATGTATTTGTTTTTTAACGAAAGAATTGTTGTAGAAAGTTGCGTATAAGACTATTTAGACGAGGAGCGAAGTATGATTCATATAACCCAGCGGGTAGCTGGGCATAGTATGATTTTTAGAGAAGTCGTAGCTTAGTTTCAACGGCAACACCAATGATTCGACAGTTTCCATTGATTGGAACAAGTGGCCATTGTGGATTTAGTCCTTTTAAATATTTTTGGCCCCCATCAATGATCAATTTTTTGAAAGTAGCTTCATTTGTATCTGATAGTTTTGCAATCACCAAGCTACCGTTTATAGGATCTCTTCCTGTATCGAACAAGACAAAGGTACCCTCAGGAATACTCAGGCCAACTGGTGCTGTCATAGAATCACCTTCAACTTCCAGCCAGAATGCCTCTCCCTGGATATGGGCATCAGACTCAAGCCACAGATCGATATCTTTCAGGGTATAAGCTTCTACAGCTTCCCCCCAGGCTCCAGCTTTGACGCTACTCAATACTGGATACTTTTTACCTGGCTTATACCTACCAACGTACTCAACATCCCCTTTGATGGTTTCATCAACTATTAAACCACCCGCACCAACAGAAAAATTTTTTTTCCCTAAAAACTCTAGGATTCGTGCGATCTCCTGCAGGCTAGGCTCACGCCGAGCATTCAACCAATGGCTTACTGCACCTTTGGTTATGCCAAGATGTTCTGCCATCTGCTCTTGAGTAATTCCCTGTGATTTCATCAGGGATTTAGCTAGGTCGTACCATTTCATCGTCATACCAAAATAATACAACCCGTATACTTTTAATCGAGTCACAAAACGTATATCTCACTTGTGAATTTAAGATACAAAATGTATATTCATATCGTTAACGGGAGAACGCAATGAACAATCTTCGAGCAATAAGAACAAAGCTGGGTATCACACAAGGGCACTTAGCAAGTGCACTTGGTGTAACAAAGGGGGCTGTTTGTCACTACGAAAACAGCAAAAGGAAAATGAACATCGATCAGTGCCGTGCAATCGTTTCTGCCCTCAATGATTTCGGTGCAGAAGTCAGTATCGATGATGTTTTCCCACCTCTGCAGTCTAGTGAAACGGCTGCATAAACATAACTACCAAAGGAAAAACAACATGGTAGAGCCGAGCCTGAAAGAAGTAGTAAAAGCGATGTGCAAATCGTATCCGGGTGGCCGTGAGGCTATGGCCGGTGCTCTTGGCATGTCTGTTACGCAATTCAACAACAACCTGTACGAGAAGAACGGCTGCCGCTTCTTCGAAGTATATGAGCTGGAGGCCATGGAAGATATTTCCAATACCTCACACCTGGCTGATTACTTCGCTCGCCGTCGTGGTGCATTGCTTGTGGACGTCCCTCAAATGGAAGACCTTGACCGCGTTGACCTGTTTGATCGTGCAATGTCTACATCCGCAGCACGCGGACGAGTCGATACCGTCATTCAGAAGGCCCTGGAAGATGGAGTAATTGAGCCACATGAAGCCGAAGAAATTAACGAGTATCACCGCCGTCACCTGGCTGCGCGTGAAGAAGAAATCCGCGCAATTGTCGCGCTTTTTAGCCGTAAGAAAAGCCAAAAGAAGTGACGCCCGCGAGTGTGCAGCTCCGGGCGTCGTGGCGTGTCGTATTCAGTGGAGAAACTAACGCATGAACAGTTTAAACCGATTAAGACCAGCGAAGCAATTCAGATGCCTTCCACTGGTGGGAAAAGATTCCCCGTTCGGCTATGTGGAGAGATTAAACGACCAGGCTGGCGTGAACAACTACCAGCCAGAGAACGCGATGGTAGAGGCTTTTGCTCAGATGAACGAGAAGGGGCGTGAAGAATGGCTGAAGTTAACCGGCGATTCAAAGACCACTACGGCGTCCCGGTCCGCGTCATCAGATGGGAGCCAGAGACTCGACGCGTTATATACCTTCGCGAAGGGTACGATCATGAGTGCTTCAGCCCTCTTGAACAATTCCAGCGTAAATTTACAGAGTTAAAGGACGACCATGAGCCTGTTGATGCCATCCCGGCCGATAGTGATTAACCCTGACCTTGCGTACAGCATTGGCCTGAACGAGGCTATTGCGTTGCAGCAGGTGAACTACTGGCTTAAAGAAACCACCTCCGGACTGGAGCGTGACGGCGTGCGCTGGATTTACAACACCAACGAGCAGTGGCTGGAGCAGTTCCCGTTCTGGTCTGAGTCTACGCTGAAGCGCACATTCACCCGCCTGAAGAACCTTGGCGTGCTCAAAGTTGAGCAGCTGAACAAGTCTCAGCGCGACATGACGAACTACTACACGATCAACTATGAAAGCGAGCTTTTAGATGAGGTCAAAGTGACCAAATCGAAGAGTTCAAAATGCACTCTTCCATCAGGTCAAAATGAACCGATGGAAGAGGTCAAAGTGGAACGCTCCATCGGGTCAAAACGAACCGCTCTCATCAGGTCAAATTGCACTGATGTTCTTACAGAGAATACAACAGAGAATACTACAGATATTAAAAACCCTATTTGTCCGGTTGCGCCGCAACCAGACGACATCGATCCGGCAATTCGTGTCTTATCCCATTTCAACGAGGTTACTGGATCGTCATACGGGAAGGGTGGGCGAAACAAAACCGTTTTGGGATACATCAGGGGGAGACTGTCAGAAGACTACAGCGCTGAAGACCTGATGCTGGTGGTGGACTATCTCACAGCAAAATGGGCTGATGATCCAAAAATGGATGATTACCTTCGCCCGAGCACTCTCTTTGGTCCAGAAAATTGCGTTGAGTATTTTGACAAGGCTCAGAAATGGCAAAAGCGCGGAAGGCCTGCGTGTGTCAAAGGGCGTTGGCAACTCGGCGGTAGCGCTGACCCAAACTTTAAGGCCAACTTCCAGAACGTTGATTACAGCGTTCCAGCCAACTCAGGTTTCCGTGTTTCCGGAGGTACTCAATGAGCTTTCTGAAAACAATTCAGTTATTCGTGGCCAATAACCCTGGACTGACGAACAAAGAGATTGCTGCAGCACTGCCGGAGTACGCATTGCACAGTGTTCAGCGTGCGGTATGCCGCCTGGTCATGCTTAACCGCGCTGAGCGCAAAGGTGTGCGTCCTAACTTCCGTTACTACGCAAAGGCACCTGTTGGTCCAATTGGGCCTATTGTCCCGCGCTATCCGGTGGAGACCAGGCCAGAGATAAAGCTGTTGAATGGCTAAAGAAACAGGGAGTGACTTTATGAAACTGGTGCTGCCGTTCCCACCGAGCGTAAACACCTACTGGCGAGCCCCCAATAAGGGGCCGTTGGCAGGACGCCATCTCATCAGTGCTGCTGGCCGCAAATATCAGAGCGCTGCTTGCGCTGCGATTATTGAACAATTACGCCGCCTGCCTAAACCAACCACAGCGCCAGCGGCGGTTGAGATCATTCTCTATCCACCAGATGCCCGCCGCCGCGATATCGACAATTACAACAAGGCGCTTTTTGATGCACTGACACATGCAGGCATCTGGGAGGATGACAGTCAGGTTAAACGAATGCTGGTGGAGTGGGCACCGCAGGTACCTGGCGGGAAGGTTGAAATAACGATCGCCAGCTATGTCGAAAATGGTAGGCAAAATAGCAATGCATTGGTACGCGCATGAGTGTTAGATTAAAAAGTGTCAGCGAAGCGGGAGTGCAGACCCGCTCGCACTACAACAAGTGGAGAAACATATGAATCAGTTATTCGTAATTGATGGCGTTTCCGTACGCCGTGATTTTGATGGTCGTTACTGCCTGAATGATTTGCATCGTGCGGCGGGAGGTGAAAAACGTCACCAGCCTTCCAACTGGTCCTGTCTTACCCAAACGCAAGAACTCATCGCTGAAATTTCGAGCGCTCCTGGAATTACAGGAGCGGCCCCGTTGGTCACCCTTACTGGTGGTGTTAACCAGGGGACATTCGTCTGCAAGGAGTTGGTTTATTCCTATGCAATGTGGATCAGCCCGAAATTTAACCTCAAAGTCATCAGAACGTTCGATGCCGTACAGAACCCTTCATCCAATGCGCCGACATCCGACAAAATTCAGGCTGGCGTGATCCTGCTTGAATCGGCGGCGAAAATGCTGAACCTCTCAAACTCTTCAAGGCTCGGTGCTTATCAAAAACTCCAGCAGGTAGCTGGTCTTCCAGATCTGATGCCGCATTACGCGATCGATGCACCTGCCGGTGCGCAGGATGGGTCCAGCCGTCCCACACAATCACTCAGCGCTCTGCTTAAAGCAAAAAACATCCGCATCACCGCCAATCAGGTTTATCACATGATGTCCCGCTTTGGGATTGTGGAACAAAAAGAGCGAAACAGTCGGTCTGGAGTGAATGGTGTTAAAAAGTTCTGGTCACTTACTGCCAAAGGCTGCATGTATGGCAAGAACATCACCAGTCCTGCGAACCCGCGAGAAACTCAGCCTCATTTCTTTGAGTCGAAGTTTGCGGAGCTTCTTAAAATAATCGACATCGTAGCCTGAGGTAACAGTGAGAGCATTACTGACACCTGAAGTTGCACCAATGTCCGGGGTGGTTCTGTTCCGCCCTGGCAATGAACTGCTCTGGCTGTTTCGTCAGGGAAGGGTTGTTATTGAGACGCCATCAGAAGCAATCCAGCATTTGCCATCAGGTCTTATTCCAGAGGCACATCAGCCACTGACAGATGATGTCAGTATGCAGGAGCTTTTCCTGAACGAGAGGGTTATTCAGCGTGCTGGCGGCCTGAGTGGACTTGATGCCTGGCTGGAACGAAAATACGAATGTCAGTGGCCACATAACGACTGGCACGCCAGAGATTTCACAATCCTGCGCCATGCACCAGGAAGTATTCGTCTTTGCTGGGGCTGTGATAATCAATTACGTGAGCAAACCACTGAAAGGCTGGCAGGAATTGCCAGACAGAACCTGGTACAATGGATACTCGAAAGGGTGAATATTGAGTTAGGTTTTAACTCTGACCACACCCTGACGCTTCCAGAGCTCTGCTGGTGGATGGTACGTAATGATCTGGCTGACCTAATCCCTGAGTCTCTGGCAAGCAAAGCACTCAGGATTAAGCCTGAATCTCACAGTTCAGTAATGCGGGAAAGTGAAATTATTCCCTCATTACCGGCGACTGAAATCCTTCAGGAGAAAGCAAAGAAGATAGTGGCGGTGAAGGTTGATCCAGAAACCCCAGAGTCTTTTATGCTGAGGCCAAAGCGCCGCCGCTGGGTTAATGAGAACTGGACACGCTGGGTAAAGTCCCAGCTTTGCGTCTGCTGTAACAAGCAGGCAGACGACCCCCACCACCTGATAGGCCACGGGCAGGGTGGAATGGGAACAAAAGCGCACGACCTGTTTGTGATACCGCTGTGCAGAGCGCATCACGATGAGTTGCACGCTGATCCTGTGGCATTTGAAGCGAAGCACGGCGACCAGTTAACGCTGTTGTTTCGGTTTTTAGATCGTTCGCTGGCAATCGGCGTACTGGCGTAAGTGGAGACGCAACATGATCAATCCTTCTGAAGTTGGCAAATCTGGCGAGATGGTTCGCCTTCGCACTCTCGAAAGCATCTGGGTACAAGGCAAGCTCCGTATGTGGGGCCGCTGGTCTTATATCGGTGGCGGCTCTGGCGGAAACATGTTCAACCAGCTGCTGGCATCGGGGAAAATCACAAAGACCGCTATCAACGATGCGCTTCGCCGCATGAAGAAATCCGGCATCACTAAACCTGAACTGGAATCTTATCTGCGTGAAATACTCGACAGCAAAAACAAAAGCGGCCTGGCGTTCTGCTCCGACGAAGAGGGCCTTAAGGTGGATGGTGTTATTGCTTCAGTCCTGATGAATGATGAATACCGTGGGTTGTATGGCGTAATCGTTGACCGTCACCGGCTGCGTAAGAGCAAACTGCAGATGGCCAACGAGCTGAATGCAAAACACCCTGACTGGACACTTATCACATGCCGACGCCGAATCGACACATGGGTAAGTTTAGCAGAATCGATCCTGTACGCTCCACTTTGTGACGCGTTTGGCACAAATAGCGACAGATTTAAGTTGCATAGTGAGCAAGAAAGTGCTTAAATTGTGGTAGGCTCGGGACAGTAAAGCGTACTGAGCAACAAATCAAAACATAAACCCGCCACTGCTGCGGGTTTTTTATTTTAAGGGCTGCCTCCGGGTGGCCTTTTTTGTTTCCCCTCGTTCTGAGAGGACTCATGGCGATGATGTATTGACCGCTAGAATGGATTAGTTGTAACTTATTATTGTGGTGAATCCTTTCTAAGCGAAAGGGCGTTCCAGTCAACTGCTATCTGCAGGTATGCGCGCGGCTTTGCTGACTGGGGTAGAGTCACCGGGAGGCACCCGGCACCATGACAACAACAATACAGTTTCAAATTCCTTGAGAGCCTGCCGTAAAAAGCAGGCCTTTTTTTATGAATTTGCAAACTGCTGCTACGCTTGAAATGTGTGTTGAAGGTAATTGCCTGATGGTTCTCCTGAACCGTTGTGAACCAGCCCGATACTGTCTCACTCAGGTCAGTTAGCAAGACTCACGACTACCTACCTTACTTACTAATAGTCACTCATTAGCCCGCCTTCAAAAGCGGGCTTTTTTTATTCCCCTCATCACTGAGAGGATTCACGGTAATAAGAGGGGGACTAGATGTCCGATCCTGTTTCTGGCACGACAGTAGCGGCTGGTGGTCTGATGGGGGCCAGCATGTTCGGCCTGGCAACCGGCATAGATTACGGTGTGGTGTTTGGCGCATTCGCTGGTGCGGTGTTCTACGTCGCTACGGCGGTTAATATCAGTCGCCTTAAGCTGGTGGGCTACTTCATCACCTCATTCATCTTTGGCGTTATCGGCGCTCCACTTCTTGGCTCTTACTTCTCCAAATGGACGGGGTATAGCGACAGGCCACTTGATGCGCTGGGCGCGGTAATCGTAGCCGCTATTGCTATTAAGCTGCTGACGTTCGTCAACAGTCAGGATTTGGGTAGCCTGTTTGGAATTCTCTCGCGTTTACGTGGTGGAGGGGCCAGCAATGGTAACAAGTGATCCGAGTGCGATGGCAAACGCAATTATCTCTGCTGTGATCGTTATTGCACTGATGTTCTACCAGCGCGGCGGGGCGAGACATCGCCCTCTGATATCGCTGATGGCTTATTTCACGGTGCTGGTATACGCCAGCGTCCCTTTCCGTTACCTGTTCGGCCTGTACCATGAATCGCACTGGTTCGTGGTGCTGGTGAACGTCCTGATATGCGCCGCCGTTCTATGGGCTCGGGGAAACGTGGCGCGCATCATTGACGTCCTGAGGCATTCACATGACCAAAGACGAAATTTTTAATGCCATCCTCGGTAAAGAGGGCGGCTACGTTAATCACCCTGACGATAAGGGCGGTCCAACGAACTGGGGGATCACACAAGCGGTAGCTCGCGCCCACGGATTCACCGGGGATATGCGAAACCTGACCCGCCAGCAGGCGCTGGATATCCTGACGGCTGACTACTGGACAGGGCCACGCTTCGACCTTGTTTCTGAGGTATCACCAGCCATCGCTGCCGAACTATGTGATACAGGCGTAAACATGGGCCCATCGGTGCAGACCAAATGGTTTCAGCGTTGGCTGAACGTGTTCAACATTCAGGGTTCGCTCTATCCCGATCTGATTGCAGATGGTTTTATTGGTCCGCGAACTATCAGCGCGTTAAAAAGCTATCTTTCCCGGCGCGGAAAAGAGGGTGAGCTGGTTATGCTTAGGGCCCTGAATTGCAGCCAGGGTCAGCGTTATCTCGAGCTTGCAGAACAGCGCAGCGCGAACGAGACGTTTGTTTACGGATGGATACGGGAACGGGTGGCCATATGACTATGGAATTGATTATTGGGCTGGCTGTTGCTGTTCTCGGTGCTATAGCTGCTGCTTTCGGCTTTGGTCATGCTTCAGGAACCACAAAAACGGAAGCGAAGTTTCAGAAGCAAAAAACCGAAGAAACAGCCGCAGCCACTGAAGCAGTAGCCCAACGCCGGGTAGAAGCAACGAAAGAGGCCAGCAATGTACAGCAGACTGTTAACCATATGCCTGATGACGATGTTGATCGCGAGCTGCGGGACAACTGGACCCGTAAGGGTTGAGGTGGTGGACACGGCTTGCGACTGGGTTAAACCCATCTACGGCACAGCGCACGACTGGGATGTACTGGACCGCCAGACGAAGAAAGACATCCTGGCGCATAACAAAGCGTGGCAGGCGAACTGCAAATTATAAATTAGCGAAGATCATCCAATGGAAAAAATGAATGTTCGAACTGATAAAGCATTAATGTCTTCGGTTGAGAACGAGGATGTTTCTCATTTAAATAAAATAAAGCGTTGCAATGAGTACCATTTTAAAGAGCCGGGTGTTACACCCGACCCGAAAAATCACTCCAGCGGTTCTACCGGATCTGTTTTTGATTGTGATGCGAATTGAATGGCCGCCAAAAGTGCAGAACGCATTTTTGCGTATTCTCTACTTTTAACCACCTCTGACATATGCTCAGTGACATTAATATTGGATGAGCAATACCCTTCCTTTGTCGGAACCGATATTTCCACTTTCATACCTTGAGCTATCAAGCCCCCCAAAATTCTCAGGGGCTCTGGTTCGATCAAAGCAGATACGCGGTTTTTGTCTACTGGTTGAAAGCAGAGTGAGGAGCCATCATAGCGGATAAGAACCCCACTCCGATCAGGCCTCATCTCTGGTCCAATATCCAGTATTCGCCATCCGCAATACCAGGTGCGGCAAACAGAAGGTCGTTCATCATAAATTGAGCATCCTCCCTGAGGTTTAAGGTGTTGGCATGGAACGTCAGCCAGCTTTTTTAACGTTGGTTGTTCAATTCGTAGCGAAGTGCAGCACACAGAGCATGAACCGCACTTTCTGTTTTTGATTAGTAATTTTTCTAAACTCATTGAGTATATCTTCCAGTTATCAGGCTTGTCGCCCTAACCATACAATAGGCGTGGTTAATATCGTTTGGAATCCTGATAAAAACACAGCTTTGTAATGTAATTTCATGGGGTATTGCCATCACCATGGGCAGACATATCGTAATGGCTTTAGCGGATAACTTAAATTATGCCCTGTAGGGGTTAAAAATGCAGGTAACTATAGACGGCGTCGTTTATGCGCCAGCTTGTGCTAATTCAGCGCGGATCGGCGTTGCCATAACGACGCACAACCGCGCTGACGTTTTGAACCGCGCCCTGACTCAGCATATGAAGTTCTTACCCGCGGGCGCGCTGGTGGTTGTTATCGATGATGGCTCAAAACCTGCCGCAGTAGTGCCTGACGGCGTGCAACTGCTTCGCCATGAAACATCACTTGGTATTGTCGCTTCGAAGAACGCCAGCTTGTCAGCCCTGATAGATGCCGGATGTGAGCATCTTTTCTTATGGGATGACGATGCTTATCCAATCGCCGATAGCTGGCACTTACCTTACATCGAATCACCCGAGCCTCATCTGGCTTATCAGTTCCTCGATCTTGCTGGGCCCAGAAAGATAAACGATATGACTATCCTGTACAGGGATGATAAGCATATCGCTTACACCGGGCAGCGTGGCGTGATGCTGTATTACCACCGCAGCGCTATCGAGAAGGTTGGTGGTTTCGATCCGGTATACGGTCGCGGCATGTACGAACACAGTGACCTCGCGCTACGTATCCATAACGCTGGACTGACTACCTGGGCTTATGCCGACGTCATCGGCTCAGAAAAGCTGATTCATTCTCTCGATGAGCATGAAGCGGTGGAACGTTCAGTACCGAGGCCCGACCGCCAGGCGCTGGTGGAACGTAATGTGAAGATCCACAACGAACGACGTGATACCGGCTTTACCGGTTACGTTGAATATCGGCGTCAGCGCGACGTGGTTATCACAACGCTGCTAACCAGTCAGCCTGACCCGCAGCGCGGTACGAAAATGACGGCCTCGCCTGACATGCTGGATAAATGGGCGGCCTCGCTCCGGCAGTGTGGACGTATCGCGCTGGTGGATGAACTGCAGGCGGCCCCGGCAGACGTTGAGCTTTACCGCGTTCCTGACGTCAAAATGAATGTCTACTTCCGGCGATGGCTGCATATCTGGCAGCACCTGCGCGATCATCCTGAATACCGGTTCGTCTGGTGTACCGATGGAACTGATGTCGAAATGCTCCGCGAACCATGGTCAGAAATGGAGCCCGGCAAAATTTACGTTGGCTCTGAGCCAAAGACGTATGCAGACACTTGGGCGAAACAGAATCATCCGGAGCGCATTTATCAGGAGTTCATTGAAGAGCACCGCAACGATGTGATGCTTAACGCTGGTCTGCTGGGTGGCACCCGCGCTGATGTTATGGCATTCGCTCACGGCATCATCCGTCTTTACTACCGGATCGAGAGTTATCGTTTCTGGAAGAAAGAACAGGCTGGCGCTGCGGTGGGGGATATGATTGCTTTTGGCATTGTCGCTAAGTCTTTTGGCGATCGCATTGTCACCGGCCCGCGCATCCACACTATTTTTAAGTCCGATGGTGTCGGTAAAGAGTACGCTTTCTGGCGCCATAAATAACAGGAGTTCTTATGATTTCATATGAGGTTGAGTTTCCGACTCAAAAATCGTTTAGCTTAAAAATAAACGGTTACTCTTCAGCGGAGGGACTGGACTGTACAACGGTTGATGCTATTGGCGGTGACGTCAAAGTACAACTCGATAAGAAGACAATGCTGACTGTACCTTACCGTGAAGATATTTCGTCAGACTTTACTCTTGAAGGTTACAAGCAGCGCGCTGAAACTCACGCGATAACTGTAATCGATCAGATTGTGAATGCGGCTCAGCACCGAGCCGCTGACGATTTAATTCAGGAAGTTACGAACGCGGTTGCTTCTTCTGAATTATTTTCTCAACTCTCTTAATCGCTTCGTGAGCATCTGGGGCAGATGAAATTTCAGGCGGTGTAACCTCCTTCAGTACATCCATCAGAACGTCCCCAACATTCTGTTTTGGTGACAGCTTGTTAACAGCTTCAATAATCAAAGAAAAAACCAGTTTATTGGTGGCTTTTTCAATCTTTAATTCACGTTGCAAATCTGCAACTGCTTTTTCCAGTTCTGACATGGAACCCATGGGTATTTTCCTTTTCGGAGGTAATCAGCCATCCCCCCGCGACAGAGTGCGCCAGTGTCCCACCACTGACGGGCTGAATGCTTACCTTAACCAGGGTTAAAGAGAAGCAACACCCTGATATTCAGACAGTAGCCGCCATCGTGCGGCTTTTTTTATTGGAGATTCGCTGGTGGCTGAAGAGATTAAGTTTGTGGTGGTCGGTCATCACGCCAGACGGCAGCAGGCTGAGGCGCTGGCCTCGGCTTTAGGCGCACATTTGCTGATTGATGACGGTAACCACGGCGCTAACTGGAATCATCGCCGTGCGCTTGAATGGGCAGCCTGTCAACCCTGCCGGGTAGTGGTGCTGGAAGACGACGCGTTGCCGGTACTCGGATTCAGCAAAAAGGTTAGTGACTGGCTGGTGCGTTTCCCTGATGACATGCTGAGCTTTTACCTCGGTACCGGGCGGCCTCCACAGTATCAGATGCAGATTGCTGAGCGGCTAATCGTGGCTGATAAGACCCGCGCTGATTACATCACGTTGCAACGGCTGTTACATGGCGTCTGCTATAGCGTGCCGACTCAGCATATTGAGCGCGTGTTGTCTCGATGGGACAGTAGCAAACCTGCTGATTATGCCGTGGGCGATGCTTATGGTGGCATTGTCGTCTATCCCTGCTGGTCGCTGGTGGATCATGCGGATGGTGAACCGGTAGAGCGTCACCCTGACTCAGCGCCACGCACAGAACGCCGCAGGGCGTGGAGGTTAGCCTGATGCCTGCGTTAATACCGAGGGCATGCCGCAAGCGTGGCTGTCCTGGCACAACCACAGATCGCTCGGGCTATTGTCCAAAGCACCTTAACGAAGGCTGGCAGCAGCATCAGCGAGGACAGAGCAGGCATCAGCGAGGTTATGGCAGCAAGTGGGACAGGCTGCGCCCAATCGTTCTCGACAGAGATAAACACCTTTGTCAGGAATGCCTGCGAAATGGAAGGTATACACCCGCTGAGACGGTGGACCACATCATCGCCAAAGCAAATGGGGGTACCGATGACCTGTCCAACCTCGAAAGCCTCTGCAAGCCCTGCCACAGAGCGAAGACAGCGGTCGAGAGACTCAAATGACATCATTTCTCATTTGAAATGAGAAAGGGGGAGGGTGGGTAAAAACCTCAGGGGAATCACCCCAAAGGACCGCCGCCCAACCTCTTTTCACATCGCCGCAGGTTAGAAAACTTTTTTTAGGGGTACCCCACTCGATGATTAATAGGAGTTTTCGATTATGTCTGGACCACCGAAAACCCCGACCCATCTACGTTTGGTGAGAGGTAACCCATCAAAACGCCCGATCAATGAGAACGAACCAAAACCCCCTTCAGGGGTACCCCCAACGCCGAAGCATTTCGACAAGCAGGGGAAATACTGGTTCAAGCGTATGGCTGAAGAGCTTGATGCTATCGGTGTGATGTCTCAGCTGGACGCCAGAGCCCTTGAGCTGCTGGTTGAGGCTTATACCGAATACCGGCATCACTGCGACACGCTTGAAGTTGAGGGCTACACCTACCGGACCGAAACGCAGAGCGGGGATGTGCTGATAAAGGCTCACCCGGCGGCCATCATGAAAGCTGATGCCTGGAAACGTCTGCGCGCCATGCTCGGTGAGTTTGGCATGACGCCAGCCAGCCGTTCTAAGGTTAATGCCAAAGGTCCTGATGCGGTTGATCCGCTGACCGAATTTATGAATGCGAGGGATTAATGGCTAAGGTTGCAGAAGGCATCCGCTACGCCGAGAGGGTGGTGGCTGGGGAAATTATTGCCTGTGAGTATGTGCGCCTTGCCTGCCAGCGTTTTCTTGACGATCTGGCACATGGCGAAGAGCGCGGTATTTTCTTCAGTGAGCCGCGCGCGCAGCACATCCTGAATTTCTATAATTTTGTGCCTCACGTAAAAGGCGCGCTGGCAGGCCAGCCTATCGAGCTGATGGACTGGCATGTTTTTATCCTGATTAATATTTTTGGTTTTGTTATCCCACTGGTTAACGAAGAAACGGGAGAAATCGTTCTGCGTAAGGACGGCAGCGGTCGGCCGGTGATGGTTCGGCGTTTCCGTACAGCAGATGTTGAGGTGGCCCGTAAAAATGCCAAATCAACGCTTTGCTCCGGCGTAGGGCTGTATATGGCTGGTGCCGACGGCGAGGGCGGGGCGGAGGTTTATTCCGCTGCTACAACCCGTGACCAGGCGAGAATTGTTTTTGAAGACGCGAAAAATATGGTCAAGAAGGCGAAAGCCACTCTTGGGCGGATCTTTGAATTCAACAAGCTCGCTATCTACCAGGAGCAAACGGCCTCCAAATTCGAGCCATTATCATCAGATGCAAACAACCTCGACGGCCTGAACATCCACTGCGCCATCGTTGACGAGCTGCACGCTCACAAAACCCGTGACGTCTGGGACGTTCTGGAGACGGCCACCGGCGCGCGCCTGCAATCGCTGCTTTTCGGTATCACCACCGCTGGTTTCAACAAAGAAGGTATCTGTTACGAATTGCGTGATTACGCCATCAAGGTTCTGCGCGGGCTGGTAAAAGACGATACGTTTTTTGCCATCATCTACACCTTAGATGAAGGTGACGATCCCTTTGATGAAAAAGTCTGGCAGAAGGCGAATCCGGGGCTGGGTATCTGTAAGCGCTGGGATGATCTGCGCCGCCTGGCTAAAAAGGCGAAAGAGCAGGTTTCGGCCAGGATTAACTTTTTCACCAAGCACATGAATATCTGGGTTACCGCTGAGTCGGCCTGGATGGACATGATGAAATGGGAGAAATGCGAATTTATCGCCCCGCAGCACGAACTTAAAACCTATCCCTCCTGGGTAGGCGTTGACCTCTCAAACAAAATTGATATCTGTGCGGCCGCTAAAGTCTGGCGCGCGCCAGGTGGCCACGTTCATGCGGATTTTAAATTCTGGCTGCCGGAAGGACGCCTTGAGAAATGTTCACGTCAGATGGCAGAGCTCTATCGTAAGTGGGCCGAGATGGACAAACTAATCCTTACCGACGGGGATGTAATCGACCATGCCCAGATTAAGGAAGAGCTGCAGACGTGGGTTGCTGGTGAGAGCCTGAAAGAAATCGGCTTTGATCCGTGGAGTGCAACGCAGTTCAGCCTTTCGCTGGCAGAGGAAGGGTTGCCGCTGGTGGAAGTGCCGCAGACGGTTCGCAATTTCTCTGAGGCGATGAAAGAGGTCGAAGCACTGGTATACGGTGGACGCTTTCATCACAGCGATCACCCGGTGATGAACTGGATGATGTCCAACGTAACCGTCAAACCTGACCGGAACGAGAACATTTTTCCTAACAAGTCCACACCGGAGGCCAAGATTGATGGCCCGGCGGCATTGTTCACAGCAATGAGCCGTGTTCTGGTTAACGGTGGCAACGACCAGCAGGATCTCTCCGGATTCTTCAATAATCCCATCATGGTAGGTTTCTGATGAAAAAAAACAAACGGCCAGGCAGGGTTAAAAGTGCTCTGCTTAACTGGCTTGGTGTGCCTATCAGCCTGACTACCGGCACGTTCTGGGAGGAATGGTTTGGTACCAGCAGCAGCGGAAAGGTGGTAACGGCCGATAAAGCCATCCAGCTATCGGCTGTATGGGCATGCGTAAGGCTGTTAAGCGAGTCTATTTCAACCCTTCCGCTGAAAATATACGTTCGACAGCCTGACGGTTCGCGTAAAGCGGCAACCGACCACCCGGCTTATTCTGTACTGTGTCGCCGTCCCAATTCAGAAATGACTCCATCACGCTTTATGCTGATGGTGGTTGCCAGTATTTGCCTGCGCGGGAACGCCTTCATTGAGAAGAAATTCATCGCAAATCGCCTGGTTTCGCTGGTGCCTTTGCTGCCGCAGAACATGGTAGTTAAACGTCTTACTACCGGGGCGCTGGAATACAAATACACTGAAAACGGTAACGAGCGCGTCATTCCCGTCAAAAACATCATGCACATTCGCGGGTTCGGTCTGGATGGCGTTTGCGGCATGATGCCGATGAAAACGGGCCGGGATGTGATCGGTGCCGCGATGGCTGTTGAAGAATCTGCGGCAAAGATTTTTGAACAGGGGCTTCAGAGTTCAGGTTTTCTCTCCGCTGAAAATGCTCTCAGTGATGAACAACGTGAAAGGCTTCGCGGCTACATGGCTGCATTTACCGGCTCTAAAAATGCCGGAAAGATTATGGTACTTGAAGGCGGGTTAAAGTATCAGGGCGTCACCATGAACCCTGAAGATGCCCAGATGCTGGAAAGCCGTTCTTTCAGTATTGAGGAAATTTGTCGCTGGTTTCGCGTGCCTCCTTTCATGGTCGGTCATACCACGAAACAAAGCAGCTGGGCATCCAGTCTTGAGGGGATGAACCTGCAGTTCCTGACGCATACCCTTCGACCGCTGCTGGTAAATATTGAGCAGGAAATTGGCCGGTGCTTACTCGACAGCGATGATGACGTGTTTGCAGAGTTCTCCGTTGAAGGTCTACTGCGAGCCGATAGTGCCGGTCGCGCTGCATACTATACCAGCGCGCTTCAGAATGGCTGGATGTCCAGAAATGATGTTCGCCGTCTGGAGAACATGCCACCGATTGAAGGGGGCGACATTTACACCGTTCAGCTCAACCTGACACAACTGAAGAACCTTGAGAACAGTAATCCTGCCGTTCAGGCACTGGCGATCAGGGAGCTTCACAATCACGTATTCCCCGACATTCCATATGAGCAATCGCCTCTAAAGCAGGCCGCTTAGGAGCATAACCCACATGACAAAAAAACAACTTCCGGCTGCACCGGCGGGTCGTCCCTGCGCGCGTGTCACCTGTGAAACTTTACCGTCTGCACTGGATCGCTGGGACGGTGGGATCAAAGCTGCGGCCACCGACGATAACAGCATTTCTGTTTTTGATGTTATCGGGCAGGACTACTGGGGCGAAGGGGTAACAGCTAAACGTATTGCCGGTGCGCTTCGGGCGATGAACGGTGCCGACGTCACGGTGAATATCAACTCACCGGGCGGCGACATGTTCGAAGGTCTGGCTATTTATAACCTGCTCCGCGAATACGAAGGCCGTGTAACGGTGAAGGTGCTGGGCATTGCCGCCAGCGCCGCCTCGATAATTGCGATGGCCGGGGATGATATTCAGATTGGCCGCGGTGCCTTCCTGATGATCCACAACTGCTGGGTATACGCGATGGGAAATCGCCATGACTTTGCGGAACTGGCACAGTCGCTGGAGCCCTTCGATACCGCTATGGCTGATATCTACGCGGCGCGCTCCGGCCTTGATATGGCCGCCGTGCAGAAGCTGATGGACGCGGAAAGCTATATCGGTGGCAGTGATGCTGTGGCGAAGGGACTGGCAGACAGCCTGCTTTCTGCTGATGCGGTCAGCGACGGCGACGAATCGCCTGCAGCCGCGCTTCGCAAACTTGATGCATTGCTGGCCAAGACCAACACCCCGCGCTCTGAGCGCAGAAAACTCATTAAAGCCTTATCCGGTGGCATGCCTGGCGCTGTCACCACCAACGACGGTACGCCGGGCGCTGCCGAAGACATCAAACCTGAAACCATCAATTCACTTGAAAGCGCCCTGGCGGCGTTAGTCAAATAAGGACCCTTTATGTCTGAAGTAAACGATATTCTGAAAAAAGTCACTGCCAGCATTGAAGATGCAACCAGCAAATTCAACGCGAAAGCAGAAGAGGCACTGACCGAAGCGAAAAAGAATGGTCAGCTCTCAGCTCAGACCAAAGATGTTGTAGATAAAATGGCGACAGAGCTCAATGCTCTTAAGGAAGCTGAAAAAACCCTTAAGGCCAGCCTTGGTGAGCTGGAACAGCATGTTGCCCAAATGCCATTGAACAACGCTGCTAAAGTTACCGAAACTGTTGGACAGGTGGTGATTAATAGCGAGGCGTTGAAGGCCTTTGCCGCGAGCGTTGAAGGCAATAAGCGCGTAAGCGTCCCAGTTCACGCGGCCTTGCTTTCTACAGATGTTGCAGATGGCGTGGTTGAACCACAGCGACTGCCTGGCATCGACACTGCACCAAAACAGCGTCTCTTCATTCGTGATCTGATTGCGCCTGGCCGCACATCTTCACCGGCTATTTTCTGGGTGCAGCAAACGGGCTTTACCAATGCAGCGAAAGTCGTTGCAGAGGGGACTGCCAAACCTTACAGCGATATTGAATTCGCGACTAAAATCACGCCGGTGACAACCATCGCGCACATGTTTAAGGCATCCAAGCAGATCCTTGACGATTTCGCTCAACTCCAGTCTACGGTTGACGCTGAGATGCGTTACGGCCTGAAATATGTTGAGGAACAGGAAATCTTGTTCGGCGACGGAACTGGTGTGCACCTGCACGGCATCGTTCCTCAGGCCTCAGCATTCGACCCGGCATTTTCTGTTGAGAGCCAGAACGGGATTGATGATCTGCGCCTGGCAATGCTTCAGGCTCAACTGGCTCGTTTCCCTGCATCTGGCCACGTTCTGCACTTCATCGACTGGGCGAAAATTGAGCTCACGAAAGACAGTCTGGGCCGCTATATCCTGGCTAACCCGGCATCTCTGACTGGCCCTACGCTTTGGGGGCTTCCGGTGGTAGCAACTGAGGCAGCAGCTTTCCAGGGCAAATTCCTGACAGGCGCATTCAATGCCGCAGCTCAACTGTTCGATCGTGAAGATGCCAACGTGGTTATCTCCACCGAAAACGCCGACGACTTCGAGAAAAACATGATCTCCATTCGCTGCGAAGAACGTCTGGCGCTGGCTGTGAAACGCCCTGAGGCGTTCGTGTACGGTTCATTCAGCACCGGCGCGGGTAGCTGATAACTATTGCGGCCTTCGGGCCGCTTTTTTCGGGGCAAACTAATGCTTGATCAGAATGTGGTGAAACAGCATTGCCGCATTGATACCGACTTTACGGGTGATGATGCTCTGCTGGAGATTTACACAGGTGCGGCGGCGCGTTACGTCCAGACATGGACAAGGCGAACGCTCTATGAAAACCAAAGCTCACCTGGCTACGCAGACGACCCAGACCCGATTTTACTGAATGATGATGTTAAGGCGGCAATGCTACTGCTGATTGGTCACTGGTATGCAAACCGAGAGGCTGTGAACATCGGAAACATTACAACAGCGGTGCCTTTCGCCGTAGAAGCTCTACTGCAGCCATACCGTATTTACGGGGTATAGGGGGACTTTATGCAGGCCGGAAGATTGAGACACAGGGTGGTGGTTCAGAACATCACAACATCCAGAGATCCTTCTGGTCAGCCTGTTGAAACGTGGCATGACGGTGCAGAAACATGGGCAGAAGTAAAGGGCATTAGTGGGCGTGAGCTGGTAGCCGCTGGTGCTGAAACCTCAGTCGCCACTATCAGGGTATGGACACGGTTTCGTAGCGATATAACTGCTGCGTCCAGACTCAGGGTTATGACTGGCCCGTTCAAGGGGGCCATTTTGAATATTATTGGTCCGCCTATCCCTGATTCTCGTGGTGTTCAGCTCGAAATTCTTTGCAAACAGGGGACCGAAAAATGATTGAGACGAGCCTCGATTTTTCCGGATTGAATGACATCGCAAAGGATCTGGAGGCGCTTAGCCGTGCCGAAAACAATAAGGTTCTTCGTGATGCCACGCGCGCCGGCGCGGAAGTGCTTAAGGAAGAAGTGATCGCACGTGCACCGGTACGCACCGGAAAACTGAAAAAAAACGTGGTGGTGGTGACCCAAAAAAGCCGCCGCCGCGGGGAAATTTCTTCCGGCGTCCATATTCGTGGCGTTAACCTGCGCACCGGCAACAGCGATAACACGATGAAGGCGAATAACCCGAGAAACGCCTTTTACTGGCGATTCGTTGAGCTGGGCACCGCGAACATGCCTGCACATCCGTTTGTGCGACCCGCTTACGATACTCGCGAGGAAGAGGCCGCCAGCGTCGCCATTGCCAGGATGAATCAGGCTATTGATGAGGTATTGAGCAAGTGAATGAAGATAATATCTACGCCTTGCTTTCTCCCCTGGCAGAAGGACGGGTATATCCCTATGTTGCGCCATTAGGTAGTGACGGGAAACCGTCTGTCTCGCCACCCTGGATTATCTTTTCCATCGTCGATGATGTTTCCGCTGACGTACTGTGTGGCCAGGCGGAATCCAGCACATCAGTGCAGATCGATGTTTACTCACTGACCATTAAGGAAGCCAGATCCATTCGCGATCATGCGCTGAAGGCCGTTAAGTCCCTGGCTCCGACTGAGATAACGAAAATTCAAGGCTATGAACCCGATTTCCGGCTTTACCGCGCCACGATCGATTTTCGGATCACATCCTGAAACGTTAACCAACCCTGAACAACCCGCTCCGGCGGGTTTTTTATTACCTCTGACACCGCGCTTCACACGCGCACGTTATAATCCTGGAGCCTACAGAAAGCGAGCCTGAGAGTCAGTTGTACTCCGGGGCTGCTGACTCTGTGTGACAGGCTCACTTTCTATAGGTAAATCTCATGAAATATCCAACCGTATCAGTAAATGGCGTTTCCGTTCGCGTTGATGACGAGGGACGCTATAACCTCAATGATCTCCATGCTGCGGCGGTCGCAAACGGAGAGGCTACAGAGCAGCAGCGTCCAAGTCAGTTTTTACGTAGCGCTCAGGTAAAGCGATTTATCAAGGCACTTAAATCCAAAGTGCAAAAAAGCACTCTGGAACAAATTCAACCACTTAGAGTTGTTAATGGTGGTGATGAACCTGGAGTGTGGGGCGTTGAGTTACTGGCCATTCGCTACGCAGCCTGGATTAAGCCTGAGTTTGAGATTGAAGTATATGAGGTGTTCAGAACAGTGGTTCGCCTCGGCATCAGTGCCATGTCACGCCTGAATAAATTAGATCACATCATTAATACTGAGACTAAAGCGATAAGCCAGTGCGCCAGCCAGATGGCGAAGTGGGGTGTCGGCGGCAGAAAGAAAATCCTCCTTTCTGCGCGGGAGCGGGTGGTTGATGAAGTACAGATGTACTTACCAGGCATCAATTAAACTCGAGAAATGGTCTTTGTTGCTGACAATCTCAGCATTCCAGGCATGATTGATTTACTTAGTAATTTCTTTTCAGAAAGACACCCACCTCCCGCTTCGGCGGGTTTTTACTTTTATGGAGACAACTATGTCTGCACTTTATGAAAAATCGCAGCTGACGAAGATCCTTATTTCCTCCCTGCCAGCCACCAAAGAAACGATGGATTCCGCAACCTTCCTCGATCTGAGTTGCACCATCAAAGAAATTCAGTTCACCGGTGGTCAGAAGCAGGATATCGACGTAACAACACTTTGCTCTACCGAGCAGGAGAACATCAACGGCCTGCCTTCTCCGTCAGAAATCTCTCTGTCCGGCAACTTCTACAAGAATCCGGCGCAGGACGCCTTGCGTGATGCGTATGACAACGATACGACCTACGCTTTCCAGGTCATTTTCCCGTCCGGCAAGGGCTTTAAGTTCCTGGCTGAAATCCGCCAGCACACCTGGTCTTCCGGTACCAACGGCGTAGTGGCGGCAACGTTCTCCCTGCGCCTGAAAGGTAAGCCTGAAAACATCGAGTCTGGCTCCTGAGAGGTCGCATGAAGAATATTAAAAATCTCGCCCTGGCTAAGATGTCGGGTTTTCGTCATAAGACGGTCGCCGTTCCTGAGTGGGAAGGCGTCAAAGTGGTTCTGCGTGAGCCGTCTGGTGAAGCCTGGCTGCGCTGGCAGGAAGTGGTTAAAGCGGGTGCTGATGATGAAAATGTGTCGGTATCGGAAAAGGCACACCGTAATCTTTGCGCTGACGTGGTGCTCTTCATTGACGTCCTGTGCGACACCGATAAGCAACCGGTATTCAGCGTAGACGAAGAAGAGCAGGTGCGTGAAATCTACGGCCCCGTCCATTCACGCCTGCTCAAACAGGCGCTTGACCTGATCAACAACGCGGACGAAGCGCGGGAAAAGTCTCAACCCCCGGCGTAAAGTTTCTGATGTCGCTTGCGCTCCGGATGGGGCGCACGCTCTCAGAGCTTCGGCAGAATATGACGGCAAGCGAGCTTCTGATGTGGATTGAGTACGACAGGCAAAGTCCGGTTGGCGATATTCGTGGTGACATTCAGGCAGCTCAGCTCGTCTCTGCCATCTACGGCTCGCAGGGGGCAAAAGTACCGCTTGACGATGCGATCCTGCGATGGGGTGGCGATGAGCAATCAGAACCGAAGGACCCGTTTGCAGGGCTTGAGGCTGCTTTATCAAACGCAGCGGCAACTAATTAAATGCTAAAGTCAAAAAATAGAATTTCGAATTTCCTTTGCTCACGTTTATGTATTTTAATAACCTCCTTACTTCTGGAGGTGTGAAAATGAAAAAGGTAGTTTGTATTTTATTAGTTATGTTCGCCGTTACTGGATGTAAATCTTTAGACTCAGTTAGGGCTACAAAGCCTGTAAACATTGGGGGATCTGATAAGAGCGTTAACTCATTCTCATCTTGTGTCTCTGGGAAGTGGGCTGGAAATGGAACACCAGTAACTTCCTTGCCGCTTGAAAATGGCATAAGCATACTCGTCCCTCAGGCAATGGGGGGTTATGACGTAGTTCTTGACGTAACAGAAAATAATGGGAAAACAAGTTACGTGCTCTACGAAAGAGTGCCCTCAATGACATCCGACTCATATGAGAAAACGGTATTATCTTGTAGATAAGAAAACATAGATAAAACAGACCCGCTCCGGCGGGTTTTTTTCGCCTGGAGAAATGTGATGGCAACATTACGTGAATTGATTATTAAAATTTCCGCTAACTCGCAATCATTCCAGACGGAAATTTCCCGCGCCTCACGAATGGGGCAGGATTATTACCGCACTATGCAGAATGGTGGTCGGCAGGCCGCTGCTGCTGCCAGAGAGAGCGAAAGGGCGCTCTCTGATTTGACTGCCGGATTTGCATCTGCTGGAAGGGCTGCCGCCGCAGCTACGGCAGCTTTTGCAACGGGTAAAATTGTGCAGATTGCTGATGAGTGGAACTCCGTAAACGCTCGCCTTAAACAGGCATCATCTTCTGCTGATGATTTTGCCGCTTCACAGCGTCAGTTAATGGAAATCAGCCAAAGAACCGGCACGGCATTTTCAGATAACGCAAACCTTTTTTCCCGCGCAGCAGCCTCAATGCGCGAGTACGGTTATAGCTCTGACGAAGTTCTGAAAATTACAGAAGCTGTCTCTACCGGCCTCAAACTTTCTGGGGCTAACACCCAGGAAGCGAGTTCTGTTATCACTCAATTCAGCCAGGCGCTCGCACAAGGCGTTCTTCGTGGTGAAGAATTTAATGCCGTTAACGAAGCCGGTGATCGGGTAATCCGCGCTCTGGCTGCGGGAATGGGTGTAGCCCGTAAAGACCTCAAGAGCATGGCTGACCAGGGACAGCTTACGATCGATAAGGTTGTCCCAGCTTTAATGAGCCAGTTAGGAGCATTGCAGGGCGAATTTGCCAGCATGCCACAAACGGTTTCTGGATCCCTTCAAAAAGTAACTAACTCATTCATGGCCTGGGTGGGCGGTGTAAACCAGGCAACCGGTGCTACTGATGCGTTGTCTGGCGGATTGGATAATGTTGCCCAGACGCTTGATTCTTTTACTTCATCAGCAGTGAGCGGCGCGCTGAATGACGTTGCTGACAATATGTCAACAATTACAACAGTCGCTGGGGCGCTTGTTGGCGTGGGACTGGCACGCTACCTAAGCGGAGTTGTAACCAGTGCCACGAGTGCAACAGGTGCGCTAATTTCAGCTGCGAAATCAGAGGTTGCCCTTGCAGTCGCGCAGGATAAAGCGGCGCAGTCTGCTGTTGCGGCTTCCAGGGCTGAAGTTTATCGGGCTCAGCAAGCAGTACAGAGTTCAAGAAGTGCAGATGTTCAGGCGGCTCAGCAAGAAAAGGTCGCGGCGGCTGAAGCAAAAGTCACTGCGGCCCATACCAGACTGACTACCGCTCTTGCCAGTGGTACAGCTACGGAAAAGGTGCGAGCCAGAACAGCACTTGAACGCGCGCAGGCAGGGCTGGTAGCAGCTAAAAATGCCGACGCTCAGGCTGTCGCTGAAAGGCGTCTGGCTGCCGCTCAGGCTGCTTTAAACCGTAACATCTCAAATCGTGTTTCGACTCAAAGCAATCTCAATAGCGTAACATCTGTCGGCACTCGCCTGATGAGTGGTGCGCTTGGCCTGATTGGCGGCGTGCCGGGTCTGGTGATGCTGGGAGCAGGAGCCTGGTATGCGATGTATCAGAATCAGGAGCAGGCTCGGCGTTCGGCGCAGGAATACGCCACCACGATTGATGAAGTCAGTAAAAAGTCGAAGGCAATGTCTTTACCTGAAGCTTCAGACAATGCTGAGAAAACGCGCGCAGCATTGAATGAGCAGAACAGGCTGATAGATGAACAAAAGAGCAAGATAGAAAATCTGAAAGAGCAGATAGCTGGTTATCAGTCAGTGATCAGTAATCCCGGTCCAACGACCAACGGTGGTTTCATGATTAACCACCTGACATCTTTGGATACCGTGACCCGTGGACTGGCTACAGCCACTGAACAGTTATCTGTTGAGCAGGAAAGGCTTGCCCAGATGCAGGAGAAATCTGCCTCTATCCAACAGGTTCTTGAAGGTCTTGAGCATCGGCGTGTGACGCTAATTCGGGAGGAGGCAGCGAATCAGAACCGGGCTTATCAATCACTTCTGTTGATGAATGGGCAGCACGATGAACTTAATCGATTACTCGGACTGGGTAACCAACTCCTTATGGCGCGTCAGGGGCTGGCTAACGTCCCGCTCAGACTTCCGCAGGCCGATCTCGACAAAAAGCAAACCGATGCCCTCGAAAAGAGCCGCCGGGATCTGGAGTTGTCACGCCTGAAGGGTGAAGCAAAAGAGCGCCTGCGACTGAGTTATGCAGCCGATGACCTGGGATTAACCAGTGATCCGCAATTCCAGACAGGCCGTCAGGAGTTTATTAATAACGGTCTTGCTGAATGGCGGAATAATGAGGCCAACAAACCTAAGGCGAAGGGCGGTAAAACCGAAGGCGAGAAAACCGAGGATGTGTATAAGCGCCTTATCAAGCAGCAAAAAGAGCAGATTGCCCTGCAAGGCCAGAATACTGAACTGGCGAAGGTTAAATACCAGGTCAGCCAGGGCGAACTTGCTTCTCTGACAGAAGCCCAGAAAAAGACGGTATTGCAGAATGCTGCGCTGATTGACCAGGTTAAATTACGTGAGCAACTGCGAAATTACGAAGCCAACCTTGCCGACAGTAACGCCAGCGCCCGCGCAGCCAATGAAGCGCAATTGCTGGGATACGGGCAGGGCTCCCGGTTCCGTGAAAGACTTCAGGAGCAGTTCAATCTGCGTAAGGAGTTTGAGCAGAAGAATACCGATCTTCTCCGCCAGCGTCAGGCTGGTGAAATCGACGAGACGTTCTATCAGCAGGGGCTGGCACTTAATAAGCGCTACCTCGAAGAGCGCCTGCGCGACCAGGAGGGATATTACGCAGCTTCTGATGCGCAGCGTGACGACTGGATGACGGGACTGTCTGAGGGTTATGCGAACTGGGTGGACGAAGCTACTGATTATTCTTCCATGGCCGCTGACGGCATGAAGCAGGCCATGGGTGGCGCGGTCACCACGATCACCGACATGCTCAATGGCAACGTTGACAGCTGGAAGGACTGGGGCGTGAGCGTACTGAAGATTATCCAGAACGTTCTGGTGAACATGGCTGTTGCTAATGGCGTCAGCTCAATTGGATCACTGTTCAGTTTTGGTGCCTCGTCAGCCGCAACCGCCAGCAGCGGTACCGCTATTCAGAATGCTGGCGCGAACTTTACCTTTAATGCGAAGGGTAATGTTTACGACTCTCCGTCCCTGAGCGCTTACAGCAATGGCGTTTTCCAGACGCCTCAGCTGTTTGCTTTTGCCAAAGGCGCAGGCGTTTTTGCCGAGGCTGGTCCGGAAGCCATTATGCCGCTTACGCGCGCCGCTGATGGTTCGCTGGGAGTTCGGGCAGTTGGTACTCCGCAGGTCTCCGGCGGTGTGCCTTCAGTTAACTTCGGCGATATCAATATTCAGGGTGGATCACCACAGGCAGCCAGTCAGGGAACCGCCGGAGCAGCAGGCAGGCAGCTTAAGGATGCCATCACTGGTGTCATTAACGAACAGGCCAGCATGCCGGGCTCGCCTCTGTGGCGATTAATCAAGGGAGTTTAACCATGGCAGTCGAAACCTTCAGCTGGTGCCCAAAGGTTGCCTCTCAGGTTGATACAAGTTTTCGTACCCGAAAGGCGCAGTTTGGCGATGGCTATACACAGGTGGCCGGGGACGGCATCAACCCGGTAACACCTCAGTGGAGCGTGAGCTTTACCGGCGACGAGGCTTACATTCAGGCCATTAAAAACTTTCTGAACAGACATGCCGGGTGGAAGTCATTTATCTGGAAGCCGCCGCTTGAGCCTTCAGGTTTATGGCGCGCGGAATCCTTCCAGATATCTACCCACGGCAACAAAAAATACACCCTCAGCAGCACATTCATACAGGCATACCATCCATGAGTATTTCATCTGATGTCCAGAAACTGGAACCGGGTAAACGCGTCCGCCTGATCGAGGTGGACGGCTCTGCTTTCGGTGCCGGTATTCTTCGCTTTCACAACGAGACAATCCCGCATACCGAGGCGGAAATCATCGCCGCAGGCGGCGACGAGTCAAAACTTGAGCCGAAGTCGGTGTGGTGGCAGGGGCAGGAGTATGGCGCGTGGCCGTATGAACTGACCGGCATATCTGTCAGCAGTGACGGCCAGAGTTCACGGCCTTCTCTCACCGTTGCAAACATCAGCGGTACGATTGGCGCGCTGTGCCGCAGGTTTCAGGGGATGGCTAAAGCAAAGGTGATCATCCATGACACCTTCGCTCACTACCTGGACGCAAGAAATTTTCCTGGCGGGAACCCGACTGCGAATCCCAACGAGGAGCGCAAACAGGTTTATTACATCGACCGTAAATCAGGGTCAGACGATGAAACCGTAGAGTTTGAGCTTTCAAGTCCAGCCGATTTGCGAGGGCAACTCATTCCGACCCGGCAAATTCAGCCAATGTGCACGTGGTGCATGCGGGGCTGGTACAAAACCGGGAACGGCTGCACCTACGCCGGGCAAAACGGCTGGTTCGATAAAGACGGCAATCGGGTGGACGATCCTTCACAGGATGTTTGCTCCGGATTGCTGTCAACGGGCTGTAAACCTCGCTTCGGAGAGAATGAACAGCTGGATTATGGCGGGTTCCCCGGCGCTTCACTTCTGAGAGGATAATCATGCGCGACAAAACAGTTAGCGCCATTCTGGCGCATGCCGCCGCATCCTTCCCCGAGGAGTGCTGTGGCGTGGTTATTCAGAAGGGGCGGGTGGAGAAATACATCCCCTGCAAAAATAATGCTGAGTCGGCGACTGAGCAATTTGAACTTAATCCTGAGGATTATGCGGCCGCCGAAGAGCAGGGCACTGTGGTGGCGATCGTCCACAGCCATCCCGGCGACGGGGCAACAACCCAGCCGAGCGAGCTCGACATGCTGATGTGTGATGCCACGGAACTGCCCTGGATTATTGCATCGTGGCCGGAGGGCGACATTCGCACCGTCATGCCTCGCGGAGACCGACCCCTCACAGGGCGCCAGTTTGTTCTCGGATATGCAGACTGCTGGTCTCTCATCATGGACTATTTCCGCATCGAACACGGCATTGAACTGCCCAACTACAGCGTAGATCGCCACTGGTGGGAGCAGGGTGAAAACCTCTATATGGACAACTGGCAGGAATGCGGTTTTCGTGAGTACGACGGTCCCGCTCAGCCAGGTGACATGGTTATCATGCAGGTTCAGTCCACCGTCCCGAACCATGCCGGGATTTTGCTTGATGGCAACATGCTACTGCATCACATGTATGGCCAGCTAAGCCAGCGTATTCCCTACGGTGGCTATTACCGTGACCGTACCATCAAAATTCTGCGTTATAAGGATTTGATGTAATGGAAAGAAAAACCGTTATCAAACTCAGCGGCTCAATGGCTCAGCGATTTGGCAGGACACATCGCCGCGCACTAACGTCCGCCAGCGAAGTTTTCAGGGCGCTTTCTAACACCATTGACGGCTTTGATGCCTATCTGCGTGAAGCTCGGGCAAAGGGACTGGATTTTGTTATTTTCCGGGATCGTCGCAATATCGGGCACGAAGAGTTTGAACTCCTGGGGCCGGGTGATGAGTTAAGAATAATCCCTGTGATAAGGGGTAGTAAAAGAGCTGGAGTTTTCCAGGCGTTGCTCGGAACGGCTCTGGTCGCTGCTGCCATATGGATGCCGGGAGTTAGTATCGCAGCAAGTAACCTCATGTTTTCCGTTGGTGCCGCAATGGCCGTTGGCGGTGTAGTGCAAATGCTCTCTCCTCAGGTTTCAGGTCTGCGAATGCGTCAGGAACCTGATAACAAACCCTCCTATGCGTTTGGTGGTCCAGTTAACACGACGGCATCTGGCAATCCCGTTCCCCTGCTTTATGGTCAGCGAGAAATAGGCGGCGCTATTATCTCCGCCGGGATATATGCAGAAGACCAGCAATAAACCAAACCACCCACTGTAAGCCACCTGACGGTGGCTTTTTTTATGGACGCGATATGACGACGACAATCATCAAAGGCCGCGGCAAAGGTGGCAGCAACCAGACCCGAACGCCTGTTGAGGCACCGGACAGCATTCAGTCCATCGCCAGGGCAAAGGTGCTGATTGCGCTTGGAGAGGGTGAGTTCGCTGGCGGGCTTGATGGTAAAAGCATTTTTCTTGGTGACTCATCTTCATACACGCCTCTTCAGAACGCCGACGGAAGTTATAACTTCAATAATGTGAAATATGAGTTCCGTTCCGGTACTCAGGACCAGGACTACATTCAGGGCTTCCCCGGCATTGAAAACGAACTTCAGGTTTCATACGAGCTGAAACAGGCTGTGCCGTACGTGCGCGCGGTATCCAACACGCAGCTCTCTGCGCTGCGAATTCGCCTGGGATGGCCAACTCTTTTACTCCAGAAAAACAACGGTGATAAAGTCGGCACCCGCGTCGAGTATGCTATCGATCTGTCGGTCGATGGCGGGCCGTATGAAACGGTGGTTAACGGTGCTGTTGATGACAAAACCACGTCGCTTTATGAGCGCAGTCACCGCGTCAATCTTCCGAAAGCCTCGACTGGATGGCAGTTGCGGGTTCGCAGAATCACGCCGGATTCCACGAGCGTGAATATCGTCGACACCATGCGCGTTGTGGCCGTTACTGAAATTATTGACGCCAAACTTCGCTACGTTAACACAGCACTGCTGTATGTAGAGTTTGACGCAAAGCAGTTCCCTAATGGCATTCCTCAGGTTGTGTGCAATCCTAAAGGGCGAATCATCCGTGTACCTGATACTTATGATCCCGAAACCCGCACTTACTCTGGTACATGGGAGGGCGTATTTAAATGGGCATGGACGGATAACCCTGCCTGGATTTATTACGACATCATTCTGAACGAGCGCTTCGGGCTGGGGCAAAGAATCGATGCGACTCAGATAACGGCCGCAACATAACCCTCGATCGCGCCGCTGATGTGAAGGCCGGGAACCGGCTGTTTTTGAATCTTCCGTCAGGCACAGCTCAGGCCAGAACCGTCCAGGCCGTTAACGGAAACACAGTCACTGTCACCACACCCTACAGCGAAACGCCGGAGGCTGAATGTAACTGGGGTGTGGACTCTGACGATCTGTTTATAGCGCTTTTCCGTGTTACGGGAACGCGGGACAACAACGACGGTACTTTCGAGGTCACCGGGACGACTTACAACCCTGATATCTATTCCGCTGTTGATACCGGCGCAAGACTGGACGAGCGGCCAGTCAGTGTCATTCCACCGGGGGTTCAGGCTCCCCCAGGAAATATTGTCGTAGACAGTTACTCTACGGTTAACCAGAACATTGCGATTACCACTATGCGCGTTGCCTGGGATGCTGTTCAGGGTGCAGTTGCTTACGAGGCGGAATGGCGGCGTGACAGCGGCAACTGGATTAGTGTGCCCCGAACGTCTTCTCTCGGCTTTGAAGTTCAGGGTATCTACTCGGGTCGCTATCTGGTCCGTGTCAGGGCGGTGAACGCCAGCGACGTTTCATCAGTATGGGCGACATCATCAGAAGTAAATCTTACGGGTAAAGTGGGCAATCCGCCGAAACCGGTCGGCTTCATCGCTTCTGATAATGTGGTTTTCGGTATCGAGCTGAGCTGGGGATTCCCGGCGAACACCGACGACACGCTGAAGACGGAAATTCAGTACAGTCTGACCGGTACCGAAGACGATGCGATGCTGCTGGCCGATGTGCCTTACCCGCAGCGCAAATATCAGCAGATGGGCCTTAAGGCTGGGCAGATTTTCTGGTATCGCGCGCAGCTGGTGGACCGCAGCGGCAACGAATCAGGTTACACAGAATGGGTGCGCGGGCAGGCCAGCATCGATGTTTCCGATATCACCGATGTGATCCTGGAGGAGATTAAAGATTCTGAGGTATTCAAGGATCTGATTGAGAGTGCCGTAGAAAGTAGCGAGAAACTGGCCGAACTTTCTGATGCGATTAGGGAGAACGCCGATGGTCTGGCTGCAGCAGTAGGTTCGAATAAGCAGACAGCAGAAGCAATCATTGGCAACGCCCTGGCTATTGCTGATGTTGTTGTGCGCCAGACTGCGCAGCAGGGGGCTAACTCTGCGAAATTCGAACAGCTCCGGGAGGTGATCGCTACTGAGACGGAAGCGCGCGTCACGGATGTTACTCGTCTAGAGGCGAAAACTGCACAGAATGAAGCGGGTATTACTGATGTTCGCCAGGCGTTAGTTACGGAAACTGAAGCTCGCGCTTCTGCGGTAAGTCAATTGACGGCTGCCACTCAGGCCGCATCTGACAAAGCTGATTCAGCAGCTGCTGTAGGTGCTCAGAATACAGCATCAATCACTGACCTTAGCCAGGTTGTCACGGACCTCGATTCCTCAATGGCATCACGCCTGGAAGAGCTGGGTGCACAAACTGATAAGGCCAGCGGCGGTATTCAGAGTAACTCCATCGCGCTAATAACGAGTACGCTGGCGCAGGTTGATCAGCAGGTGAGACTCAGCGCGCAGTACGGTGACAGTAAGGCCAGCATCGATCGTATTGATAATGTTATGGCAAGCGACAGGGAGGCAACAGCGCGTTCGCTGCTGAGTTTGCAGACTGACGTGAACGGCAACAAGGCAGCAATCAACAGCCTGAACCAGACGTTTTCCAATTATCAGCAGGCCACGGCCACGCAGATAAACGGCATTACGGCGACCATCAACGGGCACACTTCAGCGATCACCACCAACGCGCAGGCCATTGCGAACGTCAACGGCGACCTGAATGCGATGTACAGCATCAAGGTAGCTATTGACTCAAATGGCAACCAGTACGCGGCTGGAATGGGCATTGGTGTTCAGAATACGCCATCCGGCATGCAATCGCAGGTGCTCTTCCTGGCTGACCGCTTCGCGGTTATGACCCAGGCAGGCGGCGCCGTGACTCTTCCATTTGTTATCCAGAACGGACAAACCATCATCCGGGACACAGTAATTGGTGACGGGACGATCGGTAACGCCAAAATCGGCAGCTATATTCAGTCTTCAACCTGGGACGGAACCGGGAACGTTGGCTGGCACATCAACAAATCTGGCTACGCGACGTTTAACAACGTGACCGTTCGCGGCTCGATTTACGCCACAAACGGTAATTTTTCTTTCAATGGCTCCGGCAACACAACGGTGATTAATGGTAATGGCGTAACCATTAATATTCCGGGTGGCGGCCGCATCGTACTGGGGACGTGGACATAAATGCCGACAGGACTACTGATAGAACTAAATGACGGCGGAAAGCGCATGGAGATAACTGCGGGCCTGAGATGCCCGTCGTTTGGTGCAAGCTTTGATACTGGCTACCAGAAATCAAAGTATGTGGATATTGCCGGTTATGTTTCAGGTGCGCAGGTGCTGTTTATACCGCATGCGACTGCCTATGTTGATGCGGGGCTGTGGCATAAAATGAATTCCATCACCATCTCTGGTGGCAGGGTTACGCAGAATTCGAGAATGCAGGCTCTGGGCATTAGTGAAAGAGATAGCACCTATACGTTTCCCGGTAGTGTCTGGCAGATATTTCCGACAGGTCAGCGAAGCGGGGTGGGCCTGCTTATCAGCGACAGTACTGACTTCACCTCGATAACCAATGCCACGCAGTCAGGGCAGTGTATCTGGAAGGGTACCGTTAATGTTCCGACCGGGGGGTGGGCGGTTCCCACGATAGCAGGATACGACAAGTCGAAGTATATCGTTTTCGGGCGCTGTAATAGCGGTAACACGATTGACTTCGACGGTAACACCGTCAGGTTCTTCAGCCCTCCGTCCACGAACGATGACGCTCCCGCAACCGGCACGATAGATATCGTTATCTTCGCCAGTGGCATAGCGCCGCTGCCAGGAACAGGGCTCAATATTTTTAATGCTGCAGGGGCCTGCACCTTTTCAACCACAAAACGACCATTCGTATACCTCAACCAACTCTGGACCCCTTCGACAAGTGCCGTGAGCATCGGTAACGGATATGTTCCGCTGGGTAGGTTTGGGCTAATGGTGCATACGGTAAACGGCATGTATGTATATCGAATGTTCGGAATAAAAATACAGAACGGCAACGCTTCAGTTCAGGGCGGAAAATATCTTGGGCGCGAGCAATATGCCATTTTCGGTAATAACACGGTGACGTCGCTCAGCCTTCCGGTTCTGCCCGATATGTACGTCTGAATACACTGCCTAATTAAATCAACCTCGCTCCGGCGGGGTTTTTTATTACCTGGAGATAATATGATTTACACAACAGGCACCATTGCTATTAGTGGTAACAATGTCACCGGCACAGGTACTAATTTTACCGCCGCAGGTTCTCTGATCCGCAACGGCTGCACCGTTATTGCAATGACCAGTCCAGTGCAGGTTTTTCAGATTACCGCCATCGGCGGCGCAACCTCTCTCACCATTACGCCAGCTGCTAACCCTGCTATCCCTGCGGGAACCAAATATGCCATTCTTCTGAGCGACAGTTTGAGTGTGGATGGTCTTGCGCAGGACATCGCTGAAACCTTCACAATGTATCAACGCTACATGAGCGGCTTTGCTGATGTGATGAACGGGACATCTGATGTCACCATCACTATCAATGGCACTGCCGTTACCGTACCAGGTCAAAAATCACTGGCCAAGAAAGGTGCTAACAGTGACATTACCAGCCTGAGCGGCCTGACTACCGCACTTGGTATCAGTCAGGGTGGAACAGGTGCAAAGAATGCTGCTGACGCTCGCACAAACCTCGGTTTGGGAAGTGGTGCAACGGCGACGTTTCAGACATCAGTTACCGATTCTACTGCAGGACGATTGCTGGTAGTAGGTGGGTTCGGAATCGGGGAGGGAAATACAGCTTCAGGAACACCTGTTTCATCCGGTATTGACTATTTTTCTGAGCCCACGGGACTTTGGCAGACAACAGCTGATACAACGGGGAATTTTCCGACCGACGCATCAAAGTATGGCCAGTTTTTCAGAATGCGTGGCGGAAAGAATTCGATTACGCAGATATACGCGACAGGTCTTGGGTTGGCTAAAGGTGGGCGTATCTGGTACCGAACGCAGGCAGAAAATGTGGCCACTCCGGGGTGGCAGGAATTTTACACCACGTATAACACGACAAAAGCCAGCGACGGTACACTTAAAGCAGCATCTCCAGTGGCTCGTATTGTTCAGTCGAAAGAGACGAACCAGCGAACCGATCTTTATGAAGATGGTTTTTCATGGTGTGGATGCGGTACTGCTAACGAGGAAGCAGAGGGTATTCAACTAAGCCGCCTGGATGTTGGTGTCTATTTGTTAACGGGGTCAGCTGGTCTGGCTTCTTCTGGATGGCAGCTTTTGCCGCCTATGGATCCTGGTGGAATGGGGGAGCTTGGTGTTGTTGAAGCTGAGCAAACTGAAAGCGGTGGTCTTACGGTGCGCTTGTTTAAGCGAAAATACATGCTCAACGATGAAGGAGAGATCGTTAAAACGAAAGGGGCTCCTATGGATGTTCCGGCCAACAGCTGGATCGACGTTCGCCTCGATATGCCAGAGGATAGCATCTGGAAAACAAGAGCTTCCGAAGCCTCTCTTGAACTGACAGAGCAGCCTGAAGACATTCAGCCTTAAAAATTAATAGGCGAACCCAAATTGATCTGCATTCCATTTGAAAATACTGTATATAAACACAGTAATAAAGGGAGTGCAGATTATGCCCCGAATTTCAGATATTCATGCCGCGTTTGTTGCGGCCATAGAGCTTAACCCAAAGGGCTACCGCTACCTGAGAACAGACAGCTTTATCGAAAAGTTGCGTGGTTTTAACTGGCACTTCACCCGAGCCGACGCCAATGCATGGATAGAGCGCAATCAGCCAGGCTTCGCTGATAAAACGACAGACGGTAGCGACAACAGGTACTGGATCCTGCGTAACATGGGGAGGGTGCACTGATGGGCTTTCCTTCACCGGCGTCAGATTACGTTGAGCAACAGCTCTCACCTGTTGTGCTGTGTAACATTGGAGCGGATAGCAAAGTGCTGGAGACAGATATTGGTTTTGCGGTTATCGAACCGTGCGTGAAAACCTGTGAGGGGGATGTTCTTCTGATTCTGAGCGATGGACGCACGCAGTTTGCAAAGCTGATGGGTAAAGCGCTCATTACGGATGATGGGGAGGCCATAGAAGGGGCAGCGCTTGCCGAAGTGGAGGTGCTGGGAGTAGCGACGTTCTTCATCAACCGCGTTAAAGATGATGATTGTCCGGCAATTTAATAAACTTTTCACCATCATTTCACCATAGTTTCACCACGTTTGCTTTCGCGCATAAGAAAACCAGCCATAAGCGGCTGGTTTTCAATGTGTTTTTGGTCGGCACGAGAGGATTTGAACCTCCGACCCCCGACACCCCATGACGGGCACACTAAAAAACAGGGTATCTCGTATAGCTATTTCTCACTAAAAAGCCTTCCCCAAAATAAAATCTAAGTGGATGATAAACATGATGAAAGTTGAGCGTTAAAACGCAAATAAATCAGCCAGTAAAATGTATGTAACTGGCTGATTTTAATGATTTAACTTGCAGTAGATGTGCTTTGCTTGTGGAACAGCTCCCGGAACACCGGATAGATATCATCCTGGTCACGGATGTGTTGCATGGCGAAATTTTCGAACATCGATTGCAGATGTTCATATTCACGCCACAGCGTCTGGTGAGCACGACGCGTGATTTCGATATAGCTGTAGTAACGCACCACCGGCAAAATTTTCTTCGCCAGAATGTCGTGACACAGCGGCGAATCATCCGCCCAGTTGTCGCCATCCGACGCCTGCGCAGCATAGATGTTCCACTGAGCCGGATCGTAACGCTCTTTCACCACCTCATCCATCAGCTTCAGGGCGCTCGATACGATGGTGCCGCCGGTCTCCTGCGAGTAGAAGAACTCATGTTCATCCACCTCTTTGGCCTGGGTGTGGTGGCGGATATAAACCACTTCCACGTTCTTATAGGTTCTGCTCAGGAACAGATAGAGCAGAATGTAAAAACGCTTCGCCATATCCTTAGTGGCCTGGTCCATTGAACCGGAGACGTCCATCAGACAGAACATGACAGCCTGGCTCGAAGGCTCCGGCCGTTTTTCGTAGTTTTTATAGCGCAGGTCGAAGGTATCAATAAACGGTACCCGCTCAATCTTCGCCCTCAGCTCGGCAATCTCTTTACGCAGGCGCTCCTCTTCCAGCAGTTGCGCCGGTTCTGTGTTTTCTACCACCTTCAGGCTGCTTTCCAGTTCGCGCAGCTCCCGCCGTTTACCGGCCGTCATGGCCGTGCGCCGCGCCAGCGAGTTCTGCAGCGAACGAACGACGCTGATATTGGCCGGTACGCCGTTCGCGGTATAACCCGCGCGATGGGTTTTGTATTCGTTAAGCTGACGGTGCTGGTTCTTTTTCAGATTAGGCAGCGCCAGATCCTCAAAGAGCAGGTCGAGATACTCATCTTTTGAGATCTGAAAGACGAATTCATCCTGACCTTCACCATCCTGGCTGGCCTGTCCTTGACCGCTTCCAGAACCGCCGCCGCCTCCTTGTGGGCGCTCGATTCTGTCGTTCTGAACGAAGTGGTCATTACCTGGGTGTACGCGATGGCGCAGGCCGCCACGCCCCTGATGAAACATCGGTTCGCTGATGTCATCGGTGGGGATGGAGACAGACTCGCCGCTGTCGACGTCGGTTACCGAGCGTTTGTTGATGGCCTCGGAGATCGACTGTTTAATTTGCGCTTTGTAACGGCGCAAGAAGCGCTGGCGATTCACCATGCTCTTGTTTTTGCCGTTCAGACGCCGGTCAATAAACCAGGTCATATACCCCCCGTACTGCATTTGCCAACTTGCATTTTGTCGGCCCGGTGAGCGTTAAACGCTACCGGGCACTTGTTTTAAGACGATTTCCGTACGCGCAGATACCATTCGCACAGCAAACGAACCTGTTTGCGGGTGTAGCCTTTTTCCATCATACGGTCGACAAAATCGTCGTGTTTTTTCTGCTCGTCAGTTGAGGTTTTGGTGTTAAACGAAATGACGGGTAACAGCTCCTCGGTGTTAGAGAACATTTTCTTCTCGATGACCGTGCGCAGTTTCTCGTAGCTGGTCCAGTTCGGATTACGACCGTTGTTATGCGCTCTGGCACGCAGTACGAAGTTCACAATCTCGTTACGGAAGTCTTTCGGGTTGCTGATCCCGGCAGGCTTCTCTATTTTTTCCAGCTCCGCGTTCAGGGATTCACGATCAAACAGCTGTCCGGTATCCGGGTCGCGGTACTCCTGATCCTGGATCCAGAAGTCAGCATAGGTGACGTAACGGTCAAAGATGTTCTGGCCGTATTCTGAATAGGATTCCAGGTAGGCCGTCTGGATCTCTTTGCCAATAAACTCGGCATATTTCGGGATCAGATAACCTTTCAGGAACTCAAGGTAACGTTCCGCCTGCTCCTGTGGGAACTGCTCGCGTTCAATCTGCTGCTCCAGCACATAGAACAGGTGGACCGGGTTGGCCGCCACTTCCGCATGGTCGAAGTTAAACACGCGGGAGAGGATCTTAAACGCGAAACGCGTGGACAGACCGTTCATGCCCTCGTCGACACCCGCGTAATCGCGGTACTCCTGATACGACTTCGCTTTCGGGTCGGTATCTTTCAGACTTTCCCCGTCATAAACGCGCATTTTGGAGTAGATGCTGGAGTTTTCCGGCTCTTTCAGACGCGACAGGATGGAGAAGCGCGACAGCGTTTCCAGCGTGCCCGGTGCGCATGGGGCATGCATCAGCTCACTGTGGTTAAGCAGTTTTTCGTAAATTTTGATCTCTTCGGAGATCCGCAGGCAATAAGGCACTTTAACGATGTACACACGGTCAAGGAACGCCTCATTGTTTTTGTTATTTCGGAAGGAGACCCACTCTGATTCGTTCGAGTGCGCCAGGATTATGCCGTTGAACGGCAGGGCAGAGATACCTTCCGTCCCGTTGTAGTTCCCCTCCTGGGTGGCCGTCAGCAGTGGATGTAGCACTTTAATGGGTGCTTTAAACATCTCGACGAATTCCATAATGCCCTGGTTTGCCCGGCACAGTGCGCCGGAGTAGCCGTAGGCATCCGGGTCATTCTGGGCGTAATTTTCCAGCTTACGGATATCGACTTTACCGACCAGCGCCGAGATGTCCTGGTTGTTCTCATCACCCGGTTCCGTTTTGGCGATGGCGATCTGCTCCAGAATGGATGGCCACACTTTCACGACGCGGAATTTGGTGATATCGCCACCAAACTCATGCAGGCGTTTCGCCGCCCACGGCGACATGATGGTGCCGAGATAACGACGCGGAATGCCGTACTCTTTATCCAGAATTTGCGCATCTTCCTGCGGGTTAAACAGGCACAGCGGATGGTCGTTCACCGGGCTGCGTTCACCGTTGGCGCTCAGCACATAGATAGGCACGCGCTGCATCAGCGATTTCAGCCGTTCAGCCAGCGACGATTTACCGCCACCCACCGGGCCGAGTAAATAGAGGATCTGTTTCTTCTCTTCCAGACCCTGAGCAGCATGCTTCAGGTATGAGACGATTTGCTCGATGGCATCTTCCATGCCATAGAACTCTTCAAACGCCGGGTATCGGGCGACCACCCGATTCGAAAAGAGACGGGAAAGCCGTGGTTCCTGGGCAGTATCAACCATGTTTGGCTCACCAATAGCCATCAATAGCCGTTCTGCCGCGTTGGCATAGGCACTGCGATCTTGCCGACAGATGGTAAGAAACTCCTGCAGTGTGAACTCTTCGTCCTTGGCAGCTTCATAGCGCTGGCGATAGTGATCGAATATATTCATGGCATGCCGTCCTTTCGTTTTTTAGCACAGGATAAGAGCCGTTCGTATGAGTAGTGGAGGCTCCCGGAAGAGAATCTCTCGCACCTCACTGCCAGAGCAGCAACCTGTGTGCCAGGTCAGACGCTAAGAACCGCGGGGCGTGCAGGAAAACTCTTCTTAAATTAAAGCGTAGATGGCATTTGCAAAACTTGCATGCTGATAAAATCTAATTTCAATGACATATCAATAACTCATCCAAAAATATCCATTGCCGTTATATGTCATACGGGCATTTTTCACCCTGCGGTCACAGAAGTGAAAACGGCCTGTCATCTGAAAAATGAAAAATAACGGGTTAATCAAACTGATTAGCAGGCAAAAAATTTGGGGAAGTACGGGTCTGGCGGTTAAACTTCTCCCGCTGATTATTTGACTACAGGAAAGAATGGATTGTGACCAAACTCAAACTTCTGGCATTGGGCGTACTCGCCGCGACCGCAGTTAGCACCGCACAGGCGGAAAGCCAGTGGACGGTAGGTGCGGGCGTTGGCGTCATTAACAGCCCGTATAAACAGTATGATCGTGATGTTTATCCCGTTCCGGTTGTCACCTATGAAGGCGATAACTTCTGGTTCCGTGGACTGGGCGGCGGCTACTATCTGTGGAACGATACGGCCGATAAGCTCTCCATTATGGCCTACTACGATCCGACGCACTTCAAACCGGGCGACAGCGACAGCCACGCCCTGCGTCGACTCGACAAGCGTAAGAGCACCATGATGGCGGGTCTCTCTTATGTGCATAACACCGAGTATGGCTTCCTGCGTACCGCGCTGGCGGGAGACACGCTGGATAACAGCAACGGCTTTATCTGGGATCTGGCCTGGCTCTATCGCTACACGAACGGTGCGTTAACACTGACGCCAGGTATTGGTGTGCAGTACAACAGTGAGAACTACAACGACTACTACTATGGTGTCTCTAAGAATGAGTCCCGTCGTAGCGGTCTGAAGAGCTACAGCGCAGATGATGGCTGGGATCCGTACCTGGAGCTGACCGCGAGCTACAACTTCCTGGGTGACTGGAACGTATACGGTACTGGCCGTTACGAGCGTCTGAGCGACGAAGTGAAAGACAGCCCAATGGTCGACAAGTCCTGGGCGGGTATTTTCTCTGTCGGTGTGACCTACAAGTTCTGATTGCGCATTAAAACAGTGCAATCTTTGCATTATAACGGGGCGCTTGCGCCCCGTTTGCATTGTGCTGGTGCGGTCAAAATAATACCGCGTCTTAGCGCTTCACAATGCGAATAGTTTGCCCTAAGCGAGACGGTTTTTCTTCGCTGGCTTTTTGCGCCGTAGTGACGCAGGCCGTTTCAACGCAGACAAACGTTTTGTAACCGTCATCGGGCACGTCGGCCATGCTCACTGAGAGTGCCGGACCTGGGTTCCAGCCCACCACGTTGCTGTGATGATGGTGAATCACTTCGATGCCACGGTTGAGGGCACTGTCGTGGATCACGTTGCACGCTTCCGGATGCAGGTAAACGCGGTCGGTACGGTCAGGGAAGGTCTGCACGCCGTCGCTGAGTTTCCCTTCTTTTGCATTGTCCACTTTGTCGATATAGGTATCGCCAAGGCCGCTCACTTTTACCGCGCTGATATCACCCACGTTGAAGTAGGTGTGCAAGGCAGAGGTCGTTTCAAACTCGCCGTGCGCTTCCAGCTCAATCTCGCAGGTTTTACCCAGCTTGAAGCGGGCGTACAGGGTAAACTCGTGCGGCCACAGCGCACGGGTCTCGTCATTGGCCTGAAGCTCAAAGGTCAGCACGGCACCGTTATCATCTTCGTTATGCGCTTTCAGGGTCCACTGCTGGTTGCGGGCAAAACCATGAGAAGGCAGTCCCTGCTGCGCTGACGGGCCAAACCATGGCCAGCAGACAGGCACGCCGCCGCGGATCGCCGCTCCTTTTTTGAAAGAGGTCGCATCGCTCAGCCACAGCACTTCCGTTTCACCTTCCGGTTTCCAGGAGAGCAGGTGGGCGCCGTTCAGCGCAACGGAGGCTTTCACTCGCGGGTGGTCAACGACGATAACATCAGCGCCATCAATCTGGCGACGGGAGAGCACAGGGGTAAGTTGTTCGACTACCGGAAGTGCAAAAATTTTATTAATCATTAAGCAATCCTCTGTCTTATAAATAAAAAAGGCGACCGAAGTCGCCTTTTTGGATCAAGCACTCATTCCAGTTTATTTGGAGATGTGAGCGATCAGGTCCAGTACTTTGTTAGAGTAGCCAGTTTCGTTGTCGTACCAGGAAACCAGTTTCACGAAGTTGTCGTTCAGTGCGATACCTGCTTTAGCATCGAACACGGAAGTGCATACTTCGCCGTTGAAATCGGTAGATACAACGTCGTCTTCGGTGTAACCCAGAACGCCTTTCATTGGGCCTTCGGAAGCAGCTTTGATTGCTTTCTTAATGTCTTCGTAAGAAGCAGCTTTTTCCAGACGAACGGTCAGGTCAACAACGGATACGTTAGGAGTTGGAACGCGGAACGCCATACCAGTCAGTTTGCCATTCAGTTCTGGCAGTACTTTACCTACCGCTTTAGCAGCACCGGTAGAGGATGGGATGATGTTCTGAGCCGCGCCACGGCCGCCACGCCAGTCTTTGTGAGACGGGCCATCAACGGTTTTCTGAGTAGCGGTGGTCGCGTGAACGGTAGTCATCAGACCTTCGATGATGCCGAAGTTGTCGTTGATAACTTTTGCCAGCGGTGCCAGGCAGTTGGTGGTGCAGGATGCGTTAGAAACGATATCCTGGCCAGCGTAAGTTTCGAAGTTAGCACCACGAACGAACATTGGGGTGTTGTCTTTGGAAGGACCAGTCAGAACAACTTTTTTCGCACCCGCGGTGATGTGTTTACGCGCAGTTTCGTCGGTCAGGAAGATACCGGTTGCTTCAGCAACAACGTCAACACCGATTTCGTTCCATTTCAGGTTAGCTGGGTCTTTCTCAGCAGTAACGCGGATGGTTTTGCCATTAACAACCAGGTGGCCGTCTTTCACTTCAACGGTGCCGTCGAAACGACCGTGAGTTGAGTCGTACTTCAGCATGTACGCCATGTATTCAGCGTCCAGGAGATCGTTGATACCAACGATTTCGATGTCAGAACGTTTCTGAGCAGCACGGAAAACAATACGGCCGATACGGCCAAAACCGTTGATACCTACTTTGATAGTCATATATTCCACCAGCTATTTGTTAGTGAATAAAAGGTTGCCTGTAAAATTACAAAAACCTTACGCAGCGTCAAGCGGAATCGTGTCAATCATTGCGACAAATCAATCCTGTGACTAACGTTTGTGCGACTGACTCGCCTCACTTTCCCTTTGAGCTAGCAACCACATGGGGGCTGCGCCCGGAATTTTAAAGGCCTCGCAGGATAAATATGTGAGCATGATCACAATTGCCTGACCGCCTTTTCGCGACACATAAGTTTAGATCAAAAGTGCACGCAAGGGTGTTAATGTTTTGTTAGAATCCGGGTTAAAAGGTGTCTGTTTCTACAGCGAGATGTAAGCATATGTCGAACCAACGTAACCCTGACGATTTGAAAAAAAACCTCACAGAAATGCAGTTTTACGTGACGCAGAATCACGGCACGGAGCCGCCATTTACCGGGCGTTTACTGCATAACAAACGCGATGGCGTATACCATTGCCTGGTCTGTGACGCCCCCCTGTTCAATTCACAAACGAAATACGATTCTGGCTGCGGCTGGCCGAGCTTTTACGAGCCGGTGAGCGATGACGCGATCCGCTACTTAACTGACTCGTCGCATGGGATGGTGCGTACCGAAATTCGCTGCGGCAACTGCGATGCGCACCTGGGACATGTCTTCCCGGATGGCCCTCAGCCAACGGGCGAGCGTTTCTGCGTAAACTCAGCTTCTCTGAGCTTCAGCGACGATGAAAACGGCGACCAGATTAAAGGTTGAAAAAACGATTCAGCAAATTATTCCTTTGAAAGGGAGAGATCGTGAATATTGATGACATGATTAACGGTATGACGCCGGAAGTTTATCAGCGTCTGGTCACCGCCGTTGAGCTGGGGAAATGGCCTGATGGCGTTGCCTTAACCCCGGAGCAAAAAGAGAACAGCTTGCAGCTGGTCATGCTGTGGCAGGCGCGCAACAACACCGATGCGCAGCACATGACAATCGATACCAACGGCCAGATGGTGATGAAGAGCAAGCGTGAACTGAAGGAAGAGTTTGGTATCACGCCAAAGCCGATTGCGACGATGAAAATACAATAACAGTGCGGGTTGATGCCCTCACTCAACCCTCTCCTTGTGGGAGAGGGTTTGATTGCCTCACTACTTATGCGGGATCCCGAGCGACTCTGCCAGCTGCTTCGCTAACTGGTTATTATCATCCGCCCCATACTCCCAGAACATTGCGCCTGCCAGACCTTTCTCTTTGATATAGTCCGCTTTGATAGCGACGGAACGTGGATTCTCATACGAGAGGGCAAACAGATCCTTCCCGTCGGCGCCCTTCACGGAAAGCCACGGCACTTTGGCCTGGTCGTCCCAGTGTTCAGTAAAGCGCTTTTGCGGGTCGTTTAGCAGTTTCTTCACGATATCGTTGTACTTCACGTAGGTATCTTTGGTCAGGTCATAACCAAGTGATCGGAACAACCCGATCTCCTGAGGGCCGAAATAAGGCTGTGTCACCGGATTGTTTTGCGCATCGGGCTTGCTCCAGTCAATGCCCGGTTCCACAGCGCGTTTTGGCACGCGCCCATAGAAACCAATCCCAAGGTTCATCTGCTGTGGCTTCAGCCCCGCGGCCAGATAATTGTTCACCACAAAATCAACGCTGTATTTATCTGCTGCCGCCACGGTCGGCCAGGCGCTGGAGTCATACAGGTTCGCGTTAAAATACTGAGTGCCGTACGCCATGTCGTAGGTCATCAGGTTGATATAGTCGAGAAGGGGAGCAATGGCTTTCACATCGACCCAGCTTTTCGGACTTTCCGCATTGGCCCCAACCGCAATCGTGACCAGTTTTTTCTGCCCGAAGGCGGCACGCAGCTCTTTCAGCAGGAAGGTGAAGTTATCCCGGTCTGCAGGCGTGCTTGCGACCAGCCCCCATGCGCCGTTTACCGGGTACTCCCAGTCAAGGTCGATCCCGTCCAGACCGTATTTCTCAACAATCTCCTGCGCCGAGCGGATAAACACCGCGCGGCTCTCTTTGGTGGCTGCTGCGCCAGAGAAACCGCGGGCACCCCAGCCGCCGACGGAAAGCAGAACGTTTAAATTCGGGTTTTGTTTACGAAGCTGTGGGATAAGCGCCAGGTCGGACGCCACTTTCGGAGATAACCAGATCTGATGCAGCTTCGCCGGATCTTTCAGTGCGGCGTTGGTTTCGTCTTTTTCGTTATTGTAGATAAGGCCAAACGAATAGTTCAGGTGGGTGATCTGGCGGACATCAAGCGTATTGATATCGCCACCGGGTCCGGCAGTAACATCACCACCGCCGTTAAAGTAGCCCACGGACATCAGGGGAGCGGCGTAAGCAACTGACGCGCAAAGCAAGGGTAAAGCTGCCAGCAATGGCAAACGTTTCATAGGTGTTCCTCTTTGACAGAATAAAAATAACCACGCCACAGAAAAAGCGTGGCGAAAAAACAGCCTGAAAAGCATAGCATTGCCGCTTCGCTGGTGATGCGAGGGAGTTCACTTTATGGGGATCGGAGTGGAAATGCCGGGTAAGGCGAAACCACCCCCCGGCATAAAAGACTACGCCTGCGTCTCCAGCCAGTCTGCCAGCATATACAGCGTCGCGCCTTCAGCGGCCATATCCATAAACGCCTGCGCGCTGTCCTGCGGTTGAATGTTCACCCCGCGACAGCCGTCGGTGATGACGCTGACCGTATAACCCAACTGGAGCGCGTCCAGCACGCTAAACTTCACGCAGTAATCGGTTGCCAGACCCAGCACAATCAGCTCGGTGATTTCGTGGTGACGTAACCACGCGTCCAGCGCCGTTTTCTGACGATGTCCGTTATCGAAAAAGGCGCTGTAGCTGTCAATAGCCGGGTTTTCGCCTTTATGAAACACCGCGTCGATGGCTTTCTGATTCAGCAGCGGATGTAGCGCGGCGCCTTCCGTTTGCTGCACGCAGTGATCGGGCCAGAAGGTTTGCGCCAGACCGTCGAGCTCACCCTGGCTGAAGGGTTCAACGCCGTGCTGGCTGGCAAAACTGCCATGGTTGGCCGGATGCCAGTCCTGGCTTGCGACAACGGCTTCACCGCGCAATTTACACCAGTCAATCAGGGTATTGGCCACGTCGACCGTGCTGTCACCTTCTGCGACGGCCAGTGCGCCGCCCGCGCAGAAATCATTTTGCAAATCGACCAGTAACAGGGCGCGTTGCTTCATGAGGCCTCCTTATTCGTCCGGGGTCAGTTCGCCGCGCAGGTTTTGCATCATGGCGCTGCGAATGGACTGGATGTCCAGATCCTGACTCAGTAAATAATGAAGTTTAGTCAGTGTGGCCTCGACGGTCATATCGAATCCGCTGATCACCCCCGCATGCGCCAGAGCGTTACCGGTGGCATAGCCGCCCATATTGACCTTGCCGGACATACATTGCGTCAGGTTAACCACCACAATCCCGCGCTCGCTCGCTTCCTGCAGCTCTTTCAGGAATTCACTGTTCTGCGGCGCGTTACCCACACCGTAGGAGCGCAAAATCAGCGCTTTTACCGGCTGGCGCAGGAAGTTACGCACCACATCAGCAGAGATGCCCGGATAAATGGTTACCACACCGATCGGCTGCGGAGTGATCGGGTGAACGATCAGCTCGCCTGAGGTGGTCGGCGCAGGCGGCGTGCCCAGACGACGAATATGAATACCCGCTTCCAGCAGCGGTTGCAGGTTTGGAGAGGCGAAGGCGTCAAACCCATCGGCGTGCGCTTTGGTGGTACGGTTGCCACGATACAGACGGTTGTTGAAGAACAGCGAGACCTCGTTAATCGGGTAGTTCGCCGCCACATAGAGAGAGTTAAGCAGGTTAATCTGTCCATCCGAGCGCAGTTCCGCCAGCGGAATTTGCGAGCCGGTGACAATCACCGGTTTGCTCAGGTTTTCCAGCATGAAGGAGAGCGCCGAGGCGGTAAAGGCCATGGTGTCGGTACCATGCAGGATCACAAAGCCGTCGTACTGGTCGTAATGGGCTTTGATGTCATCCGCGATATGCTGCCAGTCTTCCGGCGTCATGTCGGAGGAGTCCATCAGCGGCTCGTACTCGTGGATGGTAAAGTCAGGCATTTCCGGGCGGTGGAATTCCGGCATCAGGGCAAGCTGACGTTGAAGATGACCGGACACAGGAATATAGCCGTTTTCAGAGCGCTGCATCCCGATGGTACCGCCAGTGTAGGCTACATAAATCGATTTCTTCTGCATGGTAGTGATTTCTTGTTCTTCAAAAGAAAAAAATCCCCTCTTCACCGGAAGAGGGGACGGGGTTTAACGTACGTTTGCGCAGGTCAGGCAAAACGCGTAACGACTTTGTGGATCATTAAACGCCGCGAGCTTATCGCTTTCCGCTTTCATCGCTTTAGCGGCCGTGGCGACAGGCGCTGGCAGATAAGCCTGCAGCGCTTCCGGCAACATGGCGCGCACGGAGACGGACATGCTGTCCATCACCATATCGAAGAACGACGGCTCATCCTGATAGTATTCAACATGCCACTGTTTGAGCTTCGCCAGTTCGGCGGCTTTCTTCACCGCGTCATCAAAGTCACCCAGGCTGTCGACCAGGCCGTTGCTCTTCGCATCCTGTCCTGTCCAGACGTGGCCCTGAGCAATTTCGTCGATCTGCTGCGGCGTCTTTTTACGCGAGTCAGCGACCAGCGTGATAAAGCGCTTGTAGCCATTCTCAATGCTGAGCTGCATCATCTCGGACACTTCAGGTGGCAGGGATTTGGTTACCGACACATCCGCCAGCGGTGAAGTGGCCACACCATCCGTATGCACACCCAGGTAATCCAGGCTGTTCTCTACCGTGTTGATCACCCCGAAGATGCCAATTGATCCGGTCAGGGTGCTTGGGTTAGCGACGATGTAGTTAGCCGGGGTTGAGATCCAGTAACCGCCGGAAGCCGCCATGCCGCCCATGGAAACCACCACCGGTTTACCTGCTGCACGCGCAGCGGCCAGCTCGGCGCGGATCACTTCAGAGGCGCTGACGCTGCCCCCCGGGCTGTTCACACGCAGCACAATCGCTTTCACTTTCGGGTCAAGACGCGCGTCACGGATCTGCGACGCGGTGGTATCACCCCCGACGTTCCCCGGAGTCTCCTGACCGTCCATGATTGCGCCATTGGCGAAGACGACCGCAACGCTGTCACCGCTCTCATCCGGTTTTTTCGCCGCGTAATCGTACATGCTGATCGCGCTGTAATTTTTATCCTCTTTGCTCCAGCCGAACTGTTTGCTCAGGGACTTTTCGATCTCCGCGCTGGTTCCCAGGGCATCGACCAGCTTGTTATCAAGCGCATATTTCGCGGTATCGCCGTCAACCTTGCGCAAGCCGTCCAGCACGCCCTGAGCACCAGGGAAGACCTGTGCAGGGGTAATCTGGCGGTTACTGGCAACTGTGGTCAGGTAGTTCTGCCACAGCTCACCAATCCAGCGGCTGTCCGCTTCACGGGCGGCAGGAGACATGTCATCACGGATAAATGGCTCAACGGCAGATTTATACGTACCGACGCGGAACACGTGGGTGGTGACCTTCAGCTTGTCGAGCAGAGATTTGTAGTAAAGCCCGTTCGTGGCAAAGCCGTGCAGGTCGACCGTACCCTGAGGTGAAAGCCAGATTTTATTGGCAAAGCTCGCCAGATAATATTGCCCCTGGCTGTAGCTGTCGCCTATTGCGATCACCGGTTTACCGCTGTCACGGAATTCACGCAGGGCTTTGCCGATGTACTGCATAGAAGGCTGGTCGGCCCCGGCAAAATCTTTCAGATCCAGCACGATACCCGTAATGTTGCGATCATCTTTTGCCTGACGAATGGTATCGACAATATCGAACAGGGAGTTTTCCTGCAGGCGGTCCGAGGTAGCGCCGAACAGCTGACGACCAATCACTCCCAGACGATTGCTGGTGGAAGGCTTATCGACAATCACGCCGGTGATGTCGAGCAGCAGCGCGCCGCGCGTCGAATGCTGTGACTGGTTTGCGTTACTGATGTGCATCCAGATGCCCGCGCAAACCAGCACCAGGAGGATGAAAACGAGGTTCATCACCAGGTTGCGGACGAAATTGAGCAGTCGCCACGTCCATTTAAAGAAACCGGCAAAGATTCGCCAAAGGGTTCGCATGTATTCTCCCTAACCAGAAAATGACTGTTTCCGTCGCCACTGGACGGTAATGTTGGGTTATCGTAATGACCCAACCGCCACTTGTCAGCAGGAATCGCCTGCCAGGCTGTAACAAAATCTGCCGTCGTGTTAATTTTGTGAGTAAATTTCAAGAAAGGAGTTAACCAATGGACGCACTTGAACTGCTTGTTAACCGCCGTAGCGCGTCACGTCTGGCGGAACCTGCGCCAGCGGGTGAGCAGCTGGAGAACATTCTGCGTGCCGGTATGCGTGCGCCGGATCACGGCACACTTCAGCCGTGGCACTTCTTTATTATTGAAGGTGAAGGCCGCGAGCGCTTCAGCCAGCTGCTGGAGCAGGGGGCGGTTGCCGCCGGTCAGGATGAGAAAGGGATCGATAAAGCCCGTAATGCGCCGTTCCGTGCGCCGATGATTATCGCCGTCGTGGCGAAGTGTCAGGCGGAGCATAAAGTGCCGGTATGGGAGCAGGAGATGTCGGCGGGATGCGCGGTGATGGCGATGCAGATGGCCGCTGTTGCACAAGGCTTCAACGGTATCTGGCGTACCGGGCCACTAACTGAAAGCCCGGCGGTGCGCGACGGACTCAACTGCGGCGAGCATGACAAAATCGTCGGTTTCCTCTATCTCGGCACCCCTCAGCTTAAAGCCTCCAGCACCATTAGCGTGCCGGACACCACGCCTTTCGTCAGCCGTTTCTGATAACGCGCGCTAAACTGTCTGGATTCTGAGCATCTGCCGCAGAATTCAGACAGTCATACTTACCTCTTTAAGGAATGAGCGCTACCATAGCGCGATTGCATTGACAGGAGATGTCCATGAGCGAGCAAACCATTCGTTTAACGCAATACAGCCACGGAGCCGGTTGCGGTTGTAAAATTTCCCCCAAAGTGCTGGAAACCATCCTGCACAGTGAACAGGCGAAGTTTGTCGACCCGAACCTGCTTGTTGGCAACGAAACGCGTGACGATGCAGCGGTTTATGACTTGGGTAACGGCACCAGCATTATCAGTACCACTGACTTCTTTATGCCGATTGTCGATAACCCGTTCGATTTCGGGCGCATCGCAGCGACCAACGCCATCAGCGATATCTTCGCGATGGGCGGTAAACCGATTATGGCGATTGCGATTCTGGGCTGGCCGATCAACACCCTTGCGCCAGAAATAGCCCGCCAGGTGATTGAGGGCGGACGCTTTGCCTGCCAGCAGGCGGGGATTGCCCTGGCCGGTGGTCACTCTATTGATGCGCCGGAGCCGATCTTCGGTCTGGCGGTCACGGGCGTGGTGCCTACCGAGCGCGTCAAACGCAACAGCACCGCGCAGGCGGGTTGCAAGCTGTTCCTTACCAAGCCGCTGGGCATTGGCGTGCTGACCACCGCCGAGAAAAAATCCCTGCTGAAACCCGAGCATAAAGGTCTGGCAACGGAAGTGATGTGCCAGATGAACCTGGCCGGTGCCGCTTTCGCCAATATCGACGGCGTGAAGGCGATGACCGACGTCACCGGTTTTGGCCTGTTGGGGCATCTCTCTGAAGTGTGTCAGGGCGCGGGTGTGCAGGCGCAGGTCTGGTATCAGGACGTGCCGAAGCTGCCAGGCGTGGAAGCGTACATTGCCCAGGGCGCCGTGCCGGGCGGTACTCAGCGTAACTTTGCCAGCTATGGTCATCTGATGGGCGAAATGCCTGAAGAGTGGCGTAACCTGCTGTGCGATCCGCAAACCTCGGGTGGTCTGCTGCTGGCAGTCACGCCGGAGTCAGAAGCCGAGGTGCAGGCAACGGCCGCCGAGTTTGGTATTACCCTGACGGCGATCGGCGAACTGGTGACCGCGCGCGGTGGCCGACCGATGATTGAGATCCGTTAATTCGATGCGGTTGTTTATTGCCGAAAAGCCGAGTCTGGCTCGTGCCATCGCCGATGTGCTGCCGAAGCCGCATCGCAAAGGCGACGGCTTTATTGAATGCGGTAACGGGCAGGTGGTCACCTGGTGCATTGGTCACCTGCTTGAGCAGGCACAGCCAGACGTCTACGACAGCCGCTATGCCCGCTGGAACCTCAACGATCTGCCTATCGTGCCGGAAAAATGGCGCCTGCAACCGCGCCCCTCCGTCACCAAACAGCTCAACGTCATTAAGCGCTTTTTGCATGAAGCGTCTGAAGTTGTCCACGCCGGTGACCCGGACAGGGAAGGACAACTGCTGGTGGATGAAGTGCTGGACTATCTGGAGCTGGCGCCGGAAAAACGCCAGCAGGTGCAGCGCTGCCTGATTAACGACCTCAACCCGCAGGCGGTGGAGCGGGCGATTTCGCGCCTTCGCGCCAACAGCGAGTTTATCCCGCTGTGCGTGTCCGCGCTGGCCCGTGCGCGCGCAGACTGGCTGTACGGGATCAACATGACCCGCGCCTACACGATCCTTGGGCGGAATGCCGGCTATCAGGGGGTACTCTCCGTAGGCCGCGTGCAAACGCCGGTGCTGGGGCTGGTGGTGCGCCGTGATGAAGAAATTGAAAACTTCGTCGCCAAAGATTTTTTCGAAGTGAAAGCGCACATCGTCACCCCGAAAGAGGAGCGTTTTACCGCCGTCTGGCAGCCGAGCGATGCCTGCGAATCGTATCAGGATGAAGAGGGCCGTCTGCTGCACCGTCCGCTGGCGGAGCACGTGGTCAACCGGATCACCGGTCAACCTGCCATCGTCACCAGCTATAACGATAAACGGGAATCCGAACCCGCACCGCTGCCGTTTTCACTTTCTGCCCTGCAGATTGAGGCCGCGAAGCGCTTTGGCCTGAGCGCGCAGAACGTGCTGGATATCTGCCAGAAGCTCTACGAAACCCACAAGCTCATCACCTATCCGCGTTCAGACAGCCGCTACCTGCCTGAAGAGCACTTTGCCGGACGCCACGCGGTGATGAACGCCATCAGCGTGCATGCGCCGGATCTGCTGCCGCAGCCGGTCGTCAATCCGGATACCCATAACCGCTGCTGGGACGATAAAAAAGTCGATGCCCACCATGCGATCATCCCGACGGCGCGGGCCAGCAACGTCAACCTGACGGAGAACGAAGCGAAGGTCTATAACCTGATCGCGCGTCAGTATCTGATGCAGTTCTGCCCGGACGCGGTGTTCCGCAAGTGCGTCATTGAGCTGGAGATCGCCAAAGGCAAATTTATTGCCAAAGCGCGTTTTCTGGCGGAAGCGGGGTGGCGTACGCTGCTTGGCAACAAAGAGCGTGACGAAGAGAACGACGGTACTCCGCTGCCGGTGGTGGCTAAAGACGACGAGCTGCTGTGTGAGAAAGGGGAAGTGGTAGAGCGCCAGACGCAGCCACCACGCCATTTCACCGATGCGACGCTACTCTCCGCCATGACCGGGATTGCCCGTTTTGTGCAGGACAAAGAGCTGAAAAAGATCCTGCGCGCCACTGACGGGCTGGGAACCGAAGCGACCCGCGCGGGGATCATTGAGCTGCTGTTCAAACGCGGCTTCCTGGAGAAAAAAGGGCGCTATATTCACTCCACCGAGCCGGGCAGGGCATTAATCCACTCCCTGCCGGAGCTGGCCGCCAGGCCGGATATGACGGCGCACTGGGAATCGGTGCTGACGCAAATCAGCGAGAAACAGTGCCGTTATCAGGACTTTATGCAGCCGCTGGTGGGGACGCTGTACCAGCTGATCGATCAGGCGCGCAGCACGCCGGTGAAGCGGTTCAGAGGAATGGTGGCACCGGGTGGTGGTGCGAAGAAACCGTTTAAAAAGAAAAAGAGCGCGGCCTGATACCCTCGTTTTTTTCCCCTCTCCCGAAGGGAGAGGGCACCCGGCCGCACGTTGAAACTTAAATCACACCCTGCCCAATCATCGCGTCCGCCACCTTCACGAACCCGGCGATATTCGCACCCCGCACGTAGTTGGTTTGCGAGGCCTCACCGCCGTACTCTACGCAGGCGTGGTGAATATCCAGCATGATGTGGTGCAGACGGGCATCCACTTTCTCCGCTTTCCAGCCCAGACGCGCGGCGTTTTGCGCCATCTCCAGACCGGAGGTTGCCACGCCGCCGGCGTTGGCGGCTTTGCCCGGTGCAAACAGTACGCCTGCTTCCAGGAACAGATCGGTCGCCTCGATGGTGGTTGGCATATTCGCCCCTTCGGCTACCGCTTTTACGCCATTGCTGATTAAGGTGCGGGCGGCTTCAACGTCCAGTTCGTTCTGGGTTGCACATGGCAGGGCGATATCCACCGGCACGCCCCACGGTTGTTTACCCTCAAGATAGGTCAGACCAAACTCGCGGGCATAATCGGCCACGCGGCCATCGCGGCTGGCTTTAATTTCACACAGACGCGCCAGTTTCTCAGCCGTGAAGCCGGCTTCATCCACGACGGTACCGCTGGAATCAGACGCGGTGACCACGCGGGCACCAAACTGCATTGCTTTTTCGATGGCATATTGCGCCACGTTGCCGGATCCGGAGACCGCCACGCGCATGCCTTCAAAGCCTAAGCCGTGGCGTTTCAGCATCGCTTCGGTGAAATAGACCAGACCGTAGCCGGTCGCTTCCGGGCGGATCAGGCTGCCGCCAAAGGAGAGTCCTTTGCCGGTAAAGACGCAGGCGCTGTTGTTTGAGAGCTTTTTCATCATTCCGGCCATAAAGCCCACTTCACGCCCGCCCACGCCGATATCACCGGCAGGGACGTCGGTGTCCGGGCCAAGGTGGCGATAAAGCTCGGTGATCAGCGCCTGGCAGAAGCGCATTACTTCGCCTTCGCTTTTGCCTTTCGGGTCAAAATCGCTGCCGCCTTTACCGCCGCCCATCGGCAGGGTAGTGAGCGCGTTTTTAAAGGTCTGCTCAAAGCCAAGGAATTTCAAAATCGACAGGTTCACTGAAGGGTGGAAGCGCATCCCGCCCTTAAACGGCCCGATAGCCGAGTTAAACTGCACGCGCCACGCGCGGTTCATCTGCACCTGATTGCGGTCGTCCACCCACGCCACGCGGAACTGGATCACGCGCTCAGGTTCGACGAGGCGCTCAAGCAAAGACATCTGACGATAACGTGGGTTTTGTTCCAGGAAGGGCCACAGGGTGGTCATTACTTCACGTACGGCCTGCGCAAACTCGCTCTGATGCGGGTCGCGCTGCTGAACATGGGTGAGAAAACTTTCCAGAGTGCGTGTCTGATCCATAGATATAAGAACCTCTTATGATAATTTCCGTATGTGTCTTATACGATTTGTGTTGTTTTTTTGACTATACCACCCGTACCGCTTTGCGAAGCAAGCAGAAATTTATGTCGAAAGGGAAATTAATGACCAGTGCGGCGTCATAACCAAAAGCGATGACGAGATAAATTAAAGGTTCCGCGATGATTAACCGTTATAGTCATTATCAGGACACAACAGGAAGAGAAGTCTATGAACCGTTACGTGATGACCGCGTTATGTTTGATGCTGAGCGCTGGCGCGCAGGCTGACCGCATTCGCCCGGATGTGGAAGTGAACGTACCGCCGGAAGTCTTTAGCTCCAGCGGCCAGAGAGCGCAGCCCTGTAACCAGTGCTGCATCTATCAGGATCAGAACTACTCAGAAGGGGCGGTGGTGAAAGCGGACGGCATCCTGCTGCAGTGCCAGCGCGATGAACGCACCATCAGCACGAACCCGCTGGTCTGGCGTCGCGTAAAAGAATAAAGGCTTCCAGCAGCGGAATATCCGCCGGGGCTAAGGGGTAGTCAAACGCCTCTTCAGGCGTACACCACACCAGGGCGCTGTGGTAGTGCGCCGTTAGCTCACCGCTGAAGTGGGGCACGTGCCAGGCGTGTAAATGGATTAACCGCTGTGACACTTCCCGCTGGTGGCTTGCCACGTAGTACGATGGTTGCGCGTGGATCCCCAACTCCTCCTGCAGCTCGCGGATCAGCGCTTCGGGCTGCGTTTCTCCGGCTTCCACCTTTCCACCGGCAAACTCCCACAGGCCCGGCTGATCGGCATGCATGGGGCGCTGCGCCAGTAAAATTTTATTGTCTTTTTCGATGATTGCCGCAACGACATCGAGTGTTTTCAGCATGGTCGTCAATACTTAATAGCGAAAAACACCATATTATCGTGCCCTTTCCAGGAGTCCAGTCATCAGGAGAATCACGTGAAAGAGACATCCCCCTGGGTTGCCCCGGTTGAATCCCTTCCCGCCAGCCTCAAACCCATTGCCGCCATGCAGAAAAAACACTTTGGCGCAGTGCTTAACCCCACGCGCTGGTGGGGACGTATGCCGCGCCTGTTCTGGCTGGTGGCGCTGTTTGTCGGGTTTCTGGAGCGACGCAACGCCCGCCTGACGCCGGTGCTGCGCTCGCTGCTGATGACGCGGGTATCCCAGCTCTGTCACTGTGCATTTTGTATTGATGCCAATAGCCTGCGTCTTGCCGAACGCGCGGGCGCGCTGGATAAAGTGCAGGCCGTGAGTCAGTGGCGTGACGCCGCGCTTTTCAATGAGCAGGAGCGCGCGGCGCTGGCCTACGCGGAGGCCGTCACCGCCACGCCGCCGCAGGTGGATGAGGCGCTCAAAAGCGAGCTCAAACGCCTTTTTACCGATGAGACGATGAGTGAAATGACGGCGCTGATTGCGTTTCAAAACCTTTCGGCCCGCTTTAATGCCGCCCTTGATATCCCGGCGCAGGGATTGTGCGACACGTTTAAAGGAAAGCCGCATGCTTGATCGACATCTTCACCCCCGGGTAAAGCCCGCCCTTAACCGGCTGGCCTCCTGGCTGGATAAACCCGGCATCACGCCCGATGGCTTAACGTTGACCGGATTTGCCGCAGGCGTGCTGACGCTACCGTTTCTGGCGCTTGGCTGGTATCCGGCGGCCCTGGTCGCCATTGTGGTTAATCGCCTGCTGGATGGCCTGGACGGCGCACTGGCACGCCGCAGAGGGTTGACGGATGCGGGCGGGTTTCTGGATATCGCGCTCGATTTTCTGTTCTACGCGCTGGTGCCGTTTGGTTTTGCCCTCGCGGCTCCCGCTGAGAATGCGCTGGCCGCGGCCTGGCTACTGTTCGCCTTTATCGGAACCGGCAGCAGCTTTCTGGCCTTTGCCGCTCTGGCGGCGAAACACAATATCGATAACCCCGGCTATGCGCACAAGTCGTTTTACTATATCGGCGGATTAACGGAAGGGACGGAAACCATCGTGCTGTTTGTGTTGTGCTGCCTGTTTCCGGCGCACTTCACGCTTCTCGCGTGGGTATTTGGCGCGTTGTGCTGGCTGACCACCACAACGCGCATCTGGAGCGGGTATCTGACGCTGCGTTCACTCACGCCCTAGCGCGAACTTTCGGGTCCGCGCTCGCCAGACGACACCGGGTTTTGCGGGTGGCTGCTCCATTCGTACCAGCCACCGTCATAGACGGAGATGTTTTTCCAGCCCATCGCGCGGGCATACATAAAGCCCTCAGAGGCTCGCCAGCCGGTACCGCAATAAAAGGCCACGTGCTGTTCCGGCAGGATGTTCCAGCTTTTCCACATGGCGGCGATGTCATCGGCGCTGCGCATGGTGCCGTCCGGGTTATGGAAATCTTCCATATGGGTGGCATCGCTTCCGGCATGACCCCAGCGGGCACCGGCAATTTCACCTTTGGGTTTGATGTAGCTGTAGCCGCTGGTTTCGCCAGTAAACTCCGGCCACGAGCGAATGCTGACCAGCGAGGCATCCTGGCGATGCAGCATCCCGCGCGCCTGCGCCATATCGATCATCAGCTGTGGCTGACCGGGGAGCGGCGCGCCGAAATCGGGAGCGGGTTTGACATCAGCAGGCATCCCTCTTTCCACCGGCAGGTTGGCCTCTGACCACGCTTTCCAGCCACCATCAAGAATACGCACGTCCTTCACGCCCGCGTAGAGCATAATTTGCGCCACGCGGGCGGCGGCATAGACATCGCGACCATACAGAATGACGGTGGTATCGTGACGGATCCCGTGTTTTGCCAGCATCGCTTTCAGTTTGTCGTCAGAAACCTTATTCCACAGCGGCTCGCTTTCCACTTCGTTGGTATCAATATAATCCGCGCCGGGAATGTGGTTCAGTAGATAGAACTTCGGCGCACCCCAGGCGGCTTCAATCACTTTCCAGTCACCGGCCGGGGCGGCTGCCACCGGTTTGCCCTGAGAAAGCTGATAAATCCACTGCGGGTAAACGAGCTGTTCAAAGTGCGGCAGGCGCTGCAGACGCTCAGGGGACTGCAGGGCATCGCTGAGAACGGAAACCCGGGGATAACCGGCTTTCTTCAGGCGGGCGCTCACCGCCTGGTTGTCAGCGTCACTGCCGTAGAGGGCGATAGTCGTTGTGGGGGTAAGCTGATGCTGTTTTGCCCAGCGGCCAATCTGGTCGTCGCTCAGCGCGCTCAGCCAGGTGGCAGAGAGGTTAAGCGCAGCGGGCTCGTGCCCGGAGGGGGCGCTCAGCGTTTGCGGCCAGCCGTTATAAAACGCACTGGCACGGGTATCGATCGCCGCGCCGTGCTGTTCCTGAAGCTGAGCCAGTGTGAGCGAATGGGGCATATCAGCGGCCATGCAAGAGAGTGAGGCGAGGCCGCAAAGCAGGGCCAGCGCGGTCAGTTGAGAAACACGTTTCATCGAATAACCTGACGTCAGTAAAAGAGGGGGGCATTGTCGTCTCTCCTGAAAGGTAAAACATTGCGTTAGCACATTATTGCCAGCGAGAAATCTCAATCACCTCGCCACCCGGCGGAATATCTTCATCGTCATGCGTGACCAGCACTACCGGGATATTGCGTGCGCGCAGGGCATCAAACACCCATGTCCGAAAGGACGACCGCAGTGATTTATCAAGGCGGCTAAACGGTTCGTCCAGCAACAACGCCTGTGGCTCGGCAAGCAGAGCCCGCAGCAGGCTCACCCTGGCACGCTCCCCGCCGGATAGCGTGGCCGGATCGCTGGCATAGTGGCGATTTAGCCCGGCTGAATCCAGGGCCTGTTGCACCCTTTCCCGGCGTGCGCGTCCGGTTATTCGCGCCGGTAACGCCAGCAGCAGATTTTGCCCTACGCTGTACTGGTCAAACAGCAGAGCGTCCTGAAAGAGAATACCGATCCCGCGTTGCTCGACAGGCAGCCCGTCACAGCGGCGATCGTCAAGCCACAGCTCGCCCTGCGCCTGAAAGTCGTCAGACAGTGCCCCAACCATCCATGAGAACAGGGTCGATTTCCCGCTGCCGGACGGCCCCATCAGGGTGACAATTTCACCGCGAGGGACATAAAAGTTAACTTCACGGAACAGCGGCGCAATGGTGAGATTGTTGACCTTCAGCATTAACGTAATCCTCGTCGATAATGGCCTGCGAGCCGGGATAACAGTGCGGCAACGCCGAAGACGGCCCCTGTCACCAACAGAAGCCACAGCGCCCGGTTAGCCAGAATCGGGATGCTGCCGCCGCTGCTGAGCGCCACGGTTTCGGTGGTAAGGGTGCTGAAACGCCCCGCGCCGAGCCAGAGTGTTGGCATGTATTGCGCCATGCTGACCGAAAATCCGGTTGCAAACGCCAGCAGCGCGGGGCGCAACAGCAGGGGACATTTGATCAGGCAGAAGACTTTTGTCTGCCGCCAGCCAAGCGTTCTGGCCGTGAGGAGAAGCCGCGGATCGATGCGCCGCCAGGCGGGTTGCAGTATCAGCAGCATCCACGGCAACACCCACAGCAGATGGCTCCAGAGCACGGCGGCGTACTGCCCGTCGATACCCAGCCATAACGCCACCCTGTATTGCCCGGAAACCAGCGGCAGCGCAGGAAGGGCGAGAGGGAGCCAGACCCACAGCGCACCACGCCGCGGCCCCCATTCCAGCCAGAGCAGTATCGTGATCAGGCCTATCAGGCTGGCAAGCAGGCCGAACGATAAGCTGGCACGCACGGCGCTAACATCATCCCACTGGGCCAGCATCAGCAGCACTCCGGCGCAAAGCATGCCGCATGCGGGGAGGATTCCGCTGAGCATACGGGCGGGCGGCGCGAGGGGGAACGTGCGTCGCACCCCTGTCAGCGCGGGCAGCGTGCGACGCCACGCTTTCCAGATACCGAACCCCAGCGCCGAAAGCACGGCCAACAGTGCGAGCATCAGCAGGCAGAGCAGCATTCCTTTCGTTTGCTGCTGCACGTCGCCCTGGGTCAGCCACTGCCAGGCCAGTACCGCCAGGGTAGGCGGATTCCCCGGCCCCAGGATGATGGCGACATCCACAACAGAGAGGGACCAGGCGAGCACCGCCAGCATTGTGGCACCCAGCGCCGGCGCGATCTCCGGGATCACCAGCCAGCACAGCCGCTGGATCCGCCCATATCCCAGGGTTTGCAACACGACATTCTGGCGGGCCAGTCTGGTTTCAGGTAACACCGCGTATATCGCCCACAGCACGAAGGCGCTCTCCTTGACGGCGAGAGTTAGCCCCAGCCCAATCCCGTAGCGATCCAACATTGGGGAGCAGCGTGTACAGAGCTGATAAAACAGACCGCCTTCGGCAAAAGTCAGCAATACGCTGGTGGCGAAAGCAACGTGGGGAACGGCCAGCAGCCACGGCAAACGGATACACAGACGACGCCAGCGCTCACCGGGCCAGAGCGTGGTGACGAAAATCAGGGCGATAAACAGGGCGCCGAGAGTGGCAATCAGCGTGGATACCAGGGTGGCGGCGAGCGCCTGCGGGATCTGCGGGTCGTCAAACAGGCGTTGCCAGTTTCCTGCCGACAGCGCCGGCGTCAACAGCATGGCGGCGGCGGGAACAAGCGGCAGATACACTGCCGCCATCGCCAGCCAGATGAGTGCGCTCAGCGGGTGCCGTAACGACGCAGCCATTCCTGCTCCAGCGCGTTAACCCAGGCTGCGTGTGGCTCCGCAAGCATCCGCGGAAGCCCTTGTGGCGTGTGGGCCTGAAGCTGTTTTGCTTCATCTGCGGGCAGCGTGTTCGCCTGCAGTACGCTCGGATCGCCCCAGATAGCCGGGTCGGCTTTGCGGATTTGCGCCTGAGGTGAAAGCAGGAAATTGGCAACCACCCTGGCCCCCGCACTGGCGCTGGCGTTCGCCGGGATGGCAACAAAATGAACGTTACCGATCATCCCGTTGTGAAAACCAAAGCTGTAGCTGTCGGCAGGCAGTTCACCGCTGGCCACTTTTTGCAGCGCATGTGCCGGGTTAAAGGTCAGCGACAGGCTCAGACTGCCGCGGGCGAGCAGGGTATCCATCCGCGCAGGTGAAGGCGGGAAATCTTTTCCTTCTCGCCACAGCAGCGGGTGGAGTTTGTCGAGGTAGTCCCAGAGCGGCGCGGTAACCAGTGCAAAGGTGTCATCGGGCGCGCGTTTCAGCGCATCGGGCTGGGAGGTGAGCGTGAGAAGCAACTGTTCCAGAAACGCGGTGCCGGTAAAATCAGGCGGACGAGGATAGCTGATTTTACCCGGATGCTGCTGCGCCCAGGCCAGTAATGCCTGCGGGTCTGATGGCGGAGTGGGCATGCTCGCTTTGCGGGCGATAAAGGTAAGCTGCGCGCCACCCCACGGAGATTCTGCGCCCTCGGTTGGCAGGGCGAAATCTTCCGTGACCGGTTTGCCCGTGTCGACATAGCGCCAGTTAGGCAGCGTCTGTGCCCATCCGGTTTGCAGCAGGTTAGCCTCTTTCAGCGTGCGGAAATTCTCACCGTTAACCCACAAAAGATCCACCGAGCCATGGGTCTTACGCCCGGCGGCAGCTTCTGTCTGGATCCGTTTTACCGCATCCGCCGCATCGGCCAGGTGGACAATGTTGAGGTTGATCGCGTAGTGCGTTTTCATCTCGCCGCTGACCCAGTCGAGGTAGCGGTTAACCGCCTGATCGCCTCCCCAGGCGTTAAACCAGACGGTCTGGCCTTTGGCTTGTTCTTGGATAACGTGCCAGCTGTCGGTGGCACACAGAGGGGCGGTCAGCAGCAGACCGGTCAGAAACGCGCAAAAACGCACACGGCGCATAATGCCTCACTTTTTAAACGAAGAGGGGAGTCGGGAAAACAGCCATCGGCTCATCAGCGGTAATAACCCCAGTAGTGTAAAGGCTAACAGCATGCCCGGCGACAGAATATCGCGCAGCGAAGTGATTTTTCCCAGCTCGCGGCCGGCGTTGAGGAAGATAACCGTTGCGGGCAGCATGGCGAGCTGACTGACCCACCAGTACCGACGCACCCCAATGCGGGTCAGCCCCATCAGCAGATTGACCAGAAAAAACGGGAACAACGGCATCATGCGCAGGGCGAATAGATACCCAGCGCCGTCACGCGCCATCCCGGCGTTCACCGTTTTCATCTGTTGGGCAAACCGTCGCTGAACCCAGTCGCGCAGCAGATAACGGCTGGCGAGCATCGCGAGCGTGGCGCCGAGCGTGGAGGCAAACGACACCAGCAGCGTCCCCTTCCACAGCGTAAACAGCGCGCCGCCCAGCAGAGTCAGTATCGCGGCACCGGGGATAGAGAGGGCGGAAACCACCACATAGAGCGCAAAAAAGATCAGCGCACTTTGCTGCGGGGCGTGTTCGACGCAGGCGAGCAAGGTCTGCTGATGCGTTTTGATGGTTTCAAGAGAGAGCGTGCCCGGAGGAAGAGTGAGCCACGTCAGCATAAAGGCGCCCAGCAGGGCGCACAGTACGACAATTTTTCGAATGTTCACACGGGGTTACAGCTTGAATTTCGCCCACACCGGCGCGTGGTCCGACGGTTTTTCCATGCTGCGGATATCGTAGTCGATCCCGGTTTCAATGCAGCGTTCCGCCAGCGGGGAGCTTGCCAGCAGCAGGTCTATGCGCAGCCCGCGGTTGTCATCAAAGCCTTTTGAGCGGTAATCGAACCATGAGAAGCGATCCTGGGTGTCCGGGTTAGCCGTGCGGAAGGTATCCACCAGACCCCAGCTCAGCAGGCGATCCATCCACTCGCGCTCTTCCGGCAGGAATGAACATTTGCCGGTGCGCAACCAGCGTTTGCGGTTCTCTTCACCAATGCCGATATCCAGATCGGTCGGGCTAATATTCATGTCGCCCATGATCAGCACCGGATTCTCTTTTTTCAGTTCGGTGGTCAGGTAATCCTGCAGATCCTGATAAAACTTCGCTTTCGCCGGGAATTTGGTCTCATGGTCACGGCTCTCCCCCTGCGGGAAATAGCCGTTGATCACGGTGATATTGCCGAGCGCTGAAGGAATTTCCGCCATGATGATCCGGCGCTGCGCTTCTTCGCCATCACCCGGGAAGCCGCGGCGGACGGAAACCGGCGTCTCTTTGGTCAGCAGGGCAACGCCGTAATGCCCTTTCTGCCCGTGATAAAAGACGTTGTAACCCAGTTTCACCACCTCTTCGAGGGGAAACATATCGTCGTGAACTTTTGTCTCCTGCAGGCCGATCACATCAGGCTGATGTTGTTCAACAATCGCTTCAAGCTGGTGAGGGCGGGCACGCAGGCCGTTGATATTAAAAGAGACAAATTTCATAGTCGCTGCCAGTGCAAGGTGAATAGTGCATGGATGGTAGCAGAATTTGCGTCGTCTGTTACGGGGATTGACCAATAACTGCGACAGATAATGCCAACGGTGCAATATTTGCACCATTCTGACGCGCTTCGCCCTTAAAAGGGGCGTAAATGGCCGATAAATTTCGCGAGCGATCACAATTCCAGAATTATATTTGGCCTCTGCATACTCTTTCTGATTTTCATGCGGCAAAGCGCCGCTTGTCGTAAAAATATTCACTTTTTATGCACTAACAGTGAATAACTCCATATTGTAACTTATTGATATTCTGTTACCCCCACCCGTTTATGCATTTTTATCGCTGGCTGGCACGAAGGCTGCAATCTACATTCACAGTGCAAACACTCAATTATTTAACATTCAAATAACCTTTTATTTACCGGATGAGGTCGCTATGTCTCTGTCAATTACGCGTGAAAATTTCGATGAATGGATGATGCCGGTTTACGCTCCGGCGGCTTTTATTCCGGTTCGTGGGGAAGGCTCGCGCCTGTGGGATCAGCAGGGTAAAGAGTATATCGACTTTGCGGGCGGGATTGCGGTTAACGCGCTGGGCCATGCACACCCGGCGCTGCGCCAGGCGTTAAACGACCAGGCGGCGAAGTTCTGGCACACCGGGAACGGCTATACCAACGAACCGGCGCTGCGTCTGGCGAAAAAACTGATCGACGCGACGTTTGCGGAGAAAGTCTTTTTCTGCAACTCGGGCGCGGAGGCGAACGAAGCGACGCTGAAGCTGGCACGCAAATATGCGCACGATAAATTCGGTGTGCACAAGAGCGGGATTGTGGCCTTTAAGAACGCGTTCCATGGCCGCACGCTCTTTACCGTCAGCGCAGGGGGGCAGCCGTCCTACTCGCAGGACTTTGCGCCGCTGCCGCCGGATATCCGCCACGGGGTGTATAACGATCTGCAGTCAGCCCGCGAGCTGATCGACGACACCACCTGCGCGGTGATCGTCGAGCCAATGCAGGGAGAAGGCGGTGTGCTGCCCGCACAGAAAGCGTTCCTTCAGGGGCTGCGCGAACTGTGCGATCGTCATAACGCGGTACTGATTTTCGATGAAGTGCAGACCGGCGTTGGCCGTACCGGTGAGCTGTATGCGTATATGCACTACGGCGTAACGCCGGACGTTCTCTCAACGGCGAAAGCGCTGGGCGGCGGCTTCCCGATTGGCGCGATGCTGACCACCGATAAATTCGCCAGCGTAATGGTCGTGGGCACGCATGGCACCACTTATGGCGGTAACCCGCTGGCAACGGCCGTGGCCGGACAGGTTCTGGATATCATCAATACCCCGGAAGTGTTGAAGGGGGTTAAACAGCGTCACGACTGGTTTGTGGAGCGTCTGAACGCCATTAACAGCAAGACCGGTCTGTTTAAAGAGATTCGCGGCCTGGGGCTGTTAATTGGCTGCGAACTGACGCCGGAGTTTGCCGGAAAAGCTAAACTTATTTCACAGGAAGCGGCGAAACAGGGCGTGATGGTGCTGATTGCCGGTGCCAACGTGGTGCGTTTTGCCCCTGCGCTGATTGTCAGCGAGGAAGAGGTGAGCACCGGTTTAGACCGTTTTGCGCTGGCCTGTGAACGTGTGAAATCCGGGGTGTCATCATGATGGTCATCCGTCCCGTTGAGCGCGGCGATCTCGCCGGGCTCATGCAGCTTGCCGGTAAGACGGGGGGCGGGCTGACCTCGCTTCCTGCCGATGAAAAAACGCTGTCGGCGCGCATTGAGCGCGCCCTGCAAACCTGGCAGGGGACGTTGCCAAAAAGCGAACAGGGCTATGTGTTCGTGCTGGAAGATACCGACACGGGGACCGTAGCCGGGATCTGCGCCATCGAAGTGGCCGTTGGTCTTAATGACCCGTGGTACAACTACCGCGTGGGCACCATGGTTCATGCCTCAAAAGAGCTGAACGTCTATAACGCGCTGCCGACGCTGTTTCTCTGTAATGACCACACCGGTGCCAGCGAGCTTTGCACGCTGTTCCTTGATCCGGCGTGGCGTAAAGAGGGCAACGGGTATCTGCTCTCCAAATCGCGCTTTATGTTTATGGCCGCTTTCCGCGATCGTTTTAACGAAAAGGTGGTGGCCGAAATGCGCGGTGTGATCGACGATAAAGGCTATTCGCCGTTCTGGGAGAGCCTGGGCGAGCGTTTCTTCTCGATGGAGTTCAGCCGGGCAGACTATCTGTGCGGCACCGGGCAGAAAGCGTTTATCGCTGAGCTGATGCCGAAACACCCTATCTATACCCATTTCTTAACCCCGGAAGCGCAGGCGGTGATTGGCGAAGTCCATCCGCAAACGGCGCCTGCCCGCGCGGTGCTGGAAAAAGAAGGCTTCCGCTACCGTAACTATGTCGACATCTTTGACGGTGGGCCGACGCTGGAGTGCGACATCGACCGCGTGCGCGCGATCCGTAAAAGCCGACTGGTTGACGTCTCTGAAGGTCAGCCCGCGCCGGGTGACTGGCCGGCGTGCCTGGTGGCGAACGAAAATTACACCAACTTCCGCGCCATGCTGGTGCGTACCAACCCGAAATGTGAACGTCTGGTGCTGACGGCTGCAGAACTGGATGCCCTGAAATGTAATGCCGGCGATACGGTTCGCCTGGTGCGACTCTGCCCTGAGGAGAAAACAGCATGACTTTATGGATCAACGGAGACTGGGTAACGGGCGAAGGCGAACAGCGAGTGAAGACCAATCCGGTCGGCAACGAGGTGCTCTGGAAAGGTAATGATGCCAGCGCCGGGCAGGTTGAACAGGCCTGCCACGCCGCGCGCCGCGCGTTTCCGGCGTGGGCGAAACAGCCGTTCACTGTGCGCCAGGGGATTGTCGAAAAGTTTGCCTCTCTGCTGGAAGCGAATAAAACCGAGCTGACCCGCACGATCGCCCTGGAGACCAGCAAGCCACGCTGGGAAGCGGCGACTGAAGTGACGGCGATGATCAACAAAATCGCCATCTCGGTAAAGGCGTACCATACCCGCACCGGCGAGCAGCATACCGAAATGGCTGACGGCGCGGCCACGCTGCGCCATCGCCCCCACGGCGTACTGGCGGTGTTTGGCCCCTACAACTTCCCGGGGCATCTGCCAAACGGGCATATTGTGCCCGCACTGCTGGCGGGAAATAGCGTCATTTTCAAACCGAGTGAATTAACGCCGCTGACCGGTGAGGTGGCGGTGAAGCTCTGGGAGCAGGCGGGTTTGCCGCCGGGCGTGCTGAACCTGGTGCAGGGCGGGCGTGAAACCGGCCAGGCGCTGAGCGCGTTAAGTGATATTGATGGCCTGCTGTTTACCGGCAGCGCCGGGACGGGCTATCAGCTGCATCGCCAGTTGGCCGGGCAGCCGGAAAAAATTCTGGCGCTGGAGATGGGGGGGAACAACCCGCTCATTGTGGAAGATCCTGATGATATGGACGCGGCAGTCCACCTGACCATCCAGTCGGCCTTTATTACTGCCGGCCAGCGCTGCACCTGTGCGCGTCGTCTGCTGGTGAAGCGCGGGGCGCAGGGCGATGCGTTCCTCAGGCGTCTGGTTGAGGTGAGCGCGCGTCTGGTGCCTGCGACGTGGGATGCCGACCCGCAGCCGTTTATCGGCGGGCTCATCTCCGAACAGGCGGCGCTGAACGTTCTGAAAGCCTGGCAGGACCATGTCTCACGCGGCGCGAAAACCTTGCTGGAGCCGAAGCAGGTTCAGCCGGGCACGTCGCTGCTGACGCCAGGCATTGTTGAGATGAGCGGCGCGAGCAACGTGCCGGATGAAGAGGTCTTTGGACCGCTGCTGTGCGTCTGGCGCTATGACGATTTTGACAGTGCCATTGCGATGGCCAACAACACCCGCTACGGCCTGTCGAGCGGTCTGATTTCACCGCAGCGCGAGAAGTTTGATCAGCTGCTGCTCGAAGCGCGCGCCGGGATTGTTAACTGGAACAAACCGCTGACCGGTGCCGCGAGTACCGCCCCGTTTGGCGGCGTAGGAGCTTCCGGGAACCATCGCGCCAGCGCGTGGTATGCCGCAGATTACTGCGCGTGGCCGATGGCGAGCCTGGAAACACCTGCGCTGACGCTGCCGGAAACGCTGAGTCCGGGTCTGGATTTTAGTCAGGGAGATCGCCATGAAAGCGCGTGAAGTCAATTTTGACGGCCTGGTGGGACTGACGCACCACTATGCCGGGCTCTCCTTTGGTAATGAAGCCTCGACGAAACACCGTTTTCAGGTCTCCAACCCGAAACTGGCGGCAAAGCAGGGGCTGCTGAAAATGAAGGCGCTATCGGACGCGGGTTTTCCGCAGGCGGTGATCCCGCCGCAGGAGCGTCCAAACGTGGCGGTGTTACGTCAGCTTGGTTTTAGCGGCACTGATGAACAGGTGGTGGAGAAAGCGGGAACGCAGACGCCACACCTGCTCTCGGCGGCGAGTTCTGCCTCCTCAATGTGGGTGGCCAATGCGGCGACCGTCGCACCCTCTGCCGATACGCTGGATGGCAAGGTCCATTTGACGGTGGCGAACCTGAACAACAAATTCCACCGCGCCACCGAAGCGGAGACCACGGAGCGCGTGCTGCGCGCCATTTTCCATAATGACGCCCATTTTGCTGTCCATCCGGCTCTGCCGCAGGTGGCGATGTTTGGTGATGAAGGTGCTGCCAACCATAACCGTCTGGGCGGCGATTACGGCGAACCGGGGTTACAGCTGTTTATTTACGGGCGGGAAGAGGGCGGCCATTCAGCGCCAACCCGCTACCCGGCCCGCCAGACGCTGGCGGCAAGCCAGGCCGTGGCGCGTCTGAATCAGGTCAATCCGTCGCAGGTGATTTTTGCCCAGCAGAACCCGCATGTGATCGACCAGGGCGTGTTCCATAACGACGTGATTGCCGTCTCTAACCGCCAGGTTCTGTTCTGCCACGAGCAGGCGTTCGCCCATCAGGAGAAACTCCTCGCCACGCTGCATGAACGCGTGCCCGGGTTTACGCCGATTCAGGTGCCGACGCAGGCGGTGAGCGTGCAGGATGCGGTTGAGACCTACCTCTTTAACAGCCAGCTGTTGAGCCGGGACGATGGCAGCATGATGCTGGTGCTGCCGCAGGAGTCCAGCGATCACCCGGGCGTGTGGCGTTATCTGACTGAACTGGTGAAAGCCGATAACCCGATTGCGGAACTGCGCGTCTTTGATCTGCGCGAGAGCATGGCAAACGGGGGCGGTCCGGCCTGTTTACGCCTGCGCGTGGTGCTGACGCCTGACGAAATGCAGGCCGTTAACCCGGCAGTGATGATGAATGAGACGCTGTTTAATACCCTGAACGACTGGGTGGATCGCTACTATCGCGACCGGTTAACGCAGGCCGATCTGGTTGACCCGCAGCTGCTGCGCGAAGGCCGCGAGGCGCTCGACGCGTTAACCTCAATCCTGCAACTGGGTTCGGTTTACCCGTTCCAGCGCTAAAGGAGGCGCTATGGAAAATTTACTGGCGCTGACGCTGGCCGACGAAACGCCCTCACAACGTGAGGGGGAGGGCCCCTCATTCCACTGGCGGTGGCTGGGGCGCGGCGTGCTTGAACTGACACCGACCGCCAGGAGTGAACTGTCGCTTCTGCTCTCAACCGGCATTCACGGCAATGAAACGGCGCCCGTCGAGATTGTCGACCTGCTGCTGCGCGCGTTGTATAGCGGGGAGATCGCGCTGCACTGCCGTCTGCTGGTGGTTCTGGGAAACCCGCCTGCGCTGGCGCAAAACAAACGCTATCTGGTGAGCGACATCAACCGCATGTTCGGTGGCCGCTGGTCGCAATTCCCACAAAGTGATGAAACGGCACGGGCGCAGTGGCTGGAGCAGATTGTCACCTCCTTTTTCACCGACGCGGGGCCATCGCGCTGGCATCTCGATCTGCATACGGCGATCCGCGCCTCGTATCACGTGCGTTTTGGCGTACTGCCGCAGCGTAATCAGCCCTGGGAGGAAGATTTTCTGCGCTGGCTGGGGGATGCGGGGCTGGAAGCGCTGGTCTTCCATCAGTCGCCGGGGGGGACCTTCACGCACTTTACCTGCGAACGCTTCGGCGCGCTGGCCTGCACGCTGGAGCTGGGAAAAGCGCTGCCGTTTGGGCAAAACGATCTTACGCGCTTTGCCCCGACGCATCTTGCGCTGCATGCGCTGCTGGGGGGGACGGTGCCGGAGCACACCAGCCAGCCCGTCGAGCGTTATCGGGTTGTGCAGCAGATCACCCGCCGTAGCGAGGCTTTCCAGCTACACATGGCGGCCCACACGCTCAATTTTACGCCGTTTCGCAAGGGGGCATTACTGGCGGAGGACGGCGACGAGCGCTATGAGGTGCAGAAAACAACCGAATATGTGCTGTTCCCCAACCCGTCGGTAGCCTTTGGTCTGCGGGCCGGGCTGATGCTGGAAAAAGTGTCCTGATCGTGTCCCCTCCTGTCTGCGGGAGGGGAATATTAAAACTATATTCTTAGCGATTAAGGCGATCGCATTTTCTTTGCAGAATATTCCTGGATAATTGCTTTATTATTAAACGGCAGTTGGTTATACTTCTGCACAATCTCTTAATAATCAGCTTATTGCATATTTTTGTTGCAACTCTCCACGCTTTATCCTTATTTCCTCCATATTTGGCGAAAATTTGTTTTTTACACTTTCATTGTTTTACCGTTGCTCTGACTAATTGACGATAAACCCCGTAAAGTTAATCTCGTCAACACGGCATAGCGCCGAAGAATAACTGAAAGTAAGGAAATAAATTATGCGTAAGTTTACTGCACTGTTTGTTGCTTCTACCCTGGCTCTGGGCGCTACCAGCATGGCGTTCGCCGCAGATACCGCAACCACCACTGCCGCGCCTGCTGAAGGCAAAATGATGATGCATCACAAAGGCAAGCCGGGTATGCACGAGATGATGATGTTCAAAGATCTGAACCTGACGGATGCGCAGAAACAGCAGATCCGCGACATCATGAAAAGCCAGCGTGACCAGATGAAACGTCCTCCGCTGGAAGAGCGCCGCGCGATGCATGACATTATCGCCAGCGACAGCTTCGATAAGGCAAAAGCCGAAGCGCAGATCGACAAAATGGCTGAGCAGCATAAAGCCCGCATGCTGGCTCATATGGAAACCCAGAACAAGATCTACAACATTCTGACGCCGGAACAGAAAAAACAATTTAATGCCAATTTTGAGAAGCGTCTGACAGAACGTCCGGCAATGGAAGGTAAAATGCCAGCACCAACCGAATAATCGGTTCACTCTCTTAAGACCGCCGGGATCCTGTCTACAAAAGCGCAAATGCTGTGGACAGGACCGGCGGTTTTTTCTTTCTTACCCTCTTGTCTGCCGCAACAGGCGCGGTATTCTCCTGTCATCGCTTCAGAGAATTCATGACGTTAGATTTTTTATCAGCGTCCCGCTAAGGCTTGCCCGCTCTGCTGCCGATACTACGTCTGTAACTATTCAATCATAACAAACAAGACAGCAACGATAGCGATATCCTTGCCCTGGCGCTCGTTGCGCCATTCAGGAGTGGTGATGGAGTTCTTTGATATCCGTAAAATGCCGGTCAGTCTCTGGCGCAATGGTGCTGGTGAGACGCGCGAAATTTGTTGTTTTCCTCCCGCGACGCGCGATTTTTTCTGGCGTGCCAGCATTGCGACGATCGCCAGCAATGGCGAATTCTCCTCCTTTCCCGGTGTTGACCGGGTTATCACCCTGCTGGAAGGGGGGGAAGTGACGCTCGATGCCGGTCAGGCGTTTTGCCATACCCTGAAGCACCATCAGCCCTTTTGTTTTTCCGGCGACCAGCCGGTAAAAGCGCTGTTAAGCGACGGGCAGATGTCGATGGACTTCAACATCATGACCCGGCGGGATTGCTGCCAGGCGAAAGTGCGGGTGGCGGACCGCACCTTCACTACCTTTGGCTCACGCGGGGGTGTGGTCTTCGTCTTAAGCGGTGCGTGGCAGCTGGGGGATAAATTGCTGACAGCCGATCAGGGCGCGAGCTGGGAGGAGGGAACCCACACCCTGCGTTTGCTGGAATCGCACGGCAGGTTATTATTCAGCGAAATCAACTGGCTGCCTGGTCATTAAGCACAATAACGTCAAACTCGCCGGTCAGCACGGGCTTACAGAGAATTTTGTAGCCATCATGGTCGAAGCCGGCGGGTGTGCGTAACAGGGTGGCGGCCTCCTGCAGATTATCGACCGCCCCCAGCCAGAACCAGTTATGAACAATGTGGTACTGTGTCATTGTCTCTCCCACCTCTTTTAGCGCAACGGCCCCTTCCCATGGCCAGCACTTCACGCTGATGGCCGCCAGCCCGCCAAGAAGCCGGGCGTGATGATCCTCGACGCTCTCTTTGCCGCAGCAGGCACCCGCACAGCGTTTGAGCGCAGAGCGGAAACAGGCGCGTCCACGAGTGGTGGCCTCCAGCCCCAGCAGGCTGTAGCAAAGCTGCTGCTCGTCCGCCAGCGTTTGCAGCGCCTGTAGCGCAGCACGTTTGTTGGCGAACAGGCCGTACAGATTCGGTGCGTGCGAAAAATCGACGTCGCGCGCATAGACAACCTGCGGTTTGCCCGCGGTTATCTGCAGCGAGCAGAGCTGACGATTGCGGCGCAGACGCTTATTAAACAAGGGCTGTTGCTCTTTGATCAGCCGGGCTTCCAGTAAGAGCGCTCCCATTTCCCCTGCCGTCGGATACCAGCTGATGCGTCGCGACTGGCGGAGCATGGCGGCTTCGTCCGGCGTGCGCAGATGGGACAGCACCCGGCTGCGAATATTCACGCTTTTGCCGATATAGAGCGGCAGAGTGTCGCTTTCGCCATGAAAGATGTACACGCCCGGCTGTTTAGGCAATTCCTCAAGCCAGGGGCGGAGATGTTCGGGATATTCATAGATAGCCGCCGCTTCAAACTCCAGACGCGGGGCAGATTGACGCCTGCTCACATACGACTCCATATACTGTTCAGCTATACAGTGTAGCAGGTGTGGGGTGGTTAAAAAAGAGCCGGGTCGCCTGATGCTCTCACCCCAACCCTCTCCCTCGGGAGAGGGCGCAAACACTAAAAACGGTAACCTGGGTTACCGTTTTGCTTTTATTTCTTCCAGAAATCGTCAAACACGGTAATGGGTGGGCGGCGTTTGTGCTCGGTTTTCAGATACCAGCCTTCGATAATCTTCGCGATACTCTCGTCCAGTTTCTTGCCTTCCAGATAATCATCGATGTTGTCATAGGTCACACCGAGCGCCGCTTCATCCGGCAGGGAAGGGCGATCGTCTTCCAGATCCGCCGTTGGCGCTTTCTTGTATAAATGCTCCGGGCAGCCCAGCGCAGCCAGCAACTGTTTACCCTGACGCTTGTTCAAACGGAAGATAGGGTTAATGTCGGTGCCCCCGTCGCCATATTTGGTGAAGAAACCGGTGATGGCTTCTGCCGCGTGATCGGTCCCGACAACCACGCCTTTGGTCATGCCTGCGATGCTGTACTGCGCTTTCATACGTTCGCGCGCTTTTTCATTGCCGCGCACAAAATCGCTCAGCTCAATGCCCGCTTCACGCAGCGCCTGCTCACTCGCCAGCACCGATCCTTTGATATTGACCGTCAGTACGCGGTCTGGCTGGATAAAGGCGATGGCATCCTGACAATCCTGTTCGTCTGCCTGCACGCCATACGGAAGACGCACGGCGATAAACTGCAGCGCTTCATCTCCCGTCTCTTCGCGCAGCTCTGAAATGGCCATCTGGCAGAGTTTGCCGGTCAGCGTCGAGTCCTGTCCGCCGCTGATGCCCAGTACCAGCGTTTTCAGAAACGAGTTCGTTTTTAAATAGGATTTTAAAAAATCAACGCTTCGGCGGATCTCTTCATTTGCATCTACCGCAGGCTTCGCGCCCAGCGACTGAATAATCTCGTGTTGCAGAGCCATCACGCCCTCCATATGCAGACCATAAACAGAATGTGTTAACTGTTAAAACTAACCCTTCAGGCGTAAAACGACAAGGATCACAGTTTCGAGTGCGCTATTTTGCGGCGTTTTAGCAGCTTATCGTTGTTTTATTGGAATTTTCCGAAATTCGTCTGGCGTAACTCGCAAAGTTGAACAATAGTACTTTTTATCCCATGCTTAGATAACACGCTGATAAACAAGAGGACGGAATATGAACAAGAACGTAGCAGGAATTCTTAGCGCAGCGGCGGTACTGACTATGCTGGCAGGGTGTACGGCTTACGATCGCACCAAAGATCAGTTTACACAGCCGGTAGTAAAAGATGTCAAAAAAGGCATGACCCGTTCGCAGGTGGCTGCGATTGCCGGTAAGCCTTCGTCAGAAGTGACCATGATCCATGCGCGTGGTACCTGCCAGACCTATATCCTGGGTCAACGTGATGGTAAGGCAGAAACATACTTTGTTGCTCTGGATGACACCGGTCACGTCATCAATTCCGGTTACCAGACCTGTGCTGAATACGATACCGATCCGCAAGCACCTAAGGCGCAGTAACCCTGCTTGCCTGAGGATGTTAACAAGCCGGCCTTTGGGCCGGTTTTTTTATGCATACGTAAATCTTATTTCTTTGCGCGAATTATTTGCCTGAAATGTGAAGGTAGTCAACAAGCCAGGTCAATGAGAGACAATTTAGGCCTGTGCAGAATTATCCCCCCTCTGTACCATTACGTATACTCACTCCAACGATAAACAACAGTCAGCACATTACCTGTCAGCCAGGAGAGCGAGTCGAGTGATAGCGAGACGGCAGGTAGTCATAAAAGAGGGAAATCATGATGGAAAAGAAACATATCTACCTGTTCTGCTCTGCAGGCATGTCAACGTCACTGCTGGTGTCGAAGATGCGTGCACAGGCCGAAAAGTATGAAGTGCCGGTGGTGATCGAAGCGTTCCCGGAAACGCTGGCGGGTGAAAAAGGCCAGACCGCAGATGTTATTTTACTGGGTCCGCAGATCGCTTACATGTTGCCAGAAATTCAACGTCTGTTACCGAATAAACCGGTCGAGGTTATCGACTCAGGGCTGTACGGTAAGATTGATGGTTTAGGTGTACTGAAAGCTGCTGTGGCAGCAATTAAAAAAGCTGCTAATTAATTTTTATTTTTCCCGTCAAAGAGTTATTTCACACACAATACGCCGCGACATACGTTGCGGCATTTAAGGGTATTTTCCTATGAGTAAAGTCATCGCTTCACTTGAAAAGGTACTCCTTCCTTTTGCTGTTAAAATAGGAAAGCAGCCTCACGTTAACGCCATCAAAAACGGCTTTATTAAATTAATGCCGTTGACGCTGGCCGGGGCAATGTTCGTTTTAATTAACAACGTTTTTCTGAGCTTTGGTGAAGGTTCCTTTTTTTATTCATTAGGAATTCGGTTAGACGCTTCAACCATTGAAACCCTTAACGGTTTTAAAGCCATCGGCGGCAACGTATATAACGGTACGTTGGGTATTATGTCGCTGATGGCGCCTTTCTTTATTGGGATGGCATTAGCCGAAGAACGTAAGGTGGATCCGCTGGCCGCGGGGTTATTGTCCGTTGCCGCCTTTATGACCGTCACCCCATACAGCGTGGGTGAAGCTTATGCTGTGGGTGCCAACTGGCTGGGTGGGGCAAACATTATTTCCGGTATCGTTATCGGTCTGGTGGTTGCCGAGATGTTCACCTTTATTATCCGTCGCAACTGGGTAATTCGCCTGCCGGATAGCGTACCGGGCTCCGTTTCCCGTTCATTTTCCGCGTTGATTCCAGGCTTCATTATTCTCTCCATCATGGGGATTATTGCCTGGGCGCTCTCTCACTGGGGCACAAACTTCCACCAGATCATCATGGACTCTATCTCTACGCCGCTGGCGTCGATGGGTGGCGTGGTCGGTTGGGCGTACGTGATTTTCACCTCCCTGCTGTGGTTCTTCGGCGTACATGGTTCACTGGCACTGGCCGCGCTGGACAGCGGTATCATGACCCCATGGGCACTGGAAAACGTTGCACTTTATCAGCAGTACGGCTCCGTTGATGCGGCGCTGGCAGCCGGTAAAACCTTCCATGTGTGGGCGAAGCCGATGCTGGACTCTTATATCTTCCTGGGGGGTACCGGGGCGACGCTGGGTCTGATCATCGCGGTCTTTATTGTCTCTCGTCGCGCTGACCATCGTCAGGTTGCGAAGCTGGCGCTGCCGTCAGGCATCTTCCAGATTAACGAGCCGATTCTGTTTGGTCTGCCTATCATCATGAACCCGGTGATGTTCATTCCATTCGTCCTGATTCAGCCGCTGCTTGCGGGGATCACTCTGACGGCCTATTACCTGGGCATTATCCCGCCTGTTACCAACATTGCGCCGTGGACCATGCCGGCGGGGCTGGGGGCGTTCTTCAACACCAACGGTAGCGTCGCGGCCTTCCTGCTGGCGATATTCAACCTCGGGATTGCAACACTGCTCTACATGCCATTCGTGGCGATAGCCAACAAAGCCGCGACCGTGATTGATGAAGAAGAGAGCGAAGAGGATATCGCCCTCGCACTGAAATTCTAAATATTGCCTGGCGCGGGGTAACCCGCGCCAGCGAAAAGGAGCTTAAAGATGTTAGATTTGGATAGTATCGTAGCCGAAGACGCCGTAGAGAGCGATCTGGAAGAAGTGGTGATGGGGCTTATCATCAACTCCGGGCAAGCACGTAGCCTGGCGTATGCCGCCCTGAAGCAGGCCAAGCAGGGCGATTTTGCCGCCGCTAAGACCATGATGGATCAATCCCGTATCGCGCTGAATGAAGCGCACCTGGTGCAGACTAAGCTTATCGAAGGCGACCAGGGGGAAGGGAAGATGAAAGTCAGCCTGGTGCTGGTGCATGCACAGGATCACCTGATGACCTCGATGCTGGCACGCGAGCTGGTGGCAGAGTTAATTGAGCTTCACGAGAAGCTGCAGTAAGTCAGACTGAGTAGCAGGAGGTCAGCACGATGGAAATTAAAACCGCACTTGAACAGCAGCTGTTTAATGGCAAGAATTTTCACGTGGTTATTTACAACAAGACGGAGAGCGCCAGTGGTCTGCATCAGCATGACTACTACGAGTTCACGATTGTTCTGACCGGCCGCTACTATCAGGAGATTAACGGCAAGCGTGTCCTGCTGGAGCGCGGTGATTTTGTTTTCCTGCCGATGGGATCTTATCACCAGAGCTTTTACGAATTTGGGGCCACCCGTATTCTGAATGTTGGCGTCAGCAGACGTTTCTTTGAGAAACACTATCTGCCGCTGGTGCCGTTCTGCTTTGTGGCGTCACAGGTCTATCGCGTGAAAAACGAATTTATGACCTGGATCGAAACGGTGATCGCCTCGCTCAACTTCCGCGACAATGAGTTCGATGAATTTATTGAAACCGTGACGTTCTATGTGATGAACCGCCTTCGCCATCACCGCGAAGAGCAGCAGGTGAGCGACGACATTCCGCAATGGCTGCGCAGTACCGTCGAGTTGATGCACGACAAAGGGCAGTTCAGCGAGAATGCTCTGGAAAATATGGTGTCACTGTCCGGAAAATCCCAGGAATACCTGACCCGGGCGACACAGCGTTATTATCGTAAAACACCCGTGCAAATTATTAATGAAATCCGCATTAATTTTGCCAAAAAACAGCTGGAAATTACCAACTACTCTGTCACCGATATTGCTTATGAGTCCGGTTACAGTAGCCCCAGCCTGTTTATTAAAACCTTTAAGAAATTTACCTCATTCACACCAAACAGTTACCGGAAGAATTTGACGGTAATTAATTAGTGCCTGGCGAGTTTATTCGCCACGAATATTGACTTGATTGCTTGCCCAAATAGCGGGAAGAGTCCGCTATACCTTGCAGGCGATTAACCTGATACGCTAAGGGAGATGTTATGCAAAAGAAATTAAAAGTCGTGACCATTGGCGGCGGCAGCAGCTATACCCCGGAATTACTGGAAGGTTTCCTGAAACGTTATCATGAATTACCGGTCAGTGAATTATGGCTGGTGGATGTTGAAGAAGGGCAGGAAAAGCTAAATATTATTTTTGACCTGTGCCAGCGGATGGTAGAAAAAGCCGGTGTGCCCTTAACCGTGCATAAAACCCTCGATCGTCGCCTGGCATTGCAGGACGCTGACTTCGTTACCACTCAGCTGCGCGTGGGCCAGCTCAAAGCGCGTGAACTGGACGAACGCATTCCGCTGAGCCACGGCTATCTGGGACAGGAAACCAACGGCGCGGGCGGCCTGTTTAAAGGTTTGCGCACCATCCCGGTCATTTTCGACATCATCAAAGATGTGCAGGCGATCTGCCCGAACGCATGGGTGATTAACTTTACCAACCCGGCCGGGATGGTCACCGAGGCGGTCTATCGCCATACCAACTTCAAGCGTTTTATCGGCGTCTGCAATATTCCGATTGGCATGAAGATGTTCATCCGCGACGTGCTGGAGCTGACCGACAACGACGATCTCTCTATTGATCTGTTCGGTCTCAACCACATGGTGTTCATCAGAGATGTGATAGTAAACGGCCAGTCTCGCTTTGCTGAACTGCTGGACGGCGTGGCTTCCGGCCGCCTGACCGCAGCATCCGTAAAAAATATCTTCGACCTGCCGTTCAGCGAAGGGCTCATCCGTTCCCTGAATCTGCTGCCATGCTCGTATCTGCTTTACTACTTCAAGCAGAAAGAGATGCTGGCCATCGAAATGGGCGAGTACTATAAAGGCGGTGCCCGCGCTCAGGTTGTGCAGAAAGTTGAAAAGCAGCTGTTTGATTTGTATAAAGATCCAAACCTGAACGTGAAGCCGAAAGAGCTTGAACAGCGCGGTGGAGCGTACTATTCCGACGCGGCGTGCGAAGTGATCAACGCCATTTACAATGACAAGCAGGCTGAGCACTACGTCAATGTGCCGCACCATGGCCATATCGACAATATCCCGGCCGACTGGGCCGTAGAGATGACCTGTATCCTGGGCCGTGAGGGGGCAAAACCGCATCCGCGTATTACCCACTTTGATGACAAAGTGATGGGGCTCATCCATACCATCAAAGGGTTTGAAGTGGCGGCCAGCAACGCTGCGCTGAGCGGTGAGTTGAATGACGTGCTGCTGGCGCTGAACCTCAGCCCGCTGGTGCATTCCGACCGCGATGCGGAAGGGCTGGCCAGCGAGATGATACTGGCGCATGAAAAATGGCTGCCAAACTTTGCCGCCACGGTTGAGAAGCTCAAGCATCAACACCGTTAAGAGGACGTGCGATGGAAAACCTGCTGATCGTCAATGCTGATGATTTTGGCCTGTCTAAGGGGCAAAACTACGGCATTGTTGAAGCCTGCCGACGGGGTGTGGTGACCTCGACCACCGCGCTGGTGAATGGAGAGGCGATAGAGCACGCGGCGCAGTTGAGCCGTGAAGCGCCTGAGCTGGGCGTGGGCATGCACTTTGTGTTGACGCTGGGGAGGCCGCTTTCAGCGATGCCGGGCCTGACGCGTGACGGGCAACTCGGGAAATGGATTTGGGAACTGGCGGAGCAGGACGCGCTGCCGCTCGAAGAGATTGCCCGCGAGCTGGACTGTCAGTACAACCGTTTTGTTGACCTCTTTGGTCGCGAACCAACCCATATCGACAGCCATCATCATGTGCATATGATCCCGGCGATTTTTCCGCTCGTTGCGGATTTTGCTCAGCGTAAAGGCGTGGCGATGCGTGTGGATCGTGACGTGCGCGGGTTGCCGGACTTTGCCGTGACCACATCGGAGGGGTTCAGCAGCGCATTTTACGGTGAGGAGATCGACGAAGCGCTGTTCCTGAAGGTGCTGGATGATTCCGCAGCCCGGGGGGAACGGTCGCTGGAGGTGATGGCGCATCCTGCGTTTGTCGATAACACCGTCCGTAAGAGCGCCTACTGCTGGCCGCGCCTGGCGGAGCTGGAGGTGCTGACGTCGCCGTCGCTGAAATACGCGATTGCCGAGCGCGGGTATCGGTTGGGGACTTTCGGGGATCTTTAAGACAAAGCCCAGTGGCGGCTTCGCCTTACCGGGCCTACAAAACCAGTCGAAATGTAGGCCGGGTAAGCGCAAGCGCCACCCGGCTTTTTTTACGCCGGTATCTGGTCAATCTTGCTGCTGCGCGACCAGACGCGGTGCGCGGCTAGCAGATCAAACAGCTTCGTCATAAACGCGTCGTCGACGTTATCGCCTTCCACAATCCCGTCTTCACCCTGATCGGCCACGTTCAGGCGTGCTTTAAACTGTCGCGCATCACCGGAAAGGGCGATCGGTTTCAGATGCTTATAGGCTTCAAGCAGATAATAGACCGCGTCACCGTTGCTCAGCAGGCTGGCAATATCGCCGCACGGCACAATCACCGCGTCCACTGTCAGGGATGGCGCACCGGCAAAGGTGGCGGCAACCGGCAGCACTGACCCGTCATCGGCAGTCACTTCACCCATTCGGGAGTAGAGCAATTTGGCGTGTACGCCTTTGGTTTTCAGCGCCTGCATGATCCCCAGCACGTCGCTGGCGCGAGTTTTGTCGTTAAGCAGGATCGCCACCACCCGGCCTTTAATCGAGCCTCCCGGTACCGCGTACAGGCTGAGCGCCGGATCTTTTTTCACCCCGTTGACCTCTTTTGGCGGGGCAAGATTGCGTTGCTCATCCGTCAGCGTAATGCCGAGGTTATCGGCCACGCTCTGGGCGAGTTGAATATCAATGTGTGCCAGCTGATCGACCACGCGCTCGCGGATGTAGGTCCGCACAACCTTGCTCAGTTCAAAGCTGAAGCCGCCGATAATATGCTGCTGCTCAATCGGTGTCTGGCTGTTCCAGAACAGGCGAGGGTGGGCGTAATACTCTCCAAATGACGGGCTGCGCTCGCGGATTTTGTTGCCGTCCACACGTTCCTGATACGACTCAAATCCACCCCGTTTCGGGCCAGGAGGCGTTTCGCGCGGCCAGTTATCGTTGATGGAGTTCGGCTCATAGTTGGCCGGGTTGGTATCAATATCCTGACGATGCATCCCGTCGCGCTGGAAATTGTGGTACGGACAGGTGGGGCGGTTAATCGGAATTTCATGGAAGTTCGGCCCGCCGAGTCGGCTGATCTGCGTATCGGTGTAGGAGAACAGTCGCCCCTGCAGCAGCGGATCGTTGGTGAAATCCAGGCCCGGGACGATATGCCCGGGGTGGAAGGCCGCCTGTTCGTTCTCGGCAAAGAAGTTATCCGGGTTGCGGTTAAGCACCATTTTGCCCACCAGCTGAACCGGTACCAGCTCCTCGGGGATCAGTTTGGTCGGATCCAGCAGGTCAAAATCGAATTTGAATTCGTCCTCTTCCGGGATCAGCTGTAACCCCAGCTCATATTCCGGGAAGTCGCCCGCTTCAATGGATTCCCACAGCTCGCGGCGATGGAAGTCCGGATCGCGCCCGGTCAGCTTCTGGGCTTCATCCCACACCAGCGAGGCTTTCCCGGCGACCGGTTTCCAGTGGAAACGGACAAACGTCGCTTTGCCCTCGGCGTTGATCATCCGGAAGGTATGAATGCCAAACCCTTCCATGGTGCGATAGCTGCGCGGGATCCCGCGGTCAGACATCGCCCACATCACGTTGTGTAACGTCTCGGGTTGCAGGGAGACATAGTCCCAGAAGGTGTCATGCGCACTTTGTCCCTGCGGTATCGCCCAGTGGGGCTCCGGTTTTACCGCATGGACAAAGTCAGGAAATTTATGCGCATCCTGAATGAAAAAGACCGGGGTGTTATTGCCGACCAGGTCGAAGATACCCTCTTCGGTATAAAACTTGGTGGCAAAGCCGCGAATATCTCGCACGGTATCAGCCGAACCTGCGCCACCCTGCACGGTGGAAAAGCGCACAAACACGGGGGTGATCTTATCCGGGTCTGAAAGGAAGTCAGCTTTGGTGATTTCCTTCAGGCTCTTGTAGGGCTGGAAATAGCCGTGAGCGGCGGAACCGCGCGCGTGCACGATACGCTCCGGGATACGCTCATGGTCAAAGTGGGTAATTTTTTCCCGCAGGATGAAGTCTTCCAGCAGAGTCGGTCCGCGGGATCCCGCGCGCAGGGAATTCTGATCGTCAGCGATGCGCACCCCCTGATTGGTGGTCAACGCATAGCCTTCTCCGCCTTTGCGGTGTGGCTCGAGTGATTTTAGTTTCTCATTGCCGGTGTCCGGCGATTTCATACTACCGGGCGCGGTCGGCTGCTCGCCAGGGGCTGAGGGACCCGGTGAAGGGCGATGAGAGCCATCTTCAGGTGCAAGGGAGTCCATACCCGGCTGTGATTCTTCAGTGCCATGAATGGGTGATTGATGTGTGTTATCTTTGTTCGACATTGCACGCTTCTCCTTTATTCATTCCTAAAAAACCCTGTTAACTATAGAACAATGTACGGAAAGGGCAGGCGAACTCAGCTTTTTCAGACACCGCCTTAGTAAAAGAGGCGGTCCACCACACGCAAGACGCGACGCGTGGGGGCAGGATCGGCTATCATAGAAATTTCCTGCTTTCAGAATGTGCTTTAATGAACCAGTCGCTTATGAAACCTCTTCGTCAACAAAATCGCCAGGTTATTAGCTACGTGCCCCGTGTCGAACCCGCTCCCCCTGAACATGCGCTGAAGGTGGATGGCTATCGCGATGTCTGGCAGTTACGTGGCAAATATGTGGCCTTTGTGCTGATTGGCGAGCATTTCCGTCGTTCCCCGGTGTTTACCGTGCCGGAAGCGGCCCAGCGGTGGGCGGTACAAATTCGACAGGATGAAGAAGTTTGAAAAATAACACGTATAAAAAAACCGCCTGATGGCGGTTTTTTTATTTTCAATGATTAACGGTGCGCCAGCTCGGCGTCGTCTTCACTATCCAGGATGGCTTTGTCGGTCTGCTTCAGCCACTGGCTGGTCAGCGTACCGGCCGTCATTGAGCCGCTCACGTTCAGTGCGGTACGCCCCATGTCGATCAGCGGTTCAACGGAGATCAGCAGGGCCACCAGCGTCACCGGCAGGCCCAGCGCAGGCAGAACAATCAGCGCGGCGAAGGTAGCACCGCCGCCCACGCCCGCAACGCCTGCGGAGCTAATGGTGACAATACCGACCAGCGTAGCAATCCAGACCGGATCCAGCGGATTGATCCCAACCGTTGGCGCAACCATCACGGCCAGCATCGCCGGGTAGAGACCCGCACACCCGTTCTGACCAATCGTGGCACCAAAGGAGGCCGAGAAGCTGGCAATAGACTCAGGTACACCCAGGCGACGAGTCTGCGCTTCGACGTTCAGCGGAATAGATGCGGCGCTGGAACGGCTGGTGAAGGCAAAGGTCAGCACCGGCCAGACTTTACGGAAGTATTTCAGCGGGCTTACGCCGTTCACACCCAGCAGAATGCCGTGTACGACAAACATAATGCCCAGACCCAGATAAGAGGCGACAACGAAGCTGCCAAGCTTAATGATGTCCTGCAGGTTAGAGCCAGCAACCACTTTGGTCATCAGTGCCAGAACACCGTAAGGGGTCAGCTGCATCACCAGACGAACCAGCTTCATCACCCAGCTTTGCAGGGTATCGATAGCGGTCAGCACGCGCTCGCCTTTCGGCGCATCGTCTTTCAGCAGTTTCAGTGCCGCCACGCCCAGGAAGGCAGCGAAAATCACCACGCTGATGATGGAAGTTGGGCTGGCGCCTGTCAGGTCAGCAAACGGGTTCTTCGGAATGAAGGAGAGCACCATCTGCGGCACCGTCAGGTCAGCGACTTTACCCACGTAGTTGGTCTGAATTGCGGTCAGGCGCGCGGTTTCAGCTGTACCCTGAACCAGACCCTCGGCGGTCAGGCCGAACAGGTTGGTCACCAGCACCCCCACCAGCGCAGCAATCAGCGTGGTAAACAGCAGCGTACCGATGGTCAGGAAACTGATTTTACCCAACTGCGTAGCGTTATGCAGACGAGCAACAGCGCTCAGAATAGAGGCAAATACCAGCGGCATGACGATCATCTGCAGCAACTGGACATAGCCGTTACCGACAATATTGAACCACTGAATGGAGTCTTTCAGTATCGGGCTATCGGAGCCGTAGACGGCATGTAAGGCCAGGCCAAACACGACACCCATGACCAGACCCACCAGCACTTTCTTCGCCAGGCTCCACTGTTTGTGACGCGCCTGGGCGAGAAGCAATAGCAATATAACGAACACGACAATGTTCGCGATGAGTGGAAAATTCATCCCCGTTCTCCTGATTTATTATGTGGCCGGTTTTTACCGGTCCTGTTGGCGCAAGGTTAGCAGAAGTGTGATGTCGCGCTTATATCCAAATGGAATGGGTTATGACAAATGCGATAATTTTGCTGGTTTACTGTTCAATCTGGTGATGAATAAAGCGATTGAACTGAAATTGCAGCGAATTGATCATCTGAGATGACCAGCGCACTGCACTGTTTTCGGGCAATGTCTGCGGCATCCAGACGGCATAGGCGAACAGAGCCATGCACAACACGCGCTCAAGCTGATTCCCTTTCTGGGGAACGAGAACAGGCAGGCGGAAACGCCAGCGGCAGGGCCACAGCAGCGGCACGCCAGCAGGCGTCAGCATATCGGCGAGAATATGACTCAAATAACCCAGCACCATGCCCTGAATGGCATCGGCGGGCACTATCCAGCTTTCAGGTACTTTTAAATAGAACAGCGTCAGCAGGGCAAACACGGCCAGCAGGCTGTGCGTAAACCCGCGATGGCCAAACGCACGGGCGATTGGTTTTGAGATCCACTTCAGGCGTTGCCCAAGAAAAGATTTAGGATGGTCGATGTCGGGTAACAGGCAGGTCAGCACGGCAGAAGGAACAATATGCCACCAGTCCCCCTGTGCAAGCACGGGGGTAAGCTCAGCGTTTTTGGCAAATACTGCGCACGCAATGGAAAAAAGCAGGTGGCCTTCCGCCGTCATGATAAAACCCAGGAAACTGTCGATTCATACAGTATAGGGTTTTTATACAGTAGGCGAAAGAGGTGACGGTGTAACTCTATGTCACAAAGCGGGTCAACGTGCCAGCCAGCCCCCGTCGACGGCCAGGGTATGGCCGTTCACGTAGTCTGAGGCGGTGGAGGCCAAAAACACCACCGGGCCCTGCAGATCTTCCGGTATGCCCCAACGCCCGGCAGGAATGCGGTCAAGGATTTCCTGGCTACGCTGCTCGTCATCACGCAGCTGCTGCGTATTATTGGTCGCCATGTAACCCGGTGCGATAGCGTTGACGTTAATACCATGCGCCGCCCACTCGTTCGCCAGCAGACGGGTGATCCCCAGCACGCCACTTTTTGAGGCGGTATAAGAGGGCACGCGGATGCCGCCCTGGAAGGAAAGCATTGAGGCGATGTTGATGATTTTCCCACCCTGACCCTGGGCGATAAACTGCTTTGCCACGGCCTGTGAGAGGAAAAAGACGGATTTCAGATTGAGGTCGATCACCTCATCCCAGTCCTTTTCCGTGAACGCCAGCGCATCTTCCCGGCTAATCGTCCCGGCGTTATTCACCAGAATATCGACGCGCCCCATCTCAGCCACGGCATGCTCCACAACACCCTGAAGACTCGCCTGCTGGCCGAGGTCGGCCCGAATGGCCGTAAACCGTCTGCCGAGCGCCGTCACGATGGCCGCTGTTTGCTCAGGCGCTTTACGGTTTACGCCCACGATATCGCAGCCCGCCTGTGCCAGCGCGATGGCCATGCCTTGCCCCAGACCGGTATCGCATCCGGTGACGATGGCCACTTTTCCTGAAAGAGTAAAGGTATCCAGTATCATTCGCGCCTCAGAAGCAGGTGATTGTCGTTCTGAAACTTAGAATAGGAGTCGGGCGTGAGAAATGCAACAGAAATGGAACGGTGTTTTATTTTATTTTCAGGCAGCACGAGGCTGCCTGAAACAGAGCGTTTATTCGCCTCGCAGGTGTTGCACCGTCAGGTCAGCCAGGGAGTTTAGCTTCACGTCGGCAAGCGCAAAACGGGGATCGTGTCGGCCCTCTTCAGCAGGAACGACAATGGAACGCATCCGCGCAGCTTTAGAGGCCACCATGCCGTTAACGGAATCTTCCAGCGCCACGCAAGTTAGTGGATCAAGACCGAGCTTAGCGGCACAGTCCATATACACCTGGGGATGGGGCTTACTGTAGGGGAGCTTTTCCGCAGAGGCCAGCGCATCGAAACTGTCACGCAGCTCGAACATGGTGAGCACTTTTTCCAGCATGTGCAGCGGGGAGGCGGAGGCCAGTCCCACCTTCAGCCCCTGCGCCTTGCACAGGGCGACAGCTTCACGGACGCCCGGCAGCAGCGGCCTGGACTCTTCCACCAGCGCAATGGCGCGGCTGATAATGCGGGCGGTGACCTCATCGCGATCCGGGCCCACCCATGGCTGATGGGCATACCACAGGTCAACCACCATATCGATACGCAAGCCCAGCGTATCCGGAAGTTCATGGCGGCGGCTGATATCGACGCCGAGGCTGGCCATGACGTCCAGTTCAGCACGATCCCAGAGCGGTTCGGAATCGATCAGTAATCCATCCATGTCAAAAATAGCGGCAAGAATTTGGCGCGGTGTCGACATCACAACGTCTCCTTATTAAGGGTGTACGACAGACGATACGTGCTAAGTACAATCTGCAATTTAGCATATTGCCTTTAAAGATCGGGCGAAAATGACGGTCAGGAGGTAGACTTAGCCACAAATAACGCGTCTTTATGAAGAGGAACTGATGACGTATCAACAAGCTGGACGCATTGCTGTCTTAAAACGGGTTGCTGGCTGGGTGATTTTTATTCCTGCCGTTATTTCTACGCTGATTTCTGTGCTCAAGTTTATGTACGATCACAGCGAAAAACAGCCGGGTATCAATGCGGTCATGCTTGATTTTGCGCATGTCATGATTGAGATGATGCGTTTTAACACGCCATTTTTGAATATCTTCTGGTTCAACTCGCCCACGCCGGACTTTCACCAGCAGCTGAATATCGGGTTTTGGGTGATTTATGCGCTGATTTTTATCGCCATGGCGTTACAGGCGTCAGGCGCACGCATGAGCCGTCAGACCCGTTTTTTACGTGAAGGGGTGGAAGACCAGATGATTCTGGAACAGGCCAAAGGCCCGGAAGGGATGACGCGTGAACAGATCGAGTCCCGCATCGTGGTGCCACGTCACTCTATCTTCCTGCAAATCTTTCCGCTCTATGTCCTGCCGGCGATCATTATTGTGGCGGGCTACTTCTTTTTCTCACTGCTCGGCTTTTTATAATCACAGGGTGGCCTGAGGCCACCCGACCTGCCTTCACGCGGCCAGTACGCGCTCAAGCGCCCGCTGTGCGTTCACCAGATGCTCACCCCCAAACAGGATTGCGCGGTTCATCAGGGTATAAAGCTGATACACCGGCTGGCGGTCAAGGAAGCCCTGCGGTAAGGGGGAGATTGACTGATAGCCGTCATAAATTTGTGGCGGCTGCTCGGGGTGGAGGGGCAACATGGCGAGGTCGCACTCTCTGTCGCCCCAGTAGCAGGCCGGATCGTATATATACGGCCCATTGGGGCCCAGCGCGCAGTTATCGGACCACAAATCGCCGTGCAGCAAAGAAGGCTGAGGCTGATGAGAGGCCAGGCGCTGCTGTATATGCTCGACGATAGCATCAATGTTGCCAAATTCGAGGCCTTTCTCGGCGGCGAGCTCAAGCTGCCAGCCGATACGCTGCTCGGCAAAAAAGGTCGACCAGCGGCGTTGCCAGGCATTCGGTTGTGGTGTGGTGGAGAGATCGTTATCAAAGTCGAGACCAAACTGCGGCTGGTCGCTCCATTGATGCAGGCGCGCTATCTGCTGTCCCAGAATAAACGCATTGTGGGCATCCAGCGGACGGGCAGGGAGATATTCCATCACCAGAAAGCTGTAGTCGCGGTCGCTGCCCACGGCCAGCACCTCCGGGACGGTGACCGTTTTGCTGCGCGACAACAGTTCCAGTTGATCGGCTTCGGCGGTGAAAATCGGGAGCAACTCTCGCTCGTCGCATTTTACGAAGAGATCGCGCCCTGAGTAGCGTATATGCCATGCGGCGTGGATCTCTCCGCCTGGCAGTTCGTTACGCAGTTCAATTTCACCTTCGCCCAGTTGTTCACGTAAAAGATGACTGATAGCCTGCCACATGATCTCTCTCCCATGTTGTCTGCCAGATCATAAAGTTAGCGCATAACTGCGGTAAAAAAATACGAACTAACGCACACCTGAGCGGTTTACCTTCATGCAGGGCACTTATTGTTCTTTTTTCTGCCAGGTTTCCCAGGTATCCACATCAATTTCGGCAGGTTTATCTGTCACGCTCTCAGCCAGGCTTTCCGCCAGCGCGCGAACCTCCTCTTCGCTGAGGGCGCTTATCAGGCCGAATGCCAGCGTGCCTAAATCATGAATATTGCCTTCTTCATCCGTCAGCGTGAGCAGGAAATTGGCCCGGGTAAAGGCGTTGTTAAGCTCATTCAGCTCGGTCAGCGACGCTTCATGAATGTTGACGGTAACGACGTAGCGGGTGATGTCACCACTGCTCATAATTCACCTCATTGTTATCATGAAAGTTTTCTTAGCATAGTCGATAGTGTGTGTTTGGCGACTTTGCACTGCATTTCCCCTTCAGCGCGAAGGGGAAAGCGGGTTAATTTCGGGACAGGTAATCGACAATTTTTTGCGTATCGGCCAGCGAACACAGTCGCGTTCCCTGGTTGATGGTTGCCGCGCTACCTGCCGCCACGCCGTAGCGCGTCATCTCCAGCAGCGTCGCGCCCTGCGCCAGTTTTAGCGTCATTGCCCCAACCATGCTGTCGCCTGCGCCTACGGTGCTCTGGCTTTTCATCGGCGGCGGGACAACCTGCACTGACCCCGTTTCATCCACGGCCAGCGCCCCTTGTGGACCAAGAGAGACCACCACGCGCCGCGCTTTACCCGTGCGCACCAGCTCCTGGGCCGCGCTGCGCACATCATCTGGCTGAGTGAGTTCGCGGTTAACCAGCGCGCTCAGCTCTTTCTGGTTTGGTTTGACCAGCTCAAGATTGCCCGGCTCTAACGCTGCCTGCAACGCCTCGCCGCTACTGTCTACAATACAGCGGATGCCGCGCTGCTGTGCGGCCCGAATGAGCGCCGTCAGCTTTTCCGTACTGACACCGGGTGGCAGACTGCCGCTGATGACCAGCAGTGAACCGCTTTCAATCGTCAGCACTTTCTCTTCAAGCTGACGGAACTCATCGTCGCTCAGTCTGGCGCCTGGCATCACAAAGCGATATTGCTCTCCGCTGGACTCCACGTGCACGTGCAGATTTTGACGTGTCCAGTCTTTGGCATCGACCGTCTCCACGGCGACCTGTTCATCTGCCAGCAGAGAGACGAGATGTTCGCCGGTGGCACCGCCTGCGGGGAATATCGCCGTGGCTTTCCCACCGAGATGGGTGATGGCGCGTGCCACGTTGATCCCCCCGCCGCCGGGCTCAAACACCGGGGCACTGCAGCGGAGTTTACCTTCCGGGTAAATCTGCGGCGTGAGGGTGGCGGAATCGAGGGAAGGGGAGAGCGTGAGAGTGTAGATAGAAACCATCATTACCTCCTTTTAGCGTGGGTTCCTTTTAGTCTGGCACCATTTGGCAGGAAGGCAATGTAAATAACAGTATGATTTTCAATATGAATAATGACAAAGCGAAGGCTAAGCGATATATAAAATAAAACGCATTTTGGGATCGTTCTTATTCAAAAAATGAAATAAGAAAACATTGCTATGTTATTTGCGGCTTTTTATAATTTGTTACCTTTCTCTGGACGCCTTGTCATTGATCCTCAAGAAAGTTTCCGGGACCGTGTGGTCTCTTTTTTTGTTGTACGGACTCCTTAATAAAATGAAGCTTTTGAAGACAGTGCCCGCTGCACTGATGCTGGCGGGTGGCGTGTTTGCGGCTATGAGCGCAACCGCTGATGATTCCGTTTTTACTGTCATGGACGATCCCACCGCGGCGAAAAAACCTTTTGAAGGTAATTTGAACGCCGGGTACCTGGCGCAATCCGGTAACACGAAAAGCTCCTCTCTGACGGCGGATAGCACGTTGACCTGGTACGGTAACACCACCGCCTGGTCTCTGTGGGGAAACGCCAGCAACACCTCCGCTAACGATGAACGCTCCTCCGAGAAATACGCGGTAGGTGGACGTAGCCGTTACAACATGACTGACTATGACTACCTGTTTGGCCAGGCAAGCTGGCTGACTGACCGCTACAACGGCTATCGTCAACGCGATGTGTTCACCGCAGGTTATGGTCGTCAGTTCCTGAACGGTCCGGTTCATAGCTTCCGCTTCGAATTCGGTCCGGGTGTCCGTTATGACGAGTTCACCGACGGCGATACCAAAACGCAACCGCTCGGCTATGCGTCTGGCACCTACGCCTGGCAGATGACCGACAACACGAAGTTCACCCAGGGTGTTTCTGTGTTTGGCGCCGAGGACACAACGCTGAACTCTGAGACAGCGCTGAATGTGGACATCAACGAACACTTTGGCCTGAAAGTGGCCTATAACGTGACCTGGAACTCTTCGCCTCCAGAGACTGCGCCGGATCATACCGACCGCAGAACCACCGTTTCACTGGGCTATAAGATGTAATGCAGACGGGCCGATTATTTCGGCCCGTTTTTTATTTTCAGAAACTGTGCTGTTTTATATTAAACGCCGTTTTAAAATACTTGGTCCTCAAAAATCTTCTTATTTTCTTCATAATTCATCCTGGCCAGACCGCATTCTGTTTATTTGACACAAATTGATAATAACCAGGCGAGGCAAAAGGATGAACCAGCGTTATACTCAATACACAGGCATTTATTTGCCTTGAGAAGTATTGCATGTCTTCAGAAAGAGAATAATAGTATGAAAAAAATCAAAAATACTGCTGCAGCCATGGTGCTTTCTGCACTTTCGTTTGGTGTATTCGCTGCAGATGATGCCAGTCAGGTTGTAATGACTCACGCTTCTGACGTTGAAGCCGGGTCAAACATCGCGCCGGGCGCGCCGTCTACCGGTCAATCAATGAATGACGCGTTTGATGTACATAAACTGGTAGCAGGTGAATGGTCCTGACAGGTAATTGTGTACGCCATTATTCCACCTGTATTTCGCCTTGACGAAAAACAGGTGGAATATCGATAACGTGTTTTATTCTGTACGCCGTTGCGTCAAATTCCCGCTTAGCCCCAAATCATCGCCGCCCAACGCAATAGCAGCATTGCACCGCAGATGGCAATTAAGACCAGCACCATTTTCCAGTGTTTGACGGCAAATCGTTTTGTTGGCATAACCTAATCCTTGTCTGTTGATGCCTTCAGTCTATCAAAATACTCGCTGTCGGGGACAGAAGGTTATGCCACATCATCGGTTGGGCTAGAACCAATGAAATCTCTCGGCAAGGATCAACGCTAAACCGGCAGCAGAAAGTATATTCAATATCACTACGGTTCTACTGGATACATTCATGTGATGCCTCATGGCTGTGTCAGGACCTGTTCAAGAATAGCTCAACAATCGGGTATTGCGAGCTCTGGCAGGCGATCGTGCCCTCATACGTTCAAACTGGTCGCAGAGGGTGCATACGCCCTGTCATTAGTGTTACCATTAGAAAGCCTGCCGTAAACCGGCATTATTCTGATTTTGGCAGGTGCAGGATGACGAGCCAATTTGACGATTGTTGGTCAGATGGTGTCGTAATCTCTTGTTAAACTATGATTATTTTCTTTGTATATGCTCTTATGTGTGGGGCATCACTGCAAATAAGGATATAAAATGCCTGTAATTACTCTTCCTGATGGCAGCCAACGCCATTTCGACCACGCCGTTAGCCCAATGGATGTTGCCCTGGACATCGGTCCTGGACTCGCGAAAGCGACCATCGCGGGCCGTGTGAACGGTGAGCTGGTTGATGCATCCGATCTGATCGAAAACGACGCGCAACTCTCTATCATCACCGCAAAAGATGAAGAAGGTCTGGAGATCATTCGTCACTCCTGTGCGCACCTGTTAGGTCATGCCATCAAACAGCTGTGGCCAAACACCAAAATGGCGATCGGCCCGGTTATCGACAACGGCTTCTACTACGACGTTGACCTTGACCACACCCTGACCCAGGAAGATATCGACGCGCTCGAGAAACGTATGCACGAGCTCGCCGAAACCAACTATGACGTCATTAAGAAGAAAGTCAGCTGGCACGAAGCGCGTGAAACCTTCGTGAAGCGTGGCGAGAGCTATAAAGTCTCTATTCTTGATGAGAACATTGCTCATGATGACAAGCCTGGCTTGTATCATCACCAGGAATACATCGACATGTGCCGCGGGCCGCACGTGCCGAACATGCGCTTCTGCCATCACTTCAAACTGATGAAAATTGCTGGCGCCTACTGGCGTGGCGATAGCAACAACAAGATGTTGCAGCGTATTTATGGTACCGCGTGGGCAGATAAAAAAGCCCTGAACGCCTACCTGCAGCGCCTGGAAGAGGCGGCAAAGCGTGACCACCGTAAAATCGGTAAACAGCTTGACCTGTACCATATGCAGGAAGAAGCACCGGGTATGGTCTTCTGGCATAACGACGGCTGGACTATTTTCCGTGAACTGGAAACCTTCGTGCGTTCCAAGCTGAAAGAGTACCAGTATCAGGAAGTGAAAGGTCCGTTCATGATGGACCGTGTGCTGTGGGAAAAAACCGGCCACTGGGACAACTACAAAGATGCGATGTTCACCACCTCTTCTGAGAACCGTGAATACTGCATCAAGCCAATGAACTGCCCGGGCCACGTTCAGATCTTTAACCAGGGTCTGAAATCTTACCGCGATCTGCCGCTGCGTATGGCAGAGTTCGGTAGCTGCCACCGTAACGAGCCATCAGGTGCGCTGCACGGTCTGATGCGTGTTCGTGGCTTTACGCAGGATGATGCGCATATCTTCTGTACTGAAGATCAGGTACGTGATGAAGTTAACGCCTGTATTCGTATGGTCTACGATATGTACAGTACCTTTGGCTTCGAGAAGATCGTGGTCAAACTCTCAACGCGTCCGGAAAAACGTATCGGTAGCGATGAGACCTGGGATCGTGCAGAAGCGGATCTCGCCGTGGCGCTGGAAGAGAACGGAATTCCGTTTGAATACCAGCTGGGTGAGGGCGCCTTCTACGGTCCGAAAATTGAATTTACCCTGTATGACTGTCTCGACAGAGCTTGGCAGTGCGGCACAGTACAGCTGGACTTCTCCCTGCCTCAGCGTTTAAGCGCCTCTTATGTTGGCGAAGACAACGAGCGTCAGGTCCCTGTAATGATTCACCGTGCTATTCTCGGTTCTCTGGAGCGCTTCATTGGCATCCTGACCGAAGAGTTCGCGGGCTTCTTCCCAACCTGGCTTGCGCCGGTGCAGGTAGTGGTCATGAACATTACCGATTCTCAGGCGGATTACGTTAAAGAATTGACGCAGAAACTACAAAATGCGGGCATTCGCGTAAAAGCAGACTTGAGAAATGAGAAGATTGGCTTTAAAATCCGCGAGCACACTTTACGTCGTGTCCCGTATATGTTGGTCTGTGGTGATAAAGAGGTGGAAGCAGGCAAAGTTGCCGTTCGCACCCGCCGTGGTAAAGACCTGGGCAGCCTGGACGTAAGTGAAGTGATTGAGAAGCTGCAACAAGAGATTCGCAGCCGCAGTCTTCAACAACTGGAGGAATAAGGTATTAAAGGCGGAAAACGAGTTCAAACGGCACGTCCGAATCGTATCAATGGCGAGATTCGCGCCCAGGAAGTTCGCTTAACAGGTCTGGAAGGCGAGCAGCTGGGGATTGTGAGTCTGAGAGAAGCAATCGAAAAAGCTGAAGAAGCTGGAGTAGATTTAGTTGAAATCAGCCCTAACGCCGAACCGCCAGTTTGTCGTATCATGGACTACGGCAAGTTCCTTTATGAAAAAAGTAAGTCTTCTAAGGAACAGAAGAAGAAGCAAAAAGTTATCCAGGTTAAGGAAATTAAATTCCGTCCTGGTACCGACGATGGCGATTATCAGGTAAAACTCCGCAGCCTGATTCGCTTTCTGGAAGATGGCGATAAGGCCAAGATCACACTGCGTTTCCGCGGTCGTGAAATGGCCCACCAACAGATTGGTATGGAAGTGCTTAACCGCGTCCGTGACGATCTGAGTGAACTGGCAGTAGTCGAATCCTTCCCTACGAAGATCGAAGGCCGCCAGATGATCATGGTGCTCGCTCCTAAGAAGAAACAGTAAGGCCTTCAAGCAGCAAAATCTGTGGAGCCTTCGGGCCTCATAGGTTTTGCTCGCCTATGTTTCGTTTATTTAACAATGCGAAGTGGAAGTTATTAAAATGCCAAAAATTAAGACCGTACGCGGTGCTGCTAAGCGCTTCAAAAAAACCGGTAAAGGTGGTTTTAAGCATAAGCACGCTAACCTGCGTCACATTCTGACTAAGAAAGCTACCAAGCGTAAACGTCACCTGCGTCCAAAAGCCATGGTTTCTAAAGGCGATCTGGGCCTGGTTATCGCGTGCCTGCCGTACGCATAAGTCGTTAACGTTTAACTTTTTTAACTTAGAATAGATACAGGAGAGCACACATGGCTCGCGTAAAACGTGGTGTAATTGCACGTGCACGTCACAAGAAAATTTTGAAACAAGCTAAAGGCTACTACGGTGCGCGTTCACGCGTATACCGCGTTGCCTTCCAGGCTGTTATCAAAGCAGGTCAGTACGCTTACCGTGACCGTCGTCAGCGTAAGCGTCAGTTCCGTCAACTGTGGATTGCGCGTATCAACGCAGCAGCACGTCAGAACGGTATTTCTTACAGCAAATTCATCAACGGCCTGAAAAAAGCCTCTGTTGAAATCGACCGTAAGATCCTGGCTGACATCGCAGTATTCGACAAAGTCGCGTTCACCGCGCTGGTCGAAAAAGCGAAAGCAGCACTGGCATAAGCCAGTTGAGAGAGGGGGCCTGGCTCCCTCTTTTCATATACCCGCCATACTTCAAGCTGTACCTGCGTTGGCTGCGTTCGTTCCGAATTATTTAGGGTATAACCTTATCAGAAGATTGACTTTTATCCGTGCAGGCTTTTCAATAAGGTCTTAACGGTTTTTACCACACAAGGTAACGCAAGCATGAATGCTGCTATTTTCCGCTTCTTCTTTTACTTTAGCACCTGACTTCAGGAGGCTAGCGCGTGAAAGATGAAACGAAAAACAGCGCCAGATAAGCCTCCCGATGGAGGCTTTTTTTGTGCCTGAATTTGAGAGAATACGTCCACCAAATCGGTGTCTGTACCGACATAATGAGGAAAATCATGTCACATCTCGCAGAGCTGGTTGCCAGTGCAACAGCCGCCATTAATCAGGCCTCAGATGTTGCCGCGTTAGACAATGTCCGCGTCGAATATTTGGGTAAGAAAGGGCATCTGACCCTTCAAATGACTACCCTGCGTGAGTTGCCGCCGGAAGAGCGCCCGGCAGCCGGTGCGGTGATAAACGAAGCCAAAGAGCAGGTTCAACAGGCTCTGAACGCGCGTAAAGCGGCGCTGGAAAGTGCCGTGCTGAATGCGCGTCTGGCGGCAGAGACGATCGATGTTTCTCTGCCTGGGCGCCGTATCGAAAACGGTGGCCTGCATCCGGTGACCCGCACCATCGATCGTATTGAAAGTTTCTTCGGTGAGCTCGGCTTTACCGTGGCGACTGGCCCGGAAATCGAAGATGATTACCATAACTTCGACGCTCTGAACATTCCAGGCCATCATCCGGCACGTGCTGACCACGACACTTTCTGGTTCGACGCCACCCGTCTGCTGCGTACTCAGACCTCCGGCGTACAGATCCGTACCATGAAGGAGCAGGAACCCCCGATCCGTATCATTGCACCGGGCCGCGTCTACCGTAACGATTACGATCAGACCCACACCCCAATGTTCCACCAGATGGAAGGGCTGATCGTTGATAAAAACATCAGCTTCACCAACCTGAAAGGCACGCTGCACGACTTCCTGAACAACTTCTTTGAGGAAGATCTGCAGGTTCGTTTCCGTCCGTCCTATTTTCCGTTCACCGAACCGTCTGCGGAAGTGGACGTGATGGGCAAAAACGGCAAATGGCTGGAAGTGCTGGGCTGCGGCATGGTGCATCCGAACGTACTGCGCAACGTGGGTATTGACCCGGAAGTTTACTCCGGCTTTGCGTTTGGGATGGGCATGGAGCGTCTGACCATGCTGCGTTATGGCGTGACCGATTTGCGTGCATTCTTCGAAAACGATCTGCGTTTCCTCAAACAGTTTAAATAAGGGCAGGACAGAACAATGAAATTCAGTGAACTGTGGTTACGCGAATGGGTGAACACCACGCTGGACAGCGAAGCGCTTTCCAACCAGATCACCATGGCGGGTCTGGAAGTTGACGGTGTAGAGCCGGTTTCTGGCGCCTTCACCGGCGTGGTCGTGGGCGAAGTGGTTGAATGTGGTCAGCACCCTAACGCTGACAAATTGCGCGTCACCAAAGTTAATGTGGGTGGCGATCGTCTGCTGGATATCGTCTGCGGCGCGCCAAACTGCCGTCAGGGTCTGAAAGTGGCCGTGGCGACTGTCGGCGCGGTGCTGCCGGGCGATTTCAAAATTAAAGCGGCCAAACTGCGCGGCGAGCCGTCTGAAGGCATGCTGTGCTCGTTCTCCGAGCTGGGTATTTCCGACGATCACAACGGCATTATTGAACTGCCGCTGGATGCGCCAATCGGCACCGATATCCGCGAATACCTGAAGCTCGATGACAACACCATCGAAATCAGCGTGACGCCAAACCGTGCGGATTGCTTAGGGATTATCGGCGTGGCCCGCGATGTTGCGGTGCTGAACCAGACCGAACTGAACGCGCCGGAGATTGTCCCGGTTGCTGCTATCATCAGCGACGTCCTGCCTATTCAGGTAGACGCGCCTGAGGCCTGCCCACGCTACCTCGGTCGTGTGGTGAAAGGTATCAACGTCAAAGCGCCAACCCCGCTGTGGATGAAAGAAAAACTGCGTCGCTGCGGTATCCGTTCTATCGATGCGGTTGTTGACGTGACCAACTATGTTCTGCTGGAACTGGGCCAGCCAATGCACGCGTTCGATAAAGATCGTATCGACGGCGGGATTATCGTGCGTATGGCGAAAGAGGGTGAAACCCTGGTTCTGCTGGACGGCAGCGAAGCAAAACTGAATGCCGACACGCTGGTGATTGCCGATCACGGTAAGGCGCTGGCGATGGGCGGGATCTTCGGTGGCGGACACTCTGGCGTGAACGATGAAACGCAAAACGTTCTGCTGGAATGTGCCTTCTTCAGCCCGCTCTCTATTACCGGTCGTGCGCGTCGTCATGGTCTGCACACCGATGCCTCTCACCGCTACGAGCGCGGCGTTGACCCGGCGCTGCAGTACAAAGCGATGGAACGTGCGACCCGTCTGCTGATCGACATCTGCGGCGGCGAAGCGGGCCCGGTTATTGATGTAACCAACGAAGACACCCTGCCGAAGCGCGCGACCATTACCCTGCGTCGCAGCAAATTGGATCGCCTGATTGGCCACCACGTTGCCGATGCACAGGTCACCGATATTCTGAAGCGTCTGGGTTGCGACGTGACGGAAGGGCAGGACGAGTGGAAAGCCGTTGCGCCATCATGGCGTTTCGACATGGAGATTGAAGAAGATCTGGTGGAAGAAGTGGCCCGCGTCTACGGCTACAACAACATCCCTGACGAGCCGGTACAGGCCGGTCTGGTGATGGGCTCCCACCGTGAAGCCGATCTCTCCCTGAAGCGTGTGAAAACCATGCTGAACGACAAAGGTTATCAGGAAGTGATCACCTACAGCTTTGTCGATCCTAAGCTGCAGCAGCTGATCCATCCAGGCCAGGAGGCGCTGATCCTGCCAAGCCCGATCTCCAGCGAGATGTCGGCGATGCGCCTGTCTCTGTGGACCGGCCTGCTGGGCACGATTGTCTACAACCAGAATCGTCAGCAAAACCGTGTGCGAATTTTCGAAAGCGGTTTGCGCTTTGTGCCGGATAATCAGGCAAATTTAGGCATCCGTCAGGATCTCATGCTGGCTGGCGCCATCAGCGGTAATCGCTATGAAGAGCACTGGGACCTGGCAAAAGGCACGGTTGATTTCTACGATATGAAGGGCGATCTGGAAGCAATTCTCGATCTGACCGGTAAATTATCTGAAATTGAATTCCGTGCAGAAGCCATTCCGGCGCTCCATCCGGGTCAAAGTGCGGCTATCTATTTAGCGGGCAAACGCATTGGTTTTATTGGCGTTGTTCATCCTGAGCTGGAACGTAAACTGGACCTGAACGGCCGTACCATCGTGTTTGAGCTGGAATGGAGTCCGGTTGCAGACCGCGTGATTCCACAGGCGCAGGACGTCTCTCGCTTCCCGGCAAACCGCCGTGATATCGCGGTTGTGGTCGCTGAAAACGTGCCTGCAGCAGATATTTTGGCCGAGTGTAAGAAAGTTGGCGTAAATCAGGTAGTTGGCGTAAACTTATTTGACGTGTACCGCGGCAAGGGCGTAGCAGAAGGTTTCAAGAGCCTCGCTATCAGCCTTATCCTTCAGGATACCAGCCGTACACTCGAAGAAGAGGAGATTGCCGCTACCGTCGCCAAATGTGTAGAGGCATTAAAAGAGCGATTCCAGGCATCATTGAGGGATTGAACCTATGGCGCTTACAAAAGCTGAAATGTCAGAATATCTGTTTGATAAGCTTGGGCTTAGCAAACGGGATGCCAAAGAGCTGGTAGAGCTGTTTTTCGAAGAGATCCGTCGTGCTCTGGAAAATGGTGAGCAGGTAAAACTCTCCGGCTTTGGCAATTTTGATTTGCGAGACAAAAACCAACGTCCGGGCCGTAACCCGAAGACGGGGGAAGATATTCCCATTACAGCCCGCCGCGTGGTGACCTTCAGACCCGGACAGAAGTTAAAAAGCCGTGTCGAAAACGCAACGCCCAAAACAGAGTAATATGAACTAACTAAAAAGGCCGCTTTCGCGGCCTTTTTTCTTTGCTCTCGCTGGCAAACCCGCCGTAAAATCAATTACATCTCACGCTAATAAAACCGTACACATGCTTGATTTTGCCCATCGCCAACAGCGTTCCGATCGACGCCGCCTGCTTTTGCTGGTGCTGCTGCTTTTTGTTGCCGCCGGTTTCAGCCTGTGTGCCGGCGACCAGTGGCTAAGCCCGGCACGCTGGTTTGGTCCTGAAGGGCAGCTTTTCGTCTGGCAAATTCGTCTGCCGCGCACGCTGGCGGTGATCCTGGTCGGTGCCGCGCTGGCGCTCTCAGGCACCATTATGCAGGCGTTGTTTGAAAACCCTCTGGCAGAGCCGGGGCTGCTCGGTGTCTCAAATGGCGCCGGTGTAGGGCTGATTGCCGCGGTGATGCTCGGCGGTGGGGCGCTTTCCCCCTGGGGCGTTAGCCTCAGCGCCATTTTCGGGGCATTGCTGATCACCCTTATTCTCCTGCGCTTCGCACGACGCCATTTATCAACCAGTCGGCTGCTGCTTGCCGGGGTTGCGTTGGGGATCATCTGCAGCGCGTTGATGACCTGGGCGGTCTACTTCTCCACCTCGTTCGATCTGCGTCAGCTGATGTACTGGATGATGGGCGGGTTTGGCGGCGTAGACTGGCGGCAGGGCTGGCTGATGGTGCTGCTGGTCCCGGTCATACTGTGGGCGGGCGTGCAGTCGCAGCCGCTGAATATTCTCGCTCTTGGTGAAACCTCAGCCCGCCAGCTCGGGATGCCGATTGGCGTCTGGCGCAACGCGCTGGTGATTGCAATCGGCTGGCTGGTGGGAGTGAGCGTGGCGCTGGCGGGGGCGATTGGCTTTATCGGGCTGGTTATCCCGCACATGCTGCGTCTGTGTGGCATCACCGACCATCGAATCTTACTTCCCGCCTCGGCAGTGGCCGGTGCGGCAACGCTGCTGGTGGCGGATATCATCGCCAGGCTCGCCCTGAACGCCGCTGAGTTGCCCATCGGTGTGGTCACCGCCACGCTGGGCGCGCCGGTGTTTATCTGGCTACTATTAAAAGCTGGACGTTAAATCGATAACCTGAGGAAATGCTATGCAGTCTGATATTCTGAATACCGAAGTGACCACCATCGACGGGGACAAAACCACCCTGGAACGCTACAAAGGCAACGTGTTGCTCATTGTGAACGTAGCCTCCAAATGTGGTCTGACGCCGCAGTACGAGCAGCTGGAGAACATTCAGAAAGCCTGGGAGAAAGACGGCTTTACCGTACTGGGCTTCCCGTGCAATCAGTTCCTGGGTCAGGAGCCGGGCAGCGAAGAGGAGATCAAAACGTTTTGCAGCACCACCTATGGCGTGACGTTCCCGATGTTCAGCAAAATTGATGTGAATGGCGAAAATCGTCACCCGCTGTATGCCAAACTGGTGGCCGCCGCGCCGACCGCCGTGGCACCGGAAGGCAGTGGCTTTTACGAGCGTATGGCCAGCAAAGGGCGAGCACCGCTCTATCCGGACGACATCCTGTGGAATTTCGAAAAATTCCTGATTGGTCGTGACGGCCAGGTCGTTCAGCGTTTTTCTCCGGATATGACGCCTGAAGATCCTATCGTCATGGAGTCAATCAAGCTGGCGCTGGCGAAATAATGACGCAGCTGATGCAGCTCACGGACGTTGCCGAGACGGGGCGTCTGGAGCCGGTGACGGCGGCCATCCGTGCAGGTGAAATCCTGCATCTGGTGGGGCCGAACGGGGCAGGGAAGAGTACGCTGCTGGCGCGCATGGCGGGGCTGACAGTCGGGCCAGGCTCGATCACCTTGCTCGATAGCCCCCTTGGTGACTGGTCGGCGGTCGCGCTGGCGCACCGGCGGAGCTACCTTGTTCAGCAGCAGGTCCCGCCGTTTGCGATGCCGGTCTGGCACTATCTGATGCTGCATCTGCACGATAAACAGCAGACCGCGCTGCTCACCGAAGTGGCGGCAGCGTTGGGGTTAGAGGACAAACTTTCCCGGCATGCCAGCCAGCTTTCCGGTGGCGAGTGGCAGCGCGTCCGTCTGGCGGCGGTGATCCTTCAGATCCATCCGGCGGGCAACCCTCACGGGCGACTGTTGTTGCTGGACGAGCCGATGAGCGGTCTGGACGTGGCGCAACAGGCGGCGCTGGACACGCTCCTCAGCGCGCTGTGTCAACAAGGCATTGCCGTGGTGATGAGCAGCCATGACCTTAACCATACGCTGCGCCATGCGCACAGCGTATGGCTTCTGGCGCGCGGGAAGATGATTGCCAGCGGCACGCGCGATAGCGTCCTTACGCCGCCAAATCTCGCTCGTGCTTACCATATGCCGTTCCGCAGGCTGGATATCGAAGGGCATAAGATGCTGATTTCTACCGCACACGAGTAACCGTTTCTTGCCTGTTAGCGCCATTGCACGCTAAATTACGAAAAGAATAAAAAAAGCAGAGGATTCGTCTGGACATGCGATTCTGGTTTCTCATGGTGGCAGCGTTATTTCTTGCGGGATGCAGTAGCCATCGCGCACCGCCGCCTAACCCACGACTTTCAGATTCAATCACCGTGATTGCCAGCCTGAACGATCAGCTGAGCAACTGGCGCGGGACACCGTATCGCTACGGTGGCATGAGTCGCGGTGGGGTGGATTGCTCCGGCTTTGTGCTGATGACGTTCCGGGATAAGTTTGATTTGCAGCTTCCACGCGAAACGCGCAAACAGGCTGAAATCGGTACCGAAATTGATAAAGATGAGTTGTTACCCGGCGACCTGGTTTTTTTCAAAACCGGCTCGGGTGAAAGTGGTCTGCATGTTGGCATTTATGATACGGATAACCAGTTTATTCATGCCTCGACCAGTCGTGGGGTGATGCGTTCTTCGCTCGATAATGTTTACTGGCGTAAAAATTTCTGGCAGGCACGACGTATTTAGTCCGCCACCGACCACGCATTTCTGACGGCATGGCACAATTAAACCATGCCGTTTTTTTGCAAATAAGATGATTAAAGTTAAATTTACAACAAATTACTTATGTCCTTATGTGTCTGTTTTATCTAAAACTGGCTATTACGCAGCAACCAGGATAAGATTATTTTAGATTCAGGGATAAATCTGAAAATTAATACGGATCTAATGAAATTAAACTTATTAAAATCAAGACAGTGGAATTGTGTCAGCAATTGCTCCAGGATGTCCTCTCTCATCTTTAATGCGGGGCGAGTGCAATGATTATTACGTTAGATAATGCCTACCAGTCTGAACTGTTGCTCCAGCCTGCCCGCAATAATGCCGGTGAGCTTAAAGGATTAGAGGTGACGGTTAACTTTACTGGCGTCGGCAGCGATGTACGGATCCCCACTGAACTCGTTATCCCGCGTCTGACTCCGGCAGAAGAGTTAGCGTTGTTTCAAGAAAAACTGCAATTGCTTGATACCTGCAAACTGTTTTTTATTCAGCATCAGTTAATTGCATGGATCAATATTACACCTGTAATAGTTGAGTTTTTATTAAGTAATGGGAACGCTGTTTCAATACTTGAGCGTTATCCGTTTCTTGAGTTTACTGTTAATGAGAATTATCCAGGTTTAAATAACGGAAAAGACGATCCTGAACTGGCGAGAATGGCGATTCATTTTCCGCTGGTGCTGGCAAACTTTGGTGCCGGTGAAGCCTCGCTTAAAGCCGTTTATGATGGTTTGTTTAAACGTGTCATTCTGGACAAAGGGTTTATCCAGCAGCACGCGGCAGCGCTTTCTTTTGAGCCCTTTATGCGCGCTATTCTGTGGCAAATAACGTCACATTGTCAGTCTGTGCTCGTCGCCGGTATTGACGATCATGCCCTGTTGCAGCGCGTTTTATCCTTCAACTTTGGTGCCATGCAGGGGGCGCTGTGGCCTGCCGTAACTGCAGAGCGCGTCACCACGCTGGTTCAGTGATAACCCTTTCTTTCGCCCGTGTTTAAGTCCGGGTAAACCCTCTACACTAAAAGCAGGAGGACTTATGACCCTGTCTTTTACTGCGCACTGGCATGACGAGTTGCCGGGTTTTTATACCGCACTCAAACCAACACCATTACATCATTCCCGTCTTGTCTGGCATAACGATTCGCTGGCGAACGACCTGGCTATCCCACCGGAAATGTTCCAGCCTTCAGACGGCGCGGGCGTCTGGGGAGGGGAAACGCTGCTCGATGGCATGCAGCCCCTCGCTCAGGTCTATAGCGGACACCAGTTTGGCGTCTGGGCGGGACAGCTGGGGGACGGCCGTGGGATCCTGCTCGGCGAACAACAGCTTCCCGGCGGAGAGACGGTCGACTGGCACCTGAAAGGGGCGGGTCTCACACCCTATTCACGCATGGGCGACGGGCGCGCGGTACTGCGCTCAACCATTCGTGAAAGTCTGGCGTCGGAAGCGATGCATGCGCTGGGTATTCCCACCACGCGCGCGCTGACGATAGTGACCAGTGACACCCCGGTGGTTCGCGAAACGGTAGAGAAAGGCGCGATGCTGATGCGCATTGCGCAAAGCCATCTGCGTTTCGGCCATTTTGAACACTTTTATTATCGCCGCGAGCCGGAAAAAGTACGCCAGCTTGCCGATTACGCCATCCGACGGCACTGGCCGCAGTTACAGGACGAGGCCGACAAATACCACCTCTGGTTCCGCGATGTGGTTGCCCGCACGGCAATCATGATTGCCCGCTGGCAGTCCGTAGGCTTTGCTCATGGCGTGATGAACACCGACAACATGTCAATTCTGGGGCTGTCCTTTGATTACGGTCCGTTTGGTTTTCTCGATGACTACCAGCCGGGGTATATCTGCAACCACTCGGACTATCAGGGGCGCTACAGCTTTGACAATCAGCCGGCGGTGGGGCTGTGGAATCTGCAGCGTCTGGCGCAATCCCTGTCGCCGTTTATCGACGTTGATGCCCTGAATGATGCGCTCGACGGCTATCAGGAGACATTGCTGCGCGAATACGGCACGCTGATGCGCAACAAGCTGGGGCTGATGACGCAGGAGAAGGGCGATAACGCTATTCTGAATGGCTTGTTTGCGCTCATGGCGCGTGAGGGCAGCGACTATACCCGTACCTTCCGTATGCTCGGCCAGACAGAGCAGCATAGCGCTGCCTCACCGCTGCGCGATGAGTTTATCGACCGACAGGCGTTTGACGACTGGTTTGCCACTTACCGCGCGCGCCTGCAACAAGAGCAGGTGGATGACGCGACCCGGCAGGCGCAGATGAACGCGGCGAACCCGGCGATGGTCTTGCGCAACTGGCTGGCGCAGCGGGCGATTGAGCAGGCGGAGCAAGGTGAGTATGCGGAATTACACCGGCTGCACGTAGCGTTGCGCACGCCGTTTGCCGACCGGGACGACGATTATGTCAGCCGCCCGCCTGACTGGGGCAAGCGGCTGGAGGTCAGCTGCTCAAGCTAATGTTTTGGCCGGGAAGCACAGGCTTGCCCGGCCGATACGTCACTGGGCGACCCACCCGCCATCCATATTCCACGCCGCGCCCCGCACGTGCACGGCGCTGTCGCTACATAAAAACAGCGCCAGTTCACCCAGCTGTTCTGGCGTAACAAACTCTCCTGATGGCTGTTTCTCCGCAAGCAACTGCTCGCGCGCCCGATCCGCAGGCACACCTTCTGCGATACGTTTGTCGATCTGCTGCTGAACCAGCGGCGTAAGCACCCATCCCGGGCAGATGGCGTTAGCAGTAATACCGGTGCGGGCAGTCTCCAGCGCCAGGGATTTTGTAAAACCGACCACCCCATGCTTGGCGGCGACATAGGCTGACTTCTCTTTTGACGCCACCAGCCCATGCACGGAGGCGATATTAATGATGCGTCCCCAGTTTTTCTCGCGCATTGCAGGCAGCGCCAGTCGGCTGGTGTGAAACACCGACGACAGGTTAATGGCAATAATGTCGTTCCATTTCTCCACCGGGAACGCCTCAACCGGGGCGACATGCTGTATCCCGGCATTATTGATAAGAATATCCACTCCGCCGAACTGCGTGTCGGCGTAGCGCATCATCGCGTCGATTTGCAGAGCGTCACGCAGATCTGCATCGTGATAACCCGGTTTTTTCCCCAGCCGGGCGATCTCTTCTCTTGCTGCGTCACTGTCGCCAAAACCGTTGAGGATCAGCTGCGCTCCGGCCTTTGCCAGTACGCGGGCGATGCCCAGACCAATACCGCTGGTCGAGCCGGTCACCAGCGCCGTTTTACCGTTCAGATTCATTTTATTCTCCTTACACAATGCCGGTGAGATAGAACACGGCAATGACAAAAAGCACCGCCAGACTTTTGATGATCGTGATGGCGAAAATACCGCCATAGGCCTGACGATGGCTAAGACCGGTGATGGCCAGCAGCGTAATCACCGCGCCGTTATGGGGGAGTGTATCCATGCCACCGCTGGCCATAGAAGCCACCCGGTGCAGGACCTCCAGCGGAATATTCGCGGCATGGGCGGCGGCGACAAAGCTATCTGCCATGGCCGCCAGCGCAATGCTCATCCCACCTGAAGCCGAACCGGTGATCCCGGCGAGAACGGTTACGCTGATCGCTTCATTCAGTAACGGGTTCGGAATAGCCGCCAGCGCGTGGGATAAGACCAGAAAGCCGGGCAGGGCGGCGATAACTGCACCGAAACCATATTCCGAGGCGGTATTCATCGCCGCCAGGATCGCGCCGCTCACTGCCGTCCGGCTGCCTTCCGCCAGACGTCCCCGGATGTTGCGAAAACCAAAGATCAGCACCAGCACGATACCGGAAATCAGCGCAGCTTCCACGGCCCAGATGGCGGTGATCTTGCTGACCTCGGTCACAATCGGCTTTGCCAGTCCGGGCAGGGTCAGCTCGTGGCTGGTGCCATACCAGCCGGGGATCCAGCGGGTAAACAGCAGGTTGAGGATCCCCACCACCAGCAGGGGGGAAATTGCAATCAGCGGATGGGGAAGGTTAATGTTGTCCGGCGTTTCCGGTTCGTTTTTCAGATCCGTGCCGTAACCTTCATTGTTATTGAGCGCTTTCCGCCGCTGGCGCTCCAGCCAGAGCAGGCCAAAGCAGATAATAAACAGCGAGCCAATCAGCCCCAGCCAGGGGGCAGCCCAGGCATTAGTGCCGAAGAAGCTGGTGGGGATAATATTCTGGATCTGCGGCGTGCCGGGCAGGGCGTCCATGGTGAACGAGAACGCCCCCAGCGCCACGGTCGCCGGGATCAGCCGTTTGGGGATCCCGCTCTGGCGAAACAGTTCGGCGGCGAAAGGATAAACGGCAAACGCCACCACAAAGAGCGACACGCCGCCGTAGGTTAACAGTGCGCAGACCAGCACAATCACCGGAATGGCGTGGCGGCGGCCAAGGATTTGAATCGCTGCGGCAACAATGGAGCGTGAGAAGCCGGAGAGTTCAATCAGTTTGCCAAACACGGCGCCCAGCAGGAACACCGGGAAGTAGAGCTTGACGAAGCCCACCATCTTTTCCATAAACAGGCCGGTAAACGTCGGGCCGACAGCGCCCGGGTCGGTTAACAGCACGGCACCCAGCGCCGCAATGGGCGCAAAAAGAATAACGCTATATCCGCGATAGGCCGCCAGCATCAGCAGCGCCAGCGCCGCCAGGGCAATTAACACACTCATTGCGACTCCTTACTGTTGTTATATTCGGGTACTCACGAGAGGTTTAACGCTCGACGGTCAGCGCAATGCCTTGCCCGCCGCCTATGCACAGAGTGACCAGCCCTTTTTTGGCGTCACGGCGCTGCATCTCATGCAGCAGCGTCACAAGGATCCGACAGCCGGATGCACCAATCGGATGGCCCAGCGCGATAGCGCCACCGTTAACGTTCACCTTGCGCGCATCCCAGCCAAGCAGGTTACCAACCGCCAGCGCCTGCGCGGCAAAAGCTTCGTTGGCTTCGATGAGATCCACCTCATCCAGCGTCCAGCCTGCCCGCGCCAGCGCGGTCTGGCAGGCGCTGACGGGGCCGATGCCCATTACGGACGGGTCGACCCCGGTAACGGCGTAGCTCACGATCCGGCCCAGCACCGGTAGTCCGCTCGCCCGCGCTTTTTCTTCGCTCATCATCAACACCGCGGCGGCGCCATCGTTCAGGGTGGAGGCATTCCCCGCCGTGACCGTGCCGTCCTCCTGGCGAAACGCGGGGCGCAGTTGCGCAAGCTGCTCTGCGGTGGTTCCTGGCCGGGGTTGTTCGTCATGACGAATCACCAATGGCGGCTTCTTGCCCTGTTTCACCGTTACCGGGGTAATCTCGGCCTCAAAGCGAGCAGATTCGATGGCAGACGCCGCCTTTTGCTGTGACCCGGCGGCGAAGGCATCCTGCTGTTCGCGTGAAATGCCGTACTGCCGGGCGACGTTTTCCGCGGTGATCCCCATGTGGTAATCGTTAAACGCATCCCACAGGCCGTCGACGATCATGCTGTCCTGCAGGCCCGTGTGGCCAAAACGCAGCCCGGAACGGGCGCCATCCAGCAGGTAAGGGGCATTGCTCATGCTCTCCTGACCGCCCGCGATCACCACCTCTGCGTCTCCACAGCGGATAGCCTGTGCCGCAAGCTGTACCGCCTTCAGCCCCGCGCCACAGACCAGATTGACCGTGGTGGCAGGGGTACTGACGGGCAGTCCGGCGGCGATAGCCGTCTGACGTGCCGGGTTTTGTCCGCAGCCTGCCGTCAGCACCTGCCCAAAAATCAGTTCGTCTGTGTCACCTGCCGAAAGCGAGCTCTCTTCAAGCAGGCGGCGCACCGCGACAGCACCAAGTTCAACGGCGGAAAGGGGAGAGAGCGAACCGCGAAAACTGCCAATCGGCGTTCGCGTTGCCCCGACTATCATGACGTTTTTCATGTTGAGTCCTCAGCTAAAGCGCATTTCGCGAACGTCGTCCGCCACGATGATTTTTCCGGCAGTTTTGCTGACGATCTCGTCAATGCCGACGCCGGGGGCGTATTCACGCAGAATGAACGCACCGTCTTTAATTTCCAGCAGGGCCAGGTCGGTTAACACCCGGCGGATGCAGCCCACGCCGGTGAGCGGTAGCGTGCAGCGCGACAGCAGTTTGGACTCACCGCTCTTCGACGCGTGGGTCATCACGACAATGATGTTCTGCGCCCCGGCGACAAGATCCATGGCGCCGCCCATGCCTTTCACCATCTTTCCGGGGATCATCCACGAGGCGATGTTGCCTTCCATGTCCACCTCAAACGCCCCGAGCACCGTGAGGTCGACGTGACCCCCCCGGATCATGGCGAAGGACTGGGCCGAGTCGAAAATGGCGGCACCGGTTCGCGCGGTGACGGTCTGCTTACCGGCGTTAATCATGTCGGCATCAAGGCTCTGCGCATCGGGAAATTCCCCCATCCCCAGCAGTCCGTTTTCTGACTGGAGCATCACGTCCATGCCGGCGGGGATGTAGTTCGCCACCAGCGTCGGGATACCGATCCCCAGGTTGACGTAGTAACCGTCGCGCAGCTCACGGGCGACGCGCATGGCCATCTGTTCGCGGGTTAACATGGTCAGACTCCCTCTGCGCGCAGCGTGTGCTGTTCAATGCGTTTCTCAAACTGGCCGACAATCAGCCTGTCGACGTAAATTCCCGGGGTGTGAATGGCGGACGGCGGCAGCTCACCCGGCGGGACAATCTCTTCCACCTCCACCACGGTTATCCGTCCTGCGGTGGCCATCAGCGGGTTGAAATTTTGCGCGGTGTGGCGGTAGATGACGTTGCCGTACCAGTCCGCTTTCCAGCCTTTGATCAGCGCAAAATCGCCTGTAATGGCCTCTTCAAGGATGTAGTGCTTACCGGCAAACTGACGTACCTCTTTCCCGGCGGCCACGGGCGTGCCATAGCCGGTGGCCGTGTAAAATGCCGGAATACCGGCCCCGCCCGCGCGCACCTTTTCGGCCAGCGTGCCCTGGGGCGTCAGCTCAACCTCCAGCTCGCCGCTCAGCACCTGCTGTTCGAACAGCGCGTTCTCGCCGACGTAAGACGCCACCACCTTCCGCACCTGGCGTGTCTCCAGCAGCAGCCCGAGCCCGAAACCATCCACGCCGCAGTTGTTCGATACCACCGTCAGGCCCTGCACCTGACGGCGTTTGACTTCCGCAATCAGATTTTCAGGAATACCGCACAGGCCAAAGCCGCCCGCCAGCAATGTCATCCCGTCCGTCAGCCCTTCCAGCGCCTGCGCATAGCTGTCGACGCGTTTATCCAGTCCTGCCATAGCCATCCCTCCTGTTGTCCGTGGCGGTATCATTGGGGGCGACGACTCTTTTGTTAATTTTGAATTTGTGACCCACTCATTTGGTTTTTTTATTAATTTCCTGTTAACTAAATTTTTTCAATTAGTTAACAGGATGAAAAATGAGAATGAGTGTCAAACAGTTACGCGCGTTTTTAGCGGTAGCTCACACTCTCAATTTTGCGCACGCCAGCGAACGGTTAAATCTTTCTCAGCCTGCCCTCAGCCTGACGATTAAAGGGCTGGAGGATGCGCTGGGAGGCCCGCTGCTGCAGCGAAGCACGCGTAAGGTCACCCTGACGCAGGAGGGCGAAACCTTTTTACCGATGGCGCGGCAGCTGCTGGCTGACTGGGATAACGTTGAAGAGGCAATGCACCAGTGCTTTACGCTGCAGCGCGGCAAAATCTCGGTCGCGGCCATGCCGTCGTTTGCGGCTAACGTCCTGCCGGAGGTGCTGAAAGCGTTTCGCGATCGCCATGCCGGGATCAACGTCACCGTGCATGATGTCATCAACGAACAGGTGATTGAGATGGTGCGGGAAGGGCGGGTCGAGATGGGGATCGCCTTTGAACCGGCGCCGACGCATAACCTGCTGTTTACGCCGCTGGGCCTCGACCGGTTTGTCGCCATTGTGCCGAAAGCGTCCCCCCTTGCGATGAAAAAACGCCTCTCCTGGAATGAACTGCTGACGCTGGATTTCATTACCCTGCAGCGCCCCTCGGCGGTGCGCCTGATGATGGAAGAGGAGCTGGCCCGTAGCGGCCGCAAGCTGGAGGTGGCGCTGGAGAGCCATCAGCTGGTGACGGTAGGAAGGATGGTCGCCAGCGGGCTGGGCGGCAGTGCCGTACCGGCGCTGTGCGAGGCGCAAATGACATCGCTGGGTGCGGTCTGTATTCCGCTGGACAGCCCGCCGATAGAAAAATGTATCGGGGTGATCCATCCAGGGCACACGCAGCTCTCAAAAGCGGCGCATGCCCTGCTGGAAACCCTGAAAGATTTTTATCAGCCCGATCAGGGGACGAGAAACACCTGAGGTGCAGCATGAGCCGGGTGTCGGCCAACCTGCACCTGCGCGCCGTACCAGCGCGTCAGCGTATCGGCCTGCAGAACCGCCTCCGGGGCCCCCTGAGCGACCATTTTGCCGTTATGTAACAGCAAGATCCGATCCGCCCACAGCGCCGCCAGATTGAGATCGTGCAGCACAATACAGACATGCAAATGCCCCCGACGGGTCAGGGAAGAGAGCAGGCGCAGCAGATGCTGCTGGTGGTAAAGATCCAGCGCGGACGTGGGTTCATCCAGAAACAGCCAGCCGCGCGGCGCACCGTCGCACCAGAGCTGTGCCAGCGCGCGGGCGAGTTGGACGCGTTGCTGCTCCCCGCCGGAGAGCGCCGCAAACTGCCTGCCCGCCAGCGGTAAACAGCCGGAGATAGCCATCACCTCCTCAATCACCGACGCCTCAGGGCGTCGCGTCCACGGCGCACGCCCCATCCCGATCACCGCTTCTACCGGCCAGTCGAATCCGAGCTGGGTATTCTGGCGCATGACCGCCCGGTAGCGGGAGAGTCTGTCCGGCGGCCAGGCCGTAAGCGGCGTTCCCGCCAGACTGCACCGTCCGCTCGCGGGTTTGAGATAGCCGGTAAGCAGGCGTAACAAGGTCGATTTCCCGGCACCGTTGGGGCCAATCAACGCCACCAGTTCGCCCTGAGAGAGGGTCAGCGACACGTCGTCGATCAGCGTCCGTTGCCCGGCGTGAAAGACAATATTTTCCGCACAGTAGCGTTCAGCCATGCGCACCTCCGCGACGAAAGATAAGCCACAGGAACCACGGCGCACCGAGAAGACTGGTCAATAAACCGACCGGCATTTCCGCCGGGGCGACCAGGGTACGCGCCAGCGTATCGGCAGCCAGCAACAGTAACGCACCGGCCAGTACTGAGCCGGGGATCACCGCCCGGTGGTCGGCCCCCAGCCACATGCGCACCAGGTGTGGCACCACAAGGCCAACAAAGCCGATGACACCGCTGACGGCCACCGCGGCGGCCACCAGCAGGGCGCTGCACAGCAGCAGGAGCCGCTGTACAACGGCCACCTCCACCCCGAGGTAGTGCGCCTCTTCCTCGCCAAGCTGCAACAGGTTGAGGGCACCAGCCAGGCGCCAGATAACCAGCATGGTGGGAACCATCAGCGAGCAGACGGCCAGCAGCGTTGACCACTGCGCCTGGCCGAGGCTGCCCATGCCCCAGAGTGAGAGCTGGCGAAGCTGGGCATCATTACTGAGCCATGACAGCACGCCGACGGCCGCCCCGCACAGGGCATTGATGGCAATCCCCACCAGCAGCAGTCGCGACAGGGAACTGTCACGTTGCCGGCTAAGCAGGAAAATGACGAAAGTCGCGGCCAGCGCGCCGAGAAACGCCGCCAGCATCGGGGCGTACAGCATCACCAGCGCGGGCAGCGAGAGCGGAATAACCACCCACAGCGCAACGGCGAGTGCTGCGCCGCTGCTGATCCCCAGCAGGCCCGGATCGGCCAGCGGGTTACGAAACAGTCCCTGCATCACACAGCCCGCCAGCGCCAGTGAGCCGCCGATTGCCAGCGCCAGCAGCACGCGGGGCAGGCGGATCGTCAGCCAGATCTGACGCAGCGCGTCGTCGCTGCCGGTCCACAGCAGGCTGACCGGCAGGCGCAACGCGCCCACACCGCTGGCCGCCAGCGTCATGACGGCCAGCAGCGCGGCCAGCAACCACAATGCCAGTACGGCGCGTCGGGACATCAGGGCAGTTGCTCCGCTTTACGGCGTAACTGCTGGATCGCCTGTGGCGTTCGCACGCTAAAGCCCAGCAGCGCCATATCGTCGATGGCCAGCATCTGGCGGTGACGTCCCGCTGGAGTTTGCGCCAGACCGGGCAGTTGCCACACCGCATCCGCCCCACCCAGAGCGTTCACGCCATCCTGCGAGATCACCACCAGGTCGGGCTGGCTGGCGATAACGCCTTCCTGAGACAGCGGCTGATAGCGAGTGAAACCCTGCATCGCGTTCTGCAGCCCTGCCGCACGAATGGCAGCATCCGCTGCGGTTTGTTGCCCGGCGGCCATCGCGGTCATCCCGCCGTGGTTGAGAATAAACAGCACCCGTTTATTGAGCGGTGACGCGGGAAGCGCCGACAGCGCCTGACGCAGCGAGTTGCGCAGCGTTTCCCCTTCTGCCTCGTGGTGCGTCGCCTCAGCAATAACCCGAACCTTTTCATCGATAACACTGAGGTCATTGCCTGCCGGAACGGTGATCACCCTGACGTGACTCTGCTCTACCTGTTTTAACGCCAGAGACGGCTGTGCCTGTGCACTGGCCAGCACCAGCGTGGGGCGCATGGACAAAATGCCTTCGGCATTTAGCTGGCGCAGATAGCCCACGTCCGGCAGCGTGTTCGCCGCCTGTGGCCACTGGCTGGTGCTGTCGCGTGCCACCAGCGAAGATGCCGCGCCGAGCGCATAGACAATCTCGGTGACGTCGCCGCCGAGCGCGACGATTTTCTCCTGCGGCGCAGCAAGTGCCAGCAGCGGCAGGGCGCTGATCAGGGCAAGCCATTTTTTCATGCGGCCAGCCCTTTTGCCGTTAAGGCGTCGATCTGGCTGCGCCACTGACTCTGCTCGGGTTCGCCTTCGCTCCGCTGGCCGTACAGCTGGGCAATCTGCGTGCCGTCGGTGGCAAACAGCTCCAGGCTGGTGACATGCCCGTCAGCCGTCGGTTTGCGCGTGACCCAGGATTCGGCGATGGCGCCTTCCAGCAGATGGAGGGTGAAAGCCGGGTTGAAGATGTTCAGCCAGCCCTTCATCGGCATCAGTTTTTCCACCACGCCGGTGAAGATCTGCACGCAGCCGCGGTTGCCGACGAAAATCATGATTTCGTTCCCGTCCTGGCGCGCCGTTTCCAGCAGCTGGGCCAGCGCGGTGTTGTCGACCCTGCAAGCCAGATCGTCGCCCACCAGGCGAAACGCCTGCTGGCGGCTGAGGTTGTGACGCTTGAGCAGGCTGAAGAACTGATGCACGTCGGTCATGGCACGCCACTCTGTGTCCACGAGCGAGGCGTCCGGGTTTTCAGCGTGAGCCGGGACATCGGCCGTTTTCAACGCCAGCGGCGGATTCCCGGCAAAGATAAAGCGGGTGAGCAGATCGCCCCAGGCGGTGAGGTCGGTGTTATCCGTGGCGTAAACCTTCAGCAGGGCGTCGCCCTGGTGGTCGAAGAACTGAATGCTCTGCCGCTCGCCGTGGGCGGTGGCCTCGCTGATATGAAATACGCTCGCCCACTGGTTAAGGAACAGGCGCAGATCCAGCGCGCGCGGGTTGAGGATCAGTCCGGCGTGGCCGCTCAGGTGTTGATGGGTAAAGGCGCCGACCTGCTCGTGAACGGCGTAGTCGTTGCGGCAGATGCATTTGGTTTCGCCCACCGCTTCCAGCGCGGCCAGGATCTCGCGGACGTCACCGCGCAGGCGCCAGGCGTCATGGCCCACACGGGCGAAGGTCAGCTCGGCTTCGCTGATGTTCATTAAACCTGCAATGTCGCGCGCGTACTTACCCGGATTTTCTTCTTTTAGCTCAAGCCAGCGTGTGTAGTGATTCATTGTCTTTTCCTCTCAAAGCATTGCCCCGGCCAGCCGGGGCGGGGATTACCATTGATAACTGACGAAAATCTTCCCGTTTCGGCCATCCTGCGGAATGCCCTGTGGCGACCAGTATTGTTTGTCGAAGGCGTTGCCCAGCACCAGCGTCGTGGTGACGCCTTTAAGCTGCGCCTGGCCGGTGTAGCTCACGTAGAAATCGTTAACCGCGTAGCCGGGTTGCTCGCTGTAGCTGCTGCTGATGTGCGTTGAGCGATCGACAAAGGTGCCGATCCAGCCGACGGAGAAGCCGCTTTGTGCCAGCGGAATATCCAGCTTGCTGGTGACGGTATCCGGGTTAATGCTGGAAATGTACTCGCCCGTGTCGGTATCTTTTCCGCGCGTGCGGTTATAGGCGAGGTCGAGATTGAACAGGTCGGCGGAGTATTTCGCCATCACGTCCCAGCCCCAGATTTTGGCGTTCGGGACGTTATATGACATGGTGGTCGCCGCCGCAAAATCGACGGTGGTGGAGATGTAGTCTTTGGCGTTGGTATCGAAATAGCTGGCTTTAAACTCCAGTGCATCGTTGGCCAGCATCAGATCATCAAAGCGCAGACCAAAACCATACTCCTGCGTTTCGTTGGTTTCCGGGCGCAGATTGGGGTTGGGCACCCAGTAGTTGGTATAGAAGCGGCCAATGGAGAAGTGTTTGGCGTCGTTATACATTTCGCCCATGGTTGGCGCGCGGAACGCCTGCGCGTAAGAGCCGAACAGCATCAGCCAGTCGGTCGGGCTGACGGTTAACCCGGCGCGGGAGGACCACTTATCGGCATCCACATCCTTGTAGCCGTCGCTGCTGCCGCGGTAGTTGTCGTAGCGCGTGCCGCCAAGAAGGGTCACGGGGAGGTCGCGCAGGGTGATTTCATCCTGCAGCCAGCCGGAGCTGAAATCGATTTGTGCCTGCGGGAAGCCCGTTGTTGCCCCGCCCGGGCGTTGCTCCTGACGATAATACTCACCGCCGTAGGTCAGCAGATGTGAGGCAAAGGAATCGCTGAACAGGCGGGTGCGGTTCTCCACTTTGCCGCCTTTGGTGGTCTGTTTGCGAAACTCACCGCTGCCGTCGATGTTCTGGGCGTTGATACGCGCTTCGGACCAGTAAATTTTCGCGTCGGCGTTCAGCCAGTCGTTACCCTGTGGAGCAAGGTGATAGCCGAGCTGCGCGTCACGCTGGATGGTGGAGCGGTCGGTCAGCGGGTTACTGCTGCTGTCTGCTGTACTGGTTTGCGGGTTTTTCGGCTCCTGTGCAGCGTTATTGTAATAGCGCAGGGAGCCGCTCAGGCTCTGTGCCGCGTCGATTTTCCAGCTGCCCTTCGCCAGCATGTTCTGAATGGATTCGTCGTTTGGGGCGGTGGTGCCGTCACTCTGGCGCAGATCGCCACGATCCCGGCTAGACCAGGAGAGCAGCCCGTCCAGGGTATCGGTGCGACCATAGGCGCTGGCCCCCATGCCGATGCTGTGATCGCCCGTCGCACCGGTAGCGAACACCCGATAGCCGCTGTTTTTACCCGGCTCCAGCAGATCTTTGGCATCGACGGTCTCATAGGCAATCACACCGCCCAGCGCGCCACTGCCGTATAGCAGGGCCGACGGACCGCGCACCACTTCGATACGTTTAATCAGCGCCGGATCGAGGAACGTGCTGTTCAGGTGGCCGGTGTCGGTTCCCTGGCGCACGCCGTCAACCAGTACCAGCACGCCGCGACGGTCATAACCGCGCAGGTTAACGTCCTGGCCGTTGGTGCGTCCGGTGCCATCGAGCGTCAGGCCGGGGACGTTACGCAGCAGGTCGGCTGCCGAGCTGGCAGTTTGTTTATCCGGTGTGCTGGCGTCAATCACGCTCACCATCATGGGGGCTTCGAAGGCGCTACGGGCGTTACCCGTGGCGGTCACGGTCATTTCATCTGTGGTAGCAAACGCGACGCCCGGCAGGGTGCTGACAATCGCCAGCGCCAGAAGTGACGGACGTAAAGGCGCGGAAGGCAGGTGTGGCATAGCAACTCTCCATTAAGAATTGAAAGTGCTGGCTGCCTGGGGTTCACCTGGGTGGCTGGCGGAGTTTTTGTGTTGTTTATTTTGTGAGGATCAATTTTCCGGCATGGGTCTGGCGCAGCAGGTAGCGTTGACCGTCATGCTCGATAATGACCCGTCCCTCATCGCCCAGCAGGGTTTTGCTGTCAATGCGACGCTCGGCGGGGGCGGATACTGTGTCTGTTTTTGGCGGCGTTGCCGCAGTGTTATCCGTACGTGACATAATGTTTATAAATAACAATCAATGTAACAATGATAATCATTATCAATAAACTGCAAATTCGCGGCAAGCGTTTTTGTGAAAAAAGGGTGAGAGGATCAAATTTGTGGGTGAAGTGCGGTCAGATGCCCTCACCCCGACCCTCTCCCACAGGGAGAGGGAGAAGGGCACGGATCGTAGGCCGGGTAAGCGCAGCGCCACCCGGCGGGGGGTTAGAAGCGCGTATCGATCGCCGACGCCAGCTTCTCCAGCAGCAGTTCGCTGTCTTCCCAGCTCAGGCACGGGTCGGTGATCGACTGGCCGTAAACCAGCGGCTGACCCGACACGATTTTCTGCGTGCCTTCGCGGATAAAGCTTTCGGCCATAATGCCCGCAATGGCGCTTGAACCGCTGCGGATCTGCTGGCAGATCTCATCGCAGACATCCAGCTGGCGACGGTGCTGTTTCTGACAGTTACCGTGGCTGAAGTCCACCACCAGATGTTCCGGCAGATCGAACTCGGCCAGCGTTTCACAGGCCGCGGCGATATCCCCGGCGTGATAGTTCGGTTTCTTGCCGCCGCGCATAATGATATGCCCGTACGGGTTGCCGCTGGTCTGGTAGATGGTCATCTGACCGCTCTTATCCGGCGAGAGGAACATGTGGCTGGCACGCGCAGCGCGGATCGCATCGACCGCAATCCGGGTGTTGCCATCGGTTCCGTTTTTAAACCCGACCGGGCAGGAGAGGGCAGAGGCCATTTCACGGTGGATCTGGCTCTCGGTGGTCCGCGCGCCAATCGCGCCCCAGCTGATCAGATCGGCGATAAACTGGCCGGTCACCATATCGAGAAACTCGGTGGCCGTGGGAACGCCCAGCTCATTCACCTGCAAAAGCAGCTTACGTGCCAGCTCAATCCCATGGTTAACGCGATAGCTGCCGTTGAGATCGGGGTCTGAAATTAATCCTTTCCAGCCCACCACGGTACGGGGTTTTTCAAAGTAGGTCCGCATCACGATCTCAAGGCGATGCTGGTGTTGTTCCCGCAGCCCCTGTAGCCGTTTTGCATAATCCATCGCCGCGTCCAGGTCATGGATCGAGCAGGGGCCAATTACCACCAGAAGACGTTTGTCTTCACCATTAAGAATTTTTTCAATGCGTCGGCGCGAGGCCGTAACATGCTCCGCAACGCCTGCGGAAAGTGGATGCCGCTGTGCCAGTTCAGCCGGTGTAACCAGGCTGTCAATGCGCGCTGTGCGGAGTTCGTCGGTTTTATTCATGGAATGTCTCAGAAATTTTTGGCTTCATCGGCAGACTACCGGGAAGTGATGGGCATCACCTTAAACCAATCCCTGCTGATTTCAAGTTCGGGGCGGCTCCGCCCCGAGGATGTGGTGGATGATACCTGAATCTGAGCTAATGTACTAGCATATTAGTACATGCGACGATTAAGGCCCATGATGTCGAGAATTTTGGTGGCGATCTCTTCGACCGAATAGTTGGTGCTGTTCAGCCACGGGATCTGGTTTTTGCGGTACAGTGCTTCCACTTCGGAGACCTCCATTCGACACTGGCGCATGGAGGCGTAGCGGCTGTTCTCGCGGCGCTCTTCGCGGATGGCGGCAAGGCGCTCCGGATTAATGGTCAGCCCGAACAGCTTGTGCTGCAGCGGCTTCAGGGCGGCAGGCAGCACCAGATTGTCCATATCATCGGCAATGAACGGGTAGTTGGCGGCACGAATACCAAACTGCATCGCCAGGTAGAGGCTGGTAGGGGTTTTGCCGCAGCGCGAGACGCCCAGCAAAATGACCTGCGCCTGGTCGAGGTTTCGCAGCGAGATGCCGTCGTCATGCGCCAGGGTGTAGTCAATGGCGGCGATACGCGCATCGTATTTGGTCAGGTTGCCGGGGTTCAGCCCGTGGGTTCGGTGGGCGATGGGGGTCGGGTCGAGCTTCAGCTCGCTCTGCAGCGGGGCCACCAGCGCCTGCACGATATCCTGACAAAAGCCTTCGCTTTGCAGAATGATGTTGCGAATTTCCGGGATCACGATGGAGTAGAACACCAGCGGCCGTACGCCCGTCTGCTGGTAAATGGCATCAATCTGGTCCTTGACCGCCCGCGCGCGGCTCTCATTTTCCACAAACGGCAGCGTGATGCTGTTAATCGAAACGGGGAACTGTGACATCACCGCATGCCCCAGCACCTCGGCGGTAATCGCCGTACCATCAGAAATATAAAAAACGTGGCGATCGACAGCATTATCCATTTTATCCACCCTGAATATCGGACCTAATTGTCTGAAAGCATAAATTAAAAAAGTTAATTGCACAGCAAAGAAGTTATCTGAATTTAAAATGAAATGGTGTTTTTGATTTTCCTGAAAAGTGGATTTCATTTTTCAAATAGCGACGTCATTTTTGTGGTTTTTGGCTGAATATATAGGAATCATCGGCTTATCCGGTGGAGGGAAAGTATCCGAAAAGTTGAAAATTTAAATTGCTTACACGATTCACCGTTTTTTTAGCGTAAATAAATATGCCAGTATAAATACGTAGTCAGGTGTTTCTTACTCCGATCAAATATCACAAAAGGATTGTTTCGATGTCCAACAATGGCTCGTCACCGCTGGTGCTTTGGTATAACCAACTCGGCATGAATGATGTAGACAGAGTTGGGGGCAAAAATGCCTCCCTGGGTGAAATGATTACAAATCTGTCCGGTATGGGTGTCTCCGTACCAAACGGGTTTGCCACGACCGCCGATGCGTTTAACCTGTTTTTAGACCAGAGCGGTGTAAACCAGCGCATTTACGACCTGCTGGATAAAACGGATATTGATGACGTTACCGCGCTTGCTAAAGCCGGGGCGCAGATCCGCCAGTGGATTATCGACACACCTTTCCAGCCGGAACTGGAAAAAGCCATTCACGATGCGTACAACCAGCTCTCCGCTGATGATGCGCAGGCCTCTTTCGCCGTGCGCTCCTCTGCAACCGCAGAAGACATGCCGGATGCCTCGTTCGCCGGACAGCAGGAAACCTTCCTGAACGTTCAGGGGTATGACGCGGTGCTGGTGGCGGTGAAACACGTGTTCGCCTCCCTGTTTAACGATCGCGCTATCTCCTATCGCGTGCATCAGGGCTATGACCATCGCGGCGTCGCGCTCTCTGCGGGCGTACAGCGTATGGTGCGTTCCGACGTGGGCTCTTCCGGCGTGATGTTCTCCATTGATACCGAGTCCGGCTTCGACCAGGTGGTATTCATCACCTCCGCGTGGGGCCTGGGTGAGATGGTGGTGCAGGGGGCTGTGAACCCTGACGAATTCTACGTCCACAAACCGACGCTTGCCGCTAACCGTCCGGCGGTAGTTCGCCGCACCATGGGCTCGAAAAAAATCCGCATGATCTATGCCCCGACCCAGGAGCATGGCAAGCAGGTGAAGATTGAAGATGTACCGCAGGAGCTGCGCGACCGCTTCTCCCTGACCGACGCCGAAGTGCAGGAGCTGGCGAAGCAGGCGGTGCAGATTGAAAAACACTACGGCCGTCCGATGGACATCGAATGGGCCAAAGACGGTCACACCGGCAAGCTGTTCATCGTCCAGGCGCGCCCGGAAACGGTTCGCTCCCGCGGCCAGGTGATGGAGCGTTATACCCTCCACGCGCAGGGCAAAATCGTGGCGGAAGGTCGCGCGATTGGTCACCGCATTGGTGCCGGTCCGGTGAAAGTGATCCACGATATCAGCGAGATGAACCGTATTGAACCGGGCGACGTGCTGGTAACCGACATGACCGACCCGGACTGGGAACCGATCATGAAGAAAGCCGCGGCTATCGTCACCAACCGTGGCGGGCGTACCTGTCACGCGGCGATCATCGCCCGCGAGCTGGGGATCCCGGCGGTTGTCGGGTGCGGTGACGCAACCGAACGCATGAAGGACGGACAGAACGTGACCGTCTCCTGTGCCGAAGGGGATACCGGCTACGTGTATGCTGACATCCTTGACTTCAGCGTGAAAAGCTCCAGCGTCGATACCATGCCGGACCTGCCGCTGAAGATCATGATGAACGTCGGTAACCCGGACCGCGCGTTTGACTTCGCCTGCCTGCCGAACGAAGGCGTGGGCCTGGCGCGTCTGGAATTCATCATCAACCGTATGATTGGCGTTCACCCGCGCGCGCTGCTGGAATTTGACGACCAGGACGCAAAGCTGCAGAACGAAATTCGCGAGATGATGAAAGGCTACGACTCGCCGAAAGAGTTTTATGTTGGCCGTCTGACCGAAGGGATCGCGACGCTCGGTGCGGCGTTTTATCCGAAGCGCGTGATCGTGCGTCTGTCGGACTTTAAGTCTAACGAATACGCCAACCTGGTGGGCGGCGAGCGTTACGAGCCGGAAGAAGAGAACCCGATGCTGGGCTTCCGTGGGGCCGGACGTTATGTCTCCGACAGCTTCCGCGACTGCTTCGCGCTGGAATGTGAAGCGGTAAAACGCGTGCGCAACGACATGGGGCTGACTAACGTTGAGATCATGATCCCGTTCGTACGTACCGTGGACCAGGCGAAAGCGGTGGTGGACGAGCTGGCGCGTCAGGGGCTGAAGCGCGGCGAAAATGGGCTGAAGATCATCATGATGTGTGAGATCCCGTCCAACGCCCTGCTGGCAGAGCAGTTCCTGGAGCACTTCGACGGCTTCTCTATCGGTTCGAACGACATGACGCAGCTGACGCTGGGTCTGGACCGTGATTCCGGCGTGGTCTCTGAGCTGTTCGACGAACGCAACGAGGCGGTGAAAGCCCTGCTGTCGATGTCCATCCGTGCGGCGAAGAAACAGGGTAAATACGTCGGGATTTGTGGCCAGGGCCCTTCTGACCATGAAGACTTCGCGGCCTGGCTGATGGAAGAGGGGATCGACAGTCTTTCCCTCAACCCGGACACCGTGGTGCAAACCTGGCTGAGCCTGGCTGAACTGAACAAGTAACGTCTTCCGTATCTGAAAAGGCGAGGGAAATAATCCTCGCCTTTTTTATTTCCGCTTATATTTGCTCCCCATCACAAATAAAGTAAAAAACCAAATATCATAATTTGTCTGTTAATTTAGACAATTGTTAGCACACAAAGGGTTGCTAATACTTGAGCCTTACCGCGCAAATCAACAGGATTTTGCGCAACTGGTTGAAATACGTTTTAACCTGATAAAAAGGCAAATAACAAATGACAATCTCCTCTGTACTGCGTACCAAAGATAAAATAGGTTATGGCTTAGGTGATATGGCCAGTGCGCTGGTCTGGCAAACAGCGACGTTATTTCTTGCTTATTTCTATACAGACGTTTTCGGTTTACCCGCGGCCATTATGGGCACCATGTTTTTAGTGGTACGCGTGGTCGATGCCTTTATTGATCCCTGTATCGGCGCGCTGGTGGATCGCACCCAAACGCGTCACGGTCGTTTCCGTCCATGGCTGCTGTGGTTTGCCATTCCGTTTGGCGTAAGCTGCCTCATTACGTTCTACGTTCCCGACGTCGGGCCCACGGCGAAAATCGTCTATGCCTGTGTGACCTACGGGATTTTAAGCCTCATCTATTCCGCCATTAACGTCCCTTACTGCGCCATGCCGGGCGCGCTGACGCTGGATCCGCGCGAGCGCCATTCGCTGCAGTCGTGGCGCTTTGGCCTGTCGTTTATCGGCGGGTTGATTGTGACGGTTATCGCTTTGCCGTTGGTTTCGCATCTTGGACAGGGCAACGTACAGAAAGGCTATTTCTATGCCATGAGCCTGATGGGATTACTGGGGATTATTTTATTCTTCTGCTGCTTCCTGATGACCCGCGAGCGCTATTCTCCGCGGAATGATACTTCTGGCTCCATGCTCACCGATTTAAAACTGCTGGCCGGGAACAGCCAGTGGCGAATTGTGTTCCTGTTTAATATTTTGCTGTTAACGGCGGTCGTGACGCGCGGCTCTGCCACGATGTATTACGTGAATTATGTGCTGTTGCGTCCGGAACTGGTGTTTGCCTTTATCGTCTCCGGGATGGTGGCCTCCTTAAGTGGCGCATTATTATCCGAACGGCTGCTGGGGAAATTTGACCGCGTACGTGCCTATCAGTGGACCATTATTTCCTTCGTGATTTTTGGGGCGCTGATCTTCTTCCTGCCGCCTTCACAGGTCTGGCTGATTTTCGGCCTCAATATTGTCTTTAGCTTCATCCAGAACCTGACCACGCCGCTGCAGTGGACCATGTTCTCCGATGTGGTCGACTATGAAGAGCACCGCAGCGGTCGCCGGCTCGATGGTCTGGTCTTCTCCACCGCGCTGTTCGCCATCAAATTTGGTCTGGCGTTGGGTGGGGCAGTGGTGGGTTGGGTGCTCGGGATGGTGGATTACGCGCCAGGCCAGGCAACCCAGACGCCGCACGTACTCACGACCATTAACGCACTGTTTACCCTCATTCCGTGCGTGCTGTTCCTCTGCATGGTCGCGCTGCTTGCCATCTACAAACTCAACAGTCGGCTGGTGGATTCCATCGCCCGCGAACTGGCCAGCAAGCGCGACGTGCGGCCAGAAGCAGGGCAACTCAGCCCGGCTGCCCCTTCCGCCCTACAGGAGTAAAACATGACTGCAATCTATAAGGACGCGGGACGTCCCGTGCACGAGCGCGTCGCCGACTTGCTGGCACGCATGACCCCGGAAGAGAAGTTCGCCCAGATGCACGCGTACTGGCTGATCCTCGATGAAAACGGCAACCACCGTGAACGCAGCGACTTGAGTGATGAATTCGCGGGGGTGAGTGAACAGGCCTCGCTCAGCGAACGGCTTAAGCTGGGCGTCGGGCAGATTACCCGTCCGCTGGGTACCCATATCGTTGATGCGCAAACCGGCGTGCGCGCCGCCAACCGTCTGCAGCGGATGATGATGGAAGAGACGCGGCTCGGCATTCCGGCGCTGTTCCATGAGGAGTGTCTGGTGGGGTTGTTGTGCAAAGCGGCCACGCTGTTCCCGTCATCGCTCAACTACGGTTCAACCTGGGATCCGGCGCTGGTACAGCGGGCAGCCGAGCAGATAGGCAAAGAGGCGCGGTCCGTGGGCTGCCAGCAGGGGCTGGCCCCGGTGCTGGATGTCTCCCGTGATGTGCGCTGGGGGCGCACGGAAGAGACCTTTGGCGAAGATCCCTGGCTGGTGGGCGTGATGGCCACGGCCTACGTTAAAGGGCTGCAGGGCGATAAACGCGATCTGCTGGCCACGCTTAAGCACTATGTGGGCCACTCGTTCAGCGAGGGAGCGCGCAACCATGCCCCGGTTCATCTGGGCTTTAGCGAACTGAATGATACCTTCCTGCTGCCGTTTGAAATGGCGGTGAAGCTGGCCAATGCCGGGTCGGTGATGCCTGCCTACCACGATATCGACAATCAGCCGGGGCACAGTGACCACTTCCTGCTGACCACCGTCCTGCGCGAACAGTGGGGCTTTGACGGGATCGTTGTGGCGGACTATGGCGGCGTCAGCCTGCTGCATCAGCATCACGGGGTCTCGCATGATGCGACCGAATCCGCCGCGCTGGCCTTTAACGCCGGGCTTGATGTTGAGCTGCCGAAAGATGACTGCGCCCGCCATCTGGCCGAGGCCGTTGAGCGTGGTCTGATCTCCATGGCGAAAGTGGACGAGATTGTAGGACGCGTGCTGACCGAAAAATTCCGTCTCGGCCTGTTTGAAAAACCGTATGCCGATGAAAGTGGCATTGATTTGCAAAATGAGACCACCCGGCAGGTTGCACGTGAGGTGGCGACCCGTTCGCTGACGCTGCTGGAGAATAACGGCATTTTGCCTCTCGGCGGCAAACCCCGCGTGGCGGTGGTGGGACCCACGGCGGACGATCCGCTGGCGTTGCTCAGCGGCTACAGCTTCCCGGTGCATTTGATTATCAGCGATATGGTTGACGAAACGTCGCAGGTGACGACCCTGCGCGCGGCGCTGGAGCACTATCTGGGCGCGTCGAACGTGCGTTATGCCAAAGGGTGTCACATCATCGAAAAACGAATGGCGGGCGCGCCGGTCTTCCCGGGTGACAGCGGGGGCAAACCGATGCAGCAGTCGCCGGTGTCGCAAAGTACCGCGCTGATCCCCGAAGCCGTGAACGCCGCGCAGGAGAGCGACGTGGTGGTGGCCTGCGTCGGCGACCTCGCCGGTTTGTTCCAGAGCGGCACGGTAGGGGAAGGATCCGATACCGATTCCCTGCATCTGCCTGGCGTTCAGCAACAACTGCTGGAAGCCCTGGTCGCCACGGGCAAACCGGTGATTGTCGTGATGACCGGTGGGCGGCCGTACAATCTTCAGGGGCTGGAAGATAAGGTCGCGGCGCTGATGATGGCCTGGGCACCTGGGCAGGAAGGGGGCTGGGCAATTGCCGATGTGTTAACCGGCCGCGCGGAGCCGCAGGGACGTCTGGTGGTGAGCGTGCCGAAAAGTGCGGGCGCCATGCCGTACTACTACAACCACAAGCTGAAAAGCGGCGGCACGCCATTCGCGTTCCACTTTGGCTCCCGCTATCCCTTTGGTTTCGGCCTTGGCTGGACGCAATTTAACTGGGGCGCAGCACGCCTCGCGCAAAACAGCTTACCGGTGGACGGCGAGGTTGTGTTGAGTATTGACGTCACCAACCGCGGTGAACGCAGCGGCAGCGAGGTGGTGCAGGTGTACGTCCGGGATAAGGTTGCCACGCAGGTGCGGCCGCTTCAGGAGCTGAAAGCGTTCCAGCGCGTGGCGCTCGCGCCGGGCGAAACGGCCACGCTCACCTTTACGCTGCCCGTGGAGATGTTCAACTTTACCCGTCGGGACGGCAAACGCATTGTCGAGCCGGGCGAGTTTGAGCTACAGGTGGGAGCATCGTCGGCGGATATTCGCGACGTGGTGACGGTCAATGTGACGGGAGAGACGCGGGTGCTGCCTGCTGAATGGCGCATGCTAAGCACCTGTCAGGTTCAGCACGCGTAGCCAGGATAAAAAAAAGCCCATCGTGGGAGATGGGCAAAGACTACACACAGCAATTCGTTGTTTCACTCAGGGGATTTCCATGCTTATAAATCAAGGTGTTGATTTATAACCGTGAGCTAATAGTAGGCATGCCAACCTTGAGCGTCGATCAGATTCGTCTCAATAGTTAAAGAGAAGTAAAGATTTCTTGAGGTGAATAGCGGACTTAGAGCAAAAAAGGCGGGTCGGACCAGTGCGCAACGAATAAATAGTTTAGCAACATTTAAGTATTACCAAGGAGAATGTAGGCCGGGTAAGCGTCAACGCCACCCGGCAATCCCTTTTACTGCGTATTCTTCTCTTCCAGCTCTTCGAGTTCGCTCAAAATCACATCCGGGTCAGTTCCCGGCGGCGGCACTTCGTGTACCCAGGCGGAGAAGAGACGCCAGGTGACGGCAAGCAGCACCGGTCCAATAAACAGACCGATCATCCCAAAGGCGATTAACCCGCCAATGACGCCGGAGAGGATCAGGATCAGCGGCAGGTCCGCGCCCATGCGGATGAGGATGGGACGAATCACGTTATCCATGGTGCCGACCACGCAGCTCCAGACCAGCAGAACGGTTCCCCACGTGGTATCCCCCGTCCAGTAAAGCCAGATGATGCTGGGGACCAGCACCAGCAACGGCCCCAGTTGTGCAAGACAGGTCATCAGCATCACCACCGTAAAGACGGTAGCGTACGGCACGCCAGAAATGGCCAGGCCAATACCGCCCAGCACCGCCTGCACCAGCGCCGTGACGACCACCCCAAGCGCAACCGCCCGCACGGCCTGCGCCGCCAGCAGAACTGCGGCATCGCCGCGTTTACCGGCCAGTCGGGTGGCGAAATGGCGAACGCCCAACGCTACCTGCTCACCGCGCCAGTAGAGCAGGGCGCTGAAGACCAGCATCAGCGCACAGTGCATCATAAAGCGGCCAATATGTGCCGCCTGACCCACAAACCAGGTGGTGGTGGTGCCAATATACGGACGCACTTTCGCCATCAACGCGCTGCCGCCCATCTCCAGCAGGCTATGCCAGCCGCTGTAAAGTTTGGCGCCTACCACCGGAATGCTGTTCAGCCAGGCGAGATCCGGCAGCGTTAAATCACCGCTGGTGACGGCGCGAATAACCGGGCCACTGGAATCGACAAGGCTGTTCACCAGCAGCGCAATCGGAATAATAAACAGCAGGAACAGCAGCAGGGTCATGACCAGTACCGCAAGACCACGGCGGCCAAACAGCAGTTTCTGCAAACGTAACAGCACCGGCCAGGTCGCCACGACCACCGTTGCGGCCCAGGCGAAGCCAAGTATGAAAGGTTGAACAATCCACAGACACGCAATAATCATGAGGGCCAGAAACAGCACCGACAGCAAAATTTGCGCAACATCCCTGGGCTGGCGAAGATTGACCATAAATGAAACTTTCCTTAATAAACACCAGCGAGGCTGGCGGGAACGGATAACCGCGTCACTCTAATCATTAATGATATCAGCGATTTTTGACAGGCGGATTTTGCCCGTAATTCAGCGAAGCACATAAGAAAAAAATGTGATAAAACTTTCCAGACACAACGCAAACGATTTCACACTACTCTAATTAGGGTCGACAGTCATGATCCCACAGATTTCTCAAGCACCTGGCGTCGTTCAGCTGGTGCTTAATTTTTTGCAGGCACTGGAGCAACAGGGTTTTACAGGTGATACCGCCACGAACTATGCCGACAGGCTGACGATGGCGACCGATAACAGTATTTACCAGCTTCTTCCCGATGCAGTCGTCTTTCCACGTTCAACGGCCGATGTGGCGCTGATTGCCCGGCTGGCGACACAAGAGCGTTTTAGCGCTCTGGTGTTCACCCCGCGCGGCGGCGGCACCGGAACAAATGGCCAGGCCCTGAACCAGGGCATCATCATTGATATGTCGCGCTATATGAACCGCATCATCGAGATCAATCCTGAAGAGGGATGGGTTCGCGTTGAAGCGGGCGTGATTAAGGATCAGCTCAACCAGTATCTGAAGCCCTACGGCTACTTTTTTGCGCCCGAGCTTTCTACCAGCAACCGGGCAACCATCGGCGGGATGATCAACACCGATGCCTCCGGGCAGGGTTCGCTGGTCTACGGAAAAACCTCCGATCACGTTCTGGGCGTACGGGCGGTGCTGCTGGGCGGCGATATCCTGGATACCCAGCCTGTGCCGGTCGAGCTGGCGGAAACGCTGGGTAAAGAGAACACCGCAAGCGGGCGCATCTATCGCACCGTGCTGGAACGCTGTCGCGATAACCGCCAGCTGATCCTCGACAAATTCCCCAAACTGAACCGTTTCCTGACCGGTTACGACCTGCGTCACGTCTTTAACGACGAACTGACCCAGTTTGATTTGACCCGTGTGCTGACCGGCTCCGAAGGAACGCTGGCGTTTATTACCGAGGCGCGGCTGGATATCACCCGGCTGCCCAAAGTGCGCCGCCTGGTGAACGTCAAATATGACTCCTTTGATTCCGCGCTGCGTAATGCCCCGTTTATGGTGGAGGCGCAGGCGCTGTCGGTGGAAACCGTTGACTCGAAGGTGCTTAATCTGGCGCGGGAAGATATCGTCTGGCACTCGGTGCGGGAGCTGATTACCGATGTGCCGGACAAAGAGATGCTTGGGCTTAACATCGTTGAATTTGCCGGAGACGATGCAGAACTTATCGATAGCCAGGTGACCACGCTCTGTCAGCGGCTTGATGAACTGATCGCCCACGGCGAAGGTGGGGTCATTGGCTGGCAGCTCTGTAACGACCTGGCCGGCATTGAGCGTATCTACGCGATGCGTAAAAAAGCGGTGGGGCTGCTCGGCAATGCCAAAGGCGCCGCGAAGCCGATTCCGTTTGCCGAAGATACCTGCGTCCCTCCTGAGCATCTGGCGGATTATATCGTTGAATTCCGTGCGCTGCTGGACAGCCACGGCCTGAGCTATGGCATGTTCGGCCACGTTGATGCCGGGGTGCTGCATGTGCGTCCGGCCCTGGACATGTGCGATCCGCAGCAGGAGATCCTGATGAAACAGATCTCCGATGAGGTGGTGGCCTTAACCGCGAAATATGGCGGCCTGCTGTGGGGGGAACACGGAAAAGGGTTCCGCGCCGAGTACAGCCCGGCGTTCTTTGGTGAACAGCTCTTCGGCGAGCTGCGCAAGGTCAAAGCGGCGTTCGATCCCAATAACCGTCTCAATCCGGGGAAAATTTGCCCGCCGGAAGGCGTGGACGCGCCCATGCTGCAGGTGGATGCCGTCAAGCGCGGCACGTACGACAGACAAATCCCGATTGCCGTGCGCGCGTCCTGGCGCGGGGCGCTGGAGTGTAACGGCAACGGCCTGTGCTTTAACTTCGACGTGAAAAGCCCGATGTGCCCGTCGATGAAAATCACCAGCAACCGCATTCATTCGCCAAAAGGGCGGGCGACGCTGGTACGCGAATGGCTGCGTTTGCTGGCCGATCGCGGTATCGACCCGCTCAAGCTGGAGCAGGAGTTGCCGGAAAAACGGGCCAGCCTGCGTTCCCTGATTGAGCGCACCCGCAACAGCTGGCATGCGAATAAGGGCGAGTATGATTTCTCCCATGAGGTGAAAGAGGCCATGTCCGGCTGTCTGGCCTGTAAAGCCTGTTCGACCCAGTGCCCGATTAAGATAGACGTACCGGAGTTCCGCTCGCGCTTCCTGCAGCTCTACCACACGCGCTATCTGCGCCCAATGCGCGACCATCTGGTGGCAACGGTGGAGAGCTATGCCCCGCTGATGGCCCGCGCGCCAAAGACGTTCAACTTCTTTATCAATCAGCCGCTGGTGCGCAAGCTTTCCGAAAAACATATCGGGATGGTGGATCTGCCGCTGCTCTCGGTGCCGTCGCTGCAGCGTCAGCTGGTGGGGCACCGCTCGGCAAACATGACCCTGGAGCAGCTTGAGGCGTTAAGTCCTGAGCAAAAAGCGAAGGTGGTGCTGGTGGTGCAGGATCCGTTTACCAGCTATTACGACGCGCAGGTGGTGGCCGATTTTGTCCGTCTGGCGGAAAAACTGGGGTATCAGCCGGTGGTTCTGCCGTTCTCACCTAACGGTAAGGCGCAACACATTAAAGGCTTCCTCAACCGCTTCGCGAAAACGGCGCAAAAAACGTCTGATTTCCTTAACCGGGTCGCCGGGCTGGGCATGCCGATGGTGGGTGTCGATCCGGCGCTGGTGCTCTGCTATCGCGATGAATATAAGCAGACGCTGGGCGATAAACGCGGGGCGTTCCACGTTATGCTGGTGCACGAGTGGCTGCCGGCGGCTCTCGAGCAGACCAGCGCCATGGAGGTCAGCGGTGAGCCGTGGTACCTGTTTGGCCACTGTACCGAAGTCACCGCGCTGCCGGGCGCACCTGCGCAATGGGCCTCTATTTTTGCCCGCTTTGGCGCGAAGCTGGAGAGTGTCAGCGTCGGTTGCTGCGGCATGGCAGGCACTTACGGGCATGAAGTGAAGAATCACGCCAACTCGCTCGGTATTTACGAGCTGTCATGGCATCAGGCGATGCAGCGCTTGCCGCGAAACCGCTGCCTGGCAACGGGCTACTCCTGCCGCAGCCAGGTGAAACGTGTTGAAGGTAACGGGGTACGCCATCCGTTACAGGCTTTACTGGAGATTATCGGATGATCTGGAAACGTGCCGTCACGCTACAGGCATTAAACGCCATGGGCGAGGGGAATATGGTCGGGTTGCTGGATATCCAGTTTATCCGCATTGGGGAAGATGATCTGGAGGCCACCATGCCTGTCGATCATCGTACGCACCAGCCGTTTGGTTTACTGCACGGCGGTGCGTCCGTGGTGCTGGCCGAAACCCTGGGCTCGGTGGCGGGGTATCTCTGCACCGAAGGGGAGCAGAAGGTCGTCGGGCTTGAGGTGAACGCCAACCATATTCGCTCGGTGCGCAGCGGGCGGGTGCGCGGTATTTGCCGCGCGCTGCACGCCGGTAGCCGTCATCAGGTGTGGCAGATTGATATTCTCGATGAGCAGGATCGGCTGTGCTGCTCATCCAGGCTGACGACGGCGGTAGTGTAAATTTCCTGATGTTTTTGCATTTGGTCAAAATCTCGCCAGGGTGTTGTGATATACTGGTCAGGATTTGTACACAAGTGAGGACATCATGGATACTGAAATAACCCCAACGCAACTGGCAATTGAATATTTACGTCGCGATAACAGCAACCTGTCTCCGGCGCAGTACCTGAAAAAGCTGAAACAGCTTGAACTGGAGTTTACAGATTTGCTGGCGCTCTCTTCGAATGAACTGAAAGAAGAGATCTATTTTGCCTGGCGCTTGGGCGTTCACGTCCATTGAGAGAATGAAAAGGCCGCGAGCGCGGCCTTTTTTGTGTCTGCAATTCAGTACCGGGCGGGAAGTTTATTGATTTTAATCAGCCTGCCATCTTCCATTTCAATAAAGCCCCCCGTTTTGAGATCGGCCAGGATACGCATCACGCCGCTGCGGGAAAGCTGGGTTTTATCGCGAATGTAGCGTTCTGCGGTTATCTCCCGGCGATAAGATTCATCTTCATTCATTAATAACATCAGCTGCTGGCGGATCATCTCATAGGCCGTCGGAGCACCCTTTGGCATGACGGTGTTATAGAGCCGGTTGTACATAAACATCAGGTGGTTTGATATCAACCCCCACAGCGCCTTCTCCTGGATAATGACGTGGAGTTGCTCTGCGGTCAGCGTTCCAATCTTGCAGGTGGTCACCGTTTTCAGGTAGTCGTCAAAAAAGATGTCATTAATATTAGCCACTCCAAATAACGCCGGGCTTTTCGCGGTCGACAGCATCAGATTGTCGCTGCGTCGGTAAATGGCAACGGTCCCTTCCAGAATCAAATAACTCATTCCCCGGCCATCAACCACCAGATCCAGCTGCTCCCCGCGATCGAGATGACGGACAGTAGAGTAAGGTTGTAAGTGCGTAATCAGCGCTTGCGCATAGGGAGAACCACGATGGGGTTTTTCTGTGGAGGACATAACCTGAACCTGAAAGAATCATCTTTCTGATTATAGCGTTACTCCTTATTACCGACATCACCTGAATCAGTATTTCCGCGGCAGATGGTGGACATCAAGCAGCACGCCTCGCTCCATCGTAATGTACTTCCCGGTGCGCAGTTCGGCCAGGATCCGCATTATCCCGCTACGCGAAAGCCAGGTGCGACTTTGTATATAGGCGGCCGCCGTGGTGTTCAGCCGTATTGCTTCGGGCTCCTGCATCAATTCAACCAGCTGAAAACGGATGATGTCATAGGCCGACATCTGCGAGATCCGCGAGCAGTGCTCATAGACCCGGGAGGCGGTATAGATCAGCAGATGCGAAAACGGCTCCCACAAATTGTGTTGCGCAATCACGCCGTTAAAACGCTCCAGCGAAACCCCGGCGAGTTCGGAGGTCTCCAGCGCCCTGACATACAGGTGCTCTGAGGAGAACTGGCTACTCACGCCAAGAATAAACGGCGCGGATTCAGAATTTAAGACGATGCCATCTCCCCGACGGTGCAACGCCACGCTGCCCTGGAGCAATAAAAAACACTGACGCACGTCGTTTGCATAATAGTGGAGCACTTCCCCCCGGGACAGTATGCGCCTCTCTGCCAATGGAAGAAGATGATCAATTAATTTCTCGATGTGCTTATAGGGTTTAGCCGTAAGCACGGTGGCTTTTTCATTATCGAGACTGGGAGCCATTCGGGTGTTCATCAGATACCTCACTCACGGACGCGATCATTATTTGATCGATATAGAGAATTATCTTAAAAAACAGCGAGTCGTGTAATATTTAAGACGGGTCCAAAAATAGACCGCAGTAAATGACGAGCCTAATTATATGAATTCTAAGGACGTAAATTAGGGGTCTAAAAGTAGACTGGAAATAGAAAGGCTTAAGAAATTTCAAAACTGAAATGTATTTATTTTGTTAAAGAGAAGTCTACAGCTAGACCTCAAAATAGATTGTGTGCCGAAAAAGAGTTGTATAAATTTCGGTCATCGGCTGATGAAGCCCGAATTATGTAATCTGGATTTCAGTAATAAATAAAGTGATACAGGATTTGATGATGAAAAATAAAATGATGATAACCCTGCTGGCAGTGGGTTCCGCCCTGACAGCAACCCACGCTTTCGCCGCAGCAGGTACCGTTAATTTTAACGGAAATATTCTGGATTCCGCCTGTGACGTTGATGTGGCTTCGCAGAACCAGGTGGTGGTATTAGGTGATTATTATAAGACCGAGTTTCCAACCACCGGGGCCAGAACCGCAGCCACGCAATTTAATATCGTGTTGAAAAATTGCCCGGTGACGGTGACTAACGCGAAGGTTCGCTTTGATGGTACGCCAGATGCCACCAATTCCAGCCTGCTGGCGATTGATTCGTCCGCGGCGGGAGCGGCGACCGGAGTGGCAATCAACCTGATGAGTGCGGATAAGGCGGATCTGCCGCTTCACGGCAGCAACAGCTACAGCTATGTGCTCAGCAGCACCGCGGATAATACCCTGAGTTTCTACGCTCAGTATATTTCCACCGCAGCGACTGTCACCGCCGGTCCGGCTAATTCTGTCGCTAACTTCTCCGTGGTTTACAACTAATCGTTTGCAGCAATGTGCAGGGGGCCATCCCGGCCCCTTTGTGGTATGAGGTTTACAATGCGTTTTATCAACACAACCGGACTGGCCGTAGCGCTGTCAGCACTGACGCTGAGCACAGCGCAGGCCGGAGTGATTATTGGCGGCACCCGTATCATTTTCGATGGGACAAAAAAAGAGGCGTCAATAAGCATTAATAATCCTGACGCGACGCCTTATTTAATTCAGTCATGGATAGATGTGCCGGAAGTTAATTCAGGTAAAGCGCCTTTTATTATTACCCCACCGTTATACCGACTGGATGGCGGGCAAAAAAACGTCGAGCGAATTGTGATGGCGGGTGCACTGCCTCAGCAGCAGGAAAGTTTATTTTGGCTGAATATTAAAGCGATCCCTTCAGCATCAAAACAGACGAACGCCCTGCAAATAGCAGTGAAAACGCGCATCAAACTGATCTACCGGCCAGAAAGTTTGCGGGCGTCTACGCCAGAAGAACAGGCTAATAAATTAACCTGGCAACGCGCCGGGAATGAAATTCAGGTCAACAACCCCACGCAATATGTCGTCAATTTTAATGAAATTACGCTGGGGGGGAAAAAGCTGGACGATGTGACCTACGTGTTACCCGGTGCCTCAGCCCGGTTTGTATTACCCAATGAGGCAAGGGGAGATTCACTCACGTTTAAAATTATTAACGACTATGGCAGTCCCGGCGTATTACATCAAGCCAGTTTGTGATCCTTTCACAAACGGCAACGCCTGCATTAACCCGGTAATTCGCAATGACGGTAAATAACACGATGAAACCCGCACGCCTGGCGATGTTTATCGCCTTAGCGTTTGGCGGATCCTCAACCTCGCTCTATGCCAGTGTTGCCTTTAACACCGAATTAATTGAGCTGGATAATCCAGGCATGGATAAAGCCGATTTGTCGGCCTTTGAATCAGGCTCGCAGGCAGCGGGGATCTACCATGTCGATATTATTGTCGACGACGCGTTTCTGGAGACGGGGGATATTCAGTTTACCGCGAGCAAAGCCGACAACGGCGATGCGTCATTGCAGCCTTGTCTGAGTCTTGCGCAATTAAAACGCTGGGGGGTGAAAACGGCATTATTTCCTGCGCTCAGTGCAGGACACGGTGAATGCGTCAATCTTCAGGCGATTCCCCATGCAAGTGCCGATTTCCAGTTTGGTGCCCAGCGTCTGGTGTTGAGTATTCCGCAGGCCGCCATCGATCTGCCGGCAAGAGGCTATGTGCCGCCGGAGATGTGGGATGAGGGGATAACGGCAGCCATGCTCAATTACAGCCTCAGCGGCGCGAACAGCCGGGCGAAAGCGGGTGAGGGGGCCAGCAGCAACAGCCAGTATGCGAACCTGCGTCCGGGGATAAATATTGGCCCGTGGCGTCTACGCAACTACACCACCTGGTCACGGGATGGCACGGGGAAAGCTCGATGGGACACGGTCTACAGCTATCTGCAACGTGCCGTTATTCCCCTGAAAGCGCAGCTTACCCTTGGTGATAGTTCCGCCCCGGCGGATGTCTTTGACAGCGTGCCTTTTCGAGGGGTTCAGCTGGCCTCGGATGATGACATGTTACCGGATTCCCTGAAAGGCTATGCCCCAGTGGTCCGCGGGATCGCGCGCACCAATGCTCAGGTGGTGATTCGCCAGAATGGCTATCAGATCTACCAAAGCTACGTGGCGCCGGGCGCGTTTGAAATTAACGATATGTATCCCACCGGCGGCGCGGGCGATTTAGACGTGACCATCAAAGAGGCCGATGGCAGCGAGCAGCATTTCACGCTGCCGTATGCCTCGGTACCGGTATTGCAGCGCGAAGGGCGACTGAAATATGCCCTCACCGGTGGGCAGTATCGCGCCTACAACAGCAGCGTGGAGAAAACCCCGTTCGGGCAGATCGCCGCGATTTATGGGCTTCAGAAGGGCATCACGATCTATGGCGGGGGGCAGGGTGCCAGCAAATATCAGTCGCTTGCGGTCGGCGCCGGTAAAAACATGGGGGATTTCGGCGCGCTTTCCGTCGATGTCACCCAGGCCTGGTCAACGCCGGCCAATACTGCAAAAACGCAGGGGCAGTCCTGGCGAGCGCGTTACAGCAAGAACGTCATTAATACCGGCACCAACTTTTCGATTGCGGGGTACCGTTATTCAACGCGCGGCTATTACGGACTCCAGGACGTGCTGGACTCCTGGGGGAACAGCGGCGCACTTCAGGACCGACGGCGTAACCGTCTGGAGCTCACCATGAGTCAGACGCTGGGCGGTGACCGGGGCGCGCTGACGCTCAGCGCCGCGCGGGAAAATTACTGGAACGCTGACAGACCCATGGCGTCGTGGAGTGTCGGCTACAACAATGACTGGCACAACATCAGCTATGGCGTGAGCTGGACATACAGCAAAAATGGCAGCCCGGCGTCCGGCAGTGGAAGTACAAAGACCTACGCTAACGACCAGCTTCTGGCGCTGACCGTTAGCGTACCGCTGGATAAATTTCTGCCGCAGACGTGGGCTAACTATGGCCTGAACGCCAGTAAGAACAGTGGCACGACGCACAGTATCGGCATGAACGGGGTGGCCCTCGACAATAGCGCCCTGAGCTGGAATATCCAGCAGGGTTACGGTACGGATGGCGTGGGTTACACCGGTACGCTCAACGGCGACTATAAAGGCACGTACGGGGAAGTTACGGCGGGCTATGGGTACGACAAACATAGCGAGCGCCTTAGCTATGGTTTGCAGGGGGGATCCTCGCGCATGCTGATGGCGTGACGCTGTCTCAGCCGCTGGGGGAAACCAACGCGTTAATCAAAGCCCCGGGCGCGCACGGCGTGAATATTCGTAATCAGTCCGGCGTGCGAACGGATTTCCGGGGCTATACGGTGGTGAATAACCTCTCCGTATACCGCAAAAACGATCTCACTCTCGATCCGGAAAATATGCCTGACGATGTGGAACTGGAGATCAACACCCGCACGGTCACGCCTACGCGCGGCGCGGTGGTGAAAGCCGATTATTTGTCCAAAGTCGGACGCCGGGTGCTGATGACGTTGACGACGCCTGAGCAGTTCGTGCCGTTTGGCGCGGTTGTTACCCTGGCGGATGATGACAAGAGCAGCTTTATCGTGGGCGATCGCGGCCAGGTCTATTTAACCGGCCTGCGCGACCAGGGCACGGTCCTGGCAACATGGGGACATCAACCTCACCAGCAGTGTCGGGCAGATTTTAGCCTGCCGAATGGAGCGCAATACGGCGGCATCACGGACATCAGCGTCTCGTGTCGCCAGGAGCATTAAGATGAAACGGATCAACATGTTATTACTGCTGTGCTGTCTTTGTGCATGGCATATCGCCCGGGCCGGGACCTGCACCACCATTACGCCTCAGCTTTCTACGCTGTCGGTGGGCACAATTAATGTTCAGCGCGATGCGCCTGTCGGCACGGTGATTTTTTCCGGCGCGGCGAGCAGTACCGGCACCTACCTTAGCGGGTGTACCAATCCGCTTATGCTGGGTTTTAGCATGCGATACAACAATGCCGCGCTGAGCAGCTACGGTAATCATGTTTACAACACCAACGTTAGCGGGATTGGCATTCGGCTTTCATCAAATGCCTATTTTGAGAACCCGAGCAATACGTTCTCGTATAGTGCGCAGACCTCGTATGTGGTCTGGTACGGGGGCTGGGTCGAGCTGGTGGTGACCGGCCCGGTATCGTCCGGGGCCTTAACGCCAGGCCCCATAGGGGCGGTGACGCTGCAGGGCAGCGATGGTATTTACCGTGACGGGTTAACCGTGCAGCTGACCGGCGGCACAATCAACGCACTGGCCTGCACCATCACCACGCCGCAGCTGACGTTCCCGATTGGTGATATTTCAGCCGCAGCATTTGGCTCAGTGGTGGGGACCACGCCAGCAGTTGCGCAGAATACGCAAAACCTCGGGTTGAACTGCAGTGCCGGCACCAATATTTCGGTTTCCCTGAGCGGAATACAGAACCCGGACAGTGCGAATACCAGCGTAATGGCATTAACAGGGCAGGGAAACAGCGGCACCGCAAAAGGCGTTGGCGTGCAGCTTCTCTATAATGGCTCGCCGCTGACGTTAAACAGCCGTCTTTTATTAAAACAGTCTGCAGGCGGGCAGGAGACGCTCCCGTTAACGGCACGCTATTACCAGACATTAACATCCGTTGAGTCCGGCTCGGCAAATGCCTCCGCCACCCTTAATTTGACCTACCAGTAACAGGTGAAATGATGAAATTACCCTTCAGGAGAGGGATGTTCCTCCTTGCATTCAGCTGGAACGTCATTGCAGCTGATAGCGTTAATCTGGGCGTGACGGGAAATATCATCGCCTCGCCCTGCGTATTTAATGGCGGGAGCGCAAACCTGGATATTAATCTTGGAAATATACAGGCGACTAATATGGCGACGCCGGGATCGACATCCGATCCGGTGCCGTTTAATTTGCAATTTACCCAGTGCCCGGCGGGGACCCGCAGCGTCACGGTCTCGTTCACCGGCGCCCCCGATCCGGCGGCCGGTGCGGACTACTACATGAACAGCGGCTCGGCGACAAACGTGGCGATAGCCATGCGTGAGGCCGCAACGGGAACGCTGAAGGGGACCGGGTCCAGCATAACGCAAAATATTGCGCCGGACAGAACGGCGACCATGGCCATGCAGGCTTCGGTAAAATCTGTAACCGGTGGCGCGACGCCGGGCAGTGTCAGCGCAGTTGTTGTGATGACCATGCAATACAATTAACAATCCCGCGCGTTAATAACGCTTATTGACTGAACTACATCGGTATTTGCTATGTTGAATATTCTGATTCAAGAGACAGACCAATTTTTTCACCATGGGCTGCAGTGTTTCTTTGTGGAATTCTTTTTGCGTAATTTTAAGCAGCAGATTCATTTCGAGGCGGAGCTTAGCCGTGATAACGTCAGTGCCGCCGATATTATCGTTCTCTCGTTTTGTATGGGGGAGGCGCTGGTCTGTTTTCCCGAATTACAGGCGCGCCAGAAAGGGATTGTGATCGGATTGGTAGAAGATGAATATCATTTTTCTGCCTTACCCTCCTGCTTTAACGATATTATTTTTATTTCGCGTCGTGCTTCGCTTGATCGGATAAGCCAGGTGCTGTTCATCGCCTGGTACCGCGCAGAGCTGGCGGGGAACAGCTGGAAGCAAAAAAGCTGCTCAGAGTGTCAGCATAAAATATTATCACCCCAGCAAAAACGCATTATGGCCAATTTTTACCGGGGATTATCGGTAGTGCAGATCGCGCATGCGCTGAAGATCAGCGATAAAACCGTTTTTACGCAAAAGTATGTAATGATGCAAAAATTTAATCTGCGAACCGATTTTGAACTGATTGCCCTTATTCGCCGAATGGTGCAGAGGAACAGTTACCCAAACCGGCTCGGTGACTATCTCGCATTCTCTTTGATACTGTAAATTACCTGAATTTGTGCGCCGTTATGCGCCTTTAGCATAGCGCGCGCGTCATGGTATTTTTTATGCTTTATATAATGACGCCTTCGCTATGCAAATTCATAAAACCATCAAGCCGATTTTTGTCTGTAAATTTAAGTGTGTTGGGCCAGAATGCTTAATGTCATGTTGTCGTGGCTGGACAATCGCTATCGACAAGAAAACTCATCAGAAATACGTTCTCTCCTCGCACACAGAGATTGCCGCCATTGCCAAAAAGAACCTTATCCTTCAGCGAAAGGGTAAGAACAGCTACTCCAGAGTGAAGTTAAACGAAAAAGGGGACTGTCCTTTTATCGATGAAAACAAGCTCTGCATGGTCCACCGCGATCTGGGGGAAGAGGCGCTTTCGCATACCTGCAGCACATACCCCCGGAGTTCAACTCGCTACCAGGATGAGACACGGCACACGATGACGCTCTCCTGCCCGGAGGTGGTGCGGCGGGTGCTGTTTGACCCGTCTGCGATGCTGCTTCAGGAGCAGGATGAGCTCGTGGCGGGCTATAAAACCAATTTGATTGGGCAGCGCCAGTCTGTCTCGCAGACTCAACAGGTGATCCATCTTTTCGCCTGGAATTTAATCCAGTCGCCATCCCGTAATATAGAAGAAAATTTGATGGCGCTGGCGCAGTTTATTCTTTGTCTCCAGCACGTTAACTTTGATCTGCATAATAAATTTGCTGAAGTGGAAAATTTCTACGAAGCGCTTCTCAATGAGTTGCAAAGCGAAAAATCGCTGATGGATTCCGGTCATCTGGCGAAGTCAAACGCAATGAAATATCTGGCGTTGTCCGTCATGGGAACGCATGTTGCAAAAGATTCAGCCCGGGACGGTTTTATTCTTGAAGGGCATCAGCAAATTGCCGCATACCTGGATGTTGCCGGTATTAGCGACGCGGCGGAACTGGAGACGAAATTCGACGCGATTAATCAGCAGTGGCACAAATTATGTGAGGATTCCTGTTTGTCAGAACCTTACGTGTTACGCAATTACCTGCTGTACAAACTCTACAGCAGCTATTTCCCCGGCAAAAACATGGCGACGATGATGCGTCAGTTTTATCGTATCGTGCTGGACTTTTTCTATATCAAATTCATCCTCAGCGTGAGATCGATGCAGGGCGAAATCGACCAACAGGTGGTAATGAAAACCATCGCCAGCCTCTCCGAAAAGACCATGCACAATAACACCATTGATGCCCGCATGGACGCTGCGATTGATAAAATCAATGGCGGCGATGATTTATCCTGCCTGCTGTTGATTGGATAAACGCCCGTAACGTAGGCCGGGTAAGCGCAGCGCCACCCGGCATTTTCTCAGACATTCACCGCACTGATCAGCCGGGACTTCATGGACTGGTACGCCGATGCCGCAAAGTCCTCAGCCCAGCGTTGATCCTCAATGGCGTCCAGCTGTACCGCGCAGTACTTCGTTTCCGGCGTTTTGGAGATGGGATCAAGATTATCCTGCGTCAGTTCGTTGCAGGCACCAATCCACCACTGATAGGTCATATATACAGCCCCGGGGTTGATGCGTTCGCTGAGGCTGGCGCGGGTAATCACTTTGCCGCGGCGCGAACGCACCCAGACCAGTTGCCCGTCAGTGATACCGCGTTGTTCCGCATCCGCCGGGTTCAATTGTACCCGACCCGGTTCGTCGGCCAGGCTTTGCAGCGCGGCGCAGTTTCCGGTCATGGAACGACAGGAGTAATGTCCCACTTCGCGCACCGTGCAGAGCACCAGAGGATAGTCTTCGTCAGGTGTTTCAGCGGGCGCTCGCCAGGGCGCGGCAAACAGTTGCCCTTTGCCGGTTGGCGTGTCGAAGTGATTATCTTTGTACAGGTACGGTGTGCCGGGGTGATCGAGCGTTGGGCATGGCCACTGGACATGGCCCATTTCGCCCATTTTTGCGTATGTTACGCCGTAGAACAGCGGACACAGCGCGCGCATCTCATCCCAGATCTGCTGGTTTGAGGTGTAGTGCATCGGATAGCCCATTTCTGTCGCCAGCAGGCTGATGATCTCCCAGTCGCGTTTTACGTTGCCGCTGGCCTCAATGGCCTTGCCGAAACGCTGGAAGCCACGATCGGCACAGGTAAAGACGCCCCCGTGTTCGCCCCACGAGGTGGCGGGTAACAGAACATCCGCCACTTCCGCCGTTTTGGTCATGAAGATGTCCTGTACCACCACAAAGTCGAGCGCCTCAAAGCCGCTGCGCACCAGGCCCAGGTCGGCCTCGGTCTGCAGCGGGTCTTCCCCCATGATGTAATAGGCTTTGACTTTACCTTCCAGGGCGAGATGCGGCACCTCGGTAATACGCGTGCCGACGCGATCGTCCATTACCGTAACGTCAATTCCCCAGGCATCGGCGAACTTCTGCCTGACAGCCGGGTCCGTCACGTCCTGATAGCCGGGGAACATATTGGGCAATACGCCCATGTCACACGCTCCCTGCACGTTATTTTGTCCGCGAACGGGACCGACGCCGACGGCAGGGCGACCAAGATTACCGGTTAACAGCGCCAGACTCGAAAGCCCTTTTACCACATCTACGGCCTGACCAAACTGTGTGACGCCCATTCCCCACATCACGGTCGCGGAGGGGGCCGCTGCGAAAGTGCGCATCGCCTGGCGGACATCGTGGGCGGGAATGCCGGTCAGATGTTCGACCTTCTCTGGCGCGTATTCTTTCACTGTCTGCCGGTAGGCCTCAAGCCCCTCCGTGAAGCGTGCGACGTAGTTTTTGTCGTACAACTCCTCTTCCAGCAGCACATAGCCAAAGGCGTTAACCAGTGCCATATTGCTGCCGTTTTTCAGTTGCAGATGTTGGTCGGCAATGCGGGCTGTTTCAATCCGACGCGGATCGCAGACGATAATTTTCGCACCGTTCTCACGGGCTTTCAGCACGCGGCGGGCGACAATAGGATGGGAATCGGCGCAGTTGTATCCGAAAACCAGCAGGCATTTTGAGTGTTCAATGTCGTTAATGGAATTACTCATCGCGCCGTTGCCCAGCGTTTCCTGCAAGCCCGCCACGGAAGGCCCGTGGCAGACGCGTGCGCAGCAGTCCACGTTGTTGGTATGGAGTACCGCACGGGCGAATTTCTGCATCACATAGTTGGTTTCATTGCCCGTCCCCCGGGAAGAGCCGGTGGTCATGATGGACCGCGGGCCGAACTGCGCTTTAATGTTTTTAAGCTTGTTGGCGGTATAACGAATGGCCTCGTCCCAGGTGACCGGGGTAAAGGGTTCGCCTTTGTGGTAGCGAATCATCGGTTGCGTCAGGCGAGGGGTGAGCAAGCGGGTATCGTTAAGGAAGTCCCAGCCGTAAAAGCCTTTCAGGCACAAGGTGCCCTGATTGGTTACGCCGTCTGCGGCTTCGGCACGGATAATACGGTTATTTTCAACAACGAGGTTTAATTTACAGCCTGCACCACAGTAAGGGCAGACGCTGGCGATTTTTTTCATCAATAACAGACCTGTTAAGAAATGAAGCAAGATGACCGGAGAGCCCGATCCCGTAAAGAGGAGTAAGCAGGAAGTGTGCCATCTTTACGATGCGTGTTTCACAGGGTGTTATGAGGGGGGGAGGGGTGTCATCGTCAGGCTGGTCGACAGTTATGACGATGACACGTTAGCTAATTTTAAAGGTCGTCCATTGTGTAACCCACAACAATTTCCAGCGTTTTACGAATGACGTCGGCCTGAACCACGTCATCCGTCGCTTCCAGCGTCTGGATCAGCCAGAGAATGATCGCTTTGTTGGTAAGGTGACCTTCCGTGGCCAGGACACAACGTACTGCAGTAGAAAAAATCGCGGATTCTTCAGCAAAACGATCGCCAGCGTGGCGGAAATACTCCGACAAAGCGCTGTCCAGAAAAGCCGAATGGTATTCGGGTTGTGGCTGAATATTCTGTCTCATTTGTTCTCACCGTAGCTGTTAAATTGCAGTCAATGTATTTTCCTGGGATTGGACGGTTTTCCATCACCAAATAACGGCACTACATTGTCTCTGTTATCCTTGAGAGATCCCTCTCTGATTAATCGTCCTTGCGCGGTTCTGCGACGTATAAAGGCGCTGTTTTTTGAGCCGATGTCGGCTATCACCCTCGCCAGTGTCTCCCGCCGCCGGGGATCCTTTTCATGTATTTGCATTTTACGCAGACGCTGTACCAGAGAATCGGTCGTCAGTGGCCCCCGTTCTTTCAGGAGGGAAAGCACGGCTTCACCGATAAGCTGGTCTGTGAGTCTTTCAGCGTCACTGCGATTCATAACGTTACCGTTCGAAGAGCAAACCAAGCAGCATGTGGTAATGCTGTTCCTCTTCCGGCCCTTCGGCCTTTTCGAGGCGACTTAAGAGTTTGGTGCAGAGCGACTTGCGGTTGAGGTTTCGCCCGTCGCTAAGAATTTCAACCACAACTTCACCCAGCGTTTCCTGTTGCGTTGGAAGCGCGGCTTTTTCGAAGTACTGCGCAATAGCGGCGGCAGAATCTGCGACGTAACCGTTCTGTTGCATGTTTCGCTCCTGTAAAATTTAGTAATCACTAACGTTACATTTAAGGTATACACAAATCCCAAATCTGTACATTAAAAATGTACAGATTTTTAAATATTTTATGATATATTTTATAAACTTTTTACATTTCAGGGGGTTATTGATGGGGTTTGTAACGGTATCGTAACAGAATATATTGTACAACTTGAAGCGTCGTGGTTAAGTTGTACAACATCGAAAACTCGGGTCATAAACGTCCTAAATCATTGAGACGTAAATTATTTGCCTGACAATTAATATGCTATAACAGAACTCTATCCACGCGTTTTCGTGGCCAAACCCCTAACCCCTCCAGGAAAAGCATGCTGACAACCATCATATACCGCAGCCATATCTGCGATGACGTTCCGGTGAAAGCGCTGGAAACCATGGTCGCTGCTGCAGATAGTAAAAACCGACAATCCGACGTCACGGGGATCCTGTTGTTTAACGGCACGCACTTTTTTCAGTTGCTCGAAGGGCCAGTCGAAAACGTGACCGCCATTTATGAGCAGATCTGCCGCGATCCGCGTCACCACAATGTGGTGGAACTGATGCGCGATCACGGACCTTCCCGGCGTTTTGGCAATGTTGGGATGGAGCTCTTTGATTTGCGTCACTTCGACCGGGAAGATGTTCTTCAGCAGGTGCTTAATAAGGGCACGACCCGCTATCAGCTGACCTATAACGATCGTCCGCTGCAGTTCTTCCGCACGTTCGTTGAGGCAACGGAGAAGGCCAACTATTTTGAATTGCCGCCCGCCGATGCCTGGGATTTTATCCCCGAGGAGACGCCGTTATCCGCACAACCGCCGGTGGTAGCAAAAGGGGCGGACTGCAGCTTTGCATTTCAGCCGATTGTGGATCCCTTTATGCAGGAGGTGGTCTCCTGGGAGGCCCTGCTGCGCACGCCATCCGGCGACTCGCCACGGGCCTATTTTGCGGCTCTTCCGCGCGAAGAGGTCTACGCAGCAGATTTGCACAGCAAACAGGTTGCGCTCTCCATGGCCAGTGCGCTGGGGCTACAGAATCAGACGCTGTCGATTAACCTGTTGCCCATGACGCTGGTCAATGTCCCGCATGCCGTCGATTTCCTGCTCACCGCTATCGACGCGAACGGCTTTGTGCCGGAGCAAATTGTGGTGGAATTCACCGAAAGTGAAGCCATCTCGCGCTTCGATGAGTTTACCCATTCGGTCCGGCAGTTAAAAAGTGCCGGTATCAGCGTGACGATCGATCACTTCGGGGCCGGTTTTGCCGGGCTGCAGTTGCTGGCCCAGTTCCAGCCGGACAGAATTAAGATTAATCGCGATCTGGTGCTGGATGTGCATAAAAGCGGTCCGCGTCAGGCCATCATTCAGGCGATTATCAAGTGCTGTTCCTCGCTGGAAATTCAGTTCTGCGCCGTTGGCGTAGAGAAGGCTGAGGAGTGGATGTGGCTGGAATCTGCGGGAATTTCCCAGTTCCAGGGGCATCTGTTTGCCAGCCCCCGACATGGCGGCATTCCGGCAATTTCGTGGCCCGAGAAAAAGTCTGGATTGTGATAAAGCTGTACAACCTTTGGCAGAGTTAACTGTACGTAAGGTGGAATTTAGACAACAATAGAGTTAACGGCGTGGATGGTGGCCTCATCATTCACCTGTTTTAAACTGAGGTCTTAGTTATACAAATAGCTTGTACAATCTGATAAGGTTGCTGTGGTTGGGTATGGAAGTATTGAGCGTGAGGGAGTTAATGGCCTATTACAGTATCGGCGAAGTCGCCGAACGATGCGGTATCAACCCCGTTACGCTGCGTGCCTGGCAGCGCCGTTATGGTTTGTTGAAGCCGCAGCGCAGCGAAGGGGGTCATCGTCAGTTCGACGACGAGGATATCCTGCGTATTGAAGAGATCAAACGTCTGATGAAATCAGGCGTTTCGGTGGGGAAAGTAAAAGCCTTGCTGGAAAACAAGGAAGTGATGACCCAGGGCAACTGGGCCGCTTTCCAGGAAGAGATGATGACCGTTTTGCGCTATGCCAGCCCGGCAAAACTGCGCGCAAAAATTGGCGAGTTTCGCCGCGATCACGCCATGGATGCGCTGATCGACAACATTATTACCCCCGTAAGGCAGCGCATGAATCAGGATCAAAATACGGTGCGCCACATGGCGAGCCTGTTTGATGGTGTGCTGATCGAATTCGCCGTGGCAAGCCTGGCAGAATCGCGTAAAAAAGCTGGTAAAGATGCGTTGCTCATCGGTTGGGAGTGCGACGACCGCACTCATCTGTGGCTTGAAGCCGCGCGCTTAGCCAATAAGGGCTGGCATATCGACGTGCTTGCAGAGCCTATTGATTCACCGCGTCCCGAACTCTTCCCCGGGCAGAAACTCTTTGTCTGGACGGGAAAATCGCCCACGCCCCGTCAGCAGGAACAGCTCGATCACTGGCGTGAACAGGGTTTTTCCGTCGCCTTTCATCATTAATCATCAGAGGCCTTGAGGGCCTTTTTCTTTTTTGTCCCTTTCCCCACAAAAATACTCAGCTTGTGTGGCGCTCATTCCATGCATCTGAAAATTGAATATTGCCGTCAATAATTCTCCAGGTGATTTTTTCATATTGAATGCTGACGCTTTCAATGTGATTCATTTTATCGTTGCCAGCCAGTTTTATATTCGGAACGCTGCAATGGACGCCAGTTAGTTTCACATTCTCCATAAGAACGGTGTAATAGCAAACCTCCTGGCCTGCATCATTGATATGGTAAAACCTGATTTCTGCGCTTTTCAGCGTCTGCCCGGTTGCTGCAGCCTTGTAAAGATATGGCGTAGAACTATCAACCTCTTTTTCAATCATCATGGATGAGTACTGGCGGGTGCCGGTGATTTTGCCGTTTGCGCTGTCAACGGGTAAATTTATACCGTGGCTCAGGCCGATAATTTCAATACTTCCTTCACGATCTTGTACGTCAACAGATCCTTTGATATCTGCACCGCCATCGTCTTTAAGCCACATATATGGAGGTATAGGCATTTTATTTTCTCCTTATTTTTTTGATTAACTTCATTGTTAAAATATAAAAAGGGCTAATAATAATTAGCATTGTAATCCAGTCAATAAATGAATAGGCGTCATACATTGATTCTGCATTCTCATTTCCGTTGATAAACATTGCTGTTTTTCTGGCTAAATCATAATCAACATATAATTCAGGTCCTGGTAGCATATAACCAACAATAAGCAATAAAATGAGAAAATAAATAATTTTACTTGCCCTACATACAAGGTTTTTTAACGTAGCCACCCGCTACCACCTCCACCCATCCCCGCGCCATTAGTGACCGCATGCATGGAACCTGAATAAGTGATGTACTCATTAGGGCGTTACGAATCATCGCAAAATCAGACATATTGGCGATAGTTATGCATCCTTTTGAAACCGTACCGGGATGCAGTCGAAAATTTCCACGTTTTACGCTTTCTATCCATGTGTAATCATCAATGCCCCAGTCTTCACGCCACAAAGCAAACCAGTCAGATTTACCAAAAGCATTTCGGCCAACAAATCTATTAGCTATATCGTGAATCTCTTCTTTTTTTTGCGAAAACCAATTGCCTTCCCTGCGATCTACAATCCAGTATTTTCCTGGGGGGATAGAACCAGTGTTTGCGACATGCCCGCAACTGGCATTGTTTCTGCTGGCCCCCAACCCGGAATGCGCCATGAACACGCCCACTCCAAACAGATTGAAAGGTGCGTAATCTGCGCCGTTTAGAATCATCTTTCCCTGTAACGCCATGTAACACCCAAAGTCCTTGAAATGTGTGTGGTTAATTCTACAGCGATTAATTATGCGATCCAGAGTTAGGGTATGTTTTCAGAAAAAGACCCTAATTATTAGATTGTTTACTGTCGAAAAGTGCTATCTCGCTGTGTTAGTGGATGGGCTGGCCATCTTTCTATGCACCAAATCGCATCTTCATGATGGTGTGTACGCCATTAAAGAAGCTATCTCAAAAATAGGCATTTCCGATGCATATTTTGCTTTTCCTTTTAATCAGACGAGCGACGCAGCGAAATGCATTATTAATCAATGCATTGAACAATTAAATCCATCCCGCCAGCATCCTCTCACAGGGTCTATGCTTAATAAAACCAGGCAAAAAGGGCGATTAAGCCTAATGCCCCTGCTGTCAGAGGGTTGAAGTGAGAATCGTTATCACTAACATGGTGTTATGCCTGATGGCTTATCAGATGAGGTGGACCTATGGAACTGCATTCAGAAACCTTTAACCCTGCCGATTTCGCCTGGCGCGGTTTAACGCTCACGCCAGCGGCGGCGGCACATATTCATGAGCTGGTGGCGAAAAAGCCAGAGATCCTCGGTGTGCGTTTAGGGGTCAAGCAGACCGGCTGCGCGGGGTTTGGTTATGTGCTCGACACCGTCACCGAACCCGAAAAAGATGATCTGGTGTTTGAAACGGATGGCGCAAAACTGTATGTCGCGCTTCAGGCGATGCCGTTTATCGACGGCACCGAAGTGGACTACGTGCGTGAAGGTTTAAACCAGTTATTCAAATTTCATAACCCGAAAGCCCAGAACGAATGTGGCTGCGGCGAAAGCTTTGGGGTATAGGCGGTACTATGTCTCGTAATACTGAAGCAACGAGTGAAGTAAATACCTGGAGCGGCGGACACCTCAACTATAAAGAGGGGTTCTTCACCCAGCTGCAAACTGATGAACTGGCAAAGGGCATCAATGAAGATGTCGTGCGCGCAATTTCAGCCAAACGTAACGAGCCGGAGTGGATGCTCGAATTCCGCCTGAGCGCTTACCGGGCCTGGCTGGAGATGGAAGAGCCGCACTGGCTGAAAGCCCACTACGATAAGTTGAATTATCAGGATTACAGCTACTACTCTGCACCTTCCTGCGGCAGCTGTGACGACACCTGCGCCTCGCAGCCCGGCGCGGTACAGCAAACCGGGGCGGATAATAGCTTCCTGAGTAAAGAGGTGGAAGAGGCGTTTAACCAGCTTGGCGTGCCGGTTCGCGAAGGGAAAGAGGTGGCGGTGGACGCCATTTTTGACTCTGTCTCGGTGGCAACCACCTACCGTGAGAAGCTGGCGGAACAGGGGATCATTTTCTGCTCTTTCGGCGAAGCGATCCACGATCACCCGGAACTGGTGAAAAAGTACATTGGCACCGTGGTACCGTCTAACGACAACTTCTTCGCGGCGCTCAACGCAGCGGTCGCCTCAGACGGCACCTTCATCTACGTGCCGAAAGGGGTACGTTGTCCAATGGAGCTGTCGACCTATTTCCGCATCAACGCGGAAAAGACCGGCCAGTTCGAGCGCACCATTCTGGTGGCGGACGAAGGCAGCTACGTCAGCTACATCGAAGGGTGTTCCGCGCCGGTGCGCGACAGCTATCAGCTCCACGCCGCGGTGGTTGAAGTCATCATCCATAAAGACGCCGAAGTGAAATACTCCACGGTGCAGAACTGGTTCCCGGGCGACGGTAATACCGGCGGTATCCTCAACTTCGTCACCAAGCGTGCGCTGTGCGAAGGCGAAAACAGCAAGATGTCCTGGACCCAGTCTGAAACCGGCTCGGCCATTACCTGGAAGTATCCGAGCTGTATTTTGCGCGGGGATAACTCCATCGGCGAGTTTTATTCCGTTGCGCTGACCAGCGGCCATCAGCAGGCGGATACCGGCACCAAGATGATCCACATTGGTAAAAACACCAAATCGACCATCATCTCAAAAGGTATCTCCGCCGGACACAGCCAGAACAGCTATCGCGGGCTGGTGAAAATCATGCCAACAGCTACCAACGCGCGAAACTTTACCCAGTGTGACTCCATGCTGATTGGCGCAGACTGCGGCGCGCATACCTTCCCGTACGTGGAGTGTCGCAACAACAGCGCCCAGCTTGAGCATGAGGCGACAACGTCGCGTATCGGGGAAGATCAGCTCTTCTACTGCCTGCAGCGCGGGATCAGTGAAGAAGATGCCATCTCGATGATTGTCAACGGCTTCTGTAAGGACGTGTTCTCTGAACTGCCGCTGGAATTTGCCGTTGAAGCCCAGAAACTCCTCGCCATTAGTCTTGAACACAGCGTCGGTTAAGGAAAGCACATGTTAAGTATTAAAGATTTACAGGTTAGCGTGGAAGACAAAGCCATCCTGCGTGGCCTCAATTTTGACGTCAAGCCGGGTGAAGTCCACGCCATTATGGGGCCGAATGGCTCCGGGAAAAGTACGCTTTCAGCGACGCTGGCGGGACGCGAAGATTACGAAGTGACCAACGGCTCGGTTGAGTTTAACGGCAAAGATTTGCTGGAGATGTCGCCGGAAGAGCGCGCGGGGGAGGGCATTTTTATGGCTTTCCAGTATCCGGTCGAAATTCCGGGCGTCAGTAATCAGTTCTTCCTGCAAACGGCGCTCAACGCGGTACGCAAATACCGTGGCCTGGAGGCGCTGGATCGTTTTGATTTTCAGGACCTGATGGAAGAGAAGATCAAGCTGCTGAAAATGCCGGAAGATCTGCTGACCCGCTCGGTGAACGTCGGCTTCTCCGGCGGCGAGAAGAAGCGCAACGACATTCTGCAGATGGCGGTGCTTGAACCTGAACTGTGCATTCTGGATGAGACCGATTCCGGTCTGGATATCGATGCCCTCAAGATTGTCGCCGACGGGGTGAATTCTCTGCGCGACGGCAAACGGTCATTCATTATCGTTACCCACTATCAGCGTATTCTTGACTACATCAAACCGGATTACGTCCACGTGCTTTACCAGGGGCGCATTGTGAAATCCGGTGATTTCACGCTGGTCAAACAACTGGAGGAGCAGGGTTATGGCTGGCTTACCGAACAGCAGTAATGCGCTCCAGCAGTGGCACCGCCTGTTTGAAGCGCAGGGCGGAAGGCGTTCTGAGCAGGCACAACAGCACCTGCAACAGATGCTGCGCCTCGGTTTACCCACGCGTAAACATGAGAACTGGAAGTACACGCCGCTTGAGGGCCTGCTGAACGCTGAATTTGTCTCGCAACGGGCGGATATCACACCGACGCAGCGCGATGCACTGGCGCTGAATGTGGATGCCCTGCGCCTGGTGTTTGTCGACGGCCAGTTCCGTCCTGATCTGAGCGACAGCACCGACGAGAGCGGTTATACGATCACTATTAATGATGAGCGCCAGGGCCTGACGGCACCCGTGCAGCCGGAGGTCTTTCTGCACCTTACCGAGAGCCTGGCGCAGAGTGTGACGCAGATTCACGTGAAGCGAAACCAGCGCCCGGCGAAACCGCTGCTGCTGATGCACATCACCCAGGGCCTGGACGGCGATGAAATCAATACTGCGCACTATCGCCACCATCTGGAGCTGGCGGAGGGGGCGGAAGCCACGATTATTGAACATTACGTCAGCCTCAACGATACCCGCCACTTTACCGGGGCGCGCCTGACGATGAATGTCGCCGCCAACGCTCAGCTGCACCATATCAAGCTGGCATTCGAGAACCCGCAGAGTCACCACTTTGCGCATAACGATATCCTGCTTGGACAAGATGCAGCGGCATACAGCCACAGCTTCCTGCTGGGGGGCGCGGTACTGCGTCACAATACCAGCACGCAGCTTAACGGCGAGAACACCACCCTGCGCATCAACAGCCTGGCGATGCCGGTCAAATCGGAAGTGTGTGATACGCGGACCTGGCTTGAGCACAACAAAGGCTACTGCAACAGCCGCCAGCTGCACAAAACCATTGTCAGCGACAAAGGCCGCGCGGTGTTTAACGGTCTGATCAATGTGGCGCAGCACGCCATTAAGACCGACGGGCAGATGACCAACAACAACCTGCTGCTGGGGCGCCTGGCAGAAGTGGACACCAAGCCGCAGCTGGAGATCTATGCCGACGACGTAAAATGCAGCCACGGCGCCACGGTCGGGCGCATTGACGATGAACAGATGTTCTATTTGCGTTCGCGCGGTATTGACCAGCAGGCGGCGCAGAAAATGATTATCTACGCCTTTGCCGCAGAGCTGACGGAGGCGCTGGACGATGGCCTGTTAAAACAGCAGGTGCTGGCCCGTATTGGTCAGCGTCTGCCTGGAGGCGCAGCATGAGTTTTCCCGTAGAGAAAGTACGGGCCGATTTCCCGGTTCTGACCCGTGAAGTGAATGGACTGCCGCTGGCCTATCTCGACAGCGCTGCCAGCGCGCAAAAACCGAATCAGGTGGTGGATGCAGAAGCCGAATTCTACCGACACGGTTACGCCGCCGTGCATCGCGGTATTCATACGCTGAGCGCAGAGGCGACCCAGCGTATGGAGAACGTCCGCACCCAGGTGGCCGCTTTTCTGAATGCGCGCTCGCCGGAAGAGCTGGTGTTTGTGCGCGGCACGACGGAAGGGATCAACCTTGTCGCCAACAGCTGGGGCAGTGCGCAGGTCCACGCGGGCGATAACATCATCATCACCGAGATGGAACACCACGCCAATATCGTGCCGTGGCAGATGCTCTGTGAGCGTGTGGGTGCTGCGCTACGGGTGATCCCGTTGAATCAGGACGGCACGCTTCAGCTTGAGCACCTTGATGCCCTGCTGGACGACCGCACGCGGCTGGTGGCGATAACCCAGGTCTCTAACGTGCTGGGCACTGAAAACCCGGTGGCAGAGATCGTCGAAAAAGCCCACCGGGCGGGCGCGAAGGTCCTGATTGATGGCGCTCAGGCGGTGATGCATCACGCGGTGGATGTTCAGGCGCTGGACTGCGATTTTTACGTCTTCTCCGGGCATAAGCTTTATGGCCCAACCGGGATCGGCGTGTTGTATGTGAAAGACGATATTTTGCAGGCCATGCCGCCGTGGGAAGGGGGCGGCTCGATGATCGCCACCGTCAGCCTGTCGGAAGGGACCACCTACGCGCGCGCGCCGTGGCGTTTTGAGGCTGGTACGCCCAATACCGGCGGGATTATCGGGCTTGGGGCTGCTCTCTCTTATGTCTCCTCCATTGGCCTTGAGGCCATCCAGGAGTATGAGCAGATGCTGATGCACTACGCGCTGCAGGAGCTTGCCAGCGTGCCCGAGTTGACCCTGTATGGCCCGGCCAACCGGCAGGGCGTGATTGCGTTCAATCTGGGAAAACACCATGCCTATGACGTGGGCAGTTTCCTCGATAACTATGGCGTGGCCGTGCGTACGGGGCACCACTGTGCCATGCCGCTGATGGCATTTTATCAGGTCCCGGCAATGTGCCGCGCGTCGCTGGTAATGTACAACACAACGGAAGAGGTCGACAGGCTGGTGGCGGGGCTAAAACGCATTCACCAGTTGCTGGGCTAACGGAGAAGCGAACAATGGCAGAGTTGCCGGACAAAGATAAATTACTGCGTAACTTCGGACGTTGCGCAAACTGGGAAGAAAAGTATCTCTATATTATTGAGCTGGGGCAGCGTTTGCCGCCGCTCAGTGAAGCGGCGCATAACCCGGATAATATTATTCAGGGCTGCCAGAGCCAGGTGTGGATTGTGATGGAGCAAAAGGGCGACGGTACGATTGAATTGCACGGCGACAGCGATGCCGCGATTGTGAAAGGGCTTATCGCCGTGGTCTTTATTCTCTACCACCAGATGTCCGCACAGGATATTGTCGCCTTTGATGTGCGCCCGTGGTTTGAAAAAATGGCCCTGACCCAACACCTCACCCCGTCCCGCTCCCAGGGGCTGGAAGCGATGATTCGCGCCATCCGCGCCAAAGCTGCAATCATTAGCTAGACTTACAGGACAGCATTCATTCTGTTTCGCGAGGTGGTTCCCGCCTCGCTGGTTTTTCAGCTTTCTGGCGTTCTGTCAGTGAATAAGGAATCTCAGCATGAAGCGCGCGTCTCTAATAACATTCTTACTCCTTGGTTCGCTCGGCGCTCTTAATTCGGCCAGTGCGATGGATTATCCGTTACCGCCCGCAGGCAGCCGTCTGATTGGGCAAAATCAAACCTACACAATACAGGAAGGGGATACCAAACTTCAGACCATCGCACGTCGGTTTAATACTGCGGCACAGCTCATCCTTGAAACCAATAATACCATTGCGCCGGTAAACCCTGCGCCGGGAACGGTGATTACCATTCCATCCCAGATGCTGCTTCCGGACACGCCACGCGAAGGTATTGTGGTGAACCTGGCCGAGTTACGGCTCTACTACTATCCGCCGGGGGGAAATATTGTTCAGGTTTTCCCGCTGGGGATTGGACAGCTGGGGCTGGAGACGCCGGTCACGACGACCCGCGTGAGTCAGAAGATCCCTAATCCAACCTGGACCCCGACGCCGGGCATCAGAGCGCGCTCTCTGGAACAGGGCATTAAATTGCCGCCGGTCGTACCCGCCGGGCCAAATAACCCGCTGGGACGCTTTGCACTGCGTTTAGGCGTGGGCAATGGGGAATATCTCATCCACGGTACCAGTGCGCCGGACAGCGTTGGCCTGCGGGTGAGTTCAGGCTGTATGCGCATGAACGCTCCGGACATTAAAGCCCTGTTCGAACAGGTGCGGGTCGGCACGCGGGTACAGATTATCAATGAGCCGGTGAAGTTCTCCGTCGAGCCGGATGGCAAACGCTATATTGAAGTACATCGTCCGCTGGCGCAGGTGGAGGGAGAAAACCCGCAGATTACACCTATTACCCATTCCGCTGACTTTGCCTCGTTTGTTTCTCAGGCAGGAAGTGACAAAGCGCTTATTGATAAAGCCTTGTCGCGCCGGGCGGGGATCCCGGTCGCCGTATCGGCGGCTAACGGCCCGTCGGCCAGCAACAACGTGCAGTCCGTACAGAACAGCCGTGTCTCTGCTGCGGTAACGGAAGAGGATGGTGAGAAGGTGACGCAGTAGGACGTTTGACGCAGGCAAAAAAAATGGCGCACAATGTGCGCCATTTTATTAACAGGTACTATTACTTACGGTATTTAGTAGCCTGGTTGTCCAGACGCTGGTTAGCGCGAGCTGCGTCGTCTTTAGCAGCCTGAACGTCGGAACGCATTGCGTTCACGTCGTTGCTCAGCTGGTCAACTTTAGCGTTCAGAGTCTGAACGTCAGAAGACAGCTGATCGATTTTAGCGTTGCTGGAGCAACCTGCCAGCAGAGTAGAACCCAGGATTACCGCGCCCAGTACCAGTTTAGTACGATTCATTATTAATACCCTCTAGATTGAGTTAATCTCCATGTAGCGTTACAAGTATTACACAAACTTTTTTGGGTTGAGAATATTTTTTTGATGGGAATACGCCTATTTTTGATCGTTCGCTCAAAGAAGCAACGAATTCGGCATTTTTGTCGAAAAAGCTATGTTAAAAAAGGCATTTTTCATCGGATTCGTCTTACATAAATCGCGATTAAATAGAAAAACCCGATTTGCTTTTTGAATAGAGTTGGCTAATACCACGAATAAAAAAAGCGCCCCGAAGGACGCTTTTTATCAAAAACTAATTCGTTTGAACATTATTACAGCACGTGAACAGATGCGGTATTGGTTGTACCACTCGGTACCAGTGCACCCGATACCATTACCACCACGTCGCCTTTCTGTGCCAGGCCGCTTTCCAGCGCCAGTTCTTTACCCTGAATATAGAAATCGTCAGTAGAGGCGATCTCTTTCACCAGGTGCGCAACAACACCTTTGCTCAGCACCAGCTGACGCGCAGTGGTTTCATTGGTGGTCAGCGCCAGGATGGTAGCATCCGGGAAGTATTTACGTACGGCACGCGCAGATTTACCGCCCTGCGTTGCAACCACGATCAGTGGCGCTTCCAGCTTCTCAGCCGTTTCTACCGCACCGCGGCAGACTGCTTCAGTGATGCGCAGTTTGCGGCTGTCGTTGTTGAAGTCCAGACGACTGGTCATCACGCGGTCAGTACGTTCGCAGATGGTGGCCATGATGGACACCGCTTCCAGCGGATATTTACCTTTCGCGGATTCGCCAGACAGCATGACGGCATCAGTACCGTCGAGGATGGCGTTCGCCACGTCGCCTGCTTCAGCGCGGGTTGGACGTGGGTTTTTGATCATGGAGTCCAGCATCTGGGTGGCAGTGATAACCACTTTACGTGCGCGGACACATTTCTCGATCATCATCTTCTGCGCGAAGATCACTTCTTCTACCGGGATTTCAACACCCAGGTCGCCACGCGCAACCATGATACCGTCAGACGCTTCGAGGATTTCGTCGAAGTTGTTCAGGCCTTCCTGGTTTTCGATTTTGGAGATGATCTGGATCTTCTCGCCGCCGTGCGCTTTCAGGTGCTCACGGATTTCAACCACGTCGGAACGTTTACGGATGAAGGAGGCAGCAACGAAATCAACGCCTTGCTCGCAGCCGAAGATCAGGTCTTGCTTGTCTTTTTCAGCCAGTGCTGGCAGCGCGATGGAAACGCCTGGCAGGTTAACGCCTTTGTTTTCGCCCAGGTCGCCGTTGTTCAGCACTTTACAGATGACTTTGTTGCCTTCGATGGCGGTGACTTCCATTCCGATCAGACCATCGTCTACCAGCACGGTGTTACCCACAGACAGATCGCTGGTGAAGCCTTCATAGGTTACCGCAACGATTTCGCTGTTACCGACCACAGACTTGTCAGTGGTGAAGGTGAAGGTCTGGCCCGCTTTCAGGGAGACGTCGTTACCGCCTTCCAGTTTGATGGTGCGGATTTCAGGACCTTTGGTATCCAGCAGGATGGCGGCTTTTTTACCGGTCTTGCTCATGACGTTGCGCAAGTTCTGGATACGCTGACCATGTTCAGCGTAGTCACCGTGAGAGAAGTTCAGACGCATAACGTTCATGCCGGCGTCCAGCATTTTGGTCAGCATCTCTTCAGATTCGGTTTTCGGGCCGATGGTACAAACAATTTTCGTCTTTTTCATGACAGTCTTAGTCTTTAAGTTGGGAAGGATATGGAAATCTCGCTCCGGGGGCGCACCGCCGCGGAGTCAAACCTGTGTTGCAAAAGAGTATATGACACGCACTAAGGATAGGAGACATCAAATGAGCGTGCAGAAGAAAGTGTGCCTGAGTGACAGCCCAACGAAGGAGAGGAGAAGTTGTACGTTGTTTTTTGTATTCCAAGCGCTGAAACCATTCACCAGGGATTTGGCGCGCATTATACGCTGATTTTAAGATAAAAGGAAAATGGAAACGGTGTTTCAGAAATAATCTGTGCAGTTTCACATAATATTGTTATCAATGCGTTAAGGCATAATGACAACTTATGGCGACAGGCGAGGGGCCTGCCGCCTTTCACTTATTTTTCCAGCGCCTGACTCAGATCGGCAATCAGATCGTCTGCCTCTTCGATCCCAACGGACAGGCGGATCAACTGCGGCACAATGCCGTTAGCCAGACGCTGCTCGCGCGGAATAGAGGCGTGAGTCATGCTGTAGGGCTGACTCACCAGGCTTTCCACACCGCCGAGACTTTCTGCGAGGGTGAACAGCTTCAGCTTGCGGATCACCTCCGTCGCACGTTGCGCATCGCCTTTCACCACGACGGAAATCATCCCGCCCGGCAGCGCCATTTGCCTGCGGGCGAGCTGATAGTGCGGGTGCGAATCCAGCCCCGGATAGAACACCTTTTCGACCTGCGGCTGCTGCGCAAGCCATTGCGCAATCGCCAGCGCGTTGCTGCTGTGCTTTTCCATCCGCAGAGCCAGGGTACGCATTCCGCGCAGCGTCAGAAAACTGCTGAAGGGATCGAGCACGCCGCCGATGGCGTTTTGCAGATAACCCAACCGTTCCGCCAGCGCCGGGTTATCGCCCACCACCGCCAGCCCGGCTACCACGTCGGAATGGCCGTTCAGGTATTTGGTGGCGGAGTGTACTACGATATCAAAACCCAGCTCCAGCGGACGGTGAATGACCGGGGAGGCGAAGGTATTATCCGCCACGCTTATCACGTTATGGCGGCGGGCAATGGCCCCGATGGCTGCCAGGTCGGCCAGTTTCAGCAGCGGGTTAGTCGGCGTCTCCACCCAGATCATGCGCGTTTGGGGGCCAATGGCGGCTTCCAGCGCGGCCAGATCGTCGGGCTTTACCCAGCTGACCCGCAGCCCGGTGCTGCGCTTACGCACGTTTTCAATCAGACGGTAGGTGCCGCCATAGACGTCATCAATGGCGACGATATGGCTGTCTTTATCCAGCAACTCCAGTACGGTGGAAATGGCGGCCAGACCGGAGGCAAAAGCATAGCCGCGCGTACCGCCTTCCAGTTCGGCGATGGCAGTTTCCAGCGCATGGCGGGTAGGATTGCCGCTACGGGAATATTCGTAGCCGGTATGCTCCCCCGGCGACGGTTGCGCAAACGTCGAGGTGGCATAAATGGGCGGCATGACCGCGCCGTGTTGATCGTTAACCTGGCCGCTGTGTACGCTGAGCGTGGCGAGATTTTTCATTTTTGTTTCCTTATTGCTGTAGACGGTTGCGCCAGGCGGTGAGGAGGTCGCTGCGGGTGATCAGACCCAGAAAACGGTCATTGTCATTAATCACCGCCACCAGACCGCGGTCAAAGATGGCGTGCAGGGCGCTTTCCGGCGCGTGCTTATCAAGAATCTCCACCTGTTGCGTCATGGCCGCCGTGACGGGGAGGGCAAAGCGAGCCCCGTCGCCGCCAATGTGGCGCAGCAGATCCCACTCATCAATAATGCCTACCACCTTGCCGTTCTCCAGCACCGGCAGCTGCGAGATGTCATACAGGCGCATGCGTGCCAGTACGGTGGAAAGCGTGTCGTCCGGGGCGGCGGTGACGGTGGCGCCCTCGTCGTGGCGCAGCGCAATGTAGTCAGAGAGATCGCCTGCCTGCGGGCGGGACATCAGCCCCTGCTGACGCATCCAGTCATCGTTGAACATCTTTGAGAGGTATTTGTTGCCGCTGTCGCAGGCGAAGGTCACCACGCGTTTCGGCGTGGTCTGTGCCTGGCAATACTTCAGCGCGGCTGCCAGCAGGGTTCCGCTGGAGGAGCCAGCCAGAATGCCTTCCGTTTTCAGCAGCTCGCGCGCGGTGGCGAACGCGTCGCGGTCGGTGATGCGCCAGGCGCGATTCACCCCGTCAATGTGGGCCAGTGGCGGAATAAAGTCTTCGCCAATTCCCTCAACCAGCCAGGAGCCCGCGTCGCGGTAGCGTCCGGTTTCCACCTGGTCGGCCAGAACCGATCCTGCCGGGTCTGCGAGGACAAACTCCGTGTGCGGCGAGTGTTCGGCGAACCACGCCTGCAGGCCACCCAGCGTGCCTCCTGATCCCACGCCCACCACGATGGCGTCGATCCTGCCGTTAAGCTGTTCAAACAGCTCCGGCGCGGTGGTGGTACGGTGCGCCAGCGGATTGGCTTCGTTGTTGAACTGGTCGATGTAAAACGCGCCGGGCAGTTCACTCGCCAGACGCCGGGCGTAATCCTGGTAATAGGCGGGATGGCCCTTATTGACGTCCGAACGCGTCAGTACCACCTGGGCACCCAGCGCGCGAAGGTGGAAGATTTTCTCGCGGCTCATTTTGTCCGGTACCACCAGGATCAGCGAATAGCCTTTCTGGGCGGCGATCAGGGCCAGACCCAGGCCGGTATTTCCCGCCGTGGCCTCAATAATCGTGCCGCCCGGCTGCAGCTGGCCGGTGCGCTCCGCTTCATTAATCATCGACAGCGCCACGCGGTCCTTTATAGAGCCACCCGGGTTCTGGTTCTCCAGTTTCAGAAACAGCGAGCAGAGGCCGGTGTCCAGTTTATGCAGCTGGATAACGGGTGTTTGGCCAATCAGTTCAGTGACGGAGTGGTAAATCGTCATGGGTTTTTCCTTTCAGGAGGTCATGACGGGATGATAGAGCGGTGAAAATTTCGCAAGAAAGAACGAATCTCTGCTTTTTAGAACAGAAAAGAATATAAATGGTGTTTTTGGATGTCAGGATAGCAAGACGTAAAGTGCTCCGGATGTGAGGATGGCTATATCAACAGAATATGTTGAAAAAATGCGCGTTTTTGGCGTGGGTCGCCCCTGACATATGCATCGTGCAGATAAACATTGCTGAAATTGGTCTAAACGGGTCTCGCCCGCGACAGGCAGTGTTTATTCCCACTGGTTATAACACATGCTTTTTTGTTCATTTAAAAGCAAGTAACGGCTGATTACTATCGTTTGGACATCCATACTTCTAAACCGCCAGGGCGGACGGATAACGATTAAGAATGATTGTTCTCAGCAATATTTCGAAGGTCTTTGACAACGGCAAGGTGGCGCTCACGGCCGTTGATAACGTCAATCTGACGATTGAGCAGGGGCAGATATACGGCATTATTGGCTACAGCGGCGCGGGGAAAAGTACGCTTATCCGCCTGTTAAATGGCCTGGAAAAACCGAGCAGCGGCAGCGTGACCATTAACGGTCAGGACATTTCTGCCGCAAAGGGGGAAGCGCTGCGACAGGCGCGTCTGAAGATCAGCATGGTGTTCCAGCACTTCAACCTGCTGTGGTCGCGAACGGTAGCGGAAAACATTGCCTTTTCGATGCAGATCGCCGGGGTGCCAAAGGCCAGGATTCAGGCCCGCGTGGCCGAGCTGGTGGAACTGGTCGGGCTGAAAGGCCGCGAAAATGCGTATCCGTCGCAGCTGAGCGGCGGGCAAAAGCAGCGCGTGGGCATTGCGCGTGCGCTGGCGAACAACCCGGATGTATTGCTCTGTGACGAAGCCACCTCTGCGCTCGACCCACAGACCACCGATCAGATCCTCGATCTGCTGCTGGACATAAACCGTCGTTTCAGGCTGACCATCGTCCTCATCACCCACGAGATGCACGTGGTGCGCAAAATCTGTGACCGGGTGGCGGTGATGGAGAACGGTAAAGTGGTGGAAGAGGGCGACGTGCTGAGCGTTTTTACCCATCCGCAGCAGCCGATTACGCAGCAGTTTGTCCGCCAGGTGAGCCAGTACGCCGAGGAAGAGACCTTTAATACCGAGCTGGCAAACGATCTGGAAGGGACGGTCATCCGTCTGACCTTCACCGGGCACAGCACACATAAACCGATTGTGGGTGAATTGACGCTGCGCTACGGCCTGCCGTTTAACATTCTGCACGGAAAAATGACCCAGACGGCGCACGGCGTGTTTGGCCAACTGTGGGTACACGTGGTGGCATCCGATGAACAACTGAACAATATCCTCGCCGACCTGAAGCACAGCGATATTGAAGGCGAGGTGATTAAACATGGCTGAGAATCTCTTTCCGCATCTGAAGTGGGATCAGCTCTGGGCGGCAACGCTTGAGACGCTGTACATGACCGCGCTCTCCGGTGTGGCGACCTTTGTGCTGGGGATCGTACTGGGTCTGGCGCTGTTTTTAACCGCCCGCGGCGGATTGTTCCACAACCGCACGGTCTATAGCGTCATTTCGATTGTGGTGAACGTGTTCCGCTCTATCCCGTTCATCATTCTGATTGTTTTGCTGATCCCGTTCACCAAGACCGTTGTTGGCACCATCCTGGGAGCTAATGCGGCACTGCCTGCCCTGATTGTGGGCGCCGCACCGTTCTACGCCCGCCTGGTGGAGATCGCCCTGCGTGAAGTGGACAAAGGGGTCATAGAAGCAACGCGCTCAATGGGGGCACGACTGAGCACCTTAGTGTTTCGGGTTTTACTGCCGGAATCATCACCCGCACTGGTTTCTGGTATTACGGTGACGCTGATTGCGCTGGTGAGCTACAGCGCAATGGCCGGGGTGATTGGCGCCGGTGGGTTGGGAAATCTGGCTTATCTGGAAGGATTCCAGCGCAACCATGGTGACGTCACGCTGGTGGCAACGGTGACCATTTTGATCATCGTTTTTGTTATCCAGTTCTGCGGCGACATCATTACCTCACTGTTAGATAAACGCTAATAAATACACACAGGAACCATCATCATGAAAAAGACACTGACACTGATCGCCGCAGCAACCCTCAGCGCCCTGAGCTTTGCCTCCTGGGCTGACACCCTCACCGTGGGCGCGTCCAATACGCCACATGCTGAAATTCTTGAACAGGCGAAGCCGATTCTGGCGAAGCAGGGTATCGACCTGGAGATCAAACCGTTCCAGGACTACATTCTGCCCAACACTGCCCTGGCGGGTCATGACATTGACGCGAACTACTTCCAGCACATCCCTTATCTGAACAGCGTGCTGAAAGATCACGAAGGCGATAAGGACTATGATTTTGTCAGCGCAGGCGCGATCCACATCGAGCCCATCGGCATCTACTCCAAAAAATACAAGTCGCTGAAAGACCTGCCGGAAGGCGGCAAAATCATCATGCGTGATGCCGTTTCTGAAGAGGGGCGTATTCTCTCTATCTTCGAAAAAGAAGGGGTGATCAAGCTGAAGCCTGGCATCGACAAAGTGACCGCGCGCATCAGCGACATCGTGGAGAACCCGAAAAAGCTGCAGTTCACCCCTAACGTGGAAGCGTCTCTGCTGCCGCAGATGTATAACAACGATGAAGGCGCGGCGGTTGTGATCAACGCCAACTACGCGATTGACGCCGGTCTGGATCCGGTTCACGACCCGATTGCAGTTGAGAGCGGTGAAAACAACCCGTATGCCAATATCATTACCGTGCATCGCGGTGACGAGAAGAAGAAAGATATCGTTGCGCTGGTGAACGTGCTGCACTCCAAAGAGATTCAGGACTGGATCCGCACCAAGTACAAAGGCGCGGTGATCCCGGTAAATAACTAATTAATTGATTTAGCTTAGGAAGCCCGGTGAGTTTCTCGCCGGGCTTCTTTTTTGTATCCGGGCGAGGGATCATTTAAGCTGACGGTTTAGGGCAACGGAGTGGATCGCCATGGGCAATGTGACCAAAGACGAAGAGTTGTACCAGGAGATGTGTCGGGTGGTAGGGAAGGTCGTTCTGGAGATGCGTGACTTAGGGCAGGAGCCCAAGCATATCGTGATTGCCGGGGTACTGCGTACGGCGCTGGCGAACCAGCGCGTAAAACGGAGCGAGTTAACCACCCAGGCGATGGAGACAGTGGTTAAAGCGCTGGCCGGGTAAGGCACCTGCGTTTCGCGAGTTACTCAAATCCTGCATATTAACTGTCGTTATTGTTATTTCCCCTTCCTGATGGAGGCGTGTTTTACTGAAGTCAGGTAAAGCGAGAGGGGTACAGACGATGAAAAAGTGGATAAGCACGTTACGGCGGTTTTTTGCGACCCGGCCCGTGAATGCGGAGAACAGCGCGCAACGTGTTCTTGAGTCGATACTGCCTGTCGCCAGTCTGTATGGCGTGGACGTGGCCAACATTGACCCGGAGTGGTTCCATGATAAAACGTCACGCTGAACTGCGCCGCACGCGCGAAATGTACTGGAATGAGCTGTGCATCGATGCTGTAAAGCGTGGATGAGCGGAAAAATACGCTGGGAAATCCTCGGTTAACGCAGGCCGTTTTGTTACCAATATCTCCTTTCACAGATGGAGATGAAGATGAAACGGACTGTATTCACGCCCGCCCTTTTAGCCACCGCGTTACTGATTGCCATGCAGGCGGCCCATGCCGGGCCACAGGCGCATGTGGTCTGCAGTTACTCCCACACCCTCGGCGATGACGCCATCATGATGTTTGGTATGCCCAACCAGGCCATGTGGCACGATTTCTTTGGCAATACCCATACCGATGCCTTTTCAACCCGGGAAACCTTGCGCCAGCATGAAGAGACGACCTGTGATAACAAGGCCGACGGCTCTGCCTACTGGGCGCCTTCTCTGAGATTACCCGACGGAACGGTGGTCAAACCGGCCTATCAAAAAACCTATTATCAGGCCTCGAAGGTTGATGCCTATCCCTTGCACCCGTTCCCGGCCGGGCTGTCGCTGCTCGCCGGGGATCATCACGGCAGCACGCCCAACCCCCATATCAGCTTTTTATGCGCGAACGGGAATGGCTATAGCAGCAAAATCGGGGAGGTGTGCGGGCTGCGTAAAGCTAACGATGCCGTCCAGTTTAATATTGGCATTCAATTTCCGAACTGCTGGGACGGCGTGAATCTGAAGCCCGACCACGGTCTGGCCAATGCGGCGTATGACGTTAACGGCCAGTGCCCGAGCGCGTTCCCGGTAAAAATTCCAACGGTTAATATGAATGTGGCTTACGTGCTGCATGGTATTACCCGCCTGGACACCCGTCAGGCGCAACTGTCGCTCGATCCGGTGATGCAGGGGGCTGAACGTGAAGAACGCTGGGGTAGCCTCTATACGGCGCATGCCGATTTCATGAACGGCTGGACGGACGATGCCGCCCGCTTTATGACCGAACGCTGCATGAACCGCGGTATGGATTGTGGTTCAACCGTGCCCTATGGTTATTCTATGGCGAAGGCCAATGTCTGGCTCAGCAGTCTTGAACCGAACATCACTCAACCTTCACCGCAGGTGTTACTGGTAGAAGATAACTGGCAGAACGGTGGACGCACAAAAAATAGCGAGACGCTAAGCCTGGTAAAATTCCATATCCCGCCGCTGCCCGCCGGGCAGGATCCATCCTTGTTTAAATACCGCATCCGTATTTTCGGTGGGAAGGTAGAAAACAATGGAGCCGATCAGATTTTCTTTTATCCGGCCAGTAATGACTGGGATCCTGCGACCGTGAAGTGGTCGTCGCGTCCGGCCTGTAATTACCGTTCCGATGCCGTGCTTTATCTGAACCATGTTCGTGAATACCGGATGGTCGACGTGGATAAAGCCGTGCGTAAGGCGCTGGCGGAAGGGAAAACCGAGATCTCGTGGTATATCGGTGGCGATCGCCAGGGGAATCATTATCAGTTTGAACCAGCCTCATCACCAGACGGGTTAATGCTCATGCTGACTGGCTTTAAACATACGCCGGAGGTCTGACCCCACGTTTTTTTGTTCTTAACAGGGTTAGCTGGTAAGGTCTCGGCATTCGCCACTGCCCCTGTTAACGCAATGACCACCAACAGCATGATGAAACGCGCTATCGTTCTTTGGGCGATAGCGTGCACACTCTGCGGCGTACTGCTCTACGCCGAACAAATTCGCCGTCAGTTCTGGGAACGAGACCGTGAGTTCTCGGCGTTATTTTCCGAATTAAGCGCGGTCCTGACGCAAAATGAATCGGTCTTACCGCTTCTGAATGGCGATGAAGACATTGCCGCCTTGCGCAAAAAATTCCCCCATCTGCTCGCCCTGGAAAAAACGACGGGACGCCCACTGGATGCGGCGCGGGTGGAGCCTGCCCACGAGATGCAGTACTGGCTTTATAACCCCTGGCGTCAGATCCGCGTGCGGGTGGATCTCGGCCCGATTCTGAATGCGCATCATCCGTTTACCCATCTGGGGATCCGCTTCATACCGACCAGAGAAGAACGGCCCTCTGACGCATTCTGGCACTGGCAACGCACCTTCCCGCAACATACGCAACCTTTTACGCTTGAAGCGGATTCCCGGCCGGACTGGTTTGGCGTCTCCTGGTCTGTTTACCCTTTACTGTTTATCGGCTGGGGGATAGTGATTGCGCTGGCAAACGTGGTGCTCTGGCAGCGTAAAGCACGTAAAGACGCCGAGCAAAGGGCGCGCTATTACCAGCACGCCAGGCTCAATACCCTGGGGGAGATCACCGCCGGTATTGTGCATGAGATAAACCAGCCGCTGACCGCCGTCCAGACGTGGATCCAGGGCGCGCAGCGTCAGTTACAGCAGGAAAACGGCCAGGCCGTGTCGCAGGCGCTGTCGGCTGCGCTGACGCAAACGCAGCGTATTAGCGCATTATTAACCCGTTTTCGCGAGCACGTTGTGAAGGAGAAAGTCACTCTGCGGGAAACCGATCTGGCAGCATGCTGGCTGCAGGTGGTGAACTTACTTGAGCATGAGCGCAGGGCTGAGCATATCTCGGTCAGCCATGCGTTTGCCCCCGGGGCCACCACCGTGCTGGCCGACCCGCTCTGGCTGGAGCAGGTGCTGCATAATCTGCTCAGCAATGCGATTCAGGCCCAACAGGCGAGTCCTGCTGGCTGGGTAAAGATTGAAAGCCACAAAACCGAGAGCGGCATTCAGATTACCGTGACGGACGGCGGGCCTGGCTTCAGCCCGGAGGCATTACAGAATGCCTTTATGCCGTTTTACAGCGGCCGGGAAGAGGGCATAGGCCTGGGAATGACCTTAACGGAATCATTAATGACGCGTATGAATGGATCGATTACGCTGGGCAATGCGCCGCAGGGCGGGGCACAGATCCGGCTACAACTGGCAAACGGAAAGGAGGCTACAGTTGGATAACACAATCTGGCTGATTGATGATGATGAATCCATCAGAGAATCGATGGCGTTTTTGCTTTCGGGCATGAGGTGGCCGGTCAGGACGTTTGAAAGCGTTGATGCCTTTACCGCGGCCCATGCACGGGATACAGAGCTGGTAGGCTGCATGCTGCTGGATATGCGGATGCCGGGCAAAGGCGGGCTCACCTGGCTTGAGGAGGGGAAATGGCCCTGGCCCCTGCTGCCGGTGATCATCATGACCGGGCACGGGACCGTAGATGCCTGTCGCAGGGCATTTCGTAACGGCGTGTTTGAGTTTTTCACCAAGCCGCTGGATGCCGATAAGCTTATCGAAACGGTAGGGTTAGCCTTTGAGGAGAGTCAGCGCCGGTTTGCCGGCTGGCAGGAAACCTCCCGGGTGAAAGCGCGCTTCGCACAATTAACCGCGCGGGAGCATGAGGTGCTGGGGGAGTTGATGAAAGGGCTCAGCAACAAAGAGGTGGCCGCCCGGCTGAATCTCTCGCCACGGACGGTGGAAGCGCACCGCGCGGCGGCGTTTACCAAGCTTGGCGTCGGCAGTCTGGTTCAGGCAATACGCGAATACGATAAATTGCAATCCGTATAACTACCAGGTTGAGTGCGTATTCAACCGAATTATGTTTCATCGCCCGGCGGGGTACGCTCTGCCACGTATCCCAACACACGAGGAAGTGCGATGAAAAAATTATTGATGGTTGCGGCACTGGCCGCAGGTAGCGTAAGTCTGACGGCACAGGCCGATACGTTAAACCAAAAGAGTCTCTCGCTGGCGCAGGCGAATGCGCTGGCCACGTCCGCCATTCAGGCGTGTACGGCAAAGAATTATCAGGTGACGGTCACCGTGGTTGACCGTGCGGGCGTGGTGAAAGCCGTGCAGCGTACGGACAATGCCGGTCCTCATACGGTTAAAGCCAGCGAAATGAAAGCCTGGACGGCGCTCAGCGCAAAGAATGCCTCAGGCAAAGTGATGGAAGCGGCGCAGAGCAACGCCGGCGCGCAAAACATGCGTGATATTCCGGGCTTCCTGCTGCTGGCGGGCGGCCTGCCGGTGAAAGAGGGCGATGAGGTGATCGGGGCGATTGGCATCGGCGGTGCGCCGGGCGGTCATCTTGATGAAGCCTGCGCGCAGGCGGCCATTGACGGGCTGAAAAAGTAACATAAAAAAAGCACCGGGTTATCCGGTGCTTTTTCATCAGATCTTGCAGGCATCGCCGCAGTCGTCATCTGCAACAATCGCCTGGGCTTTTTTATCTGCGTCGTCCAGACGTTCCGCATTACGCTCTTCTGCTTCATCCAGTCCGTTAAAGACCAGGTTTTCGAGATCAATTTCCATGTGGCACCTGCTTTATTCAGTTTTTGATACTGGCACAGTATAGGGCAAAAAAGGCCAGCAATGTACCTCGCAGCACATATGGATAATCCCTGCCATACTCTCTGCTTTATGGCTGAGGAATGCATATGATGACACTCTGCAAAACCTGCGGTACTGCGTATGACACCACGCCGGAAACATGCCCGATTTGCGAGGATGAACGCCAGTATGTTCCGCACAGCGGCCAGGCGTGGATTGACTTTGCTACCGTGACTTCCACCCACAGCAACAAATGGCAGCAGCTGGAGCCACAGCTGTTGAGTATCAAAACGGTGCCTGCCTTTGCGATTAACCAGCGCGCGCTGCTTTTGCGTACCCCACACGGCAATATTCTCTGGGACTGTATTGCCAACCTCGACCCGGCAACCAAAACGCTCATTACCGCGCTCGGCGGCATCAGCGCGATTGCGATCTCGCACCCACACTATTACACCACCATGCAGACATGGGCTGCGGCATTTAATGCACCGGTGTACCTGCACGCCAGCGACAGAGAGTGGGTCATGCGCGGCAGTCCTGCCATTCAGTTCTGGGAAGGGGATACGCTGGAACTATTTCCGTCGGTCACCTTGTTGCGTCTGGGGGGGCATTTTGCAGGCGGTACGGTGCTGCACTGGCAGGAGGGCGAAGGCGTATTGCTGGCGGGGGATATTCTTCAGGTCACGCCCGGAAAAGACGCCGTTTCGTTTATGTGGAGCTACCCGAATATGCTGCCGCTGCCAGCCCGCACCGTTGAGCGGATTACCGGACTTCTGGAAGGCAAAAAATTTGCCCGCCTGTACGGTGCCTTTGAGGGACAAAACATCCCGGCAAACGCGGACGAGATTGTGCAGCAGTCGGGCCAGAAATATATTGCTTGTCTCAGGTAAAGCACGATGGGTAAACTTCATGAGTGTGATCCCGATCATACCTAAACTACAACAGATAAAAGAGAAATTGCTATGCAACATATCATTGAAGGTTTCCTCAACTTTCAAAAAGAGATTTTCCCGCAACGTAAAGAGCTCTTCCGCAGTTTAGCGTCCAGCCAGAATCCCAAAGCGCTGTTCATCTCATGCTCCGACAGCCGTCTGGTACCAGAACTGGTCACTCAGCAAGAGCCAGGACAGCTCTTTGTCATTCGAAATGCTGGCAACATTGTGCCACCGTTCGGGCCAGAGCCGGGCGGTGTCTCCGCAACCATCGAATATGCCGTTGTGGCGCTGGGCGTGACGGATATCGTGATTTGCGGTCACTCCAACTGTGGGGCGATGAAGGCGATTGCGGATAACGCGAACCTCGAGCCGATGCCTGCCGTCTCCCACTGGCTGCGTTATTCTGATGCCGCTAAAGCGGTGGTGGAGAAGAAAAGCTGGGATCAGCCGATCGACAAAGTGAATGCGATGGTGCAGGAGAACGTCTTTGCGCAGCTGAGCAATATCAAGACCCATCCATCCGTTGCTGTGGGTCTGCGCAATAACGCCCTTCGCCTGCACGGCTGGGTGTATGACATTGAGAGCGGTGAAATTCGTGCGCTGGATAAAGCGACGAAAACCTTCGTTTCTCTGTCAGAGAACCCGGAAGTGTTCTTCGAATAATGACGATCAGGGCATGGAAGCCCTGTCAGCTATCGAAATACGGCAATCTCCTGCGTAACCCAGAAGCAGGTTTTTCCGCCGCTTTCGCCATCGACCCGGCAATCTCCGCACACTCGGCCAGTCCCTGAACGAAGGGATGATCGTGCATCAGCCACGGTATCGCGCCAAACGCGATTCTCCCGCGCACCGTTTCTGGTGCTTTAAGCGTGTAATCCTCGCCAATATCAGGGATCTCGTCGCCTGTCGCCTGCAGCTGTTTGCGCAGTGTCGGGAAAGGCAGATCCTCTGTTTTCAGCGGTTTTTGCCCGCGGGCATCAATAAACACGTCAAAGAGATAGGTGTTGTCTTCAGTCGCGATCGCCGTCTGGGCGCGACCGACATCCAGCGTGTAATCATCACCTAATGCGACAACGCTGATGATCCCGGCCTCGCGCAGCGCAAGCAGCCGACGGATAGACTGCGGTGGAATGGCGGCGTAGTTGTCAATAAACACCCGCGCCAGTCCCTGTTTGAAACGTTCCCGGTCCTGCTCATTAAGATGCGGCACGATCTCCTGAACCACCTCGTGCAACCGAAGCACGGTGTAGCGCCAGGGCACCGTTCGCCGCTCACGTTTGTTGCGTTCGACCTCATTCAGATTGGCTTCTGCCCAGCTAAACGGGCCGTGCTGTTTGCGGTCCTCAAACCAGGCATCGCGAAGGGTGTCCGCATCCAGGGCGCGCAGCCCGATTTTCTCACACCATGCCGGGTCGGCGAGTTCCAGCTCTTTTACCATCAGGGCAAAAATACGATCCAGCAGGCCGTCAGACCCTTTGGCGATTTCATTCTCAACGACAAATTCAGTTAATACCGACAGCGGCTCGTAAGGAATAGGGCAGTAAAAATCGGCCTCAGGCAGAATGCCTGTCCGGGACATGAGGACTATTTTTAACGCCTCGCTGCCTTTATCCAGAACGAATTTGTCATCAACAAAGGCGCCATGCTGCATAACAACCGCCATGGCGGCGTCCAGTCCGCTTAATGAGGTCCCCTTAATCCCCACCCGACAGGCTGGGATATCGGCGTCCATCAACCCGGACCAGGGGCTTGGGAAGAAGGTGCGCGTGGCCTCATCCTCATCAGGCCAGACGTGGCCGGTGGCGATGACGGCAAGGTTGAAGCGTTCAGGTAAGCGGCTCTTATTTACCGAAAGCGTAACGCCGTCTTTGTCGGTGGCGATATCCGTCACCTCGGCGGATTCATGGATATCGACCTGAAATCCCAGCCTGCGGGCCTCTTTGACCACTCTCAGAAAACTGTCGCGAAAATATTCCCCCAGCAGGATCCGGGGCAGAAACTGCCGGTCGTGCAGGGAAGCTTTATCGACGTGATAGCGGGCGAGATGGGCTGCACTCTGTTCTTTTAACCAGTCGAGGTAGGTCATAAAAACGGGTGGGATTTCAATGCTGGCAATATTCGCCAGCATCAGACGCGAGTTTTCATCAATTCGATAGGGCATGCCCACGCCCGCTTCCTCGGCTTTTTCGAAAATGGAAACGGCCAGTGGCGTTTTATGCTTCAGGAGCGCGTAAAAGGTGTAAATCCCTGTGGGGCCGGAGCCGATAATGGCGATTTTTTTCATCGACACTGTTCCTGCTTTTTTTTGTCATATGAAAAGCGTAGCAGGAGAAAGCGTAAAAAATCAGGCGATTGGGATTATTCAGACTACAAGAAGAGGATTTGCACCATTTCAGGATTGAAATGGTGCGTCCGAGTGGACTCGAACCACCGACCCCCACCATGTCAAGGTGGTGCTCTAACCAACTGAGCTACGGACGCAGAATGGTGCGTTCAATTGGACTCGAACCAACGACCCCCACCATGTCAAGGTGGTGCTCTAACCAACTGAGCTATGAACGCAACGTGTTGTCGGTGACAACGGGGACGAATATTAGCGGCACAGCACCGCAGTGGCAAGAGGCAAAATGCATTTTTCTCTCTGATTTCACGCGATTGCTTCATTACCGCGCAAAGTGAAGAGAAAGTAGCCGCCAGCAGGCGGCTACTGTGTATTTAACGTGCGGCGCGTTGCAAAATTACCGTGGATGGCTGACGCTGCAGGAAGCGCATACGCAGCATCATCATGATAGCCGCAGAGGTCAGACCGATGATAAAGCCGATCCAGAACCCCGCGGGCCCCATACGATCCACCACCAGATCGGTGAGCGCGAGAATATAACCGCTCGGCAGACCCAACACCCAGTAGGCGATGAAGGTAATAAAGAAGATGGAGCGGGTATCTTTATAGCCACGCAGTACGCCGCTGCCGATCACCTGGATGGAGTCAGAGATCTGGTATACCGCTGCCAGCAGCATCAGATGCGATGCCAGCATCACCACTTCCGGGTTGTCATTATAGAGCAGGGCAATTTGCTCCCGCAGTGCGACGGTGAAAAGCGCGGTGCAGACCGCCATACAGACACCCACGCCGAGCCCGGTGCGCGCAGCCGTTTGTGCATCAAGGGTTGAACCTTGCCCCAGACGAAAGCCGACGCGGATGGTGACCGCGGCCGCCAGCGACATCGGCAGGACGAACATCAGCGAGCTGAAGTTCAGCGCAATCTGGTGTCCGGCCACGTTCACAATGCCCAGCGGCGAGACCAGCAGGGCGACCACGGCAAACAGAGTCACTTCGAAGAACAGTGCCAGCGCAATGGGCAGCCCCAGCTGTACCAGACGCATCATAATGTGCCAGTCCGGCGTGCTGAATGAACGCTCATTACGGATATCACGCAGGGAGCGGGCGTGTTTAACAAAGGTAAGTATGCTAAAGAACATCACCCAGTATACCGCCGCTGTTGCCACGCCACAGCCTACGCCGCCAAGCTCCGGCATGCCAAAATGGCCGTAAATAAAGATATAGTTCACCGGAATGTTGACCAGCAGGCCGATAAAGCCCATGACCATCCCCGGCTTGGTTTTTGCCAGGCCTTCGCACTGGTTACGCGCCACCTGGAAGAAGAGATAACCCGGGACACCCCAGAGCAGGGCGCGCAGATACCCCACGGCCTTGTCTGCCAGAGCCGGGTCGATATTATGCATGGCGCGAATGATATGCCCGGCGTTCCAGAGCACGATCATAATCAGTACGGAGACAAATCCAGCCAGCCAAAAGCCCTGGCGCACCTGATGGGCGATACGTTCACGTCGTCCGGAACCATTCAGCTGGGCGATAACCGGCGTGAGTGCCAGCAGCAGGCCGTGACCGAAGAGAATGGCCGGAAGCCAGATAGAGGTTCCGATTGCCACGGCGGCCATATCGGTGGCGCTGTAGCCACCGGCCATCACCGTATCCACAAATCCCATTGCGGTCTGGGCCACCTGCGCGATGATCACCGGGATAGCCAGTGCCAATAACTGCCGCGCTTCATTCATGTACTTCTGCACGTGAACACCTTTATTTTGTAGTTATATGAGAGACTAAAAAAGCCGCCGTAACTGGCAGCAAGAAGAAAAAGCAGAGGGGGTGCCAGCTATTGTAGCGGGCTTTAGCTATTAATCTAGTGAAAAAATCGCCAGAAAATGCGCTGCTCTGGCAACCTGTATTTCCAACTGTTATTGTGGTGGGATTAAACGGTGTCACCACCGTCCGGAAAATACAGGAGTTGTAAGCATGTTTACTGGTATTGTGCAGGGCACCGCTAAAGTGGTGTCCATTGATGAAAAACCTAATTTCCGTACCCACGTCGTTGAGCTGCCAGAATATATGCTGGATGGCATCGAAACCGGTGCCTCGGTTGCGCATAACGGCTGCTGCCTGACGGTGACCGAAATTAACGGCAACCAGATTAGCTTTGATTTAATGAAAGAAACGCTGCGTATCACCAACCTGGGCGAACTGGTGGTGGGCGATACCGTAAACGTAGAGCGTGCGGCGAAGTTCAGCGATGAAATTGGCGGCCACCTGATGTCGGGCCATATCATGACCACCGCCGAAGTGGCGAAAATTGTCACCTCTGAAAATAACCGTCAAATCTGGTTTAAAGTGCAGGATCCGTCATTAATGAAATACATCCTGTATAAAGGATTTATTGGTATTGATGGGATTAGCCTGACGGTCGGAGAAGTGACGCCGACGCGTTTTTGCGTGCATTTAATTCCGGAAACGCTACAGCGTACGACGCTGGGGGCGAAAAAACTGGGGCAGCGTGTGAATATCGAAATCGATCCGCAAACCCAGGCGGTCGTAGATACCGTCGAGCGTGTGCTGGCGGCGAAAGAGGCGGCCATAATAAAGGCCACCGAAGAAGAATAAAAAAATAACCCCGGATACCCGGGGTTATTTTTTAGCGCGGCACACGTAAGCCGTGTTCAATCCCGCGACTGAAGACCACCTGCCAGAGCTGAATATCACGCGCGCGGAACGCACCTGCGCAGGCATTCAGATAATAGCTGAACATCCGTTTAAATCGTTCAGAATAGTTGTCTGCAATCTCAGGCCACGCTTTCTGGAAACGTTCATGCCACGCCATAAGCGTGGTGTCGTAATCCGCGCCAAAGTTATGCCAGTCTTCCATAATGAAGTGGCTTTCGCTGGCGTTGGCAATCTGGCGAACGGAAGGCAAACAGCCATTCGGAAAGATGTATTTATTGATCCACGGGTCAACGTTATTGTCCGTGCGCTTAGAGCCTATGGTGTGCAGCAGGAAAATGCCGTCGGGTTTTAAATTACGATCCACCACCTCAAAATAGGTGTCGTAATTTTTCGGCCCCACGTGCTCAAACATGCCCACGGAAACAATGCGATCAAACTGCTCGTTGAGGTCGCGGTAATCCTGCAGCCGGATATCAACGTCGAGACCATGGCAGCGCTCCCGGGCCATTTTTTGCTGTTCGGCTGAAATGGTTACGCCGACCACGCTGACGCCGTAGTGCTTCGCCATAAAATACGCCAGACCGCCCCAGCCGCAGCCGATATCCAGCACACGCATACCGGGCTGCAGCTGCAGTTTCTCGCTAATCAGACGCAGTTTATCCTGCTGGGCTTCTTCGAGGGTTGTCGCCTTTTTCCAGTAGGCGCAGGAGTATTGCATGAAGGGATCCAGCATGCGGCTGAACAAATCGTTACCGAGGTCGTAGTGCTCTTTGCCCACGATCCACGCCCGTTTTTTGCTTTGCAGATTGAACAAACGGGCGGAGGCGACGCGCAACGTATCTTTTATATTGCGGGGGAGCTGGTTCTCCAGACCGGCGCGCAACACGCTGGCAAAGAAAATATCCAGCCGCTCGCAATCCCACCAGCCATCCATATAGCTTTCGCCCAGCCCTAACGATCCCTCGCGCAGCACGCGTTTAAAAAAATCGGGATGTTTGACCTGCGGATCGGAGGGTGAAGATCCGTTGATAGTGATGCCTGCACGACCTAACAGTTCACTGACGATCCGGGACCAGTTATCGTCCGGAACGCTGACTTCTTCTATACACGATGAACTCATAGCTTCTCCATCACCTTACTGTGATCAGAACCTTCAAACAGCGTAGACGCTTTTTATGGTTTGTGAGAAATCTCACGGTAAATACCGCGAGGCTAGTATCCGACGTAGAACAGAGGAAGGGAGATAACCCTTGCCGAAATGCCTTCCATGGTAAAACGGGAGCACTCCGGCTCCCGTTAACACTTAATATTTATCGTATTTAATCGAACCAAATTTAGTATAGGCCTCAAAATTTGGTGATTCAATAGAAAATTCTTAGCAACCTAATCACTGAAATGTTACATATTTTCCCCAGTGATTACGCGTGCGACGTCTCCGCCTGAGCATGGTTCTCAAGCTCGCGCTGTGCGGCGGATTGCATGCGATAACCCATTACTGCCAGCGCAACGGTGACCAGCATCACGCTGGTGGTAGTCAACAGCGGGGTGGCAATCAGCGCTGACACCACCAGGCTTGCCAGGAAGCACAGGCCGAGCTGCAGGGTATTTTGCAGCGCCGCGGCGCGTCCTGTCGCCTGCGGGAAAGGACGTAACGCCTGTGCGACCACGATAGGATAAATGGCACCGTTAGCCACCGCCATCACGCAGAACGGAATCAAAATCTCCGCCAGACCGACGCCTGGGATAAACCCAACGGCCCAGGTGGCGCCCACGCTCAAGGCAAACAGCGCCAGCAGCCAGGGCAGCATCTGCTGACCTTCCCATTTCTGCAGCGCCGCACGGCAGCCGTATCCGCCCAGCAGGAAGGCGATGGTCTGTGGGACATAGCTCAGACCAATGGCGGCCGGGCTGTACCCCATATCGTGCAGAATAAACGGCGAGCCGGTGAGCCAGGCGAAGAAGCTCGCCGAGCAGGCGGCATAGACCAGGACGTTACCACGATACGCTTTGGCGCTCAGCAGGGAGAGGAACGTGATCGGTTTGGCGTCAGCATGCACCTCTTTTTTATGCGCGGGCTTGAGGGCAAACGCTGGCAGCATCAGTACCAGGGTGATGGCAAACAGCGTGGCAAAAATGGCCTGCCAGTCAAAGTGCGCGAGGATCCAGCTGCCCAGCAGGGGAGCGAGGGCGGGTGACAGGCCAACCAGCGGCATAATGGTGGCGAAAATGCGGTTGGTACGGTTGGCCGGGTAGTAGTCGGTCACGAGAGCCTGCCAGGTTACCGCCGCGGCACAGACGCCGACGGCCTGCACAAAGCGCAGCACCAGCAGCCAGGTCGCATCGCGTACCCACAACATTCCCAGACAGCCTGCGGCAAAAATGGCCAGGCCCAGCAACAACACCGGTTTACGCCCGAAGCGATCGGAGAGCGGGCCCCAGAGCAGCTGTGCGATGGCAAAACCGGCGAGAAACAAACTCAGGCTGGCGCTGATGGCCGCGGCTGGCGTTTGCAGATCTTCCTGCATCGCCGCAAACGCGGGCAGGTACATATCGGTGGCCAAAAAGCCCAGCACGCTCAAACCGCCGAGCCAGACTAAAAATCCATTCCTGGGTTGCATTGTTTTATTCTCCTTGAGGAGGCAGGTAGACACTGGCGCAGAGTGTAGGGAGTGCAAAGCGGGTTGTGAAACGCTAATATTTGGCGGTTGCATTCAAATTTTTTGCAGGCAGAAAATGTGGTCAGATTATTCTCTTGAAGTGGTGGATGCTGTCGCGCGTAACGGCAGCTTTAGCGGTGCGGCACAGGAGTTGCACCGCGTCCCTTCGGCTATCAGCTACACGGTGCGGCAGCTTGAAGAGTGGCTGGCGGTTCCGCTGTTCGAACGGCGGCATCGCGATGTGGAATTAACGCCTGCTGGCGCGTGGTTTTTGAAAGAAGGGCGTTCTGTTATCAAAAAAATGCAGATCACCCGCGAACAGTGCCAGCAGATCGCCAACGGCTGGCGCGGACATCTTTCCATCGCCGTGGACAATATCGTTAAGCCGGAGCGTACCCGGCAGATGATCGTGGATTTCTATCGCCATTTTTCAGACGTTGAACTTCGTGTCTCGCAGGAGGTATTCAACGGGGTCTGGGACGCGCTGGCGGACGGCAGGGCAGAGATGGCGATTGGCGCAACCCAGGCGATCCCCGTCGGGGGGCGCTATGCGTTTCGCGATATGGGCATGTTGAGCTGGAAATGCGTCGTGGCACACGATCATCCGCTGGCTGCCCTGGAGGGACCGCTGAGTGACGACACGCTGCGCAACTGGCCGTCGCTGGTGCTGGAGGATACCTCGCGCTCGTTGCCAAAACGTATCACTTGGCTTCTTGATAACCAGCGGCGGGTGGTGGCGCCGGACTGGGAATCCTCCGCGACCTGCCTCAGCGCCGGGCTGTGCGTCGCGATGGTTCCCGTCCATTTCGCTAAGCCGAGAATCGATACCGGTGAATGGGTCGAGCTGACGCTGGAGAATCCGTTCCCGGATGCGGCCTGCTGCCTGACATGGCAACAAAATGATGTGTCGCCCGCCATGGCATGGCTACTGGATTATCTGGGAGACAGCGAAACGCTTAACCGGGAATGGCTACGGGAGCCAGCTTAGCTGGCTCCACACGAGATTAACGACGGTAGTCGCGGAATGGACCATCCGCAACGGAACGGCGCTCGATAAGGCGCGGGTGAACTTCAATGGACTGCGACTCTTCACGTTTGTTGACGATCCTGTCCATCAGCATATTGAAGGCCGTTTCACCGAGGGAGTCCTTAGGCTGGTGGATGGTGGTCAGCGCAGGCGTGAAGAAGCGCGCGTTGCGCACGTTGTCATAGCCGATCACGGAAATATCCTGCGGCACGCGCAGGCCCAGCTCATCGGCTGCACACAGAGCCCCCATCGCCATGATGTCCCCGCCGCAGAACACCGCCGTTGGACGATGCGGCTGAGAAACGATCTGCTGCATGGCGCGGTAGCCAGACTCCGGCTCAAAGTCGCCCTGCACGATCCAGTTTTCCGGCACGGTGATCAGCGCTTCTTCCATCGCCTTCATAAACCCGGCCAGACGGCCAGCACCGGTGTTGCGCTCGAGCGGCCCCGGGATCACGCCAATTTCACGGTGACCGCGTTCAATCAGATAGCGGCCCGCCATATAACCGCCTTCGAAGGCGTTATCGATGACGGAGTCGGTAAAGTCGGCGCGCGCTTCGCCCCAGTCCATCACCACCATTGGGATATGACGATACTCTTCCAGCATGGAAAGGACAGATTCCGGGTATTCGGAACACATCACCAGAAGGCCATCCACGCGTTTTTGCGCCATCATCGACAGATAGGCGCGCTGTTTTTCAATATTGTTCCACGCGTTGCCGAGGATAAGGGTATAGCCTTTCTGGAAGCAGTTTTTCTCAACCGCTTCGATGATTTCGGCAAAATAGGCCGCTTCACTGCTGGTCGCCAGCAAACCAATGGATTTGGTGTGATTAACTTTAAGGCTACGCGCAACGGCACTCGGCGAGTAGTGCAGCTCTTTGATTGCCGCCCAGACGGCGTTGCGCGTCTCTTCCGCCACGAAGCGGGTTTTGTTAATTACATGTGATACGGTTGTAGTGGAAACGTTTGCGCGTTTTGCTACGTCTTTAATTGTTGCCATTAAATGTCACTCCAGACCATATCCTAAACTCCTGAAAACCTTGAAGGTAAACGTTTGCCTTCTCTCACCCTTATCACGCAATCTTGAATTGCGGCACGCCAGGAAAACGACACGGGACGTCAGGAGGGGGTCAATGGCCGGTACGCTAATAAATTTAGCGTGGAATTTTGTCCTATCTTGATGAAAAGGGGAAGAGCTAAAGTGGTTATCCGTTTAAATCCTGGAAGATTTTTGACGTAAATTGTGTAAAAATGAGCAAGCTCACTTTTCGTGGGGGGATTAAAAGGAGAAAAATTGATGAGTTCCGATCTGAAGTTTTCGCTGTTCACCACCGTTATTGTGCTGGCGCTGATTGTTGCTGCAGGTCTGACGGCTGCACTGCACTGATTTACGCGGAGGGGGCGTTCGCTCTCTCCCGCTTGCCCTGATTGTTACATCTCCGGCAAAAATCTTTTGCCAATTTGTTAACTTCTCATTTTTTGTGATTGATGTCATGCTTTCGGCTTCTTTGTTCTGTGTCACCACATGACACGGCATCCGGAGTTGACGCATGAAAATCAATTTTCCCCTGCTGGCCCTGGCGATTGGCGCTTTTGGGATTGGCACCACTGAATTTTCCCCTATGGGACTCTTACCGGTTATCGCCCGCGGTGTGGACGTCTCTATCCCTGCAGCCGGGATGTTAATCAGCGCCTATGCCATTGGTGTGATGGTAGGGGCACCGCTGATGACGCTGTTGCTTTCCCACCGAGCGCGCCGCAATGCGCTGATTTTCCTGATGGCTATCTTTACCCTTGGCAACGTGCTCTCCGCCATTTCGCCTGATTACACCACGCTGATGCTGTCACGTATCCTGACAAGCCTTAACCACGGCGCTTTCTTTGGGCTGGGGTCGGTGGTGGCGGCAAGCGTGGTGCCCAAACACAAGCAGGCGAGTGCCGTGGCAACCATGTTTATGGGCCTGACCATCGCCAACATTGGCGGCGTTCCTGCGGCCACCTGGCTGGGTGAGGTCATTGGCTGGCGTATGTCGTTCCTCGCAACCGCCGTACTGGGCGTTGTCGCGATGGTGGCGTTGTTCTTCTCTCTGCCGAAAGGCAGCGCTGGTGAGCGGCCTGAGGTACGTAAAGAGCTGTCGGTACTGATGCGCCCGCAGGTGCTCTCGGCACTGCTCACCACCGTGCTGGGTGCCGGGGCGATGTTTACCCTTTACACCTATATTTCGCCGGTGCTGCATGACATCACTCACGCGACGCCGATCTTTATCACCGCGATGCTGGTGCTGATTGGCGTGGGCTTCTCGATTGGTAACTATCTGGGCGGGAAATTTGCTGACCGCTCCGTGAGCGGAACGCTGAAGGGTTTTCTGACCCTGCTGATTGTCATCATGATTGCCATTCCCTGGCTGGCGCGTAATGAGTATGGCGCGGCCATTGCGATGGTCGTCTGGGGTGCGGCCACCTTTGCCGTGGTTCCGCCGCTGCAGATGCGTGTAATGCGTGTCGCGCATGAGGCGCCGGGCCTCTCATCGTCGGTGAATATTGGCGCGTTCAATCTGGGCAATGCGCTCGGTGCCGCTGCGGGCGGTGCTGTTATTTCGGGTGGTCTGGGATACAGCTTTGTGCCGGTGATGGGGGCCATTATTGCCGCGCTTGGCCTGCTGTTAGTGATGATGTCGGGTCGTAAACAGCCTGAAGCGGCCTGTGCTGCCGAATAAAAAAACGCAGAAGGGGAAACCCTTCTGCGTCTCTCTTACGCGGCGAAGTTCTTCGCCACAAAGTCCCAGTTAACCAGTGCCCAGAAGTGCTCCAGGTAGTTAGGACGCGCGTTACGGTAATCAATGTAGTACGCGTGTTCCCAGACATCCACGGTCATCAGCGGTGTCGCGCTGGTGGTCAGTGGTGTACCCGCGTTAGACGTGGAGACGATAGCCAGTTTGCCATCGGCCTCTTTTACCAGCCATGTCCAGCCAGAACCGAAGTTTTTGATTGCGGCATCGGTAAATTTCGCTTTGAACTCCGCAAAGCTGCCAAAGGCGGCGTTAATCGCAGCAGCCAGTTCGCCGGTCGGCTCGCCGCCAGCATTTGGTGCCAGGCAGTGCCAGTAGAAGGTGTGGTTCCACACCTGAGCAGCGTTGTTGAATACGCCACCGTCTGAACTGCGGACGATCTCTTCCAGCGTTTTGCCTTCAAAATCGGTGCCCTTGATCAGGTTGTTCAGGTTGGTGACATAGGTCTGGTGATGTTTGCCGTAATGATATTCCAGGGTTTCCGCAGAAATGTGCGGTGCCAGGGCGTCTTTTGCATACGGTAGTGCAGGTAATTCGAACGACATTGCTTCTCTCCTTATTGTATTTTGCGTTGCCAATAACCACACAGACAACAAGGACAGGATAGCAAATTGAAAGGGTATGCAAAAGAGGAACTTACCCTGCCGTAGTGACGGCAGAGCAGGGTTTAGCGGATGGTTTTCGGCGTCATGACGCGGCGTGCGCCGACGTAGTGACGCACCCAGTAGTCTTCGCTAAGCGAGGTGATCTGAATGTCCTGGCCGCTTCGTGGGGACTGAATAAACTTCCCGTTACCCACATACACGCCGACGTGATCAGCCGTACCGCGACCCTGGGTGCGGAAGAAGACCAGATCGCCATTTTGCAGCTCGCCACGGTTAACGGGGGCGGCGTCGCGCAGGTGGTACATTTCATTGGCGGTACGCGGAATGCGGAATTTCACCAGATCTTTATAGGCGTAATACACCAGCCCGCTGCAGTCAAAACCGGTGCGGGGAGAGGTACCACCCCAGCGATACGGTTTGCCAATTTGCCCCATCAGTTTATTCATCGCCGTTTTTTGCGCTTTCTGTACCCGAACCTTATGCGCGTCGGCAATTTTTGTCACTTTCGTGCATTTGGCTTTATGCCCTTTGCGCGTGGTGCATTTTTCCGTTACGAGGTTGGCAGCAGTTTTTGAGGCTTTACGTTTCGATGCGAGGGCAGTGCGGGAAGATGTTGATTTCGATTTGCTGGAGGCGGTCTTTTTCGTTTGAGCGGTTGTTTTTTTCTTTTCGTTCTTACTGGTAGTCTTTTTTTTACGTTCTGTGGTTTTTGCCAGATGCGTTTTTTGCACAGCAGAGTGCCGCGCCTGTTGAGAGGCGTTTGCCGCTGGCGTGAAAGAGAGTGATGTAAACAGTAAAGCACAGAGCGTGATCGAGATTTTATTTATCCGCGCCACTGGGCAGTCCCCTGATAAATGCAGGTCATCAATAATACCCGCGTGTGATTTACAAAGCCCGTCGATTCTAATCCATAAAAACCCGAGAAGTTAATAGCATTTTTCAATCTAAAAACCTGTTTCGTTAGCAAGTGCAAAAAAATTCATCGATTTGTCGCACAATTGTTCACACCCTAAGCAAAACCCTGCCTGCCGCAGGGTTAAGCACCATTTACAATGCAACTTTTCGCCACTCGCGATAAAATAGCTATACGTGACAAAAATGTTATTTTCCGATGCCAGTCTGAACCGCTACAATGTCAGACTAATGCCGTAACAGAAGTTAAAGGAAGCAAGACATGAGCACCACTATTGAAAAAATCCAGCGCCAGATCGCTGAAAACCCAATTCTGCTGTATATGAAAGGTTCTCCGAAGCTGCCAAGCTGTGGCTTCTCCGCGCAAGCGGTTCAGGCGCTGTCTGCCTGTGGTGAACGTTTTGCTTACGTTGATATCCTGCAAAACCCGGACATCCGCGCTGAGCTGCCAAAATACGCGAACTGGCCGACGTTCCCGCAGCTGTGGGTCGACGGTGAACTGGTTGGCGGTTGCGATATCCTGATTGAAATGTATCAGCGCGGCGAACTGCAGCAGCTGATCAAAGAGACGGCGGCGAAGTACAAAACCGAAGAGCCGGACGCAGAGTAATTTTCTGCGCAAATAAAAAAGCGACCTTAAGAGGTCGCTTTTTTTTATTCTTCGCTGTCGCCCATCGCCAGCGGCCAGCCGCCCAGACGCTTCCAGCGGTTGACTATTTCACAGAACAGCTCTGCGGTGCGCTCCGTATCATACAGCGCGGAGTGCGCCTGCGTGCCGTCAAACTCAATCCCGGCCGTAATACAGGCTTTTGACAAGACCGTTTGTCCCAGCGCCAGGCCACTCAGTGCGGCGGTGTCAAAGGTCACAAACGGGTGGAAGGGGTTACGCTTAAGAGAGGCTCGCTCGGCGGCGGCCATCGTAAAGCTGTGATCGAACGTGGCGTTATGCGCCACCATAATGGCACGGCTGCAGTTGCTCTCTTTCATGCCTTTACGCACCATTTTGAAAATGGCGTGCAGCGCGTCATATTCGCTCACCGCACCGCGCAGCGGGTTATGCGGATCGATGCCATTAAACGCCAGCGCCTCTGGCTGCAGGTTTGCGCCTTCAAAGGGCTCAACGTGGAAATGCAGCGTGGTGTCCGGTGTAAGCCAGCCCTCTTCATCCATCTTCAGCGTGATGGCGGCAATTTCAAGCAGCGCATCGGTTTTAGCGTTAAATCCGGCTGTTTCGACATCAATGACAACAGGATAAAAACCACGAAAACGGTCGCACAGACCGGTAAGTTGAGCGTTATCGGACATCAGGGTCTCTTACAAGGGGAAAAAAGCAGAGCGCATTATGGCAAATTTTGGCGTGGGATGCAGTAAAACAACGGGCGCACAGTGCGCCCTGAGGGATCAGTTGCCCAGACCGCGACCGGCGTCTTTGGCTTCAATCAGCTCGATTTTATAACCGTCTGGATCTTCAACAAACGCAATCACGGTGGTGCCGCCTTTTACCGGGCCCGCTTCACGCGTGACGTTGCCACCGTTGCTGCGAATGCGTTCACAGGCTTCTGCCGCGTTGTCCACTTCCAGCGCGATGTGGCCATACGCCGTGCCCAGCTCATAGCTGTCGACGCCCCAGTTATAGGTCAGTTCGATAACCGCTTCATCCGTTTCCGGGCCGTAACCCACGAATGCCAGCGAGTATTTGTATTCCGGGTTTTCGCTGGTGCGCAGCAGCTTCATACCCAGTACGTTAGTGTAGAAATCGATGGAACGTTGCAGATCGCCAACGCGCAGCATGGTGTGAAGTAGGCGCATAATTTCCTCATTAACCAATGGAGTAGAATATCTTTTTGAACAGAAACGATGTTTTAGTATAGCGGCGAAAGGCCGCCGCTATCAATGCACAACGGAGAGATTACAGCGTAGGGTAGTCGGTATAGCCTTCCGCGCCGCCGCCGTAGAAGCTTTCCGGGCGCTGTGGATTCAGCGCTGCTTTCTGCTGCAGACGGGCAACCAGGTCCGGGTTGGCAATGTAATCACGACCAAAGGCCACGGCGTCGATCAACCCTTTATTAATCAGATCTTCGGCTTTCTCAGGCGTATAGGCCCCCGCACCGATGATCACCCCGTGGAAACGCTCGCGCACTTTCTGGCGGAAAGCCTCAGAGTAAGGCTGACCACCGGCCCAGTCCGGCTCGGACATGTGCAGATACGCGATACCGCGTTTCGCCAGCTCTTCAATCAGATACAGCGCGTCCGCTTCTTCGTTCGGACCGTTGTCGACGTTCTGGAACGTACCGATTGGGGAGACGCGAATACCAATACGGTCCGGGCTCCACTCCTGACAAACGGCATCAACCACTTCCAGCACCAGACGGGCGCGGTTTTCGACGCTGCCGCCGTACTGGTCGGTGCGGTGGTTGGACGACGGTGAAAGGAACTGGTGCAGGAGGTAACCGTGCGCGGAGTGCAGTTCAACCAGATCAAAACCGGCTTCGCGGGCGTTAGCTACGGCCTGACGGAAATCGTTCACGATACCCGGGATCTCATCCAGTTCAAGGGCGCGTGGCGTTGAGGTGTCGACGCGGATCGCGTTACCGTTTTCATCGCGCAGGGAAGTGCGGGTATTCGCATTCAGGGCCGACGCGGAAACCGGCACCTGACCGCCAGGCTGAATGCTGCTGTGAGAGATACGACCGGTGTGCCACAGCTGAACCGCAATGCGACCCTCTTCGGCGTGAACGCCGGCGGTGATTTTCTTCCAGGCGGCAATCTGCTCCGGGCTGTGCAGGCCTGGTGCGCCGGCATATCCCTTCGCCTGTGCGGAAATCTGCGTGGCTTCAGTGATGATGAGGCCAGAGCTGGCGCGCTGACGATAGTATTCACCCATCAGTGGGGTTGGGATATCACCCGGCTCTATACTGCGCAGACGGGTGAGTGGGGCCATAAACACGCGGTTTGGTGCGGTGACGGCGCCCACTTTCAGTGGGGTGAAAAGTTTTTCAGCTGACATAACGACTCCTGAGTAGACCAGTCGACTAGTAATTAAGTAAATAAAAACGCCTGCTACACGCCAGGCGCAGTAATGCTGCTGTTAACATGTGCCAGTGCGCTTTCCAGCGGCACGGCACTGCGGGAAATTTTGGCCTGCAGGTTCGCCCCTAACCAGAGCGAATATAAAACCTGCGCCTGGGTTAACGCCTCACCGGCGAAGGCCAGCGTTTTTTCACGGCGGCCATTCTCAAGCGCCTGCGCCAGCAGGGTGATAACGCCGCTGGCACCTTTATCCATTGCCGCGCGCATATCTTCGGAGAGATCGCACACTTCTGCAGAGAGTTTTACCGTCAGGCAACCACTGATAATGCCCTGCTGACAGAACTGGTTCAGCGTTTCCTGATAGTAGTTGAGAACACGATCCCGATAGTTTCCTTCACCACTGGCGAAATGGGTGGCCAGGCGTTGATGGTAGCTGGCATAGTGCCTCTCCAGCATCGCCACGCCAAACGCCTCTTTGGATCGGAAGTAGTGATAAAACGATCCCTTTGGCACTTCAGCGGTTTTAAGTAACTCGCTTAACCCCATACCGGTAAACCCGCGATGCATGCAAAGCCGCTCGCCGGTCGCCAGTAAATGTTCGCGTGTATCGTGTTCAGTATTTCTGCTCATGGCCAAACTCTAATAGACCGTTCGGTCTATTGCAAGGGCGTTTACTGACGACATGCGTTCAGAATATCCAGTTGCTGCTGATAAACCGTTGATTTCACATCCATCATACCCAGTACGGTAGAGAACAGATTATCCTGCGAAACCGCATTTTTTGCTGCGTAGTCGCGCAGGCACTGCGCGTTGATACCAAAGTTTTTCGCGTAGTCCGGTGATAACCAGAACATAAACGGAATGTGCGTTTGTTGCTCTGGCGCCAGCATGTACGGCGTGCCGTGCAGATAAATTCCGCTTTCGCCCAGCGATTCGCCGTGGTCGGAAAGGTAAATCAGCGCGGTGTTCATATTCGCCTGACGTGCCTTCAGCGCATTGATGGTTTTGCTGACCACGCTGTCGGTATACAGAATGGTGTTGTCATAGGTATTCATCAGCGCCTGGTGATCGCAATCCTGAATCTCATTGGTGTCGCAGGTTGGGGTGAATTTGCGGAAATTATCCGGGTAACGGTGATAGTAAGCCGGGCCGTGGCTGCCCATCAGGTGGATAACCAGTACGGTGTCCTGTTTCAGGCCGTCCAGCACGTTGTCGAGACGGTAGAAGTTCACATCATCAATACAGGACTTGTCTTTGCAGAACTGATCCAGGTTCCACTGGGTCATATCAGTATGGGGTACGCGGTCGCAGGCACCTTTACAGCCGCCGTCATTGTCGCGCCACAGCAGGTTGATTCCCGCGTGTTTGAGCACATCGAGCAACCCTTCCTGGTGATGCGCCAGGTCGGCATCGTATTTGCTGCGCGTCATCCCGGAGAACATGCAGGGAACGGAAACGGCCGTTTCGGTACCGCATGACGTGGCCTGCGGGAAGTTGATGACATCCTGTTTTTTCAGTTCCGGGTTCGTTTCACGGCCGTAACCATTCAGCGAGTAGTTCGCGGCACGTGAGGCCTCACCGACAACCAGCACCAGAACTGTTTTCTTGTTCTGTCCTGCAATCAGCGTGCCTTTATGCGCATCTTCACCTATACGCACCAGCGTTTGGTCACCTTCGAACCAGCGCATTTTGCTGTATTTCATCATGGCGCTGACGTAGTTAGCAGGGGTGACCATCTTGACGATGCTCTTATTGTTGCGAAACAGCGACGCATAATCTTTATAAAACACGGCGGCGACGAGGATGATCACCAGCAGGGCGCCAAGCATGGCGGCAATGCGCATTAGCAGCGCATACCACCATTTTCCGGTCTGAATACGCGTCATCGCCAACACCACGGAAGGAACCAGTCCTGCTATGACAATCCACAGAATCATCTGCGGCGTGACCAGCGCTGTGGCTTCCTGGGAGTTGGTTTCGAACACGTTAACAATCATGTTCTGATCGATAACCGCGCCATAGGTATACATAAAGTACGTTGCCGCGGCACAGCCGACGGTTAAGACGATCAGCAGCGGCTTACGGATAAAGGGGATATTGAGCAGGCTGAAGACAATCACCCAGCCGCAGAACAGCACCAGCGGCACGGACGCGGCAAAAAGGATATCGTGAAGCCTTGCCGGGGCAATAATAGCCCAGCTACGTTGAATAAACAGTGCGTTTATCAGCGTAAAGAAAAGCGCACAACCCAGAGTGAATTTTATATCGTTACACTGTAACTTCTTCGTTAACCACATCGAAAAGAAACCTGTCATCATATTGATGAGGCGAGTATAGAGAGGGAAGATTAGTGAAACCTTAATGCCACAAAACTGTGGTAAAGCCCTTGCACGTGGGGCGTTTAACGTCTTCACTGTAGGTGAGTGTCGGTATTCGGAGGTGAACGTGGCAGAGCAGCTGGAGTTTTTCCCCATCCAGAGCCCGTGCCGGGGGATTTGTCAGGTGGATGAACGCGGTTATTGCCGTGGGTGTATGCGTACCCGCGACGAGCGGTTTAACTGGCAAAATTTCAGCGACACGCAAAAGCAGGAGGTGCTTCGCCTCTGCCGCCAGCGGTTTCTGCGCAAAATACGTGCAAACAAGCCGGGTGAAACCGAAGAACCCCAGCAACCTTCACTGTTTTAACACGCTTATTGCGTATACTCATGACATCACTTCCTTGAGGAAAATGTTATGGTTCAGCGTATTACCCTTGCCCCCCAGGGGCCAGAATTCTCCCGCTTTGTGATGGGTTACTGGCGCCTGATGGACTGGAATATGTCCCCCCTGCAACTGGCGAGCTTCATTGAGCAGCACCTCGATTTAGGGATCACCACCGTCGATCATGCTGACATTTATGGCGGCTATGCGTGTGAAGCGGCGTTCGGAGAAGCCCTCAAGCTGGTTCCGGCGCTGCGTGAGCGGATGGAAATTGTCACCAAATGCGGTATTGCCACGACGGCAAAACCTGAACATACCCTTGGTCATTACATTACCGACAGCGCACATATCATCAAAAGCGCCGAGCAGTCGCTGGTGAACCTGGCGACGGATCATATCGACCTGCTGCTGATCCACCGTCCCGACCCGTTAATGGATGCCGATGAGGTCGCCGAAGCCTTCCTGACGCTGCATCAAAGCGGCAAAGTGCGTCATTTTGGCGTCTCAAACTTTACCCCGGCGCAGTTTGCGCTGCTGCAGTCTCGTCTGCCCTTTACCCTGGCCACCAACCAGGTGGAAATCTCCCCGGTGCATCAGCCATTGTTGCTGGATGGTACGCTCGATCAGCTGCAACAGCTACGCATCCGTCCTATGGCGTGGTCCTGCCTCGGGGGCGGTCGTCTGTTCAATGACGATGAATTCCAGCCGCTGCGCAATGAGCTGGAAACCATTGCCCGTGAACTGAACGCTGAGAACATCGAACAGGTGGTTTACGCGTGGATCCTGCGTCTGCCGTCGAAACCGCTACCGATCATTGGTTCCGGTAAAATTGAACGCGTCCGTTCTGCCCTGGCGGCTGAAGAGCTGCAGATGAGCCGTCAGCAGTGGTTCCGCATCCGCAAAGCTGCGCTCGGTTACGACGTACCGTAAACCGGTAAAAATGTGTCTTTCCGGTGAAATCTTTGCCTCTGGTATACACTTAAGAGGCAAAAAATAACCAGCGGAGGTCATATGAAGCGTTTTGCTCTGGCACTGGTCACGCTGGTTGTTTGCGCAGGGGCGCAGGCAGCCAGCGATGAAGTAGAAATGAATCTCGTCACCTCGCAGGGCGTAGGTCAGTCCATCGGCACAGTGAAAATCACTGAAACCGACAAAGGACTGGAATTTGCGCCCGATCTCAAGGCCCTGCCTCCCGGCGAACATGGTTTTCATGTTCATGCTAAGGGGAGTTGTCAGCCCGCGTTAAAAGAGGGTAAACCCTCGGCAGCAGAGGCGGCAGGCGGCCACCTTGACCCACAACATTCCGGTAAGCATGAGGGCCCGAACGGAATGGGCCATCTGGGCGATCTGCCCGTGCTGGTGGTAAATAATGACGGCAAAGCCACGGATCCGGTTGTTGCGCCACGCCTCAAAAAGCTGGATGAGGTGAAAGGCAAGGCGCTAATGATCCACGTCGGCGGCGACAATATGTCCGATCAGCCGAAACCGCTTGGTGGTGGTGGGGCACGCTATGCCTGCGGGGTGATCTGATCCCCAATCGTCCCCGGCGGTGGCGCTTGTTCCAGCTGCGAGAGGGAACAGTGCAGCCGCCAGATTATCGACGCTAGATCACGCGCGGCGGGCTGATGGTGGTGAGCAAGACTGTCGCAGATCCGCTGCAGTTCAGTCAGCGTCGCTTCCAGCGGGCGTTGCTGAACGCCGCGTTCACTCATCACATCGCGTAGCAGAGAGATGCACACGTCGCGCACCTGCGACAGCGGATCGGACCGCGTCTCCCATGCGCGAAGTTGCCAGACCACGTGGGAACAGTTCAGCAGGACCACTCCCCAGCGCAGCAGCCAGCGGCGGGAAAGCGAGTCCTGGCTGTTATTGAGCTGGCTGACATGGTGGTACACCAGGGATTCATACTCACTTTCACGCAGATGCGGTTTACGGCTGAGCTGATCGACAAACCCCCGACGAAGCTCGCGGATATGGCGTCGGCTTTTACGCGCGTCTGAGCCGGGGCGTAATACGGCAAAAGCCAGCCACGCCAGACCCACGCCCAGGATTTTTGCCAGATTATCATTGAGAAAATCGGCGTAATCATAAACCGGCGGGTTTGTGACTGAGATAAACGAGCCCATAAAGACAATCAACTGACCCCAGAGCCCCGCCAGTTTTGGCATTTGCAGCTTCAGAAGCTGCATCGTGGTTAACAGCGGAAACAGAAACAGCAGGAACTGCCACAGGTCGCTTATCTGCACCATCAGGCCGAACTTGACCACAAAGCTGAACAGCGATAACAACACCAGCGTGCGCAGCAGCAGCGTAAGCGAGTTGAACGGCGAGGCGGCGACGGAGTAGAGCACGCAACTGATGGCGGCCAGCGTGAGCGCGGCGGAGCCAGATTCCCACTGCGTGGTGATGCTCCATGCCCCCACCAGCGTCAGGGCGCAAAAGGTTCGAAAACCGCTCCACAGCGCTTCGAGATAGTCAGTGTGCCGCGCCAGCGCCGGGCTACTGGGAACGGCGAATTCCGTTATCGGCGTGGCATTTTCAACGGCCTTGATCCAGCGACTGCTGCGCAGATACAGGCGGCAAAAGTAGTTCAGACGCTGCCAGAAGGCGCGGTGGCGATAATCGTACTCATCTTTCGGCGCAAGCGGGGCGATAATGCGGGCCACCGTGTAGATGTCGGCATCCGGGCGGGCAAGGGCTGCGAGCAGCATTTCAATGATGGCGCGGGTGTTTTCCGGTGGCGTTGACCAGTTGAGTAACATCCGGCGCAGGCTGGAGATCGCACTGGTCATCCGTAGCTGCTGGTGAAGCAGGTAGTTCAGCAGAGTATTCTGGCGGCGAAAACGATAATGGCTCCAGAAGGCCTGAATGCGTAACAGATTCATGGTCAGGATCTGACCAATTACCTTTTCATGCGCCAGGCGAATCTCATCGTTTGTATCCGGCTGCCAGAGCAGGCTCGCATGTTCCAGCAAGCGGGTATGCATGGTCTTCAGCGCCGTGATAAGCGCGGTGCCGTCGGAGGTGCTGGGCAAGATCATCATCATAAACCCGCCGCTCAGAATACCGACAATAACTTCACAGACGCGCGCCTGGGCGATATCCCATAACTCGGTGGTATCGAGAACGTTAACTACCGGAAAGGCAATAATCGCGGCGGTATAGCCCGCCAGCTGGAAGGCGTAGGCGACGTTATTAGTAAAGTGGGCGCAGGCCCAAGTGCAGCATCCCAGCCATGCCGCCATACTCAGTAAAAAAAGCCACGGATCGTTCAGGGTATGGCCTGCAATGATCAGCGCCGCAGTGGCACCGAGCAGGCTGCCCGCGATGCGCCCAAGGCTTTTACTGATCACTCCGCCAACGGTCGGGAAGCTCACGACCGCCGCGGAGGTCATGGCCCAGTAAGGCTCGTCAAGGTTCAGATAGTAGGCGACGGTCAGCGCAAGGCACATGGCAATGCCATTGCGCAGGGCGTAGCGCCACTGAGGGCGCGTTGCTTTCATCCACGGCAGATTTCGCCAGGAGAAGGCATTCATCAGGGTGTTCCGATCGAGACAGTACAGGTTGTGCCGGAGACCAGCGTTAACCCCTGCGGTAAGCGGTCAAATTCAACCCGAACCGGCACGCGCTGGGCCAGGCGCACCCAGGGGACATTAGGTTTGATGTCGGGAACCAGGCCTGAATCGGTTTCAACGCTCTGATCGTAAATGGCACGGCCAATGCTGGAAACGTGACCCTGTAACCTTTGCGAGCCGCTATAAAGTGTTATTGTGGCAGGGGCACCTTCCCGAATATGGCGAAGTTTGGTCTCTTCAAAATAGCCCACGACGTAAAACGAGTGGCTGTCGACCAGCGCGAAAATCGGTTGGCCGGTGGTGGCATAATTACCCACGCGGGCAGAGAGGTTCGTCACCCAGCCATCGACAGGGGCCTGTACCACGGTTTGCGTCAGTTCCCATTGCGCCTGTTTGAGCGTTGCCTCTGCCACATTGACGTTGGCCTGCATCGCCTTGACGTTGATGTTGGCGGTGTCCAGGTCTTCGGCAGAGATATAGTTTTGTGATAAATGCCGACGACGCGTGGCTTCGTTGTTCGCTTTCGCCAGCTCAGTCTGGGCCTTAGCCAGCTGCGCCTGGGCGTTTAGGATCGCGATATGGTAAGGGGTGTCGTCAATGCGGAATAAAACATCTCCCTTTTTAACGAACTGGTTATCCTTAACCAGAAGCGCCGTGATACTGCCAGATACCTGCGGGGTGATACTCACCTGCTCAGCGCGAATTTTACCGTCGCGTGTCCAGGGTGACTGCATATAAAAATTCCACAGCCACCAGCCGGCAACCAGGGCCAGAGCCAGGACAAAGAGGGTGGAAAAGTACTTCAGCGTTTTCAGGGGCATAATCACCACACAATCAGCACAGCAAGGCCAAGAGACACGGAGAGGGCGAACAGGGAGAGATCCATCAGCATGGGGTGCCAGATCTCGCCAGAATACATCCAGTCGCGGAGCAGACGATGTGCGACAAGCCAGATCACAAAGCCCACCAGAACAGCTTTAAACAGGGGAGGAAAGTAGACTGATGCACCGAAGATCAGGTCCTGAAGGGGCAGCCCCTCTGAGCGATGAAAAAACGTCACGAGCAGAGATCCTTTGCAGTGAACAGAATGCCGGGATGGCTTGTCTTAATGAGATGGAACATCACTTTTCAGTGTAAGTCATACTTTTAAATTTGATGAATGTCGTAATGCATTTGTTTTGGCAATACAAATGCTGCACACTATTCTAAAATCAGTATAATAACTTAGCAAGCTAATTATAAGGAGATGAAATTGGAATCGCCATTAGGTTCTGATCTGGCAAGGTTGGTACGCGTCTGGCGTGCTCTGATTGACCATCGCCTGAAACCTCTGGAATTGACACAGACGCATTGGGTCACGCTGCACAACATTCATCAGCTGCCGCCCGACCAGTCACAAATTCAACTGGCAAAGGCGATTGGTATTGAGCAGCCGTCGCTGGTGCGTACGCTTGACCAACTGGAAGAGAAGGGGCTGATCTCCCGGCAAACCTGTGCCAGCGACCGTCGCGCCAAGCGAATTAAACTCACTGAGAAAGCGGCTCCCATTATCACTGAAATGGAAGCAGTGATTACCAAAACCCGCGGTGAGATCCTGTCCGGGGTTTCCCCTGCCGAGCTTGAAATGCTCATCAGTCTGATTGGGCGCCTTGAGCAGAACATTCACGACCTGCAGGCACGCGACGCCTGACCTTATCAGGCCTTGCATTCGCAAGGCCTTTTATCATCTGGAGACGATCACCCGGTTGCGACCCGTCTCTTTCGCCTCATACATCGCTTTATCAGCCTTTTCCACACACTCTTCAGCCGTCGTCTCCACGGACGTTGCCGTAAAGACGCCCATGCTGATGGTAATGGGCTCCGGAAGCTGTCCCCCGCTGCTGGTCTTATCAAAGCTGCTCAGTTTCAGGCGGATGCGTTCCGCCACCTGGTACGCGGCTGCTGAAGGGGTGTTGGTTAACATCAACACAAATTCCTCACCGCCAATACGTGCGGCAATATCCTGAGGCCGTACGGAATCCATCAGCAGATGCGCCACAAACTGCAACACTTTGTCGCCCTGCAGATGGCCGTAGCAGTCGTTGATGCGCTTGAAGCGGTCGAGATCGCTGACGATAACCGAAACCGGACGGCTGGCTTTACAGGCTCCGAGTGCCTGGTTTAGCGAGTCGTAAAAATAGCTGCGATTGTAGAGGCGGGTCAGAGGATCGCGAATCGAGTTTTGATACGACTGTTGATATTTCAAATGCGAGTCGCGATAGAGTCTAAAGACATCATAAAGCAGAACAAAAATAATCAATAACGTCGCAACAGTTTCAAATAAGCGCGCTCGATACCAGGAAATATCCTCCGCGTGTCCGCCTGCTAATAGCATCGCGAGCGTCACGATATAACAGACACATAAAAAATTACCGCCCACCCAAAAAATATTGCGTACGCGGGTAATAACCATTAGCGTTGCTAATGTCACCACCCAAAGAATAATCAAGACGATATTTATTGCATGGCTCCAGAGAACCATAAATTGATGGGTTTCATTATCCACCAGGTCTAACGACATTAATGATGAGTGGCTGGAGCTAAGCCAGGCCAACAGCACCATGCCCACCATAAACAGAAATGTACCGGCAACAATGGCGATATGCGCCGCACGTGAAAGCGGATTATCCCTGACGATATATAGCAGGGCCGACGCAATCATCAGTACCGCCATTAACAGATGGCGGTACATAAAGAAGATCATCGTATCGTTATAGTCCACGACGTTGAGCTGGTAGAGATCAAGCCAGGCCGGGAAACCGGTAAGCGTACCCACCATCAGCATGGCTGAACCGGCAAAGGCAAAAGCGATAGCAATCAGGTACAACCGTCTTCTGTCACACCAGTATTTCATGGCCATAAAGCAGGCAATAAACAGATGGAATACCAGTAAAAAAATGGTGAGTGTAGGGAATAAAAGCGGTGAGAAAGAGGGAACCCATTCGACCAGTTTTAAAAATAAAATTTGTAATATTCCAATGACGACAATGCACCCTAAACAGAATGGAATATAGGGTTTTTTCACGTACCGGGAGATCGCAAGCATAAGTATGTTTCAACGAAAATAATAAATAAAAAAGTTAATTGAGATTAGCCTAATGCAAAAGAGAGGGGAATACTTTGCGCAGGAACAAGATACGGCGTGGTTAATTATTCATTGCCTGAATAAATTTTGTAAAACTATTTATTATAATGATGCTATTTGTAAAAGGATGCGGCCTGGCAGCCACATCCTTTTTATGAATTAACGCGGAGAAACGGTAACCTGGCTACCGTTGCTTGCCAGCACGACGCGCTGACCGGCAGAGAAGCGGGTGCTGCCCTGTTTCTGCACAACCATAATGGTGCTGCCGTCGTCTTTACGGATTTCCAGCTCTACGCCCTGGGTTTTATTCATCGCACCCTGAACGCCCTGGCCTGCTACGCCACCCGCAACGGCACCTGCCGCAGTCGCCAGAGAACGGCCTGTACCACCGCCTACGGTGTTGCCCAGGAAGCCACCCAGAACCGCACCGCCGATGGCACCCATGACGTTGTTCTCGTCACCACCCTGAATTTGAACAGGACGTGCGTTAACAATCGTACCGTAAGTCACGTTCTGAACCTGTTTCGCTTCAGAAGCGCTATAAACGTCGCCAGAAAGTGAACTGTCATTCACACAGCCAGCCAGAGTTAAACCAATCAGCGAAACGCCCAGTACACGTAAAATCATTTGAATCTCCTGTTCACCAAAAACGCCCAATCCGGGCATCCGTTATGGCTAAATTATATGGCATAAAGGGCCATCGTTCATATCTTTGCACTAACAATCGGAAAATTGTACTTGAATTTGACTTAACGAGAGATAAACAAAATTTCGACGCGTTACCTCACTGAGAGTGTTAAAAAATATTATCGCCTGATGGCAAAGCGGGGCTGTTTATGGTTGAGTGGTTATCCTTAGCCCACGCAACGTAAGGAAAGCGCATGAAATCGGGTCGCTATATTGGTGTGATGTCAGGCACCAGTCTGGATGGGGTAGATGTCGTTCTGGCCGCCATAGACGAAAACATGGTGGCACAACAGGCAAGTCTGACCTGGCCTATCCCTGTTTCGCTGAAAGAGGAGATCCTGAGCATCTGCCAGGGGCAACAGCTGACGCTTTCGCAGCTTGGACAGCTTGATGTCAGGCTGGGGGCGCTGTTTGCCGATGCGGTGCTGGCGCTGATGCATAAAGAGAATCTCCGACCGCAGGATGTGGTCGCGATTGGCTGTCACGGGCAGACCGTCTGGCACGAACCCACTGGCGATGCGCCGCATACCATGCAAATTGGCGATAATAATCAGATTGTGGCAAAAACGGGCGTCACGGTCGTGGGCGATTTCCGGCGTCGCGACATCGCGCTGGGCGGGCAAGGTGCGCCGCTGGTGCCGGCCTTCCACCAGGCGTTGCTCGGGCACCCGTCAGAGCGCCGTATGGTGCTTAACATTGGCGGTATTGCCAACCTGTCGATGCTGATCCCCGGCCAGCCGGTACGGGGATATGATACTGGCCCGGGTAACATGCTTATGGATGCCTGGATCTGGCGTCAGTGCGGTAAACCGTATGATAAAGACGCCGAGTGGGCGAGTGAAGGCAAAGTCATTATCCCGCTGCTGCAGTCCATGCTTAGCGATCCCTGGTTTGCCTTGCCGGCACCAAAAAGCACGGGACGCGAGTATTTTAACTATGGCTGGCTTGAACGTCAGCTGGCTCGGTTCCCGGCGCTGGCACCGCAGGATGTTCAGGCGACGCTGGCCGAGCTCACGGCGGTCTCCATATCAGAACAGGTACTTTTGAGTGGTGGCTGCGAACGTCTGCTGGTCTGCGGGGGCGGAAGCCGCAACCCGCTGGTGATGGCGCGCCTTGCCGGGTTGTTGCCGGGCACCGAAGTGACAACCACCGATGAAGCCGGCATCAGTGGAGACGACATGGAAGCGCTGGCCTTCGCCTGGCTTGCCTGGCGCACCGTTGCCGGGCTACCGGGGAATTTGCCCTCAGTCACCGGCGCACGCGAAGCCAGTGTTCTCGGTGCCATTTTCCCGGCCAATCCCCGTCATAATCAGAGTTAACTGAAATTCAGCGCAGCGCGTCGCCGGTAAAATAAAAGGGAACAGGAGGGCCCGTTAGCCCTCCAGGACCAGGATAGTCTTCGGAATACGCTCATGAAAAAACTTCTTCTTATTGCTGTACCTGTCTTGCTGTCAGGCTGCAGCGTCTATAACCAGCTCGTTGAGCGCATGCAGACCGACACGCTGGAATATCGCTGTGATGAAAAGCCGCTGACCGTCAAGCTTAATAACCCACGCCAGGAAGCCAGCTTTGTCTATGACAATAAATTGCTGACGCTCAAGCAGGGGATCTCCGCCTCCGGCGCGCGCTACAGCGACGGTATTTATGTCTTCTGGTCGAAAGGTGACAGCGCCACCGTCTACAAACGCGACCGCATCGTGCTGAACAATTGCCAGCTCGAAAATCCGAAGCGTTGAGATTTTCACAGGGGCGGCGCACAATAGCGCCACCCAATCTCAACGTCACCTAATGCCATGTCTGATAACGACGAACTGCAGCAAATTGCGCATCTGCGCCGTGAATACACCAAAGGCGGCCTGCGTCGCCAGGATCTTCCCGCTGAACCTCTGGTGCTTTTTGAACGCTGGCTGAAACAGGCCTGTGAAGCAAAACTGGCCGACCCAACGGCCATGGTGGTTGCCACGGTGGATGAAAATGGTCAACCGTATCAACGTATCGTGCTGCTTAAGCATTATGACGAGAAAGGGCTGGTGTTTTACACCAACCTGGGCAGCCGCAAAGCGCACCATTTAGAGAACAACCCCCGAATCAGTCTCCTGTTCCCGTGGCATATGCTGGAACGCCAGGTCATGGTCACAGGCAAAGCGGAGCGCCTTTCCACGCTGGAAGTGGTGAAGTACTTCCACAGCCGCCCGCGTGACAGCCAGATTGGCGCCTGGGTCTCAAAACAGTCCAGCCGAATTTCTGCCCGCGGCGTGCTGGAAAGCAAATTCCTTGAACTGAAGCAGAAATTCCAGCAGGGCGAAATTCCACTGCCCAGCTTCTGGGGCGGTTTCCGCATCCCGATCGAGCAGATTGAGTTCTGGCAGGGGGGCGAACATCGCCTGCACGACCGCTTTTTATACCAGCGCGACAACGGCGGCTGGAAAATCGACAGGCTTGCACCGTAATCCCCGAAATTTGTTGATTTAAGCGCTAGCGCACGCCGCGCTTGCGCTTTATTCTATGGTCCTTTCGCATCAGGCGAAAAGTCGTGTACCGGCAAAGGTGCAGTCGTTTATACATGGAGAATTTGATGGCAAGCAGTAACTTGATTAAACAATTGCAAGAGCGGGGCCTCGTGGCCCAGGTGACGGACGAGGAAGCGTTAGCAGAGCGACTGGCGCAAGGCCCGATCGCGCTCTATTGCGGCTTTGATCCCACCGCTGACAGCTTGCATTTGGGGCATCTTGTTCCATTGTTATGCCTGAAACGCTTCCAGATGGCAGGCCATAAGCCTGTGGCCCTGGTGGGCGGCGCGACCGGTCTGATCGGCGACCCAAGCTTTAAAGCCGCTGAGCGTAAACTGAACACCGAAGACACCGTGCAGGAGTGGGTGGATAAGATCCGCAAACAGGTTGCACCGTTCCTCGACTTCAACTGTGGTGATAACGCCGCGATTGCCGCCAATAACTACGACTGGTTTGGCAGCATGAACGTGCTGACCTTCCTGCGTGACATCGGCAAGCACTTCTCTGTTAACCAGATGATTAACAAAGAAGCGGTGAAACAGCGCCTGAACCGTGACGATCAAGGTATCTCCTTTACTGAATTCTCTTATAACCTGCTGCAGGGCTACGACTTCGCCTGTCTGAACAAACTGCACGGCGTTTGCCTGCAGATTGGCGGTTCTGACCAGTGGGGTAACATTACTTCCGGTATCGATCTGACACGTCGCCTGCATCAAAACCAGGTGTTTGGTCTGACCGTGCCGCTGATCACCAAAGCCGACGGGACTAAATTCGGTAAAACCGAAGGCGGTGCGGTATGGCTCGATCCGAAGAAAACCAGCCCGTACAAATTCTATCAATTCTGGATCAACACCGCGGACGCCGATGTTTACCGCTTCCTGAAGTTCTTCACCTTCATGGACATTGAAACCATCAACGCCCTGGAAGAAGAAGATAAAAACAGCGGTAAAGCACCACGCGCGCAGTATGTGCTGGCGGATGAAGTGACCAAACTGGTTCACGGTGAAGAAGGTCTGGCTGCGGCGAAACGCATTACCGCAAGCCTGTTCAACGGTACGCTGAGCGATTTGAGCGAAGCTGACTTCGAGCAGCTGGCGCAGGATGGCGTACCGATGGTTGAGATGGAGAAAGGGGCTGACCTGATGCAGGCGCTGGTGGACTCTGAGCTGCAGCCGTCTCGCGGGCAGGCGCGTAAAACCATTGCGTCTAACGCCATCACCATCAACGGTGAAAAACAGGCTGACCCGGAATACACCTTCGCCGACAGCGATCGCCTGTATGGCCGCTACACGCTGCTGCGTCGCGGTAAGAAAAATTACTGTCTGGTCTGCTGGAAATAAATAAAAGTCTCCAGGGGCGTGGGAAACCACGCCCTTTTTGTTTTTTCAGGGTTTGGTAAGCATAAAATGAAGAACATCCTCGCCATTCAGTCCCACGTTGTTTTTGGACATGCTGGCAATAGCGCGGCAGAATTCCCGATGCGCCGCCTCGGGGCTAACGTCTGGCCCCTCAATACCGTACAGTTCTCAAACCATACACAATACGGCAAATGGACCGGCTGCGTGATGCCGCCTTCGCATCTCACGGAGATCGTGCAGGGCATTGCCGATATCGACCAGCTCAAACGCTGTGACGCGGTTCTGAGTGGTTACCTGGGCTCCGCAGAGCAGGGGGAGCATATCCTCGGCATCGTTCGCCAGGTGAAAGCAGCCAATCCCGCAGCAAAATACTTCTGCGATCCGGTGATGGGTCATCCGGAAAAAGGCTGCATTGTGGCGCCTGGCGTGGCTGAATTCCATGTTCGCCATGCGTTACCTGCCAGCGATATCATCGCGCCCAACCTGATTGAGCTGGAGATCCTTTGCGAGCATCCGGTTAACAGCGTCGCAGAGGCGGTAAGCGCGTCTCGTGAACTGATAGCCCAGGGGCCTGAGATTGTGCTGGTGAAACATCTCGCCCGTGCAGGGCTGAGCAGAGACCGCTTTGAGATGCTGCTGGTGACCAAAGACGAAGCCTGGCACATCAGCCGTCCCCTGGTAGATTTTGGCCTGCGTCAGCCAGTGGGCGTGGGAGATGTGACCAGCGGGCTGTTGCTGGTGAAACTGCTACAGGGGGCGACGCTGCGCGAAGCGCTTGAGCATGTGACTGCAGCGGTGTACGAAATTATGATTGCGACGAAAGAGATGCAGGAATATGAACTGCAGGTGGTCGCGGCACAGGATCGTATTGCGCAGCCGGAGCACTATTTCAGCGCAACACAGCTCTAAACTATGCCGGGTAAGCGTCAGCGCCACCCGGCAACGCAGGCCGCTCGGTTAATTCAATCCTTCCGCTTTCAGCGCCGCGGCCACCGCAGGGCGCTCCGCCATACGCGTCATATATGCTGCGATATGGTCTAACCCGTCCAGATTCAGCTTAACCGCACGCGCCCAGCGCAGCACGGTAAAGAGATACGCATCGGCAATGGTGAAGCGTGCCCCGCAGATATACTGATCGTCCTTCAATGACTCATTGACGTACTGCAGCTTTTTCTCCAGCAGGGCGCGAACGGTCGGTTTGTACTCTTCCGGCGTATCCGGGCGGAACAGTGGCGTAAATCCTTTATGCAGTTCGGTTGCAATGTAGTTCAGCCACTCGAGCGTTTTATAGCGTGAAACCGTACTTACCGGGGCCAGCAGCTGGCGATCGGGCACGCTGTCTGCCAGGTACTGCATAATGGCGACGCCTTCTGTCAGCAGGGTACCGTCATCCAGAAGCAGTGCCGGAACTTGTCCCTTCGGGTTAATCGCAAAAAAATCGTCGCCGTTTTCCAGGCGCTTTTTCATCAGGTCAACGCCGTCCAGCGTGAAATCTTTGCCGCTCTCGCGCAGGGTAATATGGGAAGCAAGAGAGCACGCGCCCGGTTTGTAGAACAGTTTCATCGGTAACTCCTTTTTGCTGAGGTTTCAGCTATGTTAGTGCGCAAGCAAACAAAAAAAAAGCCGCTAATAAATTAGCGGCTCATCGTTTCTCAATAACGTTACGCGGTAGCGGTTTCGGTCGCTTTCGTCGCTTTGTCGTCGTCCTGAGTCATACGGTTCAGCTTCGGTGCCGTCAGCAGCATCAGCGCCGCGATAACCGCCGTTGCGATACCAATCTGCAGGAAGACGGTACCGTACACATTCAGTGAAACCAGCGGGTCAGTCACGTTCTCAGGCACCGCCATCAGGTTTGCGATTTTACCTGCGATGATGGCTGCACCGGCAGTGGTCAGGAACCAGCTACCCATGATGAAGCCCATAAGACGCTGTGGCACCAGCTGTGCAACCATCGCCAGACCCAGACCGGAGATCATCAGTTCACCGATAGACTGCAGGGCATAGCTCAGGATCAGCCAGTTAACGGAGACGATACCGGCGTCAGTCGCAAATTTGGTACCCAGTGGCAGCACGAGGAACGCACCAGAGCACAGCACCATACCGATGGCGAACTTGTGCGGCATTGGCAGACGGTCACCCATCTTGTTATAGATAGCCGCCAGAATTGGGCTACCAATCATGATCCAGAACGGGTTCAGCGCCTGATACTGCTCCGGCTCGAACGCGATACCCAGGATGGAGTGCTCAACGTTGCGAATAGCGAAGAAGTTCAGCGAGGTAGGCATCTGGCTGTAGAGCACGAAGAAGATAATCGCTTCCAGCATCAGGATGAAGGCCACAATCATCTTGCGACGGGCCGCACCCTGCATCGCGAAGGCTTCTTTCGCGAAGATGATGACGATACCCAGTGCCACCACGCCCAGAACGGCACGTGCAACACCCTGGTTATGCAGCAACCAGGTGGCGATGGCCGCGAGGATAACAACACCCACGATGGTGGCCAGCAGTTTGCCCATATGCACCGGTTCGAAATCAGGTTTTGAACCGTAGTCCTTAACCCAGCTACGGCAGAACAGGAAGTTCACAACGGTAATCAGCATACCGACAAAGCTCAGCGCAAACGCCACGCTCCAGCCGAATTTTGCGGCGAGCCATGGGGTTGCCAGCATGGAGAAGAATGAACCAATGTTGATGGACATGTAGTACATGGTGAATGCACCGTCCAGACGTGGGTCATCTTTGCTGTAGCAGGTAGAGAGCAGGGATGACGGGTTCGCTTTGAACAATCCATTACCAACGGCGATGGTTGCCATACCCATATAGACTACGGCTGCGTCATGACCAGACCAGGCAACCAGACCATAGCCGATTGCCAGAACAATGGCGCCCAGCATAATGACACGCTTCGTACCCAGAACTTTATCACCAAGCCAGCCGCCAATCGCGACCAGACCGTAAACGAGGGCACTGAATGAAGAGAACAGCGTGATGGAATCGGCTTCGGACATACCCAGCTGTTTTACCAGGTAAACCGCCATGATCCCTTGCAGGCCGTAATAACCAAAACGCTCCCATAACTCGATAGAGAAGATGAGATAGAACGCTTTTGGCTGTTTAAAAGCGTTCAAACTCACGCTTTCATCTGTTGGTTTATTGTTTGCAGTTGACACATATACCTCTTTTTTTACATCCCATATTAACGGGGGTGTTCATAGCGTGATGGCCGGAGTCCATCCGCTTTATAGTTATATTGGGAGGAGAAACGGCGGGTAATGTTCACTATCCTGACCCGTCTGGCAATACGTTTGTAATAATCTGTTACATATAACTGAGCCGCTATAATCCTCGGTTTCTGCAAATGTTATTCAGCGTTAAATTTTACACAATGGGTTTTGTTGGTTTTTTTGACTGCGAAAAACCGGCGGAGAGGGTTGTTTGGCGATATGTTCTGCTATTTACCGTTAAATGCAGTCATATAGCCCATATTCTGAAAAATGAGTGGTCTTATCTGCGGCCATTGAAGGATTACATCTTGTCTGGCAAAGGGTTTAGGTGGGATCTGACAACAAAAAATCAACATGAAGTTATCAGAGTGATCGCGATCACAAATGTATAGAAATTTTCGGTAGTGAAAAAACTATTAACCTGTTTGAGCGTTAAATAACCGAACAATTGACAGGGCGTAAGAGAACATATGCGGACAACTTGCGGCCTAAAGGAAGGTTTTTAGTTAAGCCTTCCTTTAGTAAGGTCTTGATGATGCGAAAGTAAAAAAGAATAACGCCGCTCAGGGATACACTTTTTCTTTATATTCGCAGAGATCTTCAATGATACATGAGCCGCAGCGAGGCTTTCTGGCAATGCAGGTATAACGGCCATGCAGGATAAGCCAGTGATGACAGTCGACTTTGAATTCAGCGGGAACCACTTTTAACAGTTTCTCCTCCACCTGTTCGACATTTTTACCCGGAGCGAAGTTGGTTCGGTTAGCGACACGGAAAATATGGGTATCAACCGCGATGGTCGGCCAGCCAAACGCGGTGTTCAGTACCACATTCGCCGTTTTACGTCCCACACCCGGCAACGCTTCCAGCGCCTCGCGATCTTCCGGCACTTCACCACCATGACGCTCCAGCAAAATGCGGCAGGTCTTAATGACGTTCTCCGCTTTGCTGTTAAACAGCCCGATGGTTTTGATATAAGACTTCACCCCTTCCACGCCCAGCTCCAGCATGGCTTTCGGGGTATTGGCCACCGGATAGAGCAGGGCGGTGGCCTTATTCACGCTCACGTCAGTGGCCTGAGCCGAAAGCAGCACTGCGATCAGCAGCTCAAACGGCGAAGTGAAATTCAGCTCAGTCGTCGGGTGCGGGTTTGCGTCCCGAAGACGGGTGAGGATCGCAATGCGCTTTTCTTTGTTCATGAGGCTTTCCCGGGTATCCCTTCCTGCACGCTGCGCTCAGCCGCGCGGCGCTTACGTTTTTCATCAATCAGGTATTTTATCGCCAGCATCATGCCAAGGCCAATAAACGCACCCGGTGGCAGCATAGCCAGCAGGAACGGCGTATCCGTATGAAACACCTCGATGCGTAAAACTTTAGCCCAGCTTCCCAGCAGCGCGTCTGCGCCGTCGAAGAGGGTACCGTTGCCAAGAATTTCACGCAGTGAGCCCAGAACGAACATCGCGCAGGTGGCTCCCATTCCGATTGAGAAACCATCCAGGGCCGACATCGCCGGGGTGTTCTTCACGGCAAAGGCTTCTGCACGCCCCACCACGATACAGTTGGTAACGATCAGCGGAATAAAAATCCCCAGTGACTGATACAGACCGAACGCGTAGGCATTAATCAGCATCTGAACGACGCTCACCACTGACGCGATGATCATGACGTAAATCGGAATACGGATTTCCGACGGCGTCCAGCGGCGCAGGGTGGAAATGGAGAGGTTGGTCAGGGTCAGCACCAGCGTGGTGGCAAGCCCCAGCCCCAATGCGTTGGTAGCGGTGGATGTCACCGCCAGCAGCGGGCACAATCCCAGCAGCTGTACCAGTGCGGAGTTGTTCTTCCACAACCCCTGGACAATGACCTCTTTAACCTGGCTCATGCTCACTCCTCACAGGCTGGAAGATTGTTAATCTGCGCAGGCAGCGTTTCTGCATACAACCCGGCACGTTTTACGGCATTCACGACGGCACGCGGCGTAATGGTGGCCCCGGTGAACTGGTCAAACTCGCCGCCATCTTTCTTGACGGCAAACGTCGGGTCCGCTTCGCCGTGGATCACCTTACCGGCAAAATGCAAAATCCAGTCGCTCAGGCGTGTCTCAATTTTATCCCCAAGGCCCGGCGTTTCGTGGTGTTGAGTCACGCGGGTACCCAACACGGTACCGGAAAAATCGGTACCCACAAGTAGCTGAATGGCACCGGAATACCCGTCTGGTGCCGTGGCCTCCATCACCACGCCCACCGCGTTATCGCCTCTACGGGCGATATAGAGACGATGCGGGCCTTTACCTAACTGCGGCGCCTGTACCACGAAACAGCTTTTCTGCAGGTCATTATCGTAGAAATCAGACGGCATCACCTGATCGAACAGCGCGCGTTGCTGCTTCGCGGCCTGTTCATCAATGGTCGTTTTGGTCAGTTCGTTCACCAGTGCCGTCATCCCGGTGAGGACAGCAGCGAAAATGGCCAGCGTGACGCCATGTTTTTGCATTGTTTTCAGCATCGCGAAACCCTTACCGATGGCCGTACACGCGCGGGCGCGTGTAGTAGTCAATGAGCGGAACGGTGATGTTGGCAAGCAGGACGGCGAACGCTACGCCATCCGGGTATCCGCCGAAACTGCGGATCAGCCACACCAGCAGACCGGCCAGCGCACCGAAGATCAGACGACCGCGATTGGTGGTCGAGGCGGTCACCGGATCGGTCAGAATAAAGAACGCGCCCAGCATGGTGGCGCCAGAGAGCAGATGCATCTGCGGGCTCGCCAGGGATTCAGGAGAGAAGAGCCAGCCCAGCGTGGAGCAGACCGCGAGCGTGACCAGGAAGCTCACCGGAATATGCCAGCGGATCGCTTTCTGCTGCAGCAGAAACAGGCCGCCCAACAGATATGCCAGGTTAACCCACTGCCAGCCTGCACCGGCCAGCACGCCGCTGTAGATGGCTGATTGCATGATCTGCTCAACGCTGTGCCCGGCACGCAGGGACGTTTTAAACGTATCGAGCGGTGTGGCCTGGCTGACACCATCCACGCCCATACGCAACGCATTCATATCGGCACCGGACGCCGTATGGCCGGTAAAGATCACCTGAAGGGCATCCATAAAACCCGGCACCGTGGCGGCGATATCGTGCGGCGGCAGCCAACTGGTCATTTGTACCGGGAAGGAGATAAGCAGTACCACGTAGCCGACCATCGCCGGGTTAAAGGGATTGTGGCCCAGCCCACCGTACAGCTGTTTGGCAATAATCACCGCAAACACCGTACCGAGCACGATCATCCACCACGGCGCAAACGGCGGAATACTGATGGCCAGCAGCAGGCCCGTCAGCAGAGCGGAGTTATCGCTGAGAATACGGGAAATGTTCATCTTACGCAGCTTCAGCACCAGCGCTTCGGCCGCTACGGCGCTGGCACAGCCCAGTGCTAACTGGAACAGGGTTCCCCAGCCGAAAAACCAGAACTGAACGGCAATACCCGGCAGTGCAGCCAGGCAGACCAGCATCATAATGCGCGACGTCTGGCGCTGGTTATGGGTGTAAGGGGAACTTGCGATTCTGAAAACCATTTAATCCTCGTTAACTGCTTGCTGTGCGGCTTTCTTCGCCTGAACGCGTGCAATCGCGGCGGCGACGGCGGCTTTGCGTGGATCGTCGTTCGCGGCAGGCTGTTGTACTTCCTGCTGAGCCGCTTTCCGTGCTTTGGCGCGGGCGATGGCCGCTTCGACAGCGGCTTTGCGCGGATCGACTGGTGCCTCTTCTGCAGCTGGTTGTTGTTGCTGCGCTGCTTTCCGCGCTTTGGCGCGGGCGATGGCCGCTTCGACAGCCGCTTTACGCGGATCGACCGGCGCCTCTTCTGTGGCCGGTTGCGGTTGCTGCGCCGCTTTACGCGCTTTAGCGCGGGCTATCGCGGCTTCAACGGCGGCTTTGCGCGGGTCTGTGGCCTCTTGCTCAACGACTACCTGCTGCTCTCCCGCTTTCCGTGCTTTGGCGCGGGCGATGGCCGCTTCAACGGCCGCTTTACGCGGATCGACACGGGTTTCTTCCGGTTGCCCAGTTTGCGCTTTTTCCGCCTGACGCGCGCGCGCCGCGGCCTTACGCGCTTCACGTGCGGCAATGGCTTCGCTGTTATCTGGCTTCTCACCGGCGGAGATCACCACAGGTTGCGCTGCGGTCGCTTTTTTCTCGCGCACGCGAGCCAGCGCCGCGTTAATGGCATCCTGATCTTTCTCGCCTGGCTGAACGGCAGCCTGCTTATGACGCTCCTGACGGGCCAGTTTTTCACGCTCCAGACGAGCCTGGCGGGCTTCAAAGCGGGCTTTCGCTTCGGCAGCGCGTTTTTCTTCCATCGAGATGGCATAAATCTCGGCCTTCTCCTGACGGAAGTACTGCACCAGCGGAATGTTGCTAGGGCAGACCCAGGCGCACGCGCCGCATTCGATGCAGTCAGCCAGATTATGCGCTTGCGCTTTATCGTGCAGCTGACCTTTGCTGTACCAGTACAACTGCTGTGGAAGCAGATCGGCCGGGCAGGCATCGGCGCAGGCGCTGCAGCGGATGCAGCCTTTCTCTTCCTGCTCTTCACCCATTTCGGTGGGGGAGGGGGCGAGCAGGCAGTTAGTGATTTTTACGACCGGAACGTCCAGCCACGGCAGGGTAAAGCCCATCAATGGACCGCCCATGATCACCATCTGATCGCTGCCGGGACAGAATCCGGCCTGCTCCAGAAGATGACGAACCGGCGTGCCCAGACGCGCCCAGACGTTCCCCGGACGAGACACTGACTCGCCCGTCAGCGTCACCACGCGTTCGGTCAGGGGTTCACCGTCAATCACCGCGCGTTTCACGGCGTAGGCGGTACCCACGTTTTGCATCAGCACGCCAATATCCGACGAGCGGCCGCCGTGGGGAACCTGCTTTCCGGTGAGTATTTGCGTCAGCTGTTTTGCCCCGCCCGACGGGTACTTGGTCGGAATGACGCGCAGGCTGATATCGTGGCTACCGGCGAGCACCGCGCGTAGCATGGAAATGGCCTGCGGTTTGTTATCCTCAATGCCAATTAGCACTTCACGAGGCTGCAGCACATGGGCGAGGATACGGATCCCCTCCACGACCTGCGCGGCGCAGTCCTGCATCAGGCGGTCATCGGCGGTGATATAGGGTTCGCATTCGGCGGCATTAATAATCAGGGTCTGAATTTTATCGCCGCCACCGCGCAGTTTGACGCCGGTCGGGAACCCTGCGCCACCCAGCCCGGCAACGCCGAACTGATGAATACGGTCGATAAGCGCTTCCCGGCTGCGGGCGCGGTAGTCGCTCCAGCCATCGCGTTCGATCCAGCGGTCTTCGCCGTCGGCTTCAATAATGACGCTCAGTTCGGAGAGGGCTGACGGATGGGCAACGGTGTGTGGGGTAATCGCCACCACTTTACCGGATGTCGGGGCGTGGATCGGCAGCATACGCCCACGACCAAAGGTCAATGGCTGGCCGCGAAGGACGGTATCGCCTTCTTTAACGCACAACTCACCCTCAGCGCCAATGTGCTGCTTCAGCGGCATGACGAAACGGGTCGCCAGCGGAATTTGACGCAGCGGCGTGCCGCTGGACTGGGTTTTCATCTCTGGCGGATGGATCCCGCCGTCAAAGTCCCAAATCTTCTCTTTTCTGAAAGCAGAAAATAACTTAAGCATGTTGTTCCACAGGAATATTGCGAACCGGAATGGTTTGAAGATCCCACTTCCAGCTTTCGGTAGTCGTTTCAACCGGGCGCAACTCAATACATTGCGTCGGGCAGGGTGCCACGCAGAGGTTACAGCCGGTGCACAGATCCGCCACAACGGTGTGCATGGCGCGGGTGGCGCCAACAATGGCGTCGACAGGGCATGCCTGAATACACTTGGTGCAGCCAATGCAGTTCGCTTCGTCAATCACCGCGAGGGCACGCACGGGCTCCTGCACCTGCGCATCGCCATCAATGGGTTGCGGGTCGACGTTTAGCAGCGCTGCAATTTTCAGCATTACCGCTTCGCCACCTGGCGCACAGCGGTTGATTTTCTCACCCTGAATACCCACGGCTTCTGCATAGGGACGACAGCCAGGATAGCCGCACTGCCCACACTGGCTTTGCGGCAAAAGCTCATCGATTTTTTCAACAACAGGATCGTCCTCTACCGCGAATCGGCGGGAGGCGTAACCCAGAATCAGGCCAAACACCAACCCCAGCACGCTGATGGAGGCGATGGCAATCCAGATGGTATTCATTACAACTTCACCAGACCACTAAAGCCCATAAAGGCCAGAGACATTAAACCTGCGGTCACCAGCGCAATCGCGTTTCCGCGAAAGGGCGCAGGGATATCCGCTGCGGCGAGGCGCTCACGAATAGAGGCAAACAGCACCATCACCAGCGAGAAACCGACGGCGGCAGAAAAACCGTACAGCGCCGACTGCATGAAATTATGCCCGAGATTAATGTTCAACAGCGCTACGCCAAGAACGGCACAGTTGGTGGTGATCAACGGCAGAAAGATACCCAGCAGGCGATAGAGCGCCGGGCTGGTTTTACGCACCACCATTTCGGTAAATTGCACCACTACGGCAATGACCAGAATAAAGGCCAGCGTACGGAGATAGACTAAACCCAGCGGGATGAGGATCCAGGTATCAATCAACCAGGCGCAGATGGACGCCATCGTCATCACGAAGGTGGTTGCCAGCCCCATGCCCATTGCCGTTTCCAGCTTTTTGGACACGCCCATAAACGGACACAGGCCAAGGAACTTCACCAGAACGAAGTTGTTAACCAGCACTGTGCCGACAAAGAGCAGTAAGTAATCGGTCATTATTCAGCCTGAAATAAAAAAGCCGCCTATTATCGGATAAACCACAACAGGCGACAACAGGTTATCTGTAAGGTTATTACGGATTCACGAAGGTGTTCTTCACCCGCGTCGAACGCTTGAAATAGGGCACCAGAAGCGCCGCCGCCAGTAACGGGAAAAGCAGCTGACGAACGGCCAGCGCGTCCGAAACCGGTGAAAAAGCAAAGGCTTTCACCGCCAGCAGTACGGAAACGAGCAGCCAGATGATGTAGTGCTTAGGCACATTTTTGCGGCGTTTAAAGAACGCAATGGTTAGCCACAGCGTGTAGTACCACATGCCTATGGCGAAGACGAACGACACGAACCACAGCGTAATATTCAGCACACTTTGCGACATCAGGGTCTGGATTGCATGAGGGGTAACCAGCGCGGTGGTATAAAGCAGCAGCGCAAGTGATGCGCTTAATAAGGCAACCAGCAGCCATGCCAGTGGGGCGATTAACCAGCCTCCAATTCTTTCTCCAGGCGTTGCGGTCATGAACTCTCCCATAAATCTGCGCGAAATGTTGTACAGCCAGTTTGCAGGGCGGAGAGTATATAACATTTCGCGCGGATGGCTACTTTCTTATAAAACGTAACGCCATACGGACTTAGGCACTTCGCCGACGTTAAACAAACGGCCACCGGAGACCAGCTCCGCACGGCGATGATCCGCTGCACGATACATATTGATGATGTCCTGATTATCCGACAGCGTGTAGTTCAGGTGGTCAAACAGTTTTTCCAGGCTCTCAAGGGAATTGATCTTGCGAAATTTTAATAAATAGTCCTGAACTGTCATATTAATAAGTTTCCATATAAAAGTGAGTCATACCCGTTAAGGTAATTCGTTTGAATAATAAACGGATTAATAAAGACGTAAACTGCCCACTCAGGTAACGCGACTAAATTAGGAGTTTTCTTTGCGAAAGATTCAGGCATCTGATGATGCCTGGAAGAGAAGGTTAACCGTGTTCACCAGGAGTGGCAATAAGTAACTGACATATTATGTCACTCTTTATTACCGTAACCGGTTACTTAGGTTGGGCGACAGTGACAGGCTCCGGCGGTTGGTAGTTATCGATGTGGCTGGCAACGCCAAGCAAAATGACCGATACCCCAAGAACAATCCATCCCGCTAATTCAATGATTCGATTAATAATTGACGTCATAATTCGTGTTTGTAATTTATCCATAAATACCGGTTGCAAATGTTACAGCGCCAGGGGGGAGACAGCAAGTGCTTTGGGAACGGTTCCCTTAAGCACAATCAGCGGGTTAACCCCATATAACAAAAACAAGCGGAGCAGGATGCTATTTTAAGTCATATGGCACATGCTTAATCTGTCATGAGGCCGGGTTAGCCAGTGTGAAATAAGAACATCACAGGAGAGGGCAACACTATGAGTGATAGCATCCGTGTCGGGCTTATTGGTTACGGGTATGCGAGCAAAACATTCCATGCGCCGTTAATTGCCGGTACGCCGGGAATGGCGCTGGCGGCGGTGTCGAGCAGCGATGCCACCAAGGTGCATGCCGACTGGCCCACCGTTCCGGTTGTCTCTGAGCCTAAGCACCTTTTCAATGATCCGAATATCGATTTAATTGTGATCCCCACGCCGAACGACACCCATTTCCCGCTGGCGAAGGCGGCGCTGGAAGCCGGTAAGCATGTCGTCGTCGATAAACCCTTTACCGTGACGTTGTCTCAGGCACGCGAGCTGGATGCGCTGGCGAAAAGCCTTGGCAGACTGCTGTCGGTGTTTCATAACCGCCGCTGGGACAGCGATTTTCTCACGGTAAAAGCGCTGCTCAGCGAGGGAACGCTCGGGGAGATAACCTTCTTTGAATCGCACTTTGATCGTTTCCGGCCGCAGGTGCGAAACCGCTGGCGTGAGCAAGCCGGGCCAGGCAGCGGCATCTGGTACGATTTAGCCCCACACCTGCTCGACCAGGCCGTGAATCTGTTTGGCCTGCCGGTGAGTATGACGGTCGATCTGGCCCAGCTCAGACCCGGCGCGCAAACGACCGATTATTTTCATGCCATCCTGAGCTACCCGCAACGGCGGATAGTGCTGCACGGAACGATGGTTGCGGCTGCGGAATCTGCGCGTTATATCATTCACGGCACGCGGGGGAGCTATGTGAAGTTTGGTCTGGATCCGCAGGAAGACCGGCTGAAAAACGGCGAGCGTTTGCCTCAGGAAGACTGGGGATATGATATGCGAGACGGGGTAGTGACCAAAGTGGAGGGGGAGACGCTGGTGGAAGAAACCTTGCTGACGAGCCCGGGGAACTACCCGGCATATTATGCGGCCGTGCGTGATGCGCTGAACGGCACGGGGGAAAACCCGGTACCAGCCAGTCAGGCGATTCAGATTATGGAGTTGATTGAACTGGGCATTGAATCTGCCAAACATCGCGCCACGCTCTGTCTGGCATAAGTTTTGTTGGCCGGGTAGGGCGTAGCCGCCACCCGGCAAAGGGGTTACGCGTTTGCCACCTTATCCCGAAGCGCCTGCTTCTCTTCCGGCGTGAGGAAGGCCATCTCCAGCCCATTAATCTGCGCCTGGCGGATCTGTTCGCGGCTCAGGCCCGCCTGCGGTGCGGCGACAGTGTACTCGTGGATAATGTCCACGCCCTGTACCGCCGGGTCATCGGTATTCAGCGAGGCCAGCACGCCGTGCTCAAGGAAGGTTTTCAGCGGGTGCTTATCCAGCGCGGGCACGGTGCTGGTCTGAATATTGGAGGTCAGGCAGGATTCAATCCCGATACGTTGCTCGGCCAGGAAGTCCATCAGGGCGCGATCTTCCACCGCTTTTACACCGTGACCGATACGCTCGGCACCCAGTTCACGGATGGCCTGCCAGATGCTCTCCGGCCCCGCCGCTTCACCGGCGTGTACGGTAACATGCCAGCCGGCATCACGTGCGCGGTTGAAATGTGACAGGAACAGGCTGCCCGGGAAGCCCAGTTCATCCCCGGCCAGGTCGACGGCGGTGATCGCGTCACGATGCGCCAGCAGCGCTTCCAGTTCCTGCAGACAGGCCGCTTCGCCGAAGGTACGGCTCATGATGCCAATCAAACGGGCCTGCACATCGAAGGCTTTGCACCCTTCACGGACACCTTCAATAACGGCTTCAACCACGCCTGCAACGGGCAGGCTGTGGGTCATCGCCATATAGCCTGGCGAAAAGCGCAGTTCGACATAGTGCAGGCCGTTACGGGCGGCATCTTCGATGTTCTCAAAAGCGACACGGCGACAGGCATCCAGTGAGGCCAGCATCTTTACGCCCCAGTCGAGTTTGCTCAAAAAACTGACCAGATCCGGTTCATTAGAGGTGACCTGAACGTGCGGGATCAGGGTTTCAAGCGATTGAGCAGGGAGCGTTAAATTGTACTGGCGGCCAAGATCGAGGATGGTTTGGGCACGAATGTTACCGTCAAGGTGACGATGAATATCTGTTAAAGGCAGGCGTGTATCAATCATGGTCGCACTCTTTTCTGGTTAAAGTGCGCCACATTATAAAAACAAAACGAGGTAAAAAGCTATTTGCGCAAGGGAATATTCCGTTGCGCAAACAAACTACAGGAGCGTGTTGATACCCGCAATCAGCCGCTGCACCCCTTGTTCCAGCTTGCTGCGCGGGCAGCCGGCATTCAGGCGGATAAAACCGATGCCTTCGTTTCCGTAGGTATATCCCGGCATGATGGCGACTTTTTGCTGCTCAATCAGTACGTTTTGCAGGGCGCGATCGTCAATATTTAACGGGCGCAGGTCAATCCAGGCGAGATAGGTCGCCTCGGGTGGCGTCCAGTTTAGTACCGGAAAAGCGCTGTTCATTTCACGTGCGATAAATTTCAGGTTCTCTTCCAGATAGTCGCGCAGCGCGGCAAGCCACGGCTCACCCTGCTGATAGGCGGCAATATGCGCCGTCAGTGCCAGCACGGAGGGAGAGGAGAGGCCGTCACGGCCTTTTAGCGCGCTCAGATACGCATTACGGCTCTCCTCATCGCCTATTAACCCATATGCGCCGGTCAGTGCCGGGATATTAAAGCTCTTGGAGCCTGAGGTCAGCAGTGCCCATTTACCGCGCGCGACCCTGTTCCATGGCGTGTGGCGATGTTCTCCCCATACCATGTCCATATGAATTTCATCGCTTATCACCGCCACGTCATAGCGCGCGCACAGTTCAGCCATCTGCGCCAGCTCCTCCTGCGTCCAGACCTTGCCGGTCGGGTTTTGCGGGCTGCACAGCAGCAATATTTTGTTTTCCGGTTTCGCCAGGGCGGCCTCAAGCGCGACCATATTTCCCTGCCAGCCCGTCGCCTGTTTTTCCATCGCCACTGGCACCACGCGGCGCGCATTGCCTTCAATGGCTTTATAAAACGCGTCATAAGCCGGGGTATGCACCACCACACCGTCTCCCGGCATCGACCACAGGCGAATCAGCTCAGAGACCATATAGATCACGGAAGGGCCATAAACAACGGTTTCAGTATCAATCCGGCTGTTAAAACGTTGCTGGAACCAGTGCGCCACCGCGGCCAGGAATTCTTCGTTTTTCCAGCGGCTGTAGCCAAACACGCGGTGATCAATACGTTGATGTAGCGCATCGATAATGCAGGGGGCGGTGGCGAAATCCATATCAGAGATCGTAAAGGGCAGCAGGTCGGCGGCACCAAAACGGTCGGCAACATAATCCCACTGTGTACACCAGGTGCCGTGGCGATCGACAACGGTCGAGAAATCAAACATGACGTAGGTCCTTAAAGTAAAACCCCCTCAGCGTGAGGGGGTGAGGCATCAGGCTTCGACTGTGCGCATCAGGGTGGCCAGTTCATCTTTGACCGACTGCACCTGCGGGCCGATAACCACCTGCAAATTGTGCTGATTCAACTGTACCACGCCAATTGCCCGGTTGGCTTTCAGGGCATTGGTATCCACTTTCGACATATCCGCCACCGACAGACGCAGACGGGTAATGCAGTTATCCAGAGAAGTAATGTTATCCGCACCGCCCAGCGCCGCCAGAATTGCCGGCGTGTTATAACCCGATTTACCCACTGTACCGGCAACGGCCTGTTCCACGCTGGTGGCGGTTTCGGCATCGCGGCCTGGCGTTTTCAGATTAAAGCGGGTGATGGCGAAGCGGAAGATACCGTAGTACACCACGAACCAGATCGCCGCCACGACCGGCACCAGATACCACTTGGTGGACAAACCATGCAGGATGCCGAACACCACGAAATCAATTACGTTGCCGTCGGTGTTACCGATGGTGACACCCAGCACCGCCATCACGGTAAAGCCCAGACCGGTCAGCACCGCGTGGATGAGATACAGCACCGGCGCGACAAACAGGAACAGGAATTCGATAGGCTCAGTCGTACCGCCTACAACGCAGGCGATTACCCCGGAAATCAACAGCCCTTTAATTTTGTGACGATTTTCAGGTCGGGCGCAGTGGTACATCGCCAGCGCCGCGCCTGGCAGACCGCCGAGGAAGGCCGGCATTTTACCCTGTGACAGGAAGCGGGTCGCACTCTCAGAGAAGCCATGAGTGGTTGGGCAGCTCAGCTGCGCCTGGAAGATGGTCAGGGCACCGCTTACATCATGACCGCACACTTCCATGGTGCCGCCTGCTTCGGTGAAGCGAATCAGCGCCACCAGAATATGTTGCAGGCCAAACGGCAGCAGCAGACGTTCGCCGGTACCGAAGATCATCGGGCCGAAATCGCCCGCGCCGTTAATGATACGGCCAATACCGTTGATACCGAGCGCAAAGACCGGCCAGATCAGCGGGATGACCAGACCAAACAGCCCCATGACCACGAGAGTAATAATTGGCACGAAGCGGGTGCCGCCGAAGAATGCCAGGGCATCGGGGAGGCGGATATTGTGGAAGCGCTCATGCAGCATCCAGATAATGACCCCCGCGATCACCGCGCCGAGGATCCCGGTGTCGATAGACTGAATACCAATCACGCTCTGAATGTTGTTGGCTTTCAGCACCGCAGCATCGGTAGTGGGCAGGATGCCTTTGGCGGTCAGCCAGAAGTTCACCGCAAGGTTCATCACCGCGTAGCCCACAAAACCGGCGAACGCCGCCACGCCTTTATTCTCACGCGCCAGGCCCAGCGGGATGGCGATACAGAACATCACGGGCAGGAAACTGAAGGCAAAGGAGCCGACCTTACTCATCCAGATAAAGATCGCCTGCAGCACAGGGGTACCGAGGAACGGGATCAGCGTAATGACGTCCTTACTGCTGAGCGAGCTGCCGATCCCGAGCATAATCCCGCAGAACGAGAGAAGCGCCACGGGCAGCATAAAGGTTTTACCCAGTTGCTGGAAAAATTCCCACAGCGATATTTTTTGTGCTGTTTTCGCCGTCATAAAACGACTCCTTTATTGTTAAAATCAGTTTGTCTGCTTCAATGCTGCGAGAAGATAAAACGTTTTATCAAAGTTTAGTGCGCGCTGAATCACATTCTCAGCCTTTCACTGGTAGTATAAAGATAACGTATTGATAAAACGTTTTACCGATCTCATTATCATGGAGTCACGCCAACACATGGCTGTAGCGAAAAAGATCACCATCAACGATGTCGCGCTGGCGGCGGGGGTTTCCGTCAGCACCGTTTCACTGGTCCTGAGTGGAAAAGGGCGTATCTCTCCCGCGACCGGTCAGCGGGTTAACGACGCCGTTGAACAACTGGGTTTTGTGCGTAACCGTCAGGCGTCGGCCCTGCGCGGGGGACAAAGCGGCGTGATTGGCCTGATCGTGCGTGACCTGACTTCACCCTTTTACGCCGAACTGACCGCCGGGTTAACCGAAGCGCTGGAGGCGCAGGGACGAATGGTGTTTCTGCTCCACGGCGGGCGCGAGCCGGACCAGCTTCTTTCCCGGCTCGACATGCTGCTCACCCAGGGCGTTGACGGTGTGATTGTTGCCGGAGCATCGGGCGTGAGTAGTGAATTATGCGAGCGCGCGGCCGCTAAAGGGGTGCCGCTGGTCTTTGCGTCGCGCGCCAGTTATCTGGATGAAGCCGATACCCTGCGGCCAGACAACATGCAGGCGGCTCAAATGTTGACCGAGCATCTTATTCGTCGCGGGCATCAGCGGATTGCCTGGCTCGGCGGAAAAAGCTCGTCGCTGACCCGCGCCGAACGGGTGGGCGGTTATTGCGCGACGCTGATTAAATACGGTTTACCGTTCCACAGCGAGTGGGTGGTAGAGTGTGAATCCAGTCAGAAAAAAGCCGCAGAAGCGATCGGTGCACTGTTAAGCAGCAGTCCGACGATAAGCGCCGTGATTTGCTATAACGATGTGATTGCGATGGGGGCCTGGTTTGGTCTGATCCGTGCCGGGCGTCAGAGCGGTGAGGGGGGTGTTGAAACCTTCTTCGGCCATCAGGTGGCGTTAGGGGCATTTGCCGACGTTGGTGAAAATGCGCTGGACGATCTGCCCATTGTCTGGGCCACCACGCCCGCACGGGAGATGGGCTACACGCTGGCGGACAGGATCATGCAGCGCATCGAAAAAACAGACGTGCAGGTCGGGCACCAGATTGTGGCGGCGCGGTTAGTCACGGTGAAATAACCCAGAGCACGTTGCGGAGCGTAGGCCAGATAAGGCATCGCCGCCACCCGGCAATAAAAAACCCCTCATGCGAGGGGTTTTGTCGTTTACTGCTGTGGCGCCGCAGGTTCGGCTGGCGCTGCTGGTTCAGCCGGTTCCGGCATGCCCAGGGCAGGCATACCAAACATGCCGACAAAGTCCTCCAGCGGCATTTTGTCACCGTTGAGCGTCACCTGGCCGTTGGCATACTGCAGGCTGGTGGAAATCGTGTTGTCGTCCACCTTGGTGATACGGAACATCTGGCCCATCGCCGCCAGGCCTTTCACCTGCTGGTTTGCCAGCTTACCGGCATCGTCATCGCCGTACCCTTCAAGCTTCGCAATCTGAGTCATAAACTCGGTTGCCATGTCCATTGGGATCGTCAGCTTGCTGTCCAGTGACTTCACGCTGCGATCCACTTCCTGCGCCAGCGTTTGCGGTTCGCCCGTTGCGGTTGCCGGATCTTTCAGGAACAGAGACAGGTTAAAGCTGGTTTCGCCTTTGCTGTTTTTCCAGCTCAGCGGAGCGACGGTGATCACCGGTTCACCTTTGAGCAGAATAGGCAGGTTGTTGAACAGCACGGCCATCGCCTGCTGCTGATACACTTCCGGGTTCTGCTGCAGCGCGGCATCGGTCAGCAGCGCCTGGCTCTCTTTGCTGTATTTCTGGCTGAATTCATGCCATGCCTGACCGTCAATATTGCCGATCTTCAGCGAAAGCTTGCCGGTACCCAGGTCCTGATTCTGCACTTTCAGGCTCTTCAGGGTGTAATCCAGCTGAGTATTGATGCTCTTACCGTCTTTGGAGACATCCGATTTACCATCAACGTCCATGCCTTCCAGCACGGCCATCTCTTTACCTTCAATCGCAATGGCAATTTTATCGATCGAGAGTTTCTGATCGCCGATACGCTCTTTGAAGTCGGTCATGCGGCTGTTGCCGTCGGCTTTCAAATTGTTGAAGGTAATTTGTACCTTCTGATCGTATTCGTTAACGGCGTTGACCAGACCGCTTTGCGCTTCCCCTGTCAGGGAGAGCACGTTCCCTTCGCGGTCAGCATCTACGGTGAAGTTGCCACCGCTGAAGGTGACTTTCTCGTTCTCTTTCTCGTAGTTCAGCGCCTTCAGCGCGATATTCGAGCGGGTGTCACCGGCATAGCTGATGCGGGTATCAACCGCGAAAGGCGATTCATTTTTTGCCAGATCGAACAGCGGCTTAGTTAAGTCGTTATTCACCAGCACGGTGTGAACGGACGCCATTGATGGGATCAGGTTAAAGGACTTCAGCTGCGCCAGCGGGAACGGACCGTGACTTACCACCTCATCCAGCACCACCGTCTGGCCCGGCTTCAGCCAGCCATTTTCATTTCCGGCAACGGGCTTCACCACAAGCTGCATATGGCTGGTGAATACCCCGCGCTCATAATTCTGATAGCTCAGCTCTACACCCGCTTCCGGTGCGCCACGCTTAATTTGGCTGTTAGCCTGTGCCACCATCTCAGCCAGACGGCTCTCCAGCTGCTTCCCGGTAAACCAGGATGCTCCCGTCCAGACTACGCCTAACGCTACAATCACGCCTACCGCTACGACCGATTTTTTCATTGCGACTATCCCTAAAATGAAACCAGGCGGTAGAAACCGCCCGGAGATATAAAGCCTGCCACTAGCTTAGCAAGAGTTGTTAAAAAATTCAGTATTGTCTAAAGCTTATTAAATACGCGCGCCAGGCGACCGGTACCGCTCACGCTGACCGGGGACTCATTAGCAGCAACGAATGCTGACTCACCCGGCTTAAGCACCAGACGCTGTTCGCCTTTATGCAGTGTCGCTTCACCCTCAACGCAGAACAGGATCGCCGCGCTCTCCTGCGCGATGGTCGTTTCGGTCTGGCTGAGGTCGTGCAGGGAGAAAGCAAAATCGTCAACCGGAATAGGGAAGTCCAGCTCTGCGCCATTTTTGACGGGCTGAGTAAGCAGCTCGGCAGCAGGTTTTGCCACAAACTTCACGTTAGCCACCAGTTCAGGGATGTCGATATATTTCGGCGTCAGACCCGCGCGCAGTACGTTGTCCGAGTTGGCCATTACCTCCAGCGCCACACCCTGCAGATAGGCATGCGGCGTTTCCGCGAACAGGAACATGGCTTCGCCCGGGTTTAGCTTCACCACGTTCAGCAGCAGCGGGGAGAACAGGCCGCTGTCGTCCGGGTAAAACGCAGAAATCAGACGGATGGTGTCCCATGGTTCGCCCTGCTGGCCGTCCAGCGCCGCTTTCAGCACCGCCAGGGCGTGGGATTTCTCGTCGCCCTGCATGTTGAGCAGGCTGGCGAACAGCTGGCTCAGGCTTTCCGCGTTCGGATTTGCCAGGAAATGCGCGATAGCGTTATGCGCTCCTGCGACCGGCTGCAGCAGAGAGATGATCTCGGAGAACTCGCGAAACGCGTTCATCGCCAGGAAAGGGGTCAGCGCAAAGACCAGCTCCGGCTTGTGGTTCGGATCTTTATAGTTACGCTCGGCGGCATCTAATGGGATACCGGCCGCATTCTCTTTTGCAAAGCCAATTTCAGAGGCTTTCTTGTTCGGGTGAACCTGGATGGAGAGAGGTTGATCGGCACACAGCACCTTAAACAGGAACGGCAGCTCGCCAAAACGGTTGGCCACGCTGTTACCCAGCAGCGTGGCTTTATCGGCATCAATTACGTCGCGCAGCGCGCGCACCTGGCCGCTGGCATCTTCAACTTTTGAGCTGCTCTTCGGGTGGGCGCCCATCCACAGTTCTGCCATCGGCAGGTTGTCCGGGTTCGCGATACCGTAGAGTTCCGTTAACGCAGTTTTACTTCCCCAGGCGTAGTTTTGCACTGAGTTGATGAGTTTTTGCATTATCAAGCCCTGATTCAAATGTGGAATAAACTCCGGGTATTAAAGCAATAAACCACCTGGAAGTAACCTGCGGATGTAAAAAGTCGTACTAGTCTCAGTTTTTGTTAAAAAATTGTGTAGGATAAGCTGACTCGCTTTTAAGCCGGGCAGCGGAACATCTGCCCTGAATAATCAGACCGACGCAGTAAGTGAGAGAACAATGTCGAACAAACCCTTTCATTACCAGGATCCTTTCCCGCTCGGTAAGGATCAGACCGAATATTACCTGTTAACCCGCGATCATGTCTCTGTCTCTGAGTTTGAAGGGCAGGAGATCCTCAAGGTCGATCCGCAGGCGCTGACCTTACTGGCGCAGCACGCCTTCCACGACGCCTCGTTTATGCTTCGTCCTGCGCATCAGCAGCAGGTGGCCGATATTCTCAGCGACCCGGAGGCCAGCGAAAACGATAAGTATGTCGCGCTGCAGTTCCTGCGTAACTCCGATATCGCGGCAAAAGGCATTCTGCCGACCTGCCAGGACACCGGTACGGCCATCATCGTGGGTAAAAAAGGCCAGCGTGTCTGGACCGGTGGCGGCGATGAAGCCGCGCTGGCGCACGGTGTCTACAACACTTACACCGAAGACAACCTGCGCTACTCGCAAAACGCGGCGCTGGATATGTATAAAGAGGTCAACACCGGCACCAACCTGCCTGCGCAAATTGACCTCTACAGCGTGGACGGCGATGAGTACAAATTCCTTTGCATCGCGAAAGGCGGCGGTTCAGCCAACAAAACCTACCTCTACCAGGAAACGAAAGCGCTGCTCACACCGGGCAAGCTGAAGAACTACCTGGTGGAAAAAATGCGTACCCTCGGGACTGCAGCCTGCCCGCCATACCATATCGCCTTTGTCATTGGCGGCACGTCGGCGGAAGCGACGCTGAAAACCGTGAAGCTGGCATCGACCAAATACTACGACGGCCTGCCAACCGAAGGGAACGAACACGGCCAGGCGTTCCGTGATGTTCAGCTTGAGCAGGAGCTGCTGGAAGAAGCGCGTAATCTGGGGCTCGGCGCACAGTTCGGCGGTAAATACTTTGCTCACGACGTGCGTGTGATCCGTCTGCCGCGTCACGGCGCATCCTGCCCGGTGGGTATGGGCGTCTCATGTTCGGCGGATCGTAACATCAAAGCGAAGATCAACCGTGAAGGCGTGTGGATCGAAAAACTGGAGAACAACCCGGGTAAATACATTCCGGAAGAGTTGCGTAAAGCCGGTGAAGGTGAAGCGGTTCGCGTTGATCTGAACCGTCCGATGAAAGAGATTCTGGCGCAGCTGTCTCAGTACCCGGTCTCGACGCGTCTCTCCCTGAACGGCACGATCATCGTCGGCCGCGACATCGCCCATGCGAAGCTGAAAGAGCGCCTGGACAACGGCGAAGGGTTGCCGCAGTACATCAAAGATCATCCGATCTACTACGCGGGCCCGGCGAAAACGCCAGAGGGTTATGCCTCCGGCTCATTAGGCCCAACCACCGCAGGCCGTATGGACTCCTATGTTGACCAGCTCCAGGCCAACGGCGGCAGCATGATCATGCTGGCGAAAGGCAACCGCAGCCAGCAGGTGACGGATGCGTGCCACAAGCATGGCGGGTTCTACCTGGGCAGTATCGGTGGTCCGGCGGCCGTACTGGCGCAGGGCAGCATCAAGAGCCTGGAGTGCGTGGAATACCCGGAACTGGGTATGGAAGCGATCTGGAAAATTGAAGTGGAAGATTTCCCGGCGTTTATCCTGGTGGATGACAAAGGCAATGACTTCTTCAAGCAGATCCAGTCCTCTCAGTGTTCGGCATGTGTGAAGTAAGCTAAAAAGCCGGGTGGCGGCTACGTCACCCGACAACAAAAAGAGCGCACAAAGCGCCATAACGTTTCTCAGAAGTCATCAATACTTATCTCTTAAGCATGTGAGCAATCCCATCTTTAATTATCAAGGAGAAAGTAATGACAACGCATCGCCGTGAGAAAGATTCGATGGGCGCGATCGACGTTCCGGCCGACAAACTCTGGGGGGCGCAAACCCAGCGCTCGCTGGAACATTTCCGTATTTCGACAGAGAAAATGCCCGTTTCGCTGATTCAGGCGCTGGCGCTGACCAAACGTGCCGCCGCCAAAGTGAATCTGGATCTGGGCCTGCTGGCGGCTGACAAAGCCAACGCCATCATCAGTGCCGCCGACGAAGTGCTGGCGGGCAAGCATCCCGACGAATTCCCCCTGGCCATCTGGCAGACCGGCTCTGGCACGCAGAGCAACATGAACATGAATGAAGTGCTGGCCAACCGGGCAAGCGAGTTGCTGGGCGGCGTGCGCGGTATGGAGCGTAAGGTTCACCCGAACGATGACGTTAACAAGAGCCAGAGCTCCAACGATGTCTTCCCGACGGCAATGCACGTGGCGGCGGTGATTGCCATCCGTGAACAGCTGATCCCGCAGCTAAATGTGCTTAAAAGCACCCTTAACGAGAAAGCACGGGCCTTCAGCGATATCGTCAAAATCGGGCGTACCCACCTGCAGGATGCCACGCCGCTGACCCTTGGGCAGGAGATATCCGGCTGGGTGGCGATGCTGGAACACAATCTCAAACACATTGAGCACAGCCTGCCACATCTCTCTGAGCTGGCGCTGGGCGGCACGGCGGTGGGGACGGGGCTAAATACCCATCCGGAGTACGCGGTGCGCGTGGCGGAAGAGCTGGCCGCGATTACCGGGCAACCGTTTGTTACCGCGCCCAATAAGTTTGAGGCGCTGGCAACCTGCGACGCGCTGGTTCACACGCATGGTGCGCTGAAAGGGCTGGCGGCATCACTGATGAAAATCGCCAACGATGTGCGCTGGCTGGCCTCTGGCCCGCGCTGCGGTATTGGTGAAATCAGCATCCCGGAAAATGAACCGGGTAGCTCCATTATGCCGGGCAAAGTGAACCCGACGCAGTGTGAAGCCATGACTATGCTCTGCTGTCAGGTGCTGGGAAATGATGTGGCCGTCAACATGGGCGGTGCGTCAGGCAATTTCGAGCTGAACGTCTATCGTCCGATGGTTATCCACAATGTGCTTCAGTCTGTACGTCTGCTGGCGGACGGCATGGAGAGTTTCAACGCGCATTGCGCCTCCGGCATCGAGCCGAACCGCGAGCGAATCAGCCAGTTGCTCAATGAGTCGCTGATGCTGGTGACCGCCCTCAATACCCATATCGGCTACGACAAAGCCGCTGAGATCGCCAAAAAGGCGCATAAAGAGGGGCTGACGCTGAAAGCCTCTGCGCTGGCGCTTGGCTACCTCACGGAAGCCGAGTTTGATGCCTGGGTCCGCCCTGAAGCGATGGTCGGCAGCCTGAAATAGTCACGTCGCCACATACAGGTGCAGCCGGGGAATAATCAGCTGCAGCGGCTGCGCCTGAGGCTTATAGCGATGCTGAACGTTTTCCGCATCGTAATTCAGCAGTTCGCCAATGTCCGGTACCACGGCGCCCTGATCGGCATCATAGAGCGCAATCAGCGGCGTTGGGCAGGCATACTGGATCTGCTTTTGCTGGCCTGAATACCAGACGCGGGCGATAGGCTGCACCTTCACCGGGCGTTTAATCTTAAGGCGCGTTTCAACGGGCAATGACGCGATGCTGTGATACTCCTGCTCCAGGCGCTCAATCCACTGCTCGCGCGACCACGGAGCCACGGTGCGCGGCGCTTTCAGGCTCTTTTCCAGCTGGGCCAGGATCTCATCCCGGGTAAAGTTTTTGATAATGTGCTTGTTGGCCCAGCCGAAGCGCAGCGTGGCGGGCTGACGCAGTACCGTCAGCGTACGGTAGGCATTCAGGGTGATTAAACCCGGAAGCTGGCGGTGCACCCACTCAAAGCGGGCGGCTGGCGCCAGGCCTGACTCTTCGGTAATGATCTTTTCAAATGCCGCTTTCAGGGTATTGATGTGCGTAATCTGGGTTTCCAGCGCCTCACGGGTTTCGGCGTCCGTTTGCAGACAGATCACCCCCGGCAGGCGAACGGCCGCCTTGCTGCTGCGGTTTTCTGACTGCTGCTGAATAAACAGGCGACGATAGTGCTGTAGCGCCAGATCCCGCGCGGATTGACCGATATGCTGTTTGACGTCGATGGTTTGCAGCGGATCGTGCTCTGCGCCTTTTGCCACCTCCGGCAGGGTAAAGACCCGCGCAGCCAACAGGCGGCAGGCCTGCAGGCGCTCGGTTAGCGTTAACAGCTCATGCTCCATCTCCCGAAAGGTGCTGTTCAGCCTTTCGATAAGATCGTATGTCGCCATGTGAATCCCCATTAGTTACAACATACTCATGGTATAGCACAGCACGCCGGGTCAGGCCAGCGTGCGGTTAAGGTCAGGCAGGAACGGGAAGGGCGATGTTATGGTACACCGGCCAGCTAAAGCAGAAGCATGCGCCGCCGAGTTCACTCTCCCCGCACTGCACCGTGCCGCCCATCGCCTGCGCGATAGAGTGGACAATCGCCAGTCCCAGACCACACCCTCCCGTCGCACGGTCGCGGCTCGGGTCGAGACGCACAAACGGCTCGAACACGGTTTCACGCGCATCCGGGGCGATGCCGGGGCCATCGTCTTCCACCGTCAGACGGGCCTGATTGTCCTGCAAGTCCAGGCCAATCCGCAGCGTGCTCTCGCTGTAGCGCATGGCGTTGTTCATCAGATTATCCAGCACGCGTTCCATCAGGCGCATGTCCAGCGCGCCGTAATCACCCGGCGTGACGCGCGTTAACAGGGTGCGTTGCGGATTGACGCTCTGGACGTCATCAATATGGGTTTGGATCCACGTCGGCAGATCCGGGGTACTGAGGTGCAGTTCATTTTGTGGACGGTCAAGACGAGCATAGGTGAGCAGCTCCTCAATGAGCGCTTCAAGCTGGCCGATGTCGCGGTTTAACGCCTGAGACTCTGCCGCCGTAAGGTTTTCGCTCATCTCCAGCCGATAGCGCAGACGCACCAGCGGCGTGCGCAGCTCATGAGCAATCCCGTCGATCAGCTGTTTTTTACTGGCAATCAGGGCGTTGATGTTATCGGCCATCTGGTTAAATGCCACCCCCAGACGTTCAAAGCTGGACCCGCTGTCAAAGTGAATACGCTCGGTAAGATGCCCCTCGCCAAAGCGCTGTGCGGCGGATTCCAGTTTCAGCATGTCCTGCCAGTGTGGGCGCATCCAGATAAAGACCGGGAAGGCGAGTGAAATGGCGATAAAGGCCATCAGAGCCATATCCAGCAGGCGCATCTGGTGCAGATAATAGAGATAAGGCACCGGCCCTACGGCCAGCACATAATGACTGCGCGGAATGCGCTGGATAAAGGTGTATTTCTCATCCAGTGCCACGATATCCCCGTCACGCAGGCGCTGCATGGCAGGCGGATCTAAATCGAAATCCTTCAGCGGTTCAATGCGCAGATCGAACGACAGGTTCAAATCCAGCTCTTTTAAGGTTCTCGCCCAGTCATGTGGTGGAATTTCACGCAGTTCGCTGCGCATCAGATAAAGTGAGCTTTTCATCAGATCGTCCAGCGACTGCCTGCCCGCTCGTTCGGCAGTGAACTTATAGACCAGCCCGACCAGCATGGTCATCACCAGGAAGCAGACAAACAGCAAAAGATAAAACTGCACAAAAAGCTTTTTCATTAAATCTCACCGAAAAAACGATACATGCAGAATATACATGAAAAACCTTCCGGTGTTTTCACCACCATCACGCACGACAAACGTATTATCTGAGCCGTGCCGAGGTTTGTTACATGGCGTGAGTACTTCTTTTGATTTTGGCGATGAGTTTTTCTGTCACGCTCAGGCCTTCCGCGATCTCCGCATCAATCACGGCGCTTCCGAATTCGTTAATTAAATCCAACAATATTTCGTAAGACTGAATCAGTTCCAGAAGATCAAAGAGGGCTTTTTGGTCGGCACGCGTGGGGGAGGCTTGGTTAAGCGTTGCCTGATTAACAATCCATTCAAGATTGGTTTTGATGGCTTCTACGTCATGGTAGCTATACATATGTCATAGGCTTAAATCCTCATTTCAAGATTTTATGGGAGAGAGGTAGCGAAAGCGTCGCGATAAAAACGTTTATGTGGCGGGCCCGGTGCGAGCTCAAGAAGGAATGCAGGAAAAGTAATTATGGATGAGTTCGCTGGCTTAGCAAGTTAATTGTTGCGCCAACGGGCAAATTAACGCGCGAAAGTCAGGGCATTGTCGTGTAATGCCTTCATTTCGCGCAGGTTATGCTATTTTGCCAACGCGATCAGGTTTCCCAGGCGTGCGGGGCGAACAGATAACCCTTGTTACGCACGGTTTTGATGCGGTACGGCTCGGTGGCGTTGTCCTGCAGTTTCTTACGCAGTCGCGAAATAGCCACGTCAACACTGCGATCCATTCCATCGTAACTTACGCCGCGCAGGTTTTTCAGCAACGCGTCACGGTCCATAATCTGCCCCGCATGAGTGGCCAGCTCCCAGAGCAGGTCAAAATCGGCGGTAGAGAGCGCGATAAGCTCACCGGAAAGCAGGACCTGGCGGTTAATAGGATCGATGGATAACGTGCCAAACCGCATCGCTTTATGCGGCATGAGGGACTGCGCCGGCACCTCGCGTTCACTGCTGGCATGCTGGCGCAAATGCAGGCGCAGACGGGCGAGCAGAACGGCAGGCGGCGTGGTTTTAAGAATGTAGTCATTGGCCCCCATCTCCAGCGACAGAATATGGTTCATGTCGCTGTCCAGTGAGGTCAGCAGCACGATAGGGCCATCCCACTGAGCGCGCAGGTCGCGGCACAGCGTCATCCCGTCTTTGCCGGGCAACATGATATCCAGCAGCACCAGGTCCGGGTTTTCACGCACCACGACCTCTTCGGCGCGATCGCCACGTGGCTCAACAATAACGTCCATATCATGTTTACCCAGATAAGCGGCGATCAATTGTCCCACTTCGGGCTCATCTTCTACATAAACAATCTTATTCATACAACGTCTGTTATCGCGAAAAATGCCAACATACACCGCGTAACCTTAACCTTCCATTAATCTTTCAAAATTAACGTCAGTTCCGTTATTCTGGCTGTTATTGTTACTTGATTGTTATAGGAAAAAGCATGGGGCTGGCGATAAAAGCCGCGCTGGGCGCGCTGGTGGTGTTATTGATTGGCGTACTGGCAAAAACCAAAAATTACTACATTGCCGGGCTGATTCCGCTCTTCCCGACGTTTGCGCTCATTGCACACTACATTGTCGCCTCGGAACGCGGCACTGAGGCGCTGCGCACCACCATTGTGTTTGGCATGTGGTCAATCATCCCTTACTTTCTCTACCTGTTGTCCTTGTGGTATTTCACGGGCTTTCTGCGGCTTCCCCTGGCGCTGGGCGGGGCGGTGGTCTGCTGGGGGCTCAGCGCCTGGGTGCTGATTTTCTTCTGGAGCCGCTATCACTAGCGCAGCGGTCGCCCGCCGTCCACGGCAAAGGTTCTGCCGGTGACGTAACAGCTGGTGAGCAGATAATCGATAAGGTCGATCACCTCTTTCTCGCCAGGGGCGATTTTCATCAGGGATTTATTCAGCGCCTGCTGACGATACTCGGCATCATCGCCCTCGTTGAATAAAATCATCGCCGGGGCGATGGCGTTCACCTTGACCTCTGGTGCCAGCTTACGGGCAAATGAACGCGTCATGTTATCCAGTGCGGCTTTACTCGCCGCATAAGCGATGTGTTTGTCGCTCCCGCGCTCCACCACATAATCGGTGAAATGAATAATGTCACCCGCGGCATGGCCGTGGCCGCGCAGCAGATCCTGCAGGGCATGGTTAAGCAAATAGGGGGCATTGACGTGGATCTGCAGCATACAGGCGAGCGTTTCGCTGAGCGACGTACCGGGTTTTTCTGCAAGCCATGCGCTGGCGTTATGGATAATCGCCCGCAGACCGTGGGTCGTTGATTTGACCTTATCCGCAAAGGCAAGAATGCCATCGTCGGTGGAGAAATCAGCCTGTATACAGGTTGCCCCCGCTTTTCGTAGCCCGTCTATCGAGGGGTATTCCGTGCGGTAACTGACAATGACCGGGTGGCGAAGGTTGAGAAAGTGATGGGCGAGGGCGAGGCCGATACGACGGCCTCCGCCGGTGATCAGTATTGGGCGATGCTGCGCAGTTCCCATCGTATTCTCCTTTTCAGTTCAACAATGGGAAACGCAGGGTTATCCCATTAACATCCAGGTTGCCGGTACGGCAGCAACCAGTAACAGCCCGATGAGGGCCATTTCACGGCGTTTAAGCGCGTTCTCCAGCTGATGAGTACGGCGGGCATAGATAAACACCAGCAGGCCCGGCGCATACAACACCACCGACAGCAGCAGATGCATAGGCCCGGAAGCATACAACAACCACAAACCGTAAATACAGGCGCCGATCCCTACCGCATAATGCGCCGGGCGGGTGGCGATTTTTAACAGATACGCACCCACTAAGAAATAGGGTACCAGAATCATCTCCGAGGCGATGGTCAGCAGGGTGTTATAGTCCGAACCTGTGAGCCAGATCAGCACCAGGCAGACCTGAACGCTGATATTCGTCAGCCAGAGTGACGCTGACGGCGCACTGTTTTTATTCTGCCGGGCAAACAGACGCGGAAACGCTTTGTGCGTGGCAGCCAGGAAAGGCACTTCTGCCGCCATGATGGTCCAGCTCAGATAAGCCCCGCAGACGGAGATAATCAGCCCCGCGGCAATGACCACATCGCCCCAGCTACCGAGCATTTTGACCATCAGACCGGCCATGGATGGGTTACGCATTTCGGCCAGTTCAGGACGAGCCACCACACCCAGCGACAGCAGCGTCACCAGCAGATAGACACCGAGGGCCGCCAGCACCGCCAGCAGCGTGGCGCGTCCGACGTCGCGCTTATTGCGCGCGCGGGCAGAGACCACCACCGCACCTTCAACACCAATGAAAACCCACAGGGTGATCAGCATGGTGTTTTTCACCTGCTCCCAGACGGGGACGCCCAGCGCAAGGCCAGTGAAATCGAGTTTAAATACATCCAGACGGAATGCCATAAACGCCAGCACGATAAACAGCCCGAGCGGAACCAGTTTGGCCAGCGTCGCCACCAGGTTAATGCTTGCCGCTGTCTGGACGCCGCGCAAAATGAGCCAGTGTACGACCCACAGCAGCACCGACGCCCCGACAATCGACTGCCAGGTGTTGCCGTCACCAAAGAGACGCAGCTCGGGCGTATCGGTAAAGAAACTGAGCGCCGAGAAGACAATAACCAGATAGGAGACGTTAGCGATCACCGCACACAGCCAGTAACCCCACGCGGAACAGAAGCCAATCAGTTCCCCAAAACCGGCCCGCGCGTAGGTGAAAATACCGCCATCGAGATCGGGACGAATACGGGTCAGCAGCAGCATGGCGAAGGCCAGCAGCAAAATGCCAACGCCGGTAATCCCCCAGCCAATCAGTAGCGCGGCAGGGCTTGCGACGGCCGCCATATTCTGCGGTAAACTGAATACCCCCGCACCCAGCATTGAGCTTAAAACGAGTGCAGTTAAAGCACTCAGGCCAAGTTTCTTTTCCATTGGCTTCCTGTTATGAAAGGTCCAAATCCAGAATAATTATTTCGCACAGGCGCATAAAAATGGTGGATCACACTAAGGCGCGGGATTTTACGGAGTGTCACGAACGCATGCAATGATGTGTAGCAGAAATTCAAAAAAAGTAACAAAAAAAGGCGGCACTGAGCCGCCTTTAATGAAGGGTTTTGTTACTTGTACAGATCGGCGCTGATGGTCATGTTGTTACCACGTTCCTGCCACTGGCGGGTGATGTGGTAGTACTTCGCCCCTTTCTTCGCCGCACGCTTCGCGACCTGATAAGAGACTTCCGTACCGTTGCCATAGTTGCCGGTAAACTTGATGCTATCGAACGGCACCATCTGCGCAGCCGTGGCGTTGTTCAGCTCTTCAACTTTGGTGCCGTCTGGCAGGGTAACGGAGTAACGGCCACCTTTCGTGGATTGCGTCTCAAAGAAACGGCCCACTTCAGCGCTTGGCGCTGCGGAGGTTGCTACGCCTGGAATTTCGACTTTTTTCGCTTCTTCGCCGCCTTTCGCTAACGCTGCGCGACCGGCTTCTGAATCAGCAGGGATGGCATCCGGGCTTTGCAGAACGCGTTTTTTCGCATCTTCTTTATAGATGAACGCGGTAATACGCTGGTTGCCACCCTGGTTAGCATCTACCTGACGCACGATGTAGAACGAGTAAGCCCCTTTCTGTTTCGCGGCTTTGGTGATGGCATCGTTCACTTCTGGCTGGCTGCGGTAGAAGCCCTGAACGGTAACGGTGTCATACGGTTCCAGCTCAATCGCCTGATCTTTAGGCAGTTCAACGACGCCGTTGATCACGCGGTTTTTCGGCGCGTCAGCTTTTGGCGCATTCTCTTTGTACAGCGCAATGGTCACGCGCTGGTTGCCGCTATTGCCTTGATCGGACTGGTCAAGCACGTAAAACGACGCTGCGCCGTTTTTATCAGCGGCTTTTGATGCAGCGGTGACGGCATCGCCAATAGAGTTGTAACGACCCACAATGACCGTATGGTCAAAAGGTTTTAACGCTGCCGCTTGCTCCGGCGTTAACTCTGTCGCGGCATTCGCAGACAGGGCGGTCGCGGAAAGAAGTGCGGACGCCAGGAGTGTGTTCTTAAGCTTCATAAAAATAATCCTTCGCCTTGCGCAAACCATGTACTGGTATTGTTGTTAATTTGAGACGGTCCCGATTATGGCATTTAAAACCTGTTGCTGTCTGCGCCATTTTTCACAGCCTGTGCTCACCGAAGGATCTGATTCGATAACATTTAGTGATATGTTGAAAAAACAGGCGTTTGACAAGCAAAAGTGATAAAGCATATGACTTTTACAAGTTAATTTAATGTTAATAAGTTGATCTCATATGGCGCTATATCATGTTTTTACCGCTTCGCTTGCGCGATTTATCGGTTCTGAGGATGAATTTAAGGTAAATATCTCTGTCAGCGAGGCCGTTCGCTTATTTTTCACAGATAATGTAAGAAATAGTGTTTTCAGGCGGTAGATCGCAGGCGCTATTTTCAGTAGGTTATAGAAAGTTTGTCACTGTTTTATTTTCCGGGGTTACTCATTTGCCGCCGCTCTAAGGATGGCGAAATTTGATGCAACTGCGGGCATTTATCGATAAACCATCATCAAAAACCGATGGAAGGGAAAACTATGCGTATTGGGGTACCAAAAGAACGGTTTGCCAATGAAACCCGCGTAGCGGCGACACCAAAAACGGTGGAGCAACTGCTTAAACTGGGTTTTACCGTCGCCATTGAAAGCGGCGCGGGCAAACTGGCGAGTTTCGAGGACGAGGCCTTTATTCAGGCTGGTGCGGACGTGGTGGACGGTGCTGAAGTCTGGCAATCACCCGTTATTCTGAAGGTGAATGCGCCGCAAGAGAGCGAGATTGAGCTGCTGAACCCGGGCACCACGCTGGTGAGTTTTATCTGGCCTGCCCAAAACCCAGAGCTGATGGAGAAGCTGGCGGCACGTGGCGTGACGGTAATGGCGATGGACTCCGTGCCGCGTATTTCGCGCGCGCAGTCTCTGGATGCCCTGAGTTCAATGGCGAACATCGCCGGTTACCGTGCAATCGTCGAAGCCGCCCACGAATTCGGCCGTTTCTTCACCGGTCAGATCACGGCGGCAGGCAAAGTGCCTCCGGCAAAAGTGATGGTGATTGGTGCCGGTGTGGCAGGCCTGGCGGCTATCGGTGCGGCAAACAGCCTGGGCGCTATCGTCCGCGCGTTTGACACCCGCCCGGAAGTGAAGGAGCAGGTGCAGAGTATGGGCGCCGAGTTCCTTGAGCTGGACTTCAAGGAAGAAGCGGGCAGCGGTGATGGTTATGCGAAGGTGATGTCCGAAGCTTTTATCAAAGCGGAAATGGAACTCTTTGCCGCGCAGGCAAAAGAGGTGGACATTATTGTCACCACCGCGCTGATCCCGGGTAAACCAGCACCGAAGCTGATCACCCGTGAGATGGTGGACACCATGAAGCCGGGCAGCGTGATTGTCGACCTGGCCGCGCAAAACGGCGGCAACTGTGAATATACCGTGCCGAACCAGGTATCCACGACCGCCAACGGCGTGAAGGTGATTGGTTATACGGATCTGCCTGGCCGTCTGCCCACGCAGTCGTCCCAGCTGTACGGTACTAACCTCGTTAACCTGCTGAAACTGCTCTGCAAAGAGAAAGATGGCAACATCACCGTTGATTTTGACGATGTGGTTGTGCGCGGCGTGACCGTGGTGCGTGAAGGCGAAATCACCTGGCCTGCGCCACCAATTCAGGTTTCCGCCCAGCCTCAGGCTGCACCGAAAGCGGCGCCAGAACCCACAGAGCCTGCTAAACCGGCGTCTCCGTGGCGTAAATATGCGCTCATGGCGCTGGCGATTATTCTGTTTGGCTGGCTGGCCGATGTCGCGCCAAAAGAGTTCCTCGGCCACTTTACCGTCTTCGCGCTCTCCTGCGTGGTGGGTTACTACGTGGTCTGGAATGTCTCCCATGCACTACACACGCCATTGATGTCGGTCACTAACGCCATCTCCGGGATCATCGTGGTCGGGGCGTTACTGCAGATTGGTCACGGCGGCTGGATTAGCTTCCTGAGCTTTATCGCGGTGCTGATTGCCAGTATCAATATTTTCGGTGGCTTCACCGTGACTCAGCGCATGCTGAAAATGTTTCGTAAAGGCTAAGGGGTAGCATATGTCTGGAGGATTAGTGACAGCCGCATACATTGTTGCTGCAATCCTGTTTATTTTCAGTCTGGCGGGACTTTCCAAACACGAAACGTCTCAGCAGGGTAATAACTTTGGTATCGCCGGGATGGCGATTGCGCTGATTGCCACTATTTTCGGACCCGATACCGGCAACGTTGCCTGGATCCTGGTGGCGATGATCATCGGCGGGGCGATAGGTATTCGTCTGGCAAAACGCGTTGAAATGACCGAAATGCCGGAACTGGTGGCGATCCTGCACAGCTTCGTCGGTCTGGCGGCGGTGCTGGTGGGCTTCAACAGCTATCTGTACCACGAACCGGGCATGGAGCCGATTCTGGTCAACATTCATCTGACCGAAGTGTTCCTGGGCATCTTCATCGGTGCAGTGACCTTCACCGGCTCGATTGTGGCGTTCGGTAAGCTGCGCGGTAAGATCTCCTCCAAACCGCTGATGCTGCCAAATCGTCATAAGCTGAATCTGGCGGCGCTGGTGGTCTCCTTTGTGCTGCTGGTGGTCTTTGTGCGTACCGAAAGCGTAGGTCTGCAGGTGCTGGCGTTACTGGTGATGACCATCATTGCGCTGGCGTTCGGCTGGCACCTGGTGGCCTCCATCGGTGGGGCAGATATGCCGGTTGTGGTGTCGATGCTGAACTCCTACTCCGGTTGGGCGGCGGCAGCGGCTGGCTTTATGCTGAGCAACGACCTGTTGATTGTCACCGGTGCGCTGGTGGGCTCTTCCGGTGCGATTCTGTCTTACATCATGTGTAAGGCGATGAACCGCTCATTCATCAGCGTTATCGCCGGTGGTTTTGGCTCTGACGGCTCCTCGACCGGTTCTGACGAAGAAGTCGGCGAGCACCGTGAGATCAGCGCAGAAGATACGGCAGAGATGCTGAAAAACTCGCACTCGGTCATCATCACCCCAGGCTATGGCATGGCGGTGGCGCAGGCGCAGTATCCGGTTGCTGAAATCACCGAGAAGCTGCGCGCGCGCGGCATCAAGGTGCGCTTTGGCATCCACCCGGTAGCGGGGCGTCTGCCAGGCCACATGAACGTGCTGCTGGCAGAAGCGAAAGTGCCTTACGACATCGTGCTGGAGATGGACGAGATCAACGATGATTTCGCCGACACCGACACCGTGCTGGTCATTGGCGCCAACGACACCGTTAACCCGGCGGCGCAGGACGATCCACGCAGCCCAATCGCCGGGATGCCGGTTCTGGAAGTGTGGAAGGCGCAGAACGTGATTGTCTTCAAACGTTCCATGAACACCGGCTACGCTGGCGTTCAGAACCCGCTGTTCTTCAAAGAGAACACCCACATGCTGTTTGGCGATGCCAAAGCCAGCGTGGATGCGATCCTGAAAGCACTGTAATTCGCGTTCTCCTCAAAAACCGCTCTTCGGGGCGGTTTTCTTATTTCTGCGGTCAGCGTTTCTCCTCTGTCTATACTTTACCCTTTGTGTACTACGAGGAGGTGAAATGCAATTTTTGTCCCGCTTCGACATCCTGGAGCTGATGATGACGCCGACATTCTGGGTAAGCGTCGCCACGGTTATCGTCGTGACGCTGCTGGTCTACTGGCTTCTGACGCGCCTGATCGCATTCGTTAAGAGAGGGATCACAACCTGGGGAGATAAGCACCCAACCACAAACAGGATGCGTTTTATCCTGACCGATATGCTTAACCGCACCAGTCGCTTCCTGCTTTTTGTCGTGGCGTTGCTCATCAGCCTGCGTTTTGTTGATTTACCCGACCGGCTCTTTAGCACCGTAAGCCACGCCTGGTTCCTTGTCTTCGCGATACAGGTGGCGCTCTGGCTGGATCAGGGCGTGGTGTCGTGGCTGCGACACGTTATGCTGGCCCCCGGCAGTCATAAAAATCCGGTTACCCTGGTGATCACCGGCCTTATCCTTCGCGCTATCGTCTGGTCTGTGATGCTGCTGTCGATTCTCGCTAACGCGGGCGTCAACATCACCGCGCTGGTAGCAAGCCTGGGGGTAGGGGGTATTGCTATCGCCCTCGCCGTACAAACCATTCTGAGCGACGTCTTCGCTTCGCTTTCTATCGGCTTTGATAAACCGTTTGAAATTGGTGATTTCGTGGTGTTCAACGACGTGGCGGGAACGGTGGAACACATAGGCTTAAAAACGACCCGTATTCGTAGCCTGAGTGGGGAGCAGATCGTTTGCGGTAACGCCATTTTGCTTCAGCAGACGCTCCACAACTATAAACGTATGCAGACCCGTCGCATCGTCTTCACGTTTGGCGTCGCCAGCGACACGCCGCCTGAAAAGCTGCGCTATGTGGGGGATATGGTCAGGCAGATCATCACCGATGTGGGTGAGACAAAGTTCGATCGCGCCCATTTCCTCGGGTTTGACCGTGACCGCCTGACGTTTGAAGTGGTTCATATTGTCAATACGGCGGATTACAACAAATACATGGATATCCAGCAGGAGATCAATATCCGTATTCTCGAAGGGCTGAACGCCCAGGAGATTAAGCTGGCGCTGCCCAGCATGGTGTTGCACGCACCGTGGATGCAGGATCGATCAACTGAAGAGACACAGACAGCGATCGAGAGCTGATAAGAAAAGCCCGCCGGGGAGGCGGGCGAATAGACTGACGTTAATCGTCTTCCGGGTCATCCAGCTCAACCGGTGTCTGGTACTCATCCGGCTTAATGACCAGCAGGTCGCAGCGCAGATGGTCAATCACCTGTTCCGCGGTATTGCCCAGGAACGCGGCAGAAATACCGGTCCGTCCGATGGTGCCCAGCACCACAATCCCTGCCTGCAGATGTTCGGCTAAATCCGGGATCACCTCTTCAGGCAACCCTTTCTCGACATGCGTCATGTTCTCATCAATGCTGAACTTCTGGCGCAACGCTTTCATGGCCAGCAGGTGCTGTCCGCGGATCGCGTCGTTATATACGCTCGGGTCAAATTCAGGCAGTTCGATGGCAATATTGATAGGGGTAACCGGGTAAGCGCCGACCAGATGCACTTCGGTGTGGTTAACCTGCTCGGCAAGCAGCAGCGTCTCTTTGACCAGCTTTTCATTCAGCGAATTGTGATAATCCTCTTCGCTTGCCAGGTTTACTGCCACGACGGCTTTGCCGCCTTCAGGCCACGGCTGATCTTTCACCATCCAGACCGGGCAAGGGCATTTACGCAGCAAGTGCCAGTCTGTCGGCGTGAAGATCACGGATTCCAGTTTGTCGTGCTGGTGCGCCATTTTCAGCAGCAGATCGTGCCCACCGGCGACCACCTCCTGGATAATCGCTTCAAAGGGGCGGTTATGCCAGACCACTTTAATATCGATAGGCACACCCGCTTCAAGGTAGTACTTCGCCTGTTCGCGGATCCACGCGGTACGTTGGCTGATCACTCCCTGACGCATAGCGGTACGCTCGTCAGGCGACAGAAGGGTGGTCATCTCATACGAGAAGTCATAGATCGGCAAAAACGCTTTGATTTTGCCACCAATCCGTTGATGTAAATACACAGCACGTCGTAATGCCGGCTGATCGTCCTGATTAGGATCGATAGCTACCAGCATGTTTTGATACTTTGCCATACAGGTCTCCTTACTACTGTCACCACAGTCTGTAATTAAAAGAGTAACCTATATATCCTGAATGAAACAGAGGTAAGGTTTTGCCAGATCAATAATTCATGAAAATATCTCAGAAGAATAGCACCGTCGTTGTCACCGCGATAAACGCAATCAACAACAGCACCATCACCACGATGGCAAACGTGGTGGAGTCCTGAACGTAGGTTTTTTCCTCTCCCTTCATTGGGCCGACAAGCATGATCCAGATGAAAAGGAAGGTCACGGAGGCAATAACAACTGAAACGAAAAATAAACTTTCTCTCAATTTAACCTCAACGAGAACCTTTCAGGAGCGGGGGATGTCTGTCGCAGGGGCGGGAAGTGGTGTGCTTACCTGCCAGACCAATAAATCATAAAAATTTATCGGCCTGGCATCAATCATTCGTGGAGTTTATGCCACGTTGCGGGCGTGGCCGGCAAGAACAGCCAGCGCTTCACCGTTTTCGATGGTGATATATTTACCTTTAACGGCCAGCATGCCGCTTTTCTGGAAACGGCCCAGCAGACGGCTGATGGTTTCCACGGTCAGGCCCAGGTAGTTACCAATATCGCCACGGGTCATGGTGAGACGGAACTCACGTGGAGAGAAACCACGTTCGGCGAAACGGCGGGAGAGGTTATAGATAAATGCAGCCAGGCGCTCTTCCGCATTCTTTTTGGACAGCAGCAGGATCATGTCCTGATCGCCTTTGATCTCACCGCTCATCAGACGCATCATCTGCTGACGCAGGTTTGGCATTTTGCCTGACAGATCGTCCAGCGTTTCAAACGGGATTTCGCAGACCATTGAGGTTTCCAGCGCCTGCGCAAAGCTCGGGTGATGGCCAGTACCGATGGCGTCAAAGCCGACCAGATCGCCTGCCAGATGGAAGCCGGTGATCTGCTCATCACCCTGTTCGGTGATGGTATAGCTTTTGATGGTGCCAGAACGGATAGCATAGAGCGATTTCAGTTCGTCTCCCGCTTTAAACAGCGTCTGCCCTTTCTGAATAGGCTTTTTGCGCTCGATGATGTTATCAAGCTGGTCAAGCTCATGCTCATTCAGGGTAAACGGGATACAGAGCTGGCTGATGCTGCAATCCTGGCAATGGATAGCACAACCGCCAGACTGAATGCGTCGTATAATTCGCTTTTCTGGGATCATAGGTTTGCTCAAGCCTTAATTGATATTGGTCAATTTTAACATCTTTTTGGTAAGTACGTAAGCCTGGCAAACCATCAATAAGGACAAGAGACGGCAACGTGTTGCCATCTTCTTGAAATTCCACAGCTTGATTATGGATTTTTAGCCTAACCGGTAGAAAATTAAGCACAAAAAGCCTGGGAACTACAGCAAAAGATACCCTTCGTGACGCAGTAACCACTCCTTGCGCTGCACACCGCCGGCATAGCCGGTCATGGTGCCGTTGCGGCCGATCACACGATGGCAGGGCACCACGATACTCACGGGGTTAGAACCGTTCGCGGCACCCACCGCCCGCGCCGCGCCCGCGCGGCCTAACTGTTCTGCGAGCTGGCCGTAGTGCATAACCTGACCACACGGAATATCGCGTAGCGCCTGCCAGACTTCACGCTGGAATGGCGTACCGGCCGTGGCGGTTGGCAGGTCATTGATGATGCTGAGATCGCCCTCGAAGTACGCCGCCAGCTTGTCGCTCAGCCCACCTGGATTGGTGGCACTGATACGCTCAAAACCCTGGGCGCGGTAATGGATGTTGAGCAGCTCTTCCATGCGATCGCTGTGCTCTTCCCATTCCACGGCACGCAGATGGAACTGCTCGTCGGCGATAACCCACAGCGGCCCAAGTGGCGTTGCAATTTTATCTTCGAGTAATCTCAGCATCCTCTTTCCTTTAATTCAGCCTCGGGTAGATACCCGGTCCTATCGGCAGGCCGACAAGATACCATGCCACCAGCATCACCAGCCATACCCCTAAAAAGATAAGCGGATAGGGTAAAACCAGCGAATAGTAGGTACCCAGCTTCGCCTCCGGTTTATAGCGCTGCAGGAAGCCCAAAAACAGCGGTACGAATGGCGAAACCGGCGCCAGCGGGATCACCGAGGAGTCGGCGATACGGAACAGGATCTGCGCAAAGGCCGGATGGAAGCCCAGCATCATAAACATCGGCACGAAAATGGGGGCCAGAATCGACCAGATGGCGGATCCGCTGGCGATAAACATGCACAGCAGTGACGACAACAGCGCCAGACCCACAAACGCCGGGACGCCGCTTAACCCGGCGGCTTCCAGCGCATCGGTCAGGCCAACGGCCATAAATTTGCCCATGTTGCTCCAGTTAAACATGGCGACGAACTGGGCCAGCGGGAAGACCATCACGATAAAGCCCGCCATCTCCTTCATCGGCTCAATCATCAGCTGCGGCAGATCGGCCTGGCGGCGGATTTTGCCGGTGGCGATGCCATATGCGAGCGACACGACAAAGAAAAACAGAATGATCAGCGGCACAATGCCCTGAATAAACGGCGAGGGCAGGACGGTATGTTTCACCTGGTCGCGCAGGATACCGTTCTCCGGCACTACCATCAGCGCCACCATCGCGATAAATACCAGCGAGACTATCCCGGCGACGCGCAGGCCAAAGCGTTGCTCTTTGCTCAGCGTTTCCAGCTTTTCGTCACTACGGCCTTCCCATTTCCCTAACCGCGGCTCGATGATCTTATCGGTAATCAGCCCGCCAACAAGCGTCAGGACGATGACCGAACTGGCCATAAAGTACCAGTTGTCGATCACGCTGACGTGCATGGCCGCATCGATTGTTTTCGCCGCCTCGGTGCTAATCCCCGAAAGCAGGACATCGGTGGTGACGATCAGCAGATTGGCAGTGAAACCGCATCCCACACCGGCAATTGCCGACAACAGACCCGCCACGGGGTGACGCCCGACGGCAAGGAAGATCAGCGCCCCCATCGGCGGCATGATTACCAGCGCGGCATCGGAAGAGATGTGGCTGAAAAACGCAATAAACAGCACCATATAGCTGGCGTAGCGTGCGCTGACGTGAGAAGCCATTTTCACCATCAGCGCGGGGAGCAGGCCAACGCGCTCAGCCAGTCCGGCCCCCAGCACCAGCGCCAGAATGGCGCCCAGCGGCGCAAAACCGCTGAAGTTTTTAATCACATTCGGTAAAAACCAGTGCAACCCTTCAATGCTCAGCAGGTTCTTTACGCTTACCATGCTGCCATCGGCCGGGCTGCGCACGCTCACCCCTAAGGCGGACAGCACGGCTGTCGCCACCATCAAAACCACGATCAACCAGATAAAAAGCAGGAAAGGGTGTGGCACTTTATTGCCGATCCTTTCAACCCAGCCATAGAGCTTACCGGATGGGGAATGCGAAGGTATGGATGACATACTCATGGGCGTTCCTCGGGACTGTTGTGTTGTTGTGTTGTGTTTTTTATTTTAAAGGTGACGGTGTCACGCCCGCAGGGATCGGACACACGTACGGTTTTTCTTGTGTTTGTTGTTCGAACTCTTCACGACATTTTTTCAGCAGGTCTGCGTCCTGCAGTAGATGTAGCGCGGTGGCGCCCATCACTTTCCCGGCCAGCAGCATGCCTTTATGGGCAATGGACGTTCGCCCCTGAGCCACCAGTTGCCAGGTGTGCAGCGGCGTGCCGACGGTAAAGCAGGGGCTGAAACACTGGGCGACGGGCATCTTCCAGCTAACATCACCCACGTCCGTGGAGCCAGCCAGCACGTTATCGGTGATAGCGTAAGGCGCGACCTCGTCCACCAGCAGGGTCTCCTGGTGGCGGCGGGCAAAGGCTTTTCCTTCGTTCCCCCCGGTTGCAGCAATGTTTCTGAGGCTGTTTTGCAGATCGTTTGCCGTCAGGGTGGCGCGGATCTCCCGGGCAAAGGCGCGTTCTTCCTCCGTCCAGGCTGGCGTGCCGTAATGTTGCAGGGCGCGATACATCGCCGCTTCGAGCGTGCGGTTTGGCAGGTAGCTGGAGCAGGCTTTATCAAAGCGACACTCGACGGTGGTTTCGGTCATCAACGCCGCACCCTGCGCGATCTTCTCAATGCGCGCGTAGATTTGCTGCGCGTCGGCCATCTCCGGGGCGCGGATCAGGTACAGCACTTCGGCCTGCGCCTGCACCACGTTGGGGGAGATGCCGCCGGTATCGGTTATGGCGTAATGGACGCGTGCTTTCTCGATGATATGTTCGTTGAGGAAGTTGGTGCCGGTGGTCATCAGCGTCACCGCATCCAGCGCGCTGCGCCCCAGATGCGGCGAGTTTGCCGCGTGCGCCGCCACGCCCTTAAAGCGCCAGGCGGCCTGGATATTGGCCAGCGTACTGACGTTAAACATGCCGGCAAACGCTTCCGGGTGCCAGGTGACCGCGGCATCAACGTCGTCAAACAAGCCCTCACGGACCATAAACGTTTTACCGGAACCGCCTTCTTCGCCGGGACAACCGTAAAAACGCACGGTTCCACTCCCGCCGTGCTGCTCCAGCCAGCTTTTCACCGCAACGGCACCTGCAAACGCCGCGGTGCCGAGCAGGTTATGCCCGCAGCCGTGGCCGTTAGCACCGGGCGTGGTGGCGTGTGCCGTCGCGCAGTGTGCCTGCTGGCTTAATCCGGCCAGCGCGTCATATTCGCCGAGCAGGGCAATCACCGGTTTACCGCTACCGAAGCTGGCGATAAAGGCATTCGGAATGCCGCCAGCCTCACGGGTCAGGGTGAAGCCTTCCGCTTCCAGTGCGCCGGCCAGCCGCTCTGCGGACCAGAACTCTTCAAAGCGGGTTTCCGGGTGATCCCAGATTTCGTCGGCAATGTCGGTGAACGTCTGACATCGCGTGTCGATTGCATCGGCAATAAAAGCGTAGTTCTCCTGCATTACACACCTCGCGTCCAGGGAAAATTCAGCGCAGTGCGCGCCAGCGTTTCGATAGCGACGGTCATGACGCGCTCATCAAAGTCGAATTTTTCATTGTGATGTCCGGCGCTCAAATCGGTGCCAAACACCATATAGGAGGCCATGCCGCCGTTTTCTTGCACCCGGGCCATCATCAGCGTGGCGTCTTCGGAACCGGCCGGGGCTTTAACCTTATCAATGGCCTGTTCCACACCGGGCACCTGGCTTGCCTGCTGGCGCAGATAATCCACCCAGGCAGGTGTCGGAGCGCTGGCGGTGGCAGCCCCCATCAGGCGCATCTCAGCCGTCACGCCGTACAGCGCGGCGGCACCGGTAATGACGGATTGCGCGCGTTCGAACACATACTGATTGATCGCCTCGCTCTCGCCGCGGGTTTCGACCTTAAGCAGGGCATGGGCAGGTACCACATTGCGTCCGCTGCCGGCCTGCATTACTCCCACATTCACCCGGGAAGCCCCTTCGCTGTGTGGCGCAATGCTGTGCAGCGCGAGCGCGGCCTGGGCGGCGGCGAGCAGGGCGTTACGGCCTTCTTCCGGTTTACCGCCTGCGTGTGCGGCAACGCCGGTAAACGTCGCGTCAAACTTGGTTGTCGCCATAAAGTTATCGCTGCCGCAGATCACCGTCCCGGCAGGCACCCCGGTACCAATGTGAATGGCGGTGAAATAGTCCACCCCGTCCAGTGCCCCGGCGGCCACCATGGCGCGTGCGCCGCGAGTGCCTTCTTCGGCAGGCTGGAAGATCAGCCTGATGGTGCCGTTCAGCTGCGCTTTGTTGTGCATGAGCACGTGCGCCAGCCCAAGGCCAATCGTGGTGTGGCCGTCGTGCGCGCAGGCGTGCATCATGCCCGGATTGCAGGAGGCAAAGCCGTCGCGGAACGGGCGGTGGCTGTCGTCGAGCGCTTCGCTCAGGTCGAGAGCGTCCATGTCCACGCGAAACGCCAGCGTCGGGCCGGGACGGCCGGTGTTAAGCGTGGCAACCAGGCCGGTGAAGCCGCCTTCAAACGGCGCGAGCCATTTTTCGGGCGCGCCCTGCGCACGGGCGCGGGCAAATTCTCGCGTCAGGGTAGCGTTATCCGGCAACCCCATACGGCTTTCGGCATCCACCACGTCGCGGCCCATCGCCAGGTCATAACCCAGGCTATCCAGGATCTCCGCGACCTTCGCGGCAGTCCGAAATTCCACCCAGCCGGATTCGGCAAAATGGTGAAAATCGCGACGCCATGCGCTCAGTTGCGGGGCTAAGGTTTGGATGTACTGTGCCAGTGAGTCCATATCTGTTCCTGTCATCATTAAAATATGTGAACTGCTTCACGCTGTGATAGTTTTTACTTATCACTAACCGATTTTTCACAGTTTTAACCGTTCAGGAATTACCCTCTCACATCCCTTTCCATTAAAGTAGATGACAGTTTCTTTACTCTGATAAACAACGGTTATCGGTCGGGCTATGTCATTTCAGATTAAATTTCATCAAATTCGGGCGTTCGTTGAAGTGGCGCGTCAGGGCAGCATTCGCGGCGCCAGCAGGACGCTGAATCTTTCGCAACCGGCGTTGACCAAATCGATCAAAGAGCTGGAAGAGGGCATGGCGGCGCAGCTCTTTGTGCGCCGAAGCAAAGGCGTGGCGTTAACCGAGTGTGGTGAAGGCTTCTATCAGCGCGCCAGGCTGATTCTGGAAGAGCTGCGCGCGGCGCAGGATGACATTCGCCAGCGGCAGGGCGAGCTGGCCGGGCAGATCAATATCGGGATGGGGGCGAGTATTTCGCGAAGCCTTATGCCTGCGGTTATCACCCGCTTTCATGCGCAGCATCCGCAGGTTAAGGTGCGAATTATGGAAGGGCAGCTGGTATCAATGATCAATGAATTACGCCAGGGCGAACTGGACTTCACCATCAATACCTATTATCAGGGTCCTTACGATCATGAATTTACGTTTGAAAAGCTATTAGAAAAAACGTTTGCCGTATTTTGCCGGGAGGGACATCCGGCGACGGGAGCAACCTCCATTAACGATCTGCTGCATTATAACTGGACCATGCCAACGCCCCGGGGAAGTTATTATAAGCAGTTAGAGGATGTATTTAGCCATCGCTCGCAAATACCCCGCATTGGCGTGGTCTGCGAAACATTTTCGTCGTGTATCAGCCTTGTCGCACAAAGCGATTTTTTAAGCATATTGCCGCAGGAGCTGGGTTGTGACCCCCTGTTGGCGGGGCGTCTGGTTATGCTGCCGGTTGTCGAATCACTTCCAAAAGCGACGTATTATTTAATTCAGCGTCGGGATTCGCGCCAGACCCCGCTTACGGAGTCGTTAATTACGCAATTCAGACGAGAGGCGCGGGCAATCGTCTCTGCGTGAAACATCATCCATAAAAAACAGGGCCTGTCCGACATCAGACAGACCCTTCAGTACACACAGCAGTGCATCCCTTCGCATATCCTGGATGTTATATCCATGAGGCAGGTTAATTAAGTTATAACAGCTTTCTCTCAAAATGAAAGGCGGTTGAGTGTTTGATTTTATGGATGTTTAAGCCAAATTTCGTGTTTTATTTACGCTGAAGTTTGAGTTAAGTAATGTTTAATTTTTCCCCGGCTGTCGATTGATATTCATCAGCTTGCTTTCAGCGCCACCCTACCCGGGGGAACGGCTGTTGAGGCACACCCCCCGCGAAGGTATAGTACAGGCTCAGATGTAGCCGGAGGATTTCCATGAACCCTGACGACAAATCACTGTTTCTTGACGCCATGGAGGATGTCCAGCCCCTGAAGCGCTGCGCAGATATTCACTGGCAGCCGAGCCGCAACACGCGGGCGCGCCAGGAGATTGATACCGAGCAGCTGGATAACTTCCTCACCCTGGGCTTTCTGGAACTTCTGCCCCTGGATGAGCCGCTGGCATTTCAGCGTGAAGGGATACAACAGGGCGTAATGGATAAACTGCGCTCGGGGAAATACTCCCGCGAGGCCAGCCTGAACCTGTTACGTCAGCCCGCCGAGCGTTGCCGCCAGATGCTGTACGCCTTTATTCGTCAGGCCGGACGCGACGGATTACGCAATCTGATTATCATTCATGGAAAAGGGCGCGAACAGAATGCTCATCCTAACGTGATACGTAGCTATCTGGCGCGCTGGTTAACAGAGTTTGAGGAAGTGCAGGCCTTCTGCGTGGCGCTGCCGCATCACGGCGGCAGCGGGGCCTGTTATGTTTCACTGCGAAAATCCAACGACGCGAAACAGGTAGTGGGAACGGCACGCCAAGCGCAGCCGTTAACGGGATTAGCGCGGGCGAGGTGCTCGCCCGCGCTGAACTCAGAAGGTTTCCCAGTTGCTGTCGGTGGCGGTGCCTGCCGTGGCCGGGCGCAACAGCTGTGGTGTTTTCACATGCGTTGTACGGGGCGCGGTGGCCTGTTGTTTACCGTTCAGACGAAATGCCGCCACCGCCTGGCGCAGCTGTTCGGACTGATCTTCCAGCGCCGCTGCCGCCGTGGCGGACTGCTGCACCAGCGCGGCGTTTTGCTGGGTGACGCTGTCCATCTGCGAAACGGCCAGGCTCACCTGTTCAATACCGCGACTCTGCTCATCGGACGCAGATGAAATCTCGCCCATGATATCGGTCACGCGGGTGACCGCCGCCACAATTTCCTTCATCGTTGCACCGGCTTCGCTGACCTGCTCAGAGCCGGTATTCACGCGGCTGACAGAGTTCTCGATAAGGCCCTTGATCTCTTTTGCCGCCTGCGCGCTGCGGCTCGCCAGGGTACGTACTTCCCCGGCAACCACCGCAAAGCCACGGCCCTGTTCCCCGGCGCGTGCGGCTTCTACCGCGGCATTCAGTGCCAGAATGTTGGTCTGGAAGGCAATGCTGTCAATCACGCCGGTGATGTGGGCGATTTGCTGCGAACTGTCGGCAATTTCCGTCATCGTGCGGACAACGTTATCCACCACATGACCGCCGCGCGCCGCTGTTTCAGACGCGTTCTTCGCCAGCAGGGTCGCCTGACGGGCGTTGTCGGAGTTCTGTTTCACCGTGGCGGTCAGCTCTTCCATGCTGGCCGCGGTCTCTTCCAGCGAGGCGGCCTGTTCTTCCGTACGGGCGGAAAGATCGTTGCTCCCGGCGGCAATTTCGCCTGCGCCGGTGTAGATGGAGTCGGTACTGCCGCGTACGGCGCTGACCGTGGTGACCAGAGATTGCTGCATCTCATGCAGACCGGCCGCCAGCTGGCCCATCTCATTGCGGCCAGAGAGGGTAATATCCTGCGTCAGGTCGCCCGCCGCAATGGTGCGAATATGGTTCATAATGGTTTGCAGCGGTTTTAACAGCAGGTGCTGTAATCCCTGCCAGATCACCACCAGCACGGCGATAACGGCCAGGAATATAGCCGCCAGCGTCCATTGCATCTGGGTAAAGCTGCTCTGGTTCTCTTCGGCCGCGGCTTTCAGCAGCGTGTTGTTTTCGGCGCGCCAGCGGTTATAGACCGCTTCCATATCGTCCTGTGCCTGCTGCGCATCCAGATCGCCATAGGCCTGATAGTTGTCGGCACGCAGATACTCAATCGACAGACGCATCACTTCGTGCATCTGGTTCCAGGATTTCAGCATCTCGTCGGTTAGCGCCGCACTCTGGCCGTTAACCTGCGGCAGGGCCTGCCACTGTTTGTTATAGGCTTCTGCTTTAGCCAGAGAGTTACCCGCGGTGCCAAGCAGTTTGTTGATCGCCTCAAGGGACGCCGGATCGCGCTGATTTTTCAGATAGCGGATGGCCACGCGCGTCACGGTAACGCGCGTTTTGATGAGGGTGTTAACGCTGTCGCTCAGGCTCTCCTGCTGGGCATTAAGCACCCCGGAGTTCTGGAAGTTATGGCGATCGTTGCTGACGGCAGAGTAGAACAACCCTCCCGTGACAACTTGTAGCAGGCAGAATATGGTGAGAGCAAAGATAATACCGGTAATCACGTGCAGATTTTTCAGCATAGCGGTCGTCCGTAAGAAAGTGCAGGGGTACACAAATACTATCGTCGTCTAAAATTTAAACTTTAATTTAACTCGCGCTTAACTATGGGTTCTGGTCGGGAACCTGTTGTAAATCCGGATCTTTTTTATGAGGAAGGTGAACATGAGCAGCATCGATAAAAGCGGGACATACGCGCTGGGCACACGCACGGTTAAACGGCTGGGTTACGGCGCAATGCAGCTGGCCGGGCCGGGCGTTTTTGGGCCACCGAAGGACAAAAATGCCGCGCTGGAGGTGCTCCGGGAAGCCGTGGCGGCGGGCGTGAATCATATCGATACCAGCGATTTTTATGGTCCGCATGTGACTAACCAGCTGATCCGCGAGGCGCTGCATCCGTACCGGGACGATCTTACCCTCGTCACCAAAATCGGTGCGCGACGCGATGATAAAGGCGCCTGGTTGCCGGCCTTTTCCGCCCAGGAGCTGACCCAGGCGGTACACGACAACCTGCGCAATCTGCAGCTGGATGTGCTGGACGTGGTGAACCTGCGGATTATGTTTAGCGCACACGGACCGGCGGAAGGCTCGATCGCTGAACCGCTGTCCACCCTGGCAGAGCTACAGCAGCAAGGGCTGGTGCGACATATTGGTCTGAGCAATGTCACCGCCACGCAGGTTGCCGAGGCGCAGAAGATGGTGCCCGTGGTGTGTGTGCAAAACATGTACAACATCGTGAACCGTAGTGACGATGCGCTGGTGGATTCGCTTGCGCAGCAGGGGATTGCTTATGTGCCGTTCTTCCCGCTGGGCGGTTTTACGCCGCTGCAATCTTCCGGGCTGCAGGCGGTGGCGGACGACCTGGGGGCGACACCGATGCAGGTTGCGCTGGCCTGGCTGCTGCAACGTTCTCCGAACATTCTGCTGATCCCGGGAACCTCTTCCGTGGCGCATCTGCGGCAAAACCTCGCGGCAGGGGAGCTGGTGTTACCGCCCGACGCGCTGGCTACGCTAAATGCGCTGGTGTAACCACGTATAAACAGAGCCCGGAGGGATCCGGGCTTTGTTATTTAACGATCGGCAGATCGGAATAGCGCGTGGTGTAGCAGGGCGACAGCATATCCCGCTTCATCGCCCAGGATTTCACCGCCCCCTGGCCCGCAAACCACACAGACCCCCGGCCTGAACGGTTAAGGCGGTCGATAACCTGCATCAGGGCTGTACTGTCTGGCCGCGGTGGGTGTTCATCGAACAGGCTAAGTTGCGCCACGCCCTGACTAAAAAAGTCACTGAGCATGACGCCCGCTTTCATATAGCGATGTCCCTCTTTCCAGATTCGGTTTAATGACTCGATAGCTACCCTGATAATATCCCGCGTATCGTTGGTGGGGATCGTCAGCTTGCCGGAGGCCTGGTTACCATAAAAAACCTCGTCCTCTGCATGCGGGCTGGTGCGAATAAAGACGCTGATATAGCAGCAAAACTGTTTCTCTTCGCGCAGCTTCTCGGCGGCGCGTTCGGCATAGGCGCAGATCGCCTGGTGCATATCGTCATACCGGGTGATACGGCTGCCGAAGGAGCGGCTGCAGATGATTTGTTGCTTTGTTGGCGAAAACTCTTCCAGCGCCAGACACGGTTCACCGCGTAACTCGCGGGCGGTTCTTTCCAGCACGACATTAAAGTGTTTACGGATCACCCAGCTTGAACATTCCGCCAGATGCAGGGCAGTCTCGATCCCCATCAGATTCAGTTTTTTGCTGATCCTGCGCCCGACGCCCCACACTTCGCTGACCGGTACCAGTGACAGCAATTTACGCTGACGATCGATATTCGATAAATCCACCACACCGTTGGTTTTCTTCCAGGTTTTGGCGGCATGGTTAGCCAGCTTGGCTAAGGTTTTGGTGGGCGCGATACCGACCCCGACCAGCAGGCCGGTCTCTTTGTACAGGCGCTGGCGGATAGCCTGACCGAACGCCTCCAGAGCCATACACTGGCTGACGCCCGTCAGATCCAGAAAGGCTTCATCAATCGAGTAGATCTCCACTCTCGGGGCCATCTCTTCGAGAATGGTCATCACCCGGCGGCTCATATCCGCATACAGCGCATAATTGGAGCTAAAGACGTGTACCTTCTGGCGTCTCAGCTCATCCTTCAGCTTGAAGTAGGGACCGGCCATGCCGATCCCCAATGCTTTTGCTTCTGCTGAACGTGAAATGATACAGCCGTCGTTGTTTGAAACGACCACCACGGGTTTCCCCTTAAGGTCGGGCCGAAACGCCGTCTCGCAGGAGGTGTAAAAACTGTTTACGTCAACGAGCGCGAACATGGCGGTTAGCTTTCAGGGTAAACGTCACAACGCCGAAGATCTCCAGCTCGTCTTCTGCGGCAAAAACGACCGGCGCGTAGTCAGGATTATGGGGGATGAGCTGAAGACGCGGATGCGTTTGCAACTCCTTCACGGTAAATTCGCCCGCGACCGCCGCAATCACAATATCGCCATGAACGGCGTTTAACGAACGGTCAACCACCAGCAGGTCACCATGGCTGATGCCTGCGCCGATCATCGAATCACCGCTCACCCTGACAAAATAGGTCGCGCTGGGGTGTTTGATCACCAGCTTGTTCAGATCAAGGCTATCCTCGACATAATCCTGAGCAGGGCTGGGGAAGCCACAGGGCACCCGCTCCATAAACAACGGAAGCAATAACGTGGCATCAGGCCCCAAAGGAGAGATCAACTGCATAATGGTTAACTCATATTACTGTGTTTATATACAGTATTCATGATTAACCAGAACGATCAAGAGACGGGAGGGGAATTTTCCGGAACTCGTTGAAAGTCGAAAATTTTTAGTTCAACAAGGCGCGCTGGCGAGTATGCATCCTGGAAAGTCTAATTTTTCTTAATTATTTCAGGCAGTAGCTGTTCTATAACCCCCACAACGCTTCTGACCCTGTGTGGAATAAAGCGAGCGTCCGGATAAACCGCATAGAGAAAGCGGTCGGGTAACCGCCACGCGGGGAGTACCTGCACCAGCGTGCCGGTTTGCAACGCCCGTGCCGCGAGCGGTAGTTGCATACCGCCAATACCCATGCCTGCCTCCAGCGCCTGTAACAGGGCGTCGCTGGTATTGGCGCGGAAAACGGTATTCACTGCTATATCAATCGTTTCGTCATCAGAAACCAGGCGTAAGGGAGCGTCCAGCGGGATGCCGCTGAATCGCACGTGGGGAAGCGCCGCCAGCGCGTACACGGACTCGACCGGCGGGAATGACGGGGCGGCAAAGAGCGGCGTTTCAATGCGTGCCAGTACGCGTGCGGCATGGGTTTGCGGAGGCTCCGCGCTCAGCCGAAGCGCCACATCCACCCCTTCGGTGACCAGATCGGCGATGCGGTCATCAAGCGAAACCTGCAGATGTAATTCAGGATTCATGCGCTGTAGCGTCAGCAGGCGCGGCAACACGATCTGGCCCAGGCCGCTCGGCAACTGCACATGTACGGCCCCCTGATATTGATGCTCAACCGGGTTCAGGCGTCGCTCTGCTTCCTGCATGGCCTCCAGCACAAGCTGCATATCCCGCCGGTAACGCTCACCCTGCGCGGTGAGCTTCATCCTGCGCGTTGTACGATGCAGCAATACCACACCGAGCTCTTCCTCAAGGGCGGCGATCTGCTGGCTGACGGCGGACTGCTTGATCCCGGCCAGGCGAGCGGCAGCGGAAAAGGAGCCCGCTTCGGCGACGCGCAGAAAGGTGGAAATGGCGTTGAGCTTGTTATTCATTTCGTGATTCTGCTTATAAATGCCATCGGATTTTGGGGATATATCAGAAAAAAATAATAGATCACACTGTGTCTGTCACCCCTTTCGGAGAAACACCATGAATACGACGCAGCAACACAGGGTCGCGCTGGTCGCTGGCGCCAGCGGGATTGTTGGCAACCAGCTGGTCAAAACGCTTTTGCGTAATCAGTGGGAGGTTATTGGCCTGAGCCGCCAGGCGGTATCTCACCCTGAAGGCATTGCGATGGTTAATGTTGATTTACTGGATGCGCAGGACAGCGCGCGGGCACTGTCATCGCTCAGCGGGATCACTCATGTGTTTTACAGCGCCTGGGTCAATGCCGCGAACTGGACAGAGATGGTTGAACCGAACGTCACCATGCTGCGCCATCTGGTCAGTAACCTCGAAAACACGGCGCCCCTTGAGACGGTCAGCCTGATGCAGGGCTACAAAGTCTACGGCGCGCATCTTGGCCCGTTCAAAACCCCGGCACGTGAAAGCGATCCCGGCGTACCGGGCGCGGAGTTTAACGCGGCCCAGCTCAGGTGGCTTAGCGATTTTCAGCGGGGAAAAGCGTGGCACTGGAGCGCCATCCGGCCGGGCGTGGTGGGCAGCACGGTGCCGGGTAACGCCATGAATCTTGCCCTGAGCATCGCGCTGTACGCATCGCTGTGTAAGGCGCTGAATTTACCGCTGCGTTTTCCCGGCGCCGAACAGACCTGGCACAGCATTGTTGATCATACAGACGGTGAATTGCTGGCAGAGGCGACCGTGTGGGCCGCCACGTCGCCGGTAGCAGAGAACCAGGCATTCAATGTGAATAACGGTGACATCTGGCGCTGGAGCGAGCTGTGGCCACGCATTGCACAATGGTTTGAACTGGAGTCTGCCCCCCCGGTCCGGCTCTCATTTCAGCAGCTGTTTACGGACTACCGCGCGGTATGGCGCGAACTCGCCGCAGCTCGCGGGCTGGTGGAAAGCGATATTTTGCAGCTGAACGACGGACAGTTTGCCGACTTCGTGTTTAGCTGGGATTACGATATGTTTGGCGATGGCAGCAAGCTGCGTCGGGCCGGGTTCACCGCCATGCAGGCCACCGACGAAATGTTTTTCAGCCTGTTCGCACAGCTCAGGGCGGCACGCATTATTCCCTGACAGGGGGGATGTTGTTCTCAGGAACGAACCCGTTATACTCGCTCATGACTGTGATCAACGGGATTGGTGAATATGCGGGAAGCAATCAGCGTTTTATTAATGGCTCTGCCGGTTATTGGGTTATATCTGGTGATAAGGAATGGAGTGAGGTCATTTCGCCAGCCAAAACGCATCGTTTCAGATGCCCAGGGCAAGAAGAAAATATCCACTAACCCGTGGTTTTTTGATTGTTTTTCCCGCAAGGTTTATTTTTATGATGAGCGATATTTTTATGAAATTCAGAAGGATAGAACCACTCAGGTTGAACTGGCCAGGATAGTAAACATTAAGCCGGGATCGACGATGGTCAATAATCGTCGGATCTGGTCAGTAAGCTATGTTGAAAACGGAAGGGAAAAACAGGTGCAGTTTTACCCGAACGTAACGATGTTTAATCATAATTTCTCTGCTTTTTTGATAGCGGTAAAAAACGCCAATCCACACGCCGATATTAAAGATCTTTCCGTTTTCAATTTCTGAATGCCACCATGCGGCATTCAGAGACGATCCAGCCAGTCACTAACCATTAACGCATCGACGCTCTGAACGCGGTACCCGCCAGCCCGTGATAAATCGCGACGATGCACATCCAGCGCATTGATCAGACCTTCGGCCTCCTGGCAACGAAGGAGGACACCAGATCCTGCTGGGCAATATGCTGAAGACCATCACCGCAAATGGCACAAAGACACAGCAACTGGCGGAAGAGGATATTGCTGAGGTCCTGAGAACCCATTTTGCGCTGACGGCCGCGTAACGGATCGGGGGACAATTTCGCTTACAGCACAGACCGGGTTTTATACGCTGTGCCGGTTGCGTAAACCGTCCCCCCACTGTAATAACAGACTGAACGACGCGGGCAGTACCGTGAGTGTGACCAGCGTCGCGACCAGCAACCCCCCGATAATGGCATACGCCATAGGTCCCCAGAATACCTGGTGCGAGATGGGGATCATGCCCAGAATGGCGGCACAGGCGGTCAGACAGATAGGTCTGGCCCGGTGCTCTGCGGCTGCGATAATGGCGGCATCGTTCGTCATCCCCTGAGCCAGATTGCTGTCAGCTTCGCCAATCAGGATCACCGCGTTACGAATGATCATGCCCGCCAGCGCGATCACGCCCAGCAGGGCGACGAACCCCATCGGTGTTCCGCCCGGCAGCATCGCCAGAACGATGCCCGGTAAGCCAAACGGGGCCATGAACAGGGCCAGAAACATCCGGGAATAGCGGCGTAGCTGAAGCATCAGCAATAACAACATAATAACCAGCGTCACCGGAAGAACGGTAAAGACAGAGCGGTTTCCTTTATCGGATTCCGCAACCGCGCCGCCTTCCTCAATACTGTAGCCCGCAGGCAAGCGGGCACGCAGTTTATCCACTGCCGGGCGCAGCGCGGCGGAGACGACCTCAGCTCTGAGTCCCGGCGCAAGGTCAGTTTGCACGGTGATAAACGGCAGGCGCTGACGACGCCAGACAACCGGATCGTCCACACCCCAGACCGGCGTTGCGACAGCACTGAGCGGAATTTTTTTGCCATCGTTCCCCTCAACGGTCAGTGACGACAGTGTGGCCAGATTAAGACGTTCACTGTCTCTGGCGCGGAGCACCACATCCACCAGCCGGTCATTATCCCGTATTGAGGTCACGACGCTGCCGGACCAGACCGTATTCAGCGTCCGGGCCAGACTTTCTGACGACACGCCCGCAGCCCGGGCTGCCGTCTGATTCACCTCAAGGGTAATCACTCTCTCCGGTTCACCGGCGGTCTGGTTGACTTCACGGGAGAGCGGTGACTGGCCAATCACTTCCGTCAGGTGATTCGCCAGCGCCCGAACCTTCACATAGTCCGGCCCGCTAACCCGGTATTTGATTGGCCAGCCGACCGGGGGGCCGAGCTCCAGGGGCGATACGCGTGTGATGATGTCGCTAAATTGCGTCGCCAGTATCTTGTTCAGCTGTGCGTGCAGACGGTCGCGGGCGGCGAGGTTTTTCGCGACCACCACCAACTGGGCACTGTTTTCATTCTCCAGCAGCACATCCATTGGCAGATAAAAACGGATGGCGCCCGATCCCACGTATGTTGAGTAATGATCGATATTGCTATTGCCTGCCAGCGCCTTCTCCAGCTTTTCGGCCTCTCTTTGCGTTTCCGACTGTGAGGCGTTGGCCGGAAGCGTCAGGCTCACCAGCAGCTCTGGTCTGTCGGAAGCGGGAAAAAACTCGCCTTGCATAAACGTCGTCCCGTACAGGGACAAACCCAGTGCGGCAAGGGCACAAAGCACGGTGGTGAGTCGGTGGCGCAATACCTTACGCAGCAGCCAGTGATACCCGCGTGCGAGCCGCCCCGGGCCGGAGGCATGATGCCTGACGTTCTCCGGCAGCAGCCATGTTCCGGTCAGCGGTGAAAACAGGATCGCGACCACCCATGAACACAGCAGGGCAATCAGCACGACCGCAAACAGAGAAAAGCAGTATTCACCCGCGCTGGATGCCGCAAAGCCGACCGGAATAAATCCGGCGATCATCACCAGTGTGCCGGTGAGCATCGGGAATGCCGTCGTGGTGAACGCCCGGGTTGCCGCTTGCCGACGGGAATCGCCAGCTTCCAGACGAGAAACCATGGTTTCCACGGTGATCATGGCGTCATCCACCAGCAGACCCAGCGCAATAATCAGTGCCCCGAGCGAGATGCGCTGCAAGCCAATCCCGGCCAGCATCATTCCGGCGAAGGTCATGGCCAGAACCAGCGGGATTGCCGCAGCCACAACCAGCCCCGCCCGTAGCCCCAGAGAGACAAATGAAACGGCCAGGACGATAACCACCGCTTCAATAAGAACCCTGATAAAACCACTCACCGCGTCGCTGACTACCGCGGATTGATCGGCGACCTTCACCATCTCGATACCGTGCGGCAGCCCGGCGCTGAGGGCGGCCACTCTTTGATTCAACGCGGCGCCAAAGCGCAGCATATTGCCTGTCGGCGCCATTGAAATCGCCAGCCCGATAGCCGGTTTTCCGTTAACCCGGAACGCCGGTGAGGGCGGTTCGGCGCTTTTCCGGGTGAGGGTGGCAATGTCAGTCAGGGGGATATAACGATTGTTAATATGCAGCGTGACCGCGCGTAAACTCTCCTCTGAGCTGAGCGCACCGCTGACGTGGAGTGCGATGTTCTCCTGCCCCGTGCGTATGATGCCCGCCGGGACGACTGCATTCTGCGCCCTGAGCGCCTCCGCCACCTGCTGAATATCCAGACCCATCCCCGCCAGACGGGCCGGGGAAAAGGTCAGAACCATCTGTTCCTGCTGTTCACCCAGCAGGGTGGTTTTGCCGATATCCGGCAGGGACATCAGCTCCCGACGCAGTGTCTCCACCCGATCCCGAACCTCCCGCAGGGTATAGCCTTCGGGGATGAAGCCATAAATTGTGCCGAACGTGTCGTCAAATTCGTCGTTGACATCAGGGCCCTGAACGCCTTCTGGCAGGGACGGGGCGATATCCTGCATTTTCTTCCGCACCTGGTACCAGATATCCGGCACCGTTTGCGGCGGCGTATCATCGCGCAGGTTGACATGAATAACGGTGCGTCCTGCCCGGGTTTCGCTTTCGATATAATCAAGCCAGGGGATCTCCTGTAACTTTTTCTCAAGCGTATCCGTCAGTAGGCGAGTCGTGTCCGCTACCGATGCCCCCGGCCATTGCGCGGAGACCACGGCCGTTTTGATGGTAAACGCCGGATCTTCGTTGCGCGGCAGGCGCTCGTAACAGAACACGCCCATCGCCATCACTAGCAGCATAAAGAAACTGACCATCTGCTGATTTTTAAGCGCCCAGGCGGAGAGGTTAAATGTCTCTTTTGTGCTTCTCATGTTCATGGCTGCTCCTCCCCGGCAATCACCTGTTCTCCTGAGCGTAATTTGCTCACGCCAGCCGTAATCACCCTGTCACCGGGCGCAAGACCGGAGGCGATGATGACGGAGGAGGCCGTGTAACGTGCAGGCACAACCACGCGCAGTTGCGCCTGAGATTGCCGGTTGATTACAAACACAGCGGGCTTGTCTGCGTAACGACTCAGTGCCGACGCAGGAAGGACGTAACCGCACGCGGCACTGGAGGGCAGGGTTACGGTGACGCTGGCACCCAGTGCCATGGCGGCGGGCGAGTTGTTCAGGGTGGCTCTGACCCGCCAGGTACGGGTCAGGGGATCGGCCTGAGGCGTGATATCGCGTAACAGAGCTGAAGCATTGACCGTCGGGTCGCTGAGCAAGGCGACGCGGAATTCGGCCTTATCCGGTGAGGGGATCTCATCAGGCGCGGCAACATCAAACACCACATCGCGGGCTTCACCGGTCGCCAGCGTCAGCACCGACTGGCCTGCGCTGACAATCTGGCCCGCAGAGGCGCTGACCGCGGTAATGATGCCTTCCTTCGGCGAGAGAAGGCGGGTCCAGCCCAGGCTTTCCCGGGCGTTGCGCAGTGCCGCCTCGCTACTTTTCAGACGCGCGCTGGCGACAAGCCAGTCTGCACGGGCTGTGTCGAGTTGTGTGCGGGCTATAGCGCCGGTGGACATCAGCGTTTGCATTCTGTTGACGTTGAGCGCGGCAATCTGCGCTGAGGCTTTGGCACCCTCATAGTCAGCGGTGGCCGCGTCGAGCTGATTTTGTCCGGTGGTATTGTCGAGGGTCGCCAGCAGTTGCCCGGCGGTAACCCGATCGCCAATATCGACGACGCGCGTGAGGATCCTGCCCCCGGTACGGAAACTCAGCGTCGTCTCATCATGGGCATGGATCTCACCGGTTCTTTCCAGTGCTGGCAGCGTTTTCGCTGAACCCACCACACTGTAGCGTACCGCCCGCACGGGGGGCGGCGTGTTTTCGTGTTTATCGCCGCAACCGGTTAGCGGGAAGATAGCCAGGGCAAGTATCACCAGGGGAATAAAGTGTAGCCAGGAAAGGGTGCGCGCCACGCTGTATACATGATGCAGGCTGTGGCGGAGGGAGAGAATGAATTCGTCTGACATAACGCCGCTCCAGAAAAGGGATGGCGTTATTTAATCGGCTGTTCATCGAGAAAGATTCGATGTTGTGTCAAGGGTTTATCAAGAGCGGGAATTTTCCTCGTCACAAGCGCGCCAGGGCAGTTGGATGCGCACCAGAAGCCCTCCGGTTTCTGGTAATGACGCGCTAATACTTCCCCCATGCGCCTGACAAATCGCCTGCGCAATTGATAAACCGAGGCCGCTGCCACCGGAGTGCCGGGCGCGTGATTGTTCCTCGCGGCTAAATCGCTTAAACATGTCCGGTAAAAAGTGCTTTGATACACCCGGACCGTCATCGGCGAATTCGAGGGTGTACTGCCCCTGGGCATAATGCAGGGCCACCTCCAGATGGCCTCCCTCGCATCCGTAGCGGAGTGAATTCTCCATGAGGATCGTAAATACCTGTCCCATACGGAACGCATCGCCTCTGAAGGGGCATGCGCGCGGGTTACGCAACGTTATCGTAAAATTATGCGCATCGGCCTGCGGGGTTATCCAGTCTGCCCGCTCCTGAATCAGCTCATCCAGACGGAATTGCCTGTCTTCAAGCACAAGATTTCCCGCATCAGCCAGAGAGAGAAGGTGCAATTCATCGGTCAGCCGGTTGAGGTGCTGGAGCTGTTTCATCACCATCCCCAACTGCTCCGGGGTGGCGTCAAACACGCCGTCCATCATACCCTGCAAACGCCCAATGGCTGCCGTCAGGGGAGAGCGCAGCTCATGTGCCATGGCAACGTGCGAGGCGCGCAGCTCCTTTTCATAGCGAGCCAGTTGTCCGGTCATGGTATTAAAGTCAGCCGCAAAGCTGATCATTTCTGCGGGCGCATCTTTCACCAGCTCTGCCTGTCGGCCAAACTGTCCATCGGCCACATCTTTGGCCGCATCACGAAGACAGCTGAACTGCAGCGCCAGAGGACGTGCGTGCTTAAGTCCCATTACCACAATGAAGGGGATCATCACCAGCACCAGCAGAGCCACGGTGACCCAGTCAGCCGAGGCGATAGATGGGGTGGAATAACTGAGCCCCCACCAGCTGTCTACAATATCGTGAAAGCGGGCCGGGTTTGACTGCGGATTCTGGCTGAGCGTGAGAAACTCCTGCCGGACCGCTGCGGGCATTTTGCCCATTATCCAGTAGTTCTGCACGGCGTAACGCAGCCACATACAGGCTGCTATAACAATCACGCTGCCAATCGCCAGCGCCAGGATGCGCGCGCAAATCCAGCGCCAGAGGGAGGAATGACGGGTCTTTATCATGGCTGTCTGAACCTGTAACCCACGCCGCGAACGTTAACCAGCACGCCGGAAAGACCCGCGGCTTCGAGTTTTTTACGCAGGTTATAAATATGGGTATCCACCACCCGCTCCAGGGCCTCGCTTTCCGGCAAACAGTGCTCCAGTAAATATTGACGGGAAAAAGGACGCGAAGGTGAACGCATCAGCGTGGTCAGTAGCGAAAATTCCGTTGGGGTCAGATCCAGAACCCGCGGCGTGTTGTCATCATTGATGATGCTCGCCACAATGGCCGTGACATCCACCTCCAGCGTCTGCCAGCGAAGGATCTCTTCTTCGCGCGTGTTTTTATTGCTCCGGCGCAGCACCGCCTGCACCCGTGCCACGACTTCACCTGGATGATAGGGTTTAACGACATAGTCATCAGCCCCGTATCTCAACGCGCCGATGCGATCGGGCGTATCGCCCATAGCCGTCACCATGATAACGGGCACATCGCTTTTGCGACGCAGGCTGGCCAGCACCTCAGTTCCGTTGAGTCCGGGAAGCATGACATCCAGCAAGACAAGATCGGGTTTCCAGCGTTGCGCCATCTCCAGCCCGGCCAGCCCGTCCCCCGTGACGTTCACATCGTAATTTTCACGGCGTAAATAGGCTTCAAGTACGCCAGCCGCATCGGCATCATCTTCAATAATCAGCACTCTTCTGGACAACATCTGTTCACCTTGACCGTTTCTTAACACTATCCCGACTATTCATTGATTTAGCCAAATCATACTGCGCACAACGTAGAAGTGGAGACCAGTATGATAGCGAGAAAAAAAGCCCTGTATATGACCGTTCCGTTTCTGATGACGGCAGCATCCGGCGTACACGCCGATGAGGCACAAACGTCTTCCGACTATTTGACGATTGGGGCAGGAGGACGCTATGCGCCTCGTTATTCAGGCTCTGACAAGCAGGTATGGCAAGGGGTTCCTGTTTTACAGGTGCGCAAAGGTGCATTCTTTATTGATGCGCAGAAAGGCATTGGATATGACCTGCAAAATGACAGCGGCGTGTACCTTGAACATACGCTGGGTTACGACCTGGGGAGGGCGGACGAAAACGCCAGCTGGCGCGAGGGAGCGAATAATCTGAAAGGGATGGGAGAGATCGATACCAGCCTGAATACCGGGCTGGCGGTCGGCTGGCAAATCACTTCCTGGCTGAGTGTGGAAGGCAAAGCGACCCTGCCTGTAACGGACAGTCAGGGGGTAAACTACCAGGCCTCTGTTACGCTGCTCCCTCTACAAACCAGTCAGGACACGATTGCTTTTCAGTCTGCATCCCTGTTTGGCGACAGCCGTTACCTCAATACCTGGTATGGGGTCAGTCAGCAGCAGAGTCAGCGCTCCGGTTATAGCCGTTATTCAGCGCCCGGTGGATTCTACGGTATAGACAGCAGCCTGACATGGAGTCATCAGTTCGATACCCATTGGGGCACGGTACTGAGTGCCGACTACACCTGGCTTGGGGAGCATGCAAATAACAGTCCGATCGTATCGCGACGTAACGAAGGCGCTGTCACCGCCGCCATCACCTGGACATTCTAGTGTGGAGGTGAGAGATGCGATCTTCCTCGGCGTAGCCGGGGTAATCATTACGGCCATCTATGTCATTACCTGGTACGTCTATGTATACGGGTGAACAGAGCTGGCCGGAGCGAGAAAATTCCTGGAAGATTATTTCTTCTTGTTCATCATCGCTTTCAAATCAGCAAACGGATTAAAGGTGGCCACACCCACATCTTTTTGCGCGTCTTCTCCCGCGACAACGGTGGTGCCGTACTGATCCGCTTCGGTGTACTTCGAGTGTTCATGATCGTGGCAAAACAGGCATAACAGCTCCCAGTTACTGCCATCTTCCGGGTTATTGGTATGGTCGTGATCGATATGGTGAACCGTCAGTTCCCGAAGGTTGGAATAGACAAATTCCCGTGAGCAGCGCCCACAGACCCATGGATAAATTTTTAATGCTTTTTCACGGTAGCCGCTTTCCAGCCGCGCGTAGTTTTTAGGGATCAGAGCCATTGCCGGTTTTACCTGCCAGGAAAAGAGTGAGCGAAATTATATCCCATTATGGAACGCAATAGCGATCTGCTCAGGTCAGTCAATTTATTTGACGCTTTCCGTTAAATAAACGGCATTTATTGTTGCCCGGTAATGCGTAGAGTAGAAGAAACGCAACACATTCTCAGGATTACCCCTTATGAAAAAGATCGGATTTTTATCATTTGGTCACTGGACGCCGTCGCCACAGTCCGGTACCCGAACCGCAGCGGACACGCTGCTGCAGTCCATCGACCTGGCCGTGGCCGCTGAAGAGCTGGGTGCCGATGGCGCTTATTTCCGTGTGCACCACTTTGCCCGCCAGCTCAGCTCGCCGTTCCCCTTGCTTGCGGCGATAGGCGCAAAAACCAAAAACATCGAAATCGGTACCGGCGTGATCGACATGCGGTATGAAAACCCAATGTACATGGCGGAGGATGCCGGGGCGGCGGATCTGATCTCTGGCGGGCGTTTGCAGCTGGGAATTAGCCGCGGCTCGCCGGAGCAGGTGATTGATGGCTGGCGTCACTTTGGCTATGTCCCGCAGGAAGGGGAAAACGAATCGGATATGGCGCGTCGTCATACCGAGGTGCTGCTTGAGATGCTGCGCGGAGAAGGGTTTGCGAAACCAAACCCGCAACCGATGTTCCCGAACCCGCCGGGCCTGCTGCGCCTGGAGCCTCATTCCGAAGGTTTACGCGACCGCATCTGGTGGGGCGCCGGTTCAAATGCAACGGCGGTCTGGGCCGCAAAACTGGGCATGAACCTGCAAAGCTCAACGCTGAAAGACGATGAAACCGGCGAGCCGTTCCATATTCAGCAGGCAAAACAGATCCGCGCGTATCGTCAGGCCTGGGCTGAGGCGGGCCATACCCGTCAGCCGCGCGTGTCGGTGAGCCGCAGTATCTTTGCCCTGATGGACGATCGTGACCGGATGTATTTCGGGGCCAGCCGCAACGACAGCGATAGCGTGGGCTATCTGGATGAAAAAACGCGGGCGATTTTCGGGCGCAGCTATGCGGCAGAGCCCGACAAGCTGGTTGAACAATTGAAGCAGGACGACGCGATAGCCGAAGCGGATACCCTGTTACTGACCGTACCGAATCAGCTTGGCGTGGACTACAACGCGCATGTGATTGAGTCGATCCTCAAACATGTGGCGCCAGCAATGGGCTGGCGCGAGTAAGTTAACTGACGGGTTGCTCAGCCTCTGTGGCTCATATCGCTCAGCAGTACGGCGATACTTTGCCCGCCCGCCGTCTGCTCAAGCGCAATCTTGACGATGATGGTCAGCGGCACGGAGAGCAGCATGCCAACGGGGCCGAGCAGCCAACCCCAGAATATCAGGGACAAAAACACCACCAGGGTCGAAAGCCCAAGCCCGCGTCCCATCATGCGCGGTTCAAGAATGTTTCCGAAGACCAGGTTAATCACCAGATAACCGGCCAGCAGAATCAGGGCATCATACAAACCACTGAAAACCAGCACCTGCAGAATAGGCGGGATGGCCGCCAGCACGGAACCGATGTTGGGAATATAGTTAAGCGCAAAGGCGAGCAGTCCCCAGACGAACGCAAACCGCACATCCAGCGCAACCAGCATGCCCCAGACAACGCACCCGGTGACGAGACTGATCGCCGTTTTCAGCACCAGATAGCGGGAAACACTGTCCAGTGCACGCTGAATCGCGCCCATGCCTTCCACCGGCCGAACCATTATATGCTGTAGTTTGGCAGGCAGTTGCGGCACCTCCAGCAGCATAAACACCACGGTTAAAAACAGCAGGAAAATAGAGGTCATGGCGTTGGAGAGTTGCGCCAGCAGGCTGGTGACGAGGGTCATGGCTGCGTTGGGGTCGATATACTTCAGCAGTTCCTCCACGGAGACCTCAATGCCCGCGCGCTGCAGCCAGGGTTCAATCTGCAACAGCGGTATCACCAGCGACGAGCGGTATTTCGGCAGCGTGCGCGCCAGTTCATTCAGGGATGTGCCCAGATAAGCGACCAGCAGCACCATCGCGATAATAATGATGCTGATGAGCAGGGTGATCGCCAGCACGCGCGGTATGCGTATCCGCACCATGCGCTGAACCAGCGGGTTAAGGATCACTGCAATAAACAGCGCCAGAATAAAAGGCACGATAATATCGGCGGCAAAACGAACGCCCGTCAGGATGATCACCAGCATACCGAGCATGATCACAATCTTAAGGCCGTTCAGGGTAATGATGGGTTTAGCCATGGCAATTCCTGCGTATTTTTTTATTTATAATAAAGGCGAAAGACGTTTAATAAACTAACCGAAGTCAAACGGCCTCGGTAAAGAATTGAAAAGACTTTGAGTAAAATCCTGGCTTATGGTACAAATTTAGCGTGTTTAACTACCGAGGACAATTTTGATCCGCAAAGACGAGAAGCAACACCGCGGATAATTGTAATTTTATGGACAATTTGTTCAGGACGTATTCTTCAAACCATACTGCTGTATTCTCCACCTCTTTCTTCCTTCTGTCCGGTGAGCAACACTGGCGCAACGCGCTATAGTCACGTCTTCTGCCTGAGCTGGCGCCATGCGCTTAGTTATCTGATTTAATTTCCTTTTTTGGGTTTGCTGTTCGCAGCGAGCCGCGATGGATTATATTCTCAAGCAGGAGAAAAACATGTTTTACTGGATTTTATTAGCCCTGGCTATTCTCGCTGAAATTACCGGCACGCTGTCTATGAAATGGGCAAGCGTCAGCGATGGCAACACCGGTTTTATTTTAATGCTGGTGATGATTTCGCTTTCCTATATTTTCCTCTCGTTTGCGGTGAAGAAAATCGCGCTGGGGGTGGCTTATGCCCTCTGGGAAGGTATCGGTATTTTGTTGATTACGCTGTTCAGCGTTTTGTTATTTGACGAAACCTTATCAACAATGAAGATCGCCGGATTGACGACGCTGGTAGTCGGGATTGTGCTGATTAAATCGGGTACACGTAAACCGACAAAACCGCAGAAGGAGCAGGCCCATGCAGCAGTTTGAATGGATCCACGCGGCCTGGTTGGGGTTCGCCATTGTTCTGGAAATTCTGGCGAACGTGTTTCTGAAATTCTCTGATGGTTTTCGCCGTAAAGTTTACGGTCTGATGTCGATTGCCGCTGTGCTGGGGGCGTTTAGCGCCCTGTCTCAGGCGGTCAAAGGTATCGATCTGTCTGTAGCCTATGCCCTGTGGGGCGGGTTTGGTATTGCCGCGACCCTGGCAGCAGGGTGGGTGCTCTTCGGCCAACGGTTAAATAATAAAGGCTGGATCGGCCTGGTATTGCTGCTGGCCGGTATGATTATGATAAAACTCGCCTGATGACGTCAGGCGAGGCGGCGCTGGCCTGTTATTGTGCCAGCGCTTCCAGCTTGTCGCGAAAACCGGTCACCGAGAGAGCACGGTTATCCGCGCGCCATCGGTCTTTGGCCGCCGGGGCTGAACTCTGCACACCAATCAACTGCCAGCCGTTATCCGTTTTCAGCATCAGCGGTGAGCCACTGTCGCCCGGTAACGTATCGCACTGGTGAGAGAGTACGCTGTTTTGCGCCCAGCCGGTCACAATGCAGTCGGTGTGGGTATACAGCGTATCCAGATGATCGACCGGATAACCGGATTGCGTCACCTTGCGATCGACGGCTTTCAGCGCGGCGGTCAGCGCGGCTTTATCGCCATCAAACAGGGGTAGTGGAGTGATTCCAGAAGGCGGGTAGCGCAAAATGATGAGACCGAAATCCCAGGAGGCCGCAGCGGGCGGGACTATCCAGCCGTCGCCGTCCGGTTTCAGGCGCTTACCCAGCGAAGGGTCAACCCGGCCTTCAATCCCGTGAATTTCATAGCGCCACATCCCTTTCTGAGACACAAATCGCAGCACCACGGCTTTGTCGGGTTTGCCGTCCGGCGGCGTCAACAGGCAATGGCCTGCGGTCAGGGCAAGCTGAGGGGTAATCAACGTGGCGGTGCATAAGTTACCGCTGGCGGTTTCCAGTTGCCCGATGGCATCCCACGGGGCCTGGGTAGGATCGGCGACACGCGTACGATCATCATGACCGAAAAACAGCGTTTTAAGCTCTTTCGCGCTAATGGTGTCATCATCGCCATCATCCGCATGCGCGAATCCAGAAAAAAGAGCAAACGTTCCCAGTAATAACACAACAGATTTACGCATATCACACTCTGGTGGGGGTAATTATGATTATTAAAAGTGAACCCTATGAAAATACTATAGACGGGACAGCGCTAAAGTGGGAGTAAAATCAGCGTGCTACGATCAGGAAAGATAAAACTGGCTTGCGATGAGCGCGCATAAAATAAGCAGGATAAGGATCAACTCAAACCGATAGCGTCGCAGCATACGCCCTCCGGATAAAAAAACGGCGCTGTATTGAAAGGTTCAGCGCCGGTTTACCAACGTGCCCCGAAGGGCACGGTTTAGCTTGTACTCTTACGCAGCTGGCTGAGCAGCTGGTTTAGCAGCTTCGTGTTTTACTGCTTTTTTGTGATGCTTTTTAGCGGCCTGAGCTTTCTGCTCTACAGCGGGTTTAGTCGCTTTTTTGTGGTGCTTTTTGGCGGCCTGTGCTTTCTGCTCAACAGCAGGTTTAGCGGCGTCTTGTTTTACGGCTTTTTTGTGGTGCTTTTTAGCCGCCTGCGCTTTTTGCTCAGCAGCAGGTTTAGCGGCTTTGTGATGTTTCTTGTGGTGTACCGTTTTTGCCGGTGCAGCGGTGGTTGCAGCAGGTGCAGCGGCAGCAGGAGCAGTTGCAGTAGTCTCAGCAGCGAACGCAGCAGAAGACAGACCCATAGCAGCGGCAACAACCAGAGCTAATACTTTATTCATGTTCATACCCTCGAATTTGGTTTTTCATTTAACCCCACTGCGGGGCCGTTGAAATAACTATATCCCTGTAAATTCGGGGTTTCCGTGAGTGATTGGTATCGGCGTGTAACCGTTTGTACAACGCCGGGGGCTTTCCCCGGCGTGGGTCATTACAGGTAACGCGAGGTCAGGTGTTCACGGAAGTAGCGGATATTCAGATCTTCTCCCGTCGCCTGGGTGATCAGCTGTGATGTGGTAAACCGGCTGCCGTGTTGCCAGACGTTCTGGCGCAGCCAGTCAAACAGGGCCGACAGCTCCCCGTCAGCGATAGAGGCCTGCAGACCTGGCAGCGCCGTTTTCGCGGCATGGAACAGCTGCGCGGCGTACATCGCCCCCAGCGTATAAGACGGGAAGTAACCGAATCCGCCGTCGGTCCAGTGGATATCCTGCATACAGCCGTTGCGGTAGTTGTCTTTGGTGGATAACCCGAGCCACGCCTGCATTTTCTCATCCCACAGGGCCGGGATGTCCTCCACCTCGATATCGCCATTGATCAGCGCCCGCTCAATCTCATAGCGCAGCACTACGTGTGCCGGGTAGCTCACCTCGTCAGCATCGACGCGGATATAGCCCGGCTTCACGCGCTGGTTCCAGGCGATAAAGTTCTCTTCGCTAAACGCCGCCTGGCTGCCAAAACGGGCATGAACGGCAGGGAGGAGATGTTTCAGGAACGCCTCGCTGCGGCCAAGCTGCATCTCAAAGAACAGACTCTGGGATTCGTGGATTGCCGTTGAACGCGCCAGGGCAACGGGCTGACCGGCCCACGCGCGCGGCAGGTTCTGTTCGTAGCGCGCGTGTCCGGTTTCGTGGATCACGCCAAACAGGGCGCTGAGGAGTTCATCTTCGTCATACCGCGTGGTAATGCGCACATCTTCCGGCACGCCGCCGCAGAACGGGTGCGCGCTCACGTCCAGACGACCGCCGTTGAAATCGAAGCCGAGCATCTTCATGGCTTCCAGCCCCAGCTCACGCTGCGTTGCCGTCGGGAAGGGGCCCTGCGGCGGAACGAATGTCTGCCTGGACTGCTTGTCGACCACGTTTGCCAGCAGATCCGGCAGCCACGACTTCATGTCGGCAAAGAGCACGTCCAGACGCGCGCTGGTCATGTCTGGCTCAAAAATATCCAGCAGCGCATCGTAAGGTGAGCAACCTTTTGCCTCCGCGCGCAGACGCGCCTCTTCACGGCTGAGTTTTACCACCTCTTTCAGATTGGCGGAAAAGCCTTGCCAGTCATTGGCCGGACGCTGGGTACGCCAGGCGTGCTCACATTTGCTGCCCGCCAGCGATTTGGCTTCCACCAGCGATTCCGGCAGCAGCGAGGCCTGCTGATATTGACGCGTCATTTCACGCAGGTTGGCCTGTTCGACGTCATTCAAATCTTCACCTGCCGCTGCAGCCAGCCATTCACCCACTTTTTTGTCGGTCAGGATCTGATGTTGCAGGACGCTCATCTCCGCCAGTGCTTCACCGCGCGCGGCGCTGCCGCCGGGCGGCATCATGGTGAACATGTCCCAACTGGCGATGGAGGAGAGGTGCGAGAAGCGGGAGAGACGCTGGAAGGTTTTCACAAGTGACTGATAGACGGATGTTTTTTGCAATTCTTATTTCCTCTTGCCAGGGATGTGTTTCAGGGAGCATACAATGAAACAGACCAAATTCCCCAGCATTTCCCACACGGAGGAAATCTAAGCCGATCTCCTCCGCTGAAACCGTCTCCGGAATGCCGGGAGACGGTTTTCGGTGGTTACTTAGGTCTTATCACGCATAACCTGTTGCAAGATCGCCAGCGCCTGGGTGAACTGGGCATCCGGAATGGTCAGCGGATAAAGGAAGCGGATCACGTTGCCGTACTGGCCGCAGATCAATAACAGCAGGCCCTGGGCGAGTGCTTTTTGCTGGATCGCCTGCGCGATGGCGGCCGAAGGTGCACGGCTCTCGGGATCAAAAAACTCCGCCGCAATCATCGATCCTCTTCCCCTTATCGCCACGAGCGCAGGGAAGGTACCCTGAATCTCTTCCAGGGTGGCTTTCAGTCGATCGCCCAGATGCCGGGCGCGGGCGCACAGTGACTCGTTGTCGATAATATTCAGCACCGCGTGCGCGGCGGCCACCGCCAGCGGGTTGCCTGCATAGGTTCCCCCCAGACCGCCGGGCGCCGGCGCGTCCATGATTTCGGCGCGGCCCACCACGCCGGACAGCGGCATTCCGCCTGCCAGGCTTTTCGCCATCGTCATCAGGTCGGGCTTGTCGGCGTATTGTTCCATGGCAAACAGTTTCCCCGTACGGGCGAAACCGCTCTGTACTTCGTCGGCAATCATCACGATCCCGTGTTCATCACAGATACGGCGGATGGCGGCCACCAGCTCTGGCGGGGCGACGTTGAAGCCGCCTTCACCCTGAATGGGTTCAAAAATAATCGCCGCTACCTGTTTCGCCTCAATGTCTGCTTTGAACAGACGTTCTATCGCCGTGATGGCATCCTGCGTCGTGATGCCGTGCAGCTCCGAGGGATAGGGCACGTGATAAACCGACCCCGGGAAGGGGCCAAATCCCAGCTTATAAGGCGCGACCTTGCCGGTTAAGGCCATGGTCATATAGGTTCGACCGTGAAAGCCTCCTCCGAAGGCAATCACGCCCGGTCTGCCGGTGTGGGCCCGGGCGATTTTAATGGCATTTTCCACCGCTTCCGCGCCCGTTGTGAAGAATGCCGTTTTGGCCGGGCTCTGCACCGGAGCCAGCTCGTTAAGTTTTTCGGCTAATGAAACGTAGCTTTCATACGGCACAATCTGGTAGGCCGTGTGGGTGAACTGGTGAAGCTGTTTTTCCACTGCGGCCACCAGTTCAGGATGCCGATGGCCGGTATTCAGTACCGCGATCCCGGCGGCGAAATCAATATAGTCGTTGCCTTCCACGTCGGTAAGCGTGGCATTCTCCGCCGTGCGGGCAAAGAAATCACACATTACGCCTACGCCGCGCGGGGTGGCAGAAAGTCTACGCTGATGAAATTCCTGGTTACTCATGTCAGATACCCTTTTGTCGAAACGCTCATACGCCAAGACGATCGCGCAGGCTGTAATACGCCGCGCCCATCGCCGTGAATGGAATCCGCAGGCTGCGACCGCCCGGGAAGGGGTAGTGCGGAAGGTTGGCAAACGCATCAAAGCGCTCAGCGTCACCGCGCAACAGTTCCGAAATCAGCCGTCCGGCCAGGTGGGTGCAGGTGACGCCGTGGCCGCTGTAGCCCTGCATGTAATAGATGTTTTTATCCAGACGACCAAACTGCGGCATGCGCGACAGGGTCAGCAGGAAGTTGCCCGTCCAGCGGTAGTCGATTTTGACGCCAGCCAGCTGTGGGAAGGTTTTCAGTAGCTTTGGCATCACCAGACGCTCGACATCGTCCGGATCGCGCGCGCCATAGACGACGCCACCGCCGTACAGCAGGCGGTTGTCGGCGGTAAGACGGTAGTAATCCAGCAGGTAGTTACAATCTTCCACGCAGTAGTTATTGGGGATCAGCGTGCGGACGACCGCTTCCGGCAGCGGGGCGGTGGTCACAACCTGAGTGCCGCAGGGCATGCTGCGTTTTGCCAGTTCCGGTTCTATCTTGTCGCCCAGGTAGGCATTCCCGGCGACGATCACGTAGCGAGCCGTCACCTGGCCATGCTGCGTGCTTACCACAGCCGGGCTGGTGTGCTGAATGGCGGTCACCGGGGACTGTTCATACACCCGCCCGCCGTTCAGGCGAATCGCGTCCGCTTCGCCGATCGCCAGGTTCAGTGGATGAATATGCCCCCCGCTGCGGTCCAGCAGCGCGCCGGTATAGCGTTCGCTGTCGACCTCCCGGCGGATGGCACTGGCGTCCAGCAACTCCAGCTGCGTGTTGCCGTAGCGTTCCCAGTTGGCTTTTTGCTCCTCCAGCGTCTCAAGTTGCTTATGGTTTAGCGCCACAAACAGCCCGCCGGGACGATAGTCGCACTGGATCTGATAGCGCTGGATACGCTCCCGGATGATCTCCCCGCCTTCAAACATCATGCTCCCGAGGACTCTGGCGGCATCGGGTCCGTAGTTTTTCTCAATCACGTCGATATCGCGGCTGTAAGAGTTAACCAGCTGGCCGCCGTTGCGTCCGCTGGCGCCAAAGCCGATGCGCGCCCCTTCAAGGAGCACCACGGCGTAGCCCATTTCGGCGAGATGCAGCGCGGAGGAGAGGCCGGTATAGCCGCCGCCCACCACGCACACGTCACAGCTGATCGACTCGTTAAGCGTCGGGAAAGGTTCGTAAGCGTTCGCGCTGGCCGCGTAGTAGCTGGTGGTATGTTCGGTCATGATTGAGACTCCAGGGCAATCCAGATGGTTTTCAGTTCAGTAAATTTTTCCAGCGCATGCAGGGACTTATCGCGACCGTTGCCGCTCTGCTTATAGCCGCCAAAGGGTACGGTCATATCGCCGTCGTTATAGTTATTGACGAAGACCGAGCCTGCTTTCAGGCGGCGGCTCATGCGGTGCGCGCGGGAAAGATCGCGGGTCCATACCGCCGCGCCAAGCCCATATTCACTGTCGTTGGCCAGCGTTAAGGCTTCCTCTTCGGTTTTAAAACGGGTGACGACCAGCACCGGCCCGAAAATCTCTTCCCGACACAGCGGGGAGGCAGGATCGATGTCGACAAAAATGGTGGGACCAACTGCGCAAGGCCATGCTTGTTCCCGCCCGTCAAGCAGCAGCGTACCTTTTCGGGTTCCCTCGCGAATAAACGTGTGGACGGTATCGGCATGTGCAGCGTCGATGAGCATGCCCATCGTGCTGTCAGGGTCGAGCGGATCGCCCGGCTGCCAGTGACGGGCCTGCGCTTTTAGCTTTGCCAGAAAGTCATCGGCGATGCTGTCTTCGAGCAGCAGGCGGGTACCGGCGATACAGACTTGCCCCTGGTTATAAAAAATCCCGGCGGCGGTCGCGCTCACGGCTTTGTCGAGGTCCGGACAGTCGGCAAAGATAATGTTGGCGCTCTTGCCGCCCGCCTCCAGCCAGACGCGCTTCATGTTGCTTTCTCCCGCGTCCTTCAACAGCTGCTTGCCGGTACGGGTAGAGCCGGTAAACGTCAGCACCTCGACCTCTGGATGCAGTGCCAGTGCCTGGCCCGCTTCGTGGCCGTAACCGCTTATCATATTCAGCACGCCGTCCGGCAGGCCTGCCTCTTTCGCCAGCCCGGCCAGCCGCAGGGCGGTGAGTGGTGATTTCTCCGACGGTTTCAATACCACGCTGTTGCCCGCGATCAGTGCCGGGCCCAGCTTCCAGCAGGCCAGCAGCAGCGGGAAGTTCCAGGGAACGATGGCCGCAACCACCCCGATCGGCTCGCGCACGATCATCGCCAGTTCGCCCGGCCACGTAGGTGCCACTTCGCCGTAGACTTTATCCGCCGCTTCGGCGTACCAGCGAATGGCGCGCGCCGCGCCGGGAATATCGTCGCGCAGGCTGTGGCGGATGGGTTTACCGGTGTCCAGTGTTTCCAGTAAGGCCAGCTCTTCGCCGTGGCGTTCCATTAAATCGGCGAGCTTATTGAGCACGGCCTTGCGCTGCGCCGGAGACGCCTGCGACCAGTCACCGCGCTCAAATACCTCACGCGCCGCCTGAACTGCACGGTCCACGTCCGCCTGCTTGCCCCGGGCCACGTTCGCCAGCGTCTGTTGTGTCGCGGGATTGACGGTTTCAAACGTGGCATTATCGGCGGCGTCACAATAGGCACCGTTAATAAATAACCGGGTCTCAATGGCGCTGTTTTTTGCTTTATCCTGCCAGTAAGTCAGGTGCTGAAAATGCATATTCACTCCTTTCTTTCGCAATCAGATAAATAAGGTCATGGCCGTTTCAGGCAATACGAAGCCGTGGGGCATCCCGGGAATTAACCCGTTGAATGCCGACATTGATCGTTTTTATTTGTCCCGGCGTAAGCGCACTTACGCCGGGACTGAGTGGTAATTAGAACGTGGTGGGGGTGTGGGCACTGATAATGCGGCAGATGCCTGCCGAGGTGTTGCTGAAGCTGTGCGGTATGCCGGTATTAATGGCATAGCTTTGCCCCGCAACCAGGTGATAAGGCTGGCCATTAATGGTCAGCACTATTTCACCTTCCAGTATCGTACCGATCTCCTCACCCTGGTGTTTGATCCTCTCTCCGGTCGTGGTTCCTGGCTGGTAAGTTTCAAAAATCATCGCCAGCGTACGGTTCGGATTTCCGTTATGAACCAGCTTCATCGAAACCCCCTGACTGCCTATTTCGATAAGGTCTTCCTGATTAATAACCACCTGCGGTTCATCAGGTTTTTCCGGTTCCAAAAAGAATTCCGAGAGCGACAGCCCATAAACTTTCAGCAGCTTTTGCAGCGTACTGATGGCAGGACTGACTTTGTCCTGCTCAATGGTGCTGATGGCACTGTGTGTTAACCCAGACAGTTCGGCGGCACGCCGCTGCGAGAGACCCAATTGCTGACGGATCTCAGACAGACGTTTCCCTGGCGCCAGTCCGTCATCGCTCATAGTTGCATTTCCTTTACGGTAGTGGTCAAAGCCGTTGCTTCTCGGCAATGTGGCTTTGACAGGCGGTGATAAAACCTTCAAACAACATGCGTGACAGGGCGTACTCGCTGCTGTTCCATTCGGGGTGCCATTGCACACCGAGGGCAAAAGGGTGGTCATGAACGCTGACCGCTTCGACGAGCCCGTCCGTCGAGCGGGCCTCCACGCGAAGCCGTGGTCCTAACGTCCGTGCACCTTGCCCGTGTAACGAGTTTACCCAAAATGTGTTACAGCCTGGTATTAATTGAGACAGCAGCCCTCCCTCCTGAACCTGAACTTCATGAGAAGGGGCGTATTGTAGCTCAACCGGCAGTTCAGGATCTTCCCGGTGCTCAAGCAGGTCGTTCTGCTCGAACAGGCGGCGATACAGCGTCCCTCCCGTGGCAACAACCATTTCCTGCAGCCCCCGGCAGATGGCGAAAATGGGGATGCGCCTTTCGAGCGCGGCAGCAATCAGCGCCATACTCAGAAGATCTCGCCCGGGATCGGCGTCAGGCTCATCGCCGTTTTCACCATAAAGGTGCGGCTGCACGTTACTTGGGCTGCCCGGCAGGTAAATTCCGTCCAGGGTTGGCAGCAGAGCGGTAATAAGCTCTGGCTCTGCCAGCGCATGCGGTAAGGCAACAGGTAAGCCCCCCGCGTTAATAATGGCATTCAGGTACTTTTCTTGCAGGGTCTGGGTCTCATGACCCTTAAGCCTGTTTCTGCACATCACCACGCCAATAACTGGCTTGTTCATTATATTTTCCATGATCGCCCTCACAAAGTGGACTAAATTTAGGCCATTCTCGCCTGTGAAACGGCCTTTTCGTTCAATATTTTCTCAATCTAGCAATGAGATCTGCCTTTTGCAAACTTAATTTAACATTTGACAAACAATTTGTTTGCATACAGATTCGATAGTGTGGACATTATATTTGACAGTCCAGAGCAGCGAACGCAAATCCCAAAAACGGTGGTAAATCATGGAAACCAATATCGTAGAAGTTGAGAACTTTGTGCAGCACACGGATGAGAGGCGGGGCAGCGCCTTTACGCAGGAAGTGAAGCGCTATTTAGAAAAGTATCCTGACACCCAGTTTATTGATGTCCTCCTGACCGACCTGAACGGCTGTTTTCGCGGCAAACGCATCCCGGTTGCCGGACTGAGCAAACTTGAAAAAGGCTGCTATTTCCCGGCATCGGTTTTCGCCATGGACATTCTGGGTAACGTTGTGGAAGAGGCAGGGCTGGGGCAGGAGCTGGGCGAGCCGGACTGTATCTGTGTGCCGGTGCCGGGCACCCTGACACCGTCCGCCGCCGACCCGGAGTACATTGGTCAGGTGCAGCTCACCATGGTCGATGAAGATGGCGCTCCCTTTGACGTTGAGCCGCGGAACGTACTCAACCGACTCTGGCAGCAGCTGCGCCAGCGCGGTCTGTTCCCCGTGGTAGCGGTAGAGCTGGAGTTCTATTTACTTGACCGTAAACGCGATGCCGACGGCTATCTGCAGCCACCCTGCGCGCCGGGCACCGACGTGCGTAACACGCAGAGTCAGGTCTACTCGGTTGATAATCTCAACCACTTTGCTGACGTGCTGAATGACATTGACGAACTGGCGCAACTGCAGTTGATCCCCGCCGACGGGGCAGTGGCTGAAGCCTCCCCGGGACAGTTTGAGATTAACCTGCACCATACGGAAAACGTGCTGGATGCCTGCGATGATGCGCTGGCGCTAAAACGTCTCGTCAGGCAGATGGCGGAAAAACACAAGATGCACGCCACGTTTATGGCAAAGCCGTATGAAGAACATGCGGGCAGCGGGATGCATATCCACATCAGCATGCAAAACAACAGAGGCGAAAACGTGTTCGCAGACGCCAGCGGTGAGGATTCCACGCTGCTGAAACGCGCGCTGGCCGGGATGATCGATCTGATGCCAGCGTCCATGGCGCTGCTGGCGCCGAACGTCAACTCATACCGCCGTTTCCAGCCGGGAATGTACGTGCCGACGCAGGCGTCATGGGGACACAATAATCGTACGGTTGCCCTGCGTATTCCCTGCGGCGATCGCCATAACCATCGGGTCGAATACCGGGTGGCGGGAGCAGACGCGAATCCGTATCTGGTGATGGCGGCGATTTTTGCCGGCATTTTACACGGGCTGGATAACGATTTACCCCTGCAGGAAGAAGTTGAAGGCAATGGTCTGGAGCAGGACGGACTGCCGTTCCCGATTCGTCAGAGCGATGCGCTGTGGGAGTTTATGCAAAACGATCACCTTCGCGAGCGGCTGGGCGAACGTTTCTGCCACGTCTATCACGCCTGCAAAAATGATGAGTTACTGCAGTTCGAACGCCTGATTACCGAAACTGAAATCGAGTGGATGCTGAAAAACGCCTGATGACGTGCCCCGGTCAGGGGCCGCTTTGTTTCATTGCATATGTATCACCAAACGGCCTGCGCGGAGCCTGGCCGAACTGTTCGCTGGCACGCCAGCTATCTCCCGGGAGTCGCGTTATGGAGCGCAGGCGGCACAGGGACTTTCTTAACGACACTGTGTGACGAGGTAGGAAATGATGCAGATGTTCAACTATCCGCAGGGCGAAGGGGGCCAGTCAGGCGCCTGCTGTGAGTGCGAGCGAGAGACGCTGCGCTGGTACGATCGCGTATGTTCTTTACAACTTCCCCCTTTGCTAAGCAGGTTTGCGTTAAGGTCAACGCGATTGCAAACCACGGTAAGCATGGGGGGGATGGTCTATGGCGACTAACACATCTCTTGATTCGCCGGGCATGGCCGGAAGAACCCGGCTGCGCAGTTCCCTCAAGCTCTGGCAGGTGGTGATGATGGGGCTGGCTTACCTTACCCCCATGACCGTGTTTGATACCTTCGGCATTGTGTCCGGTATCAGCAATGGCCACGTGCCCGCCTCGTATCTCCTGGCGCTGGCGGGCGTTATGTTTACCGCCATCAGCTACGGCAAACTGGTACGACAGTTCCCGGAAGCGGGCTCTGCGTACACCTACACGCAGAAATCGATCGGACCCCACCTGGGATTTATGGTCGGCTGGTCATCGCTGCTGGACTATCTCTTCCTGCCGATGATCAACGTGCTGCTGGCGAAGATCTACCTTTCCGCATTGTTCCCGGAAGTCCCACCGTGGGTGTGGGTGGTAGGGTTTGTGACGATCCTGACGCTGGCGAACCTGAAGAGTGTTAATTTGGTCGCCAACTTTAACACCCTGTTTGTGCTGGTGCAGATCGCCATCATGGTGGTGTTTGTCATACTCGTGGTGCATGGCCTGCACAAGGGGGAGGGCGTGGGCACCGTCTGGTCGCTGCAGCCGTTTATCAGCGAGAACGCACATCTGATCCCGATTATTACCGGCGCGACTATCGTCTGCTTCTCTTTCCTCGGGTTTGACGCGGTCACCACGCTGTCGGAAGAGACGCCAAACGCGGCGCGGGTTATTCCCAAAGCCATTTTCCTGACCGCACTGTATGGCGGGCTGATATTCATTGTTGCCTCGTTTTTCATGCAACTCTTCTTCCCGACGATTGCGCGCTTCAAGAACCCGGACGCCGCGCTGCCGGAAATTGCGCTGTACGTGGGTGGCAAGCTCTTCCAGTCGGTGTTTCTGTGTACCACGTTTGTGAATACGCTCGCTTCAGGCCTGGCCTCACACGCCAGCGTCTCACGCTTATTGTATGTGATGGGGCGTGACAACGTCTTTCCGGAGCGGGTGTTTGGCTACGTGCATCCGAAATGGCGTACTCCGGCCCTGAACGTCATTATGGTAGGGATAGTGGCGCTGTCGGCCCTGTACTTTGACCTCGTGACCGCGACGGCGCTGATCAACTTTGGCGCGCTGGTGGCGTTTACGTTTGTTAATCTCTCGGTGTACAACCATTTCTGGCGGCGTAAGGGGCTGAACAAAACGTGGAAAGATCGGTTCCACTATCTCCTGCTACCACTCATTGGTGCCGTAACGGTCGGCGTGCTGTGGATAAACCTCGAAGCGACGTCCCTGACGCTTGGCCTCATCTGGGCGGCACTGGGGGTCCTTTATCTGACATGGCTGACGCGCCGTTTCCGAAAACCGCCTCCGCAGTTTGAAGCCGCTAAGATAGAGCAGGCCTGGGATTCCTGAATGTAAAAACGGCACCAGTACGCTGGTGCCGTTTATCTGGATCGCTCGTCTTACCGGATATCAGCCCGCAGGCGGATTATCTCAGACGTTTATGAAGACTGGCGCCCACCAGCAGTGCCCCGCAGAGCATCAGCGCGATAAACCCGCCCACGCCGTTCCAGCCGTAGTTGTGCCAGAACACACCGCCCAGCGTCCCGGCGAAGCTGGAGCCAAGATAATAGCTAAACAGATACAAAGAGGATGCCTGGCCTTTGGCACGACGGGCGCGCGGGCCAATCCAGCTGCTGGCAACGGAATGCGCGGCGAAGAAACCGGCAGAGAAGAGCAGCATGCCGGTGAAAATCAGCCACAGGGACGAGAAGAGCGTCAGCAACAGGCCCAGCAACATCACGGCGGTTGAGACCAGCATCACCGGCCCACGGCCATAGCGGGCGGTCATCGCTCCGGCTTTTGGCGAGCTCCAGGTCCCTGTCAGATACGCCACGGAGAGCAGGCCGACTACCGCCTGGCTCAGATGCCACGGCGAAAGCATCAGACGATAGCCAATATAGTTAAACAGCGTGACGAACGATCCCATCAGCAGGAAGCCGGTCAGGAACAGCCGCGGCAGTCCTTTATCCCGCCAGTGCAGGCGGAAGTTGATAAACAGCGTTTTCGGACGCAGGGAGGTGGGGCGGAAGTGGCGTGATTCCGGCAGAATTTTCCAGAACATCAGCGCAGAGGCCAGTGCAAAGCAGCCAATCACCGCCAGCGCAATGCGCCAGTTAAAGAAGTCTGTAAACACGCCGCTCAGCAGGCGTCCGCTCATACCGCCAATGGAGTTCCCGCTGATGTACAGCCCCATGGAGAACGCGACAAAGCTCGGGTGGATCTCTTCGCTGAGATAGGTCATCCCGACCGCCGCCACGCCGCTCAGGGATAACCCGATGAGCGCGCGCATCATCAGGATCCCGTGCCAGCTGGTCATCATGGTGGAGAGCAACGTACAAACCGACGCCAGCATCAGCGCGGTCACCATCACCTGTTTACGCCCAATGGCATCAGAGAGAGGGCCGGTAAAAAGCAGGCCGACAGCCAGCATCCCGGTTGAAATAGAGAGAGAAATACTGCTGCTGGCCGGTGAGACGCCAAACTCATGTGACAGCACGGGAAGGATAGGCTGAACGCAGTAGAGCAGGGCAAAGGTTGCCAGACCGGCTGAGAACAGCGCCAGCGTGACGCGCATAAATTGGGAGGTACCACGTTTAATAAACTGCGCCGGCTGAGAAGCTGCCGGTAAATCATCGATATCGCGTGCCGGTTCGATATCAACAGTAGATGTACGACTCACACATGTTCCTTGCTTAAACATCCCCGTGGTTTCTGGTGACGGGTATGACCACCTCTTCAGGGTAGGAAAATGTAAATATTCTGTCTAATATATTAATAATCTCAAATGATACTTATAAAATATGAATATCGAACTGCGTCATTTACGCTACTTTGTCGCGGTGGCAGAAGAACTCCATTTTGGCCGCGCCGCCGCGCGCCTGAACATTTCGCAGCCGCCGCTCAGCCAGCAAATTCAGATCCTGGAGCAGCAGATTGGCGCCCGTCTTCTCGCCCGCACCAACCGTAGCGTGAGCCTGACGGCGGCAGGCAGGCAGTTTCTGGCCGACAGCCGACAAATTCTGAGCATGGTTGACGACGCCGCCGCCCGCGCAGAGCGGCTCTATCTGGGGGAAGCCGGTGAATTGCGCATCGGGTTTACCTCGTCTGCCCCGTTTATCAGCGCCGTCTCGCAAACCCTGTCGTCGTTTCGCCGTGACTTCCCGGACGTGCATATTCAGACGCGCGAAATTAATACCCGGGAACAAATTGCTCCGCTGAATGAAGGGGCGCTGGATTTAGGGTTGATGCGCAACACTCAACTGCCGGACTCGCTGGCGTGGCAGGTGATCCTGCGCGAGCCGCTGATGGCGATGATCCCGCGCGATCACCCCCTGGCGTCGAAACCTGCCGTCACGCTGGCGGAGCTGGCGAAAGAGCCGTTTGTCTTTTTCGACCCGCAGGTGGGAACCGGTCTGTATGACGATATTCTGGGCCTGATGCGCCGCTACGATCTCGCCCCGGTCATTACCCAGGAGGTAGGAGAGGCGATGACAATAATAGGCCTGGTCGCCGCCGGGCTGGGGGTTTCTATTCTCCCGGCCTCCTTTAAACGGGTACAATTGCGTGAAATGTGCTGGGTTCCGCTTGCCGAAGACGATGCGGTATCGGAGATGTGGCTGGTGTGGTCCAGACATCATGAACAGAGCAATGCGGCACAGCGTTTTAAAAAGCAGCTTATCACCGCCTCTGCCGGGCGATATTTATAGGGAAAAATGGGCAAAAATGTGCAGTAAATCACATGGCTAAGTAAATATTTGACGACGGCCATGCAAGTGCTTCACCATAGCCCAAAGTTTATTTCGAAGCTCGAAAATAAGGGAGTACGAGGTGGTTGCTGATAGTCAGCCAGGGCATATTGATCAGATTAAGCAGACCAACGCTGGCGCGGTATATCGCCTGATTGATCAGCTTGGTCCGGTTTCGCGTATCGATTTGTCGCGCCTGGCCCAACTGGCTCCCGCCAGTATTACCAAGATTGTTCGCGAAATGCTGGAAGCCCACCTGGTTCAGGAGACGGAGATTCAGGAGCCGGGGAGCCGGGGTCGTCCGGCGGTCGGGCTGGTGGTGGAGACGGAAGCGTGGCATTACCTGTCGCTGCGCATCAGCCGGGGTGAGATCTTTCTTGCGCTGCGCGATCTCAGCAGCAAGCTGGTGGTGGAAGACCGGCTGGAGCTGCCGCTTAACGCTGATCAACCGCTTCTTGAGGCGATTGTCACGCATATCGATCATTTCTTTATTCGTCACCAGCAGAAGCTTGAACGCTTAACGGCGATTGCCATCACCATGCCGGGCATTATTGATACCGAGAACGGCATTGTGCACCGCATGCCGTTTTATGAAGACGTTAAAGAGATGCCGCTGGGTGAGGTCCTGAAAAACCATACCGGCGTACCGGTCTACATTCAGCATGACATCAGCGCCTGGACTATGGCGGAGGCGCTGTTTGGCGCGTCACGCGGGGCGCGGGATGTCATTCAGGTGGTGATCGACCATAACGTCGGGGCGGGCGTCATCACCGACGGACGCCTGTTGCATGCGGGCAGCAGTAGCCTGGTGGAGATCGGCCACACGCAGGTCGATCCCTACGGGAAACGCTGCTACTGCGGCAACCACGGCTGCCTGGAGACCATTGCCAGCGTGGAAAGCGTGCTTGAACTGGCGCAGGTGAGGCTCAGCCAGTCCATGAGCTCCTCGTTGCACGGGCAACCCCTGACGGTAGATTCCTTGTGCACAGCGGCGCGGCAGGGCGATCTGCTGGCTAAGGACATCATTACTGGCGTAGGGAATAACGTCGGGCGCATTCTCGCCATTATGGTGAATCTGTTTAACCCGCAAAAAATCCTGATCGGCTCCCCGCTCAGCCAGGCGGCGGATATCCTCTTCCCGGCGATCTCGGCCTGCATTAATCAGCAGGCGCTGCCCGCCTACAGCAAAAACATTGTGGTCGAAAGCACGCAGTTTTCGAACCAGGGCACCATGGCCGGTGCTGCGCTGGTGAAAGATGCAATGTATAACGGCTCCTTACTGATCCGCCTGCTGCAGGGCTAACTCTTTTCCACAGACTTACTAAAAATTGCGCTATCTCAAGCCGGATAGCGCACGCTTCCCGTAGACTTCCCCCACTGAATTATTTACCTGGTTTATATTTTCGAAGCATACCCAAGAGGTGGAATGAGTCATGCTTAAGCGTTTCTTTGTTACTGGTACAGATACCTCTGTCGGCAAGACTGTTGTATCGCGCGCGTTGCTACAGGCGCTGGCAGCAAGCGGTAAACGTGTTGCAGGGTACAAACCGGTCGCAAAAGGCAGTAAAGAGACGCCAGAGGGGCTGCGCAATAAAGATGCCCTGGTTTTACAAAGCGTCTCATCCCTGGAGCTGCCTTATGACGCGGTCAATCCTATAGCCCTGAGCGAAGAGGAGAGCAGCGTGGCGCACAGCGGGCTGATCAATTACACCCTGCTGTCGGATGGGCTGGCAAACCTGAGCGAGAAGGTTGATCACGTTGTGGTTGAAGGCACGGGCGGCTGGCGCAGCCTGATGAACGATTTGCGTCCACTTTCCGAGTGGGTGGTGCAGGAGCAACTGCCGGTGGTGATGGTGGTGGGCATCCAGGAAGGGTGTATCAACCATGCGCTGCTGACGGCGCAGGCGATCGCCAATGACGGCCTGCCGTTAGTGGGCTGGGTGGCAAACCGCATCAACCCAGGCCTTGCGCACTATGCAGAAATCATCGACGTGCTGAGCAAAAAACTGCCCGGCCCTCTGGTGGGCGAACTGCCTTATTTGCCGCGCGCCGAGCAGCGCGAACTAGCGCAGTACATCGATCTCTCTGCTCTCGGCAGTGTGCTGGCCGTAGATCGAGTCGTGGCGTAACGTTCGCGAGAGTACGGACGCAACAACGCAGGCAATCAGCAGGCCGGGTAGCAGAAAATACTGCCCGGTCATTTCACACACCATCAGCGCCGACATAATAGGCGCATGCGTCGTGGCAGCGAGCAACGTCGCCATCCCCGCCAGTCCCAGCAAAATCGCCGTTTCAGAACCCGGTAGCCACAGCGCAAAAAGCTGCGCAAACAGCATTCCTGTCGCCAGCCCGACAAACAGCGTCGGTGTGAAGACCCCGCCCGGTGCGCCCGAACCGCTGCTTGCCAGTACCGCCAGCAGCTTACAGATAAACACGCCCGCAATGACGGACAGCAGCGGCGGTGAGAGCAGAAAGGCCTGCACCACGCTATAGCCGTTACCCCACACTTTGGGCGTGAGAAGCGACAACAGCCCGACGATCAGCCCCCCGAGCGCCAGCTGCCAGGGTGGTGAGAGTTTGAGACGCAGAAACAGCGCGTGGCTAACCGTCATCAGCCACATCAGCAGCGGGCCGCAGATGCCCGCCAGCAGACCGATGATAACGATTAATCCGTAATCGCCCGCAGTGAGCGTTTCGCTGAGATGCACCTCATACAGCGTGGTGGCGCCGGGGCTTAACAGACGCGTCGTCAGCAGCGCTACGACGGCCGCAATGACTACCGGGCCGAGCGAGGCGAGCATCAGCGTGCCGAACAGGATTTCCGCAATAAACAGGCTTCCGGCTAGCGGCGCGTGGTAGGCGCTGGCCATTCCCGCCGCCGCCCCGCAGGCTATCCATAATTTCCATTCGGACTTCGGCGTAAAGCGCTGCGCAAACAAGGAGGTGGCGAGGGCAGCGAGCAGGATCATCGCCCCTTCACGCCCGATGGCGCTTCCGCTGGAAACCACCAGCAGTGACGCCAGGGATTTGACCAGGCTGGCACCGTAATCGAACTGCCCGTCACCCGTTTCAAGCGCTTCCATATAATCCGTTGGCGCATGCGGGCGTTGCGCCGTCAGCCGCTGCCACCCCCACAGCAACAATCCGGCTGCCAGGCCGCCAAGAGCAGGCGTGAGCATGCGACGCCAGGGGGACAACGCCGCCGCGGCATTCACCAGGCTGCCGCTGTCGTTACTGAGAAACAGCCACTCCAGCAGATACATGCTGTGGCGAAACACGGCAACGGCCAGCGCGGCCAGTACGCCCGTGACGGTGGCAATCAGAAGCCGGCGAAACATCGCGCGGATATCGGGGTAAGTATGAAGACGTTGCATGGGTCGCGAGTAAACGAGATCGGTATTCTATTGTGATAGGAACTCAACCAGTATGCAAATGAGTGTTTATAGGGGTGTTCTAAATATTTAAGTTATTTATTTTTAGTGGTGATTTATTTGGTTGTTAAATATTAACCAAAAGTGCGGAATAAATCTGGTTAACTCATATTCATAGTAAAATTCCTTTTTTATTAACGAAAAGGAAAAGGGAATTCTTTATGAGTAATCAATTTACTAATTACCGGAGCGTAACGCATGGGTTACCGTACCGATAATTTTGGCCGGGGACAGGCGCTTGAGAATGATAAAACGACTACCGGTGCCAGGTGTATTGCGTCTATTACGGACAGCACCGAATTTGGACGCAGAATTCTCAGGGTAGGTGATAAAACCACTCCCTGTCCTAAATGTGGCAGGAAGGGCGTGATTGTATCAGGTGAGGAACGGGTGACATTTCACGGCGTACCCGTCGCCGTTCACGGTTCAAATGTACACTGTGATTGCCCACCGGGTACGAACCGGGTGATTGCCCCGGCAGGTCAGTGGCTGGGCTGTGGACGAGACCCGGTTGATGTTGCCAGGGAAGAACACGCCGCCAGGCTGGCAGCAGAAAAGCAGGCTGAAGAAAACCGCAGAGAGGAAGAAAGGGGGCGCAACCGGGTATTTGCAAAATCCTGCCTGCGGGGGGATGGCTGCAATGATGCCGGTGACCAGCGCGAACCCCATACTAATTTTGCTGATATGGCATTTTTTCAGGCCATGCCCGCCAGCGACCCGGCAACCGATTCAGACACCCTGCAGCACGCACAGACCGCCAGAAAGAAAAAGCCAGAGGATATCCCCAGACCGAAAAAGCGCAGCGCCCTTTATCGCTGGTGGAACGGCAACCAGGAGGAAATGGACTATCAGGCCGCCGTTGCGGCTGCTGCAACTGCTGCGCGGGTGCAGACGGCCACCACGGGTGCAAGCTTGCTGGAAATCATAAGCGGCAGGACGCTGACTTACGGCACATGGGCGGTGCGTGGTGCCGTCGGGCTGGGTGAGATAGCCACCGCGGGAGCGGGTGCTCCTGTGGCCGGGCTGCTGGTGGGAATGATGCCCGGCAGGCTGAACGACGGCGAACAGGATTTTATCGACCGTATGCGCCTCGCGCAGATGCGTGAAGCCCCAAGCCGTGTTCGCTATACGTGGGAGAACGACAGCAGGGGGAACCCGGTGCCGCATGGCTGGCACACACCGCCTGGCCGGGACAGTGTGCGCGTCAGAAAAATGGAGTACGACAGCAGGGTGCAGGCGTACACGTTCACCACGGAGGAAGAATCGCACATCACCATCGTGTGGACGCCTGACCGGACAGACGATAAAAAACCGTGGAATACCGGCAACCAGGCGCGGCCGGTGCTACCGAACCCAGTTGTGGTTGACCCGCTGCCCGTTAACACCGGCATAACGGCGACCACCAGCCCGGCACAGGAAGAAAAGCGTTTCGCGGATTACATTCTGATCCTGCCGTTCCCTGACCTGCCGCCGATTTATATCTACCTGAGCAAACCGCCGGTGGAGTTTCTGGAAGTCGAGCTATACAGTGACTTTAAACGCCGTTCGCGGCAGGGGATGTATGAGGCGGATCACATGCCGTCAAGGGCGGCTGTTGAAGCATATTTAACGGCGCTCTATCCTGATGTTGATCCAAGAGATATCTGCAAATTAGCTGATGATGTTGCAGCAATAGTGATTCCCAAAGAAGTGCATCAAAAAATAAGTGAAACGTATGGGGGCCGTAATACTCTGGCACAAATCGAACTTGATTCAAGAAATCTGCGCGCGGCACTTGATCGCAATTTGGATGCTATCAAACCAGCGCTAAAAGCACATGGTGCAACAGAAAGCCAGATTGAGGTGGCGAGGGCGAAAATGCACAGACTTAACAGTGAGCAGGGATTATACAAATGACTATAAACGTTAATGCGCTGATTGAGAATTTAGGGAAAAGCTACAAAGAACTGATTGGTTCTGAATTAATCTTGTACAAGTCGCCTCCAAAAGGTGCGTCCGGGTCTCCTGTTTTAAGTTTGGATATGGCCAAAGAAGGCGTGTTTTTATCTTTTTGGCGAGAAGGGAGGATTCTAAAGGCACTTACTTTGACCATTCAGGAAGATGGCAACGCCGATTGGGTGTTTCCAAACGCTTTGCCTAAGCCTTTAACTAAAAAGATGAACCGGAAATGGGTACATAAAAATATAGGTGAGCCATTAAGAAGCACTCCCCCTAAGGTGATTATGAAGCGTTCTTTTGGATGGACGGATCTTTATGAGGCAAAAGGGTACGTAAATCCTACGAGCATGCAGATTAACTATGACGTAGCGGATAGCGTGAGGTCTGTAACCTTCATGCCAACGTCAGAGCTTCGCTGGTAATGCTTATCAGAAGCCCCGGAAGGGGCTTTTTTGTGCTCACATGCAATAAAGCCAGCATTAAAAATACATAGTGCAACGTAAAGCCAGATAGAAGCTGCCACGGTTAAAATTCACGAATTGAATCGTAACGTGGGGTTATACGAATGACAGCAAATTACGATCTTGACGATATGGTGAAAGATGTCGCTTTTATTCTCACTTCTGAAATTCGCTGGTGAGGCCAACATAAGCCCCGAAAGGGGCTTTTCTGGTCTGTATTAAAATATAATTCTCAACTCTCACTGTGAATATTCAGCGCCCTGCGCGTACGCCCTGAGCTGAGGTACTCCGCGATATAGTCCTGCGAAATCTCGCCGTTATAGCGACCCTCTTCATCCACAATCGGCATCCAGCTGGTGTTGCTTTCATACAGGCGGGAGAGCACCACGCGCAGGTTATCTTCCGCTTTGCCGGTCATACGGAATGGATGCAGGATATCGGCACAGGTGCCGCTGGCGTTGCGCGCTTCCCGGCGTTTCACAAACCCCAGCGGTTTACCGTGTTCGTCCACCACGGTGATGGCGCGGATATCGTTATCATCCATGGTGGCAAAGGCCTCTGGAAGCGGGGTAGAGCCGCGTACCGTGATAGTAGGTTGCTGGTCGGTGACGTCGCCTGCCGACACCAGCAGCAGGCGCTTCAGGGTGCGGTCCTGACCCACAAACGAGCCGACAAACTCGTTCGCCGGCTTCGCCAGCAGCTCGTCTGGGCTGGCGCACTGGACAATCTTCCCCTGACGGAAAACGGCGATACGATCGCCCAGCTTCAGGGCTTCATCGATATCGTGGCTGACCAGCATCACCGTTTTCTTCAGCTTGCGCTGCATCTCCAGAAACTGGTTCTGGATCACTTCACGGTTGATGGGGTCCACCGCGCCGAAGGGCTCATCCATCAGCAGCACTGGCGGATCTGCCGCCAGCGCGCGGATCACGCCGATACGCTGCTGCTGGCCGCCGGACATCTCGCGCGGATAGCGGTGAAGAAACTTACGCGGATCCAGCGCCACCATATCCATCAGCTCTTCGGCACGGGTTTTACACCGGGCTTTATCCCAGCCCAGCATGCGCGGCACCACGGTAATGTTCTCTTCGATGGTCATGTTCGGGAACAGGCCAATTTGCTGAATCACGTAGCCGATGTTGCGGCGCAGCGTCACCGTATCCATCCCGCTGGTGTCTTCACCGTTAATCAGGATCGTGCCGCTGCTTGGCGTAATCAGGCGGTTGATCATCTTAAGGGTGGTGGTTTTCCCGCAGCCGGACGGGCCGAGCAGGACGCACATTTCCCCTTCGGGCACGTTCAGGTTGACGTTGTCGACGGCCTTAAAGGTCTGGCCGTGCTTCTGTGAAAAATGTTTGGTGAGGTTTTCCAGTTTTATCATTATCGAATCCCCTTCGGAGTCAGTACCACCTGCAGACGGTGCAGCAGCCAGTCGAGCACAATCGCTAAAAGACAAATCATCAGCGCCCCTGCAATCAACATGCGGATATCGCTCCCGCCGATGCCGTTAAGCAGCAGCAGGCCCAGGCCGCCCGCGCCAATCACGGCGGCAATCGCCATTACGCCGATGTTCATCACCACGGCGGTGCGGATGCCGCCGAAAATCACCGGTAGCGCCATGGGAATTTCAACCCAGCGCAGCCGCTGCCAGAAGGTCATGCCGATGCCGCGTCCGGCCTCACGCAGACCCGGCGGCAGGCTGTCCAGCGCGGTATGGGTGTTGCGTACTATCGGCAGCAGCGAGTAGAGAAACACCGCGGTAATGGCGGGCAGGGCACCAATGCCCTGACCGATCAGCGAAAACAGCGGGATCATCAGGCCAAACAGGGCGATGGACGGAATGGTCAGCACGATGGTCGCGATGCCCAGCACCGGTGTCGCCAGCCATTTGTGACGGACAATTAAAATGCCGAGCGGAACGCCGATAATAATGGCCAGGCCAACCGCCAGCGCCACCAGCCACAGATGCTGCAGCGTCAGGGTTAACAGGTAATCCCAGTTATCCAGAATGTAGTGAATCGTCTCCATAGCGCCTCCTACAACAGCTTATTGCTACGCAGGAAATCACGGGCGACCTGCTGCGGTGACTGATGATCGATATCCACCTTCTTGTTCAGCTCGGTGATAACGTCGTTGTTGAGCTGGGCGGAGAGGGTGTTTAGCGCCTCTTCCAGCCCCGGGTTCGCCTCCAGCGTGTCTTTACGCACCACCGGGGTGACGGCATAGCTCGGGAAGAAGCCTTTATCATCTTCCAGTACTTTGAGGTCGAAACCTTTCACGCGGCCGTCGGTGGTGTAGATCAGCCCGGCATCAACAAAACCGTCGCGCACCGCGTTATACACCAGGCCGGGATCCATCTGGCGGATCTGCGGACGGTCCAGCTCCATGTTGTAGGCCTTCTGCAGCGGCTTCATCCCATCGCTGCGCCCGGCAAACTCAAGATCCAGTCCCAGCAGCCAGTTTTTGTCCGGGTTGGTTTTACGCACCTGCTCAATCTTCGCCACCATCTCAGACATGGTGTTGATATGTTCCGCTTCGGCGCGTTTACGCTGCATGGCGAAGGCATAGGTGTTGTTCATATCGGCGGGTTTGAGCCAGACCAGACCGTGTTTCGCGTCCAGACGCTTAACCGTCTCGTAAGACTCCTGCGGCGACATGCGCTTGTTGATGTGGTTAAAGATGATCAACGACGTACCGGTGTACTCCCAGGTCATATCAATCTGTTTGTTGATCATCGCGTTTCGGGAGATAACGGTCGCAATATTGGTTTGCGGCTGCACCTGGAACCCTTTCTTTTGCAGGTACTGCACGGTCATGGCCGAGAGAATATGCTGCTCGGTAAAGCTCTTGGTCGCCAGAATCAGCGGGGCGGCTATTGCCTGGCTGGTGAAGAGCGCCGCGGCACACAGCGCCGTCAGGCCGGATATTAGTCTCATGAAAGCTCCTTGTTATTGTTATCGAGCGAGATGGGGACTCATCACGCGACCCAGCGCAGCCAGCAGGGTGTCGAGGATCAGGGCAAACAGCGCGGTGGCCGCCGCGCCCAGGATCAGCGTCGGGAAGTCGTTCAGGTAGATGCCGGGGAAAATCAGCTCGCCGTAGCTGCTGGCGCCAATCAGGAAGGCCAGCGGAGCTGTACCCACATTAATGGCGGTGGCGATGCGGATGCCCGAGAGCATCACCGGCCAGGCGTTAGGTAACTCCACCTGGCGCAGACGCTGCCATTTGGTCATCCCAATCCCGTTGGCCGCTTCCAGTAACGACGAAGGCACCGAGCACAGCCCGGCGTAGGTATTGCGCACAATCGGCAGCAGCGAGGCAAGAAACAGGGCGATGATGGCTGGCGTATCGCCAATGCCAATCACCACCATCGCCAGCGCCAGAACGGCCAGCGGCGGCAGGGTGTTGCCGACGTTGAAGATTTGCATCACGTATTCGGCTACCCCACGCGCCGCCGGGCGGCTGAGCAGGATACCCGCCGGAATGCCAACCAGCAGTGCGAAGAACATCGAGGAAAATACGAGAATTAAATGCTGTTGCCCGAGGTAAACCAGGTCAACCTGACGCGCCTTGATCGTCTCCAGCCCAATGCCCCAGGTGAGGAGGGCCAGAACCACGATTATGGCGCCGACAAACAGCAGCGAGCGTTTGAGTAATGGATGCATTGCGGTGTGTCTCCCTGTGCGCATGCGTTATCGCAATCAGCGGTTGCCTGTTGTTATGCCATGTTTCGGCAGGGGTAGTTGACCTATAGCAAGCGTTTGGGAAGGGTTCCAGCGAAGGGGGACAATCAGTAACCCTATGAAACTAGTGACAACCTTGATTAAGCCTTATGAGGTAAGGGCTGGCTGAGTGAGGGCAGAATAGTCCTAAAGCGACTTCATGAAAGTGACGGTGTCACAATTGTCGCGACATTCTGCCCTCTGCGTTTTGATTATCGGCCGAGTGCTGCGCGAACTTTGCGCACGCGCACCGCGATGGTAATCATGGAACAAACGGATACCAGCGCCAGTATTACACCCAGCGCCAGCATCGCATTAAACCCAATCCACCGGAACAGGAGCAACCCTGCGATACCGCCGGTAATAAACGAGAACAGGGTGGTTAAGTGGGTTTTAAGCTGGCTTTTCTGCGCCGCTGTATCTTTGGAGTAGTCCCGGCGCAGTATCGCCACGACTACCGAGGCCAGCGATATCCCCGCGTCCGTCAGCGTTCCGGTAATGTGCGTCGATCTCACCCGTCCGCTGGAAAGCTGGGTGGAGGTGGAATTGTGGATCCCCATTAGACCACAGAGAAAGATAATAATCGTGCGGTTGCTGGTGAGGGCATGGAAATACATTTCGTATACCGAAATACCGGTCAGTAATAACCCTTCGACAAACAGGATCTGGCAAAAAACCAGCCGGATATTATGGATAATGCCCCAGATAACAATAATGCGCGCAAGAATGGCACCCGTGACAAACGCCAGAATAATGGAGCCAAAGAAAATAATATCGTTAAGATCGGTGGAAGAGACTTCGCTGGATAATTGTGAGGTATTGCCGGTCATGTGAGAGGGGAAAAAGCCAAATGCCCCAAGGGCGATGGCGTTGAGCAAGCCGGCGGATGTCGCCAGCCAGAGGGCTAACCGGCGATCCTCCTGATGCGTTCGTTCTTTTTTGAGTTTAATCAGCAAGAATACCTCCGGGGTGAGCTTTGCCTGAAACGTCAGGCTAGCAAAGCGATACAACGGACAGTCCAGGATATGGCTTAATTATTATTCCCTCTGACGACATGCAGGGTTTTGTAATTAAATAAAATATCCTTGCTGAATATAGGGCCGTGGGGAATTCAGACCATGCCGTTATTTCCGTGTCGCAAAAATGCCGGGCGCTGATTAAGACGTTCAAACCAGGCATCAATGGCAGGCACAGCGGGTTTGTCAAAAGGCGTCATTTTCCAGCGGTTCACCGACAGCCCCAACACTACATCTGCAAGCGTAAACGTTTCGCCCGCAGTAAAGGCGCCGGTGCGCTGCAACTGCTGCTCCAGAATGCCGATGCAGTGGTTCCACTCTTTTATCCCGGCGGCAATCCGCGCGGGATCGTTATAGTCCGGGTTTTTGCGCCCCAGCGCCGGGAAGACATAGCGCCAGGCGTTGTTGAATTCGGTTGCCTGCCAGTCCATCCAGCGCTCGATGTTAGCGCAGGCCTGCGGCTGCGATGGCAGCAGGTCATCGCGTCCGGCTTTGCGCACCAGGTAGCGGCAGATTGAATTCGATTCCCACAGCACAAAATCGCCGTCGATCAGCACCGGCACCATGGCGTTGGGGTTCAGGGCGCGGAAGGCGTCCGTTTCCGTCGAGGCAAATCCACTGCCGTAATCTTCCTGCTGATATGCAATTCCGGCTTCTTCGCAGGTCCAGAGGACTTTACGCACGTTGATGGAGGTGGTTTTGCCGAGGATGGTGATCATGGGTCAGGTGTCCTGCACTGGAATGAATGGTTTAAAAACAATACATCAGTTTTGTGAAAGAGGTCGGGGCAAAATTGGGTGGTGAGTGCGCTGGATTGGGGAAGTGATACCGTCTTTCTGGAAGGAGCCTCGCAAACCTAAAAGTAACCCGGTGAAAATGAGGGTTAATGCTTTTATTCCGGTTACCTGGGCCGTAAAGTGACGGCGTTGCGGCACATCCGCAATCGGGTGTAGGAACCCGGATCTCACAGTGCGACTTTATTTTGTCGCAACAGTGCATATGCCGTTAAAATCACGGTGGCGCTGGCGGAGCAGCCGTTAAGGCTGGCCGTTTTCTCTGTGGGCGGTATTCCTACCTCCGTCAGCGCTGCCCCCTCGAGCGTAGGAACTCATCGGGTGGTTAATTCAATTTCATACACTGAGGATGCCTTATGGCTACTATCCCAACCCTGTCTTACCTGCAATCTGACGAAAACATTATTCAGCAGCTTATTACCCGACCCCTTCCGGTTGACGCCGATCTTTTTGACGTTGCTGATAACTGCGCCGCGCTGGTGACCGTGCTGGTCGAAAGCGATGATAGCGTGATTAGCACTGCACTCTGCGAGCGCCTGCTGCAAGCGCTTCATCGACTGCGCGAACTCTGCGATGCCGATCTCCCGCCGAACCTTATTGAACAGTTGATTGTGGGAGAAAAAATGACCTCCTGCGTGCCGGACTGCTGGCACGACACCGCTACCCAGATAGACTATGCGCTGGCACTTACCCAGGCCGTTAAAGGGGGGACATTGCCCGCGAACGTTGCGAAAGAGCTTACGGGGCTGCTGCACGATATGATCTGGCTACTGGCGGAGTTTGTGAAGGAGCCGCGAATTGTGGCGCACTGAGTGCGGGCAGGCTTGGTTAGCTGCTTAGAGGGTGGTGAGGGAAAGGGGCTGGATGGGCCCCTTTGAGGTTTTTAGGGTTGCGTTGAGGTTGCTTTCGCGATTGGGGCTGGGAAATGGCTGCTATGAGCGAGGAGCGGACGTTAACTCATAGATTAAAAGGGGATTTAAATGTCAATAGCGCGACTTTGTGGGATACTTATCTTGTTGCTGACTAAGCCTCTACCTCTAAGGAATGTCATACACATTTGGTGGTCTTAATGGAAATATTCTTCAACTCATATCAGACAGAAGGCTGTTGCTTATGCGGGTCTAGTGGTTCTCTCACCGGAGAGCACAAAATAAAAGCTTCGGTGTTGAGAAAAATTTTTGGAAGTAATGCAATGGTCATTGGAGATTTTGATGATGGCGGCATTCTTCGTACAGCACAAGGTCCTAAGTCTAAGGCTTTCCATTTTTCGGCACGAATGTGCTCTTTATGCAATGGCTCTCGTACACAGCCTGCAGATCAGGAATTTGATCGATTTCACACTTTAGTTTCATCGCTGTTATCAGAAGGCAGGGACCCTTCTGAGGTGTTTAATATGCCACAGTATAATTTGGACTCAGAAGCCTACCTCAATGTGTTTAGATACTTTTCCAAAATTTTATGCTGCCAAATTGCAGAAGCAGGCGGCCCTCGCCCATTAGAAGCTTGCGAATTTGCTATAGGAAAAACGAGTAGGAACATTATCTTTCTACAAATTGATGTAGATCCAATCTACCTGACTTATCGAGATACATGCGGAGAACATGGTTTTGCTAGACATGGAGGACTTATTGTCCTTTTTGACTCAAAAACACACAATCCAACATGTTTCCAGAGCTTGTTAAGTTTGGGTGCTGTGAGATATCTTTTTTGGGTTAGATTTGATGCACTTGTTGGAGCTGAGTTACGTATATCCCACCATGAATTTTGGCTCAAATGTGAGGCCGCGTATCAAGAGGCTATAAAAAATCCACTATCGGATGAACAGCGATATCGCTTAGGTATTTAATTAAACTATGTGAAATACGATACTGTTCTGATTTAAGGTCTGAAGATATACGGCCCTGCTCCATACTGGAGCAACGTCCGCTCTTGGCACAAAGCGGACAAGCTCCTCGTCGAGGTATAGACCGTCCTCCGTTCGGAAATTTACCATCAAGCATGATAAAACCGACATTGAGTGCATGCGACTTCACCCTCTACCAGGTTCACTCGGGCAAAATCAGCCTCTGACAAGGCATTTACCGTTGCCCCTGACTATGCTGTACGTAAAACAACCATACATTTATGGAAAAGGATGCATGATGGATATTGCTCTGCTTAACAGGGGCTGTAACAGAACATGTTCAGATACGATGGTGAATCTGGAAGCCCGAAAACTGTTCGAAACAGCAAATCGGTTGTCAGCATTTTATTTACATGATGCCCTGACGCGTATCAAATTTATCGAGGAGATAAAACAGGTCGTAGAAAAGGAGCAAGGTGAATACGATGGGTCGTCCAGGACGCAGAGTGTTAAACTTTATGTTTTGTCCAGAACCGCCAGGATTTGTAAGACAAGACTGGCGGCTGAATAAATGTAACGATGAAGACAGTGATGAGTATTGATATTCCACCGCTAATTATATTTTCTTTCGATGAAAACAACACAAGAATGATAAAAACCAATAGGCAAGATGATGTTATCCATAAAACAACCCTGAATCGATTAGCCAGATCCTGAATTGCTTCCCCCAATGTTCCACCATAGCTTTCAACGTTGTTCTTAATCTTCTGCAAGTCAGATCGCGTAAAGCCAGAACTCAACAAAGCCTCTTCAGTAACATCCATATTGTCCTCTCAGCAAATCTTAACTGGCGATGCTGCTCGCAATCATACTGATCAACATTCACGCATTCCAGCCAAAACGGTGTCTGTCTATCTGAAACGAACCATCGTTATCCGGAATCTTTGCCATTAAACTCAGCTAAGCCACAAACAACCACAATTCTCCGCGGCGCAGCCTGAAGATGCCACGTATGGTTGCTCGTTGTGTACAGCAAAAGGTCATTAGCCGCTTAAAGAAAGGATAAAGGGGCTCCGATGAGCCCCTTTGTAGATGTCATTGCGATCAATTCGTGGTTTCAATTTTAGGCGGTTGCCAGGTGCCATCCAGAATGGCTTGTTCGCCCCAGTACGCTCGAATGTACAGTGAGAATGTACCGTCTGGTGCAGGTAACCAGTTATTGAGTTTATCCTCTGAAGGCCGGGTTTTGCTCACATACAGCGTCAGGGAGCCGTCATCATTAAATTTCAGATTTTTATTTTTTGTCCCCAGCGAGTAGCGATTCAGTTCGTTAGGGCTGAAAAGGTGTTTACTGTTATAGAGGGTTAAAGACCAGAAGCCTTTCACCGGTGGGAGCTGACCTTTAGGGAAGGTGACGGTGTAGTTATGTGCACCAGAGAGCTGGGCACCGGCAGCGTCATTATCCGTGTAGAAATATTGCGTTTCGTTCGGCTTATTATCGAACATATTCGATTTTGAAGTGCCGGTCCGGTTGTAATAATCGACCCCAAATTCAGCGTTATTTTTTGAGCGGTTCCAGCCATTACCCGCCGGTACACCGTTATGTTTCCATTTGAAAAACTCGGCGATAACCGTTTTATCCGTCTCGACTGCTGTTTCATCCATCCACTTGCGGATTTCAGGGTTTTTCTTACCCATTTCGACAAGGTGACGGTATTGGGCATACATGGCTTCTTCACCCGGTAACGGTGGCACTTTATTCAACACATTCTCAAGCTGATCGAAGAACTTTTCGGGTATAACCCACTTCGTTTCACCTGCGTTGGGATCGGCTTTTTCACCGATAGACGGTAATTTTGAATAGTCGTAGGTTTTCATTTTGCCGTCAAACTGACTTAACGGATAAGTCATGACCTCTTTGATCGGTGCCTGAATCGCCGCTCTGTCTTCGGCCGTGTCATCCATCTGGATACGCGGTATCACGTTTGCCATTTCCGTTGAAGAGCGGATGATGCCGTTAATGCCTTTCGGCGTTTCGCCTTTCCAGTCAGGTCCGACTAACAAATAAAAGCCAGGTTTAGTGCCATAGGGCTTACCGACGTTACCAATTTGATCGGTTCGTGCATCATAAATGGCGTAAACCCAGAAGCGGTCGCCAAAGTCTGGCACCTGTAGCACAACCGGTTCTTTATCCAACTCAAAGAAGCCCAGACCGTAAGCCACGTCCTGATTCGGACAGGTTACGAAGGTTTCTTCAGGCTTGATGTAATCCGTCAGCATACTGAGCTGCCCCATTGGTGCAACCGGCACCATACCGCCATTCAGCGCGGGCTCGGGCGCCTTCGTAATTGTCGCGCGTCGGTTGAACTGATTGACCATCGGCCAGCCCCAGATATAAGCCTGCTGCGCTATTGCCTTCACGTAGGCCTCTGGCATCTGCACGTCTAAAGAGGGTTGATTAAGCTGATCGAAACGCGTGGGATGCTGAATAGTGAGTGGTGCGCTCTCGGCAAAAACGTTGGCACTCAGGGCCAGGGCAGTAAAAAGTGCCAGTGTTTTTAATTTACTCATCGTAAGGTCCTTATTTGTTTGTCTGAACCAGATCGTCTGGTACCCAGGTTTGATCGTAAAAACCGTCTTCTGTGCCGTAGAGACGCAACGCCACAAGGAAATTACGATTAGGCACGGTTTTGATAAAAGCGGCATCGTCTACGCCATCCGGCTTGTTCGGGCCGAACCAGAGATCAATGGAACCGTCGCTGTTTTTCGGGATGTTGTAGTAGCCGTTTGTAGAAGGTAACAACTGGTCCGTTTCAGGCATCGTACCGTCGGTAATATTGTAGGCGGTGACCGCCCAGAACAGTGCTGCCGGTGGATTCGGTGGTAAATGCAACTTGTAGGTGTTGCTTCCATCAAGGAACTTGCCGGTATTGTCTCTGGATGTGTAAGGATATTTTGAGCCGGCACCGGTCGTATGCATAACCATAGCTGCGGCGCTGGAATAGGCGATCTGGAAGAATGCCGCACGCTGGTTGGCATCCAGCGTTCCGTACTGCATCCACTCTGCGGTTGCCCCGGCCCAGGAGTTCTCCCACTGGCGGTCTTTGTAGTAGAGCTGACGCTGATCGTCACGCCCCACCTGTCGGCGAGCCAGTATCATTCGCGGCGCAGTTGTAACCGCTTTGTTGAGCATTTCCTGCTGCTTCGCCGTTGGGGCGAATGGCTTTCCTTTAACAATCCCGATGCTTAACAACGCGCTACGCGTTTCCTCTGGGATCGCTGTTAACGGCTCATAATCCACGAAGGCTTTCAGCTTTTGCCAATAACTGGCATCGGTTGGATACATCATATTGACGCGTTTACCGCTGGCATCCGGGAACTGCATCGGCTTCACGTCTTTCTCAACATCCCAGAGGGGATAAATGCGCGTCGTTTCGGCATTTTTAACCGCCGGGATGGGATCAGGTTTACCGTCGCCTTTGCTCATGATGGTTCGGAAGAAGAGAAATACATTGTAAGTCGATGATTTAAAGGCGTAATAACCCTGCGGCACAGGGCCCTCATAATCAGGGGGTAATAACAGATACAGCCCGCCGCGAGCCCGATCCGGGCCGATGGCACCCACATCGGTAATGGTTTTCTGGAAGAAATCGGTAAACATACCGATAACGTTCGCCGGGGCTTTAATCACCAATGGGCCCGTTTCCTTCAGATCAAGGTAACTCATTGAATAGATGACATCCCCGTTTGGCGTCGGCACCACCGCTCGGCTATCCATGCGCTCTTTCCAGATGGGGAGAACGTTATAGCCTTTACCAAACGCCGCTTCAGAACCGTCGCGTAGCCCAATGGTGTTCAGAAGGGGCAAGGTTTGAATGTAGGCCTGGATAGCGTCCTGATAATACAGTTCATCACTGAGCGATTGTGCCTCGTCCTGAGCTAGCCAGTTGCCGTTATTCAGTTGTTTCATCAATGGAGAGAGCGGGGCATCGGCAGCAACAGCGTGGTGGGAAAAAGTCAATGCCAGCAAAACTGCAGAGGCTATCACATGAACCTTCATAAGCGTTTCCTGATTGAGTGAGCAGAAGAAACCAGCGGCATATGCCTTTGAAACGCTTAAGCACATCCTCGTCTGGCACTGATACATGTCAAATGCCATTTAAGAATAGTTAACTTTTCAAAAATGTAACCTTAAGAGTTGTTTAATAATAAATTTACGCAACGATCGGGTTTTCTTTTTTTCTCCAGACAGGGTAACGTTATGCGACATTGCGGAACGGGAAGGCTGGTCTATGCTCAACAGGATTGCGTCTGCCTGAAAAATAATGAGAGTGCGGAACGTTGCTGTGTATTTAATGTATATACCACGCCGTTAAAAAGGGTAATACAGCCTGACGGTAGCAGGGTGATGGCAAAAAAGAACGCGGAAGTAAAATTATCATTCGATAACAGGAAAATAGCATATGAGAAAAACGGCGTTGTTTTATCTGATAACGTTTCTTTCACCCGCAACGCAGGCCAGCGCACTCTATTTCTATGAGATTGGAACCGAAGATGCCGCGCTTGCCGGTGCGGGCCAGGCTGCACGTGCTCAGGACGCGTCCACAATCGTGACCAACCCGGCGGGCATGACGCGGCTTCCCGATCATATGTTTACAGGGGGGTTACAGGCCATGGATGGTGATATTTCCTATGACCTGGATAATGCGTCTGGTCGCAAAAGTCCCGGTAATGTGATGAATTTATTCCCCAATGCAAGCGCCTTTTATTCGCAAAAAGTCAATGACAGACTATATGCCGGTGTAGGTTTATATGGCAATTATGGTCTGGGAATTGATTTTGGTAACTGGGCCGGCGATCGCCTTATTAAAAAAAGTACAATGGTTGCAATGACATTAAGTCCGTCCCTGGCTTATAAGCTCAGCGACCGTGTTTCTGTGGGGGGATCCGTTAACGTAAATTATGGATTCCTTTCGCTAACGCGTAATGTCGACGATACCGACGTAAAAGAGAAAGATCATGACTGGGTAATGAGCTACCGTCTGGGGTTATTAATGGCGCTTACCGATCAAACGCGTGCGGGTATCACCTGGAACAGTAAAGCGGACTATGATTTTAATATTAATGCGAAAGCCCGTTTCCCGAATTTACCCAACGTGGAATATGAACTCCCGATTTCTGCGCAGGTCAGGGCGCCTCAACAAATCATGTTTAGCCTGGTGCATGATATATCCCAAACGTGGTCAATAATGGGTGACCTTGGATGGCAGGACTGGAGTCAGTTTGGGAGTCCACAGATTACGGTTGCCGGACAGCAAACCGCTCATAAAAATCGCCTCAAAGACTCCTGGCATGCCGCGTTCGGGTTGCAATATCGTCCGACAGAACAGTGGCGAATCAATGCCGGGGTGGCGTTCGACAGTACGGTCTATGAGTCACAAAATGATGTTGCGCTTTCATTACCTACCGGCGATGAGTGGCGTTTTGCGACCGGTGCGCAGTATCAAATAACACCGCAAAGCAATATTGGGTTCGCCTTATCGTACTTACATATGCAGTCTTCCCGCGTCCAGTCGCCAGAATACCTAAAAGGAAGCTATGACGATCCGCACCTGTGGTTTGCGAGTGTCAATTACAGCTATCAATTTTAACGTTGCAACATCCTTGAGTGATGGGGGGCTAGGCACCTTTTGACTGCTCTGCAGTAAAAGCAAAGCTCACGGCGAATAAAAGAGGGGACGTCATGTTTAGAACGTTTACATTATGTCGTTAGTGGATGTCGATACTGCCTGGAGTATGGTCCCTGATGCAGGTGTCCCCTGATGAAAGACCAGTTTCCATTCACCGTCATCATTACACTCCCAGCACGAGGAGCGAAGAGCGATTCGGCTGCCATCGGGATTAAATGTCCTGTAACACAAGAGTGCAACTCGCTCGCTTTGATGGAATATCTCAAAGTCGCTACTCAAAATAACAGTGACATTTAATTCGCTGGTGAGAGACTCAATAGTTTCAGCGCGTTCAATCAACACGCCAGAGCGGGTTATTTCTTTGAAGTTGGGGTGAAGAATATGCTCGAGCCATGCACGATCACTACGCCTTGCGCCATGGAGAGAACATTCGAGCGATTTCAGCTTTTCCAGGAGTGTCATTGTTGATCTCGTCACGGTGTTTTTTCAGACTTATGACAATACCCGCGTTAAGGCAAAAAGTCCGCTTCTTCCCCTGGTCAGGCACTCTGAGAATAAAATAAAGACCAGAAACCATGCCCCTATTTTTAGCTATCCCCAAAACGCCCCACCGCAGTGCACACCCCCCAAACCCGCTCCCCAAAACAGTGAAACCCAACCCGCAGCAATCCACAACCTACTAAAAAACAAAGCAAAACCATCCTGGCACACCCCTTGCTTAATCAACCGTGAAAGGGCAGCACACCACAATTTGAACAATAGCTGGCTAGGGTTCCGGTTCACCACGGTGAATGGCTGGTCCAAGAGCTGGCGACCTCTGAGAGGTTACACGGCGGGACAAAAGCCCGGGAGACAGCAGCACCAGACGGTGTCGCGCTGCCCCCTAATTTTGTGCCACTCAGAGGTCAAGCATGAAAAAAACGCCATTACTCCGCTCTCTTGTACTGTCGCTGGCAATGCTGGTCAGTCTCCCCACGTTCGCCGCTGTGAAAAAAGAGTTCAACGTCTGCTGGACTATCTACGCCGGGTGGATGCCCTGGGGCACCATCAGCAGTAGCAAAATCATCGATAAATGGGCCAGCAAATACGGCATCAAAATCAACGTTGTGCAGCTCAACGACTATATCGAATCCATCAACCAGTACACCGCAGGGCAGTTTGACGGCTGCACCATGACCAATATGGATGCGCTGACCATACCGGCCGCAGGCGGGGTGGACACCACAGCGCTGATCCTCGGTAGCTACTCGGAAGGCAACGACGGAGTAGTGATGAAAGGTAAGGGCAAAACCCTGAAAGATCTGAAAGGGATGAAGGTCTACCTGCCTGAGCTCTCCGTGTCCCACTATCTGCTGGTGCGCGGTCTGGAAAAAGCCGGGCTCGCAGAGAAAGACGTCACCGTGGTGAATACCTCGGACGCAGATATCGTCTCTGCGTTCGGGACCGCCAGTGTGCAGGCTGCGGTGGCGTGGAACCCGCAGCTTTCCGTCATCAAAGGCACGCCAAACACCACCGAAGTGTTCAGCTCCTCGCAGGTGCCGGGTGAGCTTATCGACATGATGGTGGTCAACACCGAGACCCTGAAAGACAACCCGGCGTTGGGCAAAGCGCTCACTGGCGCATGGTACGAGATGATGGGGCTGATGAAAGCGCAGGATGTCAGCGCCCTGAATGCGATGGCCGCCGCCTCCGGGACCGATCTCGCCGGGTATCAGGCGCAGCTCAAAACCACCCATCTGTTCTATACCCCGCAGGACAACATGGCGTTTGTCACGTCGCCGGATCTGGCGAAAACCATGCAGCGCGTGGCGTCGTTCTCCTTCGACAAAGGGCTGCTGGGCGAGGGCGCGCAGAGCGCCGATTTTATCGGTATGCGCTTCCCGGGCAATGTCACGGTGGGCGATGCCAGCAACGTGAAACTGCGCTTTGACGACAGCTTCGTGAAAATGGCCGCTGCCGGCACGCTGTGATAACGGACGGAGTCTCCATGCGACAAATTAATCGCCATCCCACACCCGGCATGCGGCTGATGCTCGTGATGCTGCCTTTTGTCCTGCTGCTGGCCGCCTACTTTTTTGGCTCGGCGGTCAGGCTGGAGGCCAACCCGCAGGACAAGCTGCTGCCCGGCCTGCAGCAAATGCTGGACGCGCTATCCCGGATGGCGTTGACCCCGGATAAACGCAGCGGTGAATACCTGTTCTGGGTCGATACCCTGGTGAGCCTCGCGCGTCTGCTGGCGGGGCTGGCGATCGCCTCACTGATCGGCCTGTGCATTGGCGTTACCTCGGGCGTGTTTCCGCTGTGGCGTGCATCGCTCTCGCCGCTGATGACGGTGCTGTCGATGATCCCGCCGCTGGCAATACTCCCGGTGCTGTTTATCGTTTTCGGGCTGGATGAGCTGTCGAAGGTGATGCTGATTGTCATCGGCATCACCCCGATGCTGGCGCGCGATCTGGAGCACCGTGCCTGTGAAATCCCACCGGAGATCCTCATCAAAGCCCAGACGCTGGGGGCCAGTAGCTGGACGCTGGTGCTGCGCGTGGTGCTTCCGCAGCTGCTCTCCAGGCTGCTGACCTCGCTGCGCCTGCTGCTCGGGTCGGCATGGCTGTTTCTTATCTCGGCGGAGGCTATCTCCTCTACCGCCGGGCTGGGATACCGCATTTTCCTCGTACGGCGCTACATGGCGATGGATGTGATTATCCCGTACGTCCTGTGGATCACCCTGCTGGCGTGGCTGATGGATCTTGCCCTGCGTCAGTTGCATAAAACCTGTTTTCCCTGGGCGGAAGGAGGGAAGGCATGAGCTTTATCACCATCAACAATATCTGGCAGGAGTACGGCGACCATGTGGTGCTGGAACGCCTGAACCTGCAGGTGAAAGAGGGCGAGTTCTGCTCAATGGTGGGGGCGTCCGGCTGCGGAAAATCTACCTTCCTGCGTCTGCTGCTTGGTCAGGAAGCGCCCAGCCGGGGAGTGATCACCCTCGATGGCAAACCGCTGCGCGCCGAGCCGGACAGCAGCCGCGGTGTGGTGTTTCAGCGCTACTCCGTTTTCCCGCACCTCAGCGTGCTGGATAACGTCGCCATCGGTCTTGAACTGCCGCAATCGCCGCTGTTCGGGCGGCTGTTTGGGGGCAAAAAACGCGCCGTGCGTGAACGGTCGGCGGAGATGCTGGAAAAAGTCGGCCTCGGGCACGCGCTGGATAAATATCCCGCCCAGCTCTCCGGCGGCATGCAGCAGCGCCTGGCCATTGCTCAGGCATTCATCATGCAGCCGCGCGTGCTGCTGCTCGATGAGCCGTTTGGCGCGCTGGATCCGGGGATTAGAAAAGACATGCACGCCCTGTTGCTGCAGCTGTGGGGCGAAACCCGCATGACCGTCTTTATGGTCACCCACGATCTGTCTGAAGGCTTCAACCTCGGCACCCGGCTACTGGTGTTCGACAAAGTGCGCCTCGACCCGCAGGCACCGAATGCCTACGGCGCGCGCATTACCTACGACATTCCGCTCAACGAGACGCGGCTCTCCGCCCTGAGCGGAACCACGCCCGACAACGTTTATGCCTTAAGGAGGTAACAGTGAATACCATGACGATTTTACGTGAAGAGACGCTTCCCGGCGGGGGACACCTCTCGTTTGTCCTGAAGCGCGGGCAGATCCTGCGCATGACAGATACGCAAGGCAGTGCCAACGTCAGCCTGCTGATGCTCAACCCGCACGAGAAAAGCGAGCGGCTGAACCTGCCCGACACGCTGAAAGGCCAGCACACCGCGCGCCTCACCGCCGGACACTGCTTTTACTCCGACATGGGCCGCGTACTGGCGGGCATTACCGCCGACACCTGCGGCTGGCACGACCCGTTTGGCGGCGTGCTGAATGCCGCCGAAGTGGCGGAAAAATACGGTCAGGGGCGTTACCAGGAACTGCGCAACGGTTTCTACCGTAACGGTACGGACAACCTGCTGGTGGAGATGGGCAAGTGGGATCTCAACCTGGAAGATCTGCTGATGGTGGTCAATTTCTTCAGCAAGGTCACCGTGGAGGACAACGGCCAGTTCCGCTTCCACAGCGGACATTCGCAGCCGGGCAGCTACGTTGAGCTGTTCGCGCCGATGGACACGCTGATTGTCATGACCGCGCTACCGCACCCGATGGATCCCTCCCGGGAGTACGCCCCGCGCCCGGTACAGCTGAGCTGGCGGCAGGCGGAGGATGAAGAGGGGGCGATTAACGCCCTCCTGACGCGCCCGGAAAACGAACGCGCCATCACTAACACTCAACGTTTCGCCCTGTAAGGAGCCGTGTATGACCGTTGCCAGCGAAAAACATCCCCAGCATGCCAGCTTCCGCCACGTTATCCCGGCGGGGGAACCGTATCTGTTTGAAGTGAAGAAAGGCCAGACGCTACGCCTGCTCGACCTGGAGGGCAACCAGGCGGTGGACACGCTGTTTTACAATGCGGACAACCCGCGTGAGCGCTACGACGCACAGCGCACGCTGCGCCGCCAGAACAACGCTTATCTCACCCACGGCAGCGTGCTGTACTCCAACCTCGGTAACCCGCTGCTGACCATCGTGGCAGATACCTGCGGGCGTCACGATACCCTCGGTGGCGCCTGCGCGCAGGAGAGCAACACCGTGCGTTATGCTCTCGATAAACGCCATATGCACAGCTGCCGGGATAACTTTCTCTGCGCCTGCCTGCACGATGGCCGCCTGCAAAAGCGCGATATTGCCGCCAATATTAACTTCTTCATGAACGTGCCGGTGACTCCGCAGGGCGGGCTGACCTTTGAGGACGGTATCTCCGCGCCGGGGAAATATGTCGAGCTGCGCGCCGAGTGCAACGTCATCGTGCTGATCTCCAACTGTCCGCAGCTTAACAACCCGTGCAACGGCTGGAATCCAACGCCAGCGGAGGTGCTGGTATGGAACTGACACCCACCCGCTGGCAGCGCCTGCGCCAGGCCATTTATCGCCTGTTTGCAGTCCGCGCCGGACGCATTCTGCCGTAACCGCTTTTTCCCCATGGACGACCATGGGTGAGCCGATTTTCGGCGGGACGACCCGCCACGATTGAGTCTGACCTATGTTGACGACACTCCTGATTGCAAATCGCGGGGCGATTGCCTGCCGCATTCTGCGCACCCTGCGCGCCATGAAGATCCGCGGCGTGGCGGTCTATTCCGAAGCCGATCTCAGCAGCCTGCATATCCGGGAAGCGGATGAGGCGTTGAGCCTGGGCGAAGGCCCGGCGGCGAACACCTATCTGGTGAGCGAAAAGATCATCGCGGCCGCCAGAGCCAGCGGTGCGCAGGCCATTCATCCGGGCTACGGTTTTCTGTCGGAAAACGCCGCATTTGCCGAAGCCTGCGAAGCCGCAGGCATTGCGTTTGTCGGCCCCACGCCGGAACAATTGCGCCTGTTTGGCCTGAAACATACCGCCCGCGCGCTGGCGAAAGCGCACGGCGTGCCGATGCTCGAAGGCACCGGGCTGCTGGCTAACGTCGATGAGGCCGTTCACGCTGCGGCGGTAGTGGGCTACCCGGTAATGCTGAAAAGCACCGCGGGCGGCGGCGGGATCGGCATGCGCGTCTGTTACCACGCGGAAGAGCTGCGCGACGCCTTCGATGCCGTGGTGCGCCTGGGCAAGAATAACTTTAGCGACGCGGGCGTGTTTATCGAAAAATACATTGAGCGGGCGCGTCACCTGGAAGTCCAGCTGTTTGGTGACGGCAAAGGCGAGGTGATTGCCCTCGGCGTGCGCGACTGCTCGGTACAGCGGCGTAACCAGAAGGTGCTGGAAGAGACGCCCGCGCCTAACCTGCCGGACGGTATGGAGACAGCGCTGTGCGAGGCGGCGATAAAACTCGGCCAGGCGGTCAACTACCGCAGCGCGGGTACCGTGGAGTTTGTCTACGACAGCGACGCGGCCCGCTTTTACTTCCTTGAAGTGAACACCCGTCTGCAGGTAGAGCACGGCGTCACCGAGCAGGTGTGGGATGTTGATCTGGTTCGCTGGATGATTGACCTGGCGGCCGGAACGCTGCCGCCGCTGGCGGAGCTGCGCGCCAGCCTGCAACCACAAGGACACGCCATTCAGGCGCGGGTCTACGCCGAAGATCCGGGCCGTCAGTTCCAGCCGTCGCCAGGGCTACTCACCGAAGTGGTGTTCCCGGAAAACGACCGTCGCACATTGCGCATCGACAGCTGGGTGGAGTCCGGCTGCGACGTACCGCCGTTTTTTGACCCGATGCTGGCCAAAATCATCGCCTGGCAGCCAACGCGCGAGGCGGCGATCCGCGTCCTGCACACCGCGCTGGGAGAGACGCGTCTCTACGGCGTGGAAACCAACCGCAGCTATTTGCAGCAGATTTTAACCTTCCCGCCGTTCGCCCACGGCGAGCCGTGGACCCGCTGTTTAGAGACGCTGGACTATCAGGCCTTCACCCTTGAGGTGCTCAGCGCCGGGACGCAAACCACGGTGCAGGATTATCCGGGGCGCACGGGCTACTGGGCCGTCGGGGTGCCGCCCTCCGGGCCGATGGACAGCCTGGCGCTGCGTCTCGGCAACCGTCTGCTGGGCAATGAGGAGGGGGCCGCCGCGCTGGAGATCACCCTCAGCGGCCCGACGCTGAAATTTAACTGCGACGCGCAGCTGGCGGTGACCGGCGCAGCCATTGCGCTGACGCTGGACGGCGAGCCGCTGGCAAACAACCGCGTTTTCCGCGTCCGGGCGGGAAGCACGCTGCGTATGGGCGATATTCAGGGTGACGGCGTGCGCAGCTATCTCTGCCTGCGCGGCGGGTTTGAGGTGCCGGATTATCTGGGCAGCAAAAGCACCTTTACCCTCGGGCAGTTTGGCGGTCACGCCGGACGAGCACTGCGCACAGGTGACGTGCTGCATCTGTCCCCATTGACCGAACCTGTCGCGGACGGGGAGCTGCCGCAGGCCCTGCGCACCAGCCTGGATGGGGTGCGTGAGCTGCGGGTGATTTACGGTCCGCATGGTGCGCCGGAGTATTTTACGCCGGGCTATATGGCGACCTTTTTTGCCACCGAGTGGGAGGTACATTTTAACTCCAGCCGCACGGGCGTGCGTCTGATCGGCCCGAAACCGGAATGGGTACGCGACAGCGGCGGCGAAGCGGGGCTGCACCCGTCGAACATCCACGATAACCCGTACGCCATTGGCGCGGTGGATTTCACCGGCGATATGCCGGTGATCCTCGGCCCCGACGGTCCAAGCCTGGGGGGATTTGTCTGCCCGGTCACCGTCATTGAGGCGGATTTACACGCGGTTGGCCAGCTGAAAGCGGGCGATAAAGTGCGCTTTATGCCGGTGGACGTTTCCACCGCCCGACGGCTGGCGAAGGGGCAGGCGGCGCAAATCGCCAGCCTGACGCCGCAGGTCATGCCGTGGCAACCTGTCGGGCTGAGCTCGCCGGTGGTGCTGGAGGTGGGAGAGGACGATAAACGGCTGGTGGCGAGGTTATCCGGCGATACCCATCTGCTGCTGGAGATAGGCGACCCCGAACTGGATCTGGTGTTGCGTTTTCGCGCCCACGCGCTGATGCAGGCGCTGGAAACGCGCGCCCTGACGGGGATTATCGACCTCACGCCGGGGATCCGCTCCCTGCAGATTCACTATCAGCCGGAAACGCTGAGTCTGGAAGCGCTGCTGGAGACGGTGGCCGGGCTGTGGCAGGACGTATGCGGGCAGGCGTCGCTGGACGTGCCGTCGCGCGTGGTCTGGCTGCCGCTCTCCTGGGACGATCCGGCGTGCCAGAAGGCCATCGACAAATACATGACCACCGTGCGCCGGGATGCGCCATGGTGTCCGAGCAACCTGGATTTTATCCGTCGTATCAACGATCTGGCGAATATCGATGAGGTCTATAAAACGGTGTTCGATGCTCGCTATCTGGTAATGGGGCTGGGAGATGTCTACCTGGGCGCGCCGGTCGCGACACCGCTCGATCCGCGTCATCGTCTGGTGACCACCAAATACAACCCGGCACGCACCTGGACGGCGGAAAACTCGGTGGGTATTGGCGGGGCCTACCTTTGCGTCTATGGCATGGAGGGGCCGGGCGGGTATCAGTTTGTCGGACGCACGCTGCAGATGTGGAATCGCTATCACGCCGTGGAGGATTTTGGCGGCAAGCCCTGGCTACTGCGCTTCTTCGACCAGATCCGCTTTTATCCGGTCTCAGCCGAAGAGTTGCTCACCATCCGCCGGGATTTCCCGCTGGGGCGTTATCCGCTGCGCATCGAACACACCACGCTGAAGCTGGCGGAGTATCAGCAATTCCTGGCCTACGAGGCGCCGGAGATTGAGGCGTTCCGCGCGCATCAGCAGGCCGCGTTTGACGCCGAGCGTGAGCGTTGGGCCGCCAACGGTCAGGCCCATTTTGACAGCAGCGAGGTGCTGGTAACAGACGCCGAAGACGCGCCGCTGGCACCCGGACAGGCCGGGATTGACAGCCCGGTATCGGGCAACCTGTGGCAGGTAAACGTTGAAGTCGGTAACACCGTGCGCGAAGGCGATGTGCTGGTGGTACTGGAGTCCATGAAGATGGAGATCCCGCTGGTCGCAACCCAGGACGGGGTGGTCAGCCAGGTGCGCGTGCAGCCGGGTTCATCGGTGCGCGCGGGTCAGTGTGTGGTGGTCCTGGAGAAAACAGCATGAAGCACCTTTTTGATTTACGCCTTGATGTTCTGGCGCAGGCATACCGTTCCGGTCAGCTCCGTCCTCGCGCGGTTATCCTTGCCCTGCGCGAGCGCGCGCTGGCGCTGAACCCGGAATTTAACGCCTTTATTTATCTTCTCATGCCCGACGAGCTGGAGCCGTATCTGGCCGCGCTGGACGGCGTGGATCCGGCATCGTTGCCGCTCTATGGCGTGCCGTTTGCCATTAAAGACAATATCGATCTGGCGGGTATTGAGACCACCGCCGCCTGTCCGGCCTTTGCGTACCGGGCAGAGCAGGATGCGACGATAGTGTCGCAGTTGATCGCGCTGGGGGCGGTCCCGCTGGGGAAAACCAATCTCGACCAGTTCGCGACCGGCTTAAACGGCACGCGCTCACCATTTGGTGCGTGTCGCAACAGTGTGCATCCGGAGTATCCGTCCGGTGGCTCAAGCGCGGGCTCGTCGCTGGCTGTGGCGCTGGGGCTGGCGAGCTTTGCCCTGGGCACCGATACCGCCGGGAGCGGGCGCGTTCCGGCCTCTCTCAATAATCTGGTCGGGCTGAAGGCGACCAAAGGGCTGATCTCGACAGCGGGTGTGGTGCCCGCCTGCCGCACGCTGGACTGCGTAACGTTCTTCACCAGCACGGCAGCGGAGGCCAGCCAACTGCTGGCGCTGACGGCGACGAAAGACGCGCGTGATGACTACAGCCGTGCTAACCCGTCCTGGAACGGAGCGCAGGCATTTGGCGTACCGGCAGCCGGTTTTCGCTTTGGCGTGCCGGACACGCTGGAGTTTCTCGGCTGCGCAGAGAGCGAGGCGCTGTATCACACCGCAAAGGAGAGGCTGATCGCCCTTGGCGGCGTGCCGGTGACCATCGACTTTTCGCCGTTCCTGGCGGCAGCAAAACTGCTCTATGACGGCCCGTGGGTGGCCGAGCGCTACCACGTGGCGGGCGCGTTGATTGAGCAACAGCCGGACGCGGTGCTGCCGGTGATCCGCAATGTACTGCAAAAAGCGCCTGCCATGAGTGCGGTAGCGGCGTTTGAAGCGCAGTACCAGCTTCAGGCTTATAAAAGCGAGTGCGATGCCATACTGGCGGGGCTTGAGTGCGTGTTAACTCCCACTTATCCGCGCCCGGTGAGTCTGGCCGAGCTGGCGGAGGAACCGGTCAAACGCAACTCTGAGCTTGGGCTTTACACCAACTTTATGAACCTGCTTGATTACGCTGCCGTGGCGGTCCCGGCAGGGTTTATGGCCAACGGCTTGCCTTCCGGCATAACGCTGTTTGGCCGCGCGTTTACCGACCAGTATCTGCTCAGCCTGGCCGATGCGTTACAACGTCACCAAATGTTAACCCTGCCCGGCGGGCGCGAGATGCAAGGGGATGCACCTGTTTCGACCGCCACCGATGACCGGATGTATCTGGTGGTGTGCGGCGCGCACCTGGACGGGCTGGCGCTGAATCATCAACTGCGCCAGCGCGGGGCGACGTATGTAGAAGCCACCACCAGCGCCCCGCATTATCGGCTCTTTGCCCTGGCAGACGGCAAACGGCCAGGCATGGTGCGGGCAACAGAACAGGGTTCCGCAATAGCCGTAGAGGTGTGGGCGCTACCGCACAGCGAAGTGGGATCGTTTCTGGCCGGGATCCCCGCACCGCTGGGGCTGGGAAAAGTCGAACTTCAGGACGGGCGCTGGCTGACCGGGTTTATCTGCGAGGAGGCAGGATTAGAGGGAGCACAGGAGATTACGCGATTCGGTGGCTGGCGAGCCTGGCTTGCTCATCATGCGTGAGCAAGCCAGCGCGGTTAACGGTAGAGCGGTTTTTCTGCGACCGGGATCAGTAAGGTAGATTGCCAGTCCGCAAGCGTCAGCTGCGCGAGTTTTCCCAGTGCGGTATAGAACGGGTGCCCGGCGTTTTCAACAAACACGGAGAGAAAACGGGTGCTCCACGGCAGCAGGTGCCACGCCAGAAGCTGGTCGCGTTCCGTCTCGCGTCCGTTCTCAGTGAGCCACGCGGCCAGCAGCAGCAACGTACCAAAATGATCTTCCGGTTCGTTCTGCTGCATCTCAAAGGCAATCTGGTTTTCCCGCATCCACTGACGCAGGGCGAGGGTTGAATCCCCAAACAGCACGGATTCACGATCCAGCCATACGGAACCCCACGGCGGTGCGGGCAGCGCATAGGGACCAATAAACAGCCGTTGCCAGGCGTCAGTGACGGGCTCATCGGCAGATACCGTAAAGGTGTCGGCGATGGGCTGCAGCGCCGCCTGCGGCAGCGGCCAGTCCGTAACCCAGTCGCCAGCGGTCAGGGCGTTGACCAGCGGCGCAACGTGCTCGCTGTCGGGTGAATAATAAAACAGTGCGCCCAGTACCCGGGCGCTGAACGCGAACGCTTCACGCTGTGAGACATCTATCATTACAACCTTCCTTGCTCGCGCGGGCGAACCCGCGCGCCTGTGTTAACCGGCAATTGCCATACCTACCGTCATGTGCAGACCATAGAACAGACCGCGGCCGATCAGTTCACCCACGACAACCAGCGCCAGGCCTGCAAAGAGCGCAAGGGTTTTCGGCTCCTGGCGCCGGATGAGCGGGCACAGCCAGCAGCCTAATCCGGCGGCGACCAGTATGATACGGCCAACTTGCCATGCGCCATAGTCCGGCAGCAGGGCGCTGGCCTGTTGTACGGAGCTGTGTAGCGTCGCCAGTTCGTTACTCTGCAGCACAATCACCGCCACGCTCAGCAGCAGCGCCAGTACGCTCACCGATGCGGCAAACGTACCTCTGAAGGCGGTGCCAGCGGCGCGAAGCAGCAGGGCGGCAAACAGCGGGCCGCCCAGCGCCATCGTCAGGAAAAAGGCCAGCGTGGTGTAGCCGGTGTACCAGGTCGGAACCGTATCGATCTGATACACGCGGGTCATGGCCCAGACAAACACAATCCCCAGGATCTGGCTCACCACCATCCATACTTTACCCAATGCGGGCGGCATTTTACCGATAACCGACACCAGCCACCAGAAGCCACCGACGGCAAAGAAGACCGAGCCTGCCGCGATCTCGTTGCTGAGCGCCGACGCGCCAACACGGTTCAGGGAGTTAAACGCCCTGAGCGGGGAACCCAGGTGCATCACCGATGCGATAAAGCCAACGCCCATGACCAGCCATAAAAAGAACATGCTGCGCACGATGCGGGCTTTGACCGCCTCGTCACTCTCTCTCATCCATGCCAGACCGCTGACGAGCAACGCCCCGGCCACGCACTGCCCAAAAACGGTGAAGATCACCAGCGGCCATTCATGCCATCCACTTCCCATCTCACACCTCCTTCGGGTTTGCCAAATAGCCGGTGGTATCTCCCGTCGGGCGGCTGTTGGCGTTAGGATTAATCACAATGCTCGGTTTCGTGAAGTGCGCGGACGGCAGCGGCGCGACGGCCGCAAGCTGGCCGTGTTTTTTACGCAGCTCGTCAATCGGGCCGAAGTCCAGCGCGCGCAGCGGACAGGACTCCACGCAAATCGGCTTTTTGCCCTCTGCGACGCGGTCATGGCAGCCGTCGCACTTGGTCATGTGGCCTTTGGCGGCGTTGTACTGCGGCGCACCGTACGGACAGGCCATATGGCAGTAGCGGCAGCCGATGCAGACATCCTCATTCACCACCACAAACCCGTCGTCGCGCTTGTGCATCGCCCCGCTCGGGCACACTTTGGTGCAGGCCGGATCTTCACAGTGGTTACAGGCAATCGACAGGTAATAGGCAAAGACGTTCTGATGCCAGACGCCGTTATCCTCCTGCCAGTCGCCGCCCGCATATTCGTAGATCCGGCGGAAGCTGACGTCCGGGGTCAGGTCTTTGTAATCCTTGCAGGCCAGCTCGCAGGTTTTGCACCCGGTGCAACGGCTGGAGTCAATAAAAAATCCATACTGGGTTGTCATCGGTTACTCCTTACGCCTTCTCGATCTGCACCAGATTGGTGTGCTGCGGGTTGCCTTTTGCCAGCGGTGACGGGCGATGGGTGGTCAACGTGTTGATGCATGAGCCGTGGTCGATCCGATCGCCGTTCATGTTGGCGTCGTGCCAGGCCCCCTGGCCCATCGCGCTGACGCCGGGCATGATGCGCGGGGTGACTTTCGCGGCAATGCGCACTTCGCCGCGGTCGTTAAACACGCGCACCATATCGCCGTTTTGAATACCGCGTTGTGCCGCATCAACCGGATTGAGCCATACCTCCTGACGGCAGGCGGCTTTCAGCACATCCACGTTGCCGTAGCTGGAGTGGGTGCGCGCCTTGAAGTGGAAGCCAAACAGCTGCAGCGGGTATGTTTTACGCTCTGGGGCATCCCAGCCGTCAAACGTTGAGGCGTACACCGGCAGTGGGCTGATGGTTTCATCTTTTTCCAGCTCCCAGGTGGCGGCAATCTCTGCCAGCTTGCTGGAGTAAATTTCAATCTTGCCTGACGGGGTTTTGAGCGGATGGGCATCCGGATCATCGCGGAATTTTTTATACGCCACGAAGTGTCCGTTGGGATCTTTGCGCTTATAAATGCCCATTTTTTTCAGTTCGTCATAGGACGGAAGCTGCGGATCTTTCGCCAGCATTTTGGCGTACAAATACTGCAGCCACTGCGACTGTGTCCGGCCTTCGGTGAATTTCTGATGGATATCCGGCCCGAGGCGTTTCGCCACTTCGCTCATGATCCAGTAGATGGGCTTACGCTCAAACTTCGGCGCGGTGACGGGCTGCAGGAAAATCAGATAGCCCATGTTGCCCGCATAATCGTTCGGAATGATGTCTTCCTGCTCGACGGTCATGAGGTCCGGCAGCAGGATGTCGGCGTATTTCGCCGAAGAGGTCATAAAGTTGTCGATCACCACGATGGTTTCGCACTTGCTTTCGTCCTGCAGAATATCGTGGGTTTTGTTGATGTCGGAGTGCTGGTTGATGATGGTATTACCAGCATAGTTCCAGATGGACTCCACTGTCAGACGGATGGATGGACTTGAAGTAGTTGACTCAATGCTACTTAAGGTCCTGATATGACTGACATTAACCATGATAACACTGTATATCCATCCAGTTCTTTCTCTGGGTCTCCCTATCTGTATGGGCAAGTCTACACCTCAAGTCCTGACACAAGGCTGACACAAATCAACCTATTGGCTACGCCTCAGTTAGTCCGTAGAGCCAATGGTCGATATACTATCCGCTTCAGACTCAAGGGACAGACCACACCGTTTCTTTCAGTATCGACCCGCAGCACAGACAGGAGAGTAGCCACAATGCGTCAGAGAGAGCTTGCAGCCACAGCTAAGGCCTTCATGTTGGATAGACCTGAAGTCTCACTACAGGAGCTTGAAGCACATCTCTAACGCGATGATGCAGGTGGAGAGCAAATGGTCTCGCCGACTTCAGGTCCTAACTGAGGATTACGAAAACGGCACCTTTGATAAGCTGGTCCCACCTGATACCGAACGTCTTCAGGCGAAAGCTGACCAAGAGCAGCGCTTCAAGTCCTTTGCCGAAGCTCTGGCAGGAGGTGCCTCTTATGACTTCTGACAATAAGCAGGAATACACCATTCATATCTTCGGTCAGGACATCACCAGTCAGGACGGATTGTTTCGACTCGATGAAATTCGCCGGGTCGGCATTCAGATTGGCAAAGTAGAAGACACCGAGTCGACACAGTACAAGCGTTTTGCTCAGACCAAAGTTGGAAAGCTACTGAGGAATAGGCAGAAAATCCGCCTTATCCGAATGGGTGAACTCGGGTCTACCGTCCTTGCTGACCCCGCCGCTACTGTAGAGTTTGGTCGCTGGCTGGACTTTGAGTACGGACTGGCAGTCTCTGAAGCCTTCGTGTCTATGACCTCCAGCGCCACCGTGCAGTCTGCTGTAGCGTCTGCTGAGGACATCAAGCCGGAGACCAAGGAATTCATCCAGCGTCATGGCACAGGCCTCTACATCGCCGGACGTGAAGTCTCACAGGCTGAGTATTCAGACTATCAAGCTGTGACCGCTGGTCGCTGTGAGTGGGGTAAGTAATCATGGCTATGATTGACCCTCGCACACCTATCGGCAAAGCGACCCTTCGTTACCGTGGTCTGCCTACACGTCACCTCCTGTCTCTGCTGAGACTTGGAGTCGAAGACCCCGAGCGTCCTTTCTACAGTCGAGACGAGCTGATAGCCATGCTGGTGGACCGTGATTTGAATAATCAGTTACGCCGAGCGTTTGCTAAGCAGTCCTGACCATACCATACCTAATTTAAACACCTTTTGAGATGACCGATGCGGGGAGACCCGTAGGCGCTACTGCGTCTGCGATACCGATAGTCTCAACTCTCAAGAGGAGTATTCATTATGTTGTTCAATAACCAAGACTGGAAACTGTCTGTCACCGACATCAATCTCTACGAAAACACTGTGAGTCTGGACGGTCAGTCCTACCCACTGTCCTTCGCTATTAAGACCCTGATTCCGGGCTACCTGTCAGGACTGCCTGCCACCAGCCGCGAGTCCATGGAATTACTGGAAGCTCTGGCTGAAGCTGGCGTGACCATTGGAAACTTCTTCAGCAATGACCTGATGACCGCCTACCAACGTCGCCAGCAGAACAAGCGAGCCGAGGCTGAGCGTATCGCTAAAGAGCAGCGCATTCAGGCTGAGCGTATGCGTGAAGAGAACATGACCGATGCAGAGTGGCAGAAAGAGCTACAGCGCCGCAAACAGGTCAAAGCTGAGCGCCGGACCTATGGTGAGAACCTCCGCAGTGCTACCCATTCCGCTGGTCGCTCCCGTGCCGCTATTGTCGCTGACATTGAGTCAGGCGGTAACTGGATGGACAGCCTCTAAGACAGACACACAAGTGGTCCTGACCTGATGTCGGGACCCACAGTATCTAAAACTAATTTAGGAGATTGATTATTATGACCATGATTAAAGATAGCTATCAGTTCGGCATTGAGCCAGTACGTATCACCGACACCGACAACATTCAGGTTAACGAAGGTCTGCCAACTAACGCTGACCCGCAGGTCTATGCCCTCCAGTTAGCTAAGACGGTTAAGGCTATGCTGAACGGTGTACTTAAAGACGCTCAAGAGAACATCCCGTTCCCTGTAGAAGTCCTGCCTACCCGCAATAGCCTGCCTACCCCAATCATTGCTCACACTCTGGCTGACCGCTCTGTGGTCGTTCCTGTCCGTGGTGGTAAGCGACCTGAAGTCGTGACCGCTCCGTCTGGTCAGGAGATTGTGGTAGAGCCTATTGAGCAAGCTATCCTCGCGTCTCACCAGACCAAGCTATGGGACGTCAAGTCTTCCACTGGTTTCACTCAGGGTACGCTCCAGCAGGACGCTATGAACATCTGTGAGAATGTGGTCCGTACCATCAACGCTCGCATGGTTGACGTTCTGGAGTCCTCCAAGCTGCTGAAGACCGTAGAGCTGCCAGTCCTGACTGGAAGCCTGACCACTAAGGCAGACGCTATCATGGACGCTCTGTTTGAGAACACCGAGTCCTCTTTCGGCTCTGAAGTGTCTGATTACGGCATCATCGCCCATGAGTCCCAACTGAAAGCGCTGTCCCGTCTGGCTGCTAAACAGGGCTTCTCTGGTGAAGACGCTATCGTGGATATGCTGGGTACCGACATCGCGTATTACAACGGTGAGGACAAAGGTGTGTTCATGCTGGCTAAACGCTTCACGGCCCTGAGCTTCGGCTGCTTCCGTCACGACGGTGAGAATATTACGGTCGTCCTTTCACGTGATGGCGACTCTCAGTCCCACGACTTGGAAATCCTCGGTAAAGTGTTCGTTGTCGCTGAAGCTGCTACGACCGTCAAGATGGGCACTGGCTCAGCTACTGCCGTCCTGCCTGTAGTCAAACGCCTGAAGTTCACCAAGACCGAAGCGTAAGACCAATGGGTAAGAGGTAAGTCTGGACTGAATATCAGCAGGACTTCAGGTGGTGGGTTATCACTGTGATTAACTAACTATGGTCTGGACCAATGGTCTGGACCTGTTGTTAATGTAATAATATAACATAACAGATAAGGAGGGCTTTATGTCTATGACTTCCGCAGACCTGAAGTCCCTCCTGACTCTGGTCTATAAACTCGTGTTCCTCTCTGTGGGTCTCTACATGGTCCTCTCTGGTCGACTCGGTGTGGATGTGTTCGACACTCTGTCTAAGGCTGTGGGTGGACTTCTAGGTCCTTAGGTTTGGACTCACAGTGGGACCGATGGTTTCTGACAGAAAAATGTGAATGACCATCTAATACATTAAGCCAGCAGACTTCCCCCCATAGGCCCACCTCAAGTCCAGACCGAGGCCACCGGGGGTCCTGACCAGCCGTCTAGACATCCAGTCTAATGACACAAGTCTGGCACAAAGAATGACACAAGGTCTTGACTCAATGCAGGACCTCAGGCCTACTAAGGGTCCGCTTCAAGTCCTTGTAGTTCCAGATGAACTTGATCGGCACATCCAGCTTATCCTTGCCACGCACGCCGTCGCGCAGGGCGGTCATTTCCGGGCCGCGGGCGATGGCATCCGTCCAGCTAAAGCAGGAGATCTGCGTTTTTACCGGGTTTTCCGGCAGCGGCATCCGTTCGATGGTGATGGTATAGGTCGATTCGCGCGCGCCGCTGTTACCGCCGTTGATACCCACGTTGCCGGTTAAGATCGGCAGCATGGCGATGGCGCGCGACGTCAGTTCACCGTTGGCCTGGCGCTGCGGTCCCCAGCCCTGGCAAATATAGGCGGGTTTTGCCGAGCCAATCTCGCGCGCCAGCTTGACGATGCGATCCGCCGGAATACCGGTAATGCGCGAGGCCCACTCCGGGGTTTTTGGCGTATTATCGTCGCCCTGGCCGAGAATATACGCTTTGTAGTGCCCATTAGCAGGCGCGCCTTCCGGCAGCGTTTTTTCGTCATAGCCAACGCAGTATTTATCGAGGAACGGCTGGTCAACCAGATTTTCGTTGATTAATACCCATGCAAGTCCGGCTACCAGCGCGGCATCGGTACCCGGACGAATCGGGATCCATTCATCTTCACGTCCGGCAGCGGTGTCGGTATAACGCGGGTCGATGACGATCATCCGTGCATTTGAACGTTCACGCGCCTGTTCGAGGTAGTAGGTAATTCCGCCGCCGCTCATACGCGTTTCCGCCGGATTATTGCCGAACATCACCACCAGTTTAGTGTTTTCAATGTCGGAGGTGCTGTTGCCATCATTGCTGCCGTAGGTGTACGGCATCGCGCAGGAAATTTGCGCAGTACTGTAGGTGCCATAGTGGCTCAGGAAGCCGCCGTAACAGTTCATCAGGCGCGCCACCAGCGAGGCGTAAGGGGAAGAGCGGGTGATATTGCCGCCGACAATGCCGGAGGAGTAGTTAATGTACACCGCTTCGTTGCCGTATTTTTCCACTACATTTTTCAGGCTGCGGGTCAGGGTATCCAGCGCTTCATCCCAGGAGATGCGCTCAAATTTACCTTCACCGCGTTTGCCCACGCGCTTCATCGGGTAGTTAAGGCGGTCAGGGTGATTAATGCGGCGGCGGATGGAGCGTCCGCGAAGACAGGCGCGCACCTGATGATTGCCGTAGATATCCTCCCCGGTATTATCCGTTTCCACCCAGTAAACTTCGTCGTCACGGACATGCAGGCGCAGCGCGCAGCGGCTGCCGCAGTTCACCGAGCAGGCTCCCCAGACCACTTTATCTTCAGCAGGCTGTACGGCGTTTTGCACCGCAGCAGCGGCGCTTTTCAATCCAAACGGCAACGAGATACCACCGGCGGCAAGCGCCAGAGAACCTATCGCGGTGGACTTAACGAGTGTTCGGCGGCTAATTCCACCGTGATGTTCGACATCGGACATGGCTCACCCCATCATTTTAATTGACTATTATTTTCGCCCGTGATTACAACCGGGCTAATGATGGGGTGAGTGTTACTTATTTGGAGGTATTAAATATTAATCCTCATCAATTCAAGGGGGATTGATGCAAGGAAAGTGGTTAAAAATCACTGCGGTTCGCCTTGCGGACTCTCCTGCGCGCCAGCAGCAGCCCCGCTGCCTGTGCGAGTGTACAAAATTTTGAAGGTATCATTGGCACAATGCCCAACAACCTGCGCATCAGGACGATCGGCCTGATCGTTGGGTACGATGTTCAGCGTAAAGCCAGATTCCGGCACGCCGTTGTTGATGATTTTCTGCTGAATGTCGCTTTTTACACGTTCGCAGGAATCCGGTGCCGCCAGCGCGGCGGTAGAGGCACTCATTAACAGCAGGGCGGTAATCCAGGGTAACCGTTTCATCTGTAGCTCCTTTTCTCTGTGTGTAGATTAATTTTAGCAGGGTTCGTGTAAACAACTGTATTTGCTAATATGATTGGGAATAATCTCCCTGAATCGGTAAATGATGTGAAGAAATACGCAGCGATAACGCTACTGGCCGCGACACTGGTGGGGTGCGACAACAATTCCGCGCCGCTGTCGTTCACGCCTGAGATGGCGAGTTTTTCGAATGAGTTTGATTTTGACCCGCTGCGCGGCCCGGTCAAAGACTTTACCCAGACGCTGTTTAACGACAAGGGCGAGGTCTCCAAACGGGTGACCGGGACGATGTCGACAGAAGGGTGCTTTGATACGCTTGAGCTGCACGATCTTGAAGCGAATACCGGCGTTGCGCTGGTGCTGGATGCCAACTACTACATCGATGCAGAAACCCAGCAGCGAAAAGTGAAACTGCAGGGCAAATGCCAGCTGGCCGAGCTGCCGTCTGCCGGTGTAACGTGGGATACCGATGACAACGGATTTGTGGTCGCGGCGCACGGTAAAGAGATGGAAGTGAAATATCGCTATGACGCGGACGGCTACCCGCTCGGTAAAACCACCGTTTCCGGGGATCAGCACTTATCCGTACAGTCGACACCCTCGAAGGATCTGCGCAAAAGAATGGATTACTCGGCCGTGAGTTTACTGAATGACAAACCGCTGGGGAATGTGAAGCAGAGCTGCGATTACGACCGGCACAATAACCCGGTGAGCTGCGACCTGACCATCACCGACGACAGCGTTAAACCCGCAGTTGAGCGCAAGTACAGCATAAAAAACACCATTGAATACTACTGAGAGTAAAGCCGCGCAGGTTACTGCGCGGTAGGTTTCAGCAGGCTGGCACCAGACGGTTTGTGTCCGGCCAGATGCTGGTGCTGGAAAATGCACATGCGAATGGTGTTGCGGTATTCCCCGTTGATAAAGAACTCGTGGATTAGCTCGCCTTCCACCATAAAGCCCAGCTTACGGTAGATATGGATCGCTTTTTCGTTCTCTTTATCGACGATGAGATAGAGCTTGTACAGATTCAGAACATTGAATCCGTAGTCCATCGCCAGCTTCGCCGCCCGTGAGGCCAGGCCTTTACCCTGATGTTCCGGGGAGATAATGATCTGGAATTCCGCACGACGATGCACGTGGTTGATCTCCACCAGCTCAACCAGCCCGGCTTTTTCGCCTTCACATTCCACCACAAAGCGGCGTTCGCTTTGATCGTGAATGTGTTTATCGTACAGATCGGACAGCTCGACAAACGCCTCGTACGGCTCTTCAAACCAGTAGCGCATCACGCTGGCGTTGTTGTCGAGCTGGTGGACGAAGCGCAAATCTTCGCGCTCCAGCGGACGCAGTTTAACCTCAAGACCCGGCATTACGGTGCTACCGTACGACCCGTGCGACGATCCAGGCAGCGCAGGGTGTTTGGCTCCCAGTAGGCATTAACGTTCGCGCTTTGCTGACACTTATCACGTGCGTCAAAGGCGACATCTTCTTTGTCCCACTCTTTCTCAGCACGCTTGTTCACCTTCTGACGAAGGCTGCGGGTGTCATTCCATTGTTCTTTGTCCATTGCGGCATTCTGGCGGCTCTGCGCGCTATCGCCAGACTCAATAATGAGTTTGCTGGTTTCGGCGGTAGCCGTTGCAGCGAAGGCGAGCGTTGACAGCGCCAGTGCGGCGGTCAGACAAAGGCGTTTGCTTAATGTACTCATAGCGTTTCCTTTTTGAATCGGTGCAGATAATCACATTACCCTGTTCAGATTCTACACCAAACAGAAATGACGGCATACCCGCGGCGCGGGTATGGAAAAGTAAACCGTATCATCAGGTATGATGGTTAAATAAATCCTCACCTGAAATGAAATATGATCAAAACAACGCTGTTATTTTTTGCCACCGCGCTCTGCGAAATCATCGGCTGCTTCCTTCCCTGGCTCTGGCTGAAGAGAGGGGCAACCGTGTTACTGCTGATCCCGGCGGGCATCGCGCTGGCGCTGTTTGTCTGGCTGTTAACGCTCCATCCGGCGGCCAGTGGCCGCGTCTATGCCGCCTACGGCGGGGTTTATGTCTGCACCGCGCTGCTATGGTTACGTGTGGTCGATGGGGTAAAACTCAGCGCCTACGACTGGGCCGGGGCCCTGATTGCCCTGTGCGGCATGCTGATAATCGTGGCGGGCTGGGGGCGCGCATGAGCGCCCTGATTTTGTGATCGCTCGCGGATATTTTGATCATTATACTTGTATGGTAGTAGCTCAGTTGCGTAAATTTCCTGCATCACAACATGCGATGTAAGGAAAGGAATTATGAAGATTGTCGGGGCTGAAGTATTTGTCACCTGCCCGGGGCGTAACTTTGTCACCCTTAAAATTACGACCGATGAAGGCATCGTCGGTCTTGGCGATGCCACACTAAACGGACGCGAACTCTCCGTCGCCTCTTACCTGAAAGACCACCTCTGCCCGCAACTGATTGGCCGCGATGCGCACCGCATCGAAGATATCTGGCAGTTTTTCTATAAAGGCGCGTACTGGCGTCGCGGTCCGGTCACCATGTCGGCAATTTCCGCCGTGGATATGGCGCTATGGGATATCAAAGCCAAAGCCGCCAATATGCCGCTTTACCAGCTACTGGGGGGCGCTTCCCGTGAAGGGGTAATGGTCTACTGCCACACCACCGGGCATACCATTGACGACGTGCTGGAAGATTACGCCCGTCATAAAGAGATGGGCTTTAAGGCGATCCGCGTCCAGTGCGGCGTGCCGGGAATGAAAACCACCTACGGCATGTCCAAAGGAAAAGGGCTGGCGTATGAGCCTGCCACCAAAGGGGACTGGCCGGAAGAGCAGCTGTGGTCCACCGAGAAATACCTCGACTTCACACCGAAGCTGTTCGACGCGGTGCGCAGTAAATTTGGCTTCAACGAACATCTGCTGCATGACATGCACCACCGCCTGACGCCGATTGAAGCAGCGCGTTTCGGTAAAAGCATCGAAGAATTCCGCATGTTCTGGATGGAAGATCCTACGCCTGCTGAAAACCAGGCGTGCTTCCGCCTGATCCGCCAGCACACCGTCACGCCGATTGCTGTGGGTGAAGTCTTTAACAGCATCTGGGATTGCAAACAGCTGATTGAAGAGCAGCTTATCGACTACATTCGCGCCACCATTACCCATGCAGGCGGGATCACCGGCATGCGTCGTATTGCAGACTTTGCCTCGCTCTACCAGGTGCGGACCGGGTCACACGGCCCGTCCGATCTGTCGCCGATTTGCCATGCTGCCGCGCTGCACTTCGACCTGTGGGTGCCAAATTTCGGCGTGCAGGAATATATGGGCTATTCCGAACAGATGCTTGAAGTCTTCCCGCACAACTGGCGCTTCGACAACGGTTATATGCACCCGGGCGACAAGCCGGGTCTGGGTATTGAGTTCGACGAAAAGCTGGCCGCGAAATACCCGTACGATCCGGCCTACCTGCCTGTGGCTCGTCTTGAAGACGGCACGCTGTGGAACTGGTAAACGAGGAGCGAACGATGAAAAGCGTAGTGATCCAACAGCCCAACCAGCTGGTGATTGAAGAGCGTCCACTCCCGCAACCGGGGGCAGGGGAAGTGCGCGTCAGCATTAGACTTGCCGGGATCTGCGGCTCCGACAGCCATATCTATCGCGGACATAACCCCTTCGCGAAATATCCGCGCGTTATCGGGCACGAATTTTTTGGTGTGATTGACGCCACGGGCGAGGGCGTTGACCCCGGACGCCTGGGGCAGCGGGTTTCCGTTGATCCGGTGATCAGCTGCGGGCACTGCTATCCATGCTCGGTGGGTAAACCGAACGTGTGTACCTCCCTGGTCGTGCTCGGTGTGCATCGCGACGGCGGTTTTGCGGAATACGCCGTGGTACCGGCGAAAAATGCGTGGCCCATCCCGGACGCCATTCCCGATAAACACGCCGTGATGGTCGAGCCCTTTACCATTGCCGCCAACGTCACCGGGCAGGCAAAACCGACGGAACAGGATATCGCCCTGGTGTATGGCGCGGGCCCGATGGGGCTGGTTACCGTGCAGGCGCTGAAAGGTGTCTACAACGTCAGGCAGGTGATTGTCGTCGACCGCATTGATGAACGGCTGGCGATGGCGCAACGCAGCGGCGCGGACTGGGTCCTGAACAACGGTAATCTTGATTTGCATAAGGCGCTGGAAGAAAAAGGCATCAAACCGACGTTAATCATTGATGCCGCCTGTCATCCGTCGATTCTGCAGGAAGCGATAACCCTGGCTTCCCCGGCGGCACGTATCGTGCTGATGGGCTTTTCCAGCGATCCGAGCCAGATTGTTCAGCAGGGGATCACCGGCAAAGAGCTGTCGATATTCTCCTCGCGCCTGAATGCCAACAAATTCCCGGTCGTGATCGACTGGCTGGAAAAGGGGCTGATCGATCCTGAAAAACTGATTACCCACACCTTTGACTACCACCACGTGACAGACGCCATCGAACTGTTTGAGAAAGACCAGCGGCAGTGCTGCAAAGTCTTGCTCACCTTCGACCAATAATAATTTACGCGGTTAAGAGCCTGCGCAGACAGGCTCTGAGTGGTACGCATCTTACCTTGCAGAGATAGCCATTATGACTCAAGCACAACCTCAAAGAACGACTTCAGATCTGGTGAAAGCTGCCGTATCCGGCTGGCTGGGTACCGCGCTGGAGTTTATGGATTTTCAGCGCTACGATTGGTATGTATAGGATATACAAAGATATTATGCAGCAGGCCTGTTGCTGTGGGGCATCGTTGGGGCAAAGTCGCTTAATTTTGAGCTCAACAATGCTATCTGGTCCAGGTTGTTTTCCTCCATCCACTTTCCGTAAACCTGAAAAACCATTTGAGCATCGGCATGGCCCATCTGGTTAGCAATGAAGTTCGGGTTTGCTCCTGCCGAAAGTGACCAGCATGCATAGGTGTGTCTCGACTGATAAGATTTCCGGTGGCGAAGCCCGGCTCTTTTCATCGCTGCATCCCACGAATTCCCTATGGAATTGATGGAGAAGTGCTTGCCGTAATTCCCGGCCCTGGCTGTCAGCGACGGCAGGAAGACGAACGTGCACTTACTGAATTCTTTCTTTCCGTACTCCCTCAGCTTAACGGCTACGTTATGCTCCTGAGAGAGGCGGGTCATTTCATACTGGCTTTTGAACGCCTCGAGTGCAGGCTCGATCAGGTGCACAACCCGGTTAGTGCCAGCATTGGTTTTCGGCAGAGTGAATATCCCTTTCTGAGTCAGGCTCCTTCTTACTGTGAGAGTCCCCGCCTTTAAGTCCACATCCTCCCAGGCAAGCCCGCATAGTTCACCCGGCCGCAATCCGGTGTAAACGGCGATAGCCCAAAGATTTTTACTCTGCTGATGATGGCAGGCGTCTATCAGGCGTGGGAATTCTTCTCTGGTGATAGGGTCAGGATCCGGGCGTGACTCTCGCAGTGGTGCAATTCCCGTCATCGGTGACCTTGAGGTATACCCGTTTTCAACTGCAAACTGGAATATGCCAAACAGCACGGTCATGTAGTTGTTCACCGTGACAGAGGATCGACCCCTCTTTGCCGTTTTATGTCCCTTCTTCATGACCTGATAACCGGTCAGCAATTCCTTTCTAACTTCCAGCATGCTCTCTTTTGTTATTGAAGAAAGAAGGGTGCCATGGCCAATGATAGCCATGACATTAGCAATCACGCGAGCATAAGTATTTAGCGATGATTCAGCCACCTCCATTTCTTTCAAAGCGAGCCACCTTCCAGCAAGCTCTCCGATCGTCACCTCCTGCCTTGATTCTCCAAAGCGTTGTAGGTTTTTAGAGTTAGGAAACTGAGACGAATAGATGAAGGTGCCGGTCTTGATCGCATAGCATATTGATGTGCGAAGCTCGCCAGCAACCTTCCTGTTTTTCGGTGTGTCAGGAACACCAAGGCCTTCCCTGACCCTGACCCCTTTATAGGTAAACCACAGCCGCAATGTGCCGCCGTGGTTCTCAACCCCGGTTGGATATTTAGACATGCCTTTTCCTCTCTGTTAAAGGTATGGCTATTTAAGCAGATTTCTGGCGGGGGATCGCCGGGCGCTGACGCTCTACCCAGTTATCGACCTCGTGGCGGTTATAGAGGATAGGGGAGTTATCCTTCGGCTGGCAGTCGCCGGAGTAGTGCTTGTACTCGCGCCCCTCCATCCATGACAGGGTGCGGGCTGACTTAATCGCGTTCTTTGTCAGGCCGGTCAGCGCGATCAGCAACTCCTCAGAAACCCATTTGTTTGGTACCAGATGAATAATGTCGCTCATGGTTTTCTCCAGGCAAAAATAAACCCTCGCAATGGAGGGCTGAAAGGGGGATAGCGTGGCAGTGCTTTCGCACCCAATAGCCAGCTCATAACTGGCTATCAGTTGCGTGAATGCATAAGGCCAAGGTCATAGTTGAGGTGCTCCAAGCATTCCCTGTCTTGCTCGAAGCAGTAATCCCACAACTCCTGATCGTGCCATTCCCGAACCAGTTTTAGCTTCCAGCCGCCGTCATGCTTCACTCGGCGGACCTTTCTCTTAACGATGGCGTCCTGGTCGAAAATCATCCCCCAACCTGAACCAATGCCATTGCGTAGCACATCCAGATCAACCTCGATAACACGGAACAGCTTCGGTAGCTTCGGTAACTCTTCAATGCGCATAATTATCCTCCTTATGCCGCCCGCTGGGCGCGCAGCTTCTTCAGGTGTTCTGCTGTTTCGATTTCTTCGGCGATCCGCTCGGCCTGTGCTTTGGTCAGCGGCTCGAAATCCTGGTTAAATCGGCCCATGCTGGCGATGCAGGTGCGACCGTTGCGGATGTAGTGGATGACTTCGTGGGTAGCGCGGAGGATTTTGCAGGGCGCGCCGTGGGGATCGGCGTACCAGGTATTAGGCTGGAGTATCCTGAACATTGGGCACCACCTTAAATTCGATTACCCAGACCCATGGGTTGGCCTTCCAACTCTCCTCGCCGTAGATTGATTCCCACAGCTGAGCAAAGTTGTCATATGGAGTCCAGACTTCACCGCCGCTATCCGGGTCAGAGTATGTTGGTCGCCATCCGGTAATCTCCATTCCTTCCGCCTGCGCATCTTCCTGGCTAATGCTATTCAACCTTTCCACTCGGACGCCGGTGATCTCCAGCATGAGACGACAGGCTGCGCGAGGCATGTGGATAGATGGCTTCCAGCACGAACAGCCATCTTCATATCCATCGTCATCACCCCAAGTAAACTCTCCATCTGCTGCGTAAATAGCGTGACCAGAGTAGTAACCATTACCAAACGGCATTTCGTGAATGGCTGTGGCAGGACGGTCAGGGTTCCATGGCTGAATGCGACCGTCCTCATCCAGTTCATGACTCACTACGCCCCACGTTTCCCGCTACCCAGATGTGATCGCCAACCAGACCGAATGGACAATTACTGGCAAGGCTGTGTCCTGGAATTGCAGGAACAGATTTCATGCTCCGGACCCATCCAGCACCGTATACCTCATAAAAACTACAATTGAGGACAGGCTGCACCTTCATGATCCTGCGCGTCTGCGTCTTCCGGCCGTCGAGGATGGCGCGCACCATCTCGCCGTTGAAAATCATTCCGCGCTCTTTCACTGGATCCCCCTCTGCTTATTCCTTAACTCGATAACACCCTGGCACTCCGCGCACGTCTCACAGCCAGGGAACAGCAGCGCGCCGCGGCTCAGGAATTGGTTCTTCGCATTCTTCACAACGCTCAGCTGATACGGCGTTGCGGTCGATGCGGTGAGCGGAAAGGGCAGCGTTACGCTGAAGCTCTTCAATCTCTGCTGCGGTATCTATGATATCGGCCATGGTCAATGCTCCCGGAACTGTCGGTTAATTCGGTTGAAGGTGAATGCCAGCAATAAAAAAGGCCGCGATAGCGACCTGGCGATTTGCGCCTTCATGCGGCACCACTTTCGCTTGCGTCAGAGAGGAAGAAGATCATCAAAAAGGCTCCAGTAACGAGACCAATCAGGCTGTTTGTAATCTTCGGTGTCTTCATCCCACTCGCCAAGGAATGGGTTTTCACATACCGAGGTGAGCCATAAACCAATAGCTGGGCACTCAGGTGAGCTTTCAAAAATTTCAGCAATGCGGGGCCAGTGGTTTACATACTTATCATCAGCCGGGAAGTCAGTTAGGTATTTTCGGATGCAATCTGCTGCCAACGCGTAATGTTCCTGCTTCACATACATGCGGTCGTATGTCATAGCGAGGACAGCGCGATGGTGATATGGAATATCAAGGCGGTTAGCCAAGGGCCAAAGGCTATCTATTTTCATCATGTACTGATGGGCCTGTAGACCAAGATATTTCATTGCCATGTCGTTCCAAATGACAGGGCCACTTCCCCAGCCATTGCGGAGCTCTTCATCTTCTTCAGACTTCTCGCCAGGCCAAACTTTTATAACTGTTGAATAACTCACGATTCCACTCCGAAGCGGCGATTAAGCCGACCTGTGTATACGACGAACTCCAGGAGGCTAACTCCCAGAGCTTCAATTTTCTTGTGATGCTTGTTGATGATGGGAGGCACCGTTTCGTTCCAGTTAGGCTTTGGCTTCTTGCGCATGGCCTGCTGGATTTCCTCGGTGCAGCGGCGGCAGGCTGCTCGGATGGCGTTTTCATTTGCTGGTGTCATGCGGCCTCCATTTTCACGACTTGGATGGCGCAGCCGGGCAGCAGTTCTACCGCGGCGGTGGCGCACTGATTTCCCGAGTGATCCCAGCCCGGTGCCGCGCTGCGGCTAAACAGCTCAATGCGCGGCACATCGCCGTAAAGCAGCTCAAGCCGGTGCCGAACTTCCCACGGTTTTTCGCTGTGCGCGCCGAGCGGGCTGTAGACCACCTGCTTAATCCCGGCATGCTTTCGCTCCAGCCCGGCGCCGCGGGTGGCAATCAACAGGTCTTCGGTGTTGGCCCGGGTGTGGTTTCCGCCGTTCATGCGCGTCTCGGCGTTAAGCAGATCGAGGAAGTCGTAAAAGTCGGTGACTTCACCCTCGGCCAGCGCCTTGTTGATGCGCAGTTCCGCGTTCTGATTCAGCTTCACCCAGGTAAAGCCCTTCATCGTGCGAACGGTGAAGCCCCAGGCCTCGGCCAGTTCGATAGCCTCCTGGTTATGCGTGTTGCCAGTGTTACCACATCGCCAGCACCGAGTTTTCGTCGGCAAGTTCCCACACTGGCAGGCGCTTGATGTCGATGAGCTTCATGGTGGAGTAGTGGCCGGCGGCGGCGCCGTTGCTGATGGTGTTGCCGTAAGACCAGGGTCGATCGGCATCAGAAGTGAGTATTCCGCTGTCATGCCGCCACCTGCCTTTCCCGATATTCCTCAGCGAGGCGCTGCGCCTTTAATGGATTACAGACAACTTCACCCCATGGCATTAGCCAGCCGTTACCAATGAAGGGAAGGCACAGTGTGCCAACCCTTATGTCGTCGTGAGCGTGAGTCATAGGATGGACTCCATTTCGTCGATATAGAGGCCCTGAGCAATCAGGCGGCGACGGCGTGCTGCACGTTGAATGCACTCCTGCCGCCTGCCTTCCTGCGACTGCTCTATGGCGCGCCGGGTGAACAGCCGCGATTTACCCTGCGGAGTTACGACCTTTGGTTTCGTTACCAGGTCGAATGTCCGGTCGCAGATGCCGTCATCGTTGATCCATTCCGACTTCGACGATCTGATCTGTCCGGAGCCGCGGGTGATGCCATTGGCGACCCGGTTAAACTCAATCAGCGTTACGCCAAACTTCTCGGCGATTTCGCTGCCGGATACCGGGCGGCCGCGCGTCTGAATCATCCAGATAACGCGCTCCCGGAGGCCTGAGAATTGCCCGGTTCGCCGGGTCTGCGGTAGAAGGGTGTGCGTTTCATGGCTCCACCTACTTGATGATGAGTGAAGGTTTGCCGAGTTTTATTTGCGCGCCAGGTACATCCACGCCAGCTTCGATTTGGTGTTTGATAGCCAATTTGTCTGGCTTGATGCTCGTCTCGTATTCGACGAATTCAGGAGGAAGTGCGCTGGCATCTGTAATCTCTACTGACTTGGAAGGCGCGCGAACCGTTACCTGATGAATGCCTGCCTTCAGTGATTTCTTTCCTGCTGTTTCGAGGGAGGTGGCCACGTAATCTTTCATGCTCGACACACGGTTTTCTGCGGCTTTTGCGCGCTCTGCAAGACGCTTGCTTTCTTCTTTCAGCGCCTCGGCATAAGCAGATTCGTTTTTGCAGACAGCAAGGATCTGCTCGACCTTTGCTTCCAGCTCCCACTCAATGCCATCAAGGGTGTCGGCTATCATTTCAGGCTCCATGCCTGAATCAGTCAGCTTTGCGAAATCATTGGCGATCTGGTAAAGAGCTGTCATTGCGTAACCTCTTCGAATTTTGCTTTGCACTTGGCATAGACGGCCTGAACCCCTTGTTGAAGCTGCATTCCGACCGTCATTTTGTAAGCTGCCTGGAAGTGAGTTTTGAGAGCATGCAAATTTTTCGCCTGCTTCATGTCCTCACATAGTGAATGGATGGTGTTGATAAGTTCCTGTTTTGCGTTCTTCCGACTGGATGATTTCGCTTTCAGGGGTGTAGGGCATAACTGGCTCCGTGTATATGCCTTCGCTCTCGTTGAGCACATCGACGGCATTATCCAGACGGTCAGCACGCGGCCAGAAGTCTATAGGCTCTCTTAACGATCGTCTTCCTGGCCATCTCAGACCAGAAGTTGACCCATGGGCCTTTTGGTGATGTTCCCGCTTTGCTCACTTTCCTGATTTCTTCTATCTCAGCGAGACTCATCTCTTCAGTGAGATAGTCGCCATCAGCGGTTTTAACAGTGCAGTAGCCACCGATAACGGCGCCGCGATCGTCAGGTGTAGCAAATGGGTTGTATTTGTGAGCTGGCGCCTTATCGAGACCCAGCGTCTCGTAGTCGTCGCCAGCATGAACGAGCTTGCACTGGCCCCACTTGATGACGCCAGCCGACTGGGCGATGTGCAGAAGGCCCATATAGCTGATATCAAGGCAGACCATACCGTCGCGCGGAACCAGATAAGCCAGTTTGCTTGCAGGGTTCAGGCTAATGCCGACAGCTGCAACGTTGATAATCGCGTTCTGGGCGCTGGTGGGGTTGGCAATCGCCGTTTCTGCCAACTTTTGATTGCGCTGGAATAACTGGATAGCGAACTGGCATTCCTTTGCCCATGTCAGAGACTGGTCGGTAAGGGCGCCGACAAATAGCGGTTCCTGCTCCTTAACGAACTGAATCAGATCGAAGCTCATAATCACTCCTTAAAACGGGCAGGTTGGATGAAGGCGATCCCACTCTTCTTCTGCGCGGTCGTAGCAAAGGCGAGTGATATAGTCGTTGTAATGCTCAAGTGCTTTATCACCAGTTAGCGCCAGGGTGGCTGCCGCTGGAAGGAAGAGGGAGCGCATTGAAAGTGGGTCTTTCGGGAACATGGCGATCAGTTCTTTCGCTCTGTCGTCGATCCACTTCTCTTTCTCGTCGGTGAGTTGCTGCTCAACCCAGCGCCGATCTTCGATGCGGTCGTAAGTGAGGTATGCGTTCATGGCTGAACTCCTGAAATTTGGATGTGCAGATCCCGCCGCATTGACCAGGACGATCGGTTGAATAGGGGGTTAGTGCTGGATAGGGTTTCCGTGACCGTCCAGAAGGACGTCAATCACGCAGTCACTGAGGCGGATGATTTCTGCATCGGTGTGCAGGTACACCCATTTGCGCTCCTGAATGACTGCTGAGACGCGATAGGTGCGGCCTTCATGCAATGCCATCATGCCGGGCGTGACGCACTGGCGAATGAGCGGGGTGGTGCCGTAGTGATTGATCATACCTTCACCTCAACCTGTTCCAGGAGGCCAGCGATATGCGTCTGCCAGCGGTTCAGCACCAGTTTTTCCCGCGGGTTTGCTACAGACGTCAGCTGCCACTCGTTATCGTTGAGCTTTTTGGCGGTATACTGCTTGCCGTTGTGGGTGACTGTCATGATGCCTCCAAGCCAATGGCATCAGAGATAATCTGGAGTTTCTCAACTGAAACACCTTTCCCGTTACCAACTGGCTTTTCCATCCAGTCGAGCGACACTCGTCGGCCGTCGTCGATAACACCGATATTGAAATCATCACAACCTGCTACTTCAAATCCGTGAGAAATTGCCACTTCCCGCTTATCAAATATTTCCAAATCTGAGGAATAACCAATGCCGTAACCGTGGTCGTTTGACCATGCGTGCTGCTGGATAACGATAAATTTTTGCATAATCACTCCGCCCGTAAGCTGGGCTGCTGAACGTTAATACAAGACTTCTGCGCTAATGGGCGGTGGATGGCCGCCGGTTGTCATAACTAACCGCACTCATCGAGAACGGTGAGGTATGAAAAAACCCGCCGGAGCGGGTTAGCTTAGAAATTTGATATTCGATGCAGGGAAAGTTGCGACTTCCCATCTTCTAGTTCAACGATGCCAACGGAATAGTTACCAGGCCCACTTTCGAACTCTTCATACTCAAGGCCCCACTCGTGGAACAGTCCAGTAAATGTGTCTGTAACTTTTTTGCGTTCGCCACCATTCCATTCGAACCGATCAACTGTGCACTCAACCTTTCTCATCGCCTTACCCTCTGTCGTTACCCGCTGATGCGGTTATGTCTCATCGACGCATGGAAGTGCTTTCCAGTCGATATCGTTTTTTGCCGAATCCCACAGGCCTTTCTTTTTGTACTTTTCTGAGCATGGAATGCAGATGTTGTAAGGCCTGCCAACCATGCTTACAGATATTCTCTGCATCTCTTCAGATGCCAGAAAGTACCCACAGAATTGACACTTGTGCATACGTACTCTCCACTTAGTTACCCGCTGATGCGGGAGAAATGCTTTGGTGATTGGATGGCCGGTGCTGATCTCCGGCTTGCTGAGTTCTCACTCAATCTCATGGTGTCGGCTATGCCGTCTTTACGCTTTCGCACCGTAGCGCATCAGCCTGCGCATTCATCCAATCCCAAAACATTCCAATAAAAATCCGCCATTCGCGGCTAATTCATGTAAGTTGCACGCCCATTCATGTATCCAGCAAGGTAAACTTTGAAAAGTTCGTTCGCCTCTCCGTTCTGGTAGTAAACTTTTTGCTGCCACATTTCTTTCTCTTCCCTGTCAAGGCGATAGCGACCGAAATTACCTTTCTCAAATGCTTCCATCAGTTCGTACCATTCTTTCGTGTAGAGCATTCTTTTATCCTCACCTGATTCAGCACAGCCCACTCAGCTTCGAATGGACTGGAATAAATCATTTTTCGCTTTGCCATAATTGCCGCTCTTCCTGAGCCCGCCTATGGTCCGACGCATGGTTTACTGTCGCGCCGTTCGACTGACCGAATCTCCACTTCGCCGCTGGCTAACTTCGCTCAGCTGTCGATGTTTCGTTTCGATGGACTTATTAAAAACCATAGTTGTTTTATCGTCAACAACAATAGTTGTATTTATAGTTGTTTTTGTTTTATTTGGTTGTATTTAAAAGGAATTTATTTTTATAAAAGATTGGTGCTATGCTGCAAAAAACATCAGGGGGTGGCTATGGAACGTGATGAACTTGCAGATGACCGGATGGCCTTCATGGCTGGAGAGGTTGGGTGTGTGGTGTTCGAACTTATTTACAACGGGATTGGAATCGACGAGGACAACATTGTAGATTGGAAGGGAAGCGTAAAGCCGTCGGGAACGTCATCCACAAGGGGGTGCTACGGGATGCGGCTGAGATGGTACCGGAAGAGGCAAATAAAAACCCGGCGCGGTGGCCGGGTTTAATATGAACATTAGAACTGGGTTATGCAGCTTTCTTGTTCATTTCTGCAAGGATAGCATCCTTGCGAGCTTGCATTTCTGCAACGATTTCATTAAGACGGCCAGCCAGTTTAAGCATCTCAGAAATTGTGTGGAGTTTATTCATATGCGCCTCCGCAGTGCCTCGTTTCATCCAAAAGAAAGTTATTTAAAAATTACAGCCCCTTTGAGAATTTTGAGCTGCACACGAATCTGGGTTTTTCTGTTTAATATCACGAATCAGTATCTGCGCGGTAAGCAATACCTGCTGTAGGTCAAGAGCGCCAAGTTGCTTGGCTTTGGTATCAAGCTTGAGAATGATCTCATGAACCTCATCAAGTGACGGATCAACGAGCTCATGTAACTTTTCGATACCCAACTCTTCAAAGCTAGTGACAACGAAATCAATCAAAGCCTTCACAGCTATCTGAACCTGATACAGTTGCCTTTCTTGAAAAGAAGCTTCTGCATCTGTCACTTTTACAGCATCTCTAAATTCTTGGGTCACTAACTATACTCCTTATATAGGATCTCTCCAATCGATTTTCAATGCGAATTGGACGATTTCCGCTCAATAAGCACGATTTAGCAATGAAATAATTGACTTTGAAAGGAAACATCTCTATATCGCGCGCACATGATATATATACACTTAAAATCAACTAAAAGAACACAAACTTTATGATGATTTTCATCAATCATATTGAATGATGACGGCTATCACACCAGTCGCGGCTTCGTCTTTACAGCAACACCAGTACCAGAATATGCGACCGATTATCTCAACATCATCAATGTCAGCTTCTTCATCCGGATATGCGTCGCCGTTGTAGCTGCGAATGATTAGCTTGCCGCCCGGCTTCCGGTATAGCTGCTTAATGCGCTTGAGCTGCCCGCTACCGCCGTCTGCCTGACCAATGGCATACAGCTTACCGTCAACTATGCGCTTGTTGTTCGTGTCTACGGCTACCGTAGTGCCATCGGGAATGATCGGCTCCATGCTGTCACCTGTGGCCGGGAAGCAGAGAACTCCAGAACCGTCGGTGTTTGCCCCTACTCGGCGTAGTGTTGACTTGGAGAACCTCAGCTTAAAGCCATTATGATCCTCGCATTGAACGCGGCCATCGCCACATGCAAATTCAATATCCTTGAGGTAAGGCACTTCAACCTCGTCAGCAGGAAGCGGGGTGTTTTTGTCCCATGCGTCGACAGTTCCCCACTCTGATTCAGGACCAATATTTGATTCTTTAGCGTCTGATCGCATGGGGCCAACACCTGAACTTAGCCCATTCAGGTTTAACCATCAAAGCATTTGCCAGCTCTACCAACTTTGTTGTCTGGTTAGCTTTTCCCGTTTTCTGTTCTGGATGGCAGGCTTCGGCTTACCCCAACCAGATCCCCGAGAGCCTTTTGTGTAAGGCCTCGTAATGTCCTGGCTTCCTTCAGTTTTTCAGCGAGTGTCGTTTTCATATACGCAATCTACAACCGTGGTTTTATTTCATCAAACGAAAATGGTTGTTGACTAAATACAACCATAGTTTTATTCTTCATTTATATTCACTACGGAGGTTGTTATGAATCCAACCATTAAAACCGCCATTACCATCGTCAGGTTCTCAAAAAGCCCTTTTGGTGAAGCATGCGCAGTATCGCAGCAGGCGGTTTACAAGTGGCTACACAACAAAGCAAAGGTTTCTCCGGAGCATGTAACAGCATCGTGAAAGCAACTGGTGGTGAAATTCAGGCCTACCAGATTCGCCCTGACTTACCGACGCTGTTCCCATCACCGATCGACAACAACGCCGCCTAATGGCGGCATAACCAATTACATGAGAGGAAGTATCGCAAATGGAAACCTTAACGACACGCAACAAAGCGGAGGCACGACGAATTGAGAGTTGGGTGCAGCGTCAAATCGCAGATCTGGGTACCGCCCGGATAGCCGAAGTAGCTGGCATCAACAAATCCACAGTCAGCCGGTGGCGGGAAACCTGGTACCGAACATGTCGCTGCTGCTGGCCATCCTGATTTCTAACCGGGATGGAGTGAAGGGAGATTTTGAAGCATGAACGCAGAAAGGGCGAAAGCCGAGGTGCTGTAACACCAACGGCTTTCAGGTGGAATTAACTGGATCAATTCACAGGAGCAATTATGGCAAACACTGCCGAAGTAATCAATTTCCCTGTGCCTGACGTGGCACCTAAGGAGCCGCGCGTGGCAGATCTTGATGATGGCTATACGCGCATCGCCAATGAACTTCTGGAGGCTGTCATGCTGGCTGGATTGTCTCAGCATCAGCTGCTGGTCTTCATGGCAGTAATGCGCAAAACATACGGTTTCAACAAAAAGGCGGACTGGGTAAGCAATGATCAGTTATCTGCCCTGACCGGCATCCTCCCACACAAATGCTCTGCGGCTAAAAGTGCGTTAGTTAAGCGTGGGGTATTTACCCAAATCGGGCGAACTGTGGGGATTAACAAAGCGGTCAGCGAATGGGTGAAATTACCCAAATCAGGTAACGAAAATAAAGTTTACCTGAAAGAGGTAAATTTACCCAGATCAGGTAATAAATGTTTACCCGAATCAGGTAACGACACTTACCCAAATCAGGTAAACACAAAAGACAAACATACAAAAGACAATAAAGACAATATTAATAAACCCCCTAAATCCCCCAAGCCGGCTTCGTTCGATCCGGCTGGCGTTAAGCTCCTGAATGGCTGTCAGTTTCAGTCTGGAAGTCATGGGTCGATTATCGTCGCGACCTGAAGAAACCGATCAAGTCTCAGCAGACGGTTACCCAGGCCATCAACCTGCTCGAGCGTTGCAAGTGCAGCGGATATCAGCCTGAAGAAATCATCAACCAGAGCATTGCGAACGGCTGGCAGGGATTGTTTGAGCCTAAGGGAGCCAAGCAGCCTTTCCGTACTCCGTCACGCGTATCTGAGAACTTCGCTGGCAAGGACTATGGCCAGACTGAAATTCCTGCATGGGCGAGGGACTAATCATGACGCTGGATGAAAAAATCAATCAACTTGAGAAACGCATTGCTGAGCTGAGCCAGCCGCCAGTTCAGCATGAAGATATCGAGCTAACTATCAGCACCGAGAACTGCGAAACGCATGGCCCCTTTGAATGCAGGACCAGGCATTTCTTAAACTCTGTCGTGAAAATTCCCCCGCGCCCAAGCTGCTGCCCTGAATGCCTCAAAGAGGAGTTAGGCCGCTTGCAGGCGGAAAGAATTAGCATCAACAAAGCAGCCCGCAAAAGAAACATCGAGCGCCTGCTGGACGGACTGAACATCCCGGCGCGCTTCGAAACTGCACGCTGCAGAACTATGAGCCAGTGAACGACGACGCAAAACGCGCACTTAAGGTGTGCCAGGCATATGCAAGCCGTTGGCCAGAGCGTTTGCAGAAGGGTGGCGGTCTTGTGATGTGCGGCAAACCAGGTACCGGAAAGAATCACCTGGCACTGGCTATCGCACGGCATGCGATCACAGAACACCAGAGTTCTGCAGTGTTTACCACGGCGCTGAAAATTGCCCGTGAGTACAAGTCAACCTGGTCGAAAGGTTCAAGCCGCACTGAGGATGAGGTGATCCGTTACTTCACGAAACCTGATCTGCTGATTATGGACGAGGTCGGCGTGCAGTTCGGAAGCGACGCCGAGAAGTTGATCATGTTCGAAATCATCAACACCCGATATGAGCGGATGAAGCCGACCATCCTGATCAGCAACCAGACCAAAGAAGAACTGGCAGCATTCGTAAGTGAGCGCGTTATTGACCGCATGAGCGATGGCGGCGGGTGCACGCTGTCATTCACCTGGGATTCTTACCGTTCCAAGGGGGCAGCGTGAAAGCATGCAGCGATGACTATGTCGTTATCAACGAATATTCGAAAGGCGATGCAGCCTGGATAGAGCGCGTTGATACCGATGAAAAGCGAAAAGCACTTTACAAATCGAGTTGGGAAATAGCCGTAATCTCGCTCGCAATCGTTCGTGAATATGGGATCCGGAGGGTAGGCAATGACCATAACAATCCGTGAGCAGGTGCTGGCCGCCCTGCGCAATAACCCAGGCCTGAACAGCGTCAAGCTGGCCGAGCTTATCGGCATGGACGCCAAAAGATATCCGGGACGATTAGCACGCTGTTGGCCGATCGGCTGATCAGCTGCGAAGGAAAATACGGCCAGCGCCTTTACAGCCTTACCAGCTACGGAATTCGCTTCGCCGGACACGATACCAGGCATGAAGCATGGCAAGTCGAAGTTAATTCAGCGGACGGACACGAACGTGATCTGCCAGGGAGTGCCGCAACAGCGCGGCGATGAGAAGAATTTTAAGCGTATACGGGGTGAGAGCATGAAAAATAATACACAGCCAGCACTGAAAGAACGAATCGAAAAGGCACTTGAAGACTTCACCAAAGGCCGCGCCAGCATGCATGTTCCTCCGCTTGATACCGATGTTGATGTGGTGCTGGCGGAATGCAGTGACCGATTATCAGAGCTTAAAGCCAGATGCGCGGCGCTGGCTGCGGAGAATGCGGGGCTGAAGGCTGCGTTTGACAAGCCTCAAGCCTATCTATCCTGGCACACTATCCCGCCAACATGGGAAGACCCTCTCCCGTGCGGTGAGTCTGTCTCATGTCCACGATGATGCTGGCCACAAGAATTCCGACGGTACTGATTGCTGGCCGGTATATGCCAAGCCAGAAATCAACACCCCGGCCACCGACGCTTTCCTGGCTGAAGTGAAAGCTGGAGCACCGCGAGGGAGCTTACTTTGTGGCGAACAGAATGCTGGCTGCCTGGGAAGCTGGTTTTATTGATGATACTGCAAAGAACGCCGCGGATATTGCCAGGATGATTCTTACTCTACTGAGTTTATGGCTAATGCGCCGGAAGGCGATTTTGACCGCTCATTCTCTGATGGCGTTCTCGAAGATATCGCCGCCCAGCTTCGCAAAGGAGGCAACCAGTGAGCGAGATTAATTACCAGGCTCTGCGTGAAGCGGCGGAGAAGGCGACGAAAGGCCGGTGGGCTGTTGAGTTCGACGATGAGATTTACTCCACTGACGGCGTGAACCATGAGCAAATAGCCATGGTATTCAGTGAAAACGAAGCGCGTGATGCTGCATTTATCGCCGCAGCCAACCCCGCCACCGTGCTGGCGCTGCTGGATGTGTTGGAAACCGCAGAGAAGCGAATCGCTGAACTGGAAGCGAAGCTCGATAGCGCAGATAAATTGCAAGATAGCGCATTTCGTCATGGTCTTCAGCATGGCTTCAGTTTAGGTCAAACGGATAATCAGGCTGGATTTGAAGAGTGCTTATCTGCCTATGGCACCGGTAAAGGAGAGTGAATGTGAAAAATTATCTCAGCAATTTAGCCAGCATGCTTCAGGGGATTGCAGGTGTCATTTCAGACGGCGAGCGGGTGCAGAAAGAGTGCCCTGCGCACTTAAAGTCAGCACTACTCGAGGCTTCTCACGCGCTAGATGGTCAATCGGTCAGGGTCAATTATCCGCCTAATGGAAAGCCTGAAATTGTTAATGCCCGCGGACACCATCGACCGCTTACCTTCCGGGAACGAGTGGCAATCCGCTTACTTGGTGGCAGGACGGAGATTCGCCCATGAGCACTATTACCAAAGAACTGGCAAAGCTGTTCAGAAAAATTACGAATTCTGAAATTGATGCGGAGGGTAACGCTCATGTTGTTTTATCTCCTGCTGATAGCCTCCTGATTAATAATGCGCGTATCGCGCTGGCATCGCTCGAAGTGGAGCCTGTGGCGTGGCTACTGTCAGGAGGCGGCGCTAAAAACCACGTCAGCTTCGATAGTGGCAATGCTTATGCTGACCCGCTGCGAGAAGTAACGCCGCTTTCACCCCGCCAGCGCCGGTGGCTTTGACATCTGGATACAGCGATTTCAGGGAGATCTTGGTCATCGTCCACCCATCCTCTCGCGCAGATAGAGATGAAAGACTTCGCGTGGGATATCTGGAACGCCTGCCGCTCCGCCATGCTTAAGCGCCTTGAGCCATTCATAGTAACGAGCGATCATCGCATGATGGAGATGCCTCAAGTTGAGGCTATCAACGCCATGCTTCATGGTGCCGAACCTGTAACGACGGCTTACAAGTTGGGCAACTCTCCGGTGATTCCGGATGGTTGGGTGGCTTGCAGTGAGCTGATGCCGGAGCAGTTTAAGGCCATCCTGGCATTCAATGAGTATGGAGAAGTTTGGTCTGGTGCGTATGACAGGTACTGGAATTTCTATTGCGATAATCTGTTAGTAGAGCATGTCACGCACTGGATGCCGCTGCCGCCAGCGCCGCAGCAGGAGGCGTAATGGGTAAGTTAACTTTCGTCATTGAGTTTGAAGACGGCAAGGAGCCGCCAGTGCATGCACACATGGAGGCTTTCGGCGGGAAGGTTGTTGCGGTCGCGTTCCGTGATGCATTGAGCGAGGACGATCATCCGAAGACGATCGCTACCTTCCTCGGTGCTTTTGCGCGAGATGCGGTGTTTTATCTGCAATGGCAAGCACCCTATCGGCGTCGCCTGTCACGTTTCTCGCCAACAGTGGTATCACATAATGCCTAACCCATTCGACGCATAACTAAACGTCAAGCAACGTTTGATTTCCAATAATCATCCATCCATAATTAAGTCATCGGAGCCTGAACAACTCCGGTGACTTCTGCGCATTTAAGGGGACTTAAATGCAACCACGATATTGAAACTCCTCACCTTGTCACAGATGCAGAAATGCACCTGCGATTTTCTGCATTCTGCGGTTTCCGTTAAGGAGGCCGTATGAGCATGAACAAAGACGGCATCCGTCTGCACAAATCCAACTTTTCCGCCATCGGGCAGCAGATACAGCCAATGCTGGAATCTGGCGACTGCTATCGCCTCATCATCAAGCCCTGGAAAGACAAGCGCAGCCTCTCCCAAAATTCTCTTCTCTGGATGTGGAATAGCGACGTTGCATCTGCCGTCAACCACTACTCCGAAAGCAAGTTAACCGAAGAAGACCTTCACGAGTTCCTGAAGGATATGTTCTGTCCCGCCAAGCCTGTAACCGTTCTTGGTGAAACCAAGATGGTGAAGTCCACCAAGCTACTCGACACCGAAGAAATGACCTTCTACCTGCGCCGTATTGAAGTCTGGTGTGCTGAACGCGGTATCAAATTGCGGATCCCGGCCAACTCCGAATATCACTCAAAAGGACACGACCATGTTTGAAGAAGAGATTTGGAAAAAAACTTCTATATCAAGCGATTATGAAGTCAGTAATTATGGTCGATTCCGATCCTTAACGCGCACCGTTAGCGTGATGAGTGGCTACAAGAAGGTTTTAGAAGGTAAGGACTTGAAGCCGTTTGACGTGCATACCACTGGTTACCTTCAGATAAAGATTCGCGGCAAAAAGTATGCAGCTCACAGGCTTGTCGCCATTGCATTTTGCGACGGTTACGACGACGGATTAGTTGTTAACCATAAAAACGGCAACAAAAAAGATAACCGCGCTGAAAACCTTGAATGGACAACTCCGTCAAACAATCTTCGCCATGCCTATAGCGATCTTGGTGTTATCCCAAATCAGCTCGGTAGGTTCGGTGAGGATCACAACGCAAGTAAAGCGGTAATTGCCACATGCCGTGTTACAGGAAAAGAGGTTCGCTACGCTGCCGCTATGGATGCGGTTCGTGATGGGTTCGACAGTGGCTGCATTAGCAGGTGCTGCGCAGGTCACTCATCTTACCATAAAGGGTATAACTGGCGATTTGAGGGTGAGCGCAATGAGTAGCCCACTTTCCCGCGTCATCACAAACGAAATCTTCCGCGTTCCGACTCGCCGTCAGCGTAAGCCCGCGATTAAGCCGTCCGACATCCCGACACTGAAAGGCTATACCGCCCGCCTGGTGGATCAGAAATGGCTGCGTCTCGCGGCACGGAGGAATCATGCGTAAACCATCCCGCCGTAAGTGCAAAGTATGCGGTGAATACTTCGTGCCGAAATTCCATGACATCCGGATCCGCTGGTGCTGTCCTGAGCACGGCGCAATCCTCGCGATGGAAGAACGTGAAAAGGAGAAGGTGAAAGCCGCGGCCAAGCGCATCAAGGAGCGCAAAGAGAAAGAGCGGGCGGATCGCCGGGATCTGAAAGCGAGAAAGGTGGCGCTAAAAACGAAACCGCAGTGGAGAGCTGAAGCGCAGGCTGCTTTCAATCGGTACGTCCGTCTGAGGGATGCTGGTAAGCCGTGCATCAGCTGCGGCAGGCTGCCGGAGCAGAAGTTTGGCGGAACCATGGACTGCGGCCACTACCGCACCCGCGGCGCAGCGGCGCACCTCGCTTTCAACCTTCACAATACCGCAGCCCAGTGTGTCTATTGCAACCGGGATCGCGACGGCGCGCAAAAGGCATTTGAACAGGGCCTTATCGAGCGCATCGGTGCCGAAAAAGTTGAGGCGATAAACAACGATAACTCAGTCCGCCGGTTCGACATCCCTTACCTGCAGCGCATCAAATCCATCTTCACCCGTAAAGCCCGCGCGCTGGAAAAACGCCGGGCCCGCCGACAGGAGGCAACATGAGTCACGCCGACTTCCTGCGGTACCAGGCGGAAAGCGTTAAGCGCGCCAGCATGCCACCAGTAGCAAAGCACAGCCAGACCAAAACCAACCAGCCACATAAGGAAGCCGCATGAACAGTCAGCAACTGGAATACGTACGTCAGCAGCTCATTGTGGCGACCGCAGATCTGAGCGGAGCCACGAAAGGGCAACTGGTAGCTTTCGCCGAGAACGCGCAATTTACCGCGACGGTGCGCAGCCGGGGCCGGAAGAAAATCACCGACCCGGTCACCGGCCGTAAAGTTAACCCGGACGGCCCGGCGATGAGCGGCAGCCAGTCCCGCGCAAAGGGATCATCCATCGCACTGGTGGGGCCGGTTGAGTTCGTGACAGCATCCTGGCGCCGCGCCGTGCTATCTCTGGAAGATCACCAGAAAGCATGGCTGCTTTGGAACTACAGCGAGAATATCCGCTTCGAGTACCAGGTGGCTATAACCCAGTGGGCGTGGGCAGAATTCCGGGATCAGCTCGGCGCTAAGAAAGTAGCCGGCAAAACAATGGAGCGCCTGAAGAAGCTTATCTGGCTGGCGGCGCAGGACGTTAAAGCGGAGCTGGCAGGGCGTGAGACGTACGAATATCAGGCGCTGGCGTCGCTGGTTGGCGTAACACCAAAGAACTGGTCAGAGACGTTTACGGACCGCTGGGTGGAGATGCGCCGCATCTTCCTGCGACTGGACAGTGGTGCTTTGTTGCAGGTTACGCGATCACGTTCACAACAAAAGGCGACAAATTTAGACTCAAGTCTTGCAAAACTGGATTGAAACGCATATATTTCATGTAAATCTGATATCGTCGCCATAGCTTTGATTGTCGACTGAACATAAAAACCTCGCCACCATGCGGGGTTTTGTCGTTTCTGGAGCCAGCATGTCCGAGAAAATCACAGAGCAATTGGTCTTTCGCCCTGCCAGTGAAAAACTGACAAAGGATCTGGATGGTGAGTGGGTGATTCTGCTCAACCCATGCGATGGCTGGCATATTGCCCATGTGGTGGCGCTGGAAGAGGATGGCGAGGTCTACCATGTAGGCGCATATCAATTTGCAGGCGGCGAGTTCGAGCCTCACGAATTTTATGTTGCCTGGGCTTTGCTTCCAGACTCAATAAAACTGTCTGATCGCTTTGAAGATCAGAGGATGAGTCAAGAGATTAGAGACGCTCGCTGGCGTGAATGGACAGCCAGCATCAGTAAGTGATTTCAAACCATATTCGCCGGTCTAGTTCAGTGGCAGAGGTGATTAATGCCGAGCAAAGATTACTATCTTGATCGAAGGGGTAGGCTTGCTAAGGCCATGGAAAAGTTGGGTGGTCGTTGTGCGAGTTGCGGATCCAAAGATTCGCTTCAGTTTGACCACGTAGACCCTTCCACCAAATCAGTAAATGTAAGCGAGATGCACTATCACTCAGATTCGGTGTTTTATGCTGAGGTTGAAAAGTGCCAGCTACTATGTTCTGCATGCCACATTCAGAAAACTAAATTTGACCTTAGCTACTTAGTAGCTGGTGAGCTGAATGGTATGAGTAAGCTAACAATGGATGCCGTTCAGTTCATGAGGGAAAACTATATTCCTCGACATAAGGTTTATGGAGCCAGAGGGTTAGGGAGAATGTTTGGTGTAACACATCAAACAGTGCTTTCAGCCTTAAATGGCGAAACCTGGAAATAAGCTGCGCGTCAGAGGTTCGATTCCTTTGCCCGGCACCAGAACCCAATGCCTTGGACCCTTCGGCCAACGAGCCGACATTGCCTTACCCCCATATTGCCAGCCTGTCGCTGGCTTTTTTATTTGCGATGTCCGGTCGTTGTTTCCTGGCATCCTTCCACTCTACACAAACAGCACCCCGTTCTTTCGGAGGTGATATGGCTAAACGTATGCAAGATAAAGAAAGCATTGCCGGAGTGTCATGGCTGATTGTCCTTGCTCTGTCATGCTGGGGCGGCCTGGTCCGATACCTTATTGACGTTAAGCAGAACAAAGCCACCTGGAGCTGGATCAACGCGCTGGCACAAATTGCAGTGTCCGGCTTTACCGGTCTTATTGGTGGCCTGATCAGCGTAGAAAGTGGGCTGAGCCTTTACATGATTCTGGTTACGTCAGGCATTAGCGGGGCGATGGGCTCCGTGGCTCTGACCTATTTCTGGGAACGTCTGACGGGGATGAAGAATGCAAACCAGTGATAAAGGAATTGCCCTGCTCAAAGAGTTCGAAGGCTGCAAGCTTACCGCGTACCAGGACAGCGTTGGCGTCTGGACGATCGGCTATGGCTGGACTCAGCCTGTCGACGGGAAACCAATCCGCGCCGGGATGACGATTAATCAGGAAACGGCAGAGCGTCTGCTGAAGACAGGACTGGTCAGCTACGAAAGCGACGTTTCCCGCCTGGTTAAAGTCGGCCTGACTCAGGGGCAATTCGACGCCCTGGTGTCGTTCACGTATAACCTCGGTGCCCGGTCACTGTCGACATCGACCCTTCTGCGAAAACTCAACGCTGGTGATTACGCTGGTGCAGCCGATGAGTTCCTGCGCTGGAATAAAGCTGGCGGCAAGGTCCTGAATGGGCTGACCCGTCGTCGGGAGGCAGAGCGGGCTCTGTTCCTGTCATGATTGGCGCGCTGGTCAAACGTTACTGGTTGCAGCTGATGGTGGTGGCGTTAATCGGCGTACTGGCTTTCTTCGTGAATCACTACCGCGATAACGCCATCACCTACAAAGACCAGCGCGATAAAGCCACTGAGAAGCTCATCCTGGCGAACGCGACCATCAAAGACATGCAGACCCGCCAGCGTGATGTCGCTGCACTGGATGCCAAATACACGAAGGAATTGTCCGATGCTAAAAAGACCATTAACGATTTGCGTCGGGATGTCGATTCTGGCGTTAAACGGCTGCGCATCGCCGCAACCTGCCCTGGAGTGCATCAAGCCGCCACCGCCTCCGGCATGGATGCTCTTGCCGAGCCCGAACTTACTGGAGCCGCTCGACGGGATTATTGGAGTCTCAGAGAACGAATCGAAACCAGCAACAAAATGATTCTTGGGCTCCAGGAATACATCAACACCCAGTGCCTGAAGTAACCCACCATAGCGCTACATCTTCGCTGCTTACCTGCATTAGCCATGACTGCAGTCCCTCCTTCTGCAAAAGCGTGCAGGTTATTCGAAAAAGATGATACCGCGTCACAGCATTGCGGGATGTCTGTGGCGTTCATAGCTGCCTTCTCAAGTAGTGGTAGAAGAATTGAGGATATATAAAATTCTGCAAATGGTGACGGTAAAGCGCCATTGACAGAGTTTTATGTAGATTTGAAGCGTCACTGGTGTCGAGAATTCCCAGTGAGATATCCAAACATCTAGCAGGAAATTCCAAAATGACTAAACGCGCTATCTCAACTGGTGGCTATCCAATCGAAGTTTCCACCCCAACTGACTCGGTAACCATCCCGGCAGCTACAACCTCAGCAATCGGCGGGGTTAAGAAGATGGCTGCACAGGCTGATTCAACCGCAACTGATGTTGCTGGCCTGCTGGCTGACTTTAACGCTCTGCTGGCTAAAGCACGCACTGCTGGCCTGATGTGATGATCACCATGAAGGTGGTTGCACAAAAACGATGGTGGGTAAGCCCATTACTGTTCGTGCTTAAGGCATTTGTCTATGCACGCATCGTTAAAGAGAAACACTTCAAATCCCTGTCCTGCTTCATTGCTCTACGGGGATTCAAGTTCAAAACAGAGAAATAACATGGCAAAGCTCACCGACAAACAAGAGCTGTTTGCCCGTGAGTTCATAAAAGACCTCAACGCCACGCAGGCGGCCATTAGGGCGGGATACAGCGAGAAGTCATCCCGCAATCAAGGCGCGAGGATGATGGCAAATGATGACATTTTAGACCGCATTGCTGAGCTTAAGGCAGAGCGCAATGAGCAAGTAGGCGTAGACGCATCATATGTGTTGCGCCGCTTGGTTGAGATAGACCAAATGGATGCGGCGGATATTCTGGATGATGAAGGTAATATGCTTCCCATCTCTGCATGGCCTAAAGTTTGGCGCACATCATTAAGTGGCATGGATATCAACCGTCTGCGGATGGCTGGGAAAGGGGGCTCTGAAGATGATGAGTCATTCGAGACAACCATCCAAAAAATAAAATGGCCTGACAAGGTGAAGAATCTTGAGTTGCTCGGCAAGCACGTAGACGTTCAGGCATTTAAAGAAAACATTAAGACTGAGCAGACGGGAACAATGCAAGTCGTCAACTACTCGCCATCGGATTATGCCGCAGCGCAGCAAGCGCTAGAGGGGAAGCTAACCGGACTGGATTAAGCCTATGAACGAAATTATCGAATGGGATGATTTGTCATTCCCTGAGCGCGTAGTCCTTCGTTCAAAGTCCACCAAATCGTTTCTCAACTTCACTCGCCTGTGGTTTGAGCTGATTCAGGGCGATCGCCTTCTGGTTAACTGGCATCACCGGTTAATGGCATCAAAGATTGATGACCTGATAGCAGGTCGATTAGAGCCGCGAAACCTGATTATCAACATTCCTCCTGGCGGGACAAAAACAGAGTTCTTCTCCATTCACTTTCCGGCCTACGTCAACGCACTGGTGCAGGAAGGCAAACTCAAGCGCTTCCGCAACCTGAACATCTCGTTTGCTGACACTCTGGTTAAGCGCAACTCACGACGCACCAGGGATATTATCGCCAGCAAAGAGTATCAGGAGTTATGGCCTTGCTCATTCGGTGTCAACCAGGCAGAAGAGTGGGAGATAAAAGACGAACGAGGTCGCTCAATAGGGCAGACGGTTTCTCGTTCAAGCAACGGTCAAATCACCGGTGGTCGTGGTGGTTACTTCGGTACAGAGTTCTCCGGCATGGTTATGCTGGATGACTACAACAAGCCTGTCGACATGCTCAGTGAATCGCGCAGGAACAGCGCCAACACGCTTCTGGTAAACACCATTCGCTCTCGTCGTGGCGATAAGTCAAAAGAGCATCCAACGCCGTTTGTGAGCATTCAGCAGCGTCTTCACACTGACGACGCAACAGGCTTCATGTTGTCAGGCGGGATGGGTGTTAAGTTCCACCACGTAGCTATCCCTGCCCTGATTGAAGAGAAGTACATCCAGTCTCTAGCAGAACCGTGGCGCTCTCTGTGCTGGGAGACGGTGAAGGATACCGACTATGTGGAAGTATCCGGTACCCGATACTGGTCATACTGGCCGCAGATGGAAGACGTGAACGACCTCCTGCAGCTCTGGGAGAAAGACCGTTACACGTTCCTCTCTCAGTACCAGCAGAACCCAATGGCGCTTACTGGCGGCATCATCGATACCGACTGGTTCCAGACCTACACCACGCTACCTAAGCTCACTCATCGAGCCGTATACGTCGATACCAACAGCGGCAAGGTTGAGGACTGGCTCGACTACACGGTCTTCACGCTTGTTGGTATGGGTGTTGATGGAAATCTCTACATCATCGATGTGGTACGAGGTCGCTGGGACCCAGAAGACCTCCTGAAGAAAGCAGAAGAGGTCTGGGAGAAATGGCGCATGCAGGGCTCTCTACGAATCATGCCAATGCGTCACATGGCTATCGAAGAGAAGCAGGCGGGTCAAGGTCTGATAACCACCCTCAAGAAGCGCAACAGTATTCCGGTTAAAGAGATACCTCGCGGTGCAGGCCAGAACAAACTGGTTCGCTGCCTTAACGTCATTCCTCAGATTAAAACTGGCAAGGTTTATGTTCCTGCCACTCATGATGAGCACGGAGCTATCAGGCCGCATGTTTACTACGAAGACGGAACAGTAGCTGGTACTACCTCATGGGTTATCACCGCAATGACTGAATGCGCCGCGTTCTCTGCTGACGACAGTCACGACAATGACGACATCCTTGATACCTGGATGGACGCCATTGACGACAATCTTATTTCTGGTCGCCAGCCAATGGTTATCGACCCGAGCCAACTCAGGAGAATTTAAGTGTGGCCGTTTAAAAAGAAACAAGTCGCCGCGCCTGAGCCGGTGAAAGAACAAAAGCCTGAGATGAAAATCAGAGCTGAGGCAGTGGCAGAGATTCAGGCTAAACCACCTCGCGAGATTGAGCAGTACAAGCCACCAAAAGGCGTTATCCCTGAGAGCATAGAGAAAGGCATACTGGCGATGGACTCAACGCCATACGCCTCTCTGAACGAGGCTTATATGGGGTACACCTATGGCTATCCTGACAGCTTCCCGGGTTACCCATATCTGGCCACGCTCGCTCAAAAGCCAGAGTATCGCAAGATGGTCGGAACCATCGCCGAAGAGATGACCCGTAAGTGGATCAAGCTCAAGACTGTCGGTGATGACGATAAAGCAGAGCGCGTTAAGCAACTCTACGCTGCAATGGAAAAGTTCAAGGTTAAAGACCGATTCCGCGAAGCGGCAGAGCATGACGGCTACTTTGGCGGCGGGCAGATTTATATCGATGTGCAGTCTGCTAGAGGCGTGTCTGCATGGACTGACCCGGTAGAGTTGGGCTCAAAGCTGTTCCTGTCTGACAAGAAGATTAAGAAAGGCAGTCTCAAGGGGTTTACCGTTATCGAGCCAGTCTGGACATACCCCGGTGTCTACAACACAGACAATCCGATGAGCCCTGACTTCTACAAACCGACAGAATGGTTTGTGATGGCTAAAACGGTCAATGCCAGCCGTATGCTGGACTTTGTATCACGAGAGGTGCCTGACCTGCTTAAAGCAGCGTATAACTTCCGTGGGCTGAGTCTGACGCAGATTGCCGAGCCATACGTCAATAACTGGCTGAGAACGCGAGACAGTGTTAGCGACTTGATTCATTCGTTCACCATTCCTGTGCTCTCTACCAATATGGGGACAGTGTTACAAGGCGGTGGAGCAGAGTCGCTTATCAATCGCCTTCAGATGTTCAACCAGTGTCGGGATAATCGCGGCGCTTTCGCAGTAGATAACACGCCAAGCCAGGAAGAAAAGGCTGAGTTTATCAGCGCACCTCTTGGTGGTCTTGATGCATTGCAGGCGCAGGCACAGGAGCAAATGGCAGCGGTGTCCAGCATTCCACTGGTCAAGCTGCTAGGCATTTCACCAGCTGGCCTTAACGCATCATCAGATGGCGAGATTCGAGTCTTCTACGACTACATTCACGCCCTGCAGCAATCAATCTTCAAAGACAACCTGAAGCGCGTTCTGGACATCATCCAGCTTTCAGAGTTTGGCGACATCGACCCGGATATCTACTTCGAGTTTGAGCCTCTCTACGAGATGACCGAGAAAGAGAAGGCAGAGATTCGCAAGATGGATGCTGACACTGACGCGGTAAACGTAGCAACAGGTGCTCTGACGGGTAACGAGATTCGACAGAAGATCGCAAATGACCCTGACAGCCCATACCACTCACTGGACCTAAGCGATGACATCGAAATCGAAGACGACTACGAAGACGATGGCCAGCGGGAAGAAGAAATCGACGCAGCAAACGCTGAGAGCAATTCATCCTAATGCCGGTGTTGAGGCGTGGTATCGCAGACAGCTAGACAACCACATCAGAGAGATGCAGAAGTCCGTTGTGTACTGGCTGACTGCTAACTACAAAGCGAGCGGTGCAGCGGTGGCAATGGACGCATCTCCTGCCGTGTTTATGCGTGATGCCATGAAGAAGCTCGCCAAGCGATGGGCAAAGGCTTTCGACAACGTATCTCAGAAGTTGGCTGAAAGGTTTGCCGGTGATGCGTTGAAGAATACCGATGTATCTCTCCATAACGCGCTTGAAACGGCAGGTTTCACGGTTGAGTTCAAAATGACGGCGCCGATGAATAACGCGCTTCAGGCGACCATTGCAGAGAACGTTGGCCTGATACGCTCAATACCTGAGAAGTATTTCACTGAGGTTGAGGGTCTGGTAATGCGCTCGGTTGCGCGAGGACGCGATCTTTCTTACCTCACTGACGAGCTTCAGAAGCGCTATGGCATAACGCGCAGGCGTGCAGCTCTCATAGCACGCGATCAGAACAACAAAGCAACCTCTGTAATGCAGGCGGCAAGGCAGAAGTCACTTGGTATCACTCAAGGTGTCTGGAAGCACTCTCATGCTGGCAAAGAGCCAAGACCATCACACGTTAAGGCTGATGGAAAGGTATTTGAATTAAGCAAGGGAATGTACCTGGATGGCAAATGGGTGATGCCCGGAGAGGAAATAAATTGCCGTTGTACGTGGAGTCCCGTTTTAAGCTTCCTGAAAGATGGTTGAATTGGTAAAATGACAAAGCCCGGAGTGCGCTAACACATCCGGGCTTCTACCAGCAAAACCTATGTGGAGGTAATGATGGGTGCCAGTAGACTACCACCAATTAACATCGGGCAGCAATTCGGGCGATGGTCCGTAATGAACGCAGCAGAACCTAATTATCACACCGATAAATTTGGAGTGGTTAGGGTAAAGAGAAAATGGAAATGTCAGTGCTCGTGCGGAACTGAAAGGGTTGTTCTTGAAAATAGTCTTAGGAATGGCTCTAGTGTTAGTTGCGGATGTTTTAATAAAGAGATGTCCAGCCTAAAAGGCAAAAAGCACGGCCTAACAGAAAGCTCAGAGTATGTGATCTGGCAAAGCATGAGGCAGAGAGTTAAAAACCCAAATAACCGCAGACATGCCTCTTATAGCGGAAGGGGTATAGACATCTGCGAAAGATGGGAAGACTTCGAAGCATTCCTGAAAGACATGGGTCCCAGACCGTCAACACTGCATTCTATTGACAGGATAGACAACGACAAAGGTTACTCTCCAGATAATTGCAGATGGGCGACCCCTAAACAGCAAATGTCAAATCGCAGGAACTCGCTTTATGTTGAATACAAAGGTGAGACAGTGGTTATGGCTGAGCTTGCTAGGCGGTGTGGTATCCCGGCAAACACCCTGAGAGCAAGAATTGTCGATAAAGGTTGGGATATAAATAGGGCTACCACCCAGCCAGTTAGATACAAAAGAAAGTAATTTACGAACAAGGTCGCTAAGGCGGCCTTTTTTATTGCCTGAAATCAGAGAAAGCAATGAAAACAACTGAACGGTTGGCATTTGACCGCGCTTCAATGCGCTCGTTTGATGGCAACGGCAGGCTTCAGGTAAAGGTTAGCAATATCAGCAAGGCTAATGTCTGCCCCTACTTCGGGAGAGAGATTCCAAATGCTGAAAAGCTCGGGTTAGAGCCGGACAAGATTTACCAGTTATGGCGACACCCTGATGAACTGAAGAAAGCCGCTGCAACATTCAACAACATCCCACTTTTATCAATCCATACCCCTGACTTCCCCGGCGACCCACCACGCGAGTATCGCGTAGGTGTAACGCATTCAAATGCAGACTTTGACGGAACGTATCTGACAAACGGTTTATCAGTTTGGGACGACTCCGCAATCGCCGGTATTGAGACGGAAGAGCAGGAAGAATTGTCTTCGTCGTACCAATACGTCGCTGACATGACCCCCGGAGTTACACCGAATGGAGAGCCGTATGACGGCATCATGCGGGACATCATCGGGAACCACGTAGCGCTGGTTGAAAGAGGCCGCGCAGGAAGCGACGTATTGGTCGCAGATTCATTACCCCCGGAGTTAATGCTCATGAGCAAACGTAAAGCCGCGATTATTCGCGCAACGCTGAAGCCGTTACTGGCAGCTGATGCTGATTTGGAGGCTGAAGTACGGAAGGCGCTTCTGGCGCTGGATGAAGCTGAAAAAGAAGATGAGAAAGAAAAGAAACCGGCTGAAGACGAGGATGACGACAAGGACGACGATAAGAAGAAAACCGCTGACGACGAAGATGACGAAGACAGCGATGATAAAAAGAAAAAGCCAGCCGAAGACGAAGGCGATGAAGACGATAAAAAAGACGACAAAGTCTCCAAAACGGCAATGGATAGTGCGATCCGTTTAGCAGCAGACAGCGCAACCAAACGTGCGGCTGAGAACTTCCGCAAAGTGCGTGAAGCTGAGCAGGCTGTGCGCCCACTGATTGGCGATGTCGTTGCAATGGACTCCGCTGATGATGTCTACCGCACTGCACTTGAGCAGGCTGGCGTGGATATCGAAGGCGTTCACCCTTCGGCCTTCCCTAAGATGGTCAAAATGGCTATCGAGCAGCAGAACAACAAACGCCCTGTCATTGCGCAGGATTCCGCATCTCACAGCGAATTTGAGAAAGCTTTCCCGACCGCTGGCAAACTGAAACGAGGTTTCTAACATGGCAGGTTTTCAGAGTGTAATTAACCAATACCCAGCACCGGGTGTTGAAGGTGGCTTTGCGAGCACCAACCCTCACGCCACTTTCCTGGCAGGCGAAGCAGCATTGGTAGCTGGCACTAGCGGTCTGACCGTAGGGCGCTTTGCGTGGGCTGTCGATGGTGTCGCATCAAATACCGGCACCGGCGCTCCTTCAGGATTCGTTCATCGCGATGGTCAGGCTTCAATCACTGTATGGCTTGGTGAAGCTTCAATGCTCATTCAGCCAGGCCGTGAAGTAACCCTGATGACCGCTGGCGACTTCTGGGCACGTACCGCAACTGCAGCAACTCGTGGACAGAAAATCTTTGCTGTGCTTGCTGATGGCACCATTAAGACCGGTGCTGCAGGAGCAACTATTTCCGGCGCAGTCGAAACGCCTTTCTATGCTGGTAGCGCTTGTGATGCAGGCGAACTGGTCAAAATCAGCACCTGGAGCAAGTAATGAACGAATTTCAGAAACACTATTCCGCTGCTAGCGGCAAATACGGCATCATTCTGCCGGGCGCGAAAGACTACCTGAAGCCTGACTTCGCAGAAAACTTCCAGTTGGCTATGGATGCTCAGCCAACCATGGTTACCGCGAATAACGCAGGTATCCCTGCCTACTTCACCAACTACGTTGACCCTGAACTGATTCGCGTTCTGGTCACGCCAATGAAAGCAGCTGAAATCATTGGTGAAGTGAAGAAAGGCGACTGGACTACCCTGACCGCGCAGTTCCCAATCGTTGAAAGCACCGGTGAGACCAGCTCATATGGCGACTTCAACAACAACGGCATGACTGCAGCGAACGTTAACTGGGTTCCTCGCCAGTCTTACCATTACCAGACTCATACCCGCTGGGGTGAACGTGAGCTGGATATGTACGGCGCTGCGCGTATCGGTTACGCGGCAGAGCTTAACGTAGCATCTGCTCTGGTGCTGAATAAGTTCCAGAACAAGTCCTACTTCTTCGGTATCGACGGCCTGATGAACTATGGCCTGCTGAACGATCCTGCACTCTCAGCTCCTATCACCCCCGGGGCGACTGGTTCAGGCGGCGCAGTAACATGGGCGTCTAAAGATGGTCAGGCAGTGTACGACGATATCGCGGGTCGCCTGTATGCACAGCTCGTTTCTCAGACCAAAGGTCTTATCTCGCGTACCGACCCAATGACTCTTGCGATGTCACCAACCTCAGAGGTGAACCTGACCAAGACCAACATGTACAACGTCAACGTGTCTGACCTGCTGAAGAAAAACTTCCCTAATCTGCGTGTTGAAACTGCAGTTGAGTATTCAACTGATGCGGGTGAGCTCGTACAGCTGATTGCAGATCGTCTTGGCGAGCAGGATACCGCTTATGCAGCATTCACCGAGAAGATGCGTGCGCACGCAGTTGTGGTTGAAGAATCCAGCTGGAAGCAGAAGAAATCAGGCGGCACATGGGGTGCAATCATTCGTCAACCGCTGGGTATCGCCAGCATGATCGGGGTTTAATTCATGGCAGAGACTATCGTAGTAGGTTGCAAACTTCCTAATGGCCTGATTGTTGAGCAGGATGGCTACACGGTAACGCTGAATGGCTCCAATTCTGCCAATGTCATTGGCGGTTATGGTCTGACCGATGGCGTAGACAAGGATGCGTTCGAGAAGTGGCTTTCAGTTCATAAAGAGCAACCTTATGTCGTGAATGAGCTCGTTTTTGCTCAAGCAAAAGCCAACAGCGCACAGGCAAAAGCGTCCGAGAACGCCAAGGTCAAGTCTGGCCTTGAGGGGCTTCCTCAGGACAAGCCGATGCCTGGCATCGAAAAATCGGACGGTAAGTAATCATGGCGATCGTTGTTTTCGACATTAACGCATTCCGTGAGCGTTACCCCGAGTTTGACACGGTAAGTGACACGCTGCTGAATGCGTATTTCGTTGAGGCAACGGTCTACCTTGATAACACTGATTGCAGTCCTGTTACCGATGTAAATGTGCGTGCGGTGTATCTTAATATGCTCGTGGCGCACATTGCCGCCCTTAATTCAGGTGTGGGTGGTCAGAAGCCATCCGGACTTGTAGGAAGGGTTGCTAGCGCATCTGAAGGGTCTGTGTCTGTGTCTACCGGTGAGGTTCCTGTAAGCCCATCTTCATGGTGGTATCTGCAGACACCTTACGGCGCTGCTTACTGGCAGGCTACCGCTCCTTACAGGACGTTTAAATATGTCCCTGGCGCATCACCATCATTATATCCAGGACATTATTACCGCAGGCCAGTTACCCGGAGGTGAGCATGACCACGTTTAGTGGTGGCGCAGCTTTAGAGGCGAAACTTGCTGAACTGGCGGAAAAGCTTGGTGATGGTAAAACGCTAAGGGTCGGATTCCTTGAAGGGGCAACATACCCTGACGGACAATCTGTACCAATGGTTGCCGCAGCCAACGAATATGGCGACCCGGCAATGAACAGGCCGCCACGCCCATTCTTCCGAAACATGATCGCCGAAAAGTCACCCGAATGGCCGCAGGATATTGCGAAGATAGCCGAGGCTACCGGTTACGACGCAGAAACGATGCTGGGGCTGATGGGTGAGCACATTAAAGGCCAGTTGCAAGGCTCAATCAGGGATTTGATGGAGCCTGCGTTATCTCCAGTTACGATCGCCAAAAAGGGCTTCTCTAAGCCACTCATTGAAACATCCCACATGCTAAACAGCGTCGATTACGACATTAAGGATGGCGTATGAACCTGAGAGGCATAGCCAATAGCGCCACGAGAGCAATAAACCCCAACGTAAATGGAGTGTTCCGGATTAATACCGGATTCACTACGTTACCTGGCGGAAAGCGAGAGCAGACGTACAGCAACGTTGATGTTGAAGTGCAGATGCAGGAGCTATCGTCCACAGACTTACGTCAGGTAGATGCCATCAACATTCAGGGCATCTTAAAAAGCGCGTATCTGAATGGAAACTTCAACGGCGTGAATCGACCAGAGCAAAATGGTGGAGACATTCTTATCGTTAATGGTCAGCAGTGGTTGGTAGTGAAGGTTCCTGAGTTGTGGCATGACTGGTGCCGAGTGATTGTTAACCTGCAGAGGTCACCATGACAGCCACAGTAGACATCACAGAGCTTGACCTGCGTATTGCCCTGCAGGCGTTTCTGATGGATATCACCGGACTCACCATAGATAACGTGCTGGTAGGTCAGCAGAACCTCACGCCAATGCCGCTTCATGACTTCATCATCATGACGCCGCTGAAGCAGATAGGCCTGTCTACCAACCGCGTCAAATACGACGACAACGGCGTGTATGGCGAGGGCAAGCAACTCAACCAGCGCAGCACGCAATGGCCTTGTCAGATTGACTGTTATGGCGAGAACGCGGCAGATAACGCTGCAATCATCGGTACGTTAATCCGCTCAGACTTTGCCTGTGAGTGGTTCAGACAAAACGGCAACGTCATCACCCCTCTTTACTGCTCTGACCCTCATCAGACAACGATGATAAACGGCGAGCAACAATACGAAGGCCGCTGGACGATGGAATTTATCGGGCAATTTAACCCGTCTGTTACCACACGCCAGGACTTCATGGACAGCATTACAGTCGGCGTTATTGCCGCAGATTTAAAATACCCTCCGGAGAGTTAATAAATGGCAATCCCATTAAGAAAGGACGTCCAGATTAACCCTGGCGTTTTGCCTGCTGGCGGTTCAGCGCTTGACTTGAATGGCCTCATCCTTACCGACAGCGCTTATGCTCCGGTTGGGAGTGTTATCACATTCACGAATAAAGAAGACGTATCGGCCTATTTCGGTAGTGCATCAGCTGAATTCAGCATGGCTGAAGTGTATTTTCAGGGATACGACAATTCCACAAAAACACCAGGAGCGTTGCTGTTTGCACGGTTTAACCCGGAAGCAGCGGCAGCATGGTTGCGCTCAGGTTCAATGGCGGCAGTAACGTTAGACCAGCTCAAACTGCTGAGCGGTGTACTGACCATGACCGTTGACGGCACTGCGGTGACATCAGCCAGTATTGACCTGAGCACAGCAACAAGCTTTGCCATGGCTGCTGACCTGATTGAAACAGGCATCGGTTCAAGCGTAACAGTGGAGTACGACACCACTCAGAAGCGCTTTATCATCACCAGCGCAACTGATGGTGCAGCGAGCACCATCACCTACGCAACAGGAACGCTGTCTGCTGGCCTGAAACTGACAGCCGCTACCGGCGCTCAGTTGTCACAGGGCGCAGATGCAGCAGTAGTGACCACGGCGATGCAGTCAGTGCTTGATAGCTCTCAGAACTGGGCAATCTTCACTACATCCTTCACGCCGACTGAGCAAGAGGCGCTGGACTTTTCGGCATGGGTTAACGGTCAGAATTACCGGTTCGGCTATGTGCCATTCACGCTGGAAGAATCCGCGCTGGTATCTGGCTCAACTGACACGCTGGCGTACAAAATCATCAGCACATACGACTATTCCAACGTCGTACCGGTGTTCGGTGACCAGACCCATGCAGCTAGCGTTATTGGTTACGCCGCATCTCTTGACTTCGACCGTCAGGAAGGCCGCGTACCATTCAAGTTCCGCTCTCTGGGCGGCCTGCTTCCGGAAGTAACTACGTCAGCAAATTACGATGCGCTGATTGCCAACGGCTACAACTTCTACGGCGCGTACACGGCGAATAACTACGATACCCGTTACTGGGCTGACGGCACCATTACCGGTGACTTCAAGTGGTTTGACTCCTTCTGCTTCCAGATTTGGCTGAATGCCAACCTGATGCAGGACGCTATCGAACTGTTCCAGTCCAATCGCAGCATTCCTTATAACGCACGCGGCAAGGCGATCATCGAGGCGTCATTTGCAGACACCCTGAACCAGGCAATTGTGTTTGGCGCAATCCGCACTGGCGTAACGCTGTCCAGCTCTCAGATTTCCGAAATTCAGAATGCCGTAGGCTCTGATATCTCTCCATCGCTGATTGCTAAGGGTTATTACCTGTATATCGCAGATGCCACGCCTACGCAGCGTCATGAGCGCACAAGCCCGAGCATGACCCTGTGGTACTGCGACGGTGGTTGCGTACAGAAAATCACTCTCGCTTCAATTGAAGTTCAGTAAGGAGCAAATCAATGTCTAACACAATTACGAGTGCAGACTCTATTTTTGCCCTCACTGTTACCAACCTGTTCCCCAGCGCTCAAACGCTTGAGGGGTATGCAGCGGACGCGATGTTTGCTCTGGGTGATACAGAAATGGCGGTTTCCGTCCGTGGCGCTGACGGTAAGCTCTCTGGCGGTTTCGTTTTCGGTGAATATCTGCAGACGATCACAATCATGCCTGACAGTCCATCTCGTGAACTGTTCGAGACCTGGCAGCTGACGTCTCTGACCTCAAAGGCAGTATTCCGCTGCAACGCAACAATCATTCTCCCGGCGATTAGTCGCAAGTTCACACTGACCAACGGCATCCTGCAGCGAGTTAAAGCTATCCCTGATGCGCAGCGCGTACTGCAGGCAATGACCTTCCAGATTAACTGGGAATCAGTCGTGGGCGAAGCGTACAACGCATAAGGACTAACATGGCACGCAAAGAGATTTTCTACACCGTCGAAGATAAAGGCCGAGACCATGGGAAGGTTTTCTACATTCGCGAAATGTCAGCTACTCAGGCTGAGTGGTGGGCAATTCGTGCCGGACTGGCAATGGCTAAAAACGGCGTTAATCTTCCGGATAACTTTTCAGATATGGGTATGGCAGGCATGGCGAAAGTCGGCCTCGAAATGGTGGCTAAAATCCCTCCAGAGGATGCACGGCCTCTCCTGGACGAGCTGATGAAGTGCGTTCAGGCGGTGCCAAACCCAGCAGATCAAAACATCAAGCGACCACTGATTGATGATGACACTGAAGAAGTTATGACTCGCCTGAAGCTTCGCGGTGAAGTCTTTAAGCTGCACGTCGATTTTTTGACCGCCGCCGCCAGTTAGACATCCCTCCGGTAATGGGGCAGCAAATCGCTGGCCTGACCGACTATGCCAACGTACCTAAAACAATAGCGACGGTCCTGTCATCGGGCAAATGCTCGTTGACAGAACTAAGCACAACGCTTGGCGTAGAGGATTTATGGTGGTGGCTTGAGATAATCACAGTCGACAATTACAACCAAATGGTCATCAACAGGGCTCAGGAGAATGGCTGATGCCAACGATTATTGACTCACTGGTAGTCACTCTTGGTCTTGACTCTTCCGGATTCAAGAAAGGCCAGACAGAAGTAAAAAAAGGCCTGGACGATACCAGAAAGAATGCTGACCAGACAGCTAAAGACATGGAGGCCGCAGGTAAAAGAGCGGCCTCATTTTTTGGCTCAATCCGAACAGAATTACTTGCACTGGTAGGCGTTACCTTATCGGCGCAGGGTATCAAGACCTTCATCACCAACATGACATCAGACCTGATGCGGTTGGGGATTGAATCACGCGCTCTGGATATCTCGGCTAAATCACTTGATGGTTGGGAGAGAGCAGCAGCAGCAGCCGGTTCAACTGCAGAACGCATGGCAGGTACGCTGGGTAACTTCCAGAAGACGCTGACAAACATTCGTACCGGTGGCGGTCAGGATGACCCGCTTTTCGGTGCCCTGGCATCATTCGCCGGTGCAACAGGCGCTAACTTCGACTACCAGAATGACAACGCCGAAAAAATCATGCGCAAGATTGCCAGCAACTGGGGCAAGTTAAGCAAAGATGCTCAGCGCAGATTTGGTGGTATGTTTGGCTTTGATAATGCCACTCAGCAGGGGCTTGCTAACGGCTCGCTGGTTCAGGATGCTGACCGTTTCGCGAAGATATCAAGAGCCACAGACGAAGCAACCAGAAAGGCGCTGGAGTTTAACCGCCGCCTGCAGGAGATGAAGCAGAACTTTACTGCGGCATCTCAGGTGCTCTATGAGGCGCTAATTCCATACATCGAGAAGCTCATTCCCCTGATTGAGAAGTTCGGGATATGGATTAGCACTCACGGACCAGAAATTAGCAAATTCTTCTCCGACACAGCAGATGAAATCAACAAAGTAGTTGATGCTGTGGGCGGTCTGGAAAACGCACTCAAACTTCTTCTGGTGTTCGTTGGCGGGAAGTGGCTGTTAGGCATGACCAGCTCTATAGGAGGCGTCAGAGGCGCTCTCACAGCGCTCGGTCGCGTGAGCATGATCGCCGGTCTGGTTGAACTTCAAAAGTACGCAGAGCAGCTTGAAAAGAAATACTCATGGCTGACTGACAATCCGGTGACAAACTTCCTGAATGGAAGCGCAGGAACAGACACAACCACGGAATGGGGTAAGCAACTTCACGACTGGATATTCGACAAAACGGGCATTGAGTTACCCCGTGGCGATGGTTACAAATCAGCACCTCGTGGCATCCGCAACAACAACCCCGGAAACCTGAACTATGCCGGGCAGGCTGGAGCGACACCTGAAGGTGGTGAAGGCGGTCGATTTGCGGTGTTCGAGTCAATGCAGCATGGTGTTGCAGCGCTCTACAAGCAGCTTCAACTGTACTTTAAGCGCGGCATCAATACCCTTTCCTCAATCGTCAAAACCTATGCCCCAGCATCGGACAATAACAATGTCGACGCCTATATTTCTGCGCTTACCAAAGCGACAGGGAAAGGTGCTAACGAGGTGCTGGATTCAGGCGACACAGCGACAATTGCAAGGTTGATGAAAGGTATTGTCGACCATGAGAACGGTAAGGGCTATATCAGTTCGTCTGACATCATGGGAGGCATTCAGTTAGGTGCAGGTTCATCTGCTTCACGCAATATGCCAGCTGCTGCCGGAAGCCAGACCAACATCAACATCGGCAAAATCGACATGCAGACATCGGCCGGAAACGCCAATGCTCTGGGTGCTGATATCCAGAGAAACCTTCAGAGAAACCGCCTGGTGAATCCAGCAATGTCAGGGCAGGGATAATATGGCCTTTTCACTGAACGAAACAACGCTACTCAGCGCGATAAACAGCGGCAATATCTTCTCCATAATCAACAGTACCCTTTCGCCTGGTTACGGGATTTACCTGAAATCAGGCTTAATGGCATTGTCTCCGTCCTCATTCCTTGGAATTGAGTATGGGGCTGATGCATCAGTGGTGTCGGCTCCAATTGAGCAGGGTTCTTACAGCAGTTTTAACAAGGTAAAACGACCGCCTATTATCCGGGTGCTGTTTACTTTGGAAGGATGGACGGGATTTAGCGGTAGCATCCCCAATCTGACCAACTTCACGTTGACGAGTCGCTCAGACATGCTGGCGGCGCTTGATGCGATGGTTGCTGATGCGCAGGTGTACGATATAGAGACGCCGGACACGACATATGAAGACTATGACCTGGTTCGATACAATTACCGGACATCAGATCGCGATGTGACCCTTCTGACGGTGGAAGCCATATTCCAGGCTGTTTTGCAGGAAGCTGAAGTCACCCTCACAAGTACCACGGCAAACAGCAACACCACATCAAACGGCACAAGCAAGGCAGCCAGCGTCGTTACGGAGAAGGCTAACTCAACGGCGACAAACTCCACGCTTGAAGATGTCAAAGGTGCGTTAACTGGCCTGAAAGAGTCAGTATCCAGTGCCGCTACAACAGTAGCCACCTCCGTAACGAATGCCGTTAGCAATGCAACTTCAGGAGCGACTAGTGCCATCAATGGGGCGGCAACATCGGCCATTAAAAACCTTGCGACAACGGTAGATGAACTGGTAGCGGGGCTATCCTGATGCAGAACATTTCTCTCAAGCCTCTCAAGGCTCAGGAAGTAAGCGTCAACCTTGATGGTCAGTCAGTAACTTTGCGCATCGTACAGCGCTCTACAGGCCTGTTTATCGATGTTGGCCTGGATAATTTGTGGATAGCTCAGGGAGTTCTTTGCCATAACTGCAACAAGATAGTCCGCTATCCCTATCTTGGCTTCAAAGGTGAGCTTTTCTTCGCTGATACCAAAGGAAGCCTCGACCCTGTTTATGACGAGCTTGGGACGCGATTCAAGCTGTTCTATGCCACAGCAGATGAGATGGCAGCATGACCTATAAAAAGAGAACGCTGAAATTTCAGTTCACGCTGAAAGACGGTGCTTTCGATGAGTCAGGAAATAACATTCTGACCATCGACAATATCAAGGCGGAAATAGAGATAGGCGCTTACGGCGGCATATCAGGAACAACACTGGAAGCAAGGGTGTTTGGGCTGAGCATCGAAAACATGGCTCTGCTGAGCTACAAGGGCATCCAGTTAAACGGTGCCAAGCAGAACATGATGAAGGTATGGGCAGATGACAGGCCGGTATTCTTCGGCTCTATCACTAACTGCTTTGCCGACCTTAACCAGATGCCTGATGCGCCACTGATAATCAGTGCCTTTTCTACCGGGTTCGACCAGTCAATCACTGCACCGCCTTTCTCAAAGGAAGGTATTGCAAGTGTTGCTGAAATCATCACGACTATAGCCGCAAGCATCGGCTATACGGTGGTTAACAACGGCGTTCTGGCGAAGCTTGAGAATCCTTATTTTGAAGGAAACCCGATAGCGCAGATTCAGCAGTGCGCTCACGCTGCAGGAATCGAGATTGATTTTAGGTTGGGTGCTATTTATATCTGGCCGCAGGGTGGAAGCATCGACGACACAATACCTCTCATATCACCAGAGCACGGCTTAATTGGATACCCGGTATTCAGTAACTACGGGATTAACTTCCAGTGCCAGTACAGCGATCTGATTTTGCGCGGTCGCAAGGTGCAGATAGAAACCTCATTACCGAACGGAAGCGGGGTTTATACGGTACAGTCGGCAATTCACTATCTTTCGACATGGACTGAAGGCGCTCCGTGGGCAACCATCGTGTGGGCATCAATCGGACAGCTAACAGTGAGGCAGTAATGAACCTATTTACTACGCGGCCTCAGGACACGGCAACCGATGCCAACTCACAGCAATTCCTGATGCATCAGTTTCTGATGGGAAAATCATTCATCACTCTGGCGATAGTAACTTCGGTTAGCGAGTCGGGAGAGGTTGTTTCTGTGAAGCCGATGGTAGAAGGCTTTACAGGTGGCGGCGATCTGATTCCTAACTCAGTGATTCACGGCGTTCCGGTTTGGAGGCTGCAGCGCGGTGCCAGCGCGGTGATAATGCCTCCCGTCGAAGGTGATATTGGTATGATTGCCATTTGCGATCGCGATATCACGGCCGTGAAGAAGACAAAACAATCCGCATTGCCAGGGTCGAATCGCACGCACAGCTATTCTGATGCCATCTATCTAGGCGGCGTGCTGAATGCAGAGCCAAGCCAGTATGTGAAGTTCGCCAATGATGGAATAGACATCGTCTCGCCGTTGGTTGTCCAGGTTAATGGGAACACCGTTGTAGTCAATGCTGATGACAAAATATCTCTCAATGCTCCAATCATTGAGGCAAACGGGCAGCTTACTCAGGGTTCTGGTAGCTTCGGTGGTAACGCGACATTTGGTGGAACGATTACCGCGACAGGAGAAGTCACGGGGAACGGCATTCACCTCAGTACGCATAAACATGGCGGCGTACAAACAGGCTCCGGAAACACCGGAACGCCAACAAACTAACCCGCGTCGGCGGGTTTTTTATTGCCCGGAGTTTACATGCTCACCAAATCACTGCTTTTGACTGACCAGTGGGATATCACGCTAGACGACACCGGAAGCATGGCAATCACAGCCAATCCTTACGCAGTAGCGCAGGATGTAGCGTGCGCGTGCTCAACATTCCTCGGTGAGCCCTGGTATGACACCACGCTGGGGATTCCGTATTACGAGCGAATTCTCGGTCACTGGCCAGGCACTCAGCTCATCAATACCAAAATGGCAACTGAGGCCAAAAAACTCCCTTACGTTCAGGCTGCATTCTGCACCACAACTGTTGGCAAAGCAGATCGCCTTGCATCCGGCGTCATGACTATAACCGACACGAACAACGTTCGGACCACAATCCAATTCTGAGGTAACAAATGGCTGAAGTAACAGTTAGCACAGCCGTCCCCTCTGTCACGTTTTCCGCTACCGGCATTGCCGTTCCTGATGAGATAGACATTCTCAACGGGCGATTAACTGACCTTGATACCGCCATGGGCGGAGGGATGAGTAAGAGTCTGACGACTCCGCAGGGACAGATTGCCATGAGCGATACGGCAATCATCGGAGACAAGAACGACAACCTGGCATGGCTGGTTAACCAGATTAACCCTGACTTTGCTGAAGGTCGCATGCAGGATGCGATTGGACAGATTTACTTCATTGACCGTATCGCAGCAATTGGCACAACGGTAACTGCTACGTGTACCGGTCTTGTCGGAACGGTTATCCCGGCTAACAGCATTGCGCAGGATACCAGCGGTTACCTGTACTTCTCTCTGGCTGATGCTGTTATCCCATCGTCTGGCGCTGTCGATGTCGTGTTCCAGAATCAGGCATCTGGCCCCATTGCATGTCCCATTGGTGCTTTAAACACGATTTACCGTGCAATACAGGGATGGTCAGGTATCACCAATGCTACTGCCGGGGTGTTGGGTAATGAAGTAGAGAGTAGGGCTAACTTTGAGTATCGCCGCAAGCAGTCGGTTGCTGGTAACTCCAACAATCAACTCGGAGCGGTATACGCCAACGTACTGGCAGTCAGTGGTGTCACTGATGCATACGTGACGCAGAACAACACCAGCCTGACGGTTACGAAGGGATTCACTAACGTATCTCTGGAGCCTCATTCGCTCTACGTATGCGTGTACGGTGGCGCGTCGGAAGATATCGCAAAAGCGATCTGGCAGAAGCTTCCTCCGGGACCGTCAATGGTTGGCAACACCACATACACGGTGGTGGACGATGTTAACTACGTTCAGCCTTACCCTGAATATGAAATTAAATGGGAAACTCCATCAGCGGTAAGCGTCTATTTCAAGGTTGAACTGGCAGACAATAACGCATTACCTGGTGATATCGTCAACAGAGTTAGATCCGCCATCCTTAGCTCTTTCAATGGCGAGGATGGTGGAACAAGAGCACGTATTGGCTCAACCATTTATGCAGGCCGTTACTACGCAGGCGTTCAGGCCATTGATAGTGACAACGTAGATATCTTTAGCATCACCATCAGTCGTGACGGAACGACATATCAAACATCTGCATCCTTTGGCATTGATGAAGTACCTACACTGGACGCATCTAACATCTCGGTGACACTGGCATGATAAACGTCGCGGATACCATCCTGACGCAATATGCCGACAGCCCAAAACTCAAATCCCTGATTTACTCGTTCAATGAAGCAGTAGGCATTGAAAGCTTTCTCGATGATTTCTATGACGTGATATGGAACATCCAGACGGCAGATACCTACGGCCTTGATGTGTGGGGAAAAATCGTGGTTGTCAGCAGACAGTTGACGGTGACAGAAAACAAGATTTACTTCGGATTCAATGAGGCGTCATCAGACCCACCTGTTGTAGATGATCCACAGCCGTTTAATCAGGCACCGTTTTATTCTGGCGAACTTTTAACTTCAACTGTAACCCTCACAAATGATATTTACCGCAAGTTAATCATGATGAAAGCTGCGGCAAATATCTCAGACTGCACCATTCCAAACCTGAATAAATTACTGATGTTTATGTTCGGCGACAATGGCAAATGCTACGTCAGAAATGATGGTGAAATGGTCATGAGTTACGTATTTGAGTTTCAACTTACTACAGCAGAGCTTGCAATTGTCCAGAGCTCAGGCGCACTTCCTGCCCCTATTGGGGTGACAGTTAACATCGTTCAGCAGGTATGACATGAACTCTTCTGATACCCCCTTAAGAATTACGAAAGCATTTGGTGTGAATGGTCTAAAAAATACCATTCCAGTTGATTCAAGCACGACAACTGACAACAGCGGAATAGCAACTTTCGATAAAGGATTCCCAGACATCACAATGCAACCGCTGAGCGCAGGTGGAATTCCTCCATCAGGCAAGGATATGAATGGTGTGTTATATCAAATAACACAGAAACAAAGATGGGCGGATGCTGGAGGGGGTTATCAATTTAATACTGACTTTGCTGATTCAGTATCAGGTTACCCAAAGGGAGCGGTAATAAATTCTTCATCCCTATCAAATAAATGGTTAAATGTTATAGAAGGAAACTCTACCGCTCCAGAGTCATCAACTGGAGCATCTACAGGATGGGTCCCCGTTGAAGCGTACGGCATTACAACTTTGTCTGTTGGTTCTTCTTCATTAATTTTAAGCTCTTTGCAGGCAGCAAAAGATACCATCGTCATAAACGGATTGCTAACGTCAAATATAAGCATAACCTTCCCTGCATGGTCTAAGAAATGGACCATAGTAAATAATACTACAGGCAATTTCACCATTTCATTAAGCTCGCCAGGGGGGGCGAGCGTAAACCTTTCTTATCGAATTGCTAGTATCGATATATACGGTGACGCATCTGGAATTTATCTGATTTCTTATCGGCCAAAATTAAACTCATCATCAAAAATTTCATATAGAAGCAACGGTGAAATTGAAATGTGGGGAAGTTCATCAGGGGTGACAGGTACCACTTCATATTCTGGAGTATATGAAAGCCAGGGGATATTGATTAGATTCCCTGAACCTTTCCCTACTGCGTGTACTGGTGTTTATTTCTCTGTTGCAGATGTCCTTGGAGCGGGTCTTCAGGAAACGGCATGGCTGAATTCATTTAATTCAAGCTCCTTCAGCTTTTATGTTTCTTGTAGAAGGGCATCTGAAACCGTTCCTTTTTATTGGCGAGCATTTGGCTATTGAGGTATTAAATGAGCATATCAAACACTAATGATGCAAAAAAGTATGCATCAATAGCTGAAGTGGCAGCGGCTCAGTGCAAAAACTACACTGAGGAGGCAAGAAAATCTCCTGATTATGCAAGCGAAGCAAAAGAGGCGTCTGAAGTAGCAATTGCTGCTTCAGCATCAGCTCAAACAGCATCTCAGGAAGCGTCTCAATCCTCGCTTTCAGCATCGCAAAGTTCCAGTTCCGCATTAAGCTCAGCCAATAGCGCAGCAAGTAGCTCCCAGTCAGCATCGGCATCACAATTAGCCGCAGCGGCAAGCGCGGCATCAGCTCAAGATAGCGCAACTATTGCATCCAATGCAGTTAGTAAAACGGTAAGATCAACAGACGTTAACCTTTCTCCTTTACCGGTTGCCGCTCAACGCGCTAACAAAGTCATAAGTTTCGATTCAACAGGAAATATTCAAGTAGTTGCGCCTGCGAGCGGGTCAGCACAGGATGTACTTAATCAACTGGCAGAGCCAAACGGCGTTAATCTTGTCGGTGGTGCCGCAAGCGACACTGAGCTTGCAAACGTACAATCCAGCCTTCAAAGCAATATTGATGCTATTAACTCTAATCTGTCTAGCACAGAAAATGGAAAAGGGGCGTCACTTCTTGGATATAAAAACACTCGTTGGAATGGATCATCGAGAAATCAGCAAAGCGTTAACCTACAGGTGGTTAGCCTTAAGGATTTTGGCGCGAAACTCGATGGTGTGACTGATGACACAGCAGCTATACAGGCTGCCATCAATGCAATTCCGTACAATGCATTCATTAACGACACTCAAATTCCACGAGCAAACCGCGAATACAGCACGTATGTTTTGGATGGTGGGTCAGGTATTGCGCTGATATCAAACACCATCACTATTAGAGGTGGAGTCAACCTAAGAAACATTACGCTAAGAGCATCAACCGCTGTTGATTGGGCGAGTAAGCCAATGATTTCAACAGATTCAAACAGGTACTGGGGAAGAGCACAAAACATAACACTTGATGGAAACAACCAGAAGTGTAAAGGCGTATATATCTCAAATGCTTACGGTGCAATATGGGATAGTATTATCGTTGTAAACACTGCTCTAGAGTGCTTTAGCGTGGCTCCACCAGGGTATGAGTTCTTCCTCAGCAATTTTAGGCTGACACTGTCAGCAGTTCCTAGGCAGTCAGGAGAAACGTATCAGGCAGCTGTCTCAGGACTTAACGTAACAGCAGGTGATGGGCATTATTCTAATGGAGCTATATTGTGGTGCCCTGTAGGTGTATATATCGGTGGCGGTTCAAATCTCTTTGACAAGATTCACTGCTGGTCTGGTTACTACAATAACGGTTACGACACAGGAACTGCTGGTATAGAAATGCGGGTTGCGTTCCTTATCAATGCATCCAACAATAACTTAAACATGTGCCAGGCTGACTCGCCTAGCAAAAAGGATTATACGGCTAGCAACGGAACGACATTTGATGGGATTCCAAATGGTGGGGTTGGGTTCTTCATTCAGCCAAATGCCTGGAATAACACAATGGTAAACTGCATATTGGTAGCTAGCGATACCTCTTTTAATGCTTGTACAGATGGACGGGCAGGATTAACTAATCAGATTAGGGCGTGGCTTGTTTCAAATGCTAAAAACAACAGATTTGTAGGTTTTAGACAATCTTCAGGAACTATGATTGGAGATCCGCAATATGATACAAGCGCATCTCAGAATTCTACGTTAATCATAGGGGCTGAGCGTTTAACTAATCAACTTTACAGCAGAATAGACGGACAGGATGTATTAAGGGTTAGTACTGAACTTGGGTCTATTACAAAATTAATAGATTTCTGGGGGAATGGAGTAAACACAGGATTTATCCAGCAAAGAGACACCAACACCCTTAGAGCATACGCTAATAGGAGCCTTCAGTTAGCAGTTGGTTCTGGAGCTCCGTTTGAAGTCTATGCAGGAAGTGATGGTCTGCAGGCACCAACGATAAGACCTACACAATCAGGAGTATCAAATCTAGGAGATGCCGGCCTCAGATATATAACCGCATATCTCACCACAAACCCCAATGTTAGCTCCGATGAAAGGTTAAAATCAGACATCAGGGATATTCCTGAAAGCCTTATTCAGCTTGCCATAGAAACCCCTATAAAGCGCTATGTTCTGAATGATACTGGTAAGGTTCATTATGGCATTGTTATCACTAAAGAATGGATTAGCAGGCTTAAGGAAGAAGATGACTTTGACCTAATGGGTATGCTGGTAGGCCATAGTGATGCTGATGACCCTGATTCAGAGAACTTCGGTCAATACTATGGTCTTTCATATGCTGACTGGCAGAATATTCTTCTTGAAGGGATGCGAAGAAAGCTACAGTAACAAAAAAGCCCTCCATTATGGAGGGCTATACTTATGGCTTATTCAGGAATATGTACGGTCTACCAAGTGAATCTTTTCTGATAAACCCATTTCCATAATTTGCCTGCTTAACGCAAATATCCCATGGAATAAGTCTGGTTGTAATGTTGTGTTTTTTGTACATTGATAACATGAATGCATGTACGCCACGCTTAGGCATGCCGTCTATAGACATTGACTTTGTGCATAAGTAAAAAGACGTATCGCCGTATGTTGATATCTCTTTGTATAGGCTATTTTCAGTAACCTCTGTTATATATCTTGGTTTGTATATATCGAACCAGTATGACATTCCCATATATATTAATGATGCAAGAGACACGGCAACAAGAAACTTTTTGAAGCCAGAGGTGTTACTGTTTAAAAGTAAAATCAGGATGGAAGCAAACCCAAACCAGAGCCATGCAGTGCTTCTTGCGGGAACATCAACACCAGAATAAACATGTATTAATATATCTATTGTCATTGACAGAACAATAGGGCACATAAAAACTAATGCATATCTAAATGAAGTGGTTAAAACTACAGCGACTGAGATAAGAAGAAGAACGAGAAGAAACCCGTAGTACTCAACAAGATCCAAGAAATACAGTGATGTACTTCTTATGTTATCCATCAGCGAGGCGTAATCATGTACAGGCTTTGGATTCCTCCATGCTTCTATCACAACCCCAAAAACACCATGGAAGTTACTGTTTAATGTATAAATTATTAAAACACCTGATAGGTAGGTCAGGAAATAAAATACTCCTATGAATAAGAACCACTTTATAGTTTTTGACGTGTTGCATTTAACATCGCATGATGCCTTTATGGACATATATATGCACATAATGGCTATAGCAACAGGGTATGTCAGTATTGCCATTATCCCAAGGATATACCCTAAAAATGTTCTAAGGTATATGTTTTTTACTTCAAACGAATAAATGAATGCTATCGTTATAAGAATAAAAGGTGTCTGAGTGGCAGGCCATCCCATTATTTCAATGATTGGCATGCACAAGAATAATGAGGTAGAAAATGCAATCCTTGCAATATTGTTGGCGATCGTTTTGTATGAGAACACCCAACACAAGATAGCGTACAATGAAACCTGAATATAGTATATCACTCTATAATCAAGTTCTTTCTGCACAAAAGAGTACAAGAAGTTAATCCACCTACCTTCAGATAGGGTTTTTGCCCAAGGGCTTCCGTATGTACCGTACCATGATGGTGGGTTTGACATAAATATCCAGTCATCATGCTCTATAAAAACATGAGATGCTCTACCTGAGAATATTATTAACGCCAGTATAACAATAGCGTAAACCAGAAATGCATATCCCGCTGTGTTAAACCTTTTCACTTCTTCTCCTTGCCTTCAAAATATACTTAGGTCTTTGCTTCACCTCTGTATAAATCCTTCCGATATATTCACCAAGAACCCCGATCCCAATCAGTTGAACGCCACCAAGGAACAGGATTGATACCAGGAGCGAAGGATATCCACGCACAGGGTTACCAAAAGCAAGCGTGTCCAGAATCATCCATGCACCATAGAGAAACGCCATTCCGGCCACGATAAGGCCGATATAAGTCCACATGCGTAGCGGGAATGTCGAGAAGCTGGTTATTCCCTCAAGCGCCAGGTTCCATAACTTCCAGCCGTTGAACTTTGTACTTCCAGCTATGCGCTCAGCCCTCGCATATTCAACAACATCTGTTCTGCCACCAACCCAACTAAGAACTCCTTTCATAAACAGGTTGCGCTCTGGAAGAAGCTTGATATTGTCCACAACTTCGCGAGACATCAGGCGGAAATCACCAACATTCTCTTCAATCTTCGGGTTGCTTATTTTGTTGTGCAGCTTATAGAACCATTCGGCTGATTTACGTTTCAGTCTGCTATCTGTGGAGCGATCAGAACGCTTCGCCAGAACCACGTCAGCACCATCCTGCCACTTCTCTATCAGATGCGGAATGACCTCTATTGGGTCTTGCAGGTCAACGTCAATCGGAATAACCGCTTCACCGGTGGCATGGTCTAGTCCAGCAAAGAGCGCTGGCTCTTTACCGAAATTTCTGGTGAATGACAGCGGAACCACAAGCGGGTCAGCAACAGCCAGCGCATTAATAATTGATTCTGTCGCATCTTTGCTGCCGTCATTGATGAATACCATCTCTACTTCATGCTGCTGAAGCCCTTCAAACTCGCGAACGGTTTTATAGAAGATTGGGATTGCTTCCTCTTCATTAAACACCGGAACGACCAGAGAAATTTTCATTTCGCATCCCTAAAGACAATGAACTTTGAATAGATAAAGCCGCACACCAGACTGATGGCGGAGAACAGAATTAAGGTAATGATAGGTGCCAGGCCAGACTTATCCGCCGCCCAGCCAACTGCAGCGCTAAGAGAACCCATAAACCCGACATACAGCATATAGCGCATGGTCGTGGTTGATGACTTGAAAGTGAACCTGGCATTTGCAAAGAAGCTAAATGACACAGCAACAACGAACCCGGCAAAGTTGCCAAGTGCCTGTCCTGTATGAAATGCGTAGATGCAAATGGCGAACACTACCCAGTGAATGAGCGTGTTAATGACACCTATCGATGTGTACCTGGCGAATAACTTTAACATTATAGAAATCAGTGAATTCGGAAAGGTCTGAAGTGTAGCATCACACATGCACTTGATCGACCCTCATATTAAACGATACTGTATATACATACAGTTATATTTGTGAGGTGATCATGCCACGCACAGCAGACATAAAGACCGCGTTTGTTGCGGCAATACAGCTAAATCCTAAGGGTTACCAGTATTTGCGCACCGATAGCTTCATAGAGAAGCTGCGTGAGTACAACTGGCACTTTTCCATGTCCGATGCCAATGCATGGATAGAGCGCAATCAGCCAGGCTTCGCTGGCAAGACGACAGACGGTAGCGACAACAGGTACTGGATCCTGCGTAACATGGGGAGGGTGCAATAATGGGCTTTCCATCACCGGCATTGGATTACGTTGAGCAACAGCTTTCACCTGTTGTGCTGTGTAACATTGGAGCGGATAGCAGATTGCTTGAGACAGATATTGGCTTTGCGGTTGTCGAGCCGTGCACCAGACTGGTACAGAATCAGGTTCTGCTAATCCTCAGCGGCGGACGGACTCAGTTTGCCAGGGTCATGGGCGGGGCGCTGATTTGTGATGATGGTGAAGCGATAGAGGGGGAGGCTGCGGAAGAGGTTGAGGTGATGGGGCGGGTGACATTCTTCATCAACAGCGTGATGCAGGATGACAGGGTGGTGTGATGGGGCAATGGGGCATGGTTGGGGCAAAAAATTAGCGCAAAACAACTCAAAACCGTGGAGGGTAGTGATTCATCTTGCGCTAATGTTTTGGTTTAAGCCTGCTTTCAACTTACATCAGCATACATCCTGTTTGTAGTGCCGCAAATTATGGATTTTCAGCTCTACTCGCTGGGGGCCGCGCTGGTCTTCCATGAGATCTTTTTCCCGGAACAGTCCGCGGCCATGGCGCTGATCCTGGCGATGGGGACCTACGGCGCAGGCTATATTGCGCGCATCGTCGGCGCCTTTATCTTCGGCAGAATGGGCGACCGGATCGGTCGTAAAAAGGTGCTGTTTATTACCATCACCATGATGGGGATCTGTACCACCCTGATTGGCGTGTTGCCGACCTACGGCCAGATTGGCATTTTTGCGCCGGTTCTGCTGGTGACGCTGCGCATTATTCAGGGGCTGGGTGCCGGGGCAGAAATCTCCGGTGCAGGAACCATGCTGGCCGAGTATGCGCCAAAGGGCAAACGCGGGATCATCTCCTCGCTGGTGGCGATGGGGACCAACTGCGGAACCCTGAGTGCCACGGCGATCTGGGCGGTGATGTTCTTTGCTCTCGATCGTGAAGAACTGGTGGCATGGGGCTGGCGCGTGCCGTTCCTGGCCAGCGTCGTCGTGATGATCTTTGCCATCTGGCTGCGTATGAACCTGAAAGAGAGCCCGGTCTTCGAAAAAGTGAACGACGCTGAAGCTGCCGTACCGGTGGCGAAGCCGGATACCTCCCTTGGGGCGATGGTGAAAAGCAAATCCTTCTGGCTGGCCACCGGGCTGCGTTTTGGTCAGGCGGGTAACTCCGGTCTGATCCAGACGTTCCTTGCCGGGTATCTGGTACAGACGTTGCTGTTTGATAAAGCGATCCCCACCGATGCGCTGATGATAAGTTCAATCCTCGGGTTTATCTCTATCCCGCTGCTGGGCTGGCTGTCGGACAAAGTCGGGCGCCGTCTGCCGTATATCCTCCTCAACGTTTCCGCCATCATTCTGGCGTACCCGATGCTGTCGATTATCGTCGATAAAAGCTATGCGCCGGGCGTCATTATGCTCTCGATTATTGTCATTCATAACTTCGCGGTGCTGGGGCTGTTCGCGCTGGAAAACATCACCATGGCGGAGATGTTTGGCTCGCGTAATCGCTTTACCCGCATGGCCATCTCCAAAGAGGCGGGCGGTCTGGTGGCGGTGGGCTTTGGTCCGGTGCTGGCGGGGATCTTCTGCAACATGACCGGCTCCTGGTGGCCGATTGTCGCGATGCTGATTGCCTATTCCGTGATTGGTCTGGTTTCAGCCATTTTCATGCCGGAAGTGCGCGACCGTGATTTGAGCGCGGCACAAGACGCGGCTGAACCACAGGCGCTGAACGATAAGGCTGGTGAGTCACGCAAATATGGAGCGCTGCTATGAGTTTCATTAATGATAACTTTATGATTAGCAACGCCAGGGGCGTTGCGTTATATCGCGACGTCGCGAAAGAATTGCCGATAATTGACTATCACTGTCATCTGGTTGCGAAGGATATTTTCGAAAATAAACCGCTGGAGAACATTACCGAGCTTTGGCTTGCAGGCGATCACTACAAATGGCGCGCTATGCGCGCCAACGGTATAGATGAAAAATACATTACGGGCAGCGCCACCGCGGAAGAAAAATTTGCGGCGTGGGCTGAGACTGTCGACGCCAGTTATGGCAATCCGCTCTATCACTGGACGCATTTAGAACTGCATCACTATTTTTCCTGTGATGAACCGCTGGGCAGCCATAACTGGCGTGAAATAATGGAGCGCTGTAATCGTTTATTACAACAGCCTGATTTTACGCCCCGCGAACTGATTAAACGCTCAAAGGTGGAGGTCATTTGTACCACAGATGCCCCGCTGGATGACCTGCGTTACCATCAGTTATTGCGCGATGACGCAACATTCAACGTCAAGGTATTACCGACATTCCGCCCGGATGACGTTTTTACGTCGGATGCGCATCAGTTCGCCGACTTTACCGATCGACTAGCGGAGCTGACGGGGCGGTCCATTCACGCCTTTAGCGATTTTGCTGCTGCGCTCGGTGAGCGTATTGCCTGGTTCCACGACATGGGGTGCCGTATTTCGGATCATGGCCCTGTGGAGATCCATTATCAGGCTGCGGATGAAAGTATCGTGGAATCGATATTTGTCCGTAAACGGCAGGGTGAACATCTCAACGCGCGAGATAGCGCGATTCTTGACAGTGCTATTTTTATCATGCTGGCGCGTTATTACCGACAGCATGACTGGGCCATGCAGATACACTTCGGTGCGATACGCAATAATAATACCCGCATGTACCGTGCCCTGGGCATAAATATCGGGTTTGATTCACTGACGGATCAGGTCAATCTTGCTGCGAATATTAATCAGCTGCTGGATGCCATGGCCCTTGCAGACGCGCTGCCGAAAACCATTCTGTATAACCTCAACCCCAGCTACAACGATATTGTCGCGACGACGATCGCCAATTTTCAGAGTGCAGAACTGGGAGTGAAATCACCGATGCAATTCGGCTCCGGCTGGTGGTTTAACGACACCCGTCGCGGGATGGAAAACCAGCTCAACAGCCTGGCAGATCAGGGGCTGTTAATGAATTTTGTCGGCATGCTGACCGACTCCCGTAGCCTGGTCTCCTATACCCGTCACGATTATTTTCGCCGCATTCTATGCAATATGATCGGCGGTTGGGTGGAGCGGGGAGAAGTCCCTGATAATAACGATATTCTCACGCGGATGATTAAAAATATTTGCCACGACAACGCTAAGAATTATTTCAAATTTTAAATTCACTTCATCAAGTGGGGATGAAATATGTCTCGTGCGGCTAAAAAAATTACCATTCCGGTTAGTATCGGCTACGGACTAACGGATATTATGGGTGGCGGTGCATTTACCGTGATCGGCGCCTGGCTGTTATTTTTCTATACGACATTCGTTGGGCTATCGCCGGTTGAGGCAGCCTCCATTGTCGCCATCGCGCGTATTGTTGATGCCATTGTCAGTCTGTTTATGGGAAGTTTCACCGATCATTTTTACAAAAACTATTTTGGTAAAAAATTTGGTCGTCGACGCTTCTTTTTGCTGATCGGCGCGCCGTTAATGCTGGTCTATGCGTTACTGTGGCTTGATGGCATGACCTACGGTTTTTATCTCGCGGTCTATCTGGCGTTTGAAATTATCGCCGCGATGGTATTGATCCCTTGGGAAACGCTGCCATCGGAAATGACAAAAGACTTTAACCAGCGCACCAAACTTTCTACCTGTCGCATGTTCCTTTCTGCGTCCGGTACCTTCCTTGCGACGTTCATTCCGGGGCTGCTGATTGGCTATTTTGGGGAAAACAGCGCCCATGCTTATCTGATTAACGGCGTTATTTTTGCCGTCCTGTTTATGGTTTGCGTCTTTATCTCGTGGAAGGTGAGCTGGGAACGCGAGTTAACCCCGGAAATGCTGGCCGAGCTTGAAACAAGCACGGCGCCCCGAACGCTGACGCAAAAGCTGGCTGCCTTTGGTCGTCTCTTTAAAGAGTATGGTTCAACGCTGAAAATCCGGGCCTTCAGAAAACACCTTGCCATCTACCTGCTGTCGTTTACCGGGAAAGATGTCTACAACACCGTATTTGTCTTCTTCTGTGTTTACTGCCTGAATGTCTCTTCGTCGCTTGCCGGCACACTGCTGTCGATGAGTATCGTCGGCCTGCCTGTCACGCTGATTGCGGGAGTGGGGATCATTAAATTCGGGCCGTCGAAGCTGTATGTGTTTGCCTACTCGCTGATGATGCTCTGCCTGGGCGGCTTTTTCGCTGTGTATCAAATTCCGGCACTTAATACCGTCGCGACGCTGGTTGTTCTGGCCGGGTTATATCAGGTCGGTCGCTGTGTGCTGGAGTTTACGCCATGGAACGTCTTCCCTTTCATCCCCGATATTGACGAGATGGTTAGCCGCCAGCGTCGCGAGGGGTTGTTCGCGGCGGTGATGACCTTCTCCCGCAAAACGACCGTGGCCATCGCCACCTTTATTGTGGGGCTGCTGTTACAGAATGGCGGCTTTGTGAAGGGCAGCCAGACACAGCCGGAGGAGGCCATTCATACCATCGCAATGCTGATGTTCATCGGGACTGCGGGCTTACTCATCCTGGCGTTGTGGCAGGCATTAACGTTCCATCTGAACAAGCGTACGCACAAGATCTTCGTGGATGAACTGGACCTCCTGAAAGCAAACGGTTCTCCCCAGCTGGTTTCCGCCGAAGCACGCCGTGTGGTGGAAGATTTGACGGGGTATTCCTACGACAGGCTGTGCCGTGAGCCCGCTGGCCGTTCAGGCGCAGAACCGGCGCGTAATCTTGTGTGACGTTGGTATATATCTTTTTGAAAGATGTCACACAACTTAATTTTGATATCACACCAGTTAGCGCAAAGTTAATGTAAATCAATGTTCCGCTGAACATAACCCGTATGGTGGTGGGCAAGGCACCAGGGGGTTACTGCCATTCTGGCTGGTGTAGTCAACATGCGCGGCCGCGCGCCAACGTGCGGTCGCAGAACTCAGCTTCATTAATTAAACGAGTCTCAACCATGGAAAACCGATTATTACAGGCGAAAGCGACGCTGCCTCAGTACGATCGCGGCAGCCTCCAGGCACGCATTGTTCATTTAGGGTTTGGCGCGTTCCACCGTGCACACCAGGCGGTGTACGCCGATATTCTGGCCGCTGAACACGGCAGCGACTGGGGTTACACAGAAGTGAACCTGATTGGTGGCGAACAGCAGATTGCCGATCTGAACGCGCAGGATAACCTCTATACCGTGGCCGAAATGTCGGCGGACGCGTGGACATCACGGGTCGTCGGTGTGGTCAAAAATGCGCTGCACGCGCAGGTTGACGGGCTGGAGGCCGTACTGGCGGCGATGTGTGAGCCGCAGGTGGCGATTGTGTCGCTCACCATCACCGAAAAAGGCTACTGCCACTCACCGGCCACGGGCAAACTGATGCTCGATCACCCATTGATTGCGGCCGACCTGCAAAACCCGCATCAGCCCAAATCTGCGCCGGGTGTGGTGGTTGAAGCGCTGGCGCGACGCAAAGCGGCGGGGGTGCCTGCCTTTAGCGTTATGTCCTGTGACAACATGCCGGAGAACGGCCACGTTATGCGCAATGTCACCTGCGCCTATGCCCGCGCGGTCGACGCGGAGCTGGCCGCGTGGATTGAGGCCAACGTCACCTTCCCGTCAACCATGGTGGATCGTATTGTGCCTGCGGTGACGCCGGAAACGCTGGATAAAATCGAACAGCTGACCGGCGTACGTGATCCGGCGGGCGTGGCCTGCGAGCCGTTCCGTCAGTGGGTGATTGAAGATAACTTTGTCGCCGGACGTCCGCAGTGGGAAAAGGCGGGGGCGGAGCTGGTGGCCGACGTTATTCCGTTTGAAGAGATGAAGCTGCGGATGCTCAACGGCAGCCATTCTTTCCTGGCCTACCTTGGCTATCTGGCGGGTTATCAGCACATTAACGACTGTATGGAAGATGAACACTACCGTCGTGCCGCCCACGCGCTGATGCTGAAAGAGCAAGCGCCGACGCTGAAAGTAAAAGGGGTTGATTTAGGCCACTATGCCGATCTGCTGATAGCGCGCTACAGCAACCCGGCCCTGCGCCACCGGACCTGGCAAATCGCGATGGACGGCAGCCAGAAACTTCCGCAGCGTATGCTCGATTCCGTGCGCTGGCATCTGGTGCATCAGAAACCTTTCCCACTGCTGGCGCTGGGTGTGGCGGGCTGGATGCGCTATGTCGGCGGGGTGGATGAACAGGGGAACGCCATCGACGTGAGCGATCCTCAGCTGGCGGTGATTCAGGCAGCGGTCAACGGGAGCGCGGAAGGGGAAAGTCGGGTGAAAGCCCTGCTGGGCATTGAAGCCATCTTCGGTAAGGAACTGCCGCACGACACGTGCTTTGTGGAGGCGGTCATGACGGCGTATCAGACCCTTCTGCAAAATGGCGCGAAAGCCACAGTTGCGCAGTACGCGGCACAGCTGTAATTCAGTCATGCCGCCGTTCGCGGCGGCATGATGTCGCACCTGTTAGTGCATACCCAGGCGAATCAGTTCAATCGGTTCGAACTTACCTTCGCATCCTTCCACTTCCACCGTTTTGCTGCGACGTACCTGCGCGGCATCCAGTCCCTCGCTGTGGATCGCTTTAATTACCCCGGTATGCCCGGTGCCGTTAATCATTACGCGGCTGCCGGTGGTAATTGCATTACGGTTACGGTCGTAAGTCATCATGGTATTTTCTCCTCGCTAACACATCCGTTACGGCGCTATTTCAGGTTGTGCCGTCCACGGGGCACTATAAATACGCCTCTCTGGACGTCTTTTTTTTGTTTTTGATCAAACTCACACTTTTTTCTTCATTTCGGCAGGGCGATGACGGTTCACGACGGTAATTTACAAAGCGGACAGTTATTTTCTTTAATTGATAATTTCAACCAGTGAGCGTTTAAGTCTGGTTTATATTCCTGATGGCACTCTGGATGCAGTAAATAACGTTTCCTGGAAATAAGGAGTCAGGCTTATGTATAAGAAAATCTTGATGCCTGTTGATGTGTTTGAAATGAATTTAAGCGATAAAGCGGTGCGGCACGCGGCTAACCTGGCGAAGGCTGAAGGTGCATCGATAACCCTGGTCAACATTCTGCCCAACAGCAGCCGCTCGTTACTGCGCGGATTCAATGCAGATATCAGGAAGTTTGAAGAGTATATGACTGCGGAATCCAGCAAAAAGATGAAGGAGTTAACGCGTCTCTTCGATCTCTCCCCGGAGGACATTCATTGTGAGGTGCGTTTCGGCAACGTGCGCGATGAAATTATCAGGATGAGCAAAGAAGGGGAATATGACGTGATTGTTATCGGTTCAAAAAACCCGACTATCACCACGCATCTGCTGGGTTCAAATGCGGAATCTATCCTGCGCTACGCCACTATTCCGGTCCTGGTTGTACGCTAATCTCTCCGCCGCGCCGAAAGGGTGCGGCGAATTTAATCTTCGCTAAACCACTCGCTGTTTTCCTGCCGAATAAGCTGTACGGATTCGCTGATCTCCTGCAGATGGACGGTCATCGCTTTTTCCACACCGTCAGGGTCGCGTTTTTCCAGCGCGCTGAAAATATCATAATGCTGTCGAATCAACATTTCCGGTGGCGAGACGTGGTCAAGACTCATATACCGCACACGGTCGATCGTGGCTTTAATGTTTTCAATGGTATCCCAGGCCAGCTGACAATCGGCAATTTGCGCCAGCTTCTGGTGAAACTCATCATCGAGCTGAAAGAAGTCGTTAAGCTGTTTGCGGTCGATGGCAATACGCTGCTGATGCAGGTTTTGCTCCAGCCAGTAACACTGGTTGTCATTCATCAGCGTGGCCGCACGCCGGGCCACCGCGCACTCAATGGCCTGACGGACAAAACAGCCGTTACGGACCTGAGAAAGCGATATTTTATTCACATAGCTGCCGCGCTGCGGGCGGATCTGAATCAGGCCGTTTTCAGCAAGCTTGATAAACGCCTCACGTACGGGCTGACGGGAAACGTCAAAACGCACGGATACCTCTTTTTCTGAAAGCGGGGTACCTGGCGGGATCAGGCAATGCACAATATCACGTCGTAATATGCGATAGATTTGCTGGTTAACGGGCTGGGTGGGATTGAGTTGCGATTCAGCGGCCATGAGTTGTCATTTCTCAGAGAGTTAGCCTGAACATACTACCATTCTTTTATACCCTGATACAGACCCGGCCCGCAGGCCGGGAAGGGCAGAGTCAGCCTCGATGGACGTTAAGTCCGGCAAAGCTCTGGCTGACAGGCATCATCTCTACGGTGTTGATATTGACGTGGTTTGGCAACGTCGCGACCCACCAGACCGCTTCGGTGACATCTTCCGGCGTCAGCGCGTTGGCATTTTCGTAGGTTTTATCTGCTTTCGCGTCATCGCCTTTGAAACGCACGTTGGAGAACTCGGTACCGCCCACCAGGCCCGGCTCGATATCCGTGACGCGAATGGCGGTGCCGTGCAGATCGGTACGCAGGTTCAGGCTGAACTGACGCACGAACGCTTTTGTCGCACCATAGACGTTGCCGCCCGCATACGGCCAGCTTCCGGCGGTCGAGCCGATATTGATAATGTGGCCGCGATTGCGCTCCACCATGCCTGGCAGCACGGCGCGGGTCATATACACCAGCCCTTTGTTGTTGGTGTCGATCATGTTTTCCCAGTCTTCCACGCTGGCTTTGTGCGCGGGCTCCATACCCAGCGCCAGACCGGCGTTGTTGACCAGCACGTCAATGGCACGCCACTGCGCGGGGAGGTTGGCAATCATCTCTTCAATGGCGGCGCGGTTGCGCACATCAAGCTGCGCGGTCAGGATATTGTCACCCAGCTCTTCTTTCAGCTCCTGCAGACGCTCCTGACGGCGGCCGGTGGCAATCACCTTATGGCCGTTGGCGACGAAGCGACGCGTGATGCATTCACCAAAACCTGCCGTTGCCCCGGTAACTAAAATAATCATCTCACTGTTCCTCAACGCTTTTTGTGTTGTACTAACATAGCACGCCCTGAGAGGGTGCGTTAAGGCATCATTTGTATGACCGCATTGCGGTCAATGGCGGCCTGGCCTACTCTGGGAAAGTTAACCGTTATCAGGAGTAAAAGATGTCAACCCGTAACCCTTTTTTTGACATTAGCCTGCTGCCTTATCAGGCCCCGCGTTTTGATGAAATCAACGACAGCCACTATCGCCCGGCATTTGATGAGGCCATACGCCAGAAGCAGGCAGATATTGACGCCATCGTCGCGCAAACGGCAGCACCCGATTTCGATAATACGGTACTGGCGCTGGAGAAAAGCGGTGCCATGCTCGCGCGCGTCAGCAGTATTTTCTTTGCCATGACGTCGGCGCACACCAATGCCCGCCTTCAGGAGCTGGAAGAACAGCTCTCAACCGAGCTGGCCGCGCTGGCAAATGATATCTGGCTCAACGACACGTTATTTTCCCGCGTGGAGAGCGTCTGGCAGGATCGTGAGGCGCTGGATGCTGAGTCCCGCCGACTGGTCGAGGTGACGCACCAGCGCTTCGTGCTGGCCGGGGCGCGACTGAACGACGCTGAAAAAGCTGAACTGAAAGACCTGAACACACAAGTCGCCTCACTGATCAGCCAGTTCAACCAGCGACTGCTGGCCGCAGATAAGGCGGGCGGGCTGGTGGTGGATTATGTTCACCAGCTTGAGGGGTTAAGCGCAGAGGAGATCGCCACGGCTGCTCAGGCCGCCGCCGATAAAGGGCTGAAGGATCGCTGGCTAATCCCCCTCCTGAACACCACCCAACAACCTGCGCTTTCACTGCTTCGCAATCGACAGACCCGTGAAAATCTGTTCAACGCAGGCTGGCTGCGTACGCAGAAAGGCGATGAAAATGATACCCGCGAGCTGATCCTTCGTCTCACGGCATTGCGTGCGCGCCAGGCGCAGCTTTTGGGCTTTGACGACTTTGCGAGCTGGAGCATCGCCGACCAGATGGCAAAAACGCCGGAGGCCGCACTGACCTTTATGCGTGGAATTGTCCCTGCGGCGCGCACCCGTGCGGTGCAGGAGCAGGCCGATATCCAGAAAGTCATTGATGATGAGCAGGGCGGCTTCACCGTGCAGGCCTGGGACTGGGCCTTTTATGCCGAGCGTGTGCGTCAGGCGAAATATGCCCTGGATGAGTCGCAAATTAAGCCGTATTTTGCGCTCAATAACGTACTGCATGATGGCGTATTCTGGACGGCCAGCCAGCTGTTTGGCATCCGCTTCGTCGAGCGCTTCGATATTCCGGTGTATCACCCGGACGTCCGCGTGTGGGAAATTTTCGACCACACCGGAGAAGGCATGGCGCTGTTCTACGGCGATTTCTTCGCTCGCGATTCCAAACAGGGCGGAGCGTGGATGGGGAATTTCGTCGAGCAATCATATGAATTTGCCTCCCGTCCAGTTATCTACAACGTGTGTAACTATCAAAAACCCAGCCACGGAGGCGCCGCGCTGCTCTCCTGGGATGATGTAATAACCCTGTTCCACGAATTTGGTCATACGCTGCACGGCCTGTTTGCCAGTCAGCGCTACGCCACGCTGTCCGGGACCAATACCCCGCGTGATTTTGTTGAGTTCCCGTCGCAAATCAATGAGCACTGGGCCAGCCACCCGCAGGTATTTACCCACTATGCCCGCCATTACGAGACCGGCGAACCGATGCCGGACGCGCTGCGCGAAAGCATGCTCAACGCAACGCATTTCAACAAAGGCTATGACATGACGGAAACGCTCAGCGCCGCGCTGCTGGACATGAACTGGCACGGCATTCGTGAGGCCGTTTCGAGCGTAGAGGAATTTGAAAAAGCAGCGTTGGAAAAAGAGGGGCTGGATCTGCCCGCCGTACCGCCACGTTATCGCAGCAGCTACTTCGCGCATATCTTCGGCGGCGGCTATGCGGCAGGTTATTACGCCTACCTGTGGACGCAGATGCTGGCGGACGATGGCTATCAGTGGTTTGTCGAGCAGGGCGGTTTAACTCGCGAGAATGGGCAAAAATTCCGTGAGGCGATTCTGTCGCGCGGGAACAGCACGGATTTAGCAGAACTGTACCGAAACTGGCGCGGGCACGATCCGAAGATTGAGCCGATGCTGGAGAATCGCGGGCTGAGCGAGTAGCGTCATTTTTTGGCTTAAACAGGACCGGGCGGAAGCCCGGTTTTTTTGTCCAGTTTCTCTTCTCGAAAACGCCTCTAATTTTGCTCCGCACTGGCGAAGCAGTTAAAGCTAAGGGTTTCGTCTGGTATGCAACAAATTTCCAATAACATGCACAAGTAGATTTTGTAGTGTGGTCAAACTCTGGTAGGATTAATCTTAATTTTTTACTGATGGAACAGGAACATGAAGAAAATTGTTGGTGTGTTATTACTTTCTTGCTTACTCGTCGGGTGCGATAAACCCAAAATTGATTCTTCAACTGATGCTGCAATGAAATCCTCGATAGCCAAAGTCAGAGATTCACTTCCGGAAAATAAACGGGAGGAATTCGATAGCGCCTTAAAGGTTGTGGCATTCAGTAACATCAATATGGCTGACCTGATGCGTTCCACTTCAAATAATGATAACGAAGAGATAAGCAAAAAGATGCGCGAAAGCCTGTCTGGTAAGACGGGTGAAGAAATAATCTCTTACGCACAGCAAGTCACTGCTGAGAGAGAGATGAAGTTAAAAGAAAAGATGACTCAGGAAATCAAAGCGCTGGAACAGAAAAAAGCTGACGCCGACGTGGCTAAAAAAGAGTTGATGAAAATCCAGGTTTTATCATCCAGATTTACCATGGAGCCTGAGCAAGACGGTAAGCCACAACCCGTAATTAGACTGGTTGTTAAAAATAATACTGATACCGTTATCTCCAGAGCGTACCTGCACGGAGTGATGGCAAGCGAGGGATACTCAGTACCATGGCTGGTAAGTAATTTTTTCTATGACATTCCTGAGGGGCTTAAGCCAAATGAAGAAGCCACATGGGCTATTGCCCCCCCTAAGAATTCTGAATGGGGTGTACTTTATGCCCCAAAAGACGCTGTTTTGACTGTGACACTCGTAAGAGTGGACGGTACTGATAATCAGATGTTGTATGATGCAACAATTTTCACTGAGGAAGATAACAGCAGGCTTGAAGAGTTGAAGAAAAAAAATCTCTGATCTTTAAAGACTAACCGACCCGCCACCCGGCGGGTTTTTTATGCGTTGAGGAAAGGTGGCGTTGCAAACGGCGCATCGGTGTGGGCATCGGCTTCGCTGATAACTATGACTTTATGTTTCCCCGGGGCATAAAATCGTTTTAAACAGCCTAATTAAAGATATCTATTTTTTTTGACTTGAACACAAACCAATATTCATCAGTTTCGCTAACCCCTTATTAAACATTCTTATTATTGCAAAAACGAGTAAAATAAAGAATGACGCGCGGGATTTAACGGGTTATAAACTTTACCTCTCTTAACACTTTTGTAACGTCATTGAGGTAAACCCGTGAAGCAGGTTGGCATTGTTGGTTGGCGCGGTATGGTTGGGTCAGTATTGCTGCAACGCATGGTCGAAGAAAATGATTTTAATGATATTGCAGCCAGTTTTTTTAGTACGTCTTCCGTTGGAGCGCCTGGGCCTGTCATTAACGGTGTCCGTTCGGTACTTAAAGATGCGTATTCCCTGGATGCGCTGGCGGAAATGGATATCATCATTACCTGCCAGGGCGGTGAATATACAAAATCGATGTATCAATCATTAATTGATCATGGTTGGGAAGGTTACTGGATCGATGCCGCATCAGCGCTGCGAATGGACGAAAGAGCCTGTATCATCCTGGATCCTGTGAACCGTGAAAATATCGATGATTCCATCAAAAAGGGCGGTAAACTTTTTGTAGGCGGAAACTGTTCAATCACCTTAAGCCTGATGGGGCTCGCCGGTTTGATCAAGGCCGATCTCATTGAATGGATGAGCGTGATGACCTATCAGTCAGCTTCGGGGGCGGGTGCAAAGCATGTCCGCGAGTTGATCGCCCAAAGTGCATTTGTCACCCGAAACTTAACCCCCGATGAGCTGGAAAACGCAGGCTCGGTGCTTCCTCTGGTCAATAAAGTCAGCGAACTGATTAACAGCAGTGACTTGCCTGTTGAGAATTTTGGCGCGCCGCTGATGGGGAGCATCATTCCCTGGATTGATAGCGACCTGGGAGATGGCAATAGCCGCGAAGAGTGGAAGGGTGAAGCAGAAACAAATAAAATCCTTGGCCTGAAAAAAGGCACCATCCCGGTTAATGGTCTGTGCATTCGTGTTGGTGTAATCAGGTGCCATAGTGCGGCCATTACAATGAAACTCAAACGCGAAGTGGATGAAGTTGAATTTGCTAAAAGGGTAAGCGATGCTCATCCCTGGGTAAAATACGTCCCTAATAATAAAGAGGCCAGCGTCAGCCAGCTTACTCCCGCACATATTAGCGGCACGCTTAAGGTTGGCGTAGGGCGTTATAAAAAAATGGCGCTAAATAATGAACCTGTTTATTCGGTATTGACCGTGGGGGATCAACTATTATGGGGGGCAGCGGAACCATTACGCCGCATGCTTAATATTTTGCTTAACAGAATATAATGGGTTTAGACCTGTTGTTCATTATTAGCTGAAAACAGAACCGGGCGGACAGTCCGGTTTTTTATGCGCGTTAAGGCGGAATAATTTGATCTGAGTTAAAAAAATAAACAATGTTTTGCTTAAGGAGGCTTCGCTATAAAAATTTGTGTTTTTTTGCCGATAACTGTGGATAGCACAAAAATGACGTAATAGCAGTTAAGAAGGCGAAGAATGACCATACCTCAGAAGACCCCTGGCTTTACGGATAGCGAGCATTCTAAAGGACTGATAAATAGAACGTTTACCTATATTGTTACCTTGTTGATAGGTATTTTTATCGCAGCGATAGTGTCATTGCTGATCATTAAAAACAATGTTAATAAAATCAGCGATAAACATGACGAGTTTTTGTTAAGGCAAGCATTAGACGCCCGCCAGGAAAACATGCGCAGCCATTTGAAAGACAATGCTGAGTGGGGAGATGCTTACAAACATCTTCATCAAAAAACTGACCTGAACTGGGCATGGGATAAGCAGAATCTGGGCAAGCCTCTGTATGATAACTTTGGCTACGAAGGCGTGTTTGTGCTGTCCCCGGAGGAAACCACCCGTTACAGCGTGCTTGACGGGAAACTGAAGCACGAAGAGCTGGAACGCTGGTTAGATCAATCCACCATAGACCATTTACTCAGTGAGACGGGCAGTAAAAATGGACTGCCGGTCTCCATGCTCACGCTTATCCATTCCGTCCCCGCCATAGTTTCTGCGGCATGGATAACGACGGGAGATGATACCAGCGTGCAGCCGTTGCCCGGTAAGCCATCAACCATGTTGTTTATCGACACCTTAACGGCTAAGAAACTGCTTGCGATTGGGCACGATGCAGGGATCGAAAACGTCCGCGCGGTCTCTTCTGACGCCCTTGCTGAGACAGACAGTCTGACAGCATTAACGTTACGTACCCAGAATGGCCCAGTCCACATTGTCTGGGACACAGAAAACCCTGGCCAGGCATTGATCATTTATTTTTTACCCTTGCTCATTCTGTCTGTCCTTCTGACCCTCGTGCTGACGGTGATCCTGATGCGTCATATTTTGCATAAGGCAAAAATTCATGACGAAAATATCTTTCTCCTTGAGCAGGCTCGGTTAAATCTGATTACCAGTGAAAAACGCTTCAGGGATGTCAGTGAAACAACCAGTGACTGGTTCTGGGAAACGGATTTATCGTTAACGATCACCTGGCTATCAGGGCGTTTTACGACTGTCACGGGCTATGACGAGAGTCAGTGGCTGGGACGCAAGCTGGATGCGCTTTTTCCTTCGACAAACGGTTTATTAAATACGTGCGTCAGGCGGCGTGAGTTATCGGGGCGCTTTGAATTTAAGAACTGCCCGTACACTAACGCTCAACGGTCGACTTCGTATTGCACACTTCTGGCAAAATTCTCTGCTCAGCCTGATGGCACGGTGGTTTTACGGGGGGCGGCATCGGATGTTTCTCTGGAAGTGGAAGCCACCAAACGTGTTGAATTTCTGTCACGCCATGACGAATTAACGGGCCTTCCCAACCGGTATCATATTAAGGAGTTCCTCACAGGACAGTTGGCTAAAGAGGATATCCACAATTCCCCCTTTGCCATGATTTGCCTTGATTTGGACAAGTTTAAACCGGTGAATGATATTTTCGGCCACTCAACGGGCGATGCCCTGCTTGGCGAGGTCGCCTCACGGCTTAAACAATGTGTTCGTCGCGGTGATTTTGTCGCACGACAGGGCGGGGACGAATTTATGCTGCTTCTCGACAACACCCGGCACCTGGACCACATAGAAGAGGTGTGTCATCGCATCGTGCAAGAACTCAACCGCCCGTTCACCATTGATGGCAATGATGTGACCATCGGCGTCAGCATGGGCATTGCTCTGGCTCCCCAGGACAGTACCAGTGCAAACGACCTTTTACGCTATGCTGATATTGCGCTTTATCAGGCTAAACAATCCGGTCGAAACCGATGGGTCTATTATCGTCAGGATATGTCGGAAAAGCTGACCGAGCGCAGAAAGCTGGAATTAGCGCTAAAGACTGCAATTCGGGAAGACCAGCTCTATCTGGTTTATCAGCCGCGTTATAACCTCAGACATTCTCGCATCGACGCCGTAGAAGCCCTGGTTCGCTGGCAGCATCCTGAACGCGGAAACATGATGCCCGATCAGTTTATTCCACTCGCTGAAGAAACGGGGCTCATCATCAACCTCAGCAACTGGGTCATTCGTAAGGCCTGTACAGAGACGCATGAGAAACTGCCGGGGCTTTCGGTTTCAGTCAATATTTCAGCCATTGAATTCCAGGCAAGCGATCTCGCCGAAAGAATAAAAGCTATTCTTGATGAAACCGGGCTTGAGCCTACCCGGCTGGAAATAACGGTGACTGAAAATGTCACGCTCTCTAATCCAGAGAAAACGTTGCAGACCATGATGGCCCTGAAAAAAATGGGGGTGCGTATTCTGATTGATGATTTCGGTACCGGCTATGCCTCTCTGAGCTATCTGCGGAAGTTCCAGTTTGACGGGTTAAAGCTCGATAAAAGCTTTATTTTTTCTTTAGGGGATTCGACACAGAACCAGTCGGTGGTCGAGAAGATCATCGATCTGGGTAAAGCCTATTCCATGGAGGTCACCGCAGAAGGTGTCGAAACCGTAGAACAATTGTCGTTCCTGAAGAAAAATAAGTGTGACGAAGTCCAGGGATATTTACTCGGCAAACCGGCGGCGATTGCAGATTTAAATCTAAAAACCAACCACGTAATTTATTAAGGGTACATGCTGCTTGCCTGGGCCTGCTGATCCGGTAGGCCGGGTAAGCGCAGCGTTACCCGGCGTGCCTGTAATCAAATCGCGTAGTTTTCGCTCTGACGTCTGGCTGATAAACTCGGCTCAACGTTTTGATTTCCGGGCGAACTTGAGATTCAGGCCGCCGCTAACCGAGCCAGCCATCCCGACAAAAGGCAGGAAGTATGTCTCTTCGTTCACTGCGGGCGTTGTGCCTGACGAGTTTTTTTATCGCTGACGTCCGTGACGGTCTCGGTCCTTTTCTCGGTATCTTCCTGACGCAGCGGCACTGGACGCCGGATGACATCGGCTTACTGATGACCGCCGGAGGTCTGGCAGGACTTCTGGCCACGCTGCCGGCGGGGTTCATCACCGACACCACCAAAAACAAACGTTCCGTTCTGGCGCTGCTCTGTTTGCTGATCACCCTGAGTACGCTGCTGCTCTGGTTTAGCCAGCAGAGTGGCGTTGTCGCGCTCTCGCAAATTGTCACCGGGATCTGCGCGGCGTTCGTGGGGCCACTTATCACCGGGATCACTCTGGGGCTGACGGGGCAGAGCGGGTTTAGCGCGCAGATGGGCAAAAATGAGGCGTTCAATCACGGTGGAAATTTCCTCACGGCACTGATCGCCGGGTGCATTGCGTGGTACTGGGGCATTGGGGGCATCTTCCTGCTGATGACCTGTACAACGCTGTTAACGCTCTGTTCGCTGTTGGCGATACGCAACAAGGATATTGACAACGAGGCGGCGCGCGGCCTGAACGCGTCAGAACATCAGCCGGTGCCGGGTTTTGCGGTACTGATGAAAAACAGAGCCCTGTTTGTGACCGGGCTGACGCTGCTGTTGTTCCATCTGGCGAATGCGGCCCTGTTGCCGATGCTCAGCATGCGGGTCGCTGCCACACCGGCCAGCGTTAATCCCGGCGTGTTTGCTGCGGCGACGGTGATTATTTCGCAGGCGGTGATGATCCCGGTGGCTATCCTGGCCTCCAGGAGAATCGAACGCGATGGTTACTGGCGTTTAATCATGCTGGCGCTGTTAATCATGCCGGTACGCGCGGCGCTGGCTGCGTCTACCGATGCACCGTTTATGATGATCCCGGTACAAATTCTTGATGGTCTTGCCGCCGGGATCCTGGGCGTGGTGGTGCCGTCATTTATCGTAGTGCTTTTGCGTGGGAGCGGGCACGTTAATGCCGGGCAGAGCGTGGTCATGCTGATGCAGGGGGTTGGCGCATCGATGAGCCCTGCCTTAACCGGGACGATCGCCGGACACTACTCTTTTGCGACGGCCTTCAGTGTGCTGAGCGCCATTGCCCTGGCGGCGGTCCTGCTCTGGTGGCGCTTCCCGAACCGGACCTGGCAGACCGATAACGCCCCGGACGGGGCGTAGCGTATGTGCCGGGCGCAACCGCCACCCGGCATGCCAGGCTTAGACTATCTCGTTAGGACACGCTTCGCCGTTTTCCAGCTGCTGTAAATTCCCCAGCGTGGTTTCGGAAATGCTGATCAGCGCCTCTGCGGTCAGGAATGCCTGGTGCCCGGTAAACAGCACGTTATGGCAGGCTGACAGGCGACGGAACACGTCGTCCTGAATGACGTCGTTAGACTTGTCTTCAAAGAACAGATCGCGTTCGTTCTCATACACGTCCATCCCCAGCGCGCCAATTTTCTGGGTTTTCAGCGCTTCAATTGCCGCCTGAGAGTCAATCAACCCGCCGCGGCTGGTGTTGATGATCATCACGCCGTCTTTCATCTGCTCAAACGCGGTCTGATTTAACAGGTGGTAGTTTTCCGGTGTGAGCGGGCAGTGCAGGGAGATCACGTCAGACTGGGAGAACAGGGTCGGGAGATCGACATATTCCACGCCCAGCTCCAGCGCGGCGGCGCTTGGGTACGGGTCAAACGCCAGCAGGCGCATACCAAAGCCTTTCAGAATACGCAGGGCGGCCACGCCGATTTTACCGGTACCGATCACGCCTGCGGTTTTACCGTACATGGTAAAGCCGGTCAGTCCTTCCAGCGAGAAGTTCGCATCTCGGGTACGCTGATAAGCGCGGTGAATACGACGGTTCAGGGACATCATCATACCCACAGCATGTTCCGCGACCGCTTCCGGGGAGTAGGCCGGAACGCGAACCACCTTCAGCCCCAGCTCTTTCGCCGCATCAAGATCGACGTTATTGAAGCCCGCGCAGCGCAGGGCGATATACTTTACGCCGTGCTTTTTCAGCTCTTCCAGTACCGGACGACTACCGTCATCGTTCACGAAGATGCAGACGCCTTCACAGCCGTGCGCCGTTTTAGCGGTTTTTTCGGTCAGCAGAAAGTCGAAAAATTCAAGATCGAACCCGTAAGCCTCGTTAACATGTTGCAGATACTTTTTGTCGTACTGCTTTGTGCTATATACCGCGAGTTTCATAAGACTTTCTCCAGTGATTTTACATCCACGTTAGCATGATTAAAATAATCTTACAATTTATAAAATATTATTTAAATCAATAAGTTCTATCAATTATTTTAGAGCATCTATTCTTAAAACTGGCATTTACTTCAACTGATTGACTAAACATGCGACAATGATCGGCACTGTCGGCTTAATTCTCTCGCTAAATCAGGATATTAACTGCCCATGAAGGGTAAATACAAAGCCGCGATTGCGCTCTTATTGCTGTTGATTTTATTGCCGCTGACGCTGCTAATGACGCTCGCCCAGTGGGTACCGACCCTCGCCGGTATCTGGTTGCCTGTCGGTACACGTATCGCCTTTGAGGAAAGCCCCAAACTGACCCGTCACGCGCTGGTGATCCCCAATCTGCGCTATCTGGTTGAGGATTGCGAGATTGCCAGGGTTGAAAACGCCACGCTGTCGCACCCCAGCCGCTGGAATCTGGATATTGGTGCGCTTGAACTTAACACGGTGTGCCTCAGTAAAATTCCCCAGTCAGCCCCCTCAACCGTTGCGCCAAAAACCCTGGCACAGTGGCAGTCGGTGCTGCCAAATACCTGGCTCACTATCCGCCGTCTTACCCTGTCTCCCTGGCAACAGTGGGAAGGGGAACTGCATGCCTCACTGACGCCTGCGGTACAGGCGGTGACCTACAACGGTGAGCAGGTCAGTTTCCAAGGGCAGCTACGCGGCCAGACTCTCTCGGTCAGTCAGCTTGATGTACAACTCCCCGGCCAGGTGCCGCCCGTAAAACTGGTGGGTGAGTTTACCCTGCCGCTGGTGCCGGATGGCGTGCCGGTGAAAGGCCATGCGGTCGCGACTTTTAACGTGCCACAGCTCACCTCGCTGGTCGATGCCGATCTGGACTGGCAGGAGAATCAGGGGCAACTGCTGGTGATGGCGCGGGACAACCCCGATCCGCTGCTCGATTTACCGTGGCAGATCACGGCACAACAGCTGAATATCAGCGACGGACGCTGGAACTGGAACCTGTCCGGCATGCCGATGAGCGGCCGCGTGGGTCTCCGGGTGGATAACTGGCAGCAGGGGCTGGAAAAAGCCACCTTTACCGGACGCCTCAACGTTCTGACTCAGGGCGATGCCGGGAAAGGTAACGCCGTGCTGAATCTCGGGCCGGGCAGGCTCAGCCTGGAAAACAGCGACATGCCGCTTCACCTGAGCGGCGAGGCCAAACAGGACGATCTGGTGCTTTACGCCAGACTCCCGGCCAGACTGACCGGCAGCCTGAACGATCCGCAGCTTGCCTTTGAGCCGGGCGCGCTGCTGCGTTCGCGCGGACGCATTATTGATTCGCTGGATATCGACGAAATTCGCTGGCCGCTGGCGGGCGTGAAGCTCACGCAGAAGGGCGTGGATGGTCGTCTGCAGGCGATTCTGCGCGCCCATGAGAACGAGATGGGGGATTTTGAACTCCACCTGGACGGCCAGGCCAACGACTTTTTACCCGATAACGGCCTGTGGCAGTGGCGCTACTGGGGCAAAGGCGGGTTTACGCCAATGAACGCGCGCTGGGATGTGGCCGGAAAAGGCGAATGGCGCGACAAACTCATCGAGCTGACCGCGCTCTCAACCGGCTTTGACAAGCTGCAGTACGGCACCATGGAAGTCAGTAAACCGCGTCTGGTACTGGATAAACCGGTACGCTGGGTTCGTGACCCTGTCACGCCGACATTTAGCGGTGCGCTGTCGCTCAATGCCGGAGAGACCCGTTTTGCGGGCGGCAGCGTGTTGCCCCCGTCGGTGCTGACCTTCAGCGTTGACGGAACAGACCCGACGATATTCCAGTTTAAAGGCGATCTGCATGCCGAGGCCATCGGCCCGGTGCAGGTCAACGGTCGCTGGGACGGGGAACGCCTTCGCGGTCAGGCCTGGTGGCCAAAACAATCCCTTACCGTGTTCCAGCCACTGATCCCGCCAGACTGGAAAATGACGCTGCGCGACGGTGAGCTCTATGCGCAGGTGGCCTTCTCTGCCGCTGCCGATCAGGGCTTTGAGGCTGGCGGCCACGGCGTGCTGAAATCCGGTAGCGCCTGGATGCCAGACAACCAGATCAACGGCGTGGATTTTGTGCTGCCGTTCCGTTTTAGCGAGGGCACCTGGTCGCTGGGCACGCGCGGCCCCGTTACGCTGCGCATTGGCGAAGTGGAAAACCTGGTGACCGCGCGCAACATTACCGCAGACCTGCAGGGTGACTATCCGTGGAGCGAGGAAAACCCGCTGCTGCTGACCAACGTCAAGGTGGAGACCCTCGGCGGGAAAATCACCATGCAGCAGCTCAGAATGCCGCAGCATGACCCGGCGCTGCTGCGCGTGGACAATATCTCCTCCAGCGAGCTGATCAGCGCCATTAATCCTAAGCAGTTTGCCCTGTCTGGCCCGATAAGCGGGGCGCTACCGTTCTGGCTGGACAATGAAAAATGGATCATTAAAGATGGCTGGCTAACCAACCCGGGGCCGATGACGCTGCGTATTGATAAAGACACCGCTGATGCCATCGTTAACGATAATATGGTTGCAGGGGCAGCGATTAACTGGCTCCGCTATATGGAAATTTCACAGTCGTGGACAAGACTCAATTTAGATAATCTGGGTGAATTAACCATGCAGGCGACCCTCAAAGGCACCAGCCGGGTTGATGGCAAAAGCAGCTCCGTGAATCTTAACTACACCCATGACGAGAACGTCTTTACTCTCTGGCGTAGCCTGCGCTTTGGAGACAATCTACAAACCTGGTTTGAGCAACACGCGGCGCTACCTGGTATCCGCAGTTCGACTGGCAAGGAAAGTGAGGAACAACAATGAAAATGAGGGCTGGTGTACTCACCGTCGCCGTTGCCGCGCTCTTGACCGGCTGTACGCCGCGCATTGAAGTCGCTGCGCCGAAGGAGCCGATCACCATCAATATGAACGTCAAAATCGAACATGAGATCCACATTAAAGTCGATAAAGACGTTGAAACCCTGCTGAAATCGCGCAGCGATCTGTTCTGAGGACGCCATGAAACGATTAGCTCTGATGTTACTGGCGCTGGGCATGAACGTGCAGGCGGCAACCCTGACCTTAAACGAGGCCCGGGCGCAGGGGCGGGTCGGGGAAACCCTGAGCGGGTATCTTGCCCCGGTGAAACAAGACCCCGAAACGCTGGCGCTGGTGAGCCGCATCAACGCGGCGCGTACGGAAAGCTACCAGAAGCTGGCGGACAGCAATAACCTGCCGGTTGATGAAGTGGCGAAGATGGCCGGGCAAAAGCTGGTGGCCCGCGCGCAGCCGGGAGAATACGTGAAGGGCATTAACGGAAAATGGCTGAAGAAGTAATCAGCGAAAGCGCTTGCGGTACTCGCCCGGTGAGACGCCAAAACGCTGCTTAAACGCCGTTGAAAAATGGCTATGGTCGGCAAATCCCCAGCTGTAGCCAATTCCCGCCAGCTTTTCCTCGTCGCTGGCGGAGCGTAACACCTGCGCGCACAGATCCAGCCGACGATTTTTGATGTACTGCGCTACCACCAGCCCCTTATCGGCAAACATGCGGTACAGGCTGCGCACCGACATGCCGCTCTCTGCGGCAATCCATTCCGGACGCAGGGATTCCGACTGAATATGGTCATCAATCAGTGACAGAACGTTCCTGAACTGGCGCTCCTTACGCGGCTGCACCGCGTCGCGCTGCTGAAACGCCGGGCGGAGGAGGCAGATCATCGCTTCCAACGCGGCTTCGCTCTCCCGGTCACTCAGGTTGGCATTTCCCATGCTCTCCAGTAGCAGGCGATGGCTTAGCTGTACGGTTGGCAACGAGCGGGAGAGCGCGAGGGCGCAGCTTACCTCCTGAAAACGACACTGTTGCTCAATAATCTGACGGGGAACCAGCAGGGAAATCTGACGGGATTTTTGCTGCCAGTTGATGGAGCAGGGACGCGCGGCATCGAGAAGCGTAATGTCGCCGGCGTTCAGCACCGCACGGCGATCGTCCTGCTCAATCTGCGCGCTGCCTTCAAGCTGGAACACGGTATAAAACCAGGCATCATTGCTCTGAGCGATCTCCTGACGGGAGCGGAACAGGTTAACCCCGCCTGCGGTGACGGTGCTTAACTTCAGGCTTCGGGCGTAGCTGGTTTCCAGCTCGCCGAAGAATTCCCCCTCTAAAGGACGCGCGTTAAAGCGCCCGCAGACATGGTTAATTTGCGCCAGCCACTGCTGATACCGTTCCTGTTCGCTTACACATGCCATCGTTTATCTCGCTGCGCCATCAATGTTTTCACATTGTTGCATTTGTGTTGCGTTTTGTCAGAGTCATGAGGCTGACTATAGGAAAGAACACTCACCGGTAACAGCGTTATAAGGCGGAATTATCACGAATTGCGGCACCTGTCACAGGTGGCAAAGCGAATGTCACACAGACAAAAGCGGGAATGCGAAAGGCCTCTTAGACTGCAGTAACACCCTACGAATAATAACGAAGGAGTACCCTATGTCTGAATCACAGGTCGCCATCCAGCCAGGCGTACAGCAGTTTCTGGACCGACATCACGGGCTGTGGATTGAGGGGAGGCAGGCCGCGTCGGAGAGTGAAAAACGGTTGAATATTTATAACCCTGCCACCGGGGAGGTTATCGCCTCTACGGCAGATGCCAGCGTCGATGATGTCGACCGCGCGGTGATGTCCGGCTGGCGAGCCTTTGTCGCCCGCACCTGGGCCGGGAAATTACCGGCAGAGCGCGAGCGCATCCTGCTGCGCTTTGCCGACCTGGTGGAGCAGCACAGCGAGGAGCTGGCCCAGCTTGAAACGCTGGAGCAGGGGAAATCCATCAATATTTCCCGTCTCTTTGAAGTGGGTTGCACCCTGAACTGGATGCGCTATACCGCCGGGTTGACCACCAAAATAACCGGCAAAACGCTCGATCTCTCCATTCCCTTGCCGCAAGGCGCACGCTATCAGGCGTGGACGCGTAAAGAGCCGGTGGGCGTGGTGGCCGGGATTGTGCCGTGGAACTTCCCGCTGATGATCGGCATGTGGAAGGTGATGCCTGCGCTGGCAGCGGGTTGCTCTATCGTCATTAAGCCGTCAGAAACCACGCCGTTGACCATGCTGCGGGTGGCGGAACTGGCGAGCGAAGCAGGTATCCCTGACGGTGTGTTTAACGTGGTGACCGGAAGCGGCGCGGTGTGCGGTGCAGCGCTGACCTCGCATCCGCATATTGCCAAAGTGAGCTTCACCGGCTCCACGGCGACGGGGAAACAGATTGCCCGCGCGGCGGCGGACACGCTGACCGGCGTGACGCTGGAGCTGGGCGGCAAAAACCCGGCCATCGTGCTGAAAGACGCCGATCCGGCGTGGGTGATTGAGGGGCTGATGACCGGCAGCTTCCTTAATCAGGGCCAGGTCTGCGCCGCGAGCTCGCGTATCTATATAGAAGCGCCGCTTTTTGACACGCTGGTCAGCGGGTTTGAGCAGGCGGTGAAATCCCTGAGCGTGGGGCCGGGCATGTCGCCGGAGGCGTTTATCAACCCGCTGGTGTCCCGCGCTCACTGCGACAAGGTGCAGACCTTCCTGGATGAAGCAAAATCGCGCAATGCAGAGCTGATCACCGGTAACCGTGGCCCGGACGGCAAAGGGTATTACATCTCGCCGACGCTGGTGGTCAACCCGGATCCTGGACTCCGGCTGACCCGCGAAGAGGTGTTCGGCCCGGTGGTCAACCTGGTACGCGTAGCCGACGGCGAAGAGGCGTTAACCCTTGCCAACGATACCGAATATGGCCTGACCGCCAGCGTCTGGACGCAGAATATCAGTAAGGCGCTGGAGTATACCGACAGATTGCAGGCGGGCACCGTCTGGGTGAACAGCCATACGCTGATTGACGCCAACCTGCCGTTCGGCGGCATGAAGCAGTCCGGCACCGGACGCGACTTCGGCCCGGACTGGCTGGACGGCTGGTGTGAAACCAAATCGGTGTGCGTGCGCTATTAAAAACAAGCCGGGTGGCGCTGCGCTTACCCGGCCTACGGGATCGAGGAACAGGTCGGTTTTGTAGGTCGGGTAAGGCGTAGCCGCCACCCGACATTTACAACGACCACCGATCCCGCCCGGCCTCTTTCGCGCGGTACAGCGCCGCATCGGCGCGGGCGATCAGTTCCGGGCCCGCCAGGCCCGGTGCAATTCCTGCAATCCCCATGCTGACGGTCACATGCTCACTGACTTTGGACGCACCGTGCGGTATCGCCGCCGCGCGCAGGCCGTCCTGAATGCGGCGGGCAACCTGCTGTGCAACGTTCTCCGGGCAATTAAACAGGATCACCACAAATTCTTCTCCGCCGTAGCGTGACACCACATCGTCCGGGGTGCGCACGGCCTGCTTCAGCACCTGCGCCACGCGTGTCAGACAGTCGTCACCGGCCTGATGTCCGTAGGTATCGTTGTAAAGCTTGAAATAATCGATATCCAGCATGATCAGCGAGAAGGCTTTATTCTGCTCAACGGCATTCTCCAGCACCACTTCCATCATCCGGCGATTGGCGGTTTTGGTGAGGGGATCCTGGTGCGCCAGCGCATCGAGCCTGGAGATCAACAGCTGGTTTTGCTGATTCCGCCGCCAGGCCTCGTCAAACCAGCTTAACAGGATAAACCGCCCGCAAAGCATAATCAGCGTGAATACGCTCCAGATGGTGACAAAGCGAAGATTAAGGCCATCATTCAGCACCCAGCTGGCGACCGGCAGGGTGAGCCAGAGCGGGAGCACAAACGAGAGTAATCCCTCCGGGTAAAAATAGAGCGCCGTCAAACCGGAGAGCAATAAAATCACGCAAAGCGGCCAGACGTGGGGAAGGTGCAGGGCGGTAATGAACCAGTAACTGCACATCGACCAGAAGGCACTGCAGACAAACAGCACTACGCTTATCCCGGCGATACGGCGCCAGGCCATCAGAATTAATGCAGCGGACAGTATAATAATGCCCAGCATTGAGGCATCGACAATCCGGGTCAGGTGTTGTGAACCGGGGTACAGCACCGCGCTGTTTTCCAGCAGGATGTGGCGCAGCAGGATCATCAGGGCAAAGCTGACGTTCACAAAGGCCAGCCAGGGCAGGTTCATCGCCAGCCCGTGATGCACCATGGCCTGACGTGTAGGCCAGGTGGCTCTTTCGGGGGGGAGGTTTTTTCTTTTTTCCATTTATGATGTTTACCCCGTCCAGGGAGAAAGAGAAATAAAAGCGGGCGGGTAAACCGCCCGTAAATCCGCGATGTTACGGCGTCACAATATTAAACCAGAAATCAAACTTATCCATGTAGCCAAGCATGGCATCAAGTTTGGTACTGTCACCGCTGATTTTGACATCGCCACTGTCCTGCGCCTGTTTCAGCGTGATTTCCTTGAGGATGATCTTGTTAAGCGTGTCTCTGTTCAGCGTGAGCGTCGCATCGGCGTCTTTCGCTTCGGCATTGGCCGTGTGATTCAACACGCCGTTTTCCAGCTCAAGCTTATATTTACCGCCATCGCTGCCCAGATCGATATTAAATACCGATTTTGCGTCCCCGGCTTTTTGACCATTAATATGCACAGCCAGATAGTCGAAGAACATTTCCGGCGTCATCGCCCGAACGGTATCAGGGCTTGCCGTGTTTGGCGTTGGGCCTTTCACGACGCCGTTACGCAATTCCTGCGCACCGGTGAGGTAGAAGTTACGCCACGGCCCGGATTCAGCCTGATAGCCGAGCTGCTCCAGCGCATCCGCTTCCAGGTTACGCGCGGCCTGGTTGTTCGGATCGGCAAAGACCACTTTACTGACCACCTGTGCCACCCAGCGGTAGTTGCCCTGGTCGTAGTCGGTTTTGGCTTTACTCAGAATGGCGTCAGCACCTCCCATGTACTCCACGAATTTCTTCGCGGCATCAACAGGAGGAAGCTCATCGAGCGTTGCCGGGTTGCCGTCAAACCAGCCCAGATAAAGGACATAGGTGGCTTTTACGTCGTGACTGACTGAACCATAGTAGCCCCGGTTAGCCCAGGTATGGGCCAGCGAGTCAGGGAGGGTGAAATTCGCGGCAATTTCATCGCGCGTCAGACCTTCGTTCGCCATGCGCAGCGTCTGATCGTTAATGTAACGGTAAAGATCGCGCTGACTCTTCAGCAGCTTGACCACATTATCGTTGCCCCAGGTTGGCCAGTGGTGCTGTGCCATGATGATTTCTGCTTTGTCACCCCAGCGGACAATTGCCTGGTTGATATACTTCGACCAGGGCAGCGGTTCACGGATTTTTGCGCCGCGCAGCGAATAGGTGTTATGCAGCGTGTGAGTGACATCCTCGGCAGATTCAATGACCTTTTTCTCTTCGATATACCAGAGCATCTCTGAAGGCGCTTCTGAGCCCGGTGCCAGCATAAAATCATAGGTCAGCCCGTCGATAACCTCTTTCTGGCCATCTTTCTCAATGATGTTGGTCGGTGCGATCAGGGTAACGGTACCGGCAGAGGTCGTGGTACCCAGCCCTGCACCCACCTGTCCTTTGGCATCGGGTTTCAGCAGGTTGCCATACATGTAACTGGCGCGACGGCTCATGACATTGCCCGCCATGATATTTTCAGCCACCGCGGCTTCCATAAACCCGGACGGGGCATAGACTTTCACTTTCCCGGATTTCACGTCAGCTTCATCCACCACGCCGCGAACGCCGCCGTAATGATCCACATGGCTGTGGGTATAAATGATGGCGACCACCGGCTTTTTACCCCGGTTTTTGTAATACAGATCCATGCCGACTTTTGCGGTTTCTGCTGATACCAGCGGATCGACCACGGTAATTCCTTCTTTACCTTCGATAATCGTCATATTCGACAGATCGAGGTTGCGGATCTGATATACCCCGTCGGTCACTTCGAACAGACCACTGATATTAATCAGCTGAGATTGACGCCATAAACTGGGATTAACGGAATCCGGTGCTTTATCACCCTCTTTAATAAAGGCGTACTGTTGCGGATCCCAGATAACATTCCCTTGCTCCCCTTTGATAATCTCCTGCGGCAGTGGGGCAATAAACCCTTTATGTGCATTGGTGAAGTCGGTGTTATCGGAGAAAGGGAGTTGGTTGAAAAGGGCATTATTCGCCTGTTGCGTCGCCGCGGTCGCGTCCTTTGGGGCTTCGGCGGAATAAGAGGGACTGACGGAAACGAGAAGCCCAGCCAGAGCAAGACTTCTGACAATCAAATTCAATTTCATCTAAAACCTCTCAGAGAAAGTACTACGTTACGGTGATTAAACGTCGTGTCCTGGCTGAAAATGTTTGAAAAGATGTCATTAGAATGAGTGGTTAAATAACTATAATCAGGCTGAGAGATTCGGCAAATAAATGAATAAAAAACCGGGCATTACGCCCGGTCGGTGATTATTTCTGTTCGTCTTTTTTTCTGCCAAGCGTTGGCGTTTCGTCAAAGAAGTTCCACGGCTTAAGCAATGTATGCACCCATTCCGTTGGCATGATGGGCCACTCTTCCGCGCGGGCAACGTGCGTGGTTCCGGTGGTCATCCAGACCACATCGTCCTGATGAGTGAGTGACTCATTGTCTTTGCTGTACTGACCCAGCCCCGTATCGTGCGTGGAGCGGTTCGGGAATTTCCCTTCCGGGTACATTTCGTCAGGATGGTAACGCGTCACCCACAGCTGTTTATCCATAAAGCTCAGGCGATGGTAGATCCACTCGTCCGGTGCAAACTTCGCGCCCGTGGCTACCGGGTGCGTGCCGCCCGCATAAGGGATGATCTGGTACGAGACCGGGTTCCCCATACGGTTCTCTTTGCGGGTGTTGCTCAGCAGGCGAATGGTACCCGGATCGAATTTCTGCGCCGCCTGCTGTTCTGTATCGATATCGTACTGATTGACCTGCATGGTACTGGTACGCGGGCCGCCAGCCGTGTTCGGTTTCACCTGCGGATCCATCGCCACCAGTTTATTGTCGATGCCATCCACATCCATATCGAGACGGAAGTTATAGATGTGCTGGTGGGTGGTACCGACGATGTTGTGATCGATTAAGGTGCCGTATCGGGTGTCGTCTTTGGCAGTGGCGTCATGCATCGTTTTGGCCTGCACGCCTTTCACGGCTTCAATCCCGGTGGCTCCGGCATCAATGCCGATGGTGCCGTTTTCGTGGAATACCCAGTCGAAGATGTAATCGTAGTTGCCAACGGTGCTTACCCAGCGCACCACCAGTTCACGGCGTTCGGTGCTGACGTTTGGCTTGCCCATCTCCTGATGCTTATATTCAGGCCCGGCGTAGCGCTCGAAAATGGCGATGGCACGTGGGATCTCCATCGGCGTACCGGTGTAATCCGGGATGGTTTCATTAAGCATCACGGCGTTGGACGGCACATCTTTGCCGCGCACCAGCGGGGAGGTCAGGGTGCCCATGCCATAGTCGCCCGAATCGAGATAGGCTTTAAAGTACCAGCCCACATCCGGATCGCCGTAAGGGACGATCATCCCGCCCAGGGAGCCCTGATACATGACCTGGCGTTTCTTACCGTTGTCGTTGTACGTGACGGTCGAGATCATCGGCCCAACGCGGGAGTCCAGGCTCAGGTGGAAATTCCAGTTCTGCCAGTGCACCATGTCGCCGGTAATGGTGTAGTTCTTGCCTTCCGGTTCGATGATCTCAAGCGGTTTTTTCGGCGTTTCGATGCGGTCACGGCCATCATACGGACGCGGAGTCATGGGCACAGGAACAACCGCGCCTTCTTCAATTTTCTGGATCTTCTTCTGTTCGAGATCAACCACCGCCACCAGATTCTCAATCGGGTGTGCCCAGTAGTTACCGTCGCCCACATCCAGATAGCTCACCACCTTCAGCAGACGGTCTTCCTGCTTCAGGCCGTCTTTGCCGTCAAAATAGCCGACGGTCAGCGGGGTCGTGATCACGTTCTTCGTATCGCTGATGCCGCGTTTTTTCAGCACCTCAGCAAATTCCGGGCTCTCGTTGATGATTTGCTGCACGGTGGCGAAATCATCCAGCAGCACCATGCCGTGCGCATCCTTTACGGCCTCCCAGCGCAGGATTTTCTTATCCTTCAGGTCTACACGACTTTCGATGACGTGTTTGCCGTCCAGCATGGTGATATTCGCCTGACGCGGGGCATCCACCGCTGTGCCGTTCAGCACAAAGTCCCACACTTTGGCTTTCTCGGGCTCGGCCAGGGCAATCTGGGTGAAGCGGGTGTTCGGTTTAAAATCCTTTGAGGCTTTGACGATGGCCACGGCTTGCTTAATCTCATCCGCCGTTAACGCATTTAGCGGATGGGGGCGTTTCTCAACCTGGAACGTCTGGTCGAGGCCGGACTGGAAGACATCATTGATAAAGGTGTCAGAGATAAAGGCTTTATTGTCTTTCATCACCACCGGCACCGACAGCGCAAGGGGTTTGCCATTAACGATGGCGGTGTTAGCGCCTGGCTTAACCTTTACGAACGCACCGTCTTTCGCAATGGTGAACATCTGTGCGTAATCATCCCATTGTACCTCTGCGCCAAAATCTGCCAGCGTTTTGCCCATTGGGACCATATGCGCCTCACTGCCGTGAGCGAAAACGGGAGATTGCCAGGCACAGCAGAGCGCAACGGCCAGAGCCAGTGCCGTTCTACGGGCAGAAAATGAAGAATTGCTTCTCATCGTAGACCTCATCTTGTTGTGTTGTGAGTCTTATCCTGACAGGCGCGTGGAAAAAGCGTTTGCCTGCATCTGCCAGGTTATTTGTCAGTCTTGCCAGGTTAAAAAAAGACCGGGAATAAATCACATGCCGAGCCTTTTCATCTATCCAGGCGCACTGATGAGGCTCCACAAATTGATACGCGCAGTGAACAATTCCCTCTCCCATCGGGTTGGGGGATCCCCATAAAATAATGCCTGCACGGAGGACCCCCTCTCCCTTGAGGGAGAGGGTTGGGGTGAGGGGGAACATATGGCTGTAGAGGTCATTCCGTTCACTTTATGTTCCTTGCTACTCTGTAACGGCATGACTTGTGAACGTGCCAGGGCGGCTCAGTCGCCACCACCCTGGCGACCCGGGCTCCCGGCGGTAAATCGCCGCTTCGCGGTGCCTTCGGCTTATTCCTTCCGGCTTATCGGGGACGGGCGGATGTAACGTCCCTGTAAAGCCGCCCTCTCGGCGCATCCCTGCGCCTCGCCCCGGCCTGCAGGAAACGCCTCAGCGATTTACAGCCGGACCAGGGTATCGCTGAGAGCCCTCAGTCTTTCTGAAAGCAGCGTTATTGCTTCTGCTTACAAATTACCGGGGAGCCCTCAGCCATTGTCGAGAGGGTGAGGGGACGTTAGCTGAAATCACCCTGCTGGCGAGCCACCAGCGTCAGAATGGAGTACAGCGCTACCGCCTGCTGGTGCTGATTGAAAATCTCAACCGCCCATTCGACCACGCCGCTGGGTTTTTCATCCGCCGTACGCTGTTTCTTCAGGGTCTTACGTTTGCAGGTCAGGCGCACCTGGATGGTATCGCCCGGTTTCACCGGCTCGATAAAGCGCAGGTTTTCCATGCCGTAGTTGGCAATTACCGGCCCCACACCTGCATCAACAAACAGCCCGGCGGCAGCGGAAATCAGGAAGTAACCGTGTACCACCCGCTCGCCAAAGATCGACTCCGCTGCGCCAATTTTGTCCATGTGAGCATAGAAATGATCCCCGCTCAGGCAGGCAAAGTTAACGATATCGGCTTCCGTCAGGGTTCGGCGCGGCGTCAGCAGGCTGTCGCCCGGCTGCAATTCCTCGAAGTATTTGCGGAACGGATGAACGCGATCTTCATGTACCGTCGCGCCGCGTACCCACTGTTTGCCGATGGCGGCCAGCATGGTCGGGCTGCCCTGAATGGCGGTGCGCTGCATATAGTGTTTGACCGCACGCAGGCCACCCAGTTCCTCGCCGCCGCCTGCACGTCCGGGACCGCCGTGCACGAGCTGCGGAAGCGGAGAACCGTGGCCGGTAGACTCTTTTGCTGACTCTTCATTGAGGATCTGAATGCGACCGTGTGCCCGCGCTGCACCAGAAATAAACTGACGGGCGAGCGCGGGATCCGCCGTGACCAGCGTCCCGGCCAGGCTACCGCCGCCCGCGCGGGCAAGCTGCATCGCATGGTCTGCGTGGCGATATGGCATGAGAGTCGCCACCGGGCCGAACGCTTCGGTGGCGTGCACCGCCGGGGTCTCATCCGGCTGCGGGCAAAAGAGCAGGGTTGGCGGGTAAAACGCTCCGGCGGCCTGCAGATCGGCTTTTCCGCCCAGGCGAACCTGGCAGCCTGCGGCCACAAGCTGATCCACTTTCTCCTGCACGTCCGCACGCTGTTCGTTGTTGACCAGGGAACCCATTTTCACGCCTTCCTGCGCCGGGTCGCCCACCACCACCTTTTCCAGCCGGGCGATCAGCGCCTGACTTACCGCGTCAATCTGGTGTTGCGGCACGATAATGCGGCGGATGGCGGTACATTTCTGTCCGGCCTTGGCGGTCATCTCACGTACAACCTCGCGAATGAACAGGGCGAACTCGGGCTGTTCCGGCGTCACGTCTTCTCCCAGCACGCAGCAGTTCAGGGAGTCGGCTTCCATGGTGAACGGGATCGCGTTTGCCACAATATTCGGGTGAACACGCAGGGTCTGGCCGGTGCTGGCGGAGCCGGTAAACGTCACCACATCCTGGCTGTCGAGATGGTCCAGCAGATCGCCCGCACCGCCGCAGATCAGGCTGATGGCGCCGTCCGGCACCAGACCGCTGTCCACGATCGCTTTCACCATCGCCTGCGTCACCTGCGCGGTGGCGGTAGCGGGTTTGATGATCGCCGGCATCCCGGCAAGCCACGTGGGGGCGAGTTTTTCCAGCATTCCCCAGCAGGGGAAGTTGAAGGCGTTAATATGCACCGCCACGCCCGATTTTGACGTCAGCACATGGCGCGCCGCAAAGCCGCCTTCTTTCGACAGCGGGATCAGTTCGTCTTCGGGCCACAGCGTGTCGTCCGGTAATTCACGGCTCCCCAGACTGGCATAGGTGAACAGCGTGCCAATCCCACCTTCAATATCTACCCAGCTGTCGGCCTTTGTCGCGCCGGTCTGGGCTGAGAGAGCATAAAACGTCTCTTTCAGGCTGAGCAGGTGCTTCGCCACCGCTTTCAGCATTGCCGCGCGTTCGATAAAGGTCATGGCGCGGAGCGCTTCACCGCCATGGGTAATGGCATAGCGACGTGCCGCCGCCATGTCCAGCCCTTCGCTGGTCACGCTCCAAAGCGCTTCACCGCTGATGGCGTGATGAATAGTACGTTCGCGGCCCCGGCCAGACTGCCAGACACCGGACAAGAAACTGGCTAACTGCTGCATCTCTTATCTCCACATGTTTCGTTATTTCACTATCAATAGTTTGATCATGAATCATAAAAATCAAGCTGAGTTTTAATGAATTGTTAACAATGTGATCTCAAGGGAAGGTGTGCGGCGGTTGTAGCCCTCATGTGGCGGCCTTTGCGCAAAAGCCCTGCGAGCGACATCACAAAATCAGGAAACATTTCTTGGGGGTATATTTAACCTTTGTGTAACTTTTAAAAAACAAAGTGATTCACAATTACGCTTTAAGTTGCAAACTAACGAATCATATAGGTGATGACGTGACGCAAGAACAACGCTTTGAGCAGCGCATAGCGCAGGAGACGGCGATTGAGCCTCAGGACTGGATGCCGGAAGCCTATCGCAAGACGTTGATCCGCCAGATTGGTCAGCACGCCCACTCTGAAATTGTCGGCATGCTGCCGGAAGGGAACTGGATCACCCGCGCCCCGACGCTACGCCGCAAAGCGATCCTGCTGGCGAAAGTGCAGGACGAAGCCGGGCACGGGCTGTATCTCTACAGCGCGGCTGAAACGCTGGGCTGCGCGCGGGAAGACATCTACCAGAAAATGCTCGACGGCAAGATGAAATACTCCTCCATCTTTAACTATCCGACGCTGAGCTGGGCCGATATCGGCGTAATTGGCTGGCTGGTGGACGGTGCCGCCATCGTCAATCAGGTGGCGCTGTGCCGGACCTCTTACGGGCCATACGCCCGCGCGATGGTGAAAATCTGTAAAGAAGAGAGCTTCCACCAGCGTCAGGGGTTTGAAGCCTGCATGGCGCTGGCGCAGGGAAGCGACGCCCAGCGGCAGATGCTGCAGGACGCCATCAACCGTTTCTGGTGGCCCGCCCTGATGATGTTCGGACCAAACGACGACAACTCGCCGAACAGCGCCCGCAGTCTCGCCTGGAAAATTAAACGCTTTGGCAATGATGAACTGCGTCAGCGCTTCGTCGACAACACCATCCCGCAGGTGGAGATGTTGGGGATGACGGTACCCGATCCCGACCTGTGCTTTGACGAGGAAACCGGCCACTACCGCTTCGGTGAGATTGACTGGCAGGAGTTTGACGAGGTGATCAACGGACGCGGGATTTGCAACCACGAACGCCTGGCCGCCAAGCGCAAAGCCTGGGAAGAGGGGGCGTGGGTGCGTGAAGCCGCACTGGCGCATGCAGAAAAACAACGCGCCCGTCAGGCCGCATAAGAGGAAATCACGATGAGCAATGTCTACTGGCCGCTGTACGAAGTGTTCGTACGCAGCAAACAAGGGTTATCCCACCGCCATGTTGGCAGTCTGCATGCCGCTGACGATCGCATGGCGCTGGAAAACGCGCGGGACGCCTATACTCGCCGCAGCGAAGGTTGCTCGATCTGGGTGGTGAAGGCGAGCGAGATCGTTGCCTCTCAGCCGGAAGAGAGCGGCGAGTTCTTCGACCCGGCGGAAAGCAAGGTCTATCGCCACCCGACGTTTTACACCATCCCTGATGGCATCGAGCATATGTGAGGTCAGGGATGAAAACAGTATCTGCATACGCCCTGCGTCTGGGCGACAACGGTCTGGTGCTCTCGCAGCGCCTCGGAGCCTGGTGCGGACACGCGCCGGAGCTGGAAATCGACCTTGCGCTCGCCAACATCGGTCTCGATCTGCTGGGGCAGGCGCGCAACTTCCTCGCCTGCGCGGCTGAGCGGGAAGGTCAGGGCGATGAAGACACCCTGGCCTTCGGCCGCGATGAGCGTCAGTTTCACAATTTACTGTTGGCAGAACAGCCGAACGGCAACTTCGCCGACACGATCGCCCGCCAGTATCTGATGGACGCGTGGAATGTTGCCCTCTACGAGCGGCTGATCCACAGCAGCGACAGTCAGCTTGCCGCTATCGCCGCCAAGGCGATTAAAGAGGCGCGTTATCACCTGCGCTTTAGCCGCGGCTGGCTGGTGCGCCTGGGAGACGGTACCGAAATCTCGTCGCAAAAAATGCAGCAGGCCATCGACAACCTGTGGCGCTTTACGGCCGAGTTGTTCGAGGCGGATGACGTTGAGCTTGAACTGATTGAGTCCGGCGTTGCGGTTGATCCGCGCACCCTGCGCCAGCCATGGGAACACGAAGTGTTTGCCGGACTGCGTGAAGCCACCCTGCGCGTGCCCGATGAGACGGCCTATCGCACCGGCGGAAAACGCGGGCTGCATACCGAGCATCTGGGCCCGATGCTGGCAGAGATGCAGTATCTCCAGCGCGCGTATCCCGGTCAGCAGTGGTAAAGGAGAACGCCATGCAACGTCTTGTCGACATCGCCCCCCCACAGGTTCCGCACATCTGGTCCCTGTTAAGCCAGATCCCGGACCCGGAAGTGCCGGTGCTCACCATCACCGATTTAGGCATGGTGCGCAGCGTCACCGCGCAGGGCGAAGGCTGGGTGATTGGCTTTACGCCAACCTATTCAGGCTGCCCGGCGACGGAACACCTGCTTGGCGCCATCCGCGACACCCTGACGGCGCACGGTTATACGCCGGTGCACATTGTGCTGCAGCTGGAACCCGCCTGGACGACCGACTGGATGACCGCCGATGCGCGTGAACGTCTGCGCGCGTATGGCATCAGCCCACCCGTGGGGCACAGCTGTCATATCCACGTTCCCGCTGAGGTGAGCTGCCCGCGCTGCGCCAGCACCGACACCTCGCTTATCAGTGAGTTTGGTTCTACGGCCTGTAAGGCGCTGTATCGCTGTAATACCTGCCGCGAACCCTTCGACTATTTCAAATGTATTTGAGGTTGCCATGACAACGTTTCATTCATTAACAGTGGCAAAAGTAGAACCCGAAACCCGCGATGCGGTGACCATCACCTTCTCGGTTCCGCAGGCGTTGCAGGAGGCTTACCGCTTTCGTCCCGGCCAACACCTGACCCTGAAAACCAGACTGGGTGCAGACGAATTGCGCCGCTGTTACTCCATCTGCCGGAGTAGCGCGCCGGGGGAGATCAGCGTCGCGGTTAAAGCCATTGAAGGCGGGCGTTTCTCCCGTTACGCCCGGGATGAGATCAAACCTGGCATGACGCTGGAGGTGATGGTTCCCCAGGGGCATTTTGGCTATCAGCCGCAGCCTGAACGGGAAGGTCACTATCTGGCGATTGCCGCGGGCTCCGGCATCACCCCGATGCTGGCGATTTTATCCGCCACGCTGGCCGCCGAACCGAACAGCCACTTCACCCTGATCTACGGCAACCGCAGCAGCCAGAGCATGATGTTCCGTCAGGCGCTGGCGGACCTGAAGGATAAATACCCGCAGCGGTTGCAGTTGGTTGCCATCTTCAGCCAGGAGCGGCTGGATAGCGACCTGCTTTACGGCCGTATCGACGGTGAAAAGCTGCAGGCGCTGGCAAAAACGCTGATCAACTTCCGCCAGTACGACGAGGCCTTTATCTGCGGCCCGGCCGCGATGATGGACGAGGCTGAAGCGACCTTAAAAGCGCTGGGAATGGCCGAAAAATCCATTCACCTAGAGCGGTTCAATACGCCGGGCACGGCCGTTAAGCGCGCGGTGAGCGTGCAGGCGGAAGGCCAGAAGGTGATCGTGCGCCAGGACGGGCGTGACCGCGAGATTGTTCTCACGGCGGACGACGAGAGCATTCTTGATGCCGCCCTGCGCCAGGGGGCGGATCTGCCGTATGCCTGCAAGGGAGGCGTCTGCGCCACCTGTAAATGCAAAGTGCTGCGCGGCAAGGTGGACATGGCGACCAACTACAGCCTGGAGCCGGACGAACTGGCCGCCGGGTATGTGCTGAGCTGTCAGGCGCTGCCGCTAACCGCCGACGTGGTCGTCGACTTTGACGCTAAGGGGATGGCATGAGCGAACTTCTGGTCACCCGTTATGACCGCGTGCTGCAACTCACGCTCAACCGGCCGGCGGCACGCAACGCCCTTAACAATGCGCTGCTGACACAGCTTGCAGAACAGCTGGAGGCGGCGGCAAGCGATAACACCCTCTCTGCCTGTGTGATTTACGGCAGCGAGCGCTGCTTTGCGGCCGGAGCCGATCTCAACGAAATGGCAGAAAAAGATCTGCCTGCCACCCTGAACGATAGTCGTCCTCAGCTGTGGAAGCGGATTGACGCCTTCAATAAGCCGCTGATTGCCGCCGTGAACGGTTTTGCACTCGGGGCTGGCTGCGAGCTGGCCCTGCTGTGCGACGTAGTGATTGCCGGTGATAACGCCCGCTTCGGACTGCCGGAAATTACGCTTGGGATCATGCCCGGTGCGGGCGGCACGCAGCGCCTGATCCGCTGCGTGGGTAAATCGCTCGCCAGCAAAATGGTACTGACCGGGGAAAGCATTACGGCGCAGCAGGCCCAGCGTGCCGGTCTGGTCAGCGACGTTTTCCCGGCCTCGCTGACGCTGGAATACGCCCTGAAACAGGCAGCGCTGATGGCGCGCCACTCGCCGCTGGCGCTACAGGCGGCTAAACAGGCGCTGCGCCAGTCACAGGAGGTGCCACTGCAGGCGGGTCTGGCCCAGGAGCGTCAACTGTTCACGCTGCTCTCGGCCACGGAAGACAGGCGAGAAGGCATCGACGCCTTCTTACAGAAACGTACTCCCGACTTTAAAGGACGCTAATTGTGGAATTTATTCTCAGTCATGTAGAGCAAGGCGTAATGACCCTGACGCTGAACCGTCCGGAGCGTCTGAACAGCTTTAACGATGTGATGCACCAGCAGCTTGCAGAATGCCTGCAGCAGGCCGAGCGCGATGAGACGATCCGCTGTCTGCTGATCACCGGCGCAGGGCGCGGCTTCTGTGCCGGGCAGGATCTGAACGACCGTAATGTCGACCCGAACGGTCCTGCGCCGGATCTGGGGATGTCCGTCGAGACCTTTTATAACCCGCTGGTGCGTCGTCTGGCTGCGCTGCCAAAACCGGTGATTTGCGCGGTCAACGGCGTGGCGGCCGGAGCAGGAGCCACGCTGGCGCTGGGGTGCGACATGGTGATTGCCGCGCGTTCCGCCACCTTTGTGATGGCCTTCAGCAAGCTGGGGTTAGTCCCGGACTGCGGCGGAACCTGGTTCCTGCCACGCGTGGCCGGACGTGCCCGCGCTATGGGGCTGGCGCTGCTTGGCGACAAACTGAGCGCCGAACAGGCGCACGACTGGGGAATGATCTGGCAGGTAGTGGATGACGACCAGCTCTCCAGCACGGCGCAGCAGCTGGCGCTGCACTTTGCCTCGCAGCCCACCTTTGGCCTGGGGCTGATCAAGCAGGCGATTAACGCCGCGGAAACCAATACCCTGGACGCACAGCTTGACCTGGAGCGCGATTATCAACGGCTGGCCGGACGCAGCGACGATTACCGCGAAGGCGTGAGCGCCTTTCTGGCGAAGCGCGCACCGAATTTTACGGGGAAGTAAGATGCTGAACATTCGTACTGTCGCCGTCATTGGAAGCGGGACAATGGGCGCCGGAATAGCCGAAGTCGCGGCAAGCCATGGGCATCCGGTGATGATGTACGACATTGCCTCAGACGCCATTTCCCGCGCCATTGACGGCATTCGCCAGCGCCTGGCCTCCCGGGTGACGCGGGGCAAACTCACTGAGGAGGCCTGTGGGCAGATCCTCGCCCGGCTGACCCCGGTCACGGATATCAGTGCGCTAACCGCGGCGGACCTGGTGATAGAAGCCGCCTCCGAGCGCCTTGAGGTGAAAAAAGCGCTGTTTGCCGAACTGGCGGAGATCTGCCCGCCGCAGACCCTGCTTACCAGCAACACATCTTCTATTTCGATCACGGCGATTGCGGCGGATATCCGTCATCCAGAGCGAGTGGCAGGCCTGCATTTCTTTAACCCGGCACCGGTGATGAAGCTGGTGGAGGTGGTTAGCGGGCTGGCGACCTCGCCGGAAGTGGCCGACGCGCTGTGCGAGCTGGCGCTGAACTGGGGGAAACAGCCAGTGCGCTGCCAGTCAACGCCGGGCTTCATCGTAAACCGCGTGGCGCGTCCCTTCTATTCCGAAGCCTGGCGCGCGCTGGAGGAACAGGTTGCAGCCCCTGAAGTGATTGATGCGGTCCTGCGCGAAGGCGGCGGTTTCCCGATGGGGCCGCTGGAACTGACCGATCTGATTGGTCAGGACGTTAACTTCGCCGTGACCTGTTCGGTGTTTAACGCATTCTGGCAGGAGCGGCGTTTTCTCCCTTCACTGGTGCAGCAGGAGCTGGTGCTGGCGGGGCGACTGGGAAAAAAAAGCGGGAAGGGCGTTTACGACTGGCGCGGCGAATCGCCACAGGTGCCATGGCTCGACGCGGTCAACGACAGCTTTAGCCCAATGCGGGTTGAACGAAAACGTGACGGCGTCACGGAAATCGATGATGTGTTGCTGATTGAAACGCAGGGCGAAACCGCTCAGGCGCTGGCGCTGCGCCACAACTGCCCGGTGGTGGTGGTTGATCGCATTGAGCGCGACGTGGCGGTGATTGCGTCGGCGGCCAGCAACCCGCATACCGCGACACAAAAAGTCATCCGCTACCTGCAACAGCAGGGAAAGCGGGTGGTGCAGATTGCCGATTACCCTGGCCTGCTGGTCTGGCGCACGGTGGCGATGATTGCCAACGAAGCGCTGGATGCGCTGCAAAAAGGGGTCGCCAGCGAAAAAGATATCGATACCGCCATGCGTCTGGGCGTGAACTACCCGTCCGGGCCGATTGCCTGGGGCGAGCGGCTGGGCTGGCAACGTCTGTTAACGCTGCTGGAAAACCTGCAGCGTCATTACGGCGAAGAACGTTATCGCCCCTGTTCACTGCTGCGCCAGCGTGCGCTTCTGGAGAATAGCTATGAGTCATAACGCCTGGCATAACGCCCGCACCATGTACGAACAGGATGCCTGCGCGCAGGCAATGGGGATGGACATTATCGACATGGACGAAGGTTACGCAGTGGTGACCATGACCATCACCCCGCAGATGCTTAACGGCCATAAAACCTGCCACGGCGGACAGCTCTTCTCGCTGGCCGACACCGCGTTTGCCTACGCCTGCAACAGCCAGGGGCTGGCGGCGGTGGCCTCTGGCTGCACAATCGATTTCCTTCGACCGGGCTTTGTCGGAGACAAGCTGACCGCCACCGCGCGGGTTAAGCATCAGGGCAAACTGACCGGCGTATATGACATCGAAATTCAGAACCAACAACAGAAAACCGTCGCTCTCTTTCGCGGAAAATCCCACCGCATCGGCGGCAATGTGACAGGAGAAGCCTGATGCGTGACGCATTTATTTGTGATGGGGTGCGAACCCCGGTGGGGCGGTACGGCGGGGCGTTATCCGCGGTACGCGCGGACGATCTGGGCGCCATACCGCTGCGTGCCTTGCTGGAGCGCTATCCGCAGCTCGACCCGGAGCGGATTGATGATGTGATCTTCGGCTGCGCCAACCAGGCGGGGGAAGACAACCGCAACGTGGCGCGTATGGCGTCGCTGCTGGCCGGGCTGCCGCAGACCGTCTCCGGCACGACGATCAACCGCCTGTGCGGCTCGGGGCTGGATGCGATTGGCTTTGCTGCACGCACCATAAAATCCGGTGATGGCGATCTGCTGATTGCCGGTGGCGTGGAGTCGATGTCCCGCGCGCCGTTTGTGATGGCGAAAGCCACCACGGCGTTTCAGCGCCAGGCGGAGATCTTCGATACCACCCTTGGCTGGCGATTTGTGAATCCGCTCATGCATCAGACGTTCGGAACTGACAGCATGCCGGAAACGGCAGAGAATGTAGCTGAATTGTTAAATATCAGCCGTGCCGATCAGGATGCGTTCGCGCTGCGCAGCCAGCAGCGTACCGCCCGGGCGCAGCAAAACGGCATTCTGGCGCAGGAGATCGTGCCGGTGCTGGTGCCGGGGAAAAAAGGGACCGTCACGGAGGTCTCTGTTGATGAGCACCCGCGCGCCGACACCACGCTGGCGCAACTTGCCGCCCTGAAAGCGCCGTTTCGCAAAAATGGCGTCGTTACCGCAGGTAACGCCTCTGGGGTGAACGATGGCGCCGCTGCACTGATTATCGCCAGCGAGCAGATGGCGCTCGGACAGGGGCTTGAGCCGCGCACGCGGATTGTGGCCATGGCCACCGCAGGCGTGGAGCCACGTCTGATGGGGCTAGGGCCGGTGCCCGCCACCCGTAAAGTGCTGGAGCGAGCGGGGCTCAGTATTAACGAGATGGATGTGATTGAGCTGAACGAAGCCTTCGCCTCGCAGGCGCTGGGCGTGCTGCGTCAGCTGGGTTTGCCGGACGATGCCGCACACGTCAATCCGAACGGAGGGGCCATTGCGTTAGGCCATCCGCTGGGAATGAGCGGTGCCAGGCTGGTGCTGGCCGCGAGCAATGAATTGCATCGACGCCACGGGCGCTACGCGCTGTGTACGATGTGCATCGGTGTGGGTCAGGGCATTGCCATGATCCTTGAGCGTGTTTGAGCGAACAATAATGTGAGTACCCTGCGATGATAAATACAACAAAGCTTGATCCGATCGAAACCGCGTCCATTGACGAATTACAGGCGTTGCAGACCCAACGTCTGAAATGGACGCTGAACCACGCCTATAACAACGTGCCGATGTACAAACGTAAGTTTGATGCCGCGGGCGTTCACCCTGACGATTTCCGCGAACTGGCCGATATTCGCAAGTTCCCGTGCACCACCAAGCAGGATCTGCGCGATAACTATCCGTTCGATACCTTCGCCGTACCGATGGAGCAGGTGGTGCGTATTCACGCCTCCTCCGGCACAACCGGGAAACCGACCGTCGTGGGCTATACCCAGGGCGACATTGACAACTGGGCCAATCTGGTGGCCCGCTCCCTGCGTGCCGCCGGGGGCAGCGCGAAGGACAAAATCCATGTGGCCTATGGTTATGGTCTGTTTACCGGCGGGCTGGGCGCTCACTACGGCGCCGAGCGTTTAGGGGCCACGGTGATCCCGATGTCCGGCGGCCAGACCGAGAAGCAGGCGCAGCTGATCCGCGATTTTAAGCCGGATATGATCATGGTGACGCCTTCCTACTGCCTCAACCTGATTGAAGAGCTGGAGCGCCAGATGGGCGGCGATGCCAGCGCCTGCTCCCTGCGCGTGGGCGTGTTCGGTGCCGAGCCGTGGACCCAGGCGATGCGTCATGAGATCGAAAAACGGTTAGGCATTACGGCGCTGGATATCTACGGCCTTTCGGAAGTGATGGGACCGGGCGTGGCGATGGAGTGTCTCGAAACCGCCGACGGCCCGACCATCTGGGAAGATCACTTCTACCCGGAGATCGTCAACCCGAACGACGGCACCCCGCTTAATGACGGCGAGCAGGGCGAACTGCTGTTCACCACGCTGACCAAAGAGGCGCTGCCGGTGATCCGCTATCGCACCCGCGACCTGACCCGTCTGCTGCCGGGTACCGCCCGCACCATGCGCCGCATGGACAGGATCAGCGGTCGCAGCGATGACATGCTCATTATCCGCGGTGTGAACGTCTTCCCGTCGCAGCTGGAAGAGGAGATTGTGAAGTTTGAGCATCTCTCTCCGCATTACCAGCTGGAGGTGAACCGTCGGGGGCATCTTGATTCACTTTCTGTAAAAGTGGAGCTGAAAGAGAGCAGTCTTTCGCTGACCCACGAACAGCGCTGTCAGGTCTGCCATCAGCTGCGTCATCGCATAAAATCGATGGTCGGGATTTCCACGGACGTCATGATCGTTAACTGCGGCAGCATCCCGCGCTCGGAGGGGAAAGCCTGCCGGGTGTTTGACCTGCGTAAAGTGGCGGCCAACGGTTGAATTATCCTCATTCTACGTTCCCTCTCCCACAGGGAGAGGGTGTATTGAGTTCCCTCTCCCTGTGGGAGGGGTTAGGGTGAGGGTCTATCCAGGATTCGTATGCTATGATTCATCCAGGACAAAAACACCAACAGAATGAATCACATGAAACTCGACGCCTTTATTCAGCATGCGGTCAGTTCGGTTCCCATCAGCGGGACGTCGCTAATCTCTTCATTATACGGTGATGCGCTTTCCCATCGCGGCGGCGAGATCTGGCTTGGCAGCCTGGCCGCGTTGCTCGAAGGGATGGGCTTTGGCGAACGCTTCGTGCGAACCGCGCTGTTTCGCCTCAATAAAGAGGGCTGGCTGGATGTCTCCCGTATCGGGCGTCGCAGTTATTACCGCCTGAGCGACAAAGGGCTGCGTTTAACCCGCAGGGCGGAGAATAAGATCTACCGCGCGGAGCTGCCCGCCTGGGATGGCAAATGGCTGCTGCTGCTCTCCGAAGGTCTCGATAAAACCACGCTTGCCGATGTGAAAAAACAGCTAATCTGGCAAGGGTTTGGCACGCTGGCGCCCAGCCTGATGGCTTCGCCCTCGCAGCATCTGGCGGATGTGCAGTCGCTGCTTCATGACGCGGGCGTGGCGGAAAATGTCATCTTCTTCGAAGCCCATTCACCGCTGGCACTTTCCCGCGCGGCGCTGCGTTCCCGCGTTGAGGAGTGCTGGCAGCTGACCGAACAGAACGCGATGTACGAGACATTTATTCAGTCGTTCCGTCCGCTGCTGCCGCTACTGAAAGAGGCTACGCCGGAAGAGCTTACGCCGGAGCGTTGCTTCCACATCCAGCTGTTACTGATCCACTTTTATCGTCGCGTGGTGCTGAAAGATCCGCTGCTACCAGAGGAGCTACTGCCTGCGCACTGGGCGGGTCAAAGCGCACGACAGCTTTGCATCAACATTTATCAGCGTGTGGCACCGGGAGCGCTGGCGTTTGTCAGCGAGAAAGGCGAAACCTCGGTGGGTGAACTGCCCGTGCCCGGCACGCTTTATTATCAACGCTTTGGTGGTCTTGCGACCGCATAAGGAGTGAGGATGCCTGTTTATCAAATTGACGGTCTGACGCCGGTGGTGCCAGACGAGAGCTATGTCCACCCGACAGCGGTGCTCATTGGCGATGTGATCCTGGGCAAAGGTGTGTATGTCGGCCCCAATGCCAGCCTGCGCGGTGATTTTGGCCGTATTGTGGTGAAAGATGGCGCGAACATTCAGGATAACTGCGTGATGCACGGCTTCCCGGAGCAGGATACGGTGGTGGAAGAGGACGGCCATATCGGCCACAGCGCCATTCTGCACGGCTGTATTATCCGCCGCAACGCCCTGGTAGGGATGAACGCGGTGGTGATGGATGGTGCGGTGATTGGCGAAAACAGCATCGTCGGCGCGGCGGCGTTTGTGAAGGCGAAAGCCGAGATGCCCGCTAACCATTTGATTATCGGCAGTCCGGCGAAAGCGATTCGTGAGCTGAGTGAACAGGAACTGGCCTGGAAGCAGCAGGGCACGCGCGAGTATCAGGTGCTGGTGGAGCGCTGTAAGCTGACGATGCATCAGGTGGAGCCGCTGCGCGAAGAAGAGCCGGGACGTAAACGACTGACGTTTGATGAGAATTTACGGCCGAAATCGGTGGTGTGAGCGGGGGGAATTCAGTTGGACTTAGAAACAGCGCGTTTAAAGCTTGAACCCTATCATGACGATCATTATGAAGGCTTGCGGGTGATGGATGGCGATCCCGGCGTGATGCGTTATATCAACCAGGGGCTCGCTAAAACGCCCGAAGAGACCTGGGAAGGGATCCGACGCGTTCAGGCCCGTTGGGCAAAATACGGGTTTTCGTGGTGGGCGATTAAAGAGAAAACGTCTGGTGAGGTTGTTGGCGCAGCATGTCTCCAGCATCTGGCTAATGTGGAGGGCGCCCCGCTGGAGATTGGCTGGCGACTTATTCCTGAACACAATGGCAAAGGTTACGCAACAGAAGCCGCTAAAGCGATTATTGCATTCGCGGCAGACCAGGTGGGTGCCACTTATCTGGTTGCGGTTGCCGATCCGGACAATGTCCCCTCGCAGCGTGTAATGCAACGGTTAGGTATGACGTTCAAGGCGATAGAAGAGCATTATGATGTGCCTTGTGTGGTGTATGAACTCAACCTTTAACATACTGCATGCAGATGATTGAAAGACTTTTGGGGGCTACTCTGTTTTTCGTAGCCACTCATTTTTGGTCAGCGAATAGAGTAGACTCGGCGGGGCATTCTCAACATCCAGAATCTCTTTGATATAATTTAATCCCGCTTTTTCAAGAACGTTTTGTGATGCGTGATGGTTCCTTCTCACGACCGCTGATATTTCTGTTAAGTCGATTACTTCAAAACCGTATTTGATCGCAGAGTTTGCAAATTCCGTCGCGAAACCTTTTCCCCATGCATCAGTGCAAAATCGATAACCCAGATTATTAAGACGGCTATCTGCAAAGTCACGAATTCCCAGCCCGCCAAAACCGATGATGCTATCTATATTATTGTGAAGTGAGATAGCCCAGTTTCCAAAACCATGGATATTCCAGTGACCGATCCATCGATTCATGACCGATTGCGCGTAGTCAATGTCCGGGTAGGGCCCGGCAGGATTAAAGGTATTAGTCGCTGGATCGCCATAAATTTTGAAAAGTGCAACGACATCTGACTCTCTTACAGGGCGAAGATATAAACGTTTCGTTTTAACTTTCATCGTTGTCCTCCTGATGAGCGATATCAGGTATTCTGTTTTCACATAACAGTTTTTTACCTGGATGCAAGAAGTTATCTTATGACGTTACTTTTACGACAAGCAACATCAGCAGATTCAGTATTACTCAGTGAACTGGGCTATCGCATCTATCCCGCGCACTTTAAGCATCTGTGGAAGTCGGAATCAGAGCTAAACGATTTTCTGAAGTCCGAATATTCTGTTGCGGCGATAGAACAGAGTCTGAGAGACAGCGGCACAAGCTGGTATGTGGCGGACCTTGATCAACCGATTGGTTTTATGAAACTGACATGGGAAGCCACAATCCCTGATACCGACATCAGCGGTGTGCTTCTTAACAAACTCTATCTTGATCCGACCAAGACGAGTAATCACTATGGTCAGAGCATGTTTAGCAGCGTCATCGAACTTACCCGCAGTCATGGCAAAAAATTTCTGTGGCTCGAGGTGCTTGAACAGAATGAACGTGCCCGGCGATTTTATGAAAAGCAGGGGATGCGGTTTATCAAGGATACGGTTTTCGAAACAGCGTCGCAGCAAAGTGTATTGAAGATCATGGGAATTGAGTTATAGCTTTCCTTTGCTTATAGGGGGCTTTTCGTCTTCGTCAGACAGGGATTATTGGTTCAGAAATAGGGATGGGGGAGATCTGGCTATGCGGGCTCATCAACAGCACAAGTCACGTAAATTGTATCGTAGCGTCAACACTACGACACGACACTATTCTAACAACCCTGGCGCTGAGTATCGCTGGGAACGTAATCGTAAAAAATCCGGGGATGAGCTGCTGGTAACACGTGAAACCATGCACAGTGGACAAAAGCGAGGACGTGACTACACGCCATTGTTTTACTTTTTGCTCAAACAGATTGGCAAGCGGTGGGATGACGTTTTCAGTGAAGTTTGTGGACGTCTTGATACTACCGAGCCTGTGTTCTGGTTAGTCGCGTTGCATGAGCCTCAGCAAAGGGATTTAGTCTGTATTGGCGATAGCAGCTTTTATCCGGGCCTGTTTGTTGACGAGAATGGCATTTTACAACAGGTTAACCCATCGATTAGTGCAAAGGATGTAAAGGTGACTTGCCGCTGCTGTACGCACACCTTTATTGGTGAGCCTGTTCCCTGGAGGGAGGAGTGAAATATGGGCTGTTGCGCTACATACCCTGATGAAGTAAGTCAGGATATTTGCCGGATAAACCCCCAATAATTTACGTAGCCGGGATCCATTCAACAATAGTTTTTGCCAACTCCCTGGGCTGTTCGAGCGGAATCATATGGCCGCAATCCAGAATGATTCTTAACGACGCATAAGGTATGGCTTCGACCAATTCTTCTGCCTCCTTCATCGAACGGATGGCATCATCTTCACTGGCGATAACCAGTGTTGGACAACGTATCGTTGCAGAAGGTATACCTTGCCTGGACAAGGATGATTGCGTGATGAAGGCTTCAAATCCCAGAGAGCATCCCATTTTCTGGATAGCTGAAATCATATCCTGATTTGATGTGTTTAGAGGGTGGAGTGACCGGGCAATAGCATGTCTGCTCAGCCCCTTAAACGTTGTGGGGGACAATGACTGCACGCTTTTCCGCTTTGCTTCAGCCTCTAACGGCGTATCTTCCCGTAAGGAACTGGCAATAAGCACTAAGGACTCTACACGTTCAGGGAATTCTGCTGCCAGTTGCCGGGCAATATACCCTCCCATCGAAAAACCTATCAAAGAAAACTTCTCAGGCAGAAGAGTAATCAAATGCTGCACTACATCATGAATGGTTCGTCCTTCAGTTACAGCTGCATGATGAACAATACAGTTTGACGGGAGGTATGTTTCAAATTCATGCCAAAGCATTTCATTCAGCATAAACCCAGGAATTAAAACAATTTTACGCGGCTTTAAACTCATAGGTCTCGCTTAAATGCATCAGTGTATTTAATGGATTAGACAGGTTAAAAATATCTTACTAACTGCGACAATATCAAATTTCGGCCCTGGATAGGCGTTATCTATTTCCACAGAGTTTCTGAACGTTTCTAACGTCCTCCCAGGCTTCCTCCACCATCAACAGGCAGCACTACGCCAGTAATAAAACTCGCTTCTGGTGATAAAAGAAAGGCTATTGCTGAAGCCACTTCAGCAGGAGAACCCAGTCTGCCCATTGGGATTGTCGATAAAATACGTTGTTCTGCTTCACTTCCAACAGGTCGTGTTTTATGAAAAAGCTCTGTCTCTATTGGCCCAGGAGCAATCGCATTTGAGGTGATCCCGAATTGAGCAAGCTCTAATGCCCAGGTCCGTGTACAACCTACCAGAGCACTTTTTGCTGCTGAGTAAGCAGTTCGGTCAATCGCACCGTAGATGGCACGGCTACATACATTAACTATTCTTCCCCAGCCTCTGCTCTTCATGTTGCCGATGAGCGCTTGTGTTATTTGAACTGCCACCCGTACGTTTATATCCATGACCTTCAGGAACGTTTGAATATCAATGCCTCCAAGTTGTTGAGGTAAGGCTACACCCACATTATTTACAATGCCGTGAATTTCGTGATTTTCGACTATTTTCAATAAAATTAAGTTAGTCTCATCAGCGCTACTCAGGTCAGCCGTATATAAAATCCCCGGAAAGCTGGCATCAACATTACGGGCAATACCCACAACCTGGTGACCCTGTTCTGATAATTTGTCACTGAGTGCTCTTCCTATCCCTTTTGTTGCACCAGTGATTAGATAAGTGCGATAAGGCCCCATATTAAAATCCTCAGTTTCGTTTGGCAGAATGAGAATCCAATGCTTACTGAAATCCCATTTTTTACTAACCCTCTATTAGGCTAGCAGAATAATTGCCAACGTTTGCTCCTCGCTCAAAACCGACGCTAACGCAGGAACAGAATGGCGTATTGGTACACATGCCAGCCTGCAATCATGACCTGTCAACCTGACGCGATACGTTCCTTATCCCTATCAAGTGCCGCCCCGTCATCTAACACGGGGCGGGAATTGGCGTTCCATCCAAACAAATCAGAAACTATACGTAACCTTCAAACTTCCCGTCGGCGAGGTTTTTCGCTGAACAATCGGGCTGTCGGCTGCATCCCCCATCAGTTGCGTAACGCCTGCGCCAGCAACCACGCTCCAGCGTTGGCTGAGCTTGTGCGTCCAGTCGAGATTCGTTGACCAGGCATAAATTCCGGCTCCAGCGTCATATCGGGCAAATCCGGATGCGGCGGACTGGGATGCATTCACCCCATAGTAAGTCTGCATGTACTTGCTGCTGCCCCAGCTACCGGTCAGCGACAGCGTCACCGCGTTGTTCGGTGAGGTAAAGAGCGGGCTGGAAATGCCGAAATGCAGCGCTTCGCCGTTGTCTCGCTCCGAAACTGGCACCTCTGCCTGTAATTGCAGATTCAGCCAGTCGGTGACTTTGTACCCCACCCCTGGCACCACCAGAGCCGAACCTTTGATGTCGCCCATACCGCACAAATAATCGCTGCCGCCGCTGATCGAATCGCTGTCCACGTCCCGATCCTTACGGCCCGCGCGATAGCTCAGCGCCGCGCTGTAATCCAGGTTGCCGATGTTGTTGCCGTAACCGATCCCTCGCGTGGTGCTGACGAAGAATCCGTTATACATCGCGTAATCCAGTACCACCGCCGTGGTGGCGCGGTTTTTATCCGAACCCGAATAGCGGGGCGCAACATCCACGCCTCCGCCTAAGGTCAACACGTTACCCTGTTGTTCTGCGGCCAGTACCGGGGTGGCCAGTAATGTCAGCAACACGCCTGGCACGATGTTCTTCAGACTGAGCCCCGGGAGCGAAAGGGGGAACGAGTGACGCAGTTCGATATGTCTCATTAAAGAAGTCCTTTTGGATTCAAATGATTACGTTACAAGCGGTGTTAATCGCCAGAGCGCCCAGTTTGAATGTCCACCCTAAGGTTCTTATGAGCTCAAAATGAAGAAAGACTGAAGCAGATGCCGATGATGCAAAACTGTTAAATTACCTGTTACCGTCTCTTTCTTAAGACGTTCTTCATTCACGGTTGATAAAGTTGCCCTTGTGAAAATATTACTTATTGAAGACGACCTTGATCTCGGCAATGGCGTGCGTATTGCCCTTGCAGATCAAGGATTAGATGTCATATGGGTCCGCCGCAAAGAGGATGCGCTGCATCAACTTGCTGTCTGCGCACCTGAACTTATTCTGCTCGACCTGGGGCTGCCGGATGGCGATGGCATGAGTCTGATGGCGTACGTACGTCAGCAGCTAAAAGGCATCCCCGTTATTATCCTGACGGCGCGAGGAACGCTGCAGGATCGCCTGAGCGGGCTGGATGCAGGTGCCGATGACTATCTGGTTAAACCGTTTGTGCTCGCGGAACTGCTGGCCCGGGTGAGGGCGCTTGCGCGACGCAGTTATGGCTATCAAAACGAGGCGGTAGAAATCAGAGGATTATCCCTGCATGTGCCGACGCGTCGCGTCGCGGTGAGTTCCCGCCATATTGAGCTGACGGCCAGCGAATACGCGCTGCTTGAAACCCTGATGTTGCGTGCTGACCGCGTGCTTACGCGCCGTTTTCTGGAAGAAAGGATCTTCGGTGCGAAAGAAAACATGAGTAATGCGCTTGATGTGCATATGGGGAACTTGCGTCGAAAAATTGGCGACGGCTATGTACGAACGGTGCGGGGCGTCGGGTATGTCATTGACACCGTTGCGATTCAGAAGGGAGCAAATTGATGCGAAACCTGTGGCGTTTCCTGCGGGTGCCCACGCTGGTGCGGCGAATCATGGTCGCTCAGATGCTTCTGCTGACACTGCTGTGGTGTCTTTTTTTAACCTGGATGTTGTGGGATGACTTGCGTAGCCCCCCGATCCTGACCGGCGATAAGACATATAAAACCATATTTACTCTTGTTGAACACATGGAAGGGCGTACGCAGGAACGAAGCGAGGTGCTGGAGCAATTCAGCCAGGCGTTGCGGGAAGATTACGGCGGCGGGGACGATGCGGGACTCTCCATCACCATGATTATTCGCAAGCATAATGCAATACTGTATGCCTCTGCTGGCGCACCGATAGGCGTGAAAAATACCCGGTTGGGGAAGATAGAACGAATTCACAGCGACGGACGTAGCTGGACCAGCCGCACGCTAAAATCCGCGAATTCCGACGTGGAGGTGACGCTGGTGACGCCTGCAGCGGGGTGGAATTTCTTTATCTACCTCAACTCGCGCGGCTACTACATCATGCCGCTGCTGGTGTGTATTCCTTTTCTGCTGTTTCCCGCATGGCTGTCAATCCGCATCGCTATGCGCCCGTGGAACAACGTCGTGAATGAAATTGCCTCGCGCGCGCCAGAAGATCTCTCTCCGTTAAAGGCGGTTCCAACGCACCGGGAGCTTAGCCAGATGGTGAATGCGATTAATCAGTTCCTTGCCAGGGTGCGAGAAAGCACGGAAAGGGAGCGGGTATTTATTGCCGATGCCGCTCACGAACTGCGCACGCCGCTGGCTGCGATGCGAATCAATGTGGAGGCGTTGCAGGCCTACGTCAGCAGTGATAATCAACAGGCGCTACTTGCAGGGATTATTCGCAGCAATAGCCGGGCAGCGCGTCTGGTTAATCAACTTTTGCTGATGATGCACAGCGAAGCAAGCGTGGATACGGCGATGGAGCCGGTGCCGCTTACGACGCTCATCCAGGAGCGCATGGCGGTGCTGGCACCGCTCGCCGCGGAACGCAATATTGAGCTTGAATTCTACGCTCTGGAAGAAAGCTGGGTGAGCGGTGTCAGAGAACGTCTGATGTCGCTTATCGATAACGTGATTGAAAATGCCATTAAATACAGCCCGCAAGGCGGGCGGGTGGAGGTCGATCTCTTTTCGGCGGAGACGTCCACTCAATTCAGCGTCTCCGATGCCGGGCCGGGTATTCCGGTTGCGTTGAGGGAACGGGTGTTTGACCGGTTTTTCCGCGATCCGAATCAGGTGCAGAACGGGAGCGGGCTGGGTCTGGCCATCGTTAAAGCGGTGGCGCAGCAGCACAACAGCAGTGTGAGCCTGAGTACCTCTGCTGACGGTGGGCTCAGGGTGACGGTTGATTTCCCCAACCCGGCGTTTGCCTGAAGAAAACGGGAGGGTGATCCCATTTCGTGCGCGATGGAAACTCTTTTTTACGGGGCGGGTCAAAGTAGATAGCTTCAAAATAATTACGGTATTTGTTATATTGTTGCTTATTGATTATTCACCTCTGCGGTGCCAAAAAGAATAAGATTCACCGCAACCCAGGATACGTAAATGTTAGATTACCGCTTCCCGACAGCTTTGCAGATGGTTCTCAGCGTAGCGATGGCGGAGCAATTGGGTGAACGTTCGACGAGTGCGATTCTGGCCTACGGCCTGGAAGCGAATCCGAGCTTCATCCGCAAACTGATGGTTCCCCTCACGCGTGACGGTATTATCGTCTCAACGCTTGGTCGCAACGGCTCAATTCATCTTGGCCGCCCGCCGGAACAGATCACCCTGCGTGATATCTACCTTTCTGTTATAGAAGATAAAAAGCTGTGGGCGTCGCGCCCCGACGTACCGGCGCGCTGCGTGGTGAGCGCGAATACATGCTGGTACTTTAAATCCATCGCTGAAGAGGCCGAGCAGGCGTCACTCGCGGTCTTAGCCGGTCATACCGTGGCAAGCGCGCTGGAAGAGCTCAAGAAAGCGGATACCAGCGGGTGCGATCCGGTGCCCGAACTGATTGCCCAGTACAAGAAAGCGCATTAATGGCTGCATAAAAAAACCGCCTTCATCGTGAAGGCGGTTTTTTGTTATCTGCAGCGTATTACGCGGGCAAGACCTCTCTTTCCACTTTGCCGCGCGTGACAAATTTACGCAGCGTCACGTAAAACACCGGCGTCAGGAACAGACCAAACAGCGTTACGCCCAGCATACCGGAGAATACCGTGATCCCGGTGACGCCGCGCACTTCTGCACCCGCACCGTGGCCGAGGATGAGCGGGATGGTCCCGGCGATAAAGGCGATGGAGGTCATCACAATCGGGCGTAAACGCAGGCGGCACGCTTCAAGCGCCGCTTCCATAATACCTTTGCCCTGGATTTCCAGCTCGCGGGCAAACTCCACGATAAGAATCGCGTTTTTACACGCCAGCCCCATCAATACCACCAGACCCACCTGCACGAACACGTTGTTATCGCCGCCGGTCAGCCAGACGCCAAACAGGGCAGAGAGCATCGTCATCGGCACGATAAGGATCACCGCCAGCGGCAGCGTCCAGCTTTCGTACAGTGCCGCCAGGACCAGGAACGCCAGCAGAACCGCGACCGGGAAGACGATTAACGCCGTGTTCCCCTGAGTGGCCTGCTGGAAGCTCAGATCCGTCCACTCGATATTCATCCCGTTCGGCAGAATCTGCTTAGACATCCCCTCCAGTTGCGTCATCGCCTGGGTAGAGGAGAGGACGCGCGGATCGGCATCGCCAATCAGGTCCGCCGCCGGATAGCCGTTGTAGCGGATCACCGGATCGGGCCCGTAAGTGGTACTAATGTTCACCATACTGCCAATTGGCACCATCTCACCCTGGTTATTACGGGTGCGCAGATTCGCAATATCTTCCACGCTGTCGCGGTACGGCCCGTCGGCCTGCGCCATCACACGCCAGGTGCGGCCGAACTGGTTAAAGTCATTCACATAAGACGATCCCAGATAGGTTTGCAGCGTCCCGAACAGATCGGTCAGCGACACGCCCTGGGCTTTGGCCTTATCCCTGTCGACCTGCACATCCAGCTGCGGAACGTTCGCCTGGTAGGTGGAGATAGGGAAGTGCATTCCCGGCGTCTGCATAATTGCGCCCGACATGGTGTTCACCGCATTTTGCAACGCACCGTAGCCCAGACCGGCCCGATCCTGAATGTACAGCGAGTAACCCGACCCCTGACCCAGCCCCAGAATAGGCGGCGGCAGAATGGAGAAGCCAAAGCCCTGCTGGATTTGCGCGATTTTGGCGTTGATCTCGGCGTTAATTTCCGCCGCCGTGTGTTTTCGCTGGTCAAACGGTTTCAGGCCAAAGAAGACCGTCCCGGTATTCGGCGTATTGGTGAACTGCAGCGCATTCAGCCCCGGGAAGGCGACCGCATAATCCACGCCCTCGGTGTTCATACCGATTTCGCTCATTTTGCGGATCACCGCATCGGTACGTGCCAGCGATGAGCCTTCCGGCATTTTCACGCCGCCAATCAGGTACAGCTTATCCTGAGTGGGAATAAACCCGCCGGGTACGGCTTTAAACATCACGCCTGCGGCACAGAGCAGCAGCACATAGACCACAAACACCGCACCGCGTCGTCCGAGCGTTTTGCCCACCAGCCCCTGATAACCGTTCGAGCTACGGTGGAAGAAGCGGTTGAACGGACGGAAAATCCAGCCGAACAGGCGATCGATAAGCCGGGTAGGGAGGTCCTTCGGCGCGCCGTGCGGCTTCAGGAGCAGGGCGGCCAGCGCAGGCGAAAGCGTCAGCGAGTTAATGGCGGAGATCACCGTTGATATCGCAATCGTCACCGCAAACTGCTTGTAGAACTGACCCGTAACCCCCGAAAGAAACGCCATCGGCACGAACACCGCGCACAGCACCAGCGCAATCGCGATAATGGGCCCGGAGACTTCACGCATCGCCTGATGCGCTGCCGCCAGCGGCGCAAGACCCTCTTCGATATTTCGCTCGACGTTTTCCACCACCACAATGGCGTCGTCCACGACGATACCGATCGCCAGCACCAGCCCGAACAAACTCAGGGTGTTAAGCGAAAAGCCCAGCAGGTAGAGAACGCTGAACGTGCCCACCACCGAGACCGGCACCGCGATCAGCGGAATGATCGACGCACGCCAGGTTTGCAGGAACAGAATGACCACCAGTACAACCAGCACCACCGCTTCCAGCAGCGTCTGCACGACCGCGCGAATGGAGTCACGCACGAATACCGTCGGATCGTACGGTGCCGCCCATTTCATGTCTTCCGGGAAACGGGTAGACAGTTCTGCCATTTTAGCGCGCACCGCGTTAGACAGATCGATGGCGTTCGCTCCCGGCGACTGGAAGATACCAATCCCGACCGCGTCTTTATTGTTGAGCTGGGAGCGCAGCGCATAGCTACCGGAGCCCATTTCAATGCGCGCCACATCGCGCAGGCGCACCAGCGAGCCATCCTGCGCGGTTTTCAGGATAATATTGCCAAACTCTTCTTCAGTATGCAGACGACCCTGCGCGTTAATGGAGATCAGGAAATCGCTCTCTTTCGGCAGCGGCTCGGCGCCCAGCTGTCCGGCGGACACCTGCACGTTTTGCTCCTGCATCGCCGTCACCACGTCCGAGGCGGTCAGGCCGCGTGCCGCCACCTTATTTGGATCCAGCCAGACGCGCATCGCGTATTCGCCCGAGCCAAAAATCTGGATTTGGCCGACGCCGGGCAGACGCGCCAGTTCATCCTTCACTTTCAGCGTGGCGTAGTTACGCATATAGAGTGAATCGTACTTACCGCCGGGCGAAAACAGATGCACCACCAGCGTCAGCGTCGGCGACTGCTTCTGGGTGGTGATACCCAGACGGCGAACGTCTTCCGGCAGGCGCGCTTCGGCCTGTGACACGCGGTTTTGTACCTGAACCTGGGCCTGATCCGGGTCGGTTCCTGGGCGGAACGTGACGGTGGTCACCAGTACGCCGTCGGAGCCGGCGACGGACTTCATGTACATCATGTTTTCAACGCCGTTGATCGCTTCTTCCAGCGGCGTCGCCACGGTCTCTGCAATCACCTTCGGGTTGGCGCCGGGATACTCCGCGCGCACCTGCACGCTTGGCGGCACAACGTCAGGGTATTCGCTCACCGGCAACAGCGGGATGGCGATTAAGCCTGTGATAAAAATCAGTATCGACAGCACCGCGGCAAAGATTGGCCTGTCGATAAAAAAGCGGGAAAAGTCCATGGGTCGGATTCTCAGATAAGGGATCAGTTAAGGGCGGCGCGGGTGGTCATGGCAACGGTTTTCGCGTTAACCGGCATGCCCGGCATAAACACTTTTTGTAAACCGTCGACGATGACTTTATCGCCAGGCTTCAGCCCCTGCTGGACGATACGTAAACCGTCGGCCAGACGCCCTGGCGTAATATCACGTCGCTGCGCTTTACTCTCTTTATCAACGACATAGACATACTTACGATCCTGATCGGTCAGCACCGCCTTGTCGTCGATAAGCGTGGCCTGGAACTCCGCGCTGCCCGGCAGGCGGACGCGGGCAAACAGTCCCGGCGTGAACTGACGCTGAGTGTTATCCAGCAGCGCGCGCATGCGGATGGTGCCGGTACTGGGTGTTAACTGATTATCAAGAAAATCGACTTTGCCCTGATGGGGATAGCCGTCTTCGCCCACTAGACCAATCTCAACCGGTAGCGCCTGGTGAGTGCTGGTGGCACCTTGCCCGCTGAGGGCGAGTTTTTGATAGTGAAGGTAGGTTGACTCATCCACGTCAAAGTAGACGTAAACCGTCTTCTGCGAGACCAGCGTGGTGAGCACGCTGGCGCTGTCACCGGCGGTAACGAGGTTCCCGCTGGTGATCAACGCGCGGCTGGCGCGCCCGTCGATAGGGGCGGTCACTTTAGTGAAATCCAGGTTTAGCTGCGCGGCATCCACCGCCGCCTGTGCGGCGCGAATGTCGGCCTGGGCCTGGACGGCAGCAGCGCGGCGCTGCTCCCACTCTTCACGGGATACCAGATTGGTATTGACCAGTTTATCGGTACGGTTTGCCTCGCTTTGCGCCAGGCTGGCCTGCGTTTTGGCTCTTGCCAGCGCTGCCTGCGCCTGTTCCAGCGTGGCGCGATAGGTTCTGTCATCGATCGTGAACAATACCTGGCCTTTTTTGACCTCCTGACCGTCGGTGTAATTCACTTTATCAATGTAGCCGGAGACGCGAGGGCGGAGCTGTACGCTTTCCACCGCCTCGATCCGGCCATTAAAGCTATCCCACTGGCTAATGGATTTGACGACCACGTCAGCGGCGCTGACGGTGGGCGCTTGTGGCGCGGCATTTTGCGCGACACCCTCGTCACACCCGACGAGCAGGGCGGAGAGTAACACCGCGCCCAACGCGTTCAGATGAAAATTACCCCAGGTTTTTTGCAGGCTCATTATTTTTATTCCGGTAGTTGTAGCCGCCGGGCAAGACGCAACGGGGGACGCCGCGCCACTTCCTTTGTCCGGGCTGGCTTAAGGCCATTTGTGTCGTTCATCGCCACAAAACTGTAACAATTGTGAATACACTATCGCGGCGATTGTAGGTAGGCGCTAAATTTAGTGCAAGAATAATTGTTGCACTTTATGTGCTATTTGAGGCCGGGGAAAAAGGCGCGTTTTCGGCAGGGAATTAAATGCAACAATAAAACTTGCATTTAACATCAAATCGGGCCATCTTTAAATGCAACAAACAAAGGTGCTTTTTACTACGTGGCGTGTGGGGGAGAAGATGGACACTGGCGCATTTATTCACGATCTGCTCGACTGGATCGATAACAACCTGGATAGTCGTCTGGACATTGAGACCGTATCAAAGCGTGCAGGCTATTCAAAATGGCATCTTCAGCGGATCTTCAAAGAACACACGGGTTATCCTATTGCCGAGTATATCCGTGCGCAGAAACTTCAAAAATCGATGGAGCGGTTAACCCATAGCGATGAGCCGATCCTGAACGTGGCGATTGCGTTGGGCTTTGACTCCCAGCAGTCTTTCAACCGCAGCTTTAAGCGTCAGTATGGTCAGGCACCGGGGGCATGGCGTCGCAGCATTGTCAGCCCGAAAACGCGGCATTTATGCCAGACATCCCCCTAGCCTGGGCGGGAACCGTTTTGCTCCCGCCTGAGGGGGTAATGTGCGGGGTTAACTGTTTATAAAGGCGAGAAGATAGGCATTGACCTGATCGGCATGTGTCGTTGGGATACCGTGAGGCGCGCCTTTATAGGTATGCAGGGTTCCGTTTTGGACCAGCTTGACTGACATCGCGCCGGAATCTGCATACGGCACCACCTGATCGTCATCCCCATGGATGACCAGAACAGGGATGGATATCCCTTTAAGGTCTTCCGTGAAGTCAGTCTGTGAGAAGGCCACAATCCCATCGTAATGCGCCTTGGCGCTTCCCATCATTCCCTGACGGTACCAGTTATAGATGACCGCTTCGGAAGGCTTCGCCCCCGGGCGATTAAATCCATAGAACGGTCCCGCGGGCACGTCATAATAAAACTGAGGGCGATTCGCCGCCAGCTGGGCCTGAAAATCATCAAACACTGACTTTGGCGTACCCTGAGGATTACTCTCCGTCTTCACCATCAGGGGCGGTACAGCACTGATCAATACGGCTTTGGAAACTTTGTCTTCACCGTGCCGGGCGATATAACGCACCACCTCACCACCGCCGGTTGAATGCCCGACATGCATCGCACCCTGTACGCCAAGATGTTCTACAACGGCGGCCACATCGTCAGCGTAGTGATCCATATCATGGCCGTCCCACACCTGATCTGAACGACCATGACCGCGACGGTCATGGGCCACAACGCGGAATCCTTTATTGACGAAGAACAGCATCTGGGCGTCCCAGTCATCACTGCTTAGCGGCCAGCCGTGATGGAAAAAGATCACTTTCCCGTCTTTTGGACCCCAGTCCTTGTAGTAGATATTGACGCCATCGCGAGTTGTTACATAACCCATGATTATTCTCCACTCAGATAGACAGATTGCATGAAAGGCAGAAATGAAATGCGGTATACGGCCCGACTCCGCCGCGAATTAAGAAGTGTAGTTCATACGCTGGCCGTCTGGGTTAAGGCTCACCCACAGGCGGGCAGAATGGGGCAGCGGTAAGGAGGACGTGCAGAAAATAAATTTTAGCTGCAACCTACACCGTGAAGAGTTATACTGTATATAAACACAGTGAAAGGGGCGCATCATGGCGGTTGAAACAAAATATGTTGTTGTAAGAAAAGGTGAAGAGAAAATGACATTTGCCAGTAAGAAAGAGGCTGACGCGCACGACAAACTGCTCGACATGGCAGACGCGTTCACCGACTGGCTGCTACAAAGCGGACTGCAGATGGACGAAACGCAGGCTGAAGATCTGGGGTTGTATCTCGCCGAGCAGAAAGAGGCCGTGCAGCATATTCTGCGTACCAGTAAACTGCCCGATCTCAACGCTGTAACCGATAAAACAGCCTCTGATGAGGCTGGCAATAAAAAAATCCGAGCCGTGAAAGCTGCCTGACAGGGACATTAACGGTGGAAAAACAGTCGAGATACTGGAATACGTCTTACACCAGGGCGCCGGTGGCGCCTTTCACACCTTCACTGCTACGTCCTGGCCCGGGCGATTAATTTTCTCTCCTTTCACAGCACCTCAACCACTTCAAATTCTTCTGCGATCAACTCCATATCTTCAGAAAAATGACCTTCTCGGGTGAAAAATCGCTGATGCTCTTTCTGCCAGTATTCAAGGCTTAAATCGCCTTCACCTTCTTTACGGGCAAACGCCTCGGTCACATCACAAAAACGCACCAGTCGCATTGAAACCAGCCGGGTTACACAGACCGGAACATTCTGGCCATCAAGAATAATGTTATAACTCCCGATCCGCGGGGCAGACACCTCCTGCTGATAAGAGGCAAAAGATCCGCAGGAAGCGGTTTTGATCCCTTTTTTAATCAGGTCTGCAAGCTCGCTGGCCAGTTCCGGGCTGTCGCCCATTTGTCAGGCACCGGCGCCTGGGTACTTCACTTTTAATTTCTCAACCGCAAACATGATAAGCCCTTTTTATATGCAGGTCTGATGAATAATGATTACGATATAATAAAAACGTCTTTATTTCAGACTGTATAGAGTCTCTCCATACGTAAGGCGACAAATATGAAATCCAGGAGTGCGTTAGTTTTAGACGAGCTCAGATCCAAATTACGTCCTGCATCGGTGGCACAAGTGGGCGGTTTTCGTCCCCCGGCAGACCCCCTTACATCCTGGTTTTTAAACGGTGTCGCTCTTCCCGGTGAAGGATTACCACTCTGGAAGGGGCAGCCGATGTTTCCGCTTCTTCAGATTCGTATAGATGAGCTTCCCGTTATCCCTGAGCAACTGAAGGACGTGGCACTCCTGGTGCTCTTTCACAATATTGAAAGCCATCCATTTGATAAACCTCATGGTGAAGGTTGGCTCATACGAGAATATGCCACCCTTGAAGGGCTTGAGTTATTGCCTGCGACAGACACGCCTTATCGCGCATTTCCGGTTCGATGGATAGGCGTTAATGATGATGCGCCGGGATGGGAAGATGCCTGGGATATTATTGACCTTTCTGACGTAAACGATGATCAGGAGGCAAGTGACCGCTTCCATGATGATTTTAAACGCTACAGGGGAACCAAGGTCGGAGGATACCCGCTGGAGATACAACATGGCGTGGGGATAGAAGACTTTGTCTTTCAGGTGGGATCAGAGGAAAAGGTCAACTGGATGTGGGCGGATAATGGTATCGGCTATTTTCACAAATCACCGGAGGGACTCTGGACGTTTTCGTGCCAGTTTTACTGAGCATACAACGTTAGCGTCTCGCTTCAGGTGGATTCTCCGTGCCACCGTCCCAACTCATTCATAAGAGACAGTGCATGTCTGCTACGGATTTATCCAAAATGGGCACCGCGAAAGTGATGCTGAGTGTAAGTGACTGCGGGCATAACGTGATTGAAAAATGTCCTGTCGGAGAGGTGGAGTACAGCTTTTATCAGTACGCTGCAACGGAGCTTAATCAGGCTGGCATTGTTACCCCAATGCTCTTTTCCGCTGATGCCCCTTTACGCAAGTTAATACTGGAATATATTCCTGAAAAAGTTGAACAGAACGATGCCGCAGGTGACGACGCCATCGCTATGTTGGCACGCTTGCATAGTTTCCCCGCAAATTCTGAATGGATTTACCACAGCCACTCGTGGTCAGAACTGGCGCTCGAAAAGTCCCTCATGCTTTTAGCGTTACCAGATAAAAGTACGCAGCAATTTCGGCTATTTCAGGAATGTAGTGATGTTTTGTTCGCTTGCCCAAGCCTAATCTCTGGCGATAGCAATGCTGGCAATTGGGGAAGAAGAGAAAACGGTGATTTGGTTCTTTTCGACTGGGAACGATTTGGAAAAGGGAGTCCTGCGATCGATCTTGCCCCTCTGATAAAAGGGATGGGTTCGAAGCTAATGTTTACTGATATTGCTGAACGCTATTGCCAGTTCTCTTTCCATCATGACCGTAATGCGTTAGCGAGAGAAATTGCCATTGCCAAAGCATGGATTGTCACCGAAGTCATTGTGCTACTTAATGAGCGGCAAAACGCAGACTTTCCTTTATATCTCGACTGGTACAGGGAACATCTTCCTGGCTGGTTAGATGATGTCATCACGATGCTATGAATGATCATCTTCAGGCTTCATCGACATATTGAGTAGACAATATTCGATGTTGCCTGTCTTTCTTACATGTAAATGGCACTAACGGAAAGATGTCGCTCCGCCTCCCCATGCTATATCTCCACCAACACATAATCACTACAAACGGAGACATGAAGATGCTGAGAGGTAAAAGAGCCGTCATTACTGGCGGCGGCGGGGGATTTGGACAGGCGTTGTGCGTGTGGTTGGCACGAGAAGGCGTCGAGGTGGATTTTTGCGCGCGGCGCGCTGATGATATTCAAAACACCTGCAGCATCATCACTGCTGAAGGCGGCATGGCAAAAGGGTATCTCTGTGATTTAACCCAACCTGATTCCATTTCTCAGTTTTCTTCACAGCTGTTAACGTCAGACAAGCCTGTAGACATTTTAATCCTCAATGCTGCTCAGTGGTTGTCAGGAAGGTTTGACGATCAGCCAGACACAGAAATTATCAATACCATCAGTTCAGGTCTGACTGGTTCGATTCTCTTGACTCAGGCATTACTGCCCGGATTAAGACGTTCAGCCAGCGCTGATATCATCTCGATTATCTCTACCTGTGGGATCCCGAATTTCACCGATTCAATTGCGCATCCCGCTTTTTTCGCCAGTAAACATGGGCTGAGCGGGTTTATAACGAAACTGTCGCGGCAAATGTCTGAAGAAAACATACGTGTTACTGGTCTGTATCCACCCGATTTCGAAAATACCGGATTAGAGCCAGCTTTTGATGATCAATCCAGAATGGGGGACGGTCTGCTGAACGGGCGCTCGGTCTGGGAAACCATTCGTTTTGTACTGATGCAACCTCGCAGTTGCCATATCAGCCACATCTATTTTCAAGGCCCAACGCGCGAAGATCTGGTTAGCAGGGGCTGAATTGATTGACGTTGATGTGATAAGTACGTGCACGTCGCGCACACAGCCAACCCTCACCATCCACGCCAGTACCCGCAGCGTGTTACACTTCCTCACTTTCATCATCTACACGACAGGGAAGCGATGATAAATAAAATTCTGGTCAGTGCGTGCCTGATGGGGTTCAGGGTGCGTTATAACGGCAGCGAAAAAGCGAAGGCGATGGCGCAACTCTCCCGCTGGCAAGCGGAGCAGCGGTTAGTGATCCACTGTCCTGAACTGGCTGCCGGGTTGCCGGTGCCCCGACCACCAGCAGAGATTTTGTCGGCCGACGGTCGGGATGTCATGCGCGGGCAGGCCAGAATCATTGAGAATACGGGCCAGGATGTCACCGAGCACTATCAGCTTGCCGCCTGGCTGGCGCTACGTACCGCACAGGAGCATGGCTGTCGCGCGGCGCTGCTCACGGATGGCAGCCCAACCTGCGGGAGCCAGCATATCTATGATGGTTCTTTTAGCGGCGTGCGCAACACGGGGATGGGTGTCGCGGCAGCATTACTCGCTGAACATGGGATCGCGGTATTCTCAGAAACGCAGCTTCCGGAATTGATGCGCTGGATTGACGAAAGAGAAAAGCCCGTATGCTGAACGCGAATGAACAAGCCTGACGTCTTAACCAGAGTAAGAGAGTCGATATCCACTTCCCATACGGAGAACGCGCGCAAAACCTTGCGGCCCGATATGCATTCCCGCAACGAGCAGATTCTCCCTGACCGCGCGTTCCAGCACCTCTTTACGCGTTGCTTCGGCCTGTGCAGGATCCGCGTCAAAGGCGATGCAAACCTCCGGCAGGGCAGACTGTATATGCGGGTAGTGGACAATATCTCCCCATATGAGTAAGTCCTTGTCATGCGAGTGAATGCGAAACCCGGTATGTCCGGGCGTGTGGCCGGGTAACCAGACCGGCAGGATCCCTTCGGCACCACTGTTCTCATCGAAAAAACGCACCTGTTGACCACACGCCTGTAACGTCTGGCGCACGAGCCTGAAATTACGCGCTGTACGCGCATCGGCACTGTTTAGCGTGTTATCGTCCCACCAGTGTTCCGCTTCCAGAGGGTGAAGAAAAATATCTGCATGTTGATAGACAGGACGCTGTTCAGCATCCAGCAGACCACCAATATGGTCCGGATGACAGTGCGTTAATAAAACGGTATCCACCTCGTCAGGAACCACGCCAACCGCGGCGAGATGGGTGATAAGGTCACCCCCCACGTTGTTCACCCCACCTGCGCCAGCGTCAACCAGAATAATTCTCCCCCGGCCCCGGATGAGGTAGCCATTGATGTGAATATCGCCGGGTTCCGCGACGCCTGCATGCTCTTGGATTTCGTTTGCCGCTGCGTTTTCTATTCCTGAGAGCAAATCGAGACGAGCTGACAGAACGCCGTCACTGAGCGCGGTAATCTCAAAATCGCCAATCTGGCGCACCGGGAAGGTGGACTGAATCATCGCGTACTCCGCTGTTCTGGTTGCGTATTGTTGCCTGAACGCTGCAACTGCGGCGTCAGTGGTTCGTAGAGATAGACCTCAGGAAGAGGCGAAGCCTGGATGGCAGTTTCACGAGGCAACACCCACGCAACGCGACGTTCCGGGGAACAATCCAGCCCCACGGCCTGCATGTCGATGGCCCTGTGTCCGGCAGGACTAACGAGATGAGTGCTTAACAGCAAAATGTGATCGCAGGAGAGAGCGGGCGCCGGATCTTCACAGGCATAGAGATTACGGTGCCAGTCAGTTATGCACCTCTGCCAGCGAGAAAAATTACCGCCGCCTTTCAGACGGTACTCTTCGCTGTGCAAAACATCCGCGTTGGTAACGGTATGCAGGGCAAGATAAACCGGGCAGCCAGGCGTGATGGCCCGAAAACGCTGAGACGTCATAAATCCGGTCACGGAGAGAAGGGCGGGCAATTTCTCCTGACTATAAAACGCGTTCCACTCAGCTTCGCTTGGCGGATCGTTATACGAGCATTCCACGATATAGAACATCACAACCTCTTCGCTTAATGACTTTTCATCATGCTACAAGCTGTTTTTCGTGCGTTAAATCGATACTATGTCATGGTTCAGTGACATTAACTCATCGACTGCGCAGAATGTGCGTGGCATCAGGACCAGGCTTAATGCGCAAAAAGATACCCAGTAGCGCCTCTCTGCAGGCTTTTGATGCCGCTGCCAGGCACGGTAATTTTGCCCGGGCTGCAGAGGAGCTCTTTCTGACGGAAGGGGCGATTAGCCGCCAGATTGCACGTCTGGAATCGCTGTTAAACTGCAAACTGTTTGACCGTACCGGGAGCCGCGTAAAGCTAAATCCTGCTGGCGCGCGCTATGCTCATCATGTACGTGAAACCCTTGAGCGGCTCGAAAGGGAGACTCAGGACATCATGGGCATACAGGAGGGGACTCAGAGTCTGGATATTGCCGTGCTACCGACATTTTGCAGCCGCTGGCTCATTCCCCGCCTGAGCCGCTTTACCTCGCAGTTCCCTGAGATCTCAGTCAATCTTGCGGCCAGAACGGATCCGTTTATTTTGCCCGGGAGCGGCTTTGATGCCGTCGTGCATTTTCAACATCCCGCATGGGCCGGGATGCGACTGCAGCCGTTGTTTGAGGAAAAACTGGTGCCGGTGTGTCATCCTGCACTGTTAATGGATAAGGAACACGGTGAGCAACTCAATGCACTTGCGCGGATCCATCGCCGGCAGAATCCGGATGCGTGGCATCGCTATGCGCTGGAAAGCGCGATCAGTCTTGATAACCCGTCTCAGGGCGTACGCTACGATCTTCATGAAATGGCGATCGCTGCTGTGCTGGCAGGTCACGGCGTCGCATTGATACCACGCATGTATATCGAAAACGAACTACGCAGCGGCATGCTGGTTTCGCCATGGCCTGCCTCAGAAAGGTTAATTAAGACATTCTGTTTCATTAAACCGGCGGAAACGGGAATCAATGACGCGGCGTTAGTGACGTTTGAACGCTGGCTGCTGGCTGAAATCACTACGCCTGCCAGTCACTCAAGATGAAGCTCTGGTTTCGGCCGCCATCCTGTAAAGGGGAATTATGTCCTTACCACCACTCTATGCCCTGCGCGCCTTTGAAGTCGCTGCGCGAGTAAACTCCTTCAGTAAAGCCGCTGAAGTGCTCAATATTACGCCGGGCGCGGTCAGCAGACATGTCCGCACCCTGGAAATGTGGTTCGACTGTGAGCTGTTCAAACGGCAGGGGCCGAGAGTGGAGATCAGTGAGGCGGGGCGTGTTCTGGCCGGGCAGCTTCACGAAGGGTTCAGGAGCATCGAGTGGGCCTGTCGGGCTTTCAGAAGTGAAAACCACCTGTTGCGGCTGAAGGCACCGAGTACGCTCACCATGAGATGGTTGCTTAACGTCCTGCGATCGTTTCGTGAACATCATGAAAAACCCAACGTTGAAATAGCCAGCGTCTGGATGGACATCGATACCGTTGATTTCACGCGAGAGCCCTATGATTGCGCGATCCTGCTGGGCAACGGGCATTTTGGCGAGTCAACGGAGAGCCGATTGCTTTTCAGTGAATGGCTTATTCCGGTCTGTAACCCCGCTTTACTGGAATCTGCCCGAGAGCAACTTTCGCAGTGCGATCTGATCCATCCTTCCCCGGACAGACGCGACTGGCGGCGGTGGCTGAGAAGGACGAGGTTATTCCCCGGGCTTGATATGAGTCGCGGAGCGGTTTTCGACACCCTTGAACAGGGGAGTAGTGCCGCCATGAACGGCCATGGCGTCGCGATTGCCGACCTGCTGCTTTCGCTTGACGCGCTGAATAGCGGCCTGCTTGCGCTGCCTTTCAAAGAAGCCATCGCCACCGGAGACGGTTATTACATTGTCTGGCCGAAAAATTCACTCAGGAAAAAGAGTATTGAATGTCTGCTGGACTGGCTTAACCTGCATGCCCCGGTCATTCCTTCTCTTGATATCATCTGTCTGGAATACGACGAGCATCGGCTGTAGTTATCAAAAGCAGGATATGCCGCGGGCGTATCCTGCTCTATAAACTTCAGGCGTAAGGAATATTTGCCATTTTTTTATACCTTTCCGGCAATGCACCGTTCAGGTTGAGAAGTTTATCGAGAATAGCGATCGCAGGCGTATTGTTTGCGCGCTCTGAATCTACTATCGCTGCACGCAATATAGTGGCAGCCGACGTGACGTTCTGAAAGTATGCCTCGGACTCGGGCGTTTGTAATTCACCTGAAAGGGCGTAACGCACCAGCGGCCATCCTGAAAAATCCAGTACGGGAAGGGGCTCACCTTCTTTTGGCAGATTAGCGGCGAGCAACGCTTCAGCTTGCATGGGGTCGTTGTGAGCGGCACACAGAATGTGAAGGCGATGCACAAAGGCCGCAAGGGTGACATCGTTCTCTTTTTCTGCTGACAGCGATTCCAGCAGTGCCGATAAATTGGCGCCGGATGAATATTCATCTAGTGAGACCAGCTTCATTAAATGAAATATAACGTCAAGCGTCATGTTTGCTCCCTGAACATTTATCAATTTTGAAGGATGATATTTCAGGGACGTCGCGTTTGAAAAACGACAAATAGTGAGAATCAATGTGAGTTTAACTCAACATCACAAAAAGGCCCCGTCAGGGGCCCGATCTTGATTAACCACAACGGGATCAGAAGCGGTATTGCAGACCCGCGGTAATGGTATAGTTGCGGTTTGAAATACCGGCAGCATCTCCGCCAATAGAGCCCGATTCGCCAGTATTGGTATCAATAATCTGCGTACCGCCTTTACCTTCTTCGTAACTGCTATAGGTAAATTCTGCGAACACTTTGGCGTTCGGCGTGACGTAATAACCTGCGTCAACCGACGCACCGTAATAGCGGGAATCAGAGGTCTTCTCACGGAAGGTCAGATCGCGCATATAGTGCTCGTCGTTGTCATGCGCGCGTACCCAGTCACTGAATTTAAACAGGGCATTGAATTCAAAATCATTGAAACGGTACTGACCCGCCAGACCAATATACGGCATGGAGAAGCGCTGGCTATAGCCAATACCGCGTTCACCTGCCGGGAAGTTGCCCGTATTGGTGCCGTTATCATAATTATAAGAGCCACCGGTCGCCGTCCAGCTGAAGCGCGTTTCCTGATAACCTGCGGTTACGCCAGCTTTATAGTTATCGCCCTGGAAGATCCAGCCTTTAACGTTGAGATCGTATTCATTGGCGTAATTGACGTTGGTCGCAGGATGGGATGAATGGTCTGTCCAGGAGGATTGTTTTGCATTCATCCAGTCGTAGTCATCCATATGGCCCGAGCCTGATGCCAGAGACGTCCAGCCGCGGGCGTTCAGTGTTAAAAATGAATAAGCATCCCAGGAAATATCGCCTTTCAGAATGGCGACATTTTTGATTTTCCAGTCGAGCTGGCTGATTTTTCTTCCTGTGACTTCGTCGTACACCATTTCATGGGATTTTCCGCTCAGCATCCCGGCAGAGGCTGAAACCGATAAACTTTCCGGTGAAAAATCCGGTATGGCTTGTGCGGTTCCTGCATATACTGCCCCTGAAAACGCGGCCATCATCATTCCCGCAACAATATTTTTTGTCATTTTAATTTCCCTAAATCAAATTTAATCAATGCCTTGCAGACAAATCTTAAAAGTCATACAAATAAGAATCAACTGCCAGTTTTGGTATTTTTTATTATTTGACCTAGGGAGCGATATTTAACTTTGGGCCGCCGCAGTGAGGCGGCGAAAGGTGGGATGAATAAACATTGAGTCGGTGCAAAATAGCTGTCGGTAATTAAAAATGCACTCCCGGATGTAATAAACTTAACGCATTCTCCCCGTTAATTTGAAACGCTACTCGCAGGACGGATCCTGAACCAGATCGCATACATCGCCGGCAGGAAGACAAGGGTGATGATCGTTCCGCCCAGCGTCCCGCCAATCAGTGTATAGGCCAGCGTCCCCCAGAATACGGAATGGGTCAGCGGTATGAATGCCAGCACGGCGGCCAGGGCTGTCAGTAACACTGGTCGTGCCCGCTGGACGGTTGCTTCGACCACCGCATCGAACGGGGCGAGACCTTCCTTCTGGTTATGCGTAATCTGCCCGATAAGGATCAATGTATTTCGCATAAGAATGCCCGAAAGCGCAATCAACCCGACAAGCGCATTGATCCCAAAAGGTTGATTGAACAGCAGCAGCGTGGGAACCACGCCGACAAGGCCCAGCGGGGCAGTCAGAAAAACCATCACCATCGCCGAGAGAGATCGCACCTGCACAATAATGATCAGTAACGTCAGGGCTATCATTATCGGGAACAACGGCACCATGGCCTGTGTGGCTTTACCTGATTCCTCAATTGAGCCTGCCATCTCAATGCGGTATCCGGGCGGGAGCGTATCAATGATCGGTTTTAGCTGTTTCATGATCGCCACCGACACATCCGGTGGCTGAAGATTGTCGGCGATATCTCCGCGCACGGTAATGGTGGGCGTGCGGTCGCGACGACGCAGGAGCGGGTCTTCCATTTTGACCTCAATCTGACCGATTTGCGACAGCGGCACCCGCTGTCCCGCACTGCCAACCAGGGTAAACCCGTCGATCTTCGCCGGATCAAGACGAATATCACCCGCCGCGCGTCCTGTAACTTGTACAGCGCGAATATCTTCACGCACGGCAGTAATTGGTACACCCGATAACAGGAACTGGAGCTGCTGAGCCACGCTATTTGAGGTTAAGCCGGTGGCCTGCAGACGGTTCTGATCGAGGGTGAAATGGAGTGTGGGAACTCGTGAACCCCAGTCGGTGTTGACGGTTCTCATCATCGGGCTGGCCTGCAGAACGCCTTTAACCTTATCGGCGATATTGCGAAGCGTATCGACATCGGGCCCCATCACACGCCAGGCAACCGGGAAGGGGGAGTAGGGGCCAAACACCAGTTGTGTGACACGCACGCGCGCTTCCGGCGCAAGTCCACCGGCGACCGCTTCCCGGAGCCGGAACTTGAGCGCCTCGCGTGACATCTGGCTGTCCGTCATCACCACGATTTTCGCAAAAGAGGGATCGGGTAATTCAGGTGCCATGGCCAGGTAAAAACGTGGTGAACCCTGCCCGACGTAGGCGGTCACTATGCTGGCTTCCGGCTGCTGTTTTAACCACGCTTCGATTTTCGCCGTTGCGGCGCTGGTCTGCTCAATTGAGGTGCCATAAGGCATCTGCACTTCCACCAGCACTTCAGGGCGGTCGGACGTTGGGAAAAACTGTTTTTTTACCAGTCCCATACCCACTACGGCCAGGGTAAAAATGAAGACCACGGAACCGGCCACGATCCACTTTCTGGCAATTACCCGGGCCAGCAGCTGGCGAAAGCGGTTATAGCGCGGGGTGTTATAGATGGCGGCATGACCCCCTTCGACTTTGGCGATATCTGGCAGGATCTTAACGCCAAGATAGGGCGTGAACACCACCGCAACCAGCCAGGAGGCAATCAGGGCGATGCCGACAATCCAGAACATATTGCTGGTGTATTCCCCGGCGGTCGACTGGGCGAACCCGTTTGGCATAAAGCCAATCGCCGTCACGAGGGTACCGGCCAGCATAGGCGCGGCGGTATGGCTCCAGGCGTAAGCGGAGGCTTTGATTCGGTCGTAGCCTTCCTCCATTTTCACCACCATCATTTCAATGGCGATAATGGCATCATCAACCAGTAAACCCAGAGCAAGGATCAGCGAGCCCAGCGTTACGCGGTCAAAGTTTATCCCCGCCGCCTCCATCACCACGAAGACGACTGCCAGCGTCAGGGGAACCGCCGCCGCGACGACCACGCCCACGCGCCAGCCCATGCTGACAAAGCACACCACCATCACCACAAGCAGGGCGACGAAGAATTTGATCATAAATTCATCCACCGACGAGCGGATATTCACGGACTGATCGGTGACTTTGGTCAGGGTCATTCCCAGCGGCAGGTTTTCGTTGATCTTAGCCGTTTCGGCATCCAGCGCTTTCCCCAGCGCCAGACCGTTCCAGCCCTCCCGCATCACAATACCTAACAGCAGCGCCGGTTCACGCTGGTTACGGATCTGCAGCGTGGGAGGATCTTCATAACCGCGTTCAACCGTTGCCACATCAGACAGCCTGAGCGTTTTACCCTGAGCGACCAGCGGCGTATCGCGGATCTTCTGCAACGTATCAAAAGCACCATCAAGGCGAATAAAGATCTGTGCACCCTGTGTTTCTATGGAGCCTGCTGGCGTGAGAACGTTCTGACTGTTCAGCGCGTTGAAAATATCCTGCGGTGCCAGCCCCATCGTTGCCAGACGGTCATGAGAGAGGGCGATATAAATCCGCTCGGCCTGTTCGCCGATGATGTTCACTTTTTTGACGCCAGGCACATGCAGGAGTTGCTGGCGCAGGCTTTCAGCATCACGCACCAGCAGACGCTGCGGTTCACCCTTTGCCTTTAGCGCAAAGAGGGCAAAGGTGACATCCGCAAACTCGTCATTGATCATCGGGCCCATCACGCCCGCCGGGAGATTTTTGCTCTCATCGCCAAGCTTTTTGCGCGCCTGATAGAACTCTTCCTGCACCTCGGAGGGGGGCGTCATGTCCTGTAAGGAGAGGGTGATAAACGCCATGCCCGGGCGGGTATAGGTTTCGGTACGGTCATACCACTTGAGTTCCTGCAGCCGTTTTTCCAGCGGTTCAGCAACCTGATCCTGCATTTCCTGTGCGGTTGCGCCGGGCCAGACGGTAATCACCGTCATTTGCTTTACCGTGAAGGGCGGATCTTCAGCCCGTCCCAGTCCAAAGAAGGCGTAAATACCGGCAAGCGTCACCAGAATAATCAGAAACAGCGTGATGGCACGCTCGCGCACGGCAAGCGCTGAGAGGTTGAAGCGTCCGTCGCTCATGGCTGACTCCCCGCCAGAGCCGTACCGCGTTGTTCAGCCAGACGGACAGCTTCACCGTCATGCAGAAGATGGGCGCCCAACGCCACAATTTTCTCGCCCGGTTTGACGCCGCCCGTCACCTGCGCGGCATCGTCGCTCACGCTCAGCACGTTGACGGGCTGCCACATCACTTTTGCGGGCTGCGCGGAGATCCGCCACACGCCGGGCCCTTTGCCTGCATCGTACAGAGATGCCAGCGGAACCTGCATTACCTGACGTTCAGCATTTTGTTCGATATGCAGGGTGACGGTCGCACCCAGCGGCGCGTTAGCCAGCGAGCCTTCCAGCACATAGCGTGCTTCATAAGTGCGGGTGGTGGTATCGGCTGCATCAGAGAGCAGGCGCAGTGTCGCGGTAACAGGCTGTGCCTCGCTGCCATAGCGCGTTGCCAGCGCTTTACTACCGACGGCAGGGCGCAATGTCTCTGGCAACTGGACGAGCGCCTCGCGTTGCCCTGAGCGGGCCAGTCTGATCACCGCCTGACCCGCACTGACCACCTGGCCGGGTTCTGCAAGCGTCTCCATGACCACGCCGTCGGAATCGGCCAGCAGCACGGCATAGCCGGTCGCATTTTGCGCGACGGTGGCCTGAGCGCGGGCGGCACTGAGTTCAGCTCTGGCCGCATCTGCCGCCGCTTTTATCTGGTCATACTCCGAGGCAGAGACAGCACCTGTTGCCACCAGGCCGCGATAGCGCGCCTCATCGCTGGTGGCTTTTCTCGCCCTGGCCTGGGCGGCATCCACCGCCTGCTGCTGTGCTTGTGCCTGTAACTTCAGGTCAACCGGATCCAGACGCATTAACGGCTGACCCTGCTTAACGGTCTGTCCCGTATCAACAGGGCGTTCAAGGATTTTGCCCTGAACCCGGAAACCGAGATCGCTTTGCGTTCTGGCAACGACCACACCCGTAAACGCGCGGGACGCATCGTTCGCCGGTTCCACGGAGGCGGATCTGACAAGCGGTGGCTGGGTGCGCGGATCGTCGGTGGCGGGGTTATCACCGCATGCCACCAGGGCGAAAGGGAGGAGACAAACGGCAAAACGGGCGGAATGAAGCCTGAGCATGGGGAAACCTTATCGTATCAAAGGACGGTTTCCGCATTCTCAGACTAGTGACCAATAAAGTTAATGGTCACAAATCAGGGGGCAAGGCTTCGTAAAATCAGGGAAGGGAGGAGGAGTGCTGCGGTCGGGGCGGTTTCGAGGTTATATTGCAACTGCACGGGGTTGATGAAAGGGCACATCACCATGTATATGGCATAGGTCACCTCATCCAGGGGCGTTTTACTTTCGAACTCCCCGCTTTGTCGGCCTTCAACAATGATGCTCTCAATCAGCTTCATCAGGCTCTCGGTATACCGCTCGGTAGACGGCCACTTATCCCGCGCGGCAACGGCGGCGATATCATAAAGTTTACGATCGTGGAAAAAGAGTTCGCTGCCAGCCTCGGTTAACGCCCGGAAAAGGCGGCGCATTTTTTCACTGGCCGACGGCGCGTCGGCGATGGCTGTTTCCACTGCCGTCATGATCAGCGCCAGGCGGTTAGCGCAGATAACCTCGCCAATTGCCTGTTTGGAATCGAAAAATTTATAGATATAGGATTTTGAAAAACCGATGGATTTAGCCAGTTCTGCCACGGTGGTTTTTTCATAGCCGTAATGGCCGAAGTGCTCAAAAGCCGCTTCGACGATTTGCTCGCGGACAGAGTGGTCAAGGGGACCACGCGTGGATGGGGTGTTCATATTTTTCGTCATTATTTCAGCTTAGCGCGACGGGCATCAGTTGACAACGAGTGACTGTTATATGATTTGGTCACTCTTTTAATCATGTATCTTTCAGTGCTGTGAGCCAGAGTGTATCACTCTTTGCCCGGAGTTATTGCACAAGCCCGGAGAGATGAAAAATCCTATAACCCCAGATCGCTCAGGGACGGGTGATCGTCCGGGCGTCTGCCCAGCGGCCAGTGAAACAACCGTTCAGATTCCTTGATGGGCATATCGTTGATACAGGCAAAACGCCGCTTCATGAGGCCGTCCGACTCGAACTCCCAGTTTTCATTGCCGTAAGAGCGGAACCAGTTCCCTGAATCATCATGCCATTCATAGGCATAGCGTACGGCGATGCGGTTGTCGGTAAATGCCCAAAGCTCTTTTATCAGGCGATAATCCAGCTCTTTCTTCCATTTCCGCTCAAGGAACGCCTGCGCCTCCGCGCGGTTCGTGGCGAACTCCGCACGGTTACGCCACTGCGTGTCCAGCGAATAGGCCAGTGCGATTTTTGCCGGGTCGCGGCTATTCCAGCCATCTTCTGCCAGCCTGACTTTTTCAATGGCGCTTTCACGGGTAAACGGCGGTAAAGGGGGGCGTGTGTTCATCTCGGCTACCTCGGGTTGATAGTATGTAGACAGGTCTGTCTACTTGCGTTAATCTATGCCTGTAAATACCGTCTGTCAACACACTGTTTTAGGCCAGATAAGCGTGAATACTCTCACTACGAATAACGTTCAAAAAGTCAGCGTCAGGGATAAAATATTGCTCACCGCGCACGAACTCTTTTATTCCACCGGGTTCAGAGCAACGGGCGTTGATACGCTTATCAAACAGGCGAAAGTGACTAAAGTAACGTTTTATCGCCATTTCCCGAGTAAGAGTTTGCTTATTCTTGCCTATCTGCAATATCGGCACGAGCTGTGGATTACCTGGTTTGAAACCACGCTTCGACAATATCTCGAAGAGGGGCGGGCTGCATCGGACGCATTAGCAGCAACGCTTAACGGGTGGTTTATTTCCCCGTTGTTTCATGGCTGTGCGTTTATTAATGCCAGCGCAGAAGCAAAATCAGAAGACAATGAAAGTGAAATAAAAACCATTTGCCGCAACCATAAATCTGAAACCCGGGAAAAAATTGCCTCCCTCAGCGGTATTGCCGATGAGGCTATTAACACGCAGATTTTAATGCTGATAGACGGTGCCATCATACATGCGCAAATGGGCATGGATACCAAAGAGGTGGTCAGTCAGTTGCGAAGGGGACTTGAAGCGCTGATACCGCGCTAATTACGGCTTTGCGTGCGCAGCCAAACCTCGGGAATGGCTGCGCCGTACGATTCAGATCTTAGTGAGGCTTTGCAGGAATTCGTCCACCTGCTGAGGAGTGGCTGAATCGGCCTGATAGAGGATATCGAGCGTCACGTTTTTAAGGCCACAGAAGCCAAACACTCCTTCAACAATCTGGGTCTGAATGGCACCGGAATAACCGTGCTTATCGAACCCGGCCAGATCGCTGCCCGCCGTTGCGACCAGGCGCACGGGCACATCACGTAAATTACCCACGATGCGACCATCTTCAGCCACTTTATAGGCCCAGTTCACGGTCAGCACCCGATCAAACCAGCCTTTCAGAAGGGCGGGAACGGACCACCAGTAAATCGGGAAGACAAATACCAGCATATCCGCGCGCTCGACACGCTGCTGCTCGCGCAGCACCTCGTCCGGCAGCGCACTGACATCGCCGTGGTAGAGGTCAAGGTCGGGTCGAATCATGGTCGGGGAAAAACCTTCGGCATGCAGATCGGCTATTTCAACCTGCGTACCCTGTTCCTGTAACTTTCCGGCAATTCGCTGCGCGAGGGATTGGGATAACGAATTTTCGACCGGGTGAGCCGTCACGATCAGGGCAGTATTGATGACGTTTGATGCAGACATAGAGACCTCAACAGGGTGAGTGAAGATGCCTCTATGTTACTATTGGTAACTTAACTGTCAATCTGGCAGGGCACTCATTTTGTGCTGTCCAGATAGGTATTGAGGACGCCAGTCATCGCGCCGCTGAGCATCTCTTCGGCAACGTTACGCGCGAGGATCCCATTTCCGGCAGCCGTACTGAGCGCATCCGCGGCCCCAATAATGGCCGTCAGGGCCGCTTCACCTGTTACCCCTTGCAGCACAATAAAAGGGGAAAGCGCCATCCGCAGGCAGTCTGCGCAGTCGGCCACGCAGGCCTCGCGGAAAATCTGCAGCGCCCGCGAGCCGGACAGAGCCGCCGCTATGGGGCCCGTTTCGGGGCCCGCAGAAATCGCGCAGTCGATATACGCGGCGCTGAAAAAACGGATCGTCTGTGCCAGCGTTTTATTGTCTCTGTTCAACGTCTCGCGAAATTTCTTGAGCTGCCTGTCGCTGAAGTCCTGGTAGAGTGCCATCAGCAGCCCTTCACGATCGCCAAAATGATCGTAAGGAATGGGTTTGGTGACGTTGGCGCGCTCGGCCAGGAAACCCAGCGTAAGGGCCTCAGTGCCTTGCTGGCGCACAATTCCGCGCGCGACTTCCAGCAGCTGTGCGCGGCGTTCTTCTTTTCTTAAGCGCTTAACAACCATCTTTTCCTCAAATCAGTTAACTACCAAAGGTAGTTTACACGTTTTACTGAACGGATGAGAAGCTCATTGTGCGGCTTTTTCCCGCTGAGCCATGTCGAGCACGCTGGCGCTTGCCGGGTCGAACAGCGCAAGGCTCTCAATCTGGTTGAGCATAATCACCTTTCTGAAATCCATCGCACTTCTGGGCTCAGAGTCGAGGGTGATGTCATGCCCGTCATACCATTTGCTGTAGTTATTTTCGATGCGAAAATTCATCGTCTGGCGATCGCGATAGCCACTCAGCATGGGAATAAGCACGATATTGGCCGTTTTCTCATATTCCAGCGTCGCCGTATGGATCATGCCGACATAGATACGCCCCGACCGTAGCGTCACCTGCGCCAGCTCGCCTTGCTCCATGCACTGATAAAGCAGTTGTTCAATCCCGCTCGCCTGCGCCAGGCGCTTATAGAGCTTTTTCCTGCCTTCACCGTCCAGTCGGGCGCTGCCCGCCCAGTTTGAGCGGTAAAGACAAAACAGGATGGCGAAGGCCAGCATCACCACTACGGGCGCCTGGATGCCCAGGAAACTCCAGTTCATAAAGTCCATCTGCCAGTCGGCATAACGCTCTGACGTAAAGTGGAAGGTGTTGTCAGCCGCGGAGAGGGCGAGCAGCAGCAGCCAGAGCAGCCCGGTGGCGATCACGCCTTGCAGAACGAAGATCGAGCCGTAAAGGGCAACCAGAAAATAGACATCCCAGCCGAAGGAGCGCTTGATTTTGAAGCGGGTAGAGAGGTCGCGGCTGGTGTACCAGTACCCGCAGACCATCAGCACCATAAATATCGCCGTTCCCATATTACGCCCTCTTTAACGCATTGACGTGGCGCAGAAAATCCTGGCGTACCTCGTTGCTTTTATAGTTCACCGAGGCATTACCATCCTGGTCGATGATAATCCGGTCGCCATCCTCAACGGCTTCAATGATTTCCTGCTGACTCATCACCTGAAGTAACGATTCCGGGCTGGAGAAAAGGGAGAGAAAGAAACGTCTCATCGCATGTCATCCTTATGAATAAAAAGAATAAGCCTGGAAGAGAACGGGGGAATTTACCTTAGGGTTAACCTGAAAAAGTAGCCCGATGACGGTCAGACCTTATTGCGCCTCAACTACTGGCACGAAAGTACTTACCCAACCAACTGATAATTAAAATAATAAAAATATATTTCTGCACAAACTTGGACAAATAACTCGAATTGTGTAAGTTTTAATTATGCGCTTACGCTACGTTGTTTACCGCCAGGATGTGACCCATGAACCTTTTGCCTGACGTCATCAGTCGGTTTGTTGATTACTACACCGCGCTGGATTCCCAGCCGCCCTCGGCGCTGGCGGGGCTTTACCATCCCGATGCCACGCTTATCGATCCGTTTGGTGAACATAACGGCCTGTTCGCCCTGCAGCGCTATTTCACCCATCTGCTGGCGAATGTCGAACACTGTCGTTTCACGCTTGATTCCCCTTTGATCGGCGAGCATCGCTTTGTTGTCACCTGGGCCATGCACTGGTCGCACCCGCGCATTGCCGGTGGCGAGCCTCTGGAACTGCCTGGCTGCTCCGTGGTGGACGTGGAAAAGGATCGGATTATTCGCCAGCGGGACTACTACGATGCCGGAGAGATGATCTACGAACATCTGCCTTTGCTTGGCTGGGCGGTTCGAGGCGTGAAGCGGAGGGTGAAATCATGATGACGGTCCTGATCACTGGCGCCAGTTCAGGCATTGGGGCGGGGCTGGCGCAATCTTTTGCCCGTGACGGTCACCATGTCATCGCCTGCGGGCGGGATCCGGCGCGTCTGGAAGCCCTGCATCAGCACAGTTCAAACATTACGGTACGCCTGTTCGATATGACAGACAGGGACGCCTGTCGCCAGGCGCTGACGGGCTGCGCGGCCGACCTGACGATCCTCTGTGCCGGAACCTGCGAATATCTGGAACATGGCGTGGTGGACGCCGCGCTGGTAGAGCGGGTGATGACCACTAACTTTCAGGGGCCTGTCAATTGCCTTGCCGCGCTGCAGCCGCAGCTTGTGGCCGGTAACCGCGTGGTGCTGGTGAGCTCTATGGCTCACTGGCTGACGTTTCCACGCGCTGAAGCGTACGGCGCATCCAAAGCCGCGCTCACCTGGTTTGCGCAGAGCCTGCGTCTCGACTGGGAGCCAAAAGGGATTGCAGTCACCGTGGTATCGCCCGGTTTTGTCGACACCCCGCTGACCCGCAAAAATGATTTCGCCATGCCGGGCAGGGTGAGCGTTGAAGAGGCGGTAAAAGCCATTCGCCGTGGCCTGGAAAAAGGGAAAAACCACATCGCGTTTCCAGCGGGATTTGGTCTGACGCTGCGGCTGCTTTCCGGGCTGCCAGCGTTCTTACAGCGTGCACTGCTGCGCAGGATGGTGCGCTCATGAAGATCGCCATTATCGGCAGCGGCATCGCCGGGCTGACCTGCGCCTGGCGCCTTGCCGGCCATCATGAGGTCACTCTGTTTGAAGCCGGTGCCACCCCCGGCGGCCATACCGCCACGGTTGACGTGCCGACGCCACAGGGTACCTACGCCATCGACACCGGTTTTATCGTCTACAACGACCGCACCTATCCACGCTTTATGGGGCTGCTTAGCGAGCTGGGCATCAGCGGGCAAAAAACGCAGATGAGCTTCTCGGTACACAATCCGCAGAGTGGGCTGGAGTACAACGGCCACACCCTGACGACGCTCTTTGCACAACGTCGTAATCTGGTGAACCCGGCGTTCTGGCGTCTGCTTGGGGAGATTGTCCGTTTTAACCGCCTGGCGAAACAGGCGCTGAAAGAGGACGTGGAGCCCGGCGCGACGCTGCAAACGTTCCTGGAACAGCATCGCTTTACGCCGTTCTTTGCGCGTCATTATATTCTCCCGATGGGGGCGGCCATCTGGTCGTCGTCGCTACAGGAGATGAAACGTTTTCCGCTGCCGCTCTTTTTACGCTTCTTTGAGAATCATGGTCTGCTGGATATCACTCAGCGCCCGCAGTGGTACGTGGTGCCCGGCGGCTCACGGGAGTATATCCGCGCTATTCTGGCACAGCTGGGTGACCGGCTCACGCTGCACCTCAACGCGCCGGTGCAGCGGGTAAGCCGTGATGCACAGGGGGGCACCCTCCATCTTGAAGAATCGAGCCACCGTTTTGATCAGGTGATTTTTGCCTGTCACTCAGCCCAGGCGCTGGCCATCCTCGACGCACCTTCCGCCGCTGAGCAGGAGGTGCTGGGCGATATTGGCTGGCAGCGTAATGAGGTGGTACTGCACAGCGATCCGCGCTGGCTGCCGGTGCGTCAGCGCGCCTGGGCCAGCTGGAACTACCGCCTGAGCGACCAGGATCAGGCCAGCGCCTGCGTAACGTACAACATGAATATCTTGCAGGGGCTGCCCGCCGGTAGCCCGCTGTTCTGCGTCACCTTAAACCCGGAAACGCCAGTGGACGAACGCTTCGTGCTGCGGCGCTTTGTGTATGAACATCCACTGTTTAACCCGCAAAGCTGGCGGGCACAGGCGCGCCGCAGCGAAATCAACGGTCACCAGCGGAGCTGGTTCTGCGGCGCGTACTGGTACAACGGCTTTCATGAAGATGGCGTGCGCAGCGCGCTGGACGTCGTCAATGCGATAACAGCCGGGGAGGGAAAACGATGAACAGTTGCCTCTATCACGGCGTATTACGCCACCGCCGTCTCCAGCCGAAAACGCATGAGTTCAGCTACGGCGTCTTTATGGCCTGGCTCGATCTCGACGAACTGGAGATGTTGCCCACCGTTGGCGTGCGGCGCAACCGGTTTGCCGCCGCATCGTTCCATGATGCGGATTATCCGCTGGGCTCGCCGCTTAAAGAGAACGTGCTGAATCGGCTGGAAAGCCTGACCGGCGAACGTCCTGAGGGGCGGGTGATGCTCCTGACGCAGCTGCGCTACTTCGGCTTTCATTTTAATCCCGTCAATTTTTACTACTGCTATGACCCGGCAGAGACGCTGCGCTGGGTGCTGGCCGAAGTGCGCAATACGCCCTGGAACGAACGACATTATTACGCCGTCAATGGTCAGCACGCCCAGCCCATGGAGAAAGCCTTTCACGTTTCTCCGTTTAACCCCATGGACATGATTTACCACTGGCGCTTCAACAACCCGGATAACACGCTGCATATGCACATTGAAAATCATCAGGCGTCAAAGGTATTTGATGCCACGCTGGCGCTTCGCCGCGCGCCGCTGACCCGCCCGGCACTGCGTGGACTGCTGCTGCGTATTCCGCTGATGACGCTCAAAACCGTTTTCGCGATTTACTGGCAGGCGCTGCGGCTGTGGCTTAAGCGCGTGCCTCTGTATAACCATCCTGTCAGCAGGAGTGAACGCTCATGACCGATCCTGTCTTTGCGCTTGAACCCGATATCCCGCGCAACGTTCGCGTCGCGCGCTGGCTGCTCTTTCGCGTGCTGAGCGGCCTTCGTGGCGGCTCGCTCACGCTGCGTGAAGGTGCGCAGACCTTTCATTTCGGTGAGCTGTCTGCCGCGCTGCATGCCGACGTTGAGATCCTCAGCCCGGGCGTCTACTGGCGCGTCCTGACCGGGGGCAGTCTGGCCGCGGCGGAAGCCTGGATGGACGGCGAATGGGAAACCACGCAGCTCACGCCGCTTCTGCAACTGCTTGCGCTAAACAACCAGGTACTGGGGCGGCTCGAAAACGGGTTCCGCCTGCTTGGCAGACCGCTGGAGCGGCTTCGCCACTGGACGCGGCGCAACTCCCGGGTGCAGGCGCGGGAAAACATTGCGGCGCATTACGATCTGGGTAACGCGTTTTATGCCCATTTTCTGGACAAGGAGTTGCTCTATTCCAGCGCGCTGTTTAGCGGGGAGGAGCAGGATCTTGGCGACGCGCAGCGGGCGAAAATGGCGCGTCTGTGCGAACAGCTGGCGCTGAACCCCAGCGATCATCTGCTGGAGATTGGCACCGGCTGGGGGGCGATGGCGGAATACGCGGCCCGTCACTACGGCTGCCGGGTGACCACTACCACGCTGTCGCAGGAGCAGTATCGCTGGGCGACAGAGCGGATTGCCCGGGCCGGTCTGCAGGACCGCGTTGAGGTGTTGCTCTGCGACTATCGCGATTTAACCGGCGAGTACGACAAGCTGGTGTCGATTGAGATGATTGAAGCCGTCGGGCAACGCTATCTGCCAACGTTCTTCCGCACCTGTCAGGCGCGTCTGCGTCCGGGTGGGCGCATGGCGATTCAGGCCATCACCATTCAGGATCAGCGGTATCGCGACTACAGCAAAAGCGTGGATTTTATTCAGCGGTATATCTTCCCCGGCGGCTTTTTGCCGAGCATAACGGCGATGAACGCGCTGATGACGCGCCACACCGATTTTGTGGTGCGCAACCTGTTTGATATGGGGCCGGACTACGCGCGCACGCTGGCGCACTGGCGTCAGCGTTTTCTCCATGCCTGGCAGGAGATTGAAAAACTGGGATTTGATGAGCGGTTTCGTCGGATGTGGCTCTATTACTTTGGCTACTGCGAAGCCGGGTTTAACGCCCGCACCATCAGCGTGGTGCAACTGACCGCCGAGCGCGTATGAAACGTTACGTGCAGGTTTTCGCCCTGGCTATCGCGTTCGATCTCTACTGGACGCTGGTGGTGCTGTTTCGCGAGCGTGGCCTGATTATCTGGTGCGTGCTGGCGATCTTCGCCTGCCTGATGTTGCCGCCTGCACACCGCGTTTATGCCATTCTGCTGGCACTCGCGGGCACTCTGCTGGATGCACTCTGGGCGCTGACGGGGCTGATCGCCTTCACCGGTGAATCGCTGATGCCCGTGTGGATGGTGGCGCTGTGGCTGATGTTTGCCACCGTCTGGACGCAGCTCACCCGCACCACAACGTTACCCGGCTGGATGCTGATGCTGCTGGCTTCCGTGGGCGGTCCGGTGGCGTATCTTATCGGTGAGCGGCTCGGTGCCATCGCCTTTCTGGAGCCAACCTTTATCGTCGTCAGCTGGATGGTGCCGGGCTGGCTGGTGCTGATGCTGTTTTACCACTTGCTGACAGGGAGGCAACAATGAGAGCCGCACTCCTGTTCCTCTGGCTCATCACCCTTACGCCTTTCGCCCAGGCAACCGACTGGCTTGGCTGGCGCAAGGTGGGGGATGCCACGCTGACCTGGGGGCCTTTCACCGTTTATACCTCCCAGTTGCGCACCCCTGAAGGGCGCTACACCGGCAAGATGCAGGATCAGGCGCTTATTATCACCTACGCGCGTGACATCGACAGTGAAGACCTGGTCGAGGCAACCCGCGACCAGTGGCGAGCACAGGGGGTTTTGCAGCAGGAACCGCAGAGCGAAGCCTGGCTGCGAATGCTTGCCTCGCTGTGGCCGGATGTCGGGCCGGGGGCGCAGCTGGCGTTCGTGCTTAACGATAAGCAAGGACAGTTCTGGTACCGCGCGCCTGCCGCATCGGGCACTTTCAGACCTCTGGGGCCATCTCAGTCGCAAGCGTTCAGCACCCGTTTTCTGGGGATCTGGCTTGATCCCCGCACGCAATACCCTGAGCTGCGTCAGCAGTTAATCGGAGGACAACAATGAAACGTTTTTTGATCATGGCGCTGGGTGTGACGATGTTGCTGGCAGGCTGCAGCACGGACGTGACGGAGTACCGCCAGCAGCAGCCGCGGCTTGATATATTCCACTATTTTCAGGGCAAAACGGAAGCGTGGGGGATGGTGCAGGATCGCAGCGGGAAGCAGCTCCGCCGCTTCCACGTGGAGATTGCCGGGGACGTGATTGGCGACACGCTGACGCTGAATGAACATTTTGTCTACGACGATGGCGAAAAACAGCAGCGGGTATGGCATATCCGCCGCGTGGCGACCGATCGTTATGAGGGCACGGCGGGCGATATTGACGGCGTGGCGACGGGGCAGGCGGCGGGCAATGCTTTCAACTGGCGGTACAGCATGAACGTGAAGGCCAACGGCAGCACCTGGCTGCTGCACTTCGACGACTGGATGTACCTGCAGGATGGCACACACCTGTTTAATAAAACCGAGATGAAGAAATTTGGCGTCACCGTCGCCACGGTGACGCTGTTCTTTACCCGCAAGGTGTAACGTTACTCGTGGGGAGGGGCGTTTTTACTGCCTGAGTAAATGAAAAACAGCGCAATACCCAGGCAGAGGACGGCGGCCAGTCGGCTCATCGAAAACGGAATGGCCGCATTGCCCAGCCAGCCAAAGTTATCAATCAGCATACTCATGGTGAGCTGACCAAAAATCACCGCGACCGTGGCAACGGCGGTGCCGATGCGCTGCACCGCCACGACCATGATCACAATGTACGGCACGCCAAACATTGCCCCGAGAAGCTGCCATTTCGGCACGTCCAGCAGGGTGACTGTCTGTTTTGGTTCAAAGAAAAAAATCAGCAAGGCGGTGACCAGCGCGCCAACGGAGAATGTCAGGAACGCGCTTTTGAATACGCCCACGCGGCTGCCGAGTTGCCCGTTGATCGCCGCCTGAATGCTCAGCGTTGCGCCGCCGCACACGGCCAGAATAATCATCATCAGTGTCATCGTGTTATCCCTGTGCGACCAGAATCAGTGCCGCAATAATAAAACCCAGCGCGACGACTCGTTTCGCGTTGATCTTCCTGTGCGGTGTGCCCAGCAGACCGTAATGGTCGATCAGCAGGCTTTTAAAAACCTGCCCCGCCAGAATGCCAATCATCGTCAGGGCGATGCCGATGGCCGGGGTGGCGAGGGTCAGGATCACCACGTAAACCGGGCCAAGTACCCCGCCGAGCAACTGCCAGCCAGGCTGGGCAAAAAACGACGGGCTGTTGCGCGGGCTGAAGAACAGCATCAGCAGAAACGTCAGCGCGGCGCCGACGCCAAAAATGCTGAACGTGGCCCATAAATCACCGACTTTTCCACCCAGCGGCCCCAGCAGGCCAGCCTCTACGGAAAGCCCCATCCCCCCGGCAATCACCAGTAAAATCAAAACAAGCTGCATTGTTATTCCTCCGTTTTGCAGGCGGAGAAGATTACGTCGGTGTGGTCATGAGAAAAATGCCATAATGCAGGAAACACCTTTGCAGGATATGCACGAATGTACGACGCCGGGAGCATGAACCTCCGTTCGCTGAAGATTTTTATCGCGGTTTTTGAAGCCGAAAATTTTTCCGTGGTCGCGCGCCGCGAGGGCCTTTCCGCCTCGCAGGTTTCGCGCATTATCCACCAGCTTGAGGACGCACTCGGCCAGCAGCTTTTTTACCGCAATACCCGGGCGGTGATCCCCACAGAAAGTGGTCATCTGTTTATCCGCTATGCCAGGGAGATGATGACGAGTTTTGAGGAGGCTCGTCGGGAGCTGGATGCACGTTCAACGGAGCCTTCCGGCACGATCCGCATTAATGCACCGGTCTTTTTCGGCCAGCGGCACATTGCGCCAGGGCTGCCTGGTCTGACGGCGCGCTATCCGCGGCTGAATATCGAGCTGACGCTGACCGATGATTTTATCGACCCGCACAAGAATGCCGCCGACGTGATCTTTCGCATCGGCGTGCTGACGGACTCCACCTTTCACGCGCGCATTTTTGGTCAGCAGCGCTACCATCTGGCCGCCTCGCCGGACTATCTGCGACAGCACGGCGCGCCGCAAGGGCCGGACGATCTGGCGCATCATAAATGCCTGGTCTACCGTGGTTCGTCGGGGCCTAACCGCTGGCTGTTGCGCGGTGCGGGGGAGGAGTGGGTGCACTACCCGGTGATGCCATTAATGACGTCAAATAATGCGGAATCGCTGCTTGCTGCCGCGCTGGGCGGGATGGGAATTGTGCTGTTTCCGGACTGGCTGATTGGCGACCGCGTGCAGCAGGGCGAACTGGTCGCACTCCTGCCAGGGCTGGAGTGCGCCATTCATACGGAGCCCCTGAATATTGCGGCGATCTACCCGAACGCGCGGCATCCGCCCCTTAACGTCAGGGCGGTGATTGATCATTACGTCGGGTGTTTCGGTACGCCGCTCTACTGGCAAACGCAGGGCAGGTGATTACGCGCCAAGCTCGTTGCGGATAATCGCGGCTCCGGCGCTCAGCGCCTTCAGCTTACCGTTGGCAACCTGACGGGAAAGCGGCGCCATACCGCAGTTGGTTGACGGGTAAAGTTTGTCGGCATCGACAAACTGCAGCGCTTTACGCAGGGTGTCAGCCACTTCTTCCGCGGTTTCAATGGTGTTGGTTGCCACGTCGATGGCGCCTACCATCACTTTTTTGCCGCGGATCAGTTCCAGCAGATCCATCGGCACGCGGGAGTTGTGACACTCCAGCGAGATGATGTCGATATTCGATGTCTGAAGCTTAGGAAACGCCTCTTCATACTGGCGCCATTCTGAGCCAAGGGTCTTTTTCCAGTCGGTATTGGCCTTGATGCCGTATCCGTAACAGATGTGCACCGCTGTTTCGCATTTCAGCCCTTCAATGGCACGCTCCAGCGCCGCAATCCCCCAGTCGTTGACCTCATCAAAAAAGACATTAAATGCCGGCTCATCAAACTGAATGATATCGACACCTGCGGCCTCTAACTCTCTTGCCTCCTGATTGAGGATTTTAGCGAACTCCCAGGCCAGCTTTTCGCGGCTTTTATAGTGCGCGTCGTAAAGAGTGTCGATCATGGTCATTGGCCCCGGCAGGGCCCACTTGATTGGCTTATCCGTGAGCTGGCGTAAGTATTTTGCGTCGTCCACGAACACCGGTTTTTGACGCGCCACGGCGCTGACCACCGTCGGTACGCTCGCATCGTAGCGGTTACGAATGCGCACGGTCTGACGGTTTTCAAAATCCACGCCGCTGAGGTGTTCAATAAAGGTGGTCACAAAGTGCTGGCGCGTCTGTTCGCCATCGCTGACGATATCAATCCCCGCGCGGATCTGCTCATCAAGCGATAAACGCAGCGCATCCTGCTTACCGGCCAGTAACTCCTGATCCTGTAATTTCCACGGTGACCACAGCGTTTCTGGTTGTGCAAGCCAGGTTGGCTTAGGCAGGCTGCCAGCGGTTGACGTCGGGAGCAATGTTTTCATATGTATAACCCTTTTAAATTCGATTAATTAACGCGCGTAGTTATCAGACCACTGCTCGAGTACGTGTTTGTAAGGCTTGATAAATTGTTCTTCCGTGAATTTACCCTGCTCAATGGCCAGCTGGCTGCGTTCGACACGGTCGTAAACAATTTTGGTTAATGAGTGATCCTGCTGATTCAGATCGGGGCGATAGCAGTGTCCTGCCGCCGAGTTAGCGTTATAAATTTCCGGGCGATAGATCTTCTGAAACGTCTCCATCGTGCTGATGGTGGCGATCAGTTCAAGATTGGTGTAATCACTGAGCAAATCGCCGGTGAAGAAGAAGGCAAACGGCGCCACGCTGTTTTCAGGCATGAAATAGCGTACCTTCAGGCCCATTTTCGCGAAGTACTGCTCCGTCAATGACTCGCCATCCGGCGTGTACTCAATGCCCAGCACCGGGTGCTGGTTACCCGTGCGACGATAAGTGTCTTTGCTGGACACGCTCAGGCAAATCACCGGTGCTTTTTTGAAATTCTCACGGTATTCCGGCGAATTAACAAAATGGCGGAAGATATTGCCGTGCAAGACACCAAACTTCTCCGGAATGGTGAAATGGGGCTGGTTTTTATTATGCTCCAGCAGCAGGACGCTGAAATCGTAATCGCGTACGTAAGAGGAGAAGTTATTGCCGACAATACCGTCGATGCGTTCGTTGGTTTTTTTATCGACGATTGTGGTTTGCAATATTTCAATGGCCGGGAAGGTTTTCTCCGCACCAATATTCAGATCCACAGAGACGATCTCAAGCTCGACCGCGTAACGATCGGCATTGGGGTTATCCCAGCGCGCCAGGGCGTTAAAGCGGTTATTGATCATCACCAGAGTATTACGCAGGTTCTCCTGACGCTTTTCCCCGCGGGCGAGGTTGGCAAAGTTGGTGGTCGTACGCGTATTCTCTGACGGGTTATAATTTTCATCGAAGCAACTGCGCTTAAGGGTAAATGTAAAAGCTTTACTCATCTTGGTTATGCATCCTAAGTTCATGTTGCCAGGAAGTTATCAATGCATAATTTATGCCTGACGCGGTGGCGCAGGGGAAGTGACTTAATTTCACAGCAACATGAGCGAACTTCATGAACTGCTCAGTTCCAGTTATACTGCCCAAAATTTCCAACCGGTTTAAACACACTCATGACAAAACTCACCTTACAAGAGCAGATGCTGAAAGCGGGCTTAGTCTCCAGCAAGAAAATGGCCAAAGTTCAGCGCACGGCCAAGAAATCCCGCGTGCAGGCGCGTGAGGCCAGAGAGGCGGTAGAAGAGAACAAAAAAGCGCAGCTTGAGCGTGACAAACAGTTGAGCGAGCAGCAAAAACAGGCCGTGCTCGCCAAAGAGTTTAAGGCGCAGGTGAAGCAGTTGATTGAGATGAACCGCATCACGGTGGTAAAAGGCAACATCACCTTTAACTTCACCGACGGCAATCTGATCAAAAAAATCGAGGTGGATAAGGCAACCCAGACCCAGTTGATTAACGGTCGTCTGGCCATCGCACGTCTGGTGATTAACGCTAATGGCGACTGCGAATACGCCATTATCCCGGCGGTGGTGGCGGATAAAATTGCCCAGCGCGATGCCGACAGTATTGTGTTAAACAGCGCCCTGAGTCAGGAAGAGCAGGATGAAGACGATCCGTATGCCGATTTCAAAATCCCTGACGATTTGATGTGGTAATACGGCTCAGAACGGTGCGGCGTGACGGGCGTTAACCGGCTCGCCGCTCACCGGATGAATAAAATTCAACTGACTGGCATGCAGCATCAGCCTCGGCGTTGTTCCGCTGCCAGGCCATGCCCGTCCCCCATATAAATCGCAGCCCAAAATCGGGTGGCCCAGCAGCTGACAGTGAATGCGCAACTGGTGGGTTCGCCCCGTTTCTGGCGTCAGTTCTACCCGCGTGAGCGGCATCGCCGCGTTTTGATGCAGGCGTTCCATCACCCGATAGCGGGAACGGGCGGGTTTGCCGTTAACGGCACAGATCGACATCAGCGGAAACAGCGCCGGATCTTTGGCAATCGGCGCATCAATCACCCCTTCATCGTTTTCCAGGTGGCCGCAAAGCAGGGCGCTGTAGACTTTTTCCACGCTGCGCTGGCTAAACTGCTGGCACAGCGCGGCGTTGATCGCCTTATTACGTGCAATCACCATCAGGCCGGACGTGCCAAAATCCAGGCGATGCACCAGCGTGCAGCCAGGTAAGCTTTGAACCAGACGATAGTGCACCGAATCGAGATTTTGCGGATTTTTACCTGAGAGGCTAAGCAGACCGGAAGGTTTATTGATCAGCAGCAGATGTTCATCCTGCCAGAGGATCTCAATGTCGTCATGACACGGTGGGGCAATAAAAGAATCAATAATCGCAGACATCAGGCCGCCCGGCTGGAGAGTGGGAGCGGATGATAACGAAATGCGGGAGAAAAGAAAAACCCTCTCACCGGGCGGTGAGAGGGGGAAATCTTAGGCAGCCACCAGGCTGTCGATCGCGGCTTTCGCGTCGGTCTGTGCTTTGGTCGCCACTTCAGGACCGTAAGCGATACCTTCTGCAAACACGAAGTTCACGTCGGTGATCCCGATGAAGCCCAGGAACAGGCTCATGTACGGCGCAACCAGGTCGGTTGGGGTATCTTTATGAATACCGCCACGGCTGGTCAGCACGATGGCACGCTTGCCTTTCACCAGACCTTCCGGGCCATTTTCGGTGTAACGGAAGGTAACACCAGCGCGAGCCACCAGGTCGAAGTAGTTCTTCAGTTGGGTTGGGATGTTGAAGTTGTACATTGGGGCGTTGATCACGATAACGTCGTGCGCCTGCAGTTCAGCAATCAGCTCATCAGAGAGCGCCAGGGCTTCCTGCTGGCGTGGGCTCAGCGGTGCATCGCTTGGACGCAGCGCGCCAACCAGCTCGCCATCCAGCACAGGAATTGGGTTTGCAGCCAGGTCACGCACGGTGATTTGGTCTGCGGAATGGTGTTCACGCCACTGTTCAACGAAGTAATCAGACAGCTGACCAGACTGAGAGTACCCTGCCAGAATACTGGATTTCAAAACTAATACTTTGCTCATGGGTGATTCCTGTTTTGCATTTGATTGAAGGGGGTTGCCCCGTTGCTTGTTGACACTTTATTCACAATCCTGCCACAGAGATAGCGCAATATATCGAAGCCTATGTTCGAATTTTTTGAATAAGGCGTGGAAAGCGCTGATGTGGTACTCTATAGCAATCATTACAAAGAGATTTTATCCGGCAGTGCACTGCCCGTTAATGCTATGACAGAACAACAAAAATTGACCTTCCCGATGCTCCTGCAACAGCTTGATTCACTGATGCTGCGCGATAAACAGCGCTTTGCTCGCCGCTTGCACGGGGTGAAGAAGGTTAAAAATCCTGATGCACAACAGGCCATTTTCCAGGAGATGGCGAAAGAGATTGAACAGGCGGCAGGGAAAGTTGTGCTGCGCGAAGCGGCTCGTCCGGCAATTACCTATCCGGAAAATCTGCCCGTCAGTCAGAAGAAGCAGGAGATCCTCAACGCCGTGCGCGACCACCAGGTGGTGATCGTGGCGGGGGAGACCGGCTCGGGGAAAACCACACAGTTGCCGAAAATCTGTATGGAGCTCGGCCGCGGGGTGAAGGGCCTGATTGGTCATACCCAGCCGCGTCGTCTGGCGGCGCGTACTGTGGCGAACCGTATTGCCGAGGAGCTGCAAACGGAGCCGGGCGGCTGCATCGGTTATAAGGTGCGTTTCAGCGACCATGTGAGCGATAACACCATGGTCAAGCTGATGACCGACGGTATCCTGCTGGCGGAAATTCAGCAGGATCGTCTGCTGATGCAGTACGACACCATCATTATTGATGAGGCGCACGAGCGCAGTCTGAACATCGACTTCCTGCTCGGCTACCTTAAAGAGCTACTGCCGCGTCGCCCGGATCTGAAAATTATCATCACCTCCGCGACCATCGACCCGGAGCGTTTCTCAAAACATTTCAATAACGCACCGATTATTGAAGTCTCCGGCCGTACCTATCCGGTAGAAGTGCGCTATCGCCCGATCGTGGAGGAGGCGGAGGATACCGAGCGCGACCAGTTGCAGGCTATTTTCGATGCCGTTGACGAACTGGGCAATGAGAGCGCGGGCGACATTCTGATCTTTATGAGCGGCGAGCGTGAGATCCGCGATACCGCCGACGCGCTCAGTAAGCGCGATCTGCGCCACACGGAAATTTTGCCGCTTTACGCACGTCTCTCCAACAGTGAACAGAACCGCGTGTTCCAGCCACACAGCGGGCGCCGCATCGTGCTGGCGACCAACGTGGCGGAAACCTCGCTGACCGTACCGGGCATCAAGTATGTGATAGATCCGGGTACGGCGCGTATCAGCCGCTACAGCTACCGCACCAAGGTACAGCGTCTGCCGATTGAGCCGGTTTCACAGGCGTCGGCCAACCAGCGTAAAGGGCGCTGTGGACGTGTGTCGGAGGGGATCTGTATTCGTCTCTATTCAGAAGACGATTTCCTCTCCCGCCCGGAGTTTACCGACCCGGAGATCCTGCGTACCAACCTGGCTTCCGTCATCCTGCAGATGACCGCGCTGGGGTTGGGCGATATCGCTGCTTTCCCGTTTGTCGAAGCGCCGGACAAACGCAATATTCAGGACGGCGTACGCCTGCTGGAAGAGCTGGGGGCGATCACCACTGACGAGCAGGCCACCGCGTATAAACTGACGCCGCTGGGACGGCAGCTCAGCCAGTTGCCGGTGGACCCGCGTCTGGCGCGCATGGTGCTGGAAGCGCAAAAACACGGCTGCGTGCGTGAGGCGATGATCATCACCTCGGCGCTCTCAATACAGGATCCGCGCGAGCGGCCAATGGACAAACAGCAGGCGTCGGATGAAAAACACCGTCGCTTCCACGACAAAGAGTCGGATTTCCTTGCCTTCGTGAACCTGTGGAACTACCTCGGCGAGCAGCAGAAAGCGCTGTCATCTAACCAGTTCCGCCGTCAGTGCCGTGTGGATTTCCTCAACTACCTGCGCGTGCGCGAGTGGCAGGATATCTACACCCAACTGCGCCAGGTGGTGAAAGAGCTCGGTATTCCGGTGAACAGTGAACCGGCGGAGTACCGAGAGATTCACATCGCATTGCTGACCGGACTGCTGTCCCATATCGGCATGAAGGATGCCGAAAAGCAGGAGTATACCGGTGCGCGCAACGCCCGTTTCTCCATCTTCCCCGGCTCCGGGTTGTTCAAGAAACCACCCAAGTGGACCATGGTTGCTGAACTGGTGGAAACCAGCCGTCTGTGGGGGCGTATTGCCGCGCGTATCGATCCGGAATGGGTAGAGCCGGTGGCGCAACACCTGCTGAAACGCTCATACAGTGAACCGCACTGGGAGCGCGCGCAGGGGGCGGTGATGGCAACCGAAAAAGTGACCGTCTACGGCCTGCCGGTGGTGGCCGCGCGTAAGGTCAACTACAGCCAGATTGACCCGGCGCTGTGCCGCGAGCTGTTTATCCGCCACGCGCTGGTGGAGGGCGACTGGCAGACGCGTCACGCCTTCTTCCGTGAAAACCTCAAGCTGCGTGCTGAAGTGGAAGAGCTGGAGCACAAATCCCGTCGTCGCGACATTCTGGTGGATGACGAGACGCTGTTCGAATTTTACGACCAGCGCATCAGCCACGATGTCATTTCCGCCCGCCACTTTGACAGCTGGTGGAAGAAGGCCAGCAAAGAGACGCCGGACCTGCTCAACTTTGAAAAGAGCATGCTGATTAAAGAAGGAGCGGAGTCGGTCAGTAAGCTCGACTACCCGAACTTCTGGCATCAGGGCAACCTTAAGCTGCGGCTGACCTATCAGTTTGAGCCGGGAACGGACGCGGATGGTGTCACCGTTCATATCCCGCTGCCACTGCTAAACCAGGTGGATGAGAGTGGATTTGAGTGGCAAATTCCCGGCCTGCGCCGCGAACTGGTGATTGCGCTGATCAAATCGCTGCCGAAACCGGTGCGGCGTAACTTTGTTCCGGCCCCTAACTACGCCGAAGCGTTTTTAGGCCGCGTCACGCCGCTGGAGATGCCGCTGCTGGATGCGCTGGAGCGTGAGTTCCGCCGCATGACCGGCACCACGATCGACCGCGAAGACTGGAACTGGGATCAGGTGCCCGATCACCTGAAAATCACCTTCCGCGTGGTGGACGATAAAAACAAGAAGCTGCAGGAAGGCCGTTCGCTCATCGCGCTGAAAGAGGCGCTGAAAGGCAAAGTGCAGGAGACCTTGTCCGCGGTGGCGGATGATGGGATTGAGCAGAGCGGGCTGCACATCTGGAGTTTTGGTCAGCTCCCGGAAAGCTACGAGCAAAAACGCGGCAACTACAAAGTGAAGGCCTGGCCTGCGCTGGTGGATGAGCGCGACAGCGTGGCGATCAAGCTGTTTGATAACCCGCAGGAACAGCAGCAGATGATGTGGCGCGGGCTGCGCCGCCTGCTGCTGCTCAACATCCCGTCGCCGATCAAGTATCTGCACGAGAAGCTGCCGAACAAAGCCAAGCTGGGGCTGTACTTTAACCCGTACGGCAAAGTGCTGGATCTGATCGACGACTGCATCTCATGCGGCGTGGACAAGCTGATCCACGAGGCGGGCGGTCCGGTCTGGTCAGAAGAGGGCTTTGCTCAGCTTCATGAAAAGGTACGCGCGGAGCTGAACGACACCGTGGTGGATATTGCCAAACAGGTCGAGCAGATCCTCACCACCGTGTTCAATATCAACAAACGCCTGAAAGGGCGCGTGGATATGACCATGGCGCTGGGGCTGTCGGATGTCAAAGCGCAGATGGCGGGCCTGGTGTACCGGGGCTTTGTCACCGGCAATGGCTTCAACCGTCTCGGCGACACGCTGCGTTACCTGCAGGCGATTGAAAAACGGCTGGAGAAAATGGCCATCGATCCGCATCGTGACCGTGCCCAGATGCTGAAAGTTGAAAACGTGCAGCAGGCGTGGCAGCAGTGGTTGAACAAACTGCCACCGGCACGTCGTGACGATGAAGACGTTCAGGCGATCCGCTGGATGATCGAAGAGTTACGCGTCAGCTTCTTTGCCCAGCAGCTCGGTACGCCGTATCCGATTTCGGATAAACGTATTTTGCAGGCGATGGAGCAGATTTCGGCTTAACACCCTGTTTTCTCCCTCTCCCGGTGGGAGAGGGCCGGGGTGAGGGCATCAGGCCGTACAATTTTCACCCGTTCACAATAGCCAGCGTAAACCCATCCCACCCCTTAACCCCGACCGTTTGCAGCGCGGTGGTGGTTAAGCGCGGATTGTCCCCCATCATCTCGATAAACCGGCGAACACCCTGCACGCGCGGGTCGTCGCTTTGGCCGTTAATCACTTCGCCATCGCGCACCACGTTATCGCCGATAATCACCGTGCCGGGGCGGGAGTAGTGCAGCGCCCATTCGAGGTAGCCGGGATTGTTTGGCTTATCAGCATCAATAAAGATCAGGTCGAACGGCGGAACGTCGCCAAAATTTTCCAGAGAAGTCAGCGCCGGGCCTTCGATGAGTTCAATGCGTTGGTTGAGACCGGCAAGTTGAATATTCTGCCGCGCCACGCGGGCATGCGTGGAATCGGCCTCAAGCGTAATCAGCTTTCCGTCCGGCGGCAGGGCGCGCGCCATCCAGATTGAACTGTAAGCACCCAGCGTTCCGATCTCCAGAACGCGCCGCGCCTGCGTCATGCGCACGAACAGTGCCAGCAGCTGCCCCTGATTGGCCGCAACATCGTGTTCGGGGAGTCCGGCGCGCTGGTTGTTTTCCAGTACCTTGCTCAGTACCTCATCTTCAGGAATAAGCGACGAAATCATGAAATTATCAACTGCAGACCACTGTTGTTGCATAAATTGTCTCCTGAGGGGGAATCGCCGGGTGGCGGCTGCGCCTTACCCGGCCTGTGTGACGAAATCCAGGCCCGTTAAGCGCCTTCAGACATTGACCCAACCGCCGCCCAGCGCTTTATACAAATCAATCTGCGCCAGCAGCAGGTTATTTTTCACCTGCACCACGTTGGTTTGCACCGAGTAAAGTGTACGCTGTGCGTCGAGCACATCCAGATAAGATGAATAGCCGTTGCGATAGCGGTTCTGCGCAATGCGCAGCGTCTCCTGGGCTACCTCCTGCTGGGCCAGCAGTTCGCTAAGTTGTTCCTGATAACGCGTGATGGCGTCAAGGCTGTTGTTCACTTCGGCAAACGCGTTGCGCACGGTTTTCTCATAGGCGTACAGCGCCTGATTACGCTGCGACTGGGAGATATCCACCTGCGCATTCAATGCCTGGCGGTTCAGCACCGGGGCGAGAATACTGCCGCCTGCGCTCCAGAGCTGTAACGGGTTGTCCAGCAGTCCGGAAAGGGTGTGATCCTGAATCGATCCGGTCGCTGTCAGGTTGATCGACGGCAGCAGGCTGGCGCGCGAGGCGGCAAGGCTGGCATCGGCCGCAATGAGCTGACGCTCCGCCTGAACGATGTCAGGTCGTCGGTTAAGCAACGATGACGGCAGCTGTGAAGGCAGCCTGAGCGGGGTAAGCATGCTGAAGCTTTCACTGCGCGCCACCTCGCCCGGGTTACTGCCCAGCAGCAGACTCAGGGCATTCTCTTGCTGCGCGATCTGATGCTGCAGCAGCGGCACCTGCGCCCGGGTGGCCCGCAGCTCAGAGTCAGACTGCATCAGCTCCAGGCGCGAACTGTAGCCCGTTTCAAACTGCCGTTTAGCAAGATTAAATGCCTCTTCGCGTGATTTCAGCGTGGACTCGGTGACGCGAAGCTGTTCGTCAAGCGAGAGCAGAGTGACATACCCGGAGGCCACCGACGAGGCGACAGTTAAATCTGCGGCAGCGGCGGCGGCTTTTTGCGCCTCCAGCGAGGCCTGCGCGGCATTGGCCGTGCTGCGGTTGACGCCCCAGATATCCACATCATAGCTGGCGGTGAGGCTGCCTTTGTACAGCGTACTGTATACCGGTAACCCCGTGGCGGCCGATTGCATCCGGGCGCGGGTGCCGGTTACGCCCGCATCCAGCGACGGAAACAGGCTGCCGTCAGCGGCATAGACTCTTGCCTGATACTCATTGATCCGTTCGCGGGCGATCAGCACGTCGCTGTTATTTTTCAGCGCCTGATCCACGTAGCGGTTGAGATTGTTGTCGTGAAAATTTCGCCACCAGAGTTGTTCTGGCGCGCTGGCAGGGCCGGATGCCGCCCGCCACTGGGCAGGAATATGCAGTGACGGTTGGGCAGGTTTTACATCCACCGACTGGCATCCGGCAAGCAGAACGGCAACCAGCAGGCTGGCTAGCGGGCGAAGGGTCATTGCTTCGCCTCCCGCGTATCAATGGTCACCTGTACCGACATGCCAGGACGTAGCAGTGCTGACTCTTCAGGTTTACCCAGCACTTCGATACGCACCGGAATACGCTGGGCGATTTTGACAAAGTTCCCGGTGGCGTTATCCGGCGTGATGGCGCTGAATTCGACGCCGGTCGCCGGGGAGATGCTCTCCACGCGGCCCTGATAGGCTTTGTTATTGAGCGCATCGACGGTAAATTTCACCGGCTGGCCCACGCGCAGCTCCGCGAGCTGGGTCTCTTTAATATTGGCGATCACCCAGTGCTGCGGCGGCACCAGGGTGGTGAGATGCGTCCCGGCCGTCACATACGCGCCCAGACGCACCGCGATCTGCCCCAGCTGGCCGTCACGCGGCGCCACAATGCGGGTGTTTTGCAGGTCGATTTGCGCCAGCTCCAGCGCCGCTTTGGCGTTTTCCACATCCGCCTCCAGCGCACCGCGATTCACAATCACCGTCTGCAGATCCTGGCGCGACATCTCAAGCGTCGCTTTGGCCTGCTCAATATCGGCGCTGCCCTGGGCCGCGCTGGCCAGCGCCGCGTCGCGTTCGCGGATGGAGAGCGATCCGTCAGCCGTCAGGTCTTTCACCCGCTTTAAATCCGCCTGGGTTTTCAGACTCTGGGCGCGGGCATTTTTCAGCGCGGCGTCATTTTTTGCGATGACGGCTTCCGCGCTTTTACGCTGCTGGAGGTTGTTATTCAGGGCGGCAATTTTCATCGCCAGCTGCGCCTCGGCCTGATGTACCCGCTGGCGATAGATCCGGTCATCGATCTGCAGCAGAAGCTCGCCTTTTTTAACCTGCGCGAAATCCTGTACCTTCACTTCGGTGATATAGCCATTTACCTGCGGGCTGATGAACGTGGTCTGGCCGCGCACGTAAGCGTTATCGGTAAACTGCGCGTGGCGGGTGAACGGCGGGAGCTGCCACGCGTAAAGGATCACCAGCACGCCGACAATACCGATGGCAGCGGCGGTGAAAACGGAAACAATGCGCACATTTTTGCGGGTGTTGGCCTGCTCTTTGGCGGCATCCTGCTGACTCATAAACTCTCCAGAAATATTTCAATTATTTGTTGCCGGTGGCGTTCTTAAGCGCCATACGGGCAGTGATGCGCAGGCGCAGCAAGCGCCATAAAATCCAGACCAGCGTGGCCGCGGCAATACTCGCGGTCAGTAAATAGGTGTCGTTGTAAGCCAGAATGTTTGCCTCAAGCGCGGTCACCGTCTGCAACTGGGTGATCGCCTGCGTGCCCAACAGGGCGCTGTCGCCAATCAGGCTTTTGTACATCTGGGTATAAAGCTGAATCCGCTCGTTAACCAGCGGATTGAGCGTGGTGAGCTGGTCCGCCAGCAGGCTGGAGTGATACTTTTCGCGCCAGGTCTGGAAGGTACCGAGAATAGCCGAGCCCAGCAGGCCGCCGAGGTTCTGGCTCATGCCGAACATTACCGAGAAGCTCACCAGATTACGCGGGTCGGCGATGACGCCGCCAATGGCGGCCAGCATCGCGGGGGAGAGGAAGAAGGCACTGCCAAAGCCCAGCAGGAACTGGCTGAGCATCAGTTGATCCGGGCGCGTCAGGTTGTTGGACTGGCTGTCCAGCAGCGAGGCGACAATCATCAGCACCAGGGAGGTGATAATCGGCCATGCCAGTTTGGTCGGCTTAATGGTCAGACAGCTGGTGACGATCCCGCAGACGATCCCGGCAAATATGGACCACGCCAGGTGCGTCATCTGCTCGTTCTGTAACCCCACGTACTGCAGCCAGCCGATGACGCCGGTGTTTTGCTCGGCCAGCACGATGCGGATCAGCAGCATAATCAACCCAAGGCGCACAATACTGCCGCTCGACAGCCAGCGGGTGTTCAGCAGCGGGTTACTGCGGTTATGTTCGAACACGATGGCGGAAACAATCAGCACCAGCGAGAGCGCCAGCGACCAGCCGATCCACGGCGCTTCAAACCACCAGTCCAGACGGCCCAGCGACAGCACCGCGCACAGCAGCGCCATACCCGGTGCCAGTAAAAAGAAGGTGATAAAGTCTTTTTTCTCAAAGACCTTACGCCGATCGCCCGGCGGCAGTTTCAGCGCAATCACGCACGCCAGCGAGATGAGGGCCAGCCCCAGCTCGAAGAAATAGAGCCCGCGCCACTCATCAAGCTGCAACAGCTCGGTTGAAAAGAGTCGCGCCAGCGGAATGGCCAGTGACGAGCCGGTGATGCCAATGGTCAACGCCTTCAGGCGGTGTTTCGCCGGCCAGGCCTGGATCTGGTAATAAATCCCCAGCGAGCTGAGCGCGGCGGCCACCATCCCGTGCGCGGCGCGCACCATCAGCGCCGAGCTAAGATCGTTGACAAACAGGTGGAAAAAAGTGACCAGCACATACAGCACCAGAAAACCTTCGGTGAAGGCGCGCAGACCGTACTGCTGGCGGAATTTCACCAGCAGCAGGTTAATGGAGATATTGGTCATTACATAGACCGCCGGTAGCCAGGCGATCTCGGTTGACCAGGCGCCGAAAGTGCCCTGCAAATTTTGCAGGTTGGCGGTGACCACCGCATTCCCCAGGGCGCCCGTCAGGCAAACCAGCAGACCGACAACGCCATAGGCAATCCGCTTTGGCGTGCTGTGCTCCGGCGTGGAGGGGGAACCCAGCAGGGCGGGTTTCTCGTGTGGCTGCCACTCGCGAGGAGCATAAGGGTCGCGTTCGGGCAGGCGCATAACGTCGTTTACCTTTGATAAAATGGAAGAATTAACAGGCTGGCGATTCTACGTCTGCCATAAAACATAATACAAGTGAATATGATTTACGCATGTTAATCAAATGTTGAACTGAAGGTTTTAGGAAAAAGAGCGGCCTTATCTCTGGCACTTTAGGAATCAACGCCTGTTTTGACGCGACAAGTGCGGTACGCTAATCCAAATGCTGTAAGGAGGTTACGATGATACCGACAATTTTTCCCTGTTTGCCCGGCAGCACGCTCAGTGCCGTAAACACGGTTGGGCAGTGGCTGGCGCAGGATGACCTGCAACCGGGTCAGTCCGTGGATATGGTGATTCTGGCAGGTAATGCCGTCATTCCAACCATCGAAGCTGCCTGTCGTCTGGCGGCGGAGCAGGGGGTGCCCATGATCATTAGCGGAGGCATCGGACACTCCACCACTTTTCTCTATGCCGCAATTGCGAAACATCCGCGCTATCACACCATTCCCACCACGGGCCGGGCAGAGGCGGCTATCCTGGCGGATATCGCCCGTCAATTCTGGCAGATCCCGGCCGACCGGGTGTGGGTGGAAGATCAATCGACGAACTGCGGGGAGAACGCCCGCTTTAGCCGCGAATTAATGAAGCACCATCAATTTGCCCCTGAAAGGGTGCTGGTGGTGCAGGATCCAACCATGCAGCGCCGTACCATGGCAACGTTCGCCCGCGTGTGTCGGGACGAACCCGTATCGCCGGAATGGGTGAGCCACGCGGGCTTTACGCCCGTCCTGCAAAACGGCGACGATGGGCTGGAGTTCAGCGATTCCGGAGAAGGGCTATGGCCGGTGGAACGCTATTTGTCGCTGGTGTTGGGGGAACTGCCGCGCCTTCGCGACGATGTTAACGGTTACGGTCCGGCAGGACGCGATTTTATTGCCCACGTGGAGATACCTGATGAGATTGCGGCGGCATGGAATATCTTACGCAACGATGTCATTTTGACCGATGCGCTGGTAAGCCGATCCCTGTTGTGAATGTGGACGCAAAAAAATACCGGGCCAACGTTTGCCGCTGACCCGGTATTGAACAAAGCGCGAAAAATTACAGATAAACCAGCGTCATGGTGTTCTGGCCGTCCAGTGGGGTATCGTCGGTAATGGCCAGGGTGGAGGTATCCCAAATCACCAGGTTGGTCACGAAATTAAAGTTAGCCGTGGTGATAGCCAATGGGGTGGTGGTGCCGGTTTCAGCAAAGGCGATGGTCTGGAAAGTATCGCTGCGTGGAATACCGGAATATTTCCAGCTTGTTGCGGACCAGTCGTGGTTATGCCCAATAGGGTCTACAGTTTTACCGTCTGCGGTGGTACCGGTCATCCACATGCCGTAGTTACCGATCTTTTTCCCGTCGTTCGTGAAACCAACGCCATAAGTATAATATTTATTTGTAATATTCTTATTCTTACCAATATCAACAGGAAGTTGTGCGTTGCTGTCGCTGCGATTATCGGTGATAGTGAAACCTATTTTGGTTGGCGCAGAGCAATTTATGGTCACAGGTATCTGTTTCTGACCGAGTTGATTATGTGAGTTTTCGGATAACTCACCGAGACGAATAAAGCCGTAATCGATAACACCGCCGTTACCCAGCTCAGCAGTACATGCTGCGTTGGTTAATGTACCTTTAACCTTAATAACAGCAGTTCCGGCTGCAAAAGCTGATGTGGTGCTCAACGCGATGGCTGTAGCCAGAATGATTTTTTTCATCCTTGATTTTTCCTTTTCATGAATATAAGACATGCGGGAATGATAAGTGAACGCAGCGATGGCGTTCCCATTCACCTGGCGGAAATAATATTGAGTATTGAGTTTTTGGTATATTTATTAAAGTTGAATTTATTTTGTAGAAAAACTAAAGATATGCGAAAGCGACAAATAAAAGAAGGCTTTTTATTTGTTGTGTGAATATAACGGGGAAAAGTACCGGTTCAGGGTTACGCTGAACCGGTATAAGCAAATTATATGATTAGAGATATACCAGGGTCATCGTCGCCTGACCGTCGAGAGGAGTATCGTCGGTAATCGCCAGCGCAGTAGTGTCACGAATCGTCAGATTAGTAACAAAGTTAAAGTTAGCTGTGGTGATAGCCAACGGTGCGGTGGTCCCTGTATCAGCAAAGGCGACGGTCTGGAACGCATCACTACGCGGAATACCGCTTTTTTTCCAGATATCAGGATTCCAGTCGTGGTTGTTGACAATCGGGTCTACGACTTTGCCATCTGCCGTGACATCCGTCATCCACATGCCGTAGTCACCAATATTTACGCCTTCGGACGTGGTACCCACGCCGTAAGTATAATATTTCACCGACTGGTTTAAGTTTTTACCGATATCAACCGGCAGTCGCGCGTTGCTGTCGCTACGGTTATCAAGAATGGTAAAGCCCACTTTGGTTGGCGAAGAACAGGTAATGGTGACAGGTACCTGTTTTTGTCCCAAATTATTATTTTCCAGTGCAGAAAGTTCTCCGAGGCGAATATAGCCGTAATCAATGACCCCGCCGTTGCCGATAGAAGGCGTACACGCCGCATTGGTCAACGTTCCGTGTACTTTTAATACAGCGGTAGGTTCTGCGAAAGCTGATGCGCTGGCCAGTGCAATTAATGAAGCCAAAATAACTTTTTTCATTGTTGTTCCTTAACAATTTCATAGGGGGTATTTGTTTTGACAGACCGCTTGCCTGTCTTGTGATTTATATTATTGGGAGTGTTTATGAAATTAAAGCAAGCATATTTAAAACTTCATTTTAGAAGTTCTAATGATAATTAACGTGTGATTCAAAAATTTCGTGAATAATTTTATTCTGGAAAACAGATGATGAAGAGTAAGCCATGCGGTAAGGGAGAGCGACGGATGGTATGACCACCCGTCAGCGTTATTAAAGTGCGGCGTATTTATCAAGCGTGCGCACCAGCTGCGTCACAAAGCCATACTCGTTGTCATACCAGGCGACGGCTTTCACCAGTTGCAGTTCGCCCGCCTCGGTCACTTCGGTTTGCGTGGCGTCAAACACCGAGCCAAAGTGCGAGCCAATGACATCTGACGACACAATCTCTTCATCGGTATAGCCAAAGGATTTATTCCCCTGTGTCGCTTTTTTCAGTGCGGCATTCACCTCTTCAACGGTGACCTTTTTGCCCAGAATGGCGACCAGTTCCGTTACCGAGCCGGTTTTCACCGGTACGCGCTGGGCATGACCTTTCAGTTTGCCGCTGAGGGCCGGGATCACCAGGCCAATCGCTTTGGCAGCACCCGTGGTGTGGGGAATGATGTTCTCCGCCGCCGCGCGTGAGGCGCGCAGATCTTTCCCGCGCGGACCATCCACCAGCGCCTGGGTACCGGTGTAGGCGTGAATGGTGGTCATGGTGCCCACTTTAATCTCAAAAGCATCGTGCAGGGCTTTTGCCAGCGGGGCGAGGCAGTTGGTGGTGCAGGAGGCGACAGAGATAATGGTATCACTGGCGTCAATGGTGTCATCGTTAACGTTAAACACAATGGTTTTCATCTCACCCGCTGGCGCGGAGATCAGGACCTTTTTGGCGCCAGCATCCAGATGCGCTCTGGATTTTTCTTCCGACGTATAAAAACCGGTGCATTCCACGACGATATCCACCCCAGCGGCTTTCCACGGGATATGTCTGGCCTCTTTCTCGGCGTACACCGCGATGGTTTTACCGTCCACAATCAGCGCGTCTTCGGTGAAATCCACGCTCCATGGGAAGCCGCCGTAGTTAGAATCATGCCGGAGCAGATAGGCCAGTACCTTGGGAGAGGTGAGGTCGTTGATGGCGACGACGGTGTTGCTGTCCTGGGTTTCAAGAAGGCGACGAAGTACCAGGCGTCCAATGCGTCCAAATCCGTTAATGCCAATTTTACTCATGGTTTTCTCCTGTAAACGTGTCGATGCGACAGTTTGAACTTATCCAGGCTTAGACCATGAGGGGCGGGGCAGCAATTGAAGATGCTTCATGCCCCGGGAAGTATTTGAAAATCCATACAGAAAAGTTAATGAATTTTTAAGGAAAGGTCGTTATGTTGGCGCGGTAACTGTTTTTTATCGGAAAATCACATGCGCACTAAATATACAGGCCTGCAAATCGGCATTCACTGGCTGGTGTTTCTGTTAGTTATCGTCGCCTACTGCGCCATGGAGTTCAGAGGCTTCTTTCCGCGTACCGACCGACCGCTGATCAATATGATCCACGTCTCCTGCGGGATCGCTATCCTGGTTTTGATGGTGACACGTCTGCTGGTGCGCCTGAAGTTCCGCGCGCCGCCGATTGAGCCGAAACCGAAAGCGATGATCACGGGCCTTTCGCATCTGGGGCATCTGGTGATTTATCTGCTGTTTATTGCTTTGCCGCTGATTGGCCTGGTGATGATGTATAACCGTGGAAACGACTGGTTTGCCTTTGGCATCGCCATGCCGCACGCGGCGGAATCTAACTTTGATCTGGCTGATGGGCTAAAAGAGTGGCACGAGACGCTGGCGAACCTTGGCTATTTTGTCATTGGCCTGCACGCAGCGGCGGCGCTGATGCATCACTATTTCTGGAAAGATAATACGCTGCTGCGCATGATGCCGAAAAAGCGGCAATAGCCCTCAACACTTTTGCCGCCTTTCTCGCCGGGTGGCGCTGCGCTTACCCGGCCTACAAAACCCGTTTTTTATTGCAGCAGAGCACGCTCTTCAGCCGTTAACGCCAGCCCCTGGGTTGACCCGGTCTCTGACGATTTCACCGCCGCTTCCAGTACCGCCATCACCGCTAACGCCTCGACAGGATGAACCGGATTGGCAATCTTCCCGAGCAGAGCATCGCGCACATTAATGTAATACTGGCGCTGATCGCCTTTCGGCGTGGTAATGGTCTGCGGCGCGCCGTCAGCCCCAAAGAACACCATACTGTCGCTGTCCTCACCCCAGGTTTCACTTCCCGGAACGATGCCAGTCAGCAGCTGGGCTTCCTGCTGATCGATACGGGCCTTCACTACGCTGCCCTTATCCCCATGGACGGTAAAGCGCGCGGTACCCCCGGCGACCAGCATGCTGGCGTGCAAAATAACCTTATGATCAGGGTAGTTTAAGACCACATGCGCCCAGTCGTTCACTTCTGCGCCGTCGCGCAGCGTCGCGATATTCCCCTGCACCGAGTGAGGCAGACCAAAGAGCTGTAGCGTCTGGTCGATCAGATGCGGCCCCAGGTCAAACCACAGCCCGCTTCCCGGTACGTTTTGTTCTCTCCAGCGCACGCGCACTTCCGGGCGGAAGCGGTCAATGTGCGACTCAAACAGTTTCACCTTCCCGAGGGTGCCCTGTGTGATAACGTCCTTAATGCCCAGGAAATCACTGTCCCAGCGGCGGTTGTGGAACACGGAGAGCAGAAGCTGCTTTTCATCCGCCAGGGCAATAAGATCGCGCGCTTCCTGCATATCGAGCGTGAAGGGTTTATCCACCACCACGTGTTTTCCTGCGTTCAGGGCCAGCGTGGCCAGCGGAGCATGGGTGGCGTTAGGGGAGGCGATCACCACCAGGTCAATATCCGGGTGTGTAATGGCCTCTTCCGGGGTAGCAACCACCTGCACATCCGGCAGATCGCGCTTAACCTTCTCCTCATCACGGGAGGAAACCACCGCCAGCGTAAGCCCGTCCACAGACTGGATGAGCGGGGCATGGAAGGTTTTACCGACAAAACCATACCCGATCAGCGCAATGTTGATTGTCTTCATTTTACTCATGACCTTCTCCACGTTAATGAGCGCAAACCGTGACGGGCACGGTGCTCTGGTCCCCAAGCTCAGGCCAGGGACGATCTAAATACAGTTGATGAATTTCGTCTAACCCGCACACCAGGTACGGCTCACAGCGGTTGACTTTCAGATGGTCTGCGACGATCCAGTGCGTCTGGCTGGCGGCAAGCATCGCCCGTTTGACTTCTGCATCAGCTTCCGTCCCAGCACTCAGACCGAGTGATGAATGAAGGGCGCAGGCGCCAAGGATGGCGATATCCGCCCGATACCGTGAAAGCAGGGAGAGGGTGGCACCGCCAGCAAACAGGCGTTGCTTATGATCCCATTTCCCGCCGAGCAGGATCAGCTCGATATCTTCCCGGTCGCTAAAAGCGTGGGCGATATCCAGCGAGGTGGTGATCACCGTCAGCGGCCCCTGAAGAAAAGAGGCCACCGCCATGACCGTACTGCCCGCATCCAGAAACAGCGTAGAACCCGGCGGAACCTGCTGTGCCACCTGTTTTCCCAGCCGCTGCTTGGTCGCCGGCAGGAGCGTATTTCTGCCCTGGCGATTCATGGCCGACAGATTGAGCGCGATAGCGCCTCCGTGGTTCTTCTGCGCCAGCCCCTGTTTTTCGAGGTCCGTGAGATCGCGGCGAATGGTATCCGCAGAGACCTGCAGCTTTTCTGCCAGCTCAGTGATGCTGGCCTGTCCCTGCTCGCTGATGATGTCGAGCACAAATTTTTGACGCGCGGTTTTGTGCATGGCAGCAATCCTGCAAAATGTCGCAATAGTTCGCATAATACAGCATTTTGTCGCAGAGAAAAGGACAACCACACATTAGTTCAGTTGCGTGATAATTGAGCTGTTATTGATTAAATATAAGTGAACGGTTTCTAAGGGTAATCAATATGTTATGACGATGTTTTATCCGGTTGTTTGGATTATGTAACCAGTTAGCTTCGCTTTGCTGGTTTGTTGTTCTATTAAAAAACTATTTAAACCAATAAAATCCCTAAAAAATGCATTCTCTAGGTTTTTTATGCCAATAAATAGGGCGAAGCTACTTAAGTTGACATTTCTTTGAAAATCTTTGTGTCTGACGCGCGTGGAAATTAACGCAAAAATGTACATCCGGGTATTTTTAAATTTCACTTAAATAACAATGACTTTATTAGTTTCATTTGAAAGGCCATTTTTAAGAGTTTGTCCAGAAACCCCATGATTTTTCTTAATTGTAACACCACATTAACATTGTGGGTGTAGTTGCCTATACCACATTTTGTTATGCTGCGAATCAGTTAAGAAGTAAGTAAATTCTTAATTCATATTAGGCTAAGGTCGGCTCTCATCTCCAATGGAAATGGGTATGGGGAGCTATTACCCGAAATTCAGTACGGGGGATTAATAATATTTTTCTGATTATCTATACCTCTTTTTGGGTAAAGGGTTAAACCATTCGCAGACTCAGGGAGATATAAATGATGAGAGAGCGAAATTATAAGTGGGTTCGATTATCCGCAGTGCTGGTGTTAATTTCTGCATGCATTAATACGACCTATGCCAATAGCGGCGCGTTGGGTTTTGCCACGGTGCCGACGACAACATTAAAAGAAAGTATTCTTTTTGCCATCGATCGCGATCCGTCGGTCAGCCAGCAGGCGGCACAATTGGGGATTGGTCAGGCGCAAATAGATGAAGCACGTAGCGGATGGATGCCGCAAATATCGCTGAACGGCAGTACGGGCCATAGCCAAACCACCGATTCCAGCGGTTCACTGAGAAATTCAGCGGCATGGGGATTAAGCCTTACGCAGCTCATTTATGACTTTGGCAAGACGAATAACAGCATCAGCCAGTCTTCAGCGCGACGCGATAGCTATCGTTATCAGCTGATGGAGACGCTCACCGCCGTGGCGGAAAAAACCGCGCTGAGCTACGTGGAGGTCAGACGTTATAGCGATCTGTTGCAGGCGGCTAAAGAGAATGTGCAGGCCCTCAAAAATGTGGAGCAGCTGGCGAAACTGCGCGCGGATGCAGGCGTAAGCTCAACCTCCGATGAGCTGCAGACCCGCACGCGGATCGCCGGTATGCAGGCGACGGTTGAGCAGTACAACGCCGCGCTCAACAGCGCCCGCGCAAGGCTCGCGGTGTTGACGGGCATGCAGGCTGAAGCCTATTCACCGGTCCCTGAGAAGCTTGCCGTAGAGCAGAATGCCGTCAACCAGATCGATTACTCGCTGATACCGGCGGTAATGGCCGCGCAGAATATGGAGCGTTCAGCCCAGTATGGGGTGGAAACCGCAAAATCTCAGCACTGGCCAACGTTAAGCCTGAAAGGAGGCCGCACGCGCTATGAGTCGGATAACCGCGCTTACTGGGATGACCAGATCCAGCTCAATATCGATGCACCGCTGTATCAGGGCGGCGCCGTTTCGGCACGCGTTCGTCAGGCTGAAGGCACCAGGGCGATGGCCTCCTCTCAGGTCGATCAGGCGCGGTTTGATGTGCTGCAAAAAGCCTCCGTCGCGCAGGCAGACTGGACCGGCGCGCGTGGAAGAATGGCCGCCGGAAGCTTACAGCTTGAAAACGCGTTACGTGCCCGCGCGGTCTACAAAAACGAATACACCCTGAGCAAGCGGAGCATTAATGATTTGCTCAGCGTAGAACAGGATGTCTGGCAGGCCACGTCTGCCAAAATAATGGCTGAATATGATGGCTGGAGCGCGGCAATTAATTACGCCTCCGCTGTTGATAATCTCATGACGCTTATTGGAGTAGAAAAAAACGCTGCCGCAAAATTACCCGATTTGAGTTGAAAAAAAGCCGCGCCTTTCTGCGCGAAATAAATCTGAAAATAATGGGTGAAATTTCCCAGGGATAGCTACATCCATCTGGTGGACATATCCACAGGAATCCGAGCACCTGCAAGGAGAGAAATATGAGTAACGTAAAAGTTGTAGATGTCATCATTCGCAAGACAGCGGAGAAAACGAAATTAACCGGCGAAGGAAATCTGTCGGTCTCCATTTCCTCTCCGAGCGTGATTGAAATCCAGGGTTCTGCACAGGACGTGGTGCGTTACGTCCGCCAGGGGAAAGACCTTCTCATTTATATGAAAGATGGCAGTGTTATTCGCTGCAATAACTATTTCGTTGAAGATCCTGAAACCCATAACCAGTCTGAACTGGTATTTAACGATAATCAGGAATTAACACATATCTCTTTTGCCGATGCCGGGGAAGCGTCAGGCGCAGCCGTTACTGAATTAACCGCGCAAGCCACACCGATTAGCAGCATTGAACCTTTCCTGACCCAGGAGAGCATATTGAGTGATGCGCCATGGGGCTGGATTGCGGGGGCGGCGTTAGGCGGCGGTGCTATTGGGGCACTGCTGGCTCACGGTGGTGACGGCGAAACAAAAACAAAAGTTATTGATAATACGAAAGAAGTTGAGAGCGCAACGCCAACCTTCATGCTCACCGATCTTGCGGGCGACAAGCAGGGCGTGCTGAGTGCAAATGCGATCACCGACGATAACACGCCAACCTTTAGCGGTACCGGGCAACCGGGCGCGACCATTCAGATCAAAGACAGCAGCGGCAATACGCTTGCCAGCGCGATGGTCAGTAAAGACGGCACCTGGACGGTAAAACTGCCGACCCAGACAGACGGGGAACATACCTGGTCAGTCGTGCAGATCGACGGCAGTAAAACGACCTCCGCAGGCAGCATCACCGTGACCGTTGATACTGCCGTGGCGAGCGTGACGCTGGCAACCACGGCGGGGGATAACGTCATCAACGCCAGCGAGCAGTCCGCAGGCTTTACGCTTTCTGGTGCCAGCAAGAACCTGGCGCAGGGAACAGAGCTGACCGTTACGCTGAACGGCAAATCCTATACGGCTGAGGTGGGTGCAAACGGCGCATGGAGCGTGAAGGTGCCCGCGGCGGATGCGCAGGCGCTGGGCGACGGCACCTGGACGGTGAACGTCAGCGGCAAGGACGCGGCGGGCAATACCGTGAACGGCAGTCAGACGATTGGCGTGGATACTGCGGCACCGACCATCGCGGTCGCTACTGTCGCGCAGGACAATATTATCAATGCTGCTGAACACCATCAGCCGCTGACGCTGAGTGGGAAAACCACGGCGGAAGCCGGTCAGATTGTCACGGTGACAGTGAACGGTAAAAACCATACCGCCACGGTGGGCAGCGACGGTACCTGGTCCGTCACGCTGCCAGCCAGCGAGGTGCAGTCGCTGGCGAATGGCGAACACACCCTGACGGTGAACGTCAGCGATAAAGCCGGGAACGGGTCATCCACCCAGGCGCATTTCACCGTGGATACTGTCGCCCCGGTCGTGACCATCAATACCGTCGCGGGCGACGATATTCTCAACACCAGAGAGCAGGGCCAGGCGCAGATTATTTCCGGCCAGGCGACCGGAGCCGCAGCAGGCGATGTGGTCACCGTGACCGTTGGCGGCCAGAGCTTTACCGGCGTGGTGCAGGCGAACGGCAGCTGGAGCGTAGGCGTACCGGCGTCAGTCATTGGCGCGCTGGGGGAAGGTAACCACAGCATTGCGGTTTCGGTGACCGATGCGGCGGGCAATACCGGTAACGCCACCCACGGCATTACCCTGAGCGGTAACCCACCGGAATTCACCTTGAATGCCATCAGCCAGGATAACGTGCTGAACGCGCAGGAGGCGATGCAGCCGCTGAGCCTGAGCGGCACCAGCAACCTGCCAGACGGCAGCGTGGTAAACGTCACGCTGAATAACGTGAGCTATCAGGCCACCGTTAATAACGGCATCTGGTCAGTTCAGGTGCCGGTGTCTGACGTTCTGAACCTGGCGAACACCCTGTACACCGTCAGCGTGAGCGGCACCGATGCCGCCGGTAACAGCGGCTCCGCCGAAGCGACGCTGCTGGTGGATACCGTGCTGCCGCAGGTGATTATCAATACCTTCGCCGGTGACAACCTGGTCAACAATGCTGAAGTGGCGGTGGATCAAACCCTGAGCGGGCGCGTCACCGGCGCGGCGGCGGGCGACACGGTCTCTGTTTCGGTGGGCGGTAAGAGCTACACCGCTACAGTAGGCAGCGATCTGACCTGGAGCGTGACCATTTCGTCAGCCGATCTGAAGGCCTTTGGCGACGGATCGTTAACCTTTACCGCTTCTGTCACCAACGCCCACGGCAACACCGGCAGCGGCGAGCGTGATATCAACATCAACGCCGAGCTTCCTGGCCTGCGGGTGAATACCATTTCTGGCGATGATGTGATCAACGCCATCGAGCAGCAGCAGGATCTGACCGTGACCGGCTCCAGTACCCACCTGGCAGCGGGCACGCACGTCACCGTCACCATCAACGGCGTCGAGTATGCCGCCGTGGTCAACGCCAACGGCAGCTGGCAAATCGGCGTCCCGGCGTCCGATCTGCAGGGCTGGACGGCCGGAGATATCACCGTTCACGTCAGCGCGACAGATGCCTGGGGAAATACCGTTTCAGCTGAGCACCCCATCGAGCTGGATCTGAACGCCGTGGCGGTGACCATCGATACCGTCAGCAGCGATGACAAGCTGAATGCGGCTGAAAAAGGCGCCGATCTTGTGCTGTCGGGCCAGACGCAGGGCGTAGAGGCCGGGCAGACCGTGGTGGTGAAATTCGCCGACCAGACCTTTACCGCGCAGGTGCAGCAGGATGGCTCCTGGAGCCTGACCGTGCCGGCCAGCGCCATGGAGACGCTGATTGACGGACGCGCGCAGGTCAGCGTCAGCGTGACGAACGTCAGCGGCAACAGCGCCGACGCGTCGCGCGTGGTGACCGTGGATACCTTACCGCCGTCCATTACGATCGATAACCTGACCGATGACAACATCATTAATGCGGCCGAAGCGCAGCAGGATCTGATCTTAAGCGGCAGCAGCAATGCTGAGGCGGGACAGACGGTTACCGTTACGCTGAACGGCAAGCACTATCAGACCACCGTCCAGAGTGACGGGACCTGGACGGTGAACGTACCGGCTGCGGATCTCGGTGCTCTGACCGACGGCACCGTCACGGTAATGGCGACCGTGAGTGACGTGGCAGGCAACAGCAGCAGCGCAGACCGCGTTGGGCTGGTGGATGCGACCGTCCCGCAGGTAACCATTAACGATTTTGTCACCGACACCAATACCGTTAACCAGCACGCGCATTCACAGGCGCAGATCCTGAGCGGGTCGGTCACCGGTGCGGCAGCGGGTGACCTGGTGACCATCACCCTGAATAACGTGGAGTACACCACCGTGGTGGATGCGGCGGGGAACTGGAGCCTCGGCCTGCCAGCCTCCGTTGTACAGGGTCTGACAGACGGGACCTGGACCGTTAACGTCTCGGTGACCGATCGCTCCGGTAATACCGGCAGTAGCGCAGTGGACGTAGTGGTCAACACCGTGACGCCGGAAATCGCTATCAATACCCTGGCGGCGGATGATGTGATCAATGCGGCTGAGAAAGGCGAGGATCTGCTGCTTTCCGGGACCAGCAACCAGCCGGAAGGGACGACGATTGCCGTTAGCCTTAACGGCATCACCTACACCGCGACCACCGACGCCAGTGGCAGCTGGAGCGTCACCGTACCTGCCTCTGCGGTCAGCGCGCTGGGCGAGGCACATTACACCGTGACTGCCAGCGTCACCGACAGCGTGGGCAATAGCGCCTCAACCACGCACGATGTGCTGGTGGACAGCTCACTGCCGGTTGTGACCATCAACGTGCTGGCGGGCGATAACATCGTTAACGCGGCGGAAGTGGCCACGGGGCAGACGTTGACCGGTAAGGTTACGAATGCTGCTTCAGGTGACACTGTCACCATTATGCTCGGCGGCCAGACCTACACCACAACAGTTCAGGACGATCTCACCTGGAGCCTGCCGTTAACCCAGAGCCAGTTAACCGCGCTTGGCAACGGCGAACTGACCGTATCAGCCAGCGTCACCAACGTGCACGGCAACACCGGCTCTTCCTCGCTGGACTTCACCATCGACGCCCAGCTGCCGGGCCTGCGTATTGATACGGTCGCAGGCGATGACGTCATCAATATCATCGAGCACGGTCAGAACCTGATTGTGTCAGGCACCAGCACCGATCTGGCGGCAGGCAGCACCGTTACCGTCACCATTAACGGCAAGGATTATTCCGCCTCGGTACTGGCGGACGGCACCTGGCAGGCGGCCGTGCCTGCGGCAGACGTCTCCCAATGGGCTGACGGTTCACTGACCATCAGCGCCAGCGCGCAGGACACCTCCGGCAACCCGGTCACGATTGGCACCGTCGTTGATGTGGATCTCAGCCCGGTCGCCATTAGCATTAACAGCGTGACCGCTGACAACGTGCTGAACGCGGCGGAAAAAGGCGAAGACCTGGTGCTCAGCGGCACCTCGGCCAACGTTGAGGCGGGACAGACCGTGATCGTTACCCTGGGCGGGAAAACGTATACGGCGACGGTAGACGCCAACGGCGACTGGACCACCACCGTTCCGGCAGCGGATCTGAGCAGCCTGAAGGACGGCGATGCCAGCGTGCAGGTGAGCGTGACCAACGTTAACGGCAACAGCGCATCGGCGGGGCGCGAGTACAGCGTGGATACCACCGCGCCGACGGTCACCCTCAATACCATCAGCGGTGACAACATCCTGAATGCGGCAGAGGCGGCGCAAGATCTGACCCTCAGCGGTACCTCCACCGCCGAAGCGGGCCAGACGGTGACCGTGGCCTTCAATGGCAACACCTATACCGCGCAGGTGCAGGCAGACGGCAGCTGGACGCTCGACGTCCCGGCGGCCGATCTGGCGGGCATCGCCGACGGTAATGCCACGGTCACGGCATCCGTTTCTGATAAAGCCGGCAACCCGGCGAGCACCGATGCGGCCGTGCTGGTGGATACCACCGTGCCGCAGATCGTGTTTGACGTTGTGGCGGGTGATGACATCCTGAATATCGCCGAACACGGCCAGGCGCTGATCGTCTCCGGTAAGGTCACGGGTGCCCAGGCGGGAGACGTGATTACCGTCACCCTCAACGGCAAAGACTACACCGCCATGCTGGACGCCTCCGGGAACTGGAGCACCGGCATTCCGGCCACGGACGTCGGCGCGCTGGTAAGCGGCGATCAGACCCTCTCGGCAACCCTCACCGATAAAGCGGGCAACAGCACCACCGCCACGCATGACGTTACGGTCTCCCTGACCGCACCGGTTATCGCCATCAACACCCTTGCGGGCGATGACGTGATTAACGCGATCGAAAAGGGCGACGATCTGCTGCTCTCCGGCACCAGCAATCAGCCGGACGGCACCACCATCACCGTAACCCTGAACGGTATCAGTTATACCGCCACCACCGACGCCAGCGGCAACTGGAGCGTGACCGTTCCGGCAGCCAACGTCTCGACGCTGGGTGAAGCCAGCTACACCGTGACGGCGAGCGTGACCGATACGGCAGGCAACAGCGCGAGCGCAAGCCATAACGTGCTGGTGGACAGCGCGCTGCCGGTTGTCACCATTAATGCGGTTGCCACCGACGACATCATCAACGCCGCGGAAGTGGCGTCTGGCCAGACGCTGAGCGGGAAAGTGAGCGGTGCCGCGAGCGGTGACACTGTCACGCTTTCCATTGGCGGCAACAACTATACGACAACCGTTCAGGACGATTTAAGCTGGTCGGTGAATGTGCCGTCTGACGTGTTAACCGCCATCGGCAACGGGGACCTGACCGTGACGGCCAGCGTCACCAACGGCCACGGCAACACCGGTTATGGCGAGCGTGACATCACCATTGATGCCAACCTGCCGGGCCTGCGTGTGGACACCGTGGCGGGCGACGATGTGATTAACAGCATCGAGCACGGGCAGAACCTGATTATCACCGGTACCAGCGAGGGGCTGAGCGCTGGCTCGGCGCTGACGGTCACCGTCAACGGTAAAACCTACGCGGCCACGGTGCTGGCAGACGGCACCTGGACGGCAGCGATCCCTGCCGCAGACGTCAGCGCGCTGAATGCGGGCACGGTCACCGTGACCGTTGACGGCCAGAGCAGCGCCGGTAACCCGGTGACTATCAGCCATGACGTGACCGTGGATCTGGCGACCGTGGCTATCAGCATTGACGCCATTGCCACCGATGACGTGATCAATGCGGCAGAAAAAGGGGCGGATCTGGTGCTGTCCGGCTCCACCACTAACGTGGAGGAAAACCAGACGGTTTACATCACCTTCGGCGGTAAGTCTTACACCGCCACCGTAGATGCCAGCGGCAACTGGACGGCCACCGTGCCATCGGCTGATTTGGGTAGCCTGAAAGATGGCGACGCCAGCGTGCAGGTGAGCGTCACCAACGTCAATGGCAACAGCGCGTCGGCAGGCCGCGAATACAGCGTGGATGCTACCGCGCCGACGGTTTCTATTGAGATTGTCAGCGATAACAACATCATCAACGCGCTTGAAGCGCAGCAGGATCTGGACATCAACGGCGTGACCAACGCCGAAGCGGGCCAGACCGTTACCGTGACCCTGAACGGCGTGGGTTACACCACCACCGTACAGGCCAACGGCAGCTGGAGCGTCACCGTGCCGTCTGCGGACCTGGGCAGCATGGTGGACGGCAACTACACCATCAGTGCCGCTGTCTCCGATAAAGCGGGCAACCCGGCCTCTGCGGATCGCGACGTGCTGGTGGATATCACGGTTCCGCAGTTGACCATTAACACCGTGTCCGACGACGACGTGATCAACAGTGCCGAGCATGCGCAGGCCCTGATGGTGACCGGTTCCGTGACCGGCGCCGAAGCGGGCGATGTGGTTACCGTCACCATTAACAACAAATCGTATACCGCCACCGTGGATGCCTCAGGCAACTGGAGCGTGGGGGTACCTGCGGCGGACGTCAGTGCGCTGACCGCGGGCGATTACACCATCACCGCCGCGTTGACTGATAAAGCCGGTAACAGCAATAGCGCGACCCATGACGTGGAGGTGAACCTGACCGCCCCGGTGCTGACCATCGATACCGTGTCCGGTGATGATGTGATCAACAGCACCGAGAAAACGCAGGATCTGACCATTACCGGTACGGCCACCGGCCTGACGGCAGGTGCGGTTGTTACCGTGATGCTCAACGGCAAAGCGTATAGCGCGACGGTGGATGATAACGGTCTCTGGAGCACCACCGTTCCGGCGAGCGAGGTGGGGCAACTGGGTGAAGCGCTTTACAGCGTCACCGCGTCAGCCACGGACAGCGTTGGCAACAGCGCCAGTACCTCGCACACTGTGAACGTGGAATCCGTTCTGCCGGGGGTGATCATCAATACCGTCGCGGGTGACGACGTCATTAACGCGGCGGAGCTGGCAACCGGGCAGACCATCAGCGGTACTGTGGTGAATGCCGAAGCGGGCAATACCGTGACCGTGACGTTGGGCGGCAACACTTACACGACCACGGTGCAGAGCGATCTCACCTGGTCTGTCAACGTACCGGAATCCGATCTGACGGCGCTGGGCAACGGCGAACTGACGGTGAGCGCCAGCGTGACCAACAATGTGGGCAACAGCGGCTCCGCTGAGCGCGATATTGCTATCGACGCCAATCTGCCGGGCCTGCGTGTGGACACCGTGGCGGGCGATGATGTGATCAACACCATCGAGCACGGACAGAACCTGATTATCACCGGCTCCAGCGACGGTCTGACGCCGGGTACGGGATTAACCGTCACCGTGAACGGCAAAACCTACCCGGCGACGGTGCTGGCCGACGGCTCCTGGAGCGCAGCGGTTCCGGCGGCGGACGTCGGGGCACTGGCTGCAGGCACGGTCACCGTGACCGTTGAAGGTCAGAGCAGCGCGGGTAACCCGGTCTCCATCAGCCACGATGTCACGGTGGATCTGGCAAGCGTCGCCATCAGCATTGACGCCATTGCCACCGACGACGTGATTAATGCGGCCGAGAAGGGCGCGGATCTGGTGCTCTCCGGCAACACCTCGAACGTGGAAGCGAACCAGACCGTCACGATTACATTCGGCGGCAAGAGCTACACTGCCACCGTGGGGACAGACGGTAAATGGACCGCCACCGTGCCAGCGGCGGATCTTGCCGGTCTGAAAGACGGCAATGCCAGCGTGCAGGTGAGCGTCACCAACGTCAATGGCAACAGCGCGTCCGCAGGCCGCGAGTACAGCGTGGATGCCACCGCGCCATCCGTGACCATCAACACCCTGGCGACGGACGACATTCTTAATGCGGCAGAAGCACAGGCCGACCTGACCGTCTCCGGTACCAGCACCGCGGAAGCGGGCCAGACGGTGACCGTGAGCCTGAACGGCAAGGACTACACCGCAACGGTCGGTTCAGACGGTAACTGGACGCTGAACGTCCCGGCAGCGGATCTGGCGACGCTCAGCGACGGCAGCGTGACCGTCACCGCATCGGTCAGCGACAAGGCGGGTAACCCGGCGTCGGTTGATCACAATCTGACGGTGGACATGACCGTGCCTCAGGTGACCATCAGCACCATCGCGGGCGATGACGTCATTAACATCGCAGAACACGCTCAGGCGCAAATCATCAGCGGCATAGCCACCGGCGCGGCGGCGGGCGATAAGGTCACCGTGACGATTGGCGGCCAGAGCTACACCACCGTGCTGGACGCGGCGGGCAACTGGAGCGTGGGGGTACCGGCCAGCGTCATTTCCGGCCTCAGCGACGGCAGCGTGACCGTGACTGCGTCAGTCACTGACGCGGCGGGCAATACCGGCACCGGCACCCATAGTGTGACCGTCGATACCGGTCTGCCTTCGGTTAATTTCAACACTATCAGCGATGACAACATCCTGAACGCGGTGGAGAAAGGCCAGGATCTGAACGTCAGCGGCACCAGCGCCAACCTGGCAGAAGGCACCGTGGTGACCGTGACCCTGAACGGTAAAAACTACACGGCCACCACGGCGGCAGACGGTACCTGGAGCCTGACGGTTCCGGCCGCCGATCTGGCCGGTCTGGGTCAGGCGAATTACACCCTGAATGCGACCGCCACCAACGGCGTGGGCAACAGCGTAAGCAATACGGCGAACCTGCTGGTCGACACTGCGCTGCCAACCGTCACCATCAACACCGTGGCGGGCGACAACGTGATTAACGCGGCGGAAGTGGCGGCAGGCCAGACCATCAGCGGCAGCGTGGCGAATGCCGAAGCGGGCAACACCGTAACCGTGACGATTGGCGGCAACAGCTACACCGCGACGGTGCAGAGCGATCTGAGCTGGTCCGTAAGCGTGCCGTCCGACGTTCTGACCGCGCTCGGCAACGGCAGTCTGAGCGTGAGCGCGACCGTCACCAACGGCCACGGCAACACCGGTACGGGCGAACGTGACATCACCATCGACGCCAACCTGCCGGGCCTGCGTGTGGACACCGTGGCGGGCGATGATGTGATCAACACCATTGAGCACAACCAGAATCTGATTATCACCGGCTCCAGCGACGGGCTGACCCCAGGCACCGCACTGACCGTGACCATCAACGGGAAAGACTATTCCGCAACGGTGCTGGCGGACGGCACCTGGAGCGCGGCGGTCCCGGCGGCGGACGTGAGCACCTGGCCGGAAGGCACCGTGAAGATCAGCGTCACCGGCGACAGCACGGCGGGTAACCCAATTACCATCAGCCATGATGTCACCGTGGATCTGGCAACGGTGGCCATCAGCATCAATGCCATTGCCTCCGACGACGTGATTAACGCGGCGGAGAAGGGCCTGGATCTGGTGCTCTCTGGCGCCACCACCAACGTGGAAGCCGGGCAGACCGTCACCCTGAGCATGGGCGGTAAAATCTATACTGCGCAGGTCGATGCCGATGGCAACTGGACCGCCACCGTGCCGTCCGCGGATCTCGCGGGCCTGAAAGACGGCGACGCCAGCGTGCAGGTGAGCGTCACCAACGTCAACGGCAACAGCGCGTCGGCGGGCCGCGAGTACAGCGTGGATGCCACCGCGCCATCCGTGACCATCAACACCCTGGCGACGGACGACATTCTTAATGCGGCAGAAGCACAGGCCGACCTGACCGTCTCCGGCACCAGTACCGCGGAAGCGGGCCAGACGGTGACCGTGAGCCTGAACGGCAAGGACTACACCGCAACGGTCGGTTCAGACGGTCACTGGACGCTGAACGTCCCGGCAGCGGATCTGGCGGCGCTCAGCGACGGCAGCGTGACCGTTACCGCATCGGTCAGCGACAAGGCGGGTAACCCGGCGTCGGTTGATCATAATCTGACGGTGGACATGACCGTGCCTCAGGTGACCATCAGCACCATCGCGGGCGATGACGTCATTAACATCGCAGAACACGCTCAGGCGCAAATCATCAGCGGCATAGCCACCGGCGCGGCGGCGGGCGATAAGGTCACCGTGACGATTGGCGGCCAGAGCTACACCACCGTGCTGGACGCGGCGGGTAACTGGAGCGTGGGGGTCCCGGCAAGCGTCATTTCCGGCCTCAGCGACGGCAGCGTGACCGTGACTGCGTCAGTCACTGACGCGGCGGGCAATACCGGCACCGGCACCCATAGTGTGACCGTGGATACCGGTCTGCCTTCGGTTAATTTCAACACTATCAGCGATGACAACGTCCTGAACGCGGTGGAGAAAGGCCAGGATCTGAACGTCAGCGGCACCAGCGCCAACCTGGCAGAAGGCACCGTGGTGACCGTGACCCTGAACGGTAAAAACTACACGGCCACCACGGCGGCAGACGGTACCTGGAGCCTGACGGTTCCGGCTGCCGATCTGGCGGGTCTGGGTCAGGCGAACTACACCCTGAACGCGACCGCCACCAACGGCGTGGGCAACAGCGTGAGCAACAGTGCGAACCTGCTGGTCGACACCGCACTGCCGACCGTCACCATTAATACCGTGGCGGGCGACAACGTGATTAACGCGGCGGAAGTGGCGGCAGGCCAGACCATCAGCGGCAGCGTGGCGAATGCCGAAGCGGGCAACACCGTAACCGTGACGATTGGCGGCAACAGCTACACCGCGACGGTGCAGAGCGATCTGAGCTGGTCCGTGAGCGTGCCGGAGTCGGTCCTGACCGCGCTGGGCAACGGCGATTTAACGGTATCAGCGACCGTCACTAACGGCCATGGCAACACCGGTACGGGCGAACGCGATATCACCATCGACGCCAACCTGCCGGGTCTGCGTGTGGACACCGTGGCGGGCGACGATGTGATCAATAGCATCGAGCATGGTCAGAACCTGATCGTCACCGGCTCCAGCGACGGGCTGGCGGCGGGCACAACGCTCACCGTGACCCTGAATGGCAAAACTTATGCGGCTTCCGTGCTGGCAGATGGTACCTGGAGCGCGGCGATCCCGGCTGCAGACGTCGGGGCGCTGGCTGCTGGTACGGTCACCGTCACCGTTGCAGGCCAGAGCGCAGCAGGCAACCCGGTGACCATCAGCCATGACGTCACGGTCGATCTGACCGCGGTCGCCATCAGCATTGACACCATCGCCACCGACGACGTGATTAACGCGGCGGAGAAAGGTGCGGATCTGGTGCTCTCCGGTAGCACCAGCAACGTGGAAGAAAACCAGACCGTTACCGTCACCTTTGGCGGCAAGTCTTATACCGCCACCGTCGATGCAGACGGCAACTGGACCGCCACCGTACCGTCCGCGGATCTCGCGGGCCTGAAAGACGGCGATGCCAGCGTGCAGGTGAGCGTCACCAACGCGCACGGCAACAGCGCGTCCGCAGGGCGTGAGTACAGCGTAGATGCCACCGCGCCAGGCGTCACCATTGATACGGTTGCTGGCGATAACGTTATTAACGGCAGCGAAGCATCCGCTGGTGTGACTGTCTCCGGCACGACCACGGCAGAAGCCGGGCAGACGGTTACCGTGACGCTGGGCGGCAACAGCTATACCGCCCAGGTACAACCGGGCGGCACCTGGAGCGTCAGCGTACCTTCCGCCGATCTGTCCGCACTGGCTGATAATGGCTATACGGTGCAGGTGAGCGTCAGCGATACGGCGGGTAACCCGGGCAGCGCGAACAAAGCGATTACGCTGGATACCACACCGCCGACCGTCAGCTTTAACGTGGTGGCGGGCGATGATGTCATCAACAGCGTGGAACATGCGCAGGCGCAGATCGTCAGCGGCACGTCCACCGGCGCGAACGTAGGCGATAAGGTCGTCATCACCTTGGGTTCAAACCAGTACACCACCACCGTTGATGCCAGCGGTAACTGGAGCGTGGGCGTACCGGCGAGCGTGATTTCTGCGCTCAATGACGGCACCGTGACCCTCAGCGCAACCATCACCGACAGCGCGGGCAACAGCAGCACCCAGACCCACGACGTGGTGGTCAATACTGCCTCCGTGGCGCTGACGGTTAATACCCTCAGCGGCGATGACGTAATCAACGCAGCAGAAGCCGCTACGTCTCTGGTGATTAACGGCTCCAGTGCCCAGTTTGCCAGCGGCACGGTGGTGACCGTGACCCTGAACGGCAAGAGCTATACGGCCACCATTCAGAGCGACGGCAGCTGGAGCACCACCGTACCGGCAGCCGATGTGGGTGCGCTGGCCGATGGCGCGAACTATCAGGTAGCGGTTTCGGCGCAGGACAGCGCGGGCAACAGCGCTTCGGCAACGCACAGCATCAGCGTGGACACCACTGCGCCAGTGGTGAGCATTGCAACGCTGTCGGGCGATGACGTGCTGAACGCAGCGGAAGCGCAGCAGCCGCTGACCGTGCACGGCTCCTCCAGTGCAGAGGCGGGCCAGACCGTCACCGTGACCCTGGGCGGCAAAACCTACACTGCCACCGTGGCGAATGACGGCACCTGGACGCTGGATGTTCCGGCTACTGACCTGGCTGCACTCGGCCAGGGCTCGCTGACGGTGACCGCGTCGGTCAATGACAACGCCGGTAATAACGGCCAGACCACGCACACCTTAACGGTGGACACCGTTGCGCCGACCGTCACCATCAGCACCGTGGCCGATGACGATATTGTCAACAACGCCGAGCAGCTGGCCGGCCAGACCATCCGCGGCACCACCACGGCGGAACAGGGCCAGACAGTGACCGTCTCCTTTAACGGCCACAGCTATCAGGCAACCGTCGCGGCAGACGGTACGTGGTCGGTCTTCGTACCGGGCCGAGATTTCCTTGGCCTGAGCGACGGGGATTACACCATTACCGCCTCGGTGAGCGATAAGGCGGGCAACCCGGGCAGCGCCACGCACGACGTGACGCTGAACGGCGATGTACCGACGATCGTTATTAACACCTTTGCCCAGGACGACATCGTCAGCGCCGCCGAACACGGTACGCCGCTGGTGATCAGCGGTACTACCGACGCGCCAGCGGGCCAGACGGTGACGGTGACCCTGAACGGCAAGTCCTATACGACGACCGTGCAGAATGACGGCAGCTGGAGCTATACGCTCGGCAGCGCAGATGTTTCCGCGCTGGCAGACGGCGGCGCGTATGTCATTAACGCGCAGGTGAGCAACACCATCGGTAACAGCGCCAGCGACAACCACACCGTTACCGTGGATCTGACTGCGCCGTCGATGGGGATCAGCATTGATTCCCTGCAAAACGACACCGGTCTGAGCGCGAGTGATTTCATCACCAACGACAGCCAGATTATCCTCAACGGTTCCCTGACCGCGCAGCTCGGCAACAACGAGAAGGCGCAGATCAGCCTGGACGGCGGGGCCACGTGGAGTGATCTGAGCGTCACCGGCACGACCTGGCGCTACACCGATAGCCGCACTCTGACGGACGATACGTACCAGTACCAGGTGCGGGTGATCGATAACGCGGGCAACGTGGGGGCAACGGACAGCCAGGACGTAGTGATTGATCTGACCGCGCCTGTGGCAACGAGCATTACGGTTGACTCCATCTCCCAGGATACCGGTCTGTCCGACAGCGACTTTATTACCAGCGATACGCAGATCAGCCTGAAAGGGACGCTGGGCGCGGCGCTGGGCAGCGGTGACCACGTCCAGATCAGCCTCGACGGCGGCCAGAACTGGACCGATGTTAGCGTCAGCGGTTTGAGCTGGACCTATGTGGATGGCCGTACGCTGGCCGACGGGGATTACAACTACCAGCTGCGCGTCATTGATGATGCGGGGAATATCAGCGCTACCGTAAGCCAGGTAGTGACCATCGATACCGTTGTGCCGGACGCCAGCAAAACGATCGCCATCGACAGCATCAGCGATGACACTGGCCTGAGCAACAGCGACTTTATCACCAGCGATACCTCGCTGACGCTGCACGGCTCGCTCGGCGCGACGCTGGCCGACGGGGAATATGCCCAGATCAGTATTGACGGCGGCGTGACCTGGCAGAACGTGATTGTCACTGGCAACAACTGGTACTACGTGGATGGCCGCACGCTGGCTAACCAGACCTACGACTACTACGTTCGCGTGGTGGATGCCGCAGGTAACGTGGGTGCCAGCGCCCATCAGCAGGTCACCGTTGACACGGTGGCCCCGGATGCGGCGATTACGGTGAGCGTGGATAACATCACCGTGGATACCGGCTTCGACAATAACGACTTCCTGACCAGCTCGACATCCTACACCCTGCACGGCACGCTCGGTGCTGAACTGGGAGCGGGTGAGTACGTTCAGGTGAGCATGGATGGCGGCACCACCTGGGTCTACGCCACCGTGAGCGGCACGCAGTGGAGCTATAACGACACGCGCACGCTGACCGACGATAGCTACAGTTACCAGGTACGTGTTGTCGACCAGGCGGGGAACGTCGGGGCTACCACGTCGCAGGTGGTAACGGTGGATACGCAGGCGCCGCAGTACGGCGTCACTATCGACAGCATCAGCGACGATACCGGACAGTCCGGCAGTGATTTCATCACCATGGACACCACGCTGACCATTAACGGTTCGCTCGGTAGCGCGCTGGCAGACGACGAGCGTGTGCAGATCAGCCTCGACGGCGGAAATACGTGGGTTGACACCACGGTCACCAACCAGCGCTGGAGCTACACCGATACCCGCGATCTGGATGACGGGAACTACACCTACCAGGTGCGGATTATCGACCAGGCGGGTAACGTTGGCTCCACCGCGTCGCAGGTGGTGACGGTCGATACTACGCCGCCAACCACCATCGGTACCGTGGTGAGCTACACCGACGGTGAAGGCGAGCGTCAGGGCACTTACGGTACGTCGGTGGCGACGGATGATACCTCACCGCTGATCAACGGCACGCTGAACCGCGCCCCGGACGACGGCGAAATTGTGCAGCTCTATCGCGACGGCATTCTGCTTGGTCAGGTAACCATGAACGGCAGCGCCAGCTGGTCCTTCCAGGACAACGGCCTGAGCGATGGCAACCACACCTACATTGTGCGCGTCACCGATAAAGCCGGTAACTACACGGAATCGGACGGGTTTGTGCTGAATGTCGATACCAGCGTGCCGACCACCACGGCGGCAATTACCGCCCAGACCACCTCCGATACCACGCCGATTGTCAGCGGTACGGTATCCGCAGACCTGGTGAACGGTGAATATCTGGTGGTGACGGTGAACGGGAAAACCTACACCTCCCAGACCGGCGGTGCGGTCGTGGTCGACCCGGATCACAACACCTGGTATCTGCAGATCCCGGACAGCGATGCGCTGGGCGTGGCGAGCTATAACGTCACCGCTCAGGTGAAGAGCAGTGCGGGCAACGGTAATACCACCGGTATTGCCAACGGCAGCCTGGTGATTGATACCACCACCGTGAATACCGACTGGGCGACCACGGCGGGTAACCTGAATAACTCGACCATGACCGTCGGCACGAACAGCAGCGGCCTGTGGAATATCATTGCTAACGGCCAGTCTTACTCCAGCAGCGATAGCTCCACTTATGCGGGTAATGCGCTGACCAACACGCGTTCCTACTACGTGGTCAGCCAGACCGCCGCCGACTTTGACCGTAACGGCACACAGGATATCTTTGCGACGGAGAACACCTACGCGGGCTCTACGCAGGTGATGTGGACCTACGATGGCAGTACCTATAACGCCAGCCAGCTGGCGATGGGAACCACCATCTGGTACGGCGGCGTGGTGGCGTACGACAAAAACGGGGATGGTTATCTGGATCTGGCATACGGCGATGCGGGTGCGGACTCCATAACCTATCTGATTAATAACAATGGCGTGCTGACACCAGACGGTACCAACGGCGGGGCAGGCTTCTGGGGACAATTCACCACCATGCGTGAAATCTCCGGCGTCGACCTGAACAACGACGGCACCGTAGACATTGTGCAGCACACCAACCGCAGCGGCGCGTACTCGTTAACCGTGATGAACAACAACGGCAACGGCACGCTCTCCATCGGCCAGAACCTGACCAACGTGTTTGTCGCGAACGCCTCGAATACCACCACGGCAGCCTCCATGACGTGGGCGGACTTCAACGGCGATGGCTACATGGATCTGTACCTGGGCAGCAGCTACAACAACACCGGCGGGGTGATCTACTACAACAACGGTGCAGGACAGCTGTCCACGACCAAGAGCGCGGTAGAAGCTTCTAACGCCACGGCGGGGTATCTGTCGGTGGCGGTGGACTGGAACGGTGACGGGCAGATGGACATCATCAAGCTCAGCACCTACGGCGCGTCACAAACCGCAACCCTGTTCACCAACAACGGTTACGGTTCCACCTGGACCTCGAGCCAGCTGGCGTCTGGGCTTGCCAACGTCACCGGCGTGGCTGCGGTGGATTACAACTGGGACGGCGCACAGGATCTGCTGGTGTCGCAGCAAAACGGCAAGGTGGTGCTGGTGCAAAACAGCAAAACCATTGCCGACGGCACCGCGATGCACCTGCACATTGTCGACAGTGAGGGTATCAACGCTTACTACGGCAACACGGTCAATCTGTATAACGCCGCGGGTGTGCTGGTGGCCTCGCAGATCATCAACGCCCAGTCCGGTATCGGCTCGAACGATACCTCTGCGCTGGTGAGTTTCTACGGGCTGGATCCGAATGAGACCTACTCGGCCGAGATCGTCAAGATCACTAACGGCGTGTCGGATAATGTCACCTGGAGCGGCCTGGAGGCGGGCAACGGTAAGGAGGGCTACGTGCTCACTGCCGAAGCGGCCACCGGCGGCCACAGCGGAACGATTACCGGCACCGGGTATAACGACACCTTTATCGCAGAGGACGGCACCTATACCTATAACGGTTCCGGCGGCTGGAATACCCATTCCGACTATGACACCTGGAGCAACACCGGTGGGATGGACGTGGTGGATTACCGTAACGCGACGTCCGGCATTACCGTTGATTTACGTCTCTCCACGGCGCAGGACACCGGGTTTGGCACCACGCGGTTGTTGAACATTGAAGGGATCAACGGCTCGGACTTCGACGATGTCATTACCGGCAACAGCGGTGATAACCAGTTCGAGGGCCGGGGCGGAAACGACACCTTCAATATCGGCAGCGGCGGCCACGACACGTTGCTCTATAAGCTCATCAACGCGTCGGATGCCACGGGTGGTAACGGTCACGATGTGGTGAACGGCTTTACCGTCGGCACCTGGGAAGGCACGGCGGATACGGACCGTATCGACCTGCGCGATCTGCTCTCCGACAGCGGTTATACCGGCACGGGTTCGGCGAGCTATGTGAACGGGGTGGCAACGCTGGACAGCAGCGCGGGGAACATCACCGATTACATCCGCGTGGTGCAAAACGGCAGCAATACCGAAATCCAGGTTGACCTCGACGGTACGGGCGGTCAGTTCTCGCCTACCACGCTGGTGACCCTGAACGGCGTCCAGACGGATCTGGCGACGCTGCTGGCCAATCATCAACTGTTAATTGCGTAAAACCCTGCCGCGGGGAGCGATCCCCGCGGCCTTTTGCGTTTATTTAGACGACTTGCGTTAACCCGGAGATTATGAAGACACATCCACAGTACGAACCCTGGTTGCAGGGCATGCTCACCATCGCGAAGCACTATCGGCTGGATTTTTCGGCGGAGCATGTTCGGGTCACGATTAACCATGAAAGCCAGTCCCCGCGCCAGCTGGTGCTGGAGGAGATGGCGCGCCAGCTTGGGCTTGGGATGCGTAAGGTGGAAGCAGACGCCGTCTCCCTCGACCCGTGGCGTTTACCGCTGCTGGCGGAGTTCACTGGCGGACAGATCGCGGTTATTAACCGCATGGACAACGACGGCAACGTCAGCCTGCAGTTCAGCGGCGATGGCGGGCTGGAGACAACATTAACGCGGGAAGCGCTCGGCGCACGGCTGAAAACACTGCTGGTGTTGCGCCCGCTCGAATCCACGCCGGATGCCCGCGTGGATGATTACATCAAACCCTATGAGAAAAACTGGTTCTGGCAGCTGGCGCTGAAAGACTGGCGACGCTACAGCGACATCATGCTGGTGGCGCTGGTCGCGAACGTGCTGGCGCTCTCCGGCATGGTCTTCTCCATGCAGGTGTACGACAGGGTGGTGCCCTCGCAGTCTGAAGCCACGCTGTGGGTGCTGTTTGGCGGCGTCATGCTCGCCATCGTGTTCGAATTCATTATGCGTATGCTGCGCGTGCATATTTCGGATGTGGTGGGTAAGCGGGCGGATCTGCGGATCTCCGAGCGGGTGTTTGCTCACGCGCTGCGGATCAAAAACGGCGCCCGCTCTAAATCGACCGGGTCGTTTATCGCCCAGATCCGCGAGCTGGAGTCGGTGCGCGAGCTGATTACCTCCACCACCATTGCGGCGATTTCCGATCTGCCGTTCTTCCTGCTGTTTGTGTTCATTCTGTGGATGATTGGCGGTCCGCTGGTGCTGGTGGTTCTGCTTGCCGTGCCGCTGCTGCTGATCCCGGGCCTGCTGGTACAGCGCCCGCTGGGAAAACTCTCCAGCGAAGGGATGCGCGAATCCGCCATTCGTAACGCCACCCTGGTGGAGGCGGTACAGGGCATTGAGGACATCAAGCTGATGCGCGCCGAACAGCGTTTTCAGAATCAGTGGAACAACACCAACGATGTGGCGGCCACCGTCGGAATGAAACAGCGCTGGCTGACCGGATTGCTCCTGACCTGGACCCAGGAGGTACAGTCGATTGTTTACGCGGTAGTGTTGCTGGTGGGGTGCTATCTGGTCATCAGCGGCGACATGACGACCGGTGCGCTGGTGGGGACCTCGATTCTGGCCTCGCGCACCATCGCGCCGCTCTCACAGATTTCGGGCGTGCTGTCCCGCTGGCAGTCGGCGAAGGTGGCGAGAAAGGGTCTGGACGACCTGATGCAGCGCCCGATTGACGATCCTCAGCAGGGTAAAAAGGTGCATAAAGCCCATCTGCGCGGGAACTATACCCTCGACGACGTGGGATTCTGGTACGACGACGAGGAAAAACTGACCGTGCTGCACATCAGCAAATTGCAGATCCGCGCCGGCGAAAGGGTGGCGGTGCTGGGGCGCAACGGCTCCGGCAAAAGTACCTTGCTGCAGCTTCTGGCCGGGATGCAGGAACCGCAGCAGGGAAGCATTCTGCTGGATGACATTGCCTTAAATCATCTCGACACCGCCGATGTGCGCCGGGATATGCAGCTGCTCAGCCAGCAGGCGCGGCTGTTCTTTGGCTCTGTGCGCGACAATATCCTGATGGGTAACCCGCTTGCCACCGACGAGGAGATCCATCAGGCGCTGGTTAACAGCGGTGCGCTGGAGTTCGTGCGTAAGCAGAAAATGGGGCTGAACTACCTCATCAATGAAGGGGGGGCCGGGTTATCCGGCGGCCAGCGACAGGCGCTGTTGCTGGCGCGCGCCCTGATCACGTCGCCCAATATTCTTCTGCTGGACGAGCCTACCGCCTGGCTGGATGAGATGAGCGAAAAGCAGTTCATTCAGCACTTACAGCAATGGCTGGGCAAGCGCCGGACGCTGGTGGTGGCAACACACCGGCTGCCGATTCTGGATCTGGTTGACCGCATCATCGTGCTGGAAAACGGCAAGGTGGTGATGGATGGCCCGCGCGACGCGATCCTGCGTCAGCACGGTATGGCGCCGCAAAAGGGAGCGCAGCGTACCGTGACCATGAAACCGGCGGCCGTGGCCGAGGAGGGAATGGCATGAATGATCTATCCCGCTATAACAGCCGCCTGAAAGAGCCGCGCCTGCCGCGCTCAACGTGGGTGGCCTGGTCGCTGTTCGCGCTGCTTGCGGCGTTTATCGCCTGGGCGAGTCTGTTCCAGCTTGATGAAGTCACCACCGGCAACGGCAAAGTGATCCCGTCTTCTCACGAGCAGGTCATTCAGTCGCTTGAGGGGGGCATTATCCATAGCCTGCTGGTGCGCGAAGGTGACATCGTTGAACGTGGGCAGCGGCTGGCTCAGCTTGACCGCACCAAAACAGAATCCAGCGTGCTGGAAAGTGAGTCTCGTCTGAATGCCGCGTTGGCCACGGCTGCACGCCTGAAAGCGGAAGTCAACGACACGGAACTGACGTTTCCGGAAGAGCTGGATGACGACGTTGAACTGGTCAAACAGGAAACGGCGCTCTTCCAGTCCCGTCGCGAAAGCCTGGAAAAAGGGCTGGCCGGTTTGCGTCAGGGGGCTGAACTGGTCCAGCGCGAGCTGTCGTTAACCCGTCCGCTGGTCACTCAGGGGGCGGCGAGCAAGGTGGAGGTGTTACGTCTGGAGCGGCAAAAAAACGAGCTTGAGAACAAAATCACCGAAATGAAAAACCAGTATTACGTGCGCGCCCGTGAAGAGCTGGCGAAAGCGAATGCGGAGATCGAAGCCCAGCGCTCGGTCATGAAAGGGCGCGAGGATTCCCTGACCCGTTTGACCTTCAACGCGCCGGTGCGCGGGATTGTGAAGGACATCGACGTCACCACCGTCGGCGGCGTTATCCCCCCCAATGGGAAACTGATGAGCCTGGTGCCTCTTGACGATCAGATGGTGGTTGAAGCGAAAATTTCACCGCGTGATGTGGCGTTTATCCACCCCGGACAAAAAGCGCTGGTGAAAATCACCGCCTATGACTACTCGATTTATGGTGGACTGACGGGTGAGGTGACCATGATTTCACCCGATACCCTTCAGGATGAGGTCAAAAGAGACGTGTACTACTACCGCGTCTATATCCGTACTGACAGTAACCACCTGACCAATAAACAGGGCAAGGAATTTCCGGTGTTTCCGGGGATGATTGCGACGGTGGATATTAAAACGGGCAGTAAATCCATTCTGGATTATCTGCTGAAACCGCTGAATAAGGCGAAAGAGGCGTTGCGGGAACGCTGACGAACAGAAAAGGGCGCTCGGGAAACCGAACGCCCCAGGATTATACCGGGGAGATTACATCCCCACCCTGGCGTCGCTCCTTCGGAACCACGTTGATGTAATGCGTGACATAGGCAAAATATAACCCGGCATAATTTTCGACGAGCTGCATAAATGCAGGATAAATGGTCATTCGGCCATCCCCTCTGTCTTTAAGATAACCTGCCTCTTGCGCGGATTTAATTATGCGCGCCACGTGGATACGTGAGACAAAAAACGCTTTCGCCAGCGTGCCGGGCGAATAATCAATTATCGCGCCATGTGCAGTTTTGTTTTTAATAGCCTGCAAATATAAATACAGCATAATCATTCGCCCTCCATCTTTATCAATAAATAACCCCACTTCCGGTAACACGGCTTTGAAGGTTAATCCGCGAAACAGATACTCAGCCGCCCGGCGGAAAAAGTTATTTCTCAGAATATCGTTATCTAACAGGTTAAGGTCGATGTTAAATGTCGGGTAAAGAATACTGACGGGTATAAATGCGCCGCTCATGTAACGTTTTAGTTCATCCAGTCCTTTTTGCGTGGGGGCGATGCGCGTCTTTCGGCGATCCTCCATACAGCGCCAGGTCTTAATCCGCCCGGTAGTTCTCAGTAAGGTGATGATAGCAATAACGCTGTTGGGACTGGCGATTTTGTATCGCGAACATAATGCTTTTATCTCTGAAACAGATTCGGCCTGATTGCCGAATATAAAACAACACATGGCAAGAATAATATTGAACCGTGATTCCTGGAGCATTGTTTTGTAGAACAAGGGTTGTTTTTTATAGATGCTGTCATTGATTTTGTAGTGTTCTATTATTGCCTCGCTAAACCGCGGGTTGTTCTTAATAACATCCCTTCGATGTAGCAAGGCCCTGGATGAGATATGATTATCCATAGCATTTTCTCTTTTTGAGCAAGCCGACGTAATGAAGTGTCCAGACTTCTTTTTCGGAATTTTCATTATACCTTGCAGGGAAAACATTTTCCGTCGTTATTTGCAAAGATTGTTATATTTGCACAGCATATGGATCCAGGCGGTGATTAACGCAAAGATGTTGCAGGGCGAGACGTTGATAACGGTTTATTAACCTACGGTGGTAAGATAAAATTAACCTGTTACGCAGGTTATATTCAGGCTTGTGACATTTCCGCATGTTTTTAGTCTCGATGTGCTGGTCATTATTGACCAGGGCAACGGTGTTTTTGTACCCAGGAGCGCATTATGATTCAAAACAATTCTCACAATAATCATGATTGTCATGCACAGGAATTTGTTATTTCAGCCTGCAGTTTTACGTTCCAGGGGTACCGTCTGTTACTGAAAGAGCAGGGAGGGTTGGCGTCACAGGTGCGTTTTGAGGATGACGTCGCAAATCGGGAAGATGTCTACACTATTATCAAAAATCAGGACGCTAAAATTACGGTCTTTCTCGGGGAAGAGATCGTGGATCTTTTGCAGAGCCTCAGGCACCTTGCCGATCTTCTTAACACACTTCCCGTCATCCGCCCGGTCACTCTGTATGGCAATATACCTGACAGTTGGCTGTACGGGACCTTGCGTAGTTTATTGAATAACAATCAAAAATTATCTCTGATCCGCATCGCCAACAGCGGCGATATTATTGCGCGTGTTCAGAAAAAAAATGACGCATGCAGGGACAGATCTCGCTCATTGCAGGATCATCATGCGGACTGTAGCTTTAAAGACCGTCAAAAAGGGCTCACAAACAGAGAACTTGATGTCTTATTAAATTTCTACCGGGGCATGTCGGTAAATAAACAGTGCAAAAAATTTGGGCTGACAAATAAAACGGTATATACACATCGCAAGGCCGGTTTAAGAAAACTGCAATTAATCCAGTTGTGGTATAAAAATTCTCAGGGTTTTTCTGCGTCAGGGAGTGGGGAACGGCAGGGAAAAATAGAATCACTGTCCAGTACTGAGGTGGATGTCTTTAATGCGCTGCTTAAAAGGGAGATATTTCCTGCGTATCAAATCATCACCGATGAAAATAAAAAAGGTGTTGGGTTTGAGATTTTATTACGCTGGAACAAGAACGGTAAAATTATCAAGCCTGCCCATTTTCTTACCGGGGTGAAAAATCGTGAGCTATGGTTAAATATCACGGCGCTGGTGCTTCATGCCGCTGTTTCCGGCATCAACAAGTATAACGGGAAATATTATTTCTCGGTGAATATACCGCCGGAACTCGCGGCCGGAAATGCCTTGCCCGAGATGGCCAAAAAAGCCATCAAGATGCTGCTCAAACCCCAGTGGGCCGGGAACCTGGTCTTTGAATTTGCTGAAGATATTGATGTGACCAAAGATAAAACCATCCCAGAAACCATGCGTCGCCTGCGCAGTACGGGGTGTCGGTTATTCCTGGATGATTGCTTCTCCAGCCATCAAACCATGTTTCCGGTGAGGCAGGTTCATTTTGATGGTTTAAAGCTTGACCGGGATATTGTCGGAAAGTTTGTCGCTAATGACAATGATTACAAACTTATCAAAGCGATTCAGATTTACAGTGACATGACCGGCAGCGAATGTATTGCAGAGGGGGTGGATAGCGAAGAGAAATTTGAAAAGCTGGTGGCGTTAGGCGTAAAAAGTTTCCAGGGATATTATCTTTCCCGCGCCGTGAAAGAGGAGGAGTTAGATCGCATGGTAAGATTGTTTAGCTAATAAAATAAGGCCCCGTGGGGCCTGAGATTATTTACGGCCGAGTAACAGGCCCAGAACAATACCCACTGCACCAGCCGCAATCAGGCCGGTTAACGGGTTATTTCTGACTGCCTCAGTGACATCAGAAACGGCATCACTGGCCTGCGCAGCATATTTTCGTGCTGCCCCTTTCACCTGATGTTTAGGGGAGTCAACGAATTCACCAAACTGCTGCTGAGCAGAGCCCGTCAGTTCGTCGAGTTTATTTTTGGCTTTATCACCAGCATACTGTGCATTTTTATCAGCGTCGAAATCAGACATTGTTACCTCCTTTTGTGGATAATTAAAGGATAGCCGCTATTTCAACATCTGAGAGCCGTAATGCGGATTCTGGCGCGTTTTAGGATATGTCTCCCTTCGCGCCGCCTTACTCGTCAGACTCGTCTTTGCCGTAAAACAGTTTGCCAATTTTGATGAGAGGACGCCCCTGAGACTTGCGGTGAAGATTGCTGTCACGCAGAGAATATACGCATCCGCAGTACTCCTGCTGATAGAACTGTTCGCGCTTGCTGATCTCAATCATCCGCGACGATCCGCCTTGTTTGCGCCAGTTATAATCCCAGTAGACCATGCCCGGATAGTGGGCTGCTGCGCGCTGACCGCAGTCGTTAATCTGCTGCATATTCTTCCAGCGCGAGATGCCAAGGGAGCTGCTGATCACACTGAAGCCATTTTCCGCCGCGTATAACGCCGTGCGTTCGAAACGCATATCGAAACACATGGTGCAGCGGATCCCACGCTCAGGCTCCCATTCCATCCCTTTTGCGCGTTCAAACCAGTTGTCCGTATCGTAATCCGCATCAACAAAGGGCACGCCGTGTTTTTCCGCAAAACGAATATTCTCTTCCTTACGGATGAGATACTCCTTTTGCGGGTGGATATTGGGGTTATAGAAGAAGATGGTGTAATCAATGCCCGAGGCCTGAATGGCCTCCATTACCTCGCCGGAGCAGGGCGCGCAGCAGGAGTGCAGCAGCAGTTTGTCAGCGCCGTTTGGCAGGGTAAGCTGAGGACGAATGAAGGGGACTGTGCTCATGGTATTCAACAATATGTTAATGAAATTTATGGAATTGTAGCATAGATCCCGCACAGCCGGGATCTCTGCACAGCGCGCGCCGTTTACCCGGCAAATTTCAGCAGCGCTTCTCCATCCAGGCGATAGCGCACCCACTCGGACTGCGGGAGCGCGCCAATGCTCAGGTAGAAGTCGATTGCCGGCTGGTTCCAGTCCAGTACGCTCCATTCCAGACGACCACACTGGCGTTTTACGGCGAGCTGCGCGATATGTTTCAGCAAGGCTCTTCCCGCGCCTTTACCGCGATGATCCGGGGATACATACAGGTCTTCCATATAGATACCGTTGCGGCCAAGCCAGGTTGAATAGCTGGTGAAGAATACGGCATAGCCAGCGATCTTACCTTCATACTCCGCAATCAGCGCTTCGGTTTTACTGTCTGCGCCAAAGAGGGTTTCGCGGATCTCGTCCGGCGTGGTGATCACTTCTTCCGGCGCTTTTTCATAGACCGCCAGCTCATAAATCATGGCGTAAATGGCCGCCGCATCCTCGGGGCGGGCCTGACGAATAGTAATGCTCATGGTTGTTCCTGCATGTTTTGCGATTGATGGCGCTAAGCATACGGAGTATTGTCCGAAGAATTAAGTGCAATGAAATCAACAAATGATGAATATTATGCATCCGGCCCTGAGACGTCTTGATTTAAACCTGCTGCCCGTTTTCGACGCCATTTACCGTCACCGTTCGGTTCGCCTGGCCGCCGATGAGTTAGCGATGAGCACATCGGCACTGAGCCATGCGCTGTCACGTTTGCGAACGACGCTGAATGATCCGCTATTTTTCCGGGAAGGGCATCGCATGTCACCCAGCGTGTATGCCACACAGCTCGCGCCGTCCATTGCATCTGCTTTGTCGTTTCTTAATCATGAGCTTACACCGCAGCCGGAGTTTGAAGCGGCCAAAAGTAGCGAGAGCCTGCACATTGCGATTACAGATTTTACCGCGCTTTGTATTTTCCCGGCCCTGATGCACACGTTGCAGGATGCCGCGCCGGGTTTGCGTTTTGAACTGCGCTATCTGCCACACAGCCCGGCGCTGACGGAGCTGCTGGCGGGCGAAGTGGATCTGGCGCTCGGTTTCAGCACGGCGGAGGAGATCCGCCATCCTGAACTGGAGGAGATAAGCTGGTTTGAAGATGAGTATGTGGTCATCAGCAACGCAAGCCGGACACGTCTGACGCTGGAGGATTATCTCGCGGCCCGCCATCTGGTTGTCACCCCCTGGAATGAGAAGCAGGGCGTGCTGGATTTACGGCTGGAGGAGTTGGGCTATACCCGGCACATTGCAATCAAAACCCCGTCAATGCTCAGCGCACCGTTTATCGTTGCGCAAAGCGATCTGCTGATGGCCATTCCCCGGTATGCAGCCGAAAAGCTGAAGGCGGCAGAGAATATCAACATTTTTACCTTACCGTTCGCCATTCAAAAATTTGACGTGAAAATTTACTCCCATAAACGCAGCGGTCAGCGGGGCGCAACCCGCTGGCTGAAAGAAGAGTTGCAAAGATTAGCAATAGAAATGAAGGCTGGGTAAGCGCAGGAAAGGGCGTGTCTGTTTCTGCGGTTGCAGATTAAATAGGGGATGTTTGACAGGTGTCGGGAATGAGCAATAATGGGGCACTTAACGGCAGCGCTACAGGGATACCATGCTTCATCACAGCCAGGCCATGTCACTGGACGACATCTACCTTGAGGACATTCCTCACATTATGCACCCGGACAAGGCGGCAGCAGACCTGGCAGATACAGCACTCCCAAACCGCATCATACAGGAGTGGAATTTACCGCAGGGCTACACGCGGTTTGTCAGCCGTTATCAACCGTTCCACTGGCAGCAACCCTGGATGGCTTACCGTGACACGCTTAACGACATCAAATCCGGAAAGCTCGTTCTGCTGAGAAAAGACGTAACCGGGCATGCCATTTCGGGCGTGCTGACAACATCCGGTGACCTTCGCAATAACCTGCCTTTGTTCCTTCAAACCCGGCTCAGTTACCTCATTTCCCGGCAGCTGAAACGCCCTGGTTATCACGTTCGTACGGCGGCACCGACGCAACATGCCCAGGCAGCAAAGACCATCAACAGCAAAACTGCAGGTCGATTGCTGGCCGCGGGTGGGATTTATAATGGCAACATCGAGGGATTCCACCAGACCGCCCAGCAGCTCGGTGGCGATGCGCCAGCGGGTTATAATCAGGTTATGGACAATAAAGGGATGATTATTGCTGCGACTTCGGTTGCTGCGGGTCTTGGGCTTGGTAGACTGGGGGCAGCGAGTGAGCTTAGCAATCTCCATGTTCTGGGAAAAGTCGAGGGGGAATATTCGATGATAAAGCCAGGACCATTGAGCGAACGCTTTGCTGAAACATTTTCAGGCGGAGCTTATAAGGAAATAACATTGTCCCATGACACCACTTTTTTTAGAGGGGGTCAAAGCGGCACTGAGTTGGGGCGATTTTTCAGCTATGAACGACCTTTAGGGGTACTGCAAACACGTGTCGATAAGGCGGTGTTGCCAAAATGGCCAGACGGTTCTGAATCCGTGATAGATAGTTTTTATGAGATAAAAATTCCTGCAGGCTCGAAGGTGTATGTCGGAGAGGTAGGCTACCAGTCTGATATTTTCCCTGGTGGTACTGAGCAGGTTTTCATCCCTGCGCCTTGGGAAATTCCAGGCGTGGAAACAGTTAATTTTGGGGGGTTGAAATGAAATCGGATATTCAGGTTTTACTCAATAAAATCATTGAGTTGCTTGTTTCATGTAATGAAAGTGTTTGGTCAAAGAAACTCCTCTATTTTCGCGAACAGCTGGGCTCTGATTATGAGCAGGCCTTGTTAGGTATCAGGTCTATTTTCGCAGGGGCAGGGTCCTTTAACGACTTAATACTGCAAAATAACGGCAAAATGCTGCGAGAAGAGAACAACGCGCTTAATAGGTTACAAGATGAGCTATACAGCTTAACGAAAGCAGAGATCTCCGCGCGTAACATTTAAAATCCAGTTAAAAGATGTGGTAGAAGACCTCTGCCACCAGTTTGAATAAAAAGTATAAATAATACCAAACCAAATGATTAATAACGTATGTTATCTGAGATATGGCCTCGCCTGCCGCAAGTCATCAGGCAGGCGCGCGCGGGGGCCGTAACTGATAGGGGTTCAGTTCGGTATCTCAATAAAATATATGTTAAGCATGCGGTCCCTGTAACAGGGAGCGGATCGAAAAGCTAACTTATTAAATGATTAGCTATCGCGGGGCACTCTTATTATCAAAGGGGTTGTCTCAAATCCGTGCGGGCATTTGCGCGCATTGCAATGCTCAGCGTATGAGCAGTCTTCAGAATCCAGGTTTTTATTAAAAGGACAGGCCATTTTGTTTTTTATTTCGTCCCACAGGTTCTCATTGTATGGCGAGACGTTATAAAGGGATATTTGGTTGAACACCCCATTTACAAAAATTCCATTTTTTGTTGTATGTATTCTGTCTCCGGGCAAAAGATAGATGTCACTCTCGTACCAAATTATTAATCTTAATAATTTCAAACCAACAATGTGCGAATAAACGATTCCTGTGTTAGGGCAAATGACAGAACTTAATACTCGCCACGACATCATACTCTTCTCCATAAGATATTTTTACCTGGATTTAGGTTTAGCACGTGATTAGACATCAATCAATGTTGTAACTCATTGATATTGATCGTTATTTTAAAGTGTTGTGATTTTTCTCTATATATAACAATGGCTTGCGCAATATGGTTTCGATAATTATTTTGAATTATATATCTTACATCAAAGAGGAGTGGTTTGATTTTGACCGTTTACAGGTTCTGAACGCAAAAAAATAAGATTCCGTAGAAGCCTTTATTATTAAGGAAAATTTAATCATGGCGGAAACCATTTCATTTCAACCTGTTACCAGGTTTAAGGTTTAGAAGGTTTTTTGAATTATTATCAATGCTGCTTATCGATTCCAGCGAATAAAGGGTACTGGTGACGCTTTTTTTTGGCTTAGCCATAGAAAATGGCTCAATTCGAATGTAGAGGCCAGCATTTCAAAGAGAAATTATTCAGAATTACTTATGTATGATAATGCGATTCAAGAGCCTGATAACCCTATGAAAGCTGTTGTTTACATAATGTTGCTTTAAGGGGTACCATACCCCCCTATAGTATCAGGAGGCCGTATGCCGCACTCACCCGAAGATAAAAAACGTATCCTCACTCGCGTTCGTCGCATTCGGGGCCAGGTTGATGCCCTTGAACGCGCGCTGGAGTCGGGCGACCCCTGTCTGGCCATCCTGCAGCAAATTGCCGCCGTGCGCGGTGCTGCCAATGGCCTGATGGGCGAAATGGTCGAAATTCACCTCAAAGATGAGCTGGTAACGGGGGAAACCACGCCGGATCAGCGAGCCGTGCGCATGGCAGAAGTCGGCCATTTGCTGCGCGCTTATCTAAAATAAACCCACACACCACACAATAAGGGAAGACACTATGAAATCTCGCGCAGCCGTCGCATTTGGCCCTGGCCAGCCGCTCAAAATCGTTGAAATCGACGTTGCACCGCCGAAGAAGGGCGAAGTGCTGATCAAAATTACCCATACCGGGGTGTGCCATACCGATGCCTTTACGCTGTCGGGCGACGATCCGGAAGGCGTTTTCCCGGCGGTGCTCGGCCATGAAGGGGGTGGTGTGGTGGTGGAAGTGGGCGAAGGCGTGACCAGCCTGAAGCCGGGCGACCACGTAATCCCGCTCTACACCGCAGAATGCGGCGAGTGTAAGTTCTGTAAATCCGGTAAGACCAACCTCTGCCAGGCGGTTCGCGCCACCCAGGGCAAGGGGCTGATGCCGGACGGTACCACCCGTTTCTCCTACAACGGCGAGCCGGTTTACCACTACATGGGCACCAGCACCTTCAGTGAATACACCGTTTGCGCGGAGATCTCACTGGCGAAGGTGAACCCGCAGGCGCCGCTGGATAAAGTCTGTTTGCTGGGCTGCGGCGTCACCACCGGGATTGGTGCAGTACACAATACGGCGAAAGTGAAAGAGGGCGACACCGTGGCGGTGTTCGGTCTTGGCGGGATTGGTCTGGCGGTGATTCAGGGCGCGGTCCAGGCGAAGGCCGGGCGGATCATCGCGGTGGATACCAACCCGGAGAAATTCAATCTGGCGGGTGAAATGGGCGCGACCGATTTCGTGAACCCGAAAGATCACGAAAAACCGATTCAGGAGGTCATTGTTGAGATGACCGACGGCGGCGTGGACTTTAGCTTCGAATGTATCGGCAACGTGAACGTGATGCGTTCTGCGCTTGAATGCTGCCACAAAGGCTGGGGCGAGAGCATTATCATCGGCGTGGCCGGTGCGGGCCAGGAGATCAAAACCCGTCCGTTCCAGCTGGTAACCGGGCGCGTATGGCGTGGCTCAGCGTTCGGCGGCGTGAAAGGGCGCACGCAGCTGCCGGGGATGGTTGAAGATGCAATGGCCGGGAAAATCCAGCTCGATCCGTTCATTACCCACCGTTTACCGCTGGAGCAGATCAACGAGGCGTTCGATCTGATGCATGAAGGTAAATCCATTCGTACCGTTATTCATTTCGGCGACAAGTAACTCTTACGCCAGCGGTTTTTCGCCGCTGGCGTTTCTTTAATAATCTTCTCTAAAGTGTGACCAGTGCGGCGTTTTTAGCCGTAATCTAAATCTCAGCCGTGCCGATGACTATTTAACAGGCGTGTTTTTACGCATCTTACCTACAAGAGAGTCGACGGTCATGGACAACACTACTTCGATGCCAGCGCAGCGCAAGCTGGGCTTCTTGCATCACATCAGGCTGGTTCCGCTGTTTTCCTCCATTCTCGGTGGCATTATTCTGCTATTTGCCTTGAGCGCAGGTCTGGCGGGGTATTTCCTTTTACAGGCCGACACCGATCAGCAGGATGTCACGTCTGAAATTCAGGTGCGTATGGGGCTGTCGAATAGCTCAAACCATCTGCGAACCGCGCGTATCAATATGATCCACGCCGGGGCGGCGAGCCGTATCGCGGAAATGGATGCGATGAAGCAAAACATCGCTGAGGCGGAAAAACGGATCAAACAGTCTCAGGAAGGGTTTAATGCCTACATCAATCGCGCGGTTCGTACGCCTGAGGATGAAGCGCTGGATGCCGATCTGAAAACACGCTATGACGCCTATATCGCAGGCCTGCAGCCGATGCTTAAGTTTGCAAAAAACGGCATGTTTGAAGCCATCATTAACCATGAAAACGAAAGCGCCCGCCCGCTGGATGACGCCTACAACGCCGTGCTGCTGAAGGCGATAAAGATCCGCACCGAGCGCGCGAACGCCCTGACGGTTAAGGCACACAGCCGCACCCAACTGGGCCTGATGTTTATGGTGGGCGCGTTTGCCCTGGCGCTGGTGCTGACGGCCATGACCTTTGTCGTGCTGCGTCGCACGGTGATCACCCCGTTGCAGCGCGCCGCGAAACGCATTGAAAATATCGCCAAAGGCGACCTCACCATGCCGGACGATGTGGCCGGACGCAGCGAAATTGGCCGCCTGACACGCGACCTGCAAACCATGCAGCACTCGCTGGAGAACACTGTCGGTACCGTGCGTCAGGGGGCGGAAGAGATCTATCGTGGCACCAGCGAAATCTCCGCAGGCAACACCGACCTCTCTTCCCGTACCGAGCAACAGGCGGCAGCCATTGAGCAGACGGCAGCCAGCATGGAGCAGCTCACCGCGACGGTGAAACAGAACGCCGATAACGCGCACCATGCCAGCAAGCTGGCGGAAGATGCCTCCGGTAAAGCCAGCCGTGGCGGCCAGATGGTCTCCGGGGTGGTTAAAACCATGGGCAATATCTCCACCAGTTCGAAGAAGATTTCCGAAATTACTGCCGTGATTAACAGTATCGCCTTCCAGACCAATATTCTGGCGCTTAACGCGGCGGTAGAAGCGGCGCGTGCGGGTGAGCAGGGGCGCGGGTTTGCCGTGGTGGCAAGCGAAGTTCGTATTCTGGCAAGCCGCAGTGCGAATGCCGCCAAAGAGATCGAAAGCCTGATCAACGAATCCGTTTCGCTGATTGACCAGGGCTCGGGTGAGGTCGTCGCCGCCGGTAATACCATGAATGAAATCGTCGAAGCGGTTAAACGCGTCACGGACATTATGCTGGAGATCGCTGCCGCGTCTGATGAACAGAGCCGTGGTATTGAGCAGGTGAGCCAGGCGATTTCTGAGATGGATAAAGTGACCCAGCAGAACGCCTCGCTGGTGGAAGAGGCTTCCGCCGCGGCGGCGTCGCTGGAAGAACAGGGCGCTCGTCTGACCGAGGCGGTGGGTGCGTTTCGACTGAGCGGCGCGAAGCAAGGCCGGGCGGCAACGTCTGCGCCAGTGGCGAAGAATGCGCCGCTGCGTCCGGCGGCAGCGGTTTCCGGGGATAACTGGGAGACGTTCTGAGTGGCGTGTTGTGTCGGGTGGCGGCTTCGCCTTACCCGACCTACAAATAAAAAGGGACCTTTCGGTCCCTTTTTTCATCGCTTACTTTTTATCGGGTAACGCATACGCGATAACGTAATCACCGCGATCCGGTGACTGGCGGGCGCCGCCAGCGTTAATGACGATGTACTGTTTACCAGTTTTCGGTGAAACGTAGGTCATCGGCCCGGACTGGCTGCCGACCGGCAGACGGTCTTTCCAGATCTCTTTTCCGGTGGCGGTATCGAACGCGCGCAGGTAGAAATCCTGAGTGCCGGCAAAGAACAGCAGGCCAGACTGGGTGGAGAGCGACGCGCCAAGGGTTGGCATCCCGATAGGGATCGGCATATGCATGCGAATACCCAGCGGGCCGGTATCTTCCACGGTGCCCACCGGCACCTGCCACACCAGCTTGCCGGATTTCAGGTCAACCGCGGACATCGTGCCAAACGGCGGTTTCTGGCACGGAATACCCAGCGGTGACAGGAAACGCTCGCGCATGGCGCCGAACGGCGTGCCGTCCATGGGCACAATACCCATCTCAATCCCGCTGGCGTCTTTCGCCACGCTGGCACGCGGTACCATGTAGTTGGCCAGACCCAGGCGCATATCGTTGACGAACATCAGCCCGTTGTTCGGATCGACTGAGACGCTGCCCCAGTTCATCCCGCCCAGTGAGCCAGGGAACTGCAGGGAACGATCGAGACCCGGCGGGGTAAAGACCCCCTGATGGCGCATCTCTTTAAACTGAATGCGGCACAACAGCAGGTCGACAGGCGTCGCGCCCCACATATCGGACTCGGTCAGGGTCTGGTTGCCAATCATCGGCATACCGACGGAATACGGCTGTGTCGGGGAGTAGCGTTCGCCCTGCACGTTACCCGCCGGGACCGGCCGTTCTTCCACTTTCGCCACCGGTTTGCCGGTTTCGCGGTTGAGCATAAAGATCATGCCCTGTTTACTGGTCTGCACCAGTACCGGCGTGGTTCCGCCTTTACCGTCTGGCAGATCGTACAGCAGCGGTTGAGAAGGCAGATCGAAGTCCCACAGGTCGTGATGGGTGGTCTGGAAATGCCAGCGGACCTGGCCGGTGGTGGCGTCAACGGCAACGATGGAGGAGCTGTATTTATCATCCAGCGCGGTGCGTTCTCCGGCCCAGAAATCTGGCGTGGCGTTACCGGTTGGCAGGTAAATCAGGTTCAGTTTTGCGTCATAGGACATTGCAGACCAGACGTTCGGTGTACCGCGCGTGTAGGTCTGGCCTTCCGGCGGCAGGCCGGTCAGGTCCGGATTACCCGGATCCCACGCCCAGGCCAGTTTACCGGTATGTACGTCATAGGCGCGCACCACGCCCGGCGGTTCGCCGGTGGAGAAGTTATCCGCCACGCGTCCGCCGACCACCACCACGTTTCCTGCTACCAGCGGCGTGGAGGTTTGCTGATAGTAGCCCGGTTTTATCTCACCCATACCCACGCTCAGATCCACGGTACCTTTGTCACCAAAGTCTTCGCAGGCTTTACCGTTATCGGCGTTGATGGCAATCAGGCGGGCATCGGTGGTGGGCAGGAACAGACGGCGCGGACAGGCGGCGGGCTGCGCATCTGTCTGTGACGTTGTCACGTTTTGTGAATCTTCAAAATAGCCCAGCCCACGGCAGCGCTGCCAGTTCGGGGCCGTGGCTTTGGCGTCGTAACGCCACTTCTCTTTCCCGGAATCTACATCCAGCGCCAGCACTTTGCTGTACGGCGTACAGACGTAGAGCGTGTCGCCAATCTGCAGCGGCGTGTTCTGGTCTTCCGCACCGGAGCCGTTGCTCTGAGGGATATCCCCGGTATGGGCAACCCACGCGACTTTCAGCTCGTTAACGTTCTGCTTGTTAATCTGGTCAAGGGCCGCAAAACGATCCCCGTGGGTGGTGTTACCCCAGTGTTCCCAGTTCTTCTGCTGTTCGCCAGCCGCGACCGGTTTCACCGGCACCGGCTCATTCGCCGCCACCAGCGTTTGGGGTTTAAACATCCAGCCCAGGCTGACCAGCATTGCCACGGCGATCAGCGCCGCCACGCTAAAAGCCGGGCCTTTTTTCACCGGAGTCGCACGGTTTGCCGCACGCAGGAACGGCCAGACGAGGGCACACAGGAATGCCAGCACCGCAAAGGTGAAGAGGCGTGAGAAGAGCGGCCAGAAATCCCAGCCGGCATCGCTTACCGCCCAGAACAGCGACGCGATAAACGCGATGCCATACAACACAATCCCGCTGTTGCGGTTGATGAAAATCAGGATCGCGGCAATCACCATTACCACGCCTATGATCAGGAAGTATCCACTTCCGCCTACGGTGACGAGTTTAAAACCCAACCCGCCAACGGCCAGACCGACGATCGCCATCAGTCCGGCAAGGAGCCACTGCAGGATACGGGGTATCCCACGTGGCGCGCTGCCAAATGCCATCTCTTTCTCCTTAAGATCCCCCGCTGCTCAGCACGATAACGTGCCGGAAGTGTACCAGGTGGGTAATAAATGCAGTGGGAATAATGATTAATACGCTTGAATTCGGGGTTTATAAAACATTTACGAACCATTTGGTGAATTCGTCGCTATGATAAAACTGTTAAATTGTTTTGCGCAATTGTTAATAAATGATTTCGCATTAAATGATTAGAACGCAGGAATGACCCTCGCCCCGGGGGGGAGAGGGTTAGGGCAAGGGGAAGGAATCAGGCAGGCATCGATTTACGTATCGCGCTCAGCAGCGTCTGTGCACCTGAGGAGAGCGGCGTATCAACGCGGGTTAGAATGCCAATCGGTTCGCCGGCGCCGGGCGAGGTCACCGGCAGTGCGGTGAGCGTGCCCTGGCGTAAATCATCTTTGACCGCGCCGGAGGGGACGAACCAGACGTAGTCATAATCCACGGTAAGCTGGCGTGACAGGGAAGCGGACAGGGTTTCAATACAGCCTGTCGGCAGCGTACAGCCCTGCATCTGCAGTAACGTTTCGGCATTTTGCCGTGGAACCGTACCTTTTGGTGACACGACCACCGGCCACTCCATCACCCTGCTTAGGGTAACCGTATCCTGCAACAGAGGATGGTTGGGGCGTACCACCAGCTTCAGGGATTCCAGGAACAGCAGTTCATAATTCAGTCCCACCATCAGTTCGGGATCTGACATCCGTCCGATACCCAGATCCAGCTCGCCGGATTTCAGCCCCGCAAGCAGCATGGTGTTATTCATGGTGGCGACCTGCAGGGTCGTATGTTTTTGCTGTTTGTGAAACTGACCGATCACCGGCGGTAGAATGCCCAGCGCCGCCGTGGGCAGGGCACCCACACGGACAATCTCGTGCGTCTGCTCTTCTTTACGGTTTAGCGCCTGTCCGGCGGTATTGAGCGCATCAAGCACTTTGACTGCATGGGTCAGAAACTGCTCCCCGACCAGGGTCAGTTGTGCGCCCAGACGGCCGCGATCGAACAGACGGGCACCGGTCAGTTGTTCCAGCTCGTTAAGCGTTTTTGAGAGAGCAGGCTGGCTCAGGTTAAGGGTTTCAGCCGCACGCCCCAGCGTTCCCTGTTGAGCGACGGCCACAAATGTATGCAAATGGCGCAAGCGTATGCGCTGACTGAACAGACCATTTTTTTCCATAGGCGATGTTAAAAACAGAGCGATGCGGGTGACAAGCTAAGTTGTTTAATTTTGATAACTTGATAGCAAAATATTTTTAACATTTGATCTGTTTGAGTTACAACATGTTTTTGGCGGGGGGCTGAACGTCCTTGTTCATTTATTGCACATTCGGGGAGGGAAACGTTAAATCACGCCATCACCGCCGTCGGAACACCATACCTGGCCGGTCGTAAAGGAACACTCATCTGACGCCAGAGTGACGTATAAAGGTGCAATCTCCACCGGCTGGCCCGGACGGCCCAGCGGTGTGTCACCCCCAAACTGCTTCACTTTCTCCATCGGCTGGCCGCCGCTGGATTGCAGCACCGTCCAGTAAGGCCCGGGAGCCACGGCATTAACGCGAATGCCCTTCGGCCCAAGCTGTTTGGCAAGGGATTTGGTAAACACCGCCAGACAGGCTTTGGTCTGGGCATAGTCCAGCAGGACAGGGCTGGGTTTTACCGCCTGCACTGAGGAGGTGTTAATAATTGCCGCAGGGGCTTTCAGATGGCGAAGCGCCGCTTTGGTGATCCAGAACGGGGCATAAACGTTGGTTTTAAACGTGGCATCGAAATCTTCGGTAGTGAGTTCTTCCAGCGATTCCCGATACTGCTGGCGACCGGCGTTGTTCACCAGAATGTCCAGCCCGCCAAGTTTAGCCACCGCTTCTTCCACCAGGTTTTGGCAGAAGGTTTCATCCCGGACATCCCCCGGCAGCGCGACGGCGTTGCGCCCTTCGGCCTTGATCAGGTCGATAACCTCTGCGGCGTCCTTCTCTTCTTCAGGCAGATAGTTAATGGCGACATCGGCGCCTTCACGGGCGTAGGCAATGGCCACCGCGCGGCCGATACCGGAGTCACCGCCGGTAATCAGCGCTTTTTTGCCCGCCAGACGGCCGTGGCCTTTATAGCTCGTTTCCCCGTGATCGGGAACAGGTTGCATCTCAGAAGCCAGTCCTGGTGGCGTCTGCGGCTGTTCCGGGAAAGGGGGTTGCGGATAAGCGTTCGTACGTTGTTGAGTATCACTCATAGCTGACTCCTTAAGCCAATAGGTGAGTTAGGATGAAAATACAGCGTTAACGCTTCGCTGAGTTATTTCTGCAGATGATCGACACGCACCACGGAAGGCGATGACTTTTTATCAAGCGAACCGTTAATGCTGATCATCTGGTCTGGTTTGACTGTTCTGCCGTCAAAAACTGCTTTTGGGATAATAATGTCGATTTTTCCGGATTTATCCTGAAATACATACTTATCGCCGCTACCGTCAATAAGGTTGCCGCGCAGTGAAATGGTCGCGCCATCATGCATTTGTTTCGCCTGGTCGATGGTCATAATACGGGCATCATCCGTGCCGCGATAACCGCTATCCAGCGCATGCGGAGGGGGCGGCGCTTCACCCTTTTGTAACCCGCCGTTATTATCAGCCCATGCGGTTGGCACCATAAATATTAAAAAAGCGGAAATAAGTGATAATTTCATCTGATATCCTTCATTTAAGGTGTCTTGACTTATTAAGTATTGTTGCTATTCCTTTATGTGGCAAATGTGATAAGTCTTAAAAACATTCGCCATACAAAACAGAACGTTTGGTAAATAAGCGAAACGGTGATGGCTGCCATGAATGATAAAAATGAAAAGTTACCCGGGATAAATGAGAGTTATCGCTTGCTAAGGTTTGAATATGCATTTCGCCAGGTCGGATTTATTGTGTTACTGAGTATTATCATCGCAGCGATTGCCGGTCTGTTTTCAAGTGGGATAGTGAGTGACACGGAGAAAACCAATTCTGCAAAAAACCTGACCCTCAACTATGAGCGCTTTGCGCGTCGGCAAACGGAGTCGCGACTTCAGCTGACCTTTCCGGTCAACAACGAGGGCAAATACACTGTGAGCATGACCAGCGAGAGCAGCGACGCCTACGAGCCGGGCAGCGTCTGGCCGCAGCCAGACAGCATGTACAGCCGCGGGAACACGCTCTATTTTGTCTATAATCATCTTGAAAAATCGCCACATTTTGCGGTCTGGCTGTTCATTACCCCGACCAGAGGCGGTAAATGGCACAACGTCATTCGTGTAAACAACCTGCCGGATATTCCTTTCTGGCAATTTATTTACCCTTAGGAGGCTGCCATGGATATGGTTTTTAGGGCGTTGGCAATTTACCTGTTTCTGGTGGTGGTCTTCAAAGTGGCCGGACGACGTGCGTTGCTGCAGATGACCAGCTTTGACCTTATTCTCCTGTTAATTATCAGCGAAGCAACCCAGCAGGCCCTGCTGGGGGAGGATTTTTCTGTCACGGGCGCAATGATAACCATCACCACGCTGGTGGTTGTGGATATTATTTTTGGACTGATGAAAAAGTATTTTTCGCCGGTGGAGAATATTCTGGATGGCACGCCGGTAATTCTGGTTGAGAACGGCGTACCCTTAGCAGATAAACTCAAAAAGGTCGATGTTTCATGTGATGATATTCTGGTTTCAGCCCGGCAGAATAATGGTATTACAAAGTTAAGCGAAATCAAATATGCCATTCTGGAACGCAATGGCCATATTTCCATTATTCCTGAGAAAAAATGAGAGGCCTGATGATGAGCAATCTATACCACGACAACACCATTACCGTGGCTGAACTGACCAAAAAACTGGCGAGCAGGTTAATCGATGCCGGGCTTCGCTTAACAACCGCAGAATCCTGCACCGGCGGAAAGCTTTCCGTGGCGCTCTGCGCGGAAGAGAACACTGCCGATTTTTATGATGTGGGGCTGGTCGTCTTCAGCGATAGCGCGAAGGAGAGGATCCTGGGCGTAAGCCCGGAAACCCTCGCGCGGTTTACCGCCGTCAGTGAACAGACCGTCACCGAGATGGCGGCCAGCATACGCGACATTGCCCAGGCCGATGTCAGTATTGCCATCAGCGGGTATGCCGGGCCGGAAGGGGGAGATGACGGCACGGCGGCGGGGACCGTGTGCTTCGCCTGGAATATCGGCGGAAAGACGGAAACGAGCAGGGTGCTCTTTTCCGGCGACTGTCAGGACGTGGTGGAAAAAGCGGTGCATTACTCGCTGGCTGAATTAGTGACGAAATTATCGGGCTGAAATAACGCGGAGGTTTTATGGCAGTGATGGTCATTACTGGCGGGACGGCTGGCGTGGGGAAAGCCACGGCGCTGCACTTTGCAAAAGCGGGCTACGATGTGGGCATTATTGCGCGCGAGGAGACAAGCCTTCACTCGACCCAGGAAGAGCTACGCCGTTTTGGCGTCAATGCGTTGGCCGTGCAGGCGGATGTGGCCGACAGTCAGGCGGTGGTGGATGCCGCCAACGAAATTGAGTATCGCCTTGGGGCGATAGATGTGTGGGTCAATAATGCCATGGGGGCGGTGCTGGCGCCGTTTCGGACCATGACGCCGGATGAATTTCGCCGCGTCACAGAAGTCACCTACCTTGGCTACGTGAACGGTACCCGTGCCGCGCTGGAACTGATGGTGCCGCGCGATCGGGGCGTAATTATTCAGGTTGGCTCCGCGCTGGCCTACCGCTCCATTCCTTTGCAGTCCGCCTACTGCGGCGCCAAAGCCGCGATCCGGGGCTTTACCGATGCGGTGCGTACCGAGCTGATGCATGAGAACAGCCGGGTGCAGCTCGCCATGGTCCAGATGCCGGGGCTAAATACGCCGCAGTTTGAATGGGCACGGAATAAGTTTGCCTGGGCGATGCGCCCGGTTCCGCCAGTGTTTGAGCCGGAAGTGGCCGCGAGTGCCATTTTCAGGGTGGCGCAAAAACCGGTGCGCGAGCTGTGGGTGGGCAGCAGTACCATCCAGTCGATTGTCGGCCAGTTCCTCTTCCCCGGCTTTCTTGACCGTCTGATGGTGAAAAAGGCCTGGGAAGGGCAGATGACCGACACCCTGAACGCAGAAGACCGGCGGGATTACCTCGACCAGCCGGTCAACGACCTGCACAAAATCCACGGCCATTTCTCTGCTGAGGCGAAAACGCGCGCCAGCGCCGTCTCCTCTGGCGCGCCCGGGAAAGTGCTGCTGGGCTCCCTGGCCGTCGCAGGGATTGTGCTCACACGCCTGATGCGCGGCCGCAAAAAGTAGTCAGCGCAGCGCGCTACGGTTTGTCCAGAACCAGCGATAGCCGTAGCCGCCTATATCCAGCTCAACGGTTTTGCCGCAGACCAGCGCATCCTCGTAGCGTTTGTCTGCCAGACAGGCGGTCCAGGTGGCGTGGCGGATCCCTCTGGCGGTGAAGGTCACCGGTTTATCGCTGAAATTAACAAAGGTAAGAATGCTGCGATCTTCAGCCTCGTAGTAAATTCCCAGCACTGCATCATTATCGATGGCGATAAGATGAAACGGCGCCACGGCAATCTCCGGGAATTCAGACCGCGTGTTGGCGATATCTATAATCCGGTGCAGCAGCGAGTTGCGGTGCAACAGCGAATCCGCCACGTTAATTTTCTGATAACGATAGGGCCCATGGTCAATGATGGGCGCGATAAAGCTCTGCGGGTCTGCATCAGAGAAGCCACCGCCCTGAGAGGGCGCCCACTGCATGGGCGTACGCACGGCGTAACGCTCTTCTAAATCCAGATCATCACCCATGCCGATTTCATCCCCGTAGCGCATAACGGGCACCCCGGGCAGGGAGAACAGCACGGCGTGGCAGAGCGCCAGCCGCTTCTGGTCGCCATTCAGCATCGGCGCCAGGCGACGGCGGATCCCACGCTGGTACACGTTCATCTCTTCATCCGGGGCGAACGTGTCGAGGACGAACTGTTTGTCCTTTTTACCGATCCCCTCCAGATCCAGCTCGTCGTGGTTACGCAACCAGTTGGCAAAGCAGCAGGAGTCTGGCGGGACGATCATTTTCTTCACCGCATTGCGCAGCGGGCGGGCGCTTTTCCTGGCCAGGCTCACGTAGAAATATTTGTTAAGCCAGAAGTTAAGCACCAGATGAAGGCGGTCGTTATTGCCGAAATAGTCTTTGTAGGCTTCCACTTCTACGTCAACTTCACCGAGCAGAATCGCCTGCGGGTTATGTTGGGTAATCAGGCGGCGCAAGTGCTCCAGGATCCACAGCCCCTTTTTCTCGTCACCGCTTCCGGCCTGGGTGGTGAGATGCGACGCGGCGTCCAGACGGAATCCCGATACGCCGAGCTTAAGCCAGAAGAGGATAATGTTCTCTATCTCTTTAATTACCGCTGGTGAGGTGAGGTTGAGATCAGGCTCGTGGCGATAAAACATATGCCGGTAGTATTGACCCGCCTCGTCATCCCATGTCCAGATGCTCTTTTCCACGCCGGGGAACATCGGGGGCGTATCGTCATCGTTATTATCTGACCACAGGTAATAGTCGCGAAAGGGGGATTTCGGGTTGCGCCGGGCCTCCTGAAACCAGGGGTGGGCGTCCGACGTATGCTGGATCAACAGCTCGATAATGACCTGCATCCCCAGCTCACGTGCCTGCTCAATAAAAGCGATAATATCCGCCAGTTTGCCGAACCGGGGATCGACCTGCAGGTGGTCGCTGACGTCATACCCTTCGTCCAGAAAAGGGGTAAGGTAAAACGGAGTGATCCAGATTACTGTCGCCCCCATGCGGCGTATATAACGCAATTTGGCCGTTATTCCGGCGATGTCTCCGCAGCCATCGCCGTTTAAATCGTAAAACAGTGCCGTATCAATTTGATAAATAATGGCCCGTGTATGCCATCCTGCCATCCTGCACCTCAGTGGTAACCTTCTGTATCAGAAACTTTTCCCCGAAAGACGTAGTAACTCCAGGCGGTGTACACCAGGATCACCGGAATAATCAGTAACGTCCCCACCAGCATAAAGAGCTGGCTGGCGGGCGGGGCCGCGGCATCCCACAGGCTAATGCCCGGCGGAATAATGTTCGGCCACAGGCTGATGCCCAGTCCGCTAAAACCGAGGAAGATAAGCCCAAGCGTCAACAGGAACGGACGCGCGTGGCTGGCCGGGTTGCGGGTCAAGCGCCAGATCCACAGGCTAAATACGCCTACCAGCAGAGGCACCGGCAGGAACCAGAAGAAGTTAGGCAGGGTAAACCAGCGCTCGGCCACGTACTGCCAGCCGAGTGGCGTCCAGATGCTCACCACCGCGATGACGACAATCAGCGCCAGCAGCACGTGGCGGGTCAACTCGCGCATGCGGTTTTGCAGTGCACCTTCGCTTTTCATGATAAGCCACGTGGTGCCCAGCAGCGTATAGGCCACCACTAGCCCGATACCGCAGAACAGGTTGAAGGGGGTCAGCCAGTCGAGGGCAGACCCCACGTAGCGTCGGCCTTCTACTTCAAAACCGTTGATCACCGCGCCGACCACCACGCCCTGGCTGAAGGTGGCGAGTAGCGAGCCTCCCGCAAAGGCATAGTCCCAGAACTGGCGGTGAGAGGGCGTCGCTTTGAAGCGGAACTCAAAGGCGACACCGCGAAAGATAAGACCGATCAGCATGGCGGTAAGCGGAATGGTGAGCGCATCGATGATCACCGCATAGGCCAGCGGAAAGGCGCCAAACAGCCCTGCGCCGCCCAGCACCAGCCAGGTTTCGTTGCCGTCCCAGACGGGGGCCACGCTGTTCACCATCACGTCGCGCTCTTTAGCATCGCCCACGAAGTTAAACAGCAGACCGATCCCCAAATCAAAGCCATCCATGATGATGTACATCAGGGTGGCGAAGACGATGATGGCAAACCAGATAACCGAGATATCGACGCCCATCAGATTCTCTCCTCTTCCGGAACAGACTCAGCGGCAGACAGCGGACGGGCGGGAGTGCCCGAGGTGTTCGAGGTTAGCGTGTCCACCGGCTGTGGTCCTTTCTTAATCAGACGCACAAGGTAGACATAGCCCACGCCAAACACCGAGCAATAAACGACGATGAAGGCCAGCAGGCTGATGCTCATCTGCAGCGTGCTATGCAGAGAGACCGCGTCGATGGTGCGCAGATAACCGTAGACCACCCACGGCTGGCGACCCACTTCGGTGGTCACCCAGCCAGCGAGCAGCGCCAGCAGACCGGCTGGCCCCATACAGAGGGCAAACCAGTGGAACGGGCGCGAGTGATACAGCCGGTGGCGATAGCGTAGCCACAGGCTCAGGACGCCGAGGGCGATCATCAACAGCCCCATGCCAACCATGATGCGGAACGACCAGAAGACGATGGTGGAGTTCGGGCGATCTTCTTTCGGGAAATCTTTCAGCGCGGGGACCTGTTTATCCAGACTGTGGGTGAGGATCAGGCTGCCGAGGGCCGGGATCTCAAGCCCGTATTTGGTGCGCTCCTCTTCCATATCCGGCAGACCAAACAGCAGCAGCGGGGTGGCTTCCCCTGGCGGATTTTCCCAGTGCCCCTCGATGGCGGCGATTTTGGCAGGCTGATGTTCAAGCGTGTTCAGGCCATGCATATCCCCGACTACGGCCTGAATGGGGGCGACCAGCAGGGCCATCCACATAGCCATCGAGAACATTTTGCGAATGGCGGGCGTGTCGTTGCCGCGCAGCAGGTGCCAGGCTCCCGACGCGCCCACAAACAGCGCGCTGCACAGGAACGCGGCAATGGACATATGGATCAGCCGGTACGGGAAAGAGGGGTTGAAGATGACGGCCAGCCAGTCTTCAGGGATCACCTGACCGTTCTCAATGGTGAAGCCCTGCGGAGTGTGCATCCAGCTGTTAGAGGCGAGGATCCAGAAGGTGGACATTAGCGTACCCAGCGCCACCATGCAGGTTGCGAAGAAGTGCAGTCCCGGTCCAACCTTGTTCCAGCCGAACAGCATTACGCCGAGGAAACCGGCCTCAAGGAAGAAAGCGGTTAATACCTCGTAGGTCAGCAATGGCCCGGTAATGCTGCCTGCAAACTGAGAGAACCCGCTCCAGTTGGTGCCGAACTGATAGGCCATGACCAGCCCGGACACAACGCCCATACCAAAGTTGACGGCAAATATTTTGAGCCAGAAATGGTACAGGGAGCGCCAGACGTCGTTTTTGGTACGCAGCCACATCCCTTCGAGCACCACCAGATAGCTGGCAAGCCCGATGGTGATCGCCGGGAAGAGAATATGAAACGAGACGGTAAAAGCGAACTGAATTCTCGCCAGATGAAACGCGTCGAGTTCGAACATGGTCCGTACCTCTGGAACGATGGGGCACGAGAATTACCAGGCAGCGGGAGCTGCCTGGCAAAACCGGTTACGGTTTTTTCTTACCGGCGCCTAGCTCGGCACCTGTTAACGGGTCGGCGTTCGGATCGGATTTTGTGCGAGCAGACATCGCCTTGACGAGCGTAGCCTGTTCGGTCGAAAGCGTCACGCTTGCACTCCCGTCTCCACCGTCAACCGCAGGTTGGGGGGCCTCAACGTAGTCGAAATGCTTATCGCTGTTCCAGCTTCCGCGGACCTCGCCACCTTCAGACATATTGTAGTACTTGTTGGTGAATTCCTCGATTGGCGGCAATTTCCCCGGCGGGAAATTATTGCGAATAGACTGAAGCGCCTTCTCGAAGGAGAGCTGGTGCGCCGCCTCTCGCGTCATCAGAAACGCCAGTGCATCTTTCACCCCGGGATCGTCTGTCACGTTGATCAGACGCTCATAGATGATTTTTGCCCGCGCCTCTGCGGCCACGTTCGAGCGCAGATCCGCCGTGGGTTCACCAATGGTATCAACATAGGCCGCCGTCCAGGGCACACCCGCGGAGTTAGTGAGCGGGGTACCGCCGCCGTAGAGCAGGGAGGTGATATGGCTGTCGTTGCCGTTTTCGGTCATGGACCGGTACAGCTCGGCTTCGTTCTCTACCCCTTCCGCCAGCGCGCCTTTGGCCCCTTTATTCAGCATGCCGACCAGCGTCCCGATGATTTCGAGGTGGCTCAACTCTTCGGTCGCGATATCCATCAGCATATCTTTACGGCCAGGATCGTCATCACTCAGGCCCTGGGTGAAGTAGCGGCAGGCGGCCGCCAGTTCACCCTGCGGCCCGCCAAATTGTTCCAGCATAAGATTGGCGAGGCCGGGATTCGGTTCAGCAACGCGAACCGTGTATTGCAGCTGTTTGACGTGTCGAAACATACACTCTCCTGTGGTTTATTTTTTCGCTTCGACACCTGATGCATCAGAACGCAGCAGGAACTGTTCCGTCGTTTGCGGAATGTGACGAATTAGCCAGTCGGCCATCTCGCGCTCTTCGGCGAGAATGGTTTCAATGGCGGGTACAGAGGCGGTGTCGCCCGCTTTTTTGGCCGCGGCCAGCAGGGAGGTGTAGCAGGCAATTTCGAACTGTTCGAAAACATAGCCGCTGATGGAGCCTTTAACAATCTCATCGGACGGGAACATGCCGCCGATGGACTGGCCGAGCGCAGCCATTTTGCTCATCGAGTCTTTTAAAACCGAACGAGAAATATCATTACGATCGAGGATTTCCTCCAGCAATGTGATTTGCCGTTTTGTCTCATTAATGTGCTGCTCAATACGGGCGCGAACATCAGGATAATTTTCAATACGGCTGGCCATCGATTCCAGCATTGATTCGGCTTGCTTTTCCATTGCATGGGCATCGCGTAGCCAGTCATGGTAGTGTTCTACGTGATTCATATTTCGTTCCTCATTATAGGTTCGCTTATTTGGTCTCACTTTCAGCAGCCTGATCGGCACGTGCGGCACTGTAGCCAGATAAATGGCCGACAATATTGGCGTAAATACTGATGATAATGACCCATAGTACGCTATTCTTCCACCATATTACGGAAGGAATAGCAAGGATGAACCATATTATAGCTGCCGTTAAATGGCACCGTTTAATTGTCCTGGGACTGATGCTCATTATATTTAACCTGTGTTATAGCGTCATTTTTGCGCTTTTTGGTTAATATTTCCTACGGCCAGGTCGGTGAGTTTAAGATCGGTTTCTTTTTCTTCTTCCAGTGTTTCGGCAAGAAGTTTAACGGCTTTTTTATAGCCAAGTTGTTCTGCTAATGTGGCAAGGGTACCGTAACTGGCAATTTCGTAATGTTCCACTTTTTGCGCAGCGGCAATTAATGCTGCATCACGGACTTCATTTTTTTCTGTGCTTTCGATGACCTCATTGGCCTCTTCAATTAAGCCTTCCATTGCCACACATTTCATTCGCTTAAGCTTAATACCGTCTTCCTGTTCGATAATCTGATCGATACGCTCAATCTGACCCTGCGTCTCCTCAAGGTGGGCGGTGAAAGCCGCGCTGAGCTTTTCACTGGAGGCGGCACGGGCAAGTTTGCTCAGGGCTCGGGTGAGCTGTTTTTCCGCGCTGTAGGTATCGGACAGTAGATGAATAAAAACATCCTCGATACTTTTCATATTCATATATTTTGCTCCGGTTAAAACGTTAAGGGAACTGCGAGCCTTTCGGCCCGCAGCATGCTCTCTGGTATTACTGAGACAGCTTAATAAAATCAGGAGTTATCAGATTTACGGCCTCCGCCGTGACTATTCTGACCCCCTTTCTTACCTGCTTCAGATGCGCGTTGCGGATCGTTTTTGAAATTACCGCCGCTGTGCTGGCCGCCTTTACGTCCAGCTTCTGATGCTTTTTCACGGTCTTCAGCGAAATTACCGGAACCACCACGATGCTCTGCCATATTAAACCTCATAGTCATATATTGGTTATGTCAGTACGATACAGAAATATTCCGTATCACTCGTCGTTCGAGTAATAACTTTAGACGCTGTGCGGCATGCGTCAAATGCGTTTCGCCATTCACGGTTGCGTTATTTAAAAATATTGGTGGGTTTACGCTTCGTTTGGCGAAAAAATATGGATGAGTGGGAAGGACTTGTAAAAAAATGCTCGGATTAATCCTAAGTTGCCGCTAAAAACCTGAAAGGTGAGGATAAAAATTGTAGCGCCACAATTTCGTTCAATTTTTAGCCTGGATGGCCTCCAAAATTACTCCTTTATAGCTAGAAAACAGAATAATCATTAATTATAAGGAAACTCCTGGACGACGGGCCGGGGGGAAAGGAAGGGGGCCTGGTACGGCCGCGACAGGTTCGGGCAGCACACGGTTTGACCACTGTCGTCGTAAGATCACAAATCGTAAATTCTTCCCCCCGGAAGGAACGGGTTTCTCTACACTCCAGGTAATATTCACTGGAGGCATGACACCATGGCGAACACCATCACGGCTGATGATATTCGGGAACATTTTTCGCAGGCTATGTCGGCGATGTACCAGCAGGAAGTTCCGCAGTACGGCACCTTGCTTGAGCTGGTCGCGGACGTAAACCTGGCGGTTCTGGAAAACAATCCACTCTTACATGAACAACTGGCGAATGCAGATGAGCTGGCGCGCCTGAATGTGGAGCGTCACGGGGCTATCCGCGTGGGCACCGCAAAAGAGCTTTCTACCCTGCGTCGTATGTTTGCCATCATGGGCATGTACCCGGTCAGCTACTATGATCTCTCTCAGGCGGGCGTTCCGGTTCACTCGACGGCATTTCGCCCGGTGGATGATGCGGCGCTGTGCCGTAACCCGTTTCGTATCTTTACCTCACTGCTGCGCCTTGAGTTGATTGAGAACGTTGCCCTGCGCGAGCGGGCGGCGGAGATCCTCTCTCACCGCAACATCTTTACGCCGCGCTGCCTGGCGCTCATCGAACTGCATGAAAAAGAAGGGGCGTTCACCGAGGCGCAGGCGCGGGAGTTTGTTCAGGAAGCGTTAGAAACCTTCCGCTGGCACCGTCATGCGACGGTCGATCAGGAGACCTATCTGGCGCTGCATAATGAGCATCGCCTGATTGCGGATGTGGTCTGTTTCCCGGGATGCCACATCAACCACCTTACGCCACGCACGCTGGATATTGACCGGGTGCAGGAGCTGATGCCGAAGTACGGCATTGAACCCAAAATTCTGATTGAAGGGCCGCCGCGCCGCGAGGTGCCGGTGTTATTGCGTCAGACCAGCTTCAAGGCGCTGGAAGAGCCGGTGCTGTTTGCCGGGGAACATAAAGGCACCCATACCGCGCGCTTTGGTGAAATTGAACAGCGCGGGGTGGCGTTGACGCCGAAAGGTCGCGAGCTTTATGACAGTTTGCTCGCCGAGTCCGGCACCGGTAAAGACAACCTGACCCATCAGCTTCATCTGCGTGAAGTGTTCAGCGCCTTCCCGGACAGCGAGCTGATGATGCGCCGACAGGAGCTGGCGTATTTCCGCTATCGCCTGACGCCAGCGGGTGAAGCGCATCGTCATGCGTTTCGTCCGGGCGACGATCCGCAGCCGTTAATTGAACGCGGGTGGGTGGTTGCCCAGCCGATCACCTACGAAGATTTCCTGCCGGTCAGCGCCGCAGGGATTTTCCAGTCCAATCTCGGGAATGAAACCCAGGCGCGCAGCCACGGTAACGCCAGCCGGGATGCCTTCGAAGCGGCGCTGGGCTGCCCGGTCTATGACGAGTTCGCACTGTACGAGGAGGCGGAAACCCGCAGCAAACAGCGTTGCGGTTTGCTCTGAAATCGTTACTCTTCAGGGGTGTGATGGAAAAAGAAGGTAGTTATGCAATATCCCTCCGCCCCTGTGGTTGAAACGCGCTACGGCGCACTGGCTGGTTTTACGGATAATACTGTTCAGGCGTGGTACGGCATTCCCTACGCCGCACCGCCCGTTGGCAACTGGCGCTGGCGCTCACCGCGACCGCCCGAACGCTGGGATGGGGTTCGCACGGCAACGGCGTTTTCCGCCTCAAGCTGGCAAAGCAGCGAATATTGCCAGGAGCTGGGCGGCGGGGATCCCGGACAGTTTTCAGAGGATTGTCTTTATCTAAACGTGTGGTCACCCGTTGACCGCGTTGAGCCGCTGCCGGTGATGGTCTGGCTGCACGGTGGTGGGTTCACGCTCGGCGCGGGTGGGTTACCGCCCTATAACGGCAGGGCGCTGGCGGAACGCGGCGTGGTGGTGGTCACCCTCAATTACCGTCTTGGTCATCTCGGCTTTTTCGCCCATCCTGCGCTGGAGGGGGAAGAAGATCGCGTGGTGCATAATTTTGCCCTGCTGGATCAGATCGCCGCCCTCGAATGGGTGCGGGACAATATCGCCGCCTTTGGGGGCAATCCCGAAAACGTCACGCTGTTTGGTGAATCAGCTGGCGCACGCAGCGTGTTGTCGCTGCTGGCCTCGCCGCTGGCGAAAGGGTTATTTCATAAAGCGATTGTGCAAAGTGGCTATACCTTGCCGGATACCCCGCGCGAGCAGGCCCTGCGAAAAGGGGAAGCGCTGGCCGCGCATTTTGGGCTGGAGAACGCGACAGCGGAGCAGTTGCGTGCTATTCCACCTGAGTCGTTCTGGCCGTTAACGGCACCGCTGAATATCGCCCCGGCCCCTGTTGCCGGAGATTGTGTTCTCCCGGAGCCGATGCTGGACGTCTTCTTCGCCGCCCGTCAGCAGCCTGTCCCCATCATGATTGGCTCCAACAGCGACGAGGCGAGCGTAATGGCGGTGTTTGGCATCGATCTCGCCGGACAAATTCAGAAGCTCCGCCGGGAGCGGCGCTTTGGTCTGGGGCTGATCAAGCTGCTCTATCCAGGCGTGAAAGGCGATGAAGAGCTGGGAAGGCAGGTGTGCCGGGATATGGCGTTCACCACCATGGGCTATGTGGTGATGCAGGCCCAGCAGCGCGTCGGCGCGCCGTGCTGGCGCTACTGGTTTGACTATGTGGCCGAAGCGGAGCACGCCACCTATATCAACGGTGCCTGGCACGGCAACGAGGTGCCGTATGTGTTTGATACGCTCGGAGAGGTGGAACCTTCACGGCAGTATGTGAACGCGCGTGATGTACAGTTCGCCGCCCACGTGGCCGACTACTGGGTGAGTTTTGCCCGCGATGCGGGGCATCGTGACAGCCTGCCTGGGCCGACGCACTGGCCAGCCTGCCGTAAAGGGCGCGACGTCCTGTTACGCATTGGTGTGAATAAGCATGCAGGTTTTAAGCTTGAAAACCGCTTTATGCGCGCCCGCATGAGCCTCTTCAAACGGGTGATGAAGCACCACGTTAACCTCGATTAAGCAAACAGGCGCGAAACGCGGCCAGGCCGTTTTCCGTGCCTGGCGCTTCGCGCAGCACCAGCCGGTAGCTCGCACCGGTTTTGATACTGGTCGCAAAAGGCCGCACCAGCCTTCCTGCGCGGATGTCCTCTTCCACCAGCGTTTCATCGGCGATGGCGACGCCCAGCCCCTGAATGGCCGCCGTAATGGCGAGATCCATCGTGTCGAAGTGTTGATTTTTGTGCATAACAACGCCCGGCTCCTCCTGTTTCGCCAGCCACAGTGACCAGTCGGTTTTATCCCGTGTCGGGTGAAGAAAGGTCAATGAACCCAGTCCGGTCCCCGCCCGCAGCGGGCTGAGCACCGGAGTTAACGCCTCTTCGAACAGCAGATCGCCCGCGCTCATGTGCGTGCCAAACACGATGGCGGCGTCGTAGGATTCGGTTTTAAAGTTGACGTTATGATCGGTGGTGGTGGTCAACGCGATTTGCAGATCGGGCTGTTCGCGCTCTACCTCCAGCAGGCGCGGCACCAGCCAGCGCATGGCGCAGGTGGGCGCTTTAAGCCGGATCACCGTATGCTGGGCGCGGGCCCGATCGGCCACGTTCAGCATCTGTTCGAAAGCGGATTGTAGCTCCGGCAGCAGGGCGCTGCCCTGGGAAGAGAGGCGCAACCCGCGCGCGTGGCGCTCAAACAGCGGAAAGCCAAACCACGCTTCCAGAGCGGCGATTTTACGGCTCACGGCCCCCTGAGTCAGACAAAGCTCTCTGGCGGCATGGGTGAGATTCAGGTGACGCGCGGTCACCAGGAAGGCGTCGATGGCATTGAGCGGGAGCGAACGGCGCGACATAAAAACACCTCAGCTATGCATTTTTCTCATGGCTATTATGACAACAATTCGATTGTCCCGGCAACGGCGTTGTTGTTTGAATAGTTATGCAATCCCTATGAGAAGGATAAATGATGACCCTGAAGACCGCGGTACAAACCCGTTCCAAATTACCGGATGTGGGTACCACCATTTTTACCGTAATCGGCCAGCTTTCTGCTCAGCACAACGCCATCAATCTTTCTCAGGGCGCACCGAATTTTTCCTGCGACCCGAAACTGATTGCGGGCGTAACCCGCGCAATGGAGGCAGGGCATAACCAGTATGCCGCGATGACCGGCCTGCAGCCTTTGAAAGAGCGTATCGCGGAGAAAATTGCCACCCTTTACGGCACCACGTATGACCCGGGGCGCGAGGTGCTGGTTACCGCCAGTGCCAGCCAGGGGCTCTATTCCGCCATCAGCGGGCTGGTGCATCCGGGCGATGAGGTGATCTACTTCGAACCGTCATTTGATAGCTACGCGCCGATTGTTCGCCTTCAGGGCGCCACCCCGGTCGCCATCAAACTCACGGTGCCGGATTTTGCCGTGAACTGGGATGAGGTCCGCGCGGCCATCACCCCCAAAACGCGTATGATCATCATCAACACGCCACATAATCCAAGCGGGCAGGTGTTCTCCGCGAATGACCTGCAGCAGCTGGTGGCCGTGACGCGCAATACCGATATCATTATTTTGTCTGACGAAGTGTACGAGCACGTCGTTTTTGACGATGAGCCGCACCACGGTATGGCCACACACCCTCAGTTGGCGGAGCGTAGCGTCATTATCTCTTCCTTCGGAAAAACCTATCACGTTACCGGATGGCGCGTGGGGTACTGTGTTGCACCGGCGGCACTGATGGAAGAGATTTGTAAAGTGCATCAATTTTTGATGTTTTCTGCCGATACGCCAATGCAGCATGCGTTTGCCGAACATATGACCGATCCGCAAACCTGGCTGTCGCTGGCGACGTTTTATCAGCGCAAGCGCGATCTGCTGCAAACTCTGCTGGCTGAGTCGCCGTTTAAACTGCTGCCGAGCGCGGGCTCGTTCTTCCTGCTGGCAGATTACAGCCCATTCAGCGACGAGTCCGACAGCGAGATGGTGAAACGGCTGATCGTTGAGTGCGGTGTCGCGACCATTCCGCTGTCCGCTTTCTATACGGATGGTACGGACAATAAATTGATTCGTCTCTCTTTTGCCAAAGATGAGGCGACGTTACGGGCAGGTGCCCAGGCCCTGTGTCGGGTTAAACCACGCTAAGGAGTTTGAGATGAAATTACGCGCGTTAGTTGTCGGCATGGGACTGCTGTGTACGTTTTCGTCATTCGCGGCCACCGAACTGCGGTACGGGCTGGAAGCGGAATACCCACCGTTTGAGAGCCGCAATGCCTCCGGCGAGCTGGAAGGGTTTGACGTTGAATTGGGGAATGCCATTTGCAAAGCCGCAGCGCTGAAATGCACCTGGGTGGAAACATCCTTTGATGCGTTGATTCCGGGACTGGTGGCGAAGAAATTTGATGCCATCAACTCGGCGATGAACATCACCGAACAGCGGCGCAAAAGTATTGATTTTACCCAACCTATCTACCGCATCCCCTCGCAGTTAGTGGGCAAGGCCGGAACCGCAGTAGAGGCGACACCTGAAGGGCTGAAGGGCAAAACCATTGGCGTGTTGCAGGGTTCCATTCAGGAAACCTATGCCAAAGAGCACTGGGAAAAGCAGGGTGTCACCGTAGTGTCGTATAAAGATCAGAATATGGCGTGGGGCGATTTGCTGAATGGCCGCATCGACGCCTCGCTGGTGATGTCCGCGGCCGGGCAGGCAGGGTTCCTGAGCAAGCCGCAGGGGAAAGGGTTTGGCTTTATCGGCAAACCGGTGTCTGACGACACCATCCTCGGCAGTGGAATCGGCTTTGGGCTGCGCAAAGGGGATGAGGCCACCAAAAAGCAGCTTGATGCCGCGATTGATAAAGTTCGTGCCGACGGCACGATCGCAAAACTCGCTGATAAGTACTTCCCGGGTATCGATGTCAGCGTAAAATAACCACCTCATTTCGCCCCGGTTGTCGATGTCGCACCGGGGCATTTTTCTTCACACTTTCCAGGCTTTCTTTACACCACTTTCGGGCCGTTCTGGTCGACAGAAAATATTTCTCACTTTGCTCATATAATCACCGGCCAACAATTGGATTCTTAACCATTTTTGTTTAGGCTGTGCGTTCTTTCTTGCCGTCATTTCGCCGAGCGCGAAACACATTCACACGACCATAAGGACGTTTTTCCAGGCATGAATCGCAGACGTTTTTTACAAGGTTCGCTGGCAATGGCAGCCCTGAGCGGCACTTCTGGCCTTGCTTCACTGTTCTCCAGAGCGGCCTATGCCGCTGACTCTGACATCGCCGATGGCCAGAGCCGTCGTTTTGACTTCTCCGTACTGCAATCCATGGCCCATGACCTGGCGAAAACCCCGTGGGGTGGTGCGCCGCGTCCGCTGCCGGAAACGCTGGCAACCATGACGCCGCAGGCCTATAACGCCATCCGGTACGATGAAAAGCAGTCCCTGTGGAACAACATTGAAGGCCGTCAGCTTGACGTGCAGTTCTTCCACATGGGGATGGGCTTCCGCCGCCGCGTGCGGATGTTCTCCCTGGACCAGTCGACCTCCCAGGCGCGTGAGATCCACTTCCGCCCGGAGCTGTTCAGCTACGGGGATACCGGGGTAGATACCAAACAGCTGGAAGGGCAGAGCGACCTCGGTTTTGCTGGCTTCCGCGCCTTCAAAGCACCTGAGCTGGCGCGTCGCGATATTGTCTCTTTCCTCGGCGCGAGCTATTTCCGTGCGGTGGATGACACTTACCAGTACGGCCTGTCGGCGCGTGGTCTGGCGGTGGACACCTTTACCGACACGCCGGAAGAGTTTCCTGATTTCACGGCCTTCTGGTTTGAAACCGTCAAACCGGGCGACACCACCTTTACCGTCTATACGCTGCTGGACAGCCCAAGCATTACCGGTGCCTATAAGTTCGTGATCCACTGCGAGAAGAGCCAGGTGATCATGGAGGTGGAAAACCATCTCTATGCGCGTAAAGACATCAAACAGCTCGGTATCGCGCCGATGACCAGTATGTTCAGCTGCGGCAATAACGAGCGCCGTATGTGCGACACCATTCATCCGCAGATCCATGACTCTGACCGTCTGGCCATGTGGCGCGGTAACGGCGAGTGGATCTGCCGTCCGCTGAACAACCCGCAGAAATTGCAGTTCAATGCCTTTGTCGATAAAAACCCGAAAGGGTTTGGTTTGCTGCAGCTTGACCGGGATTTCTCCCACTATCAGGACGTGATGGGCTGGTATAACAAACGCCCAAGCCTGTGGGTGGAGCCGCGTAACGACTGGGGTAAAGGTGCGGTTGGCCTGATGGAGATCCCGACCACGGGTGAAACGCTGGATAACGTGGTTTGCTTCTGGCAGCCGGAAAAAGCGGTCAAAGCGGGCGATGAGCTGGACTTCAAATATCGCCTGTACTGGAGTGCCATGCCGCCGGTACGTTCCCCGCTGGCCAACGTCTTCGCGACGCGTACCGGTATGGGTGGCTTCCCGGAAGGCTGGGCGCCAGGTGAACACTACCCGAAAGTGTGGGCCCGCCGCTTCGCCATCGACTTTGTCGGCGGCGATCTGAAAGCGGCCGCGCCGAAGGGGATTGAGCCGGTGATTACGCTCTCCAGCGGTGAAGCGAAGCAGGTGGAAATCCTCTACGTTGAGCCGTTTGACGGATACCGCATTCTGTTTGACTGGTACCCAACGTCCGATTCGACGGAGCCGGTGGACATGCGCCTGTTCCTGCGCTGTCAGGGCGATGCCATCAGTGAAACCTGGCTGTATCAGTATTTCCCGCCAGCGCCGGACAAACGTAATTACGTTGACGACCGGGTAATGCGTTAACGATCGATTCCCTCTCCCTTTGGGAGAGGGATCCCCACAAATAATGCCTGCACAGACGGCCCCCTCTCCCTTTGGGTGAGGGCTGGGGTGAGGGGCAATAACCGCAGCAAAATCCGAAATTATCCCGGTATCTTCCCCCTATAGCGCGCCCAGCAGAGGCGTGCGGGTGATTCGACTCTCGCCGTTAACTACTTTTTCGCCGCGCAGATGAATGCTGTCGCCGTCGAAAGCCTCAATGACGGCATCGTCGGTGATTTCAACGTGGTGCTCAATCAGTACGTCGCCGCTTATCCGCGCCCGTCCCTGAATCACGACCTTATCATCAATCATGATCGGCCCCCCGCGTAGCCACGCCTGACCGCCAATCAGCACGTGGTGCTTAATTACGCAGTTGCCTTCCACCACCGCATTCTCAGCCACCTGAGAGCTGTAGCGCACGGTAGGGATGGCATCGTCGTCGAATCCGGCAATCAGGCGCGCGTTGCCGTACACTTTTGCGCAGTCGCAGACCCAGACGTTATTGATATCGTTCCCTTCAAGAATGGCCTTGTCGAACACCTCGGCACGGTGCTCGATAAACGCATAATTGACGATGGCCTCGCCGTAGATTTGCGCCTGATGCACCACGCGCGACTGGCTGACGGTCGCGTTGTCGTAGATTTTAAGGATCTGCTCCTGGTCTGGGGTTAAGCCTTTGGCGGCGATAATCATGCTGTTATGCAGCACCCGGGCATCACCAAAAATATGGCATTCCCCCCGTACGGTGGAGTTCTGGATGGTGACGTTGTCACTTATTCGCGCCCCATGGCTCACGTTTGCCCCGTCCAGCCAGCTGTTGCCGCTAATATGGGCATGGTCGCTGACGACGCACGGCAGGGTCAGACGGGCATTACCGGAGACGGTCGCACCGGCGAAGACCACGCTGTTTTCGTCGTAGATCCAGCAGTTCCCCTCCTGAGACAAGGTGCGTTCATCCTCAATCCAGCCGCCTTTCGTCCCGGCGGCGACGTCATTAAAATCTGTCGTGGCGATAATCTGCTTTAACGTAGCCGAGTGGGGCGTTTCGCCGTTTTTCCAGTGCCAGAGCCGGGTTTCATCGCTGAGCCGATACTTTTTCATCGTGTTATCCCTGGTGAGCGTCTTCACTAAACGTAGCAAACTTTCAGCTTTGCGTTGTGCTGGCATCCGAGGCGGAAACACCTTAAAATGGCATTTCAAATACATTTTAAAATTTAAAATTAATGAATAAAAATGACGAAACCCGGCAGGTACTTAACCTGCCCGCAGGTTATTTTGGCATGGTCCTTGGCATTATCGGCATGGGGTTCGCCTGGCGATACGCCAGCACCCTCTGGCCGGTTACGCGCTGGCCGGGTGAGGGGTTGGTTGCCCTTGCGGTGGTATGTTGGTTTTTACTGACGGTGGCGTTTATTACGCGCGCGGTGCGTTTCCCGCATAGCGTGCTGGCGGAAATGCGACACCCGGTAATGAGCAGCTTTGTCAGCCTTTTTCCGGCCACCACGATGCTGGTTGCCATTGGGTTTGTCCCCTGGTACCGCCCGGTTTCGCTGGTGTTATTTGCCGTGGGCGTGGTGGTGCAGCTTGCCTATGCCGCCTGGCAAAGCGCCGGGCTATGGCGCGGTAACCATCCTCAGGAGGCGACAACGCCGGGGTTATATCTGCCTACGGTGGCAAACAATTTTATCAGCGCGATGGCGTGTGGTGCGCTGGGGTTTAACGATGCAGGGTTAGTCTTCCTCGGCGCAGGTGTCTTTTCCTGGCTCAGCCTGGAACCGGTTATTCTCCAGCGCCTTCGCAGCGCGGGTGAACTGCCCACCGCACTGCGTACGTCGCTGGGTATTCAACTGGCCCCGGCGCTGGTGGCCTGCAGCGCCTGGATTAGCGTCAACGGCGGGGAAGCCGATACCTTTGCCAAAATGCTGTTCGGTTATGGCCTGTTGCAACTGCTGTTTATGTTGCGTCTGTTGCCGTGGTATATGTCTCAGCCGTTTAACGCATCGTTCTGGAGCTTCTCGTTTGGCGTGTCGGCACTGGCAACCACCGGTCTGCATCTGGGGCACAGCAGCGCGTCAGGCTTTTTCCACGCCATTGCCGTGCCGCTCTTTATCTTCACTAACTTCATCATTGGGATGCTGTTGGTTCGTACATTCATCCTGCTGATACAGGGCAAACTTCTGGTGCGCACTGAGAAAGCACGGCTTATGCAATCTGAGGAACAATAATGGCTGTCGACGAAAACTACTTCACCGAGAAATATGGACTCACCCGTACCCATTCAGAGGTGCTGTACAGCGCAGAGATCGTTAAGCCCGGTAAAACGCTCGATCTCGGCTGCGGCAATGGCCGCAACAGCCTCTATCTGGCCGCTAACGGTTACGATGTGACGGCGTGGGATAAAAACCCCATGAGCATCGATAACATCGAACGCATTAAAGCGGCGGAAGGCATAGCGAATCTGCAGACGGCGATCAAAGACCTGAACAGCCTGAGCTTTGACGGGGAATACGATTTCATTCTCTCCACCGTGGTGCTGATGTTCCTTGAAGCGAAAACCATCCCTGGTTTGATCGCCAATATGCAGCGCTGCACGAAACCGGGCGGTTACAACCTGATTGTGGCCGCCATGGATACCGCGGATTACCCTTGTACCGTCGGCTTCCCGTTTGCATTCAAAACCGGCGAACTGAGCCACTATTACGAAGGCTGGGATCTGCTTAAGTACAACGAAGATCCCGGCGAACTGCATCGCACCGACGAGAACGGCAACCGCATCAAATTGCGCTTCGCGACCCTGCTGGCACGTAAACCCGCTTAACGGGCGGCCAGCAGACAGAGTTGCAGGGCTGTGTGGTAAGAGGCCTCGAACGACGACAGCGGCAGAAACTCAAACCGTGAGTGGAAATTGTGCGCGCCGGTGAAGAAGTTCGGGGTTAACAACCCTTTGGCTGAAAGCGCCGCGCCGTCTGTTCCGCCGCGCATCGGGGTGGGTTTGGGGGTGATCCCAAGGGATTCCATTGCCGCAAACATCAGGTCTATGGCCCGGCGATCTTCCCCAATCGCATTGCTGATATTGCTGTAGGTATCCTCAATCTGGTACTCCACCTTTGCGGTGGGGTGTCGGGCGGCAATCAGCGCCGCGACGTCGGCAATCTGCCGCTTACGGGCGGCAAAGCTTGCCTGATCGAAGTCGCGGATATTCGCTCTCAGTACGGCCTCGTTTTGCCCGGCCTGAATGCCGTTAAACCAGATATAGCCCTCACGCCCCTCGGTGCACTCCGGGGTTTGCTGGCGGTCAAAATGGTTAATGAAATCCGTCGCCATCAGCAGCGGGTTCACCAGCACGCCTTTGGCTGACATGGGGTGCGCGGTGACGCCGGTAAAACGGATTTCTGCCGCCGCCGCGTTAAAGTTTTCATAGACAATTTCGCCCAGCTCGCAGCAGTCAATCGTCCAGGCAAAATCAACGTCGAAGCGCTTCAGATCCAGCGCTTTTGCCCCCTTCAGGCCAATCTCCTCATCCGGCACAAACGCAACCACGATATCCCCATGCTGATGCGCCGACGTCAGGTTTTCCAGCAGGGTCATCACCACGGTCACGGCGGCTTTATTATCTGCGCCTAATACGCTGGTTCCATCGCTGAAAATAATCTCTTCGCCGGGATAGGCCAGAATTTCCGGGTGCTCATTGACGCGAAGCCAGATCTCTTTCTCTTTATTCAGACAGAGGTCTTCACCATTAAAGGTTAATATTTGTGGATGAATATCCGGTGATAATCCCACGTCAACGGTATCAATATGGGTAATAAATCCAATCCGCGGCGCGCCGGGCACATTGCCTTTTTTTACCGCGGTGACCGTGGCAAATTCATCGATGACAATGTCGTCTAAGCCCAGCTGTGTCAGCTCTTTCGCCAGTTCCCGCGCCATCTCATGCTGGCCCGGAGTGGAAGGGAGAGTGCTGACTTTTGCATCGCTCTGGCTGGTGATGGCGAGATAACGGAAAAAGCGTTGCGTTAATTGTCTGGAAAGCGGCGAGCCCATAGTGTTTTCTTCCTTATTTATTTTTCGGGTGTTTGCTCCCTCACTTTAATGTTATTTATGAAATGGCAAAAGAATTAATTAGCCGTCGAATTAAAAGACAGGAATAAATGATGAAAAGCAAACTCACAACGTTAACCCTGGCACTCGCTGCGCTTACGGTCAGTTCCACCGTAGCTGCGAAAACGCTGGTGTATTGCTCCGAAGGGTCTCCGGAAAATTTTAATCCTCAGTTATATACCTCGGGTACCAGCGTGGACGCCAGCGCGGTGCCGGTCTATAACCGGCTGGTCGATTTCAAACCCGGCACCACGGAGCTGGTGCCGAGCCTCGCGGAGCGCTGGGAGGTGAGCGATGACGGCAAGGTCTATACCTTCCATCTGCGCAAAGGGGTGAAATTCCAGAGCAATAAGTCCTTTACGCCAACGCGCGACTTTAATGCCGATGATGTGATTTTCTCGTTTATGCGCCAGAAGGATGCGAATCATCCTTACCATAACGTCTCTAACGGCAGCTATTCCAACTTCGAAAGCCTGGAGTTTGGCAGTTTAATCACCGCGATTGATAAAGTGGATGACCATACCGTGCGCTTTACCCTGGCGCACCCGGAAGCGCCATTTGTCGCCGATCTGGCGTGGTATTTTGCCTCCATTCTTTCGGCGGAATATGCCGACGCGATGCTCAAGGCGGGCACGCCGGAGAAGGTGGACATGGAGCCCATCGGCACCGGCCCCTTTAAACTGGCGCAATACCAGAAAGACTCCCGCATCCTGTTCACCCCCTTCCCGGACTACTGGCAGGGGAAATCGAAGCTGGATCGGCTGGTGTTTACCATTACGCCGGATGCGTCGGTCCGTTTTGCCAAAATCGAGAAAAACGAATGTCAGGTGATGCCGTTCCCGAACCCGGCCGATCTGCCGCGGATGAAGGCGAACAAGGATATCAATCTCATGAGCAAGGCGGGGCTGAATACCGGCTTCCTGGCGTTCAATACCCAGAAGCCTCCGCTGGATAATGTGAAAGTGCGCCAGGCGCTGGCGATGGCCATCAACAAACCGGCCATTATTGACGCCGTGTTCCACGGCACTGGCACGGCGGCGAAGAACCTGCTGCCGCCGGGGGTATGGGGGGCCGACAGCGAGCTGAAGGATTACGAATACGATCCCGAAAAAGCCAAAGCGCTGTTAAAAGAGGCCGGTTTTGCCAACGGTATCAGCATCGATTTATGGGCGATGCCGGTGCAGCGCCCCTATAACCCGAATGCGAAACGCATGGCGGAGATGATTCAGGCGGACTGGGCGAAGGTGGGCGTACAGACCAAAATCGTTACCTACGAATGGGGCGAGTACCTGAAGCGAGTGAAGGGCGGCGAACATCAGGCCGCGCTGATGGGCTGGACCACGGCGACCGGCGATCCGGACAACTTCTTTGGTCCGCTCTTTACCTGCACCTCGGCGAACGGCGGTTCAAACTCGGCCAAATGGTGCTACAAGCCGTTTGATGACATCATCGCCGAGGCAAAATCGATAACCGATCATGACAAACGCGTGGCGCTTTATAAGCAGGCTCAGCAGATGATGCACGATCAGATGCCCGCGGTGATGATCGCGCATTCCACGATTTTTGAACCGGTTCGTAAGGAAGTCACGGGGTACGAAATCGACCCGTTTGGCAAACATATCTTCTGGCAGGTTGATATCAAACCATGATTTTTCACTGCCCGTCGCATGGCGGGCAGACTTTTCGCAAATTGTGCTCCCGGCATCATTTTTTGTCACAACAAACCCGCCTGACTTTTGCTATAACTTCAAATGCATACTTGCAGATAACATGGAAAACCATCATGCGTACTCACACTTTTTTTAAAGTTGCAGTGCTTTCTGGTCTGTTGGCGCTGGCGGGGTGTTCATCCAAGGTCGCCGCGCCTGAACAATACTCCGGCTTTTTGAAAGATTACTCAGGCTTGCAGCAAACGACATCCGCAACGGGTAAACCAACCCTGCGTTGGGTCGATCCTTCTTATAACGAAGCAAATTACGACAGTATCATCTGGACGCCGATTACCTATTATCCGGCACCTAAACCGACCACCCAGATTGGTCAACGTACGCTTGATGAGCTGTTAAATTACACCAATAACAAAATGAAAACCGCGATTGGCCAACGCAAGCCAATTGTGACGACGCCGGGCAAACACAGCCTGATTTTCCGCGGGGCGATCACTGGGGTGAGCTCGCAGAAAGAAGGTTTGCAGTTCTATGAAGTGGTGCCTGTTGCGCTGGTGGTGGCAGGTACGCAGATGGCAACCGGCCATCGCACCATGGATACCCATCTCTATTTCGAGGGTGAGTTGATTGATGCGGCGACGAACAAACCGGTAATCAAGGTTGTTCGTAAAGGTGAAGGTAAAGAGCTGAACAACGAAAATTCACCAATGACCTTCGCGACGCTGAAGCAGGTTGTTGATGACATGGCGACGGACGCCACCATGTTTGATGTGCATAAAACAGCGAAATAATCATATACGGCCTGCAAGCGCAGGCCGTTTTTTTATGCCGTACGCAGGTGTCTGAACCAGGTTTCCGGTCTGGTAAACATCACCATATTCCCGCCCAGAATCAGCAGTAACCCGATAATGCCGTTAATGTGCCAGACGTAGCCTTCATACACCGTGGAGATGGACAGCGCCACCAGCGGGAAGAGCAGGGTACTGTAGGCCGCTTTGCCCGGACCAATGCGTCCGACCAGGGTGAAGTAGGCGCCAAAGGCAATCACCGAACCAAACAGGGCCAGATAGACCAGCGCTCCCATGTAGCTCATCGTCCATTGCGGCGCGAAGCTGTCGCCTCTGAACAGCGCGATGCAGCCCATCACCAGCGTGCCGTAGAGCATCGCCCACGCATTGGTGGTCATCGTCTCTAGCCCTCTGCGCTGATGCCGCATGCTGATCATGTTGCCCAGCGAGAAGCCGTAGGTCCCGAGTGCGGAAAGGCCAATGCCCGTCAGCAGCGATACGCTCCAGCCGCTGGCCAGCAGATCGTCCCAGAAGAGGGTGATGATCCCCACCAGACCCAGGGCGGCGGCTGTCCAGAAACGCGCGGGTGGACGCTGTCCGAAGAAAATAAAACTGTTGATGGCGTTATAGAGCACCGCCATGGAAAATATCACCGACTCCAGGCCAGTGTTAATATGCGCCGCTGCTGTGTAAAAGCACCAGAAGTTGAAGCAAAACACGCAGCATCCTTGCAGCACGCAGAACAGATGATCCCGCAGCGCCAGTTTACGCAGGCGACCAAGCGCCAGGAGCACCACAATCATCGTGGCGCTGGCCAGCGCAAAACGCCAGAAAATGGACACCGGGGCCGCCACAGAACCCTGCTGCAGGAAAATTGCAATCCAGGTGGTTCCCCAGATAACCACCACCAGTCCGTATAACAATGCGTTCATGTTGTCTCTCTTCTCAAACCACGGAAACCCACAGTATGGCGACGAGGGCGTTGACAGGCTTTCACCGTCCTGCGGCGGACTTGCAAAATCTTGCGCTTTTTTCTGTTCCGGGGTCTGGCAACGTGAAGCAACAATTCTTAGACTGACATTCTGATTCACAGACGCGCTAACGGTTATGTCACACGCTTACGATACCTTTGAAACGCTACGCCAACAGAACGCCGTGCTGCGGGAAACCGTTGCGCTTAATTCCGGTATCCAGCTGGCGGCGTGGTACAACAAGCGCGACACGATCACCGTAAAAAGCAATCATCACACCCTGAGCCTGTACGTGGCGGACGGTTATGAGAGCTATCAAAAAACGCCGGGCGGCTGGAAAAACGGCGGCGGGCCGGATCGTTTTTGTCTGATGCCGAAAGAGAGTGAATCGACGTGGGATATTCGCGATGACCTGTCGTTTGTCCACCTCTACTGCACCGATGACCATCTGCGCGATGTGGGTGAAAAAATCTGGGACAAACGCCCGCTGTCGTTGACGCTGGATGAAAAAATCTTTGGCAGCGATGCAAAAATCACTGCGCTCTATCGTCAGTTTTTGCTCGGCTGTGACTGGCAGCAAAAAGCCAACCAGCTGACGCTCAGCACGGCCTCGACGCTGCTGCTGACCCATCTGCTGCAGAACTATTCGAATGTGCAGTGGAAACTGCCGGTGGTCACCGGCGGGCTATCGCCGTTTGTACTGCGCAACGTGCTGGCCTTTATCGAAGAGAACCTTGCTCAACCGCTCACGCTGGCTGAACTGGCGGCGCAGGCCGCGCTCAGTGAGTACCATTTTGCCCGCATGTTCCGTCAGTCGACGGGGCTGGCACCGCACCAGTACGTGATGCAGCGCCGCATGGAGAAAGCCAAAACGCTGGTGCAGCATACGGCGACGCCGCTGACGGATATTGCACTCGCCTGTGGATTTAACTCTGCCAGCCACTTCAGCAACCGCTTTCGCAGCGTGATGGGGATGACGCCTTCACAGCTACGCGCGGCGAAAGCGTGATAAAACGGCGAAGCACACGCCTCCCAGCACCAGCCCCCAGAATGCAGAGCCAATCCCGAGCAGCGTCACGCCGCTGGCGGTCATCAAAAACGTGACAATCGCCGCGTCACGCTCCGTTTCGTTATGCAATGCCTGATACAAACTCCCGCTGATGGTGCCCAGCAGCGCCAGGCCTGCCAGCGTCTGGATCCAGCTCGGCGGCAGGGCCGCCATCAGCCCGGTAAGGGATCCCCCGAATACGCCCGCCAGCAGATAAAAACCGCCTGCCGCCATCGCTGCCAGCCAGCGTTTACTGGCATCCGGATGCGCATCCGGGCTCTGGCAAATGGCTGCGGTAATGGCTGCAATGCAGATGGAGTAGACGCCGAAGGGCGAAAGCAGCAGCGCCAGCCCGCCGGTCGCGATCATCAGTGGAGATACCGCCAGTGGATAGCCCGACGCTTTCATCGTGGCGACACCGGGCGCATTTTGCGACGCCATGGTCACGAGGAAAAAGGGCAAGCCGATACTGACCAGGCTGGTGAGGTTAAACGCAGGTGCAATGAACTGGGGCATGACGAGGGAAAGGGTGAGTCGGTTTGTGACAACGTCACCGCCCGCCCAGGCCACCACGCTCCCTGTTATCAGAGTCGCCACAATGGCGTAGCGTGGCGCCAGCGCTTTGGCGACCAGCCATGCCGCAATCATGCTGCCGCACAGCAGAAAATGGCCGTCGAGGTGACTGAACGTCTGCAGGCCAAAGCGCAGCAATACGCCTGCCAGCATCGCGGCGGCAAGCGAATGGGGAATGAGTTTCATCAGGCGGGCGAAGAGTCCGGTCAGGCCGCACAGTAAGATCAGCCCATTGGCGAAAATGAAAATGCCGATGGTTTCTGCAAGCGTTATCCCGTGCAGACTGGTAGCCAGCAGCGCCGCGCCGGGGGTTGACCAGGCGGTGAGCACCGGGGCTTTATACCACCATGACAGGGCGAGCGTGCTGATCCCCATGCCGAACCCCAGTGCGGTCATCCAGCCGGCGATCTGCTGTGCGCTGGCACCTGCGGCAGCAGCAGCCTGCCAGATGATGGCGGCCGAGCTGGCATAACCGACCAGAACGGCAACAAATCCGGCAAGAATGGCGGGAAAAAGAGGGGCTGACTGGCGCATAATATCTCCGTTGTGCGTTATAACGTCCGCAATAAGGTAGCACTGTGCGTTATAGCGTACAAGTGGTATGCTTACCCCCTCGGGAGGAAACATGGAAATCACACAACATCTTGCTACAACACTCAAGACGCAGCGCCAGGCGCGCGGCTGGAGCCTGTCAAAGCTGGCAGAAGAGACGGGGGTGTCAAAAGCCATGCTGGGACAGATCGAGCGTAATGAATCCAGCCCAACGGTGTCGACGCTGTGGAAAATTGCCACGGGGCTAAACGTCCCGTTCTCGGCGTTTATCACGCCGGAGGCAGACCGGCAGGCGGTGTTCGACCCGCAGCAGCAGGCGATGGTGGTGAAGCCGCTGTTCCCGTGGGATGAGACGCTGAAGTTCGATCATTTCTCCATCATCCTGGCGCCCGGTGCACTGAGTGAATCCACGCCGCACGAGGCGGGGGTGATTGAACACGTGGTGGTGATAAGCGGTGAACTGGAGATGAAAATTGACGGCGAATGGCGAACCCTTTACCCCGATCAGGGCGTGCGTTTTGCCGGGGATAAACCGCATGCCTACCGCAACAGCAGCAGCCGACCGGTGCATTTTCACTCCCTGATTCATTATCCCCGCTAAAGGCTCGCAAAACTGTTTCGCTGATGCATACTTCTGACTACAATAGCCGCCATTTTGACCATAACGGATAACGACGAAGTATGCGCCTGCAATCCCATCATCTTGAACTATTAAGCCCGGCCCGCGATGCCGCCATCGCCCGTGAAGCGATCCTTCATGGGGCTGATGCCGTCTACATTGGCGGTCCTGGCTTCGGTGCCCGCCATAACGCCAGCAACAGCCTGAGCGATATTGCCGAGCTGGTGCCGTTCGCCCACCGTTTTGGGGCGAAAGTGTTCGTGACCCTGAACACCATTCTGCATGATGATGAACTGGAGCCTGCGCAACGTCTGATCACCGATCTCTACCAGACCGGCGTGGATGCCCTGATTGTTCAGGACATGGGCGTACTGGAGCTGGATATTCCGCCAATTGAACTGCACGCCAGTACCCAGTGCGATATTCGCACCGTCGAGAAGGCGAAGTTTCTCTCCGATGCGGGCTTTTCCCAGATCGTGCTGGCGCGCGAGCTGAACCTGAATCAAATCCGCGATATTCACCAGGCGACGGATGCCACCATTGAGTTCTTTATCCACGGTGCGCTGTGCGTGGCGTATTCCGGGCAGTGCAATATCTCCCACGCGCAGACTGGCCGCAGCGCCAACCGCGGTGACTGCTCTCAGGCATGCCGTCTGCCGTATACCCTGAAAGACGATCAGGGCCGCGTGGTCGCGTTCGAAAAACACCTGCTGTCCATGAAGGACAACGATCAAACCGCCAACCTGGGCGCGCTGATTGATGCCGGTGTGCGTTCCTTCAAGATTGAAGGGCGCTACAAAGACATGAGCTACGTGAAGAACATTACCGCCCATTATCGTCAGATGCTGGACGCCATTATTGAAGATCGCGGTGACCTGGCGCGCGCGTCTGCCGGTCGCACCGAGCATTTCTTTATTCCGTCGACGGATAAAACCTTCCACCGCGGCAGCACGGACTACTTCGTCAATGCCCGTAAAGGCGATATTGGCGCGTTTGATTCACCGAAGTTTATCGGTTTACCGGTGGGTGAAGTGCTGAAGGTCGCCAAAGATTATCTCGACGTGTCGGTAACCGAACCGCTGGCGAACGGGGATGGTCTGAACGTGATGATCAAACGTGAAGTCGTGGGCTTCCGTGCTAATACGGTGGAAAAGACTGGTGAAAACCGCTATCGCGTCTGGCCAAACGAGATGCCTGCCGATCTCTATAAAGCACGTCCTAACGCCGCGCTGAACCGTAACCTTGACCACAACTGGCAGCAGGCGCTGCTGAAAACCTCCAGCGAGCGTCGCATTGCGGTGGATATCGAGTTAGGTGGCTGGGAAGAGCAGTTGATCCTGACCATGACCTGTGAAGACGGCATCAGCGTCACGCATACTCTCGACGGTCTGTTTGAGGTGGCGAACAATGCAGAAAAAGCCCTCAACAGCCTGAAGGATGGCGTGGCGAAGCTGGGACAGACCATTTACTATGCGCGCAACATTGCGGTAAATCTGCCGGATGCGCTGTTCGTGCCAAATAGTCTGCTGAACCAGTTCCGCCGGGAAACGGCAGAGATGCTGGATGACGCGCGACTGGCGAATTATCCCCGCGGCAGCCGTAAGGCGGAAACCGTGCCAGCGCCCGTTTACCCCGAGTCTCATTTATCGTTCCTGGCGAACGTGTATAACCATAAAGCGCGCGAGTTTTATCATCGCCACGGCGTGCAGTTAATTGATGCTGCCTATGAGGCGCACGAAGAGAAGGGTGATGTGCCGGTGATGATCACCAAACATTGTCTGCGTTTTGCCTTTAATCTTTGCCCGAAACAGGCGAAAGGCAATATTAAGAGCTGGAAAGCTACGCCAATGCAGCTGGTGAATGGCGACGAGGTGCTGACCCTCAAATTTGATTGTCGTCCGTGTGAAATGCACGTTATTGGTAAAATGAAAAACCATATTTTCAAAATGCCGCCACCGGGCAGTATTGTTGCCTCCGTGAGCCCCGACGAACTGATGAAAACCCTGCCGAAACGTAAGGGTAATTAATTAACGAAAGTGAGTACCCGGTTTGCGCGATTTTTGCCACAGGTGATGTTCGCGCAAACCCTCCGCTGATTTCTCCGCTGCGCTGCGTAATTCATCACTGTCTGCCTCGTGCCGGAGTTGATGATCGACATTCTTAACCCACAAATATTCATGGCCTTTGTGTCCTGCCATCAGTTGGCCGGAAAACAGGGCGCAGACCAGCATCATAAGCGTTAACCCCTTTTTGAACATGGACTTCCCCTTCAATAAAAATGCCACGCTAGCATGAACGTAGTTTCGTAGGGTTATTATTGGCATTTTCAAATTAGCGCAAAGAATATGTCATGTTGCGCGAACAGGATATATTTTGCGCGTAGTGAGATTTTTCCTAAAAAAGAATTATCTTTGTCATACCCTAAAATTTGGTATCAAAATATGGCAGAGGTTTAAGGATTAATCTTATATAATAAGATTTCTCTGACAAAGGAATGGATCTGATTCAATGAAAAAAGTCATGTCAATAGCGCTTCTGGTGGTTGCCGTTGGGGCTGTTGTAGGTATGAACGTTAACTGGAGTGGCGAACCGGATTATATTCAGTCAGCGGAAGCTCGGGTCGGTTCTTATTTAACCAGCGACTACGGACGCGTGGCGTGTAATAGCAAGCAAATTGATGACGAGCGTTGGGAATTAGGGTGTACCAATCCGTCGAAAAGTAAAACATTCCAGTTTGCTGTTTTCTCAGCAGATAAAGCACCGTATGGCGTCTCGCGTCCATTCTATCTGGAAGCGATTAACGATGATGCAAAACAGAGCGCGGAACAGGGCCTGATGCGCTACCTGCAAATTAATACCAAAGCGGGTTAATGGCTCTGTTTAGCTTTTGTTGAGTTCAGGCATGTTAGGTTGTTATTGATCCGCTGCCCGGCATGGAGTGTCGGGACGTAGACATGAAAATACAAATCTATCCATGCAAGCATTTACCGCCAGATTATGGCGGTTTTTTTTTGCCTGCGAACCGGCCATCAGCGTGGCGGGCGGGCAAACTGTTTACGGTACTGGGCAGGGGAAAGCGCGAACTGCTGGCGGAAATGGTGACGCAGGGTCGCTGCCTGTCCAAATCCGGTTTGTTCAGCAATGCTGTCGATGCTGAGACGGCTGCTCTCCAGATAATCTTTTGCCCGCAGGAGTCGTTCATTAAGCAGCCAGCGCGCAGGCGTGGTGCCTGTGGCAGCCTGAAAGCGGCGCAGAAAGGTGCGCTGGCTCATGCCGACGCGACGCGCCAGCGAATCCACGCTGTGAGAAATGCTCAGGTGGTTGTGCAGGAAGTCGAACAACTGTCCCAGACGCTGGCTCTCCCGCAGCTGTGCCACCGGGCGACTCAGCTGCTGCGGCTGGGAGCCATCCCGGTGGGGAGGGATCACCAGACGGCGCGCGACGCTGTTGGCGGTTTCCATACCGTAATCCCGTCGCACCACGTGCAAACAGAGATCGATGCCTGCCGCGCTTCCTGCAGAGGTCAGAATATCGCCTTCATCCTGATACAACACATCCTCGACCACGCCGATCGCCGGATAACGGGCTTTCAGCGCCTCAATATAGCGCCAGTGGGTGGTGGCTTTACGCCCGTTCAGCAAACCCGACGCGGCCAGAACAAACACCCCGGAACAGATAGAAAGCAGCTGGCAACCGCGCGCATTGGCCCGGCGTAAGGCCTCGCAGAGCGCCGCGGGAACAGGCGCATCCATCCCTCGCCAGCCCGGCACAACGATCAGGTCTGCCGACTCCAGCAGATCAAGCCCCCCGTCGGTCAGGATGCGGATCCCACCGGTTGCCCGAAGCTCACCGTCATCAATGCCCGCCACCGCAAAACGATACCATTCGTCGCCCAGCTCGGGACGTGGCAAACCGAAGATTTCCACCGCCACGCCAAATTCAAAGGTACACAAACCGTCATAGGCCAGTACCACCACCTGCGGGCGGGAAACCTGTCTTAAGTTTGTCATCTTTTTGCTGTTTTCTGGCATAAGCGGACGCATTCACGTGATCAATTTCTGGATAGAGTAGTGTTAACACAAACGCCAAAGATGAGGAAGGATCATGAGTTATGTTACTGAATTTCCGGCTGCCGAGCCGCAGGAAGCCGTTACCCATTTTCTGCGTCGCCTGAGCGTCGAAACAGACTGTGCCGATGTGCACCATGCGCTGACGAATAACGAGCAGGACTTTGTGTTGCTGCATGTTGTCGGGAAACCTGAGCAGTTTGCCCGTCGTCATGTGCCCGGTGCGATACATATGCCCTGGAGCCAGATCACCGAGGCGCGCATGGCGCAGTGGCCGACCGATACGCTGTTCGTGGTGTACTGCGCGGGGCCGCACTGTAACGGTGCGGACAGAGCCGCGCTGAAGCTGGCGCGTCTCGGACTGCCGGTGAAAATCATGATTGGCGGCATCACCGGCTGGGAGGACGAACAGTACGCGTTCGCCAGTAGCGAAACCGCTGCCGTGCTGTGAACATGAATAAATTTCAACTGTCGTGAAATTTTCTCGTTTGCCGGGATACAGCAGGTATGTCATCTTTTTTGGACATTTAGACATCCAGAAGTCTAAAGCTTCAAGAGATGAATTATCACTGCTGGCAATTATCGCCGGCAGACAGAGGAGATTTCCATGCAGCGACAGCACGCACCATACCGCGCCGATGTAGTCGGCAGTTTTTTACGCCCGGATGCCATCAAACAGGCTCGCCAGCAGTTTGCCCGCGGTGAGATTGATGCCGGGCAACTTCGCGCGGTGGAAGATGACGCGATCCGCCAGGTGGTCGAACAGCAGTGCGCCTGCGGCCTGCACGTGGTCACCGACGGTGAGTTCCGTCGCGCCTGGTGGCACTTCGATTTCTTCGATGGTCTGCAGGGGGTTGAGCGTTACGATTCACAGCAGGGCATTCAGTTCAACGGCGTGCAGACCAAAGCGCACGGCGTGCGCGTCACCGGCAAGCTGGGCTTTGGCGATCATCCGATGCTGGAAGACTTCCGCTATCTGAAAAGCATCAGCGGCAACGCGCAGCCAAAAATGACCATTCCCAGCCCGAGCGTGCTGCACTTCCGTGGCGGTCGCAAAGACATCGATGCGACGGTCTATCCTGATCTGAATGACTATTTTGACGATCTGGCCACCACCTGGCGCGACGCCATCCGGGCATTTTATGATGCAGGCTGTCGCTATCTGCAACTGGATGATACCGTCTGGGCCTACCTCTGTTCGGATGACCAGCGTCGTCAGATCCGCGAGCGCGGGGAAGATGCCGATGAGCTGGCGCGTACCTATGCCCGCGTGCTGAACAAGGCGCTGGAAGGAAAACCAGACGATTTGACCATCGGTCTGCATGTCTGTCGCGGTAACTTCCGCTCCACCTGGATTTCCGAAGGCGGCTATGAGCCGGTGGCCCAGGTGCTGTTCGGCACGGTGAACGTCGATGCCTTCTTCCTGGAGTACGACAATGACCGTAGCGGTGATTTCGCACCGCTGCGCTTTGTCCGCCCGGGCAAGCAGCAGGTGGTACTTGGGCTGATCACCACCAAAAATGGCGAGCTGGAAAACCCTGAAGGGGTGAAGGCGCGCCTGGAGGAGGCGGCCAGATACGTGGCAAAAGAGCAGATCTGCCTCAGCCCGCAGTGCGGTTTTGCCTCCACCGAAGAGGGCAACACCCTGAGTGAAGCCCAGCAGTGGGACAAAGTGCGTCTGGTCACGCAGATCGCCAGCGAAGTCTGGTAATTCCGTCGTCACAGCGCTGCATTATAAAAGTGCAGCGCTGTACCATTCTGAGTCGTTCTCTTTACATCCCGCGTTACACATCCTGCAATAGCACGTTATTCATCCTGGCATCCTTTTTGCTCCTGTTTCGCTGAGACATTTTTCCGCGTCCATGCCGTAACGGACGTCTTCGCACAGCGTTCTTTTTCAGGAGTGAAAATATGCATCGTCGTACATTATTAAAAGCCTTCGCGTTGTCTGCGTCAGTCGTTGCTATGGGGATGAGTTTTGGCGCACAGGCGGCCGATACCATCAAAGTGGGGATTATGCATTCGCTCTCCGGCACGATGGCGATCTCAGAAACGCCGCTGAAAGATGTCGCCCTGATGACGATTGACGAGATCAACGCCAAAGGCGGGGTGCTGGGTAAAAAACTGGAGCCAGTGGTGGTTGATCCGGCCTCTAACTGGCCGCTGTTTGCCGAAAAAGCGCGTCAGCTGCTGAGCCAGGATAAAGTGGCCGTGGTGTTTGGCTGCTGGACCTCGGTGTCACGTAAATCCGTACTGCCGGTATTTGAGGAACTGAACGGTCTGCTGTTCTATCCGGTGCAATACGAAGGCGAAGAGATGTCGCCGAACGTCTTCTATACCGGTGCGGCGCCAAACCAGCAGGCCATTCCGGCGGTGGAATACCTGATGAGCGAAGACGGCGGTAGCGCTAAACGCTTCTTCCTGTTGGGCACGGATTACGTCTACCCGCGAACCACCAACAAGATCCTGCGCGCCTTCCTGCACTCCAAAGGCGTGGAAGACAAAGATATCGAAGAGGTCTACACCCCGTTCGGACACAGTGACTACCAGACCATCGTCGCCAACATCAAGAAATTCTCCGCAGGCGGTAAAACCGCGGTGGTCTCCACCATCAACGGCGATTCTAACGTCCCGTTCTACAAAGAACTGGCTAACCAGGGGCTGAAAGCAACCGATGTCCCGGTAGTGGCGTTTTCCGTTGGCGAAGAGGAGCTGCGCGGGATTGACACCAAACCGCTGGTCGGCAACCTGGCCGCGTGGAACTACTTCGAGTCCGTGGATAATCCGACCAACCAGGCCTTCGTGGCGGACTATAAAGCCTATGCCAAAGCCCATAAGCTGCCTAACGCCGATACCGTAGTCACCAACGACCCGATGGAAGCCACCTATGTTGGGATCCACATGTGGGCACAGGCGGTAGAGAAAGCAGGCACCACCGACGTGGATAAAGTGCGCGCGGCCATGGCCGGACAGTCCTTTAAGGCACCCTCCGGTTTTACGCTCACCATGGATGCCACCAACCATCACCTGCATAAGCCGGTCATGATCGGTGAAATCGAAGGTAACGGCCAGTTTAACGTGGTCTGGCAGACGGAAGAGCCGGTACGCGCCCAGCCGTGGAGCCCGTTCATCGCCGGGAATGATAAAAAGCCCGATCAGCCGATGAAGACCGCCAGCAACTAAGCCATTACTGCAGGGAGAAAAGTCATGAACGCCATGCGCATGATGATCGCTATTGTATGGCTTACCGGACTGCTGCCAGGGATGGCGCAGGCATCGGATGCCGATCAATTTGTTGCCGCCAGCCGCAGCCAGCAGGCGGATATGCTGACCCGCTGGGCTCTCGCGCCGGATGCCGCAAGACTGCCGTTACTGCAGGCGCTGCAAAACGAAAATCTGTTTGCCGACAGCCAGAAACATGCCTTTGCGCGACGCAATGGCGAGATGGTGGCGCTGGGAGATTCCCCTGCTGCAGAAGGGCAAACCAAAGCCGTACGCCTGACCAACCGTCTGCGGGTGCTGGCCGCCACGGCCAACGCTACGCATCAGCTTATCAGTGACAACGTCACGCAGCGGCGTGCCGCCGCGCGCCAGTTACAGCGGGATGCGCAGCCGGAAATGATCGGCCTACTGCAAACGCGGGTAAGCAGTGAAACGGACGATGTGGCGCGCCAGTCGCTGCTGCTGGCGCTGGCTAATCTCCAGCTCGCCAGCCCACAGGCTGACGTGCGTCTTCAGGCTATTGAACGGCTCGGGCAATCTGACGACCCGGACGTGCCATCCCGACTCATGCCATATACCCAGACGCAAACCGAACCGGATGCCCGCGTACGTGCCGCCGCCGGGGAGAGCCTGAGCCAAATTCAGCACCGTCTGATGTGGGGCGATCTCCTCGGGCAGGCGTTTATGGGGCTGTCGCTGGGCTCGGTCCTGCTGCTGGCGGCGCTGGGACTGGCAATTACCTATGGGCTGCTGGGTGTCATCAACATGGCGCACGGCGAGATGCTGATGCTGGGGGCGTACGCCACGTGGATGGTTCAGCAGATCATGGCCAGCGTCACGCCTCAGTGGCTGGCGCTGTATCCGGTCGTCGCGCTGCCTGTCGCCTTCTGCCTGACCGCAGGCATCGGGATGATCCTTGAACGCACCGTGATCCGCCATCTCTACGGTCGTCCGCTGGAGACATTACTCGCCACCTGGGGTATCAGCCTGATGCTGATTCAGCTGGTACGCATGACGTTTGGCGCACAAAACCTGGAGGTGGCAAACCCGGCCTGGCTGTCAGGCGGGGTGCAGGTGTTTGCCAACCTGACGCTACCGTGGAACCGCATTGTGGTATTGGGCTTTGTGCTGATGGTGCTGTTCTTCACCTGGCTGGTCCTGAATAAAACCCGTCTCGGCCTGAACGTGCGTGCGGTAACGCAAAACCGCAGCATGGCGGCCTGTTGCGGGGTGCCGACCGGACGTGTCGATATGCTGGCGTTTGGTCTGGGCTCCGGCATCGCCGGTTTAGGCGGCGTGGCGCTCTCCCAGCTGGGCAACGTCGGGCCGGAACTGGGCCAGGGTTACATTATCGACTCCTTCCTGGTGGTGGTTCTTGGTGGCGTTGGACAATTGGCAGGGAGCGTGGCGGCGGCGTTTGGCCTTGGGATCTTCAACAAAATTCTTGAGCCGCAGATGGGGGCCGTGCTGGGCAAAATCGTCATTCTGGTGGCCATTATTCTGTTTATTCAGAAACGTCCGCAGGGATTGTTTGCGCTGAAAGGGAGGGTCACTGACTGATGAGCCAGCCACTTACCTTAAAACTGGCGCGAAAAGCGCCACGCACAACGCAGATTGCAGGCAGCCTGCTGGTGGCGTGTTTGCTTATATTGCCGTTCTTTGCGATGTTGCCCGCCACCCATCCGCTGGCGCTGTCGACCTGGATGCTGACGCTGCTCGGCAAAATCCTGTGCTACGCCATCGTTGCGGTGGCGCTCGATCTGGTATGGGGATATGCCGGTATGCTCTCGCTGGGCCACGGGATCTTCTTCGCCCTGGGCGGATACGCCATGGGGATGTACCTGATGCGCGAGGCCGCGGGCGATGGGCTGCCCGCATTTATGTCGTTTCTCTCCTGGAGTGAACTGCCGTGGTTCTGGTGGGGAACCCAGCACTTTGCCTGGACGCTGGTACTGATTGTGATGGTGCCGGGGCTGCTGGCGCTGGTGTTTGGCTGGTTTGCCTTTCGCTCAAAAATCAAAGGGGTTTATTTCTCGATCATGACGCAGGCCCTGACGTACGCGGGAATGTTGCTGTTCTTTCGCAACGAAACCGGGTTTGGTGGCAATAACGGTTTTACCGGTTTTACCACGTTGCTGGGGTTCTCCATCACCGCGACCACGACACGTATCGCGCTGTTTCTGGCGACCGTCATGTTGCTGCTCCTCACGCTTGGCATCGGCATTGCCCTCGCCAGAAGCAAGTTTGGCCGTATTCTGACTGCCGTGCGCGACGCTGAAAACCGCCTGACGTTTTGCGGCTACGATCCGAAGGGATTTAAGCTGCTGGTATGGACGCTTTCCGCCATGCTGTGTGGCCTGGCGGGAGCGCTCTATGTGCCGCAGGTCGGGATTATTAACCCCGGTGAAATGTCGCCGACCAACTCCATTGAGGCCGCCATCTGGGTGGCGCTGGGCGGCCGCGGCACGCTGGTTGGCCCGGTCATTGGCGCGGCGCTGGTGAACGGCGCGAAGAGTTTCTTCACCGTCGCAATGCCGGAATACTGGCAGCTGTTTCTCGGGCTGATTTTTATCGCGGTTACGCTGTTTTTACCGCGCGGCGTCTACGGCCTGTTTCGTAAGGGAGAGAAATAATGCAGCCAGCCGAAGGATTATTCACTCGCCAGTTGCCCGGGGATCGCTATCGCGAGCAGACGGACCCGGTGCTGCAGCTGGATAAGATCAACGTTAACTTCGATGGGTTTCAGGCGCTGACGGATCTCACGCTGAACATCGGCGTGGGCGAGTTGCGCTGCGTGATTGGCCCAAACGGCGCGGGAAAAACCACGCTGATGGACGTGATCACCGGCAAAACGCGGCCAAAAAGCGGTAAAGCCGTTTATGACCAGTCGGTAGATCTGACCCAGCTTGAGCCAGCCGCCATTGCGCGCCAGGGGATTGGCCGCAAGTTTCAGAAACCGACGGTATTTGAGGCGCTGACGGTATGGGAAAACCTTGAGATCGCCATGAAAACCGACAAGTCCGTCTGGGCAAGCCTGCGGGCCAAACTTAACGGCGAACAGCGCGATCGTATTGATGAGATGCTGGTCCTGCTGCGGCTCGCCGGTGAACGCGACCGCCGCGCCGGACTGCTTTCGCACGGACAAAAACAGTTCCTCGAGATCGGAATGCTGCTGGTCCAGGATCCGCATCTGCTGTTGCTGGACGAACCCGCCGCCGGGATGACGGACGCGGAGACCGAGTACACCGCCGAGCTTTTCCGGACCCTGGCAGGCAAACACTCATTGATGGTGGTTGAGCATGACATGGGGTTTGTTGAAACCATTGCCGATCGCGTGACCGTACTGCATCAGGGACAGGTGCTGGCAGAAGGCTCGCTGCGCGAGGTACAGGCCAACGAGCAGGTGATTGAAGTCTATCTGGGACGCTAAGGAGCCTTGATGTTACAGGTTAACGAACTGAATCAATATTACGGTGGAAGTCATATTCTGCGCGGCGTGAGCTTTGAGGCCATCACCGGCGAAGTGACCTGCCTGCTGGGGCGCAATGGCGTGGGTAAAACCACGCTGCTGAAGTGTCTGATGGGGCTGATCCCGGCGAAAACGGGTGAGGTTATCTGGCAGGGGAAAAAGATCACCCACAGCAAGCCGCACCAGCGGGTGCAGTCTGGCGTGGCGTATGTACCGCAGGGACGTGAGATTTTCCCGCGCTTAACCGTGGAAGAGAATCTGCTCATGGGGCTCTCGCGCTTCTCAGCCCGGGAAGCAAAACATGTCCCGGAGGAAATCTGGCAGCTTTTCCCGGTATTAAAAGAGATGAAGCATCGACGCGGAGGCGATCTATCTGGCGGACAACAGCAGCAGCTGGCGATAGGTCGCGCCCTGGCGAGCCGTCCGCAGCTGCTGATCCTTGATGAACCTACCGAAGGCATTCAGCCCTCGGTAATCAAAGAGATTGGCCACGTGATCCGCCAGCTTGCAGACCGGGGGGACATGGCGATCCTGCTTGTGGAGCAGTTTTATGACTTTGCGGCAGCGCTGGCAGACAGCTATCTGCTCATGTCTCGCGGCACCATTATCCAGCGAGGACGGGGAGAAAACATGGAGCAGGAGGGCGTTCGCGGACAGGTTGCGATCTGAAATGTTATAATATAACATTCTCATTCTTATAAAAACGGAGTGAGGATACTGTTGTGGCTGCACATATTGGAAAATTTGCGATGACTCTGGGGGCGCTGCTGGTCAGCGGCCAGCTGTTTGCCCACTCACACGGTCACCAGATGACCGAAGCGGAGCAAAAGGCGGCAAACGGCGTGTTTGCGGACAAAGACGTTAAGGACCGGAAACTGTCCGACTGGGACGGCACCTGGCAGTCCGTTTATCCCTTCCTGCTGGATGGCTCGCTGGATCCGGTTTTCAAAAAGAAGGCGCAGAAGGACAATAAAACGTTCGACGAGATCAAAGCCTATTACCGCACGGGGTACGCCACCGATGTGGAGGCTATCGGCATCGAAAATAACGTCATGGAATTCCACAAAGGTAAAGAGGTCAGCCGCTGTCAGTATGATTACAGCGGCTACAAAATTCTGACCTACGCGTCAGGCAAAAAAGGTGTTCGCTATCTGTTTGAGTGTAAGGACGCGGGCAGCAAGGCACCGAAGTTTGTTCAGTTCAGCGACCACACCATTGCGCCAAAAGCCTCATCCCACTTCCACATCTTTATGGGCAATACCTCCCACGAGGCACTGCTGAAAGAGATGGATAACTGGCCGACCTATTATCCAAACGAGATGTACAAAGAGCAGGTGGTGGAGGAGATGTTGCACCACTAGGCTGTTGCTGTTGCCGGGTGGCGGCTACGCCTTACCCGGCCTGCGATCAGGGTTTTGTAGGTCGGGTAAGCGCAGCGCTACCCGACACGCAATCTTCACGCTTCACGCTCATTCCACGCAGGATCATCAGCCAGGCAATGACGATAGCCGCCATCATAATCATAAACAGCGACCAGTGCGGCAAATGGGTCAGGATGATGCCGGTGATCATCGGGTTGGCCGCCGCGCCGAGCCAGCCCAGCGCCTGAGCGGAGAAGTAGCTTGCTTTCATACCCGGCGGGGCGATGTTGTCGATCAGCATATATTCACCCGGTGCATAAATAATCTCACCCAGCGTAAAGATGGCGGCGGCGATGCCCCAGTAAATCAGGTTTTCTCCGGAGATCATAAAGCCACCCAACCCCACGATAAAAAACAGGGTGGCGGCTGTCATCAACGGGCGAATATTACTGGCAGAGATTTTGCGTCCGAGTGCGTACTGCAGCGTCACCACCACTGCGGCATTGACGGGCAGAACCACGGCGACCACCTTTTCGGCGAAATCACTGTCTGCATGTGCAGCCAGAACATACTGCGAAATACAGCTCGCGAACGACCCGCCGACGTATGACGCGAGCAGGCCAGAGAGCGTATACCAGAACAGCGCGCGGTCTTTCAGCAAAACCGACGGCTGCCACGTTGTCTTCTGCTCCGCGGCATCTAACGCAATGCTTTTTTGCACAAAGAAGTGGATAAACCCCAGCGGCAGAGCGGCACAGAACGCGGCCAGCCAGAACGGCAGCTGCAGGCTGTACATCACCAGAAACGTGCCAAGAGGCGGCCCGATCGTCCAGCCGATGTTCAAAAAACTGTAGTTCAGCGAAAAAACGCGGGCTTTTTCACTGGAGGTCAGCACGTCGGAGAACCAGGCTTTCAGCACCGTCGAGAAAACAGAATAGGCACAGTTGATTAACGAAAAGAACAGCACCACCAGCGTGACGTTATTGACCAGCGGGATCGCCACAAAACCGGCGATAAACGCCACAATCGCGATCAGCATGTAGCGCTTTTTATCGAACTTATCGGCCAGAATGCCAAACCCCAGGCTGAATACCACGCCGATGGTCAAGGCGATGGTCAGGGCATAACCAATATTCTCGACGCTCATGTTAAACACGCGCGTGAGATAAATAGTCATAAACGGCAGCGTAGCGCCACGACCGATGGTTAATAACAATGACGATGCCAGCAGCGCTGCGGTTGAGCGCCTGAGAGATGGTTTCATATTCCTGCCCGACAAATGCTTATGCTTTTTTATAGTGTGTCCTAAAAGGAGTATCACGACATAAGAAGCTTGTATAGCGCCCAATTTATCCGTAAGTGCTTCAACTGCCTGCCAGAATTAATGATCTTCTCGCGACGCACTTTTTTCTGTTACCTTGAAGTGTTAACAAATTATTAATAAATCAGGGGCAGGGTATGACGCGTAAAGACGGATTGCTGGCACTGCTGGTGGTCATCGTATGGGGACTTAATTTTGTGGTCATCAAAGTGGGGTTGCATAACATGCCCCCGCTGATGTTGGCCGGTTTGCGCTTTATGCTGGTCGCCTTCCCGGCACTGTTTTTTGTTGCCCGCCCGAAAATCCCGCTAACGCTCCTGCTGGGTTATGGCCTGACCATCAGCTTTGGCCAGTTTGCATTTCTGTTCTGCGCCATTAAGTTCGGTATGCCTGCCGGTCTTGCTTCGCTGGTGCTGCAGGCGCAGGCGTTCTTCACCATCATTCTCGGTGCGTTTGTTTTTGGCGAGCGTTTACAGGGCAAACAGCTGGCGGGGATCACTCTGGCCGTGTTTGGCGTGCTGGTGCTGATTGAGGCCAGCCTGAACGGCCAGCACGTGGCGTTGCTGGGCTTTATGCTGACGCTGGCAGCGGGGCTGAGCTGGGCCTGCGGCAATATTTTCAACAAGCTGATCATGCAGCATGAAACACGCCCGCAGGTCATGTCGCTGGTGGTCTGGAGCGCGCTGATCCCGATTGTGCCGTTTATGGTGGCCTCGCTGATTTTTGATGGCCCGGCGGTGATGCTGACGAGTCTGGTTGAAATCGATCTCACCACTATTCTTTCACTGGTCTACCTGGCGTTTGTCGCCACCATTATCGGGTACGGGATCTGGGGTTCTCTGCTGGGGCGCTACGAAACCTGGCGCGTGGCGCCGTTATCACTGCTGGTGCCGGTTGTCGGGCTGGCGAGCGCTGCGATTTTGCTGGACGAAAAGCTGAGTGCATTACAGCTGCTCGGCGCGGTGCTGATCATGGCCGGGCTGTATATCAACGTGTTTGGCTTACGCGTACGTCGGGCGGCGCGAGTGCGGAATTAGGGCAGAAAAAAGCCCCGCATCGGCGGGGCAAAACGAATCAGAAGCCGTGCTGATTATAATAAGGCACGCCTAATTCGTCGGATTTGTCGCTACCAGACCCCATGTGGTTGAAATCATAAGGGGACTGGCTATGTGCTGACGGCAAAATCATCGTGTCATGATTATTTTGCTGCGTTGCACGAGGGGGTTGCTCCGCGAAGGTCTGGCTGGAAAAGAGCACCAGCAAGGCGAGGGCGGCGGAGGCGGTAACGTTCATGATTTCCTCGGTTACGTCTTTACAGGCGATGATTAACTACAATGTTTTAGCGGATAAAGGTATCGGGATTCACCCGGCACGCTGGTGATACGATACTTATGAGGCGGCACGTCGAAGTAGTTCTTAAACGTACGCGTCAGGGTCTGTTGCGATTCAAACCCGTATCGCTCCGCCAGATAAAGGATCGGTTCATTGCTTTCTTTCAGTTTTTGGGCAATTTCCGTCAGCTTGCGGCTGCGAATATATTGACCTAATGAATGACCGGTCTCTTTTTTAAACATCCGTTGCAGGTGCCATTTGGAGTAACCTGAACGCTCAGACACTTTTTCAAGGGAGAGCGGCGATTCCAGGTTATCTTCGATCCAGTCCAAAATGCTATGAATAGTGATAGCGTCAGTATTGCGTCTGGACATCGTCATACCTCTTTTTCTGTTTACGGCAGTATTTTCTTAAGCAAAAGCTCAAGCGTTGCCACTTCTTCTGCCGTTAAGTTTTTTGTTAGTTCCTGATGCAGTGTTTGTCCTACTAATTGATGACATTGTTCACACATATCCGCACCGTCGCTGGTGAGTGTCACCAGGACGCCGCGCTTGTCATTCGGGTTAGGGCTTCGTTCTATCCATCCTTTACAGACGAGACGATCCAGCATGCGGGTCAGCGCGCCCAGATCGACAGAGAGCACCTTTTTTAACTCAACCGGGGTGATACACACCTGGCAGCGAATGGAGCACAGCACTTTAAACTGCGTTGCGGTGATATCCAGCGGCGACAGATAGTCATTCAGCAGGCGGTCTTTTTTCTGATTAACCAGATGAATAAGACGACCCAGCGGAACAACGTCGTTGAAGATATCACTGGTGCTTTTCACAATGGTTGCCCTGGCAAGTAGTTTAATCACGGCAGATATTATTGCTCAGGCAAGTATAAGTCAACTGAATGGATCTGCGGATGCCACGAATTGCTAAAACGTTTCATGAACTTTTGTTGAGGTCTTTCAAATCATACAGATAACGCAGGGTTATCGTTCCTTTATGAAAATAATCGTTACGTTGCGTGAATAGCTCAATGTCACACTTTCACCCTATAATTGCGGTGATAAACATGGATAAGGACAACGACGCACTATGTTGGATTTGATAAAAGCAATTGGTCTTGGGCTGGTGGTATTACTGCCGTTGGCCAACCCGTTAACGACGGTAGCGCTTTTCCTCGGGCTGGCAGGGAATATGAACAGCGCAGAGCGCAATCATCAGTCGATGATGGCCTCAGTGTATGTGTTCGCCATCATGATGGTGGCTTACTACGCCGGTCAGCTGGTGATGAATACCTTCGGGATCTCCATCCCTGGCCTGCGTATCGCCGGGGGGCTGATTGTGGCCTTTATCGGTTTCCGCATGCTGTTTCCGGCGCAAAAAGCGCATGAATCGCCTGAAGCGAAGAGCAAATCCGAAGAGCTGGAGACCGAACCGAGTGCGAATATCGCCTTTGTACCGCTAGCCATGCCGAGCACGGCAGGGCCAGGGACCATTGCGATGATCATCAGTTCTGCCTCAACGGTACGTGACGGCACTACGTTTCCGGACTGGGTCGTGACCGTAGCGCCACCGCTGATATTTGCACTGATCGGCATTATTGTGTGGGCATCGTTGCGCAGTTCCGGGGCAATTATGCGCTGGGTCGGCAAAGGCGGTATCGAGGCGATTTCCCGTCTGATGGGGTTCTTGCTGGTATGTATGGGCGTGCAGTTTATTATTAACGGCGTGCTGGAGATTATTAAGACTTACCACTGAGGTCATTGCCGGGTGGCGGGGCTGACGTTATTACGGGTTTGTAGGCCGGGTAAGGCGTAGCCGCCACCCGGCACAAACAGACGTCACCCGTGCTGCCCCTGTTCCTCCAGCGCCACCGGCCATTTACGGAAGATCAGCACCGACCAGATAAGCGCCACCAGTGCCGGAATGGCCCCCAGATAGCCAATCGCCGACATGGACACGTGCAGAATCACCTGATTGCCCACCAGCGCACCCGCGCCAATGCCCAGGTTAAAAATGCCCGAGAACAGCGACATCGCCACGTCTGTGGCATCCGGCGCGAGGGCCAGCACTTTCACCTGCATCCCGAGACCGATAATCATGATCGCCACACCCCAGAACAGGCTGAGGATCGCCAGCTGGCTTTCACTGCCCGCGGCGGGCATCAGCAGCAGCAGACACGCCAGCAGCAAACCGATGGCGCTGCTCACCAGCGCTGAAGCGTGCTGATTGCCAAGCTTGCCGAAAAGAATACTGCCAATAATGCCCGCCCCGCCAAGGAGCAGCAGGAGAAGGGTGGCAAAATTGCCGCTAAAGCCGGCCACCACCTGAACGAACGGCTCGATATAGCTGTAAGCCGTATAGTGGGCGGTGACCACAATAACGGTAAGCAGATAAATGCTCAGCAGCGCCGGGCGACGCATCAACAGCGGCAGGCTTTTCAGTGAGCCGGAATGTTCGCTTGGCAGCTTCGGCAGCAGTTTTACCAGACACACCAGGGTAACCAGCGCTCCCATGCCAATGGCGAAGAACGTGGTACGCCAGCCGAAGTACTGGCCCACGATACGGCCAATCGGCAGGCCCAGCACCATCGCCAGCGCGGTCCCGGTGGCAATCAGGCTCAGCGCCTGGGCGCGTTTACCCGCCGGTGCCAGCCGGATAGCCAGCGACGCGGTAATCGACCAGAAAACGGCATGCGCAAAGGCGATCCCGACGCGGCTTAACACCAGCACCGTAAAATTCCACGCCAGGAACGACAGCACGTGGCTGGCGATAAACAACGCAAACAGCCCGATCAGTAGCTTACGCCGCTCCATCTGGCTGGTAAGCAGCATAAACGGCAGCGACATCAACGCCACCACCCAGGCGTAAATGGTCAACATAATGCCCACCTGCGCCGTTTCCATCTGGAAACTCTCTGCGATGTCAGACAACAGCCCAACCGGAACAAATTCTGTGGTGTTGAAAATAAACGCGGCAATAGCCAGCGTGACCACGCGTAGCCACGCAACCCTGCGGGAAACTGTGTTCGTTGTCATAGGGATGTCGGAGATTCGTTGCAAAAGAAGAGGAGACGATCTTAAAGCCTTGCACGGCGAAAACTCAACCATTATGTGATGCAGATCTCAATATTTACCTTATGAAAGCGGTAGCCGGAGGCAGGGTTTTCATTGAATATAAAAGAACACTCCAACAAAAACAGGCGGTAAGACAGTGCAGGAGATTGATTTTTATCTGGTCGATGCGTTTAGCAATGTGTCATTTGGCGGAAATCCGGCTGCCGTTTGCCCGCTCAAGGCGTGGCTGCCGGACGAAACGTTACTGAAAATGGCGCAACAGCATAATCAGTCGGAAACCGCATTTTTCGTCTGTACGAAAGGGGGCATTGAGCTACGCTGGTTTACCACGCTGACCGAAGTTAATCTTTGCGGTCACGCCACGCTTGCTGCGGCGTACGTTCTGTTCAATGAGCTGGGCTATCCTGACTCGCGGATCCACTTCGAAACGGCCTCTGGCCGCCTGACGGTGAGCCGGGAGGGGGAGTGGCTGACGCTGGATTTCCCGGCATGTCCCACGCATGAAGAGACGCCCCCGCCGGAGATGCTCGCGGCGCTCGGTATCCGCCGCTACGTTGAAGCCCGCAAAGGCCGCGCATGGGTGGTGGTGCTGGAAGATCGCCAGCAGGTTGAAGCACTCGCACCGACAATTTCAGCCATGACGCCTGGCGAACATAAGGTTGCCGTTACGGCGCGGGGCGACGGGGATTACGATTTCGTCAGCCGCTTTTTCTCCCCCGGCGTTGCCGTCTGGGAAGATCCGGTGACCGGCTCTGCACATACCATGCTCATTCCTTACTGGAGCGAAAAAATGGGTAAAACGACGATGTATGCCCGTCAGGTTTCCGCGCGGGGCGGCGACGTGCGGTGCGAGCTAAAAGGCTCGCGCGTGCTGATGAGCGGACAGGCGTCATGCTATTTGAAAGGCACAGTTTTTCTGCGCTAGATACCTATAACAACAGAGGAAAAGACAATGCAGGAAATTGATTTTTATCTGGTGGATGCCTTCAGCGACAGGGCGTTTGGCGGCAATGCAGCGGCGGTATGCCCGCTGGAGGAGTGGCTTTCGGATGAGACGCTGCTCAAAATGGCGCAACAGCATAACCAGTCTGAGACGGCGTTTTTCGTACGCACCGACACCGGGTTCGAGCTGCGCTGGTTTACCACGCTGCATGAAATCAACCTCTGCGGCCACGCGACGCTGGCAGCCTCCCACGTGATTTTCGAATACCTCGATTATCCGCATACCGAAATCACCTTCACCACGCGCTTCGTGGGTGAGTTGACGGTGAAACGCAGCGGCGACTGGCTGACGCTCAATTTCCCTGCGTGGTCGACCGAGGTGGTCGACAATCCCCCGCCGGGCCTGTTCAGCGCGCTGGGGATAGACCAGGCTAAAGAGGTCCGCGTCGGACGGGATTTCATGGTGGTACTGGAGAGCCAGCAACAGGTAGAGGCCTTAACCCCGGATATTGCAGCGATGGCGCCGCTCGGGAAAATGGTCTGCGTGACGGCACCAGGAGAGGAGTATGACTTCGTCAGCCGCTTCTTCTGCCCGGGCGAAGGGGTACCGGAAGATCCGGTCACCGGATCGACGCACAGCATGCTGATACCGTACTGGAGCGAGAAGCTGGGCAAAACGTCGATGAACGCCCGCCAGGTTTCATACCGTGGCGGGGATCTGCGCTGCGAACTGAAGGGCGACCGTGTGCTGATTGGCGGCCAGGCGACGCTCTATCTGAAAGGGCGTATCTTCCTGCGCTAACTGAGCGAGGCGCCGCCGCATATCACCATCTCCTGGCCGGTGATGGCGGCGACTTCATCGCTGAGCAAGAAATTCACCAGTCCTGCGACCTCTTCTGGCGTGATAAGACGGCCGATGGGCGGACAGGTAGGCGGTGAACTTTCTCGCCCCGGTGCGCTAAGCATCGGCGTTTGGGTGGCGCCCGGCGCGACCACGTTCGCGGTGATCCCACGCGGGGCCAGTTCCGCCGCCCAGCTTCTGACCATCCCTGTCATCGCCGCCTTGGTGGCAACATACTGCGAACGACCTGCCGCCCCGCGGGAGGTTCTGCTGCCAATCGCCACAAATCGTCCACCGGCGGCCATAGCGGGCGCGAAATGGTTAAACAGGGCTTCGCAGGCCTGAACGTGCAGTTGCCACAGTGACGCGCCAACCCTGCTTTCCAGTTGCCCCAGTGGGGCGGCGGCCATCATCCCGGCGGCGTGGATCACCGCCTGCGGTGTCGCGATGGCGTGCAGGGCGCTGTTCAGCGCCTCAGGGTCGGTGATATCCACGCGTAACCCAGTAAAGCCAGGGGTATCCGGCATCACGGCGCGGCGGCTGAGTCCGGTGACCTGCCAGCCTTCCGCCAGTAAACGCTTAACGATGGCCTCACCAATTCCGGAGCTGGCTCCGGTCACGACGGCGTGACGCATGTCAGACCTCCAGCATTGAACGAGGAACTTTAAACACCGCTTTGCGCACGGTCATCGGCGCGCCGCTGGCGCACAGCGCCTGGTGTGGTTCTCCGGGAGAAAAGACCGCAAAGTCACCCGCGCCAAGGCGGATCCCGACGCTATGTGCCGATGAGCTGGCAATGAACAGGTCCGCTTTACGCTCTTCGTCATCCGGCTTGCCAACAGGGCGCGCGCCGGCATAGATGAGTTCTTCTCCCGCCAGCACAACCTGAATATCCGCCCACTGGTGATGGTACTCCGTATGCCGCTCCGCGCGCGGCTGCGTCTGCGCCGGACCAATCTGGCAAAACCAGGGGGCATTGTCCGGCTGCCAGCGGCCGTCATCGCGTTCGCTAAGCGCCTGCAGCGTGCAGTCCGGGCGGGACAGCAGGGCATACAACACCGGCGGTAACCCTGCCAGCGGCAGGGCGTCGAGATGTCCAATAATCATGCTGACTCCTTGACCCACTCGGGCGTCACCCGCACGTATTTTATGGCCTGACGAAAGTAGGTGTAGGCGATATGCAGGCTGCCATCCGGACTCTGTTTAATGCTTGGATAGGAAAACTCACGGTTCAGTTTCTCCAGAGAGTTGTTAGTCATGCAGTAGCCATCTCCCTCGTCCAGATGCCGTTGCCACGGCCAGCTTTTGCCTCCGTCCGGCGAAATGGCGACGGTCATTGGCGCACGCGGGGCACCCCAGAAGGCGGTTCGACCGTGGGTCACAACCGGCTCTTTACGGCCATCGCCATCGTCAATTTCATCGTACAGCGAGGTGCGACGCTCCTGCGCCCCGGCGGCGCTCATGAGGTTAAACACCAGCGCCAGCTCGCCACTGGCAAGCGTTGTCACCTGGATAGAGGAATTGTTGTTAGGTAATACCGTGGGTTCCGGCACGGACCAGCTTTCGCCGTTGTCCGTTGACTGGCTGTAATAAATGTTATCCGCCCAGCGGCTGCGGAACAGGGCAACCAGGGTGCCATTGCGCAGCGGGGTGATATTCATATGGACGCAGCCCAGGCTGTCCGGCACCTCAACATCACGCCAGGTTTTGCCTCCGTCTTCGGAGATTTTCACCGCGCTGATGTCATCGTTACCGACCCATTTCTCACCCGGCCGGGTGCGGCAGTAAAACACCGGCAGCAGCCAGTTCCCGTTCTCCAGCACGACAATCGGCTGACGAATAAAGGTGCCGGGTTTATCGAGCAGGGTCGCGATGTCCCCCCAGGTTTTACCCAGATCCCGGGACTGGCGATAGCGCACAATAGCGGTGTCCTGGTTGCCGGACATTTGCGCGGTCCACAGCAGCCACAGCACGTTATCGGGTGCCAGGAACAGAACCGGGTTCTGTTCGGAGCGCGTGGCATCATCCGACAGTTTTTCTGCCTCACTCCACTGCTGGCTTCCCGGTGACAGGCGCGAACCCCACACGGAGATATCCGCAATACCCTCCTGGGTACCGCCAAACCAGACGCACATCAGCGAACCATCCGGCAGCGGCAGCAGATTTGCCGCGTGGTTTTGTGGGCAGGCGGAAGGCAGCATGGCCGCCTTCACGCGCGTATCCTGTTGTGGGCGAATAATCCCGTCGCGGGTTACGGTTACAGACATATCAGACTCCATTGTTTTCAACGGGGGTTGGCGCTTTACCCTGTGCCTTTCCCGGAATGAGACGGTCGATGACCATGATGACCGCAGGGGTCAGCAGGGCGATGTACATATTGTTAATGCCAAACGGATCGCCCAGCAGATACCAGACAGAGGTCACGACGCAGGCGCCGATCAGCCCAGCATTGGCTCCGCGGGTACTGCGGAAGAACGGGGCGTAGAATGCGATGACCGCCACGACGGAAATCGACAGACGAATGGCACGGGTAAAGAACGACAGCTTCAGCACTTCAGGCACCAGCAGAACAAAAATCAGCGGCAGGAAACCAATCAGCAGGGAGATCCAGCGGGTAGCTTTAAACTCCTGCTCGGGCGTCGGGTTGCGCATCGGCACGTAGAAATCTTTGACCACCAGGGAGGCAATGGCGAGCGCCACGGTACTGACGCTGACGAAGATGGACGCCACCAGAGAGGTGGTGACCAGACCGGCCAGCCACGGGTTCATATCCTGCAGGAAAATCGGCATCGCATACAGGCTGTCGATCTCCGGATGCAGGTATTTTGCCGCCACGCCAATCACCGCAATGGCCAGCGCGATCGGCAGGCAGAAGAAGAACGCGACCCAGGTGGAGCGTTTAGCCGATTTAACATCTTTAGTGGAGGAGATGGCCTGGATCACAAACTGGGTGCAGAAGATGGAGCCAATGGTGCCGATAAGCCACGCGAAAATGGTCGACGCGCCGATGTTGCCATCCCAGGTCCAGTAGAAGTCCGGCATGTTTTCGATCATCGGCGTGAAACCGCCGGTTTTGGATAACGCAAAACCCATGATGGCCAGAATGCCGAAGTATTTCAGCGCACTGTGCAGCACGGTAACCCACGCCACGCCCTTCATGCCGCCAAAGGCGAAATAGAAGGTGCTGACGATAGCCGTAATAAAGGCGGCAACGGGCAGATTGACTTTCAGTACGGTAGAAATGGCTGCTGCGCCGCTGACGTAATTCCCCACATTCACCAGCAGCAGGGCGTAGATCATGATGAGGGAGATAATGTTTTTGGTGCTGTTACCGTACTTTTCAGCAATCGCACCCGAGATGGTGATTTTCCCGGTGTTGTATATGCGTTTTACCAGCAACAGGCCAAAAAGCGGGAAACCAATTGCGGCCCCGATGACGGACCATGACGCAGCAAACCCGTCCTCGAACGCCGCCTGCGCGGTGCCGATGGTGGATTTAGCGCCGATATACTCGGACATCAGCAGGATCCCGACAATAAACGCCGGCATCGCGCGGGAGCCTTCCATAAAGTCCCCGGAGTTTTTACTGCGGATCCGGAAGGTCAGCCAGGTGGTGAACAGGATGTAGGCAATGACTATGCCCACAATGATCAGGGTATCTTCAGCGGTAAAATTATTCATCTTTGCCTCTCTTCAGGGCGAGTGAATCCTGGGCACCTCAGGTACCCGGTATTCTTATTGACGAAACCAACGCCGTTTAGCTAAGTGACGTTGTCACTATCTGGCGAATCTGTTGGCACTGCTGCTCGCTAAACGCCACGGCATAGCGACTCTCTCCGACATCCTCGCCCATGATTTGCAGGGCCTTTTTAACAGCGGCAGGGGAAAACGCCACGCTGTACAGCTCGGTACGCAGTCGGATGACGCGCTCCTGCGCCTGCCGGGAACCTTCAACATCACCCGCGTTAAAGCGTGACCAGATGGCGTTGATCGCCGCTGGCGCCACGTTTGCCAGCCCGGAAATACAGGCTGAACATCCCTCGACGAAGCCCTGATGGATCAGTGAATCTGGTCCGTTCAGCACGTCGAACCCGTCAATGTCGCTTACCGCGTTGAGGAAACCGCGCAGGCTTTCATAGCTCCCGGCACTGTCTTTAATACCTGAAATGTTGGGGTGTTCGGCCAGCGCCCGTACCGTGGCGGGCTCAAGGGTGTTGCCGGTCCGCGCCGGAATGTTGTACAGAAAGACTGGTACGGTTAGCGCGTCAGCGACGGCGGTGTAGTGTGCGATGAGCTCAGACTGTTTCAGCGGTACGAAGTAAGGGGTGATGACGGAAACCGCATCGACACCCAGCGCGGCGATCTGTTTTCCCAGCCGGATGGTGTCGCGGGTGGAGATTTCGCCAATATGCGCCACGACGGGCGCGCGTCCGGCGACGGTTTCCACGCAGGTCCGGGTGATCGCGATTTTTTCCGCTTCGTTCAGGACAAAGAACTCACCGTTGGTTCCGCCGCAAAAAATGCCGTTTCCGGCGTCCAGCTGCCGGGCGACCTGCCGCGTTAAGCCGGGAAGGTTGAGTTTGCCTTCCGCGTCAAAGGGGGTGACGATGGCCGTCAGCACGCCCTTGATGTTGTTACGCATTTCTTACTCCTTGACTATGCATGTTCAGGAAACAGTGTCCGGTAAATCGCCTGCACCTCGTCGTGATTCACCTGACAGGGGGCATTGTTCATTAACCGTTTAACGTTCAGGGCGGCATCGCTCAGTGAAGCGATGTCTTCGCGCGGCACGCCCAGGGACTCAAGGTTGTCCGGCAGGTTGAGCCGACGAACCAGCGCGGCAAAGTACTCCACCAGCGCGTGAGATTTTTCGTCATCGGACAGGCTGCTGTCCGCGCCTGGCACGAGATCCCAGACCTGCGCAAATTTTGTCACGCAGTGGGGACGAACCACCCTCATGCAGGGCGCCAGAAGAATGGCGTTGGCCACGCCGTGCGGCAGGGGATATTTCCCGCCAAGCGGATAAGACAGGGCGTGAACCAGGTGTGTGCCGGCATGCGCAATCGCGACCCCGCCGTAATAAGAGGCCCACAGCATTTCCAGCTTTGCCAGCAGGTTGCCCGGCTCAGCGCAGGCCGTTTCGATGTTCTTCAGCAGCTTAGCGAGCCCGGTCAACGCCGCGTTATCGCTGACCGGGTTGGCGACCGTGGCGGTGAAGCACTCAATCAGATGGCACAGGGCATCGATGCCGGTGGAGGAGGCAATATGCGCGGGCATGCTGGTGGTCAGTTCCGGCAGCAGGGCGACGTAATCGGGCAGCAGGACCGGAGAGATAATACCGACCTTCGTGTTTTGCTCCGGTATCGCCAGAATAGCGTTCGGCGTGGCCTCCGACCCGGTTCCGGCGGTGGCGGGGATCAGAAGCGAGGAGATACGTGCCACCGGTTTTACCCCTGCCAGCAGGCTGGCCAGCCCCGGTGACAGCGGGTGACAAAGCACGGAGAGCAGTTTCGCCACATCCAGTACGCTGCCGCCGCCGATCCCGACCACGACATCAAATGATCCGCTGTTTAACCCCGCGAGCAACTGACTGACATCGTGGTGGGAGGGTTCAGGCGGCACCGTGTCAATCACCGTGACGCGGCGGTTGCCCTCTTCAAGAATTGAACGGATCTGTTTTGCCGCCTCCAGACGCGCAATGTTGCCGTCCGTAACCAGCAAGAGCTGCGCGTTATCGGTGAGTAATGGCCTGATGGCGGCGAGCGCATTTGCGCCGCTAATAATGGTGCTGTTGAGGGTAACCACGCTTTTCTCCTGTCTTTGGGTCCATGATTAAATTCGCTCAATTAAGACGCTTCATGGTCATCGTGTGGCTAAATTTATAATTTATTCGCAAACTGATTAACTTGATCTTGCTCACATATAATCAATCATGATTGAATATAATCATTAACAGGAAATACGAGCCCGGAGTGGGAATGAAAGAAAACAACCTGTTCAGAGACGTCGTTGTCGTTGCAGATGACTTTACCGGGGCAAACGATGCGGGTGTCAGCCTGGCGCTGAGCGGTAAGAAGGTCAGCGTGGCATTCCACACCCCCTTTACCCAGCCGGTGGATGCACTGGTTATTAATACCGATTCCCGTGCGCTGCGGGCAGCAGATGCGGCCGAAAAAGTGGCCGTACTGGGGGCGGATATTGCGGCTGCGCGCTGGCTCATCAAAAAGATTGATTCCACGCTGCGCGGCAATGTAGGGGCAGAAACAGGCGTCCTTAAGGCAGTAAGCGGCAAACGGCAGGTGATTGTGGCGCCAGCGTATCCCGCGGCAGGGCGGATCACACGCCACGGCAGGTGTCTGGTGAACGGCATTCCGGTGGATGAAACCGAATTCGCCAGCGATCCGAAAACGCCCGTCCCGTCTGCCACGATTGCTGACCTGTTTACCGACGTGAGTTGTCAATCCGTAACGGTAAACACGCTGGCAGCCGAACTGGCGCAGGGAACGGAGTGGCTCATCGTCGATGCCCAGTGTGACGAGGATCTGGATGCCATTATTGCCGCCGCGCTGACCTGCCCGCAGACACCGCTGCTGGTCGGGTCGGCCGGGTTATGTGATGCGCTGGCACGCCATCTCGCCCCCGTGAAGCGTCAGCAACTGCTGGCGGTGGTGGGATCAATGAGTGAGATCGCTCAGCGTCAGATTGCGCTGGCCGCTGCAGAGCCTGCGGTTTCGTCGGTATTTATTGATGTTAATGATGTGCTGAAGGGGGAGACGGCGAACGCGCTCATGCGCATCATGCAGGCCCTGAAGGCGGGCCGTCACTGCATCGTTCATACCTGCCCGGACCATGAGGCGCGACATCAGGTTGAACGGCTTTGCGCGCAGTATCAAATGACCCGGACCGAACTGGGTGAAACGATCTGCGCCTTCCTGGGAGAGATTACCCGAGAGGCGCTGACGGCATGTCCGCCGGATGCGTTGTATGTCTCAGGCGGCGATGTGGCAATGGCCGTCGCCAGTGCGCTTGATGCGCAAGGATTTGAAATTACAGGGCGCGTCGCAGGATGCGTCCCTTACGGCAAATTTCTGGGTTGTGCCTGGCACCAGCCGGTAATGACCAAAGCAGGGGGCTTCGGAAAAGAAGAGACGCTGCTTGAGGTGTTGCATTTTATCGAGGAGAGACTGAGTGACTAACATTATTGCTGTAACCATGGGTGACCCGGCGGGCATTGGCCCGGAGATCATTATCAAATCCCTCACCGGGAGCGAATTAACGGGAGCCCCGGTTGTCGTGGTGGGCTGTGCCCGCACGCTCAGGCGGGTGCTGGATGATGGGATCGTGGGGCAGGCTGACATCCACATCATCAGGCAGGTCAGCGAGGCCCGTTTCGCACCCAACGTGATTAACGTGCTGGACGAACCGCTGGCCGAGCCTGATGCCCTGAAGCCCGGCGTAGTCCAGGCTCAGGCGGGGGATTTAGCCTATCGCTGCGTGAAGCGCGCGACGGAACTGGCGATGGCGGGGGACGTAAAAGCGGTTGCCACGGCGCCACTGAATAAAGAAGCGCTGCATCTGGCCGGACATCACTACCCCGGGCATACCGAGCTGCTGGCCCATCTGACGCACAGCAAAGACTACGCTATGGTGCTGTACACCGATCGGCTGAAGGTCATTCATATCACGACCCATATTGCGCTGCGTAAATTCCTTGATACGCTCAATCAGGATCGGGTAAAAACCGTCATCGGCATTGCGGATACCTTCCTGAAGCGGGTGGGCTTTAGCACACCTCGTATTGCGGTCGCGGGCGTGAACCCGCATGCGGGAGAAAATGGCCTGTTTGGCGATGAAGAGATCACGATCGTTGGCCCGGCCGTTGCAGCGATGAAAGCGCAGGGGGTCAACGTCACCGGGCCGTGCCCGCCGGATACGGTATTTATGCAATGCCACGAAGGAATGTATGACATGGTCGTTGCGATGTATCACGATCAGGGGCATATTCCGCTAAAATTGCTCGGCTTTTACGACGGGGTGAATATCACCGCCGGATTGCCGTTTATCCGCACCTCTGCAGACCACGGAACCGCGTTCGATATTGCATGGACCGGTAAAGCCAGGTCGGAGAGCATGACGGTGTCTATTCAGTTGGCTATGCAAATTACACGGGAATAATATGAAGGGATATAACCGGTTAGAGCAGATAATGGATTACCTCAAAGGGCACAACCTGGTCACGGTGGATCAGCTGGTGGCGATCACCGATGCCTCGCCGGCGACGATCCGCCGCGACCTGATTAAGCTTGACCAGGAGGGCGTCATCAGCCGAACCCACGGTGGCGTTACTCTTAACCGGTTTATTCCTTCCCAGCCGACCACGTCCGAAAAAATGCAGCGCAGCCTGGCAGAAAAACATGCCATCGCCAGCGCGGCCGCGAGCTTTGTGAAAGCGGGGGATGCCATTGTGCTGGACGCCGGTACCACAATGATTGAACTCGCGCGTCAGCTCACGCATTTGCCGCTTCGCGTCATCACCAGCGATCTGCACATTGCGCTGTTTCTCTCTGAGTTTAAACAGATTGAAGTGACGATCATTGGCGGCCGTATCGATGATTCGAGCCAGTCCTGTATTGGTGAGCACGGGCGTCGGCTGTTGCAGAATGTCTGGCCTGATGTGGCGTTCGTCAGCTGTAATGGCTGGGATATTACCCGCGGGATCACGTCGCCTACGGAAGAGAAGGCCGCGCTGAAGCGGGATTTAATAGCCAATGCAAAACGCCGGGTGCTGCTGGCAGACAGCTCTAAGTACGGTGCCTGGTCGCTGTTTAATGTGGCGCACCTGAACACCCTGACGGATATCGTCACCGACAGCAGGCTGGATGAAGCGGCCCGGACCCAGCTGGAACAGCTTGAGACCCGCCTGACGCTGGCGTCATGACATAAGTTAAAACTATGAAGTCCGAACAGATGGCAGACGCTATGTTGAAGCCTGGCCTCACAAAAAAAAGCAAGGAGCCTGCCATGTATTCCATTACCTCTGAATCTGCCCGTCATCCGGACATCCTCAAGCTGATCGCGGCGCTTGACCGCTATCAGAGCGAACTCTATCCCGCTGAAAGCAATCATCTGCTCGATCTGGCTGCGCTGCCTGAAGCCTCGCTTATCCTGATGATCATTCGCGACCCGCAGCTGCAGGCCGTGGGATGTGGCGCCGTGGTGCTTAATGGCGACGGTACCGGGGAGATGAAACGGGTCTATATCGATCCGACCCATCGCGGGCAACATCTGGGCGAGAAGCTGCTTGCTGCCCTTGAGGATGAAGCCCTGAGTCGTCACTGCCACACCGTGCGCCTGGAGACAGGGATCAAGCAACACGCCGCCATTCGCCTGTATGAACAGTGCGGATATGAACGCCGTCCGGCGTTTGCGCCGTATGTCGACGATCCGCTGAGCCTGTTTATGGAGAAGGCTCTGGTTGTCGACGTTCGTTTAGCAGCGCTATAAACGCTTCGAGCTGGCGGGTCATCGCCCCGCGACGCCACACCAGCCAGGTGGTCAGCCAGCGCCAGTTCTCCGCCAGCGCCCACGCCTCTACCTGATGATGCCCCGGCATGCTCTCCAGCATTGAGCGGGGCATTAACGCAATACCCGCCCCTGCAATCACGCAGGCGAGCATACCGTGATACGACTCCATCTCATGGATCCGCCCGGGCGTGGCGCGGTCTGCGTGAAACCAGCTTTCCAGATGACGTCGATACGAACAGTTCGCGCGAAACGCGTAGACGTCGCTGCCGCTTACCTGCGCGGCGCGCGTCACCTCCGCATGTCCGGCGGGGGTGACCAGCATCATCTCTTCCCGGTAGACCGGCATGCCTTCCAGCTCCGGGTGTGAAAGTGGCCCGTCGACAAACGCCGCGCTTAAGGTGCCTTCCAGAACGCCGTCAATCATCGTTCCGGACGGGCCGGTAGAGAGCGCGAACTGAATGCGTGGATAGCGCTGGTTAAACGCCGCCAGACTTTCCGGGATCCGCACGGCGGCGGTGCTCTCCAGGGCGCCAAGGGCAAATAACCCCTGCGGCTCATCACCGGCGACGACCATGCGCGCCTCGTCAACCAGCGCTAGGATCTGCTTGCTGTAGCGCAGAAAGTTGTGCCCGGCGGGAGATAAGCGCAAACGCTGGCTCTCCCGGATAAACAACTCAACGCCGAGATCGGCCTCAAGCTGGCGGATGCGGGTGGTGAGGTTAGACGGAACGCGATGCACCTTCTGCGCCGCCTGGGTAATGCTGCCGGTCAGGGCAACGGCGTTAAACATTTCAAGCTGAGTTAAATCCATAGCATTCTCGATTTGTGAATAAGGTGGTTAGTATTATTCATTTTTAAGAAATAGCAGAGTGGGCCACAATCAATCAACCGATATTACGTGGAGAACATCATGACTTATTCATCTGCTACGCATGCCCTCTCTGTTAACCCGGCGACAGGCGAGACGCTGGCCGCCTATCCCTGGGCCACATCCGAAGAGGTCGAACAGGCAATCACCCTGGCTGATGCCGGTTTTCGCCAGTGGCGAGGAGAAAGCGTCTCTCACCGGGCACAAAAGCTGCGCGACCTGGGGGCAGCACTGCGCCAGCGTGGGGAAGAGATGGCGCAAATGATCTCCCGGGAAATGGGCAAGCCGATTGTGCAGGCGCGGGCGGAAGTGGCCAAATCTGCGGGTCTGTGCGACTGGTATGCGGAACATGGCCCGGCGATGCTGCGTGCGGAGCCCACGCTGGTGGAAAACAAAAACGCGGTCATTGAATACCGTCCGCTGGGGCCGATTCTTGCGGTGATGCCGTGGAACTTCCCGCTCTGGCAGGTACTGCGCGGTGCGGTGCCGATCCTGCTGGCAGGTAACAGCTATCTGCTCAAACACGCACCGAACGTCCTTGGTTCTGCTGCGCTGATTGGGCAAATCTTTGCTGACGCCGGTATTGCGCAAGGCGTCTTTGGCTGGGTGAATGCCACCAATGATGGCGTGAGCCAGGCGATCAACGATCGTCGTATCGCAGCTGTAACCGTCACCGGTAGCGTGCGTGCAGGTGCGGCGATAGGGGCTCAGGCGGGAGCGGCGCTGAAAAAATGCGTTCTGGAGCTGGGCGGCTCCGATCCGTTTATCGTGCTGAATGATGCCGATCTGGATCTGGCCGTTCGCGCGGCCGTCACGGGACGTTATCAGAACACCGGGCAGGTTTGCGCGGCGGCAAAGCGCTTTATTATCGAAGAGGGTATTGCCGATGACTTTACCCGGCGTTTTGTTGCGGCGGTTACGGCGCTGAAGATGGGAGCACCGGATCGGGAAGAGAATGATATTGGCCCGATGGCGCGTTTCGATCTGCGTGACGAACTGCATCAGCAGGTGCAGGCCACGCTCGCGGAAGGGGCCACGCTGCTGCTGGGCGGCGAGAAAATCAGCGGGGAGGGCAACTATTACGCGCCAACCGTGCTGAGCCATGTCACCCCGACAATGACCGCCTTCCGTCAGGAGCTGTTTGGTCCGGTTGCGGCGATTACGGTGGCGAAGGATGCGGAACATGCCCTGCAGCTTGCCAACGACAGCGACTTTGGTCTCTCTGCCACGGTGTTTACCGCCGACGAGACGCTGGCCGGGAGATTCTCTCGCGAGCTGGAGTGCGGCGGGGTGTTTATCAATGGCTTTAGCGCCAGTGACGCGCGCGTGGCCTTTGGCGGCGTGAAGAAAAGTGGTTTTGGCCGTGAGCTTTCCCACTTTGGTTTGCACGAGTTTTGTAACGTGCAGACGGTGTGGAAGAACAGAGTGTAACCGCCATCCTTACAGAGGCCCTGACGACGAGGGCCTCTGTCATTTCTCTGCAATGGTTCTGTCATTTTCGTTTCGTAGACTCGCACGCGTCTAACGTCTTGTTACTGAAGAAAATTATGAACCTAACGCAAATTTATCGTCGTATTGCGCAGCGCATTATCCCCCGCCAGTTTGGCCTGCTGACCGGTATCTTTTGTATTATCGGCCTCTTTTCCGCCCTGCAACTCTCCTCGTCGTTCCTGCTCAATGCCTCCCTTAAGGAAGCGCAACGCAACGAGCAGCAAAACCTGCTGGCGTATCAGCAGCAGAGCAAGCTGGATCTGGCTCGCGTTTCCCTGCTGGCCGCAAGCGATCTGCTTAACCGCTCCGGCGTCTGGTTTATGCAGGATAAAGAGACCGGCTCCGAGGGCAGCTGGCACAGCCTGATGGACGACGCGCAAAAGGCGCTGGCCGTTTCGCAGCAGGCGTGGAATGCCTGGCTGGCGCTTAATCCGCCAAAAGATGACGCCCTGGTTAACAGCTATCAGCTTTTTTACGGCGCGATAAAAGAGCAGGCGGAAGGGCTGGTGAAAACCAACACCATCGATGCGTTTTTTGCCGTGCCGGCGCAGGCGTTTCAGACCGACTTTAATGACAACTATGCCCGCTATCAGCAAGCAAGCGAGAAGCAGGCGCTTAAAGGGCGTCAGTCGTTGATTGCGCAGCTCTCCGGTCTGCAAACGCTGTTCCTGCTTGCGCCTGTTCTGTTGCTCGCTATTGCGGTTGCCGTCTGGTTCGGGATGTCCCGGTGGGTAATTACCCCGTTGCGGCGCTTGATTGCGCATATCAACCGGCTGGCCGCGGGCGATCTCTCCGGTACCCCTCCTGGCGTGACGCGTTTTAACCGTGAAATTGCCCAGCTCAGCGACAGTATTGCCACCATGCAGAACGGGCTACAGCAGCTGGTGACCCAGGTCAGCGATGCGACCACCGCCATGGTGGAAAACATTGGCGCACTGGCGCAGGGCAATCAAAAGCTGTATCACCAGTCGGCACGTCAGGCCAAAGAGCTGGAAGACGTGACGGCGCATATCGCGACTCTGGAAACTCACGTAGAAGGCAACACGGGCTATGCGAAGCTTGCCAGCTCGCGGGCGGATGAGGCGCGCCAGGCCGCGGCGGGAGGGGATCAGATGATGTCGACCGTCAATGCGTCGATGCAGGCGATCGTCGACCGATCCTCCGAGATGCGGGGGATCGTGGCCATGATCGACAGCGTCGCCTTTCAGACCAACATTCTGGCGCTGAATGCGGCAATTGAAGCGGCTCACGCGGGAAACCAGGGGCGCGGCTTCGCCGTTGTCGCTCGTGAAGTGGGGCTGCTGGCGAGGAAGAGCAGCCATTCGACGCAGACCATCCAGGAGCTTATCAACCGTTCCCTTCAGGGGATCGAAGATGGGTCACGGGCCGTTAACCGTCTGGAAGATAACCTGCAGCAGGTGACGGGGCTGGTGGGAACATTAAGCAGTTTGCTGAATGAGATCTCCGCGGCCACGCTGAGTCAGGGGGAGAGTATTCATCAGATGACGCGCCAGCTTCAGGCGCTCAATCAGGTGTCGCGACAGACCGACAGCCTTGTCTCTGACGCGTCTGATGCCTCTGAGCGCCTGCACAAACAGTCGGATCTTTTATTGCAGGCGGTTTCGCGTTTTCGTCTCAGTGCCTGACGCAACACATAAGCGTCTGTTATACTCGCAGCCCGTTTTAGCCTGAGGGCAAGGAGCAAAGAGAGTGGCTGCGGTCATCCATAATGAGATGCTGGACGAGATTCTGGCGCAGGTTCGTCCGTTACTTGGAAAAGGAAAGGTTGCCGACTATATTCCGGCCCTTGCCTCGGTCAGCGGGAATAAGCTGGGAATTGCAATTTGTACGATAGACGGTCAGCGTTACCAGGCCGGTGACGCCACGGAACGTTTTTCCATCCAGTCTATTTCGAAAGTGCTGAGTCTGGTTGCGGCCATGCGACAGTACGAGGAAGAGGAGATCTGGCAACGGGTGGGTAAAGATCCCTCCGGGCAGCCGTTTAACTCTCTGCTTCAGCTTGAGATTGAACAGGGTAAACCGCGTAACCCCTTTATCAACGCCGGGGCGCTGGTGGTCTGCGATATGCTGCAAAGCCGTCTTAGCGCGCCACGCCAGCGCATGCTTGAAATTGTTCGCCAGCTCTCAGGCGTTGACGATATTGCTTATGATTCAGTGGTCGCCCGTTCGGAGTTCGAGCACTCTGCGCGTAACGCCGCCATTGCCTGGTTGATGAAATCGTTCGGCAATTTCCATAATGATGTGGCGACCGTACTGCAAAACTATTTCCACTACTGCGCGCTGAAAATGAGCTGCGTGGAGCTGGCGCAGACCTTCCTGTTCCTTGCTCACCAGGGGCACGCACCGCATCTCGATCAGGAGGTGGTCTCACCTATGCAGGCGCGTCAGGTCAATGCCCTGATGGCGACAAGCGGGATGTATCAGAACGCGGGCGAATTTGCCTGGCGCGTCGGTCTTCCGGCCAAGTCGGGCGTCGGGGGTGGGGTGGTTGCCATTGTACCGCATGAGATGGCCATTGCTGTCTGGAGCCCGGAGCTGGATGAGACGGGTAATTCACTGGCCGGTGTGGCGGTTCTGGAGAAACTGACCCAACGCCTGGGACGTTCCGTTTACTGATGTCTGACCTGGATCCTCTTTTTTCTCGCCTGGCGCGATCGACCTTTCGGTCGCGCTTTCGCTTAGGCACAAAAGAACGACAGTACTGCTGGGACAAAGGTGCCGATACCATTGACCAGCATGCTGCCGACTTTATTGCGAAGCGTCTTGCCCCCGCGCACCCCGTCAACGACGGTAAACAGACCCCCATGCGCGGCCATCCGGTGTTCATTGCCCAGCACGCGACCGCCACCTGCTGTCGCGGCTGTCTGGCGAAATGGCACAACATTCCGCAAGGTGTTCAGCTCACCGCGCAGCAACAGCACTATATCGTCGGCGTGATCCACCACTGGCTGGTATTGCAGATGAACGCCTGATGTTGATGGGTGCTGATCCTGTTGTAATTGTGTTATAGATGCACGCTATGAGATCCCCCGCGTGGTGACGGGTCAGTTAGTTGCCATAAGTTATTATATGGAATGATATTTAATGCGTTCAGACCCCGCTGCCTTCACGCTTTTTCGCCCTGAATCGCCGCTGCGTAATGCGGCGGGTATCTTTATTCTCACCACCTTGTTCTACTTTATCGGTGCGGAATTACGTCTGGTCGAAGCCTTGTCGCTGTTCTGGCCGCTGAATGGCGTGATGGCGGGCGTCTTTGCCCGTTATACCTATCTCAATCGCCTGCATAACTACGCGGTGTCGTATGTCGCCATGCTGATGTACGACGCGGTCACAACCAACTGGGGAATGGCCTCGGTGGTCATCAACCTGTCGAATATGGTCTTTATCGTTGTTGTCGCATTGCTGGTGGTGCGTGATAAACGGTTGATGAAGAAAACCCCCGATCCCATTAATGCGCTGCGGCTGTTCAATTATTGTCTGTTCGCCGCCTTATTATGTGCGCTGCTCGGCGCGACCGGGTCGGTGGGGATCGACAGCCATACCTTCTGGCCGCTGTTTGCCGACTGGTTCAGCGAGCAGTTCTCAACCGGCGTGCTCATTTTACCCTGCATGCTCACGGTCAGTATGCCGACGCGGGCATTCAAGCTGCGTCTGGAGCAACTTTTACCGGTCATTGCGCTGATTGTCTCGGTGATGGCATCGGTGGTGATTGGCGGGGCGGGAAGCCTTGCCTTTCCGCTGCCGGCGCTGATCTGGTGTGCGGTCCGCTACTCCTTGCCCGCGACCTGTCTGCTGACGTTTCTGACCGGCGGTCTGGAGATCGTTCTGGTCGCTAACTCCATTATCAATATCGCCGTGGGCACGCCGCTCTCTACCCCGATGATGTTCTCCGCCCGGCTGGGGATTGCCACCATGGCGATCTGTCCGGTTATGGTCTCCGTCAGTATGGCGGCCATTAATTCGCTCATCCGTCAGGTGTCGTTGCGCGCGGATTATGATTTTCTGACCCACGTTTATTCACGCTCCGGGCTCTATGAGGCGTTAAAGCGGGAAGAGGCGCAGCGGCAGACACGTTTTCTGACCGTGATGCTGCTGGATATCGATTACTTCAAAAGCATCAATGATAACTATGGGCATGAGTGTGGCGACCGCGTGCTGGCCGCGTTTGCCCGCGAGGTTCAGCAGGTTGTCGGAGACGACGGTATGGTGGCGCGTATGGGCGGCGAAGAGTTCGCGGTTGTGGTGAACACCGGTGACGCGCAGCACGGCTTTGCGCTGGCGGAACGTATCAGACTCACCATTGCCGCTCATCCGTTTACCTGGCGCCAGCAAACGCTCTATCTGACCGTGAGTATTGGTCTCGGGAGCGGGAAGGCGGCGTCGTGGCAGTTGACCGAGGTATTCAACAGGCTGATGGCCGAAGCAGACGATCATCTCTATCGTTCCAAAAAAGCGGGGAGAAATCGCACCAGTGCGCGTGTGTCAGACGATCCCATTACCCCGACCCCGGAGGGTGAAACCTGAGCGCAGCCTGCATTCTGCCGGGGATGAATCATAACGAATAGCAGATAAATTGCTTGCTAGGTATTTTTAACGTCAATAAGATACCGCAAGAAAGCTATCGGAAAATTCGCAGAATGAATGCAGCTGACAAACTCAGTAGACCCTCTCGTGTACCAGGAAGCCGGTTTGTCAAACGTATGTATCTGATGCGTATTCTCGGCACGTTTCTCTGTTTTATTCCCATCCTCTCTGTGCTGATTGAACAGAATCGTTCAATCTGGCTGATGTGTTTGCTGGCGTTGAACGCGTTTATCTGGCCTACGCTTGCCTGGTATCGGGCGCGAAATTCGGCCATGCCGCTGGTGACTGAGCATCAGAATCTGGTGCTGGACGCCGGGGCGGGGGGATTCTGGATCGCCATGATGGCGGTTAATCCGCTGCCGTCGGTGGTCATTGCCACCATCATGCTGACCGACCGGCTCTCGGCAGGGGGCGTTACGCTGATGAGAAAGGCGGCCATCACCATGGTGGGCGTTTTTCTGGTGACCTGGCTGACGCAGGGAATGGCGGTGGATATGTACGTTTCGCAGCGCACCATGTTTGCCACGCTGCCGCTGATTGCAATTTATCTGCTGGCGCTGAGCATATTAACGGACAGCATTGCGCTGCGCCTGCGGATCAAGAGCCGGGAGCTTGAGCGGATCGCGATGATGGATCCGCTACTGGATATCGCGAACCGACGTCTGCTCGAAAAGCGCATTGACCACGAACTGAATAAACTGCGCCAGACGTGCCGGGAATCGGCCCTGATGTTCATCGATATCGACAATTTTAAAGACGTTAACGATCGTTTTGGTCATAAGGTTGGGGATGCATTGCTGGCGGCCGTCTCGCAAATACTGCATTTGTCGACACGCCCGAACGATACCCCCGCACGCCTTGGCGGCGATGAATTTGTGGTGTTGCTGCCGGATACCACCCTTGAAGAGGCGCAAGTTGTCGCCAGACGCATTATGGATGCGGCTGCAATGAAAAAGGAGGTGGCTCAGGAGACGGTGCATTGCACGCTCAGCATCGGTATCGCCTGTGCCACGCGAGAAATGATAAGCGTAACCGACTGGCTACAGGCCGCGGACAACGCCCTGTACCGCGCCAAGCGGGACGGTAAGAACAGAATATTCGCGCACTGACAATGTCTCTGTTTAGGCTACGCTTTGAGTAACGCTTTGCGTCAGGAGACGTTATGAAAACACCTGCAACCCCAGCAAATGAAATGGAACGTCTGAACTCGCTGCGCGAGTCAGGCCTGCTTGAGATCGACAGTTCCCCGGCGTTTGACCGGCTGACACGTCTGGCAAAACGCTTCTTCCAGGTTCCCCTGGCGATGGTCAATCTTATTGATGAACACTCGCTGATTGTGAAGTCGGCCGATGGTCAGGCGCCTGAAACCGTTCCGCGTAATATCTCGTTTTGCGGCCATACGATCCTCAGCGAAGCGCCGCTGGTGGTTGCCGATATGCGTCAGGACGATCGATTTGCCGATAACCCGCTGGTGGCCGGTGAGCCCGGCGTAAGGTTCTATGCCGGTTTTCCACTGCGTTTACGTGACGGGGCGAGCGTGGGATCGCTGTGCCTGATTGATTATTCTCCTCGTGAATTTTCCGCAGCCGATCTTGCCGTGCTGGGCGACCTGAGCGCGCTGGCGGAAGACGAGTTTGCTGCCGTCAGCGCGGCGACAACCGATGAATTAACCGGTCTGTTTAACCGTCGGGGCTTTAACCAGCTGCTCCGGTTCACGCTCTCCGTAGCCAGACGTCGGGCGGAGCCGTTAACTCTGGGCTGGCTGGATCTGGATCGCTTCAAAGAGATTAACGATCGCTACGGGCATGAAGAGGGCGACAACGCGCTGAAAGTGATGGCGGAACTGATGCGCACCTCTTTCCGTGAAGCGGATTTGCTGGTTCGCTTTGGCGGCGATGAGTTTGCTGTGCTGTTTGCCGATACCGACGAGCAGGGGGCCTGGATTGCCATGCAGTATCTGGCCGAGCAGGTCGAACAGTACAATGCGCGCAGGCTGCATCCCTGGTCACTCCATTTTTCCTGGGGGCTGAGCGAGTTCGATCATAACGGCAACGATCTGCAGCAGTGGATGAAAGACGCGGATGAAAAAATGTATGCCATGAAGCAGCAGCGCAAGCGCGCAACATGACATAACAAAAGCCTATGTCTGATGTGATTGCGTTACGTAAATGTTAAATGCACAGTGAGCGTATTCAACGTAAGGAAAACCCATGAATACCTCACTGCAGATCAAAACCCTCACCCGGGACGATATTCTCACCCACCTCGATGCGCTGGCCGATATCCTTGAAAACTGTGTCAGGGGCGGCGCTTCCGTCAGTTTTATGTTGCCATTCAGTACCGATAAAGCTCGTGCTTTCTGGCAGGATATTGCCGGGAGCGTAGGGCGTAACGAACGCGTTGTGCTGGCCTGCATCGATTCTCAGGATGGCGTGATTGGCACCGTGCAACTCATTACCGATCAGCCGGAAAACCAGCCGCATCGTGCCGATGTGGCAAAGCTGCTGGTGCATGAAAAAGCGCGTCGTAAAGGTGCCGCGATGGCGCTAATGGAGGAGCTGGAAGTGCAGGCCAGAGCAAGAGACATCTCGGTGCTGGTGCTGGATACCTCAACCGGCAGCGGAGCGGAGACCTTCTACCAGCGTGCTGGCTGGCAAAAAGTGGGGGAGATCCCGCGTTATGCGCTAATGCCGGATGGCGCGATGACTGCCACATCGGTCTTCTATAAGTTCTTGTGATTATTTCCCTCAATGACGTGATGAATTGATCAAAAGCGGGGTTCTGGTCGAAAACCTTTGGTAAGTTATCATACCAATTTAATCAGGTTGTACGACTAATCATAAAAGGACCCCATTGTGAACACACTTAACCGTCGTGATTTCCCCGGTGCTCTCTACCCCGAACGAATCATTCAGTTTGGCGAGGGCAATTTCCTGCGTGCGTTTGTCGACTGGCAAATCGACCTGTTAAACGAACATACCGATCTCAATACCGGCGTCGTGGTCGTACGCCCAATTCAAAGCGACTTCCCGCCGTCATTAAGCACTCAGGATGGCCTGTATACCACGATCATTCGTGGTCTGAATGAGCAGGGCGAGGCGGTCAGCGAAGCGCGTCTTATCCGCTCGGTGAATCGGGAGATCAGCGTCTACAGCCAGTACGATGAATTTCTGAAACTGGCGCACAATCCGGAGATGCGTTTTGTCTTCTCCAACACCACCGAGGCGGGGATTAGCTGGCACGCGGGCGATCGTTTCGAAGATGCGCCAGCGGTGAGCTATCCAGCGAAGCTCACGCGGCTGCTGTTTGAGCGCTTCAGCCATTTTAACGGCGCAGCGGACAAAGGCTGGATCATCATTCCGTGCGAGCTAATTGACTATAACGGCGAAGCGCTGCACGAACTGGTGCTGCGCTATGCACAGGCATGGGCACTGCCAGCGGAATTTATTCAGTGGCTGAATGCGCATAACAGCTTCTGCTCCACGTTAGTTGACCGCATTGTAACGGGGTATCCGCGCGACGAAGCGGCGACGCTGGAAGCCGGGCTTGGCTATCACGATGCGTTCCTGGATACCGCTGAACATTTCTACCTGTTTGTTATTCAGGGGCCTGAATCCCTGGCCAGCGAACTGCGTCTGGACAAATTCCCGCTAAACGTGCGGATTGTGGATGACATTAAGCCGTACAAGGAGCGCAAAGTGGCGATTCTCAACGGCGCGCACACAGCGCTGGTGCCGGTGGCGTTCCAGGCGGGGCTGGATACGGTGGGCGAGGCGATGAATGATGCCGACATATGCGCATTCATCGAAAAAGCGATCTATGAGGAAATCATTCCGGTCCTGGATTTGCCGCGTGATGAACTGGCGTCTTTCGCCAGCGCCGTTACGGGTCGTTTCCGCAATCCGTATATCAAGCATCAGCTGCTGTCGATTGCCCTTAACGGCATGACCAAGTATCGCACGCGCATTCTGCCGCAGCTGTTGGCGGGGGTGAGGGCATCTGGCACGTTGCCCGCTCGCCTGACGTTCGCGCTGGCCGCACTGATCGCGTTCTACCGTGCAGAGCGTAACGGGGAGAACTATCCGGTGCAGGATGACGCGCACTGGCTTGCTCGTTACCAACAGCTGTGGGCGCAGCATCACGATAAACAGATCACCACCCGCGAGCTGGTCGCCTCCGTTTTAAGCGTTACTGAGCACTGGGAGCAGGATTTAACTCAGGTAGAGGGTCTTGTCGGTCAGGTTTCGCGCGATCTCGACGCGATTCTGCAACAGGGGATGCGGGCCGCAGTAAAACCGCTTTGTTAAACCATATCCGGCTTCGGCCGGGTATTTTATACTTTATTAGTTACAACATACTATGGACTCGTTTATGTAAAGCAAACTCTAGCACCGTGCGGTTTATTGCTTATCAGGTGATAAAATGCAATCTCTTATTAACAAGCTTGCAACCGTGACAGGGATCACGTTTAATAACGCGGCTCTTTCCTTTCCTGAAGCTGACTATGATTGTTCGTCCCAAACAGCACTGGCTACAACTGATTTTCGTCTGGCACGGTTCGGTACTTCCTAAAATCTATACCCGGTTGTTACTTAACTTCCTGCTATCCATCGCCGTTATTCTGATGCTGCCGTGGTATACCTCGCTGGGCATTAAATTTACCGTTGCGCCGTTCAGCATCCTGGGGGTGGCCATCGCTATCTTTCTGGGGTTCAGAAACAACGCCTGCTATTCGCGCTACGTTGAGGCTCGCCAGCTGTGGGGGCAACTGATGATAGCGGCACGCTCGTTATTTCGCGAGGTTAAAAACACCTTGCCGGATGATAAACATCTGGGTGAGTTCGTCCGCCTGCAGATCGCCTTTGCCCATTGTCTGCGCATGACCCTGCGTCGTGAAAAGGGGGAAGGGCAACTGGCGCGCTATCTGGCGGCGGAGGATTTACGCAACGTCATGGCCGCCAATTCCCCGGCGAACCGTATTCTGCTGATCATGGGTGAATGGCTGGCCGTCAGACGCCGTAACGGAGACCTCTCCGATATTCTGTTCCACAGCCTGAACAACCGTCTCAACGATATGTCGATTGTCCTGTCAGGCTGCGAGCGCATCGCCACCACGCCCGTGCCGTTTGCTTATACGCTTATCCTGCACCGTACGGTCTATCTGTTCTGCATCATGCTGCCGTTCGCGCTGGTTGTTGACCTGCACTACATGACGCCGTTTGTCTCTGCGCTGATTTCGTATACCTTCATTTCGCTGGATACGCTGGCAGAAGAGCTGGAAGATCCGTTTGGTACCGAAGACAACGACCTGCCGCTGGACGCCATCTGCAACATGATGGAACGCGATCTGCTGCAGATGAACGATGAAGAGAACATTCCGGAAAGGCTGATGCCGGATAAGTATTATCAGCTGACCTGACGGGCGTTCCACTCGTCCCGGGTGATTTCCCACAGCTCAGAATCGAGCATACCGCTGACGTACGCTTTCTTTTCCGTTCTGATAAGCCGCATGCCGCTACTGTCTGAAATACGACGGGAGCGGCTATTGGCGGCCGCCTTCGGCGCGCGCAATACGGGTTTGTTCAGCGTGTTAAACCAGTAATCCGTTGCCGCAATGCTGGCTTCGCGCATATATCCCTTTCCCTGAAACTCCGGCGCCAGCCAAAACCCGCGGTTGTTATCTTCCACATCGTACAGGCAGATAACCCCCATCAGTTCGTCCGGCGCTTCACGACGGCGGATGCTCCAGAACCAGGCAATCCCTTTCGCCATATCCGGCAGCGCCACGTTGTTGACATAGTTCTCCGCGCCGTTATCCGGGTAGGGCCAGGGCACGGAAGAGACCAGATAGCGGACGATCTCCCAGCGCGGATAGCGCTTTTGAATCTGAACGGCATCTTCGGCAACCAGCGGTTTTAGCAGCAAGCGTTCTGTCGTGAGCGTCGGTATCGTCATCCGCAGATCTCCATATTTAAGCGTTATGATTTTGTTTGCGTTCTGGTATTTTCATCTCTATCACATTCAGTTGAGGCGTGCTGAGTTTATACCCTACCAAAAATAGGCATCATTTCTTCAATGGCGAAATTTTAATGCGCTTGTGGTCTCTTTTAACCGGACGTGTTTTCCAGGATCTCCTGCAGCATGGCAAAGAGATAGAGGAGGCCATTGCTCGTCGTGATACCCGTGTTTTGAATCATTCCACCCCCGAGCTGGAAGGGTATTTTTCTCGCCCCCTCAGCGAGCTTCCGCGTCAAAATCCTTACCCGGTAGCGGCGCTGTTACCTCTTTTTTTAGTGGCGTTTGCGTTAAACCTTCTGCCTTTTCTCAGCGCGTTGCAGGGTTTGTCACCTTTACATCATGCACTGTGTTTTTTCGTACCATCATTAATAATGACAGGCGCGCTCATTGTAATCAGCGTGCTTCTGGCCCGAGGGGTAACGTCAGGATTGTTGGGGTTTATGGCAGTGTTCATCATTCTGCTGGTCATAACTCTCGTTCAGGTTCTGCATCTTCTGTTTTCTCATAGCGGAAACCTTTGGCCACTGGTCACCGCATCCTTCGCGCTGATACTTTGTCGGATGGTAATGAATAGCAGCGGCTTTGTGCTGTTTACCCTCTATTGTCGCACTCAGCGTCTTGCCAGAGTTGCACGTGAAATCCGGTTAAAAAACCATTAAAGAGGTGATATGACGTTACGAAAAGCGCATCCGCAGGAAGCTGAAATACTCTGGAATATTCGCAATCAGGCGATTCGTCACGGCTGTAAAACCAGTTACGACGCGGACGTCATTGCGCGCTGGACGCCCGACGACATGCCGGAGCATTACCGGCAAATGGTCATTGAATACCCTTTTTACGTGGTGGAAGATGAAAAGGGCGACATTGCGGCAACTGGCTATCTTGATCTGGATACCCACTGTCTGGAGGCGATATTCACCTTGCCGGCGGCATCCGGAAAAGGCATGGCGACCCGGATTATCGAGGCGCTCAAACAGGAGGCCCATAGCCGGGGGTTAACCCGCCTGACGCTCGATGCAACGCCTAACGCCCGGTCGTTTTACCAGAAGCTGGGGTTTGTCACGCTGAGCGAAAAGTATCATCACTCGCGCATGGCGGGCGCTGATTTACGCTGTTTTGAAATGGCGATCAACTTGTAATGTGAGGAACGCATGGCTGTCACGGTAAGACCTTTAAGCGCAGACGATTACGCCCAGTGGCGACCGCTATGGGACGGGTATACCCATTTTTATGATTGTTTTCTTGATGAATCGGTTACCGCATCGACATGGGAGAGGGCGCTCTCAGCGCATTCACCGATGTTCTGCCGCGTAGTAGAGAAAGACGAAAAGATCATTGGTTTCGCGATGTGCATTCTCCACGAAGGCACCTGGTCAACGGCCCCCGTTTGCTACCTGGAAGATCTGTTTGTCGATGCCACCGAACGCGGTGCGGGGGCCGGGAAGGCGCTCATTGATGCCCTGATAGCCGAAGGCAAGCGCGAAGGTTGGTCGAAACTGTATTGGGTGACCCGGGAGAACAACCCGGCGCGTAAACTCTATGACAAATACGGTGAAGCTGACGATTACGTACGCTACCGCCTCTCGCTGTAAGCCTGAATCACCTGTGTTTGTATCACACTGTATCTGCGTACCGGATACATACACAGGATTGCAATAAACCCCCTTTCGCACATATCCGCTATACAAACGCGTGTTGTTATATCCCCGTCAACTGTTCTTAACCGGAGATACCAACATGTTCAGCAAACTCGCGTATTCAACCCTGGCGTTAACCGTTTCTCTTGGCACCGTCATGTCCTGTCAGGCCGAAGTCACCGGCAAAGATGTTGCCGCAGCCTTCGATCACCCTCAGCAAATTAACGCTGGCGATCTGAATATCGGCTATGTCGATATCGGACCAAAAGAGGGACAGCCGGTGATTCTGTTACATGGCTGGCCCTACGATATTCACAGCTATGCCGAAGTCGCACCCGCGCTGGCGGCAAAAGGCTACCGGGTCATTGTGCCTTCGCTGCGCGGCTACGGCACCACGCGCTTCCTGTCAGCAAGCACGCCGCGTAACGGCCAGCCTTCAGCCATGGCGAAAGATATCGTTAACCTGATGGATGCCCTCAACATTAAGCAGGCTGTTTTTGCGGGATATGACTGGGGCGCCCGTACGGCGGACATTGTCGCGGCGCTGTGGCCTGAACGCGTCAAATCCCTTGTTTCGGTAAGTGGCTATCTCATCAGCAGCCAGCAGATTGGTAAACAGCCGCTGCCGCCAAAAGCAGAGCAGCAGTGGTGGTATCAGTTCTATTTCGCAACAGAACGCGGTGCCGAAGGCTATGCCAAGAATACCCATGACTTCGCCCGTCTGATCTGGTCCCAGGCCTCACCAGACTGGAAGTTTTCCGATGCGACCTTTAACGCCAGCGCAAAATCCCTGGATAACCCCGATCACGTCGCGGTTACGCTCAGCAACTATCGCTGGCGTTTAGGGCTTGAAAAAGGCGAGCGTAAATACGACAGCTATGAGCAGAAGCTGGCGACATTGCCAAATATCACCGTTCCGACAATCACCATCGAAGGCGGTAACAACGGGGCGCCACATCCTGCGCCGCAAGCCTATGCCGGTAAATTCACCGGTAAATATGAACACCGCACCTTTGGGGCCACCGTGGGGCACAACCCGCCGCAGGAAGATCCGCAGGATTTCGTCAAGGCGGTTATCGACGCGGATAAGCTGTGATATGTGCTATTTTCAATACGTTACCCCTCAGTCAGGAGATCCCGGTGGAGCATATTGATCATATCCTTGTCGTCGATGACGACAGGGATATTCGTGAATTGATTGTCGACTATCTCGTCAAGTCGGGCTATCGCGCGTCTGGCGCGGCGAACGGCAAAGAGATGCGGGCCGTGCTAGATAAACAGCATGTCGATCTGGTGGTGCTGGACGTGATGATGCCAGGCGATGACGGATTAACGCTCTGCCGGGGACTGCGCAGCGGTAAACAGAAAGATCTGCCGATCCTGATGCTGACCGCGCGCAACGAAGAGACAGACCGGATCCTGGGGCTGGAAATGGGGGCCGATGACTATGTCGTGAAGCCCTTTGTTGCGCGCGAACTGCTGGCGCGTATCAAAGCCATTTTGCGCCGTTTTCGTACCATGCCACCCAATCTGCAGGTGACCGAGGCCGGGCGCCTGGTGATGTTCGGCGACTGGCAACTGGACACCGTTGCTCGTCACCTGATCGACAGCGAGGGGATGATTGTGGCACTCAGCGGGGCGGAATACCGTCTTCTGCGCGTGTTCCTTGACCATCCTCAGCGTGTGCTGAGCCGCGATCAGTTGCTTAACCTGACCCAGGGGCGAGAGGCTGAACTCTTTGAGCGCTCGATTGATCTTCTGGTCAGCCGGGTTCGTCAGCGACTGAATGAAGATGCCCGCACGCCGGCCTACATCAAGACCGTTCGCAGCGAAGGGTACGTTTTTACCATGCCGGTGATCATCAAAGAGGCCAATGAATGAGGCTCTGGCCACGCTCGTTACTGACGCGACTGCTGATCATCGTGATGCTGGGGCTCCTGCTGGCCAACGCGCTCAGCCTCACGCTGGTCATGCTTGAGCGAATGCGCAGCGCCCGCACGGTGATGCTCGGCAACCTGGAATATGACGTTTCCACCAGTGTGGCTATCCTCGACCGGCTTCCCGCAAGGGAGCGTCCAGCCTGGCTGGAACGACTGGCGCGGGGGAACTATCGTTACATTCTGGGCACCGGTGAACCGGGGCCCGCACCGCATGACAAACGCTCGCAGGATGCCATCCGCACCCTGACAGAGGCGCTGTCGGCAACCTGGCCACTGACGTTTACTGCCGTGCCGGGGCCGGTTTCCCATATTCAGGCCCACCTTACGCTGAGCGATGGTTCGCCGCTAACCATTGACCTTATCCCCCGAATGCCTCCGGTCGCCAGCTGGCTGCCTGTAGTGCTTGTGTTGCAGCTACTGCTTCTGGCGTTCTGCTCATGGATTGCCGTGCGTCAGGTTATTCGACCCTTTTCTCAGTTTACCCGGGCGGTGGATTCCCTCGACCCGGCAGCAAGCTCGCCAATGACCGAGGCAGGGCCGGTCGAGGTGCAACGGGCCGCGCACGCCTTTAATGCGATGCAGGCGCGTATCCAGTCTTACCTGCGCGAGCGCGCGCAGATCCTGGCCTCCGTATCGCACGACCTTCAGACCCCGATAACGCGCATGAAGTTGCGCGTCGAAATGGCGGACCAGCCGGAACTGCGGGACAAGTTGCTCAATGACCTGGACAATATGACGCGCCTGGTGCGGGAAGGAATAGCGTATGCCCGGTCATCAGAATCGCTGGAAGAGACCTCGCTCAAGCTGGAGTTGAATGCCTGGATAAACAGCATCGCCAGTGATTACCAGGACATCGGGAAAAACGTGCAGCTTCAGGCAACCGATGCCCGTCTGCCCGTGGTCACGCGTCCGCAGGCGCTACGCCGGGTGATGACCAATCTGCTGGATAATGCGCTGAAATTTGGCGACTACGCCATCATTACGATTCATTCAGATGCCCATCATGTTACGATCGCTATTCGCGATGGGGGGCCGGGGATACCGGACGCCGAACTGGAGGCGGTATTGCAGCCGTTTTATCGGGTGGAAACCTCACGAAACCGCGACACCGGGGGCACCGGATTAGGGCTGGCAATCGCCGCCCAGTTGACTGCGCAGTTAGGCGGGAAATTGCATCTGGCGAACCACGCCGAGGGTGGGCTGGACGTTTCGATTACGCTGCCGCGCGGGTAATTGTACGGTTTTGTATCGGTCAGCCTTCATGATACGCGCACAGACAATTCGCGCTGATTTGCACACATCCTGAACATACCAACACGGTGAAATAACCTCACTGCAGCTTCGCAGGGCATCTGTAATGTGAGGTCACTATGTTTCTGATAATCGCTTTTCTGGGCGGGATGATAAGCCTGCTCAGCCCATGCACACTCCCGGTTATTCCACTGCTGTTTGCCGGGTTCCAGGGGCAACGACGGCATATTCTGGCGTTGCTCGCGGGGATGATTGTAATGTTCACCCTCGTGGCACTGGTGGCTACCGCAGCCAGCAACTGGATCGCCCAGGCGACGATAGCAGGGCGCTGGGTCGCACTGGTTGTACTGGCAATAGCCGCGCTGGCACTCATTTTCCCGACATTCGCCCAGCGTATTGCCGGACCGGCCGTCAGCGCAGGTAATCTCCTCAACACACGCAGCGGGCAGACGCGCGGTACTCTCTCCGCGTTTCTGGCCGGGCTGGCCGTTGGGTTGCTCTGGTCGCCGTGCGCCGGACCGATTCTGGGTGCCATCTTCAGCCTGAATATTGCCGGTCACTCCGCCATTGCCACGGGGGCACTGCTGGCCGCTTACGGCAGCGGATGCGCGCTGATGCTGGGGCTGCTGGTTATCGGTGGTCGCGCGCTGATGGCACCCCTGCGTGCCAGATCGGCATTGATGGAAAGGTTACGCAAGGGGGCGGGCGTGGTGATGTTAGCGACCGTTGCGTTTAACGCCACCGGGATGACGTCCGTTCTGAAAGGCGCTAACGGGGTCGCAGACCGTCTGGAAAATTCGCTCCTGACGCTGGCGAAACCCGCAACGGCACCGGTGAAGCTTCAGCCAGTGGTGATGACCGAACCCAGCAGCCAGTTACCCTCCTTAAGCGGCGGAACAGGATGGGTAAATGGTGACCCTGTCACGTCTGACTCTCTGCGGGGGAAGGTAGTATTGATTGATTTCTGGACGTGGGACTGCATCAACTGTCAGCATACGCTCCCGCACGTTCGCAACTGGGCCAAAAAGTACCAGGCGCAGGGTCTGGTGGTAATAGGTGTGCATACGCCGGAATACCCGTGGGAAAAACCGCTCGCCTCGGTACAAAAAGCGGTGACGAAATGGCAGCTCCCGTATCGGGTGGTCACGGATAATAACTATAAGATCTGGAACGCCTTCGGGAATCAGTACTGGCCCGCACACTACTATTTCGATGCCAAAGGACAGCTGCGCTACACCTCCTTTGGCGAAGGCAATTATGACCAGCAGGAAAAAGTCATTCAGCAGTTGCTGAAAGAGGCCCGCTCCTGAGCCGACTTATGGCTGACGTTGCGCAACGATAAACAAGCGTGGAAATGCCAGCAGTATCTGCCCGTTTTCCTGAAGCGGATACTGCTCTTCCAGCAGTTCATGGTAGCGTTGCAGGAACTGCTTCTGCTCGCTTTCGTTCAACTCCTGTAACCACGGACGCAGCCCCGTGGCGCTGACCCAGTCAATAATCGCCTGATGCGATCCCATTTTATGAAAGTAGGTCGTGCGCCAGATATCCACGTCGCAGCCTGCCTCCGTCAGAATATCGTAATACGCATGGACACCGGGCAGAGGTTCACGACCACGATCCGGATAACCTTGTTCAACAGCCACTTCACGCATCGAAACGTGTGTCGGTTCAAGCCAGTTATCGGGCATCTGGATCGCCAGCACGCCGTTTAGCTTCAGCAGCGAAACCAGATGCGGCAGGAGATCGTAATGGTCAGGGATCCACTGTAGCGAGGCATTCGCATAAATCAGGTCCAGCGGTTGGCCTGGCTTGTACTGGCGAATATCGGCCTCAACAAAGTGGCAATCGGGCAACGCCTGGCGCGCCTCTTCGAGCATCGCCGGTGAGTTATCAACACCGGTGATGTGGGCGGAAGGCCAGCGATGCTTCAACAGCGCGGTGCTGTTTCCCGGTCCGCAGCCTAAATCAACGATGGTGGACACCTCATCCAGTGGAATTCTGGCGAGCAGTTCAGCAGCAGGGCGCGTGCGTTCGGCACCGTATTGCAGATAAAGCGAAGGGTTCCAGTCGGCCATTTTTGCCTCTCCGTGTTGAATTCATCAGCAAGAATAGCACAGGCAGAGACCCGCACTGGGGCAGGTCTCGACCGACGCAGTGACTACAGAACGCCTTTCAGCGCGATATGGTAAAGCAGCATAATCGTTTTGCCGTCGACAATCCTGCCGGTATCAATACCGCGCAAGGCCTCATCCAGCGGCATTTCCAGCACGTCGATATCTTCTCCCTCTGACTTGATGCCGCCGCCTGCGCTGGCCCGATCCTGCGGGTGATACTCTGCGATATAAAAATAGAGTTTTTCCGTGACGGAGCCTGGGCTCATGTAGGCTTCAAAGACTTTCTCAACACGGGAGACACGATATCCGGTCTCTTCTTCCGCTTCCGCCTTGATGCGGCTTTCGGGATCCATGTTATCCAGCAGCCCGGCAGCGGCCTCGATAAGGTCGTCCTCATGGCCATTGATAAAGACCGGAAAACGGAACTGGCGCGTCAGGATCACCGTTCTTTTATCACGGTTATAGAGCAGTATCGTGGCCCCGTTTCCCCTGTCATACACTTCGCGGCTTTGCCGCTGCCATTCGCCGTCGCGTCGCTGCAGCTCAAAGGTGTACTTTTTCAGGATGTACCAGTTATCCGACAGGGTTTCATTTTCAATGATGCGCACATCTGCACGTTTCGATTGCACGTTTGCTGCTCCTTACGTAGAGTGATCGTCATAAACAGCATTATCATGCACATTCAAGATAAAACGTGCAACATCAGGAATCCACAATGCTCACCAGTCAGCGAAAACAATTAATCCTCGAGAAGCTTGCCGCTGAAGGCCAGGTCCAGTCTAAAGCGCTCAGTGCACATTTCGCGGTGTCAGAAGACACCATTCGTCGTGATCTCCGCGAACTGGCGGCGGAAGGGCGTTTGCAGCGTGTCCATGGCGGTGCGCTGCCGGCCTCGTCGGCTACTGTGCCATTTGCCGAGCGTAAATCGGTAAAGATGGACGCGAAAAAAAATGTGGCCCGTAAAGGCGCAAAGCTCATTTCCCCGGGCCAGGTGGTGATCGTCGACGGCGGCACCACCACATCGGAACTGATCGCGTATTTACCGGCGGATTTACGCATTACCGTGGTCACACACAGCCCGAGCATCGCCCTTGGGCTCGTCGAGCATCCTTCGATTGAAGTGATCCTGATCGGAGGACGTCTGTACAAACACTCCATCGTGACGGTAGGCGCAGCGGCCATTGAAGGCATCGACAATATCCATGCGGATCTGTTCTTCATGGGGGTTACCGGCATCCATCCTGAAGCGGGGCTTACCACCGGGGATTTCGAAGAGGCGTGCATCAAACGTGCATTTTCCGGCAGGGCCGCCGAGACAGTGGTCCTGGCATCGCCAGAAAAAATTAACACCGCGTCATCGTTTGTGATTGGCGAGCTATCGCTGGCCAATACGATTGTCGTGGAAGACGATACCGATCGCGCCTGGATTAGCGCGGTAAAGGAGAAGGGCGTCTCCGTGGTGACGACCTCAGATCCAGAATAACCCTTGAACCTGCCTGTGATCAGCAGGCAGGTTCAGGCGCGTCCTCAGGCCTGAGGGATGCTTTCTAATGAGGTGTAAACGTTCAGCCCGAGCTTACGGGCAACCTCGATATCCATATCAGCTCCCTTAGACGCACCGGCAATACGATAAATCGCGTCGCATTTCCCAATAAGCCGGTGTGCAACGGGATAGAGCATCGCTTCACTGATTTCATCCCCAATGGACGTTGAACCAGCGGCCTTTGCCAGCGGTAGCGCAAGCCATTCACCAATCACCGGAACGTGGCCACGCTGGTATACGGCTAACGCTGCGTTTTCCAGACGGGCAAGGTTTTCATCCATTTTGGCCTGGTCGCCATCAGTCCCGCTGCGCCAGGGGCCCGCTATTAAAATCAACTGTTGTGTCATACATACCTCGTTGCGTGATGGTGCATGAATTTGCACGTTAATAATTGAAGTATCGGCTTTCAGCTCTGAAACGTATCTTAATAGGCACCATCGTGCAAACACAAGCAGTATCATGCATAATGGTGATGTTGCATAAGCGCGACGCTGGTCTATGCTCAACATGCAGAGACTCGCCATTCTCTGGGGCAATTGAAAAATAACAATAAGTTGCGTTTCAGGGGGTGGAAATGAATAAGGTCCTGCTCGCATTATTATCCTGCGTGCTCTCGGTCATCTCATTTACTGGCGTCGCAGCCGAGCCACGCCAGGAGCCTACTGAGCAGGAGCGGGCCCGAACCGTTTATATTTTTCATCAACCGATTGTGATGTTGCAGGCCAAATTTGGTCTCACGACGCCTGAAGAACGCGTGTTACGTATTCGCCATACCCTGCGCAATTTCACGCAGCAGGACGTACGTGAGCCGCTGAAAATTGTTCCCGTCACCCGTTACAACCAGCAGGGAAGGCTGATTGTCATGAACAATAAGCCTGTTTTATTGCTTACGCAGGCGGACCTGGATGAGGGGGACGATTTGACTCTCGACCAGGCCGCTCAGCGCGTGCTGGCGCGGATGGAGGCGCAACGTACGGCGCTTCGCGATCAATATGACACCGGCTGGCTGGCGCTCTCCGCCGGGAAAACGGTCGTCGGGCTGCTTGTTCTGTCTCTTTTCTGGTACGGGGCGTGGCGGTCGTGGCGCTGGGTTCGCAATGTCTGCCGTCGCCGCATTCTTGAAAACCGCAGCGTTATCCCGCAGAGCTGGCGTAAGTTTGTCGGCGCAATTGAGGCTCGTTTGTATGCTTTGCTGATGATTTTACTGGGCATTCTCGGATTGTATCTCTGGCTGAGTTGGGCGTTCAGCTTGTTCCCCTGGACACGCGTCTGGGGTGCATCGTTAGGCGACTGGACCATGCGCGTTCTGCGGGATATTGCGCTGTCGATTGTCTCAGCCATGCCGGGAATAATGATTGTCCTGATCATCTTTGTGATTACCGCCTTTATTCTGAAGCTCCTGAAGGTGTTGTTAAATCAGGTGGAAGCAGGGCGCCTGCAGCTGCCGGGCATTCATCCTGAAACCGTGGGAGCTACGCGTAAACTGATTTCTGTCGTGGTGTGGTTATTTGCCCTCTCTGCGGCCTATCCGTTTTTACCGGGAGCGAATTCGCTGGCGTTTAAAGGCATTAGCGTCTTCTTTGGCCTGATGCTTACCCTGGGTTCGGCAGGCGTGATGAACCATGCGATGAGCGGACTGGTACTGATCTACTCACGAGCGTTGAGGAAAGGAGACGTTATACGGGTGGCGGATAACGAAGGGCTGGTCACGGAGATAGGCATGCTGGCGACCAAGATCATCACCCGCGAGAACTATGTTGTGACCGTACCCAATGCGGTGGTGGTGAGCGGAAAAATCACCAATCTGAGCGTACAGAATCCTGACGGTGGCGTGAACCTGACGATTGGCTATGACACGCCGTGGCGACAGGTTCATGCCATGCTGGAGATGGCGGCGAGACGGTCGAAATGTGTTGACCCTTCGCAGCAGCCCCTGGTGCGTCAGCTGGGGCTGATGGACTGGTACATTGCCTATGAGCTGCAGGTAAAATTGCAGCCCGGACAGTCACTTGCCGAAGCCCGCAATGAGCTCCACAGTAACATTCAGGACGTTTTCAACGAGTTCAACGTGCAGATCATGTCGCCAAACTTCGTGATGCAGCCGGAAGGTGCGGTCGTCGTCGCGGAAGAAAACTGGTTCGCAGCACCGGCAGAGAAACCCGCACAAAAGCCATCATGAATCAGTCCGGTGCATGACAGACAGCCTCGATATTATGGCCGTCAGGCGGCGAACATCATCCTTTTGTGCAATCCTGTCCAATGCCGAAACGGACAAATGGCATATTCAAAACGTCAGGGTTCGAACTGCTGAAATACACCATTCCCGTACGGTTATCCATCGGCTTGTATTTTTTCAGCATCTCCAGTTCGATACCGGTACTCATAAATGATTTGCCGTTTTTATCAAACAGGAAGAAACACATTTTATTGTCTTTGCCCGGCTCAATACTTTTATCAGACGCGTTATTCAGTGTCACCTTGTAGCTGACCATGTACTGCGCTTCGCCAGTTGTGCTATCCCATTGACTTCCTTGGGATTGTTTTTCAGCAAAAAGAGTAATACCGCCCTGAGACGCTTTCTGAGCTGCCAGGGCAGTTCCGGCTGCAAAAACCGCTAAAGTAAGACATACTGCTTTAATTAAGTTACAACGCATTTTTCCTTCCTCCTGTTAAAATACAGAGCCGCTAAATGGCGGACCGTTTCCGCCCAACAAATGTCCAACGCAGGTAGTCATAAAGCCAGTTAAAGAGCATCGTGTATGGCAGAAAAAACAGTACCAGACCGATCTCGACAAAAAATGCCTCAGTGACTGTTAAATTCAGCATTACCATCGCGACAGGAATTAATGTAATGATAAGTCCTGTTTCAAAGCAGACAGCATGGATTGCACGGACGAAAAATGTTCGTTGAAACGCATATTTTTTCTGCAAGGCGTCAAAGAATTTATTAAACACAAAATTCCATGCCGTCGCGGCAAGTGCAGATATCACGGACAACGAACCCGACTGAAGCACCGACACGTTCATCAGCCACGCAAGTGACAGCGCAATGATGACGTTGGCCGTCACTTCGAAAAGAAGAGCATGCAAAACGCGTTCTTTAAAACTTTTATCCAGTTCAATTTCCATTTACTTAGTACGGCTTTTTAAAAAAACTGAAGTATATCAGACGTGCTTCAACTTTCTTTAAACGTGAAGGTTAGAATCACTATCAGGCCCCGGTTATTCGGGGCCTTGCTCTATGTTCTGAGGAAAAGATGTAAAATCAACCCGATTACCGCACATGCGGCAATTACATGTGTGACTCTATAATGATATGCCTCCCGGTAGTTTAAACGGACCAGTGAAGCTTACCATAGCGCGGACATCTGAATTGAGCCACAGGCGGACATTACTATTGAGCCATTACAACCTTAGTGCGCATAATGTATATTATGTTAAATCATATTGATTGTTAACTTACTTCATGAACTTAGATGGTTCACATAAAATCATAGGGTTAAGTCCCCCTTTAAACATGCGCTCTGCCGTTTTATTAGCTATCTGATCACTACTTACGTTTCTCATCGTTATATGGATGGCACCCCAAAAGAGCTTTCTCGTTATGTTTCACAATTATCCAAGCGTTTGTCGACCGATCGTGCTGATTTTCGTTCCAGCAAGCAAAAGCATTCACACAGACTTTTTAATAGCCTTACATCAGACATGGTCAGGAAATTTTATGAGATTATTAGGCCAGAATCATCTTCCAAGCCAAATCCTATTAATCCCTTCCCCTCTGGAGAAATTCAATTCAGATCAACCCCCGCGTCGGAGCATAAAATTGTCCATTGCGTTGCGTTATCAGGCCGCTCACCGCCAGGATCATGCAGATCAGTTTAAAGACTTTGTCCTCCGGTCAGCGGCATAAAATCGGCTGTAGCTATTCCCCCCTTATCAGACCTGCGTGGGCAAATGCTTCATCGAGGCTACGACGAACATTTGCAGGTATAAGGGGTAAACGCATCTCGATTTTTATCAGGTCATTCGCATTATAACCAAAAGTACAGCTTGAAAGATAAACCAGCAGCTCTGCTGTTTCAGTTGGGAATCTTGTTACCAGCTCACTGGTGCGCAAGTCATAAAAAACATGACTGTGCCCTATTCGGATTTTGGGGCTGCGAATAGCCAAAGCCACGGCCTCCGGAAATTCGTCTCCAAGGTGTGGATGCAATTGTCCTAGAAACCGATCCAATGGTTCGCAGGGAACGTATCCACTACCCTGAGCAATATCACTGGTCAATTTCCAAAAACTGGAAAGATTCGACGGCGGCCCCATTGAAACACCGGCACCAGCGAAGACAACAATCTGACCATCACGAAGGGCGTCAATAATACGATCGTCAAAATTGATGGTACCTAGCTTTGTCATATATGAAAGTTTCTCCAAAATAGGTGCTGCACCACGAATCGACATTAGGTGACGATTGTTATATGACAAGGTACCAACGAATGTCACTAACTTAGTTGAGCTTTTAGGACGTCAATCCCGGCCTGGGTGGCAGCGATTTCCTTAGTCAGCAATTCGTCTATACGTTGCCCTTTTAGTTTTTTATTTGTGCCGAACAAATCTAGTTTATCCAGAGAAAGCATGAGAATGGACGTGATAACGGCGGTCAGGACTGATGCCAGCAGGATTGATATCGGACCAGGAAGCCCCAGGCTGCATAGCCATGTTTCAATTCCTATTGCGCTGAATATTGATAAAGAGCCTGCCACGAGTTTCAGTATGGCATCGCCTTTTTCAGCCATTGAGCTTGTTTTGCTGGCAAAAATGGAGACTGACTGAATTAATATTCTCAGCCCCTCTTTTGCCAGTTTCATGATGTTTTTGAATGCACCAACAAAACAATTAACGATGCCTTCGGCAAGCAGTGAAATGAAGTTCTTAATAAAACCGACAGCGACATCTTTAATAAGTGCAACCGCATTTACCAACACGTATTTTTTCATACGGGCCATACGGATCTTAAGAGCTTCGCTGAAATCTTTAGCCCCGACCCCGGCCTCGATACCCTCTGAAAAGCATGAGCGTAGCTCGTAATAGAGCGGCTTGATAGCAAACATGATCAAATCACCCAGCGACTGGTGAGCGGAACCTTTAGCCGCGTCAGTCGAAAGTACCTTTTGTACTCCCCGGTCAGATTTGATATTTTTCGCAACTATTTCATTTGTTTTTTTATTTACCGCTTCTTGCGAGGCATTCATTTTGTAAATTTGATTCTTCCTGGTCTCAATCTGTTCCGGGGTGAGAGGTTTTTTTTTGCCATTTTTATCCTCAACATATCCTTCCTTTACTTCCCGCTCAATTTCTTTGACTGTTTTTGCAAACTTACCTACTGTTTTTCCACGATTATTTGTCCTGGAAGTGACGGCGTAATTCTCATCAATATTTGCAATGTTTTTGATGTCCTCAGGATTAAGCGCTTTATTGCCTTTAAGCTGTTCAAATATTTCTGAACAAGAAATAGCATGGTCAGTTTCTGCGGCCTGACCATCCTGCTCCTTACTTTTGGCATACGTTTTTGTTTTGTAAATGTCTTCACCGCCGTATTCGTCAGAGCCAGTCCAACTATCACCGAAGTAAGCTTCTTTGTGCTTATCCATTTTCTTACCATTACGGAGGTCGACAGTTTCGCCGTTTCGCGTCATTTTTCCTTCGTTATAACTGGCGGTTTTACCGTAAGCAGTGATATTTTCCCGTTCTAAAAGCTGCTCAGTGTAACCGTCAAACATGAAATCAGTTTTGGGGTCAGAGTCATATCCAAAGAACTTACATTCCTGGTACAGCCTAGACGGGGTTATGCCCTGGCGCACACCGATATTGCAGGCCCGCATGGTGCCGTCTATTAAACTCATAAACACCGGCTCAAGAACGGTGTCGATAGCATTGCCTTTCGAAATAAACTCCAGACGCGACAGCACTTCGTCGTTACTGATGGCTCTATTCAAATTTTCCAGGCTGAATTTTTGGCTGTATTGCTTACTCAGATTATTGCTTGCTACAAGTTCAGCATCGATCTCACCAGATAAATGGACTGCTATTGAGTCCGTTGAAGCCAGAGGGGGGAGCTTGGGTAATGAACCCCTCATACGCCGTTTAATACTTCTAACCTGGCGATCGTTTCTTTCGCTCATTTTTTTGTCCTCAGGCCGCAACAAGTGTTTGCCAGGCAGCGATAAAGTCTGAAGCTGCTTTACCTTTAGTCTCATCCATCTCGTACATAGCATCTATGACAGCGCTGAACCTGTCCGTGTAGTATTTGGCCATAAGCTCATTATCTTCAATCATCGCCCAAATGGTGGGCAGATTAGGCGGGCTAACTATATATTCATTCATTTTTGCTCGAACTAACGGTGCGAGCATACCGCTGCCACTCAAGCCTGATACATACTCATCCAGAAAATCAATGTTGCCAGGCGTGTACAGGTCAAAGCTTTTAAGGCAACGAAGCCCCAGCGCAAAACCTATCAGGATAAAAGTATCTCGTTTGCCTTCTCTTGCGGCAATGCTGAATAAATCCTTTAAAGTTTCAGACAGTTGCTGAGAATACTCTGCTTTAGCCCGTTGGGCCTCTTCAGCCACGCCGTTTTTCTTGCCCTTGTTGTAAAGGAGCTTACCCGATACGGCTGCGCCGACGGCGGTTGCCACGCCAGCAATAATTCTGAATAATAATTGCATTTTCAGCCTCTCATTCAAGCGCTATCAAACAAAAAGACCATATATTTAATTGGTTATCTCGCAACCTTTTCTGAAGCAAATCAAGGCCTGTTAAAGCGGTTTCGAGCGCCCTGATGAGGCATCGGCTAAGGTTATGCTGCACACTAGTCTCGTAAGGTTTTCTGAAGCGAAATTTAAAGCACTGCTTGGTTAAGACGGGAAACACGAAGTCGACAGCATCAGTCGTTTTGATCTAAGAACCTCCATACTCCAGCTACCCTCTTTCGCCCAAGCGGCACGGTCGCTACGGCTATTTGTGATTCACAGCCATATGCGTCCAGCAGTTTATGGAGTGTCAGTTTTCCCTTTTAGCTCTGTCCACCGGGCAAACCGCATATAGTTAGTCATGAAAATCATCATTAATCTGCAAACGAACATCGAGTTAAACCAGCGGCGATTCAGGCAATGCATGTGACACAGATTCGCCTAGTTCAGCACCAGTGTTGTTCTGGGGTGAGCATATCACCTCGATTTAGGTGGTTAAATTCACTAAAAATTTGTTTACATCACGTATCTTAAGAGTTCATTCTCATGCGAAGAAAATGACTCTCTTCCTCGTTGAAAGAGAATATTAAGTTTTTTGATATCATGCTCGAGTAAGCCGGTTGCCATTTCAGGTGCAACATATGAGTCACTAATCCTAATAGTTGGAACATCATCAAACATTATTTGACGAAGTTGATCCATAGACTGCGTATTTATCTCTAATGTTTTTTGCAATAATTGTACACTAACCAAGTATTTTTTAGCCAGATGCATGAGTAACCTAGGCTTAGGTTCTGGGTAATTACCGACACCAATATTGACAACACGAACATTATGCCGGTCAATATTATAAGCTTTGATTGCGTCTGCGATAGCATATAAAGTAGGGTTATTAGCGCAGTATCCACCATCAATAAGTTCTATCTCCTCTCCTAAGAAGGTCCGAACGATAGTACGTTCAAAAAATGGATAAGCGGAGCAAGACGCTTTGACTGCATCGGCGATACTAACACCAAATCCCGGAATGAAAGATTTTCTCCGTCCATGAGCCTGCATTATATTTCCTTTGAAAATCATAGGGCGTTCAGTTAACCACTTAGCAGTCACAATTCCTATGCCTGTTTTTACATCTTCAAACATTGCATCACCGAAAACCTCGTGTGCTAACGCCTCTAAAGCGACAGATTTTTCATAAGCGCTCTTTTTTGACATTATAGCGGGGACATATTTTCGATAAAGCTCTAAAATTGAGTCAATATTATAACCCAAAGAAATTAAAGATGCGATTATTGCTCCAGTACTAGTACCAAAAATTAAATCGAATTTTTGATGCAATGGGGTTTCTATCAAAGACTCTATCTCTTTAAGTACGCCAAGAGTATAGAAACCTTTTGCTCCACCGCCGTCCAAAGAAAGTATTCGAAATTTTTGCCCTTCATTATCTTTTCCCGTAAACTTAACCATTTCGACTCCAGCTTAATTTTTAACAACTGCACACGAAAATACACTATAAATTTCACTTTTAGAAATTTAAATATAATTGAGTTATAAGGTGGTTTTGATTTTTCCTTGATGAATATTTTTATGCTGCCATCCTGTGATACTTTAATGGCTACTCCGTTTTTTGATAAATACCCTGCAACTTTTTCACCTGTTCCACTAAGTGGTCCCGCAATATTATTATCATAACTAATCATCGTGGAGAATGAAATTAGGCTGCCATTTTTTGATAAAATAATAGTTCCATCACTTGAAAAAATCCTTGTTATAATTGCCTTGTGATTTACATTTGTTATGGTGATTTCATCCTTTGTAAGAACATTAATATTATTTGTGATATTTGTTATTTCTTTCTCTTTTTCTGGCATCCAAAAATAAGTACTACTAGTTCTTCTTTTGGATAATAAAAAAAGATAATTCAATAAGCTTTCCATCACAGTACGTTCACCTTTCAATAACGAGCAAAGCATGGAATATGTACCATTCTAAATTACGAAATATCCATTTACCTTCCTTATAATTAAAATCTATTCCTTTAGGGGTTGTAATTGAAAATTCAGCACAACCAGTAACTCTGAAAAGAATATCATTACCCTTCATTGTTTTGACTAGGTTGTAATTATCCACAAATCCGTTGTTTCTGACATCGCTAGACTCAAGAGTGAAATAATTTTGTATTAACGTTTTACCGCGATACATCGTTGCAAGGAAAAAAGTCGACTCACCATCTACTAAAAACCAAAGCCGCTTATTCACTGTAGTACTACCTATAATTACCAACTTTGAACGAAGTTCAGATAAAAACCCCCCTCTTTCTTTTAGACTTTTATTCTTTATAAAATCGACATATGATTTCGTTAGAAGTAAACCTGTTGTGAAGGGATTTCCTTCATATTGAAAGGAGGATATTTTATGAAATGATTGCATCAACACTTGCAACGCGCTCTGATTATAATGTCCTTTACCTAAGAAGTGTATAATAGTTCTTTCCAGTAATTGATCCCCAAAGAAAAAATAATCCTCAGCTAACTGAAGGCAAGTATTATTGCTTAATTTGCGAGCAATCACTGCTTCCAGTGAATTTAAAAAACTAGGTACGTATGATAAATTCACACCTAGTATTTCTATCGAAAAAATATATTCAACTGTTTTATTTTGTATGAATTTTCCCAAAACAACTGTTTTTTCATCATCAATAATATAAACACCTCTATTTGGCAATAGGCTAACATCAAGACCATATTCATCCTTTAAGTAATTCATCGGCGAAGGGTCGTATCTTATTCTTGCACTAAAAAATGAACTTAATGAATCAACCAGTGTTGGAATAACTCTAAACTCTAATTTTTTATACCCTTTCATTTCTGAGTAGTTTTTCAAAATTAAACTCTCTTTCTTGATTATGTTATCAGGATGAAGTGCTCATACCTTATCTGCTGCCCGTTGATTAATACACCGCAATGTTAGTAATGTATTCATAAGCCACATGAGGACATCCTTAACTGATGGTTGTATCTAATACTGGGGCCTGGTCGGTAATGCCACTTAATCAAAATGTACCAACATGCCACTGGCGCTCGCTTCACCCCTCTCGACCTACATAGATATCAATCTAATAGATAGGACAGATACGCCTCAGGCAAACCCAGCCTTGACAACGCTACCGCCCTCAGAATAATCAATTCTGATAAGTATTGGTGTATATAAATGTCATCTAACTTCATGAATTATTCAAGAAAAAAATCAGACACATCCTAAAATGTGGTGGGCCGGTGACCTGCTCCCCGTTGATTAATACACCCCGATGTTAGTAATGTCTTCATAAGCCACATGAGGACATCCCCATGAAGAAGCGTTTTTCCGACGAACAGATCATCAGTATTCTCCGCGAAGCGGAAGCCGGAGTTTCTGCCCGCGAGCTCTGCCGTAAGCACGCCATTTCAGATGCCACCTTTTACACCTGGCGCAAGAAGTATGGCGGTATGGAGGTGCCCGAGGTTAAGCGGCTTAAATCTCTTGAAGAGGAGAACGCCCGCCTCAAGAAGCTACTTGCCGAAGCCATGCTGGATAAGGAGGCACTTCAGGTGGCTCTGGGGCGAAAGTACTGACGACAGGCCAGAAGCGGGAAGCTGTTGAGTTTATGTGTGATGCGACCGGTCTGTCGCAACGTCGTGCCTGCAGGCTTACAGGTTTGTCTCTGTCGACCTGCCGCTATGAGGCTCAGCGTCCGGCAGCTGATGCGCTTTTATCAGGGCGCATCACTGAGCTGGCACTGGAGCGCAGGCGTTTTGGCTACCGCCGCATCTGGCAGCTGCTGCGTCGGGAGGGCCTTCGCGTCAATCACAAGCGGGTATACCGTATTTACCACCTTAATGGACTGAGCGTAAAACGCAGACGACGCCGTAAAGGGCTGGCAACCGAACGGTTTCCGCTTCTGCGCCCGGATGCGCCGAACCTGACATGGTCGATGGATTTCGTTATGGACGCACTGGCCAACGGCCGGAGGATCAAGTGCCTGACCTGTGTGGATGATTTCACGAAGGAGTGTCTGACGATCACCACTGCTTTCGGTATTTCAGGCGTTCAGGTCACGCGTATTCTGGACAGCATCGCGCTGTTTAGGGGCTATCCGGCGACAATAAGAACCGATCAAGGCCCGGAATTTACCTGCCGCGCGCTCGATCAATGGGCCTTTGAGCATGGTGTGGAACTACGTCTTGTCCAGCCAGGTAAGCCAACGCAGAACGGATTTATTGAGAGTTTTAACGGACGCTTTCGCGATGAGTGTCTGAATGAACACTGGTTCAGTGATATTCTTCATGCCCGGAAAACGATTAATGACTGGCGGCAGGATTATAACGAGTGCCGTCCCCATTCATCGCTGGATTACCAGACACCAGCTGAATTCGCAACGGACTGGCGAAACAGGAAATATGAAGAAAAACCAACCGACATTACTAACTGAAGGTTGTATCTAATCCTGGGGGCAGGTCACCGGGTTATGTGGTTCGGGTTTATCCCGTTTAAGTTAAATACCATTAACTGATAACTTACTTCATGAACCAAGTCGGCTTGTCTGACCTCCCTCTCGTTTCTCGTCTTTCACTGACGATTACGCTCATCTGTGAAAAAAACTCATAACACCATTCGATGGCGCATGCTGGTTCCCTTCATGTCAGTGCAATACCCTGTCACATACAGAATTGCTGGCAATAAAAGAAGGAACACAGAATGAAGTATGTGAATCTGGGTCGTAGCGGTTTGCAAGTCTCCCGTCTTTGTCTCGGTTGTATGAGCTATGGTGAACCTGAACGCTTGCCTCAACCCTGGTCCCTGGATGAAAAGGCGTCACGTCCGCTCATTCGTCAGGCGCTTGAAGCGGGCATTAATTTTTTTTGATACCGCGAATATCTACTCGGGCGGAAGTTCTGAAGAGATTACTGGAAAAGCGCTGAGAGAAATGGCCAGACGCGATGAGATTGTTGTGGCGACAAAGACCTTCTTTCCGTGGCGCAACTCACCCAATACCGGGTTTCTTTCCCGCAAGGCCATTTTTCAGTCTATTGACGATAGCCTGATGCGCTTAGGTATGGATTATGTGGATCTCTTTCAGATTCACCGCTTTGACCACTCCACGCCTGTTGAAGAGACCATGGAGGCTCTGCATGACCTCGTTAAATCAGGAAAACGACCTGGCGGTAAGAATCAGCAAGGCCAATACTGCACAACTGCAACAGTTAAAAGCGGAACTGGCCGAACTGATCGGGACACCCACGGGATGCTATACCATGGGCATTCCAGCTGTTCTCAGTACCCTTGGGGTGATCGTCAGTTTTGGGATACCGCAGCTGTGGTTAGGTTACAAAGTCAGCGCCGCCCTCGGGCTACCTGAAGAAAGCTTATTTATATGGGTGGTTTTGATCGCCCTGCTGTTCTCAGGCATTAATGGCATGACGATGTTTCTGATTGGCAAAGGCCTCATGCGTGCCGTGCAGGTGCATCTTACGCTGGCGGTTATGAGCCTTGTGTTAACGACAGTCTATCTGCTGACTGCGCTAAGCGGTGCGAGTGTTCCGGGCGTCAGTCTCATCGCGGCGCTGATAAGCATCTTTATGCTGCTACTCAGCGGTTACTGCATCCACTCTATTTCTTTCTATAAGATGCTGCTCTTTACCCTGCACAATCGTGCCTGGCGTAAACTTTTGCACCAGACTCGTAAAACGTAAAACCCCGCCATCTCTGGCGGGGTCTGTTTATTGCTTTTTATACCTGCGCAACCAGATAAGCTTATACGCCGCCGGAATGATAAACAGCGACAGCAGCGGCGCTGTTATCATCCCGCCAATCATCGGCGCGGCGATCCGACTCATAACTTCTGACCCCGTGCCGGTTCCCCAGAGTATGGGCAGCAAACCCGCGATGATAACCGCCACCGTCATCGCCTTGGGTCGGACACGCAGAACCGCGCCATGGTACAGGGCGTCATCCAACGCTTGTGCGGTGAATGTCTCCCGTCGGGATAAGGCCGGGTTCGCTTCGATGGCATGACGCAGATACATCAGCATCACCACGCCAAACTCGGCGGCCACCCCGGCCAGGGCAATAAACCCGGTGCCGGTGGCGACAGACATATGGAAGCCCTGCCAGTACAGGAACCAGATCCCCCCGACCAGAGCGAACGGCAGACTCATCAGGATCAGCAAGGCTTCATCAACGCGGCGGAATGCCAGATACAGCAGAATGAAAATAATCATCACCGTCATCGGCACCATCAGCTTCAGTTTCTTATTGGCATGTTCCAGCAGTTCAAACTGACCGGAGAACGACACGCTGGTTCCCGGTCTCAGCTTCACGTTCTGGCTGATGGCCGTCTTAAGGTCATTGACCACCGACACCATATCCCTGCCGCGGGCATCAATATAGATCCAGCTGGTTGGTCGGGCATTTTCCGTTTTCAGCATCGTCGGGCCGGAAACGACACGTATGTCCGCCACATCCCCCAGCGTGATTTGCTGCTTCATCGGGGTCAGGATCGGCATCTCTTGCAATGCCTGCGGGCTGTTCCGGTAGTCCTGAGGATAACGGATATTGATCGGGTACCGGGCCACGCCCTCAACCGTTTCCCCTACTGTCTCGCCACCAATGGCGGAGGAGACAAACAGCTGCACATCCCCCACCGTCATACCGTAGCGGGATGCTTTTTCACGATTAATATCCACATCAATGTAACGCCCGCCTTCCAGCCGCTCTGCCAGAGCAGACACCACGCCGGGTACGGTTTTGGCAACCGCTTCAATGCTCTGCGCCGTGGCGTCGATATCCGACAGAACGGTGCCTGACACCTTGATACCGATTGGGCTTTTAATCCCGGTAGAAAGCATGTCGATGCGGTTACGGATCGGCGGCACCCAGAGGTTAGCCAGACCCGGCAGACGGACGGTTTTATCGAGTTCGTCAATAATCTTGTCAATCGTCATCCCGGGTCGCCACTGATCCTCGGGTTTCAGTTGAATGGTGGTTTCCACCATTTCAAGCGGTGCGGGGTCCGTTGCAGTCTCTGCTTTACCGGTCTTGCCAAATACAGACGCCACTTCAGGAACGGTTTTGATGAGCTTGTCTGTGGTCTGCAGCAGCGCAGCCGCTTCAGCTGGAGAAACGCCCGGCAGTGTTGATGGCATATACAGCAGATCGCCTTCGTTGATCTTCGGCAGAAACTCGCCGCCCATCTGACTCAGCGGCCAGATAACCGTGAAGATCGACAAGGCCGCCACCAGCAGGGTTGTTTTTGGCCAGTGAAGCACCCGCAGCAGCAGCGGATGATAGGCTTTAATCAGCAGCCGGTTCAGCGGGTTACTGCTCTCGGCAGGAATTTTCCCCCGGATCCAGAAGCCCATCAGAATGGGAATGACGATAATGGCCAGCGCGGCTGCGCCTGCCATGGAGTACGTTTTGGTAAAGGCCAGCGGACCAAACAGACGCCCTTCCTGACCTTCGAGGGTAAAAATAGGGATGAACGATAAGGTGATGATCAGCAGGCTAATAAACAGCGCGGGGCCAACTTCAACGGAGGCGTTAGTGATCACCTTCCAGCGGGTCGCGTTATCAATCTGCTCGCCAGGGTGCTGATGATCCCACTCCTCAAGCCGTTTATGCGCGTTTTCAATCATTACGATGGCGGCATCCACCATCGCCCCCACGGCAATGGCGATCCCGCCCAGGGACATAATATTGGCGTTCAACCCCTGGAAATGCATGACGATAAAGGCAATACACAGGCCTAGCGGCAGAGAGATAATCGCCACCAGCGCAGACCGCACATGCCAGAGAAACAGCGCGCAGACGATGGCCACCACAATAAACTCTTCCAGCAGTTTATAACTCAGGTTATCAATGGCCCGGTCAATCAGCTGGCTGCGATCGTACGTGGTAACAATCTCAACACCTTCCGGCAGGCTGGCCTTCAGCGTCTCCAGTTTATCTTTTACCGCGGTAATCACTTCACGCGCGTTTTTACCCGAACGCAGGATCACCACGCCGCCCGCGACCTCTCCCTGCCCGTTAAGCTCGGCGATCCCGCGCCGCATTTCAGGCCCGGTTTGTACGCGAGCAACATCACGCAGATAAACCGGTACTCCGTTCTCGCCGGTTTTCAGGACGATGTTATTGAAATCATCAATGCTCTGAAGATAGCCGCTGGCCCGAACCATATACTCTGCTTCCGCCATTTCGACCGATGAGCCCCCTGCTTCCTGATTAGAGGATCCCAGGGCCTGCTTCACGTCTGCCAGACTGATGCCGTATTGCGCCAGTTTCAGCGGATTGACCTGGATCTGATACTGCTTCACCACCCCGCCTACCGAGGCCACCTCCGCCACGTTCGGTATGGTTTTCAGCTCAAATTTCAGGAACCAGTCCTGCAAGGAACGCAGTTCGGACAGATCGTGTTTACCGCTGCGATCCACCAGCGCATATTCAAAGATCCAGCCCACGCCCGTAGCGTCTGGCCCAATTTCCGAACTGACACCAGCAGGCAGCTTCCCCTGAACCTGATTGAGATATTCCAGAACGCGCGAGCGGGCCCAGTAGAGATCGGTCCCGTCTTCAAAAATGACGTACACATAGGAATCACCAAACTGTGAAAACCCACGCACGATCTTCGCACCCGGCACCGACAGCATGGTCGTGGTGAGCGGATACGTCACCTGGTTTTCGACAATTTGCGGTGCCTGGCCGGGGTAGCTCGTTTTAATAATCACCTGAACATCAGACAGATCGGGTAAGGCATCCACCGGCGTATTGATGATGGTCCATGTTCCCCAGACGCTAAGAAACAGCGCCCCCATCATCACCAGAAAACGGTTGGCGACGGCGCGCCGGATAATCCATGCAATCATCGTCGTCTCCTCAATGGCCTGAATGATTCTTTTCAGGCTGACGCATACGCTCCAGCGCACCGGTAATATTGGCTTCGGAATCAATCATGAACAGACCGCTAACCACCACCGACTCCCCTTCGTTGAGGCCGGATCCTACGGCGGACTGCTGCTGGGATTCGTGCAGAACGTGGATCTGCTTCGGCACAAACCGCCCTTCCGCATCAACGGTGATGACCCGCTGTTCTTTACCCGTATCGATAACGGCCTGGGAGGGGATCAACAGCATCTCCTGGCTTTGGGTGTTCAGCTTCAGATATGCATTCATGCCCGGCTTAAGCCGTTCGTCTTTGTTGGAAACCTGCAAGCGAACCTGCAGCGTACGGGTGGCAGGATCGACGCTTGGCAAAATGTTCCATTTTTCAACGTGAAACGATGTATCCGGGTACGCCGGGACCGAAATGTCAAACTGCGAGGAGTCTTTCAGCAGATACGCGATGGATTCAGGTATGGCCGCGCTGATCCACACCGGATCCATCCCCTGAATCTGTGCCACAACCTTATCTTTCGAAATATTCATCCCGGTACGCAGGTCAAAGCCGGTGATCACCCCGTCAATGGGGGCTTTGATGGTAAACCGGGTCTGGACCGTGCGGGTCGAGCGTAACCTTTGAATATCCGCTTCCGGCATGCCTGCCAGACGAAGCCGTTCAAGCACCCCTTTCAGCTGCGTGGGCGTGCCACCGGTGCCGGACAACAGGAGGAACTCACTCTGCGCTTCCACCCACTCCGGAATAGTAATGTCGATGAGCGGCGTGCCTTTCTTCACACGATCGCCTGTCGTCAGGGGATACACTTTCTCCACAAAGCCTTCGGATCGTGCCTGCACAATCACAAACTGATATTCGTTATAACTGACGTTGGCCGGGAGGGTCTGGGCATAATTCAGCGTGCCGCGGGTCACTTTTTGCGTTTTTAATCCCAGGTTCTGAACCTGCGTCGGATCAATACGGATACCGGCACCGTTTTTATCGTCATTCTCATCTGCGTATTTAGGTACCAGATCCATATCCATAAACGGCGATTTACCGGGTTTATCGAATTTAACGTCGGGCTTCATCGGGTCATACCAGAAAAGCACCTTTCGTTCCGGCGGAGTATTTTCTGTTTTTTCGGCAGCATAAATATACTGCCACGCCGTCACTGCAATCAGCCCTCCCGCAAGAAGGCTGCCGATTATCATTGCAGCATATTTAACCTTTAACGATGCCATGCCGTGTCTCGCTATTTAATGCTCTTGAGTAAAGAGATATTGCCCTGCTGCACAAAAGAAAAATTAACGCGGTTGCCGACTTTTACGGCCTTAATACTTTCGTCTGCGTCAGTAAAGGTGAAACGCATGGTCATGGCGGGCCAGCCAATTTCCGGGATGGCTTCATGAGCGATCGTTACCTTTTTGTTTGTGAGATCAATGTCCTTTACGATGCCAGTCCCGGAGACAACCTGCTCTGTGGCCCCTTCGCTGGCAGCACTCATCTCTGCATGCTGATGAACCTCGGCCTGCAGGCCGGCAGAAAAAATCATGGAGATCGCACCGAATACAACGGCCTTCATTGAATTACGCATATTATTTTCCTGTTGAGTTAATTAAGGTTATTCGACCCAACCGCCGCCCAGCGCGGTGAAGAGATTAATTTCATTAACCTGTCGGGCATAAATAAGGTCGAGAATGTTTTGCTGCGTGGAAAACAGCGCGCGTTCCGCGTCTAATACTTCGATATAACTGACCGCACCGCGGGTATATAACCCTCTGGCACGCTGCAGGGTGATGTTTAGCGAATCAAGATACCGCTGTTGCGCAGCAAGCTGTTGGCTGAGGCTGTCCCGCAGCGCGAGCGCGTCGGCGACCTGTTTAAAGGCGGACTGAATTTTTTGTTCGTAATTTACAACCGACTGCTGCTGGCGAATTTCGGCCAGCTTCAGGTTGGCTTTATTCCTGCCCGCATTAAAAATGGGAATGTCTATTTTAGGAATAACGTTCCACATGCCGCTGCCGGACGTGAAGAGGCCAGATAATTCCGTGCTGCCCGTTGAAAGCCCGCTGGTCAGGGAGATGGACGGGAAAAAGGCAGCGCGCGCCGCGCCAATATTCGCATCGGCCGCTTTAAGCTGATACTCCGCCTCCATAATATCCGGGCGCTGCAACAATATTGCCGATGAAAGATGGGGCGGCAGTATTACCGGCGCAATATCGCTGGCGTTCATTCCGCCGTCGCCAGGTAGCGCGCGATACGTTCCGAGGACCAGCTGCAGGGCATTATTAGCCTGTGCCAGCTCCCCCTCTCTTTTGGCAATTTCTGCCCGGGTACTTTCGATCTGCCCCCGGGCCTGTTCCAGCGCCAGCACGTTCGTGCTTCCCGTCACCAGCTGTTGCTCAACGAAGGCGTAAGACTGCTGATAATTTGACAGCGTATCCCGCGCGATACGCAGCTGTTTGTAGGCCAACTGCTGGTTGAAATAGCTCTGGGACACATTAGCGACAAGCAAAATATGCACGGCACGACGGGCTTCTTCGCTGGCGAAAAAGTTTTGTCGGTCGGCATCGCTCATGTTCTTTAGCTTGCCAAAAAAGTCGAGTTCGTAGCTAAGCGCAAGTCCCGCGTCGTACTGCTGGGAAGTGGGTTTGTCACTCTTAAGCCCCCCGCTGTAAGTGATGCCCGAGGAGGCGTTCAGCTGAGGATAACGATCCGCATCCGTCACGTTGAACTGCGCCCGGGCCTCTTCAACCTTCAGCGCGGCCATTTTTATATCGCGGTTGTTCTTCAGGGCCTCTGTAATCAATCCCGCGATTTGCGGATCGACGAAGACGTTGCGCCAGCCGGTGTCCTGATACATGCCCTCCACGGGCGTCAGGCTGTTACGCGACAGCGAAAACTGCTGGGGTACCGGTGACGTCGGGCGCTGGTATTCAGGGGCCAGCGAGACGCATCCTGTCAGGATAAATACCGTAGTGATGCTTAGTCGTTTTAGCAGGAACATAGCGGTTCAGATGAATTCCAGAGTATTTTTAGGGCTACTCTACTGAACGCGTCCTGTTTGACGGGTGACAGGATAATGACAATGTTGTCATTTATGGCGTAAGTCATTGTTAACGGTCGCGGGTGCAATAGAATGTGCTGAGCAGCCAGTCGGGGAAGCGTGATGAAAATATTGATTGTTGAAGACGAAATTAAAACCGGTGAGTACCTCAGCAAAGGGCTTACGGAAGCGGGCTTTGTGGTGGATCGCGCTGACAACGGCCTGACCGGCTACCATCTCGCCATGACCGCCGATTATGACCTGCTCATTCTGGATATCATGCTTCCTGATGTGAACGGCTGGGATATCATCCGCATGCTCCGCTCTGCCGGAAAGGGAATGCCGGTCCTGTTGCTGTCGGCTCTCGGCACCATTGAACACCGGGTGAAAGGCCTGGAACTGGGGGCGGATGATTACCTGGTTAAGCCCTTTGCCTTTGCTGAATTGCTCGCCCGGGTCAGAACGCTGTTACGACGCGGCAATACGGTGATCGCCGAGAGCCAGTTTACGGTGGCAGATCTGAGCATCGACCTCGTATCAAGGAAGGTAAACCGCGCCGGAAACCGCATTCTGCTCACCAGCAAGGAGTTCAGCCTGCTGGAGTTTTTTGTTCGCCATCAGGGTGAAGTGCTGCCCCGCTCGCTGATTGCCGCGCAGGTCTGGGATATGAATTTCGACAGCGACACCAACGCGATTGACGTCGCGGTGAAGCGGTTACGCGCCAAAATCGACAACGATTATGAACCGAAGCTGATCCAGACGGTACGCGGCGTGGGCTATATGCTGGAGGTTCCGGATGCAGAGTAAGCCCGCCAGACGCCCCTTCTCCCTGGCTATGCGCCTGACGTTCTTTATCAGCCTCTCCACCATTCTGGCTTTTTTCGCGTTTACCTGGTTTATGCTCCACTCCGTTGAAAAGCACTTTGCCGAGCAGGATATCAGCGATTTGCAACAAATCAGCCGCGCCATGCACCGTATACTGCAATCGCCCGCGGATCCGGATGAAAAGAAAATCAGCAAAATAAAAGAGTCGCTGGCCAGCTATCGCAACGTTGCCGTCCTGCTGCTCGATCCCCGTGGCAATGTGCTCTTCAGCTCACAGGGCGAGGCCATCCGGCCAGCGGTGAATACTGCGGATTTCAGCGCCCATCGCCGCGCGCAGGATGTGTTTCTTTGGTCAGTGGAGGACGCTGGCAAGGCGATGCACGCCGGGTCCGACATGAAGATGGATACATACCGGATTATCGCCTCGTCCGGCACGGCGACATTGCAGGGAAAAGAACAACATTATGTCATGCTGATCGGCCTCTCCATTAATTTTCATCTTCACTACCTCGAGGCGCTGAAAAAGAACCTGATTGCCATCGCGGTGGCGATCAGCCTGCTGATTATCCTGCTCATTCGCATCGCGGTACGTCAGGGACACCTGCCCCTGCGTAACGTCAGCAATGCGATAAAAAATATCACCTCAGAGAATCTGGATGCGAGGCTTGAGCCGTCGCGGGTGCCGGTTGAGCTGGAGCAGCTGGTGATCTCGTTTAACCACATGATTGAAAAAATTGAGGATGTCTTTACCCGTCAGGCAAATTTCTCTGCCGATATCGCCCATGAGATCAGAACCCCGATCACCAATCTGGTAACGCAAACGGAAATTGCGTTAAGCCAGAACCGCTCGCCGAAAGAGCTGGAGGATGTGCTGTACTCCAGCCTTGAAGAGTACAACCGGATGACCCGCATGGTCAGCGATATGCTGTTCCTGGCCCAGGCGGATAATAATCAGCTGATCCCTGACAGGGTAACCTTTGATTTGAGCGCAGAAGTGATGAAAGTCTTTGATTTTTTCGAGGCCTGGGCGGAAGAACGCCATATCACGCTGCGTTTTAACGGCACGCCCTGCCTGATAGACGGCGATCCGCAGATGTTCCGGAGAGCCATCAATAACCTGCTCTCCAATGCCCTGCGCTATACGCCGGACGGAGAAACGGTGACCGTGTCGGTAAGCGAAAAGGAAAATGCGTGCGAGCTGATCGTTGCCAACCCCGGCAAGCCGATCCCTGAGGCGCATTTGCCCCGGCTGTTCGACCGCTTTTACCGGGTGGATCCGTCCAGACAGCGAAAAGGCGAAGGCAGCGGGATCGGCCTGGCGATTGTGAAATCCATCATCACCGCGCATCACGGCAACGTGCGTGTGGAATCCGATGCTGTGTCGACCCGTTTTATATTATCGGTGCCGTGACTGATGGCACACCGCTAGCACCTTCTCTCTGAGCCACCGGTGGCCCGGATCCTGTTCCATCCGCGGGTGCCACATCTGCGATACGGTAATGGTCCGGGTGTTGAACGGCAGTTCAAAGATGTGCACGTTCTCGCTCATCGGTTGATTGAGCAGATACAACGCCGGGACCATCGCAATCAGATCGGACGCCAGCGCCACGGATAAGGCCGTCGGAAAACCGGGCACTACGCTGGCGATTTTGCGTTTCATCCCCCGCGCGGCCAGGGCATCATCAACAAAACCGTGTGATGAGCCATTTGGCGCGGTCACCACATGACCCCAGGCGACATAATCCTCAAGGCTGACTGCTGGCAGCGCCGCCAGTGGATGCCCTTTGCGCACCGCGCCTACAAAGCGGTCCTCAAAGAGCCGCTGCAGACGAATTTCGGGCCCCATGTTGCTCTGCACACCAATTTCCAGGTCAACCAGCCCCTCCCGCAGATAACGCGACGTTTTCTCCGGTTTTGGGGCAAAGCGGATGCAGACATCCGGCGCCGCTTCCGCAACGGCCGCAATCAGCAATGGGCCAAACGCCACCACAAAGCCATCATTGGCTCTGACAGTAAACACCCGTTCAAGATTTTCTGCCCGGAAGGTGTCCGTTGAAGGCTGTAGCACCGCCCTTGCCTCATGCAGCGCATTTCTGGCGCGATCCCGGGTGGCTTCGGCCCACGGAGTCAGCACCATCTGACGCCCGGCCCGCACCAGAATCGGATCGCCGGTGACCTCACGAAGTCTGCTCAGCGTGCGGCTCATGGCTGAGGTGCTCAGGTTAAGACGCCGCGCCGCCCCCGCCACGCTGGCTTCAGCCAGCAGGATGTCGAGCGCGACAAGCAAGTTGAAATCAGGATCGGTCACAAAACCTCCTCATACAGGGCGTTTGATGCAACGTATAAGTGCAAATGCTGCGTCTTCCGCCCTGTATAACCCATTACTATAGTGTCGTCATCAACATTCTTGCCTGGAGATAACACGATGACGCTCTTTTCAAACCAACCCGGCGACGAAGGGTTACCGGGACATGAACGCGCCCGGGTGATGGCTGCGGTGATGACCACCACGTTGATGGGCGTCTTCGATGGCACCATGATCAACATTGTCCTGCCATCAATGGCCAGCGCGATGCAGGTGCCCGCAAATGTCGCAGTCTGGTTCGCTAACGGTTACCTGCTGTCTGCGGCAATGACGTTAGCCATCTTCGCCGCACTCGCCGCGCGCGTGGGTTACCGCCCGGTGTTTCTGGCAGGACTGGCTACGTTTACCCTGACCTCGCTCGGCTGCGCGCTGGCAACAACGCCGGAAATGCTGATCGGGATGCGTATTTTGCAGGGTATCGGCGGCGCGGCCACGCTGAGTATTGCCCCGGCGATCCTGCGCTCGGTATTCCCGGGACGGCTGCTTGGCCGCATTCTGGGGTTACACGCCCTGCTTATCGCCGCCAGCACCGCCATTGCGCCGGTGCTGGGTGGAACAATACTCGACGTACTGAGCTGGCAATGGCTGTTCGCGATCAACATTATTCCCGGCACCGTTGCCCTGATGCTGGCCTGGAAAGCGCTGCCGCGGGCGACGGCCTCTGATAGGTCCCCGTTCGACGTGCCCGGTGCCCTGTTGTCCGTGATCCTGCTGGGGTCGATGATCATGGCGGCAAACAGCGTAGAGAATAGAGCGCACGCCATCAGCACCGTTTGCTGGGCATTTGTCGCCACGGTCAGCCTCATCGCTTTTGTCTGGCATATCCGCCGTGCCCGGAGCCCCATCCTGCCGCCGGTGATATTCAGCAACGGACGGTTTACCCTCGCCGCGCTAACCTCGCTGGCCTCGTTTGTGAGTCAGGGCATTACCTTTATCGCGCTGCCGTTTCTGTTTCAGAGCGTGTACGGCTATAGCCCGGCGATCTCCGCTTTACTGTTCACCCCCTGGCCGATAGGTATCGTACTCATTGCGCCGCATGCGGGCCGTTGGGCAGACACGATCTCCGCCCCGTTGATCTCCACGCTTGGACTGATGATTTTTGTCGTTGGGTTGATTTTGCTGGCGACGCTGCCTGCCAGCCCTTCTGCCTGGGATATCTGCCTCAGGAGCCTGGTGTGCGGCATCGGCTTTGGCTGTTTCCAGAGTCCCAATAACCGTGAAATGCTCTCTAACGTTGCCCGGGAGTACGCCAGCTATGCATCCGGGGTGTTGTCCATCGTCAGAACGTTCGGCCAGTGTCTCGGTGCCGCCGTGGTGGGAGTTTTGCTGGCTGCGACCGCAGGGTCAGATCATCAAATGCTGGATGACGGTGCCGTTCATCTTGCGCTGTGGATCGCGGTGATCGCGTCAACTGCGTCAGTATTATTTAGCGTTAGCCGACTGCGTCGCGCTCGACAGGCTACGGCATAAATGCCAGGGCAGCGTCCTGCGACGCTGCCCCCATATTTACTCCAGCGCCAGCAGCGCAAAACTCGCCAGCCAGTGCCCACCGCTGTAGTGGCTGCCGACAACATGCTCGACGCTCGCCGTCAGGTGTTTCGCCACCGCATCACGCAGCGCCTGCTGCGCCGGATGATCCTCCGGCAGCGCACTGGCAATATGCTTCATGCACCAGGCGCGGCTGAGGTTTAATCCGTCCAGATGCGCAATTTTGGGGTCGGTACGGTCGCTCACTTCTGCCGGGTTCATCAGCGCTGAAACAGCCCCGATATTCGGCAGAAACGCGTCGAACCAGGCCGGGAAATTCTCCGCGACCTTGCTCATCAGCAGAGCCTCTGTCAGCGCGCCGGACACATACTCATCACCACCCGGTTCATAGTGAGCCGGATACTGGGTATCCGCGTGATAAAACCGCGTCGCCGCCTCCAGAATGGCACTCTCCAGCGCGTTATCTTCCACCGCCCGGGCGTAATCGATCCCCAGCGCGAGGGCAAACGCGGTGTTGTAATGCGTGCCAACCCGGATCGGGTACGTCAGCTTACTGAGGTAATCCACCAGACGGTTGCGAATGTCCTGCGTTAACGGCGCAAGCGTCTGATACCAGCCTGCCGCCTGCGGCAGCGATGACTGTTTCAGCTCCTGGGCCAGTGCCAGCAGCCAGCCGTAACCATACGGACGCTCGAACGAGGCGCGGAACGGCGCGTTGAAATAGGCCAACTCCTGCGCCACGTTTTCTGGCGTGAGATGGTCGGCAAACAGCGTGATAATGTCATCCCGGCACGACAGTTCCGGGTAGAGGCGCAGGCAGCGCAGCAGCAGCCAGTAGCCGTGTACCGCCGAGTGCCAGTCAAAACAGCCATAAAAAATGGGATGCAGTTCGCGCGGCGGCAGGACGTCCCCGTCATCATTGAGCAGATGCATAATGTGGTTCGGGTATTCCTGGCGCAGATAGGTCAAAGGCATTCTGGCAAAAGCATCAGCCTGGTGTTGCGTTAATTCCATCACAGCTCCTTAGGTTGCCACGCTTAGCGAAACACGAGGAAATACATTAAGAACACGTTGACCACCAGCAGGGTTAACGCGGTCGGGATCTGGATCTTAATGACCTGATATTTGTCTTTCAGCTCCAGTAACGCGGCGGGAACGATGTTGAAGTTCGCCGCCATCGGCGTCATCAGCGTGCCGCAATAGCCAGCGTACATACCAATCGCCAGCAGCGGTGCCGGATTACCGTGATGCACGTGGATCAGGAACGGTAAGGCGATACCGGCGCTCAGCACCGGGAAGGCCGCAAAGGCATTACCCATGATCATGGTGAACAGCGCCATGCCGACGCAGTAAATCACCACCAGCATAAAGCGGCTGTCCGGGTTCACAAACAGGCTGACCACCTTCTGCACGGAGTTGCCGGTATTGGCCACCACAAAAACCCCGCCCAGCATGGCCAGCATCTGCGGCAGGATCACCGCCCAGCCAATGGTATCCACCAGGCGGCGAGACTGACGGACGGCATGCAGCGGCGTACCTTTTGTCAGCCACCAGCCGGTAAGGATGGCCGCCACACAGGCCACGCACAGCGCCGCCAGCGTGAGCTGTTTTTGATCGAGCAGGTAAACTCCGCCAATCGACACCCCTTTCAGGAACAGCGTGCCGATAACCGTCACCACCGGGATCATCAGGGCCGGTAAAAACAGCCAGTTTTTCAGCCGGTTTGAGGAGGCAACACGCTCGGGCTCGCTGGCCATTTTGTACTGCCCTTTACCGACCAGCCCAAAGCCTGCCAGAAGGGCAATTACAATCACGGCGCCGCCAATGATCCGGTACGCCAGCGAGCGGCCCAGCTCCTGCACCATCAGGTCACCGAACAGGAAGATCCCACCGAACAGAAACCAGAACAGTGCCGTGGTAAAACGTTTGGGGTTGGCGCGATCGCGCAGGGTCATGACCACCAGCAGCATTACGACGAAGCCGATCAGGTAGTACACGCGATTAATGGTGAGCAGCGTCATCATGGCGCGATCTCCTGCGTTCCCTGCCCGGCTTTCCAGGCCATCACGTCACGACGGATGCTGGCATCCAGGCGCAGCAGACGCGTCATATGAATAATCAATGCCGCAATCGCCGTCGGGATCGCCCAAAGGCCGATATGCAGCGGTTCAATCCCCTGAATACCGTTCTCCTTCAGGAAGGCGTCGATCAGCAGCACCGCCCCGAAGGCGATAAAAATATCTTCGCCAAAGAACACCGCGATATTGTCACACGCGGCGGCATGGGCTTTGATTTTGTCGCGAATATGCTGGGGCAGTTCGCCGTACTCGTTCAGCGCCGCCCCTTCGGCCATCGGTGCCAGCAGCGGACGCACCGTCTGGGCATGACCGCCCAGCGACATCAGCCCCAGCGCGGCCGTCCCCTCGCGGGCGACAAAATAGATCATCAGAATACGCGCCGAAGTGGCGCTGGCGATCTTCGCCACCCACGCCTGTGCGCGCTCTTTTAGACCGTAATATTCCAGCAGACCAATAACCGGCAGGATCAGAATGAATGTAGCCAGAGAGCGGCTGTTGACGAACTTCTCGCCGAAGGTTTCCAGCAGCATGCCGAAATCCATCCCAACCAGCAGACCCGTCGTCAGCCCCGCTACCACGACCACCAGTAGCGGGTTGAAGCGCAGGGCAAAACCAATAACCACCACCGGGATCCCGATAAGCGGCAACAGTGTAGAACCGTCCATAAACGTTACCCTATCCAAAGTGAGCGTTGCGCGCCGACGGCTATTTTTTTAATTTGCGGCGAGCGATGTTGTGTTTTCCGTCAGGCTTCGAAAACCTGCGTTAAAAAGCTATATCTGAACCGCAAAAACATGTAAACAATTTATCAATAAAATGTTCTTATTTTATCGATGAGTTTACATTTCCGGGCAACAGCCACACTCCCGTAAGGAACGTTATGACCCTGAAGAAAAGTGCTGCATCAATGAATCACGACGACATTAACGACGGCCGGATCGTCTCCTCCCGCCATCTGGTTTCCGAGCGCTGCGCGGAGCTATCGGAGCTGGAGTACGCGCTGATCATGACCAGTAACGCGTTCAATAAATGGATGGTGCGCTGCATGACCGCGGCCGGTGAGCCGGATATGGGGGCCTTTGACGTCTCGCTTTTGCATCATGTGAATCACCGCAATCGCAAGAAGAAGCTGGCCGATATCTGTTTTGTGCTCAACGTGGAAGACACCCACGTGGTGACCTACGCGTTGAAAAAGCTGGTCAAGGCGGGCTACGTCACCAGTGAAAAGGCAGGAAAAGAGCTTTTCTTCTCCACCACCGAGGCGGGAAAAGCACTGTGCATGAAATACCGGGATGTGCGCGAAGCGTGTCTGATCAACATACATGCCGAAAGCGGGATTTCGGGTGCCGCTATCGGTGACACCGCCCAGCTGCTGCGCACCATTTCATCCCTGTATGACACCGCCGCACGGGCGGCGGCATCACTTTGACATCACGGGCGTCTGAAGAGAGTAATACTGCGCCCCGCCAGTTCGTAATCCACGGTCCGGGTGATGACCTCGCCCGTGGCAACTTCCCCCGCCGTGGAGAGTTCCAGCACCCAGCCTCCTTCACCAAACTGCGGGATCTGGAACGACACGGCGCCTTCGAAGGGGTTGAACAGCATCAGCACGTCGTGCCAGATCCCCTCCTCCTGGATGAGATCGGGCCGGCTGATGGAGACGCCGATTGTCGAGCCTTCCTCCCATTGCTCAGACTGCTGCGGTCCTCCTCCGGCGTTAAACCAGCGGATCTCAAGACCGTCTCGCCAGCTCTCCCGGCGCAGCAGCGGCTGTTTGGCGCGAAGCGCAATCAGGTGCCGGGTAAACTCGCGCAGCGCGACGTCGTTTTCTGACAACCCTTTCCAGTTGATCCAGGAGATCTCGCTGTCCTGGCAATAGCCGTTGTTGTTCCCTTTTTGCGTCCGGCCAAACTCATCCCCGGCCAGCAGCATCGGTGTACCATGGGAGAACAACAGCGTAGTGAGGAAGTTCCGTTTCTGCCGTTCACGGGTGGCAATAATGTCCGGGTTCTCGGTCGGGCCTTCCTCGCCATAGTTATACGCGCGGTTATCGTTATGCCCGTCGTTGTTCTCTTCACCATTATCGGCGTTGTGTTTCTCGTTGTACGACACCAGATCGTTCAGCGTGAAGCCGTCATGCGCGGTAATAAAGTTGACGCTGGCCCACGGGCGACGCCCGCGTAAATCATAGAGATCGCCCGAGCCCAGCAGGCGGGCGGCAAAATCAGTGGGAACGTTATCGCCCCGCCAGTATTCGCGAACGGTATCGCGATATTTGTCGTTCCACTCGCCCCAGCCGGGCGGGAAGCCGCCCACCTGATAGCCGCCGGGGCCGATATCCCAGGGCTCACCGATGAGCTTGAGTTTTGATAAAACCGGATCCTGGGTCATGGCATCAAAGAAGCCGCCGCGCGGATCGAACCCTTCTGGCTCGCGCCCCAGTATCGTACCCAGATCGAAGCGAAAACCGTCGATATGCATCGATTCCGCCCAGTAGCGCAGCGAATCCATGATCATCTGCAGCACACGCGGGTGTGAGGTGTTCACCGTATTCCCCGTGCCGGTGTCATTGATGTAATAGCGATGCTGATCCGGCAAGGTGCGGTAATAGCTGTAGTTATCGATACCCTTGAACGAGAGCGTCGGGCCAAGCTCGTTGCCCTCTGCCGTGTGGTTATAGACCACATCCAGAATCACCTCGATACCCGCGTCATGGTAGGCGCGGACCATATCGCGAAAACCCTGGATCCCTGCCGGGCCGTAATAACGTGACGCGGGCGCAAAAAAGCCCAGCGTGTTATAGCCCCAGAAATTCTTCAGGCCGCGGTCCAGCAGGTGCTGATCGTCCGGGAACCAGTGAACCGGCAGCAGCTCGACGGCGGTGATACCCAGACTTTTGATGTAATCGACCGAGGCTTTATGCCCCATGCCTTCAAAGGTGCCGCGCAGCTCGGGCGGTATCGCCGGGTTGAGCTGGGTGAAACCTTTCACATGGCTCTCATAGACCACGGTATGCGGCCAGGGGATCGCTGGCCGCTGATGGTCCTGCCAGTCAAACGCATTCGGATCGATAACCCTGCATTTTGGAGTGAACGGCGCGCTGTCCCGCGTGTCAAAGCTCAGATCCAGCGCATCATGACCCAGTTCGTAGCCAAAATGGGCATCATTCCAGTCGATATCGCCCACCAGTTCACGAGCATAGGGATCGATGAGCAGCTTATGCGGGTTAAAGCGATGCCCGTTTTCCGGATCATAAGGCCCGTAGACGCGATAGCCATACAGCGCGCCGGGCTGGAGGTCGGGCACATAGCCATGCCAGATCTCGTGGGTATATTCAGGCAGCTCCAGACGGGCGATTTCCGTTTTACCGGAGGGGTCAAACAGACAGAGCTCCACCCGCTCGGCGTGAGCTGAAAAAAGCGCGAAGTTAACCCCTTTCCCGTCATAATTTGCACCCAGCTGCTGGCCATGACCGGCCCGTATGTCAAACGTATTTTCCTTTGCCATTTTCGTTCTCCACGATTATTCGCAGGTAAGCAGAACTAACAAACTTCCTGTTTCAGACGTTAAATCCAGCGTCTCCCGCAGCGCCCGACGTTCACCGGTAAACAGATCCCGGTAGCGTTTCCCGGAAAGCTCTTCGGGGATGACGACCGAAGTGTTGGCCCACAGCGTTTCGTTTGTGGGGGTAGCAAAAACCAGACGCGGTACGGCAACAATCAGCGCCTCCCCGTCCTTCACGCGCGCGTAGACAATCAGGTTTTCCTCGCGCTCGCCGCTGACCTTCAGCGGCAGCCAGTCGCCGTACTGGAAGAGCGATAAATAGTGCTGCCGGACGCGTAACAGCGTGGCGGTGACATACTGCTTCACCCTGCCGTTTCGCCACTGCTGTTCGTCGGCAAAGAGCTTTGCGTCGGCGCTGCTCAGGTTTTGCATCAGCGTGGCGAAATCCGGCTCCAGCCGGTTATCCGGGTCGACCAGGCTAAAATTAAGCGCCTCGCTTCCCTGATAGATGTCTGGTACGCCCGGCGCCGTCAGTTTGATCACCGTCTGGCTCAGGCTGTTCATCAGCCCGGCGCGGATAAAAGGTTGCAGGGAGGACGAGAAATCATGCAGGAACAGCGTGTTCTCAGGGGACAGCAAGTGCCGGACGTAATTCAGCACCACGCTCTCATAGCTCTCATTGCTGTCGATCCAGTCGGTACGCTGTTTGGCCTCGCGCAGCGCTTTCTCAATAAACCCGAGGAAACGCGCTTCGAGAGACTTCAGCCCTTCACTATCGTCAGGCGACAACGTTGCAGGCCAGACGCCCGCCAGCGCCTGGTAGATCATCCAGGTATCGGCCGCGTTTGGCGCGGTACCGTCATTGAGAAAACGCACCTGGGTCTGGTTCATCTGTCGCCAGCGCGCCAGATTTTCGCCCCACTGTTCCGGGGCTTCCGTCAGGGTGTAGAGGCGTGCCCGCGCGTCTTCCCCGCGCTTGGTGTCGTGCGTGGAGGTCCCCAGCAGCGCATCGGGCTGACGGGCCAGACGGATGCGCATCTCCTGGTGAAAGCGGGATAACGAGAACGCGCGCGGGGTGGGATCGGCCCCCACTTCGTTCAGGGCGAGCTCGAGGTTATGGCGGAAAAAGAGCGTATCTTCCACCGATTTCGCCATCAGCGGCCCGGTAAGCTGCTGGAAGCGGGTTCTGAACAGCGAGGCCGCATCGCGGCTGCTGGCGTCCAGGTCGCCGGTGAGGATCCTCACCAACAGGCTTAACGCCGGTTCCGGTGCGTCGACGCTGGCAACAACGCGGTTCAACAGCGCGACATCCGGGGCGGTTAACCCGTCGGTGGTGCCGTAGGTGCGGTAGACCGGAAACGCAATCAGCAGTTCGCGCAGCGTGTAGCGTATGTCGTCCTGCGGCACGTCAATGTCGTTGCATCGGGCAAGGTCGGTGGCAATGTTAAGCAGCGTGGTGAATTCACCCTCAAAATTGCGATCGGTCATCAGCCCTTTAGCGTTGCGAAGTTCCGCATGGCGATCGACCGTCACGCCCAGCGTCTCGTCGTGGATTTTTTCAAGCCGCCCGAGGTTATTATCGTCGACCAGCACTTCGGCCAGCGAGGCGATAAACTCATATCCGGTGGTGCCGGAGACCGGCCATTCCACAGGCAGTTGTTCCCCTTTGGCGAGAATTTTTTCCACCGTGATATAACAGTCGGGACCGGTTGCCTGCCGTAACCGCTGCAGGTAACCCAGCGGGTCGGCCAGCCCGTCGATATGGTCAATGCGCAACCCGTCGACAATGCCGGTATGCACGAGCTCGAGGATCAGGCGATGCGTATCCTGAAACACCCCCTCGTCTTCCACTCTGACGCCCACCAGGCCGGTAATTTCAAAAAAGCGCCGCCATGAGAGCTGTTTCGGCGCTTCCCGCCAGGACATCAGCCGCCAGCTCTGCGCCTCGTGGATCGCCTCGATGCTTTTCTCCGCAGCCCATGTTCCGGGGTTAAGCGGATAGGCTGTGTCATAGTAGACCAGCGCGGCCTCATCGGTGACACTGTCACGTTTCAGAGTAATTGCCCCCTTCTCCAGCTCGGCCTCAAAGGTGTCGCCAAGGAACGGCAGCGTCAGCGGGCGCGACCAGTCAATATCAAAATAGTGCGCGTAACGGCTTTGCTGACCAAACGCGATAACGTCCCGCCACCAGCGGTTTTCCAGCGAGGTCGACATATGGTTAGGGACGATGTCAAGAATGAGCCCCATTCCCGCCTGCCTGAGTGCCGCCGTCATGCGGTCGAAACCGGCGCGCCCGCCAATGGCAGGATCGATTTCGTTAGGATCGGTGACGTCATAACCGTGGGTTGAACCGGTGGTGGCGGTAAATATCGGTGAGGCATAGAGATGGCTGATCCCGAGGTCTTTAAGGTATGGCACCAGCTCCACCATGCGGTCAAAGGTCATGCCATTGCGGAACTGTATTCGGTATGTGGCACAAGGGATCATGATGCGTCTCCATCTGCAAAACGAACGACAATGCTGTTTGGCACTAACACCTCAGCGGCATCCGGCCAGCTAAAGAGCGTTTCGCCTGCCAGCGCAGGAACGTCAACGGGCTTATTACCGATATTCAGCGCCAGCGACAATGTCCCCGTCGGGAAAGACCAGCTCACCGCCACCATACCGGGAGCAGTCTTAACGATTTTGCCCTCAACGGTGCCGCCAGGGCGAAGTAACGGCACAAGATAGCGATGCCGCAGGACCAGCAGGCTTCGCGTGAAGCGCAGCCAGGATTTACCCTGCGCAGTCGTCACGTTGTGCCAGTCCAGTTTTGAGCGGGCAAAAGTCTGCTCGTCATTCGGATCCGGTACATCACCATCGTGTCCGCTGTGGCCGGTAAACTCTTTTGCCCGCCCTTCCCGCACGGCTTTCGCCAGATCGCCATGAAAATCCGTAAAGAACAGGAACGGGTTGGTTTCGCCATACTCTTCGCCCATAAACAGCAGCGGGATATGGGGGGACAGCAGCAGCGCGGCGAGCAGAACGCGGGTTTTATCCGCGCCCGCCAGGGTAATAAGCCGTTCGCCCTGGGCGCGGTTACCGGTTTGATCGTGGTTTTGAATAAAATCGACAAAGAAGGTCGGCGGCTGGGTGTGGCATTCCACCCCGCGTGAGTGTCCGGTCTGCAAAGAGACCTCACCCTGATAGACAAACCCTTCTGCGAGTGCTCTGGCGAATTTTTTTTCCGGTTCGAAGGCAAAATCCTGATAGTAGGCATGCGTTTCGCCGGTGGCAAAGACGTGGGCGGCGTTGTGGAAGTCATCATTCCACTCGGCGGTAAACAGCGGCGTGGCTCCCTTCTCATCCCGAGGATGCAGGAAAATCACGTTACGGCTGTCCTCGGTGGTGAGATGGATATGACGATCCGGGAGCGCTTCGCGGATCGTTTCCGCGATCTGCTGAAGAATATGTTTCGACGCCGTATCTTTAATCTGGTCGATGGCATCAAACCGTAAGCCATCCAGACGGTATTCGGTCAGCCAGAACAGGGGCGCGTCAAGAATGTAGTGTCTGACCGGCTCCCGTTCATAGGCGATACCGTTACCCCACGGCGTCATTCTCTGCGCATCAAAAAACGCGGGTGACAGCAAGGGTAAGTAGTTTCCTTCCGGGCCGAAATGGTTGAGTACGATATCCAGCACGACAGAAAGGCCCAGGCCGTGCGCCGCATCGATGAACGCGTGAAAATCCTCCGGCGTGCCATAGGCGGAATGCGGGGCATACAGCAATACGCCGTCATAGCCCCAGCCGCGGCTGCCACCGAACTGTGAAACCGGCATAACTTCAAGCTGAGTGATGCCGAGTTCAGCCAGATACGGCAGCTTGTCGATAGCCGTCCGGAAGGTGCCCTGCGGTGTAAAGGTGCCAATATGCAGTTCGTAAATCACCGTCTCTTCCCACGGTCGCCCTGCCCAGTCTGGATTGATGGGCTGATAGCGGCCGGGGTCAATCACCACGGAGGGGCCATTAACGTCCCCTTTCTGCGCCCGCGATGCGGGGTCAGGTACCGCCATGCCGTCCTGTAAAACGAACTGATACTCGGTGCCATGTGTCACGCCAGGTACGTCAATCTGGAACCAGCCGTTACCGACCGCCGTCATGGGCAGATCGCGTTCTGCCAGACGTAGCGTAAGTTGTTGTTGTCCCTCAGCCCAGACGCGAAAACGTACAACGTCACCGGAAATAAACTCAGCACCCCACTGCTTTTGAAATGTCCTGAATTCCATTCATTGTCCTCGAATGACCCACATTTTACGCGGAATGAAGTACAAGCTTAGTTCAGGATCGAAAGCACGTTTCAACAGAGCCCCAACGTGCAACCGTCATTTTTCTGTCACTTAAATTCATTACGCTTTCGTCATTTTGACAAGGGTGTTAAGGAAACAATAATGAATTCAATAGCTAAGGCATTACTGGTGGCAGTACCGATGTTGAGCGCAACCGCTACCGCGGCAAATAATGAACTGTGTGAACCAAAAGCCTACGAAATGGCGCTGCGCTATCAGCAGAAGTCAGCTGAAATCATGGCGCTTCAGCTGCAGACGTACCGTTTTGCCACCGGCCGTTTTGACGAGAAAGTGAAAGATCTGAAAACGCCAGAAAATTACGCGGTGGTCATGGATCTGGATGAAACCGTGCTCGACAACACCCCGCTGCTGGTGCGCGACATGGAACAGTGCCATGACTACACCCAATGGGATACCTGGAGCGACTGGGAAAAACAGGGAAAACCCGGCCTGATCCCCGGCGCGAAGGCGTTTCTTGAGCATGTGAATCAAAGCAAGGTGCGTATCTACTATGTCTCTGACCGCATGCAGGAAAATAAAGCAGATACCATCAACACGTTAAAATCCCTTGGCCTGCCGCAGGTCTCGGACGACAGCGTGCTTCTGGATACGGTGAGTAAAGAAGAGCGCCGCCTGAGCATCCTTAAAAAGCAACAGATCATTATGTTGTTTGGCGACAGTCTGCCGGATTTCGCCGTGCAGTTTAAAAACAAAAAACCGAGTGAGCAGCAGCGCGAGCTGGTTGAGGCAAGCGCAGAGCATTTTGGCAATGACTGGATTGTGCTGCCTAATGCCGCTTATGGCTCATGGTCTAAAGCCACGCCGGACAGCTGGAAGCCGTAACAATCTGCCCGCCGGGCACGGTATTGCCGTTGCCCGGCCACCCCACTGAGCTATCCATCCCATTTATAGGTCCTATCACTGTTGAGCGGGTTCTTAAATTCTGATGCATAAGTAAGATGAGGACTTTCTAAAGGAGATCATCATGCTTACTGTCAAGAAACTTGCCCTCTCTACGCTTATCACCAGTTCACTGCTCTTCTACCCTGCGCTGCACTCCCTGGCAGAGACGCCTCAGCACGTGGTGAAACAACCGGCGGGCGGTTACAGCGTTCAGGTGGGCGACGTGCTGGTTACGTCGTTTACGGACGGCAGCGTCGCGCAGGATCTGCACACGCTATTGCGCCGGACCACAGAGCAAAAAACCGATGCGTTACTGGCGAAAAATTTCCAGGCGAACCCGGTTGAGGTCTCCATTAACGCCTTTCTGATTGCGCTGCCGGGACACAAAATTCTGGTCGATACCGGTTCAGGCCAGCTTTTTGGTCCGGGCAACGGCGGGCGTTTAATCGAGAGCCTGGCAACGCAGGGGATCAAACCGCAGGACATCACGGAAATCTTACTGACGCACGCGCATTCCGATCATTCCGGTGGCCTGATAAAGGACGGTAAGGCGGTATTTACCAACGCCCGCGTGTTCGTGGGGAAACCGGATATCGACTTTTTCTTCAATGAAGAGAATCAGAAAAAAACCGGTTACGATCAGAACTACTTTGACGTGGCACAGAAGACCTTAAAACCGTATCTTGATGCCGGCAAAGTGGTGCCGTTTACCGGTACATCAGCGCTGCTGCCGGGTATTACCGGAACGGTTCACCCCGGCCATACACCGGGTTCGGCCTTCTATACGCTGGAAAGTAAAGGCGAGAAAATTACCTTCGTGGGCGACATTATCCACGTCGCTGCGGTACAGTTCCCGCAGCCTGATGTGACCATCGCCTACGATGAAGATCAGGACGGAGCAGCCCGTGTGCGCAAGCAGGCCTTTGACGACTTTGTCAAAAACAGAGATCTGGTTGCCGCGCCACACCTGCCGTTCCCCGGTATCGGTTATGTCACCAAAGGCGAACGCGCGGGCTATGCCTGGGTTCCCGTTACCTATACCAACCGGGACGCCAGCACAGCTAAATAAACAACGGAAAACAACATGACGCCATTTTCAGACCTGGATATTGACTTGATATTGACGTTGGATGCACTGCTCACCGACCGGAACATCACGCACGCCGCCGCACGTCTGGGGGTCAGCCAGCCCGCGCTGTCAGCCCGTCTTTCGCGCCTGCGTGCCATTTTTGGCGAGCCGTTGTTTATCCCTTCCCCACATGGACGTGGGGTGTTGCCCACACCCCGTGCCGAGGCGCTGAGGCCTCAGATCGCGGCCGTTCTGCGTGGCATCAGCGCGATGCTTGCCCCCACCGGGTTTAACCCCCGCGAGAGCAATCGCACGTTCGTCATTGCCCTGCATGAAAACCCGGCCCTGATGCTTGGGGCTGAACTGCTGAATCACATTAGACGTGAAGCGCCGGGGATCCGCCTGCGTTTCGCCCTGCCGGAGTGGGTGAACCTGCCCCAGCAGCTGGAAAGCGGCGACGTTGATATTTACATCGGCGTGAGTGCGGGCGCGCATGACGGCTGGGTCAGACGCAAACTGTTTGAAGACGCGTTTGCCACCGCCCAGCGCAAAGGGCATCCTCGCGGTACGGGGCCGCTGGATCTGGCGCAGTATTGCGCCCTCTCTCATCTGGTGGTCTCCTCCCAGGGCGATCCATTTACCGGCTTTGTCGACCAGACGCTGGCCGGGCTGGGATATCAGCGCAACGTAGTGATGTCCACGCAAAGCTATGCCATGGCACCGCCTCTGGTGGCGGGGACTGACCTGATTTGCACCTTACCGGGACGCATGTTGCAGCAGTTCGCCACCACGCTCGATATTTTCCCGCCCCCGCTGCCACTCCAGCCGATCGCCATCAGCATGTTCTGGCATCCTAAAAACAGTCAGGACACGGCGAACGCCTGGCTGCGCGAACAACTGCTGCTGGCCGCCGGGCGTCAACCCTGAGCAACGGTGGTGAGGAATTTTTTTAAGACTTCAGAACGAATGATTCGGTGACAAACCAGCGTCAGCTCGCTCTCCCTGAGCCGATCAATAATGTCGACGTAAACCACATTCCCGACGCACACCGCCCTTGCTGAGGCGGGCAAGAGCGCAATGCCAAATCCCGCCGCGACAAGACTGATGACGGTGGGCACGTCGGTGGCATTCTGCACCACCTCCGGCTGGAAACCCGCACCGTTACAGGCGTCATAGAAATATTGTTCCAGCCCCATGCCTTGCGGATCGCGCAGCGAGATCCACTTTTCGTCCTTCATGGATGAAAGTGTCAGTGCGGATGACGTGGCCAGGGGGTGTTGGCGAGGCAGTGCCAGCACCGTTTTCTCTGAGGTAAAGGGGCGAGATTGCAGATCGTCAGGTAACGCAGGCAACGGAGCCCGGATAATCGCCACGTCAAGCTGGTTGGTCTGCACGGCTTCGTAAAGCGTCTGCACGTTCCCGGTCATCAGCGAAATGGCAATTGCGGGCCAGTTCTCGTGCAGCTGGCGCAGCGTTGCAGGCAGCTTACCGTCGAACATCGCACTTGATACACATCCCAGATTCAACACCCCCTGTTCGCCACGGGCGGTTTGTCTGGCGTCCAGCACGGCCTGCTCGGTCATCGCAATTGCCAGCCGGGCTTTGACCAGAAACGCGTCTCCGGCAGGCGTCAGGGTTAAGCGACGATGTGCCCGGCTAAACAGTGTGACGCCCAGACGCGCCTCCAGCGCTTTAATCTGCTGGCTCAGCGCAGGTTGCGCCATGTTCAGGCGCTCCGCGGCGCGGTGCATATGGAGCTCTTCGGCTACCACCAGAAAATTACGCATCAGACGAAATTGCATGATGAAGTCCCGCGAAAATTGATAATAAAATGCTTATCAAAATAGCATCAATGATGCAATTGATGATATCTGTCGTTCGCCCAACAATGGAGGTCAGCCATTAAGGGAGAAAAACATGCAAAACCCCATCAACGATCTCAGAAGCGCCATCGCGTTGCTGCAACGCCATCCAGGTCACTATATCGAAACCGATCACCCGGTAGATCCCAATGCTGAACTGGCGGGCGTCTACCGCCATATCGGCGCGGGCGGTACCGTAAAACGCCCCACTCGCACGGGCCCGGCCATGATGTTCAATAGCGTGAAGGGCTACCCCGGCTCCCGCATCCTGGTAGGTATGCACGCCAGCCGGGAAAGAGCGGCGCTTCTGCTGGGTTGTGAACCCTCGAAGCTGGCGCAGCACGTTGGTCAGGCGGTGAAAAACCCCGTTGCACCGGTGGTGATTCCGGCCTCGCAGGCACCGTGCCAGGAACAGGTCTTTTACGCCGACGATCCGGACTTTGACCTGCGTAAGCTGCTTCCGGCCCCGACCAACACGCCGATTGATGCAGGCCCGTTCTTCTGTCTGGGGCTGGTACTGGCAAGCGATCCGGAAGATACCTCGCTGACCGATGTGACCATTCACCGTCTCTGTGTGCAGGAGCGAGATGAACTCTCTATGTTCCTTGCCGCCGGTCGCCATATCGAAGTTTTTCGCAAGAAGGCCGAAGCGGCGGGCAAACCGCTGCCGGTAACCATCAATATGGGACTTGACCCGGCTATCTACATTGGGGCCTGTTTTGAAGCGCCAACCACGCCCTTCGGTTACAACGAGCTTGGCGTCGCCGGGGCATTACGCCAGCAACCGGTGGAGCTGGTACAGGGGGTGGCGGTAAAAGAAAAAGCGATCGCGCGGGCGGAAATCATCATCGAGGGCGAACTGCTTCCCAGCGTGCACGTAAGAGAAGATCAGCACACCAACACCGGCCACGCCATGCCGGAGTTCCCGGGCTACTGCGGCGAGGCGAATCCATCTCTGCCGGTGATCAAAGTGAAAGCCGTGACGATGCGAAACCACGCGATCCTGCAGACGCTGGTGGGCCCGGGCGAAGAGCACACCACGCTTGCCGGTTTGCCGACCGAGGCCAGCATTCGCAACGCGGTCGAAGAGGCCATTCCCGGCTTTTTGCAAAATGTCTATGCGCACACCGCCGGGGGCGGTAAATTCCTCGGCATTTTACAGGTAAAAAAACGCCAGCCGTCAGACGAAGGACGTCAGGGCCAGGCGGCACTTATCGCCCTGGCCACCTATTCCGAGCTGAAAAACATTATCCTCGTGGATGAAGACGTGGATATCTTCGACAGCGACGATATCCTGTGGGCAATGACCACCCGCATGCAGGGCGATGTGAGCATTACCACGCTTCCGGGGATCCGCGGCCACCAGCTGGATCCGTCGCAGTCGCCGGACTACAGCACCTCGATCCGTGGAAACGGCATTTCCTGCAAGACTATCTTCGACTGCACGGTGCCGTGGGCGCTGAAGGCGCGGTTTGAACGGGCGCCGTTCATGGAGGTTGATCCCACACCGTGGGCGCCGGAGCTGTTCAGCGATAAAAAATAGACCGTCGTCGCCGTTTCTTCGCCCCACCGGGTGAAGAAACGCAAGCTTAAATTGCCGCTTCCCCTGCTTTCTTGTACCCTTTCAGCGTTTACCCCAATCCCCTGAAAATCGAGACACCGGACGCCTATGACTGCACATATTTCCAAAGATCCTTTGCATGGCGTTACGCTGGAGATGATGGTCAACGCCCTGGTGGCGCGATATGGCTGGCGCGAGTTGGGCGATCGAATCAAAATTAACTGTTTCAGAAATGACCCAAGCGTGAAGTCGAGCCTGAAATTCCTGCGCCGTACCCCCTGGGCACGCGCGGAGGTCGAGGCCCTGTATCTTGATTCCCTCAATGATAACGGGACCGCTGAACGCGAGGCGCCCGCCTTTAACCCCTGGGCCAATAGTCGGATAACCAAGAGCTAATACGCAAATGATGCGACATGTAAAACGGACTGGTGCGCTGCTTGGCTGCGCGCTTTTACTTGTTAGTTGCTCCTCAAAACCCCCAAAGTCGCTGGTCACACCGCTCCCGACCCCAGGCAAACCGACGCAGCAGGCAAACGAGCCGATGCGTGGGATCTGGCTGGCAACTGTCTCCCGTCTCGACTGGCCGCCGGTCGCGTCGGTGAATGGCCGCAGTGCTGACCAGCGTATTGCGATGCAAAAACAGGCGCTGATCGACAAACTCGACAATCTGAAACGCCTGGGAATTAACACGGTGTTTTTCCAGGTAAAACCGGACAGCACCGCGCTCTGGTCGTCCAAAATCCTGCCGTGGTCAGATATGCTTACCGGCAATATTGGCGAGTATCCGGGCTACGATCCGCTGCAGTTTATGCTCGATGAAGCCCACAAGCGTGGGATGAAAGTTCACGCCTGGTTCAACCCCTATCGCGTTTCAACCAATACCAAACCGTCAACCATCGCCGCGCTGAACCGCACCTCATACCAACAACCGTCCAGCGTCTATGTGCAGCACCCTGAGTGGGTTCGCATCGCAGGCGATCGGTTTGTGCTCGACCCGGGCATCCCGGAGGTGCGTGACTGGATAACCCGGGTGGTGACCGAGGTGGTGGCGAACTACCCGATAGACGGCGTGCAGTTTGATGACTACTTTTATGCCGAATCGCCCCGCTCAACGCTGAATGATGCGCAGACCTACAGACAATACGGCCAGGGGTTTAGCTCCAAAGCCGACTGGCGTCGCCACAATACGCAGCAGCTGATTGTGCAGGTCTCTCGGGCGATCAAACAGACAAAACCGCAGGTTGAATTTGGCGTCAGCCCGGCGGGCGTCTGGCGTAACCGCTCCTTTGACCCGGCAGGATCCGACACCCGTGGCGCGGCGGCGTATGATGAATCCTACGCTGACACCCGTCAGTGGGTGCAACAGGGGCTGCTGGACTACATTGCCCCGCAAATCTACTGGCCTTTCTCCCGCGATGCGGCACGCTATGACGTGCTGACCAAATGGTGGGCCGACGTGGTGAAACCGACCCATACCCGTCTGTACATCGGCATTGCGTTCTATAAAGTGGGCGAGCCGTCGAGAAATGAGCCGGACTGGACGATTCAGGGCGGCGTGCCGGAGCTGAAAAAACAGCTCGATCTCAACGACTCCCTGCCGAACGTGAATGGCACCATCCTGTTCCGCGAAGATTACCTCAACCAGCCGCAGACGCAGCAGGCGGTAAACTACCTGAAAGGACGCTGGGGAAGCTAAGTACAGTCAGGCAGAAACGCCCCGTTTCTGCCTGATTTTTTACGGCTTCGGCCCGAACATCGCCTCAAGCTGCTTCGCGTCCGGCATACCGACAACCTGCTGGAGCTCATTCTGGTCATTGAGATAATAAATGGCCGGTGTGGCATTCGCCCCCAGACTGTCCATTAACGCCTGGTGTTTTTGCAGTATCGCCACGGTTTCACGCGAGGCGGTGCCTTCCGGTTTAGGCAGTTTTTTACCGCCGGACAGTTCATACTCCTTCCACGCCGTAACCGGATCTTTTGCATTCAGGATCGCAGATGCGTTACGGCCGCTGTTTGGGTTGAGGAACGCCACCAGCAGCGTATTGAGCTGCACCTTACCCGCCGTCACCCACGGCTGCGCTTCTGACCAGAATGCCTTGCAGTACGGGCAGAACGGGTCGGCGAAGACAAACACTTTGCGTGGCGCGTTATCCGCCCCCTCTTTCAGGGGGTGCGCAGCGTTAAGTTGTTTCCACATTTCGCGTCCCATCGGGGCGTAGATCTCTTTCTGGAAAATACCCTCGCTGAGGTTTTTACCCTTCTCGTCATAGAGATAACCCGAAATAACGTGCTTTCCGTCAGGTGTCAGAAAGAGCGTCACTCCCATGTCCTGATATTGTCCCAGCCAGGCGGGTGCGCCACCGGGTACGTCGATCTTCTTGAGGATCTTAATCTCCTGCTGCTCGCTAAAGGTCTTCACGACATCAGGTATAGCATCCGCAGCCTGCGCCAGCCCTGACGCGGTCAGCAGCGAAAGTAACAGTAATTTTTTCATGTCCCTCTCCGGTTTGTTCGGGGGCCTGAGGCCCCCTTCAGGTTAGCGGTTTTTCAGTTCATCGGTGACCATTTCATCAAACTGTTCGAAAGGCACCCAGCCGGGTAACAGCCCTTCGCCAATCAGCGTGGCCGGTGTTCCCTGAATACCCAGTTTTTCGGCGATGATCAGGCTGCGTGTTACCGTGACCAGGCTCGTATCATCCGGCGTTGAAACATTCACGCCCGCGCGCTTTTGCGCCTCCTGAATGCTGGCGTCATCGTGATACCCTTTTTTCGCCATCAGGGTTTCGTTGAACTTCATAAACTGCTCAGGGTGTGAACGCCAGACGGTTAACGCGTCGCGCGCGGCGGTTAGCGAGCTTTCCGAACGGAACGGCAAAAACTTAAACACCACGGCCACCTGCGGATGTTTCTCAACGATCTTCTCCAGATACGGATCGAATTTTTTGCAGTATGGACAGTTGTAGTCCGTAAACACCACCAGCGTCAGCGTTGGATTTTTGGCACCGATACGCGGCGAATCCGGGTCGTTAAACAGAAAATCGTAGATCAGCTTCTGAGCGCGTTGCTCCTGATCCGGGGTGATCGGGTCCGCCGCCATCACCTGGGCTGACGCGAAAAACAGCAGAAACGTAATAAGGATTTTTTTCATAACAGCGTTAGCCTTTTGCTTTGTTCAGGGTGGTCATCAGGGTGCGTTTGTCCAGCAATGGCGAGAGGATGTCGCCCTCCGGCGTTCCAGGGCCATACACCTGGTTAAACGGGATGGCATAGCGGTTGCGTGATTTCAGAAACGCCGCAATCGTCTCTGATGGCTGGCTCCAGTCTCCGCGTAGCGCCACCACATCCGGCTGGCGCAGCGCGGCGATAACCTCCGGCTGATTCAGCACCCGGTGCTCATTCACCTTGCAGGTGACACACCAGTCCGCCGAGATATCCACAAACACCCGTTTCCCCTGCACAAGCGCATCGCTGATTGCCTCCTCACTGAGCGGCTGCCACGGGATCGTCTGTTCGCTATTCTCAGCCATGGTTACCGGCGTTGCGTTCACTATCCCGCGCAGCTGATAGCCCCCGAATACGGCCAGCGCAATCACCACCACCCAGAACAGCGGCGATGATGTCTGACCGCGAAGGGCATAGACCACAATGGCGACCACAATCAGAAGCAGCATGAGGATGTGGCTGAACATCTCGCCCAGATGCAGACTCAGCAACGTCACCAGCCACAGGCTGGAGGCCAGCATCATCCCCCCCAGAATCACCTTCAGGGTATTCATCCAGCGGCCAGGTTTTGGCAGCAACAAGGCGGTTTTGGGGATCAGCGCCACGAACAGCCACGGCAAGCTCATGCCCACCCCGAGCATCAGGAAGATAAGCCACAGGGAATGCAGCGGTGCGCCCAGCGCAAAGGCCACGGCCGTACCGAGGAACGGCGCGGAACACGGCGTGGCAAGCAGCGTGGCAAACACGCCTTCGCAGAAGCTGCCCGTCAGTCCGGTTCCGCCCGTTGTGGCGAGTCGTCCGGTGGCGGCGGAAGGCAGAAACAGCTCAAACGCACCAAACAGGTTCAGCGCGAAGATAAAGGTCACGGCAACCATCAGCCCAATAAACCACGGGTTCTGGAACTGGATGCCCCAGCCCAGCGACGCGCCGGTGAGTTTCAGAACGGTTACCATTGTGGCCAGCAGCATAAAGGAGGTCAGAATACCCGCACTGGTCGCCAGGAAACGCAGCCGGATTTTCCGCGTGTCCGTACCCGCCTGCAGGACGCTGCTGAGCTTCATGCCCATTACCGGCAATACGCAGGGCATCAGGTTCAGGATCAGCCCGCCCAGCAGTGCAAAGGCCAACATTTTGACTGTTCCCGCTGGCGCACTCTGCACCACGTCTGCGGGGGCTGCGCCTACGGTCAGTTGCGTTTGCTGGGCTTTATCGCCGTTGGTGACGACAAACGACAGCGTTTTCCCCGCAAGCGTCGCGGGTTTATCGCCCCACTCATCGGTGACCGGAACCGCGACCTGAAGCCGGTTTCCGGTGTGCTTAATCACCGGTTCGCCGGGCAGAATGTCACCCTCCAGCGGGTCAAAATAGATCCCGGGATTAACCCATTCGCCTTCCGTCGTGCCCGTCATCATCAGCTTGCCGTCTGATAACCAGGCGCTGAAGTCTGACGACACGCCTGACGCACCGGGTACTGAGCGCATCGCGTCTTCAAATGCCGTACGAAAGCCCGCATCCGCTGGCGCGCGGAAATCCAGATGCAGCTTGTAGTCCGTCAACAGACAGACGTTGCTGCAGGTTGAGAGCGTAAGCGTGGCGTCGAGCACATCCGCGTCCGTCCCGGCGATCGTAATGGGGATCGTAACGCTATCGTGGTAGCCCTGGGTCGTCAGGCCCGAGATATCAAAGCGGGAAGGAACCGGCCAGTACCAGGTATCCTTAACACCCTGTGGCCAGCTGATTTTCGGGGCCACGCCGCCCTCGCCCGGCGAACGCCAGTAGGTTTTCCAGCCGGGCTGCAGCTCCACGCTGAGCAGGCCGATGATGCGGTCGTGATCCCGCTCAGCCTGAAAGCGGATGCGGGCGTGATCGTTTTGCGGTGACACCAGCCAGCCCGTATCTGCCGCATGAGCAATACCCATGCAGGACAGCAACAGGAGGACGAGTCCCCTGAAAAGGTTAACCATGTTTTACTCCGTGAATAGTGAAAATTATCGTGTGGTGACGATGTTTTTCATTCACGGAAAACGCAGTTTTTGAGGTGTATTCGGGGAGGCGGTGCCTGGACAGGCTGCTCCCTGGAGAGAAATGTGCGCCGTTGGGTAAATAACTGCAGCAGAGCGAAGAAGATAATAATCGCCGGTAGCGCACCGTCAAAAAACAGCGGCTGGGCGCAAAGCAAAGACTGTGCGCCAAGTTGACACGGCGACGGGCCGGGCTGTTCAGCCTCCTGACCGGGGGGGTCAGCCATCATGAGCGTTTGCACCTGAGGATCCAGCCCCTGTAAAAAATGGTTGAGATAAACCGCACGCTGAACCAGGCAAATTGCCATTGCCAGACACGTGATTATCAGAAGCCATTTACCGAGAAGCTGACGGTTGCGCATAACGTTCCAAAATAACAAGACGCCCCGATCATAAACGATAGTGATGAATCTACAAGTCCCGACAGTGTAAGGTTTTGTCTGCCGGGAACATTATCCCCCTGTCAGCGCGTCATACACATCCCGCAATCGCGTGCGCAGGAACAACACGGCCTTATGCTTACGCGATAATAATGCCTGCTCGCTAACCCCGGTTTCCCCGGCCAGCAATTTGATGCTGTAGCCTTGTAGCTCCGTCTTCTCAAAGACCTCGCGCTGCGCTGCGGGCAGTTCAGCCAGCGCCTGCCCCAGCTCTTCCCACAGCAGCGTTTTGAGGTACTCCTCTTCCGGGGTATGCGGAACGCCGAACAGGGTTTCAGCGATCTCATCTTCCGGAAAATCGTCATCCTCCTCGCCTGTGAAGCTGAAATAACCGGAGAGCGACACTTCACGCTTTTTCCGCGCCCGGTCGGTCATCTCATTTCGCGCCGCGCGAAACAGCCACGCGGCAACGTTTTCGACCGGCTGTTCCACCTTCATCAGCTGATACGTGATCTCCTGCAAAATATCGTCGGCGTCGTCACGTACCGGGGTTCTTCCGCGAATAAAGGCTCTCAGCCGGGCGCGGCAGGCATTAACCGCCGACATCAGCAAGGATCCGCCCGCCTCCCCGGTTTTCATCTCGCTCACTCTGCGTCCGGCGCTTTCGGCGCGTTGTCTTCACGCTTGTCGTCACGGTGGCCGTGCCAGCCACAGTGCCCGCGACCATGGCGACCAAATCCTTCCCGGCGCTGCTGCATGAACGCTTCACGCTGTTCGGGCGTCATGTTCATCCAGCGTTCGTGCATCCGGCGGTGCGCACCAAACATACCCGGACGGAACCCCAGACCACCAAACAGGATCCGGCTCAATATCAAAATGCCCAGCGCCTGCCAGAAGCCAATGGCTTTCACGCCGAGGATCGCCGGGAGTAAGGCGTTCCACAGGGACATCACCAGCAGGCCGAGCACGATAAAAATGACCGCGCCGATGACTAAGCCCTTGCCCATACGGTGGCGACCGAATCCGCGCCCGTGACCTCTGCCGTGCATATCAAACTCTCTCATGGTGTTGACCTCGTTTACAGTAACTGATTATGGCTTGTGATGAGGTAGACGGATGAGGAACAAGAATATTGCTAAAAATTTATAAAAACATCGTAGTCAATGTGGTTTACACTTTTCGCGACTGACGAATGGAAACAGCATAAAAATTAGAACCCGTAATAATGCCGATCTATTCGCGCTCTTAAATCAGGTTATTTATTCAGCAGGTTTGATATTGATGCTTTTTAAATGCCCTATTCCTGTTGTTGAGACTATTCCTATAATCATCCAAAAAACCTTCTATTTAACAATAATCTAAAGCGAGGCTTAATTAACTATTTTTAGTTAAAGGTTTGTAATCATTACATCTCTGTCTATTATTCATAGCGTCATGCCCTGCAGCAGGAAATAGAAACAGACACATTAAAAAGGAGCAATCCGGTAATGATAGGCAGACTGACGAATTATATCCTCTGGTACCACACTGTCTGGGTGTTTATATTTTTATTAGTGGTCGGCGTGGCTGCTGGCGTATTTTTTAATGCCATACTGCATTTTCATGGGGATGACGCATTCCTGACAGGATTAATTTTCTTTTTATTCCCGGCGCTACTGGTATGCCTTCGGCTACATCGGCTATCAGCGAAACATCGCCAAAGATAATGCCCGTCGCACCGGTTGTTGAATCAAAACAATTTGCAAAATTAAGCTGAAACCAACAATTTAGCCGCGTTTATTGCCGGGTGGCGCTACGCTTACCCGGCTTACAATCCACAATAATATCAAGCCTGCACTGGCAAACTAAAACTCGAAATACTCCGCGTGAGCTGCTGGGCCTGCTCTTCCAGCGACGCGGCCGCCGCGGCGGACTGTTGCACCAGCGCGGCGTTCTGCTGGGTCACGCCATCCATCTCCGTCACTGCCTGCCCGACCTGACTAATCCCGCGGCTTTGCTCTTCAGAGGCCACAGAGATCTGCTCCATCAACGTGTTCACTTTATTGACGGAACTGATAATCGAGTCAATGACCTCCCCTGAGCGCTCCACCAGTTCGGCACCGTTTTTGACGCTGGAAACCGACTGGGCAATCAGGCTTTCGATGTCCTTGGCCGCCACCGCGCTTTTCTGCGCCAGCGTGCGAACTTCGCTGGCTACCACGGCAAAACCACGCCCCTGGGTTCCGGCGCGCGCCGCTTCTACCGCCGCGTTGAGCGCCAGAATGTTGGTCTGGAAAGCGATGCTGTTGATCACGCTGGTGATGTCCTCGATGCGCTTCGAGTTTGCGGCGATGGTATTCATCGTTTCAATCACTTCACGCGTGACGGCCTCCCCGGTGTGGGCATTTTTCACCGCGTCCTGCACCAGTTTTCCGGCCTGATAGACGTTATCGGTGTTATTGGCGACGGTCGCGCTCAGTTCTTCCATGCTGGCTGCCGTCTGGGTTAGCGCAGAAGCCTGCTGTTCGGTGCGCGAAGCCAGGTCGATATTCCCGGAGGCAATCTCCTGTGCAGCATGGGTCACGGTATGACTCGCGTCACGCACCTGGGCGATGGTTGCCAGCAGCGCCTGGCGCATCTGCTCCATAGAGCCCATCAGGTGATCAATTTCATTGCCGGAATTCCCCTGCACCGGCACCGGAATATCGAGTTTGCCTGCGGCAATCTGGCTGCAATGTTCACGTGCCAGATTAACCGGTGCCAGAACAAGGCGTTTCATCAGCAGGCTGACGGCGACAATCACCAGCACAAACAGCAGTGCGATAGCGGCGATAATCGCCAGCCCAGAAACAAAGTTGCTGCTCGCATCTTCGTTCAGGCTTTTGGCATAGGCCTGGTGTACGGCCAGAACCTGGTCGAGGACAATCTCATACTGACGATCGAGGCGCGAGACTTCCGGTATCAGGGCGTTGAATTTGGCAATATCGTGCGCGGCGGCAGCATCAATGAGCGGTGCCAGCCCCTGGTTACGGTAATTCTGCCAGGCATCCTGATAAGCGCTTACCAGCGGCGCTTCATCCGTCAGACGGGGAGACGCCATAAAGGCAGCAAAGGCGCGATCGGCTTTGGTCAGTGCCTCTTTTACTGCGGCAAGCTTCGCAGATTCATCCGCTGATGCGCCCGCCTCTACCATCTTCACATACTCCATCACCCGAACGCGTAGCGTGCGGCTATGGTTGATGGGATCAATAATTGACAGCACCACCTGGATCTCTTTGTTCACGTTATCCAGGGAGTTATTACTTTTGATGATGAGGCCAACGCTGGTGAGGGTGCTGGCGATAAAGAAGAAAAGCAGCGAGAAAAAGACAATCAGGGATGATTTTTTTAACGACATGAACCGATACCTCAAAGAAAATTATTCCTTATGGTTATCGGCTAAACCAAAACTTAAATTAATTAAAGTTATTGATGTATCCCGTCGTCCGGCAGGGCTATTCTGCCGCTTTATAGCGCCGCTGCAGGGTGGCATCCAGTTTCCGCTGCACGGGCTCTGGCGTTTCACCGTCGATCAATTTCCCAATCAGATCAAAGCAGTGCCATGCAAGCTGACGGTTATCCTGGCGCACGGTATCCACCGGGATCGTGAGCGAATCGTAAAGATAGTGATCGTCAAAGCTCGCTAACCTGATGTCACTTTGCAACAGATTGTGCTGCCCCATGTAGCGCAGCACCCCTTCCAGCAGGCCGCAGGCGGCGGTGAACAGGGCTTTTGGCGGACGCCCCAGGCGAGCACAGAGTTCGGCGAACATCTCGTAACCGGAACTCGGGTGATAATTTCCGTGAATGATCCACTCCGGGCGCAGCGTAACGTTCGCGTCGCGCAGACCCTGTTTAAACCCTTCAAGGCGGTCGCGCGTGGGGGAAAGCCGTGGCTGCCCACCGAGGAAATAAAACTCATCGGGGTGCTGGCGGGCAATGTCGGCCACCAGTTTGGCTGTCGGGGTAATGGAATCGGTGATCACCAACGGCAGCGAGCTGTCATTCATGTGGCGGTCAAAGAGCACTACGGGCAGCTGCTCACTCAGTTTCTGGTAATCCGCATCGTTGAGCATGCTTGAGGCAACAATCAGCCCGTCGACCTGACGCGCCACCATGTTGTTGACCACCACGGTCTCCTGCCCCGGATTTTCATCGCTACAGGAGATGAGCAGCTGAACGCCCGCCTCGCGGCACAACGTCTCCAGTTCGTGAGAAAACACGGCAAACCCGTAGTTGGTGATCTCCGGGACCACCAGACCAATGGTGTGACTGCGGTTATCGCGCAGCGAGCGGGCGTGAATGCTGGGCTGGTAGTGATGCTCTTTCGCAATGGCCAGCACGCGCTCACGGGTCTCTTCCGCCACGCGCAGCTCTTTGCTGCGTCCGTTCAGTACCAGGCTGGCGGTGGCTTTTGACACTCCCGCCAGCTCCGCGATGTCTTTAATGGTGACGCGTTTTGTTTTTCTCACAACGACTTAGATCCGGCTGCCAAAACCGCTATTCTACCATGCAGCCGCGCAGCGACCAGTAGCGTAATGTGATGTCGGACGCACCTTCGAATCGCACACGGGCCGGTTGGTCAGGAAAATAGCGACTGCTCATCACCCCTTCGCCGTGGTTGATGAAAATTTCGACGCTGGAGCGGTCGCACAGAACGCGCAGATGGTGAACCTCACCCAGCCAGTAGCGGGTTAACGTCTCACCCGTTTGCAGGCTGGCACGTTCCAGACGCAGGCCATTGCCATCGACCGTGAGGTGCAGCGCACCGGCAAAATCCAGTTTCGCGCAGGCAGCGCTCAGCTCGAACTCAAGGCGCGAGGCATCAAGCTCCGGCGCATCGCAGGCGTTGCCCTGCCAGTGCAGTTCCTCTTCACGCAGCATTTCCAGCTCACGCACCGGAGTCTGCCAGAGCTTGCCGTCGCGGTAGCGCAGCTCTCGCGGACAGGTCATCTGATGGATCCAGCCCTGTGCCCGGGTGGGCTGCAGCATCTCTTCCCCGTCAGGCACGCCCATCCAGCCAATCAGGATCCGCCGGCCATCTTCCGCCAGCGTCGTTTGCGGGGCATAGAATTCAAAACCGGCATCCAGTTCGTGTAACGCACCGTGCTCAAATGCGCCGCGCTGATAGTCAAACACCCCGCTCATCCAGGCTGCCGGATAGGTGTTGAGATAACGATGCGGCTCACGTGCCAGCCCCTGCGGGCAGCAGATCAGAACGTGCGTCCCGTCGAGGGCAAACAGGTCCGGGCACTCCCACATGTATCCCGCATCCGTGAGTCCGTTGACGCCGTGACCGGCAATTTCTCCGCACGATTCCCACGTGTGCAAATCGGCAGACCTGAACAGCAGCACCTTACCCCGCTTTTGCACATCCTGCGCGCCGAGCACCATGTACCACTGCCCGTCCTGCTGCCACACTTTCGGGTCGCGCACGTGGCCGGTGTAGCCATCCGGCAGCGCCAGCACCGGCCCCATTTTTTTAAAGGTCCCGTCCGGTTGTTCCACCGCCAGGCACTGCCAGGCGGTGCGGCTACCGTCATCGAACTTAACGTTGCCGGTATAGCACAGCGTCAGCATCCCGTTGTTGTCCACGGCGCTGCCGGAATAGCAACCGCTGCGGTCGTACTCTTCATCTGGCATCAGCGCCATCGGCTCGTGCTGCCAGTGCAGCAGATCGTGCGAACTCCAGTGCCCCCAGCATTTATACCGGTGATCGCAGCCCAGCGGGTTCCACTGATAAAACAGATGGTAGCGCCCGGCAAACCAGATAAAACCGTTCGGATCGTTCATCAGCCCCGTCACCGGTGCCGGGTGCCACTGCGGGTAGTGGCGGTCGGCACGGGCGTGCGGTTGGCCTTTCATCACGGCCTGCAGCACGGCAGGCCAGCGGGAAGGTAATGTCATTATTCAGAGTCCGTTTTATATTTCAGCAGCAGCGAGACGGTAAACGCTACGCCAAAGGCAATCACCATGCCGATAATATAGTTGAGCAGCGAACTGGCCTGCACGATTGCCATCCCCGGCAGCGCCGTCAGCCCTACCGCCGTCATGTAGACATGCACCGACACCACCCATGCGCCACCCACCGCACCGCCAATCAGCGCGGCCACAAACGGTTTCACGAAACGCAGGTTGATACCAAAGATAGCGGCTTCGGTAATGCCGAGCATGGCCGAGAACGCCGACGGTAAGGTAATGGCTTTGATTTTTGCGTCTTTGGTTTTAAACCACACCGCCAGGCACGCACCACCCTGCGCCACGTTCGCCATGGCCCAGATGGGCAGCAGGAAATTAACGCCAATCGACGGATTCCCCAACAGCCCGGCTTCAATCGCGTGGAAGCTGTGGTGAATGCCGGTAATAACAATCACCGAATAGAGCCCGCCGAACAACAAACCGGCCAGCCAGCCCGCGTGGGTAATCAGCGTGCTCAGAATAAAGGAGATGCCATCGCCTAACGCGCGTCCCGCCGGGCCGATAATCAGCAGCGCGATAAAACCGGAGAGAATGACGGTCAGGAACGGCGTCAGGATCAGGTCTAACGCATCCGGGATGACCTTGCGCAGGTTTTTCTCCACAATGCTCATAAACCAGACGGCCAGCAGCACCGGGAACACCGTTCCCTGATAGCCAATCATGGCAATCTCAAGGCCGAAAAAGTTCATGGTGTGGAAGCCGGACGCCACGCCCCAGGCGTTGGTCAGCGCCGGGTGGGTCAGAATGCCACCTAGCGTGGCGCCTAAATAGGGATTACCGCCAAACTCACGCGCGGCGGTAAAACCAATCAGGATCGGTAAAATAATAAACGCCGCCGAGCTGCACATATCCAGCATGATGTAGATGGCGTTATCGGCATTCACCCAGCCGTAGGTTTTCACCATTCCGAGCAGGCCCATCAGCAAACCGGACGCAACAATGGCGGGAATAATCGGTACGAAAATATTGGAAAGCAGGCGGGCAATGCGCTGGAAAGGGTTGAGCTTACGCGCCGCGAGATCTGCCGCTTCTGACTTGCTGGATTCACCAATCCCTGCCGCCTGAATAAAAGCCGCGTAAACCTTATTCACCACGCCGGTGCCAAAAATCACCTGCATCTGGCCCGCGTTACGAAAACAGCCTTTCACCCCCTCGACCTTGCCGATGGCCTGCTGGTCAGCAAGCGCATCGTCGATCAGCACCAGACGAAGGCGCGTTGCGCAGTGCGCGGCACTGGCGATGTTCTCTTTGCCACCGAGCAGCGGAATGAGCGCACGGGAAATATTATCAAAATCCATAGTTACCTCTGCCTGACTTCATTTTTATGATGTTTGATACGCTCCCGCCTGGCGGGAGCGTGAAGGGTTAAAACCAGGTTTCCATCTGGACCCCAAAGTTCCATTCCCCGCCAGCGTTAAAGCCGCTGCTGCCAAAGGCGTCATCGCTGGCGTAGTTATCCAGTTTGCTGCTCCAGTCCATCCAGGTGGCAAACAGGCGCAGTTCAGGACGGCTGAAGAAATCGCCAATTTTGCCCGCCTTTAAGGTCGGTGCGAAGGTCAGCTTGTAGAAGCTGCCGTTAACGGCGTTGCGATCTTTGTAGCCTTCCGGGTTCAAATCCATGTACTGATAGCTGCCCTCAAACGCCAGGGCGAAATTCTGCGTAACCTCTTTGATCAGGCGGGTATTGAGCGTAACCCACTCGTAGCTGTCGCCTTTGACGTAGCGGTCTTTACTGCTCTGAGCCAGTACCGCAGGCGCGATATGCCAGCCACCGCCGAGCGGCGTGACACCGTAACTTGCGAAGCGCCAGGTATCGGCTTCTGACAGCAGCGCGCCATCAGAGCCGATGCTTTTAACTTCTGCCCCCAGGCCGTGACCATACAGCAGCGCCGTTTTCGCTGAGCCTTCCCGCAGTCCGTAGAAGCTGTCATTGTGCAGACCCACCAGGGCATGCACGCCGGTGTTCGCCGCATCGGTTTTAATCAGATCGCCATTGCTGTCCTTGCGTTCGTCGTTATCCTTCGCCCGCAGGCCGCTCACCATCAGCTGGAATGGCCCGGCAAAGTGATTCATGCTGAGGATATAGTTCTGAACGTTGTTGTCGATCTGCTCTTCGCTGCCGAAGTTGCGCCCGTAAATCGAGAAGTTGCTGCGCAGCGTATCATTCCACTTCACGTCATAGACACCGCCGCCGGTACCGGCGAGGAACACGACGTCAGAATCCAGCCAGTGAATATCAAAGTTATCGCGGTCAAAGCGTTTACCGGCCCAGAAGGTACTCCCTTTCAGCGCGCCAGTGAAATCAGGCAGATTGCCCAGCTCGGCAAAGGCCTGACGAATGTTAAGATCGCTGGTATCGGCTGACCAGTCGTTATAGGTCTTCTGCCCGTCGGCTAACATGGCCTTAAAGCGCGTGGTCGCCCCACTCTCCAGCGTCTGTTTGTGTTCCACATTTAGCTCAACGTAGGTATCCGCTTCGTTACCCAGACGACCGACCGCGCCCCCGGTTTCCCCGGCAGGTGTCAGATACGGACCGCTTTTGCTGCTGGACGCCGCATCATTCATCAGCAGGCCTGAGCGAGCATAACCGTGAAATTCAAAGCCACTGCTCTGATCGGCTTTCTTTTCCAGCACCGTGGTACGCTGGGCCACCTCCTGGGTGGTGGTCTGCGTTTGCTGCTGGGCGGCAACCAGCTGCTGCGTTTTTTGTTCTGCTGCCGTCGCGCGTTTCTCCGCATTCTGGGCGCGCATTTCCGCATCCTGAAGACGCTGTTCCAGCGCCGCCAGGCGCGATTCAATGCTTGTCATATCGGTCTGGGCAAAAACAGAGGTACTACCGGCCAGCATGCCAATCATCACGGCAAGTCTGCGTTTTTTATACATTTTGTCGCATCCCTAAAAAAAGTGTTTTGATAATGCTAAATTGCTAAACCGGTTTAGGCTGCTGATACTAAACCCGTGAATTTTGGATCGGCAATACTTTTTGCTAAACCGTTTTAGTAAGTGTGATCGAGGCGACAATTCAGGCCGCCGGTCGGCGGCCAGGAAGGAATTACAGGTTGTGACGGTACGGCAGCGCGGTCATTGCCCCTTTGGCCGTCGTGGCCAGTGCACCACAGCGCTGGGCCAGTGCAAGGGTTGTTGCCAGATCCTGGCCTGACGAGGCCAGGCCGAACAGCAACCCTGCGACGAACGCATCGCCTGCGCCGGTGGTATCAACACACGCTACAGGTGTGGCCGGATAGTGTGTCGTGATGCCCTCATGCCAGGCCATTACCCCTTCTTTACCCAGCGTCACCAGCACCAGTCGGGCCGGACAATGGCGCATCAGCGCCGCCAGGCCGGTTTCGATATGGGATTCGCCGGTCAAAAACGTCAGCTCTTCAACGGAGAGCTTCACCACGTCCACGCGCTGTAGCGCCAGTTCGAGGCAACGGCGAAGATCGCCCTCATCCTGCCAGAGGTCGGGGCGAATGTTGGGATCGAAGCTGACAAAACCACCGGCTTTTTTAATTGCATCCATCGCCTGAAAAGTGGCAGAGCGACTCGGCTCCGCGCTGAGCGCAATGGAGCAGACGTGCAGCCACTCTTTGGCCCTGAAAGACGGCAGATCGGTGGAATCGAGAAACAGATCGGCGCTCGGCCGAACCATAAACGTAAACGAGCGTTCGCCCTGTTCGTCCAGATCAACCACCACCGTTGAGGTGCGGTGAGCCGGATCGAGGCGCATCCACTGCACATCAACCTGCTCATCCGCCAGCGTTTTCTGCATAAATCGGCCAAACGGATCGTCGCCAACCCTGCCAATAAAGGCACTTTTTCCGCCCAGTCGGGCGATGCCGACCGCCACATTTGCCGGTGCGCCGCCGGGACATTGCAGCAATGTGCCGTCCCCCTCTGGCAGTAAATCCACCACTGCATCACCGAGTACCCAGATTTTATCCATGTCATCCCCGTAGCTAAACTATATTAAACCGTTTTAGCTATTTAAACACAGGCTGACCAAAGGGGAAATAATCAGGAAGGAAAAAGCGTTATCGTACCAGGTGTGGCCAGTGAATATCGCCCACCCCGTTAAGCTGCGGCCGGGCAAACAGAAACCCCTGAAAACGGCGAATACCGGCGGATTCCAGCCAGCACCACTCCTCCAGCTTCTCAATGCCTTCCGCCACCAGCGTGATCTCAAGGTCGGTGCAGCAGCTCACTATCGATCGGACAATCGCCTGTTTTGGGCCGCTGAGATGAATATTGCTGACAATTTCCCGATCGATCTTGATTTTATCCGGCTGGAAGCGGGTAAGCAGTGAAAGCCCCGCATACCCGGAGCCGAAATCATCGATCGCCAGGCCAATACCTTCCCCCCGAAGCTGTTTGATCGCGCTGTTGAATTTGTTAAAGCCGGAAATCATCTCGTTTTCAGTTACTTCTATGACCACCTGCTCCGGCTGAAGCCCGTGTTGTCTGATTTGCTCCACCAGAAACTCGACCGCCCCGGGCACCTTGACCAGCGACATGGGAAGCAAATTCACCGCAATTTTATGGCTGCCGATACCCAGTTTCTCCGCAAGCGCAAAGGCATACGCTTTGGTTTGCAGATCCACTTCGTAGAGCTTGTCCTGATCGAGCGTTTTGAAGAAATGTTCCGGGCTCCCGCCATCGTTGCCACGAATAAGCGCTTCAAGTGAACTGATTTTCCCTTCCGAGGGCTCGACTATCGGCTGCAGCGCAAACTGACAGATTTGACCGGCTATCAACCCCATGGCCTCACCGAAGGGCGCTTTTTCACATGCGAGCGTCCATTTTCCCGCATCCACCGGGTTCCTCGTCTGGCCGGTATGTTTCCCGGTGATAAAGGTCTGAATGAATTTGAACACCCGATCATCGGATATGAGATAGCTTTCCAGCTGGCTGTAATGCAAAACCGACTCAAGCACCTCTTTTGGGGACTGGACCTGCAGGTCAAACAGCAGCATGCCGACATTGTCAAACCGTCTGCGGGGGCCGTAATCCCGCATCAGTTCGACGACGCCACTGTGGCGCTCATCATCGCGAATTTTGTGGAACAACTTCACGACGCTCTCTTCCGCGCCCTCAAGAATTTGCATGACGTCACAGCCGTTCGAGAGCAGGACACCCGTGATGTTCAGTTTGGCATTGCGGCTTCGTGCTCGTTCTACCAGCGCGCTTAATTCTGCGGACCGGCAGGATAAATGTAAATGGCTTCGATAAATCAGCGTGGTGAGCACAGGAATGGGTTCCAGAATAAGGGAGGCGCCGGGGAAGTTACTGTTTAACATACTTCACCAGCGCTACCTAATAAATTAACAGCTTAAGGGATCACCCTTTTTCCTCCGTCCCGATGCGGTTGTCGATCCGCATCTTCATGTAGTCGTAAAACGGATTTGAGGTCACCCGCATCAGGGCATCTTTACCCACGCTCAGTACGGAGGTCTCTCCCCACAACGCAATGGTGCCCAGGCTGATGCCATAGCGGTTTTTCACGGCAGGATGCCGGCCATACAGATCGTCATCAGGCGGGAAAGGTACGGCGACATGCGAAAGCGAATAGACCTCCGGCGGATACTGCTGCGCCAGCGGCTCCACGGTCTCCTCTGTGCTGCCTGCGGGGATGTGCTTCGCGACCGTGGCGAAACGCTCCGCACTGGCGTTGGTTACAATCGTGACACTGTAACGTCTTTGCGCAGACGGCAACAACTCAGAGAGGGCCGTCCACGACGACGGCCGGAATAACGGGCGGAAACTCGCCGCCTGGTTGATATCAAACACCACCAGTTCACTGCCATTGGCCGGAAGCTGGTCGAATAACCCCGTGACAACCGCACGGGTACTGACGGTGGAATCCATCACCGACTGAAAGGCCAGTACCGGCGGCAACCGATCCAGCGTGTGGTTTTGTGCAGCGCGGCCAATCTGCTCCTGCAGCGCCTTCGTCAACAGCCACGACTGACGCGCCGCGTTTACCGGGAAAGAGTTGTATTTGTAAGGGTTATACTCCGGCGCGATATTCAGCCACGCCGCTTTCGCAAACGCCGGTAACAGTGCCGGTAAGCCTGCGAATCCGGCAAAGCGGGCAAACGCCGTGACGCCGATCATCGGTGACAACAACACCAGTTGCTGAGGTTTTCGCAGCGAAGGCGACTCCAGCGCGTCCAGGGTGTATTTCATCGCCAGCGCCCCGCCGTTGGAATAGCCCACCAGATGCAAAGGAACGTTATCCCCCGCCAGACGGGAGGCTTCGCGCACGGCAAGACGCGTCGCCGCCAGCCACATCTCCCAGTCAACATTTGTCAGCGCCCCTGGTGCCGTCCCGTGTCCGGGCAGACGCGGCACCACGGCCACAAATCCGCGCTGCTGATAATCAACGGCAAGGTGCTTAACGCTATAGGGCGAATCGGTGAGTCCGTGCAGTAAAACCACCGCACCACGCGGTTTACCGGCAGGCATCAGCACAAACGAGCGATTTGCATCCGGAGTAAATTTTCCGGGCCACACCAGGCTCTGACGGTAGTAGCGGTTTAAGGCGGTACGCTCCTCCCCCTTCGTTTTTGCCGTGACCGCGTTATCCAGGTCGGTGAAGATGGCCTTTTCCCGGTCGAGATAGTCAGCAAAGTTCGCCTTATCCAGCTCGCTTACGCTCATTTCATCCGCACGCCAGGTATGCCAGAGATGTAACGCCGGCCCCTGCTGCGAGAGATATACCCGCACTGCCAGCAGCACAACCACGATAATCCCTATGACCATCGCCACTTTCTTTGCGAGAGCCATCAGGCGCACGCTGACACGCCAGGGCAAATTCGCCATGCCGGGTTCCTTCTCTTAGTCACTGTGTTTGTATCTTATCAAAAATGTGAAGGGGCTGACGTATTCACCAAATTCATCTCTGTCGAATCCGACAATGCACCAAAAGTGAACTACGCTGCACAAATGTTGATCATTGGTTAATCAAATATTGCATGAAATTTACAGCACAGCGGCTTTTCGCCGTCATGTGAACATGGCACGCGTCATGCATTGTTAACCAGGTAACAGAATTCCGGCCATTGACAGCCGGTTAACAGCGAGGCGGTAATGACCACCAAACCTGAAATGCTGAACCGTATCGAAGCCACCTTCAGCCAGCTGACGCCCAGCGAAAAGCGTGTGGCAAGCTGGATGCTGGCGCACGCCGCGCTGATACCGTTTGAGACGGCAGAGAGCGTGGCGCTGACTACCGGCACCAGCGGGATCACCGTCGGGCGCTTCCTGCGTAAGCTGGGGTATCGCAACCTGGACGATGCCAAAAAAAGCCTGCGCGATCCTTATCAGCCCTGGGGAATGAACGAACGTCTGGACTCCTGGCAACAGCAGCGCCCGCTCTCGGATCGCCTCCAGCACTCCCTTTCGCTGGAGGTGGATGCAATCACCCATGTTTATCAGCTGGCACAAACCGATGTCTTTAAGCAAATCGTCCATCAGCTCACCCATGCTGAGGCGGTGTTTGTGTTGGGTATTCAGTCAACGCGCGGGATTGCCAACGCCTTCTTCAGCCACCTGGAATACCTGCGCCCGCGCGTGAGCTACTCCGAGGGGTTATCCGGCAGTTGGGTTGAATCGCTCAACTCCGGTTTTGACCACCCTTATGTGGTGCTGACCGATACCCGCGCCTATTCCGCCATTGCCCGGCAGTACTGTCGTGTCGCAAGTGAGAAAAGTATTCCGATGGCCCTGATCACCGATATCTGGTGTCCGTGGGCGCGGGATTACCCTATTGATTTATTGCAGGTTAAAACCGATACCGGCCACTTCTGGGATTCGCTGGCCCCTGTGAGCTGTCTTTTCAACCTGCTGCTGTCAGGCGTGGTCCAGGCGCTGGGTGATGCGCTTGCAGACCGTCTGACGATAAACCGTGAATTACAACAAGAGTTTGGACAATTCGAACGCTAAAGGAGCGGAGCTATGCCCGAAGAGAGTGAACTGATTGATGTCGCCAGAATGTTTCCTGAGTTGCATATCGATCTGAAATACGCCACCGCCGACAACCTGACTGGCCGTCCCATTTATCAGGAGGCGCTGTGTTTGCTGCATACCGATGCCGCCACCGCGCTGGCGAAATCGATTGGCATCGCCACGCTCGCCGGACTGAAACTGGTGGTCTACGACGCCTATCGCCCACAGCAGGCCCAGGCGCAGCTGTGGGATGCGTGCCCGAACCCGGAATATGTGGTGGATGTGGCCATTGGCTCCAATCACAGCCGCGGCACGGCCATCGACGTCACCCTGATGGATGAACATAACAACGTGCTGGATATGGGGGCCGGGTTTGATGAGATGGATGACCGTTCTCATCCGTATCATCCCTCCGTGCCGCCGCACGCCCAGCGCAACCGCCTGCTGCTTAACGCCATCATGTTTGGCGGCGGCTTTGTGGGGATCGGCAGCGAATGGTGGCACTTCGAGTTGCCAAACGCCGCCAGTTATCCCCTTCTTGACGATCGTTTCGCCTGTTTTCCGTTGACGCACACCCCTCTTTAAACCTGGAGCACTGCCATGAAAACAACGCTTCTCACGACGCTTATCGCCGCCACGCTGGCCCTGAGCATGCCTGCTGCGCAGGCCGCCGTTCCGAAAGACATGCTGGTGATAGGTAAAGCCGCCGACCCGCAAACCCTCGATCCGGCAATCACCATTGATAACAACGACTGGACCGTCACCTATCCGTCCTATCAGCGTCTGGTGAAGTACAAGCCTGGCACCACGGAGGTCGAAGGCGATCTGTCCACGGGCTGGAAGGCATCTGAGGATCAGAAAGAGTGGACCTTCACCCTGACGGACAACGCGAAATTCTCTGACGGCACGCCGGTCACCGCTGAAGCGGTAAAACTGTCGTTTGAGCGCCTGCTGAAGCTCAGCCAGGGGCCGTCTGAAGCGTTCCCGAAAGATCTCAAAATTGACGCCGTTGATGACCACACGGTGAAATTCACCCTCAGCCAGCCGTTTGCACCCTTCCTCTATACCCTGGCGAATGACGGTGCATCGATTATTAACCCGGCCGTACTGAAGGCCAATGCCGCCGATGATGCGCGGGCTTATCTGGCGCAGAACACCGCCGGTTCCGGGCCATTTATGCTGAAGAGCTGGCAAAAAGGTCAGCAGCTGGTGCTGGTGCCTAACCCGAACTGGGCGGGAGATAAGCCCCACTTTAAGCGCGTCTCGGTGAAAATTATCGGTGAAAGCGCGTCGCGTCGCCTGCAGCTTTCCCGTGGCGATCTGGATATTGCCGACTCCCTGCCTGTCGATCAGCTTTCGGCGCTCAAGCAGGAGGGCAAAGTCGCCGTGGCGGAGTATCCGTCCCTGCGCGTGACCTATCTCTATCTCAACAACAGCAAAGCGCCGCTGAATCAGGTGGATTTGCGCCGGGCCGTCTCCTGGGCAACCGATTATCAGGGGATGGTGAAAGGCATTCTCAGCGGTAACGGCAAGCAGATGCGCGGCCCGATCCCGGATGGCATGTGGGGCTTTGACGCCACCGCCATGCAGTACAGCTTTGACGAGGCCAAAGCGAAAGCGGCGCTGGAGAAAGTCAAAGATAAACCGGCCAGCCTGACGTTCCTCTACTCGGACAACGACCCGAACTGGGAGCCTATCGCCCTCTCCACTCAGGCCAGCCTGGGCAAGCTCGGTATCAACGTCAAGCTGGAAAAACTGGCTAACGCCACCATGCGCGACCGCGTGGGTAAAGGCGACTATGACATTGCCATTGGCAACTGGAGCCCGGACTTTGCCGACCCGTACATGTTCATGAACTACTGGTTTGAGCCGGACAAAAAAGGTCTGCCGGGCAACCGCTCGTTCTATGAGAACAAAGAGGTCGATTCCCTGCTGCAGGCGGCGCTGAAAACCACGGACCAGGCGGAGCGCACCCGCGATTACCAGCAGGCGCAGAAGATTGTGATTGACGAAGCGGCCTACGTTTATCTGTTCCAGAAGAATTACCAGCTGGCAATGAACAAAGAGGTCAAAGGCTTCACCTTTAATCCAATGCTCGAGCAGGTGTTCAACATCGCCACCATGAGCAAGTAACGGTTTCGCCGGGGGAAAGTGTATGACGTTCTGGAGCATTGTGCGCCAGCGCTGCTGGGGGTTAATCCTGGTAGTAGCCGGTGTCTGTATCATCACCTTTATCATTTCACACCTGATCCCCGGCGATCCGGCCCGCCTGCTGGCCGGTGACCGTGCCAGCGACGAGATTGTGCAAAACATTCGCCAGCAACTGGGACTGGATCAGCCGCTCTATATCCAGTTTGGCCGCTATGTGGACGCCCTGGCGCACGGCGATTTAGGGACCTCTATCCGTACCGGGCGGCCGGTGGCGGAAGATTTAAAAGCCTTCTTCCCTGCCACGCTGGAGCTGGCGTTCTGTTCCCTGCTGCTGGCGCTGGTGATCGGCGTTCCGCTGGGGATTTTATCGGCGGTCTACCGTAACCGCTGGCTGGATCATCTGGTACGGCTGATGGCGATGACCGGGATCTCCACACCGGCCTTCTGGCTGGGTCTGGGCGTCATCGTCTTGTTCTACGGCCATCTGCAGCTTCTGCCCGGCGGCGGCAGGCTGGACGACTGGCTCGACCCGCCTGCCCACGTGACGGGCTTTTATCTGCTGGATGCCCTGCTGGAGGGTAACGGCGAGGTCTTTTTCAACGCCCTGCAACACCTGATTTTACCGTCACTGACGCTGGCGTTTGTTCATCTTGGCATCGTGGCGCGTCAGGTACGTTCCGCCATGCTGGAGCAGCTCAGCGAAGATTATATTCGCACCGCCCGCGCCAGCGGCTTGCCGGGCTGGTATATCGTCCTGCGGTATGCCCTGCCGAATGCGATGATCCCGTCCATTACCGTACTCGGGCTGGCGCTGGGCGATCTGCTTTATGGTGCGGTACTGACCGAAACCGTCTTTGCCTGGCCAGGCATGGGCGCCTGGGTGGTGACCTCCATTCAGGCGTTGGATTTCCCTGCCGTCATGGGCTTCGCCGTGGTGGTTTCACTGGCCTATGTGGTCGTCAATCTGGTGGTTGATCTGCTCTATCTGTGGATTGACCCTCGTATCGGGCGCGGAGGTGCCGAATGATGTTGACTGAGGAAACGCCCGTCCCCGTAAACGCAACGAAACCGGGCATCGACTGGCCAAGGCTGTTCTGGATGCTGCGTCAAAGCCCGCTCACGCTGATCGGCGGGGTGATTATGCTGGTGATGCTGTTGCTGATGGTAACTTCACCGTGGATCGTCCCCCATGATCCGAACGCGCTGGATCTCACTGCCCGGTTGCAGGCCCCGTCTGCGCAACACTGGTTTGGTACCGATGAAGTCGGACGCGATCTGTTCAGCCGCGTGCTGGTCGGTAGCCAGCAATCCATTACCGCCGGGCTGGCGGTGGTGGTGATTGCCGGGAGTATCGGCTCGCTGCTGGGCTGTTTGTCCGGCGTGCTGGGCGGGCGCGGCGATGCCATCATTATGCGGGTGATGGACATTATGCTCTCCATTCCCTCCCTGGTACTGACCATGGCGCTGGCGGCGGCGCTTGGGCCGAGTCTGTTTAACGCCATGCTGGCGATTGCGATTGTGCGTATCCCGTTTTACGTTCGCTTGGCGCGCGGGCAAACCCTGGTGGTGCGCCAGTTTACCTATGTGCAGGCCGCCCGTACATTTGGCGCGTCGCGCTGGCATTTGATCAGCTGGCACATTCTGCGTAACGCCCTGCCACCGCTGATCGTGCAGGCCTCGCTGGATATTGGCAGCGCCATTCTGATGGCCGCCACGCTGGGCTTTATCGGCCTTGGGGCACAGCAGCCCACCGCCGAATGGGGAGCGATGGTGGCCGTGGGCCGCAACTATGTGCTCGACCAGTGGTGGTACTGCGCCTTTCCTGGCGCGGCAATTCTGGTCACTGCCGTCGGGTTTAATCTGTTTGGTGACGGCATTCGCGACCTGCTGGATCCGAAATCGGGAGGAAAACAGGCATGAGCGAAGCAGTATTAACCATTGAAGATTTACACCTGAGCTTCCCGATATTTCGCGGTGAAGTTCACGCCCTGAACCACGTATCGCTGGAGATCAAACGCGGCGAGATTGTTGGCGTAGTGGGCGAATCCGGCTCCGGAAAATCGGTAACGGCGATGCTGACCATGCGTCTGCTGCCGGAGGGCAGTTACCGGATCCATCGCGGGCAGGTAAAACTGTTGGGTGAAGATGTCCTGAATGCTTCGGAGAAACAACTCCGCCAGTGGCGCGGTGCCAAAGTGGCGATGATTTTTCAGGAGCCGATGACAGCGCTGAACCCAACGCGACGAATTGGCAAACAGATGGTGGAGGTGATCCGCCAGCATCAGCCCCTTTCACGGCGTGATGCCGGAAAAAAAGCGATCACCCTGCTGGAAGAGATGCAGATCCCGGATGCGGCGGAGGTCATGGAACGTTATCCGTTCGAGCTGTCCGGTGGCATGCGCCAGCGGGTGATGATTGCGCTGGCCTTCTCCTGCGAGCCTGAACTGATTATTGCCGATGAGCCGACCACCGCACTGGACGTCACCGTCCAGCTACAGGTACTGCGATTGCTGAAGCATAAAGCGCGGGCCAGCGGAACCTCGGTACTGTTTATCAGTCACGATATGGCGGTGGTTTCACAGCTCTGCGATCGGATGTATGTCATGTACGCCGGGAGCGTGATTGAAAGCGGCACCACGCAAACGCTGATCCACCATCCCGTTCATCCCTATTCCATCGGCCTGTTGCAGTGTGCGCCTGAAAACGGCGAGCCGCGCGAGATGCTGCCTGCCATCCCCGGTACAGTGCCCAATCTTAGCCAGCTTCCGCGCGGGTGTGCTTTTCGGGAGCGCTGTTTTGCTGCGGGCGTAAAATGCACTGAAACGCCGCGCTTACTGCCTCAGGGGGCCGAAGGCCAGCGGGCGGCCTGCTGGTATCCGCAACAGGAGAAAACCCATGTCTGACGTACTGCTGGAACTGGATCGCGTGCACGTTAACTTTCCCGCACGCAAAAACTGGCTGGGGCGGGTCACGGAACAGGTGCATGCTCTTAACGGGCTGGATCTTCAGATCCATCGCGGCGAAACGCTGGGGATTGTTGGCGAATCCGGCTGTGGTAAAAGCACGCTGGCGCAGCTTTTAATGGGGATGCTCAAACCCAGTGCCGGCCTGTGTGCACGGACAAACCACGCGGGCGGTATGCAGATGGTGTTCCAGGATCCGCTCTCGTCGCTTGACCCGCGTCTGCCGGTCTGGCGCATTATCACCGAGCCGGTGTGGGTGCAAAAACGCAGCAGCGAACGGGAACGACGTCAGCTTGCTGAAAACCTGGCGCAGCAGGTCGGTATCCGCCCGGAATATCTCGACCGCCTGCCGCACGCCTTTTCCGGCGGGCAGCGCCAGCGTATTGCTATCGCCCGCGCTCTTTCCTTTGACCCGGACATCATCGTGCTGGATGAGCCCACCAGCGCGCTGGATATTTCCGTACAGGCGCAGATCCTCAATTTACTGGTGAAGCTGCAGCAGGAACGCAACCTGACCTATGTGCTGATATCCCATAACGTCTCGGTTGTCAGGCACATGAGCGATCGCGTGGCGGTGATGTATCTGGGGCAGATTGTCGAACTGGGTACGGCGGCACAGGTGCTGGTTACGCCGCGTCATCCCTACACCAGGCTGCTGCTCGATTCCGTTCCCAGAACCGGTGAGCCGCTGGATGAAAACCTGGCGCTGCGTAAAACGGATCTCCCGGGTAACCGCCATCTGCCCGAGGGGTGCTATTTCCGCGACCGTTGTCCGCAGGCCACGCAGGGGTGTGAACGCCCGCAGCCGCTACAGCCTTCACACGAGGGCCGTAGCGTGCGCTGCTGGCGTAATGTGGATTAAATTTGCGCCATCCCACCATCAACAAACAGCTCGGTGGCGTTAATAAAGCTGGCCGCGTCAGAGGCCAGAAACGCCACCACTTTCCCCACCTCGCCCGGCGCACCTAAACGTCCTAACGGAACCTGTGCAGCCAGCGCATCGAACAATCCCTGACGATGTTCTTCTGGCACCAGTTCGCCGAGTCCCGGGGTTTTGACGGGGCCAGGACTGACCACGTTGATACGGATCCCACGGTCCTGCAGATCCAGCGCCCAGGAGCGGGCAAAGTTGCGCACGGCGGCTTTGCTGGCGCTGTAGACGCTAAAGTTTGCCGTTCCCTTTATCGACACCGTTGAACCGGTCAGAATAATGGACGACCCGGCAGATAACAGCGGCAGCGCTTTTTGTACTGTAAACAGCACTCCGCGCACGTTTGTGCCGAAAATACGGTCAAACTGCTCCTCGGTGATTGCTCCCAGCGGCAGCATATCTCCGCCACCCGCATTGGCGAACAAAATATCGAGACGCCCTTCTTCTTTTGCTATCTGCGCATAGACTCGATCCAGATCGGCGAGCTGTGAGACGTCGGCACGAATACCCACCGCACGGGAATCAATTTGTGCGACGGCGGCATCCAGCTCGGCCTGTCGACGACCGGTGATATAAACTTTGGCGCCCTGAGCCGCCAGCTCCTGCGCCGTGGCAAGACCAATACCGGTGCTGCCGCCAGTGACCAGTGCGATTTTTTCGAAGAGCGTTGTGTTCATGTCATTTACCTTTAGTTGGGTTTGCGTTGTGCGTTTTTGCTTGCGCTGGAGACACATTAGCCCTTGCCGGATTAGTGAAAAACCAGCAAAAATGAAAATGACTATTCACAGACAGAAATAATCGAGAGAAAAAGATGGACCAGCTCATGGCGATGCGCGCCTTCACGCGGGTTGTGGAAACCGGTAGCTTTACCCGAGCGGCTGATTCGCTAAACATGCCCATCGCCACACTGAGCAAGCTTGTGAAAGCGCTTGAGGCGCATCTTGAAATACGGCTGCTGCACCGTACCACCCGCCGGGTGGTCACGACGCCGGAAGGCGCGGAGTATTATGAAAAAGCGCTCAGGGTGCTCATTGATATCGAAGATATCGATACCTCGTTTCGCGTCTCTCACGCCACACCGAAAGGACATCTGCGGGTGGATATTGGCGGTTCGACTGCCCGCGACGTGCTCATCCCCCAGCTCCCGGATTTCATGCAGCGCTACCCGGATATTCGCATCGATCTTGGCGTGGCGGATCGTCCTGTTGATTTGATCAGCGGCAACGTGGATTGTGTGATCAGAGGCGGTCCGCTGAACGATTCCACCCTTATCGCCCGTCATCTGGGCGACGCCGACATGGTGACCTGCGCAACGCCGGGCTATCTGAAAAAGCACGGCGTTCCGGCTTATCCGCAAGAGTTGCGCAACGGACATAAACTTATAAGCTATCTCTCCCCGGTCACCGGGCGGCCCTTTCCGTTTCGCTTCAGGAAAGGCGGCGAGGTGCAGGAGATCGGCATTTCGCACTATCTCGGCGTTAATGAAAGCAATGCGCACCTGGCAGCGGCGGTGGCAGGATTAGGGATCATTCAGACGTTTACATATTCAGCAAAGACATATCTTCAGGCGGGTACGTTACAAGAAATTTTAAGCGACTGGCACCCGGCGGCGTATCCGTTTCACGTGGTTTACCCGCAAAACCGGCATCTGACGCATCGCCTTAAGGTGTTTATTGCATGGCTGGCAGCGGTTTTTCCTGCTGCGCTGAAGGGATAGCCGGGCCTTCGCCCGGCTCAGGCTTAGTTAAGTTTATAGTCCAGCGTGATTTCCGCTTTCAGTACCTGCGACACCGGGCATCCTGATTTCGCTTTCTGGATGATGCCGTCGAATTTCTGCGGATCGATACCCGGTACGGTGACCTTGCTGTTTAGCGCAATTTTGCTGATTGCGAAACCGCCATCGGTTTTATCCAGCGAGACATCCGCTGTGGTATCGATGGAATCTGCGGTATAGCCCGCTTCACCAATCATCAGCGACAGCGCCATTGAGAAACAGGCGGCGTGGGCTGCGCCAATCAACTCTTCCGGGTTAGTACCTTTAGCGCCTTCGAAGCGGGTGTTAAAGCCGTAAGGTTGTTGATTCAGGACGCCACTTTCCGTTGAGACCGTCCCTTTGCCATTTTTGATATCACCAGACCAGTGTGCCGAACCGTGCTTATGAATCGTCATTCTTGCTCTCCTTTTGGCTTACAAAGGGATAAGTATAGACGATGGTTTCGGCACACCCTGGAACACAGATAATTCTGTAACCTATTCCCGCTGCGCGTCGCCTGACAGATGGTGCGCTATCTCATCAAGAAACACGCGCAACGCCGCGGGCTGATACTCCCGGGACTGATAAATACCGTGAATGGCTAACGCTTTGGGCGTCAGGCTGCTCAGCACCGGGACCAGCGTGCCCTGTTCAATCGCGGCATGTGCTTCCTGCTCCGGTAGCATGGCAATGCCGCAATGCTTCACCGCCGCCTCCATCAACAATGACGAGATGCTGGCGCTGAGGTTGCCGCTCACGGCGACGCTGACGTTTTCCCCTTCCGGCGTCAGGAAGTGCCACGCCTGACCGGCGAAAAAGCTGTAATGAAGACAGTTGTGCTGCGCTAACTCCTCCACCTGCCCTGGCGTGCCGTGGGTTGCAAGATACTGCGGCGACGCGCACAGCACGGAACGACACTCCCCGAGCCTGCGGGCAATCATCCCGGGCTCTGGGTTATCCGTGATGCGGATCGCCACATCAATGCGTTCCCCTACCAGGCTCACCGGGTGGTTGTTCACATCCAGCTCAATGCGCAGCTGCGGGTAGCGCGAAAGCAAGCCGGGCAGCACAGGGGCAATCAGATGCATGGCGGTAAAATGGGCGCAGGCCACCCGTAGCGTGCCTGAAGGGAGATCTTTCTCCGACTGGCCTTCAATTTCCTGCGACAGCTGGGACAGCGTTCGCGTTTTTAGCAGCACCTTCTCTCCGGCCGCCGTCAGCGTCAGCTTGCGCGTCGAGCGGTTTACCAGCCGCGTACCGGCCCACTTCTCCATTTGCTCAAGATAGCGGCTCACCATCGGACGGGAGATACCCAACGCCCGGGCCGCTGCACTCAGGCTTCCCAGCTCGCATATCCGGTTATAGACCTGAGCGGCAATAACGCGATCCATATCACACCCCATTTGCTCGATTTATGAAACAAAGCATGTCTTGTTTCAGGAATTCTGGCAAATGCGAATATCCGTACAATAAAGACTTTCCTGAACAACAGAGACATCAGAATGAAATTCACTCACCTTGCTCTTCTCTCCACGCTTATCACGCCCGCGGTGTTTGCTGCGCCATTAACCATTGATACCTATAACCCGCAGGACAAAGGGATGTTTGCGGTCTCCTCCACGCTGGTCTCTGGTCCAAAAGAGGCCGTGCTGTTTGACGCCCAGTTCAGCGTCAAAGATGGCGAAGCGCTGGTCGACAAAATTCGCAAAAGCGGGAAAACCCTGAACAAAATCGTCATTACCTCTGGCGATCCGGATTTCTATTTTGGACTGCAACCGCTGGTGAAAGCCTTCCCGAATGCCAAAGTGGTGGCCACACAGCAGGTGGTTGACCATATCAAGGCCACCAAAGACGCCAAGCTTGCCTTCTGGGGACCGCAGATGAAAGACGGTGCGCCAACCGAACTTATCGTTCCGCAGGTGCTGGCATCCACTACCTTCATGGTGGACGGCGAGAAGATTGATATCGAGCAGCCAGAAAGCTACGCCGCCTATGTCTGGATCCCTTCGGCTAAAACTATCCTCGGTGGCACCGGTGTCGCCTGGGGTATCCACGTCTGGACGGCAGACACCCAGACGCCAGCCAGCCGCAAGGAGTGGCAACAGACGCTGGAAAGCATGGCGGCACATAAGCCTGAACGCGTGATCCCGGGTCACTATCTGGGAACACCACCGGCAGGCAGCGGTGCTATCGACTTTACCCGTGATTATCTCCAGCACTTCGAACAGGCGTTGTCAGAACATAAAACATCGACAGGCGTGATCAACGCCATGAAAAAACAGTATCCGGGTCTGGCTGAAGAGAGCTCGCTGGAATTAAGCGCCAAAGTGAATACTGGCGAAATGAAGTGGTAATGTAAAATCTGCTCCTGCTATATTTCAGTGATAGCAGGAGCACCTGCAAAATATCCTCGCGGCAAACCCTCAATATATCCTCCCACTCTAAAAGCGCATAAAAGCATGCACTTATGTCATTTTTATTTCTAAGATGAATCTTAGACACAGCGGCCAAAATATTTGCCATTCTGTTTGTGAATTAAATTTTTTGCGAGCCGTACCATTAAACAGACAACGACACGGAGGCAGCATGTTTACTTATTACCCGGCCAATACTGCAGCAGCACAACCTGAACTCGTTAACGCGATTGCTCAGGGTCTTCACGCCGAGCATGGTGCTGTGACTGAAGATGACATTTTGATGGAACTGACCAAGTGGGTGGAATCCACAGACAATGACATCCTCAGTGACATCTACCAGCAGACCATTAACTACGTCGTCAGCGGGCAAAACGCACCTTTGTAAAAACCTGCTAAGCTGGATCTGCAACCTAAGGGGTTACATTTCGTTTGCGTAAGCGAACTGGTCCTTAAAACTATCAACAGGATTGAGGAGTTAACATGAAATCGAACCGTCAGGCACGCCATATACTGGGACTGAACTACAAGCTTTCTAACCAACGTAAAGTGGTGATTGAAGGCGACAGTGAAACACAGGTCACTCACGCCACCGGCAGAAAACGCCACGCGGGCAAGTAAGTTCCCAGGAGAGATCCTCAACACCATCGGCAAAACCGATGGTGTTTTTGTTTATGTGTTGCGGTAATTAATATTTAGCTCCTTTATAATACCGCCTGACCGCACCCCATCGCACAGGCCAGAAAGATGACAAACAGCAGTGTCAGGGACGGATCTTCAAAAAAGAGTGAGTGACATGGACAACAAACTGAAAAAACATCGTTCCCTATATATCCCTTATGCCGGCCCGGTATTACTCGAATTCCCCCTGCTCAACAAAGGTAGCGCCTTCAGCATGGAAGAGCGCAGCAGCTTCAACCTGCTCGGTTTGCTGCCAGAAGTGGTGGAAACCATTGAAGAACAGGCAGAGCGCGCGTGGATCCAGTATCAGGGTTTCAAAACCGAAATCGACAAACATATTTACCTGCGCAACATTCAGGACACCAACGAAACCCTCTTCTATCGTCTGGTACAAAATCATCTCGAAGAGATGATGCCGGTGATCTACACCCCAACGGTGGGTGCCGCCTGCGAACGCTTCTCAGAGATCTACCGTCGCTCCCGTGGCGTCTTTATCTCTTATCAGAACCGCCACAACATGGACGATATTCTGCAGAACGTGCCGAACCACAATATCAAAGTGATCGTGGTGACCGACGGCGAACGTATTCTGGGTCTCGGTGACCAGGGTATTGGCGGCATGGGGATCCCAATCGGTAAGCTCTCTCTGTATACCGCCTGCGGCGGCATCAGCCCGGCGTATACCCTGCCGGTGGTGCTGGATGTGGGCACCAACAACCAGCAGTTGCTTAACGACCCGCTGTATATGGGCTGGCGTCATCCGCGTATTACCGACGACGAGTATTATCAGTTTGTTGATGATTTCATCCAGGCGGTCAAGCACCGCTGGCCGGACGTGCTGCTGCAGTTTGAAGACTTCGCGCAGAAAAACGCGATGCCGTTGCTGAACCGCTATCGCGATGAGATCTGCTCTTTTAACGATGATATTCAGGGCACCGCCGCGGTCACCGTCGGCACGCTGATTGCCGCCAGTCGCGCTGCAGGCAGCCAACTGAGCTATCAGAAAATTGTCTTCCTGGGCGCAGGCTCTGCGGGTTGTGGTATCGCCGAGCAGATTATCGCCCAGACGCAGCGTGAAGGGCTAAGCGAAGAGCTGGCGCGCTCCCGCGTGTTCATGGTCGACCGTTTCGGCCTGCTGACCGACGGCATGCCAAACCTGCTGCCGTTCCAGACCAAACTGGTGCAGAAACGTGAGAACCTGAAGAACTGGGACACCGACAACGAAGTGCTCTCTCTGCTGGACGTAGTGCGCAACGTGAAGCCGGATATCCTGATTGGCGTCTCCGGTCAGACGGGGCTGTTCACGGAAGAGATCATTCGTGAGATGCACAAGCACTGCGAACGCCCTATCGTGATGCCGCTCTCCAACCCGACCTCGCGCGTGGAAGCAACGCCGCAGGACATCATTGCCTGGACCGAAGGGAACGCGCTGGTCGCAACCGGCAGCCCGTTCGATCCGGTGGTGTGGAAGGACAAAACCTATCCTATTGCCCAGTGCAACAACTCCTATATTTTCCCGGGCATTGGTCTGGGTGTGATCGCCTCCGGCGCGTCGCGCATTACCGATGAGATGCTGATGTCGGCAAGCGAAACCCTGGCGGGCCACTCGCCGCTGGTGAACGATGGCGAAGGACTGGTGCTGCCAGAGCTGAAAGACATTCACAAGGTGTCGCGTGCAATTGCGTTCGCGGTCGGGAAAATGGCCCAGCAGCAGGGTGTGGCAGTGAAAACCTCTGCTGACGCGCTGCAGCAGGCCATCGACGACAACTTCTGGATGCCGGAATACCGCAGCTACCGTCGTACTTCGATCTAACACTGTGTTCCGACCGTTCCCTCTCCCACCGGGAGAGGGAATTACATTCGCCCCCCTAGCCAAACCGCCTTTCCCCCGCTACACTCCTTTCATCCATTAACCCACTGAATATATAAGGAGGCCAATTATGCTGTACTGTGAAATTTTCAATGTTTCACATGCATTTGGTGATCGCACCAGCTCAAGCGTTATCGGTATCGTGCTGCGATAACTTCTGCTTGAGCGAAGACACCAACCCCTGAAATCCCTTCTCTCGGGCTTACTGAGTTATCGTCAGCGATGTTTGACGAGGCATAAACATGCCTGTAACTCTTGGGTAAGCAACAATGAGCACTTTACTCACTGCACAATCTTTACGTGTTGATACGGCGTTTGGCACGCTCTTCGACTCCCTCTCCTTTACGCTGAAAAAAGGCGACCGCATTGGCCTGCTGGGCGACAACGGCTGCGGCAAAAGTACGCTGCTGAAGGTGCTGGACGGCACAGACTCTCCCGCTGCCGGAAGCGTCGCGCTGGCCGGACACTGTCTGATGGCGCGCGTTGAGCAACATCTGCCAGAAGCCATTTATCCCCTGACCATGCTGGACGCCGTACTGGCGCAACTGCCCACGACTGAGCGCGAGAGCCTGCGCTGGAAAGCAGAAACGCTGCTGGCGGGTATGGGTTTTACGCCGCAGGACATGGCCTTAACGTCGGCGACGCTGAGCGGCGGGCAACACACGCGTCTCCTGCTCGCGCGGGCGTTGATCGGCGAGCCGGATCTGTTACTGCTGGACGAGCCGAGCAACCACCTCGATTTGCCTACCATGCTCTGGCTGGAGCAGTTTTTACAGAACTGGTCCGGCAGCTTTGTACTGGTCTCGCACGACAGGCAGTTGCTGGATGCCGTCACCAACGGCAGCTGGATCCTGCGCGATAAGATGTTGCACTACTTCGCCCTTCCCTGCACCGCCGCGCGCCAGGCGCTGGTGGCGAAAGACGAAAGCGATGCGCTGCGGCATAAGGCGGAGCAAAAGGAGATCGACCGCGTAACCGCCAGTGCCAGACGGCTGGCCACTTGGGGCAAGGTCTACGATAACGAAGATCTGGCCCGCAAAGCCAAACAGATGGAAAAACAGGTCGAGCGGCTAAAGGAGAACCAGACAGAGCTCACGGCAGGCAGTCCGTGGACGTTAACCCTGCGTGGTGATGCCCTGCGGGCGGACCGACTGCTGGAGATGGAAAACCTCGGCGTACCGCCTGCACCTGGGTTGCCCGATCTATTTCACGTCGACATTGCGCGGCTTAAAAGTGGCGATCGCGTGGCTATCGTCGGGCGTAACGGCTGCGGCAAATCATCGCTGATGAAGCTCATCTGGCGGCATTTCTCAGGTGAACCGTCAGAGGCTGGGCTAAAACTCCATCCTCGCGTGTCGCCAGGCTATTACGACCAGACGCTGAATCAGCTTCCGGATGAGGCAACGATCTTCGACGCGCTGGAGCCTTTTGCGCCAGCGCCACAGGATCGCAAGATGGCGCTTATCAGCGCCGGGTTCCCGTGGGCGCGTCACGGGCAAAAGGTCAGCACCCTCAGCGGCGGGGAGCGTTCGCGCCTGCTGTTTGTCGGCCTGACGCTTGCCCGTTATAGCCTGCTGATGCTGGATGAGCCTACCAACCACCTGGACATGGAAGGCAAAGAGGCGCTGGCCACTACCCTGCAACAGTTTGACGGCGGAGTGCTGCTGGTCAGCCATGACCGGCAGCTGATCGCCCAAAGCTGCAATCGCTTCTGGCTGATTGAGGACGGTTTGCTGAGCGAATGGCATGACGCCGAAGCGGTGTTCGAACGGCTGCGTGAACGCACAGGCCTGATGGCGTCGTCGGCGTCACCCGCAGTCGCGGATGTTAAAGCGCAAGCCTCGGACGATCTGCTTGAAAGGCTGATCGCGCTGGAAACGCTACTCGCAGAAGACCTGGCGCGTAAGCCTAAGCATCAGAAACCACATCTGCAGGTGCAATGGCGCAAAGAGATTGAGGTGATAGAAGCAAAACTGTAGATCTGTGCCCGGCGAGCTTCTCGCCGGGCCAGTGAATTCCCCCCTAATTATTAGAGGATCGCTGTATTCTTAATCTGAAATCGCATCAATTGGTGACATTATGTTGCCGCCGCCTTGCATAACTCTTCTAAACTATTAATCCTTAAGTAGTATTCCCCTGCGATACACATACCCATCAAAAACAAGGAGAAACCTATGAAGGCTGCTGTTGTTACACAGGATCATCAGGTCAATGTTACCGAAAAAACCTTACGCCCACTGAAGCACGGCGAAGCCCTGCTCAAAATGGAGTGCTGTGGCGTTTGCCATACTGACCTCCACGTCAAAAATGGCGATTTCGGTGATAAAACCGGTGTGATCCTGGGCCACGAAGGGATTGGGATCGTGAAAGAAGTTGGGCCTGGCGTGACGTCACTGAAAGTCGGCGACCGTGCAAGCGTCGCGTGGTTCTTTGAGGGCTGCGGCCACTGTGAATACTGTAATACCGGCAACGAAACCCTGTGCCGCGATGTGAAAAACGCCGGTTATTCCGTTGATGGCGGCATGGCTGAAGAGTGCATTGTCACCGCGGATTACGCGGTAAAAGTGCCTGACGGGCTGGATTCCGCTGCGGCCAGCAGCATAACCTGTGCCGGCGTCACCACTTACAAAGCGGTAAAAGTCTCCCATATCAAGCCGGGCCAGTGGATTGCGATCTACGGCCTGGGCGGACTGGGTAACCTCGCGCTGCAGTATGCGAAAAACGTCTTCAACGCCAAAGTCATCGCTCTTGACGTTAACGACGAACAGCTGAAGCTGGCAGCGAGCATGGGGGCAGACTTAACCATCAACTCCCGCAGCGAAGATGCCGCTAAAATCGTGCAGGAAAAAACCGGCGGCGCGCATGCGGCTGTGGTAACGGCGGTCGCGAAAGCAGCGTTTAACTCGGCGGTGGACGCGGTGCGTGCCGGTGGCCGCGTGGTGGCCGTTGGCCTGCCGCCGGAAGCCATGAGCCTTGATATCCCCCGTCTGGTGCTGGACGGTATCCAGGTGGTCGGCTCGCTGGTTGGTACCCGTCAGGATCTGCAGGAAGCGTTCCAGTTCGCTGCCGAAGGCAAAGTGGTGCCAAAAGTGACGATGCGCCCGCTGGAAGATATCAACGCCATCTTCAAAGAGATGGAACAGGGCCAGATCCGCGGCCGTATGGTGATTGATTTACGCTCGTAACGGTCCGTACCCACTAACCGCTCCGTTTATGGGGCGGTTTTTTATGACCATATTCCGGCACTCAGGCCAGCGCACGAGCATCAGACTGAGCCCGCCGGGCGCGCAGATAGCCATACGCCAGCAGCGCGCTCATCGCCAGGAAGGATAATATCGCCGCCGGTAGCGTGACATAGCTCCAGCTAAAACCGAGCGTAATCATCATTCCGCCAAAATACGCGCCAATCGCACTGCCCAGGTTAAACGCCATCTGTCCGCCTGCGGCACCAAGCATTTCCCCTCCTTTCGCATTTTGCAGCAGCAGAATTTGCAGTGGTGCAGAGAGTGCGAACAGCCCGGCACAGCAGATGAACCCCATCACCAGCGACGAGGTTTTCTGTTCACCAAAGGCGAAAAGCAATAACAGTGAGGCGACAATCACCATATCGGTGGTGGCAGCAATACGCAGCGGGCTGAAACGACCCGATAGTTTCCCGCTCAGCAGGTTACCCAGCACCATGCCGAGGCCCATCAACATCATGATGATCGTCATCAGCCCCTCGGAGAAGCCAGAGACATTGACCATAAACGGCTTCACAAAACTGAACCACGCAAAAACGCCAGCGTTGCCAAACATGGTGGCGGCAAAGATCAGCCACGGTTCTGGTTTTTTCAGGAAGTGAAACTGCTCGGTGAGTTTTATTTCTGATGCGTCATGAAGGTTTGGTACCCACACCAGCACCGAGAGGATCACCAGCGCGTCAAACAGGGCTATCAGGAAAAAGGTATAACGCCAGTTGAATGTATGCCCCAGCCAGGTTCCAAACGGAACCCCCACCAGATTCGCCACGGTCATCCCGGCGATCATCCCCGCCACGGCCACCGTCACCTTACCCGGTGGCGCTATTTTCGAGAGGATAATCGCCCCCACGCCGAAAATTGCGCCGTGCGGGAACCCCGAGATTAAGCGCCCTGCCGCCAGCCAAAAATAGGATGTGGAAAAGGTAAACATCGCGTTACCCACCGCACACAGGGCAACCAGAAACAGCAGCGTGGTTTTTAACGAGAACTTACTGGAAAACAGCGCCACAATCGGCGCGCCAATCACCACGCCAAAGGCGTAAAACGAAATCATATTTCCGGCGGAGGGAATGGAAATACCGGTATCATGCGCCAGTTCCGTCAGGACACCCATAATGCCAAATTCAGCCATGCCCAGGCCAAACGTGCTAAGGGCTAACGAGAAAATTGTCTTTTTCATACCACAACCACGAGTGAAAATTCGCAGCGGGCATTATTGAATAATCTTGTATGGTGAGCCAGTTCAAATCAGCAGACTGACACGTTAATCCATTAATTCAGGTGAATTACACTTCTTAATGCGGCCTCGCTTCTTCCCCGCGACCGGACAACCTGAGGATGACAATCATGGCAAGTAACAAGAAAACCAGCGTCGCTGTTGATGTCGTTAAAAATGCCCCTCTGAAAACAAAAGAGTATGAAAAAGAGCTTCGTCGCCTTCACGTTGAACTGGTCAAACTCCAGCAATGGGTTGTCGCCAAAGGATTGAAAGTCTGCATCGTGTTTGAGGGACGCGACGGGGCCGGTAAAGGCGGCACCATAAAAGCGATAACCGAACGCGTCAGCCCGCGCGTATTCCGGGTTGTCGCGCTGCCTGCGCCTACAGAGAAAGAGAAAACGCAGCTTTATTTCCAGCGTTATGTTCCGCACCTGCCCGCTGCCGGCGAAATCGTTATTTTTGACCGCAGCTGGTACAACCGCGCAGGCGTTGAACGGGTGATGGGGTTCTGCACGCCGGAACAGGTTGAAAAGTTTCTTGATGGCGCACCGGTGATGGAAAAAGCGATGGTCGATGCCGGGATCATTTTGCTGAAATACTGGCTTGAAGTGACGCCGAAAGAGCAGGAACGCAGGCTACGCGATCGCATTAACGATGGCCGCAAGATCTGGAAATTATCGCCTATGGATATTAAATCGTTCAATTTATGGGATGAATACACCGTAGCGCGGGATGCCATGTTTGCCTCCACGGACACTGCCTGGGCACCGTGGTTTGTGGCGCGCTCGGAAGATAAAAAACGCGTGCGGTTGAATATTATCTCCCATCTGCTTTCGCAGATCCCGTATAAAGAACTTCACGTTGAAAAAGTGGATTTACCGAAGCGAAAAATTGGCAAAGTCAAACCGACAAAATATCCTTTCCGATATATTGCGGAGAAATTCTGATAAGCTGGAAGACGGCTCGCATAATGAAGATTACCAGGGGAAACGGTATTGTTTTTTGTTGGCTGCGGTTGATAATGACCGCACCAACAAAGGAGGCTAAAAATGAAACCAAACCGAACAGAAAACTGCAGTGGCAGACCACCCCGGACAGAGAGAATACCGCGTCAGGCCTTGACTCCAGAGGAACGCAAACGCCAACACCATCAGGATCAGGAATTCATAAAAGCCATGAATGAATTTACTGCTAAAGCGGGATTATTATCAGATGACCCTTATTTTGGAGGGCTTTAATGTGCTTTCAGTTCGATGTTTATCGTAACCCCTCAGACAAAACGCGCGAATATCAGCCTTATTTTATGATAATTCAACATGACTATTATGATGATTTATCAACAAGACTGATTGTTCCTTTAAGCTATCATAATTACTTACATGGGCATTACAACGCCGCCACACCATTAATAAACATTGAATTTGAGAGATATTTTCTCAACACCGCTGGCATAACACACGTGGAGAAAAAGAAATTAAATAATAAAAATTTTGTATGTAATCTTCGCAGCGCAAGAAGTACCGTCATTGCAGCGATAGATGCGTTAGTGACGAACACATAACGTAGGCCCGCGCAAGCGAAGCGCCGCCGGGCAAAGCCGACGGCGCAGGACGTTTTACTTCATCCCTTCCGTACTCTCCTGTTTCGCTTCCTGTCGCTCCACTTCCCGGTACCAGCGTGGGTGGTGTTTCTGCGCCCAGCGGCGGCTCACCTTCCCTTCAATCATGCCTTTAATCGACCCTTTAACCCAGAACGCCATATACATATGGATCAAAATGGCATGGATCAGAATGATGGCTGAGGTTGCGTGGATCAGCAGCGCGTAGCGGATGACCTGCATCGGGAAGTACTGCGCAAAATAAGGACGCCAGATGATCACACCGGTCACCAGCAGGACGAAAATCATGCTCATGATGCTCCAGAACATCATCTTCTGTCCGGCATTGTATTTACCGACCTTCGCGACTTTATGTTCGTTCCCCTTCAGGACCTCAATAATGCCCTTCAGCCAGGGAATATCCTGCTTGTCCGGGATATTGTGATGGACGAAACGCACAAACATAAACATCAGCACCACAAAAATCAGTACGCCAAAAAACGGGTGCAGAATACGCCCCATCTGCGGCGTGCCGAACGTTTCCGTCAGCCATTGCAGCGTCGGGAAGAAGAACGAAATTCCGGATACGGCCACCAGGAAGAAGCAGATCACCACCGTCCAGTGACAGGCGCGATCGACAAACTTTGTGCGCACTATCATTTTCGACTTACTCATGATGCTCCTCCTCGTCGTCATCCACCTCTTTATTCGGCCCGATACCGATGTAGTGATAAATCAGCCCGGCAAAGGTGGCGATAAAGCCCGCCGCCGAGAGCGGTTTTAGCGCCCCTTTCCACAGGTTGATGGAGGTATCGATCGCCGGATCTTTCGGCAGATTGTGGTACAGCTCCGGCTGATCATTGTGATGCAGAACATACATCACGTGCGTACCGCCCACCCCCTGCGGGTTGTAAATGCCCGCCTTGTCGTAGCCGCGCGCTTTCAGTTTGTCCACGCGCTGCTGCGCCACCTCCAGCATCTCTTTCTTGGTGCCGAAGTGAATGGCCCCGGTTGGACAGGTCTTGACGCAGGCAGGCTCCTGCCCGACGCTGACGCGGTCTACGCACAGGGTGCATTTGTATACCCGGTTATCCTCTTTATTGAGGCGCGGGATGTTAAACGGACAACCCGCAATGCAATACCCGCAGCCGATACAGTTATCCTGCTGGAAGTCGACGATCCCGTTCGCATACTGGATGATGGCGCCTGCAGACGGGCAGGCCTTGAGGCAGCCCGGATCTTCACAGTGCATACAGCCATCTTTTCGAATCAGCCACTCCAGCTTGCCGTTCTGGTCAGTTTCGCTAAAACGCATCACCGTCCAGGATTTGGCGCTCAGATCGGCCGGGTTGTCGTAAACGCCAACGCAGTGCCCTACCTCATCGCGGATATCATTCCACTCCGAACAAGCCACCTGGCAGGCTTTGCAGCCAACGCAGGAAGAGACATCGATAAGCTTGGCGACTTCGGCCTTATAATCCCGCGCGCGCGGCGCGGGCGTTATCGGGTTGGTCGCGGAGCGTTTAATAATGTCTTGTGTTTCCATCGCCATTTACTCGCTCCTTACGCTTTCTCGATGTTGACCAGAAACGCCTTGTACTCCGGCGTTTGCGAGTTGGAATCGCCAACGTTTGGCGTCAGGGTATTGGCGAGATAGCCTTTCTGCGCCACACCTTCAAAGCCCCAGTGCAGCGGGATACCCACGGTTTCCACCTGCTGACCATTCACGTTCAACGTCTGCAGACGACGAGTGACCACCGCAACCGCACGGATAAAGCCACGTTTGCTGCTCACCGTCACGCGATCGCCATTGGCAATCCCTTTCGCTTTCGCCAGCGTTTCGCTTATCTCCACAAACTGTTCCGGCTGCGCGATGGCGTTAAGCCGCGCGTGCTTGGTCCAGGTGTGGAAATGCTCCGTCAGGCGATAGGTGGTTCCCACATATGGGAATTTGTCCTTTTTGCCTAAACGCAACACGTCGTCAGCGTAGATACGCACGACCGGACTGGAGATAACATTTGGGTGTAGCGGATTCGTGCCGAGCGGCGTTTCCATCGGCTCGTAGTGTTCCGGGAATGGCCCCTCTGCCAGCTTGTCGAGGGCAAACAGGCGTCCCAGCCCCTCCGGCTGCATAATAAACGGCCCGGTCTCACTGCCCGGTGGCGCGGTGTTGAAGTCAGGAATATCATTCCCCGCCCATTTCACGCCGTTCCACGCGATCAGCATCCGTTTCGGATCCCACGGTTTACCGTTGATATCCGCCGACGCACGGTTGTACAGCACCCGACGGTTTAGCGGCCATGCCCAGGCCCAGCCCAGCGTATTGCCCAACCCGGACGGGTCAGCGTTATCGCGATTGGCCATCTGGTTGCCCTGCTCGGTCCAGCTGCCGGTGTAGATCCAGCAGGACGACGCGGTGGAACCATCATCGCGCAGGAGCGCAAAGCTGTTCAGCAGCTGGCCTTTCTTCGCCACCAGATTGCCGTTGGCGTCATAGAGATCGGCCAGCGCCACGCCGTTGTTCTCTTTGGCCACCTCTTCGGATTCTGGATGATCCGGTTGCTTATAGTTCCAGCTCATCTTCAGCAACGGTTCAGCGCCTTTGCCGCCTTCGGTGCGGTACATCTCACGCAGGCGATGGTAAATCCCGGCCAGAATTTCACCGTCATTACGCGCTTCACCCGGCGCATCCTGCCCCTTCCAGTGCCACTGTAACCAGCGACCGGAGTTGGCGATCGAACCGTCTTCCTCGGCAAAACAGGTAGACGGCAAGCGGAAGACCTCGGTCTGAATTGATGCGGGATCCACATCGTTCATCTCGCCGTGGTTCTGCCAGAAGTTAGACGTTTCCGTCACCAGCGGATCGATAACGACCATGTACTTCAGCTTGCTCAGGCTGCGAACCACTTTGTTTTTGTCCGGGAAGGACGCTACCGGGTTAAAGCCCTGGCAGATATAGCCCGTGACATTGCCCTTATCCATCATGTTGAAATACTTGATGACGTCGTAGGCCTGGTCCCATTTCGGCAGCCACTCAAAGCCCCAGTCGTTCTCTTTCTGCGCCGCATCGCCATAAAACGATTTCATCAGGCTGACGTAGAACTTCGGATAGTTGCTCCAGTAGTTCACCTGCTCCGCACGCGTCGCTTTTGGCGTATTCGCCGTGAGATAGGTTTGCAGATCGGCCTGTTTTTCCGACGGCAGCGTCAGGTAACCTGGCAGGCTGGTCGAGAGTAAACCCAGATCGGTTAAGCCCTGGATGTTGGAGTGACCGCGCAAGGCATTTACCCCGCCTCCCGCCATACCCATATTGCCGAGCAGCAGCTGAATCATCGCCATGGTGCGGATGTTCTGCGCACCAACGGTGTGCTGCGTCCAGCCCAGCGCGTACAGGAACGTGGTGGTTCTGTCGGCGGCACTGGTAGAGGCCAGCACCTCACACACTTTCAGGAAGTCGGCTTTTGGCGTACCGCAGATGTTTTCTACTACGTCCGGCGTATAGCGGGAAACGTGCTGTTTCAGCAAGTTCCACACGCAGCGTGGATGACTCAGGGTTTCATCGCGTCTGGCATAGCCGTTTTCATCGAACTGATAGTTCCAGGACGATTTATCGTACTGACGTTTGTCCGCGTCATAGCCGCTGAACAGCCCCTCATCGAAGGCAAAATCATCCCGCACCAGCAGGCTGGCGTTGGTGTAGTGTTTTACGTACTCCGCGTTGATTTTATTGTTTTCAATCAGATAGAGCAGCACGCCCGACAGGAACGTAATGTCCGTACCGGAGCGGATCGGTGCATAGATATCGGCCACCGATGCCGTACGCGTAAAGCGCGGATCGACGACGATAAGCGTCGCATCGTTATTGTTTTTCGCTTCCATCGCCCAGCGGAACCCCACCGGATGGGCCTCAGCGGCGTTGCCACCCATCACCATCACGACGTTGGCGTTTTTGATATCAACCCAGTGGTTGGTCATCGCACCGCGACCAAATGTTGGAGCAAGACTTGCTACCGTTGGTCCGTGTCAGACGCGCGCCTGGTTATCAACCGCCAGCATCCCGAGGGAGCGAACAAATTTTTGCGTTAGCATGCCGGTTTCATTGCTGGCCGCCGAGGCGCACAGCATGCCGGTAGAGAGCCAACGGTTCACCGTCACGCCCTGCGCGTTCTTCTCAATGAAGTTGGCGTCGCGGTCGGCTTTCATCAGTCTGGCAATCCGGGAGAAGGCTTCATCCCAGGAAATACGCTGCCATTTGTCGGAACCCGGCGCGCGGTATTCCGGGTAGCGCAGACGGTTATCGCTGTGAACGTAGTCCAGCAGTCCCGCCCCTTTCGGGCAGAGTGCCCCACGGCTCACCGGATGGTCCGGATCCCCTTCAATATGATAAATGGCCTCTCGGGCGTTCTTCGCGCCATCGCCCAGGCTATACATTAAAAGCCCACAACCCACGGAGCAGTATGTGCAGGTGTTACGGATCTCTTTGGCACGCAGCAGTTTATAGTTGCGCGCCTGAGCCAGCGCCATTTTGGGAGCGAATCCCAGCATCGCGGCTGTTGTTCCGGCCATACCGCCCGCGCAGATTTTGAAAAATTGTCTGCGGCTGACGTCCATTGTTGTCCTCATTTACGGATAAGACTTCGCGCCGCAAACTAACAGCAAAGTCCCTGTTTTTTTTGCGTCAAATCAAGGTCGCCGGTGTTCGCCCCCTTAATAGTCAGCCATCTCGCATTTAAATACCTCTTTTTGATTAACGGCTTAAGAGAATAATTCGCGACCGGGGCGCGATCGGTGCTATAAGTTTTGCCTTTGGTTTTGAGAGTAATGGCAAGGATATGGACAGAAAAAGAGCAACGCTGATTGGGCTGGCAGCAATCTTGTTATGGAGTACCATGGTGGGGCTCATTCGCAGCGTGAGTGAAGGGCTTGGGCCTGTGGGGGGTGCCGCCATGATCTATACCGTCAGCGGCTTACTCTGTCTGGTGACGGTAGGATTTCCTCAAATCCGGCGCTTCACTCCCGGCTATCTTATTGCCGGCAGCCTCCTGTTTGTGAGCTACGAAATTTGTCTGGCGCTGTCGTTAGGGTATGCGGCTACGCGTTCACAGGCGATTGAAGTCGGCATGGTGAATTATCTCTGGCCAAGTCTGACCATTGTGTTTGCCATTTTGTTTAACGGGCAGAAATCGTCCCTGTGGGTGATCCCCGGATTAGCCCTCTCTTTACTCGGTGTGTGCTGGGTATTGGGCGGCGAACAGGGGTTGCAGGTGAATGAGATTATCCGCAATGTTGTCTCCAGCCCCCTCAGCTATGCCCTTGCATTTGCCGGCGCGTTTATCTGGGCGGCGTACTGCACGGTAACCAGTAAATATGCCAAAGGACAAAACGGGATCACGCTCTTTGTGTTGCTTACCGCGCTGAGTTTGTGGGTGAAATATACCCTAAGCGATCAACCGGAAATGGTGTTCAGCGTTCCGGTGGTGGTGAAATTACTCATGTGCGGCGTCGCACTGGGGCTGGGCTATGCGTCGTGGAATATTGGGATCCTTCACGGTAACGTCACGGTGCTGGCAGCCGTGTCCTATTTTACCCCGGTCTTATCCGCTGCGCTGGCGGCGCTGTTGTTGAGCGCCCCACTTTCCTTCTCCTTCTGGCAAGGCGCCATCATGGTCTGTGTGGGTTCTTTGCTGTGCTGGTACGCCACACGAAAATAATCTTTTCCTGATGCCGGGTTAATTACAACCCGGCCACATAATTAACATAAATTTAAAATGTGATCGCCCATTCACTCTTTAGCAAAATAATAGAAAGCGGTTTAGTTTCTGTTTATATTAACTCTCGTTCGTAAAGATATGGCGCGCAAATTGACATAAACTGACACCGGAACGTAATAACTGCATAGCAAACAGTCACGTCAGAAAAAGCATGAAATAATATAATTCACTGCAAAACATTCACTTCACACATCGAAATCAAAGTGCGATTAATCTTATAAGCCACTGATTTTAATGCATATAAATTTCATCGACGATTGCAAAAGCACGAAAAAAACGATAATTAACGCCATGAAATAAAAATGGTAATAATTATATTCCCCGCAACGAAAATGGCGGTAAAACGCGCACAAAATGCATAATTTTCAGGCAATTTATTCGTTAAATCTGAAATTTACCCGATCACGATCACACTAATTGAAATTATCTTTAATATTTTGAAACTTATTATTGAAAGCAGGCTACAAGATTTTTAAAAATAGCTTGCCATTGACGAACAGCCTCGTTTGGAAATCGTTCGAAGTGGTTCAGGAAATACCCAAGAAAATTATAAGGAATATTTAAGATGAAACTTAAATTAGTTGCAGTGGCGGTCACTTCCATGTTGGCAGCAGGCGTTGTAAACGCGGCTGAAGTTTTTAACAAAGACGGTAACAAGCTGGATCTGTACGGTAAAGTCACAGGTCTGCACTATTTTTCTGATGATACTGACAACGACGGCGACAAAACCTACGTTCGTCTGGGCTTCAAAGGCGAAACTCAGATCAATGACCAGATGACCGGTTATGGCCAGTGGGAATATGAGTTCAAGGGCAACCGCTCTGAATCCCAGGGTGCTGACGGTAACAAAACGCGTCTGGCGTTCGCAGGTCTGAAATTCAACGAATTCGGTTCCTTCGACTACGGCCGTAACTACGGCGTGGCGTACGACATCGGCGCATGGACTGACGTTCTGCCAGAATTTGGTGGCGATACCTGGACCCAGACTGATGGCTTTATGACTGGCCGTACAACTGGCGTCGCGACTTACCGTAACACCGACTTCTTCGGTCTGGTTGACGGTCTGAACGTTGCCGCTCAGTACCAGGGTAAAAACGACCGTAACGACATCACCGAATCTAACGGTGACGGCTGGGGTCTCTCTTCTACCTATGAATTCGACGGCTTCGCAGCGGGTGCAACCTACGCGAAATCTGACCGTACTGACCGTCAGGTTCGTGCAGCAAGCGACCTGAACGCAGGTGGCGAGAACGCAGAAGTATGGGCAGCCGGTCTGAAGTACGATGCGAACAACATCTACCTGGCAACCACCTACTCTGAAACCCGTAACATGACAGCTTTCGGTGACGGTCACGTTGCAAACAAAGCACAGAACTTCGAAGTTGTGGCTCAGTACCAGTTCGACTTCGGTCTGCGTCCGTCCATCGCTTACCTGAAATCCAAAGGTAAAGACATCGGTTCTTACGGCGACCAGGATCTGGTGGAATACGTTGACGTTGGCGCGAGCTACTACTTCAACAAAAACATGTCCACCTATGTTGATTACAAAATCAACCTGCTGGACGACAATGCGTTCACCAAAGACGCTAAAATCGCTACCGACAATATCGTTGCTGTAGGTCTGACCTACCAGTTCTAAGATTTGTCACACCAGAAAGCCAGCCCCTGCGGCTGGCTTTTTTTTGCCCCTCTGCCCGCTCCCCTGATCGTCATCCCCTGGTTCCGGTATACTGCTCTGTCGTCACTGTCCTAACGTCACAGCCTGAACAGGGAGCCCTCGATGATTACCACCCACGTTTTTATCGCTGTCAGTCTTGATGGCTACATTGCCCGCCAGGATGGCGATATCGGCTGGCTACTCCAGCGCGATGATCCAACGGAAGATCATGGTTATGATGCGTTCATTGCCGACAAAGACTGGATTGTGATGGGCCGGGGAAGCTATGAGAAAGTGCTGACCTTTGACCAATGGCCCTATAACCGACCCGTGCTGGTGCTCTCCAGTCAGCTGGCTGACACCGAGGTGCCCGAGGCGCTGAAAGGTAAAGTGCAGTTCTCCCGCTGTACCCCAAAGGAAGCGCTTGCTGAGCTGGCGGCGCAGAACGCACACCGCGTCTATATTGATGGCGGACAGGTGATCCAGTCGTTTCTGCGCGAAGGACTGGTGGCCGATATGGTTATCACCACTGTTCCTGTCCTGATCGGCTCAGGCAAGCCACTGTTCGGCTCGCTGCCCCGGGATATCGATTTAATGCTTTTATCCACCCGCAGCTTCCCGTCGGGTCTGGTGCAATCGCACTATCGGCTGACGCGATAACGACACCGCGCCGCTGAAGAAGAAGTGAAAAGCCCGAAGGTGCAGCGCCTTCGGGCTTGCATTTACTGTTGCGGCGCGTTCGCCAGGCTAAACCAAATCCCAATCGCCAGCAGCAATAACATCCCACCGGCGCTGCCTAACGCCACGCTGTGCGACGTGATAAACGCCGTTTTTGCCGCCTCAATGACGGTTTCACCGAGCGCCGGACTGAGATCCTGCGCGACCTTCATCGCTTCGCCAATGGATGACGAGGCTTTATCAGCCAGCGTTGAAGGTAAGCCCTGCGGTAGTTCAATCGACGCCGAGAAGCTGCGGGTCAGCAACAGACCAAATATCGCGATCCCCAGGCCCGCGCCCAGTTCGTAGGACATGGTTTCAATCGCCCCGGCAGCGGCGGCTTTCTCTTTCGGCGCCGCCGCCATGATTGCCGAGGTGGAGGCCAGCAGCGCACTCGCCGCACTGAAGCCAAGCAGCACCATCAGGCACCACGCCTGCCACTGCTGCGTGCTGAAGTCGAGCATCGACAGGCCAATAAAGCTGACGGCGCTCAGCCCCATTCCGCCTGCCGCTACCATGCGCAGCCCCAGACGACCAACCAGTATCCCGGCAATCGGGCCGCTGAACCCGCTGGCGACCATGAGCGGCAGCATGAACATGCCCGCTTCAAACGGGGTAAAGCCATGCACAAACTGCAGCTCCTGGGCCATCAACAATTCATACCCCACCAGGGCGATCATGGCGGTCATCGCCATCACCACCCCACTTAAAATGATGCGATGGCAAAACAGGCGCATGTCGATCATCGGCACACGGGCGCGAAGCTGAATACGCACGAAGATAAACAGCAATACCGCGCCGGTGAGCAGCGTACAGGCCACCAGCCATGGTGAAAGCCCGCCTTTCAGCGCGGTTTTGGCGCTGTAGACCAGCAGCAAAATTGCCACAATCAGCATGACGGCATGGCTAATATTTAGCGGCTGCTCCGGGCGCCCTTGCTGACGCGGAACATAGACCGCGGCCAGCGACACCACCACCAGCACAATCGGCACGTTGATCAAAAAGACCGATCCCCAGTAAAAATGCTCCAGCAGCATACCGCCCATCAGCGGGCCAAACGCCGCCCCGCCGGACCCGACCGCGGCCCAGACGCCAAGCGCGATGTTGCGATCCCGCGCGTTAATAAACAAGGTGCGTATACCCGCAAGGGTTGCCGGTATGATCATTGCCGCGCCAATTGCCAGCGAGGCGCGCGCGGCAATCAGCCAGCCCGCAGAGGGGGCAAAGGCCGCCGCCAGCGATGACAGGCCAAACAGCGTGCTGCCAAGCATCAGCAGCCGTTTAAAACCGATGCGGTCGCCGAGCGCGCCCATTGGCAACACCATACCCGCCATCACCAGCGAGTAGATATCGATGATCCACAATAATTCGTTACCGCTGGCGCCCAGCGTCATGCTCAATGTCGGCGCCGCCACGTGCAGCACCGTCGCGTCAATCGCCACCGGGATATACACCAGCACGATAATCACTAACGCTAACCACTGACGAAACATAAATTTCCTTTTTATATAAAAATGGACACATGTCCAGAATGCGATCCTACGGAATGTTGAACACTTGTCCAGCTCTTTGTTACACTCGTTTCATTGCTATTTAAGAGTGAGAGAAAATGGGTTATCTGACCAGGGATGAAAGACGGGAAGAGATCTTACAGGCCGCTATGCGCGTGGCGCTGGCCGAGGGATTTTCCGCCATGACGGTGCGCCGCATCGCGTCCGAAGCCGGTGTCGCTACCGGGCAAGTGCATCACCATTTCACCTCCGGCGGTGAGTTAAAATCGCTGGCCTTTATCCGGCTGATCCGCGAACTGCTGGATGCGGATGTGCTCGGGGAACACGCCAGCTGGCGGGCACGTTTACATGCCATGCTCGGCAGCGATGACGGCAGGTTTGAACCCTACATTCGCCTCTGGCGAGAAGCGCAAATCCTCGCAACCCGCGACGCGGAGATCAAGGGCGCGTATGTGCTGACAATGGAGATGTGGCATCAGGAAACGGTTGCCCTTATTGAAGCTGGCAGGAATGCAGGCGTATTCCGTTCCGGAGACCCGGCAGCAAGTATTGCCTGGCGTTTAATTGGCCTGGTGTGTGGCCTTGACGGCATATATCTATTAAACATGCCTGAAATGGATGACGCTGCGTTTAATAATCATCTTGATAAATTAATTTCTCTGGAGTTGTTTTAATACTCCCTTCTGAGTAATTAAATCCCACCGTTACAATTAGTAACACATTAGGCGAACCCCTATTTCATTTCCAAACTCTGGGGTTCGCTTTTTTATCTATCCTTTCAGATGTATCTCAATACTTCCAATAACCACAATACCAGACCTTCTCATATCTAGCTGTTTTTACTTATTTATTATCTTCATTTGGGTAAGCAAGAGGGCGATATGTCACAACAAAGTGAGAAAAGTCATCACCATCTTTTAAGTAACTGGAAACCGGAAAATCCGCAATTCTGGGAGAATAAAGGCAAACATATCGCGCGAAGAAACCTATGGATTTCTGTGGCTTGCCTGCTATTGGCCTTTTGCGTCTGGATGTTATTTAGTGCCATTGCGGTTAACCTCAATAAAGTCGGATTTAATTTCACTACCGATCAGCTTTTTATGCTAACGGCATTACCTTCTCTCTCCGGCGCAATATTGCGTGTCCCCTACTCTTTTATGGTGCCGATATTTGGCGGACGTAACTGGACAGTATTGAGCACCGTGATCCTGATTATCCCCTGCGTCTGGCTGGGGATTGCCATTCAGAACACCGCGACGCCTTATTGGGTCTTTATCGTCATTGCCCTGCTCTGCGGATTTGCGGGCGCTAACTTTGCCTCCAGCATGGGGAATATCAGCTTTTTCTTCCCGAAATCCAGACAGGGTAGCGCGCTGGGAATCAACGGCGGGCTGGGAAACCTGGGCGTCAGCGTGATGCAGTTGATTGCGCCACTGGTCATTTTTCTGCCGATGTTCACCTTTCTGGGGGTAAACGGTGTGCCTCTGGAGGACGGGTCCACCATGTGGCTGGCGAATGCCGCCTGGATCTGGGCTCCGCTTCTGCTGCTGGCAACAATTGCGGCGTTTATTGGCATGAACGATATCGCCAGCTCAAAAGCCTCTATCGCCAGCCAGCTTCCTGTGCTTAAGCGGTTTCATCTCTGGCTGCTGAGCCTGCTCTATCTGGCGACCTTCGGCTCGTTTATCGGTTTCTCGGCAGGCTTTGCCATGCTGTCGAAAACCCAGTTTCCGGACGTTAACATTCTTCACCTTGCCTTCTTTGGCCCCCTGATTGGTGCGCTGGCGCGTTCAGCGGGCGGGATGATCTCCGACAGGCTGGGCGGCGTGCGCGTCACGCTCATCAACTTTGTCTTTATGGCCATCTTTAGCGCCCTGATCTTCCTGACCCTGCCCGGCTCGGGCTCCGGCAGCTTTGTCGCGTTTTATCTGGTCTTTATGGGGCTGTTCCTCACCGCCGGGCTGGGCAGCGGCTCAACCTTCCAGATGATTGCGATTATCTTTCGCCAAATCACCATCGACCGGGTGAGGAAGCAAGGTGGCACCGATGAACAGGCGCAGCATGAAGCCGTGACGGACACCGCTGCCGCGCTGGGCTTTATCTCTGCCATTGGCGCAGTAGGCGGATTTTTTATCCCTAAAGCCTTCGGCACCTCGCTGGCAATGACCGGATCGCCGGTCGGCGCCATGAAAGTCTTCCTCGTGTTTTACATCGTCTGCGTGCTCGTCACCTGGCTGGTGTACGGCCGTAAATCCTCACAAAAATAATAACTACATCTTCGCCGGAGCGTGATGCAGCACCCTCCGGCCATGCTATCGAAGCAGGAGAAATGTCATGAGCAAACTGCTGGACCGCTTTCGTTACTTCAAAACAAAAGGCGACAGTTTCGCCGATGGGCACGGGCAGGTGTATCACACCAACCGGGACTGGGAAGACAGCTACCGCCAGCGCTGGCAGTTCGACAAGATTGTGCGCTCCACCCACGGCGTGAACTGTACCGGCTCCTGCAGCTGGAAGATTTATGTCAAAAACGGACTGGTGACCTGGGAAACCCAGCAGACCGATTACCCCCGCACTCGCCCGGACCTGCCTAACCATGAGCCACGCGGTTGCCCACGCGGCGCAAGCTACTCCTGGTATCTCTACAGCGCCAACCGCCTCAAATATCCGCTGGTGCGCCGCAGGCTGATTGAACTCTGGCGCGAGGCGCTGACGCAGCACAGCGACCCGGTACTCGCCTGGGATGCCATTCAAAACGATCCGCAAAAAGCGCAGAGCTACCGACAGGCACGCGGTAAAGGCGGGTTTATCCGCTCGAACTGGAAAGAGCTGAACCAGCTGATTGCCGCCGCCAACGTCTGGACCATCAAAAATTACGGCCCGGACCGCGTGGCCGGTTTCTCGCCTATTCCGGCGATGTCGATGGTCTCTTACGCTGCCGGTACCCGCTATCTCTCTCTGCTCGGCGGTACCTGCCTGAGTTTCTATGACTGGTATTGCGACCTGCCTCCCGCCTCGCCCATGACCTGGGGCGAGCAGACCGACGTGCCGGAGTCCGCCGACTGGTACAACTCCAGCTATATCATCGCCTGGGGCTCTAACGTTCCCCAGACGCGCACCCCCGACGCCCATTTCTTTACCGAGGTTCGTTATAAAGGGACCAAAACCGTTGCCATCACGCCGGACTTCTCAGAAGTTGCCAAACTGAGCGACCAGTGGCTCGCCCCCAAACAGGGGACCGACAGCGCGCTGGCGATGGCCATGGGACATGTGATCCTCAAAGAGTTCCACCTCGATAACCCAAGCGACTACTTCCTCAACTACTGCCGCCGCTACACCGACATGCCGATGCTGGTTCTGCTGGATGAGCAGGCCGATGGTCGTCTGGTGCCGGGACGCATGCTGCGGGCGTCCGACCTTGTTGACGGGCTGGGCGAAGCCAACAACCCGGAGTGGAAAACCGTCGCCTTTGATATTGCCGGTAATCTGGTGGTTCCTAACGGTTCCATTGGCTTCCGCTGGGGCGAAAAAGGCAAATGGAACCTGGAATCGCTGGCTGCGGGTCAGGAAACGGAGTTGACCCTTTCCCTGCTGATCACCCACGACAGCGTGGCGGATGTCGCCTTCCCCTACTTTGGCGGCAATGAGAATCCGCATTTTCGCAGCGTGAAGCAGGAGCCGGTGCTGACCCGCCGCGTGCCAAGTAAAACCCTGACGCTTGCCGATGGCAGCCAGAAACATGTGGTCAGCGTGTACGATCTGGTGCTTGCCAACTACGGTCTCGATCGTGGTCTGGAAGACAGTAACGCGGCTGAAAATTATGGTGAGATCAAAGCGTATACACCGGCCTGGGGCGAACAGATCACCGGTGTCCCCGCGTATCTGATTGAAAAAATTGCCCGTGAGTTTGCCGACACGGCGCACAAAACGCATGGACGCTCGATGATCATTCTCGGTGCCGGGGTAAACCACTGGTACCACATGGACATGAACTACCGGGGCATGATCAACATGCTGGTCTTCTGCGGCTGCGTAGGCCAAAGCGGCGGTGGCTGGTCGCACTACGTGGGCCAGGAGAAGCTGCGTCCGCAAACCGGCTGGCTGCCGCTGGCCTTCGCGCTGGACTGGAACCGCCCGCCGCGCCAGATGAACAGCACCTCATTCTTTTACAACCACGCCAGCCAGTGGCGCTATGAGAAGCTGACAGCGCAGGAGCTGCTTTCTCCGCTGGCGGATGCATCCCGATTCACCGGTCACCTGATCGACTTCAACGTCCGCGCCGAGCGTATGGGCTGGCTGCCGTCGGCGCCGCAGCTCAACCTCAACCCGCTGCACATCAAAGCCCGCGCTGAGGCAGCAGGCCTGTCGCCGCAGGAGTACACCGTTCAGGCGTTGAAATCGGGCGATATCCGCTTCGCCTGCGAGCAGCCCGACAGCGGTAAAAACCACCCGCGCAATCTGTTTGTCTGGCGCTCGAACCTGCTTGGCTCCTCCGGCAAAGGCCACGAGTACATGCTCAAGTATTTGCTCGGCACCGAAAGCGGGATCCAGGGAGAAGATTTAGGCTCGACCGATGACGTGAAGCCTGAAGAGGTCGACTGGCAGACTAACGCCATTGAGGGCAAACTCGACCTGCTGGTAACGCTCGATTTCCGTATGTCCAGCACCTGCCTGTTCTCTGACATCGTCCTGCCCACCGCCACCTGGTATGAAAAGGACGACATGAACACCTCCGACATGCATCCGTTTATTCATCCGCTGTCTGCCGCCGTCGACCCGGCGTGGGAATCGCGCAGCGACTGGGAGATTTACAAAGGCATCGCCAAAGTTTTCTCTGACGTGTGCGTCGGCCATCTTGGTACGGAAACGGACGTCGTGTTGCAGCCTCTGCAGCACGACTCCCCGGCGGAACTGTCCCAGCCGTTTGATATTCAGGACTGGCGCAAAGGCGAATGCGATCTGATCCCCGGCAAAACCGCGCCGAACATTGCGGTCGTCGAGCGTAACTACCCGGAAACCTGGGAGCGCTTTACCTCCCTCGGCCCCTTGCTGGACAAGCTCGGCAACGGCGGGAAAGGGATCTCGTGGAACACGCAAAACGAGGTCGAGTTCCTCGGCAAGCTGAACTACGTCAAGCTCGACGGTCCGGCGAAAGGCCGTCCGCGTATCGAGACGGCCATTGATGCCGCCGAAGTGATCCTCGCGCTGGCACCGGAAACCAACGGTCAGGTGGCAGTGAAGGCGTGGGAGGCGCTGGGCGAACTGACCGGACGCGACCACACCCACCTGGCGCTGAATAAAGAAGATGAAAAAATCCGCTTCCGCGATATTCAGGCGCAGCCGCGTAAAATCATCTCCAGCCCGACCTGGTCCGGTCTGGAAAGCGAGCATGTCTCCTACAACGCGGGTTATACCAACGTTCACGAGCTGATCCCGTGGCGCACCCTCTCCGGCCGTCAGCAGCTGTATCAGGATCACCCATGGATGCGCGCCTTCGGCGAAAGTCTGGTGGCTTACCGTCCGCCGATTGATACCCGCAGCGTCAGCCATATGCGCGAGATCCCGCCGAACGGCTTCCCGGAAAAAGCGCTCAACTTCCTGACGCCGCACCAGAAATGGGGCATCCACTCTACCTACAGCGAAAACCTGCTGATGCAGACCCTGTCGCGAGGCGGGCCGATTGTCTGGATCAGTGAAACCGACGCGCGTGAGCTGGGCATTGAGGACAACGACTGGATTGAAGCCTTCAACGCCAACGGCGCCCTCACCGCCCGCGCGGTGGTCAGCCAGCGCGTGCCGCCGGGTATGACCATGATGTACCACGCCCAGGAGCGCATTCTTAACATTCCGGGTTCCGAGGTGACCGGACGGCGCGGCGGTATTCATAACTCGGTGACCCGCGTCTGCCCGAAACCGACGCACATGATTGGCGGTTACGCGCAGTTGGCTTACGGCTTCAACTATTACGGCACCGTTGGCTCCAACCGCGACGAGTTCATTATGATCCGCAAAATGAAAAACATTAACTGGCTGGATGGCGAAGGTCGGGATCAGGTACAGGAGACGAAAAAATGAAAATACGTTCACAGGTTGGCATGGTACTGAATCTCGATAAATGCATTGGCTGCCACACCTGCTCGGTCACCTGTAAAAACGTCTGGACCGGGCGTGAAGGGATGGAGTATGCATGGTTTAACAACGTCGAAACCAAACCGGGGATCGGCTACCCGAAAAACTGGGAAGATCAGGAAGAGTGGCAAGGCGGCTGGATCCGCGGTATTCACGGTAAGCTGACGCCGCGTCTCGGCGGCAAAATGGGGGTGCTGTCGAAAATATTTTCTAACCCCGTCATGCCGCAGATTGACGATTACTATGAGCCCTTTACCTTTGACTATCAGGACCTGCACCGCGCGCCGGAGGGGGATCACCTCCCTACCGCTCGCCCGCGCTCGCTGATTGACGGCAAGCGGATGGATAAAATCGTCTGGGGACCCAACTGGGAGGAGCTGCTGGGCGGCGAATTCGAAAAACGCGCCCGCGACCGTAACTTCCAGAAGATCCAGAAAGAGATGTACGGCCAGTTTGAAAACACCTTCATGATGTACCTGCCGCGCCTGTGCGAGCACTGCCTGAACCCAAGCTGCGTCGCCACCTGCCCGAGCGGCGCCATTTACAAGCGCGAAGAGGACGGCATTGTGCTGATTGATCAGGACAAATGCCGCGGCTGGCGTCTGTGCATCAGCGGTTGTCCGTACAAAAAGATCTACTTCAACTGGAAGAGCGGCAAGTCAGAAAAATGCATCTTCTGCTACCCGCGCATTGAATCCGGCCAGCCGACCGTCTGCTCGGAAACCTGCGTCGGGCGCATCCGCTATCTCGGCGTGCTGCTGTATGACGCGGACCGTATTGAGGAGGCCGCCAGCACCGAGCATGAAACCGATCTCTACGAACGCCAGTGCGACGTGTTCCTCAACCCGAACGACCCGGCGGTGATTGAAGAAGCGCTGAAACAGGGTATTCCGCAGAACGTGATTGATGCGGCCCAGCGCTCCCCGGTCTACAAAATGGCGATGGACTGGAAGCTGGCCCTGCCGCTGCACCCGGAATACCGCACCCTGCCGATGGTCTGGTATGTGCCGCCGCTGTCACCGATCCAGTCCTACGCTGACGCAGGCGGCCTGCCACAGAGCGACGGCGTCCTGCCTGCCGTGGAGAGCTTGCGCATTCCGGTGCAGTACCTGGCGAACATGCTCAGCGCGGGGGATACCGGCCCGGTGCTGCGCGCCCTTAAACGCATGATGGCGATGCGACACTACAAGCGCTCCCAGACGGTAGAAGGCGTCACGGACACCCGTGCGATTGAGGAGGTAGGCCTTACCGTGGAACAGGTTGAAGAGATGTACCGCTATCTGGCCATCGCCAACTATGAGGATCGTTTCGTGATCCCCACCAGCCACCGTGAAATGGCGCGCGATGCCTTCCCGGAACGTAACGGCTGCGGCTTCACTTTTGGCGACGGCTGCCACGGCTCTGACACCAAATTTAACCTCTTCAACAGCAGCCGGATTGATGCCATCAACATCACCGAGGTGCGCGAACATGGGGAGGGAGAGTAATGCAGATCCTCAAAATCATCGCGCTGCTGATTGAGTATCCCGATGAGACTCTGTGGGAAAATCGCGAGGAAGCGCTTTCGCTCATTGAGCAGGACGCACCCATGCTGCTGTCGTTTGCCCGTCAGCACCTGAGCGCCCCGCTGCTGGATAAACAGGCCGAGTGGTGCGAGGTATTTGAGCGTGGCCGCGCGACGTCGCTGCTGCTATTCGAGCATGTTCACGCTGAATCCCGCGATCGCGGTCAGGCGATGGTTGACCTGATGGGCCAGTATGAGAAAGCCGGGCTACAGCTCGACTGCCGCGAACTGCCGGACTATCTGCCGCTCTATCTGGAGTACCTCAGTATCGTTACGGACGACGAGGCGCGCGAAGGATTGCAGAACGTCGCGCCTATCCTGGCGCTGATTGGCGGGCGTTTGAAGCAGCGCGGCGTGGCCCATTATCAGCTGTTCGATGCCCTGCTGGTGCTGGCCGGAACGCGGCTTTCCAGCGACAGCGTGGCGAAACAGGTGGCCACGGAGAAACGCGATGACACCCGCCAGGCGCTGGACGCCGTCTGGGAAGAGGAACAGGTCAAGTTTATCGAAGACAACGCCACATCGTGCGACAGCTCGCCGATGCAGCACTATCAACGACGCTTTAGCCAGGACGTCGCGCCGCAGTATGTGGACGTCAGCGCCGGAGGCCTAAAATGACACATTACCTGAACGTCTTTTTCTATGACATTTACCCCTACATCTGCGCCACCGTGTTTTTCCTCGGCAGCTGGTTGCGCTACGACTACGGGCAATACACCTGGCGCGCCTCATCGAGCCAGATGCTCAGCAAACGCGGTATGAACTGGGCCTCTAACCTGTTTCATATTGGGATCCTGGGGATTTTCTTCGGCCACCTGTTCGGCATGCTAACCCCGCACTGGATGTATGCCTGGTTTTTACCCGTCGCGGTTAAGCAGCAGTTAGCCATGATTGCAGGGGGGATTTGCGGCGTGCTGACGTTGATTGGCGGGTCCATGCTGCTGATTCGCCGCCTGTTCAACCAGCGGGTGCGCGCCACTTCCACCACGCCGGATATCATCATCATGAGTATCCTGCTGATACAGTGCATTCTGGGGCTATCGACTATTCCTTTCTCCGCCCAGTATCCTGACGGAAGTGAGATGATGAAGCTGGTCGGCTGGGCGCAGGGAATTGTGACGTTTAAGGGCGGCTCATCGGAAATGTTGAGTGGCGTTGCCCCCATCTTCCGCGTTCATCTGGTGCTGGGGATGACAATCTTCCTTATCTTCCCGTTCACCCGTCTGGTACACGTGTGGAGCGCGCCGTTTGAATATTTTACCCGTCGGTATCAGGTGGTGAGATCGCGCCGTTGATTTTGTCGGGTGGCGGCTGCGCCTTACCCGACCTACGTTCAAGCACCTGTCGGCCCGGTAAGGCGTAGCTGCCACCGGGCTATTTCCCGGCCTGAGGATGTGTATCAAACCCTGCCATCACCGCCGTCAACTCTGCCAGGGAAAAACCGTGCTTCGGATCGTCAACACCCAGCCCGAAGCGCTCCTGCATCAACTGATACAGCGCCGCAGCATCGGGTAGATGGATTTGCTCCTCCACATGGCCCTTTTGCCAATGGGTAAAGTTGAAGTTGGTCAGCGTCAGTTTGCCGCCGTCAGGCAGATGGCGACACATCAGCAGATGATGGCGGAAATGGGACTGCGGCCAGTGCGCTGACCAGAAATTCCCCATGACGTAATCACTGAAATATTGTGTCGTCAGGTCAAAGTGATACATCGACTGCCAGTGCTCATGGTGACGGAATTGCAGTACCCAGTCGTTCCCCTCGCTCAGCAGACGATACAGCCCATGCGGCGTCTCCTGCTCTTCGTTGGCAAGCAGACGAATCGATGCCGTCAGCGTCTGGCCGCCAAACCCAACGTCGGCAATCCAGCGTTCGCCGTTTAGTTCGACGAGCAACAGGCGATGCGTGCGCGGCGGCATTTGCGGTGGATTCGCTAATACCACACGTCCCAGCACGCTGCGCACCGTAAACCCAACTTCGCGCAACACGCGCTCAAACAAGCCATTTTGTTCAAAGCAATACCCCCCGCGACGCGCCTTAACCAGTTTGTTGACAAGGCTTTGATCGTCGAGCTGTATTTCGCGCGGCAGAACGACATCGATATTCTCAAACGGGATCGCACAGTTGTGATGTAAATGCAGCGCGCGCAAGGTGTCGATATCAACAGTAGCCGGTTGTTTCCAGCCGATGCGGGCGAAATAGGCAGTCAGAAATGGGGACATGCATCAGTTTCCTTTAACAGTGATGTTCTGTTTATAAACTAATTTTACGTGTCCACTTTGATTTCCGTGCTTTTTCGTCATACTCATCGTTATTGATGAGGAGACCCTATGAACCACTTTCGTCCTGTTGAATTACGTCATGCCAGCCGTCTTTTAAACCATGGTCCCACCGTGCTTATCACCAGTCGGGATGAAACCCTGGACAGGCGTAACGTTATGGCTGCCGCGTGGTCGATGCCGGTTGAGTTTGAACCACCGCGTATCGCCATTGTGGTGGATAAAAGCACCTGGTCGCGTGAACTGATTGAACGCAGTGGGCAATTTGGCATCGTCATTCCCGGCGTGTCCGCCGCCAACTGGACCTACGCGGTGGGTAGCGTTAGCGGGCGCGACGAAGACAAATTCAACTGCTACGGCATCCCGGTGGTGAACGGTCCGGCACTCGGCCTGCCCGTCATTGAAGAGAAATGTCTGGCGTGGATGGAGTGCCGGTTATTACCCGTTACATCCGCGGCAGAAAAGTACGATACGCTGTTCGGGGAAGTGGTTTCAGCCGCCGCCGATGAACGCGCGTTTGTCGCCGGACGCTGGCAGTTTGACGGGGATAAGCTGAATACCCTGCACCATCTGGGAGCCGGGACGTTTGTGACGAGTGGGAAAATGGTGAAGGCGCTGGATTGATAAACCCTCCCCCCATCGGGGAGAGGGTGAATGTATTACTTCGCTCGCCGAGCAATAATCTCATCCGCCACATTGCGCGGCGCTTCCGCAAAATGGTGGAACTCCATCGTGTAGGTCGCGCGGCCTTGCGACATCGAGCGCAGCGTGGTGGCGTATCCAAACATCTCTGCCAGCGGCACGTCAGCGCGGATAATCTGGCTGCCGTACTGCTCTTCCATGCCCTGCACCATGCCACGACGGGATGAGAGATCGCCCATAATATTACCGGCGTACTCTTCCGGCGTTTCCACCTCGACATGCATCACCGGCTCAAGGATCACCGGATCCGCTCTGCGAGCGCCCTCTTTAAACCCGAGGATCGCCGCCATGCGGAACGCCATTTCCGAGGAGTCGACGTCGTGATACGACCCAAAGGTCAGGGTCGCTTTTACATCGACAACCGGATACCCCGCCAGCACGCCGCTGTTCATGGCTTCGCGCAGCCCTTTTTCCACAGAGGGAATATACTCACGCGGCACCACGCCACCCTTCGTGGCATCTTCAAACTTGAAGCCACTACCAGGCTCTAACGGCTCAAGGCTCAGGACCACATGCCCGTACTGCCCTTTACCGCCGGACTGCCGGACAAATTTGCCTTCGATATCTTTCACCGCTTTGCGCAGCGTCTCGCGGTAGGTCACCTGCGGACGGCCGATGTTCGCCTCGACGCCAAACTCACGCTTCATGCGATCGACGATAATCTCAAGATGTAGCTCACCCATACCGGAGATAATCGTCTGGCCGGACTCTTCATCGGTATGCAGACGGAACGACGGATCTTCCGCCGCCAGGCGTTGCAGGGCAATGCCCATCTTCTCCTGATCGCCCTTGGTTTTTGGCTCGATGGCAAGGGAGATCACCGGGTCCGGGAACTCCATTCGCTCAAGCGTGATGATCGCATTCGGATCGGTGAGCGTGTCCCCGGTGGTCACATCCTTCAGACCCACACAGGCCGCAATATCACCGGCGCGCAGCTCGTCCACCTCGTGACGATCGTTGGCATGCATCAGCACGATGCGTCCGATACGCTCTTTCTTGCCCTTCACCGGGTTATACACCGCGTCGCCTTTTCTCAACACGCCAGAGTAAACGCGAATAAAGGTCAACTGCCCGACGTACGGATCGCTCATCAGTTTGAACGCCAGCGCAGAAAACGGTTCTTCATCACTTGGATGACGCTCCGCATGCTGCCCTTTTTCGTCCACACCGTCGATGGCCGGTACATCCAGCGGCGATGGCATCAGCTCAATCACCGCATCGAGCATGCGCTGTACCCCTTTGTTTTTAAAGGCGCTGCCGCACAGCATCGGCTGGATTTCACCGGAGATGGTCCGAGTACGCAGCCCTTTGATGATCTCAGCCTCATCAAGGTCGCCCGTCTCCAGGTATTTATCCATCAGCGCGTCGCTGGCTTCTGCTGCCGCAGAGACCATTTTTTCCCGCCACTCCTGCGCGGTGCTCAGCAATTCGTCCGGTACCGGCGCATAGTTAAACACCATGCCCTGCGTGGCATCATCCCACACAATGGTACGCATCTTGATGAGATCCACCACGCCGGTGAAATGCTCTTCCGCGCCCACAGGGATCACAATGGGCACCGGATTCGCCTTCAGGCGTTCCTGCATCATCCGTACGACGCGGAAGAAATCGGCACCCGGACGGTCCATTTTGTTGACGAACGCCAGGCGCGGCACATGATATTTATTCGCCTGACGCCAGACGGTCTCTGACTGTGGCTGCACGCCACCCACGGAGTCGTACACCATGACGGCACCGTCCAGCACGCGCATGGAACGTTCCACCTCAATGGTGAAATCCACGTGCCCCGGGGTGTCGATGATATTGATCCGGTGCGGTTCAAACCCTCTGTCCATACCCGGCCAGAAGCAGCTGACGGCCGCGGAGGTAATGGTGATCCCGCGCTCTTGCTCCTGCGCCATCCAGTCGGTTGTTGCCGCGCCATCGTGTACTTCACCCAGCTTGTGGCTCATCCCGGTGTAAAACAGGATGCGTTCGGTGGTTGTCGTTTTACCGGCATCGATATGCGCGGAAATACCGATGTTGCGATAACGTTCGAGAGGGATGGGTCGGGGCATAATATTTCCTTAAGTCTGTAAGACTGAGTTGTGACGACCGGGATGGTCGCCTGTGCGTTCGTTTGCTATAATAGTCCTATTGTACGAGTATTATCGAACTATTTTTTCACGGTTGACCTATTGTTGATATAGCTCAATCTGAACGTTGACGCAGGAAAACGATGATCCCAAACCACCCCGAACCTGAACAAATACTGCTGGAAAATGTGCTGTTTGCTCTCGGCAACCCGCTCCGGCTATCGATTATCCGCAGGCTGGCCGATGGCAGTGAACTGAGCTGCAACGCGCTGCGCCCGGACGATGTGGTGAAATCCACCATGACCCACCACTGGCGCGTACTGCGCGACAGCGGTGTAATCTGGCAGCGCCCGCAGGGGCGAGAGAATATGATTTCACTGCGAAGAGACGATCTGGATGCCCGTTTTCCTGGGCTGATGGCGATATTGCTGCGGACTGAGTAGCCCTGCGGTTACGTTAATATCCGTGGCAACGCTACGCTTTCTCCTGACGATAGACCGGGATCTGCCGTCGGGTCCTGGTCAGGGTATCAAAGACCTCGGTCCCGGAGGTGGTTATTCTCATCCCCGTTTTGCGCAACCGTTGCACATCGGCCGCGATGCGCTGAATGCCGAACCAGAAAAGCCCGTCGAGTGCGGTGACCGCGAGCCCGTTTTCCAGCGCTAACTTTAATCGCTCACGGGGCGCTTTCACCTGCTGGGCGATTTGCCGGTACGGCACTTCGCTCCCCCCTTCGCTATCACTGCGCTGGATACGCGTTTTCAGGTGGTAGTTAAATTCATCGGGGATCCCGTCCAGATTCATTTTCAGGCTATAAACACAGCCGAAGCGCTTGCCGTTAAAAAGCACATTTTTTTGGCTGAGTTGAAGCTCTTTTCTGAGGCCGTCAATTAACTGCGGGGCGCGGGTGAGGAGTAACCGGAAAGGAAGCTCAAAGCTGGTGACGTAATCCACATTCAGCAGCGCAAGTCGCAGGCGTTCTTCTGCACCGGCCTGTTGCTCCCGACACTCTTCCAGTACCTCCGCCCACTGGCGCGTCAGACGCTCCGGTTCGGCGGCTTCGGTAAAGAGAAATTTTTCAATCTGGTAATCAACTCTTCCGGTCATCGTGCGGTTTCCCGTCGCTGTGAATGCGGTAATTCTATCCAGCGCAGGGATATTTATAAAGAACTGAACCGCAGCGGCGTGCTGAAAATGTCGTTGCGATTCAGTCTTCTGACATCCGGGATCAGTGCGCCATTAACCAGCCCATCAGAAGCGTGGCGAAAATCACCGTCGACGCACCGCCAATGCGGGTCGCAATCTGGGCAAACGGCATCAGCGACATGCGGTTAGACGCGGAAAGAATTGCCACATCTCCTGTCCCGCCCAGCCCGCTATGACAGCAGGTGACAATCGCCGCTTCCACCGGGTACATATTCAGGCGCGACGCAATAAAATAGCCGCTCAGCGCCATTGCGATGACGATCGAACCGCACACCACCACGTATCCCACCGAAAAGACCGACACCACGCTCTCGAGCGGCACGTACAGCATGCCGAGACCAATCATCAACGGCCAGACCAGCGCAGCGGAGACAAATTTATAGCAACTGTGCGCGCCCTGCTCCATGGAGGCCGGGATCACCTTGAAGTATTTGCACAGCACGGCGATGAGGATCATCAGCACCGGGCCGGGAATATGCACCAGCTTCTCAAACAGTCCGCCAACGATAAAAAACGCACACACCATCAGCAACCCGCCCCCCATCAGATGGAAATCCGTCTGCTGTACGCTCTGCGCGCTGGCAAACAGGCTTGTGTCATCTTTGCTGCGGGTTAACATGCCATTGCCTGAAAGCGAGGGACGTTTTGCCCCGAGGCGCGCCAGCGTACCCGCACAAATAATGGCAAAGATATTCCCCACTACGGCGGCCGGTGCCAGTTGCGCCACGTAGACGTCAGGTGTCTGACCCAGTATCGCCGAATAGGCCAGCGACAACGGTAAAATCCCCTCGCCAATCCCTCCGCCGATAATCGGTACGATGATGAAGAAGAAGGTGTGATACGGCGTATAGCCAAACAGCGAACCAACGAGTAAGCCGGTCAGCACGGCCATCAGGGTACCCACCACCAGCGGAACGAACATGCGGATCATCCCCTGAATCAACAGCACGCGGTTCATCCCCAAAATGCTCCCCACCACCAGACAGGCGATGACGAAATAGAGCAAATTGGCCTCTTTCATCAGCAGGTGAACCGTATCCAGGGTGTGTTTCTCGAATACGCCAAAATAGACCAGCACCGAGGGCAGCATCAGGCACAATATTGCCGGGCCACCAATATCTTTCAGCAGCGGGATCTGTCGGCCAATTTTGGCAAAGGCGAAACCGAGCGTCATGATCACCGCGAGTCCACCGATCATGTTTTTCGGCAGCAGCTCCGCCCACGCGGAGGTGGCCACAATGGCCGCGATCCCGACAAACAGCATCAACGGGACCGCGCCAACTTCAGCATTGCTCAACCCAAAAGCAAAACGTGAAGCGACTGGAGACGTGGTTACAGAATTATTTTTCATATAATCACCGGATTAGTAGGTTCGGATATCAATAAACAGAAATAAATCGTAATTGGCCTGTACTTAATAAAGCTTTAATATTTAATCGTATTCAAATTGCCATTTATAAAAATGGTACACCGAGAAATTAGCATGGCGATTTCGCCGGAAATGTGAACAGCACGAGAATTTGTTTTTAAATAACTTAATTCATCTTTTCGTAACTAAAGTTTTTAATCGCTGCGTCGGTGTTTTGAAATTAATTAAACCAGAAAGACTGTGACCGTTATCACTACGCCTATGATCCTTAACCGCTAGATTAGCGCGAAACCAAAGACATAAATAAACCTGCGCCTGCAACTGAACCTTATCCGATTATTGAAATTCAGGAGTCATTCATGTCTCGCAAAGAAGTACTGTATACCCCTTATAGCGGCGCCGTATTACTGGAAAATCCGTTATTAAATAAAGGGCTCGCATTTATTAAAGAAGAACGTGATAACTTTAATCTGCACGGTTTGTTGCCACACAACGTTGAAACCATCGAGGAACAAACCGAACGCGCCTGGGTACAATTCTGTCATTTTAAAAGCGATATTTCCCGCCACGTTTATCTGCGTAATATCCAGGATACTAATGAGACGCTGTTTTACAACCTGCTGCGTTCGCACCTGAAAGAGACGTTACCCATTATCTATACCCCCACGGTAGGAGAAGCGTGCGAACACTTCTCGACTATTTATCGCCGCGCGCGTGGGCTGTTTATTTCCTGGCCCAATCGTCACCGTATTGATGAAATGCTGCAAAGCTTCTCACGCAATGATATTCGCGTCATCGTCGTGACCGACGGAGAGCGTATTCTGGGGCTTGGCGATCAGGGAATTGGTGGGATGGGAATACCCATTGGAAAACTCTCGTTATATACCGCCTGTGGTGGGATCCACCCGGCGTCTACCCTGCCGATTATGCTCGATGTCGGTACCAATAATCAGCAGCATCTGAACGATCCCATGTATATGGGCTGGCGTCACCCACGCATCAGCGACGATCAGTACGCCGAGTTTATGGACATGTTTATCAGTACCGTGAAGCAGCGCTGGCCCAATGTATTGCTGCAGTTTGAGGATTTCGCGCAGAAAAACGCCACTAGACTGCTGCAGCGCTACCGCGACCAGCTGTGCTGTTTCAACGACGATATCCAGGGTACCGCCGCCGTGACCGCGGGCACGCTGATTGCTGCCGCCCATGCTGCCGGGACCCGTGTTCGCGATCAGCGCGTGGTCTTCCTGGGGAGCGGATCCGCCGGTTGCGGCATTGCCGAAAAAATCGTGGCGCTGATGATGGATGACGGGCTAACCGAAGCCGAAGCCCGCAGTCGGGTCTTTATGGTCGATCGCTTTGGCCTGCTGACTGACGATATGACCAACCTCCTCGACTTCCAGAAAAACCTGCTCACGGCGCGCGAGGCGATCCGCGACTGGCAGGTTGAGTCGAACAATATTTCGCTGCTGGACGTGGTTAAAAACGCGCATCCGACGGTAATGATTGGGGTCTCAGGCCAGCCGGGCCTCTTCAGCGAAGAGATTGTGAAAGAGATGCATCGCCACTGCCCGCGTCCGGTGATTATGCCGCTTTCTAACCCCACATCCCGCGCGGAGGCGCAACCGCAGGATCTCATTGCCTGGACACAGGGCGCCGCGCTCGTCGCCACCGGCAGCCCGTTTGCGCCGGTGTTCTGGCAGGGCGAGCAGTACGATATTGCCCAGTGTAATAACGCCTATGTATTCCCCGGGCTGGGGCTGGGTATTCTGGCCTGCCATGCACGCCGGGTCACCGAGGAGATGCTGATGGCGGCAAGCCGCAGCCTGGCCGCGCAGTCGCCGCTGGTGACAACCGAAAAAGGTGGATTATTGCCGCCGGTGGATCATATAGAAACGGTGTCACGCCATATCGCGTTTGCCGTCGCCAGAGCGGCCATTGAGCAAGGTGTTGCGCCAGCCATGGAGGATGAGATATTGCTGGCGCGGATTGAAGAGACCTGGTGGCAAGCAGATTATGCGCCGTACCGCAGGGCTGCGCTGTAGCCGTCAGCCTGCCCTCACGTTACGGTGAGGGCATACTTTAGTGCTGAATGCCTGACTGTTCAGGCATGTCGCCTGTAGATACAGTACTGTTGGAAGTGACCACGCTTTTTTTGCGCGCATATCTGTCCGGCTGGCCTTCAGGACGGGTTTTGAAGCGTCGGTGCAACCACATATATTGCTCCGGCGCCATCAGCACCGCGCGCTCAATCGCCCTGTTCATTTGCGTGGCTACCGACGCTTTATCACCGCCCTGCAGCGTTTCGCCGATATCTTCAAGAATAATCAGTTCGTAACCGCTGCCGTCTGCCTTTCTGCGTGGAACGAACGGGATCACCGCCGGTCTGGCACTCTTCACCAGCATATAACTTCCGGCGGTTGTCGCGGCATCAGGAACCGCAAAGAACGGTACAAACACGCTGTTGGTTTTGCCGTAGTCGTGATCCGGGGCGTACCAGAGAATGTCATTCTGCTTCAGGGCGCGGATCATGCCCTTCAGGTCGTAGCGATCCAGCATGGTTTTATTTGAGCGCAGACGGCCGCGCGTCTGCAGCCAGTCCAGCAGCGCATTATTGTTAGGGCGATAAACACCGACACCCGGGTTGAGCATGCCAAAGATCCTCGCCCCCAGTTCAAGCGTGAGAAAATGCATACCGATGAGCACCACGCCATTTCCGCGCGCCCGGGCCTCTTCCATATGTTCATATCCGCTGACGCTGAAACATTTACGCACACGCCAGTCAGGCCAGAACCAGGCGATCCCGGTTTCGATGACGCCCATGCCAACCGATTCAAAATTACGCTGCAGTAGCTTTTCGCGCTCATCCTTTTTCATGTCGGGAAAACAGAGCTCAAGGTTGCGGCGAGCGATGTCCACACGACGGGGAAGCAAACGCATGGCCAGACGACCAAGCCCGTGTCCGATTCTTAATAAAAGGGGATACGGGAGCTGCACAATGCACCAGAGCGCTGCAATGCCTGTCCAGCTGAGCCAGTAACGAGGATGAAAAAAGGCGAGTGAGAACTGAGGTAATTTTGTCATGAGAAAATTATCCTGTACTGAATTTAACGCAACTGCTGTGCTTACCAGATGATTTCGTGAAAGTTTTAGAGAGGGAAAGTGTAACGGAAACGTCACAGGATCGTATTATCGATTTTTGCGAAATGTCGGGAGAAACTTAAATGCCGGGTCAACGAGGCCGCTGCCCGGCAAATAAAATTACATCGAATAGCCGGGCTTTTTAATCAACGAATCCAGCTTCGGGCCAATTTCGCTGTCCCAGACCTGCGCTTTCCAGTCTTCAGGATTAACCTGGTTTAACGCCACCGACACTGAACTGTCTTTACTGTTGAAATGACGAATTATCACCTCGGCAATATCAGCCGCCAGCGCGTTTTTTTGTTCGTCGTTTAAATCCCGGGGAAAACATTTGATATCTACATGTGGCATGTGCAGGCTTCCTGTTATGAATCAGGTTTACACGTTATCAGATAATGCCGTTTGCCTTTAACACCTTGTGCAGTTCAGGAAGCTGACACACGGCGTCTGCAATGGCCGTTATCTTTGGCGTATTCTCGGCAAACCACGCATGCCGTGGCCCCCAGGTACGTGCGACCGCAATATAGACGTCGAGTAGCGTAAGCTGTTCACCCAGCGCAAACGGGGCCGCTTTGAGCTGGCTATCGAACCACAAATAGAGGGATTTGCGGTATTCGATACAATTTTTCTTCAACTGTTCCGGTGCGTCAGGCACCCAGCGTTCGGGATAATCGGCATAGGTAAAGGTCGGATAGACGTTCGCGACAAACCAGATAAGCAAGCGCTGAAATTGCTGACGTTCTGCCTGTCCGACGGGCGGCGCCAGATCGGGACACCTGTCGAGCACCATCAGGGCGATGGCGGCTGTTTCGGTCATGATCGCGCCATTTTCCAGCGCCAGTGTCGGCACCTGACACAATGGATTGAGTCTTTGCAGCAATTCGCGCTGCGGACCGGGCGCATCAAACCCGTCCACATCAATAAACTCGTAAGGGATGTCTGCCAGAGTCAGCATCACTTCGCTGATTGCCGAGCCCCAGCCGGGTGCACCATAAAGTTTGATCATGTTGCCCTCTCAGGAGTGAAAATCCTAAGTGTAGAGCACAATTAATACGTGATCCCAGGCGGGTTAACCTCCGAGTGTGTCACCGCTTCGCCCTGCTCTCCCCAGCGCGCCAGCACCTTCTGATACTCCCCGCGCGTGATCGCGCCGTCCAGCGCGGCCTGCAGGGCGTAGACCAGTTGATTGCCTTTTTTGGTGGTCGTGGCGACATACGCTTTTTTCGGGCCCAGCCCGACAACGCGCGTTTTACCGGTCAGCGCGGCTTTATACGCCGCGACCGACTGTGGTCCAAAGAACACATCCGCCCGCCCGGACTGAATATAAAGATTGCCCGAGGCATCATCCGTCAGGTACACCGGCAGCGCGGGCTCACGCCCGGCCTTTTTATTCTCCTCGTTCCAGCCTAACAGGATGCGCTCCTGATTGGTGCCGGATCCGACAATAACCTTTTTACCCGCAAGATCTTCAGGACCGTTAATCGACCGCACCGGACTGGTGGATTTCACCGTAAACGCCAGCGAATCGACGCGATAGGTCGCAAAATCAAACTTCTCTTTGCGCTGTTCGGTCACCGCAATGTTCACCAGCGCCACGTCATAGCGCCCGGAGGTGATCCCCAGCGGCCAGTCTTCCCAGGCGGTGGGAACGAGCTTCAGTTTTAGCCCCAGGCTGCCTGCCAGCAGCCGGGCGATATCCGGATCGCTGCCGATTCGCGTACGGTTGTCGCTGGCAAGCAGGGCCAGCGGCGGTGAGTTAAGCGCAGAAATGGCCACAGTGAGGGTTCCCGGCTCGACAAATTTGTAATGAGCGGGGATCTTCGCCACCGCCTGCTGATCCACCGTCACCGGCAGCGGCTGCTCGTTGGCTTTTAAATCAATACTGGCATGGCTGGCGGCGGTAAAGGCCAGCCCTGCCAGAAGTCCATATTTCATGGGTACTCCTTACAGGACTCGTGAAAGGAACTGACGCGTTCGCGCGTGCGATGGCCGGTTCAGCACCTCGTCGCTGCTGCCCTGCTCCACAATTTTACCGTCGACCATAAACACCACCTGATCAGCCACTTCTCTGGCGAAGCCGATCTCATGGGTGACCACCACCAGCGTGGTGCCGGAACGGGCAAGTTTCTTGATGACATCCAGCACTTCGCCCACCAGCTCCGGGTCTAGCGCCGAGGTGGGTTCATCAAACAGTATGACGCGCGGACGCAGCGCCAGCGCGCGGGCAATGGCGATGCGCTGCTGCTGCCCGCCGGAGAGATGGCGCGACCAGGCATCCGCTTTATCACGCAGCCCCACCACATCCAGCAGGCTATACGCCTGCTCAACGGCCTCTTTTTTGCTCAGTTTTTTATGGGCGACAGGCGCTTCAATCAGGTTTTCCAGCACCGTGAGATGCGGGAAGAGATTAAAGTTCTGGAACACATAACCCACATTGACGCGCTGTTTGAGGATCTCTTTCTCTTTTAACTCGTAGAGTTTGTCACCCCGACGGCGATAGCCGATGTAATCCCCGTCAATCTGAATAAACCCTTCGTCGACGCGCTCAAGGTGGTTGATGGTGCGCAGCAGGGTCGATTTACCGGAGCCGGACGGTCCGAGGATCACCGTGACGGATCCCGGTGGGATCTCAAGCGACACGTTATCGAGCGCTTTATGGCGACCAAAGAATTTACTGACGCCGGTAATGGAAATATGTCCTTCATGAGAGGCTTGCATGGACGGGCTCCTGTGCGGGTGTGGTGGTGACGGAACGGGAACGGGTACGGCTGAGGGTACGGTTCTGATTCACCGCCGAGCGACGTTCGCTGCGGGCCAGTCCCCGCTCAACACCATACTGGATAGCGGACAACACGGTGGTAATCACCAGGTACCAGGCGGCACCCACCATCAGCAGCGGGATCACCTCCTGCGTGCGGTTGTAAATCATCTGGATGGTGTAGAACAGCTCCGGCATGGCCAGCACGTAAACCATCGCCGTCCCCTTCGCGAGACTGATGATTTCGTTAAACCCGGACGGCAGTATGGTGCGCAGTGCCTGCGGCAGAATGATCCGCACCGTACGACGCCAGGCCGGTAGCCCCAGCGCAGCGGCCGCTTCATACTGACCATGATCCACGCCGAGGAAGCCCCCGCGAATGATCTCCGCGGTATAGGCGCTCTGCACCAGCGTTAGCCCGACAACGGCGGTAGAGAATTGCCCCAGCACATTGATGGTTTCAAAGCTGCCCCAGGTCATGCCGGTGAACGGCACCCCGAGCGAGAGCGTGTCGTAGAGATAGGAAAAGTTATAAAGGATGATCAGCACTACAATCAGGGGCAGCGAGCGAAACAGCCAGATATAGCCCCAGGCCAGGCTGCTTAGCAGCCAGGATGACGAGAGTCTCGCCAACGCCAGCATACCGCCCAAAATCACGCTCAGCGCGGTGCCGATCAGCGTCAGCAGTAATGTCTGGCCGACGCCTTCAAGGATCACCGGGTCGAAGAACCAGCGGGCAAACACAGACCACTCCCAGCGCGGGTTAAAGGCGACGGACTGGACAACGACCGCCAGGACAAACAGCGCCACCACGGCACCGACGGCCCGTAGCGGATAACGCGCCGGGACCACTTTTATGGTTTCAACGTTGCTCATCATCGTACCTCATGCGGTTTTACTTAACGCTTCACGAACCAGCGTTTTGGTGAAACGCAACCGACCATCAAACGGGGGCTGGCTGTACTCTTCCGGATCGCGGTTAAGATCGAACTGCGGCTGGTAACCCTGGCTAAGATAGAGCCGTACCGCTTCCGGCTGGCGAAATCCGGTGGTCAGGTAGATCTGGCTGTAGCCTGCCAGCACCGCCCGGCGCTCCAGCTCCTGCACCACGCGCCCGGCAAGCCCCTGCTGACGCAGGCTTTTGTCTGTCCAGATGCGTTTGATTTCTGCGGTGCGTTCGTCGAAGGGTTTGTACGCGCCGGTGGCAATAATCTTCCCGTCACGCTCCAGGACGATAAACAGCCCCTGCGGCGCCAGATACCACTCGGTGAGCTCGACCTCGGCATCTTTCGAAAAATAGTCACCGTAGCGGGCAGCGTATTCACCGAACAGCCCATTGATGATGGGCTGAAGGTCAGCATCGTCCGGCGAAACGTCACGAAATTGTTCGCTCATAGCGCCTCCTTAATCACCCAGACCGGCCGGGTTGACTTCCGACTGCGGGATGCGTTCCACCCCTTCTCCCCAGCGGTTCAGCACTTTGTCGTAATCGCCGTTTTTGATCACGCCATTAAGCGCGGTCTGCACCGGTTCCACCAGGCCGCTGCCTTTTTTCAGCGTCACCGCGATATGCGCCGCCTTCGGCCAGCCGCCGTCAACGCTTCCCACCAGTTTGGTTTTACCGGTCAGCGCCGCTTTCCACGCGCCAATCACGTTTGGGCCAAAATACGCATCCGCACGCCCGGACTGGATCGCCAGCGTTTGTGCCGCGTCATCTTTGGTGTAGACCGGGGTAAACGGTTTCAGTCCCTTCTTAAGGTTTTCGGCGTTCCATGCCAGCAGGATGGCCTCCTGGTTAGTGCCTGAGCCGACAATAATCCGCAGCCCGGCAATGTCCTCCGCCTTCTGCAGGGATGTGATTGGACTGGTTGATTTCACATAGAAACCGAGCGAATCCTTACGGTAGGTGGCGAAATCAAACTTCTCCTTACGCGCTTTAGTCACGGTGATGTTGCTGATCGCCGCATCGTATTTCCCGGAGGCCACCCCCAGCGGCCAGTCCTCCCAGGAGGTTGGCACCACGTTCAGCTCCAGCCCGAGGCTGTCCGCCACCAGACGGGCCACGTCAACTTCGCTTCCCAGAAGCGTTTTGTTGTCATCCGAGAAAACCGTCAGCGGCGGTTGATTGAGGCCCGCCACCGCGACGGTGAATTTCCCCGGCACGGCAAAGCGATAATCTTTCGGCAACTGCGCGATGGCATCGCCGTTTTTGGCGGTATTGATCGGCGTTTTGTTGGCCTCAATACTCACGCCGGTGCCGTTAATGTTCACATTCTCTGCCCAGACGGCAGGGGTAAAGGCCAGAGCGAGCGCCAGAATAAGCGATGGTTTCTGCATAGCGGGTTCTCTTTTATTGTTGTGTGAACTGATTTTTGGGTTCGTCCAGGCCCAGGCTGTCGCGCAGCGTGGTCCCGGGGTAGTCAGTGCGAAACAGGCCGCGGGCCTGTAGCACCGGCACCACCTGGTCAACAAAGCGCGGGAAGGTATCTGGCGTCCCGCCTTGGATGATGAAGCCGTCGGCTGCATAGCCGTCGAACCACGCCTGCAGGCCGTCCGCCACCTGCTCCGGCGTACCGGAAAAACGGGGGCGTGGTGAGGCCGCTTCCAGCGCGACCTGACGCAGCGTCAGCTGACGTTCGCGGGCATTACGCTTTATCTCATCCGTGGTGCTGCGGAAGCTGTTTTTCCCCAGATCGCCGAGGTCCTGGAACGGCTCGTCGAGCGGATACTGACTGAAATCGTGATGTTCGAAATAGCGTCCGAGATAATTGAGGGCATCCTTAACCGACACCAGCGCCGCGGTGGTCTGGTACTGGTTTTCCACATCTTCGGCATCTTTTCCAACAATCACGCTCACGCCCTGGAAGATGTGCAAATCAGAAGCACGACGACCGTTGTTTTCCAGCTGCTGCTTCACATCGCGGTAGAACGCTTGTGCTTCTTCGAGAGTTTCATGGTGGGTGAAGATCGCATCGGCATGCTTCGCAGCCAGCTTTTTACCGTCGTCCGATGCGCCCGCCTGGAACACTATCGGACGTCCCTGCGGCGTGCGACCAATATTGAGCGGCCCGGCGACCTGGAAGAAATCACCACGGTGATCCAGGGTATGCAGTTTGGCGGGGTCAAAAAACTGACCACTCTCTTTGTTGCGCACAAAGGCATCGCCTTCCCACGAGTCCCACAGCCCTTTCACCACATCGAGATACTCATCCGCAATGCGGTAGCGCAGCGCGTGCTCGGGGTGTTTTTCACGCGAGAAGTTCCTTGCCGACCCCTCCAGCGGCGAGGTCACGACGTTCCAGCCCGCGCGGCCGTTGCTGAGATGATCCAGGCTGGCAAACTGGCGCGCCACGGTAAAGGGTTCGCTGTAGGAGGTGGATAACGTGCCCACCAGCCCCAGACGCGAGGTAATGCTCGCCAGCGCGGAGAGCACCGTTAACGGCTCAAAGCGATTTAAAAAATGCGGGATCGACTTCTCATTTATGTAGAGGCCATCGGCTACGAATAAAAAGTCGAGCTTGCCCTCCTCTGCTTTTAACGCCGTCGCTTTGACGAAATCAAAATTAATACTGGCATCGGCCACCGCCGCAGGATGGCGCCAGGCGGACATATTCCCGGAAGCACCGTGCAAAATGGTCCCCAGCCGCAATTGTCGGGTTGCAGACATATTCACCTCTTCTGAATTAAACGTGTTGCAGGGCTTTTTCCGCAAGCTGTGCAAAATAACGGGCAGCCGGCTCAATTAATGCTTCGTCCGGATTAAAGGCCGGGTGATGTAAACCATACGGGCTATTGCTGCCAATGCTGACAAACGCGCCGGGGATCTGCTGCAGATAGACTGCAAAATCCTCTCCGCCCATATGCAACTCGGCATGCTGCGTTTCATACCCCGCTTCCCGGGCAACCGAGGTGGCAAACGCCGCCCAATGCTCGTCATTGACCAGCGCAGTCGGCCCGGCATACCAGGTGATATCAATCCGGGCACTGAAGGCGCTGGCGAATCCGGCAGCGATTTCACCGACGCGCGCTTTGACGTTCTGCTGAACTTCCGTGCGATGCGTGCGCAGCGTCCCTTCCAGCTCAACGCTTTCCGGCAGGACGTTCCAGGTATTGCCGCCCGCAATGCGCGTTACGCTCAGCACAACGGAGTCCAGCGTATTCACGTTGCGACTGGCGACGCTCTGCAACGCGGTAACAAGCTGGCTTGCCAGCACAATCGCGTCGTTGCCTTCATGAGGCCGTGCGGCATGAGCACCTTTGCCGGTAATGCGGATCACAAACCGATCGACGTTGGCATAGAACGGCCCGCCGCGGGTGGCAAACTCACCTACCGGCAACCCCGGCTCGTTGTGCATCCCGAAGATGGCGCTGACGTCACGTAACGCCCCGGCCCGCACCATGCTCTTCGCACCGCCAAAGTTCTCTTCGGCAGGCTGGAACAGGATCCGCACGCGGCCGTTGAGCAACGCTTCACGTTCTTTTAGTTTTAATGCCGCCCCGAGGATCACGCTGGTGTGGATGTCGTGACCGCAGGCGTGCATCACTCCTGCACGCTGCGAGCTAAACGCCACCCCGCTGCGCTCTTCGATCGGTAAGGCATCAATATCCGCCCGCAGGGCAATCAGTTTGTTGCCGTTGCCGATCTCCGCCACCAGCCCGGTAGGCAAGTCATAAGGTAGCGGCGTAATACCGGCATGGGTCAGCCACTGGTGCAAACGGGCGGTTGTTTCCACCTCCTGGCCCGACAGCTCCGGGTGCTCGTGTAGCTCACGACGCCAGGCAATCAGTTGTTCGCCAAAACGCATACGTTGACCTCCCTGTTAAGTCGCGCCTGCGCCAGCAGACGCAGGGACTGCACGCGCGCGGCGCCGTCCGCAACCGGTGTGTCGATAATGAATTCGTCAATCCCCCACTGGTGATGCAGAGCGTCCAGTTGTGCCAGTACCGACTCAGCGGTCCCGGCCACCAGCGACTGCGCGCGACGCGCTATACGCAGCGGCTCGCTGCCTGCCTGACGCGCAAACGCATAGGCTTGCTCTTCGCTGGCCACCGTAACGCGCTGGCCGTTTGCCAGCTCCACGCCCCAGACTTCAACCTTTTGTGCCAGCGAGTGCGCCTGGGCCTGAGAGTCCGCCACAATGACCTGCACCGCCACAATCACCTCCCGGGCGCTGTGTTCCCGCCAGGTGGTGATGACCTCGCGCAGCAGGTCGGGATCGCCATTCAGGTGAGCGGCAAAGACAAAATGCCAGTTGAGCTTTGCGGCCAGCAGAGCACTTTCGACACTCGCTCCCAGCAGGAATCCCTGCGCCGGAACCGGCGGCAACGGCGTGGCGCGCACCGCCTCCTCCGCGGACTGATTTTCAGGACGGATCCAGCTATCGAGCTGCGCCAGCTGTTCGGCAAAGCTGCCCTTTTCCTGCTGATTCAGACCGCGTTGCAACGCGCGGGTGGAGAGCGGCAGACCGCCAGGCGCTTTTCCAACGCCCAGATCCACGCGTCCGGGAGCCAGGGCAGCCAGGAGATTGAAATTTTCTGCAACTTTATACGGGCTGTAGTGTTGCAGCATGACACCGCCCGATCCCACCCGGATACGCGTCGTCTGCCCGAGGATCCAGGCAATCAATAACTCCGGCGAGGGGCTGGCCAGCTGCGGGGTGTTGTGGTGTTCGGCAATCCAGAAACGGTGATAACCGAGAGTTTCCGCCTGTTGCGCCAGCGCCAGGGTTCGCGCCAGCGCATCGGCGGCTGTTTCATTTTCAGCGATGGGGCTTTTATCCAGAATGCTGATTCGCCAGGACATGTTGCGTTCTCGTTTGACTTAACATGTCGTTATTAATAAAGGCGTATTTCACCGCTGAGAAACAATTAATTTACATTTGGTTTGCCGGAAATCAGATATATAAAACCCTGTTAAGAATAAGACTTTAGGGAGGAAATCAGCGTTTCTGCCTGAGCGCGGCGGGTAATACGGATAAAGCGTATGTGTGCGTAGTCCGGGTTTTGCATATCGACCTGATAACGCCTGCGGTTGTTGCGCCAGGTTTTAATCGTCCAGATGATAATGGACTCTCTGCTGAGGAAGGCGCGCCGGAAACTCTCTTTATTGCCCGTTCCCGGCCAGAGTTCGTGTTGATGCCAGGCCCGCTTGATCGCCCGGATAACGGCCTGATACAGCGTACGGACAAATCCATAGTCCACCCAGACGACCAGATCCACATTGCGCCATTTAACAGGGCGCGTGCGGTTATAGTTGCCATCGAGCACCCAGTTTTGAGAAGCGCTTAATGCATGCTCCAGTTTTTCCAGAAACGCATCATCTGCTGTGCCCTGCCAGTTCGGGCGCCAGTAAAGCCTGTCCATCTCAATATAAGGAATAGCCAGCTCATCAGCGATCCGTCTTGCCAGCGTGGTTTTTCCACTTCCGCTGGTGCCGATTACATTAATTTTCACCGTTAGCCTCGTTCTGGCAGAATAAAAACCAAACCGATCATAGCGTTTACCTTCCGCTAGTTCCACTGAGCAACTGATAAGCACCACTGATGTTTAAATCATCAATCCGCGAATCTTTTGTCTAAAAACTCACCACGATTCAGCGCGTTGTGATCCCCGTCTGCTCTGACCACACGATTTCCTTCGACGTGCATCACTTTCGGCACGGTTATATTTTGCGTCGCTTATCAATTGCAGGTAGGATGCCTCGCCATGTTTCGCCTTATCCATACGCAGAATGACTGGGAAGGCGACATGTGTTTGCGCAGAAGCAATCGTTTGTATGCTCTCTGCCAGGCAGGACTATCACGATAATGGTTCAGACAGGCAAACAGGTAACTCAATGAAAACAAGCAATAAAAGCGCAGCCGATCATCATGCTGCTAAACGTCGCTGGTTAAACTCCCATGAAGAGGGCTACCACAAAGCGATGGGCAACCGTCAGGTTCAAATGATCGCCATCGGCGGCGCTATCGGTACAGGTCTGTTTTTAGGTGCTGGTGCACGTCTGCAGATGGCTGGCCCGGCTCTCGCCCTCGTCTATCTGGTGTGCGGGATCTTCTCCTTCTTCATTCTTCGCGCGCTGGGCGAACTGGTACTGCATCGCCCTTCCAGCGGCAGCTTTGTCTCTTACGCCCGCGAATTTCTCGGTGAAAAAGCCGCCTATGTCGCTGGCTGGATGTACTTCGTTAACTGGGCGATGACCGGTATCGTCGATATCACTGCCGTTGCGCTGTATATGCACTACTGGGGCGCGTTTGGCGATATCCCGCAGTGGGTCTTTGCGCTTGGCGCCCTGGCGATTGTCGGCACTATGAATATGATCGGCGTGAAGTGGTTCGCCGAGATGGAGTTCTGGTTTGCACTGGTAAAAGTGCTGGCGATTGTGATTTTCCTGGTCGTCGGTACCGTCTTCCTCGGCAGCGGTAAGCCGCTGGACGGCAATGCAACCGGCTTCCATCTGATAACCGATAACGGCGGCTTCTTCCCGCACGGTCTGCTGCCGGCACTGGTTCTGGTGCAGGGCGTGGTGTTCGCCTTTGCCTCTATCGAACTGGTGGGTACGGCGGCAGGCGAATGTAAAGACCCGCAGACCATGGTGCCAAAAGCCATTAACAGCGTGATCTGGCGTATCGGTCTGTTCTATGTGGGTTCTGTGGTGCTGTTGGTTCTGCTGCTGCCATGGAACGCCTACCAGGCGGGTCAGAGCCCGTTTGTGACCTTCTTCTCTAAGCTCGGCGTGCCATACGTGGGCAGTATCATGAACATCGTGGTGCTGACCGCGGCGCTCTCCAGCCTCAACTCTGGCCTCTATTCTACCGGCCGTATTCTGCGCTCCATGTCGATGGGCGGCTCTGCGCCGAAGTTTATGTCGAAGATGAGCAAGCAGCAGGTACCATATGCCGGTATCCTGGCGACGCTGGTGGTCTACGTGTTTGGCGTGTTCCTGAACTACCTGGTGCCGTCCCGCGTGTTCGAGATCGTGCTGAACGTGGCCGCACTGGGGATTATCGCCTCCTGGGCCTTTATCGTGGTCTGCCAGATGCGTCTGCGCAAAGCCATTAAAGAGGGCAAAGCGGCTGACGTGAGCTTCAAGATGCCGGGTGCTCCGGTGACCTCATGGCTCACCCTGCTGTTCCTGTTCAGCGTGCTGGTACTGATGGCGTTCGACTACCCGAACGGCACCTATACCATCGCCACCATTCCGCTGCTGGCCGTTCTGCTGATTGCCGGCTGGTTTGGCGTGCGTAAGCGCGTGCATGAAATCCACAGCACCGCGCCGGTTCATCATGACGATGAAAAACACGACGGCCCGCTGGTGGAAGAGACCTCGCGTTAATAAAAAAGCCGGGTGGCGGCTTCGCCTTACCCGGCCTACATTTCAGGGTTTTGTAGGCCCGGTAAGCGCAGCGCCACCGGGCAAAGCCCGCATTAGAGCGCGATACGTACCACATCGTCAGGCTGGGTCGCTTCCTGCTGACGGGTGGATTTCTGTTTCACCGTCACGTACAGCGTTTTGCCATCGGCAGAGAGCGCCAGGCTGTTTGGATAGACCGGCGTGTCGAAGGTTTTCGTCACTTTGTAGGTTTTGGTGTCAATCACGCTCACCTTTCCGGCTTCACGATGCGTCACGTACGCTTCGTTGCGCGTCGGGTTAAAGAGCACCGCCAGCGACTCTGGCGTCGCAATCTTCTCAATCACGCTGCCATCTTTCAGGCTCACCACCAGCACTTCCGGCTGTTTTGAATCGGTCAGGAAGGCACGCTGCCCGGCCGTATCCAGACTCAGGTTCAGATAGAAGTGCTCTTTGCCATCATCCTGCACCTTTTTGCGGCTGATGATTTTGTTGCTGGCGGTATCAATTGTCACCAGTTCGCCATCGGCGTTGGTGGTATAGAGTCGTTTCGCCTGCGCATCCAGCGCCAGGCCGGTGCCGTAAGTACCGGTATTGGCAATGGTATCCTTCAGCTTCAGCGTTGTGCCATCCACCACCCAGATCACGCTCTCTTTACCGACCCCGGTGATGTACACGGTGTGGGTGGCATCATCCGCCACCAGCTGGCGTGGCTGCAGCGGTTTGACCGTGTCACTGCGTTTGCGGTCGTCCAGAACCAGGCGCCCTTTCACCTCGCCCGTTTTGGCATCAATGGCGGTTACGGCGCCATTGATGGTGTTACCCAACCACAGCGTCTGGGAGGCCGAATCCAGGGTGGCGCCAAACGGTTTAAGATCGTTATGAATAACCTGCGTCACGTCCAGTGTGACCGGATCGAGGCGATACACAATTCCGCCTTTATCCATTTTACGGCTTTGTGATGTCGCAACCCACAGCGCATTCTCCTGCTGGCTCACGGCCATTTCATACGCGCCTTTGCCTACCGCTTTGCGCAACATCTCTTCGCCAGCATGCACCTGGAAGGTACCGGCAAGCAGTAAAGCGCTACACAACAGAGAACGACGCAGACGCGGCGAGCACAGATGACGTAAAGACATAACAATTCCTTTTTCACAAGAGGGGGTGTACTGCTGACATCACTTCCGGTCGGCAACGTCATGGCATTGCCGTTTTGTTAATGAGAATAGTAATCATTAATCAGCAAAATGTGGAGTTTTTCTTTTCCGTTTCGCCTTTCCTTAACGCAATGTGCGGTTATAGTTTTCAAAGCATTTACAAAAGTTTTAACATATATGCACATGTTCCATTTGGTACGTTTCTTATCCTTAACCGGTTTATTTCATGAAAATCATTTCTGCCCATAGGGCTACGCTTCCACTGCTGCTGGCTCCTGTTATCTTTTCGCCCCTCACCGCGATGGGCGCGGATGAACAGACCTTGATCGTCAGCGCCACCCCACAAACGGTATCGGAGCTTGATACCCCGGCGGCGGTCAGCGTCGTGAACGGCGATGATATGCGTCACGCCGCGCCACGCATTAACCTCTCGGAATCGCTTGGTAGCGTCCCGGGCCTGCAAATTCAGAACCGCCAGAACTACGCCCAGGATCTGCAGCTGTCGATGCGTGGCTTTGGTGCCCGCTCCACCTTCGGGGTGCGCGGTATTCGAATGTACGTGGATGGGATCCCGGCGACCATGCCAGACGGCCAGGGCCAGACCTCTAACATCGATCTCTCCAGCGTTGAGAGCGTGGAAGTGCTGCGCGGCCCCTTCTCTGCCCTGTATGGCAACGCCTCCGGCGGCGTGATCAACATCAACACCCAGACCGGTCAACAGCCGCCGACCATTGAGGCCAGCAGCTATTACGGCAGTTACGGTACCTGGCGCTACGGGATGAAAGCCACCGGCGCGATGGGCGACGGCACACACGCGGGCGATGTGGATTACACCGTATCCACCACCCGCTTCACCACCAAAGGCTACCGCGATCACAGCGGTGCGCGGAAGAATCTCGCCAATGCCAAACTGGGCGTGCGGATTGACGATGCCAGCAAGCTGACGCTGATCTTGAACAGCGTGGACATGAAAGCCAACGATCCGGGTGGACTGAATTACCAGGAGTGGCAGGATAACCCGCGCCAGTCTCCGCGTGGCGATCAGTACAACACGCGCAAAACCATCAAGCAGACCCAGGCCGGGCTGCGCTATGACCGCCAGCTCAGCGCGCAGGACGATCTCAGCGTCATGATGTACGCCGGCGAGCGTGAAATGACCCAGTACCAGTCGATCCCTTATCAGCCACAGCTGCGCCCCTCCCACTCTGGCGGTGTGATTGATATGCAACGTCACTATCAGGGCATCGATACACGCTGGACGCACCGCGGCGAACTGCTGGTGCCGGTGACCTTTACCACCGGCCTGAACTACGAAAACATGAGCGAAGATCGTCGCGGGTATGAGAACTTCGTGATGAACAACGGCGTACCGGAGTACGGCGTAAAAGGCGACAAGCGCCGCAACGAACGTAACCTGATGTGGAACGTCGATCCTTACCTGCAAACCCGCTGGCAGTTAACCCAGAAACTCTCTGTGGATGCCGGGGTGCGTTACAGCTCCGTCTGGTTTGATTCCAACGATCATTACGTTACGCCAGGCAACGGTGACGACAGCGGCGACGCGAGCTATCACAAGTGGCTCCCGGCCGGGGCGGTGAAGTATGCCGTGACCGACGCGTGGAACCTTTACGCTGCGGCAGGTCGTGGATTTGAAACCCCCACCATCAATGAACTCTCCTACCGCGCGGATAACCAGGGTGGGCTGAACATTGGCCTGAAACCGTCCACCAACAATACTTATGAAGTGGGTAGCAAAACCCGCATCGGCAATGGCCTGCTGACCGCGGCCCTGTTCCGCACCGACACCGACGATGAAATTGTGGTGGATGCCAGCTCTGGCGGACGTACCAGCTACAAAAACGCCGGTAAAACCCGTCGTCAGGGGGTGGAAGTTTCACTCGATCAGCAGTTTGCTGAAAACTGGAAGCTGAAAATGGCATGGACATATCTGGACGCCACCTACCGCACCAACGTCTGCGGTGATGACAACTGTAACGGCAACCGGATGCCGGGTATTGCCCGCAATATGGGCTTTGCCTCGTTTGGCTGGCAGCCTGAGGAAGGCTGGTATGCGGGTACCGACGTGCGTTACATGAGCGATATCATGGCCGACGACGAAAACACGGCAAAGGCTCCGTCTTACACGGTGGTCGGTCTGAATACCGGGTATAAGTTCAACTATGGCAACTGGGGCCTGGATCTCTTTGGTCGCGTTGATAACCTGTTCGACAAAACGTATGCCGGCTCGGTGATTGTCAACGAATCCAACGGACGTTATTACGAACCTGCTCCGGGTCGTAACTACGGCGTTGGCCTGTCGGTTGCTTATCGTTTCGAGTAGGACTAAAACAGGCATTTTATTGCCTGTTTTTCTCTTTCGTAATCTTAAATATCGTTCCTGATGGCGTAGAGCCATCAGGACTTATTCATGGAGTGAATGTTTTACGACGGAAATATAGATTGGCTACTAAATAATTCCTCAGCTAAAATATTGACGCTGTAAAAGTGAATTAGCTTCATCAATCAGTTTATCCAACGCTTTCTGGCTGGCTTCAACATCCCCTCTTTCCAGTGCCGCAAGTAACTCCTCGTTGTGATACGCCGACGCTTTGATGTCGTTGAGCTCCTGATGCAGATAGTTAATACAGGGCCCGATGCGTATCCATAGCTGCTCAATTAATGCGCTGAGCGTTGGCATCTCCGCATACTGATAAAGGGTGAACCGAAACACGCGATTCGCGTGCAGCGCCTGCTGAACATTGCCGTTGCGCATCGCCTCATGAAAGGCATCCGACATTTTGCGCAACGTCTCAAGCTTAGCTGGCGTCATATGCTGACAGGCGGCCGCTACCGCCATTGGTTCCAGTTGTTTCCTGATAGCGGTGATCTCGTTATAGCGTTCCAGCGTGACCTCTGGCACCAGAAACGCCTGCGCCGGTGTGGCCTGCAGCGCCCCTGAGGAGACCAGACGCAAAAGTGCCTCACGAACCGGTGTGATACTGGTTCCTAATTTATCGGCAATCTCTTTGGTAATCAGTCGAGCGCCAGGTTTCAACGAGCCTGTAATTAATGCCCCTTTCAAACTGATTTCAACTTGCATAGTAAGACTGATTCTTTGCGCTTTCTCTAAATGATCCAAATCAAGCATGTTCAATTCCTGTAGCTAAAACTTAATGCTATTTATTAACGTCAGTTTAAATAAACGACGTTGGTCCGATATATCCTGTATCGTCATGCCTGGTGGTGGGAAATGCGTATAAACATCAAAAAGTACAAACACGGTTTTTTATCGCTCTTTGGCTCATCCGCAAGGAAGGCACGAAAGCTGTGTAGGTTTAATTAAAGACAATATATCGTATCTTCACAAATAAATATGGCGGGTTACCCCGCCATAATCTTGTTTATTTATTGTCTGCCGCGACGCGAATCACGACTTTGCCAAAGTTTTTGCCTTCCAGAAGGCCAATCAGCGCATCCGGTGCGTTTTCCAGCCCGTCGGTCACCTGTTCACGATAGTGGATTTTACCCTCCTGCACCCAGCGCCCCATCTCTTCCTGGAACTCTTTGATGCAGTGTCCGTAATCCTGGCCGATGATAAAACCCTGCATACGAATGCGTTTTTTCAGGATGGTGCCCATTAACAGCGGCAAACGATCCGGCCCCTCAGGCAGACCGGTGGCATTGTAGCCGCTCACCAGACCACATACCGGCACCCGCGCGGAGGTATTAAGCAGCGGGAGCACGGCGTCAAAGACCTTACCGCCAACGTTTTCATAATAGACATCAATACCGTTCGGGCAGGCGTTCTGAAGCTGCGTGGCAAAATCATCGGCATGATGATCCAGACACTGGTCAAAGCCCAGCACCTCAACGGCATGGCGGCATTTTTCTGCGCCTCCGGCCACACCGATGACCCGGCAGCCTTTGATTTTACCAATTTGCCCAACCGTCGCACCTACAGGCCCCGTTGCCGCGGCAACCACCAGAGTCTCACCCGCTTTGGGTTGCCCGATATCCAGCAGCCCCATATAGGCGGTAAAGCCCGGCATTCCCAGAACGCCCAGCGCCCAGGAAGGATGGGAGGGATTTTCGCCCAGTTTGACCAGACCACTGCCGTCAGAGAGGTCGTACTCCTGCCAGCCGCTGTATCCCAGCACCCATTCCCCTGCTTTAAAATCCGGATGACTTGACTGCTCAACGCGGCTGACCGTTCCGCCGACCATCACCGCACCAATTTCAACCGGCGGTGAATAGGATGGCGCATCGCTCATGCGGCCGCGCATGTACGGGTCAAGCGAAAGCCAGATCGTACGCAGCAGAACTTGTCCTGCCGCCGGTACCGGAACCGGCTGCTCTTCGAGACGAAAGTTATCCGCGACCGGCGCGCCGTGTGGACGCGAAGCCAGTACCCAGCGACGATTTTGCGAAACAGATTGATTCATCAGAGACTCCTTATGGTACAGATGTCCATTGATCCTGGCTCATGATCCGCCTGAGCGCCTTAACATTACGAGCCAGACTGGTTAAGACGAACCACCAGATAGACGCAGGGTTCATTGGTTTCGTTAATGAACCGACAGTCATTGGGCGGCCCGAGCTCCAGACAATCCCCGGCCTGCATTTCGTGGCGGGTGTCGCCTTCCTGAAAGACCAGCTCCCCGGACTGCAGCCAGATCAGCTGGCGGGCCAGCGCATAGGACGATGCGGGCATCGGCACATCGCTTCCGGCGGGCAGTTCAACCTGGACAAGATCGATGGGCAGATCGGTGCGCGGTGAAACGTGGCGGCGCAGGTAATGGGTTTGCGGATCGCGCCAGACGGGCTGGTTAGCAAGGCGCAGCAGTTTACCCTCCTGCATCTCCGCTCTTGCTATCAGCGTTGACATGCTGATGCCGAACGCGCCGGATAAGCGCGCAAGCAGCGTTGCCGTCGGGCTGCTGTCGCCGCGCTCAATTTTGTGGATCATGGCGCGCGAGACGCCTGCCCGATCGGCGAGTTCGCTCAGCGACCATCCGCGTGATTCGCGTTCAAGGCGAATTCTTGCGCTAATCCGTTGATTCATCGTGTCTGTTATGGTGTTCATGACGTCATACTATAGTGTATGAACGGTATTTCAATGAGGTTTTAATAACAAAAAAATCGGGCTTATACCGTAGCCATCTGTCCGGGTTGTTGTGTAATATCGTAGCAATAACGTAATAACATAGTAAACAACACATTCAGGGGTTCCATCATGATCGTTCGTCATGCCTGCAAAGAAGACTGCGCCGCTATTGGTGAAATTTACAACCACGCGGTGCTGCACACCGCCGCGATCTGGAACGATACCACGGTCGATACTGATAACCGTATCGCATGGTTTGAGGCCCGCACCCTCGCAGGTTATCCGGTGCTGGTAAGCGAAGAGAATGGCATCATCACTGGCTATGCCTCCTTCGGCGACTGGCGCGCCTTTGACGGTTTTCGTCATACAGTAGAGCACTCGGTTTACGTCCACCCGGATCACCAGGGCAAAGGCATTGGCCGTATGCTGATGAAGGCGTTGATTATTGAAGCCCGTGACATCGGCAAGCATGTGATGGTGGCGGGGATTGAAGCGCAGAACCACGCCTCCATCCATCTTCATCAGACGCTTGGCTTTGTTACAACGGGTCAGATGCCGCAGGTGGGCACCAAATTTGGCCGCTGGCTGGACTTAACCTTTATGCAGCTGCAGCTTGATGAGCGCAGCGATCCGGATGCGATTAAATGAACCAATCACTGACGCTGGCTTTTCTGGTGGCGGCGGGCATTGGCCTGGTGGTGCAAAATACCCTGATGGTGCGCATCACCCAGTCCTCCTCCACCATACTCATTGCGATGCTGCTGAACTCGCTGGTCGGCATTGTGTTGTTTGTCAGCATTCTGCTGTTTAAACAAGGGGTCGCGGGGTTTAGTGAGCTGGCATCCACGGTGCGCTGGTGGACGTTGATCCCCGGGTTGCTGGGTTCATTTTTTGTTTTTGCCAGCATCAGCGGTTACCAGAATGTTGGCGCGGCGACAACCATCGCCGTGCTGGTGGCAAGCCAGCTCATCGGCGGGCTGATAATGGACGTGCTAAAAAGCCATGGCATCCCGCTGCGGGCGCTGATCGGCCCGGTGTTCGGTGCAGTAATGCTGGTGGTGGGCGCGTGGCTGGTGGCCCGACGCCAGTTTTGAACATTACAGAATAACGCCGCCTTTGGTGAGCTGCTCCTGGCGCGCCTCCATCTCTTCTTTATGTTGCTTACCGTGGTGCGAAATCGCGGTACGCAGGCGCTGCTGCTGGGTATAGCGTTCTTCGCGGCTCAGCTCAGCATCATCGCTCAGTTCAATCAGCAGTTCGTTCATATGCGCAATGACGCTTTCGTCAATCGCGGCATCCACACGGGCGATAACTTCGTTTAAATGTGACATTGTCACTCCTTTTCCGTTGCCGGGTGGCGGCTGCGCTTACCGGGCACACAATCAGTTCAGCTTCGCTTTTGAGAAATCACTGCCCATCAGGCTCACGCTGTAACCCGTGACGTTGCTGCGGGTTGCATAGAACGTTTTGCCGTTTGCCAGCGCAATCCACGGCGCCTGCTGATAGAAAATCTCCTGCGCCTGGCTATACAGCTTCGCACGATCGTCCGGGTTGCTGGTCAGTTTGGCTTTCTGCACCAGGGCATCATAATCCTTATTACACCAGCGCGCAGCGTTGGAGCCGGTTTTGATGCTATTGCAGCCCAGCAGCACATCGGCAAAGTTATCCGGGTCGCCGTTATCCGACATCCAGCCGAACAGCGCGGAGTCGTGCTCGCCTTTACGCATTCCGGAAAGATACTCTCCCCACTCGTAAGAGACGATTTTGGCCTTCACGCCCACTTTCGCCCAGTCGCTCTGGATCATCTCGGCAATACGGCGGGAGTTCGGGTTGTACGGACGCTGTACCGGCATTGACCACAGCGTGACCTCCACGCCCTTCTCCAGTCCGGCCTGCGTCAGCAGGGCTTTCGCTTTTTCCGGGTCGTAGCTGTAATCCTTCAGATCTTTATTAAAGCCCATCATATTTGGCGGAATTGGAGATTTCGCGACCGTACCGGAGCCCATAAAGACGGCGTTAACGATGGCCTTTTTGTCGGTGGCGTAGTTCAGCGCCTGGCGCACCAGCACGTTATCAAACGGTTTTTTCTCGGTATTGAACGCCAGATACCCCACGTTCAGCGCATCGACGGAGTGCAGCGTCAGGTCTTTGTTGTTCTTAATGACGTCAAACTGCACCGGAGATGGCGCAGGAATGATCTGGCACTCATTGGTTTGCAGTTTCGCCAGACGGGTCTCCACGTTTGGCGTGATGGAGAAGATCAGGTGTTTGGTCGGGACCGTGCCTTCCCAGTAGTTCGGGTTAGCCACATAGCGGATCAGAGAGTCCACCTTGTACTGCTGGAGTACATAGGGGCCGGTTCCGATTGGCCAGGTGTCGACGTTCTCAGGCGTGCCTTTTTTCAGCATCGCATCCGCATATTCGGCAGACAAAATGGAGGCAAAATCCATGCCCCAGTCGGCCAGGAAAGCGGCGTTCGGTTCACTGAGGGTGAACTGAACATGATAATCATCGACCTTTTTAACGTCCTGGATCAGCTTATCGAGGCCGACGTCGTTAAAGTATTCGTAATTGCCCTGCGACACATTGTGATACGGATGTTTAGGGTCTTTCTGACGCATGACCGAGAAAATAACGTCATCGGCATTAAAGTCGCGCGTAGGTTTGAAATATTTGTTGCTGTTGAACTTCACCCCTTTACGCAGCGTAAAGGTATAGGTCTTGCCGTCCGGTGAAATCGTCCAGGATTCCGCCAGAGACGGAACCGGGGTGTTTTTCACCGGGTCGAAATTGATCAGGCGGTTATAGAGTACCTGAGAGCTGGCGACGAATGACGGGCCTGAGCTGGCAATTTGCGGGTTGAACGACTCGGGGGACGCTTCAGAACAGTAAATAAGGGTGTCGTTGTTTGCCGCCCATGCGGCACCGGCTGGTAAAATAGCGCTCAGCGCAAGGGCGAGCAGTGTTTTCCCTGTAGACATGGTTATAACCCTGACAGTTTTATTATATAGGACAGTAATAACAGCACAGCCGCTATAAGCTGGCAAATAACGAAACACTATCAGGTTATTCTAAAGCCGCGTTTTTCGCTGGTTTTACAGCCAGTGCCGAAAAAGGCGATTTGTCTTAAGTTCCATTATCCGTCAAGCACAACCGTCACGATCTATGCCGCAAGAAATCGGCGCTTTTAGCGTCTCTTCCTCCGTTTGTTTGCTTTCCGGTTTCGTTAAAGTAACGGTGTGAAGAAGTATATGGGATCAAATCGTGGCAAAAACTCTTTTACGCAGCGGTAATCTGGATGATTTTCAGGCCGTTGGCGGCGGCGGACAAGCCGTTTTTGAATCAGCGTTGCAAATACGTGAAGCACTCCGGTTGCGCAAACAGCAGGCCATTGTCGACTGTCTGGCCATTCCGCAGGTCAACGACGGCGGTGACCGCGTGGACTGGTACTCCCCGGTGGAAGGTAGCGTCACCAGCTGGAAAACGGCCACTGAAGATGACCGTTTTCGTGCCCTGCGCTATCTGGAAAATACCCTTGCCAGCGTTGAATCGCTGAGTAAGAAATGCCTCCAGTCGCCTAAAACCGCACAACAGCTTTTTGGCTCCTTGCTGTCGAAAGCCTTCCAGTTCCCGAGCGAAAATTTCCTTTATCTGGTCGACGGTAAACCGGTCATTGCGTTCTGGGGATTTGTAAACCTGAACGAAAATGCACGCGATGACGTACTCGACTGCCTGCGCGAATCGCTGATCCCTGAGCCCGCGCCGGTGGTGATTGAAGATCCTGAACCGGAACCTGAACCGACCCCGGCCGTCACCTTTGAACACGCTGACGAACCTTTGATCGCCCCGGCCACGGTTGTGCGCATTACGCCGGAAGCGCTGTATGAGCCCGAGCCCGCGCCAGCCGTTGCGCCGCCTGTTGAAGAGCCTGCTCCTGCGCCCGTCGTGAAAAAGCGTCGCGTGCCCTTATGGTCGCTGCCGGTTGCCGCTGTGATCGTTGCCGCCATTGCCGCCCCGCTGCTGTGGCCAAAACAGGCCCCTTCGGCAGAGCCCGCGCCAGCCGCCGCCCCGGCACCGCAACCCGTGGCGATTGCCCCAAAACCGATTAAAGCGGTTGAACCACTGGCGATGAACCTGCCGCTGCATCAGGCTGAGGTGGTAGAGAGTAAAGCGAAGGAACCCGATCCCGCTCCGATGTCTGCCCCGGTGGTGATTGCCGCGATCCCGAAAGATGCCATGGTCATGGAGGCCGGTCAGGTCAAAGCGGGCTCGACGCGTTTCCTGAACGGCACCTGGCGCGCCATTCTTGACGTAAAAGATCCGGTGACCGGCAAACCGCCGTCACTGCGCTATCAGATCCAGAACAACAAAGGCTTCGCCCGTGTTGTGTATGGCGATAACGTTGTGTGCCGCGTAGAGGTTTTCTCCGGCCTGCACAGCAATGGCGAGCTGATGATTAAGAGTCGCGGCAATGCACGCTGCACAGACGGTTCCCGCTACCCGATGCCGGAAGTCTCCTGTAAAGCAGGCACCAGCGATGTCGCCGAATGCAATGCCCGTTATGATGCAAAAACCGTCGTTCCACTGACGTTTAAGAAAGCAGGTGCCTGATCCTATGCTGGTAAATCTTTGCGACTATAAACAGAGCGTTACGCTTATTGCCAACAGCGGTGTACAGTTCCTCGATTTCGGCCTGACCCCGCAGGACACCGCCAGCAATGGACGTTTCGTGCGTAAAACCGCGAACGGCCCGCTTTTGCGCCTTGATTTCGACCTGGTTAACGGGCGTTACACCCTGCCCGGCACGGACGGCGGCCAGCCTGAGGTGGTCAAGCCTGAGACAACCATCGCGCTGCATCAGTCCCTGGCCGTGCTGGATGGCGTCTGGCTCCCCGTTCCGTTCCTGCGTTTCAATCCCCCGCGTACCTTTGTTGACGGCCCGGACAACTGGGCGCGCGTTCAGGTCCGCAAGCTGGAGACGCCGGACACCGCAGGCAACACCCATCGCGTCACCCTCGCCCTCGACAGCCAGATTGCGGAGCATGCCACCTCCGCGCTGTCGCCGGTGGAAAACGACATCCTCAACGGGACCCGCTTCGCGCTGGCCTGGCGCGATGCCGAAGTAGAAAATTTCCTCGACCAGACGTGGATAGACGGCTGGCTGCGCGAAGCGTTCACGCAGTACGCCTCGGACGTTGAACACCGTTCAGAACGCGATCTGCAGCAGGCCATGCGCAGCTTTGAGTATCAGGCACACTGGCTGAATGTGCTGACCATGCTTGGTGAACAACTCACCGTGCCGGAAGTCAAATTTGTCACCCATACGCTCAGCACGCCTGCCATTCCGGTCGATTTGATCCTCGACGTGGGCAACACCCATACCTGCGGCGTGATTATTGAAGATCACGGCGACGCCAACGACGGTCTGCGCCAGACGGCCGAGTTGCAGGTGCGCTCTTTAAGCGAGCCGCAGTTCCTCAATGAGCCCCTGTTTACCAGCCGCCTGGAGTTCTCGGAAGCTCGCTTTGGCAAACAGCACTTCTCGGTTGAAAGCGGTCGCGAGGATGCCTTCGTCTGGCCTTCTATTGTCCGGGTTGGCGATGAGGCGCGTAAGCTGGCCATGCAGCGTCTGGGGACCGAAGGTAACAGCGGTATCTCCAGCCCGCGTCGCTACCTGTGGGATGAGACGCCGGTGGTGCAGGACTGGCGTTTCAGCCAGATGAACAGCAAAACCCAACGCGAGCCGCTGGCGACCGCGTTCCCGCTGATGAACCTGATGAATGATGACGGCGAACCGCTGTTTACGCTGCCCCAGGACGAGCGTCTGCCGGTTTTCTCCCCGCAGTACAGCCGCAGCACCCTGATGACCCATATGCTGTGCGAGCTGCTGGCACAGGCGCTGGGCCAGATCAACAGCGTCGCCACGCGCTTGCGTCTGGGCTTCCCGGCGTCTCCGCGCCAGCTGCGCACGCTGATCCTCACACTGCCCTCGGCGATGCCGAAGCAGGAGCGCGAGATCTTCCGTCGCCGCATGTTTGAAGCTATTGCCATCGTCTGGAAAGCGATGGGATGGCATCCGCAGGATGAAGACTTTGCCACCCGCAAGCAGCAGGATAAAAGCGTGGTGCCGGTGCCTGAGATCCAGATGGAGTGGGATGAAGCGAGCTGCGGGCAACTGGTCTGGCTTTACAACGAAGCGATCTCCCGTTTTGGTGGTCAGACGGAAGCCTTCTTCGCCTCCCTCGCCCGCCCGGATCGTGAACCTGAGCCTGGTGTCCAGCCGGGTCGCGCGCTGCGCGTCGCTTCTATCGACATTGGCGGCGGCACCACAGATATGGCGATCACCCACTATCAGCTGGATGACGGCTCCGGGAATAACGTCAAAATCACGCCACAGCTTCTCTTCCGCGAAGGGTTTAAAGTGGCCGGCGACGACACGCTGCTGGACGTTATCCAGCGCTATGTGTTGCCAGCCCTGCAAACGCAGTTGCAGAAGTCCGGCATTGCGGACGCGTCTCTGCTGATGGCGTCGTTGTTCGGTGACTCCGGGCGTATTGATACCCAGGCGGTATTGCGCCAGCAGACCGCACTTCAGCTCTTTATGCCGATCGGTCATGCGATCCTTGCCGCGTGGGAATCCAGCGACATTGACGATCCGCTGGCCGGTTTGCATGCCACCTTTGGCGATCTGCTGCAGCAGAAGCCGACCCGCAACGTGATGAACTACCTGCAGCAGGCAGTCGACCACGCTCTGCCTGCTGGCTCTGAAGCCTTCGACCTGTTTGCCGTGCCGCTGCATGTGAATTTCCGCGAAATGCAGGATGCGATGCTGGCAGGTCAGTTCACCCTGGCCTCTCCGCTCCATGCGGTATGCGAAGCGATCTCTCATTACAGCTGCGATATTTTGCTGATCACCGGTCGTCCGGGGTGCCTGCCGGGCGTGCAGGCGCTGATCCGCCATCTCCAGCCCGTGCCGGTTAATCGCATCGTATGGCTGGATAAATACCAGGTTCATGAGTGGTATCCGTTCAGCCAGCAGGGTCGCATCGGCAACCCGAAATCGACCGCCGCCGTGGGGGCCATGCTCTGCAGCCTGGCGCTCGATTTGCGTCTGCCGCGCTTTAACTTTAAGGCGGCCGATATTGGCGCTTATTCCACCGTGCGCTATCTGGGCGTGCTGGATAACACCGTTAACACGCTGCGTGAGGAGAACGTCTGGTATGAGGATATCGACCTGGATAAACCTGGCGCAAAACTCGACGCCCGCCTGCATTTCCCGCTGCGTGGGAACGTCACGCTTGGCTTCCGCCAGCTGGCGAACGCACGCTGGCCAGCGACGCCGCTGTACACCCTGAGTATCAACTCGGCGGAACTGGCCAAAGCGATTGCTGGCGACGGCGTGCTGAACGTGCGGCTTAAGCTCTGCGGAGGCAGCAAGCACGAAGGCCCGGAATCTTTCGAGCTGAGCGACGCCTGGCTGCAGGATGGAACCCCTGTCCCACCTGACGCCTTAACCTTCAAACTGAATACCCTGGCCGATCGCCGTCATAGCGGTAGCCACTACTGGATCGACAGCGGGAGTGTATACCTGAAATGAGTGCAACGATGACCACCACGCAGGCCTTAATCGGGTGGATTAACGAGACGCGCCTGCACGCCCCGGTGCTGGATAACGATGCCGACGCCCTGCTGGCCCGTATCAATGCGGCGCAGGCGCGGGAGCAGGCCATTGAACAGGCCCTGACCCGGCGGAGCAGCATTGGTCTGTATGGCCACTCCCAAAGCGCCAAAGCGCATCTGTTGCTGTCCCTGTGCGGCAACGGTAACGGGCGGCTGAACGTTATTCCCGGGCAACGCACGTTCGACTACTTCTCACATATCAACCCGGGACATGCCCTGACCAACATGGCACTGCGTTTCACCACTGAAAGCGCGGCAGTGGACGATGAGGCTTTCCCGCTACGTCTGAGCCTGGTCACCGAGGCCGAGCTGGTGCAGCTGTTTATTGCCCGCACCACCTTACACCCGCAGATCCGCGCCGTGGATAAGGCCGTTATCGAGACGCGCCTTGAGAAGTGGCGCGGCCTGCGTCAGCCGCAGGGTGTACCGGGCATAACGGCGCAGGAAGTGGGCGCGATTGCCCGCTTCTGGCAGAGCACGGTACCTGCCGCCAGACAGCAAATTGATGATGTGCTGTGGCATCAGTTTGCGCAACTGGTGCCATCGCTTGACCTCACCACCCGGGCCAGCGTCTGGTCGCTTTTATGGGGTGAGCAACAGGAACTGACCCAGCAGTGGTTAAAGCTCGCCCATGTTCTGCACCAGACCAGCCACGCCAGCGAACTTGCCGCCCCGCTCAGCCTGCTGGTGGATAACTTTGGTCTGCCTGGCGAAGGCTTCCTGACCCATGGCACCTTTACCCTTCCGGACGCTCAGGAGACGCTGCTGCATCCCCTGAACAACGGCGAGATGCTTAATGCTATTAGCCTCCCCGTCGATGTACTGGCATTCCTGACGCGTGAACTGGTACTGCCTGTCGAGAGCAGCGCGCTGGATAACGTCGATATTATTGATATCCCGGTCTTTGCAGACAACAGCGCCGATCCGCTAAGCCAGGCCAAATGTCAGTGGCTGCTGGAACACTATCGCCAGCAGCTGCAGCCAGATGTGCTGGTTATCTGCAATGCGGCCGCGCAGCACGACCAGACGGCAAAAAAAGCAAAGGTACTGATGAACTGGGTCAAAGAGACGCAGCCTGCGGAGGAATCAGCCCTGCCGGGTCTGGTGTGGGCGATTACGCCTCACGACGCGCGTTTTACCACCCGGCAAAACCTCGATGAAGCGGTCCAGCATCTGCTGGGTAAACCGGGCCTGCGCTGGGGCACGCTGCAGGCGCTGGACAGCCACAGCATGCAGCGCGTCATCGAGTGGCTGTCTCAGGCCACGTTACCTGCCCAGCGACAGAAACGTCTCAACACGCTGAAAACGGCGCTGCGCCAGGATCTGTCGGCTTTAATGCACAGCTATCTGGCACCACTGGTTGAGGAGCCTGCAGCAAGACGAACTCAGGCCGAGAACATGGTTCGTACCCTGCAAAGCAGCGCTGCCCGCCACGGCGAATTGCTCGAAGGGCTTCTGCCTCCGCTTAAAGCCTTCGAAACGCTTCTGGCCGTCCAGCAACCGCGCGAGGAGCAGGTCAACGGTCTGTTTACGGATACCATCGATCTGTTTGCCGATAATGCGCAGGAAAGTGCCAGCACGTTCCAGACAAAAGATAAAGCGCGCCTGGCGCATAAAGTGTGGATGAACCATTTGCGCCAGTGGAGTCGCAATGACGCAGCGGCCACACGCCTGGGTCTTGAGCCTGCGGTGTTACAGCAAATTGCCGAGGTTCTGGTGGTCGCCAGCTACCGTCTTAACCTGCCTCAGCAGCTTCAGCGTATTGTCGAAACCGACAAGAGCAGCGCCGCACAGCTGCATGCGGTGATAGGTAATTTCGTTGGCTGGCTGGGTTACGACCAGACGCCTGTTGCTGAACGTCCGGCAAGCCGTATCCGTAAGGGGCAGGCAATCTTTGTTACGCCCGTGGTTAGCAGCGCTGCGCCGCGCCTGACGCAGCTGGGGGAACAACCTGTCCATGCGGCCACCGCATACGTATACGACTGGCTGGTTGCCCTCTATAGCCGGGCAATAGAGAACATTGATTATCAGCACCCGCATGATGTTCAGCCTGACGCACGTCGGGCATTACAGGCTTTAATCATGTAGCAGTCTTTGTTGCCGGGTGGCGCTGCGCTTACCCGGCCAACATTTCGCAACGATAATCACGCCGCCATACACTCCGCTAACGTCTGCGCCAGTGCCGACGGGTTTTCCCACGACATCGAGTGCCCCGCAGCAGGGATGATTTTGACCTCAACGCCCTTCTGCTTCAGGCGCTCCACATCGTCATCCGGCAAAGAGAGCTCGCCGAAAATCAACGTCACCGGGCAAGGCAGCGACAGAAATTGCGTTTCCCAGTCTGGCTCAACGCCCGCCACCAGGCTCGATGCGCCGCGCCAGACAGCATAAGGTGCATTACTTTGGAGGCACCCGGCCCAAGCCGTTTTTTCTGCACAGAGCATGGCCTGATATCCCTGTTCCAGAAACTGCTGTTCCGTTTGTGCGGCAATCGAGCGGCTGAACATCCCACCCCCGGCATGAAAATTGGGTTCCGACACCATCAGCCCTTTAACACGCGATGCCAGCAGCCCCGCCGCTTCAATGGCGATGCTGCCGCCCATGCTGTGACCGTACAGCCAGAAGGCATCGAGCTTGAGATGATCCATCAGTTCAGCCACAACGCGGGCCTGATCGGTAGTTTTGTAGCTGTAGTGCTCAGGCTTATCGCTGTAACCGCTGCCGGGTAAATCGATGAGAATCGTTCTGCCCCCGCCAAACTGAGGGTCACGAACGACGCGGGGATATTCATAGGACGAGGCGCAGCCCAATCCGTGGATGAAGACAACGGGATCGCCGGTGCCGGGCAAATCATGCCAGCGGACGGTGCAACCCGCATGTTGCGAGTAAAAACTGTTCATAAGCACTCCTTTTACGATGCACTGTTTATTTATACAGCTATCGTAGCGGGAATGCCATGTTCATCGTTTAAAAATGGAAGCGTGCTTCAGAAAAGCGAGACCAGCAGCGCAACGGGGAAGCTCATCGGCCAGGTCGACCCTACCAGAAACGCGCTGAGCAGGCGGATGCGTTTACGATCTTTAGACAGGAACCAGGTGATTAATGCGCAGATAGAAGCCATGATTGCGTAAAAAACCAACATCTTTTGATACAACGTCATTCTGTATTCCAGAGCCGAAAAAATAACCGCACGCAATATGCGTCATATGTTGATACAGATCAAGTTTTTTCGTTACACAATAACCACTTAAATATTAAGGCTAATAACAAATGAGTATCTTACATAACAATCAATAAGGTCTGGCAATAACATTCATTAATAAGATGTATTTTAAATGCACATTTTGACAAATTCCCTCTCACGATTAGGAGTCTAATAAAGACAGATATTCATGGGAGGCAACATGCTACGTATTCCACAGCGCTGTATTCATACCCGTTCCACCCCATTCTGGAATAAAGACACCGCCCCCGCCGGAATTTTTCAGCGTCATCTCGACACGGGTACCCGTCCGGGCATTTATCCTCGGCTGAGCGTGATGCAGGGTGCCGTGCGTTACTTAAGCTATGCCGATGCGTTGACTCCCGAGCCTGACAGCACATTGATTATCGAGGCCGGGCATTTCGGTGTTTTTCCGCCTGAGAAATGGCATCACATCGAGGTGATGACCAACGACACGCTGTTTAATATCGAGTTTTTCGTCGAGCCAGAGGTGCTGAAATCGCTTTAAGCACCTGACACTTAAGAGGAAACCATTATGCTACGCATTCCTGAGAATTTTGTTCATACCCGCTCCACGCCATTCTGGAACAAAGACACCGCGCCCAAAGCCCTCTTCACCCACCATAATACGAAAGCCAGCGTATATGGCCGTTTGTCGGTGATGCAGGGGGCGGTGCGCTATTTTGGCTTCCCGGACGCAGACGCGACCGAACCGGATCTGGAGCTGGTGATTGAAGCCGGATCGTTTGGTATCTCACCGCCGGAAAAATGGCACCGTATTGAACTTTTGACTGACGATACGTATTTCAATATCGACTTTTTTGCCGACCCCGACGTTACGCTTCAGGGCGCAGGCATCGGTAAAGTGGTCAATACACATAAGGAGTAACGGCGTGGGCAAATCAACTTACACCGTGACCGTTACCAACAACAGTAACGGTGTCTCGGTGGATTATGAAACAGAAACCCCAATGGAGTTGCTCATTCCCGATGTCGCCGCAAACGTAGTGAAAGATCTGGTGAATACCGTTCGCGCATACGATACAGAAAATGAACATGACGTTTGTGGCTGGTAAAAAAACGCCCGGCAATAGAAGCTGCCGGGCATGACTTCCTAGTGTTTTATCATCACATGCCGGACAACGGTATAATCCTCAAGCCCGTACACCGACATATCTTTCCCATAACCGGATAACTTCATGCCACCGTGTGGCATTTCGCTTACCAGCATAAAATGGGTATTCACCCAGGTGCAGCCGTATTGCAGACGCGCACTCAGCCGGTGAGCGCGCCCCACATCCTGGGTCCAGACGGACGAGGCCAGGCCATATTGTGAATCGTTAGCCCAGGCCAGCACCTGGTCTTCGTCGTCAAATTCAGTGACGCTCACCACCGGGCCAAAGACTTCACGTTGCACAATGGCATCTTCCTGTTTTGCTCCGGCCAGCAGGGTTGGCTGGAAGTAATAACCCGCTCCCTCTTTTTTACTGCCGCCCGTCACCACGCGGATATGGCTGAGCGCTTTGGCCTCCTCCACAGCCTGGCAGACGCGCGACAGATGCGCTTGCGAGCTCAGCGGCCCCAGCTCGGTAGAGGCCTCTTCCGGCGCCCCCATCTTCAGGCTGGACACCGCTGCGCCCAGTTTTTCCACCAGCGCAGCATAAATGCCCTTCTGGGCATAAATTCGGCAGGCCGCAGTGCAGTCCTGCCCGGCATTGTAGAAACCAAACGTCCGCACACCCTCGACGACCGCATCCAGATCGGCGTCATCAAAGACGATAACCGGTGCCTTGCCGCCCAGCTCCATGTGGGTACGTTTTATGGATGAGGCGGTATGGCCAATGATGTGCTCCCCGGTTGCAATTGAGCCGGTGAGTGACACCATGCGCACTTTCTCATGCCCGGTCAGCGGATCGCCTACCGTTTTTCCGCGCCCGAACAGCACGTTCAGCACGCCAGCCGGGAAAATATCCTTCGCCAGTTCGGCCAGTTTTAAGGCGGTCAGCGGCGTAATCTCAGAAGGCTTGATGACCACGCAGTTCCCGGCGGCCAGCGCCGGTGCCAGCTTCCACGCCGCCATCATCAGCGGGTAGTTCCAGGGGGCGATGGAGGCGACAACCCCGACCGGATCGCGACGGATCATCGAGGTATGCCCGTCCAGATACTCACCCGCCGCCAGTCCGTTCAGGCAGCGGGCCGCGCCAGCAAAGAACCGAAACACATCGACCACCGCGGGGATCTCATCGCCCAGCGCGCAGTGCAGCGGCTTACCGCAGTTCAGGGATTCGAGTCTGGCAAACTCGTCCGCATGCGCTTCAATAACGTCAGCCAGTTTCAGCAGGCATTCGGCACGCGTTTTGGGCGTGGTTTGCCCCCACTGTGCGAACGCCCGATCGGCTGCCTGCACGGCCGCGTCGACCTGCGCGGCTGATGCTTCAGCAATCTCCAGCAGAACCTCTCCGGTGGCAGGGTTATAGACCGGCTGTTTTTCCCCCTCGCCGCTCACCAGTTCACCATTAATCAGCAGTCTTTTTTGCATAGCATTGTCCCGTTGAAATCAATGTTATTTCCCGCTCCCGGCGCTGTTCTCGCCGTCGCGGGTTAGCCACCAGGCTCCCAGAATGGGGAAGGTTGTCACCAGCATCACCAGCAGTGCGACCACGTTGGTGACCGGCACGTCACGCGGACGTCCGAGCTGGTTAAGCAACCACAGCGGTAACGTGCGCTCGTGTCCCGCGGTAAAGGTTGTGACGATAATTTCGTCAAACGACAGAGCAAACGCCAGCATGCCCCCGGCCAGCAGCGCCGACCCAAGATTGGCCAGGACCACGTAACGGAAGGTTTGCCAGCCATCGGCCCCTAAATCCATCGACGCTTCAACCAGGCTCCAGGAGGTGCGTCGGAACCGGGCAATCACATTGTTAAACACCACCACCACGCAGAACGTGGCGTGCCCGACAACGATGGTAAAAAAACCAGGCTCCAGATTGATGGTTTTGAAAGCGGTCAGCAGCGCCAGACCGGTGATGATGCCCGGCAGCGCTATCGGTAACAGCAGCAACAGCGAAATGGCGTTTTTGCCAAAAAACGCGCTACGCCACAGCGCCGCCGCAGCAAGCGTGCCAAGTACCAGAGCAATAGCCGTCGCTAACGTCGCAATTTTAAGTGACAACGTCACGGAATCGATGATGTCGCCACGCCCCGCCGCCACGCTAAACCACTTCAACGTCAGCCCCTGCGGCGGGAAGCTGAAGGCCGCGTCCTCAGTATTAAAAGCGTAGATGGCAATAATCAGCAGGGGGAAATGGAGGAAGATCACCCCGCCCCAGGCGGCCACTTTCAGGAACAACGGTGCGCGTTCAGAGTGCATCGAATGCTCCCAGACGTTTCACGAACGCCAGATAAAGCGAGATAAGCACAATCGGCACCAGGGTGAAGGCGGCGGCCATGGGCATATTGCCGATGGCCCCCTGCTGGGCATAGACCATATTGCCAATGAAATAGCCAGGCGGCCCTACCAGCTGTGGCACGATAAAATCACCGAGCGTCAGAGAGAAGGTAAATATCGAGCCCGCCGCGATACCCGGGATCGCCAGCGGCAGAACAACATAACGAAAGGTCTGACGCGGACGCGCACCGAGATCGGCAGAGGCCTGCAACAACGAGGCAGGCAGCCGTTCCAGCGCCGCCTGCACGGGCAAGATCATAAACGGCAGCCAAATGTAGACAAAGACCAGAAACCGCCCCAGCCCGGAGGTCGATAACGTGTTCCCGCCAATCGCCGGGAGCGTCAGAACAGAGACCAGAATCGGCTCCAGCCCCAGATGGCTGAGAAACCACTGCGCCACGCCATCTTTCGCCAGCAGTAGCGTCCACGCGTACGCTTTGACGATATAGCTCGCCCACATCGGTAGCATAACGGCAATATAGAAGAACGCTTTCCATTTGCCGCTGGTGTAACGCGCCATGTACCAGGCCATCGGGAAGGCCAGAATGGCGCTGGCGAGGGTGACCGCAATCGCCATCACCAGCGTACGGATAATAATGTCGTAGTTTGCCGGGTTAAAAAGTGCCTGAATGTTCGCCAGCGTCAGGTCCGGAGTAACCGACATGGTGAAGTCATCAAAGGTATAAAAGCCCTGCCACAGCAGCGTAAGGAGCGATCCCAGATAGACGATGCCAAACCACATTAGCGGTGCCAGCAGAAGCAGGAATATCCCCAGCGACGGTTGGCGCCAGAAATACGCGGTAATGCGGCTTAGGGTACCGCGCGGTGCGGGAGGATGTAAGACGCTCATCGCCATTTCACCCTTCCTCATGCAGGCGGATCATGGCGTCGCGCGACCATGAAGCCAGCACCGCCTGCCCCGGCTCAACGCCGGTGTTCAGTGTGTCCGCGCTGAGATTGGCCTGGCTCACCAGCAGTTTTGCCCCCCCGGCAAGTTTCAGCTCCAGGCGCGTTGCCGCACCCTGATACTGGACAGCCTGAACCACGCCTTCAACCTGAACCTCACCGCTCTCATTGAGTCGGATATGTTCCGGTCGAAGCGAATAAGCGCCCTCCATGCCGCACACTTTCTGCGCCAGTGCCGCATCGAAAACGTTCGAGGTGCCGACAAAACTGGCCACGAACGGCGTATGCGGACGCATGTATAGCTCACGCGGGGTATCCACCTGCTCAATGCGTCCGTTGTTGAAAACGGCGACCCGGTCGGACATTGACAGGGCTTCCCCCTGATCGTGGGTCACAAAAATAAAGGTGATCCCGAGTGCCTGTTGAAGTTTTTTCAGCTCGACCTGCATCTGTTCACGCAGTTTCAGATCGAGCGCGCCCAGCGGTTCATCCAGCAACAGCACGCGGGGTTCATTGACCAGCGCACGCGCAATGGCAACGCGCTGACGCTGGCCGCCAGAAAGCTGCGACGGCTTGCGTGCAATGGCAAAGCTCAGCCCGACCTTTTCCAGCGCCTCCTGCGCCAGTGCATGGCGTTTTTTCTTGTCGATGCCTTTGACCATCAGCCCGTAAGCGACGTTATCGAGAATCGACATATGCGGAAACAGCGCGTAGTCCTGGAACACCGTATTGACGTCTCGCTCCCACGGAGGAAGCTCACTCGCTTCTTTACCGAAGATTGTGATTGTCCCGCCGGAGAGTTGTTCAAAACCGGCGATCAGCCGCAGGCAGGTGGTTTTGCCGGAGCCCGACGGCCCCAGCATGGAGAAAAACTCCCCGTCACGAATGGCAATGCTCACCCCATCCACCGCCCGTACGTCGCCGTACAGACGGGAAACGTCATTAAACTCTACCGCGTACGTCATGTTCTGCTCCCGGATGATTAACGGCCACCCATGATGGCGATGTAATCCTGCGTCCAGCGGCTGTAAGGCACATATTTGCCGCCTTCGGCGATCGGGGTTTTCCAGAACTTGATTTTGTCAAAGGCGTCGTAACCGTTGGTTCCACAGCCTTTCTCACCCAGCAGCGTACTGGCCTTACACCCTTGCGCCACCACCGGCAGAGAGCCAAACCACGCCGCCAGATCGCCCTGCACTTTTGGCGTCAGCGACCAGTTCATCCATTTGTAAGCACACATCGGGTGTTTTGCCTGCGCGTGAAGCATAGTGGTGTCTGCCCAGCCCGTGACGCCCTCTTTCGGGAAGACGGTCGCGATCGGCTGGTTTTCGGCTTTCAGGGCATTCGCCTGGTATGGCCAGGCGCTGGACGCCACCACGCCTTCATTCTTAAAGTCGCTCATCTGTACGGTGGTGTCATGCCAGTAGCGGTGGATCAGGGCGTGCTGAGCGCGTAGCACTTTCAGAACCGCTGCGTACTGTTCTTCCGTCAGCTGGTAGGGGTCGTTAATACCCAACTGGGGTTGAGTAGCCTTCACAAACAGCGCCGCATCGGCAATGTAAATCGGCCCGTCATAGGCCTGCACGCGGCCCTGGTTGGTTTTACCGTCCGGTAAGTCCTGTTTTACAAACACCACGCTCCAGCTGTCCGGCGGTGTCGGGAAGGTTTTGGTGTTGTACATCAGCAGGTTTGGCCCCCACTGATACGGCGTGCCGTAGACGCTGCCGCCCACATTAAACCATTCACCTTTAACGAGGCGCGGGTCGAGGGTTTTCCAGTTGGGGATGAGTTCCGGGTTAATCGGCTGAACGCGTTTGCCCATAATCAGACGGAGCGACGCATCTCCGGACGCGGTGACCAGGTCATACCCGCCTTTCGCCATCAGGCTCACCATCTCGTCCGACGTGGCGGCGGTTTTGACGTTTACCGCACAGCCGGTCTCTTTTTCAAACTGGGTTACCCAGTCATAATTTTTATCCGTTTGTCCCCGCTCGATGTAACCCGGCCAGGCAATAATATCCAGCCGACCCTCTCCGTCGCCAATCGCTTTCGGTGGCTCGGCGGCTTGCGCGGTCATTATGGCCATACCAAGCGCACACAGGCTGCTGCGGGCAAATTTTTTGCTCATAAACATTACTCCAGTCGCAATGAAAATTTAGCGGCAGCCGTGCCGTAAAAATATCTCCCTCATTAAACGTAGACCGCGCAAATGCCCCGCACCGTGCGGCTTAAGGAAATTTCATCAAGGTGTGACCGAGGGCGCATTCCCCGTTAACTGGATTATAGACAAGGGGTTAGGCGTGAGAGGTGGTATGCAGATTTCGTATGATGCGACGCGGCAAAATGGTCGCCGCGGCGGCAAAAAGATAAGCAATGATTATTTAGCGAGAGACCGGAATCGTTATTTCAACATGCTGCTGATTAATTTCCCTAACTGAATAACGGCCTGCTCTTCCCGCTCTCCCCATGCCCAGGAGGTATTAAAACGGAAAAAAGGTGTCCAGACATCTGAGGTGGAAAACATCTTGCCTGGGGCAATACTGATGTGATGGCGTAACGCCTGTTCGCTTAACAGTCCTGCATCCAGCTGTGCCGGAAGCTCCAGCCACAAAAAGTAGCCGCTGTCGTTATGATGGATTTTGACGCCCGGCGGCATATGGCGCAAAAGTGACTGCCACGCCTGCTGTTTACGCTCGGCCAGCGTGCGTCGCAGGCGGCGAAGATGGGCGTCGTAGCGTTTGGTCGCCAGGTAATCCACCAGCGCCAGCTGCATCGGGGAGCTGGTAGAGAGCGTGCTCATCAACTGAAGCTGCTGAATGCGCCGCGCATGCTTACCCGCCGCTACCCAGCCGATACGAAAACCGGCCACCAGACATTTCGAAAACGAGGAGCAGTGCAGCGTCATGTCCTGACGATCCCATGCTTTCGCCGGGAGCGGCTTTTCACGGCCAAAATAGAGCTCGCTGTAGACATCATCTTCAATCAGCGTGACGTTGTGCCTCGTCAGCAGCGCCACAAGCTGCGCTTTTTTCTCCGGGCTGAGCGTAAAGCCAAGCGGATTTTGACTGTTGGTCATTATCCAGCAGGCCTTGACCGGGTAGTCATTCAGCGCCTGTTCAAGCGCATTGAGATCGATCCCCTCGCGCACGTCCGTCGCAATCGACAGGGCCTTCAACTTCAGGCGTTCCAGCGCCTGCAGCGCGCCGTAGAAACAGGGGTTTTCAACAATCACCCAGTCCCCCGGCTCGGTCACCGCCTGGAGACTCAAGTTCAGCGCTTCGAGCGCGCCTGCGGTGATCACGATCTCCTCCGGTGAGATATTCATCCCCTGCTGTGCATAGCGGCGGGCAATGGCGTGGCGCAAATCGACATTACCCGGCGGCAGGTTTTCAATCACGCTCATCGCCGTCGCGGTTTTGCTGACGTTCGCCAGCGAGCGGTTGAGTTGCTGAAGCGGGAAAAGACGCGGGTCGGGAAAAGCGGAAGCGAAAGGAACAACCGACGGGTCGCGGCTGGCCTGCAGAACGTCGAAGATATAGGTGTTGATGTCCACCGCTTCGTCGCGCATGACCTGTGCAGGTGGCGCTGGCTGTTGTGCGGTCGGGCGCGAGGCAACGTAATAGCCCGACTGCGGTCTGGCGACAATGCGCCCCTGACTTTCCAGCATCTGATACGCGTGGCCCACGGTCATAAAACTCATGCCGCTGCTCGCCACCTGCTCTCGCAGAGAAGGCAGCTTATCGCCCGGCAACCATACGCCAAGCTCAATCTGCGAGATAATTTGTTGCGCCAGACGCTGGTATTTTTTCATCAGATTCTCCTTATTGCCGACAGTGTATATCAGCAGGAGAAAAAGAGAAGATTTTGCTAACTGTTATGGTTTATGAAATGAATTACTTACGGTACTCGGTCACATGATTGTGTGCGAGACGCGCCGCGGCCAGATGGTCGAGTGTAATCATTGGCGATTTGCAAAAGATGCATTTTGCGCCGAAGGGATTTTTCTCAGACACATCAAAGGCTGAAGTACGGTACTGCGAGCCATGACAGCATGGGCAGCGAAAATGGATATAAGAAGTCATAGGATTCTCCTGTAAACGTAAAAACGTAAATTACTCATGAGCCGATCAGGCGATAATGGTTTGAAACAAAACTAATCGGAATGTAGATAAAGACCCAAGAGAGGCTGCGGAGAGGCACAACGTGATGAGAACTGCTTTATAAAACTACGTCAGATATTTATTTGGACTCAAAACCAGAAGACCATTAACGCACGGTGCCGACGACAAAGCAAGCGGTTTAATGCATAAAATTCATTAAAAAAATATTTTTATGCCCTATAAGTAAGTATATCAGATGGCAAAAGCGGGAGCTTTTTGCCAACTGTTATGGTTAAATTTCGCGTTTCTGCGTCTGATAGTCCGATCTGCGCCTCTGTACCATAACAGCACACCGTTTGACATTGAGGCTGTGCATGTTTGGTTTAGATGCTTTTCACCTTGCACGGATACAGTTTGCCTTTACCGTATCCTTTCACATTATTTTCCCGGCAATCACTATCGGCCTGGCAAGCTATCTTGCTGTGCTTGAAGGGCTGTGGCTGAAAACAAAAAATCCGGTCTGGCGATCGCTGTACCACTTCTGGTCCAGGATTTTTGCCGTTAACTTTGGCATGGGCGTGGTCTCCGGGCTGGTGATGGCGTATCAGTTTGGCACTAACTGGAGTGGATTTTCGCAGTTTGCGGGCAGCATTACCGGCCCACTTCTGACCTATGAAGTGCTAACCGCCTTTTTCCTTGAGGCCGGATTCCTCGGCGTGATGCTGTTCGGCTGGAATAAAGTCGGACCTGGGCTGCACTTCTTCGCCAGCTGTATGGTGGCGCTGGGGACAATTATCTCCACCTTCTGGATCCTCTCTTCCAATAGCTGGATGCAGACCCCACAGGGCTATGAGATCGTCAACGGGCAGGTCGTCCCGGTAGACTGGTTTGCCGTGGTCTTTAACCCCTCCTTCCCTTATCGTCTGCTGCATATGTCGATAGCCGCCTTCCTCAGTAGCGCCCTGTTTGTTGGCGCATCGGCGGCATGGCATCTGCTGCGCGGAAACAATACGCCTGCCATCCGCGCTATGTTTTCTATGGCGCTGTGGATGACCCTGATTGTGGCCCCCATCCAGGCAATGGTCGGTGATATGCATGGGCTGAATACCTTAAAGCATCAGCCTGCCAAAATCGCCGCCATTGAGGGGCACTGGGAAAACCCACCGGGGGAACCTACCCCGCTACTGCTGTTTGGCTGGCCGGATATGGAACTGGAGCGCACCCGTTTTGGCCTGGAGATCCCCGCTATTGGCAGCCTTATCCTGACGCACAGTCTGGATAAACAGGTTCCGGCGCTCAAGGAGTTCCCGAAGGAAGATCGTCCAAATTCCACCATTGTCTTCTGGTCGTTCCGCATTATGGCGGGCTTAGGCATGCTAATGCTGCTCCTCGGCGTGGTGGCGATCTGGTTGCGCTATAAAAAGCGCGTTTACACCTCGCGCCCCTTCCTGTGGTTTGCCCTGCTGATGGGGCCTTCAGGGTTGATCGCCATACTGGCCGGATGGGTGACCACCGAGGTGGGACGCCAGCCGTGGGTCGTCTATGGGCTTCAACGTACCCGGGATGCGGTATCCGCTCATGGCGATCTGCATATGAGCGTCAGTTTGCTGGCTTTCTTCGTCGTTTACACTTCGGTCTTCGGCGTCGGTTACAGCTATATGGTGCGCCTGATTAAAAAAGGACCTCAGCCTCACGAATCGTTCGCCACCGAGGCCGATGGACGTCCGGCACGCCCGCTTTCCGCAGTTACCACTGGCAATAAGGAGCAGCCATAATGGGTATCGATCTTTCCATTATCTGGTTTGTCATCATCGTCTTCGCGACGCTGATGTATATCGTGATGGACGGTTTTGATCTGGGGATCGGCATTCTGTTCCCGATGACGCAAAACCCGGACGATCGCGATGTGATGGTCAACAGCGTCGCCCCGGTCTGGGACGGGAATGAAACCTGGCTGGTGCTGGGTGGTGCTGCCCTCTTCGGTGCCTTTCCGCTGGCCTACGCGGTGATTATCGATGCCCTCACCATTCCGCTGACATTAATGCTGATCGGTCTTATTTTTCGTGGCGTGGCGTTTGAGTTTCGTTTTAAAGCAACGCCAGCGCACCGTCCGTTCTGGGATAAAGCCTTTATTGGCGGTTCACTTCTGGCGACGTTTACCCAGGGCATCACGGTGGGTGCCGTCATAAACGGGTTTGCCGTCACCGGGCGTGCCTATACCGGCGGTCCCTTTGACTGGTTTACCGCGTTTAACCTGTTCTGTGGCGCGGGTCTGGTGGTGGCCTATGCGCTGCTGGGCGCCACCTGGCTGGTGATGAAAAGTGAAAATGCCCTGCAACAGCGGATGCGCGAAGTTTCTAAAACGCTCTTAATTGTGCTGCTGGCCGTTATCGCGGCGATCAGTCTCTGGACCCCGCTGGCGCACCCGGCCATCGCCGCGCGCTGGTTTACGCTGCCGAACCTGTTTTACCTGTTGCCGGTTCCGGCTCTGGTCGTCCTGCTGAGTCTGTATCTGTGGCGCTGCCTGAATAATCGGCAAAGCCATAACCGGCCATTTATCCTGACGCTGGGGCTTATTTTTCTCGGCTTTAGCGGGCTTGGGATCAGCATCTGGCCGCATATTATTCCACCGTCGATCACCCTCTGGCAGGCGGCCGCGCCGACACAAAGTCAGGGCTTTATGCTGGTAGGTGCGTTGTTGATCATTCCCGTGATTCTGGTCTACACCTTCTGGAGTTATTACGTATTTCGCGGAAAAGTACATCATGGGGAGGGTTATCACTGATGCAACAGCCTGTCTGGAAACGATTGCTGTGGCTGGCCATTATCTGGGGCGGCAGCGTACTGGCGCTGGCAGCTGTCAGTATGTTCTTCCGCATGCTGATGACGGCCGCCGGGTTTAAATCTCACTGATCTTGTCCCGGGCAACCGCTGCGTTGCCCGGTCTTCTTCCCGCACTTTCAGATAAACCCCATTAACGCACGCCAGCGTATCGTTACACTGGTAAATGATTCACAGTATTTATAGTTCGAGAAGAAAAATGAAAAAACTCATTGCGTTAAGTGTTATCAGTCTTGTCCTCTCCGGCTGCGTTAATCCGGGTAAAGCGTCTGTTCAGCCGGAGCAGCTTAAGAACCACCGCTTTGTGCTGGAAAATGTGGACGGGAAAGCCGTGAAGGCCACGACAACGCAACCTGAGATCAGTTTTAGCGCGTTGCCCGATATCAGCCTGGTTAATAACATCAGCATTTCCGGCGTGATGTGTAACCGCTTCAACGGACAGGGAAAATTGTCCGAAGGGGAACTTAAGGTTAAAGGGCTGGCGATGACGCGCAAACTCTGTACCGAACCACAATTGAACGAGCTGGATCAGGCCATCGGCGACATGCTGCGCAAAGGAGCGCAGGTCGACCTGACTGAAGACCAGTTAACGCTGGCGACAGCCGACAAAACGCTGATGTTTAAACGCGCTGAATAATCAGTAGCTACCGCAGGATCCAACGGCAAGCGACTGTTCACTGCAGCGTTTGCCGTTTGGCAAGGCGCACATCCCGATCGCAGAGCCATCGAGCTGGCGGGCAACCGACAGTGAGCCACCAATCATCGCGCAGTTGGCTTGTCCAGAACTGGACATCGCGGCTTTCATTCCCGGCGTTACGTGTGCCGCCGTGGCCTGCTGAACAGGTTCGTTACTACAGGCCGACAGCAATAACGCGGCACACCCTACCCAAAACGCTGAACGCATGCTCTCTCTCCCCCATGAATAATGCGAAACCTATGCATAATAGGCATCACATCCCGTGCCGTCGAGAGCGGAAGTGCGTATTTATGCGCTGCTGAAACAATTTCTCGCAATTTTTTTGGATATTGTTGAACCTGAAGCTGTTGGCAGTATATTACTGCTTTGCTCTTTGGGATTGCGTTAACAGGCTGGTTCATAAGGATAATAATCAATGCCGATTTACAATAAGTCGTTTTGCGTAGCCGTGCTCGCACTGTGTTCTTTTCATGCCCGGGCTGAGCAGTGCTCACCCGAAAGCGTAAACAAAAATAAAACCAATAATTTCATTCTACTGCAACAGCAAATTAATGGAGCAATACCTAAAACGATTGAGACCAGGATTGAGAGTCTGGACGGTTACATCCGTACAACAATAAATGCGAGTTACAACCGCTGTGGCGAACTTCTTGGCGGCAGTATGCTGGAGGTAAAAACAGCAACCTATCCTCAATCTGTTCTTGTGATTACCAGTGCGATAAAACTCAGTAAAGCGGATTACGGCTGGCGCATCCTTGTCGATGGCAAAGGCATCGGAACGGACAAGCGCAACCAAAAATCGACACTGTTATTCCGTCATAATGTTGAAGGTATGTATTTGCTAAACAAAAAAGGGATTATCAGTAAAGCAGTTAATCGCGGCACCATTACTGCCACAACGCCGGGGGAGAAAGATCGAACCAGCATGGGCACCATTCTGTATACCCTCAATACAACAGGGGCTCTTACCCGTTCAGAAAACAAAAGTAACCTGGCGATTGAGAATTACCGCACGGAGTACGAGTACGACACGCATCATCGCCTGACAAAAAGGTATACACCTAACGTCGTGGATGAGTATGTTTACGATGATGCAGGTCGCCAGCTGACCTGGACGAACACCGAGACCTATTACACTATCGAAAAAACGGTGAATACCTGTAAGGAATGGGACACTAACGGGGAATGTATCCAGGCGGATATCGACATCACTATCTCCTCACCAGATAACGACAAAGGCAAGGCTTTTGAGTACAAACATAAAGCAGCCATGACAGCGACTTATGAATACTGGAACTGAATTATTTAAGATTTAGAAGGGTTTTTCGCCAAAAGTTTGATCTACTCATTGATGGTGAGAATACCGAGGACACAAATGCGAAAATCGCAAAATCCGGCCTTTGCTAAAATAAGGGAATAATATTCAGGGTCTGACCAGGTTTACGGACCCCTCTTTTTTTGCGCAATGTAAGGGTGTCGTCCTATGCAAACTATTGACGGTAATGGTGCAGTCGCGTCGGTCGCGTTTCGCACCAGCGAAGTTATCGCCATCTACCCGATTACGCCAAGTTCTACAATGGCCGAACAGGCAGATGCCTGGGCAGGAAACGGGTTAAAAAATGTCTGGGGCGATGTCCCGAGAGTCGTCGAAATGCAGTCCGAAGCGGGTGCGATTGCCGCGGTGCATGGTGCGCTACAGACGGGGGCGCTCTCCACATCGTTCACCTCCTCGCAGGGATTGCTGCTGATGATCCCGACGCTGTACAAACTGGCCGGTCAACTTACCCCGTTTGTCCTGCACGTCGCGGCACGAACCGTTGCTACCCACGCGCTCTCCATTTTTGGCGATCACTCCGACGTGATGGCCGTGCGTCAGACCGGCTGCGCCATGCTGTGCGCCAGCAGCGTCCAGGAGGCCCAGGATTTCGCGTTAATTTCCCATATCGCGACGCTGAAAAGCCGCGTGCCGTTTATTCACTTCTTTGATGGTTTCCGCACCTCCCACGAAATCAACAAAATCGTGCCCCTGGCAGATGACACCCTTCTCTCGCTTCTGCCGCAGGCGGACATTGATGCCCATCGCGCCCGCGCACTCAACCCGGAACATCCGGTGATCCGCGGGACATCGGCCAACCCGGATACTTACTTCCAGTCCCGCGAGGCAACGAACCCGTGGTACAACGCGGTGTACGATCATGTGGAACAGGCGATGAACGATTTCGCTGCCGCCACCGGACGGGAATATAAACCGTTTGAATATTATGGCCATCCACAGCCGGAACGCGTGATTGTGCTGATGGGTTCAGCCATTGGCACCTGTGAAGAAGTCGTGGATGAACTGCTGACGCGCGGCGAGAAAGTTGGGGTGCTGAAAGTTCGCCTTTTCCGCCCGTTCTCAGCGAAACATCTGCTCTCTGCGCTGCCGGAGAGCGCACGTAGCGTGGCCGTGCTCGATCGTACCAAAGAGCCAGGCGCACACGCAGAACCGCTGTATCTGGACGTCATGACCGCACTGGCGGAAGCCTTCAGTAACGGCGAGCGCGAAACGCTGCCGCGTGTCATTGGCGGGCGTTATGGTTTGTCGTCCAAAGAGTTCGGTCCGGATTGCGTGCTGGCGGTGTTTAATGAGCTGAGTGAAACGAAGCCGAAGCCTCGCTTTACGGTCGGTATTTATGACGATGTCACTCATCTCTCACTGGCCTTGCCGGAAAACACCCTGCCCTCCGGCGCGAAACTTGAGGCGTTGTTCTACGGTCTGGGCAGCGACGGCAGCGTTTCGGCAACCAAGAACAACATCAAGATCATCGGTAATTCCACACCGTGGTATGCACAGGGTTATTTCGTCTATGACTCCAAGAAAGCCGGCGGGCTGACCGTGTCCCATCTGCGCGTCAGCGAACACCCTATCCGCTCCGCGTATCTCATTTCGCAGGCTGATTTTGTCGGCTGTCACCAGCTGCAGTTTATCGATAAATACCAGATGGCCGAACGTCTCAAACCTGGCGGTATTTTCCTGCTCAACACACCGTACAGTGCGGATGAAGTCTGGGCGCGCCTGCCGCAGGAAGTGCAGGCAGTGCTTAATCAGAAAAAAGCGCGGCTTTTTGTCATCAACGCAGCGAAGATTGCCCGCGAATGTGGTCTTGCCGCGCGCATCAACACCGTCATGCAGATGGCGTTCTTCCACCTGACAAACATTCTGCCGGGCGACAGCGCCTTAATGGAACTGCAGGGCGCGATCGCCAAAAGTTACAGCAGTAAAGGCCAGGAATTGGTTGAACGCAACTGGCAGGCACTGGCGCTGGCGCGCGAGTCGCTGTCTGAAGTACCGCTCCAGCCGGTGAATGCCAGCAGCCCGAACCGTCCTCCGGTGGTTTCTGATGCGGCTCCAGATTTTGTTAAAACCGTAACGGCGGCCATGCTGGCGGGGCTGGGCGATGCCCTTCCCGTCTCCGCCCTGCCGCCGGATGGCACCTGGCCGATGGGCACCACCCGCTGGGAAAAACGCAACATCGCCGAAGAGATCCCAATCTGGAAGGAAGAGCTGTGTACCCAGTGCAATCACTGTGTGGCAGCGTGCCCGCACTCTGCCATCCGGGCCAAAGTCGTTTCTCCGGACGCGATGGAATCGGCCCCATCCAGCCTGCATTCGCTGGATGTGAAATCCCGCGATATGCGCGGACAGAAATACGTTCTGCAGGTTGCACCCGAAGATTGCACCGGCTGTAACCTCTGCGTCGAGGTCTGCCCGGCCAAAGACCGACAGAACCCGGATATCAAAGCCATCAATATGATGTCGCGGCTGGAACACGTGGAAGAAGAGAAAGTGAATTATGACTTCTTCCTGAACCTGCCGGAAATCGATCGGAGCAAGCTGGAACGTATTGATATCCGTACCTCACAGCTGATCACGCCGCTGTTCGAATACTCTGGTGCCTGCTCCGGCTGCGGGGAAACACCGTACATCAAACTGCTGACGCAACTGTACGGTGACCGGATGCTGATCGCCAACGCGACCGGCTGTTCGTCTATCTATGGCGGTAACCTGCCGTCCACCCCATACACCACCGACGCCAACGGCCGCGGCCCGGCATGGGCGAATTCGCTGTTTGAGGATAACGCCGAATTTGGTCTTGGCTTCCGCTTAACGGTGGATCAGCACCGCGCACGCGTGATGCGCCTGCTGGATCAGTTTGCCGATAACATCCCTGCCGACCTGCACGCTGCGCTGCACGCTGAAGCCACCCCTGAGGTTCGTCGCGAACAGGTTACGGCGCTTCGTAATGCCCTTCAGGGCGTTGACGGCGCAGAACAACTGGTGACCGACGCTGACGCCCTGGTTGAAAAATCGATCTGGCTGATTGGCGGCGATGGCTGGGCGTATGACATTGGCTTTGGCGGGCTGGATCATGTGTTGAGCCTGACCGAGAACGTGAACATCCTGGTGCTGGATACCCAGTGTTATTCCAATACCGGCGGACAGGCGTCAAAAGCCACGCCGTTAGGAGCGGTAACAAAATTTGGCGAGCACGGGAAACGCAAGGCGCGTAAAGATCTCGGCGTCAGCATGATGATGTATGGACACGTGTACGTTGCGCAAATCTCGCTCGGCGCGCAGCTTAACCAGACGGTGAAAGCGATTCAGGAGGCGGAAGCGTATCCGGGCCCATCGCTTATCATCGCCTACAGCCCTTGCGAAGAGCATGGTTACGATCTGGCGCTCAGCCACGACCAGATGCGTCAGCTGACCGCCACGGGCTTCTGGCCGCTGTACCGCTTTGATCCTCGCCGGGCAGAGGAAGGCAAGCTGCCGCTGGCGCTCGATTCACGTCCTCCGTCAGATGCCCTGGCTGAGACACTGCTGCAGGAGCAGCGCTTCCGTCGCCTCAATGCGCAACAGCCAGAAGTGGCTGAGCAATTGTGGAAAGATGCCGCCGCCGATCTGCAAAAACGGTACGACTTCCTGGCGCAAATGGCCGGGAAAGCGGAAAAATCCACCAGCGAATAATCCCCATGCCCGGCTTGTCCGGGCATTTTTATGCCATAAAAAAAGCCCGGTGTATTCACACCGGGCCAGACCAAATAATCCCTGAGCATCACGTTAAATGAATAAATGATATTCATGGGAATTATGGATAATAATCTTAAAGGCATATAACGGGGCAGACATTACCTGATTTACCGCATGATTAATAATTTTAATTTATTATGTTTTTCACTAAAACATTCATCAAACAAATTAACATTTCCGCAGAACAATTCCCTTTAGATTTTACTCACTTCGTAACAATTATAATTTATTACTCTTTCAGCGGAGTGATTTAGCATGTGACAACTCTCCGCAAAGGAAAGTTCAACAGGTAATTAAATAAAAACAACCGCAAAGGAATACCATAATGCAAAGAAAAGTACTGGCCCTGATGATTCCGGCTCTGTTAATGGCTGGCGCTGCGCATGCAGCAGAGATTTATAATAAGGATGGCAATAAATTAGATCTGTACGGAAAAGTAGATGGTTTGCACTACTTCTCTGATGACACGTCTAAAGACGGCGATCAGACCTATATGCGTTTGGGTTTCAAGGGCGAAACCCAGATCAACGACATGATGACCGGCTACGCACAGTGGGAATACAACATTCAGGCAAATAACACCGAAGGGTCTGACAACCAGTCCTGGACACGTCTGGCCTTCGCCGGTGTGAAAGTGGGTGACTACGGTTCCTTTGACTACGGCCGTAACTATGGCGTCCTGTACGACGTGGAAGGCTGGACCGATATGCTGCCAGAGTTCGGCGGCGACTCTTACACCTATGCCGATAACTTTATGACCGGTCGTGCCAATGGCGTAGCAACCTACCGCAACACCGATTTCTATGGCCTGGTGCCGGGTCTGAACTTTGCTCTGCAGTATCAGGGTAATAACGAAGATGCCAGCAATAACCAGGAAGGGACCAATAATGGTCGCGACACGCGTCATGAGAACGGTGACGGCTTCGGTATTTCTACCACCTATGATTTCGGTATGGGAATTTCAGCGGGGGCGGCCTATACCTCTTCTGACCGTACCAACGATCAGGTGAGAAATACCACCGCGGGCGGGGATAAAGCGGATGCCTGGACCGCGGGTCTGAAATATGACGCCAACAATATCTATCTGGCGGCCATGTATTCTGAAACCCGCAATATGACCCCTTACGGCGACAACGAAAGCGCCGTGGCGAATAAAACCCAGAACTTCGAAGTAACCGCACAATACCAGTTCGATTTTGGTCTGCGTCCGGCAATTTCCTACCTGCAGTCGAAAGGTAAAGACCTGGGCAACGGTCAGGGCGATCAGGACCTGGTTAAATATGCCGACGTAGGCGCAACCTATTACTTCAACAAAAACATGTCCACCTATGTGGATTATAAAATCAACCTGCTGGATGAAGATGACAGCTTCTACAAAAACAACGGTATCGGTACCGATGATGTCGTTGCATTAGGCCTGGTTTACCAGTTCTGATGATCAGAGCCCGCAGCATCATGCGGGCTCACCTTTTTTGAGGTTAGTCGCACAACAGCACGCTATCGCGAGATTGTTGAGGATAAGTTGAAAGACTGCGGGTTAGACTGCGCAGATATCCCCCTCATCATTAAGGATAACTGTGTTGTTTGGTCGTGTATCCCTTGCCCTACTGGCTCTTTTAGCGTGTTTGTGGATGGCGTTAATTTTCGATTTCCGAGATATTGTTGGGCACCTCGGCACGCTCTTAAATCATCTCGACAGGCATTAACAGTGAGCCTTTGAAAACAAAAAGCCACCAGCAGTGCCGGTGGCCGTGATACCCTTCGTGAATGCTATTTTTTCACGGGCTGAGGCTTTTTATCCCCTGATTCAGGCGCCTCACGTGGGTCGTCTTTTTCAACACTAAGCATAATGTCTCCTCTTTAAGATACCCACTTCCCACTATAGCCAGCGTTAGCACAATGTGGCCAGGCGGCTAGGACGCTTGTGTTGGCGCGCGTTTGCGAAAAGAGAGATAGCCAAAGACCCCACTTTCGCCATCCGCAGGATGGTTAACCCCATCCATCACCGTCACTTCCGGGAAATCGAACGGAGAGACGTTTTCAAAACAGGCGACATTTACACCGTATTCATTGGGATTAGAACGCCGCTGATGGAAGGTATAAATCCCGCAGACCGAGCAGAAGAAATGCCGGGCTGTACCGGTGTTAAAGCGGTACTCCGTAAGTTTATCCTCGCCTTTGGTGACGGTTATACCGGTTAACGGTGCAGAGACCACAACCGCCCCTCTCATCCGACAAAAAGAACAGCTACAGCGACGGGCGGTATTTAACCCATCGGTTAACGCAACGGTGAATGCCACTGCACCACAATGGCATCGGGCATGACGGATTTCTGCCATCGTTTACACCCCTTTTCTTACCAGTTCAGCGGCCTTGACGAACACCTCATCCTCTACGCCGTCACCCTTTTGCCTGCCGAGTCTTAGCAGTTCATCAACAATGCTGTTACGATCGATCGGTTTCTGTGCCGAAACAAGCCCGATAACGGCAGCACCAATCGCCAGCCCAACTAACCCGGTTTGTTCATCTTTGTTCTTCATGTTCATGCTCCTGATACCACAAACAAGCGTAGCAGGATTTTAAAAACGCGGTGTCAGACCGTATTTCGGCGATTTGATATTTGCGGCCCAAATCTTGATATCGTTTTGCAGGAGAAGGGTGAAATCTGAATTCAGATGCGTCACCAGGGCATTGACGCTGTTTGCATCGACCACTGAAAAATGTTCAATTCTGTTCGACCCAACCTGAACACAGTAATAGCTGGCGGGCAGCACTTTACCATTCACATTAAGCGGCAGCGTATTTTTTCCGCATTGCCCTTCGGTGATGTATGAAACCACCAGATTAGCGGATTTTTTCCCGGGCTGAGATACGCTCACCATTACCGGAAAACCTTCCGACGTCTGCGTCATGTCATAAAGAACGGCATTTTTTATATACCAGGTATTATATTCCCGCTCCTGAAACGTCGACCAGCCAGGCGCTGAATAAAACATCAGCGCTGCCAGCGTAATACATTTTATTTTCATGAGATGCTGTCATCCGTGTTGTTGCACGTATTATTCAGAACGGACAAAAAACAGCAACCCACCAGGATTTGGCCTACTACTATTGGCAGTAATGATGCTCAATAGCGAACAACAAAACCAAAATGATACAGCGCCAACGTGGCCAAGATGCTCACGACCACAGACATCAAAAACCAGGTTTTGAACGGCTGCTTTTGCGTTTTATGGCGAAAGATCTGTTGACCCATAATGGCGCCGGGCCACCCGCCCACAACGCCGAAGACCAGTAAGGTTACTTCAGGTATTCTGCGCATTCCTTTCCGTGCTGCCATTTTATCGGCGCCGTAAATAACCATAGTCAGGACGTTAATGAGCAGGAACCATATGGCTACGGGCCAGGCGGAAAAGAGACTGCCGATAGCAGTACAGAGCAGCAGAAAAAAACAAAATTTATTCAATGTGTTAGGTCCATTCGCAGGATATGTAAGCGTATTCAGAGAAGGCATTATACGGTATCTTGCGCATGAATCAGGTTTGGGTGACATTACGGGATACCCCGCTTTTGCAAGCGGGGTAAAAAGCGTGAATGTGACTTAACTGTTTGACGCACCGAATTGCATTTTGTGAAGCTGTGCGTATACCCCATTGTGAGTCACCAATTCCGCATGGCTTCCGCGTTCAACGATAACGCCATCTTCAACAACAATGATTTCGTCAGCTTTTTCGATAGTCGACAGACGATGCGCAATCACCAGTGACGTACGGTTCTTTTGCAGTTCCTCGAGCGCAGACTGTATAGCGCGTTCCGATTCCGTATCCAGGGCTGACGTTGCTTCATCAAGGATGAGTATTGGACTGTCCCGCAACAGTGCGCGTGCAATAGCGATACGTTGCCGTTGCCCACCAGAAAGCAGTACCCCGTTTTCACCGATGATGGTATCAAGACCGTTATCCATCTTGTTGATAAAGTCCATCGCATTTGCCATACGCGCGGCATTCTCGATCTGTTCACGGGTGTACTGCTCCGTACGACCGTAGGCGATGTTGTTGGCTACCGTGTCGTTGAACAGGTGGACATTTTGCGACACCAGCGCCACCTGGTTACGAAGCGACTGAAGGGTATATTCTCGCAGGTCGTGGCCGTCCAGCAGAATTTCACCTTCATCAATATCATAAAATCGCGTCATCAGGCTGGCGATGGTTGATTTACCCGAGCCGGAACGTCCGACAAGGGCAACAGTCTTACCGGCAGGTATGTTCAGGCTGATATTGCGTAGCGCTGGGGCCTCACGTCCCGGATAGGTAAACGTCACATTGCGAAATGCAACGTCCGCTTTAGCGCGTTCAAGTACGCGCTGACCTTCATCTTTTTCCTGTTCGGAATCAAGAATAGTGAACAGCGTCTGGCAAGCGGCCATCCCGCGCTGGAACTGTGCGTTCACATTGGTCAGGGATTTAAGAGGCCGCATCAATGCAATCATCGATGTGAAAACGACGCTAATCGTTCCCGCCGTCAGGGTCGCCATAACACTCGGGAAGCTGGCAGCATAAAGAACAAACGCGAGTGCCAGGGAGGCAATAAGCTGAATAACAGGATCGGAGATTGACGATGCGGACATCATTTTCATTCCCTGCAAACGCATCTTATTGCTGACCTTATCAAAGCGTTTTGTTTCAACGTCCTGACCGCCGAAAATTAATACTTCTTTATGGCCTTTAAGCATCTGCTCAGCACTCGCCGTGACCTGCCCCATCGTATTCTGCATGCTTTTACTGATAGTGCGAAAGCGTTTGGACACCATACGAATAGTCACGGATATAACAGGTGCCAGTACAATCAGGATGATTGAGAGCTGCCAGCTATAGTAGAACATCATTGCGAACAAGCCGATGATTGACGCGCCCTCACGGATGACCGTTATCAGCGTACCTGATGACGAAGATGCGACTTGTTCGGAATCATAGGTAATCCGCGACAGCAACGTCCCGGTTGACTGTTTGTCAAAAAACGACACAGGCATGCCCATCAAATGGCGGAACAATTTCCGGCGCACATCCATCACCACTTTGCCCGAGACCCAGGAGACACAATAGCTGGAGATAAAACTAGTAATACCGCGTAGCGTCATTAATCCGATAACCACAACCGGCATCCATAACATGACAGAGCGGTCCATTTTGCCCACGCCATCATCCATTAACGGCTTTAGCAAAGACAGCATAAAAGGATCGCAGGCGGCATTTATCATTAATGCTAATGCCGCAACCAATAGCCCTTTCTTAAAAGGCGATATTATAGGCCAAAGACGGCGAAACGTGAGCCAGGTGGAAAGGTCTTTGTCAGTTTGCATACGGGAGCCTTAATAATGAGAGCCGTTGAGCATAACGTACAGTTTTAAAGGAACCACTGCACAACGGTATTAAGGGTATGTTGTGTTACTTCAACGAATATCTAACCACTCGCGAAAAATATTTTTTTGCTCTGTCATGTTCATTATGCTTATTTTATTTTTAACTTCATTTCACCCTGTTATCCAACCATCTATTAACATATCCCACCCCAGAAAGAAATGAATAAAATAGAAGCAGATAAATCTTAATGTTTACTGATTGCAGTTTCTTTTACCACATATAAATTTTCGCTTTGTGCATGTTAATCATTTGTTATATTTACGACTAAAAATAGCCACACTGTATATACGTGCTCCAGTTAAAAGACTGACAATCAGTAGCATTTTCAACCTGACGCACGTGAAACACTTCTCCTGCCGTATCTTTTATGCATGCTTCCTTCATTGACGTAAAAAGATGAAGATACAAGACACAACCCGCCAGGAAGCACCCAACTAAAAGACATACTTTTAAAACAGCCATCACCGTTTCCCTCCTGCTTTGTACGGGGAAAACAGCTTAATAGCCTGAAGATGAATAGACTCTCAACACAGTGCAGTTTAAGTGGCTATTCGTGCAGGCCACGTTAAAGCTACGTATCAGCATGCAGGACCCCATCGTGAGGTCCCGGGTTGTTCTCTACTACTTATGAAATCGCTGCGCTATGCAGCCTGAAGATGATAAGCAGAAATCAATAACGCCTGGTCGTGATGACCGGTGCTCTGTCTGTCCAGTCGGGACGTTCACCAGCCATGATCGCCCGTTGCTGAGACGGTGTTACAGATTGCGTTATATCAGGCATTGGCTTATAAACCGGTTTTTCCGCAGGAGTGATAACCACATCAGAACTACACCCTGAGCACAATAAAATCATAAAACCAAAAGAACTTAACTTAAACACTTTCACCCCTTCCAGTGGGATATCATCTTAAGGGAATCGTTCGCCAGTGATTGTCTAATCCTAGCTGCCAGCACGTCAGTAAAGTCGCATGCGAGCTGCACATTCCCATACGCTGAAACGCAAGATAATAAGCAGTGATACAAGTTAAATCAATACTGATGCGAATGAAGAGCAACGGAAATAGTCATAAAGGATTACATCTAAAAAAAGACGGATTTCAAAAAGAAGCACAAGATTAAACGCCACATATACGGATACGCTGTGGCCGTTTATTGCTCTTTTTTTCTTTAAATGGAAATTCCCTTTCGTTGACGAAGCGTTGCAATTCACTGTTGTTAAATAATGCTGTATTAAAACGATTGTAACTATAAAGTTAATTAGAGGTTAATATGAAGGGTGGTATTTTTGCATTTTTGGCATTAGGTGTCGCGTTAGCAATAACAGGGTGCTCAAGTGATTATGTTATATCGACCAAAGATGGACATATGATGACCACACATGGAAAACCAGAGCGAGATAAAGACACCGGTTTAATTTCATACAAAGATGCAGATGGCAGCATTCATCAGATCCATCAATCGGATGTGAAAGAGATTGTAGAAAAGTAACCACCTGATCTGTCCTTCCGTTTTACTGGCTCCGCCATTTTATTGAGCGGAGCTTGCCTGCCCTTACCCACCGTATGTTATCTGTTTTAACGACCACGTCTCGCTGATGGCGAACAGAAAGCCGATTACGTTTTACCGCAAGTCGGCACAATATCCTTCATCGCTGTAAAACGTGCTGGTATTCGCCGCCGGAATCCGTACCATACGCGACATACTTTTGCCCGCTGGCATTGACTGCCGGCGTTAACCCATCTTTCATAGCCAGACAGTTGCGGCATAGAATGCGTGGAAAATGAATGGCGAACAGGTGCTGATGCTTAACGATAAGCTGGCACGCTGAAAATTTTTGCCCCTGCTGGCTCCGAAGGTAGCAATAAATGCAAGACAATCAATCAAATACAAAGAAAGAACAATACAACCTCAACAAGCTGCAGAAGCGGCTGCGCCGTAATGTGGGCGAAGCCATTGCAGACTTCAATATGATTGAAGAAGGCGACCGCATCATGGTTTGCCTGTCAGGGGGTAAAGACAGCTACACCATGCTGGAGATCCTGCGTAATCTTCAGCAGAGCGCGCCGGTGAAATTCTCCCTGGTGGCCGTAAACCTTGACCAGAAACAGCCGGGTTTCCCTGAGCATATCCTGCCGGAATATCTCGATAAGCTGGGCGTTGAGTACAAAATCGTCGAAGAAAACACCTACGGTATCGTAAAAGAGAAGATCCCGGAGGGCAAAACCACCTGCTCTCTCTGCTCTCGTCTGCGTCGTGGCATTCTGTACCGGACCGCGACGGAGCTGGGCGCAACCAAAATTGCGCTGGGTCATCACCGCGACGATATCCTGCAAACGCTGTTCCTGAACATGTTCTACGGCGGGAAGATGAAAGGCATGCCGCCTAAGCTGATGAGCGATGACGGCAAACACATTGTCATCCGCCCTCTCGCCTATTGCCGCGAGAAGGACATTGAACGCTTCTCCCAGGCGAAAGCTTTCCCGATTATCCCATGCAACCTGTGTGGCTCTCAGCCGAACCTTCAGCGCCAGGTCATTGGTGACATGCTGCGTGACTGGGATAAACGTTATCCAGGGCGCATCGAAACCATGTTCAGCGCAATGCAGAACGTGGTGCCTTCTCACCTTGCGGATGTTGAGCTGTTTGACTTCAAAGGCATCAACCATGATTCAGAAGTGGTGAATGGCGGCGATCTGGCGTTTGATCGGGAAGAGATCCCCATGCAGCCTGCAGGCTGGCAGCCGGAAGAGGATGATAATCAGTTTGACGAGCTGCGCCTGAACGTACTTGAAGTGAAATAATCCTGTCGCGTCTCAGAGTCCGTCTGAGACGCGTTTTTTCTGCCGCTTATTTCAGCAATCTGACCCGGCAGGTTTTGCCTTTAATTTTTCCGTTTTGCAGCTGCTTCCATGCCTTATGCGCAACCGCCTGGCGGATTGCCACATATACGTGTGCTGAATGAACGGTAATCTTGCCGATATCGGCGCCATCCATTCCCATGTTCCCTGTCAGCGCGCCTAATACGTCGCCTGGACGCATCTTGGCTTTTTTGCCGCCATCAATGCACAGCGTTGCCATTTCGGCTTCGAGTGGCACAACGCGAACGTTCCCCGGAGTGTTCACCCAGTTAAGCTTTATCTGCAGCATTTCAGACAAGATATTGGCACGCTGCGCCTCTTCCGGCGCGCAGAAGCTAATGGCCAGCCCGCTGTTTCCGGCACGTGCGGTACGCCCAATGCGGTGAACGTGTACTTCTGGATCCCAGGCCAGCTCGTAGTTAACAACCAGTTCCAGCGATTTAATGTCCAGCCCGCGTGCGGCGACATCGGTTGCAACCAGCACACGGGCGCTGCCGTTCGCGAAGCGAACCAGCGTCTGGTCACGATCGCGCTGTTCCAGATCGCCATGCAATGACAGCGCGCTTTGCCCGGCGGCATTCAGGGCATCACACACCGCCTGGCAATCTTTTTTGGTATTACAAAACACCACGCAGGAGGCGGGCTGGTGCTGGCTCAGCACTTTCTGCAGAAGCGGGATTTTGCCCTGCTGCGAGGTTTCAAAGAACTGCTGCTCGATGGCAGGCAGCGCAACCACGCTGTCGATTTCAATTGTCAGCGGATTTTTTTGTACACGACCGCTGATTGCAGCGATAGCGTCAGGCCAGGTCGCAGAGAATAACAATGTCTGACGATCTTCCGGCGCGAAGCGGATCACTTCGTCGATCGCGTCGCTGAAGCCCATGTCCAGCATACGGTCCGCTTCATCCATCACCAGCGTTTGCAGGGCATCCAGTGAAACGGTGCCTTTTTGCAGATGATCCAGCAGACGGCCAGGTGTCGCGACAATAATATGAGGCGCATGCTGGAGAGAATCACGCTGCGCCCCGAACGGCTGTCCGCCGCAGAGGGTTAAGATCTTGGTGTTGGGCAGGAAGCGCGCCAGACGACGCAACTCACCCGCGACCTGGTCAGCCAGTTCGCGGGTCGGGCACAGAACCAGAGACTGGGTCTGGAACAGAGTGGCATCAGTATGCTGTAACAGTCCAAGACCGAACGCTGCCGTTTTCCCACTGCCGGTTTTTGCCTGTACGCGAACATCGCGCCCCTCAAGAATGGCGGGTAATGCGGCCGCCTGAACAGGCGTCATCGTGAGGTATCCCAACTCGTTGAGGTTATCGAGTTGGGCGGCAGGCAGAACATTCAGGGTAGAAAAAGCGGTCACAATAGTCTCTCGTGGTCATCTTTGCGGTCAGATGGCGCGTATCCTCGCAGATCTCGGGGTTCGATGCGACAATTTAATCGGTTCTTCATCGGGGGGCGGGTCGGGCATAGGCTGCGGACGAGGAATGGGATCGGGCATGGGCGTTGGGTCGGTCGGGACCGGATCGGACTGCCGTGAATGCAGCCGTTGCAGCGCGAGTAGATGGTTCATCTTTCCCTCCAGTTTTTTGGATTGACCCTTTTAGGGTAGACCCTGAGAAACGGGAGGCAAAAAAAAAGCCGACTATTAAAGTCGGCGTCGTACGAATCAATTGTGCTATGCAGTAATTCAAAAAAGGAAGTAAGACAATATGGAGCGCAACGCCCATCGCTTGACGTTGCATTCACCTGCGGGAGTAATAATGCACCTTACACGGTTTCTGTTTATTGACTTTGCTCAATTAAAAGAGCGTTTTGATCCGCGCAAAAGGTGGAAAAAGCGTAAATTTACAACCATTTACTACGATGCAACCACCATGCAACACCGCCAATCAAAGCAGCTAACATGACGCAAAACGCGGTAAAGCCGTAGCGATAAGCACCGCCGGGAATGCCGCCCAGGTTTACGCCAAACAGACCGGTCAGAAAGGTACTGGGTAAAAAGACCATTGCCATCAGCGACATCGTGTAGGTTCTTCTGGCCAGCGACTCCTGCATCACCTGTGCTATCTCATCCGCCATTACTGCGGTTCTGGCAATACAGGAATCAATTTCATCCAGCCCGCGTCCCAGCCTGTCAGCAATGTCCTGCATTCTGCGGCGCTGGTCGTCATTCATCCAACTGAGACGCTCGCTGGCCAGACGGGCATATACATCACGTTGTGGCGTCATGTAGCGACGCATCACAATCAGTTGCTTGCGCAGTAACGCCAGGAAACCGCGCGGCGGTATCTGCTGGTCGAGCAGGTTATCTTCCAGATCGATAATTTTATCGTGCAACTCTTCGATAAACTCGCTCGCGTGATCGGTAAGCGCATCGCAGACATCCACCAGCCAGCTGCCGCAGTCGGTCGGCCCGGTGCCCTCTTTCAGATCGTTTACCACGTCATCCAGCGCCAGCACTTTACGCTGCCGAGTGGAAACAATAAGCCCATCATCCATATAGACGCGCATCGCCACCAGCTGATCGGGACGTTCATCCGTGCTGCCGTTAATACAGCGAAGCGTGATCAACGTACCGTCACCCATCCGGCTCACGCGTGGCCGCAGGCTTTCCCCTGCCAGGGCATCACGCACGTTGTTTGGCAGTAAAGGGGTGGATGCCAGCCATTCAGCGCTGTCCGGATGGGTATAGTTCAGGTGTAACCAGCAGGGATGCGCGTGATCGATCACGTCGTTGTCTTCCAGCGGCCGGGCACCGCCTTTACCGTCAAACACCCACGCAAACACTGCGTCAGGAACGTTCAGTTCAGACCCTTTTATGCTCTCCACAACGCCTCCACCTTTTAGCTTTTCGTTGTCAGTCTAGCTTTCGGCAGAGGTTACGCAACCACTATGTTCCGCATGGCGCTGAAATCGCTCGGGAATTGTACGGATAACGGCGGTGTCCCTTCAGGCGGAATGTCCTTGTCGCTGCGGGAACGCCAGCGGAACAACCGGTGTAGATAACGAACTATCAGCCGCGTATCCCCCGTCGAGCCGGAAATTGCGTGTCCGTGACTGCAGTTCGATAACCTGATTGCGCAGCACGTCAGAGGATCCGTTAAGTTCCTCCGCCATTGCCACATTGCTTTGCGTAACCCTTTCCAGCTCTGATAATGCCAGCGTAATCTGTGAAATTCCCTTCTCCTGCTCGGATGTGGAACTGGAAATTTCATCCATCAGACGGCTGACATTGCCGGAGCCGGCCACAATCTCACGCATGTTTTTTTCCGCTTCTGACACTACCGTCACGCCCTGTGTAACGTTATTGCTGGTGACATCAATCAGCGTTTTGATGTTCTTCGCTGCTTCCGCGCTGCGGTGTGCCAGATTTCGCACCTCCTCCGCGACCACAGAGAAGCCTTTTCCGTGGTCTCCCGCCCTTGCCGCCTCAACGGCCGCGTTAAGCGCAAGGATATTGGTCTGGAAGGCAATGCCGTCGATCATTGAGATGATTTCCGTCATTTGCTGTGCGCATTCGGTGATCGATTGCATATTGTGAGCAACTTGCCCCATCAGCTCGCCCCCCTTACGTGCCTGAAGCGTTGCCTGATTGGCCTGTTCACTGGCGAGTCGGGTGTTATCAGCATTGTTTTTGGTGCTCGCAGCCATCTGCTCCATGCTGGCTGCGGTTTGCACCAGAGAAGCCGATTGCTGCTCCGTTTTCACCGATAGCTGCGCGCTGCGTGAGGAGAGTTGATCCGATAAGGTCATGGCGGTTTGTGACGACGCCCTGATTTCCCGGACCAGTGTTGCAATATTGCCCGAAAGGCTGTTAATCCCGGGAATTAAACGCCCTGCGCAGTTGTTGCCAAACTCGGGGATTGTCACGCCAAGATTCCCTGCCGTGACTTCTTCAATACTTTTTTTCACAGTATTGATCGGTGTCACAAGATATTGGGTCATGTAAATCCAGAGTAAAAAAAGAGCAATCACATTTATTACATTGAGCGTTATTAAGAGTGACGATGCGCCGGTAAATAGAAAGACGACAGCTGCGTTTAGCAAAAAAAGAGACAAAAGGAAATAGACAATGAAGGTTCTGACACTAATATTTTTTAGCATGATTATTCCCACAACTTAATATTTTGGTCGGCATTAAGGTTTATAGCATTCGTACTGGCGTTTGTCCTCACGAATAGCGGTGCTTTGTCGTTTCGCAGTTAGCAACCTGCAATTTAACTTAAGTGAGACAAAAAAAGCGTATTGTGGGAAATATTGTACCATGGATACTGTGATACTGGTCTGACACGAACTTAAGCGATACCATCACCTGCGGCTAAGGGGGTTAATCACCACCCTATTTTAGAGACTTTGTTGCAATTAACTGCCCTTGTTTAGCTGTGCTTAACAAGTTAGAACTGAGAATATATTTTATATTGCTTAAAGTTTTGCGTTTTAATAGTGCGGGCCGTTTTACGTACCCTATAACTAATATTGTTTGAACTCGCCTGCACGCACCAGATAAAGATCTGTCCCGGTTGGCGAAATCAGTAACCCCTTTGGCGTGGGATTGCATAATGCTCAATGTATCGTGGGACCCAGTGTTAATAGCCATCTCTTATCTTGTGGCCTTTATCGCCTCGTTTGTGTCCCTGGAGAATGCCGGGAAAATCCCGCTTTCCAGCGGAAAGGCCGCTCTGTTCTGGCGTTTTGCCGGAGGGCTTACGCTGGGCGTCGGGATCTGGTCGATGCATTTCATTGGTATGTTAGCGATGAAAATGCCCATGATCATGAGCTACAACCTCTGGTTAACCCTCGCCTCAATGGGCGTCGCGGTGGTGGCGTCTATGCTGGCAATGAATATTGCCGTCACGGGCACTCGCCTTTCTCCCTTCAGACTGCTTCTCTCTACCTTAATTCTGAGCGCAGGCGTGGTATCAATGCACTATATCGGTATGGCCGCACTGATGCTGGACAGCCCCATCATCTGGGATCACCCCATCATCGGTTTATCCATATTAATTGCCGTAATGGCCTCCGGTGCCGCGCTCTGGTTGGCCTTTCACCTGCGGCATCAGCGAAAAGGGATCTTTATCAATCGCATTCTCGCCGCTTTAGTTCTGGGCGCTGCCATCTGTGCCATGCACTACACTGGCATGCGGGCCGCTCAGTTCAGTGATATGGCTCATACCCTACCCGGCGGTATCAGCGAACTGGGATTATCGATAGGGGTGTCGGTCACCACGCTGTGCCTGCTCGGCATGATGTTGATTATCTCACTCATTGATTCCCACTGGCGTACCAACCGGCTCACGGACAACCTTCAGGCGCTCAATCGACAGCTTGAACTACAGGCACGGTTTGATGCCCTTACCGGCCTTGCTAATCGCCACCAGATGGATCTACGCATGCAGGATTGCCTGCGCAGCGCGTTGCTTAGCAATAAACAATTTGCCGTGATCTTCCTCGACGTTGATCACTTTAAACAGGTTAATGACACCTGGGGACATAACGTCGGGGATGAGTTGTTAATCACCATTGCGCAGCGCATCACGGCGAGGCTTACCCGTGAGATGACCCTGGCAAGATTGGGGGGCGATGCTTTTATTCTGCTGGTTCCAGAATGTGATGACGACAAACTCCAGTCCCTCCTCTCAACGCTGCTCGACGATGTGCGCCGCCCGCTTTCCGTATGCGGGCATACGCTGAGTACAACGCTCAGCGCAGGCGTCAGTCGTTATCCGCAGGATGGCGAAACGCTGCATGAGTTAAAGCTAAAAGCAGATGCGGCAATGCAGTACGTTAAAAAGCAAGGCCAAAACGACTGGGCGGTCTACCGGACAGAGATGTCGACGGCGATCCCGGCTAACCCCGGTTTTTTGCAGGAACTCACGCAGGCGCTTGAGCGCGATCAGTTTGAGCTGTGGTATCAACCCACCTGGCACGCTGAAGAGAGAACTATCCACGGCTTTGAGGCGCTTCTTCGCTGGCGACATCCCGAACAAGGCGTGCTACTGCCGAATCTGTTTTTACCTTCGCTTGAACAGACGGGATTAATTATTCCCGTGGGTAACTGGGCGATTGAGGCCGCATGCCGTCAGCTGCATTTCTGGACTGAACAAGGTTTTGCCCACTGGACGTTGTCTTTTAACTTATCCCCTGTTCAGTTTGAACAGCCGGATATCTTTCAGACCATATCGTCTCTGTTGCAGAAATATAATCTTTCACCTTCCCGGCTCATCCTTGAGGTCACGGAGAGCACTGCCCTTAAAAATCTCGACCGCAGTATCGAATTACTGAGTGCATTCAACCAGGCCGGGATCACCGTCTCTATTGATGATTTTGGCACCGGTTATTCTAATCTGCTTATGCTCAGCGTGCTTCCGGCAAAAGAGCTCAAAATCGACAAAAGCTTTGTGACGTCAATGCTGGAAAATGAGAAAAGCCGCAAGCTGGTGGAGACCATTATTAATATTGCCCGGACCATGGAGATGTATGTTGTTGCCGAAGGGATCGAAACAGAAGAGCAACGAGCGGTGTTAACAGAGCTCGGGTGTGATTATTTGCAGGGTTTTCTGTTCGCCAGACCTTTGCCTGCCGAACAGATCCCGTGGCTACTGCTGCAGATTAATTCACAGAAACAGATTATACCAATTGGTAAAATTCATTCGGAATCCGCTTTTGTTTCACAAAAAAATCATGCTACACAGGGTTAACTGGAGTATGGTTCAGAGGAGTCCACGCGAGTCGATTCCGTCGTGATCGTCAGGCATATTGTGCCGATGTACAGGAATTCCTTATGTCGCAAAATTATTTTGATGCGCTGAATGTCATTAAAACCCCCGTGTGGCTGATCTCCCCCGTTTCTGGCCATATTATTTTTGCGAATACGGCCGCGGTTCAGGTGATGGGGGATAAAACGCTGGATGATCTGCGAAAAGGCGCTTTCTCAGCCAATGCGCAAGACGTGCTGTCGATGTATATCCCTGAGTTGAAAACGGACCAGGAGATTATCGAGATCTGGACAGTCTGGCGCGACGGGCATGAAACCGCGTTGAGCTGTCGTCTTTCGCTGACCCACCATGCGCCGTACGGCGACATTATCGTTTTTGAAGGGATTTCACATCCGGCACCGACCGGGCTTAAAGCGAGCCGCTCCGCTACTTACCAGCGAAAAAAGCAAGGATTCTATGCTCGCTTTTTTCTGACAAACAGCGCCCCGATGTTGCTGATCGACCCTGCTCGCGACGGCCAAATTGTTGATGCCAATCTCGCCGCGCTTAATTTTTATGGCTACTCGCACGAGGAGATGTGCAGCAAGCATACCTGGGAGATCAACACTCTGGGGCGCGATGTGATTCCAGTGATGAGCGAAATCGCCGCTCTGCCGGGTGGGCATAAGCCACTCAACTTTGTGCACCGCCTTGCCGATGGATCAACCCGCCATGTTCAGACCTATGCCGGACCAATTGAGATCTACGGGGATAAACTGATGTTGTGCATTATCCATGACATCACCGAGCAAAAAAGGCTGGAGCTTGAGCTGGAACATGCCGCGTTACAGGATGCCATGACGGGCCTGCTCAACCGGCGACAGTTCTATATTATCGCTGAGCAAATGAATCTCACGCACCTGCCTCTACAGCAGCAATTCAGTTTACTGCTGGTGGATACCGATCACTTTAAGAATATCAACGACGTTTTTGGTCATCTGAAGGGGGATGAAGTGCTCATCGCACTTTCACGTACCCTGGAGGCCTGTAGCCGAAAAGAGGATTTCGTGTTCCGCTGGGGAGGCGAGGAGTTTGTCATTCTGCTGCCACGCACCTCTCTCGATACTGCATTACAAATCGCCGAAACGATCCGGGCAGCGGTTGCCCGCATCTCGATCCCCGGCCTGCCGCGATTTACGGTCAGCATTGGCGTGGCGCGGCACAACCAGGATGAGAGTATCGACGATCTCTTTAAACGGGTAGATGACGCGCTTTATCGCGCCAAGAATGATGGCCGTAATAAAGTCCTGGCGGCATGAAACTGGTGTATCGGATAAAGCCCCGCTACAATGCCCATCTTGATGAAAAAGACTATGGGTGGGTATCGTCTGCAATGGGAAGAACAGAAATAATCCTCACCATAATTATTTTAATGCTTATTATTTTCGGATTCTGGTTTATCTTCAGCGGCGAGATCTGGTTAGTGGCGGAATATATTGAAAACAGCATTTACCCCACTTTCGACGCGCTGTAACGCACGTTTAATCCGTTGTTTCACCTACCGAAATTATCAGGTATCGGCCAACTCAACAGGCGCGTAAGATATGCGCCGTTATCCTCCATTATGTTGGTAACGAATTGCTAAATCACTTGCTTATTTTGCCCGTGCTCTGACGGGCTTTTTTATTTCCGACATTTGCGCTACACCAGGCTATATCTAAAACGTCGTTAACCATAAAAGTGAGAAAATGATGAGCAAGAAGATCCTGATGCTGGTGGGCGATTACGCCGAAGATTACGAAACCATGGTCCCTTTTCAGGCCTTACAGATGATTGGCCATCAGGTTGACGCCGTCTGCCCGGATAAAGCGAAGGGTGACTATGTCATGACCGCTATCCATGATTTCGACGGTGCTCAGACCTATAGCGAAAAACCGGGTCACCGTTTTATCCTCAATGCCGATTTTTCCGCCGTTAACGAGCAGGACTATGACGCCCTGCTGATCCCTGGCGGCAGAGCGCCTGAATACCTGCGGTTAAATGATGACGTATTGAAGCTGGTGCAGGCATTTGATGCCGCGCACAAACCGATTGCGGCCGTGTGCCATGGCCCACAGTTGCTGGCCGCCGCCGGGATCTTAAAAGGACGAACCTGTAGCGCCTACCCGGCCTGTGCGCCTGAAGTGCGACTCAGGGGCGGCGAGTACGCCGATATCGGTATCGATCAGGCTCACGTTGACGGTAACCTGGTCACCGCGCCGGCCTGGCCTGCGCATCCGCAGTGGCTGGCGAAATTTGCGAAGTTGTTGGAATAGGCCTGCAAGGCAACCTGCTCCTTACATAATCTCTTCAAGCCAGACGATCGACCGCAACAAAAAAGCGTTCTTCCGTCAAAAGAGCGCGTTCTTTAATGCTCTGAAACTCGCGCCGGATAAACCAGCCCGCTTCCGGCGCCATGCTCAGATAAAACACCTCACGAAATCCCGGAGCTTCAACACGCATTCTTACACAACCCATTTCTCCTGCACGAAAGAGCTGCTCTGGCACGATACTGACACTACGCTCGCCATTCTGCAGAAGGATAGTCGCTATCTCATAGCGGCAAATTCCGCTACTCAGGCTATAACCTAATGTGCTCAGATCATGAAGATACTGACGTGATAACGTGACTTCAATGCTGGTGCCCGCAAACCACTCAATGATTTGCTGCGCCAGCCCCTCTAACCGCTCGCAGAATTCAACGATTTCAGCCTCAACTGAGGTGTTACCTGACGTTGTGTTCTTGCTACTCTGTTGCACTTTTTTAAAGAAACGTTCTCTGGCTGACACGTTGTTGCCTCTGTTCATTTTCACACGGTTAAACCAGGATCTGCGCCCCCTGCGCTGACCGGCCATTTTTATCTTCCCGGATGCTCCCTCGCCTTCTTAAACGAGGGAACCCTTTGTAGCTATTCCGCCGTTTTTTGTTTCATCAGGGCATAACGGGCAATCAACTGCTGCAGATGCTGTTCTGTCTGGCTCTGCTGCGCGGCAGGCCACGGCTGGTTTTCAGGAAGATCTGCCAGCTGCCGCAGTTGTTCCTCTGCAGGCACGGCACTGTTAAATGCCTGCATCATGGTAAATACCGCTGATTTCAGCTCGCTGACCGTCATGTACTTACCCCGATGTTCATCAAGTGCGTTAAGCCGGTTCGCCAGTTGTTGCAATTGGGTCATTCCCTGATGCCAGCCAGCCAGATATGGCTGCGGAAGTGCAGCAACGTTAACCTGCTGCTGCCACTGTTGCGCCAGCGGTTTCGCCTCTTGCGGCCAAAGGATCAGCGCCTGCTGCACCAGGCTATCGCCGTAGCGCCATGCCCAGTCAGGTTTCAGTTCCCTAAGCTGTGCGAGCCGATTTTGCGTCTTGCTAAGCCCTGCCACGGGTGATAGTGACGCTTGTCGCAGCGCCTGCAACTGCGCTTTGGATAATTCGTCAGGTAAAGGCGCCAGAGTGGCATCGAGCTGTGTTTGAGCCGGGTCTGGTGTATGCATCGTCTGCCATCCCCATGCCACTGAGCTGGCAATCACCAGCATGGTCGCCATTCCGGCGACAAATGGCTTCCAGGGCTTCACCGGAGGCGGCGCGGTCATCACCTGCCTGTCCGGCAGCGGCTCCGGCTGCGCGACATAGACCCACCTGACGTGTTCTGCCGGGGTCGTAAAGCTGGCCGGGAGAACAGCACCGCCCGCCTCCTGCCCGCCGTCGCTGTTTTCCAGCCGTACCGCCGCGTTATGGACCTGGGTACGCAGGGCATCGAGCTGGCTGGCATGCCTCAGTTCAAGACGCTGCAATATGTCGCCCAGTGCGTTCAGGTGCTCTTCTGTCTGGTACAACTGGCTGAGGTCAATACAGGTCAGCGTGAGGGTGCGCATCGTCTGTTGTAACCGCCTGCTGAGCGCGCTGAGAATTTCCATACGCGCATGCACAGGCTGCGGCCAGATATTGTCCCACTGGCGGGAGAGGAGTGCGTCCAGTATTGCCAGTCCTTCGTTCATGCCGTACAGCCGACTCAGGCGTACACGTAGCTGGCTCATCAGTTGTTCCAGTTGGGTCATCAGCCAGCGACTGCCCTGCAGAGCCAGCAGTGGTGGAAGAAACGTCTCATCCAGTAACCATGCTCCCTGCGAATCCTGCTGCGGGCGGGCAACCGGGCAGGTCAGATAATCGCTGTTGTCCTGACAGGTAAACCGCAGCGTCAGCTCAGGTTTCATCACCGCAATCTGGCGGGTGTCGTCCCCAAAAGCGTTGCGGATATCCCGCCAGCGCTGGCGATAGCGAACAGGGCGTTCGGCCACCGCATCAGGTGTAAGACAGTTGCCGCCATTCGCCCGCAGCAGCGGGAGGGCCAGCACCACCACCGCATCCTGTGATCCACTCTCAAGCGCCAGCACCGGTGGCAGATCGTCAGCATTATCAGTGTCGATAAGCGTCCCGTCAGGGAAACGAATGTGCAGATGACGAGCCTGCAGGCGGCCCAGTTTCAGTGCATCCGGTTCGAAAGTGGCATCAATCACTCCCCAGGGATGGGAGAGACCTAACCGGGCGATGCATTCCGCAGACCAGGCCGCATACGCGGCCTGTTGCTGGAAGTGCTGGGGAGAGACCATCTGGCCCCTGCCCCATAACGGTTGTTCCGTTTTCATTGGCTTCCTGCCTTAACTTACGCTTTCGCTTTCGGCATCTGGCTCACCAGCGACAGGTTCACATCCATGCCTTCCACCTGGAAGTGCGGCACCGCGAACAGCTTCACGCGGAAGAAGCCCGGGTTGTCCTCAATATCTTCCACCACCACCTTCGCATCGCGCAGCGGGTGTGAGGCCTGCAGTTCGTCGCCCGGATCGGTCATTTCGGTCACCAGACTGCGTACCCATGTATTGAGTTCCAGCTCCAGCAGACGGCGATCTTTCGTCGTACCGATATTTTCGCGCTGAATCAGCTTCAGGTAGTGCGCAATGCGCGACAGCAGGAAGATATACGGCAGACGGGCATTGATGCGGCTGTTGGCAGTGGCGTCGGCGGTATCGTACAGCGCCGGTTTCTGCGCCGAGTTTGCCGAGAAGAAGCAGGCGTAATCACGGTTCTTGTAGTACGACAGCGGTATAAAGCCCAGGTTAGCGAATTCAAACTCGCGGGTTTCCGGGATCATCACCTCCGACGGGATCTTCACCTGGTTGCCGGTACCCAGATCGTACAGGTGGATCGGCAGGTCTTTCACCGCCCCGCCCGCCTGCGGGCCACGAATTTGCACGCACCAGCCGTTGTTGATGAAGCTCTTCACCATGTTGGAGGCGAAGGAGAAAGATGCGCTTGTCCACAGGTATTTTTCGTGGTCCGGACCTTTCACCTGCTCAACGTAGTTGAAACTGCGCACCGGCACCGTGTCCGGACCGTAAGGCAGACGCCCCAGCACGCGCGGCATCACCAGGCCGATATAACGGGCATCGTCGGTGTCGCGGAAGGATTTCCATTTGATGTATTCGGCACGGTCGAAGTAGTTACCGATGTCCTTAATCGCGGCCACCTCTTCCATCGATTCCTTGAGGAAGAATTTCGGCCCGACGGCACCGATAAATGGCATATGCGCGGCGGCAGAGACTTTCGAGATATTGCGCAACAGCGCCACGTCCTGCGGGCTTGCGTCAAATTCGTACGCTGAAATAACCGAGCCAATCGGCTCGCCGCCCGGGGTGTCGTATTCAGCGGTATAGGTGTGCCAGTACAGGCCGCTCTGGATAAGTTCCGGCGCATCTTCGAAGTCCTGGCGCAGATCCTCTTTTGACACATCCAGAATTTCCGTTTTCACGTTCTGGCGGTAGTCGGTGTTGTCCACCAGCTGCTTCAGGCCGCGCCACAGGGATTCCACTTTCTGGAATTCTGCATGATGCATCACCGCATCCAGCTGGCGGCTGATCTGGAAATCCAGCTCTGCAATATGGTAGTCAATCAGGGTTTTATCGAGTTTTTCCACTGGCTGGCCGGATTTGCGGATGCAGTCCATAAATACCTGCATTGCCGCTGTCAGGCGCTCACCTGCCGGAGCATCAGACAGTGCGGCATCGTCCAGAAACGCATTGATATCGCCCAGGCTTGTGGCCGGGGTCAGGTTGATTTTGTCGAACAGGGAGGCGTAGACGCTCTCTTTTTCCAGCACAGTGGTCTGCCCCTGCGCGGAGCCATTTTCAGTATTAACAGACATCAGCATTCTCTCGTTTAATCCATTAAAAGACGCGCCCGTTTTTATTTCGGGGCCAGGGCACTCATTTCGTTACGTAATTCCTGAGACAGCGCCGGGTCCTTAAGAATTTTCTCGAGCTCTTTTCTGAAAGTGGCGTTATCCAGCAGATTGGACTTGAGGTCACGTAATAAATTACGCATCGCCAGCATGGCACGAAGCTGAGGAATTTGTCGGGCCACCTGTTCGGGTTCAAAATCTTTCATATCTGAAAAGCGCAGCGTCACATTCTCTTCCGTACGCTCACCCGCCAGCGTATTCGGAACCGTCATATTGACCTCCGGGTTAAATTCCGAAAGTACACTGTTGAGGTTATTTTTGTTGACGTTAATTTTCTTTCTTTCAGATAATGGTCTGCTCTCTTTACCGTTACTGAAATCACCGACAGTGAGTAATTTAAGGGGTAGCTCAACTTTCTTCTGCGCCCCTCCGGTATGCAATGCAAGTTTTAAATTAATGCGTGCCTTAGGCACTTCGTTCTGGAACGTATCAGCCATAGCAGTCCCTTTCCTTAAGGAATATTTGTTGAAGTTAACGACGTTTCTGAATAAATCGATATTAGAACAAAACGCTACAATAGATCAACTACCTGGAATCAAAGGCCAAATTAAGACATTCCTTAAGAATTTTACTCTATAGAAATAAAATATGGTTTTGCAGCATGCCTTTTCATAAAGAAATATCAACCACAACTCCGAAAATAGTCAGCATTAGTGGCTATTTCTGTGAAAAAATGAAGATCCATATCCAAACAAAGCAACGTTATTGATTTAAATCAATACGAGAGAAAATATCTACAGCGCCACCTAATAATATGACCCGCATCAATGTTTACACGCTGCCGCAAGACGCGTAACCCATTAAAAAGTCCAATAATGGACAATTTTTTTTAACGAAATGCAATATATTCAAAATATGAATATTTCTCTTAATTAAAAAAACAGAGCAATACCCAGCGCTGTAAAACACAGTATCAATGCAGCGCCATCTTCACGATCTAGAATGAACAGAAAAGCGCTGGCACGTGATATCGGGCCAGCGCAGTATCAGGAGGGGAAATAAATTAGCGGACTCTCGTTTTTCAGTGCTTCACAATATACATCGTACGGCTGTACGCCACGTCTTCAGGATTATTGATCGGATATCCCTTCACCCAGGGTTTAATCAGACGTCCGTTGGTGTACTGGTAGATCGGCGCAATTGGCGCTTTTTCCGTGAGGATCTTCTCCGCCCGGTTGTAATCCGCATTACGGGCTTCCGCGGTGGTTTCAAGCGTCGCCTGATTGATGATCTTATCGTAAGCCGGGTCGTTAAAGCGGGAGATATTGCCGCTGTGGGTTGATGTCAGCAGCGACAGGAAGGTAGATGGCTCGTTGTAGTCCCCGACCCAGGACGCGCGGATCACATCAAAATTCCCTGTGTTTCGGCTATCGATATAGGTTTTCCACTCCTGGTTTTGCAGTTTGACGTCTACTCCCAGGTTCTTCTTCCACATCGAAGCCACCGCAATCGCGATTTTCTGATGATTCTCTGAAGTGTTATACAACAGGGTCAGCTTCAGTGGACGCTGAGGACCATACCCCGCCGCCTGCAGCAAGGTTTTGGCCTGCGCGTTTAGCTCCTGCTGCGACATCTGCTCAAATGGCGATGTCTCTGGCGTGAAACCTGCCGTCACATCAGGCGTGAAATGCCAGGCTGGTTTTTCTCCCGTACCTAACACTTTTTCCGCCATAATCCGGCGATCGATGGTCATACTCAGCGCCAGACGCACGCGGGAATCGGCGGTCGGGCCCTTTTGCGTGTTAAATGCATAGTAATACGTTCCCAGCTGCGGCGGCGTGTATACCTGTCCAGGAATATCCTTGAGCAATTTCTGGTACAGGTTTTTCGGGAACGACTCGGTGATATCAATATCACCTGCCAGGTAGCGTTTGGTGGCGGAAGACTCCTGATTGATCGGAATAAACGTCACTTTTTGGAGAACAGTTTTCGCGTTATCCCAGTAGTGGGTATTCGGCACAACGACCAGCTTCTCATTCACCACACGATCTTTCAGCACATAGGCACCATTGCCCACAAGGGAGCCCGGACGCGTCCACTCTATACCGCTTTCGACGTTCGCTTTCTGAACCGGATAGAACGCGAAGTTTGCCGTCAGGTTGCTAAACCACGGCAGCGGTTTATCGAGCTGAACGCGTAACGTTCTGGCATCCACCGCCGTTACCCCCAGCGTATCGGGCGCGGCTTTGCCATCAATAATCGCCTGAGCGTTGTTAATGCCTGCCAGAGCAGCAAACCAGGCAAACGGCGAGGTGGTTTTCGGGTCAACCAGACGCTGCCAGCTGTAGACAAAATCCTGCGCCGTGACTGGCGTGCCGTCAGACCATTTTGCATCATCGCGCAGGGTAAATGTCCAGATGCGGTTATCGTTACTCTGCCAGCGCGTCGCCACGCCCGGCGTCAACTCCCCTTTCTCATTCTGATTGACCAGGCCTTCAAACAGATCGCGAATCACCTGAATCTCGGGTAGCCCCACGGCCTTGGCCGGGTCAAGCGACGCGGGCTCGTCTTTGATGTGTCTGACCAGCTCCTGTTTTTGCGCCAGCACCGTCCCCTTTGGCACATCAGCAGCGTAAGAAAATGACGATAGCCCGCAAAGGCACAGTGCAGAAAAAAGCAGCGAAACAGGATGCTTCATGAGATCCCCTTTAGAAATCGGTAATACGCGAATGCGTAATTATTTGTTTCGAAACGGCGAAATGCAAATACCTTAAGCCGGAAAGGTGATATCTGGCAATCTTCGTTCTTCGATGAAACTATTTGATTAAACGTGGGTTTTGCACAACACTGCCAGTAAGCACTTCTTTATCAGGATTTCCTATGGCAGTTACCCGACCAAGAACGGAACGTGGCGCTTTCCCGCCAGGCACCGAACATTATGGCCAGTCTTTCTTAGGTGCACCGCTAATCTGGTTTCCCGCACCGGATGCCGATCGTCATAGCGGCCTGATTATTGCGGGAACGCACGGCGATGAGAACTCCTCGATCGTCACCCTCTCCTGCGCGTTACGCACCCTTGCACCGACACTACGCCGGCATCATGTGATCCTGACCGTCAACCCGGATGGCTGTCAGCTTGGGCTGAGGGCGAATGCGAGAGGGATAGATTTAAACCGCAACTTCCCGGCGGCCAACTGGCGCGCCGGTGAAACGGTATACCGCTGGAACAGCTCGGCTGAAGAGCGTGACGTGGTGTTACTGACGGGAGAAAAACCCGGCTCAGAGCCAGAAACACAGGCGCTCTGCCAGTTAATCCACAAGATCCACCCCGCGTGGGTTGTCTCATTTCACGATCCACTGGCCTGTATTGAAGATCCCCGTCACTCCGCGCTGGGACAGTGGCTTGCCGATGCCTTTGCCCTGCCTCTGGTCAGCAGCGTCGGCTATGAAACACCGGGGTCATTTGGTAGCTGGTGCGCCGATCTGGATTTGCACTGCATCACCGCTGAATTCCCCCCGATATCTTCCGACGAAGCCAGCGAAAAATACCTGAAAGCGATGGTAGATCTTCTGCGCTGGCAGCCTCAGAGATGAAGCACTCCGCTGGTGAAGGTGAGCGCAGGCGAAACGTCAACTGCCAGCCAGGTCGGGCCATCAAGATCGGCAAACCGGACCTGATTCACCAGCGGTAGCGCCGCATTAATCGCCCGGGAAGTACTGAGCATGCATCCCAGCATCAACGTAAACCCCTTCGCCTGTGCCTGCGACGCCAGCGCCAGCGCCTCGGTCAGCCCACCGGTTTTATCGAGTTTGATATTCACCATCTCATAGCAGCCCGCTAAACCGTCGAGACTGTCGCGGGTATGGCAGCTTTCATCGGCGCAGATCGGCAGCGGGTGGATAAAGTTCTTCAATGCCGCATCATCCTGTACGGGAAGCGGTTGCTCCAGCATAGCCACACCCAGATCGGCCAGCAGCTGGCAGCGCGCGGCCAGCCCTTCCGGGTGCCATGACTCGTTGGCGTCGACAATCAGCGTGGCGTCCGGCACCGCCGCGCGAATGGCGACCATGCGTTCACTGATCAAGCGATCGTCGAGTTTCACCTTCAGCAGCGTGGCGCCAGCCTCAAAGAGCGCTTTTGCGCTGGCGGCCATCTGCTCCGGCTCGCCAATCACCACGGTTTGCGCGGTCACCACTTTCTCCGGAAGCGTCACGCCGACCAGCGACGGTAAGGATATCTGCTGCTTCGCCGCCTCAAGACTCCACAGCGCACAGTCAATTGCATTACGGGCCGCCCCGGCAGGTAAACGCTGCTGTAACGCCTCACGCGTCAACCCGGTTTGCAGGTCAGGTACCAGGGTCATAATTTGCGCCATCACCGAGGCAAGGCTTTCTCCGTAGCGAGGATAAGGCGTGCATTCACCAACCCCTTTAACCCCTTCTTCTTCTATTTCGACCACCACCACGCAGGCTTCACTTCGGCTGCCACGGGAGATCACAAACGGGGTATGCAATGGCCAGGCTTCTTCATAGACCTTAACGCTTCTCATCACTGACTCCTTGCAGCCCGGTAAGGCGAAAAAATTGGTTTGCCGTGTTATCCGCTGATGGCATACACTAGCCTCGACGTTAACTATATGTAAACAGGAAGATATCTATGTCACAACTCGTTCATTTCCAGGGCAACCCGGTTGCTGTAGCAGGTTCCATTCCTCAGGCTGGCAGCAAAGCGCAGGCTTTTACTCTGGTGGCTAAAGATCTGTCTGACGTCACACTGAGCCAGTTTGCTGGCAAACGCAAAGTACTGAACATTTTCCCAAGCATTGATACCGGCGTCTGTGCCGCATCCGTGCGCAAATTCAACCAGCTGGCCACTGAAATGGACAACACCGTGGTGCTGTGCGTTTCAGCAGACCTGCCATTCGCGCAGTCCCGCTTTTGCGGTGCTGAAGGTCTGAGCAACGTCATCACCCTTTCAACTCTGCGCAGCCCGGATTTCCTGGAAAAATACGGCGTTGGCATTGCTGAAGGCCCACTGAAAGGCCTGGCGGCGCGTGCCGTGCTGGTAATCGATGAAAACGATAACGTCGTGTTCAGCGAACTGGTCAACGAAATCACCACCGAACCTGACTACACCGCTGCGCTGGAATCACTGAAAGCCTGATTATTTACAGGCATTTTATAAAGCTTAGCAATGTAATGAAATAAAAGGTTTATTTAAGAATAGACCTTGCGTTCCAAACCTCGCCGATGCGGGGTTTTTTATTGCCTCAATAGCTGAATCGTTAAAGCAAAAACGTTCTAAAATCACATATATCATGAAATAAAAACGTTCCATTCTCACCATAATGAGATCGCTAACACATAATAAAGGTTTAAAAACCGCAATTTCTCCGCCAGTGAAGCCCGTCACATTTCCCTTCTCGCCTAAACATTAGATTTGCTTACGTGATAAAAAATCGTTTCAGCAAAAGGGATTAAATATGAATATTAAACTGGCTTTTACGGTCCTTGCGGTACTGATATCTGGACATGCCGCCGCTAAAACCTGGGTGCTGACAAGCGCTGAAAGCGGCGTGGAGAAAGGAAACTGGAAAATTTCCAGCGATGAGCTGAAGTTTCAGGGACAGCCTTTCAGCATCGAGCAAAAAATCCTGCATGGTGGCAAGCAGGAAGGCAGCAAGGTAATCGTTATAAGCAGCAAAAATGGTCTGACAATTACCCTCAGCCCGACGCGTGGGATGAATCTGCTGCATGTCGAAGGCTTTGGTACCCGAATGGGGTGGGATTCGCCTGTCAAAGAGGTGGTGAATCCGGCCTATATCAATCTGGAAAGTCGAAACGGACTTGGCTGGCTGGAAGGTTTCAACGAAATGATGGTTCGTTGCGGCTATGAATGGACAGGCCACCCGGTCACGGCTGACGGGCAGATTTATACCCTGCACGGCAAGGCGGGAAATACGCCTGCGTCGCAGGTGGAAGTCGATGTTGCTGATGCCGCACCGCATGAAATTCGCATTCGCGGATTAATCAAAGAGAGCACGTTTAAAAAAGCAGATCTGCAGACGATGACCGAACTGCGTTACGTACCGGGCAGCAACCAGTTCAGCCTGCATGATGTTCTGACCAACCATGCTGATTATCCTCATGATTATCAGATTATCTATCACAGCAACTTTGGTACGCCAATCCTCGAAGAAGGTGCCCGCTTCCTTGCGCCGGCCGCCAGCATTGGTCCTTTCAATGACTATGCCAAAGCGGGTCTGGATAACTGGCAAACCTACGCTGGCCCCACTCAGGGCTTTGATGAAATGGTCTTCAATATCAAACCGCTCGCGGATAATAATCATGAAACCCTGGCGGCAGTGGTCAATAAAGCGGGAGACAAAGGTGCGTCAATTCAGTTCGACACGCGGCAGTTGCCTGTCCTGACCTTATGGAAAAATACCGATACGCTCAAACAGGGCTATGTCACGGGTATTGAGCCGGGTACCAGCTACGCCTATCCCGTTACCATTGAACGCGAGCAGAAACGCGTTAAGCAGCTACAACCTGGCGCCAGCACGCAGTTCGACCTGACCTATACCCTGCTTCACAGCAAGGAACAGGTGAAAGAGGTTGAACAGAAAATTGCGGGGATTCAGGGAGAGACAAAAGTCGAGGCAGTTACCACGCCTCTGGCGAAAGAGTAAGTGCAAAAAAAAGCCTCTTTACAGAGGCTTTTATCGTTATTCGTCACCCTTCTTGTGGTTGAGTCCATATTCACGAAGCTTATTCGCAATCGCGGTATGGGATACCCCCAGGCGTTTTGCCAGCTTACGCGTGCTTGGGTAGCTGCGATAAAGCTGTGTCAGCACGGAACGTTCGAAACGGCTCGTAATATCATCCAGCGAGCCTTCCATCGCCTCTTCGCCCACCGATACCGTTCCGGCATCGTAATCCGGTAACAGGATATCCTGTGGACGCAACTCGTACCCTTCCAGCTGCGTCAGCGCACGATAGACGGCATTTTTCAGCTGACGAATATTTCCCGGCCAGCCGTAGCGCGTCAGCACCGTACCCAGATCGGCTGACAGTTTCGGACGCGGTACCCCCTGCTCGTCGGCGAAGCGTGCCACAAACAGCTCCGTCAGCGGAATGATATCTTGCGGACAATCGCGCAGCGGCGGAATGTTTAGCGTCAACACGTTCAGTCGATAGTAGAGATCTTCCCGGAACATCCCTTTCTGTACCAGCTCAACGAGATTTTTCTGGGTGGCACAAATCACGCGCACATCCACGTGAACTTCGTGATCCTCCCCTACGCGACGGAAGGTCCCATCGTTCAGGAAGCGCAGCAGTTTGGCCTGCATGCGCGGCGACATTTCGCCAATTTCGTCCAGCAGCACGGAACCGCCGTTCGCCTGCTCGAAGAAGCCTTTTTTGCCTTCCGGGGCGTGGCCAAACAGCTCGCTTTCGACCGCATCCTCAGGAATAGAGGCACAGTTCAGCGCCAGATACGGTTTTGCCGCGCGTGGGCTGGCAAGATGCACGGCGTGGGCCAGCAGATCCTTCCCGGTCCCGGTATCACCGGTAATCAGCAGCGGCGCGGTCAGGCTGGCGAGCTTACGGGCCTGATCGACCACATGACGCATTTTCGGGCTGACGGCAATGATCTGGCTGAACGCTCCCACATCCTGGCTGGAGAGATTTTGCAGCTGACGGCCCATCCGCACGGTAGAGCGCAGCATGATAACGGCCCCGGTCAGAACGCGAGTGTCGTTCTCTCCTTTCAGGTACACCGGCGTAATCTCCATCAGGAAATTCTGCCCGTTGATCACCACATGCTCGCTATGCGTATTTTGCGGGTTGCTGTCCAGCCAGCGCTGGAAATTAAACCCCGGGATCAGCTGCGCGGCATGGTGATGAGTGAGCTTGTCCTGGCTCTGGGCAAACAGCTGGCAGCTCGCATGGTTTACCCGCTCAACTTTGCTTTTCAAATCCAGTGACAGGAAAGGCTCTGGCATGGCTTCAAGCAAGGCGCTCAATGCGAGGTGCTCACGCTCAGACGGCATCCAGGGAATGGTGCGTACATCCGTAACGCCAGCGATACGGCGGATTTCAGCCATCAGGCTGCTAAAAGTATTAAATTCAATTTCGGCAAAATTGAGGTAAATTCGCCCGACAGGATCAATCTCAATGCCACGTAAATCAATGCTACGTAAAACAAGGAGATCGAGTAACTCGCGGGTCAGACCGAGACGGTCTTCACAGAAGACTTCAAGACGCATGGGAAATTCACCGTTTTAAGCCAATAACCTTAAAATGATATGTCAGAACACGGTGATGCGGAAGATGGCTGTCAAGAAAGATTGACAGCCAGCACGATAAGTAAACAAACCGGTTACTGAACCGGTTTTTTATTGAGCGTCTCTTTGAGCTGCCCAATCAATTCACTACGAAAATCGCCCAGGCGCGGCTTATCTCCGTCGATCCATGGCAGTGGTCGGCAGACTTCCATCGCTTTTATGCCCAGACGTGCGGTTAACAACCCTGCCCCAATCCCCTGCGCGGCACGCGCTGAGAGACGGGCCGCCAGATCCTGCGACATCCAGTCCATGCCGACTTCGCGCACCAGCTCACTGGCACCGGCAAAGGCGATGTTCAACAACACCAGCTTAAAGAGCCGCAGCCGGCTGTAGTAGCCAAGCTCAATACCGTAAAGACTGGCGATACGGTTTATCAGGCGCAGGTTACGCCAGGCGATGAACGCCATATCCACCAGCGCCAGCGGACTGACCGCGATCATCAGCGTTGATTCCGCCGCAGAGCGGCTAATCTCGCGCCGCGCCTGAGCATCCAGCACAGGCTGCACCATATGCGAGTAGAGCGTCACCACCTCCCGGTCATTTTGCGTTTCGTGAATGGCGGCATACCAGCGCTGCAGTGCCGGGTGCGACTGATCAATCCCCGCCTGCGCCGCCAGCTTTTCGCAGAATGCCCGGCCCTTTCCGGTACCGTGGCTGTGCAGCAGATCGCGTGCCTCATCCCGTTCATGCGCACGCTGCCTCAGACGCCACAGTCGACGCCACTCGGTGACAACCGACCCTACGCCAGCCCCCACGATCAACGCCCCCGCAGCACAACCGCCCAGCGCCACCCAGTCCTGGGTTTGCCAGGCGTTGATACCCCATTGCACGCCTTGTCCCACCACGCTTACGCCGAAGAGCGCCAGCCCGGCCGTAACCATCTTACGCCACAGGCTACGTTTCGGACGTAAAGCAGCCTCAACGACCGCTTCCGCCTGGCCCTCCTCAACGGACGGCTCGTCAGTCAGGGCCGGCGCAAAATGTTCTGCCTGCTCGCCGCTGAACGTCTGCGCCGTTTTAAAGGCCTCCTGCTGCGCCTGCTCAAGCGTCCCGGTAAAATCAATGCGGGGTTTTAACGGTTCCGTCATCGCAATTTATCTCCAATCAAAAACTCCAGCGCCGCATCCAGACGAATGTGCGGTAATGGCTGATCGACGGTCATGACCTGTGGGCGGAAGGCTTCAAACTGGAAGCCCTGACTCTGCCAGAATGCCTGCCCCGGAAGGCGTGCAGGCATTTCGCCCGGATACACGGTCAGCGGTTCGCCGTCGCTGAGGCGATTCCCGCGCAGGGCCGGGATTTTCTCGCCGTTAAGATCAATCAGCCCACTTTGCGTCGCCTGTACGGAAGCCAGCCCAAGACAATCCATGCTGATCCCTTCGAACGCCGCATTTTGCCAGGCGTCCTGCACCAGTTGCTGCAACAGCGACACCATGTTGGCATGCTGATCAACCGTTACGTGATCGGCTTTGGTGGCCGCAAACAGCAGTTTGTCGATCACCGGGGAAAAGAGGCGGCGAAACAGCGTACGCTGTCCGTAGTGAAAACTTTGCATCAGTTGCGTCAGCGCCAGGCGCATATCGTTGAAAGCCTGCGGCCCGCTGTTGAGCGGTTGCAGGCAGTCCACCAGTACAATCTGACGATCGAAACGTAAAAAGTGGTTTTTATAAAAACCTTTCACCACTTTTTCACAGTAGTAGTTGTAGCGCTCGCGCAGCATCCCGGCGTTGGTGTGCTTGTCTGCCTGCGCCAGCTTTGCCTCTCCCACGCCATCCACGTCGGGCCACGGGAAGAACTGCAGCGCAGGCGCACCCGCCAGGTCGCCCGGCAAAACAAACCGTCCTGGCTGGATGAAGTGCAGCCCTTCCTGTTTGCACTGATGCAGATAATCCGTCCAGGCTTCGGCAATCGCCGCCAGGCGGTTCTCATCTGCGGGTGCCAGCGGATCTAATCCTGCGCATAACTGCCGCCATTTTGCCGACCACTCCGCGCGGTGACCCTGTAACAAACCGGTCATTTGTCGCGACCAGCTGAGATAATCCTGCGCCAGCATGGGTAAATCGAGCAGCCATTCGCCCGGGTAATCCACAATCTCCAGATAGAGCGTGGAGGTATCCTTGAAGTGGCGCATCAATGATTCATTGGAACGAAAACGCAGCGCGAGACGGATTTCACTCACCCCTCTCGTGGGTGTCGGCCACGCGGGTGGGTCACCGTAAAGCTGTGCCAGCCCTTCATCATAGGTAAAGCGAGGGATACCGAAATCGCGCTGGGGAACGCGCTTAACGCCCAGCAGACGCTCTTCCCGCACCGCACTGAGCAGCGGCAGGCGTGCCCCGGCGTGCAGGTTCAGCAGCTGGTTAACCATCGCCGTGATAAACGCCGTTTTGCCACTGCGGCTAAGCCCGGTGACCGCCAGACGCAAATGGCGATCGACGCCGCGGTTCACCAGAGAGTTGAGTTCGTTTTTAAGTCGCTTCATCGCCGTCCTTCGTCGCTGGAAGCCTGGAATGACTTGCTTCAGAATACAGTAAATGGGGGCAGATCGTTGATTATCAATTCATAATTATTGCTATTGCCTTTTTTTCTCCAGTAAGATGAACGACATTGCCGTCCCGGAGTGAGTAAGGTGTATGTCACCCACCATCTATGATATTGCGCGCGTTGCTGGTGTTTCTAAATCAACCGTGTCCAGAGTGTTGAATAAACAAACCAATATTTCTCCTGAAGCGCGGGAGAAAGTGCTGAAGGCGATTGAAGAGCTAAATTATCAACCAAATAAACTTGCCCGTGCTCTGACCTCATCTGGCTTTGACGCCATTATGGTGATTTCCACCCGCTCAACAAAAACCACTGCCGGTAATCCTTTTTTCTCCGACGTATTGCACGCCATAACCGCCAAGGCGGAACAGGAAGGGTTTGATGTTATTTTGCAAACGTCAAAGAGCAGTGAAGATGACCTGCTAAAATGCGAAAGCAAAATAAAGCAGAAAATGATCAAAGGGGTCATTATGCTGAGTTCGCCTGCCAATGAATCCTTTTTCTCACGGCTCGATATGTACGGTGTGCCGGTAGTCGTAATCGGTAAAGTTGAAGGCGACTTTCAGAATATTTACTCCGTCGATACCGACAATTTTCGTGACAGCGAGATGCTGACCGACACGTTTATTAAAAACGGGCGGAAAAAAATTGCCTGTCTGCATGCGCCACTCGATTATCACGTGTCTATTGATCGTCTCGCGGGTTATAAAGCCAGCCTGGAAAAGGCGAATATTGCTGTTAACCCGGACTGGATCATTGATGGCGGTTATACCCACGAGAGCGCACTTTCAGCGGCCATTACGTTGTTGTCTTCTTCCACCCCACCGGATGCGGTATTCGCCACCGACAGCATGAAATTGCTGAGTCTTTATCGCGCTGCGGATGAGTTAAATTTGATGCTACCTGAGCAGGTTGCCGTGGCGGGTTACAGCGACCCGATGCTCTCCCTGATTCTGACGCCTGCGCCAGCTGGATTTGATATTCCCACCCGCAAGCTGGGCGAAGAGAGCTGCGACCTGCTTTTCAGGCGTATCTCCGGTAAACCCGCCCCGCATAAGGTGCTGATTGAAACCCACTTTTCGTTCGCTGATTCTCTTCGCTAAAACCAGGGGCTGATAGCCCCTGGTGAACAGCCGATCAGAAGGCGTAATTCACGCCCACGCCCGCATAGTGGAATCGATCGCTTTCGCCTTCATCGTGGTTTTCCCATTCATAGGCATACTCCAGCGTCATTGAAAGACCGTTATTGAAATCGTAGGCATAAAGCAGGCCCAGACGGTTGAAATCATGCCCTTCACGCTCAGGATCGTCTTGCCAGTCCCAGTTTGACCAGCGGTCGAGCCCCAGGCGGGTATACGGCGTCAGCGTGGTATTGCCTAATGAAATGGGTAAATAGGTGCGGATCTCCTGCGTTGAAAACTCACCGTTATTACGTGAACTGTCCATATTAAAACCGCGCTCTAAATAGTAATTCACTTTTGCCGCGAAGGTTTCATTAATGGTCCATGTAAAGCCCGTTTCTGTTTCAACGCGACTGTCGGCATAACCCGTTTTTTCCAGGTCGTTGGCAAACTGATACATGGCAAACCAGCCGCCGAAACGCCAGTCATCGCTTAACTTAATATCCCAGTCTGGTTGTATTTTGTAGCGCTGCATATTCGCGCTACCGTCTTTCGCGCCGTGTTCATCTTTGAAATGATAACCGTAATTACGGAAGCCGCCGGTCAGGCCGAGGGTAAAATCATCGGTTCCAATAAAACGATAGCGCAGCTCGAATTCGGGACGATCAAAATAGGTCCCGCGGGTCATACTGCTGTAATCAACGGGGCCTTCCTGATACATGGCAAGGAAAATCGTCCACGCATCCCATGTGGCGTTAAACCACACCGAGGGTTCATATAATCCGTCTTTATCATCCCCCTGACCTTCGACGTTTTCAATTTCATACATGGCACCTATATTAAAATTCCAGTGTGGTGCCGGTTCTGAGGCGTGTGCGTAGCTAACCCCTGCGCATAGAATAAGCGCAGCACTTCTTAGTAGAGTACTCATTAAAATATTCCTTTATAATGGACAAACAAAAAAACCGGAAATTAATATTTCCGGCGAACATTTTTATTATCTGATTGCCGCTTCTGTTTCCGCGTCAAAAAAATGACACTTATTCATATCGAACTGAATGCCGATATTATCCCCTGCAGCATAATCAGTGGCAGCCCCTGCCCGGACGACCAGTTCGTGGCCCCCGACGGTGGCATACAGCATAAATTCAGCACCGGTCAGTTCGGCAACGCTGATTTTGGCGGCAATCGCCTCACCGCTGGCTTGCGAGGTGAAAATATCCTCCGGTCTGATGCCAAAGACCACGGCTTTACGTTGATATCCCTGAGCGTTAAGTACCGAGAGCATATCTTCGGGGATCTCCAGACGCAGCGTTTCCGTCACGAAGTAGCGTTCATTGATCGCCCCCCGAATAAAGTTCATTGCTGGCGAACCAATGAAACCTGCCACAAACATATTTGCCGGTTCGTTATAGACCTGCTTCGGCGCGCCCACCTGCTGAATGTATCCATCTTTCAGGATCACAATGCGGGTTGCCATCGTCATGGCTTCGGTCTGATCATGCGTCACATAAATCATGGTGGTATTCAGCTTTTGATGCAGCTTGCTGATTTCGGCACGCATTTGAACACGCAGTTTGGCGTCAAGGTTTGAGAGCGGTTCATCCATCAGGAAGACGCCCGCTTCACGCACAATCGCCCTGCCTAACGCCACGCGCTGGCGTTGGCCACCCGACAACGCACCGGGCTTACGCTTGAGGTAATCGCGCAGCCCAAGAATCTGAGCGGCCCAGTTAACGCGCTCTTCAATGACGGCAGGCGCGATCTTCTGCATCTTCAGCCCAAATGCCATGTTGTCGTACACCGTCATATGGGGATACAGCGCATAGTTCTGAAAGACCATCGCAATATCACGGGACTTGGCCGGGACATCATTCATACGCACGCCGTCAATCACCAGCTCACCGGCGCTGATCTCCTCCAGCCCGGCAATCATGCGCAGCGTCGTCGATTTACCGCAGCCCGATGGCCCGACGAAAACGATAAATTCTTTATCCTCAATGTCGAGGTTGAAATCTTTGACCACATGGACCTGGTTGTCATAGATTTTCTGGATATGTTTTAGCGAAAGTTGCGCCATTCTTAATTCCTTATCAGTACCGTCCGGGAAGCCCAGAAATCTGTCAGGCATTTCCAGGTCAGCTCCCGCGTTGAATGAAGTTGAAGTCCCGCATGGTTGAGGCCTGCCCCTATTCCCACCGACAACATCCCTGCGGCGTTGATCGCCTCAACGCCGGAGGCGGCATCCTCAATCCCGATGGCCTCCTCCGGGAGGACGTTAAGACCCGCGCAGGCGGCAAGGAAGATTTCCGGGTCCGGTTTGGAGCGGGCAATACGGGACGCATCGGCACAGAAATCAAACGCCCTGTGGATCCCCAGCGCCTGCAAAATGCCGGGAGCGTTGAGTGAAACGGACGCCAGCCCAATTTTGACGTTTGCCGCGCGTATGTCGGCCAGCACCTCACGAATGCCCGGGAGCAGTGACGCTTGCGTAAGCGAAGCCAGCGACTGTACATAGAGCGCATTTTTTTTACGCGCAAGCGCCAGGCGCTGCTGTTCGTCGAACGCGTCTTCTTTGCCACCGTGACGCAGGATCCGCTGCAGGGAGTCCATGCGACTAATCCCTTTCAGCGTTTCATTGAAGGCCTCATCAATGGTGATCCCGACCTCCTTCGCGACAGCGCGCCAGGCCAGGAAGTGCAGATGAGCGGTGTCGGTGATCACCCCATCCAGATCGAATACAACGGCATTAAGGTTCATCTCTTCCCTCCGTGGTAGCGGTCCCAGCAACAGACGTAAGAAAATCCTTGCAGGACAAGACCTGCCGTCCCGAAAGCTGGAGGGGTTTACCCCAGAGCGTTAGCGTGACGGGAGCAGAGCTGGTCACCGTGAGTGTCTCTTTCGTAACGATGAAGTGCAGCTGCGCATTGTGCCAACGCAGCGGAAACGCCAGCCTTTGCCAGTGCGCAGGCATCCTGGGTGCCAGATGTAGCTCCCCGTCCACGATCTGCAGCCCGGCAAATCCCTGAATAACGCCTGACCAGATCGCACCCGTTGCGGCAGCATGAATACCGTCATCACTGCTGTGCGGATCGTCGCCCAGATCGATGGCAATGCCATCACGCCAGAAGGCGTAAGCCCCTTCTGTATCACCACAGCGCGCGTTCACAATGCCGTGGATGGCTTTGCTCAGAGACGAGTCATGAATTGTGCGCGGCTCATAGAATGCCAGGTTGGCCGCGCACTGCTGCGGCGTAAAGCGTTCCGGCAACAGGTAATTAAGCATTACCACATCGGCCTGTTTGAGGATCTGCATCTCGTTAACTTCAGCGCGCGAGTAATCCAGCAGAATGGTCTGCTTGCCCGCTTTGGCTTTATAGCGGCTCAGATCGATCGCCGGTTTGGACATGAAGGTGTCATCCTGCGGTATGACCCCGTCGGCGTTAGCCTCGGGCAGCCATAAGCGCGCCAGGAACCGTTGCGCATTTTCCGTAAAACGTGCATCTTCACGCTCAAACATCGACATAAACCGGCAGGCACTGGCGACGTTGTGCCACGCCAGATAGTTGGTGTAGGCGTTGTTATTTACGTGCTCCGTGTATTCATCCGGCCCGATCACGTCATGGATCTCCAGACGGTCGCCAACTTCCGTCGCGCGTCCCATCCAGAACAACGCGGTTTCCATGAGCAGCGTCAGGCCTTCATTGCGCATAAAGGCGTCATCGTGCGTTGCCTGCCAGTAGGCGACAACGGCCCACGCAATATCCGCCACGATATGATGTTCAGCCAGCGCGGAGGCCACTTTCTGACGTACGCCCGTGCGGATGTTGATCGCTGCGAATTCCGGCGTCTCTTCCTGACCGCTCGCGGCACTCTCCCAGGGGAACAAGGCGCCTGGCCAGCCGTTCCGGCGTGCTTTTTCCCGGGCCCCCGGCAGGTTAAGCCAGCGGTAGCGCAGCAGACGGCGGGCAACCTGTGGTCGGGTAAAGAGATGGAAAGGCAGCAGGAAAATTTCGGTGTCCCAGAACACGTGGCCTTTATAGCCCTCCCCGGTCAGGCCCTTGGCCGCAATACTGCTCCGTTCATCATGGGCAGGCGTCATGGCCGTGAGGTGCCAGACCGCGTAATCCAGCGCCAGCTGATCCTGATGTTCGGTCGACATGACGTCCACCCGGCAGTCATGCCAGACCTTTTTCCAGGCGCACGCCGCGCTTTCGAGTAACGCGGCATACCCTCTTGTCGCGCAGGTTTTGAGCTCAGCCAGAGCATTGCGGGCAAACGTGTCCTGTGAAAGCGCTTTATCGCTGCGATGCGTCACCCAGACCAGCTTCTCAAGCGTGACAGTGTCACTCTGAGCCACCTTTACGGCGTGATGAACCGTGATACGCCGGTTTTTCGCGGTAAAGCAGCTGTCGCTGGTGGTTGAGAGACGACAGCATGCCGATATCACCACATCCGCAGCACGATCCTGCGTTTCATACACGCCCTGCATGTAGTGCTGGTCAAAGACTCTGACCGAGATTTCATCCAGATGCTGACGGCCGCTGTTGGTTTGCGTCGCATCAATCCCCGTGCTCAGCATAACGTCTGATGCGGCATCCAGCGGAGTGACGGAGAGCTGCATTGCCACCAACGGCAGTTGATCCAGTGAGACAAAACGGCGGCTTTCCACACGGTAGCGCTTTCCGTCTGGCGAGCGCCACACTACGCGACGACGCAGTTCGCCATTGGCAAAATCCAGCTCCCGCTGCCAGTCAATAATTTCCCCTGACAGCAAGGTGAAATTGATGCCGTTCAGTTCGATATCCATGCCGATGATGTCAGGCACGTTGATCAGTTCGTTGGTCTCGTTACGACCTGCACGATGATAAAGCCCGGCAAGATACATTCCCCGGGTCTGCTGCGTGTAGTTTTCCTCATGCGCCGCACGTATGCCCATATAGCCGTTGCCGCAGGCCATGATTGACGCGTATTTATTGAGGCTGTGAGGGCAAAAACCCGGATCGTTTAATACAGACAGGTTCAGCATAACGTTACGCTTTCCCCTTTTTCTGCCGCCTCGTACAGTGCGGCGACCAGTTGCTGGATCACCAGCCCTTGTTCGGCATCGGCAATCATAACCGGCTCTCCCATGACGTGACGGACAAACGCATCCATGCTGCGTAAATGCCGCTGATCGTCTGCCTCTTCGCGCAGGGTTAGGGTCTGCAAAACTCCGCCTTCATCGGTGTAAATGTGGGCCGGGAACAGCGTTGCCCCCGCTTTTTCACCGCAAAAGGCGACATTCATGATGGACTGCTCACGGATATTGAGGGCAAAGGAGGTATCCAGACGCAGAATGCCGCCATTGCAAAATTCAATCGTCCCGAACAGGGCATCTTCAACGGTAAACTGAGCAGGATCCCATTCACCAAACTGGCCACTGTTTTTGCGGTTTCCCAGTTTTTGAAAGCTGTGGGCCGTCACGCGTTTTACCGCCGGGAAACCGAGTACATACATCGCGGCGTCGAGCATATGGATGCCAATATCAATCAGCGGCCCGCCCCCCTGCAGTGCTTTATTGGTGAAAACGCCCCAGCCGGGAACGCCGCAGCGGCGCAATGCCTGCGCCGTAGTGAAGTAGATTTCACCCAATGTCCCGTTTATTACCGCCTCACGCAGCAGTTGCGTATCACGTGCAAAGCGGTGGTGAAAATCATAGGCCAGCACTTTTCCCGCCGTTCGGGCCGCCACACGCATCCGGTCGGCTTCATGTGGCGTCATGGCCGGGGGTTTTTCGCACATTACATGGCAACCGGCTTCCAGGGCTGCCATCGCATGTTCAAAATGAAAACGGTTGGGCGAACAGACGCTCACCACATCCGGTTTGACCGCCTGCAGCATTTCATTCACGTCCTGCCATGCCGACGGAATGGCATGGCGTTCAGCAAACGCCTGAGCCTGTTCAGGATGGCTGTCCATGACAGCCACCATCTGAACATCACTGCGCGTGGAGTAATACGAGGCATGCACTTTGTCCGCGACCTGCCCGGCACCAATAATGGCGACACGCAGAGGCGAAGGTGTTAAGGCACTCATCACGCTGGTCATCCTTAGCATTCACGCAGATAAGTGAGAGAGTCCTGATAGGCCTTCGCAGGATCGTCAGCGCGAACGCGGCACTCGTAAACAACGTAACCCTGATAACAATCGGCACGCAGCTGGTCGAACAGAGCGGCAAAATCAAGAGAGCCGCTTCCCGGCTGATAGCGATGGTTATCGGCAATATGCACATGGCCCAGCAGGTCGCGGTTCTGGTGCAGCGCTTCCGTCAGCGAGTCTTCTTCAATATTCATATGATAGAAATCGCCGATAATCTGCACATGTTTCAGCCCATTCTCTTCGATGTAACGACGTGCATCCGCGAGGGTGTTGATCATGTGATCCTGATAGCGGTTCAGCGGCTCCAGGTAAACGGTGGTGCCGGTACGGGCCGCCACCTCATCCAGCTGGCGCAGCGAGGCGCTCACCGCCTTGCGGTCTCCTTCAAGGCTACGCGGCGACGTCATCGGCGGCAGGCGGAAGGTAAACATCCCCCAGGCGGCAGGAACCACGATTCCTTTTCCACCCACCTCTGCTAACGCTTCAAGGATGCGTTCGATCTGCGTTAATCCGTTCAGGCGACGCTCTTCGATGAAGTCACCAATCCAGCCATCGTACCCGCCGCAGGCCGTGGTAACCGGCAGCCCTGTAGCCTTAATGGCCGCTTTAACCTCTTCAAGGTTCTCCACCAGCAGCTTGCCGTCTATCTCATACCCATCAAAGCCCATGGCTTTGATGTATTGGAATTTTTCCAGGATATTTGTCGGGAAAAAGGCCTGGTTTTGCGTTGCGATTTTCATTTTCATGCTCTCCTTAGCTCAGAACGTGACGCCCATTTTGATACTCAGTTCAGGATGCTGATCGACATACGTCATGTAGCTCTCAGCGCTGGTGGTAAACGTTACGACCGGGTCGATTAAATCTTCGCAATTGAGATAGCGGTTCATCAGCAATTCCCAGCAGGTCTCTTCAATTCGCTTACGGTTCCAGCGTGGGTAATCAGGATTTGGCTCGCTGCAGGCGCGAGAGAAGACAATTTTCGCATTATTGAAATGCGCTTCGCGCCCCAGGTTAAAGCCTTCCGCGAACGGTTTCGCAAAGGCCACGTATGAGATGGTGCCGCCGTAAGCGAGTCCGCGCAGCGCAGACTGCAGCGCATCAGCAAAGCCGCTGGTTTCGATAATCACATCCGCGCCCTGTTTGCCGGTCAGTTTTTTGATTTCCAGACCAACATCCGTGCCAATCGGATCCAGACAGTGGTCTGCCCCATGGCGACGGGCGATATCGCAGCGGTGCGCGATAGGGTCGACACCGATAACGATTGACGCACCGGCTTTCTTTGCCAGCTGGATGGCAATCTGACCAATCGCGCCAAGCCCAACGACGACGACAAAATCCCCTACCCGCACATTGGCGTCACGTACGCCGCTCATTGCAAATTGTGCCGGGTCGTAGCAGACCGCATTTTTCCAGGAGGCGCCCTGAGGCATTTTGCGCAGTTTGTAGTTGTTGACGGCATTCACAATGACCGTTTCCTGTAGCGGTCCATAACAGCAAACGCGGTCTCCGACACGGTATTCCGTTACGTCAGCGCCACACTCAATGATGTCCCCGACGATCATGTTCCCGAGCTGGAATTTGCCAAACTCGATCCCGCGAGCCGCCCCCTCTTCACGCGGCGTAAACAGCTGCCAGTCAGGGTTAAACTCTTCATCGATAAACGGACTCGCCGCCCTGAAATCCACCACTTCGGTGCCGTGTTTCGGTGCGCCAAAGCGGGCGCGAATTTTCACTTCATGAACGGCAACAGGACGGTCTTCATATTCGACCAGCGCAGCCACACGCGGCGCAGTCGCAACTAACTTCTTCATTACTCACTCCTTGTTAAAATTGGCCGCCTCAGCCCTTAACGCCACCGGCGGTCAAACCACTTTTAATAAAACGTTCAGACAGCGCATACATGATGACCACCGGCAGTGCCGTCACCAGCGATGCCGCCATCATGCGGCCCCAGATGTAATCTGGCGTACTGAAAAGGGTGTTCAGCCCTACCGGCAAGGTGAAGTTGCTGGCGCTGGACAGGAAAATGGAGGCAAACAGATAGTCGTTCCACGCCACCATGAAGCAGTAGACAAAGACCGACACCAGACCCGAAATCGCTAACGGAACGGTAATGCGAAAGATGATTTGCAGGCGGTTAAGGCCATCCATCATCGCGGCTTCTTCTATTTCGTCCGGGATAGTGTCGAAATAGCTGCGCAGCATAAATACCGCCGTGGGTAACGTCTGAGTCACCATGGTGATAATCAGCGCCAGTTCGGTGTCATAGATGCCGAGCGCGGTGATGATTTTGAACAGCGGCACCACCAGCAGAATCCCTGAGAACATGTAGACGGTGTAGAAGCTGGCGTTGATCGTCGTGCGCCCTTTAAAACGCAGTTTGGATAAGGCGTAAGCCCCCAGCGTGCCGAGAAACACGGCAACGATCGACGAGGTCAGTGACACCACCATGCTGTTACGGAAGTAATCCACAAACGGGAAAATCAGCGGGTTAAAGATGTCGATGTAATGCTGTAACGTCCACTCCTGCGGCAGAATAGTCGGATGCAGCGATATCGCCTCTCTGGCGCTTTTAAAGGAGGTCATCAGCATCACGAAAAATGGGAACAGCGTGATGATCAGGAACGCCGCGAGCCCCAGGTAAAAGCCAATACGACCCAGTACGCGTTTATTTGTTGCCATTGAGATTTACCCTTTTTCTGGTCAGCAGAATGACGGCGAAAATGATCACAAACAGCACCACTGAGATAGCCGCAGCTTTACCCAAATCGTTAAAGGCAAACGCCGTTTTGTAGAGATAGACGCCCAAAATATCGACTTTGGTAGTCAGCAGGTACACGTCCGCAAACATGTAAAACATCCAGATGGTTCGCAGCGTGATGACCGTAGCCAGCACCGGCATAATCGCGGGCAGCGTGACGATACGAAAACGTTGCCAGCCATTCGCACCATCCATTTCTGCGGCTTCGTATAACGATTTATCAATCGTTTGTAAGATCGCGAGAAACGAGATAAACGCATACGGGAAGTAGCGCCAGATGGCGAATAGCACCACCAGCACAAAGCTGCTGCCGGGGTTGTCAAACCACAGCGGTGCCTGGTCATACAGATGCAGCAGGTCTACCCCCAGGTAGTTCACGATGCCGTAGCCGTTGTTGAACATGTATTTCCAGGCAAACACCAGTGAAATAGACGGCGTGACGTAAGATAAAATCACCAGCGAACGCGCCGTTTTGCGCAGCCGAAACTCCCGGTTAAAGAAGATGGCGACAGCCAGCCCTAGCCCCGTGCTACCTATCACCACCAGGGCCGTATACCAGAAGGTCATCCACAGGGAGTGCCAGAACGCTGCATCACTCAAAATACGGATGTAGTTATCCAGCCCAACAAACACCGCGCTAATGCGCGGGTTGAGCGGCAAGCGTAAGAAACTGATTTCAATGTTGGAAATCATTGGCCAGGCCACAAGGCCCCCCAGCAAAATCAGGCTGGGGGCCAACAGCAGCATGGCGAAAGGCATATCTGAACGACCAGAAAACAACGTCTTCATAATTTCCTTCCGCAGAAGCGCTCCTATCGTTGTGAAACCAGGTCAGTCAGGCGTTTCTGGCTGTTGCTTAACGTGGTGTTGAGGTCTTGCTGACCTACCGTCACGTTATGCACCATCGAACTGATGATGCCGGAACCTGTCACGTCGCCCATGCGGGTAAAGTTTTTGTCGCCCACGGCCCCAAATACCTGCACATTCGGGAACTGTGCGATCAGCTCATACGGCAGTTGACCAAAGGCTTTGATGACCTCGTTGTTTTTCCAGCTCTCGGTATCCACCACCAGTTTGTTCACCGGTAACGCCGCCCCCGGAGACATCATGACCCAGTCCGAGGCGTTTTGAGCCTGCTCCATCCAGGTCACAAATTTCTCAGCGGCTTTGGTTTCTTCTTCAGTCTGACCGGTCGTGATCGTCAGCGACGTCACCATGCCGTAAACCGCAGACGATTTTTCCGTTGGAACCACAAAGCCCAGATTGGCAGGATCCCCTTCTTTAAACACGGCAGGCAGAATGTAGGTGGAGTAAACCGCCATTGGCGCGGAACCGTTCATGAACGCGTCTTTGATCTCCATGACGTCGTTCGAGCCTGGCATCGTGTTCTTCGCCAGTTCTTTATAAAACGCCAGCGCGTTTAACATTTCAGGCGTATCGATCTGGATGTTGCCCTGCGCGTCGAAGACGTTTGCCCCACCTGAAAGGGCAAACTGGGAGAAGGCCTGCTCGGTCATGACGCTTTCAGCGGTTGGAAGCGCGATACCGTAGTGTTTCTTAGCCGGGTCGTTGAGCATCTGACTGGCTTTCAGCAGCTGTTGCCAGTTATGCGGCTCTTTAATACCCGCCGCGGCGAGAACATCTTTGTGGTACCAGACGCCTGACAGCCAGGCGCTAATTGGCACCCCCGTCCACGCGGTGCCGTCTTCCGTGCGAACAACACGGAGAATGCCGTCATAAAACGTCTTTTCACCGACGGCTTTAATGGCTTCGCCAATTGCGTCACGGTCCAGCAACTGCTCTTTATCCATCACTTTTGCATAGTCATGGCTGACCTCAATCACCTCCGGCAGTGCGCCCGTCCGCGCGAGGGTAATGACCTTGGTGTTGTATGCATCCTCTTCCACCGGCACCTGTTTCACCGTAATGGAGGGATTCTCTTTCTCGAATTTCTCAATCAGTTTCGTGATGACGGCCTGGCGCTCCTGCTCCACCGACGAATGCATAAACTCGATGGTCACAGAAGATTGTGTGTCGTCCTTGCAGCCTGATAACAGGGCGCACGAAACCAGTGCTGAAATCAGCACAATTCTCGGCATTTTCATTGTTAAGGTCCTTTTTTAGTTTTCTTTAATCCACATAACCTGCCATGGATTTAGGGTCAACGTCGTATCGTTAATATTGTTCCCGGTTATTAAATCTTTTCCTGCCTGACTATTTGAAGGGACGTGCTGAATATCATTACTGAAATTAAAGAGTGCTGTAATTCGCTCGCCGTTATCGGCAATGCGAACTATTTTCAAAACATGCTCCCCGGATGTTTCAAAGCGCGCCTGACTGTCCGGGTGGAACGCTTTTTCCTGACGGCGTAACGAAATTAACGCACTCAATCCCGAATAAACTTTATGACGAAGGCTATTAATATCGTCGAGTTTATGATCAATTTCACCGGCCTGATATTTCTTTCGGTTTATTGCTCTATTATACCCTAACCGCTCCACACCCTCATAATCATTACGGGAGCCAATAATACTCTGAATATAGATTGCAGGCACACCCGGGAAACTCAACAGAACGGCATGAGCCAGAATAAAACGGGCTATGCGCAGAGTATCCTCATCCTTCTTAGCACTTAATGCATCCAGGTAGGTTACATTGATTTCATACGGGCTGCGCGTACCATCAGGGTTATTTTTCCAGTTAACCAGCGCGCCTTCCTGCTGGAGTGTTTCCACCAGCGACAGAATTTCCGATTCCGGTAAAATTCCGCGTAACGGATTAAGTCCGATCCCGTCATGCGAGGCCAAAAAGTTAAACCAGGTGGTTTGCTTTGACGGCAGTTCCAGCGATGAGGCCCACTGACAAAGTGCCCGTACATCCTGACGATGAACGGCATGCAGAACCAGTGGTGGCAAGGAGAACTGATACACCATCTGGGCTTCATTCTTGCCGTCACCAAAGTAAGAAACGTTGTCTTTATGCGGGACATTGGTCTCAGTGATGATCACCGTACCCGGTGCCACAGCGTCCGTAATGGCGCGGAAGAGCTGAATCAAACGGTGCGTTTGTTCAAGATGGATGCAGCTTGTTCCGGGGATCTTCCACATAAAGCCGACCGCATCAAGGCGGATATAGCGCGCCCCTTCCATCAGGTAATGGAGAAGCACATCCACCATTGCAATCAACACCTCAGGAGAGGCGAAATTGAGGTCAATCTGATCATCGCTGAAGGTCGTCCACAGATGCCGAACGCTTCCGTCATCAAGTGTAAAAGGTGTCAGGAGAGGCAATGCGCGAGGCCGTGTCACAGCAGATAAATCGGTTTGCGGATCCACGGAAATAAAGAAATCTTCATAGCCCGGTTTTTGCGCAAGATAATGAGCGAACCATTGGCTTTTCGCTGACATATGGTTGCAAACAAAATCGAACATTAAACTGGCATATTGTTTTAATTCAGCAACGTCTTGCCATGTTCCCGTTTCAGGCGCAACGTCATGGTAATCGATAACGGAAAAACCATCATCAGAGGACCACGGGTAAAAAGGTAAAAGATGCACATGAGAAAATGAACGAGAAAGCCATCTGTTATAAAAACGGGTAAAAGCAGGCAGCGCTTTCTCCCCTTTATTGTAGAACTGATCGGCATAGGTTATCAGGACGATATCTTTTTCATCCCAACCGGATTTACGCTTTTCGGTAATAACAGCAGCAGCTCTGGAGATTTTCCCTGACAGTGTTTCACGGTGCGCCTCAGAAAACGATTCACCGTAAACAAGATTGATTAAATTTTTAATTTTATCGTTCACTTTATTTTTCCATGGTAGCGGTCCCACGGAACGCAATCTACTCCCATGAAAAATATCTGTCAACGGACCTGAGGGGGTAAAAACGTCTTCTCAAGGCAACTCAGCGCAGTAATGTGAGCTGCCGCAAAGAAAGACAGAAAAGGGAGAAAACGAAGAGAAATGCCGGCAGCCCTCCTCTCATAAGAGAAAGACTGCGGTATACATGGAGATCAGGATAAGTATCGACGGGAAAAACGTTTGGCCAGTTTTTGCAGCAGCGGCTCCAGCGCCACGGCCAGCAACAGTCTTACCGGCTTACGGGCAACAGATTTTATTGCCCAGCCAGCCACGCCTGCCGGACCATAACGTAACGCCGTCAGCAGGACCAGTTTACCTGCGATTTTCAGGCCGGGTTTTACCTTCTGACCGGCCTGTTGCCAGTTTTTGTTCATCTATGTTCTCTCTTAAAGCTGACGAAAACGACTTCTCAGCGTAAAGGTATCAGACGTGACGTAACGTTCCATTTCGCGCAACCGCTTTTCACCTGCGGCGAGTTCAGCATCCACCTGGTTCAGAATGTCACTACTGCTCGGTGCGCCTTCTGCAGCCAGTTCGCCTTCCGGCATGGGGTCGAGCACAAACGACAATACGATGTACGCCACCAGAGTGATAAACGCCAGACCGAAGAAAATCGATAACACCGTTACCACGCGCACCAGCTTAACCGGTACATCCAGATAGTGGGCAAGCCCCGCACAGACGCCACGAACCATGCCCTGCTGTGGGATCCGCCACAGCTTTTTATTCAGATTCAGTCCAGACATTAACGCTCCCTCCAGTTCGGGTGTTCCGCATCCAGGATAGCTTCCAGCGCCTGAATACGTTCACGCATCTTATTCGCCTGATCGGACAACTGTACCAGACGTTGTTGCTCGCTCTGGGAAAGGGCGTCCCGTGAAGAACGGTTGCTGTAGTGCAGCCATAACCAAATCGGCAGCACGAACAGCACGAAAATGGTCAGGGGAATAGCGAGAAAAAGCGCGCTCATGTGTACTCCTTGTCGTACGATGCGTGGCGGCACGCTCAGGTGCCGCATGAATTATTATTGATTGTCTTGCTTCATTTTGGCTTTCAGGGCCGCCAGCTGCTCGCTGATTTCATCGTCGGCTTTCAGATCGGCGAACTGCTGATCGAGCGATTTTTGCTTACCGATGCTGTGGCTTTCCGCTTCCGCTTCCATCTGATCGATACGACGTTCGAAGGACTCAAAACGCGCCATTGCTTCATCAAGCTTACCGCTGTCCAGCTGACGGCGTACATCGCGGGAAGAGTTTGCCGCCTGGTGACGCAGCGTAAGTGCCTGCTGACGCGCACGGGTTTCGCTCAGCTTGTTCTCAAGCTCGCCAATCTCTTTCTTCATACGGGTGAGCGTGTCGTCCACCAGCGTAACTTCATGTTCCAGCGCGGTAACCATATCCGCCAGTTTCTGTTTTTCAATCAATGCGGCACGGGCCAGATCTTCTTTATCTTTACGCAGCGCCAGTTCGGCTTTTTCCTGCCATTCATTAAGCTGGGCGGTAGCCTGCTCAATACGGCGGGTTAACTGCTTTTTCTCAGCCAGCGCACGGGCGGAGGTAGAACGCACTTCAACCAGTGTATCTTCCATTTCCTGAATCATCAGACGCACCAGCTTTTGCGGATCTTCCGCTTTCTCAAGCAGCGAGTTGATGTTGGCGTTCACGATATCGGCAAAACGAGAAAAAATACCCATAATTCAATCCTCACATTTCTGTTATCGGGCGATGCCCTGCTGTATAGATAATACAATTCCCGTGCCAACTTTTTATCTTATTGATTTCACTGAATGTGATTGATTTTCGCTCACTGTGGAACTAAGCTCACCTGGTGAATCTCGCTAAGGAGTGGTTAATTTCATCATGGCTGAATATAAAGACAATTTACTCGGTGAGGCTAACAGCTTTCTCGAAGTACTGGAGCAGGTTTCACGCCTCGCCCCTCTCAACAAACCGGTGCTGATTATCGGCGAACGCGGCACGGGCAAGGAGCTGATCGCCAACCGACTCCACTATCTGTCCGGGCGCTGGGATGGTCCTTTTATTTCGCTTAACTGCGCCGCGCTGAATGAGAACCTGCTGGATACCGAGCTGTTCGGCCATGAAGCGGGAGCCTTTACCGGAGCGCAAAAGCGCCATCCTGGCCGTTTCGAGCGTGCTGACGGCGGCACCCTGTTCCTTGACGAGCTGGCCACCGCGCCAATGCTGGTTCAGGAAAAATTGTTGCGCGTCATTGAATATGGCGAGCTGGAACGCGTCGGCGGCAGCCAGCCGCTACAGGTTAACGTGCGTCTGGTCTGTGCGACAAATGCCAACCTGCCGGAAATGGTGGCTGAGGATAAATTTCGCGCCGACCTGCTCGACCGCCTCGCTTTTGACGTCGTCCAGCTTCCACCGCTGCGTGAACGGCGCAGCGATATTATGCTGCTGGCGGAACAGTTTGCCATTCAGATGTGCCGTGAGCTGGGTCTGCCGCTCTTTCCGGGCTTTAGCGATAATGCCCGGGAGACGCTGCTTAACTACCCCTGGCCGGGGAATATTCGCGAGCTGAAGAACGTCGTCGAACGCTCTGTCTACCGTCACGGCAGCAGCGAAACGGAACTGGACAACATTATTCTCGATCCTTTTCAGCGTAACGCGCCATCTGTTACCGCCCCGGCGAGTTCGAACGATGGGCCCTCACTCCCGCTCGATCTGCGCCAGTTTCAGCATAAGCAGGAACAACAGCTACTGGAGCAGAGCCTGAGGATGGCGAAATATAACCAGAAAGGGGCGGCTGAACTGTTGGGGCTGACCTACCACCAGTTAAGGGCATTGCTCAAAAAGCACCAGATGCGCTGACGGGCAGAACCATTCTGACGGGATTTATCCCCGCGAGGTTCCCGCGGGGATAAGAGTTATGCTACCGCAATATGCATCTGCGAAAGCATATCGGTATTCACACCGACCAGCGTGACGCTGCTGTCGCCGTAGGTGAGTAAGGCATTATCACCTTCAAACGACAGATGGTTGAGATAGCTGTCATTATCGGCAATGTTCTGGTTAGCCATAAAGATCAGGCTGTCGCTGGCGGAGAGGTTATAGACCGTGTCATGACCAAAATCACCATAGAAGAGAAGCGTGTTTTCGCTGCCGTTAAGGTGGATGGCGTCATCGGCATACCCGGAAACCACATTGTTATTGTTCCCGTTTACGCTGATCTCACTGTCATTGGCTCCTGAATAGAACCAGCTGTCATTACTGGCGGTCGAGATAGTGAAGCTGTTCTCTGTATCGGCGTAATAGCTTTTCGCATACGCGATTGAGCCACTGTCACCTTCTAAGCCATAATCCGTGACCTGCCATGTCGCGTTCTGGTTGATGTTAATACCAAACAGGCTGAACAAGGTGTGGTCTGCGTTAACGTAATGGATATCTTCCGCCCGTGTAATATCGCCGGTGGAATATTTAAAGTACAGCGTCCCTTCTGCATCGTGGCTGAACGTAAAATCGGCAATATGACATTCCGTTACGTAGGTGTTAGTCCCTGCGCCGCCATAAATAACGTTGTAGCCGCTGTGATCTTTAAAACTGTCATCTCCGCCACCACCGCAGAGATAATCGTTACCCTTCCCGCCTTGTAATAAATCATTTGTTTCGGTACCAATAATAAATGTCGACCCCACATGCGTTACGGATTTATTGAGATCCGAAACCCAGGTCGTGGAACGGTATGCTTCAGAAAGATTAGAAACAATGATATTGGAATTTTGATGGGTGAAATCATAGATTTCAGAATCCATAATTCGTAATGCACCGTCCGTATAGCCCTGACCGGAGTGCCCGGCCCAGGACGCCATATTCGCGATCGAAAAGATCTTACAATCGTTGGTCAGGCCGGCATAGTAATCATTAAAGGAGACGATGTTGTTGGTGCAGGTTTCAAGCGGCGTGTCGTGGTTAAATAAACTGTCCAGCGTCAAGCTATGACCCGTTAACACACGAAATACCGGATCGTTCTCATAACCAATATTAAGCACTTTGTCATCGGCCAGGTTTTGAGTCGGAGAGGCGAATGCGACGTAGCTTGCGTCCTCAAAGAAACCACCCCACTGGCCCTGTGCGGACAGGGTTGCCATGCTGTTAACAGCCAGTCCGCCAAGACTATGTCCGGTAATGATGATGTCATTACCGGTCAGGCCATTTGCCGTGGCAAACGCGGCCACCGAACTCATGAGGTTTTTATACGCGTTGAGAACATAGTTATCCGCATAGCCGTCGACCAGTGCAGATAATACGTCGCTGACGGTATCCATCGCGGTATTGATGGTATGCTGAAGTGAAGGCGCGCTGGCGTAAGTGCCCGTCCCCCAGAAGCTAATGCCTATATTGACCAGCTTGCCATTGGCGTCATATTTTCCCATAACGTTGCATTCGGCACTGGTTTCAAGAAGACTTTCGCCATAAAAAGCACCATAGGGATTAGTACAGCCGCTGTAGTTAAGCGTGGTCCCGTCTAATACTTTCCAGCCATTTTCTTCTGTATAGGTATAATCAGCATACGTGGCTGCACCAAAATTGATACTTTCAATGGTCAGTGCATCCTTAATAAGCTGCGTGTTTTTCTCGCCCTGATAATCGAATACAGGCATAGTCGTCCCTCTGTTTATTATCAACAATCATTGAGCAAAATACGAATCAAGTAACATAACGTTATCATTGTTTATTTCGCCCGTCTGCGCGAGCAAACTGACCCATGCCTTAATGACAGCATGTTTTTCTGCAGTAAGCTCAACTTTGGTTTTATAGAAAGATTGTTCTGCATTTAATAAATCGATATTCATGCGCTGACCAGCCTGAATGCTTTTTTTCGTCGCTTCAATCTGACGCCTGGCGGCGTCCACCGCGGAAGCATAGGCAGCAAGGCGCTCTGACGCATGGAGGCATTTATTTAAGGATTTTTTAATTTCGCTGTAGGTCGCCAGCCGCTGTGCATCATGAAGATATTTTGCCTGCTCATAGCGGGCCGCTGCCTGACGCAGGGACGCTGAAACGCCGCCCCCGGAAAAGAGATCCATGCTGACGCGCAGGCCTATGCTGTCGGTACGATATTTCTGATGAATGGTATTGTCGTTGCTTGAATCGTTCTCCGAATGCATCGCGTAAAGCTGTACCCGGGGAAGCACGCCAGCGCGACTGCGTTCAATTTCATAGCGTTTTTCTTCCACGTTATGTCCGGCAGAAAGAATATCGGGATTATGCGCGGCCGCCTTTTGTTCCCAGTATCGATAGTCTCCTGATGCCAGCGGCAGCTTAAGCGGCTTTTCACCGAGTATCGGTAGCGCTGCCGTCTGCGAGAGATCCACACCCACGATCGCTGATAACGCAACGTTAGCCGTATCCAGCGTATCGCGCGCCTCCACCTCATCCGCAATCGCCAGGCTGAGCGCAGAGGCGGTCTCTGTGACATCCGTTACTGCGCCCTCACCGGCCTCAAACTGTCGCTGAGCCTGCTTTTTCTGCTCTTCCAGCCCCTGACGATGCAGAGCCGCAAGCTGGAGCCGTTGATGCGCCTCGGTAAGATCCAGCCAGGCGGTAATGAAGCGGTTTTGCAGATCAATCAGACTGCTTCGGTAGCGTTCATCAGACTGCATTTTTTTGATAATGCCGATGCGATACCCCGCATAGGCATCGTAATCAAACAGCGGCTGAACAACGGTAACCGATCCCGAATAACTGTCATATTGTTGATGCTGCACCACCTCAGAACGCTCCCCCAACAAATTTGTCTGCTGGTACTGCTGCCGCTGCCAGTTACGCGGTGCGCGTTGATAGCTAACGCTGACTTTTGGCAGTAACCCGGCGCGACCGATGGGGATGTACTCTTCTCCGGCAAGCTGATCCTTCACGGCAGCGCGGTATTGCGGATCGTTGTCCAGCGCCATGAACCAGCCCTGGGTCAGTGTCAGCGCATCTGCTGAAAAGGGCATCATCAGCGCGAGCAGATACACAACAGGTATGAATTTTGCGGTAAGCATCTTTACTCCTCGATGAACGACCGCGATGCACGATCCACAATGGGTTTCAGCAGATAGCTCAACAGCGAGCGCTCTCCGGCTTTAATAAAGACCTCTACTGGCATACCCGGTTTAACCTCCTCGCTCTTCAGCTTTTTCATCCCCTCCGGCGTAACGGCGATCTGAATCTTGTAGTACGGCTGCTGTGTGGTGGGATCGGTCTGGCGATCCGCTGACACCAGCGATACCTGGGCCGGGATTTTCGGCGTGCTTTGCTGGTTGAAGGCGGTAAACATCAGGGTAACGGGCATGCCCTTATGGACTTTATCGATCAGGGCGACGTCAATTTGTGAGTCGATAATCAGGGGGGAGGCCTGCGGGACAATTTCCAGTAGCTGCTCGCCCGCGCTCACCACCGCGCTGTCGCTGGCAAGCGCGAGGTTCATTACCACACCATCCTGCGGTGCGACAACGCGGGTCAGGGAGAGATCGACACCGGAGAGCGTCAGCTGTTTTTTGCTCTCGCTGACCTGCAGGCGAAGCTGGTCAATTTGCGTTTCAATATCTTTCCGGTTATCAATCAACCGCTGCTGCATGCCGCGTTTGAGCTGGGCGATCTGATTCCCTAACTCTACGATTTTGCTGCGGGTTTCACCCACCTCGCCCGCCAGAGACGCCGATTGCACCAGGATATCGAGATAGCGGTTACGGGGGAAATAGCCCTCTTCCATTAGTGGTTTCAGGTCTTTGAGTTGACGATTTAACAGTGCGAGCCCTTGCGCTTTCGTCTCGCAGGTTCTGGCAAGCGAATCGCGCTGGCGAGCCAGCCCTGCAATGGCCTGAGCGTCGTTTTCCTGAGCATTTTTCAGCGCCTCCTGCCGGGCATGCATAAGCTGGCGTTGCTGAGCCACTATGGGCTTGATCGCATCCCGCAGGGCTTCGTCTTCTGTCTCAGGGGGTAAGGTCAGCGTTTGCATGCCCGCCAGCTCAGACTGCAGGCGGCTTTCAGCAATGAGCGACGTCAGATAATGCTGGCGCGCAGCGGAGAGTTGGGCGAGCGTCGATTGCTGGCTGAGCAGCACCAGCAGGTCGCCTTTATGTACCGTCTGCCCCTCTCTGACGGCGATGCTTGTCACCACACCGCCTGTGGGTGCCTGAACGGCCTTACGGTAGCCGTCCACCACCACGGTTCCGGTGGAAACAACACCTTTATCCAGCGGCGCCAGTGCCGCCCAGAGCAAGAAAGATCCCAGACCTGCCAGCAACACTACCCAGCCAAGGCGGACAAACGGAACGACGTCAACAAGGGGCGTCTTCTGCGCATCGCTATTATGCATGGGCTTTTCCTTGTTCAGCAGGGACGCTGTGTGTCTTATTTACCGGGCGAGCTGACTGCTGTAAGAGTTGTGCCGTTGGGCCATAAAGCTTGGTTTTTCCGCCTTCCAGGACGAGCAAATGGCTGGTCAGCGGCAATATTCCCGGACGATGAGAAATGATGACAACGCTTTTTTTCTGCTGCCGGAGCTGCCGGATAACCTGCTGCAAAGCCTGCTCACCCGATTCATCGAGGTGAGCGTTGGGCTCATCAAGGATCACCAGTGCCGGATTGCCGTACAGCGCCCGGGCCAGGCCAATGCGCTGTTTTTGCCCACCCGACAGGGCCATACCCTGCTCGCCGGTCAGGGTGTTATACCCGTCAGGCATACGCAAAATCATGTCGTGGATCCCGGCCTGCTTTGCCGTGGCGATCAGTTGCGTTGAATCAATCTCCCCAAACTGGGCAATATTCTCAGCGAGGGTTCCCGTGAAAAGCGTAACGTCCTGCGGCAAGTAGCCGATTCCGGGACCCGGCTTCTGCTTCTGCCACTGGTAAATATCTGCCCCATCCAGCCTGACATCCCCCTCTCCGGCAGGCCAGACACCGCACAACACTCTGGCGAGACAGGATTTCCCCGATGCACTGGCTCCCACAATTCCCAGCACCTCACCCGGGTTTACCCGCAGAGTGATGTTTTGCAGTATGGGTTGCCGGGGGTTTCCCGGAGGGAAAACGGTGACATTCTCAACCGTGAGCACTCCCTGCGCAGCCGGCAGGCGTATGCTCTCCTGCGCCGGGGGAAAGTCTCCCGTCAGACGAACCACGCGTTCCCATGCCAGACGAGCTGACCGGTAGCCTTTCGCCACGCTGATGAGTTGTTCCACCGGTGACAGCGCTCTTCCGAGCAAAATTGAGCCCGCGATCATCATACCCGGCGAGATGTCTCCCAGAATCGCCAGCCAGCAGCCCAGCCCCAACATCAGGGACTGAAGCGCCATGCGTACGGTTTTGGTGACGGCAGACATCAATACAGCGCGTTCACTGGCCGCACTCTGGCTATAAAGGAACTGTTGATGTCCGCGCCACCAGCGCGCCTTAACGTTGTCAGTCATCCCCAGGGCATGCAGCGTCTCAGCAGATTGTAAGGAGCTGTTAGCCTGGTGATTTGAGATCAAGGCATACCCCCCCGCTTCATTCAAAAGTTGACGCGTCGTTTTTTCGTTAATAAACGCCAGGGCCAGCAGCAGACATGCGCCTGAAAGCGAGAACACCCCGAGCCAGGTGTTAAAAAGAAAAATAACGCCGAGGTAAACGGGAAACCAAATGGAATCAAAAACCGCAAATAACGCCGGGCCGGTAACAAACTGGCGTATAACGGTGAGGTCGCTGATAGCCTGCCCGGCATTCGGGCTGTGCTTAACGAGATTACTTTCACATGCAGCGGTATAGATTGCAGGCGAAAGCGCATTATCAAACTGATTACCCAATCGGATGATGACGATGCCACGCGCGTAATCAAGGAGTGCCATGACGGCAAACATAAATAACACCAGCAGCGTCAACATAAAAAGCGTTGTGGTATTCCCGGATGACAGCGCGCGATCGTAAACCTGCAACATATAAATAGATGGTGCCAGCATCAGTATATTTATGACCGATGAGAAAAACGCAATCGTCACGAATATGCGCGTGCGAACGCGTGCAAAATTCTTAATTAGCCCCAAAGGTTCAATCATTCTCTAACTCTCTGATGTTTTGGTCACTTCTCATGCCATGAGAAAGACGCGAGACGTCCATGATGAAAAAGATTTAACATTAAATATAAAAAAGCAGACAATCAGGCGCAGTGCCGTTCGGTATGCCCCAACAGAAAACTGTAATTTTCTTAGATGTTATGATGATTCATTTTATTCTTTTTTTCTTTCACCCTGCCAAATTGCAGGATCAGAGGGTCAGTATATAAATCAACATTACTCGTAACGCAACCATTAATTAAGCAAGTATACGTTTAGTGAATATTTCTTATTGTAATACATCGACTCAATAATAATTCACGCCATCACATCATGCTTGCACAGGATAAACAGCGCGCACTTTATTATGGGGTTTTATTGCCCACCCAATATCGCATCGCGAGGTAACGGGAAGATGTCAGTCGTGAGTTCCATCAGCCAATCACGCACGCAGTTGCTAACCGCATACGGTCTGTCGGGGCGAATCCTTCGTTTATAGCGAGTCAGACAGGGCATGAAAATGCTAAGATGGTTTATGAGGTATATTCAAAGTGGAGAGTCGGTATGAATGCCGATCAGGTTGGTATGCTGAATGAGCGACTGCAAACGCTACTGCCCCCAGGATGCCCTCAGGGATAAACGACACTGGATAATTTCGTTTAATATTAGTAAGATAGCCACTTAACATATCATACCTTAAAAATTATGCGTCTGGTTTTATCGTCCTTTTTTGCACTCAGTCTGTTCAGTAGCCAGGCCTTTGCTGCCCCCGAGCCAACTGAGCAGCCTGATATTCGTGACAGTGGCTTCGTCTACTGCGTCAGCGGACAGGTTGATACCTTCAACCCACAAAAAGCGGGCAGCGGCCTGATTGTGGATACTCTCGCCGCTCAGCTTTACGACCGTCTGCTTGATGTTGATCCGTACACCTACCGTCTGGTGCCGGAGCTGGCGGAAAGCTGGGAGGTGCTGGACAACGGCGCAACTTACCGTTTCCGTCTGCGTGATGACGTTGCGTTTCAGCATACGCCGTGGTTTACCCCCACGCGCAAGCTGAATGCAGACGATGTGGTCTTTACGTTCCAGCGTATCTTCAACCGCCATCACCCCTGGCATAACGTCAACGGGGGGAACTTCCCCTATTTCGACAGCCTGCAGTTTGCCGACACCGTTAAAAGCGTGCGCAAACTGGATAACCGGACGGTTGAATTTTCCCTGACGCGCCCGGATGCCTCTTTCCTCTGGCATCTGGCGACCCACTATGCGTCCGTCATGTCCGCTGAGTACGCGGCAAAGCTGAACAAGCAGGATCGTCAGGAGCTGCTTGACCGCCAGCCGGTCGGCACCGGTCCGTTCCAGCTGGCCGAATACCGCGCCGGGCAATATATTCGCCTGCAGCGCCACGAACACTTCTGGCGCGGCACGCCGCTGATGCCGCAGGTTGTGGTCGACCTCGGGTCTGGCGGTACAGGACGGCTCTCAAAGCTGCTGACCGGCGAATGTGATGTGCTGGCCTGGCCTGCCGCCAGCCAGCTCACTATTTTACGCGACGATCCGCGCCTGCGCCTGACGCTGCGCCCGGGTATGAACATTGCCTATCTCGCTTTTAACACCGATAAGCCGCCGCTGAATAACCCGGCAGTTCGTCATGCGCTGGCGCTGGCCATTAACAACCAGCGTTTGATGCAGTCCATTTATTACGGCACCGCGGAAACCGCCGCCTCTATTCTACCGCGCGCCTCGTGGGCGTATGACGGTGAAGCCAAAATCACGGAATACAATCCGGCAAAAGCACGCGAACAGCTTAAAGCGTTGGGCGCTGAAAACCTGACGCTGCAGCTCTGGGTACCGACCAGCTCTCAGGCATGGAACCCTAGCCCGCTGAAAACCGCCGAGCTGCTGCAGGCCGATATGGCGCAGGTCGGTGTAAAAGTGATCATCGTTCCGGTTGAAGGGCGTTTCCAGGAAGCGCGCCTGATGGATATGAACCATGACCTTACGCTGACGGGCTGGGCGACTGACAGTAACGACCCGGACAGTTTCTTCCGTCCGTTGTTAAGCTGCGCGGCAATAAACTCACAGACCAACTACGCTCACTGGTGCAACCGCGAGTTTGACGCCGTTCTGCAAAAAGCGCTGGCGTCACAACAGCTCTCGTCACGCATTGATGCCTATGATGAAGCGCAAAAGATCCTCGCTAAGGAACTGCCCGTGCTGCCGCTGGCCTCTTCCCTGCGTCTGCAGGCCTATCGTTACGATATTAAAGGCCTGGTATTGAGCCCGTTTGGCAACGCCTCCTTCGCCGGGGTCGACCGTGAAAAAGAACAAGAGGTGAAAAAACCATGATCATTTTTACCTTGCGTCGACTCCTGTTACTGCTGGTGACGCTCTTTTTACTGACCTTCGTGGGCTTCAGCCTGAGCTACTTTACGCCGCACGCCCCGCTTCAGGGATCGTCGCTGTGGGATGCCTGGCTGTTCTGGTTCAACGGCCTGCTGCACTGGGATTTTGGCGTCTCCAGTATCAACGGACAGCTTATCTCTGAGCAGTTGAAAGACGTGTTCCCGGCCACGATGGAACTCTGCATTCTGGCCTTCGGCTTTGCCCTGATGGTGGGCATTCCGGTGGGCATGCTGGCGGGGATTTATCGCAATAAATGGCAGGATAAATTTATCAGCGCCCTCGCCCTGCTCGGCTTTTCTATCCCGGTCTTCTGGCTGGCGCTGTTGCTGACGCTTTTCTTCTCTCTGACGATGGGCTGGCTGCCGGTTTCAGGCCGCTTTGACCTCCTCTACACGGTTAAATCGGTGACCGGTTTCGCCATTATTGATGCATGGCTATCTGATTCCGTCTGGCGTCACGAAATGATCGTCAGCGCCCTGCGTCATATGGTGTTGCCGGTGCTAACGCTTGCGGTGGCGCCAACAACCGAAGTGATCCGCCTGATGCGCCTGAGCACCATGGAAGTGTTTGATCAGAACTACGTTAAAGCTGCGGCCACGCGCGGGCTTTCACGCCTGACTATCTTGCGTCGTCACGTACTGCACAACGCGCTCCCGCCGGTTATTCCGCGCCTTGGGCTGCAGTTTTCGACCATGCTGACCCTGGCGATGATCACCGAGATGGTCTTTAGCTGGCCAGGTCTGGGCCGGTGGCTCATTAACGCCATTCGTCAGCAGGATTACGCCGCCATTTCAGCAGGCGTCATGGTGATTGGTTCGCTGGTGATTATTGTTAACGTGATTTCCGATATTTTGGGTGCAATGGCCAACCCGTTGAAGCATAAGGAATGGTATGCCTTACGATAGTGATTATCGGGTTGCATTTATTTCCATTTAAAATCAATGTGATAAGTACAGGCGCCGCTATTAATATTGAGTTTTAATACGCACATTTGTACACATTGTTTTTTTGCTCCAACAGTCTCAATCGAAACATGGGCTGTTGGAGCTATCTTATCTGGCCGATGAAGCCGACCTCGACATAGCTTAAGGCACGGTGCCTATTGGTCGTAAAACGACGTGCTCGGTACCATAGTTTTTCTTTCGTGCGAACAAAGGTCGGCTCCACCTCTATCTGATATTCTGCAGCGACGTTCCAGCATAGTATAACAGACCGCCATTGATCAACGCGCGTGTCGAAACTGCGGCTGCTAGCAGAATGCTTCAAGTTTTATGGTAACACGGTTGAGCACTCAGTTTCGCAAACGGATGGCTCGACTGGAATGATAAGACGAGAAAATCCTGGAAAGATACATGTCATATACGCATTTCGATTACTACTTGTTGATGGCGTTTGCGTCATTCGATACAGGATGAATGTGGTGCGTAAGAATACCTATCTTAGGCATATCAACAAGAACATCGCCTTCAATGAACAGATATGGTGGCATGGCGTAAAACAAAATTCAAAATCCTACCTTATTTGACTCCAACTTTAAGAGATTCGGAAGTTTAGTGGCATTTCCATCATGGGAAGACCATGCAATTACGCGCGTACGTTGAAAATCGTCATTATTTACTTTACCCTCAGAGATAGTGTATTATGTTGTAATGTTAAAATAAAATTCAGTTGAAAAATGAAAGCCGACAATAAAATCTATTCATTACATTATATGAGGGGCATAGCTTGTGTTTTGGTTGTGCTATTCCATTTTAGAGGGGCAGTGAACGGCGTATATGCGCAAAATGATCTAGGTAATCTTTTATTCTTGCACGGAGCGATAGGTGTCGATTTATTTTTTATGATTAGCGGGTTTATAATTGCCTATGCTACTCAAAAAAAAGAGTCTCAATTGTCATTTCTTTCCAAGCGATTCTTTAGGATTTATCCTGTTTATATAACATGCCTTCTGTTATTATTTTTTAGCACTTCCCAAACTTTTGATTTGAATTTTATTAAATCTATATTTTTTATACATTTAAATTATGACGATCATGCTCCAGTATATGGTTATACGGCCATATTTTCTGCGTGGACATTAACATATGAGATTGCGTTTTATGTGCTGTTTATGGTGGCCATGGCATTAAATCACAAACATCGAGTAATGCTATGTATTCTCATTATTTTAGTAATTAATTTAACTCTTCAGACATATTTCAATAATGGAGAGTATAATCTTACAGCTTCAACGTCAGCGAATTATGATGGTCCATTTATAGGGCTAATAAAAATATATTCCTCTCCAATGATGCTAGAGTTTGCTATAGGCTTAATTGTCTTTTCACTCCATAACTGCTTAGATTACCTAAAAAACATCAACAACAAATATATTTTTAATTTTTGCATTTCAGTAGGCTTTTCTTATGTTATATACTGCTACATGTCGGGATATGGTACATTTATTGGCCCTAAAGGATATGGCGTTATCTCTCTGATTTTATTTGTATGTGTTATTTCATGGGAGAAGGTTTATGGGATGAAGAAAAATAAGACGCTAAATAGCTGCGCCTAATACCGCTACACTTTTGCCTGACCATGTTTTCCTCCGGGGAATGGGCTGGCGGTTTCCATAAAATGGCGGACCTTTTTCAGTAACTGCCACATTGAGCGGCACTGATGATTACGGGTTATCGTGTCATGAAGTGCCTGCCATAGCCGTTCCACATGATTCACCCACGGCGAGTAAACCGGCTGGTAAATTACCCTGAACTTGGGATTTGCTTTCAACCAGCGCTGTGTTTCGCGGCTTTTATGGATAATGTAGTTATCAACGATCAGCGTGATTGTTTTCGCCCGCCGGTAAGTGGCTTTCAGGTGCTTCAGCAGAGCGATAAACAGCGCTGAACTTTTGCTGTTGCCGCCCACGTAGCTGACTTTACCCGTGCCACTGTGCAGTGCGCCGGCCAGATAGTATTTTTCGTTCTGCCCCGGCGTCACTACCCGTTTCTGCTGTCCGCGCAACTGCCAGTCCGCACCGATTTTAGGATTAAGGTGAATATCCACTTCATCTTCATAAAATACCGGATGCTCTGCGTTGCATTCATCCAGCGCTTTGTGGATTACCGCCATCTTTTCATCTTTATGTGGGTCACGGATGCGCAGAGTTGGCGCGGCCCTGCGCCATACAAGCCCCGCAGATGGCAACCAGCGGCGAACGGTTCCTGCATGTAACTGGCAACCGGTTATCTCATTGATTTTTATTGCCAGTAATTCGGTGCTCCAGCGTGAACGTTGATAACCAAAATCGCCGGGAGAATGCTTTATCAGCTCACGTAACAGGGTGCAGATATGTTCAAAAGGCCAGCGTCGGGAGCGCCCTGCGGGTAAGGATTTCAGGCCTTCAATACCTGAGTGCGTAAACCAGTTAATCCAGCGACCAACGGATGAACGGGCACAACAGAGAGTTCTGGCAACATCGCTGACCCGTTCACCCCGATGAAGCATCAGCATGGCCGTGAGTCTGCGGGCATGATTTTTATCGCGCGTTTTATGAATAGCTTTCTGCATCAGGCGTCGTTCGCCACGGGGTATTGGTGCTATGATCGGCATCGCTCAGTCCGGTTGGTGGTTTTGGTTGGTTTGGCGAATGATCAGATCGCGCAATCCGGGCTGAGTTCCCTTTCAGTGATCTACTATTCCGCGCAGCTATTTAGAGTTTTTAGGCAATATTTCATATAGTCTTTACCTAACTCATATAATTACACACTTCATATTTAAAGAATATCAGTCAACGATCCCTTTGCTATCAACTGGGGTTGGCTTTAGTAAACTTTTTATTATGATGTCAATATCAATTTTACTGGCCTCAGTTTTATATGTTACAATTGAGAAACCATTTATTTTAGCTGGAAGAAAATTACTAAACAAAAAACAGCATGAAAGATGTTACTCGTCTGCTCATGAAAAATAAGGTCTTTATAGAAATGGGAATTTTAGATTCCCCTCTAAAACTGAGGGCTGTAACTGATCTGTTTTTTTATACAACAACATGGCGGAATATAATTTTAATTCTGCCTGAGCATTTATGCGTACCATAGTATGCTTGGTTCTTGTCACAACTTAAATGACAGCAAGCCAAATAAAGCACAAATATGAGAGAATAACCCCATCATTGGGGTTATAGATAATTTGAAATACATGACGAAATTTGGGTAATTCTTACTATAACCCTACTCACATTGTAATGGTGTCTTCCTAAAGCATTCAGCTAAAAAACCTGAAATGGGAATGTTGACATTCTCTTCCATTCACCATAGTCGACAGCATTAATATTTCTTGACCATAAAATCAAATAGGGCATTTAATTGCTACATAGAGCAGTCACACAGAAATTTTGACGTGGCAACATCTCTTATCAATATATTATTACGCAGATATTCTTTATTATATTATTGCACATAAGACATCCATTCGAGTTCCTTTACGGTATAACCCCAAAACTAGGGCGTTTATTCTCATCGTAAGTAAAGTCACGGAACGGAATAAGTAATACGCTATATCCTATTCAAATTAAATAATCAGATCCATCTTTTTACTTTGAGACCGCAACATTTGAGCAGTTCTTCAGCATTTTCGTCAACAAATATGAGAACTACAACTGAATCGCCGACATTGAGGCATCCGCAAAACTGCTGGGGCTTTGCATATTCCAGTATATGCTAAACCATACGCGCTTTACCTATTAATTTAAATACTGATGAGTAATCAGCGACGATCTTAATAACTTCACCTACTCCGCCTCAAAGCGACTGCGTAATTTGGCATAAGAGGAATGGCCACAGAAAACACCTATATAGTAATAGAGGAACATAAGGCACCAACTTCTTTTCCACCACTCACTCAATTTTCTGTGCAGGCTTTGTGAGCTAGTTGAAGGCTGCCGCCGGGATGATAGCTCAATCAGTCGCAACCTTGCCGCTCCAACTCGCAGGAAATCCTGCCGATAACATGACAATCGTCATGCAATACATTTAGTCTAAGCAGTGGTGCATGAACCCGTTCTCAGCGGTGCAAAAAAACACACCTAGCCAACAGCCTGCAAGGTTATGAAGAGTTGTTTGTTAATACTATAATTACCAGTTATTTCCACAGCACTGCATTAGAAAGGTTCTTCAATTCCCGGCCATTTACCTTGTATTTACCAAGCCCTGGGAAAGGGGTATTGCTTATCCCAATAATCAAACTATTACTTCTAAAGTAATCATATTATTTTTTCCTGTCTCACCAGTACGGTCTTTTGTCTTTGGTCCAACACTTTTGTAAGCCAGGCCCTGAGCAGCTGTCTACGCTCATATGCTTGCGACAGAGATATGGTCAGCTAATCACCAATTGTCAATTGATTCGCTTTTCCATTCCATCTTTAACGGTAAAAGAATGTTATACTATCGGATGTAGGCAATCTGACATTCATGCCATGAGCGTCTGGAATAATCTCGATTTTGTCTCTTTTGTTGCATAAAGCTTTTCGAAGTTTTGTATGAATAAGCAATGTGCACACTCAGGGAGAAGTCATACAGATGATGTACACATTCATCGGAAATTGATAACCTTCTAATTATTGTGTAATACCCAATATCAAAGCACTCAAAGCAGGCAAGTTATTGGCATATCAGCATTTTTCAAAAGACCTAAAGCATGACAAACAAACTTAAAACGGATTCATATGCCCTACGATAGCGTATACAGTGAAAAGCGCACGCCCGGTGCGCTACGTACCGTGTGGCGTAAATTCTATGGTGACACCACGGCAATGATCGGCCTGTACGGCTGTGCCGGTCTGGTCTTGCTGTGCGTATTTGGATCGTGGTTTGCGCCGTACGGTATCGACCAGCAGTTCCTCGGCTATCAACTGTTGCCCCCGTCGTGGTCACGCTATGGGGAAGTTTCCTTCTTCCTGGGCACCGACGATCTGGGCCGTGATGTGCTGAGCCGCCTGCTGAGCGGTGCCGCCCCAACGGTGGGTGGCGCGTTTGTGGTGACGCTTGCCGCCACAGTTTGCGGTCTGGCGCTGGGCATTTTTGCTGGCTCCACCCACGGTCTGCGCTCGGCGGTGCTGAATCACATTCTGGACACCCTGCTCTCTATCCCATCGCTGCTGCTGGCGATCATTGTGGTGGCCTTTGCCGGGCCGCACCTGACGCATGCCATGTTTGCCGTGTGGCTGGCAATCCTGCCCCGTATCGTTCGCTCTGTGTACAGCATGGTGCATGACGAACTGGAGAAAGAGTATGTTGTTGCTGCCCGTCTGGACGGTGCCACCACGCTGAATATTCTCTGGTTTGCCGTCCTGCCGAATATCGCAGCCGGGCTGGTCACCGAGATCACCCGCGCCCTGTCGATGGCGATACTGGATATCGCTGCGCTGGGTTTCCTCGATTTGGGTGCCCAGCTGCCGTCACCGGAATGGGGTGCGATGCTGGGCGATGCGCTGGAGCTTATCTACGTCGCCCCGTGGACAGTTATGTTACCGGGTGCGGCCATTATGGTCAGCGTGTTGCTGATTAACCTGCTGGGCGACGGTATTCGCCGCGCAATTAATGCGGGGGTGCAATAATGCCGCTTCTTGATATCCGCAACCTCACCATCGAGTTTAAAACCGGTGAGGGCTGGGTTAAGGCTGTCGATCGAATCAGCATTACCCTTGCTGAAGGTGAAATTCGCGGGCTGGTGGGCGAATCCGGCTCCGGGAAAAGCCTCATCGCCAAAGCCATTTGTGGTGTAGCGAAGGACAACTGGCGCGTCACCGCCGACCGCATGCGTTTTGATGATATTGACCTGCTGCGCCTCTCTCCGCGCGAGCGTCGCAAGCTGGTCGGCCATAACGTCTCGATGATTTTCCAGGAGCCACAATCCTGCCTTGACCCGTCCGAGCGCGTAGGTAAGCAGCTGATGCAGAATATCCCCGGCTGGACTTATAAAGGCCGCTGGTGGCAGCGTTTCGGCTGGCGCAAACGCCGCGCCATTGAGCTGCTGCACCGCGTCGGGATCAAAGATCATAAAGACGCAATGCGCAGTTTCCCCTACGAACTCACCGACGGTGAATGCCAGAAAGTGATGATCGCCATCGCGCTGGCCAATCAGCCGCGTCTGTTGATTGCGGATGAACCAACGAACGCGATGGAGCCGACCACGCAGGCGCAGATATTCCGTCTGCTGACGCGGCTGAATCAGAATAACAACACCACCATTTTGCTGATCAGTCACGACCTGCAAATGCTCAGCAAATGGGCGGATAAAATTGATGTGATGTACTGTGGGCAAACGGTGGAAACCGCCCCCAGTGAAGATCTGATCACCACGCCGCACCATCCCTACACCCAGGCGCTGATTCGTGCGATCCCGGATTTTGGCAGCGCCATGCCGCACAAGAGCCGTCTGAACACGCTGCCGGGTGCGATCCCGCTTCTGGAATCATTGCCGATAGGCTGTCGTCTTGGGCCACGTTGCCCGTATGCTCAGCGTAAGTGTATTGAAACGCCGCGTCTGACGGGGGCGAAAAACCATCTTTACGCCTGTCATTTCCCGCTGAACATGGAGAGAGAGTGAAATGGTCGAAACCTTACTGGAAGTACGCAACCTGAGTAAGACCTTTCGCTACCGCACCGGGCTGTTCCATCGCCAGACCGTGGAAGCGGTGAAACCGCTGAGCTTTACGCTGCGCGAAAAGCAGACGCTGGCGATTATTGGCGAGAATGGTTCCGGCAAATCCACGCTGGCTAAGATGCTGGCGGGCATGGTTGAGCCAAGCGGCGGTGAAGTGCTGATTGACGATCATCCGCTGGCATTTGGCGATTACTCCTTCCGCAGCCAGCGCATCCGTATGATCTTCCAGGATCCCTCCACCTCGCTCAATCCGCGCCAGCGTATTTCGCAGATCCTGGATTTCCCGCTGCGGCTGAATACCGATCTGGAGCCTGACGCTCGCCGTAAACGTATCTTTGAAACCCTGCGTATGGTCGGACTGCTGCCCGATCACGAAAGTTACTATCCGCATATGCTGGCTCCGGGACAGAAGCAGCGTCTGGGGCTGGCGCGCGCCCTGATTTTGCGCCCGAAGGTGATTATTGCTGACGAAGCACTCGCCTCACTGGATATGTCGATGCGTTCGCAGTTAATTAACCTGATGCTGGAATTGCAGGAAAAACAGGGGATCTCTTATATCTACGTGACCCAACATCTTGGCATGATGAAACACATCAGCGACCAGGTGATGGTCATGCATCAGGGGGAAGTTGTCGAGCGCGGCAGCACGGCGGATGTGCTGGCCTCCCCACTCCACGATTTAACAAAACGCCTGATTGCCGGACATTTTGGTGAAGCGCTAACTGCTGATGCATGGAGAAAGGATCGTTAAAAATATCCCTTAGCTATTGCGTAACCCGCCAGCCAGAAGAGTGAATACCTCAATGGCATGGGGCAGCGTTTTCTGCGGGTCGTCACTCGCGGCAATGAGCAAGGCAGCATTCAGCGCAGCGCCATTCAGCAGATGGGCTGCGACTTTTGCATCAACCGGTTTAAGAACGTCGCATGCGATCATTTTTTCGATGGTGTGACGAGTCGACTCCAGGCAACTGTTCTGGCTAGGCCATTGCGCCGGATCGCCCAGAACAGCTGGACCATCAAGAAGAACGATACGCTGCACTTCCGGAACCAGCGCCATTTTGATATAAGCGACGCCTTCCGCCAGCAACCTCTCCCAGTCATTTTCCGCAGTGGAAGCAATGGCTTTCGCTTTTTCAGCCATTTCACTGTCTATCTGTGCGACTACAGCCGCCAGTAACCCTTTCTTATCGCTGAAATTATGGTACAGCGCACCGCGCGTTAAGCCCACGCTGGCAGTCAGTTCATCCATTGAGGCAGCGGCATATCCTTTTTCAGCAAACGCCTTACGGGCTGCCTGTATCATTTTTTCGCGATTTTCCTGTGCCGTCTCAGCACGACGTTTTGCAGCCATGGGGGTTCCTTGGTTAAGCAGCGTTTTCCATTTGACATACACGGCGTATGTGGATTACATTTTTTCACATACATCGCGTATGTTACTTCTACTTTGTCATCACGACAATAACCTCGACTATAAAAGGAAATGCTATGCACCCACGTGAACCTGTATTCCCGGCCAACCGTCATGCCCTCTATCAAGAGCATGGCTATTCTGCTGCCATCCGCTCGGGCGATTTGTTATTTGTTTCTGGCCAGGTCGGCAGCCGCAGCGATGGCACACCTGAGCCCGATTTCGCCGCTCAGGTACAGCTCGCATTTGATAACCTCCAGGCTACCCTTGCGGCCGCGGGATGTACCTTTGACGATATTATCGATGTAACGACATTTCACACCGACCCTGAAAACCAGTTTCCCGTCATTATGCAGGCGAAAAAAATGGCGTTCCCGCGTCCTCCTTACCCAAACTGGACTGCCATAGGCGTTAACTGGCTCGCTGGTTTTGATTTTGAAATTAAAGTTATTGCCAGAATCCCTTCGCCAGTCAATTAACTTCCGGCATAATTTGCCCAGCATGAAACTCATTTACCGTTAAGTAATAACTGACACGCCAATGAAAGACAGCATCAGAAGGTATATTCTCTCCTGGGTGGAGGAAAATAACTTTACTATTTTACATATTGATGACCTGGTTGCGGATATCGGATACAGCAGACGAACCATTGAAACCTGGTTTAAGGAGCACTATCAGCTCTCGTTAGGAGAATATATTCTCAGAAGAAGGCTGAGCCGTGCTGCTATTATGCTAAGGATGACTTCGATTCCGGTGACGGATATTGCTTATCTTTTCCATTACCAGAGTAGCCAGGGTTTTTCCAGAGCCTTTAAAAAAATGACCGGGCTGACACCCTCTGAGTACAGACGTGCCAGAGTGTGGAATTTTGATGTTTTACAGCCCTCTTTTTTATTAAGCGACCATCAAACTCCAGAACTCGAAATTTGTGAACTGAATGAAACATTTCTCTATACCCATCAAATTATCGAACATGATCATCTTTTTGATACCTCGGTCCATGATATTACTAAAAAAATCAAGAAACTGCTTATCGAAAATCGTCATGAGATTGATCGCATCACCCTTGTGCCTCGCCCACCCGAACGCTTAGGCAAAAGCCGATCTTATCTTGTTGAGGTCTTAATCTCGTATTCCTTACAAAGCGACACGACTGCAAAAAGAGGGACGTGCGTAGTAAAAGGAAAATACGCAAAAATGACCTTCAGCGGTAGCTGGGAGGGCTACAGCGCCTTTAACAAAATTGCCTTCGTTAAAGCAATGGTTAAAAAGCGTCTGGCGTTGCGCGAGGGCATTTATTTAATGCAGTTTAATTCTTACAGCGATGAGCATGTTAATTTTGACGTTTTTATCCCCATTTTATAAGCTCACCCACATTCTGCGTGTCTGCTTACGATTCTGTTTTTACCGTTGTGCTTGGCCTCATAGAGCGCCTCATCCACGTTACGAATAATATCGGTGCTGTTAAGGTTGCTCTGAATGGCTGAGCACACGCCGATACTCAGCGTCACCTCTGCAGGAAGCGCGTAAAGGTTACCCTGTCCGGTCCGGTGCTGGACATTATGGCGAATACGCTCGGCAACGGATACCGCCAGGCTCTCGTCAGTATTCGGTAGCAGAAGACCAAACTCCTCACCGCCCAGTCTGGCAAAAATATCCTTATCCCGGATACTGTCTTTGATAATATCCACCACCGCCAGAAGGACGCGATCCCCTACCGGATGACCCCAGGTATCATTAATAGACTTAAAGTTGTCGATATCCAGCATCATTATGCTCGTGCCTTTTTCTGTCCTGAGCATGCGGTTCCGTTGAAGCGCCTCATAAAAATACTTACGGTTAAAGATCTGCGTAAGCGGGTCGCGATTAATTCGATCGCCAAAAATCTTTAACGTGCTGAATACGTGAAATAACAAGGTGAAAATAACAAATAATTTACTAAATACCTCTACTGTACGGCTAATATACCAGAGTGACATATTATACGTATCGAGCAGCAACAGGAAAAAGTTGTAAATGATGGCGGAGAGACACACCACAATAATACTGTTCCACATGCCTGAAGACAGTCGCGTCACATAGGTCATATAGCAGAGTAAAAACGACCAGAGCGTGATCAGAACGTTAACGTACCGGACATCCCAGACGGGAGCATGCTGGTCACGACCATCTGCCGCTATCGTTAATGATAATGCAGGATGATAGCTGCTCATATAATGGGCCAGAACCGGGAACACAACCAGCGGAATAAATAATGTTAACGCCAGGCTGAACTTATTAATCCGTCCTGACGACGAACGTGTTGTGATTTTTTCCACCCGAACGGCGAGCGCCAGTAAAAAGATAAAGCTTAGTTGCCTGAAAAAATAGAATACAGCCGTGTCGTTTGTTTTTACCGCATTAGAAAAACCAGCGTGTTCAGGATATTGAATAATAACGATCGTTTCAATGAAATAAACCAGTCCACTTAAAAACGCCATACTCAGAATCAATGAGGACAGGTGTGTTCTGTCAGACGCATACTGCATCTGGATGAAAATAAAGATGATGGTATCCAGAAAGAACAGCGCAATCATGACGATTAAATATGTGGTCATGGGTACTCTGAAGCCTGGATTATCATTCACGCAAAAAGAGTTTACCGCGATCATCAGTGCAAATAGAAATGCACCGGAAAGCATGATCATTTTCTCGGCCAACGTAATGTTATTCATCATCCTTCTTACCGCATAACTATAAAGACGCAAACCGCCCCCTGACCGGCACGGTCAGGGGGATCGTACTACTACTCTGAGGTGACATTTACCACGTCACCATGGTTGTCAAAATCAACGTATAACTTTTTATTAGCCTGGAACTGCTGATAAACCGGCTGGGAAAGTGAAAAGCTCATCGCCAGTTCCGCCTCACTCGCCACACGGGCAGGAGGAACCGCAATTCTCTGATGCTTATAGCGGTTGTAAATCGCCCAGAGCACCAGTACCAGCGCGTTAAGTATCGCCAGGATGAAATAGAAGAACAGCCGCAAAAAAGCGTCATTCCCCTGCGTAAACCCCTTCAGGAATAAAGCGATAAACCCCGAGGCAAAGTACACAAACATAGCCCACAAAAGACAGGTTACGATCAGTTCCAGACACTCCCGGAAGACGCTTTTTTGCGAATTGATAATCCAGTGTTTCATGTTACCCCCTTGCAATCCCGCGATCCGGACTGACCCAACGCGCACGAGTGCTACGGGGATTCAGCATCACAACAGTGAACGCGACAAGCGTGGTGAATAAACTGATAAGCCAGAAGATGATCGGATACCAGATGATCCAGAACAGCGTGGCAACGACGTTATGCTCATAGCGGTACTCAATCAGGATACTCACCAGGAATTGCACCAGACACAGGCTGCAAAGCAGCACTCCGGCATTTTCTGACACCGATGAAATGGAGAGCCCTCCCGTTGATCCGTTCTGGATTACCTCCGCCAGGATGACCAACCCACTGACCAGGCAGGTGAATGCCCATGCCGTCGTCGCGCAATATTCCATAAAAAGGGGCCACATATGCCTGTGTTTCCAGCGCCAGAGGGAGCTCATGTTTTTCAGGAAAACCTCCGCGCCCCCCTTCGCCCAACGTAAACGCTGTTTCCACAGCCCGCGCAGCGTTTCCGGCATTAAAATCCAGCACAGCGCCCGCGGTTCATAGAACACAGACCAGCGACGAAGCTGTAGTTTCCAGCTGATATCAATATCCTCCGTGATCATGTCATCGCTCCAGTAACCCACATCCGCCAGCGCGCTCCGGCGGAACGCCGCAATTACCCCTGAAACGGTAAACACCTGGCCATAGACCCGTTGCGTACGTTTGATAAGACCAATGATCGATGAAAATTCACCGACCTGGACTTTGCCGATTAATGTTGAGCGAGTGCGGATCCGCGGATTGCCGGTCACAGCCCCCACACGCGAGTTATCAATCATCGGCGCGACAAGCCAGGCTGCGGCGTCACGATCCAGACAGGCGTCGCCGTCAATGCAAACCAGAAACTCCCCTTTTGCAGCGGCGGCACCACTTTTCAACGCAATTGCTTTTCCCTGGTTCTCCATCAAATGCACAACACGCAGGCGGGGATAACGCTCGGCCAACATATTTAGCTGAAAGCCCGTGTCGTCCGACGATCCGTCATTCACTGCAATAACTTCAAAATTGTCATACCGCTGTGACATAGCCGCCGCGATGGTCTCCTGAATATTTTTCGATTCATTAAAACAAGGGATAACAATCGAAATTAAGGGGTTATCTTTAATCATCGGTACCGACGCATCTTTACCCCACTCCCAGTGCCGCTCGCGATAGAACCAGAAAAAGACGCTGCCTGCTATCCAGAATATCGACATAAAGAACGGCCAGAAAAAGACATATCTCAGCATCACCTCTGCGGAAAACAGCAGGGTTAACCCGACAGGGATACACAACACCAGAATTAAAATAACGATTGAGAAATAGCGATTATTCATCTTCAGGGTACCAGTTCGTTGAGAATTCCGGCCGAATAACATTTATTTTCGGCTGATTATTCAAAAAGTCATCAGGGTAATAGCCATAATGTTTCATTCCAGAGAGCTGCATAATACGCATCCACTCCGCAATCTTGCGGGATTCAATACGCTGGTGTTGCCCGTCCGGTCGCCAGTCCCGAGCCTGAAGCTCGATAATCATCTTATTTTTCCCGTCAGATAAAGCCGCTGCGCGCGCAATAAGTGCCTTAAACCACTTGTCGCTCTCCCGATCCTTCACACCCTCCATGTAGGGCATCGCCATGACGGCCGTCCAGTCATAGTGCGTAAGAAAGTCATTGGGGTTCTGTGCAAACCACGCTTCGCTTTTCGGTTCAATCAGCGGCAACGCATACAGGTTACGCGCCGTTTTGATTTGCGGGCCACGGATAGCTTTTACTTTATCCGCCAGTTCAAGGGTGAAACGGGTGAGTGTTTCGGTTTTGAACCGGGTCCATGCCTCAAATTGCTGCGCGTCATCGCGAATTGCCCTGATATCACGGCTAAAACCCGCTTTTTCATAAGCGGCCAGTGCTACAGAGCTGGCGTCCTCCGTATCGGTCAGCACGGCGTCGTCATGAAAAAGAATGCCGTCAAACGAGGCATGCGCCGCCAGATCTTGATACATATCACCAATGCGCTGCCTCGCCTCAGCATCAAATGGTGACAGACGCCGATACTGTGATGGACTGACCTGAGGACGTTCGTCATCGTCTGCCGCCAGGCTATGCACGCGGGTTAAGTTTGCCGACATATCCCAGCTCAGGACCGGCATCCAGGCATAAACGGCCGCGTTTGCCCGGGTGCGGAGCTGCCACGCAATGCGACTGAAAATGTCAGCCTTCACCGGCAGCCAACGGTTTGGGAAGTAGACCGCCTTCACCAGACCATCACCCGCCGGATCGGCAAACGCCTGCAGGTAAACGGTGGTGATCCCCATATCTTTAACCCTCTGAATGAGGGCATCGATATTTTTTTCCATCTGCCCGGCATCGGGATCAAACACATAGTCCAGATCGACATGCATCACGCGCTGGAACGCTTGTTCCTGCACCCCCGTCACCTGAAGCGCAAACTCTTCAAGGGTAGGGTTGCCATTTATCAATATCCTCGGAATTGAATCCAGCTCCGTGGCCGATGAAAGCCCATCCTCCAGCGTGAAAAACATGTCAAAGCCGAGAGCCTTAAGCTCCTGAATTGCCGTCCCGTTCGCCGCGCCATATGGCCACACCCAGGCCGTAGGGGCTTTACCGGTATGCGTCTTAAAGTGGCTTATCAGCATCTTTGCGTCTTGCCGTATGCGCGAACGATACTCCTTTTCGGTTTCGTAGTGCTGATCGCTCTTGAGAAACTGACGATTCGCAAATGCAGGCAGCATGCTGCCGCTCGGATTCGCCAGGGTGCCAAAATGGCTGTTCCAGGTATGCGCACCTATCTCCACCAGCGGAGAACGGGAAAGCTCCTGTACCTGCTGCCAGGTTGCAAAGCGTTCACGCGCGATCTTTTCATCGCCGTACTGCACCGGTTGCCCGGCGGGGGTGTCAATCCAGTTGCCAACCGGTGCCCATAAAGCAGGCCACTGAAAGGCAACAAGCAGCGGGAAGACACGCGTATAAAAGCTACTGAAGCCGTCGTCGAAGGACAATAAAACCGCTTTTTCCGGTAAGGGCTTACCCCCGCGGTGTGCCTCACGGATCTGCGCCAGGCTAACCGGCTTGTAGCCATTTTCACGTAGCCAGGCAAACTGCTCTTTCAGCGCGGAGGTGCGCACGGACATAAAACGCTGATCCGTTTCGCCATCTTCCACTTCATGATACGCAATCGTCACGAAGCCATTCGCCGGCCATGGCATTTCGGCACGTAACTTTTCGCGCAGGGCCGGGCTGGTATAGGCAGGCCCGCGCCCGTCGACGCACGCGGCTACGAGCATAATGCCAAGCAGCATGAGTAATGTTTGAAATCCTTTCCGTAACATATGTTGCCTCAGAATCGAAGGTTCACATTAAAATCAACAGATAGATTGTGTTCCTGCTTTCCGTCGTAGGGGCGTTTATCCCAGCGTATCGTCGCACTCGCTTCTCCCCCGTCGCGCCAGGACACGCGCTGTCCATAGCCCAGTTGGGTGATGAGCCCGCTGCCATAGCTCTTCTGCCACGCATTTCCTGCACCGGCACTGAATCTCTGCGTCCAGCTGTTTTCGTACCGGCGCCACAGCCGATGATCCAGTGTCATCCCGGCCATCACGTCCATACGTTTTTCCGGACTGAAGTAAGGCACGTCTGACTGACTGTTAATGCCGTAATAGACGCCCGGCTGGAGGTTCAGGCTCACATCAGGCGAAGTCCAGACCTGTTCCTGACCGTTGAGGAAATATTCATTCCGGTGGTTTCCGTCAGAGAAATCGGTCTTCAGATAGCGCGCGCTGTATTGTCGACTTTCATGCTGATACCAGCGTATCTCCATCCCACCGCTGTTCGCGGTAATGCCGTTTTTCATGGCACGCATCGGCGCATTACGCGACACGCGTTCACCTTCCAGCCCCAACTGCCAGCTATCGTTAAAATCGATACGGGTCGAAAGCCGGGCCCCGATTTTTTGATCGCCACTGAAACGTCGGCCTGAGACTTCAGCCTCCGCCCAAAGATCTCGCGAACGCCATTCCAGCCCCATGAGTCCGTCATGCACTACGCCTTTTCCCTCCTGGAAACGGCCGTCAAAAAAGCCGTAGCCAACGAATCCGCGCCAGTTATAATTCAGCGGAGCGCTATAAAGGGTGCTGTTGAAGCTAACATCGTGACGTCCTGCGTCAGGAGAGTCAGAATCAATACCAACCGTTCCTGCCACCCGTAATTCTGCACGCTGGTGGGTAGCAAGCGCCCTACTGAGCTGCTTTACCGCCGCATTGTCAGGAGCGCGTTGCACCACATCCTTTGTCAGCTCCTCAGCCTGTTGCCACTCCTGAAGATCCAGCGCGGCATAGGCCTGTTCGGTTTCCAGGGCAATGCTGGACGGTTCAAGCAACTCGGCCTGCTTTAGGCTCTCTTCTGCGGCTCGTGGCAATCCGCGTGCAAGAAGAACGCGCGCATGGTCAATACGCAATCCCTGGTTACCCGGCGCCGCCTGTGCAAGGTTGCGCGTCAGTGATTCCGCTCGGGCCAGGTCCTGTTCGTACATCGCCAGCGAGGAACGGAACTGTTGCCCTTCAAGCCACTTATCATTCGGCACGGGCACTGACGATCCGCGCGGATATACGGTGGCCGGCGTGGTATCAACGACGCGTTTCGTCAGCAGCATCGCAGGGCGGTAGTTTTCACTCTCCAGGTGGCTATAAAACAGATCGGCACGTTCCTCCTCCGAAATGTCATCGACCTTCTGGGGTGTCTGATAAAACAGCCTTGAGAGCATTGCCTGCGCCCGATCGGGCTGACCCGTTTTGAGATACGCCGACGCCACCCAGTACTGGGCATACTCCGGCAGCACGAAGTCATCCTGTTGCATCTGCTGATATTGCGCGATGACCTCTTCGTGGCGATTGCGTGAAAGCAAGGCCCCGAGTCTGTCGACGTAAATCCGGCGGTATACCGCGTCATACTCCGGCTTATTTTTCCACTCGGCGATCATCCCGTCATAAAGGGATAAAGCCCGATCGGCGATAACGTAGCGCTCTTTTTCGCTGCGGGTCGGCATGAACGCCAGCCTGACTAACTCAGCCGCCGCGTCCGCGCGTTCGCTGGCCTGTGGCTGTTTCCCCTGCGCCTGCACATGCTTGAGTTCGGTTGCCGGCAACTGATTGTTTGCCAGCGCCTCACGCCAGGCATCAAACAACGTTTCCGGGTGTGCTGACTGGCGCATCGCCTGTGTGATGGCCAGTAATTCTTCGGGGTAATGGCCGGCAAGCCTGTGTACATACGCTTCCGCCAGAGAATTTTTGCTGTCTGGCGCTCTTTTTTGCAGCAGGCGTATTTCGCGCAGCGCCCCGTCATACTCACCGCTGTCGGCGAGGGTCAATACTCTTCCCCGGCAAAACTCCGCCGTGTACGGGCTTTCATCACAGATACGGTTCCAGACTTGTAGCGCTTTTTTCCACTCCTGCTTATTGCGCCAGGCAACCGCCAGTGCGGCCAAGGCTCTCGCCGGCAGCGTGTAATTCTGGTGACGGGAATAGACCTCGATGACCTCGTCATTTTTGCCTGCCCAGAGGGCGATCTGCATCCAGTCGGCAACCTGAGATTCATCAAGCTGGTGATGACCCGAAAACCAGGTTAATGCAGGTTGTGTATTGCCTTTTCTCGCCTCGATAATCATGGCGTCGTACTGATTATTATCCGCGGGCATCATGGCCGACACCGTCACGTATGGGAGAGAAAACGTTCCGGCAATTAACGTTTTTGCTAATAACTGTGCAATCCTCATGCATATAATCCATATATCCGTATAAAATAAACTTAGCGCTGCATTTTATTTTGTATTAGATAACGTGAAAAATATTCTTCTCCTGACGCGTATTGAAAAAAATGGCGAAATTCAGCTAACTTACTTTCATATTTTTCCCTGTCCTTCTCTGAGATCCTTTTCAGAACACAATCCTGTAATGAGTCCATTCCCAGCCACTCGCTAAATGCGACGGACCAGGCAATCGAGTCGATATCATCGTCATCGTATTGATACATTTCCTCTTTCATCAATTACAACTCCCTTTGTAAGATATTTATTTCTAAGCGGATGCACGAAATATTTCCTGTTTTCAAATTTTTACTTTACGCGTAAATATAAGAATGAAATTTCTGATGTGCTTCGACCCGCGATAAATTTTAGTCAGTTGAAACGGCTGAACGGATCATTTTGCGCAAAAGGTCCGGGCGTATCGACGTGGCGGCGTCGTTCTCCCTTCTCTGGTTGGATGAGGCGAACCTGACGCGCAGTGGTATACTGCTGAGAACCCTGTGAAACAGAATAGTAAAGCGTCAGCTCAATACTTCCCGGGAGCCCCGTCGCGGCAGAAGAGCAAGAAATAGCGTGACACAAGGGGCAGTGAGTGGGCTATAATTTCGAGCTGATTTCGAATAATTTTGAAATACTGCCTGTAACGCTATGAATTACAAGGCAAAATAAGCAATGAATATAAGGATTAAAGCTATGGGTTTTCTTTCCGGTAAGCGCATTCTGGTAACCGGCGTTGCCAGCAAACTGTCCATCGCATACGGCATCGCACAGGCAATGCATCGCGAAGGCGCTGAGCTGGCGTTCACCTACCAGAACGACAAGCTGAAAGGCCGTGTTGAAGAATTTGCCGCGCAGCTGGGTTCCAGCATTGTTCTGGAATGTGACGTTGCACAAGATGAAAGCATCGATGGCATGTTTGCTGAACTGGCAAAATCGTGGGACAAATTCGACGGTTTCGTTCACTCCATCGGCTTCGCACCTGGCGACCAGCTGGACGGTGACTACGTGAACGCGGTAACCCGCGATGGCTTTAAAATCGCTCACGACATCAGCTCTTACAGCTTTGTTGCGATGGCGAAATCTTGCCGTGCCATGCTGAACCCGGGCTCCGCCCTGCTGACCCTGTCCTACCTGGGCGCAGAGCGCGCAATCCCTAACTACAACGTGATGGGTCTGGCTAAAGCGTCTCTGGAAGCAAACGTCCGCTACATGGCGAACGCAATGGGCCCTGAAGGCGTGCGCGTTAACGCCATCTCTGCAGGTCCAATCCGCACCCTGGCGGCTTCCGGTATCAAAGATTTCCGTAAAATGCTGGCACACTGCGAAGCGGTTACCCCGATTCGTCGTACCGTTACCATTGAAGATGTGGGTAACTCTGCAGCATTCCTGTGCTCTGACCTTTCCGCGGGTATCTCCGGCGAAGTGGTTCACGTTGACGGCGGCTTCAACATCGCTGCAATGAACGAGCTGGAAATTAAATAAGTTTGTGACTCTCTTCCCGGGCGGGAAGAGAGTTTTTCCCGTCCCGCCCTCTCTCGTTATTCCGTTCTGCTATTTGTTATCACCTAACAATATTTTTCCCCTCATCCGCCTTACGCCAGGATATTGATCGCCATTTTGAGATCAAGGAACGCCCATGGAACAACGCCGTTTTTCCGGCAAAGGCCACTGGTACCACGAAACCCAGTCAAACCACGCGCAGACGGATGTCCTGCCTCTGGTGCCCGAAGCCGCTAACATCGACGATCGTTTTTTGCTCGATTTAGCCTTACCGGATGAGATTGTTACTGCCTGTGCTGGCTGGCTTACTCCTGCCCGGGCGTTATGTCACCGGCTGTTTCCACTCGATATCGCCGTCAACCGTCTGCATACGCTGAGTGCCTACGACAGGCTAAGCACCGCGCTGACGGTGGCGCAGGCCTGCGGGGTTCAAAGGCTCTGTAACCACTACGCCGCCCTTCTCGCCCCCCTTCCCGGCCCGGACTCCTCTCGCGAAAGTAACCGCCGTCTGGCCCAGATCACGCAGTATGCCCGCCAGCTTGCCAGCTCACCGGATGTCATTGATGATAAAGCGCAGAACCAGCTTGATGAGGTGGGTCTGACAACGTATGACATCGTGCTCATCAGCCAGATTATTGGCTTCATCGGTTTTCAGGCCCGCGTGGTAGCAGTATTTCAGGCGCTGCTGGGCCACCCCGTACGCTGGTTGCCGGGACACCATATTCAACCGCACACGCTGCCCGCCAGGCCCGGCGTCTGGATCGCTCTACTGCCTGTCGTGGAACTGCGCTATGCCAGTGCGCATCAACTCGAGTCGCTTTCACGCTGGCAAGCCGAGCCCGCCCTTCAGGCGCTGACGCCTGTGCTCTGCCACGAACCCACGTTGCTCGATCTGACGGGAGAAATCCTGAATCATTGCCGCAATGAAGACCGGGCCGCGTCGCCTGCGCTCTTAGCGGCCGTGGAGTTGTTGACACGTTCACCGGACCGTTTCAGTGCAGCACAGTTTAACCCGCTCACGGAGGAAGGACTTCCCGCTGGCCGGGCGATTGCACTGCTTACGCGAAGCGCGTTAGACGGCTGGCTGGAGCGTTTGAAAGTGGCGCTTGGCAAAGCGGAATAACCATACTATTTACCCAAAGAGCGCTTGCTGTGGCAGTGAGAATCGCGTAAAACTGTCAGCCGCTCAATGGCTACGAAAATAGAACATTATGTTTCAGGACAACCCGCTGCTAGCGCAGCTTAAACAGCAACTGCATTCCCAGACGCCGCGTGCAGAAGGGGTCGTAAAAGCCACGGAAAAAGGCTTTGGTTTCCTTGAAGTCGACGCGCAGAAAAGCTACTTCATTCCGCCACCGCAGATGAAGAAAGTGATGCACGGCGACCGCGTCATGGCGGTTATTCATACCGAAAAAGAGCGTGAATCTGCCGAGCCGGAAGAACTGATCGAGCCGTTCCTGACCCGTTTTGTGGGCAAGGTGCAGAGAAAAGACGATCGTCTCTCCATCGTGCCGGATCATCCTCTGCTGAAAGACGCCATCCCCTGCCGTGCCGCTCGCGGCGTTGAGCATGATTTTAAAGAAGGTGACTGGGCCGTTGCCGAAATGCGCCGTCATCCACTGAAAGGCGATCGCGGTTTCTATGCGGAACTGACCCAGTTCATCACGTTCGGTGATGACCATTTTGTACCGTGGTGGGTTACGCTTGCGCGCCATAATCTTGAGAAAGAAGCCCCGAACGGCGTCGCCACCGAGATGCAGGACGAAGGTCTTGAGCGTCGCGATCTGACTGCCCTGGAGTTTGTTACTATCGACAGCGCCAGTACGCAAGATATGGATGATGCGCTGTACGCTGAAGAACTTGCCGACGGCAAACTGCTGTTAACCGTGGCCATTGCCGATCCTACCGCCTGGATTGCCGAAGGCAGCAAGCTGGACGATATCGCGAAAATCCGTGCGTTCACCAACTATCTGCCGGGCTTTAACATCCCGATGTTGCCTCGTGAACTCTCCGACGATCTCTGTTCGCTGCGGCCGAACGAAGTGCGTCCGGTGCTCGCCTGCCGCATGACCATTGCTGCGGACGGCACAATTGAAGATGATATCGAATTCTTCGCGGCCACCATTGAATCTAAAGCCAAGCTGGCTTACGACGACGTCTCTGACTGGCTGGAGAGCACGGGCAGCTGGGAACCGGCCTCTGAGGCCGTTGCCGCACAGATTCGTCTGCTGCATCGCATCTGTCTGAGCCGCAGCGAGTGGCGTCAAACCCATGCGCTGGTGTTCAAGGATCGTCCGGACTATCGCTTCGTTCTGGGCGAAAAAGGCGAAGTGCTGGATATCGTGGCCGAACCACGACGCATTGCGAACCGCATCGTCGAAGAAGCGATGATTTCCGCCAATATTTGTGCCGCACGCGTGCTGCGCGACAAGCTGGGCTTCGGCATTTATAACGTTCATACCGGGTTTGATCCGGCGAACACCGAAGCGCTGGCCGCCTTACTGAAGAACCATGATGTGCATGTTGACCCGGAAGAAGTGCTAACCTTGCAGGGCTTCTGCAAGCTGCGCCGCGAGCTGGACGCACAGCCTTCTGGTTTCCTCGACAGCCGTATTCGTCGCTTCCAGTCCTTTGCCGAGATCAGCACTGAGCCTGGCCCACACTTCGGCCTCGGTCTTGAAGCCTACGCCACCTGGACATCTCCAATTCGTAAGTATGGCGATATGGTTAACCATCGCCTGCTGAAAGCGATCATTAAGGGCGAATCAATTGCGCGTCCTCAGGATGACACGACCCTGCAGATGGCAGATCGTCGGCGCCTGAACCGCATGGCGGAACGTGACGTAGGTGACTGGCTGTACGCCCGCTTCCTGCAGGACAAAGCCGGCACAGACACTCGCTTCGCTGCAGAAATCATTGATATCAGCCGTGGGGGGATGCGCGTACGTCTGGTGGATAATGGGGCGGTGGCCTTTATCCCTGCGCCGTTCCTGCATGCCGTTCGCGATGAACTTGTCTGTAGCCAGGAAAACGGGACTGTGCAAATCAAAGGTGAAACGGTTTACAAGGTCACCGACGTGATTGACGTAACTATCGCCGAAGTCCGCATGGAAACCCGCAGCATCATCGCGCGCCCTGCCGCCTGATAAGCTGTTCAATTGTCGGCCCTTTCCTTGCCGGACGGGCCGACAATTTTTTCTTTTACGCCACGCTGCAAATTCTTCATTTTTTCTTACTATTTTCAGACTTCCCTCGCCCAAATTCGCCAGAATTATCTACAGTAAAAGAGTGCCGTTATATTCGGTTACGTGAATTTTTATTTGCTAAGTATCCTTTTTTACCTGACTCGTTTTATTATAAGAAACCCGGGAAAAAACAATAAGTTCACATCGGTCTGGCCGTGGTCTCACCTCGAAAAAGCCGATTGCAACGGAATAAATTGTGCGCTAACAGGCAGCTGCAGGAGAAAACATGATGGACGATCGGGAGCAGAATTTGCTGTTTCGTTACATGGGAACTCACAGCCCCTGGTGGCGACTGACAGCAGACAGCAATGCTCTGCACCTTTCCACCAGCGAAAATGCCGATGTCACTCAGGTGGTGGCGCTGGATGATGAACAGGCCGAACTTATTCGCCAGTTAACCGTCATTACGTCCAGTATCTCTATGACGCTCTCGTTGTACGGCGAAGATGTTCCTGTTCACCTTGTCGGACGCAAAATAACCCGTAATGAGTGGGCCGGAACTGCCTCTGCGTGGAACGATACGCCTTCCGTAGCCCGGGACCTGGCTCAGGGGCTGTCCTTTGCGGAACAAGTGGTTTCGGAAGCCAACTCCGTTATCGTAATCCTCGATCAGCACGGCAATATTCAGCGGTTTAACCGCCTGAGCGAGGAGTACACCGGCCTGAAAGAACAAGAAGTTATCGGCCAGAACGTGTTTAAGCTGTTTATGAGCCGCAGTGAAGCGGCAGCCTCTAAGCGCAACATCACCGGCTTCTTTCGCAACGGCAGCTCTTACGAAGTCGAGCGCTGGATCAAAACGCGAAAAGGACAACGGTTGTTTCTGTTCAGAAACAAATTTGTCCACAGCGGCAGCGGTAAAAATGAAATTTTTCTTATCTGTTCCGGCACCGATATTACGGAGGAGCGCCGCGCCCAGGAGCGTCTGCGGGTGCTGGCCAATACCGACACCATCACCGGGTTGCCGAACCGCAACGCGATCCACGAACTGATTTCAGATGCCATCGACAGCCGCGGTGAGACGCAGGTTGGCGTGGTGTATCTCGATCTCGATAACTTCAAAAAGGTGAACGACGCCTACGGGCACATGTTTGGCGATCAGTTATTACAGGCGGTCGCGCTGGCCATTCTGAGCTGTCTGGAAGAAGGCCAGGTGCTGGCGCGACTCGGCGGCGATGAATTTATTGTCATGGCCACCAATACCTCTCAGGGTTCTCTGGAAGCGATGGCATCACGCATTCTGACCCGTCTGCGCCAGCCGTTCAGAATTGGTTTGATTGAAATTTATACCGGTTGCTCGTTAGGTATCGCCCTCGCCCCGCAGCACGGTAACGATCGGGAAAGCGTCATCCGCAATGCCGATACCGCCATGTACACCGCAAAAGAGAACGGCCGGGGTAAGTTCTGCGTCTTCTCGCCGGAAATGAACCAGCGCGTGTTTGAGTATCTCTGGCTGGATACCAACCTGCGCAAAGCGCTGGATAACGATCAACTGCTGATCCACTACCAGCCTAAAGTCACCTGGCGTGGTGAAGTCAGAAGCCTTGAAGCGCTGGTGCGCTGGCAATCACCAGAACGCGGGTTGATTCCTCCGCTGGAGTTTATCTCGTATGCTGAGGAGTCAGGGCTGATTGTGCCGCTTGGCCGCTGGGTCATGCTTGATGTGGTTCGCCAGGTGGCGAAATGGCGCGACAAAGGCATTAACCTGCGCGTGGCGGTGAACGTCTCGGCCCGTCAGCTGGCAGATCAAACCATTTTCAGCGACTTGAAACAGGCCCTGAAGGATCTGGATTTTGAATACTGCCCTATCGACGTTGAGTTAACGGAAAGTTGCCTCATTGAAAACGAAGAGCTGGCGCTGTCGGTGATCCAGCAGTTCAGCCAGCTTGGTGCGCAAATCCATCTGGACGATTTTGGTACCGGCTACTCGTCTTTGTCGCAGCTGGCACGCTTCCCCATCGATGCGATAAAACTCGATCAGTCATTTGTCCGGGATATTCATAAACAGTCTATTTCCCAGTCGCTGGTGCGGGCCATCGTCGCGGTGGCACAGGCACTGAATTTGCAGGTCATTGCCGAAGGTGTGGAGAACGCAAAAGAAGACGCCTTTCTGACTAAGAACGGCGTCAACGAACGGCAGGGTTTTCTCTTTGCTAAGCCCATGCCCGCTGCCGCATTCGAGCGATGGCTAAAGCGATATCAGGCGCGTAAACAGCACTAACTGGCTTTGCGTAAACCCGCCGCCTGGTGGCGGTTTTGCAGCATGACCAGACGCTCCATATAAGCGATATCTTTTGGTTCAAGGCAGAACGCAGCGTCAACCCAATCTTCCGTGATATCCATCAGCTCACTGCGAGGCAGCTGCAGCACGCGGGTACGGGCGCGTAACATCGCCTTTACGCCGTTCATCTTCGGCCGCAGCGTGTCAATGAACGTTCTGACGGAGACGTAACTTTGCCCGGGTTCGAACAGGACATCCACTAACCCATGCTGTTCATACCATTCTGCCGTATGAGACTCCCCTTTGTAGATGAGCTCCTCCGCCAGCTTCATGCCTGAGCGGCGAGCAACCAGCGAGTACCCCCCCATGCCGGGGAAAAGGTTGAAGGCGATCTCAGGGAAGCCTAAGCGGGCATCGCGCTGGGACAGCACAAAGTGGTGCGCCAGCGCGGCTTCGAATCCGCCCCCTAACGCACTGCCTTCGACCATCGCCAGGGTAATAGCCCCCGTATCAAAACCCCGTGACGCCGCATGAACGCAGTCCACGCAGGCACGGGCATAGGCTCTTAACGCCTCGCGGCGTCCGTTTTGGATACATTCGACAAAGAACTGTAAATCACCTCCCGCATTGTACATCTCGGGTACCAGCGAACCGGTAACCCAAAAATCGACCGCAAACCCGGACTGGCGAACGAGCCAGGAGAGGTTCATGATCTCTTCGATTAACGCATGGTTGAAGCAAGGTCGTGGCTGCGCCCGCAACATCATCCAGACTGTGCGGCGCTCCTCCTCATAATACCCGGACAACTGAGTGAAACGTTCAGTATCGGTAAACAGTGTGCAGGTAGTCTGATTGATAACTGTCATAGTCTAATTCCTCATATAAAAAAGCGCCTTGCGCGCAGTTTTAGACTAATCCACTCATTCATCACGCTGCATGCGGGGGAATAAATTTATTACTTTCATTTATGTAATTTAGTTATTGCATTTTTTCCCTTCTCTTTTGAATCCATTTTCTGCATCATTGAAAATATTAACTTTTCGTACCCGGGATGAGATTATGTCTAACATTGATGCGCAGGCCGTAGCCCAACGAATTGATACCGTGCTGGATATACTGGTGGCGGGCGATTATCACTCTGCGATCCGTAACCTTGAGATCCTGAAGTCTGAACTTCTGGCTCAGAATGGCGCCGAAACCGCGTCAGAAAACAGACAGCCAAAAGCCCCGTGGGAAGTTTAACCACGCCCTATCCGCCCTCGTTTCGCTTTATTAAATGGATGCTATGAATTCCCGACAACAAATCATTTTGCAGATGGTCATCGATCAGGGGCGCGTGAGCGTCGTCGATCTCGCTAAAACGACAGGCGTTTCTGAAGTCACCATCCGTCAGGATCTGAATCTACTCGAAAAACAGAGCTACCTGCGTCGTGCGCATGGGTATGCGGTCCCGCTGGACAGCGAGGACGTAGAAACCCGCATGATGAATAACTATGCCCTCAAACGTGAGCTGGCTGAGTTTGCCGCGTCCTTAGTGAACAATGGCGAAACGGTCTTTATTGAGAACGGCAGTAGCAACGCCCTGCTGGCCCGCACCCTGGCCGAGCAAAAAGACATCACCATCATTACCGTCAGTAGCTATATCGCTCACTTGTTGAAGGAGACACGCTGCGAGGTCATTCTGCTGGGCGGTATCTATCAGAAAAAAAGTGAGAGCATGGTCGGCCCGCTGACGCGTCAGTACGTGCAGCAGGTGCATTTCAGCAAGGCCTTCATCGGTATTGACGGCTGGCAGCCAGAAACCGGCTTTACCGGCCGGGATATGATGCGTTCAGACGTTGTGAACGCGGTACTGGAAAAAGAGTGTGAGGCAATCGTGCTGACCGACAGTTCAAAATTTGGCGCGGTCCATCCTTATACGATGGGGCCAATATCCCGGTTCAGCCGCGTAATAACCGATGACCGTCTGAGCGAAGCGCATCGGAATAAACTCCAGGAAGACGGACTTATCGTCGACATTATTAAAAAACCCGCCTGATACCGCGAGCGCCTGAATTTCAGGCGCCTCTTAACCTCTCTCTGAGAGGAATCCTAACCCCCCTTTAAGAGTTTTTACCTGTTTAACTGACCCTGAAGACGTAAAATTAATGTTAGCGATATAACAGGAAGTGACTATCACCTGCGTGATGACGTAACACCTGCGCGACCAGCTTTCACGGAGAACAGAATTTAAGTATTCGTTTAGTCTATACTTAAAGCGTGCATCTTTCCGTGAATCGATAATTCAGGAGAAAGTATTATGACCTTAACCAGCAAAAAATTAGCCGCCGCTGTTCTGGCAATCACTGTAGCAATGTCCCTGAGCGCATGCTCTAACTGGTCTAAACGTGACCGTAACACCGCCATTGGTGCCGGTGCTGGTGCACTGGGTGGTGCAGTATTAACAGACGGTAGTACGCTGGGTACATTAGGTGGTGCTGCTGTTGGTGGTATTATCGGTCACCAGGTCGGCAAATAATTATTATACGCCCTGATGGGCATCGCGATATTTATCGCATTTCAGGTCTGACTTACGCACGTATAAAACAAGAGCCACGGTAAATACCGTGGCTCATTTATTTTAGCCGCCCGCCAGTTTTACTTTCATCCCTTTGGCTTCGAGATGCGATTTAATGACATCGCGTTTATCACCCTGGATTTCGATTATCCCGTCTTTGACGGCACCGCCGCAGCCACATTTCTTTTTCAGTTCAGCCGCCAGTTTCGCCAGTTCTGCATCATCCAGATCGATACCCGTGATAAGGCAAACACCCTTACCTTTACGCCCGCTGGTCTGGCGCTGGATACGGACAATACCGTCGCCCTTCGGGCGCTCTGCTTTCGCTTTCGGTTCATCAATGCGCCCGGTTTCGGTTGAATAGACCAGACGGCTGTTTGAATCGGTCATTACGCCCCCTTTTTCAGTGATGCGTTGATAGCCTTAAGCGTCTCTGCCGGATTAGCAGATTGTGTCACCGGACGGCCGATCACCATGTAATCCACGCCTGCCGCCAGCGCCTGCTCAGGGGTCATAATACGGCGCTGATCGCCAGCCTCGCTGCCCACTGGGCGAATACCCGGCGTGACCAGTTTGAAATTCTGGCCCAGCTCCGTTTTGAAACGCACCGCTTCCTGCGCGGAACAGACTACACCGTCCAGGCCGCAATTTTGCGTCAGCCGCGCAAGACGCTCTGCATGTTCAGCCGGTGACAACGTCACACCGAGGTCACGCAGGTCATTTTCGTCCATGCTGGTCAGCACCGTTACCGCAATCAACAAGGGGGCGTCGCTACCAAACGGCAGAAGCACTTCACGCGCGGCTGTCATCATTCTCGCCCCACCCGATGCATGCACGTTAACCATCCATACACCCAACTCGGCAGCCGCGGCAACGGCGTGCGCCGTGGTGTTTGGAATATCATGGAATTTGAGGTCGAGGAAAACGTCAAAACCGCGCTGTTGCAGATCGCGTACGATTTGCGGTCCAAATAACGTAAACATCTCTTTGCCCACTTTAAGGCGACAGTCGCGAGGATCAATACCGTCGACAAAAGCCAGAGCAGCGTCACGTTTATTGTAATCAAGAGCAACAACAACAGGAGAATCAGTAACTACGCGGGAAGTGGAGGAAGTAACAGACGTCATGACCAGCCCTTTTCGTCTATGGGCGCGCAGCGGCGCGGAACAGATAAACGGCGTGCATTCTACCTGCCAGCGCCACAAATTGACAGGATCGTTTTATTCCCTGCCAGGCTGGCAAACCGCACGATGCTGAACGGGATTATAAAAGTGATCAGTATGTTGTAACTAAAGTGAGGTGTTTTAAAAAAATTACTGTCCATCGAGACCGCGAATGGGCTTGATGGTTGACCAGGCCCGGCATGAAGGACAGTGCCAGTACAGCGTATACGCGGTAAAACCACACTTCTGACAGCGGTAGCGCGGCTTGCTACGCACCTGTTCGCCCACCATGTCACGCAGCACCATCAGGCTCTCTTTAGCACGCCCTTCTTCTGCGTCGTTCAGGTGGTAATCCATCAGCTTATGGAAAACCCGCATGGTAGGATGACGCTGCAGCTGACGCGTAATATAAACCTGCGCCGTGTCGCTACCCTCATGCTGCTCCACTACGTCGGAAAGCATCAGCTCCGCGGTGGCTCCGGTGTTCTCTTCCACGCAGCGGCGCAGGAACGCTACCCACTCATCCTGTTTACCCAGCTGTTGATAACAGGTCTGCAGCATTTCAAGGGTTTCACTGACCAGCTCTTTGTCCTGATCAATGACGCGCAGCAGGCTTTCAACGGCTTTGGCATAGTCGCCACTCGCCATAAACACGCGCCCCATCATGATGGAAATACGCGCACTATTGCGGTCTGCGGCGGCCCCTTTTTTCAGCAACGCCATGGCTTTGTCCATGTCGTCGTTCCCCATCTGTTGCAGGGCCAGTTCGCAGTAAAAATGGGCTATCTCGACGCGCTGTTTGTCTTTACCCAACTTAACCAGACGTTCAGCGGTATCAATGGCTTTCTGCCAGTCGCTGGTGGCCTGGTAAATCTGCAGCAGCTGCTGCAGCGCACCTATGCGGAAATCTGTTTCATCCACCAGTTGCGAGAACATATCTTCCGCACGGTCATACAACCCTGCCGCCATGTAGTCGCGGCCCAGCTGTTGTACTGCCAGCAGGCGCTGATCGTAAGTTAACGAGGCGCTTTCCATGAGGGTCTGGTGAATACGAATGGCACGGTCAACCTCGCCGCGCGAGCGGAACAGGTTGCCCAGGGTCAGGTGTGCTTCAACGGTCCCTGTGTCCTCTTTTAACATGTCGAGGAACAGGTCGACCGCTTTGTCCTGTTGATTGCTCAGGAGGAAGTTCACCCCTGCAACGTAGTCGCGGGAGAGTCGGTTCGCCTCATCCTGTTTTGTTTGTTGCGCACTTCTGCGGCCCATATACCAGCCATAGGCAGCGGCTACAGGCAAAAGCAGAAACAACAACTCCAGCATATTCGATTATTCCTTGACGACCGGCACACCAGAGCTTTCCGGGATGTCGGACGCAGGCGCAATTTGATGTTCGAGGCGTTTAATTTTACGTTCAGCGCGCGCAAGCGAAACACGTACTTTTAACCAGAACAGACCGCAAACCAGCCAGCCGATGGCGAAACCCGCTGCGAACAAGACCGCCAGCAGGCTCGAAACCCGATACTCGCCCTGCGCCAGCAGATAGTTAAACGTCACCTGTTGATCGTTTTGTGCACCCAATGTGACTGAAATGACAAAAATCGCCAATACCAGTAAGAAAATGAGTAAATATTTCACATTACTTCCCGTTATGTGGTTCAAGCGAATAAAGTGTGTTCAACTTACCGCAATCAGCCTTATAAACTACCATTTTAGCGACGGGCGCGAAAAGGAAAAAGTGACGCGCCCGTCATGGATTTATGGGCTAAATGCGCAAAATCAACCTTCAGACGCCACTGTGCTCCCTTTCGGCGATCTCTTCTTTCTCTTCCGGCGGCGGCGTTAACGGACCGCAGAGCCGTTCAGCCAGCCAGGTGGCAAGGGTAACAAGCAGCCATGAAATGAGCGTCGCCACCACTAAATCGCGTGGCCAGTGCATGCCCAGCAGTAGACGGCTCCCCATCACCCCCGTCGCCCAGACCAATAAAATGGCGATAGTGACAGTCCGACGCCGCGGCCATAAAAGGCCGACGGCAAGAAGTGCCCAACTGGCGGCGAACATGGTGTGCCCGGATGGAAACGCAAAGCCAGTCTCTTTTTGCCAGTGTTTACGTAAAAACGTCGGGATATTCTGCTGTTCCGCAAGCTGTTCTTTTACCAGCGCACCGCGATCTTTACGTTTTAAATTGTAGAACTCATTCACCGGTACATGATGCGTTTTTTCCAGCCAGACCACAAAAGGCCGCGGCTCCTGCACATGGCCTTTCACCCAGGATTTTACCCCCTGGCCAACAAGAATCGCCCCACCGAGGATAGCAAAGAGCACCAGCGCTGCGCGGAGACGAAAGCGCAGGCACCACAAAAACCAGGCGCAAAGCACTACATGAGTAATGATGCCCCATGGCTGGGTGACCGTCTCTGTTATCCAGTATAACGTTTTCAGCCACAGGGTATTGTGCCCGGGCTGCCACATCCAGCCTGATACCCAAACGGCTAATGGCATAATCAACAATATGGCCGCACCTGCTGCCGTTCGTCTGGCGATTGAAAGCATGTCTTCTCCTTTTTCGCTAAGCGTCACAATCATAACTGAAATTCATCCGACGGGTGGATATGTCGGATCGTGCGTTTAACGTTCGTATAGCATGGCAGCCATTAGGCGAACCTGCTGAGCTTGTGGCAAAATGAACGGATACAGAAAGCAAAAACAGGCGGAAGACACGAAACGTGTCAGCCTACTCTGGAGAATCACATGCAGCTTAAACGTGTGGCAGAAGCCAAACTGCCAACCCCATGGGGCGATTTCCTGATGGTGGGATTTGAAGAACTGGCGACCGGACAGGATCACGTCGCGCTGGTGTACGGCGACATTTCAGGACAAACCCCGGTACTTTCTCGCGTTCATTCGGAGTGTCTGACCGGCGATGCGTTGTTCAGCCTGCGCTGTGATTGCGGTTTCCAGCTGGAGGCAGCGCTCTCTCATATTGCCGAAGAGGGTCGCGGTGTGCTGCTTTATCACCGCCAGGAAGGGCGCAATATTGGCTTGCTGAATAAAATCCGCGCCTACGCGCTGCAGGACCAAGGGTACGACACGGTAGAAGCAAACCACCAGCTCGGCTTCGCTGCCGATGAGCGCGATTTCACGCTGTGTGCGGATATGTTTAAGCTGCTGGGCGTGGATGAAGTACGCCTGCTGACTAACAACCCGAAAAAAGTCGAAATTCTGACCGAAGCGGGGATCAATATCGTTGAGCGTGTACCGCTCATTGTGGGACGTAACCCAAAAAACGCGCACTACCTCGATACCAAAGCCGCCAAAATGGGGCATCTGCTGAGCGAGTGATCGCGAAGTGCCCGGCAACGCCATCGCGTGCCGGGCTGGCTCCATCAGTCCAGCATCTTACGAATCACGTAATGTAGAATGCCGTCGTTCTGGTAATAGGTGAGTTCTGTTGCCGTATCGATACGACACCGGCAGTCGAGCACCTCTGTTTTACCGTCTGCGCGCGTTAATTTCACCGGCACCGTTTTACCCGGCTGCAGATTTTGCAGGCCGCTAATGTCAATCAGCTCTTCCCCGGTGAGTCCCAGCGTTTTACGGGTGACGCCCTGCGGGAATTCGAGTGGCAGGATCCCCATCCCTATCAGGTTTGAACGGTGGATACGTTCAAACGATTCGGCAATCACCACCCGAACCCCAAGCAGACGCGGGCCTTTCGCCGCCCAGTCACGGCTGGAGCCAGAGCCGTACTCTTTCCCGGCGATAACCGCCAGCGGCGTGCCTTCCTGCTGGTATTTGACGGCGGCGTCATAAATTGAGATCACGTCGCTCCCCGGCAAATGTCGCGTCATGCCCCCTTCCACGCCCGGCACCATTTCATTGCGGATACGGATATTGGCAAATGTGCCGCGCATCATCACTTCATGGTTACCACGACGTGAGCCATAGGAGTTGAAATCCCGGCGCTCCACACCCCGGCTCTGCAGGTAACGGCCTGCTGGACTGTCGGCTTTGATGCTTCCCGCCGGCGAAATGTGGTCCGTGGTGACAGAGTCTCCCAGCATCGCCAGAATGCGCGCGCCGTGGATATCCTGCAGCGGTGCAGGTTCAGCCAGCATCTCATCGAAGAACGGCGACAGGCGGATATAGGTCGAATCGTCCTGCCAGTCATAGGTATCTGAACCCACGAGGTCGATGGCCTTCCATTCCGGCGTACCTTCAAACACCTCCGCATACTCTTTGCGGAACATTTCGGTAGAAACTTTCTCTACGGCCAATGCAATTTCCCGGGCAGATGGCCAGATATCCTTCAGATAGACCGGATCATTCTTGCGATCGTGGCCAATCGGATCGGTGACCAGGTTGATATTCATATTCCCGGCCAGAGCGTATGCCACAACCAGCGGTGGAGACGCCAGCCAGTTGGTCTTGACCAGCGGATGAATACGGCCTTCAAAGTTTCGGTTACCGGAGAGAACGGCCCCGACGGTGAGATCGCCCTGCTTGATCGCCATCTCAATCGGTTCAGGTAACGGACCCGAGTTCCCGATACAGGTGGTGCAACCGTACCCCACCAGGTTAAAGCCCAGCTCATCCAGATACGGCGTTAATCTGGCCTGTGCAAGGTAATCTGAAACCACTTTGGAGCCCGGTGCCAGAGAGGCTTTTACCCACGGCTGTGGCTTAAGCCCCAGCTCTACCGCTTTCTTCGCCAGCAGACCGGCGGCCATCAGCACGCTGGGGTTCGACGTATTTGTACAGGAGGTTATGGCTGCAATGACAACCGCACCATCCGGAAGCTGATACTGATGTCCGTTCAGGACATAGTCGATTGGGCGGTGGTCTTTTTTCGCCGTGTTAACTTCCAGTTCATTACTGGCGGCAAAGGCTTTCGGTACGTCACTCAACGCCACCCGATCCTGCGGACGTTTTGGCCCCGCCAGGCTCGCCTCGACGGTCCCCATATCCAGTTCAAGTGTGCTGGTAAATACCGGTTCATCGCCCGGGTTACGCCACATCCCCTGCGCTTTGGTATACGCTTCAACCAGCGCCACCTGCTCTTCGCTACGGCCACTCAGGCGCATATATTCCAGCGTGACAGTATCGATGGGGAAAAAGCCACAGGTTGCGCCATACTCCGGCGCCATGTTGGCGATGGTAGCACGGTCGGCAAGCGGTAATGAATCCAGCCCGTCACCGTAGAATTCGACAAATTTACCCACCACACCATGCTTACGCAGCATCTGCGTGACGGTAAGTACCAGGTCGGTGGCGGTAATGCCTTCCGACAGTTTGCCGGTAAGCTTAAAGCCCACCACATCAGGGATCAGCATCGATACCGGCTGGCCAAGCATGGCCGCTTCGGCTTCAATTCCGCCAACGCCCCAGCCCAGAACGCCCAGGCCGTTAATCATGGTGGTGTGCGAATCGGTGCCCACCAGAGTATCCGGATAGGCCACCCACTCTTTATCCTGCAATTCACTCCAGACCGCTTTGCCCAGGTATTCAAGATTCACCTGGTGGCAGATACCCGTACCGGGCGGAACGACGCTAAAGCGGCTAAAGGCCTGCTGCCCCCACTTCAGAAAGACGTAACGTTCGTGGTTACGCTCCATTTCCAGACGTACGTTTTCGCCAAAGGCATCGTCGTCACCAAAGTGGTCCACGGTGACAGAGTGGTCGATAACGAGATCAACGGGAGAGAGCGGATTTACTTTAGCGGTATCGCCGCCAAGGCGCTTCACCGCTTCGCGCATTGCCGCAAGGTCAACCACAGCAGGGACCCCGGTAAAGTCCTGCATCAGGACCCTTGCCGGTCGATAGGCAATTTCTCTGTCAGCATGGGCATGCTTAAGCCACCCTGCCAGTGCCTGGATATCTTCAAGGGTGACGGAATCACCATCCTGCCAGCGTAAGAGGTTTTCCAGTAAAACTTTCAAGGACTTGGGTAAACGCGAAATGTCCCCAAGCGTCCTGGCTGCCAGCGGCAGGCTGTAGTAGTGCCAGGTTTTATTTTCTGCCTGTAATGTGTCCTTACTGGCTTCGCGTAGGGTTACCGACATAAGCTCCTCCTTAATTACAGAGATGTCCTGACAATCATCAGGGCTGTAATTAAAGATAACACAAAGATGTCGTAACGTTTTGATAACAACCCGAAATGATAAATCCAGGAATGTTCCAGTGCGGGGGAGAAAACAAAAAACCCCGCCGTAGCGAGGTTTTACGATTTAGTGGAGGGCCAGCCAGATAAGCTGTGACCAGAACAGAATCGACGCGGAAAAAACGCCGAGCCATGACCAGTATTTCATAGACATCATGTTATTCATCATAGGGACACCAGGCATTATTTATTAAAGGTTCCGAGGTCTGCCCTCAGTTCAATATTGCTGATGTGTATTTATTAAAGAGTACAAATGCATTGAGCCTTTATTCAGACTATTTGCATCATTACGCAATTAAGTAAATTATTGTTTTTTGGGTTCGTCTTCTGCGAACACATCAATAAACGCTTGCTGCTGCGGCGTCAGTTTCCAGGACGCGGGTACGGCAGTGGCAGGTGCTTTGCGCACTTTGTGGCCCCTGTCACGAAGCTGACACATCTGTTTAACTGTTTCTGTACGTACCGTCACTGCCATATTCAACCCCAATAGTTCCAGGCCAGGAAAGCAACCACCACCCAAAACAAGGCGGAGACGAGAAAGACCGCCAGCCAGGCTTTACGCTTGAGCGCAGGATCCCTTTGCGGTTCTTCACTTCCTGAAGGCATTGCTAACCTCATACAATCGATATCGCTTATCATTTAGAGACCAAACAATTGGTACAATTAATCATCTGTTGAGATAAATCCTAAAGAAACTTTAGCCGAAAAGCCAGTGAATTTACGTATCTATTGATGGGAAATATTCATTCTTTTGACCAGAAATAAATATTTGAAAGGAAATATTTGCGAAGCCAAAAATTAGTTCTACTTTTGTCGCCAATTCACGACATTATAACCACACTGAATAAATGGTTAATGACATTATACGGCAGTTAAGTGCAGATGATGATAATTCTAATTTAGCTTTGAGAGGTTATTTCGGTATCTTTCCTGGGCGGAAAGATACCGGGAGTGATTATTTTGCTGGAAGTTTGATGTCTTTAAACATCTCTTCGATATCTTCATTTGAACGTAATGCTACGGCCGTATCGACCACGTCGCGCGTTAAATGTGGGGCAAAGCGCTGAATAAAATCATACATATAGCTACGCAGGAAGGTACTGCGACGGAAACCAATCTTGGTGGTGCTATGGCTGAAAATATCATGCGCATCAAGACGCACGAGGTCAGGGTCAGATACGGGATCAACCGCCATGCTGGCAATCACCCCTACCCCCAGTCCAAGCCGCACGTAGGTCTTAATCACGTCAGCATCGGTTGCGGTGAAAACGATACGCGGCGTTAATCCTGCACGATTGAATGCAGTATCAAGCTCGGAGCGCCCGGTGAAGCCGAAGGTATACGTCACTAAGGGATATTGCGCCAGCTCTTCAATAGTGACCGACCCTTTACCGGCTAACGGGTGATCGGGCGTGACGACAATAGAACGGTTCCAGTGATAACACGGCAGCATAACCAAATCGTCATACAGATGCAGCGCTTCGGTTGCGATAGCAAAATCCGCATTACCCTTCGAAACCGCCTCAGCGATTTGCGTCGGCGAGCCCTGATGCATATGGAGAGAAACACGTGGATAGCGCTCAATAAAGCCCTTAATAACGCCCGGCAGCGCATAGCGTGCCTGGGTATGGGTGGTGGCAATATACAGCGACCCTTTATCCGGCCAGGTATGCTCTCCCGCCACCGATTTAATGGCGTCGACTTTAGAGAGGACCTCCCGCGCGATGCGGATAATCTCCTGCCCTGCTGGCGTCACCTGGGTGAGGTGTTTACCGCTACGAGCAAAAATCTGAATACCTAACTCATCTTCCAGCATGCGGACCTGCTTGCTGATACCCGGCTGAGAGGTATATAGCCCCTCAGCGGTAGAAGAGACGTTAAGGTTGTGGTTTACCACCTCAACAATATAACGAAGCTGCTGTAATTTCATGCCAGACCATCCGATTTAGCGCATGCGGTCAATCGCTTAAGACGATTTGATAATAAGAAAAGGGTTAACTATAACCACTATATCATTTATAGCCTGACTGTATAGTACGGAACAAAAAATAATAACAAGGTAATAAAAAAGGGCCGGAAGTCCGGCCCTTTCACAGGTAAGTTACGGTAAGGAAAGATTATTTTTTGCCTTCAACCCATTTGCCATCAACAAAGAATGCTGACCAGCCGGTTGCCTTGCCGTCTTTCTCTGCCGCAACATACTGCTGCTTCGTTTTACGGCTAAAACGCACAACGGTTTTATTGCCTTCCGGATCCTGCTGTGGCGCATCGGCCAGGTAGCGCAGTTTCTCAGGCAGGCGGTCGCGGAAACGGTACAACTCTTCCACCAGTGGCGCGCGGGTTTCGCGCGATTTAGGGAAGGTGTTTGCCGCAAGGAACACGCCGGCAGCACCATCACGCAGCACGAAGTAAGCGTCGGACTTCTCGCACGGCAACTCTGGCAGCGGAACCGGATCTTCCTTCGGCGGCGCGACTTCACCGTTACGCAGGATTTTACGCGTGTTCTTACACTCGTCGTTGGTGCACGCCATGTACTTGCCGAAGCGCCCCATTTTCAGGTGCATCTCAGAACCACACTTCTCACACTCAACGATAGGACCGTCGTAACCTTTAATGCGGAACTCACCCTCTTCGATCTCATATCCATCGCAGGTCGGGTTATTACCGCAGACGTGCAATTTACGTTTTGGATCGATGAGGTAGCTGTCCATCGCGGTGCCGCATTTCTTGCAGCGACGTTTTGCACGCAGAGCGTTGGTTTCCGCATCATCACCTTCCAGCACGTTGAGCACTTCGTTCTCAGGTACCAGGTTAATGGTGGTTTTGCAGCGTTCTTTCGGCGGCAGCGCGTAGCCAGAACAGCCGAGGAAAACGCCAGTAGTGGCAGTACGGATCCCCATTTTACGACCACAGGTTGGGCAGTCGATGCTGGTCAGGACCATCTGATTCGGCAGCATGCCGCCCTCTTCAGGATCTTTTTCCGCTTTTTCAAGCTGGTTGGTAAAGTCGCTGAAGAAGCTGTCGAGAACCTTTTTCCACTCGGCCTGATGGCTGGCAACCTGATCGAGGCTGTCTTCCATTTGCGCGGTGAAGTCGTAGTTCATCAGTTCGCGGAAGTTGGCTTCCAGGCGGTCAGTGACGATCTCACCCATTTTTTCCGCATAGAAACGACGGTTTTCAACACGCACGTAACCGCGGTCCTGAATGGTCGAAATAATCGACGCATAGGTGGACGGACGGCCAATACCGCGTTTTTCCAGCTCTTTAACCAGAGACGCTTCGCTGAAACGCGCTGGCGGCTTGGTGAAGTGCTGGGCAGGCACGAGATCAACCAGAGATAGCTCATCCCCTTTGTTTACCGCAGGCAGGGTTCTGTCTTCATCACCCTTACGCAGCGCAGGCATCACTTTAGTCCAGCCATCGAAGCGCAGGATACGGCCACGCGCTTTCAGGCGGAAATCACCCGCGCCAACGGTCAGCGTGGTGGAGTCATACTGTGCTGGTGTCATCTGACACGCCACGAACTGACGCCAGATAAGCTGATACAGCTTCTGGGCATCGGCTTCCATATCTTTCAGCGATTCGGCTAACACGGAGACGTCAGAAGGACGAATGGCTTCGTGCGCTTCCTGTGAGTTCTCCTTGCTGGCGTACTGGTTTTCACTCGCTGGCAGGTATTTCTTACCGAAGTTGTCACTGATGTAGCCGCGCACCATGTTGACGGCATCCTGGCTCAGGTTTGTCGAGTCAGTACGCATATAGGTGATATAACCCGCCTCATACAGACGCTGGGCCATCATCATGGTTTTCTTCACGCCATAACCCAGGCGCGTGCTCGCAGCCTGTTGCAGCGTAGACGTAATAAACGGTGCGCCAGGTTTGCTGCTGGTCGGTTTATCTTCACGCTCCAGAACCTGGTAGCGCGCTTTTTCCAGCAGCGCCACGGCAGCCATGGTCTGCTCACGGTTTTCAGGACGGAACGGTTTGTCATTCTGATGACTCACCTGCAGCGGCAGCGCATCTCCACCCGGCGTGGTGACATTGGCATCCACTTCCCAGAACTCTTCCGGGACGAAGGCTTTGATCTCACGCTCGCGTTCAACAACCAGACGCACAGCAACGGACTGCACACGCCCTGCGGACAGACCGCGGGCAATCTTTTTCCACAGCAGTGGAGAGACCATGTAACCCACGACACGGTCCATAAAACGGCGTGCCTGCTGCGCGTTTACGCGGTCGATGTTCAGTTCACCCGGCTTCTCAAACGCCTGGCGAATCGCATTCTTCGTAATTTCGTTAAACACTACACGGCTGTAGCGTTTGTCGTCACCCCCGATCACTTCCCGCAGGTGCCAGGCAATGGCTTCCCCTTCGCGGTCAAGGTCGGTTGCGAGATAAATGTGGTCTGCTTTTTCAGCAAGCTGCTTCAGCTCGTTAACGACTTTTTCTTTGCCGGGCAGCACTTCATAGTGTGCATCCCAGTTATGCCATGGGTTAACACCCATGCGGTTGACAAGCGCGCTACGTTCATCCTTTTTAGGCTTTTTAGCCCCTTTGGTGGAGGTAGAGTCTGCGCTCTTTTTGCTGGCTGAGCCACTGGTCGGCAAATCGCGGATGTGACCGACGCTGGACTTAACCACGTAGTCATTACCCAGATACTTATTGATCGTTTTGGCTTTTGCCGGGGACTCAACGATGACGAGAGCTTTACCCATATTCACCTTTACCTAATTTAATTCTTCCAGGAATACGCCGCATGTTGATTTCCCTTCCACTGACGACGAGCCATTGATATTGCGACTGCGTCAGGGGATATCAACCCCTTTGTCTTACTGAACGTCAAAGCGTTAACGCCCAGGTGATTGAGTTATCGGGTATTTTTCTCACATCGGATGTAATTCGTGACGAATTCCCGGTCGAATGTCAAGCAATTCTGTTGCCAGAATGACGAAAGCGCACACTCTACCTGATAAAATTCGTTACGCAACTTTATTAGCATGCAAAAGCAAATCCTGCCAGCCAGGTCACGGCCCCTTACCCCCTCACATTACAGGGAAAATTTGCCCCCAAAGCGCCCCCGGCGTAGACTATTGTCACTGTTTAAGGAGTGGATTATGCAGAATACAACCCAACCCATTGATCGAGCCTCTCTGCTTATCGAAGCAAATAAGCTGATTCGTGACCATGAAGACACCCTGGCGGGTATTGAAGCGACCGGCGTGGAACAACGTAACGGCGTGCTGGTATTCAGCGGCGAATACTTCCTTGACGAACAAGGGTTACCCACCCCGAAAAGCACCGCCGTATTCAATATGTTTAAATACCTGGCGCACACGCTTTCAGAGAAATATCACCTGGTCGATTAACGCAAAACGCGAGGCTCTGGCCTCGCGTTTTTGTTTACAGCAGCGGTTTTTGTCCGCGTTGCAACCAGCGGAGCAGCAGGCGATCCGCGCTTTCGGCCGCGCTGTTAGTAAAGCGGTCAAGCAATCGCTTACGCTGGGTAAAGCGCACGCCAACCAGTTCGCGCCCTTCCATCAGATTCAACAGCAGGTCGTCACTGGTGCCCACTTCATCCACCAGCCCTTTTTCTAGCGCCTGCGTACCGTACCAGTGCTCCCCAGTTGCCACCTGATCAATATCAAGCGCCGGGCGCATACGGTGCACAAAGTCTTTAAAGAGGTGATGGGTTTCATTGAGATCTTCACGGAATTTCTGCCGTCCTTCTTCCGTGTTCTCCCCCAGCAGCGTCAGGGTACGTTTGTACTGACCCGCCGTATGCAATTCAATGTCGATCTCTTTGCTTTTCAGGAAGCGGTTAAAGTTCGGGATTTGCGCAACCACCCCGATGGAGCCAATAATAGAAAACGGCGCCGCAACAATTTTATCCGCCACGCAGGCCATCATATAGCCACCGCTCGCCGCGACTTTGTCCACCGCAACCGTCAGCGGGATCTGTTTTTCACGCAGACGCTGTAGCTGCGAAGCCGCCAGCCCATAACCATGAACGACCCCACCCGGACTCTCAAGACGGACAACCACCTGATCCTGCGGTTTAGCCACGGCAAGCACGGCGGTGACTTCTTCACGCAGGGAAGAGACCTCATGGGCATCCATGCTGCCTTTAAAATCGAGCACATAGACACGCGGGATTGAGGTTTCCTCCGGCGCGTTAAGCTTCGCTTTGGCTTTTGCCGCTTTGGCGTCCTGCTTATGCTTTTTCTTCTGCGCTTTGTGCCACAGTTTCTGTTGATGGCTGTCAAGCAGGGCCAGCGACATCTCTTCCTGCATCTCTTTATACTGCTCGCTCAGGCGGGTAATGCGTAACTCACCACGCTGACGTTTGCGCTGCGTCAGGTTAACAATCAGAACGGCCACTACCGCAATGGCAATCACCACCGTCACGATCTTTGCCAAAAACAACCCATATTGAGAAAGTAATTCCACGCGTTCCACCTTGATTTAACCACGAATCTTTCACGGCAGTGTACAACAGCCCTGCCCATGCGTCTCGCTCGTGACATTACCTCTGCGAGCCGTCTTCAGGAATCCCCCGATTCTGGTTTAAATATTTGCAAATTGTTAATTTTACAGCGATGCGTCCTGTAGACTGATTGAATTCTCATGCTAATTCGGGCATAAAGCCGAAAAGTCACACAATAAGGCGTCTTTGCATCACTGTGCGCCGAGGAGTCACCGTGCATTATCAACCGCAAAAAAATCTGCTGCAGAACCGCATCATTCTGGTCACTGGTGCCAGCGATGGCATTGGCCGCGAAGCGGCACTGACCTACGCTGACTATGGCGCGAGCGTAATTCTCATTGGCCGTAACGAAGAAAAACTCAAAGGAGTGGCTCAGGAGATTGACGCCGCCGGTGGCATTCCTGCCCGCTGGTACACACTGGATCTGCTCACCTGTACCCCTGAAACGTGCCAGGAGCTTGCCCACCGCATCAGCACCCACTACCCACGGCTGGATGGCGTACTGCACAATGCCGGCTTGCTTGGGGAGGTTCGCCCGATGGATGAACAGGATCCTGAGATCTGGCAGCAGGTCATGCAGGTCAATATCAACGGCACCTTTTTCCTGACCCAGGCACTTCTTCCTTTATTACTCAAATCTGATTCCGGTTCGCTGGTGTTCACCTCCTCCAGCGTAGGGCGCGAAGGCCGCGCAAACTGGGGGGCGTATGCGGTCTCAAAATTCGCGACCGAAGGGATGATGCAGGTGCTGGCGGAGGAATATCAGAGCCGTCATCTGCGCGTGAACTGCATTAACCCAGGCGGAACGCGCACCAAAATGCGCGCCAGCGCCTTCCCGACGGAAGATCCACAGAAGCTTAAAACCCCGGCAGATATTATGCCGCTCTATCTCTGGCTGATGGGCGATGACAGCCGCCGTAAAACAGGGATGACCTTTGATGCCCAGCCAGGCCGTAAACCCGGGATTTCGCAATGAGTGAAGAACGTCACCAGCAACGTCAGCAGCGCCTGAAAGAACAGGTTGATGCCCGTGTCGCCGCTGCGCAGGATGAACGCGGGATCATCATCGTGTTTACCGGCAACGGCAAAGGCAAAACCACCGCCGCCTTTGGTACCGCCACGCGCGCCGTTGGTCACGGGCAGAAAGTGGGTGTCATTCAGTTTATTAAAGGGGAATGGCCCAACGGTGAACGTAATTTACTTGAGCCGCACGGGGTTGAGTTCCAGGTGATGGCGACAGGCTTTACGTGGGATACCCAAAACCGGGAAACCGACACCGCGGCCTGCCTCGCGGTCTGGGAGCATGCAAAACGAATGCTGGCAGACCCGGCCCTGAACATGGTGTTACTGGATGAGATCACCTATATGGTCGCCTACGACTATCTGCCGCTGGACGCCGTACTGGAGGCACTCAGGAATCGCCCGGCACATCAGACGGTGATCGTCACAGGCCGCGGCTGTCATCGGGATATTCTGGAATTAGCGGATACCGTCAGCGAATTGCGTCCGGTTAAACATGCTTTTGATGCCGGTATCAAAGCGCAAATCGGCATTGATTACTGATAAAAAGCCCGGTGATGTTAACCGGGCTTCTATTTTTAACCGTTGTTATTACGGCTGCCAGCGCGGCGATTATTGTTCACCTGGCTGTGGCGTTTCACCGCACGACGGATCTGGTTCGCCTTCATGCGACGGCGATCTTTCTCCACCGCCACTTTGGAGGTGGTTTCTGGCGCCAGACCCACCAGTTCACGCAGGTAGTTGGTCTGCGTCAGGTCCAGTTCGGTATAGCCACCACGTGGCAGACCTTTTGGCAGCAGAATATCGCCGTAGCGGACACGGATCAGGCGGCTAACCTGCACGCCCACCGCTTCCCACAGACGACGAACCTCACGGTTACGACCTTCGGTCAGGGTAACGTTGTACCACTGGTTGATCCCTTCACCACCGGTAAATTTGATGGTTTTGAACGCTGCAGGACCGTCTTCCAGCTGAACGCCACGCGACAGATCGCGCAGTTTGTTCTCATCAACCTGGCCGAACACGCGTACGGCGTATTCGCGTTCCACTTCACGACTTGGGTGCATCAGACGGTTTGCCAGTTCACCATCCGTTGTGAACAGCAGCAGACCGCAGGTGTTCACATCCAGACGCCCCACGGCAATCCAGCGTGCGCCACGCAGTTTAGGCAGACGGTCAAATACCGTCGGGCGACCTTCCGGGTCGTTGCGCGTACACAGTTCACCTTCCGGCTTGTAGTATGCCAGCACGCGGCAGATCTGCTCAGCAGATTCTTTAACCGAGATAAGATGACCGTCGATACGGATTTTAAGCCCCGGCACGATTTCTACGCGGTCACCGAGCGTGGCGATTTTACCGTCCACACTCACGCGTCCGGCTTCAATAATGGCTTCGATTTCACGGCGTGAGCCGTGGCCGGCACGCGCCAGCACTTTCTGTAACTTCTCGCTCATTGAGCTTCCTCAGGTGTCGCCTTCACAGGCGTCGAATCAGGTCAAACCAGGGCTATGCCCTGATTTGATGGCCGCGTAGTATAGCTGCTTACACCTTTACAAGAAAGGCTTAACATCACCCACGCCTTCGCGAATCACTTCCGGTGCATCTTCCGTTAAATCGACAACCGTGGTCGGCTGCTGACCGAGGTAACCGCCATGAATAATCAGCTCAACCACCTTTTCCAGACGGTCTTTGATCTCTTCCGGATCGGACTCGGTGAATTCACTGCCGGGCAGCATCAGCGAGGTTGAGAGCATCGGCTCACCCAGCGTTTCCAGCAAGGCCTGGGCAATCGGGTTAGACGGCACACGCATCCCGATGGTTTTGCGCTTTTCCTGTAACAGACGGCGCGGAACCTCTTTCGTCCCTTTCAGGATGAAGGTGTAGTTGCCCGGCGTGTTATTTTTAATCAGACGAAATGCCACGTTATCGACATAAGCATAGGTCGATAGCTCAGAGAGATCCCGGCACATCAGGGTAAAGTTGTGACCGTCCGGCAACTGGCGAATACGGCAAATACGCTCCATCGCCGCTTTATCTTCAATCTTACAGCCCAGCGCATAACCCGAATCGGTCGGGTAGACGATAACGCCCCCTTTACGCACGATCTCCACGGCCTGATTAATCAGGCGCGGCTGCGGATTATCCGGATGAATATAGAAAAACTGACTCATACTTCCCTCTCTTCAAGTTGCTGTGGCTGTTCCCAGAGCTGCCAGACAGGCTCAACGCCTGCGGGTAACCAAAGCTTGCGTCCCAGTTCTATCCACGCACAGGGCTGATGAAAATCTGAGCCTTGTGACGCCAGCAAACCAAACTGGCGGGCGTAGGTCGCAAGCTGCGAACGCTCGTTGGGCGCCTGCTGACACTGGGCGACTTCCATCGCCTCGCCACCGCATTCGGCAAAATGCGCCAGCAGTCTTTTCAGCCATTTAGCAGAAAGATTATACCGCCCCGGATGGGCCAGCACGGCCTTACCGCCAGAATGATGAATCACATCAATAGCTTGTTTTATTGTACACCACTGTGGCGGAACATATCCGGTTTTCCCGCGAGCCAGATAGCGTTTAAAGACATCCGCTATCGTTGTGGCCTTGCCTGCCTCAACCAGAAAACGGGCAAAATGACCGCGCGTTACCGCGCCCCCGTTTGCCAGCCTTTTTGCCCCTTCCAGTGCGCCCGGAATATGCGCCTTTTCCAGACGTTCAGCGATCATTTCTGCTCGCTGATTGCGGCGCGTTTTTTGTTCTTGCAAAAACGCACACATTACCGGATGGTCTATATCGATGTTCAGGCCAACAATATGGATTTCGTGATTCTCCCAGACGGTCGATATCTCGACGCCAGGAACCAGTTTGAGTGCCAGACCACTGCGGGCAATCTCGGCGCGCGCGGCTGGAATGGCATCGGTTGTATCGTGATCGGTTATGGCCAGCGTGCCAACCCGCATTTCAACGGCACGATGCACCAACGCTTCGGGCGTCAGCAGACCATCGGAGGCCTGGGTATGGCTGTGTAAATCATAAATTACGGCGTAGGTGGTATCGCTCAAAGCACTTCCCGTCACAGGTTAGAGACATCTTAAAAGCCCATGATACCGACTTGCCACGAAATTCTGAAATCAAGGGTTGACAATACGCCATCGAACTAGTTAACTAGTACGCAAGTTCACACGAGAAAGGTATCTGAAAATGACTGCACATTTCACTCTGCACGGTTGGTGGCGCACTTCCTGATTTCCGGGCAGTGTCACACGTTTGCGTACAGCAAACAGATACCCGCCCGCTCATCAGCGGGCTTTTTTTTGAACAGAATAAATGAGAACAACATAATGCAAACAGCCAAACCACACCTCGAATTGCTGACCAGCGAGGCGGCCTATCGCCACAACCCAACCGCGCTGTTTCATCAGGTCTGCGGTGCGCGTCCAGCCACGTTGTTACTGGAATCCGCCGATATTGACAGCAAAGACGATCTCAAGAGCCTGCTGTTGGTGGACAGCGCGCTGCGCATTACGGCGCTAGGTGACACTGTCACTATCAAAGCGTTATCGGATAACGGTGCGGCTCTGCTGCCGTTACTGGATGCGAGCCTGCCTGCTGGTATCGAAAATGAACACCATCCTGAAATGCGCGTTCTGCACTTCCCGCCGGTGAGCCAGTTGCTGGACGAAGACGCACGCCTGTGCTCTCTTTCCGTTTTTGATGCCTTCCGTCTGCTGCAAAATTTGGTCGCCGTGCCGGAAGATGAACGCGAAGCAATGTTCTTTGGCGGGCTGTTTGCTTACGACCTGGTGGCCGGGTTCGAAGATTTACCGGACATTGAACAGGGTAACCGCTGCCCCGACTACTGCTTCTACCTGGCCGAAACCTTACTGGTGATCGACCACCAGAAAAAAAACACCCGTATTCAGGCAAGCCTCTTCACGCCATCCGCGACAGAGAAAAAACGCCTTGAGCAGCGTATTGAGCAGTTGCAGCAACAAATGACCGAAGCGCCGCCTGCGCTGCCTGTACATCGTGTCGAGAAAATGACCTGTGAGGTTAATCAGAGCGACGATCAGTACGGTGCCGTGGTTCGCCAGATGCAAAAAGCGATTCGCGCCGGAGAAATTTTCCAGGTTGTTCCTTCCCGTCGTTTCTCTCTGCCCTGCCCGTCGCCGCTCGCGGCCTATGACGTGCTGAAAAAGAGCAACCCAAGCCCGTACATGTTCTTTATGCAGGACAACGATTTCACCCTGTTTGGCGCATCCCCTGAAAGTTCACTGAAATATGACGCCACCAGCCGCCAGATTGAGATCTACCCGATTGCCGGAACCCGTCCACGCGGCCGTCGAGCCGATGGCTCGCTGGATCGCGATCTCGACAGCCGCATTGAGCTGGAAATGCGTACCGACCATAAAGAGCTCTCCGAGCATCTGATGCTGGTTGATCTGGCCCGTAACGACCTGGCGCGCATTTGTACCCCTGGCAGCCGCTACGTGGCGGACTTAACCAAGGTCGACCGCTACTCGTTTGTTATGCATCTGGTATCCCGCGTGGTGGGCGAACTGCGGAGCGACCTCGACGTGCTTCACGCCTACCGCGCCTGTATGAACATGGGCACGCTGAGCGGCGCGCCGAAAGTTCGCGCCATGCAGCTGATCGCGGCGGCTGAAGGGCGCCGTCGCGGCAGTTACGGTGGTGCAGTGGGCTACTTCACTGCCCATGGCGATCTGGATACCTGCATTGTGATCCGCTCCGCCTACGTTGAGGACGGTATCGCTACCGTGCAGGCAGGCGCAGGGATTGTTCTGGATTCTGTTCCGCAGTCTGAAGCTGACGAAACCCGCAGTAAAGCCCGCGCGGTATTGCGCGCCATTGCTACCGCACATCACGCACAGGAGATTTTCTGATGGCTGACATTCTGCTGCTCGATAACATCGACTCTTTTACCTATAACCTGGCAGATCAGCTGCGTGCGAATGGTCACAACGTCGTTATCTATCGTAACCATGTTCCGGCACAGACGCTGATAGACCGTCTGGCAACCATGCAAAACCCGGTGCTGATGCTCTCTCCTGGTCCAGGTGCCCCCAGTGAAGCGGGCTGTATGCCGGAGCTGCTGACCCGTATGCGCGGTAAACTGCCGATTATCGGTATCTGTCTGGGTCACCAGGCGATTGTGGAAGCCTATGGCGGCTACGTGGGTCAGGCAGGTGAGATCCTGCATGGCAAGGCCTCCAGCATTGAACATGACGGCCAGGCGATGTTTGCCGGCCTGCCAAATCCGCTGCCGGTTGCGCGTTATCACTCCCTGGTAGGCAGCAACATCCCGGCCGGGCTGACCATTAACGCCTCGTTTGAAGGGATGGTGATGGCTGTGCGTCACGATGCGGATCGCGTCTGCGGCATGCAGTTCCATCCGGAGTCGATTCTCACGACCCATGGCGCGCGACTGCTGGAGCAGACGCTGGACTGGGCGTTGCAGAAACTGGAGCAGACCAACACGCTGCAACCGATTCTGGAAAAGCTGTATCAGGCGCAGACCCTGAGCCAGCAGGAGAGCCACCAGCTCTTTTCTGCTGTGGTTCGCGGTGAGCTGAAACCTGAACAGCTGGCGGCCGCACTGGTAAGCATGAAAGTGCGCGGCGAAAGCCCGCAAGAAATCGCCGGTGCCGCCACGGCCCTGCTGGAAAATGCCGCCCCCTTCCCGCGCCCGGATTATCAGTTTGCGGATATCGTCGGCACCGGGGGAGATGGCAGCAATAGCATCAATATCTCCACCGCCAGTGCCTTCGTGGCCGCGGCGTGTGGCCTGAAAGTGGCGAAACACGGTAACCGCAGCGTCTCCAGCCGCTCGGGCTCGTCCGATTTGCTGGCTGCCTTCGGCATTAACCTGGATATGAACGCCGAACGCTCCCGTGAAGCGCTGGACGATCTGGGCGTCTGCTTCCTGTTTGCGCCGAAGTATCACACCGGTTTCCGCCATGCGATGCCGGTTCGTCAGCAACTCAAAACACGCACGCTGTTTAACGTACTGGGGCCGCTGATCAACCCGGCGCACCCGCCGCTGGCGCTGATTGGTGTTTACAGCCCGGAACTGGTTCTGCCAATTGCCGAAACCCTGCGCGTGCTCGGTTATCAGCGCGCGGCAGTGGTTCACAGCGGGGGAATGGATGAAGTGTCCCTTCACGCGCCAACTCTCGTTGCGGAACTGCGCAATGGCGAAATCCTGAGCTATCAGCTGGAAGCCGCCGACTTTGGTTTAACGCCGTATCATCAGGAGGCGCTGGCAGGCGGCACGCCGGAAGAAAACCGTGACATTCTCACGCGCTTATTACAAGGTAAGGGAGAGGTCGCCCATGAGGCAGCCGTGGCAGCCAACGTCGCCATGCTGATGCGATTGCACGGCGAAGAGGATCTCAAAGCCAACGCACAAAAAGTTCTGGACGTACTGCGCTCTGGTGCAGCTTACGATCGCGTTACCGCACTTGCGGCAAGAGGGTAAAGAATGCAGACCGTTTTAGCGAAAATCGTTGCCGATAAGGCCATCTGGGTGGAAGCCCGCAAAGCGCAGCAGCCGCTTGCCAGTTTTCAGAACGACGTCGTCCCAAGCAGCCGTCGTTTCTATGATGCCCTGCAGGGCGCGCGCACCGCATTTATTCTTGAGTGCAAAAAAGCCTCCCCGTCGAAAGGCGTTATCCGTGAGGATTTCGATCCGGCGCGTATTGCCGGCATTTATAAGCATCATGCGTCGGCGATCTCCGTGCTGACGGATGAGAAATATTTCCAGGGCAGCTTCGATTTTCTGCCTGTTGTCAGCAGCATCGCGCCGCAACCGATTCTGTGCAAAGACTTTATTATCGACCCGTATCAGATCTGGCTGGCGCGTTTTTACCAGGCTGACGCCTGCCTGCTGATGCTCTCGGTACTCGACGACGAGCAGTATCGCCAGCTGGCTGCGGTGGCGCACAGCCTCAACATGGGCGTGCTGACCGAGGTGAGCAACGAAGAAGAGCTGGAGCGTGCCATTGCACTGCAGGCGAAAGTGGTCGGGATTAACAACCGCGATCTGCGCGATCTGTCAATCGACCTGAATCGTACGCGTCAGCTGGCACCGCATCTGGGCTCTGGCGTGACCGTTATCAGTGAATCCGGGATCAACAGCTACGCCCAGGTGCGTGAGTTGAGCCACTTCGCCAACGGTTTCCTGATTGGCTCCGCGATGATGGCACATGACGATCTCAATGCCGCAGTGCGTCGGGTGCTGTTGGGTGAAAACAAAGTGTGCGGCTTAACCCGCGAACAGGATGCCCAGGCTGCCTATGAGGCGGGGGCTATTTACGGCGGGTTGATCTTTGTGGGCTCCTCACCGCGTGCGGTGAGCGATGAACAGGCACGCAAGGTGATAGCGGCAGCCCCACTCAGCTATGTGGGCGTCTTCCGTAACGCTGATATTGCGGACGTTACGGCAAAAGCCGAAGCGTTATCCCTTAGTGCAGTACAACTGCACGGTGATGAAGATCAGGCATACATCGATGCCCTGCGTGCCGGGCTGGCTCCTCAGGTTCAGATCTGGAAAGCGCAGAGCGTGGGCAGCACCCTGCCAGCACGTAACCTGAATCATGTTGATAAATACGTGCTCGATAACGGCCAGGGCGGTACAGGCCAGCGTTTTGACTGGTCACTGCTGAACGGCGAAGCGCTGGACAATGTCCTGCTGGCGGGTGGACTTAGCCCGGATAACTGTGTGGAAGCAGCCAAAACCGGCTGCGCGGGCCTCGATTTCAATTCAGGCGTAGAGTCGCAACCGGGCATCAAAGATGCCAGTAAGCTGGCCTCGGTATTTAAAACTCTGCGTGCATATTAAGGAAGAAAAAATGACGACATTACTTAACCCGTATTTTGGTGAGTTCGGCGGGATGTACGTTCCGCAGATCCTGATGCCCGCACTGCGCCAGCTGGAAGAAGCGTTTGTGAGCGCACAGAAAGATCCAGCGTTTCAGGCTGAATTTACCGACCTGCTGAAAAACTACGCGGGCCGTCCAACAGCGCTGACCAAATGCCGTAACCTGACTGCCGGCACCAAAACCACGCTGTACCTCAAGCGTGAAGACCTGCTGCACGGCGGCGCGCATAAAACCAACCAGGTGTTAGGACAGGCACTGCTGGCAAAACGGATGGGCAAAACCGAGATCATCGCCGAAACCGGCGCGGGTCAGCACGGCGTGGCATCAGCACTGGCCAGCGCCCTCCTCGGCCTGAAATGCCGTATCTATATGGGGGCGAAAGACGTTGAGCGTCAGTCTCCGAACGTATTCCGTATGCGTCTGATGGGCGCAGAAGTGATCCCAGTTCACAGTGGTTCTGCCACGCTGAAAGATGCCTGTAACGAAGCGCTGCGCGACTGGTCTGGTAGCTATGAAACCGCGCACTACATGCTCGGCACAGCCGCTGGTCCGCACCCGTTCCCGACTATCGTGCGTGAATTCCAGCGCATGATTGGCGAAGAGACCAAAGCGCAGATCCTTGAAAAAGAAGGCCGTCTGCCGGACGCGGTGATTGCCTGTGTGGGCGGGGGATCAAACGCCATCGGGATGTTCGCTGATTTTATCGACGAAACCCGTGTTGGCCTGATCGGCGTGGAGCCAGCGGGTCACGGGATTGAAACCGGTGAGCACGGCGCTCCGCTGAAACATGGCCGCGTGGGGATCTACTTCGGCATGAAAGCGCCGATGATGCAGACCGATGAAGGTCAGATTGAAGAGTCGTACTCCATCTCTGCCGGTCTGGATTTCCCGTCCGTCGGGCCACAGCATGCGTTCCTGAACAGCACCGGACGCGCGGACTACGTCTCCATCACCGATGACGAAGCGCTGGAAGCGTTTAAGACGCTGTGCCGCAGCGAAGGGATCATACCGGCGCTGGAGTCCTCGCATGCTCTGGCGCATGCGCTGAAAATGATGAAAGAAAACCCGGAAAAAGAGCAACTGCTGGTCGTTAACCTTTCCGGTCGCGGTGATAAAGATATCTTCACCGTTCACGATATTCTGAAAGCACGAGGGGAAATCTGATGGAACGCTACGATAACGCATTTGCACAACTGAAATCCCGCCAGGAAGGCGCGTTCGTTCCCTTCGTAACCCTGGGCGATCCGGGCCCGGAACAGTCGCTAAAAATTATCGACGCCCTGATTGAAGCCGGTGCCGATGCGCTGGAGCTGGGGATCCCGTTCTCTGACCCTCTGGCGGATGGCCCGACCATTCAGAACGCCACTCTGCGTGCCTTTGCCGCGGGCGTAACCCCAACGCAGTGTTTTGAGATGCTTGCCGCGATCCGTCAGAAGCACCCGACCATTCCGATTGGCCTGCTGATGTATGCCAACCTGGTCTTTAACCGCGGAATCGACGAATTTTATGCCGAGTGCGCGCGGGTCGGCGTTGACTCCGTGCTGGTGGCCGACGTCCCGGTTGAAGAATCTGCACCGTTCCGCCAGGCTGCTATGCGTCATAACGTGGCGCCGATTTTCATCTGCCCGCCAAACGCCGATGACGAACTGCTGCGCCAGATTGCCTCTTACGGCCGTGGTTACACCTACCTGCTCTCCCGCGCGGGCGTGACGGGTGCTGAAAACAAAGCCGCGCTGCCGCTGCATCATCTGGTTGAAAAACTGGCTGAATACCACGCAGCACCTCCGCTGCAGGGATTCGGCATTTCATCCCCGGATCAGGTTACGGCGGCAATTGACGCAAAAGCGGCAGGCGCGATCTCCGGCTCTGCTATCGTCAAAATCATTGAGAAGAACGTGGACAAACCCGATCAGATGCTGGCTGAACTCAAAGCATTTGTTACGGCGATGAAAGCCGCAACGCGTAAAGCCTGACCCTTCCACCGTCTGGCGACTCAGCCAGACGGTCTTCCTCTTATATTCCTGCTATCACTTAAGCGTTACGCCAAAATTGATCCCATCGATATTTTCGGCGTCAATGGCTTTTCAAACCTTGCCGTAAGCGTATGATTTGGTCTCTTTTCGGCTTTAAACCTTCTGAGTTCAGAGGCTTACTCATGTCATGGCAATACTTCAAACAGACTTACCTGGTTAAGTTCTGGTCACCAGTACCGGCCGTCATCGCGGCGGGGATCCTTTCCACCTACTATTTCGGCATTACCGGCACCTTCTGGGCCGTGACCGGCGAATTCACCCGCTGGGGTGGGCAACTGCTGCAGCTCGCTGGCGTACATACCGAGGAGTGGGGTTACTTTAAGCTTATTCATCTGGACGGCACGCCGCTGACCCGTATCGACGGTATGATGATTATCGGCATGTTCGGGGGGTGTTTTGCCGCCGCGCTGTGGGCTAACAACGTTAAGTTGCGAATGCCTAAAAGCCGGATACGCGTTATGCAGGCGATTGTCGGCGGCATGATTGCCGGATTCGGCGCCCGTCTGGCGATGGGGTGTAACCTGGCCGCTTTCTTTACCGGCATTCCACAGTTTTCGCTGCACGCCTGGTTTTTTGCTGTCGCCACGGCGATTGGCTCTTACTTTGGCGCGAAGTTTACCCTCCTGCCGCTGTTCCGCATTCCGGTCAAAATGGTGAAGGTCAGCGCTGCCTCGCCGCTGACGCAAAAGCCTTCTCAGGCGCGTCGTCGTTTTCGTCTCGGCATGCTGGTCTTTTTCGCCATGGTCGCCTGGGCGCTCTGTACGGCGCTCAACCAGCCTAAGCTGGGTCTGGCCATGTTGTTCGGTGTCGGTTTCGGCCTGCTGATAGAACGTGCGCAGATTTGCTTCACCTCGGCGTTTCGCGATATGTGGATCACCGGCCGTACAATGATGGCCAAAGCGATTATTGCGGGTATGGCGGTAAGCGCCATTGGCATCTTCAGCTATGTGCAACTGGGTGTTGAGCCGAAAATCATGTGGGCTGGTCCGAACGCGGTGATTGGCGGTCTGCTGTTTGGCTTCGGAATTGTACTGGCTGGCGGGTGTGAAACCGGCTGGATGTACCGCGCGGTTGAAGGTCAGGTGCATTACTGGTGGGTAGGTCTGGGGAACGTCATCGGCTCCACCCTGCTGGCCTGGTACTGGGACGATTTGTCTCCGGTGCTGGCCACGAACTGGGACAAGGTGAATCTGCTCAGCACGTTTGGCCCGCTCGGCGGGCTGCTGGTGACCTACGCCCTGCTGCTGGTCGCTTTTTTACTGGTTGTCGCGCAAGAGAAACGCTTCTTTCGCCGTGCCACGGTTAAACCTGAACCCCAGGAGAATGCAGCATGAAAGAGATTGTGCCTGACTACCGCCTTGATATGGTCGGTGAACCGTGTCCTTACCCGGCTGTCGCTACGCTTGAAGCGCTCCCGCAGCTTCAAAAAGGGGAAATTCTGGAAGTGGTGAGCGACTGCCCGCAGTCCATCAACAACATTCCTCTGGATGCCAAAAACCACGGTTATACCGTACTGGATATTCAGCAGGATGGCCCGACCATTCGCTATCTTATCCAGAAGTAAACCGCCAGGTGACGGGGGGCGTCCCCCCGTCAAAAAAGCTGCCTCACCTCCCATTTTGATGGCGAATACAGCGCCACTGAAAATGGTAGCACTACACTTAAAGTGGATAAAAAACAAACAGGAGGTGAGGTATGTTTAATTCAATTTTAGTCCCTGTCGATATCTCTGAAAGTCGTCTGACCGAACAGGTGATTCCCTATGTTCAGGCAAACGCAGCAATCGGTAACGGTAAAATCCATTTTCTGACGGTAGTGCCTTCTTTCCCTTACTATTCATCGCTTGGGCTGGCGTATTCGGTTGAAATGCCAAAGCTGGCGGAGATTCAGGAGGAAGCCCTTACGAAGCTCAAAGAGATGGTTAAGCAGTTCAATTTACCTGCCGATCGTGTGGAGACACACGCCATCTCAGGTGCGCCTAAAGATCAGATCCTGAAGCTGGCTGACAGTATCAACGCAGACCTTATTATCATTGCGTCCCATCGACCGGATATCACAACCTACCTTTTAGGTTCAAACGCGGCGGTTGTGGTACGCCATGCAAAATGCCCGGTGCTGGTTGTACGCTAGCGAGGCTGGTGAGAAACTTAAGCCCCGGAATCCCGGGGCTGATTTAAATCGTTGTACAATAAAATAATTTCGATAAACGGACTTAACAATGAAAAAAGTAGTGATGCTGATATGCCTTGCCACAGCAATAACGGGCTGTGCCCCTCTCGCGCCTGAAGGTTGTCAGAAGAAAACCGCTCTCGACTCGTGCTCCTATAAGCAGTCCGGTAAAGTCTCCGATAAGGATATCTATGGTCAACAGGCTGCCGCGATAAAGAAAGCGCTGGACTCGGCGCTGACCGATCCGCACGCCTGGAATGGTAAGCGATGCAACATGCATCTCGACTTCACCGTCGACGGGCTACTGCAGAACCTGGAGATAAAAGGCGGAGACAAAGCGTATTGCCAGGCTTTAGCCGACGCGGCAACACGGGCCACCTTCCCGCCCTTCACAGACGAGCGTGTATTTCAGGATATGGGTTCTGCCCGCTGGAACATGGAGGGGCAACCGTAGAGGTAAGCCGCTAGAAAGACTGGCCATGTTCTGGCCAGTCCCGGAAAGTAGAATCAGAAACGATAACCTGCAGAGAACATAAATACCCATGGATCCAGACGGGTACTGATGCTTTGTTGCTGTCCGCCTGCCTTGAAGCGGACATCGGTATCGATATCCATATACCAGACCGAGGCGTTAATTAACCAGTCGCGGTTAATGAGATAGTCCATCCCCACCTGTCCTGCCACGCCCCATGAATCTTTCAGACTGAGATCGGTCAGTCCGGCCTCTTTACCGGTATCGTTAAAATTCTCATCAAAGAAGGTTGTGTAGTTCACGCCTGCGCCAATATAGGGACGCAGTTTGCTGCTTGAGTCACCAAAGTACCACTGCGCCATCAGCGTTGGCGGCAGATGATGCACCGTGGCGATATCACCGGTTGGGCCTAAACCAACGCGATGACGGAATGGCGTCGCTGCCAGAAGCTCAACGCCAATGTTATCCGTCGCCATATACGTGAATGTTAAACCTAACTGGGTGTTGTTGCTGACGTTGAAGCCGCCCATTCCCAGCACGTTATCAGAACCTTCAGTTGGACGTACCGTTGCCGAACCGGCACGAATAAAGAATTCACCTGCTTCATGCGCATACGCGCCGCCAGAGAGACTGCTTAAGATAAGGGCTGCCACCGCTAATTTTTTCATATCCGCTCCATCGTTGTGGTTTTAGCTGCGGATGAGAATATACTCACAAATGAGTAATAAGTGATCTGTCACAGATCACATTAAAACCAGTAACTTAACATTCATTGATCTGGGTTAATTTTTGGTGACACACCGTAAGGCCAAAAGTTGTTCTTACGTCAATTTTTGGCATTTCCCGGTTACAAAATTTTCTGTTTCCCCCCTCTTGCTCTTCGAATGGCGGCTGGATAATTTAGCGCTCTCACAATGTGATTTGATGCGTTCTTTTTTGCAGGTGTGCCATGAGTGATATGAACCCGTGCATGACGTGCGGAGCCTGTTGTGCGTATTTTCGAGTCTCTTTCTACTGGGCCGAAGCCAGCGATGGCGGCGGCACCGTTCCGGTTCATCTCACTGAACCGTTATCCCCTTTTCTGCGCTGCATGAGCGGTACAAATCAAAAGCAGGCCCGCTGTGTGGCGTTACAAGGCGAGCCAGGCGTGTCGACCCGCTGCTCCATCTATGAGGATCGCCCCAGCCCGTGTCGGGACTTTGCGATGTCTGGCGAAGAGGGTCAGGTCAACGAAGCCTGTAATCGCGCCCGCGCGCGCTTCGGATTACCGCCGCTTTACAAAGATATGCTTTTCCATACAAGCCTTGATGCTGCCACGACCGCGTTATCCGGTGTACAATTGCCGGCTAATTAACACCTGCAATACTCAAGGAGAGTGCATGTCTATCACGGCGAAGTCTGTCTACCGTGACACGGGAAACTTTTTCCGCAATCAGTTCGTAACCTTTTTACTGATCGCGTTGTTATGCGCCTTTATTACGGTGGTGCTGGGTCACGCGTTCTCTCCGAGTGACGAACAGATCGCTAGCCTGAGCCAGGGCGACCATCTTGCAGGGAGCGTGGGGTTGTTTGAGCTGGTGCAAAACATGACGCCAGAGCAGCAGCAAATCCTGCTGCGGGCCTCTGCGGCATCGACTTTCTCTGGACTGATCGGCAATGCCATTCTCGCGGGCGGTGTTCTGCTGATGATCCAGCTGGTTTCTGCAGGCCATCGCGTCAGCGCCTTACGGGCGATCGGTGCCAGCGCGCCGGTATTGCCTAAGCTGTTTATCCTCATCTTTTTAACCACCCTGCTGGTGCAGATGGGGATCATGCTCGTTGTGGTTCCAGGCGTGCTGCTGGCTATCGTCCTCGCGTTCGCTCCGGTGATGGTGGTGCAGGACAAAATGGGGATCTTTACCGCCATGCGCAGCAGCATCAAACTGGCATGGGCCAATATGCGCCTGGTGGCACCGGCCGTAATTAGCTGGCTGCTGGCCAAAACGCTCCTGCTGCTGTTTGCCCCAAACTTTGCAGTCTTAACGCCGAACGTCGGTGCGGTGGTAGCCAACACGCTGAGTAATCTGATTTCAGCGATACTGCTGGTTTATCTGTTCCGCCTGTATATGTTAATTCGTCAGTAATCCTGTGGCGGGGTGCAGCGCAGCACCCGGCCACACACAGAAGATGGAATCACAGAATGAAGCAGTTTCTTGATTTTTTACCGCTGGTCGTGTTTTTCGCGTTTTATAAGCTGTATGACATTTATGCAGCCACGATGGCGCTGATCGTTGCTACCGCTATCGTGCTGATCTACAGCTGGGTTCGCTATCGTAAAGTCGAAAAAATGGCTCTGATTACGTTCGCACTGGTGGCCGTGTTCGGTGGCCTGACGCTGTTCTTCCACAATGATGAATTCATTAAATGGAAAGTCACCGTGATTTACGCGCTGTTTGCCGGTGCGTTGCTGATCAGCCAGTGGGTAATGAAAAAGCCACTGATCCAGCGCATGCTGGGTAAAGAGCTGACGCTGCCACAGGAAGTATGGTCCCGTCTGAATATCGCCTGGGCGCTGTTCTTTATTCTTTGCGGCCTGGCGAATATCTACATCGCCTTCTGGCTGCCGCAGAATATCTGGGTCAACTTCAAGGTCTTTGGCCTGACGGCGCTGACGCTCATCTTCACTCTGTTAAGCGGTGTCTATATCTACCGGCACATGCCGCAGGATGATAAACACTGATGAATCCCCGACCAGAACGTGCACAACAGGCGTTCTGGTCTATTCTCTCCTGCCAAAAATCATAGTAGCATCCCGCCTGAAGTCTTCAGTTACGAGTTTAAAACAATGACAACAAATGACGCCCCTCAGGGCGAACTGGTTTTACGCACACTGGCAATGCCTGCGGACACGAATGCCAATGGCGATATTTTTGGCGGCTGGCTGATGTCGCAAATGGATATGGGCGGCGCAATTCTGGCAAAAGAGATCGCGCATGGTCGCGTTGTGACCGTCCGGGTGGATGGGATGACCTTCCTGCGCCCGGTCGCGGTGGGTGATGTGGTCTGCTGCTATGCACGCTGCGTCAAGCGCGGTAATACTTCCATTTCCATTAACATTGAAGTCTGGGTGAAAAAGGTCTCATCTGAACCGATTGGACAGCGTTATAAAGCAACAGAAGCGCTGTTTATTTATGTGGCAGTCGATAGCGAGGGCAAACCCCGCCAGCTGCCTCAGGCCTGATCGTCAGACATAAAAAAGCCTCCTTGCGGAGGCTTTTCTTATTCCATCTGCGCCCCGCCGTTCAGGCGGAAAACAATATTAACGATCAACCCACTGCCTGGTTTGCCTGGCTCATAACGCCATCTGCGCATCGCCGATTTCACTTCACGCTCAAACATATTTGAAGGCTGAGCAGACAAGATTTCCACGTTATCAACACGCCCGTCCGGGGTGACGTCAAATTTGACCCGCACGCGACCTTCAATGCGCAACGCCTGAGCACGAGGAGGATATTGCGGCTGGTTGCGGCTCACGGCGCGCGGGCCAGCGGGCGCGGTTGGCGTCGGTTTTGCGGTCGTGGGCGTGTTATTCATCAACGGACGCGAAGGCGCTGTGTTTTCTACCCTCTGCGTAGCGCGTGGTTCAACCGGGCGTTCTTCCCGTTTAGGGCGCTCCTCCACCTTTTTCACCGGTTTTGGTTTCGGCTTAGGCTTCGGTTTGGGTTCGGGCTTATGGATCACCACCGGCGCTTCCTTTGGTGGCTCCGGAACCGGCTCAGGTTCTGGTTCTGGCTCCGGCTCAGCAACCGGCTGCGGCGGTGGTGCAACCTGCGGCGGCTCAAGATCCGCAGGCGAGACCATCGTCACTGAAATGGGCTGCGAAGGCGCTGGCATTTCAATAACCTGATGAACCGAGGTATAGAGCAAACCCGCCACGACAGCACCGTGAATCACGACAGAAAGCAGCGTCGGCCAGGGAAAGCGGCGAGGTAAATCAAGGGTCATCGAAGTCATAATCATCAACGTTAAAAAACCGAACCCTGATTTTAAATGCAAATAGCAATCATATTCAATAAGACACTTTGTTCTGGCGCAATTTAGGCGCGGGAGAGGCCAAAAAAGAGGCATTCAGATCAGGGTATTAACATTGTTTTTATTTTACATTGCAGTCAGTTGTCCTTTCACATAACGTAACTGACACTTTTAATGGTTAAGGAGCTTCACCGTGTTTTACGTGATTTACTCTGAAGATGTCGCTGATTCCCTGGAAAAACGCCAGTCTGTACGCCCTGCTCACCTCGCACGCTTACAGTTGCTACAGGATGAAGGGCGTTTACTGACTGCGGGCCCTATGCCAGCCGTCGACAGCAACGATCCGGGTGCTGCCGGTTTTTCTGGCTCCACGGTGATTGCCGAGTTTGAATCCCAGGAGGCCGCTCAGGCCTGGGCCGATGCCGATCCGTACGTTGCTGCGGGTGTTTATGCGAAAGTGACGGTTCGACCGTACAAGAAAGTGTTCTGATACCAAAAAGGCTCCCTCAGGAGCCTTTCTTTCAATCAATGCAGCGATGCTAACCGCGCCGCAAACCCGACAAACAACAGTCCTATCAGGCCGTTCCCCAGCTTTGCCAGTTTCTTTTTCGTTTTCAGATAACGTGTGACAAAAGCGCCTGAGAAGATCAGGAAGCTCATATACATAAAGCTTATTAGCTCAAGCGTGGTCGCGAGGATCAGGAAAGAGGTACCGGTATTCTTCGCATTCACATCGATAAACTGAACAAAGAACGAGACGTAGAACAGAATCGCTTTCGGGTTCGTCAGGCTCAATACCAGCGAGCGTTTCATGATCATGCTGGCAGGCTCGGTACCGCTTTCATGTGTATTATTCTGACGGGTAATGACCGACCAGAGCATTTTACCGCCCAGCCACAGCAGATAAAAAGCACCTAAATAACGTACGATATTAAACAGTACCGGTGTGGTCTGAATTAACGCGGCAACGCCCGCCCAGGCCAGGAACATCAGTACGGCATCGCCGATAAACACGCCGGTGGCGGCGAGATACCCTTTTTTAACGCCGTGACCAATCCCGGTTTTCAGCACAAATAAAGTATTCGGCCCTGGCACCAGCACAATAAAAAATGCGCCGACAACGTATGTCCAGAAATTCAGTACGCCAAACTCCGCAAACACTTCTCCCTCCTTTTGCTCAACACAACAGGAATAGCGCTGCAAAGACGCTATTCCCAACAACCATACGCCATAAAATCATTGGGCACCTTGCGGTGCCCTGATGGTTCTCAGAAATCCTGGACTGCGAACAGCAACGCATTGCGGTGCCGGGTCATTCCACATTTCCTGATGGCGTGTATACGCATATTGCGGCGGGATTGTGCTTCCAGCCAACGAGCCTTACGACGGTTCACCTGTCGCAACATGCGCCAGCGCCCTACTTCAGTTCTACTGCGCTTCATGTCTACAACTCTTTCTCTAAAAGAGAGGCCATTATAAACCCAACCCTGCAGCAAACCAGCGCTTTTACCTGGCGTTTTTATTTGCCAGATGATTCCTGATGCGTACACTCATAACAATACGCTTTCAAAAGGATTTTTTTACCTATGACAACCTTCTACACCGTGGTGAGTTGGCTGGTCATTCTGGGATACTGGCTGTTAATCGCGGGTGTGACATTGCGCATCCTGATGAAGCGCAGAGCCGTACCCTCTGCCATGGCCTGGCTTCTTATAATTTATATCCTGCCGCTGGTAGGAATTATTGCCTATCTCTCTTTCGGTGAACTTCATCTGGGCAAGCGTCGTGCCGAGCGTGCCCGGGCCATGTGGCCTTCCACCGCCAAATGGCTGAGCGATCTCAAAGCCTGTAAACACATCTTCGCAGAGGAAAACAGCAGCGTTGCCTCCTCATTATTTAAACTGTGTGAACTCAGACAAGGTATTGGTGGGGTAAAAGGCAATCAGCTCCAGCTGCTGACCTCTTCTGATGACGTCATGCAGGCCTTGATCCGCGATATTCAACTGGCTCGTCACAATATCGAGATGGTGTTCTATATCTGGCAGCCCGGCGGGATGGCAGACCAGGTGGCGGAATCGCTGATGGCTGCCGCACGTCGTGGCATTCACTGCCGTTTGATGCTCGACTCCGCAGGCAGCGTCGCCTTTTTCCGTAGCCCCTGGGCAGGGATGATGCGTAATGCCGGCATCGAAGTGGTCGAGGCGTTAAAGGTCAATTTACTGCGCGTTTTCCTGCGCCGGATGGACCTTCGCCAGCACCGCAAGATGATCATGATCGACAACTATATTGCCTATACCGGCAGCATGAACATGGTTGATCCCCGCTTCTTCAAGCAGGACTCGGGGGTCGGCCAGTGGATTGACCTGATGGCAAGGATGGAAGGACCGATTGCCACCTCCATGGGGATTGTCTATTCCTGCGACTGGGAGATAGAAACCGGTAAGCGTATTCTCCCGCCGCCACCGGATGGCAATATCATGCCCTTTGAAGAGGCCAGCGGACATACCATCCATACCATTGCCTCCGGGCCGGGTTTCCCGGAGGATTTAATCCATCAGGCGCTGCTGACCGCCACTTACGCGGCGCGTGAATATCTGATCATGACCACCCCGTACTTCGTTCCGAGCGATGACCTGCTGCACGCAATCTGCACCGCAGCACAGCGCGGTGTCGATGTCAGCATCATTCTGCCACGCAAAAATGACTCGCTTCTGGTGGGCTGGGCCAGCCGCGCGTTCTTTAGCGAACTGCTTGCCGCCGGGGTAAAAATCTACCAGTTTGAAGGCGGGCTCCTGCATACCAAAAGCGTCCTCGTGGACGGTGAGTTAAGTCTGGTGGGCACGGTAAACCTGGATATGCGCAGCCTGTGGTTAAACTTTGAAATCACGCTGGTCATTGATGATGCCGGATTCGGCGGAGACCTGGCGGCGGTACAGGACGATTATATCTCCCGTTCGCGCCTGCTGGATGCCCGGCTGTGGGTAAAACGTCCGCTGTGGCAGAGAATTGCTGAACGACTGTTTTACTTCTTTAGTCCGTTGCTGTAAAACGTGCCCAACGATGTTTAACAGGTAGTCATCATGGAAATGGATCTGAACAATCGCCTGACCGAAGACGAAACGCTCGAGCAGGCCTATGACATTTTTCTCGAACTGGCGGTTGATAACCTCGATCCCGCAGATGTGATCCTCTTTAATCTGCAGTTCGAAGAGCGCGGCGGCGCGGAGTTATTCGACCCTGCAGAAGACTGGGCTGAGCACGTGGATTACGATCTCAATCCTGACTTCTTTGCCGAAGTGGTGATTGGGCTGGCAGATGAAGATGGTGGCGAAATTAATGACATCTTCGCCCGCGTGCTGCTCTGCCGCGAGAAAGACCATAAGCTGTGCCATATCATCTGGCGCGAATAGTAAAAGGCTGCGGATGCAGCCTTTTTTGTTTAATCCGGTAGCGCACTCCCGCAACGGTTACAGAAGCGGGCGTTAAGCTCATGTTCAGCCTGGCGACAACCCGGACATTTTCGCTGCTGTTTGCGGCTCTGAAATGCGCTGCTCATATGGGTTGTGATAAGACCTGTCGGAATGGCAATCACCGAATACCCAATCAGAATCAGCACCGATGCGACGATACGTCCAAGCGGCGTATGCGGCGTGATATCCCCGTAGCCAACGGTCGTGACGGTGACAATGGCCCAATACACAGAGGCATTCAGCGTTGTGAAGCCATATTTTGGCCCTTCTATCAGGTACATCAACGCACCGAAAACAATCATGACGATCGCGATAAACGAGTAAAACAGAATGAGCTGATGCCGGGCACTGACTATTGCGCTCCAGAAGACCCGCAGAGACGGCATAAAACGCAGCAATTTCAGAATACGTAATACACGAATAACGCGCATCGCCCGCCATGCAAAGACATAGCTCAGGCTAATCTCCGGCCACAACCACATGACGTAGAGCGGCAGGACGGTGGCTAAATCGATAAATCCCCAGAAACTGAAAACATATCTCGCCGGGTTGGGCCAGCAGACGACCCGCAGCAGATATTCGGCAGTAAAGACCAGGGTAATAATCAGTTCGATCCAGACAAATATATGCCATTCATCATAGGTCAGGTGATACTGCGTCCCGGCTCCCGATTCAAAGAAAATAACCACCACGCTGATGAGTGCAAACAGCCCGCAGATCCCTTCGAAGCGGCGTCCGGATATCGTTTTAGGATCGAATAAAAAATGATAAAGCCGCCGACGGGCAGAGGTGAATAGACTCGACACGGTAACCTCGCAAAAAATAAGGGCTGACATCATGTCAGCCCTTGCGATTATAACGGGTCTACTTTCAGGCAGGAAACCGCATGTCGGAAACTGCCTTCCAGAACCGGTCGTGTTTTCGCACACTCCGGCCCGGCCAGTGGGCATCGCGTACGGAACACGCAGCCTGATGGCGGATTAATCGGCGACGGCAATTCGCCTTCCAGCAGTTGGATGGTTTTATTTTTTTCCAGATCGGGATCGGGAATTGGCACCGCGGACATCAGCGCTTTGGTGTAGGGGTGCAGTGGATTGTGGTACACCTCATCATAGGTGCCCAGCTCCACGGCATGGCCCAGGTACATAACCAGTACGCGGTCAGAAATGTGCTTCACCACCGCCAGGTCGTGCGCAATGAAGATCAGCGACAGCCCCATCTCACGCTGTAGCTTCTGCAGCAGGTTAACCACCTGCGCCTGAATCGACACGTCCAGCGCGGAGACAGGCTCATCGCAGATGATCAGCTTCGGCTCAAGGATTAACGCGCGGGCAATACCGATACGCTGACACTGGCCGCCGGAGAATTCGTGCGGATAGCGGTTGATGAGGTTTGGCAGCAGCCCCACTTTCATCATCATCGCCTTAACACGATCGCGTACTTCCTGACGTGGCATCTTCGGATGATAGGTCCGCAGCGGCTCGGCAATGATTTCACCAATGGTCATACGCGGGTTTAAGGACGCCAGCGGATCCTGGAATATCATCTGGATATCGCTGCGTACGTCGCGCCACTCTTCGGGCTTCATCCCCAGCAGATCTTTACCCAGCCATGCCACTTTACCACCGGTCGCTTTCACCAGACCGATAATGGCACGCGCAAAGGTCGATTTACCGCAGCCGGACTCACCCACCACGCCCAGCGTTTCCCCTTCATACAGACGAAGCGTTACGCCATCCACAGCTTTCAGGGTCTTGGGCGGCTGCCAGAACCACTGTTTACCGTCTTTGATGTCGAAATGCACTTTAAGATCGGCAATTTCGAGCAGCACATTTCTTTTTTCATCTAATGCGTTCATACCAGCTCCTCCTGCGGCTTAAAGCAGGCGCGCAGACGGCCTGGTGCAAACTCTTCCAGCGGCGGAGCGCTGTTACAAATCTCCATCGCGTGCGGGCAGCGCGGCTGGAACGGGCAGCCTTTCGGCAGGCGCAGCAGGTTTGGCGGGTTGCCCGGAATGGTCAACAGGGATTCCCCTTCCGCATCAAGACGTGGCACCGCATTCAACAGGCCGATCGAGTACGGATGCGCAGGCTGATAGAAAACATCGCGCGCTTTGCCATATTCCATCGTACGACCAGCATACATCACCAGCACTTTGTCACAGATACCGGCAACCACGCCCAAATCGTGGGTGATCATGATAATCGCCGTGTTGAACTCACGCTTAAGCTCGTTCAGCAGGGTCATGATTTGCGCCTGGACGGTCACATCCAGCGCGGTGGTCGGTTCATCGGCAATCAGCAGTTTTGGACGACACAGCAGCGCCATGGCAATCATCACACGCTGACGCATACCGCCAGAGAACTCATGCGGGAACATGCGCATGCGCTTACGCGCCTCTGGCATTTTTACCGCATCGAGCATTTTAACGGACTCTTCAAAGGCTTCGGCTTTGCTCAACCCTTTGTGCAGCATCAGGACTTCCATCAGTTGCTCACCGACGCGCATGTACGGGTTCAACGAGGTCATCGGATCCTGGAAAATCATTGAAATCTGCTCAGCACGCAGCTTGTTCAGCTCGTGTTCAGGCAGGTTGAGGATCTCACGTCCGTTGAATTTGGCGGATCCGCCAATTACACCGTTTGCGGCCAGCAGCCCCATCAGCGCGAACGCCGTCTGAGATTTCCCGGAGCCGGATTCGCCCACGATACCCAGCGTTTCACCCGCGCGCAGGTTGAAGTTGAGATCGTTTACGGCGGTGACATCCCCGTCCGGCGTCTTAAAGGTGACGCGGAGATCGTTTACATCCAGCAGAAGGTCACTCCGCTGTTGCGCCTGTGGCGCGGTTGCCGTTTCAATAATTGTCATGACGGCGCTCCTTAACGGTCTTTCGGGTCGAGGGCATCACGCAGGCCATCGCCGATAAAGTTGAAACAGAACAGGGTCACGACCAGGAAACCCGCCGGGTATAACAGCAGCCACGGTGAAACTTCCATTGAGTTTGCGCCATCGCTCAACAGCGCGCCCCAGCTGCTCAGCGGCTCTTGCGTGCCCAGCCCAAGGAAGCTCAGGAAGGATTCAAACAGGATCATGCTTGGTACCAGCAGTGAGGCATACACCACCACCACGCCCAGCACGTTAGGAACAATGTGGCGGACAACGATATTTCCTGTCGATACACCCCCCACCTGCGCCGCTTCGATAAACTCTTTGCGTTTAAGGCTCAGCGTCTGGCCACGTACGATACGCGCCATATCCAGCCAGGAGACCATGCCGATGGCCACGAAGATCAACAGGATGTTCTGGCCGAAGAAGGTCACCAGCAGGATCACGAAGAACATGAACGGGAAGGAGTTTAAAATCTCCAGCAGACGCATCATGACCGAGTCCACTTTCCCGCCGAGATAGCCGGAGAGCGAGCCATAGAGCGTGCCGACGATCACGGCCACCAGCGCTGCAGCAATCCCCACCATCAATGAAATACGGCCACCAATGGCGACGCGGACCAGCAGGTCACGGCCGGACGAGTCCGTACCAAAGTAGTGGCCGGACTCCATATCCGGCGCGCTGGACATCATGCCCCAGTCCGTATCGAAATAGGTGAATTGCGAGAGCATCGGCGCCAGGGTCACAAACAGCGCGATCAGCACCAGAACAACCAGACTGGCGACCGCTGCGCGGTTATGCATAAAGCGACGGCGGGCGTCCTGCCAGAGGCTACGCCCTTCGACTTCCAGTTTTTCACTGAAGTTTTCCAGCGCCTCGCTGTTTTTCTTACTCAACATCATGGCGTGCTCCAGTTAGTAACGGATTTTCGGGTCGATAACGGCATACAGCACATCGACAACAGCGTTAAAGAGAATGGTCAATGCACCCACAAGGATCGTCAGGCTCAGCACCAGAGAATAGTCGCGGTTAAGGGCACCGTTAACAAACAGCTGGCCAATACCCGGCAGACCGTAGATGGTTTCAATAACCATTGAACCGGTAATAATACCGACGAACGCCGGTCCCATGTACGAGAGCACAGGTAAAAGAGCCGGCTTGAGCGCATGGCGGAAGATAATCCGGCGCATCGGCAACCCTTTCGCGCGCGCGGTACGGATGAAGTTTGAATGTAACACTTCAATCATCGAACCACGGGTGATACGCGCGATACTGGCGATGTAAGCCAGAGAAAGCGCCACCATCGGTAAAATCATGAATTTCAATGCCCCGCCGTTCCAGCCGCCGCCGGGCAGCCATTTCAGCGTGATGGCAAATATCATCACCAGTAACGGCGCGACAACGAAGCTGGGGATAACCACCCCGGTCATTGCGACCCCCATTACCGTATAATCCCATTTGGTATTTTGTTTAAGCGCGGCGATAACGCCTGCGGTGACCCCGAGAACCACGGCCAACAAGAATGCCGCAGCACCCAGTTTTGCCGATACCGGGAAGCTGGACGCCACCAGGTCGTTAACGGAATAGTCTTTATATTTGAATGACGGCCCGAAATCGCCATGCGCCAGTTGCTTCAGATAGTTGAAGTATTGCGTGGAGATAGGATCGTTTAAATGATATTTCGCTTCGATATTCGCCATCACTTCAGGTGGCAGCGTACGTTCACCCGTGAATGGACTTCCCGGCGCGAGACGCATCATAAAGAAGGAAATTGTAATTAGAATAAATAACGTTGGTATCGCTTCTAAACAGCGACGCAGGATAAATTTCAACATTGCCCGTACCTTCTGGCGTGTGCCTGATGAATGTTACAAAGTAGACACAGTGGGGCAAGCCAGGCCCGCCCCACGTATTGCCATTAATGCTTGATAATATAAAGATTCTTAACGGAAATATTATCCAACGGGTCTTTACCGGTATACCCGCCAACCCATGGTTTCACCAGGCGGGCGTTCACGTAGTAGTAAACCGGTACAATTGCCGAGTCTTTATCGAGCTGTTGTTCTGCTTTGGCGTACAGGTCTGCGCGTTTTGCATCGTCAGTAACCTGCAGCGTTTCAGCGATAAGCTTATCGAATGCCGGGCTCTTATAGTGCGCCGTGTTGTTCGAGCTGTCGCTGAGCATGGTATTCAGGAAGGATGTCGGTTCATTATAGTCCGCACACCAGCCTGCACGCGCCACGTCAAAGGTGCCCTGATGACGGGTATCCAGGAAGGTTTTCCACTCCTGGTTTTCCAGCTTAACGTTCGCGCCCAGGTTTTTCTTCCAGATAGAGGCAACGGCAATCGCCAGTTTTTTATGCAGATCGGAGGTGTTGTACAGCAGGTTAAACGTCAGCGGCTTATCTGCGGTGTATCCTGCTTCGGCCAGCAGTTTTTTCGCTTCTTCGTTACGTTTTTCCTGTGACCACTTGAACCACTCAGGTTCAACCAGTTTCATGCCATCGGTGTACGGTGGAGTGTAGCTGTAGGCTGGCAGATCGCCCTGGTTTTTCACTTTGTTCACGATGATATCGCGATCCAGTGCCAGCTTAAGCGCCGTACGGACACGTACGTCGGTGAACGGTGCTTTCTGGTTGTTAATTTCGTAGTAATAAGTACACAGGTATGGATCGACATGAACTTCTTTTGGGATTTCTTTCTTCAGTTTCTGGAACAGTTCAATCGGCATGTTGTTATAGGTCATGTCGATTTCACCGCTGCGGTAGCGGTTCACGTCAGTCACTTCAGAAGAGATTGGCAGGTAGGTCACCTGGTTAATCACGGTTTTGGCGTTATCCCAGTATTGCGGGTTACGCTCCAGAACCATACGTTCGTTGACCACCCAGTCTTTCAGTTTATAAGCACCGTTGGTCACAATATTGGCAGGCTGGGTCCATTTTTCACCGAATTTTTCCACTGCGGATTTCGGTACCGGGGAGACAGACGGGTGAACCAGCAGCTTATAGAAGTACGGAACAGGTTCGCTCAACGTCACTTCAAACGTGTTGGCATCAATCGCTTTTACACCCAGATCGGTGACCGGTTTTTTACCGGCGATGATGTCATCGATATTGGCGATATGGCCATATTGCAGATAGCTCGCATACGGAGAGGCGGTGTTTGGATTCGCCAGGCGCTGCCAGCTGTAAACGAAATCTTCGGCGGTAACCGGTGTACCGTCGGACCATTTAGCATCTTTGCGCAGATGGAAGGTCCAGACTTTAAAATCTTTGTTTTCCCACTTTTCGGCGACACCCGGCGCCGGGTGGCCTTCTACGTCAGTGACCAGCAGCCCTTCAAACAGGTCGCGGTTGACGTTTGACTCTGGCACGCCCTCAATTTTATGCGGATCAAGAGACTGAACTTCCGCCCCGTTGTTACGTACCAGCGTCTGCTTCTCAGCCAGCTGTACCCCTGCAGGCACGTCCGCAGCCATTGCAGCGTTGCCCGCGATTAGCGCAGTTAAAATCCCCGCCGCTACCAGATTTTTTTTTGTGATGATGGACATTGTGTTGGTACTCCACTCATTATAATTACTGGCCTTCGCCAGCTGTGTAATCCCCTGTTGGGGCCTGTACAGCGCAGGAGTTTTTTTTGCTGCTGTCAGGTTCTTTTTTTACTTCTTGCTATCACCGACTTCTTTATTACTGACCGCTCGTATGGCCGTCTTGCGTCGATTCTTTACACGTCTCCCCTGTCTGAGACATGTGTTGGATATTCGCGAAGATGACTATATGAAAATAATTCTCATCTTCTTGTTTTATGCTGCAAAATATTAGGCCGGAAAGTATCAAAAGGCGTAAACGCACGCCAATACATTTTGCAAATTTGTTAAGCAATTCTCTTTTACGAAGTGTACTAAATCGTTGAGGGCAGCCCTGCCTGACATGAAAGGACAAGAAAAATCTTTTCATTCAAAGAGATAAAAAAATCAGTCTCTCTGCGCGCGTCGCTGCGCTACCATCACGTCATTTTGTACAAAAATTTAACAACTGATTATTATTTAGCACATTCCTCTAAGGGAACGTTGAATTTACTAATATCATTTCGGTTATCACTCAGCAAGCCCCAGAGTATCGTGTGAGTAAAATAACAGAATGATCGCAGGTTTTCTGTGCAGGCAGGAAACGGTGGGATTAATAACTTGTTGAAATATAAGAATTGAACATTATTAGTAGAATTTATTATGGCAGGTAAGCATTTCAACTTTATTTATATGATTTGCTGATATTCACGTAAAAAAACGGAGCCGTTGGCTCCATTCTTTCATATGAAACGTCAGTGCAATAAGCCGGGGAAAATGCTTTTGATGCCGGTCACAATGAATTCGATGCCCAGGGCCATCAATAGCAACCCCATAATACGGGTAATGACGTTGATGCCTGTCTGCCCAAGCAGACGCACCAGCCAGGGTGCCATGCGGAAAACGCCCCAGCAACAAAGCGCAAAAATGGCAATGGCGACAGAAAAGCCTATCAGATGCATCCAGTTGTGGTAGCGCGTACCCCAGACAATCGTTGAGCTGATAGCGCCGGGACCGGCCATCAGCGGTAACGCCAGCGGCACTACGCCAATGCTCTCGCGAATGGCGGTTTCTGATTTTTCCTGCTTGTTCTGTTTGTCTTCCCCCAGCTTACCGCTGATCATCGACATAGCGATGGTGACTACCAGGATCCCACCCGCAATACGGAAAGAATCAATCGAGATACCGAACACCTGAAGAATGGCATCCCCAAGATAAAGGGAGGTCAGGAGAATAATCGCCACTGACAGGTTAGCGGTAAGATTGGTTTTGTTTCTGGCCGCCGCCGTCTGGTAACTGGTCATACTAATGAAGACAGGAATGATCCCCACCGGGTTGACCAATGCAAACAAACCAATAAAAAACTTAAAATATGTAGGAAAATCAAAGAGCGATAAGATCACATTTTGCTCCGCTTATGCGTATGCCCCGGGGCTGACAACTGTCAGTGAAAATCGCGCTGAAGATACGCTTTTTATCAGCATACTTCACCAGAAATCTGTGCCAAAACGTTATCAATTCATGATGTTAAATATTTGTATAAGCAATGATAGCGCCACTTCCAATAGTTACTTAATTATTTAACACTGGAATAATCTCAAAGAAATAACCCTGCTGAAAGGTATCAGCTTGGGGGAAAATTGACGCAGATCATGATTTTCGTACTCAGAAGTGAGTAATCTTGATTACGCCCCCAGGGAGATGACCTGCCAAAAAAGGATGATGCTAAGGTAAGGCTCTTTTAGTAAATTAGTGTGCTGGTGCAGGAAGTAACCCATTGTTTTACTGTGTGTTACGCAAGTCGTATTGGCTCTGTCTATACTGTCTGACGTATCGAGCGCTGGTTTACTAAAAGAGTTTAAACATTATCAGGAGAGCATTATGGCTGTTACTAATATCGCTGAACTGAACGCCCTCGTCGAGCGCGTTAAAAAAGCCCAGCGTGAATATGCCAATTTCACCCAAGAACAGGTTGATAAAATCTTCCGCGCGGCCGCTCTGGCTGCTGCAGATGCTCGAATCCCTCTCGCTAAAATGGCCGTTGCCGAATCCGGCATGGGTATCGTTGAAGATAAAGTGATCAAAAACCACTTCGCTTCAGAGTATATCTACAACGCCTATAAAGATGAGAAAACCTGTGGCGTGCTGTCTGAAGACGACACTTTCGGTACTATCACCATTGCAGAACCTATCGGCATTATTTGCGGTATCGTTCCAACCACCAACCCAACGTCTACCGCTATCTTCAAATCGCTGATCAGCCTGAAGACCCGTAACGCAATCATCTTCTCCCCGCACCCACGTGCAAAAGATGCGACCAACAAAGCCGCTGACATCGTTCTGCAGGCTGCGATTGCTGCCGGTGCCCCTAAAGACCTGATCGGCTGGATCGACCAACCGTCCGTTGAGCTTTCTAACGCGCTGATGCACCACCCGGACATTAACCTGATCCTGGCGACCGGTGGTCCTGGCATGGTTAAAGCGGCATACAGTTCCGGTAAACCTGCTATCGGCGTAGGCGCGGGTAATACCCCAGTGGTTATTGATGAAACAGCCGATATCAAACGTGCTGTTGCGTCCGTGCTGATGTCCAAAACCTTCGACAACGGTGTTATCTGTGCTTCTGAGCAGTCTGTTGTTGTTGTTGATTCCGTTTATGATGCTGTTCGCGAACGTTTCGCCAGCCACGGCGGCTACCTGCTGCAGGGCAAAGAGCTGAAAGCGGTTCAGGATATCATTCTGAAAAATGGCGCGCTGAACGCGGCTATCGTGGGTCAGCCAGCGTATAAAATCGCTGAACTGGCAGGCTTCACTGTTCCGGCAACCACAAAAATTCTGATTGGTGAAGTTAAAGTTGTCGACGAAAGCGAACCATTCGCTCACGAAAAACTGTCCCCTACTCTGGCGATGTACCGCGCCAAAGATTTCGAAGACGCGGTAGAGAAAGCAGAGAAACTGGTTGCGATGGGTGGTATCGGCCATACCTCGTGCCTGTACACTGACCAGGATAACCAGCCAGAACGTGTTGCTCACTTTGGTCAGATGATGAAAACTGCACGTATCCTGATCAACACCCCGGCTTCTCAGGGTGGTATCGGCGACCTGTACAACTTCAAACTCGCACCTTCCCTGACTCTGGGTTGTGGTTCCTGGGGTGGTAACTCCATCTCTGAAAACGTTGGTCCAAAACACCTGATCAACAAGAAAACCGTTGCTAAGCGAGCTGAAAACATGTTGTGGCACAAACTTCCGAAATCTATCTACTTCCGCCGTGGTTCTCTGCCAATCGCGCTGGATGAAGTGATTACTGATGGCCACAAACGTGCGCTCATCGTGACTGACCGTTTCCTGTTCAACAACGGTTACGCTGACCAGATCACCTCTGTTCTTAAAGCCGCTGGCGTAGAAACTGAAGTGTTCTTTGAAGTTGAAGCTGACCCAACCCTGAGCGTTGTGCGTAAAGGTGCGGAGCTGGCTAACTCCTTCAAACCAGATGTGATTATCGCACTGGGTGGTGGTTCCCCAATGGACGCCGCGAAAATCATGTGGGTAATGTACGAACATCCAGAAACCCACTTCGAAGAACTGGCGCTGCGCTTTATGGACATCCGTAAACGTATCTACAAGTTCCCGAAAATGGGCGTAAAAGCGAAGATGATCGCCGTTACCACCACTTCCGGTACAGGTTCTGAAGTTACGCCGTTCGCAGTGGTCACTGATGACGCAACGGGTCAGAAATACCCACTGGCTGACTACGCGCTGACCCCAGATATGGCCATCGTTGATGCCAACCTGGTGATGGATATGCCGAAATCACTGTGTGCATTCGGTGGTCTGGACGCTGTGACTCACGCCCTGGAAGCCTATGTTTCCGTACTGGCTTCTGAGTTCTCTGATGGTCAGGCTCTGCAGGCGCTGAAACTGCTGAAAGAAAACCTGCCAGCGTCTTACAACGAAGGGTCTAAAAACCCGGTTGCCCGTGAGCGTGTCCACAGTGCAGCAACCATCGCCGGTATCGCGTTTGCTAACGCCTTCCTCGGGGTTTGCCACTCCATGGCTCACAAACTGGGTTCTCAGTTCCACATTCCTCACGGTCTGGCGAACGCCCTGTTGATCAGCAACGTTATCCGTTATAACGCGAATGACAACCCAACCAAGCAGACTGCTTTCAGCCAGTACGACCGTCCGCAAGCACGTCGTCGTTATGCTGAAATCGCAGACCACCTGGGTCTGAGCGCACCGGGCGACCGTACTGCTGCTAAGATCGAGAAACTGCTGGCATGGCTGGAAAGCCTGAAGGCTGAACTGGGCATTCCTAAATCTATCCGCGAAGCGGGTGTTCAGGAAGCTGACTTCCTGGCACACGTTGATAAGCTGTCTGAAGATGCATTCGATGACCAGTGTACTGGTGCGAACCCGCGCTACCCACTGATCTCCGAGCTGAAACAGATCCTGCTGGATACATTCTACGGACGTGAGTTCAAAGAAGGTGACGTCGCTGCTGTGAAAACAGAAGCACCCGTCATTAAAGCTGACAAAAAAGCGAAGAAAAGCGCTTAATTGACCGCTGTTAAAAAACCCGCCTCTGGCGGGTTTTTTTATGTCTGAAGATCAGGCTTTAAGTTCTTTGAAACTACTTCCTGTTATCGTGCTGAATCGCCGTCAGGGAGCCCACAGACAACGCCTCTTTGTAATGCTTACGACAGACCGACACATAGCGTTCATTGCCCCCTATCACCACCTGCTCACCGTCTGCATAGGGTTTACCAGACTGATCAAGACGAAGCACCATACTGGCTTTACGGCCGCAAAAACAGATGGTTTTCAGTTCGACCAGTTTATCGGACCAGGCAAGCAAATACTGGCTACCGGCAAATAGCTCCCCGCGAAAGTCCGTGCGCAAACCATAGCAGAGAACGGGAATATCAAGTTCATCTACGACCTCTGAAAGCGCATGCACCTGTTCACGCGTCAGGAACTGGCTTTCATCGACCAGAACGCAATGAATGGGCTGGGAAGTATGCTCGGCACGGATATCCTGCAACAGGTCCGTTTGTGGGTTAAACAGTCTGGCCGGTGACGAGAGACCAATTCTTGAACTCACCTTACCTGCACCGAAGCGATCGTCGATTTCAGCGGTGTAAACAACGGTGCGCATCCCTCGTTCCTGATAATTGTAGGAGGATTGCAGTAACGCCGTGGATTTTCCGGCATTCATTGCCGAATAGTAGAAATAAAGTTGTGCCATTGGCCGTCAAACCCTAATCAATGTGTAATATTCCCAATGATTCATTGTACCATATTTTGTCTGGTCATCAGCGATACACCACACAGAGTATGGGGTTCAAGCCGCAGTTAACCACGAGATGTACAGGAAAATAATGCGATAAAACAGGAGGTAAACTGATTCAGCATGCTCTATATGTCGCGAACCCACTAAACATAACACTTCTTTTTATACTGGAATCCACGTTCATTAAAATTCACTATTTATTAACTATTTTTGCCTTGGCAACGCTGGCAGAAACTAATACAAAAGGCTGATATTTATCCGCCGCAACTATAATTCCTGCGGTAAATGTCACAAAAAAAAGATGCAACCGAACGGGTTAAGCAGGTAAGCGTGATAACAAGCGAGCCTGTGTGGGTATGAAATTTAAGTTAGCGTAATTAATAATAGCGCCCATTATTCCGTATTTTTTGAATTCCTTACATTCCCACCTATTGCACAACTGAATTTATCGCTCTATTATTAGGACAACAAACCACCCCCCATTATAAGTTTGAGATTACTACAATGAGCGAAGCACTTAAAATTCTGAACAACATCCGTACTCTTCGTGCGCAGGCAAGAGAATGCACCCTGGAAACGCTTGAAGAAATGCTGGAAAAATTAGAAGTTGTAGTTAATGAACGTCGCGAAGAAGAAAGCGCTGCTGCTGCTGAAATCGAAGAGCGTACGCGTAAACTGCAGCAATATCGTGAAATGCTGATTGCTGATGGTATCGATCCAAATGAATTGCTGAACAGCATGGCTGCAGCGAAGACCGGTACTAAAGCAAAACGCGCTGCTCGTCCTGCTAAATATAGCTATGTAGACGAGAACGGCGAAACTAAAACCTGGACTGGCCAGGGTCGTACACCTGCTGTTATCAAAAAAGCCATGGATGAGCAAGGTAAACAGCTGGACGACTTCCTGATCAAGGATTAATCCTAACGTATTCAGAAAAATCCCGCTTAATGCGGGATTTTTTTTATCCTCAATTCCTGCAAACATCCCCTTACATACCGTCATATTGGGACATCGTACTATTTAGCGTTCCTTACAGACCGGCGTGGTTACCCTGAGTTATGGGCATAAAAAAACCGGTGGGCATCGCCTCACCGGTCTTGATCATTTGCAGCCGGGGTTATTTTTTAATACCCACGCTCTCTTTCAGCCAGGCTTTAAATTCTTCACCCAGTGAGTTGTGGCGGATGCCATATTCTACGAACGCCTGCATATAACCGAGTTTATTACCGCAGTCATGGCTCTTACCTTTCATATGGTAGGCTTCAACGGTCTCTTTCTCGATCAGCATATCGATGGCATCGGTCAGCTGGATCTCATCTCCTGCTCCTGGAGGCGTTTTCGCCAGCAGTGGCCAGATTTCAGCACTCAGGACATAGCGACCTACTACCGCCAGATTAGACGGCGCTACGTCGGCTTTAGGCTTCTCTACGACGCCTACCATTGGCACGCTTTCACCGGGTTCAAGATTAACGCCTTTACAGTCAACAACACCGTAAGCCGTCACGTCTTCAACAGGTTCAACCATAATCTGGCTGCTGCCCGTTTCGTCAAAGCGCTTGATCATCTCAGCAAGGTTATCCTGAGAGAGATCGGATTCATATTCGTCCAGAATGACGTCTGGCAGAATGACCGCAACAGGTTCATTACCCACAACAGGATATGCACAAAGTACCGCGTGGCCCAGACCTTTCGCCAGCCCCTGACGCACCTGCATAATGGTAACGTGCGGAGGGCAAATAGACTGAACTTCTTCTAACAGCTGACGCTTAACGCGTTTTTCCAGCATGGCTTCGAGTTCGAAACTGGTATCGAAATGGTTTTCGATAGAGTTTTTAGATGAATGTGTAACCAGCACAATTTCAGTGATGCCGGCCGCGATACATTCGTTTACGACATACTGAATTAATGGCTTATCAACCAGTGGCAACATCTCTTTAGGAATTGCCTTAGTTGCTGGTAACATCCTGGTCCCCAATCCCGCTACCGGGATGACGGCCTTTCTGACTTTCGAATTTAGGGCAGCCATTCAAATTCTCCTGAGCTGTTCAAGTTTTGAACTTTTATGCATTAAATAACGCGTTGAGTATATCAGCCTCATCACACAGTCCGGGTCTGAAAAGAACGCGTTGCCGATCAATTAGGATAAATACGCATGAATCTGGGCAGCGATAGTAGCACTCCCCACAAAACACAGGTAAGGCAATCTTAAAATTAAGATCCAACTGCTTATTCCGTGGACAACATTAACCGCAACCGTCCGCCGGCACCCCAAATTTGGCACTGCCAGGAAGAACAGCGATGGCTAATTTGATTAAGATAAGCCGTACCCAATGTCCCCAGCGGCACACCGTTGCTAACCTGAATATGATGTTCCCCGGTATTCAGAGAGGCGTTCAGACCCGCTGAAACGAGGATAAGATTTTTCAATCCACTATGGTAATAGCCAACCAGCAATGGAAATTGTCCTGGTAAATTGGCCTGGCGAAAAAGCTGGTTAACCTGTTTAAGTAAACTGCCTAACTCCGGAAGCCGTTGCCCCTGATGCGATAACTGTTCCTGCAACAGCCCGTTAAATAGCGCACGAAGTAATAACGCTGCTAATACACCATTATCCCCGGCACGGGTAACATCCAGGGAATAAAACGCAAGATCGGAATCCGATAATGGCGCAATATCCAGCACCAGACCGGGCTGATCCGCGGCCACAAGCTGGCGATAATTTATTCGACAGTGTGAAAAGGTCTGTTGTACCGGCGGCTGAAGTTCCTGCAATAGCTTGGCCGCGGCAGGCGGATTACTGACTAAAGCATCCCAGTCCTGGAAAAGGCGCTCTTCTTCCTCGACACGGGAATTAAACATATTCGGATAAAGGCAGGCCAATACCGTTTCACGCAAACGGTTCAGATCTTTTACTGGTTTCAGCAGAATATCCTGCACCCCCAGACGTAATGCTTTGGCAATATCCGCCATATTTTCCGTCGCGGAGATCACCAGTATGGGCGTCTGGTTGCCCTCATTACGCAGATGTTCAACCAACTTCAGGCCATTCATCCGCGGCATTGCGATATCACAGATCATCAGATCGGGCGTGATACTGACCATTTTTTCCAGGGCATCAACACCATCTTCAGCCAGGGCAGTGGTTGCCCCCAGCGAGGATAACCACGAATCCAGTAGCGATCGGAAAACGGGCTCGTCTTCAACAATCAAAATGTGTTTTCCGGCCAATGGCTGCGTCATGGTTCCTCCCCTGGCTGACAGTTACTAAATAGTGGCATGCTATCGGCACTATCGCCTGTCAGATTTTGCTGAAGTAGTCAAAAAAAGGTGCTCAACGTGCGGTTCGCACAAATGGCAATAATTCGTCCATTTTCTTTTCGACGGCTAAAGAGCCCGCTGCGATGGCGGCCTCAGCCCGATGGAAATCAAGGGTAGAGATTTGTGGACAATAGGGTTGAATCAGAATATCCGGTGGGTCGCCCGCCATACGGTTACGTTTCAGGCGGTTTTCCAGCACCTGGATTGAGGTGGTCATAATCTCCATTGCCGTGGGTGCAGCGACCGAGCGGCGCGCGGCTATCCGACCAATTCGCCCGCGTAAGCGCTCATGCCAGGCCAGTTTTTCCGCCTCGGCATCTTCGCTTTGCAAATTGACCGGCATGAGGTCTTGCTGCATCAGGTGAGCGTCGTGTTGCAAATCGACCGCGATCACGATGTCAGCCCCCATTGCGCGCGTCAAAGAGATTGGCACGGGGTTAACGACTCCGCCATCAACAAGCCAGTACCCATTATGCGGGACAGGAGCCATAAGGCCCGGCATACTGCAGGAGGCGCGAACGGCAAGGTGGATATCCCCTTCGGTCAGCCACAGCTCACGTCCCGTACTGAGATTCGTCGCCACGGCGCCAAATGGCAGCTGACAATCGCTGAAGTCCTGAAGAGGCATAATCTGACGGAACTGGTTGAAGACGCGTTCACCGCGAAGCAAACCGCCGCGCTGCCACGAAAGGTCCATCAGGCGCAGCACGTCCCAGTAACTGAAGGATCGCACCCACGCTTCAAGTTCGGGCAATTTGCCGCACGCATAGGCGGAACCTACCAGCGATCCAATCGAACATCCTGCAACAATATCGACATCGACGCCCATCTGGTTTAAGGCATTTATCACGCCGATGTGTGACCATCCGCGGGCTGCACCTGAGCCCAGCGCCAGTCCAATTTTAACCTTTCTCATTCGCCCTGTTTTACTTCCCCTGGATTCCCGACATAGCGTCAACGCAACAGCTCAGTTAACATGGTGCTACCCGAAGCGTTTTACGCCCTTAATTTTTTGTTCCAGGAAGAGAATCGTGTCTCAACTCTGCCCCTGTGGTAGCGCTCTGGAGTATAGCCTATGTTGCCAGCGATATCTTTCTGGCGATCAGGTTGCACCAGACCCATCACACCTTATGCGTTCACGGTATACCGCTTTTGTGATCAAGGACGCAGACTACCTGATTAAAACCTGGCACCCCTCATGCCAGGCCGCCAGTTTCAAACAGGAGATCGAAGCCGGGTTCGCCAATACCCAGTGGCTCGGTCTTACCGTTTATGAATCCGCACCCGGTAGTCACGAAAATGAAGGTTACGTCAGCTTTGTTGCCCGGTTTACTGAACACAATAAACCGGGTGCCATTATCGAGCGTTCCCGGTTCTTAAAGGAAAGCGGGCAATGGTATTATATTGACGGAACGCGCCCGCAGTTTGGTCGTAACGATCCCTGCCCTTGTGGTTCTGGTAAAAAATTTAAAAAGTGTTGCGGGCAGTAACGCCCGACAACCGAGACTTCGCAAATACTCAAACAGGATTTCCCGGCGATGCAATCACTACAACGTAAAGTTCTGCGCACCATCTGTCCCGATCAAAAAGGGCTGATCGCACGAATTACCAACATCTGTTACAAACATGAATTGAATATCGTGCAGAACAACGAATTCGTTGACCACCGTACCGGTCGTTTCTTCATGCGTACCGAACTGGAAGGTATTTTCAACGACACCACTCTGCTTGCCGATCTGGACAGCGCGCTGCCGGAAGGTTCCGTACGCGAGTTGACACCAGCAGGCCGTCGTCGCATCGTAATTCTGGTGACCAAAGAAGCCCACTGCCTGGGCGATCTGCTGATGAAAGCTAACTACGGCGGTCTGGATGTCGAAATCGCCGCCGTTATCGGTAACCACGAGACGCTGCGTACGCTGGTAGAACGTTTTGATATTCCGTTCGAGCTGGTGAGCCATGAAGGCCATACGCGTGAAGAGCACGACAACCTGATGGCAGAGGCTATTGAAGCGCACAACCCGGACTACGTTGTCCTGGCGAAATACATGCGCGTGCTGACGCCCTCCTTCGTGGCGCGTTTCCCGAACAAAATTATTAACATTCACCACTCCTTCCTGCCCGCCTTTATTGGCGCACGCCCCTACCACCAGGCCTATGAACGCGGCGTGAAGATCATCGGCGCAACGGCGCATTACGTGAATGACAATCTGGATGAAGGCCCAATCATCATGCAGGACGTGATTCATGTGGATCACACCTACACGGCGGAAGACATGATGCGTGCCGGACGCGATGTTGAGAAGAACGTTCTGAGCCGCGCACTCTATCAGGTGCTGGCGCAGCGCGTATTCGTTTACGGTAACAGAACGATCATTCTTTAATCGACAGTGAAATGAATTGGTTAGCTTTACAGCTTTGCGGGTAAAAATCAGGCAACCAGTTTATTTTTCTTGTGGTAACGCTTTACAGGGGCGTGTCATTTGATATGATGCGCCCCGCTTCCAGCAGGAAGCAGGCCAGTACAAGCATTACCCCGTGGTGGGGTTCCCGAGCGGCCAAAGGGAGCAGACTGTAAATCTGCCGTCATCGACTTCGAAGGTTCGAATCCTTCCCCCACCACCATTACTTCCATGCCGTATCAAACTCACACTTCGCTAAGTGCTCTATATTCATCGCATGCGGGAAGGATGAGAAGCTTCGACTAAGGTTCGATTCGAGCGTAGCGAGAAAGCGTTGCCGCAGGCAACGACCCGAAGGGCGAGGCGCAACGCGCCGAGTAATCCTTCCCCCACCACCATTAATTCCAAAAATCATAATAAAACCTAACCGAGCAAACTTTCGTAGGCCGGGTAAGGCGTAGCCGCCACCCGGCGACAGACGTTTACATCGGCGGCAAGCGTCGCTTCACCGGTGAGCTCTTCACAATCGACGTATTACACTGGGCATGCTCCGCCAGCCCGTCCAGCAACACATCCAGTTGCTCAATTGACCGCACCACCAGCCGGATGACAAAACAGTCTTCACCGGTCACTTTGTCACTTTCAATGCACTCCGGCATCGCCTGGATGTATTTATCCACTTTATGTAACAGTCCAGGCAACGGGCGAACCCGCACCAGCGCCTGCAGCGTATAACCTAACGCCGCCAGATTGACCCGGGCACCGTAACCCTGAATCACTCCACGCTCTTCCAGCCTTTTCAGGCGTTCTGCCGTGCTGGGCGAGGTCAGACCGATACGGCCGCTGAGCACCTTCAGCGACATACGCGCATCCTCGACCAGACAAGCCAAAATTTGCCGATCGATATCATCGAGAAGGTATTCCATCGTTTTCACCTAATTTTAAAAAGCCATTCGCGTATTTAACCTTATCTGAACCCTGTAAAACCCGACAGCAATTTTCGACAATAGCGTCATCAACCAGGAGGTGAATGATGCGTGACTTATATAAAGGCGTCTGGCAAATGAGCCTGGCGATGTTAATTTCCGGCTCGATTGGCGCGTTTGTTTTACTCTCCGGACTGCCAGTGTCAGAAGTGGTTTTCTGGCGCTGTCTGATCGGCGCAATCGCATTGTTCATTTTCATTAGAATGAGCCAAAAACCCTTTAGTCCCCTAACCCGTACCTCTCTGCTGCTGGCTATTCTCGGCGGGGTAACATTAGTGGTGAACTGGCTACTGCTGTTCGCTGCCTATGAACGTATTTCGATTGGCCTTTCCACTGTGGTTTATAACACTCAACCCTTTATGCTGGTGTTAATGGGTATGTTATTAGGCGAACGCGTCAGTCTGGTCAAATGGGGCTGGCTGTTTCTTGCCTTCGGCGGGGTGATAATTTTGCTCTCAGGCGAACTGTCCGGTTCCCATGGCTCAGCCTGGCTCGCGGGGATGGGTCTGGCACTGGGTGCGGCGTTCTTCTATGCGTTGACGGCGATTATTGCCCGCAAACTGAAATCCATCGCGCCACAGCATATAGCGTTTATTCAGGTGCTGACAGGCGTGGTAATGCTACTGCCGTTTGCCCGTATGCCCGCCTTGTCCGCTGATTTTCCGTGGCCAATTTTACTGACGCTGGGCATTGTCCATACCGGTATCATGTATCAGCTGCTGTATAGCGCCATCCAAAAACTTCCGACGCCCATTACCGGTTCACTGTCCTTTATCTATCCGGTAGTAGCCATCGTTGTCGATAATGTGGTCTTCGGGCATTCGCTGGATATTACCCAACTGGCGGGCGGCGCGCTGATCCTGTTTGCTGCGGCAGGCAATAATCTGGGCTGGGGCGAAAAAAAACCCCGCGAATGCGGGGTTAGTATCAAAACGACAAATTAGCGACGGGCACGCACAATCTGGTATTTGCGCGTCAGGTACTCCACCGGCGCGCTCCAGATGTGCACCAGACGAGAGAACGGGAACAGCACAAACAGGGTCATACCCAACACCAGGTGCAGGCGGAAGATAAACGCCACCCCATCCAGATGTTCAGATGCGCCTCCGTGGAAGGTCACTACGGACTGCGCCCATCCCACCAGCTTCATCATCTCGCTACCGTCCATATGCTGCGCCGAGAATGGAATGGTCAGCAGACCCAGTGCGCACTGAACCATCAGCAGAGAGAGGATCAGGATATCCGCCGTGGTAGTGGTAGCCCGCACGCGCGGACTGAACAGACGGCGTTTCAGCAGCAGCAGACCACCCACCAGGGTCATCACGCCGCAAGCGCCACCCGCGATCATCGCCATCTTCTGCTTCACTTCGATGGGCAGCCACGCTTCATACATCCAGTGTGGCGTCAGCATTCCCAGGAAGTGGCCGGCAAAAATTCCCAGAATACCGATGTGGAACAGGTTAGACGCAACGTGCATCCCTTTACGATCCAGCATCTGGCTGGAGGCAGCACGCCAGGTGTACTGACCATAGTCATAACGCAGCCAGCTTCCCACCAGGAACACGGTGCCCGCGATATACGGGTAAATGTCAAAGAAGAACATATTCAGGAAGTGCATTAGTGCCGTCCTCCGTTAGAGATATTCAAATATTGCGGGGCAACCGCGCCGGCAAAACGACGCTGGTGAGCCGAAATTTCAGATTCGCCGCAGCTCTGGTCAGCAAAGAATTTCACCTGCTCTTCTTCCCAGACTGCATCCAGCGCCTGTGGCGTGTCGTCGCGGGCTTCGTCCGCAATTTTCTCCGCCACTTTTTCACTGTCGACCGAGGCATTCGCCAGCTTCACCAGCACCCCAAACAGCACCGCATAGCGGCTCTCGCGCTGCTGAAGACGGGCGCTGAGCAACGCCAGAATCGGCGCGATGTCCTGCAGACCACCCAGCGCTTCTTCTTTTGGCAACTGCGCCAGATACTCCAGGTACAGCGGCAGATGATCCGGCAGCTCGCGGCTGTCGAGCTGCAGGCCGTGCTGCTCGTACTGGGCCATCAGGTCCACCATCGCCTGCCCCCGATCGCGGGATTCACCGTGAACGTGTTCAAACAGCAGCAGCGAGGTTGCGCGACCGCGATCAAACAGCTGGCTGTAATCCGCCTGCGCATCGAGAAGATCGCGCGCTAACAGGTCGCGGAGGAAAACGCCCAGTGTCTGGGCATCTTCTTTATCCAGGTTTTCAGAGGACGCGAGCGCATCAAAGAGTTCCTGCTGATGCTGCGCCAGCGCGGCATCCGGGTACTCCAGCAGACGCGAAACAATCACGAGTTCAATCATGGGTGCGGCTCCGTTTTGCTGGTCACATCCATGGCGTCGATGCGGCGGCTGTTGAACAGGTTGAATTTGCTGTCTGACCCGTGGCAACCGTCGCCAAAGCTAAAGCCACAACCGTTTTTCTCCGGGAAGGCTTCGCGGGCCAGTTCACGGTGGCTGCTTGGTACCACGAAACGATCTTCATAGTTGGCAATGGCCAGGTAGCGGTACATCTCCTGGGCCTGCGCTTCGGTCAGGCCGACCTCTTCCAGCGCACGGGTGTCGGTCACGCCGTCCACCGTTTCCGCACGTTTGAAGTGGCGCATCGCCAGCATACGTTTCAGCGCCAGCAGTACCGGCTGGGTATCGCCTGCGGTCAGCAGGTTTGCCAGGTACTGAACCGGGATACGCAAGCTCTCCACGTCCGGCAGAATGCCGTTGCTGCCCAGCTCGCCTGCATCCGCGGCTGACTGAATCGGCGACAGAGGCGGCACGTACCAGACCATCGGCAGCGTGCGGTATTCCGGGTGCAGCGGCAGGGCCAGCTTCCAGTCCATCGCCATTTTGTATACCGGAGACTGCTGCGCCGCGTCGATTACGCTCTGCGGAATGCCGTCTTTCAGCGCCTGCTCAATCACTTTCGGATCGTTCGGGTCAAGGAACACGTCCAGCTGACGCTGGTACAGATCTTTCTCGTTCTCGGTGCTCGCGGCATTTTCAATCGCGTCTGCGTCATACAGCAGCACGCCGAGGTAACGAATACGGCCTACGCAGCTCTCGGAGCAAACGGTCGGCATACCGGCTTCGATACGTGGGTAGCAGAAGATGCACTTCTCAGACTTACCGCTCTTCCAGTTGAAGTAGATTTTTTTGTACGGGCAGCCGGTGATGCACATACGCCAGCCGCGGCACTTGTCCTGGTCGATCAGCACGATGCCGTCTTCTTCACGCTTGTAGATGGCGCCGCTCGGGCAGGTCGCCACGCACGCCGGGTTGAGGCAGTGCTCACACAGACGCGGCAGGTACATCATGAAGGTGTTTTCAAACTGGCCGTACATCGCCTTCTGCATGTTCTCGAAGTTCTGGTCTTTGGCGCGTTTTTCGAACTCGCCGCCCAGAATCTCTTCCCAGTTTGGACCGCTGGTAATTTTGTCCATGCGCTGGCCGGTGATCAGCGAGCGAGGACGGGCGATCGGCTGGTGCTTACTTTCCGGCGCGTTATGCAGGTTCTGGTAGTCGTAGTCAAACGGTTCGTAATAATCTTCGATACCCGGCAGATGCGGGTTGGCGAAGATTTTACCCAGCAGCATCGCACGGTTACCCATGCGCGGCTGCAGCTTACCGTTGATTTTACGGATCCAGCCGCCCTTCCACTTCTCCTGGTTTTCCCAGTCGGTCGGGAAGCCGGTACCCGGCTTACTTTCCACGTTGTTGAACCAGGCGTATTCCATCCCTTCACGGCTGGTCCAGACGTTCTTACAGGTGACTGAGCAGGTATGACAGCCGATGCATTTATCCAGATTCAGCACCATGCCGACTTGTGAACGAATTTTCATTTTACGCTCTCCTGTACCTGGTCATTACCTTCGCCATCTAACCAGTTAATATTTTTCATCTTACGTACCACCACGAACTCATCGCGGTTAGAACCTACCGTACCGTAGTAGTTAAAGCCGTAGGCCAGCTGTGCATAGCCACCGATCATGTGGGTCGGCTTCGGCGTAATACGGGTCACGGAGTTGTGAATACCGCCGCGCTGCTCGGTGATCTCTGAACCCGGCAGGTTCACGATACGTTCCTGCGCGTGGTACATCATGGTCATCCCGGCCGGTACGCGCTGGCTCACCACCGCACGCGCCGTCAGGGCGCCGTTGCTGTTGAACACTTCGATCCAGTCGTTATCTTCAATACCCAGATCTTTGGCGTCCGCTTCACTCATCCACACAATCGGACCACCGCGGGACAAGGTCAGCATCAGCAGGTTGTCGCTATAAGTAGAGTGGATCCCCCACTTCTGGTGCGGCGTCAGGAAGTTCAGCGCCTTCTCCGGGTTGCCGTTCGATTTCGCGCCCATCACCGCTTTCACGGAGCGGGTGTCGATTGGTGGACGGTAAACCAGCAGGCTTTCGCCGAAGTCACGCATCCACTGGTGATCCTGATACAGCGACTGACGACCGGACAGAGTACGCCATGGGATCAGCTCGTGAACGTTGGTATACCCGGCGTTGTAAGAGACATGTTCATCTTCCAGGCCAGACCAGGTCGGGCTGGAGATAATTTTGCGCGGCTGCGCCTGAATATCGCGGAAGCGGATTTTTTCGTCTTCTTTGTTGAGCGCCAGATGCGTATGGTCGCGGCCGGTGAATTCGCTCAGCGCTTTCCAGGCCTTCACGGCAACCTGGCCGTTGGTTTCCGGTGCCAGGGTCAGGATCATTTCTGCCGCATCAATCGCCGTATTCAGCATCGGCTGGCCTTTGGCCGGGCCGTCCGCCTTGGTGTAATTGAGCTTGCGCAGCAGATCCATTTCGCTCTGAGTGTTCCAGGCAATCCCTTTCCCGCCGTTGCCGATTTTCTCCATCAGCGGGCCGATAGAGGTAAAGCGCTCGTAGGTCGCCGGATAGTCACGTTCCACCGGAATAATGTGCGGCGCCGTTACGCCCGGGATCAGGTCACATTCACCTTTTTTCCAGTCCTTCACGTCCAGCGGCTGCGCCAGTTCAGCAGCGGAGTCGTGCTGGATAGGCAGCGTCACCACGTCGGTCTCTTTGCCCAGGTGCCCTACGCAGACTTCAGAGAATTTCTTCGCGATGTCTTTGTAGATATCCCAGTCGCTTTTTGATTCCCACGCCGGGTCAACGGCCGCAGACAGCGGATGAATAAACGGATGCATATCCGAGGTATTCATGTCGTCTTTTTCGTACCAGGTAGCGGTAGGCAGCACGATATCGGAGTACAGGCAGGTGCTGGAGAGACGGAAGTCGAGGGTCACCACCAGATCCAGCTTGCCGTCGAGACCGTTGTCTTTCCACTCCACCTCTTCCGGCTTCACGCCGCCCTGCTTGCCGAGATCTTTACCCTGGATACCGTTTTCGGTACCGAGCAGGTATTTCAGCATGTACTCGTGGCCTTTACCGGACGAGCCCAGCAGGTTGGAACGCCAGATGAACAGGTTACGCGGATGGTTTTTACCGTTTTCCGGCTGCTCGGCCGCGAAACGGATTGAACCGTCTTTCAGAGAATTAACGGTGTAATCCACCGGCGACATTCCTGCCTTCTTCGCCTCTTCTGCAATGCGCAGCGGGTTAGTACCCAGCTGAGGCGCGGACGGCAGCCAGCCCATGCGTTCAGCGCGGACGTTAAAGTCGATCAGATGACCGCTGTAGCGGGATTTATCTGCCATTGGCGACAGCAGCTCCTGCGCGGTAACCGTCTCATAGCGCCACTGGCTGGAGTGGTTATAGAAGTAGGAAGTGCTGTTCATATGACGCGCCGGACGCTGCCAGTCAAGGGCAAACGCCAGCGGCTGCCAGCCAGTCTGCGGACGCAGTTTTTCCTGGCCCACGTAGTGCGCCCAGCCGCCACCGCTCTGACCGACGCAGCCGCAGAAGATCAGCATATTGATCAGGCCACGGTAGTTCATATCGAGGTGATACCAGTGGTTCAGACCGGCACCGACAATAATCATTGAACGACCATGGGTTTTGTCAGCGTTTTCTGCGAATTCACGGGCGATACGGGTGATCTGCGCACGCGGTACGCCGGTGATCTGCTCCGCCCAGGCTGGGGTGTACGCCTTCACATCGTCGTAGCTGGTCGCGCAGTTTTCATCGTTCAGACCGCGCTCCAGACCGTAGTTGGCCAGCGTCAGGTCATACACGGTGGTCACCAGGGCGCTAGAGCCGTCGGCCAGTTGCAGGCGTTTCACCGGCAGTTTGTGCATCAGGACGTTCTGTAGCTCAACCTTGTTGAAGTGCTCAGAACCTTCGCCGCCGAAGTACGGGAAGCCCACTTCTGCGATCTCATCCTGGCTGCCCAGCATGCTCAGGCGCAGCTCGGTCTCTTCGCCGGTTGTACCGTTACGTTGTTCAAGGTTCCATTTGCCCTTCTCACCCCAGCGGAAGCCGATTGAACCGTTTGGCACCACCAGCTCACCGTTGCTGTTATACGCGACGGTTTTCCACTCAGGGTTGTTTTCCTGGCCCAGCGCGTCCACCAGATCCGCCGCACGCAGCGTACGGCCTGCCGCGTAGTAGCCGTCACGCTCTTCCAGCATCACCAGCATTGGCATGTCGGTATAACGACGCACGTAATCGGTGAAGTACTGGCTTGGTTTATCGAGGTGGAATTCACGCAGCATGACGTGGCCCATCGCCAGCGCCATCGCGGAGTCAGTACCCTGTTTAGGCGCCAGCCACAGGTCACACAGCTTGGCAATTTCGGCGTAGTCCGGGGTCACCGCAACGGTTTTGGTGCCTTTGTAACGCACTTCAGTAAAGAAGTGTGCATCCGGGGTACGGGTCTGCGGTACGTTTGAGCCCCAGGCGATAATGTAGCTTGAGTTATACCAGTCGGCGGACTCCGGCACATCGGTCTGTTCACCCCAGGTCTGTGGAGACGCTGGTGGCAGGTCGCAGTACCAGTCGTAGAAGCTCAGACAGGTTCCCCCAATCAGGGAAAGATAGCGCGCGCCAGAAGCGTAAGAGACCATCGACATCGCCGGGATCGGCGAGAAGCCTGCCACGCGGTCAGGACCGTAAGTTTTGACGGTATAGACGTTAGAGGCGGCGATCAGCTCATTCACCTCTTTCCAGGAGGAGCGAACAAAACCACCGCGGCCACGCGCCTGCTTGAAGCTTTTCGCTTTGTCGGCGTCTTCGATGATGGATGCCCACGCCTCTACCGGATCGCTGTGCTGCACCTTGGCTTCACGCCACATTTTCATCAGGCGCTTGCGCATCAGAGGATATTTAAGACGGTTCGCACTGTAGAGATACCAGGAGTAGCTGGCGCCACGCGGGCAGCCACGTGGTTCATGGTTCGGCATATCCGGGCGGGTGCGCGGATAGTCGGTCTGCTGCATTTCCCAGGTCACCAGACCGTTTTTAACGAAAATCTTCCAGCTACACGAGCCAGTGCAGTTTACACCGTGGGTTGAACGGACGACTTTGTCATGCTGCCAGCGCTGGCGGTAACCGTCTTCCCAGTCCCGGTTGGTATCCAGAACCTGGCCGTGCCCATCGGCAAAAGTTTCACCCTTCTGTTTGAAGTAGCGAAACCGGTCCAAAAATTTGCTCATCGGGTATCTCCTGTGTGGAGCCTGTGGCTCTCTAAATCGACATTGCTGATTTGCAGCGAAGGTAACGTCCTGTAAGAGAGGGAGAATTGATAACGATCAAGACGGAGGGGGACTATGAAGTGAGGTGTTATAACGAATACCACCAAAGCGGTAGAATTTTTATATTTATATCTACATGATTTTAAAGGGTATTTTTTATTTATCGTACAATAAGCCCGCCTGTTTTTAACATCTCGGGTATTAAGGGGTAGGCTCGGCTGAAAAGCGATGGCGATCACAGAGTTACCTGCGGGCGGGACGTTAGAAAAGCCAGGAGTATGTTGTAACTACTGAGGAAATAAAAAAACGCGACCCGAAGGTCGCGTAAACGGATAATCAAACTTACTTATTTTTCTTGGAATTACGGCCATATACCAGCCACGTGATGGCGACACAGGCGATATAGAAAACGAGGAATACTTTCATTGCTCCTGCCGGGGAGCCGGTCAGGTCCAGCGAGATCCCGAACGCTTTTGGAATAAAGAAGCCACCGATAGCGCCAATCGCGGAGATAAAGCCCAGCGCTGCCGCCGTATCCGTTGCCGCTTCGCGCATGGCCTGCTCTTCGCTACCGCCCTGCGCTTTCACGCGGTCCATGGTCAGCTTACGGAAGATGACGGAGATCATCTGGAAGGTAGAAGCACTTCCCAGCCCGGCCGTCAGGAACAGCACCATAAACACGCCGAAGAAGGCGATGAAGTTACCCCCCTGCCCGTCGGCTGGCAGGGTCAGGAACAGCAGCGCACAGAAGACAGCCATCACAACGAAGTTAATCAGCGTCACGCGGGTCCCGCCCAGACGGTCAGAGACCATGCCGCCCAGCGAACGCGCCAGCGCGCCAATAAACGGTCCGAAGAAGGCGAACTGCAGAATTTGCACCTCCGGGAACTGGGTTTTCGACAGCATGGCAAAGCCCGCAGAGAAACCAATGAACGAGCCAAAGGTCGCCAGATAGAGCAGCGCCATCACCCACAGGTGGCCGCGCTTCAGCACCGGCAACTGCTCGCTCAGGGATGCCTTCGATGCAGACAGATCATTCATAAAGAACCAGGCCGCAAGGGTAAAGACCACCAGGAACGGTACCCAGATCCAGGCCGCGTTTTGCAGATAGAGGGAAGAGCCATCTGCCTGCGTCACCCCACCGCCGCCAAACGCCGCGAAGATAGAGACGGAGATCGCCAGCGGTGCAATCAGCTGCATTACGCTGACGCCCATGTTACCCAGGCCGCCGTTAATCCCCAGCGCACCGCCCTGCTTCGCTTTCGGGAAGAAGAAGCTGATGTTTGCCATGCTGGACGCGAAGTTTGCGCCCGCAAAGCCGCAGAGCAGAGAGATGATCACGAACACGCTAAATGGCGTGGAGGTGTCCTGCACAGCAAAACCGAGCCACACACAAGGCACGATCATGATACCGGTACTGAACGCCGTCCAGCGACGACCGCCAAAAACCGGCACCATGAACGCGTAAGGCACGCGCAGCAAGGCTCCCGACAGCGACGGCAGCGCAGTCAGCATAAACAACTGATCGGTGGTAAAGGTAAATCCGACCTTAGGCAGGTTCACCGCTACCGCGCTGAATAACATCCATACGCAAAACGCTAACAATAAACATGGAACGGAAATCCACAGATTTCGGCTTGCGACACGGTGGCCGCGCTGCTGCCAGAACGCCGGATCTTCCGGACGCCAGTCAGTTATAACGGCACCATTTTCCCTTTCGGGAGCGGATGTGTGACTCATAGACACCTCTGATTCTCGAATGATGCTGCAAACATTAGGGTTTTAGGGCGGCGGTAAGTTGATATAAATCAAAGGAAAAGTGGGAGGATTTGCGGCGAAAAAAAAGCCATCATCCTTAGTGAGTAGAGTAAAACGGTAAAAAAGACGTGGTTTTTCACAGGACTGACGTCTCGCTGTCAATTCCTCCCCCTGAGCCTTACCCCATTGGCAATTTAGAGGTAATCCTTTATTGGTATGGGTATACTCCAGGGTATGCACCAGAATAACGCCATTCCTGCAAGCAGGCCACGTCAGGAGCCCGGCAACTCTATGTTAAAAAGATGTTTATCTCCGCTAACACTCGTCAATCAGGTCGCCCTGATCGTTTTGCTGTCCACCGCCATCGGCGTGACCGGCATGGCGATTTCCGGCTGGCTGGTACAGGGTGTACAGGGTAATGCCCATGCCATCAACGAGGCAGGCTCACTACGCATGCAGAGTTATCGTCTACTGGCATCGGTGCCGTTAACCCAGGACGATCAGAAGCTGCTGGACGATATGGAACATACCGCTTTCAGCACCGAACTGGAAAGTGCCGCGATTCGTGCCGGTCAGGAATCCCAGCTTAAAGCCCTTCAGGGCTACTGGCACACTCAGCTGGAGCCGGGGTTAAAGCAGGCGAAAAATCCTGATACCGTTGCCCGTGATGTCGCCGGGTTCGTTTCCCGCATTGATACCCTGGTCTCCTCTTTCGATCAAACCACCGAATTACGCATCGACCGGGTGGTGATGATCCACCGGGCGATGGCGCTGTTTATGGGGCTGCTGCTGATTTTCACCATTGTCTGGCTGCGCGCCCGGCTGCTGAATCCCTGGAAGCAACTGCTGGCGATGGCCCGCGCGGTGACTGCCCGGGATTTTACCCAGCGCACCCACATCAGCGGACGTAACGAAATGGCGATGCTGGGCCAGGCGCTCAACACCATGTCAGATGAACTCGCCGAGAGTTATGCGGTGCTGGAAAAACGCGTACAGGAGAAAACCGCGGGGCTGGAGCAGAAAAACGAGATCCTCTCGTTCCTGTGGCAGGCTAATCGACGCCTGCATATGCAGGTGCCGCTGTGCGAACGTCTCTCTCCGGTCCTGAATGGCCTGCAGAATCTGACCCTGCTGCACGACCTGGAGCTTCGGGTGTACGACATGGAAGATGAAGAAAATCACCAGGAGTTTACCTGTCAGTCAGACATGACCTGCGATGACAAAGGCTGCCATCTGTGCCCACGCGGCTTACCGCCGCTGACCACCAGCGGCACGACGCTAAAATGGCGGCTGACAGACAGCCACACCCAGTACGGTATTCTGCTGGCGACCCTGCCCGCCGGGCGTCATCTGAGCCACGACCAGCAGCAACTGGTGGATACGCTGGTTGAACAGCTGACGGCCACGCTGGCCCTAGACCGCCATCAGGAGAAGCAGCAGCAGCTGATCGTGATGGAAGAGCGCGCCACCATCGCCCGCGAACTCCACGACTCTATTGCCCAGTCGCTCTCCTGTATGAAAATGCAGGTCAGCTGTCTGCAAATGCAGGCCGCAGAAATGCCGGAAAGCAACAAAGCGCTGCTGAGCCAGATCCGCAACGAGCTGAATACCTCCTGGGTACAACTTCGCGAACTGCTGACCACCTTCCGCCTGCAGCTCACCGAGCCCGGCCTGCGCCCGGCGCTGGAAGCAAGCTGCCAGGAATTTAGCGCCCGACTGGGGTTCCCGGTGAAGCTCGATTACCAGTTACCGCCTCGTTTTGTGCCTTCTCATCAGGCCATTCATTTACTGCAGATCGCCCGCGAAGCGCTGAGCAACGTGCTAAAACATGCTGACGCGACGGCGGTCACCGTTACCGTTAGCCAGCACGATAATCAGGTGAAGCTCACGGTTCATGACAACGGCCGCGGCGTGCCGGAAAATGCCGAACGGACAAACCATTACGGTTTAATTATCATGCGAGACCGCGCCCAAAGCCTGCGCGGTGATTGCCAGGTTCGTCGGCGAGAAACAGGTGGCACAGAAGTGGTTGTCACCTTTATCCCCGAAAAACCCCTCACAACTATCCAGGGAGAAACCCATGACTAATCAGGAACCGGCATCCATCCTGTTGATTGACGACCATCCGATGCTGCGTACTGGCGTAAAACAGCTGGTCAGCATGGCACCTGATATCACCGTGGTTGGCGAAGCCAGCAACGGTGAACAAGGTATTGAACTTGCCGAATCGCTTGATCCTGATTTGATCCTGCTCGATCTGAACATGCCAGGCATGAACGGTCTGGAGACGCTCGATAAGCTGCGTGAAAAATCGCTGTCGGGACGCGTGGTGGTCTTCAGCGTCTCAAACCATGAAGAAGATGTCGTCACGGCGTTAAAACGCGGTGCAGACGGCTACCTGCTGAAAGATATGGAGCCGGAAGATCTGCTCAAGGCCCTGCAACAGGCTGCCGCAGGCGAAATGGTACTGAGCGAGGCGTTAACCCCGGTGCTGGCCGCCAGCCTGCGGGCGAACCGCGCCACCTCCGACCGCGACGTCAGCCAGTTAACCCCGCGCGAACGCGATATTCTGAAGCTGATTGCCCAGGGTCTGCCGAACAAAATGATCGCCCGTCGTCTGGATATCACCGAAAGCACGGTCAAGGTGCATGTGAAACATATGCTGAAGAAGATGAAGCTAAAATCCCGCGTTGAAGCCGCCGTGTGGGTGCATCAGGAACGCATTTTCTGAGGATTACTCATCCGGGAGTAACTTCCAGCGCGGGTCGTCGTCAGGTAACGCGACAAGCGGCTGAACCACGGTAAGCGTGATCTCATTGGATGAGACGCGCTGTCCTTTTTCATCTTCAACCACCGCCGACAGGTGCCAGCGGTTCTTCGCCCCGTCACTGTCATCCCAGGCAGGCATAATCACACTCCAGCCATCGCTGCTGTGCGTGTTGGCAGGCGCAGTCAGGCTCAATGCCTGGGTATCGCCCTGCCAGTGGATCTGCCGAATACCATGAGTGCTGCGTACCTGAAGCTTGAGCATCACGGTCTCGCCCCCTTTCAAATCCCACGGCGGAGTCGCCAGCCAGACGGAGAGCGTTTTGCGCTGGCGGAACTCCATTACCGGCAGGTTATCCCGCTCCGGTGAATCATAGCGACTGCCGCGCAGGGAGCGCGTGGCGGCAACTTCGCTGGCGGAAAGCTGCTTGGCAAGGGGCACACCAAAGCGGTAGTTGAGCTTAAGCCCGAGGTTGTTCTGACTCGCACCGCTCTCCCCCTGCTTATGCGCCGCCGTCAGGGTGACCAGAGGAACAGGCGTATAGTTAAGCCCCAGGTTGACCGCCACCGGGTTGTGATAGCCGGTTCCACTGTTGAACAGGTCAACGTTGTCACCAAAGTACTGCTCAAAGCTGACGCTGGTGTTGAAATGATGAAACCACGGCAGCCAGGCTTTAGCGGTCACGTCATAGCCACGCGCCATGCGCTGCTCCTGCACGTCCGAACTCTCGCGCCAGCTGGCCAGCGGTTGATAGTAATTGGCAGACAGACGCAGATTCTCGCCCCACGCCTCCGCACCCAGTCCGGCACGCTGCAGGTTTTCATCAAGCAGATTATCGTAAAAGGTGTTGTAGCCGAGCAGCCATTTTCCGGCAACCCAGCGCTGACCGATGCCGGCATTGCTCACCAGGCCGTCACTCTGCTGCGTCAGCCCCAGCTGGCTCCAGCTCAGGTAACGGTTGTTATCATTCCAGGGGATGAACCAGCTCCCGCTGCTGCCGTTAAAGTTCCCCTCGTCATCCACCAGTAAATTGACGCTGGCGTTGCCCCAGGGCGAGAGCCAGGACTCAATCTGCTGATTCACCTCGCCGCTCACCGCGTCACGCACCTTACCAAACGCGAACTGACGCGCCTGCTCGCCGGTGGTGAGGCCGTTATCGGTCATACTGGCTTCGCCAAAGGCTTTTGCCATTTCGGCCAGGTGCTTTTCCCCCTCGTCTGTTGGCGTCGCCATGCCGAGATCGGGCAAACTGTCCCCGTTGTTATCAAAGGGGTTTTCTGCCTGATGCATAAAGGAATTCGGGGCACCGTGAACGGCACCCGCCGTAAGAAGTGAGAGTAATAACAGAAAGCGAATGCGGGACGATACAGCCATCAACGTCGTAAATAAGAACCTGTGTTTATGAGGCAACGCTTTTAATGTTAACGCGATAAGCTGTGAAATGCAGTCTTAGCGCAAATTTCAGGAATATCCTGAACATTATTGTCGCTTTACCCGACACTCTTAGACCATTATCCAAACAGCCCTTTCAGCTCCGGCACGCAGGAGCCGCAGTTGGTGCCACACCGTAGTTTCGCCCCCAGCGCTGCAATGGAATCGCACCCGCCGACAATCGCCTCCCGTATCGCATTTTCCCCCACGCAGTAACAGCTACAGATAATGCGTCCCGGATCGACACTCTCCCCCGCGCCCGCGCCGTTCAGGAGCGCATGCCGCTCCGCAAGCGTCTCAGGAGCCCGACGAAAAGCCTCTTCAATAGTCGCATGCGCCAGCGCTGGCAACGTAGTCCCTTCCCAGAATCCGAGCATCAGCTCGCCGTTATGCCATGCCAGTACGCTGCTGCGCGCATCCGTCCGGGCAAGTTGCAGCTGCCAGCCCTGCTGTTCAGCATACTCTTTCACCCACGGCATCAACGGTTCGTCAGCCGCCACCGTCAGGCGTGATGCTTTGCGCCACCAGTGTACCGAAGGCGGCAGTTCCGGCAGCACACGGGCATACAGCTCTCCCTGCCATTCAGGCTGCCATGGCATGATCCTGACGGCGGTCTGTTTACTCTCCGGCTGGCCGGACTGCGGATCGCAGCGCCCTGCCACCAGCGTATTAACCTTTCCCTGACGGGCAAACTGCGCATTCCAGTGCATGGGCGCGAATAGTTCCCCCTCCCTTTGTCCATCGTTGATACGTACTTTTGCCACCATCACTCCACGCGGAGAACTGATCCGTGCCAGTTGCCCGTCGCAAAGGGCGAAACGCGCGGCATCTGCGGCGCAGATCTCAACGCAGGGCTCAGAGATATGCTGCATCAGCCCGGGAACATATCCCGTACGGGTCATGGTATGCCATTGATCGCGGATGCGTCCGGTATTCAGCAGCAACGGATATAACGCATCTGGCACCGCGCCGTGCGGACGCGGGTCAACGGGCACCATATTCCGGTGGGGAAAATCGCCCGCCGCCCACTGATAAGGCTCAAGCTGATCCCAGGCCTCACGGGTAAGCCCCGCCAGCGCATGCAGATTAAACGCCCGTGCCCCGTCATTCTCAAAAGCCGACAGCGCCGCATGTTCACAAAAAATTTCCTGCGGATGTTCCCAGGCAAAGGCCTCACCATAGCCCAGCTGTTTCGCCACCTGGGCAACTATCCACCAGTCCGGTTTTGCCTGGCCCGGGGCAGCCAGAAAGGCGCGCTGGCGCGAGATCCGCCGTTCGGAGTTGGTGACCGTGCCATTTTTCTCTCCCCAGCCCAGCGCCGGGAAACGAATATGGGCGTAGCGGCTGGTGTCGGTCTCCTGCATCACCTCAGAAACAATGACCAGCGGACAGTTAGCCAGCGCCTGGCATACCGCGTGACTGTCCGGCAGCGAGACAGCCGGATTGGTGCCCATGATCCATACCGCCTTTACCTCACCGCGGGCAATGGCGTCAAACAGATCAACGGCCATCAGGCCCGGCGTTTGCGCCAGCCGTTCGGTTCCCCAGAAACGCGCCACCCGCGAGAGATCGTCCGGCTCGAAGTTCATGTGCGCCGCCAGCTGATTCGCGAGTCCCCCCACTTCCCGTCCCCCCATCGCGTTTGGCTGGCCGGTCAGCGAAAACGGCCCGCAGCCCTGACGGGCAAATTTCCCGCTCGCAAGATGAACGTTAATGATGGCGTTGCACTTGTCGCTGCCGCTGGAAGACTGGTTGATCCCCATGGTGTAGAGCGTAATGGCACGCGGCGCCGTGAGGAACCAGTCGTAAAACGTGGCAATCTCCTGTGCATCAAGACCACAAAACCCGGCCACGCGGGCAATCGGCCAGTCGTCAGTACCCTGAATCAGGTTGAGCAAACCGACAAACAGCCCGGCGTCACTGCCGGGCGCGAGCGCCAGATGCAGGTCGGCGATATCACAGGTGGCGGTTTTACGCGGATCGATCACCACCACTTTCATTTGCGGATTGTTTTGCCGCGCCTGAACCAGCCGCTGATAAAGCACCGGATGCGTCCATGCCGCGTTTGAACCCACCAGCACCACCAGATCGCTGTTCTCCACGTCCTCATAGCTGCACGGCACCACATCTTCGCCAAATGCGCGCTTATAGCCTGCTACCGCCGACGACATGCAGAGCCGCGAGTTGGTATCGATGTTCGCCGCGCCGATAAACCCTTTCATCAGCTTATTGGCAGCGTAGTAATCCTCGGTGAGTAGCTGGCCGGAGGCGTAAAACGCCACCGCCTGCGGCCCCCAGGTGTCGATAATCGCCCGCAGCCGCTCGCCGGCCGCGCTTAACGCCTGCGGCCAGTCCACCTCCAGCCCGTCCACCACCGGGTGCAACAGCCGCCCCTGCAGGCCCGTGGTTTCACCTAACGCCGCGCCTTTGACGCACAGCCGTCCAAAACTGGCGGGATGGCGTTCATCGCCGCGCACCGTGACCTTGTCGCCCTCAACCCGGGCCACCACGCCGCAACCGACGCCGCAGTACGGGCAGGTTGTTCGAGTTTCATTCATGATGCCTCCGCACGGACCAGCAACGCGTCGTTCCCCACCCACACCTTGCCGTTTTCGATTTTCACCGGCCAGGCGCGCACCGCAGGCTCACCGTTATCCACCTGGCAGCCGTCGCGCAGGCGAATACGCTGTTTATAGAGCGGCGAGATGACCACCGGCTCACCCGCCGCATCGCCAAGAATACCGCGTGACAGCACGTTCGCATCGCTGCCTGGCTCCTGATCGTCAAGGGCATAGACCGATTTGCCAAAACGGAACAGCGCGATCGGCTTACGCCCCAGCCGGGCGCCGATCCCCGCCTGCTCCGGGATCTCATCCAGACCGCAAATTTCCTGCCAGCGTTTGTTCTCTTCCGTCGCCGGACCGTTCACCGCCGTGCGGAACAGCGCCAGACGGTTCGGATCGTTAAGCGTGGTCTGCCATTCACACTGATACGTTTCCACCACACGGGCCATCTCCTGCTCCAGCTCGTGCGCAATACCGAGGCTATCGTCGAGGATCACCTCCCGCAAATAGTCGAGACCGCCTTCAAGGTTGTCCATCCAGGTGCTGGTCCGCTGCAGGCGATCCGCCGTGCGAATGTAGAACATCAGAAAACGGTCGACGGTACGGATCAGCGTCTCTTCATCCAGATCGCTGGCGAAGAGATCCGCGTGTCGCGGCTTCATGCCGCCGTTGCCGCAGAGATAGAGATTCCAGCCCTTGTCCGTGGCGATCACGCCGACATCTTTGCTTTGCGCCTCGGCACACTCGCGGGTACAGCCGGACACCGCCATTTTGATTTTGTGCGGCGCGCGCAGCCCCTTGTAACGGTGCTCCAGTTTGACCGCAAGGCCAGTGGAGTCCTGCACGCCATAGCGGCACCAGGTTGACCCGACGCAGGATTTCACGGTACGCAGGGATTTACCGTACGCATGCCCGGTTTCAAATCCGGCCTCCACCAGCGCCTGCCAGATCTCCGGCAACTGCTCCAGCGTGGCACCAAACAGGTCAATACGCTGGCCGCCGGTGATCTTGCTGTACAGCCCGTAGCGCTTTGCGATCTGCCCGATAGCAATCAGCCCGTCGGCCGTTACTTCCCCGGCGGGCATGCGCGGCACGATGGAGTACGTTCCGTCCTTCTGAATATTGGCAAAGTAGCGGTCGTTGGTGTCCTGCAGCGGCAGATGCGCCGGTTTCAGCAGGTATTCGTTCCAGCAGGAGGCCAGCACTGACCCCACCAGCGGTTTACAGATCTCACAGCCGTGCCCTTGGCCGTAGCGGCTAATCAGCTGGTCGAAGGTACGAATATGGTTGACGCGCACCAGGTGATATATCTCCTGACGTGAGTACGGGAAGTGCTCACAGATATCTTTTTTCACCTCCACGCCCTGCTCAGCCAGCTGGAACTCCATCACCTGTTTCACCAGCGCGCTGCACCCACCGCAGCCGGTCGCCGCTTTGGTGCACTGCTTGATGGTGCCGATGTCCGTCGCACCGGCGCTTACTGCCTGGCAGATATCGCCTTTGCTGACGTTATGACAGGAGCAGATCTGCGCGCTGTCCGGCAGCGCCGCCACCCCCAGCGCTTTTGGCGCGCTACCGGAGAAGGCTGGCAAGATGAGCGTTTCAGGCTCTTTCGGCAGGCTGATTCCGTTAAGCATCATCTGCACCAGCGTGGCGTATTCGCTGGCATCCCCCACCAGCACGCCGCCGAGCAGGGTTTTGTTGTCATGGCTGACGACAATTTTTTTATAGATTTGCTGCGGGCCGTGGGTCCATTGGTAGCTCAATGCCCCCGGCGTACGGCCATGGGCATCCCCAAACGAGGCCACGTCCACGCCCAGCAGCTTAAGTTTGGTGCTCATATCCGCGCCGGTGAAGGATTTTTCCTCACCCGCCAGCGTGGCCGCCGCCACGCGTGCCATCTGGTAACCCGGCGCCACCAGACCGAAGATTTTACCTTCCCACAGCGCACATTCCCCGATGGCGAAGATGTCCTTATCTGAGGTCTGGCAGGCGGTATCAATGCAGATCCCGCCACGCTCGCCGATCGCCAGGCCGCTGCTGCGCGCCAGCGCATCCTGCGGGCGGATCCCGGCAGAGAAGACCACCATATCGGTGTCCAGCTGTTCACCGTCGGCAAAACGCAGGACCAGCCCGTCGTCGGTGGCCGCAATTTCAGTGGTGGCTTTGCTGGTGTGAACCCCGACGCCGAGCGCTTCAATTTTTTTACGCAGCATCGCCGCGCCGTCGTTGTCGAGCTGTACCGCCATCAGGTTGGGGGCGAATTCCACCACATGGGTTTCTAGCCCCAGCTGTTTGAGGGCGTTGGCCGCTTCCAGCCCGAGCAGGCCACCGCCAATGACCACGCCGCGTCGGGATCCCTTCGCATGCGCGGCAATGTTATCGAGATCGTCCAGCGTACGGTAGACAAAGCAGCCCGGCAGCGTGTTGCCCGGCACCGGCGGCACAAACGGATATGAGCCGGTCGCCAGCACCAGTTTATCCCAGTGGGTTTCGTGACCGCTGGCGGTACGCACCACGTGCGTGTCGCGATCGATGGCGATAATTTGCTGCGACAAACGCAACTCTATGCCGTGTCTGGCAAAGAAGTCGCCCTCCACCAGCGAGAGGGACTCCGCGCTGCGGCCGCCAAAATACTCTGAGAGATGTACGCGGTCGTAAGCGGCATAACGCTCTTCGCCAAAGACGACAATCTGGTATTGCTGATGCAGATTGCGGTTTACGCAGTCTTCAAGAAAATGGTGGCCGACCATACCGTGCCCAACCACCACCAGAGTAGGTTTTGTCATAGCGTTCTGTCCTGCAACCTGCGGTTGCGTCGTAGTGAATCGATCGAACAGCCAGTCCACGTGTGCGGGCGCAGCCGTTGCCAGTAAATCGGTAAATGTTGCCGCGCTGCGGCAATCTCCCATCAGCAGTACGCCAGCCAGCGCACCGCGATGAATCAGTAAGCGACGGTAGTGACGGGTCAGCGGATCCCACGCGTCCCAGACCGTATCCTCCGGTTGCGCCGTTACGCGCCCGGCGCTGAAGAGCTCAACACCGGTGACCTTCAGGCGCATCCCGCTGTCGGTATGGGCAAAAGGCACAGGGGCGTCCCCTGCCAGCCGGGCGGCGAGAATGTCCGCCTGTGCCAGGCAGGGGGCAACCAGGCCAAACGTCTGACCGTCGATTTCGCAGCACTCCCCAATGGCGCTAATAGCCGGGACGGAGGTCTGCATCTGCTGGTCGACCACAATGCCACGGGCGCAGTGAATACCGCTGGCGCTTGCCAGGGCGATGTTGGGCAGTACGCCGGTAGCCAGCACCACGCGCGCGGCGCTAACCTGGCGTCCGTTGAGCAGCGTCACTGAATCCGGCGCGATTGCCGCGATCCCTGACGACAGCTCGCAGCGCACGCCGCGCTCCGCCAGCGCAGCCTCCAGCAGCAGCCCCGCCTGCCGATCCAGCTGTTGTTCCATCAACCACGGTCCGCGATGCACCAGCGTGACGTTGTCACAAGTTTGTGCCAGCGCCGCTGCCGTCTCAACGCCCAGCACGCCACCGCCCAACACCACCGCTGGCCCCGGGATCTGCGCAATGGCTCGCGTATCCTCAAGGCGGCGGAAGGTAAAGACGTGTGGCGCATCGCCCCCGGGGATCGGCGGCACGAACGGTATCGACCCGGTGGCGAAGACCAGTTCATCCCACGCCAGCGTGGTCTGCGCGGTACGGATTTCCCGTTTCGCCACGTCCACGGCGAGCACCATTTGCCCCCTGAGCACCGTGACGCCGCGCTCGCGGTACCAGTCATCGTCCTGCAGGCGGATCTGTTCCGGATGTTTTTCCCCACCCAACACCGGCGAAAGCTGGATGCGGTTGTACGCATGCTCAGGCTCCTCACCCAACACGGTGATCGCGAAGCGGCCAGGCGCACGCCCGGTCAGCGAGGCAATCAGCCGTGTTGCTGCCATTCCATTGCCGATAATGACCAGTCGCATCGTGGTGCCCCCACTACGCCGCTTTGGGCTGTTTTTCATAGAGGAAATGGAGGATCTGCTGGCGCATGTGGTGGTAGCGGCTGTCGTCCGCCAGCTGCACCCGGTTACGCGGACGCGGCAGGTCAACCTCCAGGATTTCGCCGACGGTCGCCGCCGGGCCGTTGGTCATCATCAGCACGCGGTCAGAGAGCAGCACCGCTTCGTCCACGTCGTGGGTGATGAGCACAATGGTGGTGTTGAGCGCCTGCTGGATTTGCATCACGGAGTCCTGCAGATGGGCACGCGTCAGGGCATCCAGCGCGCCAAACGGTTCATCCATCAGCAACACTTTCGGCTTCATCGCCAGCGCACGGGCAATGCCCACGCGCTGCTTCATACCGCCTGAGATCTCCCCCGGGCGTTTATGCAGGGCGTGCCCCATCTGCACGCGATCGAGGTTGTGTTCAATCCACTCACGACGCTCCGCCTTGCTCATGGTGTGGCGGAACACCTGATCGACCGCCAGCGCAACGTTGTCGAAACAGGTCAGCCACGGCAGCAGGGAGTGGTTCTGAAAGACCACCGCACGCTCCGGTCCTGGACCCGCAATTTCACGGTTGTCACAAATCAGTCCCCCTTCCGTCGGCAGGGTGATCCCGGCGATCAAGTTCAGCAGCGTTGATTTGCCGCAGCCGGAGTGGCCAATCAGGCTCACAGTTTCCCCTTCGTGGATATCAAACGAGACGTTCTGCAGCGCCAGAAATTCACCGCTGGCGGTAGAAAAACGCTGGCTTACGGCCTGGACCTGAATGATTGGTTTCATATTCGCTCCTTATTTTTCCTGCCAGCTAAAGCGACGGGCGATCAGCATCAGCCCCTGCTCCAGCAGTAACCCGACCACGCCAATGATGACGATAGCGATGAGAATGTTTTCTACGTTGAGGTTGTTCCACTCATTCCAGATCCAGAAACCGATCCCTAAGCCGCCTGTCAGCATTTCGGCGGCGACAATCACCAGCCAGGCGATACCGATGGAAAGACGTACCCCGGTCAACACCGCCGGCAGCACCGCCGGGAAGAGGATCCGACACAGAATGGTCCACTCAGAAAGCTGCAACACGCGGGCGACGTTGAGGTAATCCTGCGGAATACGGCGTACCCCTTCGGCGGTGTTAATCACCATTGGCCAGATCGAACAGATAAAAATGGTCCAGCTGGAAGCCGGCTCTGCTTTCTGGAACAGCAGCAGGCCGATAGGCAGCCAGGCCAATGGACTGACCGGGCGCAGCAGCGCAATCAGCGGGCTGAACATGCGTGAGAAAAAGGTGAAACGGCCAATCAGAAAACCGAGCGGGATACCGACTAACGCGGCCAGGCCAAAGCCCACCGCCACGCGCTGCAGGGAGGCAAGTACGTTCCAGCCGATCCCCATGTCGTTTGGCCCGTCGCGATAAAACGGATCGGCAAACAGGGTGATGGCAGAATCCAGCGTGCTCAGCGGCGTCGGGAAGCCTTTGCTGTTGATTGCCGCCAGTTGCCAGAGCACCACCAGCAGCCCCAGCCCCAGCAGCGCCGGAACGATACGCTGGAGCACGTCGTTAATCCGACGGGCAATCGCCGGAGGACGACGGCGAACCTGAACCGGTGGCAGGGTAATCACCTCGCCACTCACCGGCGTCTCGTGTTTTGCTTTCGTGCTGTGCAGATGCTGCATAATCAGGCCCCTTTACGGTGAATAGCGAAGCGGTTGGCATAGCCTTCAGGATCGGTACCGTTCCAGACGGTGCCGTCCATCAGGGTGCTACTGCGTAGTGGTGAAGTCGGTGTGGTAATGCCCCCCACCGCGGTGGCAGCATCCTGCCAGACCGCCGTCTGGTTGATACGCCGGGCAATGTCGACATAGTCCGGTGCAGATTTAAGCAAGCCCCAGCGGCGGAACTGGGTTAAGAACCACATGCCGTCGGAGAGATACGGGTAGCTCACAGCCCCCTCGTTGAAGAAACGAATCGGATGCGCGTCCTGCCAGCGCGTGCCCACCCCGTTGTCGTACTCACCCAGCATCCGTCCGGTGAGGTACTGCTCTTTGGTGTTCAGCCATGCGCGACGCGAGAGGATCTGCGCCGTTTCACGTTTGTTTTCCGGTGAAGCGTCGATCCAGCGCGCGGCGTCCAGTACTGCGCTCACCAGTGCCCGCGCGGTGTGCGGATTTTTCTCCACCCAGTCGCGACGGGTACCGAGGATTTTTTCCGGGTGGTCAGCCCAGATAGACTGCGACGTTGCAGCGGTAAAACCGATGCGATCGTTAATGGCCCGGGCATTCCACGGCTCGCCGACGCAAAAGCCGACCATATTGCCAATACGCATGTTCATCACCATCTGCGGCGGCGGTACCACCACGGTGCGAACATCGTCGAACGGGTTAATGCCCGCACTGGCCAGCCAGTAGTAGAGCCACATGGCGTGCGTGCCCGTCGGGAAGGTATGCGCGAAGGTGTACGTGCCCGGTGCCTGCTGATCAATCAGTTTCTTCAGCCCGTCGAGATCGCGAACGCCCTTCTCTGCCAGATCGGCAGAGAGCGTAATCGCCTGGCCGTTCTGGTTGAGGGTCATCAGATTCGCCATCTGCTGTGGCTTACCGGCGATCCCCAGTTCCAGTCCGTACAGCAGACCGTAAAGAATGTGCGCCGCGTCCAGCTCCCCCGCGACTAACTTATCGCGCACGGCCGCCCAGCTCGCCTCTTTGGTGGGCACGATGGTAATGCCATGCTTTTTATCGAACCCTTTCAGCGCCGCGATGACCACCGGAGCGCAGTCGGTCAGCGGGATAAACCCGATGCGCACCGTCTCCTGCTCGGGTTTATCCGAGCCTGCCGCCCACGCGGCCTGCATGACACCCGGCAACAACATTGCACTGCTCGCCAGCACGCTGGCCTGCAAAAACCGCCGTCTCGACAAATCCGCCATGACCACTCCTGAAAAAAAGACAAAAAAAAGCGCCCGACAGTGCCGAAGCACCGCTGGACGCCTTTATCCCGAAGACTGATGCACCGCCGTTGGCGCACCGTCAAAATTGGTTACTGAAATAATGCAAAGCTAATGCCAGGTTTTAATGCCTTGTTTTTATGGCTTTTGCCCCACTGGCTCTGCAAAAACGCACCTCAATCAGGCACAACGTGCCCACTGATTGTGCAGCTACTCCTTAGGGGTTAGCTGCCACAATCGCTTCACGGTAAGCAGCGCGCGGGCGATATCCACCATGCGCTGGTTCTTGTCCATCGCCATTTTGCGCAGCGCCGTCCACGCCTGTTCCTCACTCATATTGTGGTGGGTCATCAGCACGCTTTTGGCTTTATCAATGGTCTTGCGCTCTTCCAGCGTATCGCGCAGCGTCGCGAGCTGGCGGGAAAGCTGTTCTATTTCACGAGCCTGCTGGCGAACCAGCGGCAGCAAAGGTTTATCCGGATAAAGCGCGAGCGGATCGTCATTCTCATCGGCACTTACCGGATGTTGAGGGTCATGATGGATACGCTCATCAACCGCCAGCATCAGGTCGGCGATAACCATCTCCTCCAGGGTGCGCAGGTGCTCAAGACGCGACGTTTGCAGGGCGAACCAGTTCAGCGCCGTGTCGCCATTATCCGCAGCAGGCTGGCGGGTACAGGCCACACGCCGGAGTTGCTCCGTCTCGCGGTCGGGCTGACAGTCCCGGGAAAAGGTGCTCTGCACATCCGCCGGGCTGTGGCTTAAAAAGATCTCAAAACAGGCCTGCTGCCCGTCAATGCGATCCACCAGCCTCTGGCGGGTGACATCATCAAAAAAACCCTGCGTGAAGCCAATGGCCCCCAGCGCCCGCTCTTGTCCCGCCAGCTCTTTGCCCTGCATCAGGCTGTACAGGGCAACAAAACGCCCCGCCAGTTGCGGATCGTCAATGCTGTCGTTGAGCTGCGGCACGATACTGAGCAGATGGCGAAGCATGCGACAATAATGCTCCATCGCCTGCGGGGCGGTAACGGTTTGTTGATTCACCCCTTCTCGCAGGGCGGGGAGTGATTCAAGGCTCTGCAACGCAGCGGCGATGCGCTCACATACGGCGCTGCCCGGCACTGGTGAGTGTTTATCCAGAATGCCATACAGTATGGTGAGATTTTCATCCACCAGCGCCCGGCTGGCTTTGCATTCGGGGGCATAGAGCTTACCCTGTGAGCAGAGCCAGACGTTTGATGCACCGCGCTCGCACTGTAGCATATGCACCAGTTGACTAATGCCATTCACCAGTACGCCCAGCTGTGCCAGCTTGCTGAGCTGCTCCTGGCGCAACGCTTTTGCGCGCTGGAGCCATTCGGTTGCACCCGACGAATTGCCAGCCATTAATGTCATGCTTACTCTCCCGGATAACCCTACCTGGGAGAATCAAGCAATATTCGTGCCTTAATATAAACAGGAGTTAACATGCAGAAGATTGTGATCGTCGCCAACGGGGCGGCCTACGGCAGCGAATCCCTTTTTAATAGCCTGCGTCTGGCCATAGCATTGCGCGATAACGCGAGCGAGCTGGATCTGCGGATCTTTTTGATGTCCGACGCGGTCACCGCCGGTCTGAAAGGCCAAAAACCGGCAGAGGGCTACAACATTCAGCAGATGCTGGAGATCCTGACGGCGCAAAACGTGCCGGTTAAGCTCTGCAAAACCTGCACTGACGGGCGCGGTATCACCGGGCTGCCGCTGATTGAGGGCGTGGAAATTGGCACACTTGTCGAGCTGGCCGAGTGGACGTTAGCCGCCGATAAAGTATTAACTTTTTAATAATAAACCCGTAAAAATATTATTTTCTTATGGACGCGGTTTCAGCATCAAGTTTACCTGCGGGGTTGCCGATAGGCATGGAAACAACACAGCAGGTATTTCACTTATGTTCAGATCGATTCGTGCTCGCATCATTGCCGCGACGACAGGCTGCCTGGTCGTCGCCCTTCTTCTCAATACCGTCATTAATTTCCAGGTCACGCGCCAGGATAATCAGCAGTCGCAGCGTGACATTCTGACCAGCACCAGCGCCAGCCATAACATGGCGATTGCCGACTGGGTGAAAAGCAAAATGACGGTCATTGCCTCCGCCCAGAGCGTGGCGCTGAGTGACGACCCGGTACCGGTCTTTAAACAACTCGCCCAGGCGGGAGGCTTCACCAACGTCTATGTGGGCTATGCCACTAAAACGGCGAAATTCTCTGAGCCTGCGGGCGTGCCTGCGGATTATGACCCGACCATTCGCCCCTGGTATCAGCAGGTGGTCAGCCAGGACGGACCGGTGGTGACCGCGCCTTACGTGGACGCCGGAACCGGAAAACTGGTGGTAACTTTTGCGGTACCGGTAAAAGAAAACGGGACCCTGAAAGCGGTGGTGGCGGGCGACGTGGCCATGGATAGCGTGGTGGCTAACGTGCGCGGCATTCACCCGACCCTGGCCAGCAGTGGGTTACTTCTGAACAGTGACGGCAGCGTTATCGCCGCCAACGATCCGGCCCTGACGTTAAAACCGTTTGCAGAAACCATTACCGGCACAGATTTAGCGACCCTGAAAAGCGGTGAACCGGTTGATGGCACATTTGACGGCGGTGATAAAACCCTCGTCGCCACGGCCGTTCCGGGAACAAACTGGATGCTGGTGGTCGCGCTCGACAATAACGACGCCACCTCCGGCATGCGCTCGCTGCTGAAAGCCTCGGCACTCTCGCTGGTGATCCTCGCCCTGCTGAGCGGCGCGCTTGTCCACATCCTGATAGCCCGCCTGCTCAAGCGGTTGTCCGATATCCGCGACGCGATGCATAACATCGCCAACGGTACCAACGACCTCTCCCAGCGCCTGCCGGAGAGCGGTAACGACGAAGTGGCGCAAATCGCCCAGGCGTTTAACGCCTTTAGCGATAAGCTCTCGGTGGTGATGATCCAGCTGCGTGATGCCAGCGCCTCGGTGAAAAATGCCGCCCAGGAGATTGCGGCTGGCAACCAGGATCTCTCCGGGCGCACCGAGCAGGCAGCCTCCAGCCTGCGTGAAACCGCCAGCGCCGTAGAGCAGATCACCGCGTCGGTGACTCAGTCAAATGAGTCCGCGGCAGAAGCGAATGAACAGGCCAGTAAAGCCTCCGCTGCGGCCTCACGCGGCGGTGAGGTCGTCTCTCAGGCCATCATCACCATGCAATCCATTGAAGTGGCTTCGGCAAAAATTGGCGATATCACCAGCGTGATTGATGGCATCGCCTTCCAGACCAATATCCTGGCGCTGAACGCCTCGGTGGAAGCGGCGCGCGCCGGTGAGCAGGGCCGCGGGTTTGCCGTGGTGGCAGGCGAAGTACGTAACCTGGCGAGCCGCAGCGCCCAGGCGGCGAAGGAGATCAAATCGCTTATCGACTCCACCACCGACAGCGTGGCAACCGGCTCCCGCTATGTACATCTGGCCGGGGAAAGCATGGATGAGATCCGCGCCAGCATCGGCAGCGTCTCGGGTATCATGCGTGAAATTTCCATCGCCACCAGCGAGCAGATGAAAGGCATCCATGAGATCAACCATGCTGTCACGCACCTCGACAGAATGGTGCAGCAGAACGCTGAACTGGTGGTGCAATCCGCCGCAGCCGCCAGCGCCCTGCAGAGCCAGGCGGGCGACCTTGCTGAAACTGCCGGACATTTCCGTATTTAATTTTCTTCTGGCGCGCCTTGACCGTGTAAATGCGCGCCAGCTGAATGCTTTCAGGTATTTTGTCATTTTTGTTTAAACGTTATGCCATTTTTTGATCAAAATCAGCATCCCGACGCTCCCCCTTTGGTGTTATGCCATGAGTGAATTGTGAACAACATCACGCTCGGAAATGGCAGCAGGGAGAGCGTTGTTTAAGACTACGGGGTAAATAAATGGCACTGGTAAAAACAAGTTTGAAACTGTTTGGCGGGGATACGGTAGTGGTGCGTTGTTCAGAGCGCTGCCGTATTCATTTGATGAGTGCGAAGGCACAAAAACAATCGCAGGCAGATATCCTGACCGTGCAGGATGATAAGGCGTGGCTAACCGTCCCTTATACCGGCACATGGGATGTCCTGATTGACAGCCATAGTCAGTCACTCGAACACTCAGTCAGCTACGTGGCCGCTTAAAAAAAGACGCCCGGTCTGCACTCTCGCAGCCGGGCGTATTATCAGGCAAAACCCGGACGCAGCGGGTTATTCAGCGGATTTCCTTCCAGCAGCGCTTTCACCTTCGCTACCAGCTCATTCAGACACTCGTCCTGCATGCCGAGGCGCGTCAGTTCCTGATCAAGTGAAAACAGATACTGCGCGTTTGTGCCGAGCGGTCCACTGGCCGCCGCAATCAACGGCGCGATCACCTGCGTGCGGGTATCCGCTTCATACAGGGGATGGCGCGGATCCATAATAAACACCAGCGCGTTGACGGTGCGTCCGTCATCAAGTTCCAGCTTGCACCAGCTTGGCATATAGCAGCCGGTGATCATCTCGCGCTTCCAGAGCAGCGTCAGCTCCTCTTCGAGGGTGGCATCCGGCAGGCGATACGCCACCCCCGTGGTGCGTCCGCCCTCTTTCAGTGCAAGCATACGTCCCGGCTGACAGGCACTTCCGCGTCCGGCGGTTAATCGCAGACAAAATGCGCGATGCCACCCCGGGAGCGTACCTGTCGCCGATTCGACAAATTCCAGAGCCGGGTTCCACATCAGCGAACCGTAGCCAAAAATCCATACCGGGCCATCATCCGGGCGGCAGGCAAGCGTGGCAGCGAGCGACGCCGCACGTTGTTCAGCTGACCAGAGAAGCGATTCCTCAATAGCACCAAATGCCGTCTTACAATCTGCCTTCATTAAGAAATCACGCGTTAACACTTTACACCTCCGCCACTGCATGCTTCCTTGCGACATCTGTAATTCACCTTCCCGGCATTATCTACTGGTCATTTTGCCAGCAGTTAAATAACGATAAGCAATTCGCGGGCCAGTTGCAATACAACGGCAGTTCAACCGCCTGAAAAGTCAAAATGAAGGCAGCTTATTATTTTACGGCTATTTCTTTTTATGCCATTTATCATCGTCTCCTTTCTCGTAGTCATGTTTTACTGCCGCCCAGGCCACTTTATGCGCCGTCTCTTCCCGGCTGGCATCGTCCCGACGATCGTCTTTATCTTTGTATTGATCCCAGGCGCTGTTAAACGCCTCTTTATAGATATCCTGCGCATGTGCGGGCAGTACGTTTTGCACGTTATCGGGTAAATCGCGTTTCGTTTTATATGGCATCACTAACCTCTCTTTTGCTTAAAAAGATAAGTGTGGACGACGATGCTGCAAGCTGCCAGTCGCGGATCAATTTTGAAGAATTAATGAAGTTAATTACATGTTATTTAATATGTATTAATCAAAAATATGACATTATGGATATCAGGAGACTTAAAACAGGATTAGGGTAAAATTAAGTAAAATATAAAGGGTATTTAACAGAGATCTGTTAATTTAATGACCTCAAAATTCTATCTATAATTACAAGCACCTGCATTGATGGAGAAGCACATGACAGCAGCACACGAGGCGGTAAAAACCCGCCACAAGGAGACGTCGCTCATTTTCCCGGTTCTGGCACTGGCTGTGCTGCTCTTCTGGGGAAGCAGTCAGTCACTGCCAGTGGTGGTTGGTATCAATATTCTTGCGCTGGTAGGGATTTTAACCAGTGCCTTTAGCGTGGTTCGCCATGCCGATGTCCTGGCCCACCGTCTGGGCGAGCCATATGGATCGTTAATTCTCAGCCTTTCCGTTGTGATTCTTGAGGTCAGCCTCATTTCCGCGCTGATGGCGACCGGTGATGCCGCGCCAACCCTGATGCGCGATACGCTCTATTCCATCATTATGATTGTGACCGGCGGTCTGGTGGGCTTTTCACTGTTGCTGGGCGGCCGTAAGTTCGCCACCCAGTATATGAACCTGTTTGGCATTAAACAGTATTTGATCGCCCTGTTCCCGCTGGCGATTATCGTGCTGGTCTTCCCGATGGCGTTGCCGGGAGCAAACTTCTCTACCGGTCAGGCGCTGCTGGTCGCATTGATTTCCGCCGCCATGTACGGCGTGTTCCTGTTGATTCAGACCAAAACGCACCAGAGTCTGTTTGTGTACGAGCATGAAGATGACAGCGACGACGATGACCCGCACCATGGCAAACCCTGCCCACAGCAGCGCGTGGCACACGGTTTGGCTGATCGTACATCTGATTGCGGTTATCGCCGTCACCAAGATGAACGCCAACCCGCTGGAGACACTGTTAACCGAGATGAATGCCCCGGTGGCGTTTACCGGCTTCCTGGTGGCGCTGCTGATCCTCTCGCCGGAAGGGCTGGGCGCGCTGAAAGCGGTGCTGAACAATCAGGTACAGCGCGCCATGAACCTGTTCTTCGGCTCGGTACTGGCGACCATTTCGCTTACCGTTCCGGTGGTGACGCTGATTGCCTTTATGACCGGTAACGAGCTGCAGTTTGCGCTGGGCGCGCCGGAGATGATTGTGATGATGGCGTCACTGCTGCTGTGTCAGATTTCGTTCTCAACCGGGCGCACCAATGTACTCAACGGCGCGGCGCATATGGCGCTGTTTGTGGCGTATCTGATGACGATATTTGCGTAGTTTTATCTGGTGCGGGCTGATGCCCTCACCCCAACCCTCTCCCACGGGGAGAGGGAGAAACAAAAAACCCGCCGAAGCGGGTTTTTTTATTAGTTGCTGGTATCCAGCTCGTCGAAGCTCTTCACCAGATCGTCAATCGCTTTGATCTGTTTCAGGAACGGCTCCAGTGTGTCCAGCGGCAGCGCGGATGGACCGTCGCATTTCGCATTCGCCGGATCCGGGTGCGCTTCAATGAACAGACCCGCCAGGCCGGTCGCCATACCGGCGCGCGCCAGTTCGGTCACCTGCGCACGACGGCCACCAGACGCGGCACCAAACGGGTCGCGGCACTGCAGAGAGTGGGTCACGTCAAAGATCACCGGAGACTGGTTAGAGACGTTTTTCATCACGGTGAAGCCCAGCATATCCACAACCAGGTTGTCGTAACCGAAGTTGGAACCACGGTCGCACAGGATCACCTTGTCGTTACCGCCTTCGATAAACTTATCGACGATGTTCCCCATCTGGCCTGGGCTCACGAACTGCGGCTTCTTCACGTTGATGACCGCACCGGTTTTCGCCATCGCTTCCACCAGGTCAGTCTGACGAGCCAGGAACGCTGGCAGCTGAATAACGTCAACCACGTCAGCCACAGGCTGCGCCTGAGACGCCTCGTGAACGTCGGTGATCACTTTCACGCCAAAGGTCTGCTTCAGTTCCTGGAAAATTTTCATCCCCTCTTCCAGGCCCGGGCCACGGTAGGAGTGAATGGAAGAGCGGTTGGCTTTGTCAAAAGAGGCTTTAAACACGTACGGGATGCCCAGCTTCTGGGTCACGGTCACGTAGTGCTCGCAGATACGCATGGCGAGATCGCGGGATTCCAGCACGTTCATACCGCCAAACAGCACGAACGGCAGGTCGTTTGCCACCTTGATATCGCCAATACTAACCACTTTTTGTTTCATTGGATCGCCTTATTTAAGTGTGAATCGGAATAAAGATTAATGCAGTGTAATTTGTTTGTGCGAGATCGCGTTGATCTGCGCGCGAATCATTTCGCTGATCGGGTCTTCCGGGCATTGCTCGACGAAATAGCTTAAATCGTTCAGCGCCACATGCTCGCAGTCGAGCTGGGCATAAATCAGCCCGCGGTCGCGAATTTCGTACGGATCTTCCGGATTAAACTGCAGCAGCACTTCGCTGGCGCGCAAGGCCAGCTCCATCTGCCGCTCTTCCATCAGTGCAGATTTCAGCGTATCCAGCAGCTTGCGGATCACTTCGGCGTTATCGGCTTCGTCGAGATCTTCGTTAAAGAGCTCGGCCACCGGGCTGATATTACCTTTCAGCCAGACATCCAGCGTATGTTCATCCAGCGTATCGCCGTTAAACGGATTGATTAACCACATCTCCCCGTCCAGCCACTCGGCACGCAGGATCATCTGCGTCGGGAAAATGACCGGCACCAGTGGAATATCCAGACGGTGCGCGATCCACAGCAAAATAGAGCCCAGCGCAACGGCGCTGCCCTGACGATTTTTTAAGACCTGGTCCAGCCATAATGCGTCAGACAGGCGATACACGCCACGCGTGTCGCAGAAACCCCACTCGCCGTAGAAAAGCTCCAGCAGCTTTTCCAGTTGCCAGTCCTGCGGACGCGCCTGATTGATCTCTTCGCGCGCCAGGCTGACCAGACTCTCCAGCTCATCGTAGACATACTGCGACGTGAAATCGTCGCGAATCATCTCCGAAATCAGGATCATGCCATCGCAGAGCGGCACTTTATTAAATTCGAAATCGGCTAAGGACCTCATGACTTACCCCAGTAACGGTATTCTTGTGGTGGCGAGTTTAATGATGATGTACAGCACCACCAGACCCAGCAGAAAGGCGATAAACCCGACCTGCTGGCTGCGCGGACGACGACGTCCAGGCGCGATAAAACCCAAAACGATATAGATGATAACGCCAAACAGCTTTTCAGTCAGCCATGCGCCTTTATCAGTAAATGGCAGATAGCCGGTCTTCCACATGAGTCCGACACCGGAAAGGAATAACACCGTGTCGATGCAGTGCGGCGCGATACGCACCCAGCGTGCATTTATCAGCGGATTGTTGCTGTAGCGCCACCAGTAACGAGCAATGAAAAAGCCGATTGTCAGCGCAACGGAAATCAGGTGGACGGTAATAAGCACGGTAAACAGGCTCATTGCCACTGCCCCAGCGTCAGACGCTCGTTACCGCCGTAGTCGCGGCAGGTCTCGACAGCAGCATAACCCGTCTGCCTGTAGAGCCCACGCACCGCCTCCCCCTGCGTCCAGCCATGCTCCACCAGCAGCCAGCCGCCGGGCAGGAGATGTTGTCGTGACGTTGTCACAATGTGTTCCAGATCGGCCAGCCCTGCATTACCTGCGACCAGCGCCGTCAGCGGTTCGAAGCGAACATCCCCCTGCGCCAGATGCGGGTCGTGTTCGTCAATATAGGGCGGATTACTGACAATCATCGCGAACGTCTGCTTCTCCAGCGCACTGAACCAGCTGCTTTGCTGCACGGTCACATTAGTCACGCCCAGTCGCTCAACGTTACGCTGCGCAAGTGCCACCGCGTCGGGCATCACATCGACCGCCGTTACCGCGCAATCGGGCCGCTCGGTGGCGAGCGCCAGCGCGATTGCGCCAGTGCCCGTTCCGAGATCGAGAATGCGGCTGGCCACTGCGGGTAACCGCGCCAGCGCCTGCTCCACCAGACATTCGGTGTCGGGACGCGGGATCAGCGTCGCCGCTGAGACGAACAAGGGTAACGACCAGAACTCGCGCTCCCCGACCAGATGCGCCACCGGCTCGCCGGTTTTACGGCGGGCGAGCAGCGCGGCCAGTTGCGCTTCCTGCTCTACGGTCAGTTCGGTTTCACCGAAGGCCAACAGATACGTGCGGGCTTTTCCCGTCACATATTCCAGCAAAATTTCGGCGTCGCGCTTCGGGCTTTCACTGTCAGAGAGCGCGCCGGTGGCCTGGCGTAACCAGCTCTGAAAATCCATTATTCCTGCTCGGACAATGCCGCCAGCTGGTCGGCCTGGTATTCCTGCACGATAGGCTCAATCAGCATATCGAGCTTGCCTTCCATCACCTCATCCAGACGGTATAACGTCAGGTTGATGCGGTGGTCGGTCACACGGCCCTGCGGGAAGTTGTAGGTACGGTTACGGTCGCTACGATCGCCGCTGCCCAGCAGGTTACGACGGGTTGACGCTTCCGCCTGCTGACGTTTTGCCATTTCCGCCGCATGAATACGCGCACCCAGAACGGACAGCGCTTTGGCTTTGTTTTTGTGCTGAGAGCGTTCGTCCTGACACTCCACCACAATGCCGGTTGGCAGGTGGGTAATACGGATGGCGGAGTCTGTGGTGTTAACGTGCTGACCACCCGCCCCGGAAGAACGGAAGGTATCAATACGCAGATCCGCCGGGTTAATGTCCGGCAGTTCCGCTTCCGGCAGCTCTGGCATCACCGCAACCGTGCAGGCTGAAGTGTGAATACGGCCCTGCGACTCGGTCGCCGGTACACGCTGCACGCGATGGCCGCCGGACTCAAACTTGAGACGACCGTACACGCCGTCACCGCTGATTTTGGCGATCACCTCTTTAAAACCGCCGTGCTCGCCTTCGTTGGCGCTCATGATCTCCACACGCCAGCGACGCGATTCGGCGTAACGGCTGTACATGCGGAACAGGTCTCCGGCGAACAGTGCTGCCTCATCACCGCCCGTTCCGGCGCGGACTTCCACAAACGCGTTACGCTCGTCGTCTGGATCTTTCGGCAGCAGAAGCACCTGCAGCTGTTGCTCCATCTCTTCTGAGCGCGCTTTGGCATCCTGCAGCTCTTCCTGCGCCATTTCGCGCATTTCAGGATCGTCAAGCATCATCTGCGCGGTTTCGATATCTTCCTGAACCTGTTGCCAGTCGGTAAAGCATTTTGAAACATCACTTAACTGCGCATATTCACGCGACAGTGCGCGAAAACGTTCCTGGTCCGCAATGGTCCCGGCATCGCCGAGCAGCGCCTGGACTTCTTCATGGCGCTCGTGCAGAGCTTCCAGTTTAGCGACGATAGAAGGCTTCATAGGCGTAAGTGCACCTTGTAATAGAAAATGGGTATAGGGCGCTATTCCAGCCCGAGGCTGTTGCGCAGAATAGTCAGGCGTTCATCGTCCCCGTCACGGGCAGCCTGCTGGAGTGATTTGGTTGGTGCATGGATCAAGCGATTGGTCAGTTTCCAGGCCAGATCCTGCATAATAGCGTGTGCGTCGCCGCCCTGTTCCAGAGCGGCTAACGCTTTGGCAGTCAGGTCATCACGCACCTGCTCCGCCTGACCGCGGTATTCGCGGATGGTCTCGCTGACGCTTTGCGCGCGCAGCCAGGCCATAAATTCACTGGCTTCCTGCTCGACAATGGTTTCCGCCTGCACTGCTGCCGCTTTACGTTGAGCAAGGTTGTGCGAAATGATGCTTTGCAGATCATCCACGCTGTAGAGATAGGCGTTGGCCAGTTTGCCAACCTCCGGTTCGACATCACGCGGTACGGCGATATCCACCAGAAGCATTGGCTGATTACGACGGGATTTCAGCGCGCGCTCTACCATCCCTTTACCGATAATCGGCAGCGGGCTGGCGGTAGAACTGATGATGATATCCGCCTCTTTCAGACGTTCGTCGATCTCGCTCAGCGCAATCACCTCGGCCCCGACTTCGTCTGCCAGCACCTGCGCACGCTCGCGGGTGCGGTTAGCGATAACCATCTTTTTCACTTTATGCTCGCGCAGATGGCGCGCCACAAGCTCAATGGTTTCGCCCGCGCCGACCAGCATCACGGTGACGGTCGACAGGGATTCGAAGATTTGACGTGCAAGGGTACAGGCCGCGAACGCAACAGAAACCGCACTGGCACCAATGTCGGTTTCGGTTCGCACACGCTTCGCCACGGAGAATGACTTCTGGAACATACGCTCCAGCTCGCTGGCTTTCAGATGCCCTTTTTGCGAATCCGCAAACGCTTTTTTTACCTGACCGAGAATTTGCGGCTCGCCCAGCACCAGCGAATCCAGACCGCTCGCGACACGCATAAGATGGCTCACCGCATCGTTATCCTGATGCCAGTACAGGCTCTTACGCAGCTCGTCTTCGTTGAGATTGTGGTAGTCGCATAACCAGCGGATCAGCGCTTCATGCAGGTTATCCTGCTCTTCCACGCTTAAGTAAAGCTCGGTACGGTTGCACGTCGAGAGCACCACCCCGCCCTGCACCATCGGTTGTGCAAGCAGGCTATCCAGCGCCAGGTCAAGCGTATCCGGCGAAAACGTGACGCGTTCTCGCAGCGAAACCGGGGCGGTTTTGTGGTTGATGCCGAGTGCTAATAGGGTCATGTTGAGCGGGAGTAGTACCAGCGTTAATAAGGTTAGCAAGACGCATCATACAGGATGCGCGAGATCAATAAAAGAGACTGCCCCCTTTCGGAGTAATAGGTTACTCAACGCTTTGAGATAATTTGAACGTAGACGGTGACACCCTTCAACGCTAGCATTGACAGTTATAACTGCAACGTATCTCAAGGATTTGTCCTCATTATGACCCGACTGATTCGCCTGCTGCCGCTGGCAGCACTGGTTCTGACCGCATGTTCTGTGACTCAACCAAAAGGCCCGGGCAAAAGCCCTGACTCACCACAGTGGCGTCAGCACCAGCAGGACGTACGTAATTTAAGTCAGTACCAGACCCGCGGCGCGTTTGCTTATCTCTCTGACGAACAAAAGGTTTATGCCCGCTTCTTCTGGCAGCAAACGGGGCAAGATAACTACCGCCTGCTGCTGCTGAACCCGTTGGGCAGTACCGAGCTGGAGCTTAACGCTAAGCCGGGTGAAGCGCAGATCACGGATAACAAAGGCCAGCACTACACCGCCACCGACGCGGAAGAGATGATTGGCAAACTGACCGGAATGCCTATCCCGCTGAACAGCCTGCGCCAGTGGATCCTGGGCCTGCCGGGTGACGCCACCGACTACACCCTGGACGATCAGTACCGTCTGAGCCAGGTGAACTACACGCAGAACGGTAAAACCTGGAAGGTGGTGTACAGCGCCTATGACAGCAACAGTAAACCGTCGCTGCCGTCGAATATGGAGCTGACGCAGGGTAGCCAGCGCATCAAGCTGAAAATGGACAACTGGATCGTTAAATGATGACCCACTGGCCCTCTCCGGCAAAACTTAACCTGTTTTTATATATCACCGGCCAACGTGCTGACGGGTATCACACCCTGCAGACGCTGTTTCAGTTTATCGATTATGGCGACACGCTCTCGATTGAGCTGCGTCAGGACGGGCAGATCTGTCTGCTGACGCCGGTGGAAGGCGTAGCGCATGAGGATAACCTGATCGTGCGCGCCGCGCGTCTGCTGATGAACGCAGCGGCTGACACCGGGCGCTTGCCCGCCGGGAGCGGTGCGGATATTCGCATTGAGAAGCGTCTGCCGATGGGCGGTGGGCTGGGTGGCGGTTCATCCAATGCCGCGACCGTCCTGGTCGCCCTGAATCATCTCTGGGGCTGCGGATTGTCAACGGATGAACTTGCCGCGTTAGGGTTAACGCTGGGGGCGGATGTCCCGGTGTTTGTGCGCGGTCATGCAGCATTTGCTGAAGGGGTGGGTGAAATCCTCTCCCCGGTTGAACCGCCGGAAAAATGGTACCTCGTAGCCCATCCAGGCGTCAGCATTCCGACTCCGGTCATCTTCAAAGATCCTGAGCTGCCACGCAATACCCCGGCGCGGTCAATAGAAACGTTATTAAATTGTGAATTCAGCAACGATTGCGAGGTTATCGCAAGAAAACGTTTTCGCGAGGTTGATGCGGCGCTTTCCTGGCTGTTAGAATACGCGCCGTCGCGCCTGACTGGTACAGGGGCCTGTGTCTTTGCTGAATTTGACACCGAATCCGCCGCTCGTCAGGTGCTTGAGCAAGCGCCGGATTGGCTGCATGGTTTTGTAGCGCGCGGGATGAACACCTCCCCCCTACAGCAGGCCATTCTGGCGCAGACTGAGTTTCGGTGACAACGTCACCCTGTTCCAGACGTTGCATCGCGCTCTTTAATACACCGCCTGGATAGCATTTCGCCTGGCCCCGCACAGTTTGCGGCGAACGCTATCCACCACTGGACGCATGCCTGAGGTTCTTCTCGTGCCTGATATGAAGCTTTTTGCTGGTAACGCCACCCCGGAACTAGCACAACGTATTGCCAACCGCCTGTACACTTCCCTCGGCGACGCCGCTGTAGGTCGCTTTAGCGACGGCGAAGTCAGCGTACAAATTAACGAAAATGTACGCGGTGGTGATATTTTCATCATCCAGTCCACCTGTGCTCCAACGAATGACAACCTGATGGAATTGGTTGTTATGGTCGATGCCCTGCGTCGCGCTTCTGCAGGCCGTATCACTGCTGTAATCCCTTACTTTGGCTATGCCCGCCAGGACCGTCGCGTCCGTTCCGCGCGTGTGCCAATCACCGCTAAAGTTGTCGCGGACTTCCTGTCCAGCGTTGGCGTTGACCGCGTACTGACCGTTGACCTGCACGCAGAGCAGATTCAGGGCTTCTTCGACGTCCCGGTTGATAACGTATTCGGCAGCCCAATCCTGCTGGAAGATATGCTGCAGCTGAACCTGGACAACCCAATTGTGGTGTCTCCGGACATCGGCGGCGTGGTACGTGCCCGAGCTATCGCTAAGCTGCTGAACGATACCGACATGGCAATCATCGACAAACGCCGTCCGCGCGCTAACGTTTCTCAGGTGATGCACATCATCGGTGACGTTGCTGGCCGTGACTGCGTGCTGGTTGACGACATGATCGATACCGGCGGTACGCTGTGTAAAGCCGCTGAAGCGCTGAAAGAGCGTGGTGCCAAGCGCGTGTTCGCGTACGCGACTCACCCGATCTTCTCCGGTAACGCGGTAAACAACCTCCGTAACTCCGTCATTGACGAAGTTGTGGTTTGCGATACCATCCCACTGAGTGACGAGATCAAGGCACTGCCAAACGTGCGTACCCTGACCCTGTCCGGGATGCTGGCCGAAGCGATTCGTCGTATCAGCAACGAAGAATCCATCTCTGCAATGTTCGAACACTAATCGAACACGGCCGAAAAACCCGCTGCGGCGGGTTTTTTTGTCTCTGGGTTTTATTTGTATGATTAATGCCTCCTTCACCTGCCATTGATATGACAGATGATGCGCATACGGATGATAGATAATTGTGAAAAACATCACTTCCTCACATGTTCTGCCCTTTCGCGCCCTCATCGACGCATGCTGGAAAGAGAAATACACCTCGTCACGCTTTATCCGTGACCTGATTGCCGGGATCACCGTTGGTATTATCGCCATTCCGCTGGCCATGGCGCTGGCGATTGGCAGCGGCGTGGCTCCACAGTATGGCCTGTATACCTCGGCCGTCGCCGGGATCGTGATTGCCCTCACGGGCGGTTCGCGTTTCAGCGTGTCCGGCCCTACCGCTGCTTTTGTGGTGATCCTCTATCCGGTATCACAGCAGTTTGGTCTGGCAGGCCTGCTGGTTGCCACGCTCATGTCTGGCCTCTTTTTGATTCTCTTTGGCTTGGCCCGCTTTGGCCGGCTGATTGAATATATTCCCCTTTCCGTAACGCTGGGATTCACCTCCGGGATCGGCATCACCATCGGAACGATGCAAATTAAAGATTTCCTGGGGCTGCAGATGCCTCACGTTCCTGAGCACTATCTGCAGAAAGTGGGGGCACTGTTTATGGCACTGCCCACGGCCAACCTGGGCGATACCGCCATCGGGATCGTTACGCTGGGTACGCTCATCGTCTGGCCGCGCTTAGGCATTCGTCTGCCTGGCCACCTGCCCGCGTTGCTGCTGGGCTGCGCGGTGATGGCCATCGTCAACATGTTTGGTGGTCATGTCGCCACCATCGGCTCACAGTTCCACTATATTCTGGCGGACGGTTCTCAGGGCAGCGGTATTCCTCAACTGTTACCACAACTGGTTCTTCCCTGGGATATGCCCGGCTCCAGCTTTACCTTAAGCTGGGATTCGCTGCGCGCACTGCTGCCCGCCGCCTTTTCAATGGCGATGCTGGGGGCGATTGAATCTCTGCTCTGCGCCGTGGTGCTTGATGGCATGACCGGTACCAAGCACAAAGCCAACAGCGAGCTGGTCGGCCAGGGCTTAGGTAACCTCATCGCTCCGTTCTTCGGCGGTATTACAGCCACCGCAGCTATCGCCCGTTCTGCGGCCAACGTGCGCGCGGGTGCAACCTCACCGGTTTCGGCGGTTATCCACTCCCTGCTGGTGATCCTCGCGTTGCTGATCCTCGCGCCGCTGCTCTCCTGGCTGCCGCTCTCTGCCATGGCCGCCCTCCTGCTGATGGTGGCCTGGAACATGAGCGAAGCGCATAAGGTGGTGAACCTGCTGCGTCGCGCACCGAAAGACGACATCATCGTCATGCTGATCTGTATGTCGCTGACCGTGCTGTTCGATATGGTGATCGCCATCAGCGTCGGCATCGTGCTGGCCTCCCTGCTGTTTATGCGCCGGATCGCGCAGATGACGCGCCTTTCCCCGGTAAATGTGGAGGTGCCTGATGATGTACTGGTGCTGCGGGTAATCGGTCCGCTGTTCTTCGCTGCGGCGGAAGGCCTGTTCAGCGATCTGGAATCCCGCATTGCGGGCAAACGGATTGTGGTGCTGAAATGGGATGCCGTACCGGTGCTGGACGCCGGTGGGCTGGACGCCTTCCAGCGCTTTGTAAAACGTCTGCCGGAAGGCTGCGAGCTGCGGGTGAGTAATCTGGAATTTCAGCCGCTGCGCACTATGGCGCGCGCTGGCGTGCAGCCGATCCCTGGCCGCCTTGCCTTCTATCCCAACCGCGACGCCGCGTTAGCGGATCTGTGATTCATCTGATGCGGAGAAACGTCTCTGCATCATTATCCCTATCGCCTGCTGGAGCCATTCAAGCACAGCAGGCGTCATCCACGTCCCTTTCATCAGATGCGGCTCCTGCTGCATAGCAGCGCGAAACTTTTGCTGCGTCTCAGGGTTTGTTCCTGCGTATGACTGGAACAACGCCAGCCAGGTTTCAGCCACCTTTTGCGCCTCGTCAGAGGCGGGGTCGAGATTTTCCCGCTGCGCCTGGTGCAGCTTCGCCACCAGCGGCGGCCACTCCATCATGCGGTCAAAGTAGTGTTTCCGGGTAAAAGCCATCTCATCGGCAGAGAGATACTTTTCCCAGATGGCCAGCTTCGATTCGGCAAACGCCCGCGTGATATAGTCGGTCATCTCTGCGGTGATGCCCGTTTGCTCACGCATTTGCGGTTCGACGCTGTGCATCTCGTTCAGCCGGGTGAGAAACTCCGGCTTGCCGGCAGTGTCCTGCTCCAGGCGCTCCATCCAGCGCGTCGCGAGATCCATCGCCCGCGGGTCAGAAACGGGTATGTGCTGTTCCAGCAGCGTGTTGGCCTCGGTAACCAGCCCTGACCAGACAGCCGCCAGCGCATCTTTCTGCACCGCAAACGGCAGTTGCTGTAACTCTTCTTTGCTAAACCAACGATCGTACATATTCATTAACTCCAGAGTCTGTAGCCAGGATTCCAGATCGGGGGTTTCATCGCGGGTAAGCCCGGTGCGCAAGTCCACCAGCCTGTCACGCAGCGTGTTAATGCTGCGTAGCTGTTTATCCAGCAAACTGATTTGCGCATCAAGGAGTTCCGTTAACGAAAGCGACTCCTGCTCCAGAAAATCCCTGATTTCAGCAAGCTCCAGCCCCGCTTTTGCCAGTGCCTGAATCATATGCAAGCGCTGTACATCCGCCAGATTATAAAGCCGGTAGCCTGCCGCGCTTCTGGCAGAAGGCAGCAATAACCCTGTTTGCTCATAGTGATGCAATGTGCGCACGGTGATCCCAGCGCGTTTTGCCAGTTCACCCACCTGAATCAACATAACTGCTCCTTTTATTTTGCCAGTGACGCCACTCTGGTGCCTTACGTTACGTGAGGGTCAACCCCTCAGGCAAAAAAAAACGACTCCATCTGGAGTCGTTTCAGTGTTCTTTATTGTATGCGCACTAGCTGTGCTTATGCTGGTCGCGGCGGCAGCGTTTGTCGTAATGGCGCACCCACCAGTATTTATCACACACTTCCTCATGACCGCTCACACGCGCCCCGGCGAGCCACAGTACCGCCCCCAGGAAGATGCTCAATACCGCACCATGCGCGAAGTATTGTGGGAGATCAAGCTGCGGCAATTGGTTTAAAATTGAATAACCCACACCGGCTACCATCACGAACAGCCCCAACCCCATCAGCACGTTACCGAGTAACGAAGCGTTTTTGCGTTTCATATGTCACCTCCGGAACTTTGGGTTGTAGGGAATAAGTCCCTATTCCTTGTGTGTAAAGTATAGACAACGCCCCTTTTATGAGTTGCGTCAATGATCACAATTACAGATTACTCCCAAACAAAAATTTACAAATAACGCATTGAACAGCTTGAAATTCTAATTGTTCAAATAAGTAATTATTCGTATTTCGCTGTTAAGGTCGCAGAATTTTGTCAAGCGGCGCGCCAGACAGTAAACTACGCGCCAGATCTGGAACCCATTAGGAATTAAATCGTGACGATTAAACTGATTGTCGGCCTCGCCAACCCAGGCGCAGAGTACGCTGCAACCCGCCACAATGCCGGGGCCTGGTACGTTGATCTGCTGGCCGAACGGTTACGAGCTCCCCTGCGTGAAGAACCAAAATTCTACGGGTATACCTCACGTATCAATCTCGCCGGTGCGGATGTGCGCCTGCTGGTGCCTACCACCTTTATGAACCTGAGCGGCAAGGCCGTGGCGGCAATGGCAACGTTTTATCGCATCAATCCGGATGAGATTCTGGTTGCTCACGATGAGCTGGACCTGCCGCCAGGCGTGGCAAAGTTTAAACTGGGCGGCGGCCATGGCGGACACAACGGTCTGAAAGATATCATCAGTAAGCTGGGTAATAACCCGAATTTTCACCGTTTGCGCGTAGGAATCGGCCATCCGGGCGATAAAAACAAAGTTGTTGGTTTTGTGCTGGGTAAGCCCCCGGTTTCTGAGCAGAAACTGATTGATGAGGCGGTAGACGAAGCGGCGCGCTGCACTGAAATCTGGCTTAAAGATGGGTTAACCAAAGCGACAAACCGCTTACATGCTTTCAAAGCGCAATAATCTGCCCGATACGGCATTTTTACCGCGCGGTAGGCGGGTTACGTGTATAATAGGCGTAGTTATTTACTTTTCATCAGTCGGTTATCGTTAACGGATTGATTATCAAGATATTAAGGTGATTTAGAAATGGGATTCAAATGCGGTATCGTCGGTCTGCCAAACGTGGGCAAATCCACCCTGTTTAACGCGCTTACCAAAGCGGGTATCGAAGCGGCGAACTTCCCGTTCTGTACCATCGAACCTAACACTGGCGTTGTGCCAATGCCCGACCCGCGTCTGGACCAGCTCGCGGAAATCGTGAAGCCGCAGCGCATTCTGCCAACCACCATGGAGTTCGTGGATATCGCGGGCCTGGTGAAAGGTGCATCCAAAGGTGAAGGTCTGGGTAACCAGTTCCTGACCAACATCCGTGAAACCGAAGCGATCGGTCACGTGGTGCGTTGCTTCGAGAACGACAACATTATCCACGTAGCAGGTAAAGTAAACCCGGCGGAAGATATTGATGTAATCAATACCGAGCTGGCGCTGTCGGATCTGGATACCTGCGAACGTGCGATCCACCGTATCTCCAAGAAAGCCAAAGGTGGCGATAAAGACGCCAAAGCCGAATTAGCGGTACTGGAAAAATGTCTGCCACAGCTGGAAAACGCAGGTATGCTGCGCTCTCTTGACCTGAGCAAAGACGAGAAAGAGCTTATCCGCTACCTTAGCTTCCTGACGCTGAAGCCAACCATGTACATTGCCAACGTGAACGAAGACGGTTTTGAAAATAACCCGTACCTCGATCAGGTTCGTGCTATCGCCGAGAAAGAAGGTTCTGTCGTTGTTCCGGTTTGTGCCGCTGTAGAAGCCGATATCGCCGAGCTGGATGACGAAGAGCGTGACGAGTTCATGGCCGAGCTGGGTCTGGAAGAGCCAGGTCTGAACCGCGTTATCCGTGCAGGTTATGCCCTGCTCAACCTGCAGACCTACTTCACCGCTGGGGTGAAAGAAGTGCGTGCGTGGACTATCCCTGTTGGCGCAACGGCTCCACAGGCTGCGGGCAAGATCCACACCGATTTCGAGAAAGGCTTTATCCGTGCGCAGACTATCGCGTTTGAAGACTTCATCACCTACAAAGGTGAGCAAGGCGCGAAAGAAGCTGGCAAGATGCGTGCTGAAGGGAAAGACTACATCGTTAAAGATGGCGATGTGATGAACTTCCTGTTTAACGTCTGAATCGGTATGAATGAAAAAAATCCACGCTTTGGCGTGGATTTTTTTATTGCGCGGTCAAAACACATTGGCTAAGCGTTCTGTTTTCATGCTGGGTTCAAAAGGAATGATGTCAGCCGTCGCAAGCTTTAACCTCTGAAACGGATCCTCGCGTAGTCGCTCTTCAAGTGAGACAAGACTCTCACTTTTAGCGAGAATGACCCCACCGGTTCTTGGGATTCGTCTTCCGGAAGTCAGAAATATCCCCTCTGCATACCCCTTTTTTAGCCACTCAACATGCGCAGGTATCGCTGCATCAATCTCTTCGAGTGGTTTGATATAGGTTAAAATGACAATTTAAACCGTGCTCATCCTTTGCCTCTCAGCTGTGTTTTTTAGTCGCTTGTTGGAATTGCTTATGCAGTCCCTCTTTTGCCACCCGGTTATGGTTATCATTTTGGGCGCATTTGATCTTAATATGCAGGGCCTGAGCAAGACAACGCGTTACGCGTCATATCCCAGGAGTAAAACCAATCATGCCAGCCGTTTTTTTTTGCTGGATAGCTACAGACAACGACCACTTCCTTTGACAGGTTGAATGTTAAGTAATAGAAAGTCGCGCCTTCAGGAGGTGCAGACCAAAATAGTTTTTCGCCCTGAGCATTGAAGATGGTCAAAACGGTTTGTAATGGCTTTGGCTCGCTTAACGCAAAGACTAACTGGCGTGTTGAGTCGACCATTGCATAGTCTAAAAATGGCATATTAACCAGTATGTTACTTTCACTACATGCCCATTGAAGCAGGTCATTCTCTTTACTACAAATGAGATTTTCAATCATTGGCAAACCTCAACTTTTAAAGTTTGAGCTGTTTCAAATCACCTTCAAAAAGCCCCACAAGATAAACCCGGTATCGGGCTGGCTGCACTTCTTTATACGTTAATACAGTAGAAAACTCTTTTAAACACTTTGAACATGTGTTTTGCGAAACATTTAGTTGGCTGTCATCGTAAATATATATATTACTGTCACTGACGAACTTCACACCTCTCATTTTCTTAGCCAGGAAGTGTTTTACCTCTTCAGAAAGCAAGTCAAACTCATATGAGTTCACGATGGAATAGATTATTACACCCTCGCATTCAGGGCATGCTATTTCTGTGCCATAATCTATAAATTCATTATCTATGCCATCCAGGACTAATATTTTCTTTTTCAGTCGATTAGTTATTTTCATTTCTTTTAAACTTTTGAATTTGTTAATCAAGTAACGTGAGAAGAAAACGGGGCGATTTATTAATCACTAACATTATTTAATCAAACATTCCATTCGATATAAATACCACAATCGAAGCTTTTTTCATTAGACTGTACAATAATTCTTCCCCATTCATGATCCCATTGAATTCCATATGGGGGAGTGATAATTTTAAGTTTGGGGTGCGAGGTTATTTCACTCTCAATCCATGCTGTCAAGCGTTGTTCTTCTTCAGATAAATTACTCAAATTGGCTCTTTTATTCCAATCTCCTAAAGTTTTATAAAAATTTCCATTCTTACTTGTAAGGAATATTGAAGGGGAAAAAGAAAACACTGAAGGCCTCAGTTCCAAAATGAAAGTTTGATCTTTCCAATCTATATTATCAATAGAGAAGTAATAATGGCCTATTGTCGTAAATGGTGAGAATAACTTGTAAAACTCCGAATTTTTAAACGTCTCTAAATCCTTTAATTCAAGGGGGTAGTTATCAATGGCCACCAAGCCACTATTAACATCAAAATGCATTTCTAACATATCTAAACCATCTTATCTGAAAGTGACTATGTTATATTCCAAACTATATATATCCCATGATTAAATGATTTTATCTCATATGAGACGGAAACCCGCCCCCATTCAAAGCGCCATCTCATCATGTCTGTTTCCGTGGTATCAGGCGTTTCCAGGTTTAATGATTCTTTCAGCCAATCAGACAAGCTTTTCACTGAGTCATTAAGCATATGAATATTAGTTCGCGCATTCCAGTCATTTAATGCGTTATAGTATTGACTATTTTTATCAACAAGATGAAGCATAAAAGGAAATCCATAGCACACTGGACGTATAGTAACTTGAAATTCTTTGTCGAAAAACGCTACTGAGTCAACAAGGTAGTGATTCGGCATGATTTTATTTGCAGCATTGCGCTTTACTAATTCGTGGTATAAATCACACTTACAAAACCCTTCTTCAGTATCAATTCCCAAAGGCAGATCATCAAATTTTAGCTCACCGGTAATCGGATTAAAACTTAATTCAATCATGTTCCCCTGCTTTAGTTTTGACTGCCTAACAAGATCTTAATGATATAACTGACTGCAACATGATAGCATTCATGTGAGGAAAGTTTTTCCGAGTAGAAATTACATTTCCTATAACCATTTCCAATGGCACCAGCATAATAATAAAGTCTTATTACCAAAGGTGCAATAAATCAATCCACATTTCTTTTTCCCCAGCAATAACGTTTATGTCATCTCTATTTTGTTTTACATACTGCATGTACGTTTCATAAATAGCTCTTATTATCACCGTTTTTTCAGAGCGAGATCCTTCAATCAAAGTCATTAGTTTTTCTAAATAAATGGATGAATCTACTCTTTCGTTGAAAAACACCTTGAGATAATCGAGTACTTCATTATGTGAATCGTAGTTCATGAGAGTCATATCCTACTTCAAATACTGATTTGTTTTGGCATATCAACTTCTTGAGATGTCCTGATAGCTGTGTCTCGCTTTCCAGCAGCAGCTTGCCTCAGCCTGTTCACGCCTTCCCAGCGTATCTGCCCTTCGATATCCACTATCCGCTCTGGCGTGCCGTTGGGCTGGCAGTGGAACCAGAAGATCTCTGGGGCATTAACGTCGTCAGTATGTGCCAGCGGGTCATCACTGTCTGGTCGCAGTATAATTAGGTCATCGGCACGTCCCCGAGCACCTTCTGCAGCAGCCGGTTAGGGGTAATTTTCTCAATCGCCCTTCGAACGGATTATCATCAACGGCGAACAGGTTTTGAATAAAGTTAAAAGAAGGAAATCAGCGTAATGCGTGATATATAAAATAAAATCTGTAATTAATATATTTCTAATACCCCTCATAGAGGAGGGTAAGGATTGGGACGAGTCAAGAATCATTTACCCTTCCCCATGCATCAACCTGCTCACCTTCCATAAAAAACAAACATAATAAACAACCTGAAAAAATTAATTCCCCGCATAACTATTAGTTAGCAAAAATAAAAGTAAATATCACGTATCAAATCTCCATCCGCTTCATCAACGGTTCTTGTTTTGACTTTATTAAAGTCAGCTAAAATACCTTTCACTGGCACATCAGGCTTTGATATGTCATCATAAAATGCTTCCTGTTGACTTTCCCGAACATATTTTTTTATTAAAAAAACAAGATTCTTTCGTAACTCTTCTTCTGTCATCGCTTTTACTCCGGAATTATAGTAACACGGTCAAAAACAACAGGGTAATTACGTTCGACTGGTAGCAACTGTAATGCCCCACCTTTACCATACTCAGGATATGCACTGGTGAAAAGCTCATAACCTGGCCCTCTGCCACCATTGGCAAGAGGGACTTGCACCTGAGGTATACCATTTTTATAAAGTTGTAATGTATCAAACTCACCCAGTAAACGTGCATCACTCCATGAATCAGGATTACCTTTCTCATAAAATATTTGATAGGCATCCCTGGCTTCATGTGCAGATTTATATTTCGTATATCCAAAATAACTTAATGGTGCTGATTTATTTTCCATTGTCTGTGCAGCATATTTGCTATCCATATACCGGTATGCGATAGAAGGCATAGTCGAACTAGGGCCACTTGGACCAACATAGAAATCAGGTTTTGTTTTACCGCTACACTCACGGCTCAACCCCCACGGATCCACCCAACCCAGCGCATTCGGCGCATACTGGTAAAGATTTATCCCTCCCGCCAGCCCTATCGGGTCCTGCTGCGTAAACCGCCCGCAGTCCGGGTCGTAATACCGGAACAGATTGTAGTGCAGCCCTGTCTCACGGTCCAGGTATTGCCCCTGCATCCGCAGGTTCTGGGAATATCCTGATAGCTGCGTCTCGCTTTCCCGTAGCAGCTTGCCCCAGGCGCTGTTAACGCCTTCCCAGCGCACCTGCCCTTCGATATCCGTCATCCGTTCCGGCGTGCCGTTCGGCTGGCAGTGGAACCAGAAAATCTCCGGAGCATCAACGCCGTCAATACGTGCCAGCGGGTCGTAGCTGTCCTGATCGCTGTAGACATAGGTCAGCGGCACGTCTCCGTGCAGCTCCTGCAGCAGGCGGAACCCTTCCCAGACAAACCGGGTGGTGACGGGCTTACCGGTTGCCTGTCCGCCCAGCATCTGCTGGCGCGTTTTGCTGATGCGGCGCCCAAGCGGATCGTAACGGAAGCTGACCTGCGTCTGCGGCCTGTTGCGATCCCGCGGCTGGCTGATCACTTCCGTCAGGCGGTGTTCACCGTCGTACCGGTAGTGCCAGCGGGTCTGGCCGTTATCCTTCTCCACGGTGCGGCCGTGGATGTCATAACGCCAGCGAATGCCATTCAGCTGCGTTAGGCGGTTGTGCGTAACCTTCTCAGCAGATCCGTCGAGCGGGTTACCGGCCGCATCCCAGCGCCACTGCTCCTGCCCGGGCAGCGTGCCGTCCTGAACCAGCAGCCGCCCGGCGCTGTCGTACTGCCAGCGGTACCAGCTGAACGGGTTATCGTCCCGTTCTTCCCGCACCAGGTTATTGCGGTAGTCGTAATCCCAGCGGCGGGTCCAGCGGCGTGGTGACGGGCGCTGTGCGTTGCCGGTGAAGACATCCCGGCGATGAAGGCGACCTAAACGGTCGTATTCGCTGCGGGTGGTGAGCAGCCCCTGCGTGCGGCTGGTCTCCCGATGGAGTTCGTCGCGGGTAAAGTCGGATACCGACAGCTTATCAAGGGCAATGCTGAGCAGATGCCCGCTGCCGTAGTAGAACTGTTTGAGTTCGCGGCCATCCGGCAGCGTAACGGAGGTGCGGTTGCTAAGGGCATCATACTGCCACGCCAGCTCACCGTGCTCGCCCGCTTCGCGGGTCACGCGACCAAGTGCGTCATACTCAAAGGAAAGCTCCTGCTCAGCCTCGGTACTCCACGCGTCGGCTGAAAGCGCCGGGTGCAGCCCAATCCGGGTCAGCAGCCCTGACGGGGTGTAGTGGTAGCGGGTCTGCCCTTCCGGCGTAGTGCGGGCGACCAGTTGCCCGCTCGCGCTCCAGGCAAAGGCGTGTGTGATGGCCTTCGGATGACCGGCAGCAAAGGTGCGCGCTATCGTGCGCCCACAGGCGTCGTAGCGATACTGCGAGGCCACACCATCGAGCCCCACCTCCTCCAGCAAGAGCGAGTCAGGCCCCCAGCGGAACTGATACGCTTCGCCGTTTTCATTTTCAAGGGCAATCAGACGCCCTCTGCTGTCCCAGCGGCGGCGTACCTCTTCACCCTGGGTATTACGCGTGGCGGTTAAGCGTCCGGCCTCATCGTATCTGAACTCGCTTTCTTTCCCGTCGGCGCCAGCATGCTTCACCGGCAGGCCACGTTCGTTCCATTTTAGCGACTCTGTCCAGCCTTCCGGGCGATCGAGCTGTACCGGGCGCCCGGCAGCGTCGTAGCGATAACGCGTCTCTTCGCCGTCGGCGCCCGTCTCGGTCATCAACCAGCCCAGCGGATGATATTGGTAGCGGGTGGTGTGGCCAGAGCAGTCTGTCGCACGCACCACTTGTCCTGCTTCGTTGTACTCATGATGGCGGCTGTTTCCGGCGGCATCCACCTCTTCAACGACCTGACCAAACTCATCCCGGCGCAGCAGCGTGGTCTGCCCCATTGGGTCCACCACGCGGTTCAGGCCGTGATGTTCGTCGTACCAGAACCGGGTAGCGCTGCCGTCGGCTTCAATGATGGCCGTCGGTAGCGCGCGGTGTTCAAGCCAGGTCGTGGTGCGGGCATTGCCGTCAGGGTCGATCTCCTGCACCCGGTTGCCCATCTCGTCGTAAACGAAGGTGACGGTGTTCCCGAGCGGATCAATGCGTTGCGTGAGGAGCTCGTTCTCATCCCACGTGTAGCGCCAGTTCTCGCCGCGCTCGTCAACGTAGCGGACGATCAGATTTTGCGCGTTCCAGTAGTGCTGACGTTTCTGACCATCGTAGTGTTCGACGGTGGTCAACCCGGCGTCAAGATCGTAGGTGAAGCGACAGCCATCCCCGGTGCTGGTGCGGTTTTCAACCACGCGCCAGTGGTCAAATTTTTTCCAGCGGTATTCACTTTCCAGCCCGCCCGGCAGACGATGCCAGACCATCAGGCCATGGTCGTTATAGCGGTATTCGCGGGTAACTACACCAGAGGCATCCGTCGCGCTCGCCAGCTGGCCACGCGCATCGTAACCCCATTGCATCAGCGGCCAGCTACGGCTGCCGTCAAAATGGCTGGCAGCGGTTACGCGCTGCGGGAATCGTTCGTCCTCATAGCGCAGGGAGACGTCTATTGCCCGCGGCTCATCGTGCAGACCGACCAGCCTGCCGTGCTCATCCCACTCTGTCAGCAGTGCGTTGCCGTATTCGTCGCTAAGGGAGGCCAGACGCAGAACGGATGGATTGGCGCGTGTCGGTTTATACAGGCGCCACACCGCGCCGTCATCATCGGCTATCGCCACATCACCGCTCTCGTTGCAGCGGATGATGATACCCTCGCTGATGCTGTAGAATGCGCGGTCGACGGGTGGCAGTTCAAAGCTCAGCTCACGCCCGGTTTCGTCGAACCAGGTGGCATTGTTCTCTTCAAGCGTCAGATAACTGTCAAAGGTGGTTGCCCAGCCCAGGCCAAACAACCCTTCGCGGGTGGTCAGGCTGTTATAACTGCGCTGCCAGCGAAGCGGAAAACGCCCAGGCAGCGAGAAATCGAGCTCATCATCGTCATTCAGCACCTTCACGCCGGTGGCGGCATGAACCGGGTGCGAGGAACCAAATACGGCATTGACGGCCATATCGGCCAGCATCCCGCCCCCGGCTGCTGCCAGGGCACAGGGCATGTTTTTTAAAATCTTGCCCGGACGGCCGCGCAGCAGGGAGAGCGCAATCATCCCCAGTGCCAGCCCCGGCGTTTTGCCGCTCTTGATATCGCGAACCGTCAGCGTCTCGCCGCCGATGATCACATTCGGGGAAACGTCATCGGAAACGGTGCCTTCGCAGGTGGTGCGATCTTTGGCACGTACTGCCGGTTGTCCATTGATAAAGACGCTTTTAGAGCCTTCCGCCAGATACTGTGGTCCGGAGTGTTTTTCACACGCGACCTTATCCTCTTCCAGCGGCGATGTACCCGCCGCAGCGGAGGCCACGCTCGGCTGCCACATTTCGCTGCCGAACTGTCCGGCAGCAGAGAGCAACATGCCGGCGTAATCGGCAAAACTACCCGGTGACTGTGGCTCTGGGGGTGGCGTATCTGCGGGGGTCAGCGTTCCGGCCGCGCGTGCAGCGGGAAGGCTATTGGTGAGCACGTTGCTGGAGCCGGTGGTGATTTTACCTGCGGGTGACGGCGGGAACAGCGCATCACCCAGCCCCTCCGCGATATTACTGATATCGTCGGTAACACCCGCCAGGTTAGCCAGTACGCCACCGACGATCCCGCTTAACAGGCAGCTGGATCCAATCGCCGCCACGCCCGCAGCGGCGGCCCCGGCCCCCAGCAGTGGTGCGGCGGCAGTTGCTGCCAGCCCTACCGCCGCGCCGATCACCGCGTAGGCGGCACCTTCCGCCACAATGCTGGTGATATCCGCGAAAATGCTGGAGTGAATAATCTCGTCACCCTTGCGGGCCGCGTTGTTATCGCTCATGCCTTACACATTCCGGTTGTCGTTAAGCGTCAAACTTTGCTTAAGCGCGCTCCAGCGCGCCTCGTCTTCTTCATTGAATGCTCTGAGTGCCGAGAGAGTAAAAATCATCAGGACCGGTTTACCCGGGGTCTGCACCGCCAGCTGTTTTTGCCACAGGCGCTGGCCGTTACGGTCAAACGAGGTTTCAACTTCCAGACCGTTGATTTTTCCGTCAGGACCGGCTTTTACGCGCTGAAATTCACTCTGGACGATCTCCCCCATCTGTGGGCGCAGCAGCTCCCACTGGCGGTGGAACTCTTTCTCATGATCGCTGCCATCCGGGATAACCCCGCGACTGACAACCACAGACAGACCGCTTTCGTCATCGCGAATGATGTTCATCGTGTTATCCTGCCAGGCAGCAGGAAAAAGGGAAAACGAACCTTCCTGGAGGGTGTATTTCATAGGTGGACTCGGGATGATTAATATTGAAAGAAATAAAGTGTCCGGTTTGATTTGGCCTTTTGAACGGCTGTTTCGTTATTCAAGCCAGTGGCCCGACTGCTCAACCAAAATATGGCCGCCTTTGCTGACAACCAGTTTCAGTGGTGCATAGGTCACGGTATAGGTAACGTCCCCATTCTTATAGGTTGAGCCGGTTATTTTACCTGTGGGATCCTGAAGCGTTTTCCCCTTTAAGGAGATCGTACTGTTATCACTTTTGCGAACGCCAAGATAATACATCTGGCCACACTCACTCTCGAAACGCCCGCAGTTATTTACCAGAGAAATACTGAACTTATCGGTATCCAGCTTTCTGGTTTCAACGTTATGAACGGGAGCCGCTTTATTTAACGTATAACGCAGCGGAGCATAATAACGACCTTTTTGAGGAGGCGTGACTAAACGCCACGCCATTTTGCTTCCGTTAATTTCCAGAACTGCTCGTCCATCCACACCGCCAAACGAGGAGTCAAACTTAACGTTTGCACGATTGCCCGTGATAGCACCGCTTAGATTGTGTTCATCCCCTGCGGGACAATCGATGCGGTTTCCTCTCTGAGAGATATAGCAATATGACCCGGAGATACGGTCGCCTGATTCCGTTAAACGCAGGGTTAGCGTCGAGTCAGTGCCGAACGTGCCTGCCCACACCCCATCAAACGTTAATTTTGCCTGGCTGTTCGTTGCAAAATGCATCGCTTTGAATCTGGCAGCCCATTGCTGAATATCAGCATTCACCACCTGACGATGATCAGATGACTGATAATGAATAACGTCTGATTCAGGAACGACCCAGGCCGTATAGATTTTTCCGTCAGGTTCAACGACCAAAGCTGACGCATTCTCCAGATAAAGATCGTTAAGCCAGCCTTCAACAAACAGGCCTCCGCCTGAGGTTGAATGGGGTTCGCCAAAGACATCAAAATTGCTAATAAACGTCTCGTAATCGCTGCCCAGCGTCTTCCTGAGCGTCTCATTCACTTCGCTGTCGTTAACGATGTGGTCTACGGTATCGAGCCTATTGTATTGCGATAGATCAAGCGCGGCTGAGGTTTCAACTGAGCCCAGTAAAAGCGCGGTGAACAATGCGCATGCTAAATTTTTCCTGGCCATAAATTACTCTTGGGCGCCATTATCGTAATTCATTGTTATTGTCACAACCTTGCTGTCTTTAATCCCGAACGAGAGAAGCTTGTTACCCAATTGATAAAAACACCATTGTTCCCCGGCATCATTTTCCATCTGACCCTTGCCATATGCATTACTGAGTTCCCTGGCTGTTGACCCTACATGAATACCGCGCGGTGTTTTGCCCTCCCCGGCGGTAAGGGTAATTTGCGATACGATATAATCGTCAGCATTGCGTTCGACCTTATCCCACCAGAGATTGGAAACATATATGTCAAACCCCACCTTTTGATGCTGGTAGAATTTATAGTGGGTTCCGTCAAAAGGAACCTCACCGACAAAATTACCTTCTATCGGTACCTCAATTTTACGCGCAACGTCATCTGTCCATCTTTCGCCCAATGTGACAGTCTCATCTTCCATCTGCACAGTAAAATCCTGGTTAACTAAAACCGGCGGCATATTATGTGCATACACCCCATAGCAGTTCAGAGAGAAAAATATCGCGGTAAAACGGAGAAATATTAAAATGTAATTTTTCACGTTAATCATTGCCCGCGTTAATGACAACCGAGTCCAGACAATCAGGTTTATTTACGGAGAAACTGAAACTAACCTTTTGTCCATTCATATCTTCTGGCGCGGTATAGCTGGTCACTTCATTTCCGGAGCGGCCTCGGGGATAATCCGTTAACACCAGCTCCGGATAATGCTTTTTAACGGCATCGAGTGTGATGCACAGACCTGACGGGGAAAAATTCAATAACGGTGCAATGCCGTCGCGCTCTTTGCTTACCCGTAAATCAATCCCGGTAATGCGCATATCGTCCGCCAGCCTGACATCATCGGCATGATAGAAGTGAATGTATTCATTATCTTTTGTCAGCGTAAACTGCAACGGCAGATCATTAACACTGGTGTTGGATAGCGTTCTAAGTGAAGCACTCATCTCTGCAATGAACATCCAGAGATCTTTTTTCGTTGCGTGTCCTTCTGGCATGCCCATCGCTAATAACGCGACAAGCACCGCTCCAGCCTTAATCACCCTTGGTCGTGAATTTCGCCTGAACCGCCGCATCAATGTCTCCTTTGTGCCCCGCGCCCGGCGCTGTTGTGCCTGGCTTAGCGCCTGACGTATTGAGATGCAGCTTACCGCCCGTGGTGATGTGACCATCCCCTTCAACGAAGAAGTTAAACTCTTTACCGATCAGGCTAATTTTGCCGTTAGCGTTAAGTTCAATCGCACTTTCACCTGACACCAGCCGCAGTTTGGTGCCGGAGGCAACGACATACTGCTCCACCGCCGCATCCAGCTTTCCTTTGCCGGTCAGGATCTCGGTTCCGCCTTTTACCGCCTGGATCTGATTCGCTTCCACACGATGCAGTTCATTTTTCTTTACGTAATGGCTACGCTCGCCGCCGACGCTGTGCGTTTCGTCATTCTTGATGCTGGTATCCATATTTCGCTCGGCCTGGATCCACACCTGTTCCGCCCCCGCCTTGTCCTCAAACCGCAGGGCGTTGGCATTATCCACGGAGCCATCTTTCGTGCGGCTCATAAAGCCCATCTGCGTCGCCGCTGCCGGCAGCGCCCACGGTGGCATGCTGGCATCGTTGTACACGCGCCCGGTGATAATAGGACGGTCCGGGTCACCGTTGATAAAGTCCACCACCACCTCATCGCCCACGCGCGGGATCTGCACCCCGCCGTAACCCTGACCCGCCCAGGCGCTCGACACACGCACCCAGCAGGAGCTGGTGTCGTCCCCTTTTGCCAGACGGTCCCAGTGGAATTTCACCTTCACGCGGCCATATTTGTCCGTCCAGATGCTCTCTCCCTGGGGCCCGACAACCTTCGCCGTCTGCGGGCCGTAGGTACGCGGCCACGCCGTGGACTGCGCCGGACGGAACGACACCGACGCCGGGATAACCGTGAAATCGATGCGGTGGATGGTCTCCCCTTCGCCGCTGGCATAGCGGTTCTCTTCCAGATGATACCCGGCCGCCGTCACCAGATAGTCACCGTTATCGCTGAAGAACGGTGCGTTGGTCAGGGTGAAGGTGTGGCCCGGCGCAATACCCGCTGCCGTGGCCGTGGCCTGAATCTGCTGATGCTCCACCTGCCAGCGCTCCTGACGAATGCGGGCGTAGAACTCCGCATGCCCGGTCTCCACAAAGCGCCCAGGCCAGTCGTACACGTCAATGCTGCCCGGTTTCGGCGAGGCCGGGTTCTGCTGCGCCTGGAACAGCCACGCGTTCGGCTTGCGGAAGTCGTAGTCGTCGAGGCTGTAAATGCCCGGCGTGACGCTGTCCTCCAGCGCCCACTGGCTGATGCCCTCTTCGTCCGTGCTGCCGCCGGACGGCGTCTGGTGATAGGGGATGACCTCGTAACCGCTGAACGGCTGATGCTGCATGGCGGCGTCAGTGAGCACCAGGGTGTGTTTGTCGGCCTCGTGGCTGAAGTAATACGCTATTCCCTCCAGCTCCATCAGGCGGCTGATGAAGTCCAGGCTCGACTCCTGATACTGGACGCAGTAGTCCCACACCCGGTAGCTGCCGGTGAGCTTATCTTCCACGTTGACCTGATGCTCGCCCAGCAGGGTTTTCACAATCTGCGGCACCGTCTGCCCCTGGAAGATACGCAGGTTACGGTCGCGCTTCATCGGCCACAGGTCCGGCTCCACCGTCAGCTGATACACCGCATAGCGCGTGCCCGTCAGCTCAACGGCGCTCACCGCCACGCGCGTGACTTTGCCGTTGATGTAGCGCGGGGTAAGCAGGTTCTGGGTGGGGATGGTCACCGTGACCGGCTGGCCCAGCAGTTTGCTGCGGTCGATACGCGCATCCGTGCCGAGCAGGATCAGCGTCAGGGCGAACGACTCGGACATCGCCTCGCGGCCGGAGAGTTTCCAGAAAAGCAGCCCCTCGACGGGGAGCTGGGCGGTAATTCGGTTGAGCATAATCGTTATTCCACTATGGGCTAATCTCAGTGCCAGACGTTAACTCATCGTCAGTACGCAATGCGGAAACGCTGTTGATGCGATAATGAGTATCTGTAAGATTGACTTTCCTTGCCGCAAAAATAAAACCACATTTCCAGCGGCTTTATTTGAATGGTCCTATATGAATACCGTGAGGTCACTTTTTTTCAAAACGAAAAAGGGGAAAGGTTGGTACGAATTATATCATCTCAATCATCGTGCTTACTTAAGCCATAAACCCGAAAACATAAGGAAACCTCCCAGTGAAATTATGGCCTTAGCAACAATAACTAATCCTGGAGAGACGGCACGCATCACAGACAACATTTCTTCATAATTCTCCGCGTTGTACCTTTTATGCCCCTTCGTTATCCCGGAAAAAATCGTGCATAGCAACACTACAGTGAACTTTAACCCCCATACGCACAGAAAAGACATAGAAAACATAATCGAATATTGTTTGGCCGTAGCAAGGGAAAATAATGAAATTGACTGGGCAAGCCATTTCAACAAAAAACCAATAACAACAGTCGCCAGTAACACCAAGACGAACATCCCCCCTGTCAGGATCCACTGTTTTTTATTATACAAATCCTTTCCATTCCAGACGAGTGCTAGCGTCCAAATCATAAAGAGAATAAAGAAGAACCAATGCATCATAACATTCCTTATTTATACACATTAATCTCTCCACCCTATTCTCTGCCAAAGCAAGGGTTATATTAGTTTCATCAGTTTTCATCCAGACAATCCAAAAAACAGAAAGGATAATACAAATAAGGGAGGATAAAAAATAAGTTATTATACGAAAATACCTTCAGGTGCCCTTTCAAACAATTCACCTGCAATTTTTGTGATACGTTCGTGTTGTACAAGTTTGTTTCTCCACTCCAGCGGAATACCGGAATAACCATACAACGCGCCTGCTATTTGTCCCGCCGTCGCCGCAACGCTATCCGCATCATCGGCAAGATTGGCCGCCAGTAGAATGGCATCACGGAAATTATCAGTATTCCATACGGACCACATTGCGGCCTCAAGTGTGTCGATAACATAACCACTTGAACGTATCTGGTCGCGTGTTTTTTGCTTATACTCACCGGCGTTGACGATCATGACACGCGGCTGTAGCGGCAGGATGTGTGGCGCAAAAGTAAACTCTTTGTTGCGACCGTTAATCATAAGTACGAGTAAATAGCTTAAATACTGTGCACTATTTATTGACTCCGCGGCACCATGTGTAGCAATACTCTGTTTTTTAGCTTCGTAGAATGCTTTTTTTATTGAATTTCTAAAAAAAATTGAGACCGGCGCCAGTCTAATAATAGAAGCATTGCCTGCAGCTTCGGGTGCAGTATTAGCGTTCCAGCCCGCTCCAAACTTTGAATATTGCTCCAAAGCATAACGCGTCATATTGCCTATATCAAAGCAAACACCATTAGAACTATTATAACCATGCTGATACCAATCCAGAAGTTTACTCCGGAAGCAGGTTGTATCTGCATCACCTTTTTCAAGAAGCGTTTCAGCAAGACATAATGCCATGGATGTATCATCCGTCCATTCACCTGCGTGAAGTCGAAATGGCCCACCGCCTTCCATATCATTTACATGAGCAATGTCACGAGGTAAAAACTCGAGCGTAGTACCAACAGCATCTCCAACAGCAAGACCAATAAGCGCACCTATTGCACGATCCCGTGATTGTTCGGATGGAATATGACAAGACGGTGTCGAGTCCCATTTTTTTTGTACATAACTGTTCGAGCATGAGTCTAATGGTTTATTATCATAATTATATTGCATCCTCTGCTGGGTAACAGGATCGCTAGCGGGTAAGTAATTACGATACTTATCGACGTATTTCAATATCGTATTCAAATCAGAATGTAGATCGATCATGGGAATTCCTTTCGCGCTAGCTAACCGATTTTTATGTTTCTAATTACGTTTACTTATTAGCATTGAAAACAAAAAAACCATCCACTTCCTGCTGGATTGCTGTCTGGTGAGATGCCCCTGGCGCATCGATGGCATTGCTGCCATCAGCAGGGTTAAGATGCAGCTCCCCGGAAAGCGTGTTTATTTGCGCACTCTGTTTAGCGGTAAAGTTAAAGTTATTGCCAATGATATTCACGCTCCCGTCTTTTGATAATTCAATGGCGCTTTCACCACACTCCAGCCTCAACGTATTGCCCGCTGAAATAATAAAGTCATTAACAACTTTATCGCTGCGGCTGTTGCCCGTCAGGCAGACCACATCCCCTTTAACCCCTGCCTTCTGATTTTTTGCCACCCGTAAGGTTTCATCCTCTCCCACATATTGGGTTCGATTTTTTTCCGTGGCATGCGATTCATCATTTTTGACGTTGATATCGAGATTGCGCTCGGCCTGGATCCACACCTGTTCCGCACCCGCCTTGTCCTCAAACCGCAGGGCGTTGGCATTATCCACGGAGCCATCTTTCGTGCGGCTCATAAAGCCCATCTGCGTCGCCGCTGCCGGCAGCGCCCACGGTGGCATGCTGGCATCGTTGTACACGCGCCCGGTGATAATAGGACGGTCCGGGTCACCGTTGATAAAGTCCACCACCACCTCATCGCCCACGCGCGGGATCTGCACCCCGCCGTAACCCTGACCCGCCCAGGCGCTCGACACACGCACCCAGCAGGAGCTGGTGTCGTCCCCTTTTGCCAGACGGTCCCAGTGGAATTTCACCTTCACGCGGCCATATTTGTCCGTCCAGATGCTCTCTCCCTGGGGCCCGACAACCTTCGCCGTCTGCGGGCCGTAGGTACGCGGCCACGCCGTGGACTGCGCCGGACGGAACGACACCGACGCCGGGATAACCGTGAAATCGATGCGGTGGATGGTCTCCCCTTCGCCGCTGGCATAGCGGTTCTCTTCCAGATGATACCCGGCCGCCGTCACCAGATAGTCACCGTTATCGCTGAAGAACGGTGCGTTGGTCAGGGTGAAGGTGTGGCCCGGCGCAATTCCCGCTGCCGTGGCCGTGGCCTGAATCTGCTGATGCTCCACCTGCCAGCGCTCCTGGCGAATGCGGGCGTAGAACTCCGCATGCCCGGTCTCCACAAAGCGCCCAGGCCAGTCGTACACGTCAATGCTGCCCGGTTTCGGCGAGGCCGGGTTCTGCTGCGCCTGGAACAGCCACGCGTTCGGCTTGCGGAAGTCGTAGTCGTCGAGGCTGTAAATGCCCGGCGTGACGCTGTCCTCCAGCGCCCACTGGCTGATGCCCTCTTCGTCCGTGCTGCCGCCGGACGGCGTCTGGTGATAGGGGATGACCTCGTAACCGCTGAACGGCTGATGCTGCGTGGCGGCATCGGTGAGCACCAGGGTGTGTTTGTCGGCCTCGTGGCTGAAGTAATACGCTATTCCCTCCAGCTCCATCAGGCGGCTGATGAAGTCCAGGCTCGACTCCTGATACTGGACGCAGTAGTCCCACACCCGGTAGCTGCCGGTAAGCTTATCTTCCACGTTGACCTGATGCTCGCCCAGCAGGGTTTTCACAATCTGCGGCACCGTCTGGCCCTGGAAGATACGCAGGTTACGGTCGCGCTTCATCGGCCACAGGTCCGGCTCCACCGTCAGCTGATACACCGCATAGCGCGTGCCCGTCAGCTCAACGGCGCTCACCGCCACGCGCGTGACTTTGCCGTTGATGTAGCGCGGGGTAAGCAGGTTCTGGGTGGGGATGGTCACCGTGACCGGCTGGCCCAGCAGTTTGCTGCGGTCGATACGCGCATCCGTGCCGAGCAGGGTCAGCGTCAGGGCGAACGACTCGGACATCGCCTCGCGGCCGGAGAGTTTCCAGAAAAGCAGCCCCTCGACGGGGAGCTGGACGGTAATTCGGTTGAGCATAATCGTTATTCCGTAATGTTTTATGCTAAATAAATGTATCAACAAAGACGAGATTTTTGACAAGACGTTTTGGGATATGCACAAGTCACCGTCTGCTTAATTTCGATACCGCTTTTGCCTTTTTAGATATTCATTATCCTGCTCATGAGGAAGAATAACTTTTAACCCTTGCGCCATCTGCGAAGCGATGTAGTTTACATTTGACAGATGTCGGGCAAGCTCTTCATCGGTAGTTTCAAATTCTTTTGCAGCCATAGCGCCAAGATTTAACGTATGGAGTTTACTTTTATCTTTATTCTTTCCTGTCAGGATATCCCTGACATACGCCACTTGTTTTTCAGCCACGTTATACAAAGAAAAAGAAGGATGAATAGACTTTCGCTCCTGAATAACGTCGAGGGCATTTTCAATATAATCCATCGCTGTATAACTTTGTTTATTCACGCTTCTCCTATAACTCCCGTACTAGAGAAAGTTGTCCTCTGGTGCTCTGTCAAACAAATCACTCGCCAGCGCAGCAATACGTTCATGTTGTACCAGTTTGTCTTTCCAGTCCTGCGGTATCTCAGAATAACCATACAATGCACCGGCAAGTTGCCCTGCCGTTGCCGCGACGCTATCGGCATCATCCGCCAGATTGGTGGCAAGAAGGATCGCATCACGGAAATTATCCGTATTCCATACCGCCCACATTGCTGCTTCAAGCGTATCGATTACATAACCGCTGGAACGAATCTGATGACGGGCTTTATGCTTGTACTCACCCGCGTTGATTATCATGACCCGTGCACATAAAGGAAAAACATGGGGTGAAAATGCCTCTTCTTTTTGATGACCATTAATCAGATGATGCAGAATCAGCCCCAAAAATTGACATGCATCGATAGATTCTACCGCCCCGTGAGTTGCTCTGCTCTGTGCCTGCGATTCAAAATAAATCGCCCTGAGTGACTTTCGGCGGAAGATCGACACAGGAGCCTGGCGAACAAGTCCGGCATTCCCCGCGGTATGTTTCTCCGTGTTACCGTACCAGGAAGGCCCAACATGTAGATATTGTTCCAGAGCGAAACGCGTTGTATTGCCAATATCGAAACAACGTCCGTTACTGCTGTTCTCTCCAGTTTGATACCACCTCAGAAGGAACTTTCTAAGGGTATCTGTATTCATTCGATTTTCGGCAAGATAGGTTTCTGCCACACACAAAGCCATGGATGTGTCGTCTGTCCATTCACCCGCGTATAACATGAAGGGACCACCACCCTGCATATCACTAACGTTTTCGCTATCCCGTGCTTTAAATTCAAGCGTTGTCCCGACGGCATCGCCAACGGCCAATCCCACTAAGGCACCGAGCGCGTTATCGCGCGAAACGACCTCCGTTGTGACGAGCGGCAATGTTTCATCCCAGACGTTATCGGAACTCTTTTGCCGTGACACCTTCCTGGGGTTTAACGGCATAAGATTGCGGTAGCGGTCTGCATAGTGATTAATTACCGCATCTTCGCTGTGTAGATCGACCATTATGGATCCTTCAGGAGGAAAGATATATTGAGGAAATGATATCAATAACTCTCAAAACTCGTCAGGGTATTTTTCCGCCAGTACGCATTGTTTCTGAACATAGTCAGGATCCACTTCATGCGGTAATTTCACTTTAACGCCACGGAGACGTTGATCTGCGATATACCATGCTTCCGTCAGTCTCTCGAAAAAGAGCTCATCTGAGTTTTCAAATTCTCTGACCGCATAAATGCCAAAAGTCATTCTCTTTAATACGGATTTGTCAGCTTTGTTTTTGATCACAATCTTTTTCAGAATGCGTAACTGCTGCACAATCTCATCATACATATGTAAAATTGGCTCCCTGGGGTACTTGCCATTAATTTCCGCATATCTTTTTTGCGCCAGTCTGAGGGCCCTATCGATATAGTCCCGTTCAGTTAACGGCAAAAATTTGTTTACCCCATCACCCGCATCCCATTTTTTCATGACAAATATGAGCGAGCCAATTTTTACTATTTCGGACAAAATGAACAGCGTGATATTAAGAGATATAACACTCATTCCGAGACCGACAATAATCATCGGGAACAAGGTCACCGAACAACTCATGGTGAGCAGGCGTAGCACTTCCTGCGCCAGAGCAAACCGGACGGCATATCGGTGAGTTGTGAAAAAAAACCAGGCAGAAAAGAGTAATGAAACCGGCCACAGAAGGTATACGAGGTAAAAAAGACCCGTCAATAAACCGTTTACCCCTCCTGCTATCAGCATGAAGATGATAACACCAAAATTCCCACCGGTAGAATCCCACCATGACTGAAGCAAGTGGTATGGGCCGACAAAATAAAACACAATGCCGATGACATCCATAATGCCCCAGAAATAGAGTATTTTATTTTTTGCGTTTATGTTCACTCAATCCCTCTTTTGACCGGCTCGGGTGGCCACTTACCACCATGTCGGATAAGTGATTCTTTAATAGCGATAAGGTTTTTATACTCGTCACTGTCTTTTTTCGCTCTTTCAAGAAAACGCTGCAACTGATTTCCTAAGGCCCACCCGTTATCAGCACGAATGTCAGGATCAGCCCCACGCTCAAGTAAAAGGAAAACATGATCGTAGGAATGAAAATCGAAAGCATTTATCAGCAGAGTCTCACCCAGGGAATCCGTTATGTCGATATTGCTGCCCCGATCAAGCATTGCTTTTAGTGTCTCGGTGTTTTTCGCTTCCAGAGTTTGAAAAATAATTGGTTTATTAAAAACGTAATCTTTCGCATTCGGAGATAATCCCCCATCCAGCATCGCCTTTATCCAGTCTCCACTGTCGGCCATAAGTACAAACTCTGCCGGGCTACTTTTTCCATTGGGTCTTGGCTGAAGCGGGTCGGCACCGGCCTTTATCAGTTCGGTCACGATATGTAAGCGCGGTTGCGTTTTCTTATCATAAAGTGTATTCGTCAACGCCCAAAAAAGTAGCGTCATATCATGTTGACCGGGTTTATTGAGATCGGTTTTCGGAAGAAATTTTTTGACTTCATCCATATTGCCGCTTTCAATCGCCCGCGCCAGAATAAGCTGCTGGCCGCTAAAGTAATCTTCGGGATTCAAATCCGAATTTTGTCTACATCCCTGTATCAGAAAAAAGAAAACCACTATGAGGCTAGCAATTAACCGTATTTTCACGTCAATTCCATATAATATATTGAACGTATATCCTACTGCTTATCATTGTTTTACTGGCGCAGGTGGCCATTTACCGCCATGTTGAATAAGGAGTTCTTTTATTTCGTTAAGTTTTTTATACTCATCACTACCTTCTTTAGCTCTTTCAAGATAGCGTTGGAGTTGGTTACCCATCGTCCAGCCATTTTTGGCTCTAATTTCTGTATCAGCACCCCGTTTCAGCAGTAGCATTACGTGATCATAAGCATGATAGTTTAAGGCTTCAAACAATAATGTACTGTTTAGTGAATCAGTGATATTAATGTTTGCCCCTCGATCCAGCAGAGCCTCAAGCGTGTCCGTATTTTTTGCTTTGATGGTTTCAAAAATTATAGGCTCATGAAACGTTTTATCTTTAGCGTCAGGCGATAATCCCCCGTCGAGTAAAGCATTGATCCAATCTGCACTGTCCGCATTCAATACAAACTCAGCGGGACTGCTTTTACCCTGCGGCCTCGGTTGCAGGGGATCAGCACCAGACTTAACCAATAAAGTGACGATTTTTAATCGAGAAGGAGTTTTATTGTCATTGATACTGTTACCAAGCGCCCAAAACAGAAGCGTCATGTCTTGCTTACCTGGTTTGTTAAGATCAGTTTGCGGCGCAAGTTTTTCAACACCGTCAATATCGCCACGCTGAATATCTTCAGCCAGAACCAGTTGCTGACCGCTGAAATAATCTTGTGGATTTAGATCCATATCTTGTTTACACCCCTGAATCAGCAATGAAAAGAGAATCACGAAAAAGGATACAAAAAGCTTATTCACAAACGACTCCTGATTATCGAAATATCTTCGTCTTTTTGCTGTTCTATACAATTAATGGCTTGTCCAATCCCGTGCCTGTCGAGTGCTCCACCAACCCCACCAGGCAGATCATGAGGAATACCTGCGGCATCAGGTGCCAGTGCTGACAACTCTTCTTTAGCGATTAAGGACGGGACATGTCCTCTCACCATTTTGAAGTCTTCAACAAGATCGACTTCCTGAATTTTAGTCAGCAGCTCTCCTTTGACGCGGTAGGCCTGTATGTTTTCAGCGCTTCCCAACAAACGTCCGCCATATTTTTCTACTGTCCCGCTATTTAACCCTGACGCATTAAATGTCCAGGCCGCTTTTCCACTCGCTATAGACGTTGCCGAGGCCAAGCCGCCCCCTAAAGAATGCCCAGCAATATCAATCGGCTGGGAAGACATTGCTATTTTTTCACCCAGTTGCACTGCACTGCGGTAATAAGGTGCTTCAAACCCTATTCCTTGCTTAAAGTTATTCGCCCAGTCGGCACCATTTTTTATTGAGGCGAATCCATTTTTATTTCGCAGCGAGTCCAGATGCTCTGAAAGCGATGGCAACCCCGGTTCCCTCGATCCTCTAAAAACCAGCGTCGAATTCATGTCTTTACCGAATACACCCGGATCAGGCTGATATACGCGTGACAGAAAATCAGGTGAGTCAGCTCTATCGAAAAGATCTTTGCTTTTAAGGCCAAACTTTTGCAAAGCACCCGCATCATTACTGATATCCTTCCACCCCTCCGGTACTCCCGGCGTGGCCTCAAGCGGGTTCACGGTCTTATACACATTCTCTGCCAGCTTCGCTTTCTCAACCGCGATATTATTCGCCGCCAGCCGCTTAGCCGCGATTTGCGCATCCGGATAGAGGCTATTACTCCCCTTCGCAATCAGATCCTTACGCGCCTGCCAGCGTTCAGCTTTGGTCATATTCTCCAGCTGTGCCGCATAGGTTTTACCGTCTTTGCCCGGCGTCGGCTCATCCGGCATCTGTGCCGCTTTGGATTTGACTACCTGCTTCGGCAGCACCGTTGGCGCAGGGCGGGAGCCATAGGTTCGCACCATGGTTTCGTAGCGGTCGACAATTGTACTCACCGGGTACCAGCCCAGACCGTCCAACGAGGCAGCCTGCAGACGGCCATCAGCATTGATATAAAATATCTCCGTCACTGACGACCAGTTACGATAGCTCTCGTCGATCGCCACCACTCTGCCCATGTCGAGATCCTGCACAATCAGCTTACGGGTATCGCGCCCGGACTGATAAGGATTCGCGCCTGTGATGGAGTGCAGCAAGTCGTAACGTGTAAACAGCGAGCGCAGCGAATTGTCGGGCACCGACATAATCCACTGCCCGGCAACGGACGGGCGGATAATTTTCGCAAAAAGCGCGGGCGAGACGTTCTCGCTGAAAAGATAGACAAATTTTATGTTGTACATTCGCTCCGTCCTGTTACCAGTCCCTTTTCGCCTTGTTTACGGATTCACCAGCCAAGTGCCAGGCTTCACGATATCCAGCGTCTGGCTACGGGTTCTGCCGTTGCCCTGCAGTTCAATGCTCACCTCACCCGCCGGCAGCTTGAGCGATGCATAGCCGTTGTTCGCCGGACGCAGCGCTTTTGGCTCGCCGTTCACTTTCAACGTCTCGCCGTCAAGAATGCGAATGTAGACCAGAGCAATCGGGCTGGCTTCAACCGGTGGCGGCGTCGGTTGCGCTGTCGCAGGCGTTGCCGCTTGTTCGCTTACCTTCGCGGTCTCCGGTTTGACATCTGGCGCGTTCGATGCGGTTTCCGTCGTGCGGGATGCTTCCGGCGCTTGCGCAGCCTGCTCTGGTGCATCGTGGCCGCCGCTGAACAGCATCGCGCCAGCGACCACCCCGACCAGCACCCCCGCGGCAACCATCCCGGGGATCTTGTAACGACGCCAGTCAAACGCAGAAGCCGGTGCCTCTTCTTCCACCGGCACCAGCATGGTGCCCGGTTTTTTAGCAGTCAGCACGTCATCGATACCGGCGACCGGCATCTCGATTAACGCCGCGAACTCATCAATAGACTGCGGACGGTCTTCCATGTGCAACGCCAGAGCACGGTCGATGGCCTGCAACAGCGACAGGGAGTACCCCTGCGGCTGGATTTCCGCCAGCGGTTTGCAGGTATCCTGAATAGAACGCACCACGCTGACCGGCGGCGGTGAGCCCACGATCAGGGTGCGCAGCACCGCGCCGAGCGCGTAGATATCCGTCCACGGTCCCTGCTCGCTTTCGTTGTCGTCAGTGTACTGCTCGATAGGCGCAAAGCCCGGACGCAGCATGGTTTCGGTTTCGTCAGAGAGGTTACCGATGGTGCGACGCGCGGAGCCGAAGTCCAGCAGCACCGGCAGGCCGTTATCCTGGATCTGGATGTTATCCAGCGAAATATCGCGGTGCAGATAGCCCTCGTCATGGATGGTCTTGATTGCGCCAAACAGCATCGGCAGCGTACGACGGATCCATGCCTCGTTAATCAGATCCGGCTTCTCCTCGCGCAGGCGAGAAAGCGTGGTGCCGCTGTAAAACAGCGTGCCCATGTAAGCCGTATCGTTTTGCACCCAGAAGCGCAACACGTGCAGCAGGTTCGGGTGGTTGAAGCGCGCCAGCAGGCGGGCTTCCTGAATGAAGCTGTTCAGCCCCGCCGAAAACGCTTTGCCAAAGCGTTCGCTGCGCAGTACCAGCGTCATGTCGTCGCCGCGCACGGCGAGCGAGGAAGGCATAAATTCTTTGATAGCGATAGTGCGTTCGAGCTGGTGATCCCAGGCGCGATAGACGATGCCGAATCCGCCGCCGCCAATCACCTCTTTAATTTCAAACTCGTTGAAGCGATACCCGACCGGGAGCGCGTTTGGGACAGTCCGATTGTTATCATTATCCGTCATCTTTTACAGTTCTCTTGATGATTATTACGCGGCAAACTGACAGTGAAACTCGCCCTGCTCGCAGGTGACATGCAGACGTCGGTACTGCTCGTCGCTGCGGCTGGCGGTAAGTAATATCTGACTCATCTGAGGCAGCAAGGTGTTGGTCAGGATCGCATCCACCATACGTCCACCTGATTCCACCTCGGTACAGCGCTGAACAATCTGTTCTACAACGCTGTCATCAAACTCGGAAATAATATTGTGATTCTCTTCCAGTCGACGCTGAATGCGTTTGAGCTGCAGGCGAACAATCTGCCCCAGCATCGCGTCGCTCAGCGGATAGTACGGCACCACCAGCAGACGGCCCAGCAGCGCCGGTGGGAACACCTCCAGCAGCGGCTGGCGCAGCGCCCCGCTTAACGCCTCCGGTTCCGGCATCAGTTCCGGATCGGCACACATGGCGCTGATAAGCTCGGTTCCGACGTTAGACGTCAGAATAATAATCGTATTACGGAAATCAATGTGACGACCTTCGCCATCCTCCATCCAGCCTTTGTCGAAGACCTGGAAGAAGATCTCATGTACGTCCGGGTGCGCTTTTTCGATTTCGTCCAGCAGCACTACGCTGTAAGGACGGCGACGGACGGCCTCGGTTAACACCCCGCCTTCACCATACCCGACGTATCCCGGGGGTGCACCTTTTAAGGTGGAAACGGTGTGCGCTTCCTGGAATTCACTCATGTTGATGGTAATGACGTTCTGCTCACCACCGTACAGCGACTCCGCCAGCGCCAGCGCGGTTTCGGTTTTCCCCACGCCGGACGGGCCACAGAGCATAAACACGCCAACCGGCTTGTTCGGATCGTCGAGTTTTGCCCGGGAGGTTTTCACCCGGCGGGCAATCAGATCCAGACCGTGACGCTGGCCAATCACCCGCTGGTTCAGCGTGTCGGCGAGGTTCAGTACCGCATCAATCTCGTTTTTCACCATCCGGCCCAGCGGGATGCCGGTCCAGTCAGAGACTACGGCCGCCACCACGTTTTCATCCACAGCGGCAAACAGCAGCGGTTCATCACCCTGTAAGGCGTTCAGCGCCTGCTGCTGCTCTGCCAGTTGGCTGCGCAGCTCTGCGGTATCGTCATCGCCCGCCGCAAACAGTGCGGCACGCAGGCGAATGATCTCCTGCACCAGGCTACGCTCGTCTTCCCAGCGCCGGGCCAGGGCCTCACGTTTGGCTTCATACGCGTCACGCTCTGCGGTTAATGCCGTGACGCGCTCAGATTCCCCTGCACCGACGCGCGCTTCGCGCTCCGCTATCTCAATTTCTACGTCCAGCGCCGCAAGATGGCGCAGGCAATCTTCCAGCTGCGCCGGAGGTGCACTCTGGCTCACCGCCACGCGGGCGCAGGCCGTATCCAGCAGCGCAACGGCTTTATCCGGCAGCTGACGGGCCGGAATGTAGCGATGCGAAAGCTTCACGGCTGCGCTAACCGCTTCGTCGAGCAGTAAGACCTGGTGGTGGGTCTCCAGCGGCGACACGGTGCTGCGCAGCATCAGAACCGCTTTGGCCTCATCGGGTTCATGTACCTGCACCGTCTGGAAGCGACGGGTCAGCGCCGGATCTTTCTCGATGTATTTTTTGTATTCCGCCCAGGTAGTGGCGCCAATGGTACGCAGTTGTCCACGCGCCAGCGCTGGCTTCAGCAGGTTGGCGGCATCACCGGTGCCCTGCTGACCGCCCGCACCGATCAGGGTGTGGATTTCATCGATAAACAGAATGACTGGCGTGGCGCTGGACTGCACTTCATTGATTAATGCCTGGAGACGGGCTTCGAACTCGCCTTTCATCCCGGCACCGGCCTGCAGCATACCGATATCCAGCAGCCACAGCTGAATGTTTTGCAGCGGCTTCGGCACATCGCCGTCGGCGATGCGCAGCGCCAGCCCTTCCACCACCGCCGTTTTTCCGACGCCGGCTTCCCCGGTCAGCAGCGGGTTGTTCTGGCGGCGACGCATCAGGATATCGATCATCTGACGGATCTCTTCATCGCGCCCAACCACCGGGTCAATTTTGCCTTCACGGGCACGGGCGGTCAGGTCCTGACCATACTGGGCCAGCGTTCCCTGGGCAGCAGGCACCGAACCGGCTGGCGCATCCACTGCGGCAGCGGCCTGCTGCGTCTCTTTGCTGTTGGCACAGATAGTATCGAACTGCTCAATCAGCACCTCGACGTTAAGACGGGTAAACTGCGCCGAGATGCTCTTCAGCACGTTCGCCAGATTCCAGGTTTTCAGAATGCCGATCAGCAGATGGCCACCGCGGATACGGCTGACGCCAAACTTCAGCGATCCATAGACCCAGGCGCGCTCGACGGCGCTGTCGATATGTTCGGAGAGATCGGAAACGGAACTGGCTCCGCGCGGCAGGGCATTGAGCGCCGCCACGATATCGCGCGTCAGCTGCTGTTCGTCGAGGGCAAAATGACGGATCACCTGTTGCAGATCGCCATCCTGCTGCTGCATCAACTGATGCAGCCAGTGCACCAGCTCGACGTAGGGGTTGCCGCGCAGCTTGCAGAACGCGGTGGCGCTTTCCAGAGAGGTAAATAACAGCGTATCCAGTTTGCCGAAAAGCACGGCACGGCTAATTTCTGACATGTTAGTTTCCATTAACAATGATTCGGTATACGGAAGGATTACCGCTCTGCGCGATACACCAGATCGCCACGCGGGACAGGCTGCGGCTGAAGGCCCAGCCAGGTGTTGTACCCCAATCGCCCGGTGCTGCCGAGCGTGGCGCCCTGCACGGCGTCAGCGCGCAGGATCACCCGTGTTTCCCATTCAAATTCCACCCCTGCGTACTGTCGTACCCAGTCCCGCAGTTCGGTTACCCATGCTTCACCGGGCAAAAACCGGTTGTACTCTTCCGCGCTGAGTGGGCCAATCTCGATGCGAAATTTATGCTGCACGTCGCGGACCGCCACGCCCAGAAACGCAGATTCGCCCATCCGCGGCACGCGGCGTCCTGCTCCCAGCTGCGCCTGCTCGCGCGGTGAAAGCGGCATCCACTGCGGTACGTTGGCGATCAGTTTGACCGGGGCTTTAAAATAGTTACGCAGGATTTTTTCCAGACCTTCAGGATCCCGTCCGTGGCGGGTCAGGTGTCCGGCGTGGGTAAAGCGGGCATGGGCGCTCAGGCTGCCTTTGTCCATCTGGCCGGGCTGCCCCATACCAATCAACGACGCCAGATATCCCTCAAAACGTTTATTGTCGGCGCGGTCGAGGGAGACGGCAGGCTGCGCATCGGCCCAGGCGCGATAAAACAGCAGCGTCAGACGATGATGGAACAGATCGGCAAACGCGCTCAGGCTGGTGTCCTGATGATGATGGATCCGCTCGCGGGCGTACTCGGTCATGTGAACCGGCAGCGGCCCGTTGGGACCAAACAGGCCGAAGCTCAGAATGGAGACCTCGTGCAGCCCGTTGCCTTCGCGCTGGCGTACCTGCGCCACCGTCGAAGGTGCAAAACTCATCGACGGCTGCTGGCCCAGGCGTAGCGGCTCGAATTTTGGCAGCGGCGCACGCCCCAGCGGGTAGCGTTCCCCGCCCTGAGCATCAATGCGCCTTAGCAGCTGGAACAGATCGTAGCGCCATGGCGTCTCGCGAACCCCGCGCCAGAAACTGTCCGGCAGCGGCGTCAGACGATGGACCTTCAGTGGCGCAGTGACAACGTCGCTCATACCAGTGCCCTTTTGCCCATACGCGGCGCCCAGTAGCCAATCTCGCCGCGCTGCTGACTTTTCAGGGTGAATTCCGTGAAGCTGTTGATCGACACCAGACGGGCAAACAGCCGCTCCAGCACGCTACCGAAAAGCCAGGGACTGGCACCGGAAAACGCACGTTCATCCACCGTCAGGGTAATGCCGATGCCACGGGCGAAGACGACCGGTCCCGGCTCGGGCACGCGGCGGTGAACCGGCTCCAGCACGCAGTGACGAACCCCTTCTACCTGACGCGCAACCGGCGTCTCCGCGAGATTAGCGTACAGCCCTAACAGCTGACGCAGCGCGGCGGCGCCCTCTTCGTTTTCACTGTCCATCAGGCTGAGGTAGTTCATCTGTAGCTGGCTGATCAACCGCCAGGTGCTGAACCCTTCTGCCAGCGCCGGACGCGGCGGCGTCGGTCCCTTACGCAAGGTCAGCGACTTCACCGGCATGGAGTCAGCCATAATGAACTGTCCCAGCTCCTGCTGCAGCATCAGCGGCAGATCCCGGCTGGTGCACAGCACCTCGGCGGAGATATAGCGCAGGTTCTCCTGCCAGGGTGCATGCTGCTCATCCACCAGCGAGACAAAGACCTCCGAGCCAATGTAGCCGGTGCGGGTGCCGTAACGCAGGGCGTGCTCAGAGAGCACGCGTTGTTCCCGGCGCAGGGAAAAGTAGGCCCCGTAGTTGCCCGCATCACCGCTCCAGGTGCTCCAGAACGGACGAAACGTCTGGTCGTCGCGCTGACCATCCGCACTGCCGTATATCTTGTTTACCGCGTAAATTTCGTAATCCAGCGGGCGGATGTTATCCACCACCAGATGGTATTCATGCTGGCCTTCGCTCAGCTTCTGACGCGCCGCTACCTTCGGGAACAGGTTGATCACCGGCGTGCAGTGCAGGGCCAGATGGCTGGCATCGACAACGCGCTCCAGCTGTTCATCGGTTTTATCCAGCAGAATGAAGATATCGAAGGCTTTTTCGTTTTCGCAGCGCTGGATCAGTTTGCTCAGCCCGCTCAGGCTGATGAAGCGGAAACGGGCCGGAAAAGCAAAGTACTCCTGCAGCAGACGGTAGCCGTCAAAGTTGCGCAGATCGTCCGGGAGTAGCGACTGATCCGCGTCAAACCCTTCCTGACGCAGGGCATCAGACGCCAGCACATCACGCTGCGGATGTTTGCTGACGGTCTGGCAGACCACCCCGACATGGTGCTCCATTACCAGCTCCAGCAGCTTTAACGCCTCGATATCCGGGCCGCTAAGGAAAAACTCCAGCCGGTCAAAATCAAGGTGGCCGAGGTTTTGCGGACCGTCGCAGGCAATGCGGATCCGTAAGGCGCTGCTGATCCCCTGCTGGCCCAGACCAAGCTGTGTCAGGGGCAGGTCGGCAGGCACACCGCCCAGCTCAACCTTGTCGATTTTCAGCGGCAGCAGGTTCACCTCATGCGCCGTGGTGTAGCTGCAGGTCACGCCGGTTTTCTTCAGCGCCAGGCTGTCCATCATTGTGCCGCGTGGCACGATAAAACCGTTGCTCAAATCGCCACGGCTGCTGTCAGGCTGAATTTCAGCAATCGCCATGGACGGAGTGGGCGCGAGATAGTTCGGCGCAATCATCTCCAGCAAACGCTGGGAGAAGCGCGGAAACTCCGCGTCCATTTTCATCTGCACGCGCGAGGTCAGAAAGGCAAAGCCCTCCATCAGTCGTTCGGTGTACGGATCCGCCACTTCGATGCCGCGCATGCCCAGCCGTCCGGCCACTTTGGGATAGCGCTCGGCAAATTCGGCGCCCATCTCACGCAGATAGGCCAGCTCACGGTTGTAATATTCGAGCAGTTTACTTTCCACGATCACCCCGCATCTTTCAGTTCAAAGTGGCCGTTTTCCAGATCGACATCGGTACGAAACAGAAACTCCAGCGGGTACGGCACACACCACAAACGCCCTTTTATCTCGATGGAGAGCACGTTGTGCAGATCCAGCGAGGAGGTGTCCGACACACAGCGGACCTGCAGACCCTGGGGCAAAATGCGGGGTTCAAAGTTGACAATGGCCTCAGTGAGTTTGCGCTGAATGTCGTGCCATTCGATATCCGACATGCGCTTTCCGGCCAGCGGCGCAACGCCAAAATTCACCACCGAACGGCTTACGTGTGGCAGCATGCTCAAATCGCCGGAGGCGTCGTGATTGATGGTATTAAACAGCCACTGCAGATCCCGCAGCACGTTGCGACGCAGCGCGGCATGGGTGATCAGGTTGCTGTTGGCCGACTCGCGCTTTTTCTCCGGGTCGTTATCGGTGAGGCGATCGAGCAGCGAGGGCTGCATTTTATCGCGCGCCCCCACCTTCTCCTGCTTACTGCGGGCTTGCCAGCCGCTGCGCAGCAGATCGCCTTCGCCAGCAGGATTACTCATGGGCTCCATCCGTTGCAAAAGTAACGAGACTCAGCGACAGCAGCGGGCTTTCGCTTTGCTCGCTGAGCCAGGCTTTCTGCCCCAACCCTTCATACAGAGTGCCGTCATCATCGAGCGGCAGCCACTCGGTGGTGCGTGCGAGTTTAACGGCGTCAGAGGCATCGGCGGCAAAAGGATAACGCGCCGGGATCTGACACACCTGCTCCGTCCCATCGGTCAAACGCACCAGCGCATGACGCCAGACCAGATCGGTGACGCTGGCCGGAGCCTGGAAACGGATCTCCGCGATAGCGCTAAACGGCAACCAGAAGTAACGGCCGTTAACAAGGGTTTCGCACACCGGCCCCAGACGGGCATCGCCGTCCATCAGCCATTCAAAGGTCTGCGTCTCATCATTCTCAAGCGTCCATTGCCCCGCGCTCGCCTGCGCCTGTTCAAGGGCTTCCAGACGCAGCGCGTGAGCGCGTTCATCGCTCTCGCTCATCGCGGCGGCAAGGGTGGTCAGCCATGGCCACTGGGCTTCCGGCATGGCCGGACGACGTTCTCCCGCCATCACCTGCGCGCGCTGCAGTTCTCCCTGAATGCACTGCTCCAGCAGGGTGACGGTGGGTTTCGCCTGCGGCTTAAGCGCCAGCCAGCTTTTCAGCTGGGTCAGCGCGCGCGTCCAGTTACCGCTGAGGGTGAGAAACTGCACAAACGCGGCACGGAGATCGGCATCCGCCGGACGGGCTTTAATCTCGTTTTCAAGACGCACCAGCGCGTCGCTGAGCGACTCACCCGCCAGATGTTGATAGAGCGTATTCATAGCCATTCCTTAGTTTGCCGCGCGCCAGGCGCCCACTGCCGGGTCACGCAGCTGAGGACGCAGGGTATCAATCAGGACAATATTCAGCGTGGTGCCAGGGGTAACCCAGGCGCTCCAGACCTTCTTCACTGCAGCAATACGCGCCTGCAGTTTTGCATCGTCGCTGGCGGTTTCACGGGAGATCTCCACGGCCACCGTGCCGTTGCTTCTCCAGCCGTTCAGGGCGCTGTCGTAAGGCAGGATCATCCAGCTCTGGTCGCTGTTCGGGGTGCTGAAGACCATACGCTCTTTGTTGACGGAGGTGATCAGAGCATGTTCCGGGTCGACGCTTTGATTCAGCCCCATCACCGGGAAGCCGTGAATGTAGGTCACCGCTATCTCTTTTTGACCGCCGCTGCGGGTCTGCGAGATAACCGTGTGGCCGCTCAGCCAGCTGCCGTTGCCGCAGCGGGTCGTGTCGGAATCCGGGATAAACAGCGCTGGCGCGGAAGATCCGCCTTCCCAGAAGGTGCGCAGATGGCAGCCGTCCTGGAGGGTAAACTCCTGCCACGGTGTGCGGTCAGCGGCAACCGTGTTGGTTTCAGCGTTCTGGTCAGGTGGCAGTAACGCGCCGCTGGTCTGGGTCGCAACGGGTGCCGTCTGCTGCTGTTTCACCACCAGCTTCCACTCCTGAGCTTTGTCTGCTGTTCCCTGCGCAAGCGTAGTCCCTGCCGGATCGTTGAGGGCCCAGCTCAGCTTATTCACTTTGCTGCACTGGTGTTCCAGCAGCGAGCCGAGACGCGGAACAAAGTTTTCCAGCACTGAAACGTCTTTATTGCCGTTCGCCACAATGCGCAGCGCAATCTCTGATTTACACCAGCTCTGCGGGGTGTTGTCTTTGATGTTGTCGATCCAGATATCCAGCTTCTGCGCAGGTGACTGCACGATGCGGAAATTTTCAGCCTGGGCGGTGGAGGCCACCGCCAGAAGTGCCAAACCCGATAGCCAAAGTTTCATATCGTTCCTTGTGTGTCTAGTCAGTTCCGCAGGGAAGAAATTGTGCTGCGTCAGAGAGCGTATGCAGCAAAGTGGTGTCCTGAGGGTTGCCCATCCATACCGCCAGCGCCGTATAGTTATCCTGAGCATTCCCCTCCTGTTCAGCATTCTTTTGAATGATTTGGTTCATTAAGGTCAGCCACTCCTGTGGGGTGTTGACCATATGCAGCGACTGTTTCATCTGCTCTTCGCTGACGCCGTGCCAGAAACCGTCGGTGCAGAGTAAAAAGGCATCGCCGTCTTCAACCTGCACCACGTCGCTGTAACTCGCTTCCGGGCCACCGTTTTCAATACCCAGCGCCAGATACAACAGGTTGCTGTTGAGGTTATCGGTCTGGTGACCGGCATCTTTCATCTGCTGAACCAGGCTGTGGTCGGTGGTGACATGCCACAGCCAGCCGCGACGAAACAGGTACAGACGGCTGTCCCCGGCGTGTGCCCAGTAGGCCAGACGGTAATCCCGGTCGATAAACAGGCTGACCAGCGTGGTACCCATCCGGCGATAGTCCTGCACCGCCTGCTGTTCGGTGAGAATGGTGCGATTCGCGGTTTGCACATAGTCACGAATATGCTGCGCATTAAGGTGTTTGTCGCCATCAAAACGGGAGATGATGCTATTGCGGGCCAGTTCAGCGGCCACCTCACCGCCCGGCAGACCAGCGATGCCGTCACAGACGACAAAGCAGGCTGAACGTTCCCCTATGGTTTCTCCCGTCTGGTCCTGATTGCTGGCGCGCGTTCCCTGGCGGGAGAGAGAAGCCGTTGCGATATTCATTTTTCTTCCGATCCGCTCTGTGAGTCTTTGTACTGATTGACCTCCATGTCATAGGCATGAAGGAACGCTTCGCCAAACAGGGTGTGGAAGTCATCCTCAATCTCACCGGCCGTCTCGCCATAGCTGCGAACAAAGTAGTCCCACAGCGCGGCTTTGCGGCTGCCCGGCAGCGCCAGACGAGAGGTCATGCCGTTCTGCTTCGCCTGCTCTTCCAGTTGCTCCGGGTTAAAGGACTGCAGCATCGCGGCGATGATGGCGCGGATACCGGAGATCATCCCCAGCTGATGCGCCTGCAGATCGATCAGCGCGTCACGCACTGATTTGGTGGGTGGCATAAAGCCCGGCATCGGCGTACCGAACATCTGAATCAGGACCGTTTTCCCGGTCGGCAGCAGCTTGAACGGGTTGTTGGCATCGTCCAGCACCATGGTCATATCGGCTTTTACGCCGCGCTTGAGGATAGAGCGCGAAGAGAGCAACGCCACGGTGCCCTGCGAGAACATGCCGAGGATCTGGCCCAGCTGACGCATATTTTCACGGTCAAACTGCGGCACCGGCTGCATTTCGCTCAGGCCCATCCCTTCCAGCAGCGCCTCCAGCAACTCGCCCTGCAGCACCTCGCCTTTCTCACCGTTTTGCGCCGTAGCGCTTGGCGCAGCCGCGTTTTTGACCGGGTCGATACGCAGACGTCCCTTTGGCGTCTGTGCGCTGCTGCGTGCGACGGCCTGCGGCGTAGGCATAGTAAAGCCTGCGTAATCGGTACGTACCGGCTCTTCCTCTTCCGCACGCGGTGGATCCTGCGGCTCAGGAGCAAACAGCGGAGAATCCGCCAGCGGATCGTCCTGCGGTACGGCCTCTGGCTCTGGCGCGGGTGCAGATGGCTCAGGCACGATCTCATCCGGATGGGTTAACGGCGCCCCGCCCATCAGCCCGAGCGGATCATCGTTACGCGCGGCTGGCGCGCTGGCCGAACCACCAAACAGGGCCAGCGGGTCGAGTTCATCCGTCGCCTCTTCTGCAGGCGCAGGTTTGCTCTCTACCGGCGGCACCAGCGTTGAAGGGGTGACATCGTCAAAAATGCTCTCTTTTTTGAACAACGCTTCATCGCTGAACAGCGTGTCGGGATCGACATTCTTACGCTCAAGCTTCGGCTCGCTGTCGTTGAACATTGCCAGCGGATCTTCAGCGTTACGCTCGGGTGCCGCAGGTTGCGAGAAGGGATCGTGAGACGCCGCAGGCTGCGGTTTCGCGCGGTTGCTGGAGATGCTGTCAGAGATAGAGAACTCCTGCATCAGGCTATCCCAGATTTCCGACGGCACGGCCGTTGGCTCCGCCTTGCCGCGCGGTGCGGCACTGGCTGGCTTTGGCTGCGGAGCAGGTGTCGGCGCCACTGTCGGGCGAGCCTGCTGCTGCATACTGGCGGCCATGCGGCTCACCGGCTGCGTGTCGTGGATAAGTTCCGTCACTTCGATGCGGTAGTCATCAATACCGAGAATATCCCCGTCCTGCAGCTCTACCTGACGCCCCCGCTCCAGCGGGATGTCGTTCAAAACCACGCGGGTGACGCTGCCACGGTTGGTCACGCGGCATTCGCCCTGGGCGTCAACGTGAACAATAGCCTGCAGGCGCGAGATGGTACGGTCATTGTCCGGCAGTACCAGATTGTTATCCGTACCGCGCCCAATAGTGCCCCCGGGGGCATAAAAATCACAACTGCTCTGCGGCGGCTGATGACCGGGTTTCGTAGAAATAATCGTGAATCGCATGGCGTATTCCTGCTGGTATGATTAGCGCTCAAACGCTGCCGCTCTCAGGGGTGAGAACGGCGGCGTTTGGGGCCGATTTCATCTTTACTACTTTGAGGATTTGAGTGGCCGAATAGCGTCACTATTAGCGATCAAGGTGCACTTCAATATCTGATAATGACCAGGCTCGGTACCACCTACCTTCTGTTTCAGTAAAGAAACAATCACCTCATCAGCTTTTTCAAAATTCTCAGCAGGCAGATTGCTTGCTTCCAGCCATGCCGCGGCGCTGGCGTCAGCATCTTCTTTCAGGCTTTTACTGTCCGCAATCTTACCGATGCATCGATTCTGCACCCAGTTTTCGAAGATTTGTTGTTGAGAAAAAGTACTGATATCAGGCAACGTCTGGGCATTTGCGGCGGAGGCAACGAAGGCTAAGACAAAGAGCAATGGCTTTTTCATTTCAGGCTCCAGAAGGTTGCGTTAGTAGGGATAAATGAACCATTACCCGGTGAGCCAAGGAAATGACAATCATCCGAACAAATATTTCCGTTCCAGAGTGTTACATGCCCGGTTGCATCAAGCCAGCCATGCCCGGTAAAAATAATAATACCTTGCTTGCCCGCAAATTGTGCTGGGGTTGGAGAAGAAACAGATATGTCAGCTTTTCCCAATACCGTGGGTAAAAAAGCAATCATATCTTTAACACGGAACATATATCGCTTCTTGTCGCTCCCGGTCACAGTTGCATATTTACTATTAGAAGGAACTGGAATGCCACAATAATTTAAAACATAGCTCATACGAATGGGGCAGGCATTTTTAAAAATACCAGCATCTATATTATGCTGAACTTTCCCCCCCAATAACTTGCCAACCTGTTCTACGTTGACGTTCACTTCTTTAAATCGGTTCCAGGCGGCACCGAAAGCAGGACGCATATGAGACATCTTGTTTCTCCTTGAAAAGAAGCTCAGGAAAAAGTGGGCCCTTTCGGACCCACTACTATTATGCTTCTTTGTTTTCTTTGATGTTCCAGCCAGCGCTGCTTTCAGCACCTTTACCACCAGAGGTGGTCTGCTCCCAGTACTGCTGTTTCACTTTCGCAGCCTGGAATGCATAGGTCACACCAACGGTATCGCCGTTGTCTGCACCGGTGTACTGAACAGACGTTACCAGAACGTCTTCCAGGGTAATGCGAGAGTATTCCACCTGCTGGCCACCGGCTTTACAGACGGACAGCTCAACTTTGGTCAGGTGTTTACCGCTGGCGCAGTGTTTCAGGATTGCTGTGGTGGATTTGTCGATCAGAGCGTTAACGTGCAGATCGTTAAAGTTAACTTTACCGGCACCGCCGCCACCGCCAACGCTCATATTACCTGGCTGGGAAGCGCCCCAGGAGAAGGAGGTAATATCAGTCCAGCCGGTGTGGTTAGAATCTTTAGATTCGCCCGTAACACCCTCGACCTTCAGAAACATATCAATAGCCATAATATCTACTCTTCGTGGATGAACAATATTGCTTTCGAAAAAGCACTTATATGGCAAACAGGAAAGCATGGGGCTGAATAAAACCGTCCATATTTTACCTCTGCCTCACATCAAATGACCCGTGTCATTTGACAGTCTTACATTCCCTCCCGAATAAAAGGAAAGAATGAGAAGTCTTTTACTACCGAACGTTATTCCGGACCCTCTCAGGGCCAGTCTTTCTTGCCGGGTGGCGCTTTGCTTACCCGGCCTACATGGTGCAGCGATATCAATATATTTCACGTTGCATTGTAGGCCCGTGCAAGCGTAGCGCCGCCGGGCGAAACTCACAAAAATTACGCGTCTTTCGTTTTCAGCGACGGCAGTTTAGATACCAGACGCAGAGAAACGGTCAGACCTTCCAGCTGGTAGTGCGGACGCAGGAAGAACTTCGCGGCGTAGTAGCCCGGGTTGTCTTCAATTTCCTGCACCTGGACTTCTGCAGCGGCCAGTGGCTTGCGGGACTTGGTCTCCTGAGAGGAGTTGGCCGGGTCACCGTCCACGTAGTTCATGACCCAGTCGTTCAGCCAGCGTTCCATCTCTTCGCGCTCGCGGAAGGAGCCGATTTTGTCACGCACGATGCACTTCAGGTAATGCGCAAAGCGGCAGCAGGCGAACAGGTACGGCAGACGGGAGGCCAGACGCGCGTTGGCGGTGGCATCCGGGTCGTGGTACTCGGCCGGTTTTTGCAGCGACTGCGCGCCAATGAAGGCAGCAAAGTCGGAGTTTTTGCGGTGAACCAGCGGCATAAAGCCGTTTTTCGCCAGCTCGGCTTCGCGACGGTCGCTGATGGCGATCTCGGTCGGACATTTCATGTCCACACCGCCGTCGTCGCTCGGGAAGGTATGGCACGGCAGGTTTTCAACCGCCCCGCCGGACTCCACGCCGCGAATTGAGGTGCACCAGCCGTACTCTTTGAAAGAGCGGTTGATGTTGGCCGCCATCGCGTAAGCGGCATTCGCCCAGGCGTAGCTGTTGTGGTTTGCGCCGTCGGTCTGCTCTTCAAAGTCAAAGCTGTCGACCGGGTTAGTACGAATGCCGTAAGGCAGGCGCGACAGGAAGCGCGGCATCACCAGGCCCAGATAGCGGGCATCTTCCGATTCACGCAGTGAACGCCAGGCGGCATATTCGGTGTTCTGGAAGATTTTGGTCAGATCGCGTGGGTTAGCCAGCTCCTGCCATGACTCCATCTGCATCACGCCCGGTGCGGTACCGGTGATGAACGGACAGTGAGCCGCAGAGCCGATACGCGCCATTTCACCCAGCAGTTCAACGTCCTGCGGGCTGTGGTCAAAGTAGTAGTCGCCGACGATGCAGCCAAACGGCTCACCACCAAACTGACCGTACTCCTGCTCGTAGATTTTCTTGAAGATCGGGCTCTGATCCCAGCCCACACCCTTATAGCGTTTCAGGGTACGGCCCAGTTCCTGCTTGGAGATACTCATAAAGCGGATCTTCAGCATCTCGTCGGTTTCAGTGTTGTTCACAAGATAGCTCAGACCGCGCCAGGCGCTCTCCAGCTTCTGAAACTCTTCGTGGTGAATGATCTGATTCACCTGCTGAGAGAGCTGTTCGTCGATACCCGCAATCAGGTTCTGGATGGTGCGATAGGTGTCGTTGGAGAAGGTAACGGTGTTTTCCAGCGCCTGCTGCGCCAGAGTTTTTACCGCGCTCTCGACGGCGGAACGCGCCTGGTCAGTTTTAGGACGGAACTCTTTGTTCAGCAGTGCGCTGAACTCGTCCTGACTGAACGCCTGACCTGCCTGCTGCTCGTGTTGTTGAGTCTGGTTGCTCATCGATTACTCCTCGCTACCTTTCGCACTTTCGTCATTTTTCGGCAACTGGCTCAGGGATTTGAGCAGCGTCGGATCCTGCAGAATTTTAGCGATCAGCTCTTCCGCGCCGTTTTTACCGTCCATGTAGGTCAGCAGATTGGAAAGCTGAGTACGCGCTTCCAGCAGCTTGTTCAGCGGTTCAACCTTGCGGGCCACCGCATCCGGCAGGAAGTCGTCCATGCTGTCGAAGGTCAGATCGACGTTGAGCTTGCCTTCGCCGGTGAGGGTGTTATCCACCTGGAACGCCACGCGTGGCTTAAGCGCCTTCATGCGTTCGTCAAAATTATCAATGTCGATTTCGAGGAATTTACGCTCATCGACGGCCGGCAGATTTTCCACCGGTTTGCCGACCAGATCGGCCATAACGCCCATCACGAACGGCAGCTGAATTTTACGTTCTGCACCGTAGATCTCTACGTCGTACTCGATCTGCACGCGGGGGGCACGGTTACGTGCGATAAATTTCTGCCCACTGTTACTCATTGCCATGATGTTCTCCATCAAAGATGCGCGGTGAAGGTGAAACGACAAGCTCCGTGCCCGTCGTCATAATGCCTGGACGCGTCATTCGCGGCGTCCAAAGATATTTTCCAGTTGGTTAACGCCGTCTGGCGCCAGGTCGCGAATAATGTCCATAAAGTTAAGTTCTGACAGCCGCTGCACCCGTTCAATCATCAGCGGTGCGGGGTGGCTCGGTTCGTACTGCGCAAAATACTGTTTCGCTTTCTCCAGCATCAGCTGGGCGTCGGCGCGACTGGTAACCTGCACGCTGCGCCAGTCGGTGACCTGCTGCACGGGTTGGGTGGCCACCATCTGCGGTTCAGCGTGGTGTTCCGCCTGCGCATCCCGATTGGGCAGCAGCTTGCTGATGTCGGTCACCTGACAGGCACTGGCAACCAGGCCCACGGTTTTCAGCAACTGCTCCATTTCCGGTACGCCGCTTTCACCAAGGTAACCGCTGAGCAGATCGCGAATGGCCAGCAGCCTTTCGTTAATCAGAATGACGGCCTCTGTACCTGGCTGGTCGCCGCGCGCCAGTTCGTCAATCAGTCTTGGGCGGCCGCCGGGATAATCCGGGCATTCGGTTTTGCTGCCATCCAGCAATGCCTGCGCGTCACGCAGCGAAATTTCATCGCCGTTTGAGCGCAGCAGCGAGGCGTTTCGCAGCGCGACGGTCAGGTCAGATTTATCGCTCAGCGCGGCAAGGGCGTTAATGCGATAGAACGGGTCCGTTTCGCCATACTCCTCCAGCAGTGGATAGAGCGGCTCCCAGTAGCGGGTGATCGCCTCCTGCACCAGCAGCAGACCGTCCGCGTAGCCCGGCAGCCCACGACGTCGGGTCCAGGCATGGGTTAACGCCAGCATGACGCGAAGATCTTTGGTGCGCCCCAGCAGGCTGGTGGCGAGCTTTTCTACCGTATTCCAGTCAGCGGGTTCGGCGGGAATGATCGTGTCGCCGAACTGCTGTTCCGCCTTACCCTGGCTTGCCTGTCCCATAGCCTGAAAATCGGCGTCGTACTCAAGGTTGTCGCCGCAGGGTTTTTCGGGGCTTATCGGCGCGAGAAATTCTTCGATATTCATGTGATCCCTGCTTATTCAAACATAGGCGGATAAAGACCGTGACGGCCTGGTCGGGCGCCGCCAGCCGGATCGAACAGCAGCGTAAAGAGCTGCCCGGTGAAGTTTCCGCTGTGGACGTGGGTGTAGAGCGGGTAGCCGTCGCAGCGGTTGGTCCACCAGTAGCTGGTCTGACGAAGCGGGTCAAAACACTCCGCCGCCTGAGGCCAGCCCAGCGTGCTCTGGCCGTCTTCGTCATAACCAATCACATCAAGGATGTCGGAACGCTTTTGCGGCTCGACGGGCTGCGGCGCCGGAATCGACATCAGCATCTCATCCAGCTGCGAGGCGGAAAAACTGTTGCGCACCGCATGCAACCCGAGACGGCCAATCTGCTGATACCAACTTTCAGCCTGGCTGAGCAGGTTGGTCGACCACTCTGACGGGGCGAAGCTCAGTTGAATGCAGATCGGGTACTGTCGGCCCACGCTGTCGCGGCCCGGCAGCAGGCAGCCCATCTGGATCATCTGGCTGCCCAGCATCGGCGGGACAACAAAGTTCCACACCGGCGCCTTGTTAAACTGGCGTTCGCCGCTGCGCTGCTCTTCCTGTTGCCAGGCCAGCAGGCCGACCTGAAACCAGTGTGACCACTGACGCTGTAGGGTGTCAGGAAAGCGACGCTGCAAAAAATCTCCGGCGCTGGGTAATTTGCCATACCAGCTGTAGCGGTTCATCGCAGGGGTATTCGTCATACGGCTGTCCTTGCGGTTATGGGCATGAGAAACGAGGAAGCTGGAACGGATTGCGAATGCTGTTCGGCGCAAACTCCAGCGTGACCTGATGGCCATCGACGTTGAACGTGGCCTGACGGCTCAGACTACCTGCCCCAGGGCTGGTGCGCGCTTTATCGAAGAAGCGGTTCAGGGCCCAGGCGCCGTTGGTTACCAGCGTCGCGGTGCTGCCGTTGGCCAGCCCCAGCTGCATACGCACCTGGTTGGTGCCGCCCGGCCCTGGCCAGTTCATGATCTGCACCGCCTGTGGACCGTGGCTGTAACGCAGCAGTTGGCCGTCAACGTCCAGCGTCAGGTTAAGAATGGTGTTATCCATCCGCACGGTACGCACCGTCACCTTGAAAGAGGGGGTCGTCGCACCGTTAGCAAAGAAGGCATCGCGAATGGACTGGGCCTGCTGGAACGGTCGCAGCAGTCCTTCACTTCCCGGCAGCGTTTTCCCGTCGATCCCCGGCATAAAGCGCCAGTTCGCCTGAGTGGTATCCACTTTGTTGGTCAGGTTGTCGCGAAAGAAGGTGTCCATCAGCCCGGTACCCGGCGCAAACATGCGTGCCAGATCGTCCGGCGTCACCTCGGTGCTGGCGCTGCGCACCAGCGGGTAGCGACCGGCAATTGCCTGACGGCAGAAACCACCCACTTCGACGTTAATGCGCTTACGGACGTTTTCCAGATCGCGACGCTGGGTATCACTGCTGGCCCCCACCGCCATGTTGCTGAACATGGTTTGCAGCCCGCCCGGCAGACGCCCGGCGCTGGCCTGCAGACGGCTGATTGCTTCACCACCCGGGGCTGGCATGCCGCTGTTGGCAGCGTCCTGCACCGCGGTCAGGTAACGATACAGCTCATCCACCTGCTTGAGGAAATCATCAAAGACGATGGTCTTACCGCCCTTCTCCAGCGGCTGAGCCAGCTCGATCATTGGCGCGTAATGGTCGGTCACCAGCTGTTCAGGTGCCTGCGTCACTACTGCCCCCTGCGTCGGAGCATTGTCGTTATTGCTGAACAGCGCTTCTAGGGTACGGGTGGCGCGGTTACTCTGGTCTTGCGCTTTCCCCGCGTCCTCCGGCGCTGGCGCGTTGCGCGACAGCGTCAGCACCTGACTCAGGTTCTGCACCAGACGGCGCAGCGGCGAGTTTGCGCCGGAGAGCAGGCGCGCCGTGTTGATGCGCTGCGAGAGATCGGCGCTGTTGTTAAGCTGAATGTCAGCGAGGAAACGATCCCAGTTTGCGATAAAGTCGCGCATGTAGAGCTGACGCACGGCGTTATCGATCTGCTGCTTGTCTTCCCCGGAGGTGGTCGCGCCCAGCACCCAGGCATCATCTTCGTGCAGCGCCGTGGTCACGCTGTCAATCTGGCTGTTAAAGCTCTTCCAGTAGCCGTCCGGGGTGTAGAGCCCAGGCACGCCTTCGCTCACCGGTTTGCCGCTTTTGCGTGAGAACACCAGTTCGCTCTGCGGGCCACCCAGGTCGGACAGGGAGACCGGCTTCAGGTTGTCGTCATGCTCCAGCAGACGCTTCAGACGCCCATACACGCGGGTGGAGAGCGGCTGCTGGTTGATTAGCGCCCTCTCGCGGGCCACCAGCGCTTCGTCCTGGGCATACGGCGAGGCCTGAATTTTTGGCTCCAGCAGCTGCGTCAGGTGCCACTCCAGCTGTTGCAGCTGCGCCTGCGTCACGTTCTGCGGCAGATTGCGCTGCAAATTGAGCATCACCCAGGAATGCAGGAATTTGCCGTCGTAGTGTTTAGGCTGATACAGCATCTGGTAGGCTTTCAGCGCCTCGTAGCTGTATTCCACGTCGCTGCCGTTGTCGTTGCGCAGCCAGGTGGTGATATGCATCGCCACGGCGGGCAGCAGCATCTGATCCAGCGCTTTCTGATACAGCGACTGGGAAGCATCGCTGACGTCATCCCCACGATAGAGTCCCATACGGCGGGAGACCGGCGGGTCGTTGACATCGAAGGCCTCGCTTTTCGGCAGATCGACCAGGCTGTTCAGCAGCGGCAGGAGCGCGAACAGATCGCGCTGAGGCTGATTCTGTAACGCTTTACTCTGCTGCTCCAGCTGCGGGACTTTAGCGTCCACCTCTTCCAGATAGGCCTTATTTTTGGCATAGCTGGTCAGCCACAGTCCGCCGAGGATCACCAGCAGCGCCAGCAGCGCCGCGTATCCGGACCAAATCACCGCGCGGTTGCGCAGTTCCCACCAGCGGTTTTCACCGGCAATACCGGCTTCCTGGAAAATGACGTTTTGCAGCAGGTTTTTAATGAAGAAGCTCTGCCCTTTTGCACCGGGGATCGGCGCCTCTTTACTGACCGAATCCCACTTCTCTGCCTCTGCCCCTTCCGGCAGTGACAGGGCGCGGTTCAGTTCACCCATGACGCGGTCGAACGGCATGCCTTCCTGGGTGCCGCTGGCGAAGTATATTCCGCGTGGGGAGAACTCGGTCTCAAAGTTAGAGCGGGCAAAGACCGTGCTCAGGTAGTCTGCCAGCAGCGGGCGCAGCGCCGCGAACTCCTGCGGGAAGAGATACGCTTCGGCACGGGTTTTGGCGTCATGCTCTTTCAGCATGGTCTCCGGCAGCCCGGCGTCCAGACGCTGCTGCAACAGCGAGAACTCCTGGTGGAAGTTCCCCATCAGGTCGAAATCGGCGTGTTTGGTCTGTTCCCACGGCAGCGTGAAGCCCCAAATCTGATCGCGCTGCGCTTTGTCGTAGTCAGCAAACCAGGCTCGGAAGCCTTTAAGCAGGTCCGCCTTGGTCACCATCACGTAAACCGGGAAGCGGATACCCAGCTGTTCATGCAGCTCAGACAGCCGCTGGCGCAGGTTGACCGCCTGCTGGCGCGCCGCCTCCGGGGAGAGCGTCAGCAGATCGGAAATGCTGATGGTGATAATGACGCCGTTAATAGGCTGGCGGCGGCGATACTTACGCAGCAGGCCGATAAATTCCAGCCACTCCCCGGCATCCTGAACCTGCTCGCTCTCCTGTGTGGTGTAGCGGCCCGCAGTGTCCAGCAGGACGGCTTCGTTAGTGAACCACCAGTCGCAGTTGCGGGTGCCGCCAATGCCGCGCAGAGCGGTTTTACCGAAGCGATCCGCCAGCGGGAATTGCAGGCCGGAATTGACCAGCGCCGTGGTTTTACCGGCGCCCGGTGCGCCGATAATGACGTACCACGGCAGTTGGTAGAGATATTGCGTACTGAAGCGCTGCGTCCACTGGGCACCGTGTCCCGCTTTGCTGAAGTGGGCTTTTTTCAGCATTTGCGCCGCTTCATCAAAACGTCCGGCGAGGATCTGCTCCTCGCTGTTCAGCCGCTTCTGGGGATCGGCCGCGTCCGGTTTGGCGGTGTTTTCATTGAGCTTGTCCATCAGCTTGCGGTTCAGCCAGGCGTTGTAGAGCCGCGGCAGAATATGCCCCTGCGCCCAGAGCAGATAAACCACCGCAATACTGATGATGCGGTTTTGTTCAGATTCGAGCGGGCGGGTATCCACGATGGATAACAGCGGACCAATCATCCAGATCACCGCCGACAGCGCGGTAACGCCCAGGAAGCTCCACAGAATGCGATTGGTCAGTATGGAAAGAAGAGTCGTCAGCATCCTTAGTTTCCTTGCGGCAATCCGTTCAGCTCAGCCTGCGTATTTTCAGGCGACACCAGCAGAGTTATTTCCACACGGCGGTTACGGGCGCGGTTTTCAGGCGTATTGTTTGGCGCCACAGGATTGATCTCTCCCCGCCCTTCCGCTTTCACGCGGTCAGGCTGCGAGAGGCTTCCCTGCAACATTTTTTGCACGGACCGGGCGCGATCCAAAGAGAGTTCATAGTTGGAGGCGAAGCGCGCACTGCGAATTGGCACGTTATCGCTGTAGCCCACCACCAGAATTTTGCCGCTGACGTTGTTCATCGCCTGGGCAATCCGGTTGATAACCGGCTCATAGCGGTCACGCACCACGGTAGAGGCAGAAGCAAAAAGCCCGTCTCCTTTCAGGATCACCACGCTGCGATCCGCTTCATCCTTCACCGCCACCAGACCGGCGTCGATTTCCGGCTTCAGGAAGCCACGCAGGTTGAGCACCGCAGGCAGTTGACGCGCAGGTTGCTGAATGGTGGTTTCAGGCAGCTGAGACTGATAAATCTTCGCCAGCACCGGGTTGGTGTTGTCGCCAAGACGCCAGTTGAGAATGATGTAGAACAGGCAGGCGATAAACCCGGCCAGCGCGACACAGGCCCACAGCGGCACCATCGGCCGCCACAGCTTGCGCAGCACGGGACGATCTTCCGGGTGTGGAGAGAGCGGTGCCGGATAGCTGCCGCGCACGCCACGGATCATCTGCCACAGCCGCTGCTTGATGGTTTCCAGCTGGGTGCGGCCATTATCCAGAACCCGATAGCGCCCTTCGAAACCGAGCAGCAGGCAGTAGTTGATCATCTCCAGCAGGAGGATATGTTCACGCGGGTTCTGCGACAGACGCGCCAGCAGCTGGAAGAACTTTTCGCCGCCCCAGGTTTCGTTATGAAACGTGACCAGCAGACCATTGCTTGACCAGACACCGCTGCTGCCCCAGGGGGTCAGCGCCGCGGCTTCATCCAGCGCCGTACAGAGGCAATAGCGCGCCCCGACGATCACCTCATACGCCAGCCCTGCCTGCTGGCAGCGGACTTCAAAACGGCGAATCTCGTCGATCAGACGCTGGCGCAGTGCCACCTGATCGTCATGAGACACCGAATGACGGATTTGCGGAATCGCGTTGAGCAGCGGATTGGCGGCCGCCACCAGCTGATTGTTGCTACTGGCTCCGGTAAACGCGGCATCACTGCCGGTATCCTGTCGTTCCTGCATATTTAGCGCTCGCTTTATTATTCAGTCGGGCTACGGATGGCCCAAAACTCCATATCAAGACCCGGGAACTCCCCTGCGAGATGCAGGGCGAATGCACCGGACTTATCCATCTCGTGCCACAGCTCGCTGCCCTTCTCCAGCTCAAAGTAGCTGTAGCCCGCATGCCATGGGATTTGCGGCGGCGCAACCGGCATGGCGCGCAGCATGATGCCCGGCAGCTGTAACTGAACCAGATCGCGGATTTTCGACACCGGCGCGACTTTCATCTGGGCAGGGAAATGGGTTTGCAGGTGTTCGCCCGGCACGTTGGCTTTGACCGCCAGGACGAAGCCGAACTCGCGCACCATGCTGGTCTCCGGCACCGTGGCGATGTTCAGGCCATGGGAGCGCTCGTTCAGCGGCAGCTGAATGGCCTGATCTTCCATCACCAGCGACAGCCCCTGACGCAGCATCAGCATCAGCTTGCTGAAGCATCCCGCAAGGTCGTCGTGATCGTAAATCGGCAGCACGCTTTCGGCGGTGCGTTGCGAGGTCCAGGTGGCAAGCTCCGTGGCAAACGGCAGCCAGCTGCGCCAGAGCGTTTCCGGGTGCAGTAGCGGGAGCGTTTTTAAATGGGAGACTTCGCCCAGGTGACGGTTAACCAGCGACAGCAGCGTAAATTCGATCAGCTCTGAGGTGTTAAAGCGGCCAGGCTGGCGCAAACGCCCCCCAATCTGCTGGCTGCGCTGCACCAGCAAGCCGTGGAGATCGTTGACCATGCTGTAAAGTTGCGGGCTGTTGCAGGCGTTCAGCATCGGCGGAATGTAGCTGCTATCCAGACGCACATGGTTGTCGTTGCGCTTTTCCGCGACAAACGCGATGCCAATCGCCGTCCATTCGGCCGTCAGATCTTTTTCCAGCATCAGGGTCAGACGTAAACGGCCAAACTGCACCGTGGCATCCCCCACCGACATGGCGTTATCGTCTTCCACCTCCTGTTCGAAGGCGATAAAACGCGCCAGTGACGCGGGCTCTTCGCTGAAAATAACCTCTTCACGCTCTCCCCTACGTACCGGCAGCGCGAGCACCACCTTTTCGTTGGTGAGATTGTCAGGAATTTTCAGCGGGGCTGGGCCATTGCGCCCATTGCGAACCTGGAAAAACGTACCGTCGGGTAGCACACCGCTGGCATAGCTCAGGGCAATGCAGCCCTGGCGAAGCATCGCTTCGTCCAGTTCAACATCGAGGAAGCCCCAAAGATACGATCGCTGCAGCGCACCCCATTCCCGAACGTGGTTGAGCAGATAACTTTCTGTCCGTTGAAAATGGTGTGGACGCAGGAACATGCCTTCGGTCCAGACGACCTTCTCTGCTTTGGTCATGATAGGTTTCCTGTTTTTAAGCGCGTTACTGGCTGATGACCCGGATGCCATTTATGTCGAGAAAGACATTGGCCTGGAGTTCATCGGATGACCATTTCCAGAACTGGTAGAGATGGTTTTCGCCCGGAACAGGCAGTGGGAGTGAGACACGCCATTTCTTTCCATCCAGCATCTGATATTCGGCCATAACACCGATATAGCGCGCCTCGGGTGAGCTTTGTCCGCTAAGGGTTTTCGAAAGCTGGCCCGGCATCAGGAAGAAAACATCGCTGTTCAGCAGATTCGCGCCAAGCGTGGCTGACGCGTTGTTCTGCAGGGAATAGAAGTCACTGGACATGAAATCCGCATCGGACTTCAACAGCAGCACTCTGACTTTAAGCGGCGCAGAATCATTGATTTGTGGATGAGCCTGAAACTGCAGATTGTAGCGGGAGGGGTCGCTGTGTGAAGACGACGAACAACCACTGACCAGGGCGAATATCACCGCGTAAAAGACGAACCACAGCTTATGAAAATTTTTATTATTCATAAAAATACGCTCAGAAAAGCCGTTTAGTTCAGGATCCAGGTACCGTTAGCGCTGTCTTTGCAGGCTTTGCTGTTACCATCGACATCGACACAGGTCGCTTTTTTACGCGCCTTAGGACGAATAGCCTGTTTACGCACGGTGGCTTCGTACTGATCGGCTTTGATTACCGCACGCATTGGAACGTAACCAATCAGCTGGTCTTGTCCTTCATCGGCAAGCGCCATCCAGTAGTGTTCAACCTGCCCCAGCACCACGTAGGTTTTACCGGTGACAAGCGTACTGACCACTTTCCCACCGAAATCAGGGCGGCTCATCAGGGAGGCCGGATACATGGCACGGTATGGCTCGTTAACCTGAGTGAACTCAGCAGGAGGCGTGATGGCATGACGGTGGGTTAAGGTGACGCCGTTGACCTGGCTGGTCACGATCGTATCGTCGGTGATCACAGGTTTCTGCGGCGCTTTACAGCCCGCCACCGCCATTACAAACAGAAGTGAAAACAATACGCGCATTTTCATATGCTTTTCCGTAGCGATATTTCGATGATGAGATAAAGGGGATGAAGTTTGACTTAAGTGCTATCGTTAAAATAGCCAGGATATTTTCGGGGCGTTACTATTATTCGGGCATAGCTACCGCACGAGCCCTTCAGAATAAGGCCCAGCGTCTTCCTGACATATTTTGACAAACGGTAAACAAGTTTACATGAGCTTGTCACCAATTCAATATTTCCTTCCTCACAACTGCTGCTTAATGAAGCACCCGACTCATTATAGGATTAATCTGAGAAAAAAAGCTTACTTTGCTGAATTTGTCTTATTATTACGCGTTCCTCTAACACAAACCATTGATTGAGAAACAAAAAAATCAAAAGAGAACCATTGTCATTAACGCAATACTGCTATTATCGCCACTACCATAATTAGTAGAATGGGGATTTTTTCAGGGGGAGTATGAATATATCTTCCATGAATTATTTGTTGCATTGATAGCGTATCTTTAATAGCGATGACTTTTCCGCCCTGAATTAAGACAATTCATAGACGATGAAAAAAATTAATTTTACGGCGCAAAATAACCTGGTGCCTTTAATCCCTTAGAGGCACGATTTACACCACCCGCAGTGAATTAACAGTTAAGCAGGACTACATCTTTATTCCCCGGCGCATTGTTCACTTTATCGCCTTCAGCATCGTCGGGTAAATATATTGCAGGTTCCCCTGCCCGCCTTTCATTTGAAAATTTTACTGTCACTAACATTGTCGCTTTCACGCCACCCTGGTCAGGACACATTATCGACATGATAAAAATTTGTTATGATTTCTTTAATTTTTCTCAGCCGCATCATGCACGACCGGCGGTTTAACAGGGTAATCTGGAATGAATAACAAACGACGTGCCGTTCCCGGCATCAGACCTTACGACGGCCCTGCAGGCGGCTGGGGAGCATTAAAAGCGACGGCAATTGCCGTGCGAACACAGATGGATGCCCTGGATGCTCCCGCCACGCTGTTGCGCACCAACCAGCCTGACGGCTTCGACTGCCCGGGCTGCGCGTGGCCAGACAAAGAGCATAAATCCACATTTCAGTTCTGCGAGAACGGGGCAAAAGCGGTCACCTGGGAAGCCACCAGCAAACGGGTGACCCCTGAGTTCCTCGCTCATAACACCGTTACGTCGTTACTGGCAAAATCTGACTTTGAGCTGGAAGGATACGGGCGCCTGACCCATCCCCTGCGCTATGACCAGGCAAGTGATACCTTCCGCCCCGTTGAGTGGGAGGATGCCTTCGAACGCATCGGCGAGGTTCTGCGTGGGCTTGAACCAGACCAGGTTGAGTTTTATACCTCCGGTCGCGCCTCCAACGAAGCGGCCTGGCTGTTCCAGCTTTTTGCCCGTGAGTACGGAACCAATAATTTTCCCGACTGCTCCAACATGTGTCACGAAGCCACCAGCGTCGGTTTACCGCGCTCTATTGGTATCGGAAAAGGCACCGTCTCGCTGGACGATTTTGACAAGACGGAGCTGGTGATCTCCATCGGGCATAATCCCGGCACCAACCATCCGCGTATGATGGGCACTCTGCATGAACTGGCCCGCCGCGGCGTGCCGAGCATCGTCCTGAACCCGCTGCGCGAGCGCGCGCTGGAACGGTTTGCCGATCCCCAGAGCGTGATTGAGATGGCGACCTACAGCTCTACCGACATCGCCTCTACCTACTTTCAGGTTAAAGCCGGGGGCGATGCCGCCGCGCTAAAAGGCATCGCCAAACACCTGCTGCAAATGGAAGCCGGGCGCGGCAACGTGCTCGACCACGCGTTTATCGCTGAACACACACAGGGCTTTGAAGACTTTGCGGCAGACATTGCGCAAACGAGCTGGGACGCCATTGAGCGCGAGTCCGGGCTGAGCCAGGCGGCGCTGAAACAGGTTGCCGATGCCTACGCGAAATCGAATGCCACCATCATTACCTACGGCATGGGCATTACGCAGCATAATAAAGGGACTTCCAACGTCCGCCTGATCGCCGATGTGCTGCTGCTGCGCGGCAATATAGGAAAGCCCGGTGCGGGGATCTGTCCGCTGCGCGGCCACTCTAACGTTCAGGGAAACCGTACCGTCGGGATAAGCGAGAAACCAACTCCGGCATTTCTGAACCGTCTTAAGGAGGTGTTTGGCTTTGAGCCGCCCTCTCACCATGGCCATGACGCAGTACAGGCAACCCAGGCCATGATTGACGGTCGTGCCAGAGCGCTTATCTGCCTCGGCGGCAACTTCGCGGTGGCGATGCCCGATCACGAAAACGGCTTCCCGGCGATGAGTAAGCTGGATCTGAGCGTGCACGTTGGCACCAAGCTGAACCGTACGCACCTGCTGGTGGGTAAAGAGACCTTCATTCTCCCCTGCCTTGGTCGCACGGAACTGGATATGCAGGCCAGCGGACGTCAGTCCATTACCGTTGAAGATTCCATGTCGATGGTTCATGCCTCCTCAGGCAAGCTGAAACCCGCCTCTCCTCTGCTTCGCGCCGAACCGGCTATTGTGGCCGGCATGGCGAAAGCAACCCTGAAGACAACCCGCGTGGACTGGATGCACCTGGTTGCGGATTACGATCGCATTCGCGATCTGATTGAGCAGACCATTCCGGGCTTTGAGGACTATAACGCGCGGATCCGGGTACCCGGTGGATTCCGTATGCCGCTGCCGCCCACGAAACGTATCTGGCCGACGGCGACAGGCAAAGCGATGTTCTCGGTATTTGAAGGGGTCAATGAGGATGCCAGCGGTGAAGGCGATAACGTCCTGCGTCTGATCACGCTGCGCAGTCACGACCAGTACAACACCACGATTTACGCTCTCGACGACCGCTACCGGGGCGTCTTTGGCCGTCGCGACGTGCTGTTTATGAATGAAGCGGATATGGCGCAGTCAGGACTGGAGCACGGCGACCGGGTGGATATCGAAACCGCCCTGCCAGGCAGCGCTCAGCGTCTGGAGGATATCACTGTGGTGGCATATGCCATCGCCCCGGGCTCGGTCGGGGCCTACTATCCTGAGGCTAACGTACTGGTTCCGCTCGACTATCTGGATAAAGAGAGCGGCACGCCGTCGTATAAATCGGTGCCTGTCCGCCTCACCCTGCGCTCGAAAGAGATCCGTCCGCTGTAATCCCGGTTAACACAGACCAGGCCTCACGCGCCACGACGCTAAACCCGCCGATAAACAGCGCATCACACACGCCCCGGTATTCCGGGGCGCTCACCAGCGTGGTTAGCGCATCACGGATGGCATAAAGCGTTTCGGGGGTGGTGTCGGACGCAGTGATCAGCGGCAGTCCTGGCGTGAGGGGCGTCTGGTCAATCACAGTTAGCCCCGCCAGCAGGGTCGGTTCATGCCGTTGCAACAGCGCATACGTCACGCAGTCGATCGCCGCGATATCCCCTCCCCCACGTTTTACTTCGATCAGCGACTGGCGATGGCTGCCGCTAAAGATAACCTCTGAGAACCAGGCGTTTAACGCACGTGACGGCACGCGGTTGCGCAGCGCATTGTAGCCGGACTGGGAATCGGGCGCGTTACATACCACCCGCCGTCCGCGAAAATCAGCCAGCGTGCGGTGCTTATCCTCATCACGTACCACCAGAAAACTACGGTAGTGAATGCCTTCGCAGCCCGGTACCCGGTAGTGAAAACAGCCGACGACCTGCACCTCCGGCAGTTGTGTCATGAGCGGGTAGCCGCAGGTCTGGCTCAGGATAAGATTAGGCTGCTGCCAGTGTGCCAGCAGGTCAGGCTCAGGCCTGCCGGGAATAAGCTCCTCCACCGGCAGACCACGCGCCACCAGCAGACGCTGGACGGCCCGCCACAGGGCAAGAGTATCGGTACTATCCACCGCATACATCGGAAACGCCAGCCGGTTACTCATGTCCTTCCTCCTGTTGACGCCTTGGATGTACGGTGACGTCCACCGACGTTTTCCAGAACCGTCGCATCCATTCGCCATACCCTCTCACCAGAAACCCGTGGTTACGCTCCCGGTACGCCTGCTTGTTTTGCAGGTAGATCGTCTTAAGCCCGTACCAGGGCACGCCGGGTAAATCGTGATGTACTGAATGGTAGTTAAGATTTAAAAACAGCACGCGCCAGAACAAGCCTGCTTCGTTAATCACCGAACGCGCCAGCGGGTCGTCCGCCGCGCGATGTTCCAGAAAAGAGCGTACTTTTGTCAGCGCCAGCGCCGGGTAGCTTACCGCCAGCACAAACCAGAGCGGAGAGAAACCGTTGTGCATCATCCAAGTAAAAAGCAGCGCCAATAACGCTATATGCACAAGCCACATCACCATCGCCCGCAGTTGAAGATGGCGAAACGCCGCCACCGCGCTGCCCAGCGTCTGGAGAATATCCAGCAGCGGCGCCAGCAACAGTCGCCCGGTAAAGGTGTTTCGGGCGTGGATCACCCGCTTCTGCCAGGGCGACAATCGCGCCCAGCTCGCCTGCGTAAAGTAATATGACTCCGGGTCATCCACCGGAATGGTGAGATGGTCGTGACGATGGTGGGCCAGATGAGAATCCCTGTACAGGCCATACGGATACCAGACCGCCAGCGGCAGCGTGCCAAATAACTGGTTCAGCCACACGAAACGCGTGGGATGGCCGTGGATCAATTCATGCTGAAGGGACATATACCAGGCGGTAAACCCAATCAGCAACAGCGTGGCAGGCAGCAGACCGAGGGTGTGCCAGAATGCCAGCGTCGAGAACCAGCCGCCATAAATGGTGGCGATCAACAGCCACGTGGGCAGTTCGGTTCGCCAGAGAAACCCCGAGGCGAGATGGTGAATTTGGTCGCGTTGCTGCGGATGTAAATAGAGGGAGCTTCGTTTACCCATTCCTTCAGAGCCGTTTCGCCAGAGATAATATGCTGACGATCCGGGATAACGCCTGAAATAACAAAGAACTTAAATCACTTTGCTTTGCCAGAAAGGCGCGTAGCGCCCGTTAACTCCCTTGCCCTCCGCTTGACTTATTTTGCAATAAAGGTACTTTTCAGGACATGAAGAAGATCCTGATTATTGTTCCTGACGGCGGCATGTTGTTTGAAGCCGCCGGTATCGCCGACATTCTGATGCAAGCTAACCGCCTGCACCCGGGAGGCCTTGCGCAGCCCTGCTATCGCATCATCATCGCCACGACCCAGCCGCACCAGGTGATCCACGGCCAGTCCGGTCTCAATTTGCTGGCAGATTATCGCCTGCCGGAGCTGGATCCCCGTGAGCCGCTTGATACCATCATCATTACCGGGCGCGGCATGAACGAGCAGGAGAGCACCGCCGTGGTGGACTGGCTGCATCTTGCAGCCCCCCATGCGCGGCGGATCGCCTCCATATGCGGTGGTGCGATGCTGCTGGCCCAGACCGGTTTGCTTGACGGCCGTCGGGCAACCACCCACTGGCGGCTGCTGGAAACCATGCAAGCGCAGTACCCCACCATCCGTGTTGAGGGAGGGCCACTCTATATTCAGGATGGCCCTGTCTGGACCTCCGGTGGCGTGAGTTCCGGCTTTGATCTGACCCTGGCGCTGGTGGAAGACGATTATGGCTTCAGCCTCGCGCGCGACGTGGCGCAGGATATGGTGATGTATCTGCGCCGCCCGGGAGGACAGCTACAGTTCAGCCGCTATAACCTGTCGCAGTCCGGCTCCTCCGGCCCCATCAGCGAGCTGCAAACCTGGATCCTGCAAAACCTGACGGCCGATCTGTGCGTCGAAAAGCTGGCGGAAAAAGTAGCCATGAGCCCGCGCAACTTCACCCGGGTATTCACCCGCGACACGGGGGCGTCTCCGGCACGCTATGTGACCGAAGCGCGCCTTGCCGCAGCCCGACAGTTGCTTGAACAGACCGACGATCCGCTGTCCGTTATCGCCGAGAAAAGCGGATTTGGCACCAGCATCAACCTGCGTCGCGTATTTGAAAAACAGCTCCACCTCACACCCGGTGAATACCGTCAGCGTTTTCACTGCCGCAAAATGGCGTAATGTGATCCTTTTTTGTCGTTTACGCCATCCGGCCTGAAGCCTACAGTGACTCCAGACAACAGAGATAAGGAGTGCATTATGGTTAAGGTCGGCATTAACGGTTTCGGCCGTATCGGACGAAATTTCCTGCGCGCGGCGCTGGGCAATCCGGACCTGCAGATTGTGGCGATTAACGATCTGACGGACAGCAAAACCCTCGCCCATTTGCTTAAGCATGATTCCCTGCTCGGCACGCTACCGGCACCCGTTGAAGCGGCGGACGGCGCGCTGCAGGTTGACGGCCAGCGCATTACCGTCTTTAGCGAACGCGATCCGGCGAATATTCCCTGGCGCGATGCGGGCGTTGACGTGGTGATTGAAGCGACCGGTTTCTTCACCGAGCGCGAAAAAGCGCTGGTGCATATCACCCACGGTGGGGCGAAGCGCGTCATCATCTCCGCGCCGGGTAAAAATGACGATCTGACGGTGGTGATGGGCGTTAACCACGAGCAGTACGATCCGGCTAAGCATGTGGTAGTAAGCAACGGGAGTTGCACCACGAACGGCCTGGCCCCGGCTGCTCAGGTCCTGCATCAGCAGTTTGGTATTGAGCATGGCCTGATGAACACCACGCACGCTTATACCAACAGCCAGGCACTGCACGACCAGCCGGAAAAAGATCTACGCGGCGCACGTGCAGCAGCCCTGTCGATTGTGCCGTACTCCAGCGGTGCCGCGAAGGCACTGGGGAAAGTCATCCCGTCTCTGGACGGCAAGCTGACCGGCTATTCCCTGCGCGTACCGGTTCCGGTGGTCTCGATTGTGGACTTAACGGTGACGCTGAGCCGTGACGTTACGGCCGAAGAGGTGAACGATGCGTTCCGCAAAGCCGCGGCCAGCGGCCCACTGAAAGGCATTCTGGGATACAGCGATGAACCGCTGGTCTCCAGCGATTATCAGGGCGACCCGCGCTCTTCGATTATTGACGGTCTCTCCACCCTGGTGATTGGTGGTCGGATGGTGAAAATTCTGGCGTGGTATGACAACGAGTGGGGCTTCTCTAATCGCCTGGTGGACCTGGCGGTACTGATGGATAAGAAAGGGTTGTAAGGTTTAAGCCGGGTGGCGCTTGCGCTTACCCGGCTAATAATTCACTCCGCCTTAACCTTCACGCCCATCAACACAATCACCATCGCCGTTACCAGCAGGAAACCGCTTCCGGCAAAGACGCCGCTGGCGCCGTTGAGGTCAAATACCGCCCCGCCCACGGCCGCACCGGCGCTGATTGCCAGCTGGATAGAGGCCACCAGCAAACCACCTGCGCTTTCGGCTTCATCTGGCACCGTCGTGGCAAGCCAGGTTGACCAGCCCACCGGAACCAGACCAAACGCAAAGCCCCACATCGCCACCAGTAATCCATCCAGTATCGCCAGATGACCAAACGCCACCATGGTGAGTGCCAGCACGCCCATGGCGAACGGTACCAGCGCCAGCGTCAGGCGCAGATTACGCGCCAGCAGATGTCCGGCTACGGAGGTACCGATAAAGTTGGCAATCCCAAAGCCCAGCAGGATCAGCGAGATGCTCTCCACGCTTGCCTGCCCCACCGTTTCAAGGAACGGACGCAGATAGGTAAAGAAGGCAAAATGACCGCTGAAGATCAGAATGGTCGCCAGCATTCCACCGATCATTCCCGGACGACGCAGCACGCGGAACAGTGTGCCCAGGCTGCCGCTGCTCTCCGGCTTCATTGACGGCAGTACCCAGAGCTGCCACAGCAGCGCCAGCATGCTCGGCAGAATGCAGAGGATAAAGACGTTACGCCAGCCAATCAGGCTGCCAAGATAGCTGCCCAGCGGGGCCGCAACCACCGTGGCGATTGACACGCTGGAGAAGATCACCGCCAGCGCTTTCGGCACTTTATCGGCAGGCACCAGACGCATCGCCGTGGCGGTCGACATCGCCCAGAATCCCCCGATGGCAATCCCTAACAGCAGGCGTCCCATCAGCAGTACGTGCAGCGTGGGTGCAAAAGCCACCAGCAGGCTGGAGACGATTTGCAGCACCGAGAAAAACATCAGTACCCAGCGACGGTCGATACTTTTAGTCGCCGGGGTGATCAGCAATCCGGTGACCAGCGCGACCAGCGCGGTGGCGGTCACCGCCTGCCCAGCCATCCCCTCCGTTACGCCCAGGCTTGCGGCCATGGGCGTTAACAAACTGGCGGGCAGGAACTCCGCCGTGATCAAACCAAACACCCCCAGCCCCAGTGAATAGACGGCCCGCCAGGCGGGTTTTGCAGGCACAACAGCCTCTCTCGCCGCGACACATGAACTCATCTGTTGATCTCCCGTTATGAAAATGTGACAACTGTCGCAAAAGGATAGAGTGTTCACCCTGGACGATCTATGACATATAATCTCCACTTATTGATTATTCGTCCGGAGTTTTGCCATGACCGCTCAGTCCCCCGATCTGATCAGCGAGCTGTTGCGCGGAATGCGCCTGTCGGGCGTGAAATACCGCCGCATTGAAGCCAGCGCACCTTTCGGCGTGGCGTTCCACCAGGCGCCGGGCAAAGCACAGTTTCATTTTGTCAGCCGCGGCAGCGCCCTGCTGCGTATGGAGAGTGGCGCAACGTTCACCTTAAGCGGCGGCGATGCCCTTTTTATTCCGAACGGTAATGCGCACGCCCTGCTGTCTGACGAGAAGGCAACCATCACGCCGGTTAGCGCGTTTCCCAGCGAGCCTATCTGCGGCTCGGTCTGCGCCATCACCTGCGAACCCTGCCCGGACAGCGAGAACACCGTGATTTTCAGCGGATGCATGGACTTTGAACTGGGCGGAATGCAGCCGCTAATTAAAGCGATGCCGGAAGTAATGATGGTGAGCCGGTTGATGTCCACCTGGCCGGAGATCCACCCGCTGCTGGCGGCAATGGAGCGCGAATCCATGACGCGTCAGGCCGGATTCGCCGGGATCCTCGCGCGGCTGGCGGACGTGGTGGCGGCGCTAATCGTGCGGGGCTGGGTTGAAGGAGGCTGCGGAAAAGCCACCGGCTGGGTGCAGGTACTGCGTGACCCGCGTCTGAGCCGGGCCATTTACGCCATGCACCAGCAGCCGGGTCTGAACTGGAGCGTGGCGGATCTGGCAAAAGAGGCTGGCACCTCCCGCTCGGTGTTTGCGGAACGTTTTCTCGCCGCGACGGGCACCACCCCGGCGAAATACCTCAGCGAATTGAGGATGCGCCTGGCCATTCAGTACATTCGCCATGAAAATCAGCCTATTGAAACGGTCGCACTGCGCCTGGGGTACGGATCCCTTGCGGCGTTTAGCCGGGCGTTCAAGCGAATAATCGGCCATGCGCCGGGCACGCTGCGGGAGACCAGCCAGACCCCGGAAGAGGCCTGACTGGCGCAGGACATCAGAAGTAGTATTTGAAGCGCACGCGCCCGCCATAGCGATCGTCGTTACGGCCATCGCCATCATTCGGATGTGCTTCAACCCAGGAGGCATACGCACCAAGATAGATATTGAAATTCTTCATCTTCATGACGTTCGGGATCAGGTACGACGCATGAATAGTGTGAATATCATAATCACCGGGATCGGTCACCCAGCAGTCGCCATCACAATCCGCATTAAAGTTGGCGGTGTTGAAATTATCGATCTGGTTATGCGCGTAGATATAGCCCAGCTCAACATTGCGCCATAAGGCATTCACGCCCGCGGTGAAATCCGTCTCGTCGGTAGCATCCATGTAGGCGGTATTCAGGTTCGCCACGATACCGTCATCCGGATCGGTTTTTTGCCCGTTCCAGGTCATGGTAAAGCCATAGCCGGTGCGGTCAGACTGGTCGACCCATCTTCCGGACGCATCGTGGTAGCCGTAGGCATTGTTGACGAGGTTGCTCTCCATCGCGATGGCGGTCGAGAAGTTTCCTTCCTGCCAGGCAATCACCGGGCGGACGTAGGCGACGTTTTTATCGTTATCCAGGTCCATGCCATGATACTGCTGGTCAACAAACAGCGAGCTGCCGTCTTCCAGCAGCGTGTTAACCTCGAGATACCAGTTACCCAGGGTTTTACTCAGCAGGAAGTTACCGCCGCTGTCGCTACGCCCCCGCCCCTCTTTCATCATATAGATATAGCCGTAACCATCGCCGTAGAGATCGTTAGCGGTGTTGCCGGAATATTCAACGAAGGTATCCTGGTTTAGCGGGAACATGTCATAGGCTTCAAAGCGGCCAACTTTTACCTTCCAGTCGTTTTCCGTGCCAAAGAAGAAGACCGCGTCATCCAGGTTCATTTTGCCCGTTAAATCTGCAAGCGGCTGTACGGAGAAACCGGCAAAATTGCCGTTTTCCATTCGCTTATAACCGTCAAACCCCAGCAGCAAACGCCCGTTAATATCCCAGCGTTCATGGTTACCGGGTGCCCAGTCTTTATTGGCTGTCGTTTTCATGGACGTTAAACTGCCGGTCTTGCTGGCCGCATCCATATTAAATTCAACGTCACCATAAAATTTAATATCACCGTAGCCGGATAACGTAAGCTTAGGTGCCGTTTGCGCTGTCGCAGGCTCTGTGGATTCAACCACCACAGGATTTGCAGCTACCACGGTTTGCTGCTGTTGCTCCAGAACCTGAATTTGTGCTTCTGCCTTTGCTGCCCTTGTTTCGGCCTTTTCGAGGCGCGCCTCCAGTTGCGCCAGTTTATCTTCCAGACGTTGGGTATCATTTGCTGCCATTGCTGCGGTAGAACAAAACGCACTGACGAGCAGTGCAAGGTATTTCACTTTCATCGACTCCATCCTCGTGAGTTAATCATTATTTCCTGACGGACACAGAGAACCTCACCGATAATTCAAATGAATTATCGGCTTACTGCTTCAACTATTAAGAGTTAGCGAATTCGCCTTTGTTTAAATCACTCACCACGCCATTCATGACGTTTTCAGTTAATTTATAAAATTTGATCGAGAATGCGGTGAGTAAATAAAAGAGTGAAGGGATTAACGTGAACAATAAAATAACGCCCTGAATGGCGGATTCTGACTGTACGGTACTGTTCGACTGGTAATTAAACCAGGCCAGCACCCAACCCAGAATGGCACCACCGACGGCGACACCCAACTTAATCACGAAAATATTGGCCGCAACATTCATACCTGTAATACGACGTTGGGTTTTCCATTCACCGTAATTATTTGCATCAGTGATCATTGACCACTGCAACGCGCCGTTACCGCCCTGGACAATCTGAATGAGCACATGGGCAATCAGTGGAATGACCCAGAACTCCAGCGGCAGCCAGAAGCAGGCCACGCCTAACGCAGCGTTGAGAATATTGATCCAGAACGAGAGTTTAACCTTGCAAAAACGGGTACCGAACGGCTGCGCCAGAACCGAACCAAACATCGAGGCCAGCATCCCGCCCAGCATAAAGAACGAGATGACGTCAGCCCCCTTGTTGAGAACAGTGTTCACGTAATAGACCACTGCGCCACCGCGGATCACCACCGCCACCAGCATCATAAAGTTGTAGATCGAGAGAATGCGCCACTGATCGTTACGAAAGAGGATTTTAACGTCCCGGGCGATGTTCAGATTCTCCTCTTTGATCGGCTGGACGCGCTCTTTGGTGGTAACAAAACAAATGATAAACATCACGCAGCCGATTGCGCCAAAAAGCGCCATCGCCACCTGGATACCGGTCGCCCTGTCGCCGGGGTAGAGATAGTCCGCCAGGGGCAGAATCAGCGCGGTGCCGAGCGCCCCGCCAATTGGCGTAATGGCAAAGCGCCAGGACTGCAACGAGAGGTTTTCACGCGGATCGGACGTCAGCGCCGCCCCCAAAGAACAATACGGGATATTTATGGCTGTATACATCAGGGTCATAAATATATACGCGCCAACGGCATAATAAATTTTCCCGGTTTCAGTAAAATCAGGTATGGAATATACCAGCACGCAGCTCACCGCAAAAGGAACGCATATCGCCAGCAGCCAGGGACGAAAACGTCCCCAGCGTGTGGATGTTGCATCGGCAATCGCTCCCATAACGGGGTCGGTAATGGCATCTAATAAGCGGACCAAAAGAAACATGGTTCCCATTACGGCCGGGGGTAAGCCATAAATATCCGTATAGTAATACGCCAGAATGGCGACCGAGGAGTCAAAAACAATATGACTCGCGGCATCTCCAAGGCTGTAGCCTATTTTTTCCCGGACCGGAATTTTTTCACTCATTGACATCACGTTACTCCTTATTGATGAAACCGGTTTCTGCTTTGGCAATAATTTCGCCTGAGCGCAACGAGGCGATCCATTATGTTTTTTCACCATGAAGTTATGTTTTTTGCTTTATGTGATCGGGATAATTAAAAGAAAGCCTTTATCCGGAAAATTATGCGTAACGGATCGCAATTTATTTTCTCGCCTACAGCCATTCACAATATCAATATTTCAGCCGCGCCACCGGGGCATTAAACGCAACGGTAAATTGTCTGGATTTGTGCAAAGTGCGATGTTCGACACGCGAAGCGCGGAATATTCGACTAAGGTTTTCTGGTGAATGATTACAGCGTGACCGCTGCTCAGCGAAATAAGGAGAAGCACCGATGATAACACCTCAAAAGCTGCGCCCTCGCCTCTTACCTCTGGTTCTGGGCAGTGCGCTGCTCGCGGTTGCCGCGACAGGCAACGCGGAAGAGATGAACTCTGGCCAGACAAATTCACCGGATATCTTGCTCGGCCCTCTTTTCAACGATGTCCAGAGCGCCAAACTCTTCCCCGATCAAAAAACCTTTGCCGATGCCGTACCGAAAAGCGATCCCCTGACGATCCTGGCCGACTACCGCATGCAGCGTCGTCAGTCCGGGTTTGATTTACGCCATTTTGTTGATATGAACTTCACGCTTCCCGCAGAAGGGGAAAAATATGTTCCTCCTGCGGGGCAGAGCCTGCGTGAGCATATTGACGGGCTGTGGCCTGTGCTAACGCGTACCACTGATAAAGCCAGTAACAAATGGGATTCACTCTTGCCCTTACCGAAATCCTACGTTGTGCCGGGCGGACGTTTCCGCGAGGTCTACTACTGGGACAGCTATTTCACCATGTTAGGGCTGGCGGAAAGCGGCCACTGGGACAAAATCAGCGATATGGTGGACAACTTTGCCTACGAACTGGATACATGGGGGCACATTCCGAACGGCAACCGCAGTTACTATCTGAGCCGCTCCCAGCCGCCATTTTTCTCGCTGATGGTGGAACTGCTGGCCACGCACGACAGCGAGGCGCTGAAGAAATACCGTCCGCAGATGGAAAAGGAGTACGCCTACTGGATGGAGGGCGCAGATGCGCTGCAGGCCGGAGAGGCCAACAAACGCGTGGTGAAGCTGGAGGATGGCTCGCTGCTTAACCGCTACTGGGATGACCGCGACACGCCGCGTCCGGAGTCGTGGCTTGACGATATCACCACCGCCAAAAGCAACCCTAACCGCCCGGCAACCGAAATCTACCGCGATTTGCGCTCTGCGGCGGCCTCAGGCTGGGACTTCAGTTCCCGCTGGATGGACGATCCGCAAAAGCTGGGCACCATCCGCACCACCAGTATTGTGCCGGTGGATCTGAACGCCCTGATGTTCAAGATGGAAAAACTGCTCGCCCGGGCAAGCCTGGAGAGCGGCGATGCCGCCAGCGCGAGCAAATATGAAGCCCTGGCCACGGCGCGCCAGAAGGCGATGGAGAAGTATCTGTGGAACGATAAAGAGGGATGGTATGCGGATTACGACCTGAAGAGTAAGAAGGTGCGTAATCAGCTCACGGCTGCAGCCCTCTTCCCGCTGTATGTGAAGGCCGCGGCACAGGATCGCGCGGATAAAGTGGCTGCAGCGACGTCCTCACGTCTGCTGAAACCGGGCGGCATCACCACCACCACCGTGAACAGCGGCCAGCAGTGGGATGCCCCCAATGGCTGGGCGCCACTGCAGTGGGTAGCCACAGAAGGGTTGCAGAATTATGGACAGGACAAGGTCGCGATGGATGTCACCTGGCGCTTCCTGAAAAATGTTCAGCATACCTACGATCGCGAGCAGAAACTGGTGGAGAAATATGATGTCTCCTCCACCGGTACGGGCGGCGGCGGCGGTGAGTATCCGCTACAGGATGGATTCGGCTGGAGCAACGGCGTGACGCTGAAGATGCTGGATCTGGTCTGTCCGAAAGAGAAACCGTGTGACAGCGTGCCGCAGAATCAGCCTGCGGCGAATGATGAGGCTGCGCCGGTGAAAAGTACAGCGCAGTAAGTGAACAATGCCGGGGGGCGCTAACGCCTACCCGGCCTGCATTCCCTGCGGGAGAGGGAAACGATAATCAGAAGCTGTAGCTCGCCCCCAACTGATACGTCCGGTCACGCCCAATCCAGCAGTTTGTCGCGTCGTAGCAGGTCAGCGTCTCTTTGTTGGTGATGTTTTGCGCGCTGGCTTTCAGCGTCAATCCCTCCAGCGACGGCAGGATTTCCCCCATACGATAGGAGGCCGCCAGATCGTACTGCATGGTGCCGCCCAGTTTGCCCGCATCGTTGTTCGGTGAAATTTCCATGGGTCCGGTGTAGCGCGCCCCTGCCCCCAGCATCAGCCCTCTCAGCGGCGTGTTGTCAAAGGTGTAATCCCCCCACAGGTTGAACGCGTTCTCCGGCACCTGCGTTGGCCGTTTGCCCTGGTATTTGTCATCTTCGGTATTGATCAGATGGGTGTAGGCATAGTTGGCAATCAGGGTCACGTTATCTGCTGGGCGGCTGACGATTGAGAGCTCAGCCCCTTTAGATTCCACTTCTCCGGTCTGGCTGTAATTCAGGAAGCCCGGATCGGAGGTGACGACATTTTTCTGACGGATATTAAATACCGAGGCGGTAAAGGTTGTGGCGTAATCCGCCAGCAGGTATTTCACCCCGCCTTCCACCTGCTTGCTGGTGGTTGGCTTCACCTCTTTAGCCGTGAGCGTTCCCTGCGGCGACACCGGGGCAAACCCTTCGGAGTAGCTGATGAACGGTGACAGCCCATTCTCAAACGCGTAAAGCGCGCCCAGGCGTTTGGTCACGCGGTCCTGCGAGACCCACGCCTTGTCGCCATTCTGCATATAATTGGTGGTTACCGAGCGGTAATCGTCATAACGCAGGCTGGCCAGCAGATTTAAACCGCCAAACTCCACCTGATCCTGCAGGTAATAGCCGTTTTGCTGATAGCTCAGACGATTTTTTTGCCCCGTATACAACCCGAGATCGCGTTCATTGATCTGCGAATAGTCAGGATTTCGCATATCGATGCCAGGCGTTGTTGAGGCATAACGGTAGTAGAAGTGAGAGTCCATCTTTTGATAGTCAAACCCGGCCAACAGGTGGTGTTTCCACTCTCCCAGCGCCACGGTTTTGGTTACCTGATTATCGATGTTGAAGCTCTTCAGATCTTCATCCGTGGTGTAAGCAAACCGGTTAAGCTGGTAGACCGCGCTCCCCGTCCCCGTGGCATAAACGCTGCGCTGGTGGGTGTCGACATCAAAGTACCGTGCTTTCTGGTTAAAGCCCCAGCCACTGTCAAACTCATGTTCAAAGCTGTAGCCCAGCATCCACTGACGCTGTTTGAAACCGCTCCACTCATCCCCGGCATAATCCCGGCGGTCGGCATATTTCGAGCGCAGATAAGCAAGCGGCAACGGGTTGGATGGAGACAGGCTCGGGGAGTTTTGCGCCAGTGCATCAACCGTAAGACGCGTTTTGCTGTCCGGCTCCCAGGTCACGGACGGGGCAACCAGATAATTTTCATAGCGCGTGGTATGGGGCTGATCGTCATTTTCCGTGGCTTTGCCCAGCAGTCGGTAGTTCCAGTCGCTGTCGGCAATTTGTCCGGTCGAGTCGAGATAACCCTCCTTCAGATTGCGATTGCCGGTGTTGAAACCCAACTCGGTATGGGCGGTTTTTTGTGGCTTTTTACCCTGAATATTTACCAGCCCCCCCGGGGAGCCACCGCCGTAGAGCACAGAAGATGGCCCTTTGAGGATATCAACGCTTTCAATCAGCAGTGGATCGATGCGCGCTTTGGTATTTCCGGTGACGTTATACGGCAGTTGCAGTCCGTTGTAGAACTCCTGGTCAACGGAAAAACCACGGATTTTATATTCGCTCATGTAGGTGGTATTGCCACGCAGCTCTGTCGAAACGCCCGGAACATAGCGCAGGATTTCGTTCACGGAGTTGGCATGGCGTTGCGCGATCTGCTGCGCAGAGACGGTATCGATCACCTGCGGCGTTTTACTTTCGGCAACGGCCGATTTGGTTGCGCTGTTTGTCCATGCGGGGAGAACGCTGCCCTGCTCAGAGCCGGTGACAAGAATGGTGGATTCTTCAGCAAATGCCTGTGCCTGTAATGCCAGCGTCACGGCTCCTGCCAACGCGCATACTGCAAAACGTGAGGTGTTCATAATGTCGTCTTGTGATTATATGTAACTAGGAACGACAATTATTATCATTTCGATTAGCAAATCAATATCACGACAAAAAAAACGGCCCTGTCGCGAGAGCCGTTTTGTGTCATCTATGCCCGTCGGAGCAACCTGAATATGCCCAGGACAACAATGGCGCCCACCACAGCCACAAGGAAACTGTGCAGGTCGAATCCATTGATGTCGCCCCCAAAGCCAAACATGGTCGCCAGCCAGCCGCCGACAACCGCACCAACAACCCCAAGAACACAGGTCAATATAAAGCCGCCGCCATCATTTCCCGGCATGATGAGTTTAGCGATAGCCCCGGCAATAAGACCAAAGATGATCCACGCGATAATACCCATAGCGATGCCCTCTTGCAGGTTTAACGCATGCGCAGAAAACCTTCCGCGCAGGTAACGTAAGTATAGGTCATCACGGTAAAACCGATTTCATCTCACCGACTTAACTTCTCTGTACTGCGAAAAAAACTCACCGGTTTGTATTAAGTTTCGTTTCACGCTGCCGATAACGCAGAGACAGTCTGTCATTTATCAAGGAGCCATCCGGCGTGAGTAATTACAGTGAGCAGTTCCTGAAGCAAAATCCGCTGGCTGTATTAGGGGTATTGCGCGACCTGCAAAAAGGCGAGGTGCCGCTGCGCATCAGCTGGTCAAACAATCAATTCATCAGCAAGATCCTGGATGCTTCTGCAGAGAGGCTGGTCATTGACCTGGGCAGCCAGGAGCATGAAAACCGCGCCGCGCTGCGGGCGGAGAAAATCTCGGTGATGGCAGAAACGCACGGCGCAAAAGTGGAGTTTGTCCTGCCGCGCCTGGAGTTGAGCGAATACGGTGGTCTTCCGGCGTTTGTCACCCCGCTGCCGGCCAACCTCTGGTTTGTTCAGCGCCGTGAATATTTTCGTATCAGTGCCCCGCTTCATCCTGCCTATTTTGGTAAGGCCAAAATGCCGGACAAAAAAGAGATCCGCTTTCGCCTTTTTGACCTCTCCCTGGGCGGCATGGGTGCGCTGATGGATACGCCAAAGCCTGACGGACTGGTAGAAGGCATGCGATTTACCCAAATCGAACTGGATATGAGAGGCTGGGGGCGTTTTTACTTTGATGCGCAGTTGATCGCCATCAGCGAGCGTAAGGTGGTCGACAGCAAAAATGAAACGATCGTCACGCCGCGTCTGAGCTTCCGCTTCCTGAACGTCGGGCCGGGCGCAGAGCGTGAACTGCAGCGGATTATCTATTCTCTGGAGCGAGAGGCGCGGGAGCGGGCGAATAAAGTGTTGTGACAGGAGCCGGGCAGCACACAGGCCGCCCGACAACGGCATTACATGGCATCCATCGCTTTCTGAACTTTCCAGATATAACGCGGAGCCTGTGGTGCCGGATGATTTTTCACCACGTGTTCAAAGAACTCGTCTTTGTCCATGTCGTTGATCTCTTCTATCGCCTCTTTACGGTCCGATGAGAACGTCCTGAGCAGCGCACCCGCGCCGTTCACGTAAGAGACCACCAGCGCATACTGCATCACTTCAGGATCCTCGATTCCCTTCAGCACGCCGTGTTCCAGAATGCTCAAATAGGCCGTGCCCATGGAGATGTTGCGTTCCGGGTTTTTCAGCTCGCTGGTTGACGGCTGACCACGCCAGCCCATATAGCGGTAGACCTCTCTCCCTGCGGTTGAGGCCTTAAGCTGCATCAGCCCCACGGCGTTAGATTTGCTGACAAGCGTTGGGTTACCGCCGGATTCCACGGCAATGATCGCCGTGATCAGTCGCGGGCTGACGCCCCAGGCCTTGCCTGCCTGTTCACTGATCGGCATCCACTGCATGGCCCGTTTTACAGGCACTTCCGGGTTCCATGCCGGGTTTTGATAGTCATGTTTTGAACTACAGCCAGCCAGCAACACAATCAAAAAAGCAAACCATCTCAATTTCACGTCATCTATCCTTATAGCCGGTCATCGCCCTTGAAGCAGGCAACGTATAAGCGGCATGATATAGACAATTAGATTCTCATTCAGCAAGGAATTGCCATGTCTCAGTTTCATCTTATCGCGCCGTCCGGGTACTGCATCAACCAGGAGGCGGCACAGCGGGGCGTTGAGCGCTTACTGGAACTCGGTTACCCGGTAGAAAATCAGACAATTATCCCCCGCCGCCAGCAGCGTTTTGCCGGTACGGAAGCGCAAAGGCTGAATGATATCAACAGCCTGGTGAACCTGCAGGGTGAGAACAATATCGTGCTGGCGGTGCGCGGCGGCTATGGTGCGAGCCGGTTGCTGGAGAGTATTGACTGGCAAGGGCTGGCAAAGCGTCAGCAGCAGGATCCGCTGCTTATCTGCGGCCACAGCGACTTTACCGTAATCCAGCTCGGGCTGCTCGCGCTGCATAACGTGGTGACCTTCAGCGGCCCGATGCTGGCCGGTAATTTCGGGGCACCCGAGCTTGACCCATTTACGGTGGAACACTTCTGGCGCGCCCTGAAAAACCCGACCTACAGCGTTGAGTGGCAGGGCAACGGGCCGCACTGGTCGTGTGAAGGACAACTCTGGGGCGGAAATCTGGCAATGCTGGTGTCGCTCATTGGAACGCCATGGCTGCCGCAAATTGACGGCGGCATTCTGGTGCTGGAAGATATCAATGAACATCCGTTCCGCGTCGAGCGCATGTTATTGCAGCTGTATTACGCCGGTATTCTGGAACGTCAATCCGCGGTTATTCTTGGCAGTTTTACCGGTGCCGCACCGAATGACTATGACGCAGGATACTCGCTGGAAACGATGGTCGATTTCATCCGCTCACGCCTTGATATTCCTGTTATTACCGGGCTGGACTTCGGCCACGAGCAGCAAACCGTCACCCTGGCGTTAGGCGCGCAGGCCATCCTGAAGCATGATGAAACGGGCAGTCGGTTAACGATTGGGGGTCATCCGGTCTTAAAGGCATAAAAAAGCCGTTAATCCCCCTCAATAAACCGCTGTTTCCGTCGTTAATATGTTAGGGTTTTAGTAACAGCATTAACATTGAGGTGGGAGTAAGACAACATTGGATGCCACAGCGATAATCAGTCTTTTCATTCTGGGTTCTGTGCTCGTAACCTGTAGTATTTTATTAAGTTCATTTTCATCGCGTCTCGGCATACCTATTCTTGTTATTTTCCTTGCCATCGGCATGCTGGCGGGTGTCGATGGTATCGGCGGTATTCCTTTCGATAACTACCCTTTCGCTTACATGATCAGTAACCTTGCGCTGGCGGTGATCCTGCTCGACGGCGGGATGCGCACCCAGGCGAGCTCATTTCGCGTGGCGCTGGGGCCTGCCCTGTCGCTGGCGACGGTCGGGGTGTTAATTACCTCCGGTCTGACCGGCATGATGGCGGCGTGGCTGTTCCATCTCGATCTGATGGAAGGTTTACTGATTGGCGCGATTGTCGGCTCAACCGACGCGGCGGCGGTGTTTTCCCTGCTGGGGGGCAAAGGGTTGAACGAACGCGTCGGCTCCACGCTTGAGATTGAATCCGGCAGTAACGATCCGATGGCGGTATTTCTCACCATCACGCTGATAGAGATGATCCAGCAGCATGAAACAGGCTTAAGCTGGATGTTTGTCCTGCATATCCTGCAGCAGTTCGGCCTGGGGATTGCGCTCGGCCTGGCCGGGGGTTACCTGCTTCAGCAGACGATCAACCGGATATCGCTGCCTTCGGGGCTCTACCCGCTGCTTGCCCTGAGCGGCGGCATTCTGATTTTTGCCGTCACCACTGCGCTGAACGGCAGCGGGATCCTCGCGGTTTATCTTTGCGGCTTCCTGCTGGGCAATCGCCCTATTCGCAACCGTCACGCCATTTTGCAGAACTTCGACGGGCTGGCCTGGCTGGCGCAAATCGGGATGTTCCTCGTGCTGGGCCTGCTGGTGACGCCGTCAGACCTGTTGCCGATTGCCGTTCCGGCGCTGATTTTATCGGCGTGGATGATCTTCTTCGCCCGTCCCCTGTCGGTGTTTGCCGGTCTGCTGCCGTTTCGCGGCTTCAACCTGCGCGAACGCATCTTTATCAGCTGGGTGGGGCTGCGCGGCGCGGTGCCGATTATCCTGGCCGTCTTCCCGATGATGGCCGGTCTGGACAACGCGCGGCTGTTCTTTAACGTCGCCTTCTTCGTGGTGCTGATCTCGCTGCTGTTCCAGGGAACCTCGCTCGGGTGGGCGGCGAAAAAAGCCAAAGTGGTGGTTCCTCCTGTGGGCTGGCCGGTTTCCCGCGTGGGGCTGGATATTCACCCGGAAAACCCGTGGGAACAATTTGTTTACCAACTCAGCGCCGATAAATGGTGCGTGGGGGCATCGCTGCGCGATTTGCACATGCCTGCGGAAACGCGAATTGCCGCCCTGTTCCGCGATAATGTCCTGCTGCACCCAACCGGCAGCACCCGGCTACGCGAAGGCGATATTCTGTGTGTGATTGGCCGCGAGCGGGACCTGCCCGCCCTGGGTAAACTGTTCAGCCAGTCGCCTCCGGTGGCGCTGGATCAGCGTTTCTTCGGCGATTTTATTCTGGAAGCCAGCGCCAGGTTTGCGGATGTGGCCCTGATTTATGGGCTGGATGAAGGTGCTGAAGGCGACGATAACCAGCAAACGCTGGGCGAAATCATCCAGCAGCGCCTTGGTGCGGCCCCGGTTGTGGGTGACCAGGTGGAGTTTGCCGGGATGATCTGGACCGTAGCAGAGAAAGAAGATAACGCAGTGCGGAAAGTCGGTTTGCGGCCGATGGAAGAGGACGTGGAGTAGTGGTTTTTTGCCGGGTGGCGCTAACGCTTACCCGGCACACAGACACGTTACACCGTCACAACCGGCACTCTTGGGGCTAGCGCGCACATCAGTTCATACCCTACCGTCCCCGCCGCGGCAGCCACGTCATCAATTTTGACTTCGTTACCCCACAGCTCGACCGGGGAACCAATGCCCGCCTGCGGACATGGCGTGAGATCAACGGCCAGCATATCCATGGAGACGGTGCCCACCGTTCCCGTACGCACCCCGTCTACCCAGACTGGCGTGCCGCTCGGCGCGATACGCGGGTAGCCGTCAGCATAACCGCCCGCCACAATACCAATCCGTTGCTCGCCTGTCGCCCGGTAACGGCTGCCATAGCCCACCGTGTCGCCGGCCTTCAGCGTCTGCACACCGATGATTTCGCTGCGCAGGGTCATCACCGGCTTAAGGCCACTGTTGGCGATATCCTGCCACTGGCCTGAGGGAGAGGCGCCATAAAGGACAATGCCAGGACGCACCCAGTTATAATGCGCCTCAGGATGCCACAGCGTGGCCGCTGAGTTGGAGAGCGAACGTGGGCAATCCAGCCCTTCTGCCGCCTGCTCAATGCGCACCATCGCATCGGCAATACCGTCCGGTTTTTCCGCATCGGCAAAATGCGCCATCAGCGTCATTTCGCCCACGTTCTTCAGGGCGCGCAGCTGTTGCCATACCGTATGGACCCGCTCAGGCTGGAAGCCCAGGCGGTTCATACCGCTATTCACCTTGAGATAAATATCCAGCGGTGCATGCAGTTTTGCATCCTGAATCGCTTTAATTTGCCAGTTGCTGTGAACGCTGGTGGTCAGCCGGTACTTATCCAGCAGCGGCAGATCGTCGGCGTGGAAGAACCCCTCAAGCAACAGAATGGGCCCTTTCCAGCCGCGCTCGCGCAGCAGAATGGCCTCTTCCAGATTCAGTAACGCAAAACCGTCGGTGGCGCTGAGCGCACTCCAGATACGATCGATACCGTGGCCGTAGGCATTGGCTTTCACCACCGACCAGACGCGTGAACCTGGCGCCGCCCGGCGAACAATTTGCAGATTATCCTTCAGGGCCTGCAAATCGAGCTGAGCCAGAACAGGACGGGACATGACAACTCCTTAGTTATGCGCGCCGTGCAGGTGCTGTGGACGCGAAGGGGTAAACCCCGATTGATAGCGTGCGGCACTTAAATCGTCAAACGGAATTGCCGGCGTGCGCCCGGATATCAAATCGCTAAGCAGCTGGCCAGAGCCGCAGGCCATTGTCCAGCCAAGCGTACCGTGGCCGGTATTGGTCCACAGGTTTTTGAACGGCGTACGGCCAACAATTGGCGTGCCGTCTGGCGTCATTGGACGCAGCCCGGTCCAGAAGGTTGCCTGCTCGACAAAACCGCCACGCGGGAACAGGTCGCCCACCACCATCTCCAGCGTTTCACGGCGCGGCTTCAGCAGCTCGGTGTTAAAGCCGACAATCTCCGCCATCCCGCCAACGCGGATGCGGTTATCAAAGCGGGTAATGGCGATTTTGTAGGTTTCATCCAGAATGGTGGAAACTGGCGCACCGCTATCCTCTTTTACCGGAATGGTCAGGGAGTAGCCCTTCAGCGGGTAAACCGGAATGTCGAGAATGCCCTTCAGCATCGCGGTGGAATAGGAGCCAAACGCCATGACGTAGGCATCCGCTTTAATGACTTCATCGCCACACTTCACGCCGTAGATACTGCCGCCTTCAGACAGCATTTTGTCGACCGCGGTATTAAAGCGGAATTTTACTCCCGCCTGCTCGCACATCTGCGCGAGACGCTGCGTAAACAGCTGGCAGTCGCCAGTTTCATCATTCGGCAAACGCAGGCCGCCCGTCAGCTTGTGCGACACTTCTGCCAGCGCCGGTTCAACCTGCCCAAGCTGGCTGGCTTCGAGCAGTTGATACGGTACGCCCGCATCTTCCAGCACGGCAATATCACGGGTGGCGTTTTCATACTGTTGCGCCGTGCGGAACAGTTGCAGCGTGCCGCCCTGGCTACCTTCGTACTCAATACCGGTGGAGGCGCGCAGTGCTTTCAGGCAGTCACGGCTGTATTCCGCCAGACGCACCATCCGACCTTTGTTTTCCATGTAGTGCCGGGTGTCGCAGTTGCGCAGCATCTGCCACATCCACTTCAGCTGGAACTGTGTGCCGTCGAGGCTGATGGCCAGGGGCGCATGGCGCTGGAACATCCACTTAATTGCCTTCAGCGGAACGCCGGGTGCCGCCCACGGCGCGGCATAGCCCGGAGAGATCTGTCCGGCGTTCGCCGCACTGGTTTCCAGCGCAGGCCCTGACTCACGATCGATAACGGTCACGTCATGTCCCGCCTGACTTAAATACCAGGCGCTGGTTACGCCAACGACACCACTTCCCAGTATGACAACACGCATAGCCACTCCATATGTGCAAAAGAACAATCTTCTAATTACAGATTGATAACCTAGTTGAAAATATTATTCAACATACGACTTTTTTATGGTGACTTACCTCACACATCCCCCACCATCAGGGGATGAGGCGAATTTGGGATCTCCTGCTGCGCGTTATTTTTAACCAGTATAAAATTCTGTGAAGAACGCTTTTTTTGCCGCATCAAAAACGGGAAATCGCAAAGAAAAAATTTCTGCTCCAGCACGCTTTTTAACACGGTGATCTATGCTTATCAGGAGGCTCTCCAGACAGAGAGAGCTCCCACAACGAGGGCGCGCTAATGGCTACTATTGATTCCCTGAATAAGGACAGCACACGTCTGAGCGATGGACCCGACTGGACCTTCGAGTTGCTGGATGTCTATCTCGCCGAAATCGACCGGGTGGCAAAACTGTATCGTCTGGATACTTATCCCCATCAGATTGAAGTCATTACGTCCGAGCAGATGATGGACGCCTACTCCAGCGTCGGGATGCCGATCAATTATCCGCACTGGTCGTTTGGTAAAAAATTCATTGAAACGGAGCGCTTATATAAGCACGGCCAGCAGGGGCTGGCGTATGAGATCGTGATCAACTCCAATCCGTGTATCGCCTACCTGATGGAAGAGAACACCATTACCATGCAGGCGCTGGTGATGGCGCATGCCTGCTACGGGCATAACTCGTTCTTCAAGAATAACTACCTGTTCCGCAGCTGGACGGATGCCAGCTCGATTGTCGATTACCTGATCTTCGCGCGTAAGTACATTACCGACTGCGAAGAGCGCTACGGCGTGGACGAAGTGGAGAAACTGCTCGACTCCTGTCACGCGCTGATGAACTACGGCGTTGATCGTTACAAACGTCCACAGAAAATCTCCCTCCAGGAGGAGAAAGCGCGGCAGAAAAGCCGCGAAGAGTATCTGCAAAGCCAGGTGAATATGCTGTGGCGCACCCTGCCGAAACGTGAAGAAGAGAAAGCGGTTGCCGAAGCGCGTCGCTACCCGTCTGAGCCGCAGGAAAACCTGCTCTATTTTATGGAGAAAAACGCGCCGCTGCTGGAGCCGTGGCAGCGTGAGATCCTGCGCATCGTGCGTAAGGTCAGCCAGTATTTCTATCCGCAGAAACAGACCCAGGTGATGAACGAAGGCTGGGCCACCTTCTGGCATTACACCATCCTTAACCATCTATACGACGAAGGGAAAGTCACCGAGCGGTTCATGATGGAGTTCCTGCACAGCCATACAAACGTGGTGTTCCAGCCGCCTTACAACAGCCCGTGGTATAGCGGCATTAACCCGTACGCACTCGGCTTTGCGATGTTCCAGGACATTAAACGCATCTGCCAGTCGCCAACGGAAGAAGATAAATACTGGTTCCCGGATATCGCCGGCTCTGACTGGCTGGAAACGCTGCATTTCGCGATGCGTGACTTTAAGGATGAGAGCTTCATCAGCCAGTTTATGTCGCCGAAGATCATGCGTGATTTCCGCTTCTTCACCGTGCTGGATGACGACCGCAATAACTACCTGGAGATTTCGGCGATCCATAACGAGGAAGGTTACCGAGAGATCCGCTCTCGCCTCTCCTCCCAGTACAACCTGAGCAACCTTGAACCCAACATTCAGGTATGGAACGTGGATTTACGCGGCGATCGCTCCCTGACGCTGCGCTATATTCCGCACAACCGGGCGCCGCTGGATAAAGGACGCAAAGAGGTGCTGAAGCATGTGCATCGCCTGTGGGGCTTTGATGTGCTACTGGAGCAGCAGAATGAAGATGGCAGCGTGGAGCTGCTGGATCGTTGCCCGGCGCGGTTGAATACGTTGTAATGGTTTTTGCCGGGTTTTGTAGGCCCGGTAAGCGAAGCGCCACCGGGCGAAAAAAACCTCTCACTTGAGAGGTTTTTTATTTCAGCGGCCCTGAATGGCTAAATCACCCGGCAGAGTTTTCTGCATCCGGTGCCAGATTTCACCGGAATCGTGGCCGTAGCGGCGCACCGTTTCATACACCTGATCGTGCAGGCCTTCAGTACAGAGCTTGCTGAGCTTATGGTAGAAGCCCAGCGCCAGGCTGCGCGCCTCAGGGTTGGCAAAGTAGTGGCGACCGATACGGGTATACAGCCCTTTCATGCCGTTCAGGATCAGACCGTACACCGGGTTACCGGAGGCAAACGCCAGTCCGCGGAAAACGTTGTAATCGAGCGTGGCAAAGGCATCCGCGTGATCTTCCACTTCGTTCGCGCTGGCAAGCACCTGCAGCGCGTCTTCCGGATGCTGACGAAAAGCGGTACGAATAAAGATTGTCGCAATGTTGGTACGCACCGAGAGCAGATTATCAATCAGCTGTGGCACGCTTTCGTGATCGAGGCGCGCCAGCGTTTCAAGAATGTTCAGCCCGGAAGTTTCCCAGAAGTTGTTTACTTTCGTTGGCTTACCGTGCTGGATCGTCAACCAGCCATCGCGCGCCAGTCGCTGGAGCACTTCACGCAGCGTGGTGCGAGTGACGCCAATCAGTTCAGAGAGTTCGCGTTCAGCCGGAAGAATGGATCCCGCAGGGAAGCGATTATTCCAGATGCTTTCAATGATGTACTCTTCCGCGAAACCCGCCGGGCTCTGCGCCTTAATGACCATAGTGAGATTTCCATTACACAGCTTTTGCAAATTGCACTCATCATACCAGAGGCATGCTGTGGCAGGTAGCGCGTGAAAGAGAGAAAAGAGGGATCGCTGTTTTATTTTCGTGAAATTTACAATACACGCTTATCCGCCTCCGCCACGCATTTTTTGCGTATACTGATGTTTTGTTTTACCTGACGGGGAAGGACGTCTGTTGTGGAAATTTCTTTTGGGCGCGCGCTGTGGCGCAATTTTTTAGGCCAGTCTCCTGACTGGTACAAACTGATACTTCTGGTTTTCCTGGTTGTTAATCCCATTATTTTTAGTATCGCTCCGTTCGTCGCCGGGTGGCTGCTGGTGGCGGAGTTTATCTTCACCCTGGCCGTGGCGCTGAAATGTTATCCCCTGCTGCCGGGTGGTTTGCTGGCTTTTGAAGCCGTGGTTATCGGTATGACGAGCGCAGAACATGTCAAAGCCGAGCTGGCATCCAACCTTGAAGTGCTTCTGCTGCTGATCTTCATGGTGGCCGGTATCTACTTTATGAAACAGCTGCTGCTGTTTATCTTCACCCGCCTGTTGCTTAGCATTCCGTCTAAAACGATGCTGTCGCTGGCGTTCTGCCTTGCTGCCGCATTCCTTTCGGCCTTCCTGGATGCACTAACCGTCGTGGCGGTGGTCATCAGCGTTGCCGTCGGGTTTTACGGCATTTATCACCGCGTGGCATCGTCCCGTCCGGGCGAGGATTTGCAGGACGACAGCCACGTCGAGGCGCATAACCGTGAGGTGCTGGAACAGTTCCGCGCGTTTCTGCGCAGCCTGATGATGCACGCGGGCGTCGGTACCGCATTAGGTGGCGTGATGACCATGGTAGGTGAGCCGCAAAACCTGATCATCGCCAAAGCGGCTGAGTGGCATTTTGGCGAGTTTTTCCTGCGCATGGCACCGGTCAGCCTGCCCGTGTTCGTCTGCGGGTTAGCGACCTGTATCCTGGTCGAGAAATTCAACGTTTTCGGCTACGGTGCGCAGTTGCCTGAGCCAGTTCGCAAAGAGCTGCATAAATTTGACGAGCAGAACCGTACGCAGCGCACGCGCCAGGAGACGCTGCGTCTGATTGCGCAGGGGATCATCGGTATCTGGCTTATCGTCGCGCTGGCTTTCCATCTTGCCGAAGTCGGGCTGATTGGTCTTTCGGTTATTATTCTTGCGACGACCTTTAGCGGGGTAACGGATGAACATGCTATCGGTAAAGCCTTTACCGAAGCCCTGCCGTTTACCGCGCTGCTGGCGGTCTTCTTTGCGGTGGTGGCGGTGATTATCGACCAACACCTGTTCGCCCCGATTATTACTTTTGTACTGCAGGCGGCGCCCGACGCGCAACTGTCGCTCTTCTATCTCTTCAACGGCCTGCTGTCGTCCATCTCCGATAACGTTTTTGTCGGCACGGTCTACATCAATGAAGCCAAAGCGGCGATGGAAGAAGGCATTATCAACGCCGGGCAGTTCGAGCTGCTGGCGGTTGCCATTAATACCGGCACCAATCTGCCGTCGGTGGCGACGCCAAACGGACAGGCCGCTTTCCTGTTCCTGCTGACCTCGGCCCTCGCGCCACTCATACGTCTTTCTTATGGAAAGATGGTCTGGATGGCGCTGCCCTATACGCTGGTGCTCACCATTGTGGGATTGCTTTGCGTCAAAATTACCCTCATTCCCTGTACGCAATGGCTGATACAAGCGGGTATACTTGCGGCGCATTAAAATTCGTTTACACTGCGCTTTCTAAGCATGTTCCAGGGAAATGATTATGTTGAGATTTTTAAACCAGTGCTCCCGCGGTCGCGGAGCATGGTTGTTAATGGCCCTGACCGCCTTTGCGCTGGAAATGGTCGCGCTGTGGTTCCAGCATGTGATGGGACTCAAACCCTGCGTGCTCTGTATCTACGAGCGCTGCGCGCTGTTTGGCGTCATGGGCGCGGGTCTGTTGGGTGCGATTGCACCTAAAACACCGCTCCGTTACGTCGCTATCGCGGTCTGGCTGTACAGCGCCTGGAAAGGGATTGAGCTTTCCTGGCAGCACACCATGATGCAACTGCACCCGTCGCCGTTCATGACCTGTGATTTCGCTGCCCGCTTCCCGAGCTGGTTGCCGCTGGATAAATGGCTGCCGCAGGTGTTTGTCGCTTCCGGTGACTGCTCTGTACGTCAGTGGGAATTCCTGTCGCTGGAGATGCCGCAGTGGCTGGTGGGCATTTTTGTGGCCTACTTCGTCGTGGCGCTGCTGGTGCTGATTGCTCAGCCGTTTAAGCCGAAGAAGCGCGATCTGTTCGGAAGGTAAAAGCAAAACGGCAACGATAGTTGCCGTTTTTAGTTTTTGCGCCCTCTCCCGTGGGAGAAGGTTGGGGTGAGGGCATCAGGCCGCACCCCAATAAAAACCCGCCTCGGCGGGTTTTTATTTATCACCGGGTCGGGTGATTCATAATGTGGTCTTCCCAGTCCCGCACCTCGGACTCTTTCACCGCGATGTGACGCACAGAGATACGCTCGCCGTGCATGGCCGCTTTAGAGCCGGTCAGCAAGGGGTGCCATGTCGGCAGATCCTTCCCTTCCGCCAGCAGGCGATACGCGCAGGTATGCGGCAGCCATTCAAACGTCGGCAGGTTCTCACGGGTGAGTTTAATGCAGTCCGGCTCGAACTCGAAGCGGCGCTCGTAGTTGCGGCACTGGCAGGTTTTGATGTTTAACTGCTTACAGGCAACGTTGGTGAAATAGATTTCATCAGTGTCTTCATCCATGAGCTTATGCAGGCAGCACTGCCCGCAGCCGTCACATAACGACTCCCACTCCACGTCAGTCATTTCGTCGAGAGTTTTGCGTTGCCAGAAAGGGATGTCGTTCATCAGGATGTCCACACGTCAAAAGAAAGCGCACCTTATAACGAGTCTGGCACGTTGATGCAAGTTTTGCCGCCCTGAGGGGCGGCAAAATGCGTTTACAGCACGCGGGTTTTCAGTGACAGGCCGTTAAAGCTCACGTCCAGTTCGTCTCCACCGTTAAGAGGTCCGACACCTTCTGGCGTACCGGTCAGGATCACATCACCCGGCTTAAGGGTAAAGAAGCGGCTCATATAGGCAATCAGCGGCACGATCTTATGGATCATATCTGCCGTGGTGCCCTGCTGGCGGATCTCACCGTTCACTTTCAGGCTGAGGGACGTGTTCTGTGGATCGCCGGTAAATTCGCCGACCGGAACAAAACCCGAGATCGGGCAGGCATTATCAAAGCCTTTGGCTTTTTCCCACGGCTGCCCTGCTTTCTTCAGCTTGCCCTGTACCTCACGCAGCGTCAGATCCAGCGCCACGCCGTAACCGGCAATAGCTTTTTGCACATGCTCTTCGGAGGCCTGGCGTAGCGTCGCGCCAATCAGCACCGCCAGCTCCACTTCATGATGCACTGAACCCAGTCCCTGCGGCAGTGCCAGCGGCTGGCGGATATCGCAAAGCGCGGTTTCCGGCTTAATGAACAGCACCGGCTCTTCTGGCGTCGCGCTGCCCATTTCCTGAATGTGTTTGGCATAATTGCTGCCCACGCAAACCACTTTGCTGACGGGATAATCCAGTAATGCACCTTGCCAGTTATGATGTTGATACATGGTCGACCCCTAAACGGTTGATGTGTTATGCCCGAAAACAGGTGAGGCTATTTTTTACCGGTCGCCTCAAGATGCTGTTTTAATAAATTCTCGGGAGGTGGCGGAAGCTGTAAATAATAGCCTTGCTCCGTTAAGGCCGTTTTAACTTTTTCCAGATCGGCGTTAACCAGTTTCTTACGACCGTCGAGCGGCAGCAGCATCGCCAGCTGAGGTCGGCCAAAGCTCTTCATTAATTCTTCTGGCACGCGGGAAAAATCGTCTTTCTTTTCGACATAAAGATAGGTCTGGTCGCGGCTTGTACTTCTGTAGATCACACAAAACATGTTTTTACTCTGAATTCATAGGTGGTTGCTTGCCTCAATATACTCCTGACTATAACATGCCTGATACTCTTCGGAATATCGCAGCGAGTGGTTGCGGTTAATAGCAAATTGAGTAAGGCCAGGATGTCAAACACGCCCATCGAGCTTAAAGGCAGTAGCTTCACCTTATCAGTGGTACATTTGCATGATGCAAAACCCGAGGTTATTCGTCAGGCGTTAGAAGACAAAATCGCTCAGGCTCCCGCCTTTCTGAAACACGCCCCTGTTGTTATCAATGTCAGCGGTCTGGAATCCCCGGTTAACTGGAAACAACTCCAGCAGGCCGTCTCCTCTACCGGTTTGCGCATTGTGGGCATCAGCGGCTGCAAAGATGCTGAGCTGAAAGCGGAAATCGACCGTGCGGGACTGCCTCTTCTGAACGAGGGCAAAGAAAAAGCCCCACGTGCGGCCCCCGTTGCCGTTGAAACGCCCCCACCTGCGGTACAAAACGTTACCGCCCTCACAAAAACGCGAATGATTGATGTCCCGGTTCGTTCCGGACAGCGCATTTATGCACCAAACTGTGATCTAATTGTTACAAGCCACGTCAGCGCTGGCGCTGAGCTGATTGCAGATGGCAATATTCACGTTTACGGTATGATGCGTGGGCGTGCACTCGCCGGGGCGAGTGGCGATCGGGACGCACAAATATTTTGTACTCACCTGACTGCGGAACTGGTGTCCATCGCAGGTGAATATTGGCTGAGCGACAAGATCCCAGCCGAATTTTATGGCAAAGCGGCTCGTCTGCGACTGGCAGACGACGCGTTGACCGTTCAACCGTTGAATTGATCCCTTTTTAACAAGGAATTTCTATGGCACGCATTATTGTTGTTACTTCGGGTAAAGGAGGCGTTGGCAAGACCACCTCCAGCGCGGCCATCGCTACTGGTTTGGCCCAGAAGGGAAAGAAAACCGTCGTTATCGATTTCGATATCGGTCTGCGTAACCTCGACCTGATTATGGGTTGTGAACGTCGCGTCGTGTATGACTTCGTAAACGTGATTCAGGGCGATGCCACCCTTAACCAGGCGCTGATTAAAGACAAGCGCACCGAGAACCTTTATATCCTCCCGGCCTCTCAGACGCGTGACAAAGACGCCCTGACCCGCGAAGGGGTTGAAAAGGTGCTCGATGAGCTGAAAAAAATGGAGTTCGACTTCATTGTCTGTGACTCCCCTGCCGGTATCGAAACCGGTGCCCTGATGGCGCTCTACTTCGCTGATGAAGCGATCATCACCACGAACCCTGAAGTGTCATCCGTCCGTGACTCTGACCGCATTCTCGGGATCCTCGCATCCAAATCCCGCCGTGCGGAAAATGGCGAAGACCCGATTAAAGAGCACCTGCTGCTGACCCGCTATAACCCGGGCCGCGTAAACAAAGGTGACATGCTGAGCATGGAAGACGTGCTGGAGATCCTGCGCATTAAACTGGTGGGCGTCATCCCGGAAGACCAGTCCGTGCTGCGCGCCTCTAACCAGGGCGAGCCAGTGATCCTTGATACAACAGCAGATGCCGGTAAAGCATATGCGGATACGGTTGACCGTCTGCTGGGAGAAGAACGTCCTTTCCGCTTCATTGAAGAAGAGAAGAAAGGTTTCCTCAAACGCCTGTTCGGAGGATAAGTTATGGCATTACTGGACTTTTTTCTCTCGCGGAAAAAGAACACCGCCAACATCGCAAAAGAACGACTGCAAATCATTGTTGCGGAGCGTCGTCGTAGCGACGCCGAGCCTCACTACCTGCCGCAACTGCGCAAGGACATCCTGGAAGTGATCTGCAAATATGTGCAGATTGACCCGGAGATGGTCACCGTGCAGCTGGAGCAAAAAGACGGGGATATTTCGATTCTGGAGCTGAACGTTACGCTCCCGGAAGCGGAAGAGTCGCGTCCGTAGTTTTTGATTTCGTAGCCCCGGTAAGCGCAGCGCCACCGGGGGAATATGCCGGGTATATCGCCCGGCATATTGATCATCGTGGATACCCTTCCAGCAACGTATTCAGGCGATCGGCCATCAATTCCCCGCGCCAGCCCGCCATCATTTCCGGTAAGCCATTCTGCGGTTTCAGCTTCCAGTGCCAGTTCAAAAGCTGGTTTATCTGACGACGTGATGCCAGCAATTCCGCACTCAGTTTGCTTTCTGCCGCCACAGCCTGCACCAGCGCTTTAATATCTTTAAACGCTTTACGATAGCCCGGCATATCCATCAGATTCAGCAGCGGCTCTGGCAGTGCGTCATCCGGTATCTGCTGCGCTTTGGCCACCAGCGCGAGCAGCGTTTTTCCGTGAAAACGGATTTCGCTGCCTGAAAGCCCAATGCTGTCCAGCTCGCCCATGCTGCCTGGCATATAGCGTGCGACCGCCCACAGATGCTCTTCGCGTACCACAAAGTTAACGGCCAAATCGCGTTCGCGCGCTTTACGCAGGCGCCAGTCGGCTAATAATTGCAGACAGGCCAACTGACGCGTACGCAGCTGCCACGCGTTGCTGATATCGCGCCAGGCCTCTTTCGGGTCAGCGATTTCCTGGCGACGCTGCTGCGTCATGCGGCACTCATCCAGTGCAGCAGGCAGCCAGCCGGAGACTTCTGCCTCTTTCATCAGTTGTCCGGCAATCGGCAGCAGGTAAAACACATCTGCCGCAGCGTAGTCCAGCTGACGCTCTGTGAGCGGGCGCGCCAGCCAGTCGGTACGGGATTCACTTTTATCCAGGGTCAGGCCGGTGTACTCCTCAACCATGGCGGCAAAGCCCCATGAAAGCGGACGATTGCTGAACGCGGCGAGGATCTGCGTGTCAATCAGCGGCTGCGGCATGATGCCAAACGTATTCAGAAAGACTTCCAGATCTTCACTGCCTGCGTGCAGGTATTTGGTGACCGCAGTATCAAGCAGCAGGTCACGCATCGGCGTCCAGTCGGTAATGCCGAGCGGGTCAATCAGCGACACGTGTTTGCCGTCGTACATCTGAATCAAACCCAACTGCGGATAATACGTCCGGGTACGGACAAACTCGGTATCCAGGGCGATGGCAGGAAAGTCGCGCGTCACTTCGCACAGCGAAGCCAGCTCGTCGTTGGTCGTGATCATCTGGTAATTCAAAACGGTTTCTCTTTTGTTTGCGCCCATAAAAAACGCCGGCTAAACCGGCGTCTGGGCGATTAGCGTGAAGCTCAGGCCTTATTGTCCACTTTGGCACGGGCTTCGTCACGTAATTCTCGTCGTAATATCTTCCCGACGTTCGATTTCGGCAGCTCATCGCGGAACTCCACCAGCTTCGGCACTTTATAGCCGGTGAGCTGACGGCGGCAGAACGTGATGAGCTCCTCTTCGGTAAGAGAGGCGTTTTTCTTCACCACAAAAATCTTCACTGCCTCGCCGCTGCTGCCGGAAGGTACGCCAACCGCGGCAACTTCAAGCACGCCGCTATGCTGCATCACCACATCTTCGATCTCATTCGGATAGACGTTAAATCCGGAGACGAGGATCATGTCTTTCTTACGATCGACAATGCGCAGGAAGCCCTCTTCGTCCATCACCGCGATATCACCGGTGTGAAGCCAGCCGTCTTTGATGATTTCGTCGGTGGCATCAGGACGCTGCCAGTAGCCCAGCATCACCTGTGGCCCTTTAACGCACAGTTCACCCGGCTCGCCCGGTGCAACTTCGTTGTCGTCATCATCCACCAGTTTGGCTTCCGTCGACGGTACGGGCAGGCCGATACTGCCGCTGTGGTAGTCGATATCATGCGGATTGACGCTGACCAGCGGGGCGCATTCGGTCAGGCCATAGCCTTCGAGTAAATACTGGCCGGTGAGTTTCACCCAGCGCTCGGCCACCGCCTGCTGAACCGGCATTCCGCCGCCCGCAGAGAGGTGCAGCGTGGAGAAATCAAGCTGCTGGAACTCTTTGTTATTAAGCAGCGCGTTAAACAGGGTATTGACCCCGGTCATGGCGGTGAACGGGTATTTCGCCAGCTCTTTAACCAGCCCCGGAATGTCGCGTGGGTTGGTGATCAGCACGTTCTGACCGCCCAGCTCAATAAACAGCAGGCAGTTCATGGTCAGCGCAAAAATGTGATAAAGCGGAAGCGCGGTGATGACCACCTCTTTGCCCGGATGCAGCAGCGGCCCGTAGGTCGCATTCACCTGCTCAAGGTTCGCCAGCATATTGCGGTGAGTCAGCATGGCGCCTTTGGCCACGCCGGTAGTGCCACCGGTGTACTGCAGGAACGCAAGATCCTCTGACACCACTTCCGGTTTGACGTATTGCATACGATAACCGGCATGCAACGCGCGGCGGAAGGAGATGGCATCCGGCAGATGGTATTTCGGTACCAGACGTTTGATGTATTTGACGACAAAGTTAACCAGTGTGCCCTTGGCGGTGGAGAGCTGATCCCCCATGCGCGTCAGGATGACGTGTTTAACCTGGGTTCTGTCGACCACTTTCTCCAGCGTGTGGGCAAAGTTGGAGACGATCACAATTGCGGTCGCGCCGCTGTCGTTCAGCTGATGCTCCAGCTCACGTGGGGTGTAGAGCGGGTTGACGTTGACGACAATCATCCCGGCCCGCAGGATACCAAACAACGCGACCGGGTATTGCAGCAGGTTCGGCATCATCAGCGCGACGCGATCCCCTTTTTGCAGCCCCAGCCCTTCCTGCAAATAGGCCGCGAACGCCCGACTCCGCTCCTCAAGCTTACGGAACGTCATCACCTCGCCCATATTGATAAACGCGGGCTGATCGGCGTAACGCCTTACCGAGTGTTCAAATAATTCAACCAGGGATTGATAACGGTCAGGATTGATCTCCGCAGGCACATCTGCGGGATAACGGTTAAGCCAAACCTTGTTCAATGCATCACCTCTGAATTGAGTGTTCGTCGTCATCACAACCCCGATAATAAACAGTTTGTTAACATTATATTAACTCAGCGTACCAGTTTATTAATTGCCCAAATTTAAGGTTGCGAAGCGCGTCACTCTTTTTTTTCGTTTTAGCCGTAAAAAAACAGAGACAGCGGCTGAGCCGCTGTCTCTTTTCTAACAATAACAGTAAGTTACTCAGTAACGATCGTCTGTACCTGCGCCGGGCCTGGGTTATACCAGCCCCAGCCGGGGTAGCCGTAACGATACGGGTGTGGGCCCCACATCCACGGATCGACAGGCTGAGGCGGCATGATCACCTGCTGTGTCAGCCGCCAGCGTTTGTAGCCGTTAACCTGCATGGTCATAAATTTGTAAGGCGTTGTGCCGATTTTGCCCTGTGTCGTGCCGGTAATCGGCCCGACGACGGTCACCAGCTGTCCACGGAAATCAACCGGGTCGAGGAAGCCGCTGACATCGGCAAAAATGCGCCCACGCGAGGTTTCGCCGAGGATCGGCCGCGCGCCGCTATCCAGTGGCACGGTGGCGATCTCCAGCCGGGTTTTCCCCTGCTGGTTTTGCACCTCAATCACCTTCCCGCCGAAGCGCGCTTCCTGACCGACGTAAAGCTCAGGGGCATTCATCACGCGAACCAGATCCTGCTGTGGCGTAGGGCTACTGCCCTTAATCGCATCAGGAACGGAAACGCATCCGCTCAGTGCTATGGCCACAGCGCCTGCCATAATTAGGCGTACTACTTTAGTCTGAACCGCCATGATGCGACTCCTTTTTCTCAGTTCCTGTTACTGAGATTCACTCGCGGCCTGGAAGTTTCTTCCACGCGACGGTGTTTCGCAAATAAACCGGCTCGGCATGTTCAACAGCCACGGTTTTTCCTGCTGCGAGCAGCTGGCAGGCCAGAGGAAGCATATCCTCTGCGGCAGGCAGAAGCATGTTGCCGTCCACCAGCGTTACGCCGGTACCGTTTGCCATGTCAGGCCATGCCGCCCAACCGGTCCCTACCGTCGCCCATTCACCGGAGAGGTTCTGCAACCGTTCGGTTACCGCTTCCGGCTTGAGCACCGCTTCCGTCTCTTCGCCGTGCCACACGCCCTGCTCGTCGCGGGTGTATTCAGCCCAGTAAACTTCGCCCATGCGGGCATCAATCGCTGCCAGCACACGGGTAGCACCGGTCATACGCCACGCGCCCTGCGCCATCGTCGCCAGGGTGGAAACACCGATCATCGGCAGGTCAGCGCCCAGCGCCAGCCCCTGCGCAATACCGATCCCAATGCGTACACCCGTAAAGCTGCCGGGGCCACGGCCAAAGGCCAGCGCATCGAGGTCGGTTAAGGTGGTGTTGCCCTGGGTCAAAATCGCTTTCACCAGGGGCAGAATACGTTGGGTGTGTTCTCGTGGGCACTCTTCGAAATGAGCAGAAATAGCACCGTCGTTCCACAGAGCAACGGAACACGCCTCTGTAGCGGTATCAATAGCCAGAATTCGCATCAGTCGTCGCGCTCTCGCAATGGTCAGTCACAAAATGGCGCGCATCTTAGCACACTCCCGGGCAAATTACTCCGCCGTTGGGTTGGCCAGGAAGCGAACCGCGCGTTTAATGTCCCGCGTACGCGGCGCGGGCGGCAGGCTGGCGAGGAAGGTCGCACCGTAGGGGCGCATCACCAGCCGGTTATCACAGATTACGAGCACGCCGCGGTCGTCCACGTCGCGGATCAGTCGTCCTACCCCCTGCTTAAGGGTGATCACCGCGTCCGGCAGCTGTACCTCGTCGAAAGGATCGCCCCCGCGCAGACGGCAGTCTTCCATTCGCGCTTTGAGCAGCGGATCGTCCGGCGAGGTAAAAGGCAGTTTATCGATAATGACCAGCGACAGGGTATCGCCCCGCACGTCCACACCTTCCCAGAAGCTGCTGGTTGCCACCAGAAGCGCATTCCCGGCACTGACAAACTGCTGTAACAGTTGCCCTTTGCTGGTTTCCCCCTGCAGCAGCACCGGCAAGGTCATGGTGGCGCGGAACTGTTCTGCCAGGTCGCGCATCATGGCGTGAGAGGTGCAGAGCATAAAGCAGCGGCCATTGTTGGCCTCAATCATCGGCTTCAGCATGGCTGCCAACAGGCGTGCGGCGCCGGGCTGGTTGGGTAACGGCAGATTACGCGGCACGCAGAGCAGCGCCTGTTTTTCATAATCAAACGGGCTCGGCAGCAGCAGTGATTCCGCCTGTTCAATCCCGAGACGCTCAGTGAAGTGGTGCAGATCGTCATTCACCGACAGGGTCGCGGAGGTAAATATCCAGCTCCCCGGTTTTTGCGCCATCACCTCTTTGAATTTGTCTGCCACCGTCAGCGGCGTAAGCGCCAGGGTGAAATGACGCGAGGTGCATTCATACCAGTAGCTGTACCCCGGCTGGTTGATCTCCTTCAGCCGTTTCAGCCGCCCGCGATAGAGCGTGGCGCGCTCGAAGGCGGCGTCCAGCAGCGCAGAACGGCCAAGCGACAGTTTCGCCACGTCGTAACAGAGTTCCAGCGCGTCATCTAGCAGCAGTAGCGCGCGCTGGATATTATTGTCCGCCAGCAGCTCGCGCAGATTGCCGCGGTAACCCGGCTCGCCAAGCTGCAGGCGAAAATCCTGCGCGCTTTGCGCGAGGCGATCGGCACATTTTTGCAGCTGCTGGGTATCTTTTAATTCAGTGCGATAAGCAATGGTGAAATCTTTCGCCAGATCCAGCAGCTGGCGGCTGGAGAGCGACTGGCCGAAATACTGGCTGGCGATATCCGGAAGCTGATGGGCTTCGTCGAAGATCATCACTTCCGCTTCAGGAATAAGTTCGCCAAAACCGCTGTCTTTCACCACCATATCCGCGAGAAACAGATGGTGGTTGACCACCACCACATCTGCATCCATCGCGGTTTTACGCGCTTTGACCACAAAACAGTCTTTATACAGCGGGCAGTCGCTGCCCAGGCAGTTGTCATTGGTGCTGGTCACCAGCGGCCAGGCGGGAGAGTCTTCCGCCACGCTCGCGCAGGTGCTGATATCCCCCTCTTCCGTCTGGTTAGCCCAGGCGCGAAGGATGATCACATCACTCAGGGTCTGCACCGGCAGGTCGCCGCCCGCCAGCGCCTGCTGTTCGAGACGCTCCAGGCAGAGATAGTTGGAGCGCCCTTTCAGCAATGCCAGCCGCCCTTTGTATTTCAGCGCTTTTGCCACCGTCGGCAAATCACGGCTGTAGAGCTGATCCTGCAACGCCTTCGAGCCGGTAGAGATGATCACCTTCTTTTTCGCACGCAGCGCCGGTGCAAGGTAAGCGTAGGTTTTTCCCGTGCCGGTTCCGGCCTCGACCACCAGCGGCTGTGCCTTATCGATGGCGCGAGCGACGGCATGCGCCATCTGACGCTGCGGTTCACGCGGTTTAAAACCGGGAATAGCCTGTGCTAACTGCCCTTCAGGGGAAAAATCGTCTGCCACGGTGTTCTCTCACTGTATTTTTGCACAGGGATTATGTCAGCCCATCCTCTCCTGTGCCACCCCAAATAGTGACGACGGCGAAACAATATGGCAGTCTTGCCGCCTGATGACGAAAGTAACGAGGAAACGTTTATGACAATTGTGCGCATTGATGCCGAAGCCCGCTGGTCTGATGTAGTCATTCATAACCAGACGCTCTATTACACTGGCGTGCCGTCCAATCTGGATGCGGATGCCTTTGAACAAACAGCTGACACCCTGGCGCAGATCGATGCGGTGCTGGAAAAGCAAGGAAGCGACAAATCGCGTATTCTGGACGCCACCATTTTCCTGGCGAATAAAGACGATTTTGCGGCCATGAACAAAGCCTGGGATGCGTGGGTGGTGGCGGGTCACGCGCCTGTACGTTGTACCGTACAGGCCACGCTGATGAAGCCGGAATACAAGGTAGAGATTAAGATTATCGCGGCTGTGTAAGCCGGTTACTCTTCATCCTCGAAACGCGCCACGATCCGCTCGCCGGTATGGGTGGCGCGAAGTTCTTCCGCCACCTGAGAAATGGCCTGCCCGCTGCTCATCCCCTGGGACATCAGCTCCTGGATCCGCTCAACCGCTTTCTGCTGTTGCTCGTGGCTCAGAGAAGGTAAACCTGCAAACATCGTCAACTCCTGCTAAATTATTCGCGCTAATTATTTCACGCTGCCCGGTAGTATGCCACACATGAACATGCGCTTCCCCACTGTTATTACCCTGCCGTGGCGTACTGACGCCGCTGAATTCTGGTTTGCTCGTCTGAGCCATCTTCCCTGGGCGATGCTGCTGCATTCCGGCCATGCGGACCATCCTTACAGCCGCTTCGACATTGTGGTTGCTGACCCGGTGCGCACGGTAACATCCGAAAACCAGCCCTCCACGCACGATCCGCTGATCAAGCTTCAGGAGGCTATCGACGAGCTGGGTTTGTCTGCCACGCCGAACCCGGATCTTCCCTTCCAGGGCGGTGCGCTGGGCGTGTTTGGCTATGACCTTGGTCGCCGCTTTGAAACGCTGCCTTCCGTTGCGAAGGCGGATATTCCGCTGCCGGATATGGCGGTGGGACTTTACGACTGGGCGCTGATTGTCGATCACCATAAACAGGTGGTCTCCTTGCTCAGCCATTCGGATGTGGAGGCACGCCTGGCGTGGCTGAACGCGCAGCAGCCCGCAGCCGCGCCGGATTTCCGTCTGACCTCTGCGTGGCGTTCAAACATGACCCCGCAGACCTATGCGGAAAAATTCGCACGCGTGCAGGCGTATCTGCAAAGCGGCGATTGTTATCAGGTGAACCTTGCCCAGCGCTTCCAGGCGACGTATCAGGGCGATGAATGGCAGGCCTTTACCCGCCTCAATGCCAGCAACCGGGCACCTTTCAGTGCGTTTATCCGTCTCGATCAGGGCGCGATCCTGAGTCTTTCGCCTGAGCGGTTTATTCATCTGGCGGAAGGCAAGATCCAGACACGCCCGATTAAAGGGACCTTGCCGCGCCTGAGCGATCCGGCTGCCGACCGCCAGCAGGCGGAAAAGCTCGCCGCGTCACCGAAGGACCGCGCCGAAAATTTAATGATTGTCGACCTGATGCGCAACGACATTGGCCGGGTGGCGGTACCGGGCAGCGTTCGCGTGCCGGAGCTGTTCGTCGTCGAGCCTTTCCCGGCGGTGCACCATCTGGTCAGCACCATTACCGCACAGCTGCCGGCTTCGCGTACCCCCTGCGATCTTCTGCGCGCCGCGTTCCCGGGTGGCTCCATCACCGGCGCGCCAAAAGTGCGGGCGATGGAGATTATCGATGAGCTGGAACCGCACCGTCGCAACGCCTGGTGCGGCAGCATTGGCTACGTTAGCGTCTGCGGCACGCTGGATACCAGCATCACTATTCGCACCCTGACGGCCTGCGACGGCCAGCTTTACTGTTCCGCAGGCGGCGGAATTGTTGCTGACAGCCAGGTCGAGGCGGAATATCAGGAAACCTTTGATAAAGTTAACCGTATCCTGCAACAACTGGAGAACTGACGGGTGGAGAGAGAGAACCTGACGCTGGATGATTTTCTGTCGCGCTTTCAGCTTTTGCGGCCTCAGGTGAGCCGCGAAGCGCTTAATCAACGTCAGGCGGCGGTGCTGATCCCCGTGGTGCGTCGTGAGCAGCCCGGTTTGCTGCTGACCCAGCGTTCCCCTCATTTACGCAAACATGCCGGTCAGGTCGCTTTCCCCGGCGGCGCGGTAGACAGCAGCGATGCCTCGCTGATTGCCGCGGCGCTGCGTGAAGCGCAGGAAGAGGTGGCGATCCCACCGGAGGCCGTCGAGATTGTCGGTGTCCTCCCGCCGGTGGACAGCGTGACCGGTTTCCAGGTGACACCGGTGGTGGGCATTATTCCGCCCGGCCTGCAATATCACGCCAGTGTTGATGAAGTATCTGCGGTGTTTGAAATGCCGCTGGAAGAAGCCCTTCGCCTCAGCCGCTATCACCCGCTGGATATTCAGCGCCGTGGACACGATCATCGGGTCTGGTTGTCCTGGTATCAGCATTATTTTGTCTGGGGCATGACGGCGGGCATCATTCGTGAACTGGCTCTGCAAATCGGCCTGAAGCCTTGACTATACTTTACATTCCACCCTCTTTTGTCAGGTTTGCGATCGGCGTCGCGCTATTAGCAAAACCATCGTTAACCATTAGTTTAATTCATGTGAATAGTTAAGCCGAGGTCGATGTTCCCTCTTACACTATGCGCAGTTATAACATCGTTACTGGAACCCCGGTAACCCTGTCAGGAGTGTGAAAGTGATTAGTATATTCGACATGTTCAAAGTGGGAATTGGCCCTTCGTCTTCCCATACTGTTGGGCCGATGAAGGCCGGTAAACAGTTCGTCGATGATCTGGTCGAAAAAGGATTACTGGAAAGCGTTACCCGTGTCGCCGTGGATGTCTACGGCTCACTGTCATTAACGGGTAAAGGCCACCACACCGATATCGCCATTATTATGGGTCTGGCAGGCAATATGCCGGACACTGTAGATATTGATGCCATCCCGGCATTCATCCGTGACGTGGAAGCGCGCGGTCGTCTGCTGCTGGCTAACGGCCAGCACGAAGTGGATTTCCCGCAGGATGACGGGATGCGTTTTCGTAGCGACAACCTGCCGCTGCATGAAAACGGCATGACCATCCATGCCTGGAATGGCGAAAAAGAGATTTACAGCAAAACGTACTACTCCATCGGCGGTGGATTCATCGTGGATGAAGAGCATTTCGGTAAAGAGAGCACCGGCGACGTCAACGTGCCGTATCCGTTCAAATCGGCCACCGAGATGTTGGGTTATTGCAAAGAGACCGGCCTGTCGCTGTCCGGCATGGTGATGCAGAACGAACTGGCGCTGCACAGCAAAAAAGAGATCGAAGACTATTTTGCAAATGTATGGCAGACCATGCGCGCCTGTATCGATCGCGGGATGAACACCGAAGGCGTGCTGCCGGGTCCGCTGCGCGTACCGCGTCGTGCCTCTGCCCTGCGCCGCATGCTGGTGACCACCGATAAATTCTCCAACGACCCGATGAACGTGGTCGACTGGGTGAATATGTTCGCTCTGGCGGTTAACGAAGAAAACGCTGCCGGTGGCCGCGTGGTGACGGCGCCCACCAACGGTGCGTGCGGTATTGTTCCGGCGGTGCTGGCTTATTACGATCACTTTATTGAACCTGTTACGCCAGATATCTACATCCGTTACTTCCTGGCGGCAGGTGCCATTGGTGCGCTGTACAAAATGAACGCCTCTATCTCTGGCGCTGAAGTAGGATGCCAGGGTGAAGTGGGTGTGGCCTGTTCCATGGCGGCCGCTGGTCTGGCTGAACTGCTGGGCGCAAGCCCTGAGCAGGTTTGCGTGGCGGCGGAGATCGGTATGGAACATAACCTGGGCCTGACCTGTGACCCGGTTGCCGGGCAGGTGCAAGTACCGTGCATTGAGCGTAACGCCATTGCGTCGGTGAAAGCGATTAACGCCTCCCGTATGGCAATGCGCCGTACCAGCGAGCCTCGCGTGTCGCTGGATAAAGTTATTGAGACCATGTACGAAACCGGTAAAGACATGAACGCGAAGTACCGTGAGACTTCCCGTGGTGGTCTGGCCATTAAGGTACAGTGCGACTAATACCTCCCCTCGCCCATCTGCAACGGATGGGCGAAATTTCCTTCTGATTCTCGTCGCCTTTCACTTTCCCCACTACACTTTCACTGTTGCGTCTGGCTTTTGGGGCTGGAGGTGTATCAGGCGACCGTTCATGCAAACCGCACAAACGATCATTAAAAACTATCGCCGAAAACGCGTTATCGTCTGCGTGACGGTTGCGCTCCTTACGCTCATCCTGACGTTGGGCATTCGATTTATTTCACAGCGCAATGTTAATCAACAACGCATTGTCGATTTCGCCAGCCATACCGTTCGCTCACTTGAAAACGTCCTGCTTTCTCTGGATAACCGCCGACCGGAGTTGTTGGGTCTTGTCGGCCAGCCGTGCCCGCAGGCGCATCTGACTCTACGTAAGCAGGCCGCCATTTTACAGACCGTCCGCTCGATTACCCTGATTAAAGAGGGGATCCTCTACTGCTCCAGTATTTTTGGCAGTCGCGCCGTCCCGGTTCATGAATTATTTCCCGAACTGCCGTCAGGTCTGCCAAAACTGATTTTATCGACCGATAAGTGGCTGCTTAAAGGCAGCCCTATTCTTATCCAGTGGCACCCGACGTCACAACGCGGTGAAGAGGGGGTGATGGAGGTGATCAATATCGATCTCATCACCAGAATGATCCTTGAGCCGCCCCGCCCGCTTATCACTGACGTGGCGTTAACCGTGGGAGATCGCTCTTTACGCTACGGTCAAGGTATTACCGACGCGCTGAAGTTTAATGAGGCTGACTCGCGAATAGAGGAAGTCTCTACACGCTTTCCATTTACCATCACGGTCAGTGGGCCGGGTCCTGGCGCGCTGGCACTTAAAAGCCTGCCGGCACAGCTGCCGCTGGGGTTAATGCTGAGCCTGGTTCTGGGGTATCTGGCCTGGCTGGCCACAGCAAACCGGATGAGCTTCACGTGGGAAATCGATATGGGGATTGCGGCGCGGGAATTTGAGCTGTTCTGTCAGCCGCTGGTGAATGCCCGTACGCAGGAGTGTATCGGCGTGGAAATTCTTCTGCGCTGGAACAACCCGCGTCAGGGTTGGATCTCCCCGGAAGTGTTCATCCCCCTGGCAGAAGAACATAACCTGATTGTTCCCCTGACGTGCTACGTGATTGCCGAGACGGTACGCCAGATAGGCTATTTCCCCTCCCACCCGGGCTTTCACATCGGTATTAACGTGGCGGCCAGCCACTTCCGTCACGCCGTGCTACTTCAGGATTTGAACCGTTACTGGTTCAGTGCAAACCCGAGCCAGCGGCTGGTTATCGAACTTACCGAGCGTGACGCGCTGGTCGATGCAGATTATCGCATCGTGCGCGAGCTGCATCGCAAAGGGGTCAAACTGGCTATCGACGATTTTGGTACCGGGAACAGTTCGCTCTCCTGGCTTGAAAAGCTTCATCCTGACGTACTGAAAATCGACCAGTCCTTTACCACCGCCATTGGAACCGATGCCGTGAACTCAACGGTGACAGATATCATTATTGCGCTGGGTCAGCGGCTGAATATTGAGCTGGTTGCGGAAGGGGTCGAAACGGAGGAGCAGGCGCGCTACTTACGCCGACACGGTGTTCATACTCTGCAGGGGTATTTCTATGCGCGGCCGATGCCGCTGCGGGATTTTCCACAATGGCTGGCGGAGAGTTCACCTCCGCCAGCGCATCATAACGGGCACATCGTGCCCTTAATGCCGTTGCGTTAAGAAGCGTTACTCATCTTCGTCGTGCACGGATTGCTCTTTAACAATACGCACCATATCAACGCGATAGTCGTTGGCTTCAACAATGGTAATGCTCAACGGGGGCAGTTCGATCACATCCCCCACGCGCGGGATCTGCCCGTTTACGGCGATGACTAGACCGGCCACGGTGGCAATGTCTTCTTCATCGTTGACCACGTTTTCCAGCCCCAGCGTATGCGAAAGCGCGTGCAGGTCAGTGGTACCTTTCACCAGCCAGCCTTCACCATCGGCCACGATTTCCGGTGTTTCGTCCTCATCCGGGAACTCACCGGCAATGGCTTCAAGCACGTCCAGCGGCGTGACCAGCCCCTGCACCACACCGAACTCGTTGGTGACAATCACGAAGCTGCCGCGGGCACGGCGCAGAACGCCAAGCAGGTTGATGGGGTCCAGCGTTTCCGGTACCACGATAGCCGGTGAGGCGGCGGCGATGGCTTCGACGTCAACGCCCTCTTCCAGCGCGACCAGCATCTCTTTGGCACGCACGACACCGATGATCTCATCCAGCTCACCACGACACACCGGGAACAGGCTGTGCGGTGAAGAGAGCAGCTGCTGACGAATTTCATCAACGCTCAACCGGGAATCTACCCAGCTGATCTCGCCGCGTGGGGTCATGATGCCGCGTAGTGAACGGGAGGCCAGGGAGAGAACGCCGTTAATCATATAACGCTCTTCTTCCACAAATGCCCCTTCCGGCACCGGAACCGGGTTACGGTTCTCGGTGTCACTCTGCACATTCACCTGACGGCGACCGCCCATCAGGCGCAGGATGGCATCCGCGGTACGGGCACGCAACGGCTGATTGGACTGCTGCTTAATAAAGTTACGGCGTGCAATCTGGTTAAACAGTTCGATCAGGATCGAGAAGCCAATCGCGGCATACAGATAACCTTTCGGAATATGGAAACCGAAACCTTCCGCAACGAGGCTCAGACCGATCATCAGCAGGAAGCTCAGACACAGCACCACGACCGTCGGATGTTGGTTCACAAAGCGGGTCAGCGGTTTAGACGCCAGCAGCATAACCGCCATGGCGATAACCACCGCCGCCATCATCACCGGGAGATGGTTCACCATACCCACCGCTGTGATCACCGCATCAAGCGAGAAGACAGCATCCAGCACCACGATCTGCAGCACCACAACCCAGAAGCTGGCATAGCCTTTGCCATGTCCATCGTCGTGCTGACGGTTCTCCAGCCGCTCATGCAGCTCCGTCGTTGCTTTAAAGAGCAGGAATATCCCCCCGAGCAGCATGATCAAATCGCGGCCAGAGAAGGTGAAATCCATGACGGTAAAGAGCGGTTTTGTCAGGGTGACCATCCACGAGATCACGGACAGCAGCGCCAGACGCATAACCAGCGCCAGCGAGAGGCCGATCAGACGCGCTTTATCACGCTGTTTTGGCGGCAGTTTGTCCGCGAGGATGGCAATAAACACCAGGTTATCAATGCCGAGAACGATCTCCAGCACCACCAGCGTGAGCAATCCCACCCAGATTGACGGGTCCATTAAGAATTCCATGACAAGCTCCTGCTAAAGGAATGACGAAACGGTGCCCCACTCAATGTGGGCAAAACAGCGGTAAACAGAGTCGATACGTGGCGAGGATCGCCGGTGAAAAAGGCGCGAAGTGGCCTGATAGATGACTGACGTCGGTGACGGTCCATATAGTGGGCTGTAGCCCTATACTCCTGATCAATTAAACGGAGGCTAAACATATCAGAGACATTACGTTTTTAGCAAAGATTTACGTTCCTTTGCAAAAACGTGAAAAGGCAGAATTTGTGTTGAGTAATTTCTGATTTTCGAAACCTAAATTACGGATCTTCATCACATAAATTATTTTTTCACTATCTAAAATAATTCGCGTAAGTCTGAGCTTTTTTAACTCTAACCCTTATCTGAATCGATTCGGTTCGCCAATACGATTCTCAGTACGTCTGCCTGGCAGAGGTATTAATGATAATAAAAGGAGGTAGCAAGTGACCATTGCTATTGTCATAGGCACACATGGTTGGGCTGCAGAGCAGCTACTCAAAACAGCAGAGATGCTGTTGGGCGAGCAGGAAAACGTCGGCTGGATCGATTTCGTTCCCGGTGAAAACGCCGAGACGCTGATTGAGAAATACACGGCTCAACTGTCGAAGCTGGATACCAGCAAAGGCGTGCTGTTTCTCGTTGATACATGGGGCGGCAGCCCGTTCAACGCTGCCAGCCGCATTGTCGTCGATAAAGAGCACTATGAAGTTGTCGCCGGGGTCAATATCCCGATGCTGGTGGAAACCTTCATGGCACGCGACGACAATCCGGCTTTTGATGAGCTGGTTGCCCTGGCGGTCGAAACCGGTCGCGAAGGCGTGAAAGCGCTGAAGGCACAGCCGGTTGAGAAACCCGCACCGGCGGCTGCCGCGGTACCGAGAGCCGCTGCCCCCGCAAAACCGATGGGCCCGAACGATTACATGGTGATTGGCCTTGCGCGCATCGATGACCGTTTAATTCACGGCCAGGTGGCAACGCGCTGGACCAAAGAGACCAACGTTCAACGTATTATCGTGGTCAGTGACGAAGTGGCCGCCGACACGGTGCGTAAAACCCTCCTCACCCAGGTTGCTCCTCCGGGCGTTACCGCACACGTGGTGGATGTCGCCAAGATGATCCGCGTCTATAACAACCCGAAATATGCCGGTGAACGCGTGATGCTTCTGTTCACTAACCCGACAGACGTCGAGCGCATTGTTGAAGGCGGCGTGAAAATCACCTCCGTGAACATTGGTGGTATGGCTTTCCGTCAGGGCAAAACGCAGGTCAACAACGCGATTTCAGTCGATGCGAAGGATATCGAGGCATTTAACAAGTTGAATGCTCGCGGTATTGAACTGGAAGCCCGTAAGGTTTCCACGGACCCGAAACTGAAAATGATGGATTTGATCGGCAAAGTTGGGAAATAAGCCCGCGCCGGTTTTTCACATAAAGATTATGCAATAGGAGAAGTACAATGGAGATTACCACTCTTCAGATTGTGCTGGTGTTCATCGTCGCGTGTATTGCGGGTATGGAATCCGTACTTGATGAATTTCAGTTCCACCGCCCTCTGGTGGCCTGTACGTTGATTGGCGCCGTTCTCGGTGATATGAAAACCGGTATCATCATCGGTGGTACCCTGGAAATGATCGCCCTTGGCTGGATGAACATCGGTGCGGCGGTTGCGCCCGATGCCGCGCTGGCGTCCATTATTTCAACCGTGTTGGTCATTGCCGGTCATCAAAGCATCGGTGCCGGTATCGCTCTGGCAATTCCGCTGGCCGCCGCAGGCCAGGTACTGACCATTATCGTTCGTACTATCACCGTGGCTTTCCAGCACGCGGCGGATAAGGCGGCCGAAAACGGCAACCTCACGGCGCTCTCCTGGATCCACGTCTCGTCCCTGTTCCTGCAGGCGATGCGTATCGCTATTCCTGCCGTTATCGTCGCTATCTCCGTAGGCACCAGCGAAGTTCAGGGCATGCTCAACGCCATCCCTGAAGTGGTCACCAGCGGTCTGAACATCGCCGGTGGTATGATCGTGGTGGTTGGTTATGCGATGGTCATCAACATGATGCGCGCAGGCTACCTGATGCCATTCTTCTACCTGGGCTTCGTAACCGCGGCGTTCACCAACTTCAACCTGGTTGCTCTGGGTGTGATTGGTGCGGTAATGGCAATTCTCTACATCCAGCTCAGCCCGAAATATAACCGCGTTGCAGGTGCCCCAGCGCAGGCTGCTGGTAATAACGATCTCGATAACGAACTGGACTAACAGGTGAGCGAAATGGTTGATATGACTAAAACTACCCCTGAGAAGAAACTCACTCCGGGTGATATTCGTGGCGTGTTCATCCGTTCTAACCTGTTTCAGGGTTCATGGAACTTCGAACGTATGCAGGCCCTGGGCTTCTGCTTCTCCATGGTACCGGCGATCAAACGCCTCTACCCGGAGAACAACGAAGCACGTCGCCAGGCGATTAAGCGTCACCTGGAATTCTTTAACACCCATCCTTACGTAGCGGCACCGGTACTGGGCGTTACCCTGGCGATGGAAGAGCAGCGTGCAAACGGCGCAGAGATCGACGATGGTGCCATCAACGGTATTAAAGTCGGTCTGATGGGTCCGCTGGCAGGCGTAGGTGACCCGATCTTCTGGGGTACCGTTCGTCCGGTCTTTGCAGCGCTGGGCGCGGGTATCGCGATGAGCGGCAGCCTGCTCGGTCCACTGCTGTTTTTCATCCTGTTCAATGCGGTGCGTCTGCTGACCCGTTACTACGGCGTGGCGTACGGTTACCGTAAAGGGGTGGATATCGTTAAAGATATGGGCGGCGGCTTCCTGCAAAAACTGACAGAGGGGGCGTCAATCCTCGGCCTGTTTGTGATGGGGGCGCTGGTTAACAAGTGGACGCACGTGAACATCCCGCTGGTGGTTTCAACCATCACCGGACAGGATGGGCAAACCCGTGTGACCACCGTGCAGACCATCCTTGACCAGCTGATGCCTGGCCTGGTGCCGCTGCTGTTGACCTTCGCCTGTATGTGGCTGCTGCGTAAGAAAGTGAACCCGCTGTGGATCATCGTTGGCTTCTTCGTCATCGGTATCGCGGGCTACGCTGTTGGTCTGTTGGGCCTGTAAAGCTTTATGTTATACGCCGGGGGCTTGCCCCCGGTTTTTTTATCTGGAGGATGAATGACTGTCACGGACACCGTACTGGTTTTGTTTATTGTTGCCCTTCTGGCTTACGCGATCTATGACGAGTTCATTATGCCTCGCCGCCACGGCGAGACGCTGCTGACCCTTCCCCTCTTACGCCGTGGACGCATTGATGCGTTTATCTTCGCCGGTCTGGTGGTCATCCTGATTTACAATAACGTGACCAGCCATGGTGCAATATTAACCACATGGTTATTATGTGCGCTGGCATTAATGGCGATTTACCTGTTCTGGATCCGTTCGCCAAAAATCATTTTTAAAAAACACGGGTTCTTCTTTGCCAATGTCTGGATAGAATATAACCGCATTAAAGAGATGAATTTATCTGAAGACGGGGTGCTGGTGATGCAATTAGAACAGCGCCGCCTGCTCATTCGGGTCAAAAATATAGATGACCTGGAAAAGATATACAAATTACTCATTAAAACTCAATAAGTTATATTTATAGCGTCGGCTATATTCCGTGTTAACGTTGCTCACGAAATATAGCCATAGCTATATTCCATTCTTTTTATCCTTCCTATTTTTTAACGCTATTTTTACGAATAAATCTAAATGAAAATCGTTATCAACAAGATAATAAAATAATACCCCCGCTGTTGTTGTTTTATATTCTCAAAATATGTTAAGGTTGCGCCCGTCGTTGGGGAGTAGCTAATTTCCTGTACTCAGGAAATGTACGTGTCAACATACTCGTTGAAAAACGTGGCGCGTACGGATCGTTTTCTGCACATCATTGTGCGACGGTCAGGCGAGACCATAGATACATCAACTGCTGTTTACTGGGGGCAGTGATGTGTCATATGGATATCTCCCGGTCTGGACGCTTGTATGAACATCTCCGCCACCATTCTTCTCGCTTTCGGCATGTCCATGGATGCTTTTGCTGCTTCCATCGGAAAAGGTGCCACACTCCATAAACCAAAATTTTCTGAAGCGCTGCGCACAGGTCTGATTTTCGGTGCTATCGAAACCCTGACGCCGCTTATCGGCTGGGGCCTGGGTATGCTGGCCAGCCAGTTTGTACTGGAGTGGAACCACTGGATTGCGTTTGTGCTGCTGGTTTTTCTCGGCGGACGAATGGTGATTGAAGGATTCCGTGGCAACAGCGATGAAGATGAAGAGCCTCAGCACCGCCACGGGTTCTGGCTGCTGGTCACCACCGCAATTGCCACCAGCCTTGACGCGATGGCCGTCGGTGTTGGTCTTGCCTTCCTGCAGGTGAATATCATTGCCACCGCGCTGGCCATTGGTTGCGCCACACTGATTATGTCCACCCTGGGCATGATGGTTGGCCGTTTTATCGGCCCGCTGCTGGGTAAGCGAGCCGAGATCCTGGGCGGGATCGTGTTAATCGGTATTGGTGCCCAGATACTCTGGGCACACTTCGCGGGTTAACCTTCGCGCTGCCAGCAGTGGATGCTGAAATCCGTCTGGCAGCGAAACGTGGCCTGTGCAGCCAGCGTCTCCCGGACAGACGGTTTTGCCCGCCAGGCAAACGGCGTCATTTGCAGTAACGCCACGGCTTCATCCCCTGTCAGATCCATCTCATATGCTACGGTTTCTTCCTGCCTGAGCACAAAACCAGCCAGTTGTTCTGAATGGGGAGCATGCAGGCGAACCTCGTCATAAATCAGCCCTTTCAGCTCCATCAAATGACGTGGTCCAGGCGTGACGGTTATCACCCACCCGCCGGGTTTCACCACCCGGGCCAGCTCTTCTGCCTTACAGGGAGCATAAATACGCACAACGGCATCCATGCTGGCATCTTCAAACGGCAGCCGGTGGCTTGAGGCCACGCAGAACATCACCCCCGCGTAGCGTTTTGCCGCTGCGCGGATCGCCGCTTTCGACACGTCCAGACCCGTCGTCTGCGCGCCCTTCCCGGCGGCAATTTCGGCAAACCTTGCAGTGTAATACCCTTCACCACAGCCGATATCCAGCAGAGCGGAGGCACTCTGCGTCAGCGTGTGGTCCAGCAGCTGCGCGACACTCTCCCTTAGCGGCTTGTAATGTCCGGCATCCAGAAAGGCACGTCGCGCCTGCATCATCTCTGCGCTGTCGCCCGGATCGCGGGAGCGTTTATGCTGTACCGGCAGAAGATTCACATACCCCTCTTTCGCCATATCAAACTGATGTCCCTGCGGACACGCATAACTTTTCTCAGAACGCGTCAGGCGCGCGTGACAAAGGGGGCAACTGAAGGGCATGACAACTCCGGGGCATAAATCAAAGGGCGAAGTGTACCGCTATTCGCCCCGTTATAAAACGCCAGGGTTAACGCATGACGATAAGGTGGCCGGAATCAGCCGGCAAGCCATCCGGTTTCACGTTCTCCAGGCGCAGCACATTCCCCATGATCTCACTGAATACGGGCGCTGAAACGGCACCACCATAATAGGCACCGTTCTGCGGATCGTTTATGACTACCACCAGCGCAAAACGCGGGTCGCTGGCAGGCGCAACGCCTGCGGTATAGGCGACATACTTATCGACGTACTTGCCACTGTCATCAATCTTCTTCGCCGTACCGGTTTTGACCGCCACCCGGTAATCCCGTACGGCGGCCTTCACTCCTCCACCGCCCGGAAGCGCCACGCTTTCCATCATGTGTTCCACTTCATGGGCAATCTCTTCTGGCATGACTCTGTGGCCTATCACCGGCGGATCGATACGGGTGATCGAGAGCGGGCGCTCAAGCCCATACCCGCCAATGGTGGCGTAGACATGGGCCAGCTGAAGGGGCGTAACCATCAGGCCGTAGCCGAAGGCAAAGGTTGCCCTGTCGAGTTGACTCCAGAATTTACGCTGCGGCAGTAACCCTGAGCTTTCGCCCGTTAAACCCAGCCCGGTATTGGTGCCAAAGCCAAAGTTCCGGTAGGTATCGATAAGATGCTGGATGGGCATCGCCAGAGAGAGACGGGATACACCGGTGTCGCTCGATTTTTGCAGGATCCCGGTCATCGTCAGTTCCGGGTAGTAACCCACATCACGGATACGGTGACCGTCAAGAGTATACGGATGGGTATCAATGACGCTGTCAGGTTGCACCAGCCCCTGCTGCAATGCCGTCATCAGAACCAGCGGCTTAACGGTGGAGCCGGGTTCGAAGGTATCGCTAATGGCACGATTACGAAAATCGTTTAACGTTGCACCTTCACGGTTGTTCGGGTTGAAATCGGGATAGCTCGCCATGGCGAGTATTTCCCCTGTGGGGATATTGATCAGGACCGATGCACCCGACTCGGCTTTATTCCAGGCAACCGCATTATCAAGCGCGTCCTCGGTGATGGTTTGCAGACGCTCGTCAATGCTCAACTGGATATTATGCGCAGGAACGGGCGCCACTTCGGTCAGGTTTTCCACCACGCGTCCATAGCGGTCCTCCCTCACCTGCCGGACCCCGGCCTTCCCCATAAGCTGCGCGTTGAAGCTCTTCTCTACGCCTTCAATCCCCTGACCATCAATATTGGTAAAACCGATAAGGTTTGCGGCCACATGGCCTGCCGGATAAAAACGCCGGGACTCATCGCGCAGGTTGATGCCCGGCAAATTGAGTTTATCGATCCACTGCGCCTGAGCAGGATCCACCTGACGGGCAAGGTAAATGAAGCGCCCCTGTGGATTGCTGTTAATACGCGATGCCAGCGTGCTGAGGGAGAGATGCAGCGCACTGGCCAGCGCCTGCCAGCGGTCATCAAACCCAACCCCACCTTTTGCCAGCACCGTTTTGGGGTCGGCCCACACGGCCCTGACGGGCACACTCACCGCCAGCGGACGGCCTTCACGATCCATGATCATGCCACGCGGTGCATCAATCGCCACCTCACGCAGCGATCGCATATCTTCCTGTTTTACCAGATTGTCAGGTTTAATAATCTGCAGCCAGGCAACGCGTCCCAGTAAAAATGCCAGGCTGCAAAAAATAGCAAAACAGAGCAGAGCAAAACGTGCCGGGGTGAAACTGCCGGCACTCGGTATCATTTTCTTCTTCACCTGAACCCCAGGGCTGTTGAACAACGCCCTGATTTAACGGGAAAAGCCGCTGTGGAGGGGGGAAAACAGTGCTAATAATCTCGTAGCTTTGCAACAAGTTACTAACAGAGACAGGGATGGTAATATTTTGAAAGATAAGGCATATAAAAAAGCCCCGCGTTTGCGAGGCTTTATGTCTGAGATTGAAGTGCTACGCGCTTCAGTCAGCAGCGGTTCGATCAGATAGCAGTTACGTTAACTGCAGCTGGGCCTTTCTGGCCGTCCTGAATTTCGAACTCAACGTTCTGGCCTTCAGCCAGAGTTTTGAAGCCGTTACCCTGGATTGCAGAGAAGTGTACGAACACGTCTTTGCTGCCGTCAGCAGGAGTAATGAAACCAAAACCTTTAGACTCGTTGAACCACTTAACTTGACCTTTAATCTTTGCCATTTGCAAAATTCCTTAGAGTGTTTTCTTAGCCCGCAGGCATTGACTGAGATAAAACTGAGACATTACTGCTTGAGGCACTAATATAAGGTTCGGCAGAGAAGCAGTATTCAACGACAACGTGTTTACTCAGGACTTCTTTACTGAAAATGCCACACATAAACAGAACTGTACCTCGTTTGACCCAAAACGTGTTATCACACACTATGTTTAATATGGCAAGCCATTTTTAAACATGTCTCGATCCGCCGCACAAATTCGAACACAGCCTGTAAGGATTTGCACATTTATGCTTACCGCATACAAACCAGTCCTCGTCCTTATACAGACTCAACGTCGCTTTCACACCCGCTGTAATCAAAGACTTTTTTAACATAGCTCAATCATTACAATGCGTCCAGCAACCCACGAAAGAAAGCCGGAAACAGTGATTGATTTAGAACATTTTGTGAAAAGTTATGCTCAAATCATTGTAACGCAACTGTATTGTTACAAAGAAAATACACAGCTAATAAGCCCGGCCAAACTGTGTTAAAAATCACCAGATAATAAAAACGTTATGCACCAAAATAATGAAATTTTTATGACTCTGCCTCAAAAGAAGGCAAGCAAAACGTTTCGATAAAAATAAAACATTAGATAGTGGCTTTAATAGCAGAATATATGCAACAAATCATCGCTTCGCTTACAAGGATAAATATTCACCAATTTTCAGTATCCTGAAGGAATTATTAACCGGTGCTAAATTAACAAGCGCGTCAGTTAACTCTCTGACAGGTTCATCAAGTGATTCATCCGCCAGTTCAAACACGCCCCAGTGAATGGGAAAAGCTAAGGGACTCCCCAGTTGCTGCCACAATGCGACGGCAGATTGCGGATCCATATGGTGTACCGCCATGAACCATCTTGGTGCATAGGCGCCAATGGGCAACGCGGCGGCGTCGATTTTGCCCAATCGTTCCGGGATCAAAAGCAGCTCCGGAGAGTAACCCGTATCGCCGCTAAACCAGAAACGGCGGTGTCGTCCCTCAAAGACCCAGCCACACCACAGAGAGCGATTGCGGTTCCAGAATGTTCGCATGCTCCAGTGCTGTGCCGGAACGGCGGTCAGGGTTATCCCCTGCCAGGTGATACTCTGCCACCAGTCGAGCTCAACGATGCGCCTTGCTCCCCGGCGGCGAAACCACTGTGCAAGTCCTAACGGCACGAAGAAACTGACGTCGGGAAAGCGCTTCAGGATACGGCGAACGGTCGCGTCATCAAGGTGATCGTAATGATTGTGGGAGATAACCACTGCATCAAGCTGCGTGAGTTGTTCCACTGAGAGAGCGGGAGGCGTTCTGCGCAGGGGGCCCAGGAACGGTACGGGAGAGGCGCGTCGGGAAAACACCGGGTCGGTGAGAAGAGTATTGCCGTCCATTTGCAGCAGCATACTCGCATGCCCCAGCCACCATACCCCATCTTCATGAGGTTGATTAAGCGACACGGGCTGCCACCACTGGCGGATAAAGTCGTCATAACCGAGCGCAGGAGGTTTGGGCAAACCGGCTTCTTTACGCGCTTTACGCCAGCGCTCAAGGTCGCCGGGCTGATGCCCAACGGGACAGGTATTCTGAAAACCGTTCGGCGTGTGATGCTTCAGGGAGGCGTCATACCAGGGATTTTTCCAGACCACAACTACCTCCCAGGTCAGAAAGATTAACGCTCTGCCACCAGACGGATGAAGTCGTCTTTGTCGTCGCTCTCTTCCGCAGCAGCTTCTTTCGCCGTTTCTTTCTCTTCCGGTTCGTTAGCCTCACACAGACGGCGTAACAGCGCATTCTGACGCTTTTGCTGATCGAGCAGCGCTTCCAGCAGTTCGATCTGCTCGTTCGTCCGGGAGCTCGCACGGTTCACGAAAAACCAGATCACAAGTCCCACCAGCAAAACAACGACAGAAACCATCAGGGATGCCATATTCAGCAGCCCTGAATTCAGTAACTCACCCATTTCACCACCTCAATAAAAACACGCATTTTACCACTGGCGCGAAGGAAGGAAATCACCTTAAGAAAAAATGCCTGTTACCACGGAATAAACTTATTGATTGCGCAAACGCCGCTAAAAAACTGTACATCCTGATCGCACATCACATTGATCGTCTGCGTCCACAACACCACGCATGCAATCAGCACGATAACCAGAATTACCCAGCGTATTTTTTTCACTCCACACTCCGTCTTAACACCTGTTGCATACAGGTTATCACGGTTATCTTAAACAAGGACTAACTGTAACGCCTGTAAGCCCTTTTCAGAATCATGCACTTGTTTCATAGAGTAAACCGTTTAGTCTTGAGGCATGACAACAAAGATAAAGAGGCAATGATGCATTTAATCATTCGAACAATTATTGCACTGGCCGTAGTATGGATTGGCCTTTTATTAACCGGATATGGCGTGCTTGTGGGGAGCACCGAAAACGCAGCTGGATTAGGTATCCAGTGTAAATACCTGACTGCCCAGGGAATGAGCACCGCCCAGTACCTGCATTCTGATAGCGGGATCATCGGGTTAACCAACTGCCCGGTCCTGCGTAAAACTTCCGTCGTCATTGATAACGGTTAATTACCCTTTTTTACGACCGATAAAAAACGCCGCAATGTCTGCGGCGTTTTTTTATGCTGAGAGGGGTTAAAACGGATACGCGTTATAGCCCATCTGCTCAGAAATCTTACGCGCGGCGGTATGAAGAATAGCAACATACTCATGCAGACGTTCTTCTGAGAAGCGCAGCGTCGGGAAGGAGATACTCAAGCCCGCAATCACCACACCAAAGCGGTCAAATACCGGCACACCAATGCAGCGCAGCCCTTCTTCCTGCTCTTCGTTATCTTCGCCATAGCCCTGCTCACGTACCTTATCAAGCACCGTCAGCAGTTCGTCCGTGCTGGTGATGGTACGCTGGGTACTGCGTTTGTACTCCACCCCATCCAGAATCTGCTTCACTTCTTCACGGTCGCGCCAGGCCAGCAGAACTTTGCCGATAGCCGTGCTGTATAACGGATTGCGACGCCCGATGCGAGAGTACATGCGCAGGTTATACATAGAGTCAATTTTATGGATGTAAACAATGCTGTCTTCATCCAGAGCACCCAGGTGAATGGTTTCTTTGGTCAGACGAGAGAGCTCACGCATCTGGATATCTGCACTACGCACCAGGTCAACGTTTTGCAGCGCACGGGCACCTAATTCGAACAGTTTCAGCGTCAGAGAATATTTTTCAGACTCGCCTTCCTGCGCGACATACCCCAGTGACTTCATGGTTTGCAAAAAGCGATAAACGGTGCTTTTCGACATCATCACACGCTGCGACAATTCTGTAATACCAATTTCACGCTCTTCTCCGAGCGCCTGCAGGATGCCAAACACCTTCAGCACGGAAGAAACAGAATCGGGTTGTTTATCCAAATCTGCAATTGCCATTCATCACCTCATAGAGAGTGTTTTATAAAAATCAGAACCGGTTTTTATTATAAATTCCCGTCATGCCTGCTGCAATCAATCCGCGTTTACTTCGTTACAAATCTGCGACATAAAGCGGTTGTAACAGTGCTAAAATAGTTACCCTGAGAATAATTTCACACTGAGCTATTCATCCCACATGGAAAAAAAACTGTCCGATGGCCTGCCTTTACGCCAGCGGTATGGCGCTATCGCTACGATTATCATCGGTATTTCAATGGCCGTACTCGACGGCGCGATTGCCAATGTTGCCCTGCCCACCATTGCCAGCGATCTGCATGCCTCACCCGCCAGCTCAATCTGGATTGTTAACGCTTATCAGATAGCGATCGTGATTTCACTGCTCTCGTTCTCGTTTCTGGGCGATATGTTTGGCTACCGGCGGGTATATCAGTGCGGTCTGGCTGTGTTTACCTTAACCTCCCTGTTCTGCGCCCTCTCTGATTCGCTGCATATGCTGACGCTGGCCCGCATTGCGCAGGGTTTTGGCGGCGCGGCGTTGATGAGCGTGAATACCGCGTTGATTCGCTTAATTTATCCTCAGCGCCATTTGGGGCGCGGAATGGGAATAAACTCCTTTATTGTGGCGGTATCCTCGGCCGCCGGGCCCACCATTGCGGCGGCTATACTGTCTGTCGCCTCATGGCAATGGTTGTTCGCCATCAATGTGCCGCTGGGTATGGTGGCCATTTTCTTTGCCCTGCGCTATCTGCCGGGGAACGGCCCCAAAAGCACCATGCCTCGTTTTGATATCGCCAGTGCGGTGATGAATGCGCTGACCTTTGGCCTGTTGATTACGGCCCTGAGCGGCTTTGCGCAGGGTCAATCACTCCTGCTGACCGTCGCAGAGGTTGCTGCTCTGCTGATCATTGGCTACTTCTTTGTTCGCCGCCAGCTCGCTTTGCCTGTGCCGTTACTGCCGGTGGATCTGCTGCGTATTCCACTTTTTTCGCTCTCAATATGCACCTCCATCTGTTCGTTCTGCGCCCAGATGCTCGCCCTCGTCTCTCTGCCCTTTTTCCTGCAGAGCGTAATAGGACGTTCGGAAGTAGAGACCGGACTGCTGCTGACCCCATGGCCGCTGGCAACGATGGTGATGGCACCGCTGGCAGGTTATCTCATAGAGCGCGTGCATGCCGGATTACTGGGCGCGCTGGGGCTGGCAGTCATGGCGGCGGGTCTGTTTGCGCTGGCGCTGCTTCCCTCGCAACCTACGGACCTGGATATTATCTGGCGCATGATCCTCTGCGGTGCCGGTTTTGGCCTGTTCCAGTCGCCGAACAACCACACCATTATCACCTCCGCACCGCGCCACCGCAGTGGAGGAGCCAGTGGCATGTTGGGTACCGCGCGCCTGCTGGGGCAAAGCACCGGTGCGGCCTTGGTCGCCCTGATGTTCAACCTCGCCGGGCAGAATGGTAATCACCTTGCGCTCCTCACCGCAGGCGCACTTGCCACCCTTGCCGCGATCGTCAGCGGCCTGCGCGTCACGCAGCCCAGCGTACAGGCGTAAAAAAAGCCGGGCGGAGTTACCTCCGCCCGGGGGAGACTGTATCTTCAGCGTTTCTTCAGGTATTCCCCGCTGCGCAGCGCTTCAATACGTTTATCCAGTGGCGGGTGAGACATAAACAGCTCGCTCAACGATTTTGATTTTCCGTTGATGCAGAATGCCATCATGCTGTTAGCTTCCTGCGGCTCGTAGCTGGTTTTCAGACGCTGCAGGGCAGCAATCATCTTCTCACGACCAACCAGTTTCGCAGAGCCGGCATCCGCATGGAATTCACGGTGACGGGAGAACCACATGATGATGATGCTGGCCAGAATGCCGAACACCAGTTCCAGAACCATTGATACCGCGAAGTAGATCAGCGGGTTACCGTTGCTCTCTTCACCTTCATCGCGGTTTCCACCCATAAAGCCAGCGGCGATCTGCGCCAGAATACGGGAAATAAAGATCACAAAGGTGTTCACCACGCCCTGAATCAGCGTCATGGTTACCATGTCACCGTTCGCAATATGGCTGATTTCGTGCGCGATAACCGCTTCGGCTTCGTCACGGCTCATGTTCTGCAGCAGCCCGGTACTTACGGCAACCAGCGACGCATCGCGACGGGCACCCGTAGCAAAGGCATTGATGTCCGGCGCATGGTAAATGGCAACCTGCGGCATGGCGATCCCCGCCTGCTTAGCTTGCTGCGCCACCGTATTCATCAGCCACTGCTCCATATCGTTGCGCGGCTGTTCAATGACCTCACCACCTACCGATTTCAGCGCCATCCACTTCGACATCAGAAGTGAAATAAAAGAGCCACCAAAACCAAACAGCAGCGCCATAATCAACAGACCCTGAACGCTACTCGACTGAATTCCTGTCAGGCTTAGCACCAGCCCGAATACCACCATTACCGCCAGGTTGGTGAGCAGGAAGAGCGCGATTCGCATCATAATTTTCTTTTAACCTCAGTTTAACAAAACGCACTATGCGATTACCCACATCGTATGGGTATTGTGGCTATTTTCAAGCATACGAAGGGCGTAAGTCACCAGAAAGACACAACTTTACACAATTGGAAATCTGCCTGACGGAAGGATGCAGAACAAAAAGAAACAGGCACAATTTCTTGTGCCTGTTGGGGATTATTTTGCCGGAGCGGGTTGCTCGGCGGGCCTGGCTTTTTCGAGTTTCGCCAGGTCAAGAGCGATATGTACCGTCTCGTCCAGGTACGGATCCGGCTCCTGGTAATCTTTTGGCAGATCGTCCAGTTTCTTGAGCAACGGTTTACCTTCACGTTTGAAGCGATCGTTGATACGCGCCAGACGCGTTGCGTCATCCTCATTGTTCTCTTTCTCACGCTGAGCGTAGTTCAGAGAAACAATATTCCGTTTTTCTTTCAGGGCATTAAAGCGGGCAATGTCCTTCATGATGTACTGGAATTCAGGATCTTTCGCGATGCGTTCGTTGTGGTCTTTCAGTAGCTCCGGACCAAACTGGGTCATATCACCGGCTTTCACGTAAGTCGCGGCATTGATGCTATCCCACGGCAACGCGTTATCTTCAAACTTCTCACCGGTTTCCGTCTCTTCCGTGCCTGTCGGCATCATGATGTCTGGCGTCACGCCCTTACGCTGCGTACTGCCGCCGTTCACACGATAGAATTTCTGAATGGTGTACTGAACAGACCCCAGCGCAGGCCATTCCGGACGCAGCATCTGATCATAAATACGATTCAGAGAACGATACTGCTGGACGGTACCTTTACCGAACGTCGGCTCACCCACGATCAGCGCGCGGCCATAGTCCTGCATTGCAGCGGCAAAGATTTCTGACGCTGACGCACTGAAGCGATCGACCAGCACCACCAGCGGGCCTTTGTAGTAAACCACGCCATCATTGTCGGCATCTTCACGCACTTTACCGTTGTTATCGCGCACCTGCACGACCGGACCAGACGGGATAAACAGGCCAGACAGAGAAACGGCTTCTGTCAGTGCACCACCGCCGTTGCTGCGCAGATCGATGATCACGCTGCTGACGTTCTGCTTCTCAAGCTTCTGCAGCTGCACTTTTACGTCATCGGTCAGCCCTACGTAGAAGCCAGGGATATCAAGTACACCCACCTTCTCTTTACCGACGGTTTTCACCGACATTTTCACCGCGCGGTCTTCAAGACGAATACGCTCACGGGTCAGGGTAACGATACGGGTTTTGGTGCCTTTCCCGGCAGGCAGAATTTCAAGACGAACTTTGCTGCCTTTCGGACCTTTGATCAGCGCAACCACATCGTCCAGACGCCAGCCGATGACATCAACCATGTTCTGCCCGGTTTGGCCTACACCGACAATGCGATCGCCTACGCTTATCGCTTTGCTTTTTGATGCCGGGCCACCCGCAACCATGGAGTTGATCACCGTGTAATCGTCGTCCATCTGCAGCACCGCGCCGATACCTTCCAGAGACAGGCTCATTTCGGTATTGAACTGTTCGGTGTTACGCGGGGAGAGATAGTTCGTATGCGGGTCGATTTCGTGGGCAAAGGCAGTCATTGCCAGCGAGAAAACATCTTCGCTGTTGGTTTGTGCCAGACGACGAATGGCAAACTTGTAACGGCGCGTCAGCGTGTCACGGATCTCTTTCTCATCTTTGCCAGTGAGCTTGAGACTCAGTTCGTCGTACTTCACTTTGCTGTCCCACAGGGCGTTCAGCTCGGCTTCGTCTTTCGGCCAGGGCGCTTTACTGCGGTCCAGATTAAAGGTGTCATTGCCGGTGAAGTCCATCGGACGTTCCAGCACTTTCAGCGCATATTGATAACGTTCAAAGCGGCGCTTTTGTGCCAGGTTATACAGATCGTAGAACAGATCCAGCTTGCCGGAACGCAGCTCATCACCGACGTCGGATTTACGTTTGGCGAACTGCTCGACATCGCTGGCGAGCAGTACGTTATGGCTGTAATCCAGCAAGTTCAGATAGCGGTCGAAGATTTTGGCCGAAAAGGCCTGATCGAGATCGAACTGACGATAGTGCGAACGGGTGAAGCGTGACGTCACACGCTCGCTCACCGTCGCGTGCTGCGTCTCTTCCTTGAGAACCGGAATTTGATCAACACGCGTAATATCGTCCACTGCGAAAGCATGGCCTGTTATGGCAAACAGGCCCGCCAGCGCGGTGAGCTTAAAAAAAGTGTTCATGCCAGGCTTGGCCTCCGTTTCAGAACAACAAGTGTTCTGCGCGTACAATCATTGACATACCAGAAGTCAGCTGTACACGAACGCCATCTTTGGTGATTTCCATAACGGTGGCGTCCATTGCATTGTTACCCGCTTTTACCTTCAGTGCCTGACCGACGCTCAGGGCGTTGATGTCTGAAACCGGAGTGTGGCGCTGCTCTTCACGAGGCGCGCGCGGGGCTTTAGCTGCTGGTTTGTCAGCACGCGGTTTGCGATCGTTATTTTCGGTGCGACGCGGTGCAGGACGCGGTTTACGCTCACGGCGAGGCGCTTCTTCCTGGCCGTTTGCCGCAGCGGCTTCACGTTTTTTCGCCTGCTGTTCTGCACGTTGTGCCTGAACGCGTGCTTTGGCTTCTTCAAGCTGCTTACGTGCATGCTCGACGTGCTGCTCGTCCAGCTCACCACATGGGTTGCCGTCAAGATCCACGCGAGTCGCGCCCGGTTTGATACCGTACAGGTAACGCCAGCTCGAAGTATAAAGACGTAAGGCGGAACGCAGCTGAGTTTTGCTGAGGTTCATTTCCCCCTCAACGCGTGCTACCAGATCCTGAAAAATACCGACTTTCAGGGGACGAGCTTCGCCTTCAGCGCTGAAGCACTGTGGGAAACGCTCGGCCAGAAATGCGATAACTTCTTTACTGCTATTCAACTTAGGTTGATTTTCCATGAAATTTCCTGATTACAACGGACGTTGCCAACAAGCGCAGGCATGAACAGGCGTCATTATAATGACGCTATCAGTAAATGCTACGTTATCCGTTGATTATCCTGCGACGCTCGCAAAGAATTTTTGATAATCGGTTGCTGCAAGAACGTTTTCCAGATTCGCCACCAGCTCGCGCAGCCCCTGTTCGTCCTCGATTGTAAAGCGACTGAAGACCGTACTGTCGATGTCCAGAACGCCAATAATCTGATTTTTTACCACCAGCGGCAGCACGATTTCAGAATTACTGGCGGCATCACAGGCAATGTGCCCGTCAAACGCATGCACATCTTCCACACGCTGTACCTGATTCTCGGCGACTGCCGTGCCGCAGACACCCCGGCCGACCGGAATGCGTACACAGGCCAGTTTGCCCTGGAACGGCCCCAGCACCAGCGTTTCACCTTCCAGAAGATAAAAACCGGCCCAGTTCACGTCAGAGAGACGTTCAAACAGCAATGCGCTAGTATTTGCCAGAGTGGCTAAGAAGCTGGTCTCACCCGCCATCAATGCCTTAAAATCGCGGTTCAGGTCCGCGTAGAATTCTGTTTTGTTCATTCTTCAATCACTTAGTTGTCTTACAAAATTACCGCATAGCCTATTAAAATAAGCATTAAATGCGCTCATGCTCAAGATGAATCCATTCATGAGTTATTATAACTTTCAACAATACCTATTTGTGCGCAACTGATGGCCTTAAAAACAACCAAAATCACGCCGACAAAAAAGATAACTGTCCATACGGTAAGCGCAGCTTTGCCTCGTGCACATTATCAGCGTTGCCCCCAGTGCGATACGCTTTTTATGTTGCCGAAGATGAAATCGCACCAAAGCGCCTTTTGTCCCCGCTGCGACGCCAAAATTCGTGATGGCCGGGACTGGTCATTAACCCGTCTCGCCGCCATGGCGGTTACCATGCTGCTGTTGATGCCCTTTGCCTGGAGCGAGCCGCTGCTGAAGCTCTACCTGCTCGGCGTGCGCATTGATGCCAACGTGCTGCAGGGGATCTGGCAGATGACGCGCCAGGGCGATCCGGTGACTGCAGCCATGGTGCTTTTCTGCACCGTTGGTGCACCGCTGGTGCTGGTCGCCGCCATTGCGTATCTCTGGTTCGGTAATATTCTCGGCATGAACCTGCGTCCGGTGTTGCTGATGCTCGATAAGCTCAAAGAGTGGGTGATGCTGGATATCTATCTGGTGGGCGTTGGCGTGGCCTCCATAAAAGTGCAGGACTACGCGTTTCTGCAACCGGGCGTCGGCCTCTTTGCTTTTATCTGTCTGGTATTGCTCAGTATCCTGACGCTGATCCATCTCAACGTTGAGCAGCTCTGGGAGCGATTTTACCCGCAGCGCCCCGCCACGCGCCCGGACGAGAATCTCCGGGTCTGTCTGGGCTGCCACTACACCGGGCTGCCCGATGCGCGCGGCCGCTGCCCACGCTGCCATATTCCCTTGCGACTGCGGCGCAACAATAGCCTGCAAAAATGCTGGGCCGCCCTCATTGCCTCGTTGATATTCCTGCTTCCTGCCAACATGTTGCCGATATCGATTATTTACGTGAATGGCGGGCGGCAGGAGGATACCATCCTCTCGGGCATTATCTCCCTTGCGCACAGTAATATTGGCGTGGCGGCAATTGTGTTTATCGCCAGTATTCTGGTGCCGTTTACCAAAGTGGTAGTGATGTTTACCCTGCTCATCAGTATTCACTTTAAATGTGAGCAAGGCTTACGTACCCGTATCCTGCTCCTGCGCTTCGTTACCTGGATTGGCCGCTGGTCGATGTTGGATCTGTTCGTGATTTCGTTGATGATGTCGCTGATTAACCGCGACCAGCTACTTGCTTTTACAATGGGACCCGCAGCTTTTTATTTCGGCTCTGCGGTGATATTGACTATTCTTGCTGTGGAATGGCTGGATAGCCGCTTACTTTGGGATGCACATGAGTCAGGAAACCCCCGCTTCGCCGACTGAAGCGAGAATTAAAACAAAACGCCGCATTTCGCCATTCTGGTTGCTGCCTGTCATCGCCCTGATGATTGCAGGCTGGCTTATCTGGACGAGCTATGAAGATCGCGGAAGTACCATCACCATTGATTTCCAGTCTGCCGACGGCATTGTGGCCGGACGTACCCCGGTGCGTTTCCAGGGGGTGGAAGTCGGTACCGTCCAGGATATCTCCCTTGGAAAAGGGCTGAATAAGATTCAGGTGCGGGCCAGCATCAAATCCGATATGCAGGACGCGCTGCGCAGCGAAACACAGTTCTGGCTGGTCACGCCAAAGGCCTCTCTGGCCGGGGTGTCCGGTCTTGATGCGCTGGTTGGCGGGAACTATATCGGCATGATGCCGGGTAAAGGTGAGCCACAGGATCACTTTGTGGCGCTTGATACGCAGCCCAAATATCGTCTCAATAACGGGGATCTGATGATCCACCTTCAGGCGCCGGACTTAGGGTCACTCAACAGCGGCTCGCTGGTGTACTTCCGTAAAATCCCGGTGGGCCGGGTGTACGATTACGCCATCAACCCCAACAAGCATGGGGTGACTATCGATGTGTTAATCGAGCGTCGCTTTACCAATCTGGTGAAAAAAGGCAGCCGTTTCTGGAACGTTTCCGGCGTGGATGCTGACCTAAGCCTCAGCGGTGCGAAAGTGAAGCTTGAAAGTCTGGCCGCGCTGGTCAATGGTGCCATTGCCTTTGACTCCCCGGAAAATTCCAGCCCTGCCGCCGCAGATGACACGTTCGGCCTGTATGCCGACCTGGCGCACAGCCAGCGTGGCGTGATCGTCAAACTTGCCCTGCCCGATGCCAAAGGGTTAAAAGCCGGTTCTACGCCGCTGATGTATCAGGGGCTGGAGGTCGGTCAGCTCACCAAAATGACGCTCAATCCGGGCGGTTCCGTAACCGGGGAGATGACGGTTGACCCAAGCGTGGTAGATCTTCTGCGCGAGAAAACGCGTATCGAAATGCGCAGCCCGAAACTGTCCCTGAGTGATGCCAGCATCAGCAGCCTCCTGACAGGCAGTACCTTCGAGTTGATCCCCGGCGAAGGCCAGCCCAGCAACACCTTTGTGGTTGCCCCGGCGGATAAAGCCCTGCTGCAAAAACCCGGCGTGGTGACAATAACGCTGAACGCGCCGGAAAGTTACGGTATCGAAGCCGGTCAGCCGCTGATCTTACACGGTGTACAGGTAGGCCAGGTGCTGGAGCGGTCGTTGTCGGAAAACGGTGTGAGCTTCTCCGCCGCAATCGATCCGCAATACAGCAACCTGGTGCATGGCGACAGCAAATTCGTGGTTAACAGCCGCGTAGACGTGAAGGTCGGGCTGGACGGCGTTGAATTCCTCGGAGCCAGTGCGAGCGAGTGGGTGAACGGTGGGATCCGCATCCTGCCGGGCAGCAAAGGTCCCGTTCGCGACAGCTATCCGCTGTATGCCAATCTGGATAAAGCGATTGAAAACAGCATGAGCGATCTGCCGACCACCACGCTGACGTTAAGTGCGGAAACGCTGCCGGACGTTCAGGCAGGCTCGGTCGTGCTGTATCGCAAGTTTGAAGTTGGGGAAGTCATCACCGTTCGCCCTCGTGCAGACGCCTTTGATATTGAACTGCACATCAAGCCGGAGTATCGCAAACTGCTTACCCCAAACAGCGTCTTCTGGGCAGAAGGTGGCGCAAAAGTTCAGCTTAACGGTAGCGGGCTGACCGTGCAGGCCTCCCCGCTCTCGCGCGCGCTGCGCGGGGCGATCAGCTTCGATAACCTGCCCGGCGCGGGCGGCAATATGCGCAAGGGTGACAAGCGTATTCTCTTCCCGTCTGAAACCGCTGCACGTGCGGTTGGCGGGCAGATTACCCTGCACGCCTTCGATGCCGGAAAGCTGGCGGAAGGAATGCCTATCCGCTACCTGGGCATTGATATCGGACAGATCCAGAAGCTGACGCTGATCACCGCCCGCAATGAAGTGCAGGCCACCGCGGTGCTTTATCCGGAATATGTGCAGACGTTCGCCCGTTCAGGCACGCGTTTCTCCGTGGTGACGCCGCAGATCTCGGCCGCGGGCGTTGAACATCTCGACACCATTCTGCAGCCGTATATCAACGTCGAGCCTGGCCGTGGCAACGCGCGTCGTGATTTTGAACTGCAGGAAGCCACCATCACCGACTCGCGCTATCTTGATGGTCTGAGCATTGTGGTGGAGGTACCGGAAGCCGGCTCGCTTAGCATCGGCACGCCAGTTCTGTTCCGCGGTATTGAAGTGGGAACGGTGACCGGCCTGACGCTCGGGACGCTCTCCGACCGCGTGATGGTGGCGTTACGCATCAGCGATCGTTACCAGCATCTGGTACGGAATAATTCGGTGTTCTGGCTGGCCTCTGGCTATTCGCTGGACTTCGGCCTGACGGGCGGCGTGGTGAAAACCGGTACGTTCAACCAGTTTATTCGCGGCGGTATTGCTTTCGCCACGCCGCCGGGTACACCGCTGGCGCCGAAAGCACAGCCGGGCAAACACTTCCTGCTGCTCGAAAGCGAACCTAAAGAGTGGCGTGAGTGGGGAACCGCCCTGCCGCGTTAATCTCAGGGCTCCGGTGTCAACGCACCGGAGCCTTTATGTTACACTGCGCACCTGAACTTTTCCCTGTGGTGTGCCCGTGGCTCAAAACTCCGTATATTTTCCTGAACAATTCCTGGCGCAGATGCGCGAGGCGCTTCCTTCTCACCTCTCGTTAGACGATTTTATCGCCGCCTGTCAGCGACCGTTACGCCGGAGTATTCGCGTCAACACGCTGAAAATCAGCGTCGCAGATTTCCTTGCGCTGGTATCACCTTACCACTGGCAGCTCACGCCCGTTCCGTGGTGTGAAGAGGGTTTCTGGATCGAACGGGAGGACGAGGCGTCACTGCCGCTGGGCAGTACCGCCGAGCATTTGAGCGGTCTGTTTTATATTCAGGAAGCCAGCTCAATGCTGCCGGTTGCTGCGCTGTTTGCCGATGGCAACGCGCCTGAACGGGTCATGGATGTGGCTGCCGCACCCGGTTCAAAAACCACGCAGATTGCCGCCCGCATGGCTAACCGCGGGGCCATTCTCGCCAATGAGTTTTCAGCCAGCCGCGTGAAGGTGCTGCATGCCAACATCAGCCGCTGCGGCATTCAGAATGTTGCCCTGACGCATTTCGACGGACGCGTGTTTGGCGCCGCCCTGCCGGAAGCGTTTGACGCCATCCTGCTGGACGCCCCCTGCTCCGGTGAAGGCGTGGTACGCAAAGATCCCGATGCGCTAAAAAACTGGTCAGTTGAAAGCAACCTCGACATTGCCTCAACGCAGCGCGAACTGATCGACAGCGCGTTTCATGCCCTTCGTCCAGGCGGTACGCTGGTTTATTCCACCTGCACGTTAAACCGTGATGAAAACGAAGAGGTCTGCCTGTGGCTGAAAGCGCAATACCCCGATGCGGTTGAGTTTCTGCCACTGAATGACTTATTTGCCTCTGCTGAAGACGCCATAACCCCGGAAGGTTTCCTCCACGTATTCCCGCAGATTTATGACTGCGAAGGTTTTTTTGTCGCCCGTCTGCGTAAAACTGCCGCCATCGCACCACTGCCCGCGCCAACATTTAAGATCGGTAATTTCCCCTTCACACCGCTGAAGAGCCGTGAAGCAGAGCAGGTCACCACCGCAGCCCGCAAAGCCGGACTGATCTGGAATGACGATCTTCACCTCTGGCAGCGCGATAAAGAGATTTGGCTTTTCCCGGCGAACATCGAACCGCTTATCGGCAAAGTTCGTTTTTCCCGAATCGGGATCCGCCTGGCGGAAGTGCATAACAAGGGTTATCGCTGGCAGCACGAGGCGGTCATTGCCCTAGCCGGCACGGCTAACACCTTCGCGTTGACGCATCAGGAAGCTGAAGAGTGGTACCGGGGGCGCGATGTGTATCCGGAAACGGCCCCTTCTCAGGATGACGTCGTGGTGACGTACCAGGGATACCCGCTGGGACTGGCAAAGAAAGTGGGTTCGCGTCTGAAAAACAGCTATCCACGCGAACTGGTGCGCGATGGTCGCTTGTTTACCGGTAACGATCGCGCCGACTAAAAAAAGCGCACTTTTTTACTGGCGATTTTGCTCTCCTTGTCTACGATCAAAAATGGATGGCTGTACTGGTCATACCAGATTTCGACAACACACCCGGAGAGCATTATGACGAAAACCAGCGTGCGAATTGGCGCTTTTGAAATCGACGACGCAGAATTGCGCGGCGAAACCCAGGGCGAACGAACGTTAAGTATTCCCTGCAAATCCGACCCGGATTTGTGTATGCAACTGGATGCCTGGGATGCCGACACCAGCGTTCCGGCAATCCTTGATGGCGAACATTCCGTCCTTTACCGCGAGCATTACGATAGTCAAACCGATGCCTGGGTCATGCGTCTTGCCTGACCAGAGAGAACCCGCCCGAAGGCGGGTTATTTATTACTGCAGCTGCGCCAGCGTGAAATAGCCGTCAAACACCGCGCCGGTATCAATGTAGTGCAGGTTGTCAAAATCATATCGCTTATCCAGCGGCGTATGACCAAACCAGAAGTGATCCGCCCCGCGAATTCCCTGCCCTTTTCCTGCCATAAACCCCATTAGCCGATCCCGATCCCACAGCACCCGCTCAGCGCTCACCGACTGCTGCCAGCGATATTCCGCTGCCGGATAGTCAGCATGAGCAATGACATTCAGGCCGTTTGTGCAGGTTATCTCAATAATCAGCGGCAACTGTCGGCACGCTTCTAACAGGGTCAGCGCCTGCTGCTGTTGCGAATCATCAAGCTGCGAGAACCAGCTTCCACCATTCATCAACCAGAGCGCAACGTCGTTATTTTCCACGCTGTCGATTGCCATTTGCTCATGGTTCCCCCGGACTGCGCGAAACCATTTTTCATTGATCAGTTGCAGGCACTTAACGCTGTCAGGGCCACGATCAATCAAATCCCCAACGGAGATCAGCAAATCCTCATAAGGATTAAAACGGCGGCGTTTCAGTTCGTCCAACAGCCACTGATAGCAACCGTGTATATCGCTCACAACCCAGACGTGACGCCACTTTCCACCATCGATTCGCTGATACATAAGGCCTCCCTGAATAAGTATAGCTGCATCAGAAAATGCAAATATCAGCGCCGGGCATCACAAAGCCAAACAAACGCTAAACCAAACGGAAATAAACCTTCCCGCGCTATTAATCCCTTTTTATCGGGCCTTTAAAATAAGCGCTAAATAAAAGAGAGGTTTCAACGTGTCCAATACTCACCTGCATAACGATGTGCTCTATCCGCATCGTACACATATTATTTCCGACCTGGTCAACGGAAGATGCGTTCCGGGCCCCATCTGGAAAAAGCGTGAGTATCGGCTGAAATTCCTGTTACGCACGCTTCTGTTCTGGTCCTCTACCCGACGCATGCTTGAGGCACTCTCTGGCCGGGATGACTTTGATCGGTTACTGGCCGCGCAAATCACGTTACCCAGTAAAACCCACCGCCAGTACTTGATGCGCAGCCTGAATGCCGGCGACCGTGCTGACGCGATCGTCAGCCACTACCACTGGATTGATGGTCTGAAAGATCCCTTACTCGCCCATGCGCTGACCAGCCCTCAGGAGCAACCTGTCGTGCAGTTCAGGGCTAAAAATGAGGTGCTCTATACCGTCAACGCCTCCTCCGCTCACAAAGCCGAGCGCGAAGGTGAAAGCACACTGTGGCTGCGCGATGACGAGAATACCTTGCTCGCAAGCCTGACCTTCACTGTTGCGCACAGCGCGGGACAACGGGTACTGGTGATCGGCGGTCTTCAGGGGCCTCGCCGTGGCGTCACGCGCGATGTGATAAAACAGGCTACCCGCGCCTGCCACGGTCTGTTCCCAAAACGCGTACTGATGGAAGTGATTTTCCAGCTGGTCGCACAGTCAAACATCCGCGCCATCTATGCCGTCAGTGATGAGGGCCATGTTTTCCGCGCGTTGCGTTATCGCCTGAGCAAAGGCCGTCATTTCCACGCCAGCTACGATGAGTTTTGGGAAACCCTGGACGGTAAGAAACGCTCGACCTTCTGCTGGCAGTTGCCACTTGAGATGGCGCGCAAATCCCTGGACGAGATTGCCAGTAAGAAACGGGCAGAATATCGCCGCCGCTTTGAGCTGCTTGATGAAATTAAAACGGCCATTAACGCCCGCTTTTAACCCTGCGTCTTGCTTTTGCCAACCACATACAAAAATTTAACAAAACCGTCAAAAAGGGCTGGACTTCCGCCTGCCGTAGTGTGGTATGGTTGAAGGCGGTTCACTGGAACTGTCCCTTCTGAGAGAGTCGATAAGTGGATTTTGTCGTTACTTTCAATCAGATAAAAAGAGACCGAATACGATTCCTGTATTCGGTCCAGGGAAATGGCTCTTGGGAGAGAGCCGTGCGCTAAAAGTTGGCATTAATGCAGGCTAAGTCGCCTTGCCTTTTAAGAATAGATGACGACGCCAGGTTTTCCAGTCCACAGCTAAAGCGGCCGGAAAAAAAGCGTCAAAACATCAATAAATATGAAAAACCGCAGTGCTTTCGCAAGCCACTGCGGTTTTTTTTTACTGGAAACCGAAAGCTAGCAGAGCTTGTCAGCGCGTTCGATAAACGGCGCCAGGCTCATTTTCTGCCCCGGGCTGGACGGGTCGTCAATCTGGATAACGCTGATGGGCTGTCCGCTGCTCTTACCGCTGGCGACCTGCTGTTCGGCCGCGTCGTTTAACGGGTATTGCACCAGCGTGCTTGGGTTGATGGCATACAGCGCATGACCCGGACGGCAGGTCAGCATCACCTCTTCACGATTGAACGCCCATTTATCCTTACCCACTTCAAAACGGCTGACGGTAATAACCTGCGGTGCCGCCAGCGCGCTACCCGTGCAGGCCAACAATAAGAGAGAAAGTACTGTCTTTTTCATATGCTTTTTAACCTTGTCAAAAGGGTTCCCAGGTCGCGAACAGGCTGACCGTTGCCAGCACCAACGCCCCCAGCACCACCTCTGCCTGTGTCATCCTGATAAAAATCTGTTGTTCGCGCCCGATGTGGGCACCAAACCGTGGCACCAGAAAATACCGATTCACCAGCGCAATTACCACCATCAATGCCACCAGCGCACATTTGAACAACAAAATTTGCACGTAGCCCGTCTGCCAGGGCAGCGTAATGCCCAGAATAAAGAGCCCATTGATCGCGCCGGTAAGCACGACCCCCGCTACGGCATAATGCCCCACGCGAGAGAAGCGCATCATGGTGTAAATTGCCGCAACCCGCCAGCGCCCTTTCGCCAGATGCATGCAATACAGCAGCGGCAGGAGGCCGCCAACCCAGGTGGCGGCACAGAGCAGATGCAGAGCGTGATTGATACGCTGCAACGCCCCCGCTGCACCGTCGTTCATTGCCGCATGCCCTACGCCTGCCAGCAGGACAAATTGCCCCATGGCGAGCAGCAAGAGTCGCGATCCTTTCTGAGGCGCAAGCCAGGCGACACAGGCCGCAATTACGCCCAGGATAATTTGCCACAGCCACACGCTACCAAACTGCGTTACCAGCACGCTCTGCCAGACGTTCGGGTTAAACACGTCTCCCCAGCCGTTGCCCATGAGCCCCGCCTGGATCATGAACATCAGGAGCGCCGACAACAGACTGACCAGCGCCGCAATCTGCTGCTGCACCTGAAAACGACAGGACATCAGACGGTACAAAGAAGACGGCGCGAACCAGACGCTATACAGCGCATTACCAAAAATCAGCATCAGCGCGCCGAAATGGATAAAGCGCAACCCCACGTAGATGAAGGCCAGCATATTATTTCACGCTGAAGCGATAGCTGCCTTTGGTTTTGTGACCATCTACCGAGACCACATGCCAGTCAACCTGGTACGTGCCGGTCACCAGCGTCTGCTCAAGCGGAACATGGAACTGGGCCTTATTCTGCTCGTCACGCTGTATATCACCGGTTTTAACCACGTTCCCCTGTGCATCCTTCACCACGACACCGCTGAATCCGGGTTCAATGCCTTCGGAAAAATTCAGGGTAAGCGCCTGAGGAGCTGCTACCTGGCTATCGGCTGCCGGGATTTGCTGCTGGAGGTGCGCATGCGCCAGCACCGGGGTCGCTGTAACGGAAGAGAAGAGAAAAGCCAGCGCGCATACCGCGCGGGAAGCGGATAAACCCATCGCAATCATTCCTTTTTGTTATGCCTGTATGCTAAAGAATAACGCTGTATAATAATCGAGTCGAGGATCATCCCACCTCCGCTTGTCATCATCGTGCAATCGCGGTAACGTTGCCGCCGCATAAAAAGGAGAAGGTAATGAAGATCAATCTGGCTGCCCTTCCTCAGGACGAGATGGATAAAGTGAATGTCGATCTCGCTGCCGCAGGTGTCGCGTTTAAAGAGCGTTACAACATGCCAATCGTGGCTGAGGTGGTGGAACGTGAGCAACCCGCCCATCTGCGTGACTGGTTCCGCGAACGTTTGATTGCGCACCGACTCGCGTCGGTCAATCTCTCTCGTTTGCCGTACGAACCTAAAGTTAAATAAGCTTAACGACTCGTTACACTTCCTTACGCGGAATATGCCAGGATAAGAAAACCCTGATTAGTTTAGGTGTATTCTTAAATCCTGCGACTCTGTGTATAAGGAAGTCACGATGTCACAATGGAATATTGCCGCCGCCCAGTATGCCGGGCAGCATCACAGTGTAAATGACCACGTAGCGCACCATCTCCGTTTCGTTGCGAAAGCGGCACAACAGCGGTGCGATCTCCTGGTCTTTCCTGAACTCTCGTTAACAGGACCGGGAAAGACGGACCTACCTCCCCCACCCGATGACGCACAGCTCGCCCCTTTGCTTGCCGCCGCAAAGCGTTACCGGATCACCATCATTGCCGGTCTGCCCCTTGATCTGAATGGTCAGCGCGTTAAGGGCCTCGCCCTGTTTTCGCCGTCCCGGCACAGCATCCTGCGCTACCCCCAGGGAAGTGGAGCCAGCCTGGTGCCGGGTGATAAACAGCTGACGATTGTTGATACGCATGCCGATTCCCCCAATCTGGATCCGCAGGCGACGCTATTCACCAGCTGTCAGTCGGTGGGCGATACCCGCTGGCGCCAGTCCATCAACACGTTGCAGCGCTTCGCGCACAGGTATGCCATTGCCGTGTTAATGGCGAACGCCCGTGGCGGTAGCGCGCTGTGGGATGAAAAAGGCCAGCTGATTGTCCGTGCGGATAAGGGCGAACTATTATTGACCGGATCTCTGGGCCGACAGGGTTGGCAAGGCGATATCATTCCTTTAGGCTAAGCGTTTTAGCTCAGGAGCGTTCAATGCTGCGCGTCATCGATACCGAAACTTGCGATCTTCAGGGCGGAATAGTGGAAGTGGCGTCTGTTGACGTCATTGACGGTAAAATCGTCAATCCCATGAGCCATCTGGTGCGTCCCGACCGCCCGATTAGCCCGCAGGCGATGGCCATTCATCGCATTACTGAATCGATGGTGGCGGATAAACCCTGGATTGAAGAGGTCATTCCGCACTATTACGGTAGCCCGTGGTATGTCGCGCACAACGCCAGCTTTGACCGCCGGGTACTGCCCGAGATGCCCGGCGAATGGATTTGCACCATGAAGCTGGCGCGTCGTCTGTGGCCGGGGATCAAATACAGCAATATGGCGCTGTATAAATCGCGTAAGCTCAGCGTCAGAACGCCCGAGGGGCTGCATCATCACCGCGCCCTGTACGACTGCTATATTACCGCGGCGCTACTCATAGATATTATGAATACCTCTGGCTGGACGCCGGATGATATGGCGACGATCACCGGGCGACCGGCGCTGCTGACCACCTTCACCTTTGGCAAATACCGCGGCAAAGCGGTGTCCGATATCGCCGATAAAGATCCGGGCTACCTGCGCTGGCTGTATAACAACCTCGACAAAATGAGCCCGGAGCTTCGCTTAACGCTCAAGCACTATCTGGGTGAAGCTTAACTTCCGGCACGGCCTGGCAGCGTTTCCTGTGCCAGGCCAATCAAAAAGGCATACTCCAGCGCGACCCCTTCATACGATTTGAATCGTCCCGATTTCCCGCCGTGTCCGGAGTCCATGTCGGTACAGAGTAGCAGCAGGTTATTATCGGTTTTCAGCTCCCGCAGCTTCGCCACCCATTTTGCGGGCTCCCAGTATTGCACCTGTGAATCGTGCAGACCGGTGGTCACCAGCATGTGCGGATAGGCTTTGGCTTCCACGTTATCGTACGGGCTGTACTCTTTCATGTAGCGGTAATAGATCTCGTCCTGAGGATTCCCCCACTCTTCAAACTCACCGGTCGTCAGCGGAATAGACTCATCCAGCATCGTGGTCACCACGTCGACAAACGGAACCTGCGCGATGACCCCTTTGAAGCGGTCAGGACGCTGGTTAATGGCAGCCCCCATCAGCAGCCCTCCCGCACTGCCGCCCATGCCAAAGCAGAGCTGCGGATCGCCATAACCCTGTTCTATTAGCGCATCGCAGACGTCGAGGTAGTCGTTAAAGGTGTTTTTCTTCTTCAGGAATTTCCCGTCTTCGTACCAGTGCTGGCCCAGCTCGCCACCACCGCGCACGTGGGCGATGGCGAAAACAAAGCCACGATCGAGCAGGCTTAATCTGCTGCTGCTGAAATCTGCATCCATGCTTGAGCCGTAGGATCCATACCCGTAGACCAGGATCGGGTTTTTCCCTTTCTGGAAATGCGCCTTGTGATAGACGAGCGAGACGGGCACCTCAACGCCATCCCGGGCGGTGACCCACAGGTGTTCGCTTCGGTAGTTATCGGAATCAAACCCTTTTACCTCAGACTGCTTAAGCACCTGACGTTGGCCGGTCTCCATGTCCAGCTCAAACAGCGTATCCGGCGTGGTCATTGACGAGTAGCCATAGCGCAAGCGGGACGATTCCGGCTCGGGATTAAACCCAATCCACGTAACATAGGCCGGATCGTCAAACGCAATCCCGATGACCTCCCGCGTTTTGCGGTTAATTTGCCGCAGGCTGGTCAGCCCCCGCTGGCGCTCTTCCACCACCAGCCAGTCGGTAAAGAGGGTAAATCCTTCCAGCATCACCTGTTCCCGCGCAGGAATGAGCACTTCCCATTTCCGTTCATCGCGTACTTTGGTTTTATAGAGGCCAAAGTTTTTGCCCTCACGGTTAGAGCGCAGGTAAAAGCTGTGCTGGAAGTGATCCAGGCTGTACTCATGATCTTTACGACGCGGCAGGAAGCAGAGCGGCTGCGCATCAGGCAGCTCGGCATCAAGGAGCAGAACTTCAGAGGTGGTTGCGCTGGCGAGGAAGATAATCACATAGTGGCGTGACGACGTTTTATGCAGACTGACATAGAACGTTTCATCTTTCTCTTCGTAGACCAGCTCGTCATCATCCGCACTGGTGCCGACGGTATGACGCCATACCTGATAAGGCAGCAGCGTGGAGGCATGTTTCTTCACGTAATAGACGGTTTCAGAATCATTCGCCCAGACAAAATCCGGCGAAACGTTCGCAATCATCTCCGGGTACCAGTTACCGGTTTCCAGATTGCGAAAACGCAGGCCGTACTGACGCCGGGAGAGGTAATCTTCCGCCAGCGCCATAATGGCGTTATCGGGCGAGACCGACATGCCGCCCAGCGTATAAAACTCGCTGTGGGCAGCACGCTGGTTGGCATCCAGCAAAATATCCCATTCATCCCACTCGGCGCTTAACACCGACTGACGCTGGTAGATGGGATATTCGTTACCGGGCTCGTAGATATGGCGATAACGATAGCCGTTTTTGGTCCAGGGTGCGGAGACATCGCGCTGGGGAATACGCTGCACCATTTCATTCAGCAACTGATCCTGAAGCGCCTGCTGGCTGGCCATGACCTTGCGGCCATAGTCATTTTCCGCGTGCAAATAGTCGAGCACCTCTGGCCGGGAACGCGAATCGTCCCGGAGCCAGTAATAGTTGTCAATGCGCGTATCGCCATGCGTGGTGATCGCATAAGGAGTACGTCGGGCTTTTGGTGGCATGTCATGTTTCTTTTGAGTTTTACACCCTATAAGGTTGGCAAAACACGCGCATGATGCAAGCGAAACATGACCGCGACGGTGACAGTTAACCCGCTAACGCCTGTTTTTGCTCCCTGATATCCTTCTCAATGCCGTCGCGCACGTCCTGAGGGATCTTCAACGCGTCGCCGAGGGCATTGAGGTAGCTGCGCTCCATAAAGTGGTCAATATCAATGGCGGCACAGCTTAAGAAATAGAGTTCAAGCGCCTCCTCCTCATTCTTTACGCTTTGCGCAAGGCGCTGCGGATCCAGCGGCTGTTCGATGGCCTGAGCCACCAGCGTTCTGCCCTGCTCTTCCACACCGGCCTCCCGCAGCTGCTGCTCAATCGCCGACCGTTCTTTATCGTCGATATGCCCGTCACTTTTCGCGGCAAAAACCAGGGCAAGGATCAACCGTTCAGTGCGCAGATCCAACGGTGACGTGTGCTGACCATAATCGGGTTCATCGCTATGTGCGGTTCGTACTCTGTCCTTGTATTTATTCCACAGTACAGTCCCCGCAATGGCTCCGCCACCGGCCAGTAACGCGCCGGTGCCATATTTTGCCAGCAACTTGCGCGAGGATTTATTCGCCACCAGCAGGCCTGCCAGCCCGCCGAGCGCCCCGGGGACCAGTTTGCTCAGCCCCTGCTCGCCGGATGGCGACGTTTTCTGCCCTAACAGTGATTGCAATTGATTTAACCAGCCAGACATGGTTTCCCTCACTTAACGGTGTACATGTTCCACAGCGTAAGCGAGCAGGCGTCAGGAAATGTCTGGCGGGGCTAAAGAAGCGCAAATTTCTTCCCCGCGCACGGGCCCCGATCAAGACACACGCAAACGTTTTCGTTTATACTGCGCGCAACTTTTTCAGGGGGATTGTTATGACTCGTTTAGGAACCGCGCTGCGACCTGCGGCGACGCGTGTAATGCTGTTGGGATCGGGTGAACTGGGCAAAGAGGTCGCCATTGAGTGTCAGCGTTTAGGCGTGGAAGTCATTGCCGTAGACCGGTACGCCGATGCACCCGCCATGCACGTTGCCCACCGTTCTTATGTGATTAACATGCTGGATGGCGATGCCCTGCGCGAGCTGATTACGCGTGAGAAACCGGATTTTGTCGTACCGGAAATCGAAGCCATCGCCACCGATACGCTGCTTGCCCTTGAACAGGAAGGCCAGCGCGTGGTGCCCTGTGCAAAGGCCGCGAAGCTGACCATGAATCGCGAAGGCATTCGTCGCCTGGCGGCGGAAGAGCTGGGATTACCCACCTCTGGCTATCGTTTTGCCGGCGATAAAGCTGCTTTCCTGCAGGCCGTTGAGGAGATTGGCTATCCGTGCATCATTAAGCCGGTGATGAGTTCCTCCGGTAAAGGGCAGAGCTTCATCCGCGACAGCAGCACGCTGGACAAGGCATGGGATTATGCCCAACAGGGCGGTCGCGCCGGAGCCGGTCGCGTGATTGTTGAAGGCGTGGTGAAGTTTGATTTCGAAATTACCCTCCTGACCGTCAGTGCCGTTGATGGTGTCCATTTCTGCGATCCGATTGGACACCGTCAGGAGGATGGCGATTACCGTGAATCCTGGCAGCCGCAGCAGATGAGTGCCCTGGCGCTGGCGCGCGCGCAGGAGATCGCCCGTAAAACGGTGCTGGCGCTGGGCGGTTACGGCCTGTTCGGTGTGGAACTGTTTGTCTGCGGTGATGAGGTGATATTCAGCGAAGTGTCCCCTCGCCCGCACGATACCGGGATGGTGACCCTGATTTCCCAGGATCTCTCCGAGTTCGCCCTGCACGTGCGCGCGTTCCTCGGCCTGCCGGTTGGCGGTATTCGCCAGTATGGTCCGACCGCCTCGGCGGTGATCCTCCCGCAACTGACCAGCCAGAACATCACCTTTGACAACGTTGAAGGCGCGGTTGGGGCAGGTCTGCAGGTTCGCCTGTTCGGGAAACCGGAGATCGACGGTACGCGTCGACTGGGCGTGGCATTAGCCACTGGCGATAGCGTGGATGATGCCGTGGCAAGGGCGAAAGCTGCCGCTGCCGCGGTTAGCGTTAACGGATAAAAAAAACGGGCCTGATGGCCCGTTTTTCATGATGCGAGGTGCTTACTGCTTCGCGCCTTCAACCGCTTCGCGAGCCAGTCTGGTGATGCGATCCCAGTCGCCTGCTTCCAGGGCATCCGCCGGTACCAGCCAGGAGCCGCCGATGCACAGCACGCTCTTCAGCGCCAGGTAATCACGGTAGTTGGCCGGAGAGATGCCGCCCGTCGGGCAGAAACGCACCTGAGAGAAGGGACCCGCAATCGCCTGCAGCGCTTTGGTGCCGCCGTTGGCTTCTGCCGGGAAGAATTTGAACTCTTTCAGACCGTAGTCCATGCCCAGCATCAGTTCAGAAACAGTGCTGATCCCCGGGATCAGCGGGATGGTGCCCTCGGTTGCCGCTTTTAACAGCGGCTCGGTCAGACCCGGGCTGATGGCAAACTGCGCGCCCGCTTCGGTCACTTCAGCCAGCTGTTTTGCGTTCGTAACGGTACCCGCACCAATGATGGCATCCGGCACTTCTTTAGCGATTGCGCGAATCGCGTCCATCGCGCAGGCGGTACGCAGGGTCACTTCCAGAACGCGAACGCCACCCGCAACCAGCGCTTTCGCCATCGGTACCGCGTGCTCCAGTTTGTTCACCACGATAACCGGCACAACGGGGCCAGTGGTCAGGATTGCTTCTGCACTTGTTTTCCAGTTTTTCATCAGAGTTTTCTCTCGCCAGATCGATAAAATCAAGTCGTCTTAAAACGTAATACAGGTTGCGCCCTGCTCCGCCCCGGAGAGTTTCTCACGCAGCGCGCCAAACATTTCGCGTCCGGTTCCCACGCGCGATGCGCTCAGGTCTGGAATATGCGGCTGACGGGCCGCCAGCTCGGCTTCGTCCACCAGCAGGGTTAACTCACCTGTCTGGCCATTGACGCGGATGATGTCGCCGTCACGCACCTTAGCCAGCAAACCACCATCATACGCTTCAGGCGTTACGTGGATGGCTGAAGGCACTTTACCTGACGCACCCGAGAGGCGTCCATCGGTGACCAGTGCAATTTTGAAACGGCGGTCCAATAATACACCAAGTGGTGGCATAAGTTTATGTAATTCTGGCATCCCGTTCGCTTTGGGTCCCTGATGACGCACCACCACCACGCAATCCTTGTCGAGAAGGCCCGCATCAAAGGCAGGTAAAACATCATGCTGGCTCTCAAAGACCACTGCCGGGGCTTCAATCACCTGGTTCTCTTCCGGCACGGCAGAGGTTTTCATCACCGCGCGTCCCAGGTTGCCGCTCAGCACTTTCGTGCCGCCGTGGCGTGAGAACGGCTGTTCGAAGGTAGCAATGACCTGCGGATCAAGAGAGGCGCTCGCCCCATCACGCCAGTCCAGCTCACCGTTGTTCAGCCACGGCTCAAGGGTATAGCGATGCAGACCATAACCCGCCACCGTGTTCACGTCTTCGTGCAGCAGACCGCCCTTGAGCAGCTCACGCATCAACACCGGTACGCCACCGGCGGCCTGGAAGTGGTTAATGTCTGCCGGACCGTTCGGATACAGGCGCGCCATCAGCGGCACCACGGAAGAGATGTCGGAGAAATCATCCCAGTTGATCAGGATGCCAGCCGCACGTGCCATTGCCACAAGGTGCATGGTGTGGTTGGTTGAGCCCCCCGTTGCCAGCAGGGCCACGATGCCGTTGACGATCACTTTCTCGTCGACCATTTTACCCAGCGGCATCCACTCGTTGCCGTTCCCGGTCAGACGCGTCACCTGACGGGCGGCGGCTTCGGTCAGAGCCTTGCGCAGCGGCGCATCGGGTTGAATGAAGGAGGAGCCCGGAAGCTGCATCCCCATAAATTCCACCACCATCTGGTTGGTGTTGGCCGTACCGTAGAAGGTACAGGTACCCGGCGCATGGTAAGAGGCGGCTTCCGCTTCCAGCAGCGCCTGGCGGTCTGCTTTACCTTCGGCATACAGCTGGCGGATACGCACTTTTTCTTTGTTTGGCAAACCGCTGGCCATCGGACCTGACGGCACAAAAATGGCCGGAAGATGACCAAACGACAGCGCCGCCATGGCGAGCCCTGGGACAATCTTGTCGCACACGCCGAGGTACAGCGCGCCATCGAACATATTGTGAGACAGTCCGACCGCTGCAGACATGGCAATGACTTCGCGGCTCAGCAGCGACAGCTCCATCCCGTCCTGCCCCTGGGTCACACCGTCACACATGGCCGGCACGCCCCCCGCCACCTGGCCCACCGCATTCACGCTGTGCAGCGCTTTACGGATGATGTCCGGGTACACTTCGTACGGCTGATGCGCGGAGAGCATGTCGTTATAGGAGGTAATGATGGCGATATTGTTACGCAGCATGCTCTTTAATGAGGCTTTGTCTTCAGGCTGACAGGCGGCGAAACCGTGCGCCAGGTTACCGCAGGCCAGCTGCGAGCGGTGTACGGTATTGGTCTTAGCCTGTTCAATGCGGGCGAGGTAGGCCGAACGGGTCTCTTTCGAGCGCTCGATAATGCGTTGTGTTACGCGTAACAATGTCGGATTCATAAAAGCTCCTCTAATTTATCTGTCCGGGCTCGGGAGTTTACAAAGTCGCTGGCAGTTGTTAACAACGCTGAAACGCTTGCTGTCCGGAGCTCAGGGGCAAAATCGCTTCCGGCAGTGTAATAAAAAAAGCCCCGCGGGTGAATCCACGCGGAGCTTAAAAGTATAAAAATTGTGCCACTAGCTGTGTTAGATCATGTTACCGGTAAAATAACACCTTCGGGCTAGAGGATTATCTTACTCAAACTCGTTCCAGGAGCGGCCATCACGGGTGATCATCGCCACGGAGGCGACAGGTCCCCAGGTGCCCGCCTGATACGGTTTTGGCGGATCCTGATCGGCAGCCCAGGCTTCGGTGATGGAGTCGACCCATTTCCACGCCTCTTCCACTTCGTCGCGACGCACAAACAGCGCCTGGATACCGCGCATGGTTTCCAGCAGCAGGCGCTCGTAAGCATCCGCCAGGTGCGTTTGATTGAAGGTCTCGGAGTAGCTCAGATCCAGTTTGGTGGTCTGCAGGTTATGTTTGTGATCCAGTCCCGGCACTTTGTTCAGGATCTGGATATCCACACCTTCATCCGGCTGCAGACGGATAGTCAGTTTGTTCTGCGGCAGCTCCTGCCACGACTCTTTGAACAGGTTCAGCTCAGGGTTTTTGAAGTAAACGACAACTTCAGAGCATTTGGCTGGCAGACGTTTACCGGTACGCAGGTAGAACGGCACCCCCGCCCAACGCCAGTCATCGATATCCACGCGGATCGCCACGAACGTCTCAGTGTTGCTGGACTTGTTCGCGCCCTCTTCTTCCAGATAACCAGGGACTTTTTTGCCCTGCGCAAAGCCGGATGTGTACTGACCACGCACCGTCTTCTCGCGCACGTTAGAACGGTCGATACGACGCAGTGACTTCAGCACTTTCACCTTCGCGTCGCGGATGCTGTCAGCGGTCAGGTCTGATGGCGGAGACATGGCAATCATGCAGAGTACCTGCAGCAGGTGGTTCTGGATCATGTCACGCATCTGACCGGCCTGGTCAAAGTAACCCCAGCGGCCTTCGATACCCACCTCTTCGGCCACGGTGATTTCCACGTGGTCGATGGTGCGGTTGTCCCAGTTGTTCACAAACAGGGAGTTGGCAAAACGCAGCGCCAGCAGGTTCAGTACCGTCTCTTTGCCCAGATAGTGGTCGATGCGGTAGACCTGGCACTCTTCGAAGTATTCGCCCACCTGGTCGTTGATTTCGCGGGAGGTAGACAGTGAGGTACCCAGCGGTTTTTCCATTACCACACGCGCAGGTTTGGCGTTCAGATTCGCTTCGCCCAGACCTTTACAGATGGCGCCGAAGGTGCTTGGTGGCATGGCGAAATAGTTAATGGTGACCCGGTTTTTCTGATCCAGCATCTCACCCAGACGGGTAAACGCGCTCACGTCGTTCACATCCAGATTGCAGAAATCGAGACGTCCGCTCAGGGTATCCCACAAACTTTCATCAATTTTCTCTTTCATGAAAGTTTCGAGCGCTTCACGCACGACTTTGGTGTATGCGTCCTTGTCCCAGTCGGCGCGCCCTACACCCAGGATACGGGTATCCGGATGAAGTTGGCCCGCTTTCTCCAGTTGATACAGGGAAGGCAGCAATTTTCGGCGTGCAAGATCGCCTTTCGCGCCGAAAATGACCAGGTCACATGCCTGGGCTGTTTGCGTTACCGCCATGTCATTCTCCTCAGTTGGATCACCTGGTGCTTCTGCCAGGTATCGTTGTAATTTTATTACAATGCACTGTACTGCTTTTACGTCATTCCCGAAACCATTAGCGCTTAACGTCGCGTGCGATACGGCGATTTTTCACCCCTTAAGAGGATTACGCTGGCCTGATGACGCAACAAGCGTCGATTCTTTGCGCAACACGGTCACAGTAAAACCCGACACCGATCAAGTAATGAAAAAAAACAACAACATTATCTTGTCGACTGTTACCCTTTATGGAAGCCACGAGGGTAATATCGGCTAAATCGAATCTCAATTTCATCTATGGATGAAATCGTTTACACCCATGAGCGTCCTGTTAACATGAACATGCTGGAAAAAATCCAGTTTCAACTGGAACACCTTAGCAAATCCGAGCGAAAAGTGGCTGAAGTTATTCTCGCCTCGCCTGCTCAGGCGATTCATTCAAGCATCGCCGCTCTGGCACAGGATGCAGGCGTCAGCGAGCCGACGGTGAATCGGTTCTGCCGGAGCCTGGAAACGCGTGGCTTTCCTGATTTTAAACTGCATCTGGCACAAAGTCTGGCAAATGGTACGCCCTATGTTAATCGCAATGTGGATGAAGACGACAGCGTAGATGCATACACGGCGAAAATATTTGAATCGGCCATGGCCACGCTTGACCACGTGCGTCAGTCGCTGGATATGAGTTCCGTTAACCGGGCGGTCGATTTGCTGACCCAGGCCAAGCGAATTGCGTTCTTCGGACTCGGTTCGTCGGCGGCCGTGGCGCATGATGCCATGAATAAATTCTTCCGCTTTAACGTCCCGGTCATTTATTCCGATGACATCGTGTTGCAACGCATGAGCTGTATGAATTGTAGCGAGGATGACGTGGTGGTCCTGATTTCCCATACCGGGCGCACCAAAAGTCAGGTTGAGCTCGCGCAACTGGCGCGTGAAAACGATGCCATGGTTATCGCCCTCACGACGGCAGGCACGCCGCTGGCAAGAGAAGCCACGCTCGCCATCACTCTGGACGTTCCGGAAGATACGGATATCTATATGCCAATGGTCTCCCGTCTGGCGCAGCTGACGGTGATTGACGTCCTGGCAACCGGTTTTACCTTACGCCGCGGCGCTAAATTCAGAGATAACTTGAAGCGTGTCAAGGAAGCGCTCAAGGAATCGCGTTTTGATAAAGAATTGCTTATAAAGAGCGATGTTCCCTGATAGTAGATAACTAAGACGTAACGAATAATTACGATGTAACGATTTACGGCATTCGGTCCCCTCGCGGTTGCTTTGCAGCAGATGAAGGCCGATTCAATCTTCACGCAACACCAAAGTTGTTTCAGTCAACGGAGTATTACATGTCCAGAAGGCTTCGCAGAACTAAGATCGTCACCACCTTAGGCCCGGCCACCGATCGCGATAATAACCTCGAAAAGATTATCGCCGCGGGTGCCAACGTGGTGCGTATGAACTTCTCTCACGGTACGCCAGAAGACCATAAATTACGTGCCGACAAAGTGCGTGAGATCGCGGCTAAACTGGGCCGCCATGTTGCTATCCTCGGTGACCTGCAGGGTCCAAAAATTCGTGTCTCGACCTTCAAAGAAGGCAAAGTTTTCCTCAATATCGGCGATAAATTCCTGCTTGATGCCAACCTGGGTAAAGGTGAAGGCGATAAAGAGAAAGTGGGTATCGACTATAAAGGTCTGCCGGCTGACGTTGTGCCTGGCGATATCCTGCTGCTCGACGACGGTCGTGTTCAGCTGAAAGTGCTGGAAGTTCAGGGGATGAAGGTGTTCACCGAAGTCACCGTCGGCGGCCCACTCTCTAACAACAAAGGCATTAACAAACTCGGCGGTGGCCTGTCTGCCGAAGCGCTGACCGATAAAGACAAAGCGGATATCGTTACCGCGGCGCTGATCGGCGTGGACTATCTGGCCGTCTCCTTCCCGCGCTGCGGCGAAGACCTGAACTATGCCCGTCGTCTGGCGCGTGATGCAGGCTGCGACGCGAAAATCGTAGCAAAAGTTGAACGTGCGGAAGCCGTTTGCGATCAGGATGCCATAGACGACGTGATTCTGGCGTCTGACGTGGTGATGGTTGCCCGTGGCGATCTGGGTGTGGAAATTGGCGACCCGGAACTGGTCGGCATCCAGAAAGCGCTGATCCGTCGCGCGCGTCAGTTGAACCGCGCGGTGATCACCGCAACCCAGATGATGGAATCCATGATCACCAACCCAATGCCGACCCGTGCAGAGGTGATGGACGTGGCTAACGCCGTGCTGGACGGTACCGATGCGGTCATGCTTTCCGCTGAAACCGCAGCCGGTCAGTACCCGGCAGAAACCGTTGCCGCGATGGCGCGCGTCTGTCTGGGCGCTGAAAAGATTCCGAGCATTAACGTCTCTAAACACCGTCTGGACGTGCAGTTCGACAATGTGGAAGAAGCGATTGCGATGTCCGCCATGTATGCGGCTAACCATCTGAAGGGCGTCACGGCGATCATCACCATGACCGAATCGGGCCGTACCGCGCTAATGACGTCCCGTATCAGCTCCGGTCTGCCGATCTTCGCGATGTCCCGCCACGAGCGCACGCTGAACCTGACGGCGCTGTACCGCGGCGTAACCCCGGTTTACTTTGACAGCACCAATGACGGTGTGGCAGCGGCGCACGATGCCGTTAATCTGCTGCGCGACAAAGGCTACCTGGTATCCGGTGATATTGTCATCGTGACCCAGGGTGATGTCATGAGCACCATCGGCTCAACCAACACCACTCGCGTATTAACCGTCGAATAATAAAAAGATGTTCCCCTCTCCCCCATGGGGAGAGGGTCAGCGTGAGGGGTTTTATTTCTTTGGGTAAAGTTCTTTGCGCTGATACGGCTCTTTCTCGCCAGGCTTACGCGTTTTGAGCAACTTCAGGATCCACGTGTATTGCTCAAGATGCGGCCCCACCAGCACCTCCACCTCTTCGTTCATGCGACGCGCGATGGTGTTATCGTCCGCGGTCAGTAAGTCGTCCATCGGCGGGCGAACCTCAATGCTCAGACGGTGCGTGTTGCCATCGTAGACCGGGAACAGCGGAATAACCCGGGCGCGGCAGACTTTCATCAGACGGCCAATCGCCGGAAGTGTCGCCTTGTAGGTGGCAAAGAAATCGACAAACTCGCTGTGCTCAGGACCGTGATCCTGATCCGGCAGATAGTAACCCCAGTACCCCTGTCGCACGGACTGAATAAACGGCTTGATACCATCGTTACGGGCGTGCAGGCGTCCACCAAAACGACGACGCACGGTGTTCCAGACGAAATCAAAGACTTTATTACCCTGGTTATGGAACATGGCCGCCATCTTCTGGCCCTGAGATGCCATCAGCATGGCCGGAATATCCACTCCCCAGCCGTGCGGAACGAGAAAAATCACTTTTTCATCGTTGCGGCGCATCTCGTCAATGATCTCCAGCCCTTTCCAGTCAACACGCTTAAGGACCTTTTCTGGCCCTTTTAGCGCCAGCTCTGCCATCATCGCCATGGCCTGTGGCGCGGTGGTATACATGTCATCAATAATCGCTTCGCGCTCGGCATCGCTCTTTTCCGGGAAGCAGTAGTAGAGATTGATTTGCGCGCGACGGCGGGCACTTTTGCCCATTCGTCCTGCAAGACGGCCAATTTTCCCCAGAACGGGATCGCGCACAGAGGCTGGTAACATTGCAATGCCAGCAAACGCGTAAACGCCAAGCCAGGCGCCCCAGTTACGCGGGTGGCGAAAGGATTTTTCAAACTCAGGAATGAACTCAATATTGTTTTTTTTGGTTTCCATGCTGGTTCCAGGGTCTGGTGATGCAAAATATAATGACGATAGTGTAGCGAGGCAGCGCCCCACGCACAAAAGAAAAAGCCGGCGCTTACTGACGCCGGCTTTAGACAAAACGGAAGGGTTTAGTCGAAACGCAGTTGCGGCACAACCTCTTTCACCTGCGCCAGGTAATCTTTACGATCTTTACCCGTCAGCCCTTCGGTGCGCGGCAGTTTCGCCGTAAGCGGGTTTACCGCCTGCTGGTTGATCCACACTTCATAATGCAGGTGCGGCCCCGTAGAACGTCCGGTATTGCCTGAGAGGGCGATACGGTCGCCACGTTTCACTTTCTGGCCTGGTTTCACCAGCAGCTTACGCAGGTGCATATAACGGGTGGTATAAGTGCGACCATGACGGACCGCAACATAGTACCCGGCAGCCCCGCTGCGTTTGGCGACAACCACTTCACCATCTCCCACTGCCAGCACCGGTGTGCCCTGCGGCATGGCGAAGTCCACGCCACGGTGCGGCGCCACACGCCCGGTGACCGGGTTCAGACGACGCGGGTTGAAGTTGGATGAAATGCGGAACTGTTTCGCCGTTGGGAAGCGCAGGAAGCCTTTCGCAAGCCCGGTACCGCTGCGGTCATAGAATTTGCCGTCTTCAGCGCGAATGGCGTAGTAATCTTTGCCATCAGAGCGCAAACGTACACCCACCAGTTGGCTCTGCTCACGCTTGCCGTCCAGCATTTCGCGGGACATCAGTACGGAGAACTCATCACCTTTTTTCAGCTTACGGAAATCCATCTGCCACTGCATGGCTTTGATAACCGAGCTGATTTCAGCGCTGGTCAGGCCCGCATCACGCGCGCTGGAGACAAAGCTTGCGCCTACGGTCCCTTTCATCACGCTGTTAACCCAGTCACCCTTCTGCAACTCGCTGGTCATCTTGAAACCGTTTGCAGTGCGGTCGTAGGTGCGCGTTTCGCGACGGGACATTTCCCAGGTCAGGCGCTGCAGATCGCCCTCTGGCGTTAACGTCCACGAGAGCTGCTGGCCAATTTTCAGGTTACGCAGGTCTTTATCTGCGGCAGCCAGCTGGCTGATATTCCCCATGTCAATGCCGTACTGGTTCAGTACGCTGCTCAGCGTATCGCCAGTGGAGACCACATATTCATGGATCCCGGCTTCATTCTCGGTTTTATCGTCCAGCTCATCCTGCGGAATGGCTTCATCTTCCTGAGCCGCCTGGTCGATAGGCTCACTGGCCTCCGGCAGCAGAGAACGGATTTCGTTCTTCTCAAGCTCGATGGTTTTGATGATAGGGGCAGAACTCGGGTGGTAAACATAGGGCCGCCAGACGGCGACCGCTAAGGTGAGAACTGTAAGCGACCCCAGCATAACGCGATGGGGTCGGGGCAGATTGTTAAATGCCAGGGCGACAGAGCGGGCTATCTGTTGCACGTATTCACTTCCTCGTTAATCTCCTTTCAGGCAGCTCGCATACTGGTTCGCCAGTTGAGTGAGGAACTGCGAATAGCTCGCTTTACTCAACTGGATGTTCGTTCCTAGCGGGTCAAGGGTTCCCATGCGCACGGATGTTCCCCTGGCCACGGCTTCTACGACCGCTGGCCTGAACTGTGGCTCAGCAAAAACGCAGGACGCTTTTTGCTCAACCAACTGTGTTCTGATCTCATGTAAACGCTGCGCACCAGGCTGAATTTCAGGGTTGACGGTAAAATGCCCACGCGGGGTCAGGCCGTAGTGTTTTTCGTAATAGCCATAGGCGTCATGAAAAACGAAATACCCTTTTCCTTTCAGCGGTGCCAGCTCGTTACCCACCTGCTTGTCGGTTGCGGCTAATTGTGCCTCAAAATCTTTCAGGTTGGCGTCTAGTTTGGCTCGACTTTGCGGCATAAGTTCCACTAATTTGTCATGGATTGCAACCGCCGAAAGCCGCGCTATCTCTGGGGAGAGCCAAAGATGCATATTGTACTCGCCGTGATGGTGATCCCCGTCACCTTTTTCATCATGAGCATGATGACCTTCGTGTTCGTCACCGTCGTCATCACTCCCCTTCATGAGCAACGGCTTCACGCCAGAAAGTTCGGCAATGGTGACCTTTTTCGTGTCCGCGATCTGGTTCGCAGACTTCTGCATGAAGGCTTCCATCTCCGGCCCAATCCAGACAACTAAGTCCGCGTTTTGTAAGCGTTTTACATCAGATGGACGCAGGGAATAATCATGCTCAGAGGCACCATCGGGCAGCAGAACCTGGGTTTCCGTCACCCCATCTGCAATGGCCGATGCAATGAATCCCAGCGGTTTGAGCGAAGCGACAACGGCAGCGTTAACATCTTGTGCTGTTGTGCCCCAAAGGGCAGCGGATAATGCTGCGAAAAGAAGCGTATTTTTATGTAACATAATGCGACTAATCATCGTAATGAATGCGTGGAATGTGATATTATAACATTCGTTGACTTCTGCAAGCTTAAATTGACATGACAACTTTGGTTTCTCTTGAAAATGTTTCGGTCTCGTTCGGTCAGCGCCGCGTCCTTTCTGACGTCTCGCTGGATCTGAAGCCCGGTAAAATTCTGACGCTGCTCGGTCCGAACGGCGCGGGTAAATCCACCCTTGTGCGCGTGGTGCTGGGTCTGGTAGCCCCTGATGAAGGTGTCATCAAGCGTGAAGAAAAATTGCGTATCGGCTACGTGCCGCAAAAATTACATCTTGATGCCACGCTGCCGCTGACCGTCAGCCGCTTCCTGCGCCTGCGCCCTGGTACGCGTAAAGCCGATATTCTTCCGGCGCTGAAACGTGTCCAGGCGGGCCACCTGGTCAACGCGCCACTGCAAAAACTGTCCGGCGGGGAAACCCAGCGCGTGTTACTTGCCCGGGCGCTGCTCAGCAGCCCCCAGCTGCTGGTACTGGATGAGCCAACGCAGGGTGTGGACGTCAATGGTCAGGTCGCGCTTTACGATTTAATTGACCAGCTGCGCCACGAACTGAACTGCGCGGTGCTGATGGTCTCCCACGACCTGCATCTGGTGATGGCAAAAACCGACGAAGTGCTCTGTCTGAACCATCATATCTGCTGTTCCGGCACGCCTGAAGTGGTGTCAATGCACCCCGAATTTATCTCTATGTTTGGCCCTCGCGGGGCTGAACAACTGGGTATTTATCGCCATCATCATAACCACCGCCATGATTTACAGGGACGAATTGTCCTGCGCCGGGGAAATGGACACTCATGATTGAACTGTTACTGCCCGGCTGGCTGGCCGGGATTATGCTCGCCTGCGCCGCGGGTCCGCTTGGCTCGTTTGTGGTATGGCGCAGAATGTCCTATTTCGGCGATACCCTGGCCCATGCTTCACTGCTGGGCGTGGCCTTTGGTTTGCTGCTGGACGTCAACCCGTTCTATGCGGTGATTGTCGTTACGCTGCTCCTCGCCGCCGGTCTGGTCTGGCTGGAAAAACGCCCTCACCTCGCCATTGATACCCTGCTCGGCATTATGGCGCACAGCGCCCTGTCGCTGGGCCTGGTGGTAGTGAGCCTGATGTCAAATATCCGCGTTGACCTGATGGCCTATCTGTTTGGCGACCTGCTCGCCGTGACGCCTGAAGATCTCATTGCTATTGCCATTGGCGTGGTGGTGGTGCTGGGTATTCTGCTGTGGCAGTGGCGTAATTTGCTGGCGATGACCGTCAGCCCGGATCTGGCGTTTGTAGACGGCGTGAAATTGCAGCGGGTGAAACTGCTGCTGATGCTGGTGACGGCGTTAACCATCGGCGTGGCGATGAAGTTCGTCGGTGCGCTGATTATTACGTCGCTACTGATTATTCCTGCGGCCACCGCGCGTCGTTTTGCCCGTACGCCGGAGCAGATGGCAGGCGTGGCGGTGATTATCGGGATGATTGCGGTCACGGGCGGGTTAACCTTCTCGGCGTTCTATGACACGCCTGCGGGGCCGTCAGTGGTGCTGTGTGCGGCGGTGCTGTTTATTTTCAGTATGATGAAGAAGACCGCTAGTTGATATCGAGGGCGCTGATGCCCTCACCCTAACCCCTCTCCCTTTGGGCTGAGGAATCCCCAGTAATTTTTTACCGAAAGCGATGAATGTTGCTTCAGGAAAATGAATGACTTACAGCGACGCCCTGGTCCGGCTGTAAATCGCTGAGGCGTTTCCTGCAGGCCGGGGCGAGGCGCAGGGATGCGCCGAGAGGGCGGCTTCAGCAGGACGTTACATCCGCCCGTCCCCGATAAGCCGGAAGGAATAAGCCGAAGGCACCGCGAAGCGGCGATTTACCGCCGGGAGCCCGGGTCGCCAGGGCGGTGGCGACTGAGCCGCCCTGGCACGTTCACGGATCATGTTGTTGCAGAGTAGCAAGGAACATAAAGTGAACGGAATGACCTCCACAGCCGTATGTTCCCCCTCACCCCAGCCCTCTCCCAAAGGGAGAGGGAGCCGTCTGTGCAGGCATTATTTATGGGGATCCCTCAGCCCTTTGGGAGAGGGAATTAAGCATTACGGCATTGCCGGTGGCGTGATACCAAAATGATTCCACGCCCGCACCGTGGCCATACGCCCACGCGGGGTACGTTGCAGGAAGCCTTGCTGAATCAGATACGGTTCGAGTACATCTTCAATTGTCTCGCGCTCTTCCCCGATTGCCGCCGCCAGGTTATCCAGCCCGACCGGCCCGCCAAAGAATTTGTCCAGTACCGCCAGCAGCAGCTTGCGGTCCATGTAGTCAAAACCCTCAGCATCGACATTCAGCATATCCAGCGCCTGAGCAGCAATTTCGGCAGAAATAGAACCATCGTGCTTCACTTCTGCAAAGTCACGAACGCGGCGCAGCAGGCGGTTAGCGATACGCGGTGTTCCGCGCGAACGCTTCGCCACTTCAAATGCCCCCTCTTCGCTCATATCCAGCCCCATATAACGGGCACTGCGGCCCACGATATGCTGGAGGTCGGCGACCTGATAAAACTCGAGGCGCTGCACAATACCAAAGCGGTCGCGCAGTGGAGAGGTTAACGACCCGGCGCGGGTGGTGGCGCCAATCAGGGTAAACGGCGGCAGATCGATTTTGATCGAACGCGCGGCAGGGCCTTCGCCGATCATGATATCCAGCTGGTAGTCTTCCATTGCCGGATAGAGAACCTCTTCCACCACCGGCGACAGGCGGTGGATCTCATCGATAAACAGCACGTCGTGCGGTTCAAGATTGGTCAGCATCGCCGCCAGATCGCCTGCTTTTTCCAGCACCGGGCCAGACGTGGTACGCAGGTTCACGCCCATTTCATTAGCAACGATATTCGCCAGGGTGGTTTTCCCCAAACCCGGAGGACCGAATATCAGCAGGTGATCGAGCGCATCGCCGCGCAGCTTTGCCGCCTGGATGAAGATCTCCATCTGGGAACGCACCTGCGGCTGGCCAATATACTCATCAAGCAACTTCGGACGGATCGCACGATCCACCACGTCGTCTGCCTGAATAGTGCCTGCCGATACCAGGCGATCTGCTTCAATCATCCTTTACCTCACAACGCAGCGCGCAGCGCTTCACGAATCAGAGTTTCACTGCTGGCATCCGGTTTGGCAATTTTGCTCACCATTCGGCTGGCCTCCTGAGGTTTATAGCCCAGCGCCACCAGCGCGGCAACCGCTTCCTGCTCGGCATCATCATCCGACACAGGCGCACCCGGCGAAGTCAGCACCAGATCGGCAGCAGGGGTAAAGAGATCGCCATGCAGGCCTTTAAAGCGGTCTTTCATCTCAACAATCAGGCGCTCTGCCGTTTTCTTACCAATGCCCGGGAGCTTAACCAGCGCGGCAGGATCTTCGCGCTCAACGGCATTCACGAACTGCTGGGCGGACATACCGGAGAGAATGGCCAGCGCCAGCTTCGGCCCGACGCCGTTGGTTTTAATCAGCTCGCGGAACAGGGTGCGTTCCTGTTTGTTGTTGAAGCCATAGAGCAGTTGAGCATCTTCACGCACCACAAACTGGGTAAAGACAATCGCCTCTTTGCCCGCGTCCGGCAGCTCGTAGAAGCAGGTCATTGGCATATGGACTTCATAGCCCACGCCGCCCACTTCCAGCAGCACTAACGGGGGTTGTTTTTCAATGATGATGCCTCTGAGTCTGCCTATCACGTGACGCTCCTGCGTTCTGGAAAATTATTGATTTGCGACATAATAAAAAAAGGCTGGATAAACATCCAGCCTGATTTCTCATTATCGTAACCTGCCTCGCGCCAGATTGAGCCGCGACTCACTCATTTGCATCGCGTTCTGGCTGACATGACAGTGGGTGATCGCAATTGCCAGCGCATCGGCGGCATCGGCCTGCGGGTTCGCGGGGAGCTTCAACAGGGTACGCACCATGTGCTGCACCTGGCTTTTCTCCGCGCTACCAATCCCCACCACCGTCTGCTTGACCTGTCTTGCCGCGTATTCAAATACCGGAAGATCCTGGTTCACGGCAGCAACAATTGCCACGCCCCGCGCCTGACCGAGCTTTAACGCCGAATCGGCGTTTTTCGCCATGAAGACCTGCTCGATGGCGAAATAGTCAGGCTGAAACTGGGTGATAATCTCCGTCACGCCTGCATAAATGAGCTTCAGTCGCGACGGCAGATCTTCAACTTTGGTGCGAATACAGCCACTGCCAAGGTAGGTTAACTGGCGTCCAACCTGACGGATAACGCCGTAACCGGTGACGCGTGAGCCGGGGTCAATCCCAAGGATAATCGACATCACGCGTCTCCCGTAAACGGTTTAAACGCTCTCATCAGAGAGTCGCTGCAACCTCATCAGAGATCTCACCGTTGTGATACACTTCCTGCACGTCGTCGCAGTCTTCAAGCATGTCGATCAGACGCAGCAGTTTTGGTGCCGTTTCAGCATCCATATCCGCTTTGGTGGACGGGATCATGGAGACTTCAGCGTTGTCGGCTTTCAGGCCCGCCGCTTCCAGCGCATCACGTACTGCACCCATCTCTTCCCACGCGGTGTAGACATCGATAGCGCCATCGTCGAAGGTGACTACGTCTTCCGCACCCGCTTCCAGTGCCGCTTCCATGATGACATCTTCGTCGCCTTTCTCGAAGGAGATGACGCCTTTTTTGCTGAACAGGTACGCTACAGAACCGTCAGTCCCCAGGTTACCCCCGGTTTTGGTGAACGCATGGCGCACTTCTGCAACGGTACGGTTACGGTTGTCGGACAGACATTCAACCATTACCGCGGTGCCGCCAGGACCGTAACCTTCATAAATGATGGTTTCCATGTTCGTGTCTTCATCACCGCCCACGCCACGAGCGATAGCACGGTTCAGGGTGTCACGCGTCATGTTGTTGGACAGCGCTTTATCTACTGCCGCACGCAGACGTGGGTTAGACGCCGGATCGCCGCCGCCCAGACGCGCCGCTGTCACCAGCTCGCGAATGATTTTGGTAAAGATCTTACCGCGCTTGGCATCCTGTGCCGCTTTGCGGTGTTTGGTGTTGGCCCACTTACTATGACCTGCCATAAAAAGTTCTCCAAAAATCGCGCCTTTTCAGGCTGCGTTAATTACAAATTCTTCAATCGCCTGCCGGTTGCTCCACGACTTGGTCAGTGCGGCGGCATCCGCCGCATCCACCCAGCGGTAGGTCAGATGTTCAGTGAACACGATCTCCCGTTCGTGAGGGAGCGCGAGACAGAACCACGATTCCGTGTTGCGCTTGATACCCGGTGCATAGCGATGACGTAAATGGCTAAAAATTTCGAACTCCACCGTGCGCTGACAGTCCTTCAGGGTCAGTTGCTCGCAAGCAACGTCAATGGTGACCTCTTCCTTTACTTCACGCGCGGCGGCCTGCGGCGCGGTTTCGCCCTCTTCCAGACTGCCGGTAACCGACTGCCAGAATTCAGGGTCATCGCGCCGCTGCAACATCAGCACCCGCTTCGTGTCCTGAGCGTAAATTACAACTAAGACAGAAACGGGACGCTTATATGCCATATCAGTTTTTCTCTTCCTTTTTCACCACGTCGATACCCAGCTCAGCCAGCGCGGCCGGGTTAGCGAAGCTTGGCGCTTCGGTCATCAGACACGCCGCTGCGGTGGTTTTCGGGAAGGCGATAACGTCACGGATGTTGTCGGTGCCGGTCAGCAGCATAGTCAGACGGTCGAGACCGAATGCCAGGCCTGCGTGAGGCGGCGTACCGTACTTCAGCGCATCCAGCAGGAAGCCGAACTTCTCGCGCTGTTCCTGTTCGTTGATGCCCAGAATGCCGAACACCGTCTGCTGCATCTCACCGCTGTGAATACGCACGGAGCCGCCGCCCACTTCATAGCCGTTGATAACCATATCGTAGGCGTTCGCGACCGCCTCTTCCGGTGCCGCTTTCAGCTCTGCCGCCGTCATGTCTTTTGGCGAGGTGAACGGGTGGTGCATGGCAGTCAGGCCGCCTTCACCGTCGTCTTCAAACATCGGGAAGTCGATAACCCACAACGGCGCCCATTTGCTCTCGTCAGTGAGGTTCAGATCTTTGCCCAGTTTCAGACGCAGCGCGCCCATTGCATCGGCAACAATTTTCTTATTGTCAGCGCCGAAGAAGATCATGTCGCCATCCTGTGCGCCGGTGCGCTCAAGGATCGCTTCTACAATCTCCGCATTCAGGAACTTCGCCACCGGGCTGGTGATACCTTCCAGACCTTTCGCACGCTCGGTTACTTTAATATAGGCCAGACCTTTCGCGCCGTAGATCTTGATGAAGTTGCCGTAGTCGTCAATCTGCTTACGGCTAAGCGCTGCACCGCCCGGTACACGCAGGGCTGCTACGCGACCTTTCGGATCGTTAGCCGGGCCGGCAAACACCGCAAACTCAACGGATTTCACCAGGTCAGCAACGTCCACCAGCTCCATAGGGTTACGCAGGTCAGGTTTGTCGGAGCCGTAACGACGCTCGGCTTCGGCGAAGGTCATGATGGGGAAGTCGCCCAGCTCCACGCCCTTCACGTCATTCCACAGGCTGCGCACCAGCGCTTCCATCACTTCACGCACCTGCTCAGCGGTCATGAAGGAGGTTTCCACATCGATCTGGGTAAATTCTGGCTGACGGTCAGCGCGCAGGTCTTCGTCACGGAAGCATTTTACGATCTGATAGTAGCGATCGAAGCCGGACATCATCAGCAGCTGTTTAAACAGCTGTGGAGACTGCGGCAGCGCGTAGAATTTGCCTTTATGAACGCGGGATGGCACCAGGTAATCGCGCGCGCCTTCCGGCGTGGCTTTGGTCAGCATCGGGGTTTCGATATCGAGGAAACCGTGGTCATCCATAAAGCGACGCACCAGGCTGGTGATTTTCGCACGGGTTTTCAGGCGCTGTGCCATCTCCGGGCGACGCAGATCCAGGTAGCGGTATTTCAGACGCGCTTCTTCAGTGTTGACGTGGTTGGAGTCCAGCGGCAGCGCTTCAGCACGGTTGATGATCGTCAGATCGGAGGCCAGCACTTCAATGGCACCGGTCGCCATATCTGCGTTGACGTTTTTCTCGTCACGCGCACGTACGGTGCCGGTGACCTGAATGCAGAACTCATTACGCAGCTCAGAAGCCAGCTTCAACGCGTCCGCGCGATCCGGATCGAAGAACACCTGAACGATACCTTCGCGGTCGCGCATATCGATGAAGATAAGGCTACCAAGATCACGACGACGGTTGACCCAACCACACAGGGTCACCTGCTGTCCGACGTGGGACTGACGCAGCTGCCCGCAATATTCTGTACGCATGAGATATCCCTTAATTAGCCGCAGGCTAAATGTCGCCTGGTATGCAGGCTACTATGTCGCAGCTTTCTGTATGTCACAACTGGATGAAAAAAGGCGGCTATTATACTGGAAATTCCGCCGGACGATAAGAGCGAAGCACGGCCAGACGCACGTTTGCTGCGCTCTTATTGCGCATTCTCACAAAAATTAACAAAATTATCCGACCGATAACAGGCCATAACGTCGTAAGGTGTAACGGAAGCGATTCATTTAACTGGAGTTACCATGCTGACACTTGATGCCCGCAAAACCGCCCTGGTGGTGATTGATCTACAGGAAGGGATCCTTCCCTTTGCCGGCGGCCCGCACACCGCTGATGATGTCGTCAGCCGTGCCGCCCGTCTGGCGGAAAAATGCCGCGCCAGCGGCGCACCGGTTGTCATGGTGCGCGTTGGCTGGTCGACCGATTTTGCCGAAGCGTTAAAACAGCCGGTTGACGCCCAGGCGCCCGCGCACGCCCTGCCGGACAACTGGTGGACGTATCCGGTCTCGCTCGGTAAACGCGACAGCGATATCGAAGTGACCAAACGCCAGTGGGGCGCCTTCTATGGCACCGACCTGGAGCTGCAGCTGCGCCGCCGCGGTATCGACACCATTATCCTGTGCGGGATCTCCACCAACATTGGCGTGGAATCCACCGCCCGTAACGCCTGGGAGTTGGGCTTTAACCTGGTGATTGCCGAAGACGCATGTAGCGCGGCTTCTGCGGAACAACACCAGGGCAGCATGACCCATATTTTCCCGCGCATCGGTCGCGTGCGCAGCACGGATGAGATTTTAAGCGCGTTATGATGTATGTGGGCCTGCCCCAGTGGTCGCACCCGAAATGGGTGCGCCTTGGCATAACCAGCCTTGAAGAGTACGCCCGGCACTTTAACTGCGTGGAGGGCAACACCACGCTGTATGCCCTTCCCCGGGCAGAGATTGTCGAGCGCTGGCGGGATCAAACCACGGATGATTTCCGCTTCTGCTTTAAATTTCCGGCAACCATCTCCCATAACGCCGCCCTGCGTAACTGCGGTGATTTAACCGAAGAGTTTTTTGGCCGAATGTCGCCACTGGCAAACCGTATCGGCCAGTACTGGCTGCAGCTTCCCGCCACCTTTGGTCCGCGCGATCTGCCCGCGCTCTGGCCATTCCTTGATGGCCTGCCCCGGGACTTTACCTACGGCGTTGAAGTGAGACATCCTGAATTTTTTGCCAAAGGCGAGGTGGAGAAAGCACTCAACCGGGGATTGCATCAGCGCTCAGTCAACCGCGTCATTCTTGACAGTCGTCCTGTTCACAGCGCAATTGCGCATAACGAAGCTATTATTGATGCCCAGCGCAAGAAGCCCAAAGTCCCGGTCCACGCTATCGTAACCGCGCACAATCCGATGGTCCGGTTTATCGGCAGCGACAATATGCAGCAAAATCAGGAGATGTTCGCCGTCTGGCTGCACACGTTAGCGAAATGGGAACAGACCACCACGCCGTATCTCTTTTTACATACGCCGGATATCGCCCAGGCCCCCGAACTGGTCGATACGCTCTGGCAGGCCCTGCAAACCGCGGTTCCGTCGCTCGGCAGCGCGCCGTCCATCCCACAACAATCTTCTCTTTTCTGAGATCACGCCATATCATAGAGACGCCATCTGCCAAAACACAGGGAGTTTGTATGGTCAGCGCGTTGTATGCGGTGCTAGGTGCATTACTGCTGATTAAATTTTCATTTGATGTTGTGCGACTCAGAATGCAGTACCGCGTCTCATACGGCGACGGGGGGTTTTCCGAACTGCAAAGCGCTATCCGTATCCACGGCAACGCGGTTGAGTACATTCCGGTGGCACTCATTTTGCTGCTGTTTATGGAGATGAATGGCGCCGAAACCTGGATGGTACACATTTGTGGCCTGCTGCTGATTGCGGGTCGGTTAATGCATTATTACGGCTTTCACCACCGCTTATTCCGCTGGCGTCGTTCCGGCATGAGCGCGACATGGTGCTCGCTTTTGCTGATGGTGCTGGCTAACCTTTGGTATATGCCGTGGGAGTTGGTTTTCTCCTTCCGTTAGCGCACAATACGCCACTTTATTTTTCCCGGATTTTTACGTTATGTCAGATCGCGACACGCTTTTTTCCGCGCCTATCGCCAGCCTGGGCGACTGGACCTTCGATGAACGGGTAGCCGAAGTCTTCCCGGATATGATCCAGCGCTCTGTTCCCGGTTATTCCAATATTATCTCCATGATCGGCATGCTGGCTGAGCGCTTCGTTCAACCCGGCACGCAGGTGTATGACCTGGGCTGCTCGCTCGGCGCGGCAACGTTGTCGGTACGTCGTAACGTTCATCACGAAGGCTGTAAAATCATTGCCGTCGATAACTCCCCGGCGATGGTTGAACGCTGCCGTCGCCATATTGATGCCTGGAAAGCGGCAACTCCGGTCGAGGTCGTTGAAGGCGACATTCGTGACATCGAAATCCACAACGCCTCGATGGTCGTGCTGAATTTTACCCTGCAGTTCCTGGTGCCCGATGACCGCCAGCGGCTGCTGGACAAAATTTATCAGGGCCTTAACCCCGGTGGCGCGCTGGTGCTGTCTGAGAAATTCAGCTTTGAAGACGCGACCGTCGGCGAACTGCTGTTCAACATGCACCACGATTTCAAACGTGCAAACGGCTACAGCGAGCTGGAGATTAGCCAGAAACGCAGCATGCTGGAAAACGTGATGCTGACGGACTCCGTGGAAACCCATAAAGCGCGTCTGCGCCAGGCAGGCTTTGAGCATAGCGAACTGTGGTTCCAGTGCTTTAACTTTGGCTCCCTGGTGGCGCTGAAAGCTGAGGACGCGGCATGATTGAGTTCGGTAACTTCTATCAGCTGATTGCAAAAAACCATCTCTCCCACTGGCTGGAGACCCTGCCTGCGCAGATTGCCACCTGGCAGCGCGATCAGCAGCATGGGCTGTTGAAGCAGTGGTCAAATGCGGTGGAGTTTCTGCCGGAGCTGACGCCTCACCGTCTGGATCTGCTGCACAGCGTCACGGCCGAAAGCGCAGAGCCGCTGCCCGCCGGGCAGATTAATCGCATCGAAACGCTGATGCGTAACCTGATGCCGTGGCGCAAAGGACCGTTTTCGCTCTACGGGGTGAATATCAATACTGAATGGCGCTCCGACTGGAAATGGGATCGCGTGCTGCCGCATCTCTCCGACCTGACCGGGCGTACCATTCTGGACGTCGGCTGCGGTAGCGGTTACCACATGTGGCGCATGATTGGCGCGGGCGCGCATTTAGCCGTTGGCATCGACCCGATGCAGTTGTTCCTGTGCCAGTTCGAAGCCGTGCGTAAGCTGCTGGGTAACGACCAGCGCGCGCATTTGCTGCCGCTGGGCATTGAGCAACTGCCCGCGCTGAAAGCGTTTGATACCGTCTTCTCCATGGGCGTGCTTTACCACCGCCGTTCCCCGCTGGAGCATTTATGGCAGTTGAAAGATCAGCTGGTCAGCGGCGGCGAACTGGTGCTGGAAACTCTGGTGGTCGAAGGCGATGAAAATACCGTTCTGGTTCCCGGCGATCGTTACGCGCAAATGCGCAACGTCTACTTCATTCCTTCCGCGCTGGCGCTGAAAAACTGGCTGGAGAAGTGCGGATTTGTGGATGTGCGCATCGCCGACGTCTGCGTGACCTCCATCGAGGAGCAACGCCGCACGGAGTGGATGGTGACCGAATCGCTGGAGCAGTTCCTTGACCCAACCGACCACAGCAAAACCGTTGAAGGCTATCCGGCGCCAATGCGTGCGGTGTTGATTGCCACGAAGCCGTAGCCTTTTAGCCGGGTGGCGGCTGCGCCTTACCCGGCCTGGTCATCGCAGGTTTTCTCCAAAATATTTCAAGTTGCAGCAAGGCGGCAACGCAGCGAATCCCCAGGAGCTTACATCTGTAAGTGACTGGGGGGAGCGAGGCAGCCAACGCAGCTGCGGCTTGAAATATGAAGGAGAAAAAAAGGCCCCTGTGTAATTGGCAGGGGCCTGGTACAAGCAAGCATCATATTGGGCGACATGATGCGCGGTAAAAATCGGTACGTTGCTACACGTGATGACGTTCAATCAGCGATTTCATTTCCGCAACCGACTCTCCATCTACACCGTAGCGTGAGTACTCATCCGCTTCAGCATCCGTCGACATAGACAACCCTGTATTGCGATAACGCATGGGCGACGGTATCCATTTCCCTGCAGAGCTGTGAAGCTCTTCCACCCCGGCGTTTAAAAACAGTTCCAGATTGCTGGCACGGACTCCCGCACCCGCCATTATTATTGGAACACCGGAATGTGCTTTTAGTTCCGTAATTAATTGCAGTCCTTTTTCAGCCGACGACTGCTGGCCCGATGTCAGCACACGCGCCACGCCAAGTTCCGCAAGGGTATCAAAGGCTTGCAATGGGTTTTTACACATATCGAACGCGCGATGAAATGTTACCGCCATCCCCTTTGCGGCCGCCATTACCTGGCGCATACGCGGTACATCGACGTTGCCTTCTTCATCGAGCAGCCCCGTCACCAGCCCCGGGAAACCCAGATCGCGAACAAGGGCGATATCGTCAAGCATGGCATTGAACTCGCCTGCCGTGTAACAAAAATCACCGCCCCGAGGACGAATGATAGGGTGTACCGGAACGGTGACAGCCTGACGGGCAGACTTCAACACACCGTACGAGGGCGTTAACCCCCCTTCTTTCGGTGCCGCGCACAGTTCAATGCGGTCAGCCCCCCGCTGTTGCGCCGTCGCGGCACACTCCACGCTGTAACAGCAAATCTCCAGCAGCGCCATCCACTCCTCCTTAAATTTCGCGTAATGCACCATCATGACACGCCGCCCCCGGCCGGTCTTCGCGTGTCGTCACAACGCTTACTCTTCGCTGGCAACAATCTGTTCTATCGTCCAGGGATGGAACTTCACCGTCACCTGTCCGTCAGTCACGGCCAGCGTCGGGTTCGGTAAACGCTCGCGCTCGCCTTTTGGTGAACTCGTTTTCACAAAGATACCCGGCTTGCTCAACCCCTCATCAGACAGCAGCGCCAGCGCGCGCGCATTCAGCGTTTCGGGCTCGCCAGGCAGCACGATTTCGATGTGCTCCCAGCCTTCATGCGGGTAACGTTTTTCTCCCGGCCACGGCAGTTCAACAACGCTAAATTGCCAGTGCGCTACGCAGACCGGCTCATACAGTTTAAACAGGCAGATAGGACGGCCGTTGATGATGTTCTCAGAAAGCAGTTCCCCGCACTGTTCAAACCCGCGACGCCAGCGCTCGGCGGTGGCGTTCTGATGACAGCGCAAGGAGATGTGATCGGCCTCAAGCGGCGCAATGTCCAGACCAAGACGGGTGGCAAGTTCTGTGAACGCCTGGGTGAAGCGCGGTAAATCTGCGGAAATATCATGCAGTTCGTCAATGGATTGCCAGTTCGCCATAAGTCAGTCTCTTATCGTGTCGCAAAGCCGCTAATTTACTCTGTTGCCCCCTTTTGACCAACCGCGGAATGACGCTTTTTATCACTGCATGATTATGCATGCTTTCTTAGCCTGGATTCTGCGCAATCTTCGCCCCCCGCAATGCTGACGCCAGAAGGCATTTGCAGTATACTCCCGCCCTCATTCTTTAACTGGCGCGGGTGGCAGTCAGCCCGCATCAAAAACGTAAGGTATCCAGGTGAATATTCAGGCTCTTCTCTCAGAAAAAGTCAGTCAGGCACTGATTGCCGCAGGTGCGCCTGCGGATTGCGAACCGCAGGTTCGTCAGTCAGCGAAAGTACAGTTTGGCGACTATCAGGCTAATGGCGTGATGGCAGTGGCTAAAAAACTGGGCATGCCGCCGCGACAACTGGCTGAGCAGGTGCTGACTCATCTGGATCTCACCGGCATTGCCAGTAAAACCGAAATCGCTGGCCCGGGCTTTATCAACATTTTCCTTGAGCCGGCCTTCCTGGCAAGCCACGTTGACGCAGCGCTGAAATCTGACCGTCTGGGCGTAACCCAGCCAGAGCCACAGACCGTGGTGATTGACTACTCCGCGCCAAACGTCGCGAAAGAGATGCACGTTGGCCACCTGCGATCCACCATCATCGGTGACGCGGCAGTACGCACCCTTGAGTTCCTCGGTCACAAGGTGATCCGCGCGAACCACGTGGGTGACTGGGGTACCCAGTTCGGTATGCTGATTGCTTACCTGGAAAAACAGCAGCAGGAAAACGCGGGTGAAATGGCGCTGGCGGACCTGGAAGGGTTCTACCGTGAAGCCAAAAAACACTACGACGAAGATGAAGCCTTCGCCGAGCGCGCGCGTAGCTATGTTGTGAAACTGCAGGGCGGCGACCCGTACTTCCTGGAGATGTGGCGCAAGCTGGTGGACATCACCATGTCCCAGAACCAGCTCACCTATAACCGTCTGAACGTCACCCTGACCCGCGACGACGTGATGGGTGAAAGCCTCTATAACCCAATGCTGCCGGGCATTGTGGCCGACCTGAAGGCCAAACATCTGGCGGTTGAGAGCGAAGGCGCAACGGTCGTATTCCTTGATGAGTACAAAAACAAGGAAGGCGAACCGATGGGCGTGATCATCCAGAAAAAGGATGGCGGCTACCTCTACACCACCACCGATATCGCCTGTGCGAAGTACCGTTACGAAACGCTGCATGCTGACCGCGTGCTGTACTACATCGACTCCCGTCAGCACCAGCACCTGATGCAGGCGTGGACTATCGTGCGTAAAGCCGGTTATGTTCCCGATTGCGTGCCGCTGGAACACCACATGTTCGGCATGATGCTGGGTAAAGACGGCAAGCCGTTCAAAACCCGTGCGGGCGGTACGGTGAAGCTGTCCGACCTGCTGGATGAAGCGCTGGAACGCGCCCGTCGTCTGGTGGCAGAGAAGAACCCGGATATGCCAGCCGAGGAGCTGGAAAAACTGGCGAACGCCGTGGGTATCGGTGCGGTGAAATACGCGGATCTCTCCAAGAACCGTACCACCGACTATATCTTCGACTGGGACAACATGCTGGCGTTTGAAGGTAACACCGCGCCGTACATGCAGTATGCCTACACCCGCGTGCTCTCGGTGTTCCGTAAAGCGAATATCGATGAAAGCGTGCTGGCGAATGCGACCGTCACCATTACCGAAGATCGCGAAGCCCAGCTGGCGGCCCGTCTGCTGCAGTTTGAAGAGACGCTGTCCGTGGTTGCACGCGACGGTACGCCGCACGTGATGTGTGCTTACCTGTACGATCTGGCCGGTCTGTTCTCCGGCTTCTACGAGCACTGCCCTATTCTGTCTGCGGAAAATGAATCGGTCCGCAACAGCCGCCTGAAGCTGGCGCAGCTGACGGCGAAGACCCTGAAGCTGGGTCTGGATACCCTGGGTATCGAAACCGTAGAACGTATGTAATACAAAAAACCCGGCTATCATCGCCGGGTTTTTTTATGATCAGAAGTACTTCCGCAAATACTCCGTCAAACAGAGGATTGCCATTGCCTGACCGTACGGCATCGACGTCAGCGGGATCTGGCGGTAAAACTCCAGATCGCTCCCCATCCCGGTTCCGAACGACGTTTGTAGCAGTTCCCCTTCCGGCGAGATGTTTTTCACAATCCCTCTGATGGCTTTCTCCGCGACATCAGCGTATTCCGCCGCCACATAGCGTTTACGCACGGCCTTAAGAATACCGTAGGCAAAGCCTGCCGTGGCCGACGCCTCCAGGTATGAGTCTGGGTCGTCGAGCAGCGTATGCCACAGGCCACTGTCGTCCTGACATGTCGCCAGCGCGGCAATCTGCGCATTGAGAACCTGCGTCAGATAACGGCGCACGGCGTTGTTTTCCGGCAGATCGACCAGTTCGAGGAAGTCCGGGATCACAATGGTGAGCCAGCTGTTGCCACGCGCCCAGCGGGCATGGGCAAAGTTATGGTTGCCGTCATAGTTCCAGCCGTGGAACCACAGCCCGGTCTCCCGGTCCATCAGGTTCTGCACGTGCAGCAGGAACTGGTACACCGCCTCCTCAACGTATTCCGGTTTGTTCAGCAGCTTGCCAATTTTGGCCAGCGGCAGGACCGTCATCATCAGCGTGTCATCCCACATCTGCTGCGCGTTCTCTTCCGCCAGGGTAATGTGCTGCATGCCGCCGTGTTCGGTACGCGGCATCTCATGCATCGCCCACTCCGCCCAGCTCTCCAGCCACGGCAGCCAGGCCGGATTTCGGGTCTCTTCATAGCGGTACGCCAGCGTCAGGAACGGCGACATGGTATTCACGTTTTTGGTGGTTGCCCCTTCCGCAAAACGGTCCGCAAACCAGCTGTCGATAATGTCGCGCATCCCGTCGTCGCCGGTCTGGCAGTAGTACTGCCAGATACCGTACAACCCGACGCCGTGCGTCCACTCCCACCCTGCCCAACCTTTGGTATCTATGACGCGCCCGTCGTCCAGCCGCAGCAAAAATTCACCCGTTTTGTCGTGGATATTGACCAGGTTATGCGTCACCTTCTGAATCAGCGATTTCAGCTCGTCCCTGGCGATAAAACGCTCTGGCTGACGCAGCAAGGGGCTATGTTTGACAGGCCAAACTTTCATCATCTTAACCTCTGTTGTATGTCGAATTCAGTACCGCACGTCCCTTCAGCGAAGGGGCCGCTGGTTTATTGCGATTGAGATAACCAATGTTGTTATTCCCCCACAAGGATTCGAACGGCATACCGGCCAGCATTTCCACGATGGCGCGGGCATGCGGGGTGGCCGCTTCAGGCATGGCGCGGCCCGATTCGCGCATTTTCGCGGTCTCTTCGCGCAGCGTGCTGTGGGTTTGGAGATTGAGCCTGAAGCGCAGGGAGACCAGGAAACCGCAGAACAGCACCAGAAGGGTTCCCACGCTCAAAATCATGAGAATGGTGTGGCTGACTTCAGCAGGCTGGGTTTTCTGACCGCTGACAAAGCCGGACATCTGCATCACGATGCCCACCAGCATTACCGCACCGGCCTGAGACGCTTTTCGGGTCAGCGTCATGATGCCAGCGAAGATGCCCTCACGACGCTGGCCGGTGATCACCTCGTCCACGTCAGCAATGTAGGTATAGGTGTTCCACGGCACATAGTTGATACCGCCGCGACCGAGACCGGCAACCGCGGAGATAAGCAGCAGCAAAGCGTAAACGTCGCTCAGCCCGGCGTAATACAGCACGGCGTAAGAGAGAGAGGCCAGGCCAAACAGCACCACCACCATGCGGTAAGACGGCGCAGGCCCAAAGCGAATGCACAGCGGGATCATCCCAATCACGGCAAGGAACTGGAAAATGGCCATCGTGCCCAGCAGGTTCGACGCCATAGACGCCTCCTGCATTAGCACAAACACCACGTAATAGGTAAAGACGGCGTTGAAGACGTCCTGCGCAATGTAGCCGCCAAGGTACATGCCCAGGTGCTGCCGGAAAATCTTGATGCGCAGCGTCGAGCTTAACTCCACAAACAGGCGATTCAGGCTCTGGCCCAGGGTCAGTTTTTTCTTCTCTTCTTCCGCGCGCAGGGCCGCTTCGGACCACTCCTCGCGCGGGCGCTCCCAGGTGAAGAACCAGACAAAGGTCAGCATCAGCGCGCACAGCACGGAGAAGACCAGGCTTGCGTAGAAGAATGAAATCGCGTTGTCTTTACCAAAGTGGGTCAGCAGGATCCCCGGCAGGAACGAAGCCAGGATAGCGGACATCTGCGCCATCGAAATACGCGCACCGGAGAATTTCGTTTTCTGTTTAAAGTCATCGGTCATCTCCGGGACCAGCGTTTCATACGGCACCAGAATCATGGTGTAGACGATATCGAAGACCAGATAGGTCAGCAGGTAGTACCAGAAATTCATCTCCCCAACCCACATCAGGGAGTAGCTGAAGACGCAGGGAATGCCGAGCAGAATAAAGAATTTGCGGCGACCAAAGCGTTTTCCCAGCCAGGTGGTGCCAAAGTTATCGGTTAAAAAGCCCATCAGCGGGCTGACCACCGCGTCCAGTACCCTTGCAGCAGCAAAAATAAAGGTCGCTTCAATCGGTGTGAGTCCACAGAAGGTCGTATAAAAATACAAAAGCCAGGCCGCCGTCAGCGCGGTCGTTCCCGCGCCGAGGAAATCCCCTGCCCCGTATGCAAGATAGTTTGCGAGTCCAATTTTTCGTGTTTTCATTGCCGTCAACCCTAATCAGTTTTAGGAGACCCCCTGTAAGCAAACCTCGTCCGGGAGTTTTAACACGGCTACAGTAGAATTAACGCACTGTGGAAACCTTTCTGTTTCTGCCATCACACCGCAAAGGCTGGCAAAAATGCAAAGAGTGTCATTACGTGCATCACTGATTTATAAAACAGCGTTTCTATTACTTCAAAAGGTGAGGTCATTTTTGCGAGCCCGCTATCATAAACGTTGATAACGGGCGTTGAGGCAGGCAACTAGCGGTAGTTAACGATAACGGAATTACTCTGCACCTTGAGCGCCGGGATCAACCGCCCGCCGCCCGGCACTTCCCAGATAAAGCGTAAAGGTTCTATAGCAGGTACGCCGTTAAACGCCTGGGTAGTACCGCTCTCTCCGTCGATTTCCGTGCAACGGCTCTGGGAGCACAGACGCACCTGCAGCCCGGCAGGCGTCGGGCCAATCAGCGAGTAGTTCCACACCACCAGGCTCATCTGACCGGACACCGGTTCAGAAGGCGCCAGCGGACGCGACGAGATCGCCACGCCACGGTTGCTGAGGGTCACGCCGATGCTGCTGGCCTGCCAGCTCCCTTCGCCCGCGGCCTGCGCCACCAGCGGGAAGAGTAATAGCCCTAACCACTTACGCATTATTTACCTCCAATCGTCGCCGTCATACGAATATGGCGATTATCAGACAGCTCCAGATTCGACAGCACCACCAGTTGGTTCAGGCTACGGCGCAGGAAGCGTGACAGCAGCGGACGCAGCGCATGGTTTACCAGTAGCACCGGCGGTGCCCCCAGCATCTCCTGACGCGCCAGCGCCTCCTGTGTTTGCGCCAGCAGACGGTCAGCCAGACCCGGCTCCAGCCCGCCACCGCCCTGCAGGGCCTGCAACAGCAGACGTTCCAGCGGCGTATCCAGGCCAATCACCTGCACTTCGCCGGTGCCCGGGAACCACTGCTGGGTGATCGCGCGGCCCAGCGCCACGCGCACCACCGCCGTCAGCTCATGCGGATCGCTTTGCAGCGGTGCATGCTCGGCGAGGGTTTCCAGAATGGTGCGCATATCGCGGATCGGCACTTTTTCATCAAGCAGGTTTTGCAGCACCTTATGCAGGGTGGTCAACGTCAGCACGCCCGGCACCAGATCCTCCGTCAGCTTCGGCATCTCCTGGCTCACGCGGTCGAGTAACTGCTGTGCTTCCTGACGGCCAAACAGCTCTGCTGAGAACTGTCCAATCAGGTGGTTAAGATGGGTAGCCACCACGGTACTGGCCTCCACCACGGTATACCCCTGAATTTGTGCCTGCTCTTTGAGCGCGCTTTCAATCCAGATAGCGGCCAGACCAAACGCGGGATCGATGGTCTGTTCACCCGGCAGCGTACCGGCGGCTGTGCCCGGGTTAATCGCCAGCCAGCGGCCTGGATACGCATCGCCGCTGCCAATCTCAACCCCTTTCATCAGAATACGGTAGCGGGCAGGCGGAAGATCCATGTTGTCGCGGATGTGCACAACCGGCGGCAGGAAGCCCATATCCTGGGCGAATTTTTTCCGGATACTGCGGATGCGGCCAAGCAGTTCGCCATCCTGCTGGAAATCGACCATCGGGATCAGACGGTAACCCACTTCCATCCCCAGCGAATCTTCCAGCTGAACGTCGTTCCAGGTGGCTTCCACGGCCTGCGTGTTCTCCGGCATTTTTACCGGTACAGGTTCTGCCGCGGGTTTCATTTCACGGCCACGCATCCACCAGGCAAGGCCCAGCAGTGCTGCCGTGAACAGCAGGAAAACCAGGTTCGGCATGCCCGGCACCAGGCCGAGCAGACCCAGCACCGCCGCCGCCAGCAGCATGACGCGCGGGTTGCTGAACAGCTGGCCAACCATCTGCTCGCCAACGTCCTGATCGGTACTGACGCGGGTAACAATAACGCCCGCGGCGGTAGAAATGACCAGCGCCGGGATCTGGGCAACCAGACCGTCACCAATGGTCAGCAGCGTATAGCTTTCAGCCGCCTGGCCCATGCCCATGCCATGCTGCAGCACCCCAACAAGCAGGCCACCCACCACGTTAATCACCATGATGAGAATGCCCGCGATGGCGTCACCGCGCACAAACTTACTCGCACCGTCCATTGAGCCGTAGAAGTCCGCTTCCTGGGTCACTTCCGCACGGCGTTTTTTCGCTTCATCTTCCGCGATAAGCCCGGCGTTAAGGTCGGCGTCGATCGCCATCTGCTTACCCGGCATCCCGTCCAGCACAAAGCGCGCACCCACTTCCGCAATACGCCCTGCACCTTTGGTGATAACCATAAAGTTGATGATAACGAGAATGACAAACACCACGATGCCGATAGCAAAGTTACCGCCCACGAGGAAGTGGCCAAAGGCTTCAACCACTTTACCCGCTGCTGCCGCGCCGGTGTGGCCTTCCATCAGGATGATACGCGTGGACGCCACGTTCAGCGCCAGTCGTAACAGGGTGGTAAACAGCAGGATGGTCGGAAACGCCGCAAACTCAAGGGTACGCTGGGTGAACATCGCCACCAGCAACACCATGATGGACAACGCAATGTTGAAAGTGAAAAGCAGGTCGAGGATGAATGCCGGCAGCGGCAATACCATCATCGACAGGATTAGCAGGATGAGGATCGGCCCGGCAAGGATCTGCCATTGGGTCGATTTCAGGTTGCCGGGCAGGCGCAACATTGCCACCAGATTAGCCATCAGTGTCCTTCTCGTTCATAAAATCCAGCGCAGCAGGCACCGGAAGGTTCTCAGGTTTGACAGGTCGTTGACCGCCAGCCAGACGCCAGCGTTTCAACTGCCATACCCAGGCCAGCACTTCCGCCACGGCGGCGTAGAGTTGTCCTGGGATCTGTTGTCCAATTTCCGCGTGGCGGTACAACGCACGCGCCAGCGGCGGCGCTTCCAGTATTGGCACCCGGTTTTCCGTGCCAATCTCGCGGATGCGCAGGGCGATTAAGCCCGCCCCCTTCGCCACCACTTTTGGCGCGCTCATTTTGTTTTCGTCGTACTGCAGCGCAACGGAATAGTGGGTTGGGTTGGTGACAATAACGTCGGCTTTCGGTACATCTTCCATCATCCGTCGACGGGCGGCGGCGCGCTGCATCTGGCGGATACGCCCTTTCACGTGCGGGTCACCTTCCATCTGCTTATATTCGTCACGGATATCCTGACGGGACATGCGCAGTTTTTTGAAGTGGCTGTACAGCTGGAAGATGACGTCGAACCCCACCATCGGAATAATGCTGAGGACCACCAGCAGCGCGCAGAGTCCGACCAGATTCAATGCATTGCTCATCGCGGTCAGAGGCGACTCGCTGATAAGCCGCATCATTTCCGGCCATTTGTGCCAGAGGTAAAACCCCGCGGCACTGCCCATCAGCGCTGCTTTGAGGATGGCTTTAAGCAATTCTGCCCCGGTCTGTGCGGAGAACATTTTCGCGATGCCGGACAGCGGGTTCAGTTTGGAAAATTTTGGTTGCAGCGATTTGGTGCTAAAGACCAGACCGCCAAGCATCACCGGCGAGATCAGCGCGACCAGCACCACCCCGGTAATCAGGGGCAGCAGTGCGACCATGGCCCCTTTAATAAGCTGAATAATCTGGCTGAGGATAAGGTTTGGGTCGTTGACCATACTGTGGTCGAAACGTAATCCGGCAGAGAGCATCCCCGCCAGTTTTCGGGCGAGCGACTCCCCACCCCACCAGATGATGCACACACCCACAATAAGGATCAGCAGGGATGTCAGCTCTCGGGATCGGGGGATCTGCCCTTCCTCACGCGCTTTTTCAAGTCGGTGGGGTGTGGGGGCTTCTGTTTTGTCGTCGTTCTCTTCTGCCACAGTGCATGCTCAGCCCATTACGTCACGGGTATCATGCCAGCGCAGAGGAAATCCAATGGCGGGAAAAGCCCGTTTATTCGGGCTCTTTTCGGTGATTCTGCGTTAACCGCCTCAGGCGCATGCACACCTGAGGCGGAAAGGCGTATCAGAAGCCGAGGCTGTCCAGCAGGTCGTCTACCTGATCCTGGCTTGCCACAACGCCCGCTTTGGTGGCGTCGAGCTGTGGGCCATTGAGCAGGCTTTCGTTCTCGCGTTTCGGACGTGCAGCCGGTTCCGGGATGTTTTCCAGCAGCACCATCAGCAGCTGACGTTCAATCTCCTGAATCACATCCATCATGCGCTTGATAACCTGACCGGTCAGGTCCTGGAAATCCTGCGCCATCATGATGTCCAGCAGCTGAGCGTTGGTGAAGCTGGTGTGGCCCGGTACATCGCCCAGGAACTGACGGGTATCCGTCACCAGCTCGCGGGCATCCGCCAGCTCGATAGGATTCTCAAACCACTCATCCCAGCGTTTGGTCAGCGCTTTCGCGCCCTTTTCCATCGCATCCTGGTGCGGTTGTGACGCTTCAACGCTGTTCAGCGCACGTTCAGCCGCTTGCGCGGTCATCTGCACAACGTAGTCCAGACGGTCACGCGCATCAGGAATCGCTTCCGCCGCTTCTGCGATTGCCTGGTCCAGCCCCAGTTCACGCAGGCTGTCACGCAGCATGCGTGTCAGGCTGCCGATGCGGGCAATGATATCGCTGGGCGAATGTTCTTCAACGGGTTTCATAGCAGGTTGCATCATAACCAACACCTCACATGCCGAGTTTCTCGAAGATCTTACCGAGCTTCTCTTCCAGGGTCGCCGCGGTGAATGGCTTCACCACATAGCCGCTTGCGCCCGCCTGTGCAGCGGCAATGATGTTCTCTTTTTTCGCTTCTGCGGTCACCATCAGCACCGGCATAGAGGCCATGCCTGCATCCGCGCGGATGGTTTTCAGCAGTTCCAGACCATCCATGTTCGGCATGTTCCAGTCAGAGATAACAAAACCAAACCCGCCCGCCTGCAGTTTGTTCAGCGCATCCACGCCGTCTTCTGCTTCTTCAACGTTGTTGAAGCCCAACTCTTTCAGCAGGTTGCGCACAATGCGACGCATGGTGGAAAAGTCATCCACAACCAAAAACTTAAGCTCTTTATCCGCCATAAAATAATACTCCTGAGTCAAATACGTATTGCCTGTCCGGCACTGATTTTCGCCAGCATCTGCTGGCTTACCTGGCTAAGATCGACCACTTCGCTCACGCCACCCATATTGATGGCCTCGCGCGGCATGCCGAACACCACACAACTTGCTTCATTCTGCGCAATCGTCCAGGCGCCAGCCTGGTGCATTGCAAGCATTCCGGCGGCACCATCGTTGCCCATCCCCGTCAGGATCACCCCAACGGCGTTGCGCCCCGCATGTTTCGCCACCGAATGAAACAGCACATCCACCGACGGACGGTGCCGGTTTACCGGCGGCCCGTCATGAATTTTGATTTGATAGTTAGCGCCGCTGCGCGCCAGCTCCATATGCTTATCGCCCGGCGCGATGTAAGCATGACCCGGGAGCACACGCTCGCCATCTTCCGCCTCTTTCACGCTGATCTGGCACAGCTTGTTCAGACGCTCCGCGAACGAGCGGGTAAAGCCTGGCGGCATATGTTGAGTGATCAGAATACCCGGACTGGAAAGCGGCAATGGCTGGAGTACATGGCGAATTGCCTCTGTTCCTCCGGTTGATGCGCCAATCACCAGCAGTTTTTCCGAGCTGAGTAACGGACCCGCCTTCAGGGTTGCCGGGGCAGCCGTTGGCTTATGGGCCGCGAGCTTCGCGCGCGAGGCGGTGCGGATCTTCTCAGCGATCATTTCGCTGTAGGCCAGCATGCCTTCACGAATGCCAAGCTGAGGTTTGGTGACGAAATCCACCGCTCCCAGCTCCAGCGCGCGCAGCGTAATTTCCGAGCCTTTGCCAGTCAGCGATGAGACCATCACCACCGGCATTGGACGCAGACGCATCAACTTTTCCAGAAAATCAATGCCATCCATGCGCGGCATCTCGACATCCAGCGTCAGCACGTCGGGGTTATATTTTTTAATTAAATCCCGCGCTACCAGCGGATCCGGCGCGGTAGCGACCATCTCCATGTCGCTGTGGCTATTGATAATTTCAGTCATGATCTGGCGCATCAGCGCCGAATCATCGACAGACAATACCCTGATTTTACTCATGCTTTTTCCTTACTCAGCGCATATACCGTTTGCCCACGCAGGCTAAACTCACGCACGAGGTTGCTGAAGTTTTCCGAGTGCCCGGCAAACAGTAAACCGTCAGGCTTGAGCAACGGAACAAACCGACGCAGAATGTCCTGTTGCGTCGTTTTATCAAAATAGATCATGACGTTACGGCAAAAAATGGCGTCGAAAGGCCCCGGCACGTTGTACTGCTTATCCAGCAGGTTAACCGGTGCAAACTCCACGCAGTTCGCCAACTCCTGGCGCACGCGCACCAGCCCTTCATGCGGGCCGGTACCGCGCATGAAGTAACGCTGAAGCTGCTGAGGCGACAACGTCTTCAGCTCATCCTGGCGATAGACGCCGTTACGCGCCTTCTCCAGCACTTCGGTGTCGATATCGCTGGCGTACACTTTCCAGCGACCCGGCGCCATTCCCAGGGTATCGGCAAGGGTGATCGCCAGCGAGTAAGGCTCTTCCCCGGTCGAGGCCGCCGCACTCCAGACGCGATATTCCCCGGTGCGACGGCGGGCGTGCTCTGCCAGTACCGGGAAGTGATGAGCTTCGCGGAAAAAGGCCGTCAGGTTAGTGGTTAAAGAGTTAATAAAAGCCTGCCACTCGGCGCTGTTCTGGTTCGCTTCGAGCATGCTCAGGTAGCGACCAAAATCATCCAGCCCCAGCGTACGCAGGCGCCGCACCAGACGGTTGTAGACCATGTCTCGCTTATGGTCAGCAAGCACGATCCCCGCACGCTGGTAAATTAACTGACATATCCGACGAAAATGCGCGTCGGACAGCGCGAGGCGCTGTGTCATCTGCAACAATAATGACGTTTGCCCTGGAGGCATTGGTGATGTCATAGCGCCTTCTTAATTACATTCAGGATACAACTGGCACGGCCTGCGACCGCCCGACTTCTGTTACTGCTTCAACGTGCTCTTTGACATTAAATACCGCGACCAGCCCGGTCAGATGATCCGCCTGACTGGCCAGCTGATCGGTTGCCGCTGCCGCTTCCTCCACTAACGAGGCATTCTGCTGCGTGACCTTGTCCATCTGGCTTACCGCCTGGGCCACCTGCTCAATCCCGCGACGCTGCTCATCAGACGCCGAGGCAATTTCGCCCATGATGTCGTTCACCCGCGTAACGGAGGTGACAATCTCGTGCATGGTTTTCGCCGCCGTATCCACCAGCGCGGAGCCTTGCTGGACGCGGGAGACAGACTCTTCAATCAGCCCTTTGATCTCTTTCGCCGCGTTGGCGCTGCGGCTCGCCAGGTTACGGACTTCACCCGCCACCACCGCAAACCCGCGCCCCTGCTCACCCGCACGCGCCGCTTCCACAGCCGCGTTCAGCGCCAGAATGTTGGTCTGGAACGCAATGCCATCAATCACGCTGATGATGTCGCCAATTTTCTGCGAACTGGCGGCAATATCCTGCATGGTGCTGGCCACATGAGACGCCTGGTCGCCCCCCTTCTTCGCCGTCATCGCCGCCTGTTTTGACAGGTCTGACGCCTGGCGCGCGTTGTCGGCGTTCTGGCTTACCGTCGCAGTCAGCTGTTCCATGCTGGCCGCCGTTTGCGCCAGCGAGGCCGCCTGTTGCTCGGTGCGGGAAGAGAGATCGTTATTGCCAGCCGCAATCTCTGAGATCCCGGTGTGCATGGCATAGCTGCCCTGGCGCACATCGGAGACCGTTTCCCGTAGCGATCCTTGCATCGCCTTCAGGCTGGCAAAGATCGCCGAAATTTCGTTTTTGCCATACACCGCCACCGGACGCGCCAGATCCCCCTTCGCAATGCTGTCGAAGTGGCTGCTGATAATCGCCAGCGGCTGAACAATCATCTTGCGCGACCAGAGCAGCGCGGCACCGGTCAGCAGCGCCGCCAGAATCACCACCACGGTAAAAATCACGCCAGACATGTGGTAGCTCATGCGGCTGCTCTCCCCTGCACGCTGCACAAACTGGTTAATGTCCTGCTGCCAGGCGTTAAAGCTGTCATCAAACGCCGCCTGTGAGGCCTGCACCGGCGCGCTCATAAAGTCCGAGAGCTGGTTGTTCTCAAGCCAGGTCGCCTGGTGATCCAGATCGCTGTGCCACTGCTCAAAGTTCTTCTTCATGGCAGCTTTCAGCGCTTTCCCTTTTTCGCTGACGTCCTCCTGCGCGGTGAACGTTTTGAACTGCGCGTCGGCCTGCTTAAGGCTGTTGCGCGCCGTCGCCATCAGCGCCTTGATATCATCCGGCGGATAACTCAGCGCGGTTAAGGTTCCCGCCTTGTTCAGCGCAGTGCTTGCCTGCAACAGCACGGCACGCGTTTGTGCCAGTGCGGAGCGCTGCTGATTACTCGCCTCAACTTCCTGCAAATTCTGATAGCCATCGCGAAACGCCCAAAAAGACAACCCGTTACTGCCAACCTGCAACACACCGCAAAGGATCAGAATCAAAAACAGTGTGGTCGAGATACGAATACGATTTAACATCCACGCTCCCATCAAGCGGCAAGCAGCCGCGGTTTAAATGTCAGTCAAAATGTTTCCCAGTTTTCATCATGTCCGGTCGTCGCGGCGCGGGTACGCGTGGCCGCCGGCTCAGCGGCGGGCGCACGATACGTGGCTTGCGGGGTGACCGTATTTCCAGCGAGTGAAGCGAGACGAAACGCCGAGACGGCCATCTTCAGACGGCTCGCCTGGTCTTCCAGCGCAGCGGCCGCCGCGGCGGATTCCTGCACCAGAGCGGCGTTTTGCTGTGTCACGCGATCCATTTCCGATACCGCCAGGGCAACCTGGTCGATACCACGACTCTGCTCATCAGAGGCAGAGGCGATTTCACCCATGATGTCCGTTACGCGGGTAACGGCATTCACGATGTCATTCATGGTCTCCCCTGCGCTTTCCACCAGCACGGAGCCGGTATCGACGCGGGAAACCGAGTCTTCAATCAGGGCTTTAATCTCTTTCGCCGCGTTAGCGCTGCGGCTGGCGAGATTACGCACTTCACCGGCCACCACCGCAAACCCGCGCCCCTGTTCACCCGCACGCGCAGCCTCAACGGCGGCGTTCAGCGCCAGGATATTGGTCTGGAAGGCAATGCCGTCGATCACGCTGATGATGTCAGCGATTTTCTTCGAGCTGTCGGCAATTTCATGCATGGTTTTCACCACACCATCCACCACCCGACCGCCACGCTGCGCCGTTTCGGACGCGCTTTCTGCCAGCTGAGAAGCCTGACGCGCGTTATCCGCGTTCTGCTTCACGGTGGCGGTGAGCTGTTCCATGCTGGCCGCGGTCTCTTCCAGCGCGGAGGCCTGTTGTTCGGTACGGGAAGAGAGATCGTTATTGCCCATCGCAATTTCGCTGGTGCCGGTATAGATGGCATCTGTGCCGCTACGCACGTTGGCAACGGTATCGATAAGCGAACGCTGCATATGGTCTACGCTGTTAGCCAGTTCGGTGATTTCGTTACGCCCGGAGACGGTGAGCGTTTTGGTCAAATCGCCGCTCGCAATCTCGCGGATATGGGCAATGACGCGACCCAGTGGGTTCAGCAGGATATGGCGAATGCCGTACCATACCGCGATCAGCACAATGGCCAGCGCCAGCGCCATTACCGCCATCTGCCATTTGGCAAAGCGGTAATCATTCTGGCTTTCCGTAAAGGCCGAGTGGTAGAGATCTGCGCTGGCTTTGGCGTATTCACTCAGCGCCGCGCCGAGCGCGTTTTGCATTCCTTGTGTCGGCTGGGCGAAATAAGCGTCCATGTTGCCGCTCTCCAGGAACTGGATAAGCTCCGTCAAACCGGCATAGTAGGCGTTATATTTTTCATCGATATTCTGGCTCACCTGCTCCATGGCAGGCTGCGGGGCGATCTTCTTAAAGGCGTCGTAGTGCTTTGCGGCATCCGCAAGGGTTGCGCGGGCATTTTTCAGCAGATCGGTTTTCGCGCTGCTCTGCTGGTTATTGGGATCCATCATCATGCGGGCGGAGGAGCGGCTCAGGTTGATACGCGTTTGCAGCATCAAATCCCACGTTGACGTAAGTTCACTCTGCTGCAGGCGCAGATCGTTTGAGGCGGCGAAACTGTCCTGATTCTGTTTTAACGACGAGAAAAAAAGCCCACCGGAGATAAGCTGAAGTAGTGCGAAAATGACCAGCACCATCATGAGCATTGTGACAACGCGGATACGGTTCAACATACAACACCTTCTCATAGATTTATTAACGGTGTTATCGGCACAGGCCACAGGAACTTTACATTTGCGAAAGGGAAAAGCGCGGGGGTTAGAACGCCACGTCAACAATCAGCGTATCGGTATAGGTTCCGGCGGGGGGGGTGACCTGCCCGGTCAGGACTTTGGCGGTGTAATTGTAGGTACGCAGTAATCCGTCGGTACTGACCTGGGACGAGGTCGCACTGGTCCAGCGTTCGGTGCCGCTGCTGCCCCAGCGGTTGGTGGTGGCTTCTTTATAGATGTCGTAACTCATGTAGTTACTGCCGCTCACCATGCGACGAACGTTGTTCAGCGCATTGGCACCATTGTTAATCCCTATGGTATAGGTACTGCCTTTGGTGCAGGTGACGGCGATGGCCTGCGAGACGGTGGGAAAACTTTGTACCAGCGGCGCGCTGTTGAAATTCACGTCCGGCGTGGTCATAGTGCTGCAATCATTAGTGACGGTCATGTTGAGAAGGATCGTGGTGGTGGCCGTGCCGGTTTGCGGCGTCAGGCAAAGTCCGGCAGCGCCAACGGCACAGACGTTGTAATTAATGCTGAATGTCAGCAGCACCTGATACGGCCCGGCCGAGACGTTCTGTCCCGGCACCGTACGGAAATAGAGCGGAATGTTGTAGCGCTTCGACCCCAGCAGCCCGAGCAGCGTGTTCCCGCTCCAGGTATAGGCATTACCGATCTGCACTTCGCTGCTACCGCCACAGCCGGAGGCAGCGCACAGGCGCGTGGGTATCACATCGGTAATAGCCGCATTGTCCGTGCGCTTCAGGGTGGCGCGACTGTTGGCGAATATCGATGCCGAGGTGTAAGTCAGCGCCACCGAGTCGTTGGTAAGCAGGTTGAGGACCGTATCGCAGGCCACCACCAGCGTACCGGTGGTTTCCACTTCCCCGGTTCCGCTCAGCGCGAACGAGGTCACGCTGCCAAACGACGCATTCACCGTACTGACGGTGCAGGCCGCGCCGCTGGCCCCGGAGAAGAGCAGCAGAATCACCAGCAGATAACGCGTCACCGTGCCTCCCGACATACCAGCGGCCCGTAGGTTTGCAGCCTGTGTTCCGGGTTCGCGCCAACGGTCAGCGTCGCCTGGCACCGTTTGCCCGTCGGGGTGATCACCTCCAGCGAATTGACGTCGCTAAGATTTTCCAGCCAGGCGATCCCGTCATAACCCACCACCGCGTTGCTGCGTGAGGCACGTCTGACCTGGCTGCCCACCGGAATGGCCTGTCCCTCGGCATCATGCAGAATGACGCTTGCCACCCGCTCCTGCTCCATCGGGAAGTCCACCAGATAACCGCTGTGGCGGCGGATCGCAATCCGGCGTTCGGTCTCTTTCAGACGCGTATCGGCAGGCAGATTGAGGGTGTCAATGCGGTAACTGGCCGGGTAATAGGCCGACACGCCGCTCACCAGCAGATAGCCGTTGCGATTCGTTTTGCCGACCGGCTGATTCTCGTAGCTGACGGGTACATCCGGTTGACCATCGGTGCTGATCACCACAAAGGCGTCGTTGATTTTATTCGCCGCAAACAGCTCGCCGTCCATCAGCACAATGGAGCCCAGCGCCTCGCTCCACCAGGTCATCATGTCCTTTTCACCGTAGGCCCCGCCCTGCACTTCGATATTATTGTTACGCCAGCCCAAGGTTCCCTGCTGATAATTGTTCGCCCGCGACTGATGCGCCCATGCCATGTTCCAGCTTAACCCGCCATCGGAAGGCATGGAGTGGTTGTAGTTGATGCGCTGCGTGCTGCCTGCCTCCGGCGTGTTTTCGAAGGTGACTGCGGCGCTGTCCCGTTCCCCAAGCGGGACCTGTAACGAGAGTGCAACCGTCCAGTCCCCCCGCTGCTGGTCACGGCTTGCGGCGAGGTAAAGACTGCTCGCGCCCCACAGGTTGCGGCTCCATGAGAGGTTAAGCAGTTCTGTTTTCTGGCTGTCAAAACTCTCCACACCGATCCAGGCGGCCCCGATATTGCCGTACTGCCCAAGATTAAAAGTCAGGGAATATTGATCGGTATTGCGGCTGAAGCTGGCGACAGGCCGGTCGTTTTCGTCATAGATCGTCGGCTGGTCATAGAGGGCCAGGTTGCCAAAGCCGCGATCGCGTCGCGTATGTTGAGTGGCAAGGCTAAAATCGCTGGTGCTGTACTGATAGCCCCAGGCGATCTGCCCGCCCTCATCGCCGCGCATCCGGCTTTGGGTATACGCGGTATTCACAACGCCAAAGTGCCCGAGCTTCACCACCGTCCCGGCCCCGCCCAGCGCCAGCGACTCCGCCCCTTCCGCGTGAGCTTCAAGGGTCAGCCAGTCCGTTACCCCGTAGCGATACGAACCGCTGCCCGCCGCCGGACCATAGTCAAAATTGTCGATCCCGTAGTTGCGCCGCAGGCTTCCCAGCGTCACCGCCCCATCGCTCAAGCCGCGTTTAAGCAGTTCGCTGGTGACATAGAACGGCAGCGTAGTGCTCACCTGCCGTCCCAGCGCATCGGTGGTGATCAGCACCGCGTCCCCGGCCCCGTTAATATAGGGCAGATTCGTCAGGGTAAAGGGGCCCGGCTGAAGCTGCGTAGAGCCAGACCGATAGCCATTAATAAAAAGATCGACCGAGGTGGGAACCGCTGCTTCCCCGGAGAATTCCGGCAGCGGCCAGGTCACTAGATCCGGGCGCAGGGAGAAGTCACGCCCGTAGCTTATCCCGCCCATACGCACGCTGGAGCTCCAGCTCAGGGCATCGCTGATCACATCCCCGGCCGTCCAAGTGGTGGCGTCCTCTTCGTTGGTGACCAGCAGGGTGGAGTCATAGCGCACATATCCGGCCTGCTGGCCGTCATCGCCAGCGAAATTTTTCCGCACATAACCGGTAGAAGAGAGCGAACCGCGTTCATTGAAGTAGCGGAACTCATGCCACAGAGAAGCCTGGCCGCCCACGTGTTCCGTGTGGTTAGTATAAAGATCGTAATTCAGCAGCGCCCCGCGCCCAAAGTGAGGTTTGCTTTGCGCGGTTTGCCCGCCAAAGGAGGTCACCCGGGAGGCCACCCATTCGCGGGGCACGCTGAGCAGCAGACGCTGTCCGGCGCTGTCATACTCCACGCGAACCTGAGCAAGCGATGAGAGATCCACCTCGCCGGTCGGCACATGCTCCGGCGGCAGCCCGGCACGCAGCAAATCGGCGCTCGAGATAAAGTAAGCGCCTTTACGCTGCGTCACGGGCACCACCAGACCGGTATCGTAGTGGTTCACTATGAGGCCAAGCTGAAAAACCGCCTCATCGTTCACCGCCCGGGCCTCGGGAGGCGGCGGTAAACTGTCATCGCCGGGTTCTGCCCAGGCGCTGGTCGTGACGCAAAGCAGGATCATCATCGCCGGTTTCAGTTGACGGGCGTCGACTGCCATTGTTCATCCCTGGCGTTAATCTGCGCGCGCATCTGGTCTGGCTGCCGAATTCCGGCCGGGATGGCCCAGCTGCGGGTACTGCCCGCCAGCACGTAGCCCAACAATCCCTCAGCAACAGGACGTTTCTGCCCGCCCTGCACCAGCGAAACCTGACTGAGCCTGACGTGTACATCTCCCCGGTTGTTAACCTCCAGGTGAGGCTGTCCGCCCTCATTTTTTACCCGCCAGCTGAGGTTGTGCGTATCCACAAACGCATGGTGCGCCCCCTCTTTGCTTGTCGGGATCCCCTGCCCATAGACAAAAAGGGGAATGGAATAACGCATCTGCAGTTTGAGGCCGATAGCCGGTTCGGCTTTGTTGTCCGGCTGAGGAATTTCATCGACAATAATGCGGTAGGCCTGCTCGACCCCCACCGGAACCGTCCCCTGTTTGATAAGACGAATAAGCTGCTTTCTGCCCGCTGCGATGGTGACAATTGGCGGGCTGGCCACCACATCCTGCTGGGCACTGTAACGTTCGAACCCGCCCTCCTGCTTCCAGCGCACAATGCGTACCTGCATGGTGGTTGGGCTGTTTCCTTGATTCTGGATCCACAGCTCCGTGGCTTTGGCATCAGCCGCCAGCCACGGATCGATAGGCCATAACAGAATGGTGGCGGCGGCCTGCACCTGGCCTGCCGCCAGAGCCATCACCCCCAGCAAACTTCCCAGACATATGCGCCTGAAATATGCCGTCATCGACTCTCTCCCTTTATCACCATGACAAGGTCACGGTAAGTTGATCAGAATAGGTTCCTGCCGGGCTGAACCCGGTCAATAGCGCCACGCCAAACAGCGGCAGCGCGATGTTATTGCTGTTGGTATAGGTCACCGGAATCGCCTGGTTGACCCCTATTTCGCTGTTCGCCGCAAGTGAACTGCTGCTGTAAAGCCGGTATCCCACCACGTCGTTCCCGCCGTTGCGCGTCATTCGCCGCACGGAGGCGTAATTCTGCCCGCCGTTAATACTCATACTCAGCGCCACGCCTGGCGTACAGGCGATCGAGAGTGCCCCGTTTGGTACGAAGCTGGTGCTCACCGGAGCACTCTCCACGCCGGTATGGGTACCGAAGTTCAGCGTGCCCAACAGCCCCCCACTGCCGGTGCTCACCGCGCATCCCGGCACAATGGTCGCGCTGACCTTAAAGGACTGCGACGTGACGGCCATAGCGGCCGGCACCAGCGCCAGCCCGAGGATCAGCGTAAAAAAAAGATGCACGATCCCCTCTGCGCAGTGGCGCAGACCTGAAAAAGCGGTCTTCATGGGCTAAGTGGGCTAAGTGGGCTAATAGGTTACGCTGACATTTATGGTGTCGGTGTAGGTCCCCGGTACCACCGTAACGCTGTTTCCGCCGCCGGTAATACGCCCGTAGAGGGTGTAACTGTCCACCCCACCGGCCGTGGACGCGATCGGCAATGCCGCGTTATTCGCCACAACGTTATTAAATCCGCTGTCGCTATACAGGCTGTATGCCACACCCTGCGCCGTGTTGGTGGTGTTGATCAGATAGCGGGCGGGTGTCCCCGTCGTGCCAACGACGGTGCCCGGCGCAGTGGAGTTGGTATTCCCGGTTATCGCCACCGTGTAGCTGGCGGTTGTACATTGAATCGTGAAGGTGTTTCCGCCGCTGGCACCGGTCAACTGCGTCGTCAGGGTGGAAAAGGTTGCAGGATGGGTCCCGAAATCCAGTGTCCCGAAGTTAATGCCGTTTTGCGTGGGCGATCCATTAATCAGACACCCGTTTGTCAATGTCAGCGTCGCGCCGATAGTGCCACTACTGGTGACCGCCAGCGCCTGATGGGCGGTTGTCGCGGTTAACAGAATGCCAGCGCAGGTCAAAAGGCGTTTTCTTTTCATTTACCACCCTCCAGAAGACGTCTCCGTTCACGTACAACAATTTAGTTTTAACGTTCAAGATGTTAGCCCCGCTTAATGTTCCTCCGAGGGGGTTATTGAGAATTTAGTTTATGGTTATCGCTTCGACCACCGGCGGCCATGTCAGTCACCCCCTTGTCCGATTGACAGAGAAATGATTTTAGAAACATTGGGTTATTGATTTATAAACGGAATTTACCGACTGTTGTCTGAGGATATATCCCATTAAAGTGTGATAAGCGTCACAATATATCGTCGCGACATTAGCAACAAAATTAATAAAATTTAAAAAGGAGTTGTATCTCCCCCCGCTTTACTTCAATTTATGTGCCGAATAATTTCCCGCGCAGTAATAAAAAATCCATATATATCTGCGCGGGCGACATCTACAGCGCATAGGGGTCTTTTTCGTGGCAAGTGCAAACAAACTTACGCTCTTCATCGTGATATTCATGCTGGCGGGTATTCTTTCAGGGGCGGCCATTCATGAATACGCATCTGCGGATGCCATCAAAACCTGGTCGGATAACATTACGCTTCTCACCGATATTTTTCTGCGACTGATCAAAATGGTGATTGCACCGTTGGTCTTCAGCACGTTGACGGTCGGCATTATGAAAATGGGCGAAACCTCGACTATTGGCCGCGTAGGCGGTAAAGCGATGGTATGGTTTATCAGCTCATCGGTACTTTCTATTCTGGTGGGGCTGTTTATTGTCACTCTGGAGCATCCAGGCAGCGGTCTGAACCTGACGATCCCCACTGAAGCAGTGGATACCGGGCTGGCCGTCGGCGGCATGACTCTGAAAGCGTTCCTCTCCCACACCATTCCGACCAGCATTGCCGGGGCGATGGCGAACAATGAAATTCTGCAAATTGTGGTGTTCTCCATGTTCTTTGGCATCGGCGGCGCGTCGCTGGGCCAGAAATTCAACGCCCCGCTGGTCGCGGCGCTGGATGTGGTATCCCATATCATGCTGAAGGTCACGGGCTACGTCATGTATGTTGCCCCGCTGGCGATTTTCGCTGCGATCTCGTCGGTGATTGCCACCCAGGGTCTCGGCATTCTGCTGAACTATGCCTCCTTTATTGGCGGCTACTATGTGGCGATCCTGCTCACCTGCATGGTGTTGCTGGCAGTGGGTTACATTGTGCTGAAAAAAGAGGTGTTCCGCCTGCTCAGCATGCTGAAAGATCCGGTGCTGGTCGCCTTTACCACCAGCAGCTCCGAGGCAGCGTATCCGAAAACCCTTGAGCAACTGGAGCGATTTGGCTGCTCGCGCAGCATCGCCTCTTTCGTCCTGCCAATTGGGTATTCCTTTAACCTTGTCGGTTCGATGGTCTACTGCTCTTTTGCCTCAATGTTTATCGCTCAGGCGTACAATATTCATTTGAGTTTCTCTGAGGTTACCGTTCTGATGCTGACGCTGATGCTGGCATCAAAAGGCATTGCGGGGGTACCACGCTCTTCGCTGGTGGTACTGGCGGCGACCATCCCAAGCTTTAATATTCCGGTGGCGGGTATTCTGCTGCTGATGGGGATCGACCACTTCCTGGATATGGGGCGTTCCGCCATTAACGTGCTGGGTAACGGGATTGCAACCGCGATGCTGTCGCAGAATGAAGGGGTGCGGGAAGCTGAAGCGGAGCTGGTAGAGCAGGAAGTGTAAGAGTACAAAAGGGGTGTGGCCTGATGCCCTCACCCCCCCCTCTCCCACCGGGAGAGGGAGCAAACACAAAAAACGGCAACCTGGATTGCCGTTTTGCATTTACCTACGCTACATGGTTCGCCGCGATATCCAGCAACGCCATCTCTTCGCTGTTCAACAGCTTCTCGATGTTCACCAGAATCAACATACGCTCACCCAGCGCACCCAGCCCCGTCAGGTACTCGGTAGACAGCGTGACCGCAAACTCCGGCGCCGGACGGATTTGGTCAGACGTCAGTGAAAGCACGTCAGACACGCCATCCACCACGATACCGACCACGCGCTGCCCCAGATTGAGGACAATCACCACGGTGTTATCGTTATACTCCACATCGCCCTGGCTGAACTTCACGCGCAGGTCAACGATAGGCACAATCACGCCGCGCAGGTTGGTGACGCCTTTAATAAACGCTGGCGTGTTCGCGATGCGGGTAACCTGATCGTAACCACGAATTTCCTGCACTTTCAGGATATCGATGCCGTACTCCTCATCGCCTAAAGTGAATACCAGGAACTCCTGTCCTGATGGCTCGCCCGCCAGTTTCGTTACATTACTCATACCGGTCATGTTCTTACCCTTTACTTAATCAGGCGGCTGTGTACGCCACACGTTGTTCACGATTTAATCCCTGAAGCGCCGACACGTCAACGATCAGCGCCACGCTACCATCACCCAGAATGGTGGCGGCAGAAATACCCGGCACTTTGCGGTAGTTGCTTTCGAGGTTCTTCACCACCACCTGGTGCTGACCAATCAACTGGTCAACCAGCAGCGCGTAGCGGCGACCCGCACTTTGCAGGATCACGACGATACCCTGCGTGGCCTCTGTTTTCGCCCCGTCGACTTCGAAGACTTTCCACAGTTCCACCAGCGGCAGGTATTCCCCACGCACTTCGAGCACCCGCTCGCCACCTGCCAGTGGGTGCAGATCTTCTTCACGTGGCTGCAGTGATTCCATTACCGCGTTCAGCGGCAGAATGAAGACTTCGTCCGCCACTTTCACCGACATACCGTCGAGGATCGCCAGCGTCAGCGGCAGTAAAATACGAATGGTGGTACCAGAACCTTGCTTAGACTGGATTTCGACGTGGCCGCCCATTTCCTGAATGTTACGCTTCACCACGTCCATTCCCACGCCGCGTCCGGAGACATCCGTTACCTGCTCGGCGGTTGAGAAACCCGGGGCGAAGATCAGCATGCCCACTTCTTCATCGGTCATGTTTTCGCTGACCGCCATCCCCTGCGAAATCGCCTTCGCCAGGATACGCTCGCGGTTAAGGCCCGCGCCGTCATCGGTTACTTCAATACAGATGTTCCCGCCCTGGTGCTCCGCAGACAGGATCAGGTTACCGACCGGGGATTTTCCGGCGGCAATACGGTTTTCCGGCAGTTCGATACCGTGGTCCAGGCTGTTACGTACCAGGTGCGTTAACGGATCGATAATGCGTTCAATCAGGCTCTTATCCAACTCGGTGGAGCTGCCCATCAACGTCAGTTCAATCTGCTTATTGAGTTTACCGGCCAGGTCGCGCACCAGACGCGGGAAGCGGCTAAAGACGTACTCCATCGGCATCATACGGATGGACATCACCGATTCCTGCAGATCGCGGGCGTTACGCTGTAATTGTCCCATGCTGGTAATCAGATCGCCGTGCGTGACCGGGTCCAGTTCGTTAGAACGCTGGGCCAGCATTGACTGGGTAATCACCAGCTCGCCGACCAGGTTGATCAGCTGGTCAACCTTCTCTACGGCAACGCGAATACTGGTCGATTCGCTGGAGCGCGCCGCCGGTTTTTCACCACGGCCCGGGGCAGCAGCCTCTTTAGGAACGGCTTTCAACGCCGGGGCAGCAGGGGCGACCGCGGGCGCAGCAGCCTGAGCCACAGCGGCAACCTCCTCCACTGCAGCAGGCGCGTCAACGGCAACCGCTTCCGTTTCAAAGGCGATTTGATCGGCTTCGATAACAAAGCACAGCACCGCCACGATGTCGTCCTGGCTGATACCGTCATCGAGCGTCGCAGCAAGGCTGTCTTTGCCTTTTACCACGTTGCTTAATGTCGCCAGGTTACCCAGCTCCTCTTCCAGCAGGTTGACTTCGTTCTCTTTCAGGCGTGACAGCACAACGCGCAGTTTCCCCGCTTTAGCGGCGGCAGGTGCTGCATCTTCAGCGGCTGGCGCATCAACAACGCTCAGTTTGGCTGCAGGAACAACGGCTGCGGCAACCTCACCTTTTGCTTCCAGCGCAAGCTGGCGCAGCGCATTGCAGATGTATTCAAAGCTGGCGGCATCAGGCTCTGCCGAACTTTTATAGGCGTCGAGCTGTTCCTGCATAATATCTTTGGTTTCCAAAAACAGGTTGATAATGTCGGTATTGAGCTGCATCTCACCGCGTCGTGCTTCATCAAGCAGGTTTTCCATTAAATGGGTGGTTTCCTGCAGGATGGTAAATCCAAATGTTCCGGCTCCGCCTTTAATGGAGTGCGCAGCGCGGAAGATGGCATTGAGCTGCTCGGAGTCTGGCGCTTCTGGCACCAAATCCAGCAAATGTTGCTCCATATCCGCCAACAATTCGTCGGCTTCATCAAAGAATGTCTGGTAAAAATCGCTAATATCCATGCTCACGCTATCACCTCGGATTGGCTGGTGGCGATGTTGGAACGGCAGCCGAAGGAACGGCCCCAGGCTGTTTTAAATCGTCCAGTGACTCATTCTGACTTTCGGCGTTTTCATGCAGGATGGCCTGCTCCGCCTGCTGGTTCAGCACTAAAAGACTGATACGACGGTTGATGGCGTCATCCGGCCCGCGGTCAGAGACACGCATGGTTGCTGCCATGCCGACCACGCGCAGTACCTTGCCATCATCAAGCCCACCCGCCACCAGCTCGCGACGCGAGGCGTTGGCACGATCGGCAGAAAGCTCCCAGTTGCTGTATCCCTTCTCGCCCGTGGCGTACGGGAAGTCATCCGTGTGGCCTGACAGGCTAATGCGGTTTGGAATACCGTTCAGCACCGGCGCAATGGCGCGCAAAATATCGCGCATATAGGGTTCAACCTCGGCGCTACCGGTTTTGAACATCGGGCGGTTCTGGCTATCAATAATCTGGATACGCAGCCCTTCCTGCACCAGATCGATCTTCAGATGCGGTCGCAGCGCGCGCAGTTTCGGGTCCGCTTCAATCAGCTGATCGAGATCGCCGCGCAGTTTCTTCAGACGCGCCTGCTCCATCTTTCTCTTCAGCTCGTCGATGTTCGGCTCTTTTTTCACCTCACCCTGCTTCTGGGTGTAATCATCGCCGCCGCCGGGGATCGGGCTGTCACTGTTAGAGATACGCGGCCCACCGGAGACCGCAGTCGCCAGCGGCGTACGGAAGTATTCCGCAATCTGAATCAGCTCTTTCGGGCTGGAGATCGAGATCAACCACATCACCAGAAAGAAGGCCATCATTGCGGTCATAAAATCGGCGTAGGCAATTTTCCAGGAGCCATGCGCACCGTGCCCATGCCCCTTATGCTTGCGCTTTTTTACGATGACGATCGGATGGGACTGGTTTTTCATGCGTCCTCAGTTGTCGTCTGTTGGTTTGGGTTTTTCACCGCACGCACGTGTTCTTCAAGCTCGATAAACGACGGACGCTCGCTGGAGTAAAGCGTTTTACGGCCAAACTCAACCGCGATCGGTGGCGCATAACCGTTGAGGTTAGAGAGCAGCGTAATCTTCACGCACTGCATCATTTTGGTGGTTTCCGCGCTCTTCTGACGCAGAACGCTGGCCAGCGGAGAGATAAAACCATACGCCAGCAAAATACCGAGGAAGGTCCCCACCATGGCGTGGGCAATCAGCGCCCCCAGCTCTGCAGCCGGGCGATCCGCCGAGGCCAGCGCGTGAACAACCCCCATGACCGCCGCCACGATACCGAAGGCCGGCAATGAGTCCCCCACCAGCGCCAGGCTGTTGGCCGGCACTTCGGATTCGCTCTCGTGGGTTTCGATCTCTTCGTCCATCAGCGCTTCAATTTCGAAGGTATTCATATTGCCGCTGATGATCAGGCGCAGGTAATCGACAATGAAATCCAGCATCATGGCATCGGCAAGAATGCGCGGGTAGCTGGCAAAAATCTCGCTCTCTTTCGGGTTTTCGATATCCCGTTCCAGCGAGAACATCCCCTGCTGGCGCGACTTCGCCATCAGGCGATAAAGCAGAGCCAGCAGATCCATATACATGCTTTTGGTGTATTTCGAGCGACGGAACAGCAATGGAATAGCTTTCAGCGTCCCCTTGATCGATTTCCCGTTGTTGCCAACGATAAAAGCCCCTACCCCTGCGCCGCCGATGATAATAAGTTCAGCCGGTTGATAGAGTGCTCCAAGGTGCCCGCCGGTCATCATGTAACCGCCGAAAACTGTACCGAGAACTACCAGGTAACCTAATAAGATAAGCACGACATCATCCTTCCGCTAGTGACTATGGCAAGGACGTTCAGCTCGCAGCGTTTACCGAATCCAGGATAAAAAAAAGCAGCGGTAATGGCTTACCGCTGCTGGAATCTTTCCCACACGTTCGGGTTAAACAGCTTGTTCGATCTGTTCATCCAGCAGTTGTGGAATAATATCGGCAGCATCCCGGGAAAGTTTACGTCTTTTTACTGCACGGGATGGAGGCTGACATAAACTACAGGCGAAGCTGCCTGCAGGCTGATGAGCATGGGTAATGAAATTGCCATCGCAGCAGTTGCAGCGCGACAATTCAAGCATTCCGCTCTCAACAAAACGCACCAGCGTCCATGCGCGGGTCAGCGCCAGCAGGGGACCCTCTTCCTGCTGTGGGCATTGTTCAAGGTAAAGTTTATACGCTTTGATCACGGCATCGACGCCGCTACACAAACCGGTTTTGAGAAGGTACTGCCAGGCATTACAGAACATGGAGGCGTGAATGTTCTGCTCCCAGGTCATAAACCAGTCCGTTGAAAACGGCAACATTCCTTTCGGTGGGGGACTACCACGTAACTCTTTGTACAGTTTGATGAGACGACCACGGCTCAACTGAGTTTCGCTTTCCAGCATTTGTAAACGAGCACCCAGTGTAATCAGCTCCATGGCCAACTGTATGTCACGCGCTTCCTGAACAATGCTTTTCTCGCTCATTTCTACGCTCTTTTTTTACGGGCTGCGTCATCAGGCTGGCTGATTTCGTTGAGCAAGCGGGTGGAGAGAAGAATACCGGTATGGATCTGTTGCAGATCGTCCACACGAGATTCCTGTGTCAGCCGCGTGATAGTCTGAGGATTATCGAAGCGGAACTGGCAAACCAGTTGATTCGTTTCAGCCAGTTTAACCATTTGCGGCAGGGTTAACCCGCCCAGCATGGTTGCCATCTCTTCGTTAATACCTAAACGAAACATCGCGGACGCTTTGTCCTGACTAATCAATCGCTGCGCGAGCAGTAAATATGACAGGTTGATGTCATAGATATGTTTTAGCAACTCGGATGTATGCATTTTTCCCATCCCGAATAACCAACTATTATTTTTATGCGGAAAGACCGCACCCCGTGATGTCGCCGGGAAAACACCCGGTATTTAAAAAAAAGGCTAAATGCATAGTTGAATTTAGGTTTGTATTCTGCAAAACGTGCACCAACGAAGCGCGGATGCGCTTCTTACATGTTTTATCATTTCTTACAAATAACTAAGATTTTTCCTAATTCGACGCAAACTCTACTCGTCAGTTTTGACACATACAATGCAGCCATCCTCAAATTTAAAAAAAATGTGATCCATGTCACATAATTTAAGTGAATATCATCCATAAATCCATCAGTGAGCCTTGTAATTTGTTCATTTTTTAACCGATCAAGACCATTTTATATTCTTTATGGACGAATACTCATGCAGAAGTGCGAACAGAAGGCGCATGGCGATTGCTTTTTTGAGCAATAGCGACTACCGCAACAATTCACACGCTATACATCTCAGGGCCACATTTTCATTACCTATGAAAAACATACAGTTATGCTTGAGGGGTGAAAAATTTGTTTCAAAGCGTGATCATTCACATTGCGTCTATAACGCTTTAAAACGATTTAACATCACGCGCATCAAAATGTGTGATTTACGTTAAGTTGTTAATTTTTTTCATTTGCACGCGGTTTGCCGTTATTCTTCTTATAAGAATAATTAATGAATAATTATGAGAAGCTTCACACTAATGTCGTATTCACCTCTTGCAGAAGTGCTGATTTCGCGGTAATGCTGACACAGACGCGGTTTTTCAGACAGCTAAGGAGTGCGTGATGAGTTACTCCCATCTTCTTGTTTCTGTTGCAGTTTCACCGGAAAGTCACCAACTCGTTGCCCGGGCGGTGTCCATCGCCCGCCCGCATAATGCGCGCATCAGCTTAATTACCCTTGCGGCCGAACCCGAGATGTACAATCAACTGGCAGCCCCCATGCTGGAAGATATTCGTGGGGTATTACAGGAAGAAACGCAGCAATTTCTGCAGGAGCTGGTGGAGAAAGCGCAATATCCCATTTATCAGACCGTCATTGCGACAGGTGAACTAAATGCGCATATTCTCGACGTATGTCGCAAAGAGAAAATTGATTTAGTGATATGCGGTAATCATAACCAAAGCTTTATTTCACGGGCGGCCTGCGCGGCGAAATCGATAGTCGCCTCAAGCCTGGTTGATGTGCTGTTGGTGCCTCTTGGGGGTCGTTAAACCCCCAGAGGAATATCACGCCAGTTTAGGGAAAGTCGCGATCTTTTTTTGCAGAACGCCTTCATGGCTTTGCGGCTCAATATTACGCAAATCGCGAATAAAACGTGCCTGCCAGTGATTAATATCGTTCTCGCGGATCGTATCCATCATTTCCGCATGACGGGAAATACGTTCCGTCAGCGGCATCGTCAGAGCACGGTTGAGCGCGTTCGCCACATCATCCCGGTCGTAAGGGTTCACGATGAGCGCTGAAGTGAGTTCGTTCGCGGCTCCCGCAAACTGAGAAAGCACCAGCACCCCCGGATCGGCCGGATCTTGCGCCGCCACATACTCCTTTGCCACCAGGTTCATCCCGTCGCGCAGCGGTGTTACGAGGCCGACGTCAGCATAGCGGAACACCTTCATCAGGATCTTACGGTCAAAGTGTTGGTTCAGATAAAACAGCGGCGTCCAGCCCAGCTGACCGTAGCGGCCGTTGATGCGCCCTGCTTCCGTCTCCAGTTGATGACGAATATCCTGATAGGCCTGCACTTCCCCACGCGACGTAGGTGCAATCTGCGTATAGCGGATTTTACCGTGGTGCTGCGGATATTTATCCAGCAGCGTTTCATACGCCAGGAAGCGCTCCGGCAGCCCTTTGGAGTAGTCGAGACGCTCCACCGAGAAGATATTCTTCACGTGTTTCAGCTCGTTTTTAAGCTGCGCCAGCTTCGGCGGCAACGGACCAGACGCCTGCTCAGCAATCTCATCCGGTTCTATCCCAATCGGATAGACTTCGGTATAGAACGTTTTACCCCAGGCCGTATGCGTTTTGCCCCCTTTCGTCATCAGGCGTGTTTTGCCCGATACCGAATCCAGGAACGCAATGCGGTCATTCTCAGTCTGGAAGCCCAGCAAATCGTAATCACACAGCGCTTCCAGCAGCTCTTCATGCGGCGGCAGCGCTGTAAAAATTTCCGGTGTCGGGAACGGAATATGGAGGAAGAAGCCGATGCGGTTGTTGACTCCGCGTTTTCGCAGCTCGCGGGCGAAGGGAAGCAGATGATAATCGTGGATCCATAAAATATCGTCTTCCTCGATTAAAGGCAGCAGTTTATCCGCCAGCAGCGCATTGACGCGGCTGTAGCCTTCAAACGATTCTCGCTGGAATTTGACAAGGTCCAGACGGTAGTGGAACGCGGGCCACAGCACGGCATTCGAGAACTGGGAGTAGTACTCGTCATAATCTTTCTCTTTCAGGGCGAATGACGCCCAGGTGATGTTGCCGCGCGTCACCTTTTTAAGTGGTTTTTCTTCCTCACTGATGTCACCACTCCAGCCAAACCACAGCCCGCCAGCAGCTTTTAAGGCACCTAATACCCCCACCGCCAGTCCACCTGCACTGGCTTTTTTATCGTCAGGCGGTGCGATACGGTTAGAGACGACGACTAAGCGACCCATAATGGTTTCCCCCTTTGTTTTGCGCTATTTGTTGTTGTTGCTGGTTAGCGATGTCAGATATCCACTGCCAGACGCTGGCCACATTTGCCAGACGCCATTCGGCTTCAGTGTCACCAGGCCCAACCTTCACGGAGATCCCTCCGGCCTGATTCACTACACGAAACCCGGCCTCATCGGTCAGGTCATCCCCAAGAAAAACGGGCGTCCGGCCCCGGAAAGGCGGCGTTGCCATAAACGCGGCGATCGCAGCCCCTTTATTGATCCCTTTCGGTTTAAGCTCCACGACGCATTTACCCGGCTGCAGCGCCAGCTCAGGATGCGCCTGCGCGACCCTGGCGGCGAGCGCAAGCACGGCCTCTTCATGCTGCGGTGCCTGGCGATAGTGCAAGGCAAAGGCCATCCCTTTGGCTTCCAGCTCCGTGCCCGGCAGTTCAGCCAGTGCAGCAGCGAGCTGCGCCTGCAGCTTTTCGATTAATGCATCGGGGAGTGAAACGATGTGCGTGTGATCATGGATGTCGCGGCGCTCCGCTCCGTGTACACCGGCCAGCGGAAAGTGGTAAGGACTGGCGAGCAGATCCAGCTCGGCCATTGAGCGCCCTGATATCAATGCCAGTGCTCCCTCATTCATTTGCGAGAGCTGATGCAAATCCTGTAATACCGCCTCCGGGATAACCACCTGGTCGGGGTGCGGTTTTATCCCGGCGAGCGTGCCGTCGAGATCGAAAAAGAAAGCATAGTGTCCGGGCAGTACAGGCGGTGCGGTTAACAAGTCAGCCACCCTGGTCCTCCTTACGGTTTACGAGAGGTAAACGCCTTTACCTCTTTCATAGCCATGTAAGTATAGACAGTGTGACGTCGCTCGCCATTTGACAACCGCCCCGCCAGCGGAACTGGCGGGGCGGTTCATGCGTCAACTAAGGTTATAAGTTGAGCAATTAAAAGGCAGGAAGAACGTTACACGGTACGCTTCGCTTTTTGCTTGTAACGGTCGAAAATCACGGCTGCGAGCAGGATCAGGCCACGAACCACATACTGGGAGAACGGCGAAATATTCAGCAGGTTCATGGCGTTCTCTACCGTCCCCAAAATGAGGATACCGGCCACCACATATGAGATTTTTCCGATGCCGCCCTTCAGCGAAACCCCGCCCAACACGCAGGCTGAAATGACGATCAGCTCGTAACCGATGGAGGTCATAGGCTGGCCGCTGGTCATGCGCGATGCCAGAATAATCCCCGCTGCCGCCGAGACCAGACCGGAAAGCACAAAGATAATGATCTTGGTGCGCACCACCGGTACACCCGCCAGCCGCGCCGCTTCCTCATTACCGCCGATCGCCAGGGTATTTCGGCCAAACGTGGTGCGGTTAAGCAGGAAGCCGAACAGGATCAGGCAGGCCACCGTCAGCCAGATTGGCGCAGGCAACCCCAGCCAGTTCGCATAGCCAAGGGTGAAGAAGCGCTCGTCTTCAATCCCCACCGCTTTACCGTCGGAGATGATATAGGCCAGACCGCGCACAATCTGCATGGTCGCAAGCGTGGTGATCAGGGCGTTAATCTTCAGGCGGGCAATCACAAACCCGTTAACCAGACCGCTGATAACGCCCAGCAGCAGACCCGCCAGCACGCCAATCCACAGGCTTTCGGTCATGTTGATTACCACCGCCGTGGTGACGCCAGCACAGGCAATGACGGAGGCCACTGACAGGTCGAAATCGCCCGAGGCCAGACAGAACAGCATCCCGCAGGCCACCATGCCGGACATGGAAATGGCCAGCCCCAGTCCTTTCATATTAATGAAGGTGGCAAAGTTGGGCACAAAGATCGCGCAGGCGACAAAGAGTGCGGCAAAGACCACCAGCATGCCGTACTGATCCCAGATGCGGCCAAAACTGAAGGCCGATTTCGATTTCGGCGCTCCGGATGTAGTAACAGAGGACATCATTAACTCCTTGCTCAGGCGACAGCCTGGCTAACTTTCGGCATGGCGAGACTCAACGCCTGTTGTTCATTCGCCTGTTCATGAAGCAATTCACCGGCGATTTCGCCCTCACGCATCACAACAATGCGGTCGGCCACGCCGAGTACCTCAGGCAGATCGCTGGAGGCGAACAACACCGCCACACCGCGTTTTGCCAGCTCATAAATCACGTTATAAATTTCGTGTTTCGCCCCCACATCGATGCCGCGCGTTGGCTCATCCAGCAAAATGACCTTCATATCCTCCGACAACCAGCGGCCTAAAATCGCCTTCTGCTGGTTACCGCCGGAGAGATTCATGATCAGCTGTTCCGGGCCCGGGGTTTTGATGTTCAGCGAACGGATATGGTGGTCGGCGTTGCTCTCCTCCCAGCCGTCGTTGATCAGGCAACCGGCGCGAATAAACTTCCGCCGCGCGGAAATATTGATGTTGTCACGTACCGAGTGCACCGGAATAATGCCCTCCGCTTTGCGGTCTTCCGGGCAGAGCATCATTCCGGCCTGGATGGCATGTGCGGGCTTCTGGATATCGACCCGCTGCCCGTCAATGGATACCTGCCCTTCGGTGATGCACGTACCGCCAAACAGGCCTTTCATTAACTCGCTACGCCCTGCGCCCACCAGACCAAACAGCCCGACGATCTCCCCGCTGCGCACCGAGAGCGAGATCGGCGTTCGCACACCCGGCGCTTTAACGTTTTCCAGCTTCAGGCGCTCAGGGCCGTATTCGCGTGGCTGCCAGTGATAGATATCTCCCAGCTCGCGGCCAACCATCGCCTGAACGAGCTGGTCATGATTGACCTGCTCCATATCGGTAAAGGTGCGCACGTAGCGGCCATCTTTAAAGACGGTGATGGCATCGCTTAAGGCAAAAATCTCTTCCATACGGTGCGAAACATACAAAATAATGCGGCCTTCTTTACGCAGCTCGCGGATCACCCGGAACAGGTTTTCGATTTCACGCGCGGAAAGCGAGCTTGTCGGTTCGTCGAAGGCAATGATCCTGGCGTTACGCGCCAGCGCCTTGGCAATTTCTACCATCTGCCACTGGCCGATGGAGAGATACTTCAGTGGTGTCTGGGGATCGACATCCAGACCCAGATGTTTCAGCTGCAGCCCCGCTTCGTAATTAAGTAGCGACCGGTTTACCACGCCGCTTTTGTGCGGGAGCTGGCCTAAATAGATGTTTTCCGCCACCGTCATCTCAGGGATCAAATGCAGTTCCTGATAGATGATGGCCACCCCGGCGTTGAGCGCAGCGGTGGTATCAGCAAACGCCACCTCTTCGCCGCGAATGGCCAGCGTGCCGGTGGTTGGCGTGTAGTTGCCGCTGAGGATTTTCAACAGCGTGGATTTTCCGGCGCCGTTTTCGCCCATCAGGGCGTGAACCTGACCGGCATAGCAGTCGAAGCTGATATCGGTCAGCGCGTTAACACCGGGAAAGGTTTTCCCGATACCGCGAAAAGAGAGATACGGATCAGACTGTCGCATAACGTCTCCGTGATTCCTGTAGTGTGTACGTCTGGCCCCTCGCGGTTCGCGAGGGGCACAATCACCGCGTATTACTTACCGCCCAGTCCTTTTTTCGCCAGCTCCTCTTTGAAGTTGTCGCGGGTGATCAGCACCACGTCGGTCACTTCAGTAAACTTCGGCGGTTCCACCCCTTTGGTAACCCAGTTGTAGAGCATTTCGCTGGATTTATAGCCGTGCACGTCCGGGCTTGGCAGCAGTGAGCCGTAGAAGCCCGTCGCCTGCGCTTTAGAGAGCTCACTCACCGCGTCAACGCCGTTGATGCCGATACCGATCACATCAGGCGCTTTGAAGCCCTGACCTTCCGTTGCGCGTACGCCGCCCAGGACGGTGTTATCGTTCATGCCGACCACCAGCCAGTGCTTCACCTCTGGATGTTGAACCAGCATGGAGTTGGCGGCGTCGAAGGCCCCCGGAATGTCGTTGGATTTTGTCGGCACTTTATAAATCTGTTTTTCCGGGAAGCCGGCAGCTTTCAGCGCGTCCATTGACCCGGTGGTACGACGGCGGGCGGTATCCAGCTCGTCGGCGGTGATGGCCATCACGGCGGTATCTTTCACATCCCAGCCGCGTTTCTGCATCTCTTTATAGAGTTCCTGGCCCTGACGTTCGCCAATTTTGGTGGCCGCCATCATAACCAGCGGCACGCTGTCCATCGGTTTGCCCTTGGCGTTGACGAACTGATCGTCAACCGCAATAACCTTCATGTCGTAACCGCGCGCTTTGGCTGCAATCGCAGAGCCCAGTTTGGGATCCGGCGTACAGATAACGAACCCTTTCGCCCCGCTGGCCGCCAGGCTGTCGATAGCGTTCAGCGTTTTTTCACCGTCAGGCACGGCGATTTTAATGACTTCAAAACCTAAATCTTTCCCGGCCTTATCGGCGAATTTCCATTCGGTCTGGAACCAGGGTTCTTCCGGCTGTTTTACCAAAAAACCGAGTTTTAAATTCTCAGCGATAGCGGATTGTGACATAACGGCAGCCAGACCGATGGCCGCCAGCGCTTTAGTAAATTTGTGCATGGTAAACTCCAGCATTAGCGTTCTTTTCTGTAGGGAATATTTGCGTACTTCTTATTTAATCGGACTTAAAACAAGGCATTAGCGCTTACCTCGTCATAAGCGTTAGTGCTGGTGATAGTTTTAGCGGGAAATTAATCATCCATAAGAGAGCGCCATCACACCGCAGAATTACAGTAATTGCGTACATAAATTCAGCGAAAAATGACATAAAAACGGCAGTATTTGTCGGACAAATGAAACCGAGATAAGCAGAATTATCCATAAGATCAGCTAAGAAATCCCTGATACCCAAACCCCCGCGCTCCGGGCGCGATCGCGGTACGGCATTACCATCATCATGAACTGTGTAGCACTGGCGTTGCCGCAAAATATATTTTATGGCGTTTTTCTACGAAAATTGATTTAGCGCAATTTAGTCGGCGCATCATATATTTGAAATAGTTAATCCTGAATTAACGATTTCTCAGAGCATTATTCCGGATCACTATTCCCAGTGGGTAAATATCGATATTAAAATAGGTAAAAACCAGTAATTTCAAGGCATTAGATAAATCTAATTTTATAACAACATGTTGTTAGTTTTGTACTATATTAAATTTTGTAATGTATGGTAAAACGCACCAATTAAGAGTTTTCTTAAACGCCAGGCAGGGGTATGCTTATTTATATCGAACACAGGAAGTGATTATTCGGTCGACTTTTGTCACTGCAGAAATGCTTTTCTGCCACTTACTCGTCTTAACCTGCCCGTTCAGGTTTTGTTACGGACATCACACTAACAGTCTATAAGGATATTGGTATGACTACCCAAACGATGATGCAAAAACTCAATGCGCAGATGAACCTGGAGTTCTATGCGTCGAATCTGCACCTCCATTTGAGCGAGTGGTGTTCTGAGAACCGTCTCAACGGTACCGCCACTTTTTTTCGTACCCAGGCACAAAGTAACGTCACCCATATGATGCGCGTCTTTAACTTTTTGAAAGGCGCAGGGGCAAATCCTATCGTCAAAGCCCCGGATGCAATTAATGGGCACTACTCCTCGCTGGAGGAGTTGTTCAGGAAAACACTTGAAGAGTATGAGCAACGCTGCGCCACGCTGAATAAACTGGCGGATGAAGCCAGAGCACAGCATGACAGCGCAACACTGCAATTCTTGCGCGATATGGACAAAGAGCAGCAGCAGGACGGCATTTTACTGAAGGCGCTGGCGGATGAGCTCCGCAACGCGCAACAGTCCGGGTTATGCCCGGAACAGACCGACCGTCACCTGCTCGATCTGGTGACAGTACAGCACCACTAAGCTTTTCGCCTGCTCCCGTTCGGGAGTGGGCCTCTTTTTCACAGCCAACCTCCTGCTTTTTAAAAGATTTAACAAATCAGATCTCGCTCTCAATGATTATCCCTACAACATGTAATGATTTATTTAATTACATAAGTAATGACGAGGGAGCATCATGATCACCATTGAGTTTATTGTCATCCTCCTGTGCCTGCTGACAGGCACGCGTTTTGGCGGGATGGGACTGGGACTGATAAGCGGTATCGGTCTGTTTATTTTGACGTTTATCTTTGGTCTGCAGCCCGGTAAACCGCCGGTTGATGTGATGCTGACCATCCTCGCTGTGATCGGGTGTGCGGCCACCCTGCAGACGGCAGGTGGGCTGAATGTGATGATGCAATTTGCCGAGCGCCTGCTGCGCAAGCATCCTCAGCACATCACCCTCCTCGCCCCCTTTACCACCTGGATGCTGACCTTTCTCTGCGGTACCGGCCATGTGGTGTACACCATGTTCCCGATTATTGCCGATATCGCCCTGAAAAAAGGGATCCGCCCGGAACGTCCGATGGCCGTGGCGTCGGTGGCATCGCAAATGGCAATCACCGCCTCCCCGGTCTCCGTTGCCGTGGTGTCGCTGATTTCCATTCTGGCCGCCCAGCACGGCATTGGACACGCGTGGGGGATCCTCGAAATTCTCGCCGTGTCGGTTCCCGCCTCGCTGTTCGGTGTGACCATTGCCGCCCTGTGGAGTTTACGCCGCGGGAAAGATTTAGCCGATGACATGGAATTCCAGGAAAAGCTGAAAGATCCAAAACAGCGCGAGTTTATCTACGGCGGAACCGAGACGTTGATGAACCAACGTTTTCCGAAACAGGCCTACTGGTCAACGTGGATTTTCTTCGCCGGGATCGCGGTGGTGGTGCTGCTCGGGGCATTGCCTGAACTGCGTCCGGCGTTTGAGGTGAAAGGCAAAATGACGGCGCTGTCGATGAACCTTGTCATTCAGATGATGATGCTCATTGCGGGTGCGGTGATGCTGGTCACCTGCAAGGTCAATGCAGCGACCATTTCTAACGGTGCGGTCTTTAAAGCCGGAATGGTGGCGATTTTCTCGGTGTTCGGCGTCGCGTGGATGAGTGATACCTTTTTCCAGGCACATCTCGACGAGCTAAAACTGGCGCTGGAAGGGGTCGTGAAAAGCCATCCGTGGACCTACGCCATCGTGCTTTTCCTGGTCTCTAAACTGGTGAACAGCCAGGCGGCAGCGCTGACGGCCGTGGCGCCGATGGGGTTAATGCTGGGTATCGATCCGAAAATGCTGATCGCTTTCTTCCCGGCGTCGTATGGCTATTTTGTTCTGCCCACCTACCCAAGCGATTTGGCCTGCATCGGGTTTGACCGTTCAGGGACAACTCGTATCGGCAAATTTATTATCAACCACAGCTTTATTCTACCTGGGATAATTGGCGTGAGCTGTGCGTGCGCGGCGAGTTATCTGCTGGTACAGACCTTCTTTTAAACGCTTTCGGGCGACAGGCACTGTCGCCCTTCTCACGTTGCGCGCTATCAGTGAGATTCACCCTGCGGCGTGAATCTCAGCTCAATCAGCGCGATGGCTTTCTGGATCGCCCGAAGCGTAACCGGGTCAGCCGCAGCGGGATGGCTGGAAAAATCGATGTTTTTCAGCTGGGTAGACATCTTCTCGCGCACTTCCACCGGCGCGATAACATCTAAGACATCAAGGATCTGTTTGATGACCAGCTGGCATGCGACAACATCAGATACCAGTTCCTGATCGGCGCTCAGGTTTTGAGACATGGGGGTTTCTCCTTATTCAAAGGCCGCCATAGTAACAAAACACGCCCCCTTTCATCTCCCTTCTGGTGGTTGCAGGCATAAAAAAACCTGCCGAAGCAGGTTTTTTTATCAGAACATCGCGCCAGGCGGCACGTCTTTGAAGGTGTTGCAGTAGTTAGCCCACATGCTTTTGAGGATTTTGCGCAGTTTCATTGTGATGCTCCATTAACTTGTTATACAACTTTATCGTCAATGTGCCTATAATATGACCACCATCACAAAAATCAATATTTTTGTGACTCACATCACAATTTTTTCTGTATTCAACTACGCGTGTTAGCCGACAATCTCGCGCACGAAAGCCTCGATCTCTTTGTCCTGGCAGTTTTCAAAGAAGCACTGCTGGAAGCGCTGGCCGGAAACGGCGGTTTTTACCAGCTCAGGATCGATTGCCCGCAGCGTGTCCAGATAGTTCTCTTTGACCACAGCCGCTTTCACCTGATTCAGGATCCCCGCATTACGTACCTGAGGCTCTTTGCGCTCTGGCGGATAACCTTCTCCCTTGCGGCCGGTGAACGCTTTTTCGAAGATAAAGCGAACGTTCAGCTCTGCACCCCAGCCGAAGCCTTTGGCAAACGGCAGGGCAAGCGCGTTACCGTTGTTAATCTGGGCGAAGAGAAACGCATCTGCAGGGTCGATACAGTAACCGCAGATCACGCCCGGGTGGATGTTCAGCGACATCAACGCCCCCTGGCCCGTTCCACACCCAGTCACCACAAAATCAACGGCCTTCGCATTGAGCAAAATGCTCGCCATGATCCCCAGATGGATATAGGTCAGATGATGGTCGTTCTCATCGCTCATGCCAACGTTATACGCCGGGAACCCTTTTTCATCGGCGACCGTTTTTAACTCTTTCAGAATCACTGGATTTTTTGCGGCCTGGCTGTTTTCCATCATCAGTGCGATTTTCATTGTCTCTCTCCTGAATGCGTTGCGGGCGAGCCCATCATGGATATCTTTTCATCTTCACCCTACTATCACACAAACGCACTTTCAAATTAAATGAAAGATTGTTTTAAAAAACCAAAGAGGACTCACATTTTTGTTGATGACAGGTCTGAGCCCGGCCCGTTGCAAAGAGAAAGGGCAGATTGTCCGGCTATTCAGGGCATTGCGGCGGACAGCGAGCGGTACGATAACGTATTTCCCTCCACTCAGAGCGAACCATGAAAAGAGTCTTCGTTGTCGGCACGGTCCTGCTGCTCGCGGGATGTAGCATCAACCGCCAGGCACAGGTGAGCAGTCTGGATGCGCCAAATGGCATAGTCCGCCTTGACTATGGTCAGGCCGCCCTGCAAAACGCCTGGTCTGATGAATATGTGAACAATGGCACTGCAACCAAAGCGTGCCAGGGCATGGGATATGCCACCGCCTCCTCCTATGGACAGCCCATTAAAACCTGCACCCTGATTAGCGGCTCACTGTGTCTGAACGAGAGCGTGACCATTCAGTACAAATGCATGGGTTATGCTGTTAAACCGGCCACCAGTAATCCGTGGTATTAATCTGCGCTGCCAGTTTTGGCTGGCAGCCCGTTAAAATAAATAATTCTCATTTATAAATATAAATATCGCCAATGCGTTTTATTCCCATTCGTATTTTTAAATAAACAAATATTTATTTTACGTTTTGCATATAATTAAATAACAAATTATAGTGTCGCTCATTGTGAACCAGAAATAATAAACCGGAGCGTCACCATGCTGAAAACTGAAATGATCGACAAGCTCAATGCACAAATGAATCTTGAGCTTTTTTCCTCCCTGCTCTACCAGCAGATGAGTGCCTGGTGCAGCTATCACAGCTTTGAAGGTGCCGCCGCGTTCCTGCGTCGTCACGCTCAGGAAGAGATGACCCACATGCAGCGTCTCTTTGATTATCTGACAGATACCGGCAGCCTGCCGCGCATTGATAACGTGGCATCACCGTTTGCGGAGTATGGCTCACTTGATGAACTCTTCCGCGCTACCTACGAGCACGAGCAGCTGATCACCCAGAAAATTAACGAGCTGGTGCATGCGGCAATGACCAGCCAGGATTATCCAACCTTTAATTTCCTGCAGTGGTATGTGGCCGAGCAACACGAAGAAGAGAAACTGTTTAAATCGGTTCTGGATAAATTATCGCTGGCCGGTAAAACCGGTGAAGGTCTTTACTTTATTGATAAAGAACTCTCTACGCTTGATACCCAGAATTAATATCGATACGGCGCTGACTTTCAGCGCCGTATTTTTTTACATGCAACCTGCGCAACTGGTGCAGCGCCAGTCATGCGGATTTACGGCCTGGAAAAAGTACCGGTAGTTTGCCGCCTCAAGCGGGATCCCGGCGTCGAAGAATAAATCCGTCAGCCAGTCCACGTTTTCGATTATCCACTCATCCTCTTTTAACCCCTGTGCAAAGGTCTCATCCTCAGGATCGATAATCGAATAAATCGCCCATGTGCCCATATCCTTTTCACGTCGGGATTCCGGCAACGTCAGCGCCGTATTCTGCCAGCTGATGATCCAGTGGCCGTGACATAGCAAATTGCCTCCCCGGCTCCAGGCCGCTGTGAATGGATTTTCCCCCGCCATCAGACCCTCATTTTATTTTATGTTTTGCAATTTTTGTTTAAATTACGCCTGATTTTCACGCGATCCTATTGTCCTTATGAAGTAGCCTTACACCTCCGAAGGATCAGAGAGTTACCTGAAGAGCCTCGCCCGGCTAAAATCGTAAAGTTAAAGTTACACTTCTTGTAACGGTGATTTGACGAAATACGGCTTTTCCCTTACTCTGCGCCGCAGATTTTGTCGCGATCGTGAAGCGTTGTAGAGGAAAGCGTGAAAAACAGAACCCTGGGAAGTATTTTTATCGTCGCCGGAACGACGATTGGCGCAGGAATGCTGGCGATGCCGCTGGCCGCCGCGGGCGTCGGATTTGGCATGACATTACTGCTACTGGGTACGCTCTGGGCATTAATGTGTTACACCGCGCTGTTGCTGCTTGAGGTTTATCAGCACGTCCCCGCCGATACCGGGCTGGGTTCGCTTGCGGCACGCTATCTGGGCCGTTACGGACAGTGGGTGACCGGCTTTAGCATGATGTTTCTGATGTACGCCCTGACCGCTGCGTATATCAGCGGTGCCGGGGAATTGATCGCTTCCAGCGTCAACGACGGGTTCGGTGCTGACATTACGCCAGCGAAGGGGGCCATCTTCTTTACGCTCATCGGCGGCGGCGTAGTCTGTGTGGGCACCTCGCTGGTCGATCTGTTTAACCGTTTTTTATTCAGCGCCAAAATTCTTTTTCTGATTGTGATGCTGGTTCTGCTGGCACCGCATGTTCATAAGGTCAACCTGCTGACGCTGCCGCTGGAAAAAGGCCTGGCGCTTTCCGCGATCCCGGTCATTTTTACCTCATTTGGCTTCCACGGCAGTGTGCCAAGCATTGTCAGCTACATGAACGGTGATATTCGCAAGCTTCGCCGCGTGTTTGTTATCGGTAGCGCCATCCCGCTGATTGCCTACATTTTCTGGCAGCTGGTGACGCTGGGCAGTATCGACTCTTCCACCTTTATTGGCTTGATGGCGGAACACGCCGGTCTGAACGGTTTCTTGCTGGCGCTGCGTGAAGTGGTAACTTCTCCACACGTTGAGCTGGCGGTGCATCTGTTTGCCGATCTGGCGCTGGCCACCTCCTTCCTGGGCGTGGCGCTCGGTCTGTTTGATTATCTGGCAGATCTGTTCCAGCGTCGCAATTCCGTCACCGGCCGCTTACAGACAGGGGCGATCACCTTCCTGCCTCCGCTGGCCTTTGCCCTCTTCTACCCGCGCGGGTTTGTCATGGCGCTGGGGTATGCGGGGGTGGCTCTATCCATCCTTGCCCTGCTGCTCCCTTCTCTGCTGGCGTGGAAGAGCCGCCAACAGCATGCCCGGCAAGGGTACCGGGTGGCAGGTGGAAAGCCGCTGCTGTGCATTGTGTTTGCCTGCGGGGTCGTCATTATTCTGGTGCAATTTTTGATTGCGGCGGGAATGCTGCCGGAAGTGGGGTAAAAAAAAGGGGCTATCAACAGCCCCTTTTTTATCAGTGTAAGCAACAGCTCTTAAACTTCTTCCCGCTGCCGCACGGACACGGATCGTTACGCCCGACCTTTGTGCCGTTAACAATCGGTTTCTTCGCTTCCGGTTGCTGTGGGTTAGCAGACCAGTAGTCGTATAAACGCAGCGCCGCTGGCTGGATACGCTCAATGCTGGCGATGTACTCCTCTTCGCTCAACGCGTCCAGCTTCTCGCTGTTCTCTTCTGCGCCGTGAAGCGCGATGACATCCAGATCCGCTTTCAGCTCTTCTGGCAGTGCAGACCAGTCGGTCAACGACACGCCGCGCATATAGCCATAACACCACTCTTCCACCACGGTGTAGCTCTGGCCGTCCACGTCGTTATAACCAAACATCGGCTCAAACTGATCCGGGTATTCGCTCAGGCGCTCAGCAATGTCGTTCATATGCTTAAAGCAGAGATCGATAAAACGGTTCATTTCTCGATCGTTTTTCCAGCGCGGGATATATTTCTCGCCGCCCCATACCGCCACCAGCCAGGTGTCTGGCTCGACAACCACGGGGCCGGAAAGCACTGCCGTAAGCATGCCGTCCAGTTCGGACACGTCAATCACGGACGCATCGTCATGACCGTAAGACATTAACGTCTCTTCCAGCCACGCCATTTCGCTTTCATTTAATGGGCCTTCAGTCATTGCTGACACTCCTGATCAAAAAGGAAAGGATCCTAGCACATATCGTACGCCTTTCCCGGCGGAAGTTACGGGAATTATTGCTGCAAAAACGTGCAAATCGTGACCCTTGCACAACTTATGGGCTTTATTGTTAACGAGATGTGATCTCCGCTGTAATTTCAGTGCGTCCCGCAAGGCTGCGTACAACGGCGCTCTATACTCAACATGTCGCAACGCCGTCAACAGGTTAACCATTCTGGCAACGATTTTGCTTAATCTTCAGCACGCGACACTGCGCATGGAAACCTCGCCGTATTAAGCAGGATGCTGACCGTATCTTGTTCGTAAAATCATTTTTCTCGCTCGTGTTTTTGATTGGCTGCGCCGTCGGGCGTTCGGGTTTACACCGTGGTGCAAAAACCTCATTGCTAAGGAACACAATAATGTCGCTGAAATTAATCAGAACTCCTCTTTCTCTTGTGTTGGCCGGTTGTCTGGTGACGGCATTTTCCGCCCGGGCAGATATTGTCATTGGCGTGGCCGGGCCATTTACAGGCCCCAATGCCACCTACGGCGATCAGTACTGGCATGGCGCAACACAGGCAGCAGAGGACATTAACGCCGCAGGCGGGATCAACGGTGAAAAAATTAAGCTGGTTCAGGGAGATGATGCCTGCGAGCCCAAGCAGGCCGTTGCCGTCGCCAACCGTTTAGTCGACCAGGATAAGGTCAACGCGGTGGTCGGTCATTTCTGCTCTTCGTCCACCATGCCCGCCTCTGAGGTGTACAGCGACGCGGGGATCATCGCCATCACGCCTGGCTCCACCAACCCGCAGATTACCGAGCGCGGTATGAGCGATATGTTCCGCATGTGCGGCCGCGATGACCAGCAGGGTCAGGTCGCCAGCGATTTCATTATCGACAAGCTGAAAGCCAAACGGGTGGTGATCATTCACGACAAAGACACCTACGGTCAGGGGCTGGCGGACGCCACCAAAGCCGCACTGGCAAAACGCGGCGTGCAGGACGTAATGTACGAAGGGTTATCCCGCGGTGAAAAAGACTTTAACGCCCTGGTCACCAAAATTGGGGCGCAAAAACCGGACGTCGTCTTCTTCGGGGGCTGTCACCCAGAAGCCGGCCCGCTGGTTCGCCAGATGCGTGAACAGGGCGTGCAGGCAAAATTCTTCTCCGGCGACTGTATTGTCAACGAAGAGATGGTGACCGCGGCGGGAGGCCCCCAATATACCAACGGCATCTATATGACCTTCGGTAAAGATCCGCGCCTGATCCCGGACGGTAAAGCGGTAATTGAGAAATTCCGCGCCGGTAAATTCGAACCGGAAGGATACACCCTCTACTCCTATGCCTCCGTGCAGGCTATCGCCGCGGCATTCAAGGCGACGGGCGGCAAGGACTCAGCCAAAGCCAGCGAATGGCTGAAGGCTAATTCCGTCGATACGGTGATGGGCAAAAAAGCCTGGGACAGCAAAGGCGATCTGAAAGTCTCTGACTACGTGGTGTATCAGTGGGACGACAAAGGAAAGTATAAGGAAGTGCCGTAACGGGACGGAGTCACGCTCAACGTCGGCAGGGCCGCCTGCCGACGCAAACAACACATCAGGCTGCGCGGTTTGTGCGGCCGTTATAAAGAGCGCGCTAAGATGAGTACATTCTTCCTGCAACAGTTAATTAATGGCTTAACGCTGGGCTCCGTCTACGGACTCATCGCCATCGGTTATACGATGGTGTACGGCATCATCGGCATGATTAACTTCGCCCACGGCGAAGTGTATATGATCTCTGCCTATCTCTGCGCGATTGGCCTGGCGCTGCTCTCCTTCTTCGGCCTGCAGTCGTTCCCTCTACTGATCCTCGGCACGCTGGTATTCACCATCGTGGTCACCGGAGTGTATGGCTGGACCATCGAGCGCATTGCCTATAAACCGCTACGCAACTCCACCCGTCTGGCGCCGCTGATCTCCGCCATCGGCATGTCGCTTATCCTGCAAAATTACGCGCAACTGAGCCAGGGGCCGCGTCAGCAAGGGGTTCCCACCATGCTGGACGGCGTGATTCGTCTGCATCTGGGAGAGGGGTTCGTGCAGATTACCTATACCAAAGTATTCATTCTGGTCGCCTCCTTCGCCGGGATGCTATTGCTCACCTGGATTATCAGCCATACCCGGCTGGGACGCATGTGTCGTGCGGTACAACAGGATCGAAAAATGGCCTCCATTCTGGGGATAAATACCGACAGGATTATTTCTCTGGTATTTGTCATCGGCGCGGCAATGGCCGGTCTGGCCGGGGTGCTCATTACCATGAATTACGGCACCTTTGATTTCTACGTCGGGTTTGTGATTGGTATCAAAGCCTTTACCGCCGCGGTGCTAGGAGGGATCGGCTCTTTGCCCGGCGCGATGCTCGGCGGGCTGATTCTGGGGGTGGCCGAGGCTCAGTTTTCCGGCATGGTGAACTCGGACTACAAAGATGTGTTCTCGTTTGGGCTGCTGGTCATGATCCTGATTTTCCGCCCTCAGGGGCTGCTGGGCCGTCCTGTCGTGGCCAAAGTGTGAAGGAGAGAACGATGACATCACACGGTTTCTCCCTCAAGCGCTGCCTGCTGGACGCGATGTTTTCCGGGCTGATCGCATTGATTATTTTTGGCCCGATTGCGGGCGTGGTGCTGGACGGATATAGCTTTAACTTTGCCGGACAGCGCCTGGCCTGGATGGTTGGCACGGTGATGGTTGGGCGTTTTCTGCTGAGCGCTTTTTTAAGTACCGCTGCCGGGGCCCGTTTTCAGGCGCGGTTCGAAGCCGACAGCGCGGGGGTATATGTTCGCCCGCCGGAATACAAAAGCCGTCTGCGCTGGGTTATTCCTCTGGCGATCGCCCTTGCGATCTGCTTCCCGTTTGTCGCCACCAAATACCTGCTGACGGTTGCTATCCTCGGGCTGATTTACGTCCTGCTCGGCCTCGGCCTGAATATCGTCGTGGGTCTGGCCGGACTGCTGGATCTGGGGTATGTCGCCTTCTACGCCATCGGCGCTTACGGGCTGGCGTTGGGGTATCAATATCTGGGACTCGGATTCTGGAGCATGCTGCCGCTGGCGGCAATTATGGCCGCTGCCGCCGGTGCTCTGCTCGGCTTCCCGGTGCTGCGCATGCATGGCGACTACCTGGCGATTGTGACGCTCGGGTTCGGGGAAATTATCCGTCTGGTGCTGAACAACTGGCTAACCTTCACCGGCGGGCCTAATGGCGTGTCAGCCCCACCGCCTACGTTTTTCGGACTGGAGTTTGGTCGACGCGCCAAAGAAGGTGGCGTGCCATTTCATGAGTTTTTCCATCTGACGTACAACCCGAATATGAAGTTTATCTTTATTTACGCGGTGCTGTTTCTGGTGGTGCTGCTGGTGCTTTATATCAAGCATCGCCTGACACGAATGCCAATTGGCCGGGCATGGGAAGCCCTGCGGGAAGATGAAATCGCCTGCCGCTCCATGGGCCTCAACCATGTGCTGGTTAAGCTTTCGGCCTTTACGCTGGGCGCGTCAACGGCCGGGATTGCGGGCGTGTTCTTTGCCACCTATCAGGGTTTTGTGAATCCAACCTCATTCACCTTTTTTGAATCTGCGCTGATCCTCGCCATCGTGGTATTGGGCGGCATGGGCTCTACGCTCGGAGTCGTGCTGGCAGCCTTTGTGCTCACCGTGACACCCGAGCTGTTGCGCAGCTTTGCTGAGTATCGCGTCCTGCTGTTTGGCATGCTGATGGTGGTGATGATGATCTGGCGTCCGCGCGGGTTGATCCGCATTAACCGCAGCGGGTTTGCCGTGCGTAAGGGCGTGGCGCCATGAAAGGAACGATATTAAGCGTAGAGCACCTGATGATGCATTTTGGCGGGATCAAGGCGCTTAATGACGTCAATCTCGACGTGCAGCGCGGTTCAATTACCGCCCTTATCGGCCCAAACGGCGCTGGCAAAACCACCGTCTTTAACTGCCTGACCGGCTTCTATAAAGCGTCCGGCGGGAACATTCTGTTTAATGCACGCAACAGAACGACCAACGTCATTCAGGTACTCGGGCAAAAATTCCAGCCGGACGACTGGATTCACCCTGCACAGTTGGGGCAGCGCCTTTTCTATAAGATGTTTGGCGGGACGCATCTGGTTAACCGCGCCGGGCTGGCACGCACCTTCCAGAACATTCGTCTGTTCCGCGAGATGTCGGTCGTGGAAAACCTGCTGGTCGCACAGCATATGCGCGTTAACCGTAATTTGCTCGCCGGGATCCTCAATACCCCCGCTTACCGACGGGCAGAGAGCGACGCCCTGGACAGGGCCTTTTACTGGCTTGAGGTGGTGGATCTTGTGGAGTGTGCCAATCGCCTGGCGGGCGAGATGTCCTACGGCCAGCAGCGGCGTCTGGAAATCGCGCGCGCCATGTGCACCGGACCAGAGATGATCTGTCTGGATGAACCCGCCGCCGGGCTCAACCCGGTTGAAACGCACAAGCTGAGCAACATCATCCGTTTTCTGCGCGACCACCACGGTATTACGGTACTGTTGATTGAACACGATATGGGAATGGTGATGGAGATTTCGGACGACATCATTGTGCTCGACCATGGAGACGTCATCGCCAGGGGAAAACCCGAGCAGATCCAGCATGATGAAAAAGTGATCGCCGCGTATCTGGGCACCGAAGAAAGCGAGGTCAATCTATGAGCGAACCGATGCTGGCCTTTCGCGAGGTGGACGTGTTTTACGGCGTGATCCAGGCGCTGAAACAGGTAACCCTTGAAGTAAACAAAGGGGAGACCGTGGCACTGATAGGCGCTAACGGCGCGGGTAAATCGACATTACTGATGTCTATCTTCGGCCAGCCGCGTATTCGCAGCGGTCAGATCGTGTTTTGCGGAGAGGACATTAGCCATAAATCGACCCACTATGTCGCCTCCGAAGGCATTGCCCAGGCGCCGGAAGGACGACGTATTTTTCCCGATATGACCGTGGAGGAGAACCTGCTGATGGGGACCATCCCCATTGGCAGCCAGTTTGCAACGGAAGATATGCACACCATGTTTGACCTCTTCCCTCGCCTCAAAGAGCGGCGTAAACAGCGCGCGATGACCATGTCCGGCGGGGAACAGCAGATGCTGGCTATCGCCCGGGCGCTGATGAGCCGCCCTAAACTCCTGCTTCTGGATGAACCCAGCCTCGGCCTGGCGCCGATTGTGGTGAAACAGATCTTCCAGACGCTGCGCGAACTGGCCCGCAACGGGATGACCATTTTTCTGGTGGAGCAGAATGCGCACCACGCGCTGAAACTTTCTGACCGCGGCTACGTGATGGTTAACGGGCAGATCCGCCTGAGCGGCAGCGGTGAGGAGTTACTGGGGAATCAGGAGGTGAGGAAGGCGTATTTGGGCGGGGTGTGATGTCAAAGGCTGGTCATTAACTTCTTGAACAGCAGAGCGCGCCAACATTATTTATTTGTTGAATTTCCCTTTATCCCAGCCTTCACCGCGAGCAGTTAAATCGACCGATGGCGCAACCGCTATCCCCTCAGCATCATAAAAAAATGCGGAGGTCGTAAAGTCGTATACGGTGCCGTGAACGGTGAAAGAGATGTTATTTCCGATTCCATCAACTTTTGCTCGTGGCGTGTTCGCTGTAAGCGTGGGAGCAATGTGCTGCTTTTCGAGTCCCTCCAGGGGATCGCCGTCAAACTTGCTCGCCAAAAAATAGCGGTATACGTCCCCTGTTGTCGTGTCCGGTTCTGCGTATTCAGTAATATATAGCCACGTCCGTGGAGTGAGCTGACGAACCTCGTAAAGCTTGTCTCGCACAGTTAAGCGCTGAATATGCTGTAAATAGCAGTACATCGCGATCATAACGACCATAATCACCGTGGCGGTCCAATGCAGCACTCTAAAAGTGGTGCTGTTTAGCATAGTCTATTCCCTGTTTTATCCAGAACTGATCAATCGGGTCATCGCCGAACGGTGGGCCTTGCATGAAATTTCCCCATTCTTTTCTTGATGTGCCCGCTTTCCACTGCGCCGCACCAGCGGCCATATGTAAAATTTCTGCTGGAATGCAAGCAGCATAGCCCACTGCCCCGAAATGAAAGTTACCAAAATCAGCCCAGAGTCGATTTTTTTGTTTGTAATCCCACGGCCCACCGTTTCTGACTCGTTGATAAAACCAGATATACGTTAGCGGAGCGGCCATGTCCTGCACTTCACACCGTGCTCTCGCGAGTCTGATGTGTTCCCGTAAAATCTCCAGCCCACGGGGTGGGTAAATTGGTATACATGCCATCCTTGATCTCTGTAGCCATTTAAAGCAGGCAACATAAAAGTAATTGAGATTGTGTATATCGCCCGAGATCAATTTAATATTTTTATTATTAATATCAATAGGTAACGTAATTTCATTTCAATCACCAATGGCACAATCTGTATTACGCGCTATCCAGTTTTAGCCGTTAATGACCGTTTAATCATCAAAAAGGAGTTTTTGAAATGGCTATTCCTGCTTACTTATGGCTTAAGGATGACGCTGGTGCGGATATCAAAGGATCTGTTGATATTTTAGATCGTGAAGGGAGCATTGAAGTGCTTTCCTTTAGCCACGGCTTATTGGTTCCGACCGATAACGGGACGGGCAAAATAACCGGTACGCGCCTCCATGCGCCTCTCGTAATCGAAAAAGAGTTTGATAGCTCGAGTCCGTACTTCTACAAAGCGGTAGCAACTGGCCAGACGCTAAAAAGCGCAGAGATAAAATGGTATAAAATCAACGATGCAGGACAAGAAGTTGAATACTTCAATATGTTGCTTGAAAACGTCCGGGTAGTCAGTATTAACCCCGTTATGCATAACTGCAAAGAGCCAGCATTACAGATACACAATCACAACGAAGGTATACAGCTCCGCTATGAGCGTATCACCTGGAAGTACTGCGACGGGAATGTCCAATACTCGGACGCATGGAACGAGCGCGTTACAGTCTAATCCAGGGCGGTTAATCCGCCTTATTTTTTGCAACCACTCTTGCATTAATACCAGGAAAAGCAAATTTCAGACACAAAAAAACCACCTTTCGGTGGTTTCACGACACTGCTTATTGCTTTGATTATTCTTTGTTTCCCATGGTACCCGGAGTGGGACTTGAACCCACACAGCGCGAACGCCGAGGGATTTTAAATCCCTTGTGTCTACCGATTCCACCATCCGGGCTCGGGAAGAAAGTGGAGGCGCGTTCCGGAGTCGAACCGGACTAGACGGATTTGCAATCCGCTACATAACCGCTTTGCTAACGCGCCGTAAAACTTTTTAAACTGACACCCGCTATTGCGCATGTCTTTAATCTGGAGCGGGAAACGAGACTCGAACTCGCGACCCCGACCTTGGCAAGGTCGTGCTCTACCAACTGAGCTATTCCCGCATGTCATCAAGTTAACTGCTAACCACTTGATTTCATTATCGTCCGGCTAACTGTGCCGCCGTTCGATGCGTTGCATTCTACTGATATGACGTGATGAGTCAACGTTATTTTTTGCATCCCCGGATCGTTTGCTGAAAATTACGGCGAAACGATCACTGTTCAAGCAAATCTCCTCGCGCCGCGTTCAAATATTGCAGCATTGACCACAGGGTCAGCACCGCGGCAACCCACAGCAGGCCGATTCCCGCCCACTCAACCCAGGCGTTCGGACGCCACAGCATCCAGACCAGCGCCGCCATTTGCGCGGTGGTTTTCACTTTACCGATCCAGGATACCGCCACGCTGCTGCGTTTACCCAGTTCAGCCATCCATTCACGCAGTGCAGAGATGATGATCTCACGTCCAATCATGGTGGCGGCTGGCAGTGTCACCCACCAGGTGTGGTAATGTTCAGCCACCAGCACCATGGCAATAGCCACCATCACTTTATCGGCCACCGGATCGAGGAAAGCACCAAAACGGGTGCTTTGGTTCCAGCGGCGCGCCAGATAGCCATCAAACCAGTCGGTGACCGCCGCAACCAGGAAAATCAGCGCGCAGGCAAAAGGGGCCCAGACAAACGGCAGATAAAACGCGAGTACAAAGAACGGGATAAGCACGACGCGAAAGAGAGTGAGCAACGTAGGGATGTTATATTGCATAATGACGGTAACTATTTGTTGTCAGTAAAATTTAGCTCTATGTTGCTACAGAGCCCTCAATGTTTCAACGAGTAGTAGATCTTTTCTGCCAGCCCTTGCGAAATACCCGGCACTTTTGCAATTTCCTCCATGCTGGCGTTGAGTAATCCTTGCAATCCGCCCATATACTTCAGCAGCATCTGGCGACGTTTTGGCCCAACGCCTTCAATGGTCTCCAGCGTGCTGGTGTTTTTCACCTTCGCCCGTTTTTTACGGTGACCGCTAATGGCGTGATCGTGTGACTCATCGCGAATATGCTGAATAACATGCAGCGCCGGGGAATCCGGCGGCAGGCTAAAGCCCTCACCTTCCGGCTCGAAGAACAGCGTCTCCAGCCCGGCTTTACGATCGGCCCCTTTTGCCACCCCCAACAGCAGGGGATGGTTTTTATCCCAGCTGACATCCAGGGATTCAAAGACCGCCTTCGCCTGGCCGAGTTGCCCTTTCCCGCCGTCAATCAGGATCACATCCGGGATCTTGCTCTCTTCAATGGCTTTACCATAGCGACGACGCAGCACCTGATTCATTGCCGCATAGTCATCCCCCGGGGTGATGCCGGTGATGTTATAGCGACGATACTCAGCACGCAGCGGACCGTTCGCATCGAACACCACGCAGGAGGCAACGGTCTGCTCCCCCATGGTATGGCTGATGTCGAAACACTCCATGCGTTTCACTTCCGGCAATTTCAGAAGCGTCGCCAGAGCCGTTAAACGCTGGCTCACCGTCGACTGCTGGGAAAGTTTGGTGCTGAGCGCTGTCGCGGCATTGGTACGCGCCAGCTTCAGATAACGCGCACGGTCGCCGCGCGGTTTGGTCTGGACATTCACCCGGCGTCCCGCCAGCTCGGATAAGGAATCGGCCAGCAGGGTTTTATCGGCAAGGTTAAAATCAAGCAGGATCTCCGACGGCAGCGTGCGCATCTGGCTCCCCTGCAGATAAAACTGGCCGACAAACGTTTCAACCACTTCACCCAGCTCCGTACCGCCTGGTACTTTAGGGAAATAGCTGCGGCTGCCGAGCACTTTGCCCTGACGAATAAACAGCACATGCACACAGGCAAGACCGGCATCAAAGGCAACGCCGATCACGTCGAGATCGTCACCGGTGTTCGAAACAAACTGTTTCTCCGTCACCCGGCGCACCGCCTGAATCTGGTCACGTATGCGCGCGGCCTCTTCAAACTCCAGCGCGGCGCTGGCTTTCTCCATACGGGCAATCAGTTGGGTCAGGACCTGATCGTCTTTACCGGCTAAAAACAGGCGCACGTACTCAACCTGCTGCGCGTACTCTTCTTCACTCACCAGCCCGGCGACGCAGGGCCCCAGGCAGCGGCCAATCTGGTACTGAAGGCACGGGCGCGAGCGGTTACGGTAGACACTGTTTTCGCACTGACGAACAGGAAAGATTTTTTGCAGCAGCGCCAGCGTCTCACGCACGGCATAGCCGTTAGGAAACGGCCCAAAGTATTCACCCTTCGCATGTTTCGCACCACGGTGCATCGCGAGCCGGGGATGGGTATCGCCGCTCAGAAAAATAAACGGGTAGGATTTATCATCCCGCAGCAGAACGTTATAGCGCGGCTGATAGAGCTTAATATAGTTGTGCTCAAGCAGGAGTGCTTCTGTCTCCGTATGGGTGACGGTGACATCAATATTCTGGATAAGCGCGACCAGCGCTTCAGTCTTACGGGAGGCAAGGTTGCTGCGAAAATAGCTGGAGAGGCGTTTCTTGAGATCTTTCGCCTTCCCCACGTAGATAACCGTACCGCCAGCGTCATACATGCGATAAACGCCAGGCTGGCTGGTCACGGTTTTCAGAAATGCTTTTGAATCAAATACATCACTCACTGACTTAATAACGTCTCCGCATTACACAGACCATGACGGATGGCAAGATGAGTCAGTTCAACATCACCGTGGATGTTCAGTTTACTGAACATCCGATAACGATAGCTGTTCACCGTTTTCGGGCTGAGATTCAGTTGCTCCGAGATCTCATTTACCTTCTGGCCTTTGGTGATCATCAGCATAATCTGCAATTCACGCTCAGACAAACTGGCAAACGGAGATTCGGTTTTCTCCGGCTCAATCTGGCTCAGCGCCATTTGTTGCGCAATGTCGGAAGCAATGTAACGCTGGCCGGCAAAGACGGAACGAATCGCGTTCACCACTTCCTGCGGCGCGGCGCCTTTACTGAGGTAACCTGCCGCCCCTGCCTGCATCACCTTCGCAGGAAGCGGGTTTTCGGTATGTACGGTCAGCATGATGACTTTTGTGTCAACAAAGGTACGCGCGATTTTGCGTGTTGCTTCAAGCCCACCGATACCGGGCATGTTCATATCCATCAGCACCACATCGGCTGAATTGGTGCGGAACCATTTAACGGCATCTTCGCCACAGCACGCCTCACCGGCAACTTTAATACCTTTTATATCTTCAAGAATGCGTCGTATCCCTGCGCGCACCAGTTCGTGGTCATCAACAAGAAGGACGTTGATCAAAGGGAATGTCTCCAGAATAGGGATAACGCTACTGAGTGATAATTGGCTTTATATTAACGTTTTTCCTCACAAGATTAAAACGTTAAAAAACCGGCTATTCGATTTCGCTCGCGTTTTTGGAAATTAGCCTGTACAGATGCTGGAAAGAAAGCCCGCGCGGTGAGCGCTTGTACGGCTTTTTTTAAGCATCTGTATTCAAAAAGTTACAAAAATCGCTGCCCCGTCACGGTCAAAAAAACAGTTCTCAAATTTTTGTAACAATAATTAACGGCAAGCGAACCGGCCATAAACAATTAATAATCTTCGACCCTGTACAGTTTACTGGCACGCGGTGTTTATGCAAATAAACACCCTGCGGAAAAGTATGAAAAACAACCGCTGCATTTTTTGGAACAGCTTGTGGTATACTCCGCCGCCTTGACTTGCATCATCGCGCGCGAGCGCTGTTTTATAACGAGGAAAATAAATGAGCACACCTGAATTTGCAACTGCGGAGAATAGCCAGGAACTGGCCCAGGAAGTCAACTGCCTGAAAGCCCTGCTGACGCTGATGTTACAGGCAATGGGTCAGGCTGACGCCGGACGTGTGATCATTAAAATGGAAAAGCAAATCGCGCAGATGGAAAACCAGGCTGAGTCAGCGGTATTTGCCAATACCGTTAAGCAAATTAAACAAGCCTACCGTCAGTAAAAAAAACGGCTGAATGTGTTGCATTCAGCCGTTATCTCGTCTGGCACGCAGAACGTTCTCTCTGCTCAGATTAACCCTGTCGCCGCCGCGTAACACGCAATCTGCGTCTTGTTTGGCGCGTTGAATTTCTTCTGCATATTCTTCTGATGGAAGTTAACGGTATTCTCCGAGATAGAGAGAATGATCGCTATTTCCGCTGATGTCTTCCCTTCCGCAGTCCATTTCAGAATTTCCCGCTCACGTTTGCTGAATTTCATTTCGGGTGGCATCACCATCTCATCTTCAAAACGCAGCAGGCTGGTTAACGCCATTTGCAGCAGCATCTGCAACCGCAGCTCTAATTCTTCGCTGGTGATCGCGCCCGCCTGAACGCTGGTACACGAAACGGACAGGAAACCGAGCGCGTGATTTGGCAGCATCAGGCACTGTGTTATTCCCTTACGCAAGCCATGGTCGCGTGCGCCATTCCATAATGCCTCAGCATCCGCGAATAATTCATCCGTCCAGGGTAAATGGCCCTGAATGAAATTCTCCGGTTTGAGCACCGGATCAATGGCGAAATAATTCTCTGACTGATATTGCGCCATCCACCGTTGCGGATACGTGGCGTGCACAGATATCCTGGGGCGCGTAAATGGCACAGGATGGCGCACACAGAGTGCGTAATAATCAAATTCGAGCGCCTGAGTTTGTCGCTGTAGTTCCTGATATACCTCACTGGCACTGGTCAGTGCCTGAAACCGGAGGAAGCAATCCCGTCGCCAGGTGAAAAAGTCTGAATCCTTCATACTTACTAAATGAAGCCTCTGAAATGATATTCATTATTAAGGTGAATATAACCTAACACATAAAACTTATTTCTAACCACAAAATATCGGCAATAGCACAATTAACTTTAGTTTTGATAAGGTTTATCTGTACTGAGCGGAATAAAAAAACATGACAGACGAAACCGCGAGAGAATAATTTGCTCCAGAAGAAAAATCTGGAGCAAATGCGTGCAAAAATGCTACTGCATAAGGAATTTTTCAAGGAATTGACGGGTTCGCGGCTGCTGCGGGTTGGCAAATAAACTTTTTGCCGGCCCCTGCTCCACAATCCGTCCTTGATCCATGAAAATAGCCCGGTCGGCGACGTCACGGGCAAAGCTCATTTCGTGAGTCACAATGACCATGGTGCGTTTTTCCTGTGCCAGCTGACGAATAGTGTTAAGCACCTCGCCCACCAGCTCAGGATCAAGCGCAGAAGTGGGTTCGTCAAAGAGGATCACATCCGGGCGCATTGCCAGCGCGCGGGCTATCGCCACACGTTGCTGTTGCCCGCCCGAAAGACGACGCGGGTAGCTGGTCTCTTTCCCTGCCAGCCCCACTTTGGCAAGCAGTTCACGCGCGCGTGCCGTGGCTTCCTCTTTTGGTTCACCTTTCACAATCACCGGACCTTCAATAATGTTCTCCAGCACCGTCCGGTGCGGGAACAGATTGAAGCTCTGGAAAACAAACCCCACGTGCTGGCGCAGCTGGCGGATCAGGCCTTTTTGCTGGCTGATGGATTTACCGGTATCAATGGTGATCTCCCCAACCCGAATGGTGCCTCCCTCCGGCTGTTCAAGCAGGTTAATGCTGCGCAGCAGCGTGGTTTTTCCTGAGCCGCTCGGGCCGATAATCGCCACCACTTCACCCTGCTCCACCTCCAGATCGATCCCGTGGAGCACCGTTTGCCCGTGGAATTTCTTCACCAGGTTTTTAACGTCGATAGCACTCATTTTGGATCACGCTCCTGGCGGTTAAGCTGGTTTTCAAAATAGTTTTGCAGGGCAGACAGCACCGTCGCCATCACCCAGTAGATCAGCGAGGCAGCAAGATACATGGTAAACACTTCAAGCGTGCGCGAGGTGATAAGCTGCGCCTGACGGAACAGCTCCGGCACCTGAATCGTCGCCGCCAGCGAGGTGTCTTTCACCAGGCTGATAAAGCTGTTGCTGAGCGGCGGCAACGCCACCCGCGCCGCCTGCGGCAGAATGGCCCGGCGCAAGGTTTGCCACGGTGTCATACCGATACTGGCCGCGGCTTCCCACTGCCCTTTATCAATCGACGAAATTGCCGCACGAAGGGTTTCCGAGGTATACGCCGCCGTATTAAGCGACAGACCAATCATCGCTGCCGGGATCGGGTCCAGTTCAATCCCGAACTGCGGTAAACCGTAGTAGATCATAAAGAGCTGCGCGATAAGCGGCGTACCGCGAAACACAGAGATATAAAAGCGAGCCAGCCAGCGCACCGGCCAGACGGGCGACATACGCATTAAGGCCAGCACAAACCCGAGTACCAGGCCGAAGAACATGCCACCAATACTGAGCTGTAAGGTGAACACCGCGCCTTTCAGCAGGAACGGCAGCGAATCGATAACCAGTTGAATACTTTCTTGCATTATTATTTTTCGACCTGATTTTTAGACATGAGGATGATAGGCAAACAGCGCGGGCGCGCCGCCGGTGTGCACAAATAAAATCGGCCCTTCATCCTTAAAGCGTTTCTGCGCAATGCCATCAATAAGCCCGGCCATCGCTTTGCCCGTATAGACCGGATCCAGCAGTATGCCCTCAAGGCGCGCCAGCAGTTTAACCGCTTCCATTCCCTCTTCGTTCGGCGTGCCGTAACCCGGCGCAAAATAGTCGTCCCACAGCAGAATATCGGCCTTTGCCTTCAGCTCCAGCTGCTCTGCCACCGCCTGCTGCAAGCTCACCACTTTGGGTTTCTGATCCGCAACGCTGCGCGATACCGTCACACCAATCAGCTCAACGTCCGGCAGCAGGTGCTCCAGCCCGACGGCCAGCCCCGCGTGCGTGCCTGCACTGCCAGAGGCAACCACCACTGACGATAGGCTCACCGCCCCTTCGCACTGCTGAGCAATCTCCAGCGCGCTTTCCACATACCCCAGCGCACCCAGCGCATTCGAGCCGCCCACCGGAATGACATACGGACGAAAGCCCTGTGCTTCAAGGCGTGTGGCCAGCTCATCGAGCTGTGCGGTCGGGTCGGTCAACGCATCGACCATTTCAACCTGTACGTTAAAGAGATCCAACAGCAGACGGTTACCGTTGGTGAGGTAGTTCTCTGCCCGTGTACCGATTGGGTTTTCCAGCAACGCCACGCAGTGCAGCCCAAGTTTTGCCGCCACCGCCGCCGTCTGGCGAACGTGGTTGGACTGAATCGCCCCTGCGGTGACGAGCGTATCCGCCCCTTCACGCAGCGCATCAGCCGCCAGAAACTCCAGTTTGCGCAGCTTATTGCCCCCCATCGCCATTGGCGTCACGTCATCACGCTTAATAAAAATATCGCGTCCTAAATAGTCAGAAAATCGCGGCAGATACTCCAGCGGCGTCGGCGCGCCGATAAACTCCAGGCGGGGAAAGCGCGTTAAATTCTGTAGTGACATGGGTTCTCCGGTAACTCAGACAAAATGTGATATTTTTCATTATGCACGCAGACGCGTAAGAAATAAAAAAGGCGCTTTTAAAAGCGCCTTTTTTTAACGTCAAAGACTTATTTGGTGACGTCTGCCCCAAACCACTTCTCAGAAAGCGCTTTCAGGCTGCCGTCTTTTTGCATATCCGCAATGGCGGAGTCGATCGCCTTGACCAGGTCTTCGTTACCTTTACGGACAGCAACCCCGGATTCCTGACGAGAGAACGCATCACCGGCGACCGCCAGGGTATTGTTGGTTTTCTTCACCAGATCCAGCGCCGCCAGACGGTCAACCAGGATGGCATCGATACGGCCAACGCGGAGATCCTGGTATTTTGTCGGGTCATCATCATAGGTGCGGATATCCACACCCTGAACGTTCTGGCGCAGCCACTCTTCGTAGTTGGTTCCCAGACCGACACCGACTTTTTTACCTTTCAGATCCGCGGCCGTTTTGATTGAGCCTTCGTTGCCTTTCTTCACCAGCGCCTGGATACCGGACACGGTGTACGGCGTGGAGAAGTCATACTTCTTCTTACGCTCGTCAGAAATGGTCACCTGGTTAATCACCACATCAATACGTTTGGAATCCAGCGACGCCAGCATACCGTCCCATTTGGTCGGTTTCAGGGACGCTTTCACGCCAAGGTGTTTCGCCAGTTCTTCCGCAAATTCCACTTCGAAACCGGTCAGTTTACCGTCATCACCCTGGAAGCTGAACGGAGGATAGGTTCCTTCCAGCCCGACCAACAGCGTACCGCGCTCTTTCACTTTGTTAAGCAGGTTCTCTGCGGCGAAGGTTTTCACGCTCATTCCCGCGACCAGCGCAACGGCCATAACGCCCATCAGCGCCTGACGACCCAGAAGTGCTAATTTCATAAGTACCCCGATATAGTGGAATTTTTGTGTAGTGTAGAGAAATCGCCTGCAAGGTCAAAGGCGACTGCGCTACATCTTATTCTTTTTTAATATATATCAGAAGTTGTCCCGGCGTGGGCTTTCTGCTTTACCGCCGCCGGCATTTGGACCTTATATTGTGCGTACTTGCGCAGCGCAATACGGTAGTTATTGGTACTGGTCGCAGGCAGCCACGGCTCCAGGTTTTCATCCAGATAGCCGGTCTTGAGCAGATCGCGGGAAATGTTATTCACGGTCAGATGCTGTCCCAGGCGACGCAGGCGAACCACATATTCGCGAACGGTCCCGTGACTCATCTCGGTCTGTTCAAACAGGAACTGTTTGAAACCGATAATATCGAAGAAGTCGCTTTGCTCTTTGCAGTGGAGATCGCCACAGAAACGGCAAAGCGCCACCCACTCTTTCTGCTCTTCGAGCCACGCGGCTTCGTCCATCAACGTGTCGAGACGAGAAATCGCAATTTTATTGACGATTTCGCCACGACGAACCAGCGTGATACGATCGAGTAATTTGTTACAGTGGGCGCAATGCGTCTGGCTGTGTTTAAAGTCTTTCAGGTAGCGGCTTAAAGGCCGTCTTTTAGATTGCTGCACCGTCATGATAACTCCTGGTTGTCAATACGTTGTGCGGCATTTTTCAGGTGAATCAATCACCTATAACTTACCCAGCTTGGTTCGTAAGCGTTTGATGGCCTGGCTGTGCAGCTGGCTTACCCGCGACTCCCCCACTTCCAGAACAGCGCCAATCTCTTTGAGATTAAGCTCTTCCTGATAATAGAGGGTTAACACCAGCTGTTCGCGCTCTGGCAAAGCTTCAATGGCTTCCATCACGCGCTGGCGTAAATTACCTTCCATTAAATGGTGTAACGGGTTTTCTTGCTGATGCTCATCCGTCACCAGCTCGATGCTATCGCCATGCTCTTCGCGCCACTCGTCATAAGAGAAGAGTTGGCTATTATTGGTATCGAGCAACATCTGACGATACTCTTCAACAGGAATACCAAGCCGTTCCGCCACTTCCGTTTCCGTCGCGTTGCGTCCCAGTTCCTGTTCCAGCTGCCCCATCGCATGCGCCACTTCGCGCGCGTTGCGGCGAACACTGCGCGGCACCCAGTCCCGGCTGCGCAGCTCGTCCAGCATCGCACCACGAATACGCTGAACTGCGTAAGTGGTAAATGCCGTTCCTTGCAGAGCGTCGTATCGGTCAACTGCATTCAATAACCCGATACCGCCCGCCTGTAGCAGATCGTCCAGTTCCACGCTCGCCGGCAAACGCACCTGGAGGCGCAATGCTTCGTGACGCACCAGCGGGACATAACGCTGCCACAGCGAGTGTTTATCCATTACACCTTCAGCGGTATAGAGTGAATTCACGATAAACAGCCCTGCGTTAGTTGAGTTATCGGCATGATTATCCGATTCTGCAGGGCGTTCAATTGGATGAATAGTGGGTAAAATAAGGGGTTATTTGGGGGTTACCGATGCATGTCGGGATAACATGCATCCTGCAGCAGGAATAACGTCAGCCTTTTTTACACAGCAAGAATATGCTTGAACATAAATCAGGGTATTGATGGCCTAACTCGTAGCAGCCCTCAAGATATTGCGTCGAGATGATATCCGTCTGTAAAAGTTTATCCCACTGGAAATTAGCCAGCGCTTTGAAAAAAATACCTGTGCGATAAACCACATTCAGTCCGGCAAGACGGGCATCTCTCTCAAGCGTATCCAGAGAATAAGTGCAACGATGGCCATGGAGAAACTCGGCCTCCGTCACCGCACTATTATGCGAGATTAATCCCATTTTGACCGCAATCTGTCGGGAAGCGGCATGCGCATTGGGACACACCAGAAAAAGGTGTCCGTCATCCGTTAGCCATTCATCATTAATGCGTTTTAAGAGGTTAACGGGATCGTCAATATGCTCCAGCACATGGGTGAGAACAATATTGTCATAACGCTCAGGAAGTTGAACATCCTCAAAGCGGGAATGGACAAACGAGACATTTTTTCCCAGGCGCTCACGGGCGATGGTCATCGCCTCTTTGGAAGCTTCCACGCAGGTGATGGCGTTAAATTTTTCAGCCAGGCGTGCGGTGAAATCACCTTTAAAACTACCCAGTTCAAGTAAATTACCCGGCTTAAAGAACGGTGTGAACGCACGAATCATAAAAGGGTGCATCACATCAAAATCAAAGTTATAGGCGTACTGATGATCGGCAGTATCCTTGATTTCCAGATTGTAATCACGAAGGGTCATGTTGTTTTCTCTCTCTGTAAAGTCATGGTTATCTTTGAACCGTTTGCTATTCCAAAGGTAAAACCATGCTTTAGATATAAACGTTGTGCCGACACGTTATTCTTATCGACTTCAAGATTAATTTCAGTCACACCCAGGGAGTGTAAATGTGCAATGCTTTGAATTAACAGCTGACTACCCATGCCGCAATACTGAGCGTCCGGCAAAACGGAAACATTGGTAATAAATCCCTGCTGACGCTGCGCGTTATAATAGGCAGCCACCAGTCCGCTGAGCGTGTTGTTTTGCCAGGCTTCGCTTCGCCATGCCCGCGCCACTATTTTTTGGGCATAGTCCTGTAACGCTATTCTTTCGCTGATTGACGCAATAAATAGCGGGTCACACCGGTTAAAATGTTCGACTATCTCCTCCCGAGAGGCGCGGTTTTGACAAAACACCCAGCGATTCATAACACCAGTTCCGCAAGGCCGAAGCCCGCTTTGCCAAACGCATTACCGTTATAAAGCAAGTAGACTTTTTCATCGCAGCGGAAAAGATGGGGATAGCACTGCATTTCGCTGTCCCAGTCATCCACGGACGCGAGCGACGCCATCTGGCTATCATCACGATGCCAGTGGTGTAAATCATCAGACCAGGCATAGCCCAGACGATAACCGCGCCCCTGCCCAGTACGGAAGTCGAAACACTCCCGGAAGCAAAAGACCATATGATACCGGCCATTGATTTCAATCACCGTCGGCAGCGCCTGACATTCGTCTTCCCCCAACACCGAAGGAATGATTTGCTGGCTGTCACGCTGCCAGTTGATGCCATCGTCTGATTCCGCATGGGCAATTTTATAAATGCGATCCGGCACCGATTCCGGCGTGCGCTTTTTCCAGCCCGTGCCAAAGATGTACCACATGTGGAAACGTTCACGGGTATGGATGACAAAGGCATCACCCACTAAGTGTGGCTCGTGCAATGAGGGGCCCATCACCGGCCCGGTACCGACACGGGTGAAGTGTTCGCCATTGTCTGTGCTTACTGCCAGACCAATGGCCGTATCAACCGAGACCGAAACGCGACGGTTCCACCCGGTTGTCCAGGCCATGATTTTGCCGTCGTGACGTAAAACGTTGCAGGGGAAAATACCGTGCTCGTCGAATGTGCCCAGTTCAGCAGGAGCAAGCACCGGCTCGGGACTGATGCGAAGCACCTCCCGCAGAGATTTATCCATATCCACATAGCAGACGCGGCTGATGAACTTTGCTGAGTGCTTTTCTTGCTCACGCGTGGAGAAATAGATACGGACAAAGTCATCAAACACCAGCGCTTGCGGAGACTGGGCAAACCCCACCCCATTTGCCAGAGGAGGAAACTGCGACGGCGAATAGATAAGTCCGTGCTTACGCCAGTTCAGGGTTAGCATAATTTGCCCTCCAGTTGTGCCAGGCCAAAGCCATAGCGGCCCACCTGATCCCCCAGATAAGCCATGTAAATAGTGCCATCCAGTTCAAATACGTGTGGGTAGCTGATCATCTCGGCATCCCACCCGGAGGCAGACACATCAATGCCAGCTTTACTGTCATCCCGATGCCACGTGATCATATCCAGACTCCACGCGTAGCCGATGCGGTAACCGTTCTGCTTTCCGCGATAATGGGCGCTGTAGCGGTAGCAAAAGAACATATGGTATTTGCCATTGGCGTAAAAGACATCCGGGCTGGCCTGCGCCTCGTCCTCTTCGATACGGCTGGGGATCAGATCTTTATTCAGCTTCGTCCAGTTGATGCCATCGTCAGAGGTCGCCATGCGGATCTTGTAGACCGGCTCTGCGCGGCCATCCACCCACTTCCATTTGCGCCCGGCGATATAAAAAAGCTGCCACTGGTTATTGAATCTGCGAATTTTTGGCCCACTCATCACAAACGGCTCATCCGGTGAGTAGCCAATAGCCGGTCCCGGGCCCGCTTTAACAAAGGTTTCCCCCTGGTCATGGCTCACCGCCATGCCAATTGCCACGTTAAACGGCACCGATTCGCAGCGGGTCCAGCCTGCATACCAGGCTTTTACCACATCGTTATCGCGCATTACGGAGACGGGATAGGTTCCAAATTCGTCGAACTCTCCGTATCCGCCCAACGGGAGAATCGGTTCGCGGGCGACGCGCAACACGTGGAAGAGATCGTCACGTGCCAAATCGACCCAGGCAGAGTAGCTGACATATTTTCCCTGTTCATCGGCGGGTGGACGGCAGGAGAAATAGACGCGTACGAAATCATCAAAGATCAGCGTCGCAGGAGCCTGCGCAAACTCTTTAAGCCAGGGGAGATGGGTCACTTCCTGCGGGGTAAAGACCTTACCCAATTTTTTCCATGTAAACATATTAAATTAACTCATAACCATGCTGGAGGCGACGAACCACCTCATTGCGAGGGTTAAACATCATGACGTCAATAATCGACAGCCACGGAATAAACGCCGCGTCAGAATGCGGGTAGTGCCACGGCTGCGGCTGGATAAATTTCAGCTCAAGCCCGCGGTCGACAAAATCCTCCCGGGAATAGAGCGCCATGCCCCCCGGGGGATTAATATACGTACGGGCGTTCATCACCTGACAAATATCGATGACGCGATCCTGAGACTTTAACGCGTGATTCGCCGGTAATGAGGACGAGACAATCAGCTCGCAGGAGAAGCCAAAATAGTCCCGCAGCCGGTTCAGCCCCTGCCACAGATAATTAAAAAGGTTTTCGTCCGGGTTCTGAATAATCTCCTCAACCACCGGCATTACCGCAGAAAATGAGGGGGCGTGGCGATACGCCCCGATTATCTGATTGCACAGCTTGTTGCGGTCAAATGTGGCTGAGAGCTGCCGCTCCCTGATATCCAGAAAGTCCGAGTCTTTTTTTAGCGGCAGCGAGATTAACGACTCCGCACCGCGAACCTGAATACGGTTACGGTTAATCCACCCTTTTTTCGTGTATTTGATGTTGTCATACACCACGAAAGCATCAACGGCCGCCATGAGCTGAAAATAGCCGCAATACGGGAAAAAATAGGGTTGCATGATCGCCAGCTTCATCGGTTTCCTTTCCTATCCATTGACCACCAGCGCAGGCTCAGCCGCATGAGCAGCATCGATAAACAAGCCCTGAATAATCTCAATAATACGACGCTGATCGGCCACCGGCAGTCCGGGATAGATAGGCAGGCAAAGCACCGCATGAGAAATTTCATCGGCAACCGGGAGATGTTGTACATTCGCCGTCGGGAAGTGGCGATACATCGGGAAGGCGCTGATAAGCGGATAGAAATAACGGCGGGCATAGATATTATGCTTACGTAATTCCGCATAAATCGCATCCCGGCTGACCGCCGAATCTGCACGAATAAGTACCGGGAAGTAAGAGTAATTCCATTCAATATTACTGGCCGGTTTAATGTATTCCAGCGCCGGAAGCGCGGCATCGAGCAGTTCAACGTAACGCTGATAAATCACCGCACGTTCCTGCAGCGCACCGTCAATATACTTTAATTGCAGCAGTCCCATGGCCGCCTGCACTTCATTCATCTTGGCGTTAATACCCGGCGCCATCACGATGGTTTCATCGGCAAAGCCAAAGTTTTTAAGATAATCGATGCGCTGTTTGGTTTTGGCGTCGTGGCAAATAATGGCGCCCCCTTCGAAGGTATTAAATACCTTCGTGGCGTGGAAGCTCAGCACGGAGAGATCGCCATAATTGAGAATGCTGGCGTTATCCTGTTTGACGCCGAAACAGTGGGCCGCATCGTAAATCACCTTCAGCCCATAGGTATCGGCAATCTTCTGGATGCGTTCCATATCGCACGGAATACCATAGCAGTGGACCGGCATGATGGCCGTTGTTTTAGGCGTAATCAGTTCTTCAATGCGATCCGGATCGATATTAAACGTGACAGGGTCAATATCGGCAAACATCGGCGTTAAATCATTCCACAGCAGGCTGTGAGAGGTGGCGACAAAGGAGTATGGCGTGGTGATCACTTCGCCCGTAATACGCAATGTCTGCAGCGCCGTCAGCAGCGCGAGCGTGCCGTTAGAGAACAGGCAGACATGCTTTACGCCAAGATAGGCCGCCAGCGCCTCTTCCAGTTGCTGATGGAATTGCCCGCTGTTGGTCAAAATTTTACTTTCCCACAAGGTCTCCAGGTAAGGGATAAACTCCTCAAGTGGCGGAAGAAGTGGACTGGTAACGTAGACATTTTTCATAAGTTAATCCTCAGTACCTGTTACCCGGAAACTGTGAGGTGCTTCGTCAGCACACCATTTACGCCAGGCCTGACGTAGGGCCTGCTGGAAAGGAATCGCCACATTGCTCTGCCCCTGCGTCGGGATCGTGCTCCGCATGCTCTGGCGCAAGGCGTTAAGGGTTTCCAGTTGGGTTTGCCAGCGCACGGCTTTATCGAAATAGTCCTGCTGACTTTCCGCAACAAATTCATCCAGCCCGTAGATATGCATAATCTCCAGCCCCTGACGGGCAGGATAGGTCGCCCCTGCCAGGGTGAGCGTCGGGACGCCCATCCAGATGCCATGGCTGGTGGTGGTGCCTCCGTTGTATGGGAAGGAGTCAAGGAGCATGTCCACCTCGTGATGCATCTGCAGGTAGGCCTCCATTCCCGTGGTTTTACGGAAGATGAGCTGTTCATCCGCCACGCCCAGCGCATTGAGCTTCTTGCGGTAGCGGGCGATCATCGCGTCATCATCCATAAATCCAATCAGCAGCCTTGACGTGGCGTTATGCTGGAGAATGCGCGCCCACAGCGCGAAGACCCGATCGTTCAATTTTTTAGGACGGTTAAAGCTACCGTAGGTAAACCAGCCGTTCGTCAGGGCTGGCAGCGTATTGACGTCAGGACTGGACGCATCCGGCTCGAAGAAATTATCAAGCGGGATCGCAATCAGCTTCTCCGTGAACTGCGCGTCTATCGCCGCATTTCTGACAAACCCGGTACTGATAATGCGGTAATCCATCTGCGTCATCCCGGTCGTGCCCGGGTAGCCCAGCCAGGTGATTTGCACTGGCGCAGGCTTAAAGGCAAACGCAGGTAACCGCGTTCCGGTGGTATGGCCCGAGAGGTCAAAAAGAATATCGATCCCGTCACTGTGGATCTGTTTTGCCAGCTCAACGTTATTGAGATCGGTAACGGATAACCACTTCGTCGAGGTGTTACGGAAGTGCTCCGTGACGGCATCATCTTTATCGAGCGTGCTATAGCCGTAGAGGGAGAACTGTTCCCGGTCCATACCATCCCAGAACGGCCGCAGGAAACGGCTTACCGGGTGGTTGCGGAAATCGCCGGAGACAAAGCCGACGCGCAGCGGCCGCTCAGGATCCTTGCTACCCTGCCACGGCAGCGTCAGGTCGAATTTTTTCGCCCATGCGCTCACCAGCTCGCCATAAGCAAGATGGCGCTCGAAGAGCACCTCCGGCGAGACGGAAAAATCGTGGGTCAGAACAAACAGCAAGCTGGTGAAACAGTCAAAATCACCCGGCGCAAACTCGAGCGATTTCTCAAGGAAATAGCGTGCTTCCGTCAGTTTCTGGTTATCACTCAGAATGATGCCCATCATTGCGAGATGCAGCGGGTTCGTGGCGTTATAGCGCAAAGACTCTCTGGCACAGCGTTCAGCCATGGCCATGTTGCGGCGCGAGTGATACACCACCGCCAGCGTATTCCAGAATGACGCGTTATTTTTATTCAACCGCAGCAGCGCCTGGAGGATGCGGGCTGAATAATGCAACTCACCCTTTTTCTGCAGCACCGTGGCCAGGTCGAACCAGATATCCTGCCCGGCAGAGTAGCGGCTCATCAGTTGACCGAGTGCCGATAAGGCCTCATCCCAGTCCCCCATCAGCAGGCTGGCGCGGGAATAGCAGCGAAGCATATGCAGGTTATGGGGATCGTTTTCAATCTGTCCGCGGATATAATCGCGCGCGTCTTTAGCCAGACCCGCAGCAATCAGGGCGTTGACGTTTTTGTAGATGAGATCGATAGCAGGATCCTGTTCATCCTTCTCCCCTGCCATTATTTGTCCGTCAGCCAGTAAACCACCCTGCTGCGACCCGACGTTAAGCAGCAACAGCGTATCGATGCTACGTTTGAGATAGTCAACATCCCCCGGGCGTAAATAATGCTGCTGTGCTCTGCGCCACGCTTCAGGGGAGCCTTTCAACAGACCTTTCGCTTTCAGTGCCGAAAAAAGTTCGCTGCTTTTGGCCTGATTGACATCCATGCCTGCAAGTGCAAATTCACGCTCTTCCTGACTAAGAGTGACGCGCGCGCCCCACAAATTAAACGTGACGTCGGCGTCATCGCCTGCCTGAAGAGGTGAAATGAAGGCAAGTTCACGTTCCGGTTGAACATTGTATGGCCCTGGTGAACCGGCCCAGTAGAGTCCCGGAATTTGATTGAGAAACAGATCTTTCAGTGACTCAAGTACCTGCTGGGCGACATTCTCCTCCTTTTCAGGAAGACGGGTGTTGAACACCAGCTGTTCAAACGACAGGCTCAGCGGCCATGCGCCGCCAAGCAGATCGAGAATGTGCAGGGTCGTGGTATTAAGCGTTGAGAAAAACTTCCCTTCCGCGTTGGTGTGAGCATTAACAACCTCACCCCGCTCGTTGCGGTAACGCCTGAAATCACCGGCCCAGTGCAGCGTGTTCAGGCGGGTAAAATCCAGCGCCGCCGCGTTGACGGCATCATCACGGGAAAGCAGGCTGACGCGCTCGCGACGGTTGACGGCAAAATCGAGATATTGCTGCGCGGCAATCGACGTCTGTCCGGATGAGACCAGAGCGTGCAGCTGATGAATTTGCTCGCTAACACTTTCACCCGTTTCGTACTGCGGCAGCGCATCTCCCACGTAGCGTAACCCGCAGGCGGAAAGGCTATCGTTGAAGTGAATAAACTGCCCGGAGGTATGGGTGGCGCTTGCCAGCATCTCACTAAGGGTGGCGTCGTCAACGTGCTCCATCGCGAGCACATGGTGTTTGATCTCGCCTTCCGGCTGAGTCATGGCCAGATAGCTGAGCATGCCGCGAGCAAACGCCACCTGCTCTTCTGGCCGGCCCGCCAGACGTGCATGGAAAGCCAGCGCATCCTGGACATATTGCGCCGCGGACTCAGGCGGGGTAAAGGTTTGATGAATGGCAATCATGCCGCGCGCCGCCAAATGACGACGACACCACTGCAACAGCGCGTCACGCTCTGGCATGCCAGCAGGAATAAAGTCCCCACGGATCAGAATGTAATCGAACTCACCCGGCGACACGCTCAACACATCGTTAAGACCCGCCGCAACCAGTTCGATATTGGCGATACCCAGACGCTGCGCCTGCCTCTGCCCCGCTGAAACAGCCTCTTCGTTACTATCAATCCCTATCCCGACACAATCCGGCCAGGCCAGCGCAGCGGATAACAACACATCTCCCTGTCCGCAGCCTAAATCCAGGACGCGCGCATTCTCAGGCGCCCCGGCAGGAAACTGATACAGGGCAGCGGCAGCCTGCAGACTGGATAGCGTGAATCGATTATCTGGATACAACATACAGAGAAAGTTCCATGAGTTCAGTGGTTAGCCAAAATAGGTTTGTTGCATCGCAGCTTTATAGTTCTGGTACGCTTCGCCGCCTGATTTTTGCGTGGTCACGGTCCAGCTGAACGTGTCGTCGGTGTAGCGAATGTCGATCAGTTTCTCCAGCGGCTCGCGATGAATGGCCATCTGTTCTATCGCCGGAAGGGCATCCAGAGAGACCGACAGCGCGACCTGATCAAGGAACCACTCCGCATTACCGCGACGTAAGTTCCAGTCAATAAAGGTGGCGACAAGCGAAAGGTATTTACGCGAAAGCGTGCCAGGGACCGTATAGACAAAGCCCGCAGGCACCTGCTCCCACGGCGGCGCGCCGTTGCTGTAAGAGAGGACAATCTCACTCTTCGGGAGATGTGGCTCAATATCCGACCAGTTCTTACGCACCAGACAATCCGCATCAAGCACCATGATCGGTGACGTGAATACGCTCAGCGCATAGCTAAGGAAGACAAAGCGTCTTGAGGCGTACCAGACGTTGATACCAAAAACAGGTGTAATGGTTTCGGCCGTCGCGGATATCACCATGCCCGGAAAACGCTGGTGCAGGGCATTAACGTGCGCCTTTGTCTCATCATCCGGGTTATAAAGATGCAGGTGAACGTTAAGCCCATCGCCGTTGGTGTGGTAGACAGACCCTAACAGCGTCAGGGCATGATCGAAGTAATAACGTTTGTCGCACGCCACCAGAACCGTGGTTTTTCCGTTTTCTTCCGCCGGAAGAAGCCACTCGTAGTGCGAAAAATCAGGCTCATAATCAGGCATTTTCAGGGCGGAAAAATCGATGAACGATTCGGGACAGCCACCCAGCTTATGAATGCCCGTGACGATCATCAGCATCGTTAACGCGTCTTCACCAATATGTTCAGGATTGGCGGTCAGCTGCTGGATAAGCGTCTGCATCTGATTAAAATCATCTTCCATCAGACAAACCAACAACAATATTTTCATCACGGTTGGGGAAGGACTCACCACCGCGTAGTAGTTAGAAATCAGGAATAAGGCGGCGTCAATTTCGTTAATGCGGAAGAAAACCTGAATACCCGCCACCAGAAGATTAATGCTGTTGTCGTGTTGAAGCGCCTCTACCACCCAGCCGGTAATGGTGTCGCTCATCTCTTTTGAAAATGGCGTGGGCTTCCCTTCATTTTTAAAATCAAACGCGGCGTTTGCAGCAGCAATCGCGCACAGCATGCGCTTCACGGCGAGTTCTTTGTCTGCATCCAGATCGGTCATGGCTTCCATGATCTGGGGTTCGAGCGTGGCAATATCGGAATTTTTATAATGCAGGATTTCGGTAACGATATGCGCAGGCAATGCATCCGTTTCCGGCAGGAAAATTAACCGTGAAAATTCGTCACGGTAAAACTGATGCAGCGATCGTGTACGCTCGAACTTGTTCATCCCGATTCTCTTAGTAAGATTGCGATTCTTACCCATCGTACAAGGGAATATCCGGGATAATGGAAGGAACACCCCCGGGAATAATGGCTTATTTCGGAGATTGTCTGACGGGCAAAAAAAAAGGTTGCTGTTTCCAGCAACCTTTTGTGAAACAGGCGCGGCGATTAACGCAGCAGAGACAGCATTGCCTGTGGAACCTGGTTTGCCTGAGACAGTACAGAAGTACCAGCCTGCTGCAGGATCTGCGCGCGAGACATGTTGGAAACTTCGGTAGCGTAGTCAGCGTCCTGGATACGGGACTGAGCAGCAGACAGGTTGTTGATAGAGTTGTTCAGGTTGTTGATGGTAGATTCGAAACGGTTCTGAATCGCACCCATGTTAGAACGCGCGGTATCGATTTTCGCGATTGCAGCGTCAGCAGCAGAGATAACAGCCTGTGCAGAGGCGTTATCGGAGATTGCAGTGCTCAGGCCAGCGCTCAGGGTACCAGAGGTGGCGTTGATCAGCGCGTTGCTGTCGATGGAGATGGTGTCGTTAGAAGAAGTACCTGCACCAACCTGAATTTTCAGCGCGGTAGATACGGAACCGTCCAGCAGTTTCTTACCGTTGAAGTTAGCTGCGCCCGCGATACGGTCGATTTCAGCCAGACGCTGTTTGATTTCAGTGTTGATAGAAGTCAGGTCAGAAGAACCGTTAGTGTCGGTAGCAGCCTGAACAGACAGTTCACGAATACGCTGTAAGTTGGTGTTGATTTCGTTCAGGTTACCTTCAGCAGTCTGAACCAGGGAGATACCGTCGTTGGCGTTACGCGCCGCCTGGGTCATACCTTTAACCTGGGAGGTCATGCGGTTAGCAATCGCCTGGCCAGCAGCGTCATCTTTCGCGCTGTTGATACGCAGACCAGAGGACAGACGCTCGATAGCAGTGCCCAGAGAAGACTGAGATTTGTTCAGGTTGTTCTGAGTGGTCAGGGACAACAGGTTAGTATTGATAACTGCCATAATTTAATTCCTTCAAAAATGGTTTCTAGGGTCGGTGCCTTAACACTCACGGCGTCTCTCACCGTCATGAAAGTTATCGACGGGTCTGAATAAGACTTTAGAAATTTCGTCAAAAAATTATTAACCAATTGATTTTAATAAATTTATAGTTATTAAAGTCTACTCAGAGCGCCATCAGAAACGCTATTTTTCAGGAAACGTTTTCACATTTTATTCTTCCCGCGTTTTTCTTTTATATATGTCTCTCACGCGCCAATAGTGCTATATGGCCGTAAGGTTGAGCGCTATTCAGCCGATAATTTTTTTACCTGAAACGTAAACTATCTGCATAAGTCGCCGATAACTACCTGAAACTACCATTGGCTAAAGGAAATAAAAAAATGGCGAGTAGCTCAATCACTCTCTCTTCAGGCGCGACTATTACGAGTCTGGGCGTAGGTTCAGGTCTGGATCTGGCAACACTGTATAACAACCTCGAAACGGCTGAAAAAACCAAGCTGAACACCATCACCAATCAGCAGACGTCCTATAATGCCCAGCTGAGTGCGTTCAGTAAGCTGCAAAGTGCAATGACGTCGCTGAATACCGCCACTGCAGCCCTGGGAAAAACGGACACCTGGAACGCGGCGTCTATTGGCTCGACCAACACCGCCTTCAGCGCCACCACCACGGCCGGTGCAGCGGTTGGTTCCTATAGCGTACAGGTTAAATCGCTGGCGAAAGCTCAGGTATTAACCTCTGCCGTCCAGACCAGTGCCACCGCGCAGCTGGGAGCGACTACCGGTACCACGCGTACCATCACCATCAGCCAGCCAGGCACCACCAAACCGCTGACCGTCGATCTTGCTGACGGCGACACCAGCCTGAACGGTATTGCCAGCGCGATTAACAAGGCTAACGGCAACGTCACGGCAACGGTAGTGAAGTCGAAGGACAACGAGTACACCCTGATGCTGTCCTCGAAAACCACCGGCACGGCCAATGACATGACGGTGACGGTAACCGGTGACGACACCTTAAAAGGCATTATCAGCTACGACTCATCCACGAATACCGGCGCGATGAATCAGCAAACCGCGTCACAAAATGCGTTGGTTACCATCAACGACATCGACATTGAGCGTTCGACCAACACAATTAATGACGCGCTGCCGGGCGTAACCCTCACCCTGAAGGCAGAAAGCACCAAGAGCGAAAATTTAGATGTTACCCGCTCTACCGATGCCACCAAAAAAGCCGTCACGGATTGGGTTACCGCCTACAACTCCCTGCAGTCGACCATCGCCAGCATCACCAAGTATGTGAAAGTGGAAGCCGGTGCCGATCAGTCCGCCAGCAACGGTGCGCTGCTGGGTGACAACACCGTGCGTTCTGTACAGTCACAGCTGCGCGATATGTTGACCGTGGTCCAGTCTGGCTCCTACGCGATCATGGCCCAGCTCGGTATCACCCAGGATCCTACCGTGGGCGCTGACGGCTCAATGGGTAACCTGAAAATCGACGATGCCAAACTGACAAAAGCGCTCACCGACAGCCCGGAAGCGGTGCAGGCCTACTTTATTGGCGATGGCAAAACAACCGGTCTGGCCACGCAGATGGGCAATACCCTGACCGCCATGCTGAGCACGACCACCGGTAAAGAAGGGATCATCAAAAGCGCGACTGACGGTATCAACAGCACGTTGAAAACCCTGGATAAGCGCTACGACGCAATGGAAGCGAGCATCGAAGCCACGATGGCCCGTTATAAAGCACAGTTCAACAGTCTTGATACCATGATGAGTAAACTGAATAACACGGCCACCTACCTGAAACAGCAGTTCAGTTCTTAGTCGTAAGGAACGTATATGTATGCACAAAATGGCGCCCGAGCTTATCAGCAGGTCGGGCTGGAAAGCGCGGTGCTGAGTGCCAGTCCGCATCAACTTGTCGTAATGCTGTTTGACGGGGCACTGAGTGCCCTTGTCCGCGCCCGTCTTTTCCTGGACGAAGGTAAAATCACCGAAAAAGGCGAAGCCTTATCGAAGGCGATCAATATTATCGATAACGGGTTAAAAGCCGGTCTGAATATGGAGATCGACAGTGAACTGCCGGGCAACCTTGCCGCGCTGTACGAGTACATGGTCAGACGTTTGTTGCATGCAAATCTGCGTAACGACGTGGAGGCGATTGTAGAGGTCGAAGCGCTGCTCAATAACATTGCGGATGCGTGGAAACAAATTGGTCCCAATGGTCCTTCTTCTCAGGATATCTATTGATGAATAATCCAGCGTCCGCTCTTGATAACTGGCAGGCCCTCTATAACCTCAGCCTTACCATGTTAAAACATGCTCGTTCCGGTCTCTGGGACGAGCTCATTACCCTTGAGATATCTTATGTTCAGCTGGTAGAGAATATCTCCAAAAACCCTATTTCGGAGGCACATCCGTCCCAGATTGAGCAGGCACGTTTTCTACTCGAGAAGGTTCTGCAAAACGAGACCGAGCTCAAAATGCTGCTTGCCACACGCATGGACGAACTGCGCAGCCTCATTGATCAAACCGGTAAACAGCAATCCATCACATCAACCTATGGAAAGCTGTCAGGGAATATTCTTTATCCAGAAAGTTTGACCCGCGACACACAATTATGATTTCTTCATCCATACTCCAGAAGTCAGCCAAACGGCTTCTGGAGCACGGACGATGAAAAACCCCACCCTGTTACAATGCTTTCACTGGTATTACCCTGCAGGCGGTGAATTGTGGCGAGAGGTCACGGCATTAGCCCCCAATCTTAACGAAATCGGCATCAATATGATCTGGCTGCCGCCAGCCTATAAAGGCGCATCGGGCGGTTACTCGGTCGGGTATGATTCTTACGATCTGTTTGATCTCGGCGAGTTTGACCAGAAAGGCAGTGTTGCCACCAAATACGGTGATAAAGCCCAGCTTCTGGAAGCCATTGATGCGCTCAAAAGTAATAACATCGCGGTGCTGCTGGACGTGGTGGTTAACCACAAAATGGGCGCCGATGAGAAAGAGCACGTTCGCGTTCAGCGTGTGAACGAACAGGATCGCACACAAATCGATGATGAGATCATCGAGTGCGAAGCCTGGACCCGCTACACCTTCCCTGCCCGCGCCGGACAGTATTCGCAGTTCGTCTGGGATTACAAATGCTTTAGCGGCATCGACCACATCGAAAACCCCGATGAGGATGGCATCTTCAAAATCGTCAATGACTACACCGGCGAAGGCTGGAACGATCAGGTCGATGACGAAATGGGTAATTTCGACTATCTGATGGGCGAAAATATCGATTTCCGTAACCATGCCGTGACGGAGGAGATCAAGTACTGGGCGCGCTGGGTCATGGAACAAACCGGCTGCGACGGATTCCGCCTGGATGCGGTCAAACACATCCCCGCCTGGTTCTATAAGGAGTGGATTGAACACGTTCAGGAAGTGGCGACGCAGCCGCTGTTTATCGTCGCGGAATACTGGTCGCACGAGGTGGATAAACTGCAGGCGTATATTAATCAGGTCGAGGGTAAAACGATGCTGTTTGATGCCCCCCTGCAGATGAAATTCCACGAGGCCTCACGCCAGGGGCGGGACTACGACATGAGCCAGATTTTCACCGGCACGCTGGTGGAGGCCGATCCGTTCCATGCGGTGACGCTGGTTGCCAACCATGACACACAGCCGTTGCAGGCGCTTGAAGCCCCGGTGGAAGCCTGGTTTAAACCGCTGGCCTACGCTCTGATCCTGCTGCGGGAAAATGGCGTGCCGAGCGTGTTTTATCCCGATCTCTTTGGCGCCAGCTATGACGATACCGGGAGAGACGGTGAAACTTACCACATTGATATGCCGGTGATTGAGCAACTGCACGAGCTGATCCTCGCCCGTCAGCGCTTTGCCCACGGCGTGCAGACACTGTTTTTTGACCACCCTAACTGCATCGCATTCAGCCGCAGTGGCACGGAAGAGGATCCCGGTTGCGTGGTGGTGATGTCCAACGGTGATGATGGCGAGAAGGTGATCTGCCTTGGGGAAAACTACGGCAACAAAACCTGGCGTGATTTTCTCGGCAATCGTGAAGAAACGGTCACCACCGCAGCGGATGGCGAAGGGACATTTACCTGCAAAGGCGGAAGCGTGAGCGTGTGGGTGATTGAGGATGCATTGTAGTATTTGAAGAGTGCGGCCAGATGCCCTCACCCCGGCCCTCTCCCACAGGGAGAGGGTGCAAACACCAAAAACGGCTACGGTAGCTTACTCTCCAGCGGATTTTTGCTCAGGTAATCGGCACATTCAACCGTTGGGCGATCGACCTTCTGCAGCTCCATGCCATCATACTCCAGCACCGAGCCATCGCGCTCCAGCGGGTAGATATCCAGCTTGCTGGTCACGTTGTAATAGCTGTCTGAACGCAGCATGATTTTACCCGGCACGGCAATTACGCGCTGCCATTGACGGCAGTCCAGCGTATCGCCCTCCTCCGTCACCACCAGCGTGGCAATCGCCTCCGGGCTGACCATTTTGCTCTGCGGCCCTTTTGACTGCCAGTATCCCGCCAGATGTGCCGGAACAGGATGTTTAATCACATCCTTGTAGCTATCTACCTGTACGCACCCGGTGAGTGCCAGCAGCGCGCCAGCAATTGCTATTTTTTTCATCATCTTTCCTGCATTCGAAGAAAAAAATATTGTGGCATTAAAGCGCTAAGGCTGCCAGCGAAGATCGTCCAGGTCTTAGACCTGCATCCCCATCACATGAGCATACATTTTTCATAATCGACAAAGATCGTCCAAGAGCGCACCAAATAACAGATGGTTAGAGTCGTCGAAAACATCAGTCGTCTAAGTTCACCTTAGAGCGAGTGCTGTTTCGTGTCCCATCCATGCCCCATTACACCACCGGACAGTCATCTTCCCTTACTCGGTTGATGAAGAACGTCGCCACTCCTAACACCTCCACATCTGCAAGCGCAGCTCCTTCTATTGCCTCCCCATCATCCGTAATGAGCGCTTTACCCATCAGCTTTGCAAACTGCGTGCGTCCATCGCTCAGAATCAGAAGGACATCTCCTTCGCAGGTTTTCACGCACGGTTCGATAACCGCAAAACCAATATCTGTCTCCAGCACTTTGCTATCCGCTCCTATGTTACACAGCACAACAGGGGAAAGTTGTTGCTCAACGTAATCCGATGCCGGTGAAGGAAAGCCCATTATTGCACCCTCCCCATGTTACGCAGGATCCAGTATCGGTTATCGCTGTGGTCTGTTGTCTTATCCACAAAGTCTTGCTGGTAACGTTCTATCCATGCATTGGCATCAGACGCGGAAAAGTGCCAGTTGTACTCACGCAGCTTCTCTATGAACCTATCGGTCCGAAGGTACTGGTAGCCCTTAGGATTTAGCTGTATGGCCGCAATAAAGGCGGTCTTTATGTCTGCTGTGCGTGGCATGATCACCTCACAAATTAAACTGTATGCATATACAGTATTATCATTTGCAGGCACAGATCAAGCGAAGCGAGTGAGCTGATTTATAAGTGACGGGTGGGAGTAGAAATTTAGTTATGAAAAACCCGCCGAAGCGGGTTGAATATTGATCGACCGAGAAGTCGGCCGATTGGCGGACTTTTCCGCCGATTAAAATATCTTGCGTAAATCCACGTTATACACCGCCATCCATGCGGCTCGAGGCCAGGACTTCACAGTGCCAAATCGCGGATCTTCAACCTCGCGCGGCTCAGCATCATTCTCCCGGCACCACTTGCGCAAAGGTTGCCATTTAAACTTTTGCCCAAGCTTCTTTTCCACGGGAATAATGGCGGCATAATTCTTACCCTCACCTACGCGCTCAGCCAGTTTATTTTTGGCTCTCACTGCTGCGGATGCTGTAGCCATCGCGGTTACTTCTCGTTTTTCAGAGATCCAAAGCTTCTCTTTTACTGCTCGGTCACGCTGCTCTGCGATAATGCGGTTTTCCTTTACCTTTGACAGCAGATCTTCCAGCGCTGCCTCATAGGTCAGTGGAATGCCAACAGAGGGGGTCGGACGAAAATACGAATCCTCAAGTCGCTCAAAGAAAGACCATGCTGCGTCAGTGTCGACAATCTTAGACATGCGGGCAGCGCCCTTCTCTGTCCAGAGAGTCAGAGAGCGAGTTCGCTTTTTAACAGAGTAATTATCATTTACTCTGTTCTTAAATTCCTTTAATTCTGAACCTGTTAGAGTGAAGTAATGAACTCCTTCAATGAATCTGTCTTTATTATTGCTTAAGTTCATACGGATATTTACGTCATCCGTACCATAACCTGAAGCCAGAGTTTCGGTTGTAACAACTCGCAAGGCCTTCCATTCAATCACCGGCAACGGCTGGGGATCGACAATTCGCTCTTGAACTGCTAAATTTAATGACGTCATTAGTTGGATCCTTCTGACAAGTTTCAATGGAAGCCGGCAGCTCGTAACTGTCGGCTTTTCTTTTTGCATCACTGCAACATCTCCTGACGCAGGTGAGGCAAAACCCTGCTCCAGTTATCATCCTTCCATGGTTGAAATTCGATATGCGCCGTTTCTCTCTTGAGGACTTCACGGCCTTTATTCAATGTCCGGGTAAATTCGTGGCCGATTGAGTAAAAATGTCCAGCCTGGCGGTGTTCAGCCACCTTAAGAAGCGGGTAGATGTCTCGACAGGCAGTAATCATCACCGCTCCTGCACGCCACAACCAGGCTAAATCACAGAGTTCCTGGTCTGTGAACTGCTTGGCGATCGGTGAGTGCTGAACCTCACGATCCAGAATATCCAGTACCCAGCGGCGGAATTCTTTGGCTACATCAGTGCGGGCAAACATAGCAATCAGGTGAGCGCCTCGAAGGGAGAAGACACGAACCTTTTTGCGATAATTCCCTGAGGTACTCACTTCGAGTACCTGAGTCATGCCGTTGGTGAACTCATCAGCATATTTGTTATAAATCATCGTTACGGCGCGACTGTTGGAGTACTGGAGAGCCTTAGCGAGATCTGAAGATGTGAGCCAGGTTCCAGTAATGTTTGACACCGGAACCAGTGCTTTACCTTGGAAGTTAAGATCTGATTTTGCTACAATATTCATGTTGGTTTCCTTGCATACGGTTACTGACATAGAAGCCCGGTTCGTGTCCCCACACTGCCGGGTTTCGTCTTTTTTACTGACCATTAGCGCGCTCCTCGCGCAAGCTCTTAGCCAGTCTTTGCACTATCGCAGAATTAATTGAAATACCATCCATCTCCGCCATTTTTCGAATCTCCTCTTTCATCTGCCCCGGCAGGCGAAGCTGAAAACTTTCACTTTTACGACCAGCATATGTAGTGGTTTGCATAATTAATTCCTCAACAATGATACCAACTTGGTACTACAACCAATTTAACACCATTTATAATGATGTCAAGTAGGTGCTATCATGATACAAATTTGTATCAGCGAGTCTTGATAATGAGTAAATTCCCTAGCCAAGAGATGGATCGTTTCAACGTGAGACTGCCAGCAGGAATGCGTGACGCCATAGCAGAGCGTGCCAAGGCTAACGGCAGATCCATGAACTCTGAGATAGTTCAGATACTTCAGGATGCGTTAGATAGCGATGGTAAGGGGATAACGCTTTTGCCAGATCAGCCATCGATTGGTGAAAACTACAAGGATGAAAACTCACCTGAATTCAAAGCAGCGTTGAATCTTGCTAGGGTTTTGATGATGGAAGCTAATGATTACCTGAGCGGAAAAAAGAAGAAATAATTGTTAAGGAGCACCTTCTGGCGTGATTAAAACGCCAGCAGATGCAGAAAGATAGGGTTACAAATGTAGAAATTACCCGTCAGGTAATTTGAATAGATATGATTATATGGTCATAGCACAAAATAATAAAAAGCCCACCTGAGTGGGCCTGATATTTTTACACTTTGTATGAGATGTTTATTTCAGTCCAACCTGCAGTAGCGCTCTTATACTGCTCTCCCACAACTAACTGTCCATTTGGCCTTGCGTAAACCTGACAGACACCCAAAGCCCCTGCATCCCTGGAAAAACAAGTAGCAGCAACCTGCTGTGGAGGTAGTGCAAAATCAGGAATACTCATGACAGACGTGTTAACTGCCCCACCAACTATGGCACCAGTAATGTATACCGTGTCATCAATTCTGGAAACAGTAGGAAGGCCATAAGTGGTTTCTGCGTAAGCCGTTACCCCGCTTGCCAGATTGGCAAGATGCGAGATGGAAGCTTCACTCGGAGATGTAAGCTCACGGGAAAGTGCCGACATAAATGCAGCGGCTATAGCTATTTGCCCCCTTGTGTTTGGGTGGATATTGTCATTCATCCACATATCACTAAACCTGTCAGTGTTGTTAAATGCCCCTAAATACCCGTAGTTTTCCCCAAAGAAATCGTCAGGAAACGCCAAAGCGAATCCATTTGCATCACACGCCCAGCGAAGAACTGCCTGGTATTGAGCGATCTGTAACATGTTCACTGGTGCATTGCCGCCGCCAGTAATAGTGGAAGATGTATATTTAGGGAACATACCAAAAATCGGGAATGCTCCATCGGAAAGAACCTTATTCCCGAAAGTAACAACGTCATTGTAATACTGCGACAACCCAACATTACCCTGACAGTCATTTGTTCCCAGTTGAATGAGAACATAGTCAGAGCCGGTGAAGTTATAGTTGGCAATATTGATAACAAAATCACGAAGACGCCACCCTGAAACTGACGTGTTGGTAACCGATCTGATTCGTCCGATGCCAGGCATGTGCTCGCCATAGGCCTCTAACAGGCGCGGCCATTCATTCGATGATCGCGCACCTCGGGTTATGCTGTCTCCGACACAGGTAAGCGTCTTTGGCATTGCATATGGGTTCAGCTTGCGGTTTTTATGATACCCATACTTGATACGCATACTACTGCGGGCATTCTGATCCATAACTATGATGCCTTCTCGAACAAGAGTGCTCGAAGTGCTCATTATGTGGATCAGCTTACCGTTTAAAGTTAGCCCTATTTTTCTTGTATCAAGCATGCGAACACCTGCACGCACCCCATTATTGGCACCAGCCTTAATGATTTCAGCAGGATGATATACAGTTATCGTTCTTACGGTGGTGTTACCATTAGTGAATACGATGTTCGTGCTATCAGTATCGGCAGTTGTAGTAGTAATGGTCATGCGCATACCCAGGGTTGAGCTAGACCCGCCAGCATGCCCCAACATTTTTGCTCCTACAAAAATCGTTCCTGAGGAACCATTACCAGTATTCTCCAGCAGTACTTCAAACTCTGACCCTGTTTTAAGCGCGAAGCTCACACCCTGCCATGACGATCCTGCAGCCGATGCATCTGACCAGAAAATTTGGTCTGCCTGAATTGTCATACCCGTACCCGTGTATGTGTAGTTGATACCGGATGAGTTGGCATCAAGAGAGCTATACTGAATTGCGCGTGCGGTTTGCGTAAAGTTCATTGGTAGCGTTTTCGCTCCAATTCCGTTCACTGCCGTGGCGATAGCAGTTGCGATTGCAGACTTTAGATCGTAATCATTCGAGCCGCGTTTAGTGGTGTAATCAGTACTTGAAGTGGGTGTGGTCTGGTTAAAAACAACGTCACTTTTAAGGCGTGGTTTCTTGCCTTCGTCGTCGTTCGTTGCTCCATTATGGATGACAACTCCGGGGTCTGAAGAAATCCATGACTGCGCCCAGTTATACGAGTACGCCGCATCAATCAGATAGTGGGCGCTCGTCCACCCGTCAGGCAAAGGGAAATGAATAACACCATTCGTACCAACGCTTGCCTGAGCTTTAGCAAACATAGCCGCGCTGTCAGTCATTGAGCCGGAATAAGTAGCTTCAGGACGAATACCAAAAACCCTGGCGTCAAAGACATTACCTGACTGCTGAATGATCCAGCGCCCTGTCGTTACGCCATTGGCCGCAACCACCCTGCCGCCATCATCAGTGGCAGTTGATGTCGCAGACCAGACATATGTCTCCAGTTTGCTGGCAGGGCGATCAGCGTAATAACCAAGCAGCAGGATTTTCTGCCCGTCATACTCAGGCACAACAGTTCTCAGTTCTGTCATGCTTGAGCAAGAGCCAATTAACTTAAATCCATCCTTTCTTCCCAAGGCATCCTTTAAGGCAGCAAAGCCTACAGAGATCCATTTTTTAGCACCTATTCCCCCAGTACTATCAGGTGTAGAACCAGGGGGAACTACTTTGGGGAAGTCACCGTCCCAGCGGTAATATTCTCCTGTGGCCTCGAAGCGCAGGCACTCGTTAGCAAGGCTAAGGGTGCCGCCATCTTCAAAAGAATCCTTCGTGATATAGCCATAATTCAGAATTGCCTGATTCGCATCGAAATTTATTCCCGCAATTGTACGATGTTTATCGCCAAATCTGTCAACATAATCATGATCATCAGACGTAACAAATTCATCAATCTTCCCGGCATTAAACTTCAGGTCGATAGGTGATTCACTTGGAACTGGAAGATTTGTTGGTGTAGTGGTCATATATTTTCCATAAAAAAACCCGGCGCAGTGGCCGGGTTGGGATTGTCGGGAAATGTCTTATTGGTAGATGGCGTCGCTGTATTCCGCGACAGTCAGGGAGACTGTGTTATCGGTGTTCGGTTTGATGCTGTTGACCGTCCATAGTTGGCTGTCCAGTTCTTCCACTGTCGCGATGAGATAACGCGACGGGAGTTGCACTGTATCTCCGTTCCAGATGTTGAGCTGAATATTGGGAACAGCCGCGGTGAATCCGTAATTGGTATCGCTGCGGGCGGTGGCCGGATAGCGCAGGGTTGGGTTGCCCAGACTGTCGGTCACCAGCACATACATCGAACCGGCAAACGTGATCGGCTCGCTGGTGTCGAAGTTATTCCCGGCGCGGCCGGTGATATAACCCTGCTGCTGGTTGCTGTCGTAAATATCAGCTATCTGCACGACGCTACCGACCTGGATAATACCGTCCTCGAACACTTTGGCGTTCATCTTCACCCTGGAGTAAATCAGGCGTTTCGTTTCGCGCAGCGCGCGCTCTCGCGCCTGGTACTCATTGCGGAAGCCGACTATCTCCAGTTTGTTCGGGTTCTCCGCTTCCTGTTCAACGATGGAGCCGTTCAGAACGCGGTAGTTGATGTACGTCTTGTTGTTCGTGGTCGGGTGAACGTAGGATACCTGCACACCGTCATAACCACCTGGAAGTGTGGCCTCGTACGTCATTTTGTACTCGTCCGTCTTCATGTTAGCCCGGTTGAAAACGGCAGCCGGGTAATCAACTTTCTGATCCCGAGTGAACGTCAGCACACCGTCATCCCAGTACGCTACCACCGACGCTGCATTGCAGATCGCCTGCACGCGGTCTCCCAGTGAGTCGTTCTCGTCGTCGAAAGTATAGTCGAAGTAACCCAGCCGCTCATCAGGAAGGCTTTCAGCGATCGAATACAACCCGTACAGGTCAATGCTGCTTACCGGCTGCTCACCCATAATCAGCCAGGTGTGCGTCACCGCGTCAGCGAACGAGCGAGACGGTCGCAGCGTGTAATCTACTGTCTGCGTCTCAAGGTCGTACGTTATGGTGTGTCGCGTAACCAGAGCGTTATATTTGCGCTCACGGCTACCCAGTGCGTTCTCGGTCGCCCTCACCTTCACCCGTACCAGAGTGTCTGTAGGGTGAACAACGTTTGTCCGGATATTGATGCTGTGGATCTCTTCGACTTTCAACAGAGACGCGTCGCTGGAGTTATCCGTGCGCTGGAAGCTGACCGCGTATTTACCAAAGCCGCCGGACGGTGTGATTTTGTCTGTGCGGTAGAACACCTCACTTGTTGAGTCATGCGGTGTCGTCTGCCGGTATGTGAAAGTCTGCTGGGTGCCTGGCACCTGGTTATAATCGTCGTCGATTTTCCAGATGACTACCTTCCAGTTCGTTTCCTTATTTCCTCCAAGGCTAGACTGGGTATGCAGCCACAACTGCGTTGACTCGACAGGAGAGAAGAACGGTCCGACGATCAGAGCCTCGTTGTCATTGAGGATGAACTTCGTGGTGTTTATCGTCGCGTTAGACGGGATATCCTGTGGACCATCAAGCTGGTTCATCGTAAACGTGTACCAGCGCACCGGGTTAACCACGGCTCCGTCGTTTGTTTCAACGGCAGAGATCAGCGTACCGGAGAATGTCGCATCGGTAGTAACGTTGCCGGAGGCGGTGCTGTACGTCACGTTGATGGTGAAGGTAACCGCGTGCGGCAGAACCAGCCCCATGAAGTAATCGAACTCGGCCTGCTTCACGATTTTCATCGCTATCTGGCCGCCGGAGTACGTACCGCTGACCACGGTTGTTGCAGTAGCGCTCTCTACCGGAAAATCGCTGGCCTCGTTTTGCCCGGGAACCTCCTGCCCGTCGACATCATCAAACCCGTAACCTTCGACGATCTGCGGGATTACTTCGCCAGGCTGGAAGAACTGGAACTCGGCGCCGGCCAGAGAGCCCAGACTGGATTCTGAGTAGCGCACGGACTCGTAGTCGTACTTGCCAATCCCGATGCACATCCACTCTGTAACGTACTTCAGGCCGCCGTCTGTAGACGTCTGGTGAACGTATTCAAATACCGATTCCTGAATCAGATCCGGGAAAGAACGGATTTGGCCGTAGATATCCGGCTTGGCTTTGTAGACGCGCGCGGTGTTTGTCTGACCGGTCAAGCTATTGTTGGGCGAATCTACGGTATTACCGCCGCTGTTTGCTATAGCGGGCTTCGGCGCCAGGAATGAAAACACCTGACCCACCACTTTAAATATCGGGCTCAGGATGTCGCCGACAATACCCTTTGGCTGGTCGAATATCTGGATGTGGTCCAGTTCGCTCAACTCAAACGCCAGCTCGTCATCGTCGCCCAGCTTCACACCATTGCGGACGATCAGCAGGTCGCGGTGGAAAGTAGCGTCATTGGTCGCCAGCCAGTCATAAAAAAGGGTGCCGTTTGGCACCCTGTAGCGTTCTTTTGGCGTTCCCGGGAAACGCTGAAGCTCAATCAACGCCATAAGAAAAAAACTCCACTTTAGTGAATGCCCGCTGAATGACCAGCAACGAGTCCATGCGCACGCTTCCGTTCTCTCCACGCGAGTGCAGCGCCTGCCGGTTCAGTACCAGACCAACATGCGCCGGTTGCGCGCCGCGGTACCCGACGAATATCCCGCCTTCGATCGGTTTATCGACCTGGCGCCAGAAGACGACGTCACCCTGATAACAGGTGAAGAAGTCCTCACCGGCTTCGTAGTCCGGTGTCTGGTGCAGCTCTATACCGAGAACGTTCCGGTAATACAGCACCACCAGCCCCCAGCAATCCACCTTTTCGAACGAACAGGCCCGGTTAGCCCACGGTACGCCGATCATCATTCTGATAAAATCAGAGGTACTGAAGCCCCGTGTATTCGACTGGATCATAAAGGCGACCGATGTTGTTGTTTAATGGGTTAGTAATGGAAAGGGTTACAGATGCGGCATCTGAATCAACGTCAACAGTCTTCACAAAAAGCGTCCAGTTTTTCATAGGCGCTGATGTGTCTCCGCTATCGAAAATCTGCCTGGTAGCGGTGATTGGTGACAACCTTGTCACGCCCTTCCATTTTTTCATCAGCGTTTTGATATCTGATGAAAGCCGCCCTAACTTAACAGTGGCGTCGATCACTGGCGTGCCGCTCTGCTGACTCTCTTCGATTTCAAAGCGCGCTGGTTTGTATACCTGACCTGCAAGCGTTTTCTCGAAGAACTGTTTGTCTACCAGACGCACATAACCGAAGGAAGGATGGTAAAAGGTAATTGTGTCGTAACTGCCGCGAATCGGGCGCTGTTGCTTGTACTCCCTTAGGCTCGGCATTACGGCACCCTCGGTAGTGATTCCGGATCGCGCCCGTCCGGATAACCAGTGACAACGATATCCAGCCACGAATCCCACGGCGGCGGCAGTTCAACAATGATGTCGTCGAACTCATCGTCGGCGTTGTACAGATGGTTAGCAATTACGGTTCCCGTCCAGGTCACCACTCCGCCGTCGATACTGGTTTGCACTGGCATCTGCGTGAAGTGAAGTTCCTGGAGTTGCAGGCCACTACCGCCCAGATTGATACTCATCCGGAACCAGTTCAGGCCACGATTGAGGTAGTTAGGGCTCCGCAGCCACTGCTGAAAAGCGCGCTCCTGGTCGAGAGTGAAGATCCACGTCAGGGACCATGTCACTTTCAGGTCGTCAGTAAGGCTCTGGAAGATAGCCGGGCCGACCGCTGGCTGATCGGTCTGGAACCCGGTATCGAGCGTCATGTTTTTGCTGGCCTTCTGCGCCAGCGGCAGCCAGTCGGGATAGTCGATAATTGGCATCAGCCCTGACCCCTTGGCGTGCGTTTGGCAGTAGTATTTCCTGTGATTGCCTGACTCATAATGCCCCCATTGTTCATATCGGCAACGAACGCCTCGACAGTCAGAGTATTTCCAGCTTGCGTGGCTCTGGCGTCATACATATGCTGTCCTGATGACATATCATTGAATATGACGCTAACCTGAATTCCACCGCCTCCGGCAGTCATGTCCTTATTGCTGATCACCCTGCCATTGTCGCCCGGTATCATGTACTGCTTACCGGTGCTGGCCTGGTAAATCTCCGGCATGCCGCCTTCGCCGACCTGGTACATGCTGCCAGCAGATACAGATCCACCGTTCTTCCTTGCGCCAGCAACCGCCAGCGTCTTCGACAACCCTACGGTTGAAGCTATCCCGGCCATTGCGGGAACAGAGTTCGCGCCGAATGATGCCAGACTCGCAAGGGCAGCTGCTGGAGCCCAGGCCGAAGCGAGAATCGCCGCCTGAGATGCTCCAGCAGCAGTAGCTGCTGCGCCCAATGTCTGACCGATAATGAAGTTTTTGAGTGCCTCAACCCCAACCTGGACTAGCGCATTGACCACGCTGTTCAGCATCGTATTCCCGAGCGAACGCATAGCATCCTGCGCTGACATCGTTCCGGTGATCAGCCCGGTTAACGCATTAGATGCATTACCTGAAAACGCATCCACCGCGCTTGTCAGCATTTCATAACCAAGACCTTGCTGACTGAGCAATTGCCACTGAGCGGCTGTCATCTGCTCATTGAACTGGTTTTCCTGCGCAGTCTTTAAGGCAAGGTACTGGGCATCGGTAGCTGCCTTTGCAGCAACGAACTGATCGTAATTTATTTTCCCTTTTTGGTAACTTTGCTGGAGTATCGCCTGTTCCTGCTGCTGATATTGCTGCATCAGGGCTAACTTCTGGTTATTTTCGTTCACCAGTTGCTGTACCGGGTCAACTTCGGCTCGGGCAGAAGCTACCGGATTGACTGTGGCCTGGGCGTTAATCTTGGCGAGGTTATTCTGGTGCTCGAGCGCCATTTTCTCCGTGGCAGCGTTATACTCCTTGAGATCTATTTTCCCAGCGTTCAGTGCGGCCTTCAGATTTTGCATGGATTCGGCGTAGGATTTATTCTCCGCCTGTAAAGGCATTGCCTTAAGTGCTTCTGTTACCCCTTTGGCTGCCGCTGATGCATCCCATGCTTTTGCTGCATATTCACCGGCCTTTTTGATTTGCTCCTGGGTTGCAGAATTACCCAGTGACTGCTGAGCACGTAATATGGCCTGCTCTCTGCTGAGTTCTTGAGTTGACCCCGCCGCCAGTTCTGCTTGCTGTTTCAGGTTAGCCAGCTTCTGAGCAACCGACTCAGCAGAAGACGCTGATTTTTTCCCCTGCTGCTCACTCTCTTGTTGAGATTTTTTTCTGGCTTCTTCTGACTTCTCTAAATCATAATTTTCAGCAGCCAGCCTGCCAGCTGCAGAGATTTGATTCTGATTGTCAGTGACCCTGGCAGCCTGCATCCTGGCTTTGGCTATCGCCCGCGCTCTCTCATCCTGAATTTTAAGTAATTCATTCTGCTCTTCCAGAGTAGCGATAACTTTATCGCCCTCCTTGGTCGCGGGAGATATCTGCAGCGCTTTGGGGTCGAAGCTTTTTCCAGCCTGATTAGCTCGGTTTATTTCATCAGCTGTCTCTCCAAAGGCTTTCGCTACGGCACCCTGAACCTGCTCAAGAGACCAAGATTTTTCGATGAGTTGATCATGAACTCCCATCGCCGTGAGCATGTTGTTCGTGAGCGTGCGAGTCGCCTCTGAGGCGGTTTCTTCTGTTCGGGATAATTTATCTTTAGCGGCCTCAAGGTCTCGCGTCTTACGAGCCAGTTCATCAGACACTTCCGCCTGTTGGCGGGCGAAGTCTGTACCTTGCCCCATAGATTCAGCAACTTCCTGCGCTGCCGGGGTAAAGTTCTGATATCTGTCTCTCAGCGAGTCAACTTCACCCTGCAGGTCTGCAACAGCCTCTTTCTGGGCTCGTATAGAATTATTGGCATCTGCAATCGTGCCGCGCAGTTGGGTGTTACTCATTGACGTCATTGACGCATTTAGCTTATCCAGACCGTCAGCAAAGGCGATCGCCTCCTCTTTTGCCTGCTGGGCTTTCTGCCAGAAATAGAAGATCGCTCCGGCAGCGAGCATAGCCGCCCCAGCTGGACCACCTATGAGGGCAAGAGCATTACGAGCAAGTCCAATACCAGCAGATGCTGCACGTGCCGCCGCCGCCGCCCTTGCTGATGCGGCAGCCTGGACTGTTTCAGCCTCAGTAAGAGCGAGAGATACGGTAGTTGCCCGAGTTTTTGCAGCTATTAGGGCATCAAGCGCTAACATTTCAGCAGCGCTACCTTTGGCCACGTTATATTCAGCCTGGGCCAGAGCGAGAGACGAAAGAGCAGCCTCTTTATCAGCCAGAGCCTTACGCTGAGCAGAATTAGCGGCAACCAAAGCTGCTTGTGCCGCCTGACTCTCTGCAACAGCCTGCTTACGAGATGCTGCGATATCAGCGATTTTCGCGGAGGTAGCCATGGTCAGAGCGCCGACATACCGCGCGCCCATTACGCCAGCAACAATCGTGAGCGTAGTGCTGAGAGCGTCCAGGTTTTCACTGAGAGAAATTACTGAATCACTGAATATTTTTACGCCAGTTTTTACTGTGGCATTCTCGCCAAAGAATTTCGTGATATTGTTGTTGGCAATTTCAAGAGACTGGCTGATCGTCGCAGTAGTTTTAGCGAACTCCTGTCCAATTTTATCGCCCTGAGAGAGCAGGCCATTAACGATCACCTCAGTGGTTAACTTGCCCTCTGCAGCCATGTTTCTGAGCGCCCCGATGCTGACATTCATAGAGTCAGCCAGAGCAATCATGAGCCGGTTCCCCTGCTCGTTCACAGAGTTAAATTCATCACCCCTCAATGCTCCGGACGCCAGCCCCTGAGCAAGCTGAATGATTGCATTGCTTGCCTCCTCGGCTGTTGACCCTGACACCACGAAACCCTGGTTAATAATGGTTGTCAGCCTGGTAATGTCCTCTACACTGACGCCATAACTTCTTGTTGAACGCTCCAGACGCGCATAGAGTGTGGCCGTGGCATCAAGACCTGAGCGAGTCTTTTGAGAGATGTAAAAAACACGCTCTGTGACATCAGCCAGCGTTTCAAACGGCGGTACGGAATCCCTGACGGCATTTGCCAGTTTATTGCTGAGGTCCTGCCATGCCTGAGCATATGCGCCAACCTGCTGGACAGAAAGAGCGGCAATGAGCGCTTTCGCGACGCCAGTTAAGCTGGACATAGTGCCTTCAATCGAAGACAGGGATCGTTCAGTGCGGTTTAACCCCGCCTCAAGACGACCCATGCTACCGTTAAGACCATTTAACGCGGCATCGATATCCCGGCGTCCCTGAATGATCCCGGCGGTGTCCATGTCAACTTCATAAACAATCGTTCCAGCGCTGACAGTACCAGCCATAATCTAATCTCCGGGCAATAAAAAACCCCGCCGTAGAGGGGTTGTTTTGGTGTGTTCTTTTTTACTTGGCCCGTTCCGCCAGGGCTAATCGCTTCGCTTTCTTCGCCATGTAATCATCGGCGATCGCATCGTACTCATCGCGAGTGAAGCCTTTCTGCTCTGGGTATTTTGCCGACAGAAGCATCTGAAATTCGGTCATCGTTAATTGAGAGGCTTCTTCGCGGATCATGCCAAAATGAGTACGCGCCGCGCTGATGTAGTCGAAGGCTTTAAATTCGTTTGTTCTCGCACCTGTTTCGTGGCGCTGCAGCTGGCGGACCTTAGCTTTGCCGACGACACCATGCTGCATAAGGTGCTGCGCCAGCACGATGATGTCGTTCTTCGGCATCTGTCCCGGTCGGTATACGACGCAATGCCGCCATCCCTTCCATTCGCCGATCATAGGCGTCAGGTCTTCCTCGCAGCACGCCTGAAGCACCAACATGCACGTTGATAAAAGCTTCTCAGCAGCGCGGTTGAATGATGGAGATAGCCATTCAGGAAATCCTCCCAGCGTGCCAGCGCAAACCTCAATTAGCTGAGCGACATCATTGCCGTGTATGGTGGCGTACGCCTGCACAATCTCTTCCGGAGTGCCGATCCTCGTCATAGCCTCGAATGAAGGCCGTAGCAGGTAATCTTTCCCGCCTTCGCGGCTGTCGCTGATGGAGAGTTCGCCAATATCGGTTAAAGCGGTCATAAGCCTTCCAGTAAACGGTCATTATCAAGGGCAGCACGCCGCCCTTTGTAATGTCCGTTAGGAAACGGTAACCGTATGCACGGCCACAAAATTGCCGTCTACAGTGTTGATGATGATCTGCGCGCTGCCGGTGGCGACACGCGTCACGGTAACGGTGTTGCCGGATGCGGTAGCCGTTGCCTTTGTCGCATCGGTAGTCGCTACAGTGAAGTCTTTGTTGGTTGCGCCTGTTGGTGCGATATTCACCGTAAAGGTACTGGTACCGCCTGCCGCGCCGGTGCTGGTAGCAGGGGTCACCGTTACGCCGGTCACCGCCACTGCCGTCACTTCGTTGACTTCGATTGTGCTGGCATCGCCCACTTTGAACTCGGTAGAGAACGTGACGATATCGTTGGTACCTCCGTCCGAACTCAGCGCCGTGATGTTCATGTAGCCGATGAATTCGACCGGGCCGTAGTCCATGCGCACCCAGATACCAGGCTGGCGCTTGGCCTTCAGCTCGTCAGCGAAATACTTGATGAACTTGCCAACGCCGTACTGATCCAGTTTGTCCTTCTTGCGCACTTCACCCTCGAAGCTCAGGGTAAAATCACTGTTGGTGATGATGGTCTCGACATAGCCGCCTCCGTCATCCGCATCAGAGGTAACCGAGTTCGGGTTGAAGTCGAAGCCCTTCGACGTACCAGCGGCCAGCGCCATCCACTCACCTTCGAGTGGTTTGACGTCCGGGCAGCCATCGGCGACTTCCAGCACGACCGCGCCGCCGAACAGGCGTTCGTTCGAGTTCTGGCAATTAGCCATGTGAAACTCCTCTTTGACGTATAAAAGAAAACCCGCCGAAGCGGGTTATTTGGTTGGGAATGGCTAGTCGCCAAACGTGCAGGCAAATTGCAATCGGAAGACTATTCGCCCTTCTTCTGTGAGCACCGGCGCGGGAATTGCGCCCATGTTCTGGATGTAGCCGACACACTCGTCAGCCATGGGGTTTGCATGGACGTAATCGAGGATGCGCTGCACGGCGTTGAGCGCGTCTTTGCGCTTGTCCTTTGCGCCGACAACGTCGACCAGGACGTGATACTCAGAACCGAGGTCAGTGCGGATGTTCGACCCGCCGTTTGGTCTGAACACCATGATCGCCTTCGACAGGTCGCCCGGGTCATCAAACATCAGCTGTTGCACCGTGAAACCGGTCGTTAGACCGGCGTCGCCGAACATATTTCGCACCCGTTCGTGCATCATGGGTGTCATAGTGAAAGCTCCTTACGCACAACATCATCGATGGCAGATCGCTCCTCTTCAAACCCAAGAGTGAGGAATTCCTTTTTAGCAGTTGAGCGACGGAACCTCTGCGGGTTGGCCGGGTCATGAACATAAACGGCATAGTTGGTCGAGTAACCTACCCTGCCTGTAATTACCGCTCCGTCAGTTACGATTTCGCGAAACTGGCTATTTAAAAGTGCTGAGGTATCGATCGGCGTGTAAAGTGCCGCTCTAGCAGCCCCAAGAATCATCGCCGACTGGAGTGCGCGAATGACTTTTCTACCCTGAATATCATTCAGAATTCGGTCAATATTGCGCTCAACACGTGCAGTGCCACGCACTTTGATGCCCATGGCTTTCTCCAGGCAATAAAAAAGGCCGCCATGGCGACCTGTTCAGAGACTTTTTGTTATCCGCTCAAGCTCATCAACGTTCTCAATGAGCTTTCTCACCTCGGGAGGAAGCTGGTTGAGAGGTTTACGCTCTGGCGGATTAAATTTCTTCATGCGTACCGGCGCGGCGGCGTAAACAGAAATAGCCACCGCCAGCACTGAGATAGACATGGTGAGCAGGTCGATATCCATAAAGCCTCCCGTGATTAGATGCCAGTTAGTATCGCATAATCATCCGCCAGGCGCTCGAATGTGTCGGCGTAGCGGATAACCTGGCGCACCTCGTCGGCACCAGCCACAACCGGGTCGGCCTCGGTCGAAACGCCAATAAGCAGATAATCACCGGCGGTCGCCAGCGCGAACTCCGTCCAGACGGTGTTCTTAACGACAATTTCAGCACCCAGGCTGGCTAACTTCTTGCTGAGCCCACCCTCGTAATCACAGAGGATTTGTTCAGGTTCGGCATAGCCAAGCGGGTCGCCGTATTCGTCATTGCCTTCCAGCTTGCGCCAGATGGTGGCTGTCGCGGTGTAACTCCACGAAGCAATACTCGACATCAGCCCTCCTTCCAGCGCAGCACTTTAGCGCCAGTTGCCCGGATGCGAGCACAGTTGATATGCCACTCACCGTCAGATTTAACGTAGCCGGTAGTCTCCCGCCCGGTGTCGGTCATCACCCAGACGCGGACGAATGAACGCGGCAGCCCGTGCTTAACTGATTTGTACGTCATCATTTATCCCCGCACATGCAGCCGCCTTTTCCTATCCAGATACCAGCGAATGCCGGGGCGGCGGTAGGGTCTGCAGGAATAAGGGCAGTGGCGCAGCCGTACTTAGCCAGCCCGCGCAAGAGGTTAACCGAGGCCTTCCAGCGATCGGTAAACGACTGGTACCGGAACGAGCGCGACGCACCACTCGGCGCCGTCTGGCTTGAGATATATTTATCACCCTGACCGAGCCCCATAAGCGCCAGCAGATAGAGCTGAATCAGCAGCGCGGTCGATGTAGGATAATGCGCATCGAGACACTCCTGAATGCTGTTGGCCTGGTCGACGAGAGCCTGAAGAACAAAATCGGGAATGGTAATTCCCTGGCTCTCCAGATACTCCTTCGCCTGTTCGAGAGTTACCATTATCGACTCCGTGAAATACCCCGCCGGAGCGGGGCATAAAAAAACCGCCTGAGCGGCGGCTGTTATTCAGCAGGGAAAAGCTTTTCGAGTTCGCCATCCGGCAAAAGCTCGCTGAGTTTTTCAGCGCCCAGGTTGCCTTTGAACTCAATACCCAACTCAGTAAGGCGGCCCTGAATGATCTCTTTGCGAGATTTTTCACCGGTACCGGCATCAGGTGTCGCAGGTTTCAGCTCGCCACCAGCCTCGCCCTTCATCAGCCGGACGTTAGACTTCAGCGCCGGGTGAAGATCTTTCAACTCCACCACGTCGCCAACCTTTACGCCGAACCATGGGCGCACAACTTCGTATTTAGCCATGCTGTTTCCTTACGCCAGGTTAGCGCCGTAGACAACGCCGGACAGTCCCTGATCGTCTGCGGTGATTTGCAGACCTTCAGCAGACATAATCTGGAAGTTGTAGTTAACGTTAGGCAGTGGGCGCGGCAGCGGAACAACGCCTACAGCCATACCCACCAGTGGAGAGATCACGTCACGGCGACGAACGTACGCGATAAACTCGTTACCGGTCAGCGCGAAGCTCATGCGGATTTCTTTCACTGGCGCGAACGGCAGAACCGCCTGCAATACAGTGCCGCTTACAACGCCATTCACCACGTACGGCTGCGCCAGGTTTGCCCAGATTTCCGGGGAAACCCACATCACATCGTATGCGGCGACTTTGTTGGTGCGCGCGGTTGTACCGAATGCCCCTTTACCGAAGAATGCGAAGATCGCAGTCATGTCAGCGGTGGTCAGGTCGATGCTCGCGCCACCAGCACCGGAACCGAGGTTGATCTTCTTGGTGTTTCGGTGGTTCTTAATGCCCTGCGCCGGGTAGGACTGAACCTGAATTTTTGAATCGCCGTTCAGGTAGTAGTTGACGCGCTTCTGGTTGAACTTGCGCATCTTCGCCATCTGCGAATCCAGAACCAGATCAATGCCTACAGAGTTAAGGCCAGCAGCATGACGCCAGTTAACACCGTAACCAGCAGTGAACACCGGAATCGGGTCGCCGTCGCTCGCGTAGTCAGTGTGGTCGAAGGAGAACGGCGCCTGACCATCGATGCTTACTGACACGTCGTCAGCGATGTCGCCGATCACGTTATACAGCTTGGCGGTTTTACCAACCGGCAGCACGGTCTGAACGCCGATCAGGTCGTTTACGATTTCCATGCCAACTTCCTGATCCCGCAGCTGCAGCACCTGGTTGTCAATCTCAGCCCAGAAGTCACGGGAGAAACCGCCAACAGCGTTACATGCCAGCATGTCAGGCGTCATGATTGCGCGGTTAGCCGCAATGATGGAGTCGTTCTGCAGGTTCCACATGTTGCGGTTTGCCCACAGCTCGTTCCAGTGCCCGCCAAGGCGGGAGTTAGTCGCCAGCGTCTCTTTAGAGAAGTACATATGTGTTTGTCCTTTTGTTACGCGCCAGCTGCGGCGGCAGTGCCAACGCGCATGCGCACGCGAATGAAGTCTGTGGTGCTGGCTGCGATGGTGTATTCATCCTGGCTGTAGCCGATCACTGAATCAGTGTCGGAGGTGGCAAGTGTGAATTGACCGGCCGTGCTCAGCTTGATCGGGCTGTCTTTCTTATACGCGCCAGGCAGGCAACGTAACGCCAGCTCGCGGCCTTCTTCGACGTAGTTGCCTACAGCTGAATCACCGGCAGGAATTGATTCGGTGATGGTCAGGCCCTGGTGATAACCGACATCGATGATGTACAGGCGACCGGTTAGCGCGGTGGCCTGAGCGAATTTATCGGAAGAGTTGATGGTTGCGGCGGTGCCCGGAAGCAGCGCGGCCGCCGTAGTGCGGGTTTCGGTCTTGTACAGAGACTGACCGTCGATATTAACGCGACGATAACGTGGCATTATTCCGGCTCCTTACTTGAAGTGTTCGTCAGCGGCAGGTGCGCCGGTTTCTTTGTGTTGCTGTGCGTTGTTGGTGCCCAGCGGAGCAGCTTCGCCCAGCGACTTGAACATGGCGTCCAGGGCATCGCCAGAAAGCGCGTTAGCCACGATGTCGCCATGGACCTTGGCAACCGCATCACGCTTGGCTTTCTCTTCAGCGCGTGAGTTTGCGGTCAGGGTGTCAGCGAGTTGCTTCTGGTTGGCCTGTAGCGCATCAACCTTTTCCGCGAGAGGCTTGATAGCCGCTTCAGTATTGGTCGCAACAGCCTGGCCGATCATGCTGCCGATTTGTTCCAGTTCTTCTTTGGTTAAAGGCATGTCGCCCTCCGTTTTGTGGTTTGGTGCAGGCTGTTCCTGCGGTGTGAATAGAGCTTTGAATTTGTTAGCGACGACTGCCACCCACGACTCCTGGCGCGCTACTGCGGTGCCGGTATCGTCGATAGCGATCTTCCCGCCATCAGCGGAATAGCCGTAAACCTGCGCATCGCCGCCATTTCGCACGATAACTACCTGCGAATCAGTGAAGTCAGCAACCCAGGCATATTCATCCGCGCCCGCAGCAAACTTCGCTTTGGCTGCGCGATCAAGACGCTGTTCGCGCTCCCGGTAGGATTCACCCACCAGCGCGCCGGAGTTCGCTTTAAGCGGCTGCGCCAGATCGGCGTTTACCATCAGGCCAACGCCCTGCTCAGGGGTGGCGGCTCCGACTTCGTGCAGCAGGATCGCGTCGTGGTCCATGCCGTGGATATCTGCCACCCACTCAGCACCTGTGGCGCGCTGCTGATCGTTGGGTTCAAGTTGGTCGAGGAATGCGGCAACACTGGTATGAATCGGCGGAACGTCTTCACCGCGCTCAATGGCAGCGACTCGCTCAAGTAGTTCCCTGCCACCTTCAGACTCGCTGGCACGGGCCACATCAACCCACTTTTCGAGGTATATGCGATTACCGGACTTCTTAACGTTGCGGTTCCACGCGCCGATATGGCCTGCGTTAATCCCCTCTGGGGAGAAAGCAGACACGAACTGACCGTTAACTTGAGGGTGCCCAAGCGGTGCCAGGGTACCTTCCAGCCCCTTATAGTGGGCGTCGATTTGCTCTTGCGTGTACAGCCCGCCATTCATGACGACGTTCGCCGGCAGCGTGTAACTCGGCAGCACCAGGTGCTCACGCCCGTTGTATGTTTCGCGCCGGATAGACTGGCTGTTCACCTTTGTGGTGATGTTGACCTGCATTGGCATGTTGTAACCTCAAGCTGCCTTTTTGCAGCAGTGACAAACTGAATGATTGACCTTCATCTTTTTCCAATGACTGTCGAATTCCTTCTTAGCCATTTCGATGACGTTCGGATAAAGCGGTTTACCATCCGCATCAACAAGAACTTCCACTTGGCTGCATTTGCAGTTTATTGCGTTAGCATCAACGGCATACCAGTCCCTGACCTCCTGAACTGTGTATGTGTGCGCGTGTCTCAGAGCATGCTTTATTCGCGTTGTTGGGCTTAATGCGGAAAGGTGGAGAAGCCTGATGTTTAAGCCGAGATCATCCATTGATGACTCAGCTTCATCCCATCGAGCCCGGCGCAGCGCAGTGGTAACCTCAGTGCGTGCTATCCGGTTCGCCCGGCGCTTCTCGATGCCGGTCTGGTCTGTCAGGTTGCGGGCAATGTCCAGCGGATTCAGACCACGGCCCACGCCATCAGTCAGCACGCGCGCCATATCTCGCTTAACGTCAGCAGTCAGACCTTTCATTTCCTCAAACACACGGGCATGCACCAGCGCCATGCGTTGCTGGTATGGGTCGCTTGCGAGGATGGAAGCCAGAGACTCACGCCCGGCTGCGTACACCGGAGATTGCTGGCTGAGGTTGTAGAATGACTGACCGGTTCCTTTCTCCGAAGCCAGATCGATGTACTCGTAAAACCACAGGTCGTAATCGCCACCTTCAAGCAGCACCTGATCAACCAGGTAACTGGCATCGTTCAGGATGATGGAGAGTAGCGTCGGGTTTAGCTGGTATTCGTATCTGGCGTTTACTGCGAGGGAGGAAGGTATTTTGTCGAGTGCTGATTTATACGCTTTGCCAATCTTATTCATTCGCCTGGCGAAGTCTTTCATTACCCGGCGTTCCAGCGCATCGGCTCCGGTCGGATCCTGGTAGTTACGCGGCAGAATCGGTGGCTTCGTCTTCTTCGTCGACATCCTCTTCTCCTAACGGGAATTCATCGACGTTTTCATAACCGGCAGCTGTGCGAATTTCTTCGCGACTGAATGCCGGATTTTCTCCGCTGCCCTGGAACGTCTGGTTAATCTCAGCCATGGTTTTTGCATTGGCGAGCTTCTCAGTTCCAGTCTGCTCGTTGAGGTCATCCCAGATAACCGTCTTTTCGCTGACAGGATCAATGATTTTCAGGTCGATGAGCTTGTCACTGAAGTCTTCAATTTCGAATGACAGATCACCTCGCCGTGATTGGCAGCGACCGTTGAAATACTTCTGATCTTCAGTGCTTGAACGCTCAGCCTGTTGATTGCCGACAAGAATACGCGCCGGAATATCCACCCCGGCCGAGGCTGTCTGAAGGTTGACATTGTAAGTAGGCGACGGGTCTGAAACAGCAGAGACCATCGACGTGACCTGCGCGCCCTGGGTAATCAGGAGTACATCGTTACCAACATTCAGCTCTCTGGCTGCTTCGTTATAGCGCTCCTGAAGCTCATCTACCGAGACGCCATACAGCGAAGCCAAATTCGCAAAGTCGATGTCTTTATCAAAGTTGATTGCCTGCTTGTTTGATGCATTTTTCAGGAACGATTCACCAGAACCACCCTCTACCTTTTCTAGACTGACAAAGGCGTTATAAGGAGGCTCAAGGAAGCCAATGGCATCGTTAGAGTAGTCACCAAGGATGAAGACGCGATCTGGATGTACGAGGCGCTGATTAGTTCCGCCGTTTGGCAGGCTCTCAACGTATTTCCACTGCTTTGGCTGACCGTAGTCTGCCGATTTCTCGTCAGTTACCCATTGACTGACAGTTAACGAACCGGCCCATGCGATCGTCACCTTTTTTAGTGACTTCCCACGAACAACCGGCTGGTCCCACGCTCTGGAATCATTGATGTGCAGCAGGATTCCAGCATAGCGACCGACCAGGCGGCGGCGGTCAGCTTCAGCAAAGGCCCGCCATAGGCGCTTTGTGAAAACCTTTTTGGTGTTCTTCTCCCAGGCAGTTTCATCCTTGCTCTCATCGGCATCATCACCCTCAATGATTTCCGGGTTAGTCTGCCAGCACTTGCCAACCAGCTTCTCAACGGCACCGTGAGCGATACCACCGCGCCGATACAGGGCATAAAGGTTTTCGTAAGTTACCTGCTCAGGGAAGCCATATTCGCACCATGCTGAGTGGCGCTTGTTGTCCAGCCCCATAGTTGGCGCCATCAGCCCCATACGGGCGCGCGCCATCCGCGCATCGTTCAACGCATGGTTGACGGCGAGAGTTAATTTGTCAGTCATGGATTGTCCGTTGGTGGATTTATTGCAATAAAAAAGGCCGCCTGAGCGACCTTTATGAGTGATTTATTTTATACCCGGTTAAAAGATTTGAACAAAATCCTGTCCGGCGCAACGCCATGTGATTTTGCAATCGCATGTCTCATCTCATCCATAGCTTCAATTGAAGTTATAGGTGAGTCTGTCGAATAGAAATCATTCCCTTCTAAATCAGACCCATCTTCAGAACCGGCATAAACAATCCAATGAATCGCCACGGATAATCTAGACACTTCCGAGCCGTTGATAATACTGGTTTTCATATTCTGTCGGTGACATCTGTTCGCTAGAACCATGCCGACGCTTACTGTTATAAAACATTTCGATGTAATCAAAAATATCACTGCGGGCTTCTTCCCGCGTTCCGTAGATCTTTTTCTTTATCCGTTCACGTTTCAACAACTGGAAAAAACTTTCTGCAACCGCATTATCATGGCAGTTACCGCGACGGCTCATGCTACCCTCCAGGCCGTGTGATTTCAGGAACGACTGCCACTCATGGCTTGTGTACTGACTGCCCTGATCCGAATGAACCAGCACCTGTTTTTCGGGATTACGCCGCCATACAGCCATCAGCAGTGCGTTCAGGACAATGTCCTTTGTCATCCGGGATTGCATGGACCAGCCGATAATTTTGCGTGAGAACAGATCAACAACAACGGCAAGATACAGCCAGCCTTCGTGGGTCCTGATGTAGGTTATGTCCGTTACCCAACGCTCATCAGGAGCATCCGGATTGAACTGTCGCTGGAGCCTGTTGGGTGACACGATACTGGCCTCGCCTTTACGTGCCCGCGGGCTTCGGTATCCGACCTGAGCCTTTATTCCGACACGTTTCATCAGTCTCCAGACTCTGTTTACTCCGCACTGTTGCCCGCTGTCACGCAGATCCAGATGGATTTTGCGATAACCATAGACGCATCCCGATTCCAGCCAGAACTGTTTAATCTGTCCTGTCAGTCTCAGGTCTGCCTGATGGCGTTGTGAATGCGGCTGCTGAAGCCAGGCGTAAAAACCACTGGGATGAACATCCAGCACCCGACAGAGCAGGCGAACAGGCCAGCAACAGGAGTTGTCACGGATAAAGGCGTACCTCAGTCGGACAGCTTTGCGAAGTACGCCGCGGCTTTTTTTAATATGTCCCGTTCGTCGGTAACCCGTTTCAGCTCTTTCTGGAGACGGCGGATCTCGGCCTGAGCATCTGACTGTTCTTTATTAGTGGAAGAATCCGGACCGTACTTCTTTATCCAGGCATAAAGGCTGTGGGTGGTGATATCGAGACGTGTTGCAACGCTGGCAACAGAATAACCGCGATCAACAACCTGTTTGACTGCTTCAGTTTTAAACTCTTCAGGATAACGCTTACCGCTCATGGGCACCTCTCTTTAAGTCATCTTAAATGACTCTGAGGTGTCTGTTAAACGCGTGGCGATTCACAATACCCAAACCAAATATTCATACTCCCTCCTATTGAAAGACAGTATTTAATCGGCATTTTTTCAGAAATATTTATAGGGACAATTTCAACGTAGTCTTTTCGGAATCATCATCCCGGCCATTAGGCCCTTACGCTTAATGTGTCCGTCGAGGCTGTAGCGAATACCGTCCCAGCAGTGCTCGTAGCCATCGGCGAGCTTCGGCAACACCTCACCGGTGATGCGGTCCGTTTTGTATGACCACATGCGGGCCTCACGCGCTACGTTCTTGCAGCGCGGATGGATAATGATTTCGTCGAATCCGCGAAGATGTGCAATACCGTCCTCAACGCTCCCCTGCCATTTCTCGGCGGCTGAGATATTGAAGCCCTGCCGTTTGAGATAGCTGATTGTCTCAGGTCGCGCAGAGTCGGCCTTGATGGGCCAGTCCCGCGCGCCTGGAATCGTGTCGTACAGCTCTGGCATGTGGTCGAGCTCTGTCTGCTGACCGTATGCCTCGTATTCGATGTACAGCCGGTTGTGCAGGATGAACGAGCGAACAAGCGTGTTGGGGTCTTTGGCGAAACCGAAGTCGGCACCGAAGAACAGGCGATCAGCTTCTTTCCAAAGGTTTTCCGAGAACTCAGCGATCCGGTATTTACCGGCCAGCACCTGCTTATCAGAGTTTTCGAGATAAGCACCTTCCCACACCCATGCGTATGTTGCCGGATCGAGGCGGCGCTGATCATTCTGTCGCTCACCTTCCAGCACGTCGGGGAACCACGGGTTATCCGTATAGTTCATCTCAACGGTTATGCAGTCGTCACCAGCCTCTTTGCGGAAACGCTTATCCGTGGCGCTACCGTCGCGCTCCGGGTTCCACGTCACCCAAATCTCTGAGCCTTCTTCACGTACCGTAGGACTCAGCTTCTGCCAGGCTATTTCGCTGACTGATTCAGCCTCGTCCACCCAGCAGAGCAGGATGCGCGCTTTCGACTTGATGCTGTCGAGGTTATGACGCAGACCGCAGAACACGTAGTTAACGCTCTTGTCGATGGTGCGGATGTACTTCTCGCCGATATCAAAGTTGGCGGCCAGCCAGGGAACAGACAGGATCGCCTGTTTCACCTCCTGCATGCTCGACTCTTCCAGCGAGTTCATGAACTCACGCGCGCAGAGCACCACGCCGCTTTCACCGTTCATCATCGACTGATACGCCTTTACTGCAGTCATCAGCGCGAATGTGCGCGTCTTGGCGCTGCCGCGCCCACCGTGAGAGCACCGGTAACGCTTATTCACCGCAGTGAACAGTGGCGCAAGCTTCGCGGGGATCGGCAGTTGAACGGCTTCACTCATGCTTTCGGCTCAACGGGTAATAATTGGATAATGGTTGGCTGCGGCGTCATGGTTCCGTCCGGGCTGGTGTGCTCGACCTTCTGTTTGTTGCTGTATGCGTCGCCAACCTCTTTGGCGGCCTGCTCCATCAGCGAAGCAGCCAGCGCCATGTTTCGCATGCCCTCGGCTCGGGTCATCATCCGGTCAAGTGCACGGAGACGATATGCTTTGTTGGCGATCGGAATGTCGCTTAATTCGGTCTGGAAGCGCTTACGGGTTTCGTGGAATAGCTCAACCCACTTCTGCGCCAGCCCCCTGCCGTTTGCTTTCGTCGGGTCGTGGGATTCGACCTGCTGACGAGTGATGCTCAGGCCAAATTCTTTTTTGACCAGCTCAACCACCTGGGATGGAGTATCGAAGCAGGCAAGAGACTGAACGATGAAGGCTTTGACCTCACCTTTCAGTGTCGCCATGGATTACCTGCCTGTCATAATCAGTCATATTGTTAGGCCAGCTTTAACATGCATGTGCCGCATGACCTGGCTATATCGATGTGAGCCACTTCTGCTGGCGCATTGGCCGCATCAACGAGCTCCTGTACTTCTTTGCTGGCACCGTATCGACGTACGACACCAGTGAATTCTTCGACGTCGTGGCCTCGCAGTGTAAGCACTGGCTGCCCGGTCTCTTTGTTGAACTTAGGCGCGCCGAAATCATCGGTGGCCTGGGCGATATGGTAAAGCTCATGCTCTACCAGTGCACAGAATTCGAGGTCACTGCATTGTGAGCAGTAATCGGCTGCTAGGGTGATGATGAACTTCGGGATGCGCCCAAACCATTCATGCATCTGCTGTTCCATTCTGGCTTTCTGCCATCCACCAGCGCGGAGCATTACCTGTTCGGCCTGCCCAAGGACATACCGTCCTTTCTTCGCGAACGAGTCAGAGGCCCACATGAAGCAGAGATCAGCCTCTAACAGGTGCTCGTGGTCAGGGTTATGGATGCTTCCGGTATCGCTGAGGATTTGGCGGTTTATCCACTCATGCACTTCGTTTGCAGGAATCAGCCTGGTGTATGGCTGCCAGTTGTCGGAGGCGATGAAGTTAACTGGCGGATATGGCCTGCGCTCGTCATCGTTAACCATGGGTTACTCCGTTGTTTGTTCTTCTGGCTGTTCGGTTTGCTCTGCTGGTACAGGCGTGAACTGCACGCGCTTCACATCGGCCGGAGCAAAGTAAAGCCACTCGCCAGTCTCCGTCGCCAGCGGCACAAAGCCGTTAACCAGCTCAGGCTGACGTCGTGACATCTTGCCGGTGAAGGTTTCGCCTGTTTGGGTGGTTAACGTGATTTGGTAGATGTCGGACATGATTACCTCTTTGCCTTGTCGCAGCTGTTGCCCTGCTTCTCAGAAGTGCTTAGCCACTTACGGCTTACCCGTCAGCAAGATGTGATCACCATCCTTGCGGGGTTACACAGATCATTATCGAAGCCCCTCGCAAGGAGCTTCTGTAATGGCTACTTCGTTTTTGATTCCGCTCTTTTACGACGGCGCTCTTCTTTCTTCTCGGCGTTTGCCATGTCCATGAATGCCTGCATGATCGAGTTCCTCATCATGTAGCTGACAAAGTGATGATTGACGCAACCGTTGAGGCGAAGTTGCTCGCCAAACTGATCCACCGAGGCCAGCGCTTCCATCATGCCCTTCTCGCCTTTCATGAACTCTGAGAAGTCGCGCCCCGCTCTGGAGGCGCATTCGATGACGCGATTATTCATCCTTGAAGCCCTGGGATCGTAATCTGCAGCTGGTTAGCAAGGGTGTTAATCTCAGCGACCAATACAGGCTTCGTATAACGCCATGCTGCGAGTCCTTGTCCGCAGAAGCTCGCCATGTCCTTTTTCTGGTCAAACTCATGGCACTTCATGTTGAGCTGCGCACTTAAGCTGTTGCGATGCTGAAGCTCTCCGGTGAAGTAGTCATCGAGGATTTTATAAGCTGCGTACTTGAATCCGGGGTTTAACCAGGCCGCATAATCGTAAGCAACAAACTTCCCGCCATAGGTTCCGCCGTGTACGCCGCGTGCAGTGAAAACCACAGATTCGTGGTTTTTCTCCAGCTCGGCCAGGAACTCTTTTGTCTGCTTGTTTCGCAGATAGTGGTAAGGCGACTCAGCATCACTTTTGCCACTGGCTTTCCACATATCGGTGAGGCAGATCATGCCGTCTTCCCCGACACGGATTGGTTGATTGAAGAGGGTTAATGATTTCATTTCGCTGATACCTTTTGGTGGTTGAGCCTGTTCTCGTAGATATGGGCAGCCCAAGAGCGGTCAGCGTTACCACTGCCCTATCTCAAGCTCTACCCCGAAAGGCTCTTGGTTGATATGCGCACGAGAATGCGCGGGGTGGTTTACTTCTGGCGTAAAAAAAGCCTCGCACACTCGCAAGGCTTGATTTAATCATTTAAATTCAAATAGATATAGTAACTCGATAAATAGCTATTGGTTGATGTGAATAGCTATGAATAGACGTGACCAGCTAAAAATATTTTTTATATTTGCTTATTTCAGGCACTGCGTTTTGATGTATTCCTGCATGCCGCGAATCATCTTGTCAGCGGTTGCGATTCCGTCCCGGTGATCGAAATAATTCCGTCGAGCGTCTGGAGTAAGTTCGGGGGTTCCTGCATCATCCACGCCGGTGGCGGAGGTGGCTTTTGACACTCCAGGGCAGGTTGCGGCGATGCGCAGCCGTTTAGCGCCAGAATCGACATCCCGACGCAAATCGTTAATGGTTTTTTTCGCATCGGACAATTCCTTCGTGTATTTGGCATCCAGTGCAGCGACATCACGCTGACGCGTTTGCATGTCGGTGATGGCGGCTTTTGCCAGTGACAGGCTCTGCTCAGCATCGTCAGCGCGTTTCTTCTCACCCTTATAGCTGGAGTACGAGAACCACGACGCCAGCGCCAGCAGGAGAATCACTCCCGGCACAATCAGCGACTTCAGGCTGATGTTCATGCGGGGATCTCAACGTGAGGCGCGTCGATGAATTTGGTTTCGATGGGCAGCGCCGGGTCATTCTTCCAGTTGATGCCGAAGCGGAGTTTCAGGCCCTGCTCGTCAGCTGCCTGCTTAACCGCTTTGAGAAGAGGGTGAAACTCTTCAATCTTCCAGGTGGTGTTAACCGGGATGATGTCGACGGCATGACCGGTCAGGTGACGGCTGTTCATCGTCTGAGATTTACCGGTAGCGACCATCTCTTTCTGCCGGGCCTGCGTTCTCAGCCCTTCAATAACGATGAAGTCTACCGGTGTGATTTCCAGCGCACGGCGGATCACTTTCACCAGGTCAGGATTGACACCTTTAAGGTTGTTCTCGCTGCGCTGTGAGAATTTGAAGTTATTGGTTTGCATTCTTCATCCCCGTCAGGCGTTCCCAGAAGTACGTCAGTGCCACGGAGCCCATCGCCCCGCTGATACCAGACGTAACCAGAATCATGTAAAGGCTCAGCCCACTTTCAACGCTGATCAGTCCACCAATGAGACCGGTAAAGCCGGACACTGCAATTTGTGCCAGCGCGTTGATCCAGCTCCAGGTGGCTTTGTTCTGCTTAACGTCAATAAGGTATCGGACCAAGCCGCCCCAGCATGACAGAGCAAGGACAATCAGCCATGACACTCCGGCAATGCTTTCTTTATCTTGCATACGTTTAGCCATATCACCTCCGAAAGAACGGGGTGCTGTTTGTAGTAAGGGATCAGGCCCTCGGGACGATTTAACAAGAAGGCATGTCGATGATGGTTCCCGGAGCCTGAAATAAAAAAACCCGGCGACAGGCCGGGAAGATGAGGGCAAGTTAATGTCGGCTCTCTGGCCGAAAGGTCCCAGGTAGTGGGTTCTGGTGCCGGGCAAAGGAATCGAACCTCTGACGCGCAGCTTACAAGGCTGCCGTTCTGCCACTGAACTAGACCGGCGAAATTAGTCAAGTTGATGAGCCATCTTGTTACTCTGCACTTCCTCCATCCATTTAATAAGCTCAGCTTTATCTCGCCCGCTTTTATAAAATCTCTTGGAGTTTATACAGATTGAGGCGTCAATTCGCCCAGATTTCCTGACAGTTAGGGAGCCGCAATTCGTGCGTAATTTAAGATAGTCACGGCTACGATTTTCAGCCTGGAGCTTATAATCTGCAATCCTCAGGTTTTCTAAGGAATTGTTTTTAGTATTTCTATCAATGTGATCAATTGTCATGCCATCTGGGATTTCACCATTTGCTATGGACCAGACAAGTCGATGCGCTTTATATTTCACGCCGTCTATTTTGACGTAGTAGTAACCGTGGTTATCAAGACTCCCGGCCCTAGCGCCTTTTTTTGCTCTGGTGCTAGCATCAACCTTCCACCTCAACCCACTTTCACTACTGCCATCAACTTCCAAAAACTGTCTAGCCTTTGCGATTGGTAAAGGGATTGTTTTTGCGCTCATGCGTTTTCCTTGCTTTGAAATGAACCTTTGCCGCAATGGAAATCAGCCCGTCGAGGCTCGCCAGCACTAACTGACTTCCTCAAAGGCTCATTTCAAAGGGTTTGGTTCGACGTAGTTGAATGCGCATTGCGGTGCGCTTGTGAAATTTGGGAATAAAAAAGCCCAAGGCGTTAACCTCGGGCTATTAATTATTTGTCGACCTACGAAGCTATGGCGACGATATCAGATTTACATGAAATATATGCGTTTCAATCCAGTTTTGCAAGACTTCTATCGAAATTTGTCGCCTTTTGTTGTGAACGTGATCGCGTAACCTGCAATAAAGCCCCTCCATCCAGGCGCAGGAAGATGCGCCGCATCTCAACCCAGCGGTCCGTAAACGTCTCTGACCAGTTCTTTGGCGTTACGCCAACCAGAGACGCCAGCGCCTGATATTCGTACGTCTCACGCCCCACCAACTCCGCTTTTACGTCCTGGGCCGCCAGCCAGATAAGCTTTTTCAGGCGCTCCATCGTCTTGCCCGCCACCTTCTTCGCGCCGAGATGCTCCCGGAACTCTGACCAGGCCCACTGAGTAATCGCCACTTGATGCTCGAACCGGATATTCTCGCTGTAGTTCCACAGCAGCCATGCTTTCTGATGGTCTTCCAGCGACAGGACAGCACGACGCCAGGATGCGGTTCCGAACTCTACCGGGCTAACCAGAGCGATGGATGAGCCTTTGGCGCGGGACTGGCTTCCACTCATCGGCGGACCGTCAGGGTTAACCATTCGCTGCTTGTCCTTGTCGAATACCTTTTTCCGTCCCCGGCTGCGCGCCGTCGCGGTAAATTGTGCGTTCTCGGCGAAAGCTACTAACTGCCCTTTCGTCGCCCGGCTCAGATCTGCGGTCGCCACAATGAGCTGCTGACGTACGTATTCCAGTTGCTGACTGTTCATGCGGCTTCCTTCTGTGGCTGGTTGGTTTGTTGGCTGTGTTTTGCTACTGGTGGCAGGTTGGCGCGCTTAACGCTTTCTGCCTGGTACCGGAGGAAGTCGGCGTGGTTCATGCTGCCTCCGCCATTAGCTGTTCGTACGTCAGGTAAAGGCCCCAGCAACTGAAAAGGACGTGCGCTTTCACTACAGCTTTTTCCTCATTGTTCCAGCGACAAAACCAATTGATTGCGCCGGATACCTCGCGCTCTATCTGGTGAGCGCCATCAAGATGGATCTGATACACCACGTCATCAAAGACAGCAGCGGTAGTCATTGGGTACTGTATTTTGCTCATGCTGCGTGCTCCTGTTGACGTGCGCGGCGCTTCTCCAGCGACCGGGCTTTGCGGGTGAATATGGATTTGATGCGCTTCAGATATGGGATATCGAACCGGCGCGGCTCGTTGTTAGACTCAAGACGCTCAACTCGTTCCAGGCCAATGCGGTCTATAAGACGGATGCGATACTCGACAGCATTGCCGCTCAACTGGCGATTACAGCGTGTGCAGGCACTATGCACGTTGAATGTGTTGAATTTCAGATGTGAGGCCGCACCACGCGAACGGTAATGGCTGGCGTCAATGGCGCTTCCAGTTAGGTAATTGCTTTTGCCAATAAGTGGATTGCCGCAGCTGACACATGGCTTACCTTCATCGCGGATCCTGATGTAGCGATTGAAAGCTGATTGAGCCTCTTTATCCCACTGAGATTTAGATTTGAGTGACTCGCGCTTGGCCTTGCGGCGTTTGCGCCCGACCTTCTCGGCTTCCTTCTGCTCCTTAATGCGCTTCGCCGCTGCTTTCACCTTCTCCTTTTCACGTTCTTCCATAGCGAGGATTGCGCCGTGCTCCGGGCAGCACCAGCGGATCCGGATATCGTGGAATTTCGGCACGAAGTATTCTCCGCATACTTTGCACTTACGGCGGGATGGTTTACGCATGACCCCTCCGTGCCGCGAGGCGCAGCCATTTCTGATCCACCAGGCGGGCGGTATAGCCCTTCAGGGTCGGGATGTCGGACGGCTTAACCGCGGGCTTACGCTGGCGGCGCGCCGGAACGCGGAAGATTTCGTTTGTGATGACGCGGGAAAGTGGAGTAGACATCAAGCCTCCTGCTTATCGCGCAGCTGCTGGTATTCACAGCTCTGCGGAATGGTCAGGTGACAGCCGATGTTCATCGCCCAGGCTTCGACTTTGCACAGGAAGATGTACATCTCGCCCGTTTCCAGCTCTGACGTATGGCGTAGGGATTGGACGGTGGTGACCTCGCCAGACACGACATCTACCCGGTCCTTGCTCTCATAGCCGAGATAGGTGTGCTTCATCGCGTCCTTGACCCACTCAGGTGTAGCGAAGGTCTTGCCGCGCGCGATGAGGTAGTCGCTGATTTCCGTGTACCACATGTGGCTGAGAGCGTTCTGCGACAGGCTGCGCTTCTCGCGCCATGGTTTGACTTGAAGGCGGAAGCATTGCCCGGCATCCAGCAATGGCTGAATCTGCTGGCCAATGGCCGCGAAGTTACCACGATGGAGTTTGATGCCGTCTACTGGTAGAGTCATACGGCCTCCTTAACGGAAACCGCAGAATGCAGAAAATCGCAGGTGCCGCTAAGCATCTGTGACAAAGTGAGGAGTTCAGATTGTGGTCGCATTTAAGTCCCCTTAAATGCGCAGAAGTCACCGCCGGGCGTTCAACTCCGACGGCGACTTAATTATGGCTGGTTGATATTACAAAATCAAACTAACTTTGGTTGCTCTTTCAGCTTCCATTTTATCTTCCTGACAGGAGGTTTGCTTATTTCTTGAAAGCCGTCTTTGGCATCATTGTAGCCGCATTCAAAGCAGGCATAGTCACCACTCCACCCCCTGCGTGTTACTTCCTTCCCAACGGCAATAGAACGACATTTAGGACAGATCATAACCCCTCCGGTTTGCATTGGACTGCAAAACGATGATATCAGTTCAAACACGGAAGGGAATGGTCTTTACAAAATAAATCCCTTTAATTTCAATAGTATAATATTGCTCTTCGGAATCCATCTAAGAACGGTGAATTATTGATGGTAGTTATTTTCAATCCTCCTGCTGCGGCGCTGCTGGCAGCGGCATCCAGTGCGTGACATGCTCTACTAACAGATTATCGCAATAGAAATTCCAGTACCTGTCATACGCACCAGACCAAACTTCTCCATACTCATTGAATGCCAGGATGGCCTTAAACTGCTCCGGCATCAGCTCACTGCAAGCCACCCAACCATCCGGAATCACCGGAGAGTTGAGTTGTTCGGAATTACCGAACGACTGAAGCATGGCTGCGCGGCAGGCGTTCCAGCCGACAGCTTTTCCGTGTTCAAACGCGCTGTCAAAGTCATCATCCATTTCCATCGCAGCGGGCACAGATACCGGAGCTGGCGTGGCAGAGCGATACAGAAGAACATCACCCATCTCTGCTCTGGATGCTGGCCATACATCTGCATCAGCGCCAGATTTGAGATAATCAAGATTGGACTGGTCGATGACGCACACAGGCTCCGCTTCGAGCGATGCCAGCGCGATACGCGCCAACTCCAGTTCAATTGACCATGTGCGTTCTTTGAGAGGCTCTAACTCTCCCGACAACATCATCTCTGCAAACTCAATACGCGCGTGCGCTGAAGCAATGAGTTGTTCTTTGGTGAAGGTGATCATGGGTTAGTCCTCCCTGTCAGACGTTCGCGGAGCGTTAACTTGCGTGGCAATCTTTCGTGGTCGGCAATCTCAACTACGGTGCAGGCGCATTTATCGAAGGTGCTTTCTCTCTTATGCTTCAACAACACCGCTTCGTTGTAGGCCGAATCTTTGTCTGTTGCGCTCAGCTCATGCACATCAAAGCCTTTGCTATCGACGAACCACCCGTGAATAACTGCGATAAAACGAGCCATATCAATCTCCTTTCCCGGCTCTATCTGTTATCAAACTCTCGTAGCGATGAATATCACGCTTACCTGCAATCACCTTCTCCTTGGTGTCACTGCCATCACCGAGGTAAACTGGTCTGCCACTCAAGGTATTCTGAGGTTGTTTTTTTTCAACATCAGACTTCTTAAGTAATTCACTAAGCTCAGCAATCCGCTCCTCATACCGAGCGCCAACGGAAACTGCTTTATGGAAGGCTTCGCACCATTTGGACGATTGCGCCTGCATCTTCTCCAGCTCATCCAGAAGCGCCAGCGCTAACTTCCGCAGATGTGCGTTACTGCCGTTTGCAGGATTTGAAAGCTCTTTGCGTAGCTCTGCATGTTTGTCGATGTTGCTCATTGGGCGGCCTCCTTGCGAACCTGCTCCCTGAACAAGCGGGCTGAGACGATGATGTCTCTGATGCGTACTGATTTTTCGTCGAACTGCTCACCACCGTTTTTAATATGCGCATCCAGTTCTGCACTGTGATGCCGAATGAAAGCGTTGAGGTCATGCGCCCGCACTTCAGCCAGGAAAGCCTGATAGGCAGGAATCTGCAGCACAGCAAGTGAACGAATCATTTTCTGCACCTCCGGTGGGCACTGCTCATAGTGATCGTCTGTGATGAACACTGCCTCGTCGTGGATTGCTTCAACTGCACGCAACTCCGCAGCCAGCGTCGCGCATCTGGCTTCACCTTCTGCCACGCCAGCCTGGTACGCTTCGAACATGTGCTGCGTCATCTCGTACACAAAGCTTCTGTCGTCTTCCATCGCTGGCGAGCAGCCGTTGTTGTTCTTGGTAAACCACTCGATAAATTTCTGTTTCATACCCCTACCCTCCCCCAAACCATCAATACTCGCTTCATCGCCGCGCTGTTGCGGCACTCCTGAAATATTCCGTTTGTGCAGCTGCGCGCGGTACCAGCCTGCTCTTCCGGCGTTGCCAGGCGATAAGTCACCGTTCGCCAGACCTTGCTCACCCGGATAATTTTTCGAGACTTTTCCAGATCGATGGCGTTCTTCGTGATGCAGTTGATGGTCATACCGCACTCTGTGGCCACTTCCTTCGCGGTGAAGGTCCGGTGCGTTTCGAGATAACGCAGAATTGCCTGTTTGCCTTTCATTGAATAAGCCCTCTCTCTTTCCCGCGCTGATACTCTTCCCAGAGCCATTGGGCTGGGGTAAGAGCCCCGAGAGTCGCTGCGTTTGGCATGCACCCGAAGCTTTTTCCTTCCGGGTGATAACCGGCCTGACGGCTCACGTGATTTGTCGGGATCACTTCATAAGAATTCTCGAGCGCAAGGACGGGAGATGGAATTTTTTCCCCGCCGGCAACCTTCAGCGCCCATTCCTCAAGTTTTTTTGACGCGTATTTTTCAGTTTCAGCCTCGCTCAGCTGGCGCTGGTACATCGCTCTGCGCGTATCGGTCACAATCCAGTACATGACGTCATGAGACCACGGGAAAGCTTCTGCTCCGCCGGTATGCAGCCCTTTTTCTCGGCTATAACGATGGAACTCATTCATCACATCAGCCAGGCCAATGCCAAGCACCGTGCCGCTATCCTTGCACCATTTGATGAATTGCCCAGGCGACGGCCAGAAAGGTGATTCACTGGCGCGGGCATGACGCACACCAGCGGAAAGTTGTTCGCGAGTGCGGATCCCATTCTCTGAAAACGCTGCGATCCACTGACGCTTTGCCGTTTTCTCGTCTGCGTCAGTTTTCAGGTTTGTCTGCGTAGACGCAGGGAAAATCTGCTTCAGCTGCCGAAAGAGAGAATCAACAAGCCCCTCAGCCTCAGGGTTGATAACCTTCTGCTGGTCGGTACTTCCGTTCGCCATTCTGGAAAGTAGCGCGCCATCACGGCCGTTAACGGCTTGCATAATCTGATTATTCACAGGAAGTCCTCCCATCCCTCGCGGCTGTTCCAGTGAGGCGTTTCCTGCTCGGCACGACCACGCTTAGCCAGCGGGTTAACCCTGGCATTCCGGATCCAGACTCTGAAAGCCGAATTCCAGTCGATTAGCTGCGTGCCACGGGAAAGGTGATAGTCCCGGAAGTTCAGCAGCTCAGTTTCAATGCTCACCCCCTTCTCGGCAGCCATAGCAATGTGATCTGCCGACGGCTTAAACAGGGGCGGGAATGGAATCTCCCCGTTTGGTGAAATACCGATCCGACGCTTAGCGGCTTCGCTCATAAAACCTTCGCGCCCAGAGAGAGAGTTAGGTTCAATGACTGGTTCAAAAGAGTGACTGGTTCTGGTGCCATCTGGTGGCACAGGGGGTGTGCCATCTGATGGCATAGGGTGTGCTTCGTCGTGGCATACCCCTGTGCCATTTAATGGCATAGGGGTGGCATCTAATTTGAGGTAATACACATTTGACGTGTTACCTTTTCCGTTGTTGACGCCAACACGGTTCTCACGTCTGATAAGCCCCATTTCTTCAAGCGCATCAATATGGTTACGAACAGCCGTTCGGCTGCATTCGCATTGGTCGGCGATGTGTTGATACGAAGGCCAGCATTCGCCTTTGTCATTGGCGTTATCAGCCAGCTTAATCAGGACGAGCTTACGCAGTGAGTTTCCCACTTTGACCCCCATTGCTTTCGCCATAAGTGACATGCTCACGTGCTACCTCCGGTTTGTTTACTCTCTTCGATTTACTTGGCATAATTGCCTCGCAATTGACTGACGTTTATTGCACCTGAAAGCCGTTGGTGTTCGCGCACCGCGGCTTTTCCCCTTTCTGCGTTCATGCTTCAAAATCTCCCTTCACCCCATCCCGGTTCGAAATCAGGATGGCCAGCAGCAGCGACATGTTCGGGACAAGGTTCTCCCGCCACCGGCTTACGGTTGATTTGTTGATGCCAGCTACTTCGGCTATCCGGGCGGTACCCAGATCAGCAATTTGACGCTGCACCCAACTCTCAATTCGTCGTGCCTCCGCTTTGTTGCGTGTCGTTAAGGTTTCCATTTGCGATACTTCCTCTGATGTAATTGGTTATGGCCGCCGGTCAGGCGGCATGGTTATCTGGATGTGGAAAGATGGATGGCAGATCCGGGCGGAATTCATATGCCTTTATCTCGCCACCAACCGCTTTCACCAGTTCAGGAACGTGAACCGGGGAAATGCGTTTCTTGCCATTCAGCCAGTCACAGATTGTTGACTGGGCTTTGCCGCAACGTTTGGCTAGTTCTTTCTGGCTGCCAGCGATGGCGATCGCTTTTTCGACTGCGGAGTTTTTCTCTACTGTTGGGGTCTTCATAATCACCTCAGCTATCAGTTTAAAGCGATTATGGTTATCACTTTAGCGAATGTCAATCGCATAGGCGATTTTTTGCTAATTAATCGCTTGGGCGATAGAGTTAAGGGAGTCATTTACAGAGGTGGATATGGGATTCTCAGAGCGCTTGGCGCAGGCAATGAAAAATGCTGGATATACACAGGGCCGATTAGCCAAAGATGTCGGCATGGCTCAGTCCAGCGTCAATAAGCTACTGAAGGATGCAAACGGCTCACGTAAGACCGTGGAGATTGCCTCCGTTCTTGGTGTGCGTCCGGAGTGGCTGTCTACTGGTGAGGGTGAAATGGCTTCCAGTGGCACAAGAGAACCGGCTGCGCTATACCGGGTTAAGCCGTCACTGAATGGGATTTATCGCGTGGATGTACTCGACGTTAAAGCCAGCGCTGGACCGGGAAGCATTGTTACCAGCGATTTCATTGAAACTATCCGAGCCATCGAATATACGACTGAGCAGGCTCGAGCCTTATTCGGCAACCGACCAGCTACGCATGTCAAAGTGATCACAGTAAATGGCGACAGCATGGACGGCACTATTTCCCCAGGCGATCAGATCTTCGTTGATACCGGCGTTACACATTTTGATGGAGATGGGGTATACGTCTTTGTCTTCGGGAAGACACTGCACGTTAAGCGCCTGCAGATGCAACGCGACCGCCTGGCAGTAATATCCGACAACCCTATATACGAAAAATGGTACGTAGAACCTGAGGATGAAGACGCTTTCTACGTGATGGCCAAGGTGCTTCTCAGGCAGTCCATCGACTACAAACGATTCGCATAACCCGCTTAGGCGGGTTTTTTATTGCCCCCCCATAACACCATCCCCTTCCCCTCCAGATCCAGTCCTAGTTTTATCACTTTTTTCTCTAGCAAATAAAAAAATATCACTTTAACATTCAATCAATTATCACTTTAGTGATGATTAATATCGTTTTGGCGATTGACTCAAATAATCGCTTTAGCTATTGTTACCCCATCGAAACGAAACATCGACAGCTGAGCGAAGTTAGCCAGCGGCGAAGTGGATATTCGGTCAGTCGAACGGCGCGACAGTAAACCATGCGTCGGACCATAGGCGGGCTCAGGGAGAGCGGCAATTATGGCAAAGCGAAAAAAGATTTATTCCAGTCCATTCGAAGCTGAGTGGGCTGTGCTGAATCACAAAGCATTTCTCCCGCATCAGCGGGTAACGACAGAGGGTAAGGATATGGAGCAATTTGCAAAAGTATTTGAATCGCACGACCGGCAAATACTGGTGAAAAAAGGTGAGGATAGCGACGGTGATCCTGCGCTGTGTATATCAACGATGATCTCTGGTTTAGAAATGAGCATCAACGTCAACTTTTCAGATGATGGTGATAGCTTAAATAAGGCGTTTGACTCATTCACCCAAGATCAGGCTGACTTCTTCGCCAAAAAACTTGAAGGACAAACATCACCATTTGAAGCGCTTAAATTGCTAATGAGTTCTGAAGATGTATAGACCCGCTCCGGCGGGTTTTTTATCGGCCATACATAGGCAGATTTTCGAGTCTGCCCATTTATGACAACCGGCGGCCATCCACCGCCCATTAGCGCAGAAGTCTTGTATTAACCGTTCCGTTCGCCGCGATAAGGCCAAGAGGATTTATGAGCAAAAAAAATGGCGGTCGCGCTTTCCCGTGTGATTCTATCGTGGAGCGCGACGAAGTTGGTCACTTACATGGTTTTGAAGTCAGCTCAGGCGGCATGACGCTGCGCGATTACTTCGCGGCTAAGGCTATGCAGGGTCGACTAGCTAATCCTGATTGGTTGTGTAGCGATGACCGCACGGCAACCGAAGCGTACCAGATAGCTGACGCAATGCTCCGCGCTCGGGAGGCATCATGAGCAAACTCAAACCCGGAAACGTCTATATCGAAATATCCCACAACCAATCTGGCGGCCTATCCCTGTGTGTCAGCAATGACGATTTCGGGTGTCGTATTTCCGGTGACAAGGTTGGCGGGTGCGACACTTTGAAGCGCTTTGAGGTAGATGCGGAAAAGTTGATTTCTGAAATTCGAGAGCACCTCAACGACCGGGAGGAATCATGACAGTCACCCACAACGGCAAGCAGTACACCGCCAAAAAACTCAACGATAACGAGTGGCAACTGACGTCGCTATCGGCGCCGCGGGAAAAACTGGTGCTGAACCGCTGGCAGATGCATATCGCTGGCCTCCTGGAACAGGTTGAGGTGAAGGTATGATCAATCACTACGGCACCACCCCGCTAATTCGCCAGTGCGTCACGCCCGGCATGATGGCATTGCATGAAGGCCGCACCTATCGCGTCTCAGCAGTCATTCAGGAGCGCAAATGGGTGTACCTGCACACCGATGCAGAAATCATCCGCCTCAGTGACTGCGTGATTGACGTCCTTCTGGACGGTCACGGCAACCCTCTTACCCATTAAGGACTTTGTCATGGAAACTAAATTTCTTTCTGACGGCCGTAAGGTCGTTGTCGTTGGCGCGCTCAATAATCAGGAAACTATCGTCCAGGAAGTGTTTGTCACGCAGCAGGGTGATGAAATCCCTGGTGGCGAGCGTTTTGTGGTGAAGAGCCTACATGACCAGCCAGTTGAAACATGGTCGTCTCGTGAAAAAACAAAACAAGAAAAAGCCCTTGCTGATGCGAAGTTGAAAATTGAGAAGATCAACTCGGAAATTAGCAACCTACAGAACACATTAAGCTTCTGGAGAGAAATGGTTAAGCAGGTCAAAGCGTTCTCAGATCATATCAATGATGCTGACCTGGACCATTTCGCAGATGTAATGACCGGGCAGGTTAAATTTGCCATTAGTCGTGATTACGGTGTGCCGTCCATTGAAAAATTTGAAGATTTTATGTCTTCAATTGACAACTACTATGGACGTAAAAACTTTGAAGGCATCAAGTGCTTATCTCTTTTGGGTAGCACTAATGGAGATATCGCATTACGAGTAAATCGCTACTCAGATGGCAGTGGGGGAAGCGATACGGTTGAGTTCTACAAGACCATTGAAGAAGCCAGGCAGTGTGTTAAGCGCATTGCCATGGAAAAACTCAATGGTAACGGCCTGAGCATTGATGATGTCAAAAAGTGCCGCAAGATGGGTATTGTTTTCAGCAGGGATGAGTTACAAAAAATAAAAGAACGCCTCTTCTCTGCATCGGAAAAGAATCTCGCCCACTACCAAGAGAACTTCGATAAGCAAGTTGCTCAGATAAATGATGGCAAGCTGGCTATAGAGAAAATGCTTAACGAAGCAATCAACTAGCCATATACGCATTTTCAGATCCCTAGGCAAATAACCCTTAACCAATTCAACTGCTGCCTGTCACCAGAGGGCGGGATCTGCACATCCAAATTTCAGGAGTTCAGCCATGAACGCATACCTCACTTACGACCGCATCGAAGATCGGCGCTGGGTTGAGCAGCAACTCACCGACGAGAAAGAGAAGTGGATCGACGACCGGGCGAAAGAACTGATTGCCATGTTCCCTGCGAAACCTCTGGAAATGAGCAGCTTGTTCCTGCCCCAGGAAGCCAAGTTTGCGCTTATCGGAGAAAAGGCCGAAGAGGCATACAACGAATACATATCGGCCTGCGCGTATGCCCGGGCCGAAGAAGAATGGCAGCGCCAAGCGCCCTGCCCGTTTTAAGGAGTGATTATGAGCTTCGATCTGATTCAGTTCGTTAAGGAGCAGGAGCCGCTGTTTGTCGGCGCCCTTACCGACCAGTCTCTGACCTGGGCAAAGGAATGCCAGTTCGCTATACAGTTATTCCAGCGCAATCAAAAATTGGCAGAAACGGCGATTTCCAACCCCACCAGCGCCCAGAACGCGATCATCAACGTTGCAGCGGTCGGCATAAGTCTGAACCCTGCCAGCAAACTGGCTTATCTGGTTCCGCGCGACGGTATGGTCTGCCTTGATATCAGCTACATGGGCCTTCTGCACATTGCCCAGTCGGCTGGCGTCATCAAGTGGGGCCAGTGCAAGCTCGTTCATGCTGGCGACGACTACGAGACGCTGGGTCTCGATAAGGCGCCAGCTCACAAATACAACCCATTTGCTACACCTGACGATCGCGGCGCCGTTATCGGTGGCTACTGCACTGTTAAAACCGCTGATGGCGACTATCTCACTGAAGAGATGAGTCTCGCTGAGATAGAAGAAATCAGGAAAGTGAGCAAAGCGGGAACATCACCAAAAGGCCCATGGGGCAACTTCTGGTCTGAGATGGCCAGGAAGACGATCGTCAAAAGAGCATATAAATACTGGCCGCGTGCTGACCGTCTGGATAATGCCGTCGATGTGCTCAACGAGAGCGAAGGCATATACACGGAGCCAGTTATGCCCTACACCCCTGAAAGCGAAATCATCCAGTCGGAAGAAAACGCAAAACAGGAACTTATCAACACCATCCATTCACTATGTGAGGACATGAAGCAGGCGAAAAATTTGCATGCTCTCAAAACTCACTTCCAGGCAGCTTACAAAATGACGGTCGGAATGCAGCTTCAACAAGGGGTTCAGGCCGTCTATGCCAAGTGCAAAGCAAAATTCGAAGAGGTTACGCAATGACAGCTCTTTACCAGATCGCCAATGATTTCGCAAAGCTGACTGATTCAGGCATGGAGCCTGAAATGATAGCCGACACCCTTGATGGCATTGAGTGGGAGCTGGAAGCAAAGGTCGAGCAGATCCTTGCTGTCTGCAAAAACGAATCTGCTTATGCCGAGGCGCTGAAAGAAGAAAGCAAGCGTCTTGCAGAGCGCGCAAAAGCCGCAGAAAACCGTGTGTCGAGCATGAAAGATTATGTGGCCACCTCCCTCGAAACAGCAGGAAAGAAATCACTGAAGGCAGGCATTCATCAGGTAACGGTTCGCGCGCCTTCCAAGTCAGTAGAGATTACAGATGCCAGCGCACTTCCTCCTGAATTCGTCGAATACGAGACGAGCATCAAGCCAGACAAATTGGCTATCAAACACCAAATCGAAGCTGGCGTGGATGTACCTGGCGCGCAAATAAAACTCGGCAAACCTTCACTCATCATCAAGTAGGTGGAGCCATGAAACGCACACCCTTCTACCGCAGACCCGGGCGAACCGGGCAATTCTCAGGCCTCCGGGAGCGCGTTATCTGGATGATTCAGACGCGCGGCCGCCCGGTATCCGGCAGCGAAATCGCCGAGAAGTTTGGCGTAACGCTGATTGAGTTTAACCGGGTCGCCAACGGCATCACCCGCGGCTCCGGACAGATAGCTCAGATCGTTGAGTCGGAAAAATGGATCAACGATGACGGCATCTGCGACCGGACATTCGACCTGGTAACGAAACCAAAGGTCGTAACTCCGCAGGGTAAATCGCGGCTGTTCACCCGGCGCGCCATAGAGCAGTCGCAGGAAGGCAGGCGGCAGGAGTGCATTGAACGTGCAGCACGCCGTCGCCGCCTGATTGCTCAGGGCCTCTATATCGACGAAATGGAGTCCATCCTATGACTCACGCTCACGACGACATAAGGGTTGGCACACTGTGCCTTCCCTTCATTGGTAACGGCTGGCTAATGCCATGGGGTGAAGTTGTCTGTAATCCATTAAAGGCGCAGCGCCTCGCTGAGGAATATCGGGAAAGGCAGGTGGCGGCATGACAGCGAAATACTCACTTCTGTATGCCGATCCACCCTGGTCTTACGGCAACACCATCAGCAACGGCGCCGCCGCCGGCCACTACTCCACCATGAAGCTCATCGACATCAAGCGCCTGCCAGTGTGGGAACTTGCCGACGAAAACTCGGTGCTGGCGATGTGGTACACCGGCACGCATAACCAGGAGGCTATCGAACTGGCCGAGGCCTGGGGCTTCACCGTTCGCACGATGAAGGGCTTTACCTGGGTGAAGCTGAATCAGAACGCGGAACTGCGCATCAACAAGGCGCTGGCCGAGGGTGAAGTCACCGACTTTTACGACTTCCTCGATCTGCTTAACGCCGAGACGCGCATGAACGGCGGAAACCACACCCGGGCCAACACCGAAGACCTGTTGATTGCCACCCGCGGCGCCGGGCTGGAGCGAAAGCATGCCGGGATTAAGCAGGTGGTCTACAGCCCGCTCGGCGCGCACAGCGAAAAACCGTGGGAAGTTCGGCACCGGCTTGAGCTGCTTTACGGCGATGTGCCGCGCATTGAGCTGTTTAGCCGCAGCGCGGCACCGGGCTGGGATCACTGGGGAAATCAGTGCGCCACCGCCGCGGTAGAACTGCTGCCCGGCTGCGCCATCCAAGTCGTGAAAATGGAGGCCGCATGACACCAGCAAATGAAAACGCCATCCGAGCAGCCTGCCGCCGCTGCACCGAGGAAATCCAGCAGGCCATGCGCAAGAAGCCAAAGCCTAACTGGAACGAAACGGTGCCTCCCATCATCAACAAGCATCACAAGAAAATTGAAGCTCTGGGAGTTAGCCTCCTGGAGTTCGTCGTATACACAGGTCGGCTTAATCGCCGCTTCGGAGTGGAATCGTGAGTTATTCAACAGTTATAAAAGTTTGGCCTGGCGAGAAGTCTGAAGAAGATGAAGAGCTCCGCAATGGCTGGGGAAGTGGCCCTGTCATTTGGAACGACATGGCAATGAAATATCTTGGTCTACAGGCCCATCAGTACATGATGAAAATAGATAGCCTTTGGCCCTTGGCTAACCGCCTTGATATTCCATATCACCATCGCGCTGTCCTCGCTATGACATACGACCGCATGTATGTGAAGCAGGAACATTACGCGTTGGCAGCAGATTGCATCCGAAAATACCTAACTGACTTCCCGGCTGATGATAAGTATGTAAACCACTGGCCCCGCATTGCTGAAATTTTTGAAAGCTCACCTGAGTGCCCAGCTATTGGTTTATGGCTCACCTCGGTATGTGAAAACCCATTCCTTGGCGAGTGGGATGAAGACACCGAAGATTACAAACAGCCTGATTGGTCTCGTTACTGGAGCCTTTTTGATGATCTTGACGCAAGCGAAAGTGGTGCCGCATGAAGGCGCAAATCGCCAGGTCGCTATCGCGGCCTTTTTTATTGCTGGCATTCACCTTCAACCGAATTAACCGACAGTTCCGGGAGCATTGACCATGGCCGATATCATAGATACCGCAGCAGAGATTGAAGAGCTTCAGCGTAACGCTGCCCTTTCCGCTCACCGCATCGACCGCAACGCCGTATCAGCTGAGCGTTGTGAAGAATGCGAAGAACCAATTCCTGAGCCGCGGCGCGCTGCTGTTCCCGGCTGCCAGACGTGCGCGGAGTGCCAGGGTGTTATCGAGTTAAGGAACAAGCAGAGGGGGATCCAGTGAAAGAGCGCGGAATGATTTTCAACGGCGAGATGGTGCGCGCCATCCTCGACGGCCGGAAGACGCAGACGCGCAGGATCATGAAGGTGCAGCCTGTCCTCAATTGTAGTTTTTATGAGGTATACGGTGCTGGATGGGTCCGGAGCATGAAATCTGTTCCTGCAATTCCAGGACACAGCCTTGCCAGTAATTGTCCATTCGGTCTGGTTGGCGATCACATCTGGGTACGGGAAACGTGGGGCGTAGTGAGTCATGAACTGGATGAGGACGGTCGCATTCAGCCATGGAACCCTGACCGTCCTGCCACAGCCATTCACGAAATGCCGTTTGGTAATGGTTACTACTCTGGTCACGCTATTTACGCAGCAGATGGAGAGTTTACTTGGGGTGATGACGATGGATATGAAGATGGCTGTTCGTGCTGGAAGCCATCTATCCACATGCCTCGCGCAGCCTGTCGTCTCATGCTGGAGATCACCGGCGTCCGAGTGGAAAGGTTGAATAGCATTAGCCAGGAAGATGCGCAGGCGGAAGGAATGGAGATTACCGGATGGCGACCAACATACTCTGACCCGGATAGCGGCGGTGAAGTCTGGACTCCATATGACAACTTTGCTCAGCTGTGGGAATCAATCTACGGCGAGGAGAGTTGGAAGGCCAACCCATGGGTCTGGGTAATCGAATTTAAGGTGGTGCCCAATGTTCAGGATACTCCAGCCTAATACCTGGTACGCCGATCCCCACGGCGCGCCCTGCAAAATCCTCCGCGCTACCCACGAAGTCATCCACTACATCCGCAACGGTCGCACCTGCATCGCCAGCATGGGCCGATTTAACCAGGATTTCGAGCCGCTGACCAAAGCACAGGCCGAGCGGATCGCCGAAGAAATCGAAACAGCAGATCACCTGAAGAAGCTGCGCGCCCAGCGTGCTGCATGAGGAGAAATTATGGGAAAGATGACGTTCGTATTTGAGTATGAGGACGGTAAAGAGCCGCCTGTTAGCGCTGGCATGGAGTTTATGGGCGGGAAGATTGTAGCTGCTGCGTTTCGTGATGCTCTCGAAGAGCCTGAAGTATGTAACGAGATTGCCCCTGACCCTGAATATCTGGAAAAAATCCGCAGTCAGTTATGACGCAACTGATAGCCAGTTATGAGCTGGCTATTGGGTACGAAAATTTAGTGCGATAGAATACCGTAATCATAAAGGAGGAATTAGATGAAACTGACACAGCAGCAGTGCACCATCCTAACTGGCTACACTGGGGTATTGATCGGGAGCTTTTCTGATTTTCAGCAGGATGCTGAGAAACGCCTGGGCAGAACTTTGCTTACCCACGAAATGGCCTCTGCCGAGGTTATGTCTGAATTGAAAGAACTTTATAAAAAAGATTTCCTCGCTTTAATGCCCGAATAGACCGTTCGCTACATCCCTGTCTCACCTAAATAGAACCCGCCACTGAGCGGGTTTTCTTTTGAGAAAAACCATGCATTCAAACCCCATGAACTGGCTCATCGCCGCACTTATGGCGCTGGGCGCTCTCATCTCATTTCTTCACGAACCGGAAGGTGTGCAATGGCTGCTTTTAATGTGGGCGCATTAGTCCAGAAGAAGACCGGCGGTATACATGGCGTGGTGGATAGCCAACTGGAGCCGGAAGGCGATCACCCGAAAGCCTGGGTGCGATGGGATGACGGCAATTATTCAGTGCACGCGGAAAACGAATTACGCGCGGCCACACCCGACGGCCCGCAGTGTTATAAAACAATGTCATAGGAGCGAACATGAGCGAAATGACCTTAATCGTGCCCAACGACTGGGTAACCGAAGAAAAGCTCGTCGAGATTACCGGCCTTCGCCCTGGCACTATCGAGCGGGCACGCAAAAAATGCTGGATGGTAGGACGGGAATATCTTCACGTCTCACCGGACGGCGTGCCGAAGAAAAACAGCGAATGCATGTACAACCGAAAGGCTGTCGACCAGTGGGTTGAGAGCATGTCAAAGAAACAGCCGGGTGCGCGCCAATGAAGATCCGTTTATGCTTAGCGGGCTCTTGGACGTCAGGAGGGAATAATGGCTAAGTCAGCATACCCAACAGGCGTGGAGAATCATGGCGGTACGCTCCGCATATGGTTCATCTATAAAGGCAGCCGGGTGCGTGAAAGCCTCGGCGTGCCGGATACACCAAAAAACAGAAAGGTCGCTGGCGAGCTGCGCGCGTCGGTGTGCTTTTCGATTAAGACCGGCAACTTCAACTATGCAGCGCAATTCCCAGACTCGCCTAACCTGAAAAGGTTTGGGGTGGAGAGCAAGGAAATCACCGTGCTGGAGCTGGCGAACAAGTGGCTTGAACTGAAGCGTATGGAGATCAGCACCAACGCGATGTCACGCTATGCGTCTATAGCGCGCAACATGGTGCCCAGGATCGGCGGTGACAGGCTGGTGTCTGCGGTGACGCAGGAAGACCTGCTGTTTATCAGGAAGGAATTGCTGACCGGTTATCACACTCTGAAGGCCGGGCAAAAAACTCCGGTTAAAGGCCGCTCCGTCAGAACGGTCAACAACTACATGAAGACCATGGGCGGGATGTTTAAGTTTGCCGCTGATAGCGGTTATGTACGGGTGAATCCGTTCACCGGGATCGCCATGCTTAAGCGGTCACGATGCGAGCCTGACCCGCTGACGCGAGATGAGTTTGTCAGGTTGATTAACGCCTGCGCTCACCAGCAACTGAAAAACATGTGGTCTCTTGCCGTCTACACCGGCGTGCGCCACGGAGAACTGGTGTCGCTGGCCTGGGAAGATATCGACCTGAAAGCGGGTACGATGATGATCCGCCGGAACCACACGTTAACGAAGGAGTTCACCCTTCCGAAAACAGAGGCCGGGACGGACCGTATCATCAACCTCATTCAGCCAGCGATCGACGTGCTGAAGAGTCAGGCAGAACTGACACGCCTGGGTAAGCAGTATCAGATTGAGGTGAAACTGCGCGAGTATGGCCGTACCGATGTGCATCCATGCACGTTCGTGTTCAACCCGCAGATCGCATCACGTAATGGCCGTGCCGGGCATCATTACGCAGTGGGGTCGATTAATCAGTCGTGGGAAGCGGCAATGCGACGCGCCGGGATTCGCTATCGCAGAGCATACCAGTCCCGACACACGTATGCATGCTGGTCGTTGGCTGCCGGTGCTAACCCGAACTTCATCGCGAAGCAAATGGGCCACACCGACGCGCAAATGGTTTACCGGGTGTACGGATCCTGGATGGCTGAAAATAACCAGGACCAGGTACTCATCCTCAACCAGAAATTGAGTGAGTTTGCCCCATCCATGCCCCACGCCGTGGGATCGGATGGTTATTAATTATAAATATCATTAGGTTAGATAACCTAAACTTGCATGCCCATCACTTCCTGATACGCAGACACCAGCTTATTACGCACCTGGATCCCCATCTGCAGAGAGACCGAGGCTTTTTGCAAATCGGTCATCACATCGTTCAGCGCCACGCCAGGTTCACCGAGGGTGAACTTCTCGGCCTGGGTACGCGCGGCGGTCTGGGTATCGCTGATACGGTCGAGCGCAGCATGCAGTTGCCCGGCAAAGCTGATGGTCGGCTGCTGTTCTGCCACATTCTGATTACGGGCCGTCATCGCGGTTGCCTGCAGCTGACTGATAACCCCTTCAATACCCTGTATAGCCATAACTCTCCCCTGGATGGTTTTTTACGCGGTCAAGACTAACAGCTTGTCAATAAGATAATGGCGGTAAATAGCGATAAAAAACCAGGTTATTTGGCCCATAGAAAATCACGAATCATCAAATAATGGCTGGGCCATCAATATGGAACTTTTGTCGTGTTTGCCGACCCGGGAGTCAGTTTTGTTTCTCTACACGAATAACGTAAACCACCAGGATTTAAGAGGTGCGCAATGAGTGCAGCAGCATCGACAGCGCCGCAGAATAAATCACTCGAGTGGATGAACCGCCTTCGCGCGAATCCTAAAATCCCGTTGATCGTGGCAGGCGCTGCCGCAATTGCGATCCTTGTAGCGATGGTGTTGTGGGCGAAAAGTCCTGATTACCGCACGCTTTACAGCAACCTTTCCGATCAGGATGGCGGCGCCATCGTCACCCAACTGACTCAAATGAACATCCCTTATCGCTTCGCCGATAACGGGGGTGCGCTTGAGGTACCGGCAGATAAAGTCCATGAACTCCGTCTGCGTCTGGCGCAGCAGGGCCTGCCGAAGGGCGGCGCGGTGGGTTTTGAACTGCTGGATCAGGAAAAGTTCGGTATCAGCCAGTTCAGCGAGCAGGTGAACTACCAGCGTGCGCTGGAAGGTGAGCTGGCCCGCACGATTGAAACATTAGGCCCGGTGAAGAGCGCCCGCGTGCACCTTGCCATGCCTAAACCGTCCCTGTTTGTCCGCGAACAGAAATCCCCGTCGGCTTCCGTCACAGTCAACCTTGAACCCGGCCGGGCGCTGGATGAAGGGCAAATCAGCGCGGTTACACATTTAGTTTCCAGCGCCGTCGCCGGTTTACCGCCGGGTAACGTCACGCTGGTTGACCAGAGTGGTCACCTGCTGACCCAAAACAATACCGCCGGACGCGATCTGAATGACGCGCAGCTGAAATATGCCGCCGATGTGGAAGCGCGCCTCCAGCGCCGCATCGAAGCGATCCTCGGCCCGGTTGTGGGTAACAGCAACGTCCATGCCCAGGTTACCGCGCAGATCGACTTCTCTAATAAAGAACAGACCGAAGAGCAGTACCGCCCGAACGGCGATCCGGCTCAGGCAGTGATGCGCTCTCGCCAGGTTAACGAAAACGAACAGGTTGGTGGCGCATACCCAGGCGGCGTGCCGGGCGCACTCTCTAACCAGCCTGCCCCGGCTAACGCAGCCCCTATTTCCACGCCGCCGGCTAATCAGCAGAATGGTCAGCAAAATCAGCAGACCACAACCTCGACGGCCAGCAATGCCGGTCCACGTACCAGCAGCCGTAACGAAACCACCAACTACGAAGTGGATCGGACTATCCGCCACACGAAACTGAACGTGGGTGATATTCAGCGTCTGTCGGTGGCCGTCGTGGTGAACTACAAAACGCTGCCGAATGGCAAACCGCTGCCGCTGACGGCAGAGCAGATGAAGCAGATCGAAGACCTGACCCGTGAAGCGATGGGTTACTCCGAGAAGCGTGGCGATAGCCTCAACGTGGTGAATTCACCGTTTAACCCGGTAGATGAGACCGGCGGTGAGCTGCCGTTCTGGCAACAGCAGGCGTTTATCGATCAGCTGATGTCTGCGGGCCGTTGGCTGCTGGTGCTGATTGTCGCCTGGCTGCTGTGGCGTAAGGGCGTTCGTCCTCAGTTGCAGCGTCGTGCAGAAGCCGAGAAAGCAGCTCGCGAACAGATGAACGCGCGTCAGGAAGTGGAAGAAGCAGTTGAAGTCCGCCTCAGCAAAGACGAACAGATGCAGCAGCGTCGTGCTAACCAGCGCATGGGTGCTGAGGTCATGAGCCAGCGCATTCGCGAAATGTCAGATAACGATCCGCGCGTCGTGGCGCTGGTCATCCGCCAGTGGATGGGTAACGAACATGAGTAATACGCTTACGGGCACCGATAAAAGCGTCATCCTGCTGATGACCATTGGCGAAGATCGTGCGGCTGAGGTATTTAAACACCTCTCCCAGCGAGAAGTACAAATTCTGAGTGCGGCCATGGCCAACGTGCGTCAGATCTCCAACAAACAGCTGACCGAAGTGTTGTCGGAGTTTGAGCAGGAAGCCGAACAGTTTGCAGCGCTCAACGTCAACGCCAACGACTATCTGCGCTCCGTGCTGGTCAAGGCGCTGGGCGAAGAGCGTGCCGCCAGCCTGCTGGAGGACATTCTCGAAACGCGCGATACCGCCAGCGGGATCGAAACGCTCAACTTTATGGAGCCGCAGAGTGCCGCAGACCTTATTCGCGACGAGCACCCGCAGATTATCGCCACCATCCTGGTTCACCTCAAACGTGGTCAGGCGGCCGATATTCTGGCGCTGTTCGAAGAGCGCCTGCGTCACGATGTGATGCTGCGTATCGCCACCTTCGGCGGTGTCCAGCCAGCGGCGCTGGCGGAGCTGACCGAAGTGCTGAACAACCTGCTCGACGGCCAGAACCTCAAGCGCAGCAAAATGGGCGGCGTGAGAACGGCGGCGGAAATCATCAACCTGATGAAAACGCAGCAGGAAGAAGCCGTTATTACGGCGGTTCGCGAATTCGACGGCGAGCTGGCGCAGAAAATTATCGACGAGATGTTCCTGTTCGAAAACCTGGTCGAAGTGGACGACCGCAGCATCCAGCGCCTGCTCCAGGAAGTGGACTCCGAGTCGCTGCTTATCGCCCTCAAAGGTGCCGAACAGCCGCTGCGCGAGAAGTTCCTGCGCAACATGTCCCAGCGTGCGGCAGATATCCTGCGCGACGACCTTGCCAACCGTGGCCCGGTGCGTCTGTCTCAGGTGGAAAACGAACAGAAAGCGATCCTGCTCATCGTTCGTCGTCTGGCAGAAACCGGCGAGATGGTAATTGGCAGCGGAGACGACACCTATGTCTAATGAGCTACCGTGGAAGCGCTGGACGCCTGACGATCTGGCCCCTGCCCTCTCTGAATTCACCCCGGCTGTCGTAGCGTCGCCCGAGGAGGGCGACACCGACGTCGAGGCGCCTGAACTGAGCGAAGAAGAACAGCGCACGCAGATGCTGGCGCAGTTACAAATGCAGGCGCATGAGCAGGGTTTTAATGCGGGTCTGAATGAAGGCCGACAGAAAGGCCATGACCAGGGTTATCAGGAAGGTCTGGCGAAAGGGTTAGAACAGGGTATTGAGCAGGCGCGCCAGCAGCAGGCGCCTCTCCATGCCCGTATGCAGCAGCTGGTCAGCGAGTTCCAGCACACCCTGGATGCGCTGGACAGCGTGATTGCTTCCCGGTTGATGCAGATGGCGCTGGAAGCGGCCCGTCAGGTAATTGGCCAGACCCCGGCGGTCGATAATTCAGCGCTGATCAAACAAATTCAGGGCCTGCTGCAGCAAGAGCCGTTGTTCAGCGGGAAACCGCAACTGCGCGTTCATCCGGACGATCTCCAGCGCGTGGAAGAGAGTCTCGGTGCCACGCTGAGCCTGCACGGCTGGCGTCTGCGCGGTGACCCGTCGTTACATCACGGCGGATGCAAAGTCTCCGCCGATGAAGGCGATCTGGATGCCAGCGTCGCCACCCGCTGGCAGGAACTGTGCCGCCTGGCGGCTCCGGGAGTCGTCTGATGACCGCACGCCTCACTCGCTGGCTCAACACGCTCGATAACTTTGAAACGAAGATGGCGCAACTGCCATCTGTTCGTCGTTATGGGCGCCTGACCCGCGCCACCGGTCTGGTGCTGGAAGCCACCGGCCTGCAGTTGCCTTTGGGGGCCACCTGCGTGATCGAGCGTCAGGATGGGCAGGAAACGCGAGAAGTGGAAAGCGAAGTGGTGGGCTTTAACGGCCAGCGTCTTTTCCTGATGCCGCTTGAAGAGGTGGAAGGCATTCTGCCCGGCGCGCGCGTCTATGCGAAAAACATCATCGGCGATGGTCTGCAAAGCGGTAAGCAGCTCCCGCTCGGCCCTGCCCTGCTGGGCCGCGTGCTGGACGGCAGCGGTAAACCGCTCGACGGCCTGCCCGCCCCGGACACCACCGAAACCGGCGCGCTGATCACCCAACCGTTTAACCCCCTGCAGCGTACCCCGATCGAACATGTTCTTGATACCGGTGTGCGCCCGATCAACGCCCTGCTGACCGTCGGTCGCGGCCAGCGTATGGGGCTGTTCGCCGGTTCAGGGGTGGGTAAATCGGTCCTGCTCGGCATGATGGCCCGTTACACCCAGGCCGATGTGATCGTCGTGGGGCTAATCGGTGAACGTGGCCGCGAAGTTAAAGACTTCATTGAAAACATTCTGGGCGCGGAAGGCCGCGCCCGTTCGGTGGTCATCGCCGCCCCGGCGGATGTCTCTCCGTTGCTGCGTATGCAGGGTGCCGCGTATGCCACCCGCATCGCCGAAGATTTCCGTGACCGCGGCCAGCACGTGCTGCTGATCATGGACTCTCTAACCCGTTACGCGATGGCGCAGCGTGAAATCGCGCTGGCCATCGGTGAGCCACCGGCCACCAAAGGCTATCCGCCGTCGGTCTTTGCCAAACTCCCGGCGCTGGTTGAACGCGCAGGGAACGGCATTAGCGGCGGTGGCTCCATTACCGCGTTTTATACGGTGCTGACCGAAGGCGACGACCAGCAGGACCCGATTGCCGACTCTGCGCGTGCGATCCTCGACGGTCATATTGTGTTATCGCGTCGCCTGGCCGAAGCCGGACACTATCCGGCCATTGATATTGAAGCATCCATCAGCCGCGCAATGACGGCACTGATTACCGAGAAGCACTACGCCCGCGTGCGTAACTTCAAACAACTGCTCTCCAGCTTCCAGCGCAACCGCGACCTGGTGAGCGTGGGAGCGTATGCCAAAGGTAGCGATCCCATGCTCGACAAAGCGATTAGCCTGTGGCCGCAGCTGGAGGCATTTTTGCAACAAGGCATATTTGAACGTGCCGACTGGGAAGATTCGATTCAGGCTCTGGAGCTGATTTTCCCGCAGGTGTAACACAGGTGGAGGGCGACGATCATGGCGCAAAACAGCGCGTTATCAACGCTGAAAGATCTGGCTGAAAAAGAAGTTGATGATGCCGCATTGCAGCTTGGCGCAATGCGACGCGGGTGCCAGCAGGCTGAAGAGCAGTTGAAGATGTTAATCGACTATCAGCATGAGTATCGCACCAACCTCAATACCGATATGACACAGGGCATTGGAAGCCAGCGCTGGATTAACTATCAGCAGTTTATTCAGACGCTGGAAAAAGCGATAGAACAGCATCGCCAGCAGCTTCAGCAATGGACCCAAAAAGTCGACACCGCGCTGAATTTCTGGCGCGAGAAGAAGCAGCGACTGCAGGCCTGGCAGACCTTACAGGACCGGCAGATTGCCGCGGCGACGCTGGCGGAAAACCGCCAGGATCAGAAAAAAATGGATGAGTTTGCCCAGCGCGCATCAATGAGGAAACCGGAATGATCACACTGCAACAACTGCTGATGACCGACAGCGACCTGTCAGGCGGCATGCAAACGGGGAAAGGCACCGACGGTGCGCAAGACTTTCTTTCTCTGCTGGCGGGCGCGTTAACGGACGCCAGCGGTCAGGGCAAAGATGCGCCGCTGACGCTGGCCGACCTGAAGGCGGCTGGCAGCAAGCTGTCAAAGGTCGCGAAGGACGCCGGGGGAGAGTCCACCCTGCAGGCGAAAATTGCCGATCTGCTCGCGCGTCAATCCACGCAGGCTGGCGATGAAACGGCGCAGACGACGCCGCTACAAACGCTGGTCTCCGGGCTGATGCCTGCCGCTAAGGGCGATGCCCTGAAGACGTTGACCACGGCGAATAGTGCCGATAACAGCAAAACCGAACTGAGCGAAGAAGAGCTGGCGGGCTTAAGCGCGCTGATGGCCATGCTGCCGCACCAGCAGACCTCCACGCCGATCACGGCGAAAGGCGCGGGCAGTGAGGGACTCAAAGCAACGTCAGCCCTGACCGCCACGACGCTTACGCAAAACGGCACGTCTGCACACGCACTGGGCAGCGCCCTGACGGGCAAGGATAACGCGCAGCCGTCTTTCGCCGGGCAGGCGCAAAACGTTGATCCGTCCCTGCCGGCCAACGCACCGGCGACGCCAGCGCTCGCCGTCGCGGCCGAGAAACAGGATCTTGCCAGCGCGTCTTCGTCTTCAACACCAACCGCCACCCTGGCGCCGATTGTCTCCAGCCACGCCACCGCGCAGCCTGCCGCAACCGTTGCCACCGCACCGGTGTTGAGTCAGCCGCTCGGTACCCACGAATGGCAACAGAACCTGAGCCAGCACATCACGCTGTTTGCGAAGCAAGGACAGCAAACCGCAGAGTTGCGCCTGAACCCGGAAGATCTGGGCCAGGTGCACATTTCGCTGAAGCTGGATAATGACCAGGCACAGCTGCAGATGGTCTCTGCGCACGGCCACGTGCGTGCTGCACTGGAAGCCGCCCTGCCGGTACTGCGTACGTCACTGGCGGAAAACGGCATTCAGCTTACGCAGAGTAGCGTCAGCAGCGAGAGCTTTGCCGGGCAGCAGCAGTCTTCATCCCAGCAGCAACAGCAGGCGTCGCGTTCCGGCCAACATGGCGGATTTACTGAAGAGAGCGATGAGTTGCTGCCGACCCCGGCAGCCCTGCAATCCGCTGCGAGCGGCAACCGCGCCGTAGACATCTTCGCCTAAACGCCAGAGGTAGCGTGATTATCCCCGTCTTTTCCACGCTTTGACGTCAGCCGGACACGGGATAATCACCATATTAAGCTGTACCGAAACAGGAAGCTCGTATCAGATGACTGACTCCGCGATCACCAAAAAAAGTAAGCGTTCCATCTGGATCCCGCTGCTGGTGTTAATCACGCTCGCCGCCTGCGCTACCGCGGGCTATAGTTACTGGCGCATGCAGCAGAAACCTTCTACTGCTGCGGCCAAAGCCGAACTGCCACCTCCGCCGGCACCGGTGTTCTTCCCGCTGGATACCTTCACCGTCAACCTCGGTGATGCGGATCGTGTGCTGTATGTCGGCATCACGCTGCGCCTGAAAGATGAAGCCACCCGTTCCCGACTGAACGATTACCTTCCGGAAGTGCGCAGCCGTCTGCTGCTGCTGTTCTCTCGTCAGGACGCTTCAACGCTTGCCACCGATGAAGGTAAGCAAAAGCTGGTCGACGCTATTAAGCAAACGCTGGCGACCCCGCTGGTGAACGGCCAACCTAAGCAGGAAGTCACTGACGTTCTGTATACAGCCTTTATTCTGCGGTAACGACATGGGCGACAGTATTCTTTCTCAGGCAGAAATCGATGCGCTGCTCAACGGCGACAGCGATAAGAGTGATGATCCGCAACCGGGCATTGGCGGCGATAGCGATATTCGTCCCTATGACCCGAATACCCAGCGTCGCGTGGTACGTGAACGTCTGCAGGCGCTGGAGATCATTAACGAACGTTTTGCACGTCAGTTCCGTATGGGGCTGTTTAACCTGCTGCGTCGTAGCCCGGATATTACGGTCGGTGCGATCCGCATTCAGCCGTATCATGAGTTTGCCCGCAACCTGCCGGTGCCAACCAACCTTAACCTGATCCATCTGAAACCGCTGCGCGGCACAGGTCTGGTGGTGTTTTCCCCAAGCCTGGTGTTTATTGCGGTGGATAACCTGTTCGGCGGCGACGGGCGCTTCCCGACCAAAGTAGAAGGTCGTGAATTCACCCACACCGAACAGCGCGTCATTAACCGCATGCTGAAGCTGGCGCTGGAGTCATACAGCGACGCGTGGAAGGCCATTAACCCGCTGGAAGTGGAGTATGTGCGTTCTGAGATGCAGGTGAAATTTACCAACATCACCACCTCTCCGAACGACATCGTCGTCAACACGCCATTCCACGTGGAGATCGGTAACCTGACCGGCGAGTTCAACATTTGCCTGCCGTTCAGCATGATCGAACCGCTGCGCGAGCTGCTGGTCAACCCGCCGCTGGAGAACTCACGTCATGAAGATCAGAACTGGCGTGAAAACCTGGTGCGCCAGGTCCAGCACTCACAGCTTGAGCTGGTGGCGAGCTTTGCCGATATTCCGCTGCGGTTATCCCAGATCCTGAAATTACAACCCGGTGACGTTTTGCCGATAGAAAAACCCGACCGCATTATTGCCCATGTGGATGGTGTCCCCGTGCTGACAAGTCAGTACGGCACAATTAACGGCCAGTATGCGTTACGCGTTGAGCACTTGATCAACCCGATTTTGAATTCGCTGAATGAGGAACAGCCCAAATGAGTGACATGAACAATCCGTCCGATGAAAACAGCGGAGCACTGGACGATCTGTGGGCTGACGCGTTAAACGAGCAAAAAGCGACCCCGGCCAAAAGTGCAGCGGATGCCGTCTTCCAACAGTTAGGCGGCGGTGATGTCAGCGGTACGCTGCAGGACATCGACCTGATTATGGATATCCCGGTTAAGCTGACCGTTGAGCTGGGTCGCACCCGCATGACCATTAAAGAGCTGCTGCGTCTGACGCAGGGTTCCGTCGTGGCCCTCGACGGTCTGGCCGGTGAGCCGCTGGATATCCTGATCAACGGGTATCTGATTGCTCAGGGTGAAGTGGTGGTCGTGGCCGATAAATACGGCGTGCGTATCACCGACATCATTACCCCGTCTGAGCGCATGCGTCGTCTGAGCCGTTAAGAATGAAAACCCAGGCAACAGTATCACAACCTTCCGCCGTTCCCGGCTCACCGCTGCTCCAGGTGAGCGGCGCGTTGCTCGGTATTATTGCCTTTATTCTTATCGCCGCCTGGCTGGCGAAGCGTTTTGGCCTGGCGGGTAAAACAGCCGGGACGCGCGGTCTGAAGGTCAGCGCCAGTACAACACTGGGGCCACGCGAGCGCGTGGTCATCGTAGACGTTGAGGACGCGCGGCTGGTGCTGGGCGTCACCGCGTCAAACGTCAACGTTTTACATAAACTGCCGCCCGCCCCTGCTATCAGTGATGAGCGTGCAGAAGCCCCTGCGGATTTCCAGTCCGTCATGAAGAGTTTGCTTAAGCGTTCCGGGAGATCCTGATGCGCCGTTTGTTATCCCTGACGCTCGCGGGCGTTGGCCTGTTTGCTCCTGCGGTTTATGCGCAACTGCCCGGTCTGGTTTCAACCCCTCTGGCGGGCGGCGGACAAAGCTGGTCGCTCCCGGTTCAGACGCTGGTGTTCATCACCTCGCTGACCTTTATTCCGGCGATCCTGCTGATGATGACCAGCTTTACCCGCATCATCATTGTCTTTGGCCTGCTGCGAAACGCGCTGGGTACCCCTTCCGCGCCGCCGAACCAGGTGCTGCTGGGCCTGGCCCTGTTTTTAACCTTTTTTATTATGTCGCCGGTTATCGATAAGATTTATACCGACGCCTACCAGCCGTTCAGTGAAGATAAAATCTCCATGCAGGAGGCGCTGGAGAAAGGCGCGCAGCCGCTGCGTGAATTCATGCTGCGCCAGACGCGCGAAGCCGATCTGGCCCTCTTTGCCCGCCTTTCCAACACCGGGGAGCTGCAGGGCCCGGAAGCCGTGCCGATGCGCATACTGCTGCCTGCGTACGTCACCAGCGAGCTGAAAACCGCCTTCCAGATTGGCTTTACCATCTTTATCCCGTTCCTGATTATCGACCTGGTGATCGCCAGCGTACTGATGGCGCTCGGTATGATGATGGTACCGCCAGCCACCATTGCCCTGCCCTTTAAGATCATGCTCTTTGTGCTGGTCGACGGCTGGCAGCTGCTGGTTAGTTCGCTGGCGCAGAGTTTCTACAGTTGAGGAGCGCGCAATGACGCCAGAATCGGTCATGATGATGGGCACGGAAGCGATGAAAATCGCGATTGCCGTTGCCGCGCCGCTGCTGCTTGTCGCCCTGGTGACCGGTCTGATCATCAGTATTCTGCAGGCCGCCACGCAGATTAACGAAATGACGCTCTCGTTCATTCCGAAAATCATCGCCGTGTTCGTGGCAATCATTGTTGCCGGGCCGTGGATGCTCAATCTGCTGCTGGACTACATGCGTAACCTGTTTACCAATCTGCCGTACATCATCGGCTGACGCGACGATGCTCCATTTTACCAGCGACCAGTGGATTCAGTGGCTTGGGGTCTATTTCTGGCCCATGCTGCGCATCCTGGCGCTGATCACCACCGCCCCCATCCTGAGCGAGAAAGCGATCCCGAAGCGGGTCAAAGTGGGGCTGGGCATCATCATCACCATCATCGTTGCCCCTTCCCTGCCTCCGGTGAATATCCCGATCTTCTCCGCCAATGCGGTATGGGTGGCGTTGCAGCAAATTCTGATTGGCGTCGCGGTTGGTTTTACCATGCAGCTGGCCTTTGCGGCCGTGCGCACCGCCGGGGAACTGATCGGCCTGCAGATGGGGCTATCGTTCGCCACGTTTGTCGACCCCGGCAGCCACCTCAACATGCCGGTGCTGGCGCGCATTATCGATATGCTGGCGATGCTGCTTTTCCTGTCGTTTAACGGCCATCTGTGGCTCATCTCCATGCTGGTGGACACCTTCCACACGTTGCCGATTGGGGAAAACCCGGTTAACAGCAATGCGTTCCTGGCACTCACCCGCGCCGCAGGGCTGGTGTTCCTCAACGGATTGATGCTGGCACTGCCGATCATCACCCTGCTCCTGACCGTGAACCTGGCGTTGGGTTTACTCAACCGCATGGCCCCGCAACTGTCGGTGTTCGTCATTGGTTTTCCGCTGACGCTGACGGTGGGAATTTTATTAATGTCATTGCTAATGCCACTTATCGCCCCCTTCTGTGAGCATTTATTCGGCGAGATATTCAACCTCTTAGCGGATATTGTCAGCGAGCTGCCACGTAAATAATAGTCCTCACAGTTGATATTGTCTTTCTGAGGATATTCCTAAAATAAAACACGAAAAACATCTTCCAGGATATATCTGACGCGGTTTAATTGTTTCTAACCACCTCACAATACTTAATATTTACTTTACTTTAAGATGATTCCTGGCAAATTATACGTAACTTTACGGGATAGTGAGTCCGCCTGAAAGTCTTTGTCATGCTCACAGGTTTATTAATTTTTTCCATCCCGTATGGCTGTTTATGAGCTCTCAGGCAGATGGTGAATTATCGTTACGCATTGAGTGAGGGTATGCCATGTCAACGATCATTATGGATTTATGCAGCTACACCCGGCTAGGGTTAACCGGGTATCTGGCAAGCAGAGGGGTAAGAAAGAGAGACATCAACGACGCACACACCGTTGAGGAGCTCGCAGCCGCTTGTGATGAACTCAAACCAGGCGTGGTGTTTATTAATGAGGACTGTTTCATTCACGATCCAGCCAACAGTCAGCACATTAAGCAAATCATTAATCAGCATCCTAAAACCCTGTTTATTGTTTTTATGGCGATCGCAAATATCCATTTCGATGAGTATTTGTTAGTCCGTAAAAATTTATTGATCAGTTCTAAATCGATAAAACCAGAGTCGCTGGATGACATTCTGGGGGATTATTTGAATAAGGAAGTTAAGAATGTAGGAGCGGTTAACTTACCCACCCTATCATTAAGCAGAACTGAATCAAGCATGCTGCGAATGTGGATGGCCGGGCAAGGAACGATTCAAATTTCAGACCAGATGAATATTAAAGCGAAAACCGTTTCGTCACATAAAGGAAATATTAAAAGGAAGATTAAAACCCATAATAAGCAAGTGATCTACCACGTTGTCCGCCTGACCGATAATGTGACGAACGGGATTTTCGTCAACATGCGTTAGTTGCATAAGACCTTGAGTACCCTACACGATCTCTGGCCTGGCCAGAGATTTTTGCTTTTACGGGCGCTGTCGGGCACCCGATGCCGTGTTACTCCGCTTTTTCCACAAAGATGCCATCCGGATGCCCCAGTTCGTTAAAGAACCAGATGCCGAGCGGGTAGTCTTCCAGTGATACCAGATACATTGTACCTTCACTAAACTCTTCAATTGCCAGTACCACCCCCGGGCGGCGCGGTCCACCGTCCGTTTTGACAGTAACCCGATCGTTAACCTTCATACGTTCCTCCTGTGGTTTTGAGCCAGTGTAGAACAAAACGCAAAATCACACATCGCCACGGCGCGCGAATGGCGTTTTTGTGTTCAGTCTATAATCAATGTTGGACACGGTTGAATGAGGACCCCGAAATGAAGACCGATAAAGAGTACAGCGACACCATCAAACGCGAGGTCGAAGTGGATGTCGATGCCCTGTTGGCCGCCATCAATGAGATCAGTGAGTCAGAAGTTCGTCGTACGGATGACAACTCTGACCGGGTCATCGTCAACGGAAGGGATTATCACACCTACCGTGAACTGGCCGAGGCCTTCGAGCTTGATATCCATGACTTTAGCGTGTCTGAAGCGAATCGTTAGGACGAAAAAAATCCCGGTCATGGGGATGGCCGGGATCAAACTTGCTTATGCAAGAAGCACTTGAAAATTCGTTACACCAGGAAATCTGATGTAGCTGAAACACTATCCTCAACGATTTTGCCTGACAAGCATATATTCTCGTGGCGAATATTATATTTTTTAAACGTGAATTTTTGTTATGAGCAGCAAGGTACGTCGAATGCGGGTTTGGCGGGATCGGTTCCGCGCGTTTCCCTTCCGACAGTCCTATTTTTTTAGGAAAATTCTTAGATGAGGCACTATTCGCAATCGGGAGCTGCACGGCCTTCCCTGCAGGACACCCTGCTGGTTTTTTCCGACCTGGATGGTTCGTTGCTGGATATTCATACCTACGCCTGGCAGCCGGCAATGCCCTGGCTGGATAAGCTGCAGGATTTTCAGGTACCGCTCATTCTGTGCAGCAGCAAAACCGCAGCGGAGATGCAGGATATTCAGCAGGATCTGGGCCTCGAGGGGTTACCGTTTATTGCCGAAAACGGCGCGGTCATCCAGCCCGATGTCCGTTGGGAAAAGGCGCAGCGCCATACTATGGGAATGCTTCACCGCGACATTCGCCCGTTCATCGAGCAAATCCGCCTGCAGGCAGGGTATAAATTCACCACCTTTGACGATGTCGATGACCGGGTGATCGGCGAATGGACGGGGCTGAGCCGCTATCGTTCCACGCTTGCGCGTAAACATGAAGCCTCTGTCACGCTCATCTGGCGCGACACCGATGAGAAAATGGTGCAGTTTGAAGAGGAGCTGGCGCAGCGCGGTCTGAAATGCCTGCAGGGTGCCCGCTTCTGGCACATTCTGGACGCCCGCTGCGGAAAGGACGTGGCGGTGAACTGGCTCATTGCGCAGTATCGCGAACAGGAAGGCATCATGCCCACGACGCTCGGGCTGGGCGATGGTCCGAATGATGCGCCCCTGCTCGACAGCGTCGACTTCGCGGTAGTGATCAAGGGCATTAACCGCCAGGGCATCACGCTGCGCGACGATAACCCTGCCCGGGTGTATCACACGCAGCAAGCAGGACCGGCGGGCTGGCATGAAGGGCTGGATCACTTCTTGTCCTGATCGTCCCAGACCACCTGGTTGCGGCCGCGCTGTTTTGCCAGATACAGCCGGGCATCCGCTATCGACTGCAGTTGTTCGAAGTCGTAATTCCCCTTCTCCTGCGCGCAGCTGACCCCCATCGACGCGCTGATACGCAACGTCGTGCTCTTTTTCACCAGGATCTCTTTGCTGTCGATGCGTGAGCGAATGCGTTCCGCCACCGCTCTCGCCTCCTCCAGCCCGATACCCGGCAGTACCACGCAAAACTCTTCCCCGCCCACGCGCCCGGCAACGTCGTTCTTACGCAGGGCGCTGGCAATCAGCCCCGCCGCATGGGACAGCACCTTATCTCCGGCCTGATGGCCGAAGCGGTCGTTGATGCTTTTAAAATAATCGAGATCGATCTGCACCACCGAGAACGGCAGCGACTGCGCCTGACATTGCCCGGCCAGCGCTTTTGCCCGCTCAAACAGCGCCCCACGGTTATGGAGGCGGGTGAGCGGATCGTGCCAGGCCTGCCACTGCAACGAGTGCTGGAGCGTGTACATGTTGCTGACCATCCGGCGGATCACCAGCCAGGAGATCAGCAGCATGGCGGTGAAGAGCGCCCACAGGAGCGCCAGCACGATACTGATGCTGCCGAAGTCGCCTTTTACCCCTTCATGCAGGGTATGGACCCGCAGGATAACCCCGTCAAAATGGTCGAGCCGCTCCCAGCTGACAAAACGGCTGCCGAGCCGGATCCCGCCGCCGGTATTGTTCTCAATAGCATGCGCAATCTGTGCCGTTTCACGCTCATCAAAATGGTTGGCCTCGCTTGTGGACGCTTCAGAAGAGGCAATCATATTGAGCCGGGTATCATACAGCTGATATTCACCCTCGGCGTGGTCATCCGTCGCGTCGGCCAGCATCCGTTTCATGGTATTGAGAGAAAAATCCATCGCCACCACGCCGTACCAGTAATGGTCAAAATAGATGGGTACGCTTGCGGTGATCATGCGCTCGTTGCCTGTCCAGGTTGACGGCGAAGTGATAAACCACAACACCGCGCGCGCACGGTTGTTACGTTCCGTTTGCTGCGTAAACCAGGGCTGGGTCACCAGATGGTAATAGCGCGGGATAATATCGGCAGTCTTTGTCGCTGTCTCCGTGGAGAGGTAAAACCCGGCGCGGGAGACATAGACCACCCGTTCTTCGCTGCGCATGACCGGTGAGGCTAGCCTGAGCAAATACCCCACTTCAAGCGCAGCGGACACTTCATCATCGAGAAGTTCATTGTCGCGATTAAGCAGCGTGGTCTTTTCAACAAAGGCATCCGATACGCCGTTGATGGGCAGCGTACGTTTTGTATCCACGGCAAGTTGCCAGAAAGGACGAGACCGGTCTGCATTGAAGCGTGTCACCGCTGCACGCAGGACATCAAACGCCAGCGGCGTCTGGAGCGCATCGCGCATGCTCTGGCGAAAAAAAAGCAGTTTGTCCACGCTGAACTGAAGCTGTCTGTCCAGCGACGTGGCCACCGTTTCCAGATGGTTGCGCTGGCTTGAGATATAGGCATCTTCCAGCACCACCACTTCACGCCAGGTGAGGAGGGTCGAAAAAACCAGTACCACCAGAAAACAGAGATTAACAATCGCACCTGGATTGCTACGCTTATGCAGCCATTGCAGAAAAGTTCGTCTTACAACAAAGGTATCACGCTGCACACATACTCCCTGATCGCTTCCTTACACCCGATACTTGATATAAAAACGCCCGGCAAGGCCGGGCGTTAAGTGATTAAGCCTTGTCACGCTTTTGCCGCCCGTCACCCGGCTGAAGCTCATCTTCACGAAACGCTTCCCGCTTGATGCTGTAACCGTCATGCCACCGACACTCCACCATTCCGCTGGAATAGCCGGTGACAATCATACGTGGGCCGCCCTTCTTAGGCTTAACTTCATCACTGACCAAAAAGACCATACCTGCCTCCTGTATCAGGGTGAAACTGTTTCAATTTAGACGAGGAATGGCCTTTTTGCATCCTGGCGCGGGTAACAATTAGTGCGCCGTACCGCGCAGCTTTTCAACCAGCTTCACTGCGGCGACCACGATACTGCCCACAATAAAGCCCAGCACCAGATTAAGCAGCGTAGGCAAAATGGCCGCCACCACGGCGCCCTGCTGTGCAGCAAAATGTTCTATCGCATGGTGCAGCGGCGCAATACCGTGTACCACAATCCCACCGCCGACAAGAAACATCGCCAGCGTCCCCACCACGGAAAGACTCTTCATCAACCACGGGGCGAGCACCAGCAGGCTTTTACCGATCCCTTTCGCTACCGCGCTCGATTTCGCTTCCAGCCAGAAGCCAATATCATCGAGTTTAACGATAAGCCCTACCAGGCCGTAAACCCCCACCGTCACCAGAATGGCGATCCCGGAGAGGATCAGCACCTGATTCAGCAGCGGCGATTCAGACACAATACCCAGGGTAATGGCCACAATCTCCGCCGACAGAATAAAGTCGGTACGAACGGCGCCCTTGATTTTATCGCGTTCGAAGGTTTTTGGATCCTGCGCTGCCAGCGCTTCCAGACGCTGCTGGCGCATTTCTGGCGTGTCGTGCTTCTTCCTCGCGGCGAAGGAGTGCAGCACCTTCTCTACCCCTTCAAAGCATAAAAAAGCGCCGCCAATCATCAGCAGCGGCGTAATCGCCCAGGGGATAAAGGCGCTGATCAGCAGCGCCAGCGGCACCAGGATCACCTTGTTGAGGAATGAGCCTTTCGCCACGCCCCATACTACCGGCAACTCACGGTTAGCCCGCACCCCGCTTACCTGTTGCGCATTTAGCGATAAATCATCCCCCAGAACCCCTGCTGTTTTCTTCGCCGCCAGTTTTCCCATAACGGAAATATCGTCCAGCAAGGTGGCAATATCGTCCAGCAATGTTAATAAGCTACTTCCCGCCAAAATGACTATCCTTCTTTTTTTGCTAATTAAGTGAATAGTATGGAACAAAACCGCACACCCGGAAACAGGCACATTGCGTCAACAAAAATTTCACAGCAACTACACAATTAAAGGGCTCGCCAGCCCGGTAGTTTTGGCGTTTACTATGAGCGAACTTTTTATTTCGTCGTGAGGGACTATGCGTTTTCGGCACTTACTACCGCTCATCGGGGCGCTCTTTTCGCTGTATATCATCTGGGGGTCAACCTACTTCGTCATTCGCATTGGGGTGGAAAGCTGGCCTCCGCTGATGATGGCGGGTATCCGTTTTCTCTCGGCTGGCGTCCTGCTGATGGCCTTCCTGCTGCTGCGCGGACATAAACTCCCCCCGCTGCGCCCGATGCTGAATGCGGCGCTGATTGGCCTGCTGCTGCTGGCCGTGGGCAACGGCTTTGTCACGGTTGCTGAACATCAGAACGTGCCCTCCGGTATCGCGGCGGTAGTGGTCGCCACCGTCCCGCTGTTCACGCTCTGCTTTAGCCGTCTTTTCGGCATTCGCACCCGCAAGCTGGAATGGCTGGGGATTGGAATTGGGCTCGCCGGGATCATTCTGCTCAACAGCGGCGGCAACCTGAGCGGTAACCCGTGGGGGGCCGTGATTATCCTTATCGGATCCATGAGCTGGGCGTTTGGCTCCGTCTATGGTTCGCGTATTGAGCTGCCGTCCGGCATGATGGCGGGTGCCATTGAGATGCTTGCCGCAGGCATTGTGCTGCTGATTGCCTCCATGCTGACGGGCGAAACGCTGACAACCATGCCGGATCTGTCTGGCTTCCTTGCCGTGGGTTATCTGGCGCTGTTTGGCTCCATCATTGCCATTAATGCGTACATGTTCCTCATCCGCAACGTCTCTCCGGCGGTCGCCACCAGCTACGCCTACGTTAACCCGGTCGTGGCCGTGCTGCTGGGAACGGGACTCGGCGGTGAAACGCTGTCGCCGGTTGAATGGCTGGCGCTGGGCGTGATTGTCTTTGCCGTGGTGCTGGTCACGCTGGGGAAATACCTGCTGCCCGCTAAGCCTGAGGTGGTGCCGTGTCAGGTGGAGAAACCGTAAACGGATGAATGCCCTGAGTGTCGATCTGCGCGGTCTGACCGCCGCCGCAGATCCACTCTTCCAGCCGTTCGGTCAGATCCCGATCGTTCAGCTTCAGTCTGCCGCGTAGCGCACACTCCCACACCACCAGCACCCGCCATCCCTGTTCGACAAGCGTGGCGATATCCCGCCGATCGCGCTGGACGTTTTTGCCAATCTTCTCCAGCCAGAAATCGGTGCGCGTCGCCGGGACTTTAAACAGATAGCAGTCGTGACGGTGCCAGAAGCAGCCGTGGGTAAAGATAATGCACTCATAGGCATCAATGACGAAATCAGGACGCCCGGCAAGTGCGGCATCCTGCACCCGAAAGTCAAAGCCTGCCTCGGTCAGTAGCCCGGCGAGGCGTTTCTCAATTGCCGTATCACGCGTGCCGATGGCACGCATGTTTTTACTGCGCGTCGCCTTATTGTGCACATCCGTCATTGACGGCCTCACTCTGGCGCAGGGCAACCGCCTGTTTAATGCGTGAGGACAGCAGTTTCGCCACCGCCGCAAAGGCGGGCACCACCACCGAGTTGCCAAACTGTCGGTAGGCCTGCGTATCAGAGACCGGAATGCGGAAGCTGTACCCCTGCGGCGTCTCAAACCCCATCAGCCGCGCGCACTCGCGTGGGGTTAAGCGACGAGGACGATGACGCTGGTTCTCAGGGTTATCAAAGTCTTTCTCGCCCAGCGCTTTGTCCCAGCCACGATCGATCAGGATCTCCGCACCGTCTTTGTAATAGCGCGCGGACAGGGTGCGGGTGACACAGTGCGGATCGTTCGGGTTGACCAGGCCAAAACCAAAACCGTTGCCTTTTGCCTGATGCTTTTTGGCATAGCGATAGAGGTACTTCCACAGCACCGGGGTGAGGATAAATTTCGCGTCGACGGCGGGCTCCAGAAGATCGGCGACGGACGGACGGCGCGCCGGATAGAGCGACGGGATATCCCGCAGGGTAAAATCACCTTTCAGGTTGAGATCGCGGCGGAACCCGACCAGCACAATACGTTCCCGGTGCTGGGGCAGGAAGTGTTTCCCGTCAATGATTTTCGGATCATCGGCACCCATATCCTGGGAATCCGCCACGTCGTAGCCCAGCTCATCCAGCGTCTGCATAATAATGCGGAAGGTTTTACCGCCGTCATGACTCTTTAAATTCTTGACGTTTTCCAGCACAAAAATGGCCGGACGGCGGGCATCGATAATACGGGCGACATCAAAAAACAGGGTTCCCTGCGTATCGCAGGCAAAACCGTGGGCACGTCCGAGGGCATTTTTCTTCGATACCCCGGCAAGCGAGAATGGCTGACACGGGAAGCCCGCCAGCAGTACGTCATGCGCCGGGATGTTCTGGCGAATATGCTCTGCCGCCTCTTCATCGCTCACGCCGCTTTTATGGCTCAGCGTGACATCGCGGATATCCGCGTTGAACTGATGCGCATCCGGGTCACAATACCAGTTGGCTTTATAGGTGCGGACCGCGTGTTTGTTCCACTCGCTGGTGAAGACGCACTGTCCGCCGATGGCTTCAAATCCGTGTCGAATGCCCCCGATACCGGCAAACAGATCGATAAAGCGGAAGGCATAGTGGGGATGGGCGGCGGAAGGACGCGGAAGCAATGTTTGCAGATAACGAAACTCGCCGTCGCTCAGGCGATGCCCTGCCCGCTCGCTGGTGATAAGTCTCTTAATGATTGCCGGGCTCCAGTGGCCCTCACCGTGTGCCATGAGCTGGCTGGCGAGGGTTTTGGCATCATAGATATCCAGCAGCTGGCGCAGCAGCGCCTGCACCGTTGCCGTTGATTTCTCAGCCTGCTCAGGTGCGGGCTCACTCACTGATCGATTTTCCTGCATTCTTTTGACCGGACAATAAAGACTGGAAACAGATTACCACAGTTCAACGGTGCAAACTGCGACGGAAGCGGCTCAGTACCTGGCTATCCAGCCCCAGGCAGTCACCCTGTACTTCGGCACTCAGTTTTGCCATAAACTGGATGAGAAAATCGGCGTTGTGGCGTGCCAGCTCGCGCCCCATTTCTGTTTGCATTGTATCAGGCAGGTGCAGCAGCTTGGTCTGAAAATGGTCGAGGGCAAACGCCCGGTCATCAGGGGTTCGCGCATCAGCAAAGGGATCGTGTGCGTCAAAAAGCGGCACGCCCAGCGCCCCAGAAACGGCAAACACGCGCGCCAGGCCAATCGCCCCTAACGCTTCCAGCCGGTCAGCATCCTGCACAATTTTCGCTTCCAGACTCTGCGGCGCGATCCCGGCGCTGAAGCTGTGCGCCTCAATAGCATGCGCCACGGCGTCATAATGCGCGGGGGGAAAGTCCGGGAAGTCGCGATGCAGGATCTCACGCGTTTTACGCGCTGCCAGCTGGGATGACTGGCCACGTTCAGGATGGTTTTTCGGCAGGCTGACAATATCGTGGAAATAGCAGGCGGTCAGGATCACCAGCGGCTCGACCGCCCGGTTAGCCATGATTTTTTGCGCCGTCATCCAGACGCGACGAAAGTGCGAAATATCATGCGCGGTGTCGTCGGTGGTGTGGTTTTCCCCGAGCCAGCGCTCAAAACGTTGCTGCCACTGCGTAAGTTCCATCATCACGTCCTGTTGTTAAAATGGTTACAATAGCAACTTTCCCGGACGCTATCACGAGTTGTCCTGACGGGGACGGGTGTACCACGCAATCCCGCCCAGGATCAGGCCGACCGTGCCCAGCACCAGAAACCCCAGCAATGCCCCAAGCCATTTGCCGCTGGTCGACCCCAAATCCCCTTCCACTGCCGCATTCGGCAGCGACGGTATTTTACTGATCACCCAGATATACCGGGCCATTGCCCAGACAAAGTAACCGCAAAAAGCGTAAAACACCCACAGGGCCAGTTTGCCTCCCAGGCTGCGTTCGATTTTTCGTTCCATCTTTCACTCCACGGTCACTGCCGTACCGTTTGCACATGCTTACTCTGGTTTTGTGATAATCGTCACATTTTGGCATTAAACCCTGTGCTGTGTGAAGGTTTCTGACGCTCAGTTTGCCTTAAGTTGATCCTGGGCAAGGTTACAGAAGAGGACGACTGGTGAGTGTTTAATTCGGAGAAATATAATTAAGGCTAATAATAGAATTTATAAAATAACCACGAAAAATACTTAACAATAATTAACCAATATATATTTCAAATTATAATTCACGAGAAAAATAAAGCGACACTTAGAAATATTTAGTAATATTTTTACCCATTTAATTACATTTATTATTGAACTTAAACCCTCTCTCCTGGAATAGTATCGATGCTGTAGTTGCGGAGCGTGATTACATATATTCATATAAATTATCTCTAAAGGGAATATATAATGAAAAGAAAAGTATTGGCCATTCTTGTACCCGCGTTATTAATGGCTGGCGCAGCAAATGCCGCTGAGATTTATAACAAAGGCGGTAATAAACTTGATTTCTATGGAAAGATGGTTGGTGAACGCATCTGGTCCAACACTGATGAAAGCAACAGTGAAAATGAAGATACGTCATATGCCCGTTTTGGCGTAAAAGGCGAAACGCAAATTAATAGTCAACTGACCGGTTACGGCCAGTTTGAATACAACATTGAAGCCAGCAAGCCTGAAGGTGAGCAGGACGAAAGTACACGTCTGGCCTTTGCAGGTCTGAAATTCGCAGACTACGGTTCATTCGATTATGGCCGCAATTACGGCGTGGCTTATGACGGCGCGGCGTATACCGATATGCTGGTTGAATGGGGTGGCGACTCATGGGCTGCCACAGATAACTTTATGACTCAGCGTACCAATGGCGTTGCGACCTACCGTAACACCGATTTCTTCGGTATGGTTGAAGGTCTTAACTTTGCTGTTCAGTACCAGGGTAAAAACGATAACCGCAATGAATTCAAAGCAAATGGTGATGGTTACAGCATGTCTGTGAATTATAACCTTGATGGCTTTGGTTTCGTTGGCGTCTACGGTAAATCCGATCGTACCGATGAGCAATCTGCTGACGGTTATGGCGATACGGCGGAAGTTTGGTCTCTGTCTGCTAAATATGATGCAAACAACGTTTATGCTGCGGTAATGTACGGTGAAACCCGTAATATGACTAAAGTTGGATATAACGCCTTCGCCAATAAGACCCAAAACGTTGAAGCCGTTGTTCAGTATCAATTCGACTTTGGTCTGCGTCCATCCCTGGGCTATGTATATTCACAGGGTAAAGATCTGTATGCCCGTAATGGCTATAAAGGCGTTGACGCTGACCGCGTAAATTATATTGAAGTGGGTACCTGGTACTACTTCAATAAAAACATGAACGTTTATACTGCCTATAAATTTAACCTGCTGGACGAAGAAGACGGTGCCATCACTGGCAACGCAACTGACGATCAGTTCGCGATGGGTATTGTTTACCAGTTCTAATCCCCCAAAACACCAAAGGCCGCAATCGCGGCCTTTTTTTATTCCTGCGCGCTCTATTACGGCGCTTCCTGCAACGCCACCCGAATAAACCCGTTATTCTGCGCAAGCAACTCATGCGCTTTCCAGGCATCCAGCCCGGTCAGCACCATCAGCACCGCCGTTTTGCAGTTATGGTTACAGCTCTCCAGCGCGGCTTTTGCTACCGCTCGGGTGCATCCCCCCGCTTCCATCACTATCGCGATTTGCCGTTCAGCCCACTGGGTGCTGCTCGCCTCCAGATCCACGCGCAAGTTGCTGTAAACCCGCCCGGTGCGGACGGCCAGCCCGGTGGTCACCATAGAGAGGATCATTTTCTGCGCAATGGCCGCTTTGGTATTCAGATACCCGGCAACCACATCCGGGCCCAGCTCTGGCGCAATCACCATACTTGCCAGCTGCGCCGCTTCGCTTTGCGCATTATCGGTAATCACCGCCACCGGTGAACCGAGCGACCACGCATGCCGCATGGCGCCCCAGACCCACGGCGTTTTTCCGCTTACGGTGACCGCCAGCATCATATCGTGCTCGCCAAAGTTAATCGCCTGCAGGTCGGCAACGCCGCGCTCGTAGCTTGTCGCATCGTCGCCCGCCGTGATGGCAATCACCGGGGTTTTACCCGGGGCATACTCATCCGCCGCCTGTTTCGCCACACAGCCGGACGGCCCCGCGCCAACCATAACCAGACGCCCCCCGTGGCTCAGGGTCGCGGCGGCGTTATCCACCACACGGGCAATAATGGGTAAAAAAGGGGTGATTGCAGCGGAGATAAGTGCATCATCCTGGTGAATGACTTTCAGCATGTCCAGCGTGGACAATCTATCGATATTCATCGTGCTGGCGTGCCGTCTTTCCTTGACCGAACCGGTAAGCATAATGCTCATAAACAGCCTCCTTATTATGAGTACCCACACACTATAAAGTGTTTTATATGGATGACATGCGAGGAGGGTCACGAAAAGCGGAGCAAATGCATGCTTTTACACAGCTTTAAGAAAAGCGCGTCATCGGCGATAATTACCCCTTTCTTCTTCATCGCGGAGTGTTGATGAGCGATTTGCAGCCCTTTCCCCAGACGCGCAAGCGCCCCATGAAACTGAACACGCTGGTCACGTTGATGGTGTGCGCGATCATCGCCTCTGTGCTGCTGCTGGTCTTTGCGCTCTATTCAGTGCAGATCACCCGGGCAACCCGTGATGACGTCAAGGATACGGCGCTGGGTATTGCCCGAACGCTGGCGAACAGCCCGGAGATCCAGCGCGGCCTGATGCAACCGCCGCAGGCCGATATCATCCAGCCCATCGCCCAGGGCGTTACAAAACGCAACGACCTGCTGCTGACCGTGGTCACCGACATGCGCGGTATTCGCTATTCGCACCCGAACGAAGCGCTGATTGGCCTGCATTTTATCGGCGACGATCTGAACCCGGCGCTGGAAGGGAAAGAGAACGTCTCCGTTAACCGGGGCGCGCTCGCGGAAGCCCTTCGCGTATTTACGCCCGTGTATGACAGCCAGCACGAGCAGATCGGCGTGGTGGTGGTCGGCATCTCGCTAAAAAAAGTGGAAGACCAGATCGCCCGCGGGCGACTCAACGCCGTCTGGACCATTTTGTTCAGTATCTTTATGAGCTCCATGGCGATCTGGGGACTGGTTCGCGTTCTGAAACGCATCCTGTTCGGGCTGGAGCCGTATGAAATCTCCGCGCTGTTTGAACAACGTCAGGCGATGCTGCAGTCGCTGCGCGAAGGAGTGTTAGCGGTCGATATTCATGGCCGCGTGACGATGATAAACCACACCGCCAGAGAGATATTGCTCCTGCCCTCCGGCAAGCAGACCGAAAACGCCAGCGCGCCCCTGCTGGCCAGCCTGCGTGAGGTGTCAAAGACGGGCATCGCGCGTCAGGATCAGGAGATCAGCTGCAACGGACGGCTGCTGCTGTGCAACATGGTGCCGGTGAAAAGCCAGGAGCGGGTGATAGGCGCCATCACCACCTTCCGCGACAAAACCGAAATCAGCCAGCTGATGCAGCGCATCGACGGCATGGTGAATTACGTCGATGCCCTGCGCGCCCACACGCACGAGTTTATGAACAAACTGCACGTGATCCTGGGCCTGCTGCATATCAAGCGCTACGACAAACTGGAAGAGTACATCCTGCAGACAGCGCACAATTATCAGACGGACATTGGCACCATCCAGAGCAAGGTGAAATCGCCGGTGATTGCCGGGTTCCTGCTGGGTAAAATCAACCGGGCGAAAGAAGCGGGGATCACCCTCACCCTGGCGGATGAGTGCCAGATACCGGATACCGCCAACGAAGAGCAGGTCGCGGTGCTGGTCACCGTGCTCGGTAATTTGATTGAAAACGCACTGGACGCGATGGAGGGCCAGCCGGAAGGCGAAATCACCCTGCTGCTGCACTATCAGAATGGCTGGCTCAGCTGTGAAGTCAGCGATGACGGCCCGGGAATTGATCCCGCCCAGCTGGAGACTATTTTTACTAAAGGCTTCTCAACAAAAGGTGAAAACCGGGGCGTTGGGCTGTTCCTTGCCCGCCAGCAAATTCAGAACCTGGGCGGTGATATCACCGTCGAATCTGAACCTGGCGTATTTACCCAATTTTTTGTTCACATCCCCTGGGATAGCGAGAGGAATATCGCGTGATAAATGTATTAATTGTCGATGATGACGCCATGGTAGCCGACCTCAACCGTCTGTATGTTAACCGTGTTGAAGGCTTTAGCTGCTGCGGCGTCGCCTCCACGCTGAACCAGGCCGAGGCCATTATTAACAACCCTGCCCAGCCGGTTGATCTGGTGCTGCTGGATGTCTACATGCAGCAGGATAACGGGCTGGATCTGCTGCCGGTGATCCGCGCCTCCGGTCGCCCAATCGATGTCATTATGATCTCTTCGGCTGCGGACGCCGCGACAATCCAGACCTCTATCCATTACGGCGTGGTGGATTATCTGATTAAACCGTTCCAGTTCCCGCGCTTTGAAGAGGCGCTGAACGGCTGGAAGGCAAAGCACAGCCTGATGGGCTCGCACCAGTATTATGAGCAGGCGGACGTCGACAGGCTGATCCACGGCGGCGCGCCGGAGCTGGCAGACAGCAAAAAGCTGCCAAAAGGGTTAACGCCGCAAACGCTGCGCACTATCTGCCAGTGGATTGACGCTCACCCGGAGACCGAGTTTTCCACCGATGACCTGGCCAGTGCAGTGAATATCTCGCGCGTCTCCTGCCGCAAATATCTGATCTGGCTGGCGCAAATCAATATTCTATTCACCAGCATTCACTATGGCGCTACCGGGCGCCCGGTATATCGTTACCGTCTCCAGCCCGAGCAGACAGGCCTGCTCAAACAGTACTGTCAGTAATGCGATAGCTGTTATCCAGCAAGGTAAAGCGGAAGTGGTGCGCTGAAGAGAGCACCACTTCTTTTGTTTTGGTCACAAAAATCGCTTCAATATCAGGTCGCGCGCGCAGCACCGCGCAGCCTTTCTCCACGCCCATGCCGTACATCAGCGTGGTCCAGATATCCCCGTCGATGGAATCGTTTGAAATGATGGTCACGCTGTCCAGTTCGTTATCAAGCGGATACCCGGTACGCGGGTCAAGGATATGGTGGTAGCGCCTGCCGTTTTGTTCAAAGTAGCGTTCATAGGTTCCCGACGTCACCACGGAGCGGTTCTCTACCGTCATCGCGCCGATCAGCTCATCACCCGCAAACGGTTTTTTAAGCCCCACGCTCCAGCCCCCCTCCGGCGAGCCCAGCGTCTGGATATTGCCCCCAAGGTTGATCAGCCCGAGTTTAGCGCCCTCTTTGCGCAGATAATCCCGCACCCTGTCGGCGATATAGCCTTTGGCGATAGCACCCAGGTCGATCTCCATCCCTTTTTGGGTCAAAAAGACGCTACTGCTGGCCTCGTCCAGCACCACATCCTCAGGGCGGGTAATCGCCAGCAAGGCGGCGATGTCTTCGGCGGGCGGCACGCTGTCGCCGCGAAAGCCGATTTTCCACCGTTTCACCAGCGGGCCGATGGCCAGGTTAAACGCGCTGTCTTTAAGCACGCTTGCCGCTTTCGCGCAGCGGATCAACTCAAACACCGGACTGCTGACTGCAACCGGATGCTGACCGGCCGCATGGTTGATATCCATCACCTGTGAATGCGCACGGTTAACGGTAAGCAGATCTTCGTACTGTTTGATTAAGCGAAATACGCGGGACGCGAGGGCTTCGTCATGGGAAAAGAGTTTCAGGAGGATGGGAGAGCCCATCAGGACGGCGGAGTAGCTGTAGACGCGGTTGTCATCAGACATGGCAGTTTCCTCAGAGGTAGCCCCGGCAGGCGCCGCGCCGCCGGGGAGAATGCCGGACAGCGCAACGCTTATCCGGCCAGGAAAACAGGAGCCTTACGTTCTTTTTGAGCGCATCGCCGCCTGATGTCCGGCTAGCGTACCAAAAATAATGATATCTGCCACCGCGTTACCGCCGATACGATTACCGCCGTGGATCCCGCCGACCACTTCACCGGCCGCAAACGCCCCTGGCAGCACGTTGTGGTTGCTGTCCAGCACGCAGGTTTCGGTGTTGATGGTCACGCCGCCCATGGTGTGGTGCACGCCCGGCGCAATCTGAATGGCATAGAACGGCCCTTCGTTGATGGGCGCACGCAGCGCGGTGGTACGGCCAAAATCATCGTCATGCTGTTTTTCAACAAAGCCGTTGTAGCGCTCAAGGGTCGCCAGGAAAGCGTGGTAATCCATACCCAGCGCCTCGGCCAGGGCTTTTGGCGAGCTGGCGCTGGTCACAAAGCCTTTGGCGATGTACTCATCCGCCGCTTTGTTTTTGGCACGAACGTGCTCGTCAAAGACGATATACGCGTATTTCTCCGGCAGTGCGATGATAGACGCCGAGACTTTATCGCGAGTTTCCATCTCATTGAAGAAACGGTTCCCCTGCTGGTTCACCAGAATCGCTCCGCCGCCGCGAATGGATTCGGAAATCAGGTACGAGGTTTTCTGCTCAACGGTTGGGTGGATCTGAATTTCACCCATATCTACCGTACCGGCACCGATGCGTTCCAGCAGCGCGATACCGCCGCCGGTTGCCCCTTTGTGGTTGGTGGTGACAAAACCTTCCAGGTCAGGGCGGTATTTCACCACCATCTGGCTGTTGGCGCTGAAGCCACCGGTGGCGACAATGACGCTTTTAGTGGTCACGGTGAGGGTTTCGTTCTCTTCTGTGGTCAGACGCACGCCGGTGACTTCGCCGTTTTCGAACAAGATGTCGCTGACGGACGTATCGAGCATCACGTCGATGTTGCGTTTGTTGACGTTACGCACCAGGCCGCTGATCAGATAGCCGCCTACCGCAGAGCCGTCTTTTGGACGGTGCGTACGGTCAATGCTCATCCCGCCGGTGGTGGTGATGTCATTCAGCATAATGCCGCGGGTTGCCAGCCATTCAATCGCCTGCGGCGCATTCTCCACGAAGCGGCGCAGCAGTTCCGGGTTGTTCTTGTTACCGCCCCCTTTCAGGCTCTCCTGGTAGAACAGCTCTTTGCTGTCCTGGATCCCTTTCACCCGCTGGAAGCGCGTCTCGGCGGCATTCATCCCGGCAGAAGCTTTGATGGTGTTCCCGCCGATGGTTGGCATCTTCTCAACAATCAGCACGCTCGCGCCTTCATCGTGGGCCTGAATGGCTGCGGCCAGACCGGCACCGCCGCTACCCACTACCACCACATCCACGCTGCGGGTCGCGTTCGGGTCAGCGCCCTCTTCTGCCGCCAGCGCTTTGCTGGATTTCAGCATCGCTTTAGAGACCGCTTTTTTCACCGCTTCACTCTGGCTGGTTGCACCCGTGATGGCATCCACGTGCGGGGTGTTGGCGTCCAGAATGCGGGTGCGGATCTCTTCAAAGCTGGTGACAAACTCAACGTCTTCGCTCGGGCCAGACGCCAGCGCAATATCGGCGATGCGATCGGTTTCCAGGCTAACGTTGATTACCAGTTCGTTAACATCGTCCTGCACTTTCTCAGTGAACATGCCTGGTTTGAATTTTGATTCGCCCATGCTCATATCGCGGATCATCGCTTCCACCAGCGAGAAACGCCACAGCGGTTCAGGAATGCTCAGCTCTTCGCGTTTGGTGCTGTCCATAAACAGCTCCAGGCTTTCACCGGCCGCGATCCGGTCAGTCCAGTCCGGGTAAGCGATGGTGGCGCGGCCCACAGCAATCAGGTCGTAACCGCTATCCAGCGCCTCGTTAACGTCTGCGGCATTCACCACGCCGCCGACACCCATCACCGGAACCTGAGCCAGGGTTTCAGAGCGCATGGCGCAATATTTTTTGATGAGCGGGGTTGGATCCTGGGTGTCGACAATGGAAGGACGCAGGGTCGCCCCCACGGAGAAGTGCAGATAATCCACACCGCGCGCCGCCAGTTTTTCCAGCAGGTACATGGTGTCTTCAAAGCGGATGCCCGGGACTTCCAGCTCTTCAGGGGAGAAACGGTAGCCAATAATGAACGCGTCGTCCGCGTACTGGCGCACCATTTTGTGCGTGATATCCAGCACCGCCAGCGGGAATTTAGCGCGGTTATCGCGGCTGCCGCCCCACTCGTCGTCGCGCTGGTTAGAGTTCGGGGAGTAGAACTGCTGAATCAGGTAGGTATTTGCGCCGTGAATTTCAACCCCGTCGAAACCGGCCTGGATAGCGCGGCGAACGGCTTCACCAAACTTGCCGATCATGCCTTCCACCTCTTCACCGGTCAGGGCAACCGGCGTGGCGGCCCCGTCACGCGGCGCGGCAACGGCGCTTGGGCCAACCGGCGTGCGGCCACCGATCAGTTTTGGATCGACCATACGGCCGCCGTGGTAGATCTGCAGCAGGGCTTTCGAGCCTTTGGATTTAATGGCGTCCGCGATTTTCGCCAGCCCGGCGATTTTCTCGTCGTTATCGATACCAATCGCGCCGGGGAACGCAAGGCCGAGATCATCGATAAAGCAGCATTCAACAATAATGGTACCAATGCTGCCGGAACGGGCCCGATAGTACTCCACCAACTCGCTGGTGACCGTGCCGTCGTAATAGCCGGTACAGGTGGTCATGGGTGCCATTAACAAACGGTTTTTCAGTTCGGTGCCATTCGGTAATGTGAAGGGGCTCAGAATACGTTCGTTAGTGCTCATAATTGAAACTCCAAACTTTAAAAATTAAGAATTCGTTATCGGATTGATTTTTTATTTCGTCGTTATTTGCCGATGCCATGATATTAATATAATGATTTTTTTAGTTTCTAAAGTTATTACGTTAGTTAAAAAACTATTTAATCCCTGCGATAACACAAATAACACATTGGTGTTAGTGATTGTAATTTAGCCATTCACAATAATTTAAAATTCGTTAAATAATGAATGGTAAAACCACTTCACCAAAAACCAATAAAATCTATACAAATCAATCATATAAAAATTATCAAAATTCGACATTGTTACAGAAATGATAAATTGAACTCATAATATACGTAATACCCACATACGCCAGAGTGGTTATTAATAAAAGCATAAAAATACCGCTGCAATTCTCTTTTTTTGATCGCGATCAATAGTTATGGCATCCAAAAGCGCAATATAAAAACATCATCAATTTTTAATTTAGCGCAAACAAAAATGCGTTAAATCGCTATTACTGAAAATACAAATCAGCACCTTTAATAACTAAAAAAAGCAAAGAAACTTAAGAAAGCAATTTTGTTTTTCAGTGCGACCGAATTTTTGACAACTTAAGACGTGAAACTATGAATACAAAAACTGCTGTAACGCCCCCTGTGGCGAACCAGGCATCAAATGGGAAAGCAAAACGACTGCTGATGATGGCATTGCCCGTCATCGTCGCCGTCCTGCTGCTGTTTGTTCCGGTACCAGAAGGACTGCCGCCTTATGCGTGGCACTACTTCGCGATCTTTGTCGGCGTGATCGTCGGTTTAATCTTCGAACCGCTGCCGGGCGCGGTGATCGGTCTGACCGGCGTGGTGGCGATTGCGCTGTGCAGCCAGTGGGTGCTGTTCAGCCCTGAACAGCTGGCCGACCCGAAATTCAAGCTGGCAGGTGCCTCCTTTAAGTGGGCGGTCAGCGGGTTTGGTAACTCGACTGTGTGGCTGATCTTCGGCGCCTTCATGTTCGCCGCTGGCTATGATAAAACCCGCTTCGGCCGCCGTCTGGCGCTGATTCTGGTGAAATATCTCGGCCGTCGCAGCCTGACGCTCGGTTATGCCATCACCTTCGCGGATCTGCTGCTGGCACCGTTTACGCCGTCCAACACCGCACGTAGCGGCGGGACCATCTACCCGATCATCGCTAACCTGCCGCCGCTGTATGGCTCAAAACCAAACGACCCAAGCGCGCGTAAAATTGGTTCGTACCTGATGTGGGTGGCGATCACCGCGGCCTGTATCACCAGCTCGATGTTCCTCTCCGCCCTTGCGCCGAACCTGCTGGCACTGGCGCTGGTGAAAAGCACGGTAGGGATTGATATCTCCTGGGGTACCTGGTTCCTCGCCTTCCTGCCGCTGGGCATTCTGCTGATTCTGACCATGCCGCTGCTGGCCTACTGGTTCTACCCACCAGAAGTCAAAGTGAATAATGAAGTACCGCTGTGGGCAACCCGTGAACTGGAAAAACTGGGCAAACTGTCCCGCAATGAAATTCTGCTGCTGGTGTTCGTGTGCTGTGCGCTGCTGATGTGGATCTTCGCCGCCGCGTGGATTGAACCAGCCATGGCTGCCCTGCTGATTGTGGGTCTGATGCTGTGGACCGGCGTGCTGGAGTGGAACGATATCACCGGCAATAAAGCCGCGTGGAATACCTTCGTCTGGTTCGCCACCCTGGTCGCGCTGGCGGATGGCCTCTCCTCTACCGGCTTTATCAGCTGGCTGGGTAAAGAGGGCGGTCTGTTAATGAGCGGTATCTCGCCGGGCGTTGCCACCATCGTACTGCTGCTGGCGTTCTACCTGCTGCACTACCTGTTTGCCAGCACCACCGCGCACACCACCGCGCTGCTGCCGGCGATGCTGACCATCGCCTCCACCATTCCGGGCATGAATATGGAAGTCTTCGTCCTGCTGATGGTGACCTCGCTGGGTGTGATGGGGATCATCACCCCGTACGGTACCGGCCCAAGCCCGATTTACTACGGTAGTGGCTACCTGCCAACCAAAGACTACTGGCGCCTGGGCACTATCTTCGGTGCCATCTTCCTGGCGGCCCTGCTGCTGATTGGTTATCCGTGGATGTCCATGATGTTCTGATTCCTGACCGCCGGACTTCTCCTCCGGCGGTTTTATTTTTCTGGAGCAAGCTATGTCAAACAAACCGTTTTTTTATCAAAACCCCTTCCCACTCGCGCACGACGACACCGAATATTATCTGCTGACCAAAGAGCACGTCTCCGTTGCTGAGTTCGACGGTCAGGAAGTCCTGAAAGTCGAGCCAGAGGCGCTGACGCTGCTGGCACAGCAGGCGTTCCACGATGCTGCGTTTATGCTGCGTCCTTCCCATCAGAAGCAGGTCGCCGCCATTCTTAACGACCCGGAAGCGAGCCAGAACGATAAGTACGTTGCCCTGCAGTTCCTGCGTAACTCTGAAATCGCCGCTAAAGGCGTACTGCCAACCTGCCAGGATACCGGCACGGCGATCATCATGGGTAAAAAAGGCCAGCGTGTCTGGACCGGCGGTGGCGATGAAGCCGCGCTGAGTCAGGGGGTGTACAACACCTACATCGAAGACAACCTGCGCTACTCCCAGAACGCGGCGCTGGATATGTATAAAGAGGTGAACACCGGCACCAACCTGCCTGCGCAGATCGATCTCTACAGCGTCGACGGCGACGAGTACAAATTCCTCTGCATGGCGAAAGGCGGCGGTTCAGCCAACAAAACCTACCTCTATCAGGAAACCAAAGCGCTGATCACTCCGGCGAAGCTGAAAAACTATCTGGTGGAGAAAATGCGCACCCTGGGTACCGCGGCCTGTCCGCCTTACCATATTGCCTTCGTGATTGGCGGAACCTCCGCGGAAGCGACGCTGAAAACGGTGAAGCTGGCCTCCACCCGCTACTACGACGCCCTGCCTACCGAGGGGAACGAGCACGGCCAGGCGTTCCGCGATGTTCAGCTCGAACAGGAACTGCTCCAGGAAGCGCAGAACCTGGGTCTGGGTGCGCAGTTTGGTGGTAAATACTTCGCTCACGATATCCGCGTGATCCGCCTGCCGCGCCACGGTGCCTCCTGCCCAATCGGCATGGGTGTCTCCTGCTCCGCAGACCGTAACATCAAAGCGAAAATCAACCGCGACGGGATCTGGATTGAAAAACTGGAACACAACCCGGGTCAGTACATTCCTGAATCGCTGCGCCAGCAGGGCGAAGGTGACGTGGTCAGCATCAACCTCAACACGCCGATGAACGAGATCCTGGCGCAGCTTTCCGCGTACCCGGTCTCTACCCGCCTGTCGCTGAACGGCACCATCATCGTGGCGCGTGATATCGCCCACGCGAAGCTGAAAGAGCTGCTCGACAACGGCGAGGAACTGCCGCAGTACGTTAAAGACCATCCGATTTACTACGCGGGCCCGGCCAAAACACCGGAAGGTTATGCCTCCGGCTCCCTCGGCCCAACCACTGCGGGCCGCATGGACTCGTATGTGGATTTACTGCAGTCCCACGGCGCGAGCATGATCATGCTGGCCAAAGGCAACCGCAGCCAGCAGGTGACGGATGCCTGCCACAAACACGGCGGCTTCTACCTGGGCAGCATCGGCGGCCCGGCGGCGGTACTGGCGCAAAACAGCATCAAGAGCCTGGAGTGCGTGGCGTACCCGGAACTGGGAATGGAAGCCATCTGGAAAATCGAAGTGGAGAACTTCCCGGCGTTTATCCTGGTGGATGACAAAGGTAACGACTTCTTCCAGCAGATCCAGAACAAACAGTGCCAGGGATGTTCACAGCGCTGAGCGTTTCCATAGTGCCGGCAGCCGCGACAACGTTTGATTGATCCGCTCACGCTTGTCGCTGCCCGGCTTCCAGATAGTGACCATCGTCTGACTTATCCCCTGGCTGCCCACTTCGGTGGGCAGCCTTTTTACGTTTTTCCACTGCGTCGCATGAAGATGGGTCGGCAAAAAGCCCCAGCCACAGCCCTGCTCCAGCAGGCCGCGCAGCATCTCAATTTCATTAGTGAAAAGGGTATGCCCGGCAATTTGCAGACGACGGGCAACCGGTTCATCTGACGCGGCATGCATAACCACCTGCGGAACCAGAGAGAGATCGAGCAGCGAAACCGGCGTGGCAACCTTCGCAAAAAGCGCGTCTGCGGCGTAAAAATCCATGTCGATGGCTCCCAGAGCCCGCCACTCCATCTCATTACCCACGCTGCGGTTACGCGCCTGGCAGATACCTAAATCCGCCTCTCCGCTCGCCAGCAGGGCTTCGGCCTCGTCACGCGACGCGCTGGTCAGGCTCAGGCGTATTTTTTGTGCCGCCATCTCCGCAATCAGCGCCTGCAGAAAAGCCCGGGGGGTGAATGGATCGTAAACAAGGGCAATGTCCTGCATCGCGCTGTCCGGCACCGCTCTGGCAAAGGCCTCAAAGGCTTTCACCTGACGCATCAGCAGGTGCGCCTGTCGCTGAAGCTGTTCCCCTTCAGGCGTTAGCCGCACGCTGCGTCCCTCGCGCAGAAACAGGGCATAACCCAGCCCGTCCTCAAGAAAATCGATCAGATCGCGCAGGGTCGTACGGTCTTTACCGAGCTTAATGGCCGCCTTCATCAGGCTGCCGTGCTCTGCCACCGCAGTAAACGCCTCCAGCTGGGCAAATGAATAGACCATCGCCTCCTCTCCCTTTATTCCGTTTTCGGGGGAATTTCCCCCATAACCCGTTTTTTATTATAGGGCGCGGCTTCTTAAACTGAAGCCCTTCCTGAACCAAACGAGATAAACATGAAAAACAAAACGCTAAACCGCAGCCTGCTCGCCGCACTGGTGGTCAGCAGCCTCTTATCCCCTGCCGTTATGGCTGCCTGTCACGGCACCGACCTCAACCAGTGCCCCGCACCGTTTGACGCAACCCTTCCCGACACGCACAGCATGCTCACCTGGAGTCAGGCGGATCGCGTGGTGGGCTTTCGTAACGACTACCGCAACTACGCGGGCGATGTTTTCCGCCACGGAAAGGCCACACCGCTGCTGGCAGCAGAGAAACCGCTTACCGACGCCCGGTATCAGGTTAATGGCAAGACCTATACCCTCCAGGATTACGTGAAACGCCAGAACGTCAGCGGCATGCTGGTGCTGAAGGACGGCAAAATAGCGTGGAAATATCTGGGTGAAGGCAATACCGATTCCACGCTCTGGACATCACGTTCGGTGGGGAAATCCGTGGTCTCTGCGCTGGTCGGGGTCGCCCTTAAAGAGGGCAAAATTCACTCCCTTGACGATCTTATCACCCGCTACGAACCCGATTTAAAAGGCACGGCGTGGGATGGCGTGACGCTGAGACAGCTGATCACTCACACCTCTGGCGTGGCGTGGAACGAAGACTACACCAACCCTCAGTCTGATTTCGCGCAGCTCACCGAATGCGAAGCGAAGCCGGGCACCTACGACTGCGTGCGTAAGCTGGTGAAGGGATTACATCGGGAACACCCGGCCGGAGAGAACTGGTCCTATTCCTCGGGTGGCGCGTGGCTGCTGGGTGACGTGCTGGAGCGCGCCACCGGTATGACGCTGGCGGCGTACCTGGAGAAAAGCATCTGGCAGCCGTACGGGATGGCGAACGACGGCGTATGGCATGCCTACCGTAAAGGCCAGCACGATGTCGGCGCGCACGGCTTTAACGCCACGCTGGAAGACTGGGGCCGCTTCGGCGAATTTATCCTGCATAACGGTACGCTCCCTTCGGGCAAACAGATCCTGCCTGACGGCTGGGTAAAAGAGTCGTCAGACTGGACGCAGGCGAAAGGTTCCGTCTCAGACGCGCATCCGAAAGGGTTGTACGGCTATCAGTGGTGGAATAACGAGGTGCCCGCCACGGCAAAAGACGTTAAGCCCGCGCCAGAGGATTCCCTGAAAGATTCACTCTGGGCGCTGGGGATTTTTGGCCAGATGATTATGGTGAATCAAAAGGAAAACCTGGTGATCGTCCAGTGGTCCACCTGGCCGCAGGCGGAGCCGTCTTTCAGCGCCCAGCCGCTGGAAGCGTCGCTGATGTTTAGCGCAATTGCACAGGCGCTGCGCTGAATAGAGCGCTCTGCCAGTTTTGCCCGGTGGCGCTACGCTTGCACGGGCCTACAAAATTCACAGGTCGGGTAAGCGAAGCGCCACCCGACAAGAGCAGCGGCTACTCTGCCCTTCTGCGCGATATCACAAAATAGCGATATCAGCCACTTAGCGAATTATGGTGAATGAAAAATCAATGAATTGTTAAGTTATTGTTATGTATGTAAATCCCGGTCAACGTCCTGTCATTGATGTGCAGCACGCATCAGTCCATGCGTGATTTGCGCTTATTAATTTCCGTTTAATGCGCCAGTTTTCAGAAACAGACGGACAACACGTCAATAAAAAACTGGAGACGACCATGATTTCCTCAACCCCACCTGCAACCGTACGCGCAAGAGCGGGCGCGATACTTCGCGTCACCTCGGGCAATTTCCTTGAGCAATTCGACTTCTTCCTGTTCGGGTTCTATGCCACCTACATCGCGCATACCTTCTTCCCGGCGAGCAGTGAGTTTGCGTCACTGATGATGACCTTCGCCGTCTTTGGCGCAGGCTTCTTAATGCGCCCCATTGGCGCGATTGTCCTCGGGGCTTACATCGACAAGGTGGGTCGCCGTAAAGGGTTAATCACCACCCTGTCGATTATGGCGGCCGGCACCTTCCTGATTGTGCTGATCCCCTCTTATGAGAGCATCGGCCTGTGGGCGCCACTGCTGGTGCTGGCTGGACGCTTGCTGCAGGGCTTTTCCGCCGGGGCGGAGCTTGGCGGCGTGTCGGTCTACCTGGCTGAAATTGCCACGCCGGGTCGCAAAGGCTTCTTTACCAGCTGGCAGTCCGGCAGTCAGCAGGTGGCGATTATGGTGGCCGCCGCAATGGGCTTTGCGCTGAACGCGATGCTGGAAGAGAGCGCCATTCGTGAATGGGGCTGGCGGATCCCGTTCCTGTTCGGCTGCCTGATTGTGCCGTTTATCTTCTTCCTGCGCCGCAAGCTGGAAGAGACCGAAGAGTTCCGCACCCGCCGTCACACGCTGGCGATGCGTCAGGTCTTTACCACCCTACTGGCGAACTGGCCGGTTGTGGTCGCGGGTATGCTGATGGTCGCCATGACCACCACCGCGTTCTACCTGATCACCGTCTATGCGCCTACCTTCGGCAAAAAAGTGTTAATGCTCAGCGCCTCCGACAGCCTGCTGGTGACGCTGCTGGTGGCCATCTCCAACTTTATCTGGCTGCCGGTGGGCGGTGCGCTGTCGGACCGCTTCGGCCGTAAACCGGTGCTGGTTGCCATGACGCTGCTGGCGCTGGCAACCAGCTATCCGGCCCTGACGCTGCTGGCGCAGGCACCGAGCTTCTCCATGATGCTGAGCGTATTGCTGTGGCTCTCCTTCCTCTATGGCCTCTACAACGGCGCGATGATCCCGGCCCTGACGGAGATCATGCCGGTTGAAGTGCGTGTTGCCGGTTTCTCACTGGCGTATAGCCTTGCTACCGCGATCTTCGGCGGGTTTACACCGGTCATTTCAACGGCCCTGATTGAGTACACCGGTGATAAAGCCTCCCCGGGCTACTGGATGAGCTTCGCGGCGATCTGCGCGTTGCTGGCAACGCTTTATCTCTACCGTCGCAGCGCGATGAGTCTGCAAGTACAGAGAGGATAATATGCGCACATTTGTACGTTCAGGCCTGACCGGGCTGGTAATACTGGCGACCAGCGCAGGCGCGCTGGCCCAGGAGGTGACGGTCATGATTTCAGGCGGTTTTAAGGCCGCGCTGGAAAAACTCGCCCCCCAGTATGAAGCCCGGACGGGCGACCATATCGTGCTGATCCCGGGGCCGTCGATGGGACAGACGCCGCAGGCGATCCCCAACCGACTGGCGCGCGGTGAAAAAGCAGACGTGGTGATTATGGTGGGTGATGCGCTGGCGCACCTGGCGAAGGACCGGATGGTCAAAGAAGGTTCGCGCGTTGAGCTGGCGGATTCGCCCATCGGCGTGGTGGTGAAAGCCGGCTCGCAGGTACCGGATATCGCGACCGATAGCGCGCTAAAACAGACCCTGCTTAAGGCCAGCGCCATCGCCTATTCCGACAGCGCCAGCGGCCGGTATGTGCAAACAGAGCTCTTCAAAAAGCTGGGGATTGAAGCACAGGTAGAGGGCAAAGCGCATAAGGTGGAGCGCATCCCGGTCGCCTCTGAGGTGGCAAAAGGGAAATACGCCGTGGGTTTCCAGCAGGTCAGCGAGTTGTTACCCGTGCCCGGCGTAACTTTTGTCGGCAAACTGCCGGATAACCTGCAATACATCACCCGTTTTGCCGGCGCGGTCACCGCTCACGCGGAGCATCCTTCTGAGGGTAAAGCGCTGCTGGATTACCTCGGTTCAGCAAACGCGCAGGAGACCATCACCGCCACCGGGATGATCCCCATCACTCCGCCGCGCGATAACGTGCAGTAATGAGCGTTTCCAGCTCAGCGGCAATCCACGACTGAATACGCCCGCTGCGCCGGATCAGCCCGACAGTGCGTTTGACCTCGGGCTCGGTCAGCGGAATATGCGTCAGGAAGGAGTGCTCAGAGTGTGGCATTGACATGGCGGGGACGGCAGCAATGCCAATCCCCGCCTCTACCATTCCCAGCATCGTGGTGACGTGCCGCGTCTCGCAGATCCCCGGGCGCTCCGGCTTAATATGGCCGAGCATCTGATCGAGCAGATTCCGGTTCCCCGATGTAATGTCCAGGCTGATGTAATCCTGCTGATAAAACGCCTGCCAGGTCAGACTCTTGCGTCCCGCCAGCGGATGATCGCGACGACACGCGGCGACATACACATCCTCCACCAGCGGAATAAAGGTGAGATCTGGCTGCAGGCTCCTCGCAAAACAGATGCCAAAATCCGCCTGCCCGCTGGCCACCGCGTCAATGACGTTGCCCGCGCTGCTGTCGATAAGCTTGATGCGCACGCGCGGATAGCGGCGATGAAACTGGCGGATCACCTCCGGCATAAAATGGCAGGCCGCCGAAGGCACGGTGGCGACGGTAATTAGCCCGGTACGCTCCTCGCTCACCTTGTCGATATCCGCCAGCATCGACTCCACGTTTTCCAGAAGCTGCCCGCAGCGGTCGGCAAAGGTCTGCCCGAAGAGCGTCAGCGTCACGCGCCGGGTGGTTCTGTCGAACAGTTTCGCGCCGACGGCGGTCTCCAGCTTTTCAATGCGGCGGCTTAAGGCGGACTGGGAGAGGCAGATAGATTCTGCGGCAATACGGAAGTTACCGTACTCCACCAGCGCTCTGAAGGCATAAAGATCGTTGAGGTCGAAATTGACGGGCATAGATTCTGGCAATCCTTAGCGCTTTCTGGAAACTCGAATATTCATAATAGCGACTTATGAATCAGCGGCAACCTCCACCGCTGATGCGTATCCAGAAAGCGCGATGCGCCTTAGTGGGAGTCGATATATGACTCGGTCACCGAATCCACCAGCGCCATCTCTTCACGGCTCAGCAGCATCTCAATATTCACCAGAATAATCATTCGACTGTCGAGCACGCCCAGCCCAAGCAGGTAGCGGCCAGAGAGCACCGAGGCCACGTCCGGGGTCGGCTTGATGTTATCCACATCTATCGACAGCACGTCCGCCACGCCGTCAACCACGATACCCACCACGCGATCGTTCAGATTGAGCACGATGACCACCGTTTTGTCGTCCTGTGACGGATCGGGCAGATCAAAGCGTACGCGCAGATCGACAATCGGCACAATCACGCCGCGCAGGTTGGTTACGCCGGTAATAAAGTTCGGCGCGTTCGGAATGCGCGTGAGGCGATCGCAGCCACGGATCTCCTGCACTTTAAGAATATCAATGCCGTACTCTTCATCGCCCAGGCGGAATACGAGGTACTCCTGGGCGATGGCGTCGGTTGCGGCGGGTTTACTGGCGGTTGCTACAGTCATGCATTTACCCCCTCCCTCTGGGGTTGTGGAGCGTTGAGCGTTGAAAGCTCAACCACATCAAGGATCAGCGCCACGCTGCCATCACCGAGGATGGTCGCTGCAGAGACGCCAGGCACTTTGCGATAGTTATGTTCAAGGTTCTTAACCACCACCTGCTGCTGGCCGATAAGCTGATCGACCCACAGCGCATAGCGGCAGCCCGCGCTTTGCACAATAACCACAATGCCGTCATCGGCAGGCGCTTCGCCCGCCACCGAGAGGCGCTGGCGCAGCAGCACCAGCGGCAGATATTCACCGCGCACCTGCAGCAGACGCTCTTCGCCCACAAAGCGGCACAGCATGTCGTCGGTCGGCCGCAGCGACTCCATCACCGCGCCCAGCGGCAGGACGTAAATCTCGTCCCTCACCTTCACCAGCATGCCGTCGAGGATCGCCAGCGTCAGCGGCAGAATAATGCGAATGGTGGTCCCGGCCCCCGTCGTCGAGAGTACGTCCACGTGGCCGCCCATCGCCAGAATGTTGCGTCGCACCACGTCCATGCCGACGCCACGCCCGGAGACATCCGTCACGCTCTCGGCGGTAGAGAAACCGGCGGCGAAGATCAGCATCCACACGTCGTCATCACTCATGGTGTCGCTGATGGTCATCCCCTGCGAGCGGGCTTTGGCGAGAATTTTCTCCCGGTTCAGCCCCGCACCGTCGTCGCTGACCTCAATCACAATATTGCCGCCGTGGTGTTCGGCTGAAAGCGTCAGGTTCCCGGTCACCGGTTTACCTTTTGCGGCGCGCACCTCTTTCTCTTCAATGCCATGGTCGAGGCTGTTACGCACCAGGTGGGTAAGCGGGTCGATAATGCGCTCAATCAGGCTCTTATCCAGCTCGGCGGAACCGCCTTTCAGGGTCAGTTCGACCTCTTTATTCAGGCGAGCGCCCAGGTCGTGCACCAGCCGCGGGAAGCGGCTAAAGACGTAGTCCATCGGCATCATACGGATAGACATCACCGACTCCTGCAGCTCGCGGGTGTTGCGCTCCATCTGCGCCACGCAGCCGGAAAGCAGATCGTAGCTGGCCGGATCGAGGGTTTTCGATAGCTGGGAGAGCATTGCCTGGGTGATAATCAGCTCACCGACCTGGTTGATGATCTGGTCGACTTTACTCACCGCCACGCGAATGCTGCCCGACTCCTGACTGGCTGCGCGTGGTGCGGGTGGCGCTTTTTTAATAACGGTTTCAGGTAGCGCAGCAGGCGTTGGTACCGGCGGAGTGGCTTCTGCAGAACGTATCTCAATCTGCTTGCTGTCGAGCACAAAGCAGAGCACGGCGGTGATATCCTCCGCCGAGGCAGTGGTCTGTAGCGTGACCGTTATGCTGTCTGACGTCGCCTCAACGTCTGTCACCTCGCCCATGTTGGTCAGCTCGTCGCGCAGCGTCGTCTGTTCGCGCGCCCCGACGTTACGCAGGGTCACCACCAGTGTGGTTTCCGTTTCCTGCGTCGTGCTGGCAGACGCTGGCGCGGGTTCGGCTGGCGTCACAGGCTGCTGGCCTTCAAGGGCAATCTCCCTCAAGGCTTCACAGATATAGCGATAACGGGCTTCATCAGGCTCCTGCGAAGACTGATAGGCTTCCAGCTGCGCTTGCATAATGTCCTTACATTCCAGAAAAAGGTTGATGATTGAGCGACTGAGCGTTCTCTCCCCTGCCCGCGCCTGGTCAAGGAGGTTCTCCAGCAGGTGGGTCGTCTCCTGTAATGCGGTAAAGCCAAAGGTGGCCGCGCCCCCTTTCAGCGAGTGTGCCGCACGAAAGATGGCGTTCAGTTGCTCCTGGTCCGGTGCTTCTATGTCAAGCTGCAGCAAAAGCTGCTCCATCTCAGTCAGCAGTTCTTCCGCCTCGGTAAAGAAGATCTGCGAAAAATCATTCATGTCCATCGGTATAGCCCTGCACATTTTGCAGATTGATATCGCTCAGCACGCTATCTGCACGCTGGGCCTGCGTATCTTCCAGACGGATCTCCTGCTCTTTCGAGCGGCTGAGCACCAGGATGCTGATGCGGCGGTTTACCGCACTGTCCGGCGGCGTGTTCTCCAGCGGCATCCGGCTGGCAGTGCCGATCACGCGTAAGAAGCGTTCATCGTTAAGGCCGCCCCGGACCAACACCCGGCGGGCGGCATTTGCGCGCCCGGCGGATAGCTCCCAGTTGCTGTATCCGCCGTCGCCACCGGCATACGGCAGCGAATCGGTGTGCCCCGTCAGGCTCAACGCGTTTGGCAACTCCTGCAGCAGCGGCACCAGCGCCTGCAGAATGCCGTTCATGTAGGATTCCGGCAGTTCACTGCCGACGCGGAACATCGGGCGGTCCTGCGAGTCGGTGATCTGGATCAACAGACCGTCGTTGGTAAGGTTGAGCAGAATGTTGGATTTAAAGTTATTCAGCCGCGGATCGGTTTCGATCATCTTCTGCAGCTTCTCTTTCGCCTGCTTCAGGCTTTCGAAGCGCTTGTGCTTATCGATACTGGCAATTTGTCCTTTAAACACCTCACCCTGCCGCTTGAGAATGTCATCCCCTCCGCCGGGAATGACGCTGTCGCTCAGGCTGGTTTTATCGCCGTTGGCCATCGAGGGCTTCAGCGGCATACGGAAGTAATCCGCAATGAGCTCCCTTTCCATGTCCGTGGACTGCGCCAGCAGCCACATCACCAGAAAGAACGCCATCATTGCGGTCATAAAATCGGCATAGGCAATCTTCCATGTCCCACCGTGGTGGGCATGTTTCTTCTTCTTACGCTTACGTGAAATGATGACAGGCGTGACGTTCTTCATGCGGCGTCGTCCGAGGTTTTGGTTTTCAGCGTGGCGTTAGATTTGACTTCACGCACGTGCTCTTCCAGCTCTTCAAACGATGGACGTTCGCTGGTAAAGATGGTTTTACGACCAAACTCAACCGCAATCTGCGGGGCATAACCATTCAGGCTGGAAAGCAGCGTTACCTTAATGCACTGCAAAATTTTGACCTGGTCAGAACTCTTCTGGCGCAGCAAAGTCGCCAGCGGCAAGACAAAACCATAAGCGATAAGGATCCCGAGGAAGGTGCCCACCAGCGCGTGACCAATCAGCATACCCAGCTCCGCCGCCGGGCGATCCGCCGACCCCAGCGCGTTAACCACCCCCATCACCGCCGCCACAATACCGAACGCCGGAAACGCATCGCCTACCGTGTTCAGGCTGTGGGCGGGCACTTCCAGCTCCTCTTCGCAGGTTTCGATCTCCTCGTCCATCAGGGCTTCGATTTCATGGGAGTTCATGCTGCCGCCAATCATCAGACGGAAGTAGTCGAGGATAAAGTTGGCGAGCATCGGGTCGCTCATCAGGCGGGGATAGGCGCTGAAAATATCGCTGTTCTGCGGGTCTTCGATATCCTTTTCCAGCGACATCAGCCCGTGAACGCGGCTCTTAGAGAGCAGCAGGAACATCAGGGCCATCAGATCCATATACACTGCTTTGTTGTAACGCTTGCCAGCAAAAACCTTAACCATCGCCTTTCCCGTAGCCTTCAGGGATTTGATGTTGTTACCAACGATAAAGGCCCCGACCCCGGCGCCGCCGATAATCAGTAGTTCCAGCGGCTGAAACAGCGCCGTCAGGTTTCCGCCGGACAGAATAAAACCACCAAAAACGGTCAGAATGACAACAAGATAGCCAACAATAACTAACACACCTTCTCCTTAACTTTCATTGACCGATGCCGGTGTCCCGGCATCAGGTAAGCGCCATCTTGCGCACAGCCGTCCGGGGTTACGCCGTCATGATTTCCGGCGCGGCAAACGAGCCCAGAAGCCCGGTATTACTCACCTGGGATTTTTTAAGCGCGCGCGACGGCGGACTGCACAAGCTGCAGGTAAATGGGTTTTTAATAAATTCGGTGGTGACGATAAAACCACCGCCACACACGCTGCAGGCTTTACGCGAAATAATGCCGCAGTCGATAAAGCGTAATAATGTCCAGGCTCGGGTCAGCCCCAGAACCGGCTTATCATCAGCACAGGAACTGCACTGTTCCAGATAAAGACGATAGGTCTTCATCAGCATTTCAATAGCGCGCCCCTGCTCGGTCTTTTTCAAATACAGGTAAATGTTATAGAACATCGAAGAATGAATATTCTGTTCCCACGACATAAACCAGTCTTCTGAAAAAGGCAACATGCCTTTCGGCGGTGGGCAACCGCGTAATTCCTTATATAAACGAAGCAGACGGCGGCGGCTCAGGGAGGTTTCTGATTCCAGCACCTGCATTCTCGCGCCCAGGGAAATTAATCCCATGGCAATATTCACCTCTTCAATTTCCTGCAGCAGACTTTTTTCACCACACATGATTATGCCTCCTCTGCCGCGACGGTTTCTTCTTCGCTTAAGGCGTTAAGAAGATTGGTCGACAATATAATGCCAGTATGGATCTGCTGTAGTGCCTCAATACGAGAATCTTTCGTTAAATTCTCAATAACCACCTCATCGTCAACGCGCAAACGACAGATAAGCTGGTTGGTTGTTGCCAGTTTCATTAACTGCGGCAACGATAATTCTTTCAAATTATTGATTGTCCCTTCAGACAATCCAAGGCGAAAACCGGCCGCAAATTTATCCTGGCGAATAAGCTGCTGGGCGAGCAGAAGATAAGACAGGTTAATGTCATGAATATTTTGCAGGTACTCATCGAAATTGGACACAGGCGAAAACTCCCAATGTTATTCAGCCAATAGCTGGCGTGTCAGTTTAGATAGATAACGTTTCCGAACCGATGCAGAGAGTCTTTTGGTATTGATATTCACTAAGGTAAGCCAATCTTCCTCAGTAAATGCAATACTGTCATATCAATGCCAAAGGAGGCTGCATCACAAAACTGGCAAAATCATAAACACTAAGCATTTTCCGAACAAGCGACAGAAATTTCTCTAAATTTTCAAATTGACGTTAAACTATTGATTTAAAAACTTTAACAATCATTGTTAAACGTTATTAAACCTTGATTTTAACTATTAACCTTGCCTTACCCACTGTATTAACATTATAAATGTTAATACTCTGTAATTATCTGCACGCTGACTCCATACGACTTCTTAACCTTTTCACCGCCAGGCTGTGTAATTGACTCACGCGCGTTTCGGTGATCCCCAGCACCAACCCAATTTCTTTCATATTCAAATCCTGCAGGTAATAAAGCTGCAACAGCACCTGTTCTCTTTCAGGTATGAACTGAATATGTTCAGCTATCTGTTCCAGCAAATTCTGCCTGATGGTATCGTTCAGCGGATTAAGCTGTTCATTCTCCTCATCGCTCGTTTCCCAGCTGTCGGCATAATTTTCCTGTAATTCATCAACTGAATACATCTGGCTGGAGTTATTATCTGCCAGCATCTGGTGAAACTCCTGCAGCGTCACGCCCATGCGCTCTGCAATTTCAGCTTCGCTGGCTTCGCCCCCTTTTTCCTGTTCTATTTGCTGAATAATAGCGACAATTTCCCGGGTATGGGTACGTACCCGACGTGGAACCCAATCACTTTCTCTCAGCTCATCTAATAAAGCCCATTTTACCCGCTGGGCGATCCACGCCGTGAGCGTTACGCCTTTTTTCGGATCGAAGCTCTCTATCGCGTTTAAAAAACCTATCGAACCCGCCTGAATTAAATCATCCAGTTCGACGCTGGCAGGAAGCCGTTTATGTAAACGTAATGCTTCCTGTCGCACCAGATAGTGATATTTTGACCACACTACCGATTTATCTTCCAGCCCTTCAGCCGTATAAATACCGTTCACGATTGCATTCCACCTGCTATTCTCTTTAAGAATTATCCGGTGAAATGGCGCATTCAAATAGTGCGATAAGCCTTTATAAAAATGCGCATTCTGATACTTCGTTTGTATTAACAGGCTATTTTATAAAATAGCATTATTAATGGCGGTATTTAATAAGATTAAAAGGTTTCCCACTGGGCCAGGTCAGGCTCTTTTTGACGCTGCGGTTTATTCACTTCCACAGGCACCTTCGCCATCGCGCTCTCATGGTTCAACCTGAATTGCGCTACCAGTTTCTCCAGCGCATCGGACTGCGCTTCAAGTTCGCCCGCCGCCATTGCCGCTTCTTCCACCATCGCCGCGTTCTGCTGGGTTACCAGATCCATTTCGTTCACCGCCTGTGAAATCTGGTTGATACCCGCGCTCTGCTCGTCCGACGCCGAGGTGATTTCGCCCATAATCTGCGTTACCTGCGCGACGGAGGTCACGATCTCCTGCATCACCGTACTGGCCTGCCCGACCTGGCGCGAGCCAATATCAATATTGTTCACGCTGGTGTTGATAAGCTGGCTAATCTCTTTGGCCGCATCGGCGCTGCGTTTTGCCAGGTTACGCACTTCTTCTGCCACCACCGCGAAACCGCGCCCCTGCTCCCCGGCACGCGCCGCTTCCACCGCTGCGTTCAGGGCGAGGATGTTGGTCTGGTTGGCAATACTGTCGATCACGCCGTTGATGTCGGCGATCTGGCGCGAGCTGGTGGTAATTTCCGCCATAATCTGCTCCAGGCTCTGCATTACCTCTCCGCCGTTATGGGCATTGTGGCTTGCGCTTTCCGCCAGTTGGCGCGCCGCGTGGGCGTTGTCGGCATTCTGGCGCACGGTAGTTTTGATCTCTTCCATGCTGGCTGCCGTCTCCTGCAGCGCTGCCGCCTGCTCTTCGGTGCGGGAAGAGAGATCGTTATTGCCGTGGGCAATCTCCTGGGCGTTGGCGTGAATACGCTGCACGCTGTCACGGATGCCGAGGATCGTACTGGTCAGGGAAGTACGCATGGTCTCCAGCTCGGTCAACATGTGGCCAATTTCATTCTGGCTGCCAGTGTCAATGGGCTGACTCAGATCGCCCGCCGCCACGCGACGCAGCATTTCAACCGTGGTCTCCATACGACGCACCAGGGTATGACGCAGCCAGTAACGCACGGCAAGCAGCAACCCGACGGCCAGAATGAGTACGACAATCCCCACGCCCAGCATAATCTGGTAGCCGCGCTCGGAAGCATGAATATAGCTTTCGCTCATGCGGGCGCTGGCATCGGTATACTGATCGACCTTATTACGCAGCGCGGTGCGCAGCTCCATATCGTGTTCCAGCGACCCGGAATACCCTGCCGGGTTATGCAGGTAGCCCAGCTTAATTTCGGCAACCTTGTACACTTCGTTGAAAGCCGCATTGACCTCAGCCGCCAGACGACTCTCCTCCGGGGTGTTAAACGGCGAGGCCATAAACGCATCCATATTACGACGCGCAAGTTTCACCACATTCACCGTATGTTTGGCAACATTCTCAGAAACCGGGTTACCCAGCGCTGCCTGCAGCATCAGGCCGTTGGTATTGGCCATTACCGCGCTGATGTTATAGGCGGCATCGCGCATCTGATCGTTATTTTCAGAGGCCACGACAATACGTTTGAAATTTGTATTATTTGAGACTGTGTCATAGACAGAATAGGCGGTTACGCCGAACAGCATCACCGCAAACAGGCCAATAATAAGGCTGATTGCGCTAAAAATTTTGAGTTTCGTTAACATAGATTTTCACCGGCCGCGCGAGGCCGGTGCCTGTGGGAGTCAATTAAAAGATTAGCCAGCGGACATATTGAAGAGGTTCATCGACTGCATTTTTTTGTAGACGAACATCGACGCATTAAAAGCCAGCTCCGACATCTGAGATTCAGAGACCAATGTCACCAGCTTGCTGGTATCGGAGCCGATAGCGTTTTGCACTTTTACAATGGTGTCGTTGATCAGCACGTCTCCGGAGAGATCCAACGCATCAAGCTGCTGCAGGTTGGTGCCCAGCTCGGCCTGGGCTTTACCCAGACGGTTGATGCCTTCATCAACCTCAACCATGGCTGCGCTGAGCGCGGCTTCCAGGTTAGCGTCATAATCAGCGTCGCCAGGATCCGCGGTTAATGCCGCCACGGCGTCTTCCAGCACCGTGAAAATATCACCAAAAATGTCCCTACCCAGATGGCTGACCTGCATCCCGGTACCGTCTGCCACCGTTAGCCTGCGAACATGGTCAGCATTCGTACTGCCCTGATAAACGCCATCTTCATCAAACGCAGGCGTATCGGTTTTAAAACCCGAAAAAATATAGTTCCCGCTGGCGTCGCGGTTATTGGCCAAATCCATCAGATTGGCGCGGATGCCTTTGATCTCCTCCCCCAGCGCCCGACGATCCTCCGGCGAGTAAGAACCCGTTTTCGCCGCAACAATTTTTTCCTTCAGGGTGGTGGTTAATAAATTCCCCACGCCGTTGAGAATATTGTCCTGGTACTCCAGCGCGCCGCGGGCGCGGGAACGCACGTTGCTATACATCTCCAGCTTCGCCAGCGCGTCCTGGTGCTTCACCGCATCGGTTGCCGCCGCCGGGTCATCCGACGCTTTCAGCAGCGTCTTGCCCGCCGACATCCGCAGATAGACGTCGTTGCTCTGGCTCATGCGCTTCGTCATGGTCTCCGCGCTATTTTTATACATATACAGCGTACTTAATCGCATCATCGGTTCCTTATCGGATTGACAGCAGGGCGTCGAACATATCGGTCGCGGTTTTCAGCAGCTGCGCGTTGGCGTTGTAATACTGCTTAAACATATCCAGGTTGATGTACTCTTCGTCCATATTGACGCCGGAGAGGGCCTGTTTGGTGTCGTACTTGGTCCTGAGGTCGGTTTCGGCGCTGACCAGCGCGGATTTCACGCCGCGCGCGCGGTCACCGATGGTGCCCACCAGGCTGGCGTAGGCTTCGGTCAGCGTGTTGTCACCGATGAGCTTCTGATCCTGGATTTTCAGCATCTCTTCCAGGTTAGTGTTGTCGCCAGGGCCGCCGTCTTTATCCCCCGCTGCTGCAAACTCCTGCGCGCTGCCTAAGCTGCGGGCCATCCCTTCAGCGGCACCCGCTATGGGGTTAAGGGTAAAGCTGTCGCCATCGTCAAAGCCGCCCCCCGAAACATCGATCTCAATCCCGTCAAAGGTCAGGTTATCGCCAACGAGGGTGGCCGGTACGGTGCGTCCATCTTCACCCGTGACCGTCCATCCCCCTGCGCCATCACTGGTGACGGTGTAGTTTTCCGATTTCACATCTGTATAGTTGGTAACGTTAATCGCCCCCAGCTTGCCGGTCCCGGTGTTCTTCGCATTGGCGTAAGCTTTAATATCCGCCAGGGAGAACAGGTCACCGCCTTTATCGCCATCAGGCGTATAACCTTCCGCATGCTGCTCGTTCATACGGTTCGCCATCGTAAAGGCGATCTGATCCAGCTCCTGACGGGCAATGGTCAGGTCTTCATTACGGAACTTGAACAGCCCGCCCAGGCGGCCTTTGGTGATACTGCTTTCATCCAGCGGCGAGGCGTTCTCGTTCGCATCCACGTAGGAGACGATGGTTTTGTTCGGATCGGCATCCGACGGCGAGGTTTGCAGTTTATACGCGCGATCCCCGGAGACCAGCGGACGTCCGTCGGACAGAAGCACGTCAACCCGGCCCGTGGTTTTGTCTTCCGTAACGGTGATGCCAATATGCTCGCTCATCTTTTCCAGCAGCGCATCGCGCTGGTCGAGCAGATCCGCCGGCGGGGCGCCATTCGCCTGGGCGCGCTCCAGCTGTTTATTGACCTCTGCCAGCTGCTGGGTATAGCTGTTGATGTCTTTGGCGCTCTGCTCAATCTGCGTATTGGTGCTCTTCTCAAGCGCGGTCAGGCGTTTGGCGCTGGCGTTGAAACGGTTCGCCAGCGTACCGAGGGCGTTAAATACCGCCGCGCGCGCCGGGCCGTCCGCCGCATCGCCGCTCAGCGTCGCCATGGCCTTGAACATATCGTTCAGCGAGACCGAGACGTTATCGGATTCGTCGGCCAGCATGTTGTCGATATCGCTCAGCTGTTCCATCCGCCCATTGAGAGAGGCGTAATGCGACAGCGAGCCGCGCAGCTCATTGTTGGCAAAGGCGTCATAGGCGCGCTCTACGCCACCGGCGCGCGCGCCGTAGCCGAAAAAGCCCTGCCCGGTAGTCATACCGCCCAGTTCGCCAATGATCAGGCTGCGGCGGCTGTAGGTGCCGGACATGCCGTTGGTCAGGTTATCGCCCGTCACGCGCAGTGCCGCCTGCGCAACGCTCAGGCCGCCTCTCGCCAGGTTAAATAAGTTATTCATAAGATCCGGATATTCCCTGTTTGCAGGCCCGGCGTTCGCAACCGGGCCAGAAAGTTCATGGCTCTGTCTATTTCATCGGTGAATCAAAAATTCTCTAAAAAATTTTATCTAGATCGTGTTTATAGGCGTTCATACCCTGCTGAATATCGCCTTTCACTTTCTGAATAATGGTGATGAGCTTTTTGGCGTAGGCCGGGTCGGTCGCATAGCCGCCCGCCTGCAGCGCCCTCGCCCCCTGCTCCGGCGAACCGGACTGCACCACGCCGCGATAGCGCGGGTTTTTGGTCAGCAGCTTTGCGTAATCTGCGAGCGCATGTTCATACGAGTCGTAGACGCGGAACGCCGCTTTCACCTTCTGCTTCACGCCGTTGATGTATTCGGTGGTGGTGATTTCAGTGGTTTTACCGCGCCAGTCTCCCGTCGCTTTAATGCCGAACAGGTTGTGGCTCGGGCGGCCGTCCGCCGCCGGGATTTCGCGTTTCCCCCAGCCGGACTCCAGCGCCGCCTGGGCGAGGATCAGATGCGGATGCAGCCCGCTCTGCTGCGCGGCCGCCTGGGCCGGGCGCAACAGACGGGCAATAAACGGATGCGCCCCTTCCGCCGGTTTGGCGAACGATACGGGCGCAGGCAGGCGCAGTGGGCCGGTGGCGGGAGCCGAAGACAGATCCGGGCGCAGGAAATCACGTCCTGGCGCGCTCACCACGGGTTCATCACTCTCCCCACCCAGCTGGCGGACGATAAGATCGGCAAAGCCGAGCTGACCACTCCCGGCAATATTCTGTGCAACCTGCTGATCGTGCATCGCGGTGTACATCTCGGAAGACTGGCTGCTCAGCAGATCGTCCTTAAAGGTGGCATCGCGCATGCTCTTCATCATCATCTGCACGAAAATGCCCTCCATCTGCTTTGCCGCCGCTTTCAGTGCGCCGGGCGTTTGCCGCCCGGCCTCCCGTTTCAGCGTATCCAGCGAACGAACGTCAAACGCTGGCTGGTCGAATTTATCGAAGGCGTTCATCAGTTCACCTCCAGCTTCGCTCGCAGACAGCCGGCGTTTTTCATCGCCTGCAGGACCGACATAAGCTCGTTTGGCGTGGCGCCCAGGCTGTTGAGGGCGCGGATCACCGCGTTCAGATCGGTGCTGCTACGCACGTTCTGCAGCGAGCCGCCGCTGTCACGCACCGAGATATCGGTCTGCGGCACCACCACCGTTTCGCCGCCGCCAAACGGCGTATCCGGCTGGCTGATAATGTTATTCTGCATCACCTCCACCGTCAGCGAGCCGTGCGCCACTGCGCAGGCGTCGAGCGAGACATGGCGGTTCATCACCACCGAGCCGGTACGCGAGTTCACAATCACCTTCGCGTCCTGCACGTTTACCCGTAGCGGAATGTCCTGAATATCGGCCAGGAAACGCACGCGGGACGGGCCGTCCGGCGGCGCGAACAGGCGCACGGTACGGGCATCTTCCGGCAACGCCGCCCCGCCGCTGTAGCGCTGGTTAATGGCGTCGCTGATCTGCTGCGCGAGCGAGAAATCGGTCTCGTTCAGTTGCAGGCGCACAATGCTCTGGGTGGCAAAATCGTTCGGCACTTCCCGCTCTACGGTCGCCCCGCCGCTGATACGCCCGCCGTTCAGCTGGTTCACCTGCACGCGGCTGCCGCCCGCCTGCGCCCCTGCGCCGGAGATCAAAATATTGCCCTGGGCGATGGCGTAGATCTGGTTATCAGCCCCTTTCAGCGGGGTCATCAGCAACGTGCCACCGCGCAGGCTTTTGGCGTTCCCCACAGAAGAGACCACGATGTCCAGCTTGTCGCCGGGGCGGGCAAACGGCGGCAGCTCGGCGGTGACCATCACCGCCGCGATGTTTTTCAGCTGCATATTGGTGCCCGGCGGGACGGTGATCCCCAGTTGCGAGAGCATGTTGTTCAGGCTCTGGCTGGTGAACGGGGCCTGCATGGTCTGGTCGCCGGTACCGTCAAGGCCGACAATCAGGCCGTAGCCCATCAGGGAGTTGGAACGCACACCCTGTACCGTCGCCAGATCGCGGATACGTTCCGCATGGACTACTTTGGGTACCGCCAGCGTCATGCCATAGAGCAGGATGCTGAGAAAAAACAGGACAGATTCTTTTTTCATGGTCATATCAGAAAGGAGAGAGGTTCAGGAACAGGCGTTGCAGCCAGCCCATGTTCTGCGCTTCGTTGATGTAGCCGTTGCCGACGTACTCGATGCGGGCGTCCGCCACCTGGGTGGACGGCACGGTGTTGCTGCCGCTAATGGTGCGCGGGTTCACCACGCCGGAGAAGCGGATAAATTCGGTGCCCTGGTTGATGGCGATCTGCTTCTCGCCCACCACGCCGAGGTTGCCGTTGGGCAGCAGCTCTTTTACGGTGACGGTAATGGTCCCGGTAAAGGTGTTGCGCGCCGCCGCGCCGCCCTTCCCCGCGAAATCGTTTTTACCTTCGGCTTCGAAATCCGCTTTGCCGTCGCCCAGCCAGCCGTTGAGTTTGGTCGGTACCGCAATCAGCCCCATCCCGGCCGATCCATTACGGTTGGCACTGGCGGAAGAACTTTTGCTGGCGCTGACGTTCTCCTGCAGCAGGATGGTCAGCGTATCGCCCACGTTACGCGGGCGGCGGTCTTCGAACATGGGCTGATAGCCGTAGTTCATGGCCTGCCCGGCCTGAAACAGTGAGCCGCCGGTGGCCGCCGGTGCCATCGGTAATGGTGTTGCCGTGGTAGGACCCTCAACGAGGGGCTTTTGCATGATGTGCGCGCAGCCGCTGAGCAGCAGCGTGCTTGCCAGCAGCGCAGCCGCCGGAATGTGCATAGACAGTATTTTCATTTCAGTGTCGATAAAATGTCTGGCCGCACGCGCGGCCAGAGAGGATTAAAGCTGGGAAAGACGCTGCAGCATCTGGTCCGATGCCGACACCGCCTTACTGTTGATTTCGTAGGCGCGCTGCACCTGAATCATGGTTACCAGCTCTTCCGCCACGTTGACGTTGGAGATTTCCACATAACTCTGCTTCAGCGTGCCCGCGCTCTCCATGCCGGGGTTCAGCTCGTTCGGCGCACCGGACGACTGCGTCTCTTTGTAGAGATTGCCGCCGATGCTTTCGAGCCCTGCGTTGTTGACGAAGGTGGTCAGCGTCAGCTGGCCGATCTGCTGCTCTTCCGCCTGGCCAGGCACCTTCACGCTGACAATGCCGTCGCTGCCGATGTTCAGCTTGGTGGCATCCTGCGGGATAACAATCCCTGGCTGGATCGGATAGCCTTCGGCATTCACCAATTGCCCGTCCGGGCTTTTTGAGAAGTGGCCGTCGCGGGTGTAGGCGGTGCTGCCGTCCGGCATCTGCACCTGGAAGAACCCTTCCCCTTCAATGGCCACGTCGTACTCATCACCGGTCGGGTTCATTCCACCCTGGGTGTGAACGCGCTGCGTTGCCACCGGACGCACGCCGGTACCCAGTTGCAGGCCGCTTGGCAGCGTATTCTGCTCGGTCGACTGGGCGCCAGGCTGGCGCATGTTCTGATAGAGCAGATCCTGAAACACAGCACGCTGACGCTTAAAGCCGTTAGTGTTGACGTTCGCCAGGTTGTTGGAGATAACGTCCATATTGAGCTGCTGTGCTTCCAGCCCGGTTTTTGCGATCCATAAAGAACGAATCATTGTGACTCCTTGCGCGGGCTTAGCTCACGCTTAATAGCTGATTGGCTTTCTGGGCGTTCTCGTCGGCGGTACGGATTACCTTCATGTTCATGTCGAACCCGCGGGAGTTGGCGATCATCTGCGTCATGGCCTGTACCGGGCTGACGTTGCTGCCCTCGATGGCCTCTGGCGTCAGACGCAGGGTTTCATCCTGGGCCAGCATCTCGCCGCCTGCGGTGCGGAACAGGCCGTCGTCGCCGTGAACCAGGCTGTTCATGTCGGCGTTGACCAGCTTCAGACGGCCAACCGGCACTAGCGCCGTCGGGTCATCGCCCATGCCGAGTGCCGAGATGGTGCCATCGCTACCGATGGTGACGTGGGACTGCGGCGGCACTTCCAGCGGTCCGCCGTCGCCCATCAGCGGACGGCCGTTGACGCTGAGCGCCCCGTCCTGATCCACGTCAATAGCGCCGTTGCGGGTATAGCCTTCACTGCCGTCGTCCAGCGCCACTGCCAGCCAGCCGTCCTGCGGCAATGCCACGTCCAGGCTGCGCCCGGTGTGGGTGATTGGTCCCATGGTGGTGTCGTGAAACGGGGTGGACTCCGCCACCAGCGCGCGGGTGCGCAGGGTTTCCCCTTCAATGGGCACCGAGCGAAAGGCCGCCAGCTGGGCGCGAAAGCCTGCGGTGGAGCTGTTCGCCAGATTGTTTGAGGTGACCGCCTGGCGGTTGAGCGCCGCGTTAGCGGCACTCATGGCGGTATAAATAGCGCGATCCATTACTCAGCCTTAACGCAGGTTAACCAGCGTCTGCAGTACTTCAGACTGGGTTTTGATGGTTTGTGAGTTGGACTGATAGTTGCGCTGATAGACGATCATGTTGACCATCTCATCGCCCAGGTTGACGTTGGAGGATTCAAGCATATTGCCGCTAATATCACCGAAGCTACCCGAACCAGAGGTGCCGAGGAACGGCTGGCCAGACTGTGAAGTCTCCGCCCACAGGTTGTTGCCCTGCTGCTCAAGACCGCCCGCGTTGGCGAAATCGGCCAGCACCACCTGCGCCACGGTTTGACGTTTGCCGTTGCTGTAGATGGCGATCACTTCGCCAGTGTCACTGACCTGATAGCTGTTAAATTTACCCGGCGCCTGGCCGTCAATCTCGTCGAGCTTGACCTGAGTATCGCTGGCGTTTTGGGTGATATTCAGATCGAGATTCAAATCCAGCGCAGCTGAGCCGTTGTAAGCCGCACCCTTGATATTCAATGTCACCGGCGCGGTAAGCTTGCCGTCGGTGCCAAACTTAAGCGTCTGCTCGCTCCATCCGCCAGCAGCACCAGGCGCAGTGGAGTCCTGAGCGTGCGCTTTCCACTCACCTTCTGCGGTATGCACGTAATACACTTTAATGGCGTGCTTATTCCCCAGACTGTCGGTGGCGGTCACTTCACTGACATAGTTGTAGGTATCAGCGTTGTCAGGATCAAAGGCTGGCGTCGCCGGGATAATCTTATCATCGGACTTCAGGTTGCCAGCTACCGAGCCTTTGGTGGACGCCGCCGGTGGCATATCGTCCGTTGGGATACGAATCGGTCCCACTTGAGCACCAGGGTTAATCACCCCGTCCGTCGCCTGGTAACCGGTTAAAAATAGTCCGTTGGTTTTGTTGACGATATAGCCGTTTTCATCCTGTTGAAACTGACCGTTGCGGCCGTAGAAAACGCTGCCCGCTTCGTCAACCATGCGGAAAAAGCCGCGACCGGAAATCCCCATATCCAGCGCGGAGGCACCGTTCATCAGTGCACCGTCACCAAAGTTCTGACTTACACCCGCAACCTGCACCCCCATCCCAGTTGAACCGGCAAAGATATCGGCGAAAGAGACGGAGCCTGCTTTAAACCCCACGGTCTGGGAGTTGGCGATATTGTTACCCACCACATCCAGCGCTTTTGCTGCGGCACTCAGGCCGCTAAGACCTTGTGAAAAACCCATAATTTATTTCCAGATTATTTTTGAATGACAAAGACTTTGTTCATGCCAATCGGATCGTTATTCAGCAGATGCAGAATCGGCCCGCTCGGATCCATCGTGACGCCCTGAACCTGATCCTGAACCAGCCCAATCACTTCCGGGTTTTCACCCTCTGGATTGCTGGCCTCAAAGGAGAGGGTGTATTCCCTGTCGCGCGGCGGTCCCGGCTCCGGCTTGAAGTTTTCCAGGTCGTCGAGGTTGAAGGTATTCATCCCCTGCTTCACGTTCTTCAGCTCTGCGGTATAGGCCTTATCTCCGTCGTGCAGCGTGACGGTGACCGTTTCGGCATCGGCCGTCAGCGCGAAGTGGAAGTCGTCCGAATTGCCCGGGATCTCCACGCCTTCCTGCATGATGCCGATACCCGGTTCGCCAAAGGAAACCTTTGCCTCCCCTTCTATCAGCACGCTGCGACCCACCCAGGAGGAGGCGCTCATGCTGCCGAGCTGGACCATCCATGCCTGTACATTCGCGACAGAGGTATTGAGCTTCTCCACGCCCGCCGCCATGTTGAACTGCGCCAGCTGTGAGGTGAGCTGGTTGTTATCCATCGGGTTGGTGGGATCCTGGTTTTTCATCTGCGCCACCAGCAGGGTCATAAACTGGTTCGACAGATCCGCCGCGCTGTTGCCGGTACCAGTGCCACCTGCGCCGCTGTTGTTGTTAATCGAAGAGACCGCCATATGCGTCCTTACTGACCAAGCGTTAATGTTTTCAGCATCAGGCTTTTGGCGGAGTTCATCACTTCCACGTTGGCCTGGTAGCTGCGGGAGGCCGAAATGGTGTTCACCATCTCGTTCATGACGTTGACGTTGGGCATGCGCACGTAGCCCTGTTCATCCGCCAGCAGATTGCCCGGCTCATAGACCAGGCGGTCCGGCGCGCTGCTCTCCACCACGTCGCTAACCTGCACGCCACCGATCTCCTGACCGGCAGACGCGTCAACGGAAAACACCACCTGACGCGCGCGGTACGGCTGCCCGTCCGGGCCCGCCACGCTGTCGGCGTTGGCCATATTGCTGGCGCTGACGTTAAGGCGGCGGGACTGGGCGGCCATCGCCGAGCCCGAAATATCAAATACGCTAAAGAGCGACATCGTTGATTACCCCTGACTGAGCACAGTCATCATTTTTTTAATATCCGCGCCAAGGAACGTCAGTCCCGACTGATATTTCACGGCGTTATCCGCAAAATTGACGCGCTCACGATCCATATCCACGGTATTGCCGTCGGCACTCGGTTGATCCGGTACGCGATAGAGCAACTGACTGTCGTCAAACGGCCTCGCTTTACCTTCAATATGCTTATTTGACGTTAATGACAGTGATACGGGTGATTTCGCCATGGCGTTATTTTCCATGGCGGCTTTTAGCTGCTGAGTAAAATCAATATCTCGCGCCTTGTAGCCCGGCGTATCAGCATTCGCAATATTTGAAGCCAATATATCCTGACGGCGCGACAGCAAACCTAACGCCTGCTGCTGAAAGCGAAAGGCGTCATCAAGTTTATTCATGACAACAGGACTCCTGTCTCGCGTTATTTAAACTGCGATAGTGTAGTCAGCATGGGTGAAATATCACACCGCGAAGACCCGACAGAAATAAGCCTATTTAGAGAAATAGAAATAATGCACAGAGCGTTAAAAAACTGAAGAAATTAAATGGCAACAAAAGTGTCATTATTTTAGGCAATAAAACCCGTGTTTCTGCGTATATAATTTCGCCACGTTTTATATATTAAGGCAATAAGATGAAGCTCCGATTATTCAGCACGGCGGTGGCCGTCTTGCTCTGTTCTGCCTCAGCTGCAGCCAGCGTACCGTCTGACCAGATGGCGAAGCAACGTCTGATGCTCAAACTGGATGCCCTGATCAAACAGCCCGAGCACGGCAGCGAGATCGTGCGCACCGCGACCCTGCTCGCCAGCCCGGCACAGCTGGCCGCCGTGTGCGAAAACCCAACGCTGAGCCTGGTGGGACGCGACAGCCGTCTTACCGGCAAACGCACCGTGCTCGCGCAGTGTGGCGCGCGCCGCCATTTCCTGCCGGTACGCATCAGCGCGCAGGGTACCTGGTGGGTGGCCAGCCAAAGCCTGCCCGGCGGGGCGATTGTGCAGCGCAGCGATATCGAACCGGTCACCGGCAGTCTCGACCACCAGCCTGGCGGTTTAATCTTTAATGCCGACGAGATTATTGGCCAGCGCCTGACCCGCGCCGTCGATGCCGGTAAACCGCTGTTAGAAAACCAGCTGCGTCAGCAATGGCGACTGCGGGCCGGGCAGACGGTGGACCTGGTCACCACCGGCTCCGGTTTTCGCATTCGCAGCCAGGGCAAGGCGCTGAATAACGCGGCGGTGGATGACGTGCTGAAGGTGAAAACCGTGGGCGGGCGCACCGTAAGCGGCAAAGTGGGGGCTGACGGTCAGGTGATGATTATTTCCCAACAATAAATTTTAGGTTTTCTGTGAATCACCGATGAAAGCAGTATTGAGTAGATAAATTGATTTGCGAGGACAACCATGAGCATCAACAGCAGCCAGACCACCACGCCGATTGCGAAAATCGCCCCAACGCAGGAACTGCGCGCCCGTACGCAGCCTCAGGAACGTGACGCTGCCGCAACACGTTCAGACAAGCGCGACAATACGAACGTCACCCTGAGCGAATTGACCAAAAAAATCCAGACCGACGACAGCCGCGACGTGGATTACGCGCGTGTCGCCGAACTGCGCGACGCGCTGGCAGCAGGTACCCTGCGCATTGAGCCTGAGAAAATTGCTCAGGCCATGGTGCAAGACATGTTTCAGTTTTAACCGTTTACAGGCCCCTTATGGACAAGCTTTACCCGATACTCGCGCAGATGAAAACGTCTCTGGATGAACTGGAGGCGATCATGATTGAAGAGGTGAATCAGCTCAACCGCACGCAGATCAACCCGGTGTCGCTGCAGGTGCTGGCGGATAACAAAAACCAGCTGCTGACCACGCTCCAGTATTACGACGATATGCGCCGCCAGCAGGAGCAGAGCTGTGGCACAGAAGCCCCCTACCCGGGGCTCGGTAAGCTCTTTGCCAGCTGGCAGCAGGTGCATGAGAAGGTGCGCAGCACCAAGGCGCTGAATCAAAAAGTGGAATCACTGCTGCAAAGTCATATGAAGAAAAATCAGCATATCCGCAAGGCTATCGACCATGTGGGTCATGCAAACGCGCTCTATGGCCCGGCGGGAGAATCCAGCCAGCTGCCTTCTGGCCGCAAGTACAACATCAGTATCTGATCGTTCCTGTCTGCGTTGTCCTCTTTTGCCCGCCTCTGGTGGGCTTTTTTTTGCACGGGCCTGCGGGTTTCATCGTTGAGTAGGCCGGGTAAGCGCAGCGCCACCCGGCAATCAGGGAGGGAACTAAACAGCCGTGTAGGCTTTATTCATCGTGCGGGATTTACGCATGGCGGAGAGTTCGGTGCTGATGGTGGTCAGACGCCCCTGAATAGCCTGCGTTAACAGGGCGTCGTGCTCCAGAAGCGTCGCCAGTTGAGCACTGACGGGCGCTTTGTTGTGCTGTGCCAGCTGGGTTAAATCGATATCACACAGCGTTCTCATTCCCATGGTGTACGCCACAGACTCGTCAAGAAACAGATCCCATTCGCCAGCCTCAGCCTGCTGGCGCAGCTTCGTGTTGCTGATAAGCAGTTCTTCAATCAGCGCAATAACATCCTTATCCATGTTTCACCTGCTTTTGCTGTGGCGCAATGGCCTTCCAGGTTTCCAGCATCCCTGTCATCAGGGCGATGAGGTGCGGCAGTTTTTCGCCGGATTTATTGAGATTCGCCTCCAGCAGCGTGCGCGAAATATACTCGTACAAACTCTCCAGCTCTTCGGCGATTTTCCCGCCCTTCTCGTGATCCAGGCCGGCGCGCAGGCCGTTATCGATAATATTGATGGCGCGGGAAATCATCTCACCGCGACGGGCGATATTGCCCGACTGGAAGTAGATTTCCGCGCGCTTCATGGCGTTGATCGCCCCGTCGTAGAGCAGAACGATCAGCTGGTGCGGCGTGGCGCCGGTGATCTGGCTGTCGAGTGAGACAGCGGTGTAGGCACTGTTGCCCGTTTTGGTGTACATCATCAAATCCTGCCGGGCAGCGGCCTGCCCGGATTGTTAATAGTTAAATTAACCCTGCCAGCGACTGCTGCAGCCGGGTGCTCATGCTGTTCATATCACTCATTGCTTTATCGAGGCGTTGATACTCTTTTTCGCTGCGCAGCATGGCTTCATCGATACGTCTCTGCACCGCCGTGATCTGTTTACCAACGCGCTTTTCCTGATCGCGAAGGGACTGCAGCGTGGTTTCGATCGCGCCCTCTTTCTTATCAATGGAGTCTTTATCGCCAAGATAGGTATTAAAGATGCCTTCCATCCGGTCTTTAATCCCCTCCTTTCCCCCTTTGCCGAGGAACAGCGCCTCGACCTCTTTCGGATTGTCCTTCAGGGCGGCATCGAGCTTTTTGCTGTCGATGGTCAGGGTGCCAAGCATCCCGCTACGATCCTCACCGGTTTTGCCGTCGAAGGTGACGGTGATCCCGAGACGGCCAAGGGAGGTGATCACATCCCCGGCATCACGGTACTCACCGCCTACGGTGGCCTTCAGCTGGCTGGTGAGACGACGCAGGGAGCCGTCGCTGAACAGCGCGCCGTTGTCGGTGTCAGGCAGCGGGATTTCGCCCTCCGCGAGCTTGTCGCGATCGGGCGCCGTGTATTTGGTGGCACTGGCGACGGTGCTGAGGTAACTGTTGTAGTTCTTCACGAACTCCTCAATCAGTGATTTCACCTTCGAGGTGTCTTCGGTGATGGTGAGGGATTCGGTTTTGAAGGGGTGTGGATCTAATGGTTCGGCATCAGGGTCTTTCTCCGACACTTCGCGCAGTTCAAGGGTTACGCCGGTAATCAAATCTTTTATGGTATTCGAGCTGCGCTCAACCATATCGCCGTTGAGCCAGACAATGGCATTTTGAGGTTTAGTGACGTCATTAGCCCCCTCAAGCGCCTTTTCGACTTCGGTATCCCCCGTGACCTTTATCGTCATCTCACCGTCTGTACCGGTTTTTTTTGAGGTCAGGACGAGTTTGTGCTCCCCCTCTTTAACGGTGACCACTTCAGCCGCAACGTCGCCCTTCTGCGCATTGATTTTTTTAGCAATATCATCGAGGGACGTTTCGTCTGGCTTGAGTTCCACCACCAGCGGTTTGTCACTGCCTTTCATCTCGATGGTGACCGTCGCGGCGCTCTTACCAATATCCTTATCTCGTGAATCTCGCGTCACCCCAAGCTGATGCGCTTTCGCCAGCTGCTCCACGGCCATGGAGTAGCTGTTGGGGATTGCCCCTTTACCCGCCGTGGCCTTAAAGGTTTTGTTATCGCTGACGCTGACGCCGTTAAAGCCCTCATCTTCCAGCTTGCCAAGATTATCCTTCAGGGTGCTCAGCGCGCTGGAAATAGAGCCCCACGCGGAGATTTGTCCGTTGTAGGTTTTCTGTTTTTGCAGATAGGGGTTCAGCTTGACTGAACTGGCCTCACGCTCCTTTGCCAGCAGTTCTTCAAACGGCAGGCCCGAGCCCATGCCTAAAAAATTGGTTGTTACCATAATAAAGTCTCCTGTTGTAAAGGGATGTCCTGTTACTTTTCTATCGGGAAATAAAGAAGGAAGTTTAATTTTTCATATATGCGTGAACAACGCACAGGCGTGCGGATAACAGAGATGCGCGTTTATTGGTTAATTGCTTTTGACTATCCCGATAATTAATGTCAACTCTGTCGCCATTTCCGGTAATGACAAAAAAATCGAAAAAATAATTCAGTCATTTTAATTTCCCCCGATGAATTCAGTATGCGAAGCAATTAACGCATATCTCATATTTCGTTATTACTTAGAAGGATATAACAATGGCACAGGTCATTAATACCAACGCGCTGAGCCTGATGGCTCAGAATAACCTGAACAAATCCCAGACTCAGCTGGGTACCGCAATTCAGCGCCTCTCTTCAGGTATGCGTATTAACAGCGCCAAAGACGATGCGGCAGGTCTGGCAATTTCTAACCGCTTCACCTCTTCTATCCGCGGTATGACCCAGGCGGCACGTAACGCCAACGACGGTATCTCCCTGGCACAGACCACCGAAGGCGCGCTGGAAGAAGTGACCGAAAACATGCAGCGTATCCGCGAGCTGACCGTACAGGCGAAAAACGGTACCAACTCCGCCAGCGACCTGGACTCCATCAAGAAAGAGATCACCACCCGTCTGGAAGAGATTGGCCGCGTAGCGGAAACCACCAACTTCAACGGTGTGAAAGTGTTTGACGGCTCGAAAGAGAAAATTACCATTCAGATCGGCGATAAAGACGAAGACACCATCGATATCAAGCTGAGCAAGCTGGATATGGAAACCTTGGGTCTGGATAAATTTATGGATGATTTCGCGGATATCGGGATTACCTTGAATGGTGCGGGTATTGCGGGTTCTGATTATGAGGGTCCAGCAACCAAGCTTGTAAATGGCACTGATACCGGCGTTAATTCACCAGATAAAGGTGAGTGGAAATTCTCAACAGCAGAAGCAAGTATTTTTAAAGACGCTATAAAAGCTAAAAACGGTGGCACCGCTCCAGGCGGTGCCGTTGAGATTTATCAGCTTGATGGCGAAGTTTTTGCTCATGATGTTGCCGCTGACAAAATGTATAAAGTTGATGCCAGCGCAATAACATTTGATACACACGACACTGATAACACAAAAGCTAAAGTGACAGCTGTTGCGGAGGCTGGTTTGACAGAACTTAGTGCTGAAGATACTGACATGCTGGTGAAAGGCCCGAGCCAGTTGACCAACCCAGTGAAACTGAACCTGGGTGACACAATTAAAGCGGCAGACAATACTGATGTGACGCTGGATGAAACGCAGCTAAATGCCATTGCCAATTCGGCTTTCAAGCAGGATGCCGAGGCAGCTGGAATGCAGCTCTTCTCCGTGACAGAGGGTGCTGCAACTAAAGTCTTCGCCTATGGTAAGAACGCAGCAGGCGATACAATTGTTACCGAGGTTGAATTCGCAACTGGTGGTGCGACACCAGGCGGTCTGAATACACCAGCAGCCCGTCCCGCTGACGTTGAATTTATCAGAAAAGAAGCGGGCGATTCGCTGGCCGATGGTCTGCTGGCCAAGCTGGATGAAGCTCTGACCACGGTTGCAGACTTCCGCGCCGATCTCGGTGCCGTTCAGAACCGCTTCAGCTCCATCATTGCGAACCTGAACACCAATATCATCAACACCACCGAAGCGCGCTCCCGTATTCAGGACGCTGACTTCTCCGTAGAAGTGTCCGCCATGAGCCGCGCGAACATCCTCCAGCAGGCAGGTGTTTCCGTACTGGCCCAGGCCAACCAGGTTCCGCAGAACGTGCTGTCCCTGCTGCGTTAATCTGCGTTACCACCTCACTATTATTACGCGCGTGACTCACGCGCGGTTTGCCCTCCCTGGTGGAGGGCTTTTTTGTTTTTGTGCTCTGTGCGCATTGCCCGGCGGCGCTGCGCTTGCACGGGCCTGCAAGGATCAACGCAAACGTAGGTCGGGTCAGCCGCCACCGCCACCCGACAAGGGTTTTAAGACGGGAGATAAGGCTCCTTCACATAATCCGCCAGCAGGTACACCATATCGTGCAGTCATCCCGTCAACGCCATGCTTACCTCCCGCGGCAGGGTATTTCCCAGTATTGCCTGTGCCAGCGCTTGCGCATAGTGAACCGGCATAAGCGTGTCCTGCCAGCCGTCCGGCATGCACAACGGCGTGGCGTCATGGGCAATGAGTTGCTGGAGAAATCGTTGCGAGAGAAAGAAGAAAGTGCGGACAGAATCGTCATATGAAAGCCTCCGGAGAGATGAGAAATGAATAACAAAGAGCAAACCAGCAGGTCGCTTCGGTACCGCCTTGTATTTTCAGGTTCTCACGCCCGGCTGCGGGTATTGCCGCAACGCGGGCACTTTAGTTGGGATAGAAACGAATAACAGGATAAATCGCGTATTACAGAGAGTTACTTATGGGATTGCGAGGCGGCTTCCAGATTTGTGCCGGGTGTCGGCTACGCCTTACCCGGCCTACAAAATCTCCGAAAGTAGGCTGGGTAAGCGCAGCGCCACCCGGCTAGCTGCCTGTGCGCTGAAGCAAGGCATTCGCCACCGTATAAACCTCTTCAATCAGCACGCTATTATTCTGCGTCACCGACGGTGCCCCACTTTGCGCCTGCATCATCGCGTCGTCAATCAGCGCCCGGAGTTCTTTCGAGGAACGCGCACAGCGGCTGGCCAGATTGCGCGACTCGACGGCAAAAATGCCCTCTTCGTTATGCAGCGAAAAGCTGTAAGCACGGCTGGCCAGTTGCACCAGTACGCCGCTGCTGTCGGCAATCTGCAGCGCTGCATCATGCAGGGCGTTCATCGCCTGAACCCCCCCCGTGGTGCTTTCACTCAGCATGGCCAGGAGATTACCGTTCGCTTCAGGTACCCGCAGCAGACGCTCGTTCTCCTCAGCAATCGTGCTGGCTGCCTGCGCAATCACCCTCACCTGTTCGCCAATCTCCTGCATCAGCGGCGGCAAGTGCGCACCCTGCTCGGTTTTCAGCTGTGACGGAAGTTCTTCGTGAAGGCGGGAAAGGTGCAGGTTAACGCTGCGCAGAAGAGTTAACGTGGAGACCAGCAGCAAGGCCGCCAGCGGCCACGGTTTATGCAGGAGTATGCCCGGGCGTTCGCCCAACCTACGGGTGGGAACATCAATGGCCAGCAGCCATGGTGTCTCAGCAATGGGCGTCACCACCAGCGTATGTTCGCCGCTGGCGCTGCGAAAACGGGTATGCCGTAACCCTTCGCCCGGCTGGGCCAGCAGCCCACGCAGCGGAACCGCCATCGGCAGGCTGGCATCGTTGAGAGATTGCACCGTCGGCGCGCCGGCGGCATCACCGATGATGCGCCCGGTGTCATCCACCATCCAGGCGCGACCGCCAAGACGCTCGCCGATCTCTTTGACCAGTGAATTGAAGAATTGACGGCTGGTACCCGTCTCTTCCGTAAGATCGGTCTCGCCAGGGGCTCCTTTGTCCAGCGCAAAGCTTTTCAGGGTGACCACACTTTCGGTCATTGAACGCTGCTGCGCTTCAACCCTGTCGAGTTGCTCACGTAACTGGGTGGCCAGGGCATCAACCTGCATGCGCAGACGCTGTCCCTCGGTACGAATAAACCAGGGCATAACCCCAGCCTGCACCAGAATCACCAGGGTAATAAAAATAACGACTAAAATAACGATATAAACCATGACAACAGCCCTGTTCTTTTAATGGCAGCACAACGCTACCTCTACAGGGCTATTTTATTATGCAGGCGTCAGTAAATATGCTCTTCAAACCGTTGATAACCGCACACTTGTGTTACCCCTCCACAAAAACAATTTTGCGCATGTTATCCCAGCGTTTCACCAGCCAGCCGTCGAGACTGCAAAGCGTGCCGCCCCAGGTCAACGGGAACAGGCAGAGCACGATATACAGCGTTTCAGGCAGATAAAAAAGCCAGCTAAGCCATGCAATCAGATTAAGCCCGCGTGGAATGGTATAGATGCCAATGGTGGCCAGCGCTACGGTACTGATAATCATCAGCACCAGCGCGCTAAAACGGCTGAATAGCCCCAGCGTCAACAGCAGGCCCATACTGCATTCCAGGAAAGCAACAACAATCGCCATCACGGCCGGAAACGGGATCCCCGCGTCGTGCATCGTATCGACCATCAGCAGTTGGTTTTCCGTCACAAATAATTTATTAAACCCGGCGGTAAAGAAAAATACCCCCATCACCAGACGGCAAATAAATACGGGAAACATCGCTGGCAGCTCGGACGTTTGCATAAAACTTTTCAGAGAGAACATCATCCATCCTTGTAAAGAAAATTCATACTGTGTAATAAATTCAATAATCTGTCTTTGCGCAGTATAAATTCGCAGACCTCATTAGCAACCGCTCCCGTTCCCTTCCCTACACAATTAATAATTATATACAGATTAAAAATTGTTAATTCGAAGTAATAACAGCGTCTCATTATCAGTGCGACAGAGGGCCCATTTGCGCCATCAATGTCGCAAGTATCTGGTTTTAATAAAATTAAAGTAAAACCGCCCAAAGCATTACTTTTAATGAGGTTAATACCCCCTATTTAATAACCTTAAAAGCATTAAGGCTGTTATTACGTAGTGGTTGCAAAAATATGACGTAAGACATAAAAAGCATGTCGCTCTGCCCTTCGGCTAGCAATAAGGGGCATTCATTACTATTAATTACAGTAACCAGAAGCGATACCTAATACACCAGAAGAATCAAATAACTATGCTAAACCATATCGCGATTGGAACGTCCGTCACGCTGGATTTGCAGACCCGCATGCTTACCCGGACGGATACGCAACAGACCGTTACCCTCCCCCAGAGCGCGTGCCTGTGTCTCGCCGCGCTGGCCGAGGCGCAGGGCGAGGTACTTTCCCAGGAACAGCTGATGGAGATCGGCTGGCGTAGCGCCGGGGTAGAAGTCACGGATAACAGCGTGCGGGTGATGATCACCAAACTGCGCCGCGCGTTTACTCAACTGAACCTGCAGGAAGCGATCACGCTCATCGCCGTGACGCGCAGCGGCTACCGCCTGCTGGTGCGGGAGGCAAACAGCGAATTGCAACAAGCAGAACCCCTACCCCTGCAGAATGAACCGGTACAGGCAGACACAGCAGAAGCACAGCCGGTGGTCACCCACGCGCCTGCCCGTGGGGGCAACACGCTTAAGCAAAAGCTCTGCGTCACGCTTAGCGGCGTGGTCGTCGGGCTGGTGATTGCGCTCCTCCTGCACGGCATTGTCGACTTTAGCCCGCAGCCGGTTCACTTTGTGCGCTGGAATGGCCCTGGCGTGCCGCCGGGCTCAATGGTGATGGTTCAGGAGGATAAACAGTCGCAGCAAGCGCTGATTGAATCCACGCTGCAAACCTATACCCGTCACGTGCTGGACCGCCGCCCCAACGAAAAACCGGCCGCCGTGCTGTACGTCACCACCGGCTCTGAAAAAATGAGCCAGTTCCAGGGCCTTATTGCCTGCCAACAACCCTTTAAGGATTCAGGGAATGACTGCGAATCGTTCTATTTTCGCCTTTATTAAATCCCCGCTCGCGCTGCTGTTTCTGGGCGGGATGGTTGCCGGGCTGGGTGGTATGGCGCTGTATGGGTTTCAGACCTCGCCGTACGCATCGCAGTGTATCGCCCCCACCTCCTACTACGTGATTGAGGATGACAACAACGCGACGCTGGCACGCGGTATCTACCGCTCCTACCGCGACGGCCTGTTTAGCGGCCATACCACCTATATCGGCACTATCAGCCACTTCAGGGACGGCAAGCGCGACGGACTGCCCAGAGCGGTAAACCGTGAAGTGCGTTACGATGTTGAACTGTCGGGTAAACGGATCCATCTGACCGTCACCAGCCAACACCGCAAACTTGGCGGCCAGGCCCCGGATCAAGACGTGACGGATTATATTTTCCCGCAGATTAAACCGGGTGAAGTCGCCACCAGCACCGCCTACCTGCTGGATGACAAAGTGCTCGCCTCCGGTACAGAAACCGTCGCCCGCATCGCCTGCATGAACTAAGGGTTATACCAGCGCCTGAATCAGCCCGGCAAGGATATCAAACCCGGTAGCCATCAGGCGCTCAAAGAATGGGGCCAGCGTTTCGGCAATCAGAAACAGCGCCAGCATGCCGAAGGTGAGCGTCAGCGGGAAGCCAATCACAAAGATAGAGAGCTGCGGCGTCAGGCGGTTTAACAGTCCGAGGATAAAGTTGATGCACAGCAGAAGCGCAATGACGGGCAGCCCCAGCATCAGCCCCTGGCTGAAGATCATCCCCGCATGGGTGACCAGGTACATAAACCCGCCCGCGTGCAGCGGCGTGGCGTCTATCGGCAGCGTCTGGAAGGTGTCCGCCAGCAGCGCCAGCAACCAGAGATGACCGTTAAAAGCGAGAAACAGCAGCGTCACCAGCAGGTTGAGAAAGCGTGAGATTACCGGGCTGTTCCCGGCGCCGGGATCAAAGAAGGTGGCGAACGACAGCCCCATCTGCATACCGATGATCTCCCCGGCCATGCGCACGGCAGCAAACAGCAGTTGTAGCGTCAGCCCCATTGCCGCACCGATAATCACCTGCTTCGCCAGCACCCAGACCCCTTCCCAGGCGTAAAGGCCCACCTGCGCATCGGGCAGCGTGCCGCCAATCAAAATGGCGATCAACAGCGCCAGACCGGCACGCAGCCGGGCACTGACCGCCTTCTCACCAAACACCGGGGCAACGTGCAGCAGCGCGGCAATGCGCACCATAATGAAAAAATAGTGGCTGACCAGCCCGTAGAGCTGGTCGAGAGGAAGTCCGAAGGCCATCAGCCGATCACGAACGGAATGCTGGCGAACACCGCGCGGGTGTATTCAATAAAGATTTTCATCATCCACGGGCCAAGCGCCACCGCGACGCCGACAATCATCAGGATTTTCGGGATGAAGGTCATGGTCATTTCGTTGACCTGGGTGGCGGCCTGCAAAATACTGATGATAAGACCGGTGACCAGCGCGGCCACCAGCAGCGGGGCTGATACCATCAGTCCCACCTTGATCGCCTGCATGCCAATCACCATTACGCTTTCCGGGGTCATGGGTCTCTCCTAACTGTAAAAGCTCTGCGCCAGCGAACCCACCAGCAGCTGCCAGCCATCGACCAGCACAAACAGCATCAGCTTGAACGGCAGGGCAATGGTGGTCGGCGGGACCATCATCATCCCCAGCGCCATCAGGATACTGGCAACCACCAGATCGATAATCAGGAATGGAATAAAGATGGTGAAGCCAATCTGGAAGGCGGTTTTCAGCTCGCTGGTGATAAATGCCGGCACCAGAATGCTGAGCGGCACCTCTTCCGGCGTGGCGATATCCGGGGTTTTGGCGATACGGGCAAACATCGCCAGATCGCTTTCACGGGTCTGGTCGAGCATAAACGCGCGCAGCGGTTTCACCCCTTCCGTCAGGGCCACCTCCATGGTGATTTTGTTTTCCTGCAGCGGTTGCCAGGCTTTTTCGTAGATCTGGCTGAACACCGGCGACATAACGAAAAAGGTCAAAAACAGCGACAGCCCCACCAGCACCTGGTTTGGCGGCGCGGTAGGCGTGCCCAGCGCGTTACGCATTAACCCCAGCACAATGATGATGCGGGTAAACCCGGTCATCATCAGCAGTATGGCGGGGATAAAGGTAAAGCCGCTCAGCAGCAGCAGGGTTTGTACCGGCAGCGTCCAGCCCCCTTCCCCGGAAGGCTGGCCGAGGGTGATGTCACCGTTGGCCGCCAGCGCACCGGCGGCGGGTAACATCAGGCCGAGCGCCAGCAGCAGACGAGGTTTCACTGCTCACCTCCTGGACGGTATTTCTGACGCAGCTTTTCCAGCATCAGCGGGAACGTCGCGGGCGCGGAGGCCTGTGGGGCGTTTTCCGGGCGCGCCTGCGTGGCGAGGCAGGTAATCTGCGAGGCGGTGACGCCCAGCACCAGACGCTGTTCACCCACGTCAACCAGCACCAGGCGCTCACGCGGCCCCAGCGACTGGTTCGCCACCAGGATGATGTTGCCCTGAGCGTCGTTGAGCCGACGCGCCAGCCCGCTCCGGCGGGCGGCCCAGGCCATCACCACCATCAGCAGGATAATCAACGCCAGCGCGCCGGTAACCGTCATCAGCACCGAGCCAGTGGCCGGAAGGGAATCAGTGGCGTTCATTAGCGGCTCAGACGGTGCATGCGCTCGGACGGGGTGATAATGTCCGTGATGCGGATACCGAACTTATCGGAGACCACCACCACTTCACCCTGCGCAATCAGGTAACCGTTGATCAGAATATCCAGCGGTTCACCCGCCAGACCATCCAGCGACACCACCGAGCCCTGGCTTAAGCGCAGCAGCTCCTTGATGGTCATTTTGGTGCGTCCCAGCTCCACGGTCATTTTTACCGGGATATCCAGGATCAGGTTCATCTCGTCAGAGAATTGCGGTGCAGCCATGGTGTCGGTAATTCCCGCCGCGTGCTGTTCAGTCATGGCCTCACCCCAAAGATTATCGATGGACTGATCGTCAGTACCCGATGAGGTGTTCATATCGCTCATGGGGAAATTACTCCTTGTTTAATGAAAGTAATGAAGGCTGAATCATCTGCTCGACCTTCAGGGCATATTGATTGTTCACGGCGCCGTAGCGGGCCGTGAAGACCGGCACACCGCCGACGCTGGCTTCGATAAACTCCTGCTTATCCAGCGCGATAATGTCGCCTTTTTTCATCTGCATCACGCGGGAGAGTCGGGTGCCGATGTCCGCGAAACGCGCCGTAAGCTCCAGCTCCGTTTCCCGCATCTGGCTGGCCAGCAGGCCGCGCCAGTGGGAGTCCTCGTGCCGGGAGTTGTCCATTGGCGGGTTACTCAGCAGCTCGCGCAGCGGCTCGATGGTGCTGAAGGGAATACAGATATTGAACTCCCCGCGATGCGAGCCGATCTCCACCGAAAACGGCGTAGTGACCACCACGTCATTCGGCGATGAGGTGATATTGGTGAACTTCACCTGGATTTCGGAACGGATATACTCCGTTTTGATTTTATAGATTGAGCTCCAGGCAAATTCATAGGCCTCGCGCGCCATCGACAGCATGCGGTGGATCACGCGCTGTTCGGTGGGCGTAAACTCGCGCCCGTCGGCCTTGGTCGGGAAACGACCGTCGCCGCCAAACAGGTTATCCACGGCCATAAATACCAGCCCCGGCGAGAACGCCATCAGCGAGGTGCCGCGCAGCGGGTTAAGGTGCAGCAGGTTCAGGTTTGTCGGCACCGGCAGGTTGCGGGCAAACTCGTGATACGGCTGGATCTTAATGTTACCCGCCGTAATGTCCGGGCTACGGCGCAGCAGGTTAAACAACCCCATACGGAACTGACGGGCAAAACGCTCGTTAATAATTTCCAGCGAATGCAGACGCTCGCGAATGACCCGGCGCTGGGTGTGCGGATCGTAAGGTTTAATCCCCGCGTCGGCACCGTTTTTATGTTGTTCACTGTTGCTTTCCGCATCGGCGTTTAGCAAACGGTCGATCTCATCCTGAGATAAAAAGCTGTCAGCCATAATAATTACCGCAGAATAAATTCGTTAATAAGCACGTCGGTGACGCGAATGGACTGGTTAAATGCCAGCGGTTTATCCAGCTCACTCTTAATATTGGTCATCAGACGGCGTTTACCCTCATCGGTGGCTAAATCTTCATAAGTCTGATGGGTTAACAACATAAATAAGCGGCTGCGATATTCCGGCAAATATTTTTCCAGCACCGCCAGCGATTTTTGTTCTGCCACGCGAATGGACAAGCCCAGGTACAATACCCGATCCGATTCGTTCGCCGTGGGCTTCAGGCTCACGGTAAAGGTATTCATTGAGGCGTACAGCGGCTCTACCTGCGCGGGTGCCGGTGCTGTTTCCGCTTCCCCTTGTGCAACCTCTGCTGTCGGTTTCGCAAATTTCATTTCCCAGAACAGGTAGCCGGAAACGCCGCACGCCGCAACGGCAGTCAAAAACATGAACGTCATCAGAAGCGAGCGAGACCCTCCGCCACTGGCGACCTTTTTATTTTTATTACTCATTGAACGTACACCTGAAAATAAGAGAGGGCAGCGTATTGCCCTCGGGTCAATATGGCGGACATTGTAGTCCATATCATCATCCTGATAATCAGGTGATAAAATTTCATTCCTGAAGCTAATTCGCCACTTCAGGCAAAGGTATTTATTCCGTATATATTTCCGGGGGTGGTGGTTAATAGAGTCGGCACGATCTCCTCTTCAAGCGACTGCTCTTCCCCTTCCTGTGCACCGTGTTCGTCACCCGATGCGTTTTGGCCCTGCTCACCGGCGGCAAACTGCTGTCCTTCCGCGCTCACGTTGGCCTGGCCAAGCTGAATACCCGACTCCGCCATCGCGGCACGCAGCTGCGGCATGGCCTGCTCCATGGCGTGACGAATGTGGGCATGCTCGCTGACGATATGGATCTGCGCCTGATCCTGCTGCACGCGCAGGGAAATCTGCAGCGATCCCAGCTCTTCCGGGTGCAGGCGGATCTCCGCGCTGTGCAGCCCGTTACGGCTAAAGATGGCGATATGCTGGCTGACTGACTGCTTCCACTCCGGCGTTTCTGGCGGATGGTTGACGGTGACCACCTGCTGTGGGGCGTGCGCGACGCTGGTGCGTACGGCGGCAGGCAGCGCCACGGCATTCGCCGATGTGGCCGCAGGCATCTCTGCCGAGACCATCGTCTCAGTGGTGAGCGTTGCAGACTGGGCCGTCAGCGGCGTGGCATTGGCCGCCGGGGTTTTATCGGCGGCGGTCATGAGCGGAGAAACGGTTTTGCCCTCAGGCTCAGGAGCCTTCCCGTTTGCTACGCCCTTCGCGGGGTTGACCGTTTCTATCCCCGTGACGCTGCGGGTCACCAGTTGTTGCAGCTGCCACTGCGGGCTCTCTTCACCCTCACCGTCGGTGAGCGAAACCCCGTTCAGGGCCTCTGCCAGCCCCGGCGGCGCGGCGAGCAGCATACCGTCGGCATCCGTCACCGGCGCGTCGTCGGCAAGCTGTTGCGGCAGTAAATCTGCGGACAACCCCGCCAGCGCGGCTTCCGGCATGGCTGCCAGCGCCTGCGGGTCGAGTCCCGGGAAAAGCTGCACCAGTTCAGCCAGCTTGTCATCCAGCGCCAGGCTGAAGCCGTCGTCAGCCAGTAAACCGCCCTTCGGTTTGCCCTGCGCTCCCCCACCCAGTAACAGGGTCGCCATATCAATGTTCATAGCCTTTCTCTCTTTTGTCCGGCACGCTGAGCAAATTCATCCATCAGCTTTTGTTCATATCGGCTCTGAACTAACGCCTGCGCCGTCGCCCGGCGTTCAATCAGCGTTTCAAACGCGTTCAGGCGCTGCTTGTTTTGTACCCAGTTCTTTTTCACCTCGTCTACCGCCTTTTCGCAGGCGTTCACGTGGCCTGCCTGCTGCTTTACCACCTGCTTCAGCGACAAAATAAACGACTGGTGATTCACCAGATCCGCCACCGACATACCGCCGCCCATCATCCCCTGACGCAGGGACTGCTGGTACTCCTGCTCATAGTGCTGAAGCTGTTCGTGCTGAGTCATCGCCTGCTGGAGCTGCTGCTGCGCACCGCCCAGCGCGCGGGTAGTCTGCGTTAGCGTCTCCTGCGCCTTGTCGCGCAGCAGAACCATGGGGTTATGTGCTTTCATCACACCTCCGGCTTAGTCTTTAATATCCGGGAAAAGCCCGGACAGGGCGCGAATGGCGTCGTCATAGCCGCTGCGCTCGTGGATCGCCTGATGGAGGAACGCCTCCAGGGACGGATATTTGTCGATAGCCTGATCCAGCATCGCATCGCTCCCTTTGACGTACGCGCCCACGCTCACCAGGTCGCGGTTGCGCTGATACGCGGAGAGCAACTGTTTAAAACGCTGCACCTTGCGGTACTGGGCATGCGGGATAAGCTCGGTCATGGCACGGCTGATCGAGGCTTCAATATCGATCGCCGGATAGTGCCCCGCCTCGGCAAGACGACGCGACAGCACGATGTGGCCGTCGAGGATTGCGCGTGCGGAGTCGGCAATCGGATCCTGCTGGTCATCCCCCTCCGTCAGCACCGTATAAAACGCGGTGATTGAGCCGCCCCCTTTCACGCCGTTACCGGTTCGTTCGACCAGCGCAGGCAGACGGGCAAAGACAGACGGCGGATAGCCTTTGGTCGCGGGCGGTTCACCAATCGCCAGAGCCACTTCACGCTGCGCCATGGCGTAGCGGGTCAGGGAGTCCATGATCAGCAGCACATTAAGACCGCGTTCACGGAAATCTTCCGCGATGCGCGTGGCGTAAACGGCACCCTGCATACGCAAAATCGGCGAAACGTCAGCCGGGGCGGCCACCACCACCGCCCGCGCCAGCCCCTGCTCGCCAAGGATATTCTCGATAAAATCTTTTACCTCGCGGCCACGCTCGCCAATCAGCCCCACCACGATGACGTCCGCAGTGGTAAAGCGGGCCATCATGCCGAGCAGCACGCTTTTGCCGACGCCGGAACCGGCGAACAGGCCCATACGCTGACCACGGCCCACCGTCAGCAGGCCATTGATGGCGCGCACGCCAACGTCGAGCACGTTTTTGATCGGATCGCGGTGCAGGGGATTGAGCGTTGGGGTAAACAGCCCCGCCGCCGGTTTCCCCGGCGCGGGGCGGCCATCCAGCGGTCGACCCTGCGCATCCAGCACGCGGCCCAGCAGATGCGGCCCCACGGGCAATTGTTTACCGGCGTGGCTGTCGCTTTGCAGGGCATAAATGCGCGCCCCGGGCAGGATGCCGTCGACATGCTCCAGCGGCATCAGAAACAGCGTCTGGCCGTTAAAGCCCACTACTTCGCTCTCAACCGGGATAATGCCCTGCTCCGTCTGACGCTCAACGATGCACAGCGCACCAATAGGCAGCTTGAGCCCCACGGCCTCCATTACCAGCCCGGTGGCGCGCGTCAGTTTGCCGTACTGGCGAAAATCGGGCACCTGGGTGAGTTTTTCCTCCACCCGGTCAAGGGCGCAGAGCCACTTTTTTAGCTGCTGGCTCATTGCGAGAGTTCCTCGCGCGCCAGCTGACACAGCGCCTGCCAGCGGGTTTCCATACTGGCGTCCACTTCCACATCCGGGGAGACCACCCGGCATCCCCCGGCGGCCAGGCTGGCGTCGCGGTGCAGCTCCCAGCCCATCGCGGCAAGCGTTTCACCCAGCGCCGCCTGCACCGCCGCGAATGCATCCGGGCTGACATAGAGTTGAATGGTGCCGTGCAGCAGCGCGTCCTGCTGCATCAGGCTGCGGATCTGCGTGACCAGAGCATGGTTATCCGCCACACGAGACGTACCGTAGAGTTGCTGCACCGCCGTCAGCGACAGCTGCACCAGACGCGCGGGGATCAGCCCTTCGAGGTTTTCCAGCGCCAGCTTAAAGTTGCTGACCCAGGTTTCTGCCTCGCGCAGCAGCGCCTGCTGCTCCACGCGTGCCTGCTCCACGCCCTGGGCATACCCGGCGTCGCGGCCCTCTTTCAACCCGGCCTCATAGCCCTGTTTGCGGCCCTCTTCCTGGCCCTGCTGCTGCCCCTGGGCAAACCCCTGCTGCTCCGCCTGCTTGCGCAGACGCGCCAGTTCGGCTTTCAGCTGCGCCTCAGACTGGGTATTGTCCAGCGTGGGCAGCGGGGTATCCTGCGGCTCACCCAGCAGGTTTTCAGGCTGCCAGGCGCGCCACCCGGTGGCGTTATGTTCATCAAACGTAGGCATCGTCGCTGCCTCCAATCAGGATCTCGCCAGCCTCGGCCAGACGACGCACCACGTTGAGGATGGTCTTCTGTTCGGCTTCCACCTGGGACAGACGCACCGGGCCACGGGAGGCCAGATCGTCGGTCATCAGCTCGGCCTGACGGCGCGACATATTGCGGAAGAACTTCATGCGCAGCGGCTCGTCGGCCCCTTTCAGTGCGATGATCAGCGTTTCGCTCTCGATCTCCTGCAGCAGGCGCTGGATGCTGCGGTCTTCCACCTCCACCAGGTTTTCGAACAGGAACATCTCGTCGATAATTTTTTGCGCCAGCTCGCCGTCGAATTCACGTACCGCCTCAATGGCCGCCTCTTCCTGATGAGATTTCATCAGGTTAAGGATCTCCGCCGCCGGACGGACACCGCCCATCTTGCTGCGCTTGAGGTTCTGACCGTGCAGCAGGTTGTTCAGGACTTCCGTCAGCTCCTGCAGCGCGGCAGGCTGTACGCCGCCGAAGGTGGCGATACGCAGCATGATGTCGTTACGTTCGCGCTCGTCGAATTTGCCCAGCACGTCCGCCGCCTGGTTACGTTTGAGGTGAACCAGAATGGTGGCGATGATCTGCGGGTGCTCTTCGCGGATAAGGTCGAACACCGCCTGCGGATCCATAAAGTTGAGCGTTTCGATGCCGTTGGTGCCCTGGTGGGTATCCAGCAGATCTTCCAGCAGTGAAGAAGCGCGCTCTTCGCCCAGCGCCTTGACCAGCACGCTGCGCAGATAATCGTTGGTGTTGAGGCTCAGCGCCGCATATTCGCTGGAGTCTTTCTTAAACTCCTCCAGCACCATGGCCATCTGGTCGTGAGTAAAGCCCGCCATGTTGACCATTGAGGCACTGATCTGCTTCACCTCGTGGGCGTTGAGGTGCTTGAACACCTCCGCTGCCAGGACATCTCCCAGCGTCAGCATGACGATGGCGCTTTTTTCTGAGGCATTCATTATTTCGGCTCCTTACTCATCCACTGGCGGATCACCAGGGCGATAACGCGCGGCTCCTGCTCTGCCAGCTCACGCAGCTGTTGACCGTTGAGTTCCGTATCCACACGCTGCTGGGCGCGGTCGCGGTTGTTTTTCTCCGCGGCACGTTTTTTCGCGGCAATCTCTTCTTCCCGCGCCTCTTTTTCCATCTCCAGACGGCGCAGGGTGGTCTCCTGATGGCGGATCCAGGCAGGCTGCACAAGCTTGCGCCACATGACCCAGGCAATAATGGCGATGACCAGGTAGCGGGCGATAGCCATCAGCAACGCGTAGAAACGATCCTGCTTCCAGAACGGCGGCACCGGCTCTTCCACCACGCCGTTAAAGGCGGAGTTGAGGATATTGACGCTGTCGCCACGGCTGGCGTTAAAGCCAATCGCCTCTTTCACCAGCGCGTTAATACGGGTCAGTTCGGCCTCGCTAATCGGTCCCGGCTTGCCCTCTTCCCCCTGCGGCAGATGGTTAATCACCACCGCCACGGATAAACGTTGAATGCGTCCGGCATTCGATTTGGTATGGATCAGAGTGCGATCGACCTCAAAGTTGGTGGTCTCGTCACTGCGGTTGTTGTACGGCTGTGCAGGCTCACGGTTCGCGCTGTTACTGGTGGTTTTCTCTTTTTTGTCATCCGCCGGGGTATTGAGCGGCTGGGTCAGCGGTGCGGTGGCCGGTGCCGGTGGCGTATTGCTCAACGCCCCAGGCACGCCACTCGCGCCACGGCTATTCCCCTGCTCAGAGAGGCTGGCCTGACGGCTGCGGATGGCCATTTTTTCAGGATCGCTGTTCGGCTGATACTGCTCCTGAGTTTGTTCCTGCTCGGTGAAATCAATCTGCGCGGTGACCTGAGCGCGGATGTTTTCATCCCCCACCAGCGGGGCCAGAATGCGCTGAATGCGCTGCTGATAGTCGGTTTCAATTTCACTGGTGTATTTCAGGTGCGCCGTCTGCAAACCGCGCAGGCCGCTCTGGGTCAGCAGGTTGCCGCGCTGATCGACAATGGTCACGCTCTCGGCTGCAAGGCCAGTCACTGCGCTGGAAATAAGATGGGTGATCGCCACTACCTGGCTGTCGTCAAGGGTACGGCCCTGCAACAGGTTAACGGTGACGGATGCGGTCGGTTTTTTCTGTTCGCGGACAAACATCGACGGTTTTGGCGTGGCCAGATGTACGCGCGCGCTCTGGATCGGCCCGAGATTTTCAATGGTACGCGCCAGCTCGCCTTCCAGGGCGCGCTGATAGTTCACCTGCTCGGTGAACTGGCTGACGCCAAACTTCTCCTGATCGAGCAGTTCAAAGCCCACGCCGCCACCCTTCGGCAGCCCCTGCTGGGCCAGCTTCATGCGCACCTCATGCACCTGTGAGGCCGGCACCATGATCACGCCCCCTGGCGTGTCGATGCGGTAAGGGATATTGAGCTGCGACAGCTGCGCCACGATGGCACCGCCTTCTTCATCACTGATATTACTGAACAGCACCCGGTAATCCGGCTCCTTTGCCCAGAACATTAACGCGATGATGACGGAAAGCGCCGCAGCGCCGCAAATCACCAGCAAAAGCTTCGGGCTGCCGCGAAGTGAGGACAGCATCGATTTAATTCGCTCTGCCGGATTGTTGGTTAACTCATTTAGTGTGGCACTCATGCCGTATTCCTGTATGAAATAGCACGCATCCACGATGCGCGTCAGCTCACGAAATTCGCGAGAGTGATGTCGACGATTTCAAAAATATAAGAATTTTTCAGGCGGGCATTATCGTCTGAAAGGCATTTTTTTTAAGGATAAATAAGCTCAAAGTTCTGTCGGCTTATTGGATTTTCTGAGGTTTTTAATCACGTGCTAAGCTGTCGACGTTTAAAAGATATGCAACAAACCGCCGTTTTTATCTTAATTACCAGGAATAAAAAGAATGTCAGCGACATTAATGCGTGGCGTACTCGATCAAATTCAGAGCCAGGCGCAGCAGGTCAGCGGCCCGTCTCACCGGCTGCAGACCTCTCGCGGCGACGCCCCCTCCTTTTCTGACGTTTTATTTAACAGCATTAACGAAATAAATAAAACCCAGGTTGAAGCGAAGAGCAAAACACAGCAGTGGATGTCCGGCAGTGGCGATATTGCCCTGAATGACGTGATGCTGGCGATGCAGAAATCGTCTATTTCATTCAGCTTTGGCATGCAGGCACGAAATAAGACGATTAGCGCGTATCAGGAAATAATGAATACACCGGTTTAAGGTCTGCCCCAATTCTATGAGTGAAATTATCAGCACTTCTGCACGCTTATCCCTGAATACGCTTTCTCTGACTGACAGCGAATTGCAGCGTGTCGGGAAATTAATCTATAAGCGCGCCGGAATTGTCGTTAACGCGCAAAAGCGAGAGATGATTTTTAATCGTCTTTCCCGTCGCGTGCGCACGCTGGGGCTTGCCACGTTCAGCGACTATATCGCCCTGCTTGAGTCACACTCGGAGCATCCGGAATGGCAGAACTTTATCAACGCGCTGACCACCAACCTGACCTCTTTTTTCCGCGAGGCGTATCACTTTCCGATCCTCGCGGAACATGCGCGTCAGCGCGCATCGGGCTACCGCGTCTGGTGTACCGCGGCGTCCACGGGGGAAGAGCCCTGCTCTATCGCCATGACGCTGAATGACCAGCTGGGCGCGTCGGTGGCCGGACCGCGGATCTGGGCGTCGGATATCGACACCGAGGTGCTGGCAAAAGCGGAAGCGGGCATCTACCGCCTGAGCGATCTGGACGCACTGACGCTGGCGCAAAAGCGTCACTATTTTCTGCGCGGGGCGGGTGATAACAGCGAATGGGTGAAAGCCCGGCAGGAGTTGCTGTCCGCCATTCACTACCAGCAGCTGAATTTACTCGATGAAAAGTGGTCCGTTCCCGGGCCGTTCGACGCCATTTTCTGCCGCAACGTGATGATTTATTTCGATGCGCCGACGCAGCAGCGCCTGTTGCAGCGCTTTGCGCGTCTGCTCAAGCCGGGCGGCCTGCTGTTTGTCGGCCATTCGGAACATTTTAACCATGCACATATTCCGCTGCGCCTGCGAGGGCAGTCGGTGTATGAACTGACGGAGGCCACACGGTGAAGTCGATTCGTGTGCTGGCGGTCGATGATTCCGCCCTGATGCGTAACATGCTCAGCGCGGTCGTCAATCAGCAGCCTGATATGGAAATGGTCGGCACGGCGCCGGATGCGTTTATTGCGCGCGAGCTGATTAAACAGCTCAACCCGGACGTGCTGACGCTGGATATCGACATGCCGCGCATGGACGGGCTGGAGTTTCTCTCCCGCCTGATGCGCCTGCGCCCGATGCCCGTCGTGATGATCTCCTCCCTGACCACCCGCGGCTCGAAAGCCACCATGACTGCGCTGGAGCACGGTGCGGTCGATTTTCTGCCCAAGCCCGAGCATCGCGGCGCAGAGAATATCGACAGCTGGAGCCAGCTGGTGGTGGAGAAGATCCGCGTCGCCGCCCGCGCGAAGCTGGCGCAGCATACCCCCGACGCCAGACCGGTGCTCGCCGGGATCCCCGTGCGCCAGCAGAGCCTCATCGCTATCGGCTCCTCTACCGGCGGCACGGAGGCATTGCGTCGGGTGCTGATGCCGCTGCCGGTCAGCACGCCGGGGATTGTGATTGCCCAGCACATGCCCGCCGGTTTCACCTACTCCTTCGCCCAACGGCTTGACTCGCTGTGCCAGATTGCCGTGCGTGAAGCGCAGGATGGCGAACCGGTGCGACCAGGAACCGCCCTGATTGCGCCGGGCGATCGTCATATGGAGGTTATCTGTCAGGACAACGGCTACCGGGTCCGGCTCAGCGATGCCCCACCGGTGAATCGTCATCGTCCGTCAGTGGATGTGCTGTTTGACTCCGTGGCGCGTCAGGCCAGCAAGCATGCCAGCGCCGCCCTGCTGACCGGCATGGGCGCGGACGGCGCGCGTGGCCTGCTGCATCTGCGCCAGACCGGAGCGTTTACCCTCGCGCAGAGCGAAGCCACCTGCGTGGTGTTTGGCATGCCGCGCGAGGCGATTGCGCTGGGTGCGGCGAAGAAGGTCGTCGACCTCGACGATATCAGCCAGTGCTTACTGGACAGTTTCCATAAACATAATTCATCCAAAACCGACTCACGTTCAGGAGATAAATCCCATGTCGGATAAAAATTTGCGTTTTCTGGTGGTGGACGACTTCGCCACCATGCGACGCATCGTACGTAACCTGCTGCAGGATCTGGGCTACAAACACATTGACGAGGCCGAAGACGGTCAGGACGCGCTCAACAAGCTGCGTGCCGGAGGTTTTGATTTCGTCGTCAGCGACTGGAACATGCCAAACATCGACGGCCTGGAGCTGCTGAAAACCATTCGCAGCGATGCCACCATGGCAAAGCTGCCGGTGCTTATGGTGACCGCTGAGGCGAAGAAAGAGAACATCATCGCTGCCGCGCAGGCGGGGGCCAATGGTTACATCGTTAAGCCGTTTACCGCCGCCACGCTGGAAGAAAAGCTTGGCAAAATCTTTGAAAAACTCGGGTAACGCTTATGAACTCCCCGTTAAATATGCAGGCGGATAACGCCACAGAGATTTTTGTTCGCATCGGACAACTGACCCGTCTGCTGCGCGACAGCATGGCCAACCTCGGTCTGGAACAGGCGATTATGGAAGTCGCCGACGCTTTTCCGAACACCCGCGACCGCCTGAACTACGTGGTCGGCAAGACCTCGCAGGCTGCCGATCGGGCGCTGACAAGCGTGGAAGTGGCGCGCCCTCTGCAGGAAGGGCTGAGCGAGAACGCCACTGCGCTGAGCGCGCGCTGGGATGCCTGGTTTGAAAACCCGCAGCCGCTGGAGGATGCCCGCGAGCTGGTCAAAGCCACCCGCGCCTTCCTGCACGACGTGCCGGAGAAGACCCAGCAAACCAACCGCCAGCTGACCGAAATCATGATGGCGCAGGACTTCCAGGATCTCACCGGTCAGGTGCTGCAAAGCCTGATGCATGTGATTGAGACCGTTGAGAAAGAGCTTATCAGCGTGCTGGTGGAAAACATGAACGAGCGCGACGCCAGCGCCGCCACCGGTGACGCGCATCTGAAGAACGGTCCGCAGATCGATACCCGCGCCGAAGGCATTGTGGCCTCTCAGGAGCAGGTGGACGACCTGCTGGAGTCACTCGGCTTCTAATCCCGCCGGGCAAACGTCATGTCAGAACAAAACGACAGCGAAAAAACAGAAGACCCCACACCCCACCGAAAGCAAAAAGCGCGCGAAGAGGGACAGGTTCCCCGATCGCGCGAGCTGACGAGCGTCCTGATGCTGCTGGCAGGCTGGGGGTTACTGCTGGTGGCGGGCGGCTGGCTGGCAAAACAGCTGCAGCATCTGCTGCATAACGGCTTAACGTTTGACCGGCTGTTAGTCAGCGATCCGCAGCAGATGCTGCATCACGCCGGATCGCTGCTAGGAATGGCGTTTATGGCGCTGCTGCCGTTCGTCGGTGGCCTGTTTCTGACCGCCGTCGCCACGCCGTCGCTGATTGGCGGCCTGAATATGAGCGCTAAGGCTCTCAAATTTAACGTCAAAAAACTCAATCCGATCAGCGGCATCAAACGCCTGTTTTCCGGGCAGATGGTGTCGGAGATGGTGAAAAGCATTCTGAAGGTAACGCTTGCGGGCATCGGCGGCGGGCTGTTTTTGTGGTTCAACAAAGGGAAGTTTATCAGCCTGATGTATGAACCGCTGCGCATGGCGCTGTGTGATATCAGCGCCCTGCTGATGGGCTGCATGCTGGTCATTATTTTATCGCTGATCCCGATGGTGGCGTTCGACGTGGTTTACCAGCTCTGGAGCAACTTCAAAAAGCTGCGCATGAGCCTGAAAGAAATCAAAGACGAATTCAAAAATCAGGAAGGCGACCCGCTGATTAAAAGTAAGGTTCGCCAGTTGCAGCGTCAGATGGCGCAACAGCGAATGATGAGCGACGTCCCCACCGCTGACGTGGTGGTGAATAACCCGACCCACTATTCGGTCGCCCTGAAATACCAGGAAGGCGCCATGGGCGCGCCGATGGTGGTTGCCAGCGGCAGCGGGCTCATCGCCCTGCGCATCCGCGAACTGGCCGAAGAGAACCGGGTCCCCATGCTTGAGGCGCCGCCGCTGGCGCGCGCCCTGTATCGCCACTGTGACCCCGGCACACCGGTTCCCGCCGAGCTGTACAGCGCGGTGGCAGAAGTGCTGGCCTGGGTTTATGGCCTTAAGCGCTGGCGTAAGGGCTATGGCTTACGTCCGCTGACACCTAAAGATCTTCCCGTTCCGGCGGGGATGGATTTTGCACAAGAGAGTAGAGAGTGATGGCCAATATCGCCACCAAATTACGATTACCCAACATGAAGGAAACCCAGTGGCAGGTGCTGGCCGGGCCGGTACTGATCATGACTATCCTCGCGATGATGATCCTGCCGCTGCCGACCTTTGTGCTGGACCTGCTGTTTACCTTCAACATCGTGCTGTCGATCATGATCCTGCTGGTCGCCATGTTTACCCAGAACACGCTGGAGTTCTCGGCGTTCCCGACGGTGCTGCTGTTCTCCACCCTGCTGCGTCTGGCGCTTAACGTCGCATCAACGCGCGTGATCCTGATGAACGGCCATACCGGTTCGGAAGCGGCGGGACAGGTGGTGGAGGCCTTCGGTCACTTCCTGGTGGGCGGTAATTTCGCCATCGGTATCATCGTGTTCATCATTCTGATCATCATTAACTTTATGGTGATCACCAAGGGTGCCGGACGTATTGCAGAAGTGGGCGCGCGCTTTTCTCTCGACGGGATGCCGGGTAAGCAGATGGCGATTGACGCCGATCTGAATGCAGGACTGATCGGCGAAGAGGAAGCCAAACGCCGCCGTAAAGAGGTGACGCAGGAGGCGGACTTCTACGGTTCTATGGACGGTGCGAGCAAGTTTGTGCGTGGCGATGCCATCGCCGGACTGCTGATTATGGCGATCAACATTATTGGTGGCCTGGTGATCGGCGTGATGCAGCACGACATGTCCGTGGGCGTAGCCGGTGAGACTTATACCCTGCTGACCATCGGTGATGGTCTGGTGGCACAGATCCCGGGTCTGGTGATCTCCACCGCGGCTGGCGTGGTGGTGACCCGCGTTGCCAACGATCAGGATGTGGGCGAGCAGATGGTGGGCCAGCTGTTTACCTCTCCGCGCGTGATTGTACTGGCGGCAGGCGTGATTGGCCTGCTGGGCCTGATCCCCGGCATGCCTAACTTCGTCTTCCTGCTGTTTACCGCCACGCTGCTGGGTGTCGCCTGGTGGCTGCGCGGCCGCGAAGGTGAAGCGAAAAAAACCGGCGGCGTACAGGCGGATGCCGATGCGGCGGACGCTGAGGTGGCGCAGGTGAACGAAGCCTCCTGGTCTGATGTTCAGATGGAAGATACTCTGGGTCTGGAAGTGGGCTATCGCCTGATCCCGATGGTGGATCACGAACAGCAGGGTCAGTTGCTGACCCGCGTGCGCGGTATTCGCAAGAAGTTTGCCCAGCAGATGGGCTTCCTGCCGCCTGCCGTGCATATTCGTGACAACCTGGATCTGGCGCCAACGCACTATCGCATCCTGCTTAAAGGGGTCACCATTGGTTCCGGGGAAGTGCAGCCGGATCGCTGGATGGCGATCAATCCGGGCTGTGCCGAGGGGGAAGTGCCCGGCACGCCGTGCACCGAACCCACCTTTGGCCTACCTGCGCTGTGGATTGACGAAGTCCACCGCGAACTGGCGCAGACGCTGGGCTACACGGTGGTGGATCCGAGTTCAGTGGTGGCAACGCACCTTAACCATCTGATCACCACCCATACCGAGGAGCTGTTTGGTCGTCAGGAGGCGCAGCAGCTGCTCGACCAGATCACCAAACATTCACCGAAACTGGTGGAAGATTTGATCCCGGCGGTCATCAGCCTGACCACGCTGCATAAGGTGCTGCAGAATCTGCTGGCCGAGCGCGTGCCGATCCGCGATATGCGTACCATCATCGATACGCTGGCAGAGTTTGCCACCGCCCAGAGCGATGCTGATGAGCTGACCACCCGCGTGCGGGCGCGCCTTTCCCGGGCGATAACCCAGCAGTGGTTCCCGGGTGAGGACGATATTCAGCTGATTGGCCTGGATCTCTCCCTGGAGCAGCTGTTGATCCAGGCGACCCAGAGCGGCAGCGCAATTGAGCCGGGCATAGCTGAAAACCTGATGAAGCAGACCGAAAAGGCGCTGCAGCATCAGGAAGGTTTAGGCGCACCGCCGGTGCTGCTGGTGAACCCGGCCCTGCGTCTGATGCTGTCGCGCTACCTGCGCCGCATCTTCCCGCAGCTGGCGGTGCTCTCCAGCCAGGAGATCAACACCCAGCGCAACGTGCGGATGACGTATCTGATTGGGGGCAAAGGATGATGAGAGCAGTGCTTGCGCTGCTTCTGGTTTCGCCGCTGGCTGTCGCGGCGGACGGTTCCTGGAGCGGAGAGAGCTTTGGCGGCACGCTGACACGGGGGCAAATGGTACTAAAAAGCAAACCGGTGCAAAGCCCCTCACCCCTGCCCGCTGGCGCAGTGGCCTCGCGCGTGTACTGGAAGATTCAGACAGACGGCCTGACGCCCGTAGGGTTTCGCATTCGCCTGTGCAGCACCACGCGCTGCCTGACGCTGCCCGGCTTTGCCGGGGAGCTGCCCCTGCCTGCCGGGATGCCAGCCGCCGGGCCGTTTCGTTTTGAGTATTATTCCGTGGCGGGGGCGCGTTTCGACGCGCCGCTGCATGTGCTGAGTAATCAGGTCACGGTGAGTTATCGCAACTAGGGTTAAGCGTATCCCATACGTTGCCATCGGTGATTTGCCTGACTCATTTTTATAAATTTTCTTCATTTTCGTCCGAACATAGGGTGGTTATTTTTCATATTATTTCTGAAATGGAGAATAAGATGTCGCTCGGTAGCATATTCCAGTCATAGCAATTGGAAATGCGAAATTTGGCAATAAGATTAAAGACATTTGCGCTATCGATGACTTTATTCTTCAGGATTTTTTATTTTCTATCCGTCCCCTGAAATGCTTACAAATATGGCCGTTTATTAACGTTATAAACGATTGCCTGTAATAAACAGGCTGCGATAATAGATGCTCAATTCATCTTTGCGGGAGAATAACCGTGCGCTATTTCGCAGTTGTGGTTTCGTCAATTTTAATGTGTGGTTCATCGCTGGCCGCGTCCGTGAATTCGGCAACCCTTCCTGAGCTGGCTGAGGCATTAAATACACGATTCGAGGTGATGAAAGATGTGGCGGGTTATAAGGCGGCGAACCATCTTCCCGTTGAGGATCTTCCGAGAGAAAAAAATGTGCTTCTGAAGGCCCAGAGTGCTGCCCGTGACGTCATGCTGGATCCGCAGAGTATTGATGCGTTTGTCCAGACACAAATGGCCGTCAGTAAAAACATCCAGTACCGCTATCTCGATCGCTGGCGTTTGCAGCCTGAAAAAGCGTGGCAGCCCCGCCCGCTGGCAGAAGTAAGAGCACAAATTCTTCAACTGGATAACACCATCCTGAACCTGATTAGCCGGCAAATCATGACCGGTGGCGGATTTGGTGAAGAGCAGGACCGCACACTGTCCGGGTTGCTGAACACTAATCAGATCTCAGCGCTGGAGAAGGCGCAGCTGATCGACGCGCTCGGGGAAATCAAACGTCGATAAACGCCCTGTGCCACCCGTTGTGCCATGTTTTCCGCTGGGGATCGTCTCAATGGGATTTTTGTCACTGAAAGGAAACGGGATAAGTGTTTGAATAATGGCAGAGGGCTGGCCTCTCCTGCCATTCCCACATCTCTACGTTTTATAGTTGCCTTCATGCCGGGTTCTTTGGCATGTTAACGGAACCTGACCTTTCAATTTTGTACACGTAACGAGTTTGCGAGCACAGCGATGATTAAGTGGCCCTGGAAATCAAATGACGCTGGTCAACATGTGGCGCTGCCGTGGGATGACGCGCTGGCGATCCCCGTGCTGGCCAACCTCCAGCCGGATGAACAGTCAAAGCTCATTCAACTGGCGGATCGCTTTTTGCAGCAAAAGCGGCTGGTTCCGCTGCAGGGGTTTGAGCTGGATGCACTTAAAAGCGCGCGTATCGCCCTGCTTTTCTGCCTGCCGGTGCTCGAACTGGGTATCGAGTGGCTGGATGGTTTCCACGAAGTGCTGATCTACCCCGCGCCATTTATCGTTGATGACGAGTGGGAAGATGATATTGGCCTGGTGCATAACCAGCGCGTGGTGCAGTCCGGGCAAAGCTGGCAGCAAGGCCCCATCATCCTCAACTGGCTGGATATTCAGGACTCGTTCGACGCGTCCGGGTTTAACCTGATTGTTCACGAAGTGGCGCATAAGCTTGATACCCGCAACGGCGATCGCGCCAGCGGTGTTCCGCTGATCCCGCTGCGTGAAGTCGCCGGTTGGGAGCACGACCTGCATGCGGCGATGGAAAATATCCAGGATGAGATTGACCTTGTCGGGGAAAGCGCGGCCAGCATTGATGCCTATGCGGCAACCGATCCGGCCGAATGTTTTGCGGTGCTGTCAGAGTATTTCTTTAGCGCCCCGGAGCTGTTCGCCCCGCGTTTCCCGGCCCTGTGGCAACGTTTTTGTCATTTTTATCAGCAGGATCCCTTGCAGCGTCTGCGCCAGAGTGAGGGTTCCGGCAGCACCGCCTCCCGACACGTCCACTAGGCCCCTGTTTCTGGGGTACGCTCAACCGACCGTACCCCTAAGCTCAAGGCTAAAAACAGTAGCGCCATTGCCCAGGCGGCCACGATTAAAAACGTTTCACCGAATGCGCGCGTCACCAGCGGCACCAGCAACGCGCTGACGCCGTAGCCCAGCGTATGGCTGGTGGCGATTACCCCCGCCCCTTTGCCTGTCGTTAACCTGTCGTTCAGCAGCAGTTGATAGCCGGGCGTTGCCATCGCCGCTCCCAGCGAGGTAATGACGATCCCCACATAGAACAGCGCCACATCCGCGAGACACATCACCCCAAGCCCGACCACCATCAACACCGCTGCCAGGCAAAGTAACGTCATCGGGCGAAAGTGCTGCGGACGCACCACCAGAAACTGGGCAGCGAGCGTTGCCAGCGCGGCCAGGCTCAGCAGCAGCGCAACGTGATGGCTGATTTGCGCCGCATTGCCGTCCAGCAACGGACGGAGATGGGGTGACAGACCAAGCTGCATCAGGCTCACCAGTGCGGCAAGCAACAGCGCCAGCATAAGATAAGGCAGCATTGATGCCTGCAGCCGCGTCGCCTGTTGCGCCACTGGCGGTAAAGGCGGATCGGCCACTTCACGCAGCACCAGCAGCAGGGCGATAAACGGAGCCATAGCCATCAGCCACAGCGGTGCCACCGGGTTAACGCTGAGCATCAGCGCTGCCAGCGGCGGCCCCAGCAGACGCCCGCAGCTGAGGCCCGAGCTTATTGTCGCCAGCGCGGTCATTCTTTTCTCCAGACCCGCACGCTGAATGGCCCACGTCTGGGCCGCCGGCACCAGACCAGAGACCGTCAGGCCGTACAGGGTGCGCGAGAGGATAAGCCCTGCCAGCCCCCAGGCGGCATTAAGCATCCCGTTCGCCATTGCCCAGACCACCAGCGCCATGACGAAGAAACTTGCCAGATAGCCGCTCAGCGAGGCCAGCATCACGCTTTTGCAGCCGTGCCGCTCGCTCTGGCGTCCCCACCAGGGCGAAGCCGGTAAAAAGAGCATCGAACCGAACATCAACAGACCCGCCCAAACGGAGAGCGATAGCCCGGTCATCGTGACCAGCTGCGGCAGCATGACCAGCAAACCGTTTTGCCCGATCCCCAGTAAACCGGCACACAACGCCAGGGGCCAGTTCGCTTTCGGGGTGAGATTGTCGGTCAGAGTGTCGGTCAGAGTGTCGGAAAGTGAGCGCATAGAATTGTGAACATAGTGTCAATAAATGTGTGGAAATCATGAAGTTTATGAAAACAAATATTGCAAAAATAGTTGCGACTGTAAACAGAATGAATATCATAACGAGAATTATTATCAGTCATGGAATGAGGTACATCTATGCGTACTCTGCCCCGCTCTGCCGGTACAGACGTTGCGGCCCAGTGTTTTTTAAACGCCCTGTTGCGCGAAACGAAGGACTGGCGCTATCTCCCCGCTACCGCTGCGGATGAGCTATCGCAGATCCATATCCCGCTCTCGCAAACCCAGGCCATCCGGGTTTCAGTACACTATTTCTCCCCAACCCAGCATCATCAGTATCGCTTCCCGGCAACGCTCATCCAGACCGACAGCGACCGTAGTGACGCCGTCACTTTCCCTCAACTGGTTGATTTAATTCTTGAAAAACCTGCTGTAAAAGGCTCACTGGATGCCGATACGCTGGCGCGTTTTAAGCAGCGCGCCCTCGAAAGCCATGCCCATACCTGGCAGGCGATCGACTTGCGTCACCGCTGGGCAAACCTGCGCGACACGCCGCTGACGTTCGCCGAGGCGGAACAGGCGCTGCTGGTCGGCCACGCATTCCATCCGGCCCCGAAGTCACACGAGCCGTTTAACGAAACCGAAGCCCGCCGCTATTTGCCCGATTTCGCCTCCCGCTTTCCGCTGCGCTGGTTTGCCGTTGAGAGTGAACTGATCGCTGGCGAGAGTCTGAACGTCTCCCTGCGCGAACGTCTGCTGCGCTTCGCAGCTCAGAGCGCCCCTGAACTGCTCGGTCATTTCACCGACACCCGCTGGCTGCTGCCGATGCACCCGTGGCAGGCGGAGTACCTGCTCGGTCAGGACTGGTGCCAGCGACTGGTGGCGAAGGGAGCCTTGCAGGATCTGGGCGAAGCGGGCGCGCAGTGGCTGCCCACCAGCTCCTCCCGCTCGCTGTACTGCGAAACCAACAGCGACATGATTAAGTTTTCCCTGAGCGTGCGCCTGACCAACTCGGTACGCACGCTGTCGGTGAAAGAGGTTAAGCGCGGGATGCGTCTGGCACGTCTGGCGAAAACGGCGCGCTGGCAGGAGCTCCAGGCGCGCTACCCCACCATGCGCGTGATGCAGGAAGACGGCTGGGCGGGTCTGCGTGACGAAAGCGGCGTCATTCAGGAAGAGAGCCTGATGGCGCTGCGCGTGAACCTGCTGTTTGATACGCCGGATACGCAAACCAACGTGCTGGTGAGCCTGACGCAGGCCGCGCCGGACGGCGGTGACAGCCTGCTGGCGGCTGCGGTCCGCCGTCTCAGCCAGCGTCTGGATCTCCCCCTCGCCCAGGCCGCGCGCTGCTGGCTGGACGCCTATTGCGACCGCGTTCTCCTTCCGCTGTTCAGCGCCGAAGCCGATTACGGTCTGGTCCTGCTGGCACATCAGCAAAACATTCTTGTGGAGATGCAGCAGGACTTCCCGGTCGGGCTTATCTACCGTGACTGCCAGGGCAGCGCCTGGACCGAAGGGGCCGACGCGTGGCTGAAAGAGGCAGGTGAAAGCGAGGTGGAAAACCGCTTCGGCGAAAGCCAGCTGCTGCGCTACTTCCCCTATTACCTGCTGCTGAACTCCACACTCGCCGTCACCGCCGCCCTCGCTGCCGCAGGTTTCGACAGCGAAGAGAGCCTGATGTCACGGGTGCGTGACGCGCTGGCCAGTCTGCGCCAGACCGCGAAGCAGACCCGCTGTCTCGACTACGTGCTGGACAGCCCGACCTGGAACTGCAAAGGCAACTTTTTCTGCTACCTGCACGATCGCAACGAAAACACGATTGCCGATCCGGCAGTGATCTATTTCGACTTTAGCAACCCGTTTTACAAGGAGAAGGCGTGATGGCTAACGCGAATATCGTCCATTCCGGCTACGGCTTTCGTTGCACCGCAACGGACACGTCCTTGCCGCTAACCTTAGGCCTCGACGGCAGCGCGGTGCTGGAGCGCCTGCGCGATATCCCGGACGGCTGGCTGGTCGAGGCGCTGGATCAGCTGTTTGTCGCCGCACCGGCACTGACCGGCATCACGCTGCCGTGGGCAGCCTGGCAGGATGAACCGCAGGCGCAGGCGTTATTCGCGCTTGCCAGTGGCGATTATCTGGCCCGTGAGACCTTCTGGCAGCTGCCGCTGTGGCTGCAGGGGGAGCGTCCGCAGGCCAGCGGTGGCATGCAATTCGATGAGAGCCGTCAGCTTTACTTCCCGCAGCGCCCTCACCGTCCGCAAGGGGAAGTCTATCGCCGTTACGATGCACAAATTAAACGCACCCTGAGCTTCCGCGTGGCCGACGTGGCGCTGGACGGTGAGCGTTTTACCCAGTGGATGAACAACCCACGCGTTAATGCGTTCTGGGAGATGGCCGGCCCTCAGGAAGAGCAGGAAAACTACCTGCGCCGTCAGCTCGACTCGACGTACTGCTACCCGGTTATCGGCTGCTTTGACGATCAGCCGTTCGGCTATTTTGAACTCTACTGGGCCGCAGAAGACCGTATCGGACGCCACTATCGCTGGCAGCCGTTTGACCGTGGGCTGCATATGCTGGTCGGCGAAGAGAACTGGCGCGGCGCGCAGTATATCCGTAGCTGGCTGCGCGGTCTGAGCCACTATCTGTGGCTGGATGAACCGCGCACGACGCGCATTGTCGCTGAGCCACGTTTCGACAATCAGCGCCTGTTCCGCCATCTGGCTTCCGCGGGTTTCGACACCGTCAAAGAGTTCGACTTCCCGCATAAACGTTCGCGCCTCATCATGAGCGAGCGTCACCGCTTCTTCAGCGAGGTGGGACTGTGAACGCACTCTGGCAAAAAGTGAACCGCGAGATGGTGGCGAAGATCCTCGCCGAGCTGGAATACGAACGTACCCTGAGCGCCGAGCCGCTGGCCGCTAACCGCTGGCAAATCACCATGGGCAGCGAAACATGGCAGTTTCGCGCCATGCGCGGCATATGGGGCTGGTTACATATCGATCCCGCCAGTCTGACCACCGCCAGCGGAGCCGCCGTGGAAGCGGAAAGCGCGTTTCTGCAGCTGGCGACGGTGCTGGAGATGAGCGACGCACAAACGGCAGAGCATCTGGAAGATCTTTACGCCACGCTGCGGGGCGACATGCAGCTGCTGCAGGCGCGAGAGACGCTCGATGCCGACGCGCTCATTCATCTCGACCCGGACGAACTCCAGTGTCTGATGAGCGGCCATCCCAAGTTCATTTTTAACAAGGGACGCCGCGGCTGGGGGCTGGATGCGTTGCGCCAGTACGCGCCGGAATACCGTGGCCGTTTTCGCCTGCACTGGGTTGCCGTGCAGCGCGAGCATTTGGTCTGGAGCAGCGATGTCGATTGCGATATCAACACCCTGCTGGCCAGCACCATGGACAGTGCCGAGCGCGCGCGCTTTGACGCCCGCTGGCAGGCGCTGAAGCTTGACGACAGCTGGCTGCCGGTGCCGCTGCACCCGTGGCAGTGGCAGCAAAAAATTGCCGTCCATTTCCTGGCCCAGCTCGCGCGCGGTGAGATGGTAGAGCTGGGGGAATTTGGCGATGAGTATCTGGCCCAACAGTCCCTGCGCACGCTGACCAACGCCAGCCGCCGCGCGCCGTATGACATCAAGCTGCCGCTGACCATCTACAACACCTCCTGCTATCGCGGCATTCCGGGCAAGTACATTGCCGCCGGTCCGCTGGCTTCGCGTTGGTTACAGCAGCAGTTTGCCAGCGACGCCACCCTCACCCGCTCTGGCGCGCAGGTGCTTGGCGAACCCGCCGCCGGATATCTGGCGCATACCGGTTACGCCGCACTACCGAAAGCGCCCTATCGCTATCAGGAGATGCTGGGCGTGATCTGGCGCGAAAACCCGTCCTGCTATCTGCAGGACGGCGAGCAGGCGGTGCTGATGGCGGCGCTAATGGAGACCGACAACGCCGGACGCCCGCTGATTGACGCGTGGATTGCGCATTCGGGATTAACTGCCGAAGCCTGGCTGGAAAAACTGTTCGATGCCACGGTGATCCCGTTCTATCACCTGCTCTGCCGCTACGGCGTGGCGCTCATCGCCCACGGCCAGAACGTGACGCTGGTGATGAAAGACTACGTGCCACAGCGCATTCTGCTGAAGGATTTCCAGGGTGATATGCGGCTGGTCGATGAAGATTTCCCGCAGGCGGAAGGCCTGCCGCAACAGGTGAAAGCCGTCACGGCGCGCCTGAGCGCGGAGTACATCATCCATGACCTGCAAACCGGCAACTTCGTGACGGTGCTGCGTTTTATCTCGCGTCTCACGCAGCAAAGCGGCGTCAGCGAAACCCGCTTCTACCAGATCCTGGCGCAGGTTTTGCGCCGTTATATGGCCGCGCATCCGGAACTTGCAGAACGTTTCGCGAAATTCGACCTGTTTAAGCCGCAGATCATTCGCGTGATCCTCAACCCGGTCAAACTCACCTTCTCCGAACACGACGGTGGCAGCCGCATGCTGCCGAACTACGTCTGCGATCTCGATAACCCCCTTTTTCTGGTCTCCCAGGAGTCAGCGCAATGAAAACGTATGATTTCATCGGCATTGGTATTGGCCCGTTTAACCTCAGCATCGCTGCCCTTGCAGAGGGGCTGGACGGATTCAGTTCACTGTTTCTTGAACGTAAGCCGCATTTCTCCTGGCACCCGGGGATGATGGTGCCGGACTGCCACATGCAAACCAGCTTCCTGAAGGATCTGGTCAGCGCCGTGGAGCCGACCAACCGCCATAGCTTTCTGAACTACCTGGTACAGCGTAAAAAGTTCTACCGTTTTCTGACCACCGAGCAGCGTACCGTCTCCCGCGAGGAGTTTGCTGATTACCTGAGCTGGGCGGCGGAAAACCTCACCAACCTCGCCTTCAGCCAGCAGGTACAGCAGGTGAGTTTTGATGAGAAAAAGGGCCTGTTTGAGGTAGTAACCCAGCGCGATCGCTTCCTGGCGCGCCACGTCTGCGTGGGGATTGGTAAACAGATCAACCTCCCCGACTGTGTGACCTCGCAGGATGACAGCTGCTTCCACGCCAGCGAGATGATGCTGCGCACGCCAGATTTGGCGGGCAAACGGGTGACCGTCGTTGGCGGCGGCCAGAGCGGTGCCGATCTGTTTTTGAATATCTTCCGCGGGGAGTGGGGTCAGCCGCTGAGCCTGAACTGGGTGTCGCGCCGCAACAACTACAACGCCCTGGATGAGGCCGCATTTGCCAACGAGTATTTCACGCCGGAGTACGTGGACAGCTTTTCCACACTTGGTGAAGAGGCCCGTCGTCAGATGCTGCACGAGCAGAAGATGACCTCTGACGGTATCACCACCGAGTCCCTGCTGGCGATTTACCGCGCCATGTATCACCGCTTTGAAGTGCTGCGTGAAAAACCCTGGGCGCACCTGATGCCGTCCCGCTCGGTAACCGCACTCACGCGGCTGCAAAACGGGCAACGCCTGACGCTACAGCATCACCTCGACGGTGGCCGTGAACAGCTGGAGAGCGACGTGGTGATCTTTGCCACGGGCTACCGCGCCGCGCAGCCTGCGTTTCTGGCGCCACTCTCCCATCGTCTGCACCTGGATGCCGACGAAGCTTTTCACATCAACAACGATTTCACCCTTGAATGGGACGGCCCGCAGAGCAACCGCCTGTTTGCCGTGAATGCCGGGATGCACCGTCTCGGTATTGCCGAACCCCAGCTCAGCCTGATGGCCTGGCGCGCCGCGCGAATTCTCAATCGCGCGCACGACGACGAGCCGTTTGAGCTGGCTACTACCCCCGGCGTGATCCACTGGCGTAGCACCACCAGCACGGATAACAGCCAGGTTTTTAAATCATTAGCACAGACCACCGAGTACTGACACACACAATCAGGATCAACATAACAATGAAACGTTCTCATCTTTGGGTTTTAAATCCGTGCTTGCTTGCCATGCTTTCGACCTCTGCGTGGGCAGAAGAACAAAAGGAAGAAAATATCGTTGTCTCCGCCAGCCGCGCACACCGCAGCGTGGCGGAGATGGCGCAGACCACCTGGGTTATCGAGCGTGCGGAAATTGAGCAGCAGGTTCAGGGCGGGAAAGAGATTAAAGACGTGCTGGCGCAGCTGATCCCGGGCATGGACGTCAGTAGCCAGGGGCGCACCAACTACGGTATGAACCTGCGCGGTCGTTCAATGATGGTGATGGTGGACGGCGTGCGTCTGAACTCCTCCCGCAGCGACAGCCGTCAGCTTGACTCTATCGATCCGTTCAACATCGACCGTATTGAAGTGATTTCCGGCGCTACCTCACTGTACGGCGGCGGCAGTACCGGCGGCCTGGTGAACATCGTCACCAAAAAAGGTCAGCCGGAGACGGAAGTCGAATTCCAGACCGGGGCAAAAAGCGGATTTAACAGCCACAACGACCACGATGAGAACGTGTCGGCGGCGGTCAGCGGCGGCAATGATAATGCGTCTGGTCGCCTTTCCGTTTCTTATCAGCGTTACGGCGGCTGGTATGACGGCAACGGCGACGAGGTGATTATCGATAACACCCAGACCGGCTTACAGTATTCGGACCGTATTGATGTGATGGGCACTGGCACCATCAATATTGACGATCATCAGCAGTTGCAGTTAACCACCCAGTACTACAAGAGCGAATCTGATGGCAAACACGGCCTATACCTCGGGAAGAACTTCTCGGCGGTTACGGGTGATGCCACCGCGTATAACAAAAACAACCTGGATTCTGACCGTATTCCCGGTACCGAGCGCCATCTGATTAACCTGCAGTACTCTAATACCGATTTCTGGGGTCAGGACCTGGTCGCGCAGATCTACTATCGTGACGAGAGCCTGACCTACTACCCGTTCCCGACCCTGAGCAAAGGGACGGTGACCAGCATCGGTGCCTCCCAGCAGAAAACCGATTTTTACGGCGGTAAGCTGACCCTGAACAGCAAGCCGGTGGATGATTTGACGCTCACCTGGGGTGTGGACGCCGACCATGAAACCTTCGATGCCAACCAGCAGTTCTTCGACCTGAGTAAAGCGGCAGCGAGCGGCGGCATGAAGCTGGACAATGCGTACAACGTGGGGCGTTATCCGGGTTACAGCATTACCAACCTCGCCCCGTTCCTGCAGGCGAGCTACGACATTGACGCCATCACCCTGAGCGGCGGCGTGCGTTACCAGTACACTGAAAACAAGGTGGATGATTTTGTTGGCTACGCCCAGCAGCAGGCCATCGCCACCGGGAAAGCCACCTCTGCAGACGCGGTGCCGGGCGGGAAGACCGATTACAACAACTTCCTGTTTAACGCCGGTATCCTTGGCCGCCTGACCGAACAGCAGCAGCTGTGGTTTAACTTCTCTCAGGGCTTTGAAATTCCGGACCTGGCGAAGTACTACGGCTCCGGCACCTATCAGCTTGTCGACGGGCACTATCGCCTGCTCAACAGCGTGAACGTTAACGACTCGACGCTGGACGGCATTAAGGTTAACGCTTACGAGCTGGGCTGGCGCTACACCGGCGATAACCTGCGCACACAGGTTGCGGCGTACTACTCGCTCTCGGATAAAACCATCACCATCAACAAAACCGATATGACCATCAACCTGGAAGACGATAAGCGTCGTATCTACGGGGTGGAAGGTCAGGTGGACTATTTCTTCACCGACAGCGACTGGAGCACCGGCGCGAACTTTAACGCCATTAAGTCTGAAACCCGTGAAAACGGTAAATGGGAGAAGCTGACGGTAGACAGCGCCAGCCCGTCGAAAGCCAGCGCCTGGGTCAACTGGGCGCCGGGCGACTGGACCCTGCGCGTGCAGAGTACCCAGACCTTTGACGTCTCTGATGCCGACGGTAAGAAGATCGATGGCTATAACACGGTAGATTTCCTGGGCAGCTACGCCCTGCCGGTGGGTAAAGTGAGCTTCAGCGTGGAAAACGTGCTGGACAAAGACTACACCACCGCCTGGGGACAGCGCGCACCGGGGCTGTATAGCCCAACGTATGGCGCACCGGGTCTGTATACCTATAAAGGCCGTGGCCGCACGTTTGGTCTGAACTACTCCGTGCTGTTCTAAACAACTGCGCCGCCTGCCCGCGGGCGGCGCATCCTGCTGTGTAATTTCGCCGCAAATTTGCTATAAAATCAGCGATTTGCTGAAATTGTCGGCAAACGATCAAAAAGGGTGTTTTCACCCTTTGACAAGGCGAACCGAGGTCGCTACTATGCGCCTCGTTCACACGATTCCTCTGTAGTTCAGTCGGTAGAACGGCGGACTGTTAATCCGTATGTCACTGGTTCGAGTCCAGTCAGAGGAGCCAAATTTGAAAAGCCTGCTTTTGAAGCAGGCTTTTTGCTTTTGTGCGTTCGGAAAATTTGCCGGGTGGCGGAAAGCCCCTAACGCTCAGGGCAGCCTGGCAATCACCTTAATCTCAAACTGGAATCCGTACAGCCACGTTACGCCGATCCCGGTCAACGTTGGGTAAGGCGCTTCCCCCCAATATTCTGGCAGGATACTCCAGATAGCGTCGAGGTTTGACTCGGGATCGACGACAAAAAGGGTAACGTCAACCACGTCATCGAACGTGCAGCCCGCAGCCGCGAGGACAGCATTAAGATTATTCAATGCCAGCCTGATCTGCGCTTTTAGATCGGGCTCAGGCGAACCATCCTCACGACTACCAACCTGCCCCGAAACAAACAGAAAACCGTTAGATTTGATGGCCGGCGAATAGCGATTGCGCTCATAGAGCGCCTGGCGTCCTGAGGGAAAAACTGCTTCGCGTGCTGTCATATTTACACCTTTGCAATGGGGCGAAATCTGCCCAATGAACTTAAAGACACTTTACAGGTGCAGGATCGGGCGGATAAACAAGCGACTTTGTCCATCATTGTTTGTAATATCCAAACAATCGGTGAAAAGAGAGGATAAGGAATGGATCGTTTCGATGCGATGCGCGCCTTTGCTCGCGTGGTAGAGGCAGGTAGCTTCACAAAGGCTTCCCAAACGCTTCATATGAGCAAAACCACGGTGACGCAGCTTATTCAGCAGCTGGAAGCGCGCCTGCGCGTCAGATTGCTCCATCGCACCACCCGCAAGCTCAGCGTCACTCCCGATGGCGCGGTCTACTACGAACGCGTCATCCGCCTGCTGGCGGACATGGAAGATGCTGAAAACAGTCTGTCCAGTGCGGCAATTACGCCCAGGGGACGGCTACGGGTGGATGTGCCCAGTCCGCTGGCCCGCCTCATCTTGGTGCCGGCGCTACCGGCTTTCCACGCACGCTACCCTGACATCCAGTTCGACATGGGCGTGAGCGACCGGGTGGTGGACCTGATTGGCGACAACGTGGATTGCGTGCTACGCGGTGGCGAGATCACCGATCAGTCCCTGATTGCACGCCATGTCGGAGATTTGCAAATCGGCGTCTACGCCGCCCCCAGTTATCTGGAACGCCTTGGCCCCCCTTCGCACCCGCGAGAACTGGAAAACACCGACCATCGCATCGTAGGGTTCTTGTCCTCACGCACCGGTAAGATTGATCCTCTGGTACTGCGCAGTGAGAGTGAACGTATTGAAATCACGGGCAGCTATGTACTCGCTGTGGATGATGGCAATGCTTACCTCGAAGCCGGGTTAGCGGGATTAGGCGTGATCACGCTGCCAGTCTATATGGCGGCAGCGCATCAGGCTCGAGGTGCCTTGATTCCGCTATTTGAACACTGGCGTATTGCTCCAATGCCCCTGTACCTGGCGTTTCCGCCGAACCGCCATGTCAACGCCAGACTGCGCGTTTTTATTGATTGGATCGTTGAATTGATGCAGCAGCATGTCACCAACACCAACCGAAAGGGAATTCTGATTTAGCTTGTTTATTCGCTAGTTACTGGCTAAGGCGATCCCAGCCAGAGGAACTAAATCTGATAATCAATCGCCACTTCTTCCGGCTCCATCACCTGGCGTTTGATTTCGTCAACGGACAGCCCGGCGTTGCAGAGCTCGATAAAGCGCCATACGTAGTTGCGCTGTAGCTGCCCGCGCTTCAGGCCGAGCCATACGGTATTGGCGTCAAACAGATGACGTGTATCCAGACGCACCAGGTTCCCGGTATCGCCCTCGCCGCCGGACTGTTCCGCGACCAGGCCAATGCCCAGCCCCAGCTCAACGTAGGTTTTGATCACATCGGAATCCTGTGCGCTTAGCACCACATCCGGCGTTAACCCTTTGCGGTTGAAGGCCTCGTCGATGCGCGAACGCCCGGTAATACCCTGACGATACGTAATCAGTGGCCATTTCGCGATCGCTTCCAGCGTCAGCGGGGAAACCTGATTCAACGGATGATCGAGCGGGAGCAACAGGCTGTGGTACCAGCGGAACCAGGGGAAAGCCACCAGCAGCGGGTCGTTGCTCAGGCGTTCGCTGGCGATACCAATATCCGCCCCACCGTTTTGCAGCAGCATTTCAATTTCCTGCGGCGTGCCCTGAATAAGCTCCAGGCGAACGTCAGGGAAAATTTCACGAAACGCTTTTATCACTGGCGGCAGGCTGTACCGAGCCTGAGTATGGGTAGTGGCGATGGTGAGCACGCCGGAGGCATCATTGGTAAAGAGATCCGCCAGGCGACGGACATTGCTGGCCTCGTTGAGGATCCGCTCAGCGATGGTCAGCAACGCTTTACCTGGCTCCGTCATGCCAAGCAGGCGCTTGCCGCGACGGATAAAAATCTCAATGCCAAGCTCCTCTTCCAGCTCGCGAATATGGCGGCTGACACCCGACTGGGAGGTGTAAAGCATATTGGCGACTTCGGTCAGGTTATAGTCCCGCCTGGCCGCCTCACGGATAATTTTAAGTTGCTGGAAATTCACGATTCACTCCGGCGCATCTGACATAGCTCTATTGTTAGAGTCAGCTGAGCTGCAGAACAAATAATAAAAACCAGCATCTTATGCTTTTCTGGAATATTAACTCACGAGCTGCAGTTCACGATTCTCCAGCGATGGCTTACTGACCAGTGACATTAAAATTTCTTTCACCGCCTGCGCCTGTGGCGACAGCGAGCCACGGGCGGACATGTTCAGCGACAGCGGTAAACTCATTGATGGCGTGGTGATGCGCGCCATCCAGCCATTTGCTGCGCTGCACAGCGAGCGGGCGGCGGATTCTGGCAGCACCGTGACGCCCATCCCACTGGCGATCGCCGCAGTCAGCGTGGAGATGGAGTCAATTTCACCGATGATTTTCGCCGTCAGGCGGCGCAGGGAGAACGCTTCGTCCACGCGTACGCGCACGGCGCTGTAATCACGCGGCAGGAAAAGATTCATCTCTGCAACCGCAGTGAGATCAACGCTCTGCCCCGGACAATCGCGGGTGCCCACGAGATACAGATCTTCTTTCAGCAGCGGCTGGCTGGTGATCCCCGCAACCGGGGAGCGATCGTAAAGCACCGCCATATCCAGCTGGCCATTGAGCAGCTTGTCATTCAGGACAGAGCCGCTGTTCTCGTGCAGATAGACCAGCACTTCCGGCAGCTCAGCGCGCACCGCCTGCAGCAGTGGCATGGTGATGGAAGACGCTGCGGTCCCCGGTGCCAGCCCGATGGAAACGTGTCCGCTCAGCGTCTGGCCAACATTATTAACCGCCAGCTGCGCCTGTTCGCACTGACGAAGAATGGTGCGCGCGTGGGTATACAGGATCTTGCCTGCTTCCGTTGGAGTCACGCCGCGTTTGGTGCGGATCAACAACTGCTGATCCATTTCGCCTTCCAGAGTAGCCACCTGCTGGCTCAGCGCAGGCTGCGCGATATGCAGCACTTCCGCCGCTTGAGTCAGGCTGCCGATATCGACGATTTTTACGAAGTATTTCAGTCGTCTTAAGTTCATTTTGCCCCCTGTTCGAAATGCTGTGCCGGTACTGGCTGTTGTTGTTGAACAGGTTTTGCAATATGAATGCCAGTTTTACCAGCAGGTCTGATTTGTTCGCTAAGCGCCTGAAAATAAGGAAACCTAATCATAGACGCCGGATTTATTACTGAAACAGCGGTTTATGATCTGCCCCATAAGAGGTATATCCGCACCACAACGGTGCATTACGTTGGCAAAATCGCCACTTTGCTGAAATTGTCAGCAAACAGACGCAAAGCGTGGTTTCACCCTTTGACAAGGCGTACGCAGGTCGTTACTATGCGCCCCGTTCACACGATTCCTCTGTAGTTCAGTCGGTAGAACGGCGGACTGTTAATCCGTATGTCACTGGTTCGAGTCCAGTCAGAGGAGCCAAATTTGAAAAGCCTGCTTTTAAAGCAGGCTTTTTGCTTTTTTGCGTTCTGGAAAACTGCCGGGTGGCGGCTTCGCCTTACCCGGCCTACGGGACTGTAGGCCCGGTAAGCGCAGCGCCACCGGGCAAAGCGAGCTTAACCGGCATCCCGGATCGACGTTCCAGCTCTGCGCCCGCCCCCTCGTTTATTAGCTGTGCCCGCAACGCGGGGGTAATCGGCAGCGGCACTTTATTGGTTGATTCAAATTCTGCGCGGTTACGCGACAGCGGTTCGTGCACTTCCACCCAGCGGCTGCCGTCTGGCTCCGTCGTCACTTTTACAGGCTGATCGATAAGCTGCACGCGCGTGCCTGGCGACACATTGTCGAAAAGGTATTTGATATCGTTATTACGCAGACGAATGCAGCCCTGACTGACGCGCAGGCCGATGCCGAAATTCGAGTTGGTACCGTGAATGGCATAAAGCCTGCCAATATAGAGCGCATACAACCCCATCGGGTTATCCGGCCCGGCGGGCACGAATGCGGGCAACGTTTTCCCCTCTTTTGCATATTCACGCCGGGTGTTTGGCGTGGGCGACCAGGTTGGTCCTTCCTGCTTGCGCTCGACGGCTGTCACCCAGTTGCGTGGCGTTTCGCGCCCGGCCTGGCCAATACCAATGGGAAACACCTCAACGGTATTGCTGCCTGGCGGATAATAGTAAAGGCGCATTTCCGCCACGTTCACCACGATGCCTTTGCGAACCGTATCGGGAAGAATGAGCTGCTGAGGTACCACCAGTCGGGTACCGGATTGCGGTAAAAACGGATCAACACCGGGGTTTGCCTCAAGCATGTTGCTCAGCCCCTGCCCGTGCTGGGCGGCAAACGCTTCAAGCGGCAAGGTGTTGTGGTCCGGTACGGTAATAACCTGCGTGCTGCCCACCAGCCGACTCCCGGCGGGCGGCAAAGGATAACTCACCGCCTGGACACTCTGGCTTATGAGCAAGGCAACCAGACAGCCCAGCACATTTCTACGACGCATATTCCCTTCCTTAGTCGCTTCACTATTTGCTAAGCATAGCGTAGCCGCTTTGCATTACCCATCAGGAAATAAAATCAGTTTCCTCGTGCCGCCCGTCGCGGTAGTCTCATAGATCGCGTCGCTATGACGATGGCTTTGTGAGTAACCTTTTCTTATACCAATAAATAAAAAATCAGTGCAGACAGGACAACTATGGACTCCACCCTCATCTCCACACGTCCCGGCGAGGGGACGCCTTGCCTTAACCGTGCCCGCCGCGCCGCCTTTGGCAGCTTCGCGGGGGCCGTCGTGGACTGGTATGATTTTTTGCTCTACGGCATCACCGCCGCTCTGGTCTTTAATCGCGAATTCTTTCCGCAAATTAGCCCCGCCATGGGTACGCTCGCCGCGTTTGCCACCTTTGGCGTCGGCTTCCTGTTCCGCCCGCTGGGCGGGGTGATCTTCGGCCACTTTGGCGACCGCCTTGGCCGCAAACGCATGCTGATGCTCACCGTCTGGATGATGGGGATCGCCACTGCGCTCATCGGTATTTTGCCGTCGTTTGCCACGATTGGCTGGTGGGCTCCGGTACTGCTGGTCACCCTGCGCGCCATTCAGGGCTTCGCCGTGGGCGGCGAATGGGGCGGCGCGGCGCTGTTATCGGTCGAAAGCGCACCGAAAAATAAGAAAGCGTTCTACAGCAGCGGCGTGCAGGTAGGGTACGGCGTGGGTCTGTTGCTCTCCACCGGGCTGGTGTCGCTTATCAGCCACTTCACGACCGATGAGCAGTTTCTGAGCTGGGGCTGGCGCATTCCCTTCATCTTCAGCATCGTCCTGGTTATCGCCGCGCTATGGATCCGTAACGGAATGGAAGAGTCCGCCGAGTTTGAACAGCAGCGGGAAAACCCCGTTGCCAGAAAACGGCTGCCGGTGATGGAGGCGCTTGTACGTCATCCTGGCGCTTTTCTGAAAATTATCGCCCTGCGCCTGTGCGAGCTGCTGACGATGTATATCGTCACCGCGTTTGCCCTGAACTATTCCACACAGAACCTCGGCCTCCCCCGTGAGCTGTTCCTGAATATCGGTTTGCTGGTGGGCGGGATCAGCTGTCTGACAATCCCCTGCTTCGCCTGGCTTGCGGATCGGTTTGGCCGCCGCCGCGTCTATATTACCGGTGCGCTGATTGGCTCCCTCAGCGCCTGGCCGTTCTTTATGGCGCTGGAGGCACAGTCGGTCTTCTGGATAGTCTTCTTTGCCATTATGCTCGCCAACATTGCCCACGACATGGTGGTCTGCGTGCAGCAACCGATGTTTACCGAACTGTTCGGCGCAAGCTACCGCTACAGCGGGGCGGGCGTAGGATACCAGGTGGCGAGCGTCGTGGGCGGCGGATTTACGCCGTTTATTGCCGCCGCGCTGGTAACGTTCTCCGGCGGAAACTGGCACAGCGTGGCAGGCTACCTGCTGGCAGGCTGCCTGCTGTCAGCCGCCACGGCGCTGGTGATGAAAGAGACACACCATCCCTGATCTCCCTTTTGTTTCACAGGCGTGTGACATACTATCGGGTATAGCAGCACACCTGTGGAACAAGGAGACAGACATGAATAATAAGGGCTCCAGCCTGACCCCGGCTCAGGCACTGGAAAAACTCGACGCGCTGTACGAACAGTCCGTCAATGCGCTGCGCAGCGCCATCAGTGAGTACATCGAAACAGGGAAACTTCCCGACGAAAAGGCCAGAACCCAGGGCCTTTTTGTTTATCCATCGCTCTCTGTCACCTGGGACGGCAGCGCCAGTACCACGCCAAAGACCCGTGCCTACGCGCGTTTTACCCACTCCGGCTGCTACAGCACCACCGTGACCCGCCCTGCGTTGTTCCGTCCTTATCTTGAGGAGCAACTCACTCTGCTCTATCAGGATTACGGCGCGCACATTGCCGTTGAGCCATCACAGCATGAAATTCCGTATCCGTACGTGATTGACGGTTCGGCGTTAACGCTCGATCGCTCCATGAGCGCAGGGCTGACGCGCCATTTCCCGACGACCGAGCTGTCGCAGATTGGCGATGAGACCGCCGACGGCATTTATCACCCGGCAGAGTTTTCCCCCTTGTCGCATTTTGACGCCCGCCGGGTGGATTTCTCCCTGGCGCGCCTGCGTCACTACACCGGGACGCCAGCCGAGCATTTCCAGCCGTTCGTGCTGTTTACCAACTACACCCGCTATGTCGACGAATTTGTCCGCTGGGGCTGTAGCCAGATCCTTGACCCGGATAGCCCTTATATCGCCCTCTCCTGCGCCGGTGGGATCTGGATCACCGCTGAAACCGAAGCGCCTGAGCAGGCTATCTCCGATCTGGCGTGGAAGAAGCACCAGATGCCAGCCTGGCACCTGATCACCGCCGACGGCCAGGGCATCACGCTTATCAACATCGGTGTGGGTCCGTCAAACGCCAAGACCATCTGCGACCATCTGGCGGTGCTGCGCCCGGACGTCTGGCTGATGATTGGTCATTGCGGTGGGTTGCGTGAAAGCCAGCTGATTGGCGACTACGTGCTGGCCCACGCCTACCTGCGTGATGACCACGTGCTTGACGCCGTGCTCCCGCCGGACATCCCGATCCCAAGCATTGCCGAAGTGCAGCGCGCGCTGTACGACGCCACCAAAGAGGTGAGCGGCATGCCGGGTGAAGAGGTCAAACAGCGTCTGCGTACCGGCACGGTAGTCACGACAGATGACCGTAACTGGGAGCTGCGTTACTCCGCCTCTGCCCTGCGCTTCAATCTGAGCCGCGCGGTGGCGATTGATATGGAAAGCGCCACCATTGCCGCTCAGGGTTATCGCTTCCGTGTGCCTTACGGCACGCTGCTGTGCGTTTCCGATAAACCGCTGCACGGTGAAATCAAGCTTCCGGGACAGGCAAACCGGTTCTACGAAGGGGCTATCTCCGAACACCTGCAAATTGGCATTCGCGCCATTGATTTGCTGCGGGCAGAAGGTGACCGGCTGCACTCACGCAAGCTACGTACCTTTAACGAACCGCCATTCCGCTGATAACAATAAGGAAAAATAATGCACAACACATCACCGTTATCGGCCCTGCGTCAGTGGCTACAGGAAAATAAGCTCGACGGGATGATCGTCCCGCGCGCAGATGCCTGGCAGAGCGAATACTGCGCGCCGTATGATGAAAAACTGGCCTGGCTGACCGGCTTCGATGGCTCGGCGGGGCTGGCACTGGTGCTAAAAGACAAAGCCCTGCTTTTTGTCGATGGCCGCTATCAGGTTCAGGCCCGCGTGCAGGTCAATATGGATGAAGTAGAGATCCACCATCTGCACAACGAGCCGCTGGCACAATGGCTGACGGCCAACGTTGAAGCTGGCACCCGTATTGGTTTTGAAGCACTGCTGATGACCAATGCCGATTATGAGACGCTATCTGCGACACCGTGTGAAATGGTGCCGCTTAACCAGTCACCGTTTGATACGTTATGGACCGATCGCCCTGCCGCTCCGGCGGGGCTTATCCGCGAGATGCCCGTTGAAATCAGTGGTGAAAGTAGCGCAGATAAACGTCAGCGCGTCGCCGCCGTGCTGGCCGCCAACAATGCCGATTATCTGGCCGTGACCCTGCCGGATAACATCGCCTGGCTGCTTAACGTGCGCGGTTCAGATATTCCCACCAGCCCGGTTCCGCTCTCTTTTGCCCTGCTCAGTCGGGACGGTAGCGTTGAGTGGTTCGTTAACGACAATAAGCTAAGCAACCTGCCTGATAGCGTGCGAAACGCTTTTACCATTGCGCCGCAGGATGCCTTTATTGAACGCTGCCAGCGCCTTTCTCACGGTAAACGGGTGATGGTAGATGCCGATTCAGCGCCGGTGGCTCTGCGTTTTGCCATTGAGCCACACGGTGACATTCTCTGGCGCACCGACCCCATCACGCTGATGAAGGCCAATAAAAATCCGGTAGAACTGGCGGGTTACCGGGAGTGCCATCATCAGGACGGTGCCGCGTGGGTCAATTTCCTGGCCTGGCTGAGCCGTGAAGTGCCCGCACGTGCGGCAGCAGGTCAGCCGCTGACCGAGCTGGAGGCCCAGGCACAGCAACTCGCGTTTCGCGAGCAGCAGCCTGGCTTTATTGAGCAGAGTTTTGCGACCATTTCGGCCTCGTCCAGCAATGCGGCGATGTGCCACTACCACTCAAGCGAAGCCAGCAACAAACCCATCGGCCATGACCACTTTTATCTAAATGATTCTGGTGGTCAGTACCATAATGGTACCACTGACGCCACGCGTACCCTGGCGTGGGGCAAGGTCAGCCCGCAGCAGCGATTACATTACACCGCCGTGCTGAAAGGTTTTCTGTCGCTGATTACCCTGCAGTTCCCGTCCGGCACCCAGGGGCATCAGCTGGATGCCTTCGCGCGTCGGCCGCTGTGGGAGATGGGGCTGGATTTCGATCACGGAACGGGCCATGGCGTGGGTCATCAGTTGCTTATCCATGAGAACCCGCATCGCATCGCTAAAAAGGTCAACCCGTGGCCGCTGGTGGCGGGCAATATTATGACTATCGAGCCGGGATACTATCTGGCGGATAGCCATGGGATCCGCATTGAAAATCAGGTGGAGATTGTGGAGAGCTGTCCAGGATTCTGCAAATTTGCCTCGTTGACGCTGATCCCAATCGATCTCAGCCAGGTCGAACTCAATCTGTTAAACGAGCAGGAAAAGCAGTGGCTGGATGAGTATCACCAGCAGGTGCGCGAAGCGCTGTCCCCGCTGGTGGAGAGCGACGCGCGTCCGTGGCTGGTGGAGGCGACGGCGCCGATTCGTGTGAAACATTAGTGCGGTTTATTGCCGGGTGGCGCTGCGCTTACCGGGCCTACAGTCCCGTAGGCCGGGTAAGGCGAAGCCGCCCCCCGGCAGTTTTCCAGAACGCACAAAAGCAAAAAGCCTGCTTTAAAAGCAGGCTTTTCAAATTTGGCTCCTCTGACTGGACTCGAACCAGTGACATACGGATTAACAGTCCGCCGTTCTACCGACTGAACTACAGAGGAATCGTTTGAACGGGGCGCATATTATCGATGCTACCCGGTGTTGTCAAAGGCAGAATGCAGATTTCCGATCGTTTGCCGATTTATTCAACATTTCGCACATTTGTCAGGCATTGTGCCGCGGATATTTCCAGAGCCAGCGCCCACTTACCATACGCCAGTAGAACAATGCCCCACGCACGGCCCAGTCAAGGAACATCCCCAGCCAGACCCCGACGACCCCCATACCGAGCATGACACCCAGCGTATAACCCGCTACCACGCGGCAACCCCACATGCCGAGCATAGAGACCCACATCGCAAAGCGGGCATCGCGTGCCCCTTTTAACCCGGCAGGCAGTACCCAGGACGCCGCCCAGATCGGCATAAAGGCCGCGTTGAGCCAAATCAGGATCTTAACGACCTCTTTAACATCATCTTCGTGGGTATAGAACGAGGCCATCAGCCCGGCAAAGGGCGCGCTCCCCCACGCAATTATCGTCAGACCGATGGTCGACAGCCAGAAGACATGGCGCAACTGGCGCTCCGCCTGCCCTATCTGTCCTTTGCCGAGCCGTTTACCGGTGATGATGGTGGAGGCCGACCCGAGGGCGTTACCCGGCAGGTTAATCAGCGAGGCGATGGAGAAGGCAATAAAGTTACCGGCAATCACATCTGTCCCCATACCGGCAACAAACATCTGGGTAAGCAGTTTACCGCCGTTGAACAGTACCGACTCGATACTGGCAGGAATACCAATCCCCATCACTTCCCAGATAATGGCGAAGTTAAAGGGTCGGAAGTAGCTTTTTAACGTGAGGCGCAGCGATGGCGTGATCCCCGCCATCAACACCCCGAGGATGGCTGCCGCACCAATGTAGCGGGAGATAGTCAGCCCCAGGCCTGCGCCAACAAACCCCATCCCCTCCCAGGAGAAAACACCGTAGATCAGAACGCTACTGATCATGATATTCAGGATGTTCATTCCGCCGTTGATCAGCAGCGGAATTTTTGTGTTGCCCGCCCCGCGCAGCGCGCCGCTACCGATCAGCGCGATAGCCGCAGCAGGATAGCTTAAGACCGTCATTTCCAGATAGGTCAGCGCCAGATCCTTAACTTCATTCGTCGCTTCACCCGCGACAAAGTCGATAATCTCTTTGCCGAAATAGTGGATCACCGCCGCCAGGATGATCGAAAAGAGGGTCATGATCATCAGCGACTGCCGGGCGGCTTCGCGGGCACGCTTCGGATCCAGCTTGCCCAGGCTAAAGGCCACCACCACCGTGGTACCAAGATCGATTGCGGCAAAGAAAGACATCACCACCATGTTAAAACTGTCCGCCAGCCCGACCCCGGCCATCGCCTCTTTACCCAGCCAGCTCACCAGGAAGGTGCTCAACACCCCCATCAGCAGAACGCAGGTATTCTCCAGAAAAATAGGTACAGCAAGCGGGGTGATTTCACGCCAGAACAGAACACGATAGCTTTTACGTTTTGCATACCATGGCGTGCGCATAATCGCCTGGCGGAGAGTGGCAGTAACGTTCAAAATGGACCTTAGCGAGAAAAGTTGAAACTCCATTTCAAATGATGGGGGAGAAAAGCTCATCCTGCAAAGTATTTTCCATAAAAAGATGTCTGGATTTGCAACAAACTGATGACAGAATCGGCAATCGATCGCTAATCACTAAGATCAGGTTTGACAAAAGTTTTTTCGCCGCTAAGATAAGCCTCCACAACGATTCCTCTGTAGTTCAGTCGGTAGAACGGCGGACTGTTAATCCGTATGTCACTGGTTCGAGTCCAGTCAGAGGAGCCACATTCTGAAAAGCCCGCTTTTAAAGCGGGCTTTTTGCTTTTCTGGTGAGGAAAAATGGACTCTTTGTTTGTCTACGGTACGTTACGCCCGGGCCATTCAAATGCACGTATTCTCGAAAGCATCGGCGGTGAATGGCAGGCCGGTTTTGTCACCGGGACATTTTATGCGCGTGGCTGGGGCGCTGCGGCAGATTTTCCGGGTATCGTGCTGCACGCCGATGGCCCACGCGTTGAGGGTTATCTGTTTATCTCCAGTAACCTTGAGGCACACTGGCCGATGCTGGATGAATTTGAAGACGGCTACGATCGGGTCGAGGTCATGGTGACCACCGCCGAAGGTGACCAGGTTAAGGCCTGGATCTATCAGCTTCAGCCGCGCTCTGCGTAATAAAAAAGGCTCTCTGTCACCAGAGAGCCTTTTTTGCAATCAGCAGCGATTATTCGCTTTTGGCTTCAGCGTTTTTGATTTCGCCCATCACTTTCAGCTTTTTGGAGATGTCACGGCGCTCTTTAGACAGCTCAGCGTTTTTGATGATGTAGTCATCAACGCGGTCTTCGTAGTCGCTCTTCATGCTGGCGATGATGCCCTGAATAGCTTCAACGCTCATACCTGGCTTAATGTAGTCGCTCAGGTTATCCAGCAGCAGAACACGTTTCTGGTTGTCACGGATCTTCTTCTCAACGTCCTGGATTTCACGCTGCAGTTTGTTTTTGCGGCGGAACAGGCGGACGAATTCCAGAACATCCTGGAACGAAGGCTTGGTAGTTTCCATTTTTACACCCCTGATAATGTGAGATTCGGATTCGTTAAAGCAACCGTTGTACCAATAACCTTACTGACAGCGGCTGCGAATGACAATGAGTATATCGTTTAAAACTATCATAACCCCAATTGATGCTGAATCGAAGCAGCAGCCGTCACATATGGCGATAGCTGCTCTTTATTTGCGCAGTGCGCGGCAAATGAGATGCGACAGCAACTCAAGCTGACGCGCCAGTTCCATGCTCAGCCAGACGTAACCATGGATTGGGGTTTCCGCTACGTTATCGCCCTGTCGCTCGTTGATCAGCTGTTTCAGTTCGGCAACGATCTCATTCAGACGCTCGCTGTTTGCGAGGATGGGCTGCGGGTTACCTTCATAAAGGGCATGAGCGATGGTCAGAAGGGTTTGCTGCGTCATCTGCTGCGTCTCCTTCAGCGTCTGCGCGTTCAGCATTAACAGATGGCTGGGGCGCGAGGCCCAGTGCGCGTTGATTTGCAATTCAAGCATGCAGACCAGATTACGGCTCACGGTCTGGATAGCTTCGAAAATCGATTTCTGAATATGGGTCTCTTTACTGGCAGGAGTAATCAGACCGCGCATTTTGACCACGTCATTAAGGATCTGCTGAAGGTGCTTCTCCAGCCGGGGACGTTCGACAAGATTAGGTGAAAAACCGGCCTGGTAGACGCGGTTAAAGGCGGTGACGTAGTTTGCCATCTGAATGCGCCAGTGCAGGAAAGCGCGCTGCGGCCAGATACCGGTGAAAAGCATCGCCAGCAGTGAACCAAGGATAACATCCCCGCTTCGCCACAGTGCCGTGGTCATATCACCCGCTGGCGCGCCGACCACCACCGCGAGGGTGATACCAATCAGCAGTGCCTGATAGGGCTTTTTACCCAGCGCCAGCCAGCCGCAGAGGAACATGGCGACACCGCACCAGGCCAACATCACCGGGAATGAAATAAGCTCCAGCTTTAGGGCAATCAACCCAAGGGCTGAACCAAAAACCGTACCGCCAATGCGCTCGAAGGCACGCGGGACAACGTTCCCCCAGAACGAGATAGGCCCCATGACAACCACCAGCGTGATCAGCGGCCACGTTCCTTCAGGAACATCCAGCAAACGGACCAGCACAAACGTCAGAACGAATGCCAGCGCGATACGGCACCCATGAACCACGCGGTAGTGTTTATACAGCCGAATTTCAAAAGACGTTAATGATTTGTCGGGACGCACACCCGCTCTCCAGCTACACGGCAAATCACAATTGTACTGCGTTTTCAGCCGGGCGGATCACACCCGGCTGAAAAACCCTGCATTTAACAGGACTACCCCGCTTTATGCTCTACGCCGATAAACATTTCGATGTCCCAGTACCCGTCGGCGTTGCCATCATTGAGATAGCGCTCGAAGCACGGTTTCAGAGCCATCTGGAATTTGTTGTCCTGCAAAAGGGAGTTAAAGAACTGGTACCACGGCGTGGCGAAGTCGTAGTTTTCAACACGTGCTTTCGCGACGGCGTAATCTCCGGCCACAATTTCCGTCATCATTACCCCTTCGCTGTTTTCCGGGATAACGAAATCATCCGGTACCGTAACGGCCGTATCGCAGCGCAATTTTTCTGCCGGGACTTCGTCCGGGTTATCGTAATAAACCGCAACCCACTCCAGCGGCTGAATGTGTCGGCCATCGACCCACATGACGAGCTGTTCAAAGCCCTGTTTTACCGTGTGTTCCCATGGCCCGACCAGGTGAAAACCGGCAATCTTACGTTTCTTTTCCTGCCTGATGCTGTAGTCCATACTGCCTCCGTTTATTACTGTATATTTATACACTATAAAGCAGAATTTCTATAATCGGCAATCAAGGAGTGTTTATTATGTGAGCAGACTCGCAACCCTGCCAGTCTGCTCAGAAAAGTTAGATTTTGTGGTGCAGGTAATCACTCAGACGGGAGAAAAGGCCACCTTTATCAACACGCTCCAGCGTCACCAGAGGCCAGTGAGCGACCACTTTATCGCGGTCGTATAACTGGATCTCGCCTACCCGCTGATGGGCGGCTATCGGCGCTTCCAGCTCTTTTGTATCCAGCACGTATTTTGCCTTGATGTTCGGTACTTCTGCTTTCGGTAATGCCAGCCAGAAATCCTGGTCGGTGCCCAGGTTCACCTGTTCCTTATCGCCGTACCAGATCCGCTCGGTACCCACTTTTTTACCGTTGTGCAGGATCTGCACGGTATCAAAATTCTGTTGTCCCCAGTGCAGCAGTTTACGGGCCTGATCCTCACGCCCTTTCGGACTGTCTGCCCCCATCACTACAGCGATCAAGCGACGCTGACCGTCCACGGCGGAAGCAATCAGGTTAAATCCGGCCCCTGACGTGTGCCCCGTTTTCAGTCCATCTACGTTCATGGTCTTATCCCAGAGCAGACCGTTACGGTTTTGCTGCGTGATCCCATTCCAGGTCAGGCTCTTTTCACTGTACATGTGGTAAAACTCAGGCTCGCCGTGGATGATGGCTCTGGACAGCACGGCCAGGTCATACGCGGAGCTGTGCTGGCCTGGGGCATCCAGACCATGAACGGTTTCGAAGTGCGTATCGCGCAGATTCAGCTTTTGCACATAGTCGTTCATCATCTTCACGAACTGCGGCTGACCACCGGCCACGTGATCCGCCAGCGCCACACAGGCGTCGTTACCAGAATCAACAATCAGACCGCGGCTGAGGTCGCGCACAGAAACGCGGTCACCCTCTTTCAGGAACATCAGTGACGAACCGTCAAATACCGGGTTACCTTTTGCCCACGCGTCGCGCCCGACGGTGACAATGTCATCCGGGGAAATGCGGTGGCTATCAATAGCGCGGTCAACAACGTAGCCGGTCATCAGCTTGGTGAGACTCGCCGAGTTGCGTTGTTGATGTTCGTTGCCCGCCGTTAAGATTTGACCCGTAGTGTAATCCATCAGTACCCAGGAGCCGGCCTGAATGGCCGGAGGCTGCGGCGAAAAATCCAGCGGATCGGCCGCAAAAGCAGATGAGACACTCGAAGCGAGTAGAGAAACAGCAATAAACAGACGGCGTTTCAACGGTATATCCTCAGGTCATTAAAAATCGATGACCTTTTTACGGGAGTTCTGGTGTCGTTACCTGGCTTAATTGCAAAAAAATGTGACAGAAAGCATGTTTTTCCCGGAACCACGCTCGCAAATTTGCAGCATGGCGGCGCTTTTTATTCGGTCTGTCCCTCACGATCGTTTACCATAGTGACGTCACTTTTTAACAGGATGGTATTACTGGTGTCTGACTCTGCCGCACGCCCGACTTTTTTATTCCACGACTACGAAACCTTTGGCACCCACCCGGCGCTGGACCGACCGGCGCAGTTTGCCGCCATCCGTACTGACGACGAATTCAATATTATTGGTGAGCCAGAGGTCTTTTACTGCAAACCTGCCGATGACTACCTGCCGCAGCCCGGCGCGGTCATGGTCACGGGGATAACGCCCCAGGAAGCGCGGGAAAAAGGCGTTAACGAGGCAGAGTTCGCCCGCCGTATCCACGATCTGTTCACCGTTCCCCATACCTGCGTGGTCGGGTATAACAATATCCGTTTCGATGATGAAGTGACGCGCAACATCTTCTACCGCAACTTCTACGATCCCTACGCCTGGAGCTGGCAGAACCGCAATTCGCGCTGGGATTTGCTGGATATCATGCGCGCCTGTTATGCGCTGCGCCCGGAGGGGATTAACTGGCCAGAGAACGAAGACGGATTGCCAAGCTTCCGGCTGGAGCACCTGACGCGCGCCAACGGCATTGAGCACAGTAATGCCCACGACGCGATGGCCGACGTCTACGCCACCATTGCCATGGCGAAGCTCGTTAAAACCGCACAACCACGCCTGTTTGAGTATCTGTTGAGTCATCGCAGTAAGCAGAAACTGATGACGCTGATTGATGTGCCGCAGATGAAACCGCTGGTGCATATCTCCGGCATGTTTGGTGCCTGGCGCGGCAACACCAGCTGGGTGGCACCGCTGGCCTGGCATCCGGATAACCGTAACGCGGTCATCATGGTGGATTTAGCCGGGGATATCTCCCCGCTGCTGGAGCTCGACAGCGATACCTTGCGTGAGCGCCTCTATACCCAGAAAGATGCGCTAGGAGACCTGCCCGCGGTGCCGGTCAAACTGGTGCATATCAATAAATGTCCCGTGCTGGCGCAGGCCAATACGCTGCGCCCGGAAGATGCCGACAGGCTCGGGATCAACCGCCAGCACTGCCTGGATAACCTTAAAATACTGCGCGAAAATCCGCAGGTGCGCGAGAAAGTCGTCGCCATATTTGCCGAAGCCGAGCCATTCGTGCCGTCCGAAAATGTGGATGCGCAGCTGTATAACGGCTTCTTCAGCGATGCCGACCGTGCTGCGATGAACATCGTCCTGCAAACCGAACCGCGTAACCTGCCCGCGCTGGACATCACCTTTGCGGATAAACGCCTTGAGAAGCTGATGTTTAACTACCGCGCGCGTAACTATCCCGGCACGCTGGATGAAGCTGAGCAGGAACGCTGGCTGCAGCATCGTCGTAATGTGTTTACGCCTGAATATCTGCACGGGTATGCGCAGGAGCTGGAGATGCTTTACGGCCAATACGAAGGGAATGAAGAGAAGCAGGCGCTGCTGAAAGCACTGTTCAAGTACGTACAAGAGATAGTCTGAAATTCAGTGATAAAAAAACCGGAGGCGATGGTCTCCGGTTTTTTTTGCCCGATGGTGCTGCACTTACGCGGGCCTACGGGTTTTGTCGGTCGGGTAAGCGAAGCCGCCACCCGACACGGTATTACGCAACGTCTTCGTACTGAGGAACCGGGTTACGGAAGCTCTTCGTCACGCAGGCCAGGTAAACCAGACCAATACCACCCCAGATCAGCCCCAGAATCATAGAGCTCTCTTCCAGGTTAATCCACAATGCACCGACCGTCAGCGCACCGCACATTGGCAGAACCAGGTAATTGAAGTGGTCTTTCAGCGTTTTGTTGCGCTTCTCACGGATCCAGAACTGCGAGATCACGGAGAGGTTAACAAAGGTAAAGGCCACCAGCGCACCAAAGTTAATCAGTGCCGTTGCCGTCACCAGGTCAAATTTAATGGCCATCAGGGCGATTGCGCCAACCAACAGCACGTTCCACGCCGGAGTACGCCATTTCGGATGAACGTAGCCGAAGAAACGGGTTGGGAACACACCGTCACGACCCATTACATACATCAGGCGAGAAACCCCAGCATGCGCAGCCATACCAGAAGCCAGAACGGTAACGCTGGAGAAGATCAGTACGCCCCACTGGAAGGTTTTCCCTGCTACGTACAGCATGATTTCAGGCTGTGAAGCATCCGGCTCTTTGAAACGAGAGATATCCGGGAAGTACAGCTGCAGGAAGTAGGAGGCACCAATGAAGATCATGCCACCAATCAACGCAGTCAGGAAAATGGCTCGTGGGATCACGCGTTCTGCATCTTTGGTCTCTTCAGACAGAGAAGAGATACCGTCGAAGCCCAGGAACGAGAAGCACAGAATAGTCGCACCGGTGATCATCGGCACCACATGTGCCCCTTCAGACCAGAACGGACGAGAGCTGACCAGCGTGCCCGCGCCTTCACCGTGAGAAACACCGTAAATGATCAAACCCACAATAACCGCAACAATGCCCATTTGCAGAATAACAATCAGGGTGTTGAAGTTCGCCACGGTCTTAATGCTGCGCAGGTTAGAGATGGTCATAAAGGCCACTAACGCAACAACAAAGAGCCACGACGGTACCGAAGGTACCAGCGCTTCGAAGTAAATTTTTGCCAGCAGAATGTTGATCATCGGCATGAACAGATAGTCCAGCAGGGATGACCAGCCCACCATAAAGCCAACCGCCGGGCTAATGGATTTCTGGGCATAGGTGTAGGCAGAGCCTGCAGACGGGAAACGGCGAACCAGTTTACCGTAGCTCAGCGCTGTAAAGAGAATAGCGACCAGTGCAAAGGCATATGCCGTTGCCACGTGACCGTCAGTAAGGCCTGATACGATACCGAATGTATCGAACAGCGTCATTGGTTGCATATAGGCAAGGCCCATCATAACAACCGGAATCAACGTAAGTGTTTTACGTAATTCCACGCGAGAGGTGTTTGGAGTTGCGTTATGCGACATAGTTATTCTCCTTTACGGTGATAACCGCCACGTAAGCGAAAAATTGCCCCATTTCTTTCTTCCTCAGCGACAACAACTGTCGGATTTTAGTAAATATCTATCCGGTACGAAGCCCGGCCTCTTGGTTTTTAGTTTCGTTTCATACATGCAAAAAAAAATAACCGACGCCTTTTATATCGTCGATTATTCCTTTGGTTGCTGCGGCGCATTTTGCCCCACATCAGATACAAAACGCAATACTTTACAAAGGCATTGTAAATATTCCTGCGCTAACTGGCTGATTTGTGGACGCTGCTCTGCGTATAGACAGCGGCGATAGCACTATTTGCTAAAATTTCGTCTCGCCACCAGGCGCTGGCTAACCCCGCCGTTTGTTCATTCCAGCCAACCCAGACCGATTCATTACTGCTTTGAGCCAGAACCTGTTTTTCAATCAGCGCGCCGCTATCAAGAAATCGCTGCGCCAGATAGCGAGGTAAATAGCCGCAACCCAGCCCACTGATTTGCAATTCCAGCTTGGTTTTAAAATCAAAAACGGTGATGGCCTCCTGCTCATCAAGCAGCTGCGACGATACTGCACATTCCGGCCGTGAGCTGTCGCCCACCACAATGGCACGGTAACCTTTAATAACGCGCCGGTTAATGGGCTCGGGCTCCCGGGCCAGCGGATGATGCGGAGCAACCGCAAAAACTTGCTCAAGTATCCCGAGGCGGGCAAACCCAAAATCGCTCAGTTGAGGAGGTTCATGTAATGCGCCGACGATGATATCCGCCCTACCCTGAACCAAGGCCTCCCAGGAGCCGCCCAGTACACCATTAATAAAAATCAGCCGGGTCACGCTGTGGCGCTGATAAAACGCTTCAATTAGCGGCGTCAGCAGGGAAAACGGAAAAGTATCGTCAACGCCAATCACCAGTTCATTTTCCCAGCCCTGATGAAGTTTGATGGCCTGTTTTTCCAGTTCGCGGACGGTGTGCAGCACTTCACGCCCTTTTTCCAGCAGCATTTGTCCGGTGCGGGTAAAGCGGGCCCGGTGGCCAGAGCGATCGAGGATCTGGATATTCAGATCGCTTTCCAGTTTATGAACCGTGTAGCTCAGCGCTGAAGGGGTTTTGTAGAGCTTCGCTGAGGCAGCCGCAAAGCTGCCTTCTTTTTCCAGTGCATCCAGAATAATGAGAACATCCAGCAGCGGTTTCATGTTCGCCCCCTTCCGGTGTGCGAGGGATTCCGCCGGAGGACTTATGCCATGGGCATCACCAGCGGATCGGGATACTGATACTCAAAACCCAGTTCATGACAAATGCGGTTGCCATCAACAATTTTGCCTTTGCTTTCGTCCTTTGTCTCACCAAAAACGGGTGGCGCCAGACCCAACTGACGCGCCATCAGCGGGTAAAATGTGCTTCGCGCAGGATGAGAGGGTGCACATATATTATAGATGTGCCCACCCTTTGGAGCCTGTAAGAGGAGCTCAATTGCCCCGACAACATCGTCTAGATGCACCAGATTCACCACATGTTGCCCATCGGGGGCAGACTTGCCGGCAAAAAAGCGTCCCGGGTGTCGCCCAGGGCCAACCAGCCCCGCCAGACGCAGGATATCAACCTGCGTTCCCGGCAGGTTGTGCAGCCAGTCTTCCAGCTCTTTCAACACTTTTCCGCTCGCGGTAACAGGACGGCGCTCGGTAGTCTCCTTCACCACACCTTCAACATCACCGTAGACCGAGGTTGAGCTGGTAAAAATAATACGCGGCACATCGTGTGCCAGTGCGCTGTCGACAATCTCCTGCATCGCCTGCAGATAGAATGATTCGCCCGGGCCGCTGCGACGCGCGGGAAGCGTAATGACCAGCGCATCCACATTCATCAGCGTGTCCAGATCGTCAGTATCACATACCAGCTCTGGTTCAAGACGCAGCTCGACGCCATCAATACCGCACATGCGCGCCGCCTCCACGCCATCCGCCGTGGTTTTGCTCCCGGTCACATGCCAGCCTTTCGCGGCTAATGACATCGCCAGCGGCATTCCCAGCCATCCTAAACCGACAATCGCGACCTTTTTCATGTGAATTCTCCTGACTCTCACTCGTCTCTCATAAGGCTACGCCAGCGCAGCAGAACACACAATTCATAGCATCAATATGAAATGAATTAATGATCAAAAAAAGCCCTTGCAATGTGTCATACAACTGGTTTAGGTTAAAAGACATCAAATGAATAAGCATTCATCGAGAATTTATATGACACGCGTTCAATTTAAACACCACCATCATCACCATCATCCTGACTAGTCTTTCAGGCGATGTGTGCTGGAAGACGTTTGGATCTTCCAGTGGTGCATGAACGCATGAAAAAGCCCCCGGAAGATCTTCTTCCGGGGGCTTTTTTTTGGACCAAATTCAGACAGATTAAAACAGGTTAACGAGGAACACAGAATGTTAGATAACTCACGTTTACGCATAGCTATTCAAAAATCAGGCCGTTTAAGTGATGATTCACGCGAACTGCTGGCCCGCTGCGGGATTAAAATCAACCTGCACACCCAGCGCCTGATTGCCCTGGCTGAAAACATGCCCATCGACATTCTGCGCGTGCGTGATGACGATATCCCTGGCCTGGTAATGGACGGTGTCGTTGACCTTGGCATCATCGGTGAAAACGTACTGGAAGAAGAGCTTCTGACCCGTCGCGCTCAGGGTGAAGATCCGCGTTACTTCACCCTGCGTCGCCTGGACTTCGGCGGCTGCCGCCTGTCACTGGCAACACCGGTTGATGAAGCCTGGGATGGCCCGGCCGCGCTGAACGGCAAACGCATCGCTACCTCCTACCCTCACCTGTTAAAACGCTATCTGGATCAGAAAGGCGTGCAGTTTAAATCCTGTCTGCTGAACGGCTCTGTTGAAGTCGCGCCGCGTGCGGGCCTGGCGGATGCCATTTGCGACCTCGTCTCCACCGGTGCCACCCTGGAAGCGAACGGCCTGCGCGAAGTGGAAGTGATCTACCGCTCCAAAGCGTGCCTGATCCAGCGTGACGGCGAAATGGCTGACGCCAAGCAGCAGCTGATCGACAAACTGCTGACCCGTATTCAGGGTGTGATTCAGGCGCGTGAATCCAAGTACATCATGATGCATGCACCAACCGAACGTCTGGACGAAGTGATCGCCCTGCTGCCAGGTGCTGAGCGCCCTACCATTCTGCCACTGGCGGGCGATCAGCAGCGTGTGGCGATGCACATGGTCAGTAGCGAAACGCTGTTCTGGGAAACCATGGAAAAACTGAAGGCACTGGGCGCAAGCTCCATTCTGGTGCTGCCAATTGAGAAGATGATGGAGTAATTGCCATGAGCTTTAACACGATCATCACCTGGAATGAGTGTACTGACGAACAGCAGCGCGAGCTGTTGATGCGCCCAGCCATCAGCGCCTCCGAAAGCATCACCCGTACCGTGACGGAGATCCTGAATAACGTCAAAACCCGTGGCGATGACGCGCTGCGGGAATACAGCGCGAAGTTTGATAAAACGGAAGTCGGTGCGTTAAAGGTAACCGGGCAGGAGATCGCCGAGGCGGAAAGCCGTCTTGGGGACGAGATCAAACAGGCGATGGCCGTCGCGGTGAAAAACATCGAGACTTTCCACGTCGCGCAGAAACTGCAGACCGTTGATGTGGAAACGCTGCCGGGTGTGCGTTGCCAGCAGGTGACCCGCCCGGTCGCCTCGGTGGGCCTCTACATCCCTGGCGGCTCCGCCCCGCTGTTCTCAACCGTATTAATGTTGGCCACCCCGGCACGTATTGCCGGTTGCCAGAAAGTGGTGCTCTGCTCCCCACCACCGATTGCCGATGAAATTCTCTATGCTGCAAAACTCTGTGGCGTGCAGGAAGTGTTTAAAGTCGGCGGAGCGCAGGCGATTTCTGCCCTCGCGTTTGGCACTGAATCTATCCCGAAGGTCGACAAAATTTTTGGCCCGGGCAATGCCTTTGTCACCGAAGCCAAGCGCCAGGTCAGCCAGCGTCTTGATGGCGCGGCCATTGATATGCCCGCGGGTCCGTCGGAAGTGCTGGTGATTGCCGACAGCGGCGCCACGCCGGATTTTGTGGCGTCTGACCTGTTATCCCAGGCGGAACACGGCCCGGATTCTCAGGTGATTTTACTGACGCCTGATGCCGATATGGCCAAACGCGTGGGTGAAGCCGTAGAGCGTCAGCTTGCCGACTTACCCCGCGCCGACACGGCACGCCAGGCGTTATCCGCCAGCCGCCTGATTGTGGCGCGCGACCTTGACCAGTGCATCGCTATCTCCAACCAGTACGGCCCGGAGCATCTGATTATTCAGACCCGCAACGCGCGCGACCTGGTCGACAGCATCACCAGCGCAGGTTCGGTTTTCCTCGGCGACTGGTCCCCGGAGTCCGCGGGTGATTACGCCTCCGGCACCAACCACGTTCTGCCGACGTATGGTTACACCTCTACCTGTTCCAGCCTGGGCCTGGCCGATTTCCAGAAACGCATGACCGTGCAGGAACTCTCCCGTGAAGGGTTTGCCTCGCTGGCGTCCACCATTGAGACGCTGGCCGCCGCCGAGCGCCTTACCGCCCACAAAAACGCCGTTACGCTGCGCGTTGCAGCCCTGAAGGAGCAAGCATGAACATTGAAGAATTAGCGCGGGAAAATGTCCGTCGACTGACGCCTTATCAGTCTGCTCGTCGCCTGGGCGGCAACGGTGATGTCTGGCTGAACGCCAACGAATTCCCGACAGCGGTACAGTTTCAGCTGTCACAGCAGACGCTGAACCGTTATCCGGAGTGTCAGCCAAAAGCAGTCATTGAAAACTATGCGCAATATGCAGGCGTGAAGCCGGAGCAGGTGCTGGTCAGCCGCGGGGCGGATGAAGGCATTGAGCTGTTGATCCGCGCGTTCTGCGAGCCGGGTAAAGATGCGGTGATGTATTGCCAGCCTACCTACGGCATGTACAGCGTCAGCGCGGAAACCTTTGGCGTGGCGTGCCGTAACGTGCTCTCCCTGGAGAACTGGCAGCTGGACCTGCAGGGAATTGCCGACAATCTGGACGGCGTGAAGGTGGTCTTTGTCTGTAGCCCCAACAACCCAACCGGGCAAATTATCAACCCTCAGGATATCCGTACCCTGCTGGAGATGACCCGCGGCAAAGCACTGGTGGTCGCCGACGAAGCCTATATTGAGTTCTGCCCTCAGGCGACGCTGGCTGGCTGGCTGGAAGAGTACCCACACCTGGTGGTGCTGCGTACGCTGTCGAAAGCCTTTGCGCTCGCAGGTCTGCGCTGCGGGTTTACGCTGGCCAATAAAGCGGTGATCGACCTGCTGCTGAAAGTGATCGCCCCCTATCCGCTTTCTACTCCCGTGGCTGACATTGCCGCTCAGGCCCTGACCCCGCAAGGGATCAATGCGATGCGTGAGCGTGTGGCGCAAATCCTGGAAGAGCGACAGTACCTGGTGACCGCCCTGAAAGCGATCCCTTGCGTAGAGCAGGTGTTCGACTCTGAAACCAACTACCTCCTGGTTCGCTTTACCGCCTCCAGTGCCGTATTTAAATCTTTATGGGATCAGGGCATTATCTTACGTGATCAAAATAAACAACCTTCTCTGAGCGGCTGTCTGCGTATTACCGTAGGTACCCGTGCAGAGAGCCAGCGCGTGATTGACGCACTGAAAGCGGAGAAAGTATGAGCCAGAAGATCCTCTTTATCGACCGAGACGGCACCCTGATTTCGGAGCCACCAACCGATTTTCAGGTCGATCGTTTCGACAAACTGGCTTTTGAACCAGACGTGATCCCGGTGCTGCTGAAACTGCAGAAAGCCGGATATAAGCTGGTGATGATCACCAACCAGGACGGTCTGGGTACCGACAGCTTCCCGCAGGCCGACTTTGACGGCCCGCATAATCTGATGATGCAGGTACTCACCTCTCAGGGGGTGGTATTTGATGAGGTGCTGATTTGCCCACATCTGCCTGCCGATGCGTGCGACTGCCGCAAGCCGAAGGTGAAACTGGTAGAGCGCTATCTGCTGGAAGATGTCCTGGATAAAGCCAACAGCTATGTCATTGGCGATCGCGCCACCGACATTACGCTTGCCGAAAATATGGGCATCACCGGGCTGCGCTACAACCGCGACGATCTCAACTGGGCGAAGATTGGCGAGCAGCTCACCAAACGTGACCGCTACTCGCACGTAGAACGCAACACCAAAGAGACACAGATTGACGTGAAGGTGTGGCTGGATCGCGAAGGCGGCAGCAAGATCCACACCGGGGTGGGTTTCTTCGACCACATGCTGGATCAGATTGCCACCCACGGCGGCTTCCGCATGGAGATTACGGTTAAAGGCGATCTCTACATTGACGATCACCACACCGTTGAAGACACCGGTCTGGCGCTGGGCGAAGCGCTGAAGCTGGCCCTGGGCGACAAACGTGGCATCAACCGTTTTGGGTTTGTTCTGCCAATGGATGAGTGCCTGGCGCGCTGTGCGATGGATATCTCCGGTCGTCCGCACCTGGAATATAAAGCCGATTTCACCTACCAGCGCGTGGGCGATCTCAGCACCGAAATGGTGGAGCACTTCTTCCGTTCATTATCCTACACCATGGGCCTGACGCTGCACCTGAAGACCAAAGGCAAGAACGACCACCACCGAGTGGAGAGCCTGTTCAAGGCCTTTGGCCGTACCCTGCGCCAGGCAATTCGTGTGGAAGGTGACGCCCTGCCCTCATCAAAAGGAGTGCTGTAATGAATGTGGTGATTCTGGATACCGGATGCGCCAACCTGAACTCCGTGAAATCGGCCATTGCGCGCCACGGCTACGAGCCGGTGGTGAGCCGCGACCCGGACGTCGTGCTGCGCGCAGACAAACTCTTCCTGCCTGGTGTAGGCACCGCGCAGGCGGCGATGGATCAGATCCACGAGCGTGAACTGGTCGATCTCATCAAAGCCTGTACCCAGCCAGTGCTCGGGATTTGCCTGGGTATGCAGCTGCTCGGCCGTCGTAGTGAAGAGAGCAACGGCGTCGAACTGCTGGGTATTATTGAAGAAGACGTGCCAAAAATGGCCGATCACGGTTTACCACTGCCACATATGGGCTGGAACCGCGTTTATGCGAAAGCGGGTGACAGACTGTTTCGCGGCATTGAGGATGGCGCTTACTTCTACTTCGTGCACAGCTACGCCATGCCGGTGAATCCTTACACCATCGCCCAGTGCAATTATGGCGAGGCGTTTACCGCGGCAGTGCAGAAAGATAACTTCTTCGGCGTGCAGTTTCACCCGGAACGTTCGGGTGCCGCAGGCGCTCAGCTGCTGAAAAACTTCCTGGAGATGTGATGATTATTCCCGCTTTAGACTTAATTGACGGCACGGTTGTTCGTCTTCATCAGGGTGATTACGGCCAGCAGCGCGACTACGGTAACGATCCGCTGCCCCGCCTGCAGGATTATGCCGCTCAGGGTGCGCAGGTGCTGCACCTGGTGGATTTAACGGGCGCGAAAGATCCGGCAAAACGCCAGATCCCACTGTTAAAAAAACTGGTGGCGGGCGTGGATGTCCCCGTACAGGTTGGTGGCGGTGTGCGCACGGAAGATGACGTTGCGGCACTGCTGGACGCAGGCGTGGCGCGCGTGGTGGTCGGCTCGACGGCGGTCAAAGACCCCGACACGGTGAAAGGCTGGTTCCGCCGCTTTGGTGCCGACGCGCTGGTGCTGGCCCTGGATGTCCGTATCGATGAACAGGGTAACAAGCAGGTAGCGGTAAGCGGCTGGCAGGAGAATTCTGGCGTTACCCTGGAGGAGCTGGTGGATATTTATCTGCCCGTTGGCCTGAAGCACGTGCTGTGCACCGATATCTCTCGCGACGGTACGCTGGCAGGCTCTAACGTTTCTTTATATCAAGAAGTTTGCGCCCGCTATCCGCAGGTGGCGTTTCAGTCCTCTGGTGGCATAGGTGATATTAACGACATCGCCGCGCTGCGCGGGACCGGTGTGAAGGGTGTGATTGTGGGCCGGGCCCTGCTTGAAGGAAAATTTACTGTGACGGAGGCGATTCAATGCTGGCAAAACGGATAATCCCTTGCCTGGACGTACGTGACGGCCAGGTCGTAAAAGGCGTGCAGTTCCGCAACCACGAGATCATCGGCGACATCGTCCCACTGGCAAAACGCTATGCCGATGAAGGTGCAGACGAACTGGTATTTTATGATATCACCGCCTCCAGCGATGGCCGCGTGGTGGACAAAAGCTGGGTCGCGCGCGTCGCAGAAGTCATTGATATTCCGTTCTGCGTGGCGGGCGGGATTAAGTCTGCAGAAGATGCGGCGAAAATCCTCTCCTTTGGTGCCGACAAAATTTCAATCAACTCCCCTGCGCTGGCCGACCCGGAGTTGATTACCCGTCTGGCCGATCGCTTTGGCGTGCAGTGTATTGTTGTCGGGATCGACACCTGGTATGACGCGGCCACCGGCAAGTATCACGTCAACCAGTATACCGGCGACGAAAGCCGTACCCGCGTGACCCAATGGGAGACGCTGGACTGGGTCCAGGAAGTGCAGAAACGTGGCGCGGGCGAAATCGTGCTGAACATGATGAACCAGGACGGCGTGCGTAACGGGTATGACCTCGAGCAGCTGAAAAAAGTGCGTGAGGTTTGTCATGTCCCGCTGATCGCCTCCGGCGGTGCGGGCGCTATGGAACACTTCCTGGAAGCCTTCCGCGATGCGAACGTTGACGGCGCGCTGGCGGCTTCCGTGTTCCACAAACAGATTATCAATATTGGTGAGTTAAAAACGTACCTGGCCGACCAGGGCGTGGAGATCAGGGTATGTTAACAGAGCAACAACAGGCGCAACTGGACTGGGAAAAAACTGACGGATTACTGCCCGTGGTTGTCCAGCATGCCGTTTCCGGTGAAGTGCTGATGCTGGGATACATGAACCAGGAGGCGCTGGCGAAAACGGTCGACAGCGGCAAAGTGACCTTTTACTCGCGCACGAAACAGCGCCTGTGGACCAAAGGGGAAACCTCTGGCCACTTCCTGAATGTGGTTAGCATTACGCCGGATTGCGACAACGATACTCTGCTGGTTCTGGCTAACCCCATCGGTCCGACCTGCCATAAAGGTACCAGCAGCTGCTTCGGAGAGGCAAGCCACCAGTGGCTGTTCCTGTATCAACTGGAGCAGTTACTGGCTGAGCGTAAAACAGCAGATCCTTCCAGCTCGTATACGGCAAAGCTGTATGCAAGCGGCACCAAGCGTATTGCGCAGAAAGTGGGTGAAGAAGGCGTTGAGACCGCGCTGGCCGCGACGGTGCATGACCGCGAAGAGCTGACCAACGAAGCGTCTGATTTGATGTATCACCTACTGGTGCTACTGCAGGATCAAGAGCTGGATTTGACGGCGGTGATTGAGAATCTTCGTAAGCGGCATAAATAAAAAAACCGGGGAATTTCCCCGGTTTTTTTATCTGCAAGTCAGGCTTTTGGTTTGTAGTTACGCAACGCGTTGCGGCCGAGAACCACACCTGAACCGATAATCCCACCGAGCAAGACTGCCAGAATTAACGTGATGGCCTTTTTCGGGCTGTCACGTCGGATAGGAAGATCCGGCTTCATGACGTAACGATAGACATGAATAGTGTCCGGCTTAACGTTTAGCTTCTCAATATCCAGTAAGTTTTGTTTGGTCTGATAATACGCACCAGGGAAGACCAGTGGACGAGACGCTTCGTTATCAATCATTGATTTCAACGCTTCGCTTCCCAACAGGAACATGGTTTCCTGAGTCACGTCCTGGGTTTGCTGGATCTGCGGAGTGGTAATTTTCGCCGCTTCCGCGTTCTTAAGCGCCTCAGAAATCTGTTTAATGCGCAGATCTTTTTGCTCCTGAGCGACTTTTTCCTGGTTTTCAAGGGAGTCATTCAGACTGGTGATCTGCTGCTTAATGTTGTCTTTGAGGTCGAGAGCAAGTTCCTTCGCCGTTTGCTCATCCACCTGTTGGATGTACTGCGCAAGCTGTTTTTGTGCCGCTTCTGCTGACTCACCTTGATAAGTGACGCTTAACGGCAACGCTTGCCCTTTAACGGTTGCATCGATGGTCAGCTTTTCTGGCATTTCCTGGTTTTCAAGCGCCTGAGCTAAAGCAGAAAATGAGGAATTGAAACGACCAATGGCACGGTTTTGGATATCCTGCATTGAAGGAGCAGCACTACCATAAAGGATATTCAGTGCATTCGCGTATGTGGCAATCTGCGCCGCATCCGGCTGGGAAATGATGGCGGACGAGGTCCATTTTTCTTTTGCAACGGTGATGTAAATACCCGCAATGATGATAAAAACAGCAACAAAAGCGCCAATTACCCACTTTCCACGCCACAGCTGTAGCACTAAATCAAGTAAATCAATTTGCTCCGGACCATTACTGCTATTAACCGGAGTATTGTTGTTCTGCGTCATACAATCCCTAACAGATGAAAAAGGGCAAAAAAAGTGATGTCTACATAGTGTATCTGTTGCCAGCGATTTTTCTATCAGAATCCGATGAGTTATATCGGAAAGATGGGTTATATAACTCGCGGCCAACGCGCTATCATATAGCAATTCTGATGTCTCAGGCATCGATAAGAACGAAGAGTTAACGAGGAAGATATGAAATTTTTGGTTACGGGCGCGGCAGGATTTATCGGATCGCATGTCAGCAAACGCTTGCTGGATGCCGGGCACCAGGTCGTCGGTATTGATAATCTGAACGACTACTACGACGTCAATCTCAAACTGGCACGTCTGGATTTACTGAAATCCGGGAATTTCACCTTCCACAAGATGGAGTTAGCCGATCGTGAAGCCATGGCAGCGCTGTTTGCCACCGAGAAGTTTGATCGCGTCATCCATCTGGCTGCACAGGCAGGGGTTCGCTACTCGCTGGAAAATCCGCACGCGTATGCGGATGCTAACCTAGTCGGTCACCTTAACGTGCTGGAAGGTTGTCGCCATAACAAGGTACAGCACCTGCTGTATGCCTCATCAAGCTCCGTTTATGGTCTGAACCGCAAGATGCCGTTCTCCACTGACGACTCCGTAGATCACCCGGTGTCACTGTATGCGGCGACCAAAAAAGCCAACGAGCTGATGTCGCATACCTACTCTCATTTGTACAACCTGCCGACCACCGGCCTGCGTTTCTTTACCGTGTATGGCCCGTGGGGACGTCCGGACATGGCGCTGTTTAAGTTTACAAAGGCAATGATCGAAGGCAAAAGCATCGATGTCTATAACTACGGCAAGATGAAGCGCGACTTTACCTATATTGATGACATCGCCGAAGCAATTCTCCGCCTACAGGATGTCATCCCTCAGGCTGATGAAAACTGGACTGTCGAAACCGGTTCGCCGGCGACCAGTTCCGCGCCTTATCGCGTTTACAACATTGGTAACAGTTCTCCGGTTGAGCTTATGGATTACATTACGGCGCTGGAAGAAGCACTCGGCAAAGAAGCAGAGAAAAACATGATGCCGATTCAACCGGGTGACGTGCTAGAAACCAGCGCGGACACGAAAGCGTTGTATGACGTTATTGGTTTTAAACCGCAGACTTTAGTCAAAGACGGGGTGAAAAACTTTGTCGACTGGTATCGCGCTTTCTACAAGGTCTGAAAATAAAAAAACCCGGCAACATGGCTGGGTTTTTTACGCGCGTTAAAATAATCAATCGCTACCGAACAGATCGCGGGTATAGACTTTATCCGCCACATCCGCCAACTCTTCCGCCATGCGGTTAGAGATAATCACGTCCGCTTCCTGCTTGAATGCATTCAAATCGCGAATCACACGTGAATGGAAGAACTCATCTTCCTGCATTGCGGGTTCATAAATAATGACCTGTACACCCTTCGCTTTAATACGCTTCATGATCCCCTGAATGGAAGAAGCGCGGAAGTTATCGGAACCGCTCTTCATGATCAGACGATATACACCCACCACTTTCGGCTGACGCGCGAGGATGGAATCAGAAATGAAATCCTTACGCGTGCGGTTAGCATCCACAATGGCTGAAATCAGGTTGTTTGGCACAGCCTGATAGTTGGCCAGCAGCTGCTTGGTATCTTTTGGCAGGCAGTAACCACCGTAGCCAAATGACGGGTTGTTATAGTGGTTACCAATGCGCGGATCGAGACAAACACCTTCGATAATCTGGCGGGTATTTAACCCCAGGCTCTCTGCGTAGCTGTCCAGTTCGTTGAAGTAAGCGACACGCATTGCCAGGTAGGTATTGGCGAAAAGCTTAATCGCCTCCGCTTCAGTGGAGTCGGTAAACAGTACCGGAATATCTTTCTTGATGGCGCCTTCCTGCAGTAGGGCAGCAAAGCGCTCAGCACGTTCAGAACGCTCACCAATCACGATACGGGAAGGATGCAGGTTATCGTATAACGCCCTGCCCTCGCGCAGGAACTCTGGCGAGAAGAAGACGTTATCGATGCCCAACTCTTCTTTGATGGATTTAGTGAAACCTACCGGAATGGTTGACTTAATCACCATTACCGCGTTCGGGTTGATTGCGATAACGTCTTTAATGACCGCTTCTACAGTGGATGTGTTGAAGTAATTCGTTTTCGGATCGTAGTCGGTAGGAGTGGCAATGATGACGTAATCCGCATCGCGGTAGGCATCTTCTTTATCCGTAGTGGCGCGGAAATTCAGTTCTTTATGAGTAAGATAATCCTGGATTTCTTTGTCAACAATTGGCGATTTCTTCTGGTTGAGCATATCCACTTTGGACTGCACGATATCCAGCGCAACCACTTCATGGTTCTGGGCAATCAGAATACCGTTCGAGAGTCCAACATAGCCTGTTCCGGAGATTGTTATTTTCATTCGCTAATGACTTCTGTGAGTTAACTGTAGTGATGGCCGCCAGACCATCGCGATAAACATGACTGTTGGGCTTTGTACCTCCAGGCCAACGGAACTGTCAAGGCAAACCAGGAGTAATCCCTGTACTCAGGATGACATTCAGACTACTTCGAATATCAGGAGCCAGATTTCGCGTAAAAAAAAACCGGAGACAAGCTCCGGGTTGTGATTACAAAGCGTTACTTCATTCCATCCATTCGGTATGGAACACACCTTCTTTATCTGTACGTTTATACGTATGCGCACCGAAGTAGTCACGCTGCGCCTGGATCAGGTTGGCAGGCAGTACGGCAGCGCGATAGCTGTCGTAGTACGCCACTGCAGCGGAGAAGGTCGGCACAGGAATACCATTCTGTACAGCGTATGCAACCACATCACGCAACGCCTGCTGGTATTCGTCAGCAATCTTCTTAAAGTAAGGTGCCAGAAGCAAGTTCGCGATACCTGCATTTTCAGCATAGGCATCGGTGATTTTCTGCAGGAACTGGGCGCGGATGATGCAACCTGCACGGAAGATCTTCGCGATTTCACCGTAGTTCAGATCCCAGTTGTTTTCGTCAGAAGCCGCGCGCAACTGAGAGAAACCTTGCGCGTAAGAGACGATTTTGCCCAAGTACAGAGCACGACGCACCTTCTCAACGAATTCCGCTTTGTCACCAGCTGGTTTAGCCTGCGGACCAGACAGCACTTTGGAAGCAGCAACGCGCTGATCTTTCAAAGAAGAGATGTAGCGAGCGAATACGGATTCGGTGATCAGAGACAGCGGTTCGCCCAGGTCCAGAGAGCTCTGGCTGGTCCATTTGCCGGTACCTTTGTTCGCCGCTTCGTCAAGAATCACATCGACCAGGTATTTACCCTCTTCATCTTTCTTCGTGAAGATATCTTTGGTGATGTCGATCAGATAGCTGTTCAGCTCGCCTTTGTTCCACTCGGTGAAGGTCTCTGCGAGTTCTTCGTTGGAGAGGTTCAGGCCACCCTTCAGCAGAGAGTAGGCTTCAGCAATCAGCTGCATATCGCCGTATTCGATGCCGTTGTGAACCATCTTAACATAGTGGCCTGCACCGTCCGGACCGATATAGGTCACACACGGCTCACCATCTTCCGCAACCGCAGCGATTTTGGTCAGGATTGGCGCAACCAGTTCATACGCTTCTTTCTGGCCGCCAGGCATGATAGATGGGCCTTTCAGCGCGCCCTCTTCACCACCGGATACACCGGTACCGATGAAGTTGAAACCTTCAGCAGAGAGTTCACGGTTACGACGAATAGTGTCCAGGAAGAAGGTGTTGCCGCCATCAATAATGATGTCGCCTTTTTCCAGATAAGGTTTCAGGGAATCGATGGCTGCATCGGTACCTGCGCCCGCTTTCACCATTAACAGGATACGACGAGGCGTTTCCAGAGATTCAACAAACTCTTTAACCGTATAGAAAGGAACCAGTTTCTTACCCGGATTCTCAGCGATGACTTCTTCGGTCTTATCACGGGAGCGGTTGAAAACGGAGACGGTATAACCACGGCTTTCGATGTTGAGCGCCAGGTTGCGCCCCATCACTGCCATACCGACTACGCCGATCTGTTGCTTGGACATTACTTACTCCTGTCAGGTGTGGTTGCTTATTAATCTGTTACATACAATCTTTAAATTGTAGCTCAAGAATAAAGCAAAGAAAATCCGTGCTTAAACATAAGGCATGCAAGGATAAAATAGTTAACTTTTGGAAACAAGATCCAATAAATACTGACCATATTGGGTTTTACCCATTGAATGTGCAGATTTGAGTACTTCTTCAGCGGTTAACCAATTTTTTCTATAAGCAATTTCTTCCAAACAAGCAATTTTAAATCCTTGTCTTTTTTCAATGGTGTTAACAAATTGCGATGCCTCAATCAGACTATCATGTGTACCGGTATCTAACCAGGCAAATCCACGTCCAAGAATTTCTACTGATAGTTTATTTTCATTAAGATAGATTTCGTTTAATGATGTGATTTCTAACTCGCCCCTCGCTGAAGGTCTTACTGTTTTAGCATAATCGACAACATTTTCATCATAGAAGTACAAGCCAGTTATTGCCCAATCGGATTTGGGTTTTTTAGGTTTTTCTTCAATACTAATAGCTTTAAAATCAGCATCGAACTCAACCACACCGAACCGCTGAGGATCCAGTACTTGATACGCAAATACGGTAGCACCATCATTATTTTCAGCGACATTTTCGAGTTTACGACCAAAACTTTGCCCAAAGAAAATATTATCCCCGAGAACTAATGCGCATTTTTCATTTAAAATATGCTGTTCAGACAATATAAAAGATTGAGCTAAACCATCTGGTGATTTTTGTATTACGTAAGTAAAGCTAACACCAAATTGAGATCCATCGCCTAGCAGGCGGTGAAATAAATCACAATCTTCAGGAGTAGTAATAATAATAATTTCACGTATACCTGCCAGCATCAAAACTGATATCGGATAATAAACCATGGGTTTATCATAAATTGGTAATAATTGTTTTGATACCGCTTTGGTAAGAGGATATAACCTAGTGCCGGAACCTCCGGCTAGTACAATTCCTTTCATCTAATTCTACCTTTTATAATATATGTTAAATTATAATACGCGGATGATTTTAGCAGGAACGCCCGCAAGAACTACATTATCGGGATGATTACCTCTAACAACAGCATTAGCGGCAACGATGGTATTATCTCCAAGTTTAGTACCAGCCAGAATCACCACATTTTTACCTAAGAAGACATTGTTACCAATGTGTACATCCTTAGTCACACAAGGTTGATTAATAAAAGGCACACTACTTAATTGAAATGAATGGTCGGTATCAGAAATAAACACATTGGATGAACATAAAAAATCGTTGCCGATTAGAATTTTTGACTGGCATATTAAATGAAAGTTATCACCAATTGCCGTGTTATCACCGAACTCACAACTTGCGGCATTAGATAGCTCAACTCTGGCGTGCGGATAAATTCTAAATCTCTTTCCAAATATTATATTCTTAATGTTATAGAAAAAGGTTGGCTTACCTAAATATAATACATTCCTCATATTCCAAAAAAAGAGCTTATATATTTCAGCTCTGACGACCCACGTTAACTTTCCCACTTTTAACCTCGCCATTGATGATGTCATCCATAATTTCAGCTGTAAAACTCAGATCCTCATCTCTGAAATGTCCAGCATAGAGAAAATCAGTAAATAGTATAGATAATTCTTTTAAAGAAATTTCATGCTCACTTTCAGATAAAACGTAATCGCCTTCTTTAAGCTTATAAACATCATCTGGATTGTTAACGCTCCAGACTCCACAAAATGTATCATAATACGCTGCTCCAGTGACGAAAACTCTTTTTTACCAAGCGGACGACTCAATTCCAACAGTTGAGTTATTAACGGCAACAAGTGAAGCACTGTTGATAATACTATGTAAAGGCGTAGTGTTATCAAGAATTATGCGTTCTTGTTCATAAATATAATTATAAAACTCTTTTTCATAACGCCCCTTATATAAGGGGTGTTCTCGTACAACAATTTGATATATATCTGGTACGTTTTCATTAAGAAATTTTATAATATTATAATGATTAACAAAGACAGGGCTATGAATGATCATATTGACATCATGCGGTACCTGTGCTGCAAACAAAACTAATGGCTTATCTTCAGGTTTCTTCGCCAATGTATTTTTTTGTACCGATTGGTTTGGTTTGGGAAATCTCTCTGTGATTTCACTACGGGAGAAGAAATAAATAAGAAATATATTAATTATTTTGTCAATACCACGAAAAAACCGTAAACGTTTAAATTTCTTGTTTTTATTTTTATTTATTGTCAAAGTTAGCACATCTTTATGATCAACATATTTATCAACCGGGAAATATGCAATTTGGCGCACAATTGAATTAGCATTAACACCTACAGTATCAACAAATGTTGTATCAAATGCTCCTTGCTCGAAGTAATAAATTTTAATATCTAATTTTTTGGCGACTTCAATAAATGCAACACATTGCATTCGTGAGTCACCACTTACGATTAGAACATCGGCCTTCTTCCTAATCAAATAAGAATAAGCAAAATCAATATAGGCGCAAGACACCATTCTATAGTAATTTTCATGTATAGGATCACTTGTAACATGATATTTGGCGACTTTTGCAAGATCGATATTTTTATAAAAATTAGCTCTTGCTGATTGAAGGTATTTTTTTTTATTAACAATATATTTGCACCATACGCTTGGTGTTAACCAAGTAAAAACAGACAATTTCGCAAGGCCATACAGAAAGCCGCTACTAAAGATTGTAACATAATAAAAAGTTGCTTTCCTTACATGCTTCTTTCTTTAGTGCATTAAAAAAACGAGCAAAATCATCGTAAAATCCTATGCCTACTATATTCATTTTTGCTCCAACAATGCTCTTAGCCAGCTTGAAATGCTATATCTATTAATCGTAGATGGAGAGTAAGAACATTCTTTTTGTGATGTATTAACGAAATGAATAATATTTTTTTCATTAATATCATTCAAAATAAAATGTTTATTAGGATCAAAAAAGTCGTAATGCCTAATATTATCATTCGTTGTGATGATTTTCTTATTATATGCTAAAGCTTCCATAGTACGCATCGTTAATCCTGATTGCTTAGGATGGGAAACATCCAACACAAACTCAGCTGATTGCATCTCCTTTAAATAGAATTCATAGGGTAAAGGTTTTAAAATCACCTTATCTAAAGAATCATTCCTAAGACTTTTTTTTCGTAGAAAAGAAAACCAGAATATGAGCCGACTTGGGAAATAAAGATTAAATTTAAAATTAATATTATTGCTAACGGCTATATTATGGATTTTCGAAATAATATCAAGTCGCGTGCTATGTACCGAACCGATAAAAATGATTTTCTTCTTCTCTATCTTATCAATCTCTTGTGGCTTCACTGAAAAAAACAATGGCAAAAAAGTAAAACCAAACTTTTTCGCGTCATTGTAATCAAATGTATAAATACGATTACAGAACCCGAAAAGGCTCGATATATATTTTTTGTTTTTAAGTGAATCCCATAAATAAAGTACAACTTGAGCTTCTGGATATTCCTTCTTAAGCAACATCAGGGTGTCTTTTCCTAATGCTTCGGGATTTATGATAAGAATAGTATTTATATATTTTACATGAGAAATACTCTCAGAGAATATCTCTATAATATCTTTTAGTAATTACAGAAAAGAACTTTCCTCCTAGTAATCGCAATGTGATTTTGAAAAAAGTTGCATTTGAGGGGCGTTCATCAAATGAATGAACAATATAGCCTTGCTTTACAAGCTCATTCTTTATTATTTCCCGATAATTATAAAAATTTGGGCATAATAATAATACATTATCCATATTATTTATCTTATAGCTTAGAAATTGTTTGCAATGCGGACAGAATTACTTGATGCATATCATAATATTTATATTCTGCCAATCTACCACCGAAAATAACATTTTTTTCTTTACTTGCTAATTTCCTGTATTCTTTATAAAGTTGATTGTTTTTTTCGTCATTTACAGGATAATAAGCTTCCATACCTTTACGCCACTCCATCGGGTATTCCTTAGTGATAACTGTATGTCCAGTTTCTACAGGGTCAAAGTGTTTATGCTCAATGATTCGAGTAAATGGTACTTCTCTTTCAGTATAGTTAACCACAGCATTCCCTTGGAAATTTTCTTCAGCAAGTTCTACTGTATCAAACTTTAATGATCTATATTCTAACTCACCCAATGAATAATCGAATATTCATCAATAGAGCCCGTATAAATGATAGTAGCCCCCATTGAATTATACTCATCACGCTTGGATAAATAATCAACATTCAACTTGACAGTAATACCTTCAAGCATTTTTTGATCAACCCAGTATAGCCTCCAATAGGGATTCCTTGGTATTTATCAGAAAAATAATTATTATCAAATGTAAAACGTACTGGTAAACGCTTAATTAAAGGAGGCAACTCTGTCGCTCTACGACCCCATTGTTTTTCAGTATAACCTTTGATAAGCGTTTCAGTATACATCCTTACCAACCAAACTAATTGCTTGCTCTTCTAAATTTTCCGGTGTTTTATTATTTAATTCGGCTTTTTGAGATTCTATTTTAGCCTTAGCTTCAAATGGAGTTACTGTTCCCCAAAGTTGATAAAAAGTATTCATATTAAATGGCAAGTTATAGAGTTTATCTTTATATTTAGCCATTGGAGAATTAGTGAAGCAATTAAATTCAACGAATTTATTTACATAATCCCATACTTCTTTATTATTAGTATGGAATATATGTGCACCATACTTATCAATATGAATGCCTTTGTTATTTTCAGTATAAATATTTCCACCAATGTGTTCTCGTTTTTCCAACACAAGGACTTTATAATTCATTTTATGTAATTCGTGTGCGCAAACACTACCGAAAAGTCCAGATCCCACAATAATATAATCGTACATATAGCTCACCACTTAAATAAAGGAATATTTAAACGAAAAATTGCACTCATCATGCATAATGTAATAACTGCCTCGGTGATTGATATTAGCTACTGCTGCACCTTCTGCCTGAAAATTAAATGCCAGAAGAGTAACTAGCATAATATTAAATACCCCACCAATTATAATAACCTTGCTAAAAACACGTTTATGGCCAATAGTAAGTAACGTTTGTATACCAAGAACATTGCTTATCGATACTATGAAAGGTACCCAAGAAAGAATTTGAAAAACTATTATGACCTCTTGAGTTCCTCCCTTGCCATAAATCATGGGGATAAAAATCCCTGCGCTTATACTACAAATAATACTGACCATAAAGCCTAATGTTGACTGAATAGCCAGTAATTTACGTAAAAAACGGAAAACAATATCCTTGGGCTGATCGCGCATCATTCGGGTAATTTTAGGATATAGAGCCTGAGAAACTGGATTTAAAAGGCCTTGAAGTGCTTGTCTTAATTTATCAGCAGCGGAAAATACTCCAAGTACATATGGCCCACATATTGCCCCCAGTAGAACCGGTGTAGAAACGGTATATAAACTCATGGCAGCAGAAGATAGGAAAAAGTGCCAAGACATTTTGATCTCAATCCAAACATGAATTATTTTAGGTATGCAGAATGAAACCCGTTTCAACTAAATATTTTTATCAGAGCTAGAATTCCAGCAATCAGATTTGCTGAACCCATAATCAAAGCTGCAATAGCTATATCAGAACTATCTTTTACGAAGATAAATATGAATGGTACTGTTGACAATTTAGCGGATATATTCGCAATAGCTATATTGCTCATTTTCTCTTCGCCCTGGAAGAACCAAATAGGGAATAGAACATCACCAAATACAGCAATAAATGACAACCAAATAATGTATTTTACTTCTGCGAAATAACTAAATTGATTTGTTATAATAATTAACATGCTAAAGCTAACAATAGAGAAAAGTAGTTTCGCAGTAAGCACTGAAAAAAATATTCTGCTACGCTCTTTTTTATCGTCTCGAGCTTCAGCTATTCTTTGTGTTGCGGAATAATTAAACCCGAATTGTGTAAATATCAGGAAGTATTGCATAAATGCAGTGTTAAAAGTTAGCAAACCATATCATGAACAGTTAGCACCCTAACTAAATAGGGTAAGGTAATTAATGGAAGAATATAGTTCATACCCTGTACAAGACTGAGTGAAATTATATTATTTACAGTCTTATTTTTAAATACTTGCAGAGGTCTCATGATTTGAGAGCCTTATTTATTATAAAAGAAAACACTCGTGAAGGCAGTAACAGGAAAGAATATGCGCTGACTTTTTCTTTTATTGTTAGCAATTCATTAGTAATTATATCGCTTAATTTATATCGTGCGTAATATTCTTTAGCCGTGTAGCATACTTATGAATGCAATTATAGCGATTAAGCCTGATGATATTATCTATCAAACACTTTTTGACAAAGTAATAATTATACACATTTGGAAGATCTTTTTTTAAGTGGCAGCGTCTGCAGTACAACCTGCTCATAGACATTATATACGTCAAATATTTTGGTATTAAACAAGGCTTGTTTAGTTATCGAACCAGGTCTTTGTCGATAATATACTAGAGGTTCTTTGATTACAGAAACTTTAGATGCCTTTAACAGCAAAGGGACAGACACAGCTGTATCCTCATACCATAAGCCAGATGGATATACCGCATTCGACTCTATGAAAAATGTCCGCCGATAAATTTTATCCCATGCAGCTACTTTGACATCTTTGAAAATTTTTGTCTTTTCCCGAGGAGCAACACTGATATATTCTTTGCTTGAACTGTACTTTTTTTAGTTCATTAGAATCATCATATGCCATATAAAAGCCACAGCAAACGATATCGTCGTTATTTTTTATAGCTTTTTCGTAAAGTATTTTATAAGCATCATTTACGACCCAATCATCCGAGTCCAAAAATGCAATATAATCACCGGTTGCATATCTCACACCAGTATTTCTTGCTTCGCTAAGACCCATGTTATTTTGGGTTATGTGGATGATATTTGTATAGCTAGATGCAAACTCCTTAATTATTTGTTCTGACCCATCAGTTGAACCATCATTAACAATAATAATTTCGATTGATGACAGAGATTGATTTACCAGGCTATCAAGACATTTTCTTAAATCTATTCCACATTATAAACAGGTACAATAATAGATACTTTAGGCATTTTGTTTTACTCTAACAACAAGTTTCAATAAAAACAGCACGAACAACAATCTGATTATGGTTGGAAGCAGACCCAGCATACTTTCAGTAAATACTGTCAACAAAACTGTTGGAGCAATAATATAATACAATACCGGATAAAGAACACCTTCATACTTGCGATAGTATAGGAAATTCAACAAAGCACCGTATGCAAAAAAATACACTATAGAGCCGATTTCACCGTAATATTTATACATAACGCCAAAAGCAGTAAAAGTATTTGTCTTGATAGTATCATTAAGCCAAATGCTATCTGCCACAATGTTGATTGCATTATCCGATGCTATACCTAATAGTTGCTCTGCATAAATAGCCGTATTAGGTAGGTAAAGTGCATCTAGATTTCAGTAATTCACTAAAGGCAGGAAATCCGCCAAAAACATACATGACCAAATATTCAAGACCAAACCCATTAGTGCTTCGTATAGTTCCTGCCAGCATAAAAAAAATAAAGAACAGGATAGAGTATTTCATTATTGGTTTGATTAGATACTTATGCCTATCAAGGTAAATAAATGTTAAACTAAGTATATCCATAACACCTTGCCAACGACTCCCCATCATTCCTGCATACATGAGGCGAGCCACTAGGCAAATTACAACCCATTTTTTTATACCCTGCGTCTTCAAGGCTAGAATTAATAATAATTCACCAAGTAATTATTTTTTATTATTCTCATTATCATTTGATTTCCCAACAAACCAGGATATGTTGCTTCATCAGGAAACATCTGCACAGAGCGAAGATAACCAACGTATTTTACAATTCCGCCAGAAAATCTTTGAGCTTCGAACAGTAAAATCAGTACTGCAAGGATTTGAATACAGAGGGAAAAAACAAAGAGAAATTTAAATCCTCTTTCATTTAAATATCCTTGTTGCGATACGCAGTTTTTTTTTCTAAAAAAGAGTGTGCCTAAGGAAAATGAAAAAAGCATAGTAACAATATATATATATGACTCGCTACTAATTTCAATGTAATTTATAAACCCAGCATTTATAGCACAGACACAAAACCAAACTGAAAGAAATATAAACCCAGGATGTCTAACATCCTTATAAAGAAAATAACAAAACACCATCAGAAGCGATATGATAGCATTCTATTGCTATTATTATTTTAAATATTCCCGGTGATGAGAAAAGTCGTTTCTGTAAATGCATGAATATGGCTCTCATATACAGTACCAGACCTTTAATATCCAGTGTTAAGATAAATAAGCAGAAATACTTAATGAACCATTTAAGTAAACTTATACCTGATCCAATATTTTTTAAGAATATAAGTATAATTTCTAAAATAACAATATTGTCTTAACTCTCCCTCTGGCAGATTGACTTTGAATTTGCCAAAGATAATTTTATATTTCACTCTATTTTCTGGATGAAAATGGAATGCATCTTTAACTGTTGCAATCTTCATTCCTGCCTGTAGGGCTCGTTGTTGATATTCATTTTCATCTCCCCAAATAAACATATCTGATTTCGGTAAACTGATTTCGTCAACATTTTTTTACTAAAAATGACACCATTAAAAGGATTGGCTTTACCTTCAATCAATTGTGTGTTTTTGTATTTTTCTTCGATATCGGAACGTGAGGTATTGCCATCGATTCCAAAACTGAGTTTACTATGATCTAATTCATTTAAAACGAGTGGACTTAAAAAATCATAACTATTAGTATACTTTAACATTTGATGGAGGCAGTTTTCATCTGGATAGCCATCATCATCCATCACCCAGCAATAATCATATTGCTGATCAAATGCAATTGACAACCCTTTATTAAAGCCACCAGCACCGCCAAGGTTAGACTGTAATCTGACATATTCAACTTCAATATTATTATTATTCCCGAACATGCCCTTTTCGTGTAGATAATTTTCTGTTCCATCTGTTGATGCGTTATCAATAATAATTATCTTGTTTAAAACCGCATCACGTTGAGAAATAATTGAATTTAGATGAAAATTAACAACTGTTTTCTATTAAAGGTTACCACTACCGCACAAATTCTCACACAATCCCCTTATTAATACTTTCTTTAAATTGGAAAATCATTTCCTTCATATCTTCGATCACATCATCAATTTTCAATTCAGGGATAGATTGTCTGAAAGTTTTATTATCTGTTATAGGAAAGCTCTCTTGGGCTGTAGTTTTAGTGTGCCAGTTTATCATACATCCTGTTTCTTTTTCTAAAATACTCGCAATTTCATTTGCAGAAACATTTTTGCCTGATGCTATATTAATTATTTTATTATCAGAATGATGAAGTTCACTGAAGAATATCGCAGCCTCAGCAACATTACCAACCGAAACGTAATCTTTAGCGTAAAGTTTATCAACATACATATTAACCTCCCTCTTTATAAGAGCATCTTTGATGATTGATGGGAGAAAAAGTGGGCTCTTGAGTGCAGTTCCATAAATATTACTTGGCCTGAGTATAACAATATCTTTATTACTTCGCAAAAGCATTTCTTCAGCGGCCAGTTTTGTTAAATTGAAAAGTCTTCGATTATCATTAAAACCAACAATCAAATCACTCTTCTCAGTTGAACAATCATTATTCATATATAAACGTGTAGATGATAAATACACCATCCTATTGAAGTTTGTAGATTTTAGAATTTTAACCAACAAATTGGTGTTTGCTTCAAATACATCATAAGGGCTATTATTGCAATCACCATTACCAGCACAATAAATAATTTTATCCAGCTGAGAGTTTTCTTTGAGACAATCATTTCTACCTATGACATCATAGGTTAGCCCCCTTTTATCGAGTTCCTGACAAATAGCCCGCCCCACAAAACCATTCCCGCCAATAATAGTGTACTTTGCCATATTACTTATTCTCCAGCATATTTTTATAATCCTGGAAGCTACCTAATATTTTATCCTTTGCAGATAGGATAGGTTTTTTGATAGGCCAGTCTATAGCAATTGTTTCATCATTCCAGGAGATCCCGGATTCACTTTCTGGATCATAGTATGTAGTGCATTTATAGTAGAACTCGGCATAATCACTGAGTACAGCAAATCCATGTGCAAAGCCAGGTGGGATATACATCTGGAGTTTATTATCTTCACTCAATATCACACTATAGTGTTGTCCAAACGTGGAAGAATTAGGACGTATATCTACTGCGACGTCAAAAACCTCACCTCGCAACGCTGTAACCAATTTACCCTGAGGATTTTTTTTCTGAAAATGAAGTCCTCGCAAAACTCCTTGTTGGGATGCTGAACGATTATCTTGCACAAATTCGACATCAATTCCGGCATTTTGATAGGCTCTTCTGTGGTACATTTCGTAAAAATAACCACGTGCATCACCAAAAACGGTGGGTTCGATCAAAACCAAGCCATCCAAAGGAGTTTCTACAATTTTCATAATAACACTCAAGATATTAATAAATTTCAATTTTGCTTTTCAGCTACGCTAATTTACTGTGACGATATAGAGTTATAAAAGACCTATACGTTCTCGCTTATAGCTACCGTCCTGAACACGAGAACACCATTCAGTATTTAGCAAATACCACTCTATAGTTTTACGGATTCCACTATTAAAAGTTTCCTGGGGCTTCCAGTTTAGATCGCGTGCAATTTTCTTGGCATTTATGGCATAACGCCTGTCATGACCTGGTCTATCTGCTACAAAGATAATCTGCTCACGATAGGAAGAAGCCTTTGGCACAATCTCGTCTAGTATGTCGCAAATCGTATATACTACATCGAGATTTTGTTTCTCGTTATTTCCGCCAATATTATAAGTCTCACCCGGCTTACCCTGGGTTACGACGGTGTAGAGCGCACGCGCATGATCTTCAACATACAACCAGTCGCGGATCTGGTCACCTTTGCCATAAATTGGCAGTGGTTTGCCATCGAGCGCATTCAGGATGACCAGCGGGATCAGTTTCTCAGGGAAATGATACGGGCCGTAGTTATTGGAGCAATTAGTGACGATGGTCGGGAACCCATAGGTACGCAGCCAGGCACGAACCAGATGGTCGCTGGAGGCTTTTGAAGCAGAATACGGGCTGCTTGGCGCATAAGCTGTGGTTTCGGTAAAGAGCGGCAGATCGGTAGAAGCCGGATGCTCGTCCGGGTGCGGCAGATCGCCATAAACTTCATCGGTGGAGATATGATGGAAACGAAACGCCTTCTTCGCTACATCATCTAAAGTGGACCAGTAAGCACGAGCCGCTTCGAGCAATACATAGGTACCGACGATATTGGTTTCAATAAACGCGGCCGGGCCGGTGATGGAACGATCGACATGACTCTCAGCCGCCAGGTGCATAACGGCATCCGGCTTATGCTCAGCAAAGATACGATCCATAGCATTCTTGTCGCAAATGTCCGCATGCTCAAAGACATATCTGGCGCTATCACTCACTTCGGTAAGCGACTCAAGGTTACCGGCATACGTCAGTTTATCCACATTGACGACTTCATCCTGGGTATTTTTAATAATATGTCGTACCACTGCTGAGCCGATAAAGCCGGCCCCGCCCGTCACAAGAATTTTCACGTGATCTGTTCCGTCTATTGAATTTGTCGAGATATTGGCGTTCTGATACCGGGTAATTAATATCGGCTTCAGAAATTTTGCACGCTACCGCCCCTGGCTTAACAGCTACCAGTGCACTGAGCGAAGTTTGAATAAATGATTTTTCTGGTCTGGATTCAGACAAAAACTGCCGTTAATTGTCGTCCTAAACGACCTCAGAAACAAGCACAAATCGTTACAAATCTGACCAGATTTAAATCAGATAAATCCATGTTATCATTAGAATTAATAACAAAAAACGGCAGCTACCATTTTGGTTATGTTTCAACATACCCAAATGATGACTGCCGCTTGTGCAAATCAAGTAAGAAAAAATCAGTCGTTAGCTAGCAACTTCTCAATCCGGCTTCTGAACTTCGCCCCTTCCTTCAGGTTGCGCAGCCCATAGTTCACAAACGCCTGCATGTAGCCCAGCTTCTTACCGCAGTCGTAGCTCTCACCGGTCATCAGCATCGCGTCAACAGACTGCTTCTTCGCCAGCTCGGCAATCGCATCGGTCAACTGGATACGATCCCAGGCGCCTGGCTCGGTTTTTTCCAGCTCGGCCCAGATATCTGCGTTCAGGACATAACGACCAACCGCCATCAGGTCAGAATCCAGCGTCTGCGGCTGATCCGGTTTTTCGATAAACTCAACGATGCGGCTCACCTGCCCTTCTGTCTCCAGCGCTTCTTTAGTCTGGATAACAGAGTACTCGGACAGATCGCCTTTCATGCGTTTCGCCAGCACCTGGCTGCGGCCTGTTTCGTTGAAACGCGCCACCATCGCCGCCAGGTTGTAGCGCAGCGGATCCGCAGAAGCGGTATCAATGATGATATCCGGCAGGACCACGATGAACGGGTTGTCGCCAACAACAGGGCGAGCACACAGGATGGAGTGGCCCAGGCCCAGCGGCTGCGCCTGACGCACGTTCATGATGGTCACGCCAGGAGGACAAATGGACTGCACTTCCGCCAGCAGTTGGCGTTTAACACGCTGCTCCAGCAGCGCTTCGAGTTCGTAAGAGGTGTCGAAGTGGTTTTCAACCGCATTCTTGGACGAGTGCGTAACCAGAACGATTTCTTTGATCCCTGCAGCAACAATCTCGTCGACGATGTATTGAATCATCGGCTTGTCGACGATCGGTAGCATCTCTTTAGGAATGGCTTTTGTGGCTGGCAGCATATGCATGCCCAGTCCGGCTACCGGAATGACTGCTTTCAAATTAATCATTATTTCTTCCACCTTAAAATGGTTGACGAATTATAGCTCTTAAACCTGTTTTCGCCAGTATGATTTGCCGTAATCCTGTAATGATATTACGCCTTAGCACCACAAATTACAGTAGTTGTAATCTGAATAGAATGCGATTCCGTGCCAGGAATAGTCGCAAAAAGCCCACTGACGATTATCTGTGCGGCAGCGCAAAATTCAGCCGTTCCGTATTCACCACATGCTGATCCACCCGGTCAATATCCACCGAGCTCTGCCCTTTCTCATTCACTGCTTTGATGTTTGCCAGTGACAGCAACGTCTCGTCTTTCGCCATAAACTTACCCCGCACATCCTTACGCAGGTCGAAGTTCAGCTTCAGCGCGGGTCCGATTGCTGCTTCCTGCATTACGTTGATATTGCGTAAGAAAAGGTGCTGAGGTTTGTTATGCAGTTCAAGCGTCGCGCGCTGCATGTCGACGTTGGTGATGGCCACAAACGAGGTCGCATTACCGGATGAAATTTGTATGCCGCGCAGCTTATAGGCAAGCTGGCTATTATCCAGACGAATATGGTTAAGCTTGAAGTTCTGCGGAATCGACAGGTAGTCACCTTTAATCACGCCGTAACCGATTAACATTCCGGCACTATTGACCATATCGACATTATCAATAACGAAATTATCACAGCCATAAATTGCTACCGTAGCATTGTCTATTCCCGCCTTTTTACTGAAATCAGGCGTAATATTTTTGGCCTTAATATTGCGGATAATAAAGTGTTTACCGTTCTCAACGTGCACCAGTTGGCGGCAGTTGCTGCCGGTGATATTGGCAACCACAAAGTTCTTCACGGTCTGTTTTTCCGGGTAGTCGTTGTCGTAGGTACTGCCCGCAAGGCCAATACCAATCCCCCAGTTAATCTTACCGTTGGTGCAGTTGATGTTGTCGATCACATGGTCGGAGATCAGAATATTGCGGTCATTGATGGCCACATTCCACTCGATCGCATCGCCCTGCAGGTGGCTGAATTTGCTGTTGGTGATGCGGGCACCATCCACCTGGTTGTGAAACCCCTGGCGCAGGATGGCGTAATTGGCCTGGCTCACGCGGATGTTATCAATGACCAGATTACGCATCACGCTGGGCTTTTTGCCGCCAATGTAGATTTGCGTTACCGGGCCAAATCCGCTCATCGCCAGCCCTTTGATGACACAGTCAGAGCCACGAACGTCAAGGGTAATATTTTCGGTACGGCCTTCGCCCTCACCGATGACTTTGCTGCCCTCCTGCAGAACAAAGCGCCCCCGGCCATTGCCGGTTAACGCCCCGCGAATCAGCAGCGTTTTGCCGTCAGGAATGAAAATGCCCGTGTTGATGTTTTTGCAGGTGAGCCCTGCAGGCACTACGACGGTGTCGCCTTCGTTAAACGCCTGCTTAAAGGCGGCGATCCAGTCGTTGTTATTGTACTGATTTACAGAGACCGTCTTGCCGGTTGCCGCCCGCGCAACGCGGGGCGACAGTAGCGGCATTGCCGCCAGGACGGAAAGAGAAGAGACAAAGCTGCGTCGGGTAATCTTTTTCAGCATACAACCTCGGCGTTACAACGTTTGCAGCAGGCTCGCTAACTGGCGATTGATCACCTGCTGGTTAAAATCTGCCTCGACTTTTTGTCGGGCATTGTGCAGCACGGGCTCCAGCGCCTGCTGGTCGATATCGCTAAACGCGGCCAGCCGATCGGCCAGGGCCATGGCGTTATTTTCGGGGACCAGCCAGCCGGAATGGTCTGACTTGATCAGCTCCGGGATCCCGCTGTGCAGCGTCGATACCACCGGAATCCCCACCGCCATCGCCTCCATCAGCGCCACCGGTATGCCTTCCATGTCGCCATCGGCGCCCGTAACGGACGGCAGCAGAAACACGTCGGCTTCATCGAGCATGGCCTTCACCTCGTGGCTCGGCTTAAAGCCCGGCATCTCCACGTGCGTTTCCAGCTCATACTGTTCAATAAGCGTACGCAGGCGACGCTCCCACGGGCCGATACCGAGTATGCGATAACGGAAATCCACCCCGCGCGCCTTGAGCTGGCGGCAGGCTTCAATCGCCACATGCAGCCCTTTTTTCTCGGTCAGTCGGGCAACAGAGATAATCTGCAGCGGTTTACCCGGCACCTTGACCGGACGTCGGGTAAAGCGCGCCAAATCCACCCCCATCCGCGAGACGGTGATTTTCTCGCCCGGGCAACCCATCTTTTTGAGGCGTCCGGCCCACAGGTCGCTGATGGGCAGCATCATGTCGCCGCGCTGGAACAGCTGCTGATACTCCGGCGTGTAGTGGTTCAGCACTTCACGGCTGGAGATATCAATGCCGTGGAAGATCGTGGCGATCTTCCCGTCAATCACCCCCAGCTCGCGCAGTTTGGCTGCGGTCACCCCTGCCGGGCCAAAGTGGGCGATAAAGACATCAGCGCGGTACGGCTGCGCCGTTTGCCCACAGATGGCCGACAGGATCAGATTGCGCGACTCCGCGCCATAGCGGGAGATGTTCAGCGCTCGCCAGGTCGACGCGCGATGGAGCCCGCGTAAAGTCTGGCTGGCACGGTAGCGCAGCTTGTTCACTTTTCCGGATGGCTCATCCTGCAGCCAGCGGGTTTTCGCCTCCAGCCCATACTGGGTATACGCCGCATGGGTGTTTTGCGTATCGCCCTTTTGCAGGGCGATAATTTCCACGTCATATCCCATATCGATAAACGCGGTGATTTGATTGAGTACAAAGGTTTCAGACGACAGTGGAAATTTCAGTAAGAAGAAACCAACCTTCATTTCCCCTCCCGCACGCGGTCAAGCACAGACTTCACCATCCCCATTCCCTTTTCGCGCTCGGCTTTCACTGCCACGGCCAGGCGCTCATTCACGGCGGGCAGTTGCCCAAGGGTGTCGCCCACCATTGCGCCGAGCGAGCCATCCAGCAGATGACGGATATCCACGGCCATTTCCGGCATCCCCAGCTGCTGCATAATCCCGGCAGACTTGTGCTCATAGTTGATGGCAATGGCCGGCGTGCCGAAGTTCATCGAGATGATGGCAGAGTGCAGACGGGTACCCACGGTCAGGTCACAGGCTGAGAGCAGTTTGCCCATCTCCAGATCGTTCAGTTCGTCCATCACCACGTGATACCGGGACGGATCGTTCACCAGATGGCGCAGGTTAAGCGCCACCATGCGATCATCCTTGTTGTAGCTATCGATACCGGTACAGGTGGAGAGCGCCAGCACCTGATAACCGCTGTCCAGCACGCGGTTAACGACCTCGGCAAAGGCCTTCTCGTAGGCGGCCTGAGTCGTACCTAAACGCTTATCAAAAGGTGCCAGCTCGCGCAGGGTAATGGCGACGGTTTTCTGTTTTGCCGCCACGTCCAGCCAGTGCTGCACCGCGTAGCTCGGCTGGAAGCTGTCGTCCTGGTGATCCACCAGCCACGCGGTATCCACGCCGTGCTCGACTTTCGAGGTGTCGATCTCGCTGCGCTTCATCATGTCGAGGCTGACTGACTCACGCAAAATCAGGGCATCGCAGTGGCCAAACACATAGTTTGCCAGCTGGTTGAACTGAGGTTCCTGGAATGGCCCGACGCTGTGACCAATCATAAACAGCGGCTTCTTCGCCATAAAGGTACAGAGCGCATGCTCAAACTGCGGCACGCCGTAGAGATCGACGAAGAACGAACCGCCCACCTGAATAATGGCGTCATAGCCGGAAAGCAGACGCACGAAATCGGTAAAGCCCTGCGCAATGGCGATGTTGCGCAGCTTGCCGGTGTCGGTTACGCGAGAAAGCAGCACCTGATGCTGGTAGCGGCGACGCAACACTTTCTTCACGCGTCCCATCACGCCCGCAGCGTTATTGTGCTGTTTCATCTGGCTGTAGAGCGGGTCGCCCATCACCGGGCGGTTCAGTAACCAGGATGAGCTGACCGGGTAACGGCTCATCACGTCCACTTCTGTCTCAGGCTTAAGGGTGTTAATTGCATCCAATAAACCGCGCAGGATGGCGCTGTCGCCACGGTTGCCGCAGGTATGGTTGCCAAGAATTAATAATTTCATAATGGCCTCTTAAATAACTAGCCTGCGCGAAGCAGCGTTTTCATTTTTTCGTTACGGCAAAACTGGCGCTTCATCTCCACTACCATCGCATTGCGTGACAGCACAATCATCACCCCAAACGCCAGCGCGCCCGCGGCAACCTGCACTGCCAGCAGCGCGGCCAGCGGCAAATGGCCCTTCAGGAGCACGCCCAGACCGTAGCTCACCACCAGGGTCGGCAAGGAGAGATAAAACGGCAGCCACAGGCTCAGGATGTACTGACGGTAGCTGGAGCCCAGCACTGGCTTGATCATGATGAAGTAGCTCAGCACGGTGTTGATGATTTGCACCAGCAGAAAGCCCAGCGTGACGCCAATGGCGCCCGCCATGTGTCCGCCGACGATAATTGCCGGAATAAACAGAAAGGTTTTAAATACGTTGAATTTAAAGCTGATATCCACGCGCGCTTTCGCCATCAGCAGGGAGCCAATCGGGTTACCCACGGAGCGCAGCAGCCCCACCACACAGAGCAACTGCAGGATCGGGATGATGCTGTTCCACTTCTCGCCAAATACCAGCGGCACAAAGTTGCTCGACACCACCATCAGACCCAGCAGTACCGGGAAGTTAATAATGCCGACCACGGAGAGCAGCTTGTAGAAGTTGACGCGCAGCTTTTCAGTGTCGTCCTGAATTTTGGCGAACGCCGGGAACAACACGCGGGTGATAATCGGGTTGAGCTTCATCGGCGGGACGACCGCAACGTTGTAGGCCAGGTTATAACCCCCCGCGACGCTCGCCCCCAGAATGCGCGCCAGCACCAGCGTGGAAAGGTTGGTATTGACGTAGTTGATGATGCTGTCGGCCGTCAGCCAGGCGCCAAAACGCAGGTTCGAGGAGACGGACGCCAGGGAAAAATGCAGCCCCGGGCGGTAGATCTTGCGGCCAAAGTAGCCGAACAGCAGCGTGCGCACGGCAGAGTTAACCAGATACCCCAGAATAGCGGTCATCGCCAGCGGCCAGAAATGGGCGCTCACCACCGTGAAGGTAAAGCCCGCCAGCACGGCGCTGGTTTCAATCATGCCGATCTTGTTGAACTCCAGTTCTTTTTGCATCAGCGCGCGGAACTGCTGCCCGTGCGGGATCACCACAAAGGCAAACGACAGCGTGCGCATCAGCGGGGCCAGATCCGGGTTGTGCAGCACGCTGGCGATCACATCGCTCAGCAGGAACACCAGCATAAAAACAAATATCCCCAGCCCCACGTTCAGCCAGTAGAGCGTGGTCAGCTCCAGCTGGCTAATCTCTTTGCGCTGGATAATCGAGTTGGCGATACCGAAGTCAGACAGCGTGTCGGCCAGCGCGATAATCACCAGCGAGACGGTCAGCAGACCGAACTGATGATTATCGATAATGCGCGCCAGCACGGTCATCTGCACCAGCCCCAGGCCAATGATGACGATAGTCGCCATCGCTGACCACTTGGCGCCGCTGATGGTTTTTTCACGTAAGCTCATCTTAGTACGCCGCTTTGTTCACGAAACCTTTGAAGATGGTCAGAAAAACAATTTTGATATCGAACCAGAGGCTCCACTCACGGATGTACTCAAGGTCGAATTCAATACGTTTTTCCATTTTTTCCAGCGTGTCGGTTTCACCGCGCCAGCCGTTGATTTGCGCCCAGCCGGTAATGCCTGGCTTCACTTTATGGCGCAGCATGTAGCCTTCAATCAGCGAGCGGTACTGCTCGTTATGGGCAACCGCGTGCGGACGTGGCCCGACAATCGACATACCGCCAGTAAAGACGTTGATAAACTGCGGCAGCTCGTCCAGCGAGGTGCGGCGCAGGAAATTCCCCACCCGGGTCACGCGCGGATCGTTCTGCGTAGCCTGCGTCACCACTTTGTCGTTCTCCATCACCTTCATGGAGCGGAATTTCCACACCATGATCGGCTTACCGTCCATGCCGTAGCGCGTCTGACGGAAGATGACCGGGCCGGGAGAGCTCAGTTTCACCGCCAGGGCAATGCAGCACAGCACCGGAGAGATCAGCAGAAGGATCAGCGAAGAGAGCACAATGTCTTCCAGGCGTTTGAGAACACGGTTGATACCTGACAGCGGCGTGTCGTACAGCGGCACTACCGGTACACCGTTCACCTCTTCGATACGGGAATGGAGAATGTTGAAGGTAAAGACGTCCGGAATGAGGATCACGGAACAGGTGGTGTCCGCCAGGTCGCGCATCAGTTTCTTAATGCGGGACTCCTCTTTCATCTGCATGGCAATGTAGACGTTGTGAATTTTGCCCGCTTTCGCATCGTCAATAAGCTGGTCGTAGTTGCCCGCCCAGTCCGACGGCACGCCACCCGGTTTCGCGTCGTGGTAGATCCCAACCACTTCAAAACCTAACCACGGCTCTTTGCGGAAGCTATCAAGCAGCACCTGGCCCACCGGCAGATCGCCGGCAACGGCGACATAGCGGCGGTTGTAACCACGGTTACGCAACCAGCCCGCGCCAAAGCGGATCAGGGAGCGGCAAACCACCATGCCGACGCTGGTTAACAGATACCAGCAAAGATACGTCACCAGACGATTATCAAAATCATGGCTGAACGCCACCAGGCCCGCGCTGAAGATCAGGCTTAAGGTCCAGTTCTGCAGTAACAACATCAGTTCGGTGGTCATCTTGACGCCACGCCACGAACGATAGAAATCCGTCATCCCGCCGATCATCTGAAACACGACCAGCGCAATCAGTGCCATCAGCAGGTGCATGTATAAGAACGATTGCCCGCTGATCCAACACACCGCCCACAATCCGCCGACCATGATGGTGATATCAGAAAAACGCTGCACCATAGAGATTAACGATGCATTCGTTCTCGCTCGTTCGCGCTTTTTTAGATTCGTCATCGTTGTTCCTGTATTCGGTTTCCCCTCCCACCGGGAGGGGCAAATATTACTGATTCAACAGCGCCAGAATGTCCTTCGTTCGGGCTTCCATCAGCGCGGTGTCGGCGCGGGATTCCACGTTCAGGCGCACCACCGGCTCGGTATTGGACGAGCGCAGGTTAAAGCGCCACTGCGGGAACGCCATGCTGATACCGTCGGTACGGTCAATTTCCAGCGCGTGAATGGCAAAGTGCTGCTCCACGCGGGCAATGGCCTCAGCCGGCTGCGCCAGTTTGCTGTTGATCTCTCCACTTGCCGGGAAGGCCGCCATACGGTCGCGCACCAGCTCGCCCAGGGTCTGACCTTTCAGGCACAGCAATTCGGTCACCAGCAGCCACGGGATCATCCCGCTGTCGCAGTAGGCAAAATCGCGGAAGTAGTGATGGGCGCTCATCTCGCCGCCGTAGATGGCGTCTTCTTCGCGCATACGCTCTTTAATAAACGCGTGACCGGTTTTGGACATCACCGGCGTGCCGCCTGCCGCTGACACCACGTCAACGGTGTTCCAGGAGAGACGCGGGTCATGAATGATCTTCGCCCCCGGATTTTTCTCGAGGAACGCTTCCGCCAGCAGGCCGACAATGTAATAGCCCTCGATGAACTGCCCTTTCTCGTCGAACAGGAAGCAGCGGTCGAAATCGCCGTCAAAGGCGATGCCCATATCCGCACCGTGTTCAATCACCGCATTGCGGGTGTCGTCGCGGCACTCTGGCAGCAGCGGGTTCGGGATACCGTTCGGGAAGTTGCCGTCCGGGGTGTTGTGTACCTTGACGAAGGTCACCGGCACGTTCAGCGCCTTAAAGCGGGCTTCCAGGGCATCCACCACCGGGCCCGCCGCGCCGTTGCCGGAGTTAATGACCAGCTTCAGCGGCTTAAGGTTCGCCACGTTGATGTAACCCAGCAGGTGATCGATGTACTCTTTACGCAGATCGATCTGCTTGTAGCTGCCGCGTGCAGACTCGTTCACCGGCGGGAAGTCGTTGGCTTCCGCCAGACGCTGCACGTCGCGCAGGCCGGTATCGCCGCTGATAGGGCGCGCACCCTTGCGCACCAGCTTCATGCCGTTGTAATCCATCGGGTTATGGCTGGCCGTGACTTCAATCCCGCCGTCCACGCCCAGGTGGAAGGTGGCAAAATAGATCTCTTCGGTACCGGAAAGGCCGATATCCAGCACGTCCACGCCCGCGTCCTGCAGCCCTTTCGCCAGCGCCAGCTTCAGGGATTCGCTGGTCAGACGCACGTCGCCACCCAGTACGATAGTTTTCGGTTTCAGGTATTCGCCGTACGCGCGGCCGATGCGCCACGCAATGTCTTCATTCAGCTCTTCACCCAGCTTGCCGCGAATATCGTAGGCTTTAAAACAGGTTAACTTTTCCATCATGACCCCTTTTTCAGGCAACAGTTGGCCCGCCCAATTAACAGGCAAAATATTTTTTATTCATTCGTAGGCCCGGTAAGCACAGCGCCACCGGGCATGATGCGAAGCGGTTACACCCGGCCGTAGCGGTCCTGGAAACGGACAATATCGTCCTCTTCCAGATACGCGCCGGAGCGCACTTCAATTAAATCGAGAGGTATCTTCCCTGGGTTTTCCAGACAGTGTGTCGCCCCCAGCGGAATATAAATTGACTCGTTTTCACCGAGCAGTTTCACTTCACCGTCGATGGTCACTTTGGCGGTACCCGCCACCACCACCCAGTGCTCGGCACGATGGTGATGCATCTGTACCGACAGGCCTTCGCCCGGCTTCACGGTAATGCGCTTCACCTGGTAACGTTCGCCCGCATCGATGGAGTCGTATTTGCCCCACGGCCGGTACACTTCGCGGTGAATATGGTGCTCGTGGCGACCGTCGGCTTTGATCTTCTCCACCACCTTTTTAACGTCCTGCACGGCGTTACGGTCGGCAATCAGCACGGCGTCTTTGGTCTGGACGACCACCAGATCCTTCACCCCCACCGTGGTCACGAGGCCGGATTCGGCGTAGACGTAGCTGTTCTCGGTTTTGTGGCTAATCACATCACCGTGATGGACGTTACCCTCCGGGGTATGCGCGCTGATCTCCCACAGGGAGGACCAGGAGCCAACATCGCTCCAGCCTGCATCCATCGGCACCACCACCGCATCCGCCGTGCGCTCCATCACCGCATAGTCAATGGACTCTTCCGGGCAGGCGAGGAAAGCGGCTTCGTCGACGCGAATAAAGTCGAGATCCGGATCCACCACGTTCATGGCTTTTTCGCAGGCGCCCAGGATATCCGGACGATACTTTTGCAGTTCTTCCAGATAGCGACCGGCGCGGAACAGGAACATACCGCTGTTCCAGTAGTATTCACCGCTGGCAACGTAGGCCTGCGCGGTTTCCAGATTCGGTTTCTCAACGAACTGCGCCACGTCAAACGCCACGCTGTCGCCTTCGCCCGGCGTCACGCTGCCGCGGCGGATATAGCCATAGCCGGTTTCTGGCAGATCCGGGACGATGCCGAAGGTCACCAGCTTGCCGCTTTCTGCGTAAGGAATGGCCGCCCGCACTGCGTCGCGGAACGCCTCTTCCTGCTGAATGACGTGGTCTGCCGCCAGGACCAGCATCAGCGGATCGCAATCCGGGCTGCTGCGTTTTGCCGCCAGCGCCGCCAGGGCAATGGCTGGGGCGGTATTTCGTCCGGCAGGCTCCAGAATGATGTTTTCTGTGAGTTTGTTCAGCTGGCGCAGCTGCTCGGCAACAATAAAGCGGTGCTGTTCGTTACAAATCACCACCGGGCTTTCACACTCCACACCCTGCAGACGGTTAACCGTCGTTTGCAGCATGGTGAGATCCCCTTTCAGGCAGAGGAACTGTTTTGGATAGAGCACGCGGGACAGCGGCCACAACCGGCTACCAGAGCCACCTGCCATCACAACCGGATACAACGTGGTTTGACTCATGATTTATCCCCGTATATCTGCAATAAATTGGCTCAGCACGTTCTCTTTCTCGAGCGTGCGTTCGGCATATTCACGTGCCACCGTGTTCACTTTTGGCATGGCGAGTGCCTGTTCAATTCCGGTCACCAGCGCCGGAACCGATTCCGGCTCCACGCAAACGGCGATCCCCGGGTAGCTGTCACACAGCTGGCCTAATTCGGTTTCAGCTTCTGCCGTGATCACGGCGTTCCCGCCCACGGCCAGAATGTTGGTCAGCTTGGACGGCAGCACCGCATCCGCCGCGCCGCGCTTTTGCACCACCAGATGGCAGTCACCCATCTTCAGCAGCGCAGGCAGCGCCTCGTAAGACTGAAGCGGGAAGAATTTCACGTTAGTCAGGCCGCGTTCACTGGCCATCTTCTCCAGACGCGCTTTTCCGCCGCCCTGACCGACAATCACAAACATCCACGGATGTTCGCTAAGCTGTTGAGCCGCCTCGATAACGTTCTCCAGCCCCTGCTTTTCGCCGATATTGCCTGAATAAAGAATGATTTTTTGGTCATCAGGCAAACCGAGCTCTGCGCGAAGCGCCTGCGCGTCGTGTTCTGTTACGTCACGGAAACGGGCCACTTCGGACCAGTTCGGGAAAAAGATCACCTTTTCCGGCGCGACGCCCTTCTCCTGCGCTTTGTTCATCATCGAGCGCGAGATGGTGGAGACATAATCCACGTTATGCAGACCGCTGCGCTCAAAAGCGCTGGCGAGTTTCGCCACTTTGCCGCCCTTGCCTTTACCTGCCATCCCCAGGCCCAGCATGGCGTCGACTTCATAATCCTGAATGTGCAGCAACGTGCGCGCACCGGAGAGCTTGCCCAGCAGCCGCATGCCCGGCGTGCAGAACAGCGTCGGTACCACGCCGATGATGCGATCCGGCTTCCAGCGACGCTGCGCCATCAGCGGGAAGAAACTGCTCAGGGCAAAGCTGCCCAGATGAATTAAACGTTTCAGCGTCGAGGGCTGCTTCGGCACGTACAGCGGGCAACGCCAGACGGTCGCAGCGCCCTCTTCGCGGCGATAGCGCCAGCTGGAGTAGCGCTCGCCCACTTTCCATTCCGGGTAGTACGGCGGCGCGGTAATGACCCGCACGTCATGTCCCTGGCTCGCCATCCACTCGACCATCTCGCCGGTGTATTTCCCGATACCGGTCAATTCCGGCGAGTAGTTGATTCCATATACGAGGATCTTCATAGTCCCGGCACCTCAGACTGACGATCGGCCAGGAAATAGGCACGACTGTTGTCATGCACATTGTCGCTGGCCAGCAGCGCCTCTGGCGTCTGCCAGCGGTAGTCGTCGTGCTGAGAATCAGGCAGACGCAGGTCTGCCTCACTCACCTTCAGGCGGAACCCCAGCACGATGTAGTGCGTGGTGAAGCCGGTGCCTGAAAAGTTATCGTCATAGAAGTGCTGCCAGACCCCGTAAAACTGGCCTGCTGCCATCGGCAGTTGCAGGCCCAGTTCCGCCAGAGTGAGACGCTCAAACGCGTTGGCCAGCGTCTCATCCTTCTGCACGCGCCCGCCGGGCACGAACCAGAAGCCCTGAGCAGGACGATTGGTTCGTTTCCCCAGCAAGAACTCGCCGCGTTCGTTCTCCACGATCAAATCAATTGAGATGAGCGGAGTGGAGCGCACTACCGTGGCAAAATCTTCCTGACTTAAAAACATTGTTACCCCCGGAAGCGGTGCTGGTTTTCCAGGAACCACTGGTAGGTACTTGCCAGCCCTTGTTCCAGCGACACCTCGTGATACCAGCCCAGCTGATGCAGACGGGTGACGTCCAGCAGTTTGCGCGGCGTGCCGTCCGGTTTGGTGGCGTCAAACACCACGCGGCCCTTGTAGCCCACCACCTGGGCGATGGTCTGCGCCAGCTCGCGAATGGTGCAATCCACGCCAGTGCCAACGTTGATGTGCGACAGCATCGGCTCGGTGTTCTCCTGCCACACCTCGCGATCCAGCTCCATCACGTGAATGCTGGCCGCGGCCATGTCATCCACGTGCAGGAATTCGCGCATCGGCGTGCCGCTGCCCCACACCACCACATCCGGTGCGTTCTCGGCGGTCGCCTCGTGGAAACGACGCAGCAGCGCCGGGATCACGTGCGAGTTGCTCGGGTGGAAGTTATCGTGCGGCCCGTACAGGTTGGTCGGCATCACCGAGCGATAGTCACGGTTGTACTGACGGTTGTAGGACTCGCACAGCTTGATCCCGGCAATTTTGGCAATGGCGTACGGCTCGTTGGTTGCTTCCAGCGTCCCCTGCAGCAGTTCGCTCTCGGCGATCGGCTGTTTCGCCATTTTCGGGTAGATACAGGATGAGCCGAGGAACAACAGCTTGTTCACGTTGTGCAGATGCGCCGCGTGAATGATGTTGCTCTCAATCATCATGTTCTCGTAGATGAAATCTGCCGGGTAAGTGTTGTTAGCGACAATGCCGCCCACTTTTGCCGCCGCCAGATACACCTGATCGATACGTTCATTGGCAAAGAAGTCCTGTACCGCACGGCTATCGAGCAGATTCAGCTCGTCGCGGGTACGGACAACCACTTCCACGTCACCGCGCTGCTCCAGCTGGCGAACAATCGCGGAACCCACCATTCCGCGATGACCGGCGACAAAAATACGTTGTTTTGTCATTCTCAGGACTCCAGCGCGATGGCAACCTCGTAGCCATGAGATTTGAGCAGGGAGTGTTTTTTCGCTGCTTCAAGATCTTTGGCTACCATCTCAGAGACCATCTCCTGCAGAGTGGTTTCTGGTTTCCAGCCCAGTTTCTCGTGCGCTTTGGTTGGGTCGCCCAGCAGGGTTTCCACTTCCGCAGGACGGAAGTAACGCGGGTCAACCTGCACAATCACATCACCTGGTTTCACGCCCGGTGCGTCATGGCCGGTCACAGAGACAACGATCCCCTTCTCTTCCACGCCAGTGCCTTCGAAGCGCAGTTTGATACCCAGCTGTGCGGCAGCCATTTCCACGAATTGACGGACGGAGTACTGCACGCCGGTCGCAATCACGAAGTCTTCTGGCTGCTCCTGCTGCAGCATCATCCACTGCATCTTCACGTAGTCTTTGGCATGGCCCCAGTCACGCAGGGAGTCCATATTGCCGAGGTGCAGGCAGGATTCCAGACCCTGAGCGATGTTGGCGATAGCGCGGGTAATTTTACGGGTCACGAAGGTTTCGCCACGACGTGGGGATTCGTGGTTAAACAGAATGCCGTTACAGGCGTACATGCCGTAAGATTCACGGTAGTTTACGGTGATCCAGTAGGCATACAGTTTGGCTACCGCGTAAGGAGAACGTGGGTAGAACGGGGTGGTTTCTTTCTGCGGGATTTCCTGCACCAGACCGTACAGTTCAGAGGTGGATGCCTGGTAGAAACGGGTTTTCTTCTCAAGGCCGAGGAAACGAATCGCTTCCAGCAGACGCAGCGTACCCATCGCGTCAACGTCAGCGGTGTATTCCGGGGATTCGAAAGAAACCGCTACGTGGCTCATCGCGCCCAGGTTGTAAACTTCATCCGGCTGTACTTCCTGCAGGATGCGGGTCAGGTTGGAGGTATCGGTCAGGTCGCCGTAGTGCAGATGGAATTTCGGGTTCGCCGCATGCGGATCCTGGTAAATATGATCCACACGTTCCGTGTTGAAAGAAGAAGCACGACGCTTAATACCGTGAACTTCATAACCTTTTTCCAGCAGTAACTCTGCCAGGTAAGAACCATCCTGCCCGGTAACGCCGGTGATGAGAGCGACTTTAGACATGTTTATATTCCTCTACTTATGAATTTAATCAGTTTCAACGCGTTCGCGTATCACCACTGCGGGGTTGCCACGGCAAATTTTATTTGCCGGTAGCGATTTAAAAACGCTGCTGCGGGCACCGACTACCGTGCCATCGCCAACAGAAACACCAGGTGCAACAAATACATCTGTTGCCAGCCAGCATTTTTCGCCAATCACAATTGGCGAAGCGGTAATATCAAAATGCTGACTCATAAAATCGTGGCTGCCGGTACACAAATAACACTTCTGTGACACCACCGCGTTTGCACCAATCGTGATATCGCCAAGGGTATATAACACGGCGTCATCCCCTACCCAGGCGTAATCGCCAAGCGTTAATTTCCAGGGGTAAGTAATTTTTACCGATGGACGAATAACTACGTTTTTTCCGATTTTTGCGCCAAACAGACGCAATAAAAAGGCACGCCAGCGATACAGTATTTGCGGTGACCAGGCAAATAAGGTGGCCTGAACGGCCCACCATAACTGCACTTTAATTCCGTTCCCGCCCCGAAAACCTTTCGGCACGGTGAACCCGTTAAGATCCTGCATTACATTTCCTTATATTCAGGCTTTGTTATATAAGGTTTTCGTTTTACCCGTGGTGCGCAGGCGGAATAAATAAGACAATTCCGCCCAGAATGCAGGCACGCGTAATATCTTACGCTGTACGTTTTTTGCATCCTGGCACAATTCCAGATTATTCGAGGTGGATACACCGCCCATTGAAAATTCAGATACCAGCCCTTTAATTCTACGGAACGGGTAGCCTGATTTATACAGACTGGCGGCCAGGGCATAATCTGATGACACTTTATACTGCAGATCGTAAGGCTGTTTTTTCAGACCTTTTACCGGGAAGAAAATGGCCTGATGGCTGGCCGGTAAACTGTGATAGATATACCAGCCGGGTTTCGCGCTGCGGCAAATTTTATGCCCGTCGCCAAAATCGAGCAGCGCATCGCCAATATACATCGCGTCGTCTTTCTGGCGCGCCAGCTGACGGGCAAACTGGGCCACATCGTCATGGAACACATCGCCGGAGTTAAGGAAGATGGCATAACGGCCTTGCGCCATGTTAATGCCTTTGTTCATCGCATCGTAGATGCCTTTATCTTTCTCGCTAACGAAGCGTAAGTTGAACTCACCGTTGAGTTTTTCCAGAAACTCCGCCGTGCCATCGTTCGAGCCGCCATCGACCACGATCCACTCAAAGCTGAGACTCGGATCGCGCGCCAGGTTGCGCAGCGAGCGCCAGGTTTTTACCACCCCTTCGTAATTACGAAAGGCAACAGTAATGACGCTAAGAAACATAAATCACCTCATTTCGTCATACGTTCGTAATATTAAGCGCTTTGCGCAGAATAAACGGACAGACAATCAAGAAAGCATATTCCGGGCTAAATATTGACCCCGTAAAAAACAGCGACACTGGCGTAAACAGATAAAGCTGCACGCGAAAGTTCTGGTTATCCCCAAACGCGTTAATCATCATTTTGAAAACTTTAAACAGATACCAGAGCGTCAACAGTACGGCGAACCACGAAAAATAAATAATTAACAGATACAGGCCATTGTCTATGGTTTTACCGACATCCGCACCGTTAAAGATTCCGAATGATGCAACATATTCGTAAAGTGAGCCGAATCTTACTACACCGTCGATATGGGTTAAGGAATAACCCACCATCACCAGCGGCCCGATAATGCGATAATAGGACGATGAACCTTCCGTTCCCAAATCTCCCAGACGCTCTGAGATATACGGGAATGCAAATATCACGCCTACTAAAAATACCGTCAGGGAGATGATCGCCAGCGGCAGCTTTTTCTTAATCGCATCTTTGTTCAGGTACTGGAATGCCCACTCCAGGAGGTAAAACAGGATAAATGTCATGACCCCTGAGAACGAACCAGACAGAACGATTCCTGCAAGAATCATAGCATCGGTCTTAGGGGTTTTGATACCAAACTGTTTGATGCTGAGCCAAATTGAGATTAACGCCAGAGCGAAAAACGCCGGTTCAAAATAGAGGGCTGTCGTACGCTTACCGCCAAACTTAATGAAGTTCAGTACATAGCTGTTACTGTAAATGAGATATTTCGAAATCATCTCCATCAGGCTGCTACCACCGGTGAGAATAATTTGCGCCATTTCCAGTGCAGCAAGCATAACAATTAACGCAACGGCAATATAAAAGAGCCTGAGGATTTTCCGATAATTGTGCGGAGAAATAGTTTTAAAACGAATACTCCACACCATGCCAATAATAATGACAATATAAACAAACAACATGGTAGAGGTGACGTACTTGCTGGGATCCAGCGACTGGCCAAAGATGTAGTTAAACAGCGTCAGGCCAAAGCCCATCCCTAAGGCAATCATCAGCTTCTTGAGGTTGATTTTATCGACGTACAACAGAAGCAGAGCGGGCAAGAAGGTCACAATGGTTATCGGGAAGCTTTCGCCAAGCTGGGCAATTTTGACGTTGACCAGCAGATAGATCAGCGGCAGCAGCAGATAACTACAGACTCTGATAGAACGAGACATATTCCTCCAGCATCTGTTGTCCACTGTAGGCCTTGCGGCTGCGATTGCGGAACGATTCCAGGTCAGTGCCAAAAACGGCCTGCGCAATCTGCGGCTTCGGCAGTTGCACCAGCGGCAGCACCTCCTGTTCCGCGAACGTTTTCCCGCCCGATTTTTCCAGCACTTCACGCGCCGCATCGCTGTGGGTGGCGATCACCGGCACGCCAATCGAGAGCGCTTCGCAGAGGATCAGCGGGTAGTTATCCACGCGCGAGCTGAACACCAGCGCATCCATCCCGTTGAGGGCGCTCATCAGCTTGCGCTTATCCGTTTCAAACCCGTGATTCACCACGTTAGCGCCGTCGAACGGCGAGAATTTGCCGAAGGTATGCAGTTCAATTTTGTCACCCAGCGCCATCATGTCGCGCACCAGCTGCTGGTTGGTTTTGCCGTCGTAACGCAGGTCATGCGCGACGATTGCGATTTTCGGTTTGCCAGCGGTTTCCGCAACCGGGGTCAACTCGGCCAGAATCGCTTCCGTCGCCACGTCGATCCCGTTGTTGATGATCTGACACCGCCCTGCCCCATACAGACTGTTGAAGGCATCGGCCACATGCTGGCTTGGGGAGATAAACGTGCAGCCGAGCGACAGCATATCGCGGAACAGCTGACGTTTTCCGTCCACCAACTGGTGAGCGCGATCCACTTTCACCGGCGGGTAATTGGTTAATGTCGGGCACTTCTGGCAGGCGTTTTTCCAGCCTTCACAGCCGTCGGTGAACGCACAGCGCCCGGTCACGCTCCAGTGGTCGTGCAGCGTCCAGATGAAGCGGGTATCCGGCTTGTGAGCCTGTACCTTCTGGCAAAACGTCACCACCTCTTGCAGATTCAGCCAGTAGCTGTGCAGCACGTGAAAATGGAGCACAACCGGGCCGGAAGTGCGCGTGACCGTGCGATAGAGGTTGTTCAGGTTGCCAAACAGATCGCGGTTAAACAGACGGAACAGCGCAATATTGGCGACAGACGTCAGACGTGGCGTCTGCTTGTGCACCTGCGGATAGCTATCGTGGCTGACGCTTTTCTTACCGCCTTTGCCATAGCCGTAGATAAAACGAGACTGAAGCCCTTTTTGCAGCGCACGCTGGTGCAGATCCAGCGCCACGCCAGCCGCCCCGCCCTCGGCGAGACGGACGTTAAATTGCAGAATGTTCATTTGATCACCTTCACGCGGGCTTTTTCGCCCACTACCAGCGCGTTATCAGGAATGCTGTCCAGCACCACGCTGCCTGCACCAATCGTTACGTTGTTACCAATGGTAATGTCGCCAATGATCACCACGTTCGCCCCCAGCTCGACGTTGTTGCCGATGACCGGGCAGGCCAGGCTCTCCGGCCCCCGGTTGCCGATGGTGACCGCATGACGAATAGTGAAATCATCCCCGGCGACCACGAACTTATTGATAACCACCGCATAACCGTGGTGAATGGTAAAGCGGCGGCCGATGGTGGCCGCAGCCTGAATTTCATAGCCAAAAATGCATTCGGTGATAATTCGGTACAGCACCAGAACCGGTGCCGCCCAGAGGTTGTTCAGAACATTTTTCTTACGCCACACCGAGCAGAAATGCGCGATGCGGTACGCCAGAACCATGCAGCACGGGCGCAGGCTCCAGCTGTTAGCGCGGCAATCTTCCAGAAACATTATTTCCCCCGCAGTCCATCAGCCAGTCGCTTGCCGTTGCGCACAGAAAACAGCGTCAACAAGGTACGCCAGGTCATCCGCTTATTGCGGATCTGATAGAGGGTAAAGAGCTGGTACTTCCGGCTGGCACGGTCAAACTTATCCTTGTGCTTGCGGTAGAAATGGAAGTAACCCGAGAATTTTTTTGGTGAGGAGGTGATTTGCATCTCCCCGTGGTTGATGTGCAGGATCTGCGTGGCCTCTTCCACCTTCCACGGCTCGCCATACTCCACCACCATTCGCAGGAAGATGTCGTAATCCTGCGCGGCCTTCAGTTCGGTATCGAACAGGCACTCTTTAAAGCGCCACGCCCAGGTGAACACCTGATTGCCGATGATGTTGCGCTTGTAGAACAGGCGGCGAGAGTATGGTGATTTCGGATACAGCGGCAGGCTGGCTGGCTGTGAGTAAACCTCGCCCTGACAAACATAGTCGTTGGCATACAGGAAAGCGTGGGTGACCAGTTGTTCCTTGTGCGACAGGAAAATGGACAGACGGTTTGGTGTCCACTCGTCATCGTCGTCGATGCCGGTCAGATACTGCCCTTTGGCCTGCATAATTGCCTGATTACGCACCGCACACGCCCCGGAGTTGATCGCGTTATGGGTATAGCTGACGCGCGGGTCATTGAGGTCAGTGACAAACTTTTGCAGCTGCTCATACGAAGAGGAACAGTCATCAACAATGATCAGCTCCCAGTTATCGTAATCCTGGCGCAGCACCGATTTGATTGCACGGATCGCCAGCTGCTGACGATTCCATGTCGGCATATAAATAGAAACTAAAGGGCGTTGTGTGGTCATAGTCTTCCCCTGATCCCTCACCCCGCCTCTCTCCCAAAGGGAGAGGGAGAATAGCTGCACCGGGCAGTTCCCTCTCCCCTCGGGAGAGGGTTAGGGTGAGGGGGATTGTTATTTGCTGTCAGACTTATATTCGTACTCGTAATACCCGTAATCCTGGTACCCGGTCGCACGGCGGAAGATGGAGTTCAGGATCACCCCTTTCACCTCAATGCCATTCTGCTCGAAGCGGCTCAGGCTGGTTTCCACTTCCTTCAGGGTGTTCACCGCATAGCGCGCCACCATCAGCGTGGTTCCCGCCAGGCGACCGACCACGGCCGCATCGGTCACGGCCAGAATTGGTGGTGTATCGATCAGCACCAGGTCATAGTTTTTGCTCGCCCACTCCACCAGCTCGGCAAAGCGGTCGCTCATCAACAGTTCGGATGGGTTTGGCGGCACCTGACCACGTGGAATGAGGTCAAATTTCGGGATGCTGGTCGGTTTTGCGCTCTGGCTAATCTCACCCTTGCCAAGCAGGATTTCCGACAGACCGTTGACGTTATTGGTCCCGAGCAGCTCGTGGGTATAGCCCTTACGCATATCGCAGTCGATCAGCAGCACCCGTTTATTGGTCTGGCTGACCACCGCCGCCAGGTTGGCACAGACAAAGGTCTTACCTATCGACGGGCTGACACCGGTTAACATCAGTACGTTGTTTTTGGCCTGCATCATGGCGAAGTGGAGACTGGTACGCAGGCTGCGCACCGCTTCAATTGCCAGGTCCGTCGGGTTACCCACTGCCAGCAGCTGGCTCTGCTTGTAACGCTTGACGCCTTTGACGCTTTTGACCCGGTCATGCGATTTCTGCCATTCGGAGAGCGGGATACTGGCGTAAACGTTGATACCATTCTCTTCCAGCACCTGCGGGCTTTCGATACCGCGGTTGAACAGCGAACGCAGCAGCACACCAACAATGGAGAGCATCAGGCCGAGGATAATGCTGCCGAGGATAATCAGCGCTTTCTTCGGCTTCAGTACGCCAGGCTGGGTAATGGCCGGGTCAACAATACGCACGTCGCCGACGGTACTGGCTTCGGTAATCTTCAGCTCCTGCTGTTTGTTCAGCAGCTGCATATAGACCTGCTGGCCGGATTCCACGTCGCGGGTCAGACGCACAATTTCCTGCTGCGTTTTTGGCATCGCGGTGACGCGGTCATTAAGCTTCGCTTTCTCCTCTTCGAGGGTGCGACGTTTTTCCAGCAGCGTGCGATAGGCCGGGTGACGTTTGGTGTAGAGCTTAGAAATTTCCGCCTCTTTGAAGGTCAACTCGTTGAGCTGCGCATCAATGTTGACCATCGAATCGAGCACCGATTTCGCTTCCAGCGGCAGATCGACGGAGTCTTTATCCTGACGAAACGCGTTCAGTTTGTTCTCTGCATCATCCAGACGTGCGCGTACTTCCGGGAGCTGTCTGGCGAGGAAGGCCAGGCTTTTCGCCGCTTCAGCCGACTTGCGTTCGACGTTCTGCTCAAGGTAGTTGCGGGTAATGCTGTTGAGAATTTCGCGGATTTGATCTTTATCTTCACCGGTGAAGGTCATGCTCAGGACACCCGTGTCCTTGCCATTTTCGGTGACCGTCAGGTTGTTTTGCAGATTGTTGATCATCCCCAGGGTGGAGAATTTGGTGACGGTAAACTCGCTGCCTTCCTGCGCCTGAATAGCGCTCACCTTCATGCTGACGCCATCTTTTGTCAGCATCTGCCCCACTTCACCGCGCGCGCTGAAGCCCGCGTCGCTGGTCAGCTGATACTGCTTCGGCCCTAGCACGGTGAGGGTAAAGGTTTGATCCGCGCTCCCTTTCGGTAGCACAAAGTCGGTAACTTTAACCGTGTCGTTGCTGTGCCCGGTCAGGCGATCCCAGCCGGCACCAAATATCGGGAAGGTATTTTTGGTGACGGAGATATCAAGCCCCAGATCGTGAACCGTTTTGCCCAGCACCAGACGCGACTGGATCAGCTGAATTTCGGCCTCGGAGGCAGGCGGTTTGTTCGCCAGGGCAGAGCCAATATCCTGCACCAGCGAGTTGCCGGTGTTCTGCTCAATCTGCACCAGCGCATCGGCGCTGTAGATGGGTGTCGCAAACAGCGTATAGACGATCGCCGCGGCGGCAAACACGGCGGTGATCCCAAGTACCCACCACTTCGCCTCTATGACGGTGCCGACCAGGCGACCAATATCGATTTCATCACTGCCCGAAATCGGGGCGGCAGAAGGTTTTGTTTTTTCTGTCATTGTTATCCCTGCTGAGCTTTCAGTGCCTGCGCCCACTGACGGGCAGACTGGTCAAGTAAGGTATACACCGCCTCAAAGGCCTCACGGCTTTTGCGATAGGGATCGGGGATTTCGCGTTCGTTTTCCCAGTGACCAAACAGCATCACTTTGCCGCGCATCTCCGGTGCGATTTCGCATAGCGAGTGAATATGGCGTTTTTCCATCGTCAGGATCAGGTCATACTCCCGGCACATGCGGCCGGTGACCTGGCGGGCGCAGTGCCCGTCAAGAGAAAGGTTGTGATCGCGGGCCACGCTCGCGGCGCTTTCATCGGCACCTTTACCGACCAGCGCGCCCAGCCCTGCAGAATCGACGGTGAGCTCGGGCTGGTAGTGTTTCAGCAACCGCTCAGCCGTTGGGGAACGGCAAATGTTCCCCACGCATACCACCAGAATTTTATTAAACATCGCGGATTACCAGGTATGAATGTCGCGCGCCGTATCCGTCATGTAGCGAACGCCACTGATGGTTGGCAGCAACTGGTTGATCAGACGGTTCCAGCGGGCAACCGGTGCGGTGGTGACATACACCACGTCATAAGGCTGGAGGCGGAACTCCGTTGCCATTACCAGAGAAGTCGCATCGGACATATCCAGCTGGTAAATATTGGCAATCTTGCCTTTCGCACTGCCCTCGCCTTTCAGCGGACGGATCACGAAGATACCGGTGGCATTAGAGGTGGTGAGATCGATACCCTCTGCATTACCCAGTGCTTCGGTCAGGGTCATGCCGCTGAAGTCCATTTTGAGGGTGCTCTGTTTCTTCACTTCACCCATCACGAAGACTTTCAGATCGTCATTACGCGGTACATACAGAATGTCGCCCGGATAGAGCAGACGGTTCTGGGTCAGGTCGCCGTTTTGCATCAGTGCCTGCAGAGAAATGCGTTGTTCTTTACCGTTGTGGGTCAGAACGACGTTGCGCCAGTCGGCACCGTCGGTTAAACCGCCCGCGGCGTTAATGGCGTCCAGCACGGTCAGCGGCACGTTGGTGATGGCCTGCTGGCCAGATTTGTTCACCTGTCCGGAGATATAGGCTTTTTGCGAACGGAATGCGGCGATATTAACGTCCACCTGCGGATCGGCGATGTACTGCGCTAAGCGGCCGGTAATATCACTACGGATTTCGGCAAGGGTTTTCCCGGCAACGTGTACTTTGCCGATATAGGGATAGAACATGGTGCCATCAGACTGCACCCAGTTACCGGTGTCGCTTGAGCTGCGGTATTGGCCCGCTGGCGTGGTCAATTCCGGATGGTCCCACACGGTAACGTTAATCACGTCACCCGGACCTACGCGGTACTGGTAGGAGGCAATTTCCTGGTCCAGAGACATATTCGGCTGCGCAACATTTGGACGCGGACGTAATTGTTCGACCAGACGTGGTGTCAGTGGATAAACATTCACCATTTTGTCGAGATCAAAATCAGCATCCTGTTGTTTGATCACATCCTTACCCATTGTTGACATATTGCTGCCGGGAAAGACTGTACAACCACTCATCAAGGTCACAGACACCAATAATGGCATCAATTTCATTTTGGATTTCATCATTGATTATTTATCACTTTGGCAGAGTAATTATCCTGTGCAATTAAATAAGCCGGGTCGATTTGGCTTTCAGCATGCAGTTGTTCAAATAGAAATATAACTGGCATCAGTCCTAAAAAAAGCTTATTCATCCATTGGCTATTGACAGAATAATCGAGGCTGATTCACACGCTTTCAGGCACGCTACCGCCCTTGGCTTTCAGTTACCAATCCACTGACTAAACAATGCGTTATGGATAGACACCCTCTTTGATAAGGCCTTCTGGAAATATATCAGCCGCTTGCGATACACGGCAGATAATGAATAACCATCACTGAAGACCGGAACAATAATAGCAACAAGGAGATTTAACATTTGATGCTGGGAGAATTGTTGCAGCTAACCTAATAGCAGGCAAGGAGACAACTGTCCTAATAACGGTTTTTAAGATTAATATTAAGAGCAAAGTTTTGACGTTTTAGGATTTTCTTTATATTGACAAAATTAAAATAAAAACCATTTATTGCGATATATCCTAAAATGCGTTCGCCGTAATTAAATCTACGTATTTAGCTTATTTACAGATTCCGCATTGTTCTTCCTTTTTGCCGGATCGTATTAAGAGAAATCTCAGCCCGGCATTGCAATTTCCCCTGGCTTTATCCATGATCGAAGTGTGACATTGCTCATATAACAGAAGGTATTGCGATTACTATGGAATGGATTGCCGATCCATCAATCTGGGCCGGGCTGGTTACGCTGGTCGTCATCGAATTAGTGCTCGGTATTGATAACCTGGTCTTTATCGCCATCCTCGCCGAAAAACTCCCCCCGGCGCAGCGCGACCGTGCGCGCGTAACGGGCCTGCTGCTGGCGATGGTGATGCGACTGCTGCTGCTGGCCTCAATCTCCTGGCTGGTGACCCTGACAAAGCCCCTTTTCTCCGTTCACGGCCTGAGCTTTAGCGCGCGTGATTTGATCATGCTCTTCGGCGGGTTGTTCCTGCTGTTTAAAGCCACGGTAGAACTGAACGAGCGGCTCGAAGGCAAAGACAGCGAAAACCCCACCCAGCGGCGTGGGGCTAAATTCTGGCCGGTGGTGGCGCAAATTGTGGTGCTCGATGCGGTCTTCTCCCTGGATTCCGTCATTACCGCCGTCGGGATGGTCGACCATCTGGCGGTGATGATGGCTGCGGTGATCATTGCCATTACGCTGATGGTGATGGCGAGTAAAGCGCTGACCCGGTTTGTGAACAGCCACCCGACCATTGTCATTCTCTGCCTGAGTTTCCTGTTAATGATTGGCTTTAGCCTGGTGGCCGACGGCTTTGGGTTCCACATTCCGAAAGGCTATCTCTACGCCGCCATTGGTTTCTCCGTCATGATTGAGGCGCTTAACCAGCTGGCGATTTTCAACCGCCGCCGCTTCCTCTCGGCAAATCAGACATTACGTCAACGCACCGCCGACACGGTGATGCGCCTGCTCAGCGGGAAGAAAGAAGATGCGGAGCTGGATGCTGAATCTTCCGCGATGCTGGCCGATCACAGTGACGGGCAGATCTTCAACCCGCAGGAACGACTGATGATTGAGCGGGTGCTCAATCTTAACCAGCGCACGGTCAGCAGCATCATGACGTCGCGCCATGACATCGAACATATCGACCTCACCGCCCCGGAAGAGCAGATCCGCGCCCTGCTGGACAGAAACCAGCATACCCGGGTGGTCGTGACGGGGGGTGACGAAGAAGAGGAGCTGCTGGGCGTGGTGCACGTCATTGACCTGCTGCAACAGCAGTTGCACGGTGAGGCACTCAATTTGCGCGCCCTGGTGCGCCAGCCGCTGGTGTTCCCGGAGGGGCTGCAGCTGCTCTCTGCCCTTGAGCAATTCCGTAACGCGCGTACGCACTTTGCCTTTGTGGTGGATGAGTTTGGTTCGGTTGAGGGGCTGGTCACGCTCAGCGACGTGATGGAAACCATCGCCGGTAATTTGCCAAACGAAGTGGATGAAATCGATGCGCGCCACGACATTCAGAAAAACGCGGACGGTTCATGGACGGCCAACGGCCATATGCCGCTTGAAGACCTGGTCCAGTATGTTCCCCTGCCGCTGGATGAAAAGCGCGAGTATCACACCATTGCAGGTCTGCTGATGGAGTATCTGCAGCGCATTCCTCAGCCGGGTGAAGAAGTTCAGGTAGGCGACTATATGCTCAAGACGCTGCAGATTGAAAACCATCGCGTGCAGAAGGTGCAGCTGATACCGCTGCGCGACGAAGACGAGATGGATTTTGAGGTGTAGGAAAAACACGTTGCTCCCTCTCCCGTGGGAGAGGGATGGGGTGAGGGCATCAGGCCGCACTGGCAGCCGCCACCCGGCACAACGAACATCAAAGCTTATCGAGCAGCTTCTTCACGTCCTTCCCGTTTTGGGTGTCTTTATTGCGATCCGCCCAGTCGTTCAACCGACGTTTGGCTTCATCCTGCAGATGCTTGCGCAGGATCTGATCCACCTGCAGGCTGTAGTTCAGCGACTGCCATTGGCCATATACGCTCAGCGGTACCGGCGTCTCTTTCAGGAAGTCGATCAGCTTACCTTCACCCTTCCAGCCGGACAGCACCTGAACGTTGAAGTGGGTATCTGCCGTCTCTTTTACCAGATCCAGCTTGCCCTCGCCGGTTAATGACAACAGTGAGGAGGTCCCCTGCATGCCGTTCAGAGATAGCTGCCCATTGTCGAGCGTCAGGTCACTGCTAAAGCTGTCGAGACGCGTGGCGCTGTCGTAATTTTCCTGTGCTTTAACATCGCTGCTACGCTCCACCGCCTGCTGTACCAGCTGCTGGAAGTTGAGCCCTTCCATGCGGGCATCTTTCAGTTCAAGGTGAGCCTGCCCCTGCCAGTCGCGGCGGAAAGCATCAGCATCGATCTTCGTGCCCGAGAAATCCCCCGCCAGCGTCAGTTGACCCGTCATGGAGATGGGGTAGTCAAAGGCTTTCAGGATGGTGCCAATCTCAACGTTGTCGAGACGCGGCTGAAATTCCGCAGTCGAGGCCTCTTTACGCACATCCAGCGTGCCCGGCAGGGAAAGGTGCCCGGCGCCCATTTTGCCGCTCAGTTCGGAGATCACCAGCAAACCGTTCTGGTTGAACATCTGGCTGCTCACGTCGGTGAAATCGATACCGCGCCAGCGCAGGCTGTTGGCCTTCAGCAGAATGTCCGCCGTGAAGCCCCGCAGACCGTTATAGTCCGGCTGATCGAGATTAGACGAGATAACCGGACGCGTCTGTTTCCCCTGGTTTTGCCCGAGCTGCGCGGGATCGTTGTCCGTAGCGCTCGCCGGAGGCGGAGGAAGCAGGTTTTCCAGATTGAGCTTGTCAAACTGCAGATTGAGCACCCATTTCGGCTTCGCCTCCAGAATGACGCTCGCCTGCCCTTTCAGGCTGCTGTCGTTCGCCTGCAGGTTGAGATTATTCATCTCAAGCTGTTTTAACTCTTCACGCCAGACGGCCTGCATCGTTCCCTGACCGGCAATCCCCTGGGCAGGGAGATCGGCTCCTGTCAGTTGCCAGTTCAGCTGCTGAATGTCGGCGGTAAGCTGGTGCGGATAATCCGACGCATTGACGCTGGCATTCAGAGACAAAGTGAGATCGCGCTGATCGCGGTTGACCCGTCCGCTAAACTCCAGCGAAGCAAGATGGTGCTCATCCTGCTCCATTTTGAGATTGATATTCCGTACGGTGACCTGCTCATCGTCTTCATGCTGGAAAACCAGCACGCTATCGGCCACCTTCAGTTTGCCAATATCGAATGACCAGCCCGTATCTGACGGTTCATCAGGTAAGGTATTTTCCCGCGGCGCAACCGGCGCATCCGCGTTACGCACGGCTTCAGTTTGCTGGGTAAGCTGAATCACCGCGCCTTTTAACATCACCTGGTTGACCTGCAACTGGTGCGAAAAGAGCGGAACTAACGCCACATCAAGGCGCATGTTATCGGCAGACACCAGGGGCTGAGCAGCCCCCGGCGCGGTTAACGACATGCGGCCAGAGAGAATGCTGAGCTGGGGCCAGACGTGCCAGCGCAGCGGCCCATCCAGCTTCAGTTGATAACCACTGCGGGCTTCGACCTGCCGCACCATATAGGCGCGGAAATCATTCGGGTTAACCAGCAGAACCAACGCTGAAAGGCCAGCAACCAGCACCACCAGCAAAATCATCAGCGTTGTCAGAACTCTTCTCATGGCATCCTCAATGGACTAACGATCAGTCTTTATCAATACGGCTGGCAACCGCACCCTGCTGGTCGCGGTATTTTGCGTCCTGACGGCGGTTGTAAGGACGATCGGCCGGACCCGTCAGCGGTTCAAAGCTCAGCGCACCAATCATCATGCCCGGGCGCAGCGCCAGCGGCAGTTTACCGGCGTTGAAAAACTCCAGCACGATTCGGCCCGACCAGCCTGGATCGATACGGTGCGCGGTCACGTGTACCATCAACCCCAGACGCGCCAGAGAGGAACGGCCATCGAGCCAGCCCACCAGATCCGCGGGCAGCGTCACCGATTCAAAGGTCACCGCCAGCGCCAGCTCGCCCGGATGCAGATAAAAGGCCTCGCCTTCGTCGATAACGATTTCGTCACTCATCACGCGATCAAGCGCGGCGCTGACTTCATCCTTCGGCCCGCTAAGGTCGATGAACGGTGCGGTATGGCCGCTGAAGGTGCGGAATTTATTCCCCAGTCGCACATCAACGGTGACACCATTGATACGCTCCACGGGTGGACGTGGGGTAATAGACAGGCGGCCTTCATCCAGCCAGGCTTCTATATCGCGATCACAAAGACGCATGGCACTCTCTCCTTTCGTGCATCGTGCCCTGAGGATAATGACTCAGGGCAAAGCAGGTTATCTCTGAACGGTACACAATTCGCGCGGCTTATTCAAAAAACTGGCTGATTTTCGCTTTTAAGATATCAATGGCAATGCGGTTTTTGCCTCCGCGCGGCACGATAATATCGGCGTATTGTTTGGATGGTTCAATAAATTGCAGGAACATTGGGCGAACGGTTTTCTGGTACTGCGCCATGACGGAGTCCATTGAACGGCCACGTTCGTTTACGTCACGCTTGATGCGGCGCATCAGGCAGATGTCCAGCGGGGTATCAACAAAGATGGAGAAGTTCATTGACTCGCGCAGACGCGCGTCGGTCAGAAGCAGGATGCCTTCAAGGATAATCACCTTCTTCGGCTCAATGCGAATCGTTTCCTGCGTGCGGGTATGTTCCACGTAACTATAAACAGGCAGTTCAATCGCCTGGCCGCTCTTGAGCGCTTCTAAATGCTGGAACAACAAGCTGTGATCCATGGCATTAGGATGGTCATAGTTCGTTTTTACGCGCTCTTCCATCGACAGATGGGATTGGTCTTTGTAATAGCTGTCTTCGGGAATGACGCCGATGTGCTCATCACCAACTTGTTCACGCAGTTCGCGGTAAAGCGTACTGGCAATAAGACTTTTACCTGAAGCCGATGCGCCGGCAATGCCTATAATGACGCACTGATGAGACTTATCAGTCATAAATTTAGCGACCTGATTAACCTGGATGTTAAGGAAGGACGACGCCGGAGCGTCAAACGCGGCAATTATAGGGATTTCACGGGCGTGATACCAGTCGAAAGCGCAGGTTATGCGAGACAGGCTGAAAAGTGACGTCATGTTCCCTGAGTGAAATTTTTACGCGCGTTTTTTCAGCGTTTAACAGGATTTTTTTAAACACTAACTATTTAATAAATCTATGATGTCAAATTATGAGCAGTCGCCATATGAATTGTAAATTGTTTGTACTAGCATAAACCAAATTAGCACATTCACTCGTCCGGACCTTCACTCCTGACGGCATGGCGTCTCTGGATAAAGCGGTAATGAATAAACAACACCAGCGGGTTTTGGTTACCACCCCACATCCTCTTATGCGACTTGTCTGTCTGGGCCTGGTCACCTTTATCTTTACCCTTTTTTCGCTGGAGTTGACCCGCTTCGGCGCGCTGCTGGCTCCGCTCTGGTTTCCCACCGCCATTATGATGGTGGCGTTTTATCGCCACGCCGGAAAAATGTGGCCCGGTATTGCTCTGGCCTGTTCGTTTGGCAATATTCTGGCCTCGTGGATGCTCTTCTCCTGGTCGTCGATTAATCCGACCTATACCGCCATTAACGTGGTGGAAGCGGTAGTTGGTGCATTATTACTGCGCAAACTGCTCCCCTGGTACAACCCGCTGCAGAATCTGAATGACTGGATCCGCCTGGCCATCGGCAGCGCGCTGATCCCCCCGCTGGTGGGCGGTGTGCTGGTGCATTTACTGATACCCAGCCCGGAGCCGCTGCGTAATTTCCTCGTGTGGGTCTTGTCTGAAGCGGTTGGCGCACTGGCCCTGGTGCCATTAGGGTTACTGTTTAAGCCGCACTATCTCCTGCGCCATCGAGACCCGAAGCTGCTGCTGGAAACGCTGGTAACCATGGCCGTGACGCTGGTCCTTAGCTGGGCGGCCATCGTCTGGCTGCCGTGGCCTTTTACCTGCGTCATTGTCTTGCTGATGTGGAGCGCTGTGCGCCTGCCGCGCATGGAAGCCTTTATGGTGTTTCTGGTCACCGTGATGGTGGTTTCGCTGATGATTGCCCATAACCCGGAGGCGCTGACTACGCAGCACACCGGCGCGATGCTGAACGCCCCCTGGCTGCCGTTCCTGATGCTGCTTCTGCCAGCCAACGTCATGACCATGGTGATGTATGCCTTTCGCGCAGAGCGAAAACACATCACTGAAAGTGAAGAGCGTTTTCGTAATGCGATGGAGTATTCCGCCATTGGCATGGCGCTGGTCAGCATTGACGGCCAATGGCTGCAGGCCAATAAAGCGCTGTGTAACTTTCTCGGCTACAGCCAGACGGAGCTGCAGTCGCTCACCTTCCAGCAGCTAACCTGGCCGGAAGACCTGCACACCGATCTCGAACAGCTTGAACAACTGGTCAACGGGGATATCAACACCTACACCCTTGAGAAACGCTACTATACCCGCAGCGGCGAAGTGGTCTGGGCGCTGCTTGCGGTCTCGGTTGTACGTCATGCCGACGGTTCACCGCTCTATTTCATTGCCCAGATTGAAGATATTAACGATCTGAAGCAGACCGAATGGGTCAATAAACGGCTGATGGAGCGCATTACCCTTGCCAATGAAGCGGGCGGCATTGGCATCTGGGAGTGGGATCTGGAGCCGGACATCATCAGCTGGGATAAGCGGATGTTTGAGCTGTATGAAATCCCGCCGCACATCAAACCTACGTGGCAGCTCTGGCACGATACGATGCTGCCTGAAGATCGTGCCCATGCGGAAAAAGTGCTTCGGGAATCACTCATTTCACGGCTGCCGTTTAAGCTTGAATTCCGTATTCGCGTGAAAGAGGGGGTACGCCATATTCGCTCCCTGGCGAACCGGGTCCTGAACAAACAGGGGGAAGTCGAACGCTTGCTCGGTATCAATATGGACATGACCGAAGTGAAGCAGCTCAATGAGGCCCTGTTCCAGGAAAAAGAGCGTTTGCATATTACCCTCGACTCCATCGGCGAAGCAGTGCTGTGTACCGATGTCGACATGAATGTCACCTTTATGAACCCGGTCGCAGAGAAAATGAGCGGCTGGTTGCAAACCGAGGCCATCGGCCAGCCGGTGCTGAAGGTTCTGCATATCACCTTCGGCGAAAAAGGGCCGCTGATGGAGAATATTCACAGCGGCGATATGTCCCGTTCAGATATCGAGCAGGATGTGGTGCTGAACTGCCGTACCGGCGGCGTTTTTGATATCCATTACAGCATCACCCCACTCAGCACGCTGGACGGGCAGAATATCGGCTCGGTGCTGGTTATTCAGGACGTCACCGAATCGCGCAAAATGTTGCGTCAGCTCAGTTATAGCGCTTCTCACGATGCCCTCACCCATCTGGCAAACCGGGTCAGTTTCGAAAATCACCTCAAGCGGCTGCTGCAAACCGTTCAGGAGACGCGCCAGCGACATGCGCTGGTGTTTATCGATCTTGATCGCTTCAAAGCCGTCAACGATACCGCAGGCCACGCGGCGGGTGACGCCCTGTTGCGGGAGCTTGCGTCCTTGATGCTGACCATGCTGCGCTCCAGCGACGTGCTGGCGCGTCTGGGCGGGGATGAATTCGGGCTGCTGCTGCCGGACTGCAATATTGAAAGTGCCCGCTATATTGCGGGTCGGCTGGTCCATACCATCAACGACTATCACTTTATGTGGGAGGGCCGCCTGCACCGGATCGGCGCCAGCGCGGGGATCACGCTGATTGATGAAAATAATCATCAGGCCTCGGAAGTCATGTCCCAGGCCGACATTGCCTGCTACGCCTCGAAAAACAACGGTCGCGGCGTGGTGACAGTGTACGAGCCGCAGCAGGAGCGGGCCCACAGCGCGCGCAGCATGATGTCGCTTGATGAACAGTGGCATATGATCAAAGACAACCATCTGATGATGATCGCCCGCAGCGTGGCCTCCCCGCGCATCCCGGAAAGCTGCAACTTCTGGCTGATTTCGCTGCGCCTGTGGACCAGCCAGGGAGAAGTGCTGGAAGAGCACGCCTTCCGTTCCGGCCTGGCGGAGCCTGAGCTTTTACATGCGCTGGACCGCCGTATATTTAGCGAATTCTTCCGCGCGTATGCCGCTCCGGTTGCCAAAAAAGGCCTCGGGGTCGCCCTTCCCCTGTCCGCCGCGGGTTTAGCCAGCACCACGCTGATCGACGAATTGCTCGACCTGCTGGATAAAGGGCCTTTACCGGGCCGTCTGCTGCATCTGGTCATCGCGATCGACGTTGTGGCAAACCCGGATCCAAACGTCCAGACGGGGCTACAAAAGCTCCGCCACGCTGGCTGCCGCGTGGTGCTCAGCCAGGCGGGACGCAACATGGAGCTCTTTAGCCACCTTGGTGCCAACGTGGCTGATTATCTGATGCTGGACGCCGAAGTGGTGACCAATGTGCACGGCAACCTGATGGATGAGATGATGGTTACCATTATTCAGGGCCATGCCCAGCGTCTGGGGATGCGTACCATCGCCGGTCCGTGTAACCAACCCATCATGATGGATACGCTCTCCGGCATCGGCGTTGATTTTATTTTCGGTGACACCATCGGTGAGCCGCAGCCGCTGGATCTACTGCTGAACACCAGCTATTTCGCCATCAACTGATGGCGTCCAGCCGTCGGTATACCAGATGTGCAAAAGGGCGTAAGAGCGCCACGGCTGCCAGCGCTGGGCGTAGCGGCAAATTTGCGCAGGCGTCATGCCAGCAAAGCGTTGCTTAATCAGGTAGTCATCCGGCAGGAACACATCTTTCGCCTGCCAGCCGCGCAGGGCAAGGTAATTTGCTGTCCAGCGCCCTATCCCCGGCCGCTGCTGTAAGGCTTTCATCCCGGCCTCAATATCCGCAGGCGGGAACAGCGGAAACGTGCCGTCGACCACGGAGCGGGCCAGATGAATCAACGACTCCGCCCGTTTGACCGGCATGCCGAGGGCCTTCAGCGCCAGCGGATCCACCGCAGCCAGCACCTCAGGTGTGGGAAAGCACAGATAGCCCGGCGCATCTTTTACAGGTTCGCCGCACAGGGCTACCACCCGTGAGGCCAGCTTCGCCGCCATCGCCACGCTGACCAGTTGCCCCAGGATCGCCCGCACGCCCTGCTCGTAGGCATCCATCGCCCCCGGTAAGCGCAACCCTGGTCGCGCAGCGCCAAGGTCGCCCAGCGCCTGCTGAATTTGCTGCGGATCGCAGGCAAGATCGAACAGACCTGCGATGCGTTCAAGACAGGTCTGCGCAACCGGGATTAACCCCGGGCTAAGCGTGACGTTGAGCGTATGGGTGTTCAGATCCGGGGTGACGCGAAAGATCCCCTGGTGCCGCTGGCAGGTGAAACTGCGCTCGTAGTAGCGTTCGGTAACCGTCTCGATCCCCTCCACCGCACGCGCGCCAAGAAAGCCAAACATCCATTGCCAGTCATAAGGGGGTTGCCAGGTCAGGGTATACATTGTCACTCCTTTTTTGTTCACCTCAGCATAAACCGAAAGGCCTTGTTTCGCCTTGCTTTCATATTCCTGTTGTCGCCGGTCGGGCATTCCGCTAAAGTCTCGCCCCTTCTCACTGGCATGGGGATTAATCGTGTTTATTGGATTCGACTACGGTACGGCGAACTGTTCGGTTGCGATTATGCAAAACGGACAACCATTGCTCCTGAAAATGGAAAACCAGAGTACGCTGCTGCCGTCAATGCTCTGCGCACCAACCCGCGAAGCGGTCAGCGAATGGCTGTTCCGCCACCATCAGGTTCCGGCCACGGCGGCGGAATCACAAGCGTTGCTGCGCCGGGCCGTCAGTTTTAACCGCGAAGAAGATATCGACGTCACACCGTCGAGCGTCCAGTTCGGCCTCTCGTCGCTCGGACACTACATTGACGACCCGGAAGAGGTCTACTTCGTTAAATCGCCAAAATCGTTTCTCGGCGCCAGCGGGCTGAAGCCGCAGCAGGTGGCGATGTTTGAAGATCTGGTCTGCGCCATGATGCTGCACATTCGCAATCAGGCGCAAACCCAGGTACCGGAGGCGATCGATCAGGCGGTCATTGGCCGTCCGATCAACTTCCAGGGGCTGGGTGGCGACGAGGCTAACCAGCAGGCGCAGGGGATCCTTGAGCGTGCCGCGCACCGCGCGGGCTTTCGCGACGTGGTATTCCAGTATGAGCCGGTGGCGGCGGGGCTGGATTTTGAAGCCACGCTGACAGAAGAGAAGCGCGTGCTGGTCGTCGACATCGGCGGGGGCACCACCGACTGCTCACTGCTGCTGATGGGGCCGCAGTGGCATAACCGTCGTGACCGCGAAAACAGCCTGCTGGGGCACAGCGGCTGCCGCGTGGGCGGTAACGATCTGGATATCGCGCTCGCCTTTAAGAGCCTGATGCCACTGCTGGGCATGGGTGGGCAAACGGAAAAAGGGATCGCCCTGCCGATCCTGCCCTGGTGGAACGCTATCGCCATCAACGACGTCCCCGCGCAGAGCGATTTTTACAGCAGCGCGAATGGCCGCTTCCTGAACGATATGGTGCGCGATGCCCGGGAGGCCGACAAGGTCGCCCTGCTCTACAAAGTCTGGCGTCAGCGTCTGAGTTATCGCGTGGTGCGTACTGCCGAAGAGAGCAAAATCGCCCTCTCCGATCGCCCGGAGCACGCGGTTTCCTTGCCGTTTATCAGTGAAGATCTGGCAACCGCCATTTCTCAGGAAGGACTGGAAACCGCGCTCGCCCAGCCGCTGCAGCGCATTCTGGAACAGGTGCAACTGGCGCTGGAGAACGGCAAAGAGAAGCCGGACGTGATTTACCTGACCGGCGGTAGCGCCCGTTCGCCGCTGATCAAGAAAGCGCTGGCAGAACAGCTGCCGGGCATTCCAATTGCCGGCGGCGATGACTTTGGCTCCGTCACGGCGGGGCTGGCGCGCTGGGCGCAGGTGATGTTTAGTTAAATACACAAACTGAGGCCCCTCGATCATCTCGTGGGGCCTCAGTATCGGTATCTATAGTGAGCGACAACGCTCCACTTGCATTGGGTCTGAATTTAGTCTTTTTCTCCTCCATGCAGACCCTATTGCTGCGGAGCCATACTGCTGCATATAGCGATGAAATTCAGCCAGTGCCATAGGTGGCATGAAATAATACCCCTGCAGGAAATCAACCTTATGGGCGATAAGCCATTCGCGTTGACAGGCATACTCCACGCCCTCTGCAACAGTACGTAACCCCAGAATGCCAGCCAGATTAATGATCGATTCCAGCATCGGCAGCGTCTGATCTTCTGCATGGATCCCTTTGATAAAGATCTTATCAATCTTAATCACGTCCAGCTCGAGTTCATTCAGACAACACAGATTGGCGTATCCCGTTCCAAAATCATCCAGAGCAAAGAGGACACCCCGGTTATGTAACGAACGGATTAACTCTTTTATTGCAGGCGTGACTACCAGTGTCTGGTTTTCAGTAATCTCAATCATCAATTTTATTGGCAGTGATTCCGTTAATTCCAAAAAATTGAGGCATTCCCAATAGAAAACAGGGTTACTCAAATTTGAGGGGCTCACGTTAAACGCCACAAAAAAAGACTGTCCCTGCCAGGTAATATCGTGATTTAAATGACTCGCGACCTTATTCATCAGATAACTTGTCAGATCGTTTATTTGACCACTAATTTCCGCCAGCGGGATGAACTCACGTTGAGAAATGGCATAGTTGTCGCCTGAAGGCCACCGCGCCAGCACCTCAACGCCACACAGCTCTCCTTTACTTCCGAGGATGGGTTGAAAATAAGGCACAATCTCATCATTTTTCAAAGCCAGAGTTAATCTATTAGCTTCGTTGCTATCAAATATACCCTCTGTCATTGTTTGGCTTTTCTTGTTGTCATGTGCCCCCCATCGTTCTGCCAAAAAACCATTTCTGGAAAGATAAATTATAGTCTCATTAAAGTTATCAAAACTCAGGCGATGAGTTATTTTATCTCGATAACGATAGAGCGATTTTGGCGTTAAAGAATTTGCCTTACAAAATTCTTCCAGCCCCATTTTAGTGAAAGAGGCGTAAATCATCTCTTGTTCAAAATCACTTAAATGGAATCTATCAACGTAGCCCAATGTTGACGGAGCGCCCCCCTGCACATTTGACATCAATTTAGTCTTTAGAACAGAAATAAGGCTATTACAGCTTACTTTAGCGTTAACAGACTCACTATTTTCACAGCCTCGATTGATACATTTACTTTTACTCATCGTGAGAACAACACTGTTAACATAGATAAACTGGCTGCTATTTCTTTGCAGCCATTTTTGTATTATACAAAATGGCACTCTGTTATCAATGATTAACAAACAGCTGTTGTACTGTGGCATTAAAATGTCTGAATCAGAAACAAACGTTCCAGAATCAACGAGTACCAGATTAGGCAGAAATGATCTTATTCCTGAGAAAAGATAAATGTCGTAACTGAGCAGAAAGACCTTTTTCGTGTTCATAATTATCACCGTAAAAGTTTAATTGAAAATCGCTTCCTTCTATCGTACAGAGAGAAAGATTATATTTGCTTTGGTTTTCGCAAAACATCCAATGCCCGGTAGACAATATCCGCCTTAATAAAACAAGAACAAGAAATGGTTAATCTTAATGGTCCCTCCCTCCGTCAAGATCATATTTTTTCCACAATGATAAGAATATTTCCGCAGCAGATACAGAAATTTTCCTTATCCTAATACAGTACAAATTAATGCACTTACATTCAGAACCAGACAAAATAAAATAAGAATAAAAAGAAAAAGTACAGAATTAATGTCTATGAAACTCACAAGATGAAGAGAATCACGCCAAAGAGAAGTCTCATTGTCACGTTACTTTGCTCGACAGACCATCAGCGTGCGCCGTAGATCCCTGATCCCATAAACGTTATCGGTGATATGTATGATCTTGTAATAAAAGAGTTGTTGCTTAGACATGAGCAGGTTGGTTATTTCATCAGGCAAGTCATCGTTATCATTTTTTACCACCGCAATGCGTTGCGTACGCAAATAACCATCACTGTCTTCTCTAAGGAAGCTCAACGTAGTGGAGCGATTAATAGCATAATGTTTACCGTTAACATCCAGCACCCCAACTTGTGAGAAAGCACCTTCCTCTGCAGACGAAATCCTCAAAACTAACAAAACCTCACCTTCAATGCTCACCCCCTCTTTTTGAGTATGGAGAAAAACATGGCTTTTAGCCGTACACACAAAAGCCGATGGAATACGAGGGCAATTAAGCAAAAAAAGAAATATCACCATAACCGCAGCGAACATACTAATAAAGATAATTTTCGCACTCATGCACCGTTCCTTTTTGCTCCATTTTACACACGCTAAGGAAATACTCTTTCAGTTTATTACCTGCCGATAAGTTATTGTCATCATAAAATATGATGACTTTATCTCTTCCTTCACAAATGGAACTGTGTTTTTGCCAATTTGGTGAATTTAAAAATCGGGATAACTTCACTGATGAATTATCATCTGTGGTGTAAAAATCACACGAGCCGGATTTCAATATATGTACAACCCCATCGTTATTGCGAAACATTAATATGAGAAAAAAAACCATAACTGCACAGACAGTAAAAGTGAAAACACACCATAGGATAAGCTGCGGCCACCGTCTATACTGCAAAGCCTTATCAACAATATCTAACTGGGTGGTCGTTATTCTTTTACTCTTGATATCATCATTCACGCTGCTGACCCGGGCCTGAAAAAGGAACCCTTCGCGCGGGATCGTGACGATTATATTGTTCAAGCCTAACGATGAAAAAGCTTTGCGCAATATGCTCACGCTTTTATTAAGGCTATGCCCTGAGGGTATCATGCCATGTTTTCCCCAGACCTCTTCGATGATCAGTTCCCGGTTTACTTGCTTATAGTTATTATCAATAAAAAGTTCCAGTAACCTTGAGGTTGGTGCAGAGAGGATAATCCTTTCACCTTGCACACTTAATACCCTCTGCTCTGAATCGTATAAAACCTGACCGTTAATTATTTATTTGAAGATAAACTCTTATTTTTATCTTTGACGAGATTCACATACGATACAGAATATATTCACACCAGATAGTTAGCAATACAAGAATAGTTTGTTCCAATTTTATGAGGCATGTGTAAAACATCCACTACCAACAGGGATATACTTTTGCAAAGCCACTATAAATTTTTTATTTTGTGCTTTCAGTTCGGGGCTTCGGTACGTTTCTCCCGGTAGAATATAGCGAATGGTCGCTTCATCATCGGTCGAATTGCACCCCTTTTGAACAATGATTTTAAAAAAGGTATTTCCTGTATTTTCAAGAACCCCTTTCTGCTCATCCAGCATATAATGCAAATTCATTTTTCGTGGCCGAACAACCAGAATGGTTTCCAGTGCGATAGCTGGTATCGCTTCGCTCTTTTTACCCCTGTTGCGCTCCGGGAAAAGGGTGATGGGCATTTCAGTAAACTGCACACGGTAGTAGCGCTCCTTGTCATCCTGCGGACCACGATAGAAAATCTTGAAAAACTCTCCTGCATCCGGTGCAAGCGAGAAATTAAGCGGTGCAAACAGTAATTCGCCCTCTTCGATAGCCTGGCGACGCTCCCCGCCAGGCCCGGGCTTATCAATTTTCACCGCCGAAATGCTGTAAATATTCTGCTTGTGGCTGTCATTAAAAACACGTTTGCTGATAAAGGATTTATCCGCCGCCATGTCAAAAATGGTTGAATCAAGATACAAGGCGCGTGCGGGCAGGCTAAATAACGCCAGGAGAGCCAAACCAGTAACGATCATAGCCACACGCCATCCGGTCATTTTGTCACCCCTACCCAGTTCGCCATGACTTTTATCTCCCCACTGGCGCTGACCACGCCTTCCCAGTCAGAACCTGATACCGTTAAAGCAGAGCGAGAATCGTCCATCGGAAAGAGCAGTGATAAACGGGTATTGAAGTAACTCCCGTCATCAGTGTTGTTGGCGTCCCAGGGCGTTTGTTGCCACAGAGCATCATTCAGGCTTATGGCCGCTTCACCACAGCTATTTCTTGCCTGAGTCACACTACCTGACTGGTTGTTATACTCAAGATAGGCCGGTATCGGTACACTTACTCCACCTTGTGCGGACGTAAACAGGCAGTACGGCGTGTCATTTAACGTTGTGCTATCGCCAATAACTTGCGCGGTAATGCTGTCAGCCTGGCGAGGGCCTGAAACAGTAACGGTATAATCCATTCTTATTGGCGTATCCTCGCCAATAGTGCCGCTACCGCTAGCAGACGTTGTATTATTAGATGAAATAATACTTATCCCATACTCCTTAGGTACGATATTAAGCTGTAACGAAGGCGTGAACTGGTAATAACCTGACTCAGGTGTTAGAGCATTAGTAAACGCAAAGGTAAACGGCTGGCTATTCGTAATACTGACGCCCGCATTGACCAGATTTTTGAGAAATGTCTGCGACAAAAAGAGGTACACATATTCACCGCTGGTGGTGAACACGTTGTAATACGCCGTCGATGCACTGAAGTTATACCATGTGGAGCCATTACCGGAATACCGCACGGTGGCCGCTGCAGGGGTAAATCCAAGCGCTGTTGAATCCACATACGCCCTGAACGTCAATGATGCCGTCAGGTTAGCTGTCTGCTGAAGATTATAGCTGACCATTTTGCAGATAACACCGCTCACGTTACTGACGACGCCCAACTCACAGGCACCTGAATCATTGGTAATACTCGGCGTGCCGTCGCTGGCGATCCACAGTTCCTGGAAGGCGCTGGTCGATTCCAGTGCCAGATGGCCGCGTTTGGTTAACGTGTAGTTTACGTAGTTCCAGCGTCCTGAGGACTGATCTTTGCAGCGCTCGCCTGCCGCGTAATCATAATTGACCGAGGTATAACAGCGATTGAAAACATATGTTTCGCTACTTCCGGTGGCCATATTGCGGAAATATTCGTAGGCAGAGTCACTCAGGGAGGCAAACCCATATGCCCCGCCGACCACACCGGCGACAGACCCGACCTGAGCATGGTAGAAACCGTTGCTGTCCGTTCCCTGACCCGTAATATACCCTGTCGTTGGGCACTGCGTTCCACTGTAGCAACGAATACCGCTAAACGGTCCATCGATTGGGGAATTATCAATCCACATATCCTGATAGTTATTCGCCGGTGCCAGCCAACCTACGTAGCCTAAATAGCCTAGACTTACCTGGGAAGTTCCATATTTCACCCAGGTATTCGACCCGCTGAAACGTGGATCAAGCGAGGAAGGAGTAATAAAATACTCACCATCAATGGCATTTTCGATAAACATAAAATTATTACTGACAGATCCGGAGGATGTCGCCGTCAACGCTTTCGCTGTAAAGGGTGTTAAGGCACCGACAATGAGTAAAGGAATAATAATATTTGCACTTTTTTTCATAGAATTACCTCTTCGCCATTGTCGATTGCAGTGCACATTTAACATCACCCACCCACGCGGCCCCCCTGGCTTTATCCAGATCCAAATCGGCTTCACAGATACTTCCATTAGCTGATACCAGGGTAATGATGGGATACTTTTTATCGATATCGATCGCAAACTCACCTTTCCCGTCAGTCCGAGTTTTGCCTATGTGATTATGGATATCTGTGTTCGCCGCCAGTTGCCCATCGGGATAGCGGACGCGACCAAATACGGTCACCATACTTTTCACTTCCGGTGCAACAACGCTCACATTCCCTGGATACAAGTTCATCGCGTGTTTGCGTCCGGAAACAATATCGAAGCTGTCTTCGGAGTTCCGGTCGTTCATAATTTCCAGTTTGTATTGCGCATACGGAGGGAGCGCAATAAAGGTCGATTTACCGCTCAACAGGTAATTGCGGTTATTGACTTTTGCTGCCAGTTTTCCATCGCCTGCCAGACCCGTTTTAACAATGATCCCCGAGCGTTGTCGCTCATTACTCAGACCAACATCACCGCCAGCCCAGGCTATTGCCCCGAGAGAAGAGAAGTTCATGTTAGTCGAGTTATCTGCTGAACGAGTGACAGAGACCGTCCCGGCGTTATATTGGGTGCTGTAACTGACATTGCCATTGACGGAATAATCGTTGCCGTAATTCTGCTCTCCGCTCAGGCGCGTCGAGGCAGAAACGCCTGCTGAGGTGATTGGGCCATCTTTAAACTGTTTACGAGCGCTGATATTGCCCTGCGTCGCACCGTAACGATCGCGCGATGCGCCCACACTTAACCAGGAGGCCAGTGGTAACGAGAAGTCCAGGCTGACATAACGCTCCTGACGACCGTCATCATTCGTGTTGTTATAGAAGTAGCGCTGTACACCCGCCCGCAGACCGACAGTGGCATACCGTCCGGCATAAAGTGTTGTGCTGTAATCTATATTGCGATACTTATTGCCTGAATAGCGGTTTTCCGTCTGGCTTAGCGTTAGCGATCCTCCGTGTGGAATAACGCTTCCCAGGTTGATCGTGCCGCCAATGGAGTAGTTATCACGTTCTTGCACCGGCAAACGGTCACCAATTTTGCTGTCTTCCCGAGAGGCCCACACTGAGCCAAATCCACCGGGTGCGCTGACATTCACATTGCTGACATTTCGCCAGGTTCCATCATTTGTCAGCATCGTTTGCGCACCCACACTCACGTATTCGTTCACATTTAACGTGATATCAGTTTCGTTAACCGCATTGGAATCAAAACCGTAAAGCGTTGACTTCATATTCAGGCCGGAAAGCACCGCCAGCGTCAGAGAAGCCGCGCCCCCTCCAATCCAGCTCTGTTCACTGCCTAAGTCACGGTAATGATTGCGCTTATAACTGACGCGATCGTAATCAAGCGAACCGCCAAAGACCTGCCATGAGATCTCATGCAGCCCCGCCGCCTGCTGGCGTGAGAAGATTTTATTTACGCGACTCATGCGGGTATTGACCGTGCGCCCATTGACGACAATATCCACCGTAACGTCGTACACCCCGTAAGGGAAACGGCTGGTGTCAATTTCGTAGCTGCCCATGTTAAAGTTCTGAACGCTCAGCAGGCGTCCGTCACGAAATACATGCACCTCCCCTGCTGCCGGTAAAAAGACCGTAATCGGGGTCAGCGAAAGGGAGGTATTTTCGACAACGGTGCTGCCTTTATTTCCGTAGCTTGCACCGTAGATTTTTCCGCCGTTTAAGGCGTTAAGACTGGCAATAGACTGGACATTCCACGTATCAAGCATTCCTAATGCCAGGCGATAACCTTCGTAATCGCGCTCGTACATCGCCCGATAAACGTTGCTGGAACCATTACTTTCACCAATACCATATACCGAACCATTAATATTAAAATGGTGCTCACGAAGTGACGTTGTATTATCCAGCGTTAAATAGCTGCGTGAACTGTTGCCGTTTTGATAATCATTGTAATAGGTACCAAAACTGTAATTGAGCACGTTAGTTAACCGGTCAACGCTTGACGGACCTAACAAGGAGCTGCGCGCCACAACAGCCTCGGTCAACGCGTCCCTGCTGACGATCATCTCCAGGTGGAACGATGAAATGTTCAGTTGAAGACGTGCTTCAGGCGTAAGGGCAATAGCGGTGTTGTCTTTAAATTTCACATTGCCTATTTTTTCTACCATCTCGCGCGTTTTATCCGCCAGCACAGCATTGTTTGGCAAGTCAGAAACCATTATCGATTTGACTGTAATATTCCCGTCAACCAATGAGATCACCGCATCAGCAATTTTTTGCTGGCTTTTTTCGTCCGTCTCTTGATACCGAATAAACACCGGAACTGTCATCCCTTGCTCCAGAGAGCGCGCAAAAGTACCAGGAATGACATAATGACCAATTTTAACGGGGGCGGAATGAACTGCCCCTGGTGTTAACGCTAAAGAGAGAAATACACTCCCTCCAATAAAATATTTAAATGACATATGCATCCTTACACTTCAGCATTTTATTATTGGCACCGGTAATGGCGTCGTGCATTACTTCACTGTAATAAATTGCTTGCCATGCCAAATGCCAATACGAGTGCGGCTGTTTGATACATCGCTTTTTTGAAGCCTTATTTTGGTTCCAGGCATAACGTAATAGCGTTCCCGGCATCCCCGCCCCTGGTCCTGAGTGGGATCCTTACACACGCCATAGGCAATCACGCGGAAAGAGACATTGCCTGTGTTGATGATTAAATCGTCCTGACGACTGTAGTTGAAGCGCTCATTACGCGGAGCTACAACTAAAATAGTCCCAATTTCCGCTGATGCCGTTGCCGTCGCGGCTTTGCCCGCTTTCGTTGCTGCGCTTTCGCTCACAGGTTCATCAATCCATTGCAGGCGATAATAGCGTTCTTTATCATCCTCTGGCCCTTTATAGAAAAAGCGGAAAACATCTTTCGCGTCGCCTGGAAGAATAAGGCTGGCGGGTGTAGACAGTAATTCGCCTGGATTAATGCTTATTTCGGTGCCATCAGGCAACGGTGATGAGAGTCGTTTCACCGTAACGCTGACATAGCGTGCGGAATTCGTCGTGTTGATAATCTCTTTCGATAATGAACTCTGCTCGGAAGTCATTATCGACGTGATATCACCCACATTAATTGCCCAACTGGAAAAAGACGTAGCGATCCCCGCCAATATGGCAAAGGGTAAATATTTATTCATCAGTACATTCCTAAGAAATTCGGGAGAAAAATCTCCCGAATTTTTTTCATTCATTACGCAGGCGTGGTCCAGGTCGCGTTGAACTGTACTTTCACATCGCCTGTCCAGTAGCCATCAGGCAAAGCAGAATAGTCAGTGACAGCTGTTGAACCATCAGACGTCGCAGAGGCGATAGAGAACTTAAAGCTGGACTGATCGCTCACGCGTTCAGCACCGTTATAAGCACCGTCAGCCATCAGACTTTCCAGACCAGAAGTTGATGATGCATTAACCAGAACGGTTTCAGCGGAACTGGAAAGTGCATTACCGTTCCAGGCAACACCGACATCCAGAGTAGATGCATCGCCGCTTGCATTGGTTAGGGTATTGCTAATGACCTGTGCAGTCAGTTCAAAGTCGGTTGCACTTTCCTGTCCCTGGATCGTAATGTCAAAAGCACCATCCTGAGTATTAAAAGCATTCAGACCTTCCGCATACTGGAATGTCAGGGAGTTCAGCGGAGTAACAACCAGCATGCTAGTTGTATCTTTTGTTGCTGTAGCATCCCATGACGCAGTGGCAGATGCAGTAACATCAGCCATTGCATTTGCTGCTGCGAAAACAGAAACCAGAGAGGCCACCAGTAATAATTTTTTCATTTTCTTCTCCTAAGAACAAACGCGCAACCTGGCACTTTTCATAATAAGTAACCGGGAAGCTCCATTTAATTGCGAGCGAGAATTGCCGCGCCGAAAAATTATGTTCCGAGATATTGTTAACAGCAACAGCATGAAATTATCAAATCCTCAACATCATTAGGAATTTTCTTGTCTGGAAGATAAGTAAATGCCTACAGATTAGAACTTAAAACCATAAAAATTCATAATTAAGTTTTTAAATCTAAAAAATAATCAAATTATAGAATTTGCATCCATTCTTGCTTTTTGATGCAAATCAAAATTAAAAAAAGATTCAAAGGATTAAAAAACATTTCAAATCAATAAACTATGAAAACCCTCAGAAAAGAAAAAACTTGTTAAAAAAATGCTACAAAAACAACCCATTTTAGTAAAAAATGAAATATTCCTAACGCAAATAAATAAATCAAGGAAAATTCTTATACGCAACCTAAAAGTAATAACGCACGAGAAATTCATTATATTCGTGGTTATTTATAAAAATAAGAATATTCCGCGAATAATATAAAAATCCTGGTATTCGAATGATACGATTTATTTCGCGCATTTATCACAACGTGTTGCTGTTCTTCGCCGCTTTCACTCAAAGCGATGAGATAGCATCTTATACCCGTGCATACGGTGTCACATTGCCATCTCCGCCATTCAGACAATTCCCGACAGTCTTCCATATTTCCTCCATTTTTCTGCCGACTGACCTGACTAAACTAGTATCATTCCCCGAAGTGTTTCAGGATGAGAACGTATAACGATGAAAGGCAGTCATAAATCCCGCTGGGCAATCGCCGCTGGCATCATTGTGGTGGTCCTTGCCGCCGCCTGGTACTGGCACACTCAATCCGCCGAGCCTTCTACTCCGGCAGGGGCCAGCAGTCAGTCAAAACGCCCTGCGGGCGGGGGTCGTCACGGTATGCGCGGCGGCGCGCTGGCACCGGTTCAGGCGGCCACTGCGGTGAATAAAGCCGTGCCTCGCTATCTCACAGGCCTGGGGACCATTACCGCCGCCAACACCGTTACGGTACGCAGCCGCGTTGACGGTCAACTCATGGCGATCCACTTTCAGGAAGGTCAGCAGGTGAAAGCCGGCGATTTACTGGCCGAGATCGACCCAAGCCAGTTCAAAGTCGCCCTTGCCCAGGCTCAGGGGCAGCTTGCCAAAGACAAAGCCACGCTCGCTAACGCCCGGCGCGATCTGGCGCGCTACCAGCAGCTGGTGAAAACCAATCTGGTCTCTCGTCAGGAGCTGGACACGCAGCAATCGCTGGTCAGCGAAACGCAGGGCACCATCAAAGCTGACGAGGCCGCGGTGGCCAGCGCACAGCTGCAGCTCGACTGGAGCCGCATCACCGCGCCAATTGACGGACGCGTTGGCCTCAAGCAGGTCGATATCGGCAACCAGATCTCAAGCGGAGATACCACGGGCATCGTGGTCATAACCCAGACCCACCCGATTGATTTAGTCTTCACCCTGCCGGAAAGCGAAATTGCGACGGTGGTGCAGGCGCAGAAAGCCGGAAAGGGGCTGGTGGTGGAAGCCTGGGACCGTACCAACAAGCAGAAATTGAGCGAAGGTTCTTTGCTTAGCCTGGATAACCAGATCGACACCACCACCGGCACCATCAAGCTGAAAGCGCGCTTTAACAACCAGGACGACGCCCTCTTCCCGAATCAGTTTGTAAACGCACGCATGCTGGTGGCGACCGAAGAAAACGCGGTGGTGATCCCCACCGCCGCGCTGCAGATGGGCAACGAAGGTGACTTCGTCTGGGTGCTGAACAGCGACAATAAAGTCAGCAAGCACCTGGTGAAAACCGGGATTCAGGACAGCCAGACGGTTGTGATCAGCGCCGGACTCTCTGCGGGCGACCGCGTGGTGACGGACGGTATCGATCGTCTGACCGAAGGCGCCAAAGTCGAAGTGGTTGAACCCGCGAAACAGGGAGCGAACTCCTGATGCAGGTCATGCCGCCAGGCGCAACAGGTGGGCCATCACGCCTGTTTATTCTGCGCCCTGTTGCCACCACGCTGCTGATGGTGGCGATCCTGCTCGCCGGGATTATTGGCTATCGCTTCCTGCCCGTCTCGGCGCTGCCGGAAGTGGATTACCCCACCATTCAGGTCGTTACCCTCTATCCTGGCGCCAGCCCGGATGTGGTGACCTCCGCTATTACCGCTCCGCTGGAACGCCAGTTTGGTCAGATGTCGGGCCTGAAACAGATGTCATCGCAAAGCTCCGGTGGGGCATCGGTGGTAACGCTGCAGTTCCAGCTCTCGCTGTCGCTGGACGTGGCCGAGCAGGAGGTGCAGGCTGCGATCAACGCTGCCACCAACCTGCTGCCGTCAGACCTGCCTAACCCGCCGGTCTACAGCAAAGTAAACCCGGCGGATCCGCCGATCATGACCCTTGCTGTCACCTCTTCCGCCATGCCAATGACGCAGGTGGAAGACATGGTCGAAACCCGCGTGGCGCAGAAAATTTCCCAGGTCTCCGGCGTCGGGCTGGTAACGCTGGCGGGCGGACAACGCCCGGCGGTGCGCGTGAAGCTTAACGCGCAGGCCATCGCTGCGCTGGGGCTGACCAGCGAAACCATCCGCACCGCCATCAGCAACGCCAACGTTAACTCGGCGAAAGGCTCGCTGGACGGCCCCACCCGCGCCGTGACGCTCTCGGCTAACGATCAGATGCAGTCTGCCGATGAGTACCGTCAGCTGATTATTGCCTACCAGAACGGTGCGCCGGTACGTCTGGGTGACGTCGCCACCGTTGAGCAAGGCGCAGAAAACAGCTGGCTGGGTGCGTGGGCCAACAAACAGCAGGCGATTGTGATGAACGTGCAGCGCCAGCCGGGCGCTAACATCATTGAAACCGCCGACAGCATTCGCACCATGCTCCCGCAGCTTATTGAAAGCCTGCCCAAATCGGTCACTGTGAAGGTGCTTTCCGACCGTACCACCAACATTCGCGCGTCGGTTACCGATACCCAGTTTGAGCTGATGCTGGCGATTGCGCTGGTGGTGATGATCATCTATCTGTTCCTGCGCAACGTACCGGCAACCATCATTCCCGCCGTTGCCGTGCCGCTCTCGCTGGTGGGAACATTTGCCGTGATGGTGTTCCTCGATTTTTCGATCAACAACCTGACGTTGATGGCGCTCACCATCGCCACCGGCTTCGTGGTGGATGATGCCATCGTTGTGATCGAGAACATCTCGCGCTATATCGAGAAAGGCGAAAAACCGCTGGCCGCTGCGCTGAAAGGTGCGGGCGAGATCGGATTTACCATTATCTCGCTGACCTTCTCGCTGATTGCGGTGCTGATCCCGCTGCTGTTTATGGGCGATATCGTCGGGCGACTGTTCCGCGAGTTTGCCGTCACGCTGGCGGTCGCCATTCTGATCTCTGCCGTGGTGTCGCTGACCCTGACGCCAATGATGTGCGCCCGCATGCTGAGCCATGAATCCCTGCGCAAGCAAAACCGTTTCTCTCGCGCCTCTGAGCGGATGTTCGAACGGATCATTGCCGCTTACGGCCGGGTGCTGGCAAAAGTGCTTAACCACCCGTGGGCGACGCTCGGCGTGGCGCTCGGCACGCTGGCACTCAGCGTCATGCTGTGGATCGTTATCCCGAAAGGCTTTTTCCCCATCCAGGACAACGGCATTATTCAGGGCACGCTTCAGGCGCCCCAGTCGGTCTCCTTCGCCAGTATGGCGCAGCGTCAGCAGCAGGTCTCTGACATCATCATGAAAGATCCGGCGGTGGAAAGCCTGACCGCGTATGTGGGCGTCGATGGCACCAACCCGTCGCTGAACAGTGCGCGTCTGCAGATCAACCTCAAGCCGCTGGATGACCGCGACGATCGGGTCAACGCCGTTATTGAGCGGCTGCAAACTGCCGTGGCGCGCGTGCCGGGCATTGAACTTTACCTGCAGCCAATTCAGGATTTGACCATCGATACCCAGGTCAGCCGCACGCAGTACCAGTTCACGCTTCAGGCGACCAGCCTTGATGCGCTGAGCACGTGGGTACCGCAACTGGTCAACAAACTCAAGGCGCTGCCGCAGCTTTCTGACGTCAGCAGCGACTGGCAGGACAAAGGGCTGGCGGCATATGTGAATGTCAATCGCGATACTGCCAGCCGGCTGGGCATCACCATGTCCGACGTGGACAACGCGCTCTATAACGCCTTTGGTCAGCGCCTCATCTCCACCATTTATACCCAGGCGAATCAGTATCGCGTGGTGCTGGAACACAACACCGATAACACGCCCGGCCTGGCCGCGCTGGACTCGGTGCGCCTGACCAGCAAAGACGGTGGTATTGTGCCGTTAAGCGCCATAGCCAGCGTGGAGGAGCGTTATACGCCGCTGTCGATTAACCATCTCGATCAGTTCCCGTCCACCACCATCTCGTTCAACGTACCGGACAACTATTCGCTGGGTGAAGCGGTCGAGGCCATTCTGGGCGCGGAGAAAGAACTCAACTTCCCGTCTGATATTCAGACCCAGTTCCAGGGCAGCACCCTGGCGTTCCAGGCTGCGCTGGGCAATACCATCTGGCTGATCGTGGCTGCGGTGGTGGCGATGTACATCGTCCTTGGGGTGCTGTACGAAAGCTTTATCCACCCAATCACCATCCTCTCCACCCTGCCGACCGCCGGGGTGGGTGCGCTACTGGCCCTGATGCTGGCGGGCAGCGAACTGGACGTCATCGCCATTATCGGCATCATTCTGCTTATCGGGATCGTGAAGAAAAACGCCATCATGATGATCGACTTCGCCCTTGCCGCCGAGCGCGAGCAGGGCATGTCGCCGCGAGACGCCATCTTCCAGGCCTGTCTGTTGCGTTTTCGTCCGATCCTGATGACCACGCTCGCCGCCCTGCTGGGCGCGCTGCCGCTGATGCTCAGCACCGGCGTCGGTGCCGAGCTGCGCCGTCCGCTGGGTATCGGCATGGTCGGTGGTCTGCTGGTGAGCCAGGTGCTGACGCTGTTCACCACGCCGGTGATTTACCTGCTGTTTGACCAACTGGCCCTGTGGACCAAAAGCCGCTTCCCGAAACGTGAAGAGGAGGCGTAAGTGAAGTTTTTCGCCCTCTTCATTTACCGCCCGGTGGCGACGATTTTAATCTCGCTCGCCATTACGCTGTGCGGCGTGCTGGGCTTCCGCCTGCTGCCGGTGGCCCCCCTGCCGCAGGTGGATTTTCCGGTGATCATGGTCAGCGCATCGCTGCCGGGCGCGTCGCCGGAGACCATGGCCTCGTCGGTTGCCACGCCACTGGAACGCTCGCTCGGGCGAATTGCGGGGGTCAACGAGATGACCTCCAGCAGCTCGCTCGGCAGCACGCGCATCATTCTGGAGTTCAGCTTCGACCGGGATATTAACGGTGCGGCGCGCGACGTGCAGGCGGCGATCAACGCCGCGCAAAGCCTGCTGCCGAGCGGAATGCCAAGCCGCCCGACCTACCGTAAAGCCAACCCGTCCGACGCGCCGATCATGATCCTGACGCTGACCTCGGACACCTATTCCCAGGGGCAGCTCTACGACTTTGCGTCGACCCAGCTGGCGCAGACGATCTCACAAATAAACGGCGTGGGTGACGTGAGCGTTGGCGGTAGCTCCCTGCCCGCCGTGCGCGTCGGCCTGAACCCGCAGGCGCTGTTTAACCAGGGCGTGTCGCTGGATGACGTGCGCTCCGCCATCAGCAGCGCCAACGTGCGCAGGCCGCAGGGGGCGATAGAGAGCAACAGCCACCGCTGGCAGATCCAGACCAACGACGAGCTCAAAACCGCCGCCGAATATCAGCCGCTCATCATCCACTACAATAACGGCGCGGCGGTACGTTTAAGCGACGTAGCCAGCGTCACCGACTCGGTGCAGGACGTGCGCAACGCCGGGATGACCAACGCCAAACCGGCCATCTTGCTGATGATCCGCAAGCTGCCGGAAGCCAATATTATCGAAACGGTAAACAGCATTCGCGCGCGTTTGCCGGAGTTACAGAAGACCATCCCAGCCGCTATTGATCTGCAGATTGCCCAGGATCGTTCGCCGACCATTCGCGCCTCGCTTGAAGAGGTGGAACAGACGCTGGTGATCTCCGTCGGGCTGGTGATTCTGGTGGTGTTCCTGTTTCTGCGCTCGGGCCGCGCAACGCTTATTCCTGCCGTTGCGGTACCGGTGTCGCTGATTGGTACCTTCGCCGCCATGTACCTGTGCGGCTTTAGCCTGAATAACCTGTCGCTGATGGCGCTGACCATCGCCACCGGCTTTGTGGTCGATGACGCCATCGTGGTGCTGGAGAATATTTCCCGCCATCTGGAAGCCGGGGTAAAACCGCTGCAGGCCGCCCTGCAGGGCACGCGCGAAGTGGGCTTTACGGTGCTCTCCATGAGCCTGTCGCTGGTGGCGGTATTCCTGCCGCTGCTGCTGATGGGCGGGCTGCCGGGGCGACTGCTGCGCGAATTTGCCGTCACCCTTTCGGTGGCTATCGGCATCTCACTGATTATCTCGCTAACGCTCACGCCAATGATGTGCGGCTGGATGCTTAAGCGCAGCAAACCGCACTCGCAGCCGCGTCGTAAAGGGTTTGGTCGTTTCCTGTTGGCAATGCAGGAAGGGTACGGAAAATCACTGAAGTGGGTGCTCAACCACACGCGGCTGGTTGGTCTGGTGCTTGTCGGCACCATCGCGCTCAACGTCTGGCTGTATATCTCCATCCCGAAAACCTTCTTCCCGGAGCAGGACACCGGCGTGCTGATGGGCGGCATCCAGGCTGACCAGAGTATTTCCTTCCAGGCGATGCGCGGCAAGCTGCAGGATTTTATGAAGATCATCCGCGAAGACAAGGCGGTGGATAACGTCACCGGCTTTACCGGCGGGTCACGCGTTAACAGCGGCATGATGTTTATCACCCTTAAGCCACGCGGCGAGCGCAATGAAACGGCGCAGCAGGTGATAGACCGGCTGCGAATGAAGCTCGCCAAAGAGCCAGGCGCCAACCTGTTTTTGATGGCCGTTCAGGATATCCGCGTGGGCGGACGTCAGGCGAACGCCAGTTACCAGTACACCCTGCTCTCTGACGATCTGGCCGCGCTGCGCGAGTGGGAGCCCAAAATCCGTAAAGCGCTGGCCGCCCTGCCGCAGCTGGCGGACGTGAACTCCGATCAGCAGGACAACGGGGCAGAGATGGCGTTGACCTACGATCGTGAAACCATGTCGCGGCTGGGCATTAACGTTGAAGCCGCCAACAGTCTGCTGAACAACGCCTTTGGCCAGCGCGAGATTTCCACCATCTATCAGCCAATGAACCAGTACAAGGTGGTGATGGAAGTGGACCCGCGCTATACCCAGGACATCAGCGCGCTGGATAAAATGTTTGTCATTAACAACGACGGTAAAGCGATCCCGCTCTCTTACTTCGCCAGCTGGCGGCCCGCTAACGCGCCGCTCTCTGTGAACCATCAGGGGTTGTCGGCAGCGTCCACAATCTCCTTTAACCTGCCCACCGGCTCGTCGCTTTCCGAGGCCAGCGAGGCCATCGACCGTGCCATGACCCAGCTCGGCGTGCCCTCGACCGTGCGCGGCAGTTTTGCCGGGACCGCGCAGGTCTTCCAGGAGACGATGAATTCGCAGGTGATTTTGATTCTGGCGGCCATTGCCACGGTCTATATCGTGCTTGGCGTGCTGTATGAGAGCTATGTTCATCCGCTGACCATTCTCTCGACGCTACCATCGGCAGGCGTGGGGGCGTTGCTGGCGCTGGAGCTGTTTGGCGCGCCCTTTAGCCTCATCGCCTTAATCGGGATCATGCTGTTAATTGGTATTGTGAAGAAAAACGCCATCATGATGGTGGACTTTGCGCTGGAGGCTCAGCGTAACGGCAACCTGACTCCAGAAGAGGCAATTTTCCAGGCCTGCCTGCTGCGTTTTCGTCCGATCATGATGACCACGCTGGCGGCGCTGTTTGGCGCGCTGCCGCTGGTGATCTCCGGTGGCGATGGTTCAGAGCTGCGCCAGCCGCTGGGGATCACTATTGTCGGTGGGCTGGTGATGAGTCAGCTCCTGACGCTCTACACCACGCCGGTGGTCTATCTGTTCTTTGACCGCCTGCGTCTGCGTTTTTCACGTAAAGACAGAACCACGGTGACCGGGTAAATGACTGATCTTCCCAGTAACGTTCGCTGGCAATTATGGATAGTGGCCTTCGGCTTTTTTATGCAGTCGCTGGATACCACCATCGTCAACACCGCCCTCCCCTCAATGGCAAAAAGCCTGGGGGAGAGCCCGCTGCATATGCATATGGTGATTGTCTCCTACGTGCTGACCGTTGCCGTGATGCTCCCTGCCAGCGGCTGGCTGGCGGACAAAGTGGGGGTGCGCAATATCTTCTTCACCGCTATCGTGCTGTTTACCGCGGGGTCGCTGTGTTGCGCGATGGCGAATACGCTGGATCAGCTGGTGATGGCACGCGTTCTGCAGGGCGTTGGCGGAGCCATGATGGTGCCAGTCGGGCGACTGACGGTGATGAAAATCGTCCCGCGCGAGCAGTATATGGCGGCAATGACTTTTGTGACCTTACCAGGCCAGGTGGGTCCGCTGCTTGGTCCGGCGCTGGGCGGGATACTCGTGGAATATGCCTCCTGGCACTGGATTTTCCTCATCAACCTGCCGGTGGGCATTATTGGTGCTATCGCCACCCTGGCGTTGATGCCCAACTATACCCTGCAGACGCGGCGCTTTGATGTAGTCGGTTTTCTGTTGCTCGCCACCGGTATGGCGACGCTGACCCTCGCTCTCGACGGGCAAAAAGGGCTGGGAATCTCCTCCCTGACGCTCGCCATTCTGATCGTTATCGGGATGAGCGCCATTCTGTGGTATCTGTGGCATGCCAGAGGAAACGACCGGGCGCTGTTCAGCCTGACGCTGTTTAAAAACCCTACTTACCGGCTTGGCCTGTTCGGAAGTTTTGCGGGGCGCGTGGGCAGCGGCATGCTGCCGTTTATGACACCCGTGTTCCTGCAAATCGGTATGGGCTTTTCACCGTTTCACGCGGGGCTGATGATGATCCCGATGGTGCTGGGCAGCATGGGAATGAAGCGCATTGTGGTGCAGGTGGTTAACCGCTTTGGCTATCGCCACGTGCTGGTCACCGCCACGCTGGGGCTGGCACTGGTCAGCCTGCTGTTTATGGCCGTAGCGCTGATGGGCTGGTACTACGCTCTGCCGCTGGTGCTGTTCTGCCAGGGCATTATTAACTCCATGCGCTTCTCGTCGATGAACACCCTGACGCTGAAGGATCTGCCGGACGAACTGGCAAGCAGCGGCAACAGTCTGCTGTCGATGATCATGCAGCTCTCCATGAGCGTGGGGGTCACCATTGCCGGTTTACTGCTCGGCATGTACGGTCAGCACCATCTCAGCATCGACACGCCGGTGGCGCATCAGGTCTTTTTATACACGTATCTCAGCATGGCGGTTATCATCGCCCTGCCCGCTTTCATCTTCGCCCGTGTGCCGGATGATACCCGTAAGAACGTCGTTATCCGGCGCAGTAAAAGGAGTGGATCATGAAATTCTGGCGTCCGGGCATTACCGGTAAGCTCTTTCTGGCAATTTTTGCCACCTGTATTGTCCTGCTGATCACCATGCACTGGGCCGTACGGCTCAGCTTTGAGCGCGGTTTTATCGATTACATTAAGCATGGTAATGAGCAGCGCCTGCAGGGTTTGAGCGATGCACTGAGCGAGCAGTATGCCCAGCACGGGAACTGGCGTTTTTTGCGCAACAACGACCGTTTTATCTTCCAGATCCTGCGCTCGCTGGAGCACGATAGCGGCGATGACCGCCCCGGCCCGGGCATGCCGCCCCACGGCTGGCGCACCCAGTTCTGGGTGATCGACCAGGATATGCGCACGCTGGTTGGCCCTCGTGCGCCCATCCCTCCGGACGGCACCCGGCGGGCAATCAAAGTGAATAACGCTACCGTCGGCTGGGTTATCGCCTCGCCAGTGGAACGCCTGACGCGCAACACCGATATCAACTTCGATCGTCAGCAGCGCCGGGCCAGTTGGCTGATCGTCATCCTCTCCACGCTGCTGGCCGCGCTTGCCACCTTCCCGCTGGCGCGGGGCCTGCTCGCCCCGGTGAAAAGGCTGGTGGAAGGCACGCATAAACTGGCCGCCGGGGATTTTTCCACCCGCGTGGACACGCGCAGCCAGGATGAGCTGGGCAAGCTGGCGCAGGATTTTAACCAGCTCGCCAGTACGCTGGAGAAAAACCAGCAGATGCGGCGCGATTTTATGGCCGATATTTCGCACGAGCTGCGCACCCCGCTGGCAGTGCTGCGCGGCGAACTGGAGGCCATTCAGGATGGCGTGCGCAAGTTCACGCCCGAATCCGTGGCTTCGCTGCAGGCGGAAGTGGGTACGCTGACCAAACTGGTAGACGATCTGCACCAGCTCTCCATGTCAGACGAAGGGGCGCTGGCCTACCAGAAAGCACCGGTGGACGTGATCAACATTCTGGAGGTTATCAGTGGGGCTTTCCGCGAACGTTTTGCCAGCCGCAACCTGACCATTGACCTCTCCCTGCCGGACAGCGCGGTGGTGTTTGGCGATAAAGATCGTCTGATGCAGCTCTTCAACAACCTGCTGGAAAACAGCCTGCGATACACCGACAGCGGTGGCGGACTACACATCTCCGGCAAACAGGAAAACGGCCGCTTCGCCCTCACCTTTGCCGACTCCGCTCCCGGCGTGCAGGATGCGCAGCTGGAAAAACTGTTTGAACGTTTTTATCGCACCGAAGGCTCCCGCAACCGTGCCAGCGGCGGCTCCGGGCTGGGACTGGCGATTTGCGTTAATATCGTCGAGGCGCACAATGGCACCCTGCGTGCCGCCCATTCGCCTTTTGGCGGGGTTAGCATTACAGTAGAGTTACCGCTGGAACGGGATTTATCGAGAGAAGCATGACCGAATTACCGATTGACGAAAACACGCCACGCATTTTGATTGTGGAAGACGAGCCTAAGCTTGGGCAGTTACTGATCGACTATTTACGTGCGGCCAGCTACGCCCCGTCGCTTATCAGCCATGGCGATCAGGTGTTACCGTACGTGCGCCAGACGCCGCCGGATCTGATCCTGCTGGATCTGATGCTCCCCGGAACGGATGGCCTGACCCTGTGCCGGGAAATTCGTCGCTTCTCCGACGTGCCGATCGTCATGGTGACGGCAAAAATCGAAGAGATCGACCGCCTGCTGGGACTCGAAATTGGCGCGGACGATTACATCTGCAAACCCTACAGCCCGCGTGAAGTGGTCGCCCGCGTGAAAACCATTCTGCGTCGCTGTAAACCGCAGCGCGAGCTTCAGGTGCTGGACGCCGAAAGCCCGCTGATTGTTGATGAGAGCCGCTTCCAGGCCAGCTGGCGCAGCAAGCTTCTCGATCTCACGCCTGCAGAGTTCCGCCTGCTGAAAACCCTTTCCCACGAGCCGGGGAAAGTGTTCTCTCGCGAGCAGCTGCTCAACCACCTGTATGACGATTACCGCGTGGTGACGGACCGCACCATCGACAGCCACATCAAAAACCTGCGCCGTAAGCTGGAGGCGCTCGACGCCGAACAGTCATTTATTCGCGCGGTGTATGGCGTGGGATACCGCTGGGAAGCGGATGCGTGCAGGATTGCATAGCTAAACGCCCCCTCACCCTAACCCTCTCCACAAAGGGGTGAGGGGCAAAGCTTTACCTCCCTGCCCCGCGGCGCTACAATGCCCGCCCTTAAAGTGGGGGATCTCCCCTTACCGCTGCACCTGGTGCACGCGGATCTGACCTGTCATCAGAACGAGAATAAACATGTTTAAACCGGAACTCCTTTCCCCGGCGGGAACGCTGCAAAATATGCGTTACGCTTTCGCCTATGGTGCCGACGCCGTCTACGCGGGCCAGCCGCGCTACTCGCTACGCGTGCGCAACAACGAATTCAACCACGAGAATCTGCAGCTCGGCATCAACGAAGCGCATGCCCTGGGCAAAAAATTCTACGTGGTGGTCAACATCGCGCCGCACAACGCCAAGCTGAAGACGTTCATCCGTGACCTGAAGCCGGTGGTGGATATGGGGCCGGACGCGCTAATCATGTCGGATCCTGGTTTAATCATGCTGGTTCGGGAGAACTTCCCGGAGATGGATATTCACCTCTCCGTGCAGGCTAACGCCGTTAACTGGGCGACGGTCAAATTCTGGAAACAGATGGGGCTGACCCGCGTCATTCTGTCGCGTGAACTCTCTCTCGACGAGATTGAAGAGATCCGCACCCAGGTGCCGGATATGGAAATCGAAATTTTCGTTCACGGTGCGCTGTGCATGGCCTACTCCGGGCGTTGCCTGCTCTCCGGTTACATCAACAAGCGCGACCCGAACCAGGGCACCTGCACCAACGCCTGCCGCTGGGAATATAATGTCCAGGAAGGCAAAGAGGACGATATCGGTAATATCGTCCACAAGCATGAGCCAATCCCGGTTACGAACGTTGAGCCTACGCTGGGCATCGGCGCGCCAACCGACAGCGTGTTTATGATTGAAGAGGCCAAACGTCCGGGCGAGTACATGACCGCCTTTGAAGACGAGCATGGCACGTACATCATGAACTCAAAAGATCTGCGCGCCGTCGCCCACGTTGAACGTCTGACCCAGATGGGCGTGCACTCCCTGAAAATTGAAGGCCGCACCAAATCCTATTACTACTGCGCGCGTACCGCACAGGTGTACCGCAAAGCGATTGACGACGCGGCAGCCGGTAAACCGTTCGACACCAGCCTGCTGGAAACTCTGGAAGGTCTGGCGCACCGCGGCTATACCGAAGGTTTCCTGCGTCGTCATACCCATGACGACTACCAGAATTACGAGCACGGCTATTCTGTGTCCGAGCGTCAGCAGTTTGTCGGCGATTTTACCGGCGAGCGCAAAGGTACGCTGGCCGCCGTGGCGGTGAAAAACAAGTTCACCAAAGGCGACAGCCTGGAGCTGATGACCCCGCAGGGCAACATGAACTTCACGCTGGAACACCTGGAGAACGGCAAAGGCGAAGCGATTGAGGTTGCGCCGGGCAATGGCCATACCGTCTGGCTGCCGGTACCGGAAGAGGTGGAGCTGGAGTTTGCCCTGCTGATGCGCAATTTCAACGGTGAAAGCACCCGAAATCCGCATAGTAAATAGTCAACCAGGGAAATTTTTTCGCGCCGGGAAAATTCTTAGAATCGGATCACATACCGCTTCGTTCAATACGGGTATTATCCCCAGCGCTGAAAAACATAACCCATAAATGCTAGCTGTACCAGGAACCACCTCCTTAGCCCGCGTAATCTCCCTTACGTGGGCTTATTTTTTTAATGCTCTGTTTTTCGCCATTCTGCTGCACTTGCATGGAACATCTCCTGAGGAAATAAAATTACACTTTTGATGCCTGTAGGCGATCGCATCACCTTGTTTCTACAACAATCCATTTGAATCAAAAGATGTCAGGCCTTACCATCAATAACCACTCAAAAAGCAAGGGATTCTATATGTACACCTATAAGATGGTTCAGATTCCACCAAACATTTCTATCAAGGCAAAGGATAATAAAGATGGCATTGCAGCAGCGTATTTAGAGCAAGAAGTGAATTCCTGGGCTGCCGAAGGGTGGGAATTCCAGCGCGTTGATACAATCGGTATAGAAGAGCGGCCAGGGTGCTTTGGCGGAAATAAATCAACATTGACCCACTATTATGTCATTACTTTCAGAAAAGAAGTGACAGATACTTAAATGGCTTAGCATACATTTCATACTCTTATACCGTAACCATGCCCCAATGAGTATCCGTAATCGCTGCCGCCATACTCCTTCCTGCTCAAAGTACACGCTGATTAGCCTGAAGCGGTTCGGTTTTCTGAAAGGGTGGAGATTGGGATTACAACGCATTTATCGCTGTCGTCCTCCTCATGGAGGTTTCGATTACCCTCCTCATAAATGAGTCTAAATTGGAAAGGCCTCCAGATAAAATTGGCGGCCTTATTTTTCCCTTTCATCCTGTTCTTACCCGCTTTTTTCCGCACTGCTATACACTCTTACTAACGCTAAAAAAGGGAGCAGCGAGGATGGCAACCTATCCAGACAGTTTATTGATTCTCAATGGTAAAAGTGCAGGCAACGATCTGCTGCGTCAGGTAATCACTGATTTACGGGAAGACGGGGCGCGGATCCATGTACGGGTCACGTGGGAAAAAGGCGACGCGGCACGGTACATCCATGAAGGCCTGACGTTGGGTGTCGAGACCATCATCTCCGGCGGCGGCGACGGCACCATCAATGAGATCGCCTCTGCGCTTGTCGACCTGCACACCGAAGACCGCCCGGTGATGGGCATTTTACCGCTCGGTACCGCCAATGATTTTGCCACCAGCGCTGGCATTCCGGAGGAGTTAAGTAAAGCCCTGCAACTGGCGATCCTTGGCAAAGCTACCGCCGTGGACATTGCGCAGGTGAATGACAAAACCTGCTTTATCAACATGGCGACGGGCGGGTTCGGCACGCGGATCACCAGCGAAACGCCGGAAAAACTCAAAGCGGCGCTGGGCGGTGTCTCTTATCTGATCCACGGTCTGATGCGTATGGACACCCTCAAGCCTGACCGCTGCGAAATTCGCGGCGAGGATTTCCAGTGGCAGGGAGACGCGCTGGTGATTGGCATTGGCAACGGTCGTCAGGCAGGCGGCGGGCAGCAGCTTTGCCCGGAGGCGCTGATTAATGACGGTCAGCTTCAGCTGCGTATTTTCACCGGCGACGGCCTGCTGCCCGCGCTATTTACCACACTGACGCAGCCCGAAGAGAGCCCAAACATTATTGCCGGAAAATCCGCGTGGTTCGAAGTGAATGCCCCGCACGGGATGACGTTTAATCTGGATGGGGAACCGTTGAGCGGGGAGCATTTCCGCATAGAGGTATTGCCCGGCGCGCTGCAGTGCCGGTTGCCGCCGGATTGTGTGCTTCTGCGCTAATCCCCTCACCCCAGCCCTCTCCCACAGGGAGAGGGAGAGTGAGGCGTCAGGCGATCGTCACTTTGCTGTCCAGATAGACATCCTGAACCGCATTGATCAGCTTCACGCCGTCCGCCATCGATTTCTTAAACGCTTTACGGCCAAGTATCAGCCCCATACCGCCTGCGCGTTTGTTGATAACCGCCGTGCGTACCGCGTCAGACAGGTCAGTATCTCCACCCGCCGCACCGCCGGAGTTAATCAGCCCGGCGCGTCCCATGTAGCAGTTCGCCAGCTGGTAGCGCACCAGGTCGATCGGGTTATCGCTGGTCAGTTTGCTGTAGACACGGTCATCGGTATAACCGAAGTTCACCGCCTTATAGCCGCCGTTATTTTCGGCCATTTTCTGCTTCACGATGTCAGCGCCAATGGTTGCGGCCAGGTGGTTCGCCTGACCGGTCAGGTCAGCTGAGACGTGGTAGTCCACCCCGTCTTTTTTAAACGCGGAGTTACGCAGATACGCCCACAGCACGGTCACCATCCCGAGTTCATGGGCGCGTTCAAAGGCAGCGGAAATCTCTTCAATTTGACGACGGGACTGCTCAGAGCCGAAGTAGATCGTTGCCCCAACCGCTACTGCGCCCATATTGAACGCCTGCTCCACGCTGGCGTAGAGGGTCTGGTCATATTCGGTTGGGTAGCTGAGCGTCTCGTTGTGGTTCAGTTTGACGAGGAAAGGAATGCGGTGGGCATAACGCCGTGAAACAGACGCCAGCACGCCATAGGTAGAGGCCACACAGTTACAGCCCGCTTCAATCGCCAGCTCAACAATGTTCTTCGGATCAAAGTAGAGCGGATTGGCTGCAAAGGAGGCGCCTGCCGAGTGCTCAACGCCCTGGTCAACCGGCAGAATCGAGAGATACCCGGTACCGCCCAGCCGCCCGGTATTATAGAGCGTCTGCATATTTCGCAGCACGGCCGGTGGACGGTTGTTATCCACCATCACGCGGTCAACGTAGTCGTGGCCGGGCAGATAAAGCTGGTCGGCTGGAATGGTCATACAACGATGCTGTAAAAGGCTGTCGGCGTCTTTGCCAAGCAACTGCGCAATATCAGTCATAGCGATGCTCCCGTAATTCCGACGTCATGTCGGTGAGTGTTTATCCAGACCCACATTTTTATGGGCAGACTAAGCCTGGTACCGACTTAACAGATTTTCCAGCATTTGCATTTTTTTTCAGCACAATCTGCTGGCTCGATTCGTGTACAACAAAACTGTTACATTGATCAAACAATCACCGCAAAGGTATTTTAAAGGTATTATTGAATGGTATGTTAAAGGCGTACTCTCACTGACATGCAGGATTAAACAATGAAAACGAAAGTCCAACTGTCATTCATGATGTTTGTTGAATGGTTTATCTGGGGAGCGTGGTTTGTGCCGCTGTGGCTATGGCTGAGCAAAAGCGGCTTTACCGCGGGGGAGATTGGCTGGTCCTATGCCTGTACGGCCATTGCGGCGATCCTGTCGCCTATTCTCGTCGGCTCGCTGACCGACCGCTTCTTTGCCGCCCAGAAAGTGCTGGCGGTTCTGATGTTTGCCGGTGCCATTCTGATGTACTTCGCCGCACAGCAAACCCAGTTCAGCACCTTCTTCCCGCTGCTGCTGGCCTACTCTCTTACCTATATGCCCACCATTGCGCTGACCAACAGTATTGCCTTCGCCAACGTCGATGACGTAGAAGCCGATTTCCCGCGTATTCGCGTGATGGGCACTATCGGCTGGATCGCCTCCGGTCTGGCATGCGGGTTCCTGCCGCAGATGCTGGGCTATAGCGATATCTCTGATACCAATATTCCGCTGCTGATGACCGCAGCCAGCTCCGCCCTGCTGGGCGTGTTTGCCCTGTTCCTGCCGAATACGCCGCCGAAAAGTACAGGCAAGCTGGATTTCAAAGTGATGCTCGGTCTGGACGCGCTGATCCTGCTGCGCGACAAAAACTTCCTGGTGTTCTTCTTCTGCTCTTTCCTGTTCGCGATGCCGCTGGCCTTCTATTACATCTTCGCCAACGGCTATCTCACCGAAGTGGGGATGAAAAACGCCACCGGCTGGATGACGCTCGGCCAGTTCTCTGAAATCTTCTTTATGCTGGCGCTGCCGTTCTTCACTAAACGCTTTGGTATTAAGAAGGTCTTACTGCTGGGCCTGCTCACGGCCGCCATCCGCTACGGTTTCTTTGTTTACGGCGGCGCGGAACAATACTTCACCTATGCGTTGCTGTTCCTCGGCATTCTGCTGCACGGGGTGAGCTACGACTTCTACTATGTAACCGCGTATATCTACGTGGATAAAAAAGCGCCGGCGCATATGCGTACGGCTGCGCAAGGCCTGATTACGCTGTGCTGTCAGGGCTTTGGTAGCCTGCTGGGTTACCGCCTGGGCGGCGTGATGATGGAAAAAATGTTCGCTTACAAAGAGCCGGTGAATGGGCTGACCTTCAACTGGGCCGGAATGTGGACATTCGGTGCGATCATGATTGCCGTGATCGCCGTGCTGTTTATGCTGTTTTTCCGCGAATCGGACAAAGAGATCACCGCAATTGAGGTGGTTGATGGCGATGCTGCGCTGACACAAGGGGAAGTTAAATGAAACAAGAACGTATTCTCGGTGCTCTTTACGGGCAGGCGTTAGGGGATGCGATGGGTATGCCCTCCGAGCTGTGGCCAAGAAAGCGCGTAAAAGCGCACTTCGGCTGGATCGACCGCTTCTTACCCGGCCCGGCAGAGAATAACGCGGCCTGCTATTTTAAGCGCGCGGAGTTTACCGATGATACTTCGATGGCGCTGTGCCTGGCCGATGCAATTATCGAATGCGACGGGGAGATTGACGCGGATGTCATCGGCAAACACATCCTGAACTGGGCGCTGGATTTCGATGCCTTTAATAAAAACGTGCTGGGTCCCACCTCAAAAATCGCGCTTAACGCCATCCGCGACGGCAAACCCGTCAGTGAACTGGACAACAACGGTGTGACCAACGGGGCGGCGATGCGGGCTTCCCCGCTGGGCTGCCTGCTACCGGCGACGCGGCTGGAACATTTTGTCGGGCAGGTCGCGCTGGCCTCCAGCCCGACGCATAAATCGGACCTCGCCATCGCCGGGGCCGTGGTGATTGCCTGGGCGGTTTCGCGCGCCATCGACGGCGAGCGCTGGCAGAACATCGTCGATGCCCTGCCCGGCATTGCCCGCTACGCACAGGAGGCGAATACCACCACCTTCAGCGCCTCGCTGGCGGCTCGTATTGAACTGGCGCTTAAGACCGTGCGGGAAGCACACGGCATCGACTCCGCCAGCGAGCAGGTTTATCAGCTTATTGGTGCGGGCACCAGCACCATTGAGTCCGTTCCGGCGGCGATTGCGATGGTGGAGCTGGCCGGCACGGACCCTAACCGCTGCGCGATTTTGTGCGCCAACCTCGGTGGTGATACAGACACCATCGGGGCGATGGCAACGGCCATCTGCGGGGCACTGCACGGCGTGCAGGCAATTGACCCGGCGCTGAAGGATGAACTCGATACCGAAAACCGGCTCGATTTTGACTACTATTGCGAAAAACTGCTGCACTACCGGGAGCAAAGGGAGGGCGTATGAGTACGTTAGCCCAGCGTCTTGAAACATTACAGGCCACACGCCCGGTCACGGTGCTGGGCGCGGCGGTCATCGACGTGATCGCCGACGCGTACGCCCTGCCCTGGCGCGGATGCGATATCGAGCTGAAACAACAAGGGGTGAATATCGGCGGCTGTGCGCTGAATATTGCCATCGCCCTGAAGCGGCTCGGCATTGCGGCGCAAAACGCCCTGCCCGTCGGCCACGGCGTATGGGCGGAGATCATCCGTAACGCCATGGCAAGACAGGATCTGCACAGCGCCGTGGAGGCCGAAGCGGGCGATAACGGCTGGTGTCTGGCGCTGGTAGAGCCTGACGGCGAACGCACCTTTATGTCGTTTAGTGGCGTGGAGAACCAGTGGCAGCCGCACTGGCTGGATGGGCTGAACGTCCCACCGGGTAGCCTGGTGTATCTGTCCGGCTATCAGCTGGCATCGCCATCGGGCGAACTGCTCACACGCTGGCTGGAGTCGCTGGAAAACGTCACCGCGTTTATCGATTTTGGCCCCCGCATTGCTGATATTCCCGACGCGCTGATGGCGCGGATCATGGCCCTGAAACCTATCGTGTCGCTCAATCGTCAGGAGGCGCAGATTGCCGCAGAGCGCGCTGGCATGGACGTTGATACCTTAGGCGTGCAGTGGCAGCACCGTTATGGCGCCGCGCTGATTATTCGTCACGACAAAGATGGCGCAGCCTGGTATGAAGGCGACGCATCGGGTTATGTTCCTGCGTTTCCCGCCACCGTCGTCGATACCATTGGCGCAGGCGACAGCCATGCGGGCGGTACGCTTGCCGGTCTGGCGGCAGGATGGCGTCTGGCGGATGCCGTGACGCTGGGAAATGCCGTGGCGGCCTGGGTGGTCAGCCACCGCGGCGGGGATTGCGCGCCGACGCGCGAGGCATTACTCCTCGCACACAAAGACGTATAGGTCGCTGCGACAGTAGCTGATGCTGTACTCAATCGGCCGGTGCTGCTGGTCAAGCGCAACCTGCTTGATCACCAGTACCGGTATTTTGTCATCCATACTGATATGCGCCTGAAACTCGCTGTCCGGCATCCGGGCGCTGACCCGGGAGCGGGTGCGTTGCGGAAAGATATTCTGGCTACGGAAGTAGTCGTACAGCGAGATGCCAATTGCGTCCGGGTCATGAATTAACTCAACCGGAACCCAGGACTCCTCAATCGACACCGCGTCATCGTCAACGTAACGAATGCGCTTAAGCAAGAATACCTCGCTGTCCGGGGGTACCGACAGCTGGCTGGCCACCTCTTCCGGACACTTCACCACCCGTTTATTCACCCATAGCGTGTTAGGTTTTTTACCGCGCAGCACCACCTGCTGGGAAAACCCGCGCGCTTCCTTGAGCGAATATTCAAAGATGTTGTTGATCTGTGTCCCGTAACCCCGGGCGCGCGTTACCACGCCCTCTTCTTCCAGCGCCTGCATCGCTTTGCGCACGGTAATGCGCGACACCCCGGTTAACTGGCTCAGATCGCGCTCGCCGGGCAGAATATTCCCGTGCTCCAGCACTCCGCTGCGTACCGCGTTTTTTACCGTTTCGGCAAATTTCAGATACAGCGGCATGTTGTCGGGCGCGGCGATCCGTTCATTCAGTTTAGCGATTAACCGGGTATGCGCTTGTTCCATCTCTGTTTTCTCAGGCGTGGTGTTTCCTGCCAGTATACTGGCTTACCACCATGCATGAAAATGATGAACCGGCCCAATACCGTGACCCACTTCCAGAGTATCGGCTTTTGCCAGCGCGGCCGAGAGCCATGTTTTGGCCTCGCGTACCGTATCGTCCCAGCTGTTGTGCCGTGGACGCAGCGCCGCCAGCGCGGCAGAGAGCGTGCACCCCGTACCGTGGGTATTTTTGGTATGCACGCGCGGGGCCGTGAAACGCAGTTCACCGTCGCGGGTAAAGAGCCAGTCCGGGCTTTCTTCGTCATCGAGATGGCCGCCTTTCATTAGCACCGCGCCACACCCCATCGCCAGCAGGGCGTTCCCCTGCTCTTTCATCTCACGTTCGTTCTGCGCGTGTGGCGCGTCTAACAGTGCGGCCGCTTCCGGCAGATTTGGCGTAATCAGCGCCACCTGCGGCAGCAGTTTCTTGCGCAATGTCTCAACAGCAGAGGCAGAGAGCAGCGGGTCACCGCTTTTAGCCAGCATCACCGTATCCAGCACCACATTTTGCACCTGATAACGTTGCAGCCGCTCGGCCACCGCTTCGACGATATCCGTTTCTGCCAGCATCCCAATTTTGGTGGTGTCGATGCGCACATCGCTGAATACCGAGTCCAGCTGTGCACCGACAAAATCAGGTTCGATACGGTAGACCGACTGCACGCCGCGCGTGTTTTGCGCCACCAGGGCGGTGATCACCGAGCAGCCGTAAGCGCCAAGAGCGGAGAACGTTTTCAGGTCGGCCTGGATACCGGCACCGCCGCTTGGATCGGTACCGGCAATCGTCAGAGCATTAATTCGTTTCATGCCTGTGCCTCCAGGTTATGCAGCGCATCAAGGAACGCGCTGGCAAAGCTGCCCGGCCCCTGAGACTGCGCAACGGCGATCGTTCCGGCACGCTTCATCCATCCGCAGGCAGCGGCAACATTATCCAGCCGCTCCCCCGGCAGGGAACAACTCGCCGCCACCACCGCCGAGAGCGCACACCCGGTGCCCACCACGCGGGTCATTAACGGATCGCCGCCCGCAACCATTCGGGTGCGCTGGCCGTCGGTGACGTAATCCACCTCCCCCGTCACTGCCACAATGGCATTGGTCTGGCGAGCCAGCGCCTGCGCGGCGGGTAGAGCGGCAGCGGCGGTGTCGGTGGTATCGACACCGCGTCCCCCTGCGCTCATCCCCGCAAGGGCGAGAATTTCCGACGCATTGCCGCGAATGGCGGCTGGTTTCAGGGCAAGGATTTGATGACAAAAGCGGGTACGGAACGCCAGGGCGCCCACCGCAACCGGGTCAAGCGTCCAGGGCTTGCCTGCCGCCACCGCGCTCTCAATAGCCCGACGCATCGACTGCGCGCGGGGCGTGGTGAGGGTACCGACGTTAATCAGCAGCGCATCGGCCATTCCGGCAAACTGCTCGGCCTCTTCGGCTTCAATCACCATTGCCGGAGAAGCGCCAAGCGCCAGCAGAACGTTGGCCGTAAGGGTTTGCACGACATCATTGGTCATACAGTGCGTGAGCGGGGAACGGGTTCGGAAGTGATGTAAAACGTGTAAATCGAGCAGGTCAGGCTGCATAGGTTCGCTCCTGCCTTGCGTGAAGAAGCGATGACCAGGGAAGGCATCTGACTTCCCTACGCTGGCATTATCCAGATCAGGTAATACGGGTATTTCTCAGCCTTCACAAAGAAGGGCACCCCGAGTCAAAATACTTTTAAAACAAATAGCTAGATACAAACATTTGCTTGAATTTAGTGTAACCGTAGCGAAGGCCACGGTGCAAGGGGTTTCTACAAGTCCAGTCGCATGCAGCATGTGGCCGCAGCTTATCGTAGGGAGATCATTCCTGTATTTTTTAGCTATACGTTTCGCGATAATTAAATCATTGTTACCTAAACACGATAAATTCGTTGTTTTTAAACCGTTACAACATGATATTTTTTCATGTGGAAAATATTTTGCAGAGGCAATCATAAAAGTTTCATTCAAAACAAATAACGAAATCAATAGAAAGAAAAACCAAAAGACGCTTTAAATAAATTAATTAAACAGGCGTAAAAATTTAATTTTTTGACGAAAACAGATAAGCAAGATTAATGTATTCTTAGTTTTACCCAAGAACGCCCGTCAATCCCCATAAAAATTAACTCCTTGTTTTATAATGAGTAGATCAATCCGCTCTCAAACTCCCCTTTTTAGCCATGCGTGCCAGTATTGATGAAGATCAATAAATAAAACGTGAATATCCGGGATAGTTGCTGCGCGTTACAAAAAAAGTGATTTAGAAAAAATCACCGTAACCTCCTTTTTTAAATTAAATATAACAAGACGTTATATCCTCCCGCCAGGATAGCGAAATAATTTTATTGATGAGAGTTTGGAAATGAAATGTATTAAAACCGCCGTATCTGTTTTTATTTTAACTTCTGTTCCTGGCACAGCAGTTCTTGCCTCTACCTCGCCGGTTACATCCAGTTGGGGGGACGCATATATTTCCGCAAAGAATGAGCAATTTACTGCCACACCTGTTATTACCCTGCCGACGCAACAAACACCGGTTGCACCACAGCCAGTATTATTAGCCCCTCACCTGGACGGGCAGCATATTGAGCCTGGTCAGGCGCCCACGCCTGTTCTGCCGCCGCAGAAAACTCCCGTGAAACAAATTGCGGTTGACCCAATACAAACCTCTTTTGATGGTTCTGTAACGGCGTTGCAAACCGCGCAGGCAACACATTTAGACGGTCAACACAACCAGGTCATTAATGGTCGTGATGGCCGTCCGGGCAAAGACGGCGTGACGACGATTATCACCCGTAATGTCACTGATACAGCCGCCGTTAAACAGATCAATACGCTGACTACGCAAACAGCCGGGCAAGCACAGGAGCTCAACGCGGCCCGACAAATGCTTATTCAGCAGCAAAAAAGTTCTAACGCACAGTTTAAAAGCCTTAAAGACGACGTGGACGATAATAAAAAAGAGTCCCGTAGTGGAATCGCCGGTGCCGTTGCTATCGCTTCAATGCCGCAAGTCGAGCGGGATCAAACGTTTATGGTGAGTGCGGGTGCCGGGACTTTTCATGACGAAAGCGCCGTTGCGGTAGGCGCGTCCTTCCATGCGGGTGAACATGCCATTGTGAAAGCGGGTGTCACCACCACAACGAATAACGATTATGCTGTAGGGGCGGGTATAGGGCTTGGCTGGTAATTAAAAACAACCACACAGAGTAAAACCATTAATCGCAAGTTGCGTTTAAATTCCTGAAATAATTTAGATACCTGCTCTTGCAATGACATGCTTTGTTTATATCAAAGCAAGAGCGCAATTAAATGATCTACTGGGGTGTAAAATTAAAATCATTTACTGATCATTAGCGGTGATAGTTATTTTAATGACAGTTATTATCATCACAGCATATATTAAAATCGAGACATTGGCGTAATGAAAAAAAAGATATTTACTGTAGTCATACTCGGCATAGCGTATTTTCTCGGTGGATGTGCAACAAAGGCGTCAAGGATGCAGGAGTGTCTTAATGAAGGCATTTCTAAAGACACCTGTTATCTCGCAGAGTCACAACGCCAGGCAGCGATCAGCAACGCGTCGATGAATGCGGCTTTTGCGAATGCGGCTCATGCGGTGCAACATGCACAAATGACACATAAGCACAGAAAAGAGCTTGCTTATTCAGGATGTACGCAGGTTGAGGAAGCTAACGGCGAATGCACTGCAAATTCAGATAAAAGTCAATCGCGTGATTTAAAACAGCTCTCCCGCGAGGCCGAAGCGGTAATGAACGGTACCATCGATGACGGTGCGGCATTCCTGCTGGGGCAAGGATGGAAACCAAACAACGGTAAATGGCATAAACAGGGATATACCTTAACGCTGGTGGTTGAAAAGGGAATTGTTGTGAACAGCCAGCTGTCAAAATGATGATCTAAACCGGCAACAATAAAGGGGTGGCAGCCCCTTTATTGCAAACTCACCATGCGAATGAACGGGAAGTCGTCACTCCAGCTGCCAGGCTCCGGCTTCGAATAATAACGCTGAGCCACCCCAGCCGAATAAATTTATTTCCCTTCGCCCTGCCTCAGGATAAATTCGGCTGCTTAAACACGCGTCGCCTTCATTGACAAAAACTTCCACGGATGAACTGTCGAAGAACAGACGCAGACTAAGCGTATTATCCAGGTTCAGCGCGACGCTTCGTGTCCCGCACAGGCCATATTGCGGATAGTTTCGCTCAAGAACCAGACGCTGCATTTGAGCATCCACGTAGACGCGCAGCCCCTCTCCCAGACTCATGCCGTACTGCTCGGCACTGCTATTGGCACAATCCCACTGGAGAATAACCTCCATCGCGTCGCAGCGTTCCAGCAGAGTCATCTGCTGATTGTTAAGCGTGCTAACCGGCCAGGGGAACCACGCTCCCCGCAGGCCTTCGATCTCTCTGGCCGGTCGCATTTGCAGACGGTTATCCGCACTGAGCGTCAGTTCGCGCGGTAAAGAGAGCATGCCTGCCCAGCCGTCCTCCTGTTCCGGCTGGGAGGATTCCCACATGTCCAGCCAGCCGATAACGATGCGGCGACCATCAGGCGTGAGGAAACTTTGTGGCGCATAGAAATCATGCCCGCGATCCATCTCCACAAACTCACCTTCCCGCACAAAAGGCTGCCCGGGCTGCCACTCGCCCAACAGATAGCCGCTCTGGAAAAGATTACGGTTTTTGAATCCTTCAGCGGCCATCCCCTGAGGCGAAAACATCAGCACGCGTTTGCCATTGAGCATGAAAAAGTCCGGGCATTCCCACATGTAGCCCATCTCTTTTTCAGCCACCGCCAGCACGCCCATATCCTGCCACTCACGCAGATTGGCAGAACGATATACACGCACCTGACCCGTCTCACCGTCCCGTGCACCGACAACCATGTACCAGCTCTCCCCTTCACGCCACACTTTCGGGTCGCGGAAGTGATGCAGACCTGGCGGGGTATCAACGATCATTCCCTGCCGGACAAAATGAATGCCGTCACGGCTGGTCGCCAGACATTGCACCTGGTAGAGATTCGCCTCGTCATCAGGATCGCCGTGGAATTTATGTCCGGTGTAAATCAGCGCCAGCGTATCGCCATCCACCACCGCCGATCCGGAAAAACAGCCATCCTTGTCTTCAGGCCCTTCTGGCGCCAGCGCAACGGGGAGATGTTCCCAGTGAACTAAATCCTTGCTACGCGCATGGCCCCAGTGCATAGGCCCCCACTGGGTGGAGTACGGATGATGCTGGTAAAAAGCGTGATACCAACCGTCAAACCAGACCAGGCCATTTGGGTCGTTCATCCAGCCAGCGCGCGCAGCGAGGTGGTAACGCGGATACCAGCGCAGATTGAGCCCTTCGCGTCTGGACTGAAGTTCCTGCTCTGCTTTAGTAATTGAATACGTCATTTCTCTACTCTTTCGATCAGATGGTGGAAGGTTGCGGCATGAGCGGGTCTGAAGAGGATTTACCCGAGCGCAACAGGAAGATGGAGATAAACGTGGTGCTGAAAACTAACAGCCCCATAATGAGATAGGACTGGGCGAAGCCGTATTTCTCATAGCTGTAACCCGCCAGCGGCGACAGGACCGAGGCGATCACTGAGCTGGTACAGGCAAAGCCCACCAGATAGAGGGTGGAAGAGAGCCGTTTATCAAAATGTAAGCTGTTGTATTTAAAAATTGAGACCAGCAAAACGGGCAGTTCGACCGCGTGCAATAGCTTGGTAATGGAGATCAGTACCGGCCCCTCAACCAGCCCCGAAGCCACCATACGCATCGCCATCACCATTCCCGCAAAAATCAGGCCATTCTTTGCGCCAAGGCGATTCACCAGCCATGGCGCGCAGAACATGCCCGCCGCCTCAAGGAAAACCTGGAAGGAGTTGAGATAGCCATACATGGCGTTTCCTTCCTGTAACGTCGGGAACTGGGAGGAGAAATAGACCGGGAACTGCTGGTCGTAAACGCCATAAATACAGGTGCCGATAACAAAAAATACCAGCGCCCAGAACCGCGGCAGCGTCAGCAGACGCAATGCATCTTCCAGCGTGACTTTACCGCCTGACACCGCTTCCTGCATGGCGTGCGGGGCGGAAGAGACCCTGAGACGCGCCAGCAAAACAAAAAACAGCAGTCCTGCAGAGCTTGCGACAGCGAAGTTCAGCTTCGGATTAATGTTAAACAGAAGTCCCGCGAAAAAGGTTGCCACCGCCCAGCCAAGCGATCCCCACATCCTCGCCTTGCCGAACTCAAACTGGCTCTGGCGGGCGACACGCTCGGTATAGGACTCCAGTACCCCTATCCCACCGTTAAACGTCAGGCCGATATAAATCCCGCCGAAAATACTGCCGAGTAAAACGTTAATCTGCAGCAGATAACCAAACAGCAAAAAGGCCGGACCAGAAAGAATGAGCAGGCTGGTCAGAAACCAGAGCAGGTTCTTGCGCAGACCAAGTTTGTCCTGAATGAATCCATAGCAGATTTGAGCGAAAAGCGCGGAGACAGAAAGCACGGCATAGATAATGCCGGTGTCGCCCGCTTTTAAGCCCACCTCCTGGTGGAGCCAGATGGAAAGCAAAGAGCCGGAAGAAGACCAGGTGACAAAAAAGAAAAACAGTAATGCGCTCAATAAGGGGTAGCTGTGAGAGTGATGCGTTTTCATCATGACATTCTCATGTTGGAGTAATGACAAAATGGTAACGTTAACATTGAGCGCTACTCATGCGGTTTGGATCAGATTCATGATGTTAATCACGAAAGTTAACGTTAACATTACAGAAGTGAGATCGCGATCACCTATTCATCATTGATATTTGTCTGGCTCCACTCACACACCCACTTTCCTTTTACATCAGTAACTTAGTTGTATACTCTTTAACACGTGACATTAACGGAGTAAGAAAATGGCTTCCCTGAAGGACGTCGCAAAGCTGGCTAACGTATCGCTGATGACCGTCTCACGTGCGCTTAACAACCCGGAGCGCCTTAAACCGGAAACGTTGGCACGCGTACAGCAGGCTATTGAGCAGACCAGCTACGTACCCGATCTTTCCGCCAAGAAAGTACGCGGCGCGCATGCCTCGCCAAAAACCATAGGCGTGCTGGCACTCGATACGGTGACGACACCTTTCTCGGTGGAGATTACGCTGTCCATTGAAGAGACGGCCCGGATGCACGGCTGGAACAGTTTCGTCATGAATATGTTTACCGATGACAACCCGGAGGCAATCGTCGATCTGCTGCTCTCTCACCGCCCGGACGGCATTATTTACACCACAATGGGATTACGTCAGGTTCCTCTCCCGGCCAAGCTCCTTACCCTCCCCTGCGTGCTGGCCAACTGCGAAAGTATCGATGAAAAGGTCGCCAGCTATATTCCTGATGATGAACAGGGGCAGTACGCCGCCGTACAGGCGTTACTCGCCGCAGGCTATCGACAGCCCCTGTGCCTGCATTTACCCGCAGATCATCTGGCCACAACCCGACGCCGTCACGGGCTGGAACGTGCATGCCGTGAAGCGGGGCTCGACCCGGACCGTCTGGATCATAGTTATATGGCGTTTGGGGACGAGCACTATCGCGACATTCCGTCAGTTCTGCAGGCGCACATTCAGAATGGCCTTCCCCAATTCGACTCGGTTATCTGCGGCAACGATCGTATCGCATTGATGGTTTACCAGACCCTGCTGGCGCAAGGAATTCGCATCCCTGAAGATATCGCGGTTATCGGCTATGACAATATGGTGGGCATTGGAGAACTCTTTCTTCCGCCTCTTTCAACGGTTCAACTGCCGCATTATGAAATTGGTCGCCTCAGTGCTCTGCATATTATTAACGGTGAAACCCATCGGGAAACCACGCGCGTTGAAAGTCCATTTTTAATGCGGAATTCCATTACGCATCTATGATGACCACCGCTTTTTAGCCCTGTCGCAGTAATAAGCAGGCTAAGGAGGCGGTCAACCTCCCTTTCAGGGAAAAATGGCACGATTTGTCACACTCTTTTTTATGATTTTACCCTCCGGGCAGTTAGCACGTAACCGGCTGTTTTTATTTGCCATAACGCATAATTTTCTTTCTCAAAACGGGGATATTCCGTCCCCTGTGCCCCATGTCACAAAACAGTAAACAAATTAACCATTGAGCCCCGTGGCAAAAGGCTCTATATTGGCGGCGTTTTTTTCAGGCCCCATCTGTTTTTTAACTTTTTATTCAATCGTGGCTCATAACGAAGCGGCGGTTGTAGGAGTGATATGATGACGGATAAAGTCCGTATTGACACCGTAGATGCCCACAAAAGCAACGAAACCTATCTGGCCCGTCAGGCCGAGTTTGAATCTAACGTCAGGAGTTATCCGCGCAAACTGCCTTTAGCCATCACTAAAGCAGAAGGCGTGTGGATCACCGATGCAGATAATAAAGAATACCTTGACTGTTTAGCAGGCGCAGGCACCCTCGCGCTTGGCCATAACCACCCTGATGTGCTGAAAAGCATCCAAAATGTCATTACCAGCGGCTTGCCGTTACATACTCTGGATCTGACTACGCCTCTGAAAGACGCGTTTTCCGAATACCTGCTCTCTCTGCTGCCTGGTCAGGGCAAAGAGTACTGCCTGCAGTTCACCGGTCCATCCGGTGCTGACGCCGTGGAAGCGGCGCTGAAGCTGGCGAAAAAAGTCACCGGCCGTAGCGGTATCATCAGCTTCTCGGGTGGTTACCACGGTATGACTCACGGTGCACTGTCCGTGACCGGTAACCTGTCTCCGAAAGAAGCGGTAGACGGTATGATGCCAGAAGTGCAGTTCATGCCTTACCCACACCAGTACCGTTGCCCACTGGGTATCGGCGGTGAAGCGGGCGTGAAAGCGCTGACCTACTACTTCGAAAACCTGATCAACGACGTTGAAAGCGGCGTGCGTAAACCTGCTGCGGTAATCCTGGAAGCCGTTCAGGGTGAAGGCGGCGTGAACCCGGCTCCGGTTGAGTGGCTGCAGCGCATCCGTAAAGTGACTCAGGAACACGGCATTCTGCTGATCCTGGACGAAGTTCAGGCAGGCTTTGCCCGTACCGGTAAATTCTTCGCGTTCGAACACGCTGGCATTGAGCCAGACATCATCGTGATGTCTAAAGCCGTTGGTGGCGGTCTGCCACTGGCTGTGCTGGGTATCAAAAAGCAGTTCGATGCATGGGCACCAGGTCACCACACCGGCACCTTCCGTGGCAACCAGCTGGCGATGGCAACCGGTCTGACGACGCTGAAGATCCTGAAAGACCAGAACATCGCTGGCAAAGTGGCTGCACAGGGCGAATGGCTGAAAGGCCAGCTGAACGAGATGGCGAAACGCTATCCGGTTATCGGCCACGTTCGCGGTCTGGGCATGATGATCGGTATTGAGATCGTTAAACCACACGAAGCCGCTGACCACATGGGTTGCTTCCCGGGTGATGGCGAGCTGTCTGCACTGATTCAGAAGAAGTGCTTCGAAGCCGGCCTGATTCTGGAGCGCGGTGGTCGTAATGGTATCGTTCTGCGCCTGCTGCCTTCTCTGCTGATCAGCGATGATGAGCTGAAAGTCTTCCTGGATAAATTCGAGCAGGCACTGCTTGCTGCGGGCGTTCGCCCGGCGTAACCGGAGTTGTTGATTACGATGTCTGATTCAAACCCAATTTTGTTCTCCTCTGCGCAGAGCATTGAAGCTTACCAGCAGGCGATTGAACAAAGCACTCAGGCTGTGATGCAGTGGCTGAAACAGCCTGAGATGTATCAGGGCAAAACGGTCGCGGAACTGCGCGACCGCATTAAGCTGGATTTCAACCCGAAAGGGCTGGGCAACGAAGCGGCGATTGAACGCGCCGTGGAGTTCTTCCTGAAAGACAGTTTGTCCGTTCATCACCCGCAGTGTGTGGCGCACCTGCACTGCCCAAGCCTGGTCGTTAGCCAGGCGGCGGAAGTGCTGATTAACGCCACTAACCAGAGCATGGACTCCTGGGATCAAAGCCCGTCCGCAACCATTATTGAGATCAAACTGATCGAATGGCTGCGTACCCGCGTGGGTTATCAGGCTGGCGACGCGGGTGTCTTCACCAGCGGCGGCACCCAGAGCAACCTGATGGGTCTGATGCTGGCACGTGATGCGTTCTTCGCACGTCAGGGCCACTCTGTCCAGCAGGATGGTCTGACGGGCGATCTGCGTAAGATCCGCGTACTGTGCTCCGAAAACGCGCACTTCTCCGTGCAGAAAAACATGGCGCTCATGGGTCTGGGTTATCAGTCCGTCGTGCAGGTGAAAACTGACGAATTCTCTCGCATGGATCTGACCGATCTGGCGGCGAAAATCGAGCAGTGCAACGCCAACGGCGAACAGATTCTGGCGATTGTCGCGACAGCCGGAACCACCGATGCCGGTGCTATTGACCCGTTGCGTGCCATTGCTGAACTGGCGGCGAAACAGAACATCTGGGTACACGTTGATGCAGCCTGGGGCGGCGCACTGCTGATGTCTGAGCAGTATCGTCACTACCTGGACGGCATTGAACTGGTGGATTCCGTTACTCTGGACTTCCACAAACAGTTCTTCCAGACCATCAGCTGCGGCGCATTCCTGCTGAAGGAAGCGCGCCACTATGAGCTGATGCGCTATCAGGCGGCTTACCTGAACTCTGAGTTCGACGAAGAAGCCGGCGTGCCGAACCTGGTTTCCAAATCGCTGCAGACCACACGCCGTTTCGACGCGCTGAAGCTGTGGATGAGCCTGGAAGCGCTGGGTCAGGAGCAATACGCAGCGATTATCGATCACGGCGTGACGCTGGCACAGCAGGTTGCAGCTTATGTGAAAGAGCAGCCCGCACTGGAACTGGTTATGCAGCCACAGCTGGCAAGCGTGCTGTTCCGCTTCCGTGGCGAGGTGCAGGCAGATGATGCAGGTATCGCCCTGCTGAACCAGAAAATTGGTGATGCGCTGCTGGAGTCCGGCCGTGCAAACGTCGGCGTGACCGAGCATAACGGCGTGACCTGTCTGAAGCTGACGCTACTGAACCCAACCGTGACGCTGGAGGATATCAAAACCCTGCTGTCTCTGGTTGAGCGTACTGCGCAGGAAGTTCTGGCGAAGTAATACACAGCCCCTCTTCCACCGGGAGAGGGGCTATTTTTATAACCCTGCCCACCACATCCTGACTTTCAATCCCCAGTAGCTTGTCCAGCCCGTTGTTGTACTGACGACATTGCCTTTAGAGACCAGCACCAGCGTCGGCGTTACGCTAACCTGCCATTGCTGTGACAGCGCACCGTTTTCGTCATTAATCACCGGCATTTTCAGCTGCTTCTTTTCGACCCAGCGCGCAAGCTTAGCGTCATCACCAGAGCGCATGGCAATACTCACCACGTTCCCGCCCTCTTCCGCCAGCCTATTGACCGCAGGCGTGGTATAGCGACAGATGCTGCACCAGGTCGCCCAGACGTAAATCAGCAGCGGCCGATCCTGACTGAGTGCGGCAATGTCATGTACTGAGCCATCAATGCCCTGCATTGGGGTAGCGCTAAACGTGGCGGGTAATGTCGGCTTGCGGTACTGATCCACACCCCACATCACGGCCAGCGCCAGCAGTACGAGTATGATCCCTTCCCGCGCCCAGCGGCGCAGTTGGCTGAATTTGCGGTTTTCCATTGTGACCTCGTGATTTAACGAAAGTCATCTTAGCGAGCTGCGCGCCGTTTCGCTGTAAAGAAGTGTCGCCCTACCTGGTGCGTAAGGTATCAACCATCAGGGTAAAGCAGGACTCAATGAGCGGAGGCAGCGCCTGCGGGGCACGCATCAGCGCCACCGTGCGCGCCAGGGCCGGTTGCTGAAGGTGAACCACCTTAAGCTGCGGGTCCTGCAGGTGGGTGGTATAAAGCTGAGGCAATATCCCCACGGCAAGCTTCGAGCGCACCAGCCCGTATAATGTCTCGATATAGTCCACCTGATAACGGGTCTGCAGGGACAGACGGTGGCTTTCGGCAAGCGCATTGACCAGCCGCTGAATATTGCCTTTTGAGAAAACGGCAATATCCCGGCCCACCAGCTGTTTCCAGGGAACATGTGCCGACGCGGCGAGCGGATCGTCGCAGTGCAGCACGGCCACAAACGGATCCTCCTGCAACGGGAACACGTCCAGCTGTTCGGGTACCGAGTTGTCCAGCGCCCCGATGCCAAAATCAATCTGCCCTTTCAGCAGTTGCGCCACCAGCGCATCGTTGGTCTGGTCGTGAAACTCCACCCGCAGACGTGGAAAGGCCTGCGCCAGCGTCTGCGGCAGCAGCGGAAACAGCAGTGAACTGACTGAAGGCACCAGACCGATCCGCACCGTACCGTCGCCGCCGGCCTGCACAATCTGCTGCATATCATCAAACGCCAGCTGCGCCACACTGAGCACCCGCTGGGCGTGTGGCAGAATGGCGTGCCCCAGCTCGGTCAGCGTGACCGCCGACGCGGTACGGTTAACCAGTTTACCGCCGAGCACGGTTTCGATTTGCCGCAGGGCGCTGCTGAGTGCCGGCTGGCTGATGGCCAGTTTACTGGCGGTATCCGTAAAATGACGCAGCTGCGCCAGAGTGACAAAATACTGTAGCTGCCGAAGGGAGAGCGCAGGCAAGCGCTGCCAGGGTTCCGTCATCATTATCCATTACACGCGTCACAGAATAACCCGGGGTTATCGGGCGATAAATTTTATCAGCTGGGCAAACGTTTGCCGGGTGCATAGAGTAACGTCAATATTTCAATGCTGGAACTGTTAATTGCATGACTGCCGAAACCCGACGCCGCGCCGTGAAGGCTGCACGAGGCGAAACGCCGTTTGACCTGTTGCTTACGCATACCCGAGTTGTTGATATGGCAACCGGTGAGATCCGCGACGCGGATGTGGGCATCGTCGGCTCGCTTATCGCCAGCGTCCATCCGCGCGGCAGCCGCAACGATGCGCTTGAGACGCATGACCTGAATAACCAGTTTCTCTCTCCGGGGCTAATGGACACGCATGTTCACCTTGAAAGCTCGCACCTGCTGCCCGCCCGCTACGCAGAGATCGTACTGGCGCAGGGCACCACCGCGGTGTTCTGGGATCCGCACGAACTGGCAAACGTGCTGGGGATTGAGGGCGTCCGCTTTGCCATTGAGGCGAGCCGCAACCTGCCACTGCAGGTAATGGTCGCGGCGCCATCGAGCGTTCCTTCCACACCGGGGCTGGAGATGTCCGGCGCAGACTTTGCGGGCGAAGAGATGAATACCCTGCTTGGCTGGCCCGAAGTGCGCGGCGTGGCGGAAGTGATGGACATGCACGGGGTGCTGAATGGCAGTCAGCGTATGCTGGAGATCCTGCAGGCCGGGCTGGAAAGTGGGAAGCTGATTGAAGGCCACGCGCGTGGTCTGAGCGGCGCGGATTTACAGGCGTATCTGGCGGCCGGCATCACCTCCGATCATGAACTCACCTCCGCCGACGATGCGCTGGAAAAATTACGCGCCGGGCTGACGCTGGAGATCCGCGGCTCGCATCCTTATCTGCTGCCTGATATCGTCAGCGCGCTGAAAACGCTGCCGCATCTGTCGTCACAAATCACGGTCTGCACTGATGATGTCCCACCGGACATCCTGATGGAAAAAGGCGGCATCATCGCCCTGCTCAACCTGCTGATTGAACATGGCCTTCCGGCGACGGACGCGCTGCGGTTTGCCACCCTGAATGCTTCCCTGCGCCTGCAGCGTAACGATCTCGGGCTGATTGCCGCGGGTCGTCGTGCGGATCTGGTGGTGTTCGATTCACTGGATAAACTGACGGCTCGCCGGGTGTACGTCGCCGGAAAATGCATTGCCCGTGACGGAGCGATGATCGAGCCGATTGTTGATACGCCCCTGACGCTGCCCCGGGATACCGTGCGCCTGTCGTCGCTGACCGCCAGTGATTTTTACATGCGCATCGACAACGCAAACCACGGTGTGGCGCGCCTGCGTCATATCAGCGGCGCACGTTTTACCCGCTGGGGAGAAACCGACGCCCGGGTACGTGACGGACGCGTTGAGATACCGGCTGGTTTTAGCCTGATTTGGGTTCAGCACCGCCACGCGCGCCATGCGGCAAAACCGCAAATCGCCCTGCTGGAAGGCTGGGGAGAGCTGCGGGGGGCCATTGCCACCAGCTACTCCCATGACTCACACAACCTGGTGGTACTGGGACGCAATCCTGATGACATGGCACTGGCCGCCAACACGCTGATCCAAAGCGGTGGCGGGATGGCGCTGGTCCAGAACGGGGACGTGATCGCCCATGTGGCGATGCCCATTGCGGGGATGTTGTCAGAACTCGCCCCTGCGGAACTGGCGCGCCAGTTCCGTGAGCTGCGCGAACGCAGCAGCCAGATTGCCGACTGGGAGCCGCCATACAGAGTATTTAAAGCCATTGAAGGGACATGCCTTGCCTGCAACGCCGGGCCGCATTTAACCGATCTTGGACTGACCGATGGCAGCACGCGCCAGATTGTCGATCCGCTGATTTCTTACCGGGAAACCCCGGACACCACACAATAATACCGAAGGAGAGCCGGATAATGGCCGACAATACCGTTAATTCGCCAGCACCAGGGAACTGGCTTGAACGTCGTTTTGCACTGCATACGCGCGGCAGTACCGTGCGCACAGAGTGTCTGGCCGGTCTCACCGGTTTTCTCGCCGCCGCCTATTTGCTGGTGGTCATCCCGGGGCTGTTGGCCGTGGGCGGGATGGACAAAGGCGCGGCAACCACCGGTACCATTTTGGTGTTTGTGGCCGGTACGCTGCTGATGGCGTTTTACGCCAACCTGCCGTTTATTGTTGGGCCCGGCATTGGTGGCTCGGTGCTGGTTGGGGTAACGCTGGCGGGCAGTGAAGGCATCGGCTGGCAAATTGGTCTGGGCATTGCCTGCTGGTCGGGAATTTTGTTCTTCCTGCTCACCCGTTTTGGCCTGCGAGAGGTTGTGACCCGCTCCGTACCGCAGTCCATCAAACTGGGACTGACGGCCTCTATCGGTCTTTTTGTCGCCGTACTGGGCTTTCGCAATGCCGGGCTGGTGCTGGCTAACGCAAAAACGAACGCGCTGATGCTGGGTGATTTTCTCTCGCCAGGCGCGCTGGTGGCGCTCAGCGGCCTGTTCCTCGCCATTGCCCTGCAGGCGCGTCGCATTCCGGGCGCCATTTTGTGGGCCATTTTGTTTGCCACCCTCGTGGGCATTCCGATGGGGGTGACCCACCTTCCTGCCAGCTTTATTGACATGCCTCATTCACTGACGCCGGTGCTGGGCCATATCGACATGCTGGGCGCGCTGAATATTGCCTTCCTGCCGTTTCTGTTTGTCTTTTTCGCATCGGAGTTTTTCTCCACCATGGGCACCACGCTGGCGGTGGGAGGTGAAGCCGGGTTGCTGGATGAAGAGGGCAATATGGCAAACATCAATCGCCCGTTTATGGTGGACTCGATTGCCGCCGCGATTGGCCCGTGGGTGGGTATTCCTGCCGCCACGGCACTGATTGAATCCTCAGCGGCCGCAGAAGCAGGGGGTAAAACCGGCATGACGGCGCTGGCCGCTGCGGTCATGTTCCTGCTGATGCTGCTGTTTACGCCCGTTGCGCTCATGATCCCAAAAGAAGCCACCGCCCCTGCCCTGATCCTGATCGGCCTGAATATGTTCAGCGGCCTGCGTAAGGTGGATCTGGCAAACTTCACCGACGGGCTGCCGGTGCTGATGATGGTAATGATTACGCTGATTGCCAACAGCTTCGGTACAGGGATTGCGGGAGGGCTGCTGTTTTACATCGTCATTAAAGCGATTGCAGGAAAATGGCGAGAAATCCCTGTTGGTCTTTGGATCCTCGCCATTCCGCTGGTGTATTACTTTGCCACGCTGGTGAAGCACTAATCCTTGCGCGGTTGCCGTGTCGGGCGTTGACCATACTCGTAATGGCCATAGCCTGCACGGTAATACAGCGCTGCCGATTTCACTACATCGTTCAGCACGGTGCCGTTGATATGCGCCCCCGTTTGCTGCAAACGCTTAATGCTGTTCTCCATCTCTTTGAGGCTGGTTTTACCATAGCGGGCCACCAGCAGCGAGGTGGCGGCCACCGGGGCAGCCACTGAGGCGTCCGTTACGGCCAGCACCGGCGGGGTATCGAGGATCACAAGATCATAATGCTCGTCTGCCCAGGTCATTAACGCCCTGAAGCGTTCGCTCATCAGCAGTTCAGAGGGGCGTAACGGAACCGGCCCGCAGGTCAGCACATCAATGTTGCCTTTCTCATAGCGCTGAATCGCCGCCTGGAAATGACATTTCCCGTCAAGCACGTCGGAAAGCCCGAAATGGTTTTTCAGATCGAAGATGTTGTGTACATAGCCTTCGCGCATATCCGCATCAATGAATAACACCCTGAGCCCGGCCTGCGCCTCAATCGCGGCCAGCGAGGTACTGACAAGGGTTTTACCGCAGTCCTGCGTTGGGCCTGAAATCATCACGATCCGGTTAGCGGCATCCTGCAAGGTGAAATGCAGGCTGGTGCGAAGCCCCCGCACGGCTTCGACAAAAACATCCGCAGGCCGATCAACCGGCAGGAAAGGGACATCGACAATCTTGTGTCTCCAGCGTGAGCCAAATGCGCGTTTTTTACGCAGGTTGGTTTTTTTCCACAGCCACAGGGAACGGGGCAAGGTGGCCATCACCTGTACGCCAAGCCCTTCCAGTTGCTCGGAGGTGTTGATGCCGCGTCTGAGCGCCATGCGGACCAGGACCAGCCCCATTGAGCATATCAGCCCCAACAGGATGCCTAAGACGATGACCACCAGCTTTCGCGGTTTGATGGGATCGGGTTGCGTCACCGCGCTGTCGATAATTCGCACGTTACCAATGGCGCTGGAGCGCGAAATGTTCAGCTCCTGCTGACGGGTGAGGAGCTGCAAATAGATGGTGCGGCCTGACTCCACATCCCGGCTAAGGCGCAAAATGTCCTGCTGAGTCGATGGCATGGCGGCGACACGCTGATTAAGGCGGACCTTCTCCTGCTCAAGCGTCTGACGCTTTTCACGCAAGGCGCGGTAGTTCGGGTGATCTTTCTTGAACAGCTGAGAAATCTCCGCCTCACGAAACGTCAGCTCGTTGAGCTGGTTTTCGATATTCACAATCTGCTCGAGAACCGATTTCGCTTCCAGGGAGAGATCCACCGAGTCACGCTGTTTGCGATACTGATTCAGCCGCTCTTCAGCCAGATCCAGTTCGCTTCTGATTTTAGGCAACTGCTTCTGCAAAAATGCAAGACTGCGGGCATCCTGTGCTTCCTGGCGCGCAATGTTTTGCTGCAGATAGTTGTTGGCAATCCGGTCAAGCACATGCGCAATGCGCTCAGGATCGTTTCCGGTCAGCGTGAGCGTCAGCACCCCACTCTGCTTTGCCGATTCAACGACGCTAAATTGGGTGCTGAGCGTATTGATAGCTTCCAGACGGGTGCTGTTTTGCACCGTGAATTGCGTGCCCGTTGGCGCATTCATTTTCACCACCAACAGTGAAACGCCGGCTTTTTCCAGCGGTTTCCCTTCCCTGCCCTCGGCATAAAAGTTATCCCCCTCCAGCCGGTATGCCCCTTTTTCCAGCACAGTGAGCACAAGGGTGCGAGGTTTGCCTTCAACAGGGGGAAGTTGCAGCCAGCCAAGGGCAACCGTCGCCGGTTTACGGCCCTGCAACCGTGCCCACAGACGTCCCACTACCGGGAACGTACGCTGCGTCACGTGCTGTGTTAGGCCTAATTCATCGACGGTTGCGCCCAGGATCATGCGCGATTTAAGCAGAAGAATTTCAGGTTCGACATCGGGAGACATCTCACTCCCAAACTGCCTTAAATTTTTGAGCAGGCTGTTATCCTGCTTTCCTTCTACCTGGATTAAGGCATCTGCGCGATAAACGGGCGTGGCCAGAAAGGCATACAGCCCCGCCAGCAGGGTGAACAGGAAAGTTATCGATAAAATGACTGCACGGTGATCGATCACCTCGCCGAGCAGGCTAATGAGATCGATTTCATGGTTCTCCGGTGCTGCCGCACCGTAACTGTCTGTTGTGTAAGACGACATTAACGCTTCATTCCTTGTTGACTCAAACGATGAGCCCATTCCTGACTGGCTTTGCCCAGCAGACCGAAAACATAATCGAACGCTTCACGACTTTTACAATAGGGATCGGGGATGTCCTGCGGCCCCAGCCATTGCCCAAAAAGCAGCGATTTGCCGCGAATTTCCGGGGCCAAGTCAGAGATAAAGCGAAGATGGGCAGGTTCCATCACCAGAATCAGATCCGATTCCCGCATGATCTGCGGGGTCAGTTTGCGCGCGCGATGTCCCTCAAGTGAGATCCCATGCCGCCTGGCCACGTCCTGAGCGCTGACATCCGCCGGGCTGCCCTCCAGCCCATAGATACCTGCCGAGGTTATCCGTTTTCCCGGTAGCAACTGACGCAACAGCCGCTCGCCAATCGGCGAGCGACAAATATTGCCGGTGCAGACCACTAAGATAGAATCAAACATTATTGCGGCCACGATCTGATGTAACGGACCGTTTCGGTCAGGTCATGAACGCCACTGATGGTCGGCACGAGCTGCGTAATGACGCGATTCCAGCGTGACAGCGGTGCCGTGGTGACGTAGACAATGTCGTACGGCTCAAGCTGGAATTCAGTGCCCAACACCATTGCGGAGGCATCCTGCGCGTTAAGCTGATAAATGTTGGCAATTTTTCCCGCGTCGTTGCCTTTGGCAATGGAGCGAATGACAAAAATGCCCGTCGCATCGGCCATATCCTGATTCAGGCCGCCCGCATTGCTCAGCGCTTCAGCAAGGGTCATTCCGCTCCTGTCCATCTTGAGCGTGCTCTGCTTAATCACCTCCCCCATCACGAAGACTTTCAGGGCGTCATTACGAGGCACAAAAAGGATATCGCCCGGATAGAGCAGCTTATTTTGCGTCAGGTCGCCGTGCTGCATCAGTGCATACAGAGAAAGGCGCGAATCTTTCCCCTCGTGAGTGAGAACCACATTGCGCCAGTCCGCATCGGCAGAAAGCCCGCCTGCCGCGTTGACGGCATCCATGACCGTCAGGGGAATATTGGTGATTGCCTGCTGACCAGATTTGACGACTTCGCCAGTGACATAGGCCTTTTGCGAGCGGAAGGCCGCCACGCTGACGTCAACCTGCGGGCTTTCGATCACGCTATCCAGCCGTTTGGCGATCTCTTCCCTGACTTCAGAGACCGTTTTTCCCGCCACCGGGAGTTTGCCGACATAGGGATAAAAGAGCGTACCGTCGGCGTTGACCCAGTTGCCGGTGTCACTGGCACTGCGATACTGTCCGGCCGGTGTTGTCAGTTCAGGGTGATCCCAGACGGTTACGGTCAAAATATCACCGGTTCCAATGCGGTACTCCCAGTTTCTGACCTGCTCATCGAGCTTAGGATTAGACTGAGATTTGGTGACGGCAGGGCGCAATTTCTCAATCAATGAAGGGGTAACAGGATAGAGATCCACGCGCTTATCTAAATTATTATTTTCATCACCCGACGTAATGACGTTTTTTCCCGCTGAGCTTAATGTTTGCCCGGGAGAAAATACGCAGCCCGTCAACTGACTTATCGCTAAGAATATTACAGATAATGTGGTTGTGTTTTTCATTAGAATTAATATTTCATTCATGAGCGCAAAAAACGCATAACAGGCCATTCCGGAAGAATCGCCTACTTTTTCAACATGCTGTTTTTCAAGCAATTACGTAAAATCACACATCACTGAATGATGTGTAGAATGAACTGAAGGACCGGAACCACGTAGAATTGAGAATTAAACCGCTCCGCTTTTAGAAGTTTAAATCGTCTTCAAATGAAATGCATGCATTTCAGGTCACAAATTTAGAGTAAACTTATATTTTCAGAATTAATTAAAAAAAATATTTCCGTTCTGAATAAGTCCTAGGAAATAATATTCATAAACAAAATAGTATTAACCGTTTGATCTACACAAAACCGTCCACTTTTGTTACATTTTTTTTCTAACAGGCTCTGCTGGGATACTTAAAATAGGCTGTCTGCCATATCGTCAACACAGCAGGCTGAGCGTATCAGTAACGGTATAACTGGAGAAAAAATGGCTAAGCGTACATGGCTGCTTCTGGGTGTAGTAATGTCTCTTGCGAGCGCGGCTTCGGCAGCCCCGCAAACGGCGTCAGCATCTGGCGGCATCAAAGCTTATGAAGAACAAGAGTTCATTGCTGATTTCACGAAGTTCAAAATTGGCGACACGGCTCCGGCGCTGTATCAAACCCCTGAATACACCATCAAACAGTATCAACTGCGTAACCTCCCGGCGCCGGATGCGGGTACGCACTGGACCTATATGGGCGAGAACTATGTCCTGATCGGCGATGCCGACGGTAAGATCTATAAAGCCTACAACGGAGATATCTTCTATCATCGCTGATACCGTCCATATTCGGCCGTGGCAGGAGAGCGATCGTCCTTTCCTGCGCACCCTTTACCTGCATGCCCGCCGCGAGGCGTGGCCGTGGCTGAACGGTGCAGAATGGCAACTCGAAGATTTTGACGAGGCAACCCGAGACGAAGTGATTTGGGTTGCTGTACAGAACGGCCATCGTGTGGGCTTTGCGTCAGTCTGGACGAATGATAACTTTCTGCACAATCTGTTCGTTGATCCGCAGTATCAGAGCCTGGGCGTAGGCCGTTTGCTGCTGGAACAGGTACAAAAAACGTTTACCAGTACGGGGGCGTTAAAGTGCCTGGTGAGAAACGAACGGGCTATCGCGTTTTATCAGCGTCATGGCTGGCACATCGAGGCAACGGGGGATTCTCCGGAGGGAGAGTACTATCTGATGCATTACCGATTGCGTTAATGTCGGGTGGCGGCTTCGCCTTACCCGACCTACATGATGGTGCCATTTGTAGGCCGGGTAAGCGAAGCGCCACCCGGCACTCAAGCGCAGAAGAATTACACCGCGCGGAAGGCGATTTCGCCAGGAATGACTTCACCCTGCCAGTAAAGCTGCGCCGCAACGCGCCCCGCCAGCTGACGGTACAACTCCGCAAACTCACTGTCCGGGCGGTTGATGACCGTCGGTTTCCCGCTATCCAGATCTTCACGCAGCGTGATGTGCAGCGGCATCTGTCCCAGCAACTGGGTGTGATACTGCGCCGCCAGTTTTTCTGCACCGCCGGTGCCGAAGATAGGCTCGTGATGACCACAGTTGCTGCAGATGTGCATGCTCATGTTCTCGACTATACCGAGCACAGGCACCTCGACTTTCTCAAACATCACGATGCCTTTTTTGGCGTCGATCAGCGCGATATCCTGCGGCGTAGTGACGACAACTGCCCCGGTGACGGGGATGTTCTGCGCCAGCGTCAGCTGGATATCACCGGTACCCGGCGGCATATCCAGCACCAGATAATCCAGATCCGGCCACAAGGTCTCTTGCAGCATCTGCATCAGCGCTTTGCTGGCCATTGGACCACGCCAGACCATCGCATTGTCATCAGTCACCAGATAACCGATGGAATTCGTTGCCAGACCGTGCGCCATGATTGGCGCCATGTGGGTTCCATCTGGCGAGGTTGGACGCTGGTTTTCTGCGCCCAGCATGTTGGGAATTGACGGCCCGTAGATATCCGCATCCAGAATACCGACCTTCGCCCCTTCGGCCGCCAGCGCGAGCGCCAGGTTGACGGCGGTAGACGATTTCCCCACCCCGCCCTTGCCGGAGCTGACGGCGATGATGTTTTTCACACCGTTAACGCCGGGCTGGTTTTTCACCCGCTTGAGGGTGGCGATACTGTGGCTCAGCTTCCAGTCAATCGCTTTTGCACCGGTAATGCGCAGCAGCTCCGAGCTGGTTTGCTCTTTCAGCGCGTCGAAGGCGCTGGTCCAGACGAACGGCATCTGCAGCTCAATGTGCAGCGTATCGTCCAGCCATGCGACATGGTGCAACGCTTTCAGCGTAGTGAGATTGTGCTTCAGGGTTGGATGCTGAAAGTTAGCCAGCGTCCCGGCGACCATTGCTCGTAAGGCTTCCGGTGATTTGGCCTGGGATTGCGAACTCATCCCGACTCCTTTGTTCTTGTGAATAAGACCTTAGATGAACAAGTTTACCTGAAAGGCCGTGGTTTGTGCTTACTTAATAATGCCCCTTTTGGTAATATCAAAAACCCTTTTCACAGTTAAAAGAAGTAATGCCTACTATGACTCAAGTCGCGAAAAAAATTCTGGTAACGTGCGCACTGCCGTACGCCAACGGCTCAATCCACCTCGGCCACATGCTGGAGCATATCCAGGCTGATGTCTGGGTCCGTTACCAGCGAATGCGCGGCCACGAGGTTAACTTCATCTGCGCGGACGATGCCCACGGCACGCCGATCATGCTGAAAGCCCAGCAGCTGGGTGTTTCCCCGGAGCAGATGATTGCCGAAATGAGTCAGGAGCATCAGACCGATTTTGCTGGCTTTGACATCAGCTATGACAACTACCACTCCACGCACAGCGAGGAGAACCGCGAGCTGTCAACGCTTATCTACACCCGTCTGAAAGAGAACGGTTTTATTAAAAACCGCACTATTTCTCAGCTGTACGATCCGGAAAAAGGCATGTTCCTGCCGGACCGTTTCGTCAAAGGCACCTGCCCGAAATGTAAATCACCGGATCAGTACGGCGATAACTGCGAAGTGTGCGGCGCTACCTATAGCCCGACAGAGCTGATCGACCCGAAATCGGTGGTCTCCGGCGCCACGCCTGTGATGCGTGACTCCGAGCACTTCTTCTTCGACCTGCCATCCTTTAGCGAAATGCTGCAGGCGTGGACCCGCAGCGGCGCGCTGCAGGAGCAGGTAGCGAACAAAATGCAGGAGTGGTTCGAATCCGGCCTGCAGCAGTGGGATATCTCCCGCGATGCGCCCTACTTTGGTTTCGAAATTCCAAATGCACCGGGCAAATATTTCTACGTCTGGCTGGACGCGCCAATCGGCTACATGGGCTCCTTCAAGAACCTGTGCGACAAGCGTGGCGACACCGTCAGCTTCGACGAATACTGGAAGAAAGATTCCACCGCCGAGCTGTATCACTTCATCGGCAAAGACATCGTTTACTTCCACAGCCTGTTCTGGCCGGCAATGCTGGAAGGCAGCAACTTCCGCAAGCCAACCAACCTGTTTGTTCACGGCTACGTGACGGTGAACGGCGCGAAGATGTCCAAATCGCGTGGGACGTTCATCAAAGCCAGCACCTGGCTGAACCACTTTGATGCGGACAGCCTGCGTTATTATTACGCGGCGAAGCTCTCTTCCCGCATCGACGATATCGACCTGAACCTGGAAGATTTCGTGCAGCGCGTGAACGCGGACATCGTGAACAAGGTGGTGAACCTGGCGTCCCGAAACGCGGGCTTTATCGCCAAGCGTTTTGACGGCGTGCTTTCTGCCGAGCTGGCCGATCCTGAGCTGTATAAAACCTTCACCGATGCCGCCGCTGCGGTTGGCGAAGCCTGGGAAAGCCGTGAATTCGGTAAAGCAATTCGTGAAATCATGGCGCTGGCCGATGTTGCCAACCGCTATGTGGACGAGCAGGCCCCGTGGGTTGTCGCGAAACAGGAAGGCCGCGACGCTGACCTGCAGGCGATCTGCACCATGGGTCTGAACATGTTCCGCGTGCTGATGACCTGGCTGAAGCCTGTACTGCCGCAGCTGGCAGCGCGTGCAGAAGCGTTCCTGAACACCGAACTGAGCTGGGATGCAATCCAGCAACCGCTGCTTGGCCACAAGGTGAATACCTTCAAGGCGCTCTACAATCGCATCGAAATGAAGCAGGTTGAAGCTTTGGTGGAAGCCTCGAAAGAAGAGGTGAAAGCAGCTGCCGCACCGGTGACCGGCCCGCTGGCAGACGATCCGATTCAGGAGACCATCACCTTTGACGATTTCGCTAAAGTTGACCTGCGCGTGGCGCTGATTGAAAACGCGGAATTCGTGGAAGGCTCTGACAAGCTGCTGCGCCTGACGCTGGATCTGGGTGGTGAGAAGCGTAACGTCTTCTCCGGCATCCGTTCTGCCTATCCTGATCCGCAGGTACTGATTGGCCGTCAGACCGTCATGGTCGCGAACCTGGCACCGCGTAAAATGCGCTTCGGCATCTCTGAGGGGATGGTGATGGCCGCAGGCCCTGGCGGGAAAGATATCTTCCTGTTAAGCCCTGACGAAGGCGCGAAGCCGGGTCAGCAGGTGAAATAACAAAAAAAGCCGGAGATTATCTCCGGCTTTTTTTGTTCTCCCTCTCGCACAGGGAGAGGGCCGGGATGAGGGCATCAGGCCGCACCCATTCCGCAATCACGCCTTCGTATTATGCACCCGGTGGGTCAGCCCACGCAGGAAGTTACGCAGAAACTGGTCGCCGCACTCGCGGTAATTTTTGTGGCCCGGCGCACGCATCATGGCGGTCACTTCCGGCACGGATACGCGGTATTTTTGCTCCGTCATGATCGCCACAATATCATCCGTTTTCAGCGAGAACGCGATACGCAGCTTTTTCAGCACCGTGTTGTTGTCCACCCGACGCTCCAGCGCCAGTTCAGGTGCAGAATCATCTTTGCCACGCTTATCGTAGATCAGGCCGTTCAGGAAGCCTGACAGGATAATGTCAGGGCAGCGAACAAACCCCTCTTCGTCCTCTTTGGTCATCCAGGTGTCAAAACCAGCAGAGGTGGATTCCATGGCAGACAGCGCAAGAATGCGCACCATGTCGTTGTTGTTTGCTTTCAGGGTGTAGCGCAGGCTACGAAGAATATCATTACTAAGCATGAGTGCCTTTAACTGTCGATGATGCAATGGCGCGCAGTGTACCAGTTTTACAGCCCAATCGCCTCTTTCAAACTTTTCAGGTAGCGACGACTGACGGGTACCGTTTGACCGGCCCGCAGTACCAGCTCTGCCTGACCGTTATCTTCCAGACGGATCTCTTTCAGGTGCGCCATGTTAACCAGATACTGCCGATGGCAGCGGACAAGCGGCGTGCGGCTTTCCAGCGTGCGCAGCGTCAGCTCGGTGAAGCCTTCATTGCCCTCGGCGCTGGTGACAAACACCCCACTCAGGCGGCTGCTAACAAATGCCACATCATCCATTTGCAGCAGGTAAATCCGGCTATGCCCGGTACACGGGATAAACTTCAGCGGCTGCTGGTTTTCCGGCAGCAGCGTGACGTCCTGTACCGTACGTTCCTGGCGTAAACGCGTCAGGGTCTTTTCGAGCCGCTTCTCTTCAATCGGCTTCAGCAGGTAATCGAACGCGTGTTCTTCAAAGGCCTTCACGGCATATTCGTCAAACGCCGTCAGAAACACGATATACGGGCGATGCTCCGGGTCAAGCATGCCGACCATCTCCAGCCCGCTGATACGGGGCATCTGGATGTCGAGGAACAGCACATCCGGACGCAGTTTATGTACAGCACCAATGGCTTCAATGGCATTGGCGCACTCTCCCACAATCTCAATGTCACTCTGCTCCTGCAACAGCACGCGCAGGTTTTCCCGTGCCAACGGTTCATCATCGACTATCAGCACTCTTAACATGCGGTCTCCTCCAGCGGCAATCGTAACGTAATACGGGTAAATCGGTCCGGCTCACAGGCCACGGTGATGCCACATCCATCCCCAAAGTGAGCGCGCAGGCGTTTATCCACCAGGCTCATCCCCAGCCCGCCGGAAGAGGACGGGACGTAAAGCCCGGCATTGTCTTCAATATTCAGCACCAGATGATGATTAAAACGGCTGGCAGAAATAGTGATCTCCCCGGTGCCCAGAAGCTGCGATGTCCCGTGTTTAATGGCATTTTCCACAATAGGCTGCAGCGTAAAGGCCGGGAGATGCTGATACGCCAGCTCATCCGGCACGGATAACGACACCTGCAGACGAGACTGGAAGCGCGCCTGCTCAATCTGCAGATAGGCGTTAACATGTTCAATCTCATCGGCCAGGGTCACAATCTCAGACGGCCGTTTCAGGTTCTTGCGAAAAAACGTCGACAGAAACTGCACCAGCTGCGCGGCCTGATCGCTGTCGCGGCGGATCACCGCTTTCAGGGTGTTGAGGGCATTAAACAGGAAATGCGGGTTCACCTGAGCGTGCAGGAGCTTAATCTCCGACTGCGTTAACAGGGCTTTTTGCCGCTCATATTGCCCCGCCAGGATCTGCGCGGAAAGCAGCTGCGCAATCCCCTCCCCCAACGTCCGGTTGATCGAGCTGAACAAGCGGTTCTTCGCTTCGTAGAGCTTAATGGTTCCCATCACCCGCTGGTTTTCCCCCCGCAGCGGAATGACCAGCGTAGAGCCGAGCTTACACTGCGGATGCAGCGAACAGCGGTAAGGCACTTCGTTACCGTCGGCATAGACTACCTCACCGGTCTCTATCGCACGAAGCGTATACGCGGACGAAATCGGTCTGCCAGGAAGGTGGTGATCGTCGCCGGTACCGGTAAAGGCCAGCAGCTTTTCACGATCGGTAATCGCAACGGCACCAATATCCAGCTCCTGATAGAGCACCTGCGCCACCTTCATGCTGTTTTCTTCGTTAAAGCCCTGACGCAGGATCCCCTCGGTTGAAGCGGCGACTTTCAGTGCCGTGGCAGAGAACGCCGAGGTGTATTTCTCAAACATGGCGCGCTTGTCGAGCAGAATGCGCATAAACAGCGCCGCGCCCACGGTGTTGGTGACCATCATCGGGGCGGCAATACTGTTCACCAGATGCAGTGCGTCCTCAAAAGGTCGGGCGATAAGCAGAATGATCGCCATTTGCGCCATTTCGGCCACAAAGGTGATCGCGCCAGCGGTAAGCGGGCTGAAGACTTTATCCGGGCGGCCACGTTTGATCATGTAGCTGTGCACCAGGCCACCAAGCAGCCCTTCCACGATGGTCGAGATCATGCAGCTCAGCGCCGTCATCCCGCCCATGGAATAGCGGTGCAGCCCACCGGTTAAACCGACAAGGCCACCCACAACCGGGCCGCCGAGCAGCCCGCCCATCACCGCGCCGATGGCGCGCGTATTGGCAATCGAGTCTTCAATATGGAGGCCAAAATAGGTCCCCATGATGCAGAAAATAGAGAAGGTCACATAACAGAGGAGCTTGTGCGGCAGGCGGACGGTGACTTGCATCAGCGGGATAAACAGACGCGTCTTACTCATCAACCAGGCGATGACAAGAAACACGCACATCTGCTGAAGCAACAGCAGCACCAGATTAAACTCGTACATACTCAGGAACCGCACCTTCTGAAAACGCGTAACATACACTGAAGGCGCCGAAGTTTCTTTGAAGCAGTCCAAAAAAGCGGTAAATCGTGTCCGTCATCACATCTTTTGCCGAACATAACGGCTGCTTCGCATTATTTGTACAAAAAAAAGGCAATTCTTCCTGGTTCGACAAACTGGGTCTACAGTTAAGCTGGGGACGCGTTAGCCAGGGGGCGAATATGGCGCTTTACACGATCGGTGAAGTGGCACTCCTTTGTGATATCAATCCCGTCACGCTACGGGCTTGGCAGCGACGGTATGGTTTACTCAAACCGCAGCGCACGGACGGCGGTCACCGCCTTTTCAATGATGCCGACATCGATCGGATCCGCGAGATCAAAAGCTGGATAGATAACGGTGTGCAGGTGAGCAAGGTAAAGTCGCTGCTCTGCCATGACGATCCCGGTACCCAACACCGCTGGCGCGAACAGCAGGAAACCCTGCTCCGGCTTCTGCAGGCGGGCAACGTTCAACGTCTGCGCGCGTGGATCAAAGAGCAAGGCCGCGATTATCCGGCGCAAACCTTAATCAACCATCTTTTCATCCCGCTTCGTCGACGGCTGCAATGCCAGCACTCTACCCTGCAGGCGCTGCTGAGTATGCTCGACGGGGTGCTGATCAATTATATCGCCGTCTGTCTGGCCTCGGCGCGAAACAAGGGCGGAAAAGACGCGCTGGTTGTTGGCTGGAACGTGCACGATACCACGCGGCTGTGGCTCGAAGCCTGGATCGCCACCCAGCAGGGCTGGCGCGTGGAGGTGCTGGCGCATTCGCTGGCTCAGCTACGGCCCGAATTCTTCGACGGCCAGACTCTGCTGGTCTGGTGCGGGGAAGTGCCCACCGCCTCGCAGCAACAGCGGCTGACGGAATGGCGGGAGCACGGTTATCCGGTTTACGCCCTGGGCCCCGATGAAACGTAACGGCATTTAATGGTTCATTAACAGCTGCGCTTCACCGTATAATTGTTCCGTTAACAACAGGAGCAGATGATGAAGGCAACCAAACTGGCCGTAATTACCCTTTTTGTACTGATGGCCGTGAGCGGCATCGGCGGCGTGATGCTGGCCGGGTACTCATTTATTGTTCGTGGCGGTGTCGGCTGAGAAGCCGGGCCAGTCGTTCAAACAGGCGATCGATAACAATGGCCGCCAGCGCCACCAGTACCGCACCCTGAACGATATAGGCCGTATTGAACCCGCTTAAGCCGATAATGATCGGCGTTCCCAGCGTATTGGCCCCCACCGTAGACGCGATGGTCGCCGTGCCGATGTTAATAATCACCGACGTACGGATCCCCGCGATAATCACCGGTGCCGCAAGCGGCAGCTCAACCTTGCACAGCCGCTGACCGCTGCTCATGCCCATCCCTTCGGCCACGCTCAGTACCGATGCCGGTACCGACGCAATGCCCGCCAGCGTCCCCTGAAGAACAGGCAACACGCCGTAAAGGATCAGCGCAATGATAGCCGGTTGCTGACCAAACCCGATCACCGGCACCGCAATCGCCAGTACCGCCACCGGCGGAAATGTCTGTCCGATAGCCGCAATCGTCTCTACCAGCGGGCGAAACTCTCTTCCCCAGGGCCGGGTGACCACAATCCCCGCCCCCACGCCCAGCACCACGGCAATCGCGCTGGAGAGCGCCACCAGCCACAGGTGCGCCAGGGCAAGATTGATAAAACTCTCCTGCTGATAGACGGGGCGCGGCAGGCCGGGAAAAAGCGAGCTGAACAGCGCCCCACTGTGTGGCATCAGAAACAGCAGTGCAACAAAAAGCCCCGTCAGCCAGAGGAGCGGATCACGCATGACCTTCACGCGTCACCTCCCCGGCCAGCAGATCGCGAAAATGCAGGGTGCCACACGGTGCCCCAGCGGCATCCGTAACCGGCAGTACCTCGCACTGGCGCGCCACAAACGCGGAGAGCGCGTCCCGCAGGCTCATCTGTTCTTGTAATGCTTCACCGCCCATCGCCACATCCTGTCGACGCATATAATCGCTGACGGTTCGCAGGGAGAGCAGTCTGACGCCCAGTTCGCTGCGTCCAAAAAACTCGCGCACAAAATCGTTCTGCGGATGGGTCAGCAGTTCAAGCGGCGTGCCCTGCTGGATCACTTCCCCGTGATCCATCAACACCAGATGATCGGCCAGCCGCAGCGCCTCATCTATATCGTGGGTCACGAGGACGATCGTCCGGCCAAGAATGCGGTGAATGCGGGTCATCTCGGTCTGCAGTGCCCCGCGCGTAACGGGATCGAGCGCGCCAAAAGGCTCATCCATCAGCAATACCTGCGGGTTCGCCGCCAGCGCGCGCGCCACTCCCACACGCTGCTGTTGTCCACCTGAAAGCTGATGCGGATAGCGACCACGCAGCCCAGGCTCTAACCCCAGCAGCGACATAAGCTCGTCCACCCTCTCGTCACTCTTTGCCCGCGACCATTTTTCCAGCTGCAGCACGGTGGCAATATTCTGCGCGACCGTCCAGTGGGGAAACAGGCCGATGGACTGGATGGCGTAGCCCATGCGACGACGCAGCTCCAGCACCGGCAGACTGCGGATCTCTTCCCCGGCAAAACGTATTACACCGCTGTCGTGCTCCACCAGGCGGTTGATCATCTTCAGCGTGGTGGATTTCCCCGACCCCGAGGTGCCAATCAGTACCGAAAACGCCCCCTCGGCAAAATTCAGGTTCAGGTGACTTGCTGCCGGACGACCGGCAAATGTTTTACTGACATCGTGAAATTCAATCATTGGCTCTTCTCCCGAGCAACGCGAGCCATAAGGCAAACAGCGCATCGATGACGACCGCCAGTGCAATCGTGGGCACCACGCCCAGTAACACCAGATCCAGCGCACTGCTCAGCAGCCCCTGGAACACCAGCGCGCCAAAACCGCCTGCGCCAATCAGCGCGGCGATAACCGCCATCCCGACGGTCTGGACCGCCACCACCCGCAGGCTGCGCAGCAGCAGGGGCAAGGCGAGCGGCAGCTGGATCTGCCAGAAGCACTGTCGCCGGCTCATCCCCATCGCGTGGGCGCTCTCCAGTACATCCGGCGCGACCTGGCTTAAGCCCGCCACCACGCCGCGGACCAGAGGCAGCAGCGCGTACAGCACCAGGGCAATAAGCGCGGGGGTTAATCCGGTTCCGGCTATACCGACCGAGGCTAACGCCGGAAATGACTTCACCAGCCCCGCCAGCGGCGCGATCAGCAGGCCAAACAGGGCCACGGAAGGGATGGTCTGGATCACGTTGAGCACGGCAAAAACCCCGCCCTGGCGGGAGGGATGACGATAACACCACATGCCCAGCGGTACCCCCAGCAGTAACGCCGGGAACAGCGTGCCGAAGAGGATCGTCAGGTGTTGCGCCAGCGCATCATCAAACACCTCCTGACGGTTGGCGTACTCTTTTAACAGCGAGAGATTATTCAGCTCACCGCTGAACAGCAGCAGCAACGGAATACACCAGATCTGGGCATTAAGCACCCAGCGCCAGGCAGACGACGGGATCAGGCGGCGGATCGCATCGCTGGAGGCCAGCAGACACAGCGCCAGCCACAGCCACAGCCCACTGCCCACGGTGGTTCGCGCCAGTGGACTTTCCGCCGAGGTCATGTGCGTGGCGGCAAGCCCGGCACTCCAGAACAAGGTGATGAAGAGGCCTTCACTGAGGAGTAGCGTCAGCCACTGTGCAACCCGCCCACGGCTGAGCGAGAGCACAACCAGTGCACCCAGCGCCACAACCAGCAGCAGCGGCGTAAACGGCCAGACCTGCCAGAGCGCGCGCCCTTCCCCCGACATCAGGCGGTTTGGCGCCACATTGACAAACGGTAGCGCGACCGCCGCAATGGCCACACAGGCCAACAGCAGCAGTACGCGGTTATGACATTTTATTGGCACAGCCCTGTCCTGTTACTTCACAAGCCCTTGTTGTTTCAGGAAATCGGCGGCCACTTTTTTGGCATCCAGTCCCTCTACGGCAATGCTCGCATTGAGCTGTTGCAGCGTTTTTGCATCCAGTTTTTCAAAGACCGGTTTGAGCCAGTCGGCGATATCCGGGTAGGCTTTCAGCACCGCCTCACGCACCACCGGCGTGGGGGCATAAATAGGCTGAACGCCTTTTGGATCGGTTAAGGTCTGCAGACCAAGCGCCGCGACCGGGCCGTCCGTACCGTAGGCCATCGCCGCATTGACACCGGAGGTCTGCTGCGCCGCCGCCTTGATGGTCACCGCGGTGTCACCGCCCGCGAGCGAGAGCAGCTGTGCCTGGTCAAGCTTGAAGTCGTAGGCTTTTTCGAAAGCAGGCAGCGCGTCCGGACGCTCGATAAACTCCGCCGAGGCCGCAAGCTTGAAGTCGCCCTTCTCTTTCAGATAGCGGCTGAGATCCGCAAGTGACGTCAGTTTGCCTTTCTCCGCCACGTCTTTACGCACCGCGATGGTCCAGGTGTTGTTGGCCGGAGCCGGAGTCAGCCAGACCAGCTTGTTCTGTTCTGCATCGAGTTTTTTGACTTTTTCATACCCGGCTTTGGCGTTTTTCCATGCCGGATCGTTTTCATCTTTGAAGAAAAATGCCCCGTTGCCGGTGTATTCCGGGTAGATATCCAGCTCGCCGGAGGTGATGGCCCCGCGTACCACGGGCGTGGTACCCAGCTGAACTTTATTCACGGTTTTCACGCCGTGGCTTTCCAGCACCTGCAAAATAATATTCCCGAGCAGCGCGCCTTCAGTGTCGATCTTTGAGCCCACTTTTACCGGTTCTGCCGCCTGTAGCGGCAGGCTTAGCGCCGCGAATAACGCCGCAGAAACTACCATCCCCGTTTTAATCGTCATTCCACTATCCTCATTTTTTTGCTGCCTTTTTCAGAGGCTTGAGAGAAAAGCGTAGCTTAAAACGGCGGATTTACCCGGCAAAATGCCTTTTTAGCATAAGGTAAGACGCATCCCCCGGTGAACGGGGGATGCAAAGGAGGGAAAGGTTACAGCAGCTCGAACTCGCCTTTATTGACGCGGGCGGAATCCACCCCAATGTAGACATTGAACTTGCCCGGTTCCGCATCGTATTTCATCTGCTGGTTCCAGAACTTCAGGGCATCCACGTCAATCGGGAAGCTGATGGTTTTGGTTTCACCAGGTTTCAGGTTGACCTTCTCAAAGCCGCGCAACTGTTTCACCGGACGGCTCATGGAGGCGGTCACATCCTGAACATACATCTGGATCACCGTCGCACCTTCACGTTTACCGGTGTTCGTCACGTCAACGCTGGCAGTCACTTTACCGTCACGCTTCAGGCTCGGGGCCGACATTTTCACGTCAGAGACCTTAAAGGTGGTGTAGCTCAAACCGTAACCAAACGGATACAGCGGGCCGTTCGCTTCATCGAAGTAACGGGAGGTGTACTTGTTTGGCTTATCGGCGTTATACGGACGGCCGGTATTCAGGTGGCTGTAGTACACCGGGATCTGCCCGACAGAGCGCGGGAAGGACATCGGCAGTTTGCCCGACGGGTTGTAATCACCAAACAGCACGTCGGCGATGGCGTTGCCCCCTTCCGTACCGGCGAACCAGGTTTCCAGAATAGCGTCAGCCTGCTGATCTTCTTTCACCAGCGCCAGTGGACGACCGTTCATCAGCACCAGCACCAGCGGCTTGCCGGTGGCTTTCAGGGCGGCGATCAGATCGCGCTGGCTTTGCGGGATCGTGATGTCCGTTCGGCTGGAGGCTTCGTGTGCCATCCCCTGTGCTTCACCCACCACGGCAACCACCACGTCAGACTGTTTCGCGGCGTTTACCGCTTCGTTAATCATCTCTTTCGACGAGCGCGGATCCACCTTCACCGCCTCTTCATACTGATTGAGGAAGGTCACAATATCTTTATCATCAGTGACGTTCGCCCCTTTGGCGTACACCACCTTAGCGTTTTCACCGACCGCATTTTTAATACCGGTGAGCACGGTCACGGACTGATCGGCCACGCCCGCAGCAGACCAGCTCCCCATCACGTCGCGCTTGCTGTCGGCCAGCGGGCCGACCACCGCAATGGTGCCGGATTTTTTCAGCGGCAGCGTGTCGAGGCGGTTTTTCAGCAGCACCAGGCTTTCACGGGCCACTTCTCGGGCCTCTTTACGGTGCAGACGGCTTTCGGCATTGGTGTCCGCCGGGTCTGACTCTTTCGGACCCAGGTGGCTGTATGGATCGTTAAACAGCCCCATGTCATATTTCACGTTCAGCACGTGACGCGTGGCATCGTCCAGCTCCGCCATCGTCACCTTGCCGCTCTTCACCAGCCCCGGCAGGTATTTGCTGTAATATTCGTCGCTCATGCTCATGTTGATGCCGGATTTGAGCGCCACGCGCACCGCATCTTCCGGGTCGGAGGCCGTACCGTGTTTGATGAGCTCTTTAATGGCGCCATGGTCAGAGACCGTGATGCCCTTGAAGCCCCACTGGTCTCGCAGCACGTCTTTCAGCAGCCAGGCGTCAGAGGTGGCAGGCGTGCCGTTGAGCGAGTTCAGGGCGACCATCACCGCGCCGCTACCGGCATCCAGGCCTGCTTTGTACGGCGGCATGTAATCGTTAAACAGGCGCTGCGGGCTCATGTCGACGGTGTTGTACTCTTTACCGCCTTCCACGGCGCCATAGGCGGCGAAGTGCTTGACGCTGGTCATGACCGAATAACGATCCGCCGGGCTTTTACCCTGCATCGCTTCCACCATGGTTTTCCCCATCGTGGCGGTCAAATAAGTATCTTCACCAAAGCCCTCTGACGCGCGGCCCCAGCGCGGATCGCGGGAGACGTCAACCATCGGGGCCCAGGTCATGTTCAGGCCGTCGTCTGCGGCTTCATATGCCGAGACGCGCCCGACGGTTTTCACCGCGTCGAGGTTAAAGGAGGAGGCCAGACCGAGGCTGATAGGGAAAACGGTACGCTGTCCGTGTACCACGTCATAGGCGAAGAACAGCGGAATTTTCAGGCGGCTAAGTTCCATCACCTGATCCTGCATTTTGCGGATATCCTGACGGGTCACGGTGTTAAAAATCGCCCCTACCTGGCTCTCTTTAATCATTTCGCGGATCGCCTCTTTCGGGTTATCCGGGCCGACGCTGATAAGACGCAGCTGGCCGATCTTCTCATCGACCGTCATTTTCTTGAGCAATTCCGTGACAAACGCGTCCCGTGCTTCAGGCGTAAGCGGGTGATTGCCAAACAGTTCATCTGCCAGCGCAGGTTGCAGTGCCAGGCTGACGGCGACACCTACAGAACATAGCCATTTCATGTCGTTTTACTCTCTCATCAATTTCCGCCGGAAGATCTCGGCCAGGGCGTGCGAAAAGCGCAGTGTGCCACAAACCCTCAGAACGTTGCAGGGTTATTCTCTGATTTTTCTCGCAAATACGCGCCCTCTAAACAGCTAATCGCGCTATGCTTTACAGCGAGAAATTTGCCCCACCACAAGGAGTGGAAGATGTCTTCTGTTCGAACTGCCGATAACACGACTTTTATTAACGAACTGTCGCGCCTGGTTGGTCACTCTCACCTGCTCACCGACCCGGCCAAAACTGCCCGCTACCGTAAGGGCTTTCGTTCCGGACAGGGCGATGCGCTGGCGGTGGTTTTTCCCGGCACGCTGCTGGAGCTGTGGCGCGTCCTGAACGCCTGCGTCGCCGCGGACAAGATTATTTTAATGCAGGCGGCTAACACCGGCCTGACCGAAGGCTCGACGCCGAACGGCAACGATTACGATCGCGACATCGTGATTATCAGCACCCTGCGCCTCGACAAACTTCACCTGCTCGATAAAGGCGAGCAGGTACTGGCCTTCCCTGGCACCACCCTCTACTCGCTGGAAAAAGCGCTTAAGCCGCTTGGGCGAGAACCGCATTCGGTGATTGGTTCATCCTGCATCGGCGCCTCCGTCATTGGTGGGATTTGTAATAATTCCGGCGGTTCGCTGGTGCAGCGCGGCCCGGCTTATACCGAAATGTCGCTCTATGCCCGTATTGATGAAAACGGCAAGCTGACGCTGGTGAACCATCTGGGAATCGATCTGGGCGTCACGCCGGAGCAGATCCTGAGTAAGCTCGACGACGATCGCGTGAAAGATGAAGACGTACAGCACGATGGCCGTCATGCCCACGATCACGATTACATCACCCGCGTACGTGATATCAACGCGGATACGCCAGCGCGTTACAACGCCGATCCGGATCGCCTGTTTGAATCCTCCGGCTGCGCGGGTAAACTGGCCGTTTTCGCGGTCCGTCTCGACACCTTCCCGGCCGAGAAAAAACAGCAGGTGTTTTACATCGGCACCAATCAGCCTGACGTGCTGACCGAAATTCGTCGTCATATTCTCGGCGAATTTACCCACCTGCCGGTGGCGGGCGAGTATATGCACCGAGATATTTACGACATCGCCGAACGCTACGGCAAAGATACGTTCCTGATGATCGACAAGCTCGGCACCGACAAAATGCCGTTCTTCTTTACCATGAAGGGCCGCACCGACGCGATGCTGGAGAAAGTGCCGCTGTTCAAGCCCCACTTTACCGACCGCTTTATGCAGAAGCTGGGCAACGTTTTCCCGGCGCACCTGCCGGAGCGAATGAAAACCTGGCGCGACAAGTATGAACATCACCTGCTGCTGAAAATGGCCGGGGACGGGATCGCCGAAGCACAAAACTGGCTGAGCGAATTCTTCAAAACCGCCGAGGGAGATTTCTTCGCCTGTACACCTGAGGAGGGGAGCAAAGCGTTCCTGCACCGTTTTGCCGCTGCGGGGGCCGCCATCCGTTATCAGGCCGTACACTCAGAAGAAGTAGAGGATATTCTGGCGCTGGATATTGCGCTGCGACGCAACGATACCGAGTGGTTTGAACACCTGCCGCCGGAAATCGACAGCAAGCTGGTGCATAAGCTCTACTACGGCCACTTTATGTGCTACGTCTTCCACCAGGATTACATCGTTAAAAAAGGGGTCGACGCGCACGCGTTGAAAGAGGAGATGCTCGCCCTTCTGCGCGAACGTGGCGCACAATATCCTGCGGAACACAACGTTGGGCATCTTTACAAAGCCCCTGAGACACTTAAGCAGTTTTATCGCGAGAATGACCCTACAAACAGTATGAATCCCGGCATTGGTAAAACAACGCGGAATAAATACTGGAAAGAGAGCGATAACGCAGAGCAGGCCATTACGCAAGCATCTGATTAATTCATACAGCCATATTTAAGAGATTGTTAAGCACAGCTCAATCGTACTAGAGTACCTGCACTCGCCGGAGAAACGTTTCTCCGGCATTCTTTGACGAGGAGCAGGCACATCATGTCGGCTGTTGATATTTTATCCGTAACCGAAGTGGAAGTGCGCGATGCCCTTCCCGACGATGTGCATGCCATTTCGGCTATTTATGCATGGCATGTACTTCACGGACGTGCGTCGTTTGAGGAAATCCCCCCCACCGTTGATGAAATGCGTAAGCGGTTGAAAAACGTGACCGATAACGGTTTGCCCTGGCTGGTGGCGCTGTATCGCGGCATTGTGGTGGGCTATTGCTACGCCACGCCATACCGTCCACGACACGCGTATCGCTTCACGCTGGAAGAGTCAATCTACGTGGATGCCAGCACCACCGGACGCGGTTTTGGCAGTGCACTAATGGACGCGCTGATTGAACGCTGCGAACAAGGTCCCTGGCGTCAGATGATTGCGGTTGTGGGGGATGGCCATAATAACGCCGGGTCATTGCGGCTGCATAAAAAGCACGGTTTTGAAGTGGTCGGCCAGCTGCGCAGTGTGGGCTACAAAAAAGGCGACTGGCGGGATACGGTGATTATGCAGCGCCCGCTTAACGACGGAGACTGGACCCTGCCGGAATAGGCCCAGTGCGGTCTGGTGACCTCACCTCGGCCCTCTCCCACCGGGAGAGGGAGAAAACATAAAAAACGGTAACACAGTTACCGTTTTGCTTTTACCTAATCGTTCTGCGCCGTCGCCATCTGCTCGGCTTTCTGCTTTTTATACGTCAATGCCGCAGCCGGAACAGGCTGCACTTTCCCGGTTTCAATCCAGGTGCGCAGTCGGCTGGCATCGGCGAAGTGAGTATATTTGCCGAAGGCATCCATCACCACCAGCGCCACCGGTTTACCGTTGAACACGGTACGCATCACCAGACAGTGCCCCGCCGCGTTGGTAAAGCCGGTTTTCGTTAACTGAATGTTCCAGTTCTCGCGATACACCAGGTGGTTCGTATTGCGAAACGGCAGCGTATAGGCCGGGTTCGCAAAGGTCGCCATCTCTTCACGGGTGGTACTGAGCTGCCCAATCAGCGGGTACTGTTTGCTGGCAATCAGCAGTTTGGTCAGATCGCGCGCCGTAGAGACGTTGTGAATCGACAAACCTGTCGGCTCAACAAAACGGGTGTTATTCATTCCCAGCGCTTTGGCTTTGGCATTCATCGCTCGAATGAAGGCGTCGTAGCCGCCCGGATAATGGTGGGCGAGGCTCGCCGCGGCGCGGTTTTCTGACGACATCAGCGCCAGCAAGAGCATATTTTTACGACTGATTTCACTGTTCAGGCGCACGCGGGAGTAAACCCCTTTCATCTCCGGCGTGTGGCTGATATCCACTTTCAGTTTTTCATCCAGCGGCAGATGTGCATCCAGCACTACCATCGCGGTCATTAATTTGGTTATCGAGGCGATCGGGCGCACCAGATCCGGATGGCTGGCGTAGATCACCTTATTGGTGTTGAGATCAACAATCATCGCGCTGCCGGAAGCGATTTGCGGTTGAGCAGCAGCGGTGGTCACCGCGGGCGTTTTGGCGAGAGCTGGCACGCCAGCGGACGCCCCCAGCAACAGTGCCAGGCTAAGTAAAGAAACTCGGAATTTCAGCATGGTGAGACTTCTGATAATTATTCACGCACGTTATGACGTACACCGCCTGCGTCGACGGAGAAACACAGGCTGGCTTCGGCATCATAGCGGTCACCGTGCATTGTCGCCAGCGGATAATCGTGAACAGATGCTGCATTGCTGGCATTTACGCCAGCAATGCAATTAACTCAGAAGAGACGGTAACCATAACCCCAAAGAATCACCGTCAGCGCCAGTAACGCCTCCAGTACCAGCACGCCGATGGCGAGCGTAGAGCTGGAAAAGCTCAGGCCTTCTTCTTTATTGATATTCAGGAAGGTAGGTACGCCCAGATACAGCAGATAGCCGGTGTAAAAGAGCGCAATGGTCCCGATCAGCGCGCACAGCCAGACCAGGGGATAGAGCGCAACAATACCGCTTAAGAACAGCGGGGTCGCGACATATCCGGCAAAGACCATACAGTGTGCCAGGGAAGGACGCTGCGGATAGTTACGTGCCATCCAGTGAATGACGCGTCCCATAACCGCCACCCCTGCCAGCATCAGGCCATAAAAGAGAATGGCAAGATAAAGCCCGGTAAACCAGGAAAGCTGTACTACGGTGCCATCACCAAAGTTCCAGCCGATTTGTGTTGTACCAATAAACGCGCATATCACCGGCACCGCCGCCATCAGCAGCACGTGGTGCGTGTAATGATGCGAGACCGTTTCGTTCTCACTTTTGATGACATGCATTTCACGATCGGGATGGGAAAAAAGTCCCCAGACATGGTTCATAGCGCCCCCTTGTTGTCGGCCCGTCATCGATACCTTAAGTATAATGCAGGGTTTAGATTATTTTATGTACAGTGGGAAATTTCCGTTGATTGCCCCGCGGTTGTCACAAGGGGTATATGATTAACCGAGGCACGCTGAGGGAGATGATATTTACGTAATGGATATCAACGGAGTTATTGAACAATACGGATACGCTGCGCTGGTTGTCGGAAGCGTGGCAGAAGGTGAAACCATCACCCTGTTAGGCGGCGTCGCCGCGCATCAGGGATTACTTAAATTCCCCCTGGTTGTCGCCGCGGTTGCGCTGGGCGGGATGATTGGCGATCAGCTGCTCTACTTTCTGGGGCTGCGTTTTGGGCCAACGCTGCTTAAGCGTTTCGCTAAGCACAAGAAGAAAATTAACCGCGCGCAGCGGCTGATCCAGCGCCACCCTTACCTGTTTGTGATTGGCACCCGCTTTATGTACGGCTTTCGGATTATCGGGCCGATATTGATTGGCGCCAGCCGCCTGCCGCCGAAAATTTTCCTGCCGCTGAACGTGATTGGCGCGTGCGCCTGGGCGCTGATCTTTACCACGCTCGGTTACGTGGGTGGAGAAGTGATTGGCCCGTGGCTGCATAACCTTGACCAGCATCTGAAGCACTGGGCGTGGCTGATTCTGGTGGTTGTAGCGGTGATTGGGGTCAGGCTGTGGATGCGGCACAGAGAGAAGAAGCAGGATGAGGAGTGAGTGTGGTCTGTTGCCCTCACCCTAACCCTCTCCCACAGGGAGAGGGAACTTAACACACCCTCTCCCACGGGGTTGAGGGATCCCCAGTAATTTTTTTACCGAAAGCGACGAAAGTTGTTTCAGGAAAATGAATGATTTACAGCGACGCCCTGGTCCGGCTGTAAATCGCTGAGGCGTTTCCTGCAGGCCGGGGCGAGGCGCATGGATGCGCCGAGAGGGCGGCTTTACAGGGACGTTACATCCGCCCGTCCCCGATAAGCCGGAAGGAATAAGCCGAAGGCACCGCGAAGCGGCGATTTACCGCCGGGAGCCCGGGTTGCCAGGGTGGTGGCGACTGAGCCACCCTGGCACGTTCACGGGTCATGTTGTTACAGAGCAGCAAGGAACGTAAAGTGAACGGAATTACCTCTACAGTCATATGTTCCCCCTCACCCCAGCCCTCTCCCTCAAGGGAGAGGGAGTCCTCCGTGCAGGCATTATTTTGTGGGGAACCCTCAGCCCACGGGGTTAGGGGAAGCTAACCTTCCGGCTTAAACTGCGGATTCGCCAGCATAAACCCGCCATCGACGATAAACGACTGCCCGGTGGTATAGCTGGCGTCGCTGTCGCATAACCACGCCACCAGACTGGCGATCTCTTTGGTATATCCCGGTCTTGCGAGCGGGATCGTTGGCATCGATCCTTCCTTCACTTCACTCTCGTCCATATCATTCATCGGTGTGGCAATCGCCCCCGGCGCAACGGCATTCACCAGAATGTTGTGCTGCACCAGTTCCAGCGCCATCGATTTGGTTAATCCTCCCAGCGCATGTTTTGCGGCGGTATAGGCGCTGGCTTCCGGCAGCGGCGTATGTTCATGCACCGAGGTGATATTGACGATTCGCCCTCCTTCCCCCTGCTCCACCATTTTACGTGCGGCAATCTGCGAACAGAGAAACGCACCGTCCACGTCGACGGTGAAAATGTTTCGCCACTCGTCAAACGGCATATCCAGGAAGGGCGCTTTGGTCATCGCACCCGCATTGTTAACCAGCACGTCCAGGCGACCAAAACGGGCAATTAACGTTTCAATCGCCTGCGCGCCCTGTGGAAGGGTGCTTAGATCAAGGTGGATAGCTTCAGCCCGCCGTCCCTGCGCCTCCACTTCGCGGCAGGTATCCCGGGCCCCTTGTTCATCAGAGTGCCAGGTGACGCCAATATCAAACCCACGTTCAGCCAGCATCAGGGCCGTGGTTTTACCAATCCCGGAATCCGATGCGGTAACAATCGCTACTTTGGTCATACTCACCTCCTGAAGAACGGCAAAGAGGTAAGTATAGATAATGACCCTGATTAGCCATGATGATAACCACCACCCAGCGCGGAGGTGAGCTGTAGCGTGGCGTCGATATACTCGCCCTGCAGCATCAATCCGGCGAGATGTTCCTTCAGCGCTGGAATTCTGGCTTCACTGACGCGCGAGCCGGCAATAATTCCGGCGCTAAAACGTGCCTGCGCCAGCGCCACAACGCGCGCCGCATCTTTTTCTACCTGCTGCTGATGCTGATTTTTCGCCGTCAGCATTTCCACTTCGCTGGCCGTGCGCGCCACCTGGTTCACGGCATCCACCACCGCCTTGTTGTAGTTCGCCACCGACAGATTGTTCTGCGCCTGGGCAATATCCAGCTGCGCGTTCAGCCTGCCGCTGTCAAAAATGGGCAGAGTCAGCCCGGCGGTCACACCCATTTGCTGGGCTGAAGAACGGAACAGATCGCTCAGGTGCAGGGCATCCTGTTGTAAAAACGCCATCAGATTCACATCAGGATAAAACGCCGCTCTGGCGGCATCGACCTCGCTCATTGACGCTTCGATATACCAGTGCGCCGCCTGCAGATCCGGCCGTCGGGCCAGCAGTTCATATCCCAGCGTCGACGGTAACGACGCTTCAACCGTCGGTAAGGCATGCCGTGTGAGCGCCAGCGCGGGGGTATTTGTCAACGCGTTCAGACGCGCCTCGATGGCTTTCATTTTGCCGTGAACCTCTGCGATCTGCTCTTCGGTTTTGCTGGCACTGATGTCGGTTTCGACACCTTCCACAGAGGAGGTGATCCCGTGCTGATACAGCTCGCGATCGGCACCGATGATATTGTCCTGTTGGGATTTGATCTGCGTGAGGACCTCCTCTACGGCCGCCTGAGTTTGCCAGTCCCAGTAGAGCCGCGCCACGCTGCTGGCAAGCAGTTGACGGGTCTGCTCAAGCTCCGCTTTTTGCGCGTTCACCTTGCCTATCCGGGCCTCCAACCGGGCGCGATTTTTGCCCCACAAATCCAGATCCCAACCCGCAGTCAGACCAAAGGTACCGTTGGTATACCAGGGGCCGGTGGTGCCCGCAGCCGGGTCGGTTATGGCAAAGGGCCCCATCAGCCCTTCAGCGGACATTTTCTGATGTTCAACATCGGCCGAAAAATCAATTTGCGGGCCGTCGGCCGCCAGGGCTGCTTTGGCCTGGGCTTCGGCAAGGGTAATACGCTGACGGGCAATCTGCATATCGGGCGCATCGCTTAATGCTTTGGCAATTAGCTTATCAAGCTGCGGATCGTTATACGCTTTCCACCATGCATTTTTCGGCCAGTCCTGATGAGGCAGCACCGTATTAACCGACGCCGTGAGTGACTGGGTATTAAGGGGAGTTACCGTGGCATGTTGCGGCGCACAGCCGGCCAGAATAACGGCAAAGGGAGCACTCAGAGATAAAATAAGAAAACGTTTCATTACGCCATTCACGCCAAAAAATAAAGGCGCAAAGTACGCCTGATACCTCTCTTTTTTTTAGTAATGCGTGGCAATGCGCAAATTGTCATACATTTTTGTAATTAGAAAATTATACATGCCGAGAATAAGTCAAATTAACAAATTCATCTTAATTATAAATTGCCTGCTACACTTACTGTTGACATACATACGCAGGAGAAGGGAATGAAAATATTATTGTGGGTCATTTTAATTATATTTCTGATAGGACTGCTGGTAGTAACGGGTGTGTTCAAGATGATTTTCTGATTCATTTGCCCGGCACCGCGCCGGGCAAAGGTCAGCCAGCCCATGCGTCTGGTCCAGCGCTTCACAGCGATAATTGCGGTCACACGCTTATTATTTTGCCTGAATCACCCGCGCAATATCCGCAGAAGTCTGTAATGTCCGAATCTCCTGAAATAACCCCAGCGCTTCATCGTACTCTTTGCGTAAATAGCTGAGCCACTGTTTGATGCGCGCCACGTGATATAGCCCGGTGTCGCCCTGCTTTTCCAGACGGCTATATTTTTGCAGCAGCGTCACAACATCAGCCCACGGCATACGCGGCTCGTTATATTTAATCACCCGGCTGAGGTTAGGCACATTCAATGCCCCGCGGCCGATCATCACCGCCTCGCAGCCGGTTGCCTTGAGACAGGCCTGCGCGCTCTCGTAATCCCAGATTTCACCGTTGGCGATCACCGGAATGCTGAGGCGTTTGCGGATCTCACCAATTGCCTGCCAGTTAATGCGCTCGGCTTTATAACCATCTTCTTTGGTGCGGCCATGCACCACCAGTTCAGTAGCCCCGGCCTGCTGCACCGCATCGGCAATTTCAAACTGCCGCGCGTCGCTGTCCCAGCCCAGGCGCACTTTCACCGTCACCGGCAAATGGGCAGGCACGGCTTCACGCATCGCTTTCGCGCCACGGTAAATCAGCTCAGGATCTTTCAGCAGCGTCGCCCCGCCGCCGCTGCCGTTCACCAGCTTCGACGGGCAGCCACAGTTGAGATCGACACCGTAAGAGCCGAGCTCGACGGCACGGGCGGCGTTCTCGGCCAGCCATTCAGGATACTGGCCCAGCAGCTGAATACGCACCAGCGTGCCGGAGGTGGTCCGGCTCTGGCGGTGCAGCTCCGGGCAGAGTCTGTAGAACGATTTTACCGGCAACAACATATCGACCACGCGCAAAAACTCCGTCACGCAGAGATCGTAATCGTTCACCTCGGTCAGAAGTTCGCGCACAAGGGAGTCGAGCACGCCTTCCATTGGGGCCAGTAAAACACGCATAGCAGTACCTGTGAAAAAAGACGCGCTATAGTAATCGCTCTGTATGTATGTTGAAAGCACGACGTTCTATTCTGGAATGACGGGTATGCTTAAAATTCATGATGTGATCCATGGCACACTTTCGGGTTTAATTGTATGATGAATGCGTTTCAGCAAGGATTTTAACCATGAGAAAATCATTGAACATTATCTGGCAATATCTGCGCGCATTCGTCCTGATTTACGCCTGCCTGTACGCCGGGATTTTCATCGCTTCCCTGCTTCCTATCACCATTCCCGGCAGCATTATCGGCATGCTGATCCTCTTTGTTCTGCTGGCGTTGCAAATTCTGCCCGCTAAGTGGGTCAACCCGGGCTGCTTCGTTCTTATTCGCTATATGGCGCTGCTGTTCGTACCGATTGGCGTCGGGGTCATGCAGTACTTCGATCTGCTTAAAGCCCAGTTCGGCCCGATTGTCGTCTCCTGCGCGGTCAGTACGCTGGTGGTTTTCCTTGTGGTGAGCTGGAGTTCGCATCTGGTACATGGCGAACGTAAAGTGGTTGGACAGAAAGGAACAAAACAATGATGGCCAATATCTGGTGGTCGCTGCCATTAACCCTGGCGGTGTTCTTCGCGGCACGCAAACTTGCCGCCCGGTTCAAGATGCCGCTGCTTAACCCGTTGCTGGTGGCGATGGTGGTGATTATCCCGTTCCTGCTGCTTACCGGTATTCCTTACGAACGCTACTTTGCCGGGAGCAAAATTTTAAACGACCTGCTGCAACCCGCCGTGGTCGCACTCGCGTTTCCTTTATATGAACAGCTGCACCAGATCCGCGCCCGCTGGAAATCCATTATTACCATCTGTTTTGTGGGGAGCCTGGTGGCGATGATCACCGGTACTTCAGTCGCACTGCTGATGGGGGCCTCTGCGCAAATTGCCGCCTCTATTCTGCCGAAATCGGTGACCACGCCTATCGCCATGGCCGTGGGCGGCAGCCTCGGCGGCATTCCTGCCATCAGCGCCATGTGCGTGATCTTTGTCGGCATACTGGGCGCCGTGTTTGGCCATACCCTGCTCAATGTCATGCGCATTCATACCAAAGCCGCACGCGGTCTGGCGATGGGCACCGCGTCGCACGCGCTGGGCACCGCCCGCTGTGCGGAGCTGGATTATCAGGAGGGGGCGTTCAGCTCGCTGGCACTGGTGATCTGCGGAATCATGACCTCGCTGATGGCGCCGTTCATTTTCCCCGTGATTCTGGCGGTGATGGGCTAAAATTTGCGATGCGTCGCGCAAATTTCATTTTGTTTTCATAAGTTGCATACATAATGAGATATGGATCACATATAAAGCCCCAGCGGCTCCGTACACTACCGATCCATTAACCTTTATGAGGCAAACGCCATGCATCCACGTTTTCAAGCGGCTTTCGCCCGGCTTGCAGAGAATTTGCAATCAGCTCTGGCCCCGATTCTGGCGGATGAGCATTTCCCCGCCCTGCTCACCGCTGAGCAGATCACCACGCTGAAACAGGCCACGGATCTTGACGAAGACGCGCTGGCTTTCGCATTGCTGCCGCTGGCTGCCGCCTGTGCACGTGCCGATCTTTCCCACTTTAACGTTGGCGCCATTGCGCGCGGCGTCAGCGGAACCTGGTACTTCGGCGGAAACATGGAGTTCCTGGGCGCAACCATGCAGCAGACTGTTCATGCGGAACAGAGCGCCATCAGCCACGCCTGGCTGCGCGGCGAAAAGGCCCTGAGCGCCATTACCGTGAACTACACCCCGTGCGGGCACTGCCGTCAGTTTATGAATGAACTGAACAGCGGGCTGCAGCTGCGCATTAATCTGCCGGGTCGCGCGCCGCACACGCTGGGCGACTACCTGCCTGACGCCTTCGGTCCGAAAGATCTTGAAATCAAAACCCTGCTGATGGATGAGCAGGACCACGGTTTCGCGCTGACCGGTGATGACCTGACCCAGGCGGCCATCCGCGCTGCCAACAAGAGCCACACGCCGTACAGCAAGTCCCCGAGCGGCGTGGCACTGGAGTGCCGCGATGGGCGTATTTTTAGCGGCAGCTATGCCGAAAACGCCGCGTTTAACCCAACGCTGCCACCGCTGCAGGGCGCACTGAACCTGCTGAGTCTGAACGGCTATGACTACCCGGATATTCAGCGCGCCATTCTGGCAGAAATTGCCGATGCACCGCTGATTCAATGGGATGCCACCGCCGCCACCCTGAAAGCGCTGGGCTGCACGTCAATCGAGCGTGTATTGCTGGCGTGATCCTTCTGGCGGGCAGACATGCCCGCCCGTTTTGCTGAAAAAGCCTTCAGTTGATGCGCTGTTTCTTGCGCTAACCAGGCGGGTACAGTAGCCTGAGTTAAATTCACCTTCGGTACGAGCCATCTGCATGTTAAAGCGCGTTTTTTACAGCCTGTCTGTCCTGGTCGGCATACTGCTGTTGATCGTGCTGGGTCTCGACCGGTGGATGAGCTGGAAAACGGCCCCCTACATTTTTGATGACCTGCAGGACCTGCCCTATCGCCAGGTGGGTGTGGTGCTCGGCACCGCAAAGTATTACCGCACCGGTGTCATCAATCAGTATTACCGCTACCGCATTCAGGGCGCGCTCAACGCCTACAACAGCGGCAAGGTCAATTACCTGCTGTTAAGCGGCGATAACGCGCTGCAAAGCTACAACGAACCGGTCACCATGCGCAAAGACCTGATTGCCGCAGGCGTTGATCCGGCAGATATCGTGCTCGACTACGCCGGGTTCCGCACGCTCGACTCCATCGTGCGCACGCGCAAAGTGTTCGACACCAACGACTTCATCATCATCACCCAGCGCTTCCACTGCGAGCGTGCGCTGTTTATCGCGCTGCACATGGGCATTCAGGCGCAGTGTTATGCGGTGCCCTCGCCAAAAGATATGCTGAGCGTGCGCGTGCGTGAGTTTGGCGCTCGCTTTGGCGCGCTGGCCGATCTCTATATCTTCAAACGTGAACCGCGCTTTTTAGGCCCACTGGTGCCAATTCCGGCCATGCATGAAGTGCCGGAAGATGCGCAGGGTTATCCGGCGGTGACGCCGGAGCAGCTGCTGGACATGCAGAAGAAAAAGTAATCAAATTCTATAATGCGTGATATAACACGCACTACTCTGTCATCAGATACCTAATGAGTGATATAAGTGGCGCTAGTTGCCATTTTCATTAACAATGAGTAATATTTTACTCATTGCTGTTTTATGGAGGTGAGATGGAGACGTTAACCGTACAAGCATATCTGAATGAAACATGGACGGATATCGCCCTCATCAAATATCCGGGAAGCGAAAAAAATGACTGGAACACCACACAGTTAGACTATCTTACTGAGTATGCGATTAATTTTCTTGACTATGATGATTTTCACGCGGTCTCAGTCAACCACCCTGTATCACTCTTTTTTGATGACCAGGGTCAACCGGGCTGGCTGCGATTTATCGACGATATCATTCCTGCCGGAGCCAGTCGCCGTTATTGGATAAATGCACTCGATATCAGTGAGTTGCCTGTTGGTCAGCAGAATTTTTTATTGTTGAAATTTGGCACAATGTCCCCTGTCGGGAATTTGCGTATAAAAGAATCCGTTCCTGAATGGAATGAATTCGCACGCACTAAAACGTTTACTAATCGGTGTATTCACTATTACAAAAAGCACCCGGTACTCTCCTGGATCATGAGGCAACGCTGCGCGCGTTAATTAATAAAATTACCTCCAGCCATATGGTTCAGCAGCAGGGCTATCAATTTGATATCCCTGGTTTTGTAACAGAATGGGTACGTCGCGATCTGTTAAATATTATTTTTGGGAATAGTGACAACCATGGGCGAAATACCGCCTTTGTGAAAGCTGAAAATCACATTATGCTCTCCCCTGTTTATGACTTTGCTCCAATGAAAGCCGATCCAGAGGGGATACCGCGAACCCTAAAGTGGTCATTATCTTGTGAATCTGGGGGGGATTATAATTTCAACGCTATCGCGCAAGCGCTGGCGGAGTGGATCCCTCCCACAACTTTACTTGACGCTCTGCATGATACAGCCGTCCAGCTCATCGATCTCCCGGAAAGGCTGGCGGCGCGAGGCGTTCCCGACCAGATAATGGAAATGCCCGCGATTGGTTTTCGCTATATTCCGAATAAACTTTCTCGTTGGGGTTTATTATGAAAATATCTAATAAATCTGAATCAGAGCTTCTACAAACATTAGCCCGGGTACGCAGCGTAAATGAAAAGCGACGTCGTGATGAGGATGAAGATCCGGACAAGTCATCGGTAGTAAAGAGGCAACGCGTTTCATCAGGCTTAACACGGATTAGTACTCTTGATCGCCAGGCTGTACTGCATGCAGCCATACGGGACATTTTACTGGGTAAAATCACACAGGGTGAGGCGCTGAAAAGACTCAGGGTCGAAGTGTTGGGGATGAAGCAGGATGAATATGCAAAGCTGGTCAGCGTATCCCGGAAAACATTGTCGGATGTAGAAAATGGCAGAGGCAATTATTCCGCTGACATTATAAATAAAATCTTTAAACCCTTTGGGCTTCAAACCGGACTGGTGCCCATTTCCAAATCGCTTATAGCTTCACTTTTCACGTAAAAAACCCGCATGCCGTTCACGGGCAGCGGGTTTTATTTATTCGCCTGATAATTATTTCTTACGCGCGTATTTCAGTGAGTCCAGCGCAACCGCGAAGATGATAATGGCGCCCTTGATGATGTACTGCCAGTACGGGTTCACGCCGATGTAGGTCAGACCATAGTTGATGACCGTAAAGATGATCACACCGGTGACCACGCCAAGCACGGTACCCACACCGCCGCTGAAGGAGACCCCGCCCACCACGCAGGCGGCAATCGCATCCAGTTCGTACATAAAGCCGAGGTTGTTGGTGGCAGAGCCGATACGGCCCGCTTCCAGCATCCCGCCGAAGGCATAGAACACACCGGACAGGGCATAGATCATCAGCAGGTTCAGGGCCACGTTAACGCCAGATACTTTCGCTGCTTCCGGGTTGCCCCCGATGGCGAAGATGTTCTTACCAAAGCGGGTTTTGTTCCACAGGATCCAGACGAATGCCACCGCAATCAACGCGTAGAAGGTGATATACGACAGGCGGAAGCTGCCCAACGCAATAAATCCTTGCGTGAAGGTCGAGAAGCCGCTGTCGAAGCCCGAGATGGGGGACGCACCGACGAAGTCGTAGTACAGGGAGTTGATACCGTAAACGATGATCATCGTACCCAGGGTGGTGATAAATGGCGTCACGTTCAGGTAAGCGATGATGATACCGTTGATCAGACCAATCACTGCACCGATGGCGCAGACAATCAGGATCACCACGAAAATGGGCATGGTCGCCATTTCCGGGAACACCTTGTTGGCGTTTTCCATCGACTGCAACAGGGTTGCCGCGATCACCGCCGCCAGGCCGACCTGGCGCCCTGCGGAAAGGTCAGTCCCCTGGGTGACGATAAGCCCCGCCACGCCCAGCGCAATGATAATACGTACGGAAGACTGAGTCAGAATGTTACTCAGGTTCAGCAGACTTAAGAACGTAGGGTCCTGGAAAATGATAATGGCCAGCAATACTAAAAGAACAACGTAAATACCGCCTTCTTTCAGATAAGTGAGAAAACTTTTTTTATTTAACGCACTCATGAGGAGCCCCTGATCTTAAAGGTGCAAAGACGCTAAACGCAAAATTTCGTTTTGCGTTGTCGTTTTCGTGTCAACAATACCGGCAACGAGACCATTGCTCATAACCAGAATACGATCTGTGATCCCTAACAATTCCGGCATTTCGGAAGAGATGATAATGATCCCTTTATCCTTTTTCGCCAGTTCAGCGATCAATTGATAAATTTCAAACTTCGCGCCGACGTCAATACCGCGGGTTGGTTCATCCAGCATCAGAATTTCTGGCTGCGTTAATAACCAACGACCGATAATGACTTTTTGCTGGTTGCCGCCCGACAACGAACCAATTTGCGTACGATGCCCCGGCGTTTTTACGCGCATAGAGTCAATAACCCACTGGGTATCACTCTTCATGCGGGAGTTATCCAGCAGACCCACTTTGTTTTTATAGTTGCGGATATTAGAAATTAACGAGTTAAAGTTAATATCCAGATAGGCATAAATACCGGTCGAACGCCGCTCTTCCGTCACCAGTGCAAAACCATTATTAATGGCTTCGTTGGCGTTGTGGTTGTTAATTTTCTTACCGTGCAGCGTGATGGTGCCTTCGGCTTTCTCGCGAATACCAAACAGGGTTTCGACGATATCGGTACGTTTTGCCCCGACCAGGCCTGCAATGCCCAGAATTTCGCCCTTGTGCAGGTCGAAGGAGACGTCGCGAATAGAGGGCTGACGCAGCGAGGTCAGATTACGCACCTCAAGGATCACCTCACCCGGCTTGTTCTCTTTGTCCGGGAAACGCTGATTCAGGGAACGGCCCACCATCATGGCGATGATCTTGTCCATGTCCAGCCCTTCGAGAGGCTGAGTGGCAATCCACTGGCCGTCGCGCAGGATGGTTATCTCATCACACAACTGGAAGATCTCTTCCATTTTATGGGAGATATAAACAATGCCGCAGCCGCGATCTTTTAGCTTCCGAATAATGGTAAAAAGGTGGTTAACCTCTTTTTCCGTTAATGACGATGTCGGTTCATCCATGATGACAATTTTGGCATCATAGGAGAACGCTTTAGCAATTTCGATCATCTGCATTTGCGAGACGGATAATGTTCCCACGCGGGCGCGCGGATCAATATCAATATCCAGCTCATCGAAAATGGCTTTGGTGTCACGGTACATTTTGTCCTGATCGACAAAAAAACCTTTGGTTGGATAACGCCCCAACCACATATTATCCATTACCGAGCGTTGCAGTACCAGGTTCAATTCCTGGTGAACCATAGAGATGCCGTTTTCCAGTGCTTCTTTCGCTGAATGGAAATCGATCTCTTTCCCCTGAAAAAGAATGCTGCCAGAATCTTTTTGATAGATCCCAAAAAGACATTTTAATAATGTTGATTTACCGGCACCGTTTTCACCCATTAAGGCATGAATTGAATGAGGCCGAACTTTTAAATTAACATTATCGAGTGCCTTAACACCGGGAAACGACTTGTTGATGCCGTTCATTTCCAACAAGAATTCACCGGACGACGGAGTAGTTGTGCTGACCATAATTATACCTTGTTGGCCTCGCATATCGCGTTATAAAAGGGCGCAACATGTTGCGCCCTGTGGAGACATAACTAACTATCTTATTTACCGATAAACTCAGCCAGGTTGGACTGGTCTACGCCCACGTAAGGTACGCGAACGATTTTATTGTCGATTTTCCAGTTGGTGCCATCAGCCGCACCTTTACCGTCGGCCAGGTTTTTCGCCAGATCGAAGGTGGCTTTCGCCTGGTTGTTGGCATCGTTCAGCACGGTACCGGCCATCGCACCTGATTTCACCAGTGCCAGCGCTTCTGGCAGCGCATCCACGCCGAATACAGGGATAGAGGATTTATTGTGTGCTTTCAGGGCTTCTACCGCCCCCATTGCCATCGCGTCGTTGTTAGCGATGACCACTTCAATTTTGTTCGCGTTAGGACCAGACAGCCACGCGTCCATTTTATCTTTCGCCTGAGCGGTATCCCACATCGCGGTATCTAAAGCCAGCTGCTGGGTTTTCAGACCTTTGTCGTTCAGCTCTTTGACAACGTAAGTGGTACGCGCTTCAGCATCCGGGTGGCCTGGCTCGCCTTTCAGCAGCACAAACTGGATCTGGCCGTCTTTGTTCAGATCCCAGTTCGGGTTGGCCGCCCAGTGTTTCGCGATCAGATCGCCCTGGATAATACCGGACTCTTTGGAGTCAGTACCGACGTAATACGCTTTGTCATAGCTGTCCAGCGCTTTACGGGAAGGTTCTTTGTTGAAGAAGACGATTGGCACGTTCTGACCGCGCGCTTTCTCGATAACTGTGCCTGCAGCAGCCGGGTCAACCAGGTTGATTGCCAGTGCCTTCACGCCTTTTGCCAGCAGGACGTCAATCTGGTCGTTCTGTTTGGACTGGTCGTTCTGGGAGTCATTCATCAGCAGCTGAACATCTGGCGCTGCTTTAGCATCTTTCTCGATCGCTTTACGCACAACAGACATGAAGTTGTCGTCGTATTTATAGATAGTCACACCAATACGGGTATCCGCAGCGTGCGCTGCTGCACCAAAAAGCATGCTTGCCATTACAGCAGACAGAGTCAACACCTTCTTATTCATGGTATCTCCGGTTTTTTTTATGCAGGGTAGTTCTTGTGAATAACGATCGGCGGGCAGGTGTTAATAAAACGTTACTGACAGCCGAAGTTCACTTATAAAATTTCTATCTTCCGTGTTCGGTAACGCTCCAGAAATGCGTTTTATTCGTTGTTTGCGGCACGTTGGCTATAGTGAAAGTGAATAATCACTGTTACATAGCGTTTCAGCCCCTAAAACGCTGACATCATAGTCAGCGCCTTGTTAAGATACTGTGAATTTACTCACAGATTGAAAACGGTTACATCAGCTGGCTTTATCAGTTAGTGATCGGAACCACAATTTGCCGGGCAGAGACCGAATGGCGGCGCACTAATGTCGGCATGAAACAGTGTGTTGCTCCCGTATCAAGCAGCCCTGCCGCGCCCTGTAACGCCAGCTCAGTCGCCAGTTTGGCCATCGAGACAATGGGATAGCGTACCGTTGTCAGCTGCGGGTCGGTGTAACGGGCAATGGGAATATCGTCAAAACCAATCAACGACAAATGCTGTGGCACCGCAATGCCGTTATCTTTTAACGCCGTCAGTGCTCCGGCAGCCATGCTGTCGTTGTAGGCAAACACTGCGGAGAGCTGCAGGTTACGGCCCAGCAGCTCGACCATCGCCGCCTCCCCTCCCTGCATGTCCGGGGTACCGGTGCCTACCCAGCTTTCAGCAGGCGCAATGCCGTGCTCTTTCAGGGCGTTTTGCCAGCCTTCGCGACGCAGTTCGTCGTCCTCAATCGCGTGGCTGGAGGCCAGATAACCGATTCGCTGGTGCCCGTTATTAATCAGCATGCGCGTGGCCATCATGGCGCCGCTCACGTTATCCAGCCCCACGCAACGGTGGGCATAGCCGGGCACAATCCGGTTGATGAGCACCATGCCGGGGATTTGCTCCATAAATCCGGCAAGTTCCTCATCACTCAGGGCTTTTGAATGCACAATCAGCGCGTTACAACGCTGGCGGATCAGCACTTCGATGGCATAGCGCTCTTTTTCTGCTTCATGATAGCTGTTGCCGATCAGCACATACTTTTGGTGCTGCTGGGCAACAACGTCCACCGCTTTCACCAGCGCGCCAAAAAACGCATCCGACACGTCCATCACCACCACGCCAATGGTGTCACTGACCTGCGTAGCCAGCGCCTGCGCGTTAGCATTGGGCCGGTAACCCAGTTGGGTCACGGCTTTCATTACGGTTTCACGGGTTTCAGGGCTGACCAGCGCGCTGTTGTTCAGCACGCGAGAGACGGTGGCCACAGAAACGCCCGCCTGACGGGCGACGTCACGAATGGTGATCATATTCACCATCCTTAAAAGGATTGCAGCAACTCACAGACACCCCCTGTGTTTAGCAAGGTGGCTATTTTGGCAGCGAGAGAAAGGGGACTACGTGAAGAAGCTCACACAGATGAAAACGGTTACATCCATTTTGTTAATGATTGTGATCCAGATCGTTATCTGGATGTATTATTCAATGAAACACCTGACGCTTTTGCGGTTAACTGACGCCACGCCCACTCCAGCGGCCCCTGGCGGAAATACCGCAGCCAGATAACCGAAAACGCCAGGTTTATCGTCCAGACCGGAAGAACAAACGCCACCAGCGTAAGGCGGTCGAATTTCATAAACAGGCCAAATCGATAGAACAGCGTGGTACAGATGAGGGTCTGCAAAATGTAATTGCTTAACGCCATGCGGCCAACGCAGGCCACGGCACTGACAATCCAGAGGCGGGAGAGCTGCGGCCAGTAGCCATAGATGAGCGCGGCGTAGCCGATGGTCTGGAACGGGGCACCGAGCTCGCGCGGAACCTGCAGCAGGAAAGCGCACCAGCGGTAATCCCAGTGTAGATGCCACTGCACAATCACCGCCGGAAGATTAATCGCTACGCCCAGCAGCACCAGCAAGACGCCTGTGCGACGATAGTGGCGCAGGCTAAATTCCCCTTTCAGCCAGCCGGTGCGCATCAGGGATGCGCCCATCAGCATCATTCCCGCCAGCTGCCAGCCGTATTGCGCCCCCAGCGCCAGCAGGTTATCGCCCAGCATATCCGCGCGATTGCTTATCGCTTCCGCGCCGCCTTTTAGCTTCCAGAACTGCTCATACTGCAGGTTGGCGGCGTCCGGTATCCATGAGCGGCTTGTTGCGTCGCCGGCGATCATACCCAGCAACAGCAGCACGCCAAGCCCCATGACATAAAGCATCACGCCGGTGTTAAACAGGCTTTTGACGCTATGCGCATCACGGATGAGTCGCCAGCAAATCAGCCCGACTAATCCATAGGCGAGAAGAATATCACCGTCCCAGAAGAACAGGCCGTGAATAAAGCCAAGGAGCACCAGCAGGGTCAGACGTGACTGGATCCACCGGGTGCCGCGTTTGAGCAGGAGTTGCAGACCGGCGCCAAACAGCAGCGCAAAGAGGGTGAGGAATTTCACCTGAGCAAAGAGATCGAGGATTGCCCACGTCCAGGCATCGCGACGGGTGATCTCGCCATACCAGGCGGGGTTGAGATAAGCGGCCTTCGGCAGACCGAAGGCGCTGATATTAAGCAGCAGGATACCGAGAATGGCGACGCCGCGAACAAAATCGAGCGTGACGTTTCGCTCCATGGTCCCTGCCCTGTCTGATTAGTTGTGGTGACGCACGGCGCGCAGGAACTCCTGGCGGGTGTTCTGGCTGGATTTAAACAGACCGCCCAGCGACGTGGTGGTGGTCGCACTGGTGGCATCACGTACACCGCGCGCCTTCACGCAGTAGTGAACCGCGTCAATGGAGACCGCGACGTTATTGGTGCCCAGCAGCGTTTGCAGCGCAGTCAGGATCTGCTGCGTCAGACGCTCCTGCACCTGTGGGCGTTGGGCAAAGAACTGCACGATACGGTTGATTTTGGACAGACCAATCACCGTATCTTTTGGAATGTAAGCCACGGTCGCTTTACCGTCGATGGTCACGAAGTGGTGCTCGCAGGTGCTGGTCAGCGTGATATCGCGCACCGTCACCATCTCATCCACCTTCATTTTGTTTTCAATGACGGTGATTTTCGGGAAGTTGGCGTAGTCCAGGCCGGAGAAAATTTCGTCGACATACATTTTTGCGATGCGATGCGGCGTTTCCATCAGACTGTCGTCGCTCAGATCGAGATTCAGCAGTTGCATGATCTCGGTCATGTGCCCGGCAATCAGACGTTTACGGGTTTCATTATCCACTTCCTGAACGGGTGGACGCAGTGGCGTTTCAAGACCGCGCGCAACCAGGGCTTCGTGGACAAGGGCCGCTTCTTTACTGAGTGATGACATTCTTTTCTCCTGCAGGTGTGGCGTCTTTTGCCCTCGTTGTGGCAAAAGTGTGCGCTCATTGTGCGTGAGGCCGCGCACATAATCCAGTATTCACGACGATAATTATTGCAATTGCTGCTGCCTTTCGGCCTGACGGTTCCACACCAGCGCGCCCGCAATGAACAGCGCAATGCCCGCCAGCCCCAGCGCAGGCTCAAGCTTGTGGGTAAGCCAGGTGGATAACGCCGAGGTCATCGGCCCCACCAGCTGTCCAATGGCATAACCGGTAGTCAGTAGCCCCGTCATATAGCGGGTATGTTCGGGTGCCAGCTCGCGCCCGTAGAGTAAAGAGAGCTGAACGGCACACAGGAATCCGCCGCCGACCAGCAGGCCGCCCGTCAGCAAGCCGCCAATTCCCGGCAGTAGCCACGCCGCCAGCACACCCGCTCCCTGTAACCACAGCACGATAGCCAGCCTGCGGTTCGAGGTAGAGGTGTGACGCAAAACGATACTGAGCACGATGCCCACAACAGCGGCAGCGCCAAATATCGGCCAGACAAACTGTGCAAACAGGCTGCCGGGAAAACGCACGGCCGCCATTTGTGATAAAAATGTTGCAGGCAGGATGTAGCCAAATCCGGCCAGGCTGTAGCTCCAGACCAGGCACTTCAAATCTTTCGTCAGAATAAGGGGTTCAGGCGCGCTGCCCGGCCGGTGCAGTTGCCCGGCACGCGGTAAATAGCGGGCAACCAGTGCGATAAGCACCAGCGCCAGCACGCCGTAAATCTGCCATGCGGCCCCGGCCGACAACGCTTTTGCGTGAATATAGACCGCAAGCAGTCCGCTCAGGGCGATACCTGCGCCCGGCCCGGCAAACACGGCCGCGCTCAAACCCGGTTTACCCAGTTGCCCCAGCCGCTCGTTGGTCCAGGCGGCAATCAGCACCATCGACCAGCCGCTCATGCAGCCAATCACAAAGCGCAGCAGACCATGTACCAGCGCGTTATCCGCTGCGGCGGAAAGCAGCGTCAGCGCCACAGCGCCAGTAATACCCAGCCAAAGGCGGGTTTCAACGAAGCGATGGGCGCGCATCGCATCCCATGCGCCCACCAGATAGCCCAGATAGTTCATCGCCGCCACCAGACCTGCGCTGGTGAGCGTGAGTTGCCCGGCGGCAATCATCAGCGGCACCTGAGGGGTAAACGCGAAGCGCCCAATTCCCATCGCTACCACCAGAACCACAAATCCACTGAGCGCAATTCGCAGCGCCATGACCGCTCCAGTTGTTAATAAAAAGTAAATTTATGATGCAGGATCTCGCTGTATTGCGAAAGTGAAAGTTGCTCACAGGTAAATGAAAACTCTGTATTATGGGCTGAATGAATAGCAATTCGCATTAAGGAGCCTTGCATGGAACTGCTCGAAGAGCATCGTTGTTTTGAAGGTCGACAGCAGCGCTGGCGCCACGACTCCACTGTCCTGAACTGTGCCATGACGTTCAGCATTTTCCTGCCGCCCACTGAAGAGGGTGTTAAGCCCCCGGTTCTGTTCTGGCTCTCGGGATTAACCTGTAACGATGAGAATTTCACCACCAAAGCGGGTGCGCAGCGTGTGGCGGCCGAGCTGGGTATCGCCCTGGTGATGCCAGACACCAGCCCGCGTGGCGATGAGGTGGCGGACGATGCCGGATATGATCTGGGCAAAGGGGCCGGGTTCTATCTGAACGCCACAGAGCAGCCGTGGGCGAGCCATTACCGCATGTACGACTACATTGCCGACGAGCTGCCAGCCCTGATTCAGCGTGAGTTTGCAGTAAGCAACCGGTGTGCCATCAGCGGGCATTCCATGGGTGGGCACGGCGCGTTGATCATGGCGCTAAAAAATCCTGGCAGATACACCAGCGTTTCCGCGTTTGCGCCGATAGTGAACCCGAGCCAGGTACCGTGGGGGCAGAAAGCCTTTACGAACTATCTGGGCGATGACGCACAACGCTGGCAGGAGTGGGACAGCTGTGCCCTGATGCTGGCGAGCCAGCCTGGAAATGCGATCCCGACGCTTGTCGATCAAGGTGATGCGGATCAGTTCCTGGCCGGACAGCTACAGCCCGCCGTGCTGGCTGAAGCCGCACGTCAGAAAGACTGGCCGCTGACGCTGCGTATTCAGCCCGGATATGACCACAGCTACTATTTCATTGCATCCTTTATTGAGGATCACCTCCGCTTCCATGCGGAGCATTTGTTCGGGTAAGTGCGGTCTTTTTTGCCCGGTAAGCGAAGCGCCACCGGGCATGAAAACCACATCAGAACTTATAATCCACACCCACAAAGTAGCGGCGGCCATCTTCCGTGTAGCTGTAATCGTCGCGGCTCAGATCTTTATCCAGCAGGTTCTGCACGCCCGCGCGCAGCTTCACGCTTTTCGTTGCCTGCCATGCCGCGCCGGTATTCCAGATGACATAGCCGCCCGGCGTTGCGTCTGCGCTGGTTAACGCACGTTTCTCGCCGGTGTAGTGGCCCTGGACGTAGAACGACCAGTCCTGCGTCGCCTTCCAGTCCACGGTACCGTTGGCGGTATGGAACGGCAGTTCGGACAGCGGTTTGTTGCCGCCGTTGCTGATATCACGCCCGTCGTTGTAGGTATAGTTCAGCGTCAGCTTCCAGTCCTCAGCCACCGGGATCTTCAGCTCGGTTTCCACGCCACGAATACGCGCCTTGTTGACGTTGTAATAGCGGAAGATCGGTTCACCGTCAGCATTCAGCCCCACGTAGTTCGGGTAGCTCTTAGCCTGGTTAACGTTCGCCGTACGGCTGATGCTGATACGGTCATCAACATTGTTCTGGAAGGTGGTAATGCTGGCCTGCACGCCCTCTAACCATCCCTCTTCCCCGCTGTAGTACAGCCCGAGTTCAAAGCTTTCGCTGGTTTCCGGTTTCAGGTTCGGGTTACCGACAATCTCGCAGGCACCGCGACACGATCCGGTGATCCAGTCCGGACTCAGTTGCAGCAGGGATGGCGCTTTAAACGCGGTTGCCCAGCCCCCTTTCACCGTGACGGTATCGGTCGCGTTATAGACCAGATACGCTCGCGGACTCCAGTGATCGCCGTAGGTGTCGTGGTCGTCCATACGGATGCCGGTAGTCAGCGCCAGCGGTTCAAATATCCGCCATTCATCTTCAAGGAAGAGAGCATACTGGCTGGTAGAGGTCGCGCTGCCGGAGCCGCCGGTCAGGTTTACCGGATCTTTCAGCTTGTCGTGACGCCATTCGCCGCCGAAGGTCAGCAGCTGATTGATTTCACCCAGCGGCAGCACGTATTTACCATCAACGGCGTTGCTCTCGGAAGTGATGGTATGGCTGTTACCCGGGTTTTTGTTGTCCACCTTCTCGCCGTAAACTTTCAGTTCGCTGTTGCCTGTCCCCCATCGGCCGTTGTGGCTCAGAGAGTAGTTCTGGCGCTCAAGGCGATTTTTATCGAGGGAATCGGAATCACGATCCTGGCGGTCGAAACCATAGCCTGCGGTAAAGTCATGATCTTCCGTCGGCGTCCAGGCGAATTCCACGTTGGCATCGCGGCTGGTGAAGCCCTCAATGCGCGGCGTTTCACCGCTCGTTGTGGTAGATGATTCTTGCTGCTTGTCTTTTTCACGCTTAGACACGCTGCCGTAGGCCTTCAGCCCCAGCACGCCGTCCACCAGCGGGCCGCTGGTGTAGAACTGGCCGTTGTTGGTGTCCCCGCGATCGCGGTGTTCCTGAATGGTGGAGTCGGCGCTCAGGGTGCCCGTCCACTTCTGACCGATTTTCTTGGTGATGATGTTCACCACGCCGCCCAGCGCATCTGAGCCGTAGAGCGAGGACATTGGCCCGCGCACCACTTCGATCCGCTCGATCGCATCGACCGGAACCCAGTTCAGATCGAAATCGTTATGGCGGAAGACGGCGTTGCGGGAGTTAACACGCTTACCGTCGATCAGGATCAGCGTATAGCTGCTGTCCAGACCGCGAATACTTACCCCTTTACGGTTGTCCCCTTCATTAGTGAGCTGCACGCCCGGTACGTCCTGCAACACATCTTTCAGGTTCTGAACGGGTTTACGCTGCAGGTCTTCCTGAGTGATGACGCTGATGCTCGCCGGTGCGTCCTTCAGGTTTTGCTCAGTCGCTGACGCCGTGACAACCAGTGTGTCGCTGGATTCCGCAGCGATGACAGGCAGTGCCAGGGACATTGCGGACGCACAAAGTCCTCCCCTGACGAAGGGATTCAACCTAAACATTCCATATCTCCATGAGGTAAATACAACTAAATCAAAAGATTATTGCCCACAATGCCTTTTGCTCCGCCCGCATCTCCGGCGGGTCGGTGGTCTGCTTATTTTGACGTAACGATAAAGCAAACGATTATTATTATCAATTAAATTGTTAAAAATTATATCCGTTCTGCATAATGTGGAGATAAAAAAGCCCGCTCAAATGAGCGGGCTAAAAGAGAGGAAGTGCGGTTTATTTGTTAAATCGTTCAGGGAATTCCATTTCACTGTAGCGAACGAAGTGCGTTCCTTTCATCAGCTTGTAACCAAACCAGATCACCAGGAACAGCGGAATACCAATGTAGGTGGCCGTTACGGCGCCCCAGTCAATGGTGTCCGCCAGGAACGCTTCATAGTTCTGGCCCAGGGTGATAATCAGACACAGAATGAAGGCGAAAATCGGCCCCAGCGGGAAGAACCCGGAACGGTACGGCAGGTTGTTCAGATCGTGTCCCTGCATCACATAGCCGCGACGGAAGCGGTAGTGACTGATGGCAATCCCCAGCCAGGCAATAAAGCCCGTCATACCAGAGGTGTTGAGCAGCCACAGGTAGACCGTCTGGTTACCGAACATGGAGGTCAGGAAGCACAGACCAGCAATGACCGTTGTGGCATACAGCGCGTTACGCGGCACACCGCCACGAGACAGTTTTGCAAAAATACGCGGCGCTTTACCGTCACAGGCCAGGGTATAGAGCATACGGGTTGAGGCGTACATACCGGAGTTACCCGCAGACAGCACCGCTGTCAGGATAACGGCATTCATTACCGCCGCCGCAGAGAGCAGACCGGCATGCTGGAAGACCAGCGTGAACGGGCTGACGCTGATGTCTTTGACATCGTTTCGCAGCAGGCTTGGGTCAGTGTACGGGATAATCAGGCTGATAATCAGGATCGCGAACACATAGAACAGCAGAATACGCCAGAATACCTGACGCACCGCGCGCGGAATGTTCTTCTCCGGGTTTTCAGACTCACCGGCGGCAATACCAATCAGCTCGGTGCCCTGGAAGGAGAAGCCAACAATCATCGCCACGCCAATCATCGCCGAGAAACCACCGGCAAACGGCGCATCGCCAATCGTCCAGTTGCTCCACCCGGCCGGTTCCGCCCCTTTGAAAATACCAACGATCATCGCCACACCGACGACGATAAAGATGATGACGGTTGCCACTTTGATCAAAGAGAACCAGTATTCCGCTTCGCCAAAGCCGCGAACGGAGATGTAGTTCAGCAGGAAGATGACCGCGAGGAACAGCGCACTCCAGATCCAGCCTGGCGTGTCCGGGAACCACCAGGTCATAACCAGCTGTGCGGCGACAAGGTCAACGGCGATGGTGACCGCCCAGTTGTACCAGTAGTTCCAGCCCAGCGCGAAGCCGAAGCCTTCTTCAACGTATTTCTGACCGTAGGTCGAAAACGAACCGGATACCGGCATGTACGCGGCCAGTTCGCCCAGGCTGGTCATCAGGAAGTAGACCATAAGGCCAATCAGGATATAAGAGAAAAGTGCCCCACCCGGGCCAGCTGCCGAAATGGTTGCCCCGGAGGCAACGAAAAGACCTGTACCGATTGAGCCGCCGATGGCGATCATCGTCAGGTGACGCGCCTTGAGTTCGCGGCGTAGCGCGGGCGCTTCTGTGGTTTTAGTTTCTGAAACCATGTGAAAATGCTGTCCATCTAATAAATGAGGCGCGATTGTAGCAGACGATCCGCGTTCCTTCCGGCAGAAATACTGAGTTATAAGAGAGCTTCATGACTCGGCCAGGATTATAAGTAAAGCATAATTTTTCCCTCTCCCCATTGGGGTGAGGGGCGCTTTTACATGGCGCAATAGCGCAGAAAACGCTGCAGCGAGCTGGAAAGATGTTTCTGACGATGGTGAATACACCACAACGTGCGCACCAGTTTGGGCAGCGGAAGCGGAACTTCAACCAGCGTTCCGGCCTCAAGCTGTTCAATAATGACCCGTCGTGAAAGGCAGCTGATCCCAAGGCCATGTCGCACCGCATGCTTGATTGCCTCTGAGTTGCCCAGCTCCATCCCCAGCTGGAAATGCGGCAAATGGGAGAGCAGCAGATAATCAACAATTTCCCGCGTGCCGGAGCCCTGCTCACGCAGGATCCACTGCGCCTGCGCCAGACGTTCCAGGGTTACTTCACCCTGCAATAACGACGAGGCGGGTGAGGCGAAGACCACCAGCTCATCTTCCAGCCAGGGTTCCGCAATGATATCGACGTTATGGCATGGCCCTTCGATAAGACCGATATCCACGCGAAAATCGATTACCGCATTAATCACATCCTGACTGTTCCCCACGCTCATCTCCAGCGGCAGGGTCGGGAAATCCCGGCGATAGCGGGCGATCACTTCCGGCAAGATATAGTTCCCGATGGTGCTGCTGGCATACACGCGGATGGCACCGTTCTCTTCCCGGAAGAGTTGTTCAATTTCCGTTGCCTGTTCCAGCAGTGCCAGCGCGCGGGGATAAAGCAGGCGGCCATGTTCGTTAACCACCAGCCGCTTCCCTACCCTGTCGAAGAGCTGCACGCCCAACTGGCCCTCAAGATCGGTTAACGCGGCGCTGACCGCAGACTGGGAAAGCGAAAGCATCTGCGAGGCCTGGGTCGTCGACCCGCTTTTCAGCACTTCGGCAAAAACTTCCAGCTGACGCAAAGTAATGTGCATGGTTGCTTACCACTTATATAGATTGATTATAAGTATATAATCAATTTTATTTTTAAACCAGCGCGCCGTAACCTTTAGCCAGACAAAGGAGAAGGTTATGTCAGAAATCACCTTACAGCATCATCGTACATTGTGGCACTTCGTGCCGGGTCTTGCGCTCAGCGCGGTCGTCACCGGTGTGGCATTATGGGGCGGCAGCATTCCCGCCGTCGCCGGTGCCGGTTTTAGCGCCTTAACGCTGGCGATCCTGCTCGGCATGGTCGTGGGTAACACCGTTTACCCGCACATCTGGAAGTCCTGTGATGGCGGCGTTATTTTTGCCAAGCAGCATCTGCTGCGCCTCGGGATCATTCTTTACGGCTTTCGCCTCACCTTTTCACAGATTGCGGATGTTGGCATTAGCGGTATCGCCATTGACGTCCTGACCCTGACCAGCACCTTTTTACTGGCCTGCTTTATCGGGCAGAAAATCTTTGGCCTGGATAAACAGACCAGCTGGCTGATCGGTGCCGGGAGCAGTATTTGCGGTGCGGCGGCGGTACTGGCAACCGAACCTGTGGTCAAGGCGGAATCCAGCAAAGTTACGGTGGCGGTCGCGACCGTGGTGATCTTCGGTACGCTGGCTATTTTCCTCTACCCGGCCATGTATCCGCTGGTTGCCCACTGGTTTAGCCCGGAAACCTATGGCATCTACATTGGCTCAACCATGCATGAAGTGGCGCAGGTCGTGGCGGCGGGTCATGCCATTAACCCGGAAGCAGAAAACGCTGCGGTGATTGCTAAAATGCTGCGCGTCATGATGCTGGCACCCTTCCTGATTATCCTGGCTGCCCGCGTGAAACAGCTTGCGCCCGCGGGTGGTAATCAGAAGAGTAAAATCACCATACCGTGGTTTGCGATCCTGTTTATCGTGGTGGCGATTTTCAACTCCTTCCACCTGCTGCCAAAAGCGGTGGTCGATATGCTGGTGACGCTGGATACCGTGCTGCTGGCGATGGCGATGGCGGCGCTGGGGGTGACCACGCACGTCAGCGCGCTGAAAAAAGCCGGTGCGAAACCGCTGCTGATGGCGCTGGTGCTCTTCATCTGGCTGATTGTGGGTGGCGGTGCGATTAACCTCGTGGTTCACAGCCTGATGGCATAAACCACTACATCCTTCTCCTGTTAACCCGTTATGATACGCATTTCGGGTTAACAGGAGTCCCTTTATGAAATACGTTGGAGCGCACGTCAGCGCTGCCGGTGGCCTTGCGAATGCCGCCATTCGCGCCGCCGAAATTGAGGCGACCGCTTTCGCCCTGTTCACCAAAAACCAGCGCCAGTGGCGCGCCGCGCCGCTTACCGCTGACGTCATAGATGATTTCAAAGACGCCTGTGAGAAGTACCACTACGGGCCGGGTCAAATCCTTCCCCACGACAGCTATCTGATCAACCTCGGCCATCCGGTTCAGGAAGCGCTGGAGAAGTCCCGCGAAGCGTTTCTGGATGAAGTCCAGCGCTGCGAGCAGCTTGGGCTGACGCTGCTGAATTTCCATCCGGGTAGCCATCTGATGCAGATAGACGAAGAGGCCTGCCTGGCACGCATTGCGGAGTCCATTAACATCACGCTGGATAAAACCCAGGGGGTTACCGCGGTGATCGAGAATACCGCCGGTCAGGGCAGCAACCTCGGCTTTAAGTTTGAACATCTGGCCGCCATCATCGACGGCGTGGAAGATAAATCCCGCGTGGGCGTATGTATCGATACCTGTCACGCATTTGCAGCCGGTTACGACCTGCGCACAACCGAGGCCACGAAAAACACCTTTGATGAGTTCGAACGCGTGGTAGGCTTTAAGTATCTGCGCGGAATGCACTTAAACGATGCCAAAAGCGCCTTTGGCAGCCGTGTAGACCGTCACCACAGCCTGGGTGAAGGTAATATTGGCCATGATGCGTTCCGCTTTATCATGCAGGACGCCCGTTTCGATGGTATCCCCATGGTGCTGGAAACCATCAATCCGGATATCTGGGCGGAAGAGATCGCCTGGCTGAAGGCACAACAGACTGCTGAACAGGCGGCATAAAAAAAGCCGGATCGCGTTAAGCGTCCGGCTTTTTTATAGGTCGGGTAAGGCGAAACCGCCACCCGACACCTCTTTTAGGCTGCTTTTGCCACCGCTTCCGCTTCAGGGCGTTTCAGCACCGCGTAAGAGAGCCCCGCCACCAGCGTACCGGCAACAATCGCCAGCAGGTAACCCAGTACCGGGGTGATAGCACCTGGGATCAGCAGAACGAACAGACCACCGTGCGGTGCCATCAGCTTCGCGCCAATCGCCATTGAGATAGCCCCGGTCACCGCGCCGCCAACGATACAGCAAGGCAGAACACGCATTGGGTCACGGGCAGCGAAAGGAATCGCCCCTTCGGTGATAAAGCACAGGCCCAGTACCAGTGCCGCTTTGCCGCCTTCCTGCTGCGCTTTGTCGAATTTACGACGCGCAATAATCGTTGCCAGGCCGAGCGCCAGCGGTGGCACCATACCGGCCGCCATAATGGCCGCCATTGGCGCGTAGGTCTGGGTACTCAGCAGGCCAACACCGAATGCATAGGCCGCTTTGTTTACCGGACCACCCATGTCGGTACACATCATGCCACCGAGGATAGCACCCAACAGCACCGCGTTTGCCGTGCCCATGGTTTGCAGCCAGTGGGTCAGACCCGCCAGGATACCTGCAACCGGCTTACCAATCAGGTAAATCATCGCCAGACCGACCACCAGGCTGGAAATCAGCGGAATGATCAGAATCGGTTTCAGGGCTTCCATACTTTGCGGCAGCTTCAGCTTCGAGCTGATAAGCTTCGCGACGTAACCCGCCAGGAAACCGGCGATGATACCGCCAATAAAGCCGGAACCGGTGCTCACGGCCAGCATACCGCCGATAAGACCCGGCGTCAGGCCCGGACGGTCAGCGATGGAGAAGGCGATAAAGCCTGCCAGCACCGGTACCATCAGTGCAAACGCGGAGCCGCCACCAATCTGCATCAACGCCGCAGCCAGCGTCCCTTCTTCTTTAAATGCGGTGATACCAAACGCGAATGACAGTGCGATACACAGACCGCCCGCTACCACCATCGGCAGCATATAAGACACACCGGTCAGCAGGTGACGATAGGCGCCCGCGGATTCTTTTTTCCCTTCGGTAGCCGGTTTAGCCGCACCGGTTGCCTGATAAGGCTGGGCTTCCACCAGCGCTTTATCAAACTCCTGCGCGGTCTTTTTCAGCGCCAGGCCGGTAGAGGTGCGGTACATCGGTTTACCCGCGAATTTCGCCAGATCCACTTCGATATCCGCCGCAACGATCACCAGATCGGCTTCCGCCACTTCTTCCGGGGTGATGGCATTGCCCGCACCCACCGAGCCACGGGTTTCAACTTTCACCCACCAGCCGCGTTTTTTCGCTTCGGTTTCAATCGCTTCAGCCGCCATAAAGGTATGCGCGACGCCCGTCGGACAAGCTGTCACCGCCACAATGCGTTTCGGGCCCGTGGCAGCAACCGGTGCTGCCGCAGCCGGTGCGCTGTAGACAGACGCGTGGCCTTTCGCTTCGCTCAGGAACAGTTCCGGATGTGCCACCGCGCGATTAATATCGCCCAGCCACACTTTTTTGCCGTTCAGCGCGCTGTCAGCCGGGACCTTATCACCCAGCACAATCGCCAGTTCAGCGTCGCCCGGGTTATCGGTCATTTCCAGATGTGCTTTGTTCGCCGCCGCTCCCAGCAGGGTCTTCGCCATATAGGCGCGAGCCTGTCCGAGACCGGAGTCAATAATCAGCAGCGTTTTCATTATTCCTCTCCTGCTGTTAGTTAAAAGGTTTTAAGTCAACGCGCGCCATCATCGCGGCTAACTGGGTACGATCGGTAATGCCGACATTGCTCTGACTCACGGCCAGGGCTGCAACGGCGGTGGCAAGACGTAAAGTATGTTCACTGGATTCGCGCATCAGCAGACCATAGATCAGACCGCCAACCATCGAATCCCCTGCGCCAACGGTGCTGACAACGTCAACCGACGGCGGTTTGGCGATCCATTCGCCAGACGCGTTAACCCACAACGCCCCTTCTGCACCAAGCGAAATCACCACGTGAGCGATACCCTGCTCGCGCAGCGCATGGGCAGCGTCAATCACATCTTTTAATTCTGGCAGCTTCCGGCCAGCCCAGATCTCCAGTTCACGGCGATTAGGCTTCACCAGCCACGGGGACGCTTTCAGGCCGGCGACCAGCGCATCACGGCTGCTGTCAAAGATGATGCACGGGCACTGGCTGCGCAGGCGCGTCATCCAGTCGGTGAAGGCTTCCGGGCTTACGCCAGATGGCAGACTGCCGCTGACGCACACCATGTCGAACTGGCCCAGCCAGGTCAGAGAATCATTAACAAAACGCTCCCAGTCAGACGGCGTCACTTCAAAGCCAGAGAAGTTCAGATCGGTCACTTCCCCGTCTTTCTCCGTCAGTTTGACGTTGATACGGGTACGGCCCTGAACAACCTGGAAACGGTTAGCAATGCCCAGCTCGCTGAACAGCTGCTGGAAACCATCCTGGTTATCTTTACCGAGGAATCCCCCCACGGTGACATCGATACCGAGATCCTTGAGCACTTTCGCGACGTTAATCCCTTTGCCCGCAGCATGCAGGCCAGTGGTACGCACGAGGTTTACTTCGCCGCGCTCAATCTCCGGGCAAAACCCCACCAGGTCATAAGCCGGGTTCAGCGTAATAGTCGCAACACGTCTGCTCATTATGCGCCCTCCCCCAGACCCGCCGCGATGGCATCGCCAATCGCTTTCAGCGCCTGTTCAGCATCCGCACCCTGCGCGGTGAAACGCAGACGGTGACCCTTCTTCACGCCCAGCGCGACAACTTTCATCAGACTACGACCATTGGCCGCTTTGCCCGTGCCATCCAGGTTAGCCACGGTGATCTCACTTTCAAATTGTTTAATGGTATTCACCAGCATGGTGCCCGGACGGGCATGCAGGCCGTGCTCGTTACGTACAACGAACTCTGCGCTCAGCACGTCATCCGTCAGCGCATCATCACTGGTCAGCAGAGCCAGCACGGTGGCGGCATCCGCGTTCAGCAGTTTTTCAGCTTTGTTGTTCAGCAGCAGATCGCCCAGACGCTTCAGCACGGCAACCGGCTGGTCATCGGTCATGGCGACGGTCACCAGCAGGGCAGCGCTTTCACCGTCTACGTCAAAGGCGTTTGCGGCACGGCTCACCGCGATAGCACTCCGCAGGTTGCCTTCAGCACTGTCGTTCAGCCAGATACCCTGGCCCAGATTGAGAGGCTTATCGTTAATGACGCGGGTAACAAAGGTAGCGTCTGCTGCCCCGGCTTCTTTCAGGCGTCCGGCATTCAGGGCCTGCAGCGTCACCAGATCGGTCGCGGCAACGTCCAGCGTCAGCGTGTCGTTATCCAGTTTCAGCGCTTCGCTCTGTTTTTCGCCCATCAGCAGAGCGCGCAGCTCTTCAGCGGTGGTGGCAGATTTCAACTGCTCGGCCACGGCGTCATCGCTCAGCACATGCGTCAGCTGACGCAGCAAACCTAAGTGCTCGTCGCTGCTGGCCGCGATACCGATGGCCACGTAAGCCACCTGCCCCTCGCCCCACACAACGCCTTGCGGGAACTGATAAACCTTAACGCCGGTTTTCAGCACCTGATCGCGGGTGTCTGTGGTGCCGTGCGGAATGGCGATGCCATTGCCGAGGAAGGTCGAGGTCTGCTGCTCACGCGCCAGCATGCCGTTGACGTAGCCTTCAGCCACATTGCCGGCCTGCACAAGGGCAGCGGCAACCTGACGAATGGCCTCTTCTTTGTTCCCGGCCTGAGCGCCCGGGTGGATATCCTGTACAGATAACTGGAACATGGTTCTCCTCTCCTGCTGAAAGTGAATCGTTTCAGCTTCACTGAGAAAAAATGCGCTAGCCTGCTCCGTTTGTTAAAACAAGATAGCGCTGAAACGTTTCAAAAAGTCTTGCGCTTTCTGCAAGACGTTGCAAGGAAAGTTACATTTCTGATTGCAGAATTTAGAGATGCAGCACATTTCTTCCTCGTTCAGCTGAATTTTGCTGACGGTCAGCAAATCAGTTTCAGCTAAGGTCAGCTGCACGCGAATATGAAATGCCATTTTGATTATTCGTGGCGAAATTGACCTCACCCTCTGTTTATTTTCTGACTCGCGACGTACACTCCGCGTCTCCTGGAAACTCACCGACTGTGAAACATGCATAACACGCCCGCCGCCGTCTCGCCGAAGCCCTTTGATTTCACCTCAACGGCATTTTTAATTGTTGCCTTTCTGACCGGCATCGCCGGTGCGCTGCAGACCCCTACGCTGAGCCTGTTCCTGACCAATGAAGTCCATGCGCGCCCGGCGATGGTGGGCTTCTTCTTTACCGGAAGCGCCATTATCGGCATCCTGGTGAGCCAGTTTCTGGCGGGGCGTTCAGATAAAAAAGGCGATCGTAAAAGCCTGATCGTCTTTTGCTGTCTGCTGGGGGTGTTCGCCTGCGTCCTGTTTGCCTGGAACCGCAACTATTTTGTTCTGCTGTTTATCGGGGTGTTTCTGAGCAGTTTCGGTTCAACGGCGAATCCGCAGATGTTCGCCCTTGCCCGTGAGCATGCTGACCATACCGGGCGAGAAGCGGTGATGTTCAGCTCTATTCTGCGTGCGCAAGTATCGCTGGCGTGGGTTATTGGCCCGCCGCTGGCTTACGCGCTGGCGATGGGGTTTGGCTTTACGGTGATGTACCTGAGTGCGGCAGTGGCCTTTGTGGTGTGTGGCGCCATGGTGTGGTTTTTTCTGCCGTCGATGCGTAAAGAGCCAAAAGTGGCAACAGGCGTGCTGGAAGCACCGCGTCGTAACCGTCGTGACGCCCTGCTCCTCTTTATTATCTGTACGCTGATGTGGGGCACAAACAGCCTGTATATCATTAATATGCCGCTGTTTATTATTGATGAATTGCATCTGCCCGAGAAGCTTGCTGGCATCATGATGGGGACCGCGGCCGGGCTTGAAATCCCCACCATGCTGATTGCTGGCTATTACGCGAAGCGTTTCGGGAAACGTTTTCTGATGCGTATCGCCGCCGTCGCCGGGCTACTGTTCTATGTCGGAATGCTGACGGTACATACGCCGGGACTGCTGCTGGCTTTACAGCTGCTGAACGCCATCTATATCGGCATACTCGCCGGAATTGGCATGCTCTATTTCCAGGATCTGATGCCGGGCCAGGCAGGCTCCGCCACCACCCTTTATACTAATACCACCCGCGTGGGCTGGATTATCGCAGGCTCAATGGCCGGCGTGGTGGCTGAAATCTGGAACTATCACACGGTGTTCTGGATTGCGCTGGTGATGTGCACCCTGACGATAGCGTGCCTGACAAGAATTAAAGACGTTTAAGGTGCGGTGAGTGCTTCCAGATTAAGCAGGTACGACATCGCCTGCTCGCGCGTGTTGCCGCACATCTCTGCGGAGGGCTGCAGCCCGGAGCAGACCTTCGGGCGCAGAGGCGAGCCAAAGATCATGCACAGGTTGGTTTCAGAGAGCTGAACGCAGCGGGTATTCGCAGGCTTGCCCTCCGGCATCCCTGGAATGGGGCTGGAAATGGACGGTGCGGTACAGCACGCGCCGCAATCGGGACGACAATCCATAAATGCTCTCTATCGGTGAAACACCCGCGCAGTCGGGTATCGGGCGCACAGTAACACCTTTTGTGTATTGATAGCAAAAGCCACGAATTCCGCTTGCCTGAAAGGCCGCGCACGAGTAATTTGGCGCGATATTTTTTACCTCCCGTAGACAGGATTACTGCAATGCCAAGAGCGAACGAAATTAAGAAAGGTATGGTACTGAATTACAACGGCAAACTGCTGATTGTGAAAGATATCGATATTCAGGCCCCGAGCGCCCGTGGTGCAGCAACGCTGTACAAAATGCGTTTCGCCGATGTACGTACCGGCCTTAAAGTGGAAGAACGTTTTAAAGGTGATGATATCGTTGATACCGTCACTCTGACCCGTCGCTATGTTGATTTCTCCTATATCGACGGCAACGAGTATGTATTCATGGATAAAGAAGATTACACCCCGTACATCTTCACCAAAGATCAGATTGAAGAAGAGCTGCTGTTCATTCCTGAAGGCGGTATGCCGGATATGCAGGTTCTGACCTGGGACGGCGTGCTGCTGGCGCTGGAACTGCCGCAGACGGTTGATCTGGAAATCGTTGAAACGGCACCGGGTATCAAAGGCGCGTCCGCCAGTGCGCGTAACAAACCCGCGACGCTGACCACCGGTCTGGTGGTGCAGGTACCTGAATACCTGTCCGCGGGTGAGAAAATCCGCATCCATATCGAAGAAAAACGCTATATGGGTCGTGCTGACTGAGTGCGGCTTTTGTTGGGTGGCGGCTTCGCCTTACCCGATCTACAAAAACACAAAAACCGGCTCTCAGGCCGGTTTTTTGTAGGCCCGGTAAGCGTAGCGCCACCGGGCAACAGCACTTACAGAAGCTCAGGATACTTCGTCATCTTCAGCGCCAGCTCTACGCCGCGCACTTCTGCCATCCCTTTCAGGCGGCCAATCGCCGAATAGCCCGGGTTCGTTTTCTTACGCAGATCGTCCAGCATCTGGTGTCCGTGATCCGGGCGGAACGGGATAGGACGTAAATCGCCAGCCAGTTTACGACGTGCCTCTTCCGCCAGAATGGCATCCACCACCGCCACCATATTCACATCACCGCTCAAGTGCGCCGCTTCGTGGAAGGTTTTCGGGTTCTCTTCACGGCAGGTTGCACGCAGATGCGTGAAGTGAATACGATCGCCAAAGGTTTCAATCATCCGCACCAGGTCATTATCCGCACGCACGCCATACGAGCCCGTGCACATGGTAAAGCCGTTATAGATGCTATCGACCGTCTCTTTCAGCCACTGCATATCTTCAATGGTTGAGACGATACGCGGCAGGCCGAGGATGGGACGCGGAGGATCGTCCGGGTGTACGGCCAGACGCACGCCCGCCTCTTCCGCGACCGGCACAATCGCGCGCAGGAAGTACGCCATGTTTTCGCGCAGCTGATTTTTATCAATGCCGCCGTACTCTGCCAGACGGGCGCGGAACTGATCCAGCGTGTAGCCCTCTTCTGCACCCGGCAGGCCCGCGATGATATTGCGGGTCAGCTTTTCAATGTCTGCTTCGCTTGCTGCGTTAAACCATTCGCGCGCCTGCTGCTGCTCGTCGGCCGTGTAATCGGCTTCCGCGCCAGGGCGTTTCAGAATGTGTAACTCAAATGCCGCGAAGGCGATCTGATCAAAACGCAACGCTCGGGAACCGTCTGGCAGCTGATACTCAAGGTCAGTACGCGTCCAGTCAAGAACAGGCATGAAGTTATAGCAAACGGTATCGATGCCGCAGGCCGCCAGGTTGCGGATGCTCTGCTGATAGTTAGCAATCCAGGTCTGATACTCCCCAGAATGGGTTTTGATATCTTCGTGAACGGGAATACTTTCCACGACAGACCAGGTTAAGCCTTTTTCTGCCAGCAGCGCCTGACGCTGTTGAATCTCCTCTACCGGCCACACCTGGCCATTCGGAATATGATGCAGCGCCGTGACGACACCCGTTGCGCCAGCCTGACGCACATCATCTAGAGAAACTGGATCGTTCGGCCCGTACCAACGCCAGGTTTGTTCCATTGCCCACCCTCCAAAGTTGTTATACCAATATATGTTACTGCGATGACGACTACCATACATGTTTAATGAAGGGGGTCAATACAGCGCCACAGATTGATTGATCGAACTCACAGAACGGCGATATTTACGGCTTACCAATTCTATTTGTTGTCATATAACTTTACACTGACATTGTTAATTAATGGTTAATCAGGTGTGTATTTCATGAAGACAATTGCCTCCACCTCGCTTCCTGCCCATGTTCAGCAGCCGCGCTACGATCGCTCGCTTCTGCGCTCGCGCATCGTTCACTTCGGCTTTGGTGCTTTTCACCGTGCGCATCAGGCGTTATTAACCCATCGGGTGCTGAATGCCAAAGGAGGCGACTGGGGCATTTGTGAGATTAGTCTGTTCAGCGGCGATGTGTTGATGAGCCAGCTGCGGGCGCAGGATCACCTCTTCACCGTGCTGGAGAAAGGCGCGGAGGGCAACCAGCCGATTATCACTGGAGCCGTGCATGAATGCCTGAACGCAAAACTGGACTCGCTGGCCGCCATCATTGAGAAATTTTGCGAGCCGCAGGTGGCAATTGTTTCCCTCACCATTACTGAGAAAGGCTATTGCATCGACCCCGCAACCGGGAAACTCGATTTGCAAAACACCCGGATCGTTCACGATCTGGAAAACCCGACGGAGCCCCATTCCGCCCCAGGGATCATAGTCGAAGCGCTCCACCGCCGCCGTGAACGCGGCTTACCCGCCTTTACGGTCCTTTCCTGCGATAACATCCCGGATAACGGCCACGTGGTGAAAAATGCCGTGCTCGGCATGGCGCAGAAACGCTCTGAAGACCTGGCCGGATGGATTGATACCCATGTGAGTTTCCCGGGCACAATGGTTGACAGGATTGTGCCCGCCGCCACCGATGCCTCGCTGGCGGAGGTCGCGCAGGAACTCGGTGTGGAAGATCCGTGCGCCATCAGCTGCGAGCCCTTTATACAGTGGGTCGTGGAAGATAACTTTGTCGCCGGACGCCCGGAGTGGGAAGTGGCAGGCGTGCAGATGGTGCAGGACGTTCTGCCGTGGGAACAGATGAAATTACGTATGCTGAACGGCAGCCATTCCTTCCTGGCGTATCTGGGCTATCTCGCCGGGTATGCGCACATTAATGAATGTATGGAGGATAAGGCGTTTCGTCAGGCCGCGCGGCGGTTAATGCTGGATGAACAGGCCCCTACGCTGCGTATCACCGACGTTGATCTAACGGCTTACGCCGACAGCCTGCTCGACCGTTTTGCCAACCCGGCACTGCAGCACCGTACCTGGCAAATTGCGATGGACGGCAGTCAAAAGCTGCCCCAGCGCATGCTGGATGGGATCCGTATTCATCTGGAGCGTCAAAGTGCGTGGCCACTGCTGGCGCTGGGTGTGGCGGGCTGGATCCGCTACGTCAGCGGTACAGATGAACAAGGCAATACGATTGATGTCCGCGATCCGCTCAGCGACAAAATCCGTGCGAAGGTTGAAGCCAGCAATGACGCAAACCGCGTAAACGCTCTGCTGACGCTGAGCGAAGTCTTTGGTCACGATCTCGCGCAAAACCACGTTTTTGTCGAGTCGGTGAACCAGGCATACCAACGTATTGCCCGCCTCGGGGCGCGCCAGGCTGTTATCGAAACGTTAAAACTTTAACGTTTATTGCGCTTAAGGCGAACGGACATGCGCTCCGTTTGCCCTTCCTCTTCTCATTGCGCCCTTTTTTCGTCAGGATAAGAGATAATTGTTACATCATCACAATTATCTACCGGAGCGCACGTGACCAGGACCAACCTTATTACCGGTTTTCTCGGTAGCGGGAAAACCACCTCAATTCTCCACCTGCTGGCCAATAAAGATCCGGCAGAAAAATGGGCCGTGCTGGTCAACGAATTCGGCGAAGTGGGTATTGATGGCGCGTTACTGTCTGACAGCGGCGCCATGATCAAAGAGATCCCGGGCGGATGCATGTGCTGTGTGAATGGCCTGCCCATGCAGGTGGGGCTGAACACGCTGCTGCGTCAGGGTAAACCCGACCGCCTGCTGATTGAACCGACGGGGCTTGGCCACCCGAAGCAAATTCTTGATTTACTCACCGCACCGGTTTACGAGCCGTGGATAGACTTACGCGCCACGCTTTGCCTGCTCGACCCGCGACAGCTGCTGGATGAAAAAGCGGTAGCCAACGACAACTTCCGCGATCAGCTCGCCTGCGCAGATATTATCGTCGCCAATAAAGAAGATCGGGCTACGGCTGAAAGCCAGGCGGCATTCGATGCCTGGTGGCAACATTTCGGGGGCAACCGTCAGCGGGTGCAAACCACTCAGGGGAAGATAGATGTCGCCCTGCTCGACCTGCCTCGCCTGAACCTCACCGAGCTGCCAGCCAGTGCGGAGCATGCGCATAGTCATCCCGCAAAGCAGGGTCTGGCGGCGTTGAGCCTGCCGGAACACCAGCGCTGGCGACGTAATCTCAACAGCGGTCAGGGTCATCAGGCCTGCGGGTGGATCTTTGATGCCGACACCGTTTTCGACACCATAGGCGTGCTTGAGTGGGCAAGACTGGCGCCGGTCGATCGCGTTAAGGGGATTATGCGCACCCCCGACGGCCTGGTGCGCATTAACCGTCAGGGTGAAGATTTCTTTATTGAAACGCAGAATGTTGCGCCCCCGGATAGCCGAATAGAGTTAATTAGTGCTGTTAACGCCGACTGGAATGCCCTGCAGTCCAGCCTGTTGAAGCTTCGTTTAAGTTCGGGCGGCTAACGTTGCCCCTGATTTCCCTGTATGCTGAATGTTATGACAACTCGAATTCCCCTGATTTTGCTGCTCAATGTCGCCGGACTGGCGCTCTTTTTCTCCTGGTATATCCCGGTGGATCACGGTTTCTGGTTTCCGCTGGATTCTGCCATCTTCCATTTCTTTAACCAGGCTCTGGTGAAGAGTGATGCCTTCCTGTGGCTGGTGGCGATTACCAACAACCGCGCGTTTGACGGCTGTTCGCTGGTGGCGATGGGCTGCCTGATGCTCTCTTTCTGGCTGAAAGAGGACAAAACCGGGCGTCGCCGCATTATGATTATTGGTCTGATGATGCTGCTGCTGGCTGTCGCCATTAACCAACTGGCTACGGCTATTATTCCGGTCAAACGCTCAAGCCCAACGCGGTTCTTTACCGATATTTATCGCGTCAGCGAATTGCTGCATATTCCAACGAAAGATGCCTCGAAGGCCAGTTTCCCTGGCGATCACGGCATGATGCTGCTTATTTTTTGTGCAGTTATGCTGCGCTATTTCGGCAGGAAGGCGTTCGCCATAGCCCTGATTATTTTTGTGGTTTTCGCCTTCCCTCGCGTAATGATTGGCGCACACTGGTTCACCGATATTGCCGTGGGCTCGCTCTCTGTTGCGCTGGTCGCGTTACCGTGGTGCCTGATGACACCGCTGAGCGACCGGATAATAGCCCTGTTCGATCGCTATCTGCCGGGTAAAAAGCAACAAGCATTAAACAAATAATTAACCAAAATTAACGTCCGCTATCAGGGATCATTGCGATCCCTGATAGATCTCCCGCCGCGAACGTTTCGCACTGTCATCTTCCCGTCATCTCTTTCATGATAAAAATGAATCAATTGCGTGATTAAGCGCCGGATCTGACTGCATTTTAAGCAATGCCGGATTTTTACTTTCTGTATCACAATTTCTTATAAAAAAAAGGCTTTTTTTACTCGCAATAGCCCTGGCAATCGGTTAATCTCGAACTCGTTTTGCCCCATAGAGATAATTATTTCCTTGGTGAATAAATTTGTGCGCTGCGCCACAAATGTGACCAGAAAGAATTGTCTCATTGTGAACAGATAATTAGTCTCGTCACGTTTGGCATTTTTATAACGATATTTGTCGTTAAGGACTTCAAGGGAAAATAAACAAAATGGTCAAATCTCAACCGATTTTGAGATATATCTTGCGGGGGATCCCGGCGATAGCAGTTGCGGTACTGTTGTCTGCATGTAGTACATCGAACACCGCAAAGAATATGCATCCTGAGACGCGTGTTGTGGGAATGGAAGATTCCTCGTCACTGCAAGCCTCTCAGGATGAATTTGAAAATATGGTACGTAATCTGGACGTGAAGTCCCGTATTATGGACCAGTATGCTGACTGGAAAGGCGTGCGTTATCGTCTGGGCGGCAGCACCAAAAAAGGTATCGATTGTTCCAGCTTTGTACAGCGTACCTTCCGTGAGCAGTTTGGGTTAGACCTGCCGCGTTCAACTTACGAACAGCAGGAAGTGGGCAAGTCGATTTCACGTACAAAACTGCGCACCGGTGATTTAGTTCTGTTCCGTGCCGGTTCAACGGGTCGACATGTCGGCATCTATATTGGTAATGACCAGTTTGTGCATGCCTCCACCAGCAGCGGTGTGACCATTTCCAGCATGAACGAGCCATACTGGAAGAAGCGCTACAACGAAGCGCGTCGCGTACTGACCCGCAGTTAATATGATGATTGTATCGCGGGTTATCCCTTGGCTGGCGATATGATGAAAAAAAGACACTGCTTCGGCGGTGTTTTTTTTTGCCCGTTACACTGAATACATCCAGCGGCAATTCAGGAATCACGACGTCTATGTTCACCCGCTACTTTTCCAGTCATCGCAAGATACTGTTCCTCAGTATTATTACAGGTCTGGTCACTGCCCTGCTTTTGGGTTCATTGCAATTTTTCTGGAGTTACCACAAGCGGGAAGTCCGGTTCGACACCCTGATTACCGATGTGAGCCTCTACATGGAGAGCTATTTCGAAGAGTTGAAAACCTCTATCGATGTTCTTCAGCCCCTCACGCTGAACAGCTGCCATGACGTCAATGCCGAGCTGACGTCGCGCGCGGCCTTCAGCCTCAATGTGCGCGCGTTCTTGCTGGTCAGGGACAAAATCGCCTTCTGCTCGTCGGCTACCGGACCGATGGATACGCCGATGGAAGCTCTTATACCTGAGCTGCACATCAACAAGAAGATTGATATGGCATTACTGCCGGGCACGCCTATGCTGCCGAATAAGCCCGCCATTGCCATCTGGTACCGAAACCCTCTGGTTAAAGACGGCGGGGTGTTTGCGTCAGTTAATCTCAATCTGACCCCGTACCTGCTTTATACCGCGCGCCAGGACGACTTCGCAGGGATTGCCATCATCATCGGTGATATGGCGCTGTCCACCATGTCCAGTACCCTGGTCAGGGCGCAAGATTTACATGCCGTGCCCGAGCGTACCGCCACGCTTAAGGCCGTGCCGCTGACCATTAAGCTGTACGCTGAAAAGTGGACGAGCGACGAAATCCTCTACGCCCTCTTCTTTGGGCTGGTGTGCGGCATTGCGGCAGGATCGCTGAATTTCTATATCCTCACCATCCGCGTAAATCCCGGCAAAGAGATCCTCAGCGCCATTAAGCGCGGCCAGTTTTATGTGGTCTATCAGCCCGTGGTGGATGCAAAAGATCTGAAAATGCGGGGGGTTGAGGTCCTGATGCGCTGGAAGCACCCCACCATGGGTGAGATCCCCCCTGATGCGTTTATCAATTTTGCTGAAGCGCAGCTGCTAATTGTTCCGCTCACGCTGCATCTGTTTGACCTTATCATTCACGATGCGCCGGTATTACAGACCCAGCTACCGCCGGGCGCAAAACTCGGTATCAACATTGCGCCGGGGCATCTGCACGCCGACAGCTTTAAAGATGATATGCGCACCTTTAAAGAGTTACTGCCGCCGGATCACTTCCAGCTGGTGCTGGAAATTACCGAGCGCGACATGCTTAACCACCGTGAAGCCAACAACCTGTTCGAATGGCTGCACAACGAAGGGTTTGAGATAGCGATCGATGATTTTGGAACCGGCCACAGTGCGCTGATCTATCTTGAACATTTCACCATGGATTACATCAAAATCGACCGGGGTTTTGTTAACGCCATCGGGACGGAAACCGTCACCTCACCGGTGCTTGATGCCGTACTGATGCTGGCAAGACGGCTGAACATGTCTACCGTCGCAGAGGGCGTGGAAACGCCGGAACAGGCGGCCTGGCTGCGCGAACATGGCGTTAACTTCCTGCAGGGATACTGGATTAGCCGTCCGATGCCGCTGGAGCAGTTCCGTGAGTGGCGGCCCGACCTGACGCACGCTGGCGAATAATTTCACATTGCCCGTGACGTCACTTATTATTCAGCTTAACTGAGCCGGTCTGTTAAAGAGGGAGCTGTCGCGAGATGTTTATGCGCTTCATACTGTTGCTGTTGGCACTGACGGCCCTGTCCAGCCAGGCGCAAACCATCAAAGAAGACGTTGCGTTTGCGGTGATTGGTGAACCGAAATACGCGGTGAATTTCACCCATTATGATTACGTCAACCCTGCCGCGCCGAAAGGCGGGAATGTGACGCTCTCCGCCACCGGCACGTTCGATAACTTCAACCGCTTTGCCCTGCGCGGTGTGGCCGCGGCGCGCACAGAATCTCTCTACGATACCCTGTTTGTCACCTCTGATGATGAGCCCGGAAGCTACTATCCGCTGATCGCCGAAAACGTGCGGTATGCGGATAATTTTGCCTGGGCGGAAATTTCGCTTAACCCGCGGGCGCGTTTTCATGACGGTTCGCCGGTCAGGGCAAGCGATGTCGCCTTTACGTTTCATAAATTTATGACTGAAGGCGTTCCTCAGTTCCGTATTGTCTACAAAGGCGCGTCGGTCAGGGCCATCGCACCGCTCACCGTGCGCATTGAGCTGAGCGAGCCGAATAAAGAGAATATGCTGAGCCTGTTCTCCCTGCCCGTAATGCCTGAATCGTTCTGGAAAGCCCATAAGCTGAGCGACCCGCTCTCCACACCGCCGCTGGCTGGAGGCCCGTACCGCATCACCGACTGGCGCATGGGGCAGTATGTGGTCTACTCCCGTGTAAAAGACTACTGGGCCGCCAACCTGCCGGTAAACCGGGGGCGCTGGAATTTCGACACCCTTCGCTATGATTACTACCTGGACGATAACGTGGCTTTTGAGGCCTTTAAGGCCGGAGCCTTCGATTTACGCCTGGAGAGCAGCGCTAAAAACTGGGCTACGCGCTATATCGGTAAAAACTTTGCCAAAGGCTACATCGTCAAGGACGAGCAAAAAAATAGCTCTGCCCAGGACACGCGCTGGCTGGCGTTTAATATTCAGCGCCCGGTGTTTAACGACCGCCGGGTACGTCAGGCCATTACCCTGGCCTTTGACTTTGAGTGGATGAACAAGGCGCTGTTTTATGGCGCCTACAGCCGCGCTAACAGCTATTTTCAGAATACCGAATACGCGGCGCGCGCTTACCCCAATGCCGACGAGTTGACGCTGCTGGCCCCCTTCAAAGCACAATTGCCGCCGGAAGTGTTTACCACCGTGTTTGATCCCCCCACCTCCGATGGCAACGGCTTTGATCGTGACAATTTGCTGAAAGCCAGCAAACTGCTGGATGAGGCCGGTTGGGTCCTGAAAAATCAAAAACGGGTCAATGCCCAAACGGGAAAACCGTTGAGCTTCGAGCTACTGATCGCGTCAGGGGCAAACGATCAGTGGGTTTTGCCGTTTAAGCACAACCTGGCCCGGCTGGGGATCACAATGAACATACGCCAGGTGGATATCGCCCAGCTGACCAACCGCAAGCGCAGCCGGGATTACGATATGATGCAGAGCCTGTGGCCCGCGCAGCCCTGGCCAAGCTCCGACCTGCAGATTTCCTGGGCGTCCAGTTACATCGACTCCTCGTACAATGCGCCGGGGGTAAAAAGCCCGGTCGTTGACGCGCTAATTGCAAAGATCGTGGCAGCACAGGGCGATAAACAGAAGCTCCTGCCATTAGGACGCGCCCTCGACAGAGTGTTAACCTGGAACTACTACATGCTGCCCATGTGGTATATGGGTGAAGATCGTCTTGCCCGCTGGGACAAATTTTCGCTGCCTGCCGTGCGCCCGATCTATTCGCTGGGCTTCGATACCTGGTGGTATGACGTTAACAAAGCTGCCAGACTCCCAGCTGAGCGGCGATAAGGAATCATCATGGGTGCGTATCTAATCCGCCGTCTCCTGCTGATCATCCCAACCCTGTGGGCCATCATCACCATTAACTTCTTTATTGTGCAAATCGCCCCCGGCGGGCCGGTCGATCAGGCGATTGCGGCGATTGAATTTGGCACCAGCGGCGGGATGCCCGGCGGTGGCGGAGAAGGAATGGGCGCAAGCCATGCCAAAACGGGCGTGGGGAATATCAGCGAAAGCCATTATCGCGGCGGCCGCGGGCTGGATCCGGAGGTGATTGCCGAGATCACCCATCGCTATGGTTTTGATAAACCGATTCACGAGCGCTATTTCAAAATGCTGTGGGATTACGTCCGGTTTGATTTTGGTGATAGCCTGTTCCGCAGTGCCTCGGTCTTAACCCTGATCAAACAAAGCCTGCCGGTGTCGATCACCCTGGGACTGTGGGGAACGCTGATTATCTACCTGGTTTCCATTCCGCTTGGGATCCGTAAAGCGGTCTACAACGGCAGCCGTTTTGATATCTGGAGCAGCACGTTCATTATCATCGGCTATGCCATTCCGGCGTTTCTGTTCGCTGTGCTGTTGATTGTCTTTTTTGCCGGCGGCAGCTATTTCGATCTCTTCCCGCTGCGGGGGCTGGTATCCGCCGATTTCAGCACCCTGCCGTGGTATCAGAAAATCACCGACTATCTCTGGCATATCACGCTGCCGGTGCTGGCAACGGTGATTGGCGGATTTGCTGCCCTGACCATGCTGACCAAAAACGCCTTTCTTGATGAAATCCGCAAACAGTATGTCGTCACCGCCCGCGCGAAGGGCGTGGGTGAAAAACAGATCATGTGGAAGCACGTGTTCCGCAACGCCATGCTGCTGGTGATTGCCGGATTTCCTGCCACGTTCATCAGTATGTTTTTTACCGGCTCGCTGCTTATTGAGGTGATGTTCTCGCTTAACGGTCTGGGGCTGTTGGGCTATGAAGCCACCGTGTCGCGGGATTATCCGGTGATGTTTGGCACACTCTACATTTTTACCCTGATTGGCCTGCTGCTGAATATCGTCAGTGATATCAGCTATACGCTGGTCGATCCCCGAATCGATTTTGAGGGCCGATGATGCCGCGTTTAAGCCCCGTCAATCAGGCCCGCTGGGCCCGTTTTCGCCACAACCGTCGTGGCTACTGGTCGTTATGGATTTTTGCCGTCCTGTTTGTGTTAAGCCTGTGCTCAGAGCTGATTGCCAACGATAAACCCTTGCTGGTGCATTTCAACGACCGCTGGTATGTGCCCGTGCTTAATAACTACAGTGAAAGTGACTTTGGCGGCCCGTTTGCAACACCGGCGGAGTATCAGGATCCGTGGCTGCGCCAGCAGATTGATCAACACGGCTGGGCACTGTGGGCCCCGATCCGTTTTGGCGCCAACAGTATCAATTTCGCCACCACGACCCCCTTCCCTTCTCCCCCGTCCACGCAAAACTGGCTGGGAACGGATGCCAACGGTGGCGACGTGCTGGCGCGCATCCTCTACGGTACCCGAATCTCGATCCTCTTTGGGCTGATGCTGACGCTCTTCTCCAGCGTAATGGGCGTGGTGGCAGGTGCCGTCCAGGGCTACTATGGCGGTAAAATTGACCTCTGGGGTCAGCGCGTGATTGAGGTGTGGTCAGGTATGCCAACGCTGTTTCTGATCATCCTGCTGTCGAGCGTGGTGCAGCCAAACTTCTGGTGGCTGCTGGGGATCACCGTATTGTTTGGCTGGATGGCGCTGGTGGGCGTCGTGCGCGCAGAATTTCTGCGCACCCGTAATTTTGACTATATTCGTGCCGCGCAGGCACTGGGCGTGAGCGACCGTGGGATCATCTTCCGCCATATGCTGCCGAACGCCGTGGTGGCGACACTGACCTTTCTGCCGTTTATTTTGTGCAGCTCCATCACCACCCTCACCTCGCTCGATTTCCTGGGCTTCGGGCTACCGCTCGGTTCCCCCTCGCTCGGCGAGCTGTTGCTGCAGGGTAAAAACAACCTGCAGGCACCGTGGCTGGGCATTACAGCCTTTCTTTCCGTGGCGGTACTGCTTTCGCTGCTGATTTTTATTGGCGAAGCCGTGCGCGACGCCTTCGATCCCAACAAGGCGGTGTAACATGACGCAGCCCCTTCTCAGTATCGATAATCTGTCGATTGCCTTTTCGAAACAGGGTGAGACGCGCACCGTGGTCAGCGATCTGTCGCTGCAGATCCAGCGTGGCGAAACGCTGGCGCTGGTGGGGGAATCCGGCTCCGGCAAGAGCGTCTCGGCACTCTCCATTCTGCGCCTGCTCCCGTCTCCGCCAGTGAGCTACCCGCAAGGAGATATTCTGTTTCACGGCAGCTCGCTGCTGCACGCCGACGAACAGACCCTGCGGGGCGTCCGCGGCAATAAAATTGCGATGATTTTCCAGGAGCCGATGGTCTCACTCAACCCGCTGCATACGCTGGAAAAACAGCTTTACGAGGTGCTCTCCCTGCACCGGGGCATGCGCAAAGAGGCCGCGCGCGGGGAAATCCTCGACTGCCTCGAGAGAACCGGCATCCGCAACGCGGCAAAACGGCTGAGCGATTTCCCGCATCAGCTTTCCGGCGGTGAACGTCAACGTGTGATGATTGCCATGGCGCTACTGACGCGCCCGGAACTGCTGATCGCCGATGAGCCCACCACCGCGCTGGACGTCACGGTGCAGGCGCAGATTTTGCAACTGCTGCGGGAGCTACGTAGCGAGCTGAACATGAGTCTGCTGTTTATCACCCATAACCTGAGCATTGTGAAAAAGCTGGCCGACAGCGTCGCCGTAATGCAAAACGGACGCTGTGTAGAGCAGAACACCGCCGCCGCACTGCTGAACGCGCCTCAGCACCCCTATACGCAGCGGCTGCTCGACAGTGAACCCTCAGGCGATCCTGTGCCTCTTCAGGGGGACAGCGCGCCGTTGCTCAACGTCGAGGGGCTGTCTGTCTCCTTCCCCATCCGTAAAGGTATTCTGCGCCGCGTGGTCGACCAGAACGTCGTGCTGAAGAACATCCGTTTTTCACTGCGCCCGGGTGAGTCGCTGGGACTGGTGGGCGAGTCGGGTTCAGGCAAAAGCACCACCGGCCTGGCACTGCTGCGTTTAATTGCCTCGCAGGGCGAGATCCTGTTTGACGGCATGCCGCTGCACCGCTGGAACCGTCGGCAGATGCTGCCGGTACGTCCCCGCATGCAGGTGGTGTTTCAGGATCCCAACTCCTCGCTCAATCCAAGGCTGAGTATTTTGCAGATCATCGAAGAAGGATTGCGCGTCCATCAGCCTACCCTGACGGCTCTGCAACGTGAAAATGAGGTCAGGCGTGTGATGGCAGAGGTAGGGTTAGATCCCGAGACGCGCCACCGCTACCCGGCTGAATTTTCTGGCGGACAGCGCCAGCGTATCGCCATTGCCCGCGCGCTGATCCTCAAACCTGAGCTGATCATCCTGGATGAACCGACCTCCTCGCTGGACAGAACCGTGCAGGCACAGATCCTGACCCTGTTGAAAGGGTTACAGGAAAAGCACCGGCTGGCCTATATCTTTATCAGCCACGATCTACAGGTAGTGCGGGCGTTATGCCATCAGGTGATTGTGCTACGGCAGGGAGAAGTGGTCGAGCAAGGTGAGTGCCAGCGCGTATTTACTGCACCGACGCAGAGCTACACGCGCCAGCTGTTATCGGCAGACTAGCACTCAGAAGGGATACTGGCCCGAGAAAGGCTCAGCAATGGCCACGCCAAAGTTTTTCAGGCGGCAGGTTGCGGCAAATTCATCCTGACTTTTAACAAACAGGCACGGCTCGCCTTCACACTCCAGTACGGAACTGTCCACTTCGATATCCGACAGCGCCTGACTTAAGCGTTCCATTACCGGCCATGCCTCTTCGTCGCTCGGGCTAAGCAGTTTGAGCGCGACCAGACAATTCTCGCAACCTGCAACGTTTTGCGGAATCGGTTCAACTTTCGAACCTGCAAAACCCGCCGACCAGCGATAGCTCTGGGGCAAGCGATGGACTATGGAGAGTTGTAATGTATTCACGTTCGATCCCCGGAAGCAAATTTACTTCACAATTTATTTACATTTATAGTAACACATCATCGCCAACCTGCACTATTCAGCGCTTTTTTATAGGTATCCAGGCTCGCGTCGGCGCTATATGTACCCGTTTCTGCGATCTAACTCAACCTTTTTAAATACAATGATGTGACTTTTTACACAAATAGATTTTACATAAAAGAAACAAACACAGGGTAAACGAACACAAGTTTGGTTGATATGGGTCAACAAAAAGGCCCGTATCGGGCCTGATGTGCAGATTAATGAGCGGCTTTTCGCGGTCGGCTGGCGTAAAGACAGAAGAGAATGGAGCTGGTGGCACAAAACGCCATCGCCCACAGCATTGGCCAGGCCGTGTTAAAGGTCGCCATTGAGAGTAACGCCCCCACCACGGCACCAATCCCGAAGCGGAACGTCCCCGCCAGCGATGACGCGGTGCCAGCCATATGCGGGAACTCGTCGAGAATGACCGCCATCGCATTGGATGAGATCATCGAGACGCAGCCAACAAAAGCGGCAACCCCCACCACCAGCGCCCAGAAGCCCACGCCGAAAAACGCGCTGACCACCAGCCAGATAGCCATCACAAACTGGATCCACAGCCCGGCACGGAACATATTCAGTGCTCCAATCCGGCGAACAAAGCGGCTGTTGATGATGGTCATGATGAACAGGAACACAATGTTCAGCGCAAAGTAATACCCAAAGTGCTGAGGGGAAACGTGGTTCAGCTCAATATAGACAAATGGCCCGGCGCTCAGGAAGGAGAACATGCCGGCAAAGCTGAAGCCGCTTGCCAGCATGTAGCTCAGCACGCGCTTGTGGCGGAACAGCGAGGCAAAATTCCCCATTGTGGTACGGATGTGGAATTTCTGGCGGCGCTCGACGGCTAACGTTTCATCAATAAAGAAGAAAATCATCGCCGAGGCCAGCAGTGCGGCAAGCGCCAGGATCCAGAAAATGGCATGCCAGCTGAACCATACCAGCACCGCGCCACCGGCCATCGGCGCCACCAGCGGCGCAATGGTGGTCACCAGCATGACAAATGACATCATGCGGGAGAACTCTTCTTTCGGGTAGATATCACGCATCAGGGCGTTAATCACCACGCTTGCCGCCGCCGCCGCGAGGCCGTGGAATAAACGCATCACGATCAGCTGATCGATACTCTGTGCCAGCGCACAGGCCACGGCTGCGGCTGCGAAGATCAGCGTTCCGCCCAGAATAACCGGCTTACGCCCGAGGCTGTCGGCCATCGGGCCATAAAACAGCTGGCCGAGGGCAAAACCGAGAATATAGGTACTGAGCGTCATCTGTGCGCTGCCTGCCGGTACGCCAAACTGCGCCGAAATCACCGGCAGCGCAGGCAGATACATATCAATCGACAGCGGCATTAACATGGCCAGCAGGCCAAGAATGAACACGATTTTGAAAGACGAGTGTGGCCTGGTGGTCACAGGGTTCTCCTGAAATTAATGCGAGGGCAGACCGACGCTGGCGATCTCTTCTTCCGTCAGCGGGCGATATTCGCCAGGCGCCAGATCGGGATCGAGTTCAATTGCCCCAATACGTTCACGATGCAGACCGACAACGTGGTTACCCACCGCGGCGAACATACGTTTCACCTGATGATAACGCCCTTCGCTGATGGTCAGACGGACTTCGGTCGGGGTAATGACTTCCAGCACCGCCGGTTTGGTGAGGTCTTTTTCATTATGCAGCTGAACGCCTTTGGCAAATTGTTCTGCCGTGTCATCTGCCACCGGCGATTCCAGCGTCACCAGATAGGTTTTTTCACAGTGATGACGCGGAGAGGTAATGCGGTGGGACCACTGACCGTCATCGGTCATCAGCACCAGACCGGTGGTGTCGATATCGAGGCGGCCAGCCGCATGCAGCTTGTGCGCAACCGGTTCGTCGAGGAAATAGAGCACCGTCGGGTGATCCGGATCGTCCGTAGAACAGACGTAGCCTTCCGGCTTATTGAGCATGAAATAGCGCGGGCCGTGCTGCTGGGTGAGCGGGTTGCCGTCATACTCCACCTGATGGTCAGGTTGCAGTTTGAACGCGCTGTCTCTCACAATGTCGCCATCCACGGTAACGCGGCTGGCGCGGATCTCGCGCCCGGCAATAGCACGGCTTACGCCGAGTTGCTGAGCGATAAACTTATCAAGTCGCATGAAATCTTTTTAGCCTTAATGGTGCTGGAAGTCGGACAATGCGTCCGAAAAAGAAGCAGTCAGGAACGGTTCAGTATAATGGTCTGGTTGCGCCACTCAAGGGAAAAAGTTTCGTGGCATACTATATGCGGAATAACGATACAGAGACCCCATGACTTTTACACTTCGCCCCTATCAGCAGGAAGCCGTTGACGCCACCCTGGCCTGGTTTCGCAAACACCGTGAGCCCGCGGCCATTGTGCTCCCGACTGGCGCAGGCAAAAGCCTGGTGATCGCCGAACTTGCCCGCCTGGCGCGCGGCCGCGTGCTGGTGCTGGCGCACGTCAAAGAGCTGGTTGCGCAAAACCATGCCAAGTATTGTGCGCTTGGTCTGGAGGCCGATATCTTCGCCGCCGGGCTAAAGCGGAAAGAGAGCCACGGCAAAGTGGTGTTCGGCAGCGTGCAGTCTGTTGCCCGCAACCTTGAGCTGTTTCGCAGCGAATTTTCGCTGCTGATTGTCGACGAGTGCCATCGCATCAGTGATGACGACGATAGCCAGTATCAGCAAATCCTCACTCACCTGAAAGAGGTGAACCCTCACTTACGCCTGCTGGGCCTGACGGCAACCCCATTTCGCCTGGGTAAAGGCTGGATTTACCGCTTTCATTATCACGGTATGGTGCGAGGGGATGAGAAGGCGCTGTTCAGCGACTGTATCTATGAACTTCCGCTGCGCTATATGATTAAACACGGCTACCTGACCCCGCCTGAACGGCTGGATATGCCGGTCGTCCAGTACGATTTCAGCCGCTTACTGGCGCAGAGCAACGGCTTATTTAGCGAAGCGGATTTGAACCAGGAGCTGAAAAAGCAAAAGCGCATCACTCCGCACATTATCAGCCAGATTGAAGAGTTCGCTGAAACGCGCAAAGGGGTAATGATTTTTGCCGCCACCGTTGAGCATGCGCGCGAAATCACCGGCTTACTGCCCTCTGGCGACGCGGCGCTGATCACCGGCGAGACGCCCGGTCCGGAGCGCGACAGCCTGATTGAGGCGTTTAAAGCGCAGCAGTTTCGCTATCTGGTAAACGTCTCGGTACTCACCACCGGGTTTGATGCCCCCCACGTCGACCTGATTGCTATTCTGCGTCCGACCGAATCGGTCAGCCTGTATCAGCAAATCGTTGGCCGCGGTCTGCGTCTGGCTCCCGGTAAAACCGACTGCCTGATCCTGGATTACGCCGGTAACCCGCACGATCTCTACTCGCCTGAAGTGGGTACCCCGAAAGGAAAAAGTGACAACGTGCCGGTACAGGTCTTCTGTCCTGCCTGTGGCTTTGCCAACACTTTTTGGGGCAAGACGACGGCTGACGGTACGCTGATCGAACATTTTGGCCGCCGCTGTCAGGGCTGGTTTGAAGATGATGAAGGGCATCGCGAGCAGTGCGATTTCCGTTTCCGCTTTAAAAACTGCCCCCAGTGCAACGCTGAAAATGATATTGCCGCCCGCCGCTGTCGCGAATGTGACACGGTTCTGGTCGACCCTGATGACATGCTGAAGGCCGCGCTGAAGTTAAAGGATGCCCTGGTGCTGCGCTGCTCTGGCATGGCGCTGCAACCGGGAGCGGATGAAAAAGGCGAATGGCTGAAAATCACCTATTACGATGAGGACGGCGCCGACGTCAGCGAGCGCTTCCGGGTGCACACTCCGGCTCAGCGCACGGCTTTCGAACAGCTCTTTATCCGCCCGCATACCCGCACACCGGGCGTACCGCTGCGCTGGATAACCGTAGCGGATATCGTGCATCAGCAGGTGCTGCTGCGCCATCCGGATTTTGTTGTCGCCCGCAAGAAAGGCCAGTACTGGCAAGTCCGTGAAAAGGTTTTTGACTATGAAGGCCGTTTTCGTCGGGCCAACGAACTGCGTTAACGACAGGCAGGCCTTGAATAGGAAACGATTGTTTCCTATTATGTATTATCGCGTTACAACAGGACTCACTCATGTCACGTCTTCCCGGTCGCCCGCGTGAATTTGACACCGACGCTGCCATCGACAGCGCCCTGCTCGTTTTCCGCGAGCGCGGCTACCATGCTACCTCAATCAAAGAGCTGAGTGACGCGACGGGCCTTACGGCGGGAAGCCTGTATAAAGCCTTTGGCAGCAAGAATGGCCTGTTTCTCGCGGCGTTCGATCGTTACACCCGGACGCGCAGCGCCGCCCTGCGCCAGCGTACCGAGGCGGCACGCAGCGGGCGAGATAAAATCGCGGCGGTGTTACGTTTCTACGCCGAGAGCAGCCACGGTCCTGAGGGCATACGCGGCTGTCTGGTGGTCGCCAGCGCGACTGAGCTGGCGGTTTTTGATGAGGCAACCGCGCAGTACATCAAAGCCGCCATGCAGCGTACCGAGCAGCTGTTGCTCGAACTGGTTCAAGAGGGCCAGCGGGACGGTAGCCTTTCCCGCGCGCTGCCCACGGAGCAAACGGCACGTAATCTTTTCGCGCTGCTGCAGGGTTACCGCGTGATCGGCAAAAAAGGCCTGTCTGAGGACGAAATCAATAGCGCCGTTAACGCGGCACTCAGCCTGCTCGGCTGAGTTTTTTTAACCAATTAGGAAACGATTATTTCCTATTATTCTGGAGATCGTTATGACCATGCCCATCGCCCCGCAGCACCACTTCACGCTCATCAATGGCATCCGCACGCACTACGTCACCGCCGGAGAACAGCACGCGCAGACGGTTGTCCTGCTGGCAGGTTTCCCCGAAAGCTGGTACGCCTGGCGCCATGTTATCCCTTTGCTGGCCGAGCGTTACCATGTGATCGCCCCGGACTTACCCGGACAGGGTGATACCGATTGTCCGTCAGAGGGGTATGACACCCACACCCTCGCCAGCCATGTTCATGAACTGCTGACCCAGCTTGGTGTACATCGCTACTATCTGGCCGGTCACGACGTGGGAGCCTGGGTTGCCTGGCCTTATGCGGCGATGTACAGCGATGAGGTGATAAAGCTGGCGCTGCTGGACGCCGGCATTCCGGGTATTACCTTACCCGATGCCCTCCCCGTCACCGCGGACCGCGCCTGGCGCACCTGGCATTTTGCCTTTCACGTGATTGCCGACCTGCCTGAATTCCTCATCAGGGGCAAAGAACGTGGCTATCTGGAGTGGTTTCTGCGTCGCAAAGCGGCAAATCCCCTCACCTTCAGCGAGGCGGATCTTGACGAGTATCTGCGCATTTTTACGCGCGAAGGTGGCTTGCGCGCAGGGCTGGCTTACTATCGCGCTGCCGCCCTCTCCGCTGCGCAAAACCGGGCGCTTAGCGAACGGGGTAAACTCTCCGTACCCGTTCTGGCACTCAGTGCCGAGCAGGGTTCGATTCCTGATATGGCCTCGCCGCTGAGGGCGTTTGCAGAACGCGTTGACGGGCACGTGATCCCCCGTTGCGGCCATTTTCAGCCAGAAGAGCAGCCTCAGGCCGTCGCCGACGCCCTAAGCGGTTTTTTTAGTGGGGATTAATTCATTGCCCTGAGGTGGATTGGGGGCTATAATGCCGCCCGCTTTTGCATCCGCAAAGCAGAACACTCACCTGCTGCTGGGTCGCCTGTAGTAGGGTTTTAAATACAGAGAGAAATCAATGTTCACTATCGAAGCAGAAGTACGTAACGTGCAGGGTAAGGGTGCGAGCCGCCGCCTGCGTACCGCTAACAAGTTCCCGGCTATCGTTTACGGTGGCGAAGCTGCTCCAGTTTCTATCGAACTGGATCACGACAAAGTATGGAACATGCAGACCAAAGCTGAATTCTACAGCGAAGTTCTGACCATCGTTGTTGGCGGTAAAGAAGAAAAAGTGAAAGTTCAGGCTGTTCAGCGTCACGCGTTCAAGCCAAAACTGACTCACATCGACTTCGTTCGCGCGTAATCGCAAACATGTCGAAAAAAAGCCCCGCTTCGGCGGGGTTTTTTTATGGCGGTTATTTACCGCCAGCGGTGCGACGCTGCAGCTGATCGCGCAGGTTGGGTGGCGTACCTTTAATGGTCAGCGTGTCGGTGGCCGGATCCCAGAAGATACGTTCCCCCAGCAGCATGGCATCAAAGTTGATGGTTAACCCGCCGCCGCTTCCGGCAAATTTGGTTAACTGACGCAGCGTACTGCGATCCGCCGGGAAGCTCTCTTCCAGCTCATACCCTTTCTCAGCAGTAAATTCCTGGAAACTGACTTCACTGACGCCGGCCAGCTCTTTTGACAGCGACTCCAGCTCAATCTCTTCCCCCGCCTGCAGCTGTTCGTTGCAGTAGCTGTAAACCTGCTGACGCACGTTCTGGCGCTCAGATTTATCGAGCTGCGCTTCCGCCGTGAAGTCATCCACCGCCTGCAACAGCCCTTTGTTCTGCGCTTTGGCGTTGAGACCTTCGCTGGCACCGAGGAAGTCCATAAAGAAATCGGCCACTTTACGGCCAACACGCCCTTTGAGGAAGGTCAGGTAGCGCGTCGACTCCGGATTGGTTTCCCACTCGGTCAAATCAATACGCGCAACGATATCCGCATGGTTGATATCCAGATAATGGGTGGAGCTGATATCCAGCTGCTCATTCACGCGCATACTGCTTAAATTGTTCAGCACGGTGACCAGCAGATACTCGACCGCCAGGTAGCGATAGTGGCAGAACAGAACGATACCGCCGTCGGCAAACGGGTATTTTGCCAGTTCGTCGCGCAGACGCCCGGTTGCCGCGCGGCTAAACGCCAGGAAATCTTCTTCACCCTGGCGTTGCAGGCGCAGGCTATCAGCCAGTTCACTCTCGTCGCTGAACAGACCATAGGCTTTATTTTTTGCACTGTAGACGCGGTGCAGTTCCGCCATCATTTCCACAACGGTTGCCGTGGGTTCCAGTAACGAATCGCGCAGCACCACTTCAAGGGTTTGCTCATCACGCTTGATAAGCTGGTGCAAGGCAATCTGGTTGATTTCCAGACTCATGATAAACTCTCCTTTTAGACCGGGCGGTATTCAACCACCACCAGGACATGTGTGCAACAACTGATAAAAAAGGGGAAAAAAAGCTGTTGCTACGGTAATATGTTGCCCTTTCATCAACAAACTGATTTTGATTTATGCCACAACATTCCCGCTACAGTGATGAACACGTTGAACAATTGCTCAGTGAGCTGGTCAACGTACTGGAAAAACATAAAACACCGACCGATCTCTCCCTGATGGTTTTGGGAAATATGGTCACCAACCTTATCAATACCAGCGTTGCTCCGGCTCAGCGTCAGGCGATCGCCAAATCTTTCGCCCAGGCTTTACAGTCTTCCGTTAGCGACGACCAGGCCCATTAAGGGAAACGAACAACAGTTTATGGTGACGAATCGTCAGCGCTACCGTGAAAAAGTCTCCCAGATGGTCAGCTGGGGGCACTGGTTTGCCCTGTTCAACATTCTGCTGGCGACGCTTATCGGCTGTCGTTATCTGTTTGTCGCAGACTGGCCGACGACGCTAACCGGGCGTATTTACTCCTGGATAAGCGTTGTAGGGCACTTTAGCTTTTTGGTTTTCGCCACCTATCTGCTGATCCTCTTCCCGCTGACGTTTATCGTCATGTCGCAGCGTCTGATGCGATTTTTATCCGCCATCCTTGCAACGGCAGGGATGACGCTGCTGCTTATCGACAGTGAAGTGTTCACCCGCTTCCACCTGCATCTCAATCCCATCGTTTGGGAGCTGGTGATTAACCCCGATCAGAACGAAACGGCCCGTGACTGGCAGCTGATGTTTATCAGCGTTCCGGTGATCCTTCTGATAGAGATGCTGTTTGCCACCTGGAGCTGGCAAAAACTGCGCAGCCTGACCCGCCGACGCCATTACGCGAAACCGGTGGCCGCGATCTTTTTCATCTCCTTTATCAGTTCGCACATCATGTATATCTGGGCGGATGCTAACTTCTATCGTCCGATCACCATGCAGCGGGCGAACCTGCCGCTCTCTTATCCAATGACGGCGCGTCGTTTCCTTGAGAAGCACGGGCTGCTGGACGCGCAGGAGTACCAGCGTCGTCTGATTGAGCAAGGGAATCCGGAAGCGGTTAGCGTGCAGTATCCGCTGAGCGATCTGCGCTATCGCGATATGGGACGCGGACAGAACGTCCTGCTGATCACCGTCGATGGTCTGAACTACTCCCGTTACGAGAAGCAGATGCCCGCGCTGGCCGAATTCGCCAGCAAGAACGTGACGTTCACCCAGCATATGAGCTCCGGCAACACCGCCGATGCGGGCATTTTTGGCCTGTTCTATGGCATTTCTGCCGCCTACATGGACGGCGTGCTTTCTGCGCGCATTCCTGCCGCGCTGATCACCGGGCTCAATCAGCAGGGATATCAGTTAGGGTTGTTCTCCTCAGACGGCTTTAACAGCGCGCTGTACCGCCAGGCGCTGCTGTCTGATTTCTCCCTGCCAGCCGCAGAAAGCCAGTCGGACGAGCAGACCGCCAGTCAGTGGATTAACTGGCTGCAGCGTTATGCGCAGGAAGATAACCGCTGGTTCTCCTGGGTTGCCTTTAATGGCACCACGCTCGATGACAGCAATCAGAAAGGCTTTGCGCGCCGCTACAGCCGTGCAGCAGGCAATGTTGATGACCAGATTAGCCGCGTGCTTGATGCCTTACGCGAATCCGGCAAGCTCGAAAACACCGTGGTGATCGTGACGGCAGCCCACGGCGTACCGCTGGGCGACGAAGCGAAGAGTATGAGCTGGTCGCGGCCGAATCTGCATGTTCCGCTGGTGATCCACTGGCCGGGCACCCCCGCTCAGCGCATTAACATGCTCACCGAACATAAAGATGTGATGACCACGCTGATGCAACGGCTGCTGCACGTCAGTACGCCGGCAAATGAGTATTCACAGGGGCAGGATCTCTTCAGCGCCACGCGTCGCCACAACTGGGTCACGGCAGCGGGCAATGATACGCTGGCGGTCACCACGCCAATGCTGACGCTGGTATTGAACAATAACGGAAACTATCAGACGTATAATCTGCAGGGTGAACGGCTGAAAGACCAGAAACCGCAGTTGAATCTGCTGCTACAGGTTCTGACGGATGAGAAACGGTTTATCGCTAACTGATTAATTATAAACCAGTTAGCCTCAGATTCCCTTGCATTCAAAACGGAATCGAGTAGTATTCATTTCATGCGTCGGCACGTAGCGCAGCCTGGTAGCGCACCGTCATGGGGTGTCGGGGGTCGGAGGTTCAAATCCTCTCGTGCCGACCAAAACTATTTAAAAACCAGCCATATGGCTGGTTTTTTTGTGCACAAAAAAAGCCAACCCGCAGGCTGGCTTTTGAGATCGCAAGTGAACGCTTAGTGCTTGTCGCGCCCGCCAAGGAAGAAAATACCCAGCGGAATGGCAAGCAGGACGGTGAACACCAGGCTGTAAACGAAGATCATCGCCGACTGCAGGACATACATGCTGGTCGTCCACGCAGAGAGTGGAATGTTGTACTGTTCGATGACGCCGACAATGGTTGCCCGGCCCACGCACGCGGCCGCAATCATAAACACAACCAGCAGCGCCAGGAGGAACTTACGGCCTTCAGGTGTTTTCAGTTTTGCACGAATCATCTCTCTTCCCTTTACAGATGAATAACATTATGTATGCCTTAAAATAACACGATCTGCCACGAGACTCCACAGAAGTACAAATCACCACAAAAATGGCACTGAATTAGCTCATTACACTGCTTTTATTGAAAATGTAAGTAAATCACGCTAATCATTCATGGGCGTTATGCTAATCTCATCAGGATGGTTTTGACATAAAGGAATGACTGTGAAAAACGCACCTAAATTTGCCCTTGCCCTGATCGCCGCCGCGTGCGTCAGCACCAGCGCCTTCGCAACTGAAAGCCAGAAGGTACAACCTCTGGAAAAAATCGCGCCTTATCCGCAAGCGGAAAAAGGCATGAAGCGTCAGGTGATCCAGTTACCGGCTCAGCAAAATGAAGCGAATTTCAAAGTGGAACTGTTGATCGGCCAGACGCTGGAAGTGGATTGCAACCAGCATCGTCTCGGCGGACAGCTGGAAAGCAAAACGCTGGAAGGCTGGGGCTACGACTACTTTATCTTTGATAAAGTGACGTCACCGGTTTCCACCATGATGGCCTGCCCGGATGGCAAGAAAGAGAAGAAATTCGTGACCGCGTATCTGGGTGATAACAGCCTGTTACGCTACAACAGCAAGCTGCCAATCGTGGTGTATACGCCGGAAAACGTGGAAGTGAAATATCGCGTGTGGAAGGCGGATGAAAACATCGGACAAGCGGTAGTACGTTAAGAATAAGTCGGGTGGCGGCTTCGCCTTACCCGACCCGGAATGGGTGTGCTCTGGTGCCCTCACCCCAACCCTCTCCCACCGGGAGAGGGAGAAAACACTAAAAACGGTAACGGATGTTACCGTTTTGCTTTTACCTTACAGCGCGATATCCGCCACCGGTTTGTTTTCTGCCTGCGGCTTCAGCTCCGCTTTTGGTGCAGCATCAGCAGCCTGCGGCTTAACGTATTGCAGCTGCAGCACGCGGCTGGTGTATTCCAGCTCCTGCTCCGTCGCGTCCACGTTACCGTTCAGCTTCGTACCGTAGGATGGAATAATCGTTTTCAGCTTCGCCTGCCATTCCGGCGTGGCGACTTTATCTTTAAACACTTTTTCCATCAGGTGCAGCATGATAGGTGCAGCGGTAGAGGCGCCAGGGGAAGCCCCCAGCAGGGCGGCAATAGTGCCGTCTTTATCGCTTACCACTTCGGTACCCAGACGCAGCACACCGCCCTCTTTCGGATCGCGTTTGATGATCTGTACGCGCTGACCCGCCTGCCACAGACGCCAGTCTTCTTTCTTCGCCTGCGGATAGTACTCTTTCAGCGCCTCGAAGCGTTCTTCATCAGAAAGCATCACCTGACTAATCAGGTATTTCACCAGATCGAAGTTATCCAGCCCGACATCCATCATTGGCTTCACGTTTGAGGTGGTGGTTGCGCTCAGCAGATCCCACAACGAGCCGTTTTTCAGGAACTTAGTGGAGAAGGTTGCAAACGGCCCGAACAGCACCACACGCTTACCATCAAGCATACGGGTATCGATGTGTGGAACGGACATTGGCGGCGCCCCCACGGAGGCCTGACCATACACTTTTGCCAGATGACGGTTCACCACTTCCGGGTTTTCCGATACCAGGAACTGACCGCCCACCGGGAAGCCCGCGTAGTCGTCCGCTTCCGGAATACCGGACTCCTGCAGCAGTTTCAGCGCCGCACCGCCCGCACCAATAAAGACAAACTTTGCCTTGATGACATGCTCGGCTTCGTTGTTTTTCAGATCGGCAACGGTCACGCTCCAGCTGTTGTCAGCGTTGCGCTTAAAGCCACGCACTTCGGTGCTGAGCTGCAGATTGAAGTTCTCTTTTTTCTTCAGAGAGGCCACCAGCTGACGGGTGATTTCGCCATAGTTGACGTCAGTACCAATCTCAGTACGGGTTGCCGCCACCTTCTGGTTCGGGTCACGGCCTTCCATCACCAGCGGTGCCCACTCTTTGATCTGCGCGTGATCTTCAGAATATTTCATGCCGCGGAACAGCGTGCTCTGCTGCAGCGCCGCGTAGCGTGCGCGCAGGAAGTTCACGTTCTGCTCGCCCCACACAAAGCTCATGTGCGGCACGGTGTTGATGAAGGAGTGCGGATCGTGCAACACGCCGCTGTTCACCTGGTGAGACCAGAACTGGCGAGAAATCTGGAATGCTTCGTTGATCTCTACCGCCTTCTCGATACTAATGGAACCGTCCTTTTTCTGCGGCGTATAGTTCAGTTCCATGAGTGCCGAATGTCCGGTACCGGCGTTATTCCAGCCGTTTGAGCTTTCCTGCGCCACGCCATCGAGGCGCTCGACCATGGTCATTGACCAGTCCGGCTGAAGCTCTTGCAGATAGGTTCCCAGCGTGGCGCTCATGATGCCGCCGCCAATTAAAAGGACGTCCGTTTCCTGCTCTTTTGGTGCGTCAGCTTTCGCCGCCAAGGAGACGGTGTTCAGCCCCACGGCCAGAGAAAAGAGCATGGCAGTCATTTTTTTCATAATTTTGCCTTAGTTGAGTAGTGCTTGAAGCGTGGAAATTGCAGGTGAAAAAAGCTGCGGGGGGAACGGTAGCAACTTTTAAATATTGTTTAAAGGTTACGAAATTATTGTAATTGTGAAATTTAATGATGGATTGTTTGTGTGGGATTGCCGGATGAAACTGGCAAGGCGCGTTATTTCTGGTTACTATGCTGCACTTTGTGATCGCGCGCACGGAAGCCCGCCCTAATCTGCGAATTGTTATGTCATTACCCCATGCTTCTCTTTCCCGTGAAGACCAGGTCGCCACGGTGCTGCGTTCCCCTCAACTGCTGCTACGCGAAACGCTGGCAGGCGTAATTACCGCTCTGGCCCTCATTCCTGAGGTGATCTCCTTTTCCGTGGTCGCAGGCGTTGACCCAAAGGTCAGCCTGATTGCCTCTGTGGTGCTGTGTCTGACCCTTTCAGCGTTCGGCGGTCGTCGTGCGATGGTCACAGCAGCTGCGGGCTCCGTCGCGCTGGTGATTGGCCCGATGGTGCATCAGCACGGGGTGCAGTACATCCTGCCGGCGGTCCTGATGGCGGGGATAATCCAGATTCTGTTCGGCGTGTTCGGAATGGCGCGCCTGATGCGCTTTATTCCCCAGTCGGTGATGACCGGTTTCGTAAATGCGCTGGGATTGTTAATTTTCTTCGCACAGGTTCCCCACTTCTGGAGCCGCAGCCCGCTGATTGTGGGCCTGTTCGTGCTGACGCTGCTGATTGTGCTGTGGGTGCCGCGCTTTGTTAAAAGCATCCCGTCACCGCTTATTGCGATTGTATTGCTCACCCTGTTCACCGTGACCAGCGGACAGGTTCTCCCGACGGTGGGGGATGAAGGTTCTATGAGCAGTGGTTTGCCAGGGCTGACACAGCTGCTCGTTCCGCTGAACATGGAAACGCTCAGCATCATCTGGCCATGCGCGCTGAGTATCGCTTTTGTCGGCCTGCTGGAATCACTGCTGACGGCAAAACTGGTGGATGAACTGACCGCGACGACGTCCAGCAAACGCCGTGAAAGTATTGGTCTGGGCGCAGGGAATATTCTTGCCGGGTTGTACGGCGGGATCGCGGGCTGTGCCATGATCGGACAAACCATCGTCAACGTGGAGATGGGCAAAGGTCGCAGTCGCGTCTCAACTTTTGCAGCGGGCATGGTGCTGCTGGTGCTGGTCACCGCCCTCAGTGAGGTGATGGCAAAAATCCCTATGGCCGTTCTGGCCGGGATCATGGCGATTGTTGCCATCAAAACGTTTAACTGGCACAGCCTTCAGCCTGCCACGTTAAAAAGTGCGCCCATTGCCGAAACGGTTGTGATGCTGATTACCGTTGCAGCAACGGTTTCAACCGGTAACCTGGCCATTGGCGTACTGGGCGGGATTATTGTGATGGCATTGCTTCCCGCCCGGCTCAAGCGTCGGCTTAAAGAAGAAAAATCGTTACAAGCCCAAGAAAAATAAAGAAACCGCCGGTATCGGTGATGGCGGTAATCATCACGCTCGACCCCACCGCGGGGTCGCGCCCCAGTTTGGTCATCGTCAGGGGGATAATGACCCCCATCATGGAGGCCACCAGCAGATTCAGCACCATCGCCAGCATCATCACCCCGCCTAACGCCATATCATCGTACAGCCACCAGGTAATGCCGCCCATAATGCCGCCCCACACCAGGCCGTTAATCAGCGCCACCCCCATCTCCCTGAAGATCAGGAAGGCGAAGTTACCCGGCTGAATGTTCTCCAGCGCCAGTGCACGGACGATCATGGTAATGGTCTGGTTGCCGGTGTTGCCGCCAATGCCGGCCACAATCGGCATCAGCGAGGCCAGCGCGACCAGTTGTGAAATGGTGTGTTCAAAGCCGTCGATCACCCGTGAGGCGATAAATGCAGTGCAGAGGTTAATGGCGAGCCATGCCCAGCGGGTTTTCACCGCCTTGCCGACGGAGGCGTGGACGTCATCTTCGGCGCTGATCCCGCCGAGCGCACGTAAATCGTTATCGGTCTCTTCGTAAACCACGTCAACGATCTCATCGATGGTCAGACGCCCCATCAGTTTACCCACAGAATCAACGACCGCCGCGCTCACAAGGTCGTCACGTTCGAAGGTACGGGCCGCTTTTTCCGCGTCGTCTTCCGGGGAGAAGACCATCGGCTCGGTTTCCATCACCTCACTCACCCGCCGCTGGGTGCTGTTGAGCAGGATCGTTTTAAGCTCCAGCTCGCCAAGCAGGGTTTTATCCCGGGAGGTGACGAACAGTTTATCGGTGTTGTCCGGCATGCTGCCCAGGCGACGCAGATAGCGCTGCACCGTACCGAGAGTTACATCCGGGCGCACCATGATGACGCCAAACTCCATAATGGCGCCCACGCTGTGTTTGTCATAGTGCATCACCTGACGCACGCGTGCCCGCTCTTCTGCAGGCAGCGAAGCCAGCAGTCGCCCGGTCAGGTTTCGCGGCAGGTGCTGAACGAGGTAAATCTGCTCGTCAATGTCCAGCGTCTGCAGGGCATCGAGGATATCCCGGTCGCTCATCTCATCAATGAGATCGTCCCAGACGTTTTCAGAGGCTTCCAGCAACACCTGCCCGCGCTCGTGATCCTGCACCAGCCGCCACAGGGCGTGACGCTCTTCCGAGGGGAGGGCTTCCAGGGTATCCGCCAGATCCGGCGGAGGTAAATGAGCAACCAGCGCACCTACCTCAGCAATATCGTCGGCCAGCGTGCCGACATCATATTGCTCAGCCAGGGTCAGTTTGCCCAGTAACGCAGAGGTGACCGCTTTATCCGTCGTGAGGAGCCAGATGAGACGCGCACGTTCCTGGTCGCGCTGCCTGGCACTGTTTTTCTTTAAAACCGACATTAATCATAAATCCATGAAATAAGTTGGCTTTAAGCATAGCGCGGAGATATGTAAATAAGAATAAACAACGGGGCGGGATGGAGAAAAAATCGGCATAACATGCACGATTTATCCCCTCTCCCCGTGGGAGAGGGTTAGAGTGAAGGCATCAGGCCGTGCGCGCCACCGCATCGCGAGACGCCGCATCGCGCTCTTCACCGGTCAGTTCGCTCAGCTTGCCGTCACGCATCTCCAGCAGCCGGTCGGCGTGAATGAAGTAGTGATCGTCATGGCTGATGGCAAAGATGGTTTTGCCCATCGCCTGCATCAGCGGCAGCAGCACCTGGTAGAACTCGCGGCGGAAATGCGGGTCCTGATCCGCTGCCCACTCGTCCAGCAGAATGATGTCGCGCTCTTCCGCCAGAGCCAGCAGCAGCGCCACGCGCTTTTTCTGGCCTTTCGAGAGCTTCAGGTTCAGGATCTTGCCGTCCTGCAGCTCAAGCTTGTGCGACATCTGCAGATGCGCCAGCCACTTCTCCACCAGCGCCGGGTTAGCCTGTTGCCCTTCCGGCCCCAGCAGCTGGTCGAAGAGCCAGACATCGGTGAATACCGCCGAGAACAGCTTGCGATAATCCTCAGGCTTCTCTGCGCTGAGCGCGCGGCCATCCAGCAGAATGTCACCCGATTGCGGCTGATATAACCCCGTCAGCAACATCGCCAGCGTCGATTTCCCGCTGCCGTTACCGCCAATGAGAAACAGCAGTTCGCCGCGATGAATCGTCAGATTGACCGGCCCCACGGAAAAGGCGTTGTCCTGGTAGCGGAATGTGACGTTACGCAGTTCCAGCGTTTGCCAGTTCGGGAAGGCCTGAGGGCGCGGGAACTCGGCTTTGAACGGCGCAAGGTCGAACTTTTTGAGCTTATTAAACGCCACCTGCGCGCTCAGCAAGGTGGGCAATGCGCCGACGGCAGAGAGCAGCGGTGTGCGCAAAAACAGCAGCGTCAGGGAGTAAGTTGCCGCTACATTGGTATCGGCCCAGCCCAGGCTGTTGGCCATCCAGAAGACCAGGCCAATCGCGCCCAGCATCATAATGTTCGACCAGTTAACCGCGCTCAGGTGGAAGGTATCGGCACGGATAATATGGTGCCGGTATTCACGCGCGTCCGGGATGTAGAGGTTGTTGAAGATATGCTCGGCACGCTCGCGGTTAAGGGTCAGCTCTTTACGCCCTTCCAGTACCGTCTGGTAATCGTTATAGAGTTTGTCCTCGGTTTCACGCAGTACCGCCATGTGTTTGTAGACGCGGGAAACCAGCAGAAAACCACCCCAGATGGTGATAGTAATCCACAGTGCCGTAACGGCCAGCATCTTGCTGGAGAGCCAGGCGAGATAGGCCGCCGAGCCAACGGTCAGGATAATGCCCTGCACCAGCTCCGGCAGACGGACAAACGCAATGGTGATGGCGCGCACGTCGCTGGTCAGTCCCGCCAGCAAAGAGGCACTGCCGAGCTGCTCGACGCGCTCCACCTGGGTATCCAGGATCCGCTTGATAAACTCGCTGCGCAGGCGGAAGACGAAATGATGCCCGAGAGCCGTCAGCGCCAGTTGGGAACCCAGCGTGACCGCCATCAGCAGCAATAACAACCCCAGAAATTCCGGCAGAACGGACAGCGAGGTGTCGACCATTTCGATCAAACGCACGTTGATGAAGGCGATAAGACCAATACCTAATGCGGCGCTGGCAAGGCTTAGCGCCATTACCGCAATAAAGGGCCAGCGATACTGACGCCAGACAAGAAGAAGTAGTTGCATGCAGGCAATCCGGACAATAAAAATCAGCCAGCAGTGTAAACTGCCCTGCGTTTACATCAAGAATAATTCTTATTTTTGTTTGCCTGGCGCGGTCTGGCGAAAAGTCAGGTTAAAGCGGAACTCGCCCGTCTGCGGATGGACGCCAGGCTTCAGTGGCTGAATGCCATGGTAATAGAGCCGCGACTCCCTGCCCCACACCACCACATCCCCATGCTCCAGCATCAGACGCTGGAGAGGATCGTTGCGGCGTAATCCGCCGAACTGGAATATGGCGGGCAGACCCAGGGATACCGAGACGATCGGCGCACGCAGATCGGGTTCATCTTTATCCTGATGCAGCGAGAGTTTCGCTCCAACACCATAGCGGTTGATAAGACAGGCATCCGGTTGAAAATCGGGATAGGTGGCCTCGACGGCGGCATCATGGCAGAGCGCCTGAAAAACCGCAGGCATGGGCGGCCAGGGCTTGCCGGTGACGGGATCGTCCGGGGCATAGAGATAGCCCCGTTCGTTGGTTGCCCATCCTGCCGTACCGCAGTTGGTCATCGCCACCGACATGGTGTAGCCGCCAGGCGTCACCATATGTCGGAATGGCGAAACGGCCGCGACGTCATGGATCCCGGCCAGCAGCGCCGAGGCCCGGGAGAGTGCAAACCGGCGCAGGATCACTGCGCCAGGCGCTAGCGGCTCCTGCCAGGGTTCTGCATCCGCAAAGAGATCGAGCATTATCCCTCCTGATTCCTGGACTCACGTTTCAATAATAGCGCCTTTCGTTCCGTCCCCCAGCGATAGCCCGAAAGCGCTCCGTCCTGGCGTACGACACGATGACAAGGGATGACGATCGCCAGTTTATTTGCGGCACACGCTGCGGCCACCGCACGTACCGCGCCAGGTTTGCCAATCACCTGCGCCACCTGCTGGTAGCTGGCTGTTTTACCGCAGGGAATATTGCGCAGGGCCTGCCAGACCTGCTGCTGGAAAGCGGTTCCGCGAATATCCAGCGGCAGAGCCAGCGGCACGCCACGGTTATCGATGGTATGGATAACCTGATCAATACGTCGGGCAAATTCGCCTTCCAGCGGCGCGCGTTCAGCGTCCGGAAACAGCGACAAAATCTCCTGGGTGACTTTGGCATCATCATCGCCCAGCAATATTGCGCAGATCCCCCGCTCGCTTTCGCCCACCAGACAGCGGCCTAAGGCACACTCGCTGATGGCATAGCGCACTGCGACATCCCCTTTACGGTACTGCTTTGCCGTCATGCCCAGCGCGTCGTTGGCTTTACGATAGTAGCTGCTGCTGTCCGGGAACCCTGCCGCCAGCACGGCATCGGTTATTTTATCCCCGTGGGCAAGCGCATTGCGCAGGCGCTGTCCTCGCGCTGCCTGCTGCCAGGCTTTTGGCGTCATCCCGGTTACGGATTTAAACAGGCGGTGAAAATGGAAAGGACTCATGGCAACCTGCTGCGCCAGCATTTCCAGCGTTAACGCGGGATCCTGCTCCAGCAGGCGGCAGGCGCGCTCCACTTTTGCCAGCTTCTCTTCCTGCGGGTCGCGTTTGTCCGGTCGGCAACGCTTGCACGGCCGAAACCCTGCCTGAACAGCATGGTGCACATCGGGGTAAAAGTGGACATTTTTACGCAGCGCGTGTCGGGCGCGGCAGGACGGACGACATACGATCCCTGTCGTCTGGACGGCAAAGACAAATTGTTCGTCAGCACGCGGATCGCGGGCCAGCACGGCCTGCCAGCGATCCTCATCGGTCATATAGGTCGGGTTTTTCATCATCGGCTCCTCTTACAAGCATACCTACAGCTTGCCTGAGCGCCAGCAATCAAAAACCCGCAACCTTGCTTTTTAATTCTTTTCGCTCACCAGGAAGCTGTCGAACTGCGGTGAACTCCAGGTCTTAAAGCCGTCGGCCTCTTTGGTGATCATATACACCGCCAGCCCTTGCTGGCGAACCACCTCTTTGGCTTTCTCTGTACCGAGCACCATTAACCCGGTATCCCAGGCATCGGCTTCCAGCGCCGTCGGGGCAATCACCGTAACCGAGACCAGATTATGCGTAATGGGTCGCCCGGTCTGGGGGTCAATGACATGCGAGATCCGCTTCCCGTCGAGCTCGTAATAGTTACGGTAGCTGCCGGAGGTGCTGATGCCATGGCCGTTAATATCGACAATCGCCTGCACCGCATTTTGCTGGTCGGTCGGTTTTTGAATCGCCACACGCCACGGTTTGCCGCTGGCGTTCATCCCCCGGCTAACCAATGCGCCACCCACGGAGACCAGATAACGCGGGATGCCTTCCTGAGCCATCAGTGCGGCCAGATGATCCGCCGCATAACCTTCCCCGACTGTCGACAGGTCAACAAACAGATCGGGGATGTCTTTTTGCAGATACTGTTGCCCGTACTGGTTGATCACCGTCAGGTGCTGAAGCCCTGTCCGGGCACGGGCGTCGTCAATGGCCGCCTGATCGGGGGTGATCACCGGTTGCTTATTTGGTCCGAATCCCCAGAGGTTAACTAACGGCCCCACGGTCACGTCCATCGCACCGTGGGTTTTATAGCCCACGCGCATCGATTCGGTCACGATATCGGCCATCTCCTCGCTCACTGGCCACAGGGACGTGCTGGTAGAGAGGTTAAAGCGCATCAGCGCCGAGTCGTTTTTGTAGGTGGATAGCAGCTGATCGTCGGCATCCAGCTGAGACTGAATTTTGCCGCGAAGTTCTTCTGCGCGTGCTTTATCAAGGTTCATTACGCTGACGCGCCAGAATGTCCCCATCGTTTTGCCTTCCAGCACCGTCGCCGCTGGCGCGTCGGTGTGTGCCACAGGCGTGGAAGAGTCACATGCGGTCAGGAAAAAAAAGGTTGCCAGGACGCTGGCGCGTAAAAAAGTCATGTCCATTCATTATTATCCTCATGCCAGGGCGGCAAGAGTACACCAAAATGCGGGAATTGAAAGGCCTTAAAAAAGGCAATAAAAAGGGGCCAGCCGGCCCCTTTGTTACACTGAAAAGCGATTAGAACTGGTAAACCAGACCCAGTGCTACGATATCGTCAGTGCTGATACCTGCGTTACGGGTGAACTCTTTGTCATCCAGCAGGTTGATTTTGTAGTCCACATAGGTAGACATGTTTTTGTTGAAGTAGTAAGTCGCACCCACATCAACATATTTCAGCAGATCCTGATCGCCGTAACCTTCAATGTCCTTACCTTTGGACTGCAGGTATGCCACGGATGGACGCAGGCCGAAGTCGAACTGGTACTGAGCAACCACTTCGAAGTTCTGCGCTTTGTTAGCAAAGCCGTAAATATCGCTGCTGCTCTGAGAGTTGCCGAAACGGGTTGCGTTGTAGGTCTGGGAGTATTGCGCCGCCAGGTAGATGTTGTTGGCGTCGTATTTCAGACCACCAGAATAGACTTCAGCGCGATCGCCTTCGCCTTTCAGCGCAGGGTTAGCGGTGTTGTTCTGGTCAGCAGTACGTTTGGAAGAAGACATTGCACCACCGATGCTGAAGCCTTCACCCAGGTTATAGGTCAGGGACGCACCGTAACCGTCACCGTTCTGTTTCAGGGTGCTGCGGCCGGTGTCGTTTTCACCGCTTACGCTGCCGTTTTTACCCTGATACTGCAGAGCAAAGTTCAGGCCATCAACCAGACCGAAGAAGTCCTGGTTACGGTAAGTTGCTACACCGTTAGCACGGGATTGCAGGAAGTTATCTGAACCATAAGTGTCGCCGCCGAATTCTGGCAGAACGTCAGTCCAGGAGGTTACGTCGTAGATCACGCCATAGTTACGACCATAATCGAATGAACCCGCGTCAGCGAATTTCAGACCCGCGAACGCCACACGCGTCCAGGCCTGGTTGTCGCTTTCAGTCGTGTTACCCTGAATCTGGTATTCCCACTGGCCGTAACCGGTCAGTTGATCGTTAACCTGAGTTTCGCCTTTGAAGCCAAGACGCATGTAGGTCTGGTCGCCATCCTGACCGTCGTCATCAGAGAAATAGTGCAGACCATCGACTTTGCCGTACAGATCTAATTTGTTGCCGTCTTTGTTATAAATTTCAGCCGCATTTGCTGCGCCTGCTACCAGCAGTGCTGGTACCAGGAGGGACAGTACTTTAACTTTCATTTTATTAACCCTCTGTTATATGCCTTATTATTACCACTGCTTACCGGTTAACCCTCTTAACCAGTCGGCAATTTCATTCTCCTCAAAATTACAGAATAATCCAACAGGAATATGATACGAAAACTTTGAAAATGTTTCATTTCACTATCAAGATGTTTCAATTTGTAAACATCAAGGAACTTTTACAAAGCACAAAGCGCTTAGAAAATTAGCACTAATAATCAAGCGAAAATATAAGCCAATATAAATCAATCGCTTGCGATAAAGAAAATTACAGCACTGAATGACAAAACAAGATCGTGCGTAATCACTAAAATAACTCTCGCTATCATCATTAACTTTATTTATTACCGTCATTCAGCTTTGAATGTCTGTTTATCCCTAATTCAACCGAATGCTTCGCATTCGGTTTTTTTTTACCTTTCTTTACGTAATTATTCTTTTTTTTGTGCTACCGCACAGAAATCATAACGACTATTAACTAAATTCACCTGAAACCCCTCCCGCATAAAACGCAACGCAACAAATCATAATTTCTTGTTTATTCGTGCTATTCTCTGTCTGATATCGAGCGTAATCTGTACATTCACCTCGGGTATGTACACATTTAATACAGACCATTCAGTAGTACTCACAGAGGAAAAAGTCGCGTGTTCAAAGGCTATGAGGCTGGAAATTCAGTTATTACCCTTTATACTGCCCTATCGCCATAAAGCACGGCCATTACGGGTTAAACATATCAATGAGTCAGACTGAAACTACCGCCCCGAGCAAATTCTCCCTTCTCCCCGGGAGCATCACCCGTTTCTTTCTTCTTTTGATCGTTGTGCTGTTGGTCACGATGGGGGTTATGGTTCAGAGCGCGGTGAACGCCTGGCTGAAGGATAAGAGCTATCAGGTCGTTGATATCACGCATGCCGTGCACAAGCGCATTGACACCTGGCGCTACGCCACCTGGCAGATTTACGACAATATCGCAGCCGCCCCGGCGACATCCTCAGGTGAAGGGCTGCAGGAAACGCGCCTGAAACAGGACGTTTACTACCTGGAAAAGCCGCAGCGCAAAACGGAAGCGCTTATTTTCGGCTCGCACGACAGCGCGACGCTTGAGATGACGCAGCGCATTTCGACCTATCTCGATACCCTCTGGGGTGCCGAGACGGTGCCATGGTCGATGTACTATCTGAACGGTCAGGATAACAGCATGATCCTGATCTCAACCCTGCCGCTTAAAGATCTCTCCTCGGGTTTTAAAGAGACGACCGTGGGCAGCATAGTCGATTCCCGCCGGGCAGAAATGCTGCAGCAGGCGAACGCCCTTGATGAACGCGAGAGCTTCTCTTCCCTGCGCCGTCTGGCCTGGCAAAATGGCCATTACTTTACCCTGCGCACCACCTTTAACCAGCCAGGACATCTGGCGACGGTTGTGGCGTTCGATCTGCCGATTAACGATCTGATCCCGCCGGATATGCCGCTCGACAGCTTCCGCCTGGAGCCGGACAGCAGTACCCAGAACATGCGTGCTGCCTCGGATAAAGAGGCCGCAGAAAGCGTTTCTATCTCCTTTAACGGCTCGAAGATTGAAATTGCCTCTTCGCTGAACTCAACCGGTATGCGCCTGGTGTGGCAGGTGCCGTTTGGCACGCTGCTGCTCGACACCCTGCAAAATATCCTGTTACCGCTGCTGCTGAATATTGGGCTACTGGCGCTGGCGCTGTTTGGCTACAGTACGTTCCGTTTCCAGCCCGGGCGTCAGAGCGATGCCTCAACGGTCCCGGCCGGAACCAGTAATGAATTGCGCGTATTACGCGCCCTGAATGAAGAAATCATCTCAGTACTGCCGCTGGGTGTGCTGGTTCACGACCAGGAAGCCAACCGCACGGTGATGAGCAATAAAATTGCCGACCATCTGCTGCCGCATCTTAACCTGCAGAACATCACCACCATGGCGGATCAGCATCAGGGGGTGATTCAGGCCACCATCAATAATGAACTGTACGAGATCCGTCAGTTCCGCAGCCAGGTCGCCTCCCGCACGCAGATCTTCATTATTCGCGATCAGGATCGCGAAGTACTGGTGAACAAAAAACTGAAGCAGGCGCAAAGACTGTATGAGAAAAATCAGCAGGGTCGCGCCGCGTTTATGCAAAATATTGGTGATGCCTTCAAACAGCCATTAAGAACGCTGGCGACGCAGGCGGCGGCGTTGAGCACGCCTGAAAGCCAACAGCTGGCAAGCCAGGCGGATTCGCTGGTGCGGATGGTGGATGAGATCCAACTCGCGAACATGCTTGAGAACGACTTCTGGAAAGGCACGCCGACCCTCTTCTCGATTCAGGATCTGATTGACGAAGTGGTGCCGGAAGTTCTGCCGGTGATTAAGCGCAAAGGTCTGCAGCTGCTGATCAACAACCACCTGCCGGCCAACGACGAACGTCGCGGCGATCGCGAGGCGCTGCGTCGAATTCTGCTGATGATTATTCAGTACGCCGTCACCACCACGCAAATTGGCAAAATCACGCTTGAGGTCAATACCGACGAGTCCGCGGAGGATCGTTTGACGTTCCGTATCCTCGATACCGGTGAAGGCGTTACAACCAGTGAGATTGATAATCTGCACTTCCCGTTCCTGAACGATACCCAAAGCGATCGCTACGGTAAGGCCAATGCCCTGACCTTCTGGCTGTGCGATCAGCTGGCGCGTAAGCTTGGCGGCCATCTGAACATTAAAGCCCGTGAATCGCTTGGCACCCGTTATTCGCTGCACGTAAAAATGGCCGCCAATCCTCAGGAAGAAGATGAAGAACGCCTGCTGGACGATGTGGTTGTGATGGTGGATGTGACCTCGAACGAGATCCGCAATATCGTGGTACGCCTGCTGGAAAACTGGGGTGCGGCCTGCATCACGCCGGATGAAAGACTCTCAAGTCAAGAATTTGATCTGTTTTTAACTGATAATCCGTCTAATCTTACTGCCTCCGGCTTGCTTTTAAGCGATGATGAGCCAGGCGTGCGAAAAATCGGCCCAGGCCAGCTGCGCGTCAACTTTAATATAAGCAATGCGATGCAGGAAGCTGTACTACAACTAATAGAAGAGCAACTGGCGCAGGAAGAGATAGCGGAATCCCCGTTAGGCGGCAATGAAAATGCCGAGCTTCACGCCAGCGGATATTATTCACTCTTTGTTGATACAGTACCAGATGATGTTAAGCGGTTGTATACTGAGTCCGCTGCGAATGATTTTGCAGCGCTGGCGCAGACAGCACACCGGCTTAAAGGGGTGTTTGCCATGCTTAATCTGGTTCCCGGCAAGCAGTTATGTGAAACGCTGGAACATCTAATTCGTGAGAAAGATGCCTCTGGCATTGAAAAATACATCAGCGACATTGACGCCTACGTCAAAAGCTTGCTGTAGCAAGGTAGCCTAATACATGAACAATATGAACGTAATTATTGCCGATGACCATCCGATTGTACTGTTCGGTATTCGCAAATCACTTGAACAGATCGAGTGGGTGAATGTAGTCGGTGAATTTGAAGACTCTACAGCACTGATCAATAACCTCCCAAAACTTGATGCACACGTGCTCATTACCGATCTCTCCATGCCTGGAGACAAATACGGTGATGGGATCACGCTCATCAAATATATTAAACGTCACTTCCCGGACATCTCGATCATTGTTCTGACCATGAATAACAACCCGGCGATTCTGAGCGCCGTGCTGGATCTGGATATCGAAGGGATTGTACTGAAACAGGGCGCACCAACTGACCTGCCTAAAGCGCTGGCTGCGCTGCAGAAAGGCAAAAAATTCACCCCTGAGAGCGTCTCTCGTCTGCTGGAAAAAATCAGTGCAGGTGGCTACGGTGACAAACGCCTGTCGCCAAAAGAGAGCGAAGTTCTGCGTCTGTTCGCTGAAGGTTTCCTCGTGACCGAGATTGCCAAGAAGCTGAACCGCAGTATTAAAACCATCAGTAGCCAGAAGAAATCAGCCATGATGAAACTGGGCGTGGACAACGATATCGCGCTGCTGAACTATCTCTCCTCCGTGACGCTGAGCGCGACGGATAAGGATTGATCCAGAACGGGTGTGCGTTCTGATGCCCTCACCCCGTCCCTCTCCCACGGGGAGAGGGTGAAAAGTAAAAGGCCCTTACGGGCCTTTTTTATGTCCGCGTTTTTCTCACGCGATCCGCGTATATCGACAATGTCTGCTTCAGTACGTCCAGCGTAACCGGTTTCGACAGACAGCTGTCCATTCCTGACTCCAGGCAGCGCTGTTTCTCTTCCGCCAGCGCATTCGCCGTGACGCCAACCACCGGCAACGTCAGACCAAGCTGGCGGATACGCTGCGTCAGACGATAGCCGTCCATATTGGGCATATTCACGTCGCTGAGAACGATATCAATATGGTTTTTACTCAGCACATTCAGCGCATCCACGCCGTCATTGGCGGTTTTACATTGATAACCCAGCGAGCCCAGCTGGTCAGCCAGCAGGCGACGGTTAATCGGATGGTCATCCACGACCAGAATCATCATATCGTCGTTCACCGACGCCAGCGATTCCGGTGACGGCAGGGTCGCCGCGCCATCGTTCTCTTCGAGCTGCACGCTGTAGATGCGCGCCAGGAGCCCCAACAGCTCATGTGGCGTCGCCACACTGTGAACCCACTCGCCCGGCGCACGCTCAACCGGAATACCGATGTGACGACGACAGAACATCACCACGCCCCTTCCCTGCCACGGTTGCGCCAGCGTGTCATCGGTGATCAGCACATCGTCCACGTCCGGCGTCTGGCCTTCATAACGGGAAACCCGCACGCCGCTGTGGTTCAGCAGTGCCGTCAGATAATCATTCAGCGAGGCGTTGTGCACCGCCAGCCAGCAGCGCTTATCGCTCAGGCCGTCAACCGTCGTTTTCGCCGGATACTGCGCAGAATAGAGCGGAATACGAATGGTGAACTGGCTACCCATACCGGGTTCGGTATCCACCGAGATATCGCCGTCCATCATGCTGACGAGCTTCTCACAAATTGCCAGCCCCAGTCCGGTCCCCTGGAAGTTACGCTGCACGCCGGTACCAACCTGGAAGAACGGGTCAAACAGACGAACCACTTCCTTCGCCGGGATCCCAACGCCAGTATCACGCACACGAATGCTCAGGTAGTCCCCTGCCCGGCACACATGCAACACGATACAGCCGATGTCGGTGAACTTGATGGCGTTACTGAGCAGGTTCGAAATGACCTGCTGCAGACGCATAGGATCGCCATGCAGCGTCAGCGGTACGTCTGGCTCAATAAAGCAATAGAGACCCAGCTGTTTACGTACCACCAGCGGCAGATAGTTGGCGCTGATGTGGTTCATCACCTCGCGCGGAGAGAACTCGCGCGGTTCAATTTTCAGCTGCTCGGACTCAATTTTCGAGAAATCGAGAATGTCGCTGATGATTTTCAGCAGCAGGCTTGAGGAGTTGTTCATCGCCGTCACCAGGCGATCAACGCCTTTCGGCAGCTCTTTGGTTTGCAGCAGATCGAGGTTGCCGATAATCCCGTACAGCGGCGTACGCAGTTCGTGACTGACGGTGGCAAGGAACATGGATTTCGACTGGCTGGCCTGCTCTGCCGCCTGGGCCATCTCCTGCAAAGACTCTTCCATCTTCACACGTGCGGAGACATCCACCAGCACGCAAATTGCCACGTTTTCATTGCGATAGCGCGAATGCACGAAGCTTATCTGTAAGTTGGTGTGGGTGCTGGTCAGCACGTCGACAAAATTCACCTGCTGACCACAGATAATTTGCGTCAGCCTTTGCCGGTCCTCGTGCGTCAGCATGTTCAGGTAGTTATGCGCCAGTTCATTACTGAGGATATTGGTGCCGTCCTGGGTGCGCAGGATACAGATCCCCACCGGTGCGGAGGCAACAATCTTACGGTTAAACTGCTCGTGTTCCTCCAGACGCTGGGCATCGCTTTCAGCGGGGATAAAAATCTTCCGCTCATACATCCGCGCCAGGGTAAACAGCGCGCCACCGGCCAGCACGTTCAGCAGGATGGCATTCATGATAAGAATACGGATCCGCTCAAGCACCATATCCACCGGCAGGGAATAGACGATACTCAGCGACGATGGCGGTAAGCTTTTCTTCAGCACCAGCTCACGGAATCCTGAGGTATAGCCAAACCACGAACGCTCCTGCATCCAGTGCGGATCGATTTTCAGACGATTATCCGGCCCGGTGAGTGAAATCAGGGGATGGCCGTTCTCATCCAGAATGGTCACTCCCATCGGCAGGCTGCCCGGCGTGAAGAAGTTTTCCATGCGGATGGTCTGTTCAATGCCCAGCAGCGCCTGCAGGCGATTGCCCAGATAAACCGGCGTCAGCGCATAGAAATAGCCCACGCCCATGCGCGGCCCCTGGCTTATCCAGAAGATGTTATTCCCGCGCTCGTCCTGCGGCGCATTGCGGTATTTCAAAATGCGTTCATGCAGGCTTTTCAGCGCATCATCACGTTCGACGGGCACATCGCGCAGGCCAAAGTCGGCCATGCAGAGGTTTTCGCTGCCAATCAGGAACACGCGGTTCAGGTCATAGGCGGCGGAGAAGTTGTCGCGCCAGTAGCGCATAAACCAGGAGAGCGATTCCAGGGAACCGCGCCAGGTGTTGCTCATGGCGGAGCAGTCGGAATCCGGGAACAGCGGCTCGAAATCCGGTACTTCGGTTTTGTCATTACGCCCGCGGATGGCAAGAATACCGTTTTCCGCCGTCAGGCGATTTTCGGCAATGTACTTCAGCTCCTTCATCACGTCGGAGGTGCGCTGAATATAGCGCTGGGCCTGATCGGAACTTAGGTTAAATTCCTGACGGATCTCCGCTTCTTTCTGGTGCAGCGCGTTAACGATGTAAAACACCGAGGACAAGGCCACCAGTAACCAAAGCAAGAGCGCCAGCGCCCGAAACAGATAGCGAGAGACTTTCAGCGTGGTTCGAAAGGAGACGAGGTATTTCAAAGGGGCGAGGCTCCGCCGTCGGGGTCAAAAAGAATGTGGTTAAGGTAGCGGTAAACGCGGCTTGTCGCAACGTTGACTTGTCTGCATCTGCAAAAGAAAAGGGCCGGAATCCGGCCCTTTATGCGTCAGGAGACATTACTCGTCAGCGTCATCCGCTGCATCATCGTCGGTGTCCACTTCCGGTGCGATGTCATCATCACCTTCCGCGACGCTACCGTCGATGGAGTCGAGCTCTTCGTCGTCCACCGGCTCAGCAACACGTTGCAGACCCACCACGTTTTCATCTTCCGCCGTACGGATGAGGATAACGCCCTGGGTATTACGACCTACCACGCTAATCTCCGACACGCGGGTACGCACCAGCGTACCGGCATCGGTGATCATCATGATCTGGTCGGCATCGTCTACCTGCACCGCGCCCACAACGGAACCGTTGCGCTCGGTCACCTTGATAGAGATAACGCCCTGCGTGCCACGCGACTTGGTTGGGTATTCCCCTTCCGCGGTACGTTTACCGTAACCATTCTGCGTCACGGTCAGGATAGCCCCTTCCCCGCGCGGAATAATCAGAGAAACGACGCTGTCTTCGCCCGCCAGTTTGATACCGCGAACGCCCGTTGCGGTACGACCCATTGCGCGGACGGCGTCTTCTTTGAAGCGCACCACTTTACCGGCTGCGGAGAAGAGCATGACTTCATCTTTGCCTGAAGTCAGATCGACGCCAATCAGCTCATCGCCTTCGTTCAGGTTCACCGCGATGATACCGGCAGAACGTGGACGGCTGAACTCGGTCAGCGCGGTTTTCTTCACGGTACCGCTGGCGGTCGCCATAAAGACGTTCACGCCCTCTTCGTACTCGCGTACCGGCAGAATAGCAGTGATACGTTCGTTCGCTTCCAGCGGCAGCAGGTTAACGATCGGACGACCACGTGCACCACGGCTCGCTTCCGGCAACTGGTAGACCTTCATCCAGTACAGACGACCCCGGCTGGAGAAGCAGAGGATGGTGTCATGGGTGTTCGCCACCAGCAGACGGTCAATAAAGTCTTCTTCTTTAATACGTGCCGCAGATTTGCCTTTACCACCACGACGCTGTGCTTCGTAGTCAGTTAACGGCTGATACTTCACGTAGCCCTGGTGAGACAGGGTCACAACAACGTCTTCCTGGTTGATCAGGTCTTCGATGTTGATATCTGCGGAGTTGGCGGTGATTTCGGTGCGACGCTCATCACCGAACTGATCGCGGATCAGCTCCAGCTCTTCGCGGATCACTTCCATCAGACGCTCTGCGCTGCCCAGGATGTGCAGCAGTTCAGCGATCTGCTCCAGCAGCTCTTTATATTCGTCGAGCAGTTTTTCATGCTCAAGGCCGGTCAGTTTCTGCAGACGCAGATCCAGAATCGCCTGGGCCTGCTGTTCAGTCAGGTAGTACTGACCATCACGCACGCCGAATTCAGGTTCCAGCCACTCAGGACGCGCGGCGTCATCACCGGCACGCTCCAGCATTGCCGCAACGTTGCCCAGATCCCACGGACGGGAAATCAGCGCGGTTTTCGCTTCCGCCGGGGTTGGCGCGCGACGGATCAGCTCGATGATCGGGTCGATGTTGGCCAGCGCCACGGCCAGTGCCTCAAGGATGTGGGCACGGTCACGCGCTTTACGCAGTTCGAAAATAGTACGACGGGTCACCACTTCGCGGCGGTGACGGACAAACGCGCTCAGGATCTCTTTCAGGTTCATGATCTTCGGCTGACCATGGTGCAGTGCAACCATGTTGATACCGAAGGAGACCTGCAGCTGGGTCTGAGAGTACAGGTTGTTCAGCACAACCTCGCCCACCGCGTCGCGTTTGATTTCAATCACGATGCGCATACCGTCTTTATCAGACTCGTCACGCAGCGCGCTGATGCCTTCAACACGTTTTTCTTTTACCAGCTCGGCGATTTTTTCAATCAGTCGCGCTTTGTTCACCTGATACGGGATCTCGTGAACAATGATGGTTTCACGGCCGGTTTTGGCATCTGCTTCCACTTCGGCGCGAGCACGGATGTAAATCTTGCCGCGACCGGTGCGGTACGCTTCTTCAATACCACGACGACCGTTGATGATGGCCGCCGTCGGGAAGTCCGGGCCCGGGATGTGTTCCATCAGCCCTTCAATGCTGATGTCTTCATCGTCGATATAGGCCAGGCAGCCGTTGATCACTTCGGTGATGTTGTGCGGCGGAATGTTGGTCGCCATCCCTACGGCGATACCGGACGAACCGTTCACCAGCAGGTTAGGGATCTTCGTTGGCATGACGTCAGGAATTTTTTCCGTGCCGTCGTAGTTATCAACGAAATCAACCGTCTCTTTTTCCAGGTCGGCCATCAGCTCATGGGCAATTTTCGCCAGACGGATTTCCGTATAACGCATTGCCGCGGCGGAGTCGCCGTCGATAGAACCAAAGTTACCCTGACCATCTACCAGCATGTAACGCAGCGAGAAAGGCTGCGCCATACGAACGATGGTGTCGTACACCGCGGAATCACCATGGGGATGGTATTTACCGATTACGTCACCAACGACACGGGCAGATTTTTTGTAGGCTTTATTCCAGTCATTGCCCAATACGTTCATGGCGTATAGTACGCGACGGTGTACCGGCTTCAGGCCATCGCGGACGTCCGGCAGCGCACGGCCAACAATGACCGACATCGCATAGTCCAGATAGGAGCTCTTCAGCTCTTCCTCGATGTTAACCGGTGTAATTTCTCTCGCAAGGTCGCTCATCTAACCGCTATCCCTCTACTGTATCCCGGATTCAAAGGTCGCAAATTATAACACAGCCGCGGTGATACAGGTAAACCTATACGCTTTATTCACAGGGATTGCCTGATATACTCATTCGTCTTGCTAAATAAGGAGTAAAAGCGCCCATGAATGCCGAAAAATCCCCGGTGGCTCACAACGTAGACCACGAAGAGATTGCCAAATTTGAAGCGGTGGCGTCCCGCTGGTGGGATCTCGAAGGTGAGTTCAAACCTCTGCATCGCATCAACCCGCTGCGTCTGGGCTATATCGCGGAGCGTTCCGGCGGTCTGTTCGGTAAAAAAGTGCTCGACGTCGGCTGCGGCGGCGGCATCCTGGCAGAGAGCATGGCGCGCGAAGGAGCCACTGTCACCGGCCTGGATATGGGTTTTGAACCGTTGCAGGTTGCCCGTCTGCATGCGCTGGAGTCCGGGATTCAGGTGGAGTACGTACAGGAAACCGTTGAGGAACACGCGGCAAAACATGCGCACCAGTACGACGTGGTCACCTGCATGGAGATGCTGGAGCACGTTCCCGACCCGCAGTCCGTCGTCAACGCCTGCGCAAAACTGGTGAAACCGGGCGGCCAGGTCTTCTTCTCCACCATCAACCGTAACGGCAAAGCCTGGCTGATGGCCGTCGTCGGTGCAGAGTATTTACTGCGCATGGTGCCCAAAGGCACACACGACGTGAAGAAATTCATCAAGCCTGCCGAGTTACTGGGCTGGGTTGACCAGACGTGGCTCAAGGAGCAGCACATCACCGGTCTGCACTACAATCCGCTGACCGATAAATTCAAACTCGCCCCGGGCGTGGATGTTAACTATATGTTGCACACCACCGCCAAAAACGACTAACGTCATCCATTATTCTTATAAAGATTGCGCGACATCATGTTGCGCAATTCTGACCTCCCGTTGAAGAAATCAGCACTCGATCAAATTTTGAATTTTTTTTCTTAATTATTGACATCTCTTCCAGGCCTTACAGCATGAGGACTTAGCCTTTTTTACCCTTTCACAACCTCAATTTAACGTCAAAATCAACCCTTGTACTGAAAAGAATCCTTACTAGAATACTCACCATATAGCGTTTCTCTTATCGCAAACCCCCTATATGTAGTATTTATCCACAGAGTTAGTCACAAGGCGGATCTGTGGATAAACGGGGGATATTTTTTTATTTCACGGACAGGTAAAACCCACATGAATCAGAGTCTGCTGGTGACAAAGCGCGACGGTACTACCGAGCGTATCAATCTGGACAAAATCCATCGAGTTCTCGACTGGGCAGCAGAAGGCCTGAACAACGTATCTATCTCCCAGGTTGAACTGCGTTCCCATATTCAGTTCTACGACGGCATCAAAACGTCTGATATCCACGAAACCATCATCAAAGCGGCGGCGGATCTGATCTCCCGCGAAGCGCCGGATTATCAGTACCTCGCTGCACGTCTGGCGATTTTCCACCTGCGTAAAAAAGCCTACGGCCAGTTCGAGCCGCCTGCGCTTTACGACCACGTGGTGAAAATGGTTGAGCTGGGTAAATACGACACGCATCTGCTGGAAGACTATACGGAAGAAGAGTTCGAGCAGATGAACGGGTTTATCGATCACTGGCGTGATATGAACTTCTCCTACGCAGCGGTGAAACAGCTCGAAGGCAAATACCTGGTCCAGAACCGTGTCACGGGCGAAATCTACGAGAGCGCCCAGTTCCTCTATATTCTGGTGGCCGCCTGCCTGTTCTCTAACTACCCGCGTGACACCCGTCTGGAATACGTTAAGCGTTTCTATGATGCGGTCTCTACGTTCAAGATTTCTCTGCCGACGCCGATTATGTCTGGCGTGCGTACCCCAACCCGTCAGTTCAGCTCCTGCGTACTGATCGAGTGCGGTGACAGCCTGGATTCCATCAATGCGACCTCCAGCGCGATTGTCAAATACGTCTCCCAGCGTGCCGGTATCGGTATCAACGCCGGTCGCATTCGCGCCCTGGGCAGCCCAATTCGCGGCGGTGAAGCGTTCCATACCGGTTGTATCCCGTTCTACAAGCACTTCCAGACGGCAGTAAAATCCTGCTCTCAGGGCGGCGTGCGCGGTGGTGCGGCAACCCTGTTCTACCCAATGTGGCACCTGGAAGTCGAAAGCCTGCTGGTACTGAAAAACAACCGTGGTGTTGAAGGTAACCGCGTGCGTCACATGGACTACGGCGTGCAGATCAACAAACTGATGTACACCCGTCTGCTGAAAGGTGAAGACATTACCCTGTTCAGCCCGTCCGATGTCCCGGGTCTGTATGACGCGTTCTTCGCCGATCAGGACGTGTTTGAACGTCTGTACACCAAATACGAAAAAGACGACAGCATCCGTAAACAGCGCGTGAAGGCGGTCGATCTGTTCTCCCTGATGATGCAGGAACGTGCCTCTACCGGCCGTATCTACATCCAGAACGTTGACCACTGCAACACCCACAGCCCGTTTGATCCGGTTGTTGCGCCAGTGCGCCAGTCTAACCTGTGCCTGGAGATCGCCCTGCCGACCAAACCGCTGGAAGACGTGAACGACGAAAACGGCGAAATCGCGCTGTGTACGCTGTCTGCGTTCAACCTGGGCGCGATTAAGAGCCTGGACGAACTGGAAGAGCTGGCAGTGCTGGCCGTCCGTGCGCTCGACGCCCTGCTGGACTACCAGGATTACCCAATCCCGGCGGCGAAACGCGGCGCAATGGGCCGTCGTACGCTGGGTATCGGCGTCATCAACTTCGCCTACTGGCTGGCGAAACACGGTAAGCGTTACTCCGACGGCAGCGCGAACAACCTGACCCACGAAACGTTCGAAGCGATCCAGTATTACCTGCTGAAAGCGTCTAACGAGCTGGCGAAAGAGCAAGGCGCATGCCCGTGGTTTAACGAAACCACCTATGCGAAAGGCATTCTGCCAATCGACACCTACAAGAAAGACCTGGATGCGATTGCAAACGCGCCGCTGCATCTGGACTGGGAAGCACTGCGCGAGTCCATTAAGACTCACGGCCTGCGCAACTCCACGCTCTCTGCCCTGATGCCGTCTGAGACCTCTTCGCAGATCTCTAACGCCACCAACGGCATCGAGCCGCCGCGCGGTCACGTCAGCATTAAAGCGTCGAAAGACGGTATCCTGCGCCAGGTGGTGCCGGATTACGAACTGCTGAAAGACAACTACGAGCTGCTGTGGGAAATGCCAAACAATGACGGCTATCTGCAGCTGGTGGGTATCATGCAGAAATTCATCGATCAGTCGATCTCTGCCAATACCAACTACGACCCGACGCGTTTCCCGTCTGGTAAAGTGCCAATGCAGCAACTGCTGAAAGACCTGCTCACCGCGTACAAATTTGGCGTGAAAACCCTGTATTATCACAACACCCGTGATGGTGCAGAAGACGCGCAGGACGATCTGGCACCGTCAATTCAGGATGATGGCTGCGAAAGCGGCGCATGTAAGATCTAATAAATCCCCTCATCCTAACCCTCTCCCACAGGGGGAGGGAACTCTTTCCCCCTCTCCCTGTGGGAGAGGGCCGGGATGAGGGGGAAATAACACCACAGGACACACTCATGGCATATACCACCTTTTCACAGACGAAAAACGACCAGCTCAAAGAGCCGATGTTCTTCGGCCAGCCGGTCAATGTGGCACGCTACGATCAGCAAAAATATGACATCTTCGAAAAGCTGATTGAAAAGCAACTCTCCTTCTTCTGGCGTCCGGAAGAAGTTGACGTTTCCCGCGATCGTATCGATTTCCAGGCGTTGCCGGAGCATGAAAAACACATTTTCATCAGCAACCTGAAGTACCAGACGCTGCTGGACTCCATTCAGGGCCGTAGCCCGAACGTTGCCCTGCTGCCGCTGATCTCCATTCCGGAACTGGAAACCTGGGTGGAAACCTGGGCGTTCTCGGAGACGATCCACTCCCGCTCTTACACCCACATTATCCGCAATATCGTTAACGATCCGGCGGTGGTGTTTGACGATATCGTCACCAACGAGCAGATTCAGAAACGCGCGGAAGGGATTGCCCACTACTACGACGAGCTGATCGAGATGACCAGCTACTGGCACCTGCTGGGCGCAGGGACCCACAACGTGAACGGCAAAACCGTCACCGTGAACCTGCGCGCGCTGAAAAAGCAGCTGTACCTGTGCCTGATGAGCGTTAACGCCCTGGAAGCCATCCGCTTCTACGTGAGCTTTGCCTGCTCCTTTGCGTTTGCCGAGCGCAAGCTGATGGAAGGTAACGCCAAAATCATCCGTCTGATCGCCCGTGACGAAGCCCTGCACCTGACTGGTACCCAGCACATGCTGAACCTGTTGCGCAGCGGCGCAGACGACCCGGAGATGGCGGAAATCGCTGAAGAGTGCAAGCAGGAGTGCTACGACCTGTTCGTGCTGGCCGCACAGCAGGAGAAAGAGTGGGCAGACTACCTGTTCCGCGACGGCTCCATGATTGGCCTGAACAAAGACATTCTGTGCCAGTACGTTGAGTACATCACCAACATCCGTATGCAGGCGGTCGGTCTCGATCTGCCATTCCAGACGCGCTCCAACCCGATCCCGTGGATCAACACCTGGCTGGTGTCCGATAACGTGCAGGTAGCGCCACAGGAAGTGGAAGTAAGTTCTTACCTGGTCGGTCAGATTGATTCTGAAGTCAACACTGACGACCTGAGCAATTTCCAGCTCTGATGACGCGCGTAACGCTGAGTCTTTCGGGCACAGAAGTGCTGTGCCAGGAAGAGCACCCTTCCCTGCTGGCAGCCCTTGAGGCGAATCAGGTGACGGTAGAGTATCAGTGTCGTGAAGGCTATTGCGGCTCCTGCCGCTGCCGCCTGGTCACCGGCCAGGTGGACTGGCTGACCGAACCGCTGGCCTTTATCAATGAAGGGGAAATTTTGCCCTGCTGCTGCCGGGCAAAAGGTGATATTGAAATCGAGATGTGATTGCCCTGGTTCCCTCTCCCGGTGGGAGAGGGTTAGGGTGAGGGCATCAGGCCGCAGAGCCTGATTGTCGGGTGGCGGCTTCGCCTTACCCGACCTACAAAACCTACTTCCGGTGAATGAATTCGACTGCTTTATCCGGGAAATCCGTAAACAACCCGTCTACGTCCGCCTGCTTATACAACACCTCGTAAAGCTGATTCACGTCCGTGGCGTACGGCGGTAACTGGTCAGCACGCACCGTATACGGATGCACCTGCATCTTGCTGGCGTGTGCCTCTTTTACCATCGCCGTCAGCTTCACGTGGCCCGGGGTTGAACCTTCCGCCACCAGCATGTGGTAATCCGGCCCGATCCCATCGGCGTACTGCGCGATCTGCTTCATGGCGCCCGGTTTGAACATCCAGTCGTAGTTGTAGTTTACCCACTTGCCGTCTGCCTGCTTCTCCTGGGTTTCGTTCCAGTCGGTATAGGCTATCAGCTGGACCAGATTGAGATCCATCCCCATCTTAGGCTCCAGCTCGCTTTTGATGCGCTTCAGTTCTGCGGCGTCAAAACACTGGAGATAAACTTTGTCCTTCTTGCTGGTGTAGCCGTATTGCTTCAGCACCTCCAGCGTCTTCGCGGCAATATCCTTCCCTTCCTGGTGATGGAACCACGGGGCTTTAATTTCCGGATAGATGCCGATATTTTTGCCCGTCGAGTGGTTCAGCCCCTGAACAAACTCAATCTCTTCCTGGAAGGTATGGATACGGAAGTCAGATTTACCCATCGGGAAACGTCCCGGATAAACCTGCACCTTCTTGCCGTTTTCAATCTCGAAGCCTTCGGTAAACTTCAGAGAGCGGATTTCATCCAGAGTAAAATCGATGGCGTAAAAACGACCATCTTTACGGGCGCGGTCCGGGAAACGCTCCGCCACATCGGTCACGCGATCAAGATAGTGGTCATGCAGGACGACCAGCTGGTCGTCCTTTGTCATCACCAGATCCTGCTCAAGATAATCGGCCCCCTGCGCGTAGGCCATCGCTTTCGCCGGCAGCGTATGCTCCGGCAGATAGCCGCTTGCGCCGCGATGGGCAATAACGATTTTATCCGCCGCCAGTGCGGAGCCGGTCATCAGGCCCGCCAGCAGCAGACCGGTCGCTAATTGAGTTAATTTCATGGCAATGCTCCTTATTGACGACGCGCCAGCACGTCCGCGTGGTGACGTTTTTCACCGATCATCACAACAATCAGCAGCAGTACCGCCAGCACGCTGCCGCCGATCATCACCATAAAGCCGCCGTCCCAGCCGAAGAAGTCAACGGTATAGCCCACAATGGCGCTCGCCGCGACCGAACCGCCCAGGTAGCCGAACAGACCGGTAAAGCCTGCCGCCGTACCGGCTGCTTTTTTCGGTGCCAGTTCCAGCGCATGCAGACCGATCAACATAACAGGACCATAAATCAGGAAGCCGATGACGATCATACAGGTCATATCCACGCCCGGGTTGCCCGGCGGGTTGAGCCAGTAGACGACGGTGGCAATGGTCACGAGCGTCATAAAGAAGACGCCCGTTGCGCCACGGTTGCCCTTAAATACTTTGTCCGACATCCAGCCGCAAATCAGCGTCCCCGGAATCCCCGCGTATTCGTACAGGAAGTAGGCCCAGGAGGATTTATCCAGCGCGAAATGCTTCACCTCTTTCAGGTAGGTCGGTGACCAGTCGAGGATGCCGTAGCGCAGCAGGTAAACAAACACGTTCGCAACCGCGATGTACCACAGCAGTTTGTTCGGCAACACGTACTTCATGAAGATCTGCTTTGCCGTCAGCTCTTCTTCGTGCTTCTCGCTGTAATCATCCGGATAGTCGTTTTTGTACTCCTCAATCGGCGGCAGGCCGCAGGACTGCGGTGTATCGCGCATCAGCGCAAAGGCGATAATCGCCACCAGAATGGCGCCAAAGGCAGGCATATAGAGCGCAGCGTGCCAGTCGTTGAACCAGGCCATCCCCAGCAGGAACAGCAGAGGCGGAATGCCGCCACCCACGTTGTGCGCGCAGTTCCACACCGACACGATGCCGCCACGCTCCTTTTGCGACCACCAGTGCACCATGGTACGCCCGCATGGCGGCCATCCCATCCCCTGGAACCAGCCGCACAGGAACAACAGCACAAACATAATGGCGATGCTGGACGTTGCCCATGGCACAAAGCCCATAAACAGCATCACCGCCGCCGCCAGGATCAGACCGGCTGGCAGGAACACGCGCGGATTCGAGCGATCCGACACCGATCCCATGATGAATTTCGAAAAGCCGTAGGCGATGGAGATCCCCGACAGCGCGAACCCGAGATCGCCACGCGAAAAGCCCTGCTCAACCAGATAAGGCATGGCGAGGGCAAAGTTTTTACGCACAAGGTAATACGCCGCATACCCGAAGAAGATCCCCAGGAAAATTTGCCAGCGCAGGCGGCGGTAAAGCGGATCTATTTCTGCCTCAGGCAGACGCGCCCGGTGCGGCGCAGGTTTAAAGATACTGAGCATGACAGCCTCCGTGGCCATGTATTGAATTTACAGGGGTTTAACTGCCCCAAACTCCAGCAAGGCGGGGATGTTAAGAAATCACGGTGATTGTTACTGTGAATCAACGCACAAATTGTTACAGAAATATGACAACATGCGCAAAAAAGCGCATGGAATCACGTTTCACTTTCGAATTTCGCTCGTTTGTGTTCGAAATCAAACAAACCACAGTTTTCATGTGGCTAAATGATAAAAAACGAACACAGAGGGATGACAATGACAATTCACGATCCACGCTACAGCGATGTGATTATCATTGGCGGGGGCGCGACCGGCGCTGGCATCGCACGCGACTGTGCGCTCAGAGGGCTGAGCGTCACGCTCCTGGAGCGCCATGATATTGCGACCGGCGCTACCGGACGCAATCATGGCCTGCTGCACAGCGGCGCCCGCTACGCCGTCACCGACGGCGAATCGGCACGCGAATGTATCGCCGAAAATCAGATCCTGCGACGTATCGCCCGCCATTGTATTGAACCGACCAACGGCCTGTTTATTACGCTTCCCGAAGACGATCTCGCCTTTCAGTCAACTTTCATTACCGCCTGCCAGGCCGCGGGAATTCAGGCACAAGCCATTGACCCGGCCCTTGCACGCCGCATCGAACCTTCGGTTAATCCGGCACTGACGGGTGCAGTAAAAGTCCCGGACGGCACCGTGGATCCGTTTCGTCTGACGGCGGCCAACATGCTGGACGCCCGCGAGCACAGCGCGCGGATCCTGACCGGCCATCAGGTCACCGGGCTTATCCGTGAGGGGCATCGCATCGTGGGCGTGCGGGTCCTGGATACGCAGTACAACGAACACAGCGAGCTGTATGCCGCCGTGGTGGTCAACGCGGCGGGGATCTGGGGGCAACGCATCGCAGAATACGCCGATTTATCTGTGCGCATGTTCCCGGCCAAAGGCTCGCTGCTGATCCTCGACCACCGCATTAATAACCATGTCATCAACCGCTGCCGTAAACCGTCTGACGCAGACATCCTTGTCCCCGGCGATACCATTTCGTTAATCGGAACCACCTCCACCCATGTTGACTACAGCGAGATTGACTACAATCGGGTCACCGCAGAAGAGGTCGACATCCTGCTGCGCGAAGGAGAAAAACTGGCGCCGGTGATGGCCCAGACCCGCATCCTGCGCGCCTACGCGGGTGTGCGTCCGCTTGTCGCCAGCGATAACGACCCGAGCGGACGCAATGTCAGCCGCGGCATTGTGCTGCTTGACCATGCCGCGCGCGACGGGCTGGACGGCTTCATCACCATCACCGGCGGTAAATTGATGACCTACCGCCTGATGGCCGAATGGGCGACGGATGCTGTCTGCCGCAAACTGGGCAATAGCGAACCGTGCGTGACCGCAGAACAGCCCCTGCCCGGCTCGCGCCAGTCCACCGAGAAAACGCTGCAAAAAATTATCTCCCTGCCTGCCCCCCTGCGTGGTTCGGCTGTCTATCGCCATGGCGACAGAACACCGGTCTGGCTGGGTGAAGGGCGGCTGAGCCGCAGTCTGGTATGCGAGTGCGAGGCCGTTACCGCCGGGGAAGTGCAATACGCGGTGGAGAATCTGACGGTGAATAGCCTGCTCGATCTCCGCCGCCGCACCCGTGTCGGGATGGGCACCTGTCAGGGGGAGCTGTGTGCCTGCCGTGCCGCCGGGCTGCTGCAGCGTTTTCATACCACCACCGCCACCCAGTCGCTCGATCAGCTCAGCGATTTTCTGAACGAGCGCTGGAAAGGCATTCAGCCTGTCGCCTGGGGCGATGCCCTGCGTGAAAGCGAATTTACCCGCTGGGTGTACCAAGGGCTTTGCGGTCTTGAGAAGGAGCAACGCGATGAAATTTGATACGGTGATCGTCGGCGGCGGGCTGGCGGGTCTGCTCTGTGGCATCAAACTCACGAAGCAGGGACTGCGCTGCGCCATTATCACCCGGGGCCAGAGCGCCCTGCACTTCTCGTCGGGCTCGCTGGATCTGGTGGACGAAACGTACCGCGAAAAACTGCCGGCAGAGCATCCTTATCACCTGACTGGCGCGCAGCACATTGACCGCTTTGCCCTGGAGACCGAAGCGCTGCTGGCTGATTGCGGCGCACTTATGCAGGGGAGTGCCAGGCAAAATCACGCGCGCGTCACGCCGCTTGGCACCCTGCGTTCCGCCTGGCTCAGCCCGGAGGAGGTGCCCGTTGCCCCGTTCAAGGCCACGAGCGTGCGGGTGGTGGGCATTAGCGGTTTTCTGGATTTTCAGCCCCATCTGGCAGCGGCCTCGCTCAGTCGCCAGGGGGTCAACGCTGAAACGGCAGAGATTGACCTTCCTGAGCTGGATGTCCTGCGCGACAACCCCAGCGAGTTCCGCGCGGTGAATATTGCCCGTTTGCTCGATAACGAAGAGAAATGGCCGCTGCTGTATGAGGCGCTCAAACCGCTTGCAGAGGGATGCGATGCGCTGTTTATGCCCGCCTGCTTTGGCTTACAGGACAACCGGCTGTGGCGCTGGCTGTCCGACCGCCTGCCCTGCTCGCTCGGCCTGCTGCCAACGCTTCCTCCGTCGGTGCCCGGCATTCGCCTGCATACCCAGCTTCAGCGCCAGTTTGTGGCCCAGGGAGGCGTGTGGATGGGGGGTGATGAAGTGAAAAAAATCACCCTGACTGACGGCTCGGTGAGCGAAATCTGGACCCGCAACCACGACGATATTCCGCTTCGTACGCGTTACGCGGTGCTGGCAAGCGGCAGTTTCTTCAGCAACGGTCTGCTGAGCAGCCGGGACGGCATTCGCGAGGCGATTATGGGGCTGGACGTCCGCCAGAGCGCCTCTCGCGCGGACTGGTATCAGAGCGATTTCTTTGCCCCGCAGCCGTGGCAGCAGTTCGGTGTAATCGTGGATAACCAGCTGCATCCGCAACTTTCAGGAAAGTCAGTACCGAATCTCTACGCCATCGGCTCGCTTTTGGGTGGATACGATCCTATCGCCCAGGGCTGCGGCGGCGGCGTCTGCGCCATAACGGCGCTCTATGTGGCAGAGCAGATTTGCCAGCGCACGGAGGCTGAACAATGAACGATTCCCGCTTTGAAAGCTGCATCAAATGCACGGTCTGCACCACCGTCTGCCCGGTCAGCGGCGTTAACCCGCGCTATCCCGGGCCGAAACAGGCCGGGCCGGACGGCGAGCGCCTGCGTCTGAAGGACGGCGCGCTGTACGATGACGCGCTGAAATACTGCATCAACTGCAAACGTTGTGAAGTCGCCTGTCCGTCGGATGTGAAAATCGGCGACATTATTCAGCGCGCCCGGGCACGCTATAGCACGCAAAAACCGTCGCTGCGCGATGCCATTCTTAGCCATACCGATCTGATGGGCAGCGTCTCCACGCCGTTTGCCCCGCTGGTGAACGCCGCGACCTCACTGAAACCGGTGCGCCAACTGCTGGATATCACGCTTAAGATCGACCATCACCGCAGTCTGCCCAAATATTCCCACGGCACTTTCCGCCGCTGGTACAAATCCGTAGCGGCAGACCAGGCGCGGTATGCCGACCAGGTCGCGTTCTTCCATGGCTGCTACGTGAACTACAACCATCCGCAACTGGGTAAAGATCTGCTGAAAGTGCTGAACGCCATGGGTACAGGCGTGCAGTTACTGAACAAGGAGAAATGCTGCGGCGTGCCGCTGATCGCCAACGGGTTTACCGATAAAGCACGCAAACAGGCCAGAAGCAACGTCTCGTCGCTGCGCGAGGCCATCGTCGATAAAGGCATTCCGGTGCTGGCCACCTCCTCGACCTGTACCTTCACGCTGCGCGATGAGTATCCGCACCTGCTGGACGTGGACAATACCGGCCTGCGCGAACATATCGAGCTGGCAACCCGTTTCCTGTGGCGCAAGCTGGACAGCGGGCAGACGCTACCGCTGAAAAATTTACCCCTGAAAGTGGTCTACCACACGCCGTGCCATATGGAAAAAATGGGCTGGGCGCTTTACACGCTGGAACTGTTGCGGTTAATTCCGGGGCTGGAGCTGACGGTGCTGGATTCGCGCTGCTGCGGCATTGCGGGGACCTACGGCTTTAAGCGTGAAAATTACGAAACATCACAGGCAATTGGCGCGCCGCTGTTCCGCCAGATTGAGGAGAGCGGCGCGGATATCGTGGTGACCGACTGCGAAACCTGCAAGTGGCAGATAGAGATGTCCACCAGCAAGCGCTGCGAGCATCCGATCACGTTGCTGGCGAAGGCCCTGGGTTAGGTATCGCCGGGGCCGCCGCCCCGGCAAACCGGTCACTCAACGAACAGCGATTCCACCACGTTGATCCAGCCGTGCTCGCTGGCCACCTCTTTACCTGCCAGCCAGCGACGCAGCATGTTCAGCGCCATCATGGCGCAGACGTCCTGACGCACCGCCAGGCTGTGGCGGGTGATACTCATTTTGACTCTTAAGGCATGCGTCCCTTCCGGCGTAGCCAGCGCAAAGTTGAGATATTCCTCATCCATCCCCCCGACAAACAGCGCCAGCCCGGCAAAATGGTTGACCCGACGTTCTGACGCCCAGCGCGCCGTCTGCGCCAGCGTCTCCTGCTGGAACGGCACCACCTCGCTGGCCAGCAGCGGAGCATTAACGCGCGACAATTGCAGCGCCAGCAGGCCGCCGGTGAACTGCTCGCTGAGGGTGACGCTCAGCTGGCGCGACTGCAGATGCTTCGCAATCTGCGCCGGTAGCCCTTCCGTGCCCTCGAAAATCAGACTTTCGCCCGCCACGCGCTGCACTTCCGGCCAGAGCGCCAGCATCGCCGCTTTCTGCGTGGCAGGCCCGGTGAGCTTGAGTTCAATGATCGGCATGGAAGAGCGATAGCCCATGGATACCCCCGGCGGCAGCGGCAGGTGATCGAGGCTCTGCGCCAGATCGCTTTCCGAACGGCCAAAGGTGGTCAGGCGCAGGCAGACTGGCGGTTCAGGCAGGGTAAAACGTTGGCGAAGGCGCGGCAGGATCTGCTGTTCGACCATCACTTTAAATTCAGACGGGACACCCGGCGTGAAGAACATCAGGCAGCGGTTCAGTTGAACGGCGAAACCGCAGGCGGTACCCACCGGGTTATCGACCAGTTCGGCGCTGGCCGGGATTTCAGCCTGTTTGCGGTTGCTGGGGGCCATCACGCGGCCACGTTCGGAGAAGAAACGCTCCATGTGGGCCAGCCACTCCTCGTGCAACACCAGCCCTTCGCCTTTGGCGGTCGCGGCAGCCAGCGCGCTGAGATCGTCGCTGGTGGGGCCGAGCCCACCGTTCACAATCAGCACGTCGCAGTGTTCGCTACGCTCGCGCAGAACGGTCACCAGCGACTCAAGACTGTCGCCTACGGTATTGCGGCGCGTTAACGGTAATCCTTGCTCAAAGAAAAGATCGGCAAGCCAGGCAGCATTGGTATCAATAATCTGTCCATGCAGCACTTCGTCGCCGGTGGATAACATCTCCACATTAATCATTGTGTTCTCCCGCTTATATGGTGAAAACACTATAGCGCAATCACCGGCATGGAGAGGAGAGAAACTGGCGCGACGGACGCCGCGCCGGAGGGGTTAGAAGCCTGCGCTGACGCCCACGTACGGGCCGTCAGCCAGCGCGTTGTCGCGGTTGCCGTCTTTGCCCGCCAGATTCAGATAACGATAACCCGCTTCAATGGTAATTGGGCGCATGATGGTCCAGCGCGCACCCGCGTTGGCTTCTTCATAGCTGTCGATACCGCTGGAGAGGGAGTCCGGCGAGTAGTAGTACTCACCAAACAGGCCGAAGCTGTCGCCAATTTTCCACTGCAGACCGCCGCCCACCGCTGCCGCGTACCCTTCGTCGCCGTCGTTCGGGTTGGTGTAGATACCTTTACCGCCGACGGTGGCCAGGAACGGGCCAAGAGGAATATTCAGACCCAGGCCGAGGCTTGCCGCATCGCCATCGTCGTCGTTATGCGTCCAGCCGCCGGTCATCGCCAGACCGGCGGTCTCGGTACCCAGGCCAAAGCCCAGATGGGTGTAATCCTGACCCGCTGAGCCGTTAAAGCTGATGGCGTTAGCCGCCGCCGAAACGAATATCAGGCCTAAGCCCATCAATGCCACTTTTTTCATTATCGTGTTCCCGCGCAATTTATAGAAAAGTCCCAAAAAAACCGCGAGATTTTAACCTGAGACGCCTGGCGATCAAGCACTCTGCGTGCGGCGGGCAAGTAGATTGTAACGATTTGAAACGCGCGGTTTTTTTTACGTCAGCAACAGAAAGCGCATTTTTACGCTCAGCCCTCCCAGAGCCTCACTGCGGGAAAGCTGCAGGTGGCTTCGGTGAAGCCGGGCGATATCGCTCGCCAGCGCCAGCCCGATACCCGATCCGCTGGCGTCCCCGACGTTGTCGAGCCGATGGAAAGGCAGTATTGCCTGATGAATTTGGCTGTCTTCGATGCCGGGCCCGCTATCCTCCACGCTGAGCTCAACGCCGCCCGCGTCGGTGTGCAGGAACACGGTGACAATGCCTCCTGCCGGGGTGTACTTGATCGCGTTCTCAAGCAGGTTGGCGCACAGCTCCCCCAGCAGCACCTCATCACCGTCTATCAAGACGGGTTGCTGAATGCCGTCATAACCCAAATCGATCGCCTTGCTGCGCGCCTGCGTCAGTCTGGAGAAACAGCAGTTCTGCACCACCTGAACCAGGTCCACCGGCGCAAACTGGCGATCCCCCTGCTCTTTGCGCCTCACCGTGGAGAGTTGCAGCAGCCGTTCGGTGAGGACGATGGTGTTATCCAGCGTCACGTTCATGGCGCGTAAACTCTCCTGCCACAGGGCCGGATCGTTTCGCGTCAGGGCAACGGAAACCTGGGTTTTGAGCACCGCCAGCGGCGTTTTGAGCTGGTGAGACGCATCGGCGTTGAAGCGCTCCTGGCGGGAAAGTACGCCGCGTAACCTGTCGATATAACGGTTAAAGGCCACGATCAGCAGCCGCGTTTCCGACCAGGGCAGCAGCTCCGGCAGCGGGGCCAGCAGCCCTGGCTCACGGCGCACCATCAGCGAAGAGAGCTGACGCATCGGGCGCAGCACGCGGCGCAGCAGCCAGGCGGTTAAGACCAGCGTCAGCAGCACCAGCAGTCCCTGCGAAACGAGCGAAGAAAACAGAAGCTGAGTGGCGAGATAGCGCCGCGACTGCAAGGTTTCGGCGACGTAGATCTCCGCCATACCGGAAACATTGTCTTCGTTAATCGGCTGGAGTAGCTTCGCCACGCGGATCGCCTGGCCGCGATACTCAGTATGATAAAACCAGGCCAGCGCGGGATAGTGCGTGGTGCGCGACGTGGAGGGGGGCATGTTCGGCAGATCGTCATAGCCGGAGATCACCCGCCCCTCCGGGTCAACCACCTTGTAATAGAGACGATCGTTCATGTTCAGCTCAAAGCTGTCGAGCACCACCCAGGGAACATCAACCAGCAGCTTGCCGTTGTGCACCTCCAGCCGCTCAGAGACGGTACGCGCCGAAGATAACAGCGTGCGGTCGTACGCCTGGGTCGCCGCCTGCAGGGCGCTGACGTAACTGTTAAAAGCCGATAATCCCCATAACAACAGCAGCGGCAGGCCGAGAAAAAGCAGCAGCTGCAGATAAAGCGACTGAGGCTTAACCCACTTCATCGCCGCACTCCAGCACATAGCCCAGTCCGCGCAGGGTGGTGATCCGCACGCCGCTGCCGCTCAGCTTTTTGCGCAGGCGATGAATGTAAAGATCGAGACTCTCCGGGCTGACGTCGTCGTTCAGGCTAAACACCTGATCGAACAACTGCTGCCGGGAAACGGGGCGGGTGCGACGATGCATCAGCACCTTCAGCAGCGACAGTTCGCGCGGGGTGAGCGAGAGCGGCTCGTCGCGCAGCAGGAAAAAACCGTCGTCGTCATACTCCAGCTCCCCAAGGCGCTGGCGTTCCTGGGTTCTCCCCTCGCTTCTGCGCAGCAGGGCGCGAAGCCTGGCGTCCAGCTCCTCCAGCTCAAACGGTTTTGGCAGATAATCATCCGCCCCGGCGTTCAGGCCTTTCACCCGATCCGCCACGTTGCTGCGTGCGGTGAGAAACAGCACCGGCAAGGTCTGGCCGCGTTTACGTAAACGGTGCACCACCTCCAGGCCGTCAAAACCGGGCATACCGATGTCCAGTATCGCCACCGCGTAATTTTCCCCCTGCAGCAGATGATCGGCCGCGCGCCCGTCAGAAACGCAGTCTACGGCAAAGCCCTCCTGCACCAGCGCTTTCTCCAGCCAGTGAGCCAGCTCACGATTATCTTCCGCCAGTAAGAGACGCATATCACATCCTGTAAAGTTGGTGTCGCGTTGAAAGGGAAATGAAAGGTTATTGTTTTAACAATCACGCAACGGAACCGCTACAAGGTGGTTCACATAATCAGAAAAAAACCCGTACCCGTACCCCCGGCGTGAGGATAAACGATGAAAAAACAATTACTTTCAACGATTGCTGCAAGCGTATTAATGTTGAGTGCCTCTGTTGTCCAGGCGCAGGACGCCCCGTCCCGCACCGAATGTATCGCTCCGGCCAAACCGGGCGGCGGTTTCGATCTCACCTGCAAGCTGATTCAGGTCAGCCTGCTGGAGACGAAGGCCATTGAAAAACCGATGCGCGTGACCTACATGCCAGGCGGCGTGGGCGCGGTGGCCTATAACGCGATTGTCGCGCAACGTCCGGCGGAAGCCGGCACAGTGGTGGCCTTCTCCGGCGGCTCGCTGCTTAACCTCTCCCAGGGCAAGTTTGGCCGCTACGGCGTGGATGACGTGCGCTGGCTGGCCACCGTCGGTACCGACTACGGCATGATTGCCGTGCGTGCAGATTCCCCGTGGAAATCCCTGAAAGATTTGCTCACCGCCATGGAAAAAGACCCTAACAGCGTGGTGATTGGTGCAGGCGCCTCCATCGGCAGCCAGGACTGGATGAAAGCCGCCCTGCTGGCGCAGCAGGCGAAAGTGGATCCGCACAAAATGCGTTACGTGGCGTTTGAGGGCGGCGGTGAGCCGGTGACGGCGCTGATGGGCAACCACGTGCAGGCAGTTTCCGGTGACCTCAGTGAAATGGTGCCCTACCTGAACGGCGATAAAATCCGCGTGCTGGCGGTCTTCTCCGAAAACCGTCTGCCGGGACAGCTGGCAAACGTGCCTACTGCAAAAGAACAGGGTTATGACCTCGTCTGGCCGATTATCCGCGGCTTCTTTGTCGGGCCAAAAGTGACCGATGCCGAATACCAGTGGTGGGTCGATACCTTTAACAAACTGCAGCAGACAGACGAATTTAAAAAGCAGCGCGATCTGCGCGGGCTGTTTGAGTTCAACCTGAACGGCAAGCAGCTGGACGAGTATGTCAAAAAACAGGTGAATGACTACCGCGAGAAAGCAAAAGCGTTTGGCCTGGCCAAATAACCGGAGGCGCTATGAGCGATCGCATTTTTGCCGGGATCTGGTTGTTGCTCTGCATTGGCGGGATGTTCGTCGCCTGGCAGATCCACAGCGAATACAGCTATGAACCCGTGGGGCCCCGCCCCTTTCCAATGGGCATTGTCGGCCTGATGCTGCTTTGCTCGGTGGCCATGCTGTTACGCCACCCGGATACCGTAGAGTGGCCGCCTAAGCGCATTTTGCAGCGGCTGCTGGTGATGGTCATTGTGCTGCTGATGTATGCCTGGGGCTTTGAATGGCTCGGCTTCCCGGTGGCGACCGCCATCCTGACGATGGTCATCGGCACGCTGTTTAACGCCAGCCTGCCTGCGGCGGGGATCTCGGGCGTGGTAATGGGCATTTTCCTGTGGTACGCCTTTGACCGCCTGCTGGATGTGACGTTGCCGCTTGGCGCCTGGCTTAATTAACGGAGCACGCTATGGATACCTGGATTTACCTCTCACAGGGGTTCGCTGTGGCGATGACCCCGGAAAACCTGGTGATCGCCCTGATCGGCTGCTTCGTCGGGACGATCGTCGGTCTGTTGCCTGGGCTTGGGCCCATCAACGGGGTCGCTATTTTGCTCCCGCTGGCGTTTGCCCTGCATCTGCCTGCGGAATCAGCGCTGATCCTGCTGGCGACGGTCTACATCGGCTGTGAATATGGCGGCCGAATCTCGTCAATACTGCTCAACGTGCCCGGGGATGCGGCGGCCATTATGACCGCGCTGGATGGTTACCCGATGGCGCGGCAGGGGCGCGGCGGCGTGGCGCTGTCTATTTCCGCCGTCAGTTCGTTCTTTGGCTCGCTGATTGCCATTGGCGGCATCATTCTGTTTGCGCCTGCGCTGGCCCAGTGGTCGCTGGCGTTTGGTCCGGCAGAGTATTTTGCCCTGATGGTCTTCGCCATTGCCTGTCTCGGCAGCATGATGGCACAAAACCCACTGAAATCGTTTTTGTCTGCGCTGATTGGCTTAGGGTTAGCCACCGTCGGCGTGGATGCCAACACCGGGGTCTATCGCTTTACCTTCGACAGCGTTCACCTGTCCGACGGCGTGCAGTTTATCGTGGTCGTGATTGGTCTGTTCTCTGTCTCTGAGATCTTACTGATGCTGGAACATACCAGCAGCGGGCAGACGCTGGTGCGTAAAACTGGCCGGATGCTCTTTAACGCCAAAGAGGGGGTGCAGTGTATCGGTACCACGCTGCGTTCAGCGGTCATTGGCTTCTTTGTTGGCATTCTGCCGGGCGCCGGGGCGACCATCGCCAGCGCCATCACCTACATGACGGAGAAAAAACTCAGCGGCAACAGCGACAGCTTTGGTAAAGGCGATATTCGCGGCGTCGCCGCACCCGAGGCGGCTAACAATGCCTCGGCCTGTGGCTCGTTTATTCCCATGCTGACGCTCGGCGTGCCCGGCTCCGGTACCACGGCGGTGATGATGGGGGCGCTGACGCTCTATAACATCACGCCAGGACCGGCGATGTTCACCGAACAGCCGGATATCGTCTGGGGGCTGATTGCGGCACTGCTGATTGCCAACGTGATGTTGCTGGTCATGAACATTCCGCTGATTGGCCTGTTCACCCGTATGCTGACCATTCCGCTGTGGTTCCTGGTACCCGCAATCGCAGCCGTCTCGGCGGTGGGGGTGTATGCGGTACACAGCACCACCTTCGACCTGATTCTGATGGTGGTGCTGGGGGTGTTCGGCTACATCTTGCGTAAAATGCACTTCCCGATGTCGCCGTTGATTCTGGGCTTTGTGCTGGGTGAGATGCTGGAGCAGAACCTGCGCCGCGCCCTGTCCATCAGCAATGGCGATGTCGCCATTCTGTGGGACAGCAATGTGGCGAAGATCCTGCTGGTGCTGGCTATTGTGGTGGTGGTCGTGCCGCCGGTGCTGCGCCTGCTGCGTCGTCAGCGTAAGCCGCAGCCCGATGTCGGCTAATTAACCAGACAGCTGGGCATTCACCCACTGTTTTAACGCCTGGCGGGAGATCTTAATCCCGCCATTTTTTAACTCCGCAGGCAGTACCAGCCAGTGGACGGGCTGTTCAAATCGTGCCAGTTTGCCCTGTACCCATTCCGGCAAGCGGGTGATATCCGTTCCCGGTTCACACTCCACCACCGCTACCGGACGCTGACCAAATTCGGCGTCATTCAGCGGAACAATGAAGACCTGGCTGATGTGCGGATGGGTCGCGATAATCCGCTCAAGACTCTCCGGCTGAATGCCCTCGCCTCCGCTGAAAAAGAGGTTATCCATCCGACCGAGGATCGTCAGGCGACCGTCATGCAGTTCGCCGCGATCGCGGGTGGCAAACCAGCCCTCTGAATTCGTGAGCGGCAGCAACGCGCCGTCGCGCCAGTAGCCTGAGGCCATGCTTTGCGCCTTGATCCACACTTCACCGTTAACGACCTGAACCTCCCTGCCCGGCAATGCGCTGCCCACGTCCGGCTCACCGTCAGCCTCTTTCGCGCAGACGGTAGAGGCAAACTCCGTCAGGCCATAGCCACAAAACGTAGAAATACCCTGCGCGCGCGCCTGTTGCGTCAACTCAACGGGGATGGCGGCCCCGCCCAGCAGTACCGCTTTCAGCGCGATCCGCTGGTGGGTATTGAGCAGACGCCAGAGCTGGGTTGGCACCAGCGAGGCATGCGTACACCCCTGCAAGGCCTGCTCCAGCGGCTGCTTCTCGCGTACGGTTAAGCGCGCGCCAGCCTGCAGCCAGCGCCATAAAATCCCCTGCCCGGAGACATGAAACAGCGGCAGCGAAAGCAGCCAGTCGTCATCGTCGCCGTAGGGCATCAGCGCGAGGACGCCCTCAGCGCTTGCAAGATGCGCCCCGCAGGTATGAACGGCCGCTTTCGGCAGCCCGGTGGAGCCGGAGGTGAGCGTCATCGAGGCCAGCCGCTCAGGCTGCCATGCCACGCGGTATTCGCCGGACGGAGCATGCACGCTAAGCGCGGCGAGCCCGTCATAGTGACCGTCCAGCACCAGCACAAAACGCAGCGTCATCTGAGGAAGTAATACCTCCAGCAGGGGATGCGGGAGCTGGGGATTAACCGGAAGAATTCGCGCGCCGCACTGGAGCAGCGCCAGCCATGCCAGCAGGGTCTGCGGGTGATTATGGGCGAGCAGCAGCACGCCGTCACCCGCCTCCACGCCCTGCTGATGAAACCCTGCAGCCAGATTGTCGATGCGGGTGCAGAGCTGTTGCCAGCTCAGCACCTCGTCGTTTAGACGCAGAGCCGGTGTATCAGCACGCTGCTCGCGCCAGTGCCGCCACGGCCAGTCGCTAAAACTCATTGCAACGGCTCCAGCGCCTCAACGCCCGCGCACGGCAGCGCGCTCCCCGGCCACGGGCGAATGAGCTGGGTTTGCATCAGGTTTAACGTATCCAGCCCCGGGATGGTGTCGGGCGTTAACCAGGCGGCAATGCGCGCCAGCTGCGTCAGCCCAAGGCTGGATTCGATGGAGGAGCTGATCACCGCCGTCAGCCCTGCCTCATGCGCTGCCGCCACCTGTTCGCGCACCTTCGCCAGACTGCCCGTTAGCGTCGGTTTTATGACCACGGCGCTGACGCCTGGCTCGGCGCTAAAGGCAAAGTCCGCCTCGCGCAGGCTTTCATCCCAGGCGATGGCAATGCCGGTTTCTCGGGCAAAAGCGCGTGAATCCTCACGGGTTTTACACGGCTCTTCCAGAAAAGCGATGCGGCTGCGGTACGCCGGGTTGACGTACTTCGCGAACTGCTGCGCCTTAAGCGGCGTCCAGGCGCGGTTGGCATCCAGACGCAGGCGCAGATCGGGGATCGCCTCCAGCAAGAGGTTAGCGACCATGCCGTCGCGTACCGCTTCGTAAAGACCGACTTTGATTTTCGCCACTTTCTCGCCGGGCATTGCGATGAGCAAGGCAAACAGCTCGTCCGGATCGCCCGTGCAGAGCGGCGCGGCACGGTAATCGGCCTCATCAGGCAGGCTGCCGTCGAGCTCCGCGAGCGCGCAGCTGATGCCAAATGCGGCGGAAGGGAGATCGGGCAGCGGCGGATTCAGGCCTGTACGCCATTCCTCTACCCATGCCATCAGCGCAGCCTGCGCCTCCTCCAGCGACTCCAGGCTAAAGCCCGGCAGAGGCGAAATCTCGCCCCAGCCCTGCCCTTCACCCTGCTGCAATTGCACGAAGAAGCCATCACGGGTTTTTAACCGCCGTTCACGCAGCACCACGCCCGCGTCCATCGGTATCTGCCAGCGGTAAACCTGCGCGCGACGCATTACGGGTTCCGTTTGTATTTACTGAAGTCTGGCTGGCGTTTTTCGTTAAACGCGTTGCGTCCTTCCTGACCCTCTTCGGTCATGTAGAACAGCATAGTGGCGTTACCCGCCAGCTCCTGCAGCCCCGCCTGACCGTCACAGTCAGCGTTCAGGGCCGCTTTCAGGCAGCGCAGCGCCATTGGGCTGTTCTGCAGCATTTCGCGACACCAGCGAACGGTCTCTTTTTCGAGATCGGCAATCGGCACCACGGTGTTAACCAGGCCCATATCCAGCGCTTCCTGGGCGTTGTACTGACGGCACAGGAACCAGATTTCGCGGGCTTTTTTCTGACCGACAATGCGCGCCATGTAAGAAGCCCCCCAGCCGCCGTCAAAAGAGCCGACTTTCGGGCCCGTCTGACCGAAGATGGCGTTCTCTGCGGCAATGGTCAGATCGCACATCATGTGCAGCACGTGGCCGCCGCCGATGGAGTAGCCTGCCACCATGGCCACCACGGGTTTTGGGCAGGTACGGATTTGACGCTGGAAATCAAGCACGTTCAGGTGATGGGTACCCGCATCGTCCTGGTATCCGCCGTAGTCACCGCGTACTTTCTGATCGCCACCGGAGCAGAACGCTTTTTCGCCTTCCCCGGTCAGGACGATAACGCCGATGTTGTCGTCATAGCGCGCATCCGCCAGGGCCTGAATCATCTCTTTTACGGTCAGGGGACGGAAGGCGTTACGCACCTGCGGACGATTAATGGTGATTTTGGCGATACCGTCAGCCGATTTGTGGTAACGAATGTCGGTGTAACCTTCGGAGCAGTCTTGCCATTCAACCGGTGCATAGAGCATGTTTTCATCAGGATAGATCATAGAGTGTCCTTTATTCGACGACGCAGTATCTGAGCCAGACTCGCGCTAACCGCCCCGGGATTTTCCCGGTGGGCGTTGTGTCCGGCGTTTGGAATGACATGGCGAACAGCGTTCAGTTCAGCGGCCAGGGCCGCGAACTTCTCGTCACGTTCGCCATAGAGATAATCAAAAGGGAAATTTCGCGCGCTGAGGGCGGCACGCAGGTCTGGTTGCACGGCGAGCGAGGTTGCCTCAAGCATCATCGCCAGGTTTGTGCCCGCGTTGCGACAGCGCAGGGCGATGAGCGCCCTGCGCTGGCTGTCCGTCAGGGAGGCAAAGACAGGCTGTTGATACCAGTCGGCAAAGACGTTTGAGAGGGGCTGCGTGCGAAAACGCTGCGCCCACAGATGGTCGGATGCTGCTCTTGCCTCTCGTGCTGCGACCCCCTTCAGGCCCGGATGTCCGCCTTCCACCATGATGCCGCAAAGCCCCGCAGGATCCTGGCAGGCATGAAACATCGCAATGCGGCCGCCAAGGGAGTACCCCACCAGCCAGTAGTTAAGTATGTTGTAACTAACAAGGGTTCGGGTAAGCACGTCACTCATCTCTTCGAACCCCGTGACGGCCATACTGGCGGACCGGCCATGCCCCGGCAGGTCGAGATAAAGCCGGGGATAATCGCTGAGCGCCTCGCCGACCGTCTGCCACTCGCGGCAATCGCCAGAAAATCCATGCAAAAAGACCAGCCAGGGGTAACCTGGCTTACCGGCCTGTTGCGCGCCTGCGAGGATCACAGGTGGCTCACCTGCGCCAGCAGACTTTGCAGCTTCTGCGCACCGTCAGCCTCGTTGACGACCAGTTCAATCAGCGTTGCACCGGGCTGTCGCCAGGCGCTGCTCAGGACTGCATCCAGCGCTTCCCAGTTTTCCGGGCGGTGGTATTTCAGGTTAAACATCGCTGCGGCATGTTCAAACTGCACGTTCTGCGGCATCAGATAGAAGCGCTCGCGTTCGCTCTGCGGTGTCGGCAGCAGGGAGAAGATCTGCCCGCCGTTATTGTTGACCACAATCAGCACAAACGGCGCCGACACCTGCCGCAGCAGCGCCAGCGCATTGAGATCGTACAGCGCCGAAAGATCGCCCACGATCGCCAGCGTGGATTTCGCGCTGGCTCGCTGCACACCCGCCGCCGTGGAGATCAGCCCGTCAATGCCGCTGGCTCCCCGGTTACTGTAGACCGGATAGCCCGCAGGCAGTTTTGAGAACGCATCAATCAGACGCACCACCAGGCTGTTGCCGACAAACAGTTGCCCCTGCTCCGGCAGATACCGGTAAATACGGTGCGCCAGCTCCGCTTCACCAAACTCTTCGCATTTTGCACGGGTCAACTCCCACGCCTGACGCGACAGCGCCGGGATCTCAACGGCCCACGGGGCGCGCTTTTCCGCCGGGTGGAGCGCCAGCCAGGCGTCAATGTCGCTCACCAGACGACGACCGCGATGGTGCGCCGGATCGAGCCGCCCTTCCAGCGGATCCACCAGCCAGTACTCTTCCGGGCTACAGGTTGCCTGCCACTGCAGTAACCGTTTGCCGGTCAGGCTTGCGCCCAGCTGAACCACAATCTGCGCCTGCGCCAGCTCAGTCACCGCTTTCGCATTCCCGAGCCAGAGATCGGCACACGGCAGCGGCTGTCCGGTCTGGGACAGCACGTCGCCAATCAGCGGCCAGCCAAGGGTGTGTGCCCATTCGGCCACCTGCCTGCCTTCGGCAGCGCTCATGCGCCCGGCAATAACCACGCCGCGTTTTTGTCGCCAGAAAAACCAGTCACGTTGCTTTGCGCTCTCAAGGTGTGTCTGCTCGCGCAGCCACGGCTTTTCGCTCTCCCACCAGTCGCCAAGCTGCTGCTGCCAGGCAAGACCAGTGTCGTCCATTTCGCCGTACAACGGCTCGGCAAACGGACAGTTAATATGTAACGCCCCGCTGCGCAACGTCTCCATGGCGTGATCGACGGTCGAGACCAGCCAGCTTGCGGGAATGTCCTGCGTGGGTCGGGGTAACGAAACCGTCTGCGAAGGATGCGAGGCAAAGAGGCCCGGCTGACGAATAGCCTGGTTCGCTCCGCAGTCAATAAGCTCGGGCGGGCGATCGGCCGTCAGCAGCACCAGTTTCTCACCGGTCAGCCCGGCTTCGATAAGGGCCGGATAGAGGTTTGCCACGGCAGTACCGGAGGTGACGATCACCGCCACCGGTTCCTTGCTGACCTTTGCCAGCCCCAGAGCCAGGTGGCCCAGGCCGCGCTCGTCAAAATGGGTGTGGTGAATAAATGCCCGGTTCTCTGCTGCCGCCAGCGTCAGCGGTGTGGAGCGTGAGCCCGGCGCAATACACACATGCCTGACGCCATGGCGAGTCAGGGCTTCAAGGATCACCGTCGCCCAGCGTCGGTTAAAAGAACTTACTGACATGAGATTGTCCGGTATCAAGAATGCGACACAGTATAAATAATAGAAAAAAATAGAATTTTGATATGAATCGGGATTGCGCGAATCAGTACTAATCCTTCAGGAGCAGAGAGCGCAAGCCTGCGGCTTTATTTTCGATCTCCTGCCATTCCTGTTCCGGATCGGAACCGCTGACGATCCCCGCCCCGGCGTAAAGACGGACGGTGGCGTCATGGACGCGCGCCGAGCGCAGGGCCACGCAGAACTCGCTTTGTTCTGGCGACAGATATCCGGCGGATCCGGCATACCATTCCCGGTCGAAAGGTTCAACGCGGTGTATGAATTCGCGTGCTGGCTGGCGCGGTAACCCGGCAACCGCAGCCGTCGGCTGCAGCACATGCAGACATTGCTCATCATCCGCATGCTTGAGCTCGGTCCAGATGCAGCGGCGAAGATGCTGCACTTTGCGCAACCGCATAACCTGTGCTGGCAGGACCTCCAGCGTCCGGGTATGGTGCTGCAGCCGCTGGCAGATATCCTCTACCACCAGCATGTTTTCACGCTGGTTTTTATCATCGTTCATCAGCCAGTCGCCCAGAAGGCGGGCCTGCTTGTCATCGGGATGGCTGGCGACGGTACCGGCCAGCGCTTCGGTACGCAGCAGGTTGCCGCGCCGCCGCCACAGCCGTTCAGGTGTGGAGCCAAGAAACGCGTTGCTGGCATCGAAAACCATGCAGAAATGATAGCAGTTCAGATTCAGGGCACGGCTGGCCGCCATCAGCGCCACGGCATTCACAGGCTGACTGAACTGCAGATCGGTTGCCCGGGCGAGCACCACCTTTTCGACTTCGCCGCGCGCAATGGTCTCTGTCGCCTGACGGATAAGGCGCAGCCATTCCGGTTTTTGCGGCTGATGGGTCTCCTGCACTACCTGGGCGGAGAGCGGGCGGATTGGGCGGGCATCGCGAAGCTGCTGTAAGAACGCCAGCGCCGCGTCGGCATCCTCCTGAAGGGAACGGTCACTCCACAGCTGCAGACGCAACGTGGCGGTCCCGGCAGAACGTCGCCACAGCAGGCGGGGTAAAAAGAGACTGCCCTGCTCCGGGGTGAAGGCATTCAGGCCGCAGATCCGCGTGTCGTTCGCTACAGGCTGTTGCTGTAAAAACTGCGAAGCCTGAGCCAGGGAGGAAAAATGGATGACGGCGCCCAGCGCAGCCAGCTCTTCATCACCGTTACGCTGCTGCCAGTAAAACTGGGGAAAGAGGCACTGAGCACCAAGCCAGGCGAGAGGGTCGAAAGCGTCGTTTAACGGGAAAGAGACGTCAACGTGACGTAAGCCGGGTGTAGCGGGTAACGCTTGCGCAAGCTGAGTACGCAGACGTTCCAGCGCGTTGGAAATCGAATGCACGCGAACCTCTCCCTGTAAAAACGCTTAGTATACGGGGTACCATCAGAAATATCAGTACCCACGTATAGGGAGGGGTTAAGCGTCCGATTCAGGGGTTAACGACGGGCCAGAAGCAGCCCCAGCACCAGCCCCACCGCCGCTCCGACACCAATGCCTTGCCACGGTTTTTCATGGACGTAATCATCGGCGCGATACACCGCTTTTTTTGCGCGGTAGTAGTAATTGTCGGACGCATGGCTGACGCGGGTTTTGACGTCATGTAGCGCCTGTTCGGCACGTGCCTTGAGTTCGATATATTTCTGATCGGCAGGGTCGCCGGACGAACGTAACACCTCTTCCAGCGTTTCGCTCAGTAACGTCAGGTCGTCATCGACACGGGTATCCCAGGATTGAAATGACATATTTTTCTCCATGTTAGTACACCAGTCCGCTAACTATAGCCAACGACCTGCCATTACGCCTGTTTCACTTCCCGCGCCATACCGATATGAGGAATGCCGTCTTCGTCGTACACGTCCGTGACCGGCATAAAGCCAAAGTGGCCGTAGAAAGACTGAAGGTGCGCCTGTGCGCCAAGGTATAACGCCTTGTCTGGCCACTGTTTTTGGCATGCCTCCAGCGTTTTTTCCATCAGCTGATAGCCCAGTTTTTCACCGCGCGCCTTGCCGCTAATAATGACGCGACCAATAACGACAGGCTCAAAATCGTCCTCGCTTTTCAGAATCCTCGCATACGCCACCAGCTCGTTATCCCTCCAGCCGAGAATATGACGGTTCTCGCCCACCAGATCATCACCATCGATGTCCTGATACGGGCAGGTTTGTTCCACAACAAACACTTCGCAGCGCAGTTTGAGCAGGGCGTACAGTGTCTGAACGGTGAGTTCACTATGGTGTAAATCTTGCCACTGGATCATGTCGGTCTCCTTCCTGGGTTCATCACGTTATACTAAACCCTCCCCCATTCGGCAAAGGGCTGATTGCGTTATGGAACTGATTTTTCTGGGTACGTCCGCTGGCGTGCCAACACGCACACGAAACGTGACCGCGATCCTGCTGGATCTGCAGCACCCAACCCGTGGCGGACTGTGGCTGTTTGACTGTGGCGAAGGAACGCAGCATCAGCTGTTACACACCGCTTATCATCCCGGTAAGCTGGATAAGATCTTTATCACGCATCTGCATGGCGATCACCTGTTTGGCCTGCCGGGCCTGCTGTGCAGCCGTTCGATGGCGGGTAATGCCAACCCGCTGACGATTTACGGACCGGCGGGTACTGGTGAGTTTGTTGAAACCACGCTGCGCCTGAGCGGGTCGTGGACAGATTATCCGCTGGAGGTGATTGAGATAACCGAGGGGCTGGTTTTGGATGACGGGGACTATACCGTCACCGCCCGGCCGCTCAACCATCCGGTTGAGTGCTATGGCTACCGCATCGAAGCGCATGATAAGCCCGGCGCGCTCGACGCCGCTGCGCTGATTGCCGATGGTGTGAAGCCCGGACCGCTTTTTCAGCGCCTGAAACAGGGCGAAACCGTCACGCTTGAGGACGGCCGCACGATTAATGGCCAGGACTATCTCGCCCCACCGCAGCCAGGGAAAAAACTGGCGATTTTTGGCGATACCGCGCCCTGCCCTGCGGCCCTGCAACTGGCGCGAGAGGTGGATGTGATGGTGCACGAAGCCACGCTTGAAACGGCGATGGAAGAGAAAGCCAACAGCCGGGGTCACAGCTCAACACGTCAGGCGGCGGCGCTTGCCCGTGAAGCGAACGTCGGAAGATTGATTGTCACCCATGTCAGCTCGCGCTATGACGCCCACGGCTGTGAAAAACTGCTGGCAGAGTGCCGCGACGTGTTCCCGGCATGTGAGCTGGCCAACGATTTCACTCAGGTCAGCGTTTAGTCCTTCATTTTTCTCTCAGGATGCCGATAACGATTAAAAGGGCAGCATTTCACTTGAGGGTAGAATGGATAATTTCCAGAAAGATATTGATGACAGGGCAAATCTCACCCTGTCGAATCGTTTTGAGCTGTTGCTGTTCCGTCTGGGCACGTCTCTGAATGAAAATAAATCCGAGCTGTTTGGCATTAACGTCTTTAAGCTGCGTGAAATTGTGCCGATGCCGGAGTTCACCAAACCCGCAGGGATGAAGTCCCCGCTGATGGGGATGGTGAATATCCGCGATCAGGTGATCCCGGTGATCGACCTGGCCGCCGTGGCGGGCTGTAAGCCGACGACGGGGCTCAACATCCTGCTGATCACCGAATATGCCCGCAGCGTGCAGGCGTTTGCGGTGGAATCGGTTGAGAACATCATGCGCCTCGACTGGAAGCAGGTTCACGCGGCGGAAACCGCCGTCAGCGGACGTTACATCACCAGTATCGCCTGTCTGGACGAAAAGACCGATACCAACGAGCTGGCGATGGTGCTGGACGTTGAGCAGATCCTGTATGACATCACGCCGGCCAACCACGATCTGCACGCCACGAATCTGCAGACCACTAAGTTCCACATCAAGCCTGGCGCTGTGGCGATTGTAGCGGAAGATTCCAAAGTCGCGCGCTCCATGCTGGAGAAGGGATTACAGGCTATGGAGATCCCGGCGCAACTGCATATCACCGGTAAAGACGCATGGGAGAAAATTGGCGTGCTGGCCGCGCAGGCGCAGGCTGAAGGGGTGCCGATCACCGATAAAATTGCCCTGGTGCTGACCGACCTCGAAATGCCAGAGATGGACGGTTTCACGCTGACGCGCAAAATCAAAACCGACCCGCTGCTGAAAGATATTCCTGTTGTGATCCACTCTTCGCTTTCGGGCAACGCCAACGAAGATCATATTCGTAAAGTGAAGGCCGACGGCTACGTGGCGAAGTTTGAGCTGAACGAGCTGTCGTCGGTGATTGAAGAGGTGCTGGACCGTTCGATGAAGAAGATTGACGGGCCGTTGATTAGCAGGAAACAGCTGGCTTAAGTCTGGTGCGGGCTGGTGCCCTCACCCCGCCCCTCTCCCTGTAGGAGAGGGCGAAAACCATAAAAAAACCCGCCGAGGCGGGTTTTTTGCTTTTACATCAGCGGCATTGCTCGCTGCACGATATCAATCAGCGGCTGCGGATAGATACCAAAGATCAGCACCAGCAGCGCGGAGATCAGCACCACAATACCACCGGCGCTGTACTGCCAGTTGCCTGGTGCGTCGCGGTTGAGCTGCTGAGGCGCGCTCAGGTACAGGCTCACGGCCACACGCAGATAGTAGTACAGACCGATTGCCGAGCCGATAACCACGCCCGCAGTCAGCCACCACAGGTGCGCCTGCACACCGACAGCCAGCACGTAGAACTTACCGATGAAGCCCAGCGTCATTGGGATACCCGCCAGAGAGAGCATCATCACGGTCATCACCGCAGACAGGATCGGACGGTGCCAGAACAGGCCACGGTAGGAGAACAGTGAATCTGCATCCGGGCCACGGTACGGGCTGGACATCAGGCTCACCACGCCGAACGCGCCGAGGCTGCTGAACAGGTAACCGGCCAGGTAAACGCCTACGGTTTCCATCGACATCTCACCGCTCTGCAGCGCAATCAGTGCCACCAGCAGGTAGCCCAGATGAGAGATGGAGGAGTAACCCAGCAGACGTTTAATGTTGGTCTGGCTCAGCGCCATCAGGTTACCGAAGATGATGGAGACGAACGCGATAATCCCCAGCACCGTGCGAACTGCTTCGCTGTCACCTACCGGTGCGTACAGGAACAGGCGCATGACCACACCGAAGATGGCGATTTTGCTCGCCGTCGCCAGGAAGGTAGAAACTGGCGCCGGTGCGCCCTGGTAAACGTCCGGGGTCCACAGGTGGAACGGAACCAGAGAGAGTTTAAAGCCGAGGCCAACAATCATCATGCCCAGACCCGCCAGCAGCAGCGGCTCGTGCAGCATGCCGTCGCCGAGGCTCTTGCCAAGCGCCATGAACGAAAGGTTACCGGTCTGCGCGTACAGCAGCGCAATACCAAACAACAGGAAGGACGAGGCAGCAGCAGACAGGATGGTGTACTTGATGCTCGCTTCCAGAGAGCGCTTCTGACGGAAGGCGTAACCAATCAGGCCGAACAGCGGCAGAGAGATAAGCTCAATGCCGAGGAACAGCGCAGCCAGATGGTTTGCATTCGCCAGCAGAATGCCGCCGAGTGCGGCAATCAGTACCAGCAGGTAAAACTCTTCTTTGTTGTCGTTGTAGCCTTCGAGCCACGGATAGGCAAAGGTACAGGTCGCCAGGCTCGCCAGCAGAACCAGCCCCGTGTACAGCATGGCATAGCCGTCAACGCGCATCAGCGGGGTGACGTCCATCGCCCCACCCTGGCCAACAAACCAGAGAGAGACTAACGCGGCGTTCAATCCGATGACCGACAGCGTGGCATTCAGGAAGTGATTGCGTCGCCACGCAATGGAGAGCATCACAACCACCACCGTCAATCCGACGATCAGCAGCGGTAGCAGCGCGATCAGTTGTTGTGGAGTTATTGTCATGGCGAATTACGGCCTTGTAGTAGAAACAGAATTAACAAACCACTGCTGGATATTACCCATCGCGGAGTGCGAGGTATCCAGAATCGGCTGCGGGAAGAAGCCCAGCAGCACCAGCAGTACGACCAGCAGCAGGATGATGAACAGCTCACGCAGCGACATCCCCGGCAGTTCTTGTGCAGCAATTTCGCTCTTCGCTTTACCGAAGTAAGCACGGTGCAGCATCGCCAGCGAGTAGACGGACGCGAACACCAGACCAAAGGTGGAGATGACGGTAATCATCGGTACCACTTTGAAGCTGCCGAACAGAATCATAAATTCGCCGACGAAGTTACCGGTACCTGGCATACCCAGGGTCGCCACCGCGAAGAACATAGACAGCGCCGGCAGCCACTTAATTTTGCTCCACAGACCGCCCATCATACGCATGTCACGGGTGTGCAGACGTTCGTACAGCTGACCACAGAGGATGAAGAGACCGGCTGCGGACAGACCGTGCGCAATCATCTGGATCACCGCGCCCTGGTACGCCAGCTGGCTGCCGGTGTAGATAGCAATCAGCACGAAGCCCATGTGGGAAACGGAGGTGTACGCAATCAGACGTTTGATGTCGTACTGCGTGAATGCCATCCAGGCACCGTAGAAGATACCAATCACCCCCAGCCACATGGCAATCGGTGCGAACTCAGCGGACGCGTTCGGGAACAGTGGCAGCGCGAAACGCAGCAGACCGTAGGCTGCTGTTTTCAGCAAGATGCCCGCCAGGTCAACAGAACCTGCCGTTGGCGCCTGAGAGTGCGCGTCTGGCAGCCAGCCGTGCAGTGGTACGACCGGCATTTTCACCGCGAAGGCGATGAAGAAGCCGAGCATCAGCAGGTATTCCACACCGTGAGACATCGGGGTCTTCAGCAGGTCTTCGTAGTTGAAGGTCCAGACACCGGTCGCATTGTGGTGCACAAACACCAGCGCCAGAATGGCAATAAGCATCACCAGACCACTCGCCTGGGTATAGATGAAGAACTTAGTGGCCGCCGTGATACGCGTTTTACCGTCGGACGCCTTATGGCCCCACAGCGCGATCAGGAAGTACATCGGCACCAGCATCATCTCCCAGAAGAAGAAGAACAGGAACATGTCGATGGCAAGGAACACGCCGATTACGCCGCCCAGGATCCACATCAGGTTCAGGTGGAAGAAGCCCTGGTATTTTTCGATTTCTCGCCAGGAGCAAAGTACCGCCAGAACGCCGAGCAGACCGGTCAGCACCACCATCAGCAGCGACAGACCGTCAATCGCCAGGTGGATCGTAATGCCGAAACGCGGGATCCACGGCAGGATAAACTCAGACTGCCACTGCGGAATGCCCGCAGACTGGGTCAGGGAGTAGCCACCCTGCAACCAAAGTTGCAGACCAAGCGCGAGCGTCAATCCCATGGTGATCAGCGCGATCCAGCGCGGCATCTTCACGCCAAAGCGTTCAGTCTGCCAGCACAGGAAGCCGCCGATGAAGGGAATTAATATTAGCCAGGGTAGTAACATGGCGATTTACATTCCTTTTTAAGGCCCCCAGAAGGGGCCTGATTTTCAACGAATTCGAATAAAATTCACTTTACGATCAACGCAACACCATCAGCAGCGCCAGCACGACAACCGCACCGATGCTCATGGACGCCACATACCAGCGCAGGTAACCGTTCTCGCTGTACAGCAGGCCTTTACCTGCAAAGCGGGAGAGGATCGCCGGGATATTCATCAGGCTGTTCAGTGGGTCGCGCTTCAACAGCCACGCAATGCCCAGGAACGGCTTAACGAAGATCATGTCGTACAGCCAGTCGAAGCCCCACGCGTTGTACCACCAGGTGCCCAGCAGGCGGCCTGGCGCACTGTTGGCAACGGCTGTCACCAGCGTGCGTTTGCCCAGCCACAGCCATGCAGCAATCAGGATACCCGCGATAGCGACCACACCAGAGGTGATTTCAAGCGTCAGAACGCGGCCGTGCTCAAGCTCGGTGGTGTCTGGCAGTACACCCTGCAGCGGCGGCACAATCATCGCGCCAACGAAGGTGGACAGGACCAGCAGCACAATCAGCGGCAGGTGGTGAGTAATCCCCTTCCCTGCATGAGCGTGAATTTGTTCTTTACCGTGGAATACGATGAAAATCATACGGAAGGTATACAGGGAGGTCATGAACGCACCGACCAGACCCGCAACCATCAGATTGATATGACCATTCGCCATGGCACCGGCAAGGATTTCGTCCTTACTGAAGAAGCCCGCGGTAATTAGCGGCAGTGCCGCCAGCGCCGCGCCGCCCACCAGGAAGCAGACATACACCAGCGGGATGGACTTACGCAGTCCGCCCATCTTGAAGATGTTCTGCTCGTGATGGCAGGCCAGGATCACGGAACCGGATGAGAGGAACAGCAGCGCTTTAAAGAACGCGTGCGTCATCAGGTGGAAAATCGCCGCGTCCCACGCCTGAACGCCCAGCGCCAGGAACATGTAGCCAATCTGGCTCATGGTGGAATAAGCAAGAACGCGTTTGATGTCGGTCTGCACCAGCGCGGCAAAGCCTGCCAGCACCAGCGTGACCGCACCGACGATACCCACCAGATGCAGAATTTCCGGGGTCATCAGGAACAGGCCATGGGTACGCGCAATCAGGTACACACCGGCGGTGACCATGGTCGCGGCGTGGATCAGCGCGGAGACAGGGGTTGGACCCGCCATCGCGTCGGCCAGCCATGTCTGCAACGGCAGCTGTGCAGATTTACCCACAGCACCACCCAGCAGCATCAGCGTTGCCCACCACAGCATGTTGTTGCCTGCGGCGAAGTGTGCAGGCGCCAGTTCCACCATTTCGCGGAAGTTCAGCGTGCCCAGTTCGTTGTAGAGAATGAACAGCGCGAACGCGAGGAAGACGTCACCCACACGGGTCACGACGAACGCTTTCATGGCCGCTGCGCCATTCTTCGGATCGGTGTAGTAGAACCCGATCAGCAGGTACGAACAGAGACCCACGCCTTCCCAGCCCAGATACATCAGCAGCAGGTTATCGGCCAGCACCAGAACCACCATGCTGGCGATAAACAGGTTGGTGTAGGCGAAGAAGCGGGAGTAGCCCTCTTCACCGCGCATGTACCAGGAGGCGAACATATGGATCAGGAAGCCCACGCCGGTCACCACGGAGAGCATGGTCAGCGAGAGACCATCCAGCACCAGGTTAAAACCGATGTTGAAATCACCGACCGACATCCAGGTCCACAGCGGCACGCTGAAGGCCTGACGCCCGTTGTTGAAGAAATCGATACCCGCATACGCTGTTACCAGCGCAGCCAGACCGACAGATCCCATGCCGACGGTCGCAGACAGATTCTCAGACCAGCGGCCGCGAGAAAACGCCAGCAGCACGAAGCCAATCAGCGGAAAAATAATGGTTAAGGCAAGCATGTTCATCCACGCAACTCACTTACTGAATCGATGTTCAGGTTCTGGCGGCGACGATGGAGCTGCAGCAACAGCGCCAGGCCAATACTCGCTTCGGCAGCCGCGAGGCTGATGGCGAGAATGTACATCACCTGACCATCGGTCTGGCCCCAGTAGCTTCCGGCGACCACGAAGGCCAACGCGGAGGCGTTAATCATGATTTCCAGACCGATCAGCATAAACAGCAGATTGCGGCGGATAACCAGACCGGTTAAGCCCAGAACGAATAAAATCGCAGCGAGGATCAGTCCATGTGTTAAGGGGATCATGCGCGTTCCTCCGTTTTTCTTTTCGCGCGGTCGTCAGTGCGGTTGCTCAGCACCTCACCAGCACGCTCTTCGCGGCCAACGTGGAAGGCAACAACCAGACCCGCCAGCAGCAGCATAGAGGCCAGTTCAACCGCCAGAACGTATGGGCCAAACAGCGTGATACCCACTTCTTTCGCGCCGATTGGCGTACCGTCGATGCCCTGGTCGTTCACGCCGAGAATGGCATAAACAATCACCACCAGCATGATGGCCGACAAAATTGCCGGGCCAATCCACACCTGCGGTTTTAACCACTGACGTTCCTGCTCAATTTCAGAGCCGCCCAGGTTCAGCATCATCACCACGAAGACGAACAGCACCATGATGGCACCGGCGTAAACGATGATTTCCAGCGCACCGGCAAAGTGCGCGCCGAGCGCAAAGAACACCCCGGAAATAGCCAGCAGCGAAATGATTAAGTACAGCAGCGCATGCACCGGATTGGTGTGCGTAATCACTCGTAGCGTAGCCAGGATGGCGATAAGGCCACAGATATAAAAAGCGAATTCCATTGCCCTCTCCTTACGGTAACAGGCTCTTGACGTCGATAGGCTTGGCTTCGTTCTCTGCTTCGCCCTTATCTTTGCCGTCGATTGCCATACCCGCCATCCGGTAGAAGTTATATTCCGGGTATTTGCCCGGACCGGAAATCAGCAGATCCTCTTTCTCGTACACCAGGTCCTGACGCTTGTATTCACCCAGTTCGAAGTCCGGGGTGAGCTGAATCGCCGTGGTTGGGCACGCTTCTTCACACAGACCACAGAAGATGCAGCGTGAGAAGTTGATGCGGAAGAACTCAGGGTACCAGCGGCCGTCTACCGTCTCTGCTTTCTGCAGAGAGATACAGCCTACCGGACACGCTACCGCACACAGGTTACAGGCAACGCAGCGCTCGGAGCCGTCCGGGTCGCGCGTCAGCACGATACGGCCACGGTAGCGCGGCGGCAGATATACCGGCTCTTCCGGGTACATCCGGGTTTCGCGTTTGGCAAACGCGTGCAGGCCGATCATCCAGATACTGCGTACCTGGGTACCGAAGCCTACCAGTAATTCTTTTAAGGTCATGGTCTATAGCCCCTTATGGCTGCTGCCAGAGAATGACAGCCGCCGTTACCAACAAGTTGACGAGCGTCAGCGGCAGGCACACTTTCCAGCCGAAGGACATTACCTGGTCATAACGCGGACGCGGTAACGCTGCGCGAATCAAAATGAACATCATCATGAAGAACGCGGTTTTCAGCGCGAACCAGATGAACGGCGGTAAGAACGGGCCATGCCAGCCACCAAAGAACAGCGTTACCATCAACGCGGAAATGGTGACGATACCGATGTACTCGCCCACGAAGAACAGACCGAATTTCATACCGGAATATTCAATGTGGTAACCGTCGGCCAGTTCCTGTTCGGCTTCTGGCTGGTCAAACGGGTGACGGTGACACACCGCCACGCCCGCGATAGCAAAGGTAACAAAACCAAAGAACTGCGGGATAACGTTCCAGATGTCGGCCTGGTTGTTAACGATGTCGGTCATGTTGAATGAACCGGCCTGCGCCACCACGCCCATCAGGGAGAGCCCCAGGAACACTTCGTAGCTCAGCGTCTGCGCGGAAGCACGCATCGCACCCAGCAGCGAGTATTTGTTGTTACTGGACCAGCCTGCGAACAGTACCGCGTAAACCGCGAGTCCTGCCATCATCAGGAAGAACAGAATGCCGATGTTCAGGTCAGCCACCACCCAGGTCGGGCTGACAGGAACGATAGCAAACGCCAGCAGCAGCGAGGTGAAGGCGATCATCGGTGCCAGCGTAAAGATCACGCGATCCGAGAAGCGTGGGATCCAGTCCTCTTTGAAGAACATCTTGATCATGTCCGCGACCAGCTGGAGTGATCCCCCCCAGCCAACGCGGTTTGGTCCATAACGGTTCTGGAACAGACCAAGCAGACGACGTTCACCAAAGCTCATGAACGCACCACAGGTGACCACCACCAGCAGAATGACAATCGCTTTCAGAATGCTCAGCAGGTTGTCGATAAGATCCGGCGTTAACCAACTCATGCTTTTGCCTCCTGCAGGTTATCAAGACGCGCACCCGCCAGTACCGGCGCGATGCCAGGCATACCCATCGGCAGACCGACCTGCCCTGCTGTCAGGCTTTCAGAGATAATCAGCGGCAGGCTGATGGTCTGGCCCTCGTAGCTAAAGGCAATGTTCGCACCCGCGTTCACGCCAAGCTTCGCGGCGTCTGCCGGGTTGAGCTTGATGTACGGCTGCGGCATACGCTGCTGGAATACCGGTGAACGCTGGGACAGCTCGTCGCTACCAAACAGATGGTAGTACGGCGCAATACGCCAGCTACCGTCCTGCGCCTGGAAGCTCGCCGGAACGGTGGTGAAGAAGTCCAGACCGGTTTCGGAGGCTTCAATCAGACGCACGCCCGGATCGCCGTGACGCAGTGAACCGCCCACTTCCGCCTGGAACTTGTTCCACGCCTGCGGGGAGTTCCAGCCCGGCGCCCATGCGAATGGGATCTGTGAACGCGGCGCAGACGGCTGGTTGTTCCCTTCCATGGAGAAGGCGAACATGGTGTCTTTATCCTGCGGCTGACGCGGTTCGTGCACGCTGATATTGGCACGCATCGCGGTACGGCCACTGTAACGGTGCGGTTCACGCGCCAGTTTCTGGCCGCGAATACGGAAGCTCGCTTCAGGCGCAGCATCTTTAATGCCCGCCAGCTGAGGCAGTTTTTCGACTACCGCATCGATAACGTGGTCGAGCTGCGTCCAGTCCACTTCACGGCTTTGCACGGTGCTGTGCAGGGAGTGCAGCCAGCGCCAGCTTTCCAGCATCACGGTGTTGCTGTCGTAGTACGCCGGGTCATAAACCTGGAAGAAACGCTGTGCGCGGCCTTCGTTGTTGATAACCGTACCGTCGCTTTCTGCGAAGCTTGCCGCAGAGAGCACCAGGTGCGCTTTATCCATAATCGCGGTGCGCTGATGGTCGATTACCATCACCAGCGGTGCTTTAGAGAGCGCAGCGTCAACGCGCGCGGCAGAGGCATGGCGATGCAGGTCATTTTCCAGCACCACAACGGCGTCAGCAGCACCGGACTCCAGTTCGCTTAACGCTTCTTCCAGCGAGCCGCCGCCAATCATACCCAGACCGATGCTGTTCACCGCACGGGCAATCATGGTGACACCAACGTCCGCACCGCGGCCTTTCAGGGCTTTGGCGACGTTCGCTGCAGCCTGAATGATCTCGGCGCTACCGGCGTTAGTCCCGGAGATAATCAGTGGTTTCTTCGCCCCCGCCAGCGCCTGAACAATCACGTCGACTTTGCTTTGCAGGTCACGATCCAGTTCAACGGCCGGAGAGTTATTGTCCAGCGCATGGGCAATGGCAAAGCCAAGACGCGCCTGATCTTCAACCGGCGCGCAGTAGGTCCACGCGGCGATATCGTCCAGACGGGTGTTGTCGACGTTCGTCACAAACAGAGGATGCTTCGCGCGCTGGCCGATGTTAAGGATTGCCGCAATCTGCCAGTCAGCCACTTTCTGTGCCGCTGCCATTTCACGTGCTTTACCCTTCACCGCCTGGCGAACCGCCAGAGCCGCGCGAGCGCCGGTCTGCGTCAGATCTTCGCCCAGCACCAGAACCGCATCATACGATTCGATTTCGCGCAGCGCAGGGGTATGAATACCGCCTTCGCGCAGCACTTTCAGTACCAGCTGCAGACGTTCCTGCTCGCCCTGAGCGATACCGGTGTAGAAGTTTTCCGCCCCCACCAGCTCACGCAGCGCGAAGTTGCTTTCGATGCTGGCACGCGGGGAGCCGATACCGATCACTTTCTTCGACTGACGCAGAATATCTGCCGCACCCTGCATCGCCTGTTCAGCGTTCAGGGTGATAAAGTCGTCGCCACGGCGCTGAACCGGCTGACGCGGACGGTCTTTCAGGTTTACATAGCCATAGCCGAAACGACCGCGGTCGCACAGGAAGTAATGGTTTACGGTACCGTTGTAACGGTTTTCGATACGACGCAGTTCGCCGTAGCGCTCACCCGGGCTGGTGTTACAGCCCAGCGAACACTGCTGGCAGATGCTTGGTGCAAACTGCATGTCCCACTTACGGTTGTAACGCTCGGAGTGAGTTTTATCGGTGAATACGCCGGTCGGACAGATTTCTACCAGGTTACCGGAGAATTCGCTCTCAAGCGTACCGTCTTCCGGACGACCGAAGTAGACGTTGTCATGTGCGCCATACACGCCCAGATCCTGACCGTCTGCGTAATCTTTGTAGTAACGCACGCAGCGGTAGCAGGCGATGCAGCGGTTCATTTCGTGAGAGATGAACGGCCCCAGGTCCTGGTTACGGTGCGTACGTTTAGTAAAGCGATAGCGACGGAAGCTGTGACCGGTCATTACGGTCATATCCTGAAGGTGGCAGTTGCCGCCCTCTTCACAGACCGGGCAGTCGTGCGGGTGGTTGGTCATCAACCATTCCACAACGCTTTCACGGAACTGTTTTGCTTCTTCGTCATCAATCGAAATAAAGGTGCCTTCGGTGGCTGGCGTCATACAGGACATCACCAGGCGACCACGCGTGTCTTCCGCGTTTTGATATTGCTTCACCGCACACTGGCGGCAAGCACCGACGCTGCCCAGCGCCGGATGCCAGCAAAAGTACGGAATATCGAGGCCAAGAGACAGACAAGCTTCCAGCAGGTTGTCCGCCCCGTTGACTTCGTATTCTTTGCCGTCTACATGAATCGTAGCCATTAGCATGCTTCCAGTTGTCTCGAATTGCTTCGAGCGTTAATCAAAATTCTGTTTTTACCAGCGTGCTTTCAGCAGGTTCGGCTGAATACCATTGATTGAATGGGTATTGCTGAACGGCTGCTTGATGCCTGCTTCGAATTCGTCGCGGAAATATTTAATCGCGCTCTGCAGCGGCTCGACGGCACCCGGTGCGTGGGCACAGAAGGTTTTGCCCGGCCCTAAGAATCGACACAGTTGCTCAAGTGTCTCGATATCACCAGGCTGGCCTTCGCCGCGTTCGATAGCACGCAGGATCTTCACGCTCCACGGCAGACCGTCACGGCACGGTGTACACCAGCCGCAGGACTCACGGGCGAAGAACTCTTCCAGGTTACGCACCAGCGAGACCATGCCGATCTCGTGGTCGACGGCCATCGCCAGCGCCGTACCCAGACGGCTACCTGCTTTACCAATGCTTTCGAATTCCATCGGCAGGTCAAGGTGGGCTTCGGTCAGGAAGTCTGTCCCTGCCCCACCCGGCTGCCAGGCTTTAAATTTCAGGCCATCGCGCATGCCACCGGCGTAGTCTTCAAGAATTTCGCGGGCGGTGGTACCGAACGGCAGTTCCCAGACGCCAGGGTTTTTCACGCGGCCGGAGAAGCCCATCAGCTTGGTACCGGCATCTTTGCTTGAGGAGATGCCCTGATACCACTCCACGCCGTTGGCGAGGATAGCCGGAACGTTACACAGGGTTTCGACGTTGTTCACACAGGTCGGTTTACCCCACACGCCGGAGCTTGCCGGGAACGGCGGCTTGGAACGCGGGTTCGCACGGCGGCCTTCCAGGGAGTTAATCAGCGCGGTCTCTTCACCGCAGATATAACGCCCTGCACCGGTGTGCACGAACAGCTCGAAGTCAAACCCGGTGCCGAGAATGTTTTTGCCAAGCAGGCCCGCTTCGGTCGCTTCGGCAATCGCGCGACGCAGGTTTTCCGCCGCTTCGATGTACTCACCGCGCAGGAAGATGTAACCACGGTACGCTTTCAGCGCGAACGCGGAGATCAACATGCCTTCCACCAGCAGGTGCGGCAGTTGCTCCATCAGCAGACGGTCTTTATAGGTACCCGGCTCCATTTCATCCGCGTTACACAGCAGGTAACGGATGTTCATGGATTCATCTTTTGGCATCAGGCTCCACTTCAGACCGGTGGAGAAGCCCGCGCCGCCGCGACCTTTCAGACCCGACTCTTTCACCGCGTTAACGATGTCGTCTGGCGCCATGCCGCCCAGGGCTTTACGCGCCCCGGCATAGCCGTTTTTGCTCTGGTATTCGTCGAGCCATACCGGCTGTTTGTCATCGCGCAGACGCCAGGTCAGCGGATGCGTCTCAGCAGTACGAATTACAGTTTTCATTTGTACTGCTCCAGCAGGTCAGGAATGGCTTCCGGCGTCAGATGGCTGTGAGTATCCTCATCAATCATCATGGTCGGCCCCTTGTCGCAGTTACCCAGGCAGCAGGTTGGCAGCAGAGTAAAGCGACCATCGAACGTGGTCTGGCCCGGCTTGATATTGAGTTTTTTCTCAATCGCAGCCTGAATGCCCTGATAACCGGTAATGTGGCAGACAACGCTGTCACAGTAGCGGATCACATGGCGGCCCACCGGCTGACGGAAGATCTGGCTGTAGAATGTGGCTACGCCTTCTACGTCACTGGCCGGGATACCCAGCACTTCTGCGATCGCATAGATCGCCCCATCCGGCACCCAACCACGCTGTTTCTGTACGATTTTCAGCGCTTCAATGGACGCCGCACGCGGGTCTTCGTAGTGGTGCATCTCGTGCTCAATGGCGGCACGCTCTGCTTCACTCAGCTCAAAAGCCTCGGTTTGTGGTTGTTGATTCTCGTGCATAATTAGCGGTCCACATCTGACATAACAAAATCGATACTACCCAGATACACAATCAGGTCGGAGACCAGACTGCCGCGGATGGCGGACGGGATCTGCTGCAGGTGCGCAAAGCTCGGCGTACGCACGCGGGTACGGTAGCTCATGGTGCTGCCGTCACTGGTCAGGTAGTAACTGTTAATACCCTTGGTCGCTTCGATCATCTGGAAGGATTCTTGTGCCGGCATGACCGGGCCCCAGGAAACCTGCAGGAAGTGGGTGATCAGGGTTTCGATATGCTGCAGCGTGCGCTCTTTCGGTGGCGGCGTCGTCAGCGGGTGATCCGCCTTGAATGGGCCTTCCGGCATGTTGTTGAGGCACTGCTCAAGGATGCGCAGACTCTGGCGCAGCTCTTCTACTTTCAGCATCACGCGGGTATAGCAGTCGGAAACACCGCCGCCAACCGGGACTTCAAAGTCGAAGTTCTCATAGCCAGAGTAAGGACGCGCTTTACGCACGTCGAAATCAATACCGGTCGCACGCAGGCCAGCACCGGTGGTCCCCCACTCCAGCGCCTCTTTCGCGCCGTAGGCAGCAACGCCCTGGGAACGGCCTTTCAGGATGGAGTTACGCAGCGCGGCTTTCTCGTACGAGGCCAGACGTTTCGGCATCCAGTCGAGGAATTCACGCAGCAGACGGTCCCAGCCGCGCGGCAGATCGTGTGCCACACCGCCGATACGGAACCAGGCCGGGTGCATACGGAAACCGGTAATCGCTTCCACCAGATCGTAAATTTTCTGACGGTCGGTAAAGGCGAAGAAGACCGGGGTCATCGCGCCAACGTCCTGAATGAACGTGGAGATGTACAGCAGATGGCTGTTAATACGGAACAGTTCTGACAGCATAACGCGAATCACGTTAACGCGATCCGGCACGGTGATGCCTGCCAGTTTCTCAACGGCCAGCACGTAAGGCATTTCGTTTACGCAGCCGCCGAGGTACTCGATACGGTCGGTATACGGAATGTAACTGTGCCAGGACTGACGCTCGCCCATTTTCTCAGCACCACGGTGGTGGTAACCGATATCCGGAACGCAGTCGACAATCTCTTCGCCATCAAGCTGAAGAATAATACGGAATGCACCGTGCGCAGACGGGTGGTTTGGACCGAGGTTGAGGAACATGAAGTCCTCGTTTTCGGTACCACGCTTCATGCCCCAGTCTTCCGGCTTGAAGGTCAGCGCTTCCATCTCCAGATCCTGCTTGGCTTTGGTCAGCTCAAACGGATCGAATTCAGTCGCACGTGCCGGGTAGTCTTTACGCAGCGGATGGCCGGTCCAGGTCTGCGGCATCATGATGCGCGTCAGATGCGGGTGGCCGTCGAAGGTCATACCGAACATTTCCCAGGTTTCACGCTCGTACCAGTTGGCGTTCGGGAAAAGTTTGGTGAGCGTCGGCAGATGCATGTCGTTTTCAGACAATGCCACCTTGAGCATGATATCCGTATTGCGGTCTATTGAGATCAGGTGGTAGAAAACGGAAAAATCCGCAGCAGGGAGACCCTGGCGGTGCGTGCGCAGACGTTCATCCATGCCGTGTAAGTCAAACAGCATGACGTAAGGTTTTGGCAATTTCTTGAGGAAATCGACAACTTCCAGCAATTGTTCACGCTTCACCCAAACAACGGGTACCCCGGTGCGGGTCGCCTGAACAGTAAAGGCATCCGGCCCAAAACGGTTGCGCAGTTCGCCAATGACGGGGTCATCCAGATGATCCCGGGTCTGCCAGGCGGCTTCTTGCGCGGTTAAGTCGGTCATATTGTTCACCATTGCAAATGGTCCGTGGTGACTGTTAAGCCTGGCTTCGCGCTATTTGAGTAGTGATATGCGAAGGTGTTCTCCAGGCCCACAGGCGCAAATTAAATTTCGTCAGGCGTACGCAGGTTGGTGACGGCAATACGTTCACCACGTTTACGCTCGCGCTCAGACTGCATGTTCGCGCGATAGACACCCTGATCGCCAACAACCCACGACAGCGGGCGGCGTTCTTTACCGATAGACTCCTGCAGCAGCATCAGCGCTTGCATGTAAGCTTCCGGACGTGGCGGGCAACCCGGGATGTATACATCCACTGGAATAAACTTATCTACGCCCTGCACAACGGAATAAATGTCGTACATACCGCCAGAGTTTGCACATGCGCCCATGGAGATAACCCATTTTGGCTCCAGCATCTGGTCATAAAGACGCTGAATAACCGGTGCCATCTTGGTAAAGCACGTACCGGCCACCACCATCAGGTCAGCCTGACGTGGGGATGCACGCAGTACCTCTGCCCCAAAACGCGCAACGTCATGCACCGCAGTGAATGACGTCACCATTTCAACGTAGCAGCAGGAAAGGCCAAAGTTGTATGGCCAGATGGAGTTCTTACGACCCCAGTTGACCATATCGTGCATGGCATGTTCGAGCTTGCCCATGTACACGCTTTTATTGACTTCTTGCTCCAGGGGGTCGGTTACGATCTCCTGTTTTTGCAGGGGGTAACGGTCATTCTCACCGTTAGGATCTATGCGGGTGAGCGTATAATCCATCTTATTGCCTCGCTGTTACTGCTGACGATTAGAGATACTGTTTTCCGGGTTGATGTGTTCACGACGTGAACGCGCAGGCGTCCAGTCAAGCGCGCCAATACGCACCAGATAAACCAGACCGGCCAGTAGCACTAAAATGAAAATTGCGGCCTCGACAAAGCCTACCCAACCACTTTCGCGGATGGAGGTCGACCATGCGAAAAGGTAAAGCGCTTCCACGTCAAAGATGACGAAGAACATGGCTACCAGATAGAACTTGGCAGACAGGCGTAAGCGAGCGGAACCTACTGAATCAATACCTGATTCGAAAGGGGTGTTTTTGTGCCTTGCGCGGGCGCGACCGCCCAGGAACCAGCCGCCGACTAACATCAGGCAGCACAGGCCAATGGCTACAATAAGAAAGATTGCGAATGCCCAGTGATGAGCGATGACTTCTGTGGATGTTGACATACTCATTGCTTACTCATCAAAAGTGATACCAACGACACTGCTCTTGCTGGCAGATGGGCATCACATCGATTCATGGGGAGGAACAAATAACCTTACACTAACTGTCAGAAATGAGACGTAGACAGCAAAATGATGGGGTTTTTTACTCCTTTCTATAACCTATTGTCAACTTTAACAAAGGTTTCTTCACATTAAATTACATCGAGCGATTCTCATTAACATTTGGTGCCCTTTAACCCTGGTGGTTACCTGACTTTTCGTCAAATGCATGTTGTTGAATCGTGTCCGTTTTGGAAGTAAAAAAAATAACCCTCCTATTTTGACAGGATTTGCCAACGATTCCTCCCCCTAAATGGGAGTATTTTCTTGATCTGAGACACGCTTTTGTTAATTCAACCAGTAAAACGGCAACATCTTTCCTGTTTTATTAACATGCCGGGCGCGGGAAGAAAGTGAGAAAAGAATTTGTTCAGACTTTAATCAACTGTATTTTACTCATTGATAATTAAGAACTCTTTTCATTTCACTCTCATTAGCGGAGAGAATTTGTGCAAAAAAAAAGCCACTCCATGCGAAAATCGCGCGAGTGGCATTTTTTTACACTTACATTTTGTTACCAGAATTTTGAGCTCTCGATCACTCAAAGTCACCTTCAACGATCAGGGAGTCATCCCCTCCTTCGTGGGTAACATGCTCGAACTGCCACGGGTTATGATAGTTCTCCATTGCTTCAAACACCACTTTCGCCAGCTCGTTGTTACTGGACGTGTTGTGGCACAGCAGATACTCCGTATCCGGCAGCGAAGGGAGTCCATCGGATTTTCCCAGCACCCGCAGATCCGGGCTCATCATCTCCACCGGACGCGCCGTTACGCCAAGGCCGGCTTTGACCGCTGCGCGAACGGCAGGCAATGTGGAGGCCACATACGCCAGTCGCCACGGAATGTTGGCCTCGTTGAGCGCCGCCAGCACCATATCGCGGAATGGGCTCGGATCGTCCAGTAAGACCAGAGGAACCGGCTCGCCTTGCTGAAGCACATATTCCGCCGCGCAATACCAGTGCGTAGGAGACGTTCGCAGCGTCAGGCAATTAAATTGGCCGGGACGATGCGTGGTGACCACGAGGTCAACCTCGTTCTCTTTTAACATCTCAATCATAAAAGCATTACGCTTCACGCTAACATCCAGCGCAAGCTTCGGATAAACCGAACTGATTCGATTAAGAAGGAACGGCAATATAGTATCCGCTGACTCATCAGATGCACCTAACGTTAGCACACCCTGAAGGTTGCTAAACATTAATGACATACATGCTTCGTCATTAAAGCGAAGTATTTTCCTGGCATAACCCAGTAGCTGAATACCGTGTTCCGTTAAGAGCTTATTACGGCCATGACGGGCAAAAAGCTCTTTACCAACCAGTTGTTCCAGACGCTGCATTTGCTGACTGACGGCGGACTGGGTTCGGCAAACTGCGGCAGCAGCTGCTGCAAAAGTGTTGAGGTCTGCGACCGCAACAAACGTTCTCAGCAGATCGAGGTCGAGATTCATTATCGGACGATTTGCATTTATCATATCTATTCACTTTCAGGTTGCTCGTGCGGAGCTGCCCGGGTTGAAGCTGTGTGTAACAGTTAAGCAATTCCTTCTGGAGTTTTCCCTCGCATCCCGGCCCGGCAGACTGCCTGACAGATAGTTATTGTGCTGCTTTAGTGTATATATCAACAGTCAGAAAGCACGTTTCATGACGTTATTTTTATTCTCTTAAACGTTCAGGATATTTAGATGTTCGCAGGTTAATGTAAATTACATTAAAGGTATGACACCTTTTCTGCCATCTTTATCGCAGCGCTGTCAACGTTGCAGGTTGTGCTTTGCACACGCCAGCCAGAGATAACTCCAACAATAACAATCAATTAATTCAGAAAATCAGGGCAAGATATACAAATCACATACGTCTTTCCTCTGCTTTCCTTAAAGACATCTTAACTCAAATCCACTTTATTTATAAGTCTTATCGCAATATTCAGGATTAAAGGTTGTTGTTAGGCTTCTAAACTAATTTTATTAAAATTAACTAAAGTTGCATTTTGTAGGTTAATAATAAATAAATTTTAATTTAGATTAAAGCCAATCATTAATAACACTTAACATTAATTTCACATGAGCAACTTTTAACCAAAGCCTGCTATTACAGCGTGATCTATTGAAGCACTCAGATTTTACGAAAAGTCACTCAGGTAAACTTCCGCCTTAACCCTGGCCGCTATTTTATTTTTAATAGCACAATATGCAACAAAGATTAAAATTAACAGCACAATTAACCTAATAAAACGCTTTCATGCATAACTTTAGACCAGAAAATTTCAACGCAGGCAGCGAAAGAGATTCAACAGAATTTTTTCTATTGCACAAAATCTTCTTCTGTTTACCCTTCAAAACGAAGCGAGGGGGGAGTACATTGTTCCGTGCTGACTTCCACGGCAGGGAGCGGCAATAATAGCGAAAAGGTTAAAGGTTCATGTCCCCTATCGAAAAATCCAGCAAGCTAGATAACGTCTGTTACGACATCCGTGGCCCGGTTCTCAAAGAGGCAAAACGCCTGGAAGAAGAAGGCAATAAGGTTCTGAAACTCAACATTGGTAACCCTGCGCCGTTTGGTTTTGAAGCGCCGGATGAAATCCTGGTTGATGTGATCCGCAACCTTCCTACTGCACAAGGCTATTGTGATTCAAAAGGACTCTACTCCGCACGCAAAGCCATTATGCAGCACTACCAGGCACGCGGTATGCGTGACGTTACCGTTGAGGATATTTATATCGGCAACGGCGTCTCTGAGCTGATCGTGCAGGCCATGCAGGCATTGCTGAACAGCGGCGACGAAATGCTGGTACCCGCCCCGGATTACCCGCTGTGGACGGCGGCCGTATCACTCTCCAGCGGTAAGGCGGTGCACTATCTCTGCGACGAATCCTCTGACTGGTTCCCGGACCTCGATGATATTCGTGCGAAAATCACCCCGCGTACGCGCGGCATCGTGATTATTAACCCGAACAACCCGACGGGTGCCGTCTACTCTAAAGCGCTGCTGATGGAGATCGTGGAGATCGCCCGTCAGCATAACCTGATCATCTTCGCTGATGAAATTTACGACAAGATCCTGTATGACGCCGCGCAGCACCACTCTATCGCCGCGCTGGCACCAGACCTGCTGACCGTCACCTTTAACGGCCTGTCTAAAACTTACCGTGTGGCCGGTTTCCGCCAGGGCTGGATGGTCCTGAACGGCCCGAAAAAACATGCGAAAGGTTACATTGAAGGGCTGGAGATGCTGGCTTCCATGCGTTTGTGTGCCAACGTTCCGGCCCAGCACGCGATCCAGACGGCGTTGGGCGGTTATCAGAGCATCAGCGAGTTCATCGTGCCCGGCGGCCGCCTGTACGAACAGCGTAACCGCGCCTGGGAGCTGATCAACGACATCCCTGGCGTCTCATGCGTGAAGCCTAACGGTGCGCTTTACATGTTCCCGAAAATCGACGCGAAGCGCTTCAACATTCACGATGACCAAAAAATGGTGCTTGATTTCCTGCTGCAGGAAAAAGTGCTGCTGGTTCAGGGCACGGCCTTTAACTGGCCATGGCCGGATCACGTTCGTATCGTGACGTTGCCGCGCGAAGACGACCTCGAAATGGCCATCAGCCGCTTCGGGCGATTCCTCTCTGGCTACCACCAGTAACACAATCATTCTGCCGGGTGGCGCTGCGCTAACCCGGCCTTCAAAATCCGCAAATTTGCATCTTCCCTCCCCTCCCCGCACAATGAAGTCTGTCGCAGTGAAGACAAAAGGTAACCTATGAGTCAGAGTCATTTTTTTGCCCACCTCTCCCGCCTGAAACTCATCAACCGCTGGCCTTTGATGCGCAATGTGCGCACCGAAAATGTCTCAGAACATAGTCTGCAGGTTGCAATGGTCGCGCATGCCCTTGCGGCCATTAAAAACCGCAAATTCAACGGTCAGGTCAATGCGGAACGTATCGCGCTGCTGGCGATGTATCACGATGCGTCAGAAGTGCTGACCGGGGATCTCCCCACGCCGGTGAAATACTTCAATTCGCAGATTGCACAGGAATATAAGGCCATTGAGAAGATTGCCCAGCAGAAACTGATTGAGATGGTCCCGGAAGAGCTACGCGACGTCTTTGAGCCGCTGATTGACGAACATCAGTATACGGAAGAGGAAAAGTCACTGGTGAAGCAGGCGGACGCGCTCTGCGCCTACCTGAAATGTCTGGAAGAGTTGTCTGCGGGGAATAACGAGTTTTTACTGGCCAAAACGCGTCTGGAAAAAACGCTGGAATCCCGCCGCAGCGAAGAGATGGATTATTTTATGCAGGTGTTTGTGCCGAGCTTCCATTTATCGCTGGATGAGATCAGCCAGGATTCTCCGTTGTAATTTTTCGCCGGGTGGCGGCTTCGCCTTACCCGGCCAACGTTTCTGCGCTCACGCTAAAACGGGAATAACACCGGAATCAGCACCACACATACCAGCATCACCAGTATGGTGAACGGTACGCCAATCTTCACGAAATCGCTAAAACGGTAATTCCCCGGCCCCAGTACCAGCGTGTTAACCGGCGAAGAGACCGGCGTCATAAACGCCGCAGAGGCCGCCATCGCCACCATCATCGCAAAGGGGTACGGCGACACGCCCATTGATTTCGCCATCGCCAGTGCAATAGGCGCCATCAGCACCGCCGTGGCGGTATTGGAAATGAACAGCCCTATCGTGGCGCACATCACGAACAGGCACACCATCATCATATACGGACCGTATCCCCCGCCGATGTCCATGAGCCCTTTAACCACTAAATCCACCCCACCGGTTTTTTGCAGGGCAAGGGCGAATGGCATCATCCCGACAATCAAAATGATGCTTGGCCAGTGAATTGCTTTATAGGCGCTCTCGGCATCAATACAGCGAAACTTGCCCATTAACAGGCAGGCAATAATCGCCGCCACCGGGTTCGGGATCTCGTCGGTGAGCATTAGTGCCACCATCAGCACCAGACAAAAAATGGCGTGAGGCGCCTGGCTGTGGGCCGGAGAGGCATCGCTCTCCTCAACGGGCATGTTGAGTACCACAAAATCGCGGCCTTTTTGGCCGAGCTGGCTGATAAGCTTCCAGTTACCCACCACGAGAAAAATATCGCCCAGCAGGATGGGCTCATCCACCACTGCCCCTTCCATCGCCACGCCATCACGCTTCAGGCCGACGACATTAAGGCCGTAGCGGGTACGGAACCCCATTTCACGCACGGTTTTGCCCAACAATTCCGATTCCGGGATCAGCGACACTTCCGCCATACCCACATCCAGCGCCTGGTCGGAGAAATACTCTCCGCGTAGCACCATCGGCTCCAGCAGCTGCTCACTGCAAAACTCACGCAGATCGACCTCTGCGGTGGACATATCGATCAGCAGAACGTCACGCGCCCGGAATTCGGACACCCCGTTCACGTTGACGATGACCCGGCGAAAGCGACGCCAGCGCTCCACGCCGATCACGTTCGCGCCATACCGTTCTCGCAGCTTCAGGTCATCCAGGCGCTGGCCGACCATTGGCGAACCGGGACGAATGGCCAGACGGCGGGCGCGGCCGGCCAGACGGTACTCTTTAATCAAATCGCGGAAGGTGCGTCGTTTCCAGCCATCTTTAGTTTTATCCTGCTTCTCGCCTTTCAGGGCGAAGCGAGTCAGCAGCATATACACCACACCCATCAACAAAATGACCAGCCCAAGCGGGGTGACGCTGAAGAAGCTAAAGCCCTCCAGCCCTTCACGTATCAGCTCGCTGTTGACCACCAGGTTTGGCGGCGTGGCCACCAGGGTCATCATGCCGCTGATGAGCCCGGCAAAGCTCAGGGGCATCATCAGGCGCGACGGTGAGGTTTGCATCCGCATGGAGACGCTCAACACCACCGGGATAAAGATGGCAACGACGCCCGTCGAGCTCATAAAGGCTCCCAGCCCGGCGACCGTAAGCATGAGGTAGATCAGCATTTTGGTTTCGCTGTTGCCAGCCCCCCTCACCAGCCATGCCCCCACGAGTGTCGCCACGCCGGTGCGCACCAGCCCGTCGCCGATAATAAACAGCGCGGCAATCAGAATGACGTTAGGATCGCTAAACCCCGAGAAGGCTTCCGGCAGCGTGAGCGTACCGCTCAGCGCAAACGCAACGATAACAAACAAAGCGACGGCATCCATGCGCACTTTGCCTGTAGCAAACAGAATGATGGCGATTAAAAGCAGGCTGAGCACCCAAATCAGTTCACCGTTCACAACATGTCCTTGTCAGAGAGAGATGCGAAATTGTGCCATAAAAAAGCCCCAGCAGCGTGGGGCTAAATCATGGGATTACACTTTTAGCGAGACGGTTACAATACCGTCTGGCGCCTTAGCGATATCAAGCGCGGTCAGCGTATTGAGCACAAAGTCCGCCTCGTCCAGCCGGGGAGAATCGGCCGGTACGTTGACGGCGATAACGTGGCTGCCAGCGTTCAACCCGGCCAGCACACCCGCTGCCGCATCTTCCACCACCACGCACTCCGCCGGGGGGATGCCCAGCAGTTCTGCACCCAGCAAAAAGGCATCAGGCTCCGGTTTGCCGCGTTTCACGCGCTCAGCGGTAATGAACACGTCCGGCGTGGGTAAACCCGCCGCCTTATGACGAGCGTGAGCCACGGGAACCGAGCCGGAGGTGACAATGGCCCACGGAATTTGCGCTTCATTCAAATGCTCAAGCAGTTCACGAGCACCGGGTAACGCAGTAATGCCGTCCGTATCGGTGGCTTCAATGTGTTCCAGATATTTAAACTCTGCCTGAATTTCGTCCTCAGAGCGTCCCGCCAGAAAATGGCGGAGCGAGGTTATGGCCTGTTTGCCGTGGATAAAATTCAGCACGTCCTGATGGTCGATGCCATGTCTGTCCGCCCAATGGCACCATGAACGCTCTACAACCGGTAGCGAATCCACCAGCGTACCGTCCAGATCAAACAGAAAACCTCTACACTGCACACGCACCTCCGTCAGGCATTAATGATTTGTTGAATTTCGTTGCTGCTTAAGTGGTACTGGCGCGGGCAGGCGTGCCATGCGCTCAGCATGCGCTGGTATTTTTCCCACATAGGGGTCTGCGCGTTAAAGCCGTGGGTGCCAGCATCAAAGTGCGTATAACGCCCTTCTGTATTCACCATAAAGCGGACATAGCTCAGATAGCGCGCTTCCGTTGCGGCATCAAAGCCTAAGAAAGTGACGCGGCGCTCGTCAATGGACTGCTGATCTTTCAGGTTGGTCCAGGACACGTGAAGCGCGTGGTACATCTCCATAATGTCGATCACGATGCGGCAGGTTTCTTCTTTCAGCTCGCCAAACTCGCGGTCCAGTTCACGCATCTGCAAACCAAAGCCGCGTTCGACGATGGTCTGCAGGCGGCTGTAGCGCTCAGCGTTATCGGGATCAAGCATAGTCATCATTTTGTACTGGTTGGACAAAATCAGACGTTGAGCATGGGTCATTTCCATCTTTCGACTCCTGTAGCGCATGGCACTTGAAAAAAAAGACACGGTAACGGTGTGTTACTGTGCCTTCTTTTATTAGTCGTTTCGATGATCAATCACAAATCATCGAGGAATGTTTTATCAAGTTGCTTAAAAGCTCGCTTAAGCGTGTCAGCCAGCGCCTGATAATCGGGCTTGCCTTCAACCGGAGCGAGTGCCTGACCGGCTTCTTCCAGTTTCCCGCGAACGTCATAAAACCAGTGTAAAACAGAAGGCGGCAGAGGTGTGATTGAACGCTTACCTAACCACCACAGCCCCTGCATCGGCAGGCTCAACGCAAAAAGCGCCGTCGCCACGGCAGGGCCGAGCTGTCCGCCCAGCGCAATTTGCCAGCAGAGGGTAAAAATAGCGACAGGAGGCATGAAGCGAATCGCGTAGCGCGTGGCGCGGATTGTGCGATTCTCAATGAACATGGGCGCAAGGCGTTTTTCCATCGGCCACGTCTTCGCGTAATGCTGTCCCCGACGAAACAGACTAAAAAAATTCACGGACGGGATCTCAGGTGTCGACATGGCATACCTCAACTTCACATATAAAAATTAAAATTTTCGTGCAAAACCACAACAAGCTATGACAACGTTCAAAATATTTTGTCATCACTACCCCGTATCGGGTATCCTGTGCCAGCCTGATAGGGCCGTAGACGAGAATCGTTAACTCGTCAAATTATCGCATATTATGCCATTGTCTGAAAAATGTTCAAAATGGCTTAAAATCATAGGTATTTCTTCCATCCTGCCAGAATGTTCGTTTGGCATGATGTTAATCATAAATGTCTGGGTCAGCATGCGTTACGCTTTTAGACTCTTTGACGTTTTTTTAGCCACGTATCAATTATAGGTACTTCCATGTCGAGTAAGTTAGTACTGGTTCTGAACTGCGGTAGCTCCTCACTGAAATTCGCCATCATCGATGCGCTCAACGGTGACGAGTACCTCTCTGGTTTGGCCGAATGTTTCCATCTGCCTGAAGCACGTATCAAGTGGAAGATGGACGGCAGCAAACAAGAAGCGGCTTTAGGTGCAGGCGCCGCTCACAGTGAAGCGCTGAACTTTATCGTTAACACTATTCTGGCACAAAAACCAGAACTGTCTGCTCAGCTGACTGCGATTGGTCACCGTATCGTCCATGGTGGCGAGAAATACACCAGTTCCGTCGTGATTGACGACTCTGTTATCCAGGGCATCAAAGACTCTGCATCTTTTGCACCGCTGCACAACCCGGCGCACCTGATCGGTATCGCTGAAGCGCTGAAATCCTTCCCGAATCTGAAAGACAAAAACGTGGCCGTGTTTGACACCGCGTTCCATCAGACCATGCCGGAAGAGTCTTACCTCTATGCCCTGCCATACAGCCTCTACAAAGAGCACGGTGTTCGTCGCTATGGCGCGCACGGCACCAGCCACTTCTATGTGACTCAGGAAGCGGCAAAAGTGCTGAACAAACCGGTTGAAGAAGTGAACATCATCACCTGCCACCTGGGCAACGGTGGTTCTGTTTCTGCAATCCGCAACGGTAAATGTGTTGATACCTCCATGGGTCTGACCCCGCTGGAAGGTCTGGTGATGGGTACGCGTTCCGGTGACATCGACCCGGCGATCATCTTCCACCTGCACGACACCCTGGGCATGAGCGTTGACCAGATCAACAAAATGCTGACCAAAGAGTCTGGCCTGCTGGGTCTGACCGAAGTCACCAGCGACTGCCGTTACGTTGAAGACAACTACGCAGAGAAAGAAGACGCTAAACGTGCAATGGACGTTTACTGCCACCGTCTGGCGAAATACATCGGCTCTTACACTGCGCTGATGGATGGCCGTCTTGACGCTGTTGTCTTCACCGGTGGTATCGGTGAGAACGCGGCAATGGTTCGCGAACTGTCCCTGGGCAAACTGGGCGTTCTGGGCTTTGAGGTTGATCACGAGCGTAACCTGGCTGCCCGCTTCGGCAAGTCTGGCTTCATCAACAAAGAAGGCACCCGCCCTGCTCTCGTTATCCCAACAAACGAAGAGCTGGTCATCGCGCAAGACGCGCACCGTCTGACTGCTTGATTCCACACCGCCAGCTCTGCTGGCGGTGCTGTTTTGTCACCCGCCACAATCAGGCGGTAACGAAAGAGGATAAACCGTGTCCCGTACTATTATGCTGATCCCTACCGGAACCAGCGTCGGCCTGACCAGCGTCAGCCTTGGCGTGATCCGTGCTATGGAACGCAAAGGCGTTCGTCTGAGCGTCTTTAAGCCAATCGCCCAGCCACGTGCCGGTGGCGATGCGCCAGACCAGACCACCACCATCGTTCGTAAGAACTCCAATCTGCCAGCGGCCGAACCGCTGAAGATGAACCACGTTGAATCTCTGCTCTCCAGCAACCAGAAAGACGTGCTGATGGAAGAGATCATCGCCAACTACCACGCCAATACAAAAGACGCGGAAGTGGTGCTGGTTGAAGGCCTGGTTCCGACCCGCAAACACCAGTTTGCCCAGTCGCTGAACTTCGAAATTGCGAAAACCCTGAACGCCGAGATCGTCTTTGTGATGTCTCAGGGCACAGATACCCCAGAGCAGCTTAAAGAGCGTATCGAACTGACCCGCAGCAGCTTCGGTGGTACTAAAAACACCAACATCACGGGCGTAATCGTCAACAAACTGAATGCGCCTGTGGATGAGCAGGGCCGTACGCGTCCTGACCTGTCCGAGATCTTCGACGACTCTTCCAAAGCGAAAGTCATTAAAGTTGACCCGGCTAAACTGCAGGAATCCAGCCCGCTGCCGGTTCTGGGCGCGGTGCCGTGGAGCTTCGATCTGATTGCCACCCGTGCCATCGATATGGCGCGCCACCTGAACGCCACCGTGATCAACGAAGGCGACATCAATACCCGCCGCGTGAAATCCGTGACCTTCTGCGCCCGCAGCATTCCGCACATGCTGGAGCACTTCCGTGCAGGTTCCCTGCTGGTGACCTCCGCAGATCGTCCAGACGTGCTGGTTGCTGCCTGCCTGGCCGCGATGAATGGCGTAGAAATCGGTGCTATCCTGCTGACCGGTGCTTACGAGATGGATCCACGCGTCAGCAAACTGTGCGAACGCGCGTTCGCGACTGGCCTGCCGGTATTCATGGTTAATACCAACACCTGGCAGACCTCCCTGAGCCTGCAGAGCTTCAACCTGGAAGTGCCGGTTGATGACCACGAGCGTATCGAGAAAGTTCAGGAATACGTTGCAAGCTACATCAACGCAGACTGGATCGAATCCCTGACCGCGACCTCCGAGCGCAGCCGTCGTCTGTCTCCTCCGGCCTTCCGTTACCAGCTGACCGAGCTGGCGCGTAAAGCGGGCAAACGTGTTGTTCTGCCAGAAGGCGACGAACCACGTACCGTGAAAGCGGCAGCTATCTGTGCAGAGCGCGGCATCGCGACCTGTGTGCTGCTGGGTAACCCGGATGAGATTAACCGCGTTGCGGCATCCCAGGGCGTTGAGCTGGGTGCTGGCATCGAAATCGTTGATCCAGAAGTGGTTCGCGAAAGCTACGTTGCCCGTCTGGTCGAACTGCGTAAGAACAAAGGCATGACCGAAGCCGTTGCGCGTGAGCAGCTGGAAGACAACGTGGTGCTGGGTACGCTGATGCTGGAGCAGGACGAAGTTGACGGCCTGGTATCCGGTGCGGTTCACACTACCGCGAACACCATCCGTCCACCGCTGCAGCTGATCAAAACGGCTCCAGGCAGCTCTCTGGTTTCCTCCGTGTTCTTCATGCTGCTGCCTGAACAGGTTTACGTTTACGGCGACTGTGCGATCAACCCGGATCCAACTGCAGAGCAGCTGGCTGAAATAGCAATCCAGTCCGCGGACTCCGCGATTGCCTTCGGTATCGAACCACGCGTCGCGATGCTCTCCTACTCCACCGGTACCTCTGGTGCAGGTAGCGACGTAGAGAAAGTGCGTGAAGCGACCCGTATTGCACAGGAAAAACGCCCTGATCTGATGATCGACGGCCCGCTGCAGTACGATGCCGCAGTTATGGCTGACGTTGCGAAATCCAAAGCGCCAAACTCCCCGGTTGCAGGTCGCGCTACCGTGTTCATCTTCCCGGATCTGAACACCGGTAACACCACCTACAAAGCGGTACAGCGTTCAGCAGACCTGATCTCCATCGGGCCAATGCTGCAGGGTATGCGCAAACCTGTGAACGACCTGTCCCGTGGCGCGCTGGTAGACGATATCGTCTACACCATCGCGCTGACGGCGATCCAGTCTTCGCAGCAGCAGTAAGTAAAAAAGCCCGGTGGCGCTAACGCTTACCGGGCCTACGGTTTTGTAGGCCGGATAAGCGAAGCGCCATCCGGCAAGAAAGGCGACCACTCACGGGTCGCCTTTTTTATTTACAGCAGCTCTCGCGCCGCTGAAACAATGTCATGCGCCGTCAGGCCATACTCCTTCTGCAGGAAGTCCTGCGTCCCTACCTGGCCGTAACGCTCCTTCACCCCCACCCGACGCATCGGCACCGGGCAGGTCTCCACCAGCACTTCCGCCACCGCCGAGCCCAGCCCGTTGTGAATGCTATGGTTTTCGCAGGTCACGATCCGCCCGGTTTTCTCGGCGTAGTTTTTCACCAGCATCCGGTCGATGGGCTTCAGGGTAAACATGTCTATCACTGCCGCGCTAACGCCCTCCTGCTCAAGCTGACGGGCCGCTTCCAGTGCTTCGGCCACCATAATGCCGTTTGCAATCAGGGTAATGTCGCTTCCTTCGCGCAGCACATTGCCTTTGCCGATGGTAAACGTTGAACCCGGGGCATACACGCTTGGCGCCTGCTTACGGATAGTACGTACCCAGTAGAACCCGTCGAGGTCGATAAGCTGGCGCAGTATGTCTTCAAACATCACCGCGTCGGTCACCTCCAGCACTACCGAATGCGCCAGACCGCGCACAATGCCCATATCCTCGAACGACATATGCGTCCCGCCGTTGTGGCAGGCCGTCACGCCCGCATCCGAGGCAATCACCTTCACGTTATTACGCTGGTAGTCCAGGGACATAAACAGCTGGTCGAAGCAGCGACGGCTGGCAAAGGCGGTAAAAGTATGAACAAACGGCTTGCGGCCGGTGAGTGACAGCCCGGCCGCGGTACCGATCACGTTGGCCTCCATAATGCCGCAGTTGATCACATGTTGCGGATAATCGCGCGCCACGCCGTCCATCGCCATTGAGCTCATCAGATCCGCTTCCAGGGCGATGATCTCGCTCCCGGCTTCAATCTGTTTTGCCACAAAGCCCGCGTAGATCTTACGCATCTCTATGGCATCTTTCTGTCCTGCAGGTGCAACTTTAATCATGAGTTACCTCCAGCTGGCGGATCGCCTCGTCGAGGGCCGCTTTGCTCTCCGGGGTCAATCGCAGATGGTGCGAGTTACCCAGCTGTTCCAGATACGCCACTCCCTGTCCTTTGATGCTGTCGAGGATCACCACCCGCGGACGCGCATCCGCTGGCGGAACCGGTGCAGTGACCTTCAGCAGTGCCGGGATGTCATCTCCTTTCACCGTCACCACGTCAAAACCAAAGGCGCGGAATTTCCCTTCCAGATCGAACGCGCAGATGATCTCATCCAGCTCGCCATCAAGCTGTTGTTTATTCCAGTCCACAAACACCGTCAGGTTGTTAAGACGATGGTGGGCAATAAACTGGAACGCTTCCCAGCACTGCCCTTCGTTCAGCTCGCCGTCACCGACGATGCAAAAGACCCGATTTGACCGCCCGGCCAGCTTATGCGACAGCGCCATGCCGCCCGCGATGGAGATCCCCTGGCCAAGCGAACCGGTCGTGGCATCCACACCGCGTGTTTTTAGCCGGTCCGGATGGCTTGGCAGGCGTGTGCCGTTCTGGTTAAGCGTGCTCAGCTCTTCCATCGGGAAATAGCCCTTAATCGCCAGCGTACTGTACAGGGCCGGTCCCGCATGGCCCTTCGACAGAACAAAGTAGTCTCGTTCTGGCCAGTCCGGGTCTGCCGGGTCAATTTTCATTACCGCGCCGTACAGTACGGCCAGGGTTTCGACGACCGACATACTGCCGCCGTAGTGACCAAATCCCAGCTGCGTCAGCGATTTCAGGGTCTCGAGTCGAATTTGACGCGCGAGTTCGGTTATCTCATTCTCATTCATGATTTGGCTCCGGTGTTTTCCTGCGCATTACCACCCGCAGATTTGTTTTTCGCGAACACGTTGTACGCCACCAGCAGCGCGAACAACGCAACGACAAGCCCGGTGATGGCCAGCGGTGACAGGAAGCGCGCCAGGTTGCCAAGCACAATCCCGACGGCGCCGAAATCAGCGTCCGAGAAAGTGGTATTGGCAAAGCCAATGGCTCCCAGTACAGGCAGCAGCAGCACCGGCAGGAAGGTGATTAAGAGCCCGTTGGCAAAGGCGCCAATCATTGCCCCGCGACGTCCACCGGTGGCGTTACCAAACACGCCCGCGGTTGCGCCGGTGAAGAAGTGCGGCACCACGCCCGGCAGGATCAGCACCCAGTTAAACTGGCCGCAGATAATTAACCCCACAATTCCCCCGAGGAAGCTGAACAGGAAGCCAATCAGCACCGCGTTGGGCGCATACGGATAGACCACCGGGCAGTCCAGGGCCGGACGCGCATTGGGCACCAGTTTTTCTGAGAAGCCGGTAAAGGCCGGGACGATTTCTGCCAGAATCAGGCGTACACCCTGCAGGATGATGAACACCCCTGCGGCGAAGGTGATTGCCATGATAATGGCGTAGACCAGGTAGTTCTGACCGCCGCTGAAGGTCGCCTCGACGTATTCACGCCCGGCGCTCACCGCCATGATCAGGTAGATAATCATCATGGTCAGAGAGATGGAGATCGAGCTGTCACGCAGGAAGCTCAGGTTCTTCGGCAGGTTCATCTCTTCGGTTGAACGTGAACCTTTGCCGACCTTACTGCCAATCCAGCCGGACAGCACGTAGCCCAGGGTGCCGAAATGGCCGAAAGCAATATCATCGTTGCCGGTAATGCGCTTCATGTAACGCTGCGCAATCGCCGGGAAGAAGGCCATGACCAGCCCGAGGATCAGCGACCCCGTAAAGACCAGACCTACCCCTTCAAAGCCCGCAACCGTGAGGATCACCCCAATCATGCACGCCATGTAGAACGTGTGGTGTCCGGTCAGGAAGATATACTTCAGACGGGTAAAGCGGGCGACGAGAATATTGGCCACCATCCCAAACGCCATAATCAGCGCAGTCGAGGCCCCATATTTTTCCAGCGCAATGGAAACAATCGCTTCATTATTGGGAATAATGCCCTGAATATTAAAGGCGTGTTCAAACATACCGCCTAATGGATTTAAAGACCCCACCAGCACGGTGGCGCCACCGCCCAGCACAATAAACCCGAGAATAGTTTTAATGGTCCCTTTTACAACGTCAGAAAAGGCTTTTTTCTGCGCAACGAGACCAATTAAGGCAATCAGGCCTACCAGCACGGAAGGGACTTTTAAAATATCGACAACGAAATTCAGCGTTTCAAGGATAAACATATCCACCTCGCCTTATCAGGGTTATTGTCTTTCGAACCAGGCACGCAGCTGCGCTTCAAGTTCGTTGATATCGATGATGTTGTTGATCACCACCAACTGGTTTTCCGGCACGCTGGCGCTGGAGGCAATATCTTTCGCCATCACGAAAAGATCGGCCGCACCGGGCGTGGCTGAAGAGAGATCGGAGTGCTCAACCTCGGCGTCAATGTCCAGCTTCTTAAGCACTTTTTTAATATTCATTTCGACCATAAAACTACTGCCCAGGCCAGAACCGCATATAGCCATGATTTTCATTGTTGTCCCCTTTTTTGCGTAGAGTATGTCCCATCACGCTTGCGCGTAATGTGTGTGACGAGTCGGATTAAATAATTAAATCAGAAGCGGTCGATTATCTTTTTTATTTCCTCCAGGGTATTCGCCTGATGTAATTCTGCCATATCCTCATCGCTTGAAAATAATTCAGCCAGCGCGGAGATCATTTCGATATGGCTGTGTTTATCCGGTGCCGCCAGCATAACGATCACATCGACGGGATCAAATTCGCCTGCACCGAATGAAACGCCCTTCCTGAGTTTTAATAATGAGAGGCCCAGTCCTTTTGCCCCCTCTTCCGGCCGCGCATGCGGCATGGCCAGCCCTGGTGCCAGCACATAATAGGGTCCTAAAGTGTGGTGCTGCTCAATGATGGCCGTTACGTATCCCGGCGCAATGACCTGCAGCTCCAGCAACGGTTTCGCGCATATCTCCAGCGCCTGCGGCCAACTCTCAACGCTATCCTGCAGCGTGATGGTTGTATCATATATCCACTTTTTGAGCATTTTCCCTCCCGACATCGCGCTAAAGATGAACAAACTTTATTCAACGCATAACGAATTGGCTGCGATCGGGATCACAAAGATAGCGCTACCAAGATCTAACATTCAGAAGTGTGATAGCGCTATCAAATTAACATCCTGGCGCGAAATCACAGCAAAAAAAGGGATTTAAGGCGTATACTGCCTGTCACGTGAAGCGAAGGATGAAATGAGTGGCGTCCTGTCAGCAGGAAGGTGTATGTCTCTAACCCGAAAACGGCGCAGTACCGGTAAAGTGACACTTGCCGATGTCGCACAGCTTGCCGGTGTGGGCACAATGACCGTGTCCCGTGCTCTCCGCACGCCTGAACAGGTTTCCGATAAACTGCGAGAAAAAATAGAAGCCGCGGTACAAGAGTTAGGCTATATGCCCAATCTTGCAGCCAGTGCGCTGGCTTCGGCCTCGTCATGGACGATTGCGATGGTCGTCCCCAATCTTTCCGAAGCCGGTTGTTCCGAAATGTTCGCCGGGCTCCAGCAGGTGTTACAGCCCGCCGGCTATCAGATCATGCTGGCCGAATCCCAGCATCGTCTTGAACAGGAAGAGAAATTGCTGGAAACGCTGCTGGCGTCAAATATCGCCGCAGCGATATTGCTCAGCGTCGAACATACTGACACCGTGCGTCACTGGCTAAAAAACGCCTCGATTCCGGTGATGGAGATGGGCGCCATGCGCGCCGATCCTATCGATATGAATATCGGGATTGATAACGTCGCGGCCATGTATGAACTTACGGAAATGGTCATCAAACGCGGCTACCAGAACATCGGCCTGCTGTGTGCCAACCAGGAGCAGTGGATTTTCCAGCAGCATTTGCAGGGCTGGTACAAAGCGATGCTGCGCCACCATATGTCGCCTAACCGGGTGATTAACGCCGCCATGCCGCCGAGCTTTTCAACGGGGGCCGCACAACTTCCTGAATTTCTGCTGGCGTGGCCGGAGCTGGATGCGCTGGTTTGCGTCTCAGATGAACTGGCCTGTGGCGCGCTGTACGAGTGCCAGCGCAGGCGTATCAAGGTGCCGGACGATCTGGCCGTGGTCGGGTTTGGCGACAGCGACGTCAGCCGTGTCTGTCAGCCGCCGCTGACGACGATGGCAGTACCCCATCGTAAGATTGGTATTGAAGCGGGACGTGCATTGTTGGAACGTCTGAATGACGGAGACTGGCGCGATCAGAAACCCATCGCATCCAGTCTGTGTCTGAGGGAGAGCTGCTAAAGCTTATTCGGCCTCTTCTTCTTTCTCAGATTTAGTCGATTCGTTTTTGGCGTTGCGGGTCATCCACAGCGCCAGTGCTTTTAACGAATCCGGCGTGAACTCGTCACAACGCGCGGTGATCTCTTCCGGCGTCATCCAGCTCACTTCGCTTACTTCTTCTTCCTGCAGGGCGAACGGCCCGTGGGAAACGCAGCTAAACAGCCCGCCCCAGACACGGCAATGTTCGTCTTCAAAATAGAACTGTCCATGCTCGGCAAACGGTACGCCCGCAATGCCTAACTCTTCTTCCGCTTCACGGCGTGCGGAATCCAGCAGGACCTCATCCGCCTGAACGACACCGCCCGCAGTGGCATCCAGCATACCAGGGAGAAAATCTTTGGTGTCCGTGCGGCGTTGAACCAAAATTTTGCCCATGCCGTCATGAACAACAATATACGTCGCACGATGACGCAGGCGTTCAGCGCGCATTTGTTCGCGGCTGGCCTGCGCGATCACTTCATTCTCTTCGTTGACAATGTCAACCCACTCTGTACTTGCCAAATGACTCTGCTCCACCATCGGGAAACCTTCTCGTCTAAGCGCTCTTACGGCGCGTTTACAGTTGAGGTGTAACTTACGGATTAATCGCTACCTGTGCAATAACTTGCTGATCATTAAGTGCGATAACGCTTAACGTATGCTCATCAAGCATGCCATAGCTCGCCGGGTATCCGCCTTTCGGGATGCTGACCGAACCTGGGTTGAAGTGATAAATCTCCCCGCGTTTTTCTGCTACCGGAATATGAGTATGGCCGTAAACCAGGACATCGCCAGCGGCCAGCGCCGGGAGATTATCCGGGCTAAAAAGATGACCATGTGTGAGGAACAGACGGCATTTTTCCAGCAGCACCTGTTGCCACGGAGCGGTCATGGGGAAGTGCAGCAGCATCTGATCCACTTCGCTGTCGCAGTTACCGCGCACGGCGATAATGCGCGAGGCATACGGGTTGAGTTTTTCCACCACCTGCGCAGGGGCATAGCCTTCCGGCAATGCGTTACGTGGACCATGGTTCAACACGTCACCCAGAATAACCAGCCACTGCGCCCCAATTTGTGCGAACAGGGAAAGAACGCGCTCGGTCGCGGGCAGCGATCCATGGATATCCGACGCAAACATCAGTTTCATCAGTCACTCCTCAGAAAAACAGACTGCCCTTATCATACCTTAAGCGCCAGGGCTTATCAGCCGACGCGCTTAGCGGAGAGTGCCACATAGCGCTGCACCGACGCACGTTGCCACTGGAAAGTGGCGTAATCCACCAGCAGCTGGGGGACGTCATCGCCGTTAAGGATCAAGCGGTTCAGCATCAGCGCCAGGTCGGTATCGGCAATACACCATTCGCCAAACAGGTTCGGGTTACCGTGGGCCAGCAGCGAGGTGGCGGTGTCAATCAGCTTTTGCGCGCTCTGCGCCCCCTCAGTACTCAGGGCGGGCTTTTTCACACCCGCAAATACCACATCCGTGGAGCGTTCAACGCGAATCGGCACCAAATCGCTGCGTAGCCACGCCTGGATTTGCCGTGCCCGGGCCCGCTTTTGCAGATCGTGAGGATAAATACGCTCCCACTCTGGTGGTGCGAACCGATCTTCCAGGTATTCATCGATCGCCGACGATTCACTCAGCGCGAAGCCATCAATGTCCAGTACCGGCACGCGCCGGGTCAGATCGTAACCCTGCCACTGCGGTTTCAGGTGTTCACCGCCGTCCAGATCAACGGTTTTCAGGCTAAATGACAGCCCTTTTTCCGCCAGCGCCACGTACACGCTCATGACATAGGGTGAAAAGAATTGGGCATCGGACCACAACGTGATTACAGGCTGGTTCATAACATCCTCATCGGCTGATCGGTATTCCCTCAACATATAGTCTCTTTACGCCGCTGTCACTTGATGAAAACTCACGATTTTGCACAACCACCTATACTGATTGGTCATGGCATTACACTTCACACTGACAGGAGTTGAGAATGATCGACCTTTATTACGCCCCTACTCCAAACGGCCATAAGATCACCCTCTTTCTTGAAGAAGCCGAGCTGGAATACAGGATCATCCGCGTGGATATCAGCAAAGGCGATCAGTTCAGGCCTCTCTTTCTGGCCATCTCACCGAACAACAAAATCCCGGCCATCATCGATAACCTGCCAGCTGATGGCGGCAAACCGTTGAGCCTGTTTGAATCGGGGGAGATTTTGCTCTATCTGGCGGAGAAAACCGGCAAACTGCTGAGCGGGGAACTGCGCGAGCGTCACCACACGCTACAGTGGCTGTTCTGGCAGACAAGCGGCCTGGGCCCGATGCTGGGGCAGAACCACCACTTTACCGCTTACGCGCCACAACCCATCCCGTATGCGATAGAGCGCTATCAGGTGGAAACGCAGCGGCTGTACGGCGTACTGAACCGTCGTCTGGAAAAATCACCGTGGCTCGGGGGCGATCATTACAGTATCGCCGATATCGCCTGCTGGCCGTGGGTCAATACCCATGAACGTCACCGTATTGATTTAGCCTCTTACCCGGCGGTTAACAACTGGTTTGAACGTATCCGCACCCGCCCGGCGACCGAGCGTGCGATGAAAAAAATCCAGGAGATTTAGGCCTGCGCCCGGTTGGGCGCGTGTCAGGCTCTCATGTATTATGGGGAGGAAATACTGACACGGAGAAGACCTGCAATGTCGCAGCATGACGCTATTATTCGTATAAAAAATTTACGCTTACGTACTTTTATCGGTATCAAAGACGAGGAGATCGCCAACCGTCAGGATATCGTGATTAATGTGGTTATCCACTATCCGGCAGACAAAGCGAGAGGCAGTGAAGATATCAATGACGCGCTGAACTATCGCACGATTACGAAAAGCATCATTCAGTACGTGGAAAATAACCGCTTCTCTCTGCTGGAAAAATTAACTCAGGATGTGCTCGACATCGCACGCGAACATCACTGGGTCACTTATGCTGAAGTAGAGATCGATAAACTTCACGCCCTGCGTTATGCCGACTCCGTCTCCATGACGTTAAGCTGGCAGCGCCGGGCGTAAACCTGGAGGTTGTATGAAGATTCTGCTGACCGGCGGTACAGGCCTGATTGGCCGTCATCTCATTGCGCGCCTGCAGGCGTTACATCACGACATTACCGTGGTAACGCGCAGCCCTGAGAAAGCGCGCCAGGTGCTGGGTGCCGGTATCGACATCTGGAAAAATCTGGCTGACCGGCAGAATCTGGACGGTTTTGACGCCGTCATCAACCTGGCCGGTGAACCTATCGCCGACAAACGCTGGACGGAAGAGCAAAAACAGCTGTTATGCAGCAGCCGCTGGAACATCACCGAAAAGCTGGTCGAGCTCATCCGTAACAGCCATACCCCGCCATCGGTACTGATTTCCGGTTCTGCGGTAGGCTATTACGGCGATCTCGGTGAGGTGGTCGTGACCGAAGAAGAGCCGCCGCACAACGAGTTTACCCATAAGCTCTGCGCCCAGTGGGAACGTATTGCCTGTGCTGCCCAGAGCGATAATACCCGCGTGTGCCTGCTGCGTACCGGCGTCGTTCTCGCGCCGAAAGGCGGCATTCTGGCGAAGATGCTTCCTCCGTTCCGGCTCGGACTGGGCGGCCCCATCGGTAATGGTCGTCAGTATCTGCCGTGGATCCACATCGACGATATGGTCAACGGTATTCTCTGGCTGCTGGATAACGATCTGCGTGGGCCGTTCAATATGGTTGCGCCGTACCCGGTGCGTAACGAGCAGTTTGCCCACGCGCTGGGTCATGCTCTGCATCGCCCGGCGATTTTGCGCGTGCCCGCAACCGTGATTCGCCTGATGATGGGTGAAGCGTCCGTGCTGGCGCTGGGCGGGCAGCGCGCGCTGCCTAAACGGCTGGAAGCGGCCGGGTTTGCGTTTCGCTGGTATGACTTAGAAGAGGCGTTGAGGGATGTGGTGGGGTGAATATGTTACATTTGTATGCCATGTCCCGATGAAATGGCGTAACTATGGCAACCATCACCACACCCCGGCTTCACCTCACCCCTTTCGAACCCACTGACTGGGCCTTCTTCCGCTCGTTGCGGGAAGATCGCAATATCATGCGTTACATGGCCGCCATCGCGCCGGAAAAAGAGACCCGGCGCGTATTTGCTGCGCGCTTAACGGCGGCGCACGTTTTTGTGATTCGTTTTCATGATGATGACACGCCGCTGGGCGATATCGGCCTGCAGATCAGCCCAGAGAATCGTGAAGAGGCTGATATTGGCTATACGGTTGTGCCTGCCGCGCAGGGGAAAGGTATCGCCAGTGAGGCGTTGCGCGCGGTATGTGAATATGCGTTTAACCAGACCGGCGTGAAAGCGATTAACGCCTACGTGCTGGCGGACAACGGCGGGTCGGTGCGGGTACTGGAGAAAGCGGGGTTTGTGCGTACGCAGGTGCTGGAGAAGGCGTACGAGATTGACGGCGTACGGTATGACGACTGGGTGTATCGGCTGGAGTGCGGTGCGGTCTGATGCCCTCACCCCGGCCCTCTCCCACAGGAGAGGGAGAAAACCCAGCCTGTAGGCCCGGTAAGCGAAGCGCCACCGGGCGATTGGGCTGCACCGCGGCCCTCTCCCACGGGGAGAGGAGGCAAAACTTACTTCAAAGAGCCCTTCAGGAACTGCTGCAAACGCGGGCTTTGCGGATTCGCCAGCACCTCATCCGGATGCCCCTGCTCTTCGATTTTTCCCTGATGCAGGAAGATCACGTGGTTCGAGACGTTGCGGGCAAAGCCCATCTCGTGCGTTACCACAACCATGGTTTTACCCTCTTCGGCCAGCTTCTGCATGATGCGCAGTACTTCACCAACCAGTTCCGGGTCAAGTGCTGAGGTCGGTTCGTCGAACAGCAATACTTCAGGCTCCATCGCCAGCGCACGGGCGATAGAGACACGCTGCTGCTGACCACCAGAGAGATGCACCGGGTACTTTATCTGCTGTCGCTCATCGATACCCACTTTCGCCAGGTATTTCACCGCGCGCTCACGGGCCTCCTGCTTGCTTAAACCCAGCACCTGAACCGGCGCTTCCATCACGTTCTCCAGCACCGTCATGTGGCTCCAGAGGTTGAAGTGCTGGAACACCATTGTCAGCCGCGTGCGCAGCAGGCGCAGCTGGTTCTTATCTGCCACCTTAAGCTGGCCGTCTTTATCCCGGGTCAGATTGATATTCTGCCCGCTCACCACAATTGAGCCTTCACTCGGCTTTTCGAGGAAGTTGATGCAGCGCAGGAAGGTACTTTTCCCCGAGCCGGATGATCCGATAATACTGATCACGTCGCCTGCATTTGCCTGCAGCGACACCCCTTTCAGCACTTCATGTTCGCCGTAGCGTTTGTGCAAATCAATTACGTTTAATTTGTTCTCAGCCATCATCATTCTCAGTGCGTCGAAGAGGGTTTTATATGCTGCAACCAGCGCTTTTCTGCCTTACGGAACAGGCTAATCAGGACGTATGAAATAATCAAATAGAGCACTGCCGCAATGCCAAACGCGGTAAACGGCTGATAGGTCGCAGAGTTAATATCGCGGGCGATTTTAAGCAGGTCCGGCACCGTGGCGGTAAAGGCCAGCGCGGTGGAGTGGAGCATTAAAATCACTTCGTTACTGTAGGCTGGCAATGCGATACGCAGCGCCGAGGGTAGAATAATGCAACGGTACAGTTTCACCGACGAGAAACCGTAAGCGCGCGCCGCTTCGATTTCTCCGTAAGGAACGGAGCGGATGGCCCCGGCGAAAATCTCGGTGGTGTAGGCGCAGGTGTTGAGCGTCAACGCCAGCACCGTACAGTTCAGGCCGCTGCGGAAGAAGGCGTTCAGCATCTCGGTGCCTTTCACAATCTCCAGCGTATACATGCCCGAATAGAACACCAGCAGCTGTACGTAAAGTGGTGTACCACGGAATACGTAGGTAAACAGCCAGATCGGGAACTGAATAAATTTATTGTTCGACACGCGGCCAATGGCAAGAAACACCGACAGAATGCCACCCATCACCACCGAAGAGATCAGCAGCCACAGCGTAATGGCCACGCCGGTGAAGCGATAGCCGTCCGTCCACAGCAGCGATTTCCAGTATTCCTGAATAATCTCAATCACAGGTCAGCCCTCTTCACACCCACGGAGTAGCGACGTTCGAGCAGAAGCAGCACACCATTGGAGACGGTCGTAAAGACCAGATAGATCACGCCACACACCACCGCAAAGTAGAACGGCTCCCAGGTACTTTTACCGGCAAGCTGCGTGGCCTTAACCACATCTTCCAGACCCAGCAGAGAGACCAGCGCCGTGGCCTTGAGGATAACCTGCCAGTTGTTGCCAATGCCCGGAAGCGCGTAGCGCATCATGGCCGGGAACATAATCCGGCGAAACGTCTGGGAGGAGGTAAAACCGTAGGCGGTCGCCGCTTCTATGTGTCCTTTCGGTACCGCCATATAAGCGCCGCGGAAAGTTTCGGTAAAGTACGCGCCGTAGATAAAACCGAGAGTGATAATACCGGCCACCATCGGGTCGATATCGATCTGCCCCATTCCCATGGCGTCCGTCACGCTGTTAAGCGCGATCTGCAGCCCGTAAAAGATAAGCAGCATCAGCACCAGATCGGGAACGCCGCGAATCAGCGTGGTATAACCTTCAAAAATCAGCGCCAGCGGTTTGTTAGCCGAAAGCTTCGCCCCTGCGCCTGCCAGACCTATCAGCACCGCCAGCACCACGGAGCTGATAGCCAGCTCAAGGGTGACAAGCGCGCCCTGTAAAATAACGCCAGAAAATCCGTACAGCATACCGCGAGCCCTGTCGTATCGTGAGTGATGGACCGTGTCTTATCCCCTCCCTGAGCGGGAGGGGCCGCACGTTATTTGACGGGGCGATTAGCCGCCGTAAACATTAAAATCGAAGTACTTTTTCGCCAGTTTGTCGTACGTGCCATCAGCGCGCATTTCAGCAAACGCTTTGTTCAGCGCTTCGCGCAGCTCGTTGTCTTCTTTACGCAGACCCATACCGGTGCCGACACCAAACAACTTCACATCTTTAATGGATGGACCGCCAAATTTGTAATCTTTACCTACCGGCGTCTTCAGGAAGCCTTCGCTCGCAGCGACTTCATCCTGGAAAGCGGCGTCGATACGGCCTGCCGTCAGATCAGCGTAGATATTTTCCTGGCCCTGATAAGAGACGATTTCAATCCCCTTCGGTGCCCAGTGTTCATTACCGTAGGTTTCCTGGGTAGTGCCCTGCAGCACGCCCACGCGTTTGCCCTTCAGTGATTCGAGGGTTGGCTGGATGTCAGACGATTTAGCCACCACCAGACGAGAATCTGCCGCATAGAGTTTGTCGGTGAAGGCAATCTCCTGCTGACGTTTTTCAGTGATGGAAAGTGAGGACATGATAACGTCGATTTTTTTTGCTTTCAGCGAAGGGATCAGCGCATCCAGCGGGTTCTCAACGTAGGTACACTGCGCTTTGATGCGTTTGCACAGCTCATTGGCCAGATCAATGTCAAAACCGACCAGTTCACCCTTCGAATTCTTAGATTCGAACGGGGCATAGGTAGGGTCGGTACCAATACGAATTTTCTGCGGAATTGCTGCGAACGCCGCGGTAGCGCTGGAAAAGGCCAGCACCAGAGATAACGACAACACGAGTTTTTTCATATCTGTCCTCAACAAACTGTCTTCTTACGTGATTTTTACGACGACGGGGTGGTGCTAATGTGCCATCAATCCACGCCATCAGGCAAAGATTAATGCCTTTCAGGCGAGATTTTTTGCATGATAAATGCGTAAGTATGCACACAGCGATCCAATACGGTGCACGAAACGCACCATATTGGATCAATCACACCCGCAATGCACCAGAACAGTGCACAATCATCGAGTATCAATCACCGTAGACGTTGAAGTCGAAGTATTTCTTCGCCAGTTTGTCGTAGGTACCGTCTTTGCGCAGTTCTGCAAACGCTTTGTCGAAGGCGGCTTTCAGCTCGGTATCATCTTTACGCAGGCCAATACCGGTGCCGTCACCAAAGTATTTTTTGTCTTTCACGGACGGGCCAGCAAAGGCGTAGTCTTTACCTGCCGGCTGTTTCAGGAAGCCTTCACTTGCGGCAACCTCATCCTGGAATGCCGCATCCAGACGACCGGCCGCCAGGTCAGAATAAATCAGATCCTGGTTCTGGTAAGCCACCACGTCAACGCCCTTCTCACGCCAGTTTGCATTGGCATAACCTTCCTGAGTCGACCCCTGCAGCACGCCGACATGCTTACCTTTCAGGGAGTCAATGGTTGGCTGAATGGGGGAGCCTTTTGCCGCAATCAGACGGGAATCCGCGGCGTAGAGCTTGTCAGAGAAGGCAATCTCCTGCTGACGTTTTTCGGTGATGGAAAGAGAAGAGATAATGGCGTCGATTTTCTTGGCTTTCAGCGACGGAATTAACGCGTCAAAGTCGCTGCCCACCCATGTGCATTTCACCGCAATGCGTTTGCACATCTGATTACCCAGATCGATATCAAACCCTACGAAATCGCCTTTCGCATCCTTGGAAGAGAATGGCGCGTAGGTTGCGTCTGTACCGATACGCACTGTCTGTGGAAGCGCTGCATAGCTACCTGCGGCTGCACTTAACCCCACCAGCAAAGACAGAGCCAGAACCGTCTTCTTCATACATTTACCCTCAAGTACCGTGATTTTATTATGTATTGTGTTGTGTGTTGTGTTGCAGGCTTCTCTTGCAGGTCTTATGCCACATTGCCGTCGGGTCAAAACTTCGGCGTTAAATATGTTAATAAAACGTTGCGATATTGCCTTAATGGTGAAAGATAGCAGGTCTGCCGAACGAACCGGAAAGAGAAAAAGGGAAAAAACGAATTAAATGTCGAGGATATGATCGCCGTTGCAATTTTGCCCTGAAACAGGGCATCGTCTCTGTTCATGCACGCTGTTTGTGCACAGAATCAGGCGCCCTGCCAGCGGGTGAAGAGGTCTTCGGGCAGGTCGATATCAAACTGATCCAGCACGCGGTTCACTGTCTGATTAATCACGTCATCGAGCGAGGCCGGACGATGATAAAACGCCGGCACCGGCGGCATGATCACCGCGCCCAGTTCAGCGGCCTGGGTCATTAAACGCAGATGCCCCAGATGCAGCGGCGTTTCGCGCACGCAAAGCACCAGAGGACGACGCTCCTTCAGCACCACGTCCGCCGCACGCGTCACCAGCGTGTCGGTATAGCTGTTCACGATGCCGGATAGGGTCTTTATTGAACAGGGCAATATCACCATGCCCGCGGTTTTAAACGAGCCGGAGGAGATGCTGGCAGCGATATCGCGGGCATCGTGTACCACATCCGCCAGCGCCTGGACATCGCGCAGCGAGAGATCGGTTTCGAGGGAGAGGGTCTGACGCGCCGCCTGGCTCATCACCAGATGGGTTTCAACTTCCGCCACGTCACGCAGCACCTGCAACAGACGCACGCCGTAGATCGCGCCACTGGCGCCGCTAAGCCCAACAATGAGTCGTTTCATGATTTTCGCCCTTACTGATTTCAGGGCAGACTGTGCAGGATTTTGCGGGGAGTTGCAAGTGAGGGCGAAGGCCCTCACTTGCCTGCACAATTAACCTTCGTTGTGCATCTCTAAGCTTTCGAGATCGTTTTGCAGCTGGACGGCTTTCGCATCGTCGTTGCGCAGTGAATCGAGATAGTCCAGATACTGCTGATCAACATCTTTGGTGACGTAAACCCCGTTAAACACGGAACATTCAAACTGCTGAATATCCGGGTTCTCGGCGCGCACCGCGTCGATAAGATCGTTCAGATCCTGGAAAATCAGGCCATCGGCACCGATGATCTGGCGAATCTCGTCCACTTCACGGCCGTGGGCAATCAGCTCGTTCGCGGTAGGCATATCAATGCCATACACGTTCGGGAAGCGAATCTCCGGTGCCGCAGAGGCCAGATACACTTTCTTCGCACCGGCTTCACGCGCCATCTCGATAATCTGCTCTGAGGTGGTGCCACGCACAATGGAGTCATCCACCAGCAGCACGTTCTTGTCGCGGAACTCAGCGCGGTTAGCGTTCAGTTTACGACGCACGGACTTACGGCGCAGCTGCTGACCCGGCATGATAAAGGTACGGCCAACGTAGCGGTTCTTCACGAAGCCCTGACGGTATGGCTTATCCAGAATGCGGGCGATTTCCAGCGCGATATCGCAGGACGTTTCCGGGATAGGAATGACCACGTCGATGTCCAGATCGTCCCACTCGCGGGCAATCTTCTCACCCAGCTTGGTACCCATATTCACGCGGGCGCTGTAGACGGAGATCTTATCGATAAACGAGTCCGGACGGGCGAAATACACGTATTCGAACAGGCACGGGTTGCTGACCGGGTTGTCTGCACACTGGCGGGTAAACAGCTGGCCCTTCTCAGTGATATAGACCGCTTCGCCAGGGGCTACATCACGCAGGAATTCGAAGCCCAGGGTGTCCAGCGCCACGCTTTCAGAGGCAACCATATATTCGGTACGACCATCACCCAGGTCACGCTTACCGAGCACCAGCGGGCGGATACCGTTTGGATCGCGGAAAGCGACCATTCCGTGACCGATAATCATCGCCACGCAGGCGTAGGCACCGCGGATCTGGCGGTTTGTCGCAGCAACGGCGGCAAAAATATTGTCTGCTTCCAGCGGATAGTGGCGGAAGTTATCCAGCTCGCTCGCGAACACGTTGAGCAGGATTTCTGAATCAGAGGTGGTGTTAATGTGGCGACGTTTCTCTTCAAACAGCTTTTTACGCAGCTCATGCGCGTTGGTCAGGTTGCCGTTGTGAGCAAGCGTGATGCCATACGGTGAGTTGACGTAGAAAGGCTGTGCCTCAGAGGCGCTGGAACTGCCAGCAGTAGGATAACGAACGTGACCGATCCCCATATTACCTTGCAGACGCTGCATATGGCGGGCTTCAAACACATCGTTTACCAGGCCATTCGCCTTACGTAAACGGAAGCAGTTGTTTGCATCAATGGTGATGATACCCGCAGCATCCTGCCCACGGTGCTGAAGCACCGTTAACGCGTCATAAATCGACTGGTTTACCGGCATGAAACCGGCGATACCGACAATACCGCACATTCGTCTTTTCCTCGTTAAGCCACATCTCAGAGCGGGTTACACTCTGGGCAAGAAACTCGACGAGCTTTGCAGATAGTCAAAGAACCACCTGATGATGAAGCTGAACTCTGGAATGAGCTGCGATTTCTGCCAGTCTTCACTTTTGGAAAACCCGGTAAAGGTATCCAGGAAGAACAGTATCGCGGCCACAATCAGCACGCCTCGTAATGCCCCGAAACAGATCCCGAGCACCCTGTCCGTTCCTGACAGACCGGTTTTCTCGACCAGCTGACCTATCACGTAATTTACGATAGCGCCGACAATCAGCGTCGCGATAAACAGCACCGCGATGGCGATTCCATTTCGGACCAGTTCATCTTCAAAGCCCGTGAACCAGACAGACAGGTAAGTGTAGTAATGACTGGCAACAAAGAAAGCACAACCCCAAGTCACCAGCGATAACGCTTCACGAACAAAGCCACGGATCAGGCTAACCAGACAGGAAAAACCAATCACCGCAATGATGGCGTAATCAATCCAGACCATATGTGTCCCACGATTTAACGCCCTGTCATCCAGTTCGGGGCGAATTCTAACAGAAAAAGAAAACGTTTGCGTAGGGATTTCCTTCCCGCGCGTAAATAAAAAAGGCGCTGAAAAAATGTTCAACGCCGTTGGCTTATTACGTCTCTTTGGACGTCTGCCACTCCCCCTCACCCTCACCCCTTTGGGAAGAGGGCCGGGGTGAGGGGAACCTTATCAGTTCGCGCTGTAGTTCATCACCACACCGCTCAGGCCAGAGATCTGCTTCAGCTCACCGAGCGAGCCTTTGAGCTTATCCTTAGACGCTTCTGGCCCCACAAGGATACGGGTGATTTTACCCTGCACCGGCGTGGAAGGTGAAGTGTAAACGCGATAACCCGCACTGCGCAGCTTACCCACTACCTCATTGACCTTATCGGCATTTTTCAGCGCACCCAACTGCACAACGTAGGCTTTACCCGTCGGTGCAGCCTCTTGCTGGGCCGGTTTTGCCGCAGGCGGCGTCTCTGAAGCCGCGGCCAGCTGTTCTGCTGCTTTATCCCGCTGCGGTTTCGGCTGTGTTTTTTCCACCGGCTTCGGTTTTTCAACCGGCTTCGGCTGCTCTACCGGCACCGGATCGATTTCGATGTTGTTATTCGCCGCCAGACGAGACGGATCGAGGGACGGCGCGGCCGCATCCCCGGCACGCACTTCTTCAGCCGCCCCTTCCGGCGGCTGAGCAGGCAGCGCCTGGGTCGCCGCAGGCAGCATATCCGGTTCGTCGCGATCGCCCGGCTTCGGCACCAGCGGAATGGCTGCAAATTCATCCTGGTAATGCTTTTTCTGCCCGTCGAGCAGACCCGGGAGGATAATCACCCCGAGCGCGACCAGCACAATGGTTCCTGTTAAACGGTTCTGAAACTTACTCGCCACCGGTTCTCCCCGCGTCCATCACTTCCATGACATGTGCCACCGTGTGGAACGAACCACACACCAGCACGGTATCTTCTGGTTTAGCATCCGCCATCGCAGCTTGCCAGGCCTGAGCCACGCTATTGTAGATTGCGCCTTTGCCGAGATGTTCCAGCAACTGCTCGGCCGTCGCACCGCGCGGCCCCTCCAGAGGAGCACAATACCAGCTATCGACCACACTCTCCATGCAGGCCAGCGTACCGCCGATATCTTTATCATGAAGCATACCGATAACCGCCAGCACGCGCCCGGTTTTTGGTAACGATTTGAGACGCGCGGCGAGATACGCCGCAGCATGCGGGTTATGTGCGACATCCAGTATCAGCCGCGGAGCGTCGCTGACAATCTGAAAACGCCCGGGCAGAATCGCATTCTGAATACCGTCGCGGATGGCCTGTTCGCTCACCGCCAGCCCGCTTGCGCGCAGTGCCGCCAGGGCGGTGGCGGCATTAGGTTGCGGTACCTGCGGCAGGGGCAGATTCTCCAGCGTTCCCTGCGCATCGCGATAGCGCCAGCCGTTGTTCTGAACCTCATACTGCCAGTCCACACCCCGGCGCAGCAGGTGAGCGCCCTTCTCTTTCGCCACGTCGGCAATGGTGTGCGGCATATCCGGCTCGCCAACCACCGCGGGCTTATTCGTGCGGAAAATACCGGCCTTCTCACGGCCAATACTTTCGCGATCGGGGCCGAGCCAGTCGGTATGATCCAGGGCAATGCTGGTGACCACCGCCACATCGGCATCCACCATATTGGTGGCATCCAGACGCCCGCCGAGGCCCACTTCCAGAATCACCACGTCCAGCTGCGCCTGTTTAAACAGCCACAGCGCCGACAGAGTGCCGTATTCGAAATAGGTTAATGAAATCTCACCGCGCGCCGCTTCAATTTCTGCGAACGACGCCGTATGCGCAGACTCTGGCAGTTCGCTGTTTTGCATGCGAACCCGCTCGGTATAACGTACCAGGTGCGGAGAGCTGTAGACACCAACCTTGTAACCGGCAGCCATCAGGACAGCTTCAAGCGTACGGCAGGTGGTGCCTTTACCGTTGGTTCCGGCGACGGTAAAAACAAACGGCGCAGGTTTCAGCACATCGAGACGCGCAGCAACCTGGCTTACGCGTTCAAGCCCCATATCAATGGTTTTACTGTGCAGGTTTTCCAGATAAGAAAGCCACGTGGCCAGGGGCGACGTGGCTTGGGGAATGCTTTTATTTTCCATGATGCCCGGTTGTCATTAACAGTTTATAAAGCAAAAGGGCAGCGCCAACCGGCCCTGCCCTTTTCAGTTATCAGGCCTCGGGTTCCTGATCCGGTACTACCACGCCTTCGCGCGGCTCATCCGGGTTCGGCGCCGGCAGATTCATCAGCTTCGCCAGGATGCTCGCCAGTTTCAGGCGCATTTCCGGGCGGCGGACGATCATGTCAATCGCGCCTTTCTCAATGAGGAACTCACTGCGCTGGAAGCCCGGCGGCAGTTTTTCACGTACGGTCTGCTCGATAACGCGAGGACCAGCAAAGCCGATCAGCGCTTTTGGCTCAGCGATGTTCAGATCGCCCAGCATCGCAAAGCTTGCAGAAACGCCACCCATGGTTGGGTCGGTCAGTACAGAGATGTACGGCAGACCGCGCTCCTGCATTTTAGCCAGCGCAGCAGAGGTTTTCGCCATCTGCATCAGGGACATCAGCGCTTCTTGCATACGTGCACCGCCAGAGGCGGAGAAGCAGATCAGCGGGCAGTTGTCTTCCAGTGCCTGCTCAACAGCACGCACAAAGCGCGCACCGACCACGGAACCCATTGAGCCACCCATGAAGGAGAACTCAAACGCGGCGGCCACTACCGGCATCTCGTGCAGGGTGCCTTTCATCACGACCAGCGCGTCTTTCTCGCCGGTCTCTTTCTGTGCAGAGGCCAGGCGATCTTTATATTTTTTGGAATCACGGAACTTGAGCACATCTTTTGGCTCAAGCTCGCTACCCAGTTCTACCAGAGAACCTTCGTCCAGCAGGCTGTGCAGGCGATTACGCGCCGTCATGCGCATGTGGTGGTCACACTTCGGACACACCTCAAGATTGCGTTCCAGTTCTGCGCGATACAGAACCTGACCACAGCTATCACACTTCGTCCATACCCCTTCAGGAATGCTCGCTTTACGCGTTGGGGTAATGTTGCTTTTAATTCGTTCAATCCAGCTCATTGATAACCTTTCTGCCTGAACCTGGTCGTATGCCAGTTTTGCTGTAAGAGGCGAATAATGCCATTTTTGCCTCCAACAGACCATGAATGTTGCACATTAAAACATAACAGCCCGAAACTTTGGATAAAAAAGTGGTCGAACCGCCTGCGTGCATTTACTTCGCTTGCTTTGCTGCCGCGCGCTTGTGACGAATGATTTCGATAACACCCGGTAAAACAGAAAGCACAATAATCGCTACAATCAGTAACTTAAGGTTTTCCTGAACTACAGGGAGATCGCCAAACAGGTAGCCTGCATAGGTAAAGAGCAGCACCCACAGCAGCGCGCCAATGACGTTGTATGCCGCAAAATGACGATAGGACATGTGCCCCATTCCCGCCACAAATGGCGCAAATGTACGCACAATAGGCACAAAACGCGCAAGGATAATGGTTTTTCCACCGTGGCGCTCATAAAACGCGTGGGTTTTATCTAAATAGCTACGACGGAAAATTTTTGAGTCCGGATTGCTGAATAAGCGCTCACCGAAGACCCGTCCAATGGTGTAGTTGACCGCGTCACCGACAATTGCGGCGATCACCATCAGCACCACCATTATGTGCACATTCAAATCGTTGCCAGGCAGCGCAGATAACGCCCCCGCGACGAACAGCAGCGAATCCCCCGGCAGAAATGGCGTGACTACCAGACCGGTTTCACAGAACAGAATGAGGAACAGAATGGCATACACCCAGACGCCATACTGCGCGACCAGCTCCGCCAGGTGAACATCAATATGCAGAATGAAATCAATCAGAAAACGTATTACGTCCATATTGTCTAAGCCTTAATTGCACCTTTGTTTAGTCCGCCAGAAACAGCGGGCCCATTGGCGGTTTTGGCAGGTCAAACCGGTCCGGATAGTCCACCGAGACCAGATACAGCCCTTCCGCTTTCGCCGTTGCTGCCGCAAGCGTTCTGTCCTTCGCTGCCAGCAGTTCTGCAATCCAGCTCTCCGGCTGGTGTCCGGCGCCCACTTCCATCAGGCTGCCCACAATATTCCGCACCATATGATGTACAAAGGCATTGGCTTTGATATCCACCACCACATACGCGCCAAAACGGCTGACGTTTATGTGCATGACGTTACGCCACGGCGTGCGGGACTGACACTGCACCGCACGAAACGAGGTAAAGTCATTTTCACCAATCAGACACTGCGCCGCACGATGCATACGTTCTGCATCCAGCGGTTCATAAAAATGCGTCACGCCCTGGCTTAACACCGCCGGACGAAGACGCTGATTGTAGATGACATAGCGATAACGGCGCGCAGTGGCGCTGAAACGCGCATGAAAATCATCCGGCACAGCTTTCACCCAGCGCACCGCAATGTCACCAGGTAAATTCGCATTTACACCCAACGTCCAGGCAGCGTCCTTGCGCACGGCGGTGGTTTCAAAGTGAACCACCTGCCCCGTTCCGTGGACACCGGCGTCAGTGCGTCCTGCACACAGGACGTTAATCGGTTCGTTCGCCACCTGAGAGAGCGCTTTCTCCAGTTTTTCCTGGACACTGCGCACCTCATTTTGACGCTGCCAGCCATAATATCTACTGCCGTCGTACTCGATACCGAGGGCGACTTTATGAACCGGCTTTTGTTCCACGTCTGACATCAGTACAGATACTCCTGCACCAGTTTTTCAGCGATTTTGACCGCCATCAGCGCGCCGCCGAAGCGCACGTTATCGGCTACGGACCAGAATTGAACCTGCTCCGGCATACCGTAATCATTCCGTACGCAGCCCACCGAGAGGTGTGCGCTGCCGGTGGCATCGCCAACCTGCGTCGGGAATTCACTCTCTTCGGAGAGCACAATGTCTTCACCGCGGCCGAACGCATCACGCGCTTCTTCTGCGGCCAGCGGACGCAGGGCTTCGAAACCTACCATCTGCGCATGACCGTAAAAGACCGGCGACTGCACGACGTTTGCGGAGATCATCAGCCCCTCGTCCTGCAGAATTTTGCGCGCTTCGTCGACGATACGGCGCTCTTCACGCACGGAGCCTTCACGATCCGGCAGCAGCGGCAGCATATTGAATGCCAGCTGACGGCCGAAGAAATCGTCTTCGTCAATCGGGATGCCGTTCAGGAGCTTCGCACTCTGTCCGGCCAGCGCGTCGAGGGCCTTTTTGCCTTGCGCAGAAGCGGAAAGCAGGCTGGTCACGGTGATACGCGACAGACCGCCATCGTCGATTAAAGGTTTAAGAGCGGTCAGCAGTTGGCTGGTCAGGCTATTGGGAACCGCAATGATATTGCGGTTACGGTAGTCGGCCAGGACAAACGGGTTCACGTCCGGCACCACCAGCGGGACATCCGGCTCCATCGAGAACAGGCCGCTCAGGTCGATCACCAGACAGCCAGAATTCGTCGCGTCTTCAATGTACGACGCGGTGGCTTCAGCACCTGCCGCAAAAAAGGCCAGCTGCGCCTGCGTCCAGTCGAATTCGGCGGCATCCTGAACCATGACGGATTTGCCGCCAAAACGCAGATGCTCACCGGCGCTGTCAGTGCGCGCCAGTGCATAGATATCACCCACCGGGAACTGACGCTCAGCAAGGGTTTCGAGCAGGGCTTCACCCACGGCACCCGTGGCACCTAAAATGGCAATGTTCCAGCCTTCAGACATGGTGGTTTACTCCAGAAATAAAAAAGCGTCCCTGTCGGAGTATCCAACAGGGAGCGTTAAGAAGACATTAATGCGCCGGGTGATGAACGGCGTTAAAACCCAGTTTATGCAGCAGCGCTGCCGCCGACGCGTCATCGCACATCACATACAGAGAAGACCATTCACGGCGCTCAACGTAATTCTTGCGCAGCTTGTCAAACTCCCCCGGGATCCCCGCCACTTTACGCAGCAGCGCATCATCGCGGCGCACATCATACACCAAATGAACCAGCCTTTTCAGCGTTGCCTGATCGAGCGGGCCATGCAGGGTAATGCGGCCAAATTCAGGCGCGGGGAGTAAAGTGTCCAGCGCCACCTGCTGCGGACGGCCAATAAAGGCGCTATAGGCCTCAAAGACCTGGGTGGTGCCACGGGCCTTTCCTTCGAGCGTGTAACCCGCTATATGCGCGGTTGCAACGTCGACCTTGTTCAGCAGGGCAACGTTGAGATCGGGCTCCGGCTCCCAGACGTCCAGCACCACGCTGAGATCCTGCCCCTCTTCCAGACATTTCAGCAACGCGGCGTTATCGACGACCGGGCCACGACAGGCATTTATCAGAATAGTGCCAGCCTTCAGACGACGGATCAGCGCCTCGTCAGCAAGATGGAGCGTCTTATAGGCCCCCTCTTTGAAGAGGGGCGTATGGAAGGTGATGACGTCACATGCTTCAACCAGCTCATCCAGGGGGCGGAAGTCGCCTTCATCACCGTTGTCTTTACGCGGCGGATCACACAGCAGGGTGCGAATGCCTAACGCCTCAAGGCGTTTTTGCAGGCGTCCTCCCACGTTGCCCACCCCGACAATGCCTACGGTGCGGTCTTTCAGCGCAAAACCGTCGCGCTCTGCCAGCATCAGCAGAGAAGAGAAAACGTATTCCACTACCGCAATGGCGTTACAGCCAGGCGCGGCGGAAAACCCGATCCCCGCCTGCGTAAGCCATTTGTCATCCACATGATCCGTCCCGGCCGTTGCGGTTCCGACGAATTTAATCGCTTTGCCGGAGAGCAACGCCTCATTTACTTTGGTCACCGAGCGCACCATCAGGGCATCGGCATCATCCAGCTCGTTTACCGGAATGGGTCGACCAGGGACAGCCTTAACATTACCAAGGCGGCTAAAGAGCTCGCGGGCGTAAGGCATATTTTCATCAACGAGGATTTTCACGTCTGAGTACCTGTTTGAGAGGAAGAAAACCTGCCAAGTGTGCCATAATCTGGCCGCCAGGCATATATGCATGCCGGGTTTACGCTGAGTTTTGACTTTAAGGATTTTTGACGATGCAGCCTATTTCAGGTACGCCACCACGCCCTCCGGGTGAAGGCCCTGTCACGCCAAACGTTGCAGGTGAACAACCGCTTTCCACGCAACAGCGCACCGTGCTGGAGCGCCTGATCACGCGCCTGATCGCGCTCACTTCACAGCAAAATGCGGAAGTCTGGGCCGGGGTAAAGCATGATTTAGGCGTCCGCAACGATGCACCGTTGCAGTCGCGCCACTTCCCTGCGGCCGAGCAAAATCTGAATCAGCGTATTACCACCGCACAGCAAAATCACACCACTCGCCAGATAGTTTCACAACTGACCGAGTTGTTGAGCCAGGGCAACAACCGTCAGGCAGTCAGTGATTTCATTCGACAGCAGTTTGGCCAGACCGCCCTGAGCCAGCTAACGCCAGAGCAGCTGAAAACCGTGCTGACGCTGCTGCAAACCAATCAGCTGACCATCCCGCAACCGCAACAGCGTCCGTCAACCGAGCGTCCGCTGCTGCCTGCTGAACACAATACGTTGAATCAGATGGTGACCAGGCTGGCCGCCGCCACCGGCGAATCAACAAAGCTTATCTGGCAGTCGATGCTCGAGCTTTCCGGCGTGAAAGCGGGCGAGCTGATCCCGGCCAAACAGTTTACGCATCTGGTCACCTGGCTACAGGCTCGCCAGACGCTGAGCACCCAAAGTACCCCTACCCTGCATACGCTACAGGCGGCACTGAAGCAGCCGCTGGAGCTGCATGAATTTGAGGTGATTCGGGATTACGCCCAGCAGACCTGGCAGGCCACGCCGCAAACGGTACTGACCACCGCGCAGGTGCAAGATTTGCTGAATCAGATCTTTATTCGCCGCGCCGAGCGCGAAGGCGGCGTGCCGGAAGTCAGGGATATTCAACCGATCTATAGCCCGCTGTTTGCGCCGGTGGTGGAGACCTTCAGAACCCTCTCTGCGCGTCCGGGATTACTGTTTATTGCGTTACTGATTGCACTCGCGATTTTCTGGCTCGTTGCCTGATGTTTTGCCCGGTGGCGCTGCGCTTACCGGGCCTACAACGACCCGAACGGTAGGCCGGGTAAGGCGAAGCCGCCACCCGGCAACAACGGCTCAAGACCTGCGAAACGCCACCAGCGTCACCACGATCCCAACAACGGCTGAAACGGCTCCCGCAAGGAAGACAGAGGGATAACCAAACGACGTGGCCAGGAGCCCCGCCAGCGGTCCGGTGACACCGTATGAGATGTCCTGAAACGCCGCATAACCGCCCAACGCCGTACCGCGCACCTGTGGCGCGACGCGTTTTACCACCTCAACCCCCAGCGCCGGGAAGATCAGGGAACAGCCGCAGCCGGTCAGTGCCGCTCCGAGAAGGGCAACGGAGGCCACAGGGGCATACCACAGCAGCAGCAAACCGAGGGTTTCAATCACCAGCGACGCCACGGCCACCTTCACGCCACCAAAGCGATCCGGCATCCAGCCGAACAGCACGCGCATCAGGACAAACGCGCCACCAAAGGCGGTTAGCGTAAAGCCCGCCATCGCCCAGCCGCGGCTCATAAAGTACAGCGAAACGAATGTCCCAATCACCGCGAAGCCCACGCCCTGTAGCGCCAGCCCCAGCCCCGGCTGCCAGATTTGACCTATTACGCTCCACAGGGAAGGACGCTCACCTTTATGGGCAGGTACTTTGCGCACCGAGCCGTTAAATGCCCATGCCAGCAGCGGTAACAGCATGGTGGTGGCCGCCAGCGCGGCAAAACCGAACTGGCTGTGGATCAACAGCCCCAGCGGCGCACCTGCCGCGAGTGCGCCATAGATAGCCATACCGTTCCAGGACATCACCTTGCCCGAGCGCGCAGGGCCTACCAGCCCCATTCCCCAGGTCAGGGTGCCGGTCAGCAGCTGGCTTTCACCAAAGCCGAGAATCAAACGTCCCACCACCAGCAGGGCAAATTTATACGCCGCGTCGACCGGCAGAAGCGCGGCAAGCAGCCACGCTGCGCCCGCCAGCCCGCAGGCAAACATGCCCTGCAGCGCTGAGCGTTTGGCACCGTGCTGGTCCGCCAGACGCCCGGCGTAGCCGCGGGTTAATACGGTAGCTAAAAACTGAATACCCACGGCGATGCCAACCAGGGTATTGCCGTAGCCCAGCTCCTGGTGAACAAACAGCGGGATAACAGGCAGCGGCAGGCCAACGGTCATGTAGGTCAGAAATACCGCAAAGGCGATACGGAAAAGGGAAAGGTTCCCGGAAGGGGTACTCTTCTCAGGGATAACGGCCTTCATGCGTAACTCCGTGTTCAGGCATAAAAAAAGGGAGCCTCGCGGCTCCCTTCTACTATACCTTCAAACGCTTACGCTTTCAGCTTGCGCATGACCAGCGTGGCGTTGGTGCCGCCAAAACCGAAGCTGTTGGACATTACGGTCGTCAGCTCACGTTCGGTGGTTTCGGTCACGATGTTCAGGCCCGCTGCCTGCTCGTCCATCTCTTCGATGTTGATGCTTGGCGCGATAAAGCCATTTTCCAGCATCAGCAGAGAGTAGATTGCTTCCTGCACGCCAGCTGCACCCAGAGAGTGACCGGTCATGGCTTTGGTCGCGGAGATTGCCGGGCTGTTGTCGCCGAAGACTTCACGGATCGCACCCAGTTCTTTCACATCGCCTACCGGCGTAGAAGTCCCGTGGGAGTTCAGGTAGTCGATTGGAGTATCAACGCCGTGCATCGCCATCTTCATGCAGCGCACCGCGCCTTCGCCGGATGGAGCAACCATGTCAGCGCCGTCAGACGTGGCACCGTAGCCCACGATCTCAGCGTAGATGTGCGCGCCACGTGCCAGAGCGTGTTCCAGCTCTTCAACCACAACCATACCGCCGCCGCCTGCGATAACAAAACCGTCACGGTGCGCATCATAGGTACGGGATGCTTTAGCCGGAGTTTCATTGTATTTAGTAGACAGGGCACCCATCGCGTCGAATTCACAGGCCATTTCCCAGCCCAGCTCTTCACCGCCGCCAGCAAATACGATGTCCTGTTTACCCAGTTGGATCTGCTCAACAGCATTACCGATGCAGTGTGCGGACGTCGCACATGCAGAGCTGATGGAGTAGTTCACACCGTGAATTTTGAATGGGGTTGCCAGGCACGCGGAAACCGCAGACCCCATGGCTTTGGTTACCACGTACGGACCTACTGCTTTCAGACCACGCGGGCTACGCATGGCGTCAGCACCGAATACCTGCGCTTTGGATGAACCACCGGAACCGGCAATCAGACCCACGCGCGGGTTGTTCTGGTAAACCTCTTCGCTCAGGCCAGAATCTTTGATCGCTTCCTGCATGGAGAGATAAGCATAAATAGAGGCATCGTTCATGAAACGAACCACTTTACGGTCAATCAAACCGGTGGTGTCCAGTTTGACGTTACCCCATACGTGGCTACGCATACCTGAATCTTTAAACTCTTCAGAGAAAGTGATCCCGGAGCGTCCTTCACGCAGAGATGCCAGGACTTCCTGCTGGTTATTACCGATGCTGGAAACAATGCCCAGGCCAGTAATCACTGCACGTTTCATTCAATACCTCTGTAAGTCGCACTATAGTAAGTTTCGAGTCGCACAATAGCGTACACTTGTACGCCGAACAAGTCCGATCAGACATTTTCTGCGGAAATTTGCACCGATGGACTCACATCGTTAAGATCGTGCCACTGCCTGTCAGACGAGTAACTTACGTGAAACAAAACGCTATACAACCCGCCAACCTCGAATTCAACGCTGAGGGTACACCTGTTTCCCGAGATTTTGATGACGTCTATTTTTCTAATGATAACGGACTGGAAGAAACCCGCTATGTTTTCCTCGACGGAAATCAGCTCAGCGCACGCTTTCCCGCCCATCCGCGCAGTCTGTTTGTCGTCGCAGAGAGCGGGTTCGGTACCGGCCTGAATTTTTTGACCCTCTGGCAGGCTTTCGACCAGTTTCACGCTGCCCATCCTGAGGCTACGCTACAAAGATTACATTTCATCAGTTTCGAAAAATTTCCACTCACCGCGCACGACCTGCACCTGGCGCACCAGCGCTGGCCGGAGCTTGCCCCGTGGGCTGAACAACTTCAGGCGCAGTGGCCGCCCGCCATCGGCGGTTGCCATCGTCTGCTGCTGGACGGTGGACGCGTCACGCTGGACTTATGGCTCGGCGATATCAACGAACTGACCGATAAGCTTGATGATTCGATGAACCAGAAGGTGGACGCGTGGTTCCTTGACGGGTTTGCGCCAGCCAAAAACCCGGAGATGTGGAGTCAGCATCTGTTTAGCGCCATGGCGCGTCTGGCGCGGCCTGGCGCAACGCTCGCGACCTTTACCTCGGCGGGGTTTGTCCGCCGCGGCTTACAGGAAGCAGGCTTTACGATGCGAAAAACCAAAGGGTTTGGCCGCAAGCGCGACATGCTGGTCGGGACGATGGAGCAGACGCTGGCGATCCCCGCCCGGGCGCCCTGGTTTGCACGCCGCGCCAGCGCCTCCCGTGAGGTGGCGATAATCGGCGGAGGGATTGCCAGCGCACTGCTTTCGCTCGCGCTTTTACACCGTGGCTGGGAGGTGACGCTCTACTGTGCTGACCCGGCTCCGGCAAACGGCGCCTCCGGCAACCGTCAGGGAGCCCTTTATCCGCTTTTAAGCGCGCACGACCCGGCGCTGTTCCAGTTTTTCCCCGCGGCCTTTACCTTTGCCCGTCGCGTATACGACACCCTTCCGGTGGCGTTCGATCATGACTGGTGCGGCGTGACGCAGCTCGGCTGGGATGAAAAGAGCCAGCAAAAAATCGCGCAGATGCTGTCGCTGGGCCTGCCGGAAGAGATTGCCCGCGCGGTAAGTGCGAAAACGGTGACAGACACCACCGGCGTTGAGACGGGCTGCGGCGGTATTCAGTATCCGCTCGGCGGCTGGCTGTGCCCTGCCGAACTGACCACTGCGGCGATTACCCTGGCACAGTCACGCGGGCTGACGGTGCATTATGCTCATAAGGTTGCATCGCTTAGCCGGAAAACCCACTGGACCCTGCGCTTTGCCGATGGCAAAGAGGCCACGCATGCCAGCGTTGTGCTGGCAAACGGACATCACATCAATCAGTTTGTCCAGACAGAGACATTGCCCGTTTATCCGGTTGGCGGCCAGGTGAGCCATATTCCGACCGCATCTGCACTGAGCCAACTGCGCCAGGTGCTGTGCTATGACGGCTACCTGACGCCGCAAAATCCGTCTAATGCTCATCACTGCATTGGTGCCAGTTACCATCGCGGTGAAACAGACACGCATTACCGCGAGGAGGATCAGCAGCAGAACCGCCAGCGCCTGATTGACTGCTTCCCGGACGCGGCGTGGGCGAGAGAGGTTGACGTCAGCGAGGGCGAAGCGCGCTGCGGCGTACGCTGCGCCACCCGCGATCATCTGCCCATGGCGGGAAATGTACCGGACTATGAGGCAACGCTTGAGGCGTATCAGGATCTGGCTGAACACAAGGAGACGGCTGTGGTCTCACCGGTCTATCCGGAGCTGTTTATGCTGGGCGGGCTGGGCTCGCGCGGGTTGTGTTCTGCACCGCTGCTGGCTGAAGCGTTAGCGGCGCAAATGAGCGATGAGCCCATTCCGCTGGACAGCACCACGCTCGCAGGGCTGAATCCGAATCGTTTGTGGGTGCGGAAATTGCTGAAGGGGAAACAGGTTAAATAGGGTGCCCTCTCCCACCGGGAGAGGGAGGTGAAACGCTTACTTCGCTTTCGCCTGCTGGAACAGGTTGTCCCACATACCCAGCACCAGAGACTGGTCGCGCGGAGAAAGCTCGCCCGCCTGGATGGCTTTTTCCAGGCTGCGGCTCACTTCATCATGAATGGCCTCGGCAGAGTGATCGTCCCCGGCTTCCAGCTCGGCAACGGCCAGCGTCAGGTGACCACGCAGATAACCGCTGGCGAACAGCTCATCATCACTGGCGTGTTCCACCATGTCATCAATTAACGCCAGAATGCGTGATTCAAATTCTGCGATCATCTTCTTTCCTCTGTTAAAGATCTTCCGGCCACGGGAAGCATTCCGCCGTGATCTCCGGCGTATGGTAATAATTCTGTAAAGCCTTGATCAGACGTGCCGGGCGTTCCGGGATGCCTTTCTCAAGATACTCCATCACCTGCGCATGCACGCGGCGCTGGAAGAGAATACGGTCTGGCTCGAAATCCCCTTCGAGATTGTCACAACTGACGTTGAACGGGAAACCCGCCGCCACGCAGAACAGCCACTCCAGCGCCTGCGGTTTGACTTCCACATCTTCAAACTGACCCTGCGTGGCCGCGTCACGTCCGTCCGGACAGTACCAGTAACCAAAGTCCACCAGCTCGCGACGCGCTTTTCCCGCAATGCACCAGTGTGAAATCTCATGCAGGCCACTGGCGTAAAAACCATGCGCAAACACGATGCGGTTATAGGGCACCTCTGCATCAGCAGGAAGATAGATCGGTTCGTCGTCGCCTTTAATCAGACGGGTATTAAAATCATCAGCAAAACAGCCGTCAAAAATCTCAATCAGCTGTTCATAGTTATGCGTACTGTTCATGCGTTCATCCCCAGCCAGGTGAGGATCTCCTGTCCATGGCTGTCATAAAGAAGCTTGGCGCTCATCACCGCCGAGACGATGACGATCATCGGGCGAATCAGCTTCTGTCCTTTGCTTAATACCAGACGCGAGCCCGCGCGCGCGCCTAAAAACTGCCCCGCCATCATCACAAACCCGGTTGCCCAGATAACCTTGCCGCCGATGATAAACAGCAGCAGGCCGCCGACGTTCGAGGTGGCATTCAGCACTTTAGCGTGGGCGGTAGATTTGGCGAGGTTAAATCCGGCCAGCGTGACAAACGCCAGGGCATAGAACGACCCGGCGCCTGGGCCAAAGAAGCCATCGTAAAACCCGACGCAGCCGCCTGCGATAAGCGCGAAAGGCAGACCATGCAGCCGACGCTGCCTGTCCTCTTCACCGAGCTTTGGCATCAGCAGAAAGTAGAGGCCAATACAGATGACCAGCACCGGCAGGATCTGACGCAAAATGTCAGACTGTACATGCTGAACCAACAGCGCACCGGAGGTTGAGCCGATGAAGGTCATCAGAATATTGAGCTTCTGGTCGGCAAGATTAACCACCTTACGGCGAATAAAATAGAGCGACGCAGAAAGGGACCCGCCGCAGGCCTGAAGCTTGTTGGTGGCAAGCGCCTGAGCCGGGCTCATGCCCGCCGCCAGCAGCGCCGGAACGGTAAGCAATCCGCCACCGCCCGCGAGGGCATCGATAAAACCGGCCAGCATTGCCACAAAGAACAGCACCACCAGCAGCAGCGGTGACACCATAAACAGGTCGACGAAATTATCCATTAAAGTACATGCTCATCCAGTAGCGCCTGGCAGGAAGGCGGCAACGGAGGCGGTGTCTTCTTCTCAGGCTTAGAGGTTCCAGGTTTTGCCGGTTCAAACCAGCTTTGCAGTTCCGCACCGCAGCCATCGCCTGGCGGTGGTAGCGGCTGATCTTCACATTCCAGACTGTTTGCCGGGCAGCGCAGACGTACGTGCATATGCGCACGATGCTGGAACCACGGACGCACTTTGCGCAGCCAGTCGCGATCGGTTCCCTCATCCAGGCAGAGCTGCTGCTTGATGGCCGGGTTAACGAAGATCCGCGTGACCTCGTTGTCCTTAGCTGCCAGCTTAATCAGGCTGAAAACATCCGGGGTCCACAGCGACGGCACAACGCTTTTGCCGTCGCGCGCCACCAGATCCAGCGCCTGCGGCTTCAGCAGTTGGGCCGAGGTCCAGCGCGTTTTAGGCAACTGCAGGAAAATATCCACATCCAGCCCGGTCTGGTGACTGGCGTGCCCACCGTTGAAACGACCGCCAGCAGGCATACCCATATCGCCAATCAGCATCGTACCCAGCCCCAGGTTATGCACCTGGTTGCCCAGACGCTGGATAAACAGCACCAGATCCGGGTGGCCGAAGTAACGACGCTGGTCGGTACGCATCACCTGATAAGTATCCGACTGCAGAGGAAGCTCCTGCGCACCAACGATACAGCCATTGGAGAACGCACCAATCGACTGCGCGCTTCCCGCCACCGGGTGAGTGATTTTTTGCCATGGCGTGGCGGCCAGACTGGCCCCACTGGCGAGTAGCGCCAGCAGAGCAATTGCGGTTTTTTTCATAGTTACCAGCGTGGAATGGTGGTCGTCACATCCGCATTCTGCGCACGCTGGCGCAGGAAGTGATCCATCAACACGATTGCCAGCATGGCTTCTGCGATTGGCACCGCGCGGATTCCGACACACGGATCGTGACGTCCTTTGGTGATCATCTCAACTTCTTCACCAGAGCGGTTAATTGTGTGGCCCGGCACGGTAATGCTGGACGTTGGCTTCAGCGCGATATTGGCAATAATCTGCTGCCCGCTGCTGATGCCGCCGAGAATGCCACCCGCATGATTGCTCTGGAAGCCCTCTTTTGTAATTTCGTCACGGTTCTGGCTGCCGCGAAGCTGAACCACGTCAAAACCGTCGCCAATTTCGACGCCCTTCACCGCGTTGATGCTCATCAGCGCGTGGGCAATGTCCGCGTCCAGACGGTCAAATACAGGCTCACCCCAGCCTGGCGGTACGCCGTCAGCCACCACGGTCACTTTTGCACCGATAGAGTCGCCCTCTTTTTTCAGGCCACGCATCAGCTCGTCCAGCGCCTCCAGCTTCTCAACATCAGCACAGAAGAACGGGTTTTGTTCAACCTGCTCCCAGTCTTTAATGGCCAGCGGAATGTCACCCATCTGGGTCAGGCACCCGCGGATCACGATGCCAAATTTCTGCTGCAGGTATTTCTTGGCAATCGCCCCTGCGGCGACGCGCATCGCAGTTTCACGGGCGGAGGAGCGTCCACCGCCGCGATAGTCGCGAAAACCGTACTTTTGTTCGTAGGTGTAGTCAGCGTGGCCCGGACGGAACACATCCTTGATGGCACCGTAGTCCTGAGAACGTTGGTCGGTGTTTTCAATCAGCAGACCAATACTGGTCCCGGTGGTGCGGCCTTCAAAAACGCCTGAGAGAATTTTGACCTGGTCCGGCTCGCGACGCTGCGTGGTGTAGCGAGAGGTGCCCGGACGACGACGGTCAAGGTCGTGCTGTAAATCGGCTTCGGTGAGTTCGATGCCTGGCGGTACGCCGTCAACGATACAGCCCAGTGCCAGCCCGTGCGACTCACCAAAGGTGGTCACGCGGAATATTTGTCCAATACTGTTTCCTGCCATCACGGCTCCGATGTCGTTATTTGTGTGTGAGCGTTGTGAAACGGGCCGAAGCCCGCTGGATTAATCTTTGTAGATGCTGAAATGTTCGCGCGCGTCGAGCAGCTGCGCTTTGGTCAGCATAAAGACGCCGTCACCGCCGTTGTCGAACTCAAGCCAGGTGAACGGCACATCCGGGTACTGCTCTATCAGATGTACCATGCTGTTGCCCACTTCACAAATCAGAACGCCGTCGTCGGTCAGATAATCCGGTGCGCAGGCCAGAATGCGACGGGTCAGCTTCAGGCCGTCAGAACCCGATGCCAGACCCAATTCTGGCTCGTGACGGTATTCGTTTGGCAGATCGGACATATCTTCCGCATCCACGTACGGCGGGTTGGTTACGATCAGATCGTACTGCAGCGTCGGCAGGTCACGGAACAGATCGGAGCGGATAGGCGTAACATGGTGGATCAGCCCGTGTTCTTCAATGTTGTGCTCGGTTACCGCCAGTGCGTCGGTGGAGATGTCCACCGCGTCCACTTCCGCTTCCGGGAAGGCATAAGCGCAGGCAATGGCAATGCAGCCGCTGCCGGTACACATATCCAGAATGTGCTGCGGTTGACGGTTAATCAGCCCTTCGAAGTGGTTGTTGATCAGCTCACCAATTGGCGAGCGCGGCACCAGCACGCGTTCATCAACATAGAATTCGTGACCGCAGAACCAGGCTTTGTTGGTCAGATAGGCTACCGGAATACGCTCGTTCACGCGGCGGATCACACGCTCAACGATGCGGTGCTTTTCGCTGGAGGTCAGACGCGCGGTGCGCATGTCTTCCGGAATATCGAGCGGCAGGTAGAGAGAAGGCAGCACCAGTTGAACAGCTTCATCCCACGGGTTATCCGTGCCGTGTCCGTACCAGATATTGGCGGCGCTGAAGCGGCTAACCGACCAGCGCAACATGTCCTGTATGGTATGCAGCTCGTTTACTGCTTCATCGACAAAAATTTTATCCACTCTTTCCTCCAGGGCATGCTCGCATAATTTTCGGCGGCTAGTTTGCCATGAAGACGGCGATAAATCAGCAATGACGCATACCGCTTGAGGTTAAAAAATGCGTTTAGTCGGGTACACTATCGGAAATACGAGATGAGAACGACGAATGAAAAAGAAAACATCGCTCAGCGAGGAGGATCAGGCGCTCTTCCGTCAGCTCATGACCGGGACGCGTCAAATCAAGCAGGACACCATTGTCCACCGGCCGATGCGCAAAAAAGTCAGCGAAGTACCGGTCAAAAGGCTATTGCAGGAGCAGGCGGATAATAGCCACTATTTTTCCGATGAGTTTCAGCCGCTGCTTAACACGCAGGGTGCGGTCAAGTACGTTCGCGAAGATGTCAGCCACTTTGAGCTGAAAAAATTACGCCGGGGAGATTATTCACCCGAGCTGTTTCTCGATTTGCATGGTTTGACGCAGATGCAGGCGAAACAGGAGCTGGGGGCGTTGATTGCCGCCTGTCGCCGCGAACATGTGTTTTGTGCCTGCGTGATGCACGGCCACGGTAAACATGTTCTTAAGCAACAAACGCCGCTGTGGCTGGCTCAGCATCCACACGTGATGGCGTTTCATCAGGCGCCCAAAGAGTACGGCGGAGATGCCGCCTTGCTGGTGTTGATTGAGGTTGAGGAGTGGCAACCGCCAGAACTGCCCTGAAAACATGGCGGGAGGCATAGTTGCTCCCGCCTTATCGCACGTCACCTCAGATTGCTTTCGCCATCCGGAGATTGCATGGACTCATTTGCCAGTTGAAGACCCCTTTGCCGGTTTCGTCGAGGGTGACGTTGGCAATGGCGGAGGTCGTAAACATCGGTGGCGTCTCGCCCGGGCACAGTTCAGATACCAGATAGCCAACTAGTGGCAGGTGGGAAATGACCAGTGCAGAAGCGACACCTTCATTGCACAGCGCCTGCAGGTAGGCACTGACAAGGCCGACATCACCACACGGCGTGAGTTCAGGGAGAACATCCACGCTGGTCGGCAGGTTCATACACTCCCCTACCACATCCAGCGTCTGTTCAGCACGCAGGAACGGACTCACCAGAACGCGTTCAATGTCCACTTTTTGACCTTTAAGCCAGTTCGCCATCTGACGAGATTCGTCGCAGCCGCAGACGGTTAAAGGACGTACTGAGTCACTGGCGGCATCGAGTGCCGCGTCGCCGTGACGCATGATAAAAACTTGCATATTGCACCGCTTTTGTTAACCAGAATCACCGGCGTTAACTACCCGCGATTAATGCTTGAGGTAGAAAACCCGATGGCCGGGCATTGTGCCTGATCCATTCGGTGAATGAAACGCTGTTTTTTACCTCAATGGCGTAAGTATAGTCAATCTCTGTTTACAAAATCGCCAAATCAGATTCATTCACCGCCGGATTTACCCTTCTTTGACCTCAACTTACGAGGACAGTTTCCCTTGCTGGCCAAAATGTCTGGCCCCGTTCCGCCATCTGCAATAATTCGTCACAGGGTGTAAACCGGGGACCATACTGCGTGGCAAGACGTTGCAGAATCGCAACCACTTCACCCGCTCCGAGGGTGTCCATGTAACGGAACGGGCCGCCAAGGAACGGCGGGAAACCAATACCAAATACGGCGCCAATATCGCCATCGCGTGCGCTTTTAATCACCTGCTCGCCAAAACAGCGTGCGGCTTCATTAAGCATCATCATCACACAGCGTTCAGCACACTGAACGGCAGACAGTTTCGCCTGTCCGGTTGTTGGGATAAGCCCATAGACCGAAGGGTCGACCTGTTTCTTGCTTTTACGCCCTTTTGCACCGTAAAGATAGAAACCGCGTTCATTTTTTCTGCCTTTGCGATCGTCCTTCAAAATTGCAGAAACAATGTTTGCAGGCGGGCTAAAACGCTCGCCATATGCGGCCTCCAGCACAGGTATAATTTTAGTGCCGGTGTCTATTCCTACCTCATCCAAAAGTTGGATTGGGCCAACGGGGAAACCAAACTTGACCAGCGCCTCGTCGACATGTTCGATCTTCTCCCCTTCCACCAGCAGGCGCATCGCTTCGTTGATATACGGCGCCAGAATGCGGTTGACGTAGAATCCCGCTTTATCTGCCACGACGATCGGGGTTTTGCCCTGCTTTTTCGCCAGTTTCACTACCGTAGCAACAGTCTGCGGGCTGGTTGACGCGTGTGGAATAACTTCAACCAGCGGCATTTTTTCAACCGGACTAAAAAAGTGCAGGCCAATCACCTGCTCAGGACGCGCGGCTTTCGCTGCGATATCACCGATCGGTAATGAAGAGGTGTTCGAGGCGAAAATCGTGTGCGGCGCACAATGTTGCTCAACGTCCGCAACCATCTGCTGCTTAAGCGCCAGGTCTTCAAACACCGCTTCAATGACCAGATCGCGATGGGCAAAACCACGGTAGTCCGTAGTGCCGCTGATCATGGCCACGGTTTTATCCCGCTCGCTTGCCTTGATATGGCGGCGTTTAACCTTCCGATCAAGGTTCTGCCAGCTGTACTGCAGTGCGTGGTTGATCCCTTTCGGGTTGATGTCTTTGATACGTACGGGCAATTTGGCTTTGCTGGCTGTGACAAACGCAATGCCGCCGCCCATCAGTCCGCCCCCGAGAACGCCAACGGCGTTGAGCGGCGCATGTTCAGCGTCACTACCCGGATCTTTTTTAACGTCAGTGCTGGCAAAGAAGATGCTGCGCAACGCCTGCGATTGCGGCGTCATCGCCAGTTCACCAAAGGCTTTTGCCTCAGCGGCATAACCGCTGCTGCTGCCCTGCGACAACCCGGTTTCAATCACCTCAAGAATGCGCTTCGCCGCCGGATAGTTGCCTTTGGTCTTTTGTTCGGTTTTCTTGCCCACCATGCTAAACAGCAGCGCCCGCCCCAGCGGCCCGGCCAGGACGCGCTCACGTACCGGCAGAGCACGTCTTGCCTGACGTCCCTTCAGCGCCAGCTCTACGGCGGCTTCCAGCAAAATGGAATGCGGAACGACGTCATCAACCAGCCCCGCTTTCAGCGCCTGACGGGCGCGCAGCTGTTTGCCGGTTAAGATCATCTCCAGCGCTGTACTAACGCCAACCAGCCGCGGCAGACGCTGCGTTCCACCGGAGCCGGGAAGCAGCCCAAGCTGTACTTCCGGCAACCCAAGAACGGTTTTCGCGTCGTCAGTACAAATACGGCTGTGACAGGCCAGCGCCAGCTCCAGCCCACCGCCCAGGCATGCACCATGGATCGCGGCGATCGCCGGGATCGGCAGCGAATGGATCTCCGCCATCACCTGCTGCCCCTGGCGCGCCAGAGCTTCCGCCTCCTGCGCGCTTTGCGCCCGGGCGATCATGTTGATATCGGCCCCGGCAATAAAGTTGTCTGGCTTTGCCGAGATAAACACCAGGCCGCGAATCGCTTTGTTCTCGCGGATCTGCTTTAACATCTCGCGCACCTGAACACCAAATTCCGCCTTCAGGGTATTCATCTTTTCGTCGGGGACATCAATGGTAATCACAGCCACGTTATCGAGGCGAACCGTCAGATTAAATGCAGATGCCATTGCCATTATTCAGCCTCCAGAACCATTGCTGCCCCAAGACCACCCGCCGCGCAGGCGGTGACGAGGCCAAAACCGCCGCCACGGCGACGTAACTCATGTAATGTTTGGGTGATCATCCTTGCGCCCGTTGCCGCAAACGGATGACCGTAGGCGATAGAGCCGCCCAGTACGTTAAATTTGCTTTGGTCCACTTCTCCAGTGGGATGGGCGCGGCCAAGCACATCGCGAGCAAAACGTTCGCTGGCAAGTAGCTGGACGTTGGCCAGGGTTTGTGCGGCAAAGGCCTCGTGCATATCAATCAGCGTTAAATCAGCGAGGGTCAACCCTGCACGATCCAGCGCCAGCGGCGTGGACCAGGCCGGGCCTAACAGCATGTCCTGCCAGACGTCGATCGCCGTGAACGCGTAGCTGCGCAGATAACCGAGCGGAGTAAGGCCCAGCTCTTTGGCTCGCGATTCGGTCATCAGGATAACCGCGGCAGCACCATCCGTCAGCGGAGTACTGTTGGCGGCCGTAACGGTGCCGTGTTTGCGGTCGAATGCCGGACGCAGTCTGGCATAGTCCGCCAGCGTCGAGGTGCCACGAATGTTGTTGTCTTCCACCAGCGGTTCGCGGTAAGGCGGGATATACGCGGTCATCACCTCGTCGTTCAGCTTGCCTTCCGACCAGGCTTTCGCCGCCAACTGATGGGAACGGTGAGCCAGCGCATCCTGCTGCTCCCGGGTAATGCCGTAGGTTTTGGCCATCTGCTCGGCGGTGTCGCCCATGCGCAGTCCGGTGGAGTATTCAGCCACCGCAGGTGGAACAGGCATCAGGTCACGAAGGCGTAAACGCGAGAAGAGCTTGAGTTTTTGCCCGGCGGTGCGCGCTTTATTTGCATCCACCAGAACGCGGGCCAGCTTTTTACTGACCCCTATCGGCAGCACGGAGGATGAGTCTGCCCCGCCGGCGATCCCGGCGCGGATGGTGCCCGCCATCAGGCTTTCGGCCACGTTTGCCACCGCCTGAAAGCTGGTTGCACACGCACGGCTGACGCTGTAAGCATCCGTATGCACGTTCATTCCGGTGCCAAGGACAATTTCTCGTGCAATGTTGGGAGCTTCTGGCATCTGAACAACCTGGCCAAAAACCAGCTGCTCAATGACATCAGGCGGTATTTCGCTGCGAGCCAGCATCTCCCCCACCACCATTTTCCCCAGATCGACGGCCGGTATGCCGTGAAACGCTGTCGCCTGACGCGCAAACGGCGTACGCAATCCACTGACAATGGCAATGCGGTCACCTTGTCGGGTGATAAGCGGTAATGCCTGACTCATAACATTCCCCTGTAAAAATTTTGCAAACATAAAGTGGTCTGACCTGATAAATAGTCTTAACCATTTTTTTACATTCAGCCAATTGGGGAAACGAAAAAATGCGAACTAAAACACAGAGAAGAAAAAAGAAAATGCCCCGAGGTAAAAACAAAACGGTAACCCAGAGGTTACCGTTTTGAGTGTTTGCACCCTCACCCGTAGGAGAGGGCATCAGGCCGCGGAGATTAACGCAGACCGAGTTGGAAAATCAGCGTTTCAGCTTCGCAGGCGAAGACAAAGTCGATATCCAGCTTCACGCCGCCGTCCACTTCCGTGAAGGTGGACTTGATTTCACACGGATCGGATTCTACGTCGCGCGCGCGCTTGCTCAGCGCCGCCAGGGTTTCTTCCGCTTCGGCACGGTTGGTGAACACGCGGCTGTAAGAGGCGGTGCAATCGGAGTTGTCCATGATGGTACCAACATCCATACAGCAGCAAACCGGGGTTTCATCAGCACTGCATTTACTCATATCTCAATTTCCTCTGTATTCGCGCAGGACGCGAGACAAACACGATGCTGATATTTTACGCCCCGATGCAGACGCTCTCCAGCCGTTAATGGCGCAAAACGGGATAAGTGACCAATATCACACTAAAAAATGATCTAAAACAAAATTCGCCCTTTTGGGTGAGTCGTGATGGTCACATTTTTGCCAACCAGATCTCGTTTCAAGAAACATGTTTGAAAATATTAATAAACAAACTTGCAACATTCTAGCTGGTCAGACCTATACTCTGGCCACTGGTCTGATTTGTAAGTCATACCTCAGACCCTACACTTCGCGCTCCTGTTACGGTATGTAACAATTATTGAATAAAAATAACTCAATGAGGTTATGGTCATGAGCCAGAAAACCCTGTTCAACAAGACTGCGCTGGCAGTCGCAGTGGCAATCGTCTCTACGTCCGCCTGGTCAGCGGGCTTCCAGTTAAACGAATTTTCTTCCTCTGGCCTTGGCCGTGCGTATTCCGGGGAAGGTGCAATTGCTGATGATGCAGGTAACGCCAGTCGTAACCCTGCGCTGATCATGATGTTTGATCGCCCAACGTTCTCAGCGGGCGCCATCTTTGTTGATCCGGGTGTGGATATTACGGGCCGTTCCCCGAGCGGAGCCAGCCTGAATTCCGATAACATCGCACCAACGGCATGGGTGCCAAACCTGCACTTCGTTGCGCCAATCAACGACCAGTTTGGCTGGGGTGCATCCGTAACCTCTAACTATGGTTTAGCGACCGAGTTTAATAACGACTACGCAGCAGGAGCCTATGGCGGTAAGACCGACCTTGAGACTCTGAACCTGAACCTGAGCGGTGCTTACCGTCTGAACAGTAACTGGAGCTTCGGCGTTGGCTTTGATGCCGTTTATGCTAAAGCGAAAATCGAACGTTACGCGGGCGATCTCGGCAAAATCGTTGCGGGCTCCGGCGCACTGCCGCCGCCTCTGGCACAACAGGTTGCAGGGATCCCGGCAGACACCCAGATCGCGTATCTGAAGGGTGACGAGTGGGGCTTTGGCTGGAACGCCGGTATCCTTTATGAACTCGATAAAAACAACCGTTACGGTTTCACCTACCGTTCCGAAGTGAAAATCGACTTTGACGGCGACTACAAGAGCAGCCTGCCTTCTGCTTATAACCAGATCCTCGGCACCTTCGGCCTGCCAATGGGCACCGATGGCCGTACCACTGGCGGTTCTCTGAGTCTGCACTTACCGGAAATGTGGGAATTGTCCGGTTATAACCGCGTGGCACCACAGTGGGCGATTCACTATAGCCTGACCTACACCAGCTGGAGCCAGTTCCAGGAGCTGAAAGCGACCAACAGCAAAGGCGACACGCTGTTCTATAAAGATGAAAGCTTCCGTGATGCCTACCGCATCGCACTGGGTACCACCTACTATATGGATGACAACTGGACGTTCCGTACCGGTATTGCCTTCGATGATAGCCCGGTTCCGGCTGACAAACGTTCTATCTCCATTCCGGATCAGGACCGCTTCTGGCTGAGCGCCGGTGCGACCTATGCATTCAACAAAGATGCCTCTGTCGATGCGGGTGTTTCGTATATGCACGGTCAAAAAGTCAGCTTCAAGGAAGGTCCGTATGAGTTCTCTTCCGAAGGTAAAGCCTGGCTGTATGGCCTGAACTTCAACTACGCGTTCTAATTCGCGCAGGGATCAAAAAAGGTGAGCATCGCTCACCTTTTTTATTTATTCCGAATCGATATCTTTTAATTCGTTCTCGATTGCCTTCGCGTTTGGATTCTCTTCCGGCTTCAGCTTGCCACCATTGGCAATAAAGTCATGATTCTGGAAGTAAGCTTCACGCACCATGATGTATGGATCGGAAGACTGACGCAGCAGACCGTCGGAATCGAGCAGTTGCGCACGTGTTTCAATCCCTTCTACCGTCCATTTACCAATCGACAGCGGCCAGGTCAGCCACGAAAGAACCGGATACAGCGTATCCACCATATCACCGCCATCATCACGCACGGTAAAGCTGCCATAGAACGGCAGATGAACGTACGGGCCGTAACCGACGCCATAATGACCCAGCGTACTCCCGAAGCGGTGCGGCTGTTCACGCTGCAGTTTCGGGTTCGCCATGCCGGCGACATCGATAAAGCCCCCCATCCCCAGCAGGGAGTTCAGGAAGAAGCGAGTAAAGTGCACCATCCCCTGATACGGATCGCCTTGCAGGAAGTAGTTGACCATCACCGCTGGCTCTTCAAGGTTACTGGTGAAATTGCTCAACCCGTTACGCGCAGGCTGGGGAACATAATCACGCCATGCAACCGCCACCGGGCGAACCACATACGGATCCAGCACGTTATAGTTGAAGCTATACATTGAGCGGTTAAATCCTTCGAGAGGATCGGAGCGTCCCGTTTGCTCCCCGGAGCTGGCGCAGCCCACAAGCATCGTCGCGCCCAGCGCAAGCGCCGACAGCCGAAGTTTCATAAAATTCTCCCTGTTCAGTATGGCTATCGTTGATTGCCATCCGTAACGGAGCATTTGATGCTCCGTCTGTAAACGTGCAAGTGATTGTATCAGCACGTTTACCGATGTCTATGAGCACAATTACGGGCAGTAACCACCGTCACTCTGATCTCAGCATAGCCTGGCTTTTAGAATTCGTTTCGCTGGCAATTTTATAATGGCTTTGAATGAGATGTCTCACCTTTGTTGCCATTACCCTCACTTTAAGAGCATCCCCACGGGCATTTTGTTAAAAGCCGCTACGCTTAAAAGAAAGAACATCCAACTGGAGCGGTTATGAAAGACGTGGGCGAAGAGAAAATTGGCGAGAGCAATGAAGAACTTGAAATTGAGAGCGAGGAAAAAGAGCGCGGTGAAGAGATAGAAATTGATGAAGATCGCCTTCCCTCCCGTGCTATGGCGATCCATGAACATATCCGTCAGGATGGAGAAAAGGAGATGGAGCGCGATGCCATGGCCCTGCTGTGGTCCGCTATCGCGGCAGGCCTCTCCATGGGGGCATCGCTACTTGCGAAGGGCATTTTCCATGTGCAGCTTGAAGGTGTACCCGGTGGCTTTTTGCTGGAGAACCTGGGCTACACCTTCGGCTTTATCATCGTCATTATGGCCCGCCAGCAGCTTTTTACTGAAAACACGGTCACCGCCGTTCTGCCTGTCATGCAAAACCCGACTCTGGGTAACTTTGGCTTACTGATGCGTCTGTGGAGCGTGGTCCTGCTGGGCAACCTCATCGGCACGGGTATCGCCGCCTGGGCGTTTGAATATATGCCGATATTTGATGAACCCACCCGGGATGCGTTTGTGAAAATCGGTATGGATGTGATGAAAAACACGCCCGTGGAGATGTTCTCTAACGCCATTATCTCTGGCTGGATTATCGCGACAATGGTCTGGATGTTCCCTTCCGCAGGCAGTGCCAAAATTGTGGTAATCATATTAATGACGTGGCTGATTGCGCTGGCCGACACCACCCATATCGTGGTGGGTACTGTAGAAATCCTCTATCTGGTGTTTAACGGCACGCTTCACTGGACCGATTTCTTCTGGCCATTTGCACTACCCACGCTTGCGGGCAACATCTGCGGCGGAACCTTTATTTTTGCGCTGTTGAGTCATGCCCAGATCCGTAACGACATGTCTAATAAGCGTAAAGCCGAGCTGAAAGCGCAGGAAAATGATGAAAAATCGGCAAATAAATCGGCCTGAATGGTGACTCTTTGAGCAGTCGGGCGGCAATGCGCTTAACGCAAAGTGTAAATAACGGTATACTCGTGCCGCCTCGTCCCCTTAGTTAAATGGATATAACGAGCCCCTCCTAAGGGCTAGTTGCAGGTTCGATTCCTGCAGGGGACACTTTGATAGTAAACGTCACTGCGCTTTCCATAACTCCACGCAGTTTCGCCCCCGTCGTTTTGCCCCATACAACGCCTCATCCGCAGCCTGAATCAGACGTTCGTAGTCAGGATGACCATTAAACATGGCCGCCCCAATCGAAAGCGACAACGGTATTGGCTCGCCTGTCGGGGAATGAACCTTAATTTTTTCCACGCGTCGGCGGATCCGCTCGGCAATGCGCAGGGTATCGGCTTCGGTGATTTCCGTTAGCACAATCAAAAACTCATCTCCGCCGTAGCGGAAGACATAGTCACAGGTGCGAACGTTGTCATAAAACGCCCCGGCAACCTTTCTTAATATTTCATCTCCCGTGTTGTGCCCCCAGGTATCGTTGATTTGCTTGAACTTATCGACATCAATAAGCAACACCGACAGCGGCGTACCAGAACGACTTGCCTGGGTAATTTCACGTTTAAAAATGGTTGGCAGGAAGCGACGGTTGAGCAGACGCGTGAGCACATCCACGCCCACCTCGTGCCGGGCTACCTCATCAAACAGCTCATGCAGCAGGGTCACGATTTGCGAGAAGGTCGTTCGCGTCAGCCGCAAAAATTGCACCTGCCGCAGCCTGTCGTGAAGGGCATCGTCTGTCTGACGAACGTCATGAAAAGCCGCGTCGAACTCCTGGATAAGACGAGAGATATGCCCTGCTTCGGCAATACCACTGAAGTAGTGACGTCCCTTATGACTGAACCACAGCCCAAAGTCGGACTGCCCGAGCGGCCGGCTATTGTCGATGCTGGAGTCCAGCATCACTTTATAAAGCAGCGACAGTTCCCACGTCAGCAATGCGGCGGTCTGCCGCTCCTTCTCGACTTCCGCATTTTCCATCAGCGAGAAGATTCGATAGTTCTCGTCCTCTTTTGCCGCATTGTTCTCGCTGAAGACATACGCGCGCGACATCACCTCCATTGCCAGATCAATGCTGTTAATGGCGTAGTGATAGATGCTTAACTTGGTCTCAGAAGGGTGTGGTGTGGCATTAATAAGGGGTAACAACAGCTTTTTCAGGATCCGGAAACCCATCTCAACCAGGTCGACCGATATACCTATTCGGGCGTGAACATCGGCGGCGCGCTGCTGAGCCCGCATCTGTTCATCAACCTGTTCAACCCGGCAGGAGAGAACATCAACAAGCCAACGGCGCAGCGCTTCCTGCAGCTGCCTTTCAACCTGCTCAGTGGTCAGAAACTCCGCTGCATGAGGGTCGGCCAGGACCACACGATAGAACTCCGTAATCAGACCAGAAGCATGATCGCTGGCCAGTTGCGCAGTAAGTTGATGAACGAGGGGATCCGTTTCATTGATTAACTGAATCCACTCATCCCTTACGGTTTGTAAATAGGTTTCCATTTACACCCTCCAGGGGAGATCGTTAGCTTGTCCGACGGGAATTGAGCGCACGGATTCACCGTCTGGCATGCGTGATAATCAACAACAGCAACAAAATCAACACCCTTTCCAGGTGCCGCTTTTTTAATCAAAAACGAGTAATAGCACATATCGTATAACGGTGCTACATTACGCCGCCCACCCAACGTCAGCAGTGGTCAGGCAACGCCGTAAAGATCGGTAAAGCCTGCAACCATGACCTTGTCCAACGGTCTAATTGGCACGTGGTATCGCTTTATGCGTTACTTTCAAAGGCTTTACATAGGTTCACTATTTTGTCTCAATCCCACTTCAAACGTGCGTTTTTACACCCGCGTTACTGGTTTACATGGTTTGGTCTTGGCGTACTCTGGCTTCTGGTTCAACTTCCTTATCCTGTGATCCGCGTACTGGGCTCCAGGCTCGGCAGCGCATCCCGCCACTTCCTCAAACGTCGTGAATCTATTGCCCGTAAAAATCTCGAACTGTGCTTTCCCCAGTATAATGCGCAGCAGCGCGAAACACTGATTGCCGAGAACTTTAAATCTATCGGTATGGCGTTGCTTGAAACCGGTATGGCCTGGTTCTGGCCTGATGAGCGCGTCCGCAAATGGTTTGACGTTGAAGGTCTCGAAAACCTGAAACGCGCGCAAATTCAAAACCGTGGCGTGATGGTGGTTGGTGTCCACTTTATGTCACTGGAGCTGGGCGGCCGAGTAATGGGGCTTTGTCAGCCGATGATGGCCACCTACCGCCCGCACAACAGTCCGCTGATGGAGTGGGTACAAACCCGTGGTCGCATGCGTTCCAATAAGGAGATGATCAGCCGTAACAATCTGCGCGGTATGGTCGGCGCCCTGAAGAAAGGCGAAGCCGTCTGGTTTGCACCCGATCAGGACTACGGACGTAAAGGCAGCAGTTTTGCGCCCTTCTTTGCGGTTAAAAATGTCGCCACCACCAACGGCACGTTCGTGATTTCGCGTCTGTCAGGCGCCGCAATGCTGACCGTGACAATGGTGAGAAAGGTTGATAAATCTGGCTATCGTCTGCACATCTCACCGGAGATGGCAAACTATCCGGAAAATGAATGCGAAGCCGCAGCGTTCATCAATAAAGTTATCGAGACCGAAATTATGCGCGCGCCGGAGCAGTATCTGTGGATGCATCGCCGTTTCAAAACGCGGCCGCATGGCGAAGCGTCTCTCTATATCTAATGTGGAGAAAGGTTAGTTTCGCTAAGAAACTAACCTTTTCAATCACCTGTAATCACCCTGAGTAATTGTCTTTTCTTGCCGTCGCTCAACGTGGATTTATTGCGCTCTGAAATCAAACTGTCGCCGTTCCACGACACCCGTAAGTTACGGAAAGTATTTAAAAAAATGCCCCTTGTCACCCCTCATTTTTAGGCGTACATTAGCGCCGTCTGGCAACAGGAAAGCACAGAATTCTGAGCTGGAGTTTGCATCGTAACGGGATAATTCTCATTTCCGTCTCAGGCAAATGTCAGTTCTCTATAATCAGGTGGACTCTGTTTTTAAGTGCGTACCAGAAGATACGCGGAGCGATGAAACGTGAAATATTTCTTTATGGGCATTTCGGTGATTGTTTTAGTGTGGGCCGGAACCTTCGCCCTGATGATCTAGCGAAGAACATGCAGTCAAAAAAACAGGAGCCGTTGGCTCCTGTTTTTTTTATGTCATTAAGATTCGTGCTGTTCAACGGCACTCTTTGATGCGAGAAGCCCGTCGGCGCGGAACATACTCTTAATGCCCCTCACCGCCTGACGAATACGGTCGCTGTTTTCAATCAGCGCGAACCGTACATGGGTATCGCCATAATCACCGAAGCCAATGCCCGGCGAGACGCAGACTTTCGCGTCCTGCAACAGCTTTTTGGCAAACTCCAGTGACCCCATCGCCGCGTAAGGCTCAGGGATTTTTGCCCAGACATACATTGACGCTTTCGGCATTTCCACCATCCAGCCAGCCTCATGCAGCCCTTTCACCAGCACATCGCGACGGCGTTTATACTGGGCGGCAATATCATGAACACACTGCTGATCGCCTTCCAGCGCGGCGATAGCTGCCACCTGCAGTGGGGTAAAGGTGCCGTAATCGTGGTAACTCTTAATACGCGCCAGTGCACTCACCAGCGTTTTGTTACCCACCATAAAGCCAATACGCCACCCCGCCATGTTGTAGCTTTTCGACAGGGTAAAGAATTCCACCGCCACATCACGTGCGCCCGGAACCTGCATAATGGAAGGCGCTTTCCAGCCGTCGTACACAATATCGGCGTAGGCTAAGTCGTGTACCACCAGCACATCGTAACGCTTCGCCAGTGCAACGACTTTCTCAAAGAAGTCGAGTTCTACGCACTGCGCCGTAGGGTTAGACGGGAAGCCGAGGATCATCATCTTCGGTTTCGGATAGCTTTCACGAATCGCACGTTCCAGCTCGTTAAAGAAATCGACCCCTTCCACCAGCGGCACAGAGCGAACCTGCGCGCCGGCAATCACCGCGCCGTAAATATGGATGGGGTAGCTTGGATTAGGCACCAGCACCGTATCACCATGATCCAGCGTAGCCAGCATCAGGTGCGCCAGCCCCTCTTTCGAGCCAATGGTGACAATGGCTTCACTTTCCGGATCGATATCAACCTGATAGCGATCCTGATACCAGCGAGAGATCGCACGACGTAATCGAGGAATGCCGCGAGAAGTGGAGTAACCGTGCGTATCCGGGCGCTGGGCGACCGTGCAGAGTTTCTCAACAATATGCGCAGGCGTTGGGCCGTCAGGGTTACCCATGCTGAAATCGATAATATCTTCGCCGCGACGACGCGCAGCCATCTTCAGTTCAGCAGTGATATTGAAAACATAAGGGGGGAGACGATCGATACGCGTAAAACGGCGTTCAGGACTGAATTCAGCCATAGATTCCTCAGATTAACGTTAGCGCCCGGACCGTCCGAGCGACGCTGCCACTTATGTGGCGTGTTTAGAAAATAACCTGAAAAAAAACATGCTGTCGAGGGGTTAAGCAAAAAAAAGATGTCGCGTTAAAAACGGGAACCTTCAGATACCGAAAGCGGAAGCGTTCCTGCTTATTGTGCAATTTTAATACCCAGTATTTAACATGATGATATCAAAGCTGTTACCTTGTCATTGTCCATGTGTAAAAAATCTGGCATCTTCAGGAAGCCACTCTCAATCCCCTTTGAAGATTATGGTTTTTCCTCATTTGATAAACCCGACGGATAGCTGGTCAACAGGCGTCAGGTTTTTTATCATTGGGCTTTCCTCTTTTCGCTGGTCGACTCGTGCACGAAATATTCGATATGCTGCTGGCGGTTTTTGACCGTGCGGCATTAATGCTGATTTGCCTGTTTTTCCTCATTCGTATTCGCCTGTTCCGCGAGCTTTTGCACAAGTCCGCCCACTCGGCAAAAGAGCTGCTGGCCGTTACCGCTATCTTTTCACTGTTCGCCCTGTTCAGCACCTGGTCCGGGGTGCCGGTAGAAGGGTCGCTGGTCAACGTGCGTGTTATCGCCGTGATGTCCGGCGGGATCTTGTTTGGCCCCTGGGTGGGCATTATTACGGGTCTCATTGCCGGGACACATCGTTACCTGATAGATATCGGCGGCGTGACGGCGGTGCCGTGTTTTATCACCAGCATCATCGCCGGCGTCCTTTCCGGCTGGATTAACCGCAAAATCCCGAAAAAGCAGCACTGGCGCGCCGGGATCATCGCGGGCATGCTGTGCGAAACGCTGACCATGGTTCTGGTGGTCGTCTGGGCTCCCACCATCGCGCTGGGGCTGGATATTGTCTCTAAAATCGGCATTCCGATGATCCTCGGCAGCGTCTGTATCGGTTTTATTGTGCTGCTGGTGCAAAGCGTTGAAGGGGAAAAAGAGGCCAGCGCCGCACGTCAGGCCAAGCTGGCGCTGGATATCGCCAACAAAACGCTGCCGCTCTTCCGCCATGTTAACGCTGAATCCTTACGTCAGGTCTGCGATATCATCCGTCGCGATATTCATGCCGATGCCGTGGCCATTACCAATATCGACCACGTCCTGGCCTATGTTGGCGTGGGTGAGCATAACTATCAGGACAGCGATGACACCATCAGCCCCACCACCAGGCAGGCGATCAATTACGGTAAAATCATCATTAAAAACAATGATGAAGCCCACAGAACGCCTGAAATTCACTCCATGCTGGTGATCCCGCTGTGGGAGAAAGGCGAGGTGACGGGAACCCTGAAAATTTACTACTGCCACGCGCACCAGATCACCTCCTCCCTGCAGGAGATGGCCATCGGGCTGTCGCAGATTATCTCTACCCAGCTGGAGGTCTCACGCGCGGAACAGCTGCGCGAGATGGCAAATAAGGCAGAGCTGCGCGCGCTGCAGAGTAAAATTAATCCTCATTTTCTGTTTAACGCGCTGAATGCGATCTCCTCGTCCATTCGACTTAATCCGGATACCGCACGTCAGCTGATTTTCAATCTGTCACGCTATCTGCGCTACAACATTGAGCTAAAAGATGACGAGCAGATCGACATTAAAAAAGAGCTTTATCAGATCAAGGATTACATTGCGATTGAGCAGGCGCGCTTTGGTGACAAACTCACGGTCATTTACGATATTGATGAAGAGGTCAACTGTGTGATCCCAAGCCTGCTGATCCAGCCGCTGGTTGAGAACGCTATCGTCCATGGGATTCAGCCGTGTAAAGGGAAAGGGGTGGTGACCATCAGCGTGACCGAAAGCGGCAACCGCGTGCGGATTGCCGTGCGCGATACCGGCCACGGAATTGATCCTAAAGTCATTGAGCGCGTTGAGGCCAACGAGATGCCGGGGAATAAGATTGGGCTGCTGAATGTCCACCACCGGGTCAAACTGCTGTACGGCGACGGGCTGCATATTCAGCGCCTTGAACCGGGCACCGAGATCGCCTTTTATATTCCGAATGAACGCTCTCCCGTTCATGCGTCTACATCCCTGTTGCCTTAGGCCGGAGTAACCCGTGAAAGTGATCATTGTAGAAGATGAGTTTCTGGCTCAACAGGAGCTGAGCTGGCTCATCAAAACGCACAGTCAGATGGAGATCGTGGGCACGTTTGACGATGGTCTGGACGTGCTGAAGTTTTTGCAGCATAACCGCGTTGATGCCATTTTTCTTGATATCAACATTCCGTCGCTGGATGGCGTATTACTGGCGCAAAACATCAATCAGTTTGCCCATAAGCCGTTTATTGTCTTCGTCACCGCCTGGAAGGAGCACGCGGTTGAAGCCTTCGAGCTGGAGGCGTTTGACTATATCCTTAAGCCTTACCAGGAGTCGCGCATCGTCACCATGCTGCAAAAGCTGGAGGCCGCGTGGCAACAGCAGAACGCCCCTGTCACCGCAAGCCCCGCAGTACGTGAGAATGACACGATTAACCTGGTGAAGGATGAACGTATCATCGTGACGCCGGTTAACGATATCTACTATGCCGAAGCCCATGAAAAGATGACGTTTGTTTATACGCGGCGGGAATCGTACGTGATGGCGATGAACATTACCGAGTTTTGCAGCAAGCTGCCGACAGCGCATTTCTTCCGCTGTCACCGCTCGTTTTGTGTGAATTTAAACAAGATCCGCGAGATCGAGCCGTGGTTTAACAATACCTACATTTTGCGCCTGAAGGATCTTGATTTTCAGGTGCCAGTGAGCCGCAGCAAGGTTAAAGAGTTCCGCCAGTTAATGCACCTGTAAATCCCCTCTCCCGCAAGAGAGGGGCTGGGTTTTAGAGGATCTGGCCGAGCACCTGACGCAGGTGGGCGCCCGAGCCAAGTAAACCCGGGTTGTCGTGCACAATCAGATAAACAGGAATGTCCTGCACGTAGCTTTTAAAACGTCCTTTGTCTTCGAACCCGCCGCGGAAGCCCGACGCTTTGAAGAACTCCAGGAAGCGCGGCACAATGCCACCGGCAATGTAAACGCCACCGAAGGTGCCGAGCGTAAGCGCCAGGTTGCCACCAAAACGCCCCATGATCACGCAGAACAGCGACAGTGCGCGACGGCAGTCGATGCAGCTGTCTGCCAGTGCGCGCTCGGTCACGTCTTTCGGCTGCAGATTTTCCGGCAGACGGCCGTCAGACTTCACAATGGCACGATACAGGTTTACCAGCCCCGGGCCGGAAAGCACGCGCTCAGCCGACACGTGGCCGATCTCAGCGCGTAGCTCTTCCAGAATAATGCCCTCTTCTTCGCTGTTCGGCGCAAAATCCACGTGGCCACCTTCACCCGGCAGACTCACCCAGCGCTTATCAACATGAACCAGATGCGAAACGCCCAACCCCGTACCGGCACCGTAAACGGCAATCGGCTTGCCTTCTACCGGTGCAGTACCGCCAAACTGAGTCAGGTGCTCTGGCTTCAGCATCGGGATGGCCATCGACACCGCAGTAAAGTCGTTGATGATTTCCAGATGTGCAAAGCCGAGGTTTTTTTTCATCTCGGCGATGGAAAATGCCCAGGTATGGTTGGTCATCGCGACCCAGTCGCCGGTAATCGGGCAGGCAATCGCGATACAGCCATCGTCAACGCTGACCTTGTGCTCTTCCAGATAGACGCGTACAACGGCCTCAAGGCTGGGGTAATCCAGCCCTGAATAGGTTTTCGCCTGGGAAATTTCACCGCTACTTACATCGCATAATGCCAGGCGCGCGTTAGTGCCGCCCACATCTCCTACCAAAGCATACTTTGTCATTCTTCTACTGCTCCGCTAAAGTCAGAATAAATCTTTGGAACACTGTAAATTCAAGGCGTGATAACAACAACGACCGGAAGGTGAATGCCCCGGGATTATCGATCTTCGTCACAGAATAACTTTACCGTTTCAGCACCTTTTGCACTATTGCCACAATGCTGATTGTGCAAAGTAACGTAATACCTTTTTGTACAAGGAAATTATCATGCTCCACCCGCGAGCCAGAACCATGCTGTTGCTGGCAATCCCGGCCTTAATTATTGGTATTGTCTCAAGCCTGGTGCTTATCGTCGTGATGAAAGTCGCCTCGGTGCTGCAAACGATGTTATGGACGGCGCTTCCGGCTCAGGTGGGTATCAGCGTTGATTCGCCGGCGTGGATCATAATGATGCTGACCCTGACGGGGGTTGCGGTGGGTCTGGTGATCCGCTTTAGCCCAGGGCACGCCGGGCCTGATCCGGCGCTGGAACCGCTGATTGGTGCCCCGGTCGCTCCTGCAGCGCTGCCAGGACTTATTATCGCGTTGATTATCGGTCTGGCGGGCGGCGTTAGCCTGGGGCCGGAACACCCGATCATGGCGGTCAACATCGGTCTGGCGGTGTATCTCGGCTCACGCATTTTACCCCGCGTCGGGGCCCTGGACTGGACGATTCTGGCATCGGCCGGCACCATTGGCGCGCTCTTCGGCACGCCGGTCGCGGCCGCGCTGATTTTCTCGCAGACGCTTTCCAGCAATAACGACGTGCCGCTCTGGGATAAACTCTTTGCGCCACTGATGGCCGCCGCGGCCGGTGCGCTCACCACCAGTCTGTTTTTCAATCCACACTTCTCGCTCTCCCTTCCCCACTACGGCCAGATGCAGATAGCCGATATATTCAGCGGTGCGGTTGTGGTCGCTATTGCCATTGCGCTGGGGATGATCGCCGTATGGTGTCTGCCGCGTCTGCACCGGCTGGTGCATAAGCTCAAGCATCCGGTGCTTATCCTCGGGGTCGGCGGATTGATCCTCGGCATATTAGGGGCCATCGGCGGTAAGGTAACGCTGTTTAAAGGTCTGGATGAGATGCAACAGCTGGCCTTCAGTCAGGTGTTTAGCGTGTCCGATTATTTGCTGTTTGCGCTCATAAAGCTGGCTGCGCTGGTGGTGGCGGCAGCGTGCGGTTTCCGTGGCGGCCGGATCTTCCCGGCGGTCTTTGTTGGCGTCGCGTTGGGGCTGATGCTGCATGAACATGTGGATGCGGTTCCGGCGGCGATTACCGTCTCTTGCTCTATTCTGGGGCTGGTATTGGTGGTGACACGTGATGCCTGGCTGAGCCTGTTTATGGCCGCGGTGGTGGTTCCGGATACTACTCTCATCCCGTTACTTTGCATCGTGATGTTGCCCGCCTGGCTCCTGCTGGCGGGCAAACCGATGATGATGGCCTGGCGTAACGACAAGTGATCAGGCGTTGTTACGCGCTTCCAGCGCTTTGGTAATCGCCCCTAACAGCGGCGGGATATCCGCTTTGGGTAGCATCACTTCAATCAGTGACAGTCGCTCGTGGTGTGCCACTTTTTCGAGCACCTCCGCCAGCTGTTCCGCTTCACTGACCCGCCAGCACTGTGCCTGAGGATCCAGGCTCAGTGCCTGCGGAATTTGCGTCCAGTTCCATAAGGCAATGTCGTTATAGCGCTGTTCCGGTCCATGAATGGCCCTTTCTACGGTGTACCCTTCATTGTTGAGCACCAGGATAATGGGGTGCTGTTTATCACGCAGCATCGAGCCCAGTTCCTGAATGGTCAACTGCGCGGCGCCATCCCCCGTGAGCACAATGACGCGCCGGTCTGGACAGGCGGTTTGGGCACCATACGCCGCGGCCAGGGTGTAGCCAATGGAGCCCCACAGCGGCTGGACGATAAAATTCACGTCTGCCGGCAGATGCAGATCGATCGCACCAAAGGCTGATGTCCCCTGGTCGGCAAGAATAATGTCACCCGGGCGAATAAAGGTTTGCAGGGTGCTCCAGAAATTTTCCTGAGTGAGCGAGCCCTCCGATTGCGGGAAGGCGATACCGCTGTGAGAGACTGGCACCAGGGTATCGTGGACATACTGTTTGCAGAGAGCCACCAGCGTCTCGATCGCGTCAGACATAGGGATACCGGTAAACCAGACATCCCCCACCCGTGCGGCATGGGGCTGCACTTCTATCGTTTGCGCCTGCGTCAGCTGATGGGTAAACCCCGCCGTCAGGGTATCAGTAAAACGCGTGCCAATGCACAGTACCGTATCCGCCCCTTCGATGGCCTCTTTTACCGCCCCGACGCTTGCCGAACCACTGTACGTGCCATAAAAACCGGGCTGGCGTTCGTCAAAAATGCCCTTGCCCATCAGCATGGTGGCGTGGGCAATGGGCACCTCTTTCACCCATTTCTGCAGGGCATGTTTCATGCCGTGGCGCAGGACCAGGAAATCGGCCAACAGCGCGGTACGCTTGCTTGTTTTCAGCCTGCTCTCGGCGGCGTCTCGGAACGCTTTCAGGCAGGCGTGATCGGCATGCGCTGTCTTAAACGTGAGAGCGTTTACAGGCGGCGTGGCTGATTTTTTAGCCACATCAGCAGGCAGCATCAGGTAGCCTGGACGTCGCTCCCGCAGCATGGTTGTTAATACTCTGTCGATTTCATAGCAGGCGTTTTGTTCGGTCAGGATCGCCTGCGCGACCGTGATCGGTTCACTCATATGGTAGAAGTGACGGAACTCACCATCACCCAGCGTGTGGTGCAGCAGCTCCCCTTTTTGCTGTGAGGCCGTACCCGGTGCCCCCACAATGTGTAACACCGGAACATGCTCAGCAAAGCTGCCAGCCATGCCGTTCATGGCACTTAATTCCCCTACGCCAAATGTTGTCAGCAGCGCGGCAAAGCCCTTACATCGGGCATATCCGTCAGCGGCATAAGATGCGTTTAGCTCATTGGCACAGCCCACCCAACAGATATCCGGGCTGTCGATGACATGATCGAGAAACTGCAGGTTATAGTCGCCCGGCACGCCAAACAGATGATCGGCACCACAATCTGTAAGACGGTCCAGCAGGTAATCGGCGACGCAGTACGGGGTTCGCATAACAGGTGTCCTTCTGACGTTGACCTCACTTTGAGTATTAAATAAGCGTGATGGCTGTCCAGAAATGGCAGAAAGAAGAGTATGGAAAGAATGCTTTACAAAAAAGGCTGCGCTATGCTCTGTTTTTTCGCATCAGTGTAAACGCATACACTGTTCTTACTTTTTAGCGCCAGAGGTCATGAGAATGCACTATCAGCCAGATAAAAACCGTTATCAGACAATGCTGTATCGTCGCTGTGGGCAAAGTGGCATTAAATTACCCGCCGTCTCTCTTGGGCTCTGGCACAACTTCGGTGACGCCACGCTTATCGAAAACAGCCGTCAACTTTTACAGCGCGCGTTTGATCTTGGTATTACACACTTCGACCTTGCCAATAACTATGGTCCGCCCCCCGGTTCTGCCGAACGCAATTTCGGCCGCATTTTGCAGGAAGATTTTCTGCCGTGGCGCGATGAGCTGATCATCTCGACGAAAGCGGGCTATACCATGTGGGACGGCCCTTACGGTGACTGGGGATCGCGCAAATATCTCATCGCAAGCCTGAATCAAAGTCTGAAACGTATGGGGCTGGAGTATGTCGATATCTTCTACCACCACCGTCCAGACCCGGAAACGCCGCTGCAGGAGACAATGAAAGCGCTTGACCATCTGGTGCGTCAGGGGAAAGCCCTGTATGTCGGTTTGTCCAATTACCCGGCCGAGCTTGCACGGCAGGCTATCGACATACTTCATGACCTCGGCACGCCGTGTCTGATCCATCAGCCGAAATATTCAATGTTTGAACGTGCGCCGGAAGCGGGCTTGCTGGACGTTTTGCAGGAAAAAGGTGTCGGCTGCATTCCGTTCTCGCCGCTGGCGGGTGGTCAACTGACCGATCGTTATCTGAACGGCATTCCGGCTGACTCCCGTGCTGCGAGCGGGAGTAAGTTCCTGAACCCGGATCAGATAACCCAGGAGAAACTGGAAAAAGTCAAAAAGTTGAACGCGCTGGCAGAAAGCCGGGGACAGAAGCTGTCTCAGATGGCGCTGGCCTGGATTTTGCGCCACGAGGCGGTAACTTCCGTACTGATTGGCGCCAGTAAAACCGGGCAAATAGACGATGCAGTGGGCATGCTGGAGAACCGCCATTTCACGGCGGAAGAGCTTGCCACCATTGACGGGATCCTGAATAGCTCAAAATAAATCCTATTTTAGCAAAAAGTGCTATCACGCCTGAATTCGGAGTTGAGGCGATGAAACAAGGCTTTCCCAACTCGTAAAATTGCGTTAACAGGCCCCCTAAGGCCCCGATCGTGAAGGAGAAGAGTATGTTCAGGTCACTGATTCTTGCAGCGGTATTACTGGCTTCGGCCCCGCTGGTCGCCACTGCTGGCGAAATCACCCTGTTGCCATCAGTAAAATTACAAATTGGCGATCGTGACGACTACGGCAGATACTGGGACGGTGGCTACTGGCGCGACCGTGACTACTGGCACCGTCACTATGAGTGGCGCGGCGACCGCTGGTGGAAACATGATAATGGTTTGCACCGCGGCTGGTACAAAAACAACGCCTACGAGCGTGGTTATCGCGAAGGCTGGAACGACCGTGATGACCGCCGTGGCGGCTGGGATCGCGGCGGTAAAGGTCGCGGTGGACATGGTCACGGCCACGGTCGTCACTAATCTAAAAAAGGAGCCTCCCGGCTCCTTTTTCTTTTATAACCCCAATGCCGTGCCTATCAGTAACCACAGGTTCAGCGCCACTACCACAACCACGATGACCCATCCGGTCCGTTTCACCAGCGTGGTGTTAACCAGTTCGCCCATCAGATGTTTGTTGCTGGTAAAGATCAGCAGCGGCACCAGCGCAAGTGCGATCCCGAAGCTCAGCAGCACCTGGCTCATGACCAGAATGCGTGTTGGGTCCAGCCCCATCAGGATCACCACAAATGACGGCAACATTGTGACGGTGCGACGTACCCACAGCGGTATATGGAAGCGGACGAACCCCTGCATGACTACCTGCCCGGCCAGTGTTCCCACCACCGTAGAGGAGAGACCTGCCGCCACCAGGCTTAAGCCAAATATGGTCGCAGCCGCATGGCTCAGTAACGGCTCCAGCGTCAGATAGGCCTGGTCGAGATCGGCAATGCCGGTGTGACCGTTAAAGTGGAACGCTGCGGCAGCGGTAGCCATCATCGCCAGATTCACAAACCCGGCAATCGTCATGGCGATAGCCACATCCCATTTGGTTGCCGAATAGCGTTCTTTGCGCGTCCCCCCGTGCAGGTGCTGGGTTAACGAGGAATGAAGGTAAATCACATGTGGCATGATGGTCGCCCCCAGCACCCCGGCGGCGAGGAACACCGCTTCAGAGGTTGGCAGGCTTGGGATTACCATCCCTTTACCGAGCTGCGCCAGGTTAGGCTGCGAGAAAATCAGTTCGACAATATAGGCCGCAGCGACAAACAGCAGCAGGCCGCCGATGACTTTTTCCAGCGGTTTTTGCCCCCGACGCTGCAGCATCAGAATAAGGAAGGTGGCAATGCCGGTAAGCACCGCCCCCTGCAGCAGTGATACGCCGAGGATCAGCTTGAAACCAATTGCCGCACCAATGAATTCGGCAAGATCGGTTGCCATCGCAATGATTTCCGCCTGGATCCAGTACAACCATACCGCCGGGCGCGGGTAATGATCGCGGATCTGTTCCGCCAGGTTTTTACCGGTGGCAATACCCAGTTTCGCGGAGAGCATCTGAATCAGCATAGCCATCAGGTTAGCCCAGACAACCACCCACAGAAGCTTATAGCCAAAGCTGGCCCCGGCCTGAATATTGGTCGCAAAATTGCCTGGATCGATATAGCCAATGGCAGCGATGAACGCAGGTCCCATTAATGCGAACCGCAACTTGCGCGCTGCTCTGCCACTGCTACCCTCTACGCGACTGTTTGTCATTTCTGCCTCTGAAATATAGCCTTTGCTATGTTTAATGCTATCAAAATGAGAATGATTATCAAGATCATTTGTAACGGTTGCAGTGATTTCTCTGATAGCTATGAACGATAGACAGGCGGGTAAGCGGGGGCGCTCTAACAGAAACCGAAATCGCGCGCTCTTTTGTGAAGACTAGCACACAAACTTAACTTTTCACTCATTTACCTAACATAACAAAAATGTATTGTGGATCACTATTTTTGAGACTCGTCACAGGATGTAACTATAGTGTGTCCTCGATCTCGTTTTCTTTTCGGTTGTTACATAGAATGTGCACGAAAATTAAACCTGCCTCATATTTGGAGCAAATATGGACCGCGTCCTTCACTTTGTCCTGGCACTCGTTGTCGTTACTGCGCTTGCGTTGCTGGTCAGCCATGACCGTAAAAAAATCCGCATTCGCTTTGTTGTTCAGCTTCTCGTTATTGAAGTTTTGCTCGCGTGGTTCTTCCTGAACTCCAACGTGGGGCTTGGCTTCGTAAAAGGCTTCTCCGAAATGTTCGAAAAACTGCTCGGATTCGCCAACGAAGGGACGAACTTTGTCTTCGGTAAAATGAACGACGAAGGGCTGGCGTTCTTCTTCCTGAAAGTACTTTGCCCAATCGTCTTCATCTCTGCGCTGATTGGTATTCTGCAACACATCCGTGTTCTGCCGATTGTGATCCGCGCCATTGGTACCGTACTGTCCAAAGTTAACGGTATGGGTAAGCTGGAATCATTCAACGCCGTCAGCTCCCTGATTCTGGGCCAGTCAGAGAACTTTATCGCGTATAAAGATATTCTCGGCAAGATGTCCCGTAACCGTATGTACACCATGGCCGCAACAGCAATGTCCACCGTTTCCATGTCTATCGTGGGCGCGTATATGACCATGCTGGAACCAAAATATGTGGTTGCTGCTCTGGTGCTGAATATGTTCAGTACCTTTATCGTACTGTCACTGATCAACCCATACCGTGTTGAGGAAGGCGAAGAGAACCTGCAGATGGCAAATCTGCACGAAGGTCAGAGCTTCTTTGAAATGCTGGGTGAATATATTCTGGCGGGCTTTAAAGTGGCGATTATCGTTGCCGCGATGCTGATCGGCTTCATCGCCCTGATCTCTGCCCTGAACGCCCTGTTCGCCGCGGTTCTGGGCATCTCCTTCCAGGGCATCCTGGGCTACATCTTCTACCCTGTTGCCTGGGTGATGGGTGTCCCTGCTCACGAAGCGCTGCAGGTTGGCAGTATCATGGCGACCAAACTGGTTTCTAACGAATTCGTTGCAATGATGGATCTGCAGAAAATCGCCAGCACGCTCTCTCCACGTGCGGAAGGCATCCTGTCCGTGTTCCTGGTTTCCTTCGCGAACTTCTCGTCCATCGGTATCATCGCCGGTGCGATTAAAGGTCTGAACGAAGAACAGGGTAACGTTGTTTCTCGCTTCGGTCTGAAACTGGTTTACGGCTCAACGCTGGTGAGCGTACTGTCAGCGTCTATCGCAGCACTGGTACTGTAACCCGTCACGTTATATGAGAACCGGGAGCCTGGCTCCCGGTTTTTTTATGCCTGCAGTGCGTCAAGCGGCGTCGGTTTGCCTATCAGGTATCCCTGCAGGTAATCCACACCAAAACGCAGCAGCATGTCGCGTTGCGCCGGCGTCTCCACATATTCTGCCACCACACTCAGTGATTTGGTTTTTGCCAGATTACAAATCGATTGCACAATCATCGCGTCCATGTCGTCGGTACAGATATCTTTAACAAAGCAGCCATCTATTTTTATGATATCCGCCTGAAGGCGTCTGAGTCGTTCGTAGTTGGCATAGCCGGTACCAAAATCATCAATCGCAATACGGAACCCACGATCCCGCAGCTGCTGAAGGTTTTTAATACTGCTGCCAGAGTTCGAGAAGGCCTGCTCTTCCGTGATCTCAAGGACAACGTCCTGCGGCGCGATACCATAGTGTTCGAACAACACGCTAATCTCGGTAGCCACCTCTTTTTGCATCAGCGTCAGAGGCATCAGATTGACAGAAAAGCGAGTGCCACCCTGCGACGCAGGATGATCGCGCAACCACAACAGCAGTTTTTCCAGCACGCACATATCAAAGCGGTGGCTCAGGTTAAACTGGGCAATCAGCGGGATGAAGCGGTCAGGCGTGATAATCTCACCCTCGCTTTCCATGCGCGCCAGTATTTCGTAATAACCGCTGCCGTCCGCTTTCTGGATTGGTTGGGCATATAAATGAAACTGACCGGCATCCAGGGCATGTTTGATACGCGCTAACATCAGCACCCGTTCTGTGGTTTGCCCCGACGCGGCCTCCAGGCTATTGGTGAGCGCGAGTACGTTATGCGCTCCGCATGACTGCTCGGCCAGCCAGCTCAGTTGGCCCAGCGTATGGTGCAAGTTCTCGCCGTTTTCGACCATTCCCCAGGATGCGCCAAACTCGATATCCAGCCCCGTGTTGTTCCAGTAAATTTTTCGGCTGTTTAATTGATCGACCATATGCTGCAGCCGTTCAGCGGTTTCAGGCCCCAGCAATACAATGACCAGCTCGCTGCCTGGCAACTGGAAGAGCTTCTCATCTTTCTGCAACAGCGGCTGCAGGGAGGTGGTTACCCTACGTTTGCAATGCACCCGCATGAGAATGCCGTAGTGGCGGCTTAAAAATTCCAGGTTGTCCATCCGCAGGCAGCAGATTTTTGCATCCGGCTGAGCCTGAAGAAACTCTTCCAGCGCCCGAATATTCGGTAAACCAGTCAGCGGGTCGGTCAGCGCCCTGTCCTGCCAGTCCTGCTTCAACCAGTTGCTTCGCTGGTAGAGCCGCGACATGTAAAGCAGACAAATAGCGAAAGAGATCAGCACAGACAGGATAAAGGAGAGTGAATGCCCAGATTCGACGCCATTAAGGAAGTTGTAGTTATAGGTCAACAGCAGCAGAGCGGATGCAGCCCACAGTAAAGAGATGAGCGCATAGCTGAGGCGACTGATGCCTAGCGTAAAGAGAATAAAAATGACTGGCATTAAATAGCCAGCAATAACCGGTGACTCAAATGGCGCACATAACACGGCAAGGGTGAAAATTAAAAAAGCCAGCCAGATGAATACATACAAAGATTTTTTGTGAAAAAACACTGGCTTCACGCTCCGCAGCCAAAAGGTTCTGACATAGCGGGGATTAATTATCATTCTTAATGGATAATAGAACATCATGGTGAAAATCAACGCTGCGCATATCAAGCTTTGAATATCAACGATGTTATAAATTACGGTGCCTTCGCCAAAGAATGTTGAGATAGTCACGGGAAAATCAAATAAAAAGCCAGCCAGATACATCAACCCTTTAATGCCTATCGGCACCATAAAGCCCAGCCAGAATATACGTTGCCCAATGTGTTTGTTCGGCACGCAGTGACGCCAGCGCTTGCCCAGCACAAGGCGCAGGACAGCGCAGGCAGCAAAAACAGAAAACGTCTGACAGATCAATAATACTAAATATTGTAGTGGTGCTAAATTAATATTGTAGATGTTAGCAATAGTGAAACTTAAAAGAATGGGAATGATTGCCCGACGCCCAAATAACAAAATGACGGCCAGCATAACGCTTAACGGCAGCCATGCCAGATAAACATCATGACCATTTACTATAGCGCGTGGAGAGATATAACGGGAAAAGGGCACCGTAATCAAACACAGCGCCAGAGCAATCATAAATATCTTTACATTATTGTAAGTTTTTCTATTCATTAAATTGGATAATCTGTTTTACCATGCAAATTATTGGCCGGACGGATAATAGGTTTATTAATTGCTCGAATCAAGTTGAAGTCCATTTATAGACTCGTTTATTGATTTGGATTGAGGCGAGGTATAGGAACGCTGCTAATTTGGCAACAAAAAAGGGTGAAGGTCGTTACAAAGACATAAAAAAACCCCCGTCTTTCGACGAGGGTTCAAATTTTGGTGGAGCTAAGCGGGATCGAACCGCTGACCTCTTGCATGCCATGCAAGCGCTCTCCCAGCTGAGCTATAGCCCCACATGTTACTTTACTTACCCTACTCTGTTGGGTTCAGAGTTTGGTGGAGCTAAGCGGGATCGAACCGCTGACCTCTTGCATGCCATGCAAGCGCTCTCCCAGCTGAGCTATAGCCCCATCGTAAAGCTGTCATGTTGACGGGCGGCATAATATGAATTCCGCTGCGGAGTGTCAACGGCAAAATCAATCACTGCCGTTCAATCGCCGAAAAATCATGCAAATGAACCACTTTGCGAGCCGCCTCGCAGTCAGGAGTTAAGCCTGTCACGTTTTCACCTAAAACGGTGCTATAAAATGAACCGTTAATTGACCCCACAAATATTCAGGAAATTGTATGATCAAGGAACGAATGACGCCAGAAGAGTTAGCCCTCCTCACTGGCTATAGCCGCCAGACCATCAATAAATGGGTACGCAAAGAGGGTTGGATTACATCGCCAAAACCGGGAGTTCAGGGCGGGAAAGCGCGCCTGGTACATGTGAACGAGAAAGTGCGTGACTTTATCCGCAGCGCGCGCCGGGCAACGGAAACCGCAGATATGCCGGAAAATGCGTTGCAAAACGGTTCTCTGCACACATTACTTCTGACGCTGGCGAATGAAATGACGCCGGAAGAGCAAAAGCAGATGACATCGCTGTTACTGCGGGAAGGGATTACCGGATTGTTGCAACGTTTAGGGATTCGCGACCATAACTGATATGAAAAGATTACGCAGCAAAATGACCACGGAAGAGCTGGCGAACAGCCTGGGTGTTGCCCGGCAAACCGTTAACCGCTGGATTCGTCAGCAGGGCTGGAAAACCGAAGGGATCAATGGCGTGAAAGGGGGACGGGCGCGGCTGATCCACATTGATGCTCGGGTGAAGGAGCATATCATGAACCTCCCTGCCATTCGCAACCGTCAGGCGGTTTACCACCTGGCAGAAGCAACGATGCCCTACGGCGATCCTGCGTCGTCGAATCTGCTCGTGCAGATTGTCGACACACTTGAAAACATGACGCAGCTGGAACAGGAACGACTGCACGTGTTGCTAAAACGCGAAGGCATCAGTGGTTTTCTTACGCGCCTGGGTATTGCTGAATTACACGCATAAAAAAACGGCAGGTTACCCTGCCGTTTTTGCATCTCAGGCTGTTTTACTGCTGGTTTTCACGTTCAGCAATAAATCCCAGAGCCTTGTTAATGCGCGCCACGCTGCGAGACTTACCGATCGCGTGAACGGTAACATCCAGCGCCGGAGACTGACCCGCACCGGTCACCGCTACGCGCAGTGGCATACCTACTTTACCCATACCGACTTCCAGTTCGTCAGCGGTAGCCTGAATCGCATGATGCACATTCTCGGCGGTCCACTCAGTGAGGGCAGCCAGTTTGTCACGTACCACTTCCAGCGGCTGACGCGCAACAGGACGCAGATGTTTCTTCGCGGCATCCGCATCGAACTCATCAAACTCTTCATAGAAATAGCGGCAGCTTTCGGCGATCTCTTTCAGCGTTTTGCAACGCTCGCCGAGCAGTTTCACCAGGTCCGCCAGCTCAGGGCCAGTACGGGTATCAATATTGGCCTGCTCAATGTGCCACTGCAGGTAAGTCGCCACATATTCCGGCGGCATGGTATTGATGTAGTGGTGGTTCAGCCACAGCAGCTTGTCAGTGTTAAATGCACTGGCGGATTTGCTCACAGAGTTCAGAGAGAACAGATCGATCATCTCTTCGCGGCTGAAAATTTCCTGATCACCATGAGCCCAGCCCAGACGCACCAGGTAGTTCAGCAGCGCTTCCGGCAGATAGCCGTCGTCGCGATACTGCATAACGCTGACCGCACCGTGACGTTTAGACAGCTTTTTACCGTCGTCACCGTTGATCATTGAAACGTGCGCATAGACCGGAACAGGGGCATTTAACGCTTTCAGGATGTTGATCTGGCGCGGGGTGTTATTGATATGGTCTTCGCCACGGATAACGTGGGTGATTTCCATGTCCCAGTCGTCAACCACCACGCAGAAGTTATAGGTTGGAGAACCGTCGGTACGGCGGATGATCAGATCGTCCAGCTCCTGGTTGCTGAATTCGATTGGGCCACGGATCTGGTCGTCAAAAATAACAGAGCCGTCCTGTGGGTTAGCAAAACGCACCACGCAAGGTTCATCAGCGGCATGCTCGCTGTGGTCATGGCGGCAGCGGCCGTCGTAACGAGGCTTTTCGCCGTTCGCCATCTGCTCTTCACGTAGCGCATCCAGGCGCTCTTTAGAGCAATAGCATTTGTATGCCGTACCCGCGACCAGCATCTCGTCAATTACCGCGTTATAACGGTCAAAACGTTTGGTCTGGAAGTAAGGACCTTCATCCCACTGCAGATTCAGCCAGTTCATCCCATCCATAATGGCTTCAATTGCTTCCGGCGTGGAGCGCTCGAGATCGGTGTCTTCAATACGCAGCACGAACTCACCTTTGTTGTGGCGTGCAAAAAGCCAGGAATAGAGAGCAGTACGTGCACCACCGACGTGCAGGTAGCCTGTCGGGCTGGGCGCGAAGCGAGTTTTGATTTTCATGAAATGGCCTTACGTTATAAAGATGCCGGCAATCGGCAAATCCTGGGGAAAAAACGATGGGCAATATTCTATCACTGTGCGGCGATTCCTCAATGTCGATCCCTTTATCGTGACCGAGTTTGCTGTTTTTGTTTAGAAATCATGCGCCACAGCCCATTTCACGATCGTTTTGTTTAATTTTACGACGAACGAATAAAAACTTTAGAAAATGCGTTGACTCATTTTCAACTCTCCCTATAATGCGACTCCACACAGCGGGGGTGATTAGCTCAGTTGGTAGAGCATCTCCTTTACACGGAGGGGGTCGGCGGTTCGAGCCCGTCATCACCCACCATCTACTTCACGTAGACTCGCAGTGTAGATAAGTATTGAGATTGGGCGATTAGCTCAGTTGGTAGAGCATCTCCTTTACACGGAGGGGGTCGGCGGTTCGAGCCCGTCATCGCCCACCATTCTCACCTTATCGCAGTAGTTCCGAAATGGGCGATTAGCTCAGTTGGTAGAGCATCTCCTTTACACGGAGGGGGTCGGCGGTTCGAGCCCGTCATCGCCCACCATTTCGGGTCGTTAGCTCAGTTGGTAGAGCAGTTGACTTTTAATCAATTGGTCGCAGGTTCGAATCCTGCACGACCCACCAATGTAAAAAAGCGCCCTAAAGGCGCTTTTTTGCTATCTGCGATATGGACGGTTCGAATCTTTTGCACAGAAACTTCCTGTAGCCGCTCCAGCCAGCCTAACGCCCTGCCAGATATAGCAGTTTTCCTCAAGCTCCCACCATCGGTGCCGATATCTCTGTTTTATGGTAAGAGGAAAGACTATGACGACCATTCAGACATCAACCCACCCTATTCAAACCAGTAACAGTGGTGGGAGTGCTTCCAGTGGCAACGATATTGCTGCCCAAATCAGCCGCATCACGGAGCAAATCACCAAACTGACTCAACAGCTAAAAGAGCTGCCAGAGAGTGCCGGCAGCCCGGAAGAGAAGAAAAAACAGCAGGAGCTCATTCAGGCACAGCTTAAAGTGCTGCAGACACAGCTTGCACAACTATTGCGCCAGCAGGCGGAAGAGGCCCAGAAGAAACAAGATCAGAAGCAGGGCAAAGTGGAAGGGGTAAACAACCCATCAGATGTCAATCAGATCGATATTTACATCTAATCATCTGCAGCATTAAACAGTGGGTCGCGTATGCGGGCTTCGGTTAACCGTTGCGCCTGGATACGCACCACTTCCCAGATAGCCTGTGCCGCCCCCGAAAGAGAACGATTTTTTCGTCGAACCAGCATCAGCTTTCTGTCAACCACCGGGGTCAACCGTCTTACAGCCAGCCGGCTCCCCTGTGGCAACGGCAGTGCCAGGGCAGGCAATACGCTGATCCCAATGCCTGCCTCAACCATAGGAAACAGCGTAGCCGGGTGACCAATCTCCTGCACGATGGTTGCTTTTACCCCCTGAGCATTCAGCGCGGAGTCAATCAACGGACGGCTGCCCGATGCATAATCCTGTAAAACCAGTTTCGCGCCCTGCAGCGTCTGCCAGCTAACATGAGGCAGCATTGCCAGCGGATCGTCGTCCCGACAGAGCAGCAAAAAAGGCTCAGAAAGCACAATCTCACACTCCAGGTCACTCACCTGGCCGGGATCGATGACGATGCCAAAATCCACATCGCCCTGGCGGATGCTCTCCAGCACCCACTGTTGCGGCCTGTCGTGCAGCACAAAATCGATATCCGGATAGCGCTGGTTACCCTCAGCAATACACTGCGGAATAAGATGCGCCGAAATCGTCTGGCTTGCTGCCACCCGTACGGTGCCAGAAAGCTGCTGCCCCAGTCTCCCGACATCCCTGAGCGTGCTGTTCAGTTCATCCAGTAACCGCTCCAGTCGCAGTGCCAGCTGCTGTCCGGCTTCGGTTAATACCACTTCACGCGTGGTGCGGTCGAGTAGACGCACACCTGTCTGGAGTTCCAGTTCTTTCACACTGTGGCTGACGGCCGACTGGCTCAGGCCAATGATCTCCCCTGCCCGGCTGAAGCTGCGGGCATGGGCCACGGTGACAAAAACGCGAAGCTGACGTAAGGAATAATTCATCTGTTTAATTCATGAATAGATGCAATAAATCAATTTTATTTCTCAAAGGGAACAAAGCACAATAGCGACATCTGTTTTCAGGAGTCATTATGAAACTATTTCGTATTCTTGATCCGTTTACACTTACCCTGGTCGTCACTGTTTTACTGGCCTCCTTCTTCCCCGCGCGCGGCGGTTTTGTGCCATTCTTTGAAGGACTCACCACCGCGGCCATCGCGCTGCTGTTCTTTATGCACGGCGCCAAACTCTCCCGCGAAGCCATTATCGCAGGGGGAAGCCACTGGCGACTCCACCTGTGGGTCATGTGCAGCACCTTTATTCTTTTCCCAATACTCGGCGTGCTGTTTGCGTGGTGGGCTCCGGTCAATGTTGACCCGGCGCTCTATACCGGTTTCCTCTACCTCTGTATTTTGCCAGCCACCGTCCAGTCCGCGATTGCCTTTACTTCGCTGGCAGGCGGCAACGTCGCGGCCGCTGTCTGCTCGGCATCGGCATCAAGCCTGTTAGGGATTTTCGTCTCGCCGCTGCTGGTTGGCCTGCTGATGAATATGCACGGTGCAGGCGGTAATCTGGAGCAGGTCGGGAAAATCTGTCTGCAGCTGCTTCTGCCATTTGTCCTTGGTCATCTTTCTCGTCCGTGGACGGGGGCGTTTGTGGCGAAGCACAAGAAATGGATCTCAAAAACCGATCAGACGTCGATCCTGCTGGTGGTTTACTCCGCCTTCAGCGAAGCCGTGGTGAATGGTATCTGGCATAAGGTGGGCGCAGGCTCGCTGCTGTTTATCGTGGTGGTCAGTATCGTCCTGCTGGCGATTGTCATTGCGGTAAACGTCTTTGTGGCACGCAAATGTGGCTTCAACAAAGCAGACGAAATCACCATTGTGTTCTGCGGCTCGAAGAAAAGCCTGGCAAACGGCATCCCGATGGCCAACATTCTGTTCCCGACCTCAGTGATTGGGATGATGGTACTGCCGCTGATGATTTTCCATCAGATCCAGCTGATGGTCTGTGCGGTACTGGCGCGTCGTTACAAGCGTCAGACGGAAAAACTGGCGCAGGAAGAGACCCGCGCCGCGAAGGCTTAAGGACGTTTCAGGGGCTGAACCAGCTGGGTCAGCCCCTCGGTTTTAATCAGTAGCGTGATGGCCATCAGCTCACCCAGTCGTCCCGCCGGGAATTCATCCTTTCGGGCAAACCACAGAAGGTACTCTTCCGGCAAATCAATCAGCCTGCGGCCCTTATATTTACCGAACGGCATCTCTGTATTGGCGATCTCGACGAGCTGCTCTTTTTCCACGTTACTCTCCCAGCAGACGCATCATTTCTGCTTCATCGATTACCTCAATCCCGAGCTCCTGCGCTTTTGCAAGCTTGGAACCGGCGGCTTCCCCGGCGATCACCAGATCCGTTTTCTTCGACACGCTGCCCGCCACTTTTGCCCCCAGCGCCACCAGACGCGCCTTCGCATCATCCCGTGAAAGCTGGCTGAGACTGCCGGTCAGTACTACCGTTTTACCGGCAAACGGGCTGTCGATCTCTTCGGCATTGACGACGACCGGCGCAGGCCATTTAATGCCCTGCTCCAGCAGTTTGCCGATGACGTCGCGGTTGCTCTCTTCGGCAAAGAAGTTAAAGACGTGCGTGGCCACCACAATGCCGACATCAGGCACTTTTTGCAGCTCCTCAATGCTCGCTTGCTCCAGCGCGTCCAGCGTGCCAAAGTACGCCGCCAGACCTGCTGCGGTGGCTTCACCCACCTCACGAATACCAAGCGCATAGAGGAAACGGGCAAACGTGGTCTCTTTGGCGGCTTCCAGCGCATTCACCACATTCTGAGCCGACTTCGGCCCCATGCGGTCAAGACCGGTCAGCTTACCCGCCGTCAGTTTGAAAAGATCCGCAGGCGTATGGACATACTCTTTCTCAACCAGCTGATCGATAATTTTGTCGCCCATGCCGTCAACGTCCATTGCCCGTCGGGAAACGAAATGCTTGAGTGACTCTTTACGCTGCGCGCCACAGATTAATCCCCCGGTACAGCGAGCCACCGCTTCGCCTTCCACACGCTCTACGTCTGAGCCACATACCGGGCAATGCGTCGGAAACACGATGGCGCGCGTATCATCAGGGCGTTCTGACTGAACCACGTTGACCACTTGCGGGATCACATCTCCCGCCCGGCGAATCACCACTTTGTCACCAATACGCAGGCCAAGACGATCGATTTCATCCGCGTTATGCAGCGTGGCGTTGCTCACCAGCACACCGGCCACGTGCACCGGCTCCAGACGCGCAACCGGCGTGATGGCTCCGGTACGGCCCACCTGGAACTCCACATCGCGGACAAAGGTCATCTGCTCCTGGGCCGGGAATTTAAACGCCACAGCCCAGCGCGGTGCTCGCGCCACAAAGCCTAGCTGCTCCTGAAGCGCAAGCGAGTTAACCTTGATCACCACACCATCGATATCAAAACCGAGCGTCGGGCGGTCTTCTTCAACCTTGCGATAAAACGCAAGAACCGCCTCCGGTGAGTCGCAAAGCTGCACGCGGTTGCTGACCGGCAAGCCCCACGCTTTAAACTGCAGCAAACGCCCGAGGTGGGTGTCCGGCAGCTCCCCTCCTTCCAGAATACCGACGCCATAGCAGAAGAAAGTAAGCGGTCGCTTCGCGGTAATACGCGGGTCCAGCTGGCGTAAAGAGCCTGCCGCCGCGTTGCGCGGGTTCGCAAACACCTTCCCACCGGTGCGACGCGCCTCTTCGTTGATTTTCTCGAAGCCCGCCTGCGGCAGGAAAACTTCACCGCGCACTTCCAGACGAGCAGGAATATTGTCGCCGTGCAACTTCAGCGGGATCGCGCGGATGGTACGCACGTTGGTGGTGATGTCTTCCCCGGTGGTGCCATCACCGCGCGTTGCGGCACGGACCAGCACGCCGTTTTCGTAGAGGATGCTGACGGCCAGGCCATCCAGCTTCAGCTCACAGCACCAGGTAAGGGCGTCGCTGCTTTTGAGTCGATCCTGCACACGCTTATTAAAGGCGAGAAAGCTCTCTTCATCGAAGACGTTATCCAGAGAGAGCATCGGCACTTCATGACGTACCTGGCTGAACGCACCTAGCGGTTCAGCGCCGACACGTTGGGTTGGGGAGTCCGGGGTGATCAACTCCGGGTGCTGCGCCTCTAAATCGCGCAGTTCACGCATCAGGCGATCGTACTCCGCATCCGGCACTTCCGGTGCGTCCATCACATGATAAAGATATTCATGATGGCGAAGCGTGGTTCGCAGTTCAGTGATTTGTTGTTCGATTGAGTCCATATCGCACCATCAATGAGAAAAAACCCCCGACAGGCGGGGGTTGAGGAGGAGTTGAAGAAAACGCGTCGATTACGCGTTGGCTTCCTTAACTTCGCGGATGCGGTCCTGATACTCGCGCAGTTTCTGCGGCGTCATCATGCGACGCTGGTCGTCGAGCACCACACCACCGACTTCGTCAGCGATGTGCTGAGCGGACTGCAGCATCAGCTTAAAGTTTTGCAGTTCGTCACCGTAAGACGGAACCTGCATAAAGATCGTCACGCCCGGCGTCACGAAATCGCCCGTCATTTCAGGGTCGAAGGTGCCAGGGTTAACCATGTTGGCCAGGCTAAACAACGCCGGGCCGCTACCGTCCGGGCTCAGGTGGCGATGGAAAATATTCATGTCGCCAAACTTGAAGCCAGCCTGTTGAATACTGTTAAGCAGCACGTCACCGTTCAGATGGCTGCCGTGATGGGCGGCCACGTTCATGATGATCACCGCTTCTTTACGCTGCGGTTTTTCAACAACCGGTTCTGGCTCTACAACGGGCTCTGGCTCAACCTGCGGTGCCGGGGCTGGCTGTGGTGCAGGCTGCGCCTGAACAGGCTGTTGCGGCGGTTGCTGCACCGGCTGAGCAGGCTGCGGTTGTACAGGCTGCTGCACGGGTTGCTGTGGAACCGGCTGCGGCGCAGCTGGCTGCTGTTGAACAGGCTGCTGCGGCGGCTGACGCACCGGCTCTTCCACAGGCTGCGGCGCAGGCTGGCGCGGCTGTGCAGAAGCATACGGCGGTTGATACTGGTGCTGCGCAGTACGGGGGGCTTCATGCTCCCCATGAGCCGCGCCGGGCGCAGTATTGACCCGATGAACACGAACTTCACCCACGCCGTCGTCATCACGATCGTCGATGTCATATTCACTGTCATCGTCGTCACGACTGGACTTCATGCGCTTCAGTGGGCGATCGCGAAACATAGAAGAACGCTCTTTACGGCTGGTCCAGAAACCATGTACCAGTAAAGCGATTATGGCGATCGCGCCAACAATGATTAATATCAGACGCAAATCCTGCATCATTATATTCTCTGTTGTTCTAACACCTTGCCACCACGGCAAACATTTACTCACTAAGAGTATTTGCCGTTTACGTCAAGTGCAAGTGTGTGCAGAGCATTCACAGCATAAAGATGAACTAAATCGTGCTTTTTGCTGTTTTTTCGAACATTTCCGAACTGGTCATTGGTCCGTAACTGGATAATATAGGCGGGCAATTCCACTGGTTGTGAAAAAAGGAGTACAGCCTGGTTATGGTTTCAACATCATCTTCTCCCCCACGCAGCGGCGTCTGGTATTTTTCTCAGGGCTGGAAACTGGTCTCCCTGCCGGGTATTCGACGTTTCGTCATTCTGCCCTTGCTGATCAACATTATTCTTATGGGCGGCGCCTTCTGGTGGCTTTTCACGAAGCTTGAAAGCTGGGTCCCGGCCATGATGAGTTATGTACCTGACTGGCTGCAGTGGCTGAGCTATCTGCTGTGGCCACTCGCGGTGATTTCTGTGCTGTTGGTGTTCGGCTATTTCTTCTCAACGATTGCCAACTGGATTGCGGCGCCGTTTAACGGCCTGCTGGCGGAACAGCTCGAAGCGCGTCTGACAGGTGCCACGCCACCGGACACGGGCGTACTGGGGATCATGAAAGATATTCCGCGCATCATGAAGCGCGAATGGCAAAAATTCGCCTGGTATCTCCCCCGTGCAATTGTACTGCTTCTCCTTTATCTGGTGCCCGGTATCGGCCAGACGGTGGCGCCTGTGCTGTGGTTCCTGTTCAGCGCCTGGATGCTGGCTATTCAGTACTGCGACTACCCGTTTGATAACCACAAGGTGCCCTTTAAAGAGATGCGTACCGCGCTGCGCACGCAGAAAGTGGCCAATATGCAGTTTGGCGCGCTTACCAGCCTGTTCACCTTGATCCCCTTCCTTAATCTTTTCATCATGCCCGTTGCGGTGTGCGGCGCAACGGCAATGTGGGTCGACTGCTACCGTGCTAAGCACGCGTTATGGAAGTAATGCAAAAATGTGTAAACAAGGGATGGCTTATGCTATCCCTTATTCCATACTGATCCCCATTATTTCCTTGCAGTATATAGATATGCGAATTCCTTACTTCCCCCTACCTGCTTAGCAGGTATGCTGGGTCGGTATCCCAATTTCATACAGTTAAGGACAGGCCATGAGTAAGATTTATGAAGACAACTCGCTGACTATCGGTCATACGCCCCTGGTTCGACTGAACCGTATCGGTAATGGACGCATTCTGGCGAAGGTCGAATCCCGCAACCCGAGCTTCAGCGTAAAATGCCGTATCGGTGCAAATATGATTTGGGATGCCGAAAAACGTGGCGTGCTCAAGCCAGGCGTTGAGCTGGTGGAGCCTACAAGCGGCAACACCGGTATTGCGCTGGCCTATGTGGCTGCGGCGCGTGGCTATAAGCTGACGCTGACCATGCCTGAAACCATGAGCATCGAACGCCGCAAGCTGCTCAAAGCGCTGGGCGCAAACCTGGTGTTGACCGAAGGCGCGAAAGGCATGAAAGGTGCCATTCAGAAAGCCGAAGAGATTGTTGCCAGCGATCCGGCGAAATACCTGCTGCTTCAGCAGTTCAGCAACCCGGCAAACCCGGAAATCCACGAGAAAACCACCGGGCCTGAAATCTGGGAAGATACCGATGGCCAGGTTGATGTGTTTATCTCCGGCGTGGGTACCGGCGGTACGCTGACCGGTGTGTCACGGTATATTAAAGGCACGAAAGGTAAAAAAGACCTGATCACCGTGGCCGTTGAGCCGACCGACTCGCCGGTAATCACCCAGGCGCTGGCGGGTGAAGAGCTCAAGCCGGGCCCGCACAAGATTCAGGGTATCGGCGCAGGCTTTATTCCGGGTAACCTGGATCTGAAGCTTATCGATAAAGTCGTCACGATCACGAACGAAGAAGCCATCTCGACGGCACGCCGCCTGATGGAAGAAGAAGGTATTCTGGCCGGTATCTCTTCTGGTGCGGCCGTTGCGGCGGCGCTCAAACTTCAGGAAGATGAGTCCTTTACCAACAAGAATATTGTGGTTATCCTACCTTCGTCAGGTGAGCGTTACTTAAGCACTGCACTGTTTGCCGATCTGTTTACCGAGAAAGAACTGCAACAGTAATGCCAGCATGTTAATAACGCGTAAAAAAGCACCTTTTTAGGTGCTTTTTTGTGGCCTGCTTCAAAGTTTTACCCCTCCTGGCATTGATTCACCCCGTTGGGTCTGGTATTTAAACCAGCAATTATTTTGATGCGTGAAATTAATCAGCGAACGAAATACCCTTGCTGAATCGATTTTATGATTTGGTTCAAGTCTTGCTTTCGCTGCATAATGTTTAATGACGATCGAAACGTCAGCGCTAACAATACAGGCTAAAGTTCAGTCGCCAGGCTAGACTTTAGTTCCACAACACTAAACCTATAAGTTGGGGAAATACAATGTTCCAGCAAGAAGTTACCATTACCGCTCCGAACGGTCTGCACACCCGCCCTGCTGCTCAGTTTGTTAAAGAAGCGAAAGGCTTCACTTCTGAAATCACTGTGACTTCCAACGGCAAAAGCGCTAGCGCAAAAAGCCTGTTCAAACTGCAGACTCTGGGCCTGACTCAGGGCACCGTTGTCACTATCTCTGCTGAAGGTGAAGACGAGCAGAAAGCAGTTGAGCATCTGGTAAAACTGATGGCTGAGCTCGAGTAAGTTTCCGGGTTCTTTTAAATATCAGTCACAAGTAAGGTAGGGTTATGATTTCAGGCATTTTAGCATCCCCGGGTATCGCTTTCGGCAAAGCATTGCTGCTGAAAGAAGACGAGATCGTCATCGACCGGAAAAAAATTTCTGCCGACAAGGTTGATCAGGAAGTTGAACGTTTTCTGAGCGGTCGTGCCAAGGCATCTGCGCAACTGGAAGCAATCAAAACTAAAGCTGGCGAAACTTTCGGTGAAGAAAAAGAAGCTATCTTCGAAGGGCACATCATGCTGCTCGAAGATGAGGAGCTGGAGCAGGAAATCATAGCCCTGATTAAAGATAAAGGCATGACGGCCGACGCGGCTGCGCATGAAGTTATCGAAGGTCAGGCATCTGCCCTGGAAGAGCTGGACGATGAATACCTGAAAGAGCGTGCGGCTGACGTACGTGACATCGGTAAGCGCCTGCTGCGCAACATCCTGGGTCTGGCCATCATCGATCTGAGCGCGATTCAGGACGAAGTGATCCTGGTTGCCGCTGATCTGACCCCGTCTGAAACCGCACAGCTGAACCTGAACAAGGTGCTGGGTTTCATCACCGACGCCGGTGGCCGTACCTCCCACACCTCAATCATGGCGCGTTCTCTGGAACTGCCTGCCATCGTGGGTACCGGTAACGTCACCACTCAGGTGAAAAACGACGACTATCTGATTCTGGATGCCGTAAACAACGTGGTTTACGTCAACCCAACTAACGATGTGATCGAGCAACTGCGTACCGTTCAGGAGCAGGTTGCCACCGAGAAAGCGGAACTCGCTAAACTGAAAGACCTGCCAGCCATCACGCTGGACGGCCATCAGGTAGAAGTGTGCGCTAACATCGGTACCGTACGCGACGTCGATGGCGCTGAGCGCAATGGCGCGGAAGGTGTGGGTCTGTATCGTACTGAATTCCTGTTCATGGACCGTGACGCCCTGCCAACTGAAGAAGAGCAGTTTGCGGCGTACAAAGCGGTGGCTGAAGCCTGTGGCTCTCAGGCCGTTATCGTCCGTACCATGGACATCGGTGGCGACAAAGAGCTGCCGTATATGAACTTCCCGAAAGAAGAGAACCCATTCCTGGGCTGGCGTGCAGTGCGTATCGCCATGGATCGTAAAGAGATCCTGCGTGACCAGGTGCGTGCGATTCTGCGTGCCTCTGCTTTCGGTAAGCTGCGCATTATGTTCCCGATGATCATCTCTGTTGAAGAAGTGCGTGCACTGAAGAAAGAGATCGAGATCTACAAACAGGAACTGCGTGACGAAGGTAAAGCATTTGACGAGTCAATTGAGATCGGCGTAATGGTGGAAACACCAGCAGCCGCGACCATTGCGCGTCATTTAGCCAAAGAAGTTGATTTCTTTAGTATCGGCACCAATGATTTAACGCAGTACACCCTGGCAGTTGACCGTGGTAATGATATGATTTCACATCTCTACCAGCCAATGTCACCGTCCGTACTGAACTTGATCAAGCAAGTTATTGATGCTTCTCATGCAGAAGGTAAATGGACTGGCATGTGTGGTGAGCTTGCAGGCGACGAACGTGCTACACTTCTGTTGCTGGGTATGGGTCTGGACGAATTCTCTATGAGCGCCATTTCCATCCCGCGCATTAAGAAGATTATCCGTAACACGAACTTCGAAGATGCGAAGGTGTTAGCAGAGCAGGCTCTTGCTCAACCGACAACGGACGAGTTAATGACGCTGGTTAACAAGTTCATTGAAGAAAAAACAATCTGCTAATCCACGAGATGCGGCCCAAATTACTGCTTAGGAGAAGATCATGGGTTTGTTCGATAAACTGAAATCTCTGGTTTCTGATGATAAGAAAGACTCCGGAACTATTGAGATTGTTGCTCCGCTCTCCGGCGAGATCGTCAACATCGAAGACGTGCCGGATGTAGTGTTTGCTGAGAAAATCGTTGGTGATGGCATTGCTATCAAACCAACTGGCAACAAAATGGTTGCTCCAGTTGACGGCACCATCGGTAAAATTTTTGAAACCAACCATGCGTTCTCTATCGAATCTGATAGCGGTATCGAACTGTTCGTTCACTTCGGTATCGACACCGTTGAACTGAAAGGCGAAGGCTTCAAACGTATCGCAGAAGAAGGCCAGCGTGTTAAAGTTGGCGACCCGGTGATTGAATTCGATCTGCCACTGCTGGAAGAAAAAGCCAAGTCTACCCTGACGCCGGTTGTTATCTCCAACATGGACGAAATCAAAGAGCTGATCAAACTGTCTGGCAGCGTCACCGTGGGTGAAACCCCGGTTATCCGCATCAAGAAGTAATTCTTACCGCACAGAAAAATGGCGCCTTCGGGCGCCATTTTTGTTTATGCGGGGAGGATAAGCTCGTCGTAACCTTTCGACTGCGTATAGATCATGACGTCAGTCACCCGATCGCCTGCCATGCGTATGGCGTCAGCAACGGTTTTTCCCCCCACGATACCGCTGACCAGTTCTGAACAGAACAGATCGCCCGTTCCTTTCAGATCCGTCTCGACGCGCGGGTGCGCGCTTACGGTAACGCCCTCTTTACTCACCAGCACGACGTGAATATTCTGCGGGTCGTCGGCCACTGGCGCACTGGTTATCGCCACCCATTTCAGCGTATCGGAAAGCAGCCCCTGCGCGGCGGCGATGGCGCTCTCTGGCGTGCGGCACGGTTTACCGCTTAACACTTCCAGTTCGAATACGTTGGGCGTAATGCCCTGCGCCAGCGGCAGCAGATGCTCACGATACGCCTCAGGAATATCAGGTTTAACGTACATACCGCTGTCGATATCCCCGATCACCGGGTCAACCAGCACCAGCAACTCCGGGTGTTGCACTTTGATCGTCTTCAGCCACTGCGCCAGCAGAACAATCTGGCTGGCGCTGCCCATGTAGCCCGTGGTGACCGCCTTAAGCTCGCGCAGGATCTCGCGCTCTTCCAGCGCCTTCAGGTAGCCGCTGAACCACTCATCGGGGATCACCCCGCCGTAAAAGGTGTCATAGTGCGGCGTGTTGCTGAACAGCACCGTCGGCACGGCGGTCACGTTAAGCCGGTGGGTACGAATATTGGGTACCGCAATGCTGTTCCCCACGCTGCCGTACACCACCTGCGACTGCACCGCGACAATATCGGTTTGCTGCGCCCGGGTCTTATCCCGGAATAAAATCATCTCCATGACGCTTAAATCCCCGCCCCCTGCGAATAACTCTCTTCGCCAAAGACGCCGGTAGACAGATAACGATCGCCGCGATCGCAGATAATCGCCACCACCACTGCACCAGGGTTCTCCTGCGCCACACGCATCGCACCTGCTACCGCGCCACCCGAGCTAACCCCGCAGAAGATGCCTTCGCGTACCGCCAGCTCGCGCATGGTATTTTCCGCCTCGCGCTGATGAATATCCAGCACCTGATCCACCAGCTGAGCATTAAAAATGCCCGGCATGTATTCCGCAGGCCAGCGACGAATACCCGGAATGCTGCTCCCCTCTTCCGGCTGCAGGCCGACAATGGCGACCGGTTTTTCCTGCTCGCGCAGAAAACGCGACACGCCGGTGATGGTGCCGGTGGTGCCCATGCTGGAGACAAAATGGGTGATACGCCCGTCGGTTTGTTGCCAGATTTCCGGGCCAGTGGTCGTATAGTGGGCGTAGGGATTATCCGGATTATTGAACTGATCCAGCAGTTTGCCTTCACCGCGCTCAGCCATCGCCAGCGCCAGGTCGCGCGCCCCTTCCATCCCCTGCTCTTTGGTCACCAGTATCAGTTCAGCACCGTAAGCCCGCATCGCGGCGCGGCGCTCCTGACTCATGTTGTCCGGCATCAGCAGCTTCATGCGGTAGCCTTTCAGCGCGGCAATCATCGCCAGCGCAATGCCGGTATTCCCGCTGGTGGCCTCAATGAGCACGTCGCCTGGCTTAATTTCACCGCGCTTCTCAGCCTGGACAATCATCGACAGCGCCGCGCGGTCTTTGACTGACCCCGCCGGGTTATTGCCTTCGAGTTTGACCCAGATTTCGCTGCCGTTGTCAGGCCCCATGCGCTGAAGCTTGACCAGTGGAGTGTTGCCAATGGTGTGTTCGAGTGTATTCACGATTTTTACTCAATAAAAAAGCCGGGTGGCGCTTCGCTTACCCGGCCTACAAGACGCAGTTTTAGCTGTAGGCCCGGTCAGCGCAGCGCCACCGGGCGATAAACATCCTAATAACCTATCAGGCTGACTCCGCCAGAGCAATATCCTCGCGCGTCTCGATGCGCTGGTTACCGTGATAAATACGGGCATGCTGCAACCCCACAAACAGGCGTTCACCCCGGTGTGGCGCCTCTTCATCGCGCATCACCACCGTCAGCGGCTCGGTATACCAGCCCAGCGGTTGTACCACCATTTGTGTGTAGTGACCTTTAGGGCTAGCTTCCAGTACCTGCACCGGCAGCGGTGAATCCAAGCTGGTACGACGGCTGACATCCACTTCCCACGGGCGCAGGAACAGATCCACCGGCCCCTGATGGGCAGGCGTGTATCCCAGCGGCCAGCGGTGTGCCCCGACGTGGAATTGTCCGCCGCGTACGGTGCCCTGCAGACGGTTAACTTCGCCCATAAACTCCAGGACAAAACGGGTGGCAGGTTCACGCCAGAGCTGCTCTGGCTCGTCCACCTGCTCGATGTTCCCCTGGCTCATGACCACCACGCGGTCCGCGACTTCCATCGCCTCTTCCTGGTCGTGGGTGACGAAGACGCTGGTGAACTTCAGCTCTTCATGCAGCTGACGCAGCCAGCGGCGCAGCTCTTTACGCACCTGCGCATCCAGCGCGCCAAACGGCTCATCAAGCAGCAGTATTTGTGGCTCCACGGCCAGCGCGCGCGCCAGTGCGACACGCTGTTTCTGGCCGCCCGAAAGCTGCGCCGGGAAACGGTCAGCCAGGTGGGCCAGCTGCACCATTTCCAGCAGTTTGGTCACTTTCGCTTTGATGGTTGCCGCATCCGGGCGTTCGCGACGCGGCAGCACGGTCAGGCCAAACGCAATGTTGTCGAACACCGTCATGTGGCGAAACAGCGCGTAATGCTGGAACACGAAGCCGACTTTACGATCGCGGGCATGCAGGCGGCTCACGTCGGTGCCGTGAAAACGGATATGTCCGCTGGTCTGATGTTCAAGACCGGCGATGATACGCAGCAGCGTGGTTTTACCCGAGCCAGACGGCCCCAGCAGCGCCACCATTTGTCCGGAAGGGATATCCAGCGAGATATCATTCAGCACCTGGGTGCGACCAAAAGACTTCTTAATATTGGCAATCTCAATGCTCATGATTTCCCTCCTGATGCTGACGTTTTTCCTGATTTTCTAAACGCCACTGCACCACACTCTTCAAAAACAGGGTCAAAATAGCCATCAGCGTCAGCAACGCTGCGGCGGTAAAGGAGCCGATGGTGTTATAGTCCTGCTGCAGCAGTTCAATCTGTAACGGCAGCGACAGGGTTTCACCTCGAATGGAACCGGATACAACCGACACCGCCCCAAACTCGCCAATTGCGCGGGCGTTGGTCAGCACCACCCCATAGAGCAGTGCCCAGCGAATATTCGGCAGCGTGACGCGGCGGAACATCTGCCAGCCTGACGCGCCCAGCAGCACAGCCGCTTCGTCTTCGTTGCTCCCCTGGCTTAACATCACCGGTACCAGTTCGCGTACCACAAACGGACAGGTTACAAAGATAGTCACCAGCACCATACCCGGCCAGGCAAACATCACCTGCAGGTTGTGCTCATCCAGCCAGCCACCGAGCGGGCCGTTAGAGCCGTAAAAGAGCAGGTAAACCAGACCCGCCACCACCGGTGAGACGGCGAACGGGATATCCAGCAGCGTCAGCAGCATCTGACGCCCCGGGAAGGTAAAGCGCGTCACCAGCCAGGCCAGCAGCGTACCGAATACCAGGTTGACCGGCACGGTGATCAGCGCAATCAGCACCGTCAGCCAAATGGCGTGCAGCATATCCGGGTCCGCCAGGTTTTCCAGCGCGGGCATAATCCCTTTGCTGAACGCCTGCACGAAAATATAGATTGTCGGTACCACGAGGATGAGAGCAGAAACCAGCACGCCCGTACCAATCAAAAACCATTTACCCCAGTTGATGCGGGGCGCATCGTATCGCTTCAATTGAGTAACTTCCGCCATCAGTGACCTACCACACGTCGACCAAAGCGACTTTGCAGAGTGTTGATTGTGTAGAGCAGCAGCAACGATGCGGCAAGAATGACCGAGGCAATGGCGCTCGCTGCCGGGTAATCAAACTCCTGCAAACGGATAAAAATCATCAGCGACGTCACTTCCGTTTTCCACGCAATATTACCGGCGATAAAAATGACCGCACCGAACTCGCCGAGGCTACGGGTAAACGACAGCGCCACTCCCGCCATCAGCGCCGGGGAAAGCTCAGGCAGGACAACTTTACGGAAGCTCTGCCAGCGCGTAGCCCCCAGCGTTTCTGCCGCTTCTTCATATTCCGGGCCTAACTCTTCCAGCACCGGCTGTACGGTACGTACCACGAACGGAATGCTGGTAAAGGCCATCGCCACCGCGATACCGAGCCAGGTATAGGTCACTTTGATGTCAAATTTCGCCAGCCACTCGCCGTACAGACCGTTTACAGAGAAAAGTGACGCCAGCGTCAAACCGGCAACGGCCGTCGGCAGTGCAAACGGTAAATCCATTAACGCGTCGAGCAGCGTGCGGCCCGGAAAACGATAGCGGGTTAAAATCCACGCCATCAGCAGGCCAAACACGCCGTTAAAAAGCGAGGCCACAAACGCCGACAGCAGCGTCACTTTATAGGCCGCAACGACCTGTGGGTTGGTGACCACTTCCCAGTACTGGGACCAGCTCATCTGCGCAAGCTGCATCACCAGCGCGCTGAGCGGCAACAACAAAATCAGGCAGACGAACAGCAGGCTGGTTCCGAGGCTTAAGGTAAACCCCGGCAGCACGCGTTTAGTCGAGAGGGCAAACATTACTTACGCCCCGCCGCCAGCAATTTGTCTAATTCACCGCCGCTGGCAAAATGCGTTTTCATCACCTCAGGCCAGGAGCCGAAATGATCCTCCACGCGGAACAGCGCGGTCTGGGGGAATTTATCTTTCAGTTTGTTCATCACGTCAGGGTTGTTCACGCGATAGTAGTAATCAGTAATGATGGTCTGCGCCTGTGGGCTGTACAGGTAGTTGAGATAGGCTTTTGCCGCTTTCTCAGTGCCGTTTGCCTGCACGTTTTTATCCACCCACGCCACCGGGAACTCGGCCAGGATGTTGGTTTTCGGGATAACGACTTCAAAGCCCTGCGCTTCATACTGTTTGCGGATGTTGTTCACTTCCGATTCAAAGCTAATCAGCACATCGCCCAGACCGCGTTCTGCGAAAGTCGTGGTTGCTCCGCGACCGCCGGTATCAAACACTTCGACGTTTTTCAGGAACTGGGTCATGAACTGCTCGGTTTTGGCTTTATCGTTACCGTCTGCTTTGTCCGCTGCACCCCACGCCGCCAGATAGGTATAATGCGCATTACCGGAAGTTTTAGGGTTCGGGAAAATCAGCTTTACGTCAGAACGAACCAGATCGCTCCAGTCGTGGATATTCTTCGGATTGCCTTTACGCACCAGGAAGCCCATGGTGGAGTAGAACGGCGAACTGTTGTTTGGTAGACGGCTCTGCCAGTCGGCCGGGATGAGCTTGCCTTTGTCATGCAGGATCTGCACATCGGTCACCTGGTTATAGGTCACCACGTCCGCTTTAAGCCCCTGGAGGATCGCCAGCGCCTGTTTGGACGAACCGGCGTGAGACTGTTTAATGGTCAGCTTGTCGCCGTTATTGTCTTTCGCCCACTGCTGCTCAAACGGCGGGTTAAGGGCGGCAAACAGCTCGCGGGAGACGTCATATGAACTGTTCAGCAGCTCAGTCGCCTGCGCCTGTGCCACCAGCAGTAAACCTGCCAGTGCCAGGGATCCTTTTTTCAGTACAGTAACGGCCATTGCGCACCCTTATAAATGTGATGACTATCTTATTGTCATAATATTTATAACGAGGTCGAAAGGAGTAACGGTTTTATATACCGTTTGGTGATTTACAAGCAGAAAAGGGAATAAGGGTGTGGCCTGTTGTCCTCACCCCAACCCTCTCCCAAAGGGAGAGGGAGGAAGGGAATTACAGCGCCAGCAGACGCTCAATGGATGGTGCGAAGTAGTAGCCGCCGGTGACCGGTTTGGTGAAGCGCAGCATGGCGTCACGCTTGCCGTCGGTATCGCCGAACATGCTCAGCAGCTGTTGCTCAATATTGTACAGACGCGCGCAGTAGGCGCAGAAATAAAGGCCATGGGTTCCGCTTGCGGTGCCATACGGCAGGCTCTGGCGAACAATCTTCAGCCCTTTACCGTCTTCCTTGAGGTCAACGCGGCTCAGGTGAGAGGTCACCGGGCGTACATCGCCGTCGATCTCTTCGTTGGCCTCTTTGGTACGGCCAATCATCATCTCCTGGTCCTGAACACTCATGCGGTTAAGCTGCTTAAGGTTATGCTCCCAGCGCTGAACAAATACGTAGCTGCCGCCGGCATCCACGCCATCCTTGATGACCGCCACTTCACGGCGCGTCTCTTCACCTGCCGGGTTTTCCGTCCCGTCGACAAAGCCGCTCAGGTCGCGCTCTTCCACCCAGCGGAAACCGTGGACTTCTTCCTGAACGTCAATGCTGTCACCAAACGCCGCTACCGCCGCCTGAGCAACGGAGAAGTTTACGTCGTGGCGCAGAGAGAGAATATGGATCAACACGTCGTACTGGGTTGCCGGTGCCAGACCTTTGCCGTAAGGGATAAAGTCTTTGAGCTCTTCCGCCCCTTCACCGCCGCTCAGCTGACGCCAGACGTTATTGCCAAAGGCCACCACAGCGCCCAGATGGGCATCCGGGAATTTGGCCTGGAAGGTGGCCAGTTTATCCACAAACACTTTGCTGGCCGCACGCAGGGCATCCACATCCCCTTTCACATTGGCTTCAATCCAAATCGCCGCGCGGCAATGTTCTGGCAAAATGCCACTCTGAACCTGAGACATCGCTCCTCCTGAAATAAAGATGCCACGACAACGTGGCATTGATGGCGGGTATTATACCCGGATTTCAGCGAGACGGATTGTTCAGGCGCAAATTACTGCTGCCAGATAATTTTGCTCACTTTCCAGTTTTTCAGCGTGTCGTCAGACGGCATTAAGCCTTCAGGGCCGCTCCAGGTTCCGGTAAAGAGGTAGCTGATGTGCTGGCTGTCCGGTGCTTTACATTGCACCGCCACGCCATCGTCTGAAGGCGCGCTGGCGCAATTGCCGAAAGCCTGTTTATAGAGATCGCTAAACGGCGTACCAACCTTCACGCCGCTCGCCGTCGGGATGGCATCGTCCAGCACGGCAATACGGTTTACCGTGCCTTTATCGCCGTTAATCACCAGCGCCAGTTTGTCTCCTTTCAGCGCTTCGAAGTAACGCACGATAGTGCCGTTTTCAGTTTTCATGCCGCTGCGCAGACGATAGTCGCTGCTCAGGGCCGCCTGAAGCGCGTCCTGATCCAGCGCCGTCGCGGCGGTAATGTTGCCCACGCCCTGCTCGGTCACTTCCAGCGAAGAGCCAAACCAGTTCCACGGATAAGCGGCCGACCAGTTAATGGAGGAGAGCGTTGAACAGCCGGTTAACGCCAGCGGGAGAGCGCATAAAAGTAAACGCAGCGATTTCATTGAAACGTCCTTACGTGTTAAATCAACGCTTGTTGGAGTGCAGCATCGGCAAAAAGTGCCGCGTTAATCTGACTCATGCGTAAAACAGGCGCGTAAGCGGGGGTTAGTCAGCAGCCACAGCAGAGCCACGATATCGGCAACCACCAGCGCAATGCCGATGCCCGTAAGCGGTTCACCGTACCACCAGAGCACAGGCTGCCAGCAGAGCAGCGCAATCTGGGCCAGGATCAGCAGCCAGCGAAGCGCACGCCAAAGCCGTGGGATCGCCTGTCGTCGGCCGCTGCACAAAAACGTCACCACCGCCGGTACGCCCGGTAACAGGCCGAGCCAAAAGGCGTCGTGATCGGGATAAAAGAGCGTCAGTAATGTATCGCCCTGCCCGCGGGACGCGGCGGCCATGACAAACAGCACCCAGGTGCGGGCCTGCAGCAGCAGTACGCACCAGAATAAGAAAGGCAGCCTGACACGCCCCTGCGCGTCGTAATCTGCCGGGTGGATCTCAATACTCTTCATCTTCGATCAGACGCTTACCTAAGCTCAGCACGTCAGCGTGTTCATAGCCCAGACGTTCATACATGCCCAGCACCACGTCGTTATCTTCGCGCACCATGATCTGAATTTTTGGACAACCGCGAGCGATCAGTTTTTTCTCAAGACGATTGAGCAGCGCATTGGCAATGCCGCGCCCCCGGTATTCCGGGTGAACGCCCAGATAATAAGCAGAGCCGCGATGGCCGTCGTAACCGCCCATCACCGTGCCCACCACTTCGCCGTTCACTTCCGCCACCAGAAACAGACTGACGTCGTGATTCAGCTTACGCTCAATGTCCATCTCTGGATCGTTCCACGGACGCAGCAAATCGCAGCGCTCCCAAAGGGTGATCACCTCTTCGAAATCTTCCTGGCGAAAAACGCGTATCTCCATGGTATTAACCGCCTTTTCGGGTTTAAAAACAGTGATTATGGCGCGAACAGGGCATTTAGCCAATAACCGGGGAAAATCTCGCCAAAATTTGGCATAATGTCACTTTGTCACGTATTGAAATGAAAAGTAAAACAATTCTCAATAAGGACTGTCGTAACGCTAAACGCGATACGATATAACACCAGGACCGCAATTTTTACTATTCAGGCCGCATGAGCACATTCAAACCATTAAAAGCACTCACATCGCGTCGTCAGGTTCTCAAAGCGGGGCTGGCGGCCTTAACGTTAACGGGCATCGCACAGCAGGCTCAGGCAAAAGAAGAGAGCACGCTTAAAACCAGTAACGGACACAGCAAACCCAAAGCCAAAAAACCAGGCGCGAAGCGTCTGGTCATGCTCGACCCGGGTCACGGCGGCATTGATACCGGCGCCATTGGCAAAAACGGGTCAAAAGAAAAACACGTCGTGCTGGCAATTGCAAAAAATGTGCGATCGATTTTACGCAGCAACGGCATTGACGCCCGCCTGACGCGCACGGGCGACACCTTTATTCCGCTGTATGACCGCGTGGAAATTGCCCATAAGCATGGTGCCGATCTCTTTATGTCCATTCACGCGGATGGCTTTACAAACCCTTCCGCTGCGGGCGCGTCGGTATTTGCCCTCTCCAATCGCGGCGCCAGTAGCGCCATGGCGAAATATCTCTCCGACCGTGAAAACCGTGCGGATGAAGTCGCTGGGAAGAAGGCCACCGATAAAGATCACCTGTTACAGCAGGTGCTGTTCGACCTCGTGCAGACCGATACCATCAAAAACAGTCTGACGCTGGGCTCGCATATCCTCAAACGGATTAAGCCGGTGCACCGTCTGCACAGCAAGAGCACGGAGCAGGCCGCGTTCGTGGTGCTGAAATCACCGTCGATTCCGTCCGTGTTGGTGGAGACCTCTTTCATTACTAACCCGGAAGAAGAGCGTCTGCTTGGTACCGCGGCGTTTCGTCAGAAGATCGCCAATGCCATCGCCTCCGGCATCATCAGTTACTTTAACTGGTTCGATAATCAAAAAGCGCACTCCAGGAAACGTTAATGAAACCGAATGCAAAGCGGGTAAAAACCTTCCTGCTGCAGTTGCAGGATGAGATTTGCCAGAAACTGGCCGCTGCAGACGGCGGTAATTTTCAGGAAGATAACTGGCAGCGCGAGGCCGGCGGCGGCGGGCGTAGCCGTGTGTTGCGAAACGGCGGTATCTTTGAACAGGCGGGCGTCAATTTTTCCCACGTTTACGGGGAGGCCATGCCCGCTTCTGCAACGGCGCATCGTCCTGAACTGGCAGGCCGCAGCTTCCAGGCGATGGGCGTTTCGCTGGTGGTACACCCGCACAACCCGTTTGTGCCAACCAGCCACGCCAACGTGCGTTTTTTCATTGCGGAAAAACCGGGGGCCGATCCGGTCTGGTGGTTTGGGGGTGGTTTCGACATGACCCCCTACTACGGCTTTGAAGAGGATGCCGTGCACTGGCATACGACCGCACGCGATCTCTGCCTGCCGTTTGGCGAAGACGTTTACCCGAAATACAAAAAGTGGTGCGACGACTACTTTTACCTCAAACACCGCGACGAACAGCGCGGCATTGGCGGGCTGTTCTTTGACGATCTGAACACGCCTGATTTTGATACCGCGTTCAGCTTTATGCGTGCGGTGGGCGAAGGCTATACCGACGCTTATCTGCCCATTGTTGAACGGCGTAAAAACACCGACTACGGCGTGCGCGAACGCGAGTTCCAGCTTTACCGTCGCGGGCGCTACGTGGAGTTTAACCTGGTGTGGGATCGCGGGACGCTGTTTGGCCTGCAAACCGGCGGGCGCACGGAGTCGATTCTGATGTCAATGCCGCCGCTGGTGCGCTGGGAGTACTGCTACGAGCCAAAAGAAGGCAGCCCGGAGGCTGCCTTGAGTGAGTTTATTAAGGTTCGGGACTGGGTTTAACCCCCCTCACCCCGGCCCTCTCCCCAAAGGGGCGAGGGTCGAAAAGATGGCTCGGAACAGTCCCCTCTCCCCTATGGGGATAGGGTTAGGGTGAAGGGCGGGGTTAATTACAGCGGCTGCGTCTGCGCCTCAACCACCGCCAGCGCCACCATATTCACGATACGGCGTACAGAGGCAATTGGCGTTAACACATGCACCGGTTTTGCCACCCCCATCAGCACCGGCCCCACGGTCACCCCTTCAGAGCTCGAGACGCGCAGCAGGTTGTAGCTGATACGCGCCGCTTCCACGTTTGGCATAATCAGGATATTCGCTGAGCCTTTCAGCGGGCTGTCTGGCATACGTTCATTGCGGATGCTCTCCACCAGCGCGGCGTCGCCGTGCATCTCACCGTCAATCATCAGCTCCGGTGCGCGCTCGCGAACCAGCTCCAGCGTCTGTCGCATTTTGCAGGCCGCCGCAGATTTAGAGGAGCCGAAGTTAGAGTGCGACAGCAGCGCCACCTTCGGTTCGATACCAAAGCGACGCACGGTTTCAGCCGCCATCACGGTGATCTCCGCCAGCTCGTCCGGGGTTGGATCGTCGTTGACGTAGGTATCGGCGATAAAGGTGTTACCGCTTGGCAGCAGCAGCGCGTTCATCGCACCGGCCGTGTGCACACCTTCGCGATAGCCGAAGATCTCCTGCACCACGCTGAAGTGCTCGTGGTAATCACCGATGGTGCCGCAGATCAGCGCATCCGCCTCGCCGCGATGAACCATGATTGCGCCAATCACCGTGGTGTTGCTGATCACCGCCCGCTGCGCCTGCTCCTGAGTGATCCCGCGACGTTTCATGATCGCGTAGTATTCGCTCCAGTACTCTTTAAAGCGCGGGTCGGATTCATTGTTGACGATCTCAAAATCAACGCCCGGTTTGATCTGCAGGCCCAGCTTCTGGATACGCATCTCGATAACGCTCGGACGGCCAATCAGGATCGGCTTCGCCAGCCCTAAAGTGATCAGCTCCTGCGTGGCATGGAGCACGCGCGCCTCTTCCCCTTCCGCCAGCACCACCCGCTTCGCGTCGGCACGAGCCTGAGAGAAAATCGGCTTCATAAACAGGTTAGTTTTGTAGACAAACTCGGTGAGCTTATCCACGTAAGCATCGAAATCGGTTATCGGGCGCGTCGCCACGCCAGAGTCCATCGCCGCTTTCGCAACCGCTGGCGCGATTTTGACAATCAGACGCGGGTCGAACGGTTTTGGAATGATGTAGTCCGGGCCAAAGCTCAGATCCTGATCGCCATAGGCTGAAGCAACCACTTCGCTCTGCTCGGCGTGTGCCAGTTCCGCAATGGCGTGCACCGCCGCGAGCTTCATCTCTTCGTTAATGGCCGTCGCGCCTACGTCCAGCGCCCCACGGAAGATGAACGGGAAGCAGAGCACGTTGTTTACCTGGTTCGGGTAGTCGGAGCGACCGGTACAGATGATGGCATCTTCACGCACCGCTTTCGCCAGCGGCGGCAGGATTTCCGGCTCGGGGTTCGCCAGCGCCAGAATCATTGGCGCACGCGCCATCTTCTTCACCATCTCCTGGGTCAGCACTTTCGGGCCTGAACAGCCCAGGAAGATATCCGCGCCGTCAATGACATCCTCAAGCGTACGCTTGCCGTCGTCGTCCACCGCGTAGGCTGCTTTGGTTTCCGCCATGTTCGGTTCGCGGTCTTTGTAGATCACGCCTTTGGAGTCGCAGACCACAATGTTGTGTTTCTGCATCCCGAGCGCCACCAGCAGGTTCATACAGGCAATGGCCGCCGCACCCGCGCCGGAAACTACCATGCGCACGTCAGAAAGATTTTTCTCCACCACGCGCAGGCCGTTAAGAATGGCGGCGGTGCTGATAATCGCCGTCCCGTGCTGGTCATCATGGAACACGGGAATGTTCATACGTTCACGCAGTTTCTGCTCAATGTAGAAACATTCCGGCGCTTTGATGTCTTCGAGGTTAATACCGCCAAAGGTCGGCTCCAGCGCCGCCACGACGTTGATGAATTTATCGGGATCATGTTCGTCCACTTCGATATCAAACACGTCGATACCGGCGAATTTCTTGAACAGAACGCCCTTCCCTTCCATCACAGGCTTACCGGCCAGCGCACCAATGTTGCCCAGGCCCAGCACCGCCGTACCGTTAGAGATCACGGCGACCAGGTTGCCGCGCGCGGTATATTTGTAAGCGGCGAGCGGATCTTTTTCAATTTCGAGACACGGTGCCGCCACGCCCGGCGAGTAGGCCAGCGCCAGGTCGCGCTGGGTTGCCAGCGGTTTTGTCGGGGAGACCTGAATTTTACCCGGGACAGGAAACTCGTGAAAATCGAGGGCACTCTGTTTTAACTGATCGTCCATCTTGTTATTCCTTTTACGTATCGGTCAGATAGTATCGCCGCAGGCTGCCGCATAAACTTTGAAGGCTGCCAAACTCTCACCATCACACATTAAAAATTGTTATCAATTTATAACAGCCATGTTACCCGTCTCAAAAGCAATGCCTCCCCCGTCTGCTATGCTTTTTTGTTAAGTCCATCATGATTTTTCCAGAAGTGTGAACTAACGCACTCGTCTAACGCTTTTATTTTCAAGGAGTCATGACTTATGAACCAACTTGACGGCATCAAACAATTCACTACCGTGGTTGCAGACAGCGGCGATATCGAGTCGATTCGGCACTACCAGCCTGAAGACGCAACCACCAACCCGTCGTTGCTGCTCAAAGCGGCAGGGCTTTCCCATTTTAGTCATCTGATTGATGACGCCATTGCCTATGGCAAACAGCGCGGCAAAACCCAGGAACAACAGGTTGCCGAAGCCAGTGACAAGCTGGCGGTTAATTTCGGTGCGGAAATTCTGAAAAGCATCCCGGGGCGCGTCTCCACCGAAGTCGACGCCCGCCTCTCTTTCGATAAAGAGAAGAGCATCAATAAAGCCCGCCGCCTCGTCGAACTCTACCAGGAGCAGGGGATCGACAAATCACGCATTCTGATTAAGCTCGCCTCCACCTGGGAAGGCATCCGCGCGGCGGAAGTGCTGGAAAAAGAGGGGATCCACTGCAACCTGACGCTGCTGTTCTCGTTTGCACAGGCGCGCGCCTGTGCCGAAGCGGGCGTATTCCTGATCTCACCGTTCGTCGGGCGCATCTACGACTGGTATCAGGCAAAACAGCCGATGGATCCGTACGTGGTAGAAGAAGACCCGGGCGTGAAGTCGGTACGTAATATCTACGACTATTACAAGCAGCACCGCTACGAAACCATCGTAATGGGGGCCAGCTTCCGCCGCACCGAGCAGATCCTGGCGCTGGCAGGGTGTGACCGCCTGACCATCTCCCCTGACCTGCTGAAAAAGCTGCAGGACAAAGAAGAGACGGTGATCCGTAAACTGGTGCCGACCTCCACCGTACTGCCCAAACCGAAAGCCATGACCGAAGCGGAATTCCGCTGGGAGCACAATCAGGACCCAATGGCCGTGGAAAAACTGGCGGACGGCATCCGCCAGTTCGCCGTCGACCAGCGCAAACTTGAAGATCTTCTCGCCGCCAAACTTTAACCTTGCCACGGAGTGAACTATGTCCCGTAAAGAGTTAGCCAATGCCATTCGCGCCCTCAGCATGGATGCCGTGCAAAAAGCCAATTCCGGCCACCCTGGCGCACCAATGGGCATGGCAGATATTGCCGAAGTGTTGTGGAATGACTTCCTGAAGCACAACCCTAACGACCCCACCTGGTACGATCGCGACCGTTTTATTCTCTCTAACGGCCACGCGTCGATGCTGCTCTACAGCCTGCTGCATTTGTCCGGCTACGATCTGCCGCTCGAAGAGCTGAAAAACTTCCGCCAGCTGCATTCGAAAACCCCCGGCCACCCGGAGATTGGTTATACGCCAGGGGTGGAAACCACCACCGGGCCGCTGGGACAGGGTTTAGCCAACGCCGTTGGGCTGGCCATCGCGGAACGCACGCTGGGTGCGCAGTTTAACCAGCCGGGGCATGACATCGTCGATCACTACACGTACGTCTTTATGGGTGACGGTTGTCTGATGGAGGGGATCTCCCATGAGGTCTGTTCGCTCGCGGGCACGCTGGGGCTGGGCAAGCTGATTGGCTTCTATGACCACAACGGCATCTCCATAGACGGGGAAACCGAGGGCTGGTTTACCGACGACACGGCAAAACGGTTTGAGGCCTACCACTGGCATGTGGTGCATGAAATTGACGGCCACGATCCCGAGGCGGTGAAAAAAGCGATTCAGGAAGCGCAAAGCGTGAAGGACAAACCGTCGCTGATTATTTGCCGCACGGTTATCGGCTTTGGTTCGCCGAACAAAGCAGGTAAAGAAGAGGCGCACGGTGCGGCGCTGGGTGATGAGGAAGTGGCGCTGACCCGGCAGAAACTGGGCTGGAAATATCCGCCGTTCGAAATTCCGAAAGAGATTTACCGCGCATGGGATGCCCGTGAAGAGGGTGAAAAGGCCCAGCACGCCTGGAACGAGAAATTTGCCGCCTACAAAAAGGCCTACCCGGAGCTGGCGGCCGAATTCACCCGCCGCATGAGCGGAGGGCTACCGGAGGGCTGGGAAGAGAAAACGCAGGCGCTGATTGAAAACCTGCAATCTAACCCGGCCAAAATCGCCACCCGTAAGGCATCGCAAAACACCCTGAATGCGATTGGCCCAATCCTGCCTGAACTGCTGGGCGGCTCGGCGGATCTGGCCCCCAGCAACCTGACCATCTGGTCTGGCTCGACATCGCTGAAAGAGGATATCGCCGGAAACTATATTCACTATGGCGTACGCGAGTTCGGCATGACCGCCATTGCCAACGGTATCGCTCATCACGGGGGATTTGTCCCCTACACCGCCACATTCCTGATGTTTGTGGAATACGCCCGTAACGCCGCACGCATGGCGGCTCTGATGAAAGCGCGGCAGATTATGGTTTACACCCATGACTCCATCGGGCTTGGGGAAGACGGGCCAACCCACCAGGCCGTTGAACAACTGGCGAGCCTGCGCCTGACGCCAAACTTCAGCACCTGGCGTCCGTGCGATCAGGTTGAGGCCGCGGTGGGCTGGAAGCTGGCAGTAGAGCGCCATAACGGACCGACGGCGCTGATCCTGTCACGTCAGAACCTGGCGCAGATTGAACGCACGCCGGAGCAGGTGAAAGACATTGCCCGCGGCGGTTACATTCTGAAGGACAGCGGCGGCAAGCCGGATGTGATCCTGATTGCCACCGGTTCCGAGGTGGAGATCACTGTCAAAGCGGCGGAGAAGTTGACTGCCGAAGGTCACGCGGTGCGCGTGGTTTCCCTGCCTTCAACCGACATCTTTGACGCGCAGGATGAGGCGTATCGTGAATCGGTCCTGCCATCCAGCGTGACGGCCCGCGTGGCAGTTGAGGCGGGCATTGCCGACTACTGGTACAAATATGTCGGGCTGAAAGGGGCCATTGTCGGCATGCGGGGATACGGTGAATCGGCGCCGGCCGACAAGCTGTTCCCGTATTTCGGTTTTACCGTTGAGAACGTCGTTGAGAAGGCGTTAAGCGTGCTTTAGTGCGGCCTGCGTGCCCGGTGACGCTACGCTTACCGGGCAAAACTAGCGTGTGATCCACAACGTGGGCCAGGCATCTGGCCCATTCCAGTTATCGCAGCTGGGCTCCTCGGCATAACGCACCAGACGGAAGCGCTGGCCGTCAAAGCGCCAGCGCGTCTGGATACCGCAGTCGGCAATCCCCCGCCCTAACGCCAGGGTGGTCAACTCACGCGTTTTCTCATCAAAGCGAGCGTTCATTAACTCCATTTCACTGCTGCCGCTGGACGGCGTAAACGGCAGACGCAGCCTGACGCTACGGGAAGAAAACGGTTTTTTACGTGATACCAGCCAGGCCAGATCGACGGTGTTATACGCCCCCGCTTCGCAACTGACGATCAGCAGCGCTTTGTCATCGGTAAGCGCAGTGACGCGCACTTCCCGACGGTTGGGGTCGAGCGAGCACTGGCTGTTATTCATCCGCCAGGTACCATAATCCAGCAGATCGTTCAGTTCGCTGTGGGAGAGCGGTGTCGGGGTGGGATTCACAACCGCCACCTTTTTCAGGGCCGGTGCGGGCGGCACGCTTAACGGCGGATCGTCACCTTTTTTAATCCAGGCGGTTTCACTGCCGACGCGCTTTTGCTGCGCATCGATAAACAACAGCGCCGCTTTCAGGCCACTGAGGGAGATCGCCTGCTTGCCATCACGCAGGGTTAGCGCTTTCCCTTCCTGGATATGCTTAAGAAATGCAGTGATGGTCGCAGCATCGTCCGTTTTCAGATGCCACGGCGTTAACTGCCAGTGCTGGCGCTCCAGCGTCACGGGCACCCCATCAAGCAGCAGGCGCGGCGCAATTGCAGGCTCTTTGACAGACGGGTCTGAAAGACCGCCGAGATCAATACGTAACGAGGCATCGGTTTTCGCGCCAGCGCTGCGGCTAAGCGTCATCACCAGACCACGGTGTTCACCGGTGTTGCGTGCCAGGCAAAAATTCTGGTTATTGCAGGTCACCTGCCAGTCTGAGAATGATTGCTGTGCAGGCGCAGCCCACACCCGCGGTGCGGGGAGCACACAAATCAGGAAAAAAATAAAAACGCAGTAGCGCATGAATGGCACAATCCCGGAACGAAAACGCTTAACTGGGCAGTATCTTCGTGTTCCCGCCGGGGTTGCTCAATCGGATTTATCGGATAGATTTATCCGAAAAACAAACTACATCCGTTCGAAAGAGGGATCCATCAGCCCGGTTGTTTGTAAATACTGCAGTAATATTACAGCTTTACCATCTTTAATTTCCCCGGAACGGATCATCGCCAGCGCCTGGACAAACGGTATCTCCAGCACCTCGATATCTTCATCTTCCACCCCACCGCCCTGATGGATACGATGCGCATCGCTGTATTCGGCAATAAAGAAATGGACGATTTCCGTCACGCCGCCGGGTGACATAAACAGTTCGAAAACTTTTTTAACCTCACCCACTTCAAAGCCCGTCTCCTCGATGGCTTCTTTGCGGATACACACTTCCGGCTCATCGTCATCCAGCAGACCTGCGCAGGTTTCAATCAGCCGTCCGTCCGGATTGCCATTGACCCACGTCGCCACCCTGAACTGGCGGATCAGCACCACGCTCTGCTTTTCACGGTTATAAAGCAGAATGGTTGCCCCATTGCCGCGGTCGTAAACCTCACGTTTGTGGCGGATCACGTCCCCGTTATTACGCGTTAAATCATAGGTGATGTTACGCAGGACAAAGTAATTATCAGAAAGGATTTTGTCTTTGATAACGTCAATTTTCAGGGTCATACGGGCTCCACGACACAATGAGTCTGCCTATATTACGCCGTGAACCCCGCTTTGTCGCCCACCCGATTTAATGCGTTTTTAACGCGCTGACGCCCAGCCAGTCGAGGATACCCTGCGCAGCATGTCGCCCTTCCGCCATGGCGGTGACCACTAAATCTGCGCCGCGTACGGCGTCACCGCCTGCGAAAATTTGCGGGTTAGAGGTCTGATAGCGATAGCGGCTCTCCACCGAGGCGATAATTCGTCCCCAGCTATCCGTCTCCACGCCCTGCGCCTGCAGCCACGGCATCTCGTGTGGATTGAAACCAAATGCCATGATCACCGCATCCGCAGGCATCACAAATTCGCTCCCCGCTATCGGTACCGGCCGACGACGGCCCTGAGCATCCGGTTCGCCGAGTTCGGTACGCAGCATGCGAATGCCGTTGACCTGTCCGTCAGGTGCCAGAGTTAACTCCACGGGCTGAACGTTAAACTCAAACGCGGCGCCCTCTTCCTTCGCATTCTTCACCTCTTTTTTCGAGCCCGGCATATTGGCTTCATCCCGGCGGTAGGCGCAGGTTACCTTCGCCGCACCGTGACGTAACGCGGTGCGGACACAGTCCATGGCGGTATCGCCCCCGCCGAGCACCACCACGTTCAGCCCCCGGGTATCGATAAATGGCTCTTTGGTTGTTGCCTCAAGCCCCATCACGTGGCGGGTGTTTGCCACCAGGAAAGGTAACGCGTCATAGACGCCGGGCGCATCTTCATGTGCGATACCCGCTTTCATGGAACGATAGGTTCCCACACCAATAAACAGTGCATCGTATTCGCGTTGCAGCTGTGACAGCGGCACATCCTGTCCGACGTCGCAGTTCAGAACGAACTGGATCCCCATGGCCGTGAATATCTCCCTGCGCCGTGCGAGCAGCGATTTATCGAGCTTAAAGGCCGGGATACCAAACGTCAGCAAGCCGCCAATCTCCGGGTGCCGGTCATAGACCGTGACGCTGACACCGCTGCGCGCCAGCACGTCGGCACAGGCAAGCCCCGCAGGCCCCGCGCCGATCACCGCCACACGTTTATCAACCGGCGTCACGCCGCTCAGATCCGGCTTCCAGCCCATCGCCAGCGCCTGGTCAGAGATATAGCGCTCGATGTTGCCAATGGTCACCGCGCCTGAGATATCACGCACGGTACAGGCGCCTTCACATAATCGGTCCTGCGGGCAGACGCGGCCGGTAATTTCAGGTAAACAGTTGGTCTGGTGTGAAAGCTCAACCGCCCCGGCGATATCCCCCGCTTTAACGCGTTCAATCCACTGGGGGATATGGTTGTGCAGCGGACAGGTCCATTCACAAATGCTGTGTTCGCCGCACTTCAGGCAGCGCGATGCCTCACGCGCGGCCTGCTCTGCCCGAAACGGCAGGTAGATCTCCTGAAAATGGCTGACGCGTGCACTCGCGGCGAGTTTATCCGGCTCCCCGCGTCGCGGTGTGTTTCTCATCTGCTCAAAGCGGGTGTGCGGCAGGTCTGGCCTTACCGCCTCGCCGTGCCAGGGCTGCGCCTCCTGACGGGCGGTGCGCTGGCGGCGGGTTTTCGCCAGGTTATTCAGTACGGCGGGCGTCGCCAGGGTAAGCACCTGTGCCGGACAATTTTCGATGCAGGCCGGGCCCTGTGGGCGCGTGTGGCAAAGATCGCATTTATGCGCCGAGGCTTTTACGTTGCCCTTGTCGAGAGGCGTAACAACGATCTCCATCGTGCCGAACGGACAGGCAACCACGCAGGCTTTACAGCCAATGCATTTTTGTTGATTCACCTGTACGCTGTCATCGCATTTGCTGATGGCCCCGTTAGGGCAGCTCTGCGCGCAGGGCGCATTTTCGCAATGGTGGCAGGTTACAGGCGTGCTCTTCGCGCCAGATTTCAGGACAGTGATGCGGGGATGAAAATGGCGTTCGCTCAGCACGTGTTGTTCATCGTTGTGCGCCATCACGCAGGCCACTTCGCAGGCACGGCACCCTATACACTGCTGGCTGTTGGCCATAATAAAACGATTCATAACGACACCTGTTTTTGGTTCAATAACCTTATTCTTTATAGGAATATTGTATTTACCCACGGCGGCGCTATCAGGCAATGTACAAATGCCCAGGAAGCCGAACTATCTCCAGTGAACCTGTGGCAGATCAATTTTTTTCAGGAAGCTGTTCTGTGACCGTTAAACGACCCGTTTCCGGAAGCCTGGCTCGGGCTTTCATTTCCATTATCGTGCTGTCCGTTCTGACCAGCACCGTCGCACTGTTCACGCTTGCCAGCAGCCAGCGGGATGCAGAAGCCATCAATATTGCCGGTTCCCTGCGAATGCAGAGCTACCGTCTGGGCTATGAGATGCAACGCAACAGCGATGCCCTGGCGGCGCATCGCGAGAGCTGGCAGCAGACGCTGAGCGCCCCTGCGCTACAGAAGCTGAGCCGCTGGTACGTGCCGGACGATGTTAAGGCGCGCTATCAGCAGCTGCATCTGGCATGGCAGGAGATGGACAACCACATCGCTCGCGGCGATATCGGGTGGTATCAGGCCCACATTGAAGACTTTGTCGGCCGGATTGACGCCTTTGTGCTCGCCCTTCAGCACTACACCGAACATAAAATCCGGGCGGTGATTCTGATCTCCCTGGCGGGCGGGATGGGCATCCTGATCCTGACGATCTTTACCCTGCGACGCATCCGCCGCCAGGTGGTGTTACCGCTGAATAATCTGGTGGCGGCCAGCGAGCGCATTGAGCGGGGGCAATTCGATACGCCTGCACCGGATACCGCGCTGCCAAACGAACTGGGCCAACTTTCCCGGGCGTTCAACCACATGTCTGCCGAGCTGCATACACTGTATCGCTCGCTTGAACACTCCGTAGCGGAAAAGACGCAGCATCTGAATGAGGCGCATCAGCAACTCGAGATGCTGTTTAAATGCTCTCAGGCACTGAATACCGGCCAGATAGACAGCCACTGTTTCCGGCATATTTTGCAGATAGTGCATGAGTACACGCAGATGAACTACCTGGAGTTGCGCACCAGCGACGACTGGCGGCTCAGTGAGGGTATCGAATCAAACGGGAGCCCTGTCCAAACGCTGCCCGTGCTGATGCAGGATACCCTGTACGGGGAATTACGCTGGCAAAGCGAGACGGGCCACGTTCCTCTGCCGCTGATGGAAAGCGTGGCGACAATGCTCGGACGCGGACTGTATTTCAACCAGGCGCAAAAGCACTACCAGCAGTTGCTGCTGATGGAAGAGCGCGCGACGATCGCCCGCGAGCTGCACGATTCCCTGGCGCAGGTACTGTCGTATTTACGTATTCAGCTGGCGCTGCTGAAACGCGCTATCCCGCAGGAGAATGCCCCGGCGCAGACCATTATCACCGACTTTTCCCGCGAGCTTAACAACGCCTGGCATCAATTGCGCGAGCTGCTTACCACCTTCCGCCTGACGCTTAACCACGCCAATCTGCCCGCGGCCCTACAGGAGTCACTGGACGGGTTACAGAGCCAGACGCAGGCAAAGCTGCACCTCGACTGCCGCCTCTCCTCGCTGGCGCTGGATGCCCAGAAACAGGTGCATTTGCTGCAGATCGTGCGTGAAGCGGTGTTGAATGCGATGAAGCACGCCCAGGCCAGCGAGATAACCGTCAGCTGCGTGACGTCTGCTGACGGCACCCACAGCGTCAGCATTCGCGATAACGGTATCGGGATTGGCGAAGCCAGCGAGCCACCGGGGCATTACGGGCTGAATATTATGCGCGAACGGGCGGCGAGACTTGGCGGAACGCTGCACTTTTCCCAGCCGCAAAACGGGGGGACGCTGGTGAGCGTGATCTTCCCGACAAACGGGGCCGGGAGGTAAATAACGGTAAAAGGTGAAGCGCAGAGAAAAGCGCATGATAATTTACACTATCTCCTTTATTTCTCCACGTTTGGTCTTCGTCTTGCCGCTAAAGTGATGCGGGCAATAAACAATAATGACGTGCAGCAAAACGAGGTCTCATTTTCATGGCGAATTTTTTTATCGATCGCCCCATTTTTGCCTGGGTACTTGCCATACTGTTATGTCTGACAGGTGTCCTGGCCATTACTTCACTTCCTGTTGAGCAATATCCCGACCTGGCACCACCAAACGTGCGCGTCACGGCAAACTACCCCGGAGCTTCAGCACAAACGCTGGAAAATACCGTCACGCAGGTTATCGAGCAGAACATGACGGGTCTGGATAACCTGATGTACATGTCCTCGCAGAGTAGCGCCACGGGCCAGGCGACCGTCACCCTGAGCTTTACCGCCGGTACGGATCCAGACGAAGCCGTACAGCAGGTGCAAAACCAGCTGCAGTCGGCGATGCGTAAACTGCCTCAGGCGGTGCAGAATCAGGGGGTTACCGTACGTAAAACCGGTGACACCAACATCCTGACTATTGCGTTTGTCTCTACCGACGGTTCCATGGATAAGCAGGACATTGCGGACTACGTCGCCAGTAATATTCAGGATCCCCTCAGCCGTATTAACGGCGTCGGTGATATCGATGCTTACGGCTCTCAGTATTCAATGCGTATCTGGCTTGATCCGAATAAGCTGAACAGCTTCCAGATGACGGCAACCGACGTGACGGATGCCATTAAATCCCAGAACGCCCAGATTGCGGTGGGACAACTGGGGGGAACGCCCTCTGTCGATAAACAAGCGTTGAATGCCACCATTAACTCACAGTCGCTGCTTCAGACCCCGGAGCAGTTTCGCAACATTACCCTGCGCGTAAATCAGGATGGTTCAGAGGTCCGCCTGGGCGATGTCGCCACGGTAGAAATGGGGGCAGAGAAATATGATTATCTCAGCCGCTTTAACGGTAACCCGGCCTCCGGTCTGGGGGTAAAACTGGCCTCCGGGGCCAATGAAATGGCCACCGCGCAGCTGGTGCTGGATCGTCTGGATGAGCTGTCGCACTATTTTCCCCACGGGCTGGAATATAAAGTCGCCTACGAAACCACCTCCTTCGTTAAAGCCTCTATTGAAGATGTGGTGAAAACGCTGCTGGAAGCGATCGCGCTGGTCTTCCTGGTCATGTACCTGTTCCTGCAAAACTTCCGCGCAACGCTGATCCCGACCATTGCCGTTCCGGTGGTGCTGCTGGGTACCTTCGCGGTGCTTTACGCGTTTGGTTACAGCATTAACACCCTGACGATGTTTGCAATGGTGCTGGCGATTGGCCTGCTTGTGGACGATGCCATCGTGGTGGTCGAAAACGTCGAGCGCATCATGAGCGAGGAAGGGCTTTCCCCGCGTCAGGCCACGCGTAAATCGATGGGACAAATTCAGGGGGCGTTAGTTGGCATCGCGATGGTGCTCTCGGCGGTCTTTATCCCGATGGCGTTTTTCGGCGGCACAACCGGCGCCATTTATCGTCAGTTTTCAATCACCATCGTCTCCGCAATGGTGCTCTCGGTGCTGGTGGCGTTGATCCTCACGCCTGCCCTCTGCGCCACCCTCCTCAAGCCGCTACATAAAGGGGAGCAGCACGGTCAGAAGGGCTTCTTTGGCTGGTTTAACCGCATGTTCAACCGCAGTGCTGCGCGTTATGAAACCGCCGTCGGCAAGGTGCTGCACCGCAGCCTGCGCTGGATGATGATTTATGTTGTGCTGCTGGGCGGTATGGTGTGGCTGTTCCTGCATCTGCCGACTTCGTTCCTGCCGCAGGAAGACCGGGGGATGTTCATCACTTCGGTGCAGCTCCCGAGCGGGTCAACGCAGCAGCAAACGCTGAAGGTAGTTCAGAAGGTGGAGCAGTACTTCTTTACCAAAGAGAAAGATAACGTGGTGTCGGTCTTCTCCACCGTCGGCTCCGGCCCGGGCGGGAACGGGCAGAACGTTGCACGTATGTTTGTGCGCCTGAAAGACTGGGACGCACGCGATACGAAAACGGGCACCTCGTTTGCCATTATCGAACGCGCGACCAAAGCCTTCTCCCGTATCAAAGAGGCTCGCGTTTTTGCCAGCAGCCCACCGGCTATCAGCGGTCTCGGCAGTTCTGCCGGGTTTGACATGGAGTTGCAGGACCATGCCGGTGCGGGCCACACGGCGCTGATGGCGGCACGCGACAAGCTGTTAGAGCTGGCCGGTAAAGATCCGGGTCTGACCCGCGTCCGTCACAACGGTCTGGATGACAGCCCACAGCTGCAGGTCGATATTGATCAGCGTAAGGCGCAGGCGCTGGGCGTTTCCATCGACGATATTAACGACACCCTGCAAACGGCGTGGGGTTCAAGCTATGTGAATGACTTTATGGATCGCGGTCGCGTTAAAAAAGTGTATGTGCAATCCGCCGCGCCATACCGCATGCTGCCGGACGATATTAACCGCTGGTATGTCCGCAACAATGCGGGCGGCATGGTGCCGTTCTCCGCCTTCGCCTCCTCGCACTGGGAGAGCGGTTCTCCGCGTCTGGAGCGCTATAACGGCTATTCCGCCGTTGAGATCGTCGGTGAAGCCGCGCCGGGCGTCAGCACCGGTACGGCGATGGACACCATGGAAAAGCTGGTGCAACAGCTGCCCGCTGGCTTTGGTCTGCAGTGGACGGCCATGTCTTATCAGGAGCGGCTCTCCGGGGCGCAGGCTCCCGCGCTTTACGCGCTTTCGCTGCTGGTGGTCTTCCTCTGTCTTGCGGCGCTGTATGAAAGCTGGTCAGTCCCGTTCTCGGTCATGCTGGTGGTGCCGCTTGGCGTGATCGGCGCGCTGCTCGCCACCTGGATGCGCGGTCTGGAGAACGACGTTTACTTTCAGGTGGGGCTGCTCACCGTGATTGGGTTGTCGGCGAAAAACGCCATCCTGATTGTTGAGTTTGCCAATGAGATGAATGCGAAAGGCCATGAGCTGATGGCTTCCACGCTGCATGCCTGCCGTCAGCGCTTACGTCCAATCCTGATGACCTCGCTGGCGTTTGTCTTCGGGGTGTTACCAATGGCAACCAGCTCAGGTGCAGGCTCCAGCAGCCAGCATGCGGTAGGTACAGGCGTCATGGGAGGAATGATTTCAGCCACGATCCTGGCCATTTATTTTGTGCCGCTGTTCTTCGTGCTGGTGCGTCGCCGCTTCCCGCTCAGGGAACGGCCTGAATAAGATAGTGAAAATAAAAAAGGCGGCTCAGTAGGCCGCCTTTTTACTGTGTGATTAATTCACACTATGGTTATTTTACTTATTTAAGTGCTCTTGCAATTCTTACTGAATGTCATTTACGAAGCATGCCTTCGATAAAATCTTTCCAGTTCCCCAGTTCACGTTCAATCATAACAACCTCTCTTATTATTATGCGCATTCTACGAAAACGTATCATCATTGTGAAGACAATTTAACCGATTGCTGTGATTGTACCCCGTCTGCGCGCTGGATTTATGATAAATATGAACGGAGAACCTTAAATTTTGTGTGACGGCCAGCAATATTTTGAAATAACCCTACGCACGGGTGAGTTTTATTTTACCCGCTGAGTTTACAGGCAATTTATACCTGATGGACATCTATGCTTAAATGATGAAAGAATATTCAGCGTACAGGTGTGAGTTGAATTAAAAAGAGGTGTTAATCCAGAGCGTTTCTGAATGTGCTATATTCCGTTTAAGGATATATCTTCGAATTTACTGAACATTTAATGGTCATAAGAACAAAAGGATTCAACATGGTTGTCATGTACGGCATTAAAAATTGTGACACGATCAAAAAAGCCCGTCGCTGGCTCGAAGCTAACAACGTCGAGTACCGCTTCCACGATTACCGTGCCGATGGGCTTGATGCAGAATTTCTGCATACCGCCATTAACGAACTGGGGTGGGACGCGCTGCTGAACACCCGCGGCACGACCTGGCGCAAGCTGGACGAATCACTGCGTGCCAGCATCAAGGATGCCAACAGCGCAGCAAATCTGATGCTTGAAATGCCAGCAATCATCAAACGCCCATTGCTCTGCGCGCCCGGGCAGCCTATGCTGCTGGGTTTCAGTGAAACCCTTTATTCCGACTTTTTTCGTTGAGGTGTAGTTTATGTCATGCCCGGTCATTGAGCTGACTCAGCAGCTTATTCGCCGTCCTTCCCTTAGCCCGGACGACGCAGGTTGTCAGGCATTAATGATTGAGCGCCTGCGTGCCATCGGTTTTACCGTGGAGCGGATGGATTTTGGCGACACCCAGAATTTCTGGGCGTGGCGTGGCCAGGGCGAAACGCTGGCCTTTGCCGGGCATACCGACGTGGTTCCCGCAGGTGATGCGGACCGCTGGATCAACCCTCCGTTTGAACCAACCATCCGCGATGGCATGCTGTTTGGCCGCGGCGCCGCAGACATGAAAGGCTCCCTGGCGGCAATGGTTGTGGCGGCTGAGCGCTTTGTCGCCCAGCACCCGAACCATAAAAACCGTCTCGCGTTTCTCATTACCTCTGATGAAGAAGCCAGCGCCCATAACGGCACAGTCAAGGTAGTTGAGGCCCTGATGGCCCGCAACGAGCGTCTGGACTACTGTCTGGTCGGCGAGCCGTCCAGCACCGAGGTGGTGGGCGATGTGGTGAAAAATGGCCGCCGCGGTTCGTTAACCTGTAACCTGACCATTCACGGCGTACAGGGACACGTGGCGTACCCACATCTGGCCGATAACCCAGTTCACCGCGCAGCGCCAATGCTGAGTGAACTGGTGAGCATTGAGTGGGACAAAGGCAATGAGTTCTTCCCGCCAACCAGCATGCAGATTGCGAACGTGAAGGCCGGAACCGGCAGCAACAACGTGATCCCGGGCGATTGTTTCGTTCAGTTTAACTTCCGTTTCAGCACGGAGCTGACCGATGAGATGATCAAAGCGCGCGTTATCGCCCTGCTGGAAAAATATCAGCTGCGTTACACCGTGGACTGGTGGCTTTCCGGCCAGCCATTCCTGACACAGCGTGGCAAACTGGTGGATGCGGTGGTGAACGCCATCGAGCACTATAATGAAATTAAGCCACAACTGCTGACGACGGGTGGCACTTCAGACGGACGCTTTATCGCCCGCATGGGAGCTCAGGTTGTCGAACTGGGGCCAGTGAACGCGACCATTCATAAAATCAATGAGTGTGTAAATGCCGCGGATTTACAACTGCTGGCCCGTATGTATCAACGTATTATGGAGCAAATCGTCGCCTGACGAGCGCTCTGAGAGGAATAGCGAATGGATTGGCTTGCAAAGTACTGGTGGATTCTGGTGTTAGTGTTTCTGGTAGGCGTATTGCTTAACGTGATTAAAGATCTTAAGCGCGTTGACCATAAAAAATTCCTCGCCAACAAGCCGGATCTTCCGCCTCATCGTGATTTTAACGACAAGTGGGACGACGACGACGACTGGCCAAAGAAAGACCAGAAGAAGTAATCCCCTCACCCCCAGCCCCTCTCCCCAGAGGGGCGAGGGGTGCCATGTTCCCTCTCCCCTCTGGGGAGAGGGTTAGGGTGAGGGGAAATAATCACATAAACTCAACAATATCATCATCGTCCGGCTTACCGCCGCTGAGCGCTTCATCAAAGTAGTGCTTCGGTACGGTATAGCGCAGATGGTCGAGCGCAAACTGCATGCTGCGATCGTCAATCGCATGGCCCAGATCGTCAACGATATCCAGCGTCACATCCCCGCCTTCCCGGATCAGGGCTTCCTGCGCAGCTACGGCATGCGAAAGCTCAATCACCCGGTCTTCGCCACCGTGGATCAAGTGGATCGTTGTCTGCGTGGTCGCGCTCGTCGGTAGCGTCGCGAAACGGCCGTTAAAGGCAATCACGCGCGAAGCCAGACCCGGCTCTGCTTTCACGCTCTCCAGCGACATAATTGACCCCTGTGAAAAGCCAATCAGCGCGGTCGCGTCGGCACCGACGCCGCTCTGCTGCTGCCAGTAACGCACGGTTTCGATAAAGACCGGCATAATGGCATCAATACGTGCCTGACGGTTCTCTTCCGTCACGCCCTGAACGGAGAACCACTGCCGTCCGTCAGGGCCACACGGCTCCACGCCGCCGATGCTGACAATCAGCGCCTCAGGAAAAACAGGTGCAAACCAGCGACCAATCTCTCCCATATTGACGGCGTTATCGCCAACGCCATGAAACAGCAGCAGTAACTGTTTAGCCGGTTTGTCGGGGCTTTGAACAACAAAATGATCGTGTTTCATGGCGGTCTCCTTAATTGATGACCTGGATTCTACGCTTTGCGGGGGGAATGACCATGCCACTTTACTGAAGAAGTCATTGAAAAAATTGCCATTGCAAAATGTCGCTTTTGAGCTGCTGACTGCGCGCTTTATCAAGACATTCAAGGGCCTGCGCCGTTTCAGCGCGTAATCTTGCCAGCACCGCTTTTCGCCCGGTGAGCGACAGTTCATCACTGAGCGCAGCGTCCTCTCTTCGTGCCTCAATTTTACCGCGCAGGGCCGGAAGCGGCAGATCCACGGCGAGCAGCAAACGCGTCAATGCGGCAACGGACGTAGCAAAGGGCCGGTGTGCAAAGGCAAAGCCTGCCAGCTCCAGCCAGTCGTCACTATTAAGGGTAGCTTCCCACTCATCTGCCACCGGGATCTTTTCGCCATTCCACAATGATAAGACACGCGCATCGCGATGCAGGCGCAGCCGGGCCTGTTCACACAGACGATGCCCCGCCTCACTTTGCGGCAATAATGCCATTGCGGTATAGCAGCCGCTGCTGGCTTCGCGGTGGCTGCCTATCCGTACCAGCTCAAAGCCGCACTGCTGCCAGAAATGCCACAGCGCGTTGGTAAAGCCAAAGCTCACCGAGAGATAATCCTCCCCGCAGGCCTCGCGGATGAGCGCCCGGCCGATCCCTTCCCGTTGCCGGTGAGGGTGAACAGCGATGCGCGTGATCCGTCGACCTTTCAGCGTTGCTGCCAGAGGCGTGCCGCCATGCGCGGCCAGAGACTGCGCGACAAGGTTGCCGCGAGGTCGACGAAAACCCGCCCATACTGCGCGACTTAGCGCCGGGCTTAACCCGCCTTCGTCTACCAGCCACAGCGCGCCCGCAATGACCGGGTCCGTTTGCGCGACGGCAACGTGCTGACCGGGGGCGTCCATCATACGGCGCAGATCCAGCGGCGAGGTACGGTAATGAGCCGCACAAAGCAGCTCGTAGACACTCGCGGCGAGTGCAGGCGTGTGCTCCCATGCGTCGGGGGCCAGAGAGGTCAGTTGCACCTCTCCTTTCGGCTGCTGGTCGATGAGCGTGTCGTCAAACAGCAGTGCGCTGGCGACTACCCGCTCAAGCGGACATCCCGCAGCCCAGCGAACGGGGGTGGATAAGGTATAACGCTGCAAGGCGCTGAACTGCGCGCAGAATTTAAGCAAAAACCCTCTTCCGGTTCCTTCATATCCTTGTACCGTCGTGGTTAACAGTACCCGTGGAAAGCGCGCAACCAGCTTCTCCAGCACAGGGCCGGGTATGGCCGCCGCCTCATCGACAATCAGCCAGTCGGCATGGTGTGAGGAGGCCAGCAGCGCATCCGGTGCCATAAAGTGAAAATGTTCACCCGCAAACCGTGCGATGACCTCCGTTGCTCCCTTTGCCGGTGCGGTGACAACTGCTCTGCCCTCAATGCTGTTCAGCAGCATGCCGGCAAGCGCCGATTTTCCCCGCCCGCGCGGGGCGGTAACGGCCGCAATGCCTTTCGGCATTGCACGAAGTGCCTGCAGGATCTCCGCCTGCTCGCGCTGGGGTGCACCGTTAGCGGGTTGCCAGTCAGGGGCATCAGGAAACGGAGGAAGGGTTAACGGCTGGTTTTGCTGCCAGACGATTGCATCGGGGTCGCGGGTAATCGTCTGACAAAAGTGGCGAATGAAATTCGGCGTGGGAATGGGTTCCGCGCTGTCGCTCCAGCGCAGGGAATCACTGTCGGGCGTGTCTGCCCACACCGCAAGCGGGGGAGCCAACAGCACCAGCAGGCTCCCGGCACGCAGCGTTCCGCTCAGGGCGGCAAAGGCTGAGACATCAAACCCGACGCGGGCATCAAAAACAGCATGCCGGAACTCGCGCCCCAGCAGCCCGCTTATCTCCCGGGAAGGGTTTTCATCCAGCCACACCCAATCCCCGGAAAGCGTATCACGCAGCGCCCCGGCCTGCGCCAGGGACCACTGCGCATCACCGCTGAGCACCACCAGCCGACGCTGGCCGGTGCGCTCAAGCTGGCTAATCAGTTGGTCAAACGCCACCATTACATGGCTTTACCGAAGGTATTGCACTGCGCCGGGTCACCGCTGTCAAAACCGCGTTTAAACCAGGTGTAACGTTGTTCTGACGTCCCGTGAGTGAAGCTGTCCGGCACAACCCGGCCCTGGCTCTGCTGCTGGAGACGGTCGTCACCAATGGCTTCTGCGGCATTTAACGCCTCTTCCAGGTCGCCAGATTCCAGCACGCCCTGCTTCTGCATGCTGTTACCCCAGACGCCCGCGAAGCAGTCCGCCTGCAGCTCCATACGCACGGAAAGGCGATTGACCTCCGCCTGCGAGGCGTTTTGCTGAAGCTGACGAACCTTAGGCTCAATGCCCAGCAATTTTTGCACGTGATGCCCCACTTCATGCGCAATCACGTAGCCCTGAGCAAAATCACCGTCGGCACCGAGTTTGCGTTTCATGTCATCATAAAAAGAGAGATCGATATAGACGGTGCTGTCTGCCGGACAGTAGAACGGCCCCATCACCGACTGTCCGGTGCCGCAGCCGGTGCGGGTCGCACCACGGTACATCACCAGCTTCGGCTGTTGGTAGCTGCGCCCCATTTTCTCAAACTGCTGGCTCCACGTGTCTTCAGTGGTCGCGAGAATAACGGAGGTAAATTTGGCCGCTTCATCTTCATTTGGGTTGATGGAGCGCTGAGATTGCTGCTGTTGCTGCAGCGGCTGACCGGTCATTACCCCGGTGAGATCGACCCCGTAGTAACCCGCAACCAGCACCACAATCAGCAGAATGATTCCGCCTTTTCCACTGGGTAAACGGAAGCCGGGGCCACCCATGGAAGGGCCGCCACCGCTATCACCACGTCTGTCTTCTACATTGTCACTTTCACGACGCCCTTGCCAGCGCATAACTACCTCGAACTATTCCATTAATAATAGCTATGATCGTAGGCGGTTAACGGCAAGATTACCATAGGAAACAAAGGTAAGACGCCAAAGGATATGAACATCCTTTGGCGATGAGGGAGTTAGTCGAGCTTAACGCCTAAACGGTGAGCCACTGCTTCGTACGCTTCAATCAGGCCACCCAGGCTCTGACGGAAACGGTCTTTATCCATTTTATCCAGCGTTTCTTTGTCCCACAGACGGCTGCCGTCCGGTGAGAACTCGTCGCCGAGTACCACTTCGCCTTTGAACAGACCGAACTCCAGCTTAAAGTCGACGAGGATCAGGCCAGCATCATCAAACAGTTTTTTCAGCACGTCGTTGGCTTTGTAGGTCAGCTCTTTCATGCGCGCCAGGTTCTCTTTGTTCACCCAGCCGAAGGTTTCACAGTAGGAGTCATTGACCATCGGATCGTGCATGGCGTCGTTTTTCAGGAACAGATCGAACAGCGGTGGATTCAGCTCGATGCCTTCCTCAATGCCCAGACGCTTCACCAGGGAGCCCGCGGCACGGTTACGAATGACGCACTCAACCGGAACCATATCCAGTTTTTTCACCAGACATTCCGTATCGGACAGCAACGCTTCCATCTGAGTCGGGATACCCGCTTCGGCCAGTTTGGTCATAATGAAGTGGTTGAACTTGTTGTTCACCATGCCTTTACGATCGAACTGCTCAATGCGTGCGCCATCCCCTGCTGACGTATCATTGCGGAACTCGAGCACCAACAGATCCGGGTTTTCCGTGCTGTATACGGTCTTCGCTTTGCCACGATACAACTCAGCTTGCTTCTGCATCTTGATTACTCCTGGTGTGATGATTTGTGTTCAAAACTGGGCATATTATGCCACGCACACGTTTGCGTAGCACGAAAATAAAAAGGGCTGGATTCACCAGCCCTCGTATTTATTTGCTGAATGCAGCCTGGAAGACCGCGACCAGCGCATCGTTCTGCGACTGGGTCAGCGTGTGACCTTTCGGATCGATAAACTGCAGGCTACTGCGGTTATCAAGGTCGCCTACCTGAATCTTGTAGTCGCCGGAAGCGAGCTGTGGATCGCGTGCGCCCAGCTCCTGCCATGCGCTGTCGGACAGCGGCTTATACGTTGCGGTTATGCTACCGGTTGAACGCGTGCTGTCGGTCACCTTCATGCCCACTTTCTCCAGCGTCGCTGGCAGGCGCTGCCAGGTCTGGTTGAATGGCGCACGAACAACCAGCATTGGCAGGCCAGTATCATCCGCGCCGCTCTGGACATCAAACGTCATGCCGTTGCGGTTCTGTGAGGCGTTAGCCGCGTCTGTGGCGTTCTTATCCAGACCCGCCGCAATCACGTTCAGCATTTCAGTGCTGTAACGCTGCATAGAGGCAGCATCCGCCACCGGTTTGCCCGCCTGCTCCAGGTTCAACAGCTTAACGGTAACCGCCTGCTGATAGCCCTGCGGTTTAACGGAGACTTGATAACGACCACGGTACTGCTGGTCTTCATCCAGACGGTTCCACTCGATCCAGTCGGTGGTTAACGTCTGGCTGGCGTCATCGCGCTTGTCAATCGTGTAGTTCTTCGACTGAATGACGCTCACCACCTGTGGCCACAGCGTGCTGCCACGTGCGCTTTCCACCATCAGAGACGCGGTATCACCGGTAAACTGGGTGCGCGCCCCGCTCACCAGCGCCAGAGGCTGTGCTGGCGGACGAATATCAAGCGCTTTGCCCACCGGGCCGCTGCCGTTGGTCACGGGGATATTATAATCGCCGTTCTGAATCGGCAGGATCATGCCAGCCGGTGCATGAAGTTCAGCAAGCGGGGTCGCATCCAGATAGGATTCATCACCGCTCACCTGGCGCTTGTAGCGCGAGTCTGAACTACAGGCAGCGAGCAGCATAACAAGCGAAACACTCGCAACCTTCGCCAGGCGCGACTTCTGTACTGAATAAGCCATCAAATCTCCCTAAACTTTACAGCAAACCGGCATGCTTCAGCGCTGCAGTGACGATTTCACGACCGTGGTCGGTAATCGGTGTCATTGGCAGACGTAGCGTATCGGTTGCTACAAGTCCCAACTCCTTACATGCCCATTTCACCGGGATCGGATTGGGTTCGACAAATAATTTATTGTGCAACGGCATCAGACGTTTATTAATGAGACGGGCTTCATCAAAGTGACCTGCCGCCGCCAGCTTGCACATTTCCGCCATATCGCGGGCCGCAACGTTCGACGTTACGGAGATCACGCCATGACCACCGAGCTGCATGAAGTCCAGCGCGGTCGCATCGTCACCGCTCAACAGGATAAAGTCGTCTGAAACCAGCTCTTTGATCTGATGAACGCGGCTTAAGTTCCCTGTCGCCTCTTTAATCCCGATAATATTTTTTACTTTCGAGAGACGACCAACGGTTTCCGGCAGCATATCGCAGCCAGTACGGGACGGCACATTATACAGAATTTGTGGCAAGTCAGTATGTTCAGCGATGGCTTTGAAATGCTGGAACAAACCTTCCTGAGTAGGACGGTTGTAGTAAGGGGTGACCGTCAGACAGCCAACAACGCCGCTGTCGTTAAAACGTTGGGTCAGGCTGATCGCTTCTGCGGTTGCATTCGCGCCCGTTCCCGCGATGACCGGAATACGTCCGTCAGCCAGTTCGAGGGTCAACATCACCACATCGCCGTGCTCTTCGTGGCTCAGCGTTGCAGATTCACCGGTAGTCCCTACCGAAACGATCGCCGAGGTTCCATTGGCGACATGGTAATCAATCAGCTTCTTCATGCTTGACCGGCAGACATTACCTTTTTCATCCATCGGTGTTACAAGCGCGACAATACTTCCCGTGAACATGAGCCATCCTCTGTGCGAACAAGAGCCTCAATGGTACGTTTGGAACTGTAATAAAAGCAAGCGACCTGAGGCCCTCAGGCGGTTGTATGCATGTTTTTTTTATGCTTTCCTTAGGAAGACTTAACCAAGCAAAGGAAGAACAGGTTTGACAACCTCATCACAACATTACCTGGTTATCACTGCGCTGGGTGCTGACAGGCCGGGTATCGTGAACACCATTACCCGCCACGTGAGCAGCTGCGGCTGTAATATCGAGGACAGCCGTCTGGCGATGCTGGGCGAAGAGTTCACGTTTATTATGCTGCTGTCCGGGACATGGAACGCCATCACGCTTATCGAATCTACCCTGCCGCTGAAAGGCGCGGAGCTGGATTTGCTGATCGTGATGAAACGCACCAATGCGCGTCCGCGTCCGGCCATGCCTGCCACCGTCTGGGTACAGGTTGAAGTTCCTGATTCCCCTCATCTGATTGAGCGTTTTACCGCGCTGTTTGACAGCCATCAGATGAACATTGCCGAGCTGGTTTCCCGCACACAACCGGCTGATGAGAGTGCCGTTCCTACCCTCTTTATTCAAATCACCGCCCACAGTCCTGCATCACAGGATGCGTCAAATATCGAGCAAGCGTTCAAAGCCCTCTGTACAGAATTACACGCGCAAGGCAGTATAAGCGTCGTAAATTATTCGCAGCATGAACAGGATGGAGTTGAGTAATGAACCCACTGAAAGCCGGTGACATCGCACCGAAATTTAGCTTACCGGATCAGGATGGTGAGCAAGTAAATTTGACCGACTTCCAGGGACAGCGTGTTCTGGTCTATTTCTACCCGAAAGCCATGACCCCGGGCTGCACCGTGCAGGCCTGCGGCTTACGCGACAACATGGACGAGTTGAAAAAAGCCGGCGTGGAAGTGCTGGGCATCAGCACCGATAAGCCAGAAAAGCTGTCACGATTTGCTGAAAAAGAGCTGCTGAACTTCACGCTGCTTTCCGACGAAGATCATCAGGTCTGTGAGCAGTTCGGCGTCTGGGGCGAGAAGACGTTTATGGGCAAAACCTATGACGGCATTCACCGCATCAGCTTCCTGATTGACGCTGACGGTAAAGTGGAACATGTCTTTGACGACTTCAAAACCAGCAACCACCACGACGTGGTGCTGAACTGGCTGAAACAAAGTGCCTGAAAGTGAGTGTCGGGTGGCGGCTTCGCCTTACCCGACCTACAAGATAAATGCAAAACGGCAACCTGGTTGCCGTTTTTAGTGTTTTCCCCCTCTCCCCCCGTGAGAGAAGGGCATCAGGCCGCACAAAAACTACTTCTCTTCCACCGCTGGCACATCCGGCCATGCATGGACGACGGCTTTAATCAGCGTCGCCAGCGGAATAGCAAAGAACACGCCCCAGAATCCCCACAGCCCGCCGAAAATCACCACCGATAAGATAATCACCAGCGGATGCAGATTCACCGCTTCTGAGAACAGCACCGGCACCAGCAGATTGCCATCCAGGGCCTGAATAATCAGGTACACCGCGAAGCAACTCCAGAACTCGGTGCCCAGGCCAAACTGGAACAGCGCGACCCCAACAACAGGAATGGTGACCACAAATGCGCCAATATACGGAATAAGGACCGACAGCCCCACCAGCACCGCCAGCAGCAGCGAGTAGTTAAGCCCGAAGATCAGGAAGCCAATCCACGTCGCGACCCCAACCACAATCATCTCCAGCACCTTGCCGCGAATGTAGTTGGTGATCTGCTGATTCATCTCTTCCCACACCTGCCCGGCCAGCCCGCGATTACGCGGCAGAATACGCCGCACGGCGTTGAGCATCTGATCTTTGTCCTTCACCAGGAAGAACACCATCAACGGTACCAGCACCAGGTAGACGGCGAGCGTAAGGAGCCCAACCAGCGACGCCAGGGAGTATTTCACCACCGAATCGCCCATGGTCATGATGCGGGCGCGCATGTTTTCGGCCATCGCATCGATGATCCCCGCGTCCATCAGCGCCGGATAACGACGCGGCAGCGTGGCGGCAAAATCGGAAAGCTTATTTAACATGCCGGGCATATCGCGGATCAGGTTGATCCCCTGCTGCCAGGCGACGGGCATGACCACAAACGCCATCAACAGCAGAATGCCAACAAACAGCACCAGCACGATGCTGGTCGCCCAGCGTCGGGAGCAACCGATATTCTCCAGCCGCGCGGTTGGCCACTCCAGCAGATAGGCCAGCACAATCGCCACCAGCAGTGGCGCCAGAAGGCCGCTGAAGAAGAACAGAATACCGAACCCGGCAACCAGAATAACAAGCAAAGCAATGGCTTCCGGGTCGCTAAACCGGCGCCGGTACCACTGCATTAACATTTCGAGCATACAACCCTTCCCTGAATCGAATGACGGGAGTCAGAAGGTGAATTGTATCTAACTGTCACAAAAAAGACTTTCGCTTTTTGTATCGCTGTCACAATCCGCAAAAGCCTGATGAATGGGATTTTCTTCATGCCACAACACGGCTACACTCGCAGGGCAGTGGAGATGAACGATATGCGGGTTCATCGGTCAAATTAGCACATCCAAAATACAGGACAGTGGTTATGTTCAGGCAGTTGAAAAAAACAGTGGTTGCGACACTGATTGCCGCCGTAACGGTCGGTCAGGTGTTGCCAGCTTTCGCTGATTCGTCCGATTCATTGCCGGACATGGGCACCACAGCAGGAAGCACGCTCTCCATTGGTCAGGAGATGCAGATGGGTGATTACTATGTTCGCCAGCTGCGCGGCAGTGCTCCGCTGATCAATGACCCATTGCTGGTGCAGTACATTAATGGTCTGGGGATGCGCCTGGTCGCGCACGCCAACTCGGTAAAAACCCCCTTCCACTTCTATTTAATCAATAACGACGAAATCAACGCCTTCGCCTTTTTTGGCGGTAACGTGGTGCTGCATTCGGCGTTATTCCGTTATTCCGATAACGAAAGCCAGCTGGCGTCGGTCATGGCGCACGAAATTTCCCACGTGACCCAGCGCCATCTGGCCCGTGCGATGGAAGACCAGAAACGCAACGCGCCCCTGACCTGGGTGGGTGCGCTGGGCTCTATTTTGCTGGCGATGGCCAGCCCGCAGGCCGGGATGGCCGCATTAACCGGCACGCTGGCAGGCACGCGCCAGGGTATGATCAGTTTCACCCAGCAAAACGAACAGGAAGCGGACCGCATTGGCATCCAGGTGTTGCAGCGCTCGGGCTTTGACCCACAGGCCATGCCCAGCTTCCTGGAAAAACTGCTCGATCAGGCACGCTACTCGTCACGTCCACCCGAAATTCTGCTCACCCACCCGTTACCGGAAAGCCGTCTGTCCGATGCGCGTAACCGTGCCAATCAGATGCGTCCGGTGGTGGTGCAATCCTCACAGGATTTCTACATGGCGAAAGTGAGAACGCTGGGCATGTACAATTCCGGGCGCAACCAGCTCACCAGCGACCTGCTGGATGCCCTGGCAAAAGGCAACGTGCGCGAGAAGAAAGCGGCGCAATACGGCCGTGCCCTGCAGGCGATGGAAGCCAGCAAATACGACGAAGCGCGAAAAACGCTGCAACCGTTGCTGGCCGCCGACCCGAATAACCCGTGGTATCTCGATCTCTCCACGGATATCGATCTGGGGCAGAAGAGACCTGCCGATGCGATTAACCGCCTGAAAGGTGCCAAAGAGGTGCGGACCAACCCGGTGCTGCAGCTTAACCTGGCGAACGCTTATCTGCAGGGCGGCCAGCCGGGTGAAGCGGCCACCATTCTGAACCGCTACACCTTCGACAATAAAGACGATCAAAACGGCTGGGATCTGCTCGCTCAGGCAGAAGCCCAACTGGGCAACCGCGATCAGGAGCTGGCGGCACGCGCCGAAGGATTTGCCCTGGTGGGGCGTCTGGATCAGGCCATTTCGATGCTCAGCAGCGCCAGTTCACAGGTCAAACTTGGCAGCCTGCAACAAGCCCGTTACGATGCGCGTATCGATCAGCTGCGCGCGCTACAGCAGCGCTTCAAGCCGTACGAAAAGATGTAAAAAGGAAGAAAATATGACTGACGCGGTAAAAATCTACCATAACCCTCGCTGCTCCAAGAGCCGCGACACCCTCAGCCTGCTGAAATCCAACGGCGTAGAGCCTGAGGTGGTGCTGTATCTGGAGACACCACCAGACGCGCAGACAATCCGCCAGCTCCTGCATATGCTGGGTATGGGCAGTGCACGTGAGTTGATGCGCCAGAAAGAGGATCTCTATAAGTCACTTAACCTGGACGACCCGCGTCTCACTGAAGCTGAGCTCGTGCAGGCGATGGTTGACAACCCGAAGCTCATTGAACGCCCAATTGTGGTGGCAAACGGCAAGGCGCGCATCGGGCGTCCGCCGGAAGATGTGCTCGACATTCTTTAAGCCTCGCGCCGCAGCCCTTCCAGGAAGGCCTGCGGCGTACTTTCCCCCAGTTTTTTTTGCGCTTTACCCCGGTTGTAAAACTCGCACAAGGTCATCAATAGCGCCCCCGCCGGTTCATCATTCACGCGCGGAATAATATCGCGTAAGGGCACTATCACCTGAAGTGCCCTGCAGGTACGTTGATGTGCCTTCACCGCAATGTTGTTAACAGCCAGCGTCGCCTCAAAACCAAAAGTCTCAATAGATTGTATAGCAGCCGGACACGCCGCCAGCACCTCCTGCGTCCAGGTATTCAGTCGTTGAGGCGACAGCCCCGCATAAAGCCGGGCATAGCACCAGCCGCTCACCGGCTCTCGCGCCCAAAGCAGATGCTGCTCCCCGCCGTCATCCATATGCAGCGACAAAGGCAAATGGTGCAGTTCCAGCGTATGGGGCGTAATACCCGCTTTCAGCGCCTTTTTCCCCTGCAAGGGGGCCCCTTTTTGCTTTGCAGCGGCTGGTTTGAGATAGCGGTTCAGGGTGGCGCGGGAAACAGCGATCCCCAGGACGTCGTTGACCATAAGCAGCAGGTCGTCCAACGGCGCACCCAGGATGTCACGCAGGGCATTCACCAGCGCAACCTGATCTTGTCTCATCGCTTTGTGTATCACTTTAGGCGTCGTATGGTTATCCGACACCTGGTCGCGATTGCGCCAGCGTCTGACGGTAGTGACCGAAATGCCCAGCTCGACGGCCAGATCTCTGTCGCTCTTATCCGACTGTTGAAGATAACGACGGATGCGCGGCGTCGTGGTCGCATTGGCGTGCAGTTTGATTTCCATCGCAACAAACTCCAGAACTAATCTTATGAGATTTATAATGCACCAGCGATTGCTTTGTGACCGATTTCACCTTTCACTCGCCGCGCTTCACTGATAATCCCCAGAGATAACATAAACAACACCTCTCAATCTTGTACGGAGTTCACAATGAACAATGTTCTGGGATTTCTTGAAGCAAAACTGATGCCGCTGGCGGCCAAAACGGCCCAGCAGCGTCATCTTGGTGCCATTCGCGGTGCCTACGTTTCATTCATGCCGTTTATCATCGTCGGCTCTATCCTGCTGGTGATCTCCTCCTTTCCCAATCAAACCTATCAGCAGTTTATGTCTCAGGCGTTTGGGGAAAGCTGGAGCGCGATTATCGAAATCCCGTTCAACGCGGTGTTCTCGACCATGTCGCTGTTTATTAGCTTCCTGGTCGCCTATCGCCTGGCTGAACACTATGGCGAAGACCGTATCTCCTGCGGCATTCTGGCGCTGGTCGCCTTTCTGATCCTGACCCCTTTTATCAAAGTGGCGGAACAGGGTGGCATCACCGTCATGCCGGTAGAGTGGATTGGCAGTAAAGGGCTATTCGTGGCGATGATTGGCTCTCTGCTTTGGACGGAGCTGTTCTGCTGGCTGAAGCGCAAAAAACTGGTTATCAGAATGCCGGATGGCGTGCCGCCAGCGGTGCAGGAGTCGTTCGCGGCGCTGATCCCTGCCCTCTTGGTGATGATCCTGGTGCTGATGATCCGCATCGGCTTTGAAAACACCCATTACAACACCATCCATCAGTTTATTTACGAGGTAGTGGCAACCCCGGTTCGCCACTACGGCACTTCCTATTTTGGCGCGCTGATGACGGTCTTCAGCATCACCATTCTGTGGTCAGTGGGCATTAACTCCGGTTCGATGATCAACGGCATTATTCGCCCGCTGTGGATGGAGAACCAGACCGATAACATCGCCGCCATTCAGGCCGGCGCCACCCCACCGCACATTATCACCGAACAGTTTTTTGACATGATCTGGATGGGCGGCGCAGGGGCCACGCTGTCGCTGGTGATTGCGATGCTGATTTTCGCCCGCAGTAAAAACATGCGCGAAGTGGCACGTCTGGGCGCGGGGGCCTCGGTGTTTAACATCAACGAGCCGATTCTGTTCGGCCTGCCGGTGATCATGAACCCGATCATGCTCATTCCGTTCAATCTGGTGCCGCTGGTGCTGGTCACCGTGCAGTACGTAGCAATGAAAATTGGTGCGGTCGCCGTCACCACCGGGGTGTTTATCCCCTGGACGCTGCCGCCTGTTATCAGCGGTTTTATCGTCACCGGGCATCTCAGCGGCAGCATCATGCAGCTTATCAACCTGCTGATTGGCGCCATGCTGTATCTGCCATTCATGCGTATCGTGGATAAACAGTACCGCGCCGCGGAGATTGCCGCCGTGACGCAAACCGACACCACCCTTGCAAAACAGGAGTAAAGCATGTGGGGAATTATCGCCACCTGGCGAATGGCGCTTGAAGGCGTCACCGAGTCGGCCTCTGCGCTGGCAGCAGGAAAACCGGTGGCTGCCGCGGTCGTGGATGCCGTTGCCGCCGTCGAGGACTTCCCGTTCTATAAATCGGTCGGCTACGGCGGGCTACCAACCGAAAATGGCGAGGTGGAACTGGACGCCGCCTACATGGACGGCGACACACTGGCGTTTGGCGCCGTGGGAAATCTGGTGGATATCGCCAATCCGGTACGCGTGGCGCAGGCGTTAAGCCGCCAGCGCTATAATAGCCTGCTGGTCGGCCAGGGCGCACGCGAGTGGGCATTGAGCCAGGGTTTTGCCGACAAAACGATGCTCACCGACCGGGCCATGCAGCACTACCGCAAGCGCTGCCGGGAGACGCTGGATAAAGGCTTAAGCCCCTACGATGGCCATGACACGGTCGGGATTATCGGTCTCGACAAACAGGGATCCATGAGCGTGGCGACCTCCACCAGCGGCCTGTTTATGAAAAAGCGCGGCCGACTTGGCGATTCGCCGATCATCGGCTCCGGCTTCTACTGCGACAGTGAAACCGGCGCCGCCACCGCCACGGGCGTGGGCGAAGATCTGATGAAAGGCTGCACCAGCTACGAAATTGTTCGCCGCATGGCGCAGGGGATGTCTCCGCAGCAGGCGGCAGATTCCGTGGTGTTCGAGCTGGAAGACAGGCTGATGTCGCGCTTTGGCCGCGCGGGGGATCTCTCCGTGGTATGCATGAATAACAAAGGTGAATTTGGCGCCGCCACCAACATTAAAACGTTCTCCTTTGTGGTGGCGACGGCACGCCAGCCGCTGACCGTGTTTCGCGCCGAACGCCTGCGGGAAAAAACGCACTATCAGGCGGTGGATGATGAATGGATGCAGGCCTATGCCGCACGGATCCGCGCACCGATTGAGGAGTAATGATGATGACGTATCAGCTGATAACCGCCCTTTCTGACGTAAAACCACACGGCCACCTCATCGCCCGCAGCTCGTCTACGCTGTTGCCGGACACGCCACTGATTGCGGAAATGCGCGGGCAAGATACCGTTGCCGACACCCGTTTTGGCTGTGCGCCTTTTGCGCGCATCACGCTGGTGCCGGATGCTCTCTGGCAGGATAGCCTTACCGAAGGATTGCTTACGGCACTCCGTCCGCTGCTAGCCACGCCCGTCAGCACCGACGTGGTCCTGGATGTCACCCACATTGACGACGTTGTGCTGCAACAGGTCCTGCGTTTTCTTTTTAATCAGTCACACAGGCTTAGCGATCTGCAGCTGAAGAAAGCGGACGATGTCACTTTGCGCGTTGAGCACTTTACCGCCCTCTGCCTGCCAGAACAGCAGGCGCGGCTGGACGTTATCTTCCGCCAGCAGCTCGCCATTGGCCGTGGAATGGTCGCCGCACGCCGTCTGGCCGATATCCCCTCCGACCGCTGCACGCCGCAGTTTATGGTGCAGGAGGCGCAGACGCTGTGCGCGGCCTTCCCTGCCCTGCGCTGTGAAGTGCTGGATGAAAAGCAGATCGTTGAGCAGGGTCTGGGGCTGCTTCACGCCGTTGGCAAAGGCGCCTCCTGCCCGCCACGACTGCTGGCTATTCACTATGACGGTGTTTCTGACGGCCCGGTGCGCTGCTATGTAGGTAAAGGCATTACCTTCGATACCGGCGGCCTGTGGCTCAAGGATGGCGCGGGCATGTACACCATGAAATATGACATGTGCGGGGCAGCGAACGTGCTGGGGCTGATGCTGACCGTTGCAGAGCTGGCGCTCCCCGTGCGCCTCATGGGCGTGCTGGCGCTGGCAGAAAACGCCATCGGCCCGGACGCCATGCAGCCTGGCACGGTAGCCAGAGCCTGCAACGGCACCACGGTCGAAATCAACAATACCGATGCCGAAGGCCGACTGGTGCTGGCAGACGCTATCGCCTGGGCCAGCCAGCGCCATCCGCAGGCGCGCTACATTATCGATATGGCAACGCTGACGGGTGCGGTGGTCAAAGCGCTGGGATATGAGCTGAGCGGGTTGATGACCCAGGACGAGCCACTGCGCCAGGCGCTGACGCAGGCAGGAAAACAGAGCGGAGATGAAGTGTGGTCCCTGCCGCTGGATGCGCGGCTGAAAAAGCAGACCGACAGCGCCATCGCCGATCTGTGCAATACGCCGCCCAACAATGCGGCGATCAGTGCCTCGGCGGCGTGGCTGCTGCATCACTTCTGCCCGCCGACAATCCCGTGGGCGCATCTGGATATTAGCGGTACGGCGCTGTGGCGTGAGGGTGGCAGAAGCGTGGCCTCAGGGAGGCCGATTCCGCTGCTGGTGGAGCACCTGATGGGAGATCTCTAGCCGGGTGGCGGCTACGCCTTACCCGGCCTACTCGATCCCGTAGGTCCGGTAAGCGCAGCGCCACCGGGCAAAAAAACTCAAAGCTTCAGAATATCTTTCACAAACGGAATGGTGAGCTTGCGCTGGGCGGTAATGGAGGCACGATCGAGCTGATCGAGCGTATCAAACAGCGTGCGCATTTCCCTGTCCAGACGCTTGAGCAGGAAGCGCCCTACGTCTTCCGGCAGTTCAAATCCGCGCAGTCTGGCGCGCAGCTGAAGCGCCTGGAGTTTGTCTTCATCTGACAGCGGTTGCAGTTTGTAGATTTGCCCCCAGTCGAGTCGGGAAGCCAGATCCGGCAGCCCCAGATTCAGCTGGCGCGGCGGACGATCGCCGGTGATCAGCAGCCGGGTTTTACCCGACTCCAGGATACGGTTATAGAGGTTAAAGATCGCCATTTCCCACGGCTCATCCCCCGCCACGCATTCGATGTTATCGATGCAGACCAGGGAGAGATGTTCCATTCCCTCCAGCACGTCAGGCACAAACCAGGTACGTTTATCCAGCGGTACATAGCCTACCGCATCCCCCCGCGCTGAAAGCTCAGCACAGGCGGCATGCAACAGATGACTGCGTCCCGCGCCTTCGCGTGACCAGATATAGATGTATCCGCTGTGATCCTGGCGCAGCACGTTCTGCAGTGCAGCCAGTAAAGAGGGGTTATCACCCGGCCAGAAACTCGCGAAAGTTTCGTCGTCAGGGAGATAGAGTGGCAGAGAGAGCTGTGCCGGTCCGTTCAGAAGTACCTCAACCAGATCTTACATAAAATCGGAACGGAGTTTAGCACGGAACCTGCCAGGAGAGAACCGGGCGGATCGTCCACCCGGTTTTACGATCAGTGTGACGCTTTTTCGCTTTCGTCGGCGTCCAGCACCACCTCTTCAGGGCGGATCACGGAAATCAGCTTGAAAATCAGGCTCAGGCCCACACCAACGATGGTCGCCAGCGCCATGCCTTTCAGCTCGGCCGCGCCGATGTGTACCTTCGCGCCGCTCACGCCGATGATCAGGATAACGGAAGTCAGGATCAGGTTCTGCGCTTTGCTGTAGTCCACTTTGGACTCAATCAGCACGCGAATACCGGATGCGCCAATTACGCCGTACAGCAGCAGAGACACGCCGCCCATCACCGGAACCGGGATGATCTGGATCGCTGCCGCCAGTTTACCCACGCAGGAGAGCAGGATTGCGATGATTGCCGCACCGCCGATAACCCAGGTACTGTAAACGCGGGTGATCGCCATGACGCCAATATTCTCACCGTAGGTGGTGTTTGGCGTGGAGCCAAAGAAACCGGAGATGATCGTCGAGAAGCCGTTTGCAAACATCGAACGGTGCAGACCCGGGTCGCGGATCAGGTCACGTTTGACGATGTTCGCCGTCACCACAAGGTGGCCAACGTGTTCAGCAATAACCACCAGCGCGGCAGGCAGAATAGTGAAGATAGCAAACCATTCAAAGCGTGGCGTATAGAAGGTTGGCAGGGCAAACCAGTGCGCCTGAGCAATTGGCGTGGTATCGACAACACCCATCACGAAGGAGAGTGCATAACCCGCCAGCACGCCGATCAGGATCGGGATAATCGCCATAAAACCGCGGAACAGCACGGAGCCAAATACCGTCACGCCCAGCGTCACCAGTGAGATGATGATGGTTTTGGAGTCCGGCGACTGCCCATCAGCAGGCAGCAGGCCAGCCATATTCGCCGCCACGCCTGCCAGCTCCAGACCGATGACGGCAACGATGGCCCCCATCGCCGCCGGTGGGAACATCACATCCAGCCAGCCGGTACCGGCCTTCTTCACAATGAAAGAGACCAGGCAGAACAACACACCGCACATGATAAAGCCGCCCAGCGCCACTTCATACCCCAGGGGCAGCAGCAGCAACACCGGCGAGATAAAGGCAAAGCTCGACCCCAGATACGCCGGGATTTTGCCTTTACAGATAAAGAGGTACAGCAGCGTCCCGATACCATTGAACAACAGCACGGTAGCCGGGTTAATGTGAAACAGGATTGGCACCAGCACGGTTGCGCCAAACATAGCGAACAGGTGCTGCAAACTAAGCGGGATAGTCTGTAAAAGCGGCGGTCTTTCACTCACCCCGATAGCACGGCGCGTCATAGTGTTTTCCTCTGAGATGGTTAGTTATGTGTGTTTTATTCAAAAAAAAGCCGACTTTCAAAGTCGGCTTATTTATCGTTATTCGATTATTTCGTACCAAAGATCTTATCGCCGGCATCGCCCAGCCCCGGGATGATGTACCCGTGCTCGTTGAGCCCCTGGTCGACAGACGCGGTGTACAGCTCCACATCCGGGTGTGCTTTTTCCAGCGCCGCGATCCCTTCCGGTGCCGCAACCAGCACCAGCACTTTGATGCTGCTGCAGCCTGCTTTTTTCAGCAGGTCGATGGTGGCAATCATTGAGCCGCCGGTCGCCAGCATCGGGTCAACCACCAGCGCCATACGCTCGTCGATGTTAGACACCAGCTTCTGGAAGTACGGAACCGGCTCCAGGGTTTCTTCATTACGGTAGATCCCCACCACGCTGATACGCGCGCTCGGTACGTGCTCCAGCACGCCTTCCATCATGCCAAGACCAGCACGCAGGATTGGCACCACGGTAATTTTCTTACCTTTGATCTGCTCAACCTGCACCGGGCCGTTCCAGCCTTCGATGGTCACTTTTTCCGTTTCGAGGTCAGAGGTCGCTTCGTAGGTCAGCAGGCTGCCGACTTCAGATGCCAGTTCGCGAAAACGCTTCGTGCTGATGTCATGCTCACGCATCAGGCCCAACTTGTGTTTAACGAGTGGGTGTTTCACTTCCACAATCTTCATTCTCTTTCTCCTCTGAGGTGGCATCCGCAAAAAAATCGCGGGATTATACCGCTTTTTTCGGATTAGGCCATACCCATCTTGCTTGACGTATATCAAGCAAAGTGATTTAGAGACAAAAAAACCGGAGGCGAGACTCCGGCTTGGGTGCGGGGTTCTGCCCGGTGGCGCTGCGCTTACGCGGGCCTACGTGAAGTGTAGGTCGGGTAAGCGTAAGCGCCACCCGACAATTACAGGTTATCGCCGTTGCTCGCAATCACCTGCTTATACCAGTCAAACGACTTTTTCTTGCTGCGGTTCAGCGTGCCGTTCCCTTCGTTGTCTTTATCAACAAAGATAAACCCGTAGCGTTTCTTCATCTCGCCGGTGCCGGCAGAAACGAGATCGATACAGCCCCACGGGGTGTAGCCCATCAGATCCACGCCATCTTCCACCACCGCTTTTTTCATCTCGCGGATGTGCGCCGAGAGATAATCAATGCGGTACTGGTCGTTCACCGTGCCGTCGCTCTCCTGCACGTCAATCGCGCCGAAGCCGTTCTCAACGATGAACAGCGGCAGCTGGTAGTGATCCCAGAACCAGTTCAGGGAGTAGCGCAGGCCAACCGGGTCAATCTGCCAACCCCAGTCAGATTTCTGCACGTACGGGTTGGAGACCAGGCTCTTGCTTTCATCGTAATCCAGTTCCGGGTTATCCGCCGTCGCTTTGGTGGCGAAGGACATGTAATAGCTAAAGCCGATGTAATCCACGCAGCCCTGCGTGAGTGCCGCTTTGTCTTCTTCGGTAATGTCCAGCGTGAAACCACGACGCGCAAAGTAGTTAAGCAGATGCTGCGGATACTTGCCGCGCACGTGAACGTCGGTGAACCAGTAGCGACGATGCATCGCGTTCATCGCCATCATGATGTCGTCAGGCGCGCAGGTCAGCGGATAAATGGGGCACATGGCAATCATGCAGCCGATCTGCAGGGAAGGATTAATCTCGCGCCCGGCTTTTACCGCCAGCGCGCTGGCCACCAGCTCATAGTGCGCGGCCTGGAACATCACTGGCTCACGGTCTTCACCCGGCGCATACTTCAGCCCGGAGTTGGTAAACGGCGCAAAATCTTCGTGGAAGTTAGCCTGGTTGTTAATCTCGTTAAAGGTCATCCAGTACTTCACCTTATGCTGATAGCGCTGGAAGACCGCTTTTGCGAAGCGGACAAAGAAGTCGATCAGCTTACGGTTGCGCCAGCCGCCGTACTCGGTGACCAGATGATACGGCATCTCAAAATGCGATAGGGTGATAACCGGTTCGATGCCGTATTTGAGGCACTCATCGAACAGGTCATCGTAGAATTGAAGGCCCGCTTCGTTCGGCTCCAGCTCATCCCCTTTCGGGAAAATACGCGTCCAGGCAATGGAGGTACGGAAGCATTTGAACCCCATATCCGCAAAGAGTTTGATGTCTTCTTTATAGCGATGGTAAAAATCGATGGCTTCGTGGTTCGGGTAATTTTTTCCTGGCAGCACGCCGTCGGTGATTTCACGCGGCACGCCGTGGGCGCCAGCGGTCATAACATCGGCGACGCTTACGCCTTTACCGCCCTCTTTCCAGCCACCTTCCAGCTGGTGCGCGGCCACCGCGCCGCCCCACAGAAAACCTTCTTTAAATCCTGACATACTCTTTCCCTCATTCGATGTTGCTGATTGCTGACGGATACTGCTGTCTGAAGTGGTAAACCGCGCCGACAAGACCGGCCCGGTTGCCGTGGCTGACGACATCGGCGATATCCGCGATGCCAAACCACGCAAGATGGGTGCGAAGCAGATCCCTAAACCCGGGCCGCTCCGCGATACCGCCGCCAATGAAGATGGTCTGCGGGTCGAACACATTCGCCAGGTTGTAGAGCCCTGTCGCAATGCCGTTAAGAAAATCATCCACCAGGCGGCGGCATACGGTGTCGCCTGCGTCATAGCCATCAAAAATGGCCTCGCCGGTGACGCTCTCAAGCGTCAGACCATGAAAATCGGCATAGCGCTTGCGAAGCGTGCGTAACGTGCAGTTTTCATTCATGGAGTGGCGGGCAACACGTCTTGAGTCTGCCCTTTCCGTGAGCATGTAGCCGAACTCTCCGGCGCGAAAACGCGCCCCGTGAACCAGCCTGCCGTTGCAGAAAATCGCCCCGCCGATCCCGGTGCCGATGGTCAGTACCAGAAAGTTATCGATATCTTTCGCCTTGCCCTGCCAGCGCTCCGCCAGCAGCACGCAGTTAGCGTCATTCTCGACGGTGACCGGTAAACCCGTTTTCGCCTCAAGCCAGCCTTTCATTGCGAACTGGTCGAAGCGGCGAATGGCCCCGCCCATCTCAATAAAGCCGGTATGCGGATTAACATACCCCGGCGCGCTGATGGCGATCCCCTTAAGCCCGGGATGGGCCGTTACCCAGTTCAGCATCTGCGCAAGAATGGCGTCACCGTCGCTGTTCCTGATGGCGGCCTTATCCGTTTGCAGTAGCTCTCCCTGCGCTGTCGCAATGCCCATTTTTAACGCGGTGCCACCGATATCAAATGCGGCGATGTTCATGGCCTTCATTCCTCCTAAATGAAACTGAAACCGGTTTCATTTCATGATGTTCATTCCCTAAACCGCATGCAAGCAGATCGCCGAAACCGGTTTCATTTTCGTGAACGGAGTCAAGTTTGCGCGCCGCCGGGGGCGGAGCAGAAAAAAAGATCCTCGCGCCGAGAATAGGCTCGCAAACGTTTGCCTGGACTGTTAGAATTGCGCCGATTTTTCTTACTAGCTATGCAATCGCGTGGGGACTTGAGCCGTGACCAACAAAACTTCTCTCAGCTACAAAGATGCCGGTGTTGATATTGACGCAGGTAATGCGCTGGTTGACCGAATCAAAGGTGTGGTGAAAAAAACCCGCCGCCCGGAAGTGATGGGTGGTCTGGGTGGCTTCGGCGCACTGTGCGCGCTGCCGCAAAAATATCGTGAACCTGTTCTGGTCTCGGGTACTGACGGTGTAGGCACAAAACTGCGCCTGGCGATGGATTTAAAACGTCACGACACGATCGGTATCGATCTGGTCGCGATGTGTGTAAACGACCTGGTGGTACAGGGCGCTGAGCCGCTGTTCTTCCTCGACTACTACGCGACAGGCAAACTGGATGTGGATACCGCAGCCAGCGTGATCAACGGTATTGCCGAAGGCTGTCTGCAGTCTGGCTGCGCGCTGGTTGGCGGTGAAACCGCAGAAATGCCAGGCATGTATCACGGCGAAGATTATGACGTCGCAGGCTTCTGCGTGGGTGTGGTAGAAAAATCAGAAATTATCGACGGCAGTAAAGTGGCTGATGGTGATGTGCTGATTGCGCTGGCCTCCAGCGGCCCGCACTCTAACGGCTACTCGCTGGTGCGTAAAATCCTCGAAGTAAGCGGTTGCGACCCACAAACCACCGAACTTGAAGGTAAACCTCTGGCTGACCATCTGCTGGCACCGACCCGCATCTACGTGAAAAACGTGCTGGAGCTGATTGAGAACGTTGACGTTCACGCCATTGCCCACCTGACCGGTGGCGGCTTCTGGGAAAACATTCCGCGCGTACTGCCGGACAACACCCAGGCGGTAATCGACGAATCGTCCTGGCAGTGGCCAGCGGTCTTTAACTGGCTGCAAACCGCGGGCAACGTGAGTTCTCACGAAATGTACCGCACCTTTAACTGTGGCGTAGGTATGGTGATCGCCCTGCCAGCGAGCGAAGCGGATAAAGCCGTTAAGCTGCTGACGGACAAAGGTGAAAACGCGTGGAAAATCGGTATTATCAAAGCTTCCGATTCCGAACAGCGTGTGGTCATTGAATGAAAAACATCGTGGTGCTCATTTCCGGCAACGGAAGCAATTTGCAGGCCATCATTGACGCCTGCAAACAGAAGAAAATCAATGGCACCATTCGGGCAGTATTCAGCAACAAGGCCGACGCGTTCGGCCTTGAGCGCGCCCGGGAAGCAAACATTCCCGCGCACGCGCTGGAGGCCAGTCAGTTCGCTGGCCGTGAAGCGTTTGACCGCGAACTGGTTCAGGAGATTGATGCCTACGCGCCGGACGTTGTGGTGCTGGCGGGGTATATGCGTATCCTGAGCCCGGCATTTGTCGGGCACTACGCCGGGCGTCTGCTGAATATCCACCCTTCGCTTCTGCCGAAATATCCCGGCCTGCACACCCATCGTCAGGTGCTGGAAAACGGCGATGAAGAGCACGGGGCCTCGGTGCATTTCGTGACCGATGAGCTGGACGGCGGACCGGTGATCCTGCAGGCGAAAGTCCCGGTCTTTGACGGCGACACCGAAGACGACATCACCGAACGGGTGCAGAGCCAGGAACATGCCATTTATCCACTGGTGGTCAGCTGGTTTGTCGACGGGCGTCTGGCGATGCGCGACGGTGCTGCCTGGCTGGATGGCGTGAAACTGCCCCCGCAGGGTTACGCGGCCGAAGAGTAGTCTGTTCTGTCGGGTGGCGCAGCAGCGCTTACCCGACCAACAAAGCGCATTACCCGATATTCCCTTCTCCAACCTTCTAAAATCTCCAACAAAAAAATAACTGTCATACTTTTCTGGCACTGTTGGACATATCGTGGAAATGCTCGCCATAATAAGGACGAGACGGATTTACCACGTCCTGTGATTGAACTGGAGTGTGAGCTGTAATGGGTCAGGAAAAGTTATATATCGAGAAAGAGCTAAGCTGGTTAGCATTCAACGAACGCGTACTCCAGGAAGCGGCGGACAAAAGCAACCCGCTTATTGAGCGCATGCGTTTTTTGGGCATTTATTCCAACAACCTTGATGAGTTCTACAAGGTTCGCTTTGCCGAGCTGAAACGGCGGATCATCATCAGCGAAGAGCAGGGCTTAAACTCTCACTCTCGCCATCTGTTAGGCAAAATTCAGTCCCGCGTGTTGAAAGCCGATCAGGAATTTGACGGCCTCTATAACGAGTTGCTGCTGGAGATGGCACGCAATCAAATCTTCCTGATTAACGAACGTCAGCTCTCCGTTAACCAACAAAACTGGCTGCGCCACTACTTTAAACAGTATCTGCGCCAGCACATCACCCCTATTCTGATCAACCGCGAAACCGATCTGGTGCAGTTCCTGAAAGATGACTACACCTACCTGGCGGTGGAAATTATTCGCGGTGAATCCATCCGTTACGCGCTGCTGGAGATCCCGTCCGACAAGGTGCCACGCTTTGTGAACCTGCCGCCGGAAACCCCGCGCAGACGCAAACCGATGATCCTGCTGGATAACATCCTGCGCTACTGTCTGGACGATATCTTCAAAGGCTTCTTCGATTACGACGCGTTAAACGCCTACTCGATGAAGATGACCCGTGACGCCGAATATGACCTGGTGCACGAGATGGAAGCCAGCCTGATGGAACTGATGTCCTCCAGCCTCAAGCAGCGTCTGACGGCCGAACCGGTGCGCTTTGTCTATCAGCGTGATATGCCAGACGCGATGGTGGAAATGCTGCGCGACAAGCTGACTATCTCGCGCTATGACTCCATCGTGCCGGGCGGTCGTTACCATAACTTTAAAGACTTTATTGGCTTCCCGAACGTCGGCAAAGCCAATCTGGTGAATAAACCGCTGCCGCGCCTGCGTCATCTCTGGTTCGATAAGTTCCGTAACGGTTTCGATGCCATCCGTGAACGCGACGTCCTGCTCTACTATCCGTATCACACGTTTGAACACGTGCTGGAGCTGCTGCGTCAGGCCTCCTTTGACCCGAGCGTGCTGGCAATCAAAATCAATATTTACCGCGTGGCGAAAGACTCCCGCATCATCGACGCGATGATCCACGCCGCGCACAACGGCAAAAAAGTGACCGTGGTGGTTGAGTTGCAGGCACGTTTCGACGAAGAGGCCAATATCCACTGGGCGCGCCGTCTGACGGAAGCGGGTGTACACGTTATCTTCTCCGCCCCGGGGCTGAAAATTCACGCCAAGCTGTTCCTTATTTCCCGTAAAGAGGGTGACGACGTGGTGCGCTATGCCCACATCGGTACCGGGAACTTTAACGAGAAAACCGCACGAATTTATACCGACTACTCGCTGCTGACCGCCGACGCGCGCATCACCAACGAGGTGCGCCGGGTGTTCAACTTTATTGAGAACCCGTACCGCCCGGTGAGCTTTGATTATCTGCTGGTGTCACCGCAGAACTCGCGCCGCCTGCTGTACGATATGATCGACAAAGAAATTGCCAACGCCCAGAAAGGCTTGTCGTCCGGCATCACGCTGAAGCTCAACAATCTGGTCGACAAAGGTCTCGTGGACAGACTCTATGCGGCGTCCAGCTCCGGCGTTCCGGTTAACCTGCTGATCCGCGGCATGTGCTCCCTCATCCCGGAACTGGAAGGTATCAGCGATAATATTCGCGTCATCAGCATTGTCGACCGCTACCTGGAGCACGATCGGGTCTATATTTTCGATAATGCGGGAGATAAACAGGTCTATCTCTCTTCGGCAGACTGGATGACGCGCAATATTGATTATCGAATTGAAGTCGCAGCGCCACTGCTGGATCCGCGCCTGAAACAGCGTATTCTCGACATTATCGAGATTCTGTTTAGCGACACGGTGAAAGCGCGCTATATCGACAAAGAACTCAGTAACCGCTATGTACCGCGCGGCAACCGCCGCAAAGTGCGGTCGCAACTGGCGATTTACGACTATATCAAATCACTCGAGCAACCCGATTAACCTATGCCGATAAATGATAAGACCCCACGACCACAGGAATTCGCCGCGGTCGACCTTGGTTCTAACAGTTTCCACATGGTCATCGCCCGTGAGGTGGATGGCGCGCTGCAGATCATCGGTCGTCTGAAGCAGCGCGTACACCTGGCAGATGGTCTTGATGAACGCAGCATGCTCAGCGAAGAGGCGATGGAGCGCGGCCTGAACTGCCTGTCGCTGTTTGCCGAACGCCTGCAGGGCTTCTCACCCTCCAGTGTCTGCATTGTGGGAACGCATACCCTACGCCAGGCGCTGAATGCCCCTGAATTCCTCAAGCGTGCGGAAAAAGTGATCCCCTACCCCATTGAGATCATCTCCGGTAACGAAGAGGCGCGTCTGATTTTTATGGGCGTTGAGCACACGCAGCCGGAAAAAGGCCGCAAGCTGGTGATTGATATCGGCGGCGGCTCCACAGAGCTGGTCATTGGCGAAGACTTTGAACCGCGTCTGGTGGAAAGCCGCCGTATGGGCTGCGTCAGCTTTGCGCAGATGTATTTCCCGGGCGGTGCGATCTCGCGGGAAAACTTCCAGCGGGCGCGCATGGCCGCCGTTCAGAAGCTGGAAAATCTGGCCTGGCAGTACCGTATCCAGGGCTGGAACGTCGCGCTGGGGGCCTCGGGCACCATCAAAGCGGCCCATGAAGTGCTGCTGGCGATGGGTGAAAAAGACGGTTTTATCACCCCCGAACGCCTGACGTTGCTGACCGAAGAGGTGCTGAAACATAAAAGTTTCGACGCGTTAAGCCTGCCGGGTCTTTCCGACGAGCGTAAAGCGGTGTTTGTACCGGGGCTGGCTATCCTGTGCGGCGTATTCGATGCGCTGGCCATTAAGGAGCTGCGTCTCTCTGACGGCGCGCTGCGTGAAGGCGTGCTGTATGAGATGGAAGGCCGCTTCCGCCATCAGGATATTCGCAGCCGCACCGCGCAAAGCCTGGCAAACCAGTACAACATCGACCGCGAACAGGCGAAGCGGGTGCTGGAAACGACCGTACAGATGTACGATCAGTGGCAGGAGCAGAATCCGAAGCTTGCCCATCCGCAGCTTGCCGCCCTGCTGAAATGGGCCGCGATGCTGCACGAAGTGGGGCTGAACATTAACCACAGCGGCATGCACCGTCATTCCGCCTACATTCTGCAAAACAGCGATTTGCCGGGCTTCAACCAGGAGCAGCAAACCATGATGGCGACGCTGGTGCGCTATCATCGCAAAGCCATTAAGCTCGACGATCTGCCGCGCTTCACGCTGTTCAAGAAAAAGCAGTTCCTGCCGCTTATTCAGCTGCTGCGTCTGGGCGTGCTGCTGAATAACCAGCGTCAGGCCACCACCACGCCGCCTACGCTGAAACTCAAAACGGATGACCATCACTGGACGCTGAGCTTCCCGCACGACTGGTTTAGCCAGAATGCTCTGGTTCTGCTGGATCTGGAAAAAGAGCAGCAGTACTGGGAAGCGGTCACCGGCTGGCTGCTCAAAATCGAAGAAGAGAGCGCCGACGTCGCGGCGTAACGGCTCAGGCGTCCGTCAAGGACGCCTCTGCCTCCAGCAGTGAATCAAGTGCCACCGGCCGACCTATCAGATAGCCCTGCACATAGTCGATACCGAGCGCGTGAACCGCGCTACGTATCTCTTCGGTCTCCACATATTCCGCAACCACCAGCATCTTTTTCATTCGCGCTAAATGGCAAATAGAGGCCACAATCTGGTAATCCAGGCTGTTGCTGACGATATTGCGAATAAAGCTGCCGTCAATCTTGAGGATGTCTGCGTCCACGCTTTTCAGCCGCGCATAGCTTGCATAGCCGGTACCAAAATCATCTATCGCAATGCGTACGCCCATTTTTTGTAGCTGCCGGAGGGTATGCATCGCCTGCTCCGCGCTGCCGAAGGTACTGCACTCGGTCACCTCGAAGATCAACTGCCACGCCTCCACGGCGTATTTATTCAGAAGACGGCTCACCTCCAGCGGGAACTGAACCCGACAAACGGTTGAGGGCGCAAGATTAATGGCAAAGCGCTGGCCGGGCAGCCTGTCACGGTGTTCGGCCAGGAAACGCAGCGTGCGCTCCAGCACCCACAAATCGACCCGCGACGACAGGCCAAACTCCTGAGCGATGGGCAGGAACCGATCGGGAGTAAGTAACGCGCCATCCGCATCCGGCATCCGCAGCAGCACTTCATGATAGCGATCGCCACGCAGGCCGCGAACGGGCTGCGCCAGCAGGGTGAATTCGTTGTTGTCGAGTGCCTTTTGCAGGCGGCTCATCATCGCGATTTTATCCTTCAGGCTGCGCTGCAGATGGACAGCACCACGCTGCTGAAGGTTTTCCGGGTGGTTGGTTGAGAGCGACAGATCGGCAATGACTCCGAGCTCCCCCAGCACCAGATAGAGATGGTTCACGGGTGAGCGTACATAGCAGTAACTCATGCCCACCTGCGGCTGAAGCGGCATGCCATCCCAGATAAAACGGAACTGTTTGATATGCTCATCCAGCGTCTCGATTCGCTGCTGGTGCGATTCCGCGTTGAGTCGCACCGCCAGATCATACCCGGTAAGGTGATACACCCGCTCATTGGGCTGGAGTGTGCCATTAACCCACTGTGCCAGCTGCTGTTTGTATAAAATTCGCAGCAATACGCCATAATTTCGGCCCAGCACTTCCAGTTCAGGAATACGCAGTAAACAGAGCGCCGACCACGGGTTCCGGGCCAGATCGCGTAACAACGCCCGCAGGTTAGGCATATGGACAACCGGGTCGAGGAGCGCCAGCCTGCGGGAGCGCTTATTCACGGTACGCTGGCGGGTCGACAGCATCGACATATAGACCACCACAAACGAGAAGACCAGGTAGCTGGAAGAGGTGATCGCCAGTTGAATGTCGTAGCCCTGATTCACAGGGATATAACGGTAAAAATAGTGAATAGAGACCAGCAGGACCGGCGTCCAGATGAGGGATGTCAGCCTGTAACCAAAGCGCATCGCGCCCCAGAGCATCACCGGCATCAGGAGCGACAGCGTGTAGTTAGTGGTGAAGATAGAGCTGTTCTCATTCATTGGTATCAGCAGCAACAGCAGCAGCCCGCCCAGTATGATCAACCAGACCAGAAACTCGATGAGCGTCACCTTTTTATCTATCTGCGCGCGGCTCTGTGAAATCAATGCCCTGAAGTAACGCGGATGGCGAATCAGCCGGATTATCAGGTAACTCAGCGGTACGCCCGTTAAGCCGCTGACCAGCAGCGCCTGATAGTTGATCAGCGTGTGAATATTAAGCGGGTTCAGCCCCGCCAGGCTCTGGCGACTCTCATACACGCCCAGATAAACCGCAAACTGAAACAGCACCAGAAACAGCGTTGCCGGACATAACACCTGCCAGAAAATGCGCTGCGCCATCAGCCGTATATCGCCGTAAGCCGTCATATTGCGTCTGGGGGCAAAGACGCGATAACCGCCCCAACTCAGCACTAAGGGAATAATAAAATGGAAGATCCCGGCAACGGTTTCAAACAGCCCAACTTGCGGGTAATAGCGAATAAACAGCGACAGCACTATTCCGGGAATAGCCCCAACGCCGAAAAACAGCATTAAGGTGAGCAGGAAAAAGAGCGGCAGATAATAGAGTGCCACAATGCCGTCGCCCAGTTGCGTCAGGGTATTGGCCGCGCTCAGCACGGGCAGCAACACCACCGGTAAAATAAGCGGCAGCGCCCACCAGCGGTCTTTATTCTGTTTCAGGAAAGCAATAGTGTTCATAGATGCCCGGTTAAACCCCTTTCTCCTGAGGGAAAATGAAGACAGGCATCCGACCTGACGTACGTGCTGCCCGCAAACACCCGGGGCAAGCAGTATGGAGGAGGGATTTTAAATACCACTGCGGGGAATCCGTTGACTTAAATCAAACTATTTAATTCAAAATTTCCTTTCTTCTGTTTTTTTCCGGTTAATTTTCTTCGTGTTATCAATATCGTAAATGCAATTATTATTTTTAATAACATCGGTTAATGTATATGTTGACGGTTATTTACACATCGCAGAATTGACCCACCCTTCCCGCTGTGCCTTAATATCCGCGTCGCCCAAAAGGGTATGTCCAGGAAAAACACAGTGAGTCAGGCCACACGTATGCGAAAACGACATCGATTTAACACTCGAATGACCCGCATCATATTGCTTATCAGCTTCCTGTTTTTCTTTGGCCGCTTCGTTTATTCCTCCATTGGTGCCTGGTATCACCATCAGGACAAACTTCAGTCGCAGCAAACGGGTCTGGTGGTCGACGCACCCGTGCGCTAGTCAGAATGTCGGGCTTCCCTGCCCCCTGGCAGTTAAAGCACGAATCCACCGTCAATCGTCAGGCTCGCGCCTGTCATATATCCAGACTCTTCTCCAGCAAGCCATGCGGCAAGTGATGCGATCTCCTCAGGCTGCCCAATGCGTTTTAAAGGGATATGTGCAGTGATCTGCTCCGCCATTCCGGCCGTCATATCCGTGGCGATGGGGCCGGGCTGGATATTGTTAATTGTGATCCGCTTCGGAGCCAGATCCAGCGCCAGGTTTTGCACCATGGCTGCCACCGCAGCTTTACTCATCGCATAAACGCTACTACCCGCATGCCCGGTTCGCACAGCGGTATTGCTGCCAATGGTGATCACCCTTCCCCCTTCCCTCATTCGTTTAACTGCCGCCTGCACAGAGAGGAAAACGCCGCGCACGTTCACCGACAGCGTGGCATCCAGATCGTCCACTGAATAATCCTCAAGCATGCCCAGCCGCAGTACGCCTGCGTTCACTACGGCAACATCCAGCCTGCCGTAATGGTTGATCGTGGCATCAACCGCAGCCTGAATTGCAGTTGCATCTGCGCTATCAGCGTTAATCGCCAGCGCCACCCCGCCCGCATCAGTAATGGATGAGACCAGTGCATTAGCCCGGTCCGGACGTGATACCCATGTCACGGCAACGCGATATCCCTCCTTCGCCAGCCGTGCCGCTATAGCCGCACCAATTCCACGTGCGCCGCCGAAAATCAACGCAACTTTTTCACTATTCATGATGTTTTCTCCGGGAAATCTCCGCATCCGATGGATGCGCCTGAAGACACCATGCCAGCAAACTTCTCGTCATGCCCGGGGGAAATGTATCGCACTGTATCTCCCTCATCTGGCTTACGCATCGATACAAAAATCCCGCATCAGCAAACAGACGCGATACATAAAAATGGTCTGCTGTCTCTCGTGACATGACCCCACGAGGAGAGACCAAAATGATTCGCCAGCATCTGTTGCTACCTTTACTCGCGCTGACGTCTTCCGTCTGCGCCGCGCCCCTGAGCGGCCTCAGCGCCGCCGACGTCAACGGTCCGGCTGCCGTTGCCCCGCTTGAGCAGCCCCAGCCACCCGCCAGGCTGATTGTCGATCCGCCGCTGGCAGGCCCGCTGAGTAAGGGGGCTGTCTTTATTCAGTACCGTGTTGAAAACCTGCGCATTGAACCTGTCTTTGGACCCGACGCACTGAAAGTCACTCCGCGCATCGGCCATATTCACGTTGTGGTGGATGACGCACCCTGGCACTGGGCGGACACCAGCGGTGAGCCGGTGATTCTGGTGGGACTGCCCGCCGGAAAACACAAGGTGACCATTATCCTGGCCGACCCGACACATAAGCCTCTCGACCATAAAACCCTTGAATTCACCGTGCCGCCGCATGCGCCGGTCCACCATTTCTGAGGAGCCTGAAGATGAAAACATTATCGATACTGACGGCGGGTCTGCTGGCGATGTCGGCCAGCGCCTTTGCGCAGAGTGAAACCAGCGTGGTGCTGGTGCATGGCGCCTTTGCCGACGGTAGCAGCTGGAACAAGGTGATTTCCCTTTTGCAGAAACGCCACACCGAAGTCATAGCCGTCCAGTTGCCGCTGACCTCACTAAAAGATGATGTAGCAGCCACCCGGCGCGCCATCGCTCGCGCACACGGGGACGTGGTACTGGTAGGTCACTCCTGGGGTGGCACCGTGATTAGCGAAGCCGGCAACGATGCGCGGGTGAAATCACTGGTGTATGTGGCGGCGTTCGCGCCGGACGCCGGTCAGTCAACGGCAGAGCTGGCGAATAGCTACCCGGCGCCACCGGGGAGCGCCGGTATCGCAAAAACCGCGGACGGCTTTTTATACCTGCCGCCTGCGTCGGTCAGTAAGGACTTCGCACCGGATGTGAAACCGGGTGAACAACAGATCATCGCCGCCACACAGGGGCCAATAAAGGGCGATGCGTTTGGCGAAAAAGTCACTCGCGCGGCGTGGCACGCGAAGCCGAGCTGGTATGTGGTAAGCAAGAACGACCGGATGATCAATCCTGAGCTTGAACGCGCGATGGCGAAGGCCATCCACGCGAACACCACCGAGGTCGCGGCAAGCCACGTGTCGATGGTGAGCCAGCCGGAAGCCATTGCCCGCACGATTGAGCAGGCGAGGCAGATGCACTGAAGACAATTCGACCAGCGGCGCTGTGCTTGTGCGAGCCTACGGTTTCGTAGGTCGGGTCAGCGCAGCGCCACCCGACAAGAAAGGCCGCTTCAGCCCCCACTCTCTGCGGGATAATCCCGGTTAATCCACGCGTGGTCCTCTTCCCACGTGAACATCCATTTGCGCACCGGCCCGGCCATCACGTTGAGGTAGTAGCTGTCATACCCCGCCAAGGTTGCCACCGGGTGGTAGCCCTTCGGCACCATCACCACGTCACGGTTGTAGACCGCCATGCATTCATCCAGCGTTCTGTCGTCAGTGTAGACCCGCTGCATGCAGAACCCCTGATCCGGGTTGAGGCGATGGTAATAGGTCTCCTCCAGATACGTCTCCTGGGGCGGATTATCCGTGTCGTGCTTATGGCTCGGGTACGAGCTGGTGCAGCCTTCGTTGGTCCAGACCTCCACCACCAGCAGGCTGTCAGCCGGTTTGTCTTCCGGCAGAATGTTGTGCACATAGCGCTGGTTATGGCCTTTGCCGCGCGCTTCAGCGTCGATATCCTGCGGTGCAATCAGCCGCGTCGGCCAACTACCTTTACCCGGAGCGGCACAAACCGCCAGTTCCAGCTTCGTGAGCGCCTTCACTTGCACCGTCTCCTGCGGGGTAACGTACACCGCCCACGGCTTGATGCGCTCGAACGGGCTCATCCGCTCGCCAATATCGTTAAACTGCGCGGAAGGCGTGCTGATGGAGGCGCGCCCGGCCACCAGCACCAGACAGCGCTCTTCGCTGACGGCGGGCAGCGTCAACTGCTGCCCCTCCTGCAACTCATAGGCCTCAAAGCCAACATATCCCCACCCGGCGCGTTCCGGCGTGACGGACTGGGTCCGCCCTTCAGCGTTCGGCTGTTGCCAGCGTGATAGCAGACGTGACATGTCACCTCCTCAGATAAGCCCGGCGTCGCGCGCCAGACGGCTCAGGTTGTTATACCCCAGACGGGCATAGGTCAGCGGATGGGCAATCGCAGGATCCTGCTCCGCCTCCACCACCAGCCAGCCGTGATAATTCTGCGCTTTCAGCAGTTGCATGATCGGCGGATAATCCACGCAACCGTCGCCCGGCACGGTAAACACGCCGCTCAGCACCGCATCGAGGAAGCTGGTTTTGCGGTTTTTAACATCTGCCAGCACGTCGGCACGCACGTCTTTGCAGTGAACGTGGTTGATGCGCGACGCCCAGCGCTGCGCCACCGCCAGCGGATCGGCCCCGGCAAAGGTCAGGTGACCGGTGTCCAGCAGCAACCCGACCTCTTCGCCGGTATGGGTCATCAGGTTGTCCACGTCGTCGGCGGACTCAATCACCGTCCCCATATGGTGGTGATAGGCAATCTGCACCCCCTGCTGCTGAGTGTAGCGGGCAAATTCCGTGAGCTTCTCGCCATACTCTTTCCAGCGTGCCTGCGGGAAGCGCGGGCGCAGATGCACCGGCGTCTGCTGCTCGCCGTGAATGCAGCCGCTCACCTCCGCAAATACCAGCACCTTTGCCCCCAGCTCACGCAGCAGCGTCAGGTGGGACTGCACGGCGGCAATCTCCTCTTCCACGCTGCACTCCAGCAGTCGGCCGGAGTACCAGCCAGAGACCAGTTGCAGATCGTGGTGCTGCAAAATGGGGCCAAGCAGGCGCGCTTCACGCGGGAATTTATTGCCCAGTTCGAAACCGGCAAAACCGGCCTCTTTCCCCTCGCTCAGACAGGTCTCCAGCGGCGTTTCGGCACCAAGGGAAGGCAGATCGTCGTTAGTCCACGTCAGGGGGTTAATGCCTAATTGCACACTCATTGTCGTCTCCATTATGCGTGTCCGCGCTCGCGCCACCAGGCGATAAGCTGCAGGTAATTGTCCCGGATGCGCGCCACCAGCTGCGCATCGTCGATATCGTGTTTCAGCCATGCGCGGGAAGCTTCGCCAAACAGCGTGCGCCCCACGGCAAATCCTTTCACCAGTTCGTGCCCTGCCGCGGCGTTAAACCCGGCACGCAGTTGCTCGGCAGGCGCATCCAGCCCGAGGATCACCACCCCACGACAGTGCGGATCCCGGCGCTGGATAATCTCGCTCAGTGCCGTCCAGCCATCGGACGTCAGCGGCGGCAATTTCCACCAGTCCGGGTAAATACCCAGGTTGTAGAAGCGGGAGATGGCACGCAGATAAAGTTCATCGCTGCGCGGCATGCTGGCGGGCAATATCACCTCCAGCAGCAGCTCATGCCCGGACTGGCAGCAGGCGTGGTAGACCTCGGCAATTTTCTGCTCCTGCTCCAGGCGCAGGCCGTGAGCATCTTCCGGGTGGAAAAAGACCAGGCACTTCACCACATGCTCCTGCGGCCAGCTGATAAGCTGGGTGCCGATGTTGCCGTGCTCCATCTCCAGCGGACGGGAGCCCGGCAGCTCAATGGGTCGCCCGATCCACCACCCTTCACCGGTAATGGCGTTGAGCGCGTCCTGACCAAACGTACCGTCACACAGCAGGCCCGCTTTGCCTGCCAGCCCGGCACGGCTCGCCGCCTCGCGGCTGGCCTGCAGGATCAGCTGCTTGAGCGCCGGAATACGTTTGAGCGACGCCCCGCACTGCAGCGCCATATCTTCAAGCTGGCTGCGGTGATCGAACGCCATTACGCACAATTCCGGCCATTCGCGGCGGCGGGTGGTGACCCGGTGCAGATGGTTCAGACGCGGGTCGAGATCCGGGCGTGGAACGAGCGCGGCGCGCGAGAGATAATCATCCAGCTCAATTTTGCTCGGCATCGCCGGGGCGCAGCCGTGGCGCGAGACCACCAGCGCGCCGCAGGCGTTGGCATAGCGGCACGCCTGCTCCCAGCCCTCGTCGTTCAGGTAGCCGCGCAGCAGGCCGGACATAAAGGCATCGCCCGCGCCGAGGACGTTCAGCACCTCCACGCGCACGCCGGTCACCGTCAGGCCGTCATCCAGACGGGCCGGAATGGCACCGGTATAGACCGAACAGCCAAGCGCGCCGCGTTTGCAGACCAGCGTGGCCTGACTCACGGCACGCACCTGCGCCAGCGCCTGCAGGGTGTCCGTGCTGCCGCCCGCAATGTGAAACTCCTCCTCGGTGCCGACAATGACGTCGAAGAGGTGCAGCACCTCCTGAAGTTCACGGGTGACCTGATCGGCCGCGATAAAGCGCGTTTCGCCGTCGCCTAAGGAGGTCAGCCCCCACAGCACCGGGCGGTAATCAATGTCCAGCACCGTGCGCACGCCGTGACGACGGGCGTAGCCCAGCGCCGTCAGCACCGCCTCGCGGGTCTGCGGATGAGAAAGGTGAGTCCCGGTGATGGCAAGACACCGTGCGGAGGCGATGTAGTTTTCGTCCACATCGCTGGCCGTAATGGCCATATCCGCGCAGTTATCGCGATAAAAAATCAGAGGAAAGGTGTCCCGGTCTTTAATGCCGAGTAGCACCAGCGCCGTGAGGCGTGTTTTATCGGTGATCAGATGGCTGGTATCACAGCCCACCTGATTTAGCTCTTCGCGCAGGAATCGGCCCATATGCTCGTCGCCCACGCGCGCCAGCATCGACGAACGCAACCCCTGCCGCGCCGTGCCGTACGCCACGTTGCCGGACGAGCCACCGAGATATTTGGCAAAGCTCGACACATCCTCCAGCCGCGCACCAATCTGCTGACTGTAGAGGTCTACCGCCACGCGGCCCATGCATATCACATCAAACTGCTTTTCCACGTTGATACCTCTTCAGACAATGTCATTCACGTTCAGCCAGCGGCCTTGCTGGTGTGAGAGTGCGATGGCGTCCAGCACGCGCGAGACCTTCCACCCCTCTTCAAAGTCCGGCCACATCGGTGCGTCGGCGGCAATGCCATCCACCAGGTCACGCACTTCCACCGTTTTTTGATCGTTAAAGCCAATACCGTGGCCTGCGCCCATACAGAACGCGCCGTAGTCCGGGTGTGCCGGGCCAACCAGCAGCGTGCGGAATCCCTGACGGTTGACCGGATCGTCATGCAGATAGAGCTTCAGCTCGGCCATGCGCTCCTGAGTGAAGCTGATGGCGCCTTTCGTTCCGGTGATCACATATGACAACCCCATCTTGCGGCCGCAGGCGACGCGGGAGGTTTCAATCACACCCTGCGCCCCGCCCGCGAAACGTACCATCGCGTGGGCCTGATCCTCGTTTTCGACGGCAATCATCTCCGACGACCCGGCCTTCGCCGGACGTTCCGGGACCACAATCTTCAGGTCGCCGCAAACCTGCTCAATCTCCCCCACCAGGTACTGCGCCATATTGACGATATGCGCCGCCAGATCGCCCAGCGCCCCCAGCCCGGCAGTCTCTTTGAAGCAGTGCCAGTGAATGGGCGAAAGCGGGTCGGCCATGTAGTCTTCGTTGTGGGTGCCGTAGAAGTGGATCACCTTGCCTATTTCGCCGCGGGCGATAATCTCTTTCGCCAGCTGCGCCGTCGGGTTTTTCATGTAGTTGAAGCCCACCAGGGTTTTCACCCCAGCCCGCTTAGCGGCCTCGACCATCTCACGCGCGTCGTGGGCGTTCAGCGCCAGCGGTTTTTCCGAGTAAACGTGCTTGCCGTGGCGGATCGCCTCCAGCGCCATCTCTTTATGCAGATGGTTGGGCGAGCAAATATCCACTACATCAATGGCCGGGTCGGCCACCAGCGCCCGCCAGTCTCCCGTTGAACGGTTAAAGCCAAACGCCTGCGCTCGCTCTGCCGCCAGCGTCGGGTTTACCTCGGCCACCATCTCACGCACCAGCTTGCCGCGCAGGTTGAATACCGTCGGGGCCTGGGCATAGGCGATGGCATGCGCCTTGCCGATATACCCGGTGCCAATTAATCCAATACGAACCTCTTTCATCGTGATCCTCACAGTGCGCCGCGACGGCTCTTGGCGTAGGTGTCGAACGCCACCGCCAGAACGATAATTAACCCGGTGATAATCTGCTGGTAGTAAGCCGAGACGTTCATCAGCACCAGGCCGTTAATCAGAATGCCCATAATGATGGAGCCGATAATGGTGCCGCCGATGCGTCCGTAGCCGCCCATCAGCGAGGTGCCGCCAATCACCACCGAGGCAATGACGCGCAACTCAAAGGAGATCCCGGCCACCGCCTCGGCGCTCCCCAGTCGCGCGCTGAGAATAAAGCCCGCCAGCCCCGCCAGGCAGCCAATCAGCACATAGACGCTGACCAGTACGCGCTTCACGTTCACACCCGCCAGACGCGCCGCCTCCGGGTTGCCACCGATGGCGTAAACGAAGCGCCCCCAGCGGGTTTTGTGCAGCGCCAGATAACCGCCAACGGCGACGATGGCGAAGATCCAGATCGGAATGGAGATACCGAGCAGCTCGCCCCGTCCCCACCAGCGGTAGCCCTGATCGAAACCGGCGATTGGCGCGCCGTCGTTAATCACCAGGGTCAGGCCGCGCCAGATGGTCATCCCCCCGAGGGTGACGATGAACGGCGGCAGGCGCAGGCGGGTGACGCCCAGGCCATGCAGAAAACCAATCGCCGTGCCCATCGCCAGACAAATCCCCAGCCCAATCAGCCAGCTCATACCGCCCCAGGCGTTCGGGTCGACGGTGGTAAAGTTGTCGCCTTTAATCACGTACGCCGCGGTCATGGCGCACACCGCCAGAATGGAGCCGACGGAGAGGTCGATCCCGGCGGTCAGGATGACGAAGGTCATCCCCACGGCCATGATCCCGTAGATGGAGACTTCGGTCAGGATGTTGAAAATGTTGCGTTCAGAGAAAAAATTGCTGTTCTGCGACTGGAAGAAGATCAGCAGCAGGATCATGAAAATCAGCACCCCAAAGCGCTCGAAGAAGGCGATGGGATCGATGCGTCCGGCGCGTTTGACCGGGGCCTGCGTTTTAGAAATCATCTGCGTCATGAGAAACTCCGTTATGCCGCGTTCAGGGCGTTGTGGTTGATGGCCATCATCGTCATCAGCCGCTCTTCGTTGGCATCATCGCCGTGGATCTCGCCGGTGACCCGGCCTTCGCTCAGGGTGATGATCCGGTCGGACACCGCCATCACTTCAGGCAGATCGGAGGAGATCACGATCACCGCCACGCCCTTTTTCGCCATGTCAAACAGCACCTGGTGCACTTCTGATTTGGTCCCCACGTCGATGCCACGCGTTGGCTCATCGACAATCAGCACCCGTGGGTTGAGCGCCATGCAGCGCGCGAGGATCACTTTTTGCTGGTTACCGCCGGAGAGCTTGCGCACCTCCTGCGCGCTGTTGACCATCTTGATCTGCAGCGCCTGGCGGTAGGACTCAATCAGATCGTCCTCTTTGCGGGTATTGACGAACCAGCGCCAGTGCAGCAGTGACGAAAGGCAGGAGAGCGACAGGTTGTCGCGAATCGACAGCCCCAGCACCGCCCCCTCTTTTTTGCGATCTTCCGGCACCAGCGCCACGCCCTGATCGAGGGCATACAGCGGGTCGCGCGGCTGGTACGGCACGCCGTCAAGCTCAAAGCTGCCAGAGGTAAACGCGTCTGCGCCAAACAGGCAGCGGGCCACTTCGGTGCGTCCGGCCCCCACCAGTCCGGCGATGCCCAGCACCTCACCCGCGTGGACATGGAAGCTGATGTCATGCAGGGCAATACCGTGCGGATCCAGCGGCGGCTTTTCGCGGCTCAGCCCCTTCACGGCCAGACGGATGGGTTTATCCTCATGGTGGGTTTCGCTGGCGGGACGGCGGTTAAACGCCACGTCGCGCCCGACCATCAGGCGGATCAGCTGCTCTACGTTCGTTTCTGCCACCGCGCCGGTACCGGTGAAACGGCCATCCTGGAAAACGGTGAAACGGTCGCAAAGCTGGAAAACTTCATGCAGGCGGTGTGTCACATAGATAATGCTCACCCCGCGGTTTTTAAGCTCCCGCACCACACGGTGCAGGCTTTCTACTTCGCTGTCGCTCAGCGCGGCGGAAGGTTCATCCATGATGATCAGCCTGGCGTTGAGGGTCAGCGCTCTCGCGATCTCGACCATCTGCTGCTGGGCCACGCTCAGGCGGGCAACGGGTGTGGTCGGCGCGACGTTCAGCTGCAGGTAATCGAGAATGACCTGCGCCTCCTGGTTTACCGCTTTTTCATCGACGATCAGGTTCCGCTTGCGCGGCTCGCGCCCAAGGAACATGTTTTCCGCGACGGTCATGTTGGGCAGCAGGTTAAATTCCTGATAGATGGTGATAATGCCCTTGTTCTGTCGTTCCACCGGGGAGTCATCTACCGGCAGCGTTTCGCCGTTGAACCAGATCTCCCCGCGCGTTTGCGGCTGCGCGCCCGCAAGCGCCTTCAGCAGCGTGGATTTTCCCGCCCCGTTTTCCCCCAGCAGGGCGTGGATTTCTCCTGGCCCGACGGTCAACTGGGCATTGCTCAGCGCCCAGACGCCGGAAAAGCTTTTCGCCAGCTCGGTCACTTTCAGTAAGGGTTGCGACATCTGTCTGCTCCTCCTCATGATGAGCCGCCAAAGGCGGCTCGGGACATATTAGTTACCGGCCTCACCGATACGCTCAGCCTGCTGCAGGTTCTCTTTGGTGATAAGCGTTGGCGGGTAGTCCGCGCCGGTGATGGCTTTCTTCTCACGCACGTTGGCCACCAGCTGGCTCATTGCCGTTTGCACCGCAAAGCCCGGGCGCTGATCCGCAGTCACCGCCAGCCAGCCGTCACGCACGCGAGCCAGCGCTTCAGGAACCGCATCAAAGCCGGTTACCAGGATTTCACCGGGCTTCACGCCCTGGCTCTGCAGGGCTTCAATCGCCCCCAGCGCCATATCATCGTTGGCGGAAAGGATCACCTGCGGGCGTTTCGGCAGTGACGGCAGAACGCTTTCTACAATGCGCATCCCTTCAGAACGCATCCAGTTGCCGGTCTGATCGGCGACGATCTTGTATTTATCGCCACCCGCTTTCAGGCTGTCGCGGATCCCTTTGGTGCGTTCGATGTTGGAAGAGGAACCCGGCTGGCCGGTGAGCAGAATGATCTCTGCCCCGTCGGGGAATTTGCTTTTCACGAAGTCGCCAATCGCCTGGCCGCCTTTATAGTTGTTGGCACCAAAGTGCGGCACTTTCTTCTGACTGTCGACGGAGCGGTCAAGGGTGACCACCGGCAGCTTCGCATCCTGAATTTCATCCACCGCGCTGGAGACCGCGTTCACGTCGTTCGGGGAGACGATGAACCCCTGCGCTCCGCGAGTGATGGCGTTTTCCAGGTCAGCCACCTGTTTTGGTGAACTGCCCTGCCCATCCAGCACCTGCAACTTGACGCCCATCTCTTTTGCGGCTTTCACCGCCGTGCGCTGCATGTGAACTTCAAACGGCATCGCCAGGTTTGGCGTACTGAAAACAATTTGCTCGTTTTCGGCGAGGGCAGCCCCGGACGTCATGGCGATGAGGGCGGCTAAGATCAGCTTTTTCATTATTATGTCTCTCTGTGTAGGGTGGTTGTGTTTAGAGGACGATCTCGCGCTGGCTACGCAGCGACTCCAGCGCTTTATCCGCGAGGTACAGCGCACGTTCACCATCATCGCCGCTGCAGTCAGGCATTGCTTCGCCGCGCAATACCGCAACAAAGTGTTCCCATTCCGCGGCGTAAGCGGATTTGTAGCGCTGCAGGAAGAAGTGTTCCGGCAGCGCGCTGGTGCAACCCTGTTTGCCGTAGTGCTGCACCTGATTTTCAAGAATATTGCCCGCGCAGAGCAGCCCTTCAGAGCCGTGCAGCTCCAGGCGCTGGTCGTAGCCGTAAGAGGAGCGGCGGCTGTTGACGATGGTCGCCATTGCGCCGGAGGCATATTTCAGAACGATAAATGCGGTGTCGATGTCCCCCGCCTCGCCAATCGCCGGATCCACAAGGTTACTGCCCTGGGCATACACTGACACCGGCTCTTCACCCATGATGAAGCGCGCCATATCAAAGTCGTGAATGGTCATATCGCGGAACATGCCGCCAGAGACGCGGACATACTCCGCCGGTGGTGGAGACGGATCGCGGGAGATGATCAGCAGCGATTCCGGTTTGCCGATACGCCCGGCCTGGGCGTCGGTTTTCACGCGGCGGAACTGCGGGTCAAAGCGGCGGTTAAAGCCGATGAACAGCGGCACGTCGTACTCTTTAACCACTTTCAGGCAGTCGCGCACGCGGGCGAGGTCGAGGTGTACCGGTTTTTCACAGAAGATGGCTTTGCCATGACGGGCGGCCATTTCAATCAGGTCCGCATGGGTATCGGTCGCCGAGGCGATCAGCACGGCATGAACGTCTGGGTCGGTCATCGCCTCAATCAGGCTCTGCTGGCGGGCCTGATACTGCGTGGCGAGACGGGTGGCAAATTCCTGATTCGGGTCAACCACGGACCAGAGTGTGGTCGCGCTGTGGCTGGCGATGTTAGCTGCATGTACCTGGCCAATTCGGCCAGCGCCCAGTAAAGCAATGTTAAACATAACGGCTCCCGGTGTTGGTGAATGCTGTGAACTAACGACCCTTTAAATAAAACATTTATTTCATTTTTATAAATAGTGAAAATTATGTTTTTGAGCGTGGGTTAACACTTTTGAGATGAATGAGATAAATTTTGTTATCAATCTCACAACATGGGAGGGAGGACATCTTCCCCTCACCCCGGTCCTCTCTCAGGGAGAGGGAGGGAAAACCGCACCGAACTATCCCCTCTCCCAGTGGGAGAGGGTTAGGGTGAGGGGAAAAAGAAAAATGAAATGAAAATTTCGTTACGGCGGGAAATCTTAATACTGACGTGCTTTTTTCACCTGCGCCTGCGTCTGCGCCGCGGCTTCGCGCACGGCAGGAGACGCTGCTACCTGCGCATCGCCGGTTCGCCACCAGGAGGCGTAATCGTGGCTCATGGTCTTCGGCAGCACTTTGATGTCCAGCAGCGTCGGGCCTGGATGGGCGCGGGACGCCTCCAGCGCCGCCAGCAGGCTTTGCTCATCATATACCCGCCACGCGCGACAGCCGTAGCTTTCCGCGTTTTGCGCGAAATCGACCTTCACCAGCGGCCCGTCAAGCTGCCCGGTCTGCGGGTTACGGTGGCGGTTTTCCGTGCCAAAGCTTCCCATTCCATGTCCCATCTGCAGGTTATTAATGCAGCCAAAGCTGGCGTTATCAAACAGCAGAACGGTGATTTTAATGCCCTCCTGCACCGCGGTTTGCAGCTCGGAGTGCAGCATCATGTAAGAGCCATCCCCCACCATGGCGTAAACCGGTTGCCCGGGTCGGGCAAGCTTCGCGCCAAGCGCCGCAGCAATCTCGTAACCCATGCAGGAGTAACCGTACTCCAGATGATAGGTATCAGGCATTTTGACCTGCCAGAGGCGCTGTAAATCTCCCGGCAGCGAACCGGCTGCGCCCACCACGATGGCGTTATCTTCAACATGCTGATTAATCAGCCCCAGTACCCGCGTCTGGGTCATGCGGGTGTTGAGCGTCTCGCCATATTCCGTCAGCTGGGCATCAAGATGGCCCGCCACTTCCGGTGCCTCGTCCGGGCGCCACTGGCGATCCCAGAGACGGCGGCACTCGTCGTGCCAGGCGACTTTTGCCTGCGCAATCTCCTCTCCCCAGCCGCTGCGATACTCCCTGAGCGAGTGGGTTAAGGTCTGCAGCCCGGTCCGGGCATCGGCAATCAGCGCGGTGGCGTCAAGCTTCAGGGCGTCAAACTCGGCCACGTTCAGCAGCAGAAACTCGACGTCCGGGTGGGAAAAGAGCGCCTTGGAGCCGGTGGTAAAATCGGTAAGACGTGTCCCCACGCCAATCACTAAATCGGCCTGCGGCGCAAGCTGGTTGGCGGCCATTCCGCCCGTCACGCCCACCCCGCCCATATTAAGTGGGTGGTCACTTACCAGCGCCCCTTTTCCGGCCTGGGTTTCGGCAAACGGCAGATGCAGCGTTTCGACAAATTCGCGCAACGCCTCATGCGCGCCGGAGTAGCGTACACCGCCGCCGCACACCACCAGCGGACGGCGTTTACGCGCAATCAACGCCTGCGCCTGCGCCAGACGCTGCGGATCTGGCGGTCGACGCTCGATGTGATGCACGCGACGCGCGAAGAAGCTCAGCGGGTAATCCCAGGCTTCGCCCTGCACGTCCTGCGGCAGGCAAAGGGTTACCGCACCGGTATCTGCGGGGTCAGTGAGCGTTCGCATCGCATTTAACATGGCGCTCATTAACTGCTCCGGGCGATTGATGCGGTCCCAGTAGCGGGAGACCGGGCGGAAGCAGTCGTTGGTGCTGATGCTCAGATCGTGATACTGCTCGATCTGCTGCAACACCGGGTCCGGCTGGCGGCTGGCGTAGATATCCCCCGGCAGCAGCAGCAGCGGAATACGGTTCGCCGTGGCGGTCGCCGCCGCGGTGATCATATTGGCGGCTCCCGGCCCGACGGAAGAAGTCACGGCGAAAATGCGCTGACGGCGATGCTGTTTGGCGAATCCTGTCGCCATGTGGGCGATGCCCTGCTCATTACAGCCCTGCATTACCTGCAGATGGCCCGGATCCTGTTCCAGCGCCTGGCCGATGCCCAGCACGTTGCCATGACCAAAAATGGTCGCCACGCCCTCCACGAAGGGCGTTTCAATGCCATCCATGCTGACGTACTGTTGATTAAGGAACCGGACCAGCGCCTGGGCCATGGTCATACGTTCGGTTTGCATAAAACCTCCTGTCAGCCCAGCGTCGGCATGGAGAACGCAGCGCCTGTCTCCTGCTGCATTTCCGGCCAGCGTGCGGTGACGGTTTTCATTCGGGTGTAGAAACGCACGCCGTCGTTACCGTGAACGTTGAGTGCACCAAAAATCGAGCGCTTCCAGCCGCCGAAACTGTGGAACGCCATCGGCACCGGGATCGGCACGTTAACCCCTACCATGCCCGCCTGCACCTCTTCGCAGAAGCGGCGCGCGCAGCCGCCGTCGCGGGTGAAAATGGCTGAACCATTACCATATTCATGGCGGTTAATCAGATCCACCGCGCTGGCGTAATCTGCTACACGTACCACAGAAAGCACCGGGCCGAAAATTTCTTCCTTATAGATCGTCATCTCCGGGGTGACGTTATCGAACAGCGTCGGCCCGACAAAATAGCCCTTCTCGTGCCCCTGCACGCTAAAGCCGCGGCCGTCCACGCGCAGATTCGCCCCCTGCGCTTCCCCGCTGTCAATGTAGCCCAGCACCTTGCTGCGGTGCGCGGAGGAGATAAGCGGTCCCATTTCGTTTTCTGGCGTCTGGTCCAGCCCTGGCCCAACGCGCAGCGCGGCAATCTGTTTTTCCAGACGGGCGCAGAGGTCATCGGCGGTTTTATCGCCCACCGCCAGTACCACAGAAAGCGCCATACAGCGTTCCCCCGCCGCGCCGTAGGCCGCGCCCATAATGGCGTTGGTTGCCATCTCCATGTCGGCATCCGGCATTAAAATGCAGTGGTTTTTCGCCCCACCCAGCGCCTGACAGCGTTTGCCGTGGGCGGATGCGGTCTGGTAGATATATTCCGCAATCGGCGTAGAGCCAACAAAGCTCACGGCCTGCACGCGCGGGTCGGTCAATAGCACATCAACGGATTCTTTATCCCCCTGCACCACGTTAAACACGCCGTCCGGCAGGCCGGCCTCTTTCAGCAGTTTTGCCAGCGCGAGCGCCAGAGAGGGATCTTTTTCTGATGGTTTCAGCACGAAGGTATTGCCGGTCGCCAGCGCAATCGGGAACATCCACATCGGCACCATCGCCGGGAAGTTAAACGGCGTGATCCCGGCGCAGACGCCGAGCGGCTGCATCAGCGAGTGGCTGTCCACACCGGTGCCCACGTTGGCAGAGTGTTCACCCTTTTGCAGATGCGGAATGCCACAGGCGAACTCCACCACTTCCAGGCCACGGGTCAGCTCGCCTACCGCGTCGGAGAAGACCTTGCCGTGCTCTTCGCTGATAAGACGGGCCAGACGTTCCATATTCTCTTCCAGCAGCGCTTTGAAGCGGAACATCACACGCGCGCGCTTAAGCGGAGAATGACGCGCCCACGCCGGAAACGCCTGCTGCGCGGCGGCAATCGCCTGCTCCGTTTCCTGTGCCGTACTCATCACCACCTGACGGATCTGCTCGCCGGTGGCCGGGTTGAAGATCGCCTGAACGCGCTGGCCTGAACCGGTGACACATTCGCCGTGAATAAAATTCGCTACCGTCTCCATCCTTAACCTCTCGCTGTTGATACGTGACTGTTACCTGAACACTGTGTACTGAACACTATATATGAAACAAATATTCCATTTTAAGTTGAAATAAAATAAATGATGATTATTGTGATCAAGGATGGATTTTTATGTTAACAGCCAACAACACTGACGCAGCGTGCGCTATTAAGGATTTTCAGGCGATGAAATGAGTGAAGTTTCTGTTTCATTTTTGCTGCCAGATGGATGGCCAACATTTAAAAGACGCGGTTTTGCGTTTAGAATCATAAGACTGTATTTGGGGGATAACATGACGACAGCAACCAGCCTGAACGAACTGCAGCAGCAAATCCGCGATCGCTACGATAGCCTGAGCAAGAGGCTGCAGCAGGTCTCCCGCTATGTACTGGATAATACGAACAGTGTGGCGTTTGATACGGTTGCGGTCATTGCCGAGCGTGCCGATGTGCCGCCCTCGACGCTGATCCGTTTTGCCAATGCCTTTGACTTTACCGGCTTCAACGAGATGAAACAGCTGTTTCGTATGAACCTGGTGGAGGAGACCGCCAGCTACAGCGATCGCGCGCGGCTGTTCCGCGAAATGGAGAGCGAAGCCGTGCCGGAAACGCCGCTCGATATCCTGCAGGAGTTTGCCCGCTCGAACGCGCAGGCGCTGCAGCAGTTGGCCGCCCGTGCTGAACCGGAGATGCTGGAGCGCGCCGTACAGCTTCTGGCCGACGCGGACACCATCTACATCGCCGGACTGCGCCGCTCCTTTAGCGTCGCTGCTTATCTCACCTATGCTTTAAGCCACCTGGAGTGCCGCCCAATTCTGCTCGACGGCATGGGCGGCATGCTGCGTGAGCAGATCAGCCGCATTAAGGCGCGCGACATTGTGGTGTCGATCAGCTTCTCGCCATACGCGGAAGAGACGGTGATGGTCAGCGAAACCGCCGCCAGCGTCGGCGCGCGGCAGATTGTGATTACGGACAGCCAGATTAGCCCGCTGGCGACATTTAGCGATCTCTGCTTTGTGGTGAAAGAGGCGCAGGTGGATGCGTTTCGATCTCAATCGGCAACGCTGTGCCTGGTGCAGTCGCTGGTGGTGGCGCTGGCGTATAGGTTGGGGAGTGGGGAGAAATAGCCCCGGCGCAGTTTGGTGGACCGGGTAAGGCATAGCCGATACCCGACCACCTGAAATGCATCAGCCAGACATTAACGGCTCCTTATCTCGGGGCAATCAGAATAACTGACGGAAGAGAGGGAATTCAGACGTTGCCCCGTAATCTGTAACACCCGCAATAAAAGCATAATGCCGCGGCGGGTATCAGGATCGTTGAGCATGGCAAACACCTGCAGAAGCGAAATATCCCCTTCCCGGTTAATTTGCTCTCCCCACGCCATGCGTAGCGCGGTTCCGCCTTCCCAGCCGACGGTGACCACATCTTCAAATACGCCAGCCAGTTTTTCGACCATCGCGCTATCGGTCATTTCCAGCATGTCTGCTGCTAAGGCCAGCAGATCAACCAGATTATTCAGGCGATTGCCCGCCATGAGCGGGGCAAGGCTTTTAAGTAACTGTTCCTGTTCGCTCATCAGAACATCCCCCTCACGACACCCCAATAGAGACCACGGTTAAAACCGTTTCGCAGCATGCCACCAAGTTTAGTCGCAGGCATGGGCGTCACGTCATTGCGATAGTCATACACCAACGGCATACCGGCCCAGAGTCCCATCTGCGCAACGGCCTGAACCCGTCCATCATAATGGTTACCGCTTCCGGGCGGTCTGCCGTACAGCTCCGCCACAATGTTATCAGCAATGATGGGCGCCTGGTTGTGGCACGATCCCCCGGCTTTACTGATCGGGAGGTCAACGGTATCGCCGATCACATACACCCCTTCCAGGCCGTAGACGCCCAGCGTTTGGTGATCCGTCGGCAGCCAGCCTTCACCGTTCTGAACCTCACTGAGGCCCGTATTACGCACTGCTTCAACCGCCCTGATGGGAGGCGTTGCCATCAGGATGTCGAAGTTCTGTGAATCGCCCTCGGCGGAATAGGCAATTTTGCTGTCAGGATCGACATGACTTAAGGTAAAGCCGCGCTGATGCTGTATTCCTTTGGCAGCAAAAATATCGCCCAGCGCCTCCCCCACCGGACGCTGCAGGAACAGACAGTTTCGCAGCAACTGCGCTACGGTCGGATAGGTATAAACGATCTCAACCTGATTACGTACGCCGCGCTGACGCAGATAGTCGTCAACCATCAGCGTGGTTTCAATGGGGGCGATGCCGCACTGATGGGGAACATTCGGAGTTTCCGGGAAAGAGACGGTAATAAATATTCGCCCTTTTTTAATGGTGGAGAGCTTATGCGCTAACTGTCTTGACGCCGCATATTGATAAAAATGGTCCCCCGCTTCGGCAAGCCCGGGGATTTTCTGCGGGAAAGGCGTGCAGCCGGTTGCGATAACCAGCAGGTCCCAGTCGTAATATTGCTTACTGGCACCGTACAGTCGACGCTGTTTAAAATCGAAAGATTCAATCTTATCGGTAATAAATCGAATTTCCGGACTCAATAATTGCCGCTCAGGCCGGGCCAGTTCATGGTGGTGGAAGAGGTTAAACGCGACGTACATAAACGCCGGTTTGTAGTAATGCACCGGCGATTCGGAAATCAGCATCAACTCTACCTGACCGGCAGCAAATTCATGCCGTAATTTTCTGGCCAGCAGGTTGGCGACAATCGTCCCTCCCGTGCCGCCGCCGACAATAATTATGCGGTTTTTCATTCCTTTATTCGCTCATGGTAGTGAATGGGAATTCACGTAACCAGACCGCTTCACTGTTACGCTCAGCTAAAGGGTAGCAATGGAATAATATCTCGCAATTTAATCCTTAATGTGAAATTTAATTTTGATAATCACATCATCATTTATAATGTACGCTACAAAATATAACTTATATCCCTATACCGTAGCCTCTGGCTGTGGTCTCTTTTCATTACCATTATTCGCCAAAGAGCAGCTTTGTGTACTTTTTAGATACGGCCCCGGAACGCTGTCCGTTCGCGCCATAATAGCGATCTTCACGGCACAGTCGTTCCTTTACATCGCAGAAAATGCCGTTGGCAAAGGTGAATTCGGTCAGATCGACATTGCTCGACGTGAACACCTCGTTTGCAGCAGCCTTCTTACCGAGATACGTCTCTGTTAACTCGCTAAAAAAATGGTCATGCTTAAAGGCAACCTCATTTTGCTGAAATACCATCCCATTGACAACAACTAAAAGCCTTTTGCTGGCTGTGAATTTAACGGATCGGAGCAATCGTCAGATTGGACGTTCAGGTTGTTCTGTCCAGTTTTCTGGTAATTAAAATTCACCCTGTGATTACATTTCATAAAATCATACATAAAATGCATGAATTGTTTTCATGGACTATTTCTTCTATAATTTGAGCCACGATATAAACATCCAATATAATTTAGCTCGCAAAGATATGTACAAGTGCCTCAGGTTGCCCTTTGACAAAGTAAAAATCGACAGAGTGTGTGATGAGAAAGGTAACAATGCCTCATATGTACGAATCACCTACAATGAGTGCTACTTTTATTTAAGTTATTACGATTTGAGACCAGTCACACCACATTTTAATTGCATTGAATGCATTCCCAAAAACAGAGATCTTTATATCATTGTATATGAAATATCGCCTAAGAACTATAGGATATGCTGGCTAGGAGATTGCGATTGCGTCGAGTTCAGAATGATGGACACTGAAAGAAATCGTGGAAAGTCTGCATCTTTAGCTGTGTTGCTTGGTCTGATTTTATTTTCACTATCTATAGGTGCATATTACTCATCTAGCATTGACATATTTGTATGTTATGTCCCATTTTTATTACTGAGCTTGTTTGGTTTTATCCTGACACTCTTGGATTTTTGTCATACCTACTCCGCTGTATTCATCCAATTTCGAAATTTGATGCGCAAAAACCTTATGCAAGAAAAAGGTTTGTTTTCCTCTTTTATAAACTTACCATCAAGTTGCCAGCATGAACAAGATTATGAGCTTAGCCTAAGATTACCTAAGGAACTTAACCGAAGAACAGTTACCATAGACTCTGTATACCGGGAGAAAAGAAATGTAACTGTATACGAGCCCAACACTGGTTCAGACTTATCTTACACTACAAGCTATATAAAATGTATGGTGAACATGGTTTGTGATGGAGAAAAATTTACATTTGAATATAAGGAAGCTGCTGGCGGGCCCGCTCCATTTATCGCAAAGGGCGATAAAGCCAGATTATATTGGTATGGACCGGAACAGGAAGTGGTTCCTCGCGATCGCGAAGATATTACTAATGGAACACGTCTTATCTGTTTACATAATATAACAACGAATAACTTCTATGAAAGTCGCCACTGTAATGAACCGGGTAATGTTTTCAAAGTAGTGCAGAAGGGAGGACGTGATATGTATAACCACTACTCGCAATGTTAATTAATAATTCATCTATCATGCGATCTCGCATGACGCACTTCCGGTGAGAACTGGATGCAGCCATCGAGCCGCACCAGTCGCCTTTTCTTCATTCTTTTAATTCCCTAAAATCACCTGGACAGACAGCGTTTTATATCTACTGGGACTGATACCATATCAATTCGAAAATACCCTGTATAATACAACCGCAACCAGACAAATAAACGCTGCTAGTGAGATTTTCCCAAGCCTTGAACCGTATCTAAATACCATAAAAACCAAAAGAAGAAAAGCCAGAGCAGGCAGTCCGTATACTACAAAAAAGAACGTTAATTCGAATACCCAACCAAAATACGGAGTATAACCAAAAAAATGACTCATAAATTCCCTTTTTAACATTTCCACATGACATTAATTTTGTCATGATTGATTATACATCACTGGCCCTTTCATGGTCATATCTGCTTCCTCTTGAAACCCAGACCATTCTGTCTACACCCGTCAGGGCATGGGAGGCGCTTAAGGACGACACTCCCGCAGCTTCAGCGAGGACAAAAAATGCGCTACGGCTTCAGCCATTCCCCATATTGCAAAGCCGGGTTTTCTACTGTGGAGCTTCGTGGACCCATTTTCTGACTTCAGACCCGGAATGCGCCATTTCAGCAAGATTTCAACCAGTATTGTAGTAACCTGAACCAGTCAGCACCCGATCATCCAGAATAAGTACTGCCTGTATCCTTTTCCGAGCGAGAAGAGACAGGTCAGCGGTAACAGAAATACACATAAACATCATGGTTATCTTCTTTGTAACGTTAATCTTTAGCTTTGAATTGGCGGAGCATGATATCAGGTGTAATCCATAGTTTTGCCGATAAATCATTCTTCTCAAAATACTACGTTCAAACCATGCATGGTGTTGCCAGCCATGGCAAAACAAAGCCCGCAATCCGCGGGCTTAGAGATAATTTAGAACATGTTAGTGCCAGAAGCTTCCGGGTAGAAAATCATTCCCATTCAATCGTAGCCGGTGGCTTACCGCTGATGTCATACACCACGCGGGAAATACCGTTCACTTCGTTGATGATGCGGTTAGACACACGGCCTAAGAAGTCATACGGCAGGTGCGCCCAGTGCGCGGTCATGAAGTCGATGGTTTCCACCGCACGCAGGGAAACAACCCAGTCGTACTTACGGCCATCGCCCATAACGCCGACGGAGCGAACTGGAAGGAACACGGTGAACGCCTGGCTCACTTTGTTATACAGGTCAGCTTTGTGCAGCTCTTCGATGAAGATAGCATCCGCGCGACGCAGCAGGTCGCAGTACTCTTTCTTCACTTCGCCCAGCACACGCACGCCCAGACCCGGCCCCGGGAACGGGTGACGGTAGAGCATGTCGTACGGCAGACCCAGTTCCAGACCGATCTTACGCACTTCGTCTTTGAACAGCTCACGCAGAGGTTCAACCAGACCCATCTTCATCTCTTTCGGCAGGCCGCCCACGTTGTGGTGAGATTTGATGACGTGTGCTTTACCGGTTGCGGATGCCGCAGACTCGATCACGTCAGGGTAGATTGTGCCCTGTGCCAGCCACTTCACGTCTTCCAGCTTCAGCGCTTCTTCGTCGAACACTTCCACGAAGACGCGGCCGATGATCTTACGTTTGGCTTCCGGATCGTTGACACCGGCCAGCGCGTCCAGGAAGCGCTGTTCGCCTTCCACGTGAACGATGTTCAGACCGAAGTGGTCACCAAACATGTCCATGACCTGCTGGGCTTCATTCAGACGCAGCAGACCGTTGTCCACGAATACGCAGGTCAGGTTTTTACCGATAGCGCGGTGCAGCAGCATCGCGGTTACGGAGGAGTCAACGCCACCGGACAGGCCGAGAATGACTTTGTCATCGCCAACCTGCTGACGGATACGCTCAACGGCGTCGTCGATGATTTTAGCCGGGGTCCACAGCGCTTCACACTGGCAGATATCGCGCACGAAGCGCTCCAGCATGCGCATACCCTGACGGGTGTGGGTCACTTCCGGGTGGAACTGCACGCCGTAGAAGCGTTTCTCTTCGTTCGCCATAATCGCGAACGGGCAGCTTTCGGTGCTGGCAACGGTCACGAAGTCGGACGGGATAGCGGTCACTTTATCGCCGTGGCTCATCCACACGTCCAGCAGCGGTTTGCCGTCTGCGGTCAGGGAGTCTTCGATACCGCGCACCAGCGCGCTGTCGTTCACCACTTCAACCTGTGCGTAGCCAAACTCACGCTCGTTGGAGCCTTCTACGTGGCCGCCCAGCTGCATTGCCATGGTCTGCATACCGTAGCAGACGCCGAATACCGGCACGCCCGCTTCGAAAACATACTGCGGCGCACGCGGGCTGTTCTCTTCGGTGGTGCTTTCCGGGCCGCCGGACAGGATAATGCCGCTAGGATTGAATTCGCGAATCTGTGCTTCCGTGACATCCCACGCCCACAGTTCACAGTAAACGCCCAGTTCACGCACGCGACGCGCCACCAGCTGAGTGTACTGAGAACCAAAGTCCAGGATGAGAATGCGATGTTTATGAATGTTTTCCGTCATTGACGCTAATTCCGAGGCAAGTGAAACAAAAACAGAGCGCCCGGCATGAGCCGGGCGCGGAAACTTATCAGGAGCCCAGACGGTAGTTCGGGGACTCTTTGGTGATCGTCACGTCGTGAACGTGGCTCTCCTGGATACCCGCACCGCTGATGCGTACGAATTCCGCTTTAGTACGCAGCAGGTCAATGGTACCACAGCCGGTCAGACCCATACAGGAGCGCAGGCCGCCCATCTGCTGGTGAATGATCTCTTTCAGACGGCCTTTATAGGCAACGCGGCCTTCGATACCTTCCGGCACCAGTTTGTCAGCAGCGTTATCGGTCTGGAAGTAACGGTCAGAAGAACCTTTGGACATCGCGCCCAGAGAGCCCATACCGCGGTAAGATTTGTAAGAACGGCCCTGGTAGAGTTCGATTTCACCCGGGGATTCTTCAGTCCCTGCCAGCATGGAGCCAACCATCACCGCGGAAGCACCTGCGGCGATCGCTTTAGCGATGTCGCCAGAGAAGCGGATACCGCCGTCTGCGATGACCGGAATACCGGTGCCTTCCAGCGCTTCAACCGCGTCAGAAACCGCAGTGATCTGTGGAACACCTACACCGGTCACGATACGGGTTGTACAGATGGAGCCTGGGCCGATACCCACTTTCACCGCGCTGCAACCTGCGTCAGCCAGCGCGCGAGCACCTGCGCCCGTCGCCACGTTACCGCCGATGATCTGCAGATCAGGATATTTCGCACGGGTGTCGCGAATACGCTGCAGAACGCCTTCGGAGTGGCCGTGGGAGGAGTCAATCAGCAGCACGTCAACGCCTGCGGCAACCAGCGCATCAACACGCTCTTCGTTACCGGCACCTGCGCCAACCGCAGCGCCAACGCGCAGACGGCCATGCTCGTCTTTACAGGCGTTAGGTTTACGTTCTGCTTTCTGGAAGTCTTTAACGGTGATCATACCGCGCAGGTGGAAGTTCGCATCCACAACCAGCGCTTTCTCAACGCGTTTTTCGTGCATTTTTGCGAAGACGACATCACGCGCTTCACCTTCACGCACGGTCACCAGACGCTCTTTTGGTGTCATATATACGCTAACCGGCTGGTTCAGGTCGGTCACGAAACGCACGTCACGGCCGGTGATGATACCCACCAGCTCGTTCTCTTCGGTCACCACCGGGTAACCGGCAAAGCCGTTACGTTCGGTCAGGGCTTTCACTTCGTGCAGGGTGGTGGTTGGCAGAACGGTCTGTGGATCGGATACGATGCCGGATTCATGCTTCTTCACGCGGCGAACTTCTTCAGCCTGACGCTCGATAGACATGTTTTTGTGAATAAAGCCAATGCCACCTTCCTGTGCCAGGGCAATAGCCAGGCGCGCTTCAGTCACGGTGTCCATTGCCGCAGAGAGCATAGGAATGTTCAGGCGAATGGTTTTCGTCAACTGCGTGCTGAGATCGGCAGTATTCGGCAGAACGGTGGAGTGAGCGGGAACGAGGAGGACGTCGTCAAACGTCAGTGCTTCTTTAGCGATACGTAGCATGGGCAATATCTCTGACCTGGGTGGTTAAATATTGCCGTGGCATTATACAGAGCGTAACCGATTGCATCCACACTTTTTTATAAAAAAACCTTGCACTCACCTCTCAGCAGGTTACTATCGACTGAATAACTTGCTGATTTAGAATTTGATCCCGCTCACATGTTATCCTCTCAATCCCCCTCAATTTATACTGTCAGCCGCCTGAATCAGACGGTGCGTTTGCTGCTTGAGCGGGAAATGGGGCAGGTCTGGATCAGCGGCGAGATCTCTAACTTCACGCAGCCCGCTTCCGGCCACTGGTACTTTACGTTAAAAGACGACACCGCCCAGGTGCGCTGCGCCATGTTCCGCAACAGCAACCGCCGCGTGACGTTTCGTCCTCAGCATGGCCAGCAGGTGCTGGTGCGCGCCAATATTACGCTGTATGAACCGCGCGGCGACTACCAGATCATCGTCGAGAGCATGCAACCTGCGGGCGAAGGCTTACTCCAGCAGAAGTATGAACAGCTTAAGGCTGCGCTTTCGCAAGAGGGGTTGTTCGACCAGCAGTATAAAAAGCCCCTGCCCTCACCAGCCCACTGCGTTGGGGTAATCACTTCGAAAACCGGTGCCGCGCTGCACGATATTTTGCACGTCCTCAAGCGTCGCGATCCTTCCCTGCCCGTCATCATCTACCCGACCGCTGTTCAGGGTGACGATGCGCCAGGCCAGATTGTGCGTGCCATCGAGCTGGCGAACGCGCGTCATGAGTGCGACGTATTAATCGTTGGGCGTGGCGGCGGCTCGCTGGAAGATTTGTGGAGCTTCAACGACGAGCGCGTGGCGCGGGCGATTTTTGCGAGTGCTATTCCCATCGTGAGCGCGGTCGGGCATGAAACGGATGTGACGATAGCCGATTTCGTTGCGGATTTACGCGCGCCTACGCCGTCTGCTGCGGCGGAAGTGGTGAGCCGCAATCAGCTGGAGCTGCTGCGTCAGATCCAGAACGGCCAGCAGCGCCTGGAGATGGCGATGGACTACTTCCTCGCTAACCGTACCCGCCGCTTTACCCAGCTTCATCACCGCCTGCAGCAGCAGCATCCACAGCTTCGCCTTGCGCGTCAGCAAACCGTGCTGGAGCGTCTGCGCCAGCGGATGAACTTCGCGCTGGATAATCAGCTCAAGCGCGCGATGTCGCGTCAGCAGCGCGTGACGCAGCGCCTGAACCAGCAAAACCCGCAGCCGAAAATTTACCGCGCACAAACGCGCATTCAGCAGCTGGAGTATCGTCTGGCAGAAACTGTCCGGGCACGACTTAGCACCACCCGCGAACGCTTTGGCAATGCGGTGACCCATCTTGAAGCGGTTAGCCCACTTTCTACCCTGGCACGCGGCTATAGCGTTACCACCGCCACTGACGGCAAAGTGCTGAAGCAAACCAAACAGGTGAAAGCCGGAGACGTGCTGACCACCCGTCTGTCGGACGGCTGGGTGGAAAGCGAAGTGAAAGGCGTGATGCCGGTAAAAAAACCTCGCGCCCGTAAAAAGGCGTAATCAGCGATGGCTCTCTGGCGTGACGGCTAGCATCAGCCAGGACATGCCTGAAAAAATCGCCAGCGCAGCCACTGCGCTCGTTAACCCCAGAAGCAGGCCAAAAAGGATAGCCCCCACAACCTGCCCACCTGCCAGCATAAGAAAGGCCAGGCTGACTCCAGCCGCAGGTGAAGGATGTGCGATCTCTGCCCCCTTCACCAGCAATACCCCGGACAAAATCACATACCCCGCGCCGCTCATGGCCACTGCCGGAATAAGCCACCAGGAGAAACCGTGGCTTACTGTCAGAACCGCCAGAGAAATGGCCATGAAGATCTGGGATAAACGATAGACCCCCCGCATGCCGATACGCCTTGCCATACTTCCGGTAAATATGGCAACAATCCCCGCCCCGCCGCTTATCAGCCAGAGAACATTGGTCGCTGCGCTATCCAGCTCCGTGTGACGCATAAGTATTTCCGGGCCAAAGCTCCACCATGCGGCGCTGGCCATACCGCTGATAAAGGCAATCCCCAGCAGCCGAAACATGCCGGGTTTGCGTACGATAGATAGCACCTTTGGCGTTGACTCACGGGATTTCGCCGCAGATGACGGCAGATACCGCCACAAAGCCGGCAGGCACAGCAGCGCCATAATGGCGAACACAACGCAGGCTGCCCGCCAGCCCCCGGGCATGAAAAACAGAACGGGCACCGAGAGAATGATCCCACCGCTCGTTCCGGCATTGATGGTGGTATTCACATGGAGCTGACGGTCAGGGGCGATCCTGTCATTAACCGCCCCGGCAAGGGCCGGTGAGGCCAGGCCCGAGCTCAGCCCGGCAATAAATAAACCTATCGCCAGCATCGTTGAATGTGCCGAAGTCGCGAGAATAAACAACCCCGCGGCGGCGGCGATGGCCGCCAGCAAGGCGGGCAAACGAGGCCCTACGCGCGCAATAAGGTAAGAGGCCATAAATATCGACATGCAATACGCCGCATAACTACAGGAGGCTATAAACCCCGCCACCTGCGGGGTGAAAGGGATAGCCTGGCGGATATCAGGCAGCATCAGGCCCCACGAAAACCTTGCCATACCATAGGTCACCGCGATGATTGAAAACCCGGTTATGCTCAGCGAAGTCTGCCTGTTCATTACGCTCCTCTTAGTTAATGCCGTTTAAAAAACCTAAACGGTGGTGAAGCGTTGCGCCAGTTTTTAAGGAGACGAATTGTCCGACTTACAACCAGCACCGGTTTAATGTTTTACACTTAAGAAGATTCTTTTTTCGGCATTGCCAGAAAACAGGAGAGTTGCATGACCCGAATTCACAGCGTGATCCCCCCCTATATTCTTCGTCGTATTATCGAAAGCGGTTCAGAGCCGCAGCAGCGCTGCGCCCGCCAGACTTTAACCCATGTTCAGACGCTGATGGCCCACATGCCCGGTAAACCAGCCGCGCCGCACGTGAGCAAAGCCGGACAGCTGGAGCGTGATATCTACGATGCGAAACAGACCCAGGAGCTGCCGGGCACGCAGGTGCGCTATGAAGGCCAGCCGTCCAATGGGGATGTGGCGGTCGATGAAGCCTATGACTATTTAGGCATCACCCACGATTTCTTCTGGAAAGAATACCAGCGTGACTCGCTCGATAATAAAGGGCTGATCCTCACCGGCACCGTGCATTATGGCCGGGAATACCAGAACGCCTTCTGGAACGGTCAGCAGATGGTCTTTGGCGATGGCGACGGGGAAATATTTAACCGTTTTACCATTGCCATCGACGTTGTGGCGCACGAACTCAGCCATGGCGTTACCGAGACCGAAGCCGGGCTGATCTATTTTGAACAATCGGGTGCGCTGAATGAGTCCCTGTCGGACGTGTTTGGCTCGCTGGTTAAACAGTATCACCTGAAGCAAACCGCCGACCAGGCCGACTGGCTGATTGGCGAAGGTCTGCTGGCGAAAGGGATTAACGGCAAAGGGCTGCGCTCCATGTCGGAGCCGGGCACCGCCTATGACGATCCTCTGCTCGGTAAAGATCCGCAACCGGCGCACATGAAGGATTTCATCAAAACGCGTGAAGATAACGGCGGCGTCCACCTGAACTCCGGCATTCCCAACCGGGCGTTTTATCTGGCCGCAACGGCAATCGGCGGGTATGCCTGGGAAAAAGCGGGTTATGCCTGGTACGACACAGTTTGCGATCGCAATCTGCCACAAGATGCGGATTTTGATGCCTTCGCAAAACTGACGATAGCCCACGGCGAAAAGCGCTCGGGCAGCGACGTTGGGGCGGCGATAAGACAAGCCTGGGAACAGGTGGGAGTGCTGTAAATGCAGGTTCCGGAACTGACGGATGACGCCGTGGTTGAGCTGGCCCGGGAAGGCGGCGTCGCTTTTATTCCCAGGCTGAGCGGCCAGCGCACCATCACGCTCTCATCTCTCAATGAGGCGCAGCGTCAGCGCGTGGTGAGTATTCTGCAGCAAGCCATTCCGCGTGGGCAACCGCCTGGTCAGACGTCGTCACCAGGCAGCGGTGACCAGCGTTATTTTCGTATCCAGATCTTCTGGACCCGGCACAACGAAGCGCAGTATACCGATATTATTGTGCTGGTACCGGAGCAGGAAGCGCCCGAATCGCTGGTTGAACTCTGGCAGAAAGGCGAAGGCTGCGTGTGTGATTAAGCCCCGACAGGGACGAACTCCACGCGTTTTTTAGAGATCAGGCCGTGGCCGTTCTGGCAGAAATAGTCCACCGCACCGCAGGCCTTTAATACCTGGAGTGGCTGATGGCACTCCGGGCAGCGGGCTTCGAGCGCAATATCTTTGTGACAGTGTTCGCAGTAAGCCACGCCGTTTTGCGGCTCCAGCTCGGTATGGCAGGTTGGACAGGCGATCGACATAGTAACTCCTTAAGCAGGTTGCCGGGGCGAAGCGGTCGCCCCGGCGGATCGATTATACCGCCTCAGTGGCAGGTTTCGTCCGGGCATTTTCCAGCATGCGACGAACCGGCACAATGAGAACGATCAGTACCGCAGCACAAATCAGCAGCGCGATGGAGCAACGCGCGAAGAGATCTGGCAACATATCCAGCTGGTCGGCCTTCACGTGGCCGCCAATCAGACCGGCAGCCAGGTTACCCAACGCACTTGCGCAGAACCACAGCCCCATCATCTGACCGCGCATTCTTTCTGGTGCCAGCAGGGTCATGGTAGCCAGACCAATCGGGCTCAGACATAACTCACCCAGCGTCAGCATCAAAATACTGCCTACCAACCAGAACGGCGAAACGCCTGCCCCGCCGTTGCTCAGCACATTCTGCGCCGCCAGCATCATCAGGCCAAAGCCCGCCGCCGCACAGAGAATACCGATAACAAACTTGGTGATACTGCTCGGGCGAATGTTCATGGTGGCAAGCTTCGGCCACGCCCAGCTGAATACCGGTGCCAGCAGAATGATGAACAGGGCGTTGATCGACTGGAACCATACGGCCGGAATTTCGAAATCACCGATCATGCGATTGGTGTAGTCGTTGGCAAACAGGTTAAAGGAAGTCGGTTTCTGTTCAAACGCGGACCAGAAGAACGCAGCGGAAACCAGCAGGATAAAGCAGACCAGCAGTCTGGCGCGCTCTTTACGGGTCAGACCCGCGAAGATGAACAGATAAATAAAGTAGAGCGCAACGGATGCCGCAATCACATAGACCAGCATACTGGCCACCGCGACCGGGTTAATCACAATGACCCCCTGGGCGATCAGCGTGACGAGAATCGCCACCCCAACCGCCAGCGCCAGCAGCCACGCGCCCACGCCGTTGCGTTTGACCACCGGGCTGTTCCAGGTGGAATCGAGGCCCACTTCGCTGTCGTAGCGCTTCATGGACGGGACAGCAAACACGCGGAAGATAATCAGCGCCACCAGCATCCCGATGCCGCCAATACCAAAGCCCCAGTGCCAGCCGTGGGTTTTAATCAACCAGCCGGAAATCAGCGGCGCAATGAACGAGCCCATGTTGATGCCCATATAGAACAGCGAGAATCCTCCGTCACGACGCGCATCGCCTTTTTTATACAGGGTGCCGACCATCACGGAGATACAGGTCTTGAACAGGCCCGATCCCAGCACAATAAACATCAGGCCGATAAAGAACAGGTTGTTCCCCATCACCGCCGAGAGCGCAATCGACAGGTGGCCGAGCGCAATCAGAATCGAACCGTACCACACGGCTCGCTGCTGGCCGAGCCAGTTATCGGCCAGCCATCCACCCGGCAGCGCGGCCAGGTACATGGTACCGGCGAAGATACCGACAATCGCCGAGGCGTTTTCACGCGCCAGCCCCATGCCGCCGTCATAGACGGTGGCGGCCATAAAGAGGATCAGTAACGGACGAATGCCGTAAAACGAGAAACGCTCCCACATCTCGGTAAAGAACAGCGAACCGAGCGGATAAGGATGGCCGAAGAACGTTCGGCTTTCTTTTTGATTAACAGAGGATTGCATAATTCTCCCGAAAGGTATGTCGTTGTGCTGAAAGCACCGCGCGTACGCCGGCCAGTTACGTATCTGACCGATTTTTTACATGCGGCGAAAAATGAGTTAACCATTTGATAACCAGGCGCTAGTTTTGTCTAGTACCAGACCCTGGACTTTAAGATGAAAATTCGACGATTGTCTACTTTCTTAGATTTAAACATGGTTAAAAGCGAATAGTGATTGACATCACACAGGGAAGGCAGGCGTTTTGTATGGGCGAAAAAAACCCGCGACAGGCGCGGGTTTTTGTAAGATCGCAAAGCTTATTTGCTTTTCTTAATGTGCTTAATCAAACGCTTACGCTTACGCATCTGGTTTGGCGTCAGGGTGTTGCGCTTGTTGGCAAACGGGTTATCCCCTTCCTTGAACTGGATACGGATAGGGGTGCCCATCACGTCCAGCGATTTACGGAAGTAGTTCATCAGATAACGCTTGTAGGAATCCGGCAGGTCTTTCACCTGGTTGCCGTGAATCACCACGATTGGCGGGTTATAACCACCGGCGTGGGCGTATTTGAGCTTCACGCGACGGCCACGCACCAGCGGCGGCTGATGGTCTTCTGCTGCCATGTTCATGATGCGGGTCAGCATAGCGGTGCTCTGACGACGGGTGGAGCTATCATACGCTTCACGCACAGAGTCGAACAGGTTACCCACACCGCTGCCGTGCAGCGCAGAGATAAAATGCACGCGAGCAAAATCGATGAAGCCCAGACGGAAGTCCAGCGTCTCTTTCACCTGCTCACGAACTTCATTGCTCAGGCCATCCCATTTGTTCACCACGATAACCAGTGAGCGCCCACTATTGAGGATAAAGCCGAGCAGCGACAAGTCCTGATCGGAGATACCTTCACGCGCGTCGATAACCAGCAGCACAACGTTGGCATCTTCAATCGCCTGCAGGGTTTTGATGACGGAGAATTTCTCCACCACATCGGTGATTTTTCCGCGCTTACGCACGCCCGCAGTGTCGATGAGCACATACTCACGCTCATCACGCTCCATCGGGATGTAGATGCTGTCGCGGGTGGTGCCCGGCATGTCGTATACCACCACACGCTCTTCGCCCAGAATACGGTTAGTGAGCGTAGACTTACCTACGTTTGGACGCCCTACAATGGCCAATTTAATCGGCAGATCCTGCGGGTTGAATGTCTCTTCAGGCTCTTCTTCTTCGCCTTCTTCACCTTCTTCGAACTGCGCCCAGTATGCCGCGTCTTCGTCCACCTCTTCCGGCGGGTTCACTTCGTCAACCCACGGCAGCAGAACGGTTTCCAGCAGGCTGGTCACGCCGCGGCCATGCGATGCGGCGATCGGGTAGATATCACCCAGACCTAAAGACCAGAAATCGGCGATCGCCTGATCGGCATCGATACCGTCAGTTTTGTTCGCCACCAGGAAGGTCGGTTTTTCACGCGAACGCAGATGTTTAGCAATGGCGGAATCCGCAGGCATCAGGCCAGCACGGGCATCCACCATAAACAGCACCACGTCTGCCTCTTCGATGGCCAGCAGAGACTGCTCCGCCATGCGGGTTTCAACGCCGTCTTCTGTCCCGTCGATACCACCGGTATCGATACAGATGAACTCGCGTCCTTCCACCTCTGCACGACCGTACTTACGGTCACGCGTCAGCCCCGGGAAATCCGCAACCAGCGCATCACGGGTGCGTGTTAAACGGTTAAAAAGAGTGGATTTTCCAACGTTAGGGCGCCCGACAAGCGCGACCACAGGTACCATGTTTGAAGCCTCATAAAATTCAAAATAACGTCGCTTTCGCAGCGTTTTTAAAAATGTCAAAACGGCTCCTGAGTGAACAGGAGCCGTTTAGTATACTACAACCGCCGGGTAATTAACGCGTGATCGCGTACAGCGTGCCGTCTTTTGCCTGAATCAGCAGTTTACCGTCAGCCACAACCGGGTCGGTGAGGAAGCCAGAGCTGTCGACTTTTTGCTGCGCAGTAAAGCGGCCCGTCTCCGGATCGATCCAGTGCATGTAGCCTTCGCTATCACCCACCACCAGGCTACCGTTATACAGCGCCGGTGCGGTCAGCAGACGGTGCAGCAGATCGCTTTGCGTCCACAGCGTCACGCCGCCATCGGTGCTCAGCGCCAGCAGACGGTCGTTCTGGTCAACCATATAGATACGGTTACCATCAACAATGAAATCATTCACTGAGCCCAGTTCACGTTTCCACATGATCTGGCCACTGCGCAGATCCAGCGCGGTCAGGTTGCCGTTGTACGCCAGCGCATAAACCACACCGTTGACGATAACAGGCGTCGTGTCGACGTCGTTCAGACGGTCGATTTCAGTTGACCCCGTCGCCTGAGAGATACGCTGCTGCCAGATCATCTGACCTTGCTGCATCAGCACCGCGCTCACGCGACCGTTATCACCACCCACAATGGCAGCACCAAAGGCTGTCGCCGGGGCAGATTCGCCGCGCAGGGAGAGTGATGGCATATCCAGGTTGACGGTCCATTTCACCAGACCATCGGCTTCGTTCAGCGCCTGCAGCTGGCCGTTGCTGGTGTGGATCAGCACCAGGCCGTCGCTCACCACCGGACGAGACAGAGACTCACCGGCAACCGTGGTTTGCCAGGCAACAGAACCGTCGCTGGTGTTCAGGGCATAGACCTGTGCTTTTTCGCTTCCCACGTATACATGACCACCGGCAACGGTCAGGCCGCCAGACAGCAGTGCAGGTTTACGGGAGAACCAGCCGTCTTTTTCCGCCAGGTTAACGGACCACACTTCTTTTCCGTCATCGGCGTTAAGCGCTTTTACGGTACCTTTACGGTCAGCCGCATAGATAACGCTGTCAGCAAAAGCCGGGTGCAGGTTGGAATAGAAATCACCAATTCCATCCCCCACGGAAGTACTCCACGCGGTTGACGGAGTAAACTGGTTTTCAACCGTCGGCAGCGGGGACATTTTCACAACGTCTTCTTCGCCACTGAACAGTGAACAGCCACTCAATAACGTAACAGAAAGCAGTCCTGGCAGAAGTAATTTACGCAATTGCATCGGGTCCCTCTCAGACGGACAAATTATTTATTTTCATCTGCATCATTTCGCTCAGCGCAGGGGATGCATTGCTATCTACACCGGCTTGCCACGCTTTACGCGCGCCCGCTTTATCACCTTTGCTCAGCAGTGCTTCACCGCGCAGATCGGCAACGATGGCAGCAAAACCTTCGCCTTTGATGGTATCGAGCGTTTTCAGCGCTTCATCAGCTTTTTTCTGCTGAACCTGGATACGGGCCAGGCGCAGATTGATAACCGCTTTCAGATTGTCATCGCTGGCGGCCGCAAGCCCCTGCGACAGCTGGGCAGCCGCTTTATCCAGTTCGTTCTTGTCGATGTACTGCTGAGCCACTTCCAGCGCGGCCAGCGCACCGTAGGTGTTTTTGTTGTCAGCGGCAAATTTCTCTGCTGCCGTCAGCGTTTGCGGCTGATCGGCACGAATGGCGCTCACGGTATTTTCATAGGACAGAGACGCGCCGCGCGCGGAATCCGCCTGATGATTGTTCCAGTAGCGCCAGCCAATCAATGCACCTACACCTAAAATAACCCCAACAACCAGCGCTTTGCCGTTTTCAGCAAAGAAGCGTTTGATCGCGTCGACCTGGTCGTGTTCGTTCTCGTAAATTTCCACGCAGTCCTTCTCCTTAGCCCAATAGAGTGCGCAAGTGCGCCGCAACGCCGTCCTGCGTTACCGTTGTCTGCTCACCAGAGCGCAGGTCTTTCACTACCACTTCGCCGTTGGCCACTTCGGACTCACCCAGCACCAGTGCAATACTTGCGCCCCACTTATCGGCACGAGCAAACTGTTTTTTGAAGTTGCCGCCGCCATGGTTGGTCATCAGCTTAACCTCCGGCAGTGCATCGCGCACGCGTTCAGCAAGCTGCATCGCCGCAGACTGCGTTTCCGCGCCTGAGGCCACCAGGTATATATCGACAACGGAATCTGCTTTAAATTCCGGATTAACTGCCTGAACCAGCAAAACAAGTCGCTCAAGGCCCATTGCGAAGCCAACCGCAGGCGAGGCACGGCCGCCAAGCTGCTCAACCAGACCGTCATAACGGCCGCCAGCACACACGGTGCCCTGCGAACCGAGGCTGGTGGTAACCCACTCAAACACGGTACGGTTATAGTAGTCCAGACCGCGCACCAGGCGCTGATTAACGGTATAGGCAATGCCTGCTGCTTCGAGCAGTTTGCAAAGACCAGCAAAGTGTTCGCGAGACTCGTCGTCCAGGTAATCGCCTAATGCAGGCGCATCGTTCAGCAGCGCCTGCACGTCCGGATTTTTGGAATCAAGCACGCGCAGCGGGTTGCTGTACATGCGACGTTTGCAGTCTTCGTCCAGCTTCTCTTTGTGCTCTTCAAGGAACGCCACCAGCGCATCGCGGTAGTTGGCACGCGCTTCCAGAGAGCCGATAGAGTTCAGCTCCAGAGAGACGTGCTCAGAGATGCCCAGCGCACGCCACCAGCGGGCGGTCAGCATGATCAGCTCAGCGTCAATGTCGGGGCCTTGCAGGCCAAACACTTCCACACCCAACTGGTTGAACTGGCGATAACGACCTTTCTGCGGACGTTCGTGGCGGAACATCGGGCCGATATACCACAGGCGCTGCTCCTGATTGTACAGGAGACCATGTTCGATGCCGGCGCGTACGCAGCCCGCCGTACCTTCAGGACGCAGTGTCAGGCTGTCGCCGTTGCGGTCCTCAAAGGTGTACATCTCTTTTTCAACCACGTCGGTCACTTCGCCGATCGCGCGTTTGAATAACGGGGTCTGCTCTACAATCGGCAAACGGATTTCGCTGTAACCGTAGCTGCCGAGCACCTGTTTCAGTGTGCCTTCAATGCGCTGCCAGATGGCGGTTTCGCCAGGCAGATAATCGTTCATGCCGCGGATGGCTTGAATGTTTTTTGCCACGTTTATTCTCTTTCTATATACAAAAAAGAACCCAAAGAATGGGTTCAATCATACATGGGAAGCACTTCGCTTCCCATCACGTTATTTTTCAACCTGCTGAACGCTGATGCGCTGCGCTTCGTCCATCATCGACGCTTTGGCACGAATGCGCGCTTCAAGCTGATCGATCATATCACTATTATCCAGACGATCTTTACGAACGCCATCTTCATAGAGACCACTTTTCTTGTTACCGCCGGTGACGCCCAGCGTTGACACCAGCGCTTCACCCGGGCCATTCACCACACAACCGATGATGGAGACGTCCATTGGGGTGATGATGTCTTCAAGACGTTGCTCCAGGGCATTCACGGTTCCGATGACGTCAAACTCCTGACGTGAACAGGTTGGACAGGCAATGAAGTTGATCCCACGTGCGCGGATACGCAGTGATTTCAGGATGTCGAAGCCAACTTTGATCTCTTCGACCGGATCGGCCGCCAGCGAAACGCGCAGGGTGTCGCCGATCCCTTCCGAGAGCAGCAGACCCAGGCCGATGGCTGATTTGACAGAGCCACTGCGCAGGCCACCTGCCTCGGTGATCCCAAGGTGCAGGGGCTGATCGATCTGCTTCGCCAGCAGACGATAGGACTCTACCGCCAGGAAGACATCAGAGGCTTTTACGCTGACCTTGAACTGATCGAAGTTAAGACGATCCAGATGATCAACGTGACGCATCGCGGATTCAAGCAGCGCCTGCGGCGTGGGTTCGCCGTACTTTTCCTGCAGATCTTTTTCCAGAGAACCGGCGTTCACGCCGATACGGATGGGGATGTTCTTATCGCGTGCACAGTCCACCACCATGCGGATACGCTCTTCGTTACCGATGTTGCCTGGGTTGATACGCAGGCAGTCGACGCCGTATTCGGCAACTTTAAGCGCAATGCGGTAGTCGAAGTGGATGTCTGCAACCAGCGGCACACTGACCTGCTGTTTGATCAGTTTGAACGCCTCTGCGGCGTCCATGGTCGGCACGGAGACGCGAACAATGTCCGCGCCTACGCGTTCTAATGCTTTGATTTGGTTGACCGTCGCTTCCACATCCGTGGTGCGCGTATTGGTCATCGACTGGACGGCGATAGGCGCCCCATCGCCGATTGGCACATTCCCAACGTAAATCCGTTTTGATTTTCTACGTTGAATCGGAGCCTGGTTATGCATGAAAAATCTCCCGCGTAGCCCGTCTGTTACTGTGCTGCTGATTGTTCGGCATTAACGGTAAGACGTGCAACCTGGTTAGTTCTGATAAAGCGGCTCAGATCGACAGGTTTTCCTTGATACTGGATCTGTACCGCTGCCGGAGCGCCGATTTTAAGTTTATACGGTGCCTGACCGGTTAGGTTTAACGTGCCATCTTTACGCTGCAGGCCGCTGAACAGTTTTTTACCTGTTGCGTCAGTGACTTCTAACCAGCAGTCAGCAGTGAAATTCATCACCAGCGCGTTAGGGTCAACCGCGGGCGTTGCGACACCGGCCTGATCGGTCGGCAGAGGTGCAGCGGTGTTCGCCGCCGGTGCGTTCGTTGCGGTATCCACAGGAGCCTGAGAAGGTGCAACCACCGCGTTTTGATCCTGCGCTGGAGCCTGCGTCTGAGGCGCTGACGTGTTAGCCGTTGCCGCTGGGGTCTGCGCAGCGTCGGTAGCTGGCGTATCGGTCGTCGCGGTTTGTGGTTCGCTGGTCGTTGCCGCGCTTTCGGTGCTCAGTGGAACGCTCTGCGCGTTACCGTTTCCGGCCTGGTTAAGTTCGGCAGAGGATTGATCGGCCATCGTGGTGATCTCTTCCTGCTGCGCCTTGTGGTTTTGCCACCACCATGCGCCGGTCAGACCGACCACCACAAACAGCACCAACCAGGTGAAGCTCATCAGCCAGCCATCACGTTTTTTACGACGTTTGCCCAAAGAGAAGCTCTGCATCGGTGCAACTTTGGCTGCACGAACCGGTGCCTGCTTCTCCATCATTGGCAGTAATTCGTCTTCGGGGATGTGCACCAGTTTTGCGTAAGAGCGGATATACCCGCGCAAGAATGTTGAAGCCAGATCGGCAGGTGCCTTATCTTCTTCAATATCGCGAACCGTGGAAACCTTCAGGCACAAGCGTTCTGCAACGGCTTGCTGGCTGAGTCCGAGTTGTTCACGGGCGTTGCGAAGACGAACGCCAGTGGAGAGTGCTTCATGTTGGTCGTGAGTGGCTTCAGTATTCATTCGCTACAACTACTGGTACGTGAAAAATAAGGGTTCAGGTGCCGGTGAGTCACAATGCCACCCGCACCGCGAAACTTCTGGTCAGTTAACCTTGAACAGTCAGTATAAGACTGTCAGCCCGGAGATGACAGTGCGCCCTGCCCGTGAAGCTAAACTGTTGTTACGTCGTTACATACTGCCCGAAAGTCGTATGAAACGCACCGTAATTATTACTCAGTCATCACGAATCTGACTGATTATTCAGTAAGATTATGCTTCACGGCGCAATAATGCGCCGTGATTGCATAATAATCAAACAGCTTTGACCGCAATCGTCTCGCCCTGCATGCGTTTACGCAGGGTACGTTTGGTTCGGTCAATCACATCACCCGCCAGCTGACCGCATGCGGCATCGATATCATCACCACGGGTTTTACGCACGATGGTGGTGAAACCGTACTCCATCAACACCTTCGAGAAACGGTCGATACGGCTGTTCGAGCTGCGGCCATACGGCGCTCCCGGGAACGGGTTCCATGGGATCAGGTTAATTTTGCACGGCGTATCTTTCAGCAGTGCAGCCAGTTCATGCGCATGCTCGGTACCGTCGTTCACGTGGTCGAGCATCACGTACTCGATGGTTACGCGGCCCTGGTTGGCGTTGGATTTTTCCAGGTAGCGACGCACCGCCGCAAGGAAGGTTTCGATATTGTACTTTTTGTTGATCGGCACAATTTCGTCGCGGATTTCATCGTTTGGCGCATGCAGAGAGATGGCCAGCGCCACGTCAATCATGTCACCCAGCTTATCCAGAGCCGGAACCACGCCTGACGTAGAAAGCGTCACGCGACGTTTGGAGAGGCCAAAACCGAAATCGTCCAGCATGATTTCCATTGCCGGAACCACGTTAGTCAGGTTCAGCAGCGGTTCACCCATCCCCATCATCACCACGTTGGTAATTGGGCGGGTTCCGGTCACTTTCGCCGCGCCAACGATTTTCGCGGCACGCCAGACCTGGCCAATGATTTCCGATACACGCAGGTTACGGTTAAAACCTTGCTGCGCGGTTGAGCAGAATTTGCACTCCAGCGCACAGCCAACCTGAGAAGAGACGCACAGCGTGGCGCGATCGTCTTCCGGGATATACACGGTTTCAACACGCTGATCGCCAACGGCAATCGCCCATTTGATGGTGCCATCTGAAGAGCGTTGTTCTTCCACCACTTCCGGTGCGCGGATTTCAGCCACTTCTTTGAGCTTGTTGCGCAGCACTTTGTTGATGTCAGTCATGTCATCAAAATTGTCGCTGCAATAGTGGTACATCCATTTCATGACCTGATCGGCACGAAACGGCTTCTCGCCCAACTCTTTAAAGAACTCGCGCATCTGCTGACGGTTCAGATCCAGCAGGTTAATTTTTCCATTTTTATTTGGAACCGCAGGCGTGGCGACTTCGGAGGTATTCACTAATTCAGACATAATATTTTCCGGCCTCGTTGTTACACGTTATGGCCCATGGAGGGTTGAAAAGAAACGCCCCGGAAAGCGTTCTGCTCGTCCGGGGCGTTGCATTGTACAAAGTCTGGCGCAGGGATGCCACGTTTGCACGTGGCATTTACGAAAATAATGTGTAAACGAAACCGTTAAATTAACGGGTACGTGGACACACTTCGCCTTCTGCGAAGAAGAAAGCGATTTCGCGCGCTGCAGATTCAACAGAGTCAGAACCGTGGGTGCCGTTCTCGGTGAAGCTGTCAGCGTAGTCAGCGCGCAGCGTACCTGCCAGCGCGTTATCCGGGTTGGTTGCACCCAGCAGGTCACGGTGACGCTGTACCGCATTTTCGCCTTCCAGCACGGATACCACGATCGGGCCAGAGGTCATGAACTCAACCAGACCGTCAAAGAATGGGCGACCTTCATGCTCAGCGTAGAAACCACGAGCCTGCTCAACGGTCAGATGCAGCATTTTGGTGCCAACGATCTTAAACCCTGCTGATTCAAAGCGAGCGAAGATGCTGCCAATAACGTTTTTTGCCACCGCGTTTGGTTTGATGATGGAAAAAGTACGTTCAATAGCCATTGATAACCTCTGTAAAATGTTCTGTTGTTTTTGCATACCTGAGTATGGTGTGGCGCGGATTATAAAGAGCAATAGCGCCATTGCCTATGGTTATACATAACATTTTTTTAAAATGAGACGAAGATTAGCAACAGGACAGATTTCGCATCCCGTAGTGATGGTGGAAACAGAGCGGGCACTGCTTTTCTTCCGGCGTAAATGACCAGAACTGACGGCGGCACGTCTGGCAATTGGCCTCATATGCGGGCATGGTTACCGTTTTCGCTATTCCCTCTGTTTGTGTCACTTTTATCGCCGCATGCTGGCAAACCGCTTCACAACCACCGCAACCGGTGCAATATTCGGTTTCCACCCTCAGACTGGCGTTCTCAAAACGAATCGCCTTTTCCTGACAGCTTCGCCAGCACGCCCCGCACAGCACGCACTTTCCGGCGTCGAGAGCGATCTCTGCCTCGCTAAACGCGGGAAAAGCCCTTCGCAACTCACGCAGGCCGGGCATGACGCAACAGGCACGAACATCCTCACGGTGAACGTGCATTAGCGCACGGCGGGCGAGATTCACCTCGTTGTGCGGGATGAGCTTAAATGCCCACGCCGCTTCACCGCGTCGGCGAAGCGTAAGATTAAGCCGGGCAAGCGCCAGCAGCCAGTCAGGATGGTGCTCCACCTCAATACTGATAAAACGAACGCGGTATTGCGCGTGCCACAGTAGCAGCTCATTCACTCCAGGTGCGCGTTCCGCAAACGGCCCGACAAGCGTATCTCCACGCAAAAAGCGTTTTCGCGGTACGATGCCGGTAATGGCTCCGGCTGGGCAGACAAACAGGCAGTCACCGCATTCAATACAACGGCTGTCATCAATCAGAACGCCCGAGTCCGTAAAAGAGAACGCCTGCACAGGGCAAGCGTCCGCACAGGCGTGGCAGGAGGCATGGCGGAAACGGCGACAAACGCACGCATGCGTCACGTCCATCGCCGGGATAAGCGTTAATCCGGCCATCAGCCAATACTGAAGAAAACGAAGCGCAGCATCAGCTCACCCACAATCAGTAATGCGCTGCCCAGCAGCACCGGGCCTCGCGCGGCCTTCAGACCGCCCGCGGCAAAACACAGCATGCCCGCAACGGAAACGCACCAGCTCAGCAGATGCACCGTGCGCAGTTGCTCCAGCATCCGTAACGGAGCGTGAGGGAATGTCACCACGGTGTTGTCCATGGCTGTAATGTCGGCCAGCCAGACGGGCTGCATCACCAGACGCACAAGCACCAGCAGGGTAATAATCACAACCGCCGCGCGCAGGTTAATCCGGGAAGGCGCCCCAACGGCCACGCAGGCTGAGCCAATGATTCCCACCGAGCCGATGAACAGCACCAGCGTGTTGATGTGCTGCCAGGTGACAACCGACGTATGGATATAAATCTGCGCCATGCAGAACACGTCCACCAGCCCGACAAGCCCCGCCACCGCCAGAAGCGGCTTCCAGCCTGGTTTTTTCGCGAACATCAGCAGCGTCGCAAGACCAAGCGCCGCAAGGTAAAGGCTGGCAAATACAATCTCACGGCTCAGCCAGGAGCTGGATACGTGGCGCAGCGCGTTGAGAGCATTGAGCGGGTAGCCCATATGCAGCGTCGAGGCGAGCAGCCCCAGGCAGGCCAGCACGAATGCCCCGGCAGCAGGCAGCAGCGCGTTACGCGGCGAAGCCTGCGCGCCTCCGAGCGCCAGCCAGAGCGTAACGCCTACCGATCCCTGAAGGAACAGGGTAAAAATCAGCAACGGTAACTCATGCATGACGTGTCCCCTCTTTCTCTGCGCCCTGATGTGCTTTGATCACCAGGTTAGGTTTGGTGATGGAGGAATCAGGCAATCCCTTCACGTCACAGACCACACCGTATTTCGCCCGAAGTTCATCAATCGGCCCGAATTTGATCGCTTCAAGGGGACAGGTTGCCACGCAGACAGGCTGTTCGCCTTTCGCCTGCAGATCCACGCAAAAATCGCATTTGGACATCTGCCCGGTCTGCTCGTTGAGCTGCGGCGCGCCATAGGGGCATGACCACGCACAATATCCACAGCCGACGCACTTATCCGTATCGACGCGCACGATGCCGTCACCCGGACGCTTATGCATCGCGGTGGTCGGGCAGTTTTTGGTGCAGACAGGATCCGCACAGTGGTTGCAGGAGACAGAAAGTGTGTAGGCAAAAACGTTATTGCTGACGCCGCCCTGGCCGGTTGGGATGAAATTCCCGCCGTTGATTTCGTACACGCGACGGAAACGACGCCCGGGTTCAAGGTTGTTTTTATCTTTGCACGCCACCTGGCAGGCCTTGCAGCCCGAGCAGCGGGATGAGTCGATATAGAAGCCCAGCTGTTTGTCGCTCACCGGCGCGTAGTGTTTAAACTGACTCATGCTTTTGCGACCTCCACCAGCATGCTTTGATGAGAATTCCCTTTCGCAAGTGCGGTAATGCGGGCGGAGCTGAGCACGTTCGCGCAGCCACCTTTATCAATGCCCCGCTCGTCCGGCTGCCACCAGGCGCCAGCCTGCATGGCAACAACGCCAGGAATGATGCGCGGCGTGACTTCGGCCGGGATTTCACATATCCCCCGTGCATTGTGAATACGCACGGTATCTCCCTGCGCAATACCGCGTTTTTGCGCGTCCTGTGGGTTAATCCATAACTTTTGCTGCTGAACCTCAATCAGCCATGGGTTGGCATACTGAGTGGAGTTGGCGCGGTTTTTCCCCTTCCAGGTAATGAGCTGTAGCGGGAACGTCTTCGCCAGTTCATCCTCCGGTCCTTCATAGGCTGGCACGTAATGCGACAGCGCAGGGATTTCCGGGTGATGCATGTCGTAAAGACGCTTCGAGAAGATCTCAATTTTTCCGGATGGCGTCGGGAAAGGATAATTTTGCGGGTCGCGAATATTGTCCTCAAAAGCGACATACGGTGCGCTTTTGAAGAGATGTTGCCGCGTCTTTTGCAGCGTCGCGAAGTCAGGCAAGTTTTCCTCTGGCATCGCCAGGCGTGTCTGCTCCCATATGTGTTCAATCCACGCCTTTTCATCCCGCCCCTGGCTGAAGGCCGGTTCGATACCCAGCTTAGCGGCTACTTCGCGCAGCCAGTCATAGTCTGAACGGCGTTCAAATTCGGGTTTGATCAGCTTTTCCGAGAGGATCAGATAGCTTGCGGTCCCCCAGGTTTCACCGATATTCCAGCGTTCCATAAAGCTGGTTTCCGGCAGCAGAAGATCGGCATAGCGGGCACTCGGCGTCATGAAGAGATCGCTTACCACGATGAACTGAATTTTCGACTCGTCTTCCAGTACCCGTGTCGCCTGATGCAGATCGGGGTTCTGGTTAGCAAGATAGTTACCCGCCAGAGAAAACAGAATGCGGATATTACTGTCGAGCTTTTCAGCATCCTTCAGGCCGACATCCGGTGTGACCTGTGAGGCATCGTCAGCGGCCTGAACCCAGTTCATCACCGATATTTTTGCTTTGACCGGGTTATCCGGCATGTCAGGACCGACCGCAAATTTCCGGTTGGCACAACCACCATATCCTGCAGCCCACCCACCTTTTACGCCAACATTGCCCGTCAGCGTTGCCAGCAGCGTAGAGCCACGCGCAGTGCGTTCGCCGCAGTTGTGGCGCTGTGGACCCCAGCCCTGAATTAACGCGGCAGGTTTTGTTGTGGCATAGTCGCGTGCCAGCTGCCGGATGGTCTGCGCTGGCACATGGGTAATTTGCTCTGCCCATTCGGGAGTTTTCACCACTCCATCTTTCGCACCGGTCAGATAGGCGACAAGAGACTCGTTGGCGGGCACACCTTCAGGCATTGAGGCTTCATCGAAGCCCAGCGTATAGCGCTGAATAAATTCGCGATCGTGCAGGTTTTCCGTGACGATAACGTACATCATCGCGTCCATCAGCGCGTTATCGGTCGTCGGTAATAAGGGGATCCATTGATCGGCAAGGGATGAAACGGTATCTGAATAGCGTGGATCGACCACGATAAAACGCGTGCCGTTTTGCTTCATCCTCTGGAAATAGTGGTTGCTGTGACCAAAAATGGTCTCCGTTGGGTTATGACCCCAGAGGATCACCAGCCGGGTATCCTGCAGTGTATCCAGCGAACTGCCGCTGGCGGCGGTGCCGTAGGTGTAAGGCGTCGCGGCAGCTGTATTGCCCATACTGACCGAATGATAGCTTTCAAGGTATCCGCCGGTTAAGTTGAGCAAACGACGGACCATCTTATCCCCGGAAAAGGTGCCCCCGGAAACCGCCGTACCCACATGAACATAGCGCGAGGCTGCGCCATATTGTTGCGTGATCGTTTTTAACCGTTCGGCAATAAGCGTGGTAGCTTCATCCCACGAAATACGTTCAAATTTTCCTTCACCGCGCTTACCCACGCGTTTCATCGGATATTTTAAACGGTCAGGATGGTAAACAAATTTCCGGTAAGCCCGGCCACGAACGCAGGCGCGCATCACCGGCATTTGCGGATCCAGCTCATTATCCGGGCGCGTAGAAATTCGGGTCACCACGCCATCGTTGACGTGGGCCCGAATATCACACTTCCCCCCGCAGTCAAATGTGCTGCAGGTCTGAATAATGTTTTCCGCAGGCTCATCTTGTGCAGCGGTGCCTTCACTCGACTCTGCTTTGCCAACGCGGGCGACAAACGGCAGGGCAGCAAGCGCCGACCCGGCCTGAATAAACTGACGTCGGGATACAGCGGGTAAAAGGCCGTCTCCCTGGCTTTTTATTTTTGTCATTGCTCATTCCTTCAAATAAAAACGCATTCTCGTTTTTTCGCAGGAACGAACATTGATTATTATCAAGCTAATTAATAGGGAGTAGGGGTTAGCGGCTTAATTCAAAATTAAGCGTAGCCAATTTCCCGGCCTCATCCATGGCAACTAATTGATATTTACCGGGCAAAGATAACTGCATTGAAAAATTCCGATTTTTATGTTCAAGAGGCTCGCCATTTAAAAACCACCATCGCTGCCCTTCTCCCCCGCTGGTCGTGACGGAAATTGTCACATTGTCCTCACCCGGCAGACGCTTAATGACCGCCCCCTCTCTGACACCCGAAATCATTAGCGGTGCCGCATTGTTATCATCCAGCGGTGGACAAACCGTTGAGGGAGAAGGAAGACGTGCCGCTCTTTTTTCCGCTGCCGGTAGCCACGGCTCCAGGGGCAGCGGCCAGACGTCCAGCACTTTCTCTGTGGCATCCGGGCAATCTGCCGCCACGCGTTTGCCAGTTTTATCCAGCCAGATCGGGAAACGGATCCCGCGGATGCCCTCCTGCTCCGGCAGCAACAGCGTCGGCGGCTCACTCCCTTCCAGCAGCCAGGTCGACAGGCGTCGACGGCAGTTTTCACTGCCCTCCGGCAACGATTGCCCGCCAGGCCAGCAGATCACGCCTCGCCCGACGCTTTCCGGGCGCGGATCGCGTGGCAGGCGCGCTTCGTCTATCGTTGAGCGCGACTGAAGCAGGTTATTCACCTGATTTAACAGAGGTACGGCACTGGCAAAACCAAACTGTCCCGCCACGGGCGTGCCGTCCGGCCTTCCTGTCCAGATGCCAATCACGTAACGCGCATTCAGGCCAATGGCCCAGGCATCGCGATAGCCGTAGCTGGTGCCCGTTTTCCATGCCAGCGGTGCAACCTGCGGCAGTGCGTTATCCGGTAACGGTTGGGCTTCATTCGCCAGAATACGGCGAATAATCCAGGCCGAGCCGGGTGACAACAGCGGACGTTCAACCAGCGTATCACCTGGCTGTAAGCGCAGCCTTCCCGCTTTACCGTGGCGGGCAAAAGCGCTGTAGGCAGCAGTAATATCTGCCAGCCGCGCTCCCGCCCCGCCCAGGATCAACGACAGATTTGGCTGCGCCCCCGCAGGCAAAATAAGCGGCAACCCTGCGTTGCTGAGCATGCCGGCAAAACGCTTAGGCCCGTACGCCTCCAGCACCTGCACGGCAGGCAGATTAAGGGAGCGCACCAGCGCTTCGCTCATGCTCACCGGCCCATGGAATCCGCTGTCAAAGTTACCGGGACGATAATCACCGGTTTTCCTGGGAACATCCTGAAGCAGCGAAGCGGGATGGATCAATCCATCGTCGAGCGCCATACCGTAGATAAAAGGTTTCAGTACCGATCCCGGGGATCGGATCGCATTCACCATATCCACATGGCTGAAGCGGGTGTCATCGTTAATATCCACCGAACCGACCCAGCCGCGCACTTTCATATTGGTATGATCCACGACGATCATCGCCAGTGAACTGCGCGCTGGCAGGCGGGATTTCCAGTTCATTGCCAGCTCTTCCAGCTGCCGTTGTAAGGCGGCATCCAGAGTGGTGACAATTTTGGTATCACGGCTTTTTCCCAGCATCATGCGTGCGAAGAGCGGCGCCAGCTGGGGCATCTGCCGGGGAGCCAGCCATACCGGCTCTTCACGGGATTCGTTAACCTGTCGGGCTGACCAGACGCCCTGCGTTACCATCCGGTCGAGCACTTTGTTGCGCGCCGCTTCCGCCCGCGCCGGCCAGCGGTCCGGGCGTAAACGGCTGGGGGCCTGAGGTAGCACCGCCAGCAGGGCCGCTTCGGAATAGCTGAGCTGTGATGGCGGTTTACCCAGATAGGTCCAGCTTGCAGCACCTATTCCCTGGAGCGTCCCGCCAAACGGGGCGCGGTTAAGGTAGAGGGTGAGGATCTCGCGCTTGGAGAGGTGCCATTCAAGCTGCATCGCCCGCCAGAGTTGACGAATTTTACCGCCAAAGGTGCGCGGATGCGGATCCAGCAGACGCGCAACCTGCATGGTCAGCGTGCTGCCCCCGGAGACAACCTTACCGGACGTCAGATCCTGCCAGGCGGCGCGCAGCACAGAGAAAGGATTCACGCCTGGATGCTCCCAGAACCAGCGATCTTCATACTGGATCAGGGCCTCAAGATAGCGAGGAGAGACCTCTTCAATCGTGACCGGATAACGCCAGATCCCTTCGCTGTCGGCAAAACGCCAGAGCGGCGTGCCCTTCTCATCGACCACCACCCGGGCGGGGTTAACCTCTTTCAGCGGCAACGGCCAGAGGCGGTCGGCGGCGACAATCAGCCCCCATAAAATGAGAAGCGCCCCCGCCAGCCACAGCCAGCGGGAGCGTATCAGACGTGCAACTGACATATTACGGTACAACAATCAGCGGGCCACTGGCCGCACCCGTTGCCCGCCACTGCGGAACATACATGGACTCCACCAGCGGCACCGGTACCTGGTACGTTCCCGGCGTCACGGCGCGCGCCAGATAAACCAGCGTAACCGGCTGCCCTTCGTTTACCGGCACTGCGGCCACAAAGCGGTCGTCGCGGAACTCCATATGCTGAATATCCGCCTGCTGCATCTGGCTAAGCAGGTTCTGCACTTCGCTGCCGCTGTCCTGCAGGCTGGCGCTGCTGCTTGCCAGGTTCTGGTTCTCCAGCTCCAGACCCGCCGGGAGGAGATCCACCACCAGCGCATCCGGCACGTTCTGGCTGGCTTTCACTTCCAGCCATACCAGCACCAGCTCACCGCTCTTCAGCGAAGAGAGCGATTTCGAACTGCCGTCGGTTGCCAGAATATGGCGCTCAATCTGTAGAACATTCGAGGATGGCTGAGGGGCTGAGTCCGGGTAACCGGTGCTATCCAGACGCACCCACAGCGGTGTCGTGCCGGTGTTGGTCACCTGCAGCGCACCAAGCTGATCGCCATTCATATTCTGCACCAGCGCCTTGTCACCACTCAATGCGGTACCCGAGAGTGAGGTTTCCGCCTGCCATGCTCCGGACAGAGTTTGTAGCGAACGTCCGGCCAGGAACAGCGCGTTACTCTCCTGCGTAGACAGCCAGCGCTGGCTGAAGGCCTGTTCAGACAGGGCATTCAGCAGCCTATTTTGCGCATCCGGCAGCAGCTTGTATTCCTCCAGAAGGGAGAGCATCAGCGCGTTATCACGAAGCGCGCTACCGTAATCCGCCATCCAGTTTCTGCTGTCGTTGCGCGGCGTTTTGAGGGCCAGATCCAGCGCCTGCTGGCTGCGCGGGGCATCCCCCATCAGTTTGAGTGCCATACCGAGCTGCATCAGCGGCAGACCGGAAGCCGCCTGCCCGTGACGATCCCAGATTTCACGCAACGCACCCAGCGGGGCTTTTTGCTGGCGCGCCAGTACCAGTGCGGCATAGGCCTGCACGGCAAATTTGCTGGCCTGAGTATTGTCGCTGTAGCGGATGGACATCATGCCCGGATCCTGCAGGTAGCGGAGCAGTCGGCTATTGGCATTATTGACCGCATCCGTCGGCACGCTGTAGCCCTGCTCACCGGCACGCACCAGGAAGTCAGTGACATAGGCAGTCAGCCAGTACTCTTCCGGACCGTTTTTATCCCAGAGCGCAAAACCACCGTCGTCACGCTGCATCTGCAGCAGGCGGGAGATGCCAATATCAATGGCAGCACGACGTTTGTCGTCCGTGTCGCCTTTAATGCCAAGCGCCTTCAGCTGTGACGCGTTGGTATAGAGCGACGGGAACAGACCACTGGTGGTTTGTTCAAGACAGCCATAAGGATATGCCTGCAGCTCACGGATATAGCGCGCCAGATTAAGCGGCGGTTTGCCGCTAAGCAGCAGTTGTCCCTGCAATGTAGCGGGAGAGAAGCCGTTGATATGCTGCCCTGGCGCAGTCCAGGACTCACCCGGGTTCAGCATGGCCCCGGTATTCACCGTCTGCGCCGGGAACGCAGGACGGACGCCGATTTTCCAGCTCTTCTGCTGCGGAGCGAAGGTCTCGCCAGGCAGCTGAAGTCCTGTTACCTGCGCCGTCACTTCGCCGTCACCGTAACCTTCCAGTGCACGCACCGGAATAAACAGCGTGCTGCGCGCACCCGGTGGCAGTTTGACAGGCTGCGGCTGTGCCCCTTCCAGCGACAGCTTGCCGGTCGCGGTTAAGGCCACATTTAGCGTTTGCGGCTGATCGGTCAGGTTAGTGAGATCCAGTGTCAACCGTGAGGTATCGCCGCTTGCCAGGAAGCGCGGCGTATTAAGCTCGGTAATGACCGGCGCGGCCACAATCACTTTGCTTTCGCTGCTGCCGAAATCCTCTTCCGTCCAGGCCTGCGCCATCAGACGCAGCTCACCGTTGAAGTCTCCAATTGGCAGTGTGATGGACCCTTCACCATTCGCATCAAGCGTCACTGGCTGTGCCTGCTGGGCGATAATGGTGACATGGTTCACCGGCGGCTTACCGCCGCGTTTAAGCTCATCGCCGTCACCACCAAAACGCAGCGCGGCCATACGTCCCTGGCCTTCAATCACCTGGCCGTAGATATCGTAGATATCCGCGCCATAGCGCTTCTGACCAAAGAAGGCCTGCCACGGATCCGGCGTGACGTAATCGGTAATGTTCAGCACGCCGCTGTCCACCGCGGAGACCAGCACGTTCACTTTCTGTGGTACCGGGCCCTCTTTCACGCTGGCTTTTACTTTCACGGAAAGCGTCTGGTTAGGGCGCATTTTCTGCGGGTTATCCAGCGCGATATTCAGACGGCGATTTTCATCCCCCATCGGCAGATGCAGCAGGCCAACCGCCCGCTTCGGCGTGGCGGATTTGGATTTATCGCCAGGGCGAACCACCAGCGTGCTGAGATAGAGGTCGTGGCGTTTCCAGGCTTTGTCTACCGGAATAGACAGATCCAGTCCGTTGGCCGGGACGTCGATCTCTTTCCACCACAGTGGCCCTTCGCTGGATTCGATCATCGCATAGCCTTTACCTGCGGCAGGTGCGGCGATATGCAACTGGATGGTGTCACCCGGCTGGTAAGAAGGCTTATCCAGTTTCAGGGTCACGCGGTCGGGGCGCGCGGCTCCCGTGCCGTCACTGTTATCCTGCCAGCTGTACCCGGCCCAGAAACGTACGCTGCTGACCATGTCATCAGGCGCTTTCACTTCCAGACGATAGGAGCCCCACTCTACCGGGAACGTCACTTTACCCGTTTCATCGGCCTTGAGGGTCAGCTCCTGCTCGCCTTCAATGAGATCTTTTTGATCAAACTGGGACTGCCAGCCATCGCTTTCTGACCAGTTCCAGTAGTAGTCGCGGCGTTCGCGGATCAGGCGCACCTGTAACCCGGAAACAGCCTTTTTCGCCCCACTGGCATCGGCATAGACAATGTCGAAACTGGCGTTGCCGTTTTCATCGACGATAGGCTGGTTAACGGTGGTATCGGTGCGGTAATCATACACCGCCTTGCTGGCGAACTGAGGACGAATACCCGGTAATTCGGCTGCTGGCCAGATAGCCTGTTCAGCACGACGCGTCACCGGACGACCGCCCGATTCCAGCAGGCTGGCCTGCAGGATCAGCTGAAGCGGAGAGTGCACCTCTTTCCACTGACTTTCCGTAGAGACCTGCCCACGCCCCTGTTCATCAAGCGTAAGCTGCACTTCATCCAGGCTGCGACTCAGGTTGTCTTCGGCGATATCGCCAAACTGGAAGCCAGGCAGCGCCGGAACCGCTTCACGCAGTGGACGCAAAAAGAGCTGCCCCTGCAGGGCATTACCGTTGGCCGGCGCGCCGTAGAGGTAATATCCCACCACGTTAAAGTCGACGTTATCCTGCGGTGCAACCGGCGTTTTTTGTCCGCTCAGATTCAGCGCCATACGCTCTGGCATAAAATCTTCGACGTGGAAGTCCCACAGACGCTGCTGGTTATCGCCCGTATTGGCGCGGATATGCCACATGCCGGTTTGCGCCCCGCTGTCCAGCGGATAGTTAAAGCGATAGAGGCCGTTCTCCGGCTGGACGACGACGGTACGCGCTACCTGCCCGTCCGGACGAAGCACATCCAGCTTCACCGGCTGCGCGGGCAGCGGTTTACCGTCGCTGTCGCGCAGTAAGCCGTTCAGGATCACCGTTTCGCCTGGGCGATAGAGGTCACGCGGGCCAAACATAAAGAATTGTTTGCTGTAGCCCGGGCTACCAGCAATGTCGAACTCCGCCAGATCGAGTGCCGGCAGCTTGAGGTCAAGCAGCGTAGTCTGGCCATCTTTACTGGCAAGGATCAGCGCGGCTTCTTTGTCAGTTTCGAGCTTTGCATGGCCGTCGGCATCGCTGTTCGCCTCAGCCAGGGTCTGCCCTTTATCGTTTAACAGCGTGACGGTTACGCCGGATTGCGCCGCACCGTTTTCCAGGCTCTGGGTGAAGATATCGAGACGGTTATGATAACGGTGAGCGGACAGCCCAATATCGCTTAAGGTGAAGAGCGTGGCGGCATTGCTGTAGTTGTAGTGCCCTGCCTGATTCATCACTGCAATATAGACGCCCGACTGCTGGAGCGGCTTGATATCTTTCAGCGGCAACAGCAGTTTTTCACGCGTGTTGCGTGCCGGGTTAAGATCGAAACGACCGGTATAAACCAACTCGGCCATCTTCAGCAGATTGTCAGATTCCCAGTTGGTCAGCGAGTTACGGTATTCCCACTGGCTGACGAATGAAGCCAGCGATTCCGGTTTCACGCGATAGAAGTTCACGTCCACGTTATTGACGTTGAGCGCCATGACCGGCAAGCCTTCCACGACTTTCCCCGGCAGCAGTGACCCGCGGCTGGCGAAGCCGACCGTCGGCTCGACATCCCGGGTGGTCAGGGCTTTTTCGTAGTCGATGCCAAAAGTCGCTTTGTTTAACGCCTGCAGATCGCGTTCCACGGTGACGACCAGATTGCGGTTAGGCTCCAGATGGCGCAGACGAAGCTCTTTCAGGTTCGGCGCCAGTTCCCACGCCCCGTCAACCTTGCCGCTTTTCTTATCCACGACATGCACGGTTTTCGAGAAATCCTGATCCGGATTCAGTGGAACAGAGAATGTCAGCACCAGCGTGGCGGCGCCGTCCAGCTGCACTTCAGAGGCATCAAGCAGAGTGAGCGCTTTGCCCTGACTTTGTGCCGCCAGTTTTGCCAGCTTGTCAGCGTCTGGCTTTTCCGCCGCTTTTGGTGTGGTTGATGTAGATGCCGCGGGAGCCGCAGCCTGAGGTTTATCGTCGCTGTTATCACAGCCGACAAGCGTAAACGTGGTGAGCAGCGCAAGAGAGAGCGCGGCTAAGCGAAACGGTTTCATCCTTTGTCCCTGGCCCATGGAGCCTGTTGGTCGTCTTCCGGATAAGTATTATCCGCAAGTTTCGTTAATACAAAAAGTCCATTTTTAGGATCTGGAAGGCGGCTCGCATCGTCAGCGTGGTGATGTTACACCGATCACAACGTCAAACGTCACATGTTACCTTTCACGTCATTTGTTTTTAAAACAAGAAGATAGCTGGATAAGCTCGCCGGGAGCCTGCTAGTTTTAAGCTCAAGACGCACCCCGAGTGCGCGGTTCAATAAGAGAGAAAGCCATGAAACGAGCCGTGAACGCCCTACAAAATTTCGGAAAATCATTGTACGGACCGGTACTTATTTTACCGATCGTCGGTCTGTTTATCGCCTTTGGCAATGTGCTGGGCAATGGCAACCTGGCCGAGTATCTGCCGTTTCTCGGCCATCCGCTGATCCAGAACATCGGCCAGCTGATCGCCAAATCTGCCGTGTCGGTGCTGGTTAACCTGGCCCTGGTGTTTGCCGTCGGCATCCCGATTGGTCTGGCAACACGGGACAAAGGCTACGCGGCGCTGATTGGGCTGGTAACGTTTGTGGTGTTTATCAACGCCATGAATGTCACGCTACAGCTTCAGGGCGAACTGGCACCCGCAGCACAGATGAAAGCCGCCGGGCAGACTATGGTGCTGGGCGTTCAGGTGCTGGAGATGGGCGTGTTCGCCGGGATCCTGACCGGCGCGCTTTCTGGATACCTGTACAACAAATACTCCGGCGTACAGTTTAACGGCGCGATGGCGATTTACTCTGGTCACTGTTTTGTCGCCATTGTGATGCTGCCCGTTTCCATGCTGCTCGGCGTAGTGATGAGCGAGCTGTGGCCGTTTGCCCAGCACGGCATTAGCGCAATGGCGCTTGCCATCAAAGGTTCTGGTCCGTTCGGCGTGGCGATCTACGGCTTCCTTGAGCGCATTCTGGTGCCCACCGGTCTGCATCATCTGGTCTATACCCCGTTCCTGTATACCGAACTGGGCGGCACGCAAGAGGTGTGCGGTACGGTTTATCAGGGCGCGCGCAACATTTACTTCGCGGAAATGGCCTGCCCGGAGGTGAAACAGCTCAGCAGCACGGTGGTATGGGATGCGCGCGGCATCAGCAAGATGTTTGGCCTGCCGGCGGCGGCGCTGGCGATGTACATGACCGCAAAGCCGGAGCGTAAAGCGGCAGCAAAAGCGATTCTGATCCCGGCGGCGCTCACTTCACTGCTGGTCGGTGTCACCGAGCCCATCGAGTTCTCCTTCCTGTTTGTCGCCCCGCTGCTGTTCGTGGTGCACGCGGTGCTGACGGGTATCGGGATGATGCTGTTCTCCCTGCTGGGTGTTCACGCCATCGGCGCTAACGGGATTATCGATTTTATTCTCTACAACCTGCCGCTCGGTACGGAGAAGTCCAACTGGCCGATGTACATCGTGGTCGGGCTGATCATGTTCGCCCTCTACTTCGTGGTGTTCCGCTTCCTGATCCTGCGTTTCAACATGAAAACGCCAGGCCGTGAAGATGAGGACCAGGAGACGCGCCTTTACAGCAAACAGGAGTACCAGGCGAAGGGCAATAACGACGGGCTGGGTGAATCCATCGTCGTCGGTCTGGGCGGCCGGGAAAATATTGAAGTGGTGGATAACTGTTACACCCGCTTACGTGTGACGGTAAAGGATGTCGCCATCATTGATGAGCCGCGCCTGAAAGCGACCGGCGCAAAAGGGATTATCAAACAAGGTAACAACGTTCAGGTGGTCTACGGGCTGCATGTCAAAAAAATGCGAGAAGCCGTTGAGACGTTTCTCTGAAAGGAGCTAAAGATGTTTACACCCCCATTCATTCTGTCGATTGCTGGCGGCGGTAGCACCTACACGCCAGGTATTGTGAAAAGCCTGATGGTGCGTCTGCAGGACTTCCCGCTGGCCGAAATCCGCCTTTACGACATCGACGAGGCGCGTCAGAACACGATTGCCCCGGTGGTGGAAAAAGTGATCCGCGACCACAGCCAGAGCATCAAATTTACCATCACCAATGACCCGGAAGTGGCCTTCAGCGGCGCACACTTCGTCTTCGCCCAGATGCGCGTTGGCCAGTATAAAATGCGTGAGCAGGATGAGAAGATCCCGCTGCGCCACGGCGTGGTTGGTCAGGAGACCTGCGGCCCCGGCGGGCTGGCTTACGGGCTGCGTACGATCCTGCCAATGGTCGAGCTTATCGATCTGGTGGATCGCTACGCGCATGAAAAAGCATGGATCGTAAACTACTCCAATCCGGCGGCAATCGTCGCAGAGGGGGTGCGTCGCCTGCGGCCGAACGCCCGCGTGCTGAATATTTGCGATATGCCGGTTGCCGCAATGCGTAACATGGGAGCCATTCTGGGGGTCGATCGCCGCAAGCTGGAGGTGGACTACTTTGGGCTGAATCACTTCGGCTGGTTTACCCGTGTGTTGGTGGACGGCGAGGACAAGCTGCCGGAGCTGCGTAAACATATCGCGAAGTTTGGTCTGCTGACAGAAGATGCCGCCAAAACCGACCCGCAGCACTCCGATCCGTCGTGGGTGAAAACCTGGCGCAACATCAAGCCGATCATGGATAACTTCCCGGAGTATCTGCCGAACCCGTATCTGCAGTACTACCTGATGCCGAACCAGATTGTTGAGCATCAGAACCCGGACTACACTCGCGCTAACGAAGTGATGAACGGGCGTGAGAAAAAGCTGTTTGCCGCAGCCGAAGAATATAAGCGTACCGGGATCCTGCCGGACGCCTTCCACGTTGGCGTTCACGGCGAGTTTATCGTCGATGTCGCCTGCTCGCTGGCCTTCAACCTGCGGAGCCGTCATCTGGTGATGGTGGAAAACCGCGGGGCAATTACCAATCTGCCGTACGATGCGGTCGTTGAGGTTCCCGCTTATATCACCTCAGAGGGGCCAGAGCCTGTCCGCGTGGGCCAGGTGCCGCTGTTTCATCAGACGCTGCTACAACAGCAGCTCGCCTCTGAACAGTTGCTGGTGGAAGCAACCATTGAAGGGAGCTATGAGAAAGCGCTGCAGGCATTTACCCTGAATCGCACCGTACCGACCATGGAGCACGCGAAAGCGATTCTGGATGAGATGATCGAGGCTAACCGCGAGTACTGGCCTGCGCTGCAAAAAGCCTGGCAGAACGGCGAAGCGGTGAAAAAATAGGGGCTTGCTCGCGAGTTGAACGTGGTTTGCTTGTCGGTGTCAGAAAAAACATCGACAATCCTTTTTTACGGAAAAGAATGGAGGCAACCCATGTCCACCTCATATTTTGTCGCCGCCGACTGGCTGATTGAGCACGGCGACGATCCTGAAGTGCAGATTATTGACGCGCGTATGGCTCCTCCGGGCCAGGAGCATCGTGACGTTCCCGGTGAATACCGCGCAGGGCACCTGCCGGGCGCGGTATTTTTTGATATCGAAACCCTCTCCGATCACACCTCCCCTCTGCCGCACATGCTGCCGCGCCCGGAAGCCTTCTCCGTAGCGATGCGCGAGCTGGGCATCAGCAAAGACAAACACCTCGTTGTTTATGATGAAGGTAACCTCTTCTCTGCCCCGCGCGCGTGGTGGATGCTGAAAAACTTCGGCGTCGAGAAAGTCTCGATTCTGGCGGGGGGTCTGGCTGGCTGGAAGCGCGACGAACTGCCGCTGCAGCAGGGGGACGTGACGCTGCCGGAGGGGGATTTTGACGCGACGTTTGACGCAAATGTGGTGAAACGCCTGACCGACGTGCTGGTCGTCAGCCATGAAAACACTGCTCAAATCGTCGATGCGCGTCCTGCCGCACGTTTTAACGCTGAAGCGGACGAACCTCGCCCTGGCCTGAAACGCGGACACATTCCGGGGGCGTTGAACGTGCCGTGGGGCGATCTGGTGTTTGAGGGCGAGCTGAAAACCACCGATGAGCTACGCGCGATTTTTGATCGTCAGGGCGTGGATTTACACCGTCCAATTATTGCCAGCTGCGGTTCCGGCGTAACGGCCTGCGTGGTGATCCTGGCGCTCGCCACGCTCGGCGTAAACGACGTCACGCTGTACGACGGCGCCTGGAGTGAGTGGGGTGCGCGGGACGACCTGCCGGTTGAACCCGCGAAATAATGGATAACCGCCTGGCCACGCTGTTAACGCGCGGGGAATCGCTGACCCGCGCGGAATATCGCGTACTCGCCCATCTCACGGAGCATCCGCTGCTGGTGGGTAACATCACGGTGCGGGAACTGGCGCAGGCGACATTTGTCTCTACCGCGACGATTATGCGGCTGTGTCAGAAGCTGGGGTTCAGCGGGTTTAGCGAGTTTATCTGGCACTGCAAACAGCTCCTCACCGACACGCCGCATATTACGACGCAAGGAAACGCCCTTCCGCAGTTGCCCGCGCTGTTCAGCCAGTTTATTGCCAACTATCAGCAGACATTCCAGTGGGTGACCGATGAGAAGCGTCTGCAGTTTGCCGACCTGCTGCGTCACAAAGAGAGCTTCTTTCTCTACGGTGCCGGGTTTTCCTATCTGTTTGCCGAATACCTGACCAAAAAACTGCAGGTGCTGGGGAAAACGGCGTTTATCTCCGGGCCGGGTGACAGCCGGAACATCTTTCTCAGTAACGCCGCCCGTTATCAGGTATTTATTGCCGTCTCGCGCAGCGGCGAAACAGAGCAGGTGCTGGATAAAGCGCGGATCGCCAAAAACGTCGGGATGACGATTGTCGCGTTTACCCGCGCCTCGGCCAATACGCTGGCGGGCATGGCGGACGTGCACTTCGCTCTCTATGACGAGGCGGTGCATTACGCCGCGGAAGCCGCAGGGGTGACGTCGTTTGAGTCGAATCTGGTACTGCTGATGGATTTACTGCTGCTGGAAGCAACGGGGTGACAGTCACCCCGCTGTAATCAGATGATGCGGTTGGTTTTGAGATCGCGCAGGAAACCGCCCCAGCGACGCTCATAAAACGGTGTGATGTGCTCGGTAATAAAGTGGCTGATGCCCTTCTCACCGTTCTTCACCTGGCAGATATCAATTGGCTCATCGCCCGGCAACGTATCAGTGGCCACACTGCCCGCCGCCTGGATGATCTCATCAATATCAGCGTCAGCTTCAATACCAATCAACAGTACCGGCTGTTCATCCGCTTGCTCTTTAATCGAACAGAGGAACGCGCGTCTTACCGGCTTCAGGGTTTTGAACAACGTGGTCAGGGAATCGATCATCTGCGCTGGCGGTTCGGCCACTTCAGAGAGCAGCAGCGTTTCGCCCCCTTCCAGAACTTCCTGGGTGCTGAGCGGGTTACCCTCTTCACCAATCAGATGGCTGATTTCACGCGGCGTGAACTCTTTCCCGGTCGGCAGTTTCGCATTAAGGAACAGCGTCTGGCCCAGCGTCATTTCGAACAGCGTGCGCACCGGCATCACCACGAACGCCTGTTCGTCTTCAACGGCGGTCTGCAGCGCTTCAAGCGAGGTAAAGAACGGGATCACCGAGGTGCCGTCGTCTTTCTCCCAGTGCAGCAGATCCAGCGCGCTGTCTTCAACAACCTGCTCACCTTCCGCCGCGGTTCCTGGCACCCAGACGGTGGATTCCAGCAGCGTGCGGAAAAATGCCGGACGGTGGGCGGGCTCGGTCGCCGCCTGTTCCAGCAGGGTTTCTAATTCGTTTTTGGTTTCGGACATAACAATTCCAGATGTCGAATTTCCCCCCTCACCCCGGCCCTCTCCCTCAAGGGAGAGGGAGCAAACCATCCCCTCTCCCCGTGGGAGAGGGTTAGGGTGAGGGCAAAAAGCATTACTCAGCCGTCAGCAGGTTCGCCACGGTACGCACGCCCAGGCCGGTCGCGCCCGCAGACCACTGCTCAACCGCCGCTTTACGGTAGGTTGCGGAGCAGTCGATATGCAGCCAGCCTTCGTGATAGTTCTCAACGAAGTGGGACAGGAAGCCTGCTGCGGTGCTTGCACCCGCCGGGTATGCCGCGCTCGCGGTGTTATTCAGTTCGGCAAAATTAGACGGCAGCTGGCTGCGGTGGAATTCCGCCAGCGGCAGACGCCAGAACGGTTCGTTTTCTGCCGCGGCGCTTGCCAGCAGGCGGGCCGCCAGCTTGTCGTCAAAGCTGAACAGCGCATGGTAGTCGTTACCCAGCGCCGTTTTTGCCGCGCCGGTCAGGGTGGCCATATCGATAATCAACTCTGGCTTTTGGGCAGAAGCGTCGATCAGACCATCGGCCAGCACCAGACGGCCTTCTGCATCGGTGTTCATCACTTCAACATTTTTGCCGTTGCGGTAGCGAATGATGTCGCCCAGCTTGAAGGCGTTACCGCTTACCATGTTGTCCGCGCAGCACAGGTACAGCTTCACGCGTTTTTTCAGGCCACGGGTAATCGCAAACGCCAGCGCACCGGTAATGGTTGCCGCCCCGCCCATGTCGGATTTCATGGAGTCCATGAACGCGCTCTGCTTCAGGCTGTAGCCACCGGTATCGAAGGTGATACCTTTCCCGACCAGGCAGGCAAACACTGGCGCGTCTTTATCGCCGGTTGGGTTGTAGTCCAGCGCCAGCAGCACCGGTGGACGCTCAGAGCCGCGCCCCACGGTGTGAATGCCCATGTAGTTCTGCTCGCGCAGGTCTTCACCTTTGGTGATGCGATAAGACATGTTATCGCCGGCCACGCCGCACAGCAGGTCAACGGCGCGCTGTGCCAGCTGTTCCGGCCCCAGCTCTTCTGCCGGTGCGTTAATGGTGTCACGTACCCAGTCGATAATGGTCAGGCGGCTTTCCAGCTCTTTTTGACCGGCTTCGTCAAGGTTGGCCCACTCAATTTTACGGGTGCCTTTTGGCCCTTTATAACCGGCCCAGAACGCCCAGCTGCGGTCGGTGTCCCAGCCCTCGCCTGCCAGAGAGACATGCTTAATGCCGAGCCCATCAATTTTACGCGCGGCGCGCTGGATCAGGCCCAGATCGTCGTTGCCCGTCAGGTGCAGGGTAATACCGTCGTTGTTGATACTGTAAGTGGCTTTTTCGCCCCAACGCGCATCGGCGGGTTGCGTAGAGAGCGTAATCTTCATCGCTTCGGTCATTTTATTTATCCTTATTAGCAAACGGGCCGCCTGAAGGCAGCCCGTTACGTGATTTACTCTGCTTCATCTAACCAGACTAACAGAATCGCCTCCAGAATTTTTTCATTGGATGCGTTGGGATCGTCGTCAAAATCCTCTAAATCGCAGATCCACTGATGCATATCGGTGAAGCGTACGGTTTTTGGATCGAGATCCGGGTTAGCGTCGTAGAGCGCTTCGCCGATTTCACGGCTGTCTGTCCACTTCAGTCCCATATTAATGCTCGCGTGCGTGGTTGATGGTGTAGCGTGGGAACTCCACGACCAGATCTTCGTCGGTCACCGCTGCCTGGCAGCTTAAGCGGCTGTCGGGCTCCAGACCCCATGCTTTATCCAGCATGTCATCTTCGTCTTCGGTGCTCTCGGCAAGCGAGTCGAAACCTTCACGCACGATGCAGTGGCATGTTGTGCAGGCACAGGATTTTTCACAGGCGTGTTCCACTTCGATACCTGCACGCAGGGCAACATCGAGAATGGTTTCACCGGTCTTCGCTTCCAGAACAGCGCCATCCGGACAGAGGTCCGCATGAGGCAAAATAACAATCTTTGGCATATTAAACCTCGTCCACGGACTGGCCTTTCAGCGCGACGCGGACAGATTTGTCCATGCGGCGAGCAGCAAAGTCCTGGGTTTGTTTATCAACGTTTTTAATGGCTTCTTCTATTGTGTCAGCGTCATTGCCCTGGGCGACCACGCTTAAGTGCGCAGCAGCCTCGTCAATCACCTGACGCTCAGCGGCGCTTAACAGCGCGGCATCGGCAGCGAGCGCGCCGTTCAGGCTTTCCAGCACGCGTGCGGCTTCCACTTTTTGTTCGGCCAGCATACGCGCCTTCACATCCTGCTCGGCGTAGCTCATTGAGTCCTGAATCATGGAGGCGATTTCGCCATCGGTCAGGCCGTAGGACGGCTTCACCTGAATGGACGATTCGACACCGGTCGATTTTTCCATCGCCGTGACGCTCAGCAGGCCGTCCGCATCCACCTGGAAGGTGACGCGAATATGCGCCCCGCCCGCAGGCAGCGCCGGAATGCCCCGCAGCGCAAAGCGCGCCAGCGAGCGGCAGTCCTGCACCAGTTCGCGTTCGCCCTGCATCACGTGAATGGACATGGCCGTCTGACCGTCTTTAAAGGTAGTGAACTCCTGCGCACGTGCCACCGGAATGGTGGTGTTGCGCGGAATGACTTTCTCCACCAGTCCGCCCATGGTCTCTAAACCCAGCGACAGCGGGATAACGTCCAGCAGCAGCATTTCACTGTCAGGCTTGTTGCCGACCAGAATATCCGCCTGAATCGCCGCGCCCACGGCAACCACTTTGTCCGGGTCAATGGAGGTCAGCGGCGTGCGGCCAAAGAATTCGCCTACACGCTCACGCACCAGCGGTACGCGGGTGGAGCCACCCACCATGACCACTTCCAGCACCTCATCCGCCTCAACGCCGGCATCTTTCAGCGCACGACGGCAGGCTAACAGCGTGCGTTTCACCAGGGGGGCGATGAGATCGTTAAACTGTTCACGGGCGATCTCACCCTGCCAGCCCGCCACGTTCACACTGACTGACTCAGCATCGCTTAGCGCAATTTTGGCCTCGATGGCCGCATCCAGCAGTTCACGCTGTACGCGCGCATCGTTGCGATCGCTAATGCCCGCCTGCTCACGAATGTAATCCGCCAGCAGATGGTCAAAGTCATCGCCGCCCAGCGCGGAGTCCCCGCCGGTCGCCAGCACTTCAAACACCCCACGGCTTAAGCGCAGGATCGAAATATCAAAGGTGCCGCCGCCGAGATCGTAAACCGCAATCACCCCTTCCTGACCGGAGTCGAGGCCGTAGGCAATCGCTGCCGCTGTCGGTTCGTTCAGCAGGCGCAGCACGTGCAGGCCCGCCAGACGCGCGGCGTCTTTGGTGCCCTGACGCTGTGCGTCATCAAAGTAGGCCGGAACGGTAATCACCACACCGTCTAAATCGCCGCCGAGCGTTGCCGTGGCACGCTCCGCCAACGCTTTTAGGATGTCAGCGGATACGCGAATCGGGTTCAGCAGCCCGGCCGCAGTCGCAATCATCGGCAGGCCGTTTTCACTGGCCTGCAGCTGATACGGCAGATGCGGGTAACGGGTCTGAATATCGGCCAGCGAGCGGCCCATCATCCGCTTAACGGAGCTGATGGTATTCGCCGGATCGCGCGCGGCGTTAGCGCGGGCATCAAAGCCCACCGCGTGGCCCTGCTGCTGGTAGTGGACCACGGAAGGCAGCAGATGGCGGCCCTGCTCGTCAGCCAGCGTCTCCGCCTGGCCGCTACGCACGGTCGCCACGAGGGAATTGGTGGTGCCAAGATCAATACCCACCGCCAGACGACGCTGGTGCGGTGCGGCACTTAAGCCAGGCTCACTAATTTGTAATAAGGCCATAATTGCTTCCGAAATTAAAAATCGAGCAGCTTTTCTTCGAGTTGTTCAGCACTGCTTCGCAGTTTATCGAGAAAACGGAGTTTGCGCACAGTGTCTGCCGCCACGTCCCAGGTCTCGTTGTTCAGTTGCGCCACCATCTGCTGATGGCGGGTATCAAACATGCCCTTCACGCGCGTGATGAACCCTTCCAGACGCGCTTCGTCTTTGGCCTGTTCAATCTCATCCAGCTCTTCGCGAAGCGTAAGCTGTTCCATCAGAAACGCCGTGTCGCGTACGGTGTGTTGTTCGCTCGCCAGATCAAAGCCGTGGAGCGAAAGCAGATATTCAGCACGCGCCAGCGGATGGCGCAGCGTCTGCCAGGCCTGGTTGATGGTCGCGGATTGCGACACCGCAGCCAGTTGTTCAGCCTGAGTACCGCTGGCGAATTTGTCCGGATGATACTGACGCTGCAGGTCCTGAAAACGGATCGTCAGCGCCTGGAGATCAATCGGGTATTGAGCGGGTAAACCGAAGAGAGTGAAGTAATCCATAACAATCTCAGGGGTAGCCTGTTAGAACAAACCCCACGCGTAGCAAATAAAGCCACGGTGGGGTTTCGGATGACGCGCGATTAAACGTGGAAGCTTTCGCCGCAACCACACTCGTCTTTGACGTTCGGGTTCGTGAATTTGAACCCTTCGTTCAGGCCTTCTTTTACAAAGTCCAGCTGAGTGCCGTTGAGGAATTGCAGGCTTTTGCCATCGACCACCACCTTCACGCCCTTGTCTTCAAACACAGTGTCATCGGACGCTGGTTCGTCAACAAACTCCAGTACGTAAGCCATACCAGAACAGCCGGAGGTACGTACGCCCAGTCGCAGGCCAAAGCCTTTACCACGGTTCGCCAGAAAAGAGCTTACTCGCGCGGCAGCGCTGTCGCTAAGGGTAATCGACATACTCAAACCTCAATTATTTTGCTTCACGTTTGCTTTTGTAATCCGCAATGGCGGCTTTGATCGCGTCTTCTGCCAGGATAGAACAGTGAATTTTCACCGGTGGCAGTTCGAGTTCTTCAGCAATATCCGTGTTCTTGATTGCCTGTGCCTCGTCCAGAGACTTGCCCTTCACCCACTCGGTGACCAGGGAGCTGGACGCGATAGCAGAACCGCAGCCGTAGGTCTTGAAGCGCGCGTCTTCAATGATACCTTCATTGTTGACTTTAATCTGCAACTTCATCACGTCGCCACAGGCTGGCGCGCCAACCATACCGCTACCTACGCTCTCGTCGCTGTTGTCAAAAGAGCCAACGTTGCGCGGGTTCTCGTAATGATCGATAACTTTTTCGCTGTATGCCATGATTGAATTCTCCTTATGTACCGATTAGTGATGTGACCATTCAATGCTGTTCAGATCCACGCCCTGCTTGAACATTTCCCACAGTGGAGAAAGGTCACGCAGACGGCCGATGGAGTTGCGAACCAGCTTGATGGTGTAGTCAATCTCTTCTTCGGTAGTGAAACGACCTAAAGAGAAACGGATAGAGCTGTGTGCCAGCTCGTCAGTCATACCCAGCGCGCGCAGCACGTAGGATGGCTCCAGGCTTGCAGACGTACAGGCAGAACCGGAAGAGACCGCCAGGTCTTTCAGCGCCATGATCAGCGATTCGCCTTCAACATAGTTGAAGCTCACGTTGAGGATGTTGGGTGCGCCCTGCTCGAGATCGCCGTTCAGATACACTTCTTCCATATCTTTCACGCCGTCCCACAGACGGTTACGGAGCGTGCGCAGGCGCGCCATCTCGGTTTCCATCTCTTCTTTCGCAATGCGGTAAGCTTCGCCCATGCCCACAATCTGGTGAACAGGCAGCGTACCGGAACGCATGCCGCGCTCATGACCGCCACCGTGCATCTGCGCTTCAATGCGGATACGTGGCTTACGACGAACGTACAGCGCGCCAATGCCTTTCGGGCCATAGATTTTGTGGCCGGAGAAGGACATCAGGTCGACTTTCAGCTGGCTCAGGTCGATTGGCAGTTTGCCCACGCTCTGAGTCGCGTCCACGTGGTAGATGATACCGCGGGCGCGGCACATTTCGCCGATGGTCGCGATATCCTGCACCACGCCGATTTCGTTGTTTACATGCATGATGGAAACCAGGATGGTGTCATCACGCATCGCCGCTTCGAGCTCTTTCAGGTCAATAATACCGTTGCTCTGTGGCGCCAGGTAAGTGACTTCAAAGCCTTCACGCTCGAGCTGACGGCAGGTGTCCAGCACAGCTTTATGTTCGGTTTTGCTGGTGATGATGTGCTTGCCTTTTTTCTGATAAAAGTTGGCTGCACCTTTGATCGCCAGGTTGTCGGATTCAGTCGCACCGGAGGTGAACACAATCTCACGCGGGTCGGCACCCACCAGGTCAGCAATCTGATTACGGGCGATATCTACCGCCTCTTCAGCATGCCAGCCAAAACGGTGTGAACGGGAAGCTGGGTTACCAAAGTTTCCGTCCAGGGTCAGACACTGCATCATTTTCTCGGCAACACGCGGGTCCACCGGCGTGGTTGCGGAGTAGTCGAGATAAATCGGTAATTTCATTGCTCTATAAACTCCGTACATCGCTTCAATGCAAGGAATCAGGCAACCGGCTGGATGTACGACCGAGTACACGGGGCAGCTTCGCCCCGGCCTGATTCTGAAATACTTATCTTTTTATTACGCGCGTAATTTAACGTCGATAGCGTCCTGCGCACGGGTGCTGCGTTGAGATTCCTGGCTGTGCTGACGGCCCGATACATCCAGAACTTCCTGGTTATTCACCAGTTCACCAAGGGTGATGTTGTTCAGGAAGCCGGTCAGGCGGTCGCTCAGATCGCGCCACAGCGCGTGGGTCAGGCACTTATCGCCGCCCTGGCAGCCACCTTTACCCTGGCAACGGGTCGCGTCAACGGATTCGTCAACCGCACTAATGACTTCGCCAACCGCAATACTGCCCGCGTCTTTACCCAGCAGATAACCGCCGCCTGGGCCACGAACGCTGGAAACCAGTCCATTTTTACGCAGTCTGGAGAACAGCTGTTCCAGATAAGAGAGGGAGATCCCTTGTCGTTCAGAAATATCAGCCAACGGAACCGGGCCCGCTTCGGAGTTGAGCGCAACGTCCAGCATCGCGGTTACGGCATAACGCCCTTTAGATGTCAGTCTCATGTCTTACTTAACCTCAAACTCGCCCCTGCCCGGGGTTTTTTATAGTAAAATGGGGTATTGCATAGCAGGGCCAAGTCTGACATTCCTGACTAAATTGGTCAACTATTTACTTGACTGTTTTAGTCAGGTATTTAACCTTCCGTGCCGTATTCTTTTGCCCGGCGGCGCTGCGCTTGCACGGGCCTACGGGTTTTGTAGGCCGGGTAAGCGCAGCGCCACCCGGCGAACAGACGACACTACTCTTTATTCTTCTGCTCAATCGACGCCAGAATCCCACGCAGGATGTTCAGCTCCTGGCTTTCCGGACGCGCACGGGTGAACAGACGACGCAGCTTATTCATCACCTGCCCCGGATGGCCTTCGCGGATAAAACCGGTAGAGAGCAGCGTCTGCTCCAGGTGACCATAGAAGCGCTCCAGATCGTCCACCAGCGGATAGGCGGTCTCTTCTTTCGGTTCTGCCACTTTCTCCTGGGTCGCCAGCCAGGCCATCCGCACTTCGTAGGCAATGACCTGTACCGCCATCGCCAGGTTCAGCGAGCTGTATTCCGGGTTCGCCGCAATTGCGACGTGGTAATGGCACTTCTGCAGTTCGTCATTGGTCAGGCCGACGCGCTCACGCCCAAACACCAGCGCCACAGGCGCCTGTTCCGCTTCTGAGACACTTTTCAGGCCGCATTCGCGCGGGTCGAGCATTGGCCACGGCAGCGTACGGGAACGCGCGCTGGTACCGACGACCAGACTGCAACCCGCCAGCGCTTCGTCCAGGGTATCAACAATTTGCGCGTTGCCAATCACGTCGCTGGCACCGGCGGCCAGTGCGATGGCCTGAGAGTCCGGTTTCACCAGCGGATTAACCAGCCACAGATTCGTTAAGCCCATGGTTTTCATAGCGCGGGCAACGGAGCCCATATTGCCGGTATGCGATGTTTCGACCAGCACGATTCGAATGTTTTGCAGCATAGTTTTGGATGTCTGAATTCAGTGTCTAAAGAATATTCGGGCATATTATCATAAACGAGAGACATATTCCGATCCCGCTGCTATACTCTGCGCCGATTTTCCTGTTCTTTAACATCCAGTGAGAGAGACCGATGCATCCGATGCTGACCATCGCCGTGCGCGCAGCGCGCAAGGCGGGTAATGTAATTGCCAAACACTACGAAACGCCAGACTCCGTAGAAACCAGCCAGAAAGGCAGCAATGATTTCGTGACTAACGTCGATAAAGCCGCAGAAGCGATTATTATCGAAACGATCCGCAAATCTTACCCACAGCACACCATCATCACCGAAGAAAGCGGTGAACATGAAGGTACCGATCAGGATGTTCAATGGGTTATCGATCCACTGGATGGCACCACCAACTTCGTTAAACGCCTGCCACACTTCTCTGTGTCTATCGCAGTACGCATTAAAGGCCGTACTGAAGTTGCCGTTGTTTATGATCCAATGCGTAACGAACTGTTCACCGCTACCCGCGGTCAGGGCGCGCAGCTGAACGGTTACCGTCTGCGCTGCAGCAATGCACGCGATCTGGACGGCACCATTCTGGCGACCGGTTTCCCGTTCAAGGCGAAACAGCACGCAACCACCTACATGAATATCCTCGGCAAACTGTTCACCGAATGCGCGGACTTCCGTCGCACCGGCTCTGCCGCGTTGGATCTGGCCTACGTGGCGACCGGCCGCGTTGACGGTTACTTCGAACTGGCGCTTAAGCCGTGGGACTTTGCTGCGGGCGAGCTGATCGCGCGTGAAGCAGGCGCACTGGTATGCGATTTCACCGGCGGCCATAACTATATGTCTACCGGCAACATCGTTGCAGGTAACCCACGCGTTGTTAAAGCCATGCTGGCAAACATGCGTGATGAACTGAGCGATGCGCTGAAGCGTTAATCCCGGTAATTCCCTCTCCCTGTGGGAGAGGGTCAGGGTGAGGGCATCAGACCGCACCCTACTAAAACGGCCGCAATCCCCTTCCCACCGGCATCGCACTCATCCACATCGTCACCGCCGCTACCAGCAGAATCACCCCGCCCGCCAGCGCGAGCGTCGTCCAGCCTACCTGTCGCCACAGCACCGGCGTCTTATTGCCGCTGAGTTTTACCGCCAGTTGACGGAAGCTGTGAACCAGTAATGCCAGTGACGAAATGGTCAGGGACGTTCCTGCCGCCATAGCCAGCGCAGAGAGCATGCCCCAGCCGAATACGCCAATCACTTTGCTGAACAGCAGCACCATGATCGCGCCTGAACATGGTCGCATCCCCATTGAAAGAACAATCATCACCCGCGCACGCCAGTCGTCGCCGCTCTGCAACTGCGCCTGCGTAGGCAGATGCTGATGTCCGCAGCCGCAGTGGGCATCATGGACATGATGTGGCGTAAAGGATTTGAAGGTTGGCTTTTGCAGCAGTACGCGCAGTTTTTTCAGCGCCCGCCAGCAGAGGATCACCCCCAGCACGCCCACCAGCGCATAACTTCCCTTCTCCAGCCAGAAACTGCTCAGGTGCAGCTGACGAGCGGGAAGCTGTAACAGCGAGAGGACGACCACTACCAGCCCGATAGCGACGCCGCCCTGCAGCAGCGAAGAGGCCAGTGTCAGACCGATGCTCGATTTCAGCTTCGAGGGATGGGTGGCAAGCCAGGTAGCGATCACAATCTTGCCGTGCCCCGGCCCCAGCGCATGCAGCACCCCGTAGACAAAACTGAATGCCAGCAGGGAACCACCTGCTTTTGTTGGGTTATCCGCCACCGCCTTGAGTAGTCCACTCATCTGCTGGTTAACGTCACGCTGCCAGAGAATGCTTTTCATCATAACCTGCGGCCAGGCCTGCCATAACCACAGCGCGCCGCACACGGCCAACAATAAAAAAAGCGCCAGCGGCCAGAGATGAAGCCAGCGACGTGGTTTGCGGGCGGAAGAGGCGATCACTGACATTGTAACGTCACCTGCTGTGCAAACTGTTTACCCAGTTCCATATCTTCAGGAGGGGCATCCTCTTTATCCAGAGAGACGGCGAAGTTGAGCGTCTCTTCGCTGGGTTTTGGCGTATGAACAGCGAGTTTGCAGGATTTTTGCAGGGTAGTCGGTAGCGTCACGTCACTCTCCTTCGCATAGCTCATATCGACGTAATAGGTGGGGTCGAAGGTGGAAAAGGTATACGTCTGTCCTGCCAGCGGCTGAGGATGCGCCAGCGGGAGAACAAACGTCAGCACCGCCTGATGACCGTCGCGCGACATGCCGTACTCCGTCGGGCGATTCATAAACTTCACCTTTTGTCCGTTATGCCAGAACTCGGTGAAGTAGTGCTGTCCCAGCACGTTGGCCATCACCTCCGCCGCCAGCTTTTTCCAGATCTCATCGCCTGGCTTTGCATTTCCCGCGTCATACAGGAGATCGGCCGAGGTGATTTCATCCATCGTCCAGCGCATTTTCAGGCCGCTCAACTGGGTTCCGTCAGTCACCAGCTCGGTTTTGAGACTGATAAAACTGTGAGGATGCGCGCCGGCGGTGAAAGTGATAACCGCCAAAAATAACGCCATCGCGCTGTGTTTAACTGTTTGCATCAATTCCTCACGTCAAAAATTCTGTGATGTTCGCCAGCAATCCTGAGTGAAAGGGCTGCCGGTACGCTTTTCAGCGTCGATCCTTTAGCTATTCTTACCAGACATTCACACTGGATACCCAACAGATGATGACAACGCTTGAAATTCCATCTGTGCTTTCCAGTTCGCAGCGCCGCTGCCAGGTGCTTTTGATGCTTTACCTGCCCGATGCTGCCGTCACCGCACAGAGCATAATCGCAACCAACGGCGTGGACGACGCCATGGCACGGCAAGATATAGCCGAGACGCGCGATGAAATCCAGCGCTATCACCGGCTGGACATTGTCACGCACCATGACGGCAGCTACCGGATTGAAGGCACGGTCCTGAATCAGCGTTTATGTCTGCTGCACTGGCTGCGCAGGGCGCTCCGCCTGTGCCCACATTTTGTTTCGCAACAGTTTACCCCGGCGCTTAAAACCGCGCTTAAACAGCAGGGCATCGCGCGTCCGCTTTATGACGATACGAATCTGCGGGCGTTGATCAGCTTCTGTTCGCGAAAGCTACAGCGCCCCTTTGACTGCCGTGACGTGCAGTTTTTACAGCTCTTCTTGCAGTATTGTTTGATCCAGCATCACCAGGGCAATACGCCGCAGTTTTCCCCCATTCAGCGCAGCTGGACACAGTCGCGAGGGGAATACTTTACGGCGCAGGAAATTGTGCGTCACTGGAAACGCCGCGTGCCGCAGGGCACCCACAGCGACGAACAACTGTTCCTCGCGCTGCTGTTTATGATGCTGCGCACGCCCGATCCGGTGCTCGATAAACATCAGCAGGATCAGCGTCTGCGCCGGGCCATCGTGCGGATGATTGCCCGTTTTCGCGCCCAGACAGGAATGAACTTCAGCGATGAACAAGGGCTGACCGATCAGCTCTACGTTCATCTGGCACAGGCGCTGGACCGGTCGCTGTTTGAGATCGGCATCGACAACAGCCTGCCAGAAGAGATCCATCGCCTTTATCCCCGTCTGTTACGCACCACCAAGGAGGCGTTGTTTGAGCTGGAGGCGGAGTTTGGCCTGCGTTTTTCTGATGAAGAGATGAGTCTGGTGGCGGTGATTTTTGGCGCCTGGCTGATGCAGGAGACCGATCTGCACGAAAAACAGGTGGTGTTATTAACCGGAGAGGATAAATCCTGTGAAGAGGTGATTGAACAGCAGCTGCGCGAACTAACGCTGCTGCCGCTCAATATTCGTTATCTGACGCTGCAGGCTTTTCAGAAAGAGGGGGCTCCGCGCGAAGCGGCGCTGGTCATTACCCCCTACCCCACCGCCCTGCCCCTGTTCTCGCCGCCGCTGATCCACGCCGTGGAATCGCTGAACGCACAGCAGCAAGAACATATTCGCGCTATGCTGGAATCGTAGTCAGGCGCGCGCGGCCACTTTCGGGCGAATAAACATCGCCGGTAGCGCGACCAGTGCCATTACCCAGAACACGCCGTGTCCCAGATGTTGATACAGGAAGCCCGCAAAGACCGTCATCACGGCAATGCTGCCGCCCATCGCCACCGCAGAATAGACCGCCTGCAAGCGAATCACATCCCCGCCTTCACGCGCGGCGATATAGCGCATGGCCGCCAGATGGCAGACGGTAAAGGTGCCGCAGTGCAGAATTTGCGCCACGATCAGCCAGGGCAGTTCGGTCGTCCAGCCCATAATGCCCCACCGCGCCACGCCACACACGGCGGAGAGCAGCAGCAGGTCGCGCGCGCCGAAGCGGCGGAACAGTTTCTTGCTGAGCGCAAAGATAATCACTTCGGCCACCACGCCAAGCGACCACAGGTAGCCCACGGCAGAGGCAGAGTAACCGGCGCCCTGCCAGTAAATGGCGCTGAAGCCGTAATACGCCGCGTGCGCCCCCTGAAGCAGGCAGACGCAGGCCAGAAAACGCCAGCTTTGCGCCACCAGGCTTCGCCAGGCGGGCCAGCCTGCGCTTTCCTGATGGCGGCTTTCGCCTTGCGGCATGACTGACGGTCGCAGCAGCATGCCCAGCAACATCGAGGCGATACCGATGCTTAACAGGGCAAGAATGGCGCGGTAATCGTAAAGACTGACCAGTTTCCCCACCAGCGCAGAGCCAATCACAAACGCAATGGAGCCCCACAGGCGCACGCGACCGTAGTCCATGGTGATCTGCTTTTGCCAGGTGTTTGCCAGGGCGTCCGTCAGGGGAACCAGCGGGGAGAAGAACAGGTTAAAGCCGACCATCACCACCATCAGCCAGGCAAACTGATGGCTAACCCAGAAGCAGGCCACAAAGACCAGCGTTAACAAGGCAAGAATACGCACCGCTTTGATGAGTAAGGAGGGATCGCTGACGCGCGGTGCAATCAGCAGGCTGCCAAGGAAACGCGCCACCAGCCCCGCCCCCAGCAGGACACCGATGGTTTCCGGAGTAAGGCCAATTCCCTTGAGCCAGACGCTCCAGAAAGGCAGAAAAATACCGTAACTAAAGAAATAGGTGAAATAGCTGAGCGCCAGCCAGCGCGTGGAATGCAAGACCATGAATCCCTCCCGAAATGGAGGCCATAGTCTGGCGAGAATATAAAAATTAAGCAAGTAGATAGCCTGCTATAAATTAACGAAAAATTAACATTCAGTGCAATCGTCTGGCTTATGGCAGGGAACGAAAATGTGTATTACGTTTAAATTACTCCACTTGCAGAGGTTTTCTGCCATGAACTCACTTCGCTATTTCGATTTCGGTCAGTCACGCCACCTGTTGTTGTTGATTGCCCGTATCGCGCTTGTCGTACTCTTTATTATCTTCGGCTATCCAAAACTGACGGGGTTTAACGGCACCGTACAATATATGACGTCGCTTGGCGCGCCAATGCCCATGCTGGCGGCCATTATCGCCGTGGTGATGGAAGTCCCTGCCGCCATCCTGATCGTGCTGGGCTTTTTCACCCGCCCTCTCGCCGTACTGTTTGTGTTCTACACGCTGGGCACGGCAGTTATTGGTCACCATTACTGGGACATGACCGGGGATGCGGTTGTGCCGAATATGATTAATTTCTACAAGAACGTCAGTATTGCGGGCGCATTTATCCTGCTGGCCATTGTGGGACCGGGAGCAATATCCCTCGACCGACGTTAAGACATAAAAAAAGGCCGCAAACGCGGCCTTTTTATTTCTGCTAAGCAGAAGAATTATGCGTATACCGGGAAGCGTGCGCAGATATCCAGAACTTTCGCTTTTACGCGCTCAATAACCGCTTCGTCATTGATATTGTCCAGAACGTCACACATCCAGCCAGCCAGCTCTTTCACTTCCGCTTCTTTGAAACCGCGGCGAGTAACAGCCGGAGAACCGATACGGATACCGGAGGTCACGAACGGACTCTTCGGATCGTTTGGTACGCTGTTTTTGTTCACGGTGATGTTGGCGCGGCCCAGGGCGGCGTCAGCTTCTTTACCGGTCAGGTTCTTATCAACCAGATCCAGCAGGAACAGGTGGTTTTCAGTACCGCCGGACACCACTTTGTAACCACGGTCCAGGAACACTTCCACCATCGCTTTGGCGTTTTTGGCAACCTGCTGCTGGTAGACTTTGAACTCTGGCTCCATCGCTTCTTTCAGCGCGACGGCTTTTGCCGCGATCACGTGCATCAGCGGGCCGCCCTGTGCGCTTGGGAACACAGCGGAGTTCAGTTTTTTGTACAGCTCTTCATCGCCACCTTTCGCCAGGATCAGGCCACCGCGTGGACCCGCCAGGGTTTTGTGCGTGGTGGTGGTCACAACGTGAGCATGAGGAACCGGGTTCGGGTAAACGCCTGCGGCGATAAGACCGGCAACGTGCGCCATATCCACGAACAGGTAAGCACCGATGCTGTCTGCGATTTCACGCATTTTTGCCCAGTCAACGATACCGGAGTAAGCAGAGAAACCACCGATGATCATCTTCGGCTTGTGCTCTTTAGCCTGCTTCGCCATGTCTTCGTAGTCAATTTTGCCTGACTCATCAATACCGTAAGGGATGATGTTGTACAGTTTGCCAGAGAAGTTTACCGGGGAGCCGTGAGTCAGGTGACCGCCCTGCGCCAGGTTCATACCCAGAACGGTATCGCCCGGCTGCAGCAGCGCGGTGTAGACCGCGAAGTTTGCCTGAGAGCCGGAGTGCGGCTGGACGTTAGCGTAGTCAGCGCCGAAGAGTTCTTTCGCACGGTCAATCGCCAGTTGCTCAACGATATCAACGTACTCGCAACCGCCGTAGTAGCGCTTGCCCGGATAACCTTCAGCATATTTGTTGGTCAGCTGAGAACCCTGCGCCTGCATGACGCGCGGGCTGGTGTAGTTCTCGGAGGCGATCAGTTCGATGTGCTCTTCCTGACGTACTTTTTCCTGCTCCATAGCCTGCCACAGTTCGGCATCATAATCGGCAATGTTCATTTCACGCTTTAACATCCGCATCTCCTGACTCAGCTAACAAGTAAAATTTGGCCTGAAAAGGCAGTCCTGTTGGACGACGGGCAACAGTATAACTGAATAGTTCTGTGATAACAGGTCTTGACAAACGATTTTACGCAAACGTTTTCCTTCACGCCACGCAAGGGTTTGAGGAATAAAGCCCTCGTCATTTTCAACGGATTTCTTTTCAGGTTTGTGATGCATATATTTCATCTCGCAAAGAACCATTTACATCGCAGGGTTATTTTTATAAGATGCATTTAAAATACATCATTAAGTTCACATCAGAAGGACGCGCTCATGCTCGACGCTCAAACCATCGCTACCGTTAAAGCCACCATTCCCCTGCTGGTGGAGACAGGCCCTAAGCTCACCGCTCATTTCTACGACCGCATGTTCGCGCACAACCCGGAGTTGAAAGAGATTTTCAACATGAGTAACCAGCGTAACGGCGATCAGCGGGAAGCGCTTTTCAATGCCATCGCGGCCTACGCCAGCAACATTGAAAATCTGCCAGCCCTGCTGCCTGCGGTGGAGAAAATCGCGCAGAAGCATACCAGTTTCCAAATCAAACCCGAGCAGTACAACATTGTGGGCGGTCACCTGCTGGCGACGCTGGACGAGATGTTCAGCCCGGGTCAGGAGGAACTGGACGCCTGGGGCAAAGCTTACGGCGTGCTGGCAAATGTCTTTATCAACCGTGAAGCGCAGATCTACAGCGAAAACGCCAGCAAGAACGGTGGCTGGGAAGGGACCCGCGCCTTTCGCATTGTTGAGAAAACGCCGCGTAGCGCGCTGATTACCAGTTTTGAGTTCGAGCCGGTGGATGGTCAACCCGTTGCCGATTATCAGCCGGGGCAGTATCTCGGCGTCTGGCTGAAGCCTGAAGGTTTCCCGCATCAGGAGATCCGCCAGTACTCCCTCACCCGTAAGCCAAACGGCAAAGGCTACCGTATTGCGGTGAAACGCGAGGACGGCGGTCAGGTTTCCAGCTGGCTGCATAACGAAGCCAGCGTGGGCGACGTGGTTCATCTGGCTGCGCCGGCGGGCGATTTCTTTATGGCCGTTGAGGCAAATACCCCGGTGACGCTGATCTCTGCGGGTGTGGGTCAAACGCCAATGCTGGCGATGCTGGACACGCTGGCGAAATCCAGCCACAGCGCGCAGGTTAACTGGTTCCACGCCGCTGAAAACGGGGATGTGCACGCCTTTGCTGATGAGGTGAAAACGCTGGGTGCTATCCTGCCGCGTTTCACCGCGCACACCTGGTATCGTCTGCCAACGGATGCCGATCGTACAGCGGCCCGCTTTGACAGCGAAGGGTTGATGGATTTACGCCAGCATGAAGGTGCGTTCAGCGCGCCGGAGATGCAGTTCTACGTCTGCGGTCCGGTGGCGTTTATGCAGTATGCCGCGAAACAGCTGGTTGAACTGGGCGTCAATAAAGACAACATCCATTACGAATGTTTTGGACCGCATAAAGTGCTGTAATACAAAAAGCCCCTCGAACGAGGGGCTTTTTTTGCCGGATGGCGGCTGCGCCTGACCCGGTCTGCAAAACCGCTGACAATGTTAAATCGCAGCGTCGTCTTCTTCGCCGGTACGGATACGGATGACGCGCGCCACGTCAAAGACGAAGATTTTACCGTCGCCAATTTTACCCGTTTGCGCCGTACGGATAATGGTATCCACACAGGTATCGACAATATCGTCGCTTACCACGATTTCAATTTTCACTTTCGGCAGAAAGTCCACCATGTACTCTGCACCACGGTAAAGCTCGGTGTGGCCCTTCTGACGACCAAAACCTTTCACCTCGGTCACGGTCATACCGGTGATGCCCACTTCCGCCAGCGCTTCACGTACATCATCCAGTTTGAAAGGTTTAATAATCGCATCAATCTTTTTCATGGTGGGTCCTTAAACTCTTGCCTGTAAGCTGCGTCGTAATCGATTGCTCACAGTATCATATTCATTCGAAGTTTGCGGTACTACTCTTTAAAATCGTTGGCTTCCAGTTCATGGCGTGACAGCAGCTTATAGAACTCGGTGCGGTTGCGTCCGGCCATGCGTGCCGCGTGGGTCACGTTACCTTTGGTGATCTGCAACAGCTTACGCAGATAGTTTAGCTCGAACTGGTTACGCGCTTCGGCAAACGTCGGCAGTGCCGTGTTCTCGCCTTCCAGCGCCTGCTCGACCAGCGCGTCACTGATGACAGGTGACGACGTCAGCGCCACGCACTGCTCTATCACGTTGACCAGCTGACGCACGTTTCCCGGCCAGCTTGCGGCCATCAGCCGCTTCATCGCATCGGTGGAAAACGCCCGCACAAACGGTTTGTGGCGATCCGCAGACTGGCGCAGCAGGTGATTCGCCAGCAAAGGGATATCTTCCGCACGCTCGGCCAGCGCCGGAATTTTCAGGTTCACGACGTTCAGGCGGTAGTAGAGATCTTCACGAAACTCATTGCGCGCCATCACCTTCGGTAAATCACGGTGCGTGGCGGAGATGATGCGCACGTTAATGTCGATATCGCGGTTGCTGCCCAACGGGCGCACTTTTCGCTCCTGCAGCACGCGCAGTAATTTGACCTGCAGCGGTGCAGGCATGTCGCCAATCTCGTCCAGGAAAAGCGTACCGCCTTCCGCCGCCTGGAATAGGCCTTCCCGACTGCTGACTGCACCGGTGAACGCACCGCGGGCGTGGCCGAACAGTTCAGATTCGAGCAGTTGTTCAGGCAGTGCGCCGCAGTTAATGGCAATAAAGGCGTTTTTGCTGCGTGGGCTGGCATTATGGATGGCCTGTGCCAGGATCTCTTTCCCGGTGCCACTCTGCCCGTTAATCAGGACGCTGACGTCAGACTGCGCCACCATCCGGGCCTGTTCCAGCAGACGCAGCATGATGGGGCTACGCGTGACAATAGGCTCCCGCCACGCCTCATCGCTCGACGGGGCAGCATGTTCCAGCGCACTGTCGATGGCCTTATACAGCGCGTCTTTGTCCACCGGCTTGGTCAGGAAGCTGAAAACCCCCTGCTGTGTCGCCGCGACGGCATCCGGGATCGAGCCGTGCGCCGTCAGGATAATCACCGGCATGCCCGGCTGCTGCTTCTGGATCTCTGCGAACAACTGCAGGCCATCCATTTCATCCATCCGCAGGTCGCTTATCACCAGGTCAATTTTCTCCCGGGCGAGAATTTTCAGCCCCTCCAGCCCGCTTTCAGCCGTCACGACGCTGTAGCCTTCACTGACCAGACGCATTCCCAACAACTTGAGCAAACCGGGATCGTCATCCACCAGCAGGAGATGGGCAGGTTTACGGCTCGTCATGCTTCACATCCTCTTGTTTCGGTGTATCGCTGTCCGGTGCAGCAGATGAACTCCCAGGCTGATATTTACGCGACGAGAGCTGTCTTTCGATATCGGTCAGGTTCTCCAGCTTACGGGTCGTGGTATCCAGTTGCGTACGCAAATGTTGTTGCTGTTGACGCAGGGTATCCAGCTCGCTGTCGGTTGACTGTTGTAGCTTGCTGTAACGGGAGCGCTCTTCAGACAGCTGAAGTTGTAATGTCTGCCCATCGCGCCAGAGCTGATAAACAGGGCGTACCTGAGCGGGAAGATATGCCACAAAGTTGTCGAGCCGCGTGACGTTCGTGCGTCGTTCGACAGGGGTAATTTTGGCATCCCCAAGCAATATTCCGCGCTTGAAGGCGTCCTGCCAGGTATCGTCGTCCAGCATCGCCGCTTTTGAGCGGGCTTCAACCGGAGCCAGACGCTGCGCGCAGTCTATTCCGCGTAGCCAGAACAGAGGATTGGTTTCGACGTCATGCCCCGACAGGTTCCAGATGTCGTCGCAGCGGGTTGAGAGAAAATCTGCCAGCTGATTCTCTGGCCATTTATCTTCCTGTTTATCGCTAATGGCACTTTTTGGCACATGGGAAACACACCCCGCCAGCAATAAACAAGGCAGGCTCAGGCGCAACGTTTTACGGGAAAACACCGCGCGTATGGCGCGGAAAAAGACGTGTGACATACTCACCAGACATAGCTTCATTTTATTGGTTTTTCCGGCTCAGGGGCAGTTCGATACGGAAGCAAACATCGGAACGTTCATCCGTGACAATGTTTAGCTCCCCCTGCATGCGTCGTATACAGTCCCGGGCGATACTTAACCCCAGACCGCTTCCTTTAACCGCACCTTTTCGCTGATGACTTCCCTGGAAGAAGGGTTCAAATATCATCTCTCTTTCGTCATCGGGGATCGGGGTGCCGGTGTTGGCGACATCAATAAAGACCCGTGAACCATTCGTATAGCTTCGGATATAAATGTTACCGGATTCAGTACCATAGTGCACCGCATTGGAATAAAGATTATCCAGAACGCTCATCAATAACATCGGTTCAGCCAGGCAGGTTGGCTCATTCAGCGTCACCCCGGTATGCATCATTTTAGCTCTTGCAGGCAAGCTGTGGGCAGAGATCACCATATCCACCAGCGGCTCAATCTCGACATTTTCAAGGACGACCGCTCCATCCGCCAGCTTGCGGTTATAATCGAGCAGTTGCTCAATTAATTTCTGCAGATTGCGGCTGCTGGCGTCGAGGATCTCAACAATCTCTTTCTGCTCCACCGTCATCGGCCCCGCCACTTCGTCTGCCAGCAATTCCGTGCCTTCGCGCATGCTGGCCAGCGGCGTTTTAAGCTCGTGGGAAATATGACGTAAAAACTGGTGACGCTGGGATTCCAGCCACGACAGGCGCTCCGAAAGCCAGATAATCCGCTGCCCCACGGAACGCAACTCGCGCGGGCCTTTAAAGGCCACCGTATCGCCCAGTGATTTCCCCTCCCCCAGACGATTGATCATCCGCTGGATGCCCTTCACCGGGCCGATGATCATTCGGGTAAAAAGTAACACCAGCGCGAGGCTGACCAGGAACAGCACCAGCGCCTGCCAGCCAAAGAACTGACCGCGTTCGGCAATCTCCTGCTGCAGTTGCTGACCGCGAGAGAAAATCACCGCACGGGTAGACTGCACCATCTCAGCATTGGCATTGGCAAAGGCTTCAAGGCGAGCGGCTGCGGCGGCATCAGGGCCACTGTTCTTACACTGCAACTGGGCCAGATCGTTCAAATCCTGACGTAATGCCTGGTAGAGCTTATCGTCCGGCAACACGCCGGCATGCGCATCCAGCATCTCGCTATAGCGTTTACGCTGATTCTGGTAGACCTTTTCCAGCGTGCGATCGTCAAGCACGCAATACTGACGATAGCTACGCTCCATCTCCAGCGCGGCGTTGGTCATCGCCTCACTGCGTCTGGCGTCAATGAGCGTCGTGCGGTTAGTCAGTGCCGCCTGAGCACTGAGCGCGTTCAGGCTTTGCCACGCCTGCCAGGCCAGGATCAGTAAAGGCAGCAGGATCAGCAAAAAGGCCATCATTACGAGTTGACGCAGGGAATGGGGGAAAACGGGCCAGCGTTTCAACGCATTACTCTCTTTGAATGGGTTTGAGGAGAGCGTAACTGAGTCTGCCCTTCAGATACAACAAAGCCGGGTAAAAACCCGGCTTTGTCATGGAATGAGGCGGTGCCTAACTCGACGTTTCGCCCTGTCCTGATAAAGCAACGCTATGATCAGTAGTTGGACGGCAGGCACCTTTTTGTGCGTCATTCGAAGTTTATGTAGCACGTCCCGAAGGGGCTGACATAAGAAGGTGAATGAGCCACTGATTAATATTATGCAATAGATGTGCCAGAATGCAAATAAATATATTATCGCATTGATATTTATATAATTTATGGGTTTCCACCGTTAATTGCTCGCTGAATGATTTCCAGGCTAAGTGTCGCTAATCAGCAACACCTTAACGGGAACCGCCCCTGCCATATATAAATCAATGAGTTAAATGTCTCCTTTTGGAGACAGTGGCATGACGGGTCTGTCGCGAAATTGCGACACACATAAAAAAGCCCGGTAGCGCTTTCGCGTACCGGGCTTTAAAGGGCAATATCGATTAACCCAACTGTTTACGTGCGTTGCGGAAGATACGCATCCACGGGCTGTCCTCACCCCAGTTTTCCGGGTGCCAGGAGTTGCTCACGGTGCGGAACACGCGCTCAGGGTGTGGCATCATGATGGTCGCACGGCCACTTTCGCTGGTGACCGCCGTGATCCCGTTCACCGAGCCGTTCGGGTTAGCCGGATAGGTTTCCGTCACCTTGCCGAAGTTATCGACAAAGCGCAGCGCCACCAGTCCTTCGCTCTCAAGCTGAGCCAGATGGGCAGCATCACGCACTTCTACCTGACCTTCACCGTGAGAAACGGCGATTGGCATCTGCGACCCTACCATTCCCTGCAGCAGCAGAGACGGGCTTTGAGTCACTTCGACCAGGCTGAAACGTGCTTCAAAGCGGTCGGACTGGTTACGCACAAAGCGTGGCCACGCTTCACTGCCCGGGATCAGCTCGCGCAGGTTAGACATCATCTGGCAGCCGTTACACACGCCAAGCGCCAGGGTTTGCGGACGATGGAAGAAGCTTTCGAACTCATCGCGCACGCGGTTGTTGAAGAGAATGGACTTCGCCCAGCCTTCACCGGCACCCAGCACGTCACCGTAGGAGAAACCGCCGCACGCCACCAGCGCATGGAAATCTTCCAGACCGGTGCGACCTGCCAGCAGGTCACTCATATGAACGTCGATGGCATCAAAGCCCGCACGGTGGAAGGCCGCAGCCATCTCAACGTGGGAGTTGACGCCCTGCTCACGCAGCACGGCGACTTTCGGACGCGCGCCGGTCGCAATGTACGGTGCAGCGATGTCTTCGTTGATGTCGAAGGAGAGCTTCACGTTCAGGCCAGGATCGTTGTCGTTGGCCTTGGCGTTGTGTTCCTGATCGGCACAGTCCGGGTTATCACGCAGGCGCTGCATCTGCCAGGTGGTTTCCGCCCACCACATACGCAGCGTGGTGCGGCTTTCGCTGAACACCGCATGGCCATCCGCTTCAATGACGAAACGGTCACCCTGAACGGCTTTACCCAGGTAGTGTACGCAGTCTGCCAGGCCGTGCTGAGCCAGCAGAGCTTCAACCGCGTCACGATCGGCCGCGCGCACCTGAATCACCGCGCCGAGTTCTTCGTTAAACAGTGCCGCCAGACGATCTTCTCCAAGCGTCGCGATGTTCGCTTCAACACCGCAATGTCCGGTGAAGGCCATCTCCGCCAGGGTCACCAGCAGGCCGCCGTCGGAACGGTCGTGGTAGGCCAGCAGTTTACGCTGCGCCACCAGCGCCTGAATGGCGTCGTAGAAGCCTTTTAACTGGGCCACATCACGCACGTCCGCCGGTTTATCACCCAGCTGACGGTAAACCTGTGCCAGCGCGGTGGCACCCAGCGCGTTGTGACCTTTACCCAGGTCAATCAGCAGCAGGGCGTTGTCTTCGGTCGAGAGCTGTGGAGTCACGGTATGGCGCACGTCTTCCACACGGGCAAACGCGGAGATGATCAGCGACAGCGGCGAAGTCATTTCGCGCTGCTCGTTGCCTTCCTGCCAGCGGGTTTTCATCGACATGGAGTCTTTACCCACTGGAATGGTCAGGCCGAGCGCAGGACAGAGCTCTTCACCCACCGCTTTCACAGCTTCGTACAGGCCCGCGTCTTCGCCCGGGTGACCGGCAGCGGCCATCCAGTTCGCGGACAATTTGATACGTTTGATATCGCCAATCTGAGTCGCGGCGATGTTGGTCAGTGCTTCACCGACGGCCAGACGAGCAGAGGCCGCGAAGTCCAGCAGCGCTACCGGTGTACGTTCGCCCAGCGCCATCGCTTCACCGTAGTAGCTGTCGAGGCTCGCAGTGGTCACGGCGCAGTTCGCCACCGGGATCTGCCATGGCCCCACCATCTGATCGCGCGAGACCATACCGGTCACGGTACGGTCGCCGATGGTGACCAGGAAGGTTTTCTCCGCCACTGCAGGCAGGTGCAGCACGCGATTCACCGCGTCTGCTACGGTAATGCCCTGACGATCCAGCGCGTTGCCCGCCGCTTTGCGGGTCTGCACGTCGCGGGTCATCTTCGGCGTTTTGCCGAGCAGCACGTCCAGCGGCAGGTCGATTGGCTGGTTGTCGAAATGGGTATCGCTCAGGGTCAGGTGTTTCTCTTCGGTCGCTTCACCGATTACCGCGTACGGCGCGCGCTCGCGGCGGCACAGCTCGTCAAACAGCGGCAGTTGATCGGCTGCGACGGCCAGCACATAACGCTCCTGAGATTCGTTACACCAGATCTCCAGCGGGCTCATGCCCGGCTCATCGCTCAGAATGTCGCGCAGGTTGAAACGACCACCGCGACCACCGTCACTCACCAGCTCCGGCATGGCGTTGGACAGGCCGCCCGCGCCAACGTCGTGAATAAAGAGGATTGGGTTTGCATCACCCAGCTGCCAGCAGCGGTCGATCACTTCCTGGCAACGACGTTCCATTTCCGGGTTGTCACGCTGAACGGAGGCAAAGTCGAGATCGGCGTCAGACTGACCGGATGTCATTGAAGAGGCCGCACCACCGCCCAGACCGATGTTCATCGCCGGTCCACCGAGGACGATCAGCTTCGCACCGACGACGATCTCACCTTTCTGCACGTGATCGGCGCGAATGTTACCGATCCCGCCCGCCAGCATGATCGGTTTGTGGTAGCCGCGCAGCTCTTCGCCGTTGTGGCTGTCCACTTTCTCTTCATAGGTACGGAAGTAACCGTTCAGCGCCGGACGACCAAATTCGTTGTTGAATGCCGCGCCGCCCAGTGGACCTTCGGTCATGATGTCCAGCGCGGTCACGATGCGCTCTGGCTTGCCGAAATCTTCTTCCCACGGCTGTTCAAAGCCCGGGATACGCAGGTTGGAAACAGAGAAACCGACCAGGCCCGCTTTTGGTTTCGCACCACGGCCCGTCGCCCCTTCGTCACGGATTTCACCGCCGGAACCGGTTGCCGCACCCGGCCACGGAGAGATCGCCGTCGGGTGGTTGTGAGTTTCCACTTTCATCAGGATATGCGCCGGCTCCTGATGGAAGTCATAGCGCCCCACTTCGCGATCGGCGAAGAAGCGGCCCACCTCGGAACCTTCCATCACCGCGGCGTTGTCTTTATAGGCAGACAGCACGTGGTCAGGGGTTTTCTCCATGGTGTTTTTGATCATTTTGAACAGCGACTTCGGCTGCTGTTCGCCATCAATAATCCAGTCGGCGTTGAAAATCTTGTGGCGGCAGTGCTCAGAGTTAGCCTGCGCGAACATATAGAGTTCGATGTCGTTTGGATTGCGGTTCAGCTTAACGAACGCATCCTGCAGGTAGTCAATCTCATCTTCTGCCAGTGCCAGGCCGAGACGCAGGTTAGCGTCAATCAGCGCCTGACGGCCCTGCCCCAACAAATCCACGCTCTGTACTGGCGCAGGCTGATGGTGGGAGAAAAGTTTCTGCGCATCATCCAGAGAAGCAAATACGCTCTCCATCATGCGGTCATGCAGCTCTGCGGCCACCGCCTGCCACTGGGCGTCGCTCAGGGTGGAGGCTTCAACGTAATACGCCACGCCGCGTTCCAGACGGTTAATCTGGTTCAGACCACAGTTGTGAGCGATGTCAGTCGCTTTGGAAGACCAGGGGGAGATGGTGCCTGGACGAGGCGTCGCAAGGATCAGTTTACCGGTTGGGGTATGGCTGCTCAGACTTGGGCCATACTTGAGCAGGCGTTCCAGCTGTACGCGCTCCTCTGCATTCAGGGGGGCATTCAGGTCAGCAAAATGGACATACTCAGCGTAAATATTGCTTACCGGAAGGTCGGCTGCCTGAAAACGTGCCAGCAGTTTGTTAATACGGAAGGCAGACAGTGCAGGCGAACCACGCAGAATTTCCATCATAAGTCTCTCGTCTTCGAAGCGCCGGGGCGCTTACAGTGTGCGCAAGGGGGGAAAACGGGCGTCATTATAGAGAATCCTGAGCGTCGACGAAACCGTTTGCGTCGAAATAAAATCGACGGCATCGTTTAACAATAGATGTGACCTCTCTCTCTAATTTGTTGCCAAGTGGCGTAACTTTACGCAAAATGCCGCTCAATCAATGGCAAACCTTATTTTTAACATGGCTACAGCATACTAAGGCAACCGGCGTCGCAGAGAATTAACTAATTGAAAAAATTAAAGATTAATTATCTGCTCATCGGCATTGTAACGTTGCTGTTGGCAGTGGCCCTCTGGCCTTCCATCCCCTGGTTCGGCAAAGCCGAAAACCGTATCGCCGCCATTCAGGAGCGGGGGGAGCTGCGTGTCAGCACGCTTAACTCTCCGCTGATTTACAGCGACATCAACGGCAAAACCATCGGTCTGGACTATGAGCTGGCTCAGCAGTTTGCCGATTACCTCGGCGTGAAGCTCAAAATCACCGTGCGCCAGAACATCAGCCAGCTGTTTGATGACCTGGATAACAACGATGCCGATATCCTCGCCGCCGGGCTGGTGTACAACAGCGAGCGCAGCAAGAATTACCAGCCGGGCCCGACCTATTACTCCGTTTCACAGCAGCTGGTCTATCGCGTCGGTAGCCTGCGCCCGCGTACGCTGGCCTCGATCAACGCTCAACAACTGACGATTGCCCCTGGCCATGTGGTGATTGACGATCTGCGTGAGCTGAAGGAGAAGAAATACCCTGACCTGAGCTGGACCGTTGACCCTAAACTCGGCACGACGGAGCTGCTGGACCAGGTCAAAGATCAGAAACTGCCTTACACCATCGCCGACTCCGTGGCGATCAGCCTGTTCCAGCGGGTGCATCCTGAAATCGCCGTGGCGCTGGACGTGACGGACGAACAGCCCGTGACCTGGTTTACTCATCTTGATGACGATCAGACCCTCTCTGCGGCCATGCTCGATTTTTATAACACCATTAATGAAGACGGCACCCTGGCACGCCTGGAAGAGAAGTACCTCGGCCATGGTGATGACTTTGACTACGTTGACACCCGCAGCTTCCTGCGCGCGGTAGACAGCGTCCTGCCTGACCTGCAGCCTCTGTTCGAAAAATATGCGCAGGAGATTGACTGGAAACTGCTGGCGGCTATCTCGTATCAGGAGTCCCACTGGGACACCCAGGCCACCTCCCCCACCGGCGTGCGCGGCCTGATGATGCTGACTAAAAATACCGCGCAGAGCCTCGGGCTAACCGACCGTACCGATGCGGAACAGAGCATCAGCGGCGGCGCGCGCTACCTGCAGGATATGATGGCCAAAGTCCCCGAGACAGTGCCAGAAGAGGAGCGTATCTGGTTCGCGCTGGCCGCCTACAACATGGGCTATGCCCACATGCTCGACGCCCGGGCCCTGACGGCAAAAACTAAAGGCAACCCCGACAGCTGGTCTGACGTAAAACAGCGTCTGCCGCTCCTGAGCCAGAAGCCGTGGTACAACAAGCTCACCTACGGCTATGCGCGCGGGCATGAGGCTTATGCCTACGTGGAAAATATTCGTAAATATCAGATTAGCCTGGTGGGGTATCTGCTGGAGAAGGAAAAAGAGGCGACAGAGGCGAAACAGCTGGCGCAAAGCTATCCGGTTGTGGCACCGGACGAAATTAATCGCCCGACGACTTCAATTCTACCTTTTGTTGCTTTTTCTGCTGACGGCGCATTCGAAAGAAATCACTTAATAGCCCCGAACACTCTGGTGCAAGCACCCCACCGATAGTCTTCACCTGATGGTTCATTCCCGGGTGTCCAAGCACGTCCATCAGCGAGCCCGCAGCACCGGTTTTTTCATCCCGCGCGCCAAAGACCAGCGTACCGATACGGCTGTGCACCATCGCGCCGGAACACATGACGCATGGCTCAAGCGTGACGTACAGCGTGGTGTCGAGCAGACGGTAGTTTTGCAGTACCAGCCCACCCTGACGAAGCGCCATGATTTCTGCGTGAGCGGTAGGATCGTGGCGACCAATCGGGCGGTTCCACCCTTCTCCAATTACCTGGTTGTTATGGACAAGCACCGCACCCACGGGCACTTCTCCCTCGTCCCAGGCGCGCCGGGCAAGGGTGAGCGCATGGCGCATCCAGTATTCGTGTGAGAATTCAGGGTTGGACAACGGTTGATACTCCAGTCGAAAAGCGGGCGGCATTATACACACCCGCTATGGATAAAACTATTCGAGTTGCTGAAGTTCACCCGCAGGCGTGACGCGCCAGCGGTGCTGGCAAAAATAGAGCAGCGGGTTGTCCTGCTTACTGTCACTGTAACCGCTGTACAGGCGCAGCGGCGTGCCAATGCGCATCTCCAGCTGGGCCACCTTTTCATGCCCCAGACAGCGCATGCTCAATACCCACCCGCCGTAACCACGAGAGATCTGCGTGGCGATCAGGTTCACTCTCGGCAACCACGGCGTATCAAAATAGACCTGCTCTACCAGCGACTGCGGCGAGCCGGTAATCAACCAGATATCGGCGTCGTTCGCATCGAGGTAGCTGGTCAGCCGTGCCTGCACAACCGGAAACGCCGTCACATGATCGCGAAACCAGTGCGCAAAGTCTTGCTCAAGCTGTTTGAGCCGGGCTTCACTGTGGCCAAAGGTACAGCCCCAGAGCAGCAGGCTCATTGGCCAGCGCGCTGCCCGGCCTTTCACCAGCAGCGCAAGGCCAATCACGGGTAACAAAGGTAAGACGAGCAGTGCGTTCAGGGGCTGACGCCGCAGCAGGTAGCGCATAAACGTGCCAAACATATCCTGCTGATGCAGCGTTCCATCCAGGTCGAAAAAGACAACACGACGCTCGTGATTAGCCAAACCTTACTCCTCTGGGTCGTTGAATCCCGCCAGCCAGGTAAACAGGAACCCGGCGATCACCGCTACCAGATAGCCTAACAGATAGAGCATGACTTTTCCGGTCACGATGGTGAGCGCCAGCGGTAAACCGGAGAGTCCAAAGGTGATAACAGTGGCAACTTTCCAGTAGCTGATAAGCGCCCCGCCCACCGCCCCGCCCAGACAGGCCGCGAGAAAAGGCTTACCGAGCGGCAGCGTGACACCAAAAATCAGCGGCTCGCCAATGCCCAGCAATCCAACCGGTAGCGCCCCTTTAATCACTTTTTTCAGGCGCGCGTTACGGGTTTTCATCAGCACGGCAATCGCCGCACCAACCTGACCTACCCCCGCCATCGACAGAATGGGCAGTAGCGCGTTATAACCATGAGCCTGCACCAGCTCGACGTGGATCGGCACCAGCCCCTGATGCAGCCCGGTCAGCACCAGCGGCAGGAAGGTCCCTGACAGCACAGCGCCCACTAATAACCCGCCGCGATCGATAGCCAGAGAAGCGCCGTGGGCAATCACCTCAGAGATCCAGCCGCCCAGCGGCTGCAGGGCCACAATCGCCACACAGCCGGTGATAAGCGTGGTCAGCAGCGGATTGAGGATCAGCTCAATGGAACCGGGCAGAGCGGCGCGCAGCTTTTTCTCAATCCAGCACATCAGGATGACCACCAGCAGCACCGCAATCACCCCGCCGCGCCCGGGCTGGAGAGCCTCGCCAAACAGGGTTATCTGCGCAAGCTGCGGGCTGGAGAGAATACCGGCCATCACCCCGCCCATCGCCATTGAGCCGCCAAACACTTTGGCGGTGTTAACCCCAACCAGAATGTTCATGATGGCGAAGACAGCGCTACCAAAGATCCCCAGAATGCCGAGCAGGTTCGGATAGTGCGTGGCAAAATCGCCGACAATATCCGGACGCTTGAGGATATTGATGATCCCGGTGATCAACCCGGAGGCAATAAACGCCGGAATAAGTGGAATAAAGACGTTTGCCAGCTGTCGCAGCGCATCGCTCATGGGGGCTTTGTATTTGGCCTTTGCCTGCGCTTTGGTGCGCTCGGCATCGTCAACCGGCACGGCCGCCCCTCCGCCCATCAATGCGCGCATGGCATCAACGACCTGCGCCGCTTTTCCCGGCCCGACGATCAGCTGATGCTGCTGCCCCTGCTTTACGTACCCGCTGACGCCAGGAAGCTGCTTAAGGTGCGCGATATCAAGCTGGTCGTCGTCATGCACCTCGACGCGCACACGCGTCATGCAGTTTTCCAGACGCTGAATGTTCTTCTCTCCGCCGATCCCCTGCAAAATATGGCTGGCGAGCGCTGCTGTTTTTTCCATACACGCCTCTGTGTTAGTTTTCTAATGCCGCCCGTAAGAATCCATTATGCTCGGCAAGCCTGGCTCGCGCGGCGGCGGCATCCAGCCCGCTCAGGATCATCAGAATGGCCGGTTTCACATCGTGATCGGTTTGTTTGAGTACGGCTTCCGCCTCTTCGCGGCTCGCACCGGTCGCTTCCATCACCATGCGACAGGCCCGGTCCACCAGCTTGACGTTGGTGGCCTGCATATCCACCATCAGGTTCTGATACACCTTGCCGAACTTCACCATCGCGCCGGTGGAGATCATATTGAGCACCAGTTTTTGCGCGGTCCCGGATTTGAGACGCGTGGAGCCGGTGAGCGCTTCGGGCCCGACGACCGGCGAAATAGCGATGTGGGCCACCTGCGCAATGGGCGAGCCTGGATTACAGGAGATAGCCACGGTAGTGCAGCCCGTCTGATTGGCATATTCCAGGCCACCAATGACGTAAGGTGTGCGCCCGGAAGCGGCCAGCCCGACCACCAGATCGTTTGCGTTGAGGTTAAGCCCTTTCAGATCATCTTCACCGAGCTGTTTGTTGTCTTCCGCCCCTTCTACCGCCTTCAGCAGCGCGCCAGGCCCACCGGCAATGAGACCGACCACCAGCCCGTGCGGAACGCCGAACGTAGGCGGACATTCAGAGGCATCCAGCACGCCGAGTCGTCCGCTGGTTCCGGCGCCCATATAAATAATGCGGCCCCCCGCCTTGAGCGCCTGTGCCGCAGCATCGACGGCCTTCGCCACCTCTGGTAATGTCTCTTTCACTGCCAGTGCGACCAGCGTATCCTGTTGATTAAAACGGTTAACCAGCTCCAGGGTGGAGAGAGCATCCAGATCCATGGTTTGCGGGTTGCGCGTTTCTGATACAAGTGAGCCAAGATTCATCTTTTTTACCTCTGGAATTTTTAATTCATAATAATCGCACTATAATGGAATATAAAATTCATTCAGGCGAGCAAAATTCGTATTTGCGCAGACAATCACATTTTCGCCAGGAGAACGTATGAACTGTTTAATTCGCATTCGCCAGCGTTATGCAGGCTTTGCTCAAAGCGACAAAAAGCTGGCGGATTTTTTGCTTTCTCAGCCCGACCATGCCCGCCATCTCAGCTCTCAGCAGCTGGCAAGCGAAGCGGGTGTGAGCCAGTCCAGCGTGGTGAAGTTTGCCCAGAAGATTGGCTTTAAGGGCTTCCCGGCACTGAAACTGGCAATCAGCGAAGCCCTGGTGAGTAACCCCAATCCGCAATCCATGCCGGTGCATAATCAGATCCGTGGCGATGATCCCATGCGTCTGGTGGGCGAGAAGTTGATCAAAGAGAACGTCGCGGCCATGCACGCCACTCTCGATGTCAACACTGAAGAAAAATTACTGGAAAGCGTGGCAATGCTGCGTGCGGCACGACGGATCATTTTGACCGGTATCGGCGCGTCCGGGCTGGTGGCGCGTAATTTTGGCTGGAAGCTGACGAAAATCGGGTATAACGCCATCGTCGAACAGGATATGCATGCCCTGCTGGCGACAGTGCAGGCCATGGATCCGGACGATCTGCTGCTGGCGATCTCCTATACCGGGGAACGCCGTGAAATCAACATGGCCACCGACGAGGCCCTGCGTGTGGGTGGTAAAATTCTGGCTATTACCGGTTTTACGCCCAATGCACTGCAGCAGCGGGCAACGCGCTGCTTGTATACCATTGCCGAGGAGCAGGCCACGCGCAGCGCGGCTATCTCGTCCACCAGCGCGCAAATGATGCTGACGGATCTGCTGTTTATGGCACTGGTGCAGCAGGATCTGGAGCATGCGCCTGAGCGGATTCGTCACAGCGAAGAGCTGGTAAAAAAACTGGTTTGAACAACGAATGAGCGTATAATGCCCGCCCTGTTTGTGTTGTTTCTGAGAATTTCCTGATGGCGCTGTTAATCACCAAAAAATGCATCAACTGCGATATGTGCGAACCGGAATGCCCTAACCAGGCCATTTCGATGGGCGACAGCATTTATGAGATTAACACTGACCGTTGCACCGAGTGCATTGGCCACTATGAAACGCCGACCTGCCAGAAGGTGTGCCCGATCCCCAATACTATCCTGAAGGATCCGGCACACGTCGAAAGCGAAGAGCAGCTGTGGGATAAGTTTGTCCTGATGCATCACGCGGACAAACTTTAACTCTCGATAATCACCGTTGCGCTGGCATAGTGCCGTTCATCCGCGATTGTCACGTGCATGTGCGCCACGCCGAGTTTCTCTGCCAGCTTCAAGGCCTCGCCCCATAAACGCAGGCGCGGCTTACCCAGCTCATCGTTAAACACTTCAAACTGGTTAAACGCCAGACCGTTACGAATACCGGTGCCAAAGGCTTTGGCCGCTGCCTCTTTAACGGCAAAGCGCTTGGCCAGGAAACGTACCGGCTGCTGATGCGCTTCCCAGATGGCCCATTCGTTATCGCTCAGCACGCGCCTTGCCAGACGATCGCCACTACGGGCGATCACCGCTTCAATGCGGGCTATCTCGACGATGTCGGTACCTAAGCCCAGAATAGCCATTACTGACGCGCTTCCAGCATCAGGCGTTTCATTTCTGAAACCGCCTCTTTCAGGCCACTCATCACCGCACGGCCAATAATGGCGTGGCCGATGTTCAGCTCATGCATTTCCGGCAGGGCGGCGATGGCTTTAACGTTGTGGTAGGTCAGCCCATGCCCTGCGTTAACCTTCAGACCCAGGCTCGCGGCGTAAGTAGCCGCTTTCGCGATACGCTCCAGCTCTTTAGCCTGCTCGGCATCGTTTTTGGCATCGGCGTAGCAGCCGGTGTGAATTTCAATATACGGTGCACCCACGTCAGCCGCCGCTTTGATCTGCTCCGCATCAGCGTCAATGAACAGAGAAACCAAGATACCCGCGTCCGCCAGACGTTTGCAGGCATCGCGCATTTTGTCACGCTGCCCCGCCACGTCCAGACCGCCTTCGGTGGTCACTTCCTGACGCTTTTCCGGTACCAGGCAGCAGAAATGCGGTTTGGTGTCACAGGCAATCGTCAGCATCTCTTCCGTGACCGCCATCTCCAGGTTCATACGGGTATCCAGCGTCTGACGCAGAATACGCACGTCACGGTCGGTGATGTGGCGGCGGTCTTCGCGCAGATGAACGGTAATGCCATCGGCGCCAGCCTGCTCAGCGATAAACGCCGCCTGAACCGGATCGGGATAAGCCGTACCGCGAGCATTACGCAGCGTGGCGATGTGATCGATGTTGACGCCTAACAGTAATTCAGCCATGACAATCCTCGGTATTTTGATTCATTTTCCTTCCCTCTCTCCCTCCGGAAGAGGGCTGGGGTGAGGGATAAAACGTTAACGTTTCGGCATAAACTGCCTGAACAATTCGCGGCTCTTCAGGGGTTTGCCCCCAAGATACGGCTTGAGCGCAATCCGGGTAAAGCGTTTTGCAGCACGAAGGGTATCCTGGTCCGGAAATTCGCGCTCATACAGCGCCCGGAGCTGGCGTCCGGTAAAGGTGTTGTTATCAATCACGACGCTGGCGATAAACCCTTTTTCCTCCCGATACCGGTAGGTCATCCCGTCTTCGACCTCGTCTCCACTCCCCGCACAATGCAGAAAATCGACGCCATATCCCAGGTGACCCAGCAGCGCCAGCTCGAAACGGCGCAGGGCGGGTTCAGGCGAACCGGTTGCGCCAGCAAGGGCCTGGATACAGTGCAGATAATCGAAGAAAAGTTCAGAGAAGCGAGTCTCATGTTCAAGAACGCGTGAAATGAGTTCATTGACGTACAGACCGCTGTAAAGCGTGATGCCAGAAAGGGGAAGCGCCAGAGAGACGGCTTCAGCGCTGCGCAGGGTTTTGACTTCCCCTCGCCCGCCAAAGCGGACCAGCAGCGGCGTAAAGGGCTGTAAGGCGCCTTTGAGGTTGGAACGTTTGGAACGTGCGCCTTTTGCAACAAGGCGCACGCGACCCGACTCTTCCGTGAAGACGTCCAGCATCAGGCTGGTTTCGCTCCAGGGACGACTATGCAGAACAAAAGCGCGCTGCCAGCCTTCCATTTGCGCGTCGTCTTGGTTTACTGATCTTCGCCGTAACCGAGGCTGCGCAGAGCACGCTCATCATCGGCCCAGCCAGATTTCACTTTCACCCACAGCTCCAGGTGAACCGGTGCTTCAAACATCTCCTGCATGTCTTTACGGGCTTCAATACCGATGGTTTTGATCTTGGCGCCTTTGTTGCCAATGACCATCTTCTTCTGCCCTTCACGCTCAACGAGGATCAGGCCATTGATGTCGTAACCGCCACGCTCGTTACTCTGGAAACGCTCAATCTCTACCGTCACGGAGTACGGCAGTTCTGCGCCAAGGAAACGCATCAGCTTTTCGCGGATGATTTCAGAAGCCATAAAGCGCTGAGAACGATCGGTGATGTAATCTTCCGGGAAGTGGTGAGTCGCTTCCGGCAGATGCTTACGCACGATACCGGCGATGGTATCCACGTTCAGACCGGTCTCTGCAGACAGCGGAACGATGTCGAGGAAGTTCATCTGGCTACCCAGCCACTGCAGGTGCGGCAGCAGATCGGCTTTTTCCTGTACGTTATCCACTTTGTTGACCGCGAGGATCACCGGCGTTTTACCGTCACGCAGCTTGTTCAGGACCATTTCGTCGTCCGGCGTCCAGCGGGTGCCTTCCACAACGAAAATAACCAGCTCCACGTCACCAATCGAGCTGCTCGCCGCTTTGTTCATCAGGCGGTTAATGGCACGCTTCTCTTCCATGTGCAGGCCTGGGGTATCGACGTAGATCGCCTGATACGCGCCTTCAGTATGGATACCGACAATGCGGTGACGCGTGGTCTGTGCCTTACGCGAGGTGATCGAAATCTTCTGCCCAAGCAGATTATTCAGCAGGGTGGATTTACCCACGTTCGGACGTCCGACGATGGCAATAAATCCGCAATAGGTTTTTTCTTCGCTCATTCCAGCTCCAGCATTTTTAACGCCTGTTCGGCGGCAGCCTGTTCAGCCTTACGACGGCTTGAACCTGTGCCCACCACCGGTTCACTCAGGCCACTGACCTGGCAATGGATGGTAAATTCCTGATCGTGCGCTTCACCACGCACCTGCACCACCAGATAAGATGGCAGCGGGAGGTGACGACCCTGCAAATATTCCTGCAAACGCGTTTTCGGATCTTTTTGTTTATCGCCCGGACTGATTTCATCCAGACGGGTCTGATACCAGTTCAGGATCAGTTTTTCTACGGTCTGGATATCGCTGTCCAGGAACACGCCACCGATTAATGCCTCAACCGTATCGGCAAGAATAGATTCACGACGGAAGCCGCCGCTTTTCAGTTCACCCGGCCCAAGACGCAGACATTCGCCCAGTTCAAATTCGCGTGCGATTTCCGCAAGGGTGTTACCCCTTACCAGCGTGGCGCGCATGCGGCTCATATCACCTTCATCCACACGCGGGAAACGATGATAAAGCGCATTAGCAATCACGAAACTCAAAATAGAGTCACCTAAAAATTCGAGGCGCTCATTGTGTTTGCTGCTGGCACTGCGATGGGTTAATGCCTGTTGCAACAGCTCCTGATGATGAAAAGTGTAGCCCAGCTTCCGTTGAAGCCGATTAATTACGATGGGGTTCATGCGATACCAATAAATGAATGCGTCAAAAATGCAGCACACGAAACCGACCTGAGAAAACCAACGCGGTTTCGTGTGCCGTGGCACCCTTGCAGGGCCAACCTTAAACTTCGGGGGAATATTCTATACACAACGACAGGGGATGTCGTTAGTTCGAAGAGATTTATCGCTGAAATAATTCACGTAGCCGCTAATTAAAGCGACTACGTGTTCAATTATTGAGAATTAATGGATCCCGCCAATACGATTCAGGCGTACCCCGGTCGGCCATTCGCCTTCCTGTTTCTCGAAACTCATCCAGATTGCGGTTGCTTTACCCACCAGATTCGCTTCCGGCACAAAGCCCCAGTAACGGCTGTCCGCGGAGTTATCGCGGTTATCACCCATCATGAAGTACTGTCCCGGCGGTACGATCCAGGTGGCCAGCTGCTGACCTGGCTGTTTGTAATACATCCCGACCTGATCCTGCGCAATTGGCACGGTCAGGATCCGGTGCGTCACATCACCCAGCGTCTCTTTACGTTCGACCAGACGAATACCGTTCTCTTTGGTTTCATCTTTCGGCACCTGGAAGAAACCGTTGGTCGCTTCACCGCCGTTACGACGGGCAAAGGTCTGCACAAAATCACTTGGCTCAACGTTTGAGTAGGTGATTGGCAGCGCGTTTTCACACGCGGTACCGGAGCTGCAGCCAGGCTGAACGGTCACTTCTTTGGCAACCGGATCGTAGGTGACTTTATCACCCGGCAGACCCACCGCGCGCTTGATGTAGTCAAGGCGTGGATCGTCCGGGTATTTAAACACCACAATGTCGCCACGTTTCGGATGGCCCGTTTCGATCAGCGTTTTCTGGTAGATCGGATCTTTAATGCCATAGGCAAACTTCTCGACCAGAATAAAATCACCAATCAGCAGCGTTGGCATCATGGAGCCTGACGGGATCTGGAACGGCTCGTAAATAAACGAACGCACCACCAGCACAATCGCCAGCACCGGGAATACCGATGCCCCGGTCTCCAGCCAGCCCGGTTTCGGGCCAACTTTCTTCAGGGTTTTCGCATCAAGCCCATCACCTGTGGCTGCCTGCGCGGCAGCCTGACGTTCACGGCGTTTTGGGGCGAAAATAAACTTATCCAGACACCACAACAGACCTGTCACCAGGGTAGCGATGACCAGGATCAGGGCAAACATGTTCGCCATGCCAACTCCTTAGGGTTATTTGCCGTCTTTACCAACATGCAGAATGGCAAGGAATGCTTCCTGCGGCAGTTCGACGTTACCGACCTGCTTCATACGCTTCTTACCTTCTTTCTGCTTCTGGAGCAGCTTTTTCTTACGGCTGACGTCACCGCCATAGCATTTCGCCAGAACGTTTTTACGCAGCTGTTTCACGGTAGAGCGGGCGATAATGTGGTTGCCGATGGCCGCCTGAATCGCGATATCAAACTGCTGACGCGGGATCAGATCTTTCATCTTCTCAACCAGCTCACGGCCACGGTACGGGGCATTGTCGTTGTGGGTGATCAGGGCCAGCGCATCAACACGTTCGCCGTTGATCAGCACATCCACACGTACCATGTTCGAAGCCTGGAAGCGTTTGAAGTTGTAATCCAGTGACGCATAGCCACGAGACGTAGACTTCAGACGGTCGAAGAAGTCGAGAACCACTTCCGCCATTGGGATTTCATAGGTGAGCGCAACCTGGTTACCGTGGTAAACCATGTTGGTCTGAACGCCACGTTTCTCCACGCACAGCGTGATAACGTTACCCAGATATTCCTGCGGCAGCAGCATATGACACTCTGCGATAGGCTCACGCAACTCATCGATGTTGTTCAGCGGCGGCAGCTTGGACGGGCTGTCGACGTAGACGATCTCTTTGTTGGTGGTCTGCACTTCGTACACTACGGTCGGCGCGGTGGTGATCAGATCCAGATCGTATTCACGCTCCAGACGTTCCTGAATGATCTCCATGTGCAGCAGACCAAGGAAGCCGCAGCGGAAGCCGAAGCCGAGCGCCGTGGAGCTTTCTGGCTCGTAGAACAGCGAGGCGTCGTTCAGGCTCAGCTTGCCAAGCGCATCACGGAAGTTCTCGTAGTCGTCAGAGCTGACCGGGAACAGGCCGGCATAAACCTGTGGTTTCACCTTTTTAAAGCCTGGCAGCGCTTTTTCTGCCGGGTTACGCGCGCCGGTCAGGGTATCGCCCACTGGCGCACCGAGAATGTCTTTAATGGCACAAACCAGCCAACCCACCTCGCCGCATTTCAGCTCGGTACGGTCAACCTGTTTTGGTGTGAAGATCCCGAGACGGTCTGCGTTGTAGACCTGCCCGGTGCTCATTACCTTAATTTTGTCGCCTTTACGCATGGTGCCGTTTTTAATACGCACCAGCGAGACAACGCCCAGATAGTTATCGAACCATGAGTCGATAATCAGTGCCTGCAGTGGGGCATCCGGGTCACCTTCTGGTGGCGGAATATCACGCACCAGACGTTCCAGCACATCGGTAACGCCCACGCCGGTTTTGGCCGAGCAACGCACGGCATCGGTCGCGTCAATTCCGACGATATCTTCAATCTCTTCCGCCACGCGCTCAGGGTCAGCGGCTGGCAGGTCGATCTTGTTCAGAACCGGCACCACCTCGAGATCCATTTCCATCGCCGTGTAGCAGTTTGCCAGGGTCTGGGCTTCTACGCCCTGCCCCGCATCCACCACCAGCAGCGCGCCTTCACAGGCTGCCAGCGAGCGAGAAACTTCATAGGAGAAGTCAACGTGGCCTGGGGTGTCGATAAAGTTCAGTTGGTAGGTTTCACCATCAGCCGCCTTGTAATCGAGCGTGACGCTCTGCGCTTTAATGGTGATACCACGTTCGCGTTCCAGGTCCATGGAGTCCAGAACCTGGGCTTCCATTTCACGATCAGACAGGCCACCGCAAATCTGGATAATACGGTCAGACAGCGTCGACTTACCGTGGTCAATGTGAGCAATGATCGAAAAGTTACGTATGTTCTTCATATAGTTAAATAATTATGCCTTACGAATTCCTGGAGGCCGCTGTTCTTAGCCTGACGTTTTTCAGTGCGAAAACGCAGCATTCTACACTACATCTCCGTTACCTGGAAATGCACTTAGCGCCAGGTATAGCGTGAAGAAATGGTGTTTTCTTTTTTAAGATGTAAATGATGATAAAGCCCGATGGATCACCGGGCCTCAGAGGAGAGCGTCTCAACACGAAGTTGGTCTGGTGCCAGCCCTACGCTGAGAATAACAGGCTGCCACGCTTCGCGGGCTGCGAGCCTTGGGGAGAAACCTTTGGCAAGCCAGAAACCACCCACACCTCCCAATGCAGCGCCGCACATAGCCGCCGCATCGGTACCAAACAGCATCTGAAACACGCCGCCCATCACAAAGAGCCCCACCAGCGGGGAGAGATAAACCAGCATTGCGGAACCCAACAGGCTGCCTTCGGCAATGCCCAGTTCAACCTTCTGTCCTGCCACCAGCGGTTGCTCACTTGGCACGGAAAGCGTGTGCGAGGTTTGCGGCCCGAGCTTATTTAGCACGCGGCTGCCGCAACCTGCCCGGGATGCACAACTGTTACAGGAGGCCTTTACATCACAGCTTACCAGCGCAACACCGTCCTGCCATGATACAACCGTAGCCCACTCTTTAATCATTGTGCAGCCCTGAATTTGATGCTGTCAGAAATACGCTTCGCCGTTTGCGGGGGTAATTCGCCGACGATGGTGATCTCCGCGTTGTCGCGTACCGTGGTACTGACTGTTCGACGTCCGGTACGCAGCATTTGTTCGGCACTGTTTGCCGTCGCGCGATTGATGTTCACCGAGAAGCTGAACAAGCCATCGGAGTAGAGGCGCGATTCAACCGGCGTTTCAATGGTAGGCAGTTGTCGGCGGCTGCTTGATACTTCCGTAAAGCCTTGCGGGATCCAGGAAGGAACCCAGTTGAAATTCACGGAATCTCCCGCCGGAACGGAGAGCAGCGGCGGCAGGCTGGCTTTCGCCAGATTCTGCATGCTATTACCCACCTGATTATTGACGCTAAAGGAGATAACGCGGAACTGTTCCAGCGTTTCACCATCGCGATCAAGCAGGTCTACACGCATTGGAAGCTTGGTTTCGGCATCAATCCAGACAATGTAGCTGTAACGCGTCCCGTCGCGGGCGACAACGCGGATCACTTCACACAATCTGTCAGCGATGCGCGTACGCCCTACCGAAATAAAATCGTAGTAAGGGGCAAGGCGCTTGAAGTCGGTGTAGATGAGCGATGGCAGAGAATCAACGATATAGTCGCCATTGAGGGTAAAAGGCTCCAGGCCTGGCTCGAAATAGCTGATTTCGTTACCACGCTGAACCACTTCCCGACGCGGGCCATCCATCTGTAAAAGTTGCGCGAGCGGCTGATTATCAAGACGGGCATGGCGATAGCGTAACGACTCGACGCCCTGCTTATTGATGCTGATAAATGCCAACTCGTAATTGAGTGACTGGCTGGCCAGATTCATTTGCTGCAACAACGCCCCGGATGAAACATCAGCCGAGGCGTTGGCAGAGAAGAACAGGCTACCCGCCATCAGAGACATGGCGAACCAAAGTTGCTTCATTACTGCGATTGCGTTCCTAAAGTTTGGTTTCCTGGCACCTGCACAGCAGCCTGCTGGGTTTGTGCCTGCTCAAACTGAAGCTGTTCTGAGTGCAGACGACGCTGCAACTCATAATCCTGCAACATCGCATTAATGCGACGGCGCTGCTCCTGAACCTGCTGTTGCTGACCGCCACTGGCGGAGGCATCAGCCGGTACACCCAAACTTACCGGGCTGGCTTTGCCCATCATCGGCAGTGTATTGAACACTGGCGCTTCTGGCTGCTGATTAGTTTCAGACTGAGTATTATAGTGCTGGACGCCAACGATAACTGCAAGCGATACGCATGCCGCCACACCCATTTGAGTAAGTTGACTGGCCCACGGACGCACCTTCTGCCAGAACGGCATTTTCTGCCACTGGTGTGGTGCAGGTTGAGCTTCAGGAATCAGCGGAGTGGTCTGATGAACAGGCTCATTCTCAATAGCCGCCATCACGCGGGCTGAGATATCGAAATGGATAACCTCGCTGGTGTCACCACGAAGGGTGTCACGGATGAGATGGTAACTCTCCCAGGTCTCTTGCATTTCGGGAGAATGAGACAACTCATTGAGCAGCTCACTATCCAGCGTTTCACCATCCATTAAAGCGGAAAGTTTTTCTTTCTGCATGCCTAATACCTTTTCCAGTATCCCGCTATCGTCAACGCCTGATAAGCGGTTGAACTTTATTATCAATAGCTTCTCGCGCACGGAAAATTCGTGAACGTACCGTGCCGACCGGACAATCCATGATAGCGGCTATCTCTTCATAGCTCAGACCATCAAGCTCCCGTAACGTAATTGCCATGCGTAAATCTTCCGGGAGCGACTCGATCGTGCGAAAAACAATTTGTCTCAGTTCTTCTGACAACATTAAGTTCTCAGGGTTCGAAATTTCTTTCAGCGCACCGCCACTTTCGAAGTTTTCGGCGTCGATTGCGTCCACATCACTTGAAGGCGGACGACGGCCCTGAGCGACCAGATAATTCTTTGCCGTATTGACCGCAATACGGTACAGCCAGGTATAAAAAGCACTATCTCCCCGGAACGAGTCCAGCGCGCGATAGGCCTTAATAAAAGACTCTTGTACAACATCAGGCACATCACCTGACGGTACATAGCGGGAAACCAGACTCGCCACCTTATGCTGGTAGCGCACCACCAGTAGGTTAAAGGCTTTCTGATCTCCCTTCTGGACCCGTTCAACCAGGACCTGGTCCGTTAACTGCTCGCTCATCCGAGGTAATGTCTCCCCAAACCAAAATTCCACGCGTTATCGAAACGCCACTCTACAAATCCCGCACTTTTGAGCAAGCACCGAGTTGGAGTGTCTATTCTTCAATAAGTTCCGTAACGCCTTTGTTTTTGTTCATCGCGTCACAGACTGTTTATTTTCTCTCATTATAAGTCTGTTCACGATACATACCCACTTTCTGACTTCAAACATCTCTTATCCGGTCAGAAGAGTAACGCAACCCAGGCTTTATTTCACCACAAAATCTGAAGCTAACGACCTGCTTCGCAAAATATTTTCCTTCTTTTACATGCCGGAAATCCGCGCATGCGCGTTTAGTCATTGCAACTGAGAATAAAAAAAACGTGCGATATCTCGCACTGAGATGCTATTCTGCCCAAACACTGTTTAGTAAATTAAACAAAAATCATGAACACAACACCTGAACTACATTGTGATGTACTGATCATCGGTAGCGGCGCGGCAGGACTCTCGCTGGCGCTGCGTCTGGCTGAGCATCAGAGCGTAATTGTTCTGAGTAAAGGACCGATGAGCGAAGGCTCCACATTTTATGCCCAGGGCGGAATTGCCGCCGTGTTTGATGAAACAGACAGCATTGCGTCACACGTCGAAGATACGTTGATTGCCGGAGCCGGGATCGTCGATGAACATGCTGCGGAATTTGTCGCCAGCAATGCGCGTCACTGCGTCCAGTGGCTTATTGACCAGGGTGTACTCTTTGATACTCAGGTTCAGCCAAACGGCGAAGAGAGTTACCACCTTACCCGCGAAGGCGGACACAGCCACCGCCGGATCCTGCACGCTGCAGATGCCACCGGTAAAGCGGTGGAAACCACCCTGGTCAGCAAGGCGCTCAGCCATCCTAATATTCGGGTGCTTGAGCGCAGTAATGCCGTTGACCTGATTATTTCTGACAAAATCGGCCTGCCGGGCACGCGCCGGGTGGTGGGGGCCTGGGTCTGGAATCGTAACAAAGAAAAGGTCGAAACCTGTCAGGCGAAAGCCGTGGTGCTGGCAACAGGTGGCGCCTCCAAAGTATATCAATACACCACCAACCCGGACATTGCCTCTGGTGATGGTATCGCCATGGCCTGGCGCGCCGGGTGTCGTGTTGCCAATCTTGAGTTCAACCAGTTTCACCCAACCGCACTGTTTCATCCGCAGGCGCGCAATTTCCTGCTGACGGAAGCCCTGCGCGGTGAAGGCGCGTATCTGAAGCGCCCGGACGGCTCACGTTTTATGCCGGACTTTGACCCGCGGGGCGAGCTCGCGCCGCGTGATATCGTCGCCCGCGCTATCGATCACGAGATGAAACGTCTTGGCGTGGATTGCATGTATCTGGATATCAGCCACAAACCGGCTGAGTTTGTCCGTCAGCATTTCCCGATGATTTATGAAAAGCTGCTCAGCCTTGGGATTGATCTGACGCGTGACCCGGTACCGATTGTGCCAGCCGCTCACTATACCTGTGGTGGCGTCATGGTTGACGATCATGGCCGTACGGACGTGGATGGTCTGTATGCCATCGGCGAGGTGAGCTATACCGGGCTGCATGGCGCGAACCGCATGGCATCCAACTCGTTGCTGGAGTGTCTGGTTTACGGCTGGTCCGCGGCGGTGGATATAACCAAACGCATGCCGTATGCCCGCCACGCTGAGCACTTACCGGCCTGGGATGAGAGCCGCGTGGAAAACCCGGATGAGCTGGTTGTGATCCAGCATAACTGGCATGAGCTTCGGCTATTTATGTGGGACTACGTTGGCATTGTACGCACGACGAAGCGTCTTGAGCGAGCCTTACGCCGTATCACCATGCTGCAGCAGGAAATTGATGAGTATTATGCCAATTTCCGCGTTTCCAACAATCTGCTGGAGCTGCGTAACCTGGTGCAGGTTGCCGAGTTGATTGTTCGCTGCGCGATGATGCGTAAAGAGAGTCGGGGTTTACATTACACCCTGGACTATCCCGACACGCTGCCTGAATCCGGCCCGTCGGTTCTCTCCCCGCAGCGTCACATAAACAGATAAAATGCCTGGGTCAGCGCAGTGTAATCTTCGGAGTAACGCTGGTCTGGCCCACGGATAACCATCCTGTCGTTAAAACATTCACCCTCTTTTGGTGAAAGCGCCAGCAAGACCCGGTGTGGTAACCGCCCTTCCGTATCCGAGATATCGGTTCGCAGCCGTAAGTTCCAGCCCATCTCACGTGCGATCTCAATAAAGGTATTACCGGTACTTTCGGGAAGAACCACGCAGAAGAACCCTTCTTCGGAAATTAAATTCGCCGCGCTGGTTAACAGGGCTTTATGATTGAGCGAACCGGTATAGCGAGCCTGTTCGCGCTCAGGCGTACCGCACTCCACGCCGGGCGCGTAGTAGGGAGGGTTACTGACAATCAAATCATAACGCGCCGTTTGCTCTGGTGCCCAGGCCAGTACGTCCGCGCATTCAACTTTTATTCGGGTTGCCCAGGGGGATTCGAGCGCATTTTCACTCGCCTGCCCTGCTGCCTGTGCATCCAGTTCAACCGCATCAATGGTGACATGTTCATCCGTGCGCTGAGCCAGCATTAATGCCAGCAGACCACTGCCGGTGCCAATATCCAGAATGCGCTTAACCCCTGCGACAGGCGCCCACGCTCCCAGTAGAATACCGTCTGTACCGACTTTCATGGCACAGCGATCGTGAGCAACAAAAAATTGTTTAAACGTAAAACCATCGCGGCGCAATTGCGCTTTGAGTTGAGACATGTCAGAGCAACCTTCTAAGTGAAACTGGAGTAGCATAGGGGAAAGCGAAGTGGCCGAAAAGCGATATCCATACAAACAGATGAAGATTACAGCCGTAACGTCTATAATCAGCGCCCCACACAGAGGTAGAACATGACTGTAACGACTTTTTCCGAACTTGAACTCGATGAAAGCCTGCTCAATGCACTTGAGAGCAAAGGCTTTACACGCCCGACCGCCATTCAGGCAGCGGCCATTCCGCCTGCGCTTGAGGGCCGCGATGTGCTCGGTTCTGCGCCAACCGGCACGGGGAAAACAGCAGCCTACTTGCTGCCTGTGTTGCAGCACCTGCTCGATTTTCCTCGTAAAAAATCAGGCCCGCCGCGTATTTTGATCCTGACGCCTACCCGTGAACTGGCTATGCAGGTTGCCGATCACGCACGCGAGCTGGCAGCGAATACCCATCTGGATATCGCAACAATCACCGGCGGCGTTGCGTATATGAACCACGCCGAAGTGTTCAGCGAAAACCAGGATATCGTCGTTGCGACGACAGGCCGTCTGCTGCAATACATTAAAGAAGAGAACTTTGACTGCCGCGCGGTAGAAACCCTGATTCTGGACGAAGCCGACCGTATGCTGGACATGGGCTTCGCGCAGGATATCGAACACATCGCCGGTGAAACGCGCTGGCGCAACCAGACAATGCTCTTCTCTGCCACCCTCGAAGGGGACGCGATCAAAGACTTCGCAGAGCGCCTGCTGGAAGATCCGGTGGAAGTGTCGGCAACGCCTTCTACCCGTGAACGCAAGAAGATCCACCAGTGGTACTATCGCGCGGACAACCTTGAGCACAAGGTTGAATTGCTCAAGCACCTGCTGAAGCAGGAAGAGGCCACCCGCACTATCGTCTTTGTGCGTAAGCGCGAGCGTGTGCATGAGCTGGCTGAAATGCTGCGTAATGCCGGGATTAACAACTGCTACCTCGAAGGCGAGATGGCACAGATCAAACGTACCGAAGGCATTAAGCGTCTGACCGATGGCCGCGTTAACGTGCTGGTGGCAACAGATGTTGCTGCTCGCGGGATTGACATTCCGGACGTCAGCCACGTGATCAACTTCGATATGCCGCGCAGCGGTGATACCTATCTGCACCGCATCGGCCGTACCGGCCGCGCCGGGCGTAAAGGTACAGCGATCTCCCTGGTTGAAGCGCACGACCATCTGCTGCTGCAGAAAATTGGTCGCTATATCGACGAGCCGCTGAAATCCCGCGTTGTCGATGGCCTGCGCCCAAGCACGCGTGCACCGAGTGAAAAAATGACGGGCAAACCGTCTAAAAAAGCACTGGCGAAACGTGCGGAGAGAAAAGAGAAAGAAAAAGAGAAGCCGCGCGTGAAGCAGCGTCATCGCGATACCAAGAATATTGGTAAACGCCGTAAGCCAAGCGGTACTGCGTCAGAAGCGAAAACTGAAGAGTAAAAAAAAGCCGGGAAATATCCCGGCTTTTTGTTCCACCCCCGTGGCTAAAAACCTTACAGGCTTTCAGTAAAGGTACGCGCGATAACGTCGCGCTGCTGTTCCGGGGTCAAGGAGTTGAAACGCACCGCGTAGCCAGACACACGAATAGTCAGCTGTGGGTATTTTTCAGGATGCTTAACCGCATCTTCCAGCGTTTCGCGACGCAGTACGTTCACGTTCAGATGCTGACCACCTTCAACACGCACTTCTGGTTTCACTTCCATTGGGATTTCGCGGTATTCAATTTCGCCCAGCTTATTAACTGGAACGATTTCATCTTCCGCAAAACCCGCTTTTGCTACCACACAGCGTGCTTCGTTTTTCTCGCTGTCCAGCAGCCAGAAAGAGTTGAGCAGATCGTCGTTTGCAGCTTTAGTAATCTGGATACCTGTAATCATGTGTTGCCTCCCTTAGGCTACATTAACTGGTGTCGGCCTTTCGCGGCCAATTGGTAAAACCATTGTTTCTTGTGTGTATATATATCATTCACACCCCAGTGATTTATTGATTTAAATCAACAAAATCACCAACCACACAAAGAGTGTGGTCTGGTTTTATTGTTTCAGATCAATTTCCCAGCCTTACCAATTCAAATCAATCTGTAATTTTTCAACCATAATTTAAGGAGTTAGGGCTAATTTCCGCATGGAATTTTGCACCGCAGGATTTAGCGGTTAAGCTAGGCGCAGAATGAGATTCGCAGGAGAGCGAGATGACGACACCGCTGACATGGCACGATGTGCTGGCAGAAGAGAAACAGCAGCCCTATTTTATCAACACTCTCAGTACCGTTGCGGCAGAGCGGCAGTCTGGCCAGACGATTTATCCGCCCCAGAAAGACGTATTTAACGCGTTTCGCTATACCGAACTGAGCGATGTCAAAGTCGTGATCCTGGGTCAGGATCCTTACCACGGCCCTGGTCAGGCTCATGGGCTGGCCTTCTCCGTGCGCCCGGGCGTGGCTATCCCCCCTTCTCTGCTGAACATGTATAAAGAGCTTGAAGGAACGATCCCCGGTTTTACCCGGCCCAATCATGGTTATCTGGAAAGCTGGGCGCGCCAGGGCGTGCTGTTACTGAATACTGTCTTAACCGTACGAGCAGGTCAGGCGCACTCTCACGCCAGCCTTGGGTGGGAAACCTTTACGGATAAAGTCATCAGCCTTATCAATGAACATCGTGAGGGGGTAGTGTTTTTACTCTGGGGATCGCATGCGCAGAAGAAAGGGGCGATTATTGACCGTCAGCGTCATCACGTGTTGAAAGCACCACACCCGTCTCCGCTGTCAGCCCATCGTGGTTTCTTTGGCTGTAATCATTTTGTTCTGGCGAATGAGTGGCTGGAAAAACGTGGCGAAACGCCGATTGACTGGATGCCCGTGTTACCGGCAGAAAGCGAGTAAGAAATGAATGTGCCGGGCTGGCCCGGCACATAAAGAGCTTATGCTTTGTTCTGACGCCACCACTCCGCCAGCAGTACGCCGGTCGCGACGGAAACGTTCAGACTTTCCACATTGCCCGTCCCGTCAATAGAGACGCTCAGATCCGCACTTGAGAGTGCCGCGTCTGACAGACCATCACGTTCCTGACCTAACACCAGCACCATCTTGCGCGGCAGCGTCGCTTTAAACAGCGGCGTACCGGCATGGCTGGAGGTCGTCACAATGGAATAGCCAGCTTTACGGAACTGCTCGATGGCATCCAGAACGCTGTCGCCGGTGATCGGCTGAACGTGCTCGGCACCGCCTTCCGCAGTACGGATCGCAGCACCGGATTCCAGCAGCGCAGCATCCTGCAGCAGTACTCCTTTAACGCCGAAGTGCGCGCAGCTGCGCATCATCGCACCCAGGTTGTGCGGGTTACCCACATCTTCCAGCGCCAGCACGCAGTCATCGGCACCGGCCTGGCTGACCCACTGTTGCACCGTTGTGCCGTTGCGTTTTTTGATCAGGAAGCAGACACCACCGTGGTGTTCGGTGCCTGACGCTTTCGTCAACTCAGCATCATCAACCACATGGTAGGCTTTACGGTTTGCCGCCATCCAGCGCAGGGCTTCTTTGAAGCGAGGGGTGACGCTCTGGATAAACCATGCACGAACGATACACTCAGGGCGGCTCTGGAACAGAGCCTGACAGGCGTTTTCGCCATACACGCGTGTCTCTTCCGCACGCTGACGGCGCAGCATTTCCGGATCGATAAAGCTTTTACCGCTGATGCCGCCATGATCGGCTTTTTCAGGCGTCTCATCGCCAGGCGCGCGGGACACGGTACGCCATGGTGACGAACCCTCACGTGCAAAATCATCGCGTTTGCGATCGTCACGCTTGCGGTCATCACGTTTGCGGTCATCGCCGCGGTTGTTTCTGTCATCGCGGGCGGGGCGACGGCCACCGTCTGCACGAGAGGACGCCGGACGCCCGCCACCTTTTCCGGTACGCGGATTTTGGGTGCGTTTATCAGAGTCATCATCACTGCGGACATACATCACTTTGACCTTGCCGCTTTTATTTTTCATTTCGTCGTTCATGCTTTTCTCCACCAGCGCTGCGCGAAGCGCGCAGATTACCCGATGTGCAAGCGCATAGCCATAATTTCGTACAAAAGCCTGTGACTATTGTTCTCATTGAATAAAACGCATTGTCGTTTCAAACAGGCTCATTGATAATATGTAACATATTAGAAACATTATCGGCATACTGCCGCTGTCCCATGGTTCTATCAGAGGTTAGTTATGAATACCGTATGTGCCAACTGTCAGGCTCTTAACCGCATTCCGGACGCTCGGATCGAGGATGGTGCGAAATGCGGGCGTTGTGGCCATGAGTTGTTTGATGGCGATGTGATTAACGCTACAGGTGCTACGCTGGACAAACTCCTCAAGGACGATCTCCCGGTGGTTGTCGATTTCTGGGCACCATGGTGTGGCCCGTGCCGTAACTTCGCGCCAATCTTCGAAGATGTCGCCGAAGAGCGCAGCGGGAAGATGCGTTTTGTGAAGGTGAATACGGAGGCAGAACGCGAGCTCAGCGCCCGTTTTCGTATTCGTAGCATTCCGACCATCATGATTTTCAAAAATGGTGAAGTCATCGACATGCTCAACGGCGCAGTACCCAAAGCGCCTTTCGAGAGCTGGTTGAACGAGTCGCTGTAACATTCACGGGGCACATCTTGTGCCCCGTTCCCGCCTCTGCGAAAATGGGGTTTTTCCTGCCCTTTCGCCCATGACTGATAACGCTGTACTTCAATTACGCGCCGAACGCCTTGCCCGCGCGACTCGCCCTTTTCTCGCTCGTGGCAACCGCATCCGTCGCTGCCAGCGCTGCCTGCTGCCGTTAAAAGTGTGCCTGTGCGACACGCTGGAACCGGCCACGGCGGAAAGCCGTTTTTGCCTGGTCATGTTTGATACCGAACCGATGAAACCCAGCAATACGGGCCGTCTGATCGCCGATATTCTGCCTGATACGGCCGCGTTTCAGTGGTCGCGAACGGAGCCTCCTCAGGCCCTGCTCGACTTAGTGGCAAGCCCGGACTATCAGCCGATGGTCGTTTTCCCCGCCTCCTATGCAGGCGCCGACCGTCAGGTACTGTCAGCCCCACCATCCGGAAAACCACCGCTGTTTATTATGCTGGATGGCACCTGGACAGAAGCGCGGAAAATGTTCCGTAAAAGTCCTTACCTTGACGCGCTGCCGATCATTTCTGTCGACCTCTCTCGCGTATCGGCCTACCGCTTACGTGAAGCCCATGCCGAGGGACAATACTGCACCGCCGAAGTGGCGATCGCACTGCTGGATTTAGCGGGTGATACCGAGGCGGCTGCCGCGCTGGGCAGCCATTTCTCCCGTTTTCGCGAACGCTATCTGGCGGGAAAAACCGTTCATAAGGGCAGTGTCACAGCAACCGGGACAGAAAACGTTTAAAATCATCAGGTCGCTTGCATTCACAGGAGGCCTGCATGAGCCAGCGAGGGTTAGAAGCGCTACTACGTCCTAAATCCATAGCCGTTATCGGCGCATCAATGAAACCGGATCGCGCTGGCTATCTGATGATGCGCAACCTGCTGGCTGGCGGATTTAATGGCCCCGTTATGCCCGTTACACCGGCCTATAAGGCCGTTCAGGGGGTGCTTGCGTGGCCTGATGTGCAGAGCCTGCCTTTCGTACCCGATTTGGCCGTACTTTGTACAAATGCGAAACGTAACCCGGAACTGCTGGAATCGCTCGGCAAGAAAGGGTGTAAGACCTGCATTATCCTCTCATCTCCTCCTGAACAGCAGCCCGAGCTTCTGGCGTGCGCCAGCCGCTATCAAATGCGTATTCTCGGGCCGAACAGTCTGGGGCTGCTCGCCCCCTGGCAAGGACTGAATGCCAGCTTTTCTCCAGTGCCGATCCGTAAAGGCAAACTTGCTTTTATTTCGCAGTCGGCTGCGGTATCGAACACAATCCTTGACTGGGCGCAGCAGCGTGAGATGGGGTTCTCCTACTTCATCGCCCTGGGTGACAGCCTGGATATCGACGTGGATGAACTGCTGGATTTTCTGGCGCGTGACAGCAAAACCAGTGCGATCCTGCTTTATCTTGAACACCTCAGCGACGCCCGTCGTTTTGTGTCGGCATCGCGCAGCGCGTCACGTAATAAACCCATCCTGGTCATCAAGAGCGGACGCAGCCCTGCAGCACAGAGCCTGCTGCATTCCCACTCCGGGATGGATCCCGCCTGGGATGCGGCTATCCAGCGCGCGGGTTTACTGCGGGTACAGGACACGCACGAACTTTTTTCCGCCGTCGAGACGTTGAGTCATATGCGTCCGTTGCGCGGAGAGAAATTAATGATCGTCAGTAACGGTGCAGCTCCGGCGGCGCTGGCGCTGGACGAACTGTGGTTACGTAATGGCAAGCTGGCCACGCTCGGTGAAGAGACGCTTCAGCGCCTGAGAGAGGCTTTACCCATCAGCGTTGCCCCCGGGAATCCCCTTGATCTACGCGATGATGCCAGTAGCGATCGCTATATCAAAGCCATTTCTATTTTGCTGGATAGTCAGGATTTCGATGCGCTGATGATTATCCACTCCCCCAGCGCGGTCGCTCCTGGCAGTGGGAGCGCGCGAGCCCTCATTGAAGCAGTGCGTAACCATCCGCGTGGTAAATACGTCACTCTGCTCACCAACTGGTGCGGTGAGTTCTCCTCTCAGGAGGCACGGCGACTGTTCAGCGAAGCGGGGTTGCCAACGTACCGTACCCCGGAAGGGACTATTACCGCCTTTATGCATATGGTGGAGTACCGTCGTAACCAGAAACAGTTGCGTGAAACCCCAGCATTGCCCGGCAATCTGACGGCAAATTCCGTCGACGTTCACCGGCTGTTGCAACAGGCTATCGATGAAGGTGCGACATCGCTGGACACTCACGAAGTGCAACCCATTCTTGGTAGCTATGGGATGCAGACGCTGCCCACCTGGATCGCCAGCGACAGCGCGGAAGCAGTACATATTGCCGAACAGATTGGTTATCCGGTCGCCCTTAAGCTTCGCTCACCGGATATTCCCCACAAGTCCGATGTGCAGGGGGTAATGCTGTATCTTCGAACCGCGGCTGAAGTTCAGCAAGCGGCAGATGCTATTTTCGACCGCGTAAAAATGGCCTGGCCTCAGGCCAGGATCCACGGACTGCTGGTGCAAAGCATGGCGAACCGCGCGGGCGCACAGGAACTGCGGGTGGTTGTTGAGCACGATCCGGTTTTTGGCCCGCTCATCATGCTGGGAGAAGGTGGCGTGGAATGGCGCCCTGAAGAACAAGCCGTGGTGGCCTTACCGCCGTTGAACATGAACCTTGCTCGCTATCTGATTATTCAGGCCATCAAAAGCAAAAAAATCCGTGGCCGGAGCGCCCTGCGTCCGCTCGACATTGCGGGGTTAAGCCAGTTCCTGGTGCAGGTCTCAAACCTGATAGTCGATTGCGCGGAGATCCAGCGGCTGGACATTCATCCTCTGCTCGCCTCCGGCAATGAGTTCACGGCGCTGGACGTCACCCTGGATATCGCGCCATTCGAAGGCGACAGAGAGAGCCGTCTGGCGATCCGTCCTTATCCTCTGCAACTGGAAGAGTGGGTGGAGATGAAGAACGGTGAGCGTTCGCTGTTTCGCCCCATTTTGCCGGAAGACGAACCGCAACTGCGGACGTTTATCTCTCAGGTCACGAAAGAGGATCTTTACTATCGCTACTTCAGCGAAATCAACGAATTTACCCATGATGATTTAGCCAATATGACCCAGATCGACTACGATCGAGAAATGGCCTTTGTCGCCGTTCGTCGTTCCGAAAACGGTGATGAGATCCTTGGCGTGACGCGTGCTATTTCAGATCCGGATAACGTCGATGCGGAGTTTGCCGTACTGGTGCGCTCCGATCTTAAAGGCCTGGGCCTTGGGCGGCGGCTACTGGAAAAACTCATCAGTTATACGCGCGATCACGGATTGTTACGCCTGAATGGCATTACTATGCCAAACAATCGCGGTATGGTGACCCTGGCGCGAAAACTCGGTTTTGACGTTGATATTCAGCTGGACGAGGGTATTGTTGCCCTCTCCCTCACTCTGAAATCGCCGGATAAACCCGAGTAAGCTACTGGAAATGTTACCCACTTTGGACGGGACTGGTGGTATCATTGTCCGCTTATGTTGTTTGCATGGTACAGACAACCCTTCAATGAACAGAGAAGAAACGCACTGTGATGTTGTCAAAATTTAAGCGTAATAAACATCAACAACACCTTGCTCAACTACCGAAGATTTCTCAGTCAGTTGATGATGTAGAGTTCTTTTACGCTCCCGCTCATTTTCGGGAGACGCTTCTGGAAAAGATTGCCAGCGCCACACGACGCATTTGCATTGTGGCACTCTATCTTGAACAAGATGAAGGTGGCCGCGCGATCCTGAATGCGCTTTACGAAGCCAAGCGTCAGCGTCCTGAACTGGATGTTCGCGTGCTGGTTGACTGGCACCGCGCTCAGCGTGGCCGCATTGGCGCTGCTGCTTCAAATACAAACGCAGACTGGTATTGCCGCACGGCGCAGGAAAATCCTGGCGTTGATGTCCCTGTTTACGGGGTGCCGGTGAATACCCGTGAAGCGCTTGGCGTACTCCATTTCAAAGGGTTCATCATCGATGACAGCGTGCTTTATAGTGGCGCGAGTCTGAATGATGTTTACCTTCATCAGCTCGATAAGTATCGCTACGACCGCTACCATCTGATCCGTAATTCGCAGATGGCCGACATCATGTTTAACTGGGTGGATAAGCATCTGGTACATGGCCGTGGTGTGAATCGCCTTGACGATCCTCATCGCCCGAAAAGCCCGGAAATCAAAAACGACGTTCGCGCGTTCCGCCAGGAGCTGCGCGATGCGGTTTATCATTTCCAGGGCGATGCAAACAACGAAGAGTTGTCCGTTACACCTCTGGTGGGCTTAGGCAAATCCAGCCTGCTGAACAAAACGATTTTCCATCTGATGCCGTGCGCAGAGCAGAAGCTCACTATCTGTACGCCGTACTTTAACCTTCCCGCCGTGCTGGTGCGCAATATCATTCAGCTGCTGCGCGACGGTAAAAAAGTGGAAATTATTGTCGGTGATAAAACGGCTAATGACTTTTTCATTCCTGAAGATCAACCCTTCAAAATCATCGGCGCCCTGCCCTACCTTTATGAGATTAACCTGCGTCGTTTCCTCAGTCGCTTACAGTATTACGTAAACACCGACCAGCTGGTGGTGCGTCTCTGGAAAGATGAAGATAACAGCTATCATCTCAAAGGAATGTGGGTTGATGATGAATGGATGCTGCTGACCGGCAACAACCTGAACCCTCGTGCCTGGCGTCTGGATCTGGAAAACGCAATTCTGATCCACGATCCACAACATGAGCTGGCCGCGCAGCGTGAACGTGAACTGGAACTTATTCGTACACATACGACGGTGGTTCGTCATTACCGCGAGCTACAGAGCATTGCCGATTATCCGGTGAAGGTTCGTAAGCTTATTCGCCGTTTGCGTCGCATCCGTATCGATCGTCTTATCAGCCGTATTCTGTAATATCCAGGCCCTGCCACCCGCAGGGCTTTTTTATGGAGCTGTTGATGCGTCTTCTTCTGTTAGTCATGACCCTCTGTTTAACCGGCTGTAGCCATATGGCGAACGATAGTTGGTCCGGCCAGGATAAAGCGCAACACTTCCTCGCATCCGCGATGTTGTCCGCTGCCGGTAATGAGTACGCCCAGCACCAGGGGTATAGCCGGGATCGTAGTGCGGCAATCGGCCTGATGTTCTCAGTCAGTCTTGGGGCATCTAAAGAATTATGGGATAGCCGCCCCTCAGGGAGCGGCTGGAGCTGGAAAGATTTTGCCTGGGATGTTGCCGGTGCCACGACCGGCTATGCCGTGTGGCAGATGGCGCATTATTAAAGACGAATACCTTTCCCTTTGCGATGCAGCATCAGGGATACGATAAAGGCCAGCGCCCCCATGATCGTCACATACCAGAAGAATGTCGTTTCGCTTCCCCATGATTTCAGGGACAGCGCAACGTACTCCGCCGAACCACCAAACAGGGCATTGGCAACCGCATAAGAAAGCCCTACTCCCAAAGCACGCACCTGTGCCGGGAACATCTCGGCCTTGAGTATCCCGCTGATCGAGGTGTAGAAACTCACAATCACCATCGCCAGCATCACCAGTGCAAATGCGGCATAAGGTGATGAGACATGCTGAAGCGCAGTCAAAATGGGGACGGTACATAAGGCGGACATGCCACCAAAAATCAACATTGATGTGCGACGGCCGATCTTATCTGAGAGCGCACCAATTAGCGGCTGTATCAGCATAAAGACGAACAGCGCGGCGGTCATGATGACGCTGGCGACGTTGGCGTGCATTCCCGTGGTATTCACCAGATACTTTTGCATGTAGGTGGTAAAAGTATAAAAACTGAGTGAACCACCGGCGGTGAAACCGAGAACCATCAGGAAAGCTTTGCGGTTTCGCCACAGTCCTTTAAACGATCCCGCTTCCTTCAGCGCCCTGACCTCTTTTTGCGAGGTTTCGTCTAACTGACGGCGCAGCCAAAGCGCCACGATCGCCAGTGCAGCTCCCATCGCGAAAGGAATTCGCCATCCCCATTCATGAAGCTGGCTGTCTGTGAGGATCTGCTGCAGGATCACGACAACCAGAATGGCCAGCAGTTGACCGCCGATGAGCGTGACATACTGGAAAGAGGCGTAAAAACCCTTCCGACCTTCAAGTGCAATTTCACTCATGTACGTGGCGCTGGTGCCGTACTCTCCCCCAACGGAGAGTCCCTGGAATAAACGAGCCAGCAATAAAAGGGCGGGCGCCCAGGTTCCAATAGCGTCATACCCCGGCAGACAGGCGATGATAAGGGAACCAAAACACATCATGCAGACCGAGATCAGCATGGAGGTTTTACGCCCGCGACGGTCTGCGATACGGCCAAATAACCAGCCACCAATCGGCCGCATTAAGAATCCTGCTGCAAATACACCTGCCGTTTGCAGTAGCTGCGTTGTGGTGTTTCCTGACGGGAAGAAAATATGTGCGAAGTAAAGTGAACAGAATGAGTAGACGTAAAAGTCGAACCATTCAACCAGGTTACCGGATGAGGCACTAACAATTGCCCATACCCTTCTTCGGGTATCACTGGCAACCAGCGTCCCGTTCGATGTAATGCTTTCGGTCATTATGATTATACTCCTGCCATAAACAACGGCATGTTGAGCTCTGAAGGAACTCAATACCTTGTAAATTAAATGTTATTATTTTGTTATAAATAACATTGCGAGGGAGATCACAAATTTCGTTAGCAAGGTAAGTTCCGGAGAAAGCCCAGGAGGGGAATGGTGCGGTCTGATGCCCTCTTCCGCAGGGAGAGCGTGAGAGTGAGGGAGAAAACAAAAGCAAAAAACCCCGCACCTTACGGTACGGGGTTCTTCTTATTTAATGCCTGGCAGTTCCCTACTCTCACATGGGGAGACCCCACACTACCATCGGCGCTACGGCGTTTCACTTCTGAGTTCGGCATGGGGTCAGGTGGGACCACCGCGCTAAAGCCGCCAGGCAAATTCTGTTAATCTGTATCAGGCTGAAAATCTGTCTCTTCGCCAAAACATCTTCGGCGTTGTAAGGTTAAGCCTCACGGTTCATTAGTATCGGTTAGCTCAACGCATCGCTGCGCTTACACACCCGACCTATCAACGTCGTCGTCTTCAACGTTCCTTCAGGAGACTTTAAGTCTCAGGGAGAACTCATCTCGGGGCAAGTTTCGTGCTTAGATGCTTTCAGCACTTATCTCTTCCGCATTTAGCTACCGGGCAGTGCCATTGGCATGACAACCCGAACACCAGTGATGCGTCCACTCCGGTCCTCTCGTACTAGGAGCAGCCCCCCTCAATTCTCCAGCGCCCACGGCAGATAGGGACCGAACTGTCTCACGACGTTCTAAACCCAGCTCGCGTACCACTTTAAATGGCGAACAGCCATACCCTTGGGACCTACTTCAGCCCCAGGATGTGATGAGCCGACATCGAGGTGCCAAACACCGCCGTCGATATGAACTCTTGGGCGGTATCAGCCTGTTATCCCCGGAGTACCTTTTATCCGTTGAGCGATGGCCCTTCCATTCAGAACCACCGGATCACTATGACCTGCTTTCGCACCTGCTCGAGCCGTCACTCTCGCAGTCAAGCTAGCTTATGCCATTGCACTAACCTCCTGATGTCCGACCAGGATTAGCTAACCTTCGTGCTCCTCCGTTACTCTTTGGGAGGAGACCGCCCCAGTCAAACTACCCACCAGACACTGTCCGCAACCCGGATTACGGGTCTACGTTAGAACACCAGCCATTAAAGGGTGGTATTTCAAGGACGGCTCCACGCAGACTGGCGTCCACGCTTCAAAGCCTCCCACCTATCCTACACATCAAGGACCAGTGTTCAGTGTCAAGCTATAGTAAAGGTTCACGGGGTCTTTCCGTCTTGCCGCGGGTACACTGCATCTTCACAGCGAGTTCAATTTCACTGAGTCTCGGGTGGAGACAGCCTGGCCATCATTACGCCATTCGTGCAGGTCGGAACTTACCCGACAAGGAATTTCGCTACCTTAGGACCGTTATAGTTACGGCCGCCGTTTACCGGGGCTTCGATCAAGAGCTTCGCGTTACCGCTAACCCCATCAATTAACCTTCCGGCACCGGGCAGGCGTCACACCGTATACGTCCACTTTCGTGTTTGCACAGTGCTGTGTTTTTAATAAACAGTTGCAGCCAGCTGGTATCTTCGACTGATTTCAGCTCCACCCGCAGGGGCTTCACCTACATATCAGCGTGCCTTCTCCCGAAGTTACGGCACCATTTTGCCTAGTTCCTTCACCCGAGTTCTCTCAAGCGCCTTGGTATTCTCTACCTGACCACCTGTGTCGGTTTGGGGTACGATTTCGTGTTACCTGATGCTTAGAGGCTTTTCCTGGAAGCAGGGCATTTGTTACTTCAGCACCGTAGTGCCTCGTCATCACACCTCAGCGTTAAAAGGTACCGGATTTACCTGGAACCTCCGCCTACATGCTTAAACCGGGACAACCGTCGCCCGGCTAACATAGCCTTCTCCGTCCCCCCTTCGCAGTAACACCAAGTACAGGAATATTAACCTGTTTCCCATCGACTACGCCTTTCGGCCTCGCCTTAGGGGTCGACTCACCCTGCCCCGATTAACGTTGGACAGGAACCCTTGGTCTTCCGGCGAGCGGGCTTTTCACCCGCTTTATCGTTACTTATGTCAGCATTCGCACTTCTGATACCTCCAGCAACCCTCACAGGCCACCTTCAACGGCTTACAGAACGCTCCCCTACCCAACAACACATAGTGTCGCTGCCGCAGCTTCGGTGCATGGTTTAGCCCCGTTACATCTTCCGCGCAGGCCGACTCGACCAGTGAGCTATTACGCTTTCTTTAAATGATGGCTGCTTCTAAGCCAACATCCTGGCTGTCTGGGCCTTCCCACATCGTTTCCCACTTAACCATGACTTTGGGACCTTAGCTGGCGGTCTGGGTTGTTTCCCTCTTCACGACGGACGTTAGCACCCGCCGTGTGTCTCCCGTGATAACATTCTTCGGTATTCGTAGTTTGCATCGGGTTGGTAAGCCGGGATGGCCCCCTAGCCGAAACAGTGCTCTACCCCCGAAGATGAGTTCACGAGGCGCTACCTAAATAGCTTTCGGGGAGAACCAGCTATCTCCCGGTTTGATTGGCCTTTCACCCCCAGCCACAGGTCATCCGCTAATTTTTCAACATTAGTCGGTTCGGTCCTCCAGTTAGTGTTACCCAACCTTCAACCTGCCCATGGCTAGATCACCGGGTTTCGGGTCTATACCCTGCAACTTAACGCCCAGTTAAGACTCGGTTTCCCTTCGGCTCCCCTATACGGTTAACCTTGCTACAGAATATAAGTCGCTGACCCATTATACAAAAGGTACGCAGTCACACCACGAAGGTGCTCCCACTGCTTGTACGTACACGGTTTCAGGTTCTTTTTCACTCCCCTCGCCGGGGTTCTTTTCGCCTTTCCCTCACGGTACTGGTTCACTATCGGTCAGTCAGGAGTATTTAGCCTTGGAGGATGGTCCCCCCATATTCAGACAGGATACCACGTGTCCCGCCCTACTCTTCGAGTTCACAGCCTGTGCATTTTCGTGTACGGGACTTTCACCCTGTACCGTGCGACTTTCCAGACGCTTCCACTAACACACAAGCTGATTCAGACTCTGGGCTGCTCCCCGTTCGCTCGCCGCTACTGGGGGAATCTCGGTTGATTTCTTTTCCTCGGGGTACTTAGATGTTTCAGTTCCCCCGGTTCGCCTCGTTAACCTATGTATTCAGTTAACGATAGTGTGACGAATCACACTGGGTTTCCCCATTCGGACATCGCCGGGTCAAGGGTTCATATCACCTCGCCGGCGCTTTTCGCAGATTAGCACGTCCTTCATCGCCTCTGACTGCCAGGGCATCCACCGTGTACGCTTAGTCGCTTAACCTCACAACCCGAAGATGTTTCACTTCTGATTGCGAAAATTTGAGAGACTCGAACACACCATTAAAGATGTGTCGTTTCAATTTTCAGCTTGATCCAGATTTTTAAAGAGCAAATATCTCAAACATGACTCGCAAGTCAGTTTTGAGATATGACGGCAGGTGACTTTCACTCACGAACCAGCAAGTGGCGTCCCCTAGGGGATTCGAACCCCTGTTACCGCCGTGAAAGGGCGGTGTCCTGGGCCTCTAGACGAAGGGGACGTACAGTCTCAATCGCAAGACGCCTTGCTATTTACTTTTCATCAGACAATCTGTGTGAGCACTGCAAAGGCAGGTTCTTTAAGGTAAGGAGGTGATCCAACCGCAGGTTCCCCTACGGTTACCTTGTTACGACTTCACCCCAGTCATGAATCACAAAGTGGTAAGCGCCCTCCCGAAGGTTAAGCTACCTACTTCTTTTGCAACCCACTCCCATGGTGTGACGGGCGGTGTGTACAAGGCCCGGGAACGTATTCACCGTAGCATTCTGATCTACGATTACTAGCGATTCCGACTTCATGGAGTCGAGTTGCAGACTCCAATCCGGACTACGACGCACTTTATGAGGTCCGCTTGCTCTCGCGAGGTCGCTTCTCTTTGTATGCGCCATTGTAGCACGTGTGTAGCCCTGGTCGTAAGGGCCATGATGACTTGACGTCATCCCCACCTTCCTCCAGTTTATCACTGGCAGTCTCCTTTGAGTTCCCGGCCTAACCGCTGGCAACAAAGGATAAGGGTTGCGCTCGTTGCGGGACTTAACCCAACATTTCACAACACGAGCTGACGACAGCCATGCAGCACCTGTCTCACAGTTCCCGAAGGCACCAATCCATCTCTGGAAAGTTCTGTGGATGTCAAGACCAGGTAAGGTTCTTCGCGTTGCATCGAATTAAACCACATGCTCCACCGCTTGTGCGGGCCCCCGTCAATTCATTTGAGTTTTAACCTTGCGGCCGTACTCCCCAGGCGGTCGATTTAACGCGTTAGCTCCGGAAGCCACGCCTCAAGGGCACAACCTCCAAATCGACATCGTTTACGGCGTGGACTACCAGGGTATCTAATCCTGTTTGCTCCCCACGCTTTCGCACCTGAGCGTCAGTCTTTGTCCAGGGGGCCGCCTTCGCCACCGGTATTCCTCCAGATCTCTACGCATTTCACCGCTACACCTGGAATTCTACCCCCCTCTACAAGACTCCAGCCTGCCAGTTTCGAATGCAGTTCCCAGGTTGAGCCCGGGGATTTCACATCCGACTTGACAGACCGCCTGCGTGCGCTTTACGCCCAGTAATTCCGATTAACGCTTGCACCCTCCGTATTACCGCGGCTGCTGGCACGGAGTTAGCCGGTGCTTCTTCTGCGGGTAACGTCAATTGCTGTGGTTATTAACCACAACACCTTCCTCCCCGCTGAAAGTACTTTACAACCCGAAGGCCTTCTTCATACACGCGGCATGGCTGCATCAGGCTTGCGCCCATTGTGCAATATTCCCCACTGCTGCCTCCCGTAGGAGTCTGGACCGTGTCTCAGTTCCAGTGTGGCTGGTCATCCTCTCAGACCAGCTAGGGATCGTCGCCTAGGTGAGCCGTTACCCCACCTACTAGCTAATCCCATCTGGGCACATCTGATGGCAAGAGGCCCGAAGGTCCCCCTCTTTGGTCTTGCGACGTTATGCGGTATTAGCTACCGTTTCCAGTAGTTATCCCCCTCCATCAGGCAGTTTCCCAGACATTACTCACCCGTCCGCCACTCGTCACCCGAGAGCAAGCTCTCTGTGCTACCGTTCGACTTGCATGTGTTAGGCCTGCCGCCAGCGTTCAATCTGAGCCATGATCAAACTCTTCAATTTAAAAGTTTGATGCTCAATGAATTAAACTTCGTAATGAATTACGTGTTCACTCGTTGAGACTTGGTATTCATTTTTCGTCTTGCGACGTTAAGAATCCATGTCACTTTGAGTGCCCACACAGATTGTCTGATAAATTGTTAAAGAGCAGTGCCGCTTCGTTTTCGCTGCGGCGCGGGGTGTGCATATTACGCTTTCCCGCTTCAGAGTCAAGCGTTTAATTTGCTTTTCTCTGCTGACCCGGCGGCGTGTGTGCCGTTGTTCCGTGTCAGTGGAGGCGCATTATAGGGAGTAATTCTGAAGCTGCAAGGATAAAGTGAAAATTATTTACTGACTGCTCACTTTCCAGGCAAATTACATCCCAGACCTCAATTCTGGCCTGGTTTTTAAACAAAAACGAGCCGCAAGCGGCTCGTTTTTGCGTTTTGTGACTTACTGCACTGCCACAATTCGGTCCTCGTTGGCTTCCAGACGGATAACTTTGCCCGGAACCAGTTCGCCTGACAGTATCTGCTGCGCCAGCGGGTTTTCGATCTGCTGCTGGATAGCACGTTTCAACGGACGTGCCCCGTAAACCGGATCGTAACCATTTTCGCTCAGCAGTTTCAGCGCATCGTCAGAGATGTGAATTTCATATCCACGCTCTTCCAGACGTTTGTACAGACGCTGCAGCTGGATCTGTGCAATCGACGCAATGTGTTTCTCACCCAGAGGATGGAATACCACCACTTCATCGATACGGTTGATGAACTCCGGACGGAAGTTATGGCTAACCACACCCAGAACCAGATCCTTCATATGGCTGTAATCCAGTTCACCGAAACGTTCCTGAATCAAATCGGAACCCAGGTTCGATGTCATGATCACGACCGTATTACGGAAATCCACCGTTCTCCCCTGCCCGTCGGTCAGACGACCATCATCCAGGACCTGCAGCAGAATATTGAACACATCCGGGTGCGCTTTTTCCACTTCGTCCAGCAGGATGACGGAATAAGGGCGACGGCGTACCGCTTCTGTCAGGTAACCACCTTCTTCATAACCGACATATCCCGGAGGCGCACCCACCAGACGTGAAACGGAGTGTTTCTCCATAAACTCGGACATGTCGATACGCACCATCGCATCGTCGCTGTCGAACATAAAGTTAGCCAGCGCCTTACACAGCTCGGTTTTCCCCACCCCGGTAGGGCCCAGGAACAGGAACGAACCAATCGGACGATTAGGATCAGACAATCCGGCGCGGCTACGACGGATGGCGTTAGAAACCGCTTCAACCGCCTCGTCCTGGCCAATCACGCGCTGATGCAGATCCTGCTCCATGCGCAGCAGTTTATCGCGTTCGCTTTCCATCATGCGTGCTACCGGAATACCGGTCCAGCGCGCCAGCACCTCTGCAATTTCCGCATCCGTTACTTTGTTACGTAACAGACGCATTGTTTTGCCTTCAGACTGCGTCGCAATCTCAAGCTGTTTCTCCAGCTCAGGGATTTTGCCGTACTGCAACTCTGACATTCGCGCCAGGTCACCCACACGACGCGCCTGCTCAATGGCAATTTTTGCCTGTTCGAGTTCAGCCTTAATGGTCTGAGTGCCAGAGAGTGACGCTTTCTCTGCCTTCCACTCTTCTTCTAACTCAGAATACTGGCGCTCTTTATCGTCCAGTTCCTCATTGAGCATATCGAGGCGTTTTTTACTGGCTTCATCAGACTCTTTCTTGAGTGCCTGCTGTTCCAGTTTGAGCTGAATGATACGACGGTCGAGTCTGTCCAACTCTTCCGGCTTCGAGTCTATCTGCATACGAATGCTGGATGCGGCCTCATCGATAAGGTCGATCGCTTTATCCGGTAACTGACGGTCGGCGATATAACGATGCGAAAGCGTCGCTGCCGCAACAATCGCCGGGTCAGTGATCTGCACATGGTGGTGCAGCTCATAACGTTCTTTCAGACCACGCAGGATCGCGATGGTATCTTCCACGCTTGGTTCCGCGACAAACACCTTCTGGAAACGACGTTCAAGTGCAGCATCTTTTTCGATGTACTGACGGTACTCGTCCAGCGTCGTGGCACCCACACAGTGAAGTTCACCGCGTGCCAGTGCAGGTTTCAGCATGTTCCCGGCATCCATCGCGCCGTCTGCTTTACCGGCACCGACCATGGTGTGTAACTCATCGATAAACAGAATGACATTGCCTTCCTGTTTTGCCAGATCGTTAAGCACGCCTTTCAGACGCTCTTCGAATTCACCGCGATACTTCGCCCCGGCCACCAGCGCCCCCATATCCAGTGCCAGTACACGGCGGCCTTTCAGCCCTTCCGGTACTTCACCGTTTACAATACGCTGCGCCAGCCCTTCAACGATGGCGGTTTTACCGACGCCCGGTTCACCAATCAGCACCGGGTTGTTTTTGGTACGGCGCTGCAGAACCTGAATAGTACGGCGAATTTCTTCATCACGGCCGATCACCGGGTCAAGTTTACCCTGCTCAGCACGCTCGGTCAGATCGACCGTAAATTTTTTCAAAGCCTGACGTTGGTCTTCGGCTCCCTGATCGTTCACGCTTTCACCCCCACGCATTTTCTCAATCGCCTGAGTCACATTGGCCGTGGTTGCGCCGGCAGTTTTCAGCAGGTCGGTCAGGGTACCGCGTGATTCAAGCGCCGCCAGAACAAACAGTTCCGACGAAATAAAGTTGTCCCCACGTTTTTGCGCCAGCTTGTCGCAAAGGTTCAGCACCCGCACCAGATCCTGGGACGGCTGAACGTCGCCGCCGGTACCTTCTACCTGCGGTAAACGGCTCAGTGCCTGATCGATGGCAGTGCGTAACTGGCCAGCATTAATGCCAGCAGACGTTAATAATGGACGTACCGATCCCCCTTCCTGATTCAGCAAGGCGCTCATTAAATGAAGAGGTTCGATGAATTGGTTGTCGTGCCCCAGTGCAAGGGACTGGGCATCGGCGAGAGCAAGCTGGAATTTATTAGTAAGACGATCCAGACGCATAACTCCTCCCATAACAGGTCAAATTTGCTACTGGAGATTAAATGAGGTCATCCCTCAATTATTCAAGGTTAATGACCTGAATTATGTGAAAAGAAAACGGCACGTGCCGGATCGTCTTGATTCTTTAGGTTATATCAGCCAAATAAAACTTGCCATACGCCCCGTCGTCTTGTCGCGGCGATAAGAGAAGAAATCACCCTTTTCGGTGAACGTACAGCGGTCACCGCCGAAGATCTGCGTCACCTTGACATTATTCAGACGCTGACGTGCAAGCTGATAAATATCGGCCAGATATTTTTCCCCCACGGGTTCGAAAGCGTTAACGGCTTGCGGATCTTTTGCCATAAACGCTTCACGAACCTCTGGGCCCACCTCGAATGCCTGAGGACCAATTGCCGGGCCAAGCCAGGCAATGATATTTGCAGGATCGTCTTTGAAGCAGGCGACGGTCTCTTCCAGCACGCCTTCACACAGACCACGCCAGCCCGCATGAGCAGCCGCAACCTCGGTACCCGCACGGTTACAAAACAGCACCGGCAGACAATCGGCTGTCATCACCGCGCATACTGTTCCCGGCGTATCGCTGTAGGAGGCATCGGCACGTTTAGACGCGTAGGGTTCTCCCGTCAACTTCAGCACGGCTTTACCGTGAACCTGCTCAAGCCACACCGGTTTAGACGGTAAGTTGCCCGCAGCAAACAGCCGCGAGCGGTTTTCTTCAACGTGTTCCAGGTTGTCGCCGCAGTGTGCGCCAAGGTTCAAAGACGCCCACGCCCCCTGGCTTACTCCGCCAACGCGGGTTGAACTGCAGGCAGCCACACCTTCAGGCAGTGGCCACTCCGGAACAATCAGTTTGGTCATAACCAGTCCACTTGATCTTTGTGTTCTTCAAAATCCGCGCGCATGGCGTCAATAAGCTCCACCATATCCTGCGGGATCGGCGCATGCCATTCCATTTGAATCCCTGAAATAGGGTGATAAAGTCGCAGCATGGTGGCGTGCAGCGCCTGACGATCAAACTTGCGCAGTACGCTAATGAACTCGTCCGATGCCCCTTTTGGGGGACGCGGACGACCACCGTAAACCTGATCCCCCACCAGCGGATGGGTGATGTGCGCCATATGCACGCGGATCTGGTGGGTACGACCGGTCTCCAGACGCAGACGCAGACGCGTATGAATGCGGAAATGTTCCATAATGCGATAGTGCGTTACCGCCGGTTTACCCATCGGATGCACCGACATATGAGTACGTTTGGTAGGGTGACGGCTGATCGGCTCATCAACCGTACCGCCAGCAGTCATATGGCCAATAGCCACGGCTTCATATTCGCGGGTGATCTCACGCAGCTGCAGTGATTCCACCAGGCGAGTCTGGGCAGGTACGGTCTTTGCCACCACCATCAGACCGGTGGTGTCTTTATCCAGACGATGCACGATACCGGCACGCGGTACATCAGCAATCGGCGGATAATAATGGAGAAGTGCGTTAAGTACCGTACCGTCAGGATTCCCCGCTCCCGGATGAACAACCAGGTCGCGCGGCTTGTTAATCACCAGAATGTCATCATCTTCATAGACGATGTCCAGTGGGATATCCTGTGGCTCGAAGCGGATTTCCTCTTCGATTTCAGCATTGATGGCGACAGCTTCCCCACCTAACACTTTCTCTTTCGGTTTGTCCCAGACTTTACCGTTTACCAGCACGCGCTGGTCAAGAATCCATTCTTTTATGCGTGAACGCGAATAATCAGGGAACAATTCGGCCAAAGCTTGATCTAAGCGTTGACCGAGCTGATTTTCGGAGACTGTTGCGGTGAGTTCTACTCGTTGTGCCATAAACTGCTTCTTCGTTTAACGTTGGGTTTTACGGCTTTGCCGTTTAATATAGTGTGCTATTGTAGCTGGTCTTAATCGGGAGCAGGAACAGAGTTTCTCCCGGACAAACATTTGAGGAAAGTCAAAACGTCATGACGCGCATGAAATATCTGGTGGCAGCGGCCACGTTGAGCCTGGCTTTGGTGGGCTGCTCCGGTTCAAATGAACAGGTCCCTGACAATCCGCCGAATGAAATCTATGCGACTGCACAACAAAAGTTGCAGGACGGTAACTGGAAACAGGCGATAACGCAACTGGAAGCGTTGGATAATCGCTATCCATTTGGTCCGTATTCGCAGCAGGTACAGTTAGATCTCATCTACGCATACTATAAAAATGCCGATCTGCCGCTGGCTCAGGCAACCATCGATCGTTTCATGCGTCTGAACCCGACTCATCCTAACATCGACTATGTAATGTACATGCGCGGTCTGACCAACATGGCGCTGGATGACAGTGCCCTGCAGGGCTTCTTCGGTGTGGATCGCTCCGACCGTGACCCGCAGCATGCGCGTGATGCGTTCAACGACTTTTCCAAACTGGTGCGCGGCTATCCGAACAGTCAGTACGTGACCGACGCCACCAAACGTCTGGTGTTCCTGAAAGACCGTCTGGCGAAATACGAATACTCGGTTGCTGAATACTACACCCGCCGTGGCGCATGGGTTGCCGTGGTTAACCGTGTAGAAGGAATGCTGCGTGATTATCCGGATACGCAGGCGACCCGCGACGGCCTGAAGCTGATGGAAAATGCTTACCGCCAGATGCAGATGACCGCACAGGCAGACAAGGTAGCAAAAATCATCGCCGCGAACAGCAGCAACACCTGATAGCGACGTCAAAGCAAAACGGCAGCCCGCGGGCTGCCGTTTTTTTATTCAATTCAGACAAAGCTGAAGCGGTTTAGCTTCAACACATCCTATCAACTATGACCGCAATTTTTGCCTTCGACAAGGTAAATCTCACCTCTTCCTGCCCTGCCTCACAAAAAAGATTCCCTGACAAAAACCGACAAAATAACGTGATCTAAATCACACATTTTGACATTAGGACAGGTATGCTGGAATCACCAAGACGGAAAGACAAGAGGTAAAATTTATGACAATGAACATTACCAGCAAACAAATGGAAATTACCCCGGCAATTCGCCAGCACGTCGCAGACCGTCTCGCCAAACTGGATAAATGGCAAACACACTTGATTAATCCACATATCATCCTGTCTAAGGAGCCGCAGGGTTTCATCGCTGACGCAACTATCAATACTCCAAACGGCCATCTGGTCGCCAGCGCAAAACACGAGGATATGTACACCGCTATTAACGATTTGATCAACAAGCTGGAACGGCAGCTCAATAAAGTGCAGCACAAAGGTGAAGCCCGTCGCGCCACGACCTCGGTGAAAGACGCCAGCTTCGCGGAAGAAGTTGAAGAAGAGTAATCCTTTAAATTGAGTTTACCGCCAACGCGCCTTCGGGCGCGTTTTTTATTGACAGGGTGAAAACAGTACGGGTACTTTAACGTTATCAACCACAGGATGATTTCATGAAATTGACGCCGTTTTTCTTCGCATTCTTTTTTACCTTCCCCTGAACGGGAGGCGTTTCGTCGTGTGATAAAGAATGCGAAGACGAACAACAAGGCCTCCCACACCGGGAGGCCTTTTTTATTGATAACGATAAAACGAGACAGACAACACTATGACACCGGAAAACCCGTTACTGGATCTGCGAGTAAAAATCAGCGCGCTGGATGAAAAATTACTGGCACTTCTGGCTGAACGCCGCGCGCTCGCCATCGAAGTGGGTAAAGCCAAACTGGACTCCCACCGTCCGGTACGTGATATCGACCGCGAACGCGACCTGCTGGAACGTCTGATTCAACTCGGCAAAGCCCATCACCTTGACGCACATTACATCACCCGTTTGTTCCAGCTCATCATCGAAGACTCTGTTCTGACCCAGCAAGCGCTGTTGCAGCAGCATCTGAATAAAACCAACCCGCACTCTGCCCGCATCGCGTTTCTTGGCCCTAAGGGCTCCTACTCCCATCTGGCTGCCCGCCAGTACGCTGCACGTCATTTTGAAGAGTTCATTGAGAGCGGCTGCGCAAAGTTCGCCGATATTTTCAATCAGGTGGAAACCGGCCAGGCGGATTACGCCGTCGTGCCGATTGAGAACACCAGTTCCGGTGCCATCAACGACGTGTACGATTTGCTGCAACACACCAGCCTGTCGCTGGTTGGGGAGCTGACAATCCCTATCGATCACTGCGTGCTGGTCTCTGGCTCAACCGATTTGAGCACCATCGAGACGGTCTACAGCCATCCGCAGCCGTTCCAGCAGTGCAGTCAGTTCCTCAACCGTTATCCGAACTGGAAAATTGAGTACACCGAAAGCACCTCCGCAGCGATGGAAAAAGTCGCCCAGGCAAACTCCCCTACCGTCGCGGCGCTGGGCAGCGAGGCGGGCGGTGCGCTGTATGGTCTCCAGGTTCTGGAACGTAACCTGGCAAACCAGACGCAAAATATTACCCGCTTCATCGTGCTGGCACGCAAAGCCATCAATGTCTCTGATCAGGTGCCCGCCAAAACCACCCTGTTGATGGCAACCGGGCAGCAGGCTGGCGCACTGGTTGAAGCGCTGCTGGTACTGCGTAACCACAATCTGATCATGACCCGACTCGAATCGCGCCCGATTCACGGCAATCCGTGGGAAGAGATGTTCTATCTCGACATTCAGGCCAACCTGGAATCGCCGTCCATGCAGAAAGCCCTGCGCGAACTGAGCGAAATCACCCGTTCAATGAAGGTGCTGGGCTGTTATCCGAGCGAAAACGTGGTACCGGTTGACCCAAGCTAACGTTCGATAAACCGGCTTTTCTTCATCCCTGCCACACTGACCGGCAGGGTGAAGATAGCGCCGGAGAGGGGATATTGCGCCACCTCCTGCGCATCCATATTTTCCCGCGTGGTCGTGATAAACAGCGTTTTCATATCGTCACCGCCAAAGCAGACCATCGTTGGGCAACGGACCGGCATACGGTACTCTTCCAGTTGCTCTCCCTGAGGTGAAAAGCGCGCGATGCGCCAGCCATCAAACAGCGCACTCCAGTAACAGCCTTCCACGTCCATCGCGGCACCGTCAGGAATCCCTTCGCCGTCGTTGAACCGGCGGAATACCTCCCGTTTACCGGGTTCCCCCTGCTCATCCAGCGGGGTACGGTAGATAACGCCGTTTGGCGTATCAGAGGTAAACATCCACCGATGGTCGGGGCTGAATGCCAGACCATTGTGGCCATGAATGTCGCACTGGATAACTTTTGGCGTCAGATCGTTATCAATGCGCATCAGCAGCGCCCCGTTGTAATCGTAATCACCCGGTGCCCAGAAGGTCCCGGCGTAGAACTGGCCCCGGTGATCGGTTCCCCCATCATTGAAACGCGCAAGCTGCGGATTCGACGGGTTATCACAGACTTTGCGCTGCAGCAGGCCGTGTTTATCGGAAAGCCAGATGCCGCTTCGCATCGCGACGATAAAGCCGCCGCGTTCGCGCAGGGCGAAACACCCCACCTCTTCGTGGAAAGAGAGCACGGTGTGTTCCGCCGTGGGTAAATGATAACGGTGGATCTCACCTTCAAGAATATCCGCCCAGTAAAGCGCATTTTCCTCTGCACTCCACGTCGGGCATTCGGGCAGATGCCCGGTGTAGTTCAACAGCAGCTGCGGTTCGGCCATGACAGTTCCCCAAAATGAAAAAAGCCAGCAATGCTGGCTTTCAGTATATACATCATCGCATTACTGGCGACTGTCATTTGCCTGACGCAACAGCGTGCGGCTCTCGCTCTGGAAACGTTGCGCGTAATCGCCAAACCAGTGTTCGACCTTACGGAAGCTGTCGATAAACGCCTGCTTGTCGCCGTGCTCCAGCAGCGTAATGGCTTCGCCAAATCGCTGGTAGTAACGCTTAATCAGTGCCAGGTTGTTCTCAGACGACATAATAATGTCGGCGTAAAGCTGGGGATCCTGAGCAAACAGACGCCCTACCATCGCCAGCTCCAGACGATAGATAGGCGAAGAGAGTGCCAATAACTGCTCAAGCTGCACATTCTCTTCCGCCAGATGCAGCCCATAGGCAAAGGTCGCAAAGTGGCGCAGCGCCTGGATGAACGCCATGTTCTGATCGTGTTCAACCGCGCTGATGCGGTGCAGCCGCGCGCCCCAAACCTGAATCTGTTCCAGGAACCACTGGTAGGCTTCCGGCTGACGACCATCGCAGTAGACCACCACCTGTTTCGCCAGGCTGCCGCTGTCCGGGCCAAACATAGGATGTAGCCCCAGGACCGGCCCCGTGTGCGCAGCCAGCATTGCCTGCAGCGGACCATTTTTCACGGACGCTAAATCCACCAGGATGCAATCTGCAGGTAGCGGAGGAAGCTTCGCAATGATCTGCTCCGTCACGTGAATCGGCACGCTGACAATGACCATTCCGGCATCTTTCATCAGCTCCGGCGCTTTTGCCCAGTCCTCTTTTTCCAGGATACGCACCTGATAGCCAGACAGGGTCAGCATTTTTTCAAACAGCCGCCCCATCTGACCCGCCCCGCCCACAATAACGACCGGGCGCAGGGACGGGCAAAGGGTTTTGAAGCCTTTATCGTTTTCGCTGGAGTAGGACTCCCGCATCACACGACGCAAGACATCTTCAATCAAATCCGGCGAGACGCCCAGCGCCTGGGCCTCTTTACGACGGGAAGCCAGCATGGAGGCCTCGCGCTCCGGAACGTAAATCGGCAGGCCATATTTGCTTTTGACCTCACCCACCTCGGCAACCAGCGCCATACGGCGCGCTAACAGATCCAGCAGCGCCTTATCCACTTCATCAATTTGATCGCGTAATGCGGTCAATTCAGCAACCATACCTAACCTCTTAAGCCAGACGCGTCGCCAGCTGGCCGTTTATATCTTTGTGGATCTCACGCAGCAGCGCATCGGTGGTTTCCCAGCTGATGCAGGCATCCGTCACGGACACACCGTACTTCATTGCGCTGCGCGGTTGTTCAGATGATTGATTGCCTTCATGAATATTGCTCTCAATCATCAGACCGATAATAGAACGGTTGCCGTCTTTGATTTGTGCGACCACCGATTCCGCCACCGCAGGCTGACGACGGTAATCTTTGTTCGAATTACCATGACTGCAATCTACCATCAGTGCCGGGCGCAGTCCCGCCTGCTCCATCTCTTTTTCACACTGTGCCACATCTGCCGGGCTGTAGTTTGGCGCTTTACCGCCACGCAGGATCACATGACCGTCCGGATTACCCTGCGTCTGCAGGAGACAAACCTGGCCCGCCTGGTTAATACCTACAAAGCGATGCGGCATAGCCGCGGCGCGCATGGCGTTGATCGCCGTGGCAAGGCTACCGTCGGTCCCGTTTTTAAAACCAACCGGCATCGACAGACCAGACGCCATTTCACGGTGGGTTTGTGATTCCGTAGTACGCGCACCAATCGCAGACCAGCTAAACAGATCGCCCAGGTACTGCGGGCTGTTCGGATCCAGCGCTTCGGTTGCCAGTGGCAGCCCCATGCTGACCAGCTCAACCAGCAGGCGACGCGCAATCTTCAGACCGGCTTCCACATCAAACGAGCCATCCATGTGCGGATCGTTAATCAACCCTTTCCAGCCAACGGTGGTACGTGGCTTCTCAAAATAGACGCGCATCACCAGGTAGAGGCTATCGCTGACCTCCTCCGCTAATGCTTTAAATCGACGAGCGTACTCAATGGCGGTTTCAGGATCGTGAATGGAACAAGGACCACATACCACCAGCAGACGCGGATCGCGGCCAGCGATAATGTCAGAAATGGTCTGGCGCGAGTGCTCAATTTGAGCCTCCTGCGTGGCGCTCAGCGGGAACTCCGCTTTCAGTTGATCCGGTGTAATCAAAACCTGTTCGTCAGTGATATGTACGTTGTTCAGCGCGTCTTTTTGCATGATGGCGATCCTGTAAAGCTCGTTTGCGATAGGTGTTTTCCTCGAAGAGGTGAAACAACGATACCACAACAAGTAAAGATTTCAATCCAAAATACGTACACTTTACTTTACAAAAGCCATTTTACTGCAAAAATCAGCCGACAAAATCGTAAACATAAAATTACACCCCCACTTTCTTTTGCCAGGCTATGCTGAAGAAAAAAGGAGAATGGCTATGCGTTCAATCGCTCTGATGCTGTTGTCGCTGTTTTTATCGGGCTGTGAGATCAACCCTTATACCTTCCAGCCCGACTGGACTAGTCCCAGCTGGTTTGATGCGGGTAAAGAAGACGCCATGAATGGTCTGCCGGTTAAAGATAATCAGACGCTGGCCGATAGTTTTAACGACCCGCAGGTTGATCGTAGTGAATATCTTCGTGGCTACGCCGACGGACAGAAAAAAGTGTGTGAGGAAGGTTTTATTCACGCCTGGGGGGTAGCAGGTAAATCTTTCCCGGCCAGTTGTGATACTGTTGAAAACGCAGCAAAACTGCATGAATCATGGCAACAAGGAATGGATGAAAGTATGCGTTCCAGCAGACTTAATTAAGCCGTTTTTTATACGCCGGAATATATACAACTGTAGGATTTAGCTTAGGTCGTACTCAGTACATTTCTGACATAATGACGGCTTTGATAAACAATGGTATTCTGCCGACAACTCGTAAGGACATCTATTTTCCAGAGCGGTATGGCGGATTCTGGTGAGAAATTCATTCTTGATCTCTTTGTTCCGACTCACTCTGGTGCTAATGCTGTTCTTTATGGTGGGCCCAGCACCGGCAGCCACGTTCACGGAAACCGATAAATCGGTACGTTCGATTGTATCGGGTATTGTGAGCTATACCCGATGGCCGTCACTTTCCGGGCAACCTAAACTCTGCGTTTATGCCTCATCTCACTACACGCAAGCACTGAGCAGCGAAGAGGGGCAAAGCGAGTTACCTTATACTCCCGTCATTGTACGTAACGATCAGGAAGCCCTGTCCGCGACGTGTGATGCTATTTATTTCGGGGCTGAATCGCCTGCAAAACAACTTGAATTAATAAGTCAATATCAGGGCAGAGCATTGCTATTAATCTCAGAGCAGAATCCGGAATGTGTTATTGGCAGTGCATTCTGCCTGATAATCGATCATAACCAGGTCAGATTTTCCGTTAATCTGGATGCATTGACGCGCAGTGGCGTACGCGTCAATCCGGATGTATTAATGCTGGCACGGAATAAGCAGCATGGATAAAGAAATCACTTCAACGCCACGTCCAACGTTTAAAAGCACGTTGAGACGAATCAGCATGATAAGCGTCATCATCACCATGACGTTAATTTGGCTCCTGCTCTGTTTTGCTTCCGTGGTGACATTAAAGCAATACGCCCAAAAAAATCTCGAATTAACCGGCGCAACAATGAGCCACAGCCTTGAAGCCTCACTGGTGTTTAATGATTCGCTGGCGGCTAACGAAACGCTCACCACCCTGGGTAAACAGGGCCAGTTTGCCGTGGCTGAGGTACTTAACGCGCATAAAAAGCGGTTTGCTTACTGGTCCTGGAACCCGGAAGAGAATAACGACACGCTGGGTGCATTGGTTAGCCGCTGGCTGTTCCCCGACCCGGTCGCACAGCCCATCATGCATAACGGTAATGCGATCGGCGAAATTCGCCTGACCGCACGCGATAATCTCATCAGCCATTTCATCTGGTTGTCGTTTGCCGTTCTTACCGGCTGTATTCTTTTTGCCACCGCCGTCGCGCTTACGATTACACAATCTCTGCATCATGGCATGGTCACGGCGCTGCAAAACATCACCGATGTCGTGCATGACGTACGCACCAACCGCAACTTTTCCCGGCGGGTGAAGGATGGTCGCATCGAAGAATTCCACCAGTTTGGCGAAGACTTCAACAGTCTGCTGGATGAAATGGAAGAGTGGCAGCTTAAGCTGCAGGCGAAAAACGCTCAGCTACTGCGTACCGCCATGCACGATCCTCTCACCGGCCTCGCCAATCGGGCGGCGTTTCGTAGCAGCATCGCGGCATTAATGCACGACGCCTCCGCAAAAACCAACACTGCCCTGCTCTTCCTCGACGGTGATAATTTCAAGTTTATTAACGATACCTGGGGACATGCTGCGGGCGATTGCGTCCTGATTGAAGTCGCCCGCCGGATGGTTGAGTTTGGCGATAAGCGTCATCAGTCATACCGCCTTGGCGGTGACGAGTTTGCGATGGTGCTGTACGGCGTACAGTCTGCCGCAGAGGTTCAACAGATTTGTGCTGCGCTGTCGCAGCAGTTTATGCGCCCGTTCGATCTGCATAACGGGCAGACAGCAACGATGTCACTTAGCATTGGCTTTGCTCTGGCGTGGGAAAGTGCCTCTGTGGAAGCATTACTGGAGCAAGCCGACCGCAACATGTACCAGGATAAAAACCAGCGTACAAAAGCAATAACTTAGAAAGGATACGATATGTTAAAGCGATACTTCGCGCCGTTATTTCTCGCTTCGATGGTACTGACGGGTTGTCAGTCACCGCCTGAAGGTAAGTTCTCCCCTGAGCAAATTGCGGCGATGAAGTCATACGGTTTTAACGAACTGAATGGCGACTGGTCTTTGGGCCTGTCAGATACGATCCTGTTTGATAAAAATGACGCCAGACTGCGCCCGGAAAGTGAAGCGCAGATCCGCACCATGGCCTCTCGCCTGGCGGCTACCGGCCTGAAACACGCCCGTATGGATGGCCACACCGATAATTACGGTGAAGAAAGCTACAATGAAGCGCTGTCGTTAAAACGTGCCAATGCGGTGGCTGACGTCTGGGCCAAAGGCGCCAATATCCCGCGCAGCAACCTCACCACGCAGGGATTAGGAAAAAAATATCCGGTTTCCAGCAACAGTACGGCGCAAGGGCGTGCTGAAAACCGTCGGGTCGCGGTGGTCATCAGCACGCCATAGCCTTATTTAACGGATGATTGTGCGAGCGACACGCCAGTTGCCGCTCGCCAGCGTAGCCAGTCAATCAGCATAAACAGCGCCAGGCTCACGCCCATCACCGGCAATGCCAGCCCCAGCAATACGCTGACCACCACCGTGACGGCTTTTCCCCATCCCGGGAGCGCCAGCCAGCACTGACAAAGCGTCTGAAGCGGATCGGCCGTCGATTGCGCCGGACGACGCATCCACCACATCCGGTATCCCCAGACAATCAGCACACACAGCGCCAGGCCAAATGCGACGAGCAGTAACTGGTTAACCAGCCCGAATAAGATCCCCATATGGAAATCCACACCCCAGCGGGTCAGCTTTGCCATTAACGGGAAATCCTCAAAGCGGGTTCTGTCCAGAATTTGCATAGAATTTGGATCCACCGCAACGGCATCCACCTGGGTCGGCCAGCGGCGGTCAATTTCCGTCACGGTCCACGCCTGGTCAGCGCTTTTCGCCGGGCGGATTTCGAGTTTATTCGCATCAATCCCGGCCTGGCGGGCAGCGTGCAATACGCCATCGAACTGGGTCAGATCCATCGTCATGTCGGGCATCATCATGCCGGCATGATGCCCATGGTGTTCAGCGTGCTCATCCATCGTGACGGGCGCACCCGAAAGCGTGGTGCTCACCTGCGGCGTGAGCCAGTTCATCTGCGCGCGCAGTTTATCCACGTTGCCACCCGCCCACTGGGACCACGTCAGACCGGTCGCAGAAAACAGCAACATTCCCCCCAGCAGCACCCAGCCCAGCGTGACATGCAGGCGACGCCGGTTCTGAAAACGATTGTTGAGCCGACGTTTTGGCCGGGTATAAAACCAGAGCGCAATCCCGCCCAGCGCGGCGACCCACATCCACGAGGCGGCCAGCTCGCTGTAGAGCCGACCAACGTTACCCAGCATCAGGGACGTATGCAGATAATCAATAGTCTGGCGTAGCGGTAAAATCCCGCTGGTGCCATACACGGTCATATCGCCACGCACCGCAAGAGTAACGGGATCGATAAAAATAGAGCGGGTCTCCGATGGGCCAAGCGACGGGTCGGCAAACATCACCCGGGTGGTTTCACCCGCAGCCAGGCCAGGACGAACGGCGTATAAACGCAGCTCGGTGCCGATGGTTTTTTCCGCCACGGCGATCTGTTTCGCCAGCGGTTGGAGTTCCCCCACGGAATCCGTATGGAGCGCGTGCCGGTACAGAATATTTTCCAGCTGCGGTGTCGCCACGTACAGCGTACCGGTCAGCGCGGCGAAGAAAATAAACGGGCCGACAAACAGCCCGACATAGAAATGGAGTCGACGCAGCAGGTTTCCCCATGCCGCGCGCGGAGTGCAGGTAGTCATACTTTTCCTTTTTAAGGCAAAAAGTTATCGATATTTTTTAAAGGGAAAAAGCAGACTGCCGCGGCGGCGCGCGGGTATCAGGATAAAGCCAGGGGAAAAAGTGCCAGTGGCTGACCGCCTGACGCGGCATCCTGACACGCAGCCTTTGCAGCACGATACTGAGCAGCACAATCAGCGCGAGTATCATGCCCGGCACGTGGGCTAATAGCACGCAGTAGCCACAGGCTTCCGCATGGTCAACCGGCATGCTGTGCTGCTTATCGCCGTGGTGCTCATCCATCGACATCATGCTCATGTCATGGTGCATCCCCGGCATGGTACTCATGGGATCTTTTTGCAGCGAGACGGAGATCAGCGGTGCGATCACGATCAGCAGGATCGCAAACAGCGCGGTCAATGCCGCTGCGCGTTTCCAGTTATGCTGATGCAGTACGTTAATCACTTACCCTCCACGGAACAGGCCAGCATTGTAAATGATTTATGACGAAAGGGTTAACACGAGAGATGCGATGGGATAAAAAAAGGGCCAGCCTTTCGGCCAGCCCTTTCTAACAGGATGTCGCTTAAGCGAATCTTAGTTCAGACGCTCTTTAATACGAGCAGACTTACCAGTACGCTCACGCAGGTAGTACAGTTTAGCTTTACGTACAGCACCACGACGTTTAACAGCAATGCTGTCAACTACCGGAGAGTGAGTCTGGAAGACACGCTCAACGCCTTCGCCGTTGGAAATTTTACGAACAGTGAATGCAGAGTGCAGACCGCGGTTACGAATAGCGATAACCACGCCCTCGAATGCCTGCAGACGTTTTTTGGAACCTTCAACAACCCATACTTTCACTTCCACGGTGTCACCTGGACGGAAGGAAGGTACGTCCTGCTTCATCTGCTCTTGTTCAAGTTGCTTAATAATGTTGCTCATAATTTAATCTCTTATCCTGGGTAAACTGATATTCGGGAGCGTATTACGCATTCCCATCATGTTCATGCTGCTGTTGCGCGTGTTCAGTTTTGAACTCGGCCAGCAACTTTGCTTGCTCTTCAGTCAGAGCCAGGTTTTCCAGAAGTTCAGGTCTTCTAAGCCAGGTTCGGCCCAGCGACTGCTTCAAACGCCAGCGACGTATCTCAGCATGGTTTCCTGACAGTAACACTGCCGGGACTTCCATCCCTTCTAACACTTCAGGACGGGTATAGTGTGGACAGTCCAGCAACCCATCGGCAAAAGAATCTTCCGTTGCCGAAGCTTCATGGCCCAGTACTCCCGGAATGAACCGGGCGACGGAGTCAATCAGCGTCATTGCGGGTAACTCACCACCGCTGAGAACGTAATCGCCGATAGACCATTCTTCGTCAATCTCGGTTTGAATTACGCGCTCATCTATCCCTTCGTAGCGACCACAGACCAGAATCAGTTTTTGATTCGTCGCCAGTTCGCTGACGCCCGCTTGATCAAGCTTGCGTCCCTGAGGTGACAGATAAATCACCTTTGCGCCTTCACCTGCCGCGGCTTTTGCTGTGTGAATGGCGTCCCGTAAGGGTTGCACCATCATTAACATCCCCGGTCCGCCGCCGTAAGGACGATCGTCCACGGTACGGTGCCGGTCATGCGTGAAGTCACGAGGACTCCAGCTCTGGATGCTCAGCAGGCCATTCTTTACTGCCCGGCCAGTTACCCCGTAATCGGTAATCGCGCGGAACATTTCAGGAAACAGGCTAATTATGCCAATCCACATAGCGCCGTCTTTTACCGTTTATCCGGAGAATTTAAAAACCAGGATCCCAATCTACTTCAATCGTTTGAGTAGCGAGATCGACTTTCTTGATAACCTGTCCATCGAGGAACGGAACCAACCGCTCCTTGATGCCAAATGCATCTTTCAGGTTTGCCTTAATGACGAGAACGTCATTGGACCCGGTTTCCATCATGTCGATGACTTTCCCCAGGCTGTAGCCTTCAGTAGTGACTACCTGGCAACCCATAAGGTCTTTCCAGTAATAGTCGCCTTCTTCGAGCTCCGGCAACTGCGACGAATCCACGACAATTTCACAATTAGTCAATGCATTCGCGGCATCACGATCGTCAACGCCTTTCAGCTTGATGATGATGTCCTGATTGTGGTGACGCCAGCTTTCCAGCTCGACCTCTTCCCACTTACCGCCTTTCTGAATAAACCAGGGCTGGTAATTAAAAATGCTATCAGCGTCTTCAGTGGAGGAAAACACTCTGAGCCAACCACGGATACCGTAGCAAGAACCCATTTTGCCCAATACAATCGGTTCAACAGGTGCTTTATTGCTCATCATGACCACCGTGACAGATTAAGCTGCTTTGTTTGCTGCTTTGATCAGCGTAGCAACGCGATCGGAAACAGTCGCGCCCTGGCCAACCCAGTGAGCGATACGATCCAGATCCAGACGAGTTTCTTCTTCTGCGCCAGCGGCCAGTGGGTTGAAGAAACCAACGCGCTCGATGAAGCGACCGTTGCGTGCATTACGGCTGTCAGTCACAACAACCTGGTAGAACGGACGCTTTTTAGCGCCGTGACGTGCTAAACGAATAGTTACCATAACATCCTCTTGTGTGAATAAAACAACCGGGCCCCATCGAGGAACGGAGCCCGGGTGTCATATTAAAAGCCCGAAAATTTTACTCATTTTCGGGCAAAAAGCAATCTCAAAAGCGATTATCGCCCAGGAAAACCGGGTGGCATCATGCCTTTCATGCCACGCATCATTTTCGCCATGCCGCCTTTCTTCATTTTCTTCATCATGCGCTGCATGTCGTCGAACTGTTTCAGAAGGCGGTTAACGTCCTGCACCTGCATGCCGCAACCGGCTGCGATACGACGCTTACGGGAACCTTTGATGATATCCGGGTTAGCACGCTCTTTGAGGGTCATTGAGTTGATGATCGCCTCCATACGCACCAGCACCTTGTCATCCATCTGCGCTTTTACGTTGTCTGGGATCTGGCCCATGCCCGGCAGCTTGCCCATCAGGCTTGCCATGCCGCCCATGTTTTTCATCTGACGCAACTGCTCAAGGAAGTCGGTCAGATCGAAACCGTCGCCTTTTTTCAGCTTGCTGGCCAGCTTCTCGGCCTGCGCACGGTCAACTTTGCTCTCGATATCTTCAATCAGCGACAGCACGTCGCCCATGCCGAGGATACGGGAGGCAATACGGTCCGGGTGGAACGGCTCCAGCGCTTCGGTTTTTTCGCCCACACCGAGGAATTTGATCGGCTTACCGGTGATATGACGAATAGAAAGCGCCGCACCGCCGCGGGCGTCACCGTCCACTTTGGTCAGCACCACGCCGGTTAACGGCAGCGCTTCGTTGAACGCTTTCGCGGTGTTTGCCGCATCCTGACCGGTCATGGCGTCAACCACAAACAGGGTCTCTACCGGGTTGATAGAAGCATGCACCTGTTTGATTTCGTCCATCATCGCTTCGTCAACGTGCAGACGACCGGCGGTATCCACCAGCAGCACGTCGTAGAACTTCAGCTTCGCCTCTTTCAGCGCCGCGTTCACGATGTCGACTGGCTTCTGGGCCACGTCAGACGGGAAGAAATCGACCCCAACCTGCTGCGCCAGGGTCTCCAGCTGTTTGATCGCCGCCGGGCGATAAACGTCCGCAGAAACCACCAGCACCTTTTTCTTGTGCTTCTCGCGCAGGAATTTACCCAGCTTACCGACGCTGGTGGTTTTACCCGCACCCTGCAGACCCGCCATCAACACGACGGCCGGAGGCTGAGCCGCCAGGTTCAGGACCTGGTTCTCTTCGCCCATCGCCGAAACCAGTTCGTTACGAACAATTTTGACGAACTCCTGACCCGGGGTCAGGCTCTTGTTAACTTCATGACCAACCGCCTTCTCTTTAACGCGGTTGATAAAATCACGAACAACCGGCAACGCGACGTCTGCTTCCAGCAGCGCCATGCGCACTTCGCGCAGCGTTTCCTTGATGTTGTCTTCGGTAAGGCGTCCGCGGCCGCTGATGTTGCGCAGCGTGCGCGACAAACGATCGGTTAAATTATCAAACATTGTCTCTCGCCTGAGTAGAAACGTTGGGCCGCCATGAGCGACACATACACAGAATTTTGCCGGAGTATAACATGAAGGCGCCTTTGTTGTTATGCAACGGTTGGAGCAGGCGTCACGTAACGTTATACTGCTTCTCTTTCTTATTAAGACAACTGTCGATGCCTATATGCCTGTTTTCGCACTGATCGCCCTTGTTGCCTACTCTGTCAGCCTTGCGCTGATTATTCCCGGACTGCTGCAAAAAAACAGCGGCTGGCGGCGCATGGCTATTCTGTCGGCGGTGATCGCACTGATTAGTCACGCTTTTGCGCTGGAATCGCGCATCATTCCCGGTGACGGCAGCGTGCAAAACCTGAGCGTGCTGAACGTCGGTTCGCTGGTCAGCCTGATGATCTGTACGGTGATGACAATTGTCGCCTCTAAGAATCGCGGCTGGCTGTTGCTGCCCATTGTTTATGCCTTCGCGCTGATCAATCTGGCCTTGGCTACCTTTATGCCCAATGAATTCATTACGCATCTGGAAGCCACGCCGGGCATGCTGGTGCATATCGGCCTGTCGCTGTTCTCTTACGCAACGCTGATCATTGCCGCGCTCTATGCCATGCAGCTCGCCTGGATTGACTACCAGTTGAAAAACAAAAAGCTGGCGTTTAACCATGAGATGCCGCCGCTGATGGTCATTGAGCGTAAGATGTTCCACATCACCCAGGTCGGCGTAGTATTATTGACCTTAACGCTCTGCACTGGCCTGTTTTATATGAAAAACCTGTTCAGCGTGGAGAATATCGACAAAGCGGTGCTCTCCATCATCGCGTGGTTTGTCTATATTGTGCTGTTATGGGGCCATTATCATGAGGGCTGGCGCGGTCGTCGCGTGGTCTGGTTCAATGTCGCGGGTGCGGGCATACTCACCCTTGCCTATTTCGGAAGTCGCTTCATACAGCAATTTGCTGGCTAAGTAACAAAGGAGTTCCCCCTGGAACACATCTCTACCACCACGCTGATCGTTACGCTGATCGTCATGGTGGTCATCTCCGCCTATTTCTCTGGCTCGGAAACCGGCATGATGACCTTAAACCGCTACCGGTTACGTCATCGTGCTAAACAGGGTAACCGTGCCGCACGTCGCGTTGAAAAACTGCTCCGTAAACCGGATCGCCTGATAAGCCTGGTGCTTATCGGTAACAACCTCGTCAATATCCTCGCCTCTGCGCTGGGCACCATTGTCGGGATGCGACTGTACGGCAACGCCGGGGTCGCGATTGCTACCGGCGTACTGACGTTTGTAGTGCTGGTGTTTGCGGAAGTGCTGCCCAAAACCATCGCTGCGCTTTACCCGGAAAAAGTGGCTTACCCGAGCAGCTTCCTGCTGGCACCGCTGCTGATCCTGATGATGCCGCTGGTCTGGCTGTTGAATATGGTCACCCGTATCCTGATGCGCATGGTCGGCATCAAAGCCGACGTCGCCATCAGCAGTGCACTCAGCAAAGACGAGCTGCGCACCATCGTGAACGAATCCCGCTCGCAGATTTCACGCCGCAATCAGGACATGCTCCTGTCGGTGCTGGATCTGGAAAAGGTCAGCGTTAACGACATTATGGTGCCGCGTAACGAAATCGTCGGGATTGATATTAACGACGACTGGAAGGCCATCGTCCGCCAGCTGACCCACTCCCCGCACGGACGCATTGTGCTGTATCGCGACTCCCTGGACGACGCCATCAGTATGCTGCGCGTGCGGGAAGCCTATCGCCTGATGACCGAGAAAAAAGAGTTCACTAAAGAGGTGATGCTGCGCGCCGCCGACGAGATTTACTACGTGCCGGAAGGAACGCCGCTCAGCACGCAGCTGGTGAAATTCCAGCGTAACAAGAAGAAAGTCGGCCTGGTGGTCGATGAGTATGGCGATATTCAGGGGCTGGTGACGGTCGAAGATATTCTGGAAGAGATTGTCGGAGATTTTACCACCTCCATGTCCCCTTCTCTTGCGGAAGAGGTCACGCCGCAAAACGACGGTTCGGTGCTGATTGACGGCAGCGCGAATATTCGCGAACTCAATAAAGCCTTTAACTGGCATCTGCCGGAAGATGAGGCTCGCACCATGAACGGGATGATTCTGGAAGCACTGGAAGAGATCCCGGCGGCGGGCACACGGGTGCGCATTGAACAGTATGATATTGATATCCTGGACGTGCAGGACAATATGATTAAGCAGGTGAAGGTCCTGCCTGTTAAACCACTGCGCGAAAGTATCGCGGAATAAAGTTGTAGGCCGGGCAAGGCGAAGCCGCCGCCCGGCACTACGGAGCGGCAAATTACGCTTTCGCTTTCGCCACGGTTACCATCGCAGCACGGATGGTACGGCCGTTCAGGGTATACCCTTTCTGCATCACGCCCAGCACTTTACCGGCTTCAACGTCTTCTGATTCCACCATCGCAATTGCCTGGTGCACGTTAGGATCCAGCGGGACGTCGGTATCGGCAATCACTTCCACACCAAACTTACGCACCACGTCCAGCATGGATTTCAGCGTCAGTTCGATACCTTCAATCATCGCCGCGTTTTCCGGATTCGCTTTATCAGCCACTTCCAGCGCGCGATCGAGGCTGTCGATTACCGGCAGCAGTTCGTTGACGAATTTCTCCAGCGCAAACTTATGCGCCTTTTCAACGTCCTGTTCGGTACGACGACGCAGGTTTTCCATTTCCGCCTTGATGCGCAGAACACTGTCGCGTTCGCGATTCTGTGCTTCTACCAGTTGGGCTTCCAGATTCGCAATTTTTTCATCGCGCGGGTCCACCTGCTCAGCAGATGCGTCTGGCTCTACAGCCTCAACTTCATCGTGCTGTTCCGTGATAATTTCTTCAGGGGCTTGCCCCTCAGGCGTTTTCTGTTCTTTACTACTCATGAATTTCTCCGCGTTTTTCTGCATTCATCTCGCTAACTTCGCTTATTATGGGGATCAGTTTCCTGGATTCAAGGGAACAAGATAGATTGTCATCATTCATCAGGCACAAGGACCTCCAGAAAATGAATAATCATTTCAGGTGTATTGGGATCGTCGGGCACCCGCGTCACCCTACGGCATTGACGACACATGAAATGTTGTATCGCTGGCTGTGTAGCAAAGGCTATGAGGTGATGGTTGAGCAGCAGATCGCTCAGGAGCTGCAGCTTAAGAGCGTTAAAACCGGCACGCTGGCAGAGATTGGACAGCAGGCGGATCTTGCCGTGGTGGTCGGCGGCGACGGCAACATGCTCGGCGCGGCTCGCACGCTGGCCCGCTACGACATAAAAGTCATCGGCATCAACCGTGGCAATCTCGGTTTTCTGACCGACCTCGACCCGGACAACGCACAGCAGCAACTGGCCGATGTGCTGGAAGGACATTACATCAGCGAAAAACGTTTTTTACTGGAAGCACAGGTGTGTCAGCAGGACTGCCAGAAACGCATCAGTACCGCTATTAACGAGGTGGTACTTCACCCCGGCAAAGTGGCGCATATGATTGAGTTCGAAGTGTATATCGATGAAATCTTCGCGTTCTCCCAGCGCTCTGACGGGCTGATTATCTCCACGCCGACGGGCTCGACCGCCTATTCGCTTTCCGCGGGAGGACCAATCCTGACGCCTTCGCTGGATGCCATTACGCTGGTGCCGATGTTCCCGCACACCCTCTCTGCCCGCCCGCTGGTGATTAACGGCAGCAGCACCATCCGGCTGCGTTTCTCGCACCGCCGTAATGACCTGGAGATTAGCTGCGACAGCCAGATCGCGCTGCCTATTCAGGAAGGTGAAGATGTGCTAATTCGTCGGTGTGATTATCACCTGAATCTTATTCACCCGAAAGATTACAGCTATTTCAACACATTAAGCTCGAAGCTTGGCTGGTCAAAAAAATTGTTCTGATTTTGCATCCAGTACTTTACTGTATAAAAAACCAGTTTATACTGTATGAAAACACAGTTATGGTTTTTCATACAGGAAAACAATTATGCTGGCACAACTGACCATCAGCAACTTTGCCATTGTTCGTGAGCTTGAGATCGATTTCCACAGCGGCATGACGGCGATCACCGGGGAAACCGGTGCGGGTAAATCCATTGCCATTGATGCCCTCGGCTTGTGCCTTGGCGGGCGTGCTGAGGGTGACATGGTGCGCATGGGTGCCAACCGTGCTGACCTCTGCGCTCGCTTCTCCCTGAAAGACACCCCTGCAGCCCTGCGCTGGCTCGAAGAAAATCAGCTTGAAGATGGACGTGAGTGTTTACTTCGCCGCGTTATCAGCAGCGACGGTCGGTCACGTGGTTTTATCAACGGCACGGCGGTACCGCTTTCTCAGCTTCGCGAGCTGGGCCAGTTGCTAATTCAAATCCATGGTCAGCACGCGCATCAGCAACTGGTTAAGCCGGAGCAGCAAAAATCGCTGCTCGATGGCTATGCAGGTGAGTATGCACTTACTCAGTTGATGGCAGAACACTATCGCCAGTGGCACCAGAGCTGCCGCGAGCTGGCTCAGCATCAGCAGCAAAGCCAGGAGCGTGCCGCACGCGCCGAGCTGCTGGAGTATCAGCTCAAAGAACTGAACGAGTTTAATCCGCAGGCGGGTGAGTTCGAACTCATTGACGAAGAGTACAAGCGTCTGGCCAACAGTGGCCATCTGCTCTCTACCAGCCAGAACGCCCTCACCTTACTGGCAGATGGCGAAGACGTTAATCTGCAAAGCCAGCTGTATAACGTGCGTCAGCTTGTTACCGAGCTGGCGGGCATGGACAGCAAACTGTCCGGCGTGCTGGATATGCTGGAAGAGGCGGCAATTCAAATCTCTGAAGCCGGTGATGAACTGCGCCACTACTGTGAACGTCTGGATCTCGATCCCAATCGCCTGTTTGAGCTGGAACAGCGCATTTCCCGTCAGATTTCGCTGGCGCGCAAGCACCACGTCACGCCGGAAGAGTTGCCTGCTTTCTATCAGTCTCTCCTTGATGAACAGCAGCAACTTGACGATCAGGCTGATTCACTGGAAACCCTGACTCTGGCGGTAAACCAGCACCATCAGCAGGCGCTGACCACGGCGAAAAAGCTGCATGATGTTCGTCAGCACTATGCTCAGGAACTCAGCCAGCACATCACTGACAGCATGCATACGCTGGCGATGCCACACGGCATATTCACGATTGATGTCCGCTTCGAAGAGAACTCCCTGACGGCGGAAGGCGCGGATCGCATCGAATTCCGTGTCACCACCAACCCAGGCCAGCCGTTACAGCCTATTTCCAAAGTGGCATCCGGTGGTGAGCTCTCCCGTATTGCTCTGGCGATCCAGGTTATCACCGCCCGTAAAATGGAAACCCCGGCCCTGATTTTCGATGAAGTGGATGTGGGAATTAGCGGTCCGACGGCGGCGGTAGTGGGTAAACTGCTGCGCCAGCTCGGTGAATCGACTCAGGTGATGTGCGTCACCCACCTGCCGCAGGTGGCGGGCTGTGGTCATCATCACTTTATCGTCAGCAAAGAAACGGATGGTGAAATGACCGAAACGCACATGAAACCGCTGGATAAACGCTCGCGCCTGCAGGAGCTGGCTCGTCTGCTGGGAGGCAGCGAAGTTACCCGCAATACGCTCGCGAATGCGAAAGAACTACTGGCGGCATAAACTTTTTCGGGATCTCAGGGTCATACAGAACAACAAAAACGCCGCCAGACCGGTTTCAAAGTGGGGCAAGGTCTATTATCATCGGCATATTACATATGAGCCGCGTACTGCTCGGGCCCGAAAAGGAATCAAATCACTATGCGCTGTAAAACGCTGACCGCTGCCGCTGCGGTTCTTCTGATGTTGACCGCAGGCTGTTCCACTCTGGAGAAAGTGGTTTACCGTCCTGACATCAACCAGGGGAACTACCTTACCCCTAACGATGTGTCTAAAATCCGTGTAGGGATGACACAACAGCAGGTCGCTTATGCACTGGGAACCCCGATGATGTCCGATCCGTTCGGCACCAACACCTGGTTCTATGTATTCCGTCAGCAGCCAGGCCACGAAGATGTGACCCAGCAGACCCTGACGCTGACCTTCAGCAGCGCCGGTGTGTTGACCAACATCGACAACAAACCTGCCCTGACCAAATAATCCGGCGTCAGAAATGCAAAAAGGTGCTCAATGAGCACCTTTTTTGTATTGACATTTCGCACTGGATCGTAGCCCCGGTAAGCACAGCGCCACCGGGAGAAGAAAGCACTACTTAGCTGATTTCTCCGCACGCTGGCGACGCAGCTCTTTCGGGTCGGCAATCAGCGGGCGATAAATCTCCACCCGGTCGCCCTCTTTCAGCACATCACCCAGTTTCACCGGGCGGCTGTAAATGCCGACTTTATTTTTTGCCAGATCGATATCGCGACGAAGCTCCAGAATGCCAGAAGCTCGGATAGCCGCCTCAACGGTTGCGCCCTCTTCCAGCGTCACGCGCTGCAGATACTGCTTCTCAGGCAACGCGTAGACCACTTCCACAGCTATCTTATGCGACACTGTAGACCTCTTTGGCGCGGGTCGTGAACGCCTGAACCATATTGGACGCCAGCTCTTTGAAGATGCGGCCAAACGCCAGCTCAATCAGCTTATTGGTAAACTCAAAGTCCAGATGGAACTCGATGCGGCAGGCATCAGCGCTCAGCGGCGTAAACTTCCAGCCTCCCATCAGGGTCTTGAATGGACCATCCACCAGATGCATCAAAATACTCTGATTGTTCGTCAGCGTATTACGGGTGGTGAACGTCTTGCTGATCCCCGCTTTGGAGACATCCACCGCCGCCGTCATCTGCGTCGGGCCAGACTCCAGAACGCGGCTCCCGGTACACCCAGGGATAAATTCTGGATAAGACTGAACATCGTTCACTAACTGATACATTTGTTCCGCGCTGTAAGGTACAAGCGCAGTACGGCTAATCTGAGGCATAGCATTTCCCATGGTCACACAACGGACAAATAATAACATTTATCACCTGTTAAAAAAACGCTAAGCCTCATCTCGTGCTAAGATAGCGCGTTAGACCTCACAGGACGCAATGAGGTGACTTTTTGAAATCAGATTACCGACGGCTTTACGACACTTATGACGAAGAAAAAAGCACATAAACCAGGCTCGGCGACCATTGCGCTCAACAAGCGTGCTCGCCATGAGTATTTCATTGAAGAAGAATTTGAAGCTGGCCTTGCCCTGCAGGGCTGGGAAGTAAAATCGCTGCGCGCCGGGAAAGCCAACATCGGCGATAGCTACGTCATCCTGAAAGATGGTGAAGCCTTCCTGTTCGGTGCCAACTTTACGCCGCTGACCGTCGCCTCTTCGCACTACGTGTGTGACCCAACGCGTACCCGTAAGCTGCTGCTGAACAAGCGTGAACTGGAATCCCTCTACGGGCGCATTAACCGAGAGGGCTTTACCGTGGTCGCGCTGTCGCTGTACTGGAAAAACGCCTGGTGCAAAGTAAAAGTTGGCGTTGCCAAAGGTAAAAAACAGCACGACAAACGTACTGACCTGAAAGAGCGCGAATGGCAGCTCGACAAAGCGCGCATTATGAAAAACGCAGGACGTTGATTCTGCACACTTATTGTACTATTCAATAAGTTAGCGTTCCGGGCTGGTATCCAGGAAGTGAAATCTGGTATACTGAGTTCAACACTATTGGGGCTGATTCTGGATTCGACGGGATTTGCGAAACCCAAGGTGCATGCCGAGGGGCGGTTTGCCTCGTTAAAAGCCGCAAAAAAATAGTCGCAAACGACGAAAACTACGCTTTAGCAGCTTAATAACCTGCTCTGAGCCCTCTCTCCCTAGCTTCCGCTCTTAAGACGGGGATCAAAGAGAGGTCAAATCCAAAAGAGATCGCGTGGAAGCCCTGCCTGGGGTTGAAGCGTTAAAACTAATCAGGCTAGTTCGTTAGTGGCGTGTCTGTCCGCAGCTGGCGTGCGAATGTAAAGACAAACTAAGCATGTAGTACCGAGGATGTAGAAATTTCGGACGCGGGTTCAACTCCCGCCAGCTCCACCAAATATTGATGTACTGAAGTTCAGTAAAGTCCACTAAGCCCGCACAGCACAAGCTCTGCGGGCTTTTTTACGTCTATTGTCGTCCAGTGAGAATTGCTGAGAACTATCACATATGGCACCCTGAATGGGACCCACTGAGAAGGGTCCAAAAACCGAGGGTCCCAAAATGGCAAAAATCGCTAAGAAGCTCACTGACACTGAAATCAAAAGCACCAAGCCAGCCGACAAAGAAATCAACTTGTTTGACGGAGATGGTTTGATACTACGAATCGCTCCCCTTTCGAAAGGAGGAAAGAAGAATTGGTATTTCAGGTATGCAGTGCCAGTGAGTAAAAAAAGAACCAAAATGAGCCTTGGGACCTATCCTCACCTTACACTGGCAAGAGCCAGAGCCTTACGAGATGAATACCTTTCCTTGCTTGCTAATGGCATTGATCCCCAAGTTCATAACAACGATAAAGCTAATGCCTTAAAGAATGCTACTGAACACACTCTCCAAGCCGTGGCAAGGAAATGGTTGGATGAGAAGGTTAAGACCTCTGGTATCTCACAAGACCATGCAGAAGACATCTGGCGAAGCCTGGAGAGAAATATATTTCCCGGCTTGGGTAAGGTTCCTATCAATGAGATTCGACCCAAACTCTTAAAGCAACATCTCGACCCTATTGAGCAACGAGGAGTCCTCGAAACCTTACGGCGAATCATTTCCCGATTAAATGAGATTTTTCGATGGGCCGCGACTGAAGAACTTATCGAGTTCAATCCGGCTGACAACCTTGGGCAACGGTTCAGTAAGCCTAAAAAACAGAATATGCCAGCATTACCCCCTTCCGAGTTACCCCGCTTCCTAATGGTGTTAAACAATGCCTCAGTTCGTATGGAGACAAGATTGCTGATTGAATGGCAATTGCTGACCTGGGTTCGTCCAGGGGAAGCCGTTCGTGCGAGATGGGCCGATATAGATACTGACAACTCGATATGGAACATCCCGGCTGAGTTTATGAAAATGAAGAAGCCTCACAAAGTTCCACTAAGCAAAGAAGCTTTGCGAGTCTTGGATTCAATGAAAGCCATCAGTGGGCACAGAGAGTGGGTTTTCCCAAGTATCAAAGCTCCACTCAATCATATGCATGAACAAACAGCGAATGCTGCAATCATCCGAATGGGATTCGGTGGTGAACTGGTAGCCCACGGAATGCGTTCTATAGCAAGAACGGCCGCAGAGGAGTCTGGAAAGTTCAGAACAGATGTCTTAGAAGCCGCCCTTGCCCACTCGAAGAAAGATGAAATAATTGCAGCCTACAATCGTGCAGAGTATCTCACAGAACGGGTGGTTCTCATGCAGTGGTGGAGTGACTTTGTTTCGTCTCAAAAATACAAAATTATTGCCGCATAACTCTTCCATGATGGGTTAACTATCTTGATTTGTTAAAGAATTAATAATCAAACTATTAACCTATGTGGACTAAGCATAGCCATTTACGAATGGGTACCTTGAGGCCACATAACGAAAGCTGTCGGTCATATCAGCTAAATAATTCACATCTCTTCTCGATTATCATACACCTCGAAGATTTACTAAATTCGCTCTAATCAATGATAAAACAGTTGAATTTGGTTAAAAATTGATCAATTTTATCCTCTACATTGTATTGAATCATCCATGAGGTTTCGTGCATGGCTAGCGAAAATGATAGAAAAATCATAAAGTTCAGGTCGCGCAGATTATTGAGGATGTCTACCGACCATCAGCAATATTCTTTACATAATCAGTCCGAATATATCAAAGATTATGCTGAAAAGAACAATATGGAAATCGCTTATACCTACGATGATGCAGGTAAGAGCGGAGTCAGTATCATAGGCCGGCATTCTTTGCAGCAGTTACTTAGTGATGTAGAACAAAAGAAAATAGATATACAGGCTGTATTATTTTATGATGTGAGCCGTTTTGGTCGTTTTCAAAATAGTGATGAAGCTGCATATTATTCCTTTCTATTTGAGAGAAACGGTGTAGATCTTATATACTGTTCTGAACCTATTCCCACTAAAGATTTCCCTTTAGAGTCTTCTGTTATACTGAATATAAAAAGATCTAGTGCTGCATATCACAGCAGGAATTTATCAGAAAAGGTATTTATAGGGCAAGTAAATTTAATAAAGCTTGGTTATCATCAAGGCGGAATGGCTGGTTATGGGCTAAGACGTCTTTTAGTAGATGAAAATGGCATAGCTAAAGAAATATTGGGCTTATCCGCAAAAGAAAGAGTATTCAAACAGATAGGGTGATATTAATTCCGGGACCAAAAAATGGAATCAAAATTGTAAATAGCATTTATGATCTCTTTATAGATGATAACATGCCAGAATTCATTATTGCTGAGAGACTAAATGAACAGAATATACCTGCAGAAAATGGAACATTATGGACTCGTGCAAAAATACATCAAATCTTGACAAATGAAAAATATATTGGAAATAACATATATAACAAAACCTCATCTAAACTAAAAAGTAGGCTTGTAAAAAACCCCAAAAATGAATGGGTTAGATGCGACAAGGCATATAAACCCATTATTTCAAAGAAAAAATATAATAAAGCTCAAGAAATAATTCAGCTCCGATCCGTACATTTGACTAATGAAGAGCTTTTAGAAAAGCTAAAACAAAAATTAGAATCTAATGGAAAACTATCTGGCTTTATCATTGATGAAGATGATACAGGCCCTTCATCTTCTGTTTACAGAACGCGATTTGGTGGTCTTTTAAGAGCATATACTTTGATTGGTTATAAGCCAGAACATGATTACAGCTATCTCCAAAAAAATGAAGCACTAAGATCATTTTACTCAGATATAATTGAGGATTTTAAGGGTAGGATTTTAAAAAGTAACTGCTATATAGACGAATATAAATATGCCCCAATGCTTTACATCAATGATGAGCTTTTAATTTCCGTCATTATTACTAAATGCATACATATGAAATCAGGTAAACTTAGATGGAAGGTCCAGTTTTAATAAGTCACAGAAAGCAGACATAACAATTGTTATACGAATGGATTCACAAAATATTTCGCCTCTTGATTTTTATATCATACCAAAGATAGAAAACGAATATAGTAAAATGTGCATGACGGAAACAAACAACATTCGATTACGAAATCTCTATAGATTTGATAATCTGGATACACTTCTACAAATTATTACTCGCATGAAAGTGAGGGAACTATATGCTGCCTGAAACAAATGAATTCCCAATAATTCAAATTGAGATTGCAAAAATAAAATTTCTTAACCCTCGAACTAGAAATAAGGTAGTGCATGAAGAAATTAAGGAAAGCATAAAAAAAAGAGGATTAAGCAAGCCTATAAGCGTGAGAGCGATTGATGAAGACGATTTCAAATATGCTTTAATTTGTGGTCAAGGGAAGATAGAGGCTCTCATTGCATTAGGTGAAACAATTATTCCAGCAATTATAAGAGATGTATCAGAAGAAGATGCTTACGTTATGAGTTTAGTTGAAAACATTGCAAGGAGGAGACCGCGTTCCAATGAGTTATTACAGGTAATAAAAGATATGAAAATCAGAGGACTTTCAGACTCCGAAATAAGTGAGATTACTGGGTATTCATCGAACTGGGTGAGCAGTATAAATATGCTTCTTGATAAGGGAGAGCATAAACTTCTCTCTGCAGTCGAACGGGGGAATTTGCCTCTGTATCTTGCAGTGCAATTTGCAAGATGTGAAACTGAAGAAGCACAAGATATTCTTACCGAAGCATATGATAAAAAATTAATTAAAAGCCGGGACATTATAAAGATAAAACACATTCTAAATCAGCGAACAATCGGGAATAAAGGTGCAAAAGCCACCCGGGTTTTATTATCACAAACCATCAAAAAGAATGACTGCTGAGGAGTTAATTGAGCTTTATGAAAATAGTATCGCTGAACATAAATCTGTTTATAACAACTCTAAATTTATAAAAACTAATTTGCTGATAGTAAATGAGATTTTTAACATCATAATGATGAATAAAAGCTTTCAAAATATACTTGAACAAGAGAATCTATCAGAACTGCCATCTCAGATCCTCAATCCAATAGAACAAGAGGCATCAAAATGATTCAGATACGTTTTGGCGACAATTTTATTTATTTAGAAACTAACAAGCTAATTCCCTCAAAGGAATTGTTAGAAAATGTAAAGCTAAGTCATAAATATCATCAAATAGTTACCTCAATTGAAAGCTTAGGTATTATTGAACCAATAATAGTGTTCTATGACAAAGATAAAGATGCCATTAAGATACTCGATGGCCATTTGAGGGTTGAGGCTTTAAAAGATTTAGGCTTAGAAAAAGCTCCATGTATACTTTCGAGCATAGATAATGCGTTTCACTCCTAACAAACAAGTCAATCATATAAATGTAGTTGAAGAACATAGAATGATAATCAAGTCCTGGCAAAAGTATCAATTGAAAAACTTAGTGCTGTTTTGGGGATATCTATTGATGCTATAAAAGATAAAGCTAATGTGATGAATGGTATGAATCCAAGTGTAATTGCGAAACTTTCTGATAAACCTATACCTAAGGCTACATTTGATGTTTTGAGGAAAATGAAGCCAATTCGTCAAATTGAAGCAGTCGGTACAATGATTAATTTTGATAACTATAGTAAAAAATTTGCAATGAGCATCTTGGATGCTACACCGACATCGATGATAGTAAATAAAGGGAAAAACACTCCCTATAAAAAGGACATAAAAAAAACCATACTACGTCTGGAACAGGAAATGGCAACAACTTCGGAAGAAACAAAAAAGCTTCAAACCGAGTATGGTTCAGATATGTTGAAATTCGTTATAATCCAGTCATATATTAATAAATTACTTGGTAACTCTAAAGTTCTTCATTCGTTCTGGAAAACGAGGTTGATTATCTTAATGAGTTAAAAAGAATTCAAAATAAATTCTTTAGATGATAAGACTCTTGCTGAAAACAGCCAGTCATAGTTATGGTTATGGTTATGGTTATGGTTATGGTTTTATATAGCCGAAGTATACTTACACAATCACAAAGGTTTCTCTTAGATATTAGCATAAGTAGGCAGTATAAGCCGTAATCATTCGAACGGATTAAGGAGGTGAACTTATGGTTAACAAAATGAGATCTATTGCGTGAACGGCCACAGAGGAATCTGGTAAGTTCAGGTCTGGTGTCTTAGAAGCGGCCCTTGCCCATTCGAAGAAAGATGAAATCATCGCAGCCTATAATCGTGCAGAATACTTAGCAGAACGAGTGGTTCTCATGCAGTGGTGGAGCGATTACGTCATTGCTCAAAAATTTAAGGCTATTGCGGCGTAACAACTCTATAAGGGGTTAATTCTCCCAGCCCCTTATCCACCAAGACATAACCATTTTTTTAACATCACTTTTTCTACACCAAGATATATGGGCTGTAACGAACAAAAACGATTTTCTCTATGAACTGGCAAACAACACAAGAAATGCGAGATCATAGCTGTGGTGTTGTCTGATATGGATATCCCCTTTTTTGTTTTGTAACCTCTCTCTGATATCATGTATAAATGTTTCTTTGCACGCGAAGAAACCACATATAAAAGTCTACGGGCAACATAATTTTGATGCTCTGAGCTACAATTTATAATATCATTCCAATTAGGTATTTTTCCATTTAGTAACCCAGTGCAAATGACTACTTCATACTCATCTCCTTTTGTCGAATGACAAGTTGTGATTTTAACACCGCTTCTAAAATTGAAAAATAAATGTAATTCATTTGCTTTATAAGCCATTTTATACTTCAACATTCTTTTCAATGTGGCATTAATCAAAAGATCCATTTCTTGATAATAGTAGCTATCAATACTTATACTCAAATTAATAGAATGGCAAAAGCTCGTTATAATCTCTCTCAACCAAACATCAATTTCACAATTATAATCTACGGATAATGATATTTTATTTATCATCTTCAATATTTTTTTAGGAGACAAAGACTCTGTATAGGGTGCAACAACATTTAATTCCTGAAGGAAATCACGCAATAGTTTCTGTCTTGTATTAAAATTAGATGGAACTCTCTTAATTAAAAAGAGTTTAACCAAAGCAAGCCAGAGGTTTTCATTGTTTTTAGGTATAGGAGAGATCATGACTCCATCAATTTCTATATCCGGATTAAGAGTAACAATATCATTTGACAGTTTTATCACATCAAACCAGCCTGGACACAGAATAGCAATTTCATTTGAAAGCACTCCCTGTGCTAAATGAGTTCTAATAATACCTGATATATAAATAGGAAGTTGAGTAACATCTACCTCGCTTTCTTTAAAAATTACTGAGTTGAAATCCTTATTATCTGAAAGTGAATTAATATCATAATCTTCGTCTTTGTATTTACTATAAAAATCAACAATAGATTGGCTACTACGAAAACACCCTGTTAATTTCATCTCGGTTAGATCATCAAGTTGGAAACAATCAATTAATTCATTTCTATTCTTAACGACAGCCCCCAAACCAGTGTATATAGCTTGCTCTTTATCTCCAATAAAAGTAATCATTGTATTTTTCTTTAATACAATTTGTCTGAGTATCTCATATTGTATAAGGGATGTATCTTGATACTCATCGACTAAAATACACCTTAAAAGTAAAGACAATCTTTCACAAAGTGCATTGTATTTTGTCAACACCCGACAAGACAGATTTAATATCAAATCAAAATCGATTAATTTTTGCTCATACAAATAATTATGATATTCTTTTACGACCAAATATTCTTTGGTCCCACGAGAATAAAGCTGACAAAGGTTAAAATCTAAATTAGTAAAAACTTTATCATTTGCAGATAAGCCATGCTTTTCTTTTAATTCATTTATAAGAGAAATTCCTTTTCATGCTCATCAATTACACTAAATCCTCGGCAAAGTCTTGGTATCTTATCTACATTAGGTTTTATAATCCAATTCAAACAAAAACTGTGTATTGTTCCAATCCATAACGATTCACTACTTATGCCGAATGACATAATTCGTTCAAGAATTGTATCGGCTGCTATATTTGTATATGTAAGAGCAATTATCTTTTTTTTACCTATACAAAATAGTTCTTTTATTTTCTAAAATAAAACAAAGTTTAGAAACCAATGTCTTAGTTTTACCAGACCCTGGACATGCCGTTAATAATAAATTCCCGTTGAATTTAACGGCATCCATTTGCTCAGAAGTTAAATTTCTATATGGCATAATCTATAACTCCAACAGTCTTACAAAACTGTCATTGAAATGTTTCTTATATTCTATCATTTTACTAGAAAAATCCTTTTTGGCATTTATACAGTCAACTTCTTTAACCCCCATTAAAGACATATTGTAATCAAGCATTTTTTGATATATAGGCTCGACATTTCTATCCCGAAGCACAAATTGAATTGCCTGTAAAATATAATCAGGAACACGATTATCAACACTAAGATGCTCTACCATTTCAGTAGCTAACCATCCCTTCCCTATTTTCTTTGCAAACTTTAATACTCTTTTATATCGAACTCTGAGATCAGATGAATTTACATCTGTTTCAGCCTTTTTAAAATACGCTTCTTTTTTATACTCTGTTTTCATAACCTCTAAAAACAAGTTATTGTTTTCATCGTAGCGAACAAGCTCAGTTTCGAAAGTATTTTCTGCGTAATGAACCGTAATAAACTCATTACCTTCAATATATTTGTCTAACTCTTCTTTTCTTCGTAACCCATCATCTTCGGCATCTACCAGAGATTCGACAAAGTCCGCATCAAAAATATCATCAGCTACTTTTTACATAGGCCGAATCAAGATCCGTGAGAATTGCACATTTTCTTTTCAGCCTTTTTTCATGAAAAAGGTTAAAATATGTTTAAAAACAGTGCCATCTACTTTGATCAGACTTATGCCCAACTCATCTAAGCTGATTCCCAAAGTTTCTTTTACCATTGCTGGTATTAAAATAAGTTCTGCATCGCCTTCTACCAGAATGACACTTTTAGCAAACAAAAGGTCACTACGAATTGCATCAAGATATCGTTCTACGGAAGAAATTTCTTTCGGCGTCAAACCAAACGATGGATGATATACATCAGTAAATCCTTTTTGGCGGGATAATATATTCATTGATGATATTTTTGATACAGAACTAATTTGTGTTGAATGTGTAGAAACAAACACTTGCGTGTTTTTAAAATTGAAGTTATCGAAAAGGGTTTTTTGGATATGGTTATGAATATGTGCTTCGGGCTCTTCAATTAACAAGAAGTGAGTAATATGCTCTTCACTATCCCTTATTTCTTCATATTCATATAACTTTAAAGCAAGATAAATTAAGTTTGCTCCACCAAGACTCAGATCATCAATCTTTCCTGAGCCATTGTAATCCAGAGAATCTTCAACCACTAAGCCAAGTGATTGAATTAATTCTGTGAAATCTTCTGGGAGTTGTGAGGATACTAATATTTTAGGGGAATAAGTCGAACCTACTGTATTAAGTAACGAAGCAGATATCTTATTACTCAATCTCTCAATTTCAGGTATAGCTGAGATTTTACCATTAATATCTTTAACATTTTCTACAATATCTTTTCTATCAATTTGTTTACTTTTAAAGTAAGTAATTTATACAATGGATTCGTTTTATAATATTTAAAATATGCAACTACATTCCTAAGTGCTTTGACATAAGTACAAGCGACTTCGCTGCCTAAGGCAAAGTAAGGTGGCTTCTTAACCCCTAATACAGTAGCATCATCATCATTAGGATTTGAAAAGGAGTAACTATCAAAATCACCAACTACTTGTTTATAAATTTCGTCATTATTCAAATCAACCTTTGTTCTAACAAAAGCTACTGCTTCATATGTTTCTTTAGAAATAATATGGTTAGATACAAATTCTGTAAAAGAAGCGAATATTGCTTCCACATTGTCATCTTCTAATGTTAATTCATACAACTTTTGTCGAATATGAAATTTTGGTCTATATATAAAAGTGTAGTTACCTTCCTTTATAGACTTATCATTACCATCATTTACTGTATAGTTGGCAAGAACCTGTTCTTCCTCCGACTCACTTAAATCATCAAAATATAGCGTAATTATTATCCAATGACCGAAGGGTTCAGATAATCCACGATAAAAGTCCTCATTAGATAGAATCCTAGAATTCATCGGGAGAGAATCATCTAGAATCAACCTCATAGCATTAAACAAATTCGTTTTACCTGAAGCATTCTCACCGATAATTGTATTCACTGAGTCTTTAACAAAGTAAAAATTTGAGCTTCGAAAATTTTTATAGTTTCTAATAGCTAATTTATTGATATACATAGTAATCGGTTGGGCCCTTAGCATAGTTTTACTACACATTAGATTACTCCATAGCCACCAGAAGCACAAAGCCATCGAGTTCAAAAGCCTAATTAAGTCAAGTAAAAAGCATGGTAGTTTACAAAAAACACTAAAAAAAAAAGATATAATACCTGACTGAAATTAGTTTATGAAAACCAATAAAATGATTAAAACACTTTTAAATCAATATGTTACAATCAATAAAAATTAATATTGACGATGTAACATAACTATCGGATATTAAGTGAACAAAAAATTTCAGATACATCCTAACAATGATCTTGATACTTACTGACAGTAACGATGTTCATGCAGACATAGTTTCGATGAAACTCGGTGATAACTACTTCCGTTTGAATTTAGATATAGAAGCCCTTAAAGATACCAAAATTAGCTTTGATGGCTCTGAATGGACTATCTCCCAAAACGGAAAAACAATCAAAAATTCATCCGTAAAATGTGTTTGGCCAAGGCGGGTGTCTGTTCAAGTCAATTCTGAACAACAGCAAGATCAAAGTAACGGTTTCAGATTATGGCGATCTGAATGGAATAAAAGCCTTTTTGGCCTATATAATGCATTATCTGAAAGTTGCTGGTTTAATCATGTAAGAGATGCAACTCTCGCTGATAACAAGTATTTTCAACATAAAATAGCTAATGAAGTTGGGCTAAATAATCCAGCATTTATAACTTCAAACTCCAAAGAAGACCTCAAAAATTTCTTAACTACTTATCCTGATTCGGTTGTTAAATTCATGTCGCAAGATATGTATGTCTCTGAATCAGGTGAGATATTAGGTCTATATGTAAACAAAATCACTTTAGAACAGTTAGAAAGTTTCTCTAACGATTCAGAAAACCCAATTACTCTTCAAAAATATGTTAATAAAAAATTCGAAGTTAGATACACAGTAATTGAAGATGAACATTTTGCTTGTGCTATAGACTCTCAGCATTCAAACAAGGCCAAAGTAGACTGGCGTAGATACGATATACCTAATACACCGCACTGGAAAATTGACGCACCCACTTCGGTGAAGGAAAAAATAATTTCTTTAATGTCTAAGTTAAACCTTCGATATGGGGCTTTAGATTTCATCGTTGATGAAAATAATTACTGGTGGTTCTTAGAGGTGAATTCTGCTGGTCAATGGTTGTCAATCGAAGATTTTATCCGGCATGGATATTTCGGGTCCATTGCAAATTGGTTAACTTCAAATAGCAGGTGAAATATGAATGTCTTTGGTTTAAATTTTCTTGAAAAAATGGAATCGGAACAAAAAGTAGATGTTTCAAACTGGGCATGGAAACCTGAGAATAGTGAAGCTCAACGAATCTATGGTTCAGGTATGTCAACGAAATCTCGTGAATCTACTTATGCTGCTGAAAAAGATAGCAGAGAGGATTCGAATCGTCCTAACGAAGGGTTAGCAGCTTAAGTAATCCAGTGAACACTTAGTGTGTTCGCTGGATTTAAAAATAGATAGCATACATCGGTAATTATATAAAAATAGGATACATTATATGTTTGGATTCATCGACAACATATTGAAATTCTCCACTGAAGTTTTTAAAAACCAATACACTAATAACTCTTTTTGGCTTGGTTTACTTCTAATCAATATAATTATTACTATAGCATTAACATTGCAATATTTCATGAAACCAAGTAAAGATAAGAATGGAAATCCAAACACATCGAAGGCTGATTCATTAAAGCATCTATATTACTCAATTTTCGGCATTGCTTGTTTAATTATTATAAATTATATCGTCTATACACCTCCCATGAAACAAGAGAACCAAAATACTATTTATCAAAGAATAGAGTAATTTTTATTTCTTGATATCTAAACAATCAATGTGATTATTTTTATTAGTAATAATAATATATAGACTCGCAGAAGAAACAATAATCTATCTTGGTGTCTTTAAATTTTATATATTTATACATATTCATCTCCTTTTTTATTTTAACTTTATCTTTTTTTAATCTTTAGTCAATATGGATTGATTTTTTAATTAAGCAAGGGCTAACTCTCCGAAGCTCCGCTTCTCTGAGTTGCCTTGCTTTTCTCCTTTCAGTTGAAAAGAATACGACACGAGCTTCTGCATTTTTTAACTGTAATACAATCTTCTAATGTGAATTCAAGGTTTAGAGCTATTAATGCATGATTTTTTTGCTGTTGCTGGAATGGGTTCACATATAGTTAATTAAAATTGTTAATCAGTCTGCCATTTAATGTATAATCGAACCACTTAATTTTATAGCAAATGACCATTCTAAATAAAAAGGTTTAATCTATGAGTAATAATCCAGTTAGTGCATCTTCTGCAACATTACGAAAAGCGGTTAATGGCATATCGGAAGCTACGGGAAAAAACCTGTTCATACTCGTTATCCAAGTCTCGATTTTGATGCTGCGTTAGCAGATATACCAGATGCTATGAAAACAATGGCTATTGAATGGTATATTCGTGGAATTAAGCGTGGGATGGCTAAGGCGACTGACCTAATGCTAGAAGGTAGCATTTACAAAGAAGCAGAAATCATACACGCACCACCTGTAATAAAATTAAATGTCAGGATTAAATTCAAAGGTGACGAGTGGAAATCACTTCCATTAAGAATAAATCTTTAAAGAAATTGGATTTGACTAACTTCTAGTTAACATTTCAGAGTGGTGAGTTCAGTAAAAAATCCTTTCTCATCACTCTGTTTTAAAACCAGTAAATCTAACACACTTGTCTTTTTGGAGTGTTACTATTGACAATATTCAGGTTTCCTATACAAGTTAATAATCATACATGAAAAGGATTTCATATGGAAAAAACATTAAAAACCGAACAATTTGATTCAAATATTTCGCACGCAGATCCTTATATTACCCCCTCCCTCTATATATCTCTCAGAACTCACTGTGTTAGTGTTCGGCTTAATAATGAAGAACTCAATATTCTAAATGCGAGAAGAGGGAAAAAAAGCAAAGGCGAGTGGCTGCGAACATCATCATTGAAAAAGCCTCCTCTAGTAATACCTTCGATAAATATTGAAACTTGGAAAACGTTGAGTGAGATTAATCAGAAGCTGAACCGCATTGTTCTGCATGTAGATAGCAAGAGCAAAGACAGCAAGCTTACCCATACTGAACTATTTGCAGTCAGAAGACAGATCAGTGAACTTCGTCAACATCTTCTTAATGCAGATATTTGGAGTGTCCCTCGTGAAGGGTATGCAGAAGATCAAAAGGGGTAAGAGCTTCACAGGTGTTGTTCAATATGCATTGAAGCCGGGAGCACATCATAAAAGTGATCCCATCATCATTGGCGGGAACATGTTAGGTGATTCAGCCCTCGAACTGATAGTTGAATTTGATGGCACCAAACAGCTTCGGCCAGATGTCCAGAAACCGGTTTGGCACAACTCGCTTCGCCTGCCTAGTGTAGAATCCCTAACGGCTGAACAATGGTCCAGCATCGCAGATGACTATATGAGGAGAATGGGATTCAGTGATACTCACCTTCGTTGCTATGTGCTTCATGACGATCCGTGAATCGCCACGCGTTTAACAGACACCTCAGAGTCATTTAAGATGACTTAAAGAGAGGTGCCCATGAGCGGTAAGCGTTATCCTGAAGAGTTTAAAACTGAAGCAGTCAAACAGGTTGTTGATCGCGGTTATTCTGTTGCCAGCGTTGCAACACGTCTCGATATCACCACCCACAGCCTTTATGCCTGGATAAAGAAGTACGGTCCGGATTCTTCCACTAATAAAGAACAGTCAGATGCTCAGGCCGAGATCCGCCGTCTCCAGAAAGAGCTGAAACGGGTTACCGACGAACGGGACATATTAAAAAAAGCCGCGGCGTACTTCGCAAAGCTGTCCGACTGAGGTACGCCTTTATCCGTGACAACTCCTGTTGCTGGCCTGTTCGCCTGCTCTGTCGGGTGCTGGATGTTCATCCCAGTGGTTTTTACGCCTGGCTTCGGCCACCGCATTCACAACGCCATCAGGCAGACCTGAGACTGACAGGACAGATTAAACAGTTCTGGCTGGAATCGGGATGCGTCTATGGTTATCGCAAAATCCATCTGGATCTGCGTGACAGCGGGCAACAGTGCGGAGTAAACAGAGTCTGGAGACTGATGAAACGTGTCGGAATAAAGGCTCAGGTCGGATACCGAAGCCCGCGGGCACGTAAAGGCGAGGCCAGTATCGTGTCACCCAACAGGCTCCAGCGACAGTTCAATCCGGATGCTCCTGATGAGCGTTGGGTAACGGACATAACCTACATCAGGACCCACGAAGGCTGGCTGTATCTTGCCGTTGTTGTTGATCTGTTCTCACGCAAAATTATCGGCTGGTCCATGCAATCCCGGATGACAAAGGACATTGTCCTGAACGCACTGCTGATGGCTGTATGGCGGCGTAATCCCGAAAAACAGGTGCTGGTTCATTCGGATCAGGGCAGTCAGTACACAAGCCATGAGTGGCAGTCGTTCCTGAAATCACACGGCCTGGAGGGTAGCATGAGCCGTCGCGGTAACTGCCATGATAATGCGGTTGCAGAAAGTTTTTTCCAGTTGTTGAAACGTGAACGGATAAAGAAAAAGATCTACGGAACGCGGGAAGAAGCCCGCAGTGATATTTTTGATTACATCGAAATGTTTTATAACAGTAAGCGTCGGCATGGTTCTAAGCGAACAGATGTCACCGACAGAATATGAAAACCAGTATTATCAACGGCTCGGAAGTGTCTAGATTATCCGTGGCGATTCACAGAGAAGTCTATTCAACACATCATCTGAAACCTACAAGAAAAATTCGTTTATAGACAGCTAGTTGTAAACACCTTTCGTAACCTAACTCAATTGCGTAGTAATAAATTTGTGTTTCGTCAAGAAAATATTGATCGTTATTACAGATCGATAATCTAGTTATGATAGACAATAACTATCAAGTAACAATCATCAATCGGTACAAGCAATTTTACTAAAGCGAGTCAGTAATCAGATCTCTGTAAACGCACCATTTAATCTTCCAGATTGGGATAGCTATGGAAAACGAAACAATAAAGTGCCCGTTCTGCTTTACACAAAGTCCTCATGGTGTGCGGATTTGCAAAGGCTGTCATGCAAAGGTCGCTTACGGTGAAAGCCCGCTCAGTGTGGCATTCCTGTTTCAATTCGTGGCATTTGGTCTCGCGTGGTTAGCATTTTCGTGGACCGGCAGCACTCTTGTATCAGTCATTACGTTTTTCGTAAGCATCATTATTCTTATCTATAAAATCAAAAGAATGTATGCAGACAGAGTTGTTTTTATACGGTGAAATTAATTTCACACAACCGCAAACATAAAATGAGAAAGTAAATGAACCGATTTATAACGTCCTCTTTTTTTATTATTGTCTTCCTGCTTTCTGGCTGTTCAACATCAGGGAACCAGAACCTTAAAAACGAAACACCACAAAGCCTCCAGTCAAAGATCATTAAAAACAAAACAACTAAGACGGAATTACTCACTAAGTTAGGTGAGCCTAATACAAGAACCACACTCGATGACGGAAATGAGCAATGGAAATATTTCATGTCTAACAATCAGTTCAATGCAACGACTTTCATTCCTGTTGTGGGGCTGTTACTTGGCGGTTCCCAAACTCAGTCTAAAACTCTTGAAATCGACTTCAAGGGAGAGACTGTAAGTAAATGGACTTTTTCCTCTGACAATAACAACACCAAAACTGGCATTCTTAATTAATTGTTTTTTGGATAAGAAAATGAAAATATACTCAATTATCACAGTTATCATTACCACCTTCCTTCTAACCGCATGTAACAATGAACCATCGCAAGGCGATATATACAATGTTTTCAAAAGTGTTGTAGATAGAACAAATACAAGTATGAAAGCTCTTGATTCAAGAGTTACAGAAAAAATCTTTAAGAATCGATTACGTGAAGAAAGTTAGTTGCACAGAAGAAGCAAACAATGTTTATAACTGCATTGTCGATGCCTCTATTAGTAATATGAAACAAACAAAACCAGTAAAACTAATCAAATCTGATGGTGTCTGGAAAGAAGTTCAGTAGTAGCCTATATCAAGAAGTTTTTTAGCCCCTGCTTAGGGGCTTTTTATTGCCTATAACCTGACGGTTCTTACGCGAACTTCATGGGTTAACTCTTTCTCAATTACTTTCATTTCATATTGTGCTCTGACAGTAGCATAGATTTCCTCTGCTTTTTCTTGATTGTTATCTATGTAATTAACAGACAAGTTAGTTCCCTAATAACTCCTTCTTTGTTATTTAATCGTTGTAGAAGATTGCTTGTCAGACTTTGTATACCGAGCTAAACATAGTCATTATGTTATCAATATTACGATTGGATTTGGAATAAATCCTTTTAGGGTAAAAATATTTTAAATGGTATCCCACAAAAATTAAGTAAAGTTGATATGAGAAACTTTTATCTCCGGGCTGGTACCGTTTTGAGATATATTTATCAATTATAATGATAAGTTGCTCTTCCAGAGTAAACTCTGAATTGATGATGTTTTTGTCCATAAAATGCATCCTTGCATAATTGAAATAGTCATCCTGACCATATATTTATATTTATCGTATTTATTTAACTTGTCAATAGATGTAACTCATTATTTTTTATTAAATGGTCTATTCAATTGTTCCATAGTGAGACCATGTCTATGAGCATTATACTGCCAATAGCTAAACTGCTCTTTGTATCTATTGTTCTGTTTTTTTAACATTTCATTTTCGGCTTTAAGATTTATTATTTGTTGTGCCGCAATCGTTAAGTTAGCTGGCTTTTTAAGGCCAGATTTTTTCAAATTAGACAAATTTTTCTTTGTTCTATATGCTTCAACAACTTCATCATGAGCACTTAGAGATTGCCTTGTGATAGTTCTGTTTTAGATTCTTATAAACTGATTCACATAAATCGCTCCATGTGATTTTACCGTCCCAAGTCAGTATAATGTGTTTAATTGCCTTTATTTCACTCCTGTTTAAATGTTTTGCCATATGCATCTCCTGTTTCAATTATTCAATAGTTTATTAATTCTTTCCAAATTTTTTTTGTGGTGTTGCAACCATTTGTCTGCACCATAATCACCATTTTCATAAGCGATCTGAGTTATTCTCTTTAATTGCATTACTTTCTCTCGGACAGATTGCAGTCTAATTCTATCTACTGAGTTAATGTCCGGTGTTTCATTATCACATTCAATAAGATGATTAATTTTTGCACAAGGCTTGATTAAATAGTTATGTACACAGTAACCAAATTCAGTTAAGTGTATTGCACCTTGATTAAGGTTATCAAAATCAATTGTCAATTCATTTGTGGGTATTGACTCCCTTTGACAGTAATTACTCCTATTCAATTTAATAGCTTTGATTTTATCTAACATATCTTCTTCCGACACATGGTTATAAACTCTGTTCTGATTCGCATTGATACGACCAGACCATTTAGCTATATCCAGTTCAGACATTTCACCATAATGGGCTATTGTGTTTAAAAGGTGCCGTGGCTGGTGTGAGCGAATAAGTAGTGGTTTACCTTCATCATCATAATATCCATATCGGGAAAATATATTTTTATAATTCATCTCATAGCTTTTTCTTTGTATGTCACTGAAAAAGAAACTTTTAGTAGGTTTGTAAAATGTGAAAATTGAAGTCATTCTTGATAAAGAAAATTAATACATATGAGCAAGCATAAAGCATTACTAAATTTTATGGATTTTTCTTTATCATACCATGGAAAATCTCTGCTAAAATTAGAACTAATAATTTCCACAAATTACTCAATGAATAGTTGTAATCATTGTGGTTTAAGAAACTTTTCCACCATCCAAACTCGTTCTTTTAATTTTTAAAACACATGATTTATGATCAAATAAATTATACCCCAGTGCATGGCAAACTTGTACAACGGTCAATTTAGCTTTTTCATCAACTGTTGGGCAAAGCTCATGTCGGTAAAATTTATCCGGGTACTTTTCGCACCAGTGAGCAAGTGCTCTTGCATTTTGTGATAAGGAAAGTAATCTTCTAATCGCTTTCTTTGCAACTGGTATCATAACCCGTGGAATCCATTTGATATTAGGGCCATACCCTTTTACCGAATAAAATCTCAAACCATATCTTTCGATACCCTTGCCATCTATTTGTGTAATCTCACAATCAGCAGGTAAGGCTAAAATTTCAGAAATTCTGCTCGGACAACAAAGTAGAAGTGCAAATACTGAACTGGTGAACTTATCCCTTGGACTCAGTAACTCATCATTTTGAGAAAAAATATCAGCAATAGCGAGCAATGCTTCTTCATCTGGTAACTTATCGCTTCGGTGATAATCCTCAATCTCAGGAAGATAATTGTTTTTGACTTTCTGTTTTACATGGTTTTTCCATGAGATATATCCTGACTTCACAAGATTATGTTCACACAGAAACTTTGATATTTTTTCAAGCTGTATTCCACATTTAGCCAAAACGTTACCTTCAAAATATTTACTCCCCAATCTGCATTGCCTCATCGAAAACAACGGCTGTAACATTATAAATGAGACCAGTGTTCTGAACCTGCAAAAGGGCCTGTTCGAGACATCGCAAGGCCATCATAATAACCCCATAATTTTTTAATGGTTTCAATGTGTGTTGATATCTGATATATGCTTTCGCAAAATTGATATAATCTTCGTGCATTGCATCAATGGAATCAAAGATTTTATTTCCAATCCCTATTTTTCTAAATGTGACATATCCTTTCCAGGCATACTGCTCCCAATCCTGAGTTTCGGGTTAGTCCGGACAGTTGATAGCGACAAAATTTTATGAACTCATTATAATTTTCTTCTACAAGAATATGTTTTTTTGATTTGAACAAAATAATATTATTCATAGTTGATTCACCTCACTGCGATCAATCGGAATAAAAAACATACATTGATTGCAAGGAAATCCTGAATTCTGACTCTGGCATCTACTTGAAGAAAAAAATTTGAAATGACTTCTTTTTCGATTTGATTCCGTTCATAAAAATATCAGCGACAAATGACAATTGTTCTGAAACAGCGGAATCAATCCTTTCAACACTGTCAGCATGATTTTTAATATAAATCCCCGCACTTGAAGTAGATGAATGATCCAATAATTCAGCTATAGTATTAACATTATGCCCATTCTTAGCCAGCATAGTTGCTATTGTATAACGAAGCCTACGAGGAGTAATATTTAGTATCGAACCGGTACGGTTGGATATTACATTCCCATTATTAACAATACTTTTCAATGCTACATTAGCAATTGTAGGCTTCGCATATAATTTATTATATTCCAGAAGAATTGAACCTGTTATGGATAAATCTAAAAACATTCTTTCCTCATTTAAGAAAATAGGAACTTCTCGTTTAGAATAATCATCAAGAGTTTTTCCCAAGAGCTTGCTCAACAAGTTTCACTGATTGATTAGCTTGCAATTGAACAATTGATGCAACCTCTGATATTATTGCAAGTTCTCGATATCGTAGTTCTTTACCCCGTTGTTTTACTCGTGGCACTGAAATTACATATTCTACTTTGCCATTATCTAAGTTCTTTTGAAGAAGGTCTTTATATTTCAACATAACTAACTGCTGAGGTCTTCTACCTGTAAGACCAATCAATAGTGATATTGCATAATGTGGAAGTGACAGTTCACCTTTTCTATATGCATGATTCATAGCCTTAATCAAAGAAGTATGTTCTTCTTTATTTAATGGTCCCTCTGTTGGATCATCTTGAAGCACAGACTGACCAGATTTTTTTATTTTTAGGTCCAAATGCTTTAACAGTTCTACCGCACTTTCATCTATTCCCCGGATATCCTAACTCAAACCATTTAATCAAAAATGGTCGTAAAACGCGAAATGATGCTGAGGCTTTTGATAATTTCTTATTTTGATATTCAATTAGAACCTTATCATCAATATGAGTAGGAGATAGTTTACGGATAAGACTCTCCATATTTCTAACAATATTTTTCACATACAAATAGCTGTTGCTATTATAATAATATTGTACTGTATATACAAACCCACAAACCAAATTTTCGTTCATAGCATATATTAAGTTTGTAAGATTGATTCCGTTATTTTCAATCGAACTGACGATTTTATGTTCATGCAAAGACATTTTATCAGATTTATTTTTAATTAAATTATTCATCAAATTCTCCTTTGAATAGTTGCTCTTGTTGTTCAAGTGCAGTTTTTTTCGATAGCTCATGAATATGCCTGCGATTATAAATCATTGAAGTTTCTGAACCCGGTCGCCATCCCATGAGATAAGAACGGATTTGTTGCTCTTTTTCATCGGATATGTCCTGATTCTTGTCTATTGCTTTCGAAAACTCATAATTCCATGTATGTCTGAGTTTGTGACCTGTCAATCCCCCTAGAAGTGAGGAGGATTAACAACAACACTCACCACTTTGTGATATGAAGAAAATGAAATAGGTTGCCCTTGAGTTTTTCCTTCCTTATAAGTAATAAACAGGAAATCATGTTTGTTAGAATTTTTTATGTTTCTTCAATCATTCAGAATATAATCTGAAATTTCAAACATGAGCTTTTTATCAGCAATTAATTTCCTCTCACAAGTTTTAACTAAAGGCTGATACACTCACAATCTGTTTTATCATTTGCTCTTCTTCTTATTGCAATTGTCGATTCTGCAAAATCTATATCACCAATTCGCAGATTCAAAAGTTCGCCTGCTTCTCAGGCCAAAGCAGTGTAATAGCAGGAATATTAGATTGTTTCTTTTTTTGCACTTTTTCTGAAAAAGGATTTAATTTGCTACCCGGTGCAAGAATGCTAAACAAAGAATCCAATTGTTCATTATTTAAACTTTTTTCTATATCCATATTATATTTATCATTATTTCTCGGTTTCTTTCGTTTTATGTTGTTTATGAAATCTAAAATATATTGAGAGTATCCTTCTGTCCTGTATGAGAAAGATGTATTTTGCACAGCCATTCCAGATAGTTAGCTATGGTTGTTATCCGAAAGTACTTAGTTGGTTTTTTGACATTTGAACTTCTAAAATTATCATTCTCGCCATCTCGAAAATTGAATGAAGTGAATTCAATCAAATCTTCAATTTCATGAGGAGCCAGAAATATCCTTTTCTGAATTCTTTCATCAATATTGATATTTTTTCTCATAAAGAATCGATATAACAATGAAATATCCAGCGATAACCTTCATTGTTGATATAGACTCTGACCGATTCCTGACTTGTGTTGTTATATACAAGTTTGGATAATACAATGGCTCACCAGTATCTTTATTTACAACATGACAATATCTCTCACCATTTTCGAACATAAAAGAATCCACACAAATACTGCACATATTTTCCTCCTAAACTTTACAAAAAGTATAATTCCAATATATTAATAATAAGCATTTCGTAGATTTACAAATTTATTTGGATCGATTAAGATATTTATTTAAATTAAAACAGTGAGATAGACGATTATTTTTGTCAAATTATCATCTGGTAGATCTAGTTAATATTATGTACACCTAATACTTCGAAAACTATCTCACTGCCTTGCTAATAAACGGCAACCAAAATAATGTAAGTTATTCTGTAAAGTTTTAAGATAAATTATGCAGCCAAACTTTACATTTTCATAAAAAGCTCTTAATCCATTAGATATAAAATTATCCGCTTCGCTAGGAGTTTCAATTCATCAGGACATTTAATTAGAGATAACCAGGTCTCGTAAACATATATCTGTTTGCAAGCATCAACTTCGAGAGATCGAGTCTAAAGGTTCTCTCAGATTTCCTACAAGGTACTGACTGAGCCAGTAAATGATTTCTTTATTAAACTCGTTATTAGGTAAGTCATAAATCACTTCTTGGTCAAAGATCTTTTTCAGAAAAAATATCCGCATAAATTGCACATATGGTTTTCTTCGCTTACAAATTCTTCGATATTCATAAAATCACTCCTAAGTTCAATTAAGCAACATTATTTCGACTTGTTTCGATAACAGACTGAATCCAGGTATCAATCTCACTTTCAACGAAAGCTACTGCACGACTTCCAATTTTGACAGGAGCAGGAAACTTACCATCGTTGATCAGACGATATATCCAGGCTTTTCCGTAGCCAGTTCGTTCGAGAACTTCTGGTAATCGTATTAGGCGGGTTGCTTGATTTTTGATCTCGTTATCCCTTGTCGTTGCGGTGAAGTCACTATACGAACAGTTGGGAAAAGAAAAGAGCGAAGCTCCTGAAGCGGAGGTTCTTCGTAGCTATGCAGGATGGTTTTCTCGAAGTTGGTGCCGTACAGAAAAGGGGAACTTGAGAGTAGCTGAAATTCCCCCGTTTTATAGCAAGTGTCAAAATGCCCGGTTTAAAGTAAAAATCGCAAAAAAAAGCACCATTCACAATGATGCCTTTAGTTAATTTTAACAATTAAAACAAATAGTTATAAATGTAATTCTAATCAGATAGTTTCATTACATCAGAGACTTTCATTTGCTTCAAATGGCTATTTTTGTTCATGAAGTAATGGAATTGTCGGATAAAGTCAGTTGTGCAGGATTTAAGAGCCAAAGGCCTGTCGGTATCTTTGATTTGGCTAGACTGCCTCATTTCGCTTTCTTCGTCATCGCCTGTATATAGCAGTCTGGATAACTGTTCGTCAGAGACACGGATTTTTTTAACGGCTGCCCACACAGGATATCCAGCATAGGTATCACACGATAACTGATGAGTTTCTTGATAGTTCCATACCCAAAGCGAACTGATTCTAAAGGATCTGGTTCGATACCTTTGATTTTACGCCACTGCGGTAATGCAGCTTTAAGCGACTCTGCAATCTCTTCGTCTGTGCCACTTGCCAAATCAATCTCGAACATGACTGTTCGTGAAAACTGATCTGGCATAATATCTGAAAGTGATTCTTCCCGAAGATCTCTGTTTATTGAATAATTGTCATCACCATCCCAAACAAAACCTCCGCGTTGCATAGCAATGATGCTGGTTTCAGCAAGGCGATCAAGAGTTGTTAGAAAAAAATGGGGAGGCTGAAAAAGTTTATTGGCAGGAGTCATGTATCCCAGTTGCCCTTCTTCAATTAAAAAAGGATTGCCACTGAAAATTTTTGAGAAGTAACCCATAAGAGTTCTGCTCTCAAACTCTTGATACTCCTTTTTTAAAGAACAAGTTACGAGCCCATATCTCATGGTAAAACTGGAGCAATGAGAGGTCTTCAAATTTGCGATATGTATCAATCTTAAACCAACTCTTGATGTCTTTTGTGTGCTCTGGTGACCAGTTGTTCAAAATCCATTCTCCACCTATGCTGGTACTGCCCTACGGATAGAATTCAGTTTCGCTGAAAAACTACCGCATTCACTAATCGGTGAAAAGCAGATCCTGCTTGCGCAGTTCAGCTACTAGCAGGGAGTTGAACTGAAGAATTTGTTTCCTTTTGATACAATTCTCCAATCCGCTAATCGTGATAACCCATACCATTACGATTTATGGTTCCTTTTTTAGAACCACACATAAAATTCAAAGTATAAATAACATTAAAAATCAATGGAATGAATGGCTAATTACAGGGACGCCAGCCCACCAAAATTCTCCATCAGCGATCACCAGAGTCGACTGGTGGACGTCCTGAAAGCCCGCACGGCGCAAGCCCTGCGGGCTTTTTTGTGCCCTCAACTTGCCCTGCGAAGCCCATAAAATTTCCCGGCGGCACTGGTGCATCACGCCATTAAACATTCTTCCTCTCATGCTCAATGAGCCATTCTTTTCGAGAAATCCCCCCTCCATAACCTGTCATCGCTCCATCTTTACCAATTATCCTGTGGCAAGGGATCACAATTGCAATTCGGTTTGCACCATTAGCAGCAGCGACAGCGCGCACAGCATTTGGCTTATTCATCCGTAGTGAGATGGCCTGATAGTGTGAGGTCTGTCCATAGGGAACTGACCGCAGCTCGCGCCAGACGGATTGTTGAAAATCACTCCCCGGGGCATCTACAGAGAGATCAAACTGTCGGCGCGTTCCGGCAAAATACTCGCTGACCTCTTTTACTGTCTGCCGGGTGTGGCTGTTTTCTCCGGTGACGATTCTGGCGTTAAATAAACGCTGAATATCGCGAAATTCTGTTTCTAACATCCGGCGATCGGTAAACTCCAGTAGACAAACTCCCCGCTCTGTCGCACAGACAAACATCGGCCCAAGCGTCGTGGTAAAACGGTGAATGACAATCACCGCGGGTTGCCTGAGTCGGCGCTGCACCAGTAAGTCGCTTATAGGTATAACCAAACCCGCTCAGGGATTCATAGCCGTTGTCCAGCGCAACGTCGGTCGCCGTTCGTCCGCTTTTGAGCTCCTGCATGGCAACGTTCACCCGCTGCATTCGCTGGAAAGCCTGAAAAGTGATGCCGTGATGTTGCAGAAACCAGCGCCTTACCCGCTCCGGACTGATTCCATGCTGGCGAAGCTCCGCGTCTGCAACACGGGATTTAATATCGCGCCTGACAAGCGCAAGCGCCTGTTCAACAAATAATGGCGCGCTGTGCGCATTCTCAGCGGGTCTGCAGACCTTACAGGGCCGAAAGCCGGCTGCAAGGGCAGATTTGGCATCTTTATAAAATTCGACATTTTCACGTTTGGGCTTTCGCGCCCGACATACCGAAATGCAGAACACGCCAGTGGTTTTGACGCCAACAAAAAACACGCCAGTATATTCTGAAGCACGTTCAAGTAATGCCTGATACCAGATATCACATAAATTCTTATCGGTTATTTTCATCACCAAAAAGTCCTTCAAACGTCTGACGAGAACGGATCGCATGCATGACATCAGTCAGCGTTGACTGCATGGCTGGATGCACAAAATTGCCCATGGAAATGCGGCTTACTCCGGCCAGCTTCAGCCTGTCGAACGACGGAAGGTCGGGCATACACATGACATTAAGAGGCAAAGCCGTTGCCTCTGCAATGAGGCTGATGTCTTTCTCTGACGTCAGACAGGGAACAAAAAGGCCGTCAGCACCTGCAGCTTTATAACTTTGACCCCGTAATAGCGTCTCCTGCAACACATCTACATGCCCGAGCAGGTAAGTGTCAGTCCGGATGTTCAGAAACAGGCTATGATTTTCGCTTCTCAGCGCATCGCATACTGTTCTTAGGGTACAGGTAAAATCAGAGGCATCGTCAAGCTGACGCACCCCGTTTATGACTCTGCTGTCTTCAAGGTTAACGCCTGCGACGCCTGTCTGAGCAAGGCGCCTGAGATTGGCTGTAATCTCTTCGGCTGAATCACCATACCCTGCTTCCATGTCAACGCTCAATGGCAGCTTGCTAACAGCCTGGATACGGGTGACCATATAAAATAATGCATCAAATGGCATTCCCTGCCCGTCTTCATATCCCAGTGTGGACGCGATTGCTGCGCTGGACGTTCCCAATGCCTGATAACCTGCTTCTTGCGCTGCTACAGCACTGGCGGCATCCCAGACATTAGCGATAAGAAGTGGCTCATGCTGGTTGTGGAGTTCTGCAAAATTCATATCCATATCCTCTCGATAAGATTGAAAATGAATCTAAGCAGTCGCAAGAACGTCACAACCGAAATTCAGACGACCATTTTTTTAGCAAACGTCGTCTGAACCCGGGGCGAACCAGACCGAAACCTTTCAAGGCCGGGTTCAGGCTTTCAGCATGGCAAGAACCGCCCATCGTGCCGCATAGTCTGCGATATTTTTCGGCAGCGCATCAGCCCGCAGAGTGATATAAGCGTCAATAGCCTTTCTGATGGCAATGCTGACGGAGTCACGATCGTGCGTTGCCAGCGTGGATGCAAGCAGGCCATCAGGATCAATGCCATGGAATTCAATGCGGCGAACCCCACGTTGCGGTAGATTTGCCCGACGGCACAGCATAGGTCCCAGCACTTGCTCGCGAAAGAATGACAGCATACCAATCGCTTCAAAGAGTTCGCCCCTTCCAGTTTCACCACCAGCCGTTTAATAAAGCCAGATCAGGGCTCAGGACTCAAACCACTCTGGCGTCATGTCAAGCCATTGAGCACTATATTTTGCCAGTTGTTGTTCCAGAGCCAGGTGATCGCGGGTAAATAACACTGCAGGCTCCTCAACGCGTTGAGTGAGCATGTCCAGTGTGACAAATTTCGATCGACATGGAGGAGTTCAGGACCATACAGGCATATAAGCAGACGAGGCTCTCCGACATGTTCGCCGGTGAAGGCATGCAGCAGATGCCCCAGTGTTCCGGCGAACTCAATACGCTGCGCCATGATCTCGTCATAGCTGAGAGGGTCTACCACAACGACAAAATCGAGATCGGAGTAAATATCGAACCCGCCATGAATAAGCGAGCCGCCAGCGAGAAGAGAGTGAATTCGCGAATCAGCCTGAAATTTAAGCTTGAGTTGCTCTGCAAAACTTCTGTGTAAATCGGGTAATGTACTTAGCATACTTTTTCCTGTTCACAAAAAAGACAAAGCATTACAGAATATCGAGCTCTTTAAATAAGGGCCAGATATTTTTTGCAGGAACCGTCTTGTCCCTGAGGAGTGTACTCGCTGGCCGATAAAGCGATCTCTTAGATATGAAGGGCATAGTTATGTTCTGACTGCCAGGCACGATGTCGTAATTCATCATTTCAGCGATTGTTGAATCTGTTTTTAATCAGCCATACCTGTTATTGTTTTATATAATTTAAGCAGGAGCATTCAACGTTCAGGAGTGAAGAGTGATAGACGCGCAACAGGAAACGAAACTTCGTTCATACGGGTTCACTGATAAAAACATTACGGCTTTGCGTGCCGTACTTGAAGATCCGAAACGTAAAGATCGGACTCTGCATTCACTTTTAGTTGAGCTAAAACGACGCTTCTACACGTCCTGGATCATTGTCATTGGTTTACTGTTTTTTGCTACCTATGCAACTATCACTAATGATTATGGTAATGGTTGGATTTATTTCGCAATAATTATCGTTTTATCTCTTTTTATCTGGGAATGGCACCGCTGTCTGTCTCATGGAAGGCGGTGAAATTTTTACGCAACGAAGATTAACTCTCCTTTCTGCCTGGCGAGCAAACTCTTGTTCATCGGTATTATAGGTTTTCCCATTTTATAAAGTTTATGGGCTAATTTTTTCACCTTTAATAGCCTATGTCGGCCCTGTCATCAAATACGATGAGGCGTTACATTAAAACTATTTTCATGCGTTCAATATAAAAAGTATAAAAACATTTCTGTAATTACAGGGATGACTAATGAATGTTGCATTCAAAAAATTGTATAGTGTTTATATAAGGAGAAAATTAGCCAGAGATATTATCTCTACCGCGTTGTTCGTCATGATGAGGTGCTGAATAGGATTCACATACCCCGCCGTTGCTGGAGCAATGCAGAATGATCAGAGAGCCTTTTCTACTGCTCTTGCTTCGCTGCAAGGAAAGGCGTCAAATTTTGCAGCACATTGTATACAGGACTCGCGTGTCAGACAGCAGTATTTGCGCGATATTCTGAAAATGTTTGCTGAGTTTGTGCAAGCGGTGGTAGCCACGGGTGTGTGCGCAGCAACTGCGCCCGTTTGTATTGGTGTTGCGGCATTAGTGGGCGGAATTCTTGCGTCGATTGGAACAGACCTCCTGTTCGGAACCGTGTATGTTTCATCGCAAGGGAGAAATTAAAATGCATTTGACTGAAACCCAGCTGATCGCCCGCGTCCCCGTCTGGCACGCCTTATCAGAACTTTTTACCGGGCGCGAACTCCAGGAGTATGACTATCAATGGATAGCAGAGGTGCTGAAAAAATCCGGATTAAACCAGGAAGAGATCTTCAGAATTGTGGATGAGGAAGTCGCCCCTGCTCTACAGGCTAATCTGCTTTACAACCCAACGCCGGTGATGGACGGTTGGTCAGAGGAAGACATCAAACGGCTTGTGACAGCGTATTTGAACAGAAAGCCGACATTTATCGAGCGCATCATTCCGGCCCGGGTACTGTTAAAACAACGGCGCAAACACATCAGCAAGGAACTTAACAGGCTATCCGCTAAGCTTGATAACGGCTTGTCATAAGTTATAAAGCGAGATGATGACCAAAGAACGTTACTAGCACAGGTCTTCTCGCACAAACAAAAAACCCGCACACCTCAGGCATGCGGGCTTTTTTATACCAGCAAGGTCACTCTTACTCGGCGATCACAAACCCCGGCAGATCGGCATCGAAGTAGTTGTGATACATATTCATCACTTCGGGATTACGGAAGCTGTAGGTTTTCAGCAACCAGCGTTTTTCCGCTGAGTATGGATCTCTCACCTGGATGATTTCCCGGTTGTGTAAAGAGTCCTGATTGGCGAAGGAGAACAGGTCGCCTTTGTTAATAGCAACGCGGCCTTTTGCCGCTTTGGTGATGGCCACCTTAAGGTCAATTAATGCTTTGATCGCCTCTGCTGGCGCATCCGGAGAATACGTTGTGCGTGTGTCGTAGTAACGGAAAGTATGAATATTCTCCAGGATCGGATGCAGCTCAGAATCAATCTGGCTGGCGTTCGAGTCGCGAGAGTATTCATCAAAAGGGGTAATAAAAAGTGGCTTGCGTAACCACTCCTGGGATTCAGCTTTCAAATTATCCAGAATCGCTTTACCGTCCAGGTAGCCGGTAAAAATCAGGTTTTCTTCGCTGCAACGCATGCCTAATAAGCTGAGAAAATCAGCGCGCACCGGGTGAGCGGTGCGATCGTTGTGGTAATAAAGTTCGCCGTCCGTCTTTTGCGTTTGTGTGTTGCTGTATTTTTTGTCGGCATAAACATCATGGAAAAAATCACCGTTGTTGCGCGTACGGTAGGCCAGTAACGGGGAGTCGGTGAGCTGAGCGAACAGCTCCAGCAGGGCCTCTCCTACAAAGGTGAGCTTTTTGGCGTACTTATCGTTAACGGGATTGGACTGATCAAATTCAGGAATGATGGTGTCAAGTGGTACGTTTTTTAATAAATGCGCGTTAATGCCTTGATCCTTGCGCTCTTGCCTGACGCGCTCGCAGGCCTGAACAAAAAAAGTGGGCACCAGACCATTTTCGATGAGTTCGGTGATGGACTGCTTGAAGAGTTTGTAGTCTGTATAAGGGCTGATGGTGACACGGCTGATAAGTTTTGATAGCTCATCTTTTTGAAGATCGTTAAACTCTAGCTGGGTGATCATAGTTTGATTGCCTTATGTACGCTCAAAACAGACGCTGCACCCTGAGAAAGTAAGGCGTCTTGTTTTGAGTCTTATGGTTGTATTGGATTAAATCTTTCCTGTTTGCCTTGCGTAAGCGAACAAGCCACCGGCGGCGACAATGTTCGCAAGTTCCCCTACCGGAGCGGTTTTCAGAATCCCATCAGCAGTACCAATCTGATGAGCGTCTAAATCGATTTCAATGGTATCCCCCGTTTTCAGCGCACGGATATCACAGCCTTCATTCAGCGTGACGGGCATGATTTGCCCCGTGGATACACAGTTGCGGAAAAATATGCGGGCGAACGACTGGGCGACGACGGCCTTCACGCCGGATGCTCCCAGAGCCACCACCGCATGCTCGCGCGATGAGCCACAGCCGAAATTTTTCCCGGCCACAATAAAGTCATACCCTGCTCGCTGCGTCTGCGGATTGATAAACGGCAGCGCCCCTTCCGGCAGTCCGCACATGGCGAGCGTTGCCAGCTCTTCACGCCCCTCGGCAGAGGCCGGGTTAATTTTCAAATATTCAGCAGTTAATATCTGGTCGGTATCGATATTATCGCCTAACACATAAACTGTACCGCGCATTACGTTATTAATAGTCATTAGTTAAGTACCGTTCTGGATTAGTAATAAAACCGGTCACTGCCGCAGCAGCCACTGCATAAGGTGAGGCCAGATAAATCATCGCGCCTTTATTTCCCATCCGCCCCACAAAGTTACGGTTGGTGGTGGAAATCACGCTTATCGGATCCCTGACTCTCCCAAAGGTGTCCGCTGGCCCGCCACAGCAAGCCGCGCAGCCGGGTTCAGAAGATAATTTAACGCCAGCCCGGGTCAGGATTTCATACACGGATCGGCCCTTCACCTGGGTGGTGATCAGATTATGAAAAACCTCTTTGGTCGCGGGAACGGCGTAGGTTGGGATGGCCACCTTGCGCTGCCACAGTATTTCCGCAGCAGCGATAAAATCATCCGTTTTACCGCCCGTGCAGGAGCCAATATAGGCTTGCGAAATGGCAATATTTTCCAGCTGTGTCACTGCCACCACATTATCCGGGGAGTGTGGCCGCGCAATCACGCTGGTTAATGCCGAGACGTCAATATCAATCGTGCGGACGTAATGCGCATTTTCATCAGGCGTCACCACGGAATACGGGACGGTGGTTCTGGTCGCCAGGTAATCCAGCGTGGCCTGGTTTGGCACCATAATGCCGTTTTTAGCCCCGCACTCCACAACCATATTGCACATCGTCATTCGCTCTTCGACCGATAATTCATCGATGATGTTGCCGGTAAATTCGATGGCATTATAGGTCGCCCCTTCCACGCCCAGCTCTTTCATTAACACCAGAATTAAATCTTTCGCCTGAACGCTTTTCGCTTTTTTACCGTAGTAATTCACTTTTATGGTGGCGGGAACCATCAACGGGATCTCCCCCGTACCCAGGGCATACGCCCCGTCGGTGATCCCCACGCCAATGGCGAAGGTACCAAAGGCCCCGGCGGTCACGGTGTGAGAATCGGTCCCCAACAACACCTCTCCCGGCCGGGTGTGTCCCCCTTCCGCCAGGCCGATATGACACACGCCTTTATAGTCCGGGGTGCCCACATCATAAAAATGGGTAATATTTTGTGCTTTTGCGAATTCCCGCATTACCCGAATATTTTGATTCGCCTGCGGGTCGGCGGAATAAACAAAGTGGTCAGGGATCATAATAAAGCGATCCGGGTTCCAGACTTTTGCCTCTTCACCAAATTCTTTTTTAAATACGCTGGCGACGCCAGGCGTGCAGGGATCGTGGGACATTAATACATCAACATTCACGAAAAGCACTTCACCCGGTGAAACATGCGATCTCTTGCTGGCTCTGGCGATTATTTTTTCGGTTAACGTCATCCCCGGCTTTATATTTACCGACGCATAATCATCAGTTTCGTGAATATTCATTTTTCTCTCCTCTTTATCTGATGGGGAAATTACACCGTACAGAGGAGGGGCTTTCAACGGGAATCCGTTATTCGTCAGATTAGTTTCATTTTGCGTATGAATTGTTCCTCAGGTGGAACTGTGCTCCCTGCTGCGCAAATTCTTTAAGTAAAGCAGTGCAGATATGCATACCACCAGAATATAGATCAGGCAGAAGATCAGCATCAGCGTGGAAAAGTCCCGGCTCACCAGCAGCCACGCCCCAACGGCCAGTAAAAAAGCATTGGCCAGCCCGAAATCACGCTCCATGCGCCCGAACACGCGCATACGTTCATCCGGGGTATTGGCAGAGAGATCGAGGTTAGCAAGCGTGACGGGCCGGATCGTCCCGGAGCCAAACCCCAGCAGCACCAGCGCCAGCAGCCCGGAGACAAAATAGTCCATGCCTCTCGCTGCAAGCCATTCATTGCTGGCAAAAAGCCCCAGCGCCGCCGTCATAAAAAGGCTTGTCGTCGCCAGTAACGCCGTTACCCCAAACCGTGCGATAAACGGCCCGGCTATTTTGATCGCTCCCCAGGACGAGAGCGTAAAGCAGCTCAGCACGGCACCGAAAAGCAGCGGGTCGACATTCACCATAATAAAGTAGAACGGGATAAAGCCGATGAACGGCGCCAGCGTAAAAGCGCGTGAGATGGAATAGAACAGCATCCAGAAGAGCTGGTCCCCTCTGGGCGAAAAAGAGACCCGCTCAACAGGCCGGGCAGTTTCGGGCTCTGCCTCCTGCACACGAATCAACGCCACGCATCCGGCGGAGATAACGCTCACCACAATGGCGGTGATAAACGGCCACTGGGGGTTGTAGTCAAACAGAATACTCCCCAGCGATCCGGCGATCAGGGTGGCAATAAACATCCCGCTTTGCGACGTGGTCTGGATCTGCATAAACCGGTGCTGATCGCCTGCGGTGAGCTGGCGCAGCAGGGCAGCATCCGTGGTCAGCGCAATGGTAAATCCCGCGCCGCCAAGCAGCTGCGACACCACCAGCAGAGAGAGGTTAACCTCACTTTGCCGGGTGCTCCAGAGCATCAGCGCCATTCCCAGCGCCTTCATCAGTTCGCCTGCAATCACCGTCTGTCTGGGTGACAAAAAGCGCAGCAGCCAGCCGGGTATGCCGCTGCTGAAGGTGCTGGTCAATCCATACAGCGCCAGCAGGAAAATAATCCGGTACATCCCCATGTCTATTGTCCAGAAATAGAGCAGCAAGACGGGAAGATGGAAATAGCAACGGGAAATAATACGGTAGGCCAGGAACAGGCCATGGTTGCCAGACCCGGGATGAAACCGGCGCGTCGTCATGACGCCAGCATCGCCATAATATCCATATCTCCCGCACGAAGGATTTTAATCTCCTTCTCCAGTAACGAGACGATGGTGCTGGAGACCGTTGTCACCGGACGCTGGGCTGCGGGCAGAATATAGCCCACACGGTCGCCAAACGTCTGGCGGGCGGCATCAATGTCGATCAGGCAGTCAGACTCCACGCCGGAAAGATTGGCAGAACTCATCCCCAGCGGGCGGCCAAACAGCGCAATCACCTCTCGCAACACGCTCTGATGATTGCACACCAGAGAGATGGATTCCGGCTTCAGATACGGGTTCTGCGGCACATTGTCCGATGCCGGAACCACCACATTCAGCGCGCCGGGCATGGCACCAATCAGTTTGTCGAGCGCAGCGCGGTGCTGGACCTTATCGACGGCGATGTAATCCCATGCCTGCGCCGGTTCCGCGACGAAAAGCGTCAGCGGTTTCTGTCGTTCGCGTTTTTTGAGATCGTAAATTTTCTGGCAGGCGTCAATGTTCCACGGGTCTGCCGCCAGGGCGTAATTCGTGTCCGTGGGGACCAGAACCACCTCGCCGCGCTTCAGGGCGGCGACCGTATTGTGTATATGCTGCATCTCTTTTCCTGTTTAAATATTGACGGTTACGCTACGTCCCGCGAGGCAGAAACTGGCGGGATCCGGCACGTCTTTCCAGTCGATATCGATATGTGCAGTCAGCACTTTTACGGGCAACTGCCGGCGCGCGATTTCAGGCGGGGGCTGTACGTCCCTCTCCCCGACCGCTACGCGTCCACTCCCAGCGCGGAGGGTTCTTATCGTTCCTTTCCAGCGCGTGGCGGATGCGGTGGTCAGACGCACCGTTACCGCCATCCCCGGGCGCAGACTGCCGGCGTCAGCCTCATCAAAAAACGCCTCAACCCAGCGAGTGCGGCAATCCAGAATGCGCACAATCGGGGTGCCGTTCTGGACGCTCGCACCACTCTCCTCCGTCACGTCCCAGATCACGCCGTCCGTGCTGCTGTTGAGCGCCGCCTGCTGACGGGAGTGAAGGAGCGCAGCGACTTCCTGAATGCTTTGCGTCGTCGCCTGCTTGCGGGCAATCAGCTGTAGCTTCTCCTGCTGCATATTCTCAATTGTGAGCGACATATCGCGCTGATTCTGCTGTGGCGCATCCAGCGTTCTTGGCCCTGTCAGCTGAAGGCCGGATTTGGCGGCATTCACGTCCAGTAAACGCTGACGCAGCTCGGCTGCTTTCGCCTCCTGGCTGGCCTGCAACACCCGGGTGTTGTTCTTACGCTCTTCATACTCCATGCGGCTGATGAAACGCTGCTGGTAGAGATTTTCATAGCGCTGAAGCTGCTGTCGGGAGAAGGCGGTTTGCGCCTTAATCGCGCTCAGCTCCTCCTTCAGTTGCACAAACGTGGCAGCCGATTGTTTCTCACCTAACTGCTGCTGCATCCTGCTCTCGGCGAGGTACTGCTGCCGCTGCTGCTGATAAACCTGCAGTCGTTGATCGATCCCCGAAATTTGCTTGTCGAGTTCAGCAAGCTGGATCTCCAGCACGCTGCGCTGGGCCACCAGGCCGGGGATCTGGTCGTTCGCCTGCGTGGTGACCACATTTCCCAGCGATTGTCGGGCCCGGACCGCCTGTCCCGGCGCGATGTTCTTCGCCAGCACCAGCTGTCCCGGCAGCGGGGAGAGCACCGTGGATATTCGGCCATTGATAAAGGCCTCCTTGCTGGAGACCCCCATTCCCGCAAAAAACAGCAGAACAATGGCCACCAGCACGCCACCCGCCACGCCCCATTTGAGCAGGCTATGCCGGGCGAAAACCGCTCTGATTCGGTTAATCACACACGCCTCATTAACGCTTATACAGCGTGACGACGCTGGCTTTCTCAAGGGTATGCATGTTGATGAGGAAACGTATCACCGCGTTTGGCAGATCCGGCGTCACGCCCAGGTCATCGCAGCTCAGGGCGTGCAGGGTGAAGATATAGCGGTGCGGAATATCCCCCTCTGGCGGGCAGCAACCGCCGTAGCCAGGCGCACCAAAATCGGAGCTGGCGTGTTTGATGTCGGGTGTGTTCGCCGGGTTTCCCGCGCCTGCCGCAAGCCCGGTCAGGCTGGCAGGAATGTTATACGCCACCCAGTGCCAGAAACCGCTGCCCGTTGGCGCATCAGGATCGTACGCGGTTACGGCAAAACTTTTGGTTCCCTGCGGGACATTTTCCCAGGACAAGGCGGGAGAGACATTATCGCCATTCCCCCCAAAATTATGATATTCGTTCGCTTTGGAGAGAAAAGCGTAGTCACTTAAACCTGCAATAGATACTTTCATAGCGTTAACCTCTGTTTGAAAATCGGTATTTACCGGTGGGTTGTTCTATTGGTAACCGATTGAAAGCAAAACCGGTAACAGAATTAACCAACCCGGCATATTGCCCAGGAATAACGCGATATTGTTCCAACACTGAAACAATGCGGTGAAAATTTCTCTGCTGATTGCGAAGCCTCTTATTACACGACATCCTTTCCCTAAATTTATGACACCAGTGCGGTGCAGGGAGAATTGAATGATGAATAAGAAAGTCGCGTGGAATGGTCAGGTTCAGCCGGAAGCGATTAACGTATTATCGGCTGAAGGCGGAATGATTGTTTGCCCTACGAAAGTGGGTTATATCATTATGACCTCAGATAAAGAGGGGCTGGAGAGAAAATTCGAAGCCAAACAGCGAAACCGTAATAAACCCGGCGTGGTATTGTGCGGCAGTATGGAACAGCTGAAATCGCTGGCGGAGATGAACCCGGAAATCGAGGCATTTTATCAGGCCCACTGGGATGCAGACGTATTACTGGGCTGTATTTTACCGTGGCGAGAAGATGCCATCGCCAGATTACCCGATAACGGCCTTAAAGAGCTGATGATGGACGGCAGAAAAACCAGCTGCTTCGTGATTAAATTTGGCAAACCCGGCGAAATGATTGCTAAAGAGCTGTGGGAAAATCATCAGAAATTCTCTTTTGCCAGCTCGGCGAATCCGTCAGGAAAAGGCAACCGCGGCATGGTGGAATTCATTGGGGAACGCATCGAATCGCGTGCAGACTTAATTATTTGTGCCAACGAGTACGTTAAGTCTATTCAGCCTGATGAAACCCAGGAGAGTCGCTATGAACAAGGCGTGATGGTGTCCATGGTGGACAGCGAAGGGAAACTGGTCCCTGAACAGGGTAGTGCCAGAAAAGTAACTCCTTGCCCGGTATTAATTCGCAAAGGTCTCGACGTGAATAAAATTATTAATTTCATGTCCGCCCAGTTTAATACCTGGGACTATCGCCACGGCGATTACTATTAATTTTTGGGTTTAACCGCGTCACAGGGATATCGATAATCATGTCATTTATAGACAAGGCCATTACCGTATTGCGTAATAGCGGGATCATCCTGATCCCTACCGATACCCACTTTGCCCTGGCAGCCGATCCTTACAGCCCGGATGCCGTGGAAAAACTGACGCTGTTAAAAAGATCGCCCTGTACCAGAGAGATGACGTTTTGCTTCTGCGAACTGGCGGACATATGGGAATGGGTGGATGTCAGCCCGTGGCAAAGAAGCAAAATTGAAATGCTCAGCCGGGCCTGCTGGCCCGGCACCCTTAAAATCAGCCTGCGAAAGAAACAGCGCGCCGATTTTCTTCCCGGCGCAGGCGATATTCTCCCGGTCGTCTGCGTGAAAAACAGTCAGATGCGAACCATCATCAGCCGCTTAGGCAGGCCCCTGGTGGTGATCCCGGCAGGGTATCCGCAGGATGAGGGCGATCTTGTCAGTTTTACGCTCGCCCGGGAAGATATGGGAGACTGTGTCGATCTGGTTGTCCCGTCCAACTGCAAAAACCCCAGCCGTACCGCCACCACGCATATCTCTTTGCTGGATGACAAAGTCTCGATCCTGCGTCATGGCGAGCTGGATATCAGTAGCCTGCTTTGACCTCGGCCCCGGCGATCAGCTGCTGAAGTTCGTCGCTAAAGCGTTTAATGCCTGAGGTCATCGTGTTTTTATTTTTGGACAGTAGCCACACTTTATATTCATCCATCTGCCAGCCGGGTAAAAGCCGGACCAGTTTCCCGGTGGCGAGGCTTTCTCGCGCAATGTAATTGGGCAAGTAAGCAATGCCGAGGCCGGAAAGCGCCATGCTGATCAGCGCCACGCTGTTGTTGCTTCTGAAGCGGCTATGAACGTCAATATTGACCTTCTGTTTCTCTTTTCTGAACGGCAGCGAAACCGTACGCGCCACACCGCGAAACAGAATGTAGTTGTGGGCCGGGAGATCGCCCGGCGTCAGAACAGGACGCATCCGGGCGATACAGTCAGGGGTGGCATAAAGCCCCCACTGGATGGAGCATAAAAATTTGGTGTGCTCATGGGTTGGCGTGTCCTGCGCCACAATGATAGAGAGATCGTACTGGCTCTCTTTGATATCCACCGCTTTATCCGATAAATCGAGATCGACGTTGGCCATAATATTTCGTTCTAAGTACGCATTTAATGCTGGCACAACATACTCTTTTCCGAACGTCACCGGGGCAAGTATTTTTATTGTCCCCGCTGGTTCCTCATAATAATCCCGTATAAAGCGTTCTGCGGCGCGCAGTTCATTCAATATTTTGAAGCAGTGCTGATAGTAGCTCAGCCCCAGCTCCGTAATCTCTATTTTCCGGGTGGTGCGCTTAAGCAGCATTGCACCAATACGTTTTTCCAGCGTTGAAATATCCCGGCTAACTGATGACTTCGACATTCCCAAAGAGAGTGCGGCCTCGGTGAAGCTCAGGGTTTCGACGACACGCGCGAAAACCACCATCGGAATTAAATTCTCGATTTTTTCCATTCTACAATCTGCACCAGGTCAGCAAACATCACCCGATAATTAGTGGCAAAAGTCCTTGCTATCGTCAAGTGAAAATTTTCCAGCATTGTCGTTCTGCCCCGGCTCGATAATAACTCCGTAGCGCCGCACAGCTATTTTTCACCGCGTAACAAGAATATATTTTCTTCGAAAAATGGGTTAACTCAGAGGGTGAATATCCACGCACTAAAAGAAAAATATCTGGTTTTTTATGCTTTATTTATTGCTTCTGAATACGAATTAAAAATTTAAATCCGCTGATTTCCCTCTAGCATAACGACTCAGGGTGAATGTTACGAGAGGGTTAACCGTGAGTGAATGCATAGTTTCAGGAACACAGTGGGGGGCACAAAACCCCATCCGCGAGGACGATCTTGCGGCAAGGATCGATGCCTTACCGGCTTCCGCCGGACTTTGGCGATTCATCGCCTTGCTGTCCCTTGGCGGTTTTTTTGAGCTTTACGATCTGTTTCAGACAGGCTACATCAGCGCCGGTCTCATTGCTGATGGCATCTTCCACACCGGCCAGCAGGGCGTGTTCGGTATGGCCGACCAGGCCGCGTTTGCGTCCGCAACTTTTCTGGGGCTTTTTATCGGTGCCAGCCTGCTCAGCCCCTATGCTGATCGCATTGGCCGACGCGCGACCTTTATGTATGCCCTGCTCTGGTACGGGCTGTTCTCCCTCGTCATGGCGTTTCAGCATCAGGCGGAATGGGTGATCTTTTTTCGTTTTATGGTAGGCATCGGCCTCGGCGTTGAACTGGTTACCATTGATACCTATCTGACAGAGTGGGTACCTGCTCACCTTCGCACCCGCGCCTTTGCTTTCGCCTTTTTCATTCAGTTTCTCTCGGTTCCTGCCGTCGCGCTGATGTCATGGTGGCTGGTACCGCAGATGTGGTTTGGCCTGAGCGGATGGCGGTTCGTGGTGATCGCTGGCGCGCTGGCGTCCATCATTATCTGGCTGGTACGCAAGGGGCTGCCGGAATCTCCGCGCTGGCTGCTGCAGCAAAAGCGCTTTCATGAGGTAAGAACCGTCATGCAGGAGATGGAGAAGCGCTGCGGCAGCGGCGAACAGGCTGATTTCCCTCTCCGCGCCGGGCAGCACAACGAACAGGTTTCACTCAAGGGCAGGTTTAAAGATATCTGGTCTCCGCGCTACCGTGGCCGGGTTGCGATGCTGGTGGTGATGAATATCTTTCAGGCGATTGGCTTTTTTGGCTTCGGAAACTGGCTGCCCGCCCTGCTGTCCGGCAGCGGGACATCCGTCACGCACAGTTTGTTATACGCCTTTTTCATCACGCTGGCCTATCCTCTTGGCGCGCTTATCTGCAGCCGCTATGCCGATCGAATGGAAAATAAATGGCAAATCGTGTTGTCCTGTCTGACCACGGTCATCTTTGGTTCGCTGTTTGCGTTTCAGAGCAACCCACTGCTGCTCATTGCCTGCGGCTTTTTTATTACCTGGTCCAATGCCTGGCTGACTTACAGCTACCACTCCTATCAGTCAGAGATTTTCCCCACCCGTATCCGGGCGCGAGCGGTCGGCTTTTGTTACTCCTTTAGCCGTTTATCCACCGTCTTCAGCAGTATAATTATCGGTCTGATACTGCAATATAGCGGCTCAACGGCGGTCATTGCCTTTATTGTGATCAGTATGCTGATTGTTATGCTCACCATTGGTATTTTTGGTCCCAACACGCGCGGTATCGACCTGGAAAATATTTAATCACGGTGACTAATAAAATGCCGTCTCACAACTTGTGAGCGGCATCCATGATTATTTTCGCTGCCCTGTAGATAATAACGTTGCCCCTAATAACATCGGGCGGGAGCATACCAGGAACAACACGGATGATATTTGCGCAAACAAGGAGAGAGCAATGTACAGACCCTTCACCATAGTATTTTTTATTCTACTGACGCTGGCAGCACTGGCCGAGATTGGATATCTCACGTTCGGTTAGCCTTTCGCATGAAATAGCGCCGTCATGGCCTCCACCCTTTTACAGTTTTTTCCTAAAGCCGCTTCGCTTTGTCTGTGACATGCTGAATCACGCTCATAACCGATAACGTAAATGAGGATATTATGAAAAAAACAATTATCGCATTGTCTGCCATTCTGCTGGCTTCTCCAGTATTTGCTGCGACCACACATGCAACTGATGATACCGTCGCCGCGGCGAACGCTAACGCCAACGAAGCGAAGCAAAAACTGCACGAAGAGCAGAACAAAGGTGAAGAGCTGAAGCTGAAACAGAAACATGCTGCAGAAGGTAAAAGCGAAAGCTTTGGCAGCAAGGTCAGCGAAGACTCACAGAAAGTCTGGCACAAAACCAAAGAAGGCACCGAGAAGGGTTGGGACGCCACCAAAGAAGGTGCTGAGAAAGGCTGGAACAAAACCAAAGAAGGTGCCAGCGAACTGGAAAAGAAAGTCACTGAGTAACCGTCACACAGATAAAAAGGCCGCCTGCGCGGCCTTTTTTATTGCTTCAAATAAAGTCAGGCGTATTTTACCCCTCACCATTCTATTAAATATCGCCTGCTAGCAGAAAATTTAACCCTGTAAAAGAATATTTTTAAAATGCGAATAAATATAATATATCTTACATCAAAAACATTACCCTATCTTAAATCGCAATTAAGCAACCATAAACAATCAATGCCAGAATACGATTAAAATCATCACCTACCAATTATTTTCCCGCGGCGAAAACGCATAAAAAACCGACTCATTAAAAATGAACTAATCGCACACAATCAATGACTTACAAATTTTAAATTATAAACAAAATTTATAAAGTAATGCCCTCTTCACATCCTTGCGCCATGTTTACTAAAGCTTAATTTGCATATCCAGACTTTTCTGACTATATCATTTTCATACCGTCCCGGATTAATTCCTCTATTAAATACAAGGTTATATAAAAGACAAAATCACATTGTTGATAGTTTTTCTCAAATAAATAGATTCGCTCTGATGTTGCCACTCTGCATTCTGGCGGGCATCGTTCGCGCTGAAAATAAATACGGTGAGCGCTGTTTTAAATAACAGTTACTCCGCCGGGGGCGCGCTTTACCCTTAACAGAGATGGCTCATCTTGCTCGCCGTTAACGATAACTCTGCTGGAGTACTCACTAAATGAGCCAAATCTCTGTTATATCGAAACTTACGGGTGTGGAAACCACCACGGAAGGCACTCAGGTTACGCTGAGCCATTCCTCTATCGTTGAGCTTAAGGTAGAGCGAGCCAATGTCGCTGACTTCGCCCGCAACGGTAACGATCTGGTGATCACGCTACACTCCGGCGAGGTGATTACCGTTAAAAATTTCTTCGTCACCGATGCGCAAGGGGCGAGCCAGCTGGTACTGCAGGACAGTGAGGGGGCGCTGTGGTGGATTCAGGACCCCGCCGGGGCGGCCACCTATGAATCTATTGCCTCCACTGACGTCCTGCTTGCCGCATCCGGAAGTGATGCAGGCGGCGCGGCCATCTGGCCCTGGGTACTGGGTGGCATTGTCGCCGCGGGTGGCATCGCGGCGGCGGCAAGCACCGGCGGTGGCGGCGGTGGGGATGACGATGATGACAACGGCAGCAACCCCGGCACGCCTACAAACCCTTCCGATCCGGATACCACTCCGCCGAATGCGCCGTCCGGCCTGCAGTTCTCGCCGGATGGTAAAACCGTCTCCGGTACCGCCGAACCGGGCAGTACCATCACGCTGAAAGACGCCGACGGCAACGTCATCGGCACCGGCAAAACCGGCAGCGACGGTAAATTTACCATCGATCTGGGGACGCCACTGACTAACGGCGAACAAATTACCGCCACCGCGACGGATTCCTCCGGGAATACCAGCCCGGGCACGACCATAACCGCCCCGGACACCACCGCGCCGGATGCCCCGGACATCCTGCTGGTAAATGACGATGCCGGCGACAAAGCGGGACCGCTGGAAAACGGCCAGCGCACCGATGATGCCCGCCCGACCTTCAGCGGTATCGGCGAGCCAGGCAGCACCATCACTCTCTACGATAACGGCAAGCAGATTGGCACCACCACGGTGGATGCTAAAGGTAGCTGGAGCTTTACCCCCACCACCGATCTCGCCAACGGCAGCCACACCATTACTACAACCGCGACCGATGCGGCAGGCAATACCAGTCCGGCATCCGCTGCCGTCAGTTTTGTTGTCGATACGGTTGCGCCCGGCGCGCCCACCATTAGCAGCGCAACGGACGATATTGATCCCGGCAAAGGAACGGTAAGCAGCGGAGGCAGCACTAACGATCCGCGTCCTCAACTCTCGGGCACCGCCGAACCAGGCTCCACCGTAACCATCTATGACGGCTCTGTCGCTATTGGCACGGCGGTCACCGGCAGCAACGGCACGTGGACCTTCACGCCATCGGTCAATCTGGGTGAAAGCACCCACCAGTTCACCGTCCGGGCAAACGATGCCGCTGGCAACACCGGACCCGCCTCTCCGGTATTCACCCTCACCGTGGATCTCACCCCTCCGGCAACGCCAACGGCGATTGTACTGAGCGATGAGACTGGGGCCATTAAAGGCGCAATTACCGCAGGCCAGTTCACCGACTCCTCTGAACCACTGCTGGCGGGACGGGGAGAGCCTGGCGGCACAATCCAGGTCTATGACAACGGTGTGCTGATTGGGCAAACCACCGTGCTGCCAAACGGCACCTGGAGTCTCAGGCCAGACAACCCGCTCGCGGAAGGTCCGCACTCGATCACCATTAAACAAACCGATGCGGCGGGCAACCAGAGCGCAGAATCCCAGCCGGTAAACTTTACCGTCGATACCACGCCACCGGCGCTGCCCGTTATTGCCATTAACCCGGTGGGAACCCAGGTTACCGGCACCGCCGAGCCAGGCAGCAAAATCGTCATCACCAACAGCAACGGCGACGTGATTGGCCGCGCCACCACTGACGGCAACGGTAACTTTGTTGCGACCCTTTCGCCTGCACAAACAAACGGCGAGCAGCTTTCGGTGGTAGCCACTGACGCGGCGGGCAACCAGAGTCCGGCGGCGTCCCTCACCGCACCGGACACGACACCCGATATCCTCTCTGTGGTGGATGATCAACCCGGCGTCACAGGCCCCATCAGCCAGAATGGGATCACCAATGACCGCACCCCTACCCTGAACGGCACGGCGGAGCCAGGCTCGACCATCACCATCCATAGCGGCGGCGACGTCCTCGGCACGGTCGTTGTTCCATCATCTGGCCAGTGGACCTTTACGCCATCCACCCCGCTGGCCGAAGGTGCCCATGTACTGACGGCGACATCAAGCAACGGTAACGTTTCAAACGCCTGGACCATTACCATTGACGGAACGGCGCCTGATGCGCCCGCCATCACCCAGCTTGTCGATAATGTCCCAGGGGGCACCGGCCCGGTGGGTGCCAACGACACCACCAATGACGCAACGCCGACGCTCAACGGTACCGGTGAACCCGGCTCAACGATCACCATCCGTCTGGATGGCGTCGATATTGGCACCGCGGTGGTCGGTAGCAGCGGCGCGTGGACCTTTACGCCCACCACGCCGGTTGGCGACGGCACGCATACCCTGACCGCGATCGCCACCGACGTCGCCGGTAACACCAGCCCGGTATCCGGTGGATTTACTTTTACCGTTGATACCACCCCACCGCCGGTCGCGACGCTGGCAACCGTCACCGACGACGCCGGAGACGTTAAAGGCCCGCTCAGCAGCGGCGATACCACGGATGACACCCAGCCGTTACTTCAGGGTAGCGCCCCGGATGGCACGGTCATCACCGTGTATGACGGCACCACGCTGCTCGGTACCGCAACGCTCGACGGCAGCGGCGGCTGGAGCTTTACCCCTACCACGCCGCTCACCGACGGCCCGCATTCGCTGACGATCCATGCCACAGATGCCGCCGGGAATACCTCGATTTCTGATCCGTTCGAGCTGGTGATTGATACCGTCGCACCGGCCACACCGGACACGCCAGCCATCACCGTAAACCCGGATGGCTCAGCACCCACGTCGCTGAACCCGGGGGAAACCACCCGTGATACCACGCCGACGCTGAGCGGTACCGGTAATCCGGGCGATACGGTGACGATTTACAACGGCACCGACAAAATCGGTGACGCCGTGGTGGACGGCGACGGTAACTGGAGCTGGACGCCATCCACCGACCTGCCCAACGGCACCTATGACATTACCCTGACCGTCACCAACAAGGACGGCGCGGGCAACGAAAGCGCCCCGTCCCAGCCGGTGACTATCACCATCGACACCGACGCGCCGGCTGCGCCCGCGGTCCCGGTCATTACCGACAGTGTCAGCCAGATAACCGGCCCGGTTGCCGATGGCGAAACCATCAACGATCCGCGTCCGGTACTGAGTGGCACCGGTACGCCAAATGATGTGATTACCATTTACGACAGCGTTGATGGCGGCACGCCAGCCGCCGTGGGTACCGTCACGGTAGACGGCAACGGCAACTGGAGCTGGCGTCCTGAAAGCGCTATTGACGAGGGCAGCCACGAATTTACCGCTACCGCCACCGACGAGGCGGGTAACGTCTCTGACCCTTCTACGGGGATCACCATCACCGTCGATACCCTCGCACCGGATACCCCGGTGATTGGCGCCATCGCCGGTGAGCCGAATGGCGGTGTTACTACCGATACCACGCCAACCGTCGGCGGAACCGGTGTGACGGGTGAAACGGTAATCGTCTATAACAATGGCGTCGAGCTTGGACGCGTGGTTGTGGCTAACGGCGAATGGTCATTTACCCTGCCCACGCAGACGGATGGCCCGCTGAACATCACCGTTGCGGCAGTCGACGCTGCGGGTAACGTCAGCGCACTCAGCCCGGTCTTTACCGTCACCGTCGATACCACTGCACCTGAGATCCCGCTGATCAACAGCGTTGAAGACAGCCAGCTCACCAACGGGACGCTCTATACCCGCGACGGTACGCCAACCCTCAACGGTACCGGCGAGCCGGGCTCCACCGTGATTGTCAGCGTGGACGGTACGCCATCCACAGTCCAGGTCACCGTCCAGCCGGATGGAACCTGGAGCTGGACCGCCGACACCACACTGGCGGAAGGCCCACACAGCTTCACCGTCTCGTCGGTCGACCCGGCGGGTAACACTTCAGGAAGCTCTGCGCCGCTTGCCGTCACGGTGGATACCGTGCTTCCGGCAGCGCCGGACAATATCAGCGTGGCTGCACAGGGGACGCCGCTGACCGGTACCGGCGAAGAGGGTGCCACCATTATCGTTACAGACGCCAGCGGTAACGTGATCGGTACCGGGGTGGTCTCCGGCGGCAACTTCTCCGTGGCGCTCAGCCCGGCCCAGCAGGACGGCGCGGCGCTGACCATCACCGCCACGGATGCTGCAGGGAATCTCAGCCCTGAAGCCTCCTATACCGTCACCGGTACGCTGCCGAACCTCCCGGACGTTCCCGTCATTACGGTTATCAACGACGATACGGCCCCGGTTACGGGCGATGTGAAAGACAAAACCACTAACGACACGACGCCGACCCTTGTCGGGACAGCAGAGCCAGGCAGCATAATCACTGTCTATCAGGATGGCGTGCAGGTTCTGCTGCCAACCGTGACCGCCGATGCAAACGGCAACTGGAGCTATACGCCAGCTCTGCCGCTGGGTGAAGGAGCGCACACCTTTGAGGTCACCGCCACGCTGAATGGCGAAACCAGCGGACGTTCGCCGGTGGCGACCGTCACTGTTGATCTCACCGCCCCTGACGCGCCTGCCATTGGCGCGGTTATTGATGATGTCGGCCCGGGCACCGGTCCACTCACGGACGGGCAGACCACCAATGACAACCGCCCAACCCTGACCGGTAGCGGCACGGCGGGCGATACTATCTCCATTTACAGCAACGGCACCCTGCTGGGCACCACCGTGGTCGGCCAGACGGGTAACTGGAGCTTCACGCCATCCGCGCTGGCGGAGGGCAATAACGTCCTGACCATCCGTGAGACCGATCCGGCGGGCAACCAGAGTGCGCCATCGGCAGGCTTCACCATCGTGGTTGACACCAGCTCCACCACCCCGGTGATTGTTAACGTCACTGATGATGTCGGTAACACCGCCACGACCGTGGTCAGCGGCAATACCACCAACGACGCAACGCCTACCCTCTCCGGTACGGCGGAAGCGAACAGCGTGGTGACGATCTTTGATGGCAATACGCAGATTGGCATCGTCACGGCGGACGGTACCGGCGCGTGGAGCTTTACGCCTGAGACCGCCCTCGGCGAAGGGTCACACAGCTTCACCGTCAAAGCCACCGATCCGCAGGGTAACGTCAGCCTGTCGTCAAACGCCTGGAGCGTGGTGGTTGACCTGACGGCGCCAACGGTCCCCGTGCTTGAAACCGTCAGCGACAACGTGGCGGGCGGGATTGTCGGTAATCTCACCACCGGCCAGGTCACCAATGACACCACGCCAACGCTCAGCGGGACAGGCGCCGTCGGCAGTACCATCCACATCCTGAACAATGGCGTGGAGATCGGTACCGCACCGGTAGACAGCAACGGCAACTGGAGCTTTACCCCTAATCCGGCGCTGGGAGATGGCAGCTATAACATTCGCATCAACGCCAGCGATGCCGCCGGTAACGTCTCAGCCAACTCGCCGGTCTTCGTCTTCACGGTTGATACCGCAGGTCCTTCCGCGCCGGTGGTCACCAGCGTGATTGACGATGTCGGTCCGGTCACCGGGACGCTCACCAGCGGCAACAGCACCAACGACACAAAACCCACCTTCAACGGCACGGGCGAAGTCGGTTCCACGGTGCACATCATTGTTGATGGCAGCGAGATTGGCACCGCGGTCGTCAATGCTCAGGGGAACTGGAGCTTCACCCCGGGTACCGCGCTCACCGAAGGGCCACATGCCATCACCTTCAACGCCATCGATGCGGCAGGTAATACCGGCAGCACGTCGGCACCGATTAACCTGACGGTGGATACCTCCGCACCGACAGCGCCGTCCATTTTGACCGCGAGCGATAACGTGGGCAGCGTTCAGACACCGCTCTCCTCCGGGCAGAGCACGGACGATACCACCCCAACCCTTAGCGGCACAGCCGCGGCCAACGCGACCATCACTGTCTATCAGGACGGGCAGCAGGTCGGCACCGCCCAGGCTGACGGCAGCGGCGCGTGGAGCTTTACCCCGTCCACAGCGCTGGCGAATGGTAGCCACACCTGGTCCGTCACGGCCACCGATGCGGCGGGCAACGTCAGCCCCGCATCGCCTGACTTTACGCTGGTGGTGGATACCACTGCGCCTAACGCGCCGGTTATCAGCCAGGCGGTTGATGACGTGGGCACGATCACCGGCCCTGTCAGCTCCGGACAAAGCACCGACGACACCATTCCGCGTCTCGTCGGTACCAGCGAGCCGTTTGCCACGGTGAACATTTATGAAGGTACGACGCTGGTGGGCACCGGTACCGCGGATGCCAGCGGAAACTGGAGCATTCTGCTGACCACCACGCTGGCAACCGGTCCACATAGCTTTACGGCTCAGGCGACGGATGCGGCAGGTAACACCAGCGCGCCGTCAGCAACCTTCAACCTGACCATCGACACCACGCCGCCTGCGCAGCCGGTGCTTAGCAGCATTGTGGATGACGTCGGGAATGCCGCCACGCCTGTCGCCAATGGCGGATTGACCAACGACGCGCAGCCAACCCTCACCGGTACGGCGGAAGCGGGCGCGACGGTGAAAATCTTCGATAACGGCGTGCAGATTGGCAGCGTTGTCGCCACCGGCGGTAACTGGAGCTTTACGCCATCCCCGGCGCTCAGCGATGGTCAGCACAGCCTGACGTTTACCGCCACCGATGCGGCGGGCAACGCCAGCGCACCCACCAGCGGGTATGTGATCAACGTGGATGCCACCGCGCCAGCCGCGCCGGTCATCAGCGCGATTGTAGACGACGTTGGCAGCGTTACCGGGCCGGTGACGGGTAATAACCCGACCAACGACACCCGACCAGCGTTGAGCGGTACCGCCGAAGCCAATGCGACGGTGCGTATCTACGACGGTAGCACGCTGGTTGGCACGGTCACCGCCGATGCCAACGGCAACTGGACGCTGGCGCAAACCACCACCACGCTGACGGAAGGTTCGCACAGCTTCACCGCCACCGCCACCGATGCCGCGGGCAATACCAGCGCGCCATCAACCGTGACCACAATCCTGGTTGACCTGACGGCACCGGGCGCACCGACCAGCCTGCAGGTGATCGCTAACGGAACCCAGGTCACCGGTACCGCGGAAGCGGGCAGCACCGTCACCATCACCAGCGGTAACGGTACGGTGCTCGGTACCGCGACGGCAGACGGTAACGGCAACTTTAGCGCTACCCTCACCACGGCGCAGACCAACGGTGAAGCCCTGCTGGTCTACGCGACCGATAAGGCCGGTAACGCTGGCGTAAGCGCCTCGGTGGTTGCGCCATCAACCAACATTCCAAACGCACCGGTTATCGCCAACATTGACGATAACGTCGGTAGCGTTACCGGAGGGCTGACCAACGGTAAAACCACCGATGACACCACGCCAACCCTGAGCGGCACCGCACAGCCGAACGCCACCGTCACGCTGTATAACAACGGCGTGTCGATGGGTACGGTAGTGGCGGATGCCAGCGGTAACTGGAGTTTTACGACCCCGGCATTAAGCGAGGGATCACACGCCTTTACCGCCACGGCAACCAACTCAGCCGGCACCAGCCCGATCTCGCTCTCGACAACCGTTATCGTCGACGTGACGGCGCCAAACGCGCCTGCCGGGACCTTTAACGCTGACGGCAGCGTATTGACCGGTACGGCGGAAGCGGGCAGCACCGTCACCATCCGCCTCGCGGACGGCTCAACGGTGACCACCACCGCAGACAGCAATGGCGCCTACAGCTACACCTTCCTCAACAAGCAGACCGAAGGCCAGACGCTGCAGATCACGGCCACCGATGCGGCGGGTAACACCTCGCAGCCGGGCTCGGTCCTTGCGCCGGTGGTGCCGCTCTCTGCCAGCAATAACGTTGAAGAGCTGGATCTCAGTACCACCGCCACCGTCACCAACAGCCAGTACAGCGACTATGGCTTCCTGCTGGTGGGTGCCGTAGGCAACGTGCTGACCCTGCTGGGCAACGATACAGCCCAGGTTGAGTTCAACGTGGGCAGCGGCGGCAGTGCGGATATTGTGGTCAATGCCAACGCCACGGGGGCGGTACTTTCGCTGCTCAACACCCTGGAGCTGGTGGTGCAGCGTTTCGATACCGTCAACAACACCTGGACCACCGTCGTGGATACCGGACAACCGCAGTTCGCCGACCTGCTGACCCTTGGGGCCACCGGCGTGTCGCTGAACCTGACCGGGCTCGCTGATGGCCAGTATCGCGTGCTGAGCTACAACACCAACCTGCTGGCAACCGGCTCGTACACCAGCCTGGATGTGGCGGTGAAAGAGACCAGCGCCGGCACCGTAACGGGCGACACCAGCCTGGACGGTAACGTGATCCTGGATACCGATCCTACCGCAGGCAGCGATAACGCTCCGGCAGGTACGACCGTCTCCGCCGTGACCAACGCGCTGGGGGTCACCACCAGCGTTAACGCCGACGGCACGGTGATTCAGGGGCAGTACGGTACGCTGACCATTAACCGCGACGGCAGCTACACCTACAACCTCACCGACACCAGTGCCGCGGTGATTGGCCGCACGGAGAGCTTCACCTACACCATTACCCATAACGGTGTCAGCGCGTCGGCGAACCTCGTGCTGTCGCTCGGTTCGGGCAGCGTGGCGAATGGCATTGTCGCCGTAGACGACGCGGCTTCCCTGACCTTCGACACCACCGTCCAGGCCATCGATAACGGCACATCGTCGCAAAGCGGCTTTACCCTGGTGGGGATCAATCTCGGCAACACGCTGGGGCTGAACCTGCTGGACGATATGACCAACCCGATCATCTACACCGTGGAGGAAGGTACAACCCGCACCATGACGATTCAGGCCTCCGTGGGGGGCGTAGCCCTGGCATCGGTGTTCGACCTGTACGTCTATAAGTTCAACAACGCGACCCAGACCTTCGAGCAGATGCGCGTTGAGCCGGGCTGGCTGCGTGCGCCGCTGCTGGGCGGCACCTCCTCGCAGCTGACGCTGAACCTGCCTGCCGGGGAGTATCTGTTCCTGCTCAATACGGCGGCAGGGATCACCGCGCTGACGGCCTACACCCTGAGCGTGCTGCAGGATCATGTCTACAGCGTCTCCAGCATCGGGGAGAGCACCACGGGGGATGTGCTGGCGAACGATCCGGTGCCGGATGGCACGGTGGTGACGGAAGTGAACGGTGTGGCGGTTAACAGCAGTGGAACAACCGACATTCAGGGAGAATACGGCACGCTGACCATTGATTCGTCCGGCCAGTACACCTACACCCTGAGGACCGGCGTGGGGGCGGACCATATCAGCACGCCGGACACCTTCGTCTATACCATTACGGCACCAAACGGCGCGAAAGATACGGGCTCGCTCAACATTACCCCAACCGCGCGGGCAATGGATGCGGTGAACGATGTCAGCACCGAGATGAGTGTCACGTCTGTACACCATACCTCGGCCTACTCTGACACCACCGTCGGCAGCGCCAGCTGGACCACCTCGTTGCTAGGTACCACCACGGGCAGCGGAAGCGGGACCTTTGTGGTGGATCCGAACACCGCCCTGCATAGCGCGTCGCTGCACTTTGACGTCGCGTCGCTGCTGGCGCTGGGCGGGCTGACGGTGAACTGGACGATCAGTGATGCCAACGGTGTTATTCGCACCGGCTCCTTCAGCGGCGGCTCGCTGCTGGGCGGCAGTATCGACGTGCCCCTGACCGGGCTGGATCTGAACGCCGGGACCTATACGCTGAGCTATACCGGCAGCGTACCGGGGCTGAGCGTGGGCAATATCACCATCACCCCGAGCGTGAACGGTACCACCTACTCGCTGACCCAGTTCGACTCCACCAGCGGCCACACCGTTGACGGCAATATCTTCGACGGTACGGATTCCGCCGGGGCGATGGATCAGCTGCAGTCGGTCGATACCCGCGTGACCATTACCGGCTTCGACGGCACCACCACCACGCTGGATCCTTACACCGGCAGTACGCTGGTCAACGTCACGGGTCATTACGGCACGCTGTCGATTGGCGCAGACGGCCACTACACCTACACCCTCAACAGCGGGGTGTCGCTCTCAACCATCACGTCGAAGGAGGTCTTCAACTACACCCTCACCGATGCCAACGGCAATACGGACACTGCCACGCTGACCATCAATATGGCGCCGCAGTTCGTCAGTTCTGAGCATAACGATGTCATTACCGGCACCGCGTACGGCGATACGCTGATTTATCAGGTGCTGAACAGCACCGCAGGCAACGCCACCGCGGGTAACGTCAGCAGTACCGCCGGCGATCACTGGACCAACTTCTCGCTGGCCCAGGGAGACAAAATTGACATCGGCGATCTGCTGGTGGGCTGGAACGGCAGTGCGTCAACGCTCGGTAATTACCTGCATGTGACGAACAGCAATGGCAGTACCGTGATCTCCATCGACCGTGACGGTACAGGAAGCACCTATACCAATACCACGCTCGTGACGCTTGATAACGTCCAGACCACCTACGACGAGTTAGTTAACCAGCAACACATCGTGACCTGATAGCACCTGTAGTACCTGACCCGGGCGCACTGCGCCCGGGCATAAACAATAAAGCTGTACTTATTTTTTATTAGGGACATGACATGGGAAAGATGATGCCTTACTGGTGGCTCTCGTGCTGCCTGATATCTGTGCCCGCACTCTCCGCTAATCCGGCGGCGATGATTAATACCGGACAACTTCGCGAAACGCAGGAACTCCCCTCCCTGAATGGCCGCGTGGCGCCTGTGGCGGGCAACGCCGCCCCCGGCACGCTGCAGCTTGGCGACGCCGTCAACCGCGCCGTCACCTGGCACCCGGCCATCAGTGAAGCGGTAGGAAAACTCTACCAACAGAGTGAAGAGGTGGACGTCGCCAAATCGAAATACTACCCGCAAATTAACGCCGGTATGGACAATGGCTATACCCATGACGGCGACGATAATGGCTTTACGCCATCGCTGGTGCTCTCTCTTTCCCAGATGCTGTACGACTTTGGCAAGGTGGCAAGCCAGGTGCGTGCCGAAAACGCCGGGGTTGCCCAGCAGCAGGCCAACGTGCTGGTGAGCATCGACACCATCGCCCACGATACCGCCATCGCCATGGTGGAAGTGCAAACCTGGCAGCAGATGGTCGATACCGCCAAAGAACAGCTCGACGCCCTCTCCTCCATTGGCAAGCTGACTCGCCAGCGTAACGACGAAGGGGCTACCTCGCTCTCTGACGTGGTGCAGACCGATGCCCGTATCGAAGGGGCCCGCGCCCAGCTCATGCAGTACCAGGCCAGCCTCGACAGCGCCCGCGCCACGCTGATGAGTTTTCTCGGCTGGAACACCCTCAACGAGGTGGGCAACGATTTTCCGCAAAAGCTGGCCCGCAGCTGTGATATCGCCGAACCGGACGATCGTCTGGTGCCTGCGGTGTTAGCGGCCTGGGCGCAGGCTAACGTCGCGCAGGCCAACCTTGACTACGCCAACGCCCAGATGACTCCGACCGTCTCGCTGGAGCCGGAAGTGCGTCACTACCTCAACGACCGCTATGCGGGTAACGAAACGCGGGATCGCACGCAATACTCCGCGTGGGTGAAAGTGCAAATGCCGCTCTATCAGGGCGGCGGCCTCACCGCCCGGCGTAACGCTGCCGGACACGCGGTGGAAGCGGCGCAATCCACCATTCAGCGCACCCGCCTTGAAGTTCGCCAGAAGCTGCTTGAGGCGCGCAGTCAGGTGATGAGCCTGCTCAGCACCCTGCAGATCCAGGGTCGTCAGGAGGCGCTCAGCGCCCGCACCCGCGAGCTGTATCAGCAGCAGTATCTTGACCTTGGCTCACGCCCGCTGCTCGATGTGCTCAACGCCGAGCAGGAGGTCTACCAGGCGCGTTTCACCCAGCAACAGACCCTTGGCCAGCTGCATCAGCTGCAGCTCAACTGCCTCTACAACACCGGGCAGCTGCGCCATGCGTTCGATCTTGATAACCGCACCATCCAGACCGTGGAGATCCAGCCATGAAAGAGCGTGATATGCCGCAAGCTGAGCCCATGACGGATGATGCCCTGGCCCAGTGGGCGCAGGCCTTTGGCTTTATTGCCACGCGCTACCGCGTCGCCTGCTCTCCCGGCGCGCTGCTGGCAGGCGCACCGTGGCTGAAAGGCAAACCGATGGTGCCCGCCCTCACCCAGCTCGCCCGCGAGGCGGGGCTGTCGTTTCAGCTGCTTACCGCCAGCCAGCAGTCGATCAACAGCTGGTGTCTGCCGGTGGTGGTGGCGCTAAACGACGGCAGGGTTGGCGTGATCGAACATTTCGACGGCGACGATACGCTGGAGGTCAGCTTCTTTGACGACCAGACCTACACCAACCGTTTGTCGATGACGGCGATGCTGCCCGCCATCCGCCACGTCATCGCCCTGCGTCCGCTGGCAGCGCTGAAGGACAGCCGGGTGGACGCCTATATCTCAAAATACCGCCCGGACTGGCTCTACCGGCTGGTAATGCGCGACCTGCGCCCCTACAGCTGGGTGATGCTCGCCGCGCTGTTTATCAACGTGCTGTCGCTCTCCGGGATTGTCTTTTCCATGCAGGTGTATGACCGGGTGATCCCCGCCCAGTCCTATCCGACGCTGTACGTACTGACCATCGGGGTGCTGATCGCCACCCTGTTCGGCTTCGTGTTGCGCGTGGCGCGCGGGCACATTATGGATCTGCTGGGCAAACGCTCGGATCTGCGCGTCTCGGATCGCGTGTTCGGTCACGCCCTGCGGCTGCGCAACAGCGCGATCCCACGCTCTACCGGCAGCTTTATCTCCCAGCTGCGCGAGCTGGAGCAGATCCGCGAGATGGTCACCTCCTCCACCATCTCGACGATTGTCGATCTGCCTTTCTTCTTACTGTTTGTGGTGGTGCTGGCGATTATCGCCCCGCAGCTGGCGTGGATCGCCCCGGTGGCGGCGGTGATCATGGTTCTGCCCGGCCTGCTGCTGCAGAAGAAGCTGGCGGAGCTGGCGAAACAATCCGCCCATGAATCGACCCTGCGCAACGCGGTGCTGGTAGAAAGCGTGCAGGGGCTGGAGGACATCAAGCTGATGCAGGCGGAAAACCGCTTTTTGCAGCAGTGGAACAGCTATATCCAGATCACCGCGGAATCTGGCCTGCGTACCCGCGAGCTGACGCAGAATCTGATCAGCTGGGGGATGACCATCCAGAGCCTGGTTTACGCCGCCGTGATCGTGGTCGGCGCGCCGATGGTGATCGACGGCACGCTGACCACCGGTTCGGTGGTCGCCGCCTCGATGCTGGCCTCGCGCATGATCGCCCCCATGGCGACGCTGTGCGGCGTGCTGGCCCGCTGGCAGCAGGTGAAAGCGGCAAAAGAGGGGCTGGACAGCATTATGCAGTTACCTACCGAGAACCAGCGCGAGGAGACGCCGATCCGCCAGGACGTGCTGCGCGGTCACTACCTGTTCGAGCAGGCGCAGTTTCGCTATCACCCGGAGGATCCGCGCATGGCGCTGCGCATCAACCGTCTGGAGATCAAGCCCGGTGAGAAAGTGGCGATCCTCGGGCGTAACGGCGCGGGCAAATCAACCCTGCTGCAGGCGATGGCAGGCGGGATGGATCTGGCGGGCGGCGAGCTGCGGCTCGACAACCTCAGCCTGCCGCACCTCGACGTCGCCGATGTCCGGCGCAACGTCGGCTTTATGACCCAGAACGCGCGGCTGTTTTACGGCACCCTGCGGGAAAACATCACCCTCGGCATGCCGCGCGCCACCGACGAGGAGATTTTCGCCGCACTGGAGTTAACCGGCGCGGCGAGCTTTGTGCAGAAGCTGCCGAAGGGGCTGGACTATCCGATCATGGAGAACGGCGTGGGGCTCTCCGGCGGCCAGCGGCAGTCGATCCTGCTGGCACGCATGCTGCTGCGCGACCCGAATATCGTCCTGATGGACGAACCCACCGCCTCGCTGGATGAGCATACCGAACGGGAATTTATCCAGCGTCTGAGCGCCTGGCTCGGCCACCGCACGCTTATCGTTGCGACCCATCGCGTGCCGGTGCTGGAACTGGTCGAGCGGGTGGTGGTGCTCAAGGAGGGCATGCTGGTGATGGATGCCCCGAAAGCGCAGGCGCTGAATAACAGCCGCATTCAACAACAGCAGGCAGCCGCCGCAAGGGAGTGGAAAAATGAAAATCAGTCAGCGTGATGCCGCGGCAATGGACGATCTGGATAATGCGCTCGGTTCCGAAAGCGGCTACACCGGCGCGCGACGAATCGTGATCCTCTCTCTGCTGCTGTTTATCGTCCTCGGGATCTGGGCCTGGTTTGGCGTGCTGGATGAGGTCTCAACCGGTACCGGCAAAGTGATCCCCAGCTCGCGCGAGCAGGTTTTACAGTCGCTGGACGGGGGGATCCTCACCGAGCTGAACGTCCACGAGGGCGATCAGGTACAGGCCGGACAAGTGCTGGCGCGCCTTGATCCCACGCGTTCAGAATCAAACGTCGGCGAAAGTGCGGCACGCTATCGCGCCTCGCTGGCCTCCAGCGCGCGCCTGTATGCCGAGGTAAACGATCTGCCGTTGAAGTTCCCCCCTTCGCTGAAGGAATGGCCTGAGTTAATTGCCGACGAAACGCGGCTTTACAACTCCCGCCGCGCGCAGCTTGAGGATACCCAGCGGGAGCTGCGTGCCGCGCTCGATCTCGCCAATAAGGAGCTGGCGATCACCCAGCGGCTGGTCAAAACCGGGGCCGCCAGCCACGTAGAGGTGCTGCGCCTGCAGCGGCAGAAAAGTGACCTGGAGCTGAAGCTCACCGACGTGCGCTCGCAGTATTACGTTCAGGCGCGCGAGGCGCTCTCCAAAGCCAACGCGGAGGTGGATATGGTCTCGGCGATCCTGAAAGGCCGTCAGGATTCCGTCACGCGCCTGACGGTGAAATCGCCGGTGCGCGGGATCGTGAAAAACATCAAGGTCACCACCATCGGCGGCGTGATCCCGCCCAACGGCGAGCTGATGGAGATCGTGCCGGTGGACGATCACCTGCTGATCGAAACTCGCCTCTCGCCGCGCGATATCGCCTTTATCCACCCGAACCAGGAAGCGCTGGTCAAAATCACCGCCTACGACTACGCCATTTACGGCGGGCTGCACGGGGTGGTAGAGACGATTTCCCCGGACACCATCCAGGACGAAGCCAAGCCGGAAGTGTTCTATTACCGGGTGTTTATCCGCACCAGCCAGGATTACCTGGTGAATAAAGCAGGCAGGCACTTCTCAATTGTGCCTGGGATGATTGCGACGGTGGATATTAAAACCGGGGAGAAAACGGTGCTGGATTATATGATTAAGCCGTTTAACCGGGCGAAGGAAGCGCTGAGGGAGCGGTGATGAAACGCCTTACATCATTTCCTGAAGCCGCCTCGCAGGATTGGATTTCCCCTGGATAACCCTCTTCTTTTTATGGTTAACCGGGCGTATGTTCATCCCACGCCAGCAAAATCTGGCGTCGGGATTGGCATCCCGGTTATGATTGGAGACGGCGTAAGTCCTTGTTACGCCGCACGTCTGGCTACATTCCAATGGTGGGCTGGGCGGGGGCGTCGCAAGACGCGCCGGTACACTCCAAGCCGGTAATGCCAACTCCGTTCAGACCTGCCACCCGGAAATTGGCATTTCCGCGGCCGGGTTAATTACCTGATTGGAGAAAAATCATGACCACCAGTAACGCACTTTTCACGACCCCTTTCGACTGCAACACCGACTTCATCGATCTTGCCGACAATTGCCAACGCTATTGCGAAGCGCTGGTGGAAGAGACCAATCCCGCGAGAAAAATAGCCCTCTGCGGTCGTCTTGCCTCGACTTTTGCCCTGCTCCGCCCAATGCTGCTGGAGCCTATCCCTGAGCACCTACAGGAACGTCTCACCGTCGATCGGTTTCCCGAACGTGAGCCTGTATTCAACACCGAATCCGACCAGCTCTGCCGCTACTGCGAGGAAATTACCCAACTGTTGATGACTGGCGCGCTCACGCCCGGATCCGCACGCGTGATGGGGGATTTGCTCTTTGAACTCACTGGATATTTTGCCGACCAGCTAAAAGCCCCGCGCTGGCTGAGGACGGAGGCTGGAATCGCGTTGCTGGGTTGAGGTGGTTTTCTCCCTCTCCCTGTGGGAGAGGGCCGGGGTGAGGGCATCATACCGCACCTGTTTTATATTTATAAACAGGACGTTAATTATGAATAACCAGGAAAAATTACGCATCTCAACGACGCCACGCGCATTACCTTCGCCCAAAAGGGGCTTCTTTAAGCGCCCACTGCCCCGGCGTTTTACCGGTCCACGCGCTGAAGACCTCAATGAATGCGCTGACGCTGCTGTAACCGCAAGACAGCGCAATCCATCCCACCGGCTTCCCCGCGGCCAGCCACTCCATTGCCTGCATTACCCGCGCCAGTTGCCGCCAGTTAACGAAGTTCATTCCGGTCTGGGCACGAAACCGACGGTTGAACGTACGCACGCTCATCCCCGCCTGGCGGGCATGGCTCTCAACCGTCTGATTATCATCGACAAACTGCAGCAAATGCCTGACTACGTCCTTCAGACGCGGATCCGTCGGCACGGGCAGAGAAAAGTGCACCTGAGGTGCCACGGCAAGCTCATCCAGCAGCAGGGTGAGCTTTCGCGGATCGTACTCGCTTTCAGCAACGCTTAAGCGGGAAAACAGTGCATGGGTAAGATCGTCGGGCTCGAACAGGGCGGGCACATCGGGAAGCCTTGCACAGCAGGCGGGGTCAAGATAGATGGCGCTGCCTTCTATCGCGCTTTCAGAAAAGGCGGCGTGCTGATTACCTGGCGGGATCCAGCCGATGTGTTTTGCCGGTACGACCGAGCGCCCCCGCTGCGACTCAATCACCAGCAGACCCGTTGCAATGCGCCACAGCTGGCCAGCGCGATGGCTGTGCCAGGGGGTTCGGTACCCGCCAGGATGAAGGAGCGTCTCAGTACTGACCATATCATTTTGACCGAAAATCGTTATTCATCGGCGTATTACAGAAACTGCGTCTTCGGCTGTCAAGGATAATGGCGACTAAACCACATAAGGAGCCCCTAATGAGCATAATCACATCCCTGATAGCCGACACCGACAACGCCGCGCAGCGCGAAAAGATGGCGTGCCTGTTAACACGCTTATTCAACGGCGATATCGATCCGGCAGAGGTCTTTACGCCCGATTACCAGCAGGTTACGGACGGTCACACGCTTGATTACCGGGGATTTATCCAGCACCTGAGCCACGTCCGCTCGCAGACTCGCACGATCGCCTTTACCGTGGCGGAGATAGCCTGTCATGACGAACTTCTGGCTGACCGGCATATCGTGACGGTCACGTATCCTGGCGGTCGTCAGGCAGAGATCGAGGTTTACCTGTTTGCCGCGCTGCGTGAAGGGAAAATCTGGCGGATCCATGAAGTCACGCGGGCCCTCAGCGGCGATGCTTCAGATCGCACGCTGGCCCATGCGACAGAGTAACGTCACTCCGCCGGGCGCGGTACGCTACGGTTATATACCTCAACATAACGCGCAAATTTACCGATAAACACGCCCGCAAATACCCCGCCTGAGATAATCGCCAGCGCGCTCATGGCGGGTTGCTGCATTGTATGGGGAGAGATGGCGCTCATCACGCCCAGCACATACTTCACCGCGAACGCCAGCATCATAAACGGCAGCGCGGTGTAGTCTGCCTGACGGTGGAGGCTGCGCGGTGCCTCAGCTCGGGTGATAGCCGCCTGCTTAATCAGGAAGTACCCCAGTGCCGCACCGGCAAGGATCCCCGCCGTCCACAATGCAACAGTCGCAGGAGTCAGCGTGCGATAGACCACCAGATCGTAAATATCCCAGATAAGAAAAATGCCCGGAATGATAGCAAGCCGCTCCAGCGTCACGGTGGCCGGCTTGCGGGCTTTAATGCCGCGGGAGATAAGGAAGATAAACAGCACCCACACCCAGGCGGGTGTGTGCGTAACGACACCGAGCAGAAATTCAAACATGGAGATCACCATGGACGATCGCGGCTCCTGCCGCCCTGAACGCGTATTGCGCATAACGGCAGGAGCGCCATTATGCGCAGGTCTTTTACAGCGATTTTTTCAGGCGACGAACCGCCTCTTTCAGCTCTTCATCCGTTGGCGTGACAAACGACATACGCAGCGTCGAATGGTCTGGCTCATTGCAGTAGAAAAATTCGCCCGGCACAAATACTACGCCGTTACTTAACGTCTTTTCCAGCCAGCGCGTGGTATTACTACCATTTTTCATATTCGCCCACAGGAACATGCCGCCCTTCGGCTTGTGGAACGACATCACATCGCCCAGCTCGGCTTCCAGTTCGTTGGCGAACGTCTGATACTTCTGACGATAGGCTTCGCGGATCATTTTGATCTGTCCGGCCAGACGCCCGGTTTTCAGGTATTCGTAAGTCATCAGCTGCGACAGCGTACTGGTGTGCAGATCGGTGGTTTGCTTCAGGTTCACCACCGCACGCTTCAGCCACTCCGGTACCAGCACCCAGCCCACACGGGTGCCCGGCGCGAGAATTTTAGAGAAGGTTGAGGTATACACCACGTTCTCTTCGTTGCCGATATCTTTGGCATGGGCAATTAACGGGCGGAAAACTTCGTCGGTGTAATTAATTTCACTGTACGGATCGTCTTCGATAATCACGAAGTCATAGCGCTTCGAGAGTTCCACCAGCTGTTTACGGCGCGCCTCAGACAGCGTAACGCCACCCGGGTTACCAAATGTCGGCACAATATAAACCGCTTTGATGGGTTTATTTGCCACCAGGGCTTCGAGTTCATCCACTTTCATGCCGTCGCCATCGGTGCCAACGGATTCGAAATTCGCCTGCGCCAGACCAAAGACCTGCAGCGCGGCAAGATAGGTTGGGCGTTCGACGACGACGGTATCGCCCGGATTAATTAACGCGCGCGCCAGCACGTCGAGGGATTGTTGTGAACCGGAGGTCACGACCACATCATCCGCTTTGCAGCGGATCCCGCGCCCTTCGCAGATGCGCTGAATCTCTTCCCGCAGTCCCGGCACACCCTCGGTCAGACCATACTGGAAGGCTTCACCAAAATGCTGCGACAGTACGGCATCAGCGGCGATTTTCAGGCCTTCGTGATCGAACAAAGCCGGGTTAGGAATACCCCCACCCAGCGAAATGACGCCTGCCATTTTGCTATGTTTTAATAATTCACGGATGGCGGAAGATTGCAGGCCCTGCGCGCTGCTGGCGAGTTTGTTTGCAGACATTCTTTGATTACCTTCTTTTTTATATTGTGCCCAATCTTAGCAGAATATGAGCAATAAATTCCGTTAGCTTCGGGAGGGGACGTAAATCCTGACGCCACAGTAAATGCACCGGCCTCGGCGCGGGTGTAAACGGCTCCAGAACCCGAACCAGCCTGCCGCTTGCCAGCTCTTCCGCCACCAGCACCTCCGGCTGCAGAAGCAGCCCCGCCCCGGCGCGCGCCGCCATGCGTAAGCCGTAGCCGTCGTTGCATCGTAAAATGGCATCGCGCTTCCAGCGCACCTCGCCCTCCACACCCGGCAACCGCCATTCGTTACGCGCGGTCCATACCGTGTGGGAAAGGCAGAGATGGTCCACCAGATCGGCAGGCGTTTGCGGCGTACCGTGGCGCGCCAGATAATCCGGCGACGCGCAGATCACCATGTTGTAAGGGCACAGGTATTTCGCCACCAGATCGTCATTGCGAATATCACCAATGCGAATGGCCAGATCGACCCCCTCTTCCACCAGATCCACCATCCGGTTAGTGAGATCCAGTTCGATACGCACTGCCGGGTAGCGCTGCAAAAAGGTGGCGGTCAGCGGCGCGATAACGCAGCCGCCAAACGACGTAGGTGCCGTCACGCGCAGGGTGCCCGCCGGTGCGGCGCGCAGACGTTCCACTGCGCTTTCGGCAATGGCCACCTGCTCCAGCACCCGCTTCGCCTCGTCATAATAGACCCGCCCGGCGTCGGTCAGGCTTTGACGTCGCGTATTGCGCTCCAGCAGACGGGTGCCAAGCTCGGATTCCAGCAGCGCAATGTACTTCCCCACCATCACCGACGACATATCCAGCCGGGAGGCCGCCCCGGTAAAACTGCCGCTTTCCACTACGGCGATAAAGGTTTCCATGCCGCGAAGCTTATCCATATTACAAACCTCTGGTTAGCAATCTTCTAACTTTAGCCCAGTTTATCCGACTTTTAATTTATTAAAGAATGCAGGCTCACAACATGAGGAGTCGGCTATGAAAATCATCATTATTGGTGCCAGCGGTACGGTCGGTCGCGCAGTAACGGAGGCGCTCAGTCGCCGCCACGAAGTGATCCGCGTGGGCCGCACGCAGGGCGATGAGCAGGTGGATATTACGTCACAGGCGAGCGTGCAGGCGCTGTTTGAGAAGGTCGGTCGTGTGGATGCGATTGTCTCCGCCAGCGGCGGGTTGTACTTTGGCCCCCTCACCACCATGAAAGACAGCGATTTCAATCAGGGGTTACAGGATAAACTGCTCGGACAGGTGCGCCTGGCGCTGACCGGCCAGCACTACCTGAACGATGGCGGCTCCATTACCCTGATTAGCGGGATTGTGGCGCACGAGCCCATCGCGCAGGGCGTCAATGCCACCACGGTGAATGCCGCGCTGGAAGGGTTTGTTCGCGCTGCCGCCTGCGAGCTGCCGCGCGGGATCCGCATCAACCTGATAAGCCCGACGGTCCTCACCGAATCGGTCGAAACGTACGACGGCTTCTTCCCGGGCTTTGAAAGCGTGCCGGCCGCCGCCGTGGCGCAAGCCTATCGCCGTAGCGTGGAAGGGGTGCAGACCGGGCGGGTGTATAAGGTGGGTTACTGAAGCAGGAAAGGGGCGAGGAACGCTCGCCCCGTCACGATCAGAGCCTGCTTCGGATTTTCTCCACCATAGCGGTGGTTGAGATCCCGTAGCGGTCGTGCAGGGTTGGCAGCGCCCCCGCATCAAGGAACGCGTCCGGCAATGCGACGGTATCGAAATCCACGTTCACGCGGTTGCGCATTAACAGCGACGCGACGGCCTCACACAGCCCGCCAACGCTGCTGTGGTTTTCCGCCACAATAACCAGCCGTCCCGGTTTCGCGGCCTGCGCCAGAATGGTCTCCTCATCCAGCGGTTTAATGGTGGGCGAGTGCAGTACCGCCACGCTGACGTTATCCTTACGCAGTTGCTTTGCTGCCTCCAGCGCGCGCATGGTCATTAGCCCTGAGGCGATGATCAGAACGTCGCTCCCCTCTTCCAGCAGCGCGGCTTTGCCCAGCGTAAACTGGTAATTGTACTGGTCCAGCACCACCGGCACCTTGCCGCGCAGCAGTCGCATATACACCGGCCCATTGTGCGCCGCGATCGCCGGTACAGCCTGTTCGGTGTCTATCGCGTCGCAGGGATCGATGATGGTCATCCCCGGAATACCTCGCATAATCGCAATATCTTCCGTCGCCTGGTGGCTCGGACCGTAGCCCGTGGTTAACCCCGGTAGTGCAGCGCATATCTTCACATTGAGATGCTCTTCGGCGATAACCTGATGAATAAAATCGTAGGCACGACGGGTGGCAAAGACCGCATATGTCGTGGCGAAGGGAATAAACCCCTCTTTTGCCATTCCCCCGGCCGCGCCCATCAAGAGTTGCTCCGCCATCCCCATCTGGAAGAAACGTTCCGGATACGCCTGGGCAAAGATATGCAGATCGGTATATTTCGACAAATCCGCCGTCATACCGACAACTTCCGGGCGCTGTTCCGCGAGCTTCACCAGCGCATGGCCGAACGGTGCAGAGCGCGTCTCCTGGCCGTCTTCCGCAATAGAGGCAATCATGGCCGACGTGGTTAAACGCGGTTTTTTCTCCGTTATCTGGCTCATTACAGCACTCCTTCAGGTTTGTTGGCATCCAGCACGGCGAGTGCCTTTTGCCACTCGTCAGCATCCACGCGAATAAAATGGTTCTTGTCACGTTGTTCGAGGAAAGGCACACCTTTGCCCATCAGCGTGTCGCACAAAATGACGCGTGGCTGGTTTTCCGGATAGCGTCTGGCGTTATCAAACGCCGCCACCAGCGCAGGGACATCGTTGCCATTTACGCGCTGCACATACCAGCCGAACGAGGTCCATTTATCCTCCAGCGGCTCAAAGCCAAGGATCTTGTGCGAATTGCCGTCTGCCTGCTGGCGGTTAATGTCCACCAGCACGATCAGGTTCGACAGGCCATGGTGCGCTGCAGACATAGCCGCTTCCCAGGTTGATCCTTCGTCAAGCTCACCGTCCGACATGGAGTTAACGACCCATGCCGCGCTCTGCTTGTGCTTCAGCCCCAGCGCCATGCCGACCCCAATACTTAACCCCTGCCCCAGCGAACCACCGGAGATCTCCATGCCCGGCGTGTAAGTTGCCATACCGGACATTGGCAGGCGGCTGTCGTCCGAGCCGTAGGTCTCCAGCTCCTCTTCAGGAATGATCCCGGCTTCAATCAGGGCGGCATAACAGGCAATGGCGTAATGACCGTGGGAAAGCAGAAAACGGTCACGACCTTCCCACTCCGGCTCGTCCGGCTTGAGGTTCATACCGTGGGTAAACGCGGTGGCCAGTACGTCGGCATAGCCCAGCGCCTGCCCGATGTAGCCCTGCCCCTGCACTTCGCCCATGCGCAGCGCATAGCGGCGAATACGCCATGCCGCCGCGGCAACCTGTTGAACTGTGGTATCCGTCATCGTCGAGTCTCCTTAATGGATCAGCATGCCGCCGTTCACGTCGAGCGTGATACCGGTGGAGTAAGACGAAAGGTCGCTGCCAAGGAACAGCGCGGCGCGGGCAATATCCTGCGCGTCGCCGAGGCGGTTAAGCGGAATGCCCGCCAGGATGGCGGTTTTCATCTCATCGCTCAGCTTGCCTGCGGTGATGTCCGTCTGGATAAGGCCGGGTGTAATGCAGTTTACGCGTACGTTATCCGGACCCAGCTCGCGGGCCATCGCTTTCGCCAGGCCCAGCACACCTGCTTTAGCTGCGCTGTAGTGGGGGCCGCCAAAAATACCGCCGCCGCGCTGTGCTGATACCGATGAAATGCAGACAATGCTGCCTGACTTCTGCGCGCGCATGGTGGGGATCACCGCCTGGGACATCAGCAGCGTGCCGCGCAGGCTGACGTCCAGCACCGCGTCGTAATTCTCGCGTTTAATATCCATCAGCTTAATCGGCTGAGTAATTCCGGCGTTATTCACCAGAATATCGATGCGCCCGTATTTTCCCAGCACCTGCTCAATGGCGGCGTTAACCTGTAATTCATTGCTGACGTTCGCCGCAAGGCCCAGATGCTCTTCACCCAGATTCGCCGCCGCTGCCCGACTGGCCTCAGCATCTAAATCGATAATCACCACCTTCGCACCCTGCCCGGCATATAATTTAGCCGTGGCAAAACCCAAACCGCGTACAGAAGCCGCGCCGGTAATAACGGCGACTTTATCTTTCAGTAGCATATATTTACTCCACTATGGTAAAAGGAATTTATTTTTTATTTCGGTTCATCCAGCAACATAATCACAAACAGGCCAATCGCTGCACAAACACCGAAATAAATAAAGACAGAATTAAAACTTCCTGTTTTATCCAGCAGAAAACCTGCCAGCATCGGGGAAACAAATCCGCCGAGATTTCCGCCGCTATTGATAATTGACGCAGCTATCGGATAGGTTTTACTGTCCGCAACGGCCATACCGTAAGCCGTAAAAGCAGGCCAGCCGATATTCAGACAGAGGCCGACAAAAAACAGCCCCACGCAAACCGCAACGGTGCTTTGCGGAATATTCAGCATGATGACCATCATTAACACGGTGCTGATGGCGGTAAACATCATGGTCGGTTTACGCCGACGGCCGAGCAGTTTGTCGGATACGTAACCGCCAAAAATCGCCCCGATAAATCCGCCGATGCACGGCATACTGGCGACCAGCCCCATGCTCATAAACGTAAAGCCTTTCTCTTTCACCAGATAGAGCGGGATCCACGTCAACAGGCCATACAGCACGCTGACCATCATGAAATAGGCCAGACAGTCGCCGAGGATATTCTTCGAGGTAAACAGCCCTTTTACCGTGCTCACCGGGGCTAAGTCCCGCACGCGAATCAGGCGGTCAAGGCGCGCAAAGCCCGGTGAAATCACGATGTTTTCCCGTCTGGCGTCCGGCGTCTCCTGACCCACAGTAATGGTCTCCAGTTCGGCTTTAGAGACGAATGCGCTCTCTGATGGTCTGGTGCGCACCAGCAGATACCACAGAACGGCAATGACCAGACCGGGGATCGCGAAGGAGAAGAAGACCCAACGCCAGCCCCAGGTCATGGCGATCCACACCGCCAGCGGCGGCACGAGGATCGGCGCGAACATGGTGGCCGCGATGTAGACCCCCGTGGCCGTCGCCTTCTCCCTGGGTGGAAACCAGTTATTGATGGTGGAGGCCAGCCCGACGGGGCACGGACCCTCCGTTAACCCCAGCCCCAGACGAATAAACTTCAGACCCAGAACTGAGGTCGCCGTGCCCATCAGCCAGGTAAACGCCGAGAAGCCGAATATCGACAGCGCCACCATGCCGCGAATCCCCTTTTTGGCGATAAAAAAGCCCGCTGGAATTTGGCTCAATGCGTATCCCAAAAAGAACATACTGGCGATGGCACCGGCTTCGAAATTATTAATATGAAACTCATCAATGATAAAGGGCAGTACTGCACCAATATTTGTTCGGTCAGCATAGTTAATGGCATACACAATAAAAATTAATGCCAGCACAACGAAACGGTAATTGGTTTTTTTAGTGTTTATGTAGGGGACAGCATGTTCTATACGAGACATAACTTACCTCATTATTCGAACAACGTGAGTCGTTTTATTTTTACGTTCAAGGTCAATATATCGGCTCATGAATGAAACACCATTCAATAAACCTCATTTATTGCTGAGATAAATTTGATTCGCGATACAGCTCAAAAAAATAACATCGGGATAAAATTGCCCGCATGTCGTCTCAATGTTATGTTTTTTATCAATAAACATGACAGGAGTAGGCTATGTCCGCGCAGGATCGCCAGACGTTATCACTGCCCTCGCTCAGAAATTTGCAGGCATTCATCGCCGTCGCTAACGCATTGAGCATCCATCAGGCGGCCGAACAGCTCAACGTCACCCCCTCCGCGGTCAGCCATCAGATCGCGTCGCTGGAGTCGTGGATGGGCAAGAAATTATTCATCCGCAGCGGCAAAGGGGTTCAGCTCACCCCAACGGGTGAAAAATATCTGCGGGAGGTCTCGGCGGCGATGAGCGCTATCGGACGCGCCACCGATCAGATCGTCAAAGAGAAAGATAACGCCGTGCTTCGGGTGCACTCCTCGCCCACCTTCGGGTTGTCATGGCTGTTGCGCCGCCTGGGTAAGTTTCGCGCCGAATATCCCGATATCACCATCAATCTCACCTGCTCCTATGAGAATCTGCAATTCGCCAGAGATAATATTGATATTGATATCCGCCACGGTATCCCGGACTGGGATGCTTACCGGGTGATGACCATAAAAAACGACACGCTGGTGGTGCTGGCCTCGCCGGAATATGCGCAAAAACACCCCATCAGCACACCCACCGATCTGCTGCAACAGTCACTCATCTCGTCCACCAGCACTCTGGTGAACTGGGAAAAATGGTTCGCCTGGCACAATATCGACAGGCCCTGGCTCAACTTCAGCCTCAGCTTTGACCGCTCCTATATGAGCTTTGAAGCGGCGCGCATGGGGCTGGGATTTATCCTTGAGAGCAAAATGATGGCGACAGACCACCTGAAAGATGGCTCACTGGTGCAGGTACTGCCGGATGAGATGGGGATCGCCATTAACGCGCATCATCTGGTAATGCCGCATATGCATGAACGCGCGTGGAAGATCCAGCAGTTCGTTGAGTGGATTGACCGGGAGCTGCGGCTGTCGGGTTATCATCTGTAACGTCGGGTGGCGGCTTCGCCTTACCCGACCTACAAAATCTGCGGCCTGTTGCCCTCACCCCAACCCTCTCCCACCGGGCTGAGGGATCCCCAGTAATATGGTCATGCCACCATGACCATATTACTGTACTCTTTTCCCAGCTTTTTCATCTCGTTAACTATATTCAGCCGTCTCACTTTCCCGGGCTCATGCCGGATGACTTCTTCTGCCAGACTCAGGTATGACAGCACCCGTCTGTGCCTGATGCTGCTTGCCTGATAGTGCCAGTGTAAACACTGCCTTTCTGCCCTGTAACCTGCCAGCCACATCACCAGGCTTGCCATTGCCGCGACCATATTCAGCACTTCCAGTCGCCCTTTTCCCTGACTCCGGCTCAGCCTCAGACCGAACCCGAAGCGTGGACTTTTGTCGTCCCGGAAGTTTTGTTCTATCTGCATTCTGCGGCTGTACAGGGCCATTATCTGGTGCGGCTCCAGTCCCTCTGCATTACTGAACAGCAGCCAGGGCTCCCGCGCGCTACTGCGGTGTTCCCGCTGTGTTTTCGGCATCCCCCCTTTTCCCTGACGCCCTGCGTCAGGGCGCTTATGCAGATAGAACCGGCCGTAACAGGGCGTTCGTGGTTTACGGGACAGGACACCGTAACCCACGCAGACCGGTTGTCCGGTAGCCTCAAGCTCACTGATTTTCATCCATTTTTTATCTCCGTCCAGCCGGAAGCTGATGCAGCCCCTGACCCTGCCGGTGAAGCTCCAGCCCAGCTGGCTGACATGCCGGAACCAGTCTGTCCGGAAGCCTGCATCCGTAATGATGGTGACGGCTTTATCTTTCGGGATGGCATCATGCAGGCGGTCAAGGAAGCGGCACTGTACATCGCTGTTCTGCGCCAGCTCTGCGGGGACAACCTCACTCATAAGCGGCAGTGAGCGACCATTACAGACCAGGCTTGCCCGCAGAAGATACCAGTTCCTGTCATGCCAGCCTGTCCAGTCGACAGCAATCACACAGAAGGGCATCAGGGAGGTGATGGTATGTGTGAGCAGGTGCTGAATACGGGGAATATCCCGGTGAAGGGCGGTATTACCCAGGGCACGGTCAACACGTTTAATTTTATTTTTGACGTGCGCTCTGCCGGGAAGAGTGCGACCAAGGCTGGTCAGGGTCAGATCCGCACCGTGCGTGAGGGCAACGGCCATGGAAACAAGGACATTAATCCGGAAGCTGTGAACATCCGGTAAAGACGCGGAGAAAAATTTCTGGCAGACTGTCTGTAAAGGCACGATGAGGTCTCTTCTGATTTGTTAGCGCAACCAGTAGATCACACTTCATCGTGCTTTTCATTTTTCTGGGGAACCCTCAGCCCACCGGGAGAGGGAGAAATGCACATCAACCCACCGTGCCCCAGACAAGGTTCCCCTTATGGAAGGTCGCGGTGCGCGGTGAAATGCGCGCCACCGCCTCGGCGGAACAGGAGGCGTCCACCAGCACAAAGCTGGCGTCGTCCTGCGCTTTCGGCCAGACGCGTTCACCTTTGTCGTTCAGCGGCAGCACGTCACCGGTCGCAATACCTAAAGCGCGGGACAGCGTCTGCTCATTAGGGCGGATATAGAGCTGGGCGTAGAGATTCGCTTTTTCCAGCATGTCCCCCAGGCCGTACGGCGACCAGTGGTCGATCACGCTGTCGGTGCCCGTCATGACAAACACGCCTTTATCGCGCAGCTGCTTCAGCGGCATGTGCAGGGTGCCAATCGGCACGGTGGAGGCGATAGTCACCTGCTGCGCCGCCATGCGGGTGGCAATTTCGTCCACCTGCTGCTCGTTGAGCGTGGCCAGCGCAAAGGCGTGGCTGATGGTCAGTTTGCCCTTCAGTTGCGGGGTTTTCTCCACGGTTTCGACCATGTAGTTCACCGCTGCCACGCCCGCCGGGCTGGTTTCGTGCAGGTGAATATCTACCCCTTTGTCGTAATCCAGCGCAATCTGGAACATGGTGTCGAGAGATTTCTCCATCGCCCCGTCAACGTTGGTTGGGTCCAGCCCGCCCACGTAGTGCGCCCCGGCCTGCATCGCCTCGCGCATCAGTTTTTCGGAATTCGACAGCAACAGGCCATGCTGTGGAAACGCCACGATCTCGCACTCAAATCCGGGCTTGCGACGCGCCAGCACCGCCTGCAGGTTCTCGAGATTCTTCATGCCCGAGACCGGCTCAATATTGCAGTGGCTGCGGGCGAGGGTGGAGCCTTTCGACTGGATCAAATCGATCAGCTTTTCGGCGCGCTCCTGGGTATAAGGCTGGAGTTCGGGGAGCAGCTTCTGCTCAAGGCGGATCATATCCTGAATGGTTGTACCCGCCGGGCGGTTGAGCGAACGCCACGGGCCGCCGTAGAAGGTTTTATCCAGGTGAATGTGCATATCGCGCATCGCCGGGAGCATCAGCTTGCCGCCTGCGTCATAGTGCGGCAGGGTGGCGTCCGCGTGACTTTTGTTATCGCGCAGGGCGACAATTTTCCCGTCTTTGATCTCCAGCGTTTTCAGCTCGGTGCGGGTGCTCGTCGCCACGCCGCCGTCGACGTTAAATCCGGCCTCCAGCAGCACGTTGTCCAGGTAGTAGTGTTTAGCGGTGATGTTCATCGGTTTGCCCGTCTCGCAGGTTGGTTTTGCGGAATCGGCAGCATACGCGACGGAGCCGGTCGCGCCAAACAGCGCGCAGGCGGTGACCATTTTGCCGCTCTGGCTGATGAATTCACGGCGGCTTTTATTTTCACTCATCTTATCTTCCTTCATTAACAATATGGGTACCGGTTTCCCCGCGTAGCGCGGCGGGCAGGCAGTCTGGCGAGGTGATGATCACGCGCTTGCCGCCATGGCGTAAAAATTCCAGCGAGGCGACGATTTTGGGCAGCATGCTGCCCGCCGGGAAATGGCCCTCGTCTTTGTAACGCGTCATCTGCGCCACGCTCACCGTGTCCAGCGCCTGCTGGTTCGGCTTGCCAAAGTGGATGCACACTTTTTCGACCCCGGTGGTGATCACCAGCACGTCGGCGCGGATCTCGCGCGCCAGCAGCGCGGTGGAGAGATCTTTATCAATCACCGCGTCAACGCTCTGGTAATCGCCCTGCTCAGTGCGCACCACCGGAATACCGCCGCCGCCCGCGCCAATTACCACAAAGCCTTTTTGCGTCAGGGTCTTGATGGCATCGGCTTCAACAATGCGTAACGGCTGCGGCGACGCCACCACGCGACGATAGCCCCGGCCAGAATCCTCAACAAAGTGCCAGTCCGGATGCGCCTGCTGCAGTTCATCGCGCTGCGCTTCGCTGAAGAATGCGCCGATGGGCTTGGTCGGGTGGCTAAAGCCCGGATCGTTTTTATCCACCTCCACCTGAGTGACAACGGTGACCGCTTTTTGCTCACCGCGCGCAGACAGGCGGTTATTAAGCGCCTGCTGGATCAGGTAGCCGATACCGCCCTGCGTATCCGCCACGCAGTTGGCCAGCGGCGTGAGCGGCAGTCCCTCCCGTTCGTGGGCGATTTCGGCGCGGCGCAGATCCAGCCCGACCTGGGGGCCGTTGCCGTGCGTGAGCACAATGTCGTAGTCGGATGCCAGCATCTCCAGCACCGACTCTGCCACCGCCTTTACCGCCTGCGCCTGATGTTCAACCGACTGGCTGGCGTTATCTTTGATAATGCTGTTGCCGCCGATGGCGACGACCATAAGCTCTTTCATTTTGTTTCCTTTAGAAGGTGCGTTCTGGTGCCCTCACCCCGGCCCTCTCCCACAGGGAGAGGGGGATTAATAGAGATATCCAGCACATGCTTCACCACAAACATGCCGCCCATCATCAGATACGCCGTCACAAACATCAGCGAACTGCCTTCGGCAAAGCCCACCACCGGGGCGTGGATCACGCCAAACAGCGCCAGCAGTGCGCCACCGGCGGCAGCAACGGCGCCGCGCAGCGGTTTGTTGATAATGGCGAAGATGGCGATGCAGCCCCACAGCATGCTGGCGAGCGGTGCGCCGCTGCCCAGATGCACCAGCCCCTCGTAGTAGATCCCTTTACTGTGCAGCACGTCGGTGCCGATTTTCGCCGCGCTGGTGCCCGCCGCGCCCATCACGCTGTTCATCATGGTCAACGCCCAGTTGGCGATCCACGGGAACAGGCAGATGAAAATCACGGGCACCTCCACTTTGGGCGTTTCCCTCACCACCTGGTTGGCGGTGACAACGCCGATAAACACCAGGATCGGCACGATGGCGGTCATCGGAATGATGGCGAGCATAAACGCCCCCAGCCCGAACAGCGGCACGATAAACATCGTCACGCCGGAGGCCAGCGTGTAGCCGATGCTGGCGCCCATCGCTTTCCAGCCCGCATGACCCACATAGACCGTCACCGGGAACGGATTGCCCATCAGGCAGCCGAGCATGGAGGCCAGGCCGTTCGCCAGCATTACCTTGCGGGTCGGGTACTCGTCTCCCGCCGCGTGGGCGCTTTCAATGTTTTCCAGGTCGAAGATGTAGTTCGCCAGCCCCAGCGGCACGGCAGACGCCAGGTACGGCAGCGCGTGCGGCAAGCCCTGCAGGAAACCTTCTACATGGACTTCGGGCGGGTTAAAGCCGAAAGAGGACATCGAGGCTTTGATTGCCTCCGGGCTTTGCAGGCCGGAGATCCACGCTAACACCGTGCCAGCAATCAACAACAGCAGACCGGTCGGGATCCTGGCGAAGATCGGTTTTTTGCCGAACCAGTTAATGAAGATCAGCAGCAGCAAAATGAACGACACGGTGGGCGCTTCAAACGCCTGCAGCATCGGGTTCATCGCCAGCAACAGCAGGCCCAGGCCCGACAGACACGAGAGCAGCACGGTACGCGGGATCATCTTGCGGATGGTCTCCCCCAGGAAAGAGCCGCCCGCCAGAATCATCGCCTCGACAAAGCACCACACCAGACCGATCTGAATGGCAAAATCAGCGTCACCGGTTTGCTGGTAGACCGGCATCAGGACCAGAAAGGTGACGGTAAAAATCGACGGCGCGCTCGGGCCTGACGGCAGCGCGGTGACGTCCGTTCGTCCGGTGGCGCGCGCCATCTGCAGGCCAAACCACGCGTAGCAGACGCTCGCCACCAGCACCGCCAGCCCGAAGGCCGGTGCGATGCGTCCATAAACAATCTCCTTCGGGATGCCGACGACAAAAATGAGCAACCCCATCATGGTCAGCAAATTGGTCAGGTTGTTGGTCATCAACCCGAAATATGCCGCCCAGTCACCTCTTTTCCACTCCAGTTTCATGTTTTTCATGGATGCTTGCCTTATAAAAAGTAGCGATCGCGGAAGGTCAACAGCGCCTTTTCAAAACAGCTAAACGGCGGGTGCACAATGCCCGCGCCAATCATGCCAATACCGGCGTCTTTGTGGGCAATGGCGGTGTTAATGACCGGCAGAATGCCGCTGCCTGCGACTCGGGTGATGTCGATAGCGGTTGGAATGCCCATAAACGACAGCAGCGGAATGGTGACGTTCGGGTTTTCACCGAGGGTGATTTCGCGCATCTGGCGGGAGAAATCGATGGCTTCTTCCACCGTACCGCCCACCAGCGCGACAATCGCCGGGGCCGTCGCCATCGCAAAGCCACCGATACCGTAGGTTTCCGTGATGGCGCTGTCGCCGATATCCAGCCCGGAGTCTTCCGGCTTGTAACCCGCGAACATCGGGCCAATCACCTGCTGCGCCGGGCCGGTGAACCACTGCCCTGGCAGGCCAGAGACGCGCAGACCAAACTCGTAGCCGTTACGCGCCATGGTGGTGACCACGGTGCTGTGCTCAATGCCGTGGGCGGCGTCCAGCGCGGCCTTACACATCGCCATCCACGTCGGGCCGGAGAAGTAATCGCTGCTGGCGACAAACTCAAATACCTCGCGCTGCTGCGCCACCGGATAGCCCGCCTGGATCAGCCCCGGCGTCAGCGCCTGGATCAGCAGTGTGGTGCCTGCGTTGTTGCGGTTGTGGCATTCGTCACCCATGTGCAGCGCCTGAGCCAACATCAGGCGCAGATCGATTTCGCCGATAATCTTCATGGCGTCGCGCAGCATCGGGCCAAGCACATCGCGCATCCAGTTCAGACGGTCAATGACGCTCTGGTCGTTGGCGCCCATGCGCAGGATCTTCGCCATCTGCTCGCTGAGGTTGGTGTAGGCGCGGTTGCCGTAGGTTTTGTTCTCAACGATATGCATAAACATCGACGCGGAGGTGACGCCCGCCATCGAGCCCACGCAGTCGTGCTCGTGGCACGGCGAGAAGGTGATGTCGCCTGAAGCCGCCAGCCTTGCCGCCTCCTCCAGATCGTTCGCTAGCCCTTCAAACACCAGCGCGCCGGTGACAGCGCCTTTCATCGCGCCACACATATTTTCCCAGCTCACCGGAGGACCGGCATGCAGAATGGTGGTACGGGTCATCCCCGGCACAACGTTAATCGCCTGGTCGTACCCCACCAGCACCGGGTGGGACTGAATGATGCGCTCCAGCGCAATCTTGTTGGCGGCAGCGATCTTCTCTGCCAGCGGCTCCGCGGCCAGTTGGTCGAGCGCTTCGACGATCTGCATATTGCCCTGCCCCGGCGGTGCCCAGTCGAGCTGGGTGACGGGGACGTGCTGTTTTTTAAGATCGTCACTGAACAGCGCAATACCGACGTTAATGACGTTCAGCGGTTGGTTGAATAAGGTGGTCATCAGGCGTTCTCCCCTTTGCAGACAAATTCGCGTGCCAGTAATCCGGTGTTAGTACTGCTGCTGGCCCAGATCACGCCGGCATCGGTCAAAAGCTGACACTGCTGCGCCAGCGACTGGGGATCCTGGTCGGTGCCCAACACGTAGCCGAGGATCTCCAGCGGACGGTTATCGGCTTTCGCAATCGCCTGCGCCTCTTTAATGGCATCGAGCATCACGCCGACCGGATCCTCATGCGCGCCAAAGCCCAGCACGAAGTCCATCACAATCACGCCCACTTCCGGATCGCGCGCCTCCTGCAGCAGGCGGCTGATGCGGTTGGTCGGGTCGATCATCGGGTGCGGTTTGCCGTTGGTGAAATCGTCATCCCCAAAATCGAGGAAGGTGTGAGCCTGGCTGACGTTAATGTCGCGCAGGCGTTTCGCCGGATCGGGCTGAATGTTGCTGTAGACGTCGTCGTACTTCTCAAGCGCGGCGAACATCGCTTCATCACACAGGGTGCCGCCACAGAACAGACCGCGAATGTATTTCTGCTGCGGAGTGAGACGGGCGCGCACCTCTTCAATCAGGGGCCAGTTGAGCGGATGCAGGTTAAGGGACGCTTTGTTGATACCGGTGAGCAGCACGGCCTTCAGGGCCGCCTCTTTGGTGCCACGGGCGAACTGCAGACCGTCTTCATCTGCGGGCGGTTCGTTGCGACCAAGGAAACAGGCGATGACGGGTTTGCGACAGGCCCGGGCACGCGCCAGCACCTTTTCTGCCACCGCTGGCGCTGGCGGTTTGGAGATCAGCGCGATGACCTGGGTGGCATCGTCGGCCTCCAGCATGTCGATGGCGTCGAGCATCATCAGACCGCCGATTTTTTCACTGAGATCGCGCCCGCCGGTGCCAATCAGCTGCGATACCCCGCCGCCAAATTCATGAATGCGCACGCTCAGCTCCTGGCTACCGGTGCCGGACGCCCCGACAATGCCTATCGACCCGCGGCGTACGGCGTTGGCGAAGCACAGTCCTGCGCCGTTGATAATAGCGGTGCCGCAGTCTGGCCCCATCATCAGCAGCCCTTTCTGATGCGCCAGTTGCTTGAGCGCCAGCTCATCGTCGAGGGATACGTTATCGGAAAAGAGCATCACGTTGAGATCGTTTTCAAGCGCCTTGCGCGCTTCGCGTGCCGCAAACATGCCGTTTACTGAAATCACCGCCAGGTTACTGTCGGGACGGTGGGCTTTCGCGCTGGCCAGAGTCGCGTAGCGTGCTTCATGGGTGCCCACGCTCTCTTTTCGGGTGAATAACGCTTCAATCGCCGCCAGGGTTTCATCATTGGCCGCGTCGCCTTTAATGACGATCATCAGATCGCCGTTTTTCGCATCCTCTAATTCCGGCGTTAACAGCCCGAGATTTTTTAATACGCCTTTGTTCATTTCCGTCGCCATCGCCACAAACGCCTGTTCAACGCCTGACAATTTATTGGCTTTGGTGGAAACGGACATTAATGAGACGGAGTCAAAATACGTGTTCTTTTTAATCACGATTTTTGTGGGCATTATTTTCTCCTGAATGCGGATAAAAGGGGGCCGCCGTCGTGCAAAATGCACGTCGGAAAAATACGTTTGAAATGGGGGCCAGCCGGAAACAGGCTGGCCGAATAAATTACGCGCCCGCCGCCAGCAGCAGGTCAGCTATCGCGTGGTAGCCTTTTTCCCGCGCCAGTTCGAGCGGGGTTTTACCGTATTTATCGGTCATGTGCGGATTCGCACCGTGGTCCAGCAGCAGCTTCACGATCGCCTGCTGTTTCGGGCCGCCGTCATTCAGGACAATGGCTTCCAGCAGCGGCGTCCAGCCGACGAAGTTGGTGTGATTAACGTTGATATCGGTCTTTTCCAGCAACTCGCGGACAATTTCCACATGTCCTTTCTCACTGGCGGGCGTAATCCCCACTCCGCCGAAGCGCGTCAGACGGTCCAGATCCGGGTTGGCGGGCAGAACAAGCCGCAGCAGGGTTAAATCATTGGTCAGGCAGCTGATCAGGAAGGGGTTAAAACAGGTCTGGTCCTGTTTATCTATATCCGCACCGGCGTCAATTAATAATGCGACACAGGGGTAATGTTTTTTCAGGCTGGCAATAACAATGGCGGTTCTTTTCTGACGGTTGGTGGCGTTAATATCGACACCTTTCTCCAGGCAGGCTTTTAGCGCGTCGACATTACCCTGCTCTGCCGCCAGTAAAAATTCCGTCACAAGTTCGTTCGCAGACATACAGACTCCCGATGGTGTGTTGCTGATGACCTGAGAATAGCAACAGCCCTTTCAGAAAAGAATCCGCTTAAAAATCATTCATCGACAGTCAATTCATTGTTGAGTTAAATTCAACGGTTCAGCCAAAACGTGCGTCTGTGCAACCTTTTTCTTATGGGTAAGCGTTTTTTCAGGCCATTCACGGCATTTTCCTTATGACCAAAGAAGCCTTGCATAACAAGGCTTGTAGCTAAACATCAGAACTGTGACCGCCGTCAAATGCGTTGTTGCGCCGCTGTTAAAATATGTTCAAAACTGATGGTAACCCGGAGCCGTAATATGAATTCCATCTTTACTGAAGAGAATCTGCTGGCCTTCACCACGGCGGCGCGTTTTGGCAGTTTCAGCAAAGCCGCCGCCGAGCTGGGTGTGACCACGTCGGCCATCAGTTACACCATCAAACGAATGGAGACCGGGCTGGACGTGGTGCTGTTTGTGCGTAACACCCGCAGCATTGAGTTGACCGAGTCCGGCTTTTACTTTTACCGCAAGGCTACCGATCTGCTGAACGATTTCTATGCCATCAGGCGCGGGATAGACACCATCTCTCAGGGCATCGAGGCGCGGGTACGCATCTGCATCAATCAGCTTTTGTATACCCCACGCCATACCGCGCGGCTGCTGCAGGTGCTGAAAAAGCAGTTTCCCACCTGCCAGATCACCGTCACCACGGAGGTCTATAACGGCGTCTGGGACTCAATCATCAATAACCAGGCCAATATCGCGATTGGCGCGCCGGATACGCTTCTTGACGGCGGCGGCATTGATTATACGGAGATTGGCGCTATTCGCTGGGTATTCGCCATCGCGCCGGAACACCCGCTGGCGTTTGTCCCGGAACCGATCGCGGAAAGCCAGCTGCGCCTCTACCCGAACATCATGGTGGAGGACACCGCGCACACCATTAATAAGAAGGTCGGCTGGCTGCTGCACGGGCAGGAGGCGATTCTGGTGCCGGATTTTAACACCAAATGCCAGTGTCAGATTCTGGGGGAAGGGATCGGTTTTTTACCGGAATACATGGCCCGGGAGGCCGTAGCGGACGGGCTGCTGGTGACACGACGCATCAATAACCCGCGTCAGGATTCGCGCATGCTGCTTGCCACGCAGCATGCGGCGACCGGCCAGGTCACGCGCTGGATCAAACAGCAGTTCGGCCCGCAGGGCGTACTGACCGGGATCTACAGCGACTTACTGTGGCGCACCTAGTTTCTTGTCTGAACCCAAAACGCGTGGATAAGTCCAGGGAAGTAGCCCAGTATGGTCAGAAGGATATTCAGGATAAACGCCCAGCCCAGTCCCTTGCCAAGCAGTACGCCCAGCGGCGGGAGAATAATCGTAAAAACAACACGCCAAAAACCCATAAAGACTCCGTGCAAGCTAACCAATTGAAAATTATAAAAGAGACATCTCTAAGCGTAGCCAGTTTACGGGTAACTGCCATTCGGCTGGCGCGCTTTTACCTGCCTTTACCCTCTTTACACTGGCTTAAATCCTTCTTTAAATGCTCTACTACATAAAACACGACTGTAAGGAAACACCATGTCTCTTCCTCTGATTACGCCACAGCAGGCAAACGCGCTTATTGATGACGGCGCAAAGCTGATTGATATTCGCGATCCTGACGAATATGCCCGCGAGCATATTCCCGCCGCACAGTCCGTGCCGCTGGACACCTTACCCGGCGCACTGAACGCCGGGGCGGGTGAAACGGTGATTTTTCACTGCCAGTCCGGGGCCAGAACATCAAACAATGCCGCACGTCTTGCCCAGGCGGCGTCGCCTGCTCAGGCCTTGGTGGTCGAGGGCGGTATTCAGGGCTGGAAACAGGCCGGACTGCCGACCGTAGAAGATAAATCCCAGCCGCTGCCGCTGATGCGTCAGGTGCAAATTGCTGCCGGGCTGCTGATTCTGTGCGGCGTGGTGCTGGGCTATACGCTCTCCAGCGGCTTCTTCCTGCTGAGCGGTTTTGTCGGGGCCGGGCTTCTGTTTGCTGGCCTGACCGGATTTTGCGGCATGGCAAGACTGCTCAGGGTGATGCCGTGGAACAGACATACCTCATAAGCAGTAATCGATGAACCCTGCTGTACCCGGCGTGTGACGTGGGCTACAGTGAAGATCGCTAAAACGATGAGGAGGTTCTATGTTTTCTGTCGGTGATTATGTGCAACCGCGTCAGGGCGGCCCGAAACTGAAAGTGCTCGAAGTGAATGGGGATAGCATTGTGGCCGTTCAGGCCAGCAATGAGCAGGGCGAGAAATATACCCTGAAAGCAGCGGATGTTGCGCTGTACACCGAAGACGGTGATTTTGGCGTCTGCTAAACAGACAACCGGGCGGAGTCTTCCGCCCGGCTCACGCATTAGATCAGAAAATCATCCAGTGATTTGCCGTTTTCCAGCGCATTGGCAATAGGCTTCGGCGTGCGGCCCTGACCGGTCCACGTTTTCTCTTCACCGTTCTGGTCAATAAAGCGATATTTTGCTTCACGCGGCTTACGTTTTTTCGCCGATTTACCCGCATGCGCCAGCTCTACACCCAGCAGATCGGACGGTGAAATACCATCGGCTTTCATCCGTTCCAGCAGAGCATTAATTTTTTCCTGCTGCTCAGCGCGCTGTTGCTCTAATTCCGCCTGCTCACTACGTTTCTCTTCAGCAACGACCCTGACTTTTTCCAGCATTTCCTCAAGAACGTCCAGGGATAATTCACGCGCCATGGCGCGCAGAGTTCGGATATTATTAAGATTCTGTAACGTCAAAGACATATTATTTGAAAACCTTTTTTGTGGTGAGTCGTAAAATCAAAGCGAAGAATAATTCATTTCAAACATAATATCCACCCATCGACGCTTTTTGTCATTATTGTAAATATTTTTAAAGACGCCGCTTATATTATCCGTATATCGCGTTGTCGCGCTGCTTTTAATAAACATTCATAACAACATAAACGGTCGGTTTTAAGGCAAATCACAGGAGGGTACGCTGCGCGCTGCGTGTCGCACGGTCGCCGCCCACGCATTGCAAGCAACTTGTTGATTTTGCGCATCAAAAAACAGGACGAGAAAGAAAATAACGAAGCGAGCAAAAAACCATCATCTTTAGAGTATTTTGTGGAAAAAACGCGAATAAATAAAAATTTAACACTAGTTGTTAGTTTAAAGCCAGAAGGATACGCTATACACGTCAACCAAACCAATCCAAATCACTAAGATCATTACTTTTGTGCGTCTCAAGGAGCTCAGCCATGTTCTCACCGCAATCTCGCCTGCGCCACGCGGTAGCGGATACTTTCGCGATGGTTGTCTACTGTTCCGTCGTGAACATGCTGATTGAAATATTCCTCTCCGGAATGACCTTCGAGCAGTCACTTTCTTCGCGTCTGGTAGCGATCCCGGTGAACATTATTATCGCCTGGCCTTATGGCTTATACCGTGATGCCGTGATGCGCTTCGCCCGCCGCATCAGCCCGTCTGGCTGGATGAAAAACCTGGCGGATGTGCTGGCCTATGTGACGTTTCAGTCGCCGGTGTATGTGGCGATCCTGTTGACGGTGGGGGCAGACTGGCATCAGATTGCCGCAGCGGTGAGCTCAAATATCGTGATTTCGATGTTGATGGGCGCGGTGTATGGCTATTTCCTCGACTACTGTCGTCGCCTGTTCAGGGTCAGCCAGTACAGCCAGGCAAAAGCCTGATATGAAGCGACTGGCGTATGCCAGTCGCAGTATTATTGTGCGTCGCCAAACAGTCCCTTCAGAAACCGCTCCAGCGCCATACGCGAGCTAAAACCATGCGGAATACCATAATGCTCGTGCGTCTCGCCGCCTAAATAGAGCGGAAATTGCTGGTAGTGATCGCAGGTTTTAATATCCGAGGCAGGCTCAGCAAATGACAGACTTCTGTCTTTCAGCGTCGGGTGAATAATAAGAGCGGTACGCCCCATTCTGGCTTCACGATTCACGTAAACATAATTCTCGCCACGGCGATAGCCATACGCTTTTGGCGTCACTTCATCCATGGTGAATCCCGCTTTTTCAAGAACGCGCGCCACCTCATCCGGTCGTAAATACATATCTTTTCCTCGTTATCTTTTCCTGCCCGGCAACCTTACAGTATTCAGCATTAGCAGGGCTTTCAGAATATTCCATAAACGGCCTGATGAGTCGTGACTCGCTTCAGATATTAAATTTCTGAACTAAACTAAACCGGAAGACAAAATTATGGAGGATCGTATGTTTAACAGACCGAACCAAAACGATATTAACGACGACGCTCAGGATATTCGTAATGATGTCAGCAGATTAGCGGACACGCTGGAGGAGGTGCTGAAATCCTGGGGCTCCGATGCGAAGGACGATGCGGAGGCCGCAAAACGTAAGGCTCAGTCTCTGCTGCGTGAAACACGCGCCCGGATGCATGGCCGCTCTCGTGCCACCCAGGCTGCCTGCGACATGGCAAGTTGCGCCACCACCTTCGTTCGTGAAAAACCGCTGTGTACCCTGGGTACGGTCGCGGCGGTGGGTATTTTTGTTGGCGCCCTGCTTAGCCTGCGTAAGTAAGCACACGTTATCAGCCCCGGTTGCCTCTGGCGCCGGGGCTTTTCTTTGCCTGAAAGCCTGAAAAACCCGTGCAGCCTGCCCTGCCCCGCTGTGCTCATCATTGGGGCGCCATCAATCTGAATTTCCCATATCTTGTATGGTTGAAACTTAGCACAACTACATCTAGTATTCCCTTTAGCAAGACACACACAACCTGACGCGATGCTTCGCGCCGTTCTCTCATTTTAAATGGAAATACGAATCATGAGCATTATTATTTACACTCGTAACGATTGTGTTCAGTGCCACGCGACCAAACGCGCTATGGAAAGCCGCGGGGTGGACTTTGAGATGGTGAATATCGATCTGGTGCCCGAGGCTGCCGATACTCTGCGTGCCCAGGGATTTCGCCAGCTGCCAGTGGTGGTCGCCGGGGAAACCAGCTGGTCTGGCTTTCGCCCGGACATGATTAACCGCCTCGCCGCGCAGGCCGCAAGGGCATGAGTGGGCTGGTCTACTTCTCCAGCAGCTCGGAAAACACGCTCCGCTTTATTGAGCGCGTCGGGCTGCCTGCGGTGCGCATTCCGCTCAACGAGCGGGAGCGTATTCAGGTAGACGACCCTTACATTCTGGTGGTTCCCAGCTATGGCGGCGGCGGTACGGCAGGTGCGGTACCGCGTCAGGTGATCCGCTTTCTCAACGATCCCCATAACCGCGCGCTTATTCGCGGCGTGATTGCGGCGGGCAATCGTAATTTCGGCGACGCCTTTGGTCGCGCCGGGGATGTCATCTCTCAAAAATGCGGCGTGCCGTATCTCTATCGCTTTGAACTGATGGGGACACAGCAGGACGTAGAGAACGTGCGTAAAGGAGTGAACGAATTTTGGCAACGACAACCGCAGAACGCGTAATGCAGGCGACACCGGACTACCACGCCTTAAACGCGATGCTTAACCTCTACGATCGCGAGGGGCGCATCCAGTTTGGTAAAGATCATGACGCCGTGGACGCCTTTTTGGCCGCCCACGTCCGTCCAAACAGCGTGACGTTCGCCAGCCAGGATGAGCGTCTCGACTACCTGGTCAACGAAGGGTATTACGAAGAACGCGTGCTCTCCCGTTACAACCGCGCCTTTGTGGTCAGGTTATTTGAGCGGGCCCACGCCAGCGGTTTTCGGTTCCAGACGTTTCTGGGCGCCTGGAAGTATTACACCAGCTACACCCTGAAAACCTTTGACGGCAAACGCTACCTTGAAAGCTTTGAGGATCGCGTGGTGATGGTGGCGCTGACCCTGGCCCAGGGCGATGAAGCCCTGGCTGAACAGCTGATGGAAGAGATCCTCTCCGGGCGCTTCCAGCCGGCCACCCCGACCTTCCTTAACTGCGGCAAGGCCCAGCGCGGCGAGCTGGTCTCCTGTTTCCTGCTGCGTATAGAAGACAATATGGAGTCGATTGGCCGCGCGGTAAATTCGGCGCTGCAGCTGTCCAAACGCGGCGGCGGCGTGGCGTTTTTACTGTCTAACCTGCGTGAAGCGGGTGCGCCAATTAAGCGCATTGAGAACCAGTCATCCGGCGTGATCCCGGTGATGAAGATGCTGGAAGATGCCTTCTCCTACGCCAACCAGCTTGGCGCGCGTCAGGGGGCCGGGGCGGTCTACCTGCACGCCCACCACCCGGACATTCTACGTTTTCTGGATACCAAACGCGAAAACGCCGACGAAAAAATCCGTATCAAAACCCTGTCGCTCGGCGTGGTAATCCCGGATATCACCTTTAAGCTCGCCAAAGAGAATGCCGACATGGCGCTGTTCTCGCCGTATGACATCGAGCGAATTTACGGCAAAGCGTTTGGCGACGTGGCGATAAGCGAGCTTTACGACGAGCTGGTTGCCGACGATCGCATTCGCAAAAAATACATCAACGCCCGCGATTTCTTCCAGCGGCTTGCCGAAATTCAGTTTGAGTCCGGCTACCCGTATATCATGTATGAAGACACGGTAAACCGTGCGAACCCGATTGCCGGGCGCATCAACATGAGCAACCTCTGTTCGGAGATTTTGCAGGTCAACAGCGCGTCCACTTATGACGAGAATCTGGACTACGCCGACATCGGCAAAGATATCTCCTGCAACCTCGGGTCGCTGAATATTGCCCACACCATGGATTCACCTGATTTTGGCCGTACGGTCGACACGGCAGTTCGCGGCCTGACGGCAGTATCAGACATGAGTCATATCCGCAGCGTGCCGTCCATTGAGGCAGGCAACGCCGCGTCGCACGCCATCGGCCTGGGCCAGATGAACCTGCACGGCTATCTGGCGCGGGAAGGCATCGCCTACGGCAGCCCGGAAGGGCTGGATTTCACCAACCTCTATTTTTACACCATCACCTGGCATGCGTTGCACACCTCTATGATGCTGGCGCGCGAGCGCAACCAGCGCTTCGCGGGCTTTGAGCAGTCGCGCTATGCCAGCGGGGAATATTTCAGTCAGTACCTGGAGGGCGACTGGCAGCCGAAAACGGAGAAAGTGCGCGCGTTGTTTGCCCGCGCCGGGGTCGTTCTGCCCACGCGCGAAATGTGGCAGCAGCTGCGTGACGATGTGATGCGCCACGGCATCTATAACCAGAACCTGCAGGCGGTGCCGCCCACCGGCTCTATCTCCTATATCAATCACGCCACGTCGAGCATTCACCCGATTGTGTCGAAAATTGAGATCCGCAAGGAGGGCAAAACCGGGCGCGTCTACTACCCCGCCCCGTTTATGACAAATGAAAACCTGGCGCTGTATCAGGACGCGTATGAAATTGGCCCGGAAAAAATCATCGATACCTACGCCGAAGCAACCCGACACGTGGATCAGGGCCTGTCGCTGACGCTCTTCTTCCCGGACACGGCCACCACGCGGGATATCAACAAAGCACAGATTTATGCCTGGAAGAAAGGCATTAAAACGCTCTATTACATTCGCCTGCGCCAGCTTGCGCTGGAAGGCACCGAAATCGAAGGCTGCGTGTCCTGCGCGCTGTAAGGAGAAAGGATGAAACTGTCACGCGTGAGTGCGATTAACTGGAACCACATTCAGGATGATAAGGACCTGGAGGTGTGGAACCGCCTGACGAGCAACTTCTGGCTGCCGGAAAAAGTGCCGCTTTCTAACGATATTCCGGCCTGGCAAACCCTGAGTCATGCCGAGCAGCAGCTGACAATTCGCGTCTTTACCGGTCTGACGCTGCTGGACACCATCCAGAATACCGTTGGCGCCCCCGCGCTGATGGCCGATGCGCTGACGCCGCACGAAGAGGCGGTGATGTCGAACATCAGCTTTATGGAAGCGGTGCACGCCCGCTCTTACAGCTCGATCTTCTCGACGCTGTGCCAGACCAAAGATGTGGATGCGGCCTACAGCTGGAGTGAAGAGAGCGAGTCACTGCAGCGCAAGGCCAACCTGGTGCTGGATTATTATCAGGCCGATGAGCCGCTGAAGAAGAAAATCGCCAGCGTGTTTCTGGAATCATTCCTCTTCTACTCCGGCTTCTGGCTGCCGATGTACTGGTCGAGCCGCGGCAAACTCACCAACACCGCCGATCTCATTCGCCTCATTATCCGGGATGAAGCGGTGCACGGGTATTACATCGGCTATAAGTACCAGAAAGGGCTGGAGAAAGTCAGTGATGCCAGACGCGAGGAGCTAAAAGGATTTGCCCTTGATTTGCTGATGGATCTCTATGATAACGAACTGAGCTATACCGAAGAGCTCTACGCCGGAACCGGCTGGGAAGAGGAGGTAAAAGCCTTCCTCTGTTACAACGCCAATAAGGCGCTGATGAACCTCGGCTACGAGGCGTTGTTCCCGCCGGAAATGGCCGACGTGAACCCGGCAATTCTGGCGGCGCTCTCCCCCAACGCTGACGAAAACCACGACTTCTTTTCCGGGTCCGGCTCATCGTATGTGATGGGTAAAGCGGTGGAAACAGAAGATGAGGACTGGGATTTTTAATGAGCGCCTTAACGTTCATTAATTAAATATAAATATTCCAATTTCCTTCCGGATATTTCACCTTCAGCTACACTGTCATCTCCACGACATATTCGCCTGAATCACTCCGTTCCAGGCGAATTCCCCCGATGGCGCAGCAAAAAATTCACAAAAATTCAGATCGCGCTCAGCCCTTTACTCATGGGAAATTCAGCCGTTTCGCTTACTGCAAAATTCAACCCATAAGCAAACCCAGGGTTGCCTCAGAATCTGAGTATGTTAGGGTTATGCCCGTTAACAATTTACCATGGTAATCATATCGACATAAACAAATAACAGGACACTCTCTATTGCATGGCAATTAAATTAGAAGTGAAGAATCTTTATAAAATATTTGGCGAGCATCCGCAGCGCGCATTCAAATATATTGAAAAAGGCCTTTCGAAAGAGCAAATTCTGGAAAAAACCGGGCTATCGCTTGGCGTTAAAGACGCCAGTCTGGCCATTGAAGAAGGCGAGATTTTTGTCATCATGGGGTTATCCGGTTCGGGTAAATCCACTATGGTTCGCCTTCTCAATCGCCTGATTGAACCCACCCGTGGGCAGGTCCTGATTGATGGTGTAGACATTGCCCAAATATCAGATGCCGAACTCCGCGAGGTGCGCAGAAAAAAGATTGCGATGGTCTTCCAGTCGTTCGCCCTGATGCCGCATATGACGGTACTGGATAATACCGCCTTTGGTATGGAATTAGCGGGCGTTGCCGCCAGCGAACGTCAGGAAAAAGCGCTTGATGCATTGCGCCAGGTGGGGCTGGAAAATTATGCCCATGCGTATCCGGATGAGCTTTCCGGCGGCATGCGTCAGCGTGTAGGTTTAGCCCGCGCATTAGCCATTAATCCCGATATTTTATTAATGGATGAAGCCTTCTCGGCGCTTGATCCCTTAATTCGCACCGAGATGCAGGATGAGCTGGTAAAATTACAGGCCAGACACCAGCGCACCATTGTCTTTATTTCTCACGATCTCGATGAAGCCATGCGTATTGGCGACCGCATTGCCATTATGCAAAATGGCGAAGTGGTGCAGGTCGGTACACCGGATGAAATTCTGAATAATCCGGCAAATGATTATGTGCGGACCTTCTTCCGCGGCGTGGATATTAGCCAGGTGTTTAGCGCCAAAGATATTGCCCGTCGTACCCCGAACGGCATTATTCGTAAAACGCCAGGTTTCGGTCCGCGCTCTGCCCTTAAGCTTCTGCAGGACGAAGACCGTGAATACGGTTATCTGGTTGAACGCGGCAATAAATTTGTCGGCGTTGTCTCCATCGATTCTCTCAAAACCGCGCTCAGCGAAAACCAGGGAATTGATGCGGCGTTAATTGACGCTCCGCTTGCCGTGGATGCCGAAACGCCGCTCAGCGAGTTGCTCTCTCACGTCGGCCAGGCACCCTGTGCCGTGCCGATTATTGGGGAAGAACAACAGTACGTCGGCATCATCTCAAAACGGATGTTGCTGCAGGCTTTAGATCGCGAGGGGGCAAACCATGGCTGATCAATCTAACCCGTGGGGCACCACAGAGGCAGCAGACAGCGCTGCGCAATCTGCCGATGCGTGGGGTTCCACGCCAGCACCGGCCGATGGCGGTGGCGCGGCAGACTGGCTCAATAATGCGCCAGCACCGGCACCAGAACATTTCAATATTATGGATCCGTTCCACAAAACGCTGATCCCTCTGGACAGCTGGGTAACGGAGGGGATCGACTGGGTGGTTACCCATTTCCGTCCCGTCTTCCAGGGGATCCGCGTTCCGGTGGATTACATCCTCAACGGCTTCCAGCAGCTGATGCTGGGCATGCCCGCGCCGGTGGCGATTGTGCTGTTCTCGCTGATCGCCTGGCAGTTTGGTAGTGCAGGTATGGGGATCGCCACGCTGATCTCGTTGATTGCGATTGGTGCCATTGGCGCGTGGTCGCAGGCGATGATCACCCTGGCGCTGGTGCTGACCGCCCTGCTCTTCTGCATTGTCATTGGATTGCCTACGGGGATCTGGCTGGCGCGCAGTCCACGGGCGGCGAAGATCGTTCGTCCGCTGCTGGATGCGATGCAAACCACGCCAGCGTTCGTTTATCTGGTGCCCATCGTGATGCTGTTCGGTATCGGCAACGTGCCGGGCGTGGTGGTGACCATTATCTTCGCCCTGCCGCCGATTATTCGTCTGACAATACTCGGGATTAACCAGGTGCCTGCGGATCTGATTGAGGCCTCCCGTTCGTTCGGTGCCAGCCCGCGGCAGATGCTGTTTAAAGTTCAGCTCCCGCTGGCAATGCCTACCATCATGGCGGGGGTTAACCAGACGCTGATGCTGGCGCTCTCGATGGTGGTGATCGCCTCGATGATTGCCGTTGGCGGGCTGGGTCAAATGGTATTGCGCGGTATTGGCCGCCTCGATATGGGGCTGGCGACCGTCGGCGGCGTGGGCATTGTGATCCTCGCCATTATCCTTGACCGCCTGACCCAGGCTGTCGGTCGTGATTCACGCAGTCGCGGCAACCGTCGCTGGTATACCACCGGCCCTGTCGGGTTACTCACCCGCCCATTCAGAAAATAAGGAACAACGATGCGACATAAGGTACTTTTTGCCACAGCGTTTGCCACCCTTGTCTCCACCAGCGCATTCGCCGCGGACCTGCCGGGTAAAGGCATTACCGTGCAGCCGGTGCAGAGCACCATTTCGGAAGAGAGCTTCCAGACGCTTATCGTCAGCCGCGCGCTGGAGAAGCTGGGTTATACGGTCAGTACGCCGAGCGAAGTGGATTACAACGTCGGCTACACCTCGATTGCCTCCGGTGATGCGACCTTCACTGCCGTCAACTGGCAGCCGCTGCACGACGATATGTACGCCGCGGCTGGCGGTGATAAGAAGTTCTACCGTGAAGGCACCTTCGTGACCGGTGCGGCGCAGGGTTATCTGATCGACAAGAAAACCGCCGACCAGTACCACATCACCAATATTGAGCAGCTAAAAGATCCGAAGATCGCCAAACTGTTCGACACTAACGGCGACGGCAAAGCCGATATGATGGGCTGCTCGCCGGGCTGGGGTTGTGAAGCGGTGATTAACCACCAGAACAAAGCGTACGGTCTGGCGAAAACCGTCGACGTGAGCCACGGCAACTACTCAGCGATGATGGCCGACACCATCGCCCGCTTTAAAGAGGGTAAACCGGTGATTTATTACACCTGGACCCCGTACTGGGTGAGCGACGTGCTGAAGCCGGGTAAAGATGTGGTGTGGCTGCAGGTACCGTTCTCCTCCCTGCCGGGCGAGCAGAAAGATATCGACACCAAACTGCCGAACGGCATGAACTACGGCTTCCCGGTGAATACGATGCATATCGTCGCCAACAAAGCCTGGGCGGAGAAAAACCCGGCCGCCGCCAAACTGTTCTCGGTAATGAAGCTGCCGCTGGCGGACATCAACGCCCAGAATGCGATGATGCACGCGGGCAAATCGTCTGAGGCGGATGTGAAGGGCCACGTTGACGGCTGGATTAAAGCCCACCAGCAGCAGTTTGATGGCTGGGTGAAGGAAGCGCTTGAGGCGCAGAAGTAAGTTTTTCCCCTCACCCCGGCTCTCTTAATCGTTCCCTCTCCCTGTGGGCTGAGGGTTCCCCAGAAAAATGAAAAGCACGATGAAGTGTGATCTACTGGTTGCGCTAACAAATCAGAAGAGACCTCATCGTGCCTTTACAGACAGTCTGCCAGAAATTTTTCTCCGCGTCTTTACCGGACGTTCACAGCTTCCGGATTAATGTCCTTGTTTCCATGGCCGTTGCCCTCACGCACGGTGCGGATCTGACCCTGACCAGCCTTGGTCGCTCTCTTCCCGGCAGGGCGCACGTCAAAAATAAAATTAAACGTGTTGACCGTGCCCTGGGTAATACCGCCCTTCACCGGGATATTCCCCGTATTCAGCACCTGCTCACACATACCATCACCTCCCTGATGCCCTTCTGTGTGATTGCTGTCGACTGGACAGGCTGGCATGACAGGAACTGGTATCTTCTGCGGGCAAGCCTGGTCTGTAATGGTCGCTCACTGCCGCTTATGAGTGAGGTTGTCCCCGCAGAGCTGGCGCAGAACAGCGATGTACAGTGCCGCTTCCTTGACCGCCTGCATGATGCCATCCCGAAAGATAAAGCCGTCACCATCATTACGGATGCAGGCTTCCGGACAGACTGGTTCCGGCATGTCAGCCAGCTGGGCTGGAGCTTCACCGGCAGGGTCAGGGGCTGCATCAGCTTCCGGCTGGACGGAGATAAAAAATGGATGAAAATCAGTGAGCTTGAGGCTACCGGACAACCGGTCTGCGTGGGTTACGGTGTCCTGTCCCGTAAACCACGAACGCCCTGTTACGGCCGGTTCTATCTGCATAAGCGCCCTGACGCAGGGCGTCAGGGAAAAGGGGGGATGCCGAAAACACAGCGGGAACACCGCAGTAGCGCGCGGGAGCCCTGGCTGCTGTTCAGTAATGCAGAGGGACTGGAGCCGCACCAGATAATGGCCCTGTACAGCCGCAGAATGCAGATAGAACAAAACTTCCGGGACGACAAAAGTCCACGCTTCGGGTTCGGTCTGAGGCTGAGCCGGAGTCAGGGAAAAGGGCGACTGGAAGTGCTGAATATGGTCGCGGCAATGGCAAGCCTGGTGATGTGGCTGGCAGGTTACAGGGCAGAAAGGCAGTGTTTACACTGGCACTATCAGGCAAGCAGCATCAGGCACAGACGGGTTCTGTCATACCTGAGTCTGGCAGAAGAAGTCATCCGGCATGAGCCCGGGAAAGTAAGACGCCTGAATATAGTTAACGAGATGAAAAAGCTGGGAAAAGAGTACAGTAATATGGTCATGGTGACATGACCATATTACTGGGGATCCCTCAGCCCTGTGGGAGAGGGTTAGGGTGAGGGCATCAGACCGCACCATCCCCTAAACCGCACAATCCATCACCCAACAATCCCCCATCCTTCACAATCATTGGTTATTATTGTTTCTGGAAAAATAATCACTTAACTAATGATTTCTGAAACCCATGACAAAAACATCTCAGGGGCTTAGCCCCGCGCTTATTCTTTTAATGTCCGTGGCAACGGGTCTGGCGGTCGCCAGTAACTACTACGCTCAACCTCTGCTCGATACCATCGCCCGGGCGTTTAACCTTTCTGCCAGCTCGGCAGGCTTTATTGTCACCGCCGCGCAGCTCGGCTATGCCGCCGGGCTGCTGTTCCTGGTGCCGCTCGGCGACATGTTTGAGCGCCGGATGCTGATTGTCTCCATGACCCTGCTGGCCGCAGGCGGCATGCTGATCACCGCCAGCAGCCACTCTTTAACAATGATGATTATCGGCACCGCGCTGACGGGTCTGTTCTCCGTGGTGGCGCAAATTCTGGTTCCACTGGCCGCCACCCTCGCCGCACCGGAAAAGCGCGGCAAAGTGGTGGGCACTATCATGAGCGGCCTGCTGCTGGGGATACTGCTGGCACGTACCGTAGCAGGTCTGCTGGCCAGCCTTGGCGGCTGGCGTACCGTCTACTGGGTGGCAAGCGTGCTGATGGTGGTGATGGCGCTCGCGCTCTGGCGCGGCTTGCCGAAGGTGAAGCAGGAAAATCACCTGAACTATCCTCAGCTTCTGGCCTCCGTGTTCAGCCTCTTTACCCGGGATAAACTCCTGCGCACCCGCGCGCTGCTGGGATGTTTCACCTTCGCCAACTTCAGCATCCTATGGACGTCGATGGCCTTTCTGCTGGCTGCACCGCCATTTAACTATTCCGAAGGGGTGATTGGTCTGTTTGGTCTGGCCGGTGCGGCGGGGGCGCTCGGCGCGCGTCCGGCAGGCGGGCTGGCCGATAAGGGCAAATCTCACATGACCACCAGCGCGGGACTGGTGCTGCTTCTGCTCTCCTGGGCGGCCATCTGGTACGGTCATACCTCCGTGCTGGCGCTGATCGTCGGCATTCTGGTGCTCGACCTCACCGTACAGGGCGTGCATATCACTAACCAGACCGTGATTTACCGCGTGAAGCCAGACGCGCGAAACCGTCTTACTGCCGGGTACATGACCAGCTACTTCATTGGTGGTGCTGCGGGCTCGTTAATTTCCGCCTCGGCGTGGCAGCATGGCGGGTGGACAGGCGTGTGCGCGACAGGAGCCGTTGTCGCCGCGCTAAACCTGGTAGTATGGTGGCGCGGATACCATCGTCAGGAAGCCATTCACTAAGTTTTACATAGCTTTGGGCCTCTTAGGGTGTAAAGGGGCCCCTCACTCTGTTAATGTAAACGTAATCATTTATCCCAGAAATTTTAATGTGGGTGACATATTTTCAAACGGCATGAATAGTTCAGACCCCTGTCCTCACATCCTCTCTTCCGCGGGTTCATCCCTCTCTCTTTCTGTGCTCACCGGGTCACGGACTTACCCGGCGCTTTCTGATAGTGACATTAGTTTGGCGGATTTAACCGCACAAATAATTCATTTACATTATTTGTCACTGTCGTTACTATATCGGCTGTAATTAATGAGGTTATGCCCAAATGGATAGTTCGTTTACGCCCATTGAACAAATGCTTAAATTCCGCGCCAGTCGTCATGAGGACTTCCCGTATCAGGAAATCCTGCTGACCCGCCTGTGCATGCACATGCAGGGGAAACTGCTGGATAATCGTAATAAGATGCTGAAAGCTCAGGGGATTAACGAGACGTTATTTATGGCGTTGATTACGCTGGAGTCTCAGGAAAACCACAGTATTCAGCCGTCTGAGCTGAGCTGCGCGCTGGGTTCGTCCCGTACGAATGCCACCCGTATCGCTGATGAGCTGGAAAAGCGCGGCTGGATTGAACGCCGTGAAAGCGATAACGACCGCCGTTGCCTGCATTTGCAACTGACCGACAAAGGTCACCAATTCCTGCGTGAGGTGCTGCCACCTCAGCACAACTGCCTGCACAAACTCTGGTCTGTCCTCAGCACAAGCGAGCGCGACCAGCTTGAGCACATCACTCGCAAGCTGCTCACCCGTCTGGATCAGATGGATGAAGATGGCGCCATCCTTGAGGCGCTGCGCTAACGCGACGACACGCTCGAACATCCAGATTTAATAAAAGAAAACTGACAGGCCAGCACGTTACACTGCTGGCCTTTCTGACAACAGGTCGGCTCAGCCGATGTGAAAATAAGAAGATCGTGGAGAACAACAATGAGCGCAAATGCGGAGAACACAACCCCGCAGCAACCGGCCAACAAGAAAGGCAAACGTAAGAGCGCCCTTCTTCTGTTGACCTTGCTCTTTATCATTATTGCCGTGGCATATGGGATCTATTGGTTTTTAGTATTGCGTCATGCAGAAGAGACAGACGACGCATACGTGGCAGGGAATCAGGTACAAATTATGGCGCAGGTGTCGGGCAGCGTGACGAAAGTCTGGGCTGACAATACCGACTTTGTGCAAAAAGGGGATGTGCTGGTCACGCTGGATCCGACCGACGCTCAACAGGCGTTTGAAAAAGCACAGACCGCGCTGGCCTCCAGCGTGCGTCAGACCCGTCAGCTGATGATCAACAGTAAGCAGCTGCAGGCCAACATCGACGTGCAGAAAACCGCACTCGCCCAGGCGCAGAGCGATTTGAACCGTCGCGTGCCGCTCGGTACCGCCAATCTGATTGGACGTGAAGAGCTGCAGCACGCCCGCGATGCCGTTGCCAGCGCCCAGGCGCAGCTGGATGTGGCTATTCAGCAGTACAACGCTAACCAGGCGATGATTCTCGGTACCAGCCTTGAAAACCAGCCTGCGGTACAACAGGCGGCGACCGAAGTGCGTAACGCATGGCTTGCCCTGCAGCGTACCAAAATCGTCAGCCCGATGACCGGCTACGTCTCCCGTCGTTCCGTACAGCCAGGCGCGCAGATCAGCCCAACCACGCCGCTGATGGCGGTCGTGCCGGCGGACAATCTGTGGGTTGATGCGAACTTCAAAGAGACGCAGCTTGCCCATATGCGTATCGGCCAGACCGCAACTGTTATCAGCGACATTTACGGCGACGACGTGAAGTACACCGGTAAAGTAGTGGGTCTGGATATGGGTACCGGCAGCGCCTTCTCGCTGCTGCCTGCGCAAAACGCCACCGGTAACTGGATCAAAGTGGTGCAGCGTCTGCCTGTGCGTATCGAGCTTGATCCTAAACAGCTGGCAGACCATCCGCTGCGTATTGGCCTCTCCACGCTGGTGACGGTGGATACCGCTAACCGCGACGGCCAGATCCTGGCAAGCCAGGTACGTAGCACCCCGGCTTATGAAAGTAACGCCCGTGAAATTAGCCTCGATCCGGTCAACAAGCTGATCGATGACATCGTGAAGGCAAACGCCGGTTAATCCGAAGGTGAGCGTTATGCAACAGCAAAAGCCGCAAAAACCGCTGGAAGGCGCGCAGCTGGTCATAATGACCATTGCGCTGTCGCTGGCGACATTCATGCAGGTGCTGGACTCCACCATCGCAAACGTGGCGATCCCGACGATCGCCGGGAACCTTGGCTCGTCATTGAGCCAGGGAACCTGGGTCATTACCTCGTTCGGGGTGGCAAACGCCATTTCCATTCCGATTACCGGCTGGCTGGCGAAGCGCGTCGGTGAGGTGAAGTTGTTCCTGTGGTCAACGGTGGCGTTTGTGCTGGCCTCCTGGGCGTGCGGGATGTCCAGCAGCCTGACGATGCTGATTTTCTTCCGCGTCATCCAGGGGATTGTCGCCGGGCCGCTGATCCCCCTTTCGCAAAGTTTGCTGCTGAGTAACTACCCGCCTGCAAAACGCTCCGTCGCGCTGGCGCTGTGGTCAATGACCGTGATCGTCGCGCCTATCTGCGGACCGATTCTCGGCGGGTACATCAGCGATAACTACCACTGGGGCTGGATCTTCTTCATCAACGTTCCGATTGGAGCGGTTGTGGTTCTGATGACGCTGCAATCCCTGCGCGGTCGTGAGACCCGTACCGAACAGCGGCGAATCGACAGCATTGGTCTGGCGCTGCTGATCCTCGGTATCGGCAGTCTGCAGATCATGCTCGACCGGGGTAAGGAGCTGGACTGGTTCAACTCGCAGGAGATCATCATCCTGACCATTGTCGCGGTGGTGTCGCTGAGCTTCCTGATTGTCTGGGAGCTGACCGACGACAACCCGATAGTCGATCTCTCGCTGTTTAAGTCGCGAAATTTCACCATCGGCTGTCTGTGTATCAGCCTCGCCTATATGCTCTACTTCGGCGCGATTGTTCTGCTGCCGCAGCTGCTGCAGGAGGTGTATGGCTATACCGCGACCTGGGCGGGTCTGGCCTCTGCGCCTGTTGGGGTGATCCCGGTGCTGCTGTCGCCGATCATTGGCCGCTTTGCCCATAAGCTCGACATGCGCAGGCTGGTGACTTTCAGCTTCATTATGTATGCGGTGTGCTTCTACTGGCGCGCGTATACCTTTGAACCGGGGATGGACTTTGGCGCCTCTGCGTGGCCGCAGTTTATTCAGGGCTTCGCGGTAGCGTGCTTCTTTATGCCGCTGACCACCATCACGTTGTCTGGCTTACCGCCTGAGCGTCTGGCGGCCGCGTCGAGCCTGTCGAACTTTACCCGTACATTAGCGGGCTCCATCGGGACATCGATCACCACCACGCTGTGGACAAACCGGGAATCGATGCACCATGCGCAGCTGACCGAAGCGGTAAATCCGTACAACCCGAATGCGCAGCAGATGTATAGCCAGCTTCAGGGGATGGGCATGACGGAACAGCAGGCGTCCGGCTGGATTGCCCAGCAGATCACCAACCAGGGGCTGATTATCTCGGCTAACGAGATTTTCTGGATATCCGCGGGGATCTTCATCGTCCTGCTGGGGCTGGTGTGGTTTGCCAGACCGCCGTTTGGTGCCGGCGGTGGAGGGGGTGGCGCGCACTAGTCCTCTGCGTGAAATGCCCGGTGGCGCTTCGCTTACCGGGCCTACGATATGTGCACATCCGGCAAAACCCGCGCTGTTGTCCAAAACGCGACAGCAATTGTCACATCCGATAAAGCAGCGCTCCTGAAATCGATTCACGATAGTGAAAAGACAACAGGAGCGCATCATGCTGAACACACCCGCCGACAAGTACCAGCCTTATCCCGTTATTTCTCTTCCCGACCGTCGCTGGCCTGAGCAACGCATCACCCATGCCCCGCGCTGGCTCTCAACCGATTTACGCGATGGCAACCAGGCCCTGGCCGAACCCATGGACAGCACGCGCAAGCTGCAGTTCTGGGATCTGCTGTTAAGCTGCGGGTTTAAAGAGATTGAAGTTGCCTTTCCTTCTGCGTCGCAGACGGATTTCAACTTTGTTCGCCAGTTGATTGAAGAGAATCGCATCCCGGATGACGTCACAATTCAGGTGTTAACCCAGGCACGAGAAGACCTGATCGTCCGCACCTTTGAATCGTTACGTGGCGCGAAACAGGCCACCGTCCATCTGTATAACGCCACCGCCCCGCTGTTTCGCCGCCTGGTGTTCGGCCTGGAGAAAGCGCAAATCGTTGAGCTGGCAACACGCTCCACGCGGCTTATCCGCACGCTGTGCGAAGAGAACCCGGAGACCCGCTGGCAGTACGAATACTCCCCGGAGACCTTCTGCTTTACCGAGCCCGAGTTTGCGCTGGAGATTTGTGAAGCGGTGGCGGAGATCTGGCAGCCCTGCACCGAACGGCCCATGGTGATCAACTTACCGGCCACCGTGGAGGTCAGCACGCCAAACGTGTATGCCGATCAGATTGAGTATTTCTGCCGCCACTTTAGCCGTCGCACCGATGTTTGCATCAGCGTTCACCCGCATAATGACCGCGGCACCGGCGTGGCCAGCGCAGAGCTGGCGGTGATGGCGGGTGCGGACCGGGTGGAAGGCTGTCTGTTTGGCAACGGCGAACGCACGGGTAACGTCTGCCTGGTAACGCTGGCGATGAATCTCTACAGCCAGGGGATCAGCCCGAATCTCAACTTTAGCGATATGAACCGGGTGGTAGAAGTGGTGGAAGCCTGCAACCAGCTTCCGGTACACCCGCGCCATCCGTGGGCGGGACGGCTGGCCTATACCGCCTTCTCGGGCTCGCATCAGGACGCCATTAAAAAAGGCTTTGATGCCCGCAAACCGGGCGAGCGCTGGGAGATGCCGTACCTGCCCGTCGATCCGCAGGATATCGGCTGCACGTATGAAGCGGTGATCAGGGTTAACAGCCAGTCCGGGAAAAGCGGCAGCGCCTGGCTCATCGAGCAGAATCATGGTCTGAAGTTGCCCCGCGCGTTGCAGCAGGATTTTAGCCAGCATGTGCAGCAGGAGACCGATCGCCATGGTAAAGAGATGACGCAGCACGCCCTGTGGCAGCTGTTTCGCAGCCGCTACGGGCTGGTCGCAGACCCACACTTTGCCCTGCAATCTTATCGCAGCGACAGTCAGCAGGACGGTCAGTTACGTTTGACGGCAAGCGTCGTGACGCAGGGCGCAACGCGCCAGCTTGAAGGCCAGGGCAACGGGCTGTTATCCGCGGCAGCCAGTGGGTTAAGCCGCTGGCTCAACACCCCGTTTGTGATTAAAGACTACCACGAACATACGCTGGGGGAGCGCAGCGACAGCCGCTCGGTGGCTTACATCCGCTGCCTGTTCCAGGACGGCAGCAGCCGTTGGGGAGTGGGCATTGACAGTGACGTGGCGCGCGCCTCGCTCCAGGCGCTGTTTAATGCGGTGAGCTGTCTTTGAAGTAATCGCTGGGTGATGTCCCCATCACCCGGCGAAACATCGCGGTAAAGGCGCTGTGGCTACCGTAGCCCAGATCCAGCGCTACGCGTAGCACGGGCTGCCCCTGAGCCAGCCGTTGCAACGCCTCCAGCAGGCGCGCCCTTCTCAACCACTCTGCGTAGCGTAAACCGATCTGCTGTTGAAAATGACGGTTCAGTGTGCGCTCGCTCATGCCTGCGCAGCTCGCCGCCTCACTACTGCTCCAGCTTTCACCGGGTGCCTGGCGGATCCGCTGGCAAAGCTGGCGTAACGGCTCGCTTTCTGGCTCCGGCAGATGAAACGGCAGCACTGGCATCAAACGGATCTCATCCAGAATCAGCTCATACACCCGCTCGTCGCGGCTCCCCGGCGAGTAAGATTCATCAAGCAGCAGGGAAGCGAGGATCAGTTCGCGTAACAGCGACGAGATCTGCACGATCTGGCAGGTTGCAGGGAGATCGGCCCGCGCCAGCGGATCGATAAACAGCGTACGCGCCGCCACGTTGCCGGTGATGCGAAGCGAGTGTTGCGTTCCTGCTGGCAACCAGACGCCACGGCCCGGCGGTACAACCCAACAGCCCGATGCGGTATCCACTCTTACCACCCCGCTCAGGGTGTGCAGCAGCTGGGCACAGTCGTGCTGGTGCCACGGCTCGCTGTCACCATGAACGTAATCATGGGCAAACGGAACGAGGGGACGATGGGTAAAGGAGAAGGTAGACGTTGTGGTCATGGGTTAAACAACCCTCACCCTACCCTCTCCCGGTGGGAGAGGGAAAAGGTGCACTAGATGTGCAGTTCCTGCAGTTTTTCTTTTGGCAGGGCCAGCTCTTCGTTGCTGTTGACGCGAACATCACGCTCGATGATGTGACGCGCGATCTCCTGGGCTTCTTCCAGAGAGTGCATCTGGTATGTGCCGCACTGGTAGACGTTCAGCTCGGGGATCTGGTTCTGCTCTTTTACCTTCAGCACGTCCTGCATGGCCGCTTTCCAGGCATCAGCAACACGCTTCTCTTCAGGCTGGCCGATCAGGCTCATGTAAAAACCGGTACGGCAGCCCATCGGAGAGATATCGATAATCTCCACGCCGTTACCGTTCAGGTGGTCACGCATAAAACCAGCAAACAGGTGTTCCAGGGTATGAATGCCCTTTTCCGGCATCACTTCTTTATTCGGCACGCAGAAGCGCAGATCGAAAACGGTGATCGTGTCGCCGTGCGGGGTGTTCATGGTCTTCGCCACGCGGACTGCAGGTGCTTCCATACGGGTATGGTCGACAGTAAAGCTATCTAATAACGGCATACGTCACCTCCGATAGTGATTTTTTTTAAAATAAACTGAACTCTTCTACAGAATGCACGTCTGAGTATATGAAAGACGCGCATTTGTTATCATCATCCCTGAATTCAGAGATGTATATTTTGGCCACAGCGATGTGGCCTTTTTCTTTTCTGCTTAAGCCTGCTTAGCCAGAAACGCCTCAAACGACTCCGTATCCGCCGCTTCGACCTCTTTCTGACGTACGACAGACGCATCGCGCTCCGCCGCAAAATCCGCTTCGCTCAGGATCTCTAAAGGCTCCTGCATCAGCATTTCACGGTACTCCGCGGAGAGGGCACGCCCTGTTCCGCCGATGCCCTGATCAATCATAGAACGCAGAATACGCGCCGAGAATGTCAGCTCCGGGTTATCAAAGCATTCCACTAACTGGTCACAGACCTGTTGATACGCTTCGCCACCGTAAAGGCTGTCCATTGTCTGGGCAACGCGCTTCAGGTCGCGGAACAGATCTTTACCCACTTTCGGCAGCGGGAACTGCGCCGTTTCACAGCCGATACCCAGCGTCAGGCCCGGTTTGCGCCCTTCCAGGATCACGCGGTTCCAGTTAGTGCGGGTACAGAGCAGTTCGTCTGAACTCATTTCCGGCGCATCGGCCAGCACACACCAGACCATAAACAGATCCAGGAAGCGAACCTGCTGCTCATCAACACCGACCGGTGAGAACGGGTTGATATCCAGTGAGCGCACTTCAATGTATTCGATCCCGCCGCGCTGCAGCGCATCCGACGGGGTTTCACCGCTGCGCGTCACGCGCTTCGGACGAATCGGTGCGTACAGTTCGTTTTCAATCTGCAGCACATTGCTGTTGATTTGCAGACGTTTGCCGTCTTTTTCGAGGCCGATTTTCTCGTACTCTTCCGACGGGGTTTTGATCGCCCGCTTCAATCCTGCCACATATTCGTGCAATTCGTTAAACGTAATACCGAGATTGCTTTGCGATTTATTGGTATAGCCAAGGTCGCTCAGACGCAGCGAGGTGGCATACGGCAGGTAGTACATTCCGCACGCGGTCTTCTCGAACGGTAGCGTCGTCGGTTTCCCCTGCAGGAACGAGGAGCATATAGCCGGAGACGCACCAAACAGGTAAGGAATAACCCAGCCAAAACGGTAATAGTTGCGGATCAGGCGGAAATAACCCGCGGAGATCGCGTCCTTATCCGTTTCACCGCATTTCGCCTGCCAGAAAGCCATCGGCAAAGAGAAGTTGTAATGTACGCCTGAGATCGTCTGCATCAACGCGCCGTAGCGGTTTTTCAGACCCTCGCGATACAGCGTTTTCAGTCGACCGATATTCGACGTGCCGTATTGCGCCAGTTCAATCTCCTGCCCCTGCTCGATATAGCAGGGCATGCTGAGCGGCCACATACGCTCATCGCCCATATTTCGGGCGGTGTAGCGATGGATGTCGCGCAATATCGTCAGCATATGATCAATATCACCGTCCACCGGAGTGATAAATTCCAGCAGTGCTTCAGCGAAATCGGTAGTGATCCATTTATGTGTCAGCGCCGAGCCTAACGTCTTCGGGTGACCCGTCATCGCTAAGCTACCATCCGCGTTTACGCGCAGCGTTTCACGCTCAAGGCCACGCTGAATACCCTTCAGTGCCTGAGGGTGGTTTTCCAGCCAGGCCAGCGCCTGTGATACGTCCGGGATCAAATTGACCTCCCGCCTGTCAAAGTAATGTTACTCAGCATAATTGTAATGGTTGACGATTGAAGGTCGCGTATTCATTCCACCAATTAGTGCCACCACGTCATACCCTGTAGTGTTGCCCACGCCACAAGAACATAGCGCAACGCCTTGCCAAGGCACAAAAAAAAGAGCACCGGCCCCCAGGAGATGCGCATCCATCCCGCCAGCAGACACAGTAAATCGCCTATTACAGGCATCCAGCTTAATAACAGCGTGGCAGCGCCATAGCGTTTTAGCCAGCCGACTGCCTTTTCCTGCCAGCGCGATTTTTCACGCAGCGGAAAGAAACGCCCAAGAATAACGTTAGTCAGCCCTCCAAGGCTATTACCCATTGTTGCTATTAACACAAGCAACCAGGGCTGACTCACGCCAGACAACAGCATCGCCACCAGCACCACTTCCGAATTACCCGGTAAGAGCGTAGCACTTAAAAAACTGCTGGCGAATAACGATAAAAGTGACAGCGCGTCACTCACAGTAAGCGAACATCCACCGCATCCATTCCGGCAGCACGCGCGGCCTGAATGCCAAAGTCGGCATCTTCAAAGACAACGCATTTTGCCGCCGGCACACCCATTCGTTCTGCGCAAAGCAGGAAGGTGTCCGGTGCGGGTTTGTGATTTTTAACATGGTCGGCGGCAACCACCGCAGAAAAATAGTGGCGCAGGCCAAGATGATTGAGCAGCGCTTCGGCGATGGCGCTTTCGCTGCCCGTGCCGACCGACATCGGGCGACGTCCGTGCCACTCTTTTACCACGTCAATAAGCGGCAGAGGACGCACGGTATCCAGCAGGATAGCTTTGACTGCATCGGTTTTTTCACGCGCGAGCTGGTGTGGATCGAGATCGGCCTGATTAAGTTCAATCACGGCCTGTGCGATACGCCAGGTAGGAGATCCATTGAGGGCAATCATCGCCTGGAGATCGAAGCGCATACCGTAACGTCCAAGAACGTCCGTCCAGGCCTGGCGATGCGTGGGTTCGGTATCCAGAAGCGTGCCATCCATATCGAAGATCAAACCGTCATACTGTGCGTACATCGTGCTCTCGCTAACCGATTAACAAAGGGTTACTTTATCGTAAACGGGCGTTTTTGTCGCTGACAGAGAGTGTGATTGCTGACGGAACGTCGAAGGAATAAACAAATCAGGAGAAGATGGTGCATCCGGGAGGATTCGAACCTCCGACCGCTCGGTTCGTAGCCGAGTACTCTATCCAGCTGAGCTACGGATGCATCGGGGAAATGCTTTTAGAAACAGTAAATGGTGCATCCGGGAGGATTCGAACCTCCGACCGCTCGGTTCGTAGCCGAGTACTCTATCCAGCTGAGCTACGGATGCATCAGGGTACTGCTTTCAGAAATAGTAAATGGTGCATCCGGGAGGATTCGAACCTCCGACCGCTCGGTTCGTAGCCGAGTACTCTATCCAGCTGAGCTACGGATGCATCGGGATTTACTACTGTACTGCTCGATGTTCATATCACTTCTAAAGTAATATGAAGTAATAGATGGTGCATCCGGGAGGATTCGAACCTCCGACCGCTCGGTTCGTAGCCGAGTACTCTATCCAGCTGAGCTACGGATGCAAAATGGCGGTGAGGCGGGGATTCGAACCCCGGATGCAGCTTTTGACCGCATACTCCCTTAGCAGGGGAGCGCCTTCAGCCTCTCGGCCACCTCACCACACAACGCCTCTTTCGAGTGCTTCGAGCCACTCGTTAAGAGCTTCTCGTCGCTGCGTGGCGCATATATTACTTTCTGGGACTTATAAGTCAAACAATTTTCCAAAAGCTTTTATCGTTTGCACAAATCACAGGCAATTCGCATGTAAAAGCCGCAAAGAGAGTGTTTTATAAGCGGATTTTGCAGGCATCCTCATAGAAATCTATGAAGAGAAGCGTGTGGTTTGGACGAGATAAGCTGGCGAGAGTGGTTAAAAACAGAGCGATTGAAATCGAACGGTAACTTTAAGCAGGAAAAATAACAGGAGGGGTTGCGTCTCGCCCGACAGCGAGACGCGACAATATCAGTAACTGGACTGCTGGGATTTTTCAGCCTGGATACGCTGGTAGATCTCTTCACGGTGGACAGATACTTCTTTAGGAGCGTTAACACCAATACGTACCTGGTTACCCTTTACCCCTAAAACTGTCACGGTGACCTCATCCCCAATCATGAGGGTCTCACCAACTCGACGAGTCAGAATCAGCATTCTTTGCTCCTTGAAAGATTAAAAGAGTCGGGTCTCTTGTATCCCGGCATTATCCATCATATAACGCCAAAAAGTAAGCGATGACAAACACGTAAAGTGTAAGCAGTCACGGCATCACATTCTGTTAAACGTAAGTTTAGCCGATATACACAAACTCAACCTGACTTTATCGTTATCGATAGTGCAGTGAACAAGACGCCATAACGTTACCGCTATGGCGTCTGTTTGTGCTTTGTAGTTATTACAGTTTCGCGCTTACCCAGCTTTCAACGCTGGCCAATGCCGCAGGAAGTGCCGCCGCATCCGTACCACCGGCTTGCGCCATGTCCGGACGACCGCCACCTTTGCCACCCACCTGCTGGGCAACCATGCCAATCAGTTCCCCTGCTTTAACGCGGTCGGTCACATCCTTAGAGACGCCCGCAATCAGAGAAACCTTACCTTCTGCTACCGTCGCCAGTACGATAACCGTCGAACCAAGCTGGTTCTTGAGATCGTCGACCATGGTACGCAGCATCTTAGGCTCTACACCTGCCAGATCGCTGACAAGCAGTTTGACGCCCTTAATGTCTACAGCCTTGCTGGAGAGGTTTGCACTCTCCTGCGCCGCAGCCTGCTCTTTCAGCTGCTGCAGCTCTTTTTCCAGCTGGCGAGTACGATCCAGCGCAACACGCACTTTCTCGCCCAGATTCTGGGTATCGCCTTTCAACAGCTGCGCGATATCGTGCAGCTGGTCGCTCTGCGCATGCAGGCTGGCAATCGCGCCTTCACCGGTCACCGCTTCAATACGACGCACACCTGCCGCCGTACCGGATTCAGAAACGATGCGGAACAGACCGATATCACCGGTACGCGATGCGTGTGTACCACCGCACAGCTCGGTAGAGAAGTCGCCCATGCTCAATACGCGAACACGGTCGTCATATTTCTCACCAAACAGGGCCATCGCACCTTTTTTCTTCGCCGCGTCGAGATCCATAATGTGGGTTTCGATTGGCAGGTTACGACGGATTTGCGCGTTCACCAGATCTTCCACCGCACGGATTTCAGACGGTTTCATCGCTTCAAAATGCGAGAAGTCGAAACGCAGCACTTTGTCGTTAACCAGAGAACCTTTCTGTGCAACATGCGTTCCCAGAACCTCACGCAGTGCAGCGTGCATCAGGTGCGTTGCCGAGTGGTTCAGACGGATGCGTGCGCGGCGCGCTTCGTCAACATTAGCCTGAACGCCCTCGCCCACTTTCAGGGAGCCTGAAACCAGTTTACCCAGATGACCAATCGCCTGGCCGTATTTCTGAGTGTCGTTCACACTGAAGCTGAAACCGTTGCCTTTCAGTTCGCCTTTATCGCCAACCTGACCACCGGATTCCGCATAGAACGGGGTTTTATCCAGAATGACAACTGCATCCTGACCTGCGCTGATGCTGTCTACGGCTTTGCCGTCAACAAACAGGGCGGTCACTTTGCCAGTCAGTTCCAGCGCTTCATAACCTTTGAATTCAGACGCGCTGTCCACGCGGATCATCGCGTTGTAGTCTGCGCCAAAACCGCTGGACTCACGCGCACGACGACGCTGCTCTTCCATCGCCGCTTCGAAGCCCGCTTCGTCCACTTTAATGTTGCGCTCACGGCAAACGTCCGCCGTCAGGTCAACCGGGAAGCCGTAAGTGTCGTACAAGCGGAAGGCGGTTTCGCCATCCAGCGTGTCGCCCTTAAGCTTAGCGAGCTCTTCATCCAGCAGCGCCAGACCACGCTCCAGCGTACGTGCAAACTGCTCTTCTTCAGTCTTCAGTACTTGCTCAACCTGCGCCTGCTGGCGTTTCAGCTCGTCACCTGCAGAACCCATTACGCCAATCAGTGGCCCAACGAGCTTATAGAAGAAGGTGTCCTTCGCGCCCAGCATGTTGCCGTGACGGATAGCACGACGAATGATACGACGCAGCACATAGCCACGGTTTTCATTCGACGGAATAACACCGTCAGCAATCAGGAACGCACAGGAACGGATATGGTCTGCGATTACGCGCAGTGATTTGTTGTTCAGATCGGTCGCGCCAGTCACTTCTGCAACGGCTTTGATCAAGGTGCTGAACAGATCAATTTCGTAGTTGGAGTTAACGTGCTGCAGAACAGCCGCAATACGCTCCAGGCCCATACCGGTATCAACGGACGGTTTTGGCAGCGGCTCCATGGTGCCGTCGGCCTGACGGTTGAACTGCATGAAGACGATGTTCCAGATCTCAATGTAGCGATCGCCGTCTTCTTCAGGGCTGCCTGGAGGACCACCCCAGATGTGGTCGCCGTGATCGTAGAAGATCTCGGTGCACGGACCGCAAGGGCCGGTGTCACCCATCTGCCAGAAGTTGTCAGACGCGTACGGTGCGCCTTTGTTGTCACCGATGCGAATAATACGTTCGCGCGGGATACCGACTTCTTTTTCCCAGATTTCGTAGGCTTCGTCATCGGTTTCATAGACGGTAACCCACAGACGCTCTTTCGGCAGGTTGAACCAGTTTTCACCGGTCAGCAGTTCCCACGCGTATTGAATAGCATCATGTTTGAAATAGTCGCCGAAGCTGAAGTTACCCAGCATTTCGAAGAAGGTATGGTGGCGCGCGGTGTAACCGACGTTTTCCAGGTCGTTGTGTTTACCGCCCGCACGCACGCAACGCTGTGAGGTTGTGGCGCGGGAATAATTACGCTTGTCGAGACCAAGGAACACATCCTTGAACTGGTTCATCCCGGCGTTGGTAAACAGCAGAGTTGGGTCGTTGTTCGGCACCAGGGAGCTGCTGGCAACAACCTGGTGTCCCTTACTATGGAAAAAATCGAGAAACGCCTGACGGATCTCAGCGGTGCTCTTGCTCATAATTATCCTGAAATCAAGCTAACGAAATGTCGTAGCAAGCCGGTATCGGTAAACCCCTGGACAGACCTGCTACTGGAAAAAGTGGGAATAAGATAAGTTTTCTTTAGTGGGAAGTAAAATCCCGCATGCGTTCAATCGGCAAAATTACGCCAGATATCCTGAATATCTTCCATCAGAAAGCCGCGGTAGAGCAAAAAGCGCTGGATTTTGACTTTTTCTGAAAATTCACGCGGCAGCGGTTCACCGTATTTACGAATCGCCTGCTCTTTTGCCAGCGCACACCAGTCGGTGTCACAGTCGCGCATCGCTTTTTCGATGGACTCACGGGCAACGCCCTTCTGGTTCAGCTCCTGACGGATACGCGCCGGACCGTATCCCTTGCGGCCACGGCTGGCCAGGAACCGGGAAGCAAAACGGTCGTCATCCAGGTAGTGATGCTCATAGCACCAGGCAATCACCCGGTCATAATCTTCCGCGGTGGCATCAATCTCTTCCGGCCCATTTTTACTCATCACCGGGGCCGACAGTTTACGCCGCAGCTCTTGTTCACTGTGGTCACGCACGGCAAGGATCCGCACCGCGCGGTCTAGTAATCGCGCATAAGCGGGTCGACGCGTTGTGGATTCGCTCATAAAAAACCTGCTGGTTCAGAAATGCAAAAAGGGCCGCATCAGCAGCCCTTCATTTTTAAACGAAAGCCTTAAAAGTCTTCGTTAGTTTCTTCAGCATCCGCACCATCAACCACAAAATCAGGTTTAGAGTCCTGGTTGTTCAGCAGAAGCTCACGCACTTTCTTCTCGATCTCTTTCGCGGCAGCCGGGTTCTCTTTCAGCCAGGAGATTGCATTCGCTTTACCCTGACCAATTTTATCGCCGTTGTAGCTGTACCATGCGCCCGCTTTTTCGATCAGCTTCTCTTTCACGCCCAGGTCAACCAGTTCGCCGAAGAAGTTGATACCTTCACCGTAGAGGATCTGGAATTCAGCCTGTTTGAACGGCGCGGCAATCTTGTTCTTCACGACCTTCACGCGGGTTTCACTCCCCACCACGTTTTCACCCTCTTTCACCGCGCCGATACGGCGGATATCCAGACGGACAGAAGCATAGAATTTCAGCGCGTTACCACCAGTAGTGGTTTCCGGGTTACCGAACATTACGCCAATTTTCATACGGATCTGGTTGATGAAGATCAGTAGCGTGTTGGACTGCTTCAGGTTACCGGCCAGCTTACGCATTGCCTGGCTCATCATACGTGCCGCGAGGCCCATGTGAGAGTCGCCGATTTCGCCTTCGATTTCCGCTTTTGGCGTCAGCGCAGCAACGGAGTCGACCACGATAACGTCAACCGCACCGGAACGCGCCAGCGCGTCACAAATCTCCAGCGCCTGTTCACCTGTATCTGGCTGAGAACACAGCAGGTTATCGATATCCACGCCCAGCTTACGAGCATAAACAGGGTCCAGCGCGTGCTCGGCATCGATAAAGGCACAGGTTTTACCTTCACGCTGCGCCGCGGCAATCACCTGCAGCGTCAGGGTGGTTTTACCGGAGGATTCTGGCCCGTAGATCTCTACGATACGGCCCATTGGCAGACCGCCCGCGCCCAGCGCGATATCCAGAGAAAGCGAACCGGTGGAGATCGTTTCCACATCCATGGTACGGTCTTCACCCAGGCGCATGATGGAGCCTTTACCGAATTGCTTTTCGATCTGGCCCAGTGCTGCCGCCAACGCTTTCTGTTTGTTTTCGTCGATAGCCATTATTACTCCTGTCATGCCGGGAGAAGCGACTGTGCTTCACCGTGGATTTCTGTTCTGTTGGTGCAATTATACTGTATGGTCATACAGTATCAAGTGTTTTGTAGAAATTGTTGCCAGAGCGTTTTTAACGCATAAACGGTGGCCTGACGACGCACGCTTTCACGATCGCCGCTAAAGCACTCGCGACGCGTGATCCCTTCACCTTTAGAGGTGGCAAAACCAAACCAGACGGTGCCGACAGGCTTCACGTCACTGCCGCCGTCCGGGCCGGCGATACCGCTAATAGAGATGGCATAATCTGCACGCGCCGCTTTCAGCGCACCAATCGCCATCTCAATCACCACCGGTTCGCTGACCGCGCCATGCTGTTCAAGCGTGGATTCATGCACGCCAATCATTTGCGCTTTAGCTTCGTTACTGTAGGTCACAAAGCCGCGTTCAAACCAGGCGGAACTGCCTGCAATATCGGTAATGGCTTTAGCAACCCAGCCGCCGGTACAGGATTCGGCAGTCGTGATAGTCGCGCCACGTTGCTTAAGCGCCAGTCCTACGACTTCGCTAAGCTGCATCAATTCATGGTCAGTCATTCTCGCTCCGGGCATCAGAAAAACGTGCAGCACAAGATAGCACTTTCTCGTCAGATATGGAGATGAGGATCATGTTTTACGAGGGGGCTTCAGAAAAAAGCCGATGCGAAGGCACCGGCTGAGAAAAAGGTTACTTCATGCTCCTGGCGAGGGTATTCACGTTATGGCGAAACGCCTTAACGTAGGTATCCGCCACGCCGCCTTTGGCCGACAGCGCCTCCGGGTAAAGTTCGCCCCCCGGCTGCGCACCGGTGGCCGTGGCAATTTGTTTAACCAGGCGCGGGTCGAGCTGGTTTTCCATAAACCAGGTTTTCACCCCGTCCGCTTTAATCTGATTGATAATCTCAGCCACCTGCGCTGCGCTGGCTTCGCTCTCTGACGACAAGCCCTGCGGCGCAATAAAGGTCACGCCATAGGCGCGGCTGAAGTAGCCGAAGGCGTCATGGCTGGTGAGGACTTTACGTTTTACCTGCGGGATCTGGCTGAACTGCGTTTTGGCCCAGCTGTCCAGTTGCATAAGCTGCGCGATATAGGGTTGACCGGTGGCCTCCAGCGCCGCCTTATCTTCAGGATCGGCTTTTACCAGACCGGCAAGGATATTTTGCGCATACAGTGCCCCGTTCGCCGCGCTGTTCCAGGCATGCGGATCGGTCACGGTTTTCCCGTCCTCTTCAAGCGTGTGGGTTTTCACCCCGGTCGAGGCCACCACCAGCTGGCCCTTAAATCCGGAGGCCTTCACCAGCCGGTCGAGCCAGCCCTCCAGCCCCAGACCGTTCACCACCACCACATCGGCCTTGCTGAGCGCCGCACTGTCTTTCGGCGACGGTTCAAAGGTATGCGGATCGCCGTCCGGCCCCACCAGCGTGGTCACATTGACCCGGTCTCCCCCTACCTCACGCGTGATATCTCCCAGAATGGAAAAACTGGTGACCACATTAAGCGTTTTCGCCATTACGCCCTGTGACAACATCCCGAGCGCGAGCGCCATTATTAACCCTGTACGTTTCATCATTTCCCCTTGCGTTAAAAAAGCGCACGCAGGCTGCCAGCCAGGTGGCTTCGTGTGCCAAATAAAACAGAAATAAAGAACAGCGCGCTGGCGGTCAGCACGATGGACGGCCCGGCGGGTAAACTCACCGCCCAGGAGAGGCTTAACCCCAGCCATGCGCAAAAAACGCCGCTGATGCCCGCCAGGCAGAGCAACCCTGGCAGGGTGCGCACCCAGCAGCGTGCCGCCACCGCCGGCAACATCATCAGCCCGACGGCCATCAGCGTGCCGAGAACCTGAAATCCGGCCACCAGGTTAAGCACCAGTAACGCCAGAAACAGCCCGTGCAACAGGCCGGGCAGCCAGCGGGCGTTAACCTGTAGCCAGGCGGTATCGAACGCCTCGGTCACCAGCCCACGATAGAAAACTGCCAGCGTCACCAGCGTGAAGATGCATACGCCAGCCACAAACAGCGCGGCGTCGTTATCCACCGCCAGAATGGAGCCAAACAGCAGGTGCAGCAGATCGACGTTCGAACCACGTAGCGACACCAGCGTCACGCCCAGCGCCAGCGAGCCGAGATAGAACCCGGCAAAACTGGCATCCTCTTTGAGCGGCGTACGTCGACTGACCAGCCCGGCCACCAGCGCCACGACGATCCCGGCGATAAACCCGCCGATGCTCATCGCCAGCAGTGACATACCGCTCAGCAGATAGCCCACCGCAACGCCGGGTAAAATGGCGTGTGATAGAGCATCGCCCATCAGGCTCATCCGGCGCAGTTGAAGGAATACGCCCAGTGCCGTGGTGCTGACGGACAGCGCCAGGCACACCACCAGCGCGCGACGCATAAAGCCGTATTCGATAAAAGGCTGAAAGAAGAGATGCCAGATCATGCCACCCTCACCCGCTCGGTTTTCCAGTGCGGAATAGCCGTATCCAGCCGTAGCGTTTGCGGAAAATGACGCGATACGCGCTCGCTGTCATGCAATACCGCAAGCAGGGTCTGGCCCTGCATGTACATCTCGAGCATCAGGTCCATCAGCACATTACAGGTAGCTTCATCGACGCCGGTAAAAGGTTCATCCAGCATCACCAGCGGCGCCTGTTGCACCAGGATCCGCGCAAACAGCATGCGCTGAAACTGGCCGCCGGAGAGTGCATCGATGGTAGATAACGCCATGGCGTCCAGCCCGACACGCTCCAGCGCGCTGGCAATGCGCGAGCGTGTTTCCCGACGAAAGCCGGAAAAGAGCGACACACGCGGCCAGCAGCCCATACTCACCACATCCTGCACCGTCAGCGGAAACTGCGCCTCCAGCGCGTGACGCTGTGCCAGCCAGCCAATCACCGGGCGTTTCTCCTGCCAGCGAAAACGGCCGCTCACCGGCTGAATAAACCCGGCGAGCGTTTTGAGCAGCGTGGATTTTCCACATCCGTTGGCCCCGATAATCGCGGTCATACTTCCGCGTTCAATTACGCCCGACAAGGCATGCGTAACGGGCATGCGGTCGTAACCCGCAACCAGTTCATTCATGACAATCATGGCAATGCCACCGCCCAGCGCACGGCCAGCCCGATAAACACGATAATCACCAGCGCCAGCAGAAACCTAACTGCCGCAGACAAAGAGAAAAGGGACGTTGACATGTTGACACCACATTAAATGTTATAACGTAACAATAATGAAAGGCGATTGAGATGTAAATGGCGCGTTTGCAAAGGGAGTGTGGCGAAATGTTTCTGCAAAATTCCCCTCTCCCGTGGGAGAGGGAGGAATAAAGCGACTTACTGACTAAACGGCGATGCCGCAGGGACACGCGCCTGCGATACCGCCAGGCCCAGCTGCCACACGGCCATCGCATAGTGCGTGCTGTGGTTATAGCGGGTGATGGTGTAGAAGTTTGGCATACCGTACCAGTACTGATACCCGGTTCCTACATCCAGACGCAGCAGGCTCACCTGATCGACATTACCCAGCGGCTGCGTTGGCGTTAAACCTGCCGCCGTCAGCTGCGCAACGCTGTATTTGGTTTTGAAGCCGTTTTCCAGACCAAACGCTTCGCCGTTAGCCTGCACGGCAACCTGCCCACCCGGCGTCCAGCCGTGTGCCTTGAAGTAGTTCGCCACGCTGCCGATGGCATCCACCGGATCCCACAGGTTGATGTGACCATCTCCGTTAAAGTCGACGGCATACTGTTTGTAGGAAGAGGGCATAAACTGGCCGTAGCCCATCGCTCCGGCAAACGACCCTTTCAGATCGAGCGGGTCATCGTGTTCGTTACGCGCCATCAGCAGGAAGGTTTCCAGCTCGGAAGAGAAGTACTCGGCACGACGCGGATAGTTAAACGAGAGCGTGGCCAGCGCATCAAGAATGCGCGTTTTGCCCATCACGCGGCCCCAGCGCGTTTCCACACCAATAATGCCGACGATGATTTCAGGCGGCACGCCGTAGACCTGCCACGCGCGATTGAGGGCATCTTCATACTGATTCCAGAACACCACGCCATTTTGCACGTTGTCCGGGGTAATAAACTGTTTGCGATAGCGCAACCACGCACCGTTTGGCCCGGTTGGCACCTGCGCTGACGGTGCCTGCCTGTCCATCAGGCGCAGCACGTAGTCCAGACGTTTCGCCTGCGACAAGATTTCATGCAGTTGCTGTCTGTCAAAGCCGTGTTTGCTCACCATTTTATCGATGAACTGTTCGGCCGCCGGGTTATTCGCGAAGTCGCCCCCCATCTGCATCATATTGTGCTGCGGCTCCAGCAGGAATCCTCCTGAAGGCGCGCCAGCCGTCTGCACAGCGGCTTCAGTCTTGGGTTTACTACTACAGGCGGACAGCAGAATAAGCGCAGGTAACAACGCTGCATAACGACGCTTGAACATGGGACATCCATTTAACGGGTTCGATAAGAACCCAGTATGGTAAAGCATCCGCAACACCTCAAGGAAGCGGTACGCGCCTTACCCACCAAATCTTTACGCTCCTCAACGCAAATCTGCGCTTTTTTCAACCAAAATGCGTCTCCCCCGCCCATTAACTTTCAAAATAATCCATTTTTCTTTCATTGTGAGATCTGATTAACACTTTAAAACCTTTCAAAGTGATTATTATTAGTCCCAGTAATACAAAACAAGAAAAGCCTCACAGGAGAGAAGAATGATAGAAACCATCACCCACGGCGCCGAGTGGTTCATCGGGCTATTTCAGAAAGGCGGAGAAGTCTTCACCGGCATGGTGACCGGGATCCTGCCCCTGCTGATCAGCCTGCTGGTGATCATGAACGCGCTGATTAATTTTATCGGCCAGCAACGCATTGAACGCTTCGCCCAACGCTGTGCCGGGAACCCGTTATCCCGTTACCTGCTGTTGCCCTGCATTGGAACCTTCGTTTTCTGCAACCCCATGACCTTAAGCCTCGGCCGCTTTATGCCAGAAAAATACAAGCCGAGTTATTACGCCGCCGCCTCATATAGCTGTCACTCCATGAACGGCCTGTTCCCGCATATCAACCCGGGGGAACTGTTTGTTTATCTCGGCATTGCCAGCGGCCTGACCACGCTTGGTCTGCCGCTCGGCCCACTGGCGGTGAGCTATCTGCTGGTCGGCCTGGTCACCAACTTCTTCCGTGGCTGGGTGACCGATCTCACCACCACCATTTTTGAGAAAAAAATGGGCATCCAGCTTGAGCAACGCGTTCATTTGTCAGGAGCCACAGCATGAGCCGGATCCGCATTGAGAAAGGTACGGGTGGCTGGGGCGGCCCGCTGGAGTTCGACGCCACCGAAGGCAAAAAAATCGTCTATATCACCGCAGGCACACGCCCGGCGATTGTCGACAAACTACGCGAGCTGACCGGCTGGGAAGCGGTCGACGGTTTCAAAGAAGGCGAACCACCGGAGGCGGAAATCGGCGTGGCGGTTATCGACTGCGGTGGCACCCTGCGCTGCGGCCTCTATCCGAAGCGTCGCATTCCGACGGTGAATATTCACTCCACTGGAAAATCGGGCCCGCTGGCGCAGTACATCCTCGAAGACATTTATGTCTCAGGCGTGAAGGAGGACAACATCACGCTGGTGAATGGCACTTCCGCGCCGCAAAAAGCCGCACCGCGTGATTACGACACCAGTAAGAAGATCACCGAGCAGAGCGACGGCCTGCTGGCGAAGGTCGGCATGGGAATGGGATCCGCCGTGGCGGTACTGTTCCAGTCCGGGCGCGACACCATCGACACGGTGCTAAAAACCATTCTGCCGTTTATGGCCTTCGTCTCCGCGTTAATCGGCATCATCATGGCCTCCGGTCTGGGAGACTGGATCGCCCACGGCCTCGCCCCGCTTGCCAGCCACCCGCTCGGTCTGGTGACGCTGGCGCTGATCTGCTCCTTCCCGCTGCTGTCGCCGTTCCTCGGCCCGGGGGCGGTGATTGCTCAGGTCATCGGCGTCCTGATTGGCGTGCAGATTGGTCTGGGCAACATTCCTCCGCACCTGGCTCTGCCTGCGCTGTTTGCCATTAACGCTCAGGCGGCCTGCGACTTCATTCCCGTAGGCCTGTCGCTGGCCGAAGCGCGCCAGGACACCGTACGCGTGGGCGTGCCGTCTGTGCTGGTCAGTCGTTTCCTGACGGGCGCACCGACGGTGCTGATTGCCTGGTTCGTTTCCGGCTTTATTTATCAATAAGAGGTTCCTGCGATGACCGTGATTTATCAGACCACCATCACCCGCATCGGCCAGAGCGCGGCCGATGCGCTCAGCGACCAGATGCTGATCACTTTCCGCGAAGGTGCACCGGCAGATATCGAAGAGTTTTGCTTTATCCACTGCCACGGCGAGCTGCACGGAGCGTTAAAGGCAGGAAGCCAGCTGGAGCTGGGTGACACCCGCTATGCCGTCACTGCCGTGGGCGACGTGGCCGAGCAAAACCTGCGCGAGCTGGGCCACATCACCCTGCGGTTCGATGGCCAGCCGCAGGCAGAGTATCCCGGCACGGTTCACGTGGAGGGGCCGGTTCCGCAGGCTGTTACCCCAGGCTGCACATTAAAATTTGTTGCGTAATTAAGGAGAGCGTTATGAGTCAGGTTGCCGTTGTCATTGGTGGAGGACAAACCTTAGGAGAGTTTCTCTGCCGTGGGCTTGCCGCAGAAGGTTACCGCGTGGCGGTAGTGGATATTCAGAGTGAGAAAGCCGCCCGCGTGGCGGATACCATCAACACCGAGTTTGGTGAGGGGATGGCGTACGGGTTTGGTGCCGATGCCACCAGCGAGCAGAGCGTCATGGCGCTGGCTCGCGGGGTAGACGAGATTTTTGGCCGTACCGACCTGCTGGTCTACAGCGCAGGGATCGCGAAAGCGGCGTTTATCAGCGATTTCGAACTGGGGGACTTTGACCGCTCGCTGCAGGTGAATCTGGTGGGTTACTTCCTCTGCGCCCGCGAATTTTCCCGTCTGATGATCCGCGACGGCATTCAGGGGCGCATCATTCAGATCAACTCCAAATCGGGCAAAGTGGGCAGCAAGCATAACTCCGGCTACAGCGCGGCGAAATTTGGCGGCGTAGGGCTGACCCAGTCTCTGGCGCTGGATCTGGCCGAATACGGGATTACCGTTCACTCGCTGATGCTGGGCAACCTGCTGAAGTCGCCAATGTTCCAGTCGCTGCTACCTCAATACGCCACCAAGCTTGGCATCAAAGAAGACGAAGTGGAGCAGTATTACATCGACAAAGTGCCGCTGAAGCGCGGGTGCGACTATCAGGACGTGCTGAACATGCTGCTGTTTTACGCCAGCCCGAAAGCCTCGTACTGCACCGGCCAGTCGATTAACGTCACCGGTGGGCAGGTGATGTTCTGATCGAGCAGTCTGATGCCCTCACCCTCCCCCTCTCCCACCGGGAGAGGGAATATAACAAGGAGCCGATATGGTAACCGCACTCATCACCGTCGCCGCCCTCGCCTGGATCTGCCAGATGGCATTCGGCGGCAGGCAGATCCATCAGTTTAACCGCGCGTTTGACGCCCTGTGCCAGAAGGGCCGCGTGGGCGTCGGGCGCTCCGGGGGGCGCTTTAAACCGCGCGTTGTGGTTGCAATTGCGCTGGATGAACAGAATCGGGTATGCGACTCCCTCATCATGCGCGGGATGACGGTGTTTGCCCGCCCGGTGAAAATTCAGGCAATTAACGGCATATCGTTGCAGGAATTACAGCCTGATGTGATCTTCCCCCACGATCCACTCTGTCAGAATGCACTATCATTAGCGCTTAAATTGAAACATGGATAATTTCGTTGTGAACGCGATAAGCTTGCGAAATTATCATTTCGCAACGTAAGGAACGAAGCGCCTATGAAACCTCGTCAGCGGCAGGCGGCCATTCTTGAGCATCTGCAAAAGCAGGGAAAATGCTCGGTAGAAGAGCTGGCCCACTACTTTGACACCACCGGCACAACGATACGCAAGGACCTGGTATTGCTCGAAAACGCAGGCGCGGTTATTCGAACCTACGGTGGGGTGATGCTCAACAAAGATGAAGCCGACCCGCCTATCGATCACAAAACGCTGATCAACACCCACCAGAAAGCGCTGATTGCCGAAGCCGCCGTGAAATTTATCCATGACGGTGACTCCATTATTCTTGATGCGGGCAGTACCGTCCTGCAGATGATCCCGCTGCTCAACCGCTTTAACAACATCACGGTGATGACCAACAGTCTGCACATCGTCAACGCCCTGGCAGAGTTCGACAGCGAACAAACCATTCTGATGCCCGGCGGTACCTTCCGTAAAAAATCGGCGTCCTTTCACGGCCAGCTGGCGGAAAATGCCTTCGAACACTTCAGCTTTGACAAACTGTTTATGGGCACCGACGGCATCGACCTGAACGCCGGTGTCACCACGTTCAACGAGGTGTTCAGCGTCAGTAAAGCCATGTGTAACGCCGCCCGGGAGGTGATTTTGATGGCGGATTCCTCGAAGTTTGGCCGTAAAAGCCCCAACATTGTCTGCAGCCTTGAAAGCGTCGATACGCTGATTACCGACGCAGGGATCGATCCGGCGTTCAAAAAAGCGCTGGAAGAGAAAGGCATTGATGTGATCGTAACTGGAGAAAAAGATGAGTGATTTTCTGTTAAACGCAGGCCGTCAGACCCTGATGCTGGAGCTGCAGGAAGCCAGCCGCCTGCCAGAAAGGCTGGGTGAAGATTTTGTGCGCGCCGCCAATATTATTATCGAGTGCAAAGGCAAAGTGATTGTCTCCGGGATCGGCAAGTCCGGCCACATCGGCAAAAAAATTGCCGCAACGCTGGCGAGCACCGGGACACCGGCGTTCTTCGTGCACCCGGCAGAAGCCCTGCACGGCGATCTGGGGATGATTGAAAGCCGCGACGTGATGCTGTTTATCTCCTACTCCGGCTCGGCCAAAGAGCTGGACCTCATCATCCCGCGCCTGCAGGAAAAATCGATCGCCCTGCTGGCCATGACCGGTAAATCCCGCTCGCCGCTGGCGCTGGCGGCCAAAGCGGTGCTGGATATTGCCGTGGAGCGCGAAGCCTGCCCGATGCACCTCGCCCCCACCTCCAGTACCGTCAACACCCTGATGATGGGCGACGCGCTGGCAATGGCGGTGATGCAGGCGCGCGGTTTCAATGAAGAAGATTTCGCCCGTTCACACCCTGCCGGGGCGCTCGGCGCACGGCTGCTGAATAATGTTCATCACCTGATGCGCTCTGGCGATGCCATCCCGCAGGTCAAACTCGACACCAGCGTGATGGACGCGATGCTGGAGCTGAGCCGCACCGGGCTGGGGCTGGTCGCCGTCTGCGACGATACGCGGCAGGTGAAAGGCGTCTTTACCGACGGCGACCTGCGCCGCTGGCTGGTGGGCGGCGGCAAGCTGGAGGCACGCGTTTCAGAAGCGATGACCTCTGGCGGGTTAACGCTGAATGCCAACAGCCGCGCCATTGAAGCCAAAGAGGTGCTGATGAAACGTAAAATCACCGCCGCGCCGGTGGTGGATGACGCTGGCCGCCTGTGCGGCGCCATCAACCTGCAGGATTTCTACCAGGCAGGCATTATTTAACCCTTCAGTCCCAGACGCTTCGCCAGCCGGTGCAGGTTGGCGACGTCCATTTCCAGCGCCCGCGCGCACGCCGCCCAACTCCGGTTGTTCTGTTCCAGCGCGCGGGTAATCATCTGACGCTGAAATTCTTCCGTCGCTTCACGCAGATTCTCGTTCACGCTTTCAGGCGCAGCGGGCTTCACGGACGGTATATTTTCATCATGCAGGGCAAAATGGCGCGCATGAATCACGATTTCATCCCCCGAGCGTGTCGCCCGCGCCAGCACCACCGCACGATGGATGGCGTGCTCCAGCTCGCGTACGTTACCCGGCCAGCCGTAGGTCAGCAGATGGCCTCGCGCCCCCGGGCTTAATACCACGCGCGACAAGCCCATTTTGAGCCGACACTGTTCGCAGAAAAAACCCGCCAGCAGCACCACATCGTCCCCACGCTCGCGCAGCGGCGGCACGGTAAGCGGAAAAACACTCAGACGATGGAACAGATCGGCGCGGAAATTGCCGTTCAGCACCGCTTCGCGCAGGTCGCGGTTGGTTGCCGCCAGCACGCGCACGTTGACCCGTAAGCTGCGGTCGTCTCCCACGCGCTGAATATCACCGTACTGTAATACGCGCAGCAGCTTGGCCTGCAGCGACAGCGAAAGCTCGCCTATTTCATCGAGGAATAGCGTGCCGTTATCGGCCATTTCAAACTTGCCGCTGCGGTTGCTGATGGCCCCGGTAAATGCCCCTTTGACGTGACCAAACAGCTCGCTTTCCGCCACGCTTTCCGGCAGTGCGGCGCAGTTAAGGTAGACCAGCGGGTTGGCCGCACGCGGTGAAGCTTCGTGAATGGATTTCGCCACCAGCTCTTTACCGGTGCCGGTCTCACCGAAGATCAGCACGTTCAAATCGGATGCCGCGACGATCTCAATCTCTTTTTTGAGCTGCACCATGCCTGGCGAGAGGCCAATCATCTCCGTATGCGCGACCTGTTCAAACGCCGCCGGGCTGCCGGGAAGAATATTCTGGCTTTCCAGCTGTTCAATCAGCAGAGCATTGTTCAGCGCCCCGGCCGCCAGGGCCGCAATCAGGCGCAACTCTTCGTCGCTGAAGGTATCGAACTGGTCCGGCGACATGCCGTCGAGGGTCAGCGCCCCAATCAGGTTTTGTCCGGCAAACAGCGGCAGGCCGATACAGGCGTGCACCTTCAGGCTCTCCTGTCCGGGTATAAGGCCGTCGTACGGGTCGGGCAGATCGCTGTCTGCCGGAAAACGCACCACGTCACCCGCCCGGGCGATGGTCTCCAGCCGCGGGTGGCCTTCCAGCGTAAAGCGTCGCCCGAGCACGTCCTGCGCCAGCCCGTCGATGGCCAGCGGAATAAACTGCCGTCCCTCGTAGCGCAGCAGCGCCGAAGCATCGCAGTCCAGCACGTGGCGCAGCGTGGAGATCAGCCGCTGAAAACGATCCTGATGCCCGATGCCGGTTTGCAGTTCAATGGCGATTTTCGCCAGCACGTCTACGGAAAAGCTCATGTCTGCCTCGCTGTCATTTTGACAATACATAGTGTCATATTGACATCTTTAACGATAGTCATAATGACTACCCATTCGGGGGCATAAAAAATTTAATCCATAAAAATCAACAAAATAAAAGTTGGCACGCAAGTTGATATAGACAAAACAACTTTTTCAACACGCCGTATTATTTGAGGTTGCTATGTCTATTCTGGTTAAAAATAACATTCATTGGGTTGGTCAACGTGACTGGGAAGTGCGTGATTTTCACGGAACGGAATATAAAACACTGCGCGGCAGCAGCTATAACAGCTATCTCATTCGTGAAGGTAAAAACGTACTGATCGATACCGTCGATCATAAATTCAGCCGCGAGTTCGTGCAGAACCTGCGCAGTGAAATCGATCTGAACGATATCGACTACATCATCATCAACCACGCGGAAGAGGATCACGCCGGGGCGTTGACCGAGTTGATGTCCCACATTCCGGATACCCCGATCTACTGCACCACCAACGCCATCGACTCCATCAACGGTCACCATCACCATCCGGAGTGGAACTTCCACACCGTGAAAACCGGCGACACGCTGGATATTGGTAACGGCAAACAGCTGATCTTCGTAGAAACCCCGATGCTGCACTGGCCGGACAGCATGATGACCTACCTGACCGGCGATGCGGTGCTGTTCAGCAACGACGCCTTTGGTCAGCACTACTGCGACGAACGCCTGTTTAACGATGAAGTGGATCAGACCGAGCTGTTCGAACAGTGCCAGCGCTACTACGCCAACATCCTGACTCCGTTCAGCCGTCTGGTGACGCCAAAAATCACCGAGATCCTCGGCTTCAACCTGCCGGTGGATATGATTGCCACCTCCCACGGCGTGGTGTGGCGTGAAAACCCAACCCAGATCGTTGAGCTGTACCTGAAATGGGCGGCGGATTATCAGGAAGACCGCATCACGATTTTCTACGACACCATGTCCAACAACACCCGCATGATGGCAGACGCCATCGCCCAGGGCATCAACGAGGTGGACCCAAACGTGGCGGTGAAAATCTTCAACGTGGCGCGCAGCGATAAAAACGAGATCCTCACCAACGTCTTCCGCTCTAAGGGCGTGCTGGTGGGCACCTCCACCATGAACAACGTGATGATGCCGAAAATTGCTGGCCTGGTGGAAGAGATGACCGGCCTGCGCTTCCGTAACAAACGTGCCAGCGCCTTTGGCTCCCACGGCTGGAGCGGCGGCGCGGTAGATCGTCTCTCCACCCGCCTGCAGGATGCCGGTTTTGAGATGTCCATGAGCCTGAAGGCCAAATGGCGCCCGGATCTTGACGCGCTGGAAGTCTGTCGTCAGCACGGCCGCGATATTGCTCGTCAGTGGGCGCTTGCACCGCTTCCTGAGGCCGCAGCACTCCCCGCCGAACAGCCGCAAACCTGTGCCGGGGCAGCCAGCGCCGATCTCGGTCCACGCATGCAGTGCAGCGTCTGCCAGTGGATCTACGACCCGGAACTGGGCGAGCCGTTGCAGGACGTGGCTCCAGGTACGCCGTGGAGTGAGGTGCCGGACAACTTCCTCTGCCCGGAATGTTCCCTCGGAAAAGACGTCTTTGACGAACTGGCAATGGAGGCAAAATGAGCAACGGTATCGTCATCATCGGCTCGGGCTTTGCCGCCCGCCAGCTGGTGAAAAATATCCGCAAACAGGACGCTAACGTGCCGCTGACGATGATCGCGGCCGACAGCATGGACGAGTACAACAAGCCCGATTTAAGCCATGTGATTAGCCTGAACCAGCGCGCCGACGACCTCACTCGCCAGACGGCGGGGGAGTTCGCGGAGCAGTTCAACCTGCGTCTGTTTCCGTACACCTGGGTCACCGATATTGACGCCGATGCCCACGTGGTAAAAGCGAAAGATAAAACCTGGCAGTACGACAAGCTGGTGCTGGCGACGGGGGCCTCTGCGTTCGTGCCGCCGGTTACCGGCCGCGAGCTGATGATGACGCTTAACAGCCAGCAGGAGTATCGGGCCAGCGAAACGCAGCTTCGTGATGCAAAACGGGTAATGATTGTTGGCGGCGGTTTGATTGGCACCGAGCTGGCGATGGATTTTTGTCGGGCGGGTAAAGCCGTCACCCTGGTCGACCACGCGGCAAGCATTCTGTCGGCCTTGATGCCTGCAGAAGTAAGCAGTCGCTTACAGCACCGTCTGACCGACATGGGCGTGCATCTGCTGTTGAAATCGCAACTGCAACATCTGACCGAAACCGAAGGCGGCATTCGCGCGACGCTTGACCGCCATCGCAGCCTGGAAGTCGATGTGGTGGTTGCCGCGACGGGGTTGCGCCCGGAAACGGCGCTGGCGCACCGCGCAGGCGCTGAAACAGGCCGTGGCGTGAAGGTGAATAGCTACCTGCAAACCACGCAGCCCGACATTTACGCCCTGGGGGACTGCGCGGAAATCAACGGCCAGGTACTGCCTTTCCTGCAGCCGATCCAGCTTAGCGCCATGTATCTGGCAAAAAACCTGCTCGGCAACAGCGCGCCACTGAAATTACCGGCCATGCTGGTGAAGGTGAAAACGCCAGCGTTGCCGCTGCATCTGGCAGGTGAAACCCAGCGCCAGGATCTGAACTGGCAGATCGCTGTGGAAGCTCAGGGAATGGTCGCGCGCGGCTCTGACGCCGATGGCCAGCTCCGCGCCTTCGTGGTTAGCGAAGATCGGATGAAGGAGGCTTTCGCGCTACTGAAATCACTGCCCGCTTAACCCTTAACCTTTTACCACGCTTACTTAACCCTGGGATTTTATTATCCGCAGCCCCGATGTCCCGGGGCTTTTTTTTACGTAATTTATTAGCAAGATAAATACAAAAGAGGTAAATCATCGCCATCTGTCCTTAACTTATCATTTGACTGAATATAAAAGTGTAAAAACCTTCATAAACAGCAAGATATTCATTCCATTTTTCCAGCAAAACGGCACCCTGCTTCGCTTTACCGGAACGACATCATGGCGATTTTACCCCTCAAACACAATGGTTTTAGCGCAGCGCTCAGGAATGTATGACCAGCGCGTCGTAGCCTCGCCAGCGGTAGTTGATCATGGAGATCAGCCAGCAGGCGACAAACAGCCCGACCACCACAAAACCGGCGTTGCCGAGGTTATCGTTGACGGCACCAATGCGATCCCAGATTCCGCCGCTGAGGGCAAATTTATCCATCAGCAGCCCCAGCGCTTCCAGCCCGCCGATAAACACCGCCACCACCACAGAGGTACCGGTAATGGTCATGTTGTAGTAGAGCTTGCGCTGCGGCTTGTTAAATGCCCAACCGTAAGCCCCCACCATCAGCAGGTTGTCGAGGGTATCCACCAGCGCCATGCCGCTGGCGAAAAGCGCCGGGAAGATCATGATTGACCACACCGACATACCGTTTGAGGCGCTGGCGGCAGAGATCCCGAGCACGCCGATTTCAGTGGCGGTATCAAAACCAAGCCCGAACAGAAAACCGACCAGATACATCTGCCAGCTTTTGTTGACCAGGCGGAAAGTCGCGCCAAACAGCCAGTTCATTATTCCGCCCTGCGCCGGGAGGGAGATGTCACCCTGCACCGCCTGCCCGTTTTTCAGCGCCTGAAAATTGCGCCAGACGCCGCGCAAAATCACCATATTGACTAACGCCATCGCCAGCAGGAACGTCGCGGAGACGGCCGTGCCAATCAGGCTGCCGGTTTCATGAAACCAGGCCATATTTTTCTGAAACGCGGTCGCCGTCGCGGCAATGGCGATGGAGGCCAGCACCACAATGGTGGAGTGCCCCAGTGAGAACCACGCCCCGACACCAGAGGGGCGCTTGCCCTGCTGCATCATCTTGCGTGTCACGGTATCAATGGCCGCGATGTGGTCAGCATCCACCGCGTGACGCAACCCATAGCACCAGGCAAGCAGGCTTGCGGCCATTAACGCAGAACTACTGCTAAAGGCGTTCCACGCCCAGCCCCACGCCAGAAGATTAGCCATTACCAGCGCCAGCAGCAGGAGCGCGGCGCGAGGTTCATTGCGTAAGCGTCGTAACATTTTACATCCTTTTTGAACATGACCGGGCTGCGGCAACCACCGCCTGCCCGAAGGAGATAGCCCCGTCACCCGCAGGCAGATGATGGGGAAAAAGAAGCGTGAAATCAGAGAGGTGTGCACGCAGACGCGCCCGCAGCAGGCGGTTATGCAACACGCCGCCGCTGAAACAGACGGTAGAGAGCGACAGGCGTCGGGCATGGCGTCGGGCTAACGCCGCCAGCCCTTTTGCCAGCGCGTCGTGAAAGGCCCACGCGCGCTCACAGGGTTGCGCCTGCCAGGCCAGCCACTGCCGCCAGAAGAGCGCAAGGTTTTCAACCTGAAGCGTCACCGGGTGCTCAACACCCGGGCACTGCGCGGCCAGCGCCTCCAGCCTGCAGGCGGCTTCGCCTTCATAGCGTTGTGTTTCAATACCCAGAGCACAGGCCACCGCATCAAACAACCGCCCGCAGGACGACGCCAGCGGCGCGTTAAGGCCGCGCTGAACGGCGGTCGCTAAAAGCGGCCAGTTTTGCGAACGTACGGCGCGGGTTTCCGGGTAGCGTTGCCAGTCAGGAACAAACGCCAGGCAGTGTGCCAGCAGATTTCGCCAGGGCTGCATGGCCGCGAGATCGCCGCCCGGCATCGCCACGGCGGGCAGACCACCCAGATGCTCGCACTCAAGGTAGTTCACCCGCAGACACTCCCCGCCCCACAGCGCGCCGTGCTCGCCCATGCCGATCCCGTCCAGCGTCAGGGCGATGGCGTCGCCACCGTCGAGCGGCCAGCCGTTTTCGGCAAGGCAGGCCGCGGCATGCGCGTGATGATGCAGTACGGTATCGACCGGCAGCGCCTGCTCCTGTGCCCAGTGCCGGGCGTGATAGCCAGGATGGGCATCGCACACCAGCCGCTCTGGCTGAAAGGCGTAGATCTGCTGCATCAACGACAGTGCTGAACGCCACTGGGCCTCGACACCGTCGTCACTGAGATCGCCAAAATGCTGGCTCAGCACCGCCTGGTTACCGCGCACCAGACAGAAGGTATTCTTCATGTCGGCACCGGTCGCCAGAATAGAGGGAACAGGGCTAAAACCGGCGGGTAACGTGATGGCATCCGGCACGAATCCGCGCGCCCGACGCAGCATGGCCCCGTCCTGATCAATCACGGAATCGTCCATCCGCTGCAGGATGTCGCGGTTATGGAGCAGAAAACCGTCAGCGATCTCTGCGAGCTGTTCCAGCGCCTGGGGATTACTGATGGCAGGCGGTCTGCCGCTGAGGTTGCCGGAGGTCATCACCAGCGGGCGTTGCGTCTCCTGCATCAGCAAATGCTGCAGCGGATTGGCCGGGAGCATCACACCGAGGCTATCCAGGCCCGGCGCGATGTCGTCCGGGAAGGCCGGCAGCCAGGCTTTAGGGATCAGCACGATGGGCGCGGCAGGCGAGCGCAGCCGCGTTTGCACCGGCTGCGGAAAGCCGTCGGCGCTGGGGATCATCACCGCCAGCGGTTTCCCCGGACGCTGTTTACGTGCCCGCAGCGTTGCCACCGCCTGCGGGTTAAGCGCGTCGCAGGCCAGATGAAATCCGCCCAGCCCTTTGATAGCCACAATGCCACCGTTTTTCAGCATCTGCACCGCCGCGTTCAGCGCCAGCTCGCGGGTGACAACCCGATCGGCCGCACGCCACTCAAGCTCAGGGCCGCAGTCCGGGCAAGCCACGGGCTGGGCGTGAAAACGTCGGTCCGCAGGGTTGCGGTATTCCGTTTCGCACGGCGAGCAGAGCGGGAATGCCGCCATGGCCGTGGCCGGGCGGTCATACGGCATGGCGCGGATAATGGTAAAACGGGGGCCGCAGTGGGTGCAGTTAATAAACGGGTAACGATAGCGGCGCTCGTGGGGGTCGTTCATCTCCGCAAGGCACGCGGGACAGGTGGCGGCATCCGGTACAATCTGGGTGTCCATTGCCCCGCCCGCGCTGTGGCGAATGGTGAATGTCTCTGGCAGCGTTGACCAGTGGAACGGCTGCGTGTCGATACTCTCGATGCGCGCCAGCGGCGGGCAGTCCTGGCGCAGCCTCGCGGTGAAATGCCCCCCATTACCCGCGAGGCGCACCAGCACGCCCTCTCCGTCGTTGCAGACATCGCCGGTCAACTGCAGCGCCTGAGCCAGTTGCCAGACGAAGGGCCGAAAGCCCACGCCCTGCACCTTGCCACGCACCCGCAACTGTACGCCGTTACCGCCCATGACGGATCAGAACAGCAGAGATGAGGTGGTATCGAACGCTGCGCGACGGCGCTTTTCGGCGCTCATCTGCTCGAGCTTATCGCGATCCACGCAAACCAGCGCGTGTGTCGGGCAGGCCTCCATACAGGCCGGACCGGCGTCACGGTGATAGCAAAGATCGCATTTGTTGGCTTCGGCTTTTTCCGCCCGCACGTTCAGCCCCATGCCGCTGTTGCGGACCACCGGACGAACCACCACCTCCATCGCGCCATACGGGCAGGCGACCACGCAGGTTTTGCAGCCGATACAGCGCGCCTGCATCACATGCACAAAGCCTTTTTCACGTTTGATTGCTCCGTTAGGGCAGACGTTGGCGCACGGCGCGTCTTCGCACTGACGGCAGATAGCGGCAGTGGAAATATTCACGCCTTTGATGACGTGGATCCGCGGCAAAAAGGTCTCTGGCGTAAGCGAAGCGCAATCCTGCTCCGCCTGATGAGACACCACGCACGCCACTTCACAGGTACGGCAGCCAATGCATTTACTGGCATCGGCCATAATAAAACGGTTCATCTGCTTCTCCAGCATTACAGTCATGCGCGGAGATATTCATAAACCGTGCCAGTTTTTAACTCTTTGATTTATAGTGATTTACAAAATGACGCCAGGGCTGTCATCGTCACTTCTGACGATGACAGCTGTCGACATCAGCGGTGCGGGCCGTCGATGACAGAGTCGCGCAGGATAAGCTCACCCGAGAAGGTTTGCTGATACTTAAACTCGCCGCCGTCGAGCATAAAAATCAGGCGGCTGATGGTCTCTTTAATCATCTCCGTAACCGGAATACGCACGCTGGAGAGCGAGGGCACGATGTAGGGCGCAATCGCCACATCGTCGAAGCCTACCACCGACACCGCATCAGGCGTGGCGACGCCGCTGTCGTGAAGCTGTTTCATGGCGCCAATCGCCATATCGTCGTTACTCGCCACCAGCGCGGTAAAGGTTTCGCCGCGCGAGAGCAGCTCAGACACGGCCGCCGCGCCGCTGGCCGGGTTCCATTTGCCGTGGGCGATCAGCGTCGGACGCAGCGGGATCTGGTGCTGCGCCAGGGCATCTTTGTAGCCGGAGAGACGCTCCACGCCCGTGGGCGAATCCAGCGAGCCGGTGATAAACGCAATGTCACGGTGCCCTTTCTCAATCAGCTGTGACACCGCTTCCTGACAGGAGGCTTTATGATCTGACCAGACGCTGTGGCTGCTGTTTTTACGCAGGCGACGGTTCAGTACCATGATCGGCTGCTCGTATTTCTCGACGATCTCGTCCATCTCTTCCACGCTCAGAAAACGCGGATAGATAATGACCGCGTCACAGCGCATATCAAGCAGGTACTGGATGGCTTCGCGCTCTTCATCGGCGCTGTGCTTGCCGTCCGCCAGGATCAGCTGCCGCCCCTTCTCTTCCGTCATGCGGGCGGCGTGAAACAGCAACTCACTAAAATAGACGCCGTGATACAGGGTGTTGGTCACCACCAGTCCCAGCGTCTGGGTGCGTTTGGTCGCCAGGTTGCGCGCCAGCAAATTGGGGCGATAGCCGCTCTCTTCGATGGCCTGAAAAACCCGGTCTTTGGTCTCCTGGCTGACATAGCCATTCCCCGACAGCACCCGGGAAACCGTCGCTTTCGAAACGCCTGCCCGCTTCGCCACTTCAAGCATCGTGGTCATGTTGTTATTCCCTTTCATACTGATGGCACGCAGTGTACTGCACTGCAAAACAATTGTCGCAACGACGCGCTCACGCTTTTTGAACCGTCTGGTGATCGCCATCACGAAATGAAAAAATGGTCAAAATGCGATCTTGTTTCATTCAAAGAAACTCATGATGATTATGTGGAACCGGTTTCCTACATACTCTCACAACGACAACAGGATCACATCCGATGGCCAAAAATTATGCCGCGCTGGCGCAAGACGTTATCAGCGCGCTTGGCGGCAAAGACAACATCGTCGCCGTCACCCATTGCATGACGCGACTGCGTTTCGTCCTGAAAGACGAAACCGCTACCGATACCGCACGCCTGAAAAATATCAGCGGCGTACTGGGCGTGGTACGTAACGACAACCAGTGCCAGGTGATTATCGGCAATACCGTTTCTCAGGCTTACCGTGAGGTGGTGAGCCTGCTGCCAACCGACCTGCAGCCTGCCGTACCGGAAGGCCCACAGAAATTGACCCTGCGCCGCATCGGTGCCGGGATCCTCGACGCGCTGATTGGCACCATGTCGCCGCTGATCCCGGCGATCATCGGCGGCTCGATGGTCAAGCTGCTGGCGATGATCCTTGAGATGACCGGCGTGCTGGAGAAAGGCGCGCCGACGCTCACCATTTTGACCGTCATCGGCGACGGGGCGTTCTTCTTCCTGCCGCTGATGGTGGCAGCATCTGCCGCGGTGAAATTCAAAACCAACATGTCGCTGGCGATCGCCATTGCAGGCGTGCTGGTGCACCCGAGCTTTATCGAGCTGATGGCGAAAGCCGCGCAGGGTGAGCACGTCGAATTCGCGTTTATCCCGGTGACGGCGGTGAAATACACCTACACCGTGATCCCGGCGCTGGTGATGACCTGGTGCCTGTCGTATATCGAACGCTGGGTGGATCGCATTACGCCTGCGGTGACGAAAAACTTCCTCAAGCCGATGCTGATCGTGCTGATTGCCGCCCCGCTCGCCATCGTGCTGATTGGGCCGCTGGGGATCTGGATCGGCAGCGCCATCTCCGCGCTGGTCTACACCATCCACGGCTATCTGGGCTGGCTCTCCGTGGCGATCATGGGCGCGCTCTGGCCGCTGCTGGTCATGACCGGGATGCACCGCGTCTTTACCCCGACTATCATTCAGACCATTGCCGAAACGGGTAAAGAGGGGATGGTGATGCCGTCGGAAATCGGTGCCAACCTGTCGCTCGGCGGTTCATCCCTGGCGGTGGCATGGAAAACGAAAAACCCGGAGCTGCGCCAGACGGCGCTGGCCGCGGCGGCTTCCGCCATCATGGCGGGCATCTCTGAACCGGCGCTGTACGGCGTGGCGGTTCGCCTGAAACGCCCGCTGATTGCCAGCCTGATTAGCGGCTTTATCTGTGGCGCGGTGGCCGGTATTGCGGGGCTTGCCAGCCACTCAATGGCGGCGCCGGGGCTGTTTACCAGCGTGCAGTTCTTCGATCCGGCCAACCCGATGACCATTGTCTGGGTATTCGGCGTCATGGCGCTGGCGGTCGTGCTCTCCTTCGTGCTGACCCTGATATTAGGCTTTGAAGATATCCCGGTCGAAGACGAGGCTGAAAAAGCCCGCGCCCTGCAGAGCGCGCCGGTGCAGGCCAAAACCGCACAAGTTTAACCGTATAACGAGGTAGAAATGTCTGTTTTTCCACAAGGATTTTTATGGGGCGGCGCGCTTGCCGCCAACCAGAGCGAAGGCGCTTACCGTGAAGGCGGCAAAGGGCTGACCACGGTCGACATGATCCCTCACGGCGCAAACCGCCTGGCGGTGAAGCTTGGTAAGGAAAAGCGTTTTTCGCTGCGTGACGACGAGTTTTACCCAAGCCACGAGGCGATCGATTTTTACCATCGCTACAAAGAGGACATCGCCCTGATGGCGGAGATGGGCTTTACGGTGTTCCGCACCTCGATTGCCTGGAGCCGCCTCTATCCGAACGGCGACGAACCGCTGCCGAATAAAGAGGGCATTGCCTTTTATCGCGCGGTGTTTGAAGAGTGCAAAAAGTACAACATTGAGCCGCTGGTCACCCTGTGCCACTTCGATGTGCCGATGCATCTGGTGACGGAGTATGGCTCCTGGCGCAACCGCAAGATGGTCGATTTCTTTGCCCGCTACGCCCGCACCTGTTTCGAAGAATTTAACGGTCTGGTGAAATACTGGCTCACCTTCAACGAGATCAACATCATGCTGCACAGCCCGTTCTCCGGCGCGGGGCTGGTGTTCGAAGAAGGTGAAAACGAAGATCAGGTGAAATACCAGGCCGCGCACCACGAGCTGGTCGCAAGCGCGCTGGCGACCAAAATCGCCCACGAGGTAAACCCGGAAAACCAGGTCGGCTGCATGCTGGCGGGCGGGAATTTCTATCCTTACTCCTGCAAGCCGGAAGACGTATGGATGGCGCTGGAGAAGGACCGCGAGAACCTGTTCTTCATCGACGTGCAGGCGCGCGGCAGCTATCCGGCCTACTCCACCCGCGTGTTCCGCGAAAAAGGGGTGGTGATTGTGAAAGATCCGGGCGACGACGAAATGCTGAAAAACACCGTCGATTTTGTATCGTTCAGCTATTACGCCTCGCGCTGCGCGTCGGCCGATATGAATGCGAATAATACCAATGCGGCGAACATCGTCAAATCCCTGCGCAACCCGCATATTCAGGTGAGCGAATGGGGCTGGGGCATCGATCCGCTCGGCCTGCGCATCACCATGAACATGATGTACGACCGTTATCAGAAACCGCTATTCCTGGTGGAAAACGGCCTCGGCGCAAAAGATGTCATTGATGAAAACGGCGAAATTAACGATGACTACCGCATCAGCTATCTGCGCGAGCATATCCGCGCGATGGGCGATGCCATTGAGGACGGCGTGCCGCTGATGGGCTATACCACCTGGGGCTGCATTGACCTGGTGGCGGCCTCAACGGGCGAAATGAGCAAGCGCTACGGGTTTGTCTATGTGGACCGCGACGATGCCGGAAACGGCACGCTGGAGCGCAAACGCAAGAAATCGTTCTGGTGGTATAAGAAGGTGATTGCGAGTAACGGGGGGGATCTGGCGTAGCCTGTTGCTTCCCCCTCACCCCGGCCCTCTCCCCCCAGGGGAGAGGGTGTATTTTGTCCCCTATCCCCTATGGGGAGAGGGTTAGGGTGAGGGGCTGGAACCCACCCTTTCCAACCCACCCCGCAAGCCGTGAATAGACCACTTCCACCGCGGCTTTCACCGGGGGTGTCATCGGGTAATAAAATCCGACGATGTCCGGCTGAATGCCCAAAAACAGCACCTCGCCCACGTCCTCTTTGATCTGATCCACCAGATAGTTAAGCGGCATATTATGCGTGGTCATCATGAACATGTCGGCAATGTCGTCCGGGTCGATCAGGCGGATGTCCCCCGGGTTCAGCCCCATATCCGTAGCATCGACAATCAACAGCCGATCAGGGTGAAGTTCGCGGATGGCCACCACGTCGTTTTCCGGCGCGCTGCCGCCGTCAATCACCACCCAGTTGCCCTGCGGGTTCGCGGCACACATCTCTGCCAGCAGCGGGCCTGCGCCGTCGTCGCCCATCATGCTGTTGCCGACACACAGTAAAACGTCAGTCACGTAATCTCCTCACCATCAGGTAGATGGCACTTTCCTGATGAATATCATGCAGCATGCTGAGCAGCGTTTTGCTCCACGCCTGCTGTTCGGGGGTTTGCCGTTTCAGCGCCGCGTCAAACGCGTTCGCCAGCATCGCAATATGGTTGGCGTCGATAACGATCTCACCGTACTTCGGTACCCCTTCCATTTTGCGCCGCGCCGTACTGCCCTCTTCCAGCGTGGCGATCCACGCCAGATAGTCGGACCACGGGCAGCTCAGCGCCGCCTCCAGGCAGTCGATCACCCCGAGGTGATGCCCAATCGCCAGGCTGTAATAGACCACCTGCTGCGCCGCGTCCGGCGTGGCATCGTTCTCATCAATAAATTTACGGCTCAGCTGACTGAACACCACCGTCTCACTCATCGGATACGCGCCTCATCCACAATGCTGTTCAGGTTCGCCACAATCTCATTGAGACGCGGGTCATTTTCCGCCTCCAGCCAGCGCGCCACCTGGTGCTCGCCCTGGCTCAGCAGGCGCAGGTAATCGTCGGCAATCTGGCGGCCATAGCGATAGCCCGCCAGCCTACGCGCCGTGCGGTCTACCTTCACCCGCAGCGGCTGCACCATGTCCGGATGCAGGATCATCGCAGGCTGATTGTCGGGTTCACCCGGTTCACGGGCGTGGATTTTCTGCTCCAGCAGGCCGAGCGCCATGGCAAAGCCGTACAGCGTGGCGGCAGGCGTCGGCGGACAGCCCGGAATGTAGACGTCCACCGGTACGATTTTGTCGGTGCCGCCCCATACGCAGTAGAGGTCGTGGAAGATGCCGCCGCTGTTACCGCACGCCCCATAGGAGATACAGATTTTCGGATCGGGCGCAGACTGCCAGGCGCGCAGCGCGGGCGAGCGCATGGCGCGGGTGACGGCCCCGGTGAACAGCAGAATGTCGGCATGACGCGGAGACGGCACCACTTTGATGCCGAAGCGTTCGGCGTCAAACAGCGGTGACAGCGTGGCGAAGATCTCAATCTCGCAGCCGTTGCAGCCGCCGCAGTCCACGCGGTAAACGTAGGCCGAGCGTTTGATTTTTTTCAACAGCGACGCCTTCATGCTGGCGATGGACTCCTCCACCGTCATTGGCACCGGAATGCCCCGCTCGTCGCGCGGACCGAGTAAGTTTTCCATCAGCTGGCCTCTCTCATATGACGGGTGATATCGATGCGGTCGGACGGCAGCAGACATTTCTGCCGTTTGCATTCCGGGCAGGTTTCAAAGCTTTCGCGATGATGCTCCGCGCGGGCATCGCCGTTGTGCTTAAGCAGCGCGATGGCATAGTCGATCTCTTTTTGCACGGCGAACGGACGTTTGCAGACGCGGCAGTTACACAGGGCAAAACGCGACTGCTGCAAAAAGTCCTCTTTCTTCCACACCGCCAGCTCGTACTCCTGAGACAGACGAATGGCGACCGTCGGGCAAACCTCTTCGCAGCGGCCGCAGAAGATGCAGCGACCGAGGTTAAACTGCCAGGCCAGTTGGCCGGTTTTCAGATCCGTTTCCACCGTCAGGGCATTCGACGGACAGGCGTTGACGCAGGCCGCACAGCCGATGCACTGCTGCGGGTTGTGTTCCGGCTTGCCGCGAAAGTTTTTATCCACCGGCATCGGCTCCAGCGGGTAGCGGCTGGTGGGCGTGCCGGTTTTGATCACTTTTTTGATAAAGGTAAACATGACAAGTCCTTATTTCAGCGGCGAGTTCTTACGCTCGATGCTGTAGCGCTCAAGCTCTTTGTACGGCACCACCTGGCTTTTCTTCTTGCGCACGTCCACCACGGTCATGCGGTCGGTGCAGGAGTAGCACGGGTCGAGGCTGCCGATGATCAGCGGCGCGTCGGAGACCGTGTTGCCGCGCAGCATATAGCGCAGGGTTGGCCAGTTGGCGTAGGTGGCCGCACGGCAGCGCCAGCGGTAAAGCTTCTGGTTATCGCCGGTCATGCTCCAGTGGATGTCGTCCCCGCGCGGCGCTTCGGCAAAGCCGAGGGCAAAGCGGTTCGGGATGTAGGTGAAGCCCTCCACCATCAGCGGGCCGCCCGGCAGGTTATCGAGCCCAAAGTCGATCATATTCAGCGCGGTGAAGACCTCGTTGATACGCACCTTCAGGCGGGAGATGACGTCGCAGCCCTGTTCGCTGTGTACGGTCATTGGCAGCAGGCCGTAACCGACAAACGGGTGATCGGCGCGGGTGTCGCGGGCGTGGCCGCTGGCGCGCACCATCGGGCCAACGTTGCTGAAGTCGCGGGCGATCTCCGGATCAAGACGGCCGATCCCCACGGTACGCTGCTCGATGTTGGGCGTGCTGAGCAGCATATCCACCAGCTCCTGCACGTCGCGACGCATCTGCTGTGCCAGCTGTCGGGTCTGGATCATGTCGTTTTTAAGCAGGTCACGGCGGATCCCACCGATCAGGTTCAGACCGTAGGTTTTACGCGCCCCGGTGAGGATCTCCGCCATCTTCATCGACGCCTCGCGCACGCGGAAGAACTGCATAAACCCGGAGTCGAAACCGACAAAGTGACAGGCCAGACCGAGATTCAGCAGGTGCGAGTGCAGACGTTCCACTTCCAGCAAAATGGCGCGGATCATCTGCGCGCGCTCCGGCACCACGATCCCCATGCCGTTCTCCACCGAGGTGGTATAGGCGGTGCTGTGGGCGAAGCCGCAGATGCCGCACACGCGGTCCGAGAGGAATGTCACCTCGTTATAGCCCATCCGGGTTTCCGCCAGCTTTTCCATGCCGCGATGGACGTAGAACAGGCGGTAGTCGGCGTCGATAATGTTTTCGCCATCAACAAACAGGCGGAAGTGGCCTGGTTCATCAGAGGTGACGTGCAGCGGGCCAATCGGCACCACGTTGTTCTTTTTGTTGCCGAGTTCGTTAATGAACTCGTAGGTTTCGCTGTCGGTGGTTGGGGCCGGACGCTGGCGGTAATCCATGCTGTCCTTGCGCAGCGGATACAGTTCGTCCGGCCAGTCGTCCGGCAGCACCAGGCGGCGTTCATCCGGCAGCCCCACCGGCACCAGGCCATACATGTCACGCACTTCGCGCTCGCCCCAGACGGCGGCAGGCACGCGCGGTGTGACGGACGGGTACTCCGGCTTGTTCGGGTCGACTTCCACGCGCACAGTAAGCCAGCACTTCTCGCCCTGCTCCATCGACATCACGTAGTACACCGCGTAATTGCCGCACAGCTGACGCTCGTCATTGCCGAACAGCACTGACAGCCAGCCGCCCTGCTGGTAGTAAAGAAACTCCACCACTTCCGGCAGATAGTTCACCTTAATGGTGACGGTTACCTGGTCTTTGGTCTGCCATCCTTCATCCAGCACAACACCCGGAAAAGCCTGATGCAACGCGGCGAGATACTGCTGACCTTTCTTTTCTTCAGACATAAATACTCTCTTTAATCACGCCACCAGCAAGGAGACGAACGCTAAAAATGCAAAACCAAAACCGGCCCAGGTGATGCGCGAGGTCGCGACAAAGCGCAGACGTGCCATGCTGTTTTCAAACAGGGCAATCACCAGCACGCCGACCAGCAGCTTGAGCGCGGCAACCACCACGGCCAATACCAGCCCCCCAGCGGAAAAGTGCGTCATCTGCCCCCACGGGAAGAAGACGCCAACAAACATCTGCAGGACCACCAGTTGCTTAAGGCTGATGCCCCACTTAAGCACCGCAAAGCCGTAGCCGCTGTATTCGGTCAACGGCCCTTCCTGTAGCTCCTGCTCGGCTTCTGCGAGGTCAAACGGCAGTTTGCCCATCTCAATAAAGGTGGCGAACGCGCAGGCGCAAAGGGCCAGCACTAGCGGGAGGGTACGTGACACCGGCCAGTGGTAAACGGTGTGGGTGATAAAGCTGATATGGGTGGAACCCGCGACCTGCGCGGCCACCCACAGCCCCAGCAGCAGGATCGGTTCGACCAGCACGCCCAGCATCGCCTCGCGGCTGGCGCCGATACCGGTAAACGGGCTGCCGGTATCCAGGCCCGCAATAGCAAAGAAGAAGCGGGCAATGGCGAAGAGGTAAATCAGCGTAATCAGATCCCCAAGTGCAGGCAGCGGCGAGCCCACCGTCACCACCGGTAGCGCGGTGGCGATGGTCAGCATCACGCCGACCATCACGAACGGCGTCAGGCGGAAGACCCAGCCTGCGGCATCCGGCGCCACGCCCTGGCGGGAGAGCAGCTTGAAGAGATCGCGGTACTCCTGGAGCACGCCAGGCCCGCGACGGTTGTGCATCCGGGCGCGCGCCACGCGCGTGATGCCCGACAGCAGTGGCGCAACGGCGAACAGCACCAGCGCCTGAAGTATTGCCAGTAACAGACTCATGTCAGGCTCCTCGTGAAATCACAATGACCACCAGCACCGCCAGCTCGATCAGCGCCAGACGGCGGAACAGCGCAGGAACGGCGGCGCTCTGCCAGCCCGGCATCCATCCCACCGGGTTCAGCCAGTGGCGCAGCTTCAGCACGGCAGCGAAGTTCTCTTTCACCGGCATGGCAAAACCGTGGGCGGTGATGACCATCGATTGTTCGTGTTCGTAGCCGCAGGCCCAGGCCGCGCCGCGCGAGCGGGAGGCGAGACGGTCGCGTTTGAAGAACAGCATCAGGACAAACGGCAGCAGCGGTGCGGCAACCAGCAGCAGCGCCATCATCGGCTGGGAGACGGTGGTATGGGCGGTGGTCAGCGGCAGTGGAATGGCGTTATCCAGCAGCGGCAGCAGCCATGGGGCGGCGACCCCGCCCGCGATGCAGCACAGCGCCAGCGCGACCACGCTGGCACACATCAGTACCGGGGCGCAGCAGGCGTTTTCCGCTTCCCGCGTGCGCGGTGCGCCAAGGAAGGTGACGCCGTAGACTTTTGCCATACACATCACCGCCAGCGCCCCGGTTATCGCCAGCCCAACCGCCAGCAGCGGGCCGAGCAGCCGGGCGATAAAGGCGTCGCTCTGACCGAGCGCGAAGAAGGACTGGTAGATCACCCACTCGCCCGCAAAGCCGTTCAGCGGCGGCAACGCGGCCATCGCCATCAGCCCGACCAGCATGGCGAGAGAAATCACCGGCATCTTTTTGCCAATGCCGCCGAGTTTTTCGATATCCCGATGACCGGTACGGAACCAGACGCTGCCCGCGCCCAGGAACAGGGTGCTTTTAAACAGGCTGTGGTTAACGAGGTGATACAGCCCCCCGATAAACCCGGCGGCAATCAGCGCCGGTTGATTGAGTGCCAGGCCGGTCACGCCTGCGCCGATGCCGAGCAGGATAATGCCGATATTTTCCAGGGTGTGGTACGCAAGCAGACGCTGAATGTTGTGCTCCATCAGCGCATACAGCCCGCCGATAAAGGCGGTAACCATACCTGCGATAAGCAGCGCGACACCCCACCACAGCGGCGGCTGGCCGCCGGTCAGGGTGATCGTCAGAACGCCGAACAGACCGACTTTCATCACCACGGTGGAAAACAGCGCGGCAGCGGGTGCAGAGGCATTCGCGTGCGCCTGCGGCACCCAGCCGTGCAGAGGGATGATCCCGGCCAGCAGGCCAAAGCCCACCACGCCCAGCAGCCAGACGTCATTTCCCAGCGGCTGACCGTTAAGCGCTGCGAAGTCGAGCGTGCCGAAACGTTGCCACACCAGCCAGCAGGCCAGCGCCAGCAGCAGCGTGCCGAGGCGACCGAGCGCAAACCACAGCTTGCCGGAGGCGCTACATCCCGTCAGGAATACACCGCAGAGCGCCATGATCTCCGCCATCACCACCAGCGCGCCGAGGTTGCTGGCAATGACGGTGCAGACCGCCGACGCCATCAGCAGGTTAACCAGCAGACCATTCGCGCGGGTGTGCTGATGGCGGTGCCAGTCAATATTGAACAGGCTGATAAACACCCCGCACAGACCAAAAGTCACCAGCCAGATGGCGTTCAGCGGCGTGAGCTGAACGGTATGACGGACGATCGGAATCATTGCTTCGGCGGTCTGGCCGCTGAGTAACACTGCCGTACCTGCTGCCAGCGTCATCAGGCTGCCCACCGCCCCGCCGATACCGGCGATCCAGCCGCTCAGGGTTTTATGGAATGACAGGAGCCACGCCAGCACAGCAGCGGCGGCAAAGTACGCCACGGCGCTGTTAATCATGAATATCGCGTTCATTTCGCCCCCTCGTTAAGCGCCTGAAGCAGAGAAAGATCGCCGACGTCGGTATTAATGGTCAGCTCGCGCTTGCGTTTGCTGGTGCGGGCAATATCGCGAATGTTGACCAGAATCAGCGCTTTGGTCGGGCAGGTGCGCACGCAGGCCGGGCCCTGCTCATCGAAGCTGCACAGGTCGCACTTCACCGCCACCGCACGCACGCCGGGCACCCAGTCAAGCAGCGTACTGACACGTGCCGGAGCCGGGGGAGCAGGTGGCGCTTTTGGGGTGTTGGCATTCGCCGGAATATGCAGCGGACGGCTGCCGGAAAATTCAATCGCACCGAACGGGCAGGCTATGCCGCACAGCTTGCAGCTCACGCACAGGCTTTCGTTCAGCTGTACCGCGCCGTCAACTCGGGTGATGGCATTCACCGGACAGACGCCCGCGCACGGCGCATCTTCACAGTGGTGGCAGAGCTGCGGGGCAGACTCTTTTTCATTACGCATGACGCGCAGGCGCGGCATGGACTGGAGCCCGTGCAGGCGGTGCGTTTCCGAACAGGCCGCCTCACAGGTTCGACAGCCAATACAGACCGTCGAGTCAGCAATTACAAAACGGTTCACCGGGTCATCCTCTGGTGATAGTCATTTTTGACGAAAAACTGTCATGTCGACACTTCTCGACACGTGATGATCAGGCCACGTCCGCTGAGGCGTGTTCATCCATCAGCTGCTTCAGGTTGACCGGAAGATCGTGCTCTACGGCGGTGTACAGACCGTTATAAACCGGCGCGATTTTTTCCAGATAGTGCTCCAGCACCTGCTGGCGATCGCGGTTGCTGACGTGACCGTCAACCATGCCGTCGGCCATCAGTTGCGCCTTCGCAATACACTGTTTTTCACCCTCTTTTGTCTCGACGTAGTACTCAATGGTGTGACTGTTGAAGGTGTCGGCCAGGGTGACGTAAATCGTGAAATGGCCGAACAAAACAAAGCGCATATCCCCCTGCGCCGCACAGCTCATAGCGTGGTGAAGACGGGCTTTGGAGAGGGTGATCCCCTGGACCAGCGAGTTGCAGTAAAGGTGCCACTGGTCCTGTAACTGCTGGTGACGCTGCGCGATGTAATCCGCTTTTTCGCTAATTTCCCAAATAGTCATAGAAGGTATCCGGTTAATGGAGATAGCGGCTGTTAAGCAGATTCCATGCCAGTTTTTAATACATTGATATTTAATGGATTTAATTCAAAACAGGCTGTCAACAAGAGGGTGTCGACGTGTCATTTCGACAGCGTTGACATCGTCACCCCCTAACCAAAACCAGGCTGGCATTGTTATTGCATTAACGGGGCAATTCATTAAGGAGGCGTTATGCACGAAATCACCCTCTGCCAGCGGGCACTGGAACTCATCGAACAGCAGGCAGTGCAAAACCACGCGACGCGCGTGACCGGCGTCTGGCTGAAGGTCGGGGCCTTTTCCTGCGTCGAAACCAGCGCCCTCACCTTCTGTTTTGAGCTGGTGTGCCGCGGCACGCTGGCGGAAGGCTGCGAACTTCATATTGAAGAGCAACAGGCGGAGTGCTGGTGCGAGCAGTGTCAGCAGTACGTCACCCTGCTGTCGTCGAAGGTCCAGCGCTGCCCACAGTGTCAGCACACCGGCCTTCGCATCGTGGCGGATGACGGGATGCAGATCCAACGCCTTGAAATCGAGAAGGAGTAAAGTATGTGTAGTACCTGCGGTTGCGCCGAAGGCAACCTGTATATCGAAGGGGATGAACACCGTCCTCACTCCGCGTTTCGCTCCGCCCCTTTTACCCCCGCACCGCGTCCGGCAGCGGCACTCACCGGGATTCGCTTTGCGCCTCAACGCTCCGATATGGGCGATCTTCATTACGGCCACGGCGAGGCGGGTACCCATGCGCCGGGCATGAGCCAGCGCCAGATGCTGAACGTGGAAATCAACGTACTCGATAAAAACAACCAGATCGCCGCCCGCAACCGCGCCCGGTTTGCCGCACGTCAACAGCTGGTGCTCAACCTCGTCTCCAGCCCCGGCTCCGGCAAAACCACGCTGCTGACGGAAACGCTCAAACGCCTGAACGAACGCGTCTCCTGCGCGGTGATCGAAGGCGATCAGCAAACGGTCAACGATGCCGCCCGTATTCGTGAAACCGGCACCCCGGCGATTCAGGTCAATACCGGTAAAGGCTGCCATCTGGATGCGCAGATGATTGCCGATGCCGCGCCGCGTCTGCCACTGGAGGATAACGGCATTCTGTTTATCGAAAACGTCGGCAATCTGGTCTGCCCGGCCAGCTTCGATCTCGGGGAGCGGCATAAAGTGGCGGTCCTCTCGGTGACCGAAGGAGAAGACAAGCCGCTCAAATATCCGCATATGTTTGCCGCCGCGTCGCTGATGCTGCTGAACAAAGTCGACCTGCTGCCGTACCTGAATTTCGACGTGGATAAATGCCTGGCTTATGCCCGTGAAGTGAACCCGGACATTGCGATCCTGCTGGTCTCCGCCACACGCGGCGACGGCATGGCGCACTGGCTAAACTGGCTGGAGAGTGAACGATGTGCATAGGCGTCCCCGGACAAATCCATTCCATTGACGGAAACCAGGCCAAAGTGGAGGTCTGCGGCATATTGCGTGACGTCGATTTAACGCTGGTGGGCAGCACCGATGAGACGGGCGTCTCGCGCCTTGGTCAGTGGGTGCTGGTACACGTGGGGTTTGCCATGAGCGTGATTAATGAAGCGGAAGCGCGCGACACGCTGGATGCCCTGCAGAATATGTTCGATGTGGAGCCGGACGTCGGCGCGCTGCTGTACGGCGAGGAACGGTAATTATGCGTTACGTTGATGAATACCGCGCACCTGAGCAGGTGATGCAGCTTATCGGTCATCTGAAAACGCGGGCCGCCCTGCTGAAACACACGACGGAAAAGCCGCTGCGGATCATGGAAGTCTGCGGCGGGCACACCCATGCCATTTTCAAATTTGGCCTCGATCAGCTGCTGCCGGACAACATAGAGTTTATCCACGGCCCGGGCTGCCCGGTTTGCGTGCTGCCCATGGGGCGCATCGACAGCTGTATCGAGATCGCCAGCCAGCCTGACGTCATTTTCTGTACCTTTGGCGACGCGATGCGCGTGCCGGGGAAAAAGGGCTCGCTGCTGCAGGCCAAAGCGCGCGGCGCGGATGTGCGCATCGTGTACTCGCCGATGGATGCCCTGAAGCTTGCAACCGATAACCCTGGCCGAAAGGTGGTATTTTTCGGGCTGGGTTTTGAGACCACCATGCCCGCTACGGCGATCACGCTGCAGCAGGCAAAACGCAGCAACGTCACCAATTTTTTCTTTTTTTGTCAGCACATTACGCTTATCCCGACGCTGCGCAGCCTGCTGGACGCCCCGGACAACGGCATTGACGCGTTCCTGGCACCGGGCCATGTCAGCATGGTGATCGGTACCGGGGCCTACGGCTTTATCGCTGACAATTACCATCGCCCGTTAGTCGTCGCTGGTTTCGAACCTCTTGATCTACTGCAAGGCGTCACCATGCTGGTTGAGCAGAAAATAGCAGCCCTGAGCGCGGTGGAAAATCAGTACCGCCGCGTGGTGCCGGATACCGGAAATGAACGGGCGCAGCAGGCGATAGCTGACGTATTTAGCGTTGAGGGCGACAGCGAGTGGCGCGGGCTGGGGTTGATTGCTGAATCCGGCGTGCGCCTGACCCCAGCCTACCGGTCGTTTGATGCAGAAACGCATTTCCGCCCACAGCCACAACAGGTTTGCGACGATCCCCAGGCTCGCTGCGGCGAGGTCCTTACCGGAAGATGTAAACCCCACCACTGCCCGTTATTTGGCAACACCTGTAACCCGCAAACGGCATTTGGCGCGCTGATGGTCTCTTCCGAAGGGGCATGTGCCGCGTGGTATCAGTACCGCAACCAGGAGAGTGAAGCATGAACACGGTTGAAATGGCGCACGGCAGCGGCGGTCTGGCGATGCAGCAGCTGATAAACCGGCTGTTTATGGAGGCCTTTGATAACCCCTGGCTCGCCGAGCAGGAAGACCAGGCCCGCATTGACCTCGCTTCCCTCACCGCCCAGGGCGACAGGCTGGCCTTCTCCACCGACAGCTATGTGATTGACCCGCTATTCTTCCCCGGCGGCGATATCGGCAAGCTGGCCGTCTGCGGTACCGCGAACGATGTCGCCGTCAGCGGTGCCATTCCGCGCTACCTCTCCTGCGGATTTATCCTTGAAGAAGGTTTGCCGATGGAGACGCTCGCGGCGGTGGTCAGCAGCATGGCGCACACCGCGCGCGAGGCAGGGATTGCTATCGTCACCGGCGATACCAAGGTGGTGCAGCGCGGCGCGGCGGATAAGCTCTTTATCAACACCGCCGGGATGGGGGCGATCCCCGCCGATATTCACTGGGGCGCGCAGCAACTGGCCGTGGGCGACGTGCTGCTGGTCAGCGGCACGCTGGGCTGTCACGGGGCGACCATCCTTAACCTGCGCGAAGGGCTGGGGCTGGACGGGGAACTGCGCAGCGACTGCGCGGTGCTCACCCCGCTTATCCAGACGCTGCGGGCGATCCCCGGCGTGAAAGCCCTGCGGGATGCCACCCGTGGCGGCGTCAATGCCGTGGTGCATGAGTTCGCGGCCTGCTGCGGCTGCGGTATTGAACTTACAGAGCGCAGCCTGCCCGTGAAGCCTGCGGTTCGCGGACTGTGCGAGCTGCTGGGTCTGGATCCGCTCAATTTTGCTAATGAAGGCAAGCTGGTGATAGGCGTTGAGCGCACCGCGGCCGAAGCCGTACTTGAACAGTTGCAGGCGCATCCGTCAGGAAAAGAGGCCGCGATAATTGGTGAGGTGGTTGAGCGCAAAGGGGTGCGCCTGGCCGGACTGTATGGCGTGAAGCGCACACTGGATCTGCCGCACGCGGAACCGTTACCCCGCATTTGCTAGAACCGCGCGAAAAGCGGTCGGCACGGAATTTATTTTTTTGCCCGTTTCTACTGGAAAGCACTATGCCGTATACACCGATGAGCGATCTCGGACAGCAGGGTCTGTTCGACATTACGCGAACACTTTTACAGCAGCCCGACCTGGGTGCGCTGAGCGATGCCCTGACGCGCCTGGTCAGGCAATCTGCACTGGCAGACAGCGCCGCCATTGTGCTCTGGCATAGCGGGAGCCATCGTGCGAGCTACTTCTCCACACGAGAAAACGGAAAAGCGTTTGAATACGAAGACGAAACGTATCTCGCTCACGGGCCGATACGCCGTATTCTTTCCCGGCCGGAAGCGCTGCACTGCAATTTTGAGGAGTTCCGTCAGGCGTGGCCGATGCTGGCCCGGGGCGCCTTATATCAGCCGTTTGGTCATTACAGCCTGCTGCCGCTGGCGGTGGAAGGCCACATTTTTGGTGGCTGCGAGTTTATCCGTAATACCGACCAGCCGTGGAGCGAGGCGGAATATGAGCGTCTGCACACCTTTACCCAGATAGTGGCCGTCGTCGCCGAACAGATCCAAAGCCGCGTCAGCAATAATGTGGATTACGACCTGCTGAGCCGTGAGCGTGATAACTTCCGCATTCTGGTGGCAATCACCAATGCCGTGCTCTCCCGTCTCGACATGGATGAGCTGGTCAGCGAAGTGTCGAAGGAGATCCATCACTACTTCAAAATTGACGCCATCAGCATTGCCTTGCGCGGCCATCGCAAGGGCAAGCTCAACATCTACTCCACGCACTATCTCGACGAAGCGAACCCGGCCCATGAGCAGAGCGAGGTGGATGAAGCGGGAACCCTTTCTGAACGGGTGTTTAAAAGTAAGGAGATCCTGCTGCTCAATCTCAGCGAGCAGGATGTGATGGCGCCTTACGAGCGAATGCTGTTTAACATCTGGGGCAACAAAATCCAGACTCTGTGCCTGCTGCCGTTGATGTCCGGTAACACCATGCTGGGCGTTCTCAAGCTGGCGCAGTGTGAGGAAGGGGTGTTCACCACCGCCAACCTGAAGCTGCTGCGTCAGATTGCCGAGCGTATCTCCATCGCGCTGGATAACGCGCTGGCGTATCAGGAGATCCACCGTCTGAAAGAACGGCTGGTGGATGAAAACCTGGCGCTGACGGAACAGCTTAACAATGTCGACAGTGAGTTTGGCGAAATCATTGGACGCAGCGACGCCATGTACAGCGTGCTCAAACAGGTGGAAATGGTCGCGCAAAGCGACAGCACAGTGCTGATCCTGGGCGAAACCGGTACGGGTAAGGAGTTGATTGCCCGCGCGATCCACAATCTCAGCAACCGCAACAGCCGCCGGATGGTGAAAATGAACTGCGCCGCCATGCCTGCGGGTCTGCTGGAAAGCGATCTCTTTGGCCATGAGCGCGGCGCGTTTACCGGTGCCAGCAGCCAGCGCCTGGGCCGTTTCGAGCTGGCGGATAAAAGCTCGCTGTTCCTCGACGAAGTGGGCGATATGCCGCTGGAGCTACAGCCTAAACTGCTGCGTGTGCTGCAGGAACAGGAGTTCGAACGTCTTGGCAGCAATAAGCTGATTCAGACCGACGTGCGGCTGATTGCCGCCACCAACCGCGATCTGAAAAAAATGGTCGCCGACCGCGAGTTTCGCAGCGACCTCTACTATCGCCTGAACGTGTTCCCGATTTGCCTGCCGCCCCTGCGCGAGCGCCCGGAAGATATCCCGCTGCTGGTCAAAGCGTTTACCGCCAAAATTGCCCGCCGGATGGGACGCAACATCGACAGCATTCCCGCCGAGACGTTACGCACCCTTTCCTCGATGGAGTGGCCCGGCAACGTGCGCGAGCTGGAAAACGTCATTGAGCGTGCGGTGCTGCTGACGCGCGGTAATGTGCTGCAACTCTCCCTGCCGGAGGTTTCTCTGCCGGACTCTCCCGCGGCCGCGACCGACGTGGCCCAGGACGGGGAAGATGAATATCAATTGATCGTCCGCGTACTGAAAGAGACCAACGGCGTGGTGGCCGGGCCGAAAGGGGCAGCCCAGCGTCTGGGGTTAAAACGCACCACCCTGCTGTCGCGCATGAAGCGCCTTGGAATAGATAAAGAGAGCCTGATTTAAGGCGCATTCCGGCGGTGCTTTCTGGCACCGCCTTTTGTCACCCTGCGTTATTGTCCCTCATTGACACACAATATTTTCCTCTGTATAAAATTCCGCCTTAATAATGAGTTTCATTTGCATCAAAAATAACTTTAATGAAGGGTAGCGTTTAATGAAGAAGGTCATCTGCGCGTTAGGCCTGGCGGTTGCGTCGGTCAGTTCTGCTCTGGCAACCACTTATCCTCTGACCATTGAAAACTGCGGTTATAAAGAGACCTTCACCAAAGCGCCGGAACGCGTCGTGGCCCTTGGTCAAAATACCGTTGAGATTTTGCTTCTGCTGGGTCTGGAAGATAAGGTGAAGGCCAGCGCCTTCTGGCCGACCAAAGTGCTGCCGCAGCTGGCGGAACAGAATGCCAAAATCAAAACGCTCACCGTCGAAATTCCTACGCTGGAATCTATCCTTGCGCAAAACCCCGATTTTGTTCCTGCACAATTGCCGCTGCTGCTCGGGCCAGAAAGTAAGGTCGCAAAACGTGAGGATCTGGCTACCGTCGGCGTGAACAGCTATTTATCACCGGGCATGTGCGCCACTAAAAAAGCCTCGGGCGATATGTACGGCAGCCGCCAGAAGCTGTGGGACATGACATACCTTTATAAAGAGATTGAAGATTTCGCCAAAATTTTCAACGTTGAAGACCGTGGTCAGGCCGTTATCGCCAGCTTCAAAAAACGTGAGGCAGACCTGCGCAAAGAATTTGGCAAAAGCAAAAAAGACCTCTCCTTTGTGTTCTGGTTCTCAAGCGCCTCCCCTTCTGCTGATGCCTACGTGGGCGGTAAAAACAGCGCCTCAGGCTTTATCGCTGACGTACTGGGTGGCCATAACGCCATCACCGCCGAGGCCGAATGGCCAACCGTGGGCTGGGAAAGCATCATTGCCGCTAACCCGGACGTGATTGTGGTCTCAAGCCTCGACCGTAACCGCTGGGCGCTGGATAACGCGGAAGCGAAAATCAAATTCCTGAAAAGCGATCCGGCCGTCAGCCAGCTTGATGCCGTCAAAAAAGGCCATATCGTGGTGATGGACGGCCAGGCAATGAACCCGACGATCCGTACCATTTATGGCGCTGAACAGGTGGGCGAACAGCTCAGAAAACTGGGGCTGAACTGATGACGGCAGCTGTACTTCAGGCCCGACAGGGCCTGTTCCTGACCACTTCCGCTCTGCTGGCTATTGTCCTGTTGTTTCTGGTGATCGCCCTTGGCGTAAGCGTCGGAGAGTTGTCGATTCCGCTGTCCAATGTCTTTTATGCTATCGGTAATAAGCTGGGGCTGACCGCGGTTCCGCTCAACCGTATCTATGAGAGCGTGATCTGGGACTTTCGCCTGAGCCGCGCCCTGGTGGCGGCCTGCTGCGGCGCGGGGCTGGCTATCTGCGGCGCGGTTTTGCAGAGCCTACTGAAAAACGCGCTGGCTGAACCTTACGTGCTCGGCGTCTCTGCGGGGGCGTCCACCGGCGCGGTTTCCGTCGTGGTGCTGGGGATGGGGACCGGCGCGGTGTCGCTCTCTGCGGGCGCGTTTGCTGGCGCATTCGCCGCCTTTGCGTTTGTCGCCTTTCTGACCAACGGCGCGCGCGGCGGCAACGAGCGCACCATTCTGGCGGGCGTTGCTGCCTCTCAGCTCTTCAACGCCATCACCGCCTATACCATCAGCACCTCTGCCAGCGCGCAGCAGGCGCGTGATGTGATGTTCTGGCTGCTGGGCAGCTTTAGCGGTGTACGCTGGCTTGAATTCCAGCTGGCACTGGTTGTGGTGCTGATTGGGTTAGCCATTTGCCTCTACTATTCCCGGGCGCTGGATGCCTTTACCTTTGGTGACGATGCCGCGGCCTCGCTGGGGATTGCCGTCCCCTGGGTGCGCCTGGCGCTCTTTACCACCACCGCATTGATCACCGCAACCATCGTCAGCATGGCGGGCTCAATCGGCTTTGTCGGGCTGGTGGTTCCGCACGTCATGCGTTTCTTGTTCGGTCCTCTGCATCGTACTCTGCTGATTGCCAGCGCACTGGCGGGGGCGATCCTGATGGTGCTGGCAGATATCGCCTCGCGCATGCTGATTGCCCCGCAAAGTCTGCCCGTCGGGGTGGTAACCGCCCTGGTTGGCGTGCCGTTCTTTGCCGTGATCATCTACCGCTCAAGGAATAAGTAATGAGTATCTGCGCTGAAAATATTACCTGGAAGGTAGGCAAAAAGGTCATCGTCAATAACGTGTCGCTCAAGGTGGCGCGCGGTGAAACGGTAGGACTGCTTGGCCCTAATGGTTGCGGTAAATCATCGCTTCTGCGCATTCTGGCTGGCCTGCGCCGCCCGGATGCGGGCTGTGTGACGCTGGACGGTCAGGACATTTCCCGCATCGCCAAAAAGCAGCTTGCGCGCCGGGTGGCCTTCGTTGAACAGCACGGCATGACCGATGCCAATATGCGCGTTCGCGATGTCGTCAAACTTGGTCGCATCCCGCATCACTCCCCGTTCTCGAACTGGAGCAAGCAGGATGACGAGACCGTTACCGCCGCCCTGCAGCGGGTGGATATGCTGGAAAAAAGCGATCAGGGCTGGCTGAGCCTCTCCGGCGGGGAGCGCCAGCGCGTGCATATCGCCAGGGCGCTGGCGCAGACGCCTACAGAAATTTTGCTGGATGAACCGACCAACCACCTGGACATTCACCATCAGATGCAGCTGATGCACCTGATAAGCGACCTGCCGGTGACCAGCATTGTGGCTATTCACGATCTCAACCATGCATCGATGTTCTGCGATTCGCTGATTGTGATGCAGCAGGGGCAAATCGTGGCCACCGGAACGCCGCAGGAGATCCTCTCTGAGACGTTGCTCTGGGACGTTTTTCGGGTCAAAACCAAAATCGAGATCTCGCCGTTCCATGGCAAAAAACACATTCATTTTATCGTTTAAGCGCCCGTAACATGATGCCCCTGCGCCCTGCCACAACGCTCTGGCCGCCCGTCTTACTGGGCAGCCAGTTTGTGTTTAACATCGGTTTTTACGCGGTCGTCCCCTTCCTGGCGATCTTTTTGCGCGACGACATGCTGCTTTCCGGCGGCCTTATCGGGCTGATTCTGGGGCTGCGTACCTTTTCGCAGCAGGGGATGTTCATCGTCGGCGGTGCGCTCTCAGACCGCTTTGGTGCCAAAATCATTATCCTCTGCGGCTGCGTCATCCGCGTTGCGGGTTATCTGCTGCTGGCATTTGGACACGCGCTCTGGCCCATCATCCTTGGCGCCTGTCTGACCGGCATTGGCGGCGCGTTGTTCTCTCCCTCCATCGAAGCGCTGCTGGCCAGGGCGGGTACGCATAGCGAGACTAAAGGTCAACGCAGCCGTGCAGAGTGGTTTGCGCTGTTTGCCGTCTGCGGTGAACTCGGCGCGGTGCTGGGCCCGGTTGTCGGGGCGTTGCTCACGGGGCTGGGGTTTCGCCAGGTGGCGCTGGCGGGTGCGGGGGTCTTCGTCGTCGCGCTGATTGTGCTCTACTTCTGCCTTCCGGCTGCGCAACACAGCAAGCAGGCTCTCAATATTGTTCCCTGGTGGACAACCTTCCGTCAGCCGCGCTTTGTCGCCTTTATCATCGCCTACAGCTCGTGGCTGTTGAGCTACAACCAGCTCTATCTGGCGCTGCCCGTGGAGATCCAGCGCGCCGGTGGTAACGAGAAAGATCTCGGCCCCCTGTTTATGCTGGCCTCTGTGCTGATCATCACCTTGCAGCTTCCGCTGGCCCGCTTTGCACGACGCGTGGGCGCGGTGAGAATCTTGCCGGTGGGCTTTTTGCTGCTCTCGGCATCCTTTGCGAGCGTGGCGGTGTTCGCCCCGACGGTGCCGCCGGAAGGCTGGCTGCGCTTGCTGCCGTCGGTATGTTTTGTGGCGCTATTAACGCTTGGGCAAATGCTGCTGGTGCCCTCGGCGAAAGATCTGGTTCCACGCTTTGCGGAGGAATCGACGCTTGGCGCGCACTACGGCGCACTCGCCACCGCTGGCGGCGTTGCGGTGCTGCTGGGGAATTTGCTGTTTGGCAGTCTGCTGGATCGCGCGCTTGTCCCTTCGCCGCAGGCGATGTTCCCCTGGCTGCTGCTGGCCCTATTCCCACTATGCAGCGCGATCGCCATGAAGATCATTTGTCGCCCTTTCACACGCTGAGACGGTTACTTTTTCGGGCGATACTTTTCCGGTAATTCCGGCACCGGACGACGATCGTCCAGCAGATGGCGTACCGTCAGGATGGGGTGACGCCACAGCATGCGGGGCCCCGCCCAGCGCATAATCTGCTTCATCTCTTCACGCCTGGCGGGCTGGTAGCAGTGTACCGGACACTGTTTACAGGCCGGTTTTTCTTCACCAAAGACGCACTTATCCAGACGCTTATCCGCATAGGTATTCAGCGCCTGATAATGTCCCTCTTCCTGAGAAGCCTCCGGGCACTGCTTTTCATACAGAGCGATCATTCTGGCGATCGTCTTTTTTTCCCGTGAAATACGTTTACCAGACATAGCGGCTCACCGACTAAAAACATGCATTAATAATACTCCTTTATCTGCCACTTTTCAGTCGTTGCATTTCGTTTTCTGAAGCCGCCTTCCACTATTAAGCCCACCCCCACCCTTATTTACTGGTATTTTATACAGGCATTAACAACACGCGTCGCTCATCGTTACGGAGGCTATATGCAAGAGATCGCCACGACCAAACACTATCGCCACTTAAAAGTCGGTTATTTCAGAAAGCGTCACGAAGATCGGAAGACCAAAATCCCGCGACGTTACAGCGTACATGCGGCGTTGAGCTTAAAAGGCGACTGGCTGGAGCAGGCAGGGTTTACTACCCACTCTCAGGTCAGGGTGGGGGTTGAACAGGGGAAAATTGTCATCGAACTACTGAAAGAAGGTCTCAGCGAGAGCAGAAGAAAATAGGACGCTTACCGACGGTAAATAGAAACCCTCTGGGCCCTTGTTTCAGAATGGTATAGTTCAGTTTATGGTTCGGATAAATAAAGAAATCAGGCAACACGTCGCCGAGTACATTATCCGGCAGGGAGTCTTCATTAACCTCATGGATCTTCACGGAGGTAAACTGGAAAGAGTCTTTGTTTTCGGTCCAGATATAAGACACATCCCGGCGGATAGAGGCTATCGCCTTCTCATTTTTAAAATATGTACCGCTTAGCGCGATGACCCCGGTCTGCTTTTGCATGGTGTACATAAAATCCAGCGTCAGGTTTGCGCGGGCATCTTCATGGTAAACAACAACAGAAACTGAACAGGCTTCCGTATTTTGTTTTTTTTCTAAGTGATAATGATAAAGCCAGGACGTCAGCGCCCCAACGGCAAACAGGACGAGACACAGGATGGCAGTAGACTTTTTAGTCACTGATTGTACCCCCTAAAATAAAGCGTAACGCATCCTGCATCTTCTTCTTGCTCATACGGTTTTCTGCAAATGAGTACAGAAAGTGCCGGAGCCGTGCTGGATGAAGAGAAGTAGGCCCAGGGGTATTTTTTACAATCGAGCCCTGTTCGCATGATAATTTGCTTATAACGCGTGAAGTTACCCCTGCTTTTAATATCATCGTTTCGTGAGAAAAAATGGCAGCCATTTTCCGTACTGCTTATGGTGTAGTCTTTAAAAAAGTCTTTTCTGGAATAGTCATGGACCGCCAGATGAAGAATAAAATAGCCCAGCCCAAAAGAGAGGGCCATAAAAAGCAGTGGAAGATAGCGACGATAGTCATGACGCGGGGTCTTATCTTTCACCTGAACGGCAGTAGTTTCCGCAATCACCTCTTTCGAGCCGGTGACAGGCTGGGCTTCTGCTATCGCGCTTTCTGATTCTGTTACGTCGTTTTCAATTCGGCTGACCTTAACTTCTTTTTTAATCTGGAACCCTTTTCTGGGTACCGTGGCAACCAGCGTGTCGTCAGTCTCTCCCGTCGTGCGCAGCCCACGCCGGATAATGGAGATATTCTGATAAAGGGTATTGGCCGGAACTAACATTCCGTCTTCACCCCAAACTTTAGTGAAGAAATCCCTTTGATTAACCACTTCCGGGGCGGACTCGAGCAGAAGAACCAGACAACGACTGGCTGGCGTGGTCAGAATGACGCTCAACTCCGGTCGGGTCATAGAGACAAGTAAGTTTTTCTCTGGACAAAATTTAATATTATCGTTAATTATCCAGAAAATATGAGACTCACTATGCAATAAACAGAATCAGAAAACTGTTGCCAGAGTTAGCAAGTATACTCTGCGAATATTCCTTGTCAAAGCAGTAAGTTATGGTGTTTGTTCATCAGTAACACCGAAATAAAAATAATGTGAGCATAATAGAATATTATCCCCACATCGAAGACAAATACGTTTCTGAAACAGAAAAAAGGATGACGTTATATTCTGACGCCTTTATTCCCGTTTACGTTTAATACGCAAGGAATATCGCGCGGTGTTCCTTTAGCGTTACCGGACCAGCGTGCCTGTCGCAATTGCGGCAAGACAGGCCCACGTCTTCAGCATCGCTGGAATCAGGTGCGCATTTTAGTCGAAAGAGCCTGCACGTCTGTTTTCCTGTCCAGCAGAGTCCGTTATCATGGTCCGTGAACGATTCATGATAAGAAACGCAGGCTGTCATGCGTTCCAATGAGAGAGTAAGAAACCTGACAATAAAAAAGACAACTCATTGAAATTGAAAAAAATGGACACGGTAACCTAATGAGTACACTTGAAAATTTTGACGCCCATACCCCAATGATGCAGCAGTACCTGAAGCTGAAAGCGCAGCATCCGGAAATTCTGCTGTTTTACCGCATGGGCGATTTTTACGAGCTGTTTTATGACGATGCTAAACGGGCATCGCAGCTGCTCGACATCTCTCTGACCAAACGTGGCGCATCGGCAGGTGAACCCATCCCGATGGCAGGCATTCCGCATCATGCGGTAGAAAACTACCTGGCCAAGCTGGTGAATCAGGGCGAGTCGGTTGCCATCTGTGAGCAGATCGGCGATCCGGCCACCTCAAAAGGCCCGGTTGAACGCAAGGTCGTGCGTATCGTCACGCCAGGCACCATTAGCGACGAAGCCCTGCTCCAGGAGCGTCAGGATAACCTGCTGGCGGCCCTGTGGCAGGACGGCAAAGGGTTTGGTTACGCCACGCTGGATATCAGCTCCGGGCGTTTTCGTCTGAGCGAGCCGGCTGACCGGGAAACCATGGCAGCCGAGCTGCAGCGCACCAACCCGGCGGAACTGCTGTATGCCGAAGATTTTGCCGAAATGGCGTTGATCGAAGGTCGTCGCGGCCTGCGCCGCCGTCCGCTGTGGGAATTTGAAATTGATACCGCTCGCCAGCAGCTCAACCTGCAGTTTGGCACCCGCGATCTGATTGGCTTTGGGGTGGAAAACGCCCCGCGCGGATTGTGCGCCGCGGGCTGCCTTTTGCAGTATGTGAAAGATACCCAGCGCACCGCCCTGCCGCATATCCGCTCTATCACCATGGAGCGCCAGCAGGACAGCATCATTATGGATGCGGCCACGCGTCGGAATCTGGAGATCACCCAGAACCTGGCGGGTGGCGTTGAGAACACGCTGGCATCCGTCCTCGATAACACCGTGACGCCGATGGGCAGCCGCATGCTGAAGCGCTGGCTGCATATGCCCGTCCGCGATACGGATACGCTCGTTTGTCGTCAGCAGACCATTGCCGCGCTGCAGGATCGCTACACCGAACTGCAGCCTGTGCTGCGTCAGGTGGGCGATCTGGAGCGTATTCTGGCTCGCCTGGCACTGCGCACGGCGCGGCCTCGCGACCTTGCACGAATGCGTCATGCCTTCCAGCAGTTGCCGGAACTGCGTGCTCAACTGAGCGACGTTGACAGCGCACCGGTTCAGAAACTGCGCGAAACCATGGGCGAGTTTGCTGAACTCCGCGATCTGCTGGAGCGCGCTATCATTGATGCGCCGCCGGTTCTGGTGCGCGACGGTGGCGTAATTGCCCCTGGCTACAACGAAGAGCTGGATGAATGGCGCGCGCTGGCTGACGGCGCAACGGATTACCTCGACAAGCTGGAGATCCGCGAGCGCGAACGTCTCGGGCTCGATACCCTGAAAGTCGGCTATAACGCAGTCCACGGTTACTATATTCAGATCAGCCGCGGGCAGAGCCATCTGGCGCCGATTCACTATGTGCGTCGCCAGACGTTGAAAAACGCTGAGCGCTACATCATTCCTGAGCTGAAAGAGTATGAGGACAAAGTTCTCACCTCGAAAGGCAAAGCGCTGGCCCTGGAAAAGCAGCTTTACGACGAGCTGTTCGACATGCTGATGCCACACCTGGCGGACCTGCAGTTAAGCGCTGGCGCGCTGGCGGAGCTGGATGTGCTGGTGAATCTGGCTGAGCGCGCTGAAACGCTGAACTATACCTGCCCGACCTTTACCGACAAGCCCGGCATTCGCATTACCGAAGGCCGCCACCCGGTGGTGGAGCAGGTACTGAACGAGCCGTTCATCGCTAACCCGCTGAGCCTGTCGCCGCAGCGAAGAATGCTGATCATTACCGGTCCGAACATGGGCGGTAAAAGTACCTATATGCGCCAGACGGCGCTTATCGCCCTGCTCGCCTACATCGGCAGCTACGTTCCGGCGCAGAAAGTTGAGATTGGCCCCATCGATCGTATCTTCACCCGCGTGGGTGCGGCGGACGATCTGGCCAGCGGCCGTTCCACCTTTATGGTCGAAATGACGGAAACCGCCAATATCCTGCACAACGCGACAGAACACAGCCTGGTGCTGATGGACGAAGTCGGACGCGGCACCTCAACCTACGACGGACTGTCGCTGGCATGGGCGTGTGCGGAAAACCTGGCGAATAAAATCAAGGCCATGACGCTGTTCGCGACGCACTACTTTGAACTGACGCAGTTGCCGGAGAAAATGGAGGGCGTGGCAAACGTCCACCTGGATGCGCTTGAGCATGGCGATACCATCGCCTTTATGCACACGGTGCAGGAGGGGGCCGCGAGCAAGAGCTATGGCCTGGCCGTCGCGGCACTGGCGGGTGTGCCTAAAGAGGTAATTAAACGCGCGCGTCAGAAACTGCGCGAGCTGGAAAGCCTGTCACCGAATGCGGCGGCCACCCAGATTGACGGTACACAGATGTCGCTGCTGGCCCCTGCGGAAGAGACGTCACCCGCCGTTGAAGCGCTGGAGAATCTCGACCCGGATTCACTGACGCCGCGTCAGGCGCTGGAGTGGATTTATCGGCTGAAAAGTCTGGTTTAGTTTTCTGCGGTCTGTTTTGTCGGGTGGCGGCTTCGCCTTACCCGACCTACAAAACCCGTAGGCCCGGTAAGCGTAGCGCCACCGGGCAAAGGACCGCACGATGTTACCGCCCGGTAAGCGCAGCGCCACCGGGCTTTTTTTTACAGCAATGGCGGAATGGTCGGCACCTGCGGCGCCTCATCAATATCCTTCTGCGTCATACGGAACGCTTCAGGGTAATGTTCGCGACTGGTACGACGCAGCGGCTCGGTATCGCGCCAGGTATACAGGCAATGCTGGCACTGATAAACCGTCCAGATCCCTTTCACCGGTGATATGGCCATCACCTCAATTTGCTCATCGGCACAACGTGGACAAATCATCTTTTCCTCCTTATTGGCGTGCTGCCAGCATCGCAGTCAGCTTTTCAGCCCAGGCTTTGGTTTCAGGTAAATCCTGCACCGGCTGGCTGTAGTGACCGCGGTTATCCGGCGCAACAGGCGTGGTGGCATCAATAATCAGCTTGTCGGTGATGCCTGCCGGGCTGGACCCAGGATCAAGCTCAAGAACCGACATGTTCGGCAGCTGCACCAGATCCCCTGCCGGGTTCACTTTCGATGACAGCGCCCACATCACCTGCGGCAGGTTGAACGGATCGACATCTTCATCCACCATAATCACCATCTTCACATAGCCCAGGCCATGCGGCGTGGTCATGGCGCGTAAACCGACCGCGCGGGCAAAACCACCGTAGCGTTTTTTGGTGGAGATGATCGCCAGCAGACCGTGGGTGTACATCGCGTTCACCGCCTGCACTTCAGGGAACTCCGCTTTCAGTTGCTGGTAAAGCGGCACACAGGTGGCTGGCCCCATCAGGTAGTCGATCTCGGTCCAGGGCATCCCGAGATAGAGGGATTCGAAAATCGGTTTAGTGCGGTACGAGACTTTATCAATACGGACCACTGTCATATTGCGTCCGCCCGAATAGTGCCCGGTAAACTCACCGAACGGCCCTTCAATTTCACGTTTACGGCCTTCAATCACCCCTTCCAGGATCACTTCAGACCCCCACGGCACATCGAAGCCGGTCAACGGCGCGGTCGCAATCGGGTACGGGCTTTCACGCAGCGCCCCGGCCATTTCATACTCGGACTGATCGTATTTCAGCGGCGTTGCGCCCATCAGGGTGATGATCGGATCGTTGCCCAACGTAATCGCAATCGGCAGGTCTTCACCACGCTCTTCGGCTTTATGCAGATGCAGGGCGATATCATGCATCGGCACCGGCTGCAGGCCGAGCTTACGTTTGCCCTTCACTTCCATGCGATAAATACCGACGTTCTGCTTGCCGAAATGGTCCGGGTCGAGCGGATCGCGCGAGACAACGCACGCTTTGTCGAGATAAAAACCGCCGTCCCCGTCGTTCAGGCGAAACAGCGGCAGGATGTCGAACAGGTTAATCTCTTCACCGTCCACCGTATTCTGCGCCCATGCGGGGTTGGCCCGGCGCTCCGGTGCGACCGGGAATTTATCCCAGCGGCGAATAAACTCATCGATCTGCTTTTTGACCGGGGTATTCGCCGGCAGCCCCATCGAAATGGCGTGGTTCTGCCAGGAGCCGATGGTGTTCATCACCACCCTGGCATCGGTAAACCCGCGAATGTTATCGAACCACAGCGCAGGCGCACCATCACCGATACGTCCCGTCGCGTTAGCGGCCGCCGCCAGATCCGGCTCCGCATTGACCTCTTCTTCAATTTTCAGCAGTTGCCCTTGCTCATCGAGCGCCTGCAGGAAGCTTCTCAAATCATCAAATGCCATCGTTATTCTCCTGTGAAAAATGTTTCGCCGCCTGCAGGCCGTTCCAGCGACGCGCCTTTTTGTGCTCCAGACCAAACTGGTCGAGTACGCGGGTCACGATATGCTGGGTGATATCATCGGCGGTTTGCGGGTGGTTGTAATACGCAGGCATGGGCGGCACCATCGCCACCCCCATGCGGGAAAGCGCGAGCATGTTCTCCAGATGAATGGTGCTGAGCGGCGTTTCACGCGGGACCAGCACCAGCTTGCGCCCCTCTTTCAGCACCACGTCTGCCGCACGGCCCACCAGCCCTTCGGCATAGCCCGCGCGGATACCCGCCAGCGTTTTCATGCTGCAGGGAATGACGATCATGCCGTCGGTACGAAACGAGCCGGAGGAGATGGTGGCAGCCTGATCGGCAGGACTGTGAATGACATCGGCCAGGGCGGCGACATCCTGCGCGGTATAGGGCGTTTCCAGCTCAATGGTGGTTTTCGCCCATTTCGACATCACCAGATGGGTTTCAACCTCTGGCATGTCCCGTAACGCCTGCAGTAAAGCCACACCCAGCGGAGCACCTGTTGCTCCCGTCATTCCCACGATCAATCTCATTCAGCACCTCAATTAATTTGTTCGTATGCGAACATAATGACTACGTTACTCCCGGTGAGCTGAGCTGACAATATTGTTCGTACACGATCACACGTAATGCTAAAAACTGCTGCGTTAAAATCGCAGGCAATAGCGGCTATCATAGGGGGGAGATTTTTTTCGTCGGAGTGTTCATGGAACTGAGACAAGAAGCGTTCCACCTGCTACGGCAGCTTTTTCAACAGCATACTGCCCACTGGCAACATGCTTTACCGGCGCTGACCAAGCCGCAATATGCGGTGATGCGATCTGTTTCTGAAAATCCGGGGATCGAGCAGGTCGCCCTGACGGAAGTCGCCGTGAGCACAAAAGCGACGCTGGCCGAAATGCTGAGCCGCATGGAATCGCGTGGGCTGGTGAAGCGCGAACACGATCCTGCGGATAAGCGCCGCCGGTTTGTCTTCCTCACGCCTGAAGGAGAAGCCCTGCTTGCAAGCTGTAAACCGGTCGGCAATGAGGTGGATGAGGCGTTTTTAGGGCGTCTCAGCCAGGACGAGCGGGAACAATTTACGGCACTGATCAAAAAGATGATGCATGACTAGTTCACCCGGGCACGCATAAAATCAATAAATGTCCGAACCTTAGCGGGCACATGCTGGGCATCTGGATAAACGGCATAGATGCCCTGCTGAGCAAACGTGTATCCCGGTAAAAGCGATACCAGCCCCCCCGAATTCAGTGCGTTTCGCACCAGCCACTCCGGCAGCAGCGCCACACCACATCCCGCATGCGCGAAAGCCATCAGCGCCTGGGCGCTATCTGCGTACAGGCGCGGGGCTTTTTTAATCTCAAAGGCAACCAGATTGCCATCTGCATCTTTCACCTGCCAGTGCAGCGGCGAAGGTAAACGCTCGTGAACGATCCACTCGGCCTGCGCCAGGTGTTCGAGAGATCCAACGGGATGGTTAGCCAGCCACCCGGGGGCGGCAACCGGCAGGATAGTAAAGTTTGAAATCAAGGCGGCGTGGTAGCGCGAATCAGCGAGTGTTCCCAGCCGGATGGCGACATCAAAGCGCTCCGAGATGAGATCGGCATGCTGAGACGACGAAACATGACGAACGCGAAGCTCCGGATGCTGATGGCTAAATTCGGCCAGCAAAGGCACAACCACCTGCGAACCGTACTCGGGCGTGGTGGTGATCCGCAATTCGCCGGTCAGGCCGGCATGGTTAGCGCGAACGTCGTCCTGCAGGCGTTCAGCCTCCTGTAAAAGCCTGACGCTTCGCTGATGAAAAAGCACGCCCGCCTCGGTTAACGTCAGGCGACGGGTGGATCGCAACAGTAGCGTGACTCCCAGCTCATCTTCCAGCTGGCGAATATTGAAGCTGACCACGGCCTTTGTCAGCCCCATCGACTCTGCGGCGGCAGTAAAACTGCCCGCATCCGCTACCGCCACAAACATCGCCGTTCGCTGGAGATTCAGCATCGTTAACCTTCAAAATTGTCAAAATAGTTTTGACAGTATATCGCGAATTGTTGCGTTTATCGGCACCGGACAAGCCGATACGATACGCCCCCTCACCGGAGGATCCACCATGACGTATCGCAGCAAAGTCGCCGTAGTCTATCTGCTGGGCTTTTTTCTTGATTTGATCAACATGTTTATTGCCAGCGTCGCCTTTCCGGCAATGGCGCAGACCTATCACGCCACGCCCTCTGCACTCGCCTGGGTCAGTAACGGATATATTGCCGGCCTGACGCTGGTGATCCCGTTCAGCAGTGCCCTGACGCGCCGCATCGGGGCAAAGCACGTCATCCTTCTCTCGCTGGTTCTCTTTAGCGTAGCCTCCACCGCGGCAGGCTTGTCTGCCACACTTGAAAGTCTGATTGCCTGGCGGGTGCTGCAGGGCGTGGGCGGTGGCTTATTGATCCCCGTAGGGCAGGCGCTGACCTGGCAACAGTTTAAAGCGCATGAACGCGCCAGGCTCTCTTCCGCCGTCATGCTGGTTGCACTGCTTGCCCCCGCATGCTCACCTGCGTTAGGGGGCGTACTGGTTCAGGCGTTAAGCTGGCGGTGGGTATTTTTTGCTACCCTCCCGGTTGCTCTCCTGACCTTTGCGTTGGCCTGTCTGTGGCTTAAGCATGAAATGCCCGCGATGAAAGCAAACCGACTGCTGAACCTGAGTTTGATCGCCGATCCGCTTCTGCGCGTTTCCATGATGGTTTATGTATGTGTCCCCGGCATGTTTATCGGAATAAACGTCACCGGCATGTTTTATCTGCAGAGCGTGGCCAACATGACGCCAGCCGCGACGGGCATGCTGATGCTGCCGTGGTCTCTGGCATCGTTTATGGCCATCACCGCAACGGGCCGTTACTTTAACCGTGTCGGCCCCCGACCTCTGTTGATCGCGGGTTGCCTGCTTCAGGCGTCAGGTATTCTGCTTTTGCTCAGCGTCAGTGCGACCACGGGCACGCTGCCAGCGATCGTTGCGTTTGCATTAATGGGCGCAGGAGGCAGTCTTTGCAGCAGTACGGCGCAGAGCAGCGCATTTCTGACAACGCGTCGGGAAGAGATGGCTGATGCCAGCGCGCTGTGGAATCTTAATCGTCAGCTGAGTTTTTTTGCGGGTGCCTTTCTGCTGGCACAGGTGCTGGATCTGGCCCAGAGGTATTTGCCCCCCGTCGCCGCGTGGCACGGGATGTTTCTGGTTGCTTCGGCCATCACCCTGGTGCCCGTCATCTCTGTATTTCGTCTTAACAACCCGCAGGTGCTTGCACAACTGCAACAGGAGAAACCATGACGCCTTTCGAACACGACATCATTGATATTCATATCGCACTGGAAAAGTGGCTGGGTGCCGGTGAAGGTCATATTGATGCCCTGCTCGCCCGTTTCCAGTCAAACTTTCTGATGGTTCCCCCGAGTGGGGCGCCTTTAAACCATGACGCCCTTGTCCGTTTTCTGCACGCCCAGCGTGGAAGCCGACCCGGCCTTAAAATCATCATTGATGAGCTAGCCACGATTCAGTCATGGGATAACGGTGCGGTGCTTCATTACCGGGAGACGCAGACCCGCCCGGACCAGCCCGTCAACGTACGCTGGTCAACCGCGGTGCTCAATCGGGATGGCGAGAATATCAGCTGGCGTCTGCTGCACGAAACGGCGCAGCCGTAAGAGATAAAAAAGGCCCGTCTCACGACGGGCCTTTTTTTGACGAAAGGTTGCTTATTCGCGGAACAGCGCTTCGATATTCAGACCTTGCCCCTGCAGAATTTCACGCAGGCGGCGCAGACCTTCAACCTGAATCTGACGAACACGTTCACGGGTCAGGCCAATTTCACGGCCGACGTCTTCCAGTGTCGCAGCTTCATACCCCAGTAAACCGAAACGACGTGCCAGCACTTCACGCTGTTTGGCGTTCAGTTCGAACAGCCATTTGACGATGCTCTGTTTCATGTCATCGTCCTGCGTGGTGTCTTCCGGGCCGTTGTCTTTTTCATCGGCCAGGATATCCAGCAGCGCTTTTTCGGAGTCGCCACCCAGCGGGGTGTCAACCGAGGTAATGCGCTCGTTGAGACGCAGCATGCGGCTTACGTCATCAACCGGTTTGTCGAGTTGCTCAGCAATCTCTTCTGCGCTTGGCTCGTGGTCCAGTTTATGGGACAACTCGCGCGCGGTACGCAGATAGACGTTCAACTCTTTGACGATGTGAATCGGCAGGCGAATCGTACGGGTTTGGTTCATAATAGCCCGTTCGATGGTCTGACGAATCCACCAGGTCGCGTAGGTGGAGAAGCGGAACCCACGTTCTGGGTCAAACTTCTCTACTGCGCGGATGAGACCTAAGTTGCCCTCTTCAATCAGATCCAGCAGAGCCAGACCACGATTACCGTAACGACGGGCAATTTTCACGACCAGACGCAAGTTACTTTCAATCATGCGACGGCGCGAGGCAACATCACCACGCAAAGCACGACGTGCGAAATAGACTTCTTCTTCGGCCGTTAACAGTGGGGAGTAACCAATCTCCCCAAGGTAAAGCTGAGTCGCGTCCAGTACACGCTGTGTGGCACCCTGCGATAACAGCTCTTCTTCAGCCAAATCGTTATCACTGGGTTCCTCTTCTACTAAGGCTTTTTCGTCAAAAGCCTCTGCTCCGTTCTCATCAAATTCCGCATCTTCATTTAAATCATGAACTTTCAGCGTATTCTGACTCATAAGGTGGCTCCTACCCGTGATCCCTGAACGAGACACCCTGGCTGGCATGCCCCGTCAATTTATCGCTGCGGCAAGTACTGCAGCGGGTTTACGGATTTCCCCTTGTAACGAATTTCAAAATGCAAGCGTGTAGAACTGGTTCCGGTGCTACCCATGGTAGCGATTTTTTGCCCCGCCTTAACTTCTTGTTGTTCCCGGACCAGCATTGTGTCGTTATGGGCGTAGGCACTCAGGTAATCATCGTTGTGTTTGATGATAATAAGATTACCGTAACCGCGCAGAGCGTTACCGGCATACACAACGCGTCCGTCTGCGGTCGCGATGATAGCCTGTCCCTTACTTCCTGCGATATCGATCCCTTTGTTCCCTCCTTCGGAGGAAGAGAAGTTCTCGATAACCTTACCGTCAGTTGGCCAGCGCCAGGTTGAAATTGGCGAACTGGAACTCATACTGCTGGCAGTCGGTTCAGTAGAGCTAACCACAGGTGCCGTAGCCGGTGCTGTGACAACAGTCGCAGTCCCTTTATTATTCGGCAACATTTTGTTAGCAGTCTGATCACCTGAATCTTCAGAATACGTAATTACAGGTTGTGAAGCAACCACCGTGGTGGATTTTTGTGCAGGCTTAACGCTGTTATTTTGCGCGGTCACGTCGGCTGCAGAAACGGTATTGCCAGGCGTAAGCGGCGTACCCGTTGCGTTGCCCACCTGGAGCGTCTGCCCGACTTCCAGCGCATACGGTGCCTGGACGTTGTTGCGCTGCGCGAGGTCACGGAAATCGTTCCCGGTGATCCACGCGATATAGAACAGCGTATCGCCACGTTTCACGGTATAGGTGCTGCCGCCGGTATAGCTGCCTTTCGGAATGTTCCCATACTGACGGTTATACACTATGCGGCCATTTTGGGTCTGAACAGGTTGTTCGACTGGCTGAATCTGTGTTGGCTGTGTAACAGGATGTTGCACAGGCTGAATTTGTGGTGTTTGCTGCGGCGCAGCAGTGCCCATTTTAGGTGGCGGCGTGATCAACATTCCGCTGGACGTGTTACCGGAGCCGCTGTTTCCGCCAACAGAACTGACAGGCGCAGGTGCATTGTTAGAACTCGAACAGCCTGCCAGCCAGAGCGAAACCAGTGATAATGCCGCAACACGGCTGATGGTGAATTTAGGGCTTCCCGCGCTCATTTATCCCCCAGGAATGTGTTAACTACCAGTGACTTAAAATTAACCGTGATGGCACGACTCTTTCGCGCCACACCATACGCTGAATTTGCCTTAATAACCCTGGATAATTCCGAGTCTTAGGCCAGTTCCCCCTTTACCAGAGGCACAAAGCGCACGGCTTCTACGGTATCGATAATAAACTCGTCGCCACGTCGACGAACGCGCTTTAACAGCTGCTGCTCATCGCCAACAGGCAATACAAGAATGCCCCCATCATCCAGCTGCGACAACAGGGCCGCAGGGATCTCCGGTGGAGCCGCCGTCACGATGATTGCGTCAAACGGGGCGCGAGCCTGCCAACCCTGCCATCCATCACCGTGTCGTGTCGAAACATTGTGTAAATCAAGTTGTTTCAGGCGACGACGCGCCTGCCACTGTAAACCTTTGATCCGCTCAACCGAGCACACATGATGCACCAGATGCGCCAGAATCGCAGTTTGATACCCGGACCCGGTGCCAATCTCCAGCACGCGGGAGTCGGGGGTGAGCTCCAGCAGCTCCGTCATGCGCGCAACCATGTAGGGCTGCGAAATCGTCTGGCCCTGCCCGATGGGCAACGCCACGTTTTCCCACGCTTTGTGTTCAAACGCCTCATCTACAAATTTCTCACGCGGAACCTGGGCGAGCGCGTCAAGCACATGCTCGTCGCGGATCCCCTGTGCGCGAAGTTGTTCCAGAAGAGTTTGTACACGTTTGCTTACCATTGCGCGTTCACTCCTGCGCGATCAAGCCAGCCCGATACCACATCATGCGCGCTATACGCGGTTAAATCTACGTGCAGCGGCGTTACCGAGACATAGCCTTCATCCACAGCGGCAAAGTCGGTATCCGGCCCCGCATCGCACTTATCGCCGGGAGGACCAATCCAGTAGAGCGTGTTGCCGCGCGGATCCTGCTGCGGGATGACCTGATCGGCCGGATGACGGCTTCCGCAACGCGTGACGCGAATGCCCTTGATTTCATTCAGCGGGAGATCCGGCACGTTGATGTTGAGGATGCGTCCGGTACGCAGCGGTTCACGGCTAAGTGCCCGCAGGATAGAACAGGTTACCGCTGCCGCCGTGTCGTAATGAGTGTGACCATTTAACGATACCGCCAGCGCCGGAAAGCCAAGATGACGGCCTTCCATTGCGGCCGCCACGGTACCAGAGTAGATAACGTCATCACCCAGATTCGGCCCGGCGTTAATCCCGGAAACGACGATATCCGGGCGCGGGCGCATCAGGGCATTAACCCCCAGAAAAACGCAGTCCGTTGGCGTGCCCATCTGCACAGCAATATCGCCATTTTCAAAAGCAAAGGTGCGAAGCGACGACTCCAGCGTCAATGAGTTAGACGCTCCACTGCGGTTACGATCGGGAGCCACGACCTGCACATCCGCAAATTCGCGAAGGTGTTTCGCCAGCGTCTGAATGCCTGGCGCATGGATCCCGTCATCGTTACTCAGCAATATTCGCATAATCACCCGACGTGTTGATAAGTTCCCTGACAACACTGGTGGCAAAGCTACCTGCCGGCAGCCAGAAACGTAACTCAACGGTTACGTCATCCCACCAGTTCCAGCTTAACTGCTGCGGGTAGAGCAACATCGCCCGGCGTGCTGCTTCGACTTTTTCCCGCACCAGCAATGATTGTAATTCTTGCGCTTCGGCCACGGCTGCCTGCTCCGCGGCCAGCGCGTCACCCTGCGTTCCCCAGTCGCCCGTGCCGGGCAAGGCTGCGGTGATCATCAGCGTTTTAGCGTCCACGCGCGACTGTACATCGGCCATTTCTTCGGCCGTTGCCACAAACCAGCTACCGCGTCCCGCTAATTGTAGCGCATCGCCGACAACAACTTGATTCGCGTCCGGTTTTTTCAGCCGTTCGCTTACGATCTGATTAAACAACGCACTGCGGGCCGCCGACAACCAAAAACTGCGTTTATTCCTGTCACGCACCGGCGCATCGCTCTGCGCCCAGCGCAGTGCGCCCTGCAGGTTACTGCCGCCGATGCCAAAACGCTGTGCGCCAAAGTAGTTAGGCACACCGCGTTCATTGATGGCCTGCAAGCGTTTTTCCACGTCGTCACGGTCGGTCACTTCACGCAGTACGAGGGTAAAGTTGTTACCTTTCAACGCCCCCAGACGCAGTTTGCGCTTGTGACGGGCGTACTCCAGCACCTTACAGCCCTCAAGCTCAAATTTGCTTAAATCAGGCATCGCATTGCCGGGAACGCGCGCGCAAAGCCACTGTTCGGTGACCGCGTGTTTGTCTTTCTGCCCGGCGAAGCTCACTTCGCGGGCATGGATTTTCAGAAATTTAGCCAGCGCATCGGCCACAAAGCGGGTATTGCAGCCATTTTTGAGGATGCGCACCAGGATATGCTCGCCTTCGCCGTCCGGCTCAAAGCCCAAATCTTCCACGACCACGAAATCTTCGGGGCTGGCTTTCAGCAGCCCACTCACCTGCGGTTTACCGTGCAGGTAGGTCAGGTTGTCAAAATCGGTCATTTGCTCGCCTTCACCAGCAGCGCCACGGCTTCGCAGGCGATGCCTTCGCCGCGACCGGTAAAGCCCAGTTTCTCCGTGGTGGTCGCTTTGACGTTGACGTCATCCATATGGCAGCCCAGATCTTCAGCGATAAATACGCGCATCTGAGGAATATGCGGCAGCATTTTAGGGGCCTGAGCGATGATCGTCACATCGACGTTACCCAGGGTGTAGCCCTTCGCCTGAATACGGCGCCAGGCTTCACGCAACAGCGCACGGCTGTCTGCGCCTTTAAACGCCGGATCGGTGTCCGGGAACAGCTTGCCGATATCGCCCAGCGCCGCCGCGCCCAGTAAGGCGTCGGTTAAGGCGTGTAGTGCCACGTCGCCATCAGAATGCGCCAGCAGCCCTTTTTCATAAGGAATGCGCACGCCGCCAATGATAATTGGGCCAACGCCTCCAAAGGCGTGTACATCAAAACCGTGTCCAATTCGCATTATGCCTTCTCCTGATGGGTCGAACGGGTAAGATAAAATTCCGCGAGCTGTAAATCTTCCGGACGCGTCACTTTTATATTATCAGCGCGCCCTTCAACAAGCGTTGGGTGGAAACCGCAATACTCCAGCGCAGAGGCTTCGTCGGTGATGGTCGCACCTTCTTTAAGCGCGCGCGTTAAGCAGTCGTGGAGTAATTCGCGGGGGAAAAATTGTGGCGTCAGCGCGTGCCAGAGATCGACGCGCTCAACGGTATGCGCGATAGCCTGTTTGCCAGGCTCGGCACGCTTCATGGTGTCACGTACCGGCGCGGCCAGAATGCCACCGACTTTACTGGTTTCACTCAGCGCCAGCAGACGCGCAAGATCGTCCTGGTGCAGACACGGGCGCGCAGCGTCGTGGACCAGCACCCACTGGGCATCGCCAGCGGCCTGGATGCCCGCCAGCACGGAATCGGCGCGCTCGGCACCGCCATCAACGACGGTGATCTGCGGATGAGCGGCCAGCGGTAACTGTGCGAACCGGGCATCGCCCGGACTGATGGCGATGATGACACGCGTCACTCGGGGGTGCGCCAGCAGCGCCGCCACGGCATGTTCGAGGATCGTTTTATCGCCAATAGAGAGGTATTGCTTAGGACATTCTGTCTGCATGCGCCGGCCAAAACCCGCGGCCGGCACCACGGCGCATACGTCCGAAAAAGTCACTGCCATGTCGTAATCCTGGGCCTGATTATCGATTGTTTTGTGCTGAGCCCTGATTGCGTTTAGACGCATCCGGAACCAGACGATAAAAGGTTTCGCCCGGTTTAGTCATACTGAGTTCATTGCGTGCGCGTTCCTCAATCGCCTCCTGCCCGCCATTGAGGTCATCAATTTCAGCAAAGAGTTGATCGTTTCGCGCCTTAAGTTTGGCGTTAGTTGCCTGCTGAGCCGCGACGTCATCGCTTACCCGGCTATAGTCGTGCAGTCCGTTTTTACCGAACCACAGCGAATATTGCAGCCAGACCAGCAGAGCCAGCAACAGCAGCGTTAGTTTACCCATCCTGCCCCCTGAAAAACGGCATCTTCATCCCACAACGCCCCCGGCGCTCTATGCCGGAGTAACAGAGATGCCGCAACATCGCGGGCAAATGTACCACATTTTTTCCGCAGAATCGCCCTGCTCAATATCGTCACACAGTTGGTTACGGTTTGAATTATGGCTGAAGTTAGCCCATGAGCCACAAAAATAACAGACCAAACATCAGGACCACCGTCACAATCGTGACAACGGTGCTGTACAGCAGTTTGCCGTTAAGCAGTGAATGCAGGGCGATGCCGACGACAACCGCCACGGGCATCAGCGCCAGGAAGAAGGGCCAGGTGTAGAGAAAGAAGAACAGCGTGTTACCGCCGTAGATGAGAAACGGGATGCCCAGCGCCAGCAACCACGAGACGAAGCCGACGAAGGCCCCGGGAAAGGACCAGGTCGTCTCGTCGTCGGTCGCTATCGGATCCGACCCGGTGGTAATCATGTAGTTTTCACTGTTGCGCATAGCTAATCCTGTGACCGTGACTCATCGTTCGGGAAGACAGCTCCCGAACGATACCGTCTCAGGATCTGATAATATCGTCCCGTCTGAGCAGGTCTAATAATTGGCTTACTAAATTTGTTACCAATTGTTGACCTTCCAGGTGAATCTCAGGGGATTCAGGCGCTTCGTAGACCGAGTCGATGCCGGTGAAGTTTCGCAACTCACCCGCGCGGGCTTTTTTGTACAGCCCTTTCGGATCGCGCGCTTCGCAGATTTCCAGCGGCGTATCGACAAACACCTCGATAAATCGATCCTGACCGACGCGCTCGCGTACCATCTGCCGCTCGGCGCGGTGAGGCGAGATAAACGCGGTCAGCACCACCAGCCCGGCATCCGCCATCAGGCTGGCCACTTCCCCAACCCGACGGATATTCTCCTTGCGGTCTTCATCGCTAAACCCTAAATCACTGCACAGGCCGTGACGCACGTTGTCGCCATCCAGCAGGTAGGTGCTCACCCCCTGCTGATGCAGCGCCTCTTCCAGCGCGCCCGCGACCGTCGATTTACCGGAGCCGGACAGCCCGGTAAACCACAGCACAACCCCACGGTGGCCGTGGAGTTGTTCCCGCTGAGCGACGGTGACCGGATGAGGATGCCAGACGACGTTCTCATCATGGGCGGCCATTACTTGCCTCCCAGCAGATCGCGTGCGCCCCAGTGCGGGAAGTGCTTACGCACCAGCGCATTCAGCTCAAGCTCAAAGGCGCTGAATTCAGACACCGCTGCCGCCTGTTGATTAGGCTCGCGGACCATACCTGCACCAACCGTAACGTTGGTCAGGCGATCGATAAAGATAAGTCCACCCGTTACCGGATTTTGCTGATATTTGTCCAGCACCAGCGGCTCGTCAAAGGTGAGATCCACCAGGCCAATACCGTTCAGCGGCAGTTCGCTCACTTCACGCTGGGTTAGATTGTTGATGTCCACCTGGAACTGGATACCGTCCACGCGGGCGCGGGTTTTCTTACCGGCAATTTTGATGTCGTAGCTTTGGCCTGCGGTCAGCGGCTGTTCAGCCATCCACACCACATCCACGGCAGCACCCTGCACCGCCGCCAGCGTTTCCTGCGCATCCACCAGCAGATCGCCGCGGCTGATATCAATCTCATCTTTCAGCACCAGCGTCACCGCTTCACCGGCACCCGCTTCCTGCAGATCGCCATCAAAGGTGACGATACGGGCAATGGACGACTCCACACCCGACGGCAGCACTTTGACGCGCTGCCCCACCGTGACGGTGCCCGAGGCGAGGGTGCCGGAGAAGCCGCGAAAATCGAGGTTCGGGCGGTTCACGTACTGCACCGGGAAGCGCATTGGCTGGGTATCTACCACGCGCTCAATTTCAACCGTCTCCAGCACTTCCAGCAGCGTCGGGCCGCTGTACCACGGCATGTTGGCGCTCTGGGAGGCAACGTTATCCCCTTCCAGCGCCGAGAGCGGCACAAAGCGAATATCAAGGTTACCCGGCAACTGTTCAGCAAAGGTCAGGTAGCTCTGGCGGATCTCCTCGAAGGTCTCTTCGCTGAAGTTCACCAGATCCATTTTATTCACCGCCACCACCAGGTGTTTGATCCCCAGCAGCGTGGAGATGAAGCTGTGACGACGGGTTTGATCCAGCACGCCTTTACGGGCGTCGATCAGCAGGATCGCCAGCTCACAGGTTGATGCACCGGTGGCCATGTTGCGGGTGTACTGCTCATGCCCCGGCGTGTCGGCAATAATAAATTTGCGTTTTTCGGTGGAGAAATAGCGGTACGCAACATCAATGGTGATGCCCTGCTCGCGCTCCGCCTGCAGGCCGTCCACCAAAAGCGCCAGGTCGAGCTTTTCGCCCTGAGTACCATGACGTTTGCTGTCGTTATGCAGGGAAGAGAGCTGGTCTTCATAGATCTGACGCGTGTCGTGCAGCAGGCGACCAATCAGCGTGCTTTTACCGTCATCAACGCTACCGCAGGTCAGAAAGCGCAGCAGGCTCTTGTGTTGTTGTGCGTGCAGGTATGCTTCTACGCCGCCTTCGTTGGCAATTTGTTGGGCAATCGTGGTGTTCATGGCGGCTCCTTAGAAATAACCCTGACGTTTCTTCAGCTCCATCGAGCCTGCCTGGTCGCGGTCAATGACGCGCCCCTGTCGCTCGCTGGTGGTCGATACCAGCATCTCTTCGATGATCTCTGGCAGCGTTTGCGCGTTGGACTCCACCGCGCCGGTCAGCGGCCAACAACCAAGAGTACGGAAACGTACCATCTGTTTTTTGATCACTTCGCCCGGCTGTAAATCAATGCGATCGTCGTCGATCATCATCAGCATGCCGTCGCGCTCCAGCACCGGGCGCTCAGCCGCCAGGTAAAGCGGAACGATCTCGATATTTTCCAGATAGATGTACTGCCAGATATCCAGCTCGGTCCAGTTGGAGAGCGGGAAGACGCGAATGCTTTCGCCTTTGTTGATCTGGCCGTTGTAGTTGTGCCACAGCTCAGGACGCTGGTTTTTCGGATCCCAGCGGTGGAAGCGGTCGCGGAAGGAGTAAATACGCTCTTTGGCGCGGGATTTCTCCTCGTCACGGCGCGCACCGCCGAAAGCGGCGTCAAAACCGTACTTGTTCAGCGCCTGCTTCAGCCCTTCGGTTTTCATGATGTCGGTGTGTTTGGCGCTGCCGTGAACAAACGGGTTAATGCCCATCGCCACCCCTTCCGGGTTTTTATGCACCAGCAGCTCACAGCCATAGGCTTTGGCGGTACGGTCGCGGAACTCATACATCTCACGGAATTTCCAGCCGGTATCCACGTGCAGCAGCGGGAACGGCAGCGTACCCGGATAAAACGCTTTACGCGCCAGATGCAGCATCACGCTGGAATCTTTGCCGATGGAGTACATCATCACCGGGTTAGAGAACTCGGCGGCCACTTCGCGGATAATATGGATACTTTCCGCTTCAAGCTGTCGCAGGTGAGTAAGTCGTTTTTGGTCCATAACCGTTCCTTAAGCCAGATTCACCACAGAGGAGCCAAACCCCTCTGAGTCTGTTGTATGTTGAAACCAGGCGAGCGTGCTGTGCAGCTGTACCACTTCGCCCACCACAATAAGCGCGGGCATTGGGGCGTCTTTCGCCAGGACTGCAAGGTCTTGTAGCGTACCGGTCACCACACGCTGATCGACGCGGGTACCGCGAGAAATCACGGCCACCGGCGTTGTCGCCTCGCGACCGTGCTGAATAAGTTGTTCACTGATGTCCGCCGCCTTCATGGTGCCCATATAGATGGCCAGCGTCTGTCGGCTCTGGGCGAGATGCGACCAGTCAAACGGCGTGCTGTCGGCCTTATAATGACCAGTCACAAAGGTCACACTCTGGGCGTAATCGCGGTGCGTAAGCGGAATACCTGCGTAGGCCGTTACCGCGGAGGCCGCCGTAATCCCCGGCACCACCTGGAACGGCACGCCCGCTTCGGCTGCCGCCTGCAGTTCTTCGCCACCGCGACCAAAGATGAACGGATCGCCCCCTTTAAGGCGCACCACGGTTTTGCCTGCTTTCGCTGCGGCAACCAGCATCTGATTGGTGTCGTGCTGCGGTACCGAGTGCTCGCCTGCGCGTTTACCCACGCAGATTTGCTCGGCATCGCGACGAATTAGCTCGCGCACACCGTCGGTGACCAGATGGTCATAGAACACCACGTCCGCGTCCTGCAGCACCTGCAGTCCGCGTAAGGTCAGTAACCCGGCATCACCCGGACCAGCACCTACCAGAATGATCTCGCCGCCCGTGCTGCCGGGGTTATCCAGCTCGTCTTCGAGGATTTTTTGCGCTGCCGTCTCATTACCGGCGTGCATCAGGCTGGCAAAGCGGCCACGGAATACCCGCTCCCAGAAGCGACGGCGTTCCGTTACGCTGGTCAGGCGGGTTTTCAGATGGTTCCGCCAGTAGCTCGCTTTCTCTGCCATACGTCCGAGACTGGTTGGTAACAGCGCTTCAATCTTTTCCCGCAGCACGCGCGCCAGCACCGGTGCGGTACCGCCGGAGGAGATCGCCACCAGCAGCGGCGAGCGGTCGACAATCGACGGGAAGATAAACGAGCACAAAGGCTGGTCGTCGACCACGTTCACCAGGCGGTAACGCGCCTGAGCGGCCTCGGAAACGCGTCGGTTGAGTTCGCGATCCTCCGTCGCTGCAATCACCAGCACCACGCTGTCGATTTGTGACTCGTCGAACTCCGCTTCTGCGACAACCCGCACCTGCGCGCCCGCGCGCTGCAGAAACGCGATTTTGCGATCGGCAATTTCACCCGTACCCACAACCAGTACCGGTTTTTCTTTAATCGCAGCAAAAAGGGGCAGATAGTCCACAAGCAACAACTCACTAACAACGAGGAATAGAGGGACTATAGGGGGCGGCTTAGACCGAATGAAATTACGAATTGGAATGAGTAGTTACTCAATGGAATAACGCGATGAAAAAGCAAATATCAAAAAGTGCTTAACACGCGAAATTTCGGGCATTTAAGAGCAATTCAAATTGTGTATGGCCGATCACAGTTTCATACTAAGCGGGTTATAATTTTGCTCTGTTTTTAAGGACTCACTATGTTTTCCGCAATGCGCCACCGATACGTTGCCCTGGCGCTCGGCGTTTGCTTTATCCTTCCGGCTCAGGCAAAAAATCAACCGTATGGTGAAATCGCCAATATGCAGGCGCGGCATATTGCCACCGTTTTTCCCGGACGCATGACCGGCTCCCCTGCGGAAATGCTTTCCGCTGACTATCTTCGCCAGCAGTTTGCCGATATGGGCTACCAGAGCGATATCCGGTCGTTTCACAGCCGCTATATCTACACCTCACGAAATAAAACAAAAAACTGGCATAACGTGACCGGCAGTACCGTTATTGCGGCACATGAAGGTAGCGCAGCTGAGCAGATCATTATTATGGCGCACCTGGACACTTACGCGCCCATGAGCGACGCCGATACCGATAACAATCTGGGCGGGCTGACGCTGCAGGGGCTGGACGATAACGCGGCGGGTCTGGGCGTGATGCTTGAACTGGCCGAGCGAATGAAAAACATTCCGACAAAATACGGTATTCGCTTTGTGGCAACCAGCGGCGAAGAGGAAGGCAAACTCGGCGCGGAGAATTTCCTTAAGCGCATGAGCGCTGAGGAGAAGAAAAATACGCTGCTGGTGATTAACCTCGATAATTTAATCGTTGGCGATAAGCTCTATTTTAATAGCGGACAGAGTACGCCGGGTACCGTGCGTAAACTGACCCGTGACCGGGCGCTGGCGATTGCGCGCAGCCATGGCGTGTATGCCACGACCAATCCTGGCGGCAATCCGGCTTATCCGCGCGGAACGGGCTGCTGTAACGACGGTGAAGTGTTCGATAAAGCGGGCATCCCGGTGCTGTACGTCGAAGCCACCAACTGGGCGTTAGGCAAGAAAGATGGCTATCAGCAGCGGGCTAAAACGAAAGCCTTTCCGGACGGGACGAGCTGGCATAACGTGATGCTGGATAATCAGCAGCATATTGATAGCGCACTGCCGCAGCGCATTGAGCACCGTAGCCGCGATGTAGTGAAAGTGATGCTGCCGCTGGTGAAGGAGCTGGCGAAAGCGGGGAAAGCCTGAGGTTTTTGAACGCTGTGCGGCCTGATGCCCTCACCCCAACCCTCTCCCACCGGGAGAGGGAGGAAAGATCATTACCCTTCGTGTAACCCGCACTCGCGCTTCAGCCCAAAGAATCGCGTCTCTTCTTCCGCCATTCCCGGCTCCCATTTGCGCGTGGTGTGGGTATCCCCCACGGACAGGTAGCCCTGATCCCACAGCGGATGGTATTTCAGCCCGTGTTTTTGCAGGTACTGGTACACCGTACGGTTATCCCAGTCGATGATCGGCAGCACTTTAAACACGCCGCGCTGCACCGCCAGCACCGGCAGCGTGGCCCGGCTGCCGGACTGCTCGCGGCGAAGACCGGCAAACCAGGTCTGCGCGTTCAGCTCTTTCAGCGCACGGTTCATCGGCTCGACCTTGTTGATCTCATTGTATTTCTCAATGCCCTCAACGCCCTGCTCCCAGAGTTTGCCGTAGCGCGCCTCCTGCCAGGCCGCGCTCTGCTCCGCGCGGTACACTTTCAGGTTCAGCTTAAGCTTGTCCGTCAGCTCATCGATAAACTGGTAGGTTTCCGGGAACAGATAGCCGGTATCGGTGAGGATCACCGGAATATCCGGGCGGATCTGATTCACCAGATGCAAACTGACCGCCGCCTGAATGCCAAAGCTCGACGACAGCACGTAGTCACCCGGCAGGTTTTCCAGCGCCCACGCCACGCGCCCTTCGGCGTCCAGCTTTTCCAGTTGGGCGTTGGTTTCTGCGAGTGCCAGAATGCGTTCGACTTTTGGCAATGCGTTAAGCGCGTTTAGATCGAGTACGGACATAATTACCTCTCGTGGTTACTCCCAGAAATCCCTTGCGGGATCGAGCACCGGGCGAATAATGCCCGCACGCACCGTAAAGTCGCCGAAGCCTTCACCCGCTTCGCGCTCTTTCGCCCAGCGCCCGACAAGCTCATCGATGGAATCGAGAATTTCTGGCTCAGTGATATTCTCGCGGAACATACGCGGAATACGCGTGCCGATACGGTTACCGCCCAGGTGCAGGTTATAGCGACCCGGCGCTTTCCCCACCAGCCCAAGCTCGGCCAGCATCGCGCGGCCACAGCCGTTCGGACAGCCGGTAACGCGCATAACAATATGCTCGTCCGGAATACCGTGTTTTTCCAGAATCGCTTCCACTTTGTCCGTAAATGACGGCAGGAAACGTTCCGCTTCCGCCATCGCCAGCGGACAGGTCGGGAACGACACGCAGGCCATCGAGTTTTCGCGCTGCGGTTTGACCGCATTCATCAACCCATGGTCACGCGCCAGCGCCTCAATTTTCGCCTTTTCACTTTCCGGCACACCAGCAATAATCAGGTTCTGGTTGGCGGTAATGCGGAACTCACCTTTGTGGATCTTCGCGATTTCCAGCAGGCCGGTTTTCAGCGGACGGCCCGGGTAATCCAGAATACGGCCGTTTTCGATAAACAGCGTCAGGTGCCATTTATTGTCGATGCCTTTTACCCAGCCGATGCGATCGCCGCGACCGGTGAATTCGTAAGGGCGGATCGGCTCAAATTTGATCCCCGCACGACGCTCCACTTCCTCTTTGAACGTCTCAACGCCCACGCGCTCCAGGGTGTATTTGGTTTTCGCGTTTTTACGGTCGGTACGGTTACCCCAGTCGCGCTGGGTGGTGACCACCGCTTCCGCCACGGCCAGCGTATGCTCCAGCGGCAGGAAGCCGAACTCGCTCGCGGTGCGGGCATAGGTTTTCTTGTTACCGTGTTCAATGGACAGACCGCCGCCCACCAGCAGGTTAAAGCCCACCAGCTTGCCGTTTTCGGCAATTGCCACAAAGTTCATGTCGTTGGCGTGCAGATCGATGTCGTTCTGCGGCGGGATCACCACCGTGGTTTTGAACTTACGCGGCAGATAGGTCTGACCGAGGATTGGTTCTTCATCGGTGGTCGCAACTTTTTCCTGATCGAGCCAAATTTCCGCATAGGCGCGGGTACGCGGCAACAAGTGCTCGGAGATCTTCTTCGCCCACTCATAGGCTTCAGCGTGCAGCTCGGACTCATACGGGTTCGAGGTGCAGAGCACGTTACGGTTCATGTCGTTGGCCGTTGCCAGCGCGTCCAGTCCGACGGAGTGCAGCATCTGGTGTACCGGCTTCACGTTCTTCTTCAGAATGCCGTGGAACTGGAAGGTCTGACGGTTGGTCAGACGAATGCTGCCGTAAATGGTGTTTTCACCGGCGAATTTATCAATCGCCTGCCACTGTGTCGTGGTGATCACTCCGCCCGGCAGACGGCAGCGCAACAGCATCGCGTGACGCGGCTCCAGCTTCTGTTCAGCACGCTCGGCGCGAATGTCGCGGTCGTCCTGTTGATACATGCCGTGGAAACGGATCAGCAGGAAGTTGTCGCCTTTGAAACCGCCGGTGAGACCGTCATTCAGATCTTCAGCAATGGTGCCGCGCAGATAGTTGCTTTCCAGCTTCATGCGCTCGGCGTCTGACAGTTTACCTTCGACCACCAGGGGTCCTGGATGTTTTTCGCTCATTAGTAGACATCTCGCTGATAACGGCGCTCAACGCGCAGCTCACTTAAAAATTCATCCGCCGCTTCGGCATCCATACCACCGAATTCGGCAATCACTTCCAGCAGTGCCTGCTCAACGTCTTTCGCCATGCGATTGGCGTCACCGCAGACATAAATGTGGGCACCGTCATTGATCCAGCGCCACAGCTCTGCGCCCTGTTCGCGCAGTTTGTCTTGTACGTATACTTTTTCTTTCTGATCGCGCGACCAGGCCAGATCGATACGGGTCAGCACCCCTTCTTTCACGTAGCGCTGCCACTCAACCTGATAGAGGAAATCTTCGGTAAAGTGCGGGTTACCGAAGAACAGCCAGTTTTTACCCCGTGCCTCGTCCGCCGCACGCTGCTGCATGAAGGCACGGAACGGCGCAATGCCGGTACCCGGGCCAATCATGATTACCGGCGTTTCCGGGTTCGCCGGCAGACGGAAGTTGTCGTTGTGCTCGATAAAGACGCGCACTTCGCCCTCTTCCTCCACGCGATCGGCCAGGAAGCTGGAGGCACCGCCCGCGCGGGCACGGCCTTCGAGGTCGTACCGCACCACGCCCACGGTGATGTGCACTTCGCTCTCGACTTCAGCCTGCGATGAGGCAATGGAGTACAGACGCGGCGTGAGCGGACGCAGCAGGCCGATCAGCGCCTCGGCATCCAGCTGTGCCGGAGAGAAACGCACCATATCGACAATCGGCGTGGTCGCCGCGTAATGCTGCAGCTTCGCCTTATCGCCCACTAACGGCAGCAGCGATTCGCTGCGCGTTAAGGTGGCATAGTTCTCAACGATATTGGCGGTATTTACCGTCAGCTCGAAGTGCCACTGCAGCGCTTCAGAGAGCGGCTGCGTTTTGCCTTCGACGGTGACAGGCTCGTCGCCTTTCAGCCACAGCAGTTCGACCAGCTCTTTGACCAGCGCTGGATCGTTTTGATACCAGACCCCCAGCGCATCGCCAGGCTGATAGCGCAGACCCGAGTCGCCCAGATCGATCTCGATATGGCGCACATCTTTTTCAGAGTCGCGACCGGTAATTTTTTGATTAACCGACAGGCTTGCCGACAGCGGCGCCTCTTTGGTGTACGGGCTGGTGTGAATGTCGTTGACCACGCCGGTCGCGGTGATCGCAGCCTGGGCTGGTGTCTCTTTCGGTACGCGTGCTTTCAGCACGTCAACAATGCGCGCACGCCACTCTGCAGCGGCAGCCTGGTATTCCACATCTGCATCAACGCGGTCCAGCAGGCGCTCTGCGCCCAGCTCCGCCAGCTTGCTGTCAAAATCTTTGCCGGACTGGCAGAAGAATTCATAAGAGGTATCGCCCAGGCCGAACACGGCAAACGCAGTGCCATCGAGTCTGGGCGCTTTTTTCGAGAACAGGAATTTATGCAGCGCGACCGCTTCTTCAGCGGGTTCACCCTCTCCCTGCGTTGAGGCCACAACCACCAGAAGTTTTTCTGACGCGATCTGTTTGAATTTATAATCCCCGGCGTTTACCAGGTTCACGTTCAGTTTGGCGGCCAGCAGGTCGTCACGCAGCGCTTCTGCCACGCGGCGGGCATTGCCCGTCTGCGAAGCGGAGATAAGCGTAATGGCAGGAATTTCTACCGCCGTTGCCGGAGCCGCAGCCACAGCGCCAGGCTGCTGGTTGAGCATTCCCCAGAAATAGCCAGAGACCCAGGCAAGCTGGGTGGGAGAAAAATCAGAGGTGGCAGCCTGAAGGCGCGCCAGTTGCTCCGGGTTCAGGGGAAGCAAATTTGAAGGTGGGGCCTGTGTTGTCATGCGTCGTTATGTTCCAGTAGCCAAGCGAACTTTAAGCGAATAAATCCAAACTGAAGATAAGGTTAACGGCGAGGATAATAACAATTAAAGAAGGGATGGAAATAATAAATAACCAAATGGACTAACCTGTTTTAGTTATCGTTCTTAACGGTAAAAGCGATAAACTAACCGACTGTAAAATAAGGATATAAATCACAAAGCGACGGCTTTTTTGCTGCAATGAAGGTAAAGGCCGTTTTAGTTAATGCTAAAAATTGTGCTTTCCGGTACTATGCGGCGGTTTTTTCCGCATTACTGAGAGCGATCATGTCCACCACACTGTTTAAAGATTTCACCTTCGAAGCCGCCCACCACCTTCCGCATGTTCCTGAAGGACATAAATGCGGCCGTCTGCACGGGCATTCGTTTATGGTGCGTCTTGAGATCACCGGTGAAGTTGATCCGCATACCGGTTGGATCATGGATTTTGCTGAGCTGAAGGCGGCATTTAAGCCGACTTACGATCGTCTGGATCACTATTACCTGAACGATATCCCGGGCCTTGAAAACCCGACCAGCGAAGTGCTGGCAAAATGGATTTGGGATCAGATGAAACCGCTGGTGCCGCTGCTGAGCGCAGTGATGATCAAAGAGACCTGTACGGCAGGCTGCGTGTATCGCGGCGAGTGATGCTTGCCGGGGGTCGGCTTCGCCTTACCCGGCCAACAAAAGCCTGGAACCGTAGGCCCGGTAAGCGCTAGCGCCACCGGGCTTTTTTTAGGCAATATTCAGGTATTTGTGCGTCTGCATCGACAGGCGCCAGTTACGCGCGATACAGGTTTCAATGCACAGGCGCGTGGCGTCTTCTTTCTGGCTGATAGGTTGCAGCGCAATCACGCGCTGTTTTTCGTCCGTCAGCGTCGCCAGCAGTTCATCCAGCGCTTCGATATCACGTACTCGCCCTACCGGGTGTTTAATCTCATCAGCACGTTCCAGCGCCTGAGACAGTACGTCGTAGCCGCCGCGCATGTTTACTTTAGGCGATACCGTCACCCAGGTGGTGTGGGAGCAGCGCACTTCATGCGTGCCGCTGGTCTCAATCTGGCAGCTATAGCCGTTCTTTTCGAGCAGTTCGGTCAGTGGCGTCAGATCGTGAATGCAGGGTTCGCCCCCGGTAATGACCACATGGCGCGCCGTCCAGCCCTGACGACCAATAATGGCCAGCAGATCTTCCGCGCTGCCAGCACCCCACTTATCGCTCTCTTTGGTTTTCGCCAGAACGCTAAACAGTGACACTTCCCGATCTGCGAGTTTATCCCACGTATGTTTGGTATCACACCAGGCACAGCCAACCGGGCATCCCTGTAAACGAATAAAAATTGCGGGAACGCCGGTAAAGTAACCCTCGCCTTGCAGGGTCTGGAACATCTCGTTAATCGGGTACTGCATAGTCATCTCAGTTAAGGGGATAAACGATAAGTATCGCAGATCCCCGTGAGATGGTCATGCTCGATCGGTGCTTTGCGCGTCAATTGCCGCCATAAAGCGTTCCGTAATCTGCTGCGGGCGGGTGATTGCCCCGCCCACCACCACCATATGCGCCCCCAGCGCAAGACATCTGGCGGCGCGTTCCGGGGTGTCCACGTTACCTTCGGCCACCACCGGTACCGTGACGGCTGCCAGTACCGCTTTCAGAAACTGACAGTCATCATCGGGTAAGGCGTGTCCGGCGGTCTGCGCGGTGTAGCCGTAAAGCGTGGTCCCGACACAATCAAACCCCAGCGCCTGCGCCGTGACGGCCTCATCAACAGTGGCTATATCAGCCATAAGCAGCACCGAGGGGTAACGGGTACGAATGCGCGTAACCAGCGTTGCCAGAGATTCCCCACCAGGCCGCGCCCTGTCGGTCGCATCAAGCGCAATGATCGCCGGGGAGACGGTCATCAGTTCATCCACCTCTTTCATCGTCGCGGTGATAAACACCTCGCTGTCGGGATACTCCCGCTTGATGATGCCAATAACCGGCAGCGTAACCTGCTCTTTGATCGCCTCAATATCCACCACGCTGTTGGCACGGATGGCCGCGGCCCCTCCCTGACGCGCCGCCAGCGCCATCCGCGACATAATAAACGGGCTATGCAACGGTTCGTTCTCAAGCGCCTGACAGGAGACGACCAGTTTTCCCTTCAGGGTATCCAGTACAGTTTTCATTACGATAAGATCTCTTCCACTTCGTTTTTGATAATCGTGACATGCGGACCATAAATGACCTGAACGCCATTTCCGCGCACAATCACGCCGCGCGCACCGGTGGCTTTCAGCGCCGCGTCATTCACTTTGCTGCCATCTTTAACCGTGACGCGAAGACGCGTGGCGCAGCAGTCCACCTCTTCCAGATTGTCTTTTCCGCCCAGTCCGGCGATTACCGCACTTGCGCGTTCGTTCTGGGCGAACGTCACGTCATTGGCCACCGCCTCCTTTTCCCGACCCGGCGTGGCAAAATCAAAGCGATTAATCAGATAGCGGAACGTGAAGTAGTAGAGGAAGAACCACGGTACGCCCACCAGCGGCACTAACATCCAGTGGGTTTTGGCCTCCCCCTGCAAAATGCCGAACAGCACAAAGTCGATAAAACCGCCGGAGAAAGTCTGCCCAATGGTGATGTGTAAAATATGCGCGAGCATAAACGCCAGCCCGTCAAAAAATGCGTGAATGACGTACAGCACCGGCGCGATAAACAGGAAGGAGAACTCGATGGGCTCGGTGATCCCCGTCAGGAAGGAGGTTAATGCAGCTGAAAGCAACAACCCCGCGACGCGTTTTTTGTTCTCCGGTTTAGCCGTGTGATACATCGCAAGGCAGGCCCCGAGCAAACCAAACATCATCGTGATAAAGCGCCCGGACATGAAGCGCGACGTTCCTTCATAAAACTGGCGCGTCGTGGGATCGGCCAGCTGAGCGAAGAAGATCCGCTGCGTACCTTCAACCAGTTGTCCGTTGACAATCTCGCTGCCGCCAAGCGCGGTGGTCCAGAACGGAAGGTAAAAGATGTGGTGTAAACCGAACGGGCCCAGCATGCGCAAAATGAAGCCGTACAGCAGTGTTCCCAGATAACCGGTCGCATCCACCAGCCCGCCCAGACCAAAGATCAGCTTCTGGAAATGCGGCCAGACCACGGTCATTAAGGCTCCGACCAGGATCGCAGCCAGTGAGCTGATAATCGGCACAAAGCGTGACCCGCCAAAGAATCCCAGAAATTGTGGCAGCGCGATCTTATTAAACCGATGATGCAGCGCGCAGGTCACAAGACCAATGACCACCCCACCAAATACGCCGGTCTCCAGCGTCTGGATCCCCAGCGTCATGCCTTGCCCGACCGCCCCGGGATTCTCGTGCGCCAGTTTTCCGGTGAGGATCAGCAGTGCGTTAATGGTGGCATTCATGACCAGAAACGCGAGTAACGCCGCCAGCCCTGCCGTACCTTTATCATTTTTTGCCAGCCCGACGGCAACCCCAACGGCAAACAGCACCGACAGATTCGCGAACACAATCGAACCGGCGCTGCTCATGATGGTGAAAATAGCCTGTAACCAGCCCACATCTAAAAACGGATATGCCGTAAGCGTATTGGGATTCGATAACGCGCCGCCTATCCCCAGCAGCAGACCCGCCGCAGGCAGTACGGCGATGGGCAACATAAAGGATTTGCCAAAGCGCTGCGCTTTTTCAAACCATCCGCCGGACGAAGCACCACTGAACATTTGCATCATTTTTTCATCCCCTTAGTTAACGATGAAAATTTTTACCATAATTATACTTAATGGTGAAAATTACCATCAAAAACCAGGAGGACGATCATACTTTTTCGAAATGACTGGCATCCCTGCCCCGCTTTCCGCCACACTAGGACGCAGAGAAACGCATTAAGGATCTAGCATGTCAGACCATGAAAACCTGCTGCTGAAGCTGCGCCAGGAGGCTTCCGGGTACAGCCCCACGCAAAAAAAACTGGGAGAGTTTGTTCTCAACGATCCGGCCCGGGTGCTCTACCTGACGATCACCGAACTGGCACGGGAAAGCCACACCAGTGAAGCCAGCGTGACGCGTCTATGCCGGACGCTCGGCTGCAAAGGCTATAACGAATTCAAGATGGCACTGGCGCTGGATATTCAGCAGGGTCAGCCCGCACGCGTGGCCGGGGACGAAATTGATAACGTCGTCGATGAGTCTGTTCAGGCGCTGCAGGATACCGCCAGACTGCTCGACAGAGCACTGCTGGAAAAGGCCGCTCAGGCGCTGCATCAGGCGCAAGCCGTACAAATATATGGGGTGGCCGCCAGCGCGATCCTCGGTGAGTATTTACATTACAAACTGTTGCGACTCGGCAAACCTGCACAGCTTTTTAGCGATATGCATCGTGCGGCCATGAATGCAGCAACGCTTTCAGAAGGGACGCTGGTGGTGGCCATTTCCAGTTCCGGTTCAACGCGGGATTTGCTCCACGTCGTAAAACTTGCACGCAAACGCGGCGTTAAGGTGTTATCCCTTAGCAATACGCCCCGCAGCCCGCTGGCTTCGCTTAGCGATATGCAGCTGGTCGCCGCAAAACCGGAAGGGCCACTCAGCGCAGGCGCGCTCAATGCTAAAGTGGGCGTAATGTTACTGGTTGAATTGCTTACAACTTCCCTGATTGCGATTGATGGCCATTACGGTGAGGTTAGCCAGCAAACCGCGAGCGCAACGCTACCTTTATTACTCTAAAACCCTTTGCAGGCTAAATAAAATAGCCTGCATGGCGTGATGTCGATTCCATTTAAGTGCTGATACGGTTATTTCGTGCGCGGCATAATGGTGTAACAAATTATTTTATTTATTACATATTCAATGAGTGTCAAAAGCAATAAAACCGCACGAACAATAGAACAAAATCAGTAAGTTAAAATTATTTAATTAATAAATTGAATTTTTCTCACTCCGCTAGTGTCCAATATTTCCACCTGAATTCCTTACCTTAAAATAAGCTTAAGACGCCGTCAGCTTTGCCATTTTTCTATTTAAATGCCGTTTACTTTTCCCTGCCTACAATCCGCCTCATCAATCATTATGAGACGGTATAGATTAATATGTTATTTATTACAGGCGTGACTGGTTTTCTGGGCGGTGCAGTACTTGAAAAAATACTTACCAGTAATAGTTCAGTAAAATTACTGCTGCTTGCGCGCGCCAGTGACCCGCAACAAGGGCTGGAACGCGTGCGGGACAACATGCGTAAATTCAAGGTTTCAGAGGAGACGCTGGCCGCGTTGAGCGAGGAGAATATCCTTATTGGCGATCTCAGCCAGCCGGAGGGATTCCTGAACGACCCGCGTCTGGAACAGGTGACGCATGTTCTTAACTGCGCGGCCGTCGCGTCATTTGGTAACAATCCGCTGATCTGGAAAGTGAATGTGGAGGGGACGCTGGCGTTCGCCAGACGCATGAATCAGGTTGTCGGTTTACAGCGCTTTCTGCATGTGGGAACAGCCATGTCGTGCACGCCGGAGCAGGATTCGCTGGTCGCCGAAAGCGCGGAGTTCAGAGAGAACGCTGAGCATCTGGTGGAATATACGTATTCGAAATCCACCATTGAACAACTGATGCGCCAGCACTGCCCCAACCTGCCGCTGCTCATCGCCCGTCCGTCCATCGTGGTCGGCCATACCCGTCATGGCTGTACGCCGTCGAGCAGTATTTTCTGGGTCTTCAGCATGGGGCTAATGCTGCAAAAATTCATGTGCTCAATGGAAGACAAAATAGATGTCGTCCCGGTGGATTACTGCGCCGATGCACTGCTGATGCTGCTTAACAGCGCTGCGCAGCCGGGAGAAGTGGTACATATTTCTGCCGGAGAAGAGAACAGCGTGCGCTTTGCAGATATTGATAATGCGATGGCACAGGCGCTGGAGAAAGCCCCGGTCGGTGATAAGTATGCCCAGGTAAGTTACGAAACGCTGGTCAGAATGCGCCGTGAGCTGAAGGATATTTTTGGCCCCTGCAACGAACGGCTGATGCTGAGAGCAATGCGCTTGTACGGGGCCTTTGCCACGCTGAATGTACGTTTCAGCAACGACAAGCTGCTCAGTATGGGCATGCCTAAACCGCCGCGTTTTACGGACTATATTGCCCGCTGCGTACAAACTACCCGGGGGCTGAGCATCCCGGAGCAAATGGCGGTTGATTTCAAATAACCAAAAAAAATGCCAGTCTTTCGACTGGCATTTTCATTTTAAGGCTTAAGCAATTATGCCTGGCCTTTGATCTCTTTACGACCGTTGTATGGTGCTTTTTCGCCCAGCGCTTCTTCGATACGAATCAGCTGGTTGTATTTAGCAACACGGTCAGAACGGCTCATAGAACCGGTTTTGATCTGGCCAGCAGCGGTACCAACAGCCAGGTCAGCGATGGTAGCGTCTTCAGTTTCGCCAGAACGGTGAGAGATAACAGCGGTGTAGCCAGCGTCTTTCGCCATTTTGATCGCAGCCAGAGTTTCGGTCAGAGAACCGATCTGGTTGAATTTGATCAGGATGGAGTTAACGATGCCTTTCTCGATGCCTTCTTTCAGGATCTTGGTGTTGGTTACGAACAGATCGTCACCAACCAGCTGGATTTTGTCGCCCAGTACTTTAGTCTGGTATGCGAAACCATCCCAGTCAGACTCGTCCAGACCGTCTTCGATAGAAACGATTGGGTACTGTTTGGTCAGGTCTTCCAGGAAGTGAGTGAACTCTTCAGAGGTGAACGCTTTGTTGCCTTCGCCAGCCAGAACGTATTTACCGTCTTTGTAGAATTCAGACGCTGCGCAGTCCATCGCCAGAGTGATGTCTTTGCCCAGCTCATAGCCAGCGGCTTTTACTGCTTCAGCGATAACAGCCAGTGCTTCTGCGTTAGAACCCAGGTTTGGCGCGTAGCCACCTTCGTCACCCACAGCCGTGTTCATACCTTTTGCTTTCAGAACTTTAGCCAGGTTGTGGAACACTTCAGAACCCATACGTACTGCTTCTTTCAGGGTTTTCGCGCCAACTGGCTGAATCATGAATTCCTGAATATCAACGTTGTTGTCTGCGTGCTCACCACCGTTGATGATGTTCATCATTGGTACAGGCATGGAGTATTTGCCTGGGGTGCCGTTCAGTTCAGCGATGTGCTCGAACAGTGGCATACCTTTCGCTGCCGCAGCGGCTTTGGCGTTCGCCAGGGAAACCGCCAGGATTGCGTTCGCACCGAAGTTAGATTTGTTTTCAGTACCGTCCAGATCGATCATGATCTTGTCGATGCCAGCCTGGTCTTTAGCGTCTTTGCCAATGATTGCCTGAGCAATAGGACCGTTTACAGCGCCAACAGCTTTCAGTACGCCTTTGCCCATGAAACGGGATTTGTCGCCATCGCGCAGTTCCAGCGCTTCGCGGGAACCAGTAGAAGCACCTGATGGAGCAGCTGCCATACCGACGAAACCACCTTCCAGATGAACTTCGGCTTCAACGGTCGGGTTACCACGGGAGTCGATGATTTCACGACCGATGACTTTAACGATTTTGGACATTAGATTTTCCTCAGTACAAGTTAAACTAAAACTCCAGACAAACAACGCGTACCGGGGGTACGCGTTGCCGTTCTAACTTTTTTACTTCGCCTGACGCTTCTGATACTCGCTGGCGGCTTTCACGAAACCTGCAAACAGCGGATGCCCGTCACGTGGCGTTGAAGTAAATTCCGGGTGGAATTGGCAGGCGACAAACCACGGGTGGTTTGGCACTTCGATGATCTCGACTAACTGATCATCCCCGGAGCGGCCCGCAACACGCAGACCCGCAGCTTCAATTTGTTTCAACAACATGTTGTTGACTTCATAGCGGTGACGATGACGCTCGGTGATGACCGGTTCGCCATACAGCTTACGAACCACGCTATCGTCAGACAGCTGGCAGGCCTGTGCGCCAAGACGCATAGTGCCACCCAGATCGCTCTTCTCGGTACGGACTTCGACGTTACCGTCTTCGTCGCGCCATTCAGTGATAAGCGCCACTACAGGGTACTTACAGTCTGGCACAAATTCCGTAGAGTTCGCGTTTTCCATTCCCGCTACGTTGCGCGCAAATTCGATTAGCGCAACCTGCATACCCAGGCAGATGCCGAGGTATGGAATATTGTTTTCACGCGCATAGCGTGCAGTGGCGATCTTGCCTTCTACACCACGGTAGCCGAAGCCGCCAGGGATGAGAATCGCATCCAGATCTTTCAGAATTTCGACGCCACGTGTTTCAACATCCTGCGAATCAATCAGCTTGATGTTCACGGAGACGCGGTTCTTCAGACCACCGTGTTTCAGCGCTTCGATAACGGACTTATAGGCATCCGGCAGTTCGATGTACTTGCCGACCATACCGATAGTCACTTCACCAGCCGGATTGGCTTCTTCATAAATAACCTGTTCCCATTCAGACAGGTTAGCTTCCGGACAGTTCAAGCTGAATCGTTTACAAATATAATCGTCCAGGCCCTGTGATTTCAACAGGCCCGGGATTTTATAAATGGAATCGACATCTTTCATTGAAATAACGGCTTTTTCAGGCACGTTACAGAACAATGCAATTTTCGCACGTTCGTTCGCCGGAACCGCGCGATCGGAGCGGCAAACCAGAATGTCAGGCTGAATACCGATGGAGAGCAGCTCTTTCACGGAGTGCTGAGTCGGTTTGGTTTTCACTTCACCTGCGGCTGCCATGTAAGGCACCAGCGTCAGGTGCATGAACAGCGCGTGTTCACGACCGATATCAACCGCCAGCTGGCGAATCGCTTCCAGGAACGGCAGGGATTCGATATCACCCACGGTACCGCCGATTTCAACCAGCACCACGTCGTGGCCTTCGCCACCCGCAATGATGCGTTCTTTGATAGCGTTAGTGATGTGCGGGATAACCTGAACGGTTGCACCCAGATAATCACCACGGCGCTCTTTACGCAGAACGTCGGAGTAGATACGGCCAGTCGTGAAGTTGTTACGACGGGTCATTTTGGTGCGAATGAAACGCTCGTAGTGGCCAAGATCCAGATCGGTTTCAGCGCCGTCTTCAGTAACGAACACTTCCCCGTGTTGGATTGGGCTCATGGTGCCAGGATCGACGTTGATGTACGGATCCAGTTTCATCATGGTCACATTGAGGCCACGGGCTTCAAGAATGGCTGCGAGGGAGGCTGCGGCAATGCCTTTACCCAGAGAGGATACGACCCCGCCGGTCACAAAAATATAGTTCGTTGTCATGCTGAACCTGAGAAGTTAGGGTGAAACGATGGAATAACCAGGACGGGAAAGTAGTATACCCGAACACGGCGAGCGCCACAAACTTTCATTCTCCGTCTCCATTCCAGGCCATGACAAACATAAGGAGTGAGAAAATAGCCCCTTTTGGGTAAATGTTTTTGACGCAAATCAAGCGCTTGTCATTTAAAAAATCACACAAATTGCGCTTGATCGCAAAATTCCGTTAGAGATCAGATTCCTGGCGTTTTACTTCCTGCCAGACTTCTTCCATCACATCGAGGTCAATTCCGGTCATTTCCAGGCCGCGCGAGGCCACAATGCGCTCGACTTCGCGAAAGCGTCGTTCGAACTTAAGGTTGGCTTTTTGCAGGGCCGTTTCCGCTTTTACACCCAGGTGGCGCGAAAGGTTGACGGTGGCAAACAGCAAATCGCCCATCTCTTCTTCAAGCTTTGCTTCATCCACCACGGCCTGCTGCGCTTCGTGCATCACTTCGTCGATTTCTTCATGGACTTTGTCCAGTACCGGGCCAAGCGAGTGCCAGTCAAACCCTACTGCCGAGCAGCGTTTCTGGATCTTATGGGCACGCATCAGGGCGGGCAGACTCAGCGGGATGTCATCCAGCGCGGAGTGTTGGGATTTTTCAGCCCGCTCGGCGCTTTTAATCTGCTCCCAGCGCGCCAGCACTTCCGCGCTGTTGCCCGCCGTGGCATCGCCAAAGATATGCGGATGGCGGCGCTCAAGCTTGTCGCTAATGGCGGCGCAGATATCGTCAAAATTAAAGCGCCCCTCTTCCTGCGCCATCTGCGCATAGAACACCACCTGGAACAGCAGGTCACCGAGTTCGCCGCGCAGGTCGTCAAAGTCCTCACGTGAAATGGCGTCCAGTACTTCATAGGTCTCTTCGAGGGTGTACGGGGCAATAGTCGCGAAAGTCTGCTCTTTATCCCACGGGCAGCCGTTTTCCGGGTCGCGCAGGCGTTTCATGATGCCGAGCAGGCGGTCGATTTGAGTCATAGTACTGTCCTGATGAAAAAATGCCGGGTGGCGGCGTTGCCTTACCCGGCTTACAGAAGAGGATGTTTAACCGCCGTGGAGACGACGCGCGTCAATCACATCCGGGACCTGGTTCAGTTTGCCAAGCACGCGGCCCAGCACCTGCAGGTTGTAGATTTCGATGGTCATATCGATGGTGGCAAGCTGCTCGCGGGTATCGCTGCGGCTGGCAACGCCCAGCACGTTGACCTTCTCATTGGCAAGAATGGTCGTAATGTCGCGCAGCAGTCCACTGCGATCGTTGGCGGTGACGCGCACCACCAGCGAGTAGCCGGCAGAGTAGCTTTCACCCCAGACGGCTTCAACGATGCGTTCCGGCGCATGCGACTGCAGCTCAGCAAGCTGGTCACAGTCTGAGCGGTGAATCGAAATCCCACGCCCCTGGGTGATAAAGCCGACGATGTCGTCCCCCGGGATAGGCTGGCAGCAGCGGGCGATGTGGTGCATCAGATTGCCGACGCCTTCCACCACCACGCGGCCATTGTCTTTGCTGCGCTGCTGCGGGGCGTAGGTTTTCTGCTGCAACTGTTTCAGCGCCGCCGCATCCTGCTCTGCCGCACTTGGCTTGTTGAACTGCGCCTGCAGGAAATTCACCATCTGGTTGAGACGAATATCGCCGCCGCCAATGGCCGCTAACAGCTCATCGAGCTCATTAAAGTTGTAACGCGGCAGCAGGAACTTCTCCGCCTCTTTCAGGCTGATGCCTATATGCTCCAGCTCGTCATCCAGGATCTGGCGACCGGCAAGGATGTTCTTGTCACGATCCTGTTTACGGAACCAGGCGTGAATTTTGGAGCGTCCGCGGCTGGTAGTGACATACCCCAGGTTCGGGTTCAGCCAGTCACGGCTCGGGTTTGGCTGCTTCTGGGTGATGATTTCAATCTGATCGCCCATCTGCAGCTGGTAGGTAAACGGCACAATGCGCCCGCCGATTTTCGCACCAATGCAGCGGTGCCCGACATCGCTGTGGATGTGATAGGCAAAGTCGAGCGGCGTTGACCCTGCAGGCAGGTCGACAACGTCCCCTTTCGGCGTAAAGACGTACACCCGGTCGTCGAAGACCTGGCTGCGCACTTCGTCGAGCATCTCGCCGGAGTCGGCCATCTCTTCCTGCCACGCAATCAACTTACGCAGCCAGGCAATGCGGTCTTCGTGACCGGTGCGCGCTCCGCCCGAGGTGCCCTCTTTGTATTTCCAGTGCGCGGCGACACCCAGCTCGGCGTCTTCGTGCATCTGTTTGGTACGGATCTGAATTTCAACCGTTTTACCGCCGGGGCCCAGCACCACGGTATGAATAGACTGGTAGCCGTTAGGTTTCGGGTTGGCGACATAGTCATCGAACTCATCCGGCAGATGGCGGAAGTGCGTGTGCACGATCCCCAGTGCGGCGTAGCAGTCCTGCAGACGCTCCGCCACAATACGCACGGCACGCACGTCGAACAGCTCGTCAAAGGCGAGGTGTTTCTTCTGCATTTTGCGCCAGATGCTGTAGATATGCTTTGGCCGACCGTACACTTCGGCACGGACGTTCTCTTCCTTCATCGACTGGCGCAACCCGCTGACAAATTCTTCAATATAGTGTTCGCGGTCGATACGGCGTTCATGCAGCAGTTTCGCAATGCGCTTATATTCCGCCGGGTGCAGATAACGGAAGCAGTAGTCTTCCAGCTCCCATTTGAGCTGACCAATGCCTAAGCGGTTCGCCAGCGGCGCATAAATGTTTGTACACTCTTTGGCGGCGAGTACGCGCTCATCTTCCGGCGCGTCCTTCACTTCACGCAGGTGGGCGATACGCTCGGCAAGCTTGATCACCACGCAGCGGAAATCATCCACCATGGCCAGCAGCATCCGGCGAACATTATCGACCTGTTCAGAGGAGACGGAATCGGTGTGCGCGGCTTTGAGCTGACGAATGGCCGCCATATCGCGGACACCGTGGATCAGCGCCACGACCGATTTTCCGACGCTTTCACGCAGCACGTCTTCCGTGACGACATCCGCATCGGCAAGCGGGAACAGAAGCGCGGCCTGCAGCGTTTCGATATCCATATTGAGCATGGATAAGATTTCGACCATCTCCACGCCGCGCCACAGCAGCAGCTCGGCGTCCGGATGCCCCAGCGTGGTGCGCTGACAATAGGCCCAGGTTTCGGTTAAGCGTTCACACGACTGCTGGCTGGAAATTCCCAGACTTGCGATCCATTTTTGAGGGTCAAACTCACCAGCTTTATTAAGATGTGCACTTCTTACCGCAACCATCGTCCTCTCCTTTAGGGACCAGGGCCTGTCGAAGTCGACAAGCCAAACTAATTAGATGTGCTCGAACAACACCATTGATTCCAGATGCCCAGTGTGCGGGAACATGTCCAGCATTGCCAGACGCTGAATCTGGTAACCCGCGCTGAGTAATGCCTCGCTATCCCGGGCAAGCGTTGCCGGGTTACAGGAAACGTAGACCACGCGTTTCGGGGCGAGTTTAATTATATGCTGCATCACGCCCGGTGCGCCTGCCCGTGCCGGGTCGAGCAGGATTTTGTCAAAGCCCTGTTTTGCCCAGGGCTGCTGCGTGACATCTTCCTCCAGATTTTGATGAAAGAATGTCACATTTTGCAAGCCGTTCTGTTGCGCATTCTCCTGGCCTTTCGCCACCAGCGCGTCGACGCCTTCTACCCCCACAACACTCGCCGCTTTACGGGCCAGCGGCAGCGTGAAATTGCCCATGCCGCAGAAGAGATCAAGCACGCGGTCGGTCGGCTGGACATCCAGCCACGTCAGCGCGGTTTCGATCATCTGCTGATTGACGCCGTCATTAACCTGGATGAAATCCCGCGGACTGAACGTTAAGCGTAGTCCGTTTGACGCATACCAGGGCGCGTCACCTGTAACCTGCTCCAGTATCTCGCTTTGTGGGGCGAGAAAAAGCGCCAGCTCGTGGGAATGCGAAAAGCGTTCCAGTTTTTCGCGGTCTTTTTTGGACAGCGGCGCGGTATGGCGCAGCACCATCAGCGGACCATTGTTTGCCAGGACCAGTTCCACATGCCCGAGGTGGCGAACACTGTCCAGCCCGGACAGGCACGCGTGCACGTCCGGGAGCAATGCCTCAAGACGGGGCACCAAAATGGGGCACTGCCTGATATCGACGATATCGCTGGAGCCCGCTTTGCGAAACCCCATCTCCAGCCGCTCGTTTTTGGGCTGATAGCTAAGGCTCAGCCGCGCGCGACGACGATAGCCCCAGGGTTGGTCGGCAATGATTTCGTCAACGTCATGCCTGAGCAGGCGTGCCAGGGCATTACTCTTACTTTTTTGCTGTAAAACTACGCTGGCATGTTGTTGCTGGCAGCCTCCGCAGACGCCAAAATGCGGGCAGCGTGGCTCTGTGCGCTCCGGGCTGGTGGTCAGACGGCGCTTCACCTTCCCGCGTGCGTACTGGCGTTTATCTTCCGTCAGCGTAATTTCTGCTCGTTCTGTGGGCAGCAAACCTGTTATAAACAGTGTCTTACCATTGTGATGCGCGACGCCCTGACCAAAAGGGTCAAGGTCCGTGGCTTCGACAGTGATGATCTGACGCGTCGTCACGCGTCGCTTTGCAGAGTAGAATTGCGCCATCGCCGGGAATTTTCTCAAATATACATAATTATCTTAATTGTCCCATAACGGAACGCCATGACCAACTACAGCCTGCGCGCGCGCATGATGATTTTGATCCTCGCCCCCACCGTTCTCATCGGTTTGCTGCTGAGCATCTTCTTCGTTGTGCACCGCTATAACGACCTGCAGCGACAGCTGGAAGATGCCGGAGCCAGCATCATCGAACCGCTGGCCGTGTCCAGCGAATACGGGATGAACCTGCAAAACCGCGAATCGATTGGTCAGTTAATCAGTGTGTTGCATCGCCGCCACTCGGATATTGTGCGTGCGATCTCCGTCTATGACGAGCATAACCGGCTGTTCGTCACCTCTAATTTTCATCTTGATCCGGCAGCGTTAAAAATTCCTGACGGTTCGCCCTTCCCGCGCCATCTCACGGTGATGCGACGGGGCGATATTATGATCCTGCGCACGCCGATAATTTCGGAAAGTTATTCGCCGGATGAGTCCGCGCAATCCGACGCCAAGTCCAGCAGCAATATGCTCGGATATGTGGCGCTGGAGCTGGACCTCAAGTCGGTGCGACTGCAGCAATACAAAGAGATTTTTATCTCCGGCGTGATGATGCTGTTCTGTATCGGCATTGCGCTTATCTTCGGCTGGCGACTGATGCGCGATGTGACCGGGCCCATCCGCAATATGGTCAACACCGTTGACCGCATTCGCCGTGGCCAGCTCGATAGCCGCGTGGAAGGGTTCATGCTGGGCGAACTGGACATGCTGAAAAACGGCATCAACTCGATGGCGATGTCGCTGGCGGCCTATCACGAAGAGATGCAGCATAACGTGGATCAGGCCACTTCGGATCTGCGCGAAACGCTGGAACAGATGGAGATCCAGAACGTCGAGCTGGATCTGGCGAAAAAGCGTGCCCAGGAGGCTGCCCGCATTAAATCGGAGTTCCTTGCCAATATGTCACACGAGCTGCGTACGCCGCTCAATGGCGTGATTGGCTTTACCCGCCTGACCCTGAAGAGCGAGCTTAACCCCACCCAGCGCGATCACCTGCACACCATTGAACGTTCGGCCAACAATCTGCTGGCGATCATTAATGACGTGCTGGACTTCTCCAAACTGGAGGCGGGCAAGCTGATTCTGGAGAGCATTCCGTTCCCGCTGCGCAGTACGCTTGATGAGGTGGTTACGCTGCTGGCGCACTCGTCGCACGACAAAGGGCTTGAGCTGACGCTGAACATTAAAAACGACGTGCCGGATAACGTCATCGGCGATCCGCTGCGCCTGCAGCAGGTCATTACCAATCTTGTCGGTAATGCCATCAAATTTACCGAAAGCGGCAACATCGACATTCTGGTGGAAAAACGTGCCATCAGTAATAACAAAGTACAGATTGAAGTTCAGATCCGCGATACCGGCATTGGCATTCCCGAACGGGATCAATCCCGTCTGTTCCAGGCGTTTCGTCAGGCGGATGCGAGTATTTCACGGCGTCACGGTGGTACGGGCCTGGGGCTGGTTATCACGCAAAAATTGGTTAAAGAGATGGGCGGCGATATCTCTTTCCACAGCCAGCCAAACCGGGGGTCGACGTTCTGGTTCCATATTAACCTGGATCTTAACCCGAACGTGCTGACGGACGGCCCGGTGACGGATTGCCTGAAAGGCAAGCGCCTCGCTTACGTGGAGCCGAACGCCGCCGCGGCCCAGTGCACGCTGGACATCTTAAGCACCACGCCGCTGGAGGTGGTCTACAGCCCGACCTTCTCTGCGCTTACCGTTGAGCATTACGACATCCTGCTGATGGGGATCCCGGTCACCTTTACCGGGGAGCTCACCATGCAGCAGGAACGGCTGGCGAAAGCCGCATCAATGACCGACTACCTGCTGCTGGCGCTGCCGTGCCATGCGCAAATCAATGCCGAAGAGTTGAAAAACGACGGGGCGGCCGCCTGTCTGCTTAAACCGCTCACCGCCACACGCTTGTTGCCTGCCCTGACGGCCTACTGCCGCCTGAATGAGCATGCCGTGGCACTGATTAATGACGAGCAGAGGCTGCCGATGAGCGTGATGGCGGTGGATGATAACCCGGCAAACCTGAAGCTGATTGGCGTGCTGCTTGAGGATCAGGTTCAGCATGTTGAGCTCTGCACCAGCGGTGCTGAGGCGGTTGAACTGGCCAAACAGATGCAGTTCGATTTGATTCTTATGGATATTCAAATGCCGGGTATGGATGGCATTCGCGCCTGCGAGCTCATCCGCCAGCTACCTCATCAACAGCAAACGCCGGTCATTGCCGTGACCGCGCATGCGATGGCCGGACAGAAAGAGAAGCTGCTCGGCGCCGGAATGAATGATTATCTGGCGAAACCTATCGACGAAGAGAAACTGCATAACCTGCTGCTGCGCTATAAGCCGGGGCATATCGGCGGTACGTATACCTTATCAGCAGAACCAGTTGAGATTAGCGTGAATCAGAACGCCACCTTTGACTGGCAGCTTGCGTTACGCCAGGCGGCGGGGAAACCTGATTTAGCCCGCGAGATGCTACAGATGCTGGTCGCGTTTCTACCGGAAATTCGCAATAAGGTAGAAGAACAGCTGGTGGGCGAAAACCCGGAGGAACTGCTGCAGGCTATCCACAAGCTGCACGGTAGCTGTGGCTACAGCGGCGTGCCCCGCCTGAAAAACCTCTGCCAGCTGCTGGAGCAGCAGCTACGCGCAGGGACACCAGAATCTGAACTGGAACCGGAGTTCCTTGAGCTGCTGGATGAGATGGATAACGTGACGCGGGAAGCGATGAAGGTGTTAGGAAACTGAGGTAAATGCCCGGTGGCGCGACGCTTACCGGGCCTACACCCTCACCCCTCTCCCACTGGGAGAGGGAGAACTACATCCCCTGCCCGAGTTTCAGTACCGCCGCGATATTTCTTGCGGCCATCCTGACGTTCTCGCTGGCATTTTCCAGCGCATCTTCCAGCGAGCAGATGGTGTAAATCACGCTAAACACCGCATCGATGCCGTGATCGTGCACGACGCCAACGTCCGCCGTCAGACTGCCTGCAATCCCGATAACCGGCTTGTTGAAGCGTTTAGCTACCTTCGCCACCCCAACCGGCACTTTGCCGTGGATCGTCTGGCTGTCGATGCGACCTTCACCCGTTATCACCAAATCCGCATCGGCAATCTGGTCAGCCAGATGTAGCGCATCGGTGACGATCTCAATGCCCTGGCGCAGCTGCGCACCGCAGAAGGCATACAGCGCCGCCCCCATTCCACCTGCCGCGCCGCCGCCCGCCAGGTTGAGCACATCCATATCAAGATCCCGGGCAATGATCCGCGCATAGTGCGCAAGCGCATTGTCCAGAGTAATGATCATCTCGGGTGTGGCCCCCTTTTGCGGGCCAAAAACCGCTGATGCGCCCAGCTTACCGGTAAGCGGATTCGTCACATCGCAGGCCACTTCTATGCGGCACTCGGCCAGACGCTTGTCCAGCCCGCTCAGGTCGATACGGGCAAGTTTGCCCAGCTCGCCTCCGCCCTGCCCCAGCGGCTGTTCACGGTCGTCCAGCAGCCTGGCCCCCAGCGCCTGCACCATTCCTGCACCGCCATCATTGGTGGCGCTGCCCCCGATGCCGATGATGATATGCTTAACGCCCGCATCCAGCGCGTGACGGATAAGTTCACCCGTGCCCCAGGAGGTCGTTTTCAGAGGATCGCGCTGCGAAGGTGCAACCAGCTCAAGACCACTGGCCGCCGCCATTTCGATAAAGGCGCTCTTCTCGTCGCCGGATATCCCGTAAAACCCTTCCACGCGATGGCCCAGAGGGCCGGTCACCGGAACATGCACAATGCGTCCCTGCGTTGCCGCGATCATCGCTTCGACGGTGCCTTCACCGCCGTCCGCGACCGGCAGTTTGACGTAAACCGCCTCAGGAAAGATCTCGCGAAAACCCTGCTCTATCGCTGTCGCAACCTCAAGCGCACTCAAACTTTCCTTATACGAGTCCGGTGCGATAACAATTTTCATAAGCCATCCTTACGCATAGTCGTTACGTTAAGCATACACCACGTAAAGAACCGCCATGGGAGCGGTCCCAATGCGTTTATCGTACCATGCACGGACGTTTATTGTCGAATGTCCACTCTGGGATCAGATACTGCATCGCCATCGCGTCATCGCGCGCACCCAGCCCATGTTTCTGGTACAGCTCGTGGGCTTTCATCACCTGATCCATATCCAGCTCCACGCCCAGACCCGGTGTGGACGGGACCTGCACCATCCCCCCTTTGATTTCAAACGGCGCTTTCGTCAGACGCTGATTGCCTTCCTGCCAGATCCAGTGGGTGTCGATCGCGGTGATCGTGCCCGGCGCGGCAGCGGCCACGTGGGTGAACATCGCCAGCGAGATATCAAAGTGGTTATTGGAGTGCGAGCCCCAGGTCAGACCGAACTCATGGCACATCTGCGCCACACGTACAGAGCCCTGCATCGTCCAGAAATGCGGGTCCGCCAGCGGAATATCGACAGACTGCAGGGACAAAGTGTGCCCCATCTGACGCCAGTCGGTGGCGATCATGTTGGTCGCGGTAGGTAAACCGGTGGCGCGGCGGAACTCCGCCATCACTTCACGGCCAGAGAAACCTTGTTCTGCCCCGCACGGATCCTCCGCGTAGGCCAGCACGCCTTTCAGCTGCTTGCCGATGGCGATCGCCTCATCAAGCGACCAGGCCCCGTTCGGATCCAGCGTGACGCGCGCCTGCGGGAATCGTTTAGCCAGGGCTGAGATAGCTTCGGCCTCTTGTTCCCCGGCCAGCACGCCGCCCTTCAGTTTGAAATCATTAAAACCATATTTTTCGTACGCGGCCTCTGCCAGGCGCACCACCGCATCCGGCGTCATCGCTTCATCGTGGCGGAGTCGGTACCAGTCACATTGCTCGTCCGGCTGGCTCTGGTATGGCAACGGCGTCAGGTTGCGGTCGCCAACAAAGAACAGATAGCCCAACATCTCCACTTCGCTGCGTTGCTGCCCCTCACCCAGCAGGGAAGCAACGTTAACCCCCAGGTGTTGACCTAACAGGTCCAGCATGGCGGCTTCGATGCCGGTCACCACGTGGATGGTGGTGCGCAGATCAAACGTTTGCAGCCCACGGCCACCCGCATCGCGATCGGCAAAGGTATTCCGCACGGTATTTAAGACGTTTTTATATTCGCCCAGCGTTTTTCCCACCACCAGCGGGATGGCGTCTTCAAGCGTTTTGCGGATCTTCTCACCGCCCGGGATTTCCCCCACGCCGGTATGCCCGGCGTTATCTTTAATAATGACAATATTGCGGGTGAAAAACGGCGCATGTGCGCCGCTCAGGTTCATCAGCATGCTGTCATGGCCGGCAACCGGAATGATCTGCATGGAAGTAACAACAGGGGTGGTAAAAGTGCTCATGGTGCAATCCTTTTATCAGTGACGTCCAAAAACTGGGCGCTTACGGTCAAATGTCCAGCCAGGGATCAGGTACTGCATCGGCCCGGCGTCATTACGCGCGCCGCCCGGCAGTTTTTTATACGCTTCATGCGCCTTGTGGACCTGATCCCAGTCAAGCTCCACGCCCAATCCCGGCGCATCCGGTACTGCGATGGTGCCGTTTTTAATTTCCAGCGGATTTTTCGTCAGACGGGCCTCACCCTCCTGCCAAATCCAGTGTGTGTCGATAGCGGTTGGGTGACCCGGTGCCGCCGCGCCAACGTGGGTAAACATCGCCAGCGAAATATCGAAATGGTTATTGGAGTGACAACCCCAGGTGAGCCCCCAGTCATCACACAGCTGCGCCACACGCACGGCGCCTGAAAGCGTCCAGAAGTGCGGGTCTGCCAGCGGAATATCGACCGCATTCAGCATGACCGCATGGCCCATTTCACGCCAGTTGGTGGCGATCATGTTCGTAGCGACCGGTAGCCCGGTGGCACGTCGGAATTCCGCCATCACCTCGCGACCCGAGAAGCCTTGTTCAGCCCCAACCGGATCTTCCGCGTAGGTCAGGACATCCCCCAGTCCTTTGCACAGGGCGATAGCCTCATCCAGCAGCCAGGCACCGTTAGGGTCAACGGTAATGCGGGCATCCGGAAAACGTTTCTTGAGCGCACGCGCGGTTTCAATCTCCTGCTCGCCGGGTAATACCCCGCCTTTGAGTTTGAAGTCTTTAAAACCGTAGCGGTCCTGTGCCGCCTCGGCCAGCCGAACCACCGCGTCACTGGAGAGCGCCTCCTGGTGACGCAGGTGATACCACTCATGGTGGCCCGGCGAGTGCGCCAGATAAGGCAGATCGGTTTTTTGCCGATCGCCAACATAAAACAGATAGCCGAGTACCGTCACCGCGTCACGCTGTTTGCCCGGCCCCAGCAGTTCACAGACCGGAACGTTCAGCGCCTTACCGAGCAAATCGAGCAGGGCGGCCTCCAGCGCGGCGACAGCATTGACGCGCAGCTCAAACGTCCAGGCGCCTTTGCCGAAGGTGTCAAAGTCCGCCGACTGGTTGCCTTTGTGAACATGCTGGACCACTTTATTCAGACGGGCGACCTCCTGGCCGACCACCTGCGGAATGGCGTCTGACAGCGTCTGGAAAATTACCTCACCGCCCGGCGCTTCCCCAACGCCGGTGTTCCCTGCGCTGTCGGTCAGCACCACGATATTGCGGGTAAACCAGGCGTTATGCGCGCCGCCAATATTAAGCAGCATGCTGTCCTGGCCGGCCACCGGGATGACCTTCATGTCGGTAATAACCGGGCTCGATTGTGTTGTCATCAGCCACGCTCCGCTACAGGTTTGAGTTCAATGCGTTTGATATCACCCACCAGCACCAGATAGCTCAGGACCGCCACCAGGGCGTGCACACCCACATAAATCAGCGCACCGTTGAATGAGCCCGTGGTCCCGACGATGTAGCCAATGGCAATCGGGGTGACAATCCCGGAGATGTTGCCGAACATGTTAAACAGACCGCCGCTCAGGCCGCTTATCTCTTTTGGCGCGGTATCCGCCATCACTGCCCAGCCCAGCGCACCAATCCCTTTCCCGAAGAAAGCCATCGCCATAAAGCCGATGATCATCCACTCCGCGCTGACGTAGTTACAGAACACCATGGTCATTGAAAGCAACATGCCGAGCACAATTGGCGTTTTACGGGCGATGTTCAGCGAACCGGTACGACGCATCAGCCAGTCGGAAATCACCCCACCCAGTACGCCCCCCACAAAGCCGCAGATAGCCGGTACGGAGGCGACAAAGCCTGCTTTCAGAATCGACATACCGCGTGCCTGCACCAGATAGACCGGGAACCAGGTGATAAAGAAGTAGGTTAAGGCGTTAATGCAATACTGCCCCAGGTAGATGCCAATCATCATGCGCGAACCGACAAGCTGCTTGATCTGCGCCCATTTCTGGCTCAACGGGACTTTTGCTTTTTGGCTTTTCTGATCCATGTTGATCAGCGCCCCGCCTTCCGCAATGTACTCCAGCTCTTTCTTGTTCACGCCCGGATGTTGGTTCGGCTCGTGGATCACTTTCAGCCAGATAAAGCTGATGACGATCCCCAATCCGCCCATGAAGAAGAAGACGTGTGACCAGCCCACTTCATGCGTCAGCCAGCCCATGATTGGCGCAAAGATCACCGTCGCGAAATACTGGGCAGAGTTAAAAATCGCCACCGCCGTTCCCCTCTCCTGCGCCGGGAACCAGGCGGCCACGATGCGGCTATTACCCGGGAAGGATGGCGCTTCTGCTAACCCCACCAGGAAGCGGAGAGTAAAGAGCGCGACGATAATACCGAAGCCGCTGAAGATATCGACGAAGCCCTGCAACAGGGTAAACATCGACCAGATAAAGATGGACCAGAAGTAGACGCGCTTGGATCCAAAACGATCGAGCAGCCAGCCACCCGGGATCTGTCCAATAACATAGGCCCATGAAAATGCGGAGAAAACATACCCCATGCCAACCGGATCAAGCCCAATGTCTTTTGCCATTTCAGAGCCGGCAATCGACAGCGTGGCGCGGTCACCATAGTTAAAGGACGTGACGATAAACAGCATCACCACTATCCAGTAGCGAGCGTTAGTGCGCTTCTCCGCACTGCTCGCCGCGTGGCTTAATGTACTCATTGTTGCACTCCTGAAACATAGCTTTCGCCTGGTTCACTCTGTACAGCACCGGTAGGGTAATCAGAATGAGATTTGTGTTTGTCGTTTTGGTACGGCCTGAAGCCGTTTTATTGTGACCGGGAAAGTATATGAAGGAGTGACACGTTCTCTCACCGTGCAAAAACACAACATTAAGGGGCATGAGAAAGGTTGTTTGTGGCAAAAGCCTAAAAGAATGGAAGATGGTTCACGGAATTGGCGTTTGGTGCGGAAGTTATCGCCGGGTGGCGGCAACGCCTGACCCGGCCTGGATAACCCGTAGGCCCGCGCAAGCGAAGCGCCGCCGGGCAGGATGTTATTTAAGCAGTGTGGCCCAGTTCTCAACCCACGGGTTTGATTCGCTTTCGGGTTCCGGGTGTTCTCCGGCGTCAATCAGCAGCATGTCGCCCACGCGCTGGGCGCTCTGTTCCTGCAGGAGTGCGTCGAACTGCTTGCCGCCGCCGCAGAAATTGGCGTAAGAGCTGTCGCCCAGGGCGATGATGCCGTAGTGAACGTCCGGCTGGTAGCCAATGTCTTTAATGCCCTGGAAAAGCGGCACGATGCTGTCCGGCAGATCGCCCTGCCCGGTGGTGGAGGTGACCACCAGAATGTATTTATCTTTATACTTTTCCCAGTCTGCCAGTTCCGGGTCTTCATAAACTGTGGCTTTATGACCCTGGCTTGTGAGTATCGCTTCCGCCTCTTCCGCAACCAGCAGCGAGTTGCCGTACATTGTGCCGACAAAAATGCCTACTTCAGCCATGATATGTTCCCTTAATTATTGCGCTTGCCGTTCATCCTGAACGTTGCCCGGAACAAACTCAACCCTTTCATTTTTGGGGAGTTGCCCCAGCCAGCCAAACTGTGACAGCGCCTGCATCCAGACATCATCGAGACCCGCATGGATCGTCAGAGGTTTGCCGGTAAACGGATGCGTCAGGCTCAATTCGCTTGCGTGCAGCATCAGACGATCGCAACCAAAATGTTCAGCCGCACTGCGGTTCTGGCGCAGATCGCCATGCTTGCTGTCACCGATAATCGGATGTCGCAAATGCTTCAGGTGTCGGCGGAGCTGGTGTTTACGTCCGGTTTTGGGCAAAAGCTCAACCAGGCTGTAGCGAGTGGTGGGAAATTTGCTGGTTGCCACCGGCATTTCAGTCGTCGCCATACCGCGATACTCGGTTACCGCAGGTTGTGGACCTTTGTCATCACGGGCATATTTATCGGCGATTTTGTCCAGCTCTTCCACCAGAGGATAGTCAAGCGTGGCGGCTTCTGTCAGCCAGCCACGCACGATCGCGTGGTAGCGTTTCTGGATCTGATGCTGCTCAAACTGCTGCGCCAGCAGACGACCCGCTTCGCTGGACAATCCCATCAGCAGTACACCGGAGGTGGGTCTGTCCAGGCGATGGGCGGTAAACACATGCTGACCAATCTGGTCGCGCACGGTCTGCATCACGACCACCTTCTCGTCACGATCCAGCCAGCTGCGGTGCACCAGCCATCCCGACGGTTTGTTCACTGCCACCAGCCACTCATCCTGATAGAGGATCTCAAGCGTCATGCGTCATCACCGGCAAACAGCGCATCCAGCTTTTCCAGCTCAGCCAGCATGACAGCACGCGCCGGGTGGGTGGCCTCCAGCGCCATTTCATAGTAAGGCGAGACCGCAAACGCCTGCGGCAGCGGATGACCACCCTCCAGCAGCGCATGCATACGGGGAATTAACACCCACTGGAGCCACTCAAACGGTGCCAGCGTATCCAGGCAGAACGGCTGGGTACTTGCGAACGCCTCTGGCTGCGGCGCGGTCTCCTGCCACAGCTGATGTTGGCGCAAAAGAGCTTCGATGGCGTGCAACCGGGCACGAACGCTATCGTGTTGCGTCATAGTAACCTCAACTGAAAAAATGAACGGCGCGCAGCATAGCATTGCAGGCAGCAGAAATAAAAAAAGGGAGCACTGTAAAAACAGTGCTCCCGGTTCGTTTCGCAGCATTCCAGCTACAATTTATGCTCCCTGCTCTTCCGTGACAACTTTTCCTGAAGCCCGAAGGCCTGTTCATCCGTAAACTGTTTGCATCCTGCACACATCGTCCTGATGTGTCTGTTTCATCCTGAAACGTCCTGGCCATCCTGACCCACCGATCATCCTGAGCGGTTCTCGTTCTCCTTCCTGGAGGTGTCCCTTACGCGTCCTGCGTGATCCTTTGCTTCATCCTGAAGCCTTCCTGCAGCGCCATCCTGACGTGTCCTGTGTGAGAAGCGCCATCATCCTGATGTTCGTTTCTCGTGTCGGCGTCCTGTCGACAGAGATAGAATCCGCTATTCCGCTTCGTCTTACAACCCACCCTGTAAGCGTTGTCAGCCTCTGAAAAGCGGGTTTGCTGCATCAGAATTTTATTAATCCTTTGATAATTATCATAATATTTTTCTTAATTACGTAAGGTAATACTGATCGTTGCGGCGATCTCTCACAAACCGTGTAAGAGATCTCTCACACGCGCTGTAGCATGATGGATTACAGAAGCGGCTCAAGTCGGGTAAGGAAATCCGCAAGTGAGGGGGCGAGGGTCTCGCGATTGCGGGTGCCGATTGTCTCTTTGATTACTTCACCAGACAGGTTGCAGACGGAAATAACATCCAGTTCACTGTCCAGCGTGGCAATAAAGAGTGTCGGAGAAAGCTTAAGGCGTTTTTGCGTGACCAGATGACCAATCAGGTTTTCCTGAACACGCTGCAGATCGTCTTCGCTCCAGGTCTGCAACAGCGTCAGCGTTATCTCACCAAAGCGGGCAGGCATATCCCCTGCAAACTGCGTGGTGTAGAACACGTGAACCGCTGGTTGTACCACAATGTCCATTGCCCGTTCAACCGCATTTACATTCTCCTCGACAGACCAGGGCTGCGGCTGCCAGATAACGTAGTCGTCCACCGAAGAGATAATGCAGGGCGAAGGCACACCATAGAGATCAGCACTTTGCGGCCAGGTGCCCCGGGTGTCATGCCATGCGTCGCAGTAACGGGTCGTGAAGGTCTTAAGGGCATTTGCAGTTTCGATATCCACCGATTTCTCTCTTCTGGTAAGACAGGATAAACTCAGCCCTAAGTGTACCTGTAAAGTGACTATGAAACATGTCTTACGAAAATCATCAGGCGTTAAGTGGCTTAACGCTGGGTAAATCGACCGATTACCGCGACACCTACGATGCCAGCCTGCTGCAGGGCGTTCCGCGCAGCCTTAACCGCGATCCTTTAGGGCTGCGTGCAGACGCGCTGCCGTTTGTCGGCGGTGATATCTGGACGCTGTATGAGCTCTCCTGGCTGAATGCTCGCGGTCTGCCGCAGGTGGCGGTAGGCCAGGTTGAGCTGGATCATGCCAGCCTTAACCTGGTGGAATCCAAAAGCTTCAAGCTGTATCTCAACAGTTTTAATCAGACCAAATTCACCAGCCTGGAAGAGGTTCAGCACACGCTGGAGCGTGATTTACGCGCCTGTGCCCAGGGCAACGTGACCGTTGCGCTGTATCGCCTGAATGAACTGGAAGGGCAACCTGTCGCCCATTTTAACGGCACCTGCATCGACGATCAGGATATCGAGGTGGATAACTACGAGTTCAGCGCCGGGTACCTGGAAAATGCGGCAAGCGGGAAGATCGTGGAAGAGACGCTCGTCAGCCATCTGCTGAAGTCCAACTGCCTGATCACCCACCAGCCGGACTGGGGTTCTGTGCAAATCCAGTATCGCGGCCCCAAAATTGACCGGGAAAAGCTGCTGCGCTATCTGGTGTCGTTCCGCCATCACAACGAATTCCACGAGCAGTGCGTGGAGCGCATCTTCAGCGATATTCAGCGCTTCTGCCAGCCAGAAACGCTGAGCGTGTACGCGCGCTACACCCGTCGTGGCGGGCTGGACATTAACCCGTGGCGCACCAATACCGATTTTGTACCTGCAACGGGCCGACTGGTGCGTCAGTAATATAAATATTTTCACAATATGCGCGGGTAATGCAGCGCTTTAGGTTGTGAAACGTCACGCGGCAGGGCTATTGTAATCAGCAGGGAATGACGATAATCGTCCCATAAGGAGCTCACTTGATTACACATATTAGCCCGCTTGGCTCAATGGATATGTTGTCGCAGCTGGAAGTGGACATGCTTAAACGCACGGCCAGCAGCGATCTTTATCAACTGTTTCGTAACTGTTCACTTGCCGTACTGAACTCCGGAAGCCTGACAGACAACAGTAAAGAACTGTTATCCCGCTTCGAAAGCTTTGATATCAACGTGCTGCGCCGCGAGCGCGGCGTAAAACTTGAAGTGATCAACCCGCCGGAAGAGGCCTTCGTCGACGGGCGGATTATTCGTTCCCTGCAGGCCAACCTGTTTGCCGTGCTGCGTGACATCCTGTTTGTTAACGGGCAGATCCACAACGCGGGCCGCTTCCAGCATCTTGACCTGGAAAGCTCGGTTCATATCACCAACCTGGTGTTTTCTATTCTGCGTAACGCCCGTGCCCTGCACGTTGGCGAAGCACCGAATATGGTCGTCTGCTGGGGCGGTCACTCCATTAACGAAACCGAATACCTGTACGCCCGTCGGGTGGGTACCCAGCTCGGTCTGCGTGAGCTGAATATCTGCACCGGCTGTGGCCCAGGCGCGATGGAAGCGCCAATGAAAGGTGCCGCCGTGGGTCATGCCCAGCAGCGTTATAAAGAGGGGCGCTTTATCGGCATGACCGAGCCGTCGATCATCGCCGCTGAGCCACCTAACCCGCTGGTCAACGAGCTGATTATCATGCCGGATATCGAAAAGCGCCTGGAAGCGTTTGTCCGTATCGCTCACGGCATCATCATCTTCCCGGGCGGCGTGGGTACGGCAGAGGAGCTGCTCTATCTGCTGGGGATCCTGATGAACCCGGCCAACAAAGATCAGGTTCTGCCGCTGATCCTGACCGGGCCGAAAGAGAGTGCCGACTACTTCCGCGTGCTGGACGAGTTTATCGTGCATACGCTGGGTGAAGCCGCGCGTCGTCACTATCGCATTATCATTGACGATGCGGCAGAAGTGGCGCGTCAGATGAAAAAAGCGATGCCGCTGGTGAAAGAGAACCGTCGTGATACCGGTGATGCCTACAGCTTTAACTGGTCAATCCGTATTGCGCCGGATCTGCAGATCCCGTTCGAGCCTTCGCATGAGAATATGGCGAACCTGAAACTCTATCCTGACCAGCCGGTAGAAGTGCTGGCTGCCGACCTGCGACGCGCCTTCTCGGGCATTGTGGCGGGTAACGTGAAAGAGGTGGGGATCCGCGCCATCGAGCAGTTTGGCCCGTATAAGATCCACGGTGACCCGGAGATGATGCGCCGCATGGACGACATGCTGCAGGGCTTTGTCGCCCAACACCGTATGAAGCTGCCGGGCTCGGCGTATATTCCTTGCTACGAAATCTGCACATAAGGCGTTAATCGTTCTTCTGAGGGCCGGGGCGCGTTCTGTCGTTACCCGGCCTTTTTTTCGCATCAATTCATAGTCATTGCTTATAGAATTTATAAACTGCACGCCAACGCAAACGATTACCTGGATTTTAAAACCATAAATTATCAGCTTTAAAGCAAATTACTCATCAGAAAATCCTAAAACCCACCATCTTTACAGCGCAAGACACCTATCTTCGGGGCCGCTCTTTCCGGACATATGTTGTTAATGGTAGCCTTCGCGCCCGTAAATTCTCTTTGATGTTTTTTTAACAGAGAAATGGTCTAAATATACCCACATCATGAGTGGATTATTGCATTTGGGATCGCGATCACTGATACATTCATAAGTAGAATGTATCTTTCCGCCCGCCAATAGTTACGGGTAAAAATTATTAAAAAACCGTCACTGAACGAATTTCATATTACCGTCAGGCATTTTTTCATCGGATTTGACTACAAACCTGACAATTTGCTTCCTCCAGGAGATACAGATGGAAACCACTCAAACCAGCACCGTTGCTTCGATTGAATCCCGAAGTGGTTGGCGCAAAACGGATAACATGTGGATGCTTGGCCTTTACGGCACAGCAATCGGCGCTGGTGTACTGTTCCTTCCTATCAACGCAGGCGTCGGCGGTCTGATCCCGCTGATCATTATGGCCATCATCGCGTTCCCGATGACCTTCTTCGCACACCGCGGTCTGACCCGCTTCGTGCTGTCCGGTAAAAACCCGGGCGAAGACATCACCGAAGTGGTTGAAGAGCATTTCGGCGTTGGCGCAGGGAAACTGATTACCCTGCTCTACTTCTTCGCCATTTACCCGATTCTGCTGGTTTACAGCGTGGCGATCACCAACACCGTTGAAAGCTTCATGACGCACCAGCTGCAGATGACGCCGCCACCGCGTGCCATTCTGTCCCTGATCCTGATCGTCGGTATGATGACCATCGTGCGCTTCGGCGAGCAGATGATCGTTAAAGCGATGAGCGTTCTGGTGTTCCCGTTTGTTGCCGCACTGATGGTGCTGGCCTGCTACCTGATCCCACAGTGGAACGGTGCGGCGCTGGAAACCCTCTCCCTGAGCAGCGCATCTGCAACCGGTAACGGCCTGATGATGACCCTGTGGCTGGCGATTCCGGTAATGGTCTTCTCCTTTAACCACTCCCCGATCATCTCTTCCTTCGCCGTGGCGAAGCGTGAAGAGTACGGCGCAGGCGCAGAGAAGAAGTGCTCCAGCATCCTGGCACGTGCACACATCATGATGGTGCTGACCGTAATGTTCTTCGTCTTCAGCTGCGTACTGAGCCTCTCCCCGGCGGACCTGGCAGCAGCGAAAGAGCAGAACATCTCCATTCTGTCTTACCTGGCGAACCACTTTAACGCACCGATTATTGCGTGGATGGCACCGATCATCGCCATTATCGCCATCACCAAATCCTTCCTCGGCCACTACCTGGGCGCACGTGAAGGTTTTAACGGTATGGTGATCAAATCTCTGCGCGGTAAAGGCAAGAGCATTGAAATCAGCAAGCTGAACAAAATCACTGCACTGTTCATGCTGCTTACCACCTGGGCCGTTGCTACGCTGAACCCAAGCATCCTGGGCATGATTGAAACCCTGGGCGGTCCGGTTATCGCGATGATTCTGTTCCTGATGCCGATGTACGCAATTCAGAAAGTCCCTGCTATGCGTAAGTACAGCGGTCATGTGAGCAACATCTTTGTGGTCATCATGGGGCTTATCGCTATCTCTGCGATCTTCTACTCCCTGTACACCATGTTCTGATTATCACCCGCGCCGTCCCCGGACGGCGCACTCCTTCCTCTCTGACTGAAAGCAATGGACGCATCATGATTAGCGTATTCGATATCTTCAAAATCGGTATTGGTCCTTCCAGCTCTCACACTGTCGGACCAATGAAAGCCGGTAAGCAGTTCACGGATGACTTGATTGCACGCGGCATCTTGCACGACATCACCCGCGTGGTTGTCGATGTGTACGGCTCGCTTTCCCTGACCGGGAAAGGCCACCATACCGATATCGCCATTATCATGGGCCTGGCGGGAAACCTGCCGGATACCGTTGATATTGATGCGATCCCTGGCTTTATCCAGGACGTAAACACCCACGGTCGCCTGCTGCTGGCAAACGGCGAACACGAAGTGGAATTCCCGGTTGACCATTGCATGAATTTCCATGCGGACAACCTGTCGCTGCACGAAAACGGCATGCGCATTACCGCGCTGGCCGGCGACACTGCGGTTTACAGCCAGACCTATTACTCTATCGGCGGCGGGTTTATCGTCGACGAAGACCACTTTGGTCAAACCAGCACCTCATCTGTTGACGTGCCGTATCCGTACAAAACTGCGGCCGATCTCCAGCGTCACTGTCAGGAGACGGGGCTTTCCCTCTCCGGTCTGATGATGAAAAACGAGCTGGCCCTGCACAGCAAAGCGGAGCTGGAACAGCACTTTGCTAACGTCTGGGAGGTGATGCGCGGCGGGATTGAACGCGGGATCACCACCGAAGGCGTTCTGCCCGGTAAGCTTCGCGTACCGCGTCGTGCGGCCGCGCTGCGCCGTATGCTGGTGAGCACCGATAAAACGACCACCGACCCAATGGCCGTCGTAGACTGGATCAACATGTTCGCCCTGGCGGTGAACGAAGAGAACGCCGCAGGGGGGCGCGTGGTCACGGCGCCAACCAACGGCGCCTGCGGTATCGTTCCGGCCGTACTGGCGTACTACGACAAGTTTATCCGTGAAGTGAATGCCAACTCGCTGGCGCGCTACCTGCTGGTCGCCAGTGCGATTGGTTCTCTGTATAAGATGAACGCCTCCATTTCCGGCGCGGAAGTGGGCTGTCAGGGTGAAGTGGGCGTGGCCTGTTCCATGGCCGCTGCGGGTCTGGCAGAGCTGTTAGGCGCAAGCCCGGCGCAGGTTTGCATCGCCGCCGAAATCGGCATGGAGCATAACCTGGGGCTGACCTGTGACCCGGTTGCCGGACAGGTTCAGGTGCCGTGTATCGAACGTAACGCGATCGCCTCCGTGAAGGCAGTGAACGCCGCACGAATGGCACTGCGCCGCACCAGCGAGCCACGCGTCTGCCTCGATAAGGTTATCGAAACCATGTACGAAACCGGTAAAGATATGAACGCCAAATACCGTGAAACCTCTCGCGGTGGTCTGGCAATGAAGATCGTGACCTGCGATTAAGCCTCTCAGGAAGCCTCGTTTTGCGAGGCTTCTTCCTGTTTTCCCCGCCGCGCATAGTTTCATACCGCTGACAGTGTTACCCTTCCTTCATGAGACAGAAGGGAGATTATCTGTGGCTGTTCATTTGCTTATCGTCGACGCGCTCAACCTGATTCGCCGGATCCATGCAGTGCAAGGCACGCCCTGTAAGGACACCTGTTTGCACGCGCTGGAGCAACTTATTCGCCACAGCGAACCGACGCATGTCGTGGCCGTATTTGATGACGAGGCGCGTAATTCCGGCTGGCGACATCAGCGTTTGCCAGACTATAAAGCCGGACGCGCCCCCATGCCGGACGATTTGCATTCAGAAATGCCGATGATTCGCTCGGCATTCGAAAAGCGCGGCGTGCCCTGCTGGGGCGCCCAGGGCAATGAAGCGGACGATCTCGCGGCGACGCTTGCGGTCAAAGTGGCCAGCGCCGGGCATCAGGCAACCATTGTGTCGACGGATAAAGGCTACTGCCAGCTGCTCTCACCCACTATCCGCATTCGTGATTACTTCCAGAAACGCTGGCTCGACGCCCCGTTTATTGCCAGTGAATTTGGCGTCTCGCCTGAGCAACTTCCTGACTACTGGGGGCTGGCGGGGATCAGCAGCTCTAAGGTGCCGGGCGTTGCCGGTATTGGGCCTAAAAGCGCCGCACAGCTGCTGACGGATTTTCAGAACCTGGAAGGGATCTACGCCCGGCTCGATGAAGTTCCGGAAAAATGGCGTAAGAAGCTGGAGGCCCATAAAGAAATGGCCTTTATCTGCCGGGATGTGGCGACGTTACAGACGGATTTACAGCTGGACGGGAATTTGCAGCAGTTGAGGTTAGAGCGTTAAAAGTCCCCTCTCCCCGTTGGGGAGAGGGTTAGGGTGAGGGGCCTATCGCTCGTCGCGACGCCCGCCCACGGCCGCCCACCAGCGACGAATATGCACCGTCACCTCTTCGCGATCGTGATACAGCTGACGCGCCTGGATCTCCACGTTAATGCCGTGTTCATCCAGTTGCTGCTGAATATAGGCCAGGTTCTGAGAGACCTCCTCATAGCGCTTTTTCATTGGCAGCTTGAGGTTAAAAATCGTCTCACGGCACCAGCCGTTCACCAGCCAGGAGGCCATCAGTGCCGCCACTTTCGCTGGTTTTTCCACCATATCGCACACCATCCAGGAGATGTTATTGCGGGTTGGACGATAGCGGAAACCGTCTTCACGCAGCCACGTGACCTGCCCGGTGTCCATCAGGCTTTGCGCCATCGGGCCGTTATCAACAGACGACACCCACATGTTGCGTTTCACCAGCTGATAGGTCCAGCCACCTGGGCACGCGCCGAGATCGACCGCGTACATGCCGTTGGCCAGACGCTCATCCCACTCATCCGCCGGAATAAAGACGTGAAACGCCTCCTCCAGCTTCAGGGTTGAACGGCTCGGCGCATCAGCCGGGAACTTCAGGCGTGGGATCCCCATAAAGAACGGAGAGTTGTTGTTGGTATAAGAGTAACCGGCGTAGCAGCAGCCCGGGGCAATAAAGAAGATATGCACGACCGGACGTTTTGGCGTTTCGTAGTTTGTCAGCACGCCGGCATCACGCAGCGCCGCGCGCAGCGGTACGGTGAACTTACGGCAGAACTTCATCAGCTCTTTGCTTTCGTTGGTGTCGGCCACTTCAACGCGCAAATCGCCCCCCTTCTCGACCACGCCCTGCAGCATGCCCACAATCGGGGTGATGCGATCTTCTGGCGGGAGATCTTTCAGCAGCTCACCCGCGACGAACATCTGGCGCGCAAAGATCAGTGAACTGAACGGCAGCTCGCGTGCCAGCTTATCCGCATCGTCAGGCTGGTAGCATTCGAACACCACATAGCCCGCATTATCCTTAACGCGCGCAAAACCGAAGACTTCTCGCTTCGCCGCTTTATCCGTAATTTCCGCGGCGCACTCTTTCTCAAACCCCGGGCGACAATATAAAACAACCTTATTCATGAACAACGCCCTTGCGTTTCAGACGGATAGCTCCGATAAACATTAATACCCACCCTGCCAGGAAGCTGACGCCGCCGACAGGTGTAACAAACGCCCACAGGCGCAAATGCGAGAGCGCAAGGCAGTAAAGGCTGCCGCTGAACAGCACCGTACCCAGCGCCAGGAAAACGCTGCTCCAGTAAAACCAGATGCTGATGCGGCGCTGCATCGCTACCGCCAGCCCAAAAATAGCCAGCGTATGGAACGCCTGGTATTCAAGGCCGGTCTGGATCCAGCCCATCTCCACCACACCCAAAGACTTGCTTAAGACATGTGCGCCAAACGCGCCCAGTGCAACAAAAATAAAGCCACTCACCGCGGCAAAAATCAGCATGAATCGGCTGGTCATGTTTCAGTCCTAAAGTAATGCGTGCCCGGCACACAAAAGTTATTGTTCATACCTGAAGCGGAATTTTTCTTGCTCGCGCGCCGCTTTCGCCAGTATCCACTGCCGGAAAGCGGCTATTTTACCCAGTTCTGCCTGACTGTCATGACAAACCAGATAAAACGCATTCTTGCTGACCAGTACATCATTAAAAGGGCAAACCAGACGGCCGGCCTCAATTTCGGACTGCGCCATGACGTTGTTCGCCAACGCAATGCCCTGTCCGTGAATGGCAGCCTGTAGCACCATCGCACTGTGGCTAAAGATGGGGCCCTGCTGCACGTTTATATGATTAAGACCTAATTGACGGGTATAAGTTTGCCAGTCGCGGCGAGAAGCATCGTGTAACAGCGTATGTTGTGCCAGATCGGCGGGCGTTTTTAACGCTTTATCGCCTGTCAAAAGCAGCGGTGAACAGACTGGCAGCAGATATTCTGCGTATAATTTCTCGACACGCAAGCCCGGCCAGTTACCACGCCCATAAAAAATGGCAACGTCCACATCGTCCGCCAGTTTGTCTTCCTGACGATCCACCGCCTGGATCCTGACATCAATTCCCGGATAAGCTGAGTTAAAGCTTGAGAGTCTGGGCACCAGCCACTGGATGGCAAAACTGGGCAATAAACTGACCGTCAGTGCGCCTTTTGCACTCCTGGCCTGCAGCTTGCGCGTGGCTTCCGTGAGCTGGGAAAAAATCTCTTTAATATCCTGAAAATAGCTCTGCCCCTCTTCCGTCAGCAACAGCGAACGGTTGCGTCGGCGAAACAGCTTGAGGCCCAGAAAATCCTCCAGGGACTTGATTTGGTGACTTACTGCGGCCTGTGTCACAAAAAGCTCATCTGCTGCGCGGGTGAAGCTTAGATGACGTGCTGCTGCATCAAAAACACGTAATGCATTTAGGGGTGGCAATCGCTTGGACATGGTTATCTGGCTTAGATGTTAACGAGATTTAACAAACAGGAAACAACGTTTAACCTATTAGTTTTTTTTATCTGAGCCATTATAATTTGTCCGTTGAGGAACTACCAGCAAATACCTATAGTGGCGGCACTTCCTGAGCCGGAACGAGAAGCTTTTTTTGGAATGCGTGTTCTGAAGAGCTTTTGGCTTACGGTTGTGATGTTGTGTTGTTGTGTTTGCAATTGGTCTGCGATTCAGACCACGGTAGCAACGCTACCAATTTTTCACTTCCTGTACATTTACCCTGTCTGTCCATAGTGATTAATGTAGCACCGCCAATTTGCGGTGCTTTTTTTTGCTTAGCGATCTGTTAATGCTCGATCTCTTTCATCTCTTTCACGTCCGTGCGGTTGATCTGCTGCTTGTTCCCGTTAGCATCTTTGTATGAAATCATCCCGGTATCGTTATCGGTTGTCGGTTTCCCTTCCGAAACAATGGAACGACCATCGTTAGTGTGCATGACGTAGTTGTTACCAGAACAGGCGCTCAGGGCAAAAGTAAACGCACAGGCAGAAATGATTGCAGCTGTCTTATTCATGATTCTTCTCCTTTAGCAATTAATGCTATTCAAACCTCGATTTATAACAGGCTAAAACATCCGCCTAACACTATTTAGCATAACCTGCTTTTTCAGGGGCGTTGGGATAAGCAGACAATTCTGATAGATATCAACCTCCTTGCCCTGCCGCTGAAATTGCGCGACGATCTCAGTAATGCAATGAGGAATTCCATGAACGCTTTCAGCCCTGCGCAGTTTCGCGCACAGTTTCCGGCGCTGGCCGATGCCGGTATTTATCTCGATAGCGCTGCCACAGCCTTAAAGCCGCAGGCGGTTATTGAGGCAACGCAGCAGTTTTATAGCCTGAGCGCAGGCAATGTGCATCGTAGCCAGTTTGCCGAGGCCCAGCGCTTAACCGCACGCTACGAAGCCGCACGCGATCAGGTTGCTCGTCTGCTCAATGCCGAAAGCGGGAAAAACATCGTCTGGACGCGGGGTACCACCGAAGCCATAAACATGGTGGCCCAGTGTTATGCACGCCCACTGCTTCAGCCCGGAGACGAGATCATCGTCAGTGAAGCGGAACATCACGCCAACCTGGTCCCATGGCTGATGGTGGCAGAGCAAACAGGGGCACGGGTGGTGAAGCTCCCGCTGGGGACAGATTACCTGCCGGACGTAGTACAGTTACCGGAGGTGATTACACCGCGCAGCCGCATTCTGGCGCTTGGACAGATGTCCAACGTCACCGGTGGCTGCCCGGATTTGGCGCAGGCTATCCGCATCGCGCATGCCAACGGCATCATAGTGATGGTTGACGGCGCGCAGGGCGTGGTCCATTTCCCGGCCGATGTGCAAAAACTGGATATCGATTTTTATGCCTTCTCAGGGCATAAGCTCTACGGACCAACCGGTATCGGGGCGCTGTACGGTAAGCCTGAGCTGCTGGCAAAAATGACGCCGTGGCTCGGTGGCGGCAAGATGATCGCGGAAGTCTCTTTCGAGGGCTTTAAAACCCAGGACATCCCTTACAGGCTGGAAGCGGGTACGCCAAACGTGGCGGGCGTCATTGGCCTGAGCGCCGCGCTCGAATGGCTCGCCGAAACGGACATTGTCCAGGCGGAGAGCTGGAGCCGGGGTCTGGCGACGCTGGCTGAAGAGGAGCTTAAAAAACGCCCTGGCTTCCGTTCGTTCCGCGTGCAGGATTCAAGCCTGTTAGCCTTTGATTTTGCGGGCGTACACCATAGCGACATGGTGACCCTGCTGGCAGGATATGGCATTGCGCTGCGTGCCGGGCAGCACTGTGCCCAGCCGCTGCTGGCAGCGCTTGGCGTGAGTGGTACACTGCGCGCCTCGTTTGCACCTTACAATACCCAAAGCGATGTCGACGCGCTGATTTCCGCGGTTGACCGCGCCCTTGAACTCCTGGTGGATTAATGACTAGCTCAGCTTTAGCCGGACATCCGTTTGGCACAGTGATCACAGAAGAAACGTTAAAACAGACCTTCGCGCCGCTCACACAATGGGAAGATAAATATCGTCAACTGATCCTGCTGGGTAAGCAGCTTCCGGCCCTTTCTGACGATCTCAAAGCGCAGGCAAAAGAGATCGCGGGCTGTGAAAACCGCGTCTGGCTTGGGTTCAGCGTATCCGGTGAGAAACTGCATTTCTTTGGCGACAGCGAAGGACGTATCGTTCGCGGTCTGCTGGCGGTGCTATTAACCGCCATCGAAGGGAAAAGCGCGGCGACGCTACTGGCGCACTCGCCGCTGGCTCTGTTCGATGAGTTAGGGCTGCGCGCGCAGCTAAGCGCCTCGCGCGGTCAGGGCCTGGTCGCCCTTAGCGAAGCGGTGCAGGACGCCGCCCGTCAGGCTCAGGCCTGACGTTCCGCCTTCGCCATCATCTTTTTCAGTGCGTGAGACACCGCCACAAAGCCAAAAGAGGCGGTCACCATAGTGGCCGCGCCAAATCCTGAGGCGCAATCCATCCTTTTTGGCCCTTCCGCCGTGCTTTTCATTGCACACACCGAGCCGTCCGCCTGCGGATACACCAGCGCTTCGGTCGAGAAAACACAGTCGACGCCCAGCTTGCCCTTGCTGTTTTTCACCACGTTAAAATCGCTTTTCAGACGTTCACGCAGCTTGGCCGCCAGCGGATCCTGAATGGTTTTGGCCAGATCGGCCACCTGGATCTGTGTGGGATCGATTTGTCCGCCTGCGCCACCGGTGGTCACCAGTGGCACCTTGTAACGACGACAGTACGCAATAAGCGCCGCTTTTGGACGCACGCTATCGATCGCGTCAATCACGTAGCTGTAGCCCTTACTCATATAGTCTGCGACATTATCCGCCGTCACAAAATCATCAATCACCGTGACCCGACATTCCGGGTTGATCAGGCGGATACGCTCTGCCATGACCTCAGATTTTGCCAGGCCGACGTTGTCACGCAGGGCATGGATTTGACGGTTGGTGTTGGTGACGCACACGTCATCCATATCAATCAGCGTGATTGCGCCAATACCGGTTCTCGCCAGCGCTTCTGCAGCCCACGAGCCCACACCACCAATGCCCACGACGCAGACATGCGCATCCGCAAACAGCTGCAGGGCTTTTTCACCATAGAGACGTGCCGTACCGCCAAAACGCTGGCGCCAGGCGTCGCTGATTACCACAGACATAAAACCTCAGATGTAAAAAGGGTGAGGTTTTTCCTCACCCTGAACAGTAATCCGTATTCCGCTCAGAATACCACAATCAGCCGCTGAATACGTTTCCGGCGCCAGGCGCTGTCTTCAGCACCCATACGCGGCCATAGTGGTTATACCAGCCCGCCCGGTGACCGGCATCCGGACCAATTCCCTGATAAATATCGAAGTGCTGTCCTTTAATCGCGCCACCAACGTCCAGTGCCACCATCAGACGTAGCTCGTACTGGCCGTTAAATTTACCGTTATTATCCAGCAGCGGCACTTCTGCCAGCAGCGTGGTGCCCGCAGGAATGATGGAACGATCCGATGCTACCGACGCACGGCCAATCAGCGGCACGGCGCTCGCCCCTTTCACCGGCGCAAAGTTTTGCGGTTTGAAGAAGACGAACGACGGGTTCTGCTCCAGCAGCTCGCGTACCTCAGCTTCACTGTGTTTTTCGCCCCACTCGCGGATCGCCTGCATCGACATATCTTCTTTTTTCACTTCGCCACGGTCGATCAGCACTTTACCAATGCTGCGATAGGCATGGCCGTTTTTACCGGCGTAGCTAAAGAAGTTCAGCGGAGAACCGTCACCAAAATCGATGTAGCCGCTGCCCTGAACGTCCATGATGAAGTTATCCATCAGGGAGTTGCTGTAAGCCAGGACGTAGTTTTCGCTAAGCGCACCGGCGTAGATCTCTGCGCGGGACGGCAGGCGACCACGTTTTGGCGGCATACGATAAATAGGATACTGGAATTCGCCCTGACGCGTATGTCGCGCCTGGATAACCGGGGTGTAATAGCCGGTAAACTGCACGTTGCCGTAGTTGTCCGCCCCTTCCATCTGCCAGGCGTCGATACCAAACTGACGCATATTGCGCGTATCGCCGCCCGCGCGCAGCCAGTCCTGCACCGCGTTATAGACGCTACTCTGGGCACCATACAGGCGCGGCGACGCATTGCGGATCTGGTAAACCTGCTCGGAGAAATCACCGGCGTTGATCGGTGCGCCGACAGCATCCGGCTGGTTAACTAAAGAGAAAGGCTGGGATAACTTCCCGTCTTTATACTGTTGACCGCGATCGGTCGGTTTAGAAGAACAGGCCGCAAGAATGGCTACCATTGCGCCCGTGATCAGATACTTTGCCCAACGTCCTTTCATTATATCTCGTCTTTAAGTTGCCCATTTCCGCGTGATGAAGATAACAAACCCACTGTTCTAATGAAACGGAATCACATGCCCTTTGGCAAATTCTGAGCAAAAAATAGTCCAAAGGTTTCAACGTCGTTCAATTTACATACAAAATTAATGAATTATGTGAAAAAGGGGTTGCATCACAAACCTAACCGAGTATAGTGCGCTTCCACGGACGCGGGGTGGAGCAGCCTGGTAGCTCGTCGGGCTCATAACCCGAAGGTCGTCGGTTCAAATCCGGCCCCCGCAACCAATCAAATTTGATGAAGTAAAAGCAGTACGGTGCCGCGGGGTGGAGCAGCCTGGTAGCTCGTCGGGCTCATAACCCGAAGGTCGTCGGTTCAAATCCGGCCCCCGCAACCAATACTTCTAAAAACAATAAACACCCTTAAGGGTGTTTTTTTGTATCTGTCGTTTGTGAATTTGCCGGGGGTTAACCCGGCGTTCAGCACTATCCACGTCGTGCCAGCGTCGCCCCGTCAGAGAAATACGCCCGGATCCCTGCCAGAATCGACTCAGCCACTTCCTGCTGGAATTTGGCCGTCTTGAGCTTACGCTCCTCTTCCACGTTACTGATAAACGCCGTTTCAACCAGGATAGACGGAATATCCGGTGCCTTCAGCACCGCAAACCCGGCCTGCTCGACGCTGTTTTTGTGCAGCTTATTGACCCGCCCCAGCTTGCCCAGTACCGCTTTACCAAACTTCAGGCTGTCGGTAATGGTCAGCGATTGCACCATGTCGAACATGGTGTGATCAACGTAGCGGTCGCCGCTTTTGCTCACACCACCGATGAGATCCGAGGCGTTCTGCGTGTCCGCGAGGTAACGCGCCGCGGTACTGGTCGCCCCTTTGGTCGAGAGTGCAAATACTGACGATCCACTCGGCTGACGGCTGGTAAAAGCATCAGCATGGATAGAGACGAAGAGATCCGCCCGCTGCTTCTGGGCTTTTGCCACGCGGACTTTCAACGGAATAAAGACGTCTTCATTACGCGTCATGTAGGCGCGCATGTTGCCCTCTCTATCGATTAACGCCTTCAGACGGCGGGCAATCTGCAACACCACATCTTTTTCCCGCGTCCGGTATTTGCCTACCGCACCCGAGTCTTCTCCGCCGTGGCCAGGATCGAGCATGATCACAATCGGGCGATCGCGCCCTGCTTTTCCGGGCTGCGGACCACTCTGCGCAGGCGGAACCTGTTTCTCCAGATTGCCCTGGTTGTAGTCTTCCAGTAACGCCAGGAGCGGATCCTGAATGTCCGTTGCATTCGCCGGATAGAGATCCATCACCAGACGCTCTTTGAACGATGCCACAGGCGCAAGGGCGAACAGCTGCGGTTTCACGTTCTGCTTGAGTTCAAACACCATGCGCACGGTTTGCGGATCAAACTGCCCAACGCGCGCCGATTTGATAAACGGATCGTCACCGCGGATCTGCGCCGCCATCCCCTTCAGAACGGAGTTCAGGTTAACGCCTTCGAGATCCACCACCACACGCTCAGGGTTGCTCAGGGCAAATTGCTTATATTTCAGCACCCGATTGGATTCCACCGTCACACGCGTATAGGTTGACGACGGCCAGACGCGCACCGCCACCACCTGACTTGTGGCGGCAAGACCCACCTGGCTGACGCTGAGCAGCCACATCGCCCCTGCCCCTTTTAACAAACGGCGGCGGCTTATTGCTGAATTGGATCCCGACATGCTTCTCCCGAGCAAGAAATCTGATTGACAGACAAAACATCAAAATTGACCGAAAACTTTAACGAATGACGCATAAACTGTCATCTATAAAAGGGTAAACAATCATACGTTAACGCACGGATTACTTATTATTTTCTGTGGGTCGCAGAAAATTTAGGCTTGCACATGCGGCCACAATCGAATAAAAATACACAAATTACGAATAAACATTCATTAAGGGTTGTGCCATGGTGAAGGAACGTAGAACCGAACTGGTCCAGGGATTCCGCCATTCTGTTCCCTATATCAACGCCCATCGGGGAAAAACGTTTGTCATCATGCTCGGCGGCGAAGCCATTGAGCATGAAAACTTTTCCAGCATCGTCAATGACATTGGCCTGCTGCACAGCCTCGGCATCCGCCTGGTGGTGGTGTATGGTGCGCGTCCGCAGATCGATGCGAACCTGGCCGCACACCATCACGAGCCGATTTATCACAAGCATACCCGCGTTACGGATGCCAAAACCCTTGAGCTGGTGAAACAGGCAGCGGGTCTGCTGCAGCTTGATATCACCGCGCGTCTGTCCATGAGCCTGAACAACACGCCGCTTCAGGGGGCGCATATCAACGTCGTCAGCGGTAACTTCATCATCGCTCAGCCTCTTGGCGTGGACGACGGGGTAGACTATTGCCACAGCGGACGCATTCGTCGTATTGATGAGGAAGCCATTCATCGTCAACTGGACAGCGGTGCCATTGTGCTGATGGGGCCGGTGGCCGTTTCCGTAACCGGCGAGAGCTTTAACCTCACTTCAGAAGAGATTGCCACCCAGCTGGCGATCAAACTGAAGGCGGAGAAAATGATTGGGTTTTGCTCCTCTCAGGGCGTCGTGAACGAAGAAGGGGTGATCGTGCCAGAGCTCTTCCCGAATGAGGCCCAGGCCCGCGTGGAAGCGCTGGAAGCCGAGGGAGATTACTACTCTGGTACCGTCCGGTTCCTGCGCGGTGCTGTGAAAGCCTGCCGCAGCGGCGTGCGTCGCAGCCACCTGATCAGCTATCAGGAAGACGGTGCTCTTCTGCAGGAGCTGTTCTCCCGCGACGGTATCGGCACCCAGATTGTAATGGAGAGTGCGGAGCAGATCCGCCGCGCCACCATTAACGATATCGGCGGTATTCTGGAGTTAATTCGCCCACTGGAGCAGCAAGGGATCCTGGTACGCCGTTCCCGCGAACAGCTGGAAATGGAGATCGATAAATTTACGATTATCCAGCGCGATAATCTGACCATCGCCTGCGCCGCGCTCTATCCGTTCCCGGAGGAGAAGATCGGCGAAATGGCCTGCGTTGCCGTCCATCCAGACTACCGCAGCTCTTCACGCGGCGAGATGCTGCTTGAGCGCGTGGCGGCTCAGGCGCGCCAGATGGGCCTGAGCAAGCTGTTCGTTTTGACCACGCGCAGTATTCACTGGTTCCAGGAGCGCGGATTTACGCCTGTGGATATTGATTTGCTGCCTGAAAGTAAAAAAGAGATGTACAACTATCAACGCCGCTCAAAGGTGCTGATGGCCGACCTGGGATAACAGATCCTTCGCCGGGTGGCGTTGCGCCGACCCGGCCTCTCTTTCTCACCTCGTTCAGAGGGACTCAAATATCGCGCTCAGGCCGCTTCGCCGTTCTGTACGGGTGGCAATCGCCTGCACCAGCACACGCTCGTCGGTATAGAGCGACAAGCGCTGACGCGCGCGGGTGATGGCGGTGTAGATGAGCTCGCGGGTAATCACGGGTGAAAGCTGGGTGGGCAGGATCAACGCCGCATGGTTGAACTCCGAGCCCTGGGACTTGTGTACCGTCATCGCCCATGCTGTTTCATGTTCAGGCAAGCGACTGGGCTGCACAGACTTCACGCTTCCGTCCGGCATCAGGAACCAGACGCGTAGACCCTGTCCACGGTCAAGCGCAATGCCAATATCGCCGTTAAACAACCCCAGCGCGCTATCGTTACGGGAGATCATCACTGGCCGACCTTCGTACCAGCGTGAATGCGGCGTGCGGGTGATTTTGCGCTTTTGCGCAAGCAGTTGCTCAAGCCTGTCGTTGAGGCCGCTGACGCCAAAAGGCCCCTCTCTCAGCGCACACAGCAGCTGATATTCGCCAAACGCGGCAATGACCTGCGCAGGCGTATGTTGCTGCTGCACGCTCGTCAGGAAGTGCTGATAGCCCAGCAGGGCATCATCCAGCATCGCCTGATACTCTTCCCCGGTTTGCAGCGATTTCTTCTCAATATCACTGAAGCTGCCGTCAAAAACGGCACTGGTCGCATGCCGATCCCCTCTGTTCACGGCCGCCGCCAGTTGGCCAATGCCGGAATCACTCCCGAACCGGTAGCTTTTTTGCAGCAAACAGAGGCTGTCTCGCAGCGCCGCCGCGAGAGACTGACTTTCGGCTGCGAGCGAACATCCGGTGAGGCGGGCTAACTCCTCAGCACGTTCCGCGGTATACCCAAGACTCGCATAGGTGCAGATATCGCCCAGTACGGCCCCGGCTTCCACCGAGGCAAGCTGGTCACGATCGCCCAGGAAAATTACGCGCGCGTGGGGAGGTAAGGCGTCAATCAGCCGCGACATCATCGTCAGGTCGATCATCGACGCTTCATCCACCACCAGCACGTCAAGATGCAGCGGGTTTCCGGCGTGGTAACGCAGGCGCTGGCTGCCCGGCTGGGCGCCCAGTAGCCGGTGCAGGGTGCTGGCTTCATTGGGGAAAAGCGCAAGCTGTTCCTGCGTGAGCGGCAGTTTTTGCAGCGCGCCACCTAACGACTCCGTCAGCCTGGCCGCCGCTTTGCCGGTGGGCGCCGCCAGGCGAATACGGCATTTTTGCTCACCCGACAGCTGAATCAGCGCGGCAAGCAGTTTTGCCACGGTGGTGGTTTTACCCGTGCCCGGTCCGCCCGAGATCACCGAGATCCGCCGCGTTAAGGCGACGGCCGCCGCCACTTTCTGCCAGTCTGTCGCCTCATCTGAGGTAAACAGGGCATCCAGCGTTTGCCGGAGCCGCGCTTCTTCACAGGGAAGCGGCGCATTTGTCTCGCTGAAAAAGCGCGCTACCGTCAGTTCATTACGCCACAGCCGGTTAAGGTACAACCGGTCGCCGATGAGGATCATGGGCGTCTGGGTATCGGCTCTGCTGACAGCAGGAGAGCTTAGCAAAACGCTCTGCCAGTCTACCGACTCGCCCAGCAGGGCAAAACAGGACTGAAGAGCCGAAGGCATTTTCTCATCAATGGTCAGGCGCGAAAGCGGCAGGCAGACATGCCCTTCCCCCGCGTCGTTGCTCAGGATAGCGGCAGCCAGCATTACGGCCGGCTGCTCGCCAGCCACCATGATGGCGAACTGCACATCAAGATGGCGCAGTAAACGCTGTTCTACGGCTTCCAGCAGTAATTCCTGCATCGTCATGCCAACTCCTCCGTGCCTGCGGCAAATAAACTGTCCATTTTCTCAATCAGTGGCGCGTCCGGGCGCGTACTAAAAATACCAGACTGCGGATCGTCGGCATCCACCCCGCGCAGGAAGAGGTAAATCACCCCGCCAAAATGGTCTTCGTAGCGGTAATTTGCAATGCGATGACGCAGATAGCGATGCAGCGCAAGGGTATACAGCTGGTACTGCAGATCGTAACGATGCATCTGCATGGCAGAGGCCATCGCCTGTTGGGTATAGGCTTCGCTGTTTTCACCCAACCAGTTCGATTTGTAATCCAACAGGTAGTAACGCCCTTCATGGCGGAACACCAGATCGATAAAGCCCTTCAGCATCCCCTGAACCTGACGGAAGTTAAGTGGCGGGCAACCGGCGGATAGCGGGTCGTGCTCGCGGATCAGCGCATCCAGTGCCTCGGCTCTTAGCGGGCTGGCGATGGGGAGATAAAACTCCATCTCCACCTGCTTATCTCTGGCGGTCAGCTGGCTGAGCGAAATACCCTGTGCCGTGAGCGGGGCGTGAAGGATAGCGGTGATCCATTCGCTGAGCACCGGCTGCCATTGCGCGTCGTAGCCGCCGCTTTGCAACATTTTCAGCACCCACTCCTCAGAGACAGGTTGCGTGAAATCCAGCTCTTCAAACAGGCTGTGTAAAAACGTGCCCGGTGACGCGCCGCGCGGAAATTGATGAGGGGTCAGCACCGGTTCATCCGGCACACTGCCGGTACCTGCGGCATCCACGTCAAGCTTAGGCATCAGATCCTGCGCAATGCTCTGCCCGTGCTGCTGTAAACCGGAATAGCTGGTCACGCGCCAGTCGTCTGCAACGGTTCGCGTAATCTGCCGGGCCTGCAGGTCGGTTGTCTGCTGTTCTGGCAGCTGCCAGCGACTGTTATCGGGTTGCGACGGGATATGCAGGGCAATATGTTCCCCGCACAGTGTTTCAATACACTGACGCAGCCCGGCAGCATCTTTTGGCTCACCAAGCTGAATCAGCCTTCCCAGCGCGCTCAGATGAAAATCGGTCTCGCCTGCCTTTTCGCCACGGCGGCGGAATAGCGGAGCGATACCCAGACTGCAGTGCCAGACCGAGCGGGTCAGGGCCACATAGAGCAAGCGTAAATCTTCCGCCAGGCGCTCGGCCTCGGCCAGTTCTACGCTGGACTCTGCTTTGCTGAGATCGAGCACCGCTTCGAACGACTCGCGATCGTGATAAAAAGCCTGATCCTGCACCCGATAATTGGCGATAAAAGGCAGCCAGACCAGCGGATACTCCAGGCCTTTCGACTTGTGAATGGTGACGATTTGCACCAGGTGCTTATCACTCTCAAGACGCATCTGCTGGCTCGACGAGTTACTGTTCGGATCGGCAATTTGCTGCGCCAGCCAGCGCACCAGGGCATGCTCGCTCTCCAGCTGCGTGCCCGCCTCCTGCAACAGTTCGCTGATATGCAAAATATCGGTCAGACGGCGCTCGCCGCCCACTGTGGCGAGCATATTCTCGGCAATGTGACGCTGCCTCATCAGTTCACGCAGCATCGCCATCACGCCGCGTTTTTGCCAGCGCTCGCGGTACTGCACAAACTCTTCGACCACCGCATCCCAGGCGGCTTCGTCGCAATTTAGCGCATCAATATCGCGCGCGTTCAGTCCCAGCATGCTGCTTGCCAGCGCGCTGCGAAGGGTGCTTTCCCGCTCCGGCGCCATCACGGCCTGCAGCAGCCACAGCATCTCCTGCGCTTCCAGCGTTTCAAAGACGCTATCGCGGTTAGAGAGATACACGGACGGGATGTTCAGTGACGTCAGGGCATCACGGATAAGCGCCGCCTCCTGACGGCTGCGCACCAGCACCGTAATATCGGATGCTTTTACCGGGGCTGATGTGTCCCCCTTCCACAGCAACGCCTCACCGCGCGTACCTGCGCTGAGCCAGTCCCGGATCTGCGCGGCGCAGTGCTGAGCCATGGCATGTTGATAGTCCGTAACACCGCACCCCTCGCCGTCCAGCAGCCAGAAATTCATGGCGGGCTGGTTCACGCCGTTGAATTCAAAGCGCAACGAAGCATTTCTGGCGGCGAACTTTACCGGCTGGAAGGGAATCTCCCTGAACATAAACGCCGAATCCATGCGGCTGAAGAGCGCATTGACGCTCTCCACCATCCCCGGCGAGGAGCGCCAGTTGGTGTCCAGGGTGTAGTGCGCTTCAACCTCGCTGCGGGCTTTCATGTAAGTGAAAATATCCGCGCCACGGAAGGCATAAATGGCCTGTTTGGGATCGCCAATGAGCAACAGTGCCGTGTTAGGCTGCTGTCGCCAGATGCGGCGGAAAATGCGGTACTGCTGGGGATCGGTATCCTGAAATTCGTCAATCATCGCCACCGGAAAGCGCGTGCGGATGGCGGCGGCAAGCGCCTCGCCATTTTCACTGCACAACGCCGCGTCCAGGCGACTTAGCATATCGTCAAAGCCCAGCTCACCCCGGCGGCGTTTCTCACGCGACACCGCTTCACGGATCTCCGCCATGGCGCGGGTGATCATCAGGTCGTTAAGGGTTAATGGCTCTGCCAGCAGGGTTTCGATCTCAACAAACAGCGGGTGCTCCGGAACAATGCCATCGGCTTTGGTTCGCTCAATCAGAAAACGCCGGGAAAATTTTTCCAGCGCATCCGGGAGCTGGTAACCGCGCGTCTCTTCCTGCGCCCAGGCAGTGATCTTGTCGATCCATTTCCCCTGATTACCACGGTTAAACTTGCGCCTGTCGATCCCGGAGTTTTCGATAATGGCGTCGATCTCGCCGACAGACTCAATCCATTTTTGCTTAACGGCTGCAATCTTCGCGACGATTTTTTCATGGCGCGAGGCCAGCGTTTCATCCGCAGGCGGTGGAGATTTAATGACCGGGGCCTCCCCCTGCAGATAGCGCTCAATGGCGCGCAGAAGCTCCTCAGGGCCTTTCCACAACGCATGTACCGCTTCGGCGATCTCCCGCTGTAACGGGTAGCAGTGGCGACGCCAGAAATCAGCACAGGCCTGGTAGCGAAGCTCAGACTCATCTTCAATAAGCTGCAGTTCAAACAGCATGCCGGATTCAAACGCATTCAGGCTCAGCATGCGCTGGCAAAAACCGTGGATGGTGAAGACAGAGGCCTCGTCCATTTGCCGTTCAGCCAGAAGCAGCCACTGTGCGGCCTGCTGTTTATCGGCAATCTCTGCCAGCAGGCTCGCGTAGAGAGGGTTATCCGTGCTTTCGCGCAGACAGGCGATACGCAGTTCATGAATATTGGCACGGATACGGCCGCGCAGCTCAGCGGTGGCGGCCTCGGTGAAGGTCACCACCAGCAGCTCCTCCACGCTTAACGGACGCGGAAAAGCGGCCTGGCCGCCAAGCCCCAGCAACAGACGCAGATAAAGCGCGGCAATGGTGAAGGTTTTTCCCGTTCCCGCTGAGGCTTCAATCAATCGTTCACCCTGCAGAGGTAAACGTAAGGGATCAAGGGACTCAGCGGTGTCGGTCATTCTTTCTTACTCCAGGGCATAGATTGCTGCAGGGCGCTGACGCTCTTCCAGATTTTCCAGCCTTTCGGGTTAACGTAGTCCGTTTTTCCGTTCTGGCTACCAGAAACCTGAGACAGAATGGCTATTCCCTGCGGTTTAACCACCGCCTGATGGAAGAAGTCGGCAACCTTCTGAGGCGTCAGCTGTTTTATCTCGGCCACTACTTTATCACGCGAATCAAATTTCAGATTACCGCGATCGAAATCTTTGCTCAGTTGGGATGCTTCTTCACCCAGCGTCTGAGGCGGCTGCATCACCTGCGCGATGACGGCCTGCTGGATTTGGGCAAACTCATCCGGCTTCATGGCTCGCAGTTTAGCTTCCGCTTGCGGGAAGAAAGCCTGGTAACGCTGCCAGAGATAAGCGGGCTGTTTATCGCTGCTCTGCAGCAGGAAACCCAGCCCCCACTGGCGGCCAACGTTCATGGAGAAGGCAAAGACCGCGTAGCCAAGCTGCTCTTCTGTGCGCAGCTGATTGTAGAACCACGGCTGTATAATTTGCCCCAGAACGGCACTCTGCGCAGAGCTGGCAAATTCATCATAGCCCGTAGGAACAAACACGGCGGCCAGCGCGGAATCCGTGCTGTTACCTGCTTTTTCAAAAATCACATTCTGTTTTTTCTCAACCAGCACGTCCTGGTTACGGCACCACTCGTCGCCTTTTGAACCGAGCTGCTGACGTACGTTCTCTGCCAGCGTTTTGTCCTGGTCCTCGCTCATGTTGCCGACGATAAGAAACTCCGGACGCGTGTTAGTTTTCAGCGCGTCGCGGTAGGCCAACACCTCTTTTAATGTGATGGATGGCAGCAGCGCCCGGCGATCTTCACGCTGGAAATAAGGAATTTGCGACAGCATCTGCGCCGGCATAATCGCCTGATCGTACGCCTTGCCTTTCTCAGCGGAATCCATCATCTGCGCATACCAGGACTTCGCCTGCTCAAACTGCTCTTCCGTTGGCGTGTAGCTGAAATAGCCCTCCAGCAACGCCTGGAACAGCTGAGGCAAACGCTGGGTATAGCCGTTTGCATTGACCATCAGTCCGTTATTGGCGTTGGTAGAGAAGCTGATCCCACCTACAGCGGCCTGGTTGCTGAGCTGGTCAAGTGCGATACCGGCCAGATAGTCATTGAGCGCAAACATCACCTGATTTTTGGCGCTATCCATCGCTTTCGGGTTGCGAAGAACAACGCTGACATCGGCTTTTGGCTCGCTGGCGAAGTAGTGGCTTGGGGTGTACACCACGCGCAACGTCGGCTCATCAACAATAAGCTGCGGGTGTGGGTACGCTTTCGCGGTTTTAATCAGGGAGAAATCATCCGGGATGTAGGGATTCAGTTCCGGCAGCTTCAACGCGATCTCGCTGGCCTTTTTCTGCCAGTTTGCGAACGTTTGCTCACTGATTTTATCCACCTGGTAAGGGGCATCCACGAAATAGGCCGTTTTGTTATGCGGCTCGTTCGGGCTGATGTACCAGATGCGGGCATTCTGTGGGGTCATCATTGCCAGGCGCGCTTTTATCGCCTCAGCGTCATACTGGTCGGCAATGTTGACCGCGTCCAGGGTATGTTCAACCGGCACGCGGATCATGGTATCCGCCAGCCACTCAACATAGTCCATGTCGCGGGTAATGGACGGATAGCGGAAATCGAGATCCAGCACGTGTGCCAGTTCGTCAAAGTAGCGTTTATCGACGCCTTTATCGCGCAGCAACGAGAGATAGCTGAAGATAGCCGCGACCACCTCATCACGGTGCGCCAGCCCTTTGTCGGTCAGGGTGGCGGAAATCGCCAGCACACCGCTGTTGCCGTTAACCACTGGATCGGAGTCGGCACGGATCCCTTCCACCAGCCCCTGCTTTTGCAGCCAGTCAGAAAGCGTTCCCGGGCTACGGTTACCAATAAGATAGGTGACCAGTTCATCCGTTTTACTGCGGAACTGTGCGGTATTGTTATCAATGCGGAACTCAACGCGTAACACCTTGCGCGGCAGTGCGGGCACGTAGTGGATCACGATCCCTTTCTGCGCGTCGGTGACAACCGGTACGTTTATCTGCGGCAGGTCGATGTTTTTATTTGGTACCCGTCCAAAGGTCTGCGCCGCCATGGCAGCCAGTTCTGGCAACGGTTTGTTGCTGTAGATAACCGCTTTCATCAGGTTGGCGGAGTAGTATTTGTCGCGAAACGCATGCAGCGCATCAAGCACCGGGCTGTTTGGTTTGTCACTCAGCGTCTCGAGGTTCCCCCCGGAAAAACGGGATCCAGGGTGCGCCGGGTTGATGGTTTCGGCGCTCACCTGCGCCATGCGCATACCGTCTCGCGTACGGGCCAGGGTCAATTCAGCATTGACGGCATTACGTTCACGGTCAGCGTATTTTTTATCCAGCAGCGGTGCGGCAATGGCATCGGCGAGACGATCCACCGCCCCTTCCAGCGCATCATTTTCGACTTCCAGATAAAACGCCGTCCGATACGGTGCCGTACTGGCGTTGTGGCTGCCGCCATGCATTTTCAGAAATTCGGAGAGGCTATCAGGCTGGGGGTATTTTTTGGACCCCATCAGCGTCATATGTTCCAGATAGTGCGCAAGACCCGGGTGCGCTTCGGGATCTTCCAGCGACCCAACGGGTACCACAAGCGCCGAGAGGGATTTCACCGCCTGCGGATCGGAAACCAGCAGCACGGTCATCCCGTTATCAAGGCGGACAGCCTGATACTGACGGGTATCTTTTTCGCTCTTCCGGATAGTTTCCTGAACGGGTTGCCAACCGGAGTCTGCCTGAGTGACGGGAGCCCAAAGGGCGACAAACAAAACAAACGCTTTGAACAAGGTGCTGCCTGGCATTAACGACCTCTTTATCACGGCTACATCATTAACAAACTTCGTGCTGGACACGCCAGCATCTCTTTCTTTCTGTACATCAGTCCGTGATAGCAGGTGCATCATAAATGAACACCCTTTACTGCGCAATTTTTATACAGCGCTCAGGACTGTTTAAATTTGAACAACGGTAACAGGTAACGTTGTGCCTCTTCCGTGATGGTCTCAAAGTATTCTGGCTCAAGCGTTCGCCATAACCGTTGATACCAGACATCATCGCCTTCACCACGGACCATCATGTTACCTTCCCAGGCCTGAACAAATTTACTCCGCGCTTTCTGCAGTGAAGCGTCATCCGTTAACATCGCATCATTCTGCGCGTCATAACAGGCTTTTATCCACGCCCCGCCACTTTCAGGCAGCAGCAGCAGCGGCTTGTTCATCCCCTGACGATAACCTTCAATGTACAAGGATAAGTAATGTAACGCCTGCTCCGGCTCCATTGGCGGGAAACGCCACTCGCCCTCCTTGCGTACAAACATCCGGCTTTCACCCTGGTTACCGCCAGCACTGTAGACAAGATGTTCGAGCCAGAGTTGCAAACCCTGTGAAACGCTCAGCATGGAAGGCCGCCAGCGCAGCAGCCCGTCCGGTTGAACCTGCGTCAGCCAGCCCGTCAGCTGGATACCGTTGCAGTTGAGGTCGATTTCAAGGCTTGTTCCCGGCTGTCGGCATTCGATAACACGCTCGGCAAGCGCCTTCATCTCTGTGCACTGCGCCTCCCAGACGATCTCCCCAAACGCACCATACGGTAATTGCCCCGCAGCGCGATAGCGGCGGAACAGTTTGTCAGCATCTTCCTGCTCCACCAGCGCATTCAGCAGCTGGAGGTTTAACTGATAACGTTCCAGCCCTTCCAGCGTAAACGGTTCTGCGTCAGGAATTTCGCTCTCTTCCGAGCGGAAATTTACCTGCAACCGCTGCTGGAAGAAGGCGCGTACCGGGTGCGCCCAAAACCGCTGCAGCTGTTCGAAGGTCAGGGTTTCAATGGGCCGCGCGTCGAGCTCCTGAATGAAATCGCTATGCGCCCTCCCCTCTTTCTTCGCCGCGGGGAGCCACTCCTGGGCATAGCTCTGCAATTCGCTGGCGACGTAGTTCATCGGGTCAAACGGCATACGGCTGTGACAACAGGTGATATGCGCTTTCACCCGCTGGTCGCTCTCATCGCAGTTACGTTCTTCATCCCCCGGCAGGTAGTGGCTCTGTCCGATATAGTCCACCAGTTCCTGCACCAGAACAGAGGGAAAACGCTCGCTGTTGTCCTGAATCGACCGACCGATATAACTGATGTAAAGCTTGTTCTGCGCGGAAATAAGCGCCTCAAGGAAGAGGTAGCGGTCATCATCACGACGGCTACGGTCGCCCCGCTTCGGTGCCGGGCTCATGAGATCAAAGCCCAGCGGCGGCAGGGCTCGCGGATAAACACCGTCATTCATACCAAGCAGACACACCACTTTGAAGGGAATGGAACGCATGGGCATCAGCGTGCAGATATTGATCGGCCCGGCAAGGAAGCGCTGGCTGATACGCTCCTGATCGAGGCGCAGGGTCAATTCGTCCCGCAGAAGCGAAAGCGGGATCGCTTCGTTATAGTGGGAGTTCACCCCCTCATCGACTATCGCCTGCCACTGTGTTTCAATCAGCGCCATTGCGGCTTCCGTGTCACTGTCCGGCAGGAAGAAATCATTGAGCAGTTCCCGGCAAACCGGCAGCCACTCCTCCAGCGGACGCGGCTGCATTAGCGCACGTCGCCAGCGGTTAAGCTGCATCAGCAGCGAGGCTAAATGCCCGACAAGCTCCGCGATGAGCCCGCTGGACTCATCATAAGGCAGGACCTCGTTCCACTCGCCCTGGCTGCTTTCCATGGCATACCCCAGCAGCATACGCGTCAGACCAAACTGCCAGGTGTGCTGCCCGGTAGGGGGAAGCTCAAACTCCTGTACGTTGTCGTCATCGATCCCCCAACGTACGCCAGACTCGTTTACCCACTGACGAAGGTAGCGCAACCCCTCTTCGTTAATGTTGAAACGAGCGGCCAGCACGGGGACATCGAGCAATGCCAGGACATCTTCGGAAATGAAGCGGCTGTCGGGCAGTGACAGCAGGGTAACGAATGCCTGCAAGGCCGGGTGAGACTGGCGAGCCCGACGGTCAGAGATGGCATAAGGCAGGTAGCGCTCTCCCGTCGCACTGCCGAAAACGGCCTGAATAAAGGGGCTGTAGCTGTCGATATCCGCCACCATCACCACGATATCACGCGGTGTCAGGTCAGGATCGTCCTGCAGCATGGCGAGCAACTGATCGTGCAGGACTTCGACTTCACGCTGCGCACTGTGGCAAACATGCACCGTGATACTGCGATCGTCGGGATCCAGTCTCCGTTTCGTGTCGCTGCGTTCAAATTCTTCGGCCGTCACGCCCATCACCGCGCGATTTTCCAGATCCAGAATATCGGACTGGATATTGTGCAGCAGGCTGTCCGGCGTGATTTCAACAAACGCATCCACGTCGCCTTCGCCTGACGAGGTGATATCAGAGAGCATATGAATGTAGTCCCGGCCCAGCTTGCCCCAAGAGGCAAGCAGCGGGTTTGGCAGGTTCTGAATGCCCTGCTCATCAAAAAGCTGCGCGGCAGAGGCACAGTCTTTAAACAAGGGCACCGTGCGTTCTTCAAAGAGACGTCGCCGCTGGCGCGTCACAAGCCGCGAAAGCCACCGGTCATCCTGAATGTCGCCCCAGTAATGGCGGCAGGGGTTAGTAAAGAGAATATGGATGTCGGTGTGTTTTCCGAGCGCTTTCAGCGCATCCAGATAGACGGGTGGCAAGGCGGAAATACCGCAGATAAATACGCGGGAGGGCAGCCGGGCCGGTCGGTCAGTGCTATTTTCCAGTATGGAGATGAACCGTTGGTAGAGGTTCGCACGGTGCCACTTGGGTTGACCCAGCTTTTCGGTATGCGCCACCAGCGCTTTCCACAGCGGCGCCTGCCAGACCTGCGCCTCTGGAAGGCCTTCCACCAACTCACCCGCCTCCCAGCGAGTCAGCCATTCCGGACGATACACTAAATACTGGTCATAGAGATCCGCGGTACGTGATGCCAGCTGGAACAGCTTGCGTTTGTCGGTATCGTCATGCAGGTAGTGGCGCAGCATGGCAAACTCATCATGCGTGAGCATATCTGGCAAAAGCGCCATCAGCTTCCAGCTCATGCTCTGTTTGTTAAACGCGCTCTGCTCCGGGATGTCAGGCAACACGCGGACAAACATCTCCCAGATAAAGCTCGCGGGAAGCGGAAAATCGATATTCGCCGCGATGCCAAATTTACGGGAAAGCGACATCTGCAGCCATTGTGCCATACCGGTGCTCTGCACCAGCACCATTTCAGGCTCAAACGGATCGTCGAGCCGCTCACGCTCAACGATAAATTCCATCAGCGCTTCCAGCACATCCAGACGATTTGAGTGGTAGACCCTTAACATAGACGCTCCCGACTACTGGCTAACCGGGCAATGCAGACGCGTCATCTCACCGCGTCGACCCAGAGGAGAAATAAGTGTAACCGTGATGCTGACACATCCAGACTGCGTTGTCTGCATCCGGTTTATCTGCCAGCCCGCTGGCAGCGCACCAGCATCCATCTGCGACTGCGTCCAGGCGATGTGCCAGAGCTGACGATACTGGCTAAACAGGGCAAAGCGGGAAGCCAGCGCCCGGTGATAGCCGGACAGCGCCGTTACGATCGCCACCAGCAGCATCATCGCCAGCAACACGTCGACCATGCTGAACCCCTTTTCATTCTTTACGGCAACCGACATAACGCACGCTCCTTTAGCGGGCAAAAATCACTCCAGCCATGAGGTAAAAAGCGTATATGCCCGTTGACAATCTCCCCGCCACGCCAGAGCAACAGATCTCCATCTCCAGCGATGAGTAACACCTGCGACTCATTCAGTACACGCAAACAAACACGTTGCGTTTGTCTCTGTTTGCACTGTACATCAGGCTGCAACGACCAGCGCTGAACGCGCCCCCACTCCAGCGCAGACTGCGTGGCTGCCTGCTGCTGGATGGCGCGGCTCTCGTCGCCAACCAGCATGGTAAATGTTATGAGTTGCTGGTTAAGGCCGGTCAGGATCAGTGTGCCTAACACCAGTAACAGCAGAACCAGCGTCAGTGAGGCAATCCCATGCTGGCGGCTCACAAGTTAAATCCCGTCACGCCATAGCGAGCCTGGTAAGGGGCAGCGTGCTTATCATTCACCCCGCTGGCGGACAGCTCGAGATATAACGCTGGCGCAAATTCCGGATGCTCATGTTTACGTACCACAAATGTGTGGATCATAAGCCGGGCCGGGTCGGTAAGTTTCTCCCATCCTTTTCCTTCACACCCCGTCGCGCCACGCAGGGTTTCCAGCGCGCCTGATTCCAGACGAAACCCCGTACTTTCGTTATCCGATGCTGAGGTGTCCCAGGTGCCGTTACTGTTTGCATCCCACCGGACAATCACACAGCTTCCCTCCCTGCCGATGGTCAGGCTCTGCCCGTGACAATTACCCGCGCAATACCCCGCGCGCTGTAACTGCTTGCCAATCGCGAACAGGCGTTGCCAGATCTCTTCTTCACGCTCCTGCGCCCTGGATTGCAGCAAAACTGCCCGTTGCAGCTCCGGTAAAAAACGCGACGTGCTGAGTAACAGAATGCTGCTGATCGCCATTGCAACCAGCACCTCTGTGAGTGAGAAGCCGTGCTGGTTCATCGGCATGAGTTTTCCCCTGCAACAGTGCACATCCTGATACGCCCTCCGTTTGAGACGACAATCATCCATTCTCCTGCCCTGCTCTGTACCCGTATCCGCCCTGCCCACGCCGTGTCCCTTAATCCATAGAATCCTAATGAAGGCGTAACCTCCCTTAGCACGACGTCAGGCCACAACGGTCTGAGCACATACGGGCTGTTGTTCTCACAGCCCTGCACTGCAGAGCTCATCAAACAGGCGCCTCTGTCGTCCTGCTGAAGCGTAATCAGGTGGTCACGGTTGTGACGATTGGCATCGTTTCGCAGAAACACCAGATAGTCGCGGACCTGACAGGCGACCTGCCACAACCTCTGCCGCTGTTGCCAGTTGTCCCAGCCGGCGAGCCCTGTCGCGCTGAGGATAATAACCAGCGAAATGGCAACCAGAGTTTCGATAAGCGTAAAGCCATGCTCTTTTTTCATGCCGGGAGTGTGGCGAAACGCCGTGAACATGACGAGCCGCAATTCGGGGTTTTACGAGGCGTTATCCAGAGAATGTTATCCGTTGCAGCGCGTTGCACGCCGACTGGATAACGCCTCGGGAAACAGAGTACAGACGAAAAAAAACCGGCGCGTAAATGCGCCGGTTATGTAACGATTTGCCGTATCAGATTGCGACAGGCGCTTTGATGCCCGGATGCGGGTCGTATCCCTCAATCTCGAAGTCGTCAAAGCGGTAATCGAAGATCGATTCCGGTTTACGTTTGATAATCAGCTTCGGCAGTGCACGCGGTTCACGGGTCAGCTGGAGATGCGTCTGTTCCATGTGGTTGCTGTACAGGTGCGTATCCCCACCGGTCCAGACAAAATCGCCCACTTCCAGATCGCACTGCTGGGCCATCATATGTACTAACAGCGCATAGCTGGCGATGTTAAAGGGCAGGCCGAGGAAGACATCGCAAGAGCGCTGGTAAAGCTGGCAGGAGAGTTTGCCATCAGCCACATAGAACTGGAAGAACGCATGGCACGGTGCCAGCGCCATTTTATCCAGCTCACCCACGTTCCAGGCAGAAACGATAATACGGCGCGAGTCCGGGTCGTTTTTCAGCTGGTTCATCACGGTGGTGATCTGGTCAATATGGCGGCCATCAGGCGTTGGCCACGCACGCCACTGCTTGCCGTACACCGGGCCCAGATTGCCGTTTTCATCTGCCCATTCGTCCCAGATAGAGACATTGTTTTCGTGCAGATAGGCAACGTTGGTATCGCCTTGCAGGAACCAGAGCAGTTCATGAATGATCGAGCGCAGGTGGCAGCGCTTTGTCGTCACCAGGGGGAAGCCTTCTTGCAGGTTGAAGCGCATCTGGTGGCCAAAAATGGAGAGCGTGCCGGTTCCGGTACGGTCATTTTTCGGCGTGCCCTCGTCGAGCACTTTTTTCATCAATTCAAGATACTGTTTCATGGTTCCTCAGGAAAGTTGTTGCTGTGGACGACGACGATACGCCCAAATCATCATAATGGCACCTGCCACGATCATCGGAATGGAGAGGATTTGCCCCATGCTGATGTACTGTACCCACTCGCCGGTGAACTGCGCATCCGGCTGGCGGAAGAACTCAACGATGATACGGAACGCACCGTAGCCAATCAGGAACAGGCCGGAGACAGCCCCCATCGGGCGCGGTTTGCGGATAAACAGATTCAGGATGATAAACAGCACCACGCCTTCCAGCGCCAGTTCATAGAGCTGAGACATGTGACGCGGCAGAACGCCGTACGTATCAAAAATGGATTGCCATTCAGGATGAGACGGCAGCAGCGCCAGGTCTTCCGCGCGCGAGCCCGGGAACAGCATAGTAAAGGAAACGCTCGGGTCGACACGTCCCCACAGCTCGCCGTTGATAAAGTTGCCCAGACGACCAGCCCCCAGACCAAACGGAATCAATGGCGCGATAAAATCCGATACCTGGAAGAAGTTGCGTTTGGTGCGTTTGGCAAAAATCACCATCACCAGAATCACACCAATCAGGCCGCCATGGAAGGACATCCCCCCGTCCCAGACGCGGAACAGATAGAGCGGATCGTTGAGGAATACCGGTAGGTTATAGAACAGGACATAGCCAATACGCCCACCAAGGAACACACCGAGGAAGCCCGCGTAAAGCAGGTTTTCGACTTCGTTTTTGGTCCAGCCGCTGCCAGGACGACTGGCGCGACGGCCAGCAAGCCACATAGCAAAAATGAAGCCCACCAGGTACATCAGACCGTACCAGTGAAGCGAAACGGGTCCTACTGAGAAAATGACCGGATCAAATTCCGGAAAATGCAGATAACCACTGTTCATCTGTCACCACAAGATGTTGTTATTCCGCTGAAAGTGGACAGCGGTAGAGATGCGCCCCGGCAGTCAGCAGAGGCTCCAAAGTTGCGAATCATAGCACAAGGCGGACGCGGAGGATGCGCCAGAGATGTAAAAGATGTGTATAGAGGATGGTGTGGGATGTTGCCCTCTCCCACGGGGCAGAGGGATCCCCACCGAAAAATTACGCACGGACGGCTCCCTCGCCACCTGAGAGAGGGCTGGGGTGAGGGGGAACATACAGCTCTGGTGGTCATTCTGAGAGCTGCGTTATTGCTTCTGTTTATGAATCATTGTGGATCCCTCAGCCTACAGGTAGAGAGATAAAAACTTCAGCGGCCACCGCGGATCAGGCCGCCCATGCCGCGTCGCTCCATAAACGCGGCGACCTGATGACGCACTTCCGTTGCCAGCTGCGCTTCAAGACTGCGCTCGGCCAGCTCGCGGGCATCCTCGATGTCAATATGGCGCAGCAGGTACTTCACACGTGCGACAGCGCGGCCGTTCATCGACAGATGGCGATACCCCAGGCCGATGAGGATCGCAACGCACATTGAATCCCCGGCCATTTCGCCACACAGCCGCAAATCGATACCGTATTGTTCCGCTTCACGGGCAATCATCGCCAGCGCCCGAATGATGGCCGGATGCAGGCTGTCATAAATACTGGCAACACGCGTGTTGTTACGATCGACAGCCAGAATATACTGCGTCAGATCGTTGGTCCCGACAGAGATAAAATCCACCCGGTTCGCCAGCTGCGGCAGCATGAAGACCATGGACGGCACTTCGAGCATCACCCCGATCCGCGGTTTGGGGATCGCGTAACCAATCATCTCTTCGACTTCACGGCCTGCACGTTCGATCAACCGTCGCGCTTCGTCGATCTCATCGATGCTGGTGACCATAGGCAGTAAGATGCTGAGGTTCCCGGTCGCCGCATTCGCGCGCAGCATGGCGCGCACCTGGATCAGGAAGATCTCAGGCTGATCCAGCGTAATGCGGATCCCACGCCAGCCTAGGCACGGGTTTTCTTCACTGATTGGCATATACGGCAGCTGTTTATCCGCCCCAACGTCCAGGGTACGCAGGGTAACCGGCTTGTCGTTAAACATCTGCAACATGCCCTGATACTGCGCAACCTGTTCCTCTTCTGAGGGAAAGCCGCTTTGCAGCATGAACGGGATTTCAGTGCGATATAAGCCGATGCCATCAATGCGGCTGCCGAGCTTCTCTTCATGCTCGGGGCTTAACCCTGCGTTGAGCATAACTTTGATGCGCTCGCCGCTTTTGAGTTGTGCAGGCAGGTCGACGTCATCTTCCGCCAGCTTGCTTAATTCATTCTCCTCACTGATAAGGCGCTGGTATTCCTGGAGCAGGACCGGCTCAGGATCGACCAGGAGCTCACCGCGATAGCCATCAACCACCAGCGTGCGTCGGTGCAGCACCGAGGGCTGAATATCGGCCCCCATAACGGTGGGGATGCCCAGGGCACGAACCATAATAGCCGCATGGGAGTTAGCTGCGCCATCGCGCACGACCACACCTGCCAGCCTGTCCTGCGGCAGCTCCGCCAGCGTGGTCGCGGACAGTTCATCGGCAACCAGCACAAAGCGTTTTGGCCAGGCATTCGGCCACTGGATCGTGTCATCAAGGTGGAACAGCAGACGCTGACCGAGTGTACGTAGATCTCCCGCACGCTCTTTCAGGTAACCGTCTGTCAGTGCGGCAAATTGCTCCGCAAATTTTTCGATGACCTTTTTAACGGCCCATTCCGCTACGGCACCTTTATCAACCTCGGCAAAAAGCTCACGGCGCAGACGCGCATCGGAGAGCAGGTGCGAATAGAGGTCAAAAATGGCCGCCGTCTCTTTTTGCGCCCCGGCGGCAAAGCGTTTGCTGTAACGCCGAAATTCGTTGGCTGCCTCTTCCAGCGCCGCGGTGAGGCGCTCGCGCTCAAGTGCTTCATCCAGCGTTGAGGCTTCGTACACCTGCTCCATCAGCGGCAGGGTGGCGTCCATCCAGCCTTCAGCAATCGCCACGCCAGGCGAGGCCGGCAGCGCACGAATACGCGTGTGACGATACTGCCCAAACAGGGCAGCAAGCTGAGACTGAGAGAGGATCGCAGCCATCTGCGTGGCTAGCGTCACGAGGAAAGACTCTTCGCTTTCGTCATACTGACGCAGTTCGCGCTGCTGAACGACCAGTACGCCAAGCAGTTGACGACGCTGGATGATCGGTACGCCCAGGAAGGCGCGGAAACGCTCTTCTTTTACGGAGGGAATGTATTTAAAGCTGGGGTGCTTTTGCGCGTCGGCAAGGTTGATGGGTTCAGCCAGTCGCCCCACCAGGCCTACGATACCTTCATCAAAGGCGAGCGTAACGGTACGACCGCGTGGTTTTTTTAAACCACGGGTCGCCATCAGGTAGTAGCAACGTCGGTCATGATCGGCCAGATACACCGAACAGACTTCAGTTTCCATCGCAAGACAGATGTCAGTGACCAGAATATTCAGCGCCTCGTTCAGACGAGGCGCACTGGCCACTTTCTCGACTATTTCTCGCAAGCGGGTGAGCATGATTTGCGTAGCTTAACCTCTTTTACGTCGCCAGGCAGGTGCGCTCTGCGGCTTAGGCGGGATCTCCTGAAGCTGCATGACAACACTTGCGAACTCTTTCATCACCCTACGGTAAACATCGCGTTTAAATGACACGACCTGACGAACAGGATACCAGTAACTCACCCAGCGCCAGCCATCAAACTCCGGCGTACTGCTGGTTTGCATATTGATATCTGAATCGTTGCCCACCAATTGCAACAGAAACCACTTCTGTTTCTGGCCGATACAAACCGGCTTTGTGTCCCAACGCACCAAACGTTTCGGTAACTTGTAACGCAACCAGTTGCGGGTCGAAGCCAGGATGCGAACATCTTTTCGGCTTAAACCGACCTCTTCAAACAGCTCCCGGTACATCGCTTGTTCTGGGGACTCCCCTGGGTTGATCCCGCCTTGCGGAAACTGCCAGGAGTGCTGACCATATCGCCGGGCCCACATCACCTGGCCCTGACGATTACAAATTACTATTCCTACGTTCGGGCGGTAGCCATCGTCATCAATCACCGGACTACCCCAAACTAAATCTGATATATGAATGATTGTTTCACACTACAGGGAGGCGGTAAACCACTCTCTTACAGGCCTGCAACCTAATAACATTTGAATAACTCACAAATATGCGCAGAGTTATAAACAGATAAGCGGCAACAAGGGCAATTTTATTCACCTTTTCTGTGGATATAGTTGTGAAGAAGTGTGGAATTACCGATGAACAACCTGAAGAGCCCCTCGCTACACCGTGTCACCCGCTGAAAACATTCCTATAATTTTCATTTAATTAGCTCTGTTTTTAGCGCCCCAGGAAGGAATTACGTGACGATCATCACACCTATGAACGTTATGCTGATGAAAGATCGAACAGCGTCGGTTTTATCCACAGATTGTGCCAATAAGTTAGGCACAATTTGTGTGAAAATTCGATTTTCGTCGCACGTCAAGGCTGTAAATTGAAACAGTAGTCAGGGTTATTCCCAGTTATCCCACTTTTCTGTGGATAACATGGTGTAAGATCCTGTTTATTGTCAGTGACCAGAATTGAACAACCCGTTTTTCACTTCTGAAAGGACGGTCGCACATAACTAAAAAAACCTAAAAATCATGCACATGGCATATTCGTACAGAAAAAGTTAAACTCTATCCACAGGGGATAGTTTCTTAGTTTATTTTTTAATCAAAAGGTTGCCGTCATGCTTGCGCTCTCACCCATGCTTTCTCCGCCAACAAGCGAAGCCCAGTTGCTTGGGCAGGCGCAGCGTCTGGCGGGCTTTTCGCTTGGCGAACTGGCAGCGATGGCAGGATTGCCGATCCCAAAGGATCTGAAACGAGATAAGGGCTGGATCGGCATGTTGCTTGAGTTGTGGCTGGGGGCAAGTGCGGGGAGTAAACCCGAGCAGGATTTTGCGGCTCTGGGCGTTGAGCTAAAAACCATTCCCATAGACCGTCTGGGAAAGCCCCTTGAAACCACCTTTGTCTGCGTGGCGCCATTAACCGGTAATACCGGCGTGACGTGGGAAACCAGCCATGTTCGCCATAAACTCAAGCGCGTGCTCTGGGTTCCGGTAGAGGGTGAACGCCAGATCCCGCTGGCTGAACGCCGGGTAGGCGCGCCGCTACTCTGGAGTCCCGATGAAGATGAAGAGCGGCAGCTAAGGCTGGACTGGGAAGAGCTGATGGATATGATCGTCCTTGGACAGGTAGAGCGCATCACGGCCCGACACGGAGAAGTTTTACAGCTGCGTCCGAAAGCGGCCAACAGCAAAGCCCTCACCGAGGCTATTGGCGCCAAGGGCGAACCGATACTCACGTTGCCGCGCGGCTTTTATCTCAAAAAGAACTTCACAGGTGCGCTGCTGGCTCGCCATTTCTTACTGAAAACATAGTTTTTTACTCATTTTGCGAACTATCAAACATAATCGACGGGGATTTAAGATTTTCCCCCTTTCTCCTTTCGATATATCAGGTTAATACTACACTATGATTTGATACGAGCCAGGTGAGGACGATAACGATGAAAAAATGGGCAGTGTTGATTTCAGCAGTGGGTTTAGCGTTTGCGGTATCGGGCTGTAGCAGCGATTACGTTATGGCGACGAAAGATGGCCGGATGATCCTGACCGACGGTAAACCTGAAGTCGACGATGATACTGGCCTGGTCAGCTACCATGACCAGCAGGGTAATAAAATGCAGATCAATCGCGACGAAGTTTCGCAGATTATCGAGCGATAAACAGATAAAGGTCAGTGGCTTGCTGGCCTTTTTGATTTTTTTCTTCCCCTTTTGCTTCCCCTCTGCCATGTTTATATTCCTTTGTCGGGAGGTTCCTGACGTGGTCTGTATTTCTAATGAAGGAAGCCGGCTATGCATTATCACCGTATCCCCCACAGCGCTCTGGAAATAAGTCAACTGGGGTTGGGCACGATGACATTTGGTGAACAAAACAGCGAAGCCGATGCCCATGCACAACTCGATTATGCCGTCAGCCAGGGCATTAACCTGATTGATGTTGCAGAGATGTACCCTGTACCGCCTCGTCCGGAAACGCAGGGGCTTACCGAAACCTACGTCGGCAACTGGCTCGCCAAACGCGGGAATCGCGAAAAGCTGGTTGTTGCGTCAAAAGTCAGCGGCCCCGCACGCAACAACGATGCCGGGATCCGTCCAAACCAGATCCTCGATCGCAAAAATATCCGCGCCGCGCTGGATGCCAGCCTGAAGCGCCTGCAAACCGACTATCTCGATCTCTATCAGGTTCACTGGCCGCAGCGCCCCACCAACTGCTTTGGAAAGCTGGGCTATAGCTGGAATGAGAGCGCCCCGGCCGTTACGCTACTGGAAACGCTGGAAGCCCTGGCCGAATGCCAGCGAGCGGGAAAAATCCGCTACATCGGTGTCTCTAACGAAACGGCCTTTGGCGTGATGCGCTATCTGCACCTGGCGGACAAACATGACCTGCCCCGCATCGTCACCATCCAGAACCCATACAGCCTGCTCAACCGCAGCTATGAAGTGGGTCTGGCCGAAGTGACGCAATACGAAGAGGTGGAATTGCTCGCCTATTCATGTCTGGGCTTTGGTACGTTGACAGGGAAATACCTTAACGGCGCGAAACCTGCCGGAGCGCGTAACACCTTGTTCAGCCGCTTTACCCGCTACAGCGGTGAGCAGACACAAAAAGCCGTGGCGGCCTATGTGGATATCGCGAAACGTCACGGTCTTGATCCAGCCCAGATGGCCCTGGCCTTCGTGCGTCGTCAGCCGTTTGTTGCCAGCACTCTGCTGGGCGCAACGACCATGGAACAGCTGAAAACGAATATCGAGAGTTTCCATCTGAATCTGAGTGAAGAGGTATTAGCAGAGATTGAAGCGGTGCATCAGGTATACACCTACCCGGCACCGTGATAAAAGCAAACGGCAACCTGGTTGCCGTTTTTAATATTTGCGCCCTCTCCCGTAGGAGAGGGCCGTGGTGAGGGCGTCAGGCCGCTCTTATCAACGGCGACGCTGCCAGAGCCATAATCCGGCAATCGCCAGCGCAAACAGCGCACCGAATCCTACGCCAATCCCCACCACCGGCACACCGACTTTAACGGCCAGCGAATAGAGCCCCAGCATTAACAGCATCGCCAGGTTTTCACCGAGATTTTGCACTGCAATGGCATTCCCTGCGCCGACGGTCTGCTTGCCGCGTTCCTGCAACAGCGCATTGAGCGGCACAACGAAAAAGCCCCCCAGAATACCAATCAGGACAAGCAGCGCGTAGGCGGGTAGCAAGGCGTGCTGCAGCGAGAAGATAAGCACCACCACGCCAATCAGGATCCCCGCAGGCATGCAGCGTGCAACGGTCTCAAGCGTCACCAGCTTCGCCGCCGCGCCAGCCCCAACGACAATCCCAATCGCCACCATTGCGTTAAGATAAGTCGGTGTCGCATTGTCAGTAATCCCCAGCGCCACCGGCACCCACAGCACCAGCAGGAAACGCAGCGTGACGCCTGCGCCCCAGAACATGCTGGTGCCCATCAGGGAGAAGCGCGTTTCACCGTTACGCCACAGCACGCGGCAGGCGTTGAAGAAACTGCCTGTCATAGGCGTAAAGCGCCAGGATTGCCCCGGGCGAGCCACCGGCAATTTTGGAATAAACAGGTTGGCTACCACCGCCCCGCCATAAACTACTGCACACACGCTCAGCGCCGCCAGCACATGCCAGTCAGCCAGTACGCCCCCTGCGACAGAGCCGAGCAGGATCGCCGCAATGGTAGAGGACTCCATCAGCCCGTTGGCTTTCACCAGCTTATCGCCGGTCGTGAGTTCCCCCAGGATGCCATACTTCGCCGGGGAGTACGCCGCTGCGCCAATGCCCACCAGCGTGTAGCCGATAAACGGGTTAATACCAAAACAAATACTGGCGGCGCCCAGCAGTTTCAGGCCGTTCGCAAACATCATCACCCGGCCTTTCGGGAAGCTGTCCGCCACCTGTCCGACAAACGGAGCGAAAATAATGTAAGCACCCACAAACACCATCTGCAGGATGGGCTGGCTCCAGTCTGGATAAAACTCGGCCTTCAGCAATGCCAGGGTGGCAAACAGTAACGCATTGTCACCGAAGGCAGAGAGAAACTGGGCGGCAATGACCGCCATCATGCCCTTCGACCAGAGTGAAGTGTTAGTGTGTACTGACTCACGCATTTTGCTGTTCCGCCTCGTCAACCATACCCTTCAGGGTCACGAAATCAGGCTTCCCGCTGCCCAGCACCGGAAGCTGCTTCAGGTAACGAATATCGCGCGGTACCGCCAGCTCAGGAATGCCATGTTCACGCGCATGCTGTAGCAACCGGTCGCGTTTCAGTTCGCTGTCGGTGGTGAACAACACCAGCGCTTCGCCTTTGCTGGCATCGCTCTTCACAACCGTAGCATGCAGCTTGTCAGCGGATACCGCTGTCGCCAGTTGCTCAACCATCTCCAGCGAGACCATCTCACCCGCAATTTTGGCGAAGCGTTTAGCCCGGCCCTGGATCTGCACGAAGCCCTGTTCATCGAAACGGACAATATCTCCGGTGTCATACCAGCCCGTCTCACTCTCGCCATTGACGTTTTCCGCCGTCGGCACTTCCAGCACGCCCGGATTTTCCACTCGCAGATAACCGTTCATCACGTTTGGCCCCTTGAGTTGCAGACGGCCACCGTCCTCAATGCCAGGTACCGCCAGCAGACGCGCATCCATTCCCGGCAGAATACGGCCCACCGTCCCCGGCTTCGCCGCCATCGGCACGTTGATCGAGACCACCGGCGCGCATTCGGTAACGCCATAGCCTTCAAGAATGCGCAGACCAAACTTGTCCTGCCAAATCTGGCGCGTGCTCTCCTGCAGTTTTTCCGCCCCGGCCACCACATAGCGCACGCGGTAAAAGTCATACGGATTGGCAAAGCGCGCGTAATTACCGAGGAAGGTTGAGGTGCCAAACAGCACGGTGCAGTTACGGTCATACACCAGCTCCGGCACAATGCGATAATGGAGCGGGCTTGGGTAAAGGAACACTTCGGCACCGGTCAACAGCGGGGTAAAAAGCCCCACTGTCAGGCCAAAGGAGTGGAACAGCGGCAGCGCCGACATGAACCGGTCATTGGAGGTAAAGTCAGCAATACTTTTAATCTGCTCCACGTTTGCCAGAATGCTCTTGTGACTGTGAACCACCCCTTTCGGGTTTCCCTCTGAGCCAGAGGTAAAGAGGATAATGGCGTCATCTTCCGGCTGCTGTTTGACCTGGGCCAGACGCGGCATCAGCAGGTGAGCGAAAATCCACAGCTTGTCACCCGTCGTCACATCCGCTTTCAGATCTTCCAGGAAGACCCAGCGTACCTGCGTCAGCTGCTCCGGCAGGTGCCACAGCTTGCCTTTATCGAGGAACTGGCGCGAGGTGAAAACGGTATTGATTTGAGCCGCCGTGATGGCGCTGGTCAGCCCTTTTACGCCCGCCGTGTAGTTCATCATCGCCGGGATACGGCCCCGGGAAACCGCACCAAAAATCACCGCCGCGCTGATCCCGGCGTTAGGCAGCATCAGGCCAATCTTCTCGCCTTTCTGGCTGTATTTCTCAAGGATACGTCCCACGAACAGGGTTTTGGTCAGCAGCTTGCGATAGGTGTCCGGGGTGAAGTTAATGTCTTCAATGCAGTTTTTCTTCGCGCCATAGCGGTACTGCGCCGACAGCAGAGATTCATAGAGCGTTTCGCGCGGGCGGACGGCCATCCGCGCTTCCATCATGATCTGGTGCAGCATTTCACCGGCGATTTTACGGCGGTCGCGCGCACGCGGCGCGTCGGGCATCGGTAATGAGGTTGGCGGCAGAATATGCAGGGTAATTTTCGGGAACAGGCGCTGCTTCACTAACCCTTTCAGACGGCTGAAATGGGTGAGCTCCGCCCCTTCAATACGAAGTGGCACAACGGTCGCTTTTGACTTCGCCGCCACAAACCCTGCCCCGTCGTAGATTTTCATCAGCGAGCCGGTGACCGAGATCCGCCCTTCCGGGAAAATCACCACCGGACGTCCCTGCTCAACCAGACGTACCAGATGTTTAATCATCATCGGTTTTGTCGGGTCGAGCGGCACAAAATCAATCAGCGGGGTGAGCCAGCGCATGTACCACTGCTGACTAATAGAGGTATAGACCGCAAACACCGGGCGCACAGGCAGAAACAGCGCCAGCAGGATGCCGTCGATAAAGGAAACATGGTTTGGTGTGATAAGTACACGCTCGCCGCGGAGCGCCGTTGCATCGCCCGTTAAACGGACGCGAAAGAGGATACGGAACAGTGTGCGAAAGAACCCAAAAAGCATCTCAACTCCCTTTGCCAGCCAGTGTGAAGGGTTAGTAAATGGTGGCAGATTACACGAGAAGTGGTACAGGAGCGACAGCAAAAATAGAGGCGAAAAAAAACCTGCGCATCCGCGCAGGTTGGTGCAAGAGATGAGTACGAAACCGTACTAAGAAATCTCACCAATCAATACCTCTGGGATCTCAACTTTATCAATGTCGTCTTCTTTCCCGCTATCGGACAATCGCAACAGCCTGAGGCAAAGTGTAACTAAAGGTTCAGATTGACATTATTCCGACATGTCTGGCCGTGTAACGATTACACCGCCGGGGTTGTGCTGCGTCACGTTTGTGGAGAGGGAAAGTGCGTCCCCCTTGAATGCACGGCGCTTTTCCGCAACACTTATTGGCGTGTAAACGCTTACCCCCACTAAGAAGGTAATGAATGGCGACAATAAAGGATGTGGCCCGTCTGGCAGGTGTTTCCGTCGCGACCGTGTCGCGCGTGATCAACGACTCCCCAAAAGCCAGTGACGCATCACGCCAGGCGGTGCAAAACGCCATGGAATCTCTGAACTACCATCCTAATGCTAACGCCCGTGCGCTCGCTCAACAGTCAACCGAAACCATCGGGCTGGTTGTGGGTGATGTCTCTGACCCCTTTTTCGGCGCCATGGTGAAAGCGGTTGAGCAGGTTTCTTATCAGACCGGGAATTTTTTGCTGATCGGCAATGGCTATCACAATGAACAAAAAGAACGCCAGGCTATCGAGCAACTGATCCGCCACCGCTGCGCGGCGCTGGTTGTCCATGCCAAAATGATCCCCGACGCCGAACTCATTCATCTGATGAAGCAGATCCCCGGCATGGTGATCATCAACCGGATTATTCCCGGGTTTGAGAAACGCTGCGTGGCGCTCGACGACCGCTACGGTGCCTGGCTTGCCACCCGCCATCTGATTCAACAGGGTCACACCCGCATTGGTTATCTCTGCTCAAACCACCCCATTTCCGATGCCGAAGATCGCCTGCTGGGGTATTACGATGCCCTGCGCGAAAACGGTCTGCCGTGCAATGACCGGCTGGTGGCTTACGGTGAACCCGACGAGAGCGGCGGCGAACAGGCAATGACAGAGCTGTTAGGACGTGGAAGGAATTTCACTGCCGTTGCCAGCTATAACGACTCAATGGCAGCCGGAGCTATGGGGGTGTTAAATGACAACGGGATTGAGGTGCCGGGAGAAATTTCCCTTATTGGCTTCGATGATGTGCTGGTCTCCCGCTACGTGCGCCCTCGCCTGACCACCGTCCGCTACCCCATTATCACCATGGCCACGCAGGCGGCCGAGCTGGCGTTAGCACTCGCCGAGCAGCGTCAGCCACCGGAAATCACCCACCTGTTTAGTCCAACGTTAGTGCGCCGTCACTCTGTTGGGGCACCCGCCGAAGCCCCGGACGAATAGCGATAGAGATGTACCGTTTTGTCCGGGTACTCCAGCGCATCGCCGATATACTGCCAGCCGTAACGTTCGTAGAAGTCACGGCAGGCAGACCAGAGATGCAACGTGTCATACCCGGCCTGTGCGGCATAGTGGATAACATGCTTTTGCAGCAGCCCCGCCAGCCCCTTGCCTCGCGCCGCGTCATCCACGTACAGGGCTGCCAGCCAGGGGCAAAGATCCTGTCGGGTGATCAGATCGCAGCGCCAGAGCCCCACGGTGCCCACAAGCTGTTCGTTCTCCAGGGCAATAAAAGTCAGCGGTAATGCGTCCGGCGTCTGGCTGTGCTCAACAATACTGTGGAAAAACGCCCGGGGCAGGCCGTCGCCAAAGGCCTGCCAGATCCAGTCGGTCACCTGCTCCGCATACTGCGGTGCGGCGTAGAGCGGCAGAATAGTCATACCAGCTTCCCCTGGAAAATAGGCACAGATTCAAAGAGATAGCCGTCAAAGTCCGGCGCGTCTTCGTCTGAGAGTTCAAGTAAGCTTTTTTTCACGTTTTCCAGATGCTGGAACATTGCCTGCCAGGCGCCCATGACGTCACGGCGGCGCAGCGCGGCCAGGATGGTTTGCCGGTCACCCAGCCATTTCAGGCGGTACGCGCGGCTGGCGATGTGGCCATTAAACTGCTGCCAAAGCGGACTGCTGTCCATGTGATGCCAGATACTCTCCACCGTCGCCAGCAGCATCTGATTTTGCGTCGCGCCCGCCAGGACCAGATGGAACATCTTATTGTTGTCCTGACTATTATCGTCGGCGGCAATCGCGCGTTGCTCCTGCTCGATAATACGGCGCAGATTGTCGATGTCTGCACGGGTCGCCATTTTGGCGGCAAACGCGGCAATATTGCTTTCGAGGAGCTGACGGGCCTGTAAAATCTCAAACGGCCCCACGTCGCTATTGAGAAAACGCTCTTCTTCGTTTTCATGCTCTTCGGGGATGCGCATCACATAAACACCGGAGCCCTGGCGTATATCCACCGTGCCCTGCAACTCCAGCATCAGTAAGGCCTCACGCACGATGGTGCGGCTTACGCCGTACTTCTCGGCAATATTGCGCTCAGGAGGAAGGCGCGAACCAACGGGATAGTGCCCCTGGATAATCTGCGCCCGTAAATCCTCGCCAATTTCCTGGTACTGTTTTTTTTCCGGCAGGATGACAGCCTTATCCACGTTTTCACCTGTTTTTTCAGTTAATGCGCAGACCGGGCGTCCTCCCGGCCAGTTTGTGCGCTATTTTACCAGAACCGGCATGCTTTTCGCCTACTTCCATTCATCATCAACCTGAAGCGTGAGCCTCCGCGTATCGCGTAGCTGCCGGAACCAGGAGGCTGATTTTTTTGCTCGTCTGGCACGCTGGTTATCCAGATCGATCTCAATCAACCCGTAGCGGTTTTTAAACGCGTTCATCGGCGAGACGTTGTCGGTAAATGCCCACAGCATATAGCCATGGCAGTTCGCCCCCTCCTCCCTCGCCAGCAGCGTGTAGTAGAGGTGTTCGCTGATGAAATCGATGCGGTAAGTGTCGTCGATAATCCCATCGCGATTGCGAAATTGCGCTTCGTTTTCCACTCCCATTCCGCTTTCCGCCACAAACCAGTCGATATTGCGATAGTCATTTTTAATCCGCATCGCCATGTCGTAAATAATGCGCGGGTAGATCTCCCAGCCGCGGGAGCGGTTCATGCGCCGCCCCGGCAGTTCAAACGGCTCGTAGTAGTATGCCGGGTGGAATGGCGTGTCCGGATGCCAGGCGCGGGAAGGTGCCTTCACACGGTGCGGGTAGTAGAGGTTAATCCCCAGTTCGTCGACGGTGTTATCCGCAATCAGCGCCAGTTCGTTCGCGGTGTACTCCCACTCAGCCTGATGCTGCTCCAGCAGGGTAAAAAGCTCTGCGGGATAGCGCCCGTGCACCAGGGGGTCGAGGAAGAGACGGTTGTAGAACAGGTCATACATCTCAGCGGCCCGCACGTCATGCGGTGCGCGGGAGCGGGGATAGGTCACTTCAGGGTTGAGAATACAGCCCACAGAACCGCGATAGCCTTTCTCGCGAAACAGCTTCACCACCTTTGCCGTCGCCAGCACCTTATGGTGATTCCACTGCATCCACGTGCCGGTGTTCTGCTCATACGGCCAACGCAGCGCGTCCAGATAGACGCGGGTCTGGACGACAATCGGCTCGTTGAAGGTAAACCAGCGGGTCACTTTACCGTGGTAGCGTGCAAAGACCTTTTCCGCATAGCGGACAAACAGCTCAACCACATGCTTTGACGCCCAGCCGCCGTAGGTATCCAGCAGCACGCCCGGCAGTTCGTAATGTTCGAGGCAGATCATCGGCTCAATGCCCTGACGGTGCATCTCATCGAACAGCGCGTCGTAGTAGGCAGCGTACTCTTCATCCACCGTCGCGTTTTCGTAGTCGGTTAAAAAGCGTGACCAGTTGATCGAGGTGCGGTAGTGCGTCAGCCCCGCCTGCTTCATCAGGGCCACATCCTCGCGAAAACGGTTGATAAAATCGGTCGCCACCGCCGGGCCATAGCCGTTGTGCCAGACGTGACGGTCATTCTTGTACCAGAGATCGATCCATGAATCCTGCCCCGGCTTTTTACCGCTCCAGCCTTCGGTCTGCCAGGCCGATGCGGCCGCGCCGAGAATAAAATCCTGCGGTATGGCTATCTGTTTTGTGCTCATCGCATCCTCACGGGTTGTCAGTGGCCTGCTGCAGCGCGGCCTGCTCTGCGCGGCGTGAAGCGATTTTCACAAACGGCAGATAGATAATGACGGCAGTCACAATGCAGATGAGCTGGGTGATCACCGCCCCCATCGAACCCGCCGTAGAGAGCCATGCGTTGATCAGCGGCGGCGTCGTCCACGGCACCATCACCACCGCTTTACCGGCAAACCCGGTCACGGTGGCGAAGTAGCCGATGGAGCCCGTCACCAGTGGAGTGATAATGAAGGGAATGGCGAGGATCGGGTTAAGCATGATTGGCATACCGAAGATCACCGGCTCGTTGATATTAAAAATCCCCGGGCCGATGGAAAGCTTGGCGATCTCTTTCATCTCCTTGCGTTTGGTGGCAATCATCACCGCGATCAGCAGGCCGATAGTCAGGCCCGAACCGCCGATGCTCATATATACATCCCAGAACGGCATGGTGATGATGTTCGGCACCTCTTTACCCTGCTCAAACGCGCTCATGTTGACGGTGATCGCCCCCAGCAGCAGCGGCTCGCGGATCGGCTTGATCATCTGGTTGCCGTGGATACCAATCACCCAGAAAAGCTGTGCAACGAACATCAGCAGCAGGATCCCAGGCAGACTTTGCACCACCCGCTCCAGCGGCTGTTGCACCACCTGATACACCGCGTCGTAGAGATACATCCCGGTGATCTGATGAAACACAAACCCCAGCGTGGCAATGGCAGTGGTGGTAATAATCGCCGGGATCAGCGCGGAGAACGACGCGGCCACGTTAGGCGGCACGGTGTCCGGCATTCGGATCTTCAGCCCCGGGCGGTTCTCCAGCCAGCAGTAGATTTCAACGGACAGAATGGCGATAAACATGCCGAGGAACAGGCTGCGGGTATCTGAGAACTGGCGCAGCAGCACATCTTTCACCACGTGCATTTCGCCATCCACCAGCATCTCCACGGTGGTGGGCGTCACGCAAATAAAGCAGATCACCGCCAGCAGCCCCGGGAAAAGGGATTTGATACCGTTGATGCGCCCCAGCTCAATGCCAATCAGGAATACCGCACCAATGTTAAGGAAGTTCAGCGTGGCGTAATTCAGCGCGCTGGTGATCGGCTTTAGCGCGGCGAGGAACGACAGCGACGAGAAGCTCGCCAGGCCGTTTTTCGGATCCAGCACCATATTGGAGATCAGCACAGAGAACGCCCCAACGATGATGACCGGCATTAAGGTAATGAAAGCTGACTTGATCGCCATGATATAGCGATAACTGTTGAATTTAGTGGCGAAACTGCCCAGAGCGTCGATCAGTTTTTCCTGCAATGCCATAGGGTATTACCTCAGTAAAAGGGCTTTTATTGGATAAGGTGTACAGCCGGATACTATTGGCATACCAAAAATAGCTTTATGAGGGTAATGGTTCTGTGATTAAGCTCTCAACACCACCAGCGGTATTCCAGATCGTGATTTATGACCAATTTGGTATACCAATTGCAGCCATTTCTTCGGTTCTGACAGATCGTTACTGAAAAGCGTGATCGTGATGGGCGTTTTGCCCTTCCCGCGTCGCTTATGCGCCGGATGGTCTGTGTTAAACTGCAGATCGTTACGTGGAATCAGGAATGTCTAATGGCAACAATGCTGGATGTCTCACTGCGCGCAGGTGTATCAAAAGCCACGGTATCGCGCGTGCTGAACGGCACAGGTCAGGTCAAAGAGAGCACGCGTCAGCAGGTGTTCGCGGCAATGGAAGAGCTGGGGTATCGCCCGAATTTTCTCGCGCGTTCGCTTGCTAACCAGACCAGCAACAGCATTGGTCTGGTGGTCTCTACCTTCGATGGCTTTTACTTTGGCCGCCTCCTTCAGCAGGCCTCCCGGCAGACCGAAACGCACGGGAAGCAGCTGATCGTCACCGATGGTCATGACGCGCCGGAACAGGAAGAACAGGCGGTACAGATGCTGGCCGATCGCAAGTGTGACGCCATTGTGCTCTACACGCGCTACATGAGCGAAAAAGCGATCATGAAGTTGATCCACTCCGTGCAAACCCCGCTGGTGGTCATCAACCGGGAAGTCAGCCAGGCTCCCGATCGCTGCGTCTTCTTCGAACAGCAGGATGCCGCCTTTAAGGCCGTGGATTACCTGATAAACCAGGGCCACCGGGAGATCGCCTGTATTACCGTCCCTATCCACACCCCTACCGGTAAAGCCCGCCTGATGGGCTACCGTAAGGCGCTGGAAAAGCACGGCATTCGTCTGGATGAGCGCCGGATTAAGTACGGCGATGCGGGCATGACGCGGGGGTATGAACTGTGCAGGGAGTTGATTGCTAACGGTGTGCCGTTTAGCGCCCTGTTTGCCTGTAACGATGATATGGCGCTGGGAGCCTCCAAAGCCTTGCACCAGGCAGGGCTGAAGATCCCGCAGGATATTTCACTGTTTGGCTTTGACGATGCGCCCAGCGCAAAATGGCTGGAGCCTGCGCTCTCATCGGTTTATCTGCCGATAGATAATATGATTGTCACGGCCATCGACCAGGCGATCCGGCTGGCAAAAAACCAGCCGGTAGAAGCGATCCCGCCGTTTACCGGTACGCTGGTACTACGCGACTCGGTAACCACGGGGCCATATTTTACTCAGACGAGTTCCAGCGCCAGCAGCTCCTGAATGGTCTGGCGGCGACGGATCAGCCGCGCCTTGCCGTTATCAAACAGCACTTCCGGCAGCAGCGGGCGGCTATTGTAGTTAGAAGACATCGACGCCCCATAAGCGCCGGTATCGTGCAGCACCAGATAATCCCCGGGTTTCACCTCCGGCAGCGCGCGGGTTTCTACTTTACCCCCTTCCTGCTGGGTAAAGACATCGCCCGATTCACACAGCGGGCCTGCGACAACCGTATCAATACGTGGGGCGTCGGTTAAATCGCGGCCATCGGCGGCGAGCGCTGAAATATGGTGGTAACTGCCATACATGGACGGACGCATCAGGTCATTAAAGCCCGCATCAATCAGCACGAAGTGTCGCGATCCCATCTCTTTCACGCTACGCACCTGAGCAACCAGCACGCCAGATTCCGCCACCAGGAAACGACCCGGTTCAATTTCGAGCTTCACCGGATGCCCGACATGCGCGACAACTTTGTCGCGGGCGGCACTCCACAGGCCGTAATAGTGATCGGTATCGATCGCCTCTTCCCCTTCACGATAAGGAATCGAGAGGCCACCACCGGCGGAGATCGCCTCCAGATCCTGCCCAAAGTCGATAACCTGACGCACCATCGCGCCGCACACCTGTTCCAGGTGACCGTAATCCACGCCCGAACCAATGTGCATATGAATGCCCACCAGCTTCAGGTTGTAACGCTGTAATACCTCTAGGGCGGCTGGCATATCGGCATACCAGATGCCGTGTTTACTGTTTTCACCGCCAGTGTTGGTTTTCTGGCTGTGACCATGGCCAAAACCGGGGTTCACACGTAGCCAGACGCGGTGGCCGGGGGAAACCTGTCCAAGCTGTTCCAGCATATCCACAGACCCGGCATTAACCGGGATCTGCAGTTCATGCACGCGGGCAAGCGTCGCGTCGTCGATCAGATCCGCAGTAAAGACAATTGCGTCAGGATCGGTTTTAGGATCGAAGCCAGCCGCCAGCGCGCGCTCGATTTCACCCAGCGACACGGAGTCAACCTTCACGCCCTGCTCGCGCATCAGGCGCAGGATATGGATATTGGAGCACGCCTTCTGGGCAAAACGCACCACGTCAAACTGATGCAGCGCGGCAATCTTCTCGCGAACGATTTGCGCATCGTAGACCCATACCGGGCAGCCAAACTCGGCAGGCAGGCGCAGCAGGTTGTCGGCATTTAAATCGGTGTCAGTCTGGTTAAGCGGGCGTGGCATGGTCTTCTCCGGGTGGTCATCTTTTTTATGATTACGCCACAGCAGAAAGAGAATAAAAAATATCGTTTTATCGCGAGTCTATGCAAAAATGATATGGACAGTCCTTCGCTTCCAGGTGCCCTATGCCCGCCGTCAACTTACGCCATATTGAGATTTTTCACGCCGTGATGACCGCCGGCAACCTCACCGAAGCCGCGCAGATGCTGCACACCTCGCAGCCTACGGTAAGCCGCGAGCTGGCACGGTTCGAGAAAGTGCTGGGACTGAAACTGTTTGAACGCACCCGGGGCCGGCTGCACCCAACGGTACAAGGGCTGCGTCTGTTCGAGGAAGTGCAGCGCTCGTGGTATGGGCTGGACAGAATTGTCAGTGCGGCGGAAAGCCTGCGCGAGTTTCGTCAGGGCGAACTGTCGATTGTCTGCCTGCCCGTCTTTTCACAATCCTTTTTACCGATGCTGCTGCAGCCTTTTCTGGCCCGCTATCCGGAGGTCAGTCTCACTATCGTGCCGCAGGAATCTCCGCTGCTGGAAGAGTGGCTTTCAGCGCAGCGTCACGACCTGGGGTTAACCGAAACCCTCACTACCCCCGCAGGTACGGAGCGCACGGAACTGCTCACGCTGGATGAGGTTTGCGTGCTTCCTGCCGGGCACCGGCTTGCCAGTAAAGCAATGCTGACCCCCGCTGATTTCCACGGGGAAAATTACATTAGCCTGTCGCAGACCGACAGCTATCGACAACTGCTGGACACGCTGTTTGCCGAACATCAGGTAAAACGCCGGATGGTGGTGGAAACGCACAGCGCGGCCTCAATATGCGCGATGGTACGTGCCGGGGTAGGCGTAGCCGTGGTTAACCCGCTTACGGCACTGGACTATGCCGGGAGCGAGATTGTGATTCGCCCGTTTAGCCTCTCCGTCCCGTTTACCGTCAGCCTGATCCGCCCCCTGCATCGCCCGGCGTCGGCACTGGTAGATGCCTTTACCGGGCATTTGATTGAGCATGCGCGTGAGGTGGCGCTTCGCTTACCTGACCGGCAAAATCCGTTATGACAGCATAAACTCAACGGCATCGGCAGCGTGAATGGCGGCAGTGTCGAATACCGGGATCGCGCTTCGCTCAGCCGGTACCAGCAGGCCGATCTCGGTACAGCCGAAGATCACCCCTTCTGCCCCCTGCCGGGCAAGTTGTTCAATCACGCTGACGTAATACGTCCGGGAAGACTCACTGAAGGTGCCGAGGCAAAGCTCATCAAAAATAATCTGATTAATGCGCGCCCGGTCGGCGTCATCCGGGATCAGACTTTCGATACCAAACTCACTGCTCAACCGGCCACGGTAAAAATCCTGCTCCATGGTGTAGCGCGTACCCAGCAGCGCCACGCGACGCATCCCCGCCGCGCCAATCGCGCGCCCGGTCGCATCCGCAATATGCAAAAACGGCAGCGGGCAACGCGCTTCAATGTGCGAAGCGACTTTATGCATCGTGTTGGTACAGAGCAAAATCCCTTCGGCACCGGCACGCTGAAGCCCGAGTGCCGCCTGCGCCAGTATCTCTCCGGCTTTGTCCCATTCACCGCTCGACTGGCACGCTTCGATCTCATGGAAGTCCACGCTGTGCAGCAGCAAACTGGCAGAATGCAGTCCCCCGAGGCGCTGCTTCACCCCTTCATTAATTAAACGATAGTAGGGAATGGTCGATTCCCAGCTCATGCCACCCAGCAGGCCGATTGTTTTCATTATCCCTCCTTCTCTGTTTATCTCAGTGAAGCAAACTTGTGATCGCGTTTCCAGTTCTTTGTCGCGCCGTTTCTTTTTAAAAAGAGGTGATATAAATTAAATGAAACAATATTTCATTTTATAATGAGGGAAGGCATGTTTATTTTCCACAACGAGACCACGCTTGACGATCTGGGTAACGGCGTAACCCGTCGGATCCTGGCCCATAGCGGTAAGATGATGGCGGTTGAAGTGAATTTCGCCCAGGGCGCGATTGGCCCGATGCATAGCCATCCGCATGAACAGCTAACCTATGTGCTGTCCGGTGAGTTCGAATTCACCATTGGTGAAGAGAAGCATATTGTCAGGGCCGGCGATACGCTCTACAAAGCGCCGCATGTCATGCACGGCTGCGTATGTCTTCAACCCGGCACCCTGCTGGATACCTTTACCCCCGTACGGGAAGATTTTCTGCAATAAAAAAGGGCGCTGATTTCAGCGCCCTTTTTCTCTGCGTCAGTTATTCCGCTACCGGCTCTGGCAGCGGGTTACGGCTAAGCATCGCTTCACGAAGCAGCACGCTACCGCAGGCGAACAGCCCACCCAGGATCCCCGCCAGCATGACAATCAGCGCTTTCCCCGGGCCATCTTTTTTCACCGGCATGGAAGGTGAAAGCTGATACTTGAAGGGTTCCAGTTTAACGTCTTCAACGGAGAGTTTTTTCAGCTGCGCCAGATAATATTCACGGTTCTGGAAGTCTGCATTCAGCTCAGACACATCCTTAAGATTTTTCTCAATCTGCAATTTCTGCGCGATACCGTCAGCGCCGAGGGCAACGGAGTAATCCGGATCGTCTTTTACGGCCTGTCCGTTGCTGTAGACAGGTTTCTTAATACCCGCCGCGTTAGCCACTTCCAGCGAATAGTTAAGACGCTGCAGATTGGTGTTGTGAATATTGGTCAGACGCACCCGATCCAGATCCAGCTGCTGCTCTACCACCTTCGTTTTCAGGGCGAGCTGGTTACGGATATTCAGCATGATCTCTTGCTCGACAATCGCGGCAATATACTTGATATACCCTTCCAGAACGGTTTGCGCATCTCCCGCCGTGGGGGCGGTAAAGCTGAGCGTCCAGGAGACGTAAGGCGCTTTATCCGCGTCTTTTACCTGAGTGTTATCAATCGCTTTCATCTTCTCAGAGATATTGACCACCGCACGATGCAGCTCCAGCGGATCCACGTTTGTCCCCTCAAGCTGTGACATAACGTAAGGGGAGGATTTCATATACTCTTCAAGCAATGACTGCGACTGAAACTTTTTGATAAACAGTCCAAACACTTCATCACGGGACACTTTTACGTCCACATCCAAAACCTGGAGTGCCACCATCATCTGGCGCAGCGGGTTCCACTGCGTCTGTTCGGCAGGCGTGATCACCGCTTTACTGGTCCATTTCTGCGGCAGTAAAAAGGCAATCGCCAGTCCGGCCAGCGCAAACGCGAACGCAATTGCGATGATGCGTTTTTTGGCGGCAAGCAGGATGTCTAACAGCCCCAAAAGGTCGATTTCTTTAGTGCTGACAGCCGGGGTGGCATAAGAAGGAAAATCGAGGTCCGTGTTTTTTTTGAAATCCATCGCTGACATAGACGTTCTTCTGTTAAGAGTGCAGGTAATTTCTGCCTCGTGAGTTCAAGTGGTCCGATGATACAAGAAAGTAAGAATAATCTGAACGCGATATTGATCTATCTGTGTACTGGCTATCAAAGTTGGTAGTTAGTACCTTTCCGGTATTATTGTTATTAATCATCCGCTTTTCTTTCTGCTTACATGCAAGACCTGCCTTGATCGCCAGAAATAGCGGCAAAATGCCACTCTCCTCACTTTATTGAAACAGCGTTTCGATGCTGATCACATTTCCATCATTAAGCGAATGACGCGGGAAAAAATAGCCATAATATAAAATAAAACACTGTTTTATTATTCGAAAACTACGGTTCGGATGTCATGAAACTCATACCGTCATTTCACCCACTGATTGCCAGGTAGGTCTGTATGAATGAAAACAAGCTGCTGGGGCTCGCATGGATATCACCCTACATTATTGGGTTGATACTCTTTACGGCTTTCCCCTTCGTCTCATCGTTTTTCCTCAGTTTTACGGATTACGATTTGATGAGCCCACCGGTGTTTAACGGCATCGAAAACTATCGCTATATGTTTACCGAAGACACGCTCTTCTGGACATCAATGGGTGTCACGTTCGCGTATGTATTTTTGACCATTCCGCTGAAGCTCGCGTTTGCATTAGGGATTGCGTTTGTTCTCAACTTCAAATTACGCGGGATCGGCTTTTTCCGTACCGCTTACTATATTCCGTCGATCCTCGGCAGTTCCGTGGCGATTGCTGTGTTGTGGCGCGCCTTATTTGCGATAGATGGTCTGCTGAACAGCTTTATTGGCGTATTTGGCTTCGACCCGGTGAACTGGCTGGGTGAGCCCTCTCTGGCGCTGATGTCCGTGACCCTGCTGCGCGTCTGGCAGTTCGGCTCCGCGATGGTCATCTTCCTGGCGGCGCTGCAAAACGTTCCGCAGTCACAGTATGAAGCGGCAATGATCGACGGCGCGTCCAGATGGCAAATGTTCATGAAAGTGACCGTGCCGCTGATTACGCCGGTGATTTTCTTCAACTTCATCATGCAAACCACTCAGGCATTCCAGGAATTTACCGGGCCGTACGTCATTACCGGCGGCGGGCCAACCTACTCGACCTATCTGTTCTCGCTCTACATCTACGACACGGCGTTCAAATATTTCGATATGGGTTATGGCGCGGCGCTGGCGTGGATCCTGTTCCTGGTGGTGGCCGTCTTTGCCGGTATCGCCTTTAAGTCGTCGAAATACTGGGTGTTCTACTCCGCCGATAAAGGAGGCAAAAATGGCTGATATTCAACACCTTTCCGCGGCAAGAAGCGTTGCCGAACGCGAGGTTGCCCGTACGCAGCGCAGAGAGAAAATCAACGCCACCGTTCGCTATACGATCCTGCTGTTTGTCGGCCTGCTGATGCTCTACCCGCTGGTGTGGATGTTCTCAGCGTCGTTCAAACCGAACCACGAGATCTTCACTACCCTGAGCCTGTGGCCGGCACATGCCACCTGGGACGGGTTTATCAACGGCTGGAAGACCGGGACCGAGTACACCTTCGGCCATTACATGCTGAACACCTTTAAGTATGTGATCCCCAAAGTGATCCTGACCATTATCTCCTCCACCATTGTGGCGTATGGTTTTGCCCGCTTTGAGATCCCGTGGAAAAAATTCTGGTTCGCCACGCTCATCACTACCATGCTGCTGCCCAGCACCGTGCTGTTGATTCCGCAGTACCTGATGTTCCGTGAAATGGGCATGTTGAACAGCTACATGCCGCTGTACCTGCCGCTGGCCTTCGCCACGCAGGGGTTCTTCGTCTTTATGCTGATCCAGTTCCTGCGCGGCGTGCCGCGTGACATGGAAGAGGCGGCGCAAATCGACGGCTGTAACTCCCTTCAGGTGCTGTGGTACGTGGTGGTGCCGATCCTGAAACCGGCCATTATCTCCGTCGCCCTGTTCCAGTTCATGTGGTCAATGAATGACTTTATCGGGCCGCTGATTTACGTCTACAGCGTGGATAAATACCCGATTGCATTAGCGCTGAAAATGTCCATCGACGTTACCGAAGGTGCGCCGTGGAACGAAATTCTGGCAATGGCGAGCATCTCCATTCTGCCATCCATCATTGTGTTCTTCCTGGCCCAACGCTACTTCGTGCAGGGCGTCTCCAGCAGCGGAATTAAAGGTTAAGAGGGAAATATCATGGCTGAAGTTGTCTTCAATAAACTGGAAAAGGTTTACTCCAACGGCTTCAAAGCCGTACATGCTATCGACCTGAAGATCGCGGAGGGGGAGTTTATGGTGATCGTCGGTCCATCCGGCTGTGCCAAGTCCACCACCCTTCGCATGCTGGCGGGGCTGGAAACCATCAGCGGCGGTGAAGTGCGGATCGGCGATAAGATCGTGAACAACCTCGCACCGAAGGAGCGCGGCATTGCGATGGTGTTCCAGAACTACGCGCTCTACCCGCACATGACGGTGCGCGAAAATCTGGCCTTTGGTCTGAAGCTGAGCAAACTGCCGAAAGAGCAAATTGAGTCGCAGGTAAACGAAGCGGCCAAAATCCTTGAACTGGAGTCGCTGCTTGACCGCCTGCCGCGTCAGCTTTCCGGTGGACAGGCCCAGCGCGTCGCGGTTGGCCGCGCGATTGTGAAAAAGCCGGACGTGTTTCTCTTTGACGAACCGCTGTCAAACCTTGATGCCAAGCTCCGTGCCTCGATGCGTATTCGTATTTCAGATCTGCATAAGCAGCTGAAGCAGTCCGGTAAACCGGCCACCACCGTCTACGTCACGCATGACCAGACCGAAGCGATGACCATGGGCGACCGTATCTGTGTAATGAAGCTGGGCCACATCATGCAGGTCGATACCCCGGATAACCTCTACCACAAGCCCAACAACATGTTCGTCGCGGGATTCATCGGTGCACCGGAGATGAACATTCGTAAAAGCCAGCTGGTGGAAAAAGCCGGGCAACTGCACATCACCCTCGGCAATGAAACCATGCCGCTCAATGCGCAAACGCAGGAAAAAGTCGCTGCTTACGCCGGTCAGGACGTGTTCTACGGCGTGCGCCCGGAATTTGTGTCGATCTCAGACTCGCCTTTCCCGGATGGGTGCAGCGGCGAAATGGTGCGCGTGGAGAACATGGGCCACGAATTCTTTGTGTACCTGAAGGTTGCGGACAACGAACTGACCGCCAGAATCCCTTCGGAAGAGGCTAAGCCGATGATTGCTAAAGGGCTTAACCGCAAAGTCTATTTCCGCTTCGACATGAATAAGTGCCATATTTTTGACGCAAAAACTGAACTGAACCTCTCTCTCTGATGGAGCAAGAAAAATGAAAAATGTGCTTTTAAGCGCAGCAATCTCCGCGACCCTGGGCCTTACTGCTTTGCCATCGATGGCGCAAAATACCGATTTACGTATGTCCTGGTGGGGCGGTAATGGCCGTCACCAGGTGACGCTGAAAGCGTTAGAAGAGTTCCATAAACAGAACCCGGACATTAACGTTAAGGCGGAATATACCGGCTGGGACGGGCATCTTTCCCGTCTGACCACCCAGATTGCAGGCGGCACAGAGCCGGATGTGATGCAAACCAACTGGAACTGGCTGCCGATCTTCTCGAAAACCGGCGACGGCTTTTACGATCTGAACAAAATGAAGGACGTGATAGATCTAAGCCAGTTTGATGCCAAAGAGCTCCAGTCCACAACGGTCAACGGCAAGCTGAACGGGATCCCAATCTCCGTGACCGCGCGCGTCTTCTACTTTAACGACGAAACGTGGAAAAAAGCGGGCATCGACTACCCAAAAACCTGGGACGAACTGATGGCCGCCGGTAAAACCTTCGAAAGCAAGCTCGGCAAGCAGTATTACCCTGTCATACTGGAACACCAGGACACGCTGGCGCTGCTGAATTCTTACATGGTTCAGAAATACAACATCCCTGCCGTGGACGAGAAAACCAAAAAATTCACCTACAGCAAGGCGCAATGGGTGGAGTTCTTCCAGACCTACAAAAAACTGATTGATAGCCACGTGATGCCGGACACCAAATACTATGCGTCGTTTGGCAAGAGCAACATGTATGAGATGAAGCCGTGGATCCAGGGGGAATGGGGCGGCACCTATATGTGGAACTCCACCATCAACAAATACTCCGATAACCTCAAGCCACCGGCAAAACTGGTGCTGGGCAGTTACCCGATGCTGCCGGGTGCCACGGATGCGGGCCTGTTCTTCAAACCGGCACAGATGCTGTCGATCGGTAAATCGACCAAAAACCCGGAAGCGGCGGCAAAGCTGATTAACTTCCTGCTGAACAGTAAAGAGGGCGTGGAGACGCTGGGCCTGGAGCGTGGCGTACCGCTGAGCAAAGTGGCGGTTCAGTACCTGACTGAAGCCGGTACCATTAAAGAAAACGACCCGTCGGTTGCAGGCCTGCGTCTGGCGCAGTCGCTGCCTGCAAAACTCAGCGTGTCCCCTTACTTTGACGATCCGCAGATTGTGGCGCAGTTCGGCACCTCGCTGCAGTATATCGACTATGGTCAGAAATCGGTGGAAGAGACCGCTGCAGATTTCCAGCGTCAGGCTGAGCGTATTTTGAAGCGGGCGATGCGTTAAAAGGCGACGCCTTACCGGGCCGACAAGGTATTGTAGGCCCGGTAAGCGAAGCGCCACCGGGCAATAACATTACACGCCAATATTACGTAATTTCTCCCCGCTCATCAGCTTGCGTTCAATATGCTCCAGCGTCACGCCTTTGGTTTCAGGAATCAGCCAGAAGGTCACCCCGATAAACACCACGTTCAGTACCGTGTAGAGCCAGAACGTTCCTGCTGCGCCAATGGCATCCAGCAGCGTCAGGAAGGTTGCGCCGATGATCATGTTCGACACCCAGTTGGTGGTGGTGGAACAGGTGATGCCAAAGTCGCGGCACTTCAGCGGCTGAATTTCAGAGCACAGGATCCACACCACCGGTGCGGCGCTCATGGCATATCCGGCGATACACATCATGGTCATCCCGACAGAGAGCCAGGAGAGACCGCTTGAGGCGGTGCCATTATCAAACTGCATCAGACAGTAACCGAGGATCAGCGTACCGAGCGCCATTACGCTAAAGCCAATCTTCAGCGCCGGTTTACGACCGGCTTTATCCACGGTAAATACCGCGATAAACGTGGCAAACATAAAGGTCAGCCCGACCACCAGCGTTGCAATCATCTGCTGTTCAGTGGTGGTAAATCCGGCCATTTTGAAGATACGCGGCGCGTAATACATGATGATGTTCATCCCGGTGAACTGCTGCATCGCCTGCAGCAGCATGCCAAGGAACACCGCGCGACGCACGTTGCGGTTGGCTTTAAACAGCGACCAGCCGCCCTGCTTCAGCTTCAGGCTTTCGCGGATCTCGTTCAGCTCTTCACGCGCTTTCTCTGAGGTATCACGCAGCATGCGCAGCACCTCTTCCGCTTCCACGTGACGACCTTTCTGCGCCAGCCAGCGCGGGCTGTTCGGCAGGAAAATCACCAGCACAATCAGCAACAGCGCCGGCAGCGCCAGCACGCCCAGCATGGCGCGCCAGTTACCGCTGTAGCTGAAGTAAGTATCTGACAGAAACGCCAGTACGATACCCAGCGTGACCATCAGCTGGTACATACTGATCATCTTGCCGCGCACGTTCTCGCTCGCCATCTCCGAGAGATACAGCGGCGCGGTGTAGGAGGCAATCCCGACCGCCACGCCCAGCAGGACGCGGGAGAGCAGCAGCACTTCCACGTTGGTGGCGAACGCAGAGCCAATGGAGCCAGCCACAAACAGAATTGCCCCAACCATCAGGCTATATTTGCGCCCGAGACGGAACGAGAGCCAGCCGTTGAACAGCGCGCCGATGGCCGCGCCAAGCATCATGCTGCTCACCACCCACTCCTGCAGGCGACTGCTCAGCGTAAAGTGATCGGTAATAAACGGTAATGCGCCAGCAATGACGCCGATATCCAGTCCAAATAACAAGCCAGCCACTGCCGCCGCAATGGAGACAAACTGGTTCATGCGGCGAGTATCGCGCAGCGCCGCGGGCATGAGGGTAGAGTCATTTATAGATGTCATAGTTTCCTGCCTGAACAGAGAAATTCGTTAAGTGAAATTACGAGATAGGGAAGAAAAGTGTCAGGCCTGAATTCGCGAAGATATGGATTATTTCGCTATGGCATGGCGATCTGTGATGGACATTACAATTTCAACTCACGGTGAAATATCGCCATATTTTACTAATTGATTAATATTTAAGTAATAAAACTGTGATGCGCGTCATTTATGATTTTTTAGTATGGATTTTTCATCTTTGTCGATATGGATAATGACAATTTTTGAGCAAAAAAAACCTCCACCCGCAGGCAGAGGCTCTTTCGTCAGCGCGAATTAACGCGCCAGCCAGCCGCCATCAACCGCTACGGTATAACCGTTGATGTAGTCCGACGCCTTCGATGCCAGGAACACCACAGGCCCTTTCAGATCGTCCGGCAGCCCCCAACGCCCTGCAGGGATTCGGTCAAGGATTTCCGCGCTACGCTGCTCGTCCGCACGCAGCTGCTGGGTATTGTTGGTCGCCATGTAGCCCGGGGCAATGGCGTTAACGTTGATATTGTGCTTCGCCCATTCGTTCGCCAGCAGACGGGTGACCCCCATCACTGCGCTTTTTGACGCGGTGTAAGACGGCACCCGGATGCCCCCCTGGAAGGAGAGCATGGAGGCGATATTGATAATCTTGCCGCCATTCCCCTGAGCGATGAAGTGTTTCGCCGCCGCCTGAGACATAAAGAACACGCTTTTGATATTCAGGTTCATCACGTCGTCCCAGTCGCGCTCGCTGAAGTTAATCGCGTCTTCACGGCGGATCAGCCCGGCATTATTGACCAGAATATCGATATGACCGAATTCCGCCACGGCGCGATCCAGCAGGTCAGGAATGGCGTCGATTTTACGCAGATCCGCGGTCAGGCTCAGGAAACGGCGGCCCAGCGCGGTCACGCGCTCGATGGTTTCCGTAGGCTCGACGATGTTGATGCCCACGATATCGCAGCCCGCTTCTGCCAGCCCCAACGCCATGCCCTGGCCCAGACCGGTGTCACAACCGGAAACCACAGCCACTTTACCTTGCAGAGAGAATGCATCCAGAATCATGTTTGTTCCTTACTCTTTCGATGCCTGTCAGCAACAGGCAGATTTATGCTTAACTGCCCGCGACTAGCGCAGATCTTTTACCGCGACGTGGTCCATGTCATCAAAGACCTGGTTTTCACCGACCATTCCCCAGATGAAGGTATACGCCTTCGTCCCCACACCGGAGTGAATTGACCAGCTTGGAGAGATAACCGCCTGCTCGTTATGCATCACGATATGGCGTGTTTCCTGCGGTTGCCCCATCATGTGGAATACGCAGGCATCCTCATCCATGTTGAAGTAGAAATAGACCTCCATGCGGCGCTCGTGGGTATGGCACGGCATGGTGTTCCACAGGTTGCCCGGCGCCAGCTCGGTCAGCCCCATGCTGAGCTGGCAGGTCTCCAGCACATCCGGAACGAAGTATTTGTTGATGGTGCGACGATTGCTGGTGAGGTTATCGCCCAGCGTCACCGGGGCTACGTCTGCCGGGGTAACTTTTTTGGTAGGACAGGTGGTGTGAGCCGGGGCGCAGTTGTAGTAAAACTTCGCTGGCGTGCTGCCGTCGACGCTGGCAAAAACCACCTCTTTCGCGCCCTTGCCGACATACAGCGCGTCGCGGTGACCAATTTCGTAGCACTGACCGTCAACCGTAATGGTGCCCGGCCCGCCAATGTTAATCACGCCCAGTTCACGCCGTTCCAGGAAATAGCTCACGCCGAGCTGCTTACCCACTTCCCCACCCACGGAGACAGTTTTGGTCACCGGCATAATTCCGCCCACAATAATGCGGTCAATGTGGCTGTAGACCATGGTGTAGCGATCGGCTTCGAACACCTGCTCAACTAAAAATTCACTGCGCAGCCCCTGCGTGTCGAGGGTTTTGGCGTGCGCGCTGTGGATGCTTTGTCTGACGTCCACGATAACCTCCAGAATGGATCGTGCCCGAAGGCAGAAAATTAACGAAACGACGTTCCGTTTTAAGGATAAGCACAGTGTAAACGCCCATAATGGGGTTTTCAATTACATTTAAAACATCGTTTCATTTTTTGTGATTCTTTATACCAGAAATGGTGTTCCGATCACGGAAGCGTCAGGATTCGCCGCTTCACCTCACTCAAACTGACAAACTGCGCGATAAGTCACACTAAATAAAACTGTGTTTTGATAATTTAACACCTGCTTTTTAATTTTATTTTTATTGCCGAAAGGAGCGCATTATGGCTAAAGGTATGCGGGTCAAGCTGAACTACGAGATCGGCCGGGATCCGGATACAGGCGTCGAAGTCACGCGTCTGACCCCGCCTGAAGTAACCTGTCATCGCAACTACTTTTACCAGAAGTGCTTCTTTAATGACGGCAGTCATCTGCTGTTCGCCGGAGCGTTCGATGGTCACTGGAACTATTACCTGCTGGATCTGCAGAACGCCGAAGCCGTACAGCTGACGGAGGGCGCAGGCGATAACACCTTTGGCGGATTTCTCTCCCCGGACGATCGCGCCTTCTACTATGTGAAGAACGATCGCACGCTTCTGGAGGTCTCTCTTGAGACACGGGCAGAGCGTGAAGTGTACCGCGTCCCGGATGACTGGGTCGGTTACGGCACCTGGGTGGCGAACAGCGACTGCACCAGCCTTGTGGGCATTGAAATTGCGAAACGCGACTGGACACCGCTGAACGACTGGCAAATTTTCCACGACTTCTTCCATAAAGGGCCACACTGCCGGCTGCTGCGCGTGGATCTGAAAACCGGCGAGAGCTCAATCATTCATGAAGAGAAGAAGTGGCTGGGGCATCCTATTTATCGTCCGTTTGATGACCATACGGTGGCGTTTTGTCACGAGGGACCACACGATCTGGTCGATGCCCGGATGTGGCTGGTCAACGAAGATGGCACCGACATACGTAAAGTCAAAACGCATGCACAAGGTGAAAGCTGTACCCACGAATTCTGGGTCCCGGATGGCTCCGCGCTGGTATACGTCTCGTATCTGAAAGGCCAGCAGGGTCGTTCCATCTGCCGCTTCGATCCACAAACCGGCGTAAATGAGACGATAATGCAGATGCCATCCTGTTCACATTTGATGAGTAATTTCGACGGCACGTTACTGGTAGGCGACGGTTCCGGCACACCGGTGGATGTGAAAGACACCCACGGTTACACCATCGATAACGATCCCTATCTCTACGCCTTTGACGTGGCCAAAAAGCGCTACTATCGCATCGCCCGTCATGACACCTCCTGGGCGACGGTAGAAAATAGCCGCCAGGTCACCCATCCGCATCCCTCCTTTACACCGGACGAGAAAGCGGTGCTATTCAGTTCCGATAAAGACGGTAAACCTGCCCTCTATATTGCGAAACTCCCCGCGCAACCGGATATGTTGTCTGCATGATTTAAAAATGTGTTTCTGTAACTGGCCTTGCCCTCCTTACGGAGGGCTTTTTTTGCTCTGAACGTTTTGCCCGGTGACGCTGCGCTCACCGGGCCTGGAGGGAAATATCAGAAGGAATACGCCACGCCTAAACGGAAGCGGGTCTGACGTTCATCGCTCTCTTTCACACCCACGTTACCCACCTCAACATATGGCGCCCAGTTTTTATCCCATTTATACGCCAGCTTCGCGTTATATTCGGTGGAATAATCTTTATTATTATTACGGACCATCCCTTCCGTACTTTTTGCATAAACATAATTCAGTTCGGTACGCCAGTCTCCCATGACCCAGCCGACCCAGGCATCACCACGGTTAACTTTGTCATCGTCTTTATTAGAGCTCGACGGATAACGGGTATATTCATAACGGTAGCGCGCGGCCACGTAAAAGCCATTATCGAAACTGTATTGCAGGTGCAGGTTCGGTTTATAAATGGTACGGCTGTCGTTACTCTCAAGCGTGAACGCGGGAGTCAGCGCAATATTCTCTGTCGCTTTCCAGCGCCAGCTAATTTGATCTTCATGACCGTTACCCACCACATCCGCAAACGGCTGGTCGGCCTTATCACCACCCGATTTCCATTTCGCTTCTACAGAAAAACCGACGCCATTCGCAAAGCGATGCGAGACTGAAACACGGTCTGCATTTGCGCCGTTGTCGATGTATTCATGACGCAGATCGACGGTCACCGCCTGCGCGGCGAAAGAAGTACCAATAAGAGAAGCTACAACCAGAGATTTGTTAAACATGACAAAAACCCTCAATTAAAATAATGTTTCATTTTTATGAAATGGCAGTTTATTTTTTAATAAATGCTATTTTAGTGAGCAGGATCGTAATTATTTGTTTCATTTTTTTCGGTACAAATCGGCGTGATACACGTCAACAAACAAGTGGGATTTAGGCGAAATTAATGGAGGGAGATCACGTCAGGCAGGAATAACGCGCATAAAAAAACCTCCCGATGGGAGGTTTTTTTATGAAGGAAGGGATTAACGTTCGATAGCCAGCGCTACTCCTTGCCCACCGCCGATACAGAGCGTGGCAATGCCTTTACGGGCGTTACGCTTTTTCATCTCGTGAACCAGCGATACCAGAATGCGGCAGCCGGAAGCACCGATGGGATGACCGAGCGCAATCGCACCGCCGTTGACATTGACCCGCAGCGGATCCCACTCCAGCATTTTGCCCACTGAGATCGCCTGCGCGGCAAAGGCCTCGTTGACTTCAATCAGATCCACATCGGAAAGCTGCCAGCCCGCACGATCCAGGCAGCGGCGGGTCGCATACACCGGCGCGATCCCCATTAACGCCGGATCAACCCCCACGCTGGCAAACGCCTTAATCCGGGCCAGCACGGGGAGATCCAGTTCCTGCGCTTTGCTTTCGCTCATCATCATCACCGCCGCCGCACCGTCGTTAATCGAAGAGGCATTTCCCGCCGTGACCGACCCTTGCGTTTCAAAAGCAGGATTGAGCATGGCCAGCCCTTCTGCGCTGGCATCGGTTCGCGGCTGCTCATCGGTGTCGACGACAATCGTCTGACCGTTCTGGCGCTGGGTGCACACCGGGACAATTTCATCGCGAAAACGCCCGGAATCAATCGCGGCACGCGCTTTCTGCTGCGAGCTCAACGCGTAAGCATCCTGCAGCTCACGGCTTATACCGTACTCACGCGCCAGGTTTTCCGCCGTCACGCCCATATGATAATCATTAAACGCGTCCCACAGCCCGTCATGCACCAGGCTGTCAAGCAGCTGGCTGTTACCCAGCTGCGCGCCGGTGCGGCTGTCGGTGAGGACATGCGGCGCGCGGCTCATGTTCTCCTGCCCACCGGCAATGACCACATCCGCTTCGCCACACTGGATGGCCTGCGTGGCAAGATGCAGCGCCTTTAACCCTGAGCCACAGACGTCGTTGATGGTGATTGCCGAGACGGTGTTGGGCAGGCCGCCTTTTAGCGCCGCCTGACGGGCAGGGTTTTGCCCGGCGCCGGCCGTCAGGACCTGTCCGAGGATCACCTCATCGACTTCATGTGCCGGGATCCCGCTGCGCTCCACCAGCGCTTTCACCACCACGCTACCCAGTTCAACAGCCGAGTGACGCGCCAGCGCTCCCTGAAAACAGCCGATAGCTGTACGCAACGCACCCACTATAACGACATCTTTCATCACCACCTCTGCGTTAAAGGACATGACGATAGTAGAGGATTGTTACTGGCATTTATCTTAATTGTTTAAAAATAGTGAGTTTAATCACAAGGATCAGCGTGCGTCCTGCAGATACTGCCGCAGCCAGCTTCCGGCGACGCCGGGAGGGGATCGTTTATTCCACAGCAGATCGATACCGATCGCGCGAGGCCAGCCAGGGACATTCAACTGCACCAGCGATTTCGCGGCGGCAAATTCTTCCACCAGCGCACACGGCAACACGCACCAGCCAAATCCCTGCACCGCCATACTCAGCAGTAACAGGTAATTCGGTGCCGACCAGACCGGCCCCCGGGCGAGCGTTGCCTCGCGCTCAAGATAGGTGCTGAGCCGCAGTTCCCGCCAGCCGTGCAGCTCATCGGCCTGCACTTCATGTTGCCCGGCCAGAGAATGCGTGGTCGCGACATAAATCGCCATCCGGGTTTGCATCGGCAACCGGGTGACGCCGATATCGGTCGGGTAAGCGTCACGCGCCTCCGTCAGGCCAACCTGCGCCCTCTCCTTTTGCAGCAGATCGATGACGTCCTCTTCCTCGCCAATCAGGCACTCAAATTCCGTATGGGGAAAACGCTGGTCAAACTGGTTCATCAGATCTTCCAGCACGTCCGGGTTAAGCGTATCAGAGAGGACAAACGTCAGGCGCGCCTCCGTTTGCGCGGTCAACGATACCGCCAGTTCGTCCAGCCGCGTGCTGGCGGCGAGGATCGCCTGGACATAGCCCAGCACCTGCTCTCCCTGAGCGGTTAACACCGGCTGGCGCGCCGAACGGTCGAACAGATCAAAGCCGAGGTCAGCTTCAAGATTGGCAATCGAGGTACTGATTGTTGACTGGCTTTTACGCAGCCGCCGTGCGGCAGCAGAAAAAGAGCCCGCCGCCACGGTTTCAACAAACGCGGTAAGGGCTTCAGGTGAGTAGCGCATAACCTATCTACTTTATCGATGGATACCATCTTTAATATATCACCTTTAGCGATAAAAATAGGCACCATCAACGCCCATACCGGCGAATTAACGAGGTCGAAAGCTATGCAACATCAGGATGCACTCCAACGTAAACTGCCGGAGCGGATCTTCCACGCGGTCTGCTTTGAGGGGATTGCCACGGCGATCCTCGCCCCAACGGCAGCGTGGCTGATGCAGCGTTCCGTGGTGGAGATGGGTGGGTTGACCATTATCCTCGCCACCACGGCCATGCTCTGGAACATTATCTATAACTTCGGTTTCGACCGTTTCTGGCCTGTCCAGCGCGTAAAACGCACGGCAAAAGTCCGCGCGCTGCATGCCCTGGGGTTCGAATGTGGGTTTATCGTGATTGGCGTGTCGATTGTCGCTGCGGTTCTTGGCGTCACGCTGCTGCAGGCATTCACGCTGGAAATAGGTTTCTTCCTGTTCTTCCTGCCCTACACCATGTTCTACAACTGGGCGTATGACACGTTACGTGAGAAATTCCTGAAGCGTCGTCAGCAGCGACGCGCCCTGGCGGGCTAACTCCCCTCTGGCCGGACGACTGGTCCGGCCAAACTCCGTCGAAGCAACTGCGCTCTCAACGCATAACTATGGTAAATTGCACTCCATTCTGAATGGTTTGCTAGTTGATACGTTGCTCTAATGTCGAAAATTTGGTCAAAAGATGAGACTCTGTGGAGTTTCGCTCTCTATGGCACGGCCGTGGGCGCAGGAACGCTGTTCTTGCCCATCCAGCTGGGCTCCGCAGGCGCTATTGTCCTGTTCATTACCGCCCTTGTGGCCTACCCATTAACCTACTGGCCGCATAAAGCGCTGGCGCAATTTATCCTGTCGTCAAAAACGAAAGGCAATGAAGGGATCACTGGCGCGGTCTCCCACTACTACGGCAGGAAAATCGGGAATCTGATCACCACGCTCTATTTCATCGCCTTCTTCGTGGTGGTGCAGATTTACGCCGTGGCCATCACCAATTCATTAACGGAGCAGCTGGCAAAAAGGATGACAGTGGATACCGCCACTCGCGTGCTGGTCAGTTTTGGCGTGGTACTGGTATTGAATCTTATCTTCCTGATGGGGCGTCATATCACGATCAAAGTGATGGGCTTCCTGGTATTTCCGCTGATCGCCTATTTCCTGTTTGTCTCCCTGTACCTGACCGGCAGCTGGCAACCCTCACTGCTCACCAGCCAGATGGCGTTTGATCGCCACACTTTGCATCAGGTGTGGATCTCAATCCCGGTGATGGTGTTCGCGTTTAGCCATACGCCGATTATCTCCACCTTTGCCGTCGATCGCCGCGAGAAGTTCGGTGACGCAGCCATGGACAAATGCAAGAAAATCATGAAGGTGGCGTATCTGATCATCTGCCTGAGCGTGCTGTTCTTTGTGTTCAGCTGCCTGCTCTCGATTCCGCCGTCCTATATTGTGACCGCAAAAGAGCAAGGGGTGACGATCCTGTCAGCGCTGTCGATGATGCCCTCTTCTCCGGCCTGGCTCGGCATTTCCGGCATTATTGTGGCGATTATTGCCATGTCGAAATCGTTCCTGGGCACCTATTTTGGGGTGATTGAAGGGGCGACGGAAATCGTGAAGTCGTCGCTGAATCAGGTCGGCGTTAAGAAGAGCCGCGCCTTTAACCGTGCGATTTCTATTCTGGGCGTGTCGCTGATCACCTTTGCGGTCTGCTGCATTAACCCGAACGCCATTTCGATGATTTACGCCATCAGCGGTCCGCTTATCGCCATGATCCTGTTTATCATGCCGACGCTGTCGACGTACCTGATCCCCGCCCTGAAGCCGTATCGCTCCATTGGCAGCCTGCTCACGCTGATTGTTGGCGTGCTGTGCGTGTCGGTGATGTTTGTCGGCTAACCCTCGCGTGCCCGGCCTTCTGCCGGGCGCGTCTGATTTTTACAGTGGAAACGGTCTGTCCTGCACGACCGTTTTCATCACCAGCGTAGAGCGAAGATGCTGTACGCCTGGCATGGCAGAAAGTTTCTCATCATACAGTTTCTGAAAAGCCGACAGATCGCGGGTGACAACATGCATCAGGTAGTCGGGATCGCCAAATAATCGCTGGGCCAGCACGATTTGCGGGATCTCTTCCACCGCCTCTTCGAACGCGCTGACCGCTTTCTTATCACCCTCTTTCAGGGTGGCAAACACAATCGCCAGGAAATTAAACCCCATTTTGGCGGGATCGAGATTGGCGCGATACCCCGTAATGGCTCCGCTCTGCTCCAGCGCACGTACGCGTCGGTGACACGGAGAGAGACTCAGGTTCACCCGCTCCGCCAGCTCCGTAAGAGATAAACGGCCATCAGCCTGCAGCTCAGCAAGAATTTTTCGATCAATGCTATCCATATGGAAGATTTTCTCAATTTTAGCGTTTTATGAGCATAACATTGAAAACTCATTTCGTACCGATACCGATATTCTTTCTCTCCGGGTAATTCAGGTACAGGAGTTTCACAGACGATGGAAATGAGTATTGTGGCCGGTTTTTGGGTGGTGTCCTTCCTGCTCATCATGACACCGGGTGCAGACTGGGCCTATGCGATCAGCGCCGGGATCAACGGGCGGCGCGTAGTGCCGGCGGTGATGGGGCTGATGTCCGGGCATCTGCTCGCCACGCTGGTCGTAGTGGCGGGCGTGGGTGTGTTGATTGCTCAACATCCACTGGCATTATCAGGGCTGACAATTGCGGGGGCGGTTTATCTGCTGTGGCTCGGCATCACGCTGTTACGCCATCCTGCTGCGCCGGAAAGCACCGTGCAGCATGCAGGAAACTGGAAACAGTGGGCGGTGAAGGGATTATGTATCAGCGGGCTCAACCCAAAAGTCTTCTTACTGTTTCTGGCGTTGCTTCCGCAGTTTACCGATCCAAAGGGAAGCTGGTCGATTGCCACGCAGATGTCAGCCTTGGGTGTGATGCATCTTATCACCTGCACACTGGTCTATTTGCTGGTGGGGTATGGTTCGAAAGCGGTGCTGGCGACCCGTCCGCAGGCGGCACGTGCGGTGAGCATGGCCTCAGGGGGGATTATGGTGGCGATCGCGCTGGGATTGCTGCTGGAGCAGGTGAGATAAAAAAACACCGGCCATCGCCGGTGTGTTTTACGCCCGAATATCGTCATATTCCCGCGTGTTATCAAACTCATGCTTTGCAAACGGGCACAGCGGGATAATTTTGCGATTCTCACCGCGCATTTTCTCCACCACCTTCGCCACCAGCTGCTTACCAACCCCTTGCCCCTTCAGGCTCGGATCGACATCAGTGTGCTCAATAATACTCAGATGCTCACCTGTGGGCACGAAGACAATCTCTGCAACCTGATTGCCGTTCGCATCGTTTACATAAAACTTGTTATGGCCTTCCAGAATATCCATGGTTCCTCGCTTATTTTTGGCGATACTGCAGCGCACCGCTCGGGCAGGTATCAATCACGCGTACAACGGTTTCCACGTCCACTTCATCAGGAATGATCCACGGTTTACGTTTCAGATTAAACAGCTTTGCGCTGCCGCGAACGCAGTTACCGGAGTGTTTGCAGATCCCGGTATTGAAGTAGACGTCAATTTTCTCCCCGGTATAGGCCCGGTAACCCGCATCCAGTAGTTCTTTATCCATGACATTGCCTCTGTAATTATTATCGTGCTGAATGAAGCATAGCCTTACGGGATCCTGATGGCTATAACGTATAGCGTTTTCTTGCCGGATTGTTTCCCCTGCGTGCATGACTGACGCAGACGGGGTGGCTGCGTCAGCCTGGCTGATTATTCCCGCCGGGATATTTAAAATTAAACAAGTTTAATCTGAAGATGTATCGGTTGTTTACGATAATGTCCGCTCTGCTTATTTAACACGAGTCCCCCATGAAGAAACGGTCATTATTACTGACTCTGCTCAGCCTCAGTTTATTAACCGCCTGCAGCGCTTCTGCGCCTGATAAGGTTGAACAAATCCATCATCTGCAGATCCCATTAGTTTTACCCGGAGAAAAACCGCCAGAAATTCCGGCATCGCATATCGCTGCGCTGTATCAGGAAAATAAAGTTCAGATCGACCGTTTAACAGCGCAGTTGAAATCAGATTATTTACAACAGACTACCGCGAAAGATATTTTTACCGAAGATAGCCCTGTTCAGCCGGTCTTCGCCTCGCTGACTAAACTTGAGCAGCTGGAAATGGTTAATCAGCAGTACCTGAAAGATAAAAACGTCACGGGACTGCAAAAGATTAACATTGTCCTTCAACCTTTAGTCACCGGTTAAATGCCAAAAGCCCAACTGCTGAACAGTCGGGCTTTTGTAACGGAAAGGATGGCAAAGATTAATCGTGCTGTCCAAATCGCCATGTCAGACCTGCAGTCACAGAGCTTACGTCGCTGCTGACGCCAATCTGGTTGGCATTACCCACGTTGCTTACCCATTGATATTCCAGACGGCCCGCTAAATTTTTGTTAAACGCATACTCCGTCCCGACTGCGGCAAGCGGGCGAACGCCTGTTTCAAAACGATTGTGACCACTTACATCAGATTCAGCACGATAGGCCATCGCCCCGGCACGACCATAGATATCCCAGCTGTCGGTCACGGCATAGCTGGCTTTTAAGGACATCTGTAGCCCCTGGCTTTTCATTTGTGCCCCCGCGCTATGTTTGCCTTTAATCTGCATATTGCCTAAATAATCGTACCCGCCTTCCAGTGCCAGCCACGGAGTCATCTGATAACCCGCGTATACCCCACCACCGACATTATCATGATCGATATTATACTGGTTCGAGCCATTATTATTATCGCTCGCTTTCGAGCCGGTGTTGGCGTCAAAATAGTGTGACCAGCCGAATTTAGCACCGCTATACCAGGTGCCTGTATCTGCCGCTGCAAATGCAGACGTTGCGGTAAAAGCGTTAGCCAGAATTAATGCAACAAGTGTCTTTTTCATAGAAATCCCGTTTACTCTGTTGAATATTTCAGTGAGCAAACGATATCGACAAACACGACGATCGCGAAATCATTTTCTGTTTATTTTTAAATTTTAAAATGACTCTGGCAAATGCCCTACCTCCAGTAAATATCCGCCACGTTTGAACGCGATATATTTACCTTGCTTAAGTGCAGATAATACATTGAGAATACTGCTGCGGGAAAGAAGCGTACGATCCTGAATATATTCCAGAATAGTTATTCGCATCCGCACCTCATCGGGCAGTAATATCATCTCCTGCAGATAGCTGCGAATCACGGAATAGGTGCGCTGCTGCACAACCTGGGCATCACGATAAATGAGATAGGCCGTATGGTACGACAGCAAGGCTGCCACATCCTCCCAGACGCCCTGTTCACGAAATCGCGCGGCGGCTTCATCTGCATCAGCACGCAAAATCAGAGACTCCCGTTCTGCGCGTAGTATATGTCCTTGCGTCGGCTGGATCATCTCGGCAATGCCGAACAGATGAGGCTCAAAAACGCTAACTAACAGCAACCCGTCAGATGCCCGCAGCAAAGAAAGCTCTCCTTCCTGAAAAAGATACATTTGCTGGCGGCCTTTATGTTTCCAGGTAATCCGCTTACGCGGCGCGAGCTTCACTTTTTCCGCAATGGGTTCAAGTACCGCCGTCAGGCGTTCAATGGAGTGTTCAGGGCGAACAGGAGGCAATATATGCATGACACCACCTTTGGGTATTCGATAATGGCCAGTATAGACCACAGCGGCCATCACTCAGACTGGTATGAGGGAATGAAGGTATATCAGAGGGTATGGCATACGTAAAAAGATAATTTGTTTATTTTTGAACTTTACCCGCATGACACGTGATAAGTATGCCCGATTTCCTGAAGTGCTTACATGAATATCAACGTAAACAATGGGGAGAATAAACGATTTAAAAACCCTGCACTCACCCTCTTATTACTTAAGATTATTCCTAATTCAGCGATAATTATTTTATTATTTTTAATTGATTACAAAATCGCAACCCTTAATAAAGCTTTTAGCGTTTTGAATTGTATATACCACCTGACTATTCTCATTCCTGCCGATAATAACCGGGTAATGATGATGAGAAGTTCGTGCTTCTCAGAATGTTATTTATTCAAATTATCAGGCGGTTAGCAGAACTGAGTGACTTAAATCACGCATTTAGTAAGGACTATCTTTCAATGGCGAAATTCTTCGCCACGCTGTCACAGGAGTCAGACATGAGCGAAAATTTAATCTGGTCAGGAAAAGTTGACGCAAAAAATGCCGAAGGGACAAATACAGGAATTGCCCTCAAAGCGGGAGAGATAATTACCATTCTGGCCAGTGGTTGGGCCAGGAATGGAAGTGAAAATTTTGCGCTTACCGCACCACAGGGGCGTATTCCCCGAGAGGGTGAAACGCTAACATTACGCAATCCTTCGCTTCAGGCACGCCTTGGTAACGAAAATTATCCGGTTGGTAATCATAAATACCGCTGGTCGGTTCCAGCTGAAGGGACGTTGACGCTGTTTTTTGCCGATGGCAAAGACCAGTACAAAGACAACGCCGGTGAATTCAGCGTTGAAGTGTATCGCGAGGCGGATATTTCCGCCGCGGCGGCAGCTCCGTTTGAAGATTTAACCAACTTTGAGCGCGATAACTGGAATAACTGGCAGGCCGGACCTGCCGGGCACGATCTTTACCTGGTTGACACCAGCACCCGCGCCGTCGAGTTTATTACCAGACCTAATAAAAACCATGCCGGCGAGATCCTCAAAAAGACACTGACAGGTCTGACTGCCGGGCATGAATATACCTGGACGGTGAAAATTGCGCGCATCATAGGAAAATATGAAGCGCCAAAGGTTTCGCTGCGTGCAGATGGCAAAGACATTTCCGCCCCCCTGGAACTGAAGCAGGCAAATGAATGGGTAACCCTGAGTGGAAAATTCAAAGCCACGGGCAGTCAGGCTGAACTCGCGGTAGTCAGCCATGTGTCAGCCAGTATGGGAAATGATTTCCGTATCAAGGAACTGAAAATAAAGGGTTAACGTCAAAAAGTCGGGCTGCTATTCAGCGGGAATGCTGGATGGCAGTGCGATGTTCAAAATTGCTTACAGTAAGTAAATCAGCCAGAAAGCTTTAAACAGAGTCGCTTAGGATTTAGTCTTTAAGAAAGGTCTGGAGCGGGCGAAGGGAGCCTACGACAAATCGAAGACAACCAGCTAACCTATTGTTTCTTAAAGACAGGTGAATCCAGTTGGTTGTAGTGATAGTCACACATTTAGAGATAGAAGGTCAAGACTTGAAGCACGTAATATTCCCTCTAAAGGAATAGAACTCACGGTCTGACTACCCGGCCCTTTTGGTCTGGCTCAGGTCAGGCTATGGGGGCTTTTGGCTCGCTCTTTATATTAGATGAGTGAATCGCCACGGATAATCTAGACACTTCCGAGCCGTTGATAATACTGGTTTTCATATTCTGTCGGTGACATCTGTTCGCTAGAACCATGCCGACGCTTACTGTTATAAAACATTTCGATGTAATCAAAAATATCACTGCGGGCTTCTTCCCGCGTTCCGTAGATCTTTTTCTTTATCCGTTCACGTTTCAACAACTGGAAAAAACTTTCTGCAACCGCATTATCATGGCAGTTACCGCGACGGCTCATGCTACCCTCCAGGCCGTGTGATTTCAGGAACGACTGCCACTCATGGCTTGTGTACTGACTGCCCTGATCCGAATGAACCAGCACCTGTTTTTCGGGATTACGCCGCCATACAGCCATCAGCAGTGCGTTCAGGACAATGTCCTTTGTCATCCGGGATTGCATGGACCAGCCGATAATTTTGCGTGAGAACAGATCAACAACAACGGCAAGATACAGCCAGCCTTCGTGGGTCCTGATGTAGGTTATGTCCGTTACCCAACGCTCATCAGGAGCATCCGGATTGAACTGTCGCTGGAGCCTGTTGGGTGACACGATACTGGCCTCGCCTTTACGTGCCCGCGGGCTTCGGTATCCGACCTGAGCCTTTATTCCGACACGTTTCATCAGTCTCCAGACTCTGTTTACTCCGCACTGTTGCCCGCTGTCACGCAGATCCAGATGGATTTTGCGATAACCATAGACGCATCCCGATTCCAGCCAGAACTGTTTAATCTGTCCTGTCAGTCTCAGGTCTGCCTGATGGCGTTGTGAATGCGGCTGCTGAAGCCAGGCGTAAAAACCACTGGGATGAACATCCAGCACCCGACAGAGCAGGCGAACAGGCCAGCAACAGGAGTTGTCACGGATAAAGGCGTACCTCAGTCGGACAGCTTTGCGAAGTACGCCGCGGCTTTTTTTAATATGTCCCGTTCGTCGGTAACCCGTTTCAGCTCTTTCTGGAGACGGCGGATCTCGGCCTGAGCATCTGACTGTTCTTTATTAGTGGAAGAATCCGGACCGTACTTCTTTATCCAGGCATAAAGGCTGTGGGTGGTGATATCGAGACGTGTTGCAACGCTGGCAACAGAATAACCGCGATCAACAACCTGTTTGACTGCTTCAGTTTTAAACTCTTCAGGATAACGCTTACCGCTCATGGGCACCTCTCTTTAAGTCATCTTAAATGACTCTGAGGTGTCTGTTAAACGCGTGGCGATTCATTTCGCGTAACGGTCGTAAGTTATAGACCCTGAGCTATGACCCATAATCGCCTGAGCATACGCTAACTCGACCCCATGTTGTTTTAACTGGGTCGCAACTGTATGTCTAAACGAGTGAAAAGCTAAGCCGCTACGGTCAGCGAGGACTTTGGGCAGCAACGTTCGGTTAAACCACTTGCTAACCTGCTCACCGTAGCCGTTCTTCATTAGCTTGAGGCCATTGAACACCATAGCATTATCACCCTCAGTCTTTCTACGGTCTTCCACGAGTGACATAAAGTCAGCCAATACAAAACCATAAGCACCATCTACCAACGGGACACAGCGGTCACTGTGGGCGTTCTTGATACTCTTACCCGGCAGGCTGCTATCGTCTTCGTTGATATGGATAAAAACGGTCCCAGCCTCAGTGGTCCTGACATCTTTAACCTGAAGTTGGGCCACCTCGTTAAGTCTCGCACCTGTAATCGCAGCCAGAGCGGTGACGTAATAATGGTATGGCTTACCTGAGGTCTTCTGCGAGTACGCTTTAGCTGCGACCAGTAGTTGCCCTACCTGCTCAGGACTGAACGCATCACGAGCGTCGGAGGCTTTACGCTGAGGGACTTTCAGCTCAAGACCTTCGGTCAGGTTCTTAGCTATCAAGTCGTTGCGTACCGCCCACTTAAACACAGCAGCCATCTTGATAAGATATTTATTGTTAATGGTAACGACGTCCAGACAGTCAGTCTTAGACTCCCGGTTCAGCAAGTCAGACAGCGGCATAGTGTCAACAACGGGTAAAAAGTGATCCACTTACCGCCACCACCAACGGTTTAATATTGATCCACCTTGTTTACTCAGGATTAGCTTCAGCGATAACCCCGGCCTTTCGTTTCTGCTTCAGTCGATAGCTTTCCCCTTTTATTTGCACGACATGTGAGTGATGTAAGATCCGGTCCAGCATCGCCGATGTCAGCGCTGCATCACCGGCGAACGTCTGATCCCACTGCCCGAACGGCAGGTTGGAGGTCAGGATCATCGCGCTCTTCTCGTAACGTTTGGCGATGACCTGGAAGAACAGCTTGGCTTCCTCCTGACTGAACGGCAGATAACCTATTTCATCGATGATAAGCAGCTTCGGGGCCATGACACCACGATTGAGAGTCGTTTTGTAACGGCCCTGACGCTGTGAAGTGGACAGCTGTAGCAGCAGGTCCGCTGCTGTTGTGAAGCGAACCTTGATGCCCGCCCGTACTGCTTCGTAGCCCATGGCTATCGCCAGATGCGTTTTTCCCACGCCCGATGGCCCCAGCAACACGATGTTTTCGTTACGCTCTATGAAGCTCAGGGATCGCAGCGACTGGATTTGCTTCTGAGGAGCGCCGGTGGCGAAGGTGAAGTCGTACTCCTCGAACGTCTTTACCGCCGGGAAGGCTGCCATCCGCGTGTACATCGCCTGTTTACGCTGATGCCGGGCCAGTTTCTCCTCATGTAACAGGTGCTCCAGGAAGTCCATGTAGCTCCATTCCTGATCCACCGCCTGTTGCGACAGCGCCGGCGCTGCGCCGATAAGACTGTCCAGCTGGAGCTGTTCGGCAAGCACCATCAGCCGTTGATGTTGCAGTTCGACCATCATGCGGCTCCTCTGCAGAACGTGTCATAGATGGAGAGCGGATGATGCAACGGCTGCCTGTCGAAGGTCATCAGGCTTTCATCAACCTGCACATCATACTGTTTTTTCTCCGGTGGCAGTGCCAGCATGGATTGCTGTTCCTCCACCCAGCGATCGCAGGGGCGGGTCTGGATAGTTTCATGCTTACGTTGATTGGCCACATCGTACAGCCAGCGCAGGCCGTAACGGTTTGCGGTTTCAACATCGACGGTGATCCCCATCGGACGCAGGCGTGTCATTAACGGGATATAGAAGCTGTTGCGGGCGTACTGCACCATCCTCTCCACCTTGCCTTTAGTCTGCGCCCTGAAGGGACGGCACAGGCGGGGAGAGAAGCCCATCTCTTTGCCGAACTGCCACAGGGAAGGATGGAACCGGTGCTGCCCGGTCTGGTAAGCATCACGCTGCAGCACCACCGTTTTCATATTGTCGTACAGGACTTCCTGCGGTACACCGCCGAAGAAGCTGAACGCATTGCGGTGACAGGCTTCCAGCGTGTCGTAGCGCATGTTGTCGGTGAACTCGATGTAAAGCATTCTGCTGTATCCCAGAACAGCGACGAACACATGCAGGGGTGACTTGCCGTTTCGCATGGTCCCCCAGTCAACCTGCATCTGCCGTCCGGGCTCGGTTTCGAAGCGAACGACCGGTTCTGCCTGTGCTGGCAGGGTCTGTTTACGGATGAACTCTCTCAGGATAGTAAGCCCTCCACGATAGCCCAGCTCCATGATTTCCCTGGCAATAACGGTCGCCGGGATTTTGTAGGGATGCGCATCGCTGATCCGCTTAGAGATGTAATCACGGTATTCATCGAGCAGTGATGATGGTGCCGGGCGTGGTGAATACTGCGGCTTTTCAGATTTGGCTTTCAGGTGGCTGCGGACAGTATTGCGCGAAATACCCAGCTCCCTGGCAATGGCCCGGATACTCATTCCCCGCTTGTGCAGGACTTTAATTTCCATACGAATCTCAAAAGTGATCATAAGCTCCCCTGTATTCAGAGGAGCAGATTAACCCCTGGATCAATTTTCAACCGCTGGGGTGGATCAGTTTTGCACCGTTGGTAACAGCATAGACTTAAAGCGTTGCTTGCGGTTCTTCGGTAGCTGCTGGAGGACTTCACGAACTCTGAGCATATCTGCACGGGTCGCCTTGCCGACATCCTGAATATCCAGATAGTCGAATATCTCGATTAGCGTAGAGTGTGACGCTCGGTTTTCGCTTAGGGTCGCTGGCTTCCAGTTCTGGGCGTTCTCCTGCTCGTACTGCTCAATGAGAGACGCGAGGGTCAGTGCTTTAGGTTCAGGGACTTCAGGTTCCGCCAATACAGATAGGGAGACGGACGGTCTTAGACTGCCAGTCTCAGGCTCAAGGTAAGACAATAGGCCAGAGCTATCGCCATTGAGTCTATCCTGACAGGCCTTAAGCACACCGATAACGTCATTAATATAGCGATGCTGGTCTACAGTCAGACGCTCGGTCGCTACAGCTTCCCGAAGGTTGGACTTAATGTCATCGTACTGGTCAACGTAAAGCTGGTAGGACTCCGGGTCGTTCAGGTCATCACGGCTGACACTAAGTTCCCACTCGACAATGGTCTTCAGGTGCTCCCGTAGCTCCTCATAAGAGGCGTTAGGGTTGTCTGCATGGATTGCTTTAAGTGCTGACTTGATGTGCCGTGAGTGAGCCATAGCGGTACGTCTATCCTTGGTCCGTAAAGATACTGACGCTAGTTTATAACGGTTGTGAGAAGGAAGCGAAGCGGTCAGGCGACTAGTGGTCTTCATCCTAAGACGGATGTAAAAGACACCATTACGCTGATAAAGGTAGGTTCTTGACTTGAGCATGTACTGAGACCTTAGGTCTGCTCACTACTTCAACAAAGTTAGTCACAGTGTTGGTTACAGTGAGTAAAACTATCGGAAGGCGTTAAGCCGTATCCCTTAGGATTCAGTAAGTTAGTAGACTTTAAGAAGTGTCATGGAGCGGGCGAAGGGAATCGAACAGAACCCCCCAAGAACCGCGAAAGATCTCAACATTGGTAGTTGATAGCGGAGATTGTAGAGGATCATTCTCATGTCTATCAAGGGTCAATCTTATCTATATCCAACTGCGGAAGGGGTCTGGATGTTTCAGATCTTCATTCCGGCGTACATGCGCCACATCTTCGGCGGGAAACGTCTATACCGGAAATCAACGGGAACTAAAGATCTTGCCGCCGCTAAACACTTCCGTAATCACATGCTCATCGAGTGGAAGACACTCAAGGAACAGTATTCCCCAAACACGGAGGAACGGCGCATTCAAAACGCCATAGCCGGATTACATAAGCAAACCACGCTACGCGCCCCACTCCAGACCGTGCCAACATTAACCGCCATACGTGATCAATACGCTGACAGATACAGTGATAAGCGCTCATTCTCGACGCTGGCTAAATCTGCTCGCGCCGTAGAGGTATTTCTCACTTCGCTTGACCGTGCAGACATTCAGGTCACGGAGATCAGACGGTCACAAGTGGCGATGTTTATCAATCAGCAGGACAAGAAAGCCCCCCAAACCGTGCAGAACTGGCTGACGTGCCTGGGAAGTCTGTACGAGTATGCACGGAGAGGTTACGACGACATAGCACCAGATAACCCGTTTCACGGTCACAACCTCGAAGCACGAGCCAGCATTGTAAGCTATGAACCATTTGAAGCTCATCATATGCAAAAGCTACTGGATGCAGCAGAGCCGGAGATCAGGAATATCATAATCATGGGGCTTTTTTCAGGATGCCGCCTTGATGAACTGGCAAGCCTTAAGAAATCAGAGATTCAAACGATGGAAGGTGTACGCTGTTTCTACATCTCGAAGTCAAAGACCAAGGCGGGGGTACGGTACGTCCCTATTCATTCCAGGCTATCTGCGATTGTCGATGAATACCTGAGCCATAGTTACGGCGAGTACCTGTTCCCACAGGCTAACAAGATTAACCGTGCTGACGGTAAGAAAGGCCCGTTCTACTCCCAAGCGTTCACCAGGTTACGCCGCCGAGTATTGCCTACCGCTACAGATCGTCAATGCTTCCACAGCTTGCGCGGGATGTTCATCACCTGCTTAGACCGTGCAGGGGTTAGCGAAACAAGGATCGGGGCCATCACCGGACACACTGAACAGAAAGCGAAAACCGAAGCATTCCGTACCTATTCAAAGGGGGCGAGCATGGAAGAGTTAGCAGGGTATGTCGAATTGGTGGACTACCCTGAAATCTAATTATAGTAACGTTTCAACAAGACCATTATCCTTCCCAGAGTTAGTTAATGAAAGTGTATTATTCATTACAACTTTTCATAAAAAAGTTATCATTATTGTATGCTAAAGAAATTTTGAAAATGGATTAAAATCAACATGATAATTAAACCTAAGATTCGTGGATTCATTTGTACCACCACACATCCGGTTGGTTGCCAAGTCAACGTAAACAAACAAATCGAGTACATCCGCAAAAACGGAAAACTCACTGATGGCCCTGCGCGCGTGCTGGTGATCGGTGCTTCCACTGGTTATGGGCTTGCTTCCAGAATTTCTGTAGCATTTGGCGGCGGTGCTTCCACTGTCGGTGTTTTCTTTGAAAAACCGGGGACGGATGCCAAGCCAGGCTCAGCGGGCTGGTATAACTCTGCGGCTTTTGATGAAGCAGCGAAACGTGAAGGTCTTTACTCGAAAAGCATCAACGGCGACGCGTTCTCCGATGAGTGCCGCGACGAAGTTATCAGCCTCATCAAAGAAGATCTGGGTCAGATTGATTTAGTGGTTTATTCGCTTGCATCTCCGGTAAGAAAGATGCCAAAAACAGGCGAAATTGTTCGCTCTGCGCTGAAGCCAATCGGTGAGGTTTATACCTCTAAAGCCATTGATACCAACAAAGATCAGATCATTACTGCCAGTATCGAACCGGCAACCGAAGAAGAAGTGCGTAACACTGTTACCGTGATGGGTGGCGAGGACTGGGAACTGTGGATTGATGCGCTTAATAACGCTGGCGTTCTGGCTGATGGCGTGAAGACCGTTGCTTACTCCTACATCGGCACGGATTTGACCTGGCCTATTTACTGGCACGGTGCGCTCGGTAAGGCGAAGGAAGACCTGGATCGGGTGGCAAAAGAGTTACGCAACAAGCTGGCTCCTCTCAACGGTGCTGCAAACGTCGCGGTGTTAAAGTCTGTTGTCACCCAAGCGTCTTCAGCTATTCCAGTCATGCCGCTTTATATTTCTATCGTGTTCAAGCTCATGAAAGATCGTGGGATACACGAAGGCTGCATCGAGCAAATTAATCGTCTGATGACTACCAGCCTGTATGGGGGTAATGCCAAACTTGATGACGAGCAGCGAATCCGCATGGACGATCTGGAACTGCGTGAAGATGTGCAGCAGGCGTGCCGCGAAATCTGGCCGACCATTACCGATGAAAATCTGGAGCAGTTAACAGATTACATTGCTTATAAAGAAGAGTTCCTGAAGTTGTTTGGGTTCGGATTCGAAGAAGTTAACTACGAAGCCGATACCGATACAAACATAGATTTTGATGTGAAAACATTAATCTAATAAAAGGGGGCGCAAGCCCCCTTATTTTTTATTAAACTCCGTAGTCACCGTATCACCTTCGGTTTTCTTAGGTGCATTGTTCACCACCTTCTGTTTCACCGTACCGCCTACAGATTTATTTCCCTGCGTTTTAGTTGCAATCACATTAACCGTAGCTTTGCTGACAAGGCGAATTTGCTCGAATTCAAGATCGAATTGCATAGCAAATTCAGATTTATAATCGTAGGAGATGCCGGAGAGAATAACATTCTCGTACACTTTATGTTCTGTCACTAATGTGATGGGCTGACGACTGTCAAATATTTGATCGAGATAGGTGATAGCTTGTGATATTCGCGTACCATTAACACCAGCACTGTATAATAAATCTCCCTCAAGTCTGATCGGAGTTTCCGTGATTACTCCAGACATTTTGAATGTATTATTCTTAATCTGAACGTGGTCGCTCACCTCTGCCCCGCTCTCAACGGGATAGCTCGTAATATCAGCCTGTCTACGTACTCCCGTATCTGTCACAGCATCAAAAACTATCGCCTGATAGTTACGAATATAGTTATCAGAGGCTGGGTTATATACCGATGCAAGAATGGTGAATCCGTTTTCACCTTTGGTACGGGTAGCGCTGCTGTTATTACTGTTCTGAGTTGAATTGATTCGGGAGGAATCGCCCCCGATTGTTAAACTTCCTGGTGTTGCCATTTTATTCCTTACGAAGAGGGGCATTAGCCCCCCGCCCCTTGTCCAGATGAAACAGCCAGCACAATACGCTGATTATTGTCATTGATACGCTGATCAACGGTAGCATTAAGCATGTTTCCAAACGTTGGATCAGGAGAAATAGTTAGATGGATAAGCCCTTCCGGTAGCTGATTCTGCAACACTACAGGCTGCATGATCGGCGCACTGGCTGGCTTAGCTGGCGCTGCTGCACTCTGTTTCAACATCGAAACAGGAGAGTAATCTCCGTTTGTGCTCTGCGCGTAGCTGCTCACGTCTTTAGCGTCGCTTATCCCGTTCCACCAATCATGGAATGTATCGAACATGTTCGGCTCATGTGTGCCGTCTGATTTAGGCTGGCTGCCTCCGTAAGCGTTAGCCACAGGATTACTTCCTGGCTGTGCAGGTGCTGACGTAGTGCCGTAATGCTGACTAACAGCCTCTTTAGAAGTGTTGTCACCGTTAAGGAGGTTTAGCTTGCCTGTGATCCAGTTGGTTAGCTTCATTAAGCCGTCTACTACATCACCCGCCGCTTTTCCTAAACCTTTAAAGAAGGGTAACGCCTCCTGCATAGCTTCCTTAAACTCTCGCATGGTTTCAGGGTCAATCTCTGACATAAACCCTTCGAAGAATGCCAGCTTCTGGCTATCGGAGAGAATGCTAAGCTCCTGGTTAAACTTACGGTATTGAACAAGCTGATCCTGCTGGGCTTCATCCAGCCACTGACCATTACGCTTGAGCACGTCCACCTGATCAGTGATCGCTTTTCCTTGATTAGAAAATGCCTTGTGATACAAGCCTAAATCGTCTGCAAGGTCTTCCAGGTTATGAAGGATTTGCTCTTGTGAATAGCCTTTGCCCTGCATGGTGTTGGTATAGGCAGAAACGAAGCCAAACGGATTGGATTGGTAGGATTTCAGATCGTCTTTAGTGAATCCCATGTTCAGGGCTGTATTTACTGCGGCGTTCCCGCCTTTCCATTTTCCAGACTTCTTATCAAAGGTGCTGTTGGTGTAGCTGTCTGCCAGCTTTTCGGAAATGTCCTTTCCGTTGTCGAGCAACTTCCGCTGACCTTGCAGCCCCATCCCACTATCGATCCCGTTAGCCGAGGCATACTGTGAAAGTGCCTGGAGGACGTTATAATCCACACCGCCCAATCTGGCACGCTGCACAATCTCGCTGCGCTCTTCCTGTGCGGTAACAGCCTCTTTGCCCCATGAATAAGCGCCATAAGCCGCCGCACCAATACCAGCGCCAGCCAGCGCACCAGTGCCTAAGCCCATCAGAGAGCCAGAGATAGCCCCTGTAGCCTTACCACCGCCAGCAAGAGCGTTAGCCCCTCCCGCTTTTGCCGCTGCCCTACGCTCTGCGTTAATACGTCTGTAGCTCTGCTGGAGGCGTTTGATCTCGCTGTTTTGGCGTTGTAGGCTGATCGTTCCATCAGCATAACTACGGGTAATCCTGCTGGCCTGTAATGCCGCCTGTGTAAGCTCAACATTGGTAAGGTGTTGCATTGATTTAAAGCTGCTGGCTGTATCCAGGAGTTTTAGCTCCGCACGTTCACGCCGCTGTGCGTTTCTCGCGGCCTCTTTCGCTGCCTGAGCCTCTACACGGGCTTGCGCCTTAGCTGCCCTTGCCTTTTCTTGTTCATCGTTGCTACGAGGTTTGGCGGCGTTTTTATTGGCTTTCTCTGTTTCACGCTTCGCCTGTCGCATATTCTCTTTCATGCGCTTGAAGTTCATCTTCGGATCTTGAATCTTCTCGAAGGCTTTCTTTAAGTCAGAAGCAGCCCGTTTAGCCTCTGCAATATCTTCTTTACTAACGACAAAACGAACACTTGTTTTTATTGAAGCGACGTTGATATCAAGCATTATTCACCGCCTTGTTTGTCTAAGAAATAGTGAATAGCTTGCTCAATCGTATCTCCTCGAAAAATACGTTGCCTAACACCTGTATATGAAATATCTAATAGCGCACATAGTTGACTTACTTTAAGTAAATCTGATGCACTATCACCTTGAATATCAATATGAACGCCTTTTGCACTCTTGAGTATTAACTGCATATTATCTTTCCTCATTCTGGAAATAAAAAAGGGGCAAGGGCTGGCGCATTTGCTTTGCGTGTTCCAGTTCCCTACGCCCTTGATTACAAGCTCTTCTGTTATTTTTCAGACGTGAAGAGCTAACGTCTATCGATCGTTATTCTGCGACAGTACCGAAGATGATCGCTTGCGGGATTGCCACGATTGGGAGATAGCTGCATTCAGTTGCGATCTCGGGGAAGCCCCAACGCTGATCTACTACGACATACTGGTGATATAGCTCTGCGCCTTTGCCTTGTGTGGCGTGGCGAACGCCAACACCGCTATGCAGGACGTAGGCATTACTCTCAGGAGCCATTACAGGAAGACTCACGAATGAGTCCACACCGATGTTGTCAGTGATGAGGCTATAGCCTGTCACATCGATCACGGTGACACCGTTTAGTGTCCAGGTTTCGAAAGCAGGGTTTGCACTTTTAGTACGGGTGTAGAAGTTGTCTCCCTGCTCCAGAGGGAGCGTATACACCATGAAGTCTCTCACTGATGGGTGATAGCGTAGCGCTACGGCAGCTTTACCGGAGGCAAGGATCACTACGCCCTGTTTAGCCTGTGCCAACCCTGAGCCAAGTTTCACATTCTGGATTCGCCCGATCTCGCTTAGTTGCTGGAACACGTTAGCACCTGCACTGATATCCATCGTGTATGTGGTTTTGCTCCCACCTGCAAGGAAATCTAAATTACCCTGTCCGGCGTATTGTGACTGCACACGAAGCCCTAACAGCGCCTCTACCAGGTCAACCTCTACCGTATTACTCACCTGGGCGTATTGTGCATCGCTGAAATCAGAAATAGCCAAGGTAATTTGATCAGCAGTGTCTACTGTTCCACGCATTTTATACTGCTCAAGATCACGAGAGGTGACGGTGTTAAGGGAGTTGGTATATTTAAGCTGATACAGCACATTGCTGAATTCTGGGCGTTCTGCACTGTTCCAATCGCTTTGGGCGTAAGGCATCTTTTCAGGTGCAACGAGATTTTTCACATCTGTGATTTTCTCAAGAGCGATTGTATTGACGTCGTGGTTCTCAATTTTAAATAACCCAAGATTACTTACAATTGCATTCAACTGAGTAGAGAATGTAAACGGGCTGGCAAAATCGTACATGTTGCCAGAAAATAGATCTGAATAAGCCATTCTTATTATTATCCTTAATTAGGTTGTGTGTAGGGCTACTGTGTCGTAGTCAGTGAAAGTAAAGCCAAGAGTTGCTAATTGCGCTTGAGCCAGAGATTTATCCAGACTTCCAAATTCAATGCCAACCAGGGCTAAAATAGTATGTTCTGGAGAAGCTACAATAAACGCCTTATCGCCAGCGCGTGCAGGTTCTACGACAACATACGCAATATTGCCAGGAACGGTAGCTTTCTTACCTGTAGCGTCTACAAGATCACCTACGATAAGGGAATCAGGGATTCCTGTAGCTGTCTTGATCAGCTTATCCTGCATAATTGCATCAGATGCGTAAGCCACTACTTTATATCGGGCGTGGCTGTTATTCCCGTTCAGAGTTTGAAATGTTCCAAATTGCATTGGTTATTTTCCTTTTGCTATTGCTTTTAGTTTTAATCGTTCCTCAAGCCCTGATGATGGGTGAGAACCTTCTTTTGATTTGGTGATAGTGGCGGTAGGCCAGAATTTCTCTGTAGCCTCTCGAATCTCTTCGACACTTACACCTAATACATTCGCCGCTTGTTTCATCATCTTTTCAGAGAGAATAAGAGAAGCACCTTTGTGTGTTATTACACGATCATAATTCATAAGGAACATGAGATTTCCTTCGTATTGTTACTGCGTTCATTAATAACGGAAGTGTTACATGCAGATTGTTAAAAAGGGGCAATTAAGCCCCTGGAGAGATGCCCTTGTTAGAAAGCATTGTTTAACGTCATCGTTTGGGAGGATTATGAAGTTAAAGAATGGTTTCTTGAATAAAATGAAGGGCGCAACTGTTACGAATAACAGAAGTAGGATCGCCCGTCATTGCCCCACTTCAAAACAGAAGCCCTTCTGTCATGGCGAGAAGTGGGAATGGAATCTCAATATCACCACTGGAATAGTAATAAGAGATTGCCAGCCTGAACGTAACTACCGCTTACGGCGTTTATTCAGTCTGACTACATTCATCCTAACGGAATGAATGAGCAAAGAGCGAATGCCCTTTCTGAAAAAGTCGGAGATGCGCGGTGATTGCGATGCAATACCAACACAACAAGATATTACATCCCGCGCATTCCTTCGGAACTAAACAAGACAAAGAGGAAAGAACCAACACTTTCAGAAAAATAGCATTCAGAGGGAGAGAGTGCCGCCATGGGAAACGGCATTCTCAAGGAGTTCGTATTGACATACGAGGGTGAAGTGATTCGAATACTTACCCTATAACTCATTATGACACATATAGCACATATTGTCAAGACATTTTGTAACCTTTATGTTATGGCGCATTCTTCCGCGATCTGGATGGAAAGCTCTCCGAGTTCAACGGTGATGTATTGCAGAGAGCAAGCAAGCTCCTCAAGGTCATTAGCTACACGCCACGCTTCTTCTGGTGTGATCGTACTGCCGTCACGCTGCACCAAACGAGCTACAGACGTTTGCAGATGTTCAAGGGCAGTGATTGCCTCTTCAGTGTATTGCAACGCTTCCAGAAGCGCGGAGGGCGTTCTCTCACGCCACGCTGCATTAACAAGCTGTAAGGTTGGTAAATGCCAGTTGTCGTGGAAGGAGTTAATTAGGGTGTTCACTGTGTCCATAGTTTTATTATTCATTGTTTTCCTTGTCGTCAAAGAGAATGTCAAAGTCTTGTGTATGGTGGGATAGTCCCCAGGTCTGGCAATACCCAATATAATCGGCGTAATGTTCAAATCCTGCTATTTGCCATTTCTTGAGATGGCTACTATCTATAATATATTCGCGTCTGCGTCGTGGTTTGTAATAAACGTTATCCGTTGACGATAGAACATCCTGCAATAGTTCAAACTCTAATCCAGTTGGTTCTACTGCGGGATATTCTTGAATAGTTGTCACCATCTCTCCAGGAATAGATTCTCGTGCGAAATCTTGTAGAGATGAAGTGAATATATGTTTTCTGATGCGTGTGGCTTTTTCTATTCTAACGAGCGTAGATCTATTTTGTTTTCTTGTCATTAAATCCTCGTAGAGGGGAAACTTCCTTGTCTTGTCATGACGTACAATCCGTACAGCACAGCCCACCACCATAAAGCAGTAATCATAAAAGTTTCCCGATTGTTGTTATTTAGTCGTAAGTGTAATGTCGCAACCTTTACCGCGACCAGGTTTGATTAACGTAGTAGTTAGATAACCATTGCGGCGGAGCTTGCGAATCGCACTGGATACAGTTGCCACACTGATCCCCAACACTATCGCTATTGATTCCTGCTTCACATTTGTTAATGATGACAGTGATTCGAGGTGCATTAATACCAGACGTTCCGAAGGAGACAGATTCTTATCGTGAAGATGTGGGGATGACATTTTACATTCGATCTCTTTCGGTGGCTTCATCGCTGCATTGAATAGCGTAACAAGAGCATTAGCGTAACTTGATTCACCTCGTTCAGCGTAAACATCTACAAGTTCTTGCGCTTGTTCGAATGCAACGCCTCTTTCAACTTCTGGATTTAATAAACTGGCAAGATGGATGATGTTAAGATCACGTTCGTTGTATTGTTTGGGTATAACCGTTTTCAGCATAAATGTTCTATTTCCTCGTAGATTGATTTAAGTTTGGGGTTGATTGTATAGTCCAGGTATCCATGAATGAGCATCCATCTTATTTTCGGATGTTGTGAAACAGGTAGATTCTTTTCAGGATTCTCCCATTCATCCCGATACACGCCGATTGAGACAGGGTTAACGGCTTCGATTTCTATTTCTCTGGCTGGGGGTGGTGTAGATTTCTTCTTCGTTACTGCCTTTGGCTTTTCCCGTTTTGGAATAGGTTTAGTTTCTTCCGTTATTTCGTCAAACTCGCACATCGGATCTGCTTTGGCCTCTTCACGTTGCTCCTCTGGCGCTACGTCTTCTTTAACTTTGCCAAACACGGGATGTTTCAGACAATCGACCCATTCCGGTGCGGAATCTCGTTCCATCGCATTACGATCACGTTCAAAGGCGAAGTTTTCCGGCGTGAGTGGCGTTATGGTCCATTGGTTTGAGCGCTTTGGCTTATTACTGGCGATCAGTCCAATTTTCTTCAACTTTGCAACAATGCGTGTTGCTGTTGCCGAACTAACACCAATACTTGCACCAAGCTGATCAATGTCATCGTAATAAGTACCGCCCAACTCTATCGTAAAGCGATAATAACGATGGCGCATTCTGACGTAAAACTGCTTATCAGCAGGAGAAAGGTACTCTGTAACGCCTGTTTTAAGATTGGTGATCCTGGTGCATTCGTTAAATGCGTCTTCGGTGTTGGTGAAACTAAAAGCCTTACTGTTTATAATGTCAGTCATATTATGGTGTATCCTTATTTAGTAGAACGTTCTCCGTTCTTAATCGATGTGGAAAGTGTGGTTGCAGCGTCAATTAACATCTCCTGCACTGTTACGCCTCTCGCTCGCGCCTCTTTTAACAAAGTGCTAAACACTTCATCCGGCAGTTTTACGAATGTTCCGGCTGGTTTCTTCTTCTGGATTTCGCTCATTTGTTTTCTCCTTCTGGTTTATTCGTTGGCGGTGGTTTCAGCCTGTTCAGCTTTCCATTGATCGTAAAGTTCGATTCCTTTACGCAATCTTTCAGCGTGTTCGAAATATCCTTGCCGTTGTGCGGCTGCTCGCTGGCTGTTTATTGCATTTCGCGTCTGGCTTCCGGCCTTTAAAGCCTCGAAGACAAGTTCTGGATTAAAATACTTAATTTTGGTTCTCCTTGCGTTAGAAACACAGAAACACCATCCAGGGAGAACGTTAATCACGTTGCCTGATAGTGCGGTGTAAGTTGGATTGTTTGCGTTAGGCTGGATGCCTGAGATGATGACGGGATGAATGCTTTCATCACCCTACATCATTTACTTTAACATGAAATGATTTAAATGTCAAGACTTATTTCTATCCATCTCAGATCATAGCGCACTTACACGTTGTGATCAACTCATTCATATCATCATAAAACGCGTTCTATCGCTTCCTAACAGGTTTGAAAGCCTGAGAGGAGCAATGCCCTCCCTATCCTCTCGAAAACGCTCTCAGCGCGTCTGGGGCGTTCCGTTTGCGTTACCGCCGCCCTCTGGCACTTACTCCCGAAACCAATAGCACAAACTACTGAGGGATAACAGTAGTTATCAGGATAGTAGGTGGTGGTGTTGGATTGAGGCTGGATGAACTGGAGCCATCAGCGACCAGTGAATCCTTAGCCGTGGGCTAACTTTGCATGGATGAATGCGGAGCATGGAAGACAGGCAGAAGTTATGCCGAAAGACATTGCGCACACGGCGCATAGCTTCTGTGCCTCGTTTCACGAGGGCGAAGCCCTGGCACAATCACAGACAGATGCGCTGATCGCTGCGTCGTGAGCGGCTGACCGAGTAGTCCCAAAGGCGAATCAGGTCACTTGCCAGGCGACACGCGCCAGCAAAGCGAATCTTTCACAAGATCTTCTAAAAGCTCTCTTTTAGAGATCGCTTTTAGAATCTCTTTGTATAGAACATCAATTTGATGTGTAGTTTGCCGATCCATACATCAATTTGATGCGTATCCCATGCATCCATACATCATTTTGATGTATAGCCGCTTATCCTCAGTTTCGACACACATCATTTTGATGTATATCGTCGCCCTGCTCACTACGAATCGCACATGCAACAATCCTAAGAATAGCCAGAGGCAATATTAGGCAATACCTATCAAACCACGACATTAATAACATCAAAACCTATCTTAAATGACAGGTAAAGAATCGGTGTAGATGTAAGCCAAAGTGGATTGTTCACTTTCATTGTCAGAATGATCATTTTAGCTAAACCGTTGTGTAGTGCGGGATACAGCGCTGTTTGTCATGAAAACTACTTTGCACCCGTGCCGGATTCGTTGAACGAGTATTCTCGAAAGATCACTCCGCTGATTTTCCATGCCTAAACCCGCCAATTAGTTAGCATTCCAATCATTTCATGATGCAATTAATTCAGGTGAGAATTATTATCATCTATCGTGCAATTTCGCCCCGCTTCGATACACATTAGAAAAGTGTATTCTGCAACTCATTGATTTTATTTAATCAGAACACTTTTCCATCACTTCACCGTGCAAACAGGGGTAACTCCCCGTCATCGAAAATAAATCTCTTGACAGAATCACCGTTTCATGAACCATGCGGATAAATGCATTTTCATTTATTTTTCAATCAGTTACGGATATTTCGGGACTTCTACGCCTGGAATTGGGGAAGTGCCTCGGGCGGTGTTCGATCGGTCAAGCAACCGCGCACACATTTTGATCATTTAGTGCTCTTCTGAAAAAACGTATCGTGCAACATGTTGAAAATGATCAATTTATGATCAATGATGCTTTCAACGAAACGAACATAAGGAGGGTAAAGATGAAAGGCATTAGCCAGGCGCTAAAGAGTGCAGACGAAGTTAAAGCAGTGGCGGCAGAGCTACAACGCAACGCCAGAAGCAACCTGTTCTATTGCTTGTGGGTGTTTATGTATGAATCGGGCTTACGTATCTCTGACGTGCTCAAACTCCGGTACGAAGATGTAGAGGGGCAATCTCACCTCAAGGTGAAGCAGGAGAAAACCGGAAACGTGGTGAGGCCAAAGGTGACAGCCGCGATGCTGTCAGTGATGGCACAACGCAAGGCAGAGCAAGCCGATATGCCAGTGAAGACGGATTTCATTTTTAGCAAGGGCGATATACGTAGCAAAGGCAACGCCGTAACCCGTAACACGGTATTCACTGAATTTGGGAAGATGGGACGTAGAGCAGGATTCTCTAACGTGGGATGCCATACACCACGTAAAAGCCGTGGGCGCGTGATGTTCGATGCTGGAGTGGCTATTGAAACAATCGCCCATTTCCTGGGACAGACAGATCCGCGCTCAACGATGTATTACATCGGGTATGGTCAGGACGTGCAGGACGATTTAACAGAGGAGTTTTCTTTAGAGTGGTGACGGAATGTACTTATTCTAAAATTGACCAAAGGTTGAAAGTAACATATCAACTGGATCTGATCTTCAAAAATAATTTCCATTTACTGCGCAGTTTATTCTCGTCTAACTTCACAGTATGTGCCCCTATTATTTTACCCTCAAACATATGGGCATATATACATTCAACATTAAAATGTATGGTTAGGGTATCTGGATTTATACCAAGTTGGCCGTTATCGAACATTCGATGACAATCCGAGGTAAGTAGGATGCCGTTACTGGTATCCATATTGTGCGAAGAACAATAATCCTCTAAATGACAGGCTTGAAGCAAAGATTGAATTGATTGTCCAGTTACTGCACACCTACCTTTGAAGTTGGTCTCAACTCTCCTTCGGAAACTTTGTTGGTCACTAATTCTTCTTAACTGCAGTGTACGCTGAACATTACTCGAAATTAATTTAAGATCCACTGATTCAGGATAGGAACTAATTTTCTCTTGTTCCTTTCTTACTGCGCCAGAATCTTTTTTACTTAGAGAAATCTTATAACCTACTGTGATAAGGTCATACAAAACCCTTTCAGATTGCCCTTGTTTCTTGGCAATTTCACGCGCATCTGTTTCATTCTTACTTCTTAACGAAATTAAGTAAGCGAGCGAATTAAAATATGAAAACTTACCTGGCTCAACTTTACTGTCATAATATTTTGAAGATAGTTCACGACTTTTTGCGATCTTGTACGCTTGCGTGACAGGAATAGTCCTTATCAACTGGCTATACAGTTCGCTATTAAAATAAAATTCAGGCACTTCAATTTTGGTTGTTGAATTGGTATCTAATTTTGTGATCACCTTTGCAGGTGATGTCTTCTTCGTATCAGTTCTTTCTTCTTGAATAATTTTAGTATGCGTAACGCGAGAAATTAAAGCCATTCTCTCCAGCTCAGCCTGAGCTTCTTTGGCTATTAACTCTTTACGCAATCTTTCACGCTCCAAAGTCTTCTCATTCAATGGCAGGAAACTACGATTTTCATGGCTAATGGTAAACTGATTCGGCGGGATAGTTTTCTTGAAAGATCTAACCTGAATAGATTTTCTATAATTTTCGCGTGCAACTCTCCTCTCCTGCTTAAATATTGAGCGAGGTTCCTTTAGACTTTGTCCAGGCGTATCCTTAGTTCTATTCCTGATCTCATAATTTAATGATTTAATGATTTCCGAAATTTCTTTCTTCTTCTCGTTAGATGTTACCGGATCGTTTATTTTTTCAGAGTATTCATTTTTTACCCTGATCAATTCAGGTAGAGACATTTCTTGAGCATGAAGTTTTCTTTTGGTTTGTTTTTGCTGTTCTCCAGCACTTGATGCAACAAGTTTGGTGATAGCGCTTTCAGGCTCGCTATTTTTCGCAGCATTCAACAAAGCATCAGCAAGAATACTATTCTTCATCAGCAGTTACCCTTCCTTGAAATCTAACATACAAATCTCTACCAGAGCTTCGCCCATCACGCATCTACACCACCCCTATCGGATTAATCTTAGATTAACCAAGGTGCATACAACGCGCAACTAACAGATTTTGGACAATAGAAGCCATAAAGCCCCGTTAGTGGTACAAGCAACAAGCGGAGCGTAGCGACTTCATCAGATTGTCAGAGGGATCACACCTTATCAGGGTGCTCGTGTACCGTCAGGAGCGTGAGCGAAGCGCTGGCAGAGCCTGCATATCGTGTGCAGGTACGTTTACCACTATACACCTGTTTACGCAGCCACAAGGCCGCACATCGGGCTTAAAATGCGTGTGATCGGTCTGGTGCAAGAGACAATGCCCGGATCAGGCTTTTCCTTCACGTTGTGCTATCGCGGTGTGAGGGCTACAACTGCCGCCGCCGAATAGTTATACTCTTACTTCCATAGTAACTATCCGTGACAACTAACAGTGTACCTTGTGTTGGTAAATCGTCGTTCAATGGTAGAACGAACACGACAACTTATGTTAAGTAAGTTGTTGAAAGCAAAACGAGTTTTATCGAAGTTTTGCCACAAGGGGAGAGATCTGGAGCGGGCGAAGGGAATCGAACCCTCGTATAGAGCTTGGGAAGCTCTCGTTCTACCATTGAACTACGCCCGCTTTGAGGTGCGTAAAGCATTATAGACCTTACGCCTCTTCATACAAGCCTCTTCGCAACTAAACGGCGATAAAATAATCACTTAGCACTTCGGCTTGCTGCCCTGTGCCGGCAGATAACGCTGCGGGTCGATGGCGGTGGCCTTATAACGGATCTGGAAGTGCAGCTTCACCGTATCCGTCCCCGTGCTACCCATGGTGGCGATCTTCTGCCCCGCCTTCACGTTCTGGCCGTTATTAACCAGCATTGTGTCGTTATGCGCATAAGCCGTGATGTAGTCTTCACCATGCTTAATCATGATCAGATTACCGTAACCGCGCAGCTGGTTGCCCACGTACACGACCTTCCCTGCCCCGGAGGCATAAACCGGCGTACCGCGCGCGGCTGCAATATCGATTCCCTTATTGCCGCCTTCAGATAAGGAATACGGCAACACAACTTTGCCGCTGGCCGGCCAAATCCAGCAGCGCTGTCCGACAGGCGGCCAGGAGGATTGCGGCACCGCATAGGATGGCGTCACTTTGGCGGTTTTGCCTTTCGACGACGATTTTTTGCCCGAGGATGAACCACCATTAACCTTCAGCTTCTGCCCCACTTCGATGGTATATGGCGGAGAGATATTATTCAGACGCGCCAGCTCCTTTACGCTGGTCCCCGTCGCGCGCGAAATCCGGTACAGCGTATCCCCGCGCTTCACGGTATAGACCGCACCGGAATAGCTGCCCATATCCGAAGATTTACTCCCTGAACAGCCTGCCAGTAATAGCGTCAGCATCAGGCAGAACACGGCAGTGATGGGGTTTCTCGTCAGGCTTCCTGCAAACAAAACAGATCCTCGGTCAGCGTGAATGGCGCCCTATAATACCAGCCCAAACAGATATGGGTCAGCCCTTTTCCGCTCTGTGGAACAAACCGTTCGTACCGGAATGCAGTATAATGACATCGCTGGTGGTGCTGAACCATCCGCATGGTTAGCACTGGAGCATCAATGAGTATTCAAGAACACGTTATTTTGGTAAATGACCAGGGAATGGTGATTGGCACTCAGGAAAAATACGCTGCACATACCTCCCATACCCCACTCCATCTGGCGTTCTCTTCCTGGCTCTTCAATGCCAAAGGGGAGTGTCTTATCACCCGTCGCGCATTAAGCAAAAAAGCCTGGCCGGGCGTCTGGACGAACTCAGTCTGCGGCCATCCGCAATCTGGTGAAGCGATTGATCAGGCTATTGTGCGCCGCTGCCGCTATGAAGTAGGAGCCGAAATTACCGGGATCACCCCTGTCGCCGCTGAGTTTCGCTACTGTGAAACCGATCCTTCCGGGATCGTCGAAAATGAGATTTGCCCGGTCTTTGCCGCCAGGATAACGAATGAGCTGACGATCAACAGTGATGAAGTGATGGCATACGAATGGGTTGATCTGGACGCGTTGTTCCAGGCTCTGGATGCCACACCGTGGGCCTTTAGCCCCTGGATGGTGATGGAAGCGACGGCGGCACGCGAAAAACTGCGGGCCTTCGCCGCCAAATAAGAAAGCCCCGGCGACTATCGCACGGGGCTTTTTACGATCTGCAGACGTTATTTAACCGGACGCATCGCCGGGAACAGGATCACGTCGCGGATGGTGTGGCTGTTGGTGAACAGCATTACCATACGGTCAATACCAATACCCAGACCCGCCGTTGGTGGCAGGCCGTGCTCCAGCGCCGTCACGTAGTCTTCGTCGAAGAACATCGCTTCGTCGTCGCCTGCCGCTTTTGCGTCAACCTGATCCTGGAAGCGCTGCGCCTGATCTTCTGCATCGTTCAGCTCGCTAAAGCCGTTGCCGATTTCACGGCCACCGATGAAGAATTCAAAGCGGTCAGTGATCTCCGGGTTCTCGTCATTACGACGCGCCAGCGGGGACACTTCAGCCGGGTATTCAGTGATGAAGGTCGGCTGAATCAGGTGCGCTTCTGCCACTTCTTCAAAGATCTCGGTCACGATACGGCCCAGACCCCAGCTCTTCTCCACTTTAATACCGATGCTTTCAGCGATCGCTTTTGCAGAATCGAAGTTATCCAGATCCGCCATGTTGGTTTCAGGACGGTATTTCTTGATGGCTTCGCGCATGGTCAGTTTTTCGAACGGCTTGCCGAAGTCGAACACTTCTTCACCGTAAGGTACCTGCGTTGTGCCCAGAATATCCTGCGCCAGGGTGCGGAACAGGGATTCGGTCAGCTCGATCAGATCTTTGTAATCTGCATACGCCATATAGAGTTCCATCATGGTGAACTCTGGGTTATGACGCACGGAGATGCCTTCGTTACGGAAGTTACGGTTGATTTCGAACACGCGATCGAACCCACCCACCACCAGACGCTTCAGGTACAGTTCCGGCGCGATACGCAGGTACATGTCCAGGTCCAGGGCATTGTGATGGGTGATGAACGGACGTGCGGAAGCACCGCCCGGGATCACCTGCATCATTGGGGTTTCCACTTCCATAAAGTCGCGGTTAACCATGAACTGGCGGATACCGGCCATGATCTGGGAGCGAATTTTGAAAGTCTTGCGGGACTCATCGTTAGAGATGAGGTCCAGATAACGCTGGCGGTAGCGCGCTTCCTGATCCTGCAGTCCGTGGAATTTGTCCGGCAGCGGGCGCAGGGCTTTGGTCAACAGACGCAGTTCGGTGCAGTGGATAGACAGTTCACCGGTCTTGGTTTTGAACAGTTTACCTTTCGCGCCCAGGATATCGCCCAGGTCCCACTTCTTGAACTGCTCGTTGTAGATGCCTTCTGGCAGATCGTCACGGGAAACGTACAGCTGAATGCGGCCGCCTACGTCCTGCAGGGTAACGAAAGAGGCTTTACCCATGATACGACGGGTCATCATACGGCCCGCAACGGCCACTTCGATGTTCAACGCTTCCAGCTCTTCGTTTTCTTTAGCGTCGAAGTCAGCGTGCAGTTGGTCTGAGGTGTGGTCACGACGAAAATCGTTCGGGAACGGCACGCCCTGCTCGCGCAGCGCTGCCAGCTTCTCGCGGCGGGTTTTCAGTTCGTTGTTAATATCGACTACCGCGTCAGCGCCCTGTGCTTGTTGTTCAGACATGTTGGTTCCTCATAACCCTGCTTTCAAACTTGCTTCGATAAATTGGTCCAGGCTGCCGTCCAGCACCGCCTGCGTGTTACGGGTTTCAACCCCGGTACGCAGGTCTTTGATGCGGGAGTCATCAAGGACGTAAGAACGGATCTGGCTGCCCCAGCCGATATCAGACTTGTTGTCTTCCATCGCCTGTTTCTCAGCATTTTTCTTCTGCATCTCCAGCTCATAAAGCTTCGCTTTCATCTGCTTCATGGCCTGGTCTTTGTTCTTATGCTGGGAACGGTCGTTCTGGCACTGTGTTACCAGCCCGGTTGGAATGTGGGTAATACGTACCGCTGATTCCGTACGGTTAACGTGCTGTCCACCCGCGCCAGATGCGCGGTAAACGTCGATACGCAGATCTGCCGGGTTGATTTCGATATCGATATCTTCGTCAACTTCGGGGTAAACAAACGCGGAGCTGAATGAGGTATGACGACGACCACCGGAGTCGAACGGGCTCTTTCGTACCAGGCGGTGAACGCCGGTTTCGGTACGCAGCCAGCCGTAGGCGTAGTCACCAATGATCTTGATGGTGACGGACTTAATGCCAGCCACTTCGCCTTCAGACTCTTCGATAATCTCGGTTTTGAAGCCACGCGCTTCAGCCCAGCGCAGATACATGCGCATCAGCATGCTAGCCCAGTCCTGCGCTTCAGTACCGCCAGAACCTGCCTGGATATCGAGATAGCAGTCAGCGCTATCGTATTCGCCGGAGAACATACGACGGAACTCAAGCTGCGCCAGCTTCTCTTCCAGCACGTCGAGCTCTGCCACGGCTTCGTTAAAGGTTTCTTCGTCGTCGGCTTCTACAGCCAGCTCCAGCAAACCGGAAACGTCTTCCAGCCCCTGAGCCATTTGATCCAGCGTATTTACGATAGCTTCGAGAGAGGAACGCTCTTTACCCAGCGCCTGCGCGCGTTCAGGCTCGTTCCAGACGTCCGGCTGTTCCAGCTCGGCGTTTACTTCTTCAAGACGCTCTTTCTTGGCATCGTAGTCAAAGATACCCCCTAAGAACGTCAGAGCGCTCCGTGAGGTCCTGAATACGGTTTTTTACCGGATTAATTTCAAACATGGTCTGTTTTCTTTTATGGACTTGTCAAAATGCGGTGATAAGAGCGGGATTGTACCGAATCCACGCCCTTTTTTATAGAGATTACTGCCGCTAAATTGGCCAGATATTGTCGATGATGATTTGAAGGGAGCGGTTACCGCGAAACTCGTTGATATCCAGTTTGTAGGCCAGTTCGACCTCGCGTACGCCATTGTCCGGCCAGACAGCGGTATCGACGTTAAAGGCAATACCATCCAACAGCGGGCCGCCGCCCACCGGTTCCACCATCACTTTCAAGTGACGTTCGCCCACGATGCGCTGTTGCAGCAGACGGAAGCGGCCATCGAACAGTGGCTCCGGGAACATCTGCCCCCACGGGCCTGCATCGCGTAGCATTTGCGCCACTTCCATGGTCATCTCCATCGGTGCGAGCTCACCGTCGGAAATCACTTCACCCTGCAGCAGAGCGGGGTCGATCCAGTCAGTCACCAGTTCGCCAAACAGACGCTGAAACTCGTCGAATTTCGCCTCTTCCAGCGACAAGCCTGCCGCCATCGCGTGACCACCGAATTTGAGCATCAGGCCCGGGTAGAGCGTATCCAGACGCTCCAGCGCATCGCGCATGTGCAGCCCCTGAATCGAACGACCGGAGCCCTTCAGCGTGCCATCGCCTGCGGGCGCAAATGCAATCACCGGACGGTGGAAACGCTCTTTAATACGCGACGCCAGAATGCCCACCACCCCCTGATGCCATTCAGGGTGGTACATCGCCAGCCCGCCCGGCAATGTTTCACCGCTGCGTTCAAGCTTTTCACACAGGGTTAGTGCTTCAGCCTGCATTCCCTGTTCGATCTCTTTGCGGGTCTGGTTCAGCGCATCCAGCTCATTAGCCAGCACGCGCGCTTCACCAATGTTGTCGCACAGCAGCAGCGCGACGCCGACGGACATATCGTCCAGCCTGCCGGCCGCGTTCAGGCGCGGGCCGAGGGCAAAGCCCAAATCGCTGGCGGCGAGCTTGAGCGGATCGCGGTTCGCAATCTCCAGCAGCGCCTTAATACCCGGACGACACTTGCCCGCACGAATGCGGCTTAACCCTTGCCAGGTGAGGATACGGTTATTGGTATCGAGCGGTACCACGTCCGCCACGGTGCCGAGCGCAACAAGATCGAGATACTCGGCAAGATTGGGCACGGCGATCCCGCGGGACTCGAACCAGCCTTTATCCCGCAGCAGGGTGCGCAGCGCCAGCATCAGATAAAACGCCACGCCCACGCCCGCCAGTGATTTCGATGGGAAATCGCAGTCGCGCAGGTTCGGGTTAATAATGGCCTCAGCGGCCGGCAGCGTTTCACCCGGCAGGTGGTGATCGGTAACCAGCACCGGGATCCCCAACTGATGCGCGTGATCGACCCCCGCATGGGAGGAGATCCCGTTATCTACGGTCAGGATTATCTGCGCGCCACGGGCATGTGCCTGATCGACCACTTCCGGGCTAAGGCCATAACCATCTTCAAAGCGGTTAGGCACCAGATAGGTAACGTTTTCGCAGCCCAGCGCGCGCAGACTGAGCACGCTCAGCGCGGTGCTGGTGGCGCCGTCGGCATCGAAATCCCCCACCACCACAATGCGCGTGCCTTCTCGAAGCGCGTTGTAGAGCATTTCAGTGGCTTTTTCGATGCCGTTCAGCTGCTGCCAGGGCAGCATCCCTTTGACGCTGCGCTCAAGATCGCCTGCATTCCGCACGCCGCGGCTGGCGTAGAGCCGCTTTAACAGCGGGGGAAGATCGGCTGGCAAATCAACCTGTTCAACCGCGTCGCGGCGGCGCAATTTTATTGGGGCTTTCACGCGGATTATTTACCACCAAACTGTTTCTGGTGTGCGTCGAGGAACTCTTTCATCTCTTTTGGCCCCTGATAGCCCGGGACAACGTAGCCGTTGCTTAAGACAATGGCTGGCGTACCGGTCACGCCAAACTGCACGCCCAGTGCGTAGTGGTTGGCAATATCAATATCACAGGAAGCCGGCTGCACACCCTTACCGTTCATCGCGTCATCAAACGCTTTGTTACGATCTTTTGCACACCAGATGGCCTTCATATCCTGCTCAGGCTGGCTCTGCACACCCGCGCGAGGGAAAGCCAGATAACGCACGGTAATGCCCAGCGCGTTGTAATCTTTCATCTCTTCATGCAGCTTGTGGCAGTAGCCACAGGTAATGTCGGTAAAGACGGTTATAACGTGTTTTTCCTGCGCCGCCTTATAAACGATCATCTCTTTTTCGAGCGCATTCAGGTTTTTCATCAGCAGCTGGTTGGTCACGTTCACCGGCTGCGCGCCGCTTACGTCGTACATCGGCCCCTGAATAATGTGTTTGCCATCTTCGGTCACGTACAGCACGCCGCTGTTGGTTAAAACGGTTTTCATCCCCGCCACCGGCGCAGGCTGAATATCGCTGCTGGTCACGCCGAGTTTCGTCAGCGACTGTTTGATAGCGGCGTCATCCGCGTGGGCAAAACCGGTAAAAGAGGCTGCCAGCAGGGTGAACAGCGCAAAAGACTTTTTCATATAAGATCCTGTAACAATTCGTCGGCACTCACGCGCGAGGGTGGTGCTGTTGGTGTAGCTGCCGCAGGCGTTCCGTCGCGACATGGGTGTAAATTTGCGTCGTGGAAAGATCGCTGTGTCCCAGCAGCATCTGCACCACGCGCAGATCGGCGCCGTGGTTCAGCAGATGTGTCGCAAAGGCATGCCGCAACACGTGCGGCGACAGCTTTTCGCTGTCAATGCCCGCCAGTGTGGCGTAATGCTTGATGCGATGCCAGAACGTTTGCCGCGTCATCTGCTGCGCACGCTGGCTGGGGAACAAGACATCGATAGAAACGCCGTTCAGCAACCACGGACGACCGTGTTCCAGATACGTTTCCAGCCAGTACACCGCCTCTTCTCCCAGCGGGACCAGCCGTTCCTTGTTCCCTTTACCGATCACACGAACCACGCCCTGGCGCAAGCTGATGTCGCTCATCGTCAGGCCAACCAGTTCCGAAACGCGCAAGCCGGTAGCATACAATAGCTCAAGCATGGCTTTATCGCGTAACTCCAGCGGCAGGTCAACAGCCGGTGATTGTAATAATCTCTCAACTTGTGCTTCGCTGAGATCTTTCGGTAGCCGCTGCGGGAGTTTAGGCGATGCCAGGAGGGCGCTGGGATCGTCCGTGCGAATTTTCTCACGGTAGAGATGCTGGAACAGTCGACGCATTGCACTGAGCAGACGCGCGGAACTGGTGGCTTTGTAGCCCCCCTCCATACGCTCGCCCAGCAGCGCCTGCAGGTCGTCGCTTTGTGCGCTCTCCAGCGACAGTCCCCGGTGTGCCAGCCACTCCACCAGCATGGTGAGGTCCCGCCGATAGGCGCTCAGCGTATTTTGGGCCAGGTTTTTCTCCAGCCACAGCGCATCGAGAAACTGTTCGATGAGTGCGAGATCCTTTTCCACATCAGCCCCTTTGATTCTGCAATCCGGGCATTATGCCTGATTGCGAGCGGTTTCTGGTACACTACGCGCAAAGTCATAGCAAGAATTGAGATAGATACGCGATGAATATTGGTCTGTTTTATGGTTCCAGCACCTGCTACACCGAAATGGCGGCAGAGAAAATTCGCGACATCATTGGCCCGGAACTGGTGACGTTGCATAACCTGAAGGACGATGCGCTCACGCTGATGGAGCAGTACGACGTATTGATCCTCGGCATCCCGACCTGGGATTTCGGTGAGATACAGGAAGACTGGGAAGCCATCTGGGATCAGCTCGATACGCTCAACCTCGACGGCAAAATCATTGCCATGTACGGTATGGGCGACCAGTTCGGTTACGGGGAATGGTTCCTGGATGCACTCGGCATGCTGCACGATAAGCTGGCACCGAAGGGCGTCACGTTTATCGGCTACTGGCCAACGGAAGGTTACGAATTTACCAGTAAAAAACCGATTATCGCAGACGGCCAGCTGTTTGTCGGGCTCGCGCTGGATGAAACCAACCAGTACGATCTGAGCGACGAGCGTCTGCAAACCTGGTGCGAACAGATTCTGGGCGAAATGGCCGAGAAGTTCAGTTAACGCGTATTATTCCTGCGTCGGTTGCTGCTGCAGTAGCATCCGGCGCAGTTCCCGCCACTCCGCAATATCCATACTGTCGGCGGCCAGCCACAGATGCTGGCACTTACCGCCGCCCACCTGGCGTAACCGTAGCATCATGCCGGAACTGAGCATCCAGGGCATACCGAGGATATCCCACTCTTTACCCTGCCAGCGCAGGCGGGAGTCCATCAGTAATTTGATCTCACCCTGGCGGGCATTGATCCGGCGCTGGCTGCGCACGCTGTCAAAAACGACGAACGAAAGCAACAACAGCCACAGCGGCGTATAGCTAAGCGGCCACGGCATCAGTAAAACAAATGCCGCGACCAGGCCGTGGAGCAATAACGACATCCACTGCGAGCGCCACGAGACGCGAAGATCAGATTGCCACAGGACCACGTTCCCGATTCCGTGTTTGAATTAATTGCACCATCCGTTGCAACTCGGTGTCGGCGGGCTTGCCGTGGTTCATCAGCCAGTTGAATAAATCGGGATCGTCAGACTCAAGCAGGCGAACAAACAGACGCTTATCCTCATCGCTTAAGCTGTCATACTCATATTCGAAGAAAGGCATGATGGAGATATCAAGTTCACGCATGCCGCGTCGGCATGCCCAGTGAATACGGGCCTTGTTGTTAATATCCATGTTCTGTTTCCTGCATTACGTTTGGCACAGTCGGTACCCCGTTCAGTCTTCTTTATTTCTTTGCGGGGACACTCGCTAGTGTAACGTGTTTTTGACCGTTTCTTTACTGGAATATTGCGAAGCTGAAGCGGGCTTCCAGAATAACCCCTATAAAGACAGCGGATTACACTATTTTGCGTGGCGCTACGCATTGCTGCGTTATGGCACGAATGGCCTGCTGAAAGCGCTTGCAATGGCTGTAGTCTCTTTTACCATTAGGCATTATCAAAGCGTTAAGCAATTCAGGATACCGTTATGGCATTTACACCATTTTCTCCTCGCCAGCCCGCCGCCTCTGCGCGTCTGCCGCTGACGCTTATTTCTCTTGATGACTGGGCACTGGCCACACTCGTTGGTGCCGACGCCGAAAAATACCTTCAGGGCCAGGTCACGGCAGACGTGAGCCAGATGACCGAACATCAGCATCTGCTGGCTGCGCATTGCGATCCAAAAGGCAAAATGTGGAGCAACCTGCGTCTGTTCCGCCGTCAGGATGGCTTTGCCTTTATTGAGCGCCGCAGCCTGCGTGATGACCAGCTTAAAGAGCTAAAGAAATACGCGGTCTTTTCCAAAGTCACCATTGCGCCAGATGACGAGCACGTGCTGCTGGGCGTGGCCGGTTTCCAGGCGCGTGCCGCGCTGAAAAACCTGTTCAACGAACTGCCGGATGCAGAAAAACAGCTGGTTAGCGAAGGTGAAACCTCCATCCTGTGGTTTGAACACCCTGCAGAGCGTTTCCTGCTGGTGACCGACGCCGCGACCGCCGAGCGCGTTACTGAGGCCCTGCGCGGTGAAGCCCAGTTCAATAACAGCCAGCAGTGGCTGGCACTGAACATTGAAGCGGGTCTGCCGGTGATTGACGCGGCCAACAGCGCGCAGTTTATTCCGCAGGCGACCAACCTGCAGGCGCTGGGCGGCATCAGCTTTAAAAAAGGCTGTTACACCGGCCAGGAGATGGTCGCGCGGGCAAAATTCCGCGGCGCGAATAAGCGCGCGCTGTGGACACTGGCGGGTCACGCCAGCCGTGTACCGGAAGCGGGTGAAGATTTAGAACTGAAGATGGGTGAAAACTGGCGCCGTACCGGCACCGTGTTAGCCGCCGTTCAGCTGGATAATGGCCGTCTGCTGGTGCAGGCGGTGATGAACAACGACATGGAAGCCGACAGCGTGTTCCGCGTGCGTGATGATGCCAATACCTTGAGTATTGAGCCGCTGCCGTATTCACTGGAAGAGTGATGTTGTATCGCCCGGTGGCGCTGCGCTTACCGGGCCTACGGTTTTGGTGTTCTCCCTCTCGCTGTGGGAGAGGGTTAGGGTGAGGGCAACAGGCCGCAAGATGTAAAAACTACACCTGCCCCACATACAAATAAATTGCCAGGAAGTGACACACGCTGCCCCCAAGTACAAAGCCGTGCCAGATGGCATGGTTATAAGGGATGCGCTTGCAGACATAGAAAATGACGCCCAACGAGTAGACCACGCCGCCTACGGCAAGCAGGGTCACGCCCCCTACCGCCAGCTTAATCGCCAGCTGATAAACCACTATCAGCGACAGCCAGCCCATCGTCAGGTAGGTCACCAGCGACAGCACCTTAAACCGGTGCGCAATGGTCAGCTTAAAGAGGATCCCCAGCAGCGCCAGGCTCCAGATCACAATCATCAGGCCACGCGACAGCGGTGAGTTCAACCCCACCAGCAGGAATGGCGTGTAGGTGCCTGCAATAAGAAGATAGATAGCGCAGTGGTCAAATTTTTTGAGCCATATCTTTGCCCGCTGATGCGGAATGGCGTGATACAGCGTCGACGCCAGAAACAGCAGGATCATACTCCCGCCATACAGGCTGTAGCTGGTAATGGCCATGGCACTGGCGTTGGTGTCCACCGCCTGCACCAGTAATAACACTAAACCGACAATCCCAAACACCAGGCCAATGCCGTGGCTGATGCTGTTGGCTACTTCCTCAGCCAGTGAATATCCCTGTGCGATTAATGGTCTGCTCACCATACAAAACTCCGGGAAAACGAAAGATGATTATTCATCGCATGACTATGCTAACTGAGAATGATTCCAGTGAACACCTGTTAGCTAAAATAATTTCAATCCATAATTTATATATAAAAATCATATATATAAAAAACAGTTTCACCTTACATTTGTTCACATTAAAATTTAATCATTATGAATCAAAGGTATAAAAATGGATCCTGCCCTCTGGCTGCATGTTATGATGGGTCAATGAGGTCTGAATGAGAGTTATGCCACTGTGAGTATGTTCACCCACGCCGCCATTGCCAGTCTCAATAATCTGGAGATGATGGTCTACAACTATGTCATCAAAAATCGTGACAAAGTGATGTACATGACTATCCGCGAACTGGCGGACGCGGCAGGTGTCTCCACCACCACTATCCTGCGCTTTTGCCGCAAACTCAACTGCGAAGGCTACTCTGAATTCCGCGTACGCTTTAAGCTCTACCTGGAGCAGAACGAACCTCAGCAGATAAATTTTGGTGCCAGTGAAATTATCAGCTTCTTTAAAAGCGTTAATAATGAAGAGTTCGATACATTATTAGATGAAGCGGTGGAGATAATATTATCGTCCGAGCGAATTATCTTTGTCGGCGCAGGGACCTCAGGCTCGCTGGCAAAATATGGTGCACGCTTCTTTTCTAATATCGGTAAATTCAGCAACCATATCGACGATCCTTATTTCCCGGTGACCAATGACATGGCCAAAAATGCGCTGGCGATTGTACTGTCGGTATCCGGTGAAACGGAAGAGATCCTGCGCTTCGCCAGCCAGTTCAGTCTGCATCACTGCAAGGTACTCTCCATTACCAGCCATGAGCACTCGCGGCTGGCAAAACTGGCCGATTTTAATCTCTCCTGGCATGTTCCACAGACGCGTATTGCAGGCGTGTATGATATCACCACCCAAATTCCCGTTATTTATATTCTGGAGTCGCTCGGGCGTAAACTGGCGAAGAAATTAACAGAATAAAACATCCTGTTTTTTGCATGTGACAAATTACAATTCATGCAAATTGTTATATCGTGACATTTAATGTCGCTTTGCTAGACTCGATTCAATAAGTCATGAATTGAGAATAGCAACGATGAAAAAATTAACCTTACCAAAAGATTTTTTATGGGGCGGCGCGGTTGCTGCTCACCAGGTGGAAGGCGGCTGGAACAAAGGCGGCAAAGGGCCGAGCATCTGTGACGTGCTGACCGGTGGCGCGCATGGCGTTCCCCGTGAAATCACCCAGGAAGTGGTACCGGGTAAATACTACCCAAACCACGAGGCCATCGACTTCCACGGCCACTACAAAGAAGACATCAAGCTGTTTGCCGAGATGGGCTTCAAATGTTTCCGCACCTCTATCGCCTGGACGCGCATCTTCCCGAAAGGTGACGAAACGCAGCCCAATGAAGAAGGGCTGAAGTTTTACGACGATCTGTTCGATGAATTGCTGAAGTACAACATCGAGCCGGTGATCACCCTCTCCCACTTCGAAATGCCGCTGCACCTGGTGCAGGAATACGGCGCCTGGACCAACCGTAAAGTGGTCGATTTCTTTGTCCGTTTCGCGGAAGTGGTCTTCGAGCGTTACAAAAACAAGGTCAAATACTGGATGACCTTCAACGAAATCAACAACCAGCGTAACTGGCGTGCCCCGCTGTTCGGTTACTGCTGCTCCGGTGTGGTCTATACCGAGCACGACAACCCGGAAGAGACCATGTACCAGGTGCTGCATCATCAGTTTGTGGCAAGCGCCCTGGCAGTGAAAGCTGCGCGTCGTATTAACCCGGAAATGAAGGTCGGCTGTATGCTGGCGATGGTGGCGCTCTATCCGTTCTCCTGTAAACCGGAGGACGTGATGTTTGCCCAGGAATCCATGCGTGAACGCTATGTCTTTACCGACGTTCAGCTGCGCGGTTATTACCCGTCTTATGTACTGAATGAGTGGGAGCGCCGTGGTTTTACCATTAACATGGAGCCGGGTGATGAGCAGATCCTGCGTGAAGGTACCTGCGACTACTTAGGTTTCAGCTATTACATGACTAACGCCGTCAAAGCAGAAGGCGGTACCGGCGATGCAATCTCAGGCTTTGAAGGCAGCGTGCCCAACCCGCATGTGAAAGCCTCTGACTGGGGCTGGCAGATTGACCCTGTGGGTCTGCGCTACTCTCTGTGTGAGCTATACGAGCGTTATCAGAAACCGCTGTTTATCGTCGAGAACGGTTTTGGCGCCTACGATAAAGTGGAAGAAGATGGCAGCATTAACGACGACTACCGCATCGACTATCTGCGCGCTCACGTGGAAGAGATGATCAAAGCCGTGACGCACGATGGCGTGGACCTGATGGGTTATACGCCGTGGGGCTGTATCGACTGCGTGTCGTTCACCACCGGCCAGTACAGCAAGCGCTATGGTTTTATCTATGTGAACAAGCACGACGACGGCACGGGCGACATGTCGCGCTCCCGTAAGAAAAGCTTCGAGTGGTATAAAGGTGTGATTGCCAGTAACGGTGAGACGCTTTAACTCTGTAACGCCGGGCGGCGCTACGATTGATCCCCTCTCCCTTTTGGGGAGAGGGTTAGGGTAAGGGGTTTACTTCCCGCCCGCTAACTCAATAAAACTGCCCGTCACGTACGACGCTTTCTCGCTCAGCAGCCAGACAATCGCCTGGGCTACCTCTTCAGGCTGGCCGCCGCGCTGCATCGGCAGCAACGACTTAACACGATCCACACGTCCCGGCTCTCCACCGTCGGCATGGATGTCGGTATAGATAAGCCCAGGGCGCACGCAGTTAACGCGGATACCTTGCGCCGCCACCTCCAGCGCTAACCCGGTTGTCAGTGAATCCACCGCCCCTTTGGACGCCGCGTAATCCACATACTCACCCGGTGCGCCCAGTCGTGACGCCGCGGAGGAGACATTCACAATCGCCCCACCCTTGCCGCCATGTTTGTGCGACATACGCTTTACCGCTTCACGGCAGCAAAGGAAATACCCCGTGACGTTGGTTGCCAGCACGCGATTAATGCGTTCAGCCGAAAGATTTTCGATAGTGGATTGCTCAAACAGGATCCCGGCGTTATTCACCAGCGCCGTCAGCGGCTCAGCTTCTCGGTCAAGACTGTCGAACATCGCCAGTACCTGCGCTTCATCGCTAATATCTGCGCGCAGGGCAAAGGCTTTACCGCCCGCCCCGACGATCTGGTTGATAACGTCCGTCGCAGCCTTGATATTGTGGTGATAATTCACCGCCACGGTGTAGCCTTCGTTTGCCAGCTGCAGCGCGGTGGCTTTACCGATACCGCGGCTGGCGCCTGTTACAAGTGCAATACCCATTCTTTTCTCCCAATAAAAAAGCCGGGTATGGCGGCTTCGCCATACCCGGCCTACGTTACTACATCAACACGATTACTGGTATTCGCTCATTGGTACGCAGGAGCAGAACAGATTACGGTCACCGTAGACGTCATCAAGACGTTTCACGGTTGGCCAGTATTTGTTTGCCACACCGGCCGGGAAGACCGCCAGTTCACGGCTGTAACCGTGATTCCACTCCGCCACCATTTCATGCTGCGTGTGCGGCGCATTGACCAGCGGGTTGTCTTCCAGCGTCCATTCGCCGTCCTGCACGCGGTCGATCTCCATGCGGATGGCCAGCATCGCATCAATAAAGCGGTCCAGCTCGGCTTTGCTCTCGGACTCCGTTGGCTCCACCATCAGCGTACCCGCAACCGGGAACGACATGGTTGGCGCATGGAATCCATAGTCGATAAGACGTTTGGCAATATCCAGCTCGCTAATGCCGGTCTGCTCTTTCAGCGGACGAATATCCAGAATGCACTCGTGCGCCACGCGGCCATCACGACCGGTGTAGAGCACCGGAAAGGCTGACTTGAGGCGGGTCGCGATGTAGTTAGCGTTCAGGATCGCCACCTGGCTTGCCTTCTTCAGCCCTTCCGCGCCCATCATGCGGATGTACATCCAGCTGATTGGCAGGATAGAGGCGCTACCAAACGGTGCCGCTGACACCGCGCCCTGACGGGTCAGCATCCCTTCGATCTGCACCACGCTATGGCCTGGAACAAACGGTGCCAGGTGTGCTTTCACGCCGATTGGCCCCATACCCGGGCCGCCACCGCCGTGCGGAATGCAGAAGGTTTTATGCAGGTTCAGGTGCGAAACGTCCGCACCGATGAAGCCCGGCGAGGTGATGCCCACCTGCGCATTCATGTTCGCACCGTCGAGATAGACCTGGCCGCCAAACTGATGCACCACTTCACACACTTCACGGATGGTCTCTTCGTACACGCCGTGAGTCGACGGGTAGGTCACCATGATGCAGGAGAGCTTATCGCCCGCCTGTTCGGCTTTCGCACGCAGGTCAGCGAGGTCAATGTTGCCGTTCTTATCGCACGCCACCACGACCACTTCCATCCCCGCCATCTGGGCGGAGGCCGGGTTGGTGCCGTGGGCAGAGCTTGGGATCAGGCAGATATCACGGTGGCCTTCGTTACGGCTCTCGTGATAGTGGCGGATCGCCAGCAGACCGGCGTACTCACCCTGCGCGCCAGAGTTTGGCTGCATGCAGAGCGCATCGTAACCCGTCAGTTTCACCAGCCAGTCGGAGAGCTGGTTGATCATCAGGTGATACCCTTCCGCCTGTTCGGCAGGGCAGAACGGGTGCAGCTCGGCAAACTCAGGCCAGGTGATAGGGATCATCTCCGCCGCCGCGTTCAGCTTCATGGTGCAGGAACCCAGCGGGATCATCGCCTGGTTCAGCGCCAGATCCTTGCGCTCCAGAGAGTGCATGTAACGCATCATCTCGGTTTCGCTGTGGTAGCGGTTAAAGACCGGGTGCGTCAGGATCGCATCGTTACGCAGCATGCTTTCCTGAATTGAGCGGCTGTCGAGCGCGACCTCTTTGTCCAGCGTATCAATATCCAGACCGTGCGCGTCGCCCAGCAACACGTTAAACAGGTTGACGATATCTACACGGGTGGTGGATTCATCGAGGGTGATGCCGACCGCGTTATGGATGTCGCTGCGCAGGTTGATTTGCGCCGCATCAGCACGCGCCAGCACCGCCGCTTTGTCCGCCACTTCAACGCACAGGGTGTCGAAGTAGTGAGCGTGACGCAGTTTGAGGCCTTTCTGCTGCAGACCGCAGGCCAGAATATCGGCCAGACGGTGAATGCGGCTGGCGATGCGTTTCAGGCCAACCGGACCATGGAACACCGCATACAGGCTGGCAATGTTAGCCAGCAGAACCTGCGAAGTACAAATGTTGGAGTTCGCTTTCTCGCGGCGGATATGCTGCTCACGCGTCTGCATCGCCATGCGCAGCGCAGTGTTACCGGCAGCGTCTTTTGACACACCGATAATACGGCCAGGCATGGAGCGTTTGAATTCATCTTTTGCCGCAAAGAATGCCGCGTGCGGGCCGCCGTAGCCCATCGGCACGCCGAAGCGCTGCGCAGAGCCGAAGACGATATCCGCACCCTGTTTGCCAGGCGCCGTCAACAGTACCAGTGCCATAAAATCAGCGGCGACGCTGACAACGACTTTGCGGGATTTGAGTTCGGTCATCAGCGCGCTGTAGTCATGCACTTCGCCGGTGGTGCCCACCTGCTGTAGCAGCACGCCAAAGACATCCTGGTGATCCAGTACTTTGTCGGCATCGTCGACAATCACGTCGAAGCCAAAGGTTTCCGCACGAGTGCGTACCACGTCCAGCGTCTGCGGATGAACATCCGCCGCCACGAAGAAGCGGTTGGCGTTTTTCAGCTTGCTCACGCGTTTCGCCATTGCCATGGCTTCTGCCGCGGCGGTCGCTTCATCCAGCAGAGACGCAGAGGCGATGTCGAGACCGGTCAGATCCAGGGTCACCTGCTGGAAGTTCAACAGCGCTTCCAGACGGCCCTGGGACACTTCCGGCTGATAGGGGGTATACGCGGTATACCAGCCCGGGTTTTCCAGCATGTTGCGCAGGATCACCGGCGGTAACTGCACGTTGGTATAACCCATGCCAATGTAAGACTTATAGCGCTTGTTAAGGGCTGCAATGGCCTTTAATTCTGCCAGCGCAGCAAATTCAGTCGTCGCCTCGCCCACCTGTGGTGGCGTGGCAAGCTGGATGTCTTTTGGCACGATCTGGCCGATCAGTGCGTCTAATGAATCCGCGCCAACTGTCTTCAGCATCTCCTGCTGTTGCTGAGCATCCGGCCCTATGTGACGTTCAATGAAGGCGCCACGGTTTTCAAGCTGGCTTAAAGTCTGTGTCATGAGCGATGGTTCCTGAAACGTGCAGTGAATATAAGTTCCCTCTCCCACCGGGAGAGGGTTAGGGTGAGGGAAAGATGGGCACCCTCACCCCTTTCCTCTCCCGGAGGGAGAGGGATAATGGCTTACTCGTCTTCTAACAGGGCTTCGTATGCGGTGGCATCCAGCAGCGCAGCAACCTGTGATTCGTCGCTGGCTTTGATCTTGAAGATCCAGCCGCCTTCATACGGTTCGCTGTTGACCAGTTCCGGGGAGTCGCTCAGCGCGTCGTTGACGGCAATGATTTCGCCGCTCACCGGTGCATAGATATCGGATGCCGCCTTAACAGATTCCGCGACAGCGCAGTCATCGCCCGCGCTAACGGTCGCGCCCACTTCCGGCAGGTCAACAAACACCATGTCGCCCAGCAGCTCTTGCGCGTGCTCGGTGATCCCAACGGTATAAGAGCCGTCCGCCTCTTTGCGCAGCCACTCGTGTTCTTTGCTGTATTTCAGTTCTGCTGGCACATTGCTCATTGAAGTTCTCCTGATAAAAATGATTAGGCGACCGGCTTACCGGCGCGAACAAAAATCGGTTTGGTCACGTGGACCGGCATTTCGCGGTTGCGGATCTGTACCACCGCCGTTTCGCCAATGCCGGCCGGCACGCGTGCCAGTGCAATACTGTAGCCCAGCGTCGGGGAGAAGGTACCGCTGGTGATCACGCCTTCACGCGGATTGCCGTCTGCATCGGTAAAACGTACCGGTAGTTCGCCGCGCAGCACGCCTTTTTCCTTCATCACCAGGCCAACCAGCTGTTCAGTGCCCTTTTCGCGCTGCATCTCCAGCGCTTCACGGCCAATAAATTCGCGGTCAGCCGGTTCCCACGCGATGGTCCAGCCCATGTTAGCGGCCAGTGGAGAGACGCTTTCGTCCATCTCCTGACCATAAAGGTTCATGCCCGCTTCCAGACGCAGCGTATCGCGTGCGCCCAGTCCTGCAGGCTTGACGCCCGCTTCCACCAGCGCACGCCAGAAATCGGCGGCTTTTTCATTCGGCATGGCAATTTCATAGCCCGCTTCACCGGTATAGCCGGTGGTGGCGATAAACAGATCGCCCGCCTGCACGCCGAAGAACGGCTTCATGCCAGCGGTGGCTTCACGCTGCTCGTTGTTGAACAGCGTGGCGGCTTTCGCCTGCGCGTTCGGCCCCTGCACGGCGATCAACGACAGATCATCACGGACGGTGATGTCGATGGCATATGGTTCAGCGTGTTGGGTAATCCAGGAGAGGTCTTTTTCGCGGGTGGCGGAGTTTACAACGAGGCGGAAGAAATCTTCAGTGAAGTAGTAGACGATAAGGTCGTCAATCACGCCGCCAGAGGCATTTAGCATGCCGGTATAGAGCGCTTTACCTGGCGTCTTCAGTTTTGCGACGTCGTTTGCCAGCAGATAACGCAAAAACTCCCGGGTGCGGCTACCGCGCAGGTCGACAATTGTCATGTGGGAGACGTCGAACATACCGGCATCGGTACGCACTGCGTGGTGTTCATCAATCTGGGAGCCGTAATGCAGCGGCATCATCCAGCCATGAAAGTCCACCATACGTGCACCGCATAACACGTGTTGTTCGTACAAAGGAGTCTGTTGAGCCATCTTTTCCTCGTTGAAAAATTCACCGTGAATCCCGGTATCGGCCCCGTCATTCGGCACCGACGCAAACGTTCTCTTTTACCTGAACTTACCACCGAAACCGACGGTTAACCATAAGGTAAAACAGGTCATCACATTAGCTTATGACCAAAAAACGCTGAAAAGCCTACAGAGTTATTCACTGGTAAAATGCGATTAAACCCGCATAAAATTAACAACGATCTAACAATATTTAGCACATGATGATATTTCATGCTGAAAAACGGGCCAAATTTCCGTAACGTAAAAATAGCCAGATTAGATTATCTAATGCGAAAAATGGCGTGAAATTAGATTATTTCAAACGAGGATATTTACCCGGCGCAGAGGCCGGGTAAATAAAGTGTGACGGGGATCGAGATTAACGTAACCAGTCGGGAAGATCGTTAAGACCCATCGCCTGACGAAGGAGTTGAGGTTTTACGCCCGGAAGGGTGTCGGCCAGTTTCAGGCCGATGTCGCGCAGCAGTTTTTTCGCCGGATTTGCCCCGGCAAACAGCTCGCGGAAGCCCTGCATACCTGCCAGCATCACCGCCGCGCTGTGCTTGCGGCTACGTTCGTAGCGACGCAGGTAGAGATGCTGGCCGATGTCTTTACCTTCGCGGTGCAGACGGCGCAGCTCATTCACCAGCTCTGCCGCATCCATAAAGCCAAGGTTAACTCCCTGTCCGGCCAGCGGATGAATGGTATGCGCCGCGTCACCCACCAGCGCGAGACGGTGCGCCGCAAACTGGCGCGCGTAGCGGCCGGTCAACGGGAATACCAGGCGTTCGCTCTCAAGGGTGCACAGACCAAGACGGTTATCAAACGCCATGCACAGCGCCTGATTAAACGCCTCTGGCGTCGCCTCGCGCATCAGCTGTGCTTTTTCCGGCACCAGAGACCAGACGATCGAGCACAGGTGCGGATCGCTCAGCGGCAGAAATGCCAGAATACCGTCGTTATGGAAAATCTGGCGCGCAACGCCGCCGTGCGGCTCTTCAGTACGGATGGTTGCTACCAGCGCATGATGACGATAATCCCAGAAGGTCAGGGGAATATCCGCCTTGTTACGCAGCCACGAGTTTGCGCCATCCGCGCCCACCACCAGCCGCGCGGTGAGCATGTCGCCGCTCTGCAGGGTGAGAAACGCTTCGTTTTCGCCCCATGCCACCTGCTGGATTTGCGCGGGCGCCATCAGGTTGATGTCGCTGCAGGATTGCGCTTTTTGCCATAACGCATGGTGAATGACGGCATTTTCGATGATATGACCCAGATGGCTATAGCCCATACTTTCATCATCAAACGCGATATGACCAAAGCTGTCTTTGTCCCACACTTCCATTCCGTGATAGCAGCTGGCACGCTGCGCCACGATATCTGACCAGACGCCAAGGCGCGTCAGTAGTTTTTCGCTGGCGGCATTGATTGCCGAGACGCGCAGTTCCGGCGGCGCATCGTGCGCAACGGGCTGAGGCAGATTTTGCTCCAGCACGGCCACGCGCAGACCACTGCCCTGTAAACCACAGGCCAGCGCCAGCCCTACCATTCCGCCGCCCACAATGGCGACATCAACATTTTGCACGATGATAACTCCTTAACGCGCGACCCAACCAAGGGTCCGCTGCGCCAGCACGTCACGTGCCGGAATGAATAATTCCATCGCCATCAGCCCAAGGTTGCGGCCTGCAACCAGCGGTGCCCAGCGATTGGCAAACAGATGTACCAGGCCATCGGTGACGCCGATAGTCGCTTCTTTATCGGCCCGGCGTCGCTTCTGATAATGGCTGAGCACCGGATACGCACCGCAATCTTTTTGCTCATGCCACGCCTGAGACAGAGTCTCTGCCAGGCTCATCACGTCGCGTAGCCCAAGGTTGAAGCCTTGCCCGGCGATTGGGTGCAACGTCTGCGCGGCATTGCCGACCAGCGCCACGCGATGGGAGATGGACTGAGATGCCGTGGTCAGCGACAGCGGGTAAACAGCGCGTTTTCCCGCATGGGTAATACGCCCCAGCCGCCAGCCAAAGGCTTTTTGCAGCTCGGTACAAAAACGGTCGTCGGACCAGGCCTCAACGTCAGCCGCTTTATCCTGGGGATGACACCACACCAGCGAGCAGCGTCCGTTTGACATCGGCAGCATGGCCAGCGGGCCGTGCTGAGTGAAACGTTCAAACGCCCTGCCGTTGTGTTCTCCCGCCGTAGAAACGTTAGCAATAACGGCGACCTGTCCGTAAGGCTGGGCGCGCCATTCCACGCCGCACTGGGTGCCAAGCGCAGAACGTGAACCATCGGCGGCGACCAGAAGCTGGCCATCCAGAACCGTGCCGTTTTCCAGCGTCACGCTGACCGCCGCTTCGCTGCGGCTGAAGCTGGCGACGCGTGCCGGGCAATGGAGCGTCACGCCCGGGGCATCCTGCAATAAACGGAACAGACGCAGCCCGACGTCGTGAAGTTCAACCACCCGACCCAGGGCATCAATGCGGTAATCCTGCGCGTCCAGCGTCACAAACCCGGCATGGCCACGATCGCTGACGTGAACGGTGTTGATTGCCGTCGCACAATCCGCAATCGCCTGCCAGATGCCAATTCGAGCGAGCTGCTGGCAGGTCCCCTGAGCCAGGGCAATGGCGCGGGCATCAAAACCGGGATGGTCGGACGCCTCTGGCGCCACGGCCTCCACCAGATGGACCGGAAGTTGCCCTTTCGTCAAATGCGAGATGGCCAGCGCCAGCGTAGCTCCCGTCATCCCCCCACCAACGATAATCACGCTCATGGGCGTGCCGCTGCTATCAGCGCCTCAATGTCATCGGCGTTTTTCACTACGCCCGCGGTCAGGTTTTCGTTACCGGTTTCGGTGATGACAATGTCATCTTCGATGCGAATACCAATTCCACGGTACGCTTCCGGCACGTCGGCATCCGGCGCAATGTAGAGCCCCGGTTCAACGGTCAGCACCATACCCGGCTCCAGCACGCGAGAACGTTCTGAACCATACGCACCCACATCATGCACATCCAGCCCCAGCCAGTGGCTCAGGCCGTGCATAAAGTAGGGGCGATGCGCATTTTCAGCAATCAGGGTATCCACATCACCGTTCAGAATCCCGAGCCTTACGAGGCCGGTAATCATGATGCGCACCACTTCGCCGGTCACTTCCTGGATGGAGGTGCCGGGGCGATAGAGCTTCAGCGCGGTTTCAAGAGATTCAAGAACGATGTCATAAATTTCGCGCTGCGCGGGAGTGAACTTACCGTTCACCGGGAAGGTACGGGTAATGTCGCCCGCATAGCCCTGATATTCGCAGCCTGCATCAATCAGCACCAGATCGCCGTCACGCAGTTCACTTTCATTTTCGGTGTAGTGCAGAATGCAGCCGTTTTCACCGCCGCCGACAATGGTGTTGTAAGAGGGATAACGCGCGCCGTGGCGGTTAAACTCGTGGTGAATCTCGCCTTCCAGCTGATATTCAAACAGGCCGGGGTGGCACTTTTCCATCGCCCTTGTGTGAGCCAGCGCGCTGATTTCGCCTGCACGACGCATCACGTCCAGCTCTTCCTGCGATTTAAACAGGCGCATCTCGTGGACCACCGGGCGCCAGTCCGTCAGCGTGGCCGGGGCGGAGAGATTCTGCCGGGAGCCTTTACGCAGCTTATCCAGCGCGGTGAAGACTATCTCATCGGCGTACGCATACTCACCCTGCGCGTGGTAAAGCACATCCAGCCCGTTCAGCAACTGATAGAGCTGCTGGTTGATTTCGCTGAACGCCAGCGCACGGTCCACACCCAGTTTCGCGGGCGCGGCCTCTTGCCCCAGGCGGCGACCAAACCAGATCTCCGCGGTGAGATCCCGTACGCGGTTGAAAATCACGCTGTGGTTGTGGGTGTCATTGCTCTTGATCAGCACCAGTACCGCCTCAGGTTCATTGAACCCGGTGAAGTACCAGAAATCGCTGTTCTGGCGATAGGGGTATTCACTGTCGGCACTGCGCGTCACTTCGGGCGCGGCAAAAATCAGCGCAGCGCTTCCGGGCTGCATTTTTGCCAGCAGCGCCTGACGACGACGGGAATACTCTTGATGCGAGATAACCATGACACCCTCCTGTGCGTTATTTTTCTTAATGTAAGGTTGGCTTACGAACTTCCGGTGCGGTTGGCTGCGAGCGGGTGAAGTTATCGTGGCACAGCAGTGCCGCCACGCGAACGTACTCGATAATCTCTTCGAGAGACATCTCCAGCTCTTCCTGATCTTCTTCTTCGTCGTAACCCAGTTGCGCGATGTTACGCAGATCGTCGATCGCTTCACCCGCTTCACCGGTCACTTTATCAAGCTTAGGCTGCGTTACGCCCAGCCCCAGCAGATAGTGGTTTACCCAACCGGCCAGCGCATCGGCGCGATCGAACACGCTGACATCGTCGCCTTCAGGCAGATAAAGCTGAAAAAGGAAGCCATCGTCCTCCAGCGAATCGCTGATTGCCGAGTGCATTTTTCGCAGCGCTTCCGCCAGTTCATGACCAAACGCCAGCCCTTCGTTCGTCAGGTCGTGGATCAGCGGCTGCCATGAGCTGTCGCTGTTTCCGCCGCATAGCATGCCACTGATCAGACCGTGCATTTCGGCAGGGGTTAAACCCACACCCTGCTGGTTCAGTAACTGGTTTAAATCGTTGTAACCAGGCATTTCGTTCTGTATAGACATGAGCTTTCGTCATCAAAGGGAGGAATATTCATGATATGCTACCACTTTGGACCCTGGTGATACCAGAAAAGGGCTTGTATCTTCACATCAGGGTAGCTATAGTGTCGCCCCTTCGCAGCCCCCGGGGCAGTAAGCGAAGGCAGCGCAGTCAATCAGCAGGAAGGTGGCATGTCTGCACAACCCGTCGATCTCCAGATTTTTGGCCGTTCACTGCGAGTGAATTGTCCTCCTGAACAAAGGGATGCTTTGAATCAGGCTGCGGACGATTTGAATCAGCGGTTGCAAGATCTCAAAGAACGCACTAGAGTCACAAATACTGAGCAGCTGGTTTTTATCGCCGCGTTGAACATCAGCTATGAACTGACTCAGGAAAAAGCGAAGACCCGCGACTACGCGGCAAGCATGGAGCAGCGCATTAAAATGCTCCAGCAGACCATAGAACAGGCGTTGCTTGATCAAGGTCGCAATCCCGAAAGACCGGGACCAAAGTTTGAATAACACTTCTCAGTTGACTATGGTAGAGTAACTGTGAAGACAAAATTTCTCTGAGATGTTCGCAAGCGGGCCAGTCCCCTGAGCCGATATTTCATACCACAAGAATGTGGCGCTCCATGGTTGGTGAGCATGCTCGGTTCGTCCGAGAAGCCTTAAAACTATGACGACACATTCACCTTGAACCAAGGGTTCAAGGGTTACAGCCTGCGGCGGCATCTCGGAGATTCCCTCACTCTTCTTCTACCACTACCATGACTCAATTCCCTGAAGTTTCTGCCTCACGCCAGGATATTCGTCAACTCATTCGACAACGTCGCCGGGCGTTAACCCCTGAACAGCAAGCGCATTTTGCCCAGCAGGCCGCGGCACGCATGATGGCGTATCCGCCTGTAGTAATGGCGCATACCGTCGCGCTGTTTCTCTCTTTTGATGGTGAGCTGGATACGCAGCCACTCATCGAACAACTCTGGCGAGCCGGAAAGCGGGTTTATCTGCCGGTGCTGCATCCGTTTAGCGCAGGGAACCTGCTGTTTCTGCACTACCACCCGCACAGCGAACTGGTTGTGAATCGTCTGAAAATCACCGAGCCGAAGCTGGATGTGCGCGACGTGCTGCCGCTGTCACAGCTGGACGTGCTGATTACGCCGCTGGTGGCGTTTGATGAACAGGGCCAGCGTTTAGGAATGGGCGGAGGGTTCTATGACAGAACGTTGCAAAACTGGCAGCAGTACGGGTTGCAGCCGGTGGGTTATGCGCATGATTGCCAGGCGGTAGACGCCTTGCCGGTCGAGAAGTGGGATGTGCCGTTGCCGGCGGTGATAACACCCAGTAAAACCTGGACCTGGTAGAATAAAGCCGGGTGGCGCTTACGCTTACCCGGCCTACAAAACGTCGACGTAGGTCGGGTAAGGCGTAGCCGCCACCCGACACTACAAACCTCACCCTTAGTACAGCAGACGCGCGCGAATCGTCCCCGGAATGGCCTTCATGCTCTGCAGCGCTTTCTCGGCCACATCTTCATCTGCTTCGATATCAATAACCACATAGCCCATCTGCGAGTTGGTTTGCAGATACTGCGCGGCAATGTTGACACTCTGCTCAGCAAAGATCTGGTTGATGGCGGTCAGCACACCCGGACGGTTTTCGTGAATGTGCAGCAGACGACGGCCACCGTGCAGCGGCAGCGACACTTCCGGGAAGTTAACGGCAGAGAGCGTTGAACCGTTATCGGAGTATTTGCTCAGTTTACCCGCCACTTCCAGACCGATATTCTCCTGCGCTTCCTGAGTAGAGCCACCGATGTGTGGCGTCAGGATCACGTTGTCGAACTCGCACAGCGGAGAGTTAAATGGATCGCTGTTGGTTGCAGGCTCCGTCGGGAAGACGTCGATAGCCGCCCCCGCCAGATGCTTACGCTTCAGGGCATCGCACAGCGCGGGAATGTCGACAACCGTACCGCGTGCGGCGTTGATCAGCAGGGAACCTGGCTTCATCAGCGCCAGCTCTTCCGCGCCCATCATATTTTTGGTTGAGGCGTTTTCCGGCACATGCAGGCTTACCACGTCGCTCATGTTCAGCAGGTCAGAAAGATGTTGAACCTGAGTGGCGTTCCCCAGCGGCAGTTTGCTTTCAATGTCGTAGAAGTAAACATGCATGCCCAGGGATTCAGCCAGGATACCCAGTTGGGTACCAATGTGGCCGTAACCGATGATACCCAGTTTTTTACCGCGCGCTTCATAAGAGCCCGCGGCCAGTTTGTTCCACACGCCGCGGTGGGCTTTGGCGTTGGCTTCCGGAATACCACGCAGCAGCAGCAGCAGTTCGCCAATCACCAGCTCCGCCACGGAACGGGTGTTGGAGAACGGGGCGTTGAAGACCGGGATACCGCGTTTTGCGGCAGCATTCAGGTCAACCTGGTTGGTACCGATGCAGAAACAGCCGATAGCGACCAGCTTTTCCGCCGCAGCAATAACATCTTCAGTCAGGTGAGTACGGGATCGCAGGCCGATGAAATGGGCATCACGGATGGACGCTTTCAGCTCTTCAGTATCCAGCGCGCCTTTGTGAAATTCGATGTTGGTGTAACCTGCCGCGCGAAGGCTATCAAGTGCTTTTTGATGCACGCCTTCTACTAGCAGGAATTTAATCTTGTCTTTCTCCAGTGATACCTTTGCCATTTACCCGACCCTGTTTTTTGTCTGAACTGATGTTGTGCTGGATTGAAATCCGCTTAGCCAACATATCAAAAAAAACTATTGCAGCAATATGAACGTTTGCGTCGGCACTCTGAAGAAAAGTCATACAGCGCAAAATAGCAGTGTAAAATGCTGGAAATATTTGTGAATGCGGAAGGTTCAGCAAGAGAGGGGCAAAAAACGTGACACATGTCACCGAATTTAGCTTTTCAAATTTTTTTTAGCGGGGGGAGGACTCCCCCCGTCAGATCATTTTACGATGGTTTTCACGCCATCAGCCGTGCCGATCAGCGCAACATCCGCGCCACGGTTGGCGAATAACCCTACTGTTACCACGCCCGGAATGCCGTTGATGGCGTTTTCGAGCGCGATCGCGTCGAGAATTTCCAGGCCATGAACGTCGAGGATCACGTTGCCGTTATCGGTGACCACACCCTGACGGTATTCAGGACGTCCGCCCAGTTTTACCAGCTCACGTGCCACGGCGCTGCGCGCCATTGGGATCACTTCAACCGGCAACGGGAATTTACCCAGAATATCAACCTGCTTGGATGCATCCGCGATACAGATGAATTTATCGGCCACGGAGGCGATGATCTTTTCACGCGTCAGCGCTGCGCCGCCGCCTTTGATCATCTGCATATGCCCGTTGATTTCATCCGCGCCATCAACGTAGATCCCCAGACGGTCCACTTCGTTCAGATCGAAAACGGTAATGCCGAGGCTTTTCAGCTTTTCCGTGGAAGCATCGGAGCTCGAAACCGCGCCCTCGATCTGCCCCTTCATCGTGCCCAGCGCATCGATAAAGTGTGCCGCCGTCGACCCCGTACCCACACCGACGATAGTACCCGGTTGCACGTACTGGAGCGCGGCCCATCCTACTGCTTTTTTCAGTTCATCCTGCGTCATGATCGTTTTGCCTGTGGTATGAAAACTTAGGGCGCATTATAGAACACGTGAGGTGGAATTCGTCTGCCACAAAGGGAAAATTGTGTCATAGTGCAGATTAAGCAAAATTAAGGAGTAAGCCAGAGCAATGAAACGTCCGGACTACAGAACACTACAGGCACTTGATGCAGTTATTCGTGAACGCGGTTTTGAGCGCGCAGCGCAAAAGCTGTGTATTACTCAGTCCGCCGTATCACAGCGTATCAAACAGCTTGAAAACATGTTCGGGCAGCCACTGCTGGTGCGTACCGTGCCACCGCGTCCAACAGAGCAAGGACAAAAGCTCCTCGCCCTGCTCCGTCAGGTTGAACTGCTGGAAGACGAATGGCTGGGTGATGAACAAACGGGTTCTACGCCGTTGCTGCTGTCGCTGGCGGTGAACGCCGACAGTCTGGCAACCTGGCTGCTGCCCGCCCTCGCCCCGGTTCTGGCCGATTCCCCTATCCGTCTTAATCTGCAGGTTGAAGATGAAACCCGCACCCAGGAACGCCTGCGTCGCGGTGAAGTGGTCGGGGCGGTCAGTATTCAGCCTCAGGCACTGCCAAGCTGCCTGGTCGATCAACTGGGGGCGCTGGATTACCTGTTTGTCGGTTCAAAAGCCTTTGCGGAGCGCTACTTCCCCAATGGCGTCACCCGCGCCGCGCTGCTTAAGGCGCCTGCCGTGGCGTTCGACCATCTGGACGATATGCATCAGGCTTTCCTGCAACAAAACTTTGACCTGCCACCGGGCAGCGTGCCGTGCCACATCGTGAACTCGTCTGAAGCCTTCGTGCAGCTTGCGCGTCAGGGAACCACCTGCTGCATGATCCCGCACCTGCAGATTGAAAAGGAGTTGAAAAGCGGTGAGCTGATTGATTTGACGCCGGGGCTGTATCAGCGCCGGATGCTTTACTGGCACCGTTTTGCGCCGGAAAGCCGCATGATGCGCAACGTCACCGACGCGCTGCTGGCATACGGGCACAAGGTGTTGAGACAGGATTAATCGCTTGAATTCCCTCTCCCTGTGGGAGAGGGTTAGGGTGAGGGCAAATTACTGCGCCTTAGCCGTCTCAGTTTGCTGAGTTTGCGTCGGCTCCAGCTGGAACACCACATCAACCTGATCGTCGAACTGAATGGTCGGCTGCTCATAGCTTTCCTGAGCAGATACCGGCGCCGCATCGGCTTTCATCATCCGTACCATCGGGCTTGGCTGATAGTTAGAGACGTGGTAACGCACGCTATACACCGGGCCGAGCTTACTCTTAAAGCCAGCGGCCAGCTGCTGCGCCTGATGCATCGCATCGTCAATTGCCGCTTTACGCGCTTCGTCTTTGTATTTCTCCGGTTGCGCAACGCCCAGTGAGACGGAACGAATTTCGTTCAGACCCGCCTTCAACGCGCCATCCAGAAGGGAGTTCAGCTTATCCAGCTGGCGGACGGTCACCTCAACGCTACGCACCGCGCGATAGCCTTTCAGGATACTTTTGCCGTTCTGGTAGTCGTAATCAGGCTGAGTACGTAGGTTCGCAGAGCTGATGTCTTTTTTGGCAACACCGTTCTGCTCCAGGAAAGAGAGATATTGCGCAACACGATCGTCAGCCTGCTTCTTGGCGGAAGCGGCATCCTTCGCGGCCACGTTGACTTCAATTGCCAGCGTCGCAACATCCGGTACCGCATCCACGCTGGCGGTGCCGGAAGTGACGATGTGCGGACCATTTGGCAATTCATTCGCCTGAACAGACACCGCACCCAAACTTACTAATGCCGCCAGGGCCATCACGTTAAACTTCACTGTCATTCCTCCATGTTGCGAAGAGTGCCCTAACAACAGGGCGCATGCCAGCAAGCTTAGCGGGTCCTGCTCAGTTGTCCATAAGACAACGCTTAGTTGAACAATCCCTGAACATGATGAATCCCCTCTTTCGCCAGCTGAAAGGCAATGACCCACATCACCACGCCCACCAGCGTGTTGATGATCCGCTGGGCTTTGGCGGTACGCAAACGGGGTGCCAGCCACGCCGCCAGAATGGCGAGGCCAAAGAACCAGAGAAAGGAGGCGCTCACCGTGCCCAGGGCAAACCAGCGCTTCGGCTCAACGTCCAGTTGCCCACCCAGACTCCCGAGCACCACAAACGTGTCGAGATAGACGTGCGGGTTAAGCCACGTTACCGCCAGCATGGTGACGATGATCTTCCAGCGCCCCTGCTTCATCACTTCGGCGCTCGCCAGCTCCAGGTTACTACTCATTGCCGTTTTTAACGCACCGAATCCGTACCACAGCAGGAAGGCGACCCCGCCCCAGGTCACCAGCGCCAGCAGCCAGGGTGACTGCATCAGCAGCGCACTCCCGCCAAAAATCCCGGCACAAATCAGCAGTAAATCGCTTACCGCGCACAGCAGGGCAATCATCAGATGATACTGACGGCGAATCCCCTGGTTCATGACAAACGCATTTTGCGGACCGAGGGGAAGGATCATGGCTGCACCTAACGCAAGCCCCTGAAAATAATACGATAACATGACATTAATCTCGCTGAGTTGTCTTTGGAGCAGACTATACTGCGAGAAGAACATTAGAGGAAATTGATAATATTAATTGGGTATTAGCATGGCTAATAAAAGATAAGCCCGGTGGCGTTAGCGCTTACCGGGCCTACGGGAGACGTTATTCGGCTTCTTTTACTTTTTTGACGTTTACGTCCATCTGCGGATACGGGAAGCTGATGCCGTTGGCGTCAAACTCACGTTTGATACGCTCCAACACATCCCAGTACACGTTTTGCAGATCGCTGCTTTTGCTCCAGATACGCACCACGAAGTTAATAGAGGAAGCACCCAGCTCGTGCAGGCGCACGGTCTGCTCTTTGTCTTTCAGAATACGATCGTCGGAGGCGATGATGTTAGCAATCAGCGATTTCACCTGATCAATATCGGAATCATACGCCACGCTGATAATTAACTCGTTACGGCGCACCGGCTCGCGAGAAAAGTTAATAATGTTGCCCGCGATGATTTTCCCGTTCGGGACCACAACGATACGCCCGTCAACGGTACGCAGAGTGGTAGAGAAAATTTGTACCTGCAGTACGGTACCGGCAATGCCGCCCAGATCAACATACTCACCGGAACGGAACGGACGGAAGGTGACCAGCAGAACGCCTGCCGCCAGGTTTGAGAGCGAGCCCTGTAACGCCAGACCAATAGCCAGACCCGCGGCACCAAGCACGGCGATCACCGATGCCGTTTGTACCCCCACGCGCCCCAGTGCAGCAATCAGCGTAAACGCGATGATGCCATAGCGCACCAGCGCAGAGAGAAAGTCAGCCACCGTAGCGTCGATATGTCGCGCTACCATCACCCGGTTGACCGCATTCGATACAATACGCGCCACGATCATCCCGACGATGATGATGGCAATCGCCGCGACGATATTCACGGCGTAGCTCAGCAGCAGCGCCTGGTTGCGCACCAGCCAGTTACCGGCGTTATTGATGCTGTCTACAACATCGAGTTGTTCCATTTATTCTTCCTTTTGTTAAACCAAAACACAAATCCATCCCCCATGGAGACAGGCAGGTCCGTAAAGGGTAAACAAAAAGCGCAAGTTTTGCCAAACAGATCACAAAAACCGATCTGACAGGGTATTGAAAAAGCATAAAAAAAGGCCCGCGTTTGCGGGCCTCCTGATGCTGTCAGCAGCTCAAATTACAGAACGTCGATCGCGTTCAGCTCTTTGAATGCCTGCTCCAGACGGGTCACCATGGACGTCTGCGCTGCGCGCAGCCATACGCGTGGATCGTAGTATTTCTTGTTCGGCTGGTCTTCGCCTTTCGGGTTGCCCAGCTGGCCCTGCAGGTAAGCTTCGTTCGCTTTGTAGTACTGCAGGATACCGTCCCAGGTTGCCCACTGGGTGTCGGTATCGATGTTCATTTTCACTACGCCGTAGCTTACGGAGTCTTTGATTTCCTGAGCAGAAGAACCGGAACCGCCGTGGAAGACGAAGTTCAGGCTGTTGTGCGGCAGGTTGTGTTTCTTGGACACGTATTCCTGAGAGTCACGCAGGATGGTTGGGGTCAGAACCACGTTACCTGGTTTGTAAACGCCGTGTACGTTACCGAAGGACGCTGCAATGGTGAAGCGTGGGCTGATTTTGCTCAGCTCGGTGTAAGCGTAATCAACGTCTTCTGGCTGAGTGTACAGAGCAGAAGCGTCCATGTGGCTGTTGTCCACGCCGTCTTCTTCACCGCCGGTGCAACCCAGTTCGATTTCCAGGGTCATGCCCATTTTGGACATGCGCGCCAGGTATTTGGAGCAGATCTCGATGTTCTCTTCCAGAGACTCTTCAGACAGGTCGATCATGTGAGAAGAGAACAGTGGCTTACCGGTAGCCGCGAAGTGTTTTTCACCCGCGTCCAGCAGACCGTCGATCCACGGCAGCAGTTTCTTCGCGCAGTGGTCAGTGTGCAGGATAACTGGAACACCGTAGTGTTCAGCCATCTGGTGTACGTGGTGCGCACCAGAGATAGCGCCCAGGATTGCAGCACCCTGAGGAATGTCAGTTTTCACGCCTTTACCTGCGATGAACGCAGCGCCGCCGTTAGAGAACTGTACGATAACCGGCGCTTTAACTTTTGCAGCGGTTTCCAGTACGGCGTTGATGGAGTCAGTACCCACGCAGTTAACTGCTGGAAGAGCAAAGTTGTTTTCTTTAGCTACCTGGAACACTTTCTGAACGTCATCACCAGTGATCACGCCAGGTTTTACGAAATCAAAAATTTTAGACATGTTGCTTAGTCCTGTATCTTCGGCCGTTAGAAAAGGTGCGAGCTCTTAAAGCGCGCTGAAAATTGGGCAGGTTTCCCTGCCCTTGAATGGCTTACTTCTTAGCGCGCTCTTCGAGCATTGCTACTGCTGGCAGAACTTTGCCTTCCACGAATTCGAGGAATGCGCCGCCACCAGTGGAGATGTATGAGATTTTGTCAGCGATACCGAACAGGTCGATTGCTGCCAGGGTGTCACCACCGCCTGCGATAGAGAACGCTTCGCTGTCTGCGATAGCGTTAGCAACAATTTCAGTCCCTTTACGGAAGTTCGGGAATTCGAACACGCCAACAGGACCGTTCCACAGGATAGTTTTTGCGTTTTTCAGGATTTCAGCCAGTTTCTGTGCAGAAACGTCGCCCAGGTCCAGAATCTGCTCTTCATCTTTGATGTCGTTCACTGATTTCAGGGTAGCAGTCGCCGTTTCGGAGAACTCAGTGGCAACGCGAACATCGGTTGGAACCGGGATATCACAGGTACCCAGCAGGCGTTTGGCTTCGTCAACCAGGTCTGCTTCATACAGGGATTTACCAACGTTGTGGCCCTGAGCGGCAACGAAGGTGTTCGCGATACCACCGCCAACGATCAGCTGGTCAGCGATTTTAGACAGGGAATCCAGAACGGTCAGTTTGGTAGAAACTTTAGAACCACCCACGATGGCAACCATTGGACGAGCAGGCTCTTTCAGTGCTTTACCCAGCGCATCCAGTTCCGCAGCCAGCAGAGGACCAGCGCACGCAACGTCTGCGAATTTACCGATACCGTGGGTAGACGCCTGCGCACGGTGCGCAGTACCGAATGCATCCATTACGAATACGTCGCACAGCGCCGCGTATTTTTTGGAGAGTGCTTCGTCGTCTTTCTTCTCGCCTTTGTTGAAGCGAACGTTTTCCAGCACCACCAGCTCACCGGCAGCCACTTCCACGCCATCCAGGTAATCTTTTACCAGGCGAACCGGGCTGGACAGTTTGTCTTTCAGGTAATTAACAACCGGCAGCAGAGAGAACTCTTCGTTGTACTCGCCTTCAGTTGGACGACCCAGGTGGGAGGTCACCATCACTTTCGCACCCTGCTTCAGAGCCAGTTCGATGGTTGGCAGAGATGCACGGATACGCGCGTCACTGGTCACTTTGCCATCTTTAACTGGCACGTTCAGATCCGCACGGATGAAAACGCGTTTACCAGCCAGATCCAGATCGGTCATCTTAATTACAGACATGGTGAATCCTCTCGTTGATTCTTAAAGTTTTGCAGACGCACGATGCGTCTTACCTGAAACCTTTGGCAGCCATTGCTAACGTGGTGTCGAGCATTCGGTTAGCAAAGCCCCATTCGTTATCACACCAGACCAGCGTCTTGATAAGGTGTGCGCCACTGACGCGCGTTTGCGTGCCATCAACAATGGCGCTGTGCGGGTCGTGGTTAAAATCCACTGAGACCAACGGTAATTCCGTATAGTCAACTATACCATGAAATGCCCCCTGTGCCGCTTTTTGCAGCAACAGGTTGACTTCACAGGCTTTTACCGGTTTTTTCACCGTCACGCTGAGGTCAATTGCGGTGACGTTTATCGTCGGTACACGCACGGCAATCGCTTCAAAACGGTCATTAAACTGCGGGAAAATTCGGGTGATCCCGGCAGCCAGCTTTGTGTCCACCGGGATGATTGACTGGCTCGCAGCACGCGTGCGTCGTAAATCCGGGTGGTAGGCGTCGATGACCTGCTGATCGTGCATGGCGGAGTGAATCGTGGTCACGGTGCCGGATTCAATGCCATATGCATCGTCTAACAGTTTAATGACCGGAATAATGCAGTTGGTGGTGCAGGAGGCGTTGGAGACAATACGGTGTTCGGCTTGCAGCTCATGCTGATTGACGCCGAAAACGACCGTTGCGTCGAGGTCGTTACTGCCGGGATGAGAGAACAGGACTTTTTTCGCGCCGGCGGTGAGATGCGCTTCGCCGTGTTCGCGGTTGCCATATACGCCGGTACAGTCAAGCACCACATCCACACCCAGTTCACGCCACGGTAGCGCGGCAATACTGCGCTCATGCAGTACGCGGATCGTATCGTCACCGACAAACAGCTGATCCCTTTCCTGGCGCACGTCCCAGGCAAAGCGTCCGTGGCTGGTGTCATATTTCAATAAATGCGCCATGCCCGCAGCATCCGCCAGTTCATTGATTGCCACCACGGTAATTTCCGCCCGACGCCCGGATTCATATAAAGCACGAACCACGTTGCGCCCGATGCGACCGAAGCCATTAATCGCTACGCGTACGGTCATAGATCTCCTGCAAAGCTATCCCTGAGTTCGAGGTGGCTGAAAGAGTAATCCAGCTACGCCCGAAGGGGAATCTTTGCTATCACAAACTGCGATTGATTGGTCAATTGTCGAACATTTAATCGACTGAAACGCTTCAGCAAGAATAAGCGAATCGGGGAATAAAAGGAATGTCTGTCCAGATGAATAAGCGAGCTATATGACTTGCGTCACATTTTGGATGGAATAATTTACAGAGCAGTTACATGTCTGAGGAATAGTGCCTACAAAAAAGCCGGGTGGCGCGCTAGCGCTTACCCGGCCTACTTTCGAGCCATTTGTAGTCCCGGTAAGCGTAAGCGCCACCGGGCAAAACGGCAATTACAGCAGTTCTTTCGCCTTAGCGACAACGTTCTCAACGGTGAAGCCGAACTCTTCGAACAGCTGCTCTGCCGGAGCAGATTCACCGAAGGTGGTCATACCGACGATAGCGCCGTTCAGACCCACGTATTTGAACCAGTAGTCAGCGATACCCGCTTCAACCGCCACGCGTGCGGAAACGGCTTTAGGCAGTACGGATTCACGGTAAGCAGCATCCTGCTTGTCGAACGCATCGGTAGACGGCATGGAAACCACGCGCGCTTTAACGCCTTCGGCAGTCAGTTTGTCCCAGGCTGCAACAGCCAGCTCAACTTCAGAACCGGTTGCGATGAAGATCAGCTCTGGCTGTCCCGCGCAATCCTTCAGCACGTAGCAACCGCGGGCGATGTTCGCCAGTTGCTCTTCGGTACGATCCTGCTGCGCCAGGTTCTGACGGGAGAGGATCAGCGCGGTTGGACCGTCCTGACGCTCAACGCCGTATTTCCATGCCACTGCAGATTCCACCTGGTCACATGGACGCCATGTGCTCATGTTCGGGGTGACACGCAGAGAAGCAACCTGCTCTACCGGCTGGTGAGTTGGACCATCTTCGCCCAGACCAATGGAGTCGTGGGTATAAACCATCACCTGACGCTGTTTCATCAGCGCAGCCATACGCACGGCGTTACGGGCATATTCCACGAACATCAGGAAGGTAGAGGTGTACGGCAGGAAACCACCGTGCAGGGAGATACCGTTCGCGATAGCGGTCATACCGAATTCACGTACACCATAATGGATGTAGTTACCGGCCGCATCTTCGTTGATTGGCTTAGAGCCAGACCACAGGGTCAGGTTAGACGGTGCCAGGTCAGCGGAGCCGCCGAGGAATTCTGGAAGCCATGGACCGAACGCTTCGATCGCATTCTGAGACGCTTTACGGCTGGCGATTTTAGATGGGTTCGCCTGCAGCTTAGCGATGAACTCGTTCGCTTTCGCATCGAAGTCAGACGGCATTTCACCTTTCATACGACGGGTGAATTCAGCCGCTTCCTGTGGGAAGGCTTTAGCGTAAGCCGCGAACTTCTCGTTCCAGGCCGCTTCTTTCGCCTGACCCGCTTCTTTGGCATCCCACTGGGCATAGATTTCAGATGGGATTTCGAATGCAGGGTGTTTCCAGCCCAACGCTTCACGGGTCAGCGCGATTTCCGCGTCGCCCAGTGGTGCACCGTGGGAATCGTGGGTGCCCGCTTTGTTCGGAGAACCGAAGCCGATGATGGTTTTGCACATCAGCAGGGATGGTTTGTCAGTGACCGCACGCGCTTCTTCTACTGCACGTTTAATCGAGTCAGCATCGTGGCCATCAACGCCACGCACAACGTGCCAGCCGTAGGCTTCGAAACGTGCCGCAGTGTCATCAGTAAACCAGCCTTCAACATGACCGTCGATGGAGATACCGTTGTCGTCGTAGAACGCAACCAGTTTGCCCAGCTTCAGGGTACCTGCCAGGGAGCACACTTCGTGAGAAATGCCTTCCATCATGCAGCCGTCACCCATGAACGCGTAGGTGAAGTGGTCAACAATGTCGTGACCAGGACGGTTGAACTGCGCCGCCAGAGTCTTCTCAGCAATCGCCATACCCACCGCGTTCGCAATACCCTGACCCAGTGGGCCGGTCGTGGTTTCAACACCTGCGGTGTAACCCACTTCCGGGTGACCCGGAGTTTTGGAGTGCAGCTGACGGAAGTTTTTCAGCTCTTCGATAGGCAGATCGTAGCCAGTGAGGTGCAGCAGGCTGTAGATCAGCATTGAGCCGTGGCCGTTAGACAGCACGAAACGGTCGCGGTCAGCCCATGCCGGGTTCTGCGGGTTGTGGTTCAGGAAATCACGCCACAGGACTTCGGCGATATCAGCCATACCCATAGGGGCCCCTGGGTGGCCAGATTTGGCTTTCTGTACTGCGTCCATGCTCAGCGCACGAATAGCATTAGCAAGCTCTTTACGTGAGGACATTTTAACTCCAGATCGGACTGTTAAAGGCCATGCCCTTGACGACAGCGCGTTTTGGGCTACGCCGGAAAAAAGTGCCAACAATGTAACCCAAGCGGCATGCCATGTACATGGAGCATTCTTTTGCCGCTTAAGAAATCTCTGGATCATGCTCGCATGTTGCGCAATCTGCTCGCCCGGGCCCGTCGATATTCCTTATACTTAGCCCGACCCCGGCTTCGCTGTCGGTGTACTTTTCGGATTTTATTCAGATTAACGAGTACGGAAGCAACCTCATGAAAATGCGTGCATTAGTGCTGGCCCTGGGTACAACGTTCCTGCTGAGCGGTTGTCAGAATATGGATTCTAACGGCCTGATGTCCTCAGGCGCAGAAGCTTTTCAGGCCTATTCCCTGAGCGACGCGCAGGTTAAAGCCCTGAGCGACCAGGCCTGTAAAGATATGGATGGAAAGGCTACGATTGCCCCGGCCAACAGTCCCTACACGCAGCGTCTGAATAAAATTGCCTCTGCGCTTGGCGATAACATTAACGGTCAGCCGGTGAACTATAAAGTGTACGTCGCGAAAGACGTGAACGCCTTTGCCATGGCGAACGGCTGTATCCGCGTTTACAGCGGGTTAATGGACATGATGACCGACAACGAAGTGGAAGCGGTGATCGGCCATGAAATGGGCCACGTTGCCCTCGGCCACGTGAAGAAAGGGATGCAGGTCGCCTTAGGCACTAACGCCATCCGCGCGGCGGCGGCTTCTGCGGGCGGTATTGTGGGCAGCCTGTCTCAGTCACAGCTTGGCGATGTGGGCGAAAAGCTGGTTAACTCCCAGTTCTCTCAACGTCAGGAGTCCGAAGCGGATGACTACTCCTACGATCTGTTGCGCAAACGCGGTATCAATCCAGCAGGTTTAGCCACCAGTTTTGAAAAGCTGGCTAAACTGGGAGCCGGACGTCAAAGCTCCATGTTTGATGATCACCCGGCCTCAGAAGCGCGTGCACAACATATTCGCGACCGTATGGCCGCAGACGGAATTAAATAATTTTGGAAGGAGGCAAATTTGCCTCCTTTTTATTTCGCATGAATTGCTAACTTAACCGCACATATCGGTAACACCCACAAAAACCCCGTCACACCTGCCCTTCACCATTGAAATGTCTGGTCACATAATTATTGCAATCGGTTACTTTTCGGGTAATTATCGAATCCGCAGTAATTCAAATTAATATATTAAGACAGAGACGTTCCCTCCGTGAAAAAAGAATTATCGTTAGTTGCGTTAAGCATATTTGTCACATTACCTGCCGTTGCAAGCCAACAATCAGACAGCCAGGGTTTTATTAATGACAGCCATTTAGATCTGTTTTTACGCAATGCGTATATCAGCCGTGATTATCACCAGGGCCAGCAGGATAAAGCAGAATGGGGTCAGGGTATCATCGCCACCTTTGAATCAGGTTTTACCGAAGGAGTGGTTGGCTTTGGCGTGGACGGCATTGCGCAGTATGGCGTGCGTCTGGACGGCGGCCGCGGTAAGAGCGGCGCAGGTGGCATTGACTTCTTTAAACAGGAAGACGACGGACGCGCAAAATCCGATCTGGCGAAATTTGGCGCGACCGCCAAAATGCGCATCTCGAATACCGTACTCAGCTACGGTAATCAGCGTCCCGAGCTGCCAATCATTAACGCCGACAGCTCCCGCCTGCTGTTTGAAAGCTACACCGGCACCATGCTGACCTCTAAGGAGATCGACGGTCTGGAAATCAACGCCGGTTATTTCACCGACGAGCAGCGTAAAAGTGACGATCGCCACGACAGCGGCCTCAAGGGCTTCTCCTTCGGCGGGGCGAGCTACCAGTTCAATGACCAGTTCAGCGGCGCGCTGTACGCCTCCCATAATGAAGAGGTGATGAACAAGCAATATCTGGGCATGAATTTCAAACAGCCGTTCAGCACTGGCCAGCAGCTGGTACTCGATTTTAACGGCTACAACTCGCGTCTGGATCAGGGCTACGCAGACAGCCTCGACACAGGCCGCAGCAACACCATCTGGAGCCTGGCGGCGAGCTACATCTGGGATATCCATACGTTCAAAGTGGCGTACCAGCAGAGCAGCGGAAGCACCGGCTACAACTATGGCGGCTACCGCGACCAGGGCGGTGTTGGTGACGGCGGCAACACCATCTGGCTGGCGAACTCCTACTGGTCTGATTTTAACGGTGAAGACGAACGTTCATGGCAGGCGTCTTACGGGCTGGACTTTGGCGGTCTCGGTTTGCCGGGTCTGAGCTGGACCACCGCCTACGTGCGTGGCGACAACATTAAAACCGCTGAAACCAGTAACGGCAAAGAGCATGAATGGTTTAACCAGATCCAGTATCAGGTGCAGGACGGCCCGGCGAAAGATCTGAAGCTGAAACTGCGTTATTCCGTACTGCGCGTCTCCAGCAACGCCAGCGATTACAACGTGGGCGGGGATGAGATCCGCGCTTACGTGGAATACCCGTTTAACGTGTTCTGAGTTTGTCCCCTCACCCTAACCCTCTCCCAAAGGGAGAGGGCCGGGGTGAGGGAAAAACAGCTAGTAAAGCGTCTTCTGCGGCGGCCCGGCAAACTTCAGCGCGCCAATTTGTCCCATCCGCACTTCCACTACCGACGTTCCCGGCATCGCCAGCGCTTCCGTCATCACCGCATCAAAATCCTCTGCCCGCTCAACGCTCCATGCCTGCAGGCCAATCGCCTGTGCCAACAGGGTAAAGTCCGGCGTATGCAGCTCGTTATAGTACTGACGGCCACCGAAATATTTGTCCTGTATACCGCGCATCACGCCGTAGCCGCCGTCATTCATGATAAGCAACGTCACGTTGGCCTTCTCCTGCGCCAGCGTCGCCAGTTCGCCCAGATTCAGGCTCAGACCGCCGTCCCCCACCAGCCCCACCACTTTGCGCTGTGGGTTGGCAATCGCGGTGCCAATCGCCATCGGCAGGCCCATGCCAATTGCCCCGGCCAGAGAGTGAATATTCATCAGCGGCCCTCTGGCGCGGAACAGTCGGCTGCCCCACAGGCTGCCGGAAACGGTAATATCGCGCACCAGCAGGCCATCTTCAGGTAGCGCTTTCTCTATGGCATCGTTGAGTTGCGTATAGACGCCGCACTGTTCACGCAGCCCACGTTCTGCCTGTGTCACCGCCTCCTGAACCAGACCATCCCACTGAGCATTCCCCCATTCACGCCCCTGTGCTTTTTCAGCCAGCGCGCTCAGCAACGCTGAGCAGTCGGCTACCAGCGTGTTATCCATCAGATAGTTACGGCTTGCCGCCGCCGGGTCGATATCGATCTGTACGCGCGGAGAAGGCAGCTCGAGCGTCCATGAACGGGTCTCATTGCTGCGCAGACGTGAACCGGCGATCAGCGTAAAGTCACACTGCGCGATCAGCGCTTCAACCGATGGCGAGTTGTGGAATGCCCGCAGGCTGGCGCGATGGCTGTCCGGCAGTACGCCGCGCGCGTGAGTGCTGGAGATCACGGTGATACCTGCATCCGCCAGCTTTTTCACTGCGTCCGCGCAGCCCAGCGCACCGCCGCCCAGCCACAGCAGCGGCTGTTTCGCCTGCTTGAGTTGCGCCCAAAGCGCATTAACACTCCCGACATCTACCGGCGAAACCGACGCCGGTTTCACCGGAGCGGTCACCAGCGACAGCGGAATTTTCGCGCCCTGAATATCAATCGGGATCTCCACGGAGACCGGCCCGCACGGCGGCGTCTGCGCCTCCTGAATCGCTTTATGCAAAATCGCTATCGCCTGACTGGCATTGCTGATGCGATACGCCCGTTTTGAGCTGGCCTTCAGGAAAGTCAGCTGGTCGCGGGTTTCATGGATAAACCCGGTGTCGGCATCCAGCCAGGCTTTTTCTACCTGCCCGGTCAGGTGCAGCAGCGGCGTGCAGGCGTTCATCGCCTCCACCAGCGCGCCTACGGCGTTACCCGCGCCCGCGCCGGTGCTGGTCAGCGCCACGCCAAGGCCGGAAAAACGTCCGTGGGCATCAGCCATGGTGACAGACCCCGCTTCGCCGCGTGCCGGTACAAAGCGGATGTTGCCGCGCTGCCCTACTGCATCCGCGATGGGCAGGTTGTGAATGGAGATGACGCCGTAGATGGCCTCAACCTGATACTGCTCCAGCGTTCTGGCGATGGCGTCGCCGACGGTTATCATTTCGCTCATTGCTCACCCTTTCTCAGTCGCACCAGTGGTTGACGCTGTTACCCGTCGCCAGATAAATGCTCTTTTGCTGCATCCAGGCTTTCAGCCCCTGAATGCCCTTCTCGCGGCCCAGACCGCTCTCTTTAAAGCCCCCGAACGGGGTCGAAATCGCAAACACTTTGTAGGTGTTGATCCACACCGTGCCGGCCTCAAGCTGTTCGCTTAAGCGCAGCGCGCGCCCGGTATCGCGTGTCCAGATCCCGGCGGCCAGGCCGTAAACCGAGTCGTTGGCCTCGCGGATAAGCGAGGTTTCATCGCGAAACGGCATTGCCACCAGCACCGGGCCAAAGATCTCCTCCTGGCAGACACGGGCGCTGTTGCTCAGCCCTTCGATAATCGTTGGCAGGAAGAAGCTGCCGCTTGCCAGCGTGGGATCGGCCGGGATCTCTCCGCCGCACAGCACGCGGCCCCCTTCACGCTTTGCCAGCTCAACGTACGCCTGTACGCTCTGACGATGTTTTTCATTGATCAGCGGCCCAACGTGGACACCGTCGGCAAACGGATGTCCGACGCGCAGACCGCGGGTTAACTCCAGCAGCCTCGCCATCAGCGGGGCGTAAAGGCTCTCGTGGATAAACAACCGTGAACCGGCAATGCACGCCTGTCCCGCCGAGCTGAAAATGCCGTAGCAGATCCCGCGCGCGGCCTGCTCGATATCCGCATCCTCCAGCACGATAGTCGGCGATTTTCCGCCCAGTTCCAGCGATGCCGGGATCAGTTTTTCCGCCGCCACGTGGGCCAGGTGACGGCCCGTGGTGGTACCGCCGGTAAAGGAAATTTTGCGTACCTTAGGGTGGCGTGCCAGCGCATCGCCAATCACCGAGCCTTTGCCCGGCAGCACGCTCAGCAGCCCGGCGGGCAGCCCGGCCTGTTCAAATATCCGCGCCAGCTCCAGCGCCATCAGCGGCGTGGCTTCGGCGGGCTTGAGGATCACCGCGTTACCCGCGGCAATGGCCGGAGCGACCTTCTGCATCTCGCTGGCAATCGGCGAGTTCCACGGCGTGATGGCCGCCACCACGCCGAGCGGCTCATAGCGGCTCAGGGTCAGTAAATCCGGCTGGCGCGGCGTCGGAAGTTCCCCTTCCAGCAGCTCGCAGGCGGCGGCAAAGTAGCGCGCCGTTCCCGCCGCGCTCATTACCAGCCCGCGGGCCTCCGCCAGCGGCTTGCCGTTATCGCGGCTCTGCATCTGCGCCAGCTCGTCGACGCGGGATTCAATGAGATCTGCCACCTTGTGCAGGATCTTCGCCCGTGTATGCGGCAGGCTGTGGCGCCAGGCGGGATCGCGCCACGCGCGCTCGCCGGCCTCGATCGCGTCATGCAGATCGTCGGGACTGGCCGCATTCAACGTCGCGTTGATCGACCCGTCTGCCGGGAAATAGCTCTGCATCGGGTTGCCGCCACCGTGTCGCCACTGGCCGCCGATAAATATCTTCAGATCGTCCATCGTCACTCCTCAGCTCATGGCCAGCTCGCGGCAGGCACGTACCGCGCTGAGTGCCGCCAGGGTGGAGGTTTTCGGGTTAGAGGCAAGCGGCAGGCCGCTTAGCTCCAGATGGAATTCACCAAACGCGCCTTCAACGTGCAGCGTGTGGGTGTTACGTTTCGTTGACGGGTCGACCATCAGCTGTACGCGCGTGTCGTCCATTCCCACGCCGCCGAGTGCCACGGTGGCCGCCACGTTGGCGTTGGCCGGAAACAGTCGTGCCGCCTCGCGGGCGCTGCCTTCAAAAAAGACCTGCGCAGCAGATACCGAATTAAGATCGATAAGCTGCTCGGCATAGCTGCCGCGCCAGCTGGCCGGGCTTTTACGCGACTGGTAGGTCACACGCGCCAGCCCGCCCTCTTTCGCCGCCGCCAGCCCGTCGATACCGGCTACCGCCCCGGAGAGCAGCGTCAGTCTGCCGCCGGCGTTGAGCAGGCGCTGTTCGAGCGCGCTGTCCGCCAGTGCGCCGGTCGAAATAACCGCCAGATGCCAGCCGCGACGTAAAATATCCTCACCGTACTGCGCTACCGCCTGCTGGCTGGCGCACTCCAGCACCAGGTCGGGCGTTTGCGCGCATTCCAGCGGTGAGGTCAATGCCACTACCGCATCACCAAACTGCGCGTGAATCGCCGCATGATGGGCCTCGCGCGCCACAATCCAGCCGATAGCCACGCCAGCGGGCAGGCGCTCAATCACCGCCTGCGCCATGGCGCCAAAACCAATCAACATAATCTTTTTCATGATGTGTCCTTACAGATGGCGGCAAAAGCCGCCGGAAACGTCCAGTGCCGCACCGGTGGTAAACGAAGCCAGCGGCGAGGCGAGGAACAGCAGCGCCTGCGCGGGCTCCTGCGGCTTGCCGAGACGCGCCATCGGAATACCGCGTTTGCGGGCGATCTCCGCCGTCCACTCCGGCCAGCTCTGGCTTTTGTCTGTCCGGTTTTCAAAGCGACGCTGCCACTGCCCGGACTCCACCATGCCAAGCAATATGGAATTCACTCGGATGCCTTTGCCCACCAGCTCTTTTGAGAGCGTCAGCGTCATATTCAGCAGCGCGGCGCGGGCAGCAGAGGTGGCAATCATGTGCTCCTCCGGCTGCAGCGCCAGCAGGGAGTTCACGCAGGTGATGGAAGCGATGTCGGACTGCTCCAGCAAAGGCTGAAACGCCTGCACCGGGTTGATCACGCCAAACAGTTTGAGTTCAGCTTCATGCAGCCACGCCTCGCGCGGGGTGTCATGGAAGTGCGCCACATATCCCTGCCCGGCGTTGTTGATCAGCATGTCCACGGCACCAAAGCGCACCTGAACGGCATCCGCGAAGGCCTGCATCTCGTCAGCGTTCAGCACGTCGCAGCGATAAGAGAAAACCTCCCCGTCGGGGTATTCGTTATGCAGCGCGGCATGGGCGCTGGCGAGGCGATCCGGATCGCGGCCACAGAAGGCCACTTTTGCCCCCTCGCCCAGCAGCAGGCGTAGCGTTTCAAAGCCAATACCAGAAGAACCGCCGGTGACGACCGCTACGCGTCCGTCAATTTGTGCATTCATCGCGCACCTCTTCGTTAATACGTAAAAGCTGTTGGTTAAAAAACGCGTCGTTATCGAGATAGCTGGCATGTCCCGCCTGGGCAATGGCGATAAACGGCATGCCGTAGCGCAGCGCCAGCCCCTGCACCAGCTCGGGTTGCGTGATCGCATCCTGCTCGCCGCACCACACTTCAAAGTTGCCTGAATAGCGCTTCAGCCAGCCATGAATATCGTCGTGCGCCAGCATCCACGCGGCGGCGAGGTAGCCCTCGGGTCGAAGCCTGCGCATGCCCGCTGCCACGGTGGCGATATCCGCTTCACGCGCGCCGGGACGCAGCAGTTTTGCGGCGCGGGTTTGCGCGAGGATTTCGCCGCCGAGTGCAATCTGTTGCTCACGGCTGCGCCAGACCTGCTCGCGCTGCTCCGGCGCGGCGCGGCCGTAACCTTGCGCGGCGTCCGCCAGCACCAGATGCAGCACACGATCCGGATATTTCGCCGCAAAGGCGCTGGCAACCAGTGCCCCGAGTGAATGGCCCACCAGCACCGCCTGCCACACGCCAGCCCGGTCAAGCATCGCCGCCAGCGCATCGGCGTAATCCCCCGCGTTCGCCCGTTCCGCGGCCAGCATCGGGCTTTCGCCATAACCGGGCATGTCCCACGCCAGCACGCGAAAACCGTTCAGCGCCATCTGCTTGTGCCAGGAGGCTGCGCCAGAGCTGATCCCGTGCAGCAGCATCAGCGGAATGCCGCTTCCCTGTTCACGAAAACCCGTCATCATGCCCCCTTAGTTCCGCTTCACTTTCGAGAGCGGATGGTCCGCCGGGTAGGTCGGAATTTCCGGCTTGTTAGTGCCCAGCATGACGCACATCAGCGCCTCTTCTTCGCCGTGGTTAAACAGCCCGCGATAGATCCCCGGCGGCACGGAGATCAGGCCACGCTCGCGCAGCACGGTTTCGGTGTAGTTATCGCCGTCCTGGATCATCAGCGTGATCTGCCCTTTGAGCATGAAGAACACCTCTTCCACATCGTCGTGCAAGTGCAGCGGCCCTTCGCACTTCGACGGCAGTACCATGGTGGAAAAGGTAAAATGCTCCGCCTGTACGGTGTTGGTGTCGCTCGCCACGCCGGTAGCACCGGTGCCGATATAGCGCATCTGCGCGCGGCGGTATTTCGGGTCAAAATCGGCCTGGAACTTCAGCGCGTTCCAGTCGTATTTACGGCCCTCAAAGCGCGCAATACGGGACTCGACCCACTCTTCCATCGTCAGGTGGTCAGGTTTGATGCCAGATGGGTTGGTTACGGTTGAATCAGTCATGACACTCTCCTCAGTAACGTCTCAGCAGCGGCAGTAACAGGACGCAGCCCACCGCCGCCATCACCGCCAGAAAAATCAGCCCGGAATCCATGCTGTGGGTGAAGGCGATAAGCGCGCCCATCACCGCTGGCGACAGCGCGCCCGCAAAGTTTCCCAGCCCGTTGAAAATGCCGCCCGCCGTGGCGCTCACCCTTGGATGGGTAGCCTTTGCCAGCAGGGCGAAAATGTTGGGTGCCCCGGTGCCCCACATGAATGTGCTGAAGCTCATCGCCGCAATGATGGTCAGCGGGGTATCGAGGTGCATTACGGCCGTGAGCCCGACAGCGGCCCCCGCCATGGAGATGAAGCAGGCCGCTGCGCGCTTATCGACCCGGTCAGAGAGCCATGCGCCAATCACTTCCCCCGCCAGCATGGCGATGAACGGCATCGACGACAGCCAGCCCGCATGTTCCAGGTGAATGCCCTTCCCCTTGATCAGGTAGCCCGGCAGCCAGCCGTTAATGCCCCACAGGTAGGTCAGGAAAGCGATGTTAAAGATGCAGATGATCCAGAAGTGCGGGCTGACAAACAGCTCGCGCCGTGCGGCACGCCGTTCGTCCCGGGAGGTCTGTGACGTACCGCTTTTCGCCTCCAGACGGATCCCGCGCAGACCGACGCGCACGAAGATCAGCACCGGTACGGTCAGCATCGCCATCACGAAGAAGGTGCTCTGCCAGCCGAAGGTGTTCAGCAGCCAGAGTGAGAGCGGGAAGCCAATCGCCGCCCCTACCGGCGTGCCCAGCAGCCACAGCATGGTGGCGCGCGCCTGCAGATGCTGCGGGAAGTTGTGGCGCACAATGGCGAAGGCCAGCGGGAACAGCGGCCCCTCCGCCACGCCCAGCAGAATGCGCAGCACGATCATCAGCGTGTAGTTATGGGTAAAGCCCATCGCCACCATCAGCACGCACCACACCACCATCATCCCGGTGAGCAGGCGCAGCGGGGCGATTTTGTCCCCCAGCCCACTGAGAAAGACCGATGAAAAGCCGTAGCTCAACAGGAAGGTGCTCATCAGAATGCCGAGGCGCGTGGTGTCAAAATCGATGCCCATCGCCTGCTGGAAATGGCCATCAGAAAACAGCGCGGCAATGCTGATTTTGTCGAAAAACGCCAGCAGCACGCAGGCCAGCAGCGACAGCGGGATGGCCCAGCGCACCGCTTTTTCAGGCGTGCGGGTCCCCTCACCGCTCGCCTCAACGGGCGCGGTGTTAGTGTCTAATGTGGTCATGTCTCCCCCTACGGGTGCGGGTTAACTATCGCAATGACATCAGTGAAAAAGTCGGGTCGGCGAGCGGCACATCTGATAAATCCCGCCCGGCCGCCATCCAGCGCTTTGCCAGCTTGACGGTGCGCGCATCGTTGAACGCCACCAGCTGCGTCAGGCGCCCGTTTTCGTCCAGCGAGAAGTACAGCGCGTCTTCACGTACTATGGTGCGGCTGCCCGGCTGCGGAATGCCGAGGATCTGAATGTTGTGCTGGTATTGATCCGACCATAGCCACGGCGCGTCGTCATAGCCTGCCGCATCGGGGTTAAGCATCGCTTTTGCCGCCGCCACCGCCTGATTCTGGGCGAAGGCCCAGGACTGAATACAAAGGCCGTAATGATGATGCTGTGCCACATCCCCGGCAGCGAAGATGGACGGATCCGACGTGCGGCCCTGCGCATCCACCACGATCCCGCGTTCGGTTTGCAGCCCCGCGTCGCGCGCCTGTTCCAGATTGAGATCGACGCCGATCCCTACCACCACCGCATCAAAGGTTTCACGTTTGCCATCACAGTGAATGACCGGCAGGCCGTTATCGTCCTCCAGCTCCAGCGCGCCGCAGCCGGTTCGGATCTCCACGCCCTGCTCACGGTGAATGGTCTCTAAGCGCTGCGATACCTCGCCGCTCACCGAGCGCATGCACAGCGCAGGCTGCTGCTCGAACAGGGTGACCGCGACGCCGCTTTTGCGCGCAGAAGCGGCAATCTCCAGGCCTATCCAGCCGCCGCCCACAATCGCCAGCTTTTGACTTTCCGCAAGCCGACGTTTCAGGCGCTGCGCGTCCTGCCAGTGGCGGAGGGTGTAGACCTGCGGATGCACAGACCATGCCTCGCCCGGCAGGCGCGCCCGCCCTCCGGTGGCAATTAAAAGTATGTTGTAACTAAGATGTGCGCCGTTGCTCAAACGCACCGTTTTTGCGTTGCGGTCAATCTGCTCCGCGCGCAGCGGACGGTACCAGGTCAGATTCAGCGCCTGCTGAGCCTCTTCAGTAAAGAGTCGCGGAAGCGTCGCGTCCGTCTCCAGCAGAGCCGCCTTCGACAGCGGCGGACGTTCATAGAAATCCCACGCCTCTTCCGCCACCACGCAGATCTCACCGTCAAAGCCTTCGTCACGCAGGGTTTTCGCCGCCCAGCCTCCCGCCTGACCGCCACCAATAATGACAATGCGCGACGTCATACGGCCTCCGGTTTTTTCTGCTGGCGTCGCGTGTCGTGATCGATCCCGCCTTCCACCGCCCACTCGGTAAAGGAGACCAGCGAATGCTCCAGCTCGCGCGGCTGCCAGTTTTCCGTCAGGTAGTCGTCAATGGTGTAATACTCGAACGCCCCGCCGGTCGGGCTGTTGACGTACCAGAAGTAGGCTGACGACACCGGATGGCGGCCGGGTCCGATAAACGTGCTCCAGGCGTTTTTGTTCATCGCAATCCCGCCGCCGATCACTTCGTGAATATCGCGCACGGTAAAGGCTACGTGGTTCAGGCCGCGCTTGCGGTTCGGCAGCTGCAGCAGGAACAGGTTGTGATGCCCCCCGCGCACGCCGCAGCGCAGAAACACGGCGCGGTTGATGTAGCGGTCAGAGACCTGGAAGCCGAGCACCTCGCGGTAAAATGTCTCCACCGCCGCGAGCTCCTCCACGAAGAACACCACGTGCCCCACGTTAATGGGCTGGGCGCGATCGTAAACCGGGCTGGGGGTGTCGATACGACGAGCGTCGCCCCACTGGTTGATCGGCTCAACATTCAGTTCCACGTCGGTCTGCTGGCTGACCTGCACACGCAGCGTCATGCCGTTCGGGTCAAGACACTCCAGGGCATCACCCACTTCGCGAAAGCCGGGCTGCTGCGCAAGCTTCGGACGCAGCGCATCCAGATCGGACTGTGCGGCAACCGCCCATGTCATGCGGCGCAGGGTGTTGCCCGCTTCAAACGCCGGGGGCAGGTCGGGGCTGTCGATCGGGTTAAGTTCCACGCGCGCGCCGCTCAGGGTGGTAAAACGCTGGCCGCTGGCATCGCCCGTCAGGCCAAAATCACGCATAAATTTGGCGCAGTGCGTCAGGTCTTCAACGCCAAATTCCAGCTTTTCAATTCCGGTTACACTCATCGTTCGTTGCCTCATCTGGCCCAAATTGGGCGTAAAACATGCCCGACGCAGCAAAGCGCCTGACGTTAACTCACTGATTTAACTGGCCTGTGATAAATACCCTAAGAAGCCAGAAATTTTGTCCGCCGCCAGACGAACCTCGTTTTGCAGTCGCTCGCGGTCGGCTTGTGGGATCTCTTCCGACGGCACCAGAATGCTCACTACCGCCGCCACGCGATGGCTTCGGTCAAACACCGGATAAACGATGGAGGAGATACCGTGGCGGAAGAAGGATTCACCGATCACGTACCCCCGGGCTTTGTCCTGCTGCACCATCTGCCACAGGGCTTCACGATCGTGAAGCTGACCCGGTGTGTTGCCCGGCAGGCGCTCCTGCGGGAACAGCTGTTCGAAATCGGCGCGGGAAATATCGGTCAACAGCATGCGGCCAAGCGAGGTGCAGTGCACCGGCAAACGGGTACCAATGCTGACCTGGTTGATGCGTGATCCGGCGGCGCTGACGCGGGCGATGTAGATGATGTCGCGCCCATCGCGGATCGCCAGATGGCTGCTGCACTGGCTTACGTCGCGCAGCTGTTCAATCACCGGCTGACCCACCTGCGCCACATCCAGCGAGGCGATGTACTCAAAACCCAGACGCAGCACGTTCATGCCGAGCGAGAAGGTATTGGTACGGGTGTTGCGCTCCAGAAAGCCCATATACTCCAGGGTCTGCACCACGCGGTAGGCGGTGGCCTTCGGCATATCCACCAGCCGGTGCAGCTCGGCAAAGGTCAGTTCGCGATGCTGCTCGCCAAAGGCCAACAGCAGCTGCAGGCCACGCTCCAGCCCCGGCACCAGATACTTCACTTCCTGATCGTTTGCCATCATCGCCCTACCTTAGTTAAAGACAAAACCGCCGTTGACCGGGATCAGCTGCCCGGTGATAAACCGCGACAGATCGCTTAACAGCCAGACCACGCTGCCGGTGACATCTTCCGGCTGCTGTGCCCCCGTTAACGCCCGGCCGTTTTCGTAGAGTTGGTGTCGTTCGGCGGGAACATATTCCGTTGCCTCGACGCGGGTCAGCCCCGGCGCGATGGCGTTGATTCGAATACGCTTTTCACCAAGCTCGCGCGCCATTGAGCGGGTCATGGCAATCACGGCCCCTTTGCTGGCCACGTAGGCCATCAGGCGCGGCGCACCCCAAAGTGCTGTGTCGGACGCCACGTTCACAATCCCTGCGCCATCGCGCAGCAGCGGCACGGCGGCGCGCGTCACCAGCCAGGTGCCTTTGACGTTGACGCGCATTACCCGGTCCCACAGATCCGGGTCGTAATCGAGCATGTTTTTGCCGCCCACGCCGGTCGCCATCGCCGCGTTATTTACCAGCCCGTCAATCTGCCCCTGCTCGCCAATCGCATTGAACACCTGCTCAATGGAGGCCGGATCGGCGAGATCGATAACGTGCGATTCGATCGTAAAACCCTGTGCCCGCAGAGCGTGTGCGCTTTCGGCCAGCTCGCCTTCAAGAATGTCGCACATCACCACCGCGGCGCCCTGCTCCGCGCAGGCGCTGGCGAAGTGATAGCCCAGCCCGCGCGCGGCGCCGGTCACCACAATGCGTTTTCCGCTCAGCAGCGCATTCATCAGGCCGCTCCCTGCTGCGCTTCACGCATCGCCAGTTGCTCTTTAGCGGCCTTTTGCATCATGCGGCGCAGGCGTGAGAGGCCGACATCGTGCTGGTACAGGTATTCATGGTCGCGGGCATTTGGCGCCAGGCTTTCCAGCACCACGCGGTCCTGCTCCAGCACCTCCCAGTGCAGTTTTTCCAGGCGGTTACGGTACATGAATCGCCACATATCGCGCTGCCAGCCCTGTACGCGGCGGATACGCCAGAAGAAGACGCGGCAGTTGTCGTTATCTTCCGGCACCACCATGCCAACGATGAAGAAGTGGCCACCCGGTCCGAAACGCTTCTTATAGGGAATGGAGAGTCGCATCCAGCAGGTGCCGCTATTGCCCAGCTCCACCCAGTCGAAGTTGACGCCGCTCTGCCCTTTTTTCTCGAAGATAAAGCCGGTCTTCGTCGGCTGCAGGACCATGTCGGCCTTGCGATCCCCTTCCGCCATCGAGTGCGAGGAGGAGTGGAGATACGTACCGTGCATCGGATCCATCACGTTTTCCAGCGCGTACTGGTAGTTACATTTCCAGGCCGCGGTGCAGAGGAAGTTGCTGAAATGTTCCGTGTCGGCGAGTTCATCCGGGAAGGTCAGCTCGTCCGGCTGCTGATCGGCGGTGACGCCAAACCACAGGAAGATGGCACCGTGCGCCTCCTGCACCTGATAGCTGCGCACGCACTGCTGGCCGACCAGCGGACATTTGTCCACGGCGGGCACGTCTTTCACTTCACCGTTTCCCGCCACTTCCACGCCGTGATACCAGCAGGCGATGCGGTCACCAAGGTTCCAGCCCATCGACAGACGCGCGCCGCGGTGCGGACAGCGGTCTTCCAGCGCCTGCACCTGACCGTCTTTATTGCGCCAGACCACAATCTGTTCGCCCAGACGAGTAATGCCCACGGGCGCAGACTGCACTTCCCAGCTCGCCAGCACCGGATACCAGAGGCCACGCAGACCTTTATCGAGATAGTTTTGTACGGTAGTTGTCATCGCGTCGTCCTCAGTAGCCGTTAACCTGTAAGAATGCCTGGAAGCTGGCGTCGCTCCACGGCTCGCCCTGCTGGTCATGCATGCGCACTGCGTTCAGCCCGTTGACCAGCTCCGGCAAGGTTTCAACGCCCTGCTCAAAGAGATCTTCCAGCGTGGCGATAAGGCTCATTTCCCAGTTTTCCGGCACCCGGCTGCGGGTCTGCCAGATCAGGTTCTGATACTCACCCGGTTTATGAATGGCGCCGTTCCCGCCCTCTGCCGGGGGCGTAAACTGGCGGCTTTCGGGCAGCGCCGGGTTGAAGTTCAGGATGTCGCTCATGCCACGGTCTCCTCGACAAAAGTAATCTGGATTTGGTTTTCAAATACCCGAACCGGGTAGCGGTTGAGGTTTCGGCCGCCGGGGCCGTGCAGGCACTGGCCGGTTTTGACGTCGAACACCGCCTCGTGCAGCGGGCATTCCACTTTGCCGTCCTCGACAAAGCCCTGACTCAGCAGCGCATAGGCGTGCGGGCATACGTCTTCCAGCGCGTAATATTCGCCGTCGATTAAATAAACGCCGATCTCTTTACCTTCAACGTTGCCGCTAAAAGGGAAATCTTCCTGTACTTGTTCTGCGTCACATACGCCTATCCAGCTCATCACGATCCTCCAGGCCTTTGTTTCATATATGAAACTCTGTTTCTTATTTAATACGGTCAATATAAAAGCGATGAATGTTTCGTCAAGCGTCAATGTGACGAATTTGTTAATCAATCGACAATTAATAAGCTAAGTGTGCAAGGGATCACGAAAAAATGCAGCGATATGAAATTTTCATTAGTAAGGCGTGAATGAATACGTTTTAGTGATGAACTCAAAGCGCAAATAAAAAATATTGACTTCTTTTCTTTTTCTTCCTTAAAAATAAATAACTGAAAAAGCACCGTGTTTCACCCATGAAACACATTTAAAAATACATCTTTAAAAACAACAAGTTTCACTGGTGAACCATTTTACACCCGTGACAATCACATTGATAAAAATATAAATGCGAGAACGCATAAGGCGGGCAATATGACGGCAAGATGGCAAGGCACAATTGCACTGTTATTTCTCATTATTATTTCCTACATTGACCGGGTAAATATTTCGGTGATGATTTTAAACCCGGAATTTGCCGAACATTTTCAGTTAAATGAAAACAGAATGTTACAGGGAATGTTAATGACCTGCTTTCTTCTGGGTTATGGATTATCGGCTTTATTATTAACACCGGTTATCGAAAGCAAACTGCATTATCGACATGGATTATTAAGCAGCATTGCGATTTGGGCTCTGGTCTGCGCCATTTCTCCCTTACTCGGATCGCTAATGGGAATGCTCATCGCCCGTGTGATTCTGGGGATCGCTGAAGGACCGCTCTTTTCACTGAAAACCCGCTTTATCATCGATAACTTTCGTGCGGAAGAGGTTGGCAAACCCAACGCCGTGACCGCACTGGGCGTCTCACTCGGTCTGGCCGTGGGCTTTCCGCTGGTGACCTGGCTGATGGCCCATCTGGGCTGGGCCGGATCGTTTTATGCGCTGGCGGCAATCAACCTGGTGCTCGGTGGCGGCCTGATCTGGCGTTTCCTGCCGGCACCGCGCGGTACAGTAAAAATGCACAAACGGGGGCTCGCAGAGACAGTGATGCTTGCGTGGCAAACCCCGCTGTTGGGCTGGATCCTGCTGGTTGAAATCGCCACGCTGAGCTATCTCTGGGGGAGCAGCGCCTGGCTCCCGGCGTGGCTACGCGACGAACATCACTTCTCGCTGCACGCCACGGGCATGCTCGCTGCCATCCCCTTTCTGTTGAGCCTGGGCTCAAAATTCCTTGGCGGGGTACTGCTCGATAAAATGCGGCCGGAACAGGCACCGCTGCTGTTTGTCGCGGGCGGGGCGCTGACGGCGTTGTCCGTGATCGCGCTGATGCTCAGCCATCAGCCTGCCTGGCTGGCGCTGTTTATGCTGTCGGCTAACGTCTTCTGGGGACTTCAGGGCGCGGCCATTCCGGCGGTGATCCAACATCACGCCGCGCGGGAGGCGGTGGGAAGCGCGTACGGCATCATTAATGGGATCGGCAATATTTGTGCCGCCTTTATTCCACTGCTGATGGGGATGGTGATGAGATCGGTGGGGTCGGTCAGCTCTGGCTTTTCCGTGCTGGTGGTGTCGCAGATTATCACCCTGCTGGCGGGGGGAATGTTGCTGCTGCGCATGCGTCGCGCAGCAGCAATCAGCGCGTAAGGCTTATTCGCCTTTTTTCGCAGCCTGGATATAGAGCATTTCCAGTGCCAGGGTCGCCGCGGCCAGCGCGGTGATCTCGGACTGGTCATAGGCAGGCGCCACTTCCACCACGTCCATCCCGACAATGTTCAGATCCTTCAGGCCGCGCACCAGTTTGATGGCGCGGTCTGAGGTCAGCCCGCCGATCACCGGCGTACCGGTGCCCGGCGCAAACGCCGGATCCAGACAGTCGATGTCGAAGGTCAGGTACACCGGCATATCACCGACGATCTGCTTAACCTGCGCGATGATGTCATCCACGCCGCGATCGTTCACCTGACAGGCGTCCAGCACGGTGAAGCCGTTGTCTTTGTCAAACTCGGTACGGATACCGATCTGCACGGAGTGGTTAGGATCGATCAGACCTTCGTTCGGTGCGGTGTAGAACATGGTACCGTGGTCGAACTCGCAGCCGTTCGCGTAGGTGTCGGTGTGCGCATCGAAGTGCACCAGCGCCATTTTACCGAAGTGCTTCGCGTGGGCGCGCAGCAGCGGCAGGGTCACGAAGTGGTCGCCACCGAAGGAGAGCATGCGTTTACCGGCAGCCAGCAGTTTCTCGGCGTGGGCCTGCAGCTTTTCGCTCATTTCACGCGCGTCACCGAAGGCGTACACCAGGTCACCGCAGTCCACCACATTCAGGCGTTCGCGCATGTCGAAGTTCCACGGGAAGCGGTTATGCTCCCAGGCCAGGTTGGTGGAAACCTGACGGATCGCCGCCGGGCCGTGACGACCGCCCGCACGGCCTGATGTGGCCATATCAAACGGCACGCCGGTGATCACCCAGTCAGCATCGCTGTCGTACGGCTGGAAGTTCATCGGAAGGCGTAAAAAACCAAACGCGTTAGATACCAGAGAGTTGTCGTACTGATGACCTAAAGTGCTCATGTCCTGACCTCTTTTAAAGTCGATGCGTTAAAAACAGATGAAAAAAAATCCCCTCCGCGTCGTTAAACCCGACGAGGAAGGGATTGATTCGTAAATCGCTTATTGGGGCGAATTATCGCCGTTAATTCATACGGGTTCAAGTGAGTATAGGGCATTGTGCGGTCTTTGCCCCTCACCCTAACCCTCTCCCACGGGGCTGAGGGTTCCCCAGAAAAATGAAAAGCACGATGAAGTGTGATCTACTGGTTGCGCTAACAAATCAGAAGAGACCTCATCGTGCCTTTACAGACAGTCTGCCAGAAATTTTTCTCCGCGTCTTTACCGGATGTTCACAGCTTCCGGATTAATGTCCTTGTTTCCATGGCCGTTGCCCTCACGCACGGTGCGGATCTGACCCTGACCAGCCTTGGTCGCACTCTTCCCGGCAGAGCGCACGTCAAAAATAAAATTAAACGTGTTGACCGTGCCCTGGGTAATACCGCCCTTCACCGGGATATTCCCCGTATTCAGCACCTGCTCACACATACCATCACCTCCCTGATGCCCTTCTGTGTGATTGCTGTCGACTGGACAGGCTGGCATGACAGGAACTGGTATCTTCTGCGGGCAAGCCTGGTCTGTAATGGTCGCTCACTGCCGCTTATGAGTGAGGTTGTCCCCGCAGAGCTGGCGCAGAACAGTGATGTACAGTGCCGCTTCCTTGACCGCCTGCATGATGCCATCCCGAAAGATAAAGCCGTCACCATCATTACGGATGCAGGCTTCCGGACAGACTGGTTCCGGCATGTCAGCCAGCTGGGCTGGAGCTTCACCGGCAGGGTCAGGGGCTGCATCAGCTTCCGGCTGGACGGAGATAAAAAATGGATGAAAATCAGTGAGCTTGAGGCTACCGGACAACCGGTCTGCGTGGGTTACGGTGTCCTGTCCCGTAAACCACGAACGCCCTGTTACGGCCGGTTCTATCTGCATAAGCGCCCTGACGCAGGGCGTCAGGGAAAAGGGGGGATGCCGAAAACACAGCGGGAACACCGCAGTAGCGCGCGGGAGCCCTGGCTGCTGTTCAGTAATGCAGAGGGACTGGAGCCGCACCAGATAATGGCCCTGTACAGCCGCAGAATGCAGATAGAACAAAACTTCCGGGACGACAAAAGTCCACGCTTCGGGTTCGGTCTGAGGCTGAGCCGGAGTCAGGGAAAAGGGCGACTGGAAGTGCTGAATATGGTCGCGGCAATGGCAAGCCTGGTGATGTGGCTGGCAGGTTACAGGGCAGAAAGGCAGTGTTTACACTGGCACTATCAGGCAAGCAGCATCAGGCACAGACGGGTGCTGTCATACCTGAGTCTGGCAGAAGAAGTCATCCGGCATGAGCCCGGGAAAGTGAGACGGCTGAATATAGTTAACGAGATGAAAAAGCTGGGAAAAGAGTACAGTAATATGGTCATGGTGGCATGACCATATTACTGGGGATCCCTCAGCCCACGGGGAGAGGGAGGTTTGCCTTACTCGTCTTCCAGGTAGGTGTACCCGTACAGACCCGCTTCAAACTCTTCCAGGAACTGCTGCTGCAGCGCGTCATCCAGACCGGTGTTTTTCACCTGATCGCGGAATTGCGTCAGCAGGGTTTTCGGATCCAGCTGCACGTATTCCAGCATGTCCGCCACGGTGTCACCTTCGTCAGACAGCTCCACTTCCACGCTGCCGTCAGGGAAGACAAACACGTCAACCGCTTCGGTATCACCGAACAGGTTATGCATGTTGCCAAGGATCTCCTGATACGCGCCGACCATAAAGAAGCCCAGCATTGGCGGGTTCTCCGGGTCGTATTCCGGCATTGGCATGGTCGTTGCGATACCGTCGCCGTCAACATAGTGGTCGATGGCACCGTCGGAGTCACAGGTGATGTCCAGCAGCACCGCACGACGTTCCGGGGCGTGATTCAGCCCTTCCAGCGGCAGAACCGGGAACAGCTGATCGATACCCCAGGCATCCGGCATCGACTGGAACAGCGAGAAGTTGACGTAAATCTTGTCCGCCATACGTTCCTGCAATTCGTCGATAATCGGACGGTGCGCACGGTTGCTCGGGTCCAGCTGTTTCTGCACTTCATGGCACATGTTCAGATAAAGCTGCTCGGCCCACGCGCGCTCCTGCAGGCTAAAGGTGCCTGAAGAGTAGCCGACGTGAATATCATGCAGGTCCATCTGGCTGTCGTGCAGCCATTCGCGCAGTGAACGGCGCGTGCCTGGCTCATGCATCTCCTGCCAGGTTTCCCACATGCTTTGCAGCGAACGCGGGGCATCGTCTTGCGGAGGCGTCGCTTCGGTGATTTCGCTGCGCTCAACGCCGATGATGTTAGAGACCAGCACCGTATGGTGCGCGGTCACCGCGCGGCCAGACTCGGTGATCACCGTCGGGTGCGGCAGGCCGTGCTCTTCACAGGCATCGCCAATCGCCCAGATAATGTTGTTCGCGTATTCGTTCAGGCCGTAGTTCACGGAGCAGTCGGACTGCGAGCGGGTACCTTCATAGTCCACGCCCAGGCCGCCGCCCACGTCAAAGCACTGAATATTGACGCCGAGCTTGTGCAGCTCAACGTAGAAACGCGCTGACTCACGCACGCCGGTAGCGATATCACGAATGTTGGCCATCTGCGAACCGAGGTGGAAGTGCAGCAGCTGAATGCTGTCCAGACGACCGCGCTCGCGCAGAATTTCCACCAGCTGCAGTACCTGGTTTGCCGCCAGACCGAATTTAGATTTTTCGCCGCCGGAGGACTGCCATTTACCGGAACCCTGCGAGGCCAGACGCGCACGCACGCCAAGACGTGGCACCACGTTCAGGCGCTCGGCTTCTTCCAGTACGATGGCGATTTCTGTCATCTTCTCGATAACCAGATAGACCTTATGGCCCATCTTCTCGCCAATCAGCGCCAGACGAATGTATTCACGGTCTTTATAGCCGTTACAGACGATCACTGAACGGGTCATGCCCGCATGCGCCAGTACGGCCATCAGCTCTGCTTTTGAACCCGCTTCCAGGCCCAGCGGTTCGCCGGAGTGGATCAGGGATTCAATGACGCGGCGGTGCTGGTTCACCTTGATGGGGTAAACCAGGAAGTAGTCGCCTTTGTAACCGTAAGATTCACGCGCACGCTTGAACGCGGCGTTAATAGAACGCAGACGGTGTTGCAGGATCTGCGGGAAGCAGAACAGTGCAGGCAAACGCTGGCCCTGCGCCTCACGTGCTTTCACCAGTTTGGCGAGATCCACGCGCGCTTCAGGGACGTCCGGGTCCGGGCAGACGCTGATGTGGCCCAGCTCGTTGACGTCGTAGTAGTTATTGCCCCACCAGGCAATATTGTAAGTGCGCAGCATCTTGCTGGCTTCCTGGGAGCTCATCGCAACCTCCTGCATGGAACGTAGTACACCCTGTTCGCCCGCTGACGAAGGCGAAAAAGAAGACATGTCGTCAGACATAGCGAACCTCAACTCTTTGTATTAAGTGTAAAACAGTTGACTACTATCGCAGCGTTATACGGCGATAACAACCCATAAACGGCTCCGTTTCCCAGCAGAGTATGCTGAAATCCAGACCGTGCGACCGGTTTCTTATTCATATCATTGTAAAACACGTATCCGAACTCTGTATGACAAGGTTCGGCGAAACCACGAGAAAACTCTTGTATTAACAAGAGCGCCCTTGTTCAGTTTTCACAAAGCGTGACCGGCCCTGGAATCCTGAGAAGCGCCGAGATGGGTATAACATCGGCAGGTTTGCAGACTAGAAATGTGGGTTGCGGGAATCAAATGCGCGCCAGAACGGCTGCGCTGAATTAGCGGAAAACGATGGTTCATTATCTCGTATCACCTCCACGGCCGCCTCTGCTGAAACGGACCACAAGCCAAAGCTAAAAGTTCACTGCTTAACCCGGCTGGAAGTGGCGACACGATGAGTTCATCGAGCGCTTTTTTGGTATGAGCCGCGCGCCGCGTTTTATACCGAGAACAGGGGTAAAAAGCAAAAGATAAATACGCGGGTTGCCAGGAGCGTCAGGAAAAATTTCCAGTAATGAATTCAACTCAGTGAGAGCGTTGTCAAAAAAAACTGGAAATCGGGCGAAGAAGTGACCTAAAATAGCCATCCAGATGTTAATCCATCTATACTGATTAACACTCATACTGCCAGTGTCAAAAAACCTGCGGCCTTGGTAGAATTATCTCCTTTGGCTATTCCACACAGCAGCTTGAGCTAACCAAATTCCTCTTAGGTGAAATAAAACATGGCAAAACACCTGTTTACGTCCGAGTCCGTATCAGAAGGACATCCTGATAAAATTGCTGACCAAATCTCCGATGCGGTGCTGGATGCGATCCTGACTCAGGATCCGAAAGCGCGCGTAGCGTGTGAAACCTATGTCAAAACCGGCATGGTTCTGGTTGGCGGTGAGATCACCACCAGCGCATGGGTTGATATCGAAGAGATCACCCGTAACACGGTACGTGAGATCGGTTATGTACATTCTGATATGGGCTTTGATGCCAATTCCTGCGCGGTTCTGAGCGCAATTGGTAAACAGTCTCCAGACATCAACCAGGGCGTTGACCGTGCCGATCCGCTGGAACAGGGCGCGGGCGACCAGGGCCTGATGTTCGGCTATGCAACCAACGAAACCGACGTGCTGATGCCAGCACCGGTGACTTACGCGCACCGTCTGGTGCAGCGCCAGGCTGAAGTGCGTAAAAACGGCACCCTGCCATGGCTGCGCCCGGATGCAAAAAGCCAGGTGACCTTCCAGTACGACGACGGCAAAATCGTCGGCATTGACGCGGTGGTTCTGTCTACCCAGCATGCCGAAGATATCGATCAGAAATCCCTGCAGGAAGCAGTGATGGAAGAGATCATCAAGCCTGTTCTGCCAACCGAATGGCTGAGCAGCGCAACCAAATACTTCATCAACCCAACCGGACGCTTTGTGATTGGCGGCCCAATGGGTGACTGCGGTCTGACCGGTCGTAAAATCATCGTTGATACCTACGGCGGCATGGCGCGTCACGGTGGCGGTGCATTCTCCGGTAAAGATCCATCAAAAGTGGACCGTTCTGCTGCTTACGCTGCACGCTATGTGGCGAAAAACATCGTTGCTGCAGGCCTGGCTGACCGCTGTGAGATCCAGGTTTCCTACGCCATCGGCGTGGCAGAGCCAACCTCCATCATGGTTGAAACCTTCGGTACTGAAAAAGTGCCTTCAGAACAGCTGACCCTGCTGGTGCGCGAGTTCTTCGACCTGCGTCCATACGGCCTGATTCAGATGCTGGATCTGCTGCACCCAATCTACAAAGAAACCGCTGCATACGGTCACTTTGGTCGCGAACATTTCCCATGGGAAAAAACCGACAAAGCCGCTCTGCTGCGTGAAGCTGCCGGTTTGAAGTAATCGACTACCCGCTGCTTAAACAGGCCAGCCTTTGTGCTGGCCTTTTTTATGTCGGGTGGCGGCAATGTTTGGAACCGCTTACACCTCACTTTCTATACCCCGCTTTCAGAATATTCTCTTTGCATGATCGCCTTTCTTCTGCTGTTACATTTCCTTTCAGTTAAGTCTGAAATTCAAACAAACGCGATGCACATCAATTAATTTACCTCTATATTTTCAAAGCTTTAATTATTTTTACGGTTGCAGCTTAGTGTAACCGATTACACCATTGTGATTTGTCTCACATATTTTTACGGGTCGCTCACCTACCCTTAACATCGATAAAACTGATAACCCAACTGGAGGGCATAATGCCTGACAATAATAAACAGGGGCGTACGTCCAACAAGGCGATGACTTTCTTCGTCTGCTTCCTTGCCGCCCTGGCAGGATTACTCTTTGGCCTGGATATCGGCGTGATTGCCGGCGCTCTTCCCTTCATCGCAGACGAATTCCAGATTAACGCACACACCCAGGAATGGGTGGTCAGTTCCATGATGTTTGGCGCTGCCGTTGGTGCCGTCGGCAGCGGCTGGCTCTCTTTCAAGCTGGGACGTAAAAAGAGCCTGATGATTGGCGCGATCCTCTTCGTTGCCGGTTCCCTCTTCTCTGCCGCCGCCCCTAATGTTGAAGTGCTTATTCTTTCCCGCGTGCTGTTGGGGCTGGCCGTGGGCGTCGCGTCTTATACCGCGCCGCTTTACCTGTCAGAAATCGCGCCGGAGAAAATTCGCGGCAGTATGATTTCGATGTACCAGCTGATGATCACCATCGGTATTCTGGGCGCTTACCTGTCCGATACCGCGTTCAGCTACAGCGGCGCATGGCGCTGGATGCTGGGCGTGATCATCATTCCAGCCGTTCTGCTGCTGATTGGCGTCTTCTTCCTGCCGGACAGCCCGCGCTGGTTTGCCGCCAAACGCCGCTTCCACGATGCTGAACGGGTACTTTTGCGCCTGCGAGATACCAGCGCAGAGGCGAAGAACGAGCTGGAAGAGATCCGCGAAAGCCTGAAGGTGAAACAGTCTGGCTGGGCGCTGTTCAAAGAGAACAGCAACTTCCGCCGCGCGGTGTTCCTTGGCGTGCTGTTACAGGTAATGCAGCAGTTCACCGGGATGAACGTCATCATGTATTACGCGCCAAAAATCTTTGAACTGGCGGGTTATACCAATACCACCGAGCAGATGTGGGGCACCGTGATCGTGGGGCTAACCAACGTGCTGGCGACTTTCATCGCCATCGGTCTGGTCGACCGCTGGGGACGTAAGCCAACGCTGACCCTGGGCTTCCTGGTGATGGCCGCCGGTATGGGGATTCTCGGTACCATGATGCATATGGGCATTCACTCTCCAACCGCGCAGTACCTGGCGGTAGGTATGCTGCTGATGTTTATCGTCGGGTTTGCAATGAGTGCCGGTCCGCTGATTTGGGTTCTGTGCTCTGAAATCCAGCCGCTGAAAGGGCGTGATTTCGGTATCACCTGCTCTACCGCGACCAACTGGATTGCCAACATGATCGTCGGTGCCACGTTCCTGACCATGCTCAACACGCTGGGTAATGCGAACACCTTCTGGGTCTACGCCGGTCTGAACCTGTTCTTTATTATTCTCACCGTCTGGCTGGTTCCTGAAACCAAACACGTTTCACTGGAACACATTGAACGTAACCTGATGAAAGGTCGTCCGCTGCGCGAAATCGGCGCACACGACTAATCCTCTTGCGGGAGGCGCCTCTTGCGCCTCCCCGCTTCGCGCTTTATGCTCTGCCCCTATGAAAGCACCCCGTCTCCCCATCGCCATTCAGCAAGCCGTTATGCGCAGCCTGCGGGAAAAACTCGCCCAGGCCAACCTGAAGCTCGGCCGTAATTATCCGGAGCCGAAACTCGTCTACCAGCAGCGAGGAACCGCGGCGGGTACCGCCTGGCTGGAATCCTATGAGATCCGCCTGAACCCGGTTCTGATGATGGAAAACCAGCAGGCGTTTATCGAGGAGGTGGTACCGCACGAACTGGCACACCTTCTGGTATGGAAACACTTCGGCCGCGTGGCTCCGCACGGCAAAGAGTGGAAATGGATGATGGAGGCGGTGCTCGGCGTTCCGGCACGCCGGACTCATCAGTTTGAACTGGAATCGGTACGCCGTAATACCTTCCCCTACCGCTGCCAGTGCCAGCAGCATCAGCTCACCGTTCGTCGCCATAATCGTGTGGTACGCGGCGAGGCAACCTACCGCTGCGTGAAGTGCGGCGAGCCACTGGTCACAGAATAACCAACTGAACTTTCAGGAACTTTCCTGATCTGGCTGATTGCATACCGGAACAACTTTCGCTACGTTGCGGGCTCGTTTTGACACGGAGTGTAAGATGTCCCGTAATTTCTCTCTCGCGGTTGCCTTTTTGACAACGGCCCTCTCCGGCCAGGCTCTGGCCGACGGTATCAACAGTTTTTCCCAGGCCAAAGCGGCAGGCGTGAAGGTCAACGCTGACGTGCCGGGCGATTTCTACTGTGGTTGCAAAATTAACTGGCAGGGTAAAAAAGGGATCGTTGACCTTGGATCCTGCGGCTATAAGGTGCGTAAAAACGAAAACCGCGCCAGCCGCATCGAGTGGGAGCATGTGGTTCCGGCATGGCAGTTTGGCCATCAGCGCCAGTGCTGGCAGGATGGCGGACGTAAAAACTGCGCCAAAGATCCGGTCTATCGTCAGATGGAAAGCGATATGCACAACCTGCAGCCGGCGGTTGGCGAAGTCAATGGCGATCGCGGCAACTTTATGTACAGCCAGTGGAACGGTGGCGAAGGTCAGTATGGCCAGTGCGGTATGAAGGTTGATTTTAAAGAGAAAGTCGCTGAGCCACCCGCCCGGGCACGCGGCAGCATTGCCCGCACGTACTTCTATATGCGCGATCGTTACAACCTCAACCTTTCCCGCCAGCAAACCCAACTGTTTAACGCCTGGAATAAACAATACCCGGTCACCGAGTGGGAATGTCAGCGCGACGAACGCATCGCCAGGGTCCAGGGGAATCATAACCCTTACGTCCAGCGGGCTTGCCAGGCGCAAAAGAGCTAACCTACACTAGCGGCAATTCGCTTACACAGCATGACACATGGAATTTTTGACTATGCGTATTCCTCGCATCTATCACCCTGAACTGATTACCGCTGGCCGCGAAATCGCCCTGTCTGACGATGCCGCCAACCACGTTGGCCGCGTGCTGCGCATGGGGCCAGGCCAGGCGATTCAGCTGTTTGACGGCTCCAACCAGGTTTTCGACGCGGAAATTACGCGGGCGGATAAAAAAAGCGTGCACGTCAATGTGCTGCGCGGCGAAATCGATGACCGTGAATCGCCGCTGCACATTCATCTGGGCCAGGTGATGTCGCGCGGGGAAAAGATGGAGTTCACCATTCAGAAATCCATTGAACTGGGTGTAAGCCTCATTACGCCACTTTTTTCTGAGCGCTGCGGCGTTAAACTGGACGCGGAACGTCTGAACAAGAAGATCCAGCAGTGGCAGAAAATTGCCATTGCTGCCTGCGAACAGAGTGGCCGCAACCGTATTCCGGAGATCCGCCCGGCGATGGACCTGGAAGACTGGTGTGCAGAAGAGGAGAGCGGGCTCAAGCTCAATCTCCATCCGCGCGCCAGCGCCAGCATCAATACGTTGCCGCTGCCCGTTGAGCGTGTACGCCTGCTGATTGGCCCGGAAGGCGGCCTGTCGGCAGATGAAATTGCCATGACGGCGCGTTACCAGTTTACTGATATTCTGTTGGGACCTCGCGTTCTGCGCACTGAGACAACGGCACTCACAGCCATCACCGCGCTACAGGTGCGGTTTGGCGATCTGGGTTGACCCATTAACGGAGAAGAACATGATCAAGCTCGGCATCGTGATGGACCCCATCGCAAACATTAACATCAAGAAAGATTCCAGCTTCGCCATGCTGCTGGAAGCGCAGCGACGCGGCTATGAGCTCCACTATATGGAGATGAACGATCTTTATCTGATCAACGGTGAAGCCCGCGCACGCACCCGCATCGTTAACGTCGAGCAGAATTACGACAAATGGTACGAATTCGGCAGCGAGCAGGATATTGCGCTCGCCGATCTCAACGTCATCCTGATGCGTAAAGATCCTCCGTTCGACACCGAATACATCTACTGCACCTATATCCTTGAGCGCGCAGAAGAAAAAGGGACGCTTATCGTCAATAAACCGCAGAGCCTGCGCGACTGCAACGAGAAGCTCTACACCGCCTGGTTCTCCGACCTGACGCCGGAAACGCTGGTGACCCGCAGCAAAACACAGCTTAAGGCATTCTGGCAGAAGCACGGTGATATCATCATGAAGCCGCTGGACGGCATGGGCGGTGCGTCTATTTTCCGCGTAAAAGAAGGCGACCCGAATATCGGCGTGATTGCCGAAACGCTGACCGAACTGGGTACGCGTTACTGCATGGCACAGAACTATCTGCCCGCGATTAAAGATGGCGATAAACGCGTCCTGATCGTGGATGGTGAACCCGTGCCTTACTGCCTGGCACGTATCCCGCAGGGGGGCGAAACCCGTGGCAATCTGGCGGCCGGTGGCCGTGGTGAACCGCGTCCGTTAACCGAAAGCGACTGGGAAATTGCCCGCCGCGTCGGCCCAACGCTGAAAGCCAAAGGCCTGATCTTTGTTGGCCTGGATATCATTGGCGATCGTCTGACCGAAGTGAACGTTACCAGCCCGACCTGCATTCGTGAAATTGAAGCGGAATTCCCGGTCTCGATCACCGGAATGCTGATGGACGCCATCGAAAAACGTCTCCAGAAATAACTTACCAATACTATTAGTGACAGCCCCCCGGTTTGTCCGCATACTGGGGCTGTCGCTTTTTAAACCAGGAAACAGTACCTCTGACAATGAATTTACAGCATCACTTTCTTATTGCCATGCCTGCTCTCCAGGACCCGATTTTCCGCCGCTCCGTGGTTTATATTTGTGAATACAATGAAGACGGCGCGATGGGCATTATCATCAACAAACCGCTGGAAAACCTGCAGGTTGAAGGGATTCTGGAAAAGCTGAAAATTACAGCTGAAGCGCGCCTGCCGGAAATCCGTCTTGATAAACCGGTAATGCTGGGTGGCCCCCTTGCAGAGGATCGCGGGTTTATCCTGCATACGCCGCCCATTTTCTCTTCCAGTATTCGTATCTCTGACAACACGGTAATCACCACCTCCCGCGATGTGCTGGAAACGCTGGGCACCGCAGAGCAGCCTTCCGAAGTGCTGGTGGCTCTGGGTTACGCCTCCTGGGAGAAGGGTCAGCTTGAACAGGAGATCCTGGATAACGCCTGGCTCACCGCACCTGCGGATATGAATATCCTGTTTAAAACCCCTATCGCCGATCGCTGGCGTGATGCGGCGAAACTGATTGGCATTGATATTCTGACCATGCCAGGCGTAGCGGGGCACGCGTAATGAGCGGCACACTTCTGGCCTTCGACTTTGGCACGAAAAGCATTGGCGTCGCCGTCGGCCAGCGTATCACCGGCACCGCTCGCCCGCTCACGGCCCTTAAGGCGAACGACGGCACACCGGACTGGAACCTCATTGAGCGTCTGCTCAGAGAGTGGCAGCCAGACGATGTGATTGTCGGTCTGCCGCTGAACATGGATGGCACTGAACAGCCGCTTACCGCCCGCGCGCGTAAGTTTGCCAATAAAATCCACGGTCGCTTTGGCGTTTCCGTGAAACTCCACGACGAACGATTGAGTACCGTCGAAGCGCGTGCCGGCCTGTTTGAGCACGGGGGTTTCCGCGCACTCAACAAAGGCAGCGTCGATTCGGCTTCTGCCGTCATTATCCTCGAAAGCTATTTAGAACAGGGTTACTGAGCGCCGGGGCCTACAACCGCCCCTGCGCCCGTCGCTCTGCCAGGCTCTGGTCAAAGTTCTGCATCCCCGCCTGCTGACCGGTTTGAATAATCCCGGGCAACTGCCACGTTTTACCTTCGCGGATAAGGTTCGCTGCCGCTGGCGTATTCACCAGCAGCTCATACAGCGCGACGCGACCACCCTGCAGGTCGGGAAGCAGTCTTTGCGCCAGCACCGCCCGCAGGCTGCCGGCCAGCTGATTACGCACCGGGTCTTTCTCCTGCGCCGGGAACGTATCGACCAGCCGTTCAATCGCCTGAGAGGCACCGCGCGTGTGCAGCGTCGCCAGCACCAGATGCCCGGTTTCAGCGGCCGTCAGGGCCAGGCGGATCGTTTCGCTGTCGCGCAGTTCTCCCAGCAGGATGACATCCGGATCTTCACGCAACGCAGCGCGAAGCGCCTCGGCAAATGAGGGACTGTGCAGGCCTATCTCCCGCTGCTGAATCAGGCAACGTTCACTCTGATAGACAAACTCCACCGGATCTTCCAGCGTCAGAATATGCCCATCCGTCTGGTGATTAAGAAAATCCACCATTGCCGCAAGGGTGGTAGATTTGCCGCTGCCGGTTGCCCCCGTCACCAGTATCAGCCCGCTGTCGTGGGATAAGAGTTCCGGGATAGCCCGGGGAACCCCCAGGGCGGAGAGCTGCGGACAGGCCCGGGGCAACAGGCGTAGCGTGATTGAGTTGCCCTTCATCTGTTTAAAGGCGCTTGCGCGCAGGCGCTGGTTTCCCGTAAGGGTCACGGCAAAATCCACCTGCCCGCTTGCCCACCATGCCCCCTGCTGCTCATCGTTGAGCCACGTTTTCAGTAACGCATCCACATCGGGAGAGGGAAAGGGAGCCGGTTCAAGGCGGCCTACTCTGCGCCAGCGCGGTGGCGAATCACTGCACAGGTGTAGATCGGAGACATTATGCTTTACACTAAGGGCCACAATTTCTTCCACATCCATACATTACTCCTCGGAAAATGAACAACATTGCGCATAACCTGGCACAGGTCCGGGACAAAATCTCAGCCGCAGCAACACGTTGCGGCCGTGCTTCAGAAGAAATTACGTTACTTGCAGTGAGCAAAACCAAGCCTGCGAGCGCCATCGCAGAAGCGATTGATGCTGGCCAGCGTGCATTTGGTGAAAACTACGTGCAGGAAGGCGTGGATAAAATTCGCTACTTCCAGGAGCAGGGGAATACCGGCCTGCAATGGCACTTTATTGGCCCACTGCAGTCGAATAAAAGCCGTCTGGTGGCAGAGCACTTTGACTGGTGCCATACCATCGACCGTCTGCGCATTGCCACACGTCTGAACGATCAGCGCCCGGCGGAGATGCCCGCGCTTAACGTGCTGATTCAAATCAACATCAGTGATGAAAACAGCAAGTCCGGCATTGCGCTGAGCGAGCTGGATGCGCTGGCGGCTGAAGTGGCCGCGCTGCCGCGCTTAACCCTGCGCGGTTTGATGGCAATCCCGGCGCCTGAGTCAAGTTATGAAAGGCAGTTTGCCGTGGCACAGCAAATGGCTGTAGCATTTGGGGCGCTTAAAGCGCGCTACGAAACGGTAGACACGCTTTCTCTGGGCATGTCGGATGATATGGAAGCCGCCATCGCGGCAGGCAGCACTATGGTGCGCATCGGCACGGCAATTTTCGGTGCGCGCGACTACACCCAATAATAAGGAAACCTGAGGAACGCCATGAAGACGTTGACTTTCCTGCTCTCAACGGTCATTGAGCTGTATACGATGGCGCTTTTGCTGCGCGTCTGGATGCAGTGGGCCCGCTGTGATTTTTACAACCCGTTCTCGCAGTTTGTCGTGAAAATCACCCAACCTGTTGTGGGGCCGCTGCGCCGTATTATTCCGGCGATGGGTCCCATTGACAGCGCATCTCTGCTGGTAGCGTTTATTCTGAGCGTTATCAAAGCGATTGTGCTGTTTATGGTCATCACCTTCCAGCCGATCATCTGGATTGCTGCCGTCCTGATCCTGATTAAAACCATCGGTCTGCTGATCTTCTGGGTGCTGCTGGTCATGGCCATCATGAGTTGGGTCAGCCAGGGCCGCAGCCCGGTGGAATATGCACTGATTCAGCTGGCGGAACCGCTGCTGCGCCCTATCCGCAACCTGCTCCCGTCAATGGGCGGCATCGACTTTTCCCCGATGATCCTGGTTCTGCTGCTGTATGTCGTTAATATGGGCATTGCCGAGCTGTTACAGTCCACGGGCGATATGCTGCTGCCGGGGCTGTGGATGGCGCTATGAGTGCAGTAAGCACCTGCACTGATGGGCTGGTTTTACGGCTGTATATTCAGCCGAAAGCCAGCCGTGACAATATTGTTGGACTGCATGGCGACGAGTTAAAAGTCGCCATCACCGCCCCACCGGTAGATGGCCAGGCAAATGCGCATCTGACCAAATATCTGGCAAAACAGTTTCGCGTTGCTAAAAGCCAGGTCATCATAGAAAAGGGTGAACTTGGGCGGCATAAACAGGTAAAAATCCTTAATCCGCAATCCATCCCGACGGAAGTCGCGGCTCTGATTTAACAGGATAAAACGATGCAGAAAGTTGTTCTCGCTACCGGCAACGCCGGTAAAGTGCGCGAGCTGGCCTCGCTATTAAATGATTTTGGGCTGGATGTGGTGGCGCAGACCGAGCTGGGCGTGGAGTCCGCCGAAGAGACCGGCCTGACGTTTATCGAAAACGCGATCCTGAAAGCACGCCATGCCGCACAGGTCACCGGCCTGCCCGCGATTGCCGATGATTCCGGTCTGGCGGTTGATTTTCTGGGCGGTGCTCCGGGCATTTACTCTGCCCGCTATTCAGGCGTGGACGCCACCGACCAGCAGAATCTGGAAAAGCTGCTTGTCGCCCTGAAGGATGTGCCAGACGAACAGCGTACCGCGCAGTTCCACTGCGTGCTGGTCTATATGCGTCACGCTGAAGACCCCACGCCTGTCGTCTGCCACGGCAGCTGGCCGGGGGTGATTACCCGTGAAGCCACCGGTAACGGCGGCTTTGGCTACGATCCGATTTTCTTTGTCCCGACTGAGGGCAAAACCGCTGCGGAACTGACCCGCGAAGAAAAAAGCGCGATTTCCCACCGTGGACGCGCCCTGAAACTGTTACTGGAAGCCCTGCGTAATGGCTAATTTGCCGCCTCTGAGTCTTTATATTCATATCCCCTGGTGCGTGCAGAAATGTCCGTACTGCGATTTCAACTCGCATGCGCTGAAAGGTGAAGTGCCGCACGATGATTACGTTGCACATCTGCTGGCCGACCTGGATGCCGATGTACCTTACGCACAGGGACGTGAAGTGAAGACCATTTTTATTGGTGGCGGTACGCCGAGCCTGCTGTCAGGCCCGGCGATGCAGACGCTGCTGGACGGCGTGCGTGCGCGCCTGAATCTGGCAGCGGATGCTGAAATTACGATGGAAGCCAACCCCGGTACCGTTGAGGCCGACCGTTTTGTCGAGTATCAGCGGGCGGGCGTGAACCGGATTTCCATCGGCGTGCAGAGCTTTAGCGAGCCGAAGTTAAAACGACTGGGGCGTATTCACGGCCCGGAAGAGGCGAAGCGGGCGGCAAAGCTGGCTACTGGGCTGGGTCTGCGCAGTTTTAACCTCGACCTGATGCACGGCCTGCCGGATCAGTCGCTGGAAGAGGCGCTGGACGATTTGCGTCAGGCGATTGCCCTGAACCCGCCGCATCTTTCGTGGTATCAGCTGACTATCGAGCCCAATACGCTGTTTGGCTCTCGTCCGCCGGTGCTGCCGGATGACGATGCGCTGTGGGATATCTTTGAGCAGGGCCATCAACTGTTGACCGCCGCAGGCTATCAGCAGTACGAAACGTCGGCCTATGCGAAGCCGGGCTACCAGTGCCAGCACAACCTGAACTACTGGCGCTTTGGCGACTATCTGGGCATTGGCTGCGGCGCGCACGGTAAAGTGACGTTCCCTGACGGGCGTATCCTGCGTACCGCAAAAACGCGCCATCCGCGCGGATATATGGAAGGTCGTTATCTCGAACGTCAGCACGATGTCGAGGCGGTGGATAAGCCGTTTGAGTTCTTTATGAACCGCTTCCGCCTGCTGGAAGCCGCGCCGCGTAAAGAGTTTGCCCTTTATACCGGGTTGCCGGAAACCGTGATTCGCCCACAAATTGACGAGGCGCTGGCACAGGGGTATCTCACGGAATGTGAGGAATACTGGCAGATCACCGAGCACGGCAAACTGTTCTTAAACTCCCTTCTTGAGCTGTTCCTCGCCGAAGAATCTGAAGGCTGATTCAGGATTTTGCATCCCGTTCTGCCAGCTGAGGGAAAGGCTGGCAGAGTGTGGGGATGGAAAAATCAAAACAACTCCGCAAACAAATGACACCCGAAGAGATACGCCTCTGGTATTTGCTCAGAGGTCGTCGCTTCTTTGGGTATAAGTTTCGCCGTCAGATGCCGATTGGTGCGTATATCGTGGATTTTGCCTGCATTAAGGCAAAGCTAATTGTTGAGCTGGATGGGGGGCAACATCAGGATAAAGAGGAATATGACTCGCATCGTACCGAGTTTTTAAATACCAACGGATGGGAAGTCGTACGGTTCTGGAATAATGAGTTTCGCGTTAACGAAGAGGAAGTGTTGCATATCATTCTTCAACGACTGCAGAGCCTGATGCCCTCACCCTAACCCTCTCCCACAGGGAGAGGGAACGATTACACCCTCTCCCATGGGGAGAGGGCTGGGGTGAGGGGCCCTGCGCGCAGAGGGGCTACTTCAACGTCCCCACCAGCGCCTTCCTGCTGTCTTCCAGCGACACCACGCGTTTACACACGTCTTTACCGAACTGCTGGAAATCGGCTTCCTGATTCTTCCACTCGTTCTGAATCGAGGTCTGCAGACCGCCCAGGCTACCCAGTACGCCTTGCAACGGGTTACCGCCGCCTTTCAGTACCGCTTTGGCGCCCATCTCGTTAATGCTGTCCTGCAGGATGCCGCCCATGGCCTGATTCACCAGCTGCTGGCCGTCAGCACGCACCTGATCAATCGCTTTGTAGTGGAACGTCAGGCCGTCGGTACGATGCTCGATAATCCGGTTCATCTGCTCTTTCAGCTGTTTGTCGAGCTTCGTCAGGCGGGTGCGCATGTTGCTGCTCTCACCCACCTCTTTGGTAATGATCTTGTCCAGCGCAACGCGGCCTTTTTCAACGCGGGTCAGCGCGCCTTCATCAATCCACGGCAGCGCGGTACGCAAATCGGCCTGGTAGTCTCTGGCCTGCTCACGCTGCGCGGCGGTCAGGTTGTACTGTTTGCCATTGAACGTGACATCACCCTGCGGCGTGATGACCAGATTGCCGTTCTCACCTTTAACCTGAACGGTTTGCGGACTTAACACCACGTCATCACGCGGGGTGACGCTACATTTATACTCCGCATGGGCGGTGAATCCGGTTGCCATTAAGACAACAGCCAGCAACGTTTTGCGCATCTTTAACACTCCCTCAGACAAAATGGGCCAGCTAATGCTGGCCCCTGACTTCTTTATTAGTCCCACCAAACGTCGAAAAGTTCGCTGACGCGGACATCTTCCAGTTTGTGGTCTTCAAGCCATTTACGTACCAGCGCCTGATGTTCTTCGGTGCATTTACCCACTTCCTGGGTGCAGATAAGACCTTCCCACGCCAGATAGCCGCTACCGTCGAAGGCCAGCTTGTTTGGCTCGATCACCTCGTTGATGAACGCATCAACGTCCTGATCGATCTGCTCAACGCTGGTGCCTTCCGGGAAACGCCAGGCAACGGAGAAGCCCACTTCCTGGAATTCTTCGATGTGCATCTTTTTACGCAGACGACGGCTACGATTCTTTGCCATTATTTCACCCTCTCGAACATTAAGTCCCATACGCCGTGACCAAGACGATGGCCACGCTGTTCAAATTTCGTTACCGGACGCGATTCCGGACGCGGTACATAGTCGTTGCTCTCTGACTGGTTTTTATACCCGTCCAGAGACGACATCACTTCCAGCATATGTTCCGCATACGGTTCCCAGTCGGTCGCCATATGGAAGACACCGCCCAGTTTCAGCTTACTTTTTACCAGCTCGGCAAACGGCGCCTGAACGATACGGCGCTTATTATGACGTGCTTTGTGCCACGGGTCAGGGAAAAAGAGCTGAACCATGTTCAAAGAATTGTCAGGAATCATTTTGTGCAGCACTTCCACCGCGTCGTGACACATCACGCGCAGGTTCTCGACCCCCTCTTCGTGGGCGGTGGCCAGACACGCGCCAACGCCTGGAGAATGCACTTCTATGCCGAGGAAGTTCTGCTCCGGGCGGGCTTTCGCCATGGTCACCAGCGAGGTGCCCATACCAAAGCCGATCTCCAGGGTCACTGGCGCATCGCGACCGAACAGGTCGGCAAAGTCGAGCGGCTGCTCGCTGAACTCAACGCCCATCACCGGCCAGTAGTTGTCCAGCGCATGTTGCTGCCCTTTTGTCAGGCGACCCTGACGGCGGACAAAGCTGCGAATACGGCGCAGCGGGCGACCGTTTTCATCAAATTCCGGTGAAATGACGTCGTTTTTCATAAAAGAGTTGTCTGCTTGTGAGAATGTTCGGGAAACGGGCATTATCCAAAGTTAAGGCTTCTATGCAAGCATGGGAAAGATCCGGTTTACAGCAGATTGACGCTGTGCTGCAATCGGCGTCCCTGATTATACGAATCGATGACCATGCAAGCCTCTCAATTTTCAGCCCAGGTGCTGGACTGGTACGACAAATACGGGCGTAAAACCCTGCCCTGGCAAATTGAAAAAACGCCTTACAAAGTATGGCTCTCCGAAGTAATGTTGCAACAAACGCAGGTTGCCACGGTGATCCCTTACTTTGAGCGTTTTATGGCGCGCTTTCCCACGGTAACCGATCTGGCCAACGCGCCGTTAGATGAGGTGCTGCACCTGTGGACAGGGCTTGGCTATTACGCCCGCGCGCGCAATCTGCACAAAGCCGCACAGCAGGTCGCGACGCGCCACAACGGTAAATTCCCGGAAACCTTCGACGAGGTGGCGGATTTACCCGGTGTCGGACGATCCACCGCGGGTGCCATCCTCTCACTGTCCCTCGGCAAGCATTTCCCGATCCTTGACGGTAACGTGAAGCGCGTGCTGGCACGTTGCTATGCGGTTGACGGCTGGCCGGGGAAAAAAGAGGTCGAAAAGCGGCTGTGGGAGATCAGCGAAGCGGTAACCCCGGCAAAGGGCGTGGAGCGGTTTAACCAGGCGATGATGGATCTCGGTGCGATGGTCTGCACGCGCTCGAAACCAAAATGCGAGCTCTGCCCGCTCAATAACCTGTGCGTGGCGTACGCAAATCATTCCTGGGCGCAGTATCCCGGTAAAAAGCCGAAGCAGACGCTGCCGGAGCGCACCGGTTACATGCTGTTGATGCAGCACGGGGACGAGGTCTTTCTGGCGCAGCGCCCGCCGAGCGGCCTCTGGGGTGGTCTATACTGCTTCCCACAGTTTGAAGATGAAGCCACGCTGCGGGCCTGGCTTAAACAGCGCGGCATTGCTACCGATAACCTGACGCAGCAGACCGCGTTTCGCCACACTTTCAGCCATTTCCATCTGGATATTGTGCCGATGTGGCTTCCCGTGTCCTCCTTCGCCTCGTGCATGGATGAAGGCACCGCTCTCTGGTATAACTTAGCGCAACCGCCATCAGTCGGGCTGGCGGCTCCCGTGGAGCGCCTGTTACAACAATTACGTGCCGGTGCAATGGTTTAGCATCGGCTAAAAAAGAGGAATGAGTATGGCCAGAACCATTTTTTGTACTTTCCTGCAGCGCGACGCTGAAGGCCAGGACTTCCAGCTCTATCCGGGCGAACTGGGTAAGCGCATTTATAACGAGATCTCCAAAGAAGCCTGGGGACAGTGGCAGAAAAAACAGACCATGCTGATTAACGAGAAAAAACTCAGCATGATGAACCCGGAACACCGCAAGCTGCTGGAGCAGGAGATGGTGAACTTCCTGTTCGAAGGTAAAGACGTCCACATCGAAGGCTATACGCCGCCGGAAAAATAACAGCGCGCGGGGGAAACCCCGCCGTTCAAGCAAACACAACACGCACTCCCGGAATGATGAAAAAAATTTTAGCGCTAGCCCTTGTTGCGCCGTTGCTTGTCTCGTGTTCATCCAAAAAAGGCGATGAATACAACGAAGCCTGGGTTAAGGACACCAACGGTTTTGATATTTTGATGGGGCAGTTTGCCCACAACATCGAGAACATATGGGGATTTAACGAAGTTCTTATCGCCGGACCTAAGGATTACGTTAAGTACACCGACGCATACCAGACCCGTAGCCACATCAACTTCGATGACGGTACGATCACGGTTGAAACCATCGCGGGGACTGACCCTGCGGCGCATTTACGGCAGGCCATTATCAAAACCCTGCTGATGGGCGACGATCCGGGTTCTATCGATCTCTACTCCGACGCCGACGACATTACCATTTCTAAAGAGCCGTTCCTGTACGGTCAGGTCGTGGACCAGACCGGTCAGCCAATCCGCTGGGAAGGCCGCGCCACGAAATTCGCCGACTATCTGCTGCAAACGCGTCTGAAAAGCCGCACCAACGGCCTGAAAGTGATTTATAGCGTCACAATTAACCTGGTGCCGAACCACCTCGACAAGCGTGCGCATAAGTATCTGGGCATGGTGCGTCAGGCGTCACGTAAATATGGCGTGGATGAGTCGCTGATCCTGGCGATCATGCAGACCGAATCGTCCTTTAACCCGTACGCCGTGAGCCGTTCCGACGCGCTGGGGCTGATGCAGGTTGTCCAGCACAGCGCCGGTAAAGACGTGTTCCGCGCACAGGGGAAATCCGGCACGCCGAGCCGTAGCTATCTGTTTGACCCGCAAAGCAACATTGATACCGGTACGGCCTATCTGGCGATGCTGAATAATGTCTATCTGGGCGGGATTGATAACCCAACCTCACGTCGTTATGCGGTCATTACCGCGTACAACGGCGGTGCAGGCAGCGTGCTGCGTGTCTTCTCGAATGACAAAGTGCAGGCCGCAAATATCATCAACAGCATGGCGCCGGGGGATGTGTACGCCACCCTCACCACCCGCCACCCGTCTGCGGAATCCCGTCGTTATCTGTATAAGGTGAATACGGCGCAGAAGAACTATCGTCGCCGCTAGAAAATAACACCCCTCACCCTGCCCTCTCCCAAAGGGAGAGGGTATTCAAGTTCCCTCTCCCTTTGGGAGAGGGTTAGGGTGAGGGGGCATCAGGCCGCACCTACCCCATCTCACCCCACCCATACGAAAATGTTATTTGCATCACAATCCAAACTGCAAATTAATGTGGATTGCATTTTTTTGCGGGAGGTAACAAAACATATCGTTGCCAACTGATAGAATTGCATCAAATAACAACCCTGAATGTTCCTATAACAACATATCTCCCGCTCACTTGTGAGGAAAGTAACATGAACCTTAAGCTGCAGCTTAAAATATTGTCGTTTCTGCAGTTCTGCCTGTGGGGTAGCTGGCTGACTACACTCGGCTCCTATATGTTTGTGACGCTCAAGTTCGATGGTGCGTCAATCGGTGCCGTCTACAGCTCGCTGGGTATCGCGGCGGTCTTTATGCCAACGCTGCTGGGGATCGTGGCGGATAAATGGTTGAGTGCGAAATGGCTGTACATGCTTTGCCACCTGGTGGGCGCGGGGACGCTGTTTATGGCAGCCCAGGTCACCACGCCGGGGGCGATGTTTATGGTGATCCTGCTTAACTCGCTGGCCTACATGCCAACGCTTGGGCTGATCAACACCATCTCCTACTACCGCCTCAAATCCGCCGATATGGATATCGTGACCGACTTCCCGCCTATCCGTATCTGGGGCACCATCGGTTTTATTATGGCAATGTGGGGCGTGAGCTTCGCGGGCTTTGAACTGAGCCATATGCAGCTCTACATCGGTGCGGCGCTCTCCGTGGTGCTGGCACTGTTTACCCTGACGCTGCCGCATATTCCGGTATCTAACCAGCAGAAAAACCAGAGCTGGAGCACCATGCTTGGCCTGGACGCCTTCGCGCTGTTTAAAAACAAACGCATGGCGATCTTCTTTATCTTCTCCATGCTGCTGGGCGCGGAACTGCAAATCACCAACATGTTCGGCAATACCTTCCTGCACAGCTTCGATAATAACCCGCTGTTCTCAGGCAGCTTTATCGTTGAACATGCCTCGGTAATGATGTCCATCTCGCAGATCTCTGAGACGCTATTCATCCTGACCATCCCGTTCTTCCTGAGCCGCTACGGCATCAAGAACGTCATGCTGATCAGTATTGCCGCGTGGATGTTGCGCTTCGGCCTGTTCGCCTACGGCGACCCAAGCCCGTTCGGCACCGTGCTGCTGGTTCTGTCGATGATTGTTTACGGCTGCGCCTTCGACTTCTTCAACATCTCCGGTTCGGTGTTTGTGGAAAAAGAGGTGAAACCTGAAATCCGCGCCAGCGCACAGGGTATGTTCCTGATGATGACCAACGGCTTCGGCTGTATCCTGGGCGGCGTGGTGAGCGGTAAAGTGGTTGAGATGTATACCACCAACGGCATTACCGACTGGCAGCCAGTGTGGCTTATCTTCGCCGCATACTCGCTGGTGCTGTTCTTCGCGTTTATCGTGCTGTTCCAGTACAAGCATGTACGCGAACCGCACGGCGCACAGCCAGTCGCGCATTGATTATTGTGCCGGGTAGGCGAAGCCGCCACCCGGCTATTTTATTGCAGCAAGCACCCACCCCACCGACAGCAAATCCGCGCTGCCGCCCGGGCTCAGGTTGCGTTCAATCAATGCGTTATCCATTCTACGCAACGCTTCACCATCCCAGCCGTCAGCCAGCAGTTCCCGCGCATAGTCCTGAACGTAGCCCAGCCCCTCAATGCCGCCGCGCGACACCAGATTGCTGTCCTGATTGATTGCCATCAGGCGTAACAGCAGGCCGTGAAGTGAATGTCCGTTCCACTGCGCCAGCGCTTTACGCACCGTCGCAAATCCACTCTCCGCCTCGCCGCGCGCGCCGGTTAAGCCGTACTGCCGGAACTGCCGCTCCCCCGCCGTCGCCTGCCCGCTGCGTTCGGCCAGCTCCCGCGAAACCAGCCCGTGGCAGATGTTACTCACCTCACAACAGAGGCTTTCTGCGGAGATATTTTTCACACGCCCGGCGGCGAAGCAGAGTAAACCAAGGGCAAAAATGCCCCCTTTGTGCGTGTTCACCCCGTTCGTCGCGGCATACATCGCCTGCTCACAGGCCATCCCCATCGGGCGGAGGATCCGTAACTGTTCGCCTGCGGGTTTATCGGCATGCGTGTTACCTAGCTCAGCAAAGCGCGAAAACCACGGCGTAATCGCCATAATGCTGCGGACAAACAGCGCGTGATCCATATCGCGATGGGAGCCGTTATTGAGCCTGTCCACCAGCCCCGGTTTCGGTGTCAGCGCCAGCTCCTGCCACAGCGCCTCTGCGGCAAGCGCGGGGACGTCAAGCGGGCGCGGTTTAGTCGCGAGCAAACCAGTCATCGATCATCTTCTCCACGCGCGCCACCACCTGCTCCACAGGATGTTTGCGCGAACGGGAACAGGCGTGGGCCGGTTCATCACAAATCAGGCAGCGTCTGAGATGGGAGCCCAGCGACTGACGTCCAACGTGGCCGTTTTCAGGGCAAATCACATCCAGATCCCACAGCCTGCCAAGCGGGTGCGTCTGCTCCAGCTCCGCACAGTGGGCTTTGATTTCTGCCGCGGGATGGGCCACACACCACAGCGCTTCGGGCCCGGTCGGGAGCCACAGCACCTGGCGGTCCAGCACCTGCCAACGGTTTTCCCACAATAGCTGGTCGCACATTTGTAACGCCACGCCCATGGTGTTGCGATAGCGCAGGCTGTCTTTGATCTCCCCGGGTGTTACCAGCGTGAGGGAGATCACCGGTTGTTGATAGTGCGTAAGCCAGTCAGCCTGACGGGCTGCGCGGCGCTCTTTCGCCGCCAGCAGCGCGTCCAGGCTGACACCCGCCCGCACGGGTGTCGCAATGGTCATATTCACTCCTTTACCTGTCGAACGGTGTCGATCACGCTGCCGTCGCGGTAGCGGATCACCCCGACAATTTTGTCTGTGAACTCAATCGGTTTCGGTACGCCTGTCAGCGAAATTGCCCGCTCATAGAGGGCGTTGATATCCACAACCTTCAGCCCTGCTTCCATGAGGCGTTCGCGGATCTCCGGGCGCGCCGGGTTGACCGCAATGCCGTGATCGGTGACCAGCACGTCGATGCTTTCGCCCGGCGTAAGGCGTGTGGTAACGCGTTTCACCACCGTCGGAATGCGGCTACGCAGCAGCGGCGCAACGACGATGGTCAGGTTTGCCGCGGCGGCCACGTCGCAGTGCCCGCCGGACGCGCCGCGCATCACGCCATCGGAGCCGGTAATGACGTTAACGTTGAAATCGACGTCAATCTCCAGCGCGCTGAGGATCACTACGTCCAGCTGGTCGCAGCTTGCCGCCTTACTGCCGGGGTTGGCGTAGACGTTAGTGGAGATCTCCACGTGGTTCGGGTTGCGCGCCAGCGAGGCCGCCGCCTGGCCGTCGAAGCACTGGGTATCGAGCAGCTTTTCAATCAGCCCCTTCTCGTGCAGATCCACCAGGCTGCCGGTGATGCCACCCAGCGCAAAGCGTGCCTTCACGCCGCTGCGCTCCATCTTCTCTTCCATAAAGCGGGTGCAGGCGGTGGCCGCCGCGCCGGAGCCGGTCTGCATCGAGAAGCCCGGTTTAAAATAGCCGGAGTGCTCAATCACATCCGCCGCATAGCGGGCAATCATCAGCTCGCGCGGGTTACTGGTGACGCGCGCCGCGCCGACGCTGATTTTTGCCGGATCGCCCACGCTCTCCACCTGCACGATGTAGTCCACCTGATCCTGCACCAGGCTGGCAGGCATATTGGGGAACGGCACCAGCGCTTCCGTCAACAACACCACCTTGCGGGCAAAATGGGCGTCCACCATCGCGTAGCCCAGCGAGCCGCAGCACGATTTCCCGTGCGTGCCGTTGGCGTTACCAAACTCATCGCTGCACGGCACGCCAAGAAACGCCACGTCAATGTTCAGCTCACCGTCCTGCAGCAGCTTTACGCGCCCGCCGTGAGAGTGAATTTGTACCGGCTCGTCCATCAGCCCGTGGGAGATGGCATCCGCCAGCTTGCCACGCATGCCGGAGGTGTAGATCCGGGCGATCACACCGCTTGCAATATGCTCGATCAGCGCGTCGTTGCAGGTCATCAGCGAGCTGGAGGCGAGGGTCAGGTTTTTGAAGCCCATCCGCGCCAGCAGCGCCACGACGGTGTTGATCACCCGGTCGCCTTCACGAAACGCGTGGTGGAAGGAGATGGTCATTCCGTCCTTCAGGCCGCTACGCCTCACCGCCTCTTCAATGGAGGCGCAGAGTTTACGGCTGTGTTTCGCGTCGCTGTCCGCCAGCCACGGCGTGGCGCTGTGGGCGGTATCAAACGGTTTTAACTCCCGCAGATGGGGAAAATTCACATGGAGAAGTTCTGTCTGGTTCATTGTGTCATCCTTACCGACGCACGCCGGAGGCCGCCGCGCGTTCGAGCACCACCTGCGCGTGGTTAATAATCGGTGCATCCACCATCTTGCCGTTGAGCGACACCACGCCAAGGCCGTTACGTTCGCCCTCTTCTGCCGCTTCAATCACCCGCAGGGCGTGATCCACCTCTTCCTGGGTTGGCGCATAGGCGTTATGCAGCAGGTCTATCTGGCGCGGGTTGATCAGCGATTTGCCGTTAAAGCCCATCTTGCGGATCAGATCGACCTCGCGCAGGAATCCGGCCTCATCGTTAACGTCTGACCACACCACGTCGAAGGCGTCGATGCCTGCCGCGCGGGCGGCGTGCAGCACGGCGCAGCGGGCGTAGAACAGCTCGGTGCCGTCGCCGCGCTCGGTCTGCATGTCCATCACATAGTCAAAAGCCGCCAGCGCAATGCCGATCAGGCGCGGCGAGCTGCGGGCAATCGCCACGGCGTTGATAACGCCAATGGCCGATTCAATCGCCGCCATCACGCGGGTGGAACCAACCTCGCGCCCGCACTCCTGCTCGATACGCTCAAGGTGGCCTTCCAGCTCGTAGATGTCGTCCGGGGTGTCGGTTTTCGGCAGGCGGATCACGTCCACGCCGGCACGCACGGCGGCTTCCAGATCCAGCAAGCCAAACGGCGTGCTCAGCGGGTTAATGCGCACCACGGTTTCGATGTCCTGATACATCGGGTGCTGCAGGGCGTGGAACACCAGCATTCGCGCGGTGTCTTTCTCGCGCAGAGCAACGGCATCTTCAAGGTCAAACATGATGGAGTCTGGACGGTAGATAAACGCGGTTGAAAGCATGGCGGCGTTGGCGCCCGGCAGGAACAACATACTGCGGCGGAGTTTGCCCATTTCAGCGCCCCCCAGTTAATGGCCTGTTCATCGGCAGCACGCAGAAGCGCACTTTGCAGGCGGGCGCGGATCACACAGTCCAGCGCCCCTTTGTCTTCAATAATGATAAGTCCCTGGTGCACGTTCATGGCGCGCAATGTCTCGTTGACCACCTGGCGAATTTGCTCGCCAAACTGCTTAATCACTTCACTGTGGATGACTATCTCCAGCTCGCCGTGAGCGGGAGCAATTTTCACCATCAGGTCGCTGGACTCCTGCGTTCCGGCCAGCGCCTCCCTTACAATTTTCATGATAAATTCCTGGTAGTTAAGCGACTTCGGCACTCGCACGGTAGTGTGTTTCGAGGTGCGCGAAGGTGGAGTCCGGGACAATCTCCCGGATCCGGGAAAACTGCTGAGTCTTGAGCAAGCGGCGCACTTCGGACGCTGAAATGGCATTGCCGGTGGCCTTGATGCGCGGCATTTCCACCACCTCAATCTGCGGGCTCAGCAAGGCGTGCAGCGTCTGGTTGTACTGACGGGTGATATCGCAAAACGGCTCGGAGCCGATAAAACGATGGGTAATGCCCAGCGCCGGTGCGATAAAGTCGCGGAAGATCAGCACGTCGATTTCGCTCCACGCCTGCTGCACTTTGCCGGTCTCTTTCAAAAAGTAGGCCGGGAAGGTGGCGCGGGAGATGATGTACTGCGAGCCTTCGTGCACGGTCACATTTGGCAGATGCGCGACGCCCGCACGCACCATTCCGAGGCGCGCGCTGAACGGAAAGAACGAGGCATCTTCACGCACCACAAACAGGTGCAGGGCGTCACACTGCATCGCCGCCTGCTCCACCAGATGACGGTGGCCGAGGGTGAACGGGTTGGCGTTCATCACTATCGCGCCAGCCTTCTCCCCGCCCTTGCGCATCCTGCCCAGGGAACGGCAGTAACGCTCGATCCCCTGCGGAGTGTTCTCCATCAGCACGGCGTTGTTGCCGCTCTGGGCAATCGGCCAGAAGCCGCTACGCGCAAAGCGCTCCTTATTGCACGGTCGCGTGCAGAGGAAGAGGTGAAAATGACCGCGCTCCAGCGCCGCATTCTGCACCTCCGCCAGCAAGCGCGCGCTGAGGTTCTCGCCGCGAAGCTGCTCGTTCACGGCCACACACTTGATGACATTGGCGGCAAGACCGGCGCAACCCACCAGTTGCGCGCCGGACCAGGCTTCGACAAACAGCGTGATGTCGTTGTCCAGGCCAAGGCCGCTGTCTGCCAGCAGATAACGGATCTGGCTTAAGCGTTCCGGGTGTTTCGCCACCAGCGTGTGGCGAAAATCGATGGGTTGACTGTTCATGCCGCCTTTCTCAGTGTGCCGCCGCAAGCCCGGTGGCTGGCGCTTCCACAATCACGTTGCTCAGATGACCGATATGCTCGATCTCCACTTCAATGCGATCCCCCTCTTTCATAAACAGCGGCGGATTACGCTTTTTACCCACCCCGCCCGGGGAGCCGGTGATGATCACATCGCCCGGACTTAAGCGGGTAAAGGTGCTGATGTACTCGATCAGCTCCGCAACCTTGTGGATCATGCTGCTGGTGTTATCTTCCTGCACCATGCGGCCATTCAGCCAGGTGCGGATCGCCAGCCTGTGCGGGTCCGGGATCTCATCGGCCGTTGCCATCCACGGGCCAAACGCGCCGGTCTGACGCCAGTTCTTACCGGCAGTAAACCAGGTGTGCTGCCAGTCGCGGGCGGAGCCGTCCATGTAGCAGCTGTAGCCCGCCACGTGGCGCAGCGCCTCGTCACGGCTGATGTTTTCCCCGCCCTTGCCGATGATCACCGCCAGCTCGCCTTCGTAGTCGAATTCGCTGGAGTGACGCGGCTTCAGCACCGGCTCGTTGTGGCCGGTCTGCGAATCCGGGAAGCGCACGAACAGCGTCGGTGCCGGGTTGTGCTGGTCAAACTCCTTGCGCTTGTCGGCGTAGTTCATGCCGACGCAGAGGATTTTTTCCGGCTGCTCAATCACCGGTAAGAAGGTGATGGCGCTCATCGGCACGTCCACGGTATCGTTCAGGTAACGGGTGGCCTGCGCCAGCCCGTTGCCCTGCAGCAGCGCTTTGAGGTCGCTGTAGCGGTCGCCGAGACGGCGACCTAAATCAATCACACCTTCGGCCTGGACGATGCCGTAGCTGCGTTTTCCCTGGTATAAAAAGCTTGCGAGTTTCATTGTTCTTTCCTGAAAACTTAAACGAGGAAGTTGCCCAGAATCAGCAGTGAGATAGAGACGTTAATCGCGCCGCCGATACGGGTAGCAATCTGGGCGAAGGGCATCAGGCTCATACGGTTGCCTGCGGTCAGGATCGCCACGTCACCGGTACCGCCCTGGCCACTCTGGCAGCAGGAGACGATGGCGACATCAATCGGGTGCATACCAATCTTTTTGCCGACGAAGAAGCCGGTCGCCACCAGTGAAGAGACGGTACTGATAATCACCAGCAGGTTAGTCAGCGTGAAGGCCGCGACCAGTTCATGCCATGGGGTGATCGCCACACCGACCGCGAAGAGGATGGGATAGGTCACCGAGGTCTGGAAGAATTTGTACACCACCTGAGAGCCTTCCAGCAGACGCGGAGAGGCACCGTTGCAGAGCTTCACCAGCACCGCCATAAACAGCATGCCAACCGGCGCAGGCAGACCAATCAGCTTGTGGCCGAGCATGCCCAGCATGTAGAGCAGCACCGCCAGCAACGCACCGGAGGCGATGGTGGTGACGTCCGCTTTGCCAGAGAACGCCGGTTGAGAAACGGTGGCATCGGCATTCGCGCGGTTCGGCATCAGCTGACCTTCACCGGTCAGGTGTGGATAACGCTTGCCCAGCTGGTTCAGACAGCCGGAGATGATGATAGCGGTCAGCCCGCCGAGCATGACCATCGGCAGCACGCGACCGAGCGCCACGCCCTGATCCATGTGCAGCAGGGTGGCGTAGCCGATGGAGAGCGGGATAGCCCCTTCGCCCACGCCGCCTGCCATAATCGGCAGAATGATAAAGAAGAAGATCTGGAACGGCTCAAGACCCAGCGCCAGACCCACGCCCATCCCCACCAGCATGCCGACGATCTCGCCGCACAGCATCGGGAAGAAGATGCGCAGGAAGCCCTGAATCAGCACGGTGCGGTTCATGCTCATGATGCTGCCGACAATAATGCAGCAGATGTAGAGATAAAGAATGTTGGTGGATTTATAGAACTTAGTGGTGGATTCCACTACCACATCCGGCAAAAGGCCGTAATAGACCAGCGCGGAGGGGATAAAGGTGGCGCAAATCGCCGCCGCGCCGAGCTTGCCGACAATCGGCAGGCGTTTGCCGAACTCACCGCAGGCAAAACCGAAGAACGCCAGCGTCGCCACCATCACCACGATATCGCTTGGCAGTTTTCCGCCCAGACAATCAATGGCAATCAGCGCGCCCGCCAGGACAAACAGCGGCAGAGGAATAATCCCGATTTTCCAGGTATCCATAATATGCCACCAGCGCTCTTTGAGCGATGGCCGCTGAATATCAATCGGGTCGTGGGTAACAGAGAAAGAATCGTCAGTTGTGCTCATAATAAGCCCCTTAGTTATTTTGTGCGTTCAGCTTAGAGTCACAAAGGCTTACTTTATGTGAGGAATGGCATATTAAAAGCGAAGTTTTAATGGCGACTATGGTTTTAATGGTTTCTTTTATTTAATGTGATTTGCCCCTTATTTATTGCCGTGGTTTTTATGGTTTCTTTTCTAAACCGAACAAACAAATAACATTTACACGGTGGTGTTTAAGGGAAAACCCTTTCAGATAATTCTTTTGCAGGCCTTGCTGTGCAAGGGATCACAAGTTTTCGGCAAAGCGGGTATCCACGCGAAAAAAGATGATATATTGACAAACTTCGTTGATACCACGCGTGATTGTTATGAAAGTATCGTTTCAGATTAAGCTGTTTGTTTCGCTGGTTGTCTTTTTCTCAGTGCTTTTTGCTTTGCTGGGCGGATATTATTATGTCGACGTTAGCCGACAGCTTTATCAGGAAATGAGCGCACGCGCAAAAATACAGGCGGAAGAGATCGCCCTTATTCCGTCATTACGAAAAGAGGTCGAACAAAAAGATATCAACGCCATTCACGATTTTATGCAGAAAATAGCCACCCACAGTGATGCCAGTTTTATTGTGATTGGCGATAACAAAGGGCTGCATCTGTTTCATTCCGTTTTTGCGGACAGAGTGGGCCATACGCTGGTCGGCGGAGACAACGAAGAGGTGCTGCGCGGTAAAAGCACCACCACTATCCGCAAGGGAGGATTAGGCATTTCGCTGCGCAGCAAAGCGCCCATTTTTAACGATACCGGTCAGGTAGTGGGAATTGTCTCGGTAGGCTATCTCACCAGCTATCTTGAAACCATCACCGTCAGTAAAGTGGTTAACATCCTGATCGCCGCCGTACTGTTACTGCTTGCCCTTTTTATCTTCTCCTGGTTCTTTACCCGCAGTATCAAGAAGCAGATTTTCTCCCTGGAGCCGCGAGAGATTGGTCTGCTGGTGCGCCAGCAGAAGGCGATGATGGAGTCCATTTATGAAGGGGTGATCGCCATTGACGATGAACGGCGAATAGAAGTGATTAACCAGGCGGCACGCAAACTGCTGGGCCTGAGCCAGCCGGCCCGGGAACTGCGCGGGCAGCTGATAAGCGAGGTAATCGATCCTGTTCCGTTCTTCGAAACACAAACGATGCTCGCCAAAGATACCCATGACGAGATTTGCCGCTTTAACGATCTCACGGTGATCGCCAGCCGGGTGCGCATCATGCTTGAGAACTCTCTGCAGGGCTGGGTGATCACCTTCCGCGATCGCAACGAGATCGACTCGCTCAGCGCCCAGCTCAGCCAGGTTAAACGCTATGTTGATAACCTGCGCATTATGCGTCACGAGCAGCTAAACCGGATGACCACTCTCTCCGGCCTGTTGCATATGGGCCGCTACGAGGAGGCGATTGGCTACATTCAGGCGCAGTCGGAACACGCTCAGGAGCTGCTGGACTTTATCTCTTCGCGCTTCAGCTCCCCGACACTGTGCGGCCTGCTGCTGGGGAAAGCCGCGCGGGCGCGGGAGAAAGGCGTCGAGCTGAACTTCGACCCGATCTGTCGTCTGGACAGACCGTTCCTCGCGCTGCCTGAGGAGGCGCTGATTTCTATCATTGGCAACCTGCTGGATAACGCCATTGAAGCGACCCAGCGCTCGCCGCTTCCGCATGCTCCTGTGGAAGTGCTGATAAAACTGAGCGAACAAGAACTCATCATCGAAGTGGCCGATCAGGGCGTTGGCATTGAACCGGAGATCCGTGACAGGATATTTGAGCGCGGCATCACCACCAAAACACGCGGCGATCACGGCATTGGTTTGTATCTGATCGAAAGCTATGTCACACAGGCTGGCGGTGCAATTGAGGTTGCCGATAACACGCCGCGGGGGGCGATTTTCTCACTGTTTATCCCCGCCACGGGAACCGCCCGGCATCCCGCACAGGAACAGGAAGATACCGATTATGCAACATGAACTTATCGACGTACTGATAGTTGAAGACGAGAACGAACTGGCGCAACTGCACGCAGAGCTGATCGGCAAACATCCGCGTCTTAGACTGGTGGGGATTGCCTCGTCGCTGGCGCAAGCGCAGGTTGAGCTTGAAAGTAAACAGCCGCAGCTGATGTTGCTGGATAACTACCTGCCGGACGGGAAAGGCATCACCCTTATCAGTAACCCGATGCTCGCCCGCGCCAACTGTTCGGTGATTTTCATCACCGCCGCCAGCGATATGGACACCTGCAGCCAGGCCATTCGTAACGGGGCGTTTGATTACATCCTGAAGCCGGTTTCCTGGAAGCGGCTCAGCCAGTCGCTGGAGCGTTTTGTGCAGTTTGCTGAGCAACAGCGGGTCTGGAAGATTGTTGACCAGCAGAACGTCGATTCTTTATATCAGCTACAGGCGAAAAACTACCGCCAGGACAACGGCAGCAAAGGCATTGAGGAAAATACGCTGGCGCGGGTGCAGGCGCTGTTTAACGACAAGGCGACGCACTGTTTTACGGTGGATGAGGTGGTGAGTGAAACGGGTCTGAGTAAAACCACCACCCGGCGCTATCTGGAGCATTGCGTGGAGGCAGGTTTTCTGACGGTGGAGATGCTGTACGGCAAGATTGGGCATCCGCGGAGGATGTATAAACGTAGTGCGGTTTGAAGAAAAGTTCCCTCTCCCTGTGGGAGAGGGTTAGGGTGAGGGCAACAGCCCGCACTATCTCAATACATACCCATAAAGCCGCTTAATCCCGTCGGCATCCTTTTCGCTGTATACGCCCTGCAGCTCCGGCGAGAAGCCCGGCAGCAGGTTAATCCCCTCTTCCAGCGCAAGGAAGTAGCGCTGCACCGCCCCGCCCCAGACTTCTCCCGGCACCACGCACAGTACACCAGGCGGATACGGCAGCGCGCCTTCGGCAGCAATGCGCCCTTGCGCATCACGGATGCGCACCAGCTCCACGTTCCCGCGAATGTACGCCTGATTGGCATCCTGCGGGTTCATCACCACCGCGGGCAGGCTCTCCTTGCGGAACATCGCTTTCTGCAGATCTTTCACATCAAAACTGACGTAGAGATCGTGCATCTCCTGACACAGCTGGCGGAGTGTGTAATCCCGGTAGCGTACCGGGTATTTCTGATAGATGGTCGGCAACACGTCCGCCAGCGGCGTATCGTCTTCAATATGCTGTTCAAACTGGCCAAGCATCGCCACCAGCTGCGCCAGCTTCTCGCTGCTTTCGGCAGGCGTCAGCAGGAAGAGGATCGAGTTCAGATCGCACTTCTCCGGCACGATGCCATTTTCCCGCAGATAGTGCGCAAGGATGGTCGCCGGAATACCAAAATCAGTATATTCCCCGGTTTCAGCATCGATGCCCGGCGTGGTCAGCAGTAGCTTGCACGGATCGACAAAGTACTGATCGCGGGCATAGCCCTCAAATCCGTGCCATTTGGCCCCCGGCTCAAAGCTGAAGAAGCGACGTTCGCTGGCGATGGCCTGAGTTGGATGATCCTGCCACGGACGGCCTGCCACCACTGGCGGAATAAACGGTTTGATCATACGGCAATTTGCAATGATCGCCTTACGCGCTTCAATCCCCAGCTCGACGCACTCCGCCCACAGCCTGCGTCCGCTCTCCCCTTCGTGAATTTTTGCGTTCACATCCAGCGCCGCAAACAGGGGATAAAACGGGCTGGTGGAGGCGTGCAGCATAAATGCGTTGTTCAGGCGTTTGTGCGGACAGAAACGCGCCTGACCCCGGATGTGGTTATCCTTTTTATGGATCTGCGAGGTTTGCGAGAACCCGGCCTGCTGTTTATGCACCGACTGGGTCACGAAAATGCCCGGATCGTTCTCGTTCAGCTCCAGCAACAGCGGGGAGGTTTCCGCCATCATCGGAATAAATTGCTCGTAGCCCACCCACGCAGAGTCAAAGAGGATGTAATCGCACAGATGGCCGATCTTGTCGATCACCTGACGGGCGTTGTAGATCGTGCCATCGTAAGTACCAAGCTGGATCACTGCCAGGCGGAACGGGCGGGGCTCGTCTGCCTTCTCCGGCGCAACGTCGCGGATCAGATTGCGCAGGTACGCGTCGTCAAAGCAGTGTTCGTCAATCCCACCGATAAAGCCAAACGGGTTACGCGCCGCTTCCAGATACACCGGCGTCGCGCCCGCCTGAATCAGCGCCCCGTGATGGTTAGATTTGTGGTTATTGCGATCAAACAGCACCAGATCGCCACGGGTCAGCAGCGCGTTGGTCACCACCTTGTTGGCCGCCGACGTACCGTTCAGCACGAAGTAGGTTTTATCCGCGTTGAACACTTTCGCGGCGAACTTTTGCGCATGCTTGGCGGAACCTTCGTGGATCAGCAGATCGCCGAGCTTCACGTCGGCATTGCACATATCGGCGCGAAAAACGTTCTCACCAAAGAAGTCATAGAACTGTCGTCCCGCCGGGTGTTTTTTGAAAAACGCCCCGTGCTGGTGGCCCGGACAAGCAAAAGTGCTGTTGCCCATTGCAACATACTGGCTCAGGGTGTCGAAAAACGGCGGTAACAGGTTCTCTTCGTAACGACTGGCGGCAGATTCCAGTTCCAGGAACTCCTGCGCTTTACCCGAGATGACAGCCGTGGCGCCATCGGGCACGTCCGTCGGCTCTTGCGAGAATAAATAGACCGGTAAATGAAAGCCCGTGCGTTTCAGCAACGCAAGAATGCCACTGCGACTCTCCGCGAGCGTAATGACGACTGCCGCCACATCGGTAAAATCAGTGTTATCCAGCGTCACCTTTTCGCGATGCGTGGACACAGTGGAAACCAGCTCACGGCTGACGGCGATTTTCATGGTTTTCATAGGCGCTATATACCCTCACCGAATGGTGAGACAGGGAGGAGAAAATTCGCGCAATAATGTCACCTTTTATTTTGAGGTGCAAGAAGGAATCAGTATGCACTTCACCATCCAAAGCTAAGCGTAAAAAAGCGCTGGCGTGTCATAATCATGCAATACCTATGATTAAGTAACAGGAGTTTTCCGTGGTTATCGGGCCATTTATCAACGCGAGTGCCGTATTGCTGGGCGGCGTACTCGGTGCAGTGTTAAGTCAGCGATTACCGGAGCGTATTCGCGTCTCTATGCCCTCCATTTTTGGCCTGGCCTCCCTCGGGATTGGCATTCTGCTGGTGATCAAATGCGCCAACCTGCCGGTTATGGTGTTGGCCACTCTGCTCGGGGCGCTGATTGGTGAGTTTTGTTATCTGGAAAAGGGGATTAATAACGCGGTCAGCAAAGCGAAAAACCTGATAGCCCGTCCGGGCAAAGCCAAACACGGCACCCATGAGACGTTTATTCAAAACTACGTTGCCATCATTATTCTCTTTTGCGCCAGCGGCACCGGGATTTTCGGTTCGATGCAGGAAGGGATGACCGGTGACCCCAGCATTTTAATCGCGAAGGCGTTTCTCGATTTCTTCACCGCTACGATTTTTGCCACCACGCTCGGTATCGCGGTGGCCGCGATTTGTGTGCCAATGCTGCTGATTCAGCTGGCGCTTGCCACCTGCGCCACCCTGATCCTTCCGCTGACCACGCCCGCGATGATGGCGGATTTTACCGCCGTTGGCGGTCTACTCCTGCTGGCAACAGGGCTGCGCATCTGCGGGATCAAGATGTTCGCGGTGGTGAATATGCTGCCCGCCCTGCTGCTCGCCATGCCGCTTTCCGCGCTGTGGACCCACTTTTTCGCTTAAGATTGCGACGAACTGGTGAGAGATTGTGCATCCTGTAACGAAAACAACATTTTTCGTTGACGGCGGAGAGTGAATCGGGTTTAATGCGCCCCGTTGCCCGGATAGCTCAGTCGGTAGAGCAGGGGATTGAAAATCCCCGTGTCCTTGGTTCGATTCCGAGTCCGGGCACCACTATTTAAAGAACCCGCCCAAAAGGCGGGTTTTTGCTTTTGAGCCAGTCTAACAGCTCAATGCTTCCTTCTTTATGTTCTTAGCCAACGCGGTGCTTTTAACGTTTCGGCACAGGATCATGGCGCTTCCCTAAAACGCTCGCAGTTATCCGCGAGTTCCGTGAAGTCGGTTTCGTGATTGAAGGGAACGGTAAATAAAGGGCGAATCGAGGTTGGGATAGTAGCCATAGCGCTCTTTATTCAATACTAAAGAGTTCTGTATATCTGCTAAATACTCGCCATCAAATCCCCCAACGTCACCATCAATATCATCGGATCCATTGGCGATGGCTCAAACCCCACCCGCAGATAAAATTCCCGCGCTTCATCCGACAGCGCATGAACCAGCATTCCGCGAATGCCGATGGTCTCCGCCACCTGGATCACCCGCAGCCCAGCGTCGCGTACCAGTGCCCGACCAACGCCCTGCCCATGCAGAGACTGATCTACCGCCAGGCGTCCCAGCACAACAACCGGGATGGGATCGGGCATATTGCGACGAAAGCGACCGGGTGCGGTATTCGTCATGACCGCACTGGATGCCAGCGAGTAATAAGCCAGAACGTTAGAATCGTTGCCACAACAGACAAAGGTACGGGATGCACCACTGACCTGATTTTTCATCGCCCGCTGCTTCAGCCAGTTATCCATCGAATCCACACCACAGCAAAATGGAGTAAGAATATGACCGGCGTGAAGGGGTTCTGGGGCAGAGATCATTTTTCCCGCTCCCACGGCGCAGGGGTCTGCATAGTTTTACGCAGTGTGGCATTAGGTGCTGGAGCCTGATCCAGACGAGCCAGAAATTCCTGATAAGCCTCTGGATCGGCCATAATGATGCGTTGTTCGATCAGTGCCTCTTCCGCAGCAGCGCGGGCTGCTTCCAGCACAAAGTCAGTGCGGTTTTTCCCTCTCGCTTTCGCCGCCCGATCGATAAGATCTCGCTCGGCAGGCCTGATACGCAGGTTCAGGGTTTCGCGTTTCATCGCCATAGTGTTTGCAGCTGGCATGGTGTTGTCCTCCTGTGTTTCATTGGGTATTAAGTATACAACACGCGTAACGCAGATGTCATTACAACGATTCTAAAGGAATCGAACCGAAAGGATTTCTATTATTAATATTCACCTTTATGTTTTATAAAATGAAATAAGACTCACTCTCTGGGACTTCACAATAAATAACAAAAGAATTTTCGAAATAAATCAAATCGTTAAGTAATTTGGAACCCGCAAAAAATCAATACTTCTACACTCCCTTCTATCCACGACTCCCCGACCACTGTGTCAGCAACGCATGCAGTTTAGCCGGCTCCAGAGGCTTACGTAGCACCATGTACCCTTCCTGCTCCGCCTCCAGCAGAACCGGCGAATTAAATTCGCCGCTGACCATCGCGCCACTCATGTCCGGCAGACGTTCAAATAGCGCTTTCAGGATGTCGAAGCCGCTTTCGCCGGATCGCAGACGCTGGTCGCACAGCACGGCGAACGGCGTGAAGCCATCGTCGATGATAGCGAACGCTTCTTCAGCGGAGGCCGCACAGCGCACGTTGATTCCCCAGATGCTCATCAGGCTCTCCCAGGCAGACGTCACCAGCGGGTCGTCATCAACCACCAGACAGGAACCGTGCAGCGGCGCATAGCGTACCGGCGTGGCGATGTTGTCATAGGCGGGTGGCATCTCCGGCGCGATCTCTTCGCCAGCATATTGGGTAAAGCACATCCAGAAGCGTGAACCTTTACCTTCAAAGGATTGCATCCCGTACTTCACCTTCATCAGCTTGGCACAGCGGGCAACGACGGCCAGACCCAGCCCGTGTCCTGCACTGTCGATCTTCCAGGCCAGTTCGGGGCGATAGTAAGGTGAGAAGATTTTACCTTTCTCGTCATCGGCAATACCGACACCAGTGTCCCACACCTCCACCATACACCTGTCACCACGTGGTCGGATGGCGACCAGCACGCCGCCCTGTAGCGTGTAGCGGAGGGCATTTTGAATAAGGTTAATGAGCGATTGTCGCACCAGCAGCGGATCGCCCATCACGTAGATGCGGCGTTTAGGCCGCCAGGTGCGCAGCCTGAGTGCACGGCTGTTGGCCTCTTCGCGAAACAGCGTGATCACCGAGTCGAGCAGCGCGCCGATGTCCACTCTGGCAGGGGCAGTAAGCACATTCCCGGATTCAATCTTGCTGAGGTCAAGGAGGGAATTGAACATCAAATGCACCGAGCGGACGCTCTGCTGCAAATCAAGAAGCTGGGGCGTGAGGCTGTCGTCCCGGTTTCGGTGGATAATCGCTTCGATCAGAAACCCCATGGCGTGTACCGGTTGGCGCAGGTCGTGGCTGGCGGTCGTCAGGAACTGATTTTTATCCAGCAGCGCCTGCTCAGCTTCCTCTTTGGCCTGGCGAAACTGTTCTGCCAGGCGTGAGCTTTTTTCCTCAAGCAGCGCCTGCTGAATAAAGAACGCGTGCGATGTTAATGCATGGCGGTAAATGGCGAAGCCGTACAGCAGGTTCAACATCAGCACAATGAACATCAGATCGTCCAGCCGCCAGATAATGCCAAGATTCAGTACACCCCAGGAGGCGAAGAAAAAGCATGTAAAGGTGCTGATGACCGGCGTCAGATGCGTCGCATTGGCGGCAACGATGGCGGCAATACTGATATTGAGGAGCAGGAAAAAGTCAAAGTTCTGCGTCTGCGGCGTAATTAAATAGAGAGATGAAATCCCCAGCCCGTGAATAAAAGCGATCTTATTTATACGCGGCAGCCAGCGGCGCAGGACGTCTGCTTCATCATGCTCTTTCGCTTCGCGCTGGTAGCATCGGTGCAATATTCGGATCGCCACGGCACATAGCAGGTAAATAATTATCCAGGTAATGGTTGGGCCGAGTTCATCGCCCAGCAAATTAATCCAGATGGCGAAAGGAATACCGACGAAAGGGACAGCGCTGAAACTGAACACCAGCCGCAAAAAGGTATTATTTAGCAAACGGATCTGCGCGGGAGGAGAGATGCCAGCGTTCTGTAAGCTCTGTAAAAATCTCATTCCGACGGTTCCCGTTTGCCATGCAGAAGCGTGATGGCTTCGACCCGACTGTTAACGCCTATCTTTTTCAATATATTGCTGATGTGCTCTTTGACTGTAGGCTCAGAAATAGAAAGTTGCGCGGCAATTCTTTTATTTGGCAGGCCACGCATAATCATATTTAACACGTCTATTTGTCGCGGCGTTAAGTTAAATTTACTTAACTTCTCATTATTCGACTCAACGGAAAATTCGTTTCCCTCAGGAAACCAGGTGAGATTATCAGTGAGGGCAAAAACGGCCCGTGAAAACATTTCAGGTGGCTCGCTTTTCAATACGAAACCGTGCCCCCCGGCGGCGTGAACTTTCTGCCAGATATCGTTATTGTCATCCCCACTAACCACCAGGAGCCTTACCTGTGGGTAAAGTTGTTTTACTTCTTTGAGTAATTTCAACGCGGTACCGGACGAGAGCCAAAAATCGATTACCAGCAAACGTGGCGGGCCATTATCCCTAATTTGACGGTAGCAATCATCCTCATTCGTCACCACACTCGCCTGCTTAAATCGGCAATGTGTAATCAGAAAATTGGCGATACCGCTTGCTACCAATGGATGGTCATCAACGACCAACGCATAATTCTGCCCCAAAGGATCCTCCTTTTACCTTCGCATATTAGAGAGTACGGATGAATTATTATCTACCCACCCTACTTTAGGAGGGTTTTTTCGATTAGGAAAGGGAAATATATTATTCGCAGATTTGAGTAATAGAAAACATAAATACAATCAGCGAAATTAACTGATTGGATATAAAGGATAATTTATGAAAAAACCACTACTCTTTTTAACCGTTACGTTGATGCTAGCCGGTTGTTCCACGCTAAAAACCGATCAGGCCATTCCACTTCTGCAGGCGGAAACCGCTAAAATGCTGGGGCTGGGCTCATCGGATGAAATAACCGTAACCAATGTTAATGGCGCCCAACCGGATGCACTGGGAGGGCAAAAGCTGTCTTATCGCGCTACGACGGAAAAAGGGCGTATTTTCGATTGCTCATCGATGATGATGCCAGGGATTTTAGGATCCGCCCCGACGCTGAGCGCGCCAATCTGTACACCTGTGGTCACCCATAAATAATTAACTTCACATCAAAAGGCGTACACATATTACGCCTTTTACTTTTTCTGTCGTATCGCATTTTTCATATAAAACCGATTTTCCAGACATCACGCTAATGAGTACGGAGATACCCTGTGAATAACTCTACATCGCATTCTTTAGCGGTAAAGACGCCGCTTTCCAGGCTTTACCTCGCTCTATTTTCCGCGCCGCTGTTACTGCTTTCACCTGCCGATTTCGCGCGTGCAGCCGATGCCATTTTTGATGGCGACTCACGTATTACCGAAACGCTGGGTTACACCGGAGACGTTTACGTTGGACGCAATCAACGCGGAAACCTGCTGATCGATAATGGCAAAATCACCGCCTATAACATCAATATCGGTCGGCTGTTCGACGGCCAAATTTATGAAAGCGTGGTCACAGTCCGTGGGCCAAACGCTGAGCTTAACGCGGTGAACGATCAGTACGTCCTGCGCGGCGACCTGAATCTTGGCCTCGGCACCCTGCGAGTCGAAGAGGGCGCGCTGGCGAGCGCGAAAGAGATCGTTGTCGGCACCACCCGCGGCTACGACAGCCACCTTATCGCCACGGGCGCCGGATCTCGCGTAACCAGTAATTTCCTTAGCGTAGGTACCGATCTGGGCGCACGCTCCACGCTGGCGATTGAGGACGGCGCCGCGCTCAATACCACCTACGATGCGCGCATCGGCAATGGTACCGGGCCAGATGAAACCGACACACTGAGCCCGAAAGCCACCGTCACGGGGAGCGGCTCACAGTGGAATGTTGGCCGTACGCTGACGCTTAATGGCGACCTGGACGTGCTGAACGGCGGAGCGGTTAACGTTGGCGGCGTGCAGGTGGCGGGCGTCTCCGGGGCCGGAAAAACCGCCGAGCTGGTTATTGCGGGCAAAGACTCGCGCTTTACCAGCGACAGCAGCGTTAGCGTGGGCGATTATGGCAATGGCGTGCTGTCGGTTATTGACGGTGGTTCATTTTCCGCAGGCAGCAATGCGCTGATTGTAGGGACATCGGGCTCCGGTTCGAACCGGGGGGCGCTCATCATCGGCAGCCGCGGCAACATGGACACCGGCACGGGTATAACTGAGCCAACGCTTGGTACGGCAGGCGGCGCGGGTACCCTCGATGCGAAGACGGCAATCAGCCTGCGTGGCGGGCTATTCGGCAGTTATGTCTATTTCAACCATACCGACGAAAATTACATCTTCAGCAACAAGATGAGCGGCGAAGGTGAGGTGATAAATACCTCCGGGCAGACAACGCTGAACGGCGATCTTTCAGCGCTTCAGGCGAACGTGACCGCGCGCGGTGGCAAAGTCATTATTGCCAGCAACATCAACACCCAGCCAGAAGACGATATTTTTGAGATTCAGACCCTTAGCGCCGAGAACGGCGGTACGCTGATCCTCAACGCAACGGCGGGATCCGACGTTAACAACGGACAAGGTTACAGTAGCGCCGCGTCAATCAAGGCCGGTGGCACGCTGGGGGGGAACGGCACGTTGGGCCAGACTGAGATCCTGTCCGGCGGGCATATCTCACCAGGGGATGGCGATATCGGCACGCTGACGCTGAAACGTTATCTGAATTTTATCGGCGAATCCTTCTATGACGTTGATATCGCGGGAGATGGCCGCAGTGACCAACTGCTGGTATCGGGCAAAACCACCATCAGCAATCAGGCTAAGGTACAGGTCACCGCGCTGGATCCGCAAACCAGCTACAAAACGGGCCAAAGCTATCGCATTTTAACCTCGAACGGGGGTATTGACGGCCAGTTCGCCGGAGCGATTTCCAAATCCGCCTTCCTGGACGTGGCGCTTAAGCAGAGCACCGACGCCGTCGATCTGACCATCGCGCAGAAAGAGACCGGCGGCGAGAATCCTGGAGGTGAAAACCCGGGCGGTGAAAACCCGGGTGGTGAGAACCCGGGAGGAGAAAACCCCGGCGGTGAAAACCCGGGTGGTGAAAACCCGGGTGGTGAGAACCCGGGAGGAGAAAACCCCGGCAGCGGCAAGCCAGGGATTTTCCAGACCGTGGCAAAGAGTAGCAACCAGTGGAATACCGCCGGCGCGCTCTCCACGCTCACGCAAAGCGGCACGTCGCTGGCGCTGTATAACTCGCTACTGGTGCTGAGCGCACCGGAAGCGCGCGAGGCGTTTAACCAGCTGTCCGGAGAAGTTTATCCGTCAATGCAATCCAACCTGATAGCCGGCAGCACGCAGGTGTTTAACGTGTTAAACCAGCGTATGCAGCGCGCGTTTGATAACGACAGCCTGCCGATACCACCGTTAGCGATGTCGCTGGTGCAGCAGCCGGAGCCGCAAAACAATGGCGTCTGGGGCCAGACCTTCAGCTCCTGGAGCCGAAACAGCGGCGACGGTAACGTGGGCAAGCTGGACGGCAACACCACCGGTTTCCTGCTGGGGGCAGATCGTAAGCTGGCGGATCATAACGTACGTGTCGGTGGTTACTTCGGCTACAGCCGCGGTGATTACGACGTCGACAGCCGTCGTTCCTCAACAGATACCGACAACTATCACCTCGGCCTGTATGCAGCGGGTCAACAGGATGCGTTCTCCCTTCGCGGCGCACTGGGTTACACCTGGCACAAGATCGAAGGCGAGCGCAATGTTGATTTCAGCGGCTTCTCGGATCGGCTGAAGTCTGATTACGACGCCAACTCGCTGCTGGCGTTCACCGAAGCGGGCTACCGTTTCGGCCAGCCAGAGATGAATGTCGAGCCCTTTGTTAACCTCTCCTGGATTCGACTGCATACCGACAGTTTCAGGGAAGACGGCGGTGCCGCCGCGCTGAGCGTTCACAATGAAACCATGAACACCTTCTATTCCACGCTCGGGGTGCGTGGTGTGACCGGATTGCCGAAGAACGTTAACCTCTACGGTTCGTTGGGCTGGCAGCACGCCTATGGCGATAAGAATACCTCTTCGCGCATGGCATTTGCGGGCAGCGACGCGTTCATTACCCAGGGTCAGGCCGTGGATGAGGACGTGATGGTGGGTGATATCGGCGTGAGCGTACAACTGTCGCGTGCTGCGACGCTGGATGTGGGCTATCAGGGGCAATATGGTGCCGATACCCGCGTCAACTCGGTTAACGCTAATCTGCGCTGGTCGTTCTGATTGATATCAACGCTAAAGTGCCGGGTTGCGCTACGTCGACCCGGCCTTCGTGGCGGTTTTTTTGGCCTATGACCCAATCAGGGATCGTTCCCATCTCCATCCAGCAGTTTGTTTTTAAAGATAAACAAACACGCCTCGTTAAAATTCTCCGCCCCCAGTCGTTCAGAGAGCGCCGTTCGCGTCCGGTAGAGGCTTTTAATCGAGGTGTTCAGTTCGTCCGCCACCTCTTCCATCGACATGCCCGCCCTGAGCAACCGCAGCATAATCGCTTCATGGGTACTCAACCGTAAGTTAAGCAGCCATTTGGTCGTCAGGCGCCTGCCTTTCATATTCAGCACCAGATTAAACAACGACGCCATGTCAGCCACCGGAAGCGCAGTATTCATAAACATCCTCATGCTGAGCTGATTCTCCTCCCGGTGCCGCATATCGAGCATGACGCAGCCGATTGTTTTTCTCGTTCTGGCCGGATGGCGTATCAGATAATCATACAGACGGAGCGGTGAACGGCTGTCAATCAGCACAGAATATTCATCTGCACTGTTATCAAATATCTTTCTGTCAATCGAGTCCAGCAGGATAATATCCGGAAAAAATATCCTCATTCCTCTGACGAGGTAGCGATCCTGTGTCACTAACACTATTGAAGTTGCCACTAACCATCCCTTTTAGATTAAAGCAAGAACGACCCTTCAGAAAGAAGACGCCTTCGTTTTATAGCGCTTTTACATGAACGATAAATGTATTCTGGCTTTGATCATCCCTCGACACGCACATTGATTTGTAAGACTTCCCATAGACTATCACTCAATGTCTGCTATTAATTATAAGTAAAAAACAATCGCAGAAAAGTCACCTCTCAAGATATTAAGAATTTTTGTCACGAAACTTCCCAAACATGCACCAGAAAGTACTTTAATTTATGCACCAAAGCCGCATTAAAAATATAAACAAAAACGTCACAATAAAAATAAATACATTATATATCAACGCATTACAAATATAGACTCCGTTAAAAATAATCATAAAAATCACCCGGATACAGAATTATCTCAAAACAACAACCCGGCTTTTCAACATATTTATCCGTCAACATATCAGGTGTACATTACCTTTCACCGGTCCATAACGATAAGGATCCATAATTACCTTTAAGTAAGTACCTCATAACGTAACTGCATTCACATTTTACGCTCTCATTTATGGCCTTTAACGCTACGTATAAAGGCGGCCGTGTTGCGCAATGGATTTATGATAAACAAATGGCAAATAGATATGGAAAGATCACTTCGCTTCAATACTTTATTCTTTTACCGCGTTCCAAAATTATTGTGTCTGCTATTACTGTTTCCCATTCTGGTTCAGGCTGCCGAATCCGTATATGAACAACAGATTCAGCAGGCGCGTAATGGTAATTACACTTCGTTTCTCCATTACCTGCAGCGTTATCAACAACAGCATGCTCTGACGCCAGAACAAGTGGCAGACTGGCTGCAGGTTGCCTCCTGGGCGGGACGCGATGATGAGGTTATTGAGGTGTGGTTGCGTTATCACGTTTATATGCCCCTGCCCGCCCGGGGAGTGGCCGCAGCCGCGCAATCCAGGAGAAATCAAAAGCAGTGGCAACCTGCGCTCGCGCTCTGGAAGCAGGCCTGTAGCCTTGCACCGGAGAACGACGACTACCGTATCGGGTATATCAAAACCCTGGCCGATGCCCGCATGGATCGGCTGGCCCTGCTGGAAGCGCAAAAACGGGTAACAGCCCACCCCAGCCAGATAAACCTTGAGACGCTCGCCTATGTGTACTTACGCCAGGGAAAAAGCTGGGATCGTCTATTAGCGGACACCCGCGCCCTGAAGAGCGCCCCCGAGAATCACGTACTGCTCAGCGCGCTCGTCGACGCCCTGAACGATAACCGGGTCAGTACGCCTGCCCTGCGGCTGTCACAGGGGATTTCTCTGCCGCCCGCACAACGGCGCCAGCTTGAACTTAACGCCGCAGCCGAACAGGTACGCCTTGCCGATGCGCCTGGGCGGACGGAAAAAGAGCGCCTGCGTCTCGCGCAAGCCGCACTGAATCGCTATGATGCCCTGCTTGCCCGCTGGCAACACGACCCGCAGGCGGCGGAAGATATCATTCGCGCCCGCGTCGACCGCCTTGGCGCGCTATATGCGCATGGTGATTACCCGCAGGCGATCGCTGAATATCGTGCGCTGACGTCAGCTCACCATCCGGTGCCGGGCTGGGCAATCGGCTGGGTGATCTCTGCGTATCTTCAGGAGCAAAACGCCGATGCAGCCCTGGCACTCCTGCAAAAGTATCCTGACTATGCGCGTAACCCACAGGATGAAGAACATCAGCTTTTCTATGCATATCTGGACACCGGACAGTATCAGGCCGCCCGTCACTATCTTGCGCAGATAACCCGCAACGTTCCCTGGGCTCGCTACGATTACGGCTCGCCAACCGCCCAGACCAACGATCAATGGCTTATCGGCCAGTCGCTCACGTTTCAGTATTTGCTGGCAACCCATGCCCTGCCGCAAGCAGAAGCCGTGGCGCACCGTCTGGCTGCCACGGCACCCGGCAACCAGGGCCTACAGATTGATTATGCCGCCCTGCTTCAGGCCCGTGGCCTGCCACGGGCGGCAGAGCAAAAGCTCAAAATGGCGGAGGTACTGGAGCCGTCAAATACAGAACTGGAGCAGCAGCAGGCTTACGTCGCGATGGATCTGCAGGAGTGGCGACAAATGGAACTCCTGACCGACGACGTGCTCGCCCGTGCGCCACGTGACCGCAGCGTCCAGCGCCTGGACAGGCTCAGAAATGTGCATCATATGTCTGAACTGCGTCTGAACGCAGGCAAGGGATTGCACTCCGACAACCCGGTCAGCGGGACACACGATCTGAACTGGGACGCCACGCTCTATGGCCCACCAGTCGCTGATAACTGGCGACTGTTTGGCGGCACCCGCTTTGCCGAGGGCAATTTTGACGAAGGCAAAGGCACCAGCCGCCATCTGGTCGGCGGCGTCGAATGGCGGTCACGGGATATCTGGCTTGAAGCGGAGCTCTCCGGCAACCGTTATCACGGCACCCACACGCCTGGCGCTCGCCTCTCCGGTCAGTACAGCCTGAACGATCGCTGGCAATCTGGCGGCAGCCTTGAACGTCTGTCACGCACCACGCCGTTGCGGGCGTTACGCAATGGGATCCGTGCAGACCGCGCAGAAGGCTGGATGCGCTGGTATCAGAACGAGCGTCGTGAGTACCAGCTCAGCGCCGCCATCAGCCATTTTTCCGACCATAACCGCCGACAGGAGTACACCCTCACCGGCAAGGAGCGGCTCTGGCAAACGCCGACCCTGACGCTGGATCTTGAACCGGGCATCTCCGCCAGCGCGAATAGCCAGCGGGATACGCTCTATTACAACCCCGAGCGTGATCTGTCCGCGACGGCTGCGTTGTCCGTCGATCATCAGCTGTACCGCTATTACGACACCCTCTGGAGCCAGCAACTGGTCGCCGGAGCCGGAGGATACTGGCAGAAAAATCAGTCTGCTGGCGCCATCACCCTGCTCGGCTACGGGCAACGCGTTCAATGGAACAACGTCGTGGATACCGGCGTGATGTTGAACTGGGATAAGCGCCCTTACGACGGCAAACGAGAAAGCAATCTCGCCGTCACTTTCGATGCGACTTTACGGTTTTAAGGATGAATATGTTGACCATTCGTTTTCCTGTGGGCCTGCTCATCATCGGCTGGTTATGCCTCAGCGCGAGCGTCTGCGCCCAGGCCATTTCGTTTATTTCGCCCAACGAGAGACCTCAGCCGGAAGCCAGTAAACCCTGGCCGAAGAATCACTTTTTCGTGCTGGCCTATCACGATGTGGAAGATGACGCCGCCGATCAGCGCTATCTCTCCGTGCGGACCAGCGCCTTAAACGAGCAGATAAGCTGGCTTGTGCATAACGGGTATAACGCCATCAGCGTGCAGGATATTCTGGATGCCCACGACGGTAAAAAAACGCTGCCGCCAAAGGCCTTTCTGCTCAGTTTTGATGACGGCTACAGCAGTTTTTATACCCGCGTCTGGCCGTTGATCCAGGCCTGGAATGTGCCGGCGCTGTGGGCCCCGGTAGGCAGTTGGGTGGATACGCCAGCACATCAAAACGTGAATTTTGGCGGTTTGATGACACCCCGGGACCGTTTCGCGACGTGGGACATGGTGCGCGAGTTAAGCCAGTCCCCGCTGATTGAGATCGGCTCGCATACCTGGGCTTCGCATTACGGTATACCGGCCAATCCACAGGGAAGCCGCGAACCGGCTATTGCCAGCCGCTTTTACGATAACGCGACAGGGCGTTACGAAACTGACCAGCAGTTCAGCCAGCGCATCGGCGATGACGTGCGGAAAGTCACCGAAAAAATCGCGCAGGTGACGGGCAAAGCGCCGCGTGCCTGGGTGTGGCCCTACGGTGCTGCCAACGGCACGTCGCTCGCCATTGCCAGACAGCAGGGTTATCAGTTGGCCTTTACCCTTGAGGACGGGCTGGCAGATGTGCGTCACCTCGACAACATCCCGCGCCTGTTAATCTCCGGGAATCCCTCGCTTAAAGCCTTTGCCAGCAGCATCGCGCAGATTCAGGAGACCGACCCTGTGCGCGTGATGCATGTCGATCTGGATTACGTTTATGACCCCGATCCGGCTCAGCAGACCAAAAACATCAATACGCTGGTCCAGCGGGTCTACGACATGAAAATCAGCCATGTTTTCCTGCAGGCATTTTCCGATCCCCTCGGCAACGGCACGATTAACGCGCTCTACTTCCCCAACCGTCGGCTGCCCGTGCGTGCCGATCTCTTTAACTTTGTCGCCTGGCAACTGCAAACCCGCGCGGGCGTAAAAGTCTACGCGTGGATGCCGGTTCTCTCGTTCGATCTCTCCCCTGCACTGCCGCGCGTGCAGCGTCGGGATCGGCAAACGGGCCAGGTACGCGCCGCCACCGAGCCCTATACCCGGCTTTCGCCGTGGGATCCGCAGGTTCGACAGCAGGTGACCGAAATCTATGAAGATCTGGCCCGCTATGCCAGCTTCAATGGGATCTTGTTCCATGACGATGCGGTGCTGACGGATCAGGATGATGCCGGGCAGCAGACAACGCGCCAGAAAAGCCAGACGCTAATCGGGTTTACCCACGCCCTGAGCCTGGCGGTGAAGCATATCCGCGGTCCGCAGATAAAAACCGCACGCAATATGTTCGCCCTGCCGATCCTCGACCCGGCGAGCGAGGCGTGGTTTGCGCAGAATCTTGATGACTTCCTGGCGGAGTATGACTGGACGGTGCCGATGGCCATGCCGCTGATGGAGTCCGTCCCGGCAGACGAGAGCAACGCCTGGCTAACGCGCCTGGTTAACACCGTTGCCACTCGCCCCGGCGCGCTGAATAAAACCATTTTTGAGCTGCAGGCCCGTGACTGGGCGCAGACACCGCAACGCGCCGTACCCGATAGTCGCCTGGCGGAGTGGATGCGCGTGCTCCAGCTTAACGGCAGCAAACATTACGGTTACTACCCCGACGATTTCATCCATAACCAACCTGATCTTTCCCGTATCAGGCCTGAATTCTCTTCGTACTGGTATCCTGACAATGACTGATCGCCTTATCGCTTTCTCAATTTTGTGCCTGGTATTTGGGTTGCCATTAGGCGTGGCCGCCCTCTTTACCGGCGAACTGATTCTGGATTTTGTCTTCTTCTGGCCCCTGTTCATGTCCGTATTCTGGATCACCGGGGGGCTCTATTTCTGGTTTCAGCTTGAACGACACTGGTCATGGAACAGAAAAACACCCGCCCCGACGTTAGAGGGCGATCCGTTAATTTCGATCCTCATTCCCTGTTTCAATGAGGAACGCAACGCCCGGGAGACGATCGGTGCCGCGCTGGCCCAGCGTTACCCGAATATCGAGGTCATCGCCATCAACGATGGCTCTTCCGATAACACCGCGCAGGTGCTGCAACAGCTGGCGCAGGAGCAGCCGCGTCTGCGCGTCATTCATCTGGCGGAAAATCAGGGGAAAGCCGTGGCGCTGAAAGCGGGCGCAGCGGCGGCCCGGGGAGACCTTCTGGTCTGTATTGATGGCGATGCCCTGCTCGATCGCGATACCGCCGCTTATCTGGTTGCCCCGCTGATCCACTACCCCCACGTGGGCGCCGTGACCGGGAACCCGCGTATTCGCACGCGCTCCACGTTGATTGGCCGCATTCAGGTGGGCGAATTCTCCTCCATCATAGGGCTCATCAAACGCACGCAGCGGATCTATGGCCGGGTCTTTACCGTCTCTGGCGTCATCGCGGCCTTTCGCCGTCAGGCGCTGGCGGACGTGGGATACTGGAGCCCGGATATGATCACCGAAGATATCGACATCAGCTGGAAGCTTCAGCTTCGCCACTGGGATATTTTTTTCGAGCCGCGCGCGCTGTGCTGGATCCTGATGCCGGAGACGCTAAAAGGGCTGTGGAAACAGCGCCTGCGCTGGGCTCAGGGCGGCGCGGAGGTGTTTCTGGTCAATCTACGCAAGATCCTGCGCTGGGAGCATCATCGCATGTGGCCGCTGTTTTTAGAGTACGCCCTGTCAACGCTGTGGGCGTTCGCGTATGCGGTGACGGTGCTGTTATTTATTATCAGCTCCCTCACGCCGCTCCCGGCAAACCTGACCGTCACGAGCCTGTTCCCGCCGGAATTCACCGGGCTCCTGCTGGGGGTGATGTGCCTGCTGCAGTTCCTCGTCAGTTTGTATATCGAGCGACGCTATGAACGTAACGTGGCGAGTTCGCTTTTCTGGATCATCTGGTTTCCGATGGTGTACTGGATGATCGGCCTGTTCACTACCCTCGTCGCCTTCCCAAAGGTCATGCTTAAACGCCAGCGCTCACGCGCGCGCTGGATCAGTCCGGACAGAGGTAAAGGGAGCATTCAATGAACGAAAACACGTTAATCCTGACTGAACATCGGCTGGTGCCCCGGCTGTTTGATGCAGCGTTAACCCTGCTGGCCTGGGGAGGATTTCTCTTTTTCCTCTATGCCAACCTGTGGATGCAGATAACCAACGAGAGCGACTACCGCTGGGGCGTGATTATTGCCTCCTTTAAGACGGTGCTGATCTATTTACTGATCGCCGCGCTAAACGGCTGGCTGCTGATCCTGTGGTATCAATATAATCGCCGCCGCGCGCATGCAAGACGACATCACCGCCCTGCAACGCTTAAGCACGACGAGCTGGCCCGCAGCTTTAACGTGACGCCGCAAATCATCTCAGAGATGAGCCAGTACAATTTGCTGACGGTCTATCATGACCAGATCGGTCGCATTATTGATTTGAAAATCAGTCAGCAGGACGAGGAATAAACCTCAGGCATCCGCAGGTTATCCCTGCGGATGCTGATTCTGCCCGGTTACTTATCCTTCACCACAATCAGCGGTTCAATATCGCTCTCTTTTTTCACCACCAGCGTTTCATCCCCACGCAGGCAGGTTCCGCCGTAATTCCCGCCCACGGTAAAGGTACAGACCTGAATATATTTGCCGTCCACCTTCGGCAAACACCACAGCTGCTGATAGATATTCTTGCGATCGACAAACTTGCCGCTGGATTTATCCAGCAGTTCATCCTGGGCGCTGATCAGATCGATATTACTGCCGCAACGGCCGGCAATGGGTTTGACGGCATAACCTGTCTGCTTCAGCAGCGCGTTAACCTCAAAATCGGTATCGAGCAGGTAGCGGTGGTTCGGGAACAGCTGCCACAGCACCGGCAGGATCGCCTTATTGCCAGGGATCACCGTCCACAGCGGTTCAAACACCAGCACTTCCGGGCGCAGCAGGACGTCAATCAGCCGCACCTCGCCTGCCGGGTGACCGGTGCGGATTGGCACGGCAGCGTATTCGGTTTCGCTGACCTCCCGAATCTGCTCGATTGCCGTCTCCCACGCCCAGGTTTTCCACACGCAGTTGACGTGGCGACCTTCGTCGTCGATTAACTGCCCGGCAGCATCCCAGCTCAGCGCGCCCAGACCGTGCAGAATTTTGGTGTCAAACCCGGCCTGCAGCAGCGAGCGCTGAATGAAGAGCGCGTGATAATCCTCTTCGACATCGTTGTCCTGCATGATGTGCACGAACGGACGCGCATGGCTGTGTTTCCACGCCCCGGTCAACTCCTCCAGCAAACCTTCTGCCGGGTTGTGCCCATTGCCGCGATAGCCGTTTTTGACCCACTCTTCCAGAATTAACCCGCCCTCGGTGTGGCAGGAGGCGGAATCAGCGTTGTACTCGTAAACCTTAATGCCGCGCTCATCCATACAGAAATCCATACGACCGGTGATCATATGGTGGCGACGCCACTGCCAGGAGAGACGCAGGCGCGGCCAGAGGATTTTGGGGATGTCAAAAAGCGCCAGTAAGTTGTCATCTTTCAGCACCTTGTCGGTGGCGTGCAGATACATAAGATGCAGTTCATTGGTCGCTTTAATCAGCTCCTGTTCCGCGCTTTCGGTAATCGTGAAATAGTGGCAGGGATCGTTATTAATAACGTGGCCGTTGGCGTGGATGTAGGCCTGCTGCAGGGCGTCATTTTCGTTGAGCCATTTTCCGTCGTATTGACGTTTATTCTTCAACCGCGCACCGCTGATTTTCAGCAGTTCGCCGTCAGGTTCGGGCTGGGGAATGCTGTGCTCCGTGTCGTCCGTCTGGATCATCCAGCCAAGGATTTCGGTATCGCTGAAGGTGTCATGAAGCGTGTAACAGCCGTTCTCAACGGTCATGCGCAGTTCGCGGGTCCACTGCTGTCCGAGCGGAAGCGGGGAGTGAATAACATTCTGCTCGGCAATACGGACCTTGCCATCCAAAAGCTGGGTGATTACCGCGACATGGCCGGTTTCATGGAACTCGCCGCCCTTTTGCCAGATAAGCAGCGCCCCGGCCTGCGGCGCGCGTTTCGAGCCGTTGGCAAAAGCCTGTAACGGCAGAATATTATCGTTCACCACCTGGCGCAAAAAACGCAGGGAGAAGATCTCCCACGCCATCCCGACGTCGGTAAACACAAAGCCATAGTTGAGGAACAGAAAACGGCGGGCAAACTCCACACACTGCCACTTGTGGCCCATGTATTCGTTGCCGATATAGCTGCGGAAATCCGCGTCTTGCGGGTACTTACGCGGGTCCAGACTGCCGTAATTTGAAGAGTAAATCGCCACGCCACCGGGCGCATAGCCTAACAACGTCCCGAATGGCGCATCACTGCTTAACTTTCCTTTACGCATGTATCCAACCTAAAACAGGCAGGCGGCAATTTTTTGAAGGGTTGTCGTCGTCTGCACGTTGTAATTAACCTGACAGAGGTAGGGTTATCATACACCTCCCCTGACCTTTGCGCTCAGTTCGTTAAACGGTCTATTCATCTCCTGCTACACTGCCTCAACACATCACAAAAAAGGCAGGCCAACATGTCAGACGAAAATACCTATCAGCCACCCAAAGTGTGGGAATGGAAAAAGAACGGCGGCGGGGCGTTCGCCAACATCAACCGTCCTGTTTCTGGTGCCACACATGAGAAAGATCTGCCCGTCGGTTCGCACCCGCTGCAGCTTTACTCCCTGGGCACGCCGAACGGCCAGAAAGTGACGATCATGCTCGAAGAGCTGCTTGCGCTGGGCGTAACGGGCGCGGAGTACGACGCGTGGCTGATCCGCATCGGTGAAGGCGATCAGTTCTCCAGTGGCTTTGTTGAGGTGAACCCGAACTCGAAAATACCGGCGCTTCGTGACCACTCCACCACCCCGCCAACGCGCGTATTTGAATCCGGCAACATTCTGCTCTATCTGGCAGAGAAGTTCGGGCATTTCCTGCCCAAAGATCCGGCTGGCCGCACGGAAACCCTGAACTGGCTGTTCTGGCTGCAGGGCGCGGCCCCGTTCCTCGGTGGCGGTTTCGGCCATTTCTACAACTATGCGCCGGTGAAGATCGAGTACGCGATTGACCGCTTCACGATGGAAGCCAAGCGCCTGTTCGACGTACTGGATAAACAGCTCGCCCGCGGCCGTTACGTGGCGGGTGAAGAATACACCATCGCCGATATGGCGGTCTGGCCGTGGTTTGGCTGCGTGGCGCTGGGCAGCGTCTACAACGCCGCCGAGTTCCTGGACGCAGAGAAGTACACCAACGTCCAGCGCTGGGCGAAAGACGTAGCGAACCGCCCTGCCGTGAAGCGCGGACGGATTGTGAATCGCACCAACGGTGAGCTTAACGAGCAACTCCACGAACGCCACGCGGCGAGCGACTTCGAGACCAAAACCGAAGATAAGCGTCAGGCGTGATGCACTGCCGGGCGGGTAACCGCCCGGCCAGGCAAATCCTTGTCCAGGGCATGATTAGCTTAAGGGTTGGGCCGGTATTACTGGCACTATGCGGACGTTTTTCTCCAGCCAGACGGCGAGAAGCAACGTTTCAACCGACAGCAGTCACAAAGGATTTGTTATGAAATCAATCAATACAGCGCTGGTGATCAGCATCCTTCTTTTTTCTACCTCAGGTATGGCGATGGATAAAACCGCCGCCGGTGCGGTAGCAGGCGCGGCGATTGGGGCGGCCACAGGTAAAGATCTGAAATCCACCGTAGGCGGCGCGGTCGTGGGTGCAGGCACGGGTGCGATGTTCAAAAACGGTGACAAAGGTAAAGCCGCGCGTAAAGGCGGTGCCGTAGGCGCTGTTGTTGGTGCAGGTGCCGCTGCCGTGACGGGCAACAGCGTGCTGAAAGGTGCAGCTGTCGGTGCGGGTTCAGGCGCGCTGATTGGTGAAGCGACGCACTGATAATTGCCGTGGTTCTGCTTTTCGAGCCGGTAGGTTGAGTTTAATGACAACCCCCCCGCTATCAACAACTGAACCGCTTGTTTTGCCGGGTGGCGATACGCTGACCCGGCCTACAATCGACAACAATATCAATAAATTGGCACTGTTCGTTGTAGGCCCGTGCAAGCGTAGCGCCGCCGGGCGAGGGGCACATCTCGCACGATATCAGCAGCCTGAACCCAGCGCTTACGCTGGGTTTCTTGTTTTCTCTGGTCAGGCAACCAACCGCAACATTATGCCGTGAGGCGGAACTTCTGCACCGAACGCTGAAGCTCTTCGGTCTGCCGCTCAAGTGCCGCTGCCGCGGCGGAGACCTGCTCCACCAGCGAGGCGTTTTGCTGGGTCACACCGTCCATCTGCGTAATGGCAACCCCGACCTGGGAAATGCCTTTGCTTTGCTCCTCAGAGGCTGACGCAATCTGCTTCATGATGGTGGTCACTTCCGTTACATCGCGCAGAATCGCTTCCATGGTGGTCCCCGTGTCGTTCACCAGTTGAGCCCCCTGCTCGACGCGAGCGACGGAATCGGCAATCAGCCCTTCAATCTCTTTCGCCGCGTTGGCGCTGCGGCTGGCCAGATTACGCACCTCACCTGCCACCACGGCAAAGCCACGGCCTTGCTCACCCGCTCGCGCCGCTTCCACTGCTGCGTTGAGCGCCAGGATATTGGTCTGGAAGGCGATACTGTTAATCACGGTGGTGATTTCAGCAATTTTCTTCGAGCTGTCGGAAATACCACTCATGGTGGTCACCACCTCCTCCACCAGCGAGCCACCGCGGCTGGCCGTGGTCGATGCCACATCCGCCAGCTGGCTTGCCTGACGTGCGCTTTCGGCGTTCAGCTTCACGGTGGCAGTGAGTTGCTCCATGCTGGCTGCTGTCTCTTCCAGCGCGGCAGCCTGCTCTTCGGTACGGGAGGAGAGATCGTTGTTACCGCTGGAGATCTCGGTCGCCCCGCGCCAGATATTTTCACTGCCCGCGCGGATCGTGCTGACCGCCTCGCGCAGGCTGTCCTGCATGGCACTCAGCAACGGCACCAGCTGTCCCACACAGTTACGACCAAACGGTTCAATGGGCTGGCTGAGATCGCCCTGCGCAATCTGGCGGAACTGCTGACGAATTCGGTCCAGCGGTTTCACCAGCATCGCCACCAGGTAACGGTCGCTAAAGAGCAGGATCAGCAGACCAATCACGGTGGCGGCAATAATCACCGTGCGGGTCATGCTGGTCAGGCCATCCACCACTACGCGGGTACTGTCGAGGGCCTTCGCAGCGGCGTTATTGAACTCCTCAGCGGCTGCACCAAACGCACGGCTCAGCTGTGGCGTGACGTTATTAGCCTGCTGGCGATAACCATCCAGCGCACCCAGCTTCGCCTGCTGCATTTGTGGCGTAACGCCCTGCTCGAGCAGCGCCTGCCAGGTGCCGATCACCCGGGAGGAGACCTGTTCATCCATCGGACCCGGAGAGATCGCTTTCATCTCGGCCAGTTTTTTGCCCATGTTATCCAGCGCCTGCTGGGCGGAGGCCAGATCCGGTGTACCGCCGGCGGCTTTGACTTCCATCGCGCGGCTCAGTCGGGTGACAAAGCGGAAATACTGATCGTTGCCCTGGCTGAGTATGGTCATCTGTTTCACCAACTGGCGATCGACTTCATTGCCATCCGAAACGCGAGAGAGGGACCAGGTGCTGTAGAGTCCAACGCCTGCCCACATTAAACAAAAGATCCCCAGGATCGTCAGCATGACGAAACGGATCGTGAAATTACGGAGCATGTTCATAAGTGTTCCTTGCCGTGAGGGTGAGTTCGCCCAGAGGCGAGTACTACTCTCGTTATCGGCAGGAACCGCGGAAATTATAACCTTTTGTAACTATTTTTCGTTAGCGTGGCTTCACAGGTACCACAGCACCGATTAACGCTTAGAGGCCTTTCCCGCCGCGACATCGCTTCACGAGCAGATTTATGGTTTGATAATCAAAGAATGAAAACGCTGTTTCGAAAATTCATCGATAAGAAAGGAGACATCATGTCCTGGCACCCTAACCCCGGCCGTTATGAAAATATGCAGTACCGCTACTGTGGCAAAAGCGGGCTGCGCCTGCCTGCGCTGTCGCTTGGCCTGTGGCATAGCTTCGGCCACGTTCAGCCGCTCGACACCCAGCGTGCGCTACTGCGTAAAGCCTTCGACCTCGGTATCACCCATTTCGATCTTGCCAATAACTACGGCCCGCCTGCGGGGAGCGCGGAAGAGAACTTTGGTCGCCTGCTGCGGGAGGATTTTGCCGCCTGTCGCGACGAGCTGATTATCTCCACCAAAGCGGGTTACGACATGTGGCCGGGACCGTATGGCTCGGGCGGCTCGCGCAAATATCTGCTCGCCAGCCTCGACCAGAGCCTGAAGCGTATGGGTCTGGAATATGTGGATATTTTCTATTCCCATCGCGTGGACGAGAACACGCCGATGGAAGAGACCGCTGCCGCGCTGGCCCATGCGGTGCAGAGCGGTAAAGCGCTGTATGTCGGAATTTCGTCCTATTCAACGGCGCGCACGCAGAAAATGGCTGACCTGCTTCGCGAATGGAAAATTCCACTGCTCATCCATCAGCCGTCGTACAACCTGCTTAACCGCTGGGTGGATAAAACCGGCCTGCTGGAGACGCTAAAGCAAAACGGTACCGGCTGTATTGCGTTTACCCCACTGGCGCAGGGGTTGCTGACCGGAAAATACCTCAACGGTATTCCTGAAGGTTCGCGGATGCAGCGCGAGGGGAATAAAGTGCGCGGGCTGACGCAGAAGATGCTGACCGAAGCCAATCTGAACAGTCTGCGCTTGCTCAATGAGATGGCACAGGCACGTGGTCAGACAATGGCGCAGATGGCGCTAAGCTGGCTGCTGAAAGATGAGCGCGTAACGTCCGTGCTGATTGGCGCGAGCCGCCCGGAACAGCTGGAAGAGAACGTTCAGGCGCTGAAAAACCTGCGCTTTAGCGAAGAGGAGCTGATACGCATTGATAAGCATGTTGCGGATGGAGAGTTGAATCTGTGGCAGGCGTCGTCGGATAAATAGTGCGGTCTGTTGCCCTCTCCCACAGGGAGAGGGTGGTTAAGAAGGAAATTACTTCTTGCTGATCTTATCCAGATACCCCATCACAAACGCCGAAAGCACAAACGTGAGATGGATAATGACATACCACATCAGTTTGTTGTCCGGGACATTCTTTGCGTCCATGAACACGCGTAACAGGTGGATGGAGGAGATCGCCACAATCGAGGCGGCCACTTTATTCTTCAGCGACGTGGCATCCATTTTGCCCAGCCAGCTCAGCTTTTCTTTACGCGCGTCGATATCAAGCTGGGAGACAAAATTCTCATAGCCAGAGAACATCACCATCACCAGTAAGCCCCCCACCAGCGTCATATCCACCAGTGACAGCAGAACCAGAATCAAATCTGCTTCGGCAATGGAAAAGATGTTCGGCAGAACATGCAAGATTTCCTGGAAGAACTTAATCGTGAGCGCAATCAGCGCCAGCGAAAGGCCAAAATAGACGGGTGCCAGTATCCAGCGCGAGGCGTACATAGCGTTTTCAAAGAAGCGTTCCATAAAGTCCTGTCTGCAAACGAAACCAGCACTCAGTATATCGCAACGGCGCTGACTGTTTGCAACAACTAACCATTACACGTTGTCAGGATCCACCTCAGGGCGCGCATACTCCGGCCAGACCAGCACCACCAGCTCCGGATAGGCTTCCAGGCTGAACTCGCGAAAGCACTGACGCAGGTTTAATACGTCTAAATCGGAATACGAGACCTTCTCACCATTCAGACAGCGCTTTTTGATATTGTCGTAATATTTATAGACCGCTGAATTCAGGTCACTGCAGCGACGCTGCGCTTCAAACAGGCCCGGCGTGTCATTAATTTCCGACATTTTCATCCGCTTTATTGTCGCGTGCAAAAAGTCGATATATTCATGGTTCACCCGCCAGTACCAAACCGGCGTCACCGAGTTCATCAAAACAGAGAAATGGTCTTCACCTTCCTCTTTAGTCATCAGTTCAGGCTGTGGGGTTTCACTGGTGTCTTTCGACTCTTTCGTTTTATTGAACTCCTGCATCAATAAAAGAACACCAGCGGTCAGTAATAGTAATGTAATGACCGTAAAAAAGATGCTGTTCATGGGTTGGCTCCATTTTTTTTGATTTTAAAATTGCCTCATGATATTGTCAACGAATCTCACGCCTTTATCTTCCCCACCTTGTTGAAATTAAAGGAAATTAAAAAATGTTGCCCGACTATCTCGTCCCGGCTAAGTACCACATCACGCCTGTGGAACAGCAACCGACGGAAGCAGAAAAAGAGGCTAATTTCACTCAGGGAAAAAGAAAGCTCGCTGATTTTGAGCCTGACATATTAATTGGTGTCTCCCGTAGCGGCAAATCACGTAATATGTTGCTGGAAGAGCACGATCGTCATATAAAGGATCGCTTATTTCGCGCCATCAAAATTGAAGCCTTTGTCCACCTGTTGAATGACCTGCAGGCAGAAGGCGAAATAGATGCCCAGAAACTAAGTCAAATAATGGCCGAAAAGACCAAAGAAATAAATGAAGCGGGCAATGAAATTTGGCTTAATCTAATTACGCGAGAAAAAAACAACCCTATTTTTTATAACCTGGGGGAAGATTAATGTGAAAGACGTTAAAGATAACGATGTTTATTTGACTTTAGATGAGAAAAAAAGTGACGAATTTATCTTAAAGCAAAATCTCGAGGCTTTGCGTAACACCAAAAACGCCGAGATGACGCGTATTACCCAGGATCTGGTTTCCATTCCGGCGACGCTGGTGCGCCTGAAATGGCAGAACCGCCGCGAGATTTATCCCTTACAGGTCAAGGAAGAGATTTACGGCGCCGTGATGAATGCCATCATCGAACAACGGCCCGAGCTGAAAGAGAAGCTTCTGGGGCGTCTGGAGGCCAATTATCAGTATCTGCTGGCCAGAGAAACCGCGACCCTGCGCCTGACGCGCAAACTGTCCGACGGCGAGTATCGTACCTCAAACGTCACCAGCGTCGCGCTTGACGAGGACGCGCTGGCAGCCCTCTCTCCCGCGTCGACGGATAACAAACACGAATAACCCGACAGGCATAAAAAAAGCCGGCTTTCGCCAGCTTCTTCGTTATTTCGCGGCCGCTTTCTCTTCGCCGACCAGCCCAATCTTCAGATAACCCGCCTGATGCAGCGTATCCATGACCTTCATCATGGTCTCGTAATCAACGGTTTTATCCGCACGGAAGAAGACCGTCGTGTCTTTCTTACCGCCAGTGAGCTGATCCAGCGCCGGGATGACAGAGTCAGCCGTCACCGGGTCGTTGCCGAGGAACATCGATTTATCTGCTTTCACCGACAGATAGATGGGCTTTTCCGGGCGCGGCTGCGGCTGGCTGGACGAGGCCGGCAGGTTTACCTTCACGTCGACCGTCGCCAGCGGCGCAGCAACCATGAAGATAATCAGCAGAACCAGCATAACGTCGATAAACGGCGTCACGTTGATTTCATGCATTTCGCCGTTATCGTCCAGATTTTCATTAAGACGCATTGCCATAATTCATTAACCTACGCGCAGTTTGGACGCCGCGTGCACCGGTTTAGCGGCACTGGCATTCAGATCAAGATCGCGGCTTTGCAGCAGCAGAACCTGCGCGGCGACGTCACCGAGGGTGGCTTTATAGCTGCCAATCATGCGCGCGAAGACGTTATAGATAACCACCGCAGGGATCGCCGCAACCAGACCGATAGCGGTCGCCAGCAGCGCTTCGGCGATACCCGGTGCAACTACCGCCAGGTTCGTCGTTTGGGTTTGCGCAATCCCGATAAAGCTGTTCATGATGCCCCAGACCGTACCGAACAGCCCCACGAACGGCGAGATGGCCCCGATGGTCGCCAGATATCCATTGCCCCGGCCCATATGGCGACCCACGGCGGCGACGCGACGCTCCAGACGGAAGCCGGTACGTTCTTTAATACCTTCGTTATCTTCACTGCCTGCGGAGAGTTCCAGCTCGTTTTGCGCTTCGTTAACTAACAGGGTGGTCAGGCTTTTCGCGTGGAAGGATGAGGTCATGTCAGACGCCTGATCCAGAGAGCGGGCTTCAGCCAGCTGCTGTTGCTCACGCTTGAGGCGGCGCTTCTGAGAAATCAGCTCGGCGCTCTTGCCAAAGAAGATAGCCCACGTGATCACGGACGCCAGAATCAGGCCGATCATCACAATCTTAACCACGATGTCAGCATGATGATACATGCCCCAAACGGAGAGATCCGTCTGCATCAAATTATTACCCACTCTGTATCTCCAGGACGCAAATCACAAAATCTGAACGTAATAATATCAAAACATCGTCGAATTGATAGTCGTTCTCATTACTATTTACATAGTGCCGCAATTTTCGCTCATATTCCTTGCGCTTACGCAGTAAAAATTTCTTATGCGGTTTTTTGCTAATATTTTCTGCTTATTCGATAAGCATCCGGGTGCAGATTTTCACATTCGTGGTAGTCTGGACGTCCAGACGTATAAAAACAGGGTTAGCGAACATGACCAAGAAGCATCTTGATACCACGCTGGTACAGGCCGGGCGCAGCAAGAAATATACTCAGGGTTCGGTGAACAGCGTGATCCAACGGGCCTCCTCGCTGGTGTTTGATACCGTAGAGGACAAAAAAATCGCCACGCGTAACCGCGCCAAAGGCGGGCTGTTTTACGGACGTCGTGGCACGCTAACCCATTTCTCACTACAGGAAGCCATGTGCGAGCTGGAAGGCGGCGCAGGCTGCGCGCTGTTTCCGTGCGGTGCGGCGGCAGTCGCCAACACCATTCTGGCGTTCGTGGAACAGGGCGACCATATTCTGATGACCAACACCGCCTATGAACCGAGCCAGGATTTCTGCACCAAAATCCTCTCCCGACTCGGCGTAACCACGGGCTGGTTCGATCCGCTGATTGGCGAAGGCATCGCAGAGCTTATTCAGCCCAACACGCGCATTGTGTTCCTGGAATCTCCGGGTTCGATCACCATGGAAGTACACGACGTGCCGGCCATTGTGAAAGCCGTGCGCAGCAAAGCGCCAGAGGCGATTATCATGATCGACAACACCTGGGCGGCGGGCGTGCTGTTTAAAGCGCTGGAATTCGACATTGATATCTCCATTCAGGCGGCGACTAAATATCTGATTGGCCACTCAGACGGGATGATCGGCACGGCCGTTTCTAACGCCCGCTGCTGGGATCAGCTGCGGGAAAATGCCTACCTGATGGGGCAGATGGTCGATGCCGATACCGCCTACATGACCAGCCGAGGCATCCGCACGCTGGGGGTGCGCCTGCGTCAGCATCACGAAAGCAGCCTGAAGATAGCTGAGTGGCTGGCGCAGCACCCGCAGGTTGAGCGCGTCAACCATCCGGCACTGCCGGGCAGTAAAGGGCATGAATTCTGGCAACGAGACTTTACGGGCAGCAGCGGTTTGTTCTCATTCGTTCTAAAAAAACGGCTGAATAATGACGAGCTGGCAAGCTATCTGGATAATTTTACCCTCTTCAGCATGGCCTACTCCTGGGGCGGGTTTGAATCCCTGATCCTGCCTAATCAGCCGGAGCAGATTGCGGCCCTGCGCCCTGGCGGTGAAGTGGACTTCAGCGGCACCCTGATTCGCCTGCATATCGGTTTAGAAAACGCGGACGATTTAATTGCCGATTTAGCAGCAGGGTTTGCGCGTATCGTGTAGAGTGCTGGCAAACATGTACTCCATGGATGCTTTTGTGGACACCGCCACCAGAAAAGTCTGCATTAGTTGCGCCCGCGATCAACCCCATCGGGCAAATAAGGGAGTACAATAGTGCTATATCTGTTGTTCCACAGGAAAGTCCATGGCTGTTATTCAAGATATTATCGCGGCGCTCTGGCAACACGACTTCGCCGCACTGACCGATCCTCACGTTGTAGGTATCGTCTATTTCGTGATGTTCGCGACCCTGTTTCTGGAAAATGGATTACTGCCAGCCTCATTTTTACCCGGTGATAGCCTCCTTTTGCTTGCGGGGGCGTTAATCGGTAAAGGTGTCATGGACTTCGCGCCGACCATGGTGATCCTCACCTCCGCGGCAAGCCTGGGCTGCTGGCTGAGCTATCTGCAGGGCCGCTGGCTCGGCAACACGCGCGTCGTGAAGGGCTGGCTGGCGCAGCTACCGCATAAATACCATCAGCGTGCGACCTGCATGTTTGACAGGCATGGCCTGCTGGCCTTGCTGGCCGGGCGTTTTCTGGCCTTTGTTCGCACCCTGCTGCCCACCATGGCAGGCATTTCCGGCCTGTCGAACCGCCGCTTCCAGTTCTTCAACTGGCTGAGCGCGTTGTTATGGGTGGGTGTCGTTACCACTCTCGGCTATGCGCTGAACATGATCCCGTTTGTGAAGCATCATGAAGACCAGGTAATGACCTTCCTGATGGTGCTGCCGATGTTCCTGCTGGTAGCTGGACTGGTGGGAACGATTGCGGTGGTGATTAAGAAGAAGTACTGCAGTGCATAAATAAAAGCCGGGTGGCGCTATCGCTTACCCGGCCTACGTTTGCCGTCAGACTCCCTGCATGGTTCGGATGCGTGACGCATCTTCCCCCGGCGTGACGCCGAAGTAGCGCTTAAACTCCCGACTAAACTGCGACGCACTCTCATACCCGACCCGCATCGCCGCCGCGCTGGCCTTCATGCCGTCGTGGATCATCAGCATCCGCGCCTTATGCAGCCGGTAGGTTTTGAGGTATTGCAGCGGCGAGGTGCTGGTCACCGACTTAAAGTTGTGGTGAAACGCCGAGACGCTCATGTTCGCTTCCGCCGCCAGCTGGTCAACGCTGAGGTTTTCCGTGTACTGGCTTTCGATGCGCTTGAGCACGCGGCTTATCAGGCTGAAGTGGGTCTGCCGACTGACCAGCGCCAGTAGTGCCCCGCCACCCGGCCCCAGCAGCACATGATAGAGAATTTCGCGGATGATTTGCTTACCCAGAATACGCGCATCCAGCGGCCTCTCCATCACGTCCAGCAGACGCTCAATGGCACAGAGGATCTCCTCTGACAGCGTGGCTGAGTTAATGCCGCTCGCCGCCATCGACGGCTGGAAAAGCTCGTCTTCACCAATGTCCATCAGCAGCTCCTGAAGCTGAAGAATATCGACATTTACGCGGATCCCCGCCAGCGGTACCTCCTCTGTCGCGAAGGTTTCACATTCGAAGGGTAAAGGTACTGTCAGCAGCAGATATTCATTGGTGTCATAACGGAACACGCGTTCATTGATATAACCAATTTTATGGCCGGAAAAGAGAAAAACGATGCCCGGCTGATACATCACCGGCGTCCGCGTTCCCGGCTGCGTCCCGTAGAGCAGGCGAATATCCGGCAGCAGTTCGCCTGGGTTATTTTGCTTATCAATCAGTCTTTTAATCTGCGAAGTGAGCTGAAGACAGATGGCTTCACGGTTCATTTAGCGTTACTCCGGGTACGGTTTGGGCCCCTCACAGTCTGCGCATTTTCCTGACGTTTCTCCAGTGCTCTGTAGAAATGGGCAAGACATCGGCAGGAATGTGCATTGAGAGGATATCCCCGGACAGCCACAATGTGCAGCATCAGGTAGCCATCCGCGCCGCCACGATTTTTCACCCACGATAGGGAACGAGCCATGAATAATTTTAATCTCCACACCCCAACCCGCATCCTGTTTGGTAAAGGCGCTATCGCCGATCTGCGTGCACAGATCCCCGCTGACGCCCGCGTGCTGATCACCTACGGTGGCGGCAGCGTGAAAAAAACCGGCGTGCTGGATCAGGTTTACAGCGCACTGGAAGGTCTGGACGTACGCGAGTTTGGCGGTATCGAGCCAAACCCTTCTTATGAAACGCTGATGAACGCGGTGAAAATCGTCCGCGAAGAAAACATCACCTTCCTGCTGGCTGTCGGCGGGGGTTCCGTGCTGGACGGCACGAAGTTCATCGCCGCGGCAGCACACTACGCCGACGGTATCGACCCATGGCATATCCTGGAAACCCGCGGCAGCGACATTAAAAGCGCGATCCCGATGGGCTCCGTGCTGACCCTGCCGGCCACCGGTTCTGAATCCAACAAAGGCGCGGTGATCTCCCGTAAAACCACCGGAGACAAACAGGCCTTTATGAACGAGCACGTTCAGCCCGTATTCGCGATCCTCGATCCGGTGTACACCTACACCCTGCCCGCGCGTCAGGTCGCGAACGGCGTGGTCGACGCCTTTGTTCACACCGTTGAGCAGTACGTGACTTATCCGGTGGATGCCAAAATTCAGGATCGTTTTGCGGAAGGCATTCTGCTGACGCTGGTCGAAGAGGGTCCGAAGGCGCTGAAAGAGCCAGAAAACTACGACGTGCGTGCCAACGTGATGTGGGCTGCAACGCAGGCGCTGAACGGCCTGATTGGCGCAGGCGTGCCGCAGGACTGGGCAACCCACATGCTGGGCCATGAACTGACGGCGATGCACGGTCTGGATCACGCCCAGACGCTGGCGGTGGTTCTGCCAGCCCTGTGGAACGAAAAACGTGATACCAAACGTGCCAAACTGCTGCAGTACGCGGAACGCGTCTGGAACATCACCGAAGGTTCTGACGACGCGCGTATCGATGCGGCAATCGAAGCGACCCGCAACTTCTTTGAAGGCCTGGGCGTGCCGACGCGTCTGTCCGGCTATGGTCTGGATGGCAGCTCTATCCCTGCCCTGCTGGCTAAACTTGAAGAACACGGCATGACTCAGCTGGGCGAACACGGCGACATTACGCTGGACGTTAGCCGTCGTATCTACGAGGCGGCGCGCTAAGCGTTTTTGGCATCCTGCCTTTCGTTTTTTGACATTTCGTCCAGACTTAATGCACACCCCATCGCCGGAGTCCCCCTCCGGCGATGCGCACCTGAAGGAGGAAAAATGGCAAACCAAACCGTAATCAAGCTGCAGGACGGCAACGTGATGCCCCAGTTGGGGCTAGGTGTATGGAAAGCCGGTAACGACGAGGTCGTCTCCGCCATTCATAAAGCACTGGAAGTCGGCTATCGGTCCATTGATACCGCCGCCGCCTACAAAAACGAGGACGGCGTGGGGAAAGCACTGGCCAGCGCCGGTATGTCCCGCGACGACCTTTTTATCACCACCAAACTGTGGAACGACGACCAAAAGCGCCCGCGCGAAGCGCTGCAGGAGAGCCTGGAGAAACTCCAGCTCGATTTCGTCGATCTGTATCTGATGCACTGGCCGGTTCCGGCTATCGACCATTATGTTGATGCCTGGAAAGGGATGATTGAACTGCAAAAAGAGGGGCTGGTGAAAAGCATCGGCGTCTGTAACTTCCAGGTTCATCACCTGCAGCGTCTGATTGACGAAACGGGCGTTGTACCGGTGATTAATCAGATTGAACTGCACCCGCTGATGCAGCAGCGCCAGCTTCACGCCTGGAACGCTACTCACAAAATCCAGACCGAATCCTGGAGCCCGCTGGCTCAGGGCGGTGAAGGGGTGTTCGACCAGAAAATTATCCGCGATCTGGCGGATAAATATGGCAAAACCCCGGCGCAGATTGTCATTCGCTGGCACCTGGACAACGGCCTGGTGGTGATCCCGAAATCGGTCACGCCATCGCGCATCGCCGAGAACTTCGACGTCTGGGATTTCCGCCTGGATAAAGATGAGCTGGGCGAGATTGCGAAACTGGATCAGGGCAAGCGTTTAGGGCCCGATCCGGATCAGTTTGGCGGGTAGTAAAAAGCCGGGTGGCGGCTGCGCCTTACCCGGCCTACGATCTGAGTTGTAGGCCCGGTAAGCGAAGCGCCACCGGGCAATGAGACTAGCCGCTCTTACGTTTCACATTCTTTTTCGTTCCCGCGCTACCGTTCGAACGCTGATGCACAATCGGCGTGTGCTTGGTCAGCGCCGGGCGCGTATGGCGGTTCTGACGACGCGCTTCGCGCATCTCATCCAGCGTTGGTGCCGGCACCAGACAGTCGCGACGCGAGCCAATCAGATGCTTTTTCCCCATCTCTTCCAGCGCCTGGCGGATCAGCGGCCAGTTAGCCGGATCGTGGTAGCGCAGCAGCGCTTTGTGCAGACGACGCTGTTTATCCCCTTTCGGCACCACCACGTCTTCACTCTTGTAACCAATTTTACTCAGCGGGTTTTTGCCGGTGTAGTACATGGTTGTGGAGTTGGCGAGCGGTGACGGATAGAAGTTCTGCACCTGATCCAGACGGAAGCGACGCTGTTTCAGCCACAGCGCCAGGTTCACCATGTCTTCATCGCGCGTACCCGGGTGGGCGGAGATGAAGTACGGGATCAGGTACTGCTCTTTCCCTGCCTGCTTTGAGTAGGTATCGAACAGCTGTTTAAAGCGATCGTAGCTGCCCATCCCCGGCTTCATCATTTTCGACAGCGGGCCTTCTTCGGTGTGCTCCGGCGCAATCTTCAGATAGCCACCGACGTGGTGCGTCGCCAGCTCTTTGATGTAGCGCGGATCTTCCACAGCGATGTCGTAACGTACCCCGGAGGCAATCAGGATTTTCTTGATGCCCTTCAAATCACGCGCGCGGCGATAGAGGTTGATCGTCGGCTCGTGGTTGGTGTCCATATGTTCGCAAATGCTTGGATAGACACAGGAGAGACGGCGGCAGGTTTGCTCCGCGCGCGGCGATTTACAGCGCAGCATGTACATATTGGCCGTTGGGCCGCCGAGGTCGGAGATCACCCCGGTAAAGCCAGGCACGGTATCGCGAATGGCTTCGATCTCGTTGATGATCGAATCTTCAGAACGGCTCTGAATAATGCGCCCCTCGTGCTCGGTAATGGAGCAGAGCGAGCACCCTATAATTCTGATCATTTAGAAATTTTTTTGCGTTTAAAATCAATGAATTGAAAGATTTCATTTTTCTAAGTCTGATAAAACAGATGAAAACCCAACTGACTATACTCATAAAACTCAATCTTTGCGCTGCTGTACGATACCAGTAATTACAGGTGCCGAGTTTAACATCATGAAAAGTAGCCCAATAATGAATGACGCAACGCCAGCTGCGGTGCCTAACTTCTGACTGAACACCATTGAAACAAAGTACATATTTGGGATAAAAACGGACATAGCAATCACGAAAAGTAACTTATTCAGATAATTATTTATTCGGGTCTTAACCTCAACTCTATCATAAAAAGCCATCGAAACGTAAGCAGTTATCAGTGAATAAAAAGACCATGTCATATAGTTAACCGATTCATTAAATGCCTCTCGCAAAAGCAAAGCACTTTCTGTCATTCCCTACCTCATTAAATCAATAGAAAATAAATCTGAATAATTTATTTTTAAAAGAAAAGAACACAACATAACTTCAGTAGTTATGATTAATCCCTGAATGATTATTTCTTAGCAAGATATAACATGCTTAATGTATATCAGGCAATAAAAAAACTCCCAAAGACCACCGCTGTGGTCTTCAGGTATAGGATTTAAAGAACGAACTCAGTCCGGAAACGTATCACTATCTTCTGTAACGTCCGCTTTCTCTGGTAACATTCTGTTTTTAATATACTGTGAATTCCTGCAGATGAGAGGAAAAATCTCCGAGTTATTCATTATACAACTCGTTGCCGTACGGGCGTCCTCCGGAGACCATGATGAAAATGAAAACGTCTGACGGTCAAGCCATTGAGACAATAATACATTATCAACAGAAGCGCTAAACAGCGCCGCAATAGCCCTGCGTTCAACGGCCTTCTCAGGTTCAATAAACGACAACTCATTATGAAAACGGGTAATAATCGCAATACGGCTGTCAATACGAATATGTCTTTCAAGTAAGACATCGTGCAACTCATCAAGTACAGTCTCTCTCTGGGTATCGTCGAGGCAAGACCACAGAAAATGAATGTTCTCGGCATTTGTGACAACGTCTGGCTCTGCATCACGGAACCATGATGCAAAGATACCCACACTACCTTCCATCCGGATATGCTGCCCCTGAAGTTGCATTTGTTCAAGGATAAAGCGCATGTTCACAGGAAGAACCGTAAAACACTCAATAAGCCTTTCAGAAGAACTAAATACTCCACATGCCAGGGCGTTCAGCTTTTTCTTCAAAATATCAAACTGCTCACCTGACTGATATACGTCATGGAGAAATACTGGACCCATAGCATTCACATCAGACTCAATTATTTTCTCTGACAGTGCTTTTTGACGCTCTCGCACAAATATTAAAAGAGAGGTTGCATTTGTAGCTTCTTTGATGACGTCATACTGACCTTTAACAAAGCTCAGGACAGGTATATTCACCAGAAGACCTAAATCAACAATCCTGCCAACAGCATTTTTGATGTACGGCAGAACATTTTTATCCTTAAGTGCTATAAAGATACTCTCGGCAGTACGTAGATAACGAAGATATGCAGCCAAAGCCAGGTCAAACCGTTCCTCACCAATATGTTCACTGTACGACTCGATACCGGCATAGTTACCATGGAGCACCATGTGAGCAACAGCCTGTGCAGCAAATTCCGCAGGGAAGAGATTCCTCGTCGCCGTATTATTAAGATAATATTGATTTAAAACATTATTATTCCAGTCCGGGCTCAGAACAATTTTTCTGAAATGGATAACGTCCTCAACAACCTGACGATTTTTAAGCGTCATTATTGCAGAGCTAACCTGAGCCCCACCTGTACCATCATTCTTTCCAATTACGTTCTGTACCGCCTTCGATGCAATATTGATATGCCGGATAATTCCCGGATTAAAAAGGTCTATCTGAGGTTGCTCAGCTCCATAGCGTAACATCTCCTCCCGACCGTGATTTCCGATATCTAGTGTGCCAATTTTCAGGTTTGACAAGGTCTCTTCATTATTGACAAGGTATTCCACATAAAATACGCCATCTACAAAATTCTCCATTTTATTCAGTAGTGATTCACCGGCCAGAACAGAGTATGAATCAGCTTCCTGCAGCAACGTCTTCGTGGATTCAGCCTCCAATTTTTCTGAATCCTGAATTTCATCAAGTTTACTCACAATAAACGATATTTGCCTTTCGACGAAAGGCTCTAGGCTTATCCGCCCGTCAGCCATCAGTTTCTGCAGACTCAATACGAAACCTTCATCATTCTTTTCTCTGAGTGAAACAGCATAACTCTGATTCAGCATTTGCACTGCGACTTTGAGTTGCGGTTCGGCGAGAGCCTGACACTTCTCATCCATCCGGCTATAAGAAACCAGCCAGTCTCGCATCTGAATATGTGGTGCCACTCGCTGCCATGCTTCAGCGAAACCCCACAAGGCCGTCAGTTCTTCAAGCCGTGGGATATTTATAGCACCAATCGCGTCTTTAAGAGGCGTATCAAGCAACTCGCTCCTGGCAAGCTCCACCGTGGACTGATAGTGGATGCTCATCAGAAATTCGCTCCATCTTTCTGTATCGTTATTAAAAATTCGGGATATTTGTTGATAAGTTAGCGAGAGCATCTCGTCAAAATCATCCGGAGCAATACCGGGTTCGGTCTGACTAGCTTTGGGATCGCGAAGTAATACTTTAATATCTCGCTCCCCGTATCTGACCACCAGTAAGTAGAGAGCAATAAGAATATGGCGATGATCTTCTGTTGCAGGAACGGTAAGGTTCAGAATATGAATATCATTAACAAACTTCTTCATTAATCGCGGTGTGATACGAGGATACTCAGAGGGTTTCCAGCGCTCAAGCAACACCGTTGCTTCCCGGCACGCTATCCCTGCATCCTCATTTACTGTTTCTTTCCAGTACTGCCTTAACGCTTCCTGCCATCCTGCCGAAATAAGAGGAGGAACCTGAAAACTTACAGGAATCCGCTTTGCAATAAACTCACGCCCGCTGAAACCCGCCACAGAAAGTGAGGCTGAAACCTGTCTTGCCGAATAGGGCACCACTATCCTGAAGTGTTCATGAGTGGCTCCGGCAATAAGCTCCATATCACTCCAGAGCTCTTTCACTTTGTCTGCACTGATTCGGTCCAGATTATCAATGATAAGGATGAAGCGATCTCCATGGGAAATGACCTCTTTGGAGGTAAATCCCTGCAGAGCTTCAGCCAGCTCAATAGCTCCGACCTCCTTATTAACTAGCCAAGTCTCTTCAATCCTGTCAGTACTGTTGCGTTTGAACAAATCACCAATACTCGAATACCCTTTCTTTCTGTACCATTCCATGTTCTGCAGGCATGCCAGTCCTGCGACCATAATGGCAGGAGAAAGAAACGCGGCCACCTCAACATAAAAAAGCCACCCTAATAATGACTCCTTGTTAGTAAAATATTGATTAAGGTCTGTTAGCACATAACGAAGCATCTGCACGGAAAGCAATGACAGTAAAATAAAAACGACGGTCAACCAGCTTAGCCTGCTGCTGACCCTCTTGTCGTATTCAACGATGTTACCCAGAGCCAGATTTTTATACTTATCCAACACATCCCGGGAGCCCGGACATTGTAGGCTGACCCCGTGGTGGATGACATCGATAAGCGCTTTTTTAGTTGAGCCATGATGGTAACGTTCTGCATCAAAGTTAATGAACGTAAAATCATCTTTAAGCTTTTTCTGCAGGAACTTCAATATTGTTGACTTACCTGAACCCAGCTCACCTTCCAGACCAATAATATTGACATCAGGTGTCCTGATGATCTGAGCCACATTCTCTGCAACTTTTTCATGACTGCTGCCTCTAAACATATCCTGGTCAGCGGGTGATTCCGTCTGCAATCGTAGAGTCATTCAGCAATTTCCTTCGTTATAACGTAAGATTCTTTCACTATTAGACACAGTACAGAGCCCACAGCAACCAAATGACTGCAGCCGGGGCAGTTTAGTTTTAAGCATGCATAAGCCGATTTCGATGGAATCCCTTTCACACAATAATATTGAATTGAAGCAATGAAAACATTAATGTGTTTGTTGTGACTAGCTGCAGGGGCCTGGAAGAAATTCCAAAGCCTGACAAACCGGAACAGGGCTTGCTCTGCTCCGGTTTTATCCAGTTCATCTTGAAGCCCTTGTTTTTGTTACATATCCCTGCTCACTCTTTCAGCCATTGTTAAGCTTCTTGTGTGTAATCTGCGAATAATACGGATGCAAAATTGATGCAATGGATTATACATACCTACAGCGCACGTTACGCTGAGCTGAATCGAATTTCAGAGAACGTTCTTCGCTATTACCCTGCCCAGCCAGTTGAACACATTTTATCATCCGGCCCCGAGAGTGACATGTTCTCTGCCTGGTACAGCCTTCATCAGAGTCAAACTAGACGTTATTTACAGGCAAAAGAAGACAGCTACAGAGCTTAAGTCTGACATTATTCGTGGCTGTGTCTGCCTTCGGAGTTTTCAGCTTATCCCGATAACAGCGGTTTTGAAAAATTGACGTTTTTTACACCGGTACATTGCCCGAACGCAATCTCCCCCGTAGCGAAATACCGCCCCGCAGAAAATCGTCCATGCTCGGCATGCCCCTGGAACATCAGCATCTTTTCAATAAAGGTTTTACAGCCTATAGTCTGTATAACACAAAATACACCTTACCTGCTGTATTACAGGGCGGTACTCCCTACTCAGTCTGCGAGGCAGGTCACTTATGAATAATCAGTTCCCGATAAAAACGCTGAACCAGCTCAGACCTGTGCTAATCGGGTTTCGCAAAATCAAGGGCTTCACGCAAAAAGATGTGTCTGAGAGGCTTGGCGTAACGCAGCAAACCTATGCCCGCCTGGAAGCAAACCCTGCTAGCGCCAGTATTGATCGTCTGTACAAGGTATTCAGTATTCTGGGCGTAGAAATAACGCTGTCATCTATTTCCCCTTCACCCTTCATTTCCCACACAGAGATGAGGGGGGCATTTGACAGCACTCCCGCCAGACGGGAGAAATGGTGACTATTAGAAGTTTGCTAGTTTTGTCGAATGACGCCAACTACATGTCCGCATCCATCGAGTAGTGGCTTCAAGCCACGATTGTCACTGCCTCCGCTGCCTTTTTCCAGTAACTCTCTCCTTTTAATTCTAATATTTAGGGGTGTCAACGCAAAGCAGAAACGGCACCTTCTTTGCGAGACAGAAATGACCTGTGATTGCCTGGCCGATTTATGGCAGCTAAGTGCGAGAAGCGGATATAGCGAATTCGCCATTGTACGGGATTAGCAGGTTTACTGAAGCAACCTGCGATGGCGTTATGGCAATAGTCAGTCCCCTGTCCAGTCGGCATAGGTGGCCACCTCGTCACCGCCGGGGATAAACTGATTGAAGCCTCCGCGCAAAATCACTTATTCTTTTCCGTTAATAAAATGCAGGAGCAAAGTCATGACTGGCGAAATTCGTGGGCGAGGCAGGCCACGAAAAACAGAGAGTACCTATACAGGGTAAGGGTGCCAACTTACTGATTTAGTGTATGATGGTGTTTTTGAGGTGCTCCAGTGGCTTCTGTTTCTATCAGCTGTCCCTCCTGTTCAGCTACTGAAGGCGTGGTGCGTAACGGTAAAAGTACTGCCGGACATCAGCGCTATCTCTGCTCTCACTGCCGTAAAACATGGCAGCTACAGTTCACTTACACCGCTTCTCAACCCGGTACGCATCAGAAAATCATTGATATGGCCATGAATGGCGTCGGATGTCGCGCCAGTGCACGCATTATGGGCGTTGGCCTCAACACGATTTTACGACACTTAAAAAACTCAGGCCGCAGTCGGTAAACTCACGCATACAACCGGGCAGTGACGTTATTGTTTGCGCGGAAATGGACGAACAGTGGGGTTACGTCGGCGCTAAATCACGCCAGCGCTGGTTGTTTTACGCGTATGACAGGATACGGAGGACGGTTGTGGCGCACGTATTCGGTGAACGCACGTTGGCCACGCTGGAGCGTCTTCTGGGCCTGCTGTCGGCCTTTGAGGTCGTGGTATGGATGACGGATGGCTGGCCGCTGTATGAATCACGCCTGAAGGGAGAACTGCACGTTATCAGCAAGCGATATACGCAGCGCATTGAGCGGCATAACCTGAATCTGAGGCAGCATCTGGCAAGGCTGGGCAGGAAGTCACTGTCTTTCTCAAAATCGGTGGAGCTGCATGACAAAGTCATCGGGCATTATCTGAACATAAAACACTATCAGTAAGTTGGAGTCATTACCGGTGCTCTGATATATTTATTATACTATAGTGGGGTATGTGTTGATCTTAATGTAATACTCCCCTATAGTATAAGAAATACAGAGCAGTGAGGTAAGCAATGCCCAGTACTCCTGAAGAGAAAAAAAAGGTCCTAACCCGGGTTCGCCGTATCCGGGGTCAGATTGATGCTCTGGAAAGAGCACTTGAAAGTGGCGCTGAATGCCGTTCCGTTCTCCAGCAAATCGCCGCCGTCCGGGGCGCCGCTAACGGACTGATGGCAGAGGTGCTGGAGAGCCACATACGGGAAACCTTTGACCAGAATGACAGCTACAGTCATGAAGTCAGTAAATCAGTTGACGATACGATTGAGCTGGTTCGTGCCTATCTTAAATAGGTGAGGCCATTATTACATTGAGGATATATTACGTATGAAATCACGTGCCGCTGTTGCATTTGCACCAGGGAAGCCCCTGGAGATTGTTGAAATTGATGTTGCTCCGCCTAAAAAAGGCGAGGTGCTGATTAAAAACACCCACACAGGTGTCTGCCATACCGATGCCTTTACCCTCTCAGGGAATGACCCTGAGGGCGTTTTCCCGGTGGTTCTCGGCCACGAGGGAGCCGGTATCGTCGTTGAAGTTGGTGAAGGCGTCACCAGTGTGAAGCCGGGTGACCATGTTATTCCGCTCTACACCGCTGAATGCGGGGAGTGTGAATTCTGCCAGTCCGGTAAAACGAACCTCTGTGTATCGGTTCGCGAGACTCAGGGCAAAGGACTGATGCCTGACGGGACCACTCGCTTTTCATACAACGGTCAGCCTCTTTACCACTACATGGGATGTTCCACATTCAGTGAATACACCGTTGTGGCCGAGGTTTCTCTGGCAAAAATTAACCCGGAGGCGAACCATGAACACGTCTGCCTGTTGGGTTGTGGCGTGACTACCGGTATTGGCGCCGTCCATAACACGGCTAAAGTGCAGCCGGGCGATTCAGTTGCCATTTTTGGTCTGGGGGCAATTGGTCTGGCTGCGGTACAGGGGGCCCGTCAGGCAAAAGCGGGACGTATTATCGCTATCGATACTAATCCGACAAAATTTGACCTGGCCCGTCAGTTCGGGGCCACTGACTGCATTAACCCGAATGATTATGACAAACCGATTAAAGATGTTCTGCTGGATATCAACAAGTGGGGTATTGACCATACCTTTGAATGTATCGGTAACGTTAACGTCATGCGTGCAGCGCTGGAAAGTGCTCACCGTGGGTGGGGGCAGTCCGTTGTCATTGGTGTCGCAGGGGCCGGACAGGAGATTTCCACCCGTCCTTTCCAGCTGGTCACCGGGCGCGTATGGAAAGGTTCCGCGTTTGGCGGAGTAAAAGGCCGCACTCAGCTCCCCGGTATGGTCGAGGATGCCATGAAGGGGGATATTGACCTTGAGCCATTTGTAACCCATACGATGACACTGGATGAAATCAATGACGCCTTCGAGCTTATGCATGAAGGCAAATCTATCCGGACAGTGATTCATTACTGATCCCATCAGAATTTTAATCAACTCAAACTGAAGGAAGTGGAAAATGACAACTCCGGTAATTTCTGGTGACGGCATCTTTTCTCATGTGTTCATTGGCGCAGCCGATGTCGAGAAATCCTCCGCATTTTACGATGTCGTCCTGGGCACGCTTGGTATCAATAACCTCGGCCCGTTTGGCAACGGCTGGGTACTCTATGGCCGCGAAAAGCCGGCATTTATCATTGCCCGTCCGGGCAACGGTGAAGCACCTTCCGCTAACGGGGTGACTGTCGGCTTCGCTGCTGCCACCCCGGAAGAGGTTGATGCTTTCCATGCTGCCGGCCTTGCCGCCGGTGGAGCTGATGAAGGTCAACCTGGCCCGCGTGGTCACCTTCCCGGGGCCTATGCTGCCTACCTGCGGGATCCGGCGGGTAACAAAATCACGGCGTATACGTTTATCTGACGTCCGGATTTAAAGATACTTCCCCTGGCTTCGGTCAGGGGAAATAACCATGAGATAACGGCTGATGGAACTCATTGAGCAGCATGCCAGCTCTGGCGGCTGGCAAAACGTGTACCGGCATTATTCACAATCCCTTAATTGTGAAATGAATTTCGGTGTGTATCTTCCTCCCAAAGCAGTAACAGAAAAACTGCCGGTACTATACTGGTTGTCGGGCCTGACCTGTACTGAGCAGAATTTCATCACCAAATCAGGTATGCAGCATTATGCAGCCCGGCATAACGTCATCGTTGTTGTCCCGGATACCAGTCCCCGGGGTAATAATGTCCCGGATGCCGACAGTTACGATCTTGGCCAGGGGGCCGGTTTTTATCTGAACGCGACGGAACAGCCGTGGAATGTTCATTACAGGATGTATGACTATATTCTCAGAGAGCTTCCGGATGTCGTCATGAATCATTTTCCTGCAACGGCAAGAAAATCTATATCCGGTCATTCTATGGGAGGGCTGGGTGCTCTGGTGCTGGCTCTGCGAAATCCTGGTGAATATGTGAGCGTATCAGCATTTTCCCCGATAGTATCGCCTTCTCAGGTGCCATGGGGGCAACAGGCATTTAGCGCTTACCTGGGTGAAAACAGAAAAACGTGGGAAGCCTACGATCCAGTCAGCCTCATTTTACAGGGTGAAAAATTACCAGAAATCTTCATTGATCAGGGGCTGAGTGACGCCTTTTATGAAGAGCAACTGCGCACCAAAATCCTTGAGAGAGTATGCAATGAGATGAACCTCAATGCGTCGTTCCGATATCATACTGGATACGACCACAGCTATTATTTCATTTCCAGCTTTATTGGTGAGCACATTGCTTACCATGCCAACAGGCTCAGGCTGTCAGCATGAGTTGATTTCCAGCCTCAGAAAATGTGCTTAATTTTCAGGCCTGAACAGGGCCTGAACCCTGCAGACCTGAGATGTACTGTAACTGGTGGCTTCAGCAGTTTCTCTTATGCTCAGTTTCTTGACCTGTCGGTAATACAGAACTTTCTTATGTCGTTCCTGATCGGCCTGTTTGCCCCGGTGAATCGCCACGGATAATCTAGACACTTCCGAGCCGTTGATAATACTGGTTTTCATATTCTGTCGGTGACATCTGTTCGCTAGAACCATGCCGACGCTTACTGTTATAAAACATTTCGATGTAATCAAAAATATCACTGCGGGCTTCTTCCCGCGTTCCGTAGATCTTTTTCTTTATCCGTTCACGTTTCAACAACTGGAAAAAACTTTCTGCAACCGCATTATCATGGCAGTTACCGCGACGGCTCATGCTACCCTCCAGGCCGTGTGATTTCAGGAACGACTGCCACTCATGGCTTGTGTACTGACTGCCCTGATCCGAATGAACCAGCACCTGTTTTTCGGGATTACGCCGCCATACAGCCATCAGCAGTGCGTTCAGGACAATGTCCTTTGTCATCCGGGATTGCATGGACCAGCCGATAATTTTGCGTGAGAACAGATCAACAACAACGGCAAGATACAGCCAGCCTTCGTGGGTCCTGATGTAGGTTATGTCCGTTACCCAACGCTCATCAGGAGCATCCGGATTGAACTGTCGCTGGAGCCTGTTGGGTGACACGATACTGGCCTCGCCTTTACGTGCCCGCGGGCTTCGGTATCCGACCTGAGCCTTTATTCCGACACGTTTCATCAGTCTCCAGACTCTGTTTACTCCGCACTGTTGCCCGCTGTCACGCAGATCCAGATGGATTTTGCGATAACCATAGACGCATCCCGATTCCAGCCAGAACTGTTTAATCTGTCCTGTCAGTCTCAGGTCTGCCTGATGGCGTTGTGAATGCGGCTGCTGAAGCCAGGCGTAAAAACCACTGGGATGAACATCCAGCACCCGACAGAGCAGGCGAACAGGCCAGCAACAGGAGTTGTCACGGATAAAGGCGTACCTCAGTCGGACAGCTTTGCGAAGTACGCCGCGGCTTTTTTTAATATGTCCCGTTCGTCGGTAACCCGTTTCAGCTCTTTCTGGAGACGGCGGATCTCGGCCTGAGCATCTGACTGTTCTTTATTAGTGGAAGAATCCGGACCGTACTTCTTTATCCAGGCATAAAGGCTGTGGGTGGTGATATCGAGACGTGTTGCAACGCTGGCAACAGAATAACCGCGATCAACAACCTGTTTGACTGCTTCAGTTTTAAACTCTTCAGGATAACGCTTACCGCTCATGGGCACCTCTCTTTAAGTCATCTTAAATGACTCTGAGGTGTCTGTTAAACGCGTGGCGATTCATCATCATCCAGCCAGAAAGTTATGGAGCCACGGTTGATGAGGGCTTTATTGTAGGTGGGCCAGTTGGTGATTTTGAACTTTTGCTTTGCCACGGAACGGTCTGCGTTGTCGGGAAGATGCGTGATCTGATCCTTCAACTCAGCAAAAGTTCGATTTATTCAACAAAGCCAAACAGAAGCCACTGGAGCACCTCAAAAACACCATCATACACTAAATCAGTAAGTTGGCAGCATCACCTTTTGCGTCTATAGTCATGATGTCAAATGAACGCGTTTCGACAGGAAATCATCATGAATAAATATCAGGCAGTTATTATTGGTTTTGGCAAGGCTGGAAAAACATTAGCCGTCACGCTGGCAAAAGCAGGTTGGCGTGTGGCTCTCATCGAACAATCAAATGCAATGTATGGCGGGACCTGTATTAATATCGGCTGTATCCCAACCAAAACATTGGTTCATGACGCACAGCAGCACACAGATTTTGTCCGTGCCATACAGCGTAAAAATGAAGTGGTTAATTTTTTACGTAATAAGAATTTTCATAATCTTGCGGATATGCCCAATATCGACGTGATCGACGGCCAGGCGGAGTTTATCAATAATCATAGCCTGCGTGTTCATCGGCCTGAGGGAAATTTGGAGATTCATGGCGAGAAAATTTTTATTAATACCGGTGCACAAGCCGTGGTTCCGCCAATTCCTGGAATTACCACCACGCCTGGTGTATATGACAGCACCGGATTACTTAATCTAAAAGAATTGCCTGGGCATTTAGGTATTTTGGGCGGCGGATATATTGGCGTTGAGTTCGCCTCTATGTTCGCTAATTTTGGCAGCAAAGTAACCATTTTAGAGGCAGCTTCGCTGTTTTTGCCTCGGGAAGATCGGGATATTGCTGATAATATCGCGACGATTTTACGCGATCAGAGCGTCGATATTATCCTCAATGCCCATGTGGAGCGAATCAGTCACCATGAAAATCAAGTGCAAGTGCATAGCGAGCACGCCCAACTGGCGGTGGATGCACTGTTAATAGCTTCCGGTCGTCAACCGGCTACCGCTTCGTTACATCCAGAAAATGCCGGTATCGCAGTAAACGAGCGCGGGGCAATTGTCGTTGACAAGCGATTACATACCACCGCAGACAATATTTGGGCGATGGGAGATGTTACCGGCGGGCTGCAATTTACTTACATATCACTGGATGATTACCGCATTGTACGTGATGAGTTACTGGGTGAAGGCAAACGTAGTACTGATGATCGGAAAAATGTGCCTTATTCCGTATTTATGACACCGCCCCTGTCCAGGGTTGGTATGACAGAAGAACAAGCCAGAGAGAGTGGTGCTGATATTCAGGTGGTGACATTGCCTGTAGCTGCAATTCCGCGCGCCAGAGTGATGAACGATACCCGTGGGGTATTAAAAGCGATTGTTGATAATAAAACCCAACGTATATTAGGAGCATCACTGCTGTGTATTGACTCCCACGAGATGATCAATATAGTGAAAATGGTGATGGATGCCGGGCTGCCTTATAGCATATTACGCGATCAGATATTTACTCATCCGTCGATGAGCGAATCACTCAATGATCTATTTTCATTAGTCAAATAAACTCAAAATCAGACGCCAGAACAAATATTCTGGCGTCTCAGAGAAAAGAATCTTATTAATTCTCTGTTACTCTATAACTTCTTAATCACTTCATTGATGGTATTTTATATGTTTAAAAAATCGGTGATGCTGCCAACTTAATGATTTAGTGTATGATGGTGTTTTTGAGGTGCTCCAGTGGCTTCTGTTTCTATCAGCTGTCCCTCCTGTTCAGCTACTGACGGGGTGGTGCGTAACGGCAAAAGCACCGCCGGACATCAGCGCTATCTCTGCTCTCACTGCCGTAAAACATGGCAACTGCAGTTCACTTACACCGCTTCTCAACCCGGTACGCACCAGAAAATCATTGATATGGCCATGAATGGCGTTGGATGCCGGGCAACCGCCCGCATTATGGGCGTTGGCCTCAACACGATTTTACGTCACTTAAAAAACTCAGGCCGCAGTCGGTAACCTCGCGCATACAGCCGGGCAGTGACGTCATCGTCTGCGCGGAAATGGACGAACAGTGGGGATACGTCGGGGCTAAATCGCGCCAGCGCTGGCTGTTTTACGCGTATGACAGGCTCCGGAAGACGGTTTGCGCACGTATTCGGTGAACGCACTATGGCGACGCTGGGGCGTCTTATGAGCCTGCTGTCACCCTTTGACGTGGTGATATGGATGACGGATGGCTGGCCGCTGTATGAATCCCGCCTGAAGGGAAAGCTGCACGTAATCAGCAAGCGATATACGCAGCGAATTGAGCGGCATAACCTGAATCTGAGGCAGCACCTGGCACGGCTGGGACGGAAGTCGCTGTCGCTCACAAAATCGGTGGAGCTGCATGACAAAGTCATCGGGCATTATCTGAACATAAAACACTATCAATAATTTTGAGTCATTACCCAGTTAGCAATAACCCCCGCTTGCGGGGGCCATACCCACCAGGAGCAAACGCAGAAAGCCCGAGATACTTCTGCTGTACCGGGGGCTGGCGACATTTCAGGCAACACTCATAGTTGACATCCTCCCCGCCCTAAAGGGCGGGGAGGATGTCAATAATAGCAGACCACATCATGATGTCATTCTGACCGACAGATGCCAGAAGCAGAGGATCCATCCCATTTTATACCTACCTTATAACACTTAGAAAAACAACATGTTAAAAATGTTTATTGGAAACAATTTTATTTCCAATTGTAATGATAACCATTCTCATATTAATATGGCTACGTGATAATTAACTTTTGATGCACTCCGCATGTCTGACCGTGCCACTTCCACAGCTTCCTTAACGTTCGAGTCGCTTTATGGCACCCATCACGGCTGGTTGAAAAGTTGGCTGACGCGCAAACTCCAGTCTGCCTTTGATGCAGATGACATTGCCCAGGACACTTTTTTGCGGGTAATGAGCAGCGAAACGCTCTCGACGATCCGCGATCCTCGCTCTTTCCTGTGCACTATCGCCAAACGCGTGATGGTGGACCTGTTTCGCCGAAACGCGCTGGAAAAAGCGTATCTGGAGATGCTGGCGCTTATGCCGGAGGGGGTAGCGCCTTCACCTGAGGAACGCGAAAGCCAGCTCGAGACCCTACAACTCGTCGACAGCATGCTGGACGGGCTAAACGGAAAAACACGTGAAGCGTTTCTGCTTTCGCAACTGGATGGCCTGACATACAGCGAGATTGCGCACAAACTCGGTGTTTCCGTCAGCTCCGTGAAAAAATACGTGGCGAAAGCCGTCGAGCACTGCCTGCTGTTTCGTCTGGAGCATGGGTTATGAATCCTTCGTTAACCGATTCCCGCCGTCAGGCGCTGCGTTCAGCTTCCCACTGGTATGCCGTGCTAAGCGGCGAGCGCGTCAGCCCACAACAGGAAGCGCGCTGGCAACAGTGGTATGAACAGGATCAGGATAACCAGTGGGCCTGGCAGCAGGTTGAAAACCTGCGCAACCAGCTTGGCGGTGTGCCTGGCGACGTTGCCAGCCGGGCGCTGCACGATACCCGCCTCACCCGCCGTCACGTGATGAAAGGATTACTGCTGTTGCTCGGCGCTGGCGGAGGCTGGCAACTCTGGCAGTCGGAAACCGGCGAAGGTCTGCGGGCAGATTACCGCACCGCCAAAGGCGCAGTCAGCCGTCAGCAACTGGAAGATGACTCCCTGCTCACGCTGAATACCCAAAGCGCGGCGGATGTGCGTTTTGATGCGCATCAGCGCACCGTCCGGCTCTGGTACGGTGAAATCGCCATTACTACCGCGAAAGATGCGCAGCAACGCCCCTTCCGCGTCCTGACCCGTCAGGGCCAACTCACCGCTTTAGGGACAGAATTTACCGTCCGCCAGCAGGATAATTTCACGCAGCTTGACGTGCAGCAGCACGCCGTGGAAGTGCTTCTCGCCAGTGCCCCCGCGCAAAAACGCATCGTGAACGCTGGTGAAAGCCTGCAGTTCAGCGCCTCTGAGTTTGGCGCAGTGAAACCGCTGGATGACGAGAGTACAAGCTGGACGAAGGGCATCCTGAGCTTCAGCGATAAACCGCTGGGTGAGGTGATAGCCACGCTAAGCCGTTACCGCAACGGCGTGCTGCGCTGCGATCCCGCCGTTGCCGGGCTGCGCCTGAGCGGGACGTTCCCGCTGAAAAATACCGATGCGATCCTGAACGTTATCGCTCAAACGCTTCCCGTTAAAATTCAGTCTATTACGCGGTACTGGATAAACATTTCACCGCTGTAAGAAAAATAATTCTCATTTCGATTGTCCTTTTTACCCTTCTCGTTCGACTCATAGCTGAACACAACAAAAATGATGATGGAGAAGGTATGACGCCGTTACGCGTTTTTCGTAAAACAACACCTTTGGTTAACGCCATTCGCCTGAGCCTGCTGCCGCTGGCCGGTCTCTCGTTTTCCGCTTTTGCTGCACAGGTTGATATCGCACCGGGATCGCTCGACAAAGCGCTCAATCAGTATGCCGCACACAGCGGAATTACCCTCTCGGTTGACGCCAGCCTGACGCGCGGCAAGCAGAGCAACGGCCTGCACGGAGATTACGACGTCGAGAGCGGCCTGCAACAACTGCTGGACGGCAGCGGACTGCAGGTAAAACCGCTGAGAAATAACAGCTGGACGCTGGAGACCGCGCCCGCGCCAAAAGAAGATGCCCTGACCGTGGTCGGCGACTGGCTGGGCGATGCGCGTGAAAACGACGTATTTGAACATGCTGGCGCGCGTGACGTGATCCGCCGTGAGGATTTCGCCAAAACCGGCGCAACCACCATGCGTGAGGTGCTTAACCGCATCCCTGGCGTCAGCGCGCCGGAAAACAACGGCACCGGCAGCCACGACCTGGCGATGAACTTTGGCATCCGGGGCCTGAACCCACGCCTCGCCAGCCGCTCGACCGTCCTGATGGACGGCATCCCCGTCCCCTTTGCCCCTTACGGTCAGCCGCAGCTTTCACTGGCTCCCGTTTCGCTCGGCAACATGGATGCCATTGACGTGGTGCGCGGTGGTGGTGCGGTGCGTTACGGACCGCAGAGCGTGGGCGGCGTGGTGAACTTTGTTACCCGCGCCATTCCGCAGGACTTTGGTATCGAGGCGGGGGTGGAAGGTCAGCTCAGCCCAACCTCTTCACAAAACAACCCGAAAGAGACGCACAACCTGATGGTGGGCGGCACAGCGGACAACGGTTTTGGCACCGCGCTGCTCTACTCCGGCACGCGCGGCAGTGACTGGCGCGAGCACAGCGCCACCCGCATCGACGACCTGATGCTGAAAAGCAAATATGCGCCGAATGAGGTGCACACCTTCAACAGCCTGCTGCAATATTACGATGGTGAAGCCGACATGCCCGGCGGCCTGTCCCGCGCGGATTACGACGCCGATCGCTGGCAATCCACCCGCCCGTATGACCGCTTCTGGGGCCGTCGCAAGCTGGCGAGCCTGGGCTACCAGTTCCAGCCGGACAGCCAGCATAAATTCAACATTCAGGGGTTCTACACCCAAACCCTGCGCAGCGGCTACCTGGAGCAAGGCAAACGCATCACCCTCTCGCCGCGTATCTACTGGGTGCGCGGTATTGAGCCACGCTACAGCCAGAGCTTTATGATCGGCCCTTCCGCGCACGAAGTGGGCGTGGGCTATCGCTATGTGAATGAATCAACGCATGAAATGCGTTACTACACCGCCACCAGCAGCGGGCAGTTGCCGTCCGGCTCAAGCCCTTACGACCGCGACACGCGTTCCGGCACCGAGGCGCACGCCTGGTATCTGGATGACAAAATCGACATCGGCAACTGGACCATCACGCCGGGTATGCGTTTCGAACATATCGAGTCATACCAGAACAACGCCATCAAAGGCACGCACGAAGAGGTGAGCTATAACGCACCGCTTCCGGCGTTGAACGTGCTCTATCACCTGACTGATAGCTGGAATCTTTATGCAAACACTGAAGGCTCGTTCGGCACCGTACAGTACAGCCAGATTGGCAAGGCTGTGCAAAGCGGCAATGTGGAACCGGAAAAAGCGCGAACCTGGGAACTCGGTACCCGCTACGATGACGGCGCGCTGACGGCGGAAATGGGGCTGTTCCTGATTAACTTTAACAATCAGTACGACTCCAACCAGACCAACGACACCGTCACTGCACGTGGCAAAACGCGCCATACCGGGCTGGAAACGCAGGCACGTTACGACCTGGGTACGCTAACGCCAACGCTTGATAACGTTTCCGTCTACGCCAGCTATGCGTATGTGAACGCGGAAATCCGCGAGAAAGGCGACACCTATGGCAATCAGGTGCCATTCTCCCCGAAACATAAAGGCACGCTGGGCGTGGACTACAAGCCGGGCAACTGGACGTTCAATCTGAACAGCGATTTCCAGTCCAGCCAGTTTGCGGATAACGCCAATACGGTGAAAGAGAGCGCCGACGGCAGTACCGGCCGCATTCCCGGCTTCATGCTCTGGGGCGCACGCGTGGCGTATGACTTTGGCCCGCAGATGGCAGATCTGAACCTGGCGTTCGGTGTGAAAAACATCTTCGACCAGGACTACTTCATCCGCTCTTATGACGACAACAACAAAGGCATCTACGCAGGCCAGCCGCGCACGCTGTATATGCAGGGGTCGTTGAAGTTCTGATGTGTTAACGCCCGGCTTGCCGGGCTTTTAGCTGGAATGTGACTATGTTGGCATTTATCCGTTTTCTTTTTGCAGGCCTGCTGCTGGTGATCGGCCACGCCTTTGCCGCCACGGTTCAGGACGAACACGGCACGTTTACACTCGATAAAACGCCACAACGGATTGTGGTGCTGGAACTCTCGTTCGCCGATGCGCTGGCCGCCGTGGACGTCAGCCCGATCGGTATTGCCGACGATAACGATGCAAAACGCATCCTGCCCGAAGTGCGTGCGCACCTGAAACCGTGGCAGTCCGTCGGAACGCGCGCGCAGCCGAGCCTGGAAGCCATTGCTGCCCTGAAACCAGACCTGATCATTGCCGACAGCAGTCGCCATGCGGGGATTTACACTGCCTTGCAGCAAATCGCGCCGGTACTGCTGCTTAAGTCCCGCAACGAAACCTACGCTGAAAATTTGCACTCAGCGGCTATCATCGGCGAAGTGGTAGGTAAAAAACGAGAGATGCAGGCGCGTCTGGAACAACATAAAGAGAAGATGGCGCAGTGGTCCAGCCAGCTTCCCACAGGGACACGCGTGGCCTTTGGCACATCACGCGAACAGCTATTCAACCTGCATACCCAGGAGACCTGGACCGGCAGCGTGCTGGCTTCTCTGGGGCTGAACGTTCCCGCTGCGATGGCGGGCGCGTCCATGCCGTCCATCGGCCTGGAGCAACTGCTGGCGGTCAATCCTGCCTGGCTGCTGGTTGCCCACTATCGCGAAGAGAGCATTGTTAAACGCTGGCAACAAGATCCGCTCTGGCAGATATTAACCGCCGCGCAGAAGCAGCAGGTTGCTTCAGTCGACAGTAACGCCTGGGCGCGGATGCGCGGTATTTTTGCCGCAGAGCGTATTGCCGCTGACACGGTAAAAATCTTCCACCATCAGCCGCTTACCGATGTGAAATGACCGCGCTAAAACACCCGGTGCTGCTGTGGGGGCTTCCCGTTGCAGTACTTATTATTATTTTCTGGCTGAGTCTGTTTTGCTACTCGGCCATTCCTGTTTCCGGAGCAGACGCAATCCGCGCCCTGCTGCCTGGACACACGCCAACGCTACCAGAAGCGCTGGTGCAAAACCTTCGTTTGCCGCGAAGCCTGGTCGCCGTTCTGATCGGCGCAAGCCTGGCGCTCGCGGGCACGCTGCTGCAAACCCTGACCCACAACCCAATGGCCTCTCCTTCACTGCTCGGCATTAACAGCGGCGCGGCGCTGGCTATGGCGCTTACCAGCGCGCTGAGTCCGACGCCGGTTGCAGGCTATTCCCTGTCGTTCATCGCGGCATGCGGGGGCGGCGTGAGCTGGCTGCTGGTCATGACCGCAGGAGGCGGGTTTCGTCATACCCAGGACAGAAACAAACTGATCCTCGCGGGTATCGCGCTGTCGGCCTTTTGTATGGCCCTGACCCGCATCACCCTGCTGCTGGCCGAAGATCATGCTTACGGCATCTTTTACTGGCTGGCAGGCGGAGTGTCCCACGCCCACTGGCAGGATGTCTGGCAGCTCTTGCCGGTGGTGGTCACTGCAGTCCCTGTCGTGTTGCTGCTGGCGAATCAACTGAACCTGCTCAACGTCAGCGACAGTACCGCCCATACGCTGGGAGTGAACCTGCCGAGACTACGTTTGATCATCAATATGTTAGTGCTGCTTCTGGTTGGCGCGTGCGTCAGTGTGGCAGGTCCGGTGGCGTTTATCGGCCTGCTGGTGCCACATCTGGCGCGCTTCTGGGCAGGCTTCGATCAGCGCAACGTACTGCCGGTGAGCATGCTGCTGGGGGCCACGCTGATGCTGATGGCAGATGTACTCGCACGCGCGCTGGCCTTCCCCGGCGATCTGCCCGCAGGCGCAGTGCTGGCGCTGATTGGCAGTCCTTGCTTTGTCTGGCTGGTGAGGAGGCGAGGATGAAAATTGCGCTGGTCATTTTCATCACCCTTGCCCTGGCAGGTTGTGCGCTGTTATCACTCCATATGGGGGTGATCCCCGTGCCGTGGCGCGCGCTGCTGACCGACTGGCAGGACGGACGCGAGCATTATTATGTATTGATGGAGTACCGACTGCCGCGCTTGCTGCTGGCACTGTTTGTCGGTGCAGCCCTCGCCGTGGCGGGCGTGCTGGTACAGGGGATTGTGCGTAACCCGCTAGCATCACCGGATATTCTCGGCATTAACCATGCCGCCAGCCTTGCCTCTGTGGGAGCACTGCTTCTTATGCCATCACTATCCGTGATGGTGCTGCCGCTGCTGGCCTTTGCGGGCGGTATGGCGGGGTTGATCTTGCTGAAGATGCTGGCAAAGACCCACCAGCCGATGAAGCTGGCGCTCACCGGCGTGGCGCTTTCCGCCTGCTGGGCGAGCCTGACGGATTACCTGATGCTCCTGCACCCGCAGGATGTAAACAGTGCCCTGCTGTGGCTGACGGGTAGCTTATGGGGGCGCGACTGGCACTTTGTGAAGATTGCCGTGCCGTTGCTCATTCTGTTTTTGCCGCTGAGCCTGCGCTTTTGTCGCGATCTCGACCTGCTGGCGCTGGGCGATGCACGAGCAGCCACGCTCGGCGTGTCGGTTCAGCGCACCCGGTTCCAGGGGCTGATGCTGGCTGTCGCGATGACAGCAACCGGCGTGGCCGTCTGTGGCCCGATAAGTTTTATTGGTCTCGTCGTGCCGCACATGGTGCGCAGGATCGCCGGCGGGCGTCACCGCTGGCTGATGCCCGTTTCGGCCCTGACGGGCGCGTTGTTGCTGGTCATTGCCGATCTGCTGGCACGAATCATTCATCCGCCGCTGGAGCTTCCGGCAGGCGTGCTGACCGCCATTATCGGCGCACCGTGGTTTGTCTGGCTGCTTGTGAGAATGCGATAAATGAGATTACGTACTGAAAATCTGACCGTCAGCTATGGCGCACAAACCGTGCTGGATGGACTTTCTCTCGCCCTGCCTGCCGGAAAAATCACGGCCCTGCTCGGCCCTAACGGTTGCGGGAAATCGACGCTGTTGAACTGTTTTTCTCGCCTGTTAACACCAGACTCTGGCGAGATATTGCTTGATGAAAAACCCATAGCCGGTTTTTCCGCCCGCCAGCTGGCTCGCCGCCTGGCTTTACTGCCGCAACACCATTTATCCCCCGAGGGGATCACTGTACGGGAACTGGTTTCCTACGGCCGCAGCCCGTGGCTGTCGTTGTGGGGGCGACTCTCCGCGGAAGACAACGAGCGGGTCAACGTGGCAATGAGTCAGACCCGGACGCGCAATCTGGCTGACCGCAGGTTAACCCAGCTTTCCGGCGGCCAGCGCCAGCGTGCGTTTCTGGCGATGGTGCTGGCACAGGATACCCCACTCATTCTTCTTGATGAGCCTACGACCTACCTCGATATCAATCATCAGGTTGAACTGATGCGCCTGATGGTTGAACTCAAAAGGCAGGGGAAAACCGTAGTGACGGTACTCCACGATCTGAATCAGGCCAGCCGCTATTGCGATCATCTGGTGGTACTGGCAAGCGGTCGCGTGATGGCGCAAGGTGCTCCGGAAGCAGTGATGAAACCAGAGCTTCTAAAGACGGTGTTCAGCGTAGAAGCGGAAATCCATCCCGAACCGGTATCTGGCAGACCCATGTGTGTGGTGAAGTAGTCTGGCGAAGTCATAAGGATCATCACAGGACAGATAAAGGAAGTGATAACCACCTGCCAACAGGCACCAAAATCTGGCTGGTTGCCGGTATCACCGACATGCGCAACGGCTTCAATGGTCTCGCCGCAAAGGTGCAGACGATGCTGAAAGATGACCCGATATCCGGCCATGTCTTCATCTTCCGGGGCCGCAGCGGCAGTAAGGTCAAACTGCTGTGGTCCACCGGCGACGGGCTGTGCCTGCTGACCAAACGGCTGGAACGCGGCCGCTTCGCCTGGCCCTCTGCCCGCGATGGCAAAGTGTTCCTGACCCCGGCGCAGCTGGCAATGCTTCTGGAAGGCATCGACTGGCGGCAGCCTAAAAGACTGCTTACGTCCCTGACCATGTTGTAGGCCTCTTTATCCTGGTTGTCGTTGAATAAGCCTGGTAAAATGCGGGCTTATGAACAACACCTCCCCCTGACGACATCCTTCTGCTGAAACAGCGCCTGTCCGAACAGGAAGCGCTGAACCGCGCCCTGCTGGAAAAGCAGGCCGACCGGGAGCGCGAAATAGACCATCTGCAGGCGCAGCTGGATAAGATTCGCCGGATGAACTTCGGCAGTCGTTCTGAATAAATCTCCCGCCGCATCGCGCAGATAGAAGCCGACCTGAACCGGCTTCAGACAGAAAGCGATACGCTGACGGGTCGGGTTGCCGATACGGGCCGGGCCCCGTATCGTTTTAACCCTGAATATTCATCGCAGATATTGTTTCGGGTTTTCCGGTATACCAGCCCTGAACTAGGTAACCGGGGCCAAGAGAACGGACGAATTCAAACTGTCCTGGCGTTTCCACCCCTTCAAACACCAGTGGTTTGCCAGTACCACGTAACCCTTTCACCACAGAAACAAGTAGCGCTCGCTTCACCGGGTCATCAATATTGGCAATAAAAATACGGTCTATTTTTATCTCATCGAAATCCAGTACCGTCAGCCATTCAATATGGGGGCCGCTTGGCAAACGGAATCTATGGTCACTCCCGTTTTTGCAACACCGATTTTGACGACAAGTTGGCTTGCTTGAATCTATCCGGCGTCTGAATGGGATTTTATTCCCGCGCCTTGATGAGTTCCGCGCCTGATGAACCTCCAGAAAATATACGGCTTCAATGAGCCTTTCCGTTTTACAGGTTCCTCAACAGGCCGGTGGGCCGTTAGTATCATCAATATCAGTATTCGCAAAACCAGATCAGTAATTCTTTAAACCGGTGTATTTCTGCCGTTATGCTACATAAGTTTGCTGTCGTGCCGTTAGGGCCCAGGCTATTCTGGCCAGCTTGTTTGCCAGAGCACAAGTGACGACAAAGTTGCTTTTCCGGCACAGTAAATCCCTGACCCAATCGGCCAATTTGCCAGACTGGTGTTCCAGTTTTTGTATGAATACCCTGGCACATTGAACCAACAAAGTTCGGATCTTTTTATTACCTCGCTTACTAATTCCCAGCAATGTCGTCCTACCTCCCGTGCTGTACTGCCGAGGTACAAGCCCTGTTGCCGCCGCAAAGTCACGGCTGCTGGCGTACTGCTTCCCGTCGCCAATCTCAGTTGAAATAGTACTCGCTGTCAGTGTTCCGACGCAGGGAATGCTCAGCAAGCGCTGTCCAACCTCATCTTCGTCCAACTTTCGTTTCAACTGGGATTCCAAATCTTTAATCTGCTCAACAAGATAGTGATAATGCTGTTGTAATTTCAGCAATAACTGGCTGAGGTAAAGAGGCAAACTATTATCCTCAAGAATGGTACTCAGTCGGCTAATAACGGCAGCTCCTCGGGGAACGCTAATGCCAAATTCCAGCAGAAAAGCATGCATTTGATTGGTTGTTTTTACCTTATCCTGAACCAGGGATTCACGGACACGATGCAGAGCCCGCATTGCCTGCTGAGATTCCGTTCTGGGCTGCACAAAACGCATAGACGGACGCGATGCAGCTTCACAAATAGCTTCGGCGTCGACAAAGTCGTTTTTATTGCTTTTAACGAACGGGCGGACAAATTGTGGTGATATCAGCTTTGGGGAATGCCCCAACTCTTCCAACTTGCGTGCCATAAAGTGAGAACCGCCACAGGCTTCCATTGCGATGGTTGTAGCGGGGCATGTCGCCAAAAATTCGATCAACTTTGGCCGGGTAAATTTTTTACGGTAAACAGCCTTCCCGCGACGATCCTGGCAATGAATATGGAAAGAGTTTTTACCCAGATCGATACCAATGAGCGCAATGTTTTCCATGATAGTTCTCCGAATGAAAGCCTGTCCTCAGCATAGTACCGGGAAGGAGGGAGTGACCATCTCATTAAATATCCTACGTTAAGCCTGTTTCTTTAGCTGGCATTACAAAAAGCGAGCGTCTGCATGGTACAGACAGACACCCGAATACGATAAAAATGAGACGAAAAAAACGGTAATGCTGTCAACCTGTTGATGACTATTTTAATCTGTAGTCATTCAATCCTTGTAACATCAGGATGATCCTGGTGTCAGTGAAAATACGAAATCAACACGTTGGTATCATTACCCACCTGTGAACTGACGTCGGCATTTTGAATCTCACTTCGGCGTGCCCCCTCCGAATGGCGCAAAACATTTCGTGGTATGGCATGATAGCACCCGAAGAGAGTCAATTCAGGGTGGTAAATGTGAAACCAGTAACGCTATACGATGTCGCAGAGTATGCCGGTGTCTCTTATCAGACCGTTTCCCGCGTGGTGAACCAGGCCAGCCACGTCTCTGCGAAAACGCGGGAAAAGGTGGAAGCGGCGATGGCGCAGCTGAACTACATTCCCAACCGCGTGGCACAACAACTGGCGGGGAAACAGTCGTTGCTGATTGGCGTTGCTACCTCCAGTCTGGCCCTGCACGCGCCGTCGCAAATTGTCGCGGCGATTAAATCTCGCGCCGATCAACTGGGTGCCAGCGTGGTGGTGTCGATGGTAGAACGAAGCGGCGTCGAAGCCTGTAAAGCGGCGGTGCACAATCTTCTCGCGCAACGCGTCAGTGGGCTGATCATTAACTATCCGCTGGATGACCAGGATGCCATTGCTGTGGAAGCTGCCTGCGCTAATGTTCCGGCGTTATTTCTTGATGTCTCTGACCAGACTCCCATCAACAGTATTATTTTCTCCCATGAAGACGGTACGCGACTGGGCGTGGAGCATCTGGTCGCATTGGGTCACCAGCAAATCGCGCTGTTAGCGGGCCCATTAAGTTCTGTCTCGGCGCGTCTGCGTCTGGCGGGCTGGCATAAATATCTCACTCGCAATCAAATTCATCCGATAGCGGAACGGGAAGGCGACTGGAGTGCCATGTCCGGTTTTCAACAAACCATGCAAATGCTAAATGAGGGCATCGTTCCCACTGCGATGCTGGTTGCCAACGATCAGATGGCGCTGGGCGCAATGCGCGCCATTACCGAGTCCGGGTTGCGCGTTGGTGCGGATATCTCGGTAGTGGGATACGACGATACCGAAGACAGCTCGTGTTATATCCCGCCGTTAACCACCATCAAACAGGATTTTCGCCTGCTGGGGCAAACCAGCGTGGACCGCTTGCTGAAACTCTCTCAGGGCCAGGCGGTGAAGAGCAATCAGCTGTTGCCCGTCTCACTGGTGAAAAGAAAAACCACCCTGGCGCCCAATACGCAAACCACCTCTCCCCGCACGTTGGCAGATTCCTTAATGCAGCTGGCACGACAAGTTTCCCGACTTGAAAGCGGGCAGTGAGCGCAACGCAATTAATGTGAGTCAGCTCACTCATTAGGCACCCCAGGCTTTACACTCTATGTGTCCGGCTCGTATGTTATGCGAAAATGTGAGCGGATAACAATTCACGCAGGATACAACTATGACAATGATTACGGATTCACTGGCCGTCGTATTACAACGTCGTGACTGGGAAAACCCTGGCGTTACCCAACTTAATCGCCTTGCGGCACATCCCCCTTTCGCCAGCTGGCGTAATAGCGAAGAGGCTCGCACCGATCGCCCTTCCCAAGAGTCGCGCAGCCTGAATGGTGAATGGCGCTTTGCCTGGTTTCCGGCACCAGAAGCGGTACCAGAAAGCTGGCTGGAGCGCGATCTTCCTGACGCCGATACTGTCATCGTCCCCTCAAACTGGCAGATGCACGGTTACGATGCGCCTATCTACACCAACGTGACCTATCCCATTGCGGTCAATCCGCCGTATGTTCCCACGGAGAATCCGACGGGTTGTTACTCGCTCACATTTAATGTTGATGAAAGCTGGCTACAGGAAGGCCAGACGCGAATTATTTTTGATGGTGTTAACTCGGCGTTTCATTTGTGGTGCAACGGGCGCTGGGTCGGTTACGGACAGGACAGTCGTTTGCCGTCTGAATTTGACCTGAGCGCATTTTTACACGCCGGAGAAAACCGCCTCGCGGTGATGGTGCTGCGCTGGAGTGACGGCAGTTATCTGGAAGATCAGGATATGTGGCGGATGAGCGGCATTTTCCGTGACGTCTCGTTGCTGCATAAACCGAGCACGCAAATCAGCGATTTCCATGTAGCCACTCACTTTAATGATGATTTCAGCCGCGCTGTACTGGAGGCAGACGTTCAGATGTACGGCGAGCTGCGCGATGAGCTGCGGGTGACGGTTTCTTTGTGGCAGGGTGAAACGCAGGTCGCCAGCGGCACCGCGCCTTTCGGCGGTGAAATTATCGATGAGCGTGGTGGTTATGCCGATCACGTCACCCTACGTCTGAACGTCGAAAACCCGAAACTGTGGAGCGCCGAAATCCCGAATCTCTATCGTGCGGTGGTTGAACTGCACACCGCCGACGGCACGCTGATTGAAGCAGAAGCCTGCGATGTCGGTTTCCGCGAGGTGCGGATTGAAAATGGTCTGCTGCTGCTGAACGGCAAGCCGTTGCTGATTCGCGGCGTTAACCGTCACGAGCATCATCCTCTGCATGGTCAGGTCATGGATGAGCAGACGATGGTGCAGGATATCCTGCTGATGAAGCAGAACAACTTTAACGCCGTGCGCTGTTCGCATTATCCGAACCATCCGCTGTGGTACACGCTGTGCGACCACTACGGCCTGTATGTGGTGGATGAAGCCAACATTGAAACCCACGGCATGGTGCCAATGAATCGTCTGACCGATGATCCGCGCTGGCTACCCGCGATGAGCGAACGCGTAACGCGAATGGTGCAGCGCGATCGTAATCACCCGAGTGTGATCATCTGGTCGCTGGGGAATGAATCAGGCCACGGCGCTAATCACGACGCACTCTATCGCTGGATCAAATCTGTCGATCCTTCCCGCCCGGTACAGTATGAAGGCGGCGGAGCCGACACCTTCGCAACCGATATTATTTGCCCGATGTACGCGCGCGTGGATGAAGACCAGCCCTTCCCGGCTGTGCCGAAATGGTCCATCAAAAAATGGCTTTCGTTGCCTGGAGAGACGCGCCCGCTGATCCTTTGCGAATACGCCCACGCGATGGGTAACAGTCTTGGCGGCTTCGCTAAATACTGGCAGGCGTTTCGTCAGTACCCCCGTTTACAGGGCGGCTTCGTCTGGGACTGGGTGGATCAGTCGCTGATTAAATATGATGAAAATGGCAATCCGTGGTCGGCTTACGGCGGTGATTTTGGCGATACGCCGAATGATCGCCAGTTCTGCATGAACGGTCTGGTCTTTGCAGACCGCACGCCGCATCCGGCGCTGACGGAAGCAAAACACCAGCAGCAGTTTTTCCAGTTCAGTTTATCCGGGCGAACCATCGAAGTGACCAGCGAATACCTGTTCCGTCATAGCGATAACGAGCTCCTGCACTGGATGGTGGCGCTGGATGGCAAGCCGCTGGCAAGCGGTGAAGTGCCTCTGGATGTCGCTCCACAAGGTAAACAGTTGATTGAACTGCCTGAACTACCGCAGCCGGAGAGCGCCGGACAACTCTGGCTAACGGTTCACGTAGTGCAACCGAACGCGACCACATGGTCAGCAGCCGGACACATCAGCGCCTGGCAGCAGTGGCGTCTGGCGGAAAACCTCAGCGTGACACTCCCCTCCGCGCCCCACGCCATCCCGCAACTGACCACCAGCGAAACGGATTTTTGCATCGAGCTGGATAATAAGCGTTGGCAATTTAACCGCCAGTCAGGCTTTCTTTCACAGATGTGGATTGGCGATAAAAAACAACTGCTGACGCCGCTGCGCGATCAGTTCACCCGCGCACCGCTGGATAACGACATTGGCGTAAGTGAAGCGACCCGCATTGACCCTAACGCCTGGGTCGAACGCTGGAAGGCGGCGGGCCATTACCAGGCCGAAGCAGCGTTGTTGCAGTGCACGGCAGATACGCTTGCCGACGCGGTGCTGATTACCACGGTCCACGCGTGGCAGCATCAGGGGAAAACCTTATTTATCAGCCGGAAAACCTACCGGATTGATGGAAGTGGTCAAATGGCGATTACCGTTGATGTTGAAGTGGCGAGCAATACGCCACATCCGGCGCGGATTGGCCTGACCTGCCAGCTGGCGCAGGTAGCAGAGCGGGTAAACTGGCTCGGATTAGGGCCGCAAGAAAACTATCCCGACCGCCTTACTGCGGCCTGTTTTGACCGCTGGGATCTGCCATTGTCAGACATGTATACCCCGTACGTCTTCCCGAGCGAAAACGGTCTGCGCTGCGGGACGCGCGAATTGAATTATGGCCCACACCAGTGGCGCGGCGACTTCCAGTTCAACATCAGCCGCTACAGTCAACAGCAACTGATGGAAACCAGCCATCGCCATCTGCTGCACGCGGAAGAAGGCACATGGCTGAATATCGACGGTTTCCATATGGGGATTGGTGGCGACGACTCCTGGAGCCCGTCAGTGTCGGCGGAATTCCACCTTAGCGCCGGTAGCTACCATTACCAGTTGCTCTGGTGTCAAAAATAATAATAACCGGGCAGGCCATGTCTGCCCGTATTTCGCGTAAGGAAATCCATTATGTACTATTTAAAAAACACAAACTTTTGGATGTTCGGTTTATTCTTTTTCTTTTACTTTTTTATCATGGGAGCCTACTTCCCGTTTTTCCCGATTTGGCTACATGACATCAACCATATCAGCAAAAGTGATACGGGTATTATTTTTGCCGCTATTTCTCTGTTCTCGCTATTATTCCAACCGCTGTTTGGTCTGCTTTCTGACAAACTCGGGCTGCGCAAATACCTGCTGTGGATTATTACCGGCATGTTAGTGATGTTTGCGCCGTTCTTTATTTTTATCTTCGGGCCACTGTTACAATACAACATTTTAGTAGGATCGATTGTTGGTGGTATTTATCTAGGCTTTTGTTTTAACGCCGGTGCGCCAGCAGTAGAGGCATTTATCGAGAAAGTCAGCCGTCGCAGTAATTTCGAATATGGTCGCGCGCGGATGTTTGGCTGTGTTGGCTGGGCGCTGTGTGCCTCGATTGTCGGCATCATGTTCACCATCAATAATCAGTTTGTTTTCTGGCTGGGTTCTGGCTGTGCATTCATCCTCGCCGTTTTACTCTTTTTCGCCAAAACGGATGCGCCCTCTTCTGCCACGGTTGCCAATGCGGTAGGTGCCAACCATTCGGCATTTAGCCTTAAGCTGGCGCTGGAACTGTTCAGACAGCCAAAACTGTGGTTTTTGTCACTGTATGTTATTGGCGTTTCCTGCACCTACGATGTTTTTGACCAACAGTTTGCTAATTTCTTTACTTCGTTCTTTGCTACCGGTGAACAGGGTACGCGGGTATTTGGCTACGTAACGACAATGGGCGAATTACTTAACGCCTCGATTATGTTTTTTGCGCCACTGATCATTAATCGCATCGGTGGGAAAAACGCCCTGCTGCTGGCTGGCACTATTATGTCAGTACGTATTATTGGCTCATCGTTCGCTACCTCAGCACTGGAAGTGGTTATTCTGAAAACGCTGCATATGTTTGAAGTACCGTTCCTGCTGGTGGGCTGCTTTAAATATATTACCAGCCAGTTTGAAGTGCGTTTTTCAGCGACGATTTATCTGGTCTGTTTCTGCTTCTTTAAGCAACTGGCGATGATTTTTATGTCTATTCTGGCGGGCAATATGTATGAAAGCATCGGTTTCCAGGGCGCTTACCTGGTGCTGGGTCTGGTGGCGCTGGGCTTCACCTTAATTTCCGTGTTCACGCTTAGCGGCCCCGGCCCACTTTCTCTGCTGCGTCGCCAGGTGAATGAAGTCGCTTAAGAAATTAATGTCGGATACGGCGCGAGCGCCTTATCCGACCAACTTATCAGGACGGAATGTTAAAAATGAACATGTCGATGACAGAAAAAATAAAAGCAGGCAAGCTATTTACCGATATGTGCGAAGGCTTACCTGAAAAAAGACTTCGTGGGAAAACATTAATGTATGAGTTCAATCACTCGCATCCATCAGAAGTTGAAAAAAGGGTAATGACTCCAACTTATTGATAGTGTTTTATGTTCAGATAATGCCCGATGACTTTGTCATGCAGCTCCACCGATTTTGTGAGCGACAGCGACTTCCGTCCCAGCCGTGCCAGGTGCTGCCTCAGATTCAGGTTATGCCGCTCAATTCGCTGCGTATATCGCTTGCTGATTACGTGCAGCTTTCCCTTCAGGCGGGATTCATACAGCGGCCAGCCATCCGTCATCCATATCACCACGTCAAAGGGTGACAGCAGGCTCATAAGACGCCCCAGCGTCGCCATAGTGCGTTCACCGAATACGTGCGCAAACCGTCTTCCGGAGCCTGTCATACGCGTAAAACAGCCAGCGCTGGCGCGATTTAGCCCCGACGTATCCCCACTGTTCGTCCATTTCCGCGCAGACGATGACGTCACTGCCCGGCTGTATGCGCGAGGTTACCGACTGCGGCCTGAGTTTTTTAAGTGACGTAAAATCGTGTTGAGGCCAACGCCCATAATGCGGGCGGTTGCCCGGCATCCAACGCCATTCATGGCCATATCAATGATTTTCTGGTGCGTACCGGGTTGAGAAGCGGTGTAAGTGAACTGCAGTTGCCATGTTTTACGGCAGTGAGAGCAGAGATAGCGCTGATGTCCGGCGGTGCTTTTGCCGTTACGCACCACCCCGTCAGTAGCTGAACAGGAGGGACAGCTGATAGAAACAGAAGCCACTGGAGCACCTCAAAAACACCATCATACACTAAATCAGTAAGTTGGCAGCATCACCTGGCAGCTGAAAGTATGAATAATAACGCCCTGACAGGATATTTTATTGCACCCTGTCAAAAGTCATACATTCTTTCCCGGTTTTTGCTTTCTCATACCGGATAACTCTATTTAAGGCTTAAGGATAACCTTCGTCCATCCTTCATCCCGCTCATCGAAGTGCTTATATCCGGCAGGAGCCTCTTCAAGCGAAAGACGATGAGAAATTATTTTGCCCGGACTGGCTTTATCGTGATGGATGAGGCGAGACAGCTGACGGTTATAGGCCTTAACGTTCGCCTGGCCGGTACGGATTGCCTGTCCTTTAAACCAGAAACTCCCAAAATCAAATGGCATCTTACCCTCTCTGGCAAGCTCCGATTCAGCCCCCGGATCCTGAGGAATAAAGACGCCAACCACACCAATTCCCCCGGTTGCTTTCGTCGACGCAACAAGACTGTTCATGGTGACAGAGTTATCTTCATGGCCATGTTTGTTACAGCACTGATAGCCAACACATTCGCAGCCACAATCCGTACCGCGTCCATCCGTCAGGTCGAGAATTTTTTGTACAGCTTCATCGCCAGTAGCATTGATGCCCGTCGCCCCCATTTTTTCAGCCAGAGCCAACCGGTCTGTGTGCGTATCAACCACAAACACCTGTGAAGCACCTTTAATGATCGCCGAATGAGCTGCCATCAAACCGACCGGCCCCGCGCCATAAATGGCCACGCTTTCACCAGGCTTCAATCCGGCAAGTTCTGTTGCATGCCAGCCGGTAGGAAAAATGTCAGAGAGCATCACATAATCATCTTCTTTTTCTGCCGCATCAGGGGGAAGAACAAGGCAGTTAAAGTCGGCAAATGGCACCCGAAGCAGTTCCGCCTGCCCCCCCTCCCAGGGACCCATTTCAGCAAAACCATAAGCTGCGCCTGCCGAACCCGGATTGGTAGTGAGACAAAAGCCGGTCAGACCTTTTTCACAGTTTTCGCAAAAACCACATCCCACGTTAAACGGCAGACAAACATAGTCGCCCACCTTAATACGTTCAACGCCTGAGCCAATTTCGACCACTTCACCCAGGTTTTCGTGACCCAGAATCCGTCCCTGTTCAAAGCTGGTCCGGCCCTCATACATGTGCAAGTCCGACCCACAAATGTTGGTGGTGGTGATGCGGACGAGTACATCCGTGGGGCGGACAATTTTCGCATCCGGTACGTCTTTTACTTTTACATCATAAGGACCGTTGTAAATTACTGCTTTCATGATCTTCTCCTTCTTGCGTGCGGAAAGGAAATGCTGCCCGGCGGATTGGGGTATCAATCGAGTTTAGCTGCCATAACAGATCTCGCGATCGGCGAAAGGACGATTAGGATGTTTCTTAACTAAGTGCATTGAAGTCTGTAAGACAGGTACTTACCGATGAAGGCTGCCTGGAAAACGTAAAAACATCACACGTTAATCCGGTTTTTTTAAGCAGGCAGGGGATTACGGACAGCTTTGAGCGAGAAGCGGATAAAGTAAATCTATCTCATTTCTGCATTGTGCCAGAAGTAGACATAGGTGAATTAGGTAACCCTAGTGGACTGACCCCACGCCCGTAGACAAATTCTGTCCTCACGATGAGGCCTGTTCGAAGGCCTCCGGACTGAGGCCGCCGAGGTGACTGTGGCGCCGGGCCCGGTTGTAGAACACTTCAATGTAATCGAAGATATCGGCCCGGGCCAGATCCCGGGTTTTATAGATGCGTTTTCTGATCCGCTCTTTTTTCAGCGAACTGAAGAACGATTCGGCCACCGCATTATCCCAGCAGTTGCCACGCCTGCTCATGCTCGGGGCCAGGTTATTAGCCCGGCAGAAGCGCTGCCAGTCGTCACTGCCGTACTGGCTGCCCTGGTCTGAGTGCACGATGACCTCGCCGTCCGGTTTTCGCCGCCAGACGGCCATCATCAGCGCGTCGAGTGCCAGTTCGCGTGAGAGAGTGGGCTTCATCGACCAGCCGACCACATTACGGGCGAAGAGATCGATAACCACCGCCAGATACAGCCAGCCCTGCCAGGTGCGGATATAAGTAATATCTGTGACCCAGACCTGATTGGCCCGGACAACAGTAAACTGCCGTTGCACGCGATTAGGGGCAACCACTGAAGGCCGGCCGGCGATACGACGCGGCGCTTTATAGCCGCGTACGGCTTTGATCCGGTTTTGTTGCATAATACGACCCACCCGGTTTTTGCCGCAGGTTTCCCCGATTTCGTTCAGGTCGCCATGAACCCGCCGGTAACCGTATACGCCTCCGCTCAGTGAATATGAGTCGCGGATAAGCATCAGCAGACGCTGGTTATCTTTATCACGCGCCGAGACCGGGTTGTGCAGCCACGCATAGAACCCGGCCCGGGCGACATTCAGTACCCGACACATCGTCATCACACCCCATACAGTGCGGTGTTCATTGATAAAGCGGTACTTCAGTCGGGCTCCCTTGCAAAGTACCGCGCGGCCTTTTTCAGGATATCCCGTTCTTCTTCGGTGCGTTTTAGCTGCGCCCGGAGTTTCAGGATCTCGCTTTTGGCTTCCAGTAAATCCCGGGCATGCTGTTCGCTGTTATCAGGTTTGATAGCCCGTAGCCACTTGTAGAGGCTGTGTGCAGAAACGCCCAGACGGTCGGATACTTCGGCAACGGAATAACCGCGTTCTGTTATCTGACGGACGGCTTCTTCCTTAAATTCAGGTGTAAATCGTGGTGTGCCCATACGCTCCTCCTATGCTCAAACTATAGGGCAGGATCGTCTACCGGGGCGGGGTCAGTCCATAAATGACTCTGAGGTGTCTGTTAAACGCGTGGCGATTCACCTCGCGTCCTTCCGTTCAGTATAGCCTCAGTCCCTGACACCACCCGAGAACGGAATGACGTCCCCTTTCTCCCTCCCGGTGTTGCGTTCAAGCTCCCTGACATACTGCTGTAAAAGTATAAGGTTATGTAACAGCTCTACATTTTCAGCCATCATCTTTTTGATTTCTTCCCTCAGCTCATTTCTCTGACGGCGATACTTTTCTTTCAGCTTGATCTGCTGCTCAATGCCCTGCTCATCAACCGGCGCGGTGCCCTGGCACGTTTTTTTCAGACTGCGGATAGCCTCCCTGACCTGCCTGTACTCAGGACAGTTATAATTCAGGGTGCCGTTTGCCAGCCCCGCTCGTTTTTCCACAGCATACTGGCTGATACGCTCCCCTGATAACATCAGTTCCCTCAGGGCCTGCTCTGCTCTTGCCTGTGTTTTTTTAACCCCCGACTGTTCGTTCGTCATGCTCTATTCATCCTTTTCAAAAAAGCGGACAGCATCTGCATAAAAATCTCTCTCAAGCATCAGAAAATCCCTGTCAGCCTGAGGAGCATTATTTCGCACGGCAATCTCCAGAAGGTTGTCATAATGAGCCATCCTGCGTTTCCACACGGGAACAGAATCAGCTCCGGCCAGCATGTTCTCACATCCCGGATTGCAGGACGCTGACTGAACAACCGCCTTAAACTCGCAGTCATGGCCATTCATGCAATAAAAACCGTTTCCAAGAGATACCAGTTTTTGCCCGCCTCGTTTAGCCATGCTCATCGCTTTTTTCAGTGTAGGAAACGTCATCTGATGTAAGTGCCCACCTCTCTGGGACATCAGTAACTTCCCGCCTTCGCCATAAAGCAGGCCTTCATGCTGATAAGAAACAGCCCTGGAAGCTGAGAGTTCGGTATCAACCCTTTCAATCTCGGCAGCGAATGCCTGAGGGATCGCCCGGCTAAAATGCGAAGCGTTGAGTGCACCGGACATATACCACTCCGTCATGCCTCTGATTAAGTGCTTAAACTGCCGGATAAGATCATTAGTAGAAATCAGATCAAGACGCCTGAGGTGTACAGCAAGTGAACGGCGAAACTGATGGGTTCGCAATGGCCAGAAAGCCCCCTCCCGAATCTCCATCGCAACGCGTTCATCATCACGTATGTTTGGATTTAAAAGCCTGAACTCATCAATATGGTCACGTCGGATGAACAGATGGTGTCTTTTCACAAATTTCTTTGCCCACTCAGTCTGGCGCTGCGTCCCCATAAAAGAGAGTTTTTGCTCCGAGAACCACGACCTGATATTTAAAGACAATGGAACATTGTCCAGCGTCTTCCCGTCCAGGCCTGTCATGATTTGATTAATTCTGCGTAAATGCTGAAAAGGCTTTTCCACATAGCGACAAACAACCCAGTCTTCGTGACTTCCACCTTCCGGGGCGAACTTATGCAACACCGAACGAAGTCCCAGGATATCACCATCATAAATCAGTGAACCGTGCATCACGCCAAGCACTTCGCTGTGTCTCATCCCCGACATGGCCTGTATCACATTCATGACTTTTAACGTCAGCTCAAAATGCCAGGTGTTCAGCTTTATGTGATCAACGCCAATAAAATCAGATCTCCAGCGCTTATTTTTATGTACCGAGAACCAGCCCTGCATCCCGGGGCCAAGTGTCGCGAAAAGCGCCCGAATTTCCCCGGCAACAATATTGTAGTAATACGCGGCCCGGTAATCCGGTATGCTTTTTGCTGTCCCTCTTTTACGGGCTTCCAGCATCGACGTATAGTAAGGCGAATCATAAAAACCGTTTATGATAGCGCACAGCCGGGAAAACCCGTCAAAATCGAAATCACTGATTTCAGCATCCAGTTCAGTAATCAGCCCTTCCCAGACAGACATCATAAGACTGAAAGGCATACAATATGTCTGGTTTGAATCATCCACACTGTTGTAACTGTCGAAGCTAATATCAGGAAAGTAACCGTATTTTCGAAGACGGGTATGACCTGTCAGCGAGATATCCGCCAGGTCCATAAAGTAATTACGTAATGTTCTTTCAGAACGCTTCCTGCCGTGCTCATCCTCCTCCTTCATCTTTACAATGAAAGCATTCCGGACAAGCGGAAAACGAAGCTGAAACAGACTGCGATACCCCATAGACTCAATAATACGGGCTCCCGCCACAATGTTTGCACATTTCCGGATCAGTGACTGCGTCTTCGCGGTCCTGCCGACAATCCAGAGCAGGCTGGCTGAGATGATTTTGGCTTCAAGACGCAGTTCAGGATCCCGTATGCCTGAAAAATTAACGGTTCTTAACGTTTCACCAATATGGGTTCTGACATAGCGATTGGTCCAGACATCATCCCTGAAATAAATATTCAGCGTCTCCTCATTGATAAAACGCATATCATGTTCATCTGAGCTGGCGATAACCAGGCAGTTATTCAGACGTTCAAAGCTTTTGTTTTCTAGTGCCTCACAGATGATATCCTCAGTCGGAAACTCATCCCCTGAACGAAGCGGCGTTCCGGCAGGAAACTCCGCCATTCGACTACGGCTTACCTCTTTTTTCTTCAAATCTGCCATACCGGAGCCACACCTTCTCGCTGAAGTTTAACGCGCGCTTTTTTCAGGGTCGCCTCATCTACCAGCCCAAGCTGTTACCAACGGTGCAAAACTGATCCACCCCAGCGGTTGAAAATTGATCCAGGGGTTAATCTGCTCCTCTGAATACAGGGGAGCTTATGATCACTTTTGAGATTCGTATGGAAATTAAAGTCCTGCACAAGCGGGGAATGAGTATCCGGGCCATTGCCAGGGAGCTGGGTATTTCGCGCAATACTGTCCGCAGCCACCTGAAAGCCAAATCTGAAAAGCCGCAGTATTCACCACGCCCGGCACCATCATCACTGCTCGATGAATACCGTGATTACATCTCTAAGCGGATCAGCGATGCGCATCCCTACAAAATCCCGGCGACCGTTATTGCCAGGGAAATCATGGAGCTGGGCTATCGTGGAGGGCTTACTATCCTGAGAGAGTTCATCCGTAAACAGACCCTGCCAGCACAGGCAGAACCGGTCGTTCGCTTCGAAACCGAGCCCGGACGGCAGATGCAGGTTGACTGGGGGACCATGCGAAACGGCAAGTCACCCCTGCATGTGTTCGTCGCTGTTCTGGGATACAGCAGAATGCTTTACATCGAGTTCACCGACAACATGCGCTACGACACGCTGGAAGCCTGTCACCGCAATGCGTTCAGCTTCTTCGGCGGTGTACCGCAGGAAGTCCTGTACGACAATATGAAAACGGTGGTGCTGCAGCGTGATGCTTACCAGACCGGGCAGCACCGGTTCCATCCTTCCCTGTGGCAGTTCGGCAAAGAGATGGGCTTCTCTCCCCGCCTGTGCCGTCCCTTCAGGGCGCAGACTAAAGGCAAGGTGGAGAGGATGGTGCAGTACGCCCGCAACAGCTTCTATATCCCGTTAATGACACGCCTGCGTCCGATGGGGATCACCGTCGATGTTGAAACCGCAAACCGTTACGGCCTGCGCTGGCTGTACGATGTGGCCAATCAACGTAAGCATGAAACTATCCAGACCCGCCCCTGCGATCGCTGGGTGGAGGAACAGCAATCCATGCTGGCACTGCCACCGGAGAAAAAACAGTATGATGTGCAGGTTGATGAAAGCCTGATGACCTTCGACAGGCAGCCGTTGCATCATCCGCTCTCCATCTATGACACGTTCTGCAGAGGAGCCGCATGATGGTCGAACTGCAACATCAACGGCTGATGGTGCTTGCCGAACAGCTCCAGCTGGACAGTCTTATCGGCGCAGCGCCGGCGCTGTCGCAACAGGCGGTGGATCAGGAATGGAGCTACATGGACTTCCTGGAGCACCTGTTACATGAGGAGAAACTGGCCCGGCATCAGCGTAAACAGGCGATGTACACGCGGATGGCAGCCTTCCCGGCGGTAAAGACGTTCGAGGAGTACGACTTCACCTTCGCCACCGGCGCTCCTCAGAAGCAAATCCAGTCGCTGCGATCCCTGAGCTTCATAGAGCGTAACGAAAACATCGTGTTGCTGGGGCCATCGGGCGTGGGAAAAACGCATCTGGCGATAGCCATGGGCTACGAAGCAGTACGGGCGGGCATCAAGGTTCGCTTCACAACAGCAGCGGACCTGCTGCTACAGCTGTCCACTTCACAGCGTCAGGGCCGTTACAAAACGACTCTCAATCGTGGTGTCATGGCCCCGAAGCTGCTTATCATCGATGAAATAGGTTATCTGCCGTTCAGTCAGGAGGAAGCCAAGCTGTTCTTCCAGGTCATCGCCAAACGTTACGAGAAGAGCGCGATGATCCTGACCTCCAACCTGCCGTTCGGGCAGTGGGATCAGACGTTCGCCGGTGATGCAGCGCTGACATCGGCGATGCTGGACCGGATCTTACATCACTCACATGTCGTGCAAATAAAAGGGGAAAGCTATCGACTGAAGCAGAAACGAAAGGCCGGGGTTATCGCTGAAGCTAATCCTGAGTAAACAAGGTGGATCAATATTAAACCGTTGGTGGTGGCGGTAAGTGGATCACTTTTTACCCGTTGTTGACACAAGCCGTAAATCAATCTTCAGGAGTAACGTTTCATAACGCTCCACAGCATTGACCGAACCGATGTACAACGGTTTTCCATACTCGATAGCATGCCTGAATGACAGCAGGAGCCATACAGACTCCAGCGTTTCCACAACGCAACTTTTTGAACATTCGACACAATGAGAAAAATCCGCACAAGCCTTTGGTGTCCGGCCAAATCGTTTTTGCTTTTTTATAAAGCGCAATTCAATATCTGTAGGCGGCTCCTGCGATCGACATCCCAGGCCATTCAATAAAAGATCCACACCCTCATCGCTTCCACGCAGATCGATCCCCAGCTCATCAGCAACTTTTACCCGCTCGGATAACGCACGTGTCGCAATCCCCTGATTCATAAGCGTATCAAGTGCAGCACTGAAGTTTTCCTTCGCCCCCTGTGGGTTACCTGCAGCATAATTCCGCCTGTAAGTGCCCCAGTTATGCTGTGCTTTTTCCGCCGTAATCAGACCATTCTTTAATGTTCTGTCCGTATACTGCTCAGACGTTTTGCGCAAGCCAGAAACGGTAATTGATGGAAGCGAGGGATTAAGCTGCCGCATCGTGGCCCACGCCCCCTCAGAGTTAGAAAATTTAGTCAGATGACTGGGATTAAGAGAATAAAGCTTACGGAATTTCACCTGCGGCTCACTCAGAAACAGCGCCTGTACCGGAGGGAAGTTATCTGCGGAAACCAGATAGTTAACGATGTCGTCCCTGAGCCTGATAAAAGACAGAAACCAGTAATAGCCCGCACGTTTGGTCACATACTCCGATTTACCTATCGTCAGACGTATATACTTATTCGCTCTCCCCTTATAAACATAATCAGTGCTGATACCCTTTTCATCCAGATGTATATCATCCCGCGTCAGACCCAGAACCTGAGAGGTGTTTCCCCATGTGTGGTAACAGAACAGAAAAAAAGAAGTAAGAAAGTAATTTTCCAGAACGTCCCTGATGATGATCTCTGCCCTGCTGACCCCGTTCTCTCCCGGATACCGGAAATACGCTTCATAAACAGGTGCCAGCAAAGACGGTGAGAAATGCCGCACCCCTTTTTCCGATTTAGCGATATGCTCCCGGATACATCCCGCAAGGAACTCATTCATGGATGACAACTGCCTCAGGATCTCGGAAAGTTCATTCCTGGTATAGCTATCCCTTCCCTGCTGCTGATACGTTCCTTTCGGTAAGAATTCATATTCATACCGCCTCTGAATCTGCCCGCCCGTAAGCAAAAACCGGTTGACCACGGACAAGTAGTGTCTTGCCATCCTGACTGAAATTTTTCGCCGACGAATATCGTTCATGAGATGTTTAATATACATTTCAACGCCTTCAGCCGTGCCATAGTCATACTGATTGACTGACTGCCATATAAAAAACATATTGAGATAACGGAAAATGGTTAACCTTCCGGCGGGACGGTAAGACAGAAGAAATCGTTTCAGAGAGGCAATAAAATCGCGTTTTTCAGGGCGGGCAAGATGCGAATGTTCACTAAACCATCCGGGGAGCAACACATAATCTGAAAAATGAGCCTGAAGATAAACGTCAAGTAAATAATATCGGTTCAGATCCCGCTGAGTGATGTGTCCGCTGACCGTCTCCCATGACAGCACATTTTCGGCCATCCACGTTATCTGCGTTTCACTCCGGCTCATATATGGCTCCATCGCGACCTGCAGCACCGTCAATCAATGCGTCCATGACCCCGGCGACTGCATCAGAAATCTGGTTTTGCTGAAGAAAGACGATGTATTTCATCGTCGTATTTTCGCTTTTATGGCCCATCCAGTATTTTACTGTACCCAGCGCATTTGCGGCCTGATCGGGATAGCAACTCAGTGCCGAGCGTAAAAAATGGGTCGCAAACGTTGCCCGCAAATCATGGGGTTTATGTCTGAACACATTTCCCGGAGCAGACCGGGCCAGGCGATGGCGAAAACTGTACCAGCGGGAGTAAAAGGCTTTTTCAGACATCCGTTTCCCGTTTGCCATTAAAAATAAAGGCTCGTGCCGCCCTTCCCCACCCTGTCGTGCACGCCATTTTTGGATCTTCTTTTCATACTCCTCATCCGCCAGATAATCCAGAACCTGCTCGTACAATCGTCTGGTGATGAAGAGTTCTCGCGTCATCCCAAACTTCGTATGAACTCCGCATCTCGGACCAATATGAAGCCCCCTGATGGTCAACTCAGATACAGGGACACTGGCAAGGTACTCTTCAGTAAAGAGTGACGACGGCAGGGTCAGCATTTCATCCAGCCGTAGCCCACAATTTTTCATCAGCACAATCATTAAACTGAACAACCCGGACTCAGATTTCAGTGCCTCATCCAGGATATGAACCTCTGCATCATTCAGTGGGTTGATTGTCCTTTTTGTTGTGCTGGTTATCCTGATGGCAAGATCCGAACTTATCACCTTGCGTCGCCCGTCAACGACTTTTTCGACCAACGTAAAAAATGAGCTGGCAGCCAGCTCACCACACTTGCCCAGAAATACGTAAAACCGTCGGATAACGCTGATGTACACCGCCGCGGTGGATGAGGCGATGCGCCCCTGCCTTACGGCCCCCAGAAGATACTCCCTGAAGCCATATGTAGGGCTTTGGTATTTCAACGTTCCCGGGGTGAAAGGGTCAAGTCCGTTATCCTCCAGCCACCTTATCCAGCGTAAAAATGCCCGGGCTAAAGGCTTTAAATCCCTGGCCTGCAGGATAGCTTTATCCATAAGATAAAAGTGTACATATCGGCTCAGTTTTCGATTCTGGATGCCGCTAATATAAGGTATTTCAGCATACAGAAATCCGGGTTCAAATTTCAGTTTCGGCTCTGTTGCATCCAGTTTGCTGACACGCCCATAACGCGCATGAATGTTAGTGATTATCCTCACAGTCTGTCGCCCTGAAACGCCACCTCATGCCTACACTATAAATCCGGAAGAAGAAAAAACAAACAACCAGGTTGCCGGGAGTGAATATGCAAATCAGGAGGAAAGTAAAAGATGTAACGACACCATCACGATGCAATACATTGACCTCAACACGTTACCCGGACCATACGTGATAAACATCACAAATCCTTTGAGTGAAGAACTTAAGATGTGATTTTCATTTCCCGGCACAAACCGTGCCCTTAAAAAACAGGCAACGGATACATCTTAATGCCAGAAGTAAACCTTAATTGATTGAATACAGCCTGAGTCCATTGCAAAAATAACACACAGGGTAAATTCGCATATACAGAACCCAACGAAAAGCAAAAGAAACCTGTAACACATTTCGTTTACCTGTCACTTTCAATTGTAAAAGCCAGCAGAAAAAGCGCATATAACTATATTTATCCCTGCGGGGACTTTTGTTTGTGCTATATATTTTTTACAGAGAACCGCAACGCGTCCAAACACAAGAATATATTTACCTCTGGAAAATGGTCTGACTCCCTTTCACGTGGTTGTAGTGACCTGTTCTGTGATTCATGTAATGTCTTTTCTGGATGAGGAAAATATGTCATCACTGATATTTTATACAGACGAAGCACAAGCACTGATTGTAACAGATACCCTTGCCGTCACCGATAATGGGGAGCCGTTATCTTTTGTTTCCAAAGCAGGTTACATCCCCCAGCTAAGAACCATCATAGCAGGAACGGGGGCAGGTGGATTTTCTAACACCTGGTTGCTTGAAGCATCAACCAGAATGGTCGTATCAGGTATACAAAATCTCAATTATCATACATCGGCCTGTCTAAGGAGGCTGTGGAAACAATACAAGCATGACCATGCAATTCCCTCTTCTTCAACGGTGACAACCAGTGTTTATCAGTTCGCAATTTGCGAGGAAACAGGAAATATCGTTTCGTTCGCCTATCGCTCAGTCCATGATTTCGAATCAGAGCAATTACAATACGGAACAGGAGTAAAACCTGAGTGCCAAATCTTGGATGGGGATTTGTTGCAGACAATTCCTGTAATGATGAATGAACAAAGGGCTATACAGGCGACATACCCACACCCGGAACGGATCCATATTGGCGGTGAGATGATTGCGCATTATCTGACATCATCTATGTATCAATGCTTTAAGATTGGGGAATTTGAGGATTTCAGAACTCAGGGAGAGTATATATTGAGCAGGATTTAGGCAAAACGCGGTTCAGATAAAGTGCTTTTAACAGGCTTGCTGAACATTAAAAGGATATCTCTCAATTACGATGAATAGCTTGAATTCTAAAAATAGAAAAGTAGAGTTTAACTCTAAATACATAAAAACAAGAGTAAAGGAACAGCCGCCGAAGCAGCCGCGCATAATGTTGATCGAGAAGCGGATCATCTCATACGCCGGGATACGGGCGTTGCCGTACGCCGGGTGCGGCACGCGTTTGTACGGCAGCGCAAAGACGCTGTCCATCTCTTCGGTGGAGAGCGGGATCGCCGGTGGGTTGATCCAGATAAAACGCTCGCCGTGCTTCTGCATCAACGCGCGCGCACAGCCGGGGTTGGTTTCATGGTGCAGAATACGGGACGCGTGGGCGTAGAGCACCTTATCGGCTTTCACCTTCTCGTAGGACGGCAGCAGCACATAGGTCTTTTCCCACGGTTTCGGGCGCGGCGGCTGCACGACGATAGCCTTCGCTTCCGCTTTCTTTGGCTCAACCGGTTTGTTATCGGCGCACGGCAGATCTTCGCCATACGGGTGCGGGATAGGATCGATTTTGCCCGGCATATCGATGATGCGGGAATCCACCCCGCGCCAGCCCGGCAGCGCTTCTTTCACCATGATGGCGGTGTTGCGCACGTCGCGGATACTGCTCACCGGCTCGCCCTGCGACAGACGGTGCGCCACTTCTACCAGTGGACGCTCGCCGTTACCGTAAATCAGCATGTCGGCTTTGGAGTCCACCAGCACCGAGCGGCGCACGGTATCAGACCAGTAATCATAGTGCGCGGTACGACGCAGGCTCGCCTCGATGCCGCCCAGGATCACCGGCACATCTTTCCAGGCTTCTTTACAGCGCTGGGTGTAGACCAGCGTGGCGCGGTCAGGGCGTTTGCCCGCCACGTTATCCGGTGTGTACGCATCGTCATGGCGCAGCTTACGGTCGGCGGTATAACGGTTGATCATCGAGTCCATGTTGCCGGCGGTCACGCCGAAGAACAGGTTCGGTTTACCCAGACGCATAAAGTCGTCTTTGCTGTTCCAGTCTGGCTGGGAGATGATCCCCACGCGGAAGCCCTGCGCTTCAAGCATGCGGCCGCAGATGGCCATACCGAAACTCGGGTGGTCAACGTAGGCATCGCCCGTGACCAGAATGATATCGCAGCTATCCCAGCCCAGTTGGTCCATCTCTTCCCGGGACATCGGCAGGAACGGCGCCGGTCCAAAGCAGGCCGCCCAGTACTGGGGCCACGAGAAAAGGTCACGATCCGGCTGGATCAGGGAAATTGCGCTCATAATGCTTCCGAAGAAAAAATAGACAAAAGGAGCCGGATTATACGCTGTTCATCCGCCAGATTTGAAGAAAAGGATGCAAGAGGCAGACAGATATTCACAGAAGTCGTTAAAATACAGCGCCCTGTTTATTTTGGCTCATAATATTCACTCTAACTTCCGGTGATTTTCCCCCGGAACAGGTTCTTGCGCGGAGTTCTGTTGTGAAGTTCAACGATTCGTTACATGTCTCCCAGCTGCGGGTTGTGCTTCATCTCTGCGGGTTTCTGGTTCTTCTGTACAGCCTGTCTATGCTGCCGCCGATGGTTATCGCTCTGCTGAATAAAGAGCGAACCTATTTTGCTTTTTTGACCACCTTTTTGACCTTTTTCAGCCTAGGCGGCCTGGCCTGGCGGGCAACCCGTCACGCCGGTATACAGCTACGCACCCGCGACGGATTCGTGATTATCGTCCTGTTCTGGCTGTTGTTCTCATTAATCAGCGCCATGCCGCTCTGGATGGACGATGGCCTGCAACTCTCCTTTGCTGACGCACTTTTTGAAGGCGTTTCCGGGATCACCACCACGGGCGCAACGGTGATCGGCGACGTCAGCGCCCTGCCCAAATCGTACCTCTATTATCGCGCGCAGCTCAATTTCATTGGCGGGCTGGGCGTCATCGTGCTGGCCGTCGCGGTCCTACCGCTGCTGGGCATCGGTGGCATGAAGCTGTACCAGTCGGAAATGCCCGGCCCGTTTAAAGAGGAGCGTCTGACGCCCCGGCTCGCCGATACCGCACGCACCCTGTGGTTCACCTATCTGGCGCTGGGGATAACCTGCACGCTGGCGTACTGGCTGGCGGGGATGCCCTTTTTTGATGCCGTTTGTCACGGGCTGTCCACCGTATCCCTGGGCGGCTTTTCAACCCGCAGCGAGAGCATCGGTTTTTATGACAGCCACGCGATTGAGCTTGTCGCCGGCACCTTTTCGCTGCTTTCGGCGTTTAACTTTACCCTCTGGTATGTCGCCCTTGTCAGACGCACGCTGAAGCCGATTCGCCGCAGCCCGGAGGTGAGATTCTTTCTGGCCGCTGCCGCGGTGCTTATCGCCATTACCGCCTGGCAGGTCTGGCACGCGGGAATGTATAACCCTCTCGACAGTCTGGTGCACGCCTTCTTCCTGGCAAGCTCAATGATGACCGATAACGGCCTTTCAACGGCCGATTACGCCCACTGGCCTGCCCACACCATATTCCTGCTGCTGAGCGCCAGCTTCTTTGGTGGCTGCGTGGGTTCGACCTGCGGTGGGATTAAGGCCCTGCGTTTTCTGATGATGTTCAAGCAGAGTATCCAGGAGATGAATCAGCTGGCGCATCCGCGGGCGCTGCTGACCATCAAGGTTGGCAACAGCGTGGTGAATGAGCGCGTCCTGCGTTCTGTATGGAGCTTCTTCTTTCTCTACGTGATGATCACAGGCTTTTTCGTCTGGGCGCTCAATCTGATGGGCTATGACCTGTTTACATCATTTGCGACGGTGGCTGCCTGTATCAACAATATGGGGCTGGGCTTTGGCGAAACGGCATCAACCTTCGGGACGTTAAAGGAAGAAGCCAAGCTGTTGATGTGCGCGGCGATGATCTTAGGACGTCTGGAAATTTATCCGGTGTTGATCCTGTGCTCGCGCTTTTTCTGGCGGGCATAACGCATTCCCGGCGCACCGGGAATGCTGTGCTTACGGCGCCGGGTTAACCAGCATTTGCCCTACGGAGCCCCTGTCCATCATCTCCAGCGTCTGGCTGTGGAACAGGAACGGGAAGTGCGGCCAGGAAGGCTGGCCGTAGTAGACAAGCAGTTCAACCTGACCATCCACCCAGACGGTGTCTTTCCAGCCCCTGTCTTCCGGGAACGGCATCGCGCCGTTCACGTTGCGGATCAGGAATGACACACCTTCAATATGGAACGACTGCGGCATGTCGGAGCGAACGGTCCAGCGCTCCCAGGTGCCCTGCTGGGCAGTAATGTCGATACGGTTAACGTCCCACAGCGCGCCGTTGATGCCCGGGTCGTCGCCGAGGCTGATATCACGGCTGCGCACTGGCGAACCGCTCATGATCTCCTGCGGCAGCAGGCGCATGGGCAGGCTGTCGGTCACCAGCGGCAGGAGACCGGTTGGGCGCAGGGTCAGCACCAGCGTGGAGACCAGAATGCTCGACGGCTCAAAGAAGCCACGAATGCGATCCACAATGCTCGCCGCTTCGCCGCAGGTCACCGAGACTTCATCGCCGTTGGTCATATCCACGAGGATTTCACGGCGTTCACCCGGGGCAAGCGCCAGCTGTTTTACGGACACCGGCGCCGGTAAAAAGCCCTGGTCGCCGGAGATCACGTGCAGCGGGCGGCCATCGCTCATCTGCAACAGATAGCGGCGCGAGTTAGAGGCGTTCAGCAGACGCAGGCGAACCCAGCCGCGCGAGACTTCGACATACGGACTTTGCGCGCCGTTGACCAGCAGCGTGTCGCCAACAAAGCCACCGCTACCCGGCTCGCTGTATTCCGGTGTGCCAAAGTTATCCAGACGCTTGTCCTGGATAATGACCGGGAAATCATCCACGCCGTAGTGGTTTGGAATGGGCAGAGATTTACTGACCTCGTCTTCTATCAACCACATCCCGGCCAGGCCGTTATAAACCTGCTGGGCAGTGCGGTTAGGGGTATTAGCGTGATACCACAGCGTCGCCGCGCTCTGACGGATCGGCAGTACGGGAGCCCAGTCGGCGTTAGGCGACATCATGCGCGCGGCCCCGCCAATCAACGGGCCGGGAACCTGCAATCCGCTGATGGTCATCGCCACATTTTCAGGCGTGCGGTTGCTGTAGATGAGCTTTACGTCATCGCCATTCCACACGCGGATGGTCGGCCCAAGGTAGCGCCCGTTAATGCCCCAGACCGGCGCGCGGGTTCCCTGGGTAAACGACCAGTGGCTTCGCTGTAGCGTCAGGAATAGCGGCTGCCCGCGACGGGATTCAATCAACGGCGGAATGGGCAGCGGCTGTTGCTGCCCGGCGGCGCTGGCTGTCAGCGGCATCGCACCCGCACAAAGGGCGATCCCTGAAGCCTGAATAAACTGACGCCGACTGAGTGACATATAAGCTCCATCTGAAACGACTAACAACGCGGGAATTCGTTTTCCCTTTTAACGCCGGATTAGATCTTCCCGGCGGCTTCTCTCTCTGCGACTTCTTTGTCGAGCTGAGCAATATGCTGAACCATCAGTTCACGGCAGTGCGCTGCCAGCTCGCGGACCTGATCTTTACCGTATTTGCTGGTATCGACCGGCGGCAGCATCTCGACAATCACCAGCCCGTTATTCAGGCGGTTAAGATTAATCTTATTCGATGTATTGGAAACACACACGGGAATAATTGGAACGCCCGCCGCAATTGCGGCATGAAACGCCCCGGTTTTAAACGGCAGCAGACCGCGACCGCGGCTGCGCGTGCCTTCCGGGAACATCCAGATAGAAATGCGGCGCTTTTTGAAGTGGTTCACCACTTCCGCAATGGTACCGTGCGCTTTTGCGCGGTTATTACGGTCAATCAGCAGGTTACCCGTCAGCCAGTAGAGCTGGCCGAAAAAGGGGATCCACAGCAGGCTCTTCTTACCCACCGTCACGGTCGGCGGCAGCACGATGTTAGAGGCGGTCACCATATCGTAGTTATTTTGATGGTTTGCGATATAGATGGCGTTACCGAAATTCTCCGCCCCTTCCGGCAGACGCTTTTCAACCTTCAGGCCAAACAGCGGTGCAAGACGACCAAACATGTGGCCGAAGGTGGCGACATGCTTCGGGTTACGCGGGCTGAACAGGCAATAGATGCAGCCGAAAACACAGACCAGAATGCAGTAGATAACGGTAAGAATAAGACGAACAATGTATAGCATAGCGACCTCTGAAGCCCTGACAGCTGACAATTATACTTCACCTGTGGCCAGGTAAGGACTTTATTACGAGCGCGTATTGTTAATCGCAACGCACGAATTAACAACGGTTTTACGGGAAATTTTATTGGATATCCCCCTCCGGAACAGAGGGGGATCGAAACGCGTTACTCTTCGCTGTCGCCCGCGCTGCTGCGTGCAGGAGAATCGATCTCCACGCGGTCGATACGCTGCAGGCCGCGCATCAGCGAACCGCGGCGTCCGCGCTCGCCCACCACCTTCTGCAACTCTTCCGGACGCAGCTTGATTTTACGCTTGCCGACATGAATGGTCAGCGTGCTCTGCGGCGGCAGAATGAAGAGATGCGCCAGGCCATCTTCACCTTTCGCGGCTTCCGCCGACGGGATGTTGATGATCTTATTGCCCTTCCCTTTTGACAACTCCGGCAGGTCGCTGACCGGGAACATCAGCATGCGCCCGGCAGACGTGATGGCCAGCAGCATGTCGCTCTCGTTCTCAACCACCAGCGGCGGCATAACGTGTGCGTTATCCGGCAGGCTGATCATGGCTTTACCGGCACGGTTACGTGACACGAGATCGTTAAAGGTACAGATAAAGCCGTAACCCGCATCAGAGGCCAACAGCAGTTTCTGGTCGTCGGCTTCCATCAGCATGTGGTCAACCGTCGCCCCTGGCGGCAGCGTCAGCTTGCCGGTCAGCGGTTCGCCCTGACCGCGCGCGGAAGGCAGCGTGATCGGATCGATGGCGTAACTGCGGCCCGTGGAGTCAATAAACGCCACCGGCTGGTTGCTCTTGCCTTTCACGGCCGCCTTGAAGCTGTCGCCCGCTTTATAGCTCAGCCCCGGCGCATCGATATCATGGCCTTTGGCGCTACGCACCCAGCCGCTCTGGGACAGGACGATGGTGACCGGCTCTGAAGGCTGCATGTCATGCTCGTTCATCGCCTTCGCTTCTTCGCGCTCATGCAGCGGAGAACGGCGGTCGTCGCCGAAGGCATCGGCATCGGCCTGCAACTCTTTCTTCAGCAGGGTGTTCATTTTGCGTTCGGACGCGAGGATCGCCTGCAGCTGATCGCGCTCTTTTTCCAGCTCGTTCTGCTCACCGCGGATCTTCATCTCTTCCAGCTTAGCGAGATGGCGCAGCTTCAGTTCGAGGATCGCTTCGGCCTGGGTTTCACTGATACCAAAGCGCGACATTAACGCGGGCTTCGGCTCGTCCTCGGTACGGATGATCTCAATGACTTCATCGATATTGAGGAACGCGACCAGCAAACCTTCGAGGATATGCAGGCGCTTAAGCACTTTCTCCAGACGGTGGTTCAGACGACGGCGCACCGTATCGCGACGGAAGGTCAGCCATTCGGAGAGGATCTCCAGCAGGTTTTTCACCGCCGGGCGTCCGTCCAGACCGATCATGTTCAGGTTGATGCGGTAGCTTTTTTCCAGGTCGGTGGTGGCGAACAGGTGGTTCATCACCTGCTCCATGTCCACGCGGTTAGAGCGCGGCACGATCACCAGTCGGGTTGGGTTCTCGTGGTCGGATTCATCGCGCAGGTCGTCCACCATCGGCAGCTTTTTATTGCGCATCTGGGAGGCGATCTGCTCCAGCACCTTGGCGCCAGAGACCTGATGCGGCAGCGCGGTGATCACCACGGCGCCGTCCTCTTTGGTCCACACCGCGCGCATGCGCACGGAGCCACGGCCGTTCTGGTAGATTTTGCGGATTTCGGCACGCGAGGTGATGATCTCAGCTTCGGTCGGGAAGTCCGGCCCCTGAACGATATCCAGCAGCTCGTCCAGCGAGGTTTTCGGCTGTTCAATCAGGGTGATGGCGGCTTTCGCCACTTCACGCAGGTTGTGTGGCGGGATGTCCGTCGCCATACCGACCGCGATACCGGTGGTGCCGTTCAGCAGGATATTCGGCAGACGCGCAGGCAGCATTTTCGGCTCCTGCAGCGTGCCGTCGAAGTTTGGCACCCAGTCCACCGTCCCCTGGCCGAGTTCGCCCAGCAGCACTTCGGCATATTTAGACAGGCGGGATTCGGTATAACGCATCGCCGCGAAGGATTTCGGATCGTCCGGTGCCCCCCAGTTCCCCTGACCGTCCACCAGCGGGTAACGATAAGAGAACGGCTGGGCCATCAGCACCATCGCTTCATAGCAGGCGCTGTCGCCGTGCGGATGGTATTTACCCAGTACGTCACCGACGGTACGGGCGGATTTCTTGAACTTAGCGGTGGCGTTCAGCCCCAGCTCGGACATCGCATAGACGATGCGACGCTGAACGGGCTTCAGGCCATCCCCGATAAACGGCAATGCCCTGTCCATGATGACGTACATGGAGTAGTTCAGGTAGGCGTTTTCCGTGAATTCATGTAGCGCGAGGCGCTCTGCCATATCGCTCATTACGTGTGATTCCTCAACTCAGAAACCGATGGGTTTCAGGCAATATTGCCGCAGATACTACCCTATCTGGCGAGTTGAGTCACAAAGAAAAAGGGCCGGATAAGCGGCCCTTTCTGGGTTATTTCGTCAGCTTGATAACCTGCTTCACGTCGATTTCAAATTCGTTCCAGTCTTTATCCACCTTACCCTGCAGCTCGACTTTATCTTGCGGGGACACGGTCACACCGTTCCAGCGCTTATGATCAATCTCAACCACCACCGTGCCGGTCTCGTCGCGGAAGGTGTAGCGGTCATCGGACAGGCGTTCGGTGATGTTCCCGCGCAGCTTCACCCAGGCGTCGTCCTTCAGGTCTTTGACTTTCGCGGCCGTTGTCAGGTTGGCGTTGTTATCAACAAAACCGCCTGCCTGCGTCTGAGTCTGGGGTTGGGTAGCTGATGGGCCCGTAAAACCGCCCTGAGCAGCGAAGACCGGTGCGGTGGTCATCATCATGATAGCAGCCATTGCAGCGAATTTTTTCATATTCATCTCTCCCTTTAATGTGGTGTCGCAATCCATTAAACAGGGTAATCCTTAACAACTTCTTAAGGGGAAAATTTATATTTTTTTACTGTACAGCAGGCGGATCCAGAGGGTTTACTGACGCCATCAAGGAGGGGATATGCGCATATTACTGGTAGAAGACGACAAGCTGATTGGTGATGGCATCAAAGCGGGCTTAAGCAAAATGGGCTTCAGCGTGGACTGGTTCACCGACGGAAAAACCGGCCAGGCGGCGCTCTGTTCTGCCCCTTACGATGCGGTGGTGCTTGACCTGACGCTACCGGAGATCGACGGTCTGGCGATCCTGCGCGCCTGGCGCGAAAGCGGGCGCAGCGAGCCGGTGCTTATCCTGACCGCGCGGGATGCGCTGAATCAGCGCGTCGAGGGGTTACGCCTGGGGGCCGATGATTACCTCTGCAAACCCTTCGCGCTGATCGAAGTGGCCGCCCGCCTTGAGGCGCTGGTGCGTCGCAGCCACGGTCAGACGCGCAGCGAACTGCGTCACGGCAAAGTGACGCTCGACCCGACAAGCCTCGTCGCCACGCTGGAGGGGGAAACGCTGGCCCTCAAGCCCAAAGAGTTCGCCCTGCTGGAGTTACTGATGCGCAATGCGGGCCGCGTCCTGCCGCGTAAAGCGATCGAAGAGAAGCTCTATACGTGGGACGATGACGTCTCCAGTAACGCCGTGGAAGTTCACGTCCATCATCTGCGGCGTAAGCTGGGCAGCGAGTTTATCCGCACGGTTCATGGCATCGGCTATACCCTGGGTGACGCATGAAACTGAGCCTGAAACTCCGTCTGACGCTTCTTTTTCTGCTGCTGTCGCTGACGGCCTGGTTTGCCGCAAGCCTTGTCGCCTGGCAGCAGACGACCCACAAGCTCGATAAGCTGTTTGATACCCAACAGATGCTGTTTGCTAAACGGCTGCTGACGATGGATCTGGATGAAATACGCGCTCCGGAGCGGATGCGCGAGATCCCCAAAAAAGTGAAGCACGGTCGCCTGGACGACGATGCTCTGGCCTTCGCCATTTACGCTACCGACGGCACGATGATCCTCAATGACGGGGAAAACGGCCGCGACATCCCGTATCACTATCGCCGCGATGGGTTTGATGACGGCAGGCTCAAAGACGACAACGATGACTGGCGTTTCTTATGGCTGTCCTCGCCGGACGGGAAGTACCGCGTGGTGGTCGGTCAGGAGTGGGAATACCGGCAGGAGATGGCGCTGGATGTGGTCAGCTCGCAGCTGACGCCGTGGCTGGTGGCGCTACCGGTGATGCTGCTGTTGCTGATTGTCCTGCTGAGCCGGGAGCTTAAGCCATTGAAAAAACTGGCGCAGACGTTGCGCCTGCGCTCGCCGGATGCCACCGACACCCTGCCGACACAGGGCGTGCCATCAGAAGTACGCCCCCTTCTGGACTCCCTGAACCACCTCTTTACCCGAACCCAGGAGATGATGAGCCGCGAGCGCCGCTTTACCTCCGATGCCGCCCACGAATTACGTAGCCCGCTGGCGGCCCTGAAGGTGCAAACCGACGTGGCGCAACTCTCTCTGGACGACCCGCAGGCGCAGGAAAAAGCGCTCTCGCAGCTCCACGCGGGGATCGACCGGGCATCCCGGCTGGTGGATCAACTCCTCACTCTCTCGCGTCTGGACTCTCTGGAAAATCTCGACAATGTCGAACCGATAAAGATGGCCGATTTGCTGCAATCAGCGGTTCTGGACATCTGGCATCCGGCGCAGCAGGCGGGTATCGACGTTCGCCTGAACATCAACGCCCCGCAGGCTGAACGCACGGGTCAGCCGCTGCTGTTGAGCCTGCTGGTGCGTAACCTGCTGGATAACGCCGTTCGTTACAGCCCGCGCGGCAGCGTGGTTGACGTTACGCTGGACGCCCGTTGCTTCTCCGTACGCGACAACGGACCGGGGATCGCCCCCGAGGCGTTGGCCCGTATTGGCGAGCGTTTTTATCGTCCACCCGGCCAGGATGCCATGGGCAGCGGGCTGGGATTATCGATTGTAAAACGCATTGCTGCCCTGCACGGTATGCGCGTTTCACTGGATAATGCAGCGGAAGGCGGCGTTGACGTAAAGGTGTACTGGTAAGGAATTATTGCATTTAACGCAAAAGACTTTGCACATTTTGCTCATTTTACCGTATCGCCCTCGCGCGTAGAATACTCGCCATACTCTCATCGACGAGGACAAATAATGAGCAACATTCTGATTATCAACGGTGCGAAAGAATTCGCCCACTCTAAAGGCCAGTTGAATGACACCCTGACCGAGGTCGCGGACGGCTTCCTGCGCGACGCCGGGCATGATGTTAAGGTTGTGCGCGCAGACAGCCATTACGACGTGAAAGCCGAAGTGCAGAACTTCCTGTGGGCTGACGTGGTTATCTGGCAGATGCCGGGCTGGTGGATGGGCGCACCGTGGACCGTGAAAAAATACATGGATGACGTGTTCACTGAGGGCCACGGTTCACTGTATGCCAGCGACGGCCGTACCCATTCAGACGCGTCTAAAAAATATGGCTCTGGCGGCCTGATTCAGGGCAAGAAATATATGCTCTCCCTGACCTGGAACGCCCCGCTGGACGCGTTCACCGATAAAGATCAGTTCTTTGAAGGCGTAGGGGTAGACGGCGCATACCTGCCGTTCCACAAGGCTAACCAGTTCCTCGGCATGGACCCGCTGCCGACCTTTATCGTCAACGACGTGATTAAAATGCCTGACGTCCCGCGCTATATCGCAGAATATCGCAAGCATCTGGCTGAAATTTTTGCTTAACTGGTAACCTGGAATTAGAAGGAGTTAATTATGCTTACCGTTATTGCTGAAATCCGTACGCGTCCTGGCCAACATCACCGCCAGGCGGTGCTGGATCAGTTCGCGAAAATTATCCCAACCGTACTGCAAGAAGAAGGCTGCCACGGCTATGCGCCGATGGTTGACGCCGCAACCAGCGCCAGCTTCCAGGCCACCGCGCCGGACTCCATCATCATGGTTGAGCAGTGGGAAACCGTGGCGCATCTCGAAGCGCACCTGCAGACCGCACACATGAAAGCGTGGAGCGATGCGGTAAAAGGTGACGTGCTGGAAACCCACATCCGTATTCTGGAGCAAGGGGTGTAAGTTTCCCCTCACCCCGCCCTCTTCCACGGGAAGAGGGAGAACACATCCGGCCCGGTAAGCGCTAGCGCACCGGGCTTTTTTTATCATCTTAAAACTCAACTGCTATGCTTATTCTGACTTCATGATTAACAGGAGGAAGGAATGGGACTTTTTAACTTCGTAAAAGAAGCAGGCGAAAAGCTGTGGGACAACCTGACCGATCATAAAGGCCAGAGCGACAAAATCACCGAGCATCTCAAGAAACTCAACATTCCCGGCGCGGATAAAGTGCAGGTCAACGTTACCGACGGTAAAGCCAGCGTAACGGGCGACGGGCTGACCCAAGAGCAGAAAGAAAAAATCCAGGTCGCCGTCGGCAATATTGCGGGCGTCAGCGAGGTGGAAAACAACATCACCGCCACTGATGCCAAAGATGAAGCCACCTACTATACGGTGAAATCAGGCGACACCCTCAGCGCCATCTCCAAAACCGTGTACGGGGATGCCAACCAGTACAACAAGATTTTTGAGGCGAACCGCCCGATGCTCTCCAGCCCGGACAAGATTTATCCCGGCCAGACGCTGCGTATTCCTAAAGCGTAACCCACACGTCGGGGGCGCGCCCCCGACCTTTTACCAGTACGGCTTCCAGCTCTGGGTGAACCGCACCAGCGCCTCAACGTAGAAGTAATCGCCCCAGCTCGCACATTCATCCACGCCTTTGTTGCTCGCCAGGTGATAGACAGCGTGCTTAAGCAGCCCGTTCCCCTTCTCGTCTTTGCCCATCAGATAGTGCTTTGTCAGCGACGACATAATCCCTTTAGCCCAGTCCAGATAACGTTCACGATCCGGATCCGTGACCGGCAACTGTTTTACCAGTTCCAGCAGCCCGCAGACGGCAATGGCCGCCGAGGAGGAATCCCGCAGCGCATCTGTCCCCAGCAGCGCCAGATCCCAGTGGCAGACATAATCCTCCGGCAGACGATTAAGAAAGTAATTTGCCAGGCGTTTTGACAGCGCAATCATCGTCTTATCGCCGGTATAGAGATAGCTCAGCATAAAACCGTAGATCCCCCACGCCTGCCCGCGGGACCAGCAGGAGTCGTCCGCGTATCCTTGCTGCGTGTTGCCGTAACGAGGCGCGCCGGTAACCACATCCATGTAGTAGGTGTGGAACGTCGAGGCATCTTCACGAATCAGGTACGTAGCGGCCTGCATCACGTGGGCTTTTGCGGCGTCAGCAAAGCGCGCGTCGCCGGTTTGTTCCGTCGCCCAGTAGAGCAGCGGCAGATTCATGTTGCAGTCGATAATCATCCGCCCGGCCTGCTCCGGGTCTGACAGATCGCCCCAGGCCTGAATAATCTTCGCCTTCGGGTGAAAGCGCTCCAGCAGGGCTTCAGCCGCCAGCAGGGCGAACCCGCGCGCCTCGCGGTTGCCGGTCAGTCGCCAGGCCGCCACGCAGGAGAGCGTATACAGGAACCCCAAATCATGAGTGTTGGTATCATTACGCCCGGCGATGCGCAGGCCAAACGAGCGCACGTGTTTTTCAGCCATCTCGCGGAACGTTGTCTCACCGCTCATCTCCCACGCCAGCCATAGCTGACCGGTCCAGAAGCTGGTGGTCCACTCCACATTCTCCGTCAGCGGATAAACCCCGTTCTGGCAGGTTTCTGCCGGGAATCGGTCACCAAACGCCACCAAATGACGGCTAATCAGCTCAAGCACGTGGCTGCGGGCAGAGCTGAGTTCATCACGTAATGTCCGCGATTCAACGGGGACAGGAATAGCCTGCAGGTGTTCCTCTTTGATACGACTTAACATGTTTCGGGTCCTTTAAATTACCGGGATGAGGGTTCTGCTGCGTTCAGCGAGCGGGTACCGCGCCATTTGCTCTGGCAGGCGGATAACGTAAAGGCAGAGATAAACGTAAAGGTCAGCGCCGTGGCTCCCATAATGATATAGGTGTGCTCAAAGCCGATGCGGTCATACAGATAGCCGGCAGGCGAAGAGACAACCACGTTGCCCACGTAGAGCATGGCCTGATAGCCCAGCAGATACATGGTGGCGTTAACGCGTTTATCGAAATGCTCAGCAATATATTTAAAGACCGAGACCAGCAGCAGACATATTTCCAGGCCATACAGCGGTTTCAGTACGGAAATTAACAGATGGGAATCGCACAGGCCGGAAATAATCAGTCGTGCACCGACCACCAGCCCGACAATTAACAGCCCACGCTTGGCACCAATACTATTCACCAACAGCGGGATCACCATATACATCACAAATTCCATACCCGACTGTACGGTTCCCAGATAACCGAACACCGCGTTACCCTGGTGAATATCGTCAAAGAACGTGACGAAATAGCGTGAGAACTGCTGCTCGGCAATAAACATCATCCACGCCACGCCCGCCACATACAGGCAGAACGCCCAGAACTTGCGGTTACGCAGCAGGGCATAGACATCCGCAGGGGCGATTTTCTCTTTGGTCAGCACCTCGCTGGCATGAGCGGAGTTAGTGTTCACTTTCAGGCTCACAAGGACGATCAGCATGATGATGGATGCGACGCTGCCCAAAATAAAGTTATACGCCGGAGAGAGATTAAACAGCAGACCGGAGAACGAGGACGCCACGGCCCAGCCAAGCGATCCCCACATGCGAATTTGCCCGAACTCCATACCGTTTAAACGGCTAAAGCGGTCAGAATAGGATTCACACGCCGCCACGCCCGCGTACCAGGCAAAGCTTAAATAGAGCGCGCCAATGATGATCCCCACCAGAGTATTGGACATCAGCAGCGGCTGATAAACATAAATAAAGAACGGCGCCATCAGTGCGGACATGGCAACCACAAAATAGAGCAGGTATTTACTCATGCCGATCTTATCGAGAATATAGCCGTAGATCGGTTTAAGGATGACTGAGAAGATACCGTTGACCGCAAAGACAGTGCCAATTACCGAGCCGCTGAGATTCGCCTTTTGGCCGAGCCAGATGGCTAATAGCCCAATACTGGCGGACCAGGTAAAGAAATAGAGAAATATAAAGCTGCTGATTTTGTAATATTCGGTTCTGTTCGTTGTAGATGCACTTTTCATATCATCCTCGCCGACGTGTAGGGTCAGATTTTTTATAATGTGAACGACAGCTTACGTTCGCCTCCGGGTTCGCGGATCGCGACCTGGTCAGGGGTCATCTTCAGTTCAGGTGCCAATGCCGCGGGGGGTTTCTCGCTGGCCACGACGGCGCAACAGAGCCAGCTCTCTCCCTGAGGGAGATCGGTTTTTAACAGCGGAATGGATGCGCATTCCGGGAACATAATGCTGCTGTTCGGCGGCGTGACGATGCTGTCTGGCTCCCGGGCAATGGCCGGGGAGAGATCGACAATCACGCTGCTGCCGTTGCTGGCCGTCAGGTAACAGCCACGCTCATGAATGTGGTGTTCGGTTTTCATCACCGCAAAACCGCCCTCCACTGCCTGAAGGGTGCGAGCGCTGTTAATGCGGTGCAGACGCACGTGCCACTCGCCAAAGGGAATTTGCCAGGTTTCGACATGGACATCATGCCAGGGTGACCAGCGTGAATAGAGGTAGTTCTCATCCACCCGCACCTCCGCGCATTCACGACGCCCGCGGAAGTAGTTATCCCCCTCCGCCAGCAGTAACATCGAGTCGCAGGCGGCATGTTTCAGGCCAAAGCGCCCCCGTTCGAGGGTGAAGCCAAAGCGGCTTGAGTACGCAAATTTGGTGTATTTGGCTTCGGTGTTGACGTAGTTATTCAGCTCAAGCTGACCGGCAGTGAGCATCGTGACGTGCTGTGAGTTATCCGCATGCATCAGGATGTGCTGCGCAGGGTGGATCACGCGTTTTTCCGCCAGCGAGGGGAGCGGCTGCTCTTCTGCCTGCCAGAACGGGTGTGACTCCGGCAAGGCCAGCATCAGGTACGTTTTCAGCGCCCAGTACGGCGAGCCGGGGGCGTTATAATCCTCGCACATCACCAGGTTGGGATAAGTAAAACCGAGGGTCAAAATACCGTCGCGATCGGTCATCGGCTGCCGCTGCCACCAGCGAAGATGGCGCAGCACAATGCCCTTCACGATGCCCGGCGAGAAGACATTCAGCCCGGAAAAGGCCACGGCGCTCCAGAAAGCGACCATCGCGAAGCGATAGGTGAGGCTCCGGCCAAACGGTACCGACGCGCCGTCGGCGGCAGACCAGTAAATAAAATCTTCGGCGAACTGACGGGCACGCTCGCGTAACACCTCCGCCCTTTTTTCATCACCGCTGAGGGTGGCATAAATCAGGCCGTAGAAGTGGAACGCCATTGAGATGTAGTAATCCTTCGGGCGGCCCGGACCGTCAGAATACCAGCCGTCACCCAGATAATACGCCTCCATCATCGCAAACCGACGGTCGATGGCGCGCGGATCATGCGGCAGCCCGGCACATTTGAAGCCAAGCTGCACCATAATCGCGAAGTAGTTCCAGTTGCTGTCCGGCATCTGCGCATCGGTGATCTGGTTGAGCCACGCGTGCAGGTTCATTACCTCACGTTCGCTGAAGCGGCGGGTGAGCTTATCCCCCAGCAGCGCCAGCCCCAGGCCGTAAGCCGCCATCTCCACCAGACGCTGGTCGTACGGGCCGGTTTCCCCCCAATAGCCCGGGCTCTGCGGATCGGTGCCGAGCTTAATGGCGGTAAGGTACTTCTCACTAAACGGCTCGTCCCCGCCGCCCGCCATCAGCGGAAACAACCCCCACAGCGCGCGGGATAGCCCTTCCATCTGCGCAATCTCCGTGGGGTAGTGCGCACAGGTTTCTCCCAGCGAGAACCGTGAACAATCCTGCGGAAAGGACTTATCCAGCGCGCCCAGCAGGTCATGTAACGACGCCACCACCTCCTGGCGCGAAGACAATGGATTTGATTTTTTAGACATACGCTCGCCCTCGTCATCAACTGCGACGAAGGATAGTGAATCCGCAAGGGGGATAAATGTTAGCCACGTCACAGCCGTGAAGGCTAAATAAACCTCCAGTTGAGAAAATTTAAAAAGGTGGTTTATAACGAGAATATAACGGCAGAAAATTGAGTTTTATTGCACTATGCGCGACACGCCCACCTCCGACCGGCTGGAACTGATCACCTTAAATGACACCGTCGTGTCATTCAGCCGTCTGTTTGCCAATACCGTGCGTTATCATCACTGGCATCAGTGTCTGGAGATTCTGTATGTAGAAGAAGGATTTGGCGTCGCCATTGTCGATAACCGTCACTACACCATGCGCCCCGGGCGGCTGTTTTTCTTTCCGCCGTTTACCCTGCATAAAGTGAGGGTGGATGAGCAGGCAGAAGCGATTTACCGACGTACCATTATTCATCTCGACCCTCACGCGGTGCTTACAGCCCTGCGCGATTTTCCCCACACGCAGCAGCGGCTGCAGAAACTTTCTGCCCGCGGCGCCGGAGCGTGGGTTGCCGATCTGGCGCACTGCCATCACCATGTCGATCATCTGCTCGGCTGTTACCCGTCGCCTTTAACCCGCGAGGGAATAGCCGCGCTGTTGATTGGTTTATTCGCCATGCTCCCGGACGATAATGCCCGTGCGCCGGGCAGTAGCCTTGGGCTCGCCAGCCAGGTGATGTTCTGGCTGGACGAACATTACCAGGAGAAATTTCGCCTGGATGCACTGGCAGAAACGCTGGGGAAATCCCGCAGCTACGTATCGCGAAAATTCCATGCGGAAACAGGCGAGAAGATCCACAACTATCTGAATACGCTAAGGCTGCGCAAGGCCTGCGAGCGCCTGCTGCACAGCGAGGCGAGCGTACGCGAGATTGCCACCCAGGTGGGATTTTCCGACGTGACGTGGTTTATCAGCGCGTTTAAGAAGGGAATTGGCGAGACGCCGTTGCAGTACCGGAAGAACCATGCTGACCGATGAACGGCGTGAGCGCCCGGCATGCTTTAACCGCTCTTCTTCCCCGGCTTTAACCCACGATGAAACTCGTTGATGCGCTTCATGGATTTGATGGTGCGCTGCGGCTCGGTGGAGGCGACGGACAAAATAATCATCTCCAGGCACAGCAGCACCGTACCGTGCAGCGGGATTTTGCCCTTTTCTCCGCCGCGCGGCACATGGATCACCACGCTGGCCTCTTTGCTGAAACGTGAGTCCAGAGCGTTGGTCAGCAAAATCGTCGGGATCCCCAGACGTTTGGCTTCCCGCAACGTGGTTTGTCCTTCCCGGTGTGCAGATTTTTGCGCCATCATCACCAGCACATCGCCGCGCTGGAGCGCAATCAACTGTTCGGCAAGGCCTATCCCGGTGCGGTTGAGCGGCATGGCGGGGAGCCCCATCCGGCTGAATAATCTGGCGGTGTACTCGGCCAGAATGCCGGAGGCACCAATGCCGAAGATCGCCACCTGCCTGGCCTGCGCCAGCAGCGACACCGCCTGCGCCATCGCATAGCGGTTGTGCGGTTGTGACAAGACCTCACAGGTGTGCTGATGCCCTTCCAGCACAAAATCGATGCTCGCGCTAACGTCGCTGGTGAGCGTGTTAACCGTCGAGGAGATCTTTTCGCTGGATGTCACCACCGGACCAAACCACTGCTCCAGCGTCTGCTTCAGATCGCGCAGCCCGGCAAAACCCAGCGCCTGGATCGCGCGGACCACGGTGGCGTCCGAGGTTTTTAGCAGCGTGGCGATTTCCATTGCCGTCTGCTCCATTACCGCTTCCCGGTTCTCGTTGATGTAGCGCGCCACCTGCAGCAGACGCGGCGTCAGATGATGTGCACGAGCGCGAAAGCGCTCCCCGTAAACATCCACACGCCCTTTCTCTTTACGGATCACGGTGATACCTCCGGCAATGGCCGCCCGGCAATCTGCGACTGTACCTGCGCGGCCATCAACCCTAAAGAGGCGAAGGAGTTCGAAATGGCCTCTTCGCGTGAAATCAGCACGTAGTGGCCGGTCCGACAGGCGTTCAGGAACTGGCACCAGCCCGGCATCACCGCCTCCATCGCCGCCAGCTCGTCCTGCGGTTTACCCCCGGTGTCGCCGCGCCAGGTGGCAAAGACAAAATCGGCGTCCAGCTCCGGCAGACGTTCGGCGCTGACGTCAATCCGTCCCCCTTCCGGGATACTCTCAATCAGCGGCGGGAAGGTAAATCCGGCGTCACGCAGCACGCGGCCTAAAGAGTGGTAGCTGTGCATGGCATTGATTTTTCCCTGGTTAGCCTGAATCACCGACACGGTGATTTTGCGCGTATCGATGGTCGCCTTCAGCGCCTTGATTTGTTCCTGATAGCGGCGCTCCAGGATTTTCAGCCGCGCCTGCGTACCGGTGAGCTGCGCCAGCTTGCGGTAGATCTCCGGTGCACCGCCGTCGAGATGGTCGATACTCACCGTCGGGGCAATCTTCTCCAGCTGTTCCACCGGCGTGTTGCGGGTCGGCTCGGTGATGATCAGATCGGGTTTGGCGGCGGCAATGGCTTCAATGTCGATATCCGCCGTGCCGATGAATTTGATGTCGGAATTATCGAAATCCACCCCCGTCAGCATGCCGCTGGCGCGCAGAAAATGGCTGCCGTCCGGGCGCGTGCGGCCATGGCTGGCGACGGGCGGTACGCCAAGCTCAATCAGTGGAATGGTGATATCCAGGTCGTGCAGCGAGACGATCCGCTTCGGGTGAAGCGGCACCTCCACCTTACGCCCCAGATCGTCAGTGAACGTCTGCGTCGGCTCCGCCGCACCCACCGCAAACCCTATCAGCAACAGCATCGAAACAAGTACGCGCATTATAGTCCTCTAAAATCTGTCCCGACGCTGCCAGAGCAGCAGCAGGAAAAACGGTCCGCCAGTCAGTGAAATCACAATCCCCGCCGGTAACTGCAACGGCAGGAATGCCAGCCGCCCGACGGTATCCGCCAGCAGCACCAGCAGCGCACCCAGCACGGCACTGCCCATCAACAACGCGGTTTGCCCACCGCGCATCACCAGACGCGCCATATGCGGCGCAATCAGCCCCACAAAACCAATACTCCCCACGCAGGAGACACAGGCCGCCGTTAACACCACCGGCGCGAGAACGCGCAGTAGCGCTAATCGTGCGGTGCGAACCCCGAGCCCCGTTGCGGCGTGGTTACCCAGCAATGCCACGTCAGCCGCGCGGGCGGTAAAGAGCAGTAGCGCAAACGCCGGGGCCGCCCAGGCTGCGGCGATACCGACCAGCGTCCAGTTTGCCGCGTGCAGGCTCCCTGCCAGCCACAGCATCGCCGTCTGCACATCGCGCACGTCGGCGGTAGTCATAAAGATCCCCATTGCCGCAGAGAAAGCCCATGACACGCCAATCCCAATCAGAATAAAACGCGGACGCGAGATATCGCGGGCCAGCGCCACCACCAGCAACGCGGTAATGAGGCCACCAGCCATCCCGACCAGCGGACGCCAGGCCAGCCCCAGCGCAGGGAACTGAAAAATCAGCAGCAGCACCGCCGCGCTGCAGCCCTCTTTCACACCAATAAGCCCCGGATCGGCCAGGCCATTGCGGGTGATGGACTGCATCGCCGCTCCCGCCATGCCCAGCATCGCGCCGCTTAAAATGGCCATCAGCAGCCGTGGCAGGCGGATATCCATCACGATATAGCGCGCATCGGCCTCCAGGGGTTCTCCGGAGAACAGCGCGCGCCCGATGGCGGAAGTGGGAATGGGAAGCGAACCGTGCGTCAGGCCAAACCCCAGCAGGAGAATGCCCATTAGAGCGATAAGCGTAACGCGCGCCACTGCCGCCGGGCGTACCTGCCCGGAAAACGGCCCGACACGCCATGCACGCAGTCCGGCCCGGCTCATTTGAACATCCTTGATGCCATCATGATAAAGAGAGGAGCACCCACCAGCGCGGTCATGATCCCGGTGGCCAGCTCATACGGCATAAACAGCGTACGGGCCGCGATATCCGCCAGCAGCAACACCAGCGTCCCGCACAGGGCAGAAAGCGGCACCATCACGCGTAAGTCCACCGACGCCAGACGGCGGATCAGCTGTGGCACGACCAGGCCAATAAAACCAATTGGTCCGGCAATGGAGACGGCTGCGCCGCAAAGCAGCGCAATCGCCAGCAGAGCCAAAAGCCGAGTTTTGAGCAGCGACACGCCCAGCCCCTGCGCCATCCGGTCGCCCAGGGCCAGCATATTGAGCGATGGCGACAGCCAGAGCGCCAGAGCGACCCCCACAGCGGCAACCCAGGATGCGCTGCGAACGATCTCCGCGTTAAGCCCGGCAAGATCTCCCGCCAGCCAGGTGCGCATGGCAAGCAGCGTCTGTTCATCCAGAATCAGCACCGTGGCGGTAATCGACGACGCAAACGCCGACATCGCCACGCCGCATAAGATAATTTTCATTGGCGTGAGGCCGGTTCGCCCTGAAGAGGAGAACGTCAACACCAGCATAAACAGCGCGGCGGCACCGACAGCGGCAATCAGCGGGCGGCCAAACGGCAAGGTAAACCCAAGCGCGCTGGTCAGCACCACTGCCAGCGCCGCCCCCGCGTTAAGCCCCAGAATATGCGGCTCGCCCAGCGGGTTACGGATCACCGACTGTAACAACACGCCCGCCACGCCCAGCGCCGCCCCGGTGACCATGGCGGCAGCCAGCCGTATCAGGCGTAATCTGACAATCACGTTGTGATCGAAATTGCGCGGGTCGAAATGAAGCAAGGCCTGCACCACCGTCTGGGGAGCAATGACACGCGCACCGATACCCAGGTGGGCAATCGCGCCCATCACCAGCAGCAAGGCAAACAGCAGGAAAGCCAGTGACGTTCGCATCATGATTTTTCCGCCGCCTGGCGGAATGGCATAAAGAACGGCTTACCGGTCAGCGGATTAACCGACATATGGACATCGACATCAAACACCGCTTTGATGAGTTCCGGCGTGCAGACGTCGCCTTCATGCAATACCCCCTCGACTTTGCCCTGGCGTAAAAAGACCAGGGAATCGCCATAGTTGACGGCGAAGTTGAGATCGTGGAGCACCACCACCACCGTACGGCCATGCTGGCGGGTCAGGGTATGCAGCAACTCGAGGATCTCCACCTGATAGCGGAGATCGAGAAAGGTAGTCGGTTCATCCAGCAGGATATAGGGCGTTTGCTGCGCCAGGGCCATTGCGATCCAGCAGCGCTGGCGCTGGCCGCCGGAGAGGCTTTCGACGGGCTGATGTGCAAACTCTGCCGTACCGGTCAGGTGCAGAGCCTCTTCAACGGCCTGCTCGTCTTCATCGCTCCACTGGCGCATAAAATTTTGCCAGGGAAAACGGCCGCGTGATACCAGCTCAAACACGGTCAGCCCTTCCGGCAGCAGCGGAGATTGCGGCAGGATCCCCAACTGGCGGGCTACCGCTCTGGTTGGTTGCTCGTGAATGGCTTTGCCATCAAGCAGCGCGGCCCCGCCAAGCGGTTGCAGCAGACGCGCGATAGTGCTCAGTAGCGTGGATTTTCCACAGCCGTTCGCCCCTACCAGCACGGTCATTTTCTGCCGGGGGATCGCAAGGGAGATATCATCGACGATGATTTTTTTCTGGTAGCCCGCGGAGAGGTTCTCCAGAACCAGCCCCGGTTTATGGGTGTTGTGCGCCACGTGAATGCCAACTTAATAAAAAATCGAACAAATAAAAATAAAACTCATTCTCTTTTGAGAGTTTGCCGCTGCGCCATGTAGTAGTCAAGGGGATAAACACCCTGATAAAGCCAGGGTTAAATAACAGGTACTACAGCGGCGCTTTTATTTTTTATTTAAGCATTTTCAATGAATTATATGCAATTCACTTATATCAGGACGGGAGGTTTCAGGCTGTAGCCGATTTTTGCTTTTTTCCATTTACTACTACATTGCCGCATGATTGAATGATTCTCAATTACATGTTCGATGCCACACGGCTAACGAGCAGACAATTAAGGGCAATGACTCATACATTCTTCCGCGCCCTTCATGCGCGGGATCTTTTGGGAAAACAGATGTAATGGCTACGTTCACACCTTCTCTCTCTGGGGTAAAAGGGCGCGCGCTCTTTTCACTGCTGTTTATGGCACCGCTGGTGCAGGCGGCCGACACCGCAACGGCTAACGACGGCGAAACGCTGACCGTCACCGCCGATCCCCATGCCGTGGCTGAGGCCACAAACGGCTATCAGCCGCTTAACACCTCCACCGCCACGCTAACCAACATGCCGATGCTGGATATTCCGCAGGTGGTGAATACCGTCAGTGATAAAGTGCTGGAAGATCAGCACGCTAATTCGCTTGATGAAGCCCTTTATAACGTCAGCAACGTGGTGCAGACCAACACCCTGGGCGGTACGCAGGATGCGTTTGTGCGCCGGGGATTTGGTGCGAACCGCGACGGGTCAATAATGACCAACGGCCTGCGCACCGTGCTGCCGCGCAGCTTTAATGCCGCGACCGAGCGCGTGGAGGTGCTGAAAGGGCCGGCCTCAACGCTGTATGGCATTCTCGATCCTGGCGGCCTGATCAACGTGGTTACCAAACGCCCGGAAACCCGCTTCGGCGGCTCAATTTCCGCTACCTCCTCAAGCTTTGGCGGCGGCACCGGGCAGATTGATGTCACCGGACCGATTGACGGCACACGGCTGGCATATCGCCTGACGGGCGAGTATCAGGATGAAGATTACTGGCGTAATTTTGGCAACGAGCGCAGCACCTTTATCGCCCCGTCGTTGACCTGGTTTGGTGATGATGCCACCGTGACCGTGCTCTATTCACATCGCGACTATAAAACGCCGTTCGATCGAGGAACCATTTTCGATCTCAACACCAAACAGCCGGTAAACGTGGATCGTAAAACCCGCTTTGACGAGCCGTTTAACGTTACCGACGGGCAGTCCGATCTGGCGCAGCTTAACGCCGAATACCGTCTTAACAGCCAGTGGACCGCGAAGTTTGACTACAGCTTTAGCCAGGATAAATACAGCGATAACCAGGCGCGCGTGATGGCCTATGACGCCAAAACGGGTAACCTGACCCGCCGCGTGGATGCAACCCAGGGCTCGACTCAGCGTATGCACAGTACGCGTGCGGATCTGCAGGGGAACGTGGATATCGCGGGCTTTTACAATGAGATCCTGACCGGTGTGTCGTATGAGAATTACGATCTGCTGCGTACGGACATGATGCGCTGTAAGAACGTTAAAGATTTCAATATTTACCATCCGACCTACGGCAATCTCAGCAAATGCACCACCGTCTCCGCCGCTGATAGCGACCAGACACTCAAACAGGAAAGCTACTCCGCCTACGCGCAGGACGCCCTGTATCTCACCGATAAGTGGATTGCCGTTGCCGGGCTGCGTTACCAGTATTACACCCAGTATGCGGGCAAGGGCCGCCCGTTCAATGTGAATACCGACAGCCGCGACGAACAGTGGACGCCGAAGCTGGGGCTGGTCTACAAGCTCACGCCATCCGTCTCGCTGTTTGCTAACTATTCCCAGACGTTTATGCCGCAATCATCCATTGCGAGCTACATTGGTGACCTGCCGCCGGAAACGTCTAATGCTTACGAAGTGGGGGCTAAATTTGACCTGTTCGATGGCATTACCGCCAACATTGCGCTGTTTGATATTCACAAGCGCAACGTGCTGTACAACGAAAGCGTGGGGGGTGAAACCATCGCCAAAACCGCTGGCCGCGTACGCTCGCAGGGTGTGGAGGTGGATCTTGCCGGATCGCTGACTGAGAATACCAATTTTATCGCCAGCTACGGCTACACCGACGCCAAAGTGCTGGAAGATCCAGACTACGCGGGTAAGCCCCTGCCGAACGTGCCGCGTCATACCGGTTCCCTGTTCCTGACTTACGACATTCATAACGCGATAGGCGGGAACACCCTGACGCTTGGCGGCGGTGGGCACGGCGTGAGCCGTCGTTCAGCGACCAACGGTGCGGATTATTATTTACCGGGATACTTTGTTGCCGATGCCTTTGTGGCCTACAAAATGAAGCTGCAGTATCCGGTGACGCTGCAGGTGAACGTGAAGAACCTGTTTGATAAAACCTACTACACCTCGTCCATTGCGACCAACAACCTGGGCAACCAGATTGGCGACCCGCGCGAAGTGCAGTTTACGGTGAAGATGGCGTTTTGATGTAAAAAAGCCCGGTGGCGCTAGCGCTTACCGGGCCTACGATTGCTATGGCTGAGGCATCAGGCCTCAATATCCGCCATATCGCCTTTCTCCTGCAGCCAGTTGCGTCGGTCTTCCGAACGTTTTTTGGCCAGCAGCATATCCATCATAGCGTTGGTTTGCTGTTCATCTTCATCGCTGATGGTCAGTTGAACCAGACGACGGGTGTTAGGATCCAGCGTGGTTTCGCGCAGCTGCATTGGGTTCATCTCGCCCAGCCCTTTAAAGCGCTGAACGTTTGGTTTGCCCTTCTTGCGCTTGAGCTGCTCCAGCACACCCGCTTTCTCTTCTTCCGTCAGCGCGTAGTACACCTCTTTGCCGAGATCGATACGGTAGAGCGGCGGCAGCGCGACGTAGACGTGGCCGTTTTTCACCAGCGTGCGGAAGTGCTTCACGAACAGTGCGCACAACAGCGTGGCGATGTGCAGACCATCGGAGTCCGCATCCGCGAGGATACAGATCTTGCCGTAGCGCAGCTGGCTAAGATCTTCGCTGTCCGGATCGATACCGATCGCAACAGAGATATCATGCACTTCCTGCGAGGCCAGCACTTCATCAGACGAGACTTCCCAGGTATTCAGGATTTTACCTTTAAGCGGCATGATCGCCTGGTATTCACGGTCGCGCGCCTGCTTGGCCGATCCCCCTGCCGAGTCCCCTTCCACCAGGAACAGCTCGGTACGGTTAAGATCCTGCGCGGTACAGTCCGCCAGCTTGCCCGGCAGCGCAGGGCCGCTGGTGAGCTTTTTACGCACCACTTTCTTCGCCGCACGCAGACGACGCTGCGCGCTGGAGATCGCCATTTCCGCCAGCATCTCTGCAGCCTGAACGTTCTGGTTCAGCCACAGGGTGAAGGCATCTTTGACCACGCCGGAAACAAAGGCCGCACACTGACGCGAGGAGAGACGCTCTTTGGTTTGCCCGGCAAACTGCGGATCCTGCATCTTCACGGAAAGCACGTAGGCGCAGCGATCCCAGATATCTTCCGCCGACAGCTTCACGCCGCGCGGCAGAATGTTGCGGTATTCGCAGAATTCACGCATCGCATCCAGCAGACCCTGACGCAGCCCGTTAACGTGCGTACCGCCGAGCATGGTTGGGATCAGGTTGACGTAACTTTCGGTCAGCAGCTCACCGCCTTCCGGCAGCCACAGCAGCGCCCAGTCCACCGCTTCGGTGTCACCGGTGAAATTACCGACGAACGGTTTTTCCGGCAGCGTCGGCAGGCCGTTTACCGCTTCGCACAGGTAGTCGTTCAGACCGTCGGCATAGCACCAGCTCTGCTCGGTATTGTTGACGTTATCTTTAAACGTGATTTCCACGCCAGGGCACAGTACCGCTTTGGCTTTCAGCAGGTGCGTCAGGCGAGAAACGGAGAAACGTGGGCTGTCGAAGAAGCTTTCGTCAGGCCAGAAGTGGACGCTGGTGCCGGTGTTGCGTTTACCGCACGTGCCGACAACCTGCAGATCCTGCACTTTCTCGCCGTTTTCAAACGCGATGTTATACACCTGGCCGTCGCGGCGAACATTCACTTCCACGCGCTTAGACAGGGCGTTAACCACGGAGATCCCCACGCCGTGCAAACCACCGGAGAACTGGTAGTTCTTGTTGGAGAACTTACCACCCGCATGCAGTCGGCAGAGGATCAGCTCAACGGCCGGTACGCCCTCTTCCGGGTGGATATCCACCGGCATGCCGCGACCGTCGTCGATAACTTCCAGCGACTGATCGGCATGCAGGATAACGTCGACGCGTTTGGCATGGCCTGCCAGCGCTTCGTCGACACTGTTATCAATAACTTCCTGGCCCAGATGGTTTGGGCGCGTCGTATCGGTGTACATCCCCGGGCGGCGGCGAACCGGCTCAAGCCCGGTGAGTACCTCAATGGCATCAGCGTTATAGGTTTGCGTCATGATTTAAACTAGCAATTCGCATTGATTGTCAGAGGCTGTGCAGTCCAAGAAAATCGACAATCTGGGTGAAATGATCTTCAAAGCCCGTGAAAGCATGGTTTCCGCCCTCTTCTATAGTCTGGCGGCAGGAGGCGTAATACGCCACTGCCTGGCGGTAATCCAGCACTTCATCACCCGTTTGTTGCAGCAGCCAGATCAGGTCCGGTGCTTCAAGCGGGTCGACCTGCATAACTTTGAGATCGTAAATATGGCGTGACTCTATCACATATTGTTGGCCGGTGTAGGGGTTCTCGTTTTCGCCAAGAAAGTCCCGCAGCAGCTCAAACGGTCGAACCGCCGGGTTAACCACAACGGCGGGCAGCATAAAGCATTGCGAGAGCCATGTGGCGTAATACCCTCCCAGCGAGGAACCCACCACGCCGAAAGATTCGCCGCCGTGTTCCAGAACAATGGATTCCAGCATCTCCGCCGCCTCTGCCGGATAAGGCGGCAGCTGCGGGATAATCATCTCAACGTGCGGATGATGCTCGCTCAGCCACTGGCGTAACTGTGTCGCTTTGGCAGATCGCGGCGAGCTGTTGAACCCATGCAGGTAGAGGAGCGTAGACATCAATAGCCTTCTGAAGCAGTATCGGGGCGGAATTGCGCGCCTGCCAGACGGCAGACTTCCGTGGTCAGTGAACCATCCGCATGCAGTTCCAGCCAGCGCCAGCCCGGCGCGATGGTATCCAGGGTAAAGTTCGCGCAGTGCGGCTTAAACTGAACGCAGGTCGACGGCGTCGCCAGCAGACGGCGGCCATTCCAGTCGAGATCCTGTTCCTGATGAATGTGTCCGCACAGCAGATTCTTCACGCGCGGGAATTTCACCAGCACGCTATCCAGGGCGGCAGAATTGCGCAGGCTGTGTTGATCGAGCCAGCTACAGCCCGCCGGAAGCGGATGATGATGAAGCAAAAGCAGCGTATGTCGCGCCGGTTCGGCGGCCAGTTTGGTCTCCAGCCAGTCGAGCTGAAACTCGCTTAACTCACCGTGCGGGACGCCAAACACCTGGCTGTCGAGCAGCAGGATCTGCCACTGCTCACCGGCAAACACACACTTCGCCGGAGAGATCCCCGCCTCCTGAAGAGAGCTGTACATCGCAGGCTGAAAGTCGTGGTTGCCCGGAAGCCAGACGCACGGCACGCTAAAGCTCGCGATGCCTTCAGCAAAATGCTGGTAGGCCGCGGAGGATTGATCCTGCGCCAGATCGCCCGTTGCAACGATCAGATCGCAGGCACGATTTTCAGCGTGAATAGCGCTAAGTACAGCCTGATAACTCTCCCAGGTGTTCACCCCCAGCAGCGTTTCATGCTTTTCGGCAAAAAGGTGAGTATCGGTGATTTGTAATATCCTGACTGGTGCCCCACCAGCAACAGTCAGGTTCAACAGGCTTTCCAAATGGTGTCCTTAGGTAGGTTTATGACGCTAACAAACCGGAATCGCCATTGCTCCATGTGCTAAACAATATCTTAGCCAGTCGGCTAAAAACTGGTTAATTTGATGCTTTTCGTCGCGTTGATGCAACTTTTTATTCGGGTAATCATACCGCGCTTTAAAACGAAAGATCTGCTGACTTGAACACACTTCAGCGACCATCGCGTCGTGGTAGAGCCGCACCGTCATTGACGGCAGGCTCCAGTAGCTAATGCTGGGTGCCGTTTGTTCGATTTCCACCAGCGTAGTGTAGCGCGTTGATTCTGTTATCGTTAATCGATACTGCGCGTTGCTCACCTGATAGCTTACCGTTTCGCCGGGTGCGTCGTTTCTCGGCAGCAGGCGGCGCAATTGTGCGAAATTGGTTTCGCACAGGCGCATCATTTCTGGGAAGTCAGGTGTATAACGCTTCATTTTTTCCACTCGTTTCGTAATGTCTGATAATGCAGTTGCAGCCATTGCAGGGCGATGACAGACGCTGCGTTGTCGATTTTCCCCTCTTCTACCCACTGGTAAGCCTGCTCCCGACTCACCACATGAACCCGAATATCTTCGTTTTCATCTGCCAGACCGTGGATCCCATCCGCGGTCGTGGCGTCCACTTCGCCCACCATGATGGACAAGCGCTCGCTGGTGCCTCCCGGACTGGCCAGATAGCTGAGCACCGGTTTTGTGCGGCCAACGATCAGCCCCGCCTCTTCCAGCGCCTCGCGGCGGGCAACGTCTTCAACCGACTCGCCCTCTTCGATCATGCCGGCGACCATCTCCAGTAACCACGGGCTTTCACTGACGTCATACGCCGCAATGCGAATCTGCTCAACCAGTACGACTTCATCACGCACTGGGTCAAAGGGTAGCAAGACTGCTGCATGCCCGCGCTCAAAAATTTCGCGCCTGATTTCGCCGCTCATCTCACCGTTAAACAGGCGATGCCTGAAACGGTAAAGTTCCATTGAAAAAAAACCGCTATAAAGCGTTTCTCGTGCAATAATTTCTACATCGTTTTTGGCGAATGTCACGGGCAACTTATCTGGTTTTTGCATGAGTCGAGTCCTGGTAGCAATGGTGATGAAATTATGAATTTCAAGGCTGTTTGGCTGCCGTTTGCAAGGCTATATGGTAGATTGGTGCAAATTAACGCCACATGGCACATTACGCCAACCTTTTGGTGTGGATGATTCTGTTAGAATCGGCAATTATTTTTAATTAGATCAGCGCTAATACTGCTTCACAACAAGGAATGCAAATGAAGAAATTGCTCCCCATCCTTATCGGCCTGAGCCTGACGGGCTTCAGTGCAATGAGCCAGGCGGAAAACCTGTTACAGGTCTACCAGCAGGCACGTCTGGGCAACCCTGATTTACGTAAATCAGCGGCCGATCGTGATGCTGCGTTTGAAAAGATTAACGAAGCGCGTAGCCCACTGCTGCCGCAGTTAGGTTTAGGTGCAGATTATACCTACAGCAACGGTTTCCGCGACGCTAACGGCGTTAACTCCAATGCTACCAGCGCCTCACTGCAATTAACACAGACGCTGTTTGATATGTCCAAATGGCGCGCACTGACCCTGCAGGAAAAGAGCGCGGGTATCCAGGATGTGACCTATCAGACCGACCAGCAAACGCTGATCCTGAACACGGCGACTGCGTACTTCAACGTGCTGAGCGCGATTGACTCGCTCTCCTATACTGAAGCGCAGAAACAGGCAATTTACCGTCAGTTAGATCAAACCACCCAGCGTTTCAACGTGGGCCTGGTCGCCATCACTGACGTGCAGAACGCCCGTTCACAGTACGACAGCGTACTGGCCAACGAAGTGACCGCGCGTAACAACCTCGACAACGCGCTGGAATCTCTGCGTCAGGTCACCGGTAATTACTATCCAGAACTGGCTTCCCTGAACGTAGATAACTTCAAGACCGATAAGCCGCAGGCGGTGAATGCCCTGCTGAAAGAAGCAGAAAACCGCAACCTGACCTTACTGCAGGCGCGTCTGAGCCAGGACCTGGCCCGCGAGCAGATTCGTCAGGCGCAGGATGGCCACCTGCCAACCCTGAGCCTGAGCGCCTCCACCGGCGTGTCTGATACCAGCTACAGCGGTTCTAAAACCAACACCGCCCAGTATGACGACAGCAACCAGGGCCAGAACAAAGTCGGCCTGAGCTTCTCACTGCCGCTGTATCAGGGCGGTTTGGTGAATTCTCAGGTGAAACAGGCGCAGTACAACTTCGTTGGCGCAAGCGAGCAGTTGGAAAGCGCCCACCGCAACGTGGTGCAGACCGTGCGTTCGTCGTTCAACAACGTGAACGCTTCTATCAGCAGCATCAACGCGTATAAACAAGCCGTTGTGTCTGCCCAAAGCTCCCTGGATGCAATGGAAGCCGGTTACTCCGTCGGTACCCGTACCATTGTTGACGTGCTGGACGCGACCACCACGCTGTATAACGCGAAACAGCAGCTCTCCAGCGCACGTTACCAGTACCTGATTAACCAGCTGAACATCAAGCAGGCGCTGGGTACGCTGAACGAGCAGGACCTGCTGGCGCTGAACAATGCGCTGGGTAAACCGGTCTCAACCTCGCCGGACAGCGTGGCACCGGAGAACCCGGAGCAGGTTGCTGCGGTTGATAACTTCAACGCTAATAGCAGCGCGCCTGCTGCACAGCCAGCCGCTGCGCGTACCAACACCGGCAGCAATCCGTTCCGTCACTAAGAGTGTCATCAGGCCCACTGCGGCCTGATGCCCTCACCCCAGCCCTCTCCTACAGGGAGAGGGAGCATCTGAATCACATCCGAACGTAAGCCAACGTAAAGATCCCCCTGATTCCGACCCTCTTCGCTTCATTTTCAACCACTCATCCTCTATCCTGAGCGTTATAACCACTGGGTCCTGGAAGACAAATATGAAACGGACAAAATCCATAAATCACGCTTCGTTCCGCAAAAGCTGGAACGCGCGTCACCTCACCCCTGTTGCGCTGGCGGTTACCGCTGTCTTTATGCTGGCAGGCTGTGAGAAAAGCGATGAAACGGTCTCTCTGTATCAAAATGCGGAAGACTGCTCAGCCGCAACCGGTAACGCGGCAGAATGTAAGACCGCCTATAACAACGCCCTGAAAGAAGCGGAACGTACCGCACCGAAATATGCCACACGCGAAGACTGCGTGGCAGAGTTCGGTGAAGGCCAGTGTCAGCAGACACCGGCTCAGGCGGGAACGGCGCCAGAAAATCAGGCGCAGGCTCAGTCCAGCGGCAGCTTCTGGATGCCACTGATGGCCGGCTATATGATGGGCCGCCTGATGGGCGGCGGGGCGGGTTACCAGCAGCAGCCGCTGTTTAGCTCGAAAAACCCGGCCAGCCCGGCCTACGGCCAATACACCGATGCCAGCGGCAAAGGCTATGGCGCAGCAACGCCTGGCCGCACCGTGACCGTACCGAAAACGGCGATGGCTCCGAAACCGGCTACCACCAGCACCATCACCCGCGGCGGGTTCGGTGAATCTGTGGCGAAACAGACCAGCATGCAGCGCAGCGCGACGGGCACGTCAACTCGCTCAATGGGCGGCTGATCATGGAACGAGTCAGTATCACCGAGCGCCCGGACTGGCGCGAAAAAGCGACCGAATACGGTTTTAACTTCCACACCATGTATGGCGAGCCGTACTGGTGTGAAGACGCTTATTACAAACTGACGCTCGCCCAGGTGGAAAAACTGGAGGCGGTGACGGCAGAGCTCCATCAGATGTGCCTGAAGGTTGTCGAGAAAGTGATCGACAGCGACGAGCTGATGGCTAAATTCCGCATTCCGAAGCACACCTGGGGCTTTGTGCGCCAGTCGTGGAAAACCAGCCAGCCCTCGCTCTATTCTCGCCTTGATCTGGCGTGGGATGGCGTGGGTGAACCTAAGCTTCTTGAAAATAACGCCGATACGCCAACCTCTCTGTATGAAGCGGCCTTCTTCCAGTGGATCTGGCTGGAAGACCAGATGAACGCCGGAAACCTGCCGGAAGAGAGCGACCAGTTCAATAGCCTGCAGGAAAAGTTGATTGAGCGTTTCGCCGAGCTGCGTGAACAGCACGGTTTCAACCTGCTGCATCTCGCCTGCTGCCGTGACACGGAAGAAGATCGTGGAACGGTTCAGTATCTGCAGGATTGTGCTGCCGAAGCGGAAGTCGCCACCGAGTTTCTCTATATAGAGGATATCGGTCTGGGCGAGAAAGGTCAGTTTACTGACCTGCAGGATCAGGTGATCAGTAACCTGTTCAAGCTCTACCCGTGGGAATATATGCTGCGTGAGATGTTCTCCACCAAGCTGGAAGACGCTGGCGTGCGCTGGCTGGAACCAGCGTGGAAGAGCATCATCTCCAACAAAGCCCTGCTGCCGATGTTGTGGGAAATGTTCCCGAACCACCCGAACCTGCTGCCGGCATACTTTGCGGAAGATGATTACCCGCAAATGGAAAAATATGTCGTGAAGCCAATTTTCTCCCGCGAGGGGGCAAACGTCTCCATTATCGAAAACGGTAAAACGCTGGAAGCGGTTGAAGGGCCTTACGGCGAAGAAGGAATGATCGTCCAGGCATTTTATCAGCTGCCGAAATTTGGCGACAGCTATACGCTGATTGGCAGCTGGCTCATCAACGATCAGCCAGCCGGGATTGGCATCCGCGAAGATCGCGCGCTGATCACGCAGGATCTGTCACGGTTCTATCCGCATATTTTTGTTGAGTAGAGTGCGGCCTGATGCCCTCTCCCACGGGAGAGGGTGTAAACATAAAAACGGCAACCGCAGGTTGCCGCTTTGCTTTTATTACCCCACCTGCACCGACAGCATACTCAAACTCCCCATCTCAATACCGTCGACCGGGATCATCACCGGTTCCTGGCCATCCCACGCGCCAAGAACGTACAGCAGCGGCAGGAAGTGTTCCGGCGTTGGGTTAGAGAGCGAACCGCCTTCGTGATCCAGATAGTTCACCAGCGGATGCTGCTCAACCGGGCCTTGCCAGGTCAGATTGTCTTTAACGTAATCGTTAAAGGACGTTGCCCATGGGTAAGATGTATTTTCACCGTGCCAGCGCGCCGTACGCAGGTTGTGTACCACGTTACCGCTTGCCACCAGCATAATGCCTTCATCACGAAGCGTAGCCAGCTTGCGGCCCATCTCCATGTGCCAGGCTGCCGGTTTAGTACTGTCGATACTCAACTGCACCATCGGGATGTCGGCGTCCGGGTACATTTTTATCAGCACGCCCCATGAGCCGTGGTCAAAGCCCCAGGCCTCTTTATCCAGCGCGACCGGGACAGGTGCCAGCAAATCCACCAGCTTCTGTGCCAGCTCGGGCGAGCCGGGGGCCGGATAATGCGTGTCGTACAACGCCTGCGGGAAACCGCCAAAATCATGGATTGTTTTTGGCGCCTCCATGGCAGTTACGCCAGTGCCACGGGTGAACCAATGTGCAGACACCACCACAATCGCCTTCGGACGCGGCAACGTCTCGCCCAGGTGACGCCATGTGCGGGTGTAGACGTTGTCTTCCAGAACGTTCATTGGGCTACCGTGGCCTAAAAACAGTGCTGGCATACGTGAAGAAGTCATGGTGATATCCTTACAGAAGGTGTCAATTTGATGGTGCTACATTACGCTTAACACGATGAAGATGAACGCAGATAAGCGTGAAGATCATCATCAGGAAATTTGAATGTAAGGAATATGTAAAACAGAGGTTCCCCTCTCGCTTTGGCCAACGTGAATTATTAGTATTAATGAGAATCATTATCACAAGGAGCATTGCATGTCCGTCCCCTTGATCCTGACCATCCTGGCGGGTGCCGCCACCTTTATCGGTGCGATCCTCGGTGTGCTTGGTCAAAAGCCGTCTAACCGCGTGCTGGCCTTTTCACTGGGATTTGCTGCCGGCATTATGCTGCTCATCTCTCTGATGGAGATGCTGCCTGCCGCACTGGGCACAGAAGGCATGTCTCCGGTACTGGGTTACGGCATGTTTGTGTTTGGTCTGCTGGGCTATTTTGCGCTCGATCGCATGCTGCCCCATGCACATCCTCAGGATTTGATGCAAAAAAGCGTCGCGCCGGTGCCGCAAAAGATTAAACGTACTGCCATCCTCCTCACGCTCGGCATCAGCCTGCACAACTTCCCGGAGGGTGTCGCGACCTATGTCACCGCCAGCAGCAACCTGGAGATGGGTCTGGGTATCGCCCTGGCGGTGGCCTTACACAATATTCCTGAAGGGCTAGCCGTTGCCGGACCGGTTTATGCCGCCACGGGATCAAAACGCACCGCCGTGTTCTGGGCCGGGATATCGGGAATGGCGGAAATTCTCGGGGGCGTACTGGCGTGGCTGATACTGGGAAGCCTGGTTTCACCGGTGGTGATGGCCGCCATTATGGCCGCGGTTGCGGGGATTATGGTGGCGCTGTCGGTTGATGAACTGATGCCGCTGGCGAAAGAGATCGATCCTAACAACAATCCGAGTTATGGGGTGTTGTGCGGAATGTCTGTAATGGGATTAAGCCTGGTGTTGTTACAAACGGCGGGTATTGGCTGAACGGTTGCGCTTCCTTATTTGAGGGAGCGCAATTTCTTTTAATGTCAGTGAATACCAACTATCAGTATTAATGATATAAAGTCCGGCACCATACTTTCTAATCGCCATAGAATTCACTTAAGAAATATTATTTATAACTATTCCCCGTAAAATAATTACCGCTTCGTGTATTTAAAAAAACTCAAAAGATTGATGTCAATCACTATTTAAACCGAGCATTCTGGCTGTTGAGTAACAGCATTTTTCCCATTTATAACTTCAAATGATTTATTAATAGTCTCTAAATCCCCCATTTAGAAATGCTCACGAGATGAACCATATTGCGACTGGTATATTTCGACCGCTTTAATGAAATAAAAGTGTTGCAATATTAATTCATTAAAATTATTGCGCCATCCACTCCTAGATAAAGGATTATATCTTCATGTTTAACAAGACTATTCTGGCAGTTACGACAACTGCATTGCTTTCTGGTCTGTCATTTACTGCTATGGCAGCAGATAACCAGGGCTCGGGGAAGATCACGTTCACCGGTGAAGTTATCAGTGCGCCTTGCTCTATCACCCCGGGAGATGAAAATCAGACTATTGAATTAGGAGAAGTCGCGGATAGCGTGCTGAACAGCGGTAAAAACTCGCTGCCGGTTGACGTGAATATCCACCTGCAGGATTGCATTCTCTCTTCTACCACCGGACAAACCACCACCACGATCGACAAAGTGAAGGTCACCTTTGCCTCCGCAAGTACCGATTCGACCGACACCAGCCTGATGAAAAACACGCTTGACGGCAACATCGGCGGTGCAACTGGTGTGGGCGTTCGCTTGCTGGATAGCGGCAGCAATAAAGTCACGCTGGGTACGCCGATTGAAGTGTCCTTCCCTACCACAAATGCCTATCAGGAACTGAACTTCAAAGCCCGAATGGAACCGGTATCTGGCAGCCAGGCTACCCCGGGTAACGTTCAGGCCCAGGCGAACTATATCCTTGAATACAAGTAATTTGATTGCCGTCTGAAAACGTAGCCGATGAAGGACTCATCGGCTTTTATGCCTTCTTTTTAAAAGCGAAACGGATTTATGCTAAAACACTCAGCGCATCAACTCTCCCGCCTCTCTGCTTTTATAAAGTATTCGCTGAGTGCCACACTTTACTCAGCTTTATTCGTGTTGCCTGTCTCCGCTGTTGAATTCAACACAGATATGATTGACGTTGAAGACCGAAGTAATATTGATATTTCCCAGTTTGAGAAAAAAGGCCACATCGCGCCGGGTAGCTATCTCGTCCGCATTCAGGTCAATAAAAACACGTTGCCTCAATCCGCAACAATGGAGTGGATCGCAACGGAAAACGAAAGCGGTTCGCAAATTTGCGTGAATGCCGGGCAGTTATCCGCTTTCGGACTGAGCACCGATTTTATTTCGCGGCTCCATTATTCTCAGGGCGGACGTTGCCTTGATCTTTCGGCTGTTCCTGAGCTGGGCTTTTCCCTTAATAAAGGGACAATGGTGCTTTCCGTCACCGTTCCCCAGGCATGGATGAAATATCAGGCGAAGAACTGGACGCCGCCGGAATATTGGGATGAAGGCATTGCGGGTGTTTTACTTGATTATAATCTCTATGGCAGCCAGTACGATCCGCACGGGGGCGACGACAGCCAGAATTTCAGCGCCTACGGCACGCTCGGGTTTAACCTCGGCGCGTGGCGTCTGCGTTCAGATTATCAATATAACCAAAACTTTCGTCGCGGTGAGTCTACAGGCAGCGAAAGCAGTCTGGCACGAACTTATCTCTACCGCCCTATCCCTTCGCTGTCATCAAAAGTGACGCTGGGGCAATATGATTTAAGCTCAGATATTTTTGATACCTTCCACTTTACCGGTGCATCACTGGAAAGTGATGAAAGTATGCTGCCGCCTGATTTACAGGGTTATGCACCACAAATTAACGGCATCGCGTAGACCAATGCCAAAGTGACCGTCTCCCAGTCTGGCCGCGTTCTTTATCAAACAACCGTCGCGCCGGGACCGTTCACCATTTCAGACCTGGGTGAAACCTACCAGGGACAGCTGGATGTGGTGGTCGAAGAGGAAGATGGGCGCAAAACCACCTTCCAGGTGGGTTCATCCTCAATCCCCTTCCTGACCCGAAAAGGCCAGGTGCGCTATAAAACATCCATCGGTAAGCCCACCGCTACGGGCCATAACGACATCAATAACCCGCTTTTCTGGACAGGTGAACTCTCGTGGGGCTGGCTGAGTAATGTGTCACTGTATGGCGGCACCCTGCTGACGGCGGATGATTATCAGGCCATGACCACCGGTATCGGCTTCAACCTGGATTCGTTCGGCTCGATCTCTTTTGATGTGACGGGCGCCGAGGCCACGCTCCATCAGGGAAAAAATGAGACACAGCGTGGGTACAGCTATCGCGCCAACTACGCAAAACGTTTTGAGGCGACCGGCAGCCAAATCACCTTCGCAGGTTATCGATTCTCGGATAAAGAATATGTCTCAATGAGTGAATATCTCGCCTCCCGGGACGGAGATACCTCAACGACAAACGAAAAAGAGAGTTATGTTATCTCCTTCAACCAGTACCTTGATTCGCTGGCATTAAATACCTATCTCAACGTCACCCGTAACACCTACTGGGACAACAGCAGCAACACAAACTACTCCTTTTCGCTGAGCCGCAATTTTGATATCGGCAATTTAAGAGGTTTATCCGCATCGCTGGCGCTAAGCCGCGTGCGCTGGGATGACAGCGACGAAAACCAGGTCTATTTCGCCTTCACCCTCCCGCTGGAGCAAAGTCGTAGCATTATGTACAGCTACCAGCGATCGGGCGGCGACAGCGCGTCTCATATGGCTTCTTACTATGACGCCTCCGATCGCAACAATACGTGGAATCTCTCGGCCTCTACGACGGAAGACGATTTGCGCGAAGGCGAACCGTCATTGCGCGGTGGATACCAGCACTATTCTCCTTACGGGCGTCTCAATCTTTCAGGAAGCGTTCAGCCCAACCAATACCGTTCGATCAGCGCGGGCTGGAACGGCTCGATCACCGCCACGCGACATGGCGTAGCCCTGCATGATTACAGCCCGGCCAATAACGCCCGCATGATGATCGATGCCGATGGCGTTGACGGAATTGAGGTCAACAGTTCGCGCACGCGCACTAACGCATTCGGTATTGCTGTCGTTCCCTCACTCAGCAACTACACCACCTCCACGGTGCGCGTTAACAGCAACACGCTGCCTGATGGCGTGGATATAGCAACCTCCGTTATTCGCACCACGCTGACGGAAGGTGCCATTGGTTACAGCAAGCTGAACGCCACCACGGGCTACCAGATTGTCGGCATTATTCGACAGGAAAACGGTCAGTTCCCTCCTTTGGGCGTCAGTATCGTCGACAGCGCTACGGGTAAAGAGGTCGGTCTGGTTGCCGAAGAAGGGTTTGTTTATCTCAGCGGGATTCAGGAAAACAGTACGTTACGTCTCACCTGGTCTGACAAAGCGTGTGAAATCACGCCGCCGAACCAAAGTAACCTTAACGGTGACGCTATATTTTTACCTTGTAAAACAGTGCATTAATTCAGGATGAATAAAATGAACATCACGATGATTTCAAAAGGACTTATCTGTTTCCTTGGCACGTGCAGCTTTGCCTGGGCCACCGTATCGCCCGACAGAACACGCATCATTTTCAACGCCTCAGCAAAAAGCGTGTCGGTCAGACTGATAAACCAGAGTAAAACCGATCCTTATCTGGCTCAGTCGTGGATTGAGGATAAAGCGGGTAAAAAAACGCGCGAGTTTATCTCTCCTGTTCCGCCACTGCTGCGTATCGAGCCGGAGGAACAGGCGCAGGTTCGCCTGATGGCGCAGCAAAACATCAGCCGACTTCCAGCCGATCGCGAGTCGCTGTTTTATTACAACATGCGGGAGATCCCACCCAAAGCCGAGCAGAAGAACGTGATGCAAATCGCCATGCAAAGCCGCCTTAAACTGTTCTGGCGGCCAAAAGCCATTGAGCTTAAGGAGGGCCAGTTTGTTCCGCTGGATAAAGTGGTTATATCCCGCGCCTCGGGTACGCTGCAGTTTAAAAACAGCAGCCCCTATTACATCACCGTGGGCTATATCGGACTGAACGGTAAAACCTTATTGCCGGGCGCAGAGAGCGTAATGATTGAGCCGTTTGGTCAGGCCAGCCAGTCACTGGCTAAGCTGCCCGCTGAATTTCAAGTCGGGTATATCAGCGATTATGGCGGTCTGGAAATGTTTAAGGTGAGTTGTAACGCGGTGCAACCTGCCTGCCAGAGCAAACCGGTGAATAAGGGATAATGATGAAAAAAATATATCTCGTGGTGATTGCCCTTTTATGTTTGTTCTCATCCTCCGCATGGGCGATGGACTGTTACAAAGATTCATTGGGCGGTCAAAGTCTGGTCACAACAACGCTCCCGACGTTCACGGTCCCAGCCAACGCCCCAGCCGGACAAAAAATTTGGGAAAGCGGCGATTTGCTGGTGACGGTATATTGCGATCACGCCACCCGCGACAGTACAAAACCTGTCTCGCAGGATCCCTGGAGTGAACACGTTTATGCCTATATCCTGGACAGTTTTCATAACACCGATAGCCTGATGACCAACAATCCCTATCTGGCGTTTGGCGTAACCTATAACGGTATTGACTATGACATCCCCGATATCAAAATTGATACGGGAGCCTGCCTTGATAAGCAGGATGATAAGTGGGGTGACTACAAGGAAGCAGCCTGCAATGGCGTCACAATTCAGAAAAACATCACGTTTAGCGTGCGCTTTCGTCTCTACGTGAAGCTAAAAGCGATACCAAAAGAGCAGTTTGACTATACCTTTCCCTCCGTCACCGTACTGACGTTTGACGGTTCAGGCGGAATCAACACGCTTCCAAAAGCAAAAAACCTGCATTACGACATTACCGGGCTGTCAAATATTCACTTCCTGGACTGCGGTGTGGATATCCGGATCTACCCTGAAAATCAGATTGTGAATTTTGGCCAGTTTACGGAGAGCGCAGTCAACGCCAACGCCGTCACCTCACCGTTTAGCATTTCGACAATCCGGGATGCCACTGCTGGCTGTTCAGAACAATTTGACGTGACGACCAGCTTTTACACCACCGATACGCTCTACGATAATACGCATCTGGACATGGGAAATGGTTTACTCATGCGTCTCATTGATAAAACCAATGGCGATGTGACGTACAACCAGTATCTTCCTTTTGCAACCTATCACCCTGATGATACGGAGACGACGCTGACGCACGACTATACGGCTGAGCTAACCCGCAAACCTGGTGAAGCCATTATTCCTGGACCATTCAGTAAAGACATTATTGTCAAAATCAATTATCAATAATTGATCAAAAAGCAGACCAGCATCTCCTGTTGGTCTGCTTTTTTAGCCCCTCGCCCTCTTTTTTCTGCGTAAGCCATTCACTTCAATAATTAATAAACGCATACTTAAAGTGTCTTTAATTATTTTTTAATCACGCATTGTTACAATTAGTTTTAGAATACAACCGCCTCAAACATCAATATCTCTTAAATATTATTCATAACAAGGATATTTCATGCGAAATATTTCAAAAACACTTTTGGCGGTTGCTTTAGGCTCTTTTATCTCTGGCAATGCACTGGCAAGCGATCAAGGCTCCGGTAAAATTACCTTTAAGGGCGTTATTATTGACGCACCATGCAATATTGCACCAGACAGTATTGATAAAGAGATTGAACTTGGCCAGTTCACCACGGCGGTGATGAATGTGAATAAAAAATCCACGGCGGTACCGGTTGATATTAACCTGGAAAACTGCCAGCTTGACGCTGCAGATGAAACCGCAACACCCGTCACCAAAGTGGACGTAACCTTCAGCAGCACCGCTACCGACGCAACCGATACCAGCCTGATGAGCAACACCTATGCGGGCGGCGCGCAGAACGTGGGCCTTCGTTTACTGGATAATGCAGAGACCCCTATCACGCTTGGTACGGCTCAAACTGTCGATCTTTCTGCGGGTTCAGCGACCCAGACGCTGCACTTCAAAGCGCAGATGGAAGTGGTCGATGGTAAAACAGCAACGGCAGGCCAGGTCGAATCTACCGCGAATTACGTCCTGTTGTATAAATAAGCCCATACCGTTAATTATATTTCGGCTGGCAATATATTTGCCAGCCATTGCCGTAATTTTATTTGAGAGCTGAATGATGAAATACAGTGCATTTTCGATCATCATTGCTGGCTTTCTTACGCCTCTTCCACTGGCCGCCGTTGAATTTAATATTAACGCTATTGATAAAGATCAGCGCGGCAATGTTGATTTATCCCAGTTCAAAGATAAGAACCACGTTGCGCCGGGTCATTATTTCGTTAACGTTGCAATTAATAATACGCCACTCGCTAGCGGCTGGCAGTTAGCCTGGTATAAAAAAGACGATACAACGGAAGTCTGCATTCCGTCCGATCTGGCGGACACTTTTGGTCTGGACGATAAATACCGCAGCATGCTGACGGTTAACGCGGGCTGTGTCGACTTTTCCCCGCTACCGCAGGTTCGTTTCGAGTTTATTCAGGCGACGCAAACGCTGGAAGTCACCCTACCTCAGGCCTGGCTACAGTACCGTTCCACCAACTGGATGCCGCCCGCGACCTGGGACAACGGTGTCTCTGGCGTGCTGCTGGATTACAATCTGTTTGCCAGCCGCTATCAGCCAGATGAGGGGGCAAGCAGCGATAACGTCAATACCTACGGGACCGCTGGCGCCAACCTGGGCGCCTGGCGACTGCGGGGAGATTATCAGTACGCCCTTAACCGTACGGATGGGAGGTCGCAGAGCGACGGCCGCCTTTCTCGCGCCTACCTTTTTCGTCCTCTGCCTGCACTTGGCTCAAAGTTCACGCTGGGTGAGTCAGATTTTCAGTCGGATATTTTCGACGGATTTTCCTACACCGGAGCCTCACTTATCAGCGACGAGCGCATGCTCCCCTGGTCTCTGCGCGGCTACGCGCCACAAATTTCTGGTATTGCTCAGACGAATGCCACCGTGACCGTCAGCCAGGCGGACAGGATTATCTATCAAACCAAAGTCCCACCGGGCCCTTTCGTCATCCAGGATATCAACCAGTCCGTACAGGGAACGTTGGACGTCACCGTCGCCGAAGAAGACGGTCATACCAGCACCTTTCAGGTTTCTGCTGCCTCTGTGCCTTTCCTGACGCGAAAAGGCCAGGTTCGCTATAAGCTTGCGGGCGGTAAACCCCGTCAGGACAGCTCGCATCAGGTCGAAAACGAGGCCTTTTTAAGCAGCGAATTCTCCTGGGGCGTACTGTCCCAGACCTCCCTGTACGGCGGGATCCTGAACAGCGGTAATGATTACCGCGCGCTGGCGGCAGGTATCGGGCAGAACATGGATATGCTGGGCGCGCTGTCATTTGATGTCACCCAGGCAAGCAGCCAGCACGAGGGGGAAGCAAAGCAGACGGGATACAGTTACCGCATCAACTACAGCAAGCGTTTCGACACCACCGGGAGTCAGCTCACGCTTGCCAGCTACCGCTACTCCGACAGCCGCTTTCTCAGCTATGCCCGCTTTCTTGAAAAAGACCGGGATAACGCGGAAACGGAAAAACAGACGCTAAGCATCACTGCCAGCCAGTACATCCCCGCCCTGTCGCTAAACCTTTACCTTGGTATGCTGCGCCAGACCTGGTGGGACAGAGCCCCCTCCACCACCGGCACACTCACGGCAGGATACAACTTTGACCTTGGTCGCTGGAAAAATCTTGGCGTGACGGCCTCATGGAGCAAAACACATTATCAGGATCAAGGCGATGACACGCAGGTTTACTTCTCTTTAAGCATTCCCCTCGATCCGGATCATCGCCTCAATTACGATCTGAGAAACAGCGACACGACGCGTCAAACGCTCTCCTGGTATGACTCTTCAGACAGTAACAATACCTGGGGGATATCCGCTGGTACCGAGAGCAAAAAAACTGATGCCGGGGCGCAAGTCAGCGCGAATTATCAGCACTATGCCGGGACGGGAGATCTGAACCTGTCCGGAAGCTACAAGGCCCATGACTACCGTTCCGTCAGCGCGAGCTGGAACGGCTCGTTTACCGCAACCGCCCACGGGGCGTCGCTTCATCGCCGGAGCTACGGCAACGAACCGCGCGTGATGGTCAGCACGGAAGGAATCGGCAATATACCGCTGAATATGTCCCGCGATGCCACCAACATGTTTGGTATTGGCGTCCTGCCCGCCTTTTCGAGCTATATGCCCGCCAGCGTACAGGTCAATCTGAATAACCTGCCAGAGGGTGTCGATGTCGATAACCACGTCATTCGCTCCACCTGGACCGAGGGTGCAATCGGTTATCGGCTGATTGCCTCCCGTCAGGGTCAGGATGTTGCCGGGATCGTGCGTACCGCCAGCGGCACGCCGCCTCTCGGCGCCCAGGTGCGCGAGCAGGATTCAGGCAAAGAGGTGGGCATTATCGCCCAGGACGGACATATCTGGCTGGGGGCGGTAAAAGCTGAACAGCACTTTATCGTCACCTGGGGAGACGATCAGCAGTGTCATTTCTCCCTGCCAGCCTCTCTCGACAACACCACGCAGCTGATGCTGCCCTGCCAGTAACTTATCACTATGAAATCATACGTTTATTTAGCAGCACTCCTGTTTTGTGGCTCCGGCGTCTCGCAGGCGGCAATTAACCCGGACAGGACGCGCATCGTCTTTGCCGAAAGCGATAAAGCCAGCAGCCTGACCATTGAAAACCAGAGCAAATCGCTTCCCTACCTTGCCCTCGCCTGGGTGGAGGATCGGGACGGGCGCAAAGAGGACACCCATTTTATGGTCCTGCCGCCTATTCAGCGCATTGAACCCGGCGCCTCGTCACAGGTGCGGATCGTGAAACAGGCCGCGACGCAACAGCTGCCTGAAGATCGGGAAACGCTGTTTTATTTCAATCTGCGTGAAGTGCCGCCCAAAAGCGGGAGCCTGAAAGAGGAGCGCAGCGTCATGCAGGTGGCTATGCAGAGTCGCATAAAGTTGTTCTGGCGGCCGGAAAGCATTCGTAAAAAATCAGGTGAAGAGACGGAAATGCAGCTGTCGGTGACGCTGTCAGGCAAAACCATGCGCCTGAAAAACCCAACGCCCTATTTCATTACGCTGGCGTGGCTGAGCAATAACGGAAAAACCATGATGCCAGGCTTCGACAGCCTGATGATTAGCCCGTTTGCGACCAGTACGCTGACGCTAAGTGAAACAGAAGGAACGGGCTACAGCATAGGTTATATTGATGATTATGGTGCGCTACGCAAGGTCAATTTAACCTGTACCGGGTCAACACCATGCACGCTAACGCCGCGCAAGGCAGGGCAAAATGCGACATCTCGCTAAGCTTTTCCTTTTTATGCTGGTGATGTGTCCCCTTAAGCAGGCGCTGGCGCTGAACTGCTACCTTGGCACACAAAATGGTCCGGTGGAGCAAACCAAAACGGTGTCAGAATTCTCAATTCCCAGCACAGCCAGGGTTGGGCAAAAGATTTGGGAATCCAGCGATATCAAAATCCCCGTGTATTGCGACAGAAATACCGCGTCAAATCATGAGAACGAAGACGTCTTCGCCTGGGTGAACCCTTATCCGTCGGTGTCGGATCCTTACTACGAGCTCGGTGTGACCTACGAGGGTGCAGATTACGATGCCATCGGGCAAACCTACGGCGTGGATACCCGTCAGTGTCTGGACAACAACAGCCTGAGCAAATACACGGCCGAACAGCTAAAAGCGATGGGCTGGGAGAAATACATCTGTTCGGGGAATGCGTGGGATGTACATACCTCACGAACCTTTGCGGCACGCTTCAGGCTGTACGTTAAGCTCAAAGCGATACCGCCTCAGGGCTACGTCAGCACGCTTGGTGATTACATCGTCGTGCAGTTTGACGGCAAAGGCGGCGTAAATGCGCTTCCTGATGCCAAAAACCTCAAATACCACATTAACGGGCTGGAAAACATCAGGGTACTGGACTGCGGAGCGACGTTCAGTATTTACCCTGAAAATCAGGAGATCGACTTTGGCACCTTCAGCGCACGTGACATCGTCAATCAGGGCACGCGTACGCGAACGTTCTCGGTTAAAACCAGTAAAGTACAGGATGCGCAGTGTTCAGACGGATTTAAGATCGACTCGTCGTTCTATACCGATAGCGAGCTGACGGCCAGTGATACGGCGTTGCTGATTGGTAATGGCCTGAAGCTGCGCATTCTTAACGGCACACAGCCCTACACCTTCAATCAGTATGATGAGTACGCTGATTTTACCGGTTCGGTGCTGCATTTCGAGACCACGTACACCGCTGAGCTTTCACGTGCAGAGGGAAAGGGTATCGATTCTGGTCCGTTTGAAACGGTCGTGCTGTTTAAAATTAACTACCACTAGAGACAAAAAAGCCGGGTTTCCCCGGCTTTCTCATTTATGCACCGTTCAGCTGGCTTTACGCTCGTGCGCCTGACGGTACTCGATCAGATCTTCAATCGTCACCACCGGCATGTTGTGCAGGCGTGCAAAGGTGATGCACTCTGGTGCGCGCGCCATGGTGCCGTCATCGTTGGTCAGTTCACACAGTACGCCCGCAGGTTTGAAGCCTGCCAGCGTCACCAGATCGATGGTCGCTTCAGTGTGGCCACCACGGGTCAGCACACCGCCCGCCTGCGCACGCAGCGGGAAGACGTGGCCAGGACGGTGCAGGTCGGATGGCTTGGCGTCATCGGCAATTGCTGCACGGACAGTAGTCAGACGGTCAGCCGCGGAGACACCGGTAGTCACACCATGCGCGGCTTCGATGGTCACGGTAAAGCCGGTACCAAAGGCGCTGGTGTTGTTTTCGACCATCATCGGCAGCTCGAGCTGCTTACGGCGGTCTTCGGTAATACACAGGCATACGATGCCGCTGCCGTGACGGATGGTCAGCGCCATCTGCTCAACGGTCATGTTTTCGGCGGCGAAAATCATGTCGCCTTCGTTTTCACGGTTTTCATCGTCAAGCACCATCACGCCGCGGCCTTCGCGCAGGGCATCCAGTGCATGTTCAACACGTTGAGTTGAAGTGCCAAAAGAGGAAAGTAGCGTCTGATTCATGGTAAAAAAACCTCATTAACATTATGGTTACCAGAATCAGGGCAGTCTTAGGAGCGCCGTATAAGCGGCAAAAAGATAACGTGAGCGGGCCCATGCCCGACTGGATCGTTACTCTCTCCCATCCGGACTTTAACCGTCGGCCCCGGAATTACACCGGATCTGCTGACCTTTGAGAGTTCACCCAAAGCGCTCGCGGGCTTTCAGCATGACGCTGATTTACCGCCGGTGGGGAATTTCGCCCCGCCCTGAGAATAAGCGAGATAACTATAACGCTATTGATTAACCTGGGCAATGCATAAGCTTCAAACAAATCTGCTTTATCCTGGAGCATGACGCGCTACAATGTTCATCAACACCGTCTTATCAAGGGAAGCCACTATGATTGACCCGAAGAAAATTGAGCAAATTGCGCGTCAGGTTCATGAGTCCATGCCAAAAGGTATTCGTGAATTTGGTGATGACGTTGAGAAGAAAATCCGCCAGACGCTGCAGGCGCAGTTGGTTCGCCTTGATTTAGTGAGCCGCGAAGAGTTTGACGTGCAGACACATGTTCTGCTGCGCACCCGTGAAAAGCTGGCGCTGCTGGAACAGCGTCTTACCGAGCTGGAAAACCGCAATACCCCGGAAGAAGTGAAGCCGGCACCAGCGATACCGCCGGTGGATGACCAGGCCTAAGTGCGGCCTGATGCCCTCACCCCAGCCCTCTCCCACGGGGAGAGGGTGAAATAACGGGCCAACTGGCCCGTTTTTTACTGACTGTCTTTCTGGATCTTTTTGATGATGTTGGTGGTTGAACACCCGTCCTCAAAGTTGAGCACCATCACTTCACCGCCGTTGGCCCAGACCTCTTCGCTGCCCGCAATTTGCTCCGGTTTGTAATCGCCGCCTTTTACCAGCAGGTCAGGCAGAATGCCTGCAATCAGACGCTGAGGCGTATCTTCTTCAAACGGCACAACCCAGTCCACCGCTTCCAGCGCGCCGAGCACAATCATACGCTGCTCCAGTGGGTTCACCGGACGCGTTTCGCCCTTCAGACGTTTGGTCGAGGCATCGCTGTTCACCGCCACAATCAGACGATCGCCCAGCTTGCGTGCATTCGCCAGATAAGAGACATGGCCCGCGTGCAGAATGTCGAATACGCCGTTGGTCATCACCACTTTCTCACCGCGTTTACGCGCGGCGGCAACGGCCACTTTCAGCTCTTCTTCCGTCATGACGCCAAAACCGGTATCGGCGCGGCCGCGCACAGCGTTTTCCAGTTCGATTGGCGAAACGGTAGAGGTCCCGAGTTTACCGACAACCACGCCCGCCGCGGCGTTCGCAAAGTAGCACGCTTCTTCGAGGGAGTTACCCGCCGCCAGCGTTGCCGCCAGCACGCCAATCACCGTATCACCGGCACCGGTCACGTCATACACTTCCTGCGCCTGGGTTGGCATATGCAGCGGCGCCTTGCCCGGCTGTAGCAGCGTCATCCCCTGCTCGGAGCGGGTCACCAGCAGTGCAGACAGCTCGAAGTCAGCGATGATCTTCATGCCGCGCTCGACGATCTCCGCTTCCGACTTGCACTTGCCCGCCACCGCTTCAAACTCAGAGAGATTAGGCGTCAGCAGCGTTGCGCCGCGATAGCGCTCAAAGTCAGTGCCTTTCGGATCGATCAGTACCGGCACATTGGCTTTACGCGCCAGCTGGATCATCTGTTGTACGCTTGCCAGTGCCCCTTTGGCGTAATCCGAAAGTACCAGCGCGCCGATATTGCCCAGCGCCTGATTAATGCGCTCGTGCAGCGACTCAGGATCCACACCCTCAAACCCTTCTTCAAAGTCGAGGCGGATCAGCTGCTGGTTACGCGACAACACGCGCAGCTTGGTAATGGTCGGGTGCGTCGGAACAGAAACGAAATCGCACTTCACGTTCACGTCCGCCAGCGACTTGCTCAGCGCACGCGCCGCATCGTCGATACCGGTGAGGCCCACCAGACGCGAATGCGCGCCCAGAGAAGCAATGTTCATCGCCACGTTTGCCGCGCCGCCAGGACGCTCTTCAATGGTATCGACCTTAACGACCGGTACCGGTGCTTCCGGGGAGATACGGCTGGTCGGCCCATACCAGTAGCGATCCAGCATCACATCGCCGACAACCATAACTCCAGCACGTTCAAACTCTGGCAGTGTTACTTTCATTCCTGACTCCAGAAAGATTCACAATTTGCGCGCGATGATATCACACTTGTTTTGTTACGCACGGTTCCACCAGCCACTTCTGCCAGCTCGCTTTTACCTGGTCGCGTTCACGGGTAAAGCAGTCGAGCGCCACGTGGCCCGGCTGTTCCTGCAAGGCGAGGTGGTGCAACTCATCGCGCAGCGTGGTGTAGGCGCGGGTTAAGGCCTGCGCCTCCTGCTCATCCATGATGTCGTTTTGCGCAAGCAGCTCCAGAATGCGCACATTATCCGACCAGCGGGTCAGCTTCGGCTTGTCATGCGCGTGCAGGAGCACCAGATACTGGGTGATAAACTCAATGTCGGTAATGCCACCCTCATCGGCTTTAATATCAAACCGATCGCGGTGTTTATTGCCCAGATGCGCACGCATTTTTTCACGCATTTCGCGCACTTCGGTCTGCAACTTACTGCCCTCACGCGGGGTGGTCATCACCGCTTTACGAATGGCATCAAACTGCGTTTTTAACTGCGGATCGCCATACACCACGCGGGCGCGCACCAGAGCCTGATGCTCCCACGTCCAGGCTTCGTTTTTCTGATAATCGGCGAAGGATTCCGTTGAGGTCACCAGCATGCCAGCCGCGCCGGACGGGCGCAGACGGGCATCCACTTCGTACAGAATGCCCGATGACGTGCGGGTGCTGAACAGGTGCATAATGCGCTGGGCCAGACGCAGATAGAACTGGCGCCCGTCAATTTCTCGCTCGCCGTCGGTCATCACGTCGGCCGGACAGTCGTGCAGGAAGATTAAATCCAGATCGGAGCTGTATCCCAGCTCCCACCCGCCGAGCTTACCGTAGCCCACCACGGCAAAACCGCGGCCTTCTCGTTCAGCAAGATGCTTCGGCTGGCCGTAACGCGCCACCATCTGGATCCATGCCTGGTGCACCACCGCATCGATGATCGCTTCCGCAAGCCAGGTTAAGTGATCGCTCACTTTCATTACCGGCAGCGTACCGGCAATATCTGCCGCCGCCACGCGCAGCATCTGGGCCTGTTTGAACTGACGCAGCGCCTCAAGCTGCTGCTCTTCATCTTCTTCCGGCACGCGTAGCAGATACTGGCGCAACTCATCGCGGTAGGCATCGGTCGCCGTCGGCTGATAGAGGGTATTGGGATCGAGCAATTCATCCAGCAGCAGCGGATAACGCGCCAGCTTGTTGGCCACCATCGGTGACGCCGCGCAGAGCGTAATCAGGTGCTTCAGCGCCCCCGGGAATTCGCTCAGCAGTTCAAGATAGGTGGTACGCGTAATAATGCCGCTCAGCAGCGGCATCATGCGGGAAAGCGGCACCGGGGCGTCGGCACGGGAACAGACATCGCTCAGCAGGTGCGGCATCAGGTGATCCAGCACCTGGCGACCACGCGGACCAATGGCACGCTTGTTGAGTTCGAGGCGGAAATCGGCGATCAGCGCCACCACCCGATGGCGATCGTCGTCGCTCAGGTGCGCCAGCACGGGCGTGGTGTCATCTTCCTGCAGGGCATCCTGCCACAGTTCACGCCAGTGTTCAGAGAGCGTATCGTCCTGCGATTCGCTTTCATCATCGCCAATCAGCTCGTTAAAGATACGGCGCACGCCTGCCATATGCGCCTCCAGCCGTTCGGTCAATGCGGCCCAGTCGTCCACGCGCATACCCCAGGCCAGACGCGCCCGGTTCAGGTCATCCCCCGGCAGGGTCTGGGTTTGCTCGTCATTGATGCTTTGCAGCAGGTTTTCCAGACGACGCAGAAACAGGTATGCCTCACGCAGGGTTTGCGCGTCCCCCTCTGGCAGGAGATGGAGTTGCTCAATCGCCGACAGCGTCGGGAGCAACGAGCGGGATTGCAACGACGGCTCGCGACCACCGCGGATAAGCTGGAAGACCTGGACAATAAACTCGATTTCACGAATGCCACCCGCGCCGAGCTTAATGTTATCTTTCAGCCCACGACGGCGTACCTCACGGGCGATCATCCCTTTCATGTTACGCAGGGACTGGATCACGCTGAAGTCGATATAGCGACGGAACACAAACGGACGCAGCATGGCGCGTAGTTCGTTGGCGTAAGCGTCGTCGCTGTCACCCATGATCCGCGCTTTGACCATCGCGTAACGCTCCCAGTCGCGCCCCTGCTCCTGGTAGTAATCTTCCAGCGCCGCAAAGCTCAGCACCAGTGGGCCGCTGTCGCCAAACGGACGCAAACGCATATCCACGCGATAGACAAAACCGTCTTGCGTCGGCTGATCCAGCGCCTTGATCAGACGCTGGCCAAGACGGGTGAAGAACTGGGCATTGTCCAGTTCACGACGGCCTCCGCGCGTGGAGCCGTTCTCCGGCCAGGCAAAAATCAGGTCGATATCGGAGGAGAAGTTCAGCTCGCAGCCACCCAGCTTGCCCATCCCCAGAATCAACAGCGGCTGAGGAACCCCTTCCTCGCTGCACGGCGTGCCCCACTCTTTACAGCAGGCGGCGTAAAGCCAGTCTCGCGCAGCGACAATCAGCGTCTGCGCCAGCTCGCTCAACTGCTGGAGCGTGCACTCTTCACTGACCAGCTCAAGTGCCTGCGCCCAGGCAATGCGCACCATCACCCGGCGGCGAAACTGGCGTAAAACGCGCATCAGCGTGGCTTCATCCGCCACCTCAGCCAGCGCGCTTTGCAGCCAGCCTGCATAATGCCGCCACTCGTCAGCCTGCGGCGGGGCGTTTTCAAGCTCCACCAGCCAGTCCGGGTTAGCAGTAATACTTTCCTGCACAAAATCACTGAACGTGAGCACGCAATTTGCCTGCTCGCTTAACGATGACGCCGGTAATGACTCAGGCAGACGTTCGCAAACGGTCTGCCACTGCTGCTGTAACTGCGAAGAAAGCGGCATTATAGGGGTTCCTTGCCAGAGTTAACGTTTTCCGCTGTGCAGCCAGAATGGCTCCTGCGAAATGGCCTCGTTGCGGAAATGCTCAATCTCAATATGCTGACGGGTTTCGATGGCATGTTTCAGCCCCTGCCAGTTTTCCAGCCATGCCTGCGTTTTGACGTCATCATAGGCACCCGACAGCAGTAGCATGCAGTCGATGTTGCGCGTCAGACGGATCAGCTGGTCGCCGTACTGGTCACCCAGCGGATAAGCAAAGGTGGTTTTCAGCTCTGCGGCATGGCGGGAGAGGTGGATATCTGCGAAACGTTTGAAGTTTTCTGCGATTTTGGTCTGGGCTTTCGCGTCCAGGAAAGTGCGCCAGCCGCGCGTCACCAGAAACTCGGTCAGCGCCAGTTTGGCGGCCGCGGTTTGCGGGCTGTAGATCGCCGTTTGCGCAGACACATCAGAGAGCATCAGCGTTTCAGTTTGCGTCAGCAGATCGCGTAAGTGAGCACTTGCTTTGCGAGGCACGATGCCGCCAAACAGCATCAGAGTATGACGAACCAGACCGATGGCGGCCAGGACGTAGGCTTTTGCGTTTTTCACATTACGCACCCAGAGCTCTTCGTGGTACTGCCACTGCGAAAGCGCCAGCTCCAGAGCCGCCTCCATGCCCTGCTCAACGCTGGCTTTCGGGGCTACGCGTAACACAGGGGTCTCTTTCAGCGCCCGTGGCGCATTCCCGGCGGCCAGATGATAGCCGCGGGCGGCTTTGCTGAGGCTGCCCTGACGCAAGCCTGACTGACTCACTAGCTTACGCGCCAGCTTCAGCACATCGTTCGTCTCGCCTTCCAGCAGTTCAAGCTCCAGTTCGCAAATTGGCTCCTGGTATTCCCCCGCTTTCACCTCGCCCAAATCAAGGGCGATTTCAATGCGGCTTTTGCCTTCCGTTACCAGCCATTTCTCGCGCCAGAAATCGGTGCTGAACAGCGGCTGCACCTCTGCTGCCAGGGTGGATGGCAGTTCGCCGTTTGGCCACACTTCTGCCGGAAAACGTTCCAGCTCAAGTTCTGGCTGATTGATGTCGATATTGTATTCGGGGCGCTGATGCAAACCGCCCACAACGCGACCGGCGATTTTCATCGTCATCTCGTAGCGCCCGTTCGCGCCGCGGATGCGCAAGCCCATATCATGACGACGCAGCCAGTTGTCCGGCGTTTCGTAATAGATATTGAGCAGCTGTACGGGTTCATGGTGTTCGCCGGACAGCGTTTGCAGATGCTGGCGGAGCGCGTCAACGCTGTCTTTTTCGACGATAAACTTTAATTCGATCTCTTGTGCCATAGCCTTGTACTTTTGCGTGCGTCACAGACGCGTCGATGAAGGCGAACTTCCTCGCCATTTGTTTGTCAGTACATAGTATTTTGCGCCAAATTGCCACGCAATGAGCAATTTGACGGGCGTAAAAAGTTTGCAGCGGCGGCGATCGGGACACAGATGATTCTGATTGATGACGAATCCTTTGCGTAGAGACACTGATGCCACTACTATCGTTCCACTATTTATGAAAATAACGACTGATATGCTTAAATTACGCCTGATTGGACTTACTTTACTCGCTTTTAGCGCCGCGGCTGCGGTCCACGCTGAAGAAAAGCGTTACGTTTCTGACGAACTGAACACCTGGGTACGTAGCGGCCCCGGAGATAATTATCGCCTCGTGGGTACGGTAAATGCCGGCGAGGAAGTCACCCTGTTACAGACCAACACCGAGACCAATTATGGTCAGGTTCGCGACAGTTCCGGCCGTACCTCCTGGATCCCACTGAAAGAGCTGAGCACCGTGCCAAGCCTGCGCACCCGCGTGCCGGATCTGGAAAACCAGGTGAAAACCCTCACCGACAAGCTGAACAACATTGACGGTACCTGGAACCAGCGCACCGCTGAAATGCAGCAGAAAGTCGCGCAGAGCGACAGCGTGATTAACGGTCTGAAAGAAGAGAACCAGAAACTGAAAAATGAGCTGATTGTGGCGCAGAAGAAGGTGAATGCCGCTAATCTGCAGCTCGATGACAAACAGCGCACCATCATCATGCAGTGGTTTATGTATGGCGGCGGCGTGCTGGGTGTCGGCCTGGTGCTGGGTCTTGTTCTGCCACACCTGATCCCAAGCCGTAAACGTAAAGACCGCTGGATGAACTAATTCGTCTTCTCTGCCAGACTTACGTATTATCTTGCCAAAAGAGAAAACGGGAGTGTAGGGCGTGAAGAGTTATCTGGTCGGTGGTGCGGTACGTGATGCGTTGTTAGGTCTGCCGGTCAAAGATAAAGACTGGGTGGTGGTAGGCGCCACCCCCGAAGAGATGCTTAACGCGGGCTACCAGCAGGTAGGCCGCGATTTTCCCGTGTTCCTCCATCCGCAAAGCCGCGAAGAGTACGCCCTGGCGCGTACGGAGCGTAAATCCGGTTCCGGCTATACCGGCTTCACTTGCTATGCCGCGCCGGACGTCACGCTGGAGCAGGATCTCCTGCGTCGCGATCTCACCATCAACGCGCTGGCGCAGGACGAGAACGGCCAGATCGTTGATGCTTATGGTGGCCAGGACGATCTGCGCAACCGTCTTTTACGTCACGTCTCCCCGGCGTTTTCGGAAGATCCGCTCCGGGTGCTGCGCGTGGCGCGCTTTGCCGCACGTTACGCCCATCTCAGTTTCCGTATTGCCGATGAGACGATGGCGCTGATGACCGCCATGACCGAGGCGGGTGAGCTTGAACACCTGACGCCAGAGCGCGTCTGGAAAGAGACGGAAAACGCCCTCACCACCCGCAATCCACAGGTCTTTTTCCAGGTGCTGCGCGACTGCGGCGCCCTGAAGGTGCTGTTCCCGGAGATAGACGCGTTGTTTGGTGTACCCGCCCCGGCGAAATGGCACCCGGAAATCGACACTGGCGTGCACACCCTGATGACGCTCAGTATGGCGGCCATGCTCAGCCCGGAGGTGGACGTGCGCTTCTCGACGCTGTGCCACGATCTCGGTAAAGGCTTAACGCCAAAAGAATTCTGGCCTCGCCACCACGGGCACGGCCCGGCTGGGGTGAAGCTGGTCGAGGGGCTGTGCCAGCGCCTGCGGGTACCGAACGAGATCCGCGATCTGGCGAAACTGGTGGCCGAATTCCACGACCTTATCCACACCTTCCCGATCCTGAAACCGGCCACCATCGTTAAGCTGTTCGATAACATCGATGCCTGGCGTAAACCCCAGCGCGTCGAGCAGATCGCGCTCACCAGCGAGGCTGACGTGCGCGGGCGCACCGGGTTCGAAGCGTGCGACTATCCGCAGGGGCGCTTGCTGCGCGCCGCGTGGGAGGTGGCCAAAGCCGTGCCAACCAAAGAGGTCGTCGAAGCAGGATTTAAAGGCCCGGAAATTCGCGAAGAGCTGACGAAACGGCGGATTCAGGCGGTATCAGAGTGGAAGGAAAAGCATTGCCCTCAGCCAAAAGACTGAGGGCAGCAGGTCAGAAGAAGACCACGTAAACCGCAGCCGCGACGATAAAGCGGTAGATCGCGAACGGGATAAACGAGATACGCTTAATCAGTTGCAGGAAGGTTTTAATGGCAATCAGCGCCACGATAAAGGCGGTGATAAAGCCCACGGCGAACATCGGAATATCGCCCGTGGTGAGAAAACCAATGCTTTTGTAGAGGTCCAGCGCGGTGGCGCCCATCATCATCGGCACCGCCAGCAGGAACGAGAACTCAGATGCCGCGTAACGGCTTACACCCATCAGCATCCCGCCGGAAATCGTTGCTCCTGAACGGGAGAAGCCCGGCCACAGCGCCAGACACTGGAAGCAGCCAATGATAAAGGCCTGGCGATACGTCATATCGTCCAGACCTTCTGCGCGCGGCGTTTTTGGCTTCAGCACTTCCGCCGCAATCAGCAGGAAACCACCGACCACCAGCGCGTACATCACGTTAATCGGGTTAAACAGCGATTTGATGGTGTCGTGGAAAACCAGCCCCAGCACCACCGCCGGGATCATCCCGAGCAGGATATGAATCAGCGTCAGGCGGCCCTTGCTCTCTCCTTCACGCTGTGGCAAACGCCCGAAGTGGATGCCGATCAGCCCAAACAGACGACGCCAGAACATCACGACCACAGCCAGAATGGACCCCAACTGAATGACCACCTCGAACGTCTTTGCGGTATCGCCTTCAAAGCCCAGCAGGTGGCCAACAATAATCATATGGCCCGTACTGGAAACCGGCAAAAACTCCGTCAATCCTTCGACCACACCCAGAATTGCCGCCACCAGCAGCGAGTGCATATCGCTCATCTATAAACCCCTAAAAAAATATAAAAAAACGGTCGCCCCAACAGCTACCGTGAAAGATACAGCTTTAAGACCGATATAACCTAAAATGGTTTAGCTATTATGACGTTAAATCTTTCCTTTCAGATTTGTGCCACGCTCGATGATGACCCCCACATTGGCGGCACGCGCCACCGCGCCCGGCTTACTCAGCTTAATGCGCACCCACGGCGAGTTGAATTTGGTCAGCAGTAACTCTGCCACCTCTTCTGCCACGCGCTCCACCAGCGCAAAACGCTGCCCTTCAACGTGGGCGATGACCGTTTCACTGATGTCGGCATAGCTCAGACAGTCATTCACGTCGTCACTTTTTGCCGACTTGCGGTTATCCCAGCCCATTTCGATATCGAACACCAGCTTCTGCTCGATGGTCTGTTCCCAGTCGTAAACACCAATAGTGGTGATTACCGAAAGTTGCTCTATAAATACAATATCCATCACGACCTGCCTGCTTTTTGGCTAAACCGGATACCACTTCCGGTGAATTATGCGTATTATCCACAGATGCTGAGAATACAGATACATTTTCAAAACGGAACAGCGTTATGAGTGCAATCGCGCCTGGAATGATTCTCCTCGCCTACCTTTGCGGCTCAATCTCCAGCGCCATTCTGGTCTGCCGCATTGCCGGGTTACCTGACCCGCGCGAAAGTGGCTCCGGGAATCCGGGAGCGACCAATGTACTACGAATTGGCGGCAAGGGAGCAGCCGTAGCGGTTTTGATTTTTGACGTTCTGAAAGGGATGTTACCCGTCTGGGGCGCGTATGCGCTGGGCGTGACCCCGTTCTGGCTGGGGCTTATTGCCATTGCCGCCTGTGTCGGCCACATCTGGCCCGTATTCTTCGGTTTTAAAGGTGGCAAAGGCGTCGCGACGGCCTTTGGTGCCATCGCGCCCATCGGCTGGGATCTCACCGGCGTAATGGCAGGCACCTGGCTGCTGACTATTCTTCTGAGCGGCTATTCGTCGCTGGGCGCCATCGTCAGCGCGCTGATTGCCCCGTTCTACGTCTGGTGGTTTAAACCCCAGTTCACCTTCCCGGTGTCGATGCTCTCCTGCCTTATCCTGCTGCGTCATCACGATAATATTCAGCGTCTGTGGCGACGTCAGGAGACGAAAATCTGGGCGCGGTTAAAGCGGAAGAAGAGAGAGACGCGGTAGGGTTTTATTTACTTTTAGTGGAATTGTTCCGTTCACTTTATGACCAACAGAATATGACGTTCCGGAACCCCTGAACGTGATAAGGGGGCCACCGCGGCCCCCTTATCAATCCCCGCGGCCCCGCGACGAAATCGGTGCTTCGCACTGCGCTCACCTCACGACCCGCTGCCTGCGGTCGGCTCAACTCGACATCCTGTCTCGATTCGCCTCTGGCCGCCATCCCTGGCGTCCAGCCCTTGTCATCCGGTCTCCGATTCGCCGATTTCAGCGGGGACTCAACACCCGTGCCACATTCAAGCTGCTGAGAAGGTTGAGGAAACGCCTGATCCGGCTGAAAATCGCTGAGGCGTTGACCGCAGGCCGGGGCGAGGCGCATGGATGCGCCAAGAGGGCGTGACCTACATGGATGTAGGATCACGCCCGACCCGATAGCCGGAGGGAATAAGCCGAAGGGACCGCGCAGCGGCGATTTTCTTTGCCGGGAGCCGGGATTGTTAAGGGGGCCGCGGTGGCCCCCTTAACACGTTCACCGCAGCGGGATACCCATAAAGCAGAAAAGCTATAGTGAACGGAACCCTTCCACCGCAGCCCCAAAATACAGGCCCCATCCATAAGCGACTCATATGACAGCCTTCATTTCCGCCAGGGCATACTGAAACGTATCTCCCGGGCGCGCGAATGGAAGCACCATGTTAGCAACTCAGGTCACTGATAGTTCGTACAAAGGCTGGCAGGCCTCGCTTGACCTGCGGTTTTGCCACACGCCTGAGAAAACCCTCCTCCATGCCGCGCACCATGTCGGGCCGCTCACGGTACAGCGTCCGTTCTACCCCGAAGGGGAAACCTGCCACCTTTATCTGCTGCACCCGCCGGGTGGCGTGGTGGGCGGTGACAGGCTGGATATTACCGTACGTCTGGACGCCAATAGCCACGCGCTTATCACCATGCCCGGCGCCAGTAAGTTCTATCGCAGCAGCGGCCCACAGGCCCGCCTTAACCAGCACTTTTATCTCAATGAGGCGTCCACGCTGGAATGGCTGCCGCAGGACACTATTATCTTTCCCGGCGCCAATGCCGCGCTGCGCTCCGTCTTCCACCTGAAGGCCTCCAGCACGCTGCTGGCGTGGGAGCTGTACTGTCTGGGTCGCCCGGTGATCGGCGAGACCTTCAGCCACGGCACGCTGGAGAGCCGCCTTGAGGTCTGGGTGGATGACGAGCCACGTCTGATTGAGCGTCAGCATCTCAGCGACGGCGATCTTACCCCTGTTGCCGGGCAGCCGTGGCTCGGCACGCTGCTGTTCTATCCGGCCGGAGAAACACACCTCGACACGGCGCGTGAGCTGCTCGCACCACTGAATACCTTTGCCGGGGCGACGCTCACTGACGATCTGCTGTCGGTGCGTTTTCTCTCCCATGACAACCTGATTTGCCAGCGGGTGATGCGCGATATCTGGCAGTCGCTTCGCCCGCTTCTCACCACCAAAACCGCCTGTTCGCCGCGTATCTGGCAGACATAAGAGAAACGTTATGGAACTGACCCCCAGAGAAAAAGACAAGCTGTTGCTGTTCACCGCCGCGCTGGTTGCCGAACGCCGCCTTGCGCGCGGGGTAAAGCTCAATTACCCGGAATCGGTCGCGCTGATCAGCGCCTTCATTATGGAAGGCGCGCGCGATGGCGAAACCGTCGCCTCGCTGATGGAAGCGGGCCGTCACGTCCTGACGCGTGACCAGGTGATGGAAGGCGTACCGGAGATGATCCCGGATATTCAGGTGGAAGCCACCTTCCCGGACGGGTCAAAACTCGTCACCGTGCATAACCCGATCGTGTAAGGAGCGCGTGATGATCCCAGGCGAATACCAGATCCAGTCCGGCAATATTGCCCTCAACGTCGGGCGAGAAACCCGGCATATCATCGTCGAAAACCACGGCGACCGACCTATACAGGTGGGATCGCACTATCACTTTTACGAGGTGAATCCGGCGCTGAAATTTGACCGGGAAGCCACCCGGGGCTTTCGACTGAATATCCCGGCAGGCACCGCGGTGCGGTTCGAACCCGGCCAGAAGCGCGAAGTGACGCTGGTGAAGGTCACCGGGGCGCAACGCATTTTCGGTTTCCGGGGTGACGTGATGGGAGAAGTGAAAAATGGCTGAGATTTCGCGCCAGGCTTATGCCGATATGTTCGGCCCCACCACCGGCGATAAAGTGCGTTTAGCCGACAGCGAGCTGTGGATCGAAGTCGAAAACGATCTCACCGTCTACGGCGAAGAGGTCAAATTCGGCGGCGGGAAAGTGATCCGCGACGGTATGGGCCAGGGGCAGATGACCGCGGATGACTGCGTGGATCTGGTGCTGACTAACGCGTTGATTGTCGATCACTGGGGGATCGTGAAAGCGGATATCGGCGTGAAGAACGGTCGGATCTTCGCCGTCGGTAAAGCCGGTAACCCGGACATTCAGCCCGGCGTGACGATCCCGATCGGTGCCGCCACAGAAGCGATCGCCGCCGAAGGGAAGATCGTCACCGCTGGCGGGATCGACACTCATATCCACTGGATCTGCCCGCAGCAGGCCGAAGAGGCGCTGGTTTCCGGCGTCACGACGATGATCGGCGGCGGTACAGGTCCCGCGGCAGGGACCAACGCCACCACCTGCACGCCGGGGCCGTGGTATATCGCCCGCATGCTGCAGGCTGCCGATACCCTGCCAGTGAATATTGGCCTGCTGGGTAAAGGCAACGGTTCTAACCCGGATGCCCTGCGCGAGCAGATAGCCGCCGGGGCCATCGGGCTTAAGATCCACGAAGACTGGGGCGCAACGCCTGCGGCCATCAACTGCTCGCTGGAGGTGGCGGAAGAGATGGATATTCAGGTGGCGCTGCACAGCGACACGCTGAACGAATCCGGTTTCGTCGAAGACACGCTGGCGGCCATCGGCGGGCGCACCATCCATACCTTCCACACGGAAGGGGCCGGTGGCGGCCACGCGCCGGATATTATTACCGCCTGTGCGCACCCGAATATTCTGCCCTCCTCCACCAACCCGACCCTGCCCTATACGGTCAATACCATCGATGAACATCTCGATATGCTGATGGTCTGCCACCACCTCGACCCGGATATCGCCGAGGATGTGGCTTTTGCCGAATCGCGTATTCGCCGGGAAACCATCGCTGCGGAAGATGTGCTGCACGATATCGGCGCATTCTCGCTGACCTCCTCTGATTCCCAGGCGATGGGCCGCGTGGGCGAAGTGATTCTCCGCACCTGGCAGGTGGCGCACCGCATGAAGGTGCAGCGCGGCGCACTGCCGGAAGAGACTGGCGATAACGACAACTTTCGCGTGAAGCGCTACATCGCCAAATACACCATTAACCCGGCGCTGACGCACGGTATCGCCCATGAAGTGGGCTCCATCGAAGCGGGCAAGCTGGCGGATTTAGTGGTCTGGTCCCCGGCGTTCTTTGGCGTGAAACCCGCCACCATCGTCAAGGGTGGGATGATCGCCTGCGCTCCGATGGGCGATATCAACGCCTCTATCCCCACGCCGCAACCGGTCCATTATCGTCCGATGTTTGGCGCACTGGGTGCCGCGCGTCACGCCACCCGGCTGACGTTTGTCTCGCAGGCTGCGGACGCGCAGGGGATAGCGCAACAGCTCAACCTGCAGAGCGCCACGGCGGTGGTCAAAGGCTGCCGCACGGTGAAAAAGGCCGACATGATCCACAACGGCCTGCAGCCAAATATCACCGTCGATTCGCAAACCTATGAAGTGCGCGTCGACGGCGAACTGATAACCAGCGAACCGGCTGACGTTCTGCCGATGGCGCAACGCTATTTCCTGTTTTGAGGAGTGATGATGATCTATTTAACCCAACGCCTGGACCATGCGCATCCGATTACCGCCAGCGTCACGCTGCCGATTGACGTGCGGGTGAAAAGCCGCGCCCGCGTGGCGCTGAATGACGGGCGCGAAGCCGGGCTCATGCTGCCGCGCGGTTTACTGTTGCGCGGCGGCGACCTGCTCTGTAACGAAGACGGCAGCGAAGTCATCGAAGTGATTGCCGCCCCGGAGTCCGTCTCCGTGGTGCGCTGCGACGATCCGTTCCTCCTCGCCCGCGCCTGCTATCACCTGGGCAACCGCCACGTGCCGCTGCAAATCATGCCCGGCGAGTTGCGCTATCACCACGATCACGTCCTCGACGACATGCTGCGCCAGTTTGGGCTGGCGGTCACCTTCGCCAGCCTGCCGTTTGAACCTGAAGCGGGGGCCTACACCAGCGAGGCCCACAGCCATAGCCACTCTCACGCTCATTCACATTAAGGATTAATCATGCGTAAGTATTTACCCCTGTTACTGCTGGCCTTTTCCCTGCCTGCACTGGCACATCCGGGACACGGTGCCGACAGCTTCCATGCTGGTTTTTTCCACCCGCTGACCGGACTTGATCACCTGCTGATGCTCGCCGGTGCGGGCGTGCTCTCCGCGCTGAGCGGCCGCAAGCTGCTGCTGCCTTTTGCCACTCTCGGGATGATGCTTGTCGGTGCCATTGCGGGCAGCCTGCTCGGCGGCTTTAGCGGCATGGAGATGCTGATTATCGCCTCGCTGGGCGTCTGCGGCGTGATGATGTTTAAAACTGAAAATCGTCTGCTGCTGGCGGTGCCTGCCCTGGCGATGTTCCACGGCTGGGCGCACGGGGTGGAGATGTCCGGCCACAGCTTCTGGCTCTTCACCAGCGGCTTTATGCTGGCCAGCGCCACGGTGCTGTGCGCCAGCTTCGCTGTCGGGTTACTGCTGCGCCGCCACGACGGACTGCGTAAAACCTTTGGCGGTGGGCTTATCGTCTCTGCCCTGCTGGCGCTGATGAGCTGATGGAACTCGCCCGCCAGCGGCTGCGTCTGATGCAGCTCTCCAGTAGCAGCCTGCCGGTCGGGTCGTTTACCTGGTCGCAGGGGCTGGAGTGGGCCGTCGAGACAGGCTGGGTTACCGACGCAGAGGCGTTCAAAAACTGGCAAACCCTGCAGATGGAGCAGAGCTTTTTCTGCGTCGACCTGCCGCTTTTTGCCCGGCTCTACCGGGCCTGTGAAGAGGGCGATCTGGCGGCAGCAAAACGCTGGACGTCATACCTGCTCGCCTGCCGGGAAACCCGTGAACTGCGGGAAGAAGAACGCAATCGCGGCGCCGCCTTTACGCGGCTCATCAAAAGCTGGGAGCCGGACTGCCCGCCCCTCTGGCAGCCGCTGTTTATGCAAAGCCAGCTCAGCGGCATGGCGTGGCTTGGCGTGCGTTGGGGTATTAGCGCGCACGAGCTGGCGCTGAGTCTGGGCTACAGCTGGATTGAGAGCGCGGTAATGGCCGGCGTCAAGCTGGTACCGTTTGGGCAACAGGCCGCACAACAGCTGATTATCGAACTCAGCGACCATTTTGCCGCCGGGTTTGAACAGGCATTTTTACGTGACGATGAGGCACTGGGCGCGGCGACGCCGCTTTCCGCCATCGCCTCTGCCCGCCACGAAACACAATATTCACGGTTATTCCGTTCCTGAGGATGCAACATGGCTGATTACAAACATCCCCTGCGCGTTGGCGTGGGCGGCCCGGTCGGTTCGGGCAAAACCGCGCTACTGGAAGCGCTCTGCAAGGCGATGCGCAATACGTATCATCTGGCGGTAGTGACGAACGATATCTACACCAAAGAGGATCAACGCATTCTGACCGAAGCGGGCGCGCTTGAGCCGGAGCGCATTGTGGGCGTAGAGACGGGCGGCTGTCCGCACACCGCCATTCGCGAAGATGCCTCGATGAACCTGGCCGCGGTGGAAGCGCTCAGCGAGAAGTTCGGCAATCTGGATCTGATCTTCGTCGAAAGCGGCGGCGATAACCTGAGCGCCACCTTCAGCCCGGAGCTGGCGGATCTGACGATCTACGTGATCGACGTCGCCGAAGGGGAGAAGATCCCGCGCAAGGGCGGGCCAGGGATCACCAAATCCGATTTTCTGGTGATCAACAAAACCGATCTCGCGCCGTACGTGGGTGCCTCGCTGGAGGTGATGGCGCGCGACACCAACCGCATGCGTGGCGAGCGTCCGTGGACCTTTACCAACCTGAAGGCAGGAGACGGCCTGGCAACGATTATTGCGTTTCTGGAAGAGAAAGGGATGCTGAGGATCTGAAAAAAGGCCTGGCGCAATGCCAGGCCGTGAGGGTTATTTACAGCTGTTACTGGAAGAACCCTGCTCGCGCCACGCGCCCCACTGGCCGCCGGTTCCCGGGGTTTCCTGACCCGGGTTGACATACCACTGGTTGAACCAAATTTTACCGTTGTAAGAGACTTTGGTGCATTTGGTCGGGTAAGCGATTTTGGCGTTATAGGCCGGTGCGGCAGGTTTTACCGGCGTATCGTCTTTTTCCGGGGTGTCGTCTTTCTCGGGTACCGCCGGCTTAGTGACCTTAATGGTCATGCTGTCCGTCGCGGTCCGGCCATCCGCGCCGGTTGTGGTCAGCGTGAAGACCGCTTCTCCTTCGCTGTTGGCAGGAATAACGGCATAAGCATGCGCGCTATCCACGCTCTTCACCAGCGTGCCGTTCAGGTTCGCCTCCAGCGAGAAGGTTTCCGCCCCTTTTGTCACGCTCCAGTTATACGATTTGGCATTCAGGCTCTTGCTGCCATCCAGCGGGTAGGTGCTCACGCCCGTGGTCGGGGAGACCATGGTGTAATCCGCGCCTGCCGCAGCGGTTGGGGCCGGAGCGACAGGGGTGTTACCGTCTTTCAGCGCCATAATACGGGCTACCGCACGCTCCATGTCAGGCTGTGTCCCCACTTTTGCCGAATCCCCGTTCGCCAGCGGCGTACCGGTCTCCGCCAGAATCTGACGCATCTGACGCGGTGTCACGGTAATACCGTTGGCTTTGGCGATGCCTGACAGGCTTGCTACCACACCCGCAATAATCGGGTTCGCGGAAGAGGTTCCGGCAAAAGTCGCGGTATAGGAATCGTTAACGCCAGCGTTTTTATACAGATCGCCATAACCGGTGGTCACCACATCCCAGCAGCCCCAGGCAGAACTGGTAATGCGCGAGCCATAGGAGCTGAACGACGCTTTTTTACCGTCTTTCGCACAAAACGCACCCGCCAAAATAGCCCCGGAGTCCCGGACATTCACGTCATACTCCCCCCGGAACCCTGGGCTGTCCATGTTGATATTCCCGTTACCTGCCGCCTCAATAACGTGAACACCTTTGTCGGTCAGCGCCTTAATAATATCGTAATAGGCGGTCTGGGATTCCATTGCGACCCAGCAATCCTTCTGACAACCCGATGGATAACCACCCGCAACTTGTATCCCGATCTGCACCACATCACCCGCTTTTAGCTGGGGGATTAAATTATAGAGGTTATTACTCGCGGAGGCCGCATACCCCATCCGGCTTTTCCAGGCTAAACCGCGAATACCGGTGCCCATATCTTTCGCCGCCATAATCCCCACTGAAGCGGTGTCGTGATCATGGCTTGCAACATACGTCGTCTTACCAGAGCTGAGGCTCATCGGCGGTAAGTTGGCATGGCTGGTATTCCAGGCATCAATCTCCGCCGAAATAATCGTTACCCCTTCACCCGCACTGCCTGCATAGCGATCAACACTGTCGCGGTTGACGCCTCCCATATAATAACCGGTGCGCTTAACATCCGGCGCTTTGAGATAATCCTGCTTATTGCGGAAATCCGGAACGGCGGCAGACGTTAAATTATCATTCAGTGAGGACTTTAACTGTGGCGTAAGGGCCGTGTCATCCAGCGATACCGGCTCGGCTTCCGGGTACACAAACTCTACGTTCTGATTTTGTTCAAGCTCGGTGATAATATGGTTAATATATGTTTTATCCTGACTTTTATCTTTCGGTAACTCGATGCGCAGATAACGGTCAAAACCATAGCGTTTATTAAGCTCCGTCAATTCAGAGGACTGAGTAGAACTACGCAAGTTAGTCGGACGGAACATATTTGCGGTTGTCAGGGAAGAATCGCTCAAGGTAATTTTATTGTTTGTGGCTTTTAACAGACCTGTCGTCGGTTTTAGCTTGAGCACAATTGCGGTGTAGGTGGCATTATCCTGTGCAAATTCATTTTGCACCAGAGTTTCAGCCGCAGCAGAGAATGAAATTGCTGCACAAATAAAAAGAGATAAAGCGCTTTTTTTCATGATAATCACGGTTCCTGTGTGAATTGAAATTTTTCCTTTTTCAGTATCACTGACACACGGACCGCGAAGAATAAGAGTGGCCTACTCTGATGAACAGAGTTTTCTCTAAATAATTAAGAAAATTCCACACTGCATTAATTTATATTTCGCAATGCGACGATACACTTAGATACAGAAAACGTAAAGCTTAATCATTATGAAATAATCAAGAGCCGTCGGCGTTAAAAATATTCTCGTTGCTGCTGCGACTTTACCGCAAAATGAATTTTAATAACATTATATCTTGCGAGGTGCTCCAACCGCCGTTGGCCCCGCCATTTCATGAAAGGGTTAATACGACGCATCATTATGGACATTAAAATCGTTATCGCTGAAGAATCCTCGTTAATTCGACGCGGCTTATCCTCCATGATGCAGTCCCTCTCGTTACCCGCCGTTGGCATGGATCAGAGGTGCGTTCTGATCGGTGAGGCAGCGGCCTCCGCTGAACTTCAGTCGCTTCTTGGCCAGCATAATCCGGATATCGCTATACTTGGCTATTCGCTGACAACCAGCCTCAGCCGCCCTCCGCTCGGGGGAATGGACGGGCTGAAGCTCTTGAGATGGCTTAAACAGACCTATCCTGCGCTTAATATTATCTTGCTCTCGCCTTATGCAAACGCCACGCTTATCCGTCAGGCGCTAAAGGAAGGAGTCAGAGCGTACTTATCACGTGATATCAACGAGAAAACCTTAAGCCAGGCGATTACCACGGTCCTGAAAGGCGAGATTTATATCGAAAACCAGCTGGTGAATATGCTTTTCCGTCATGAAAAGACGGACGTGGAGAAACTCTCTCCGCGGGAAATTGACGTGCTGCGCCTGATATGTAAGGGGTTAAATTTGAAGGAGATTGCACAGTTTATGCATTTAAGCATCAAAACGGTCAGCGCACATAAGGTCCGGGCGATGGAAAAGCTGGACGTACAAAACGACTGCCAGCTTTACTCTTTGATCATCAAGAACCAGATGTTTGAGATCGGGATGTAAACGTCCCCCGCCGCTAAGACGGGAGCGTCGATCAAGCTTCCGGCAGCTCTGCCAGCGGCCAGCGTGGACGTACGGAGACGCTCAGATCCGCCGTTGCGCCAGCGTTCAGGCGCACCATCCCGGCGTAGGCGATCATCGCCCCGTTATCAGTACAGAATTCCGGGCGCGCATAAAACACTTCCCCGCGACGCTTTTGCATCATCTCCGCCAGCTTCGCACGCAGCGTACGGTTAGCGCTGACGCCACCCGCCATCACCAGGCGCTTAAAGCCGGTCTGATCCAGCGCGCGTTTACACTTGATCATCAGCGTATCGACCACCGCATCTTCGAATGCGCGAGCGATGTCCGCACGGGTCTGCTCGCTGTCATCGTTATTGCGGATGGTATTGGCGGCGAAGGTTTTCAGGCCGGAGAAGCTGAAATCCAGCCCCGGACGGTCGGTCATTGGACGCGGGAAGACAAAACGCCCTTCCGTGCCCTGCGACGCCATTTTCGAGAGCATCGGGCCGCCCGGGTAATCCAGACCCAGCAGCTTAGCGGTTTTGTCGAAGGCTTCTCCGGCAGCGTCATCAATCGACTCGCCCAGCAGCTCATACTTGCCAATACCCGTCACGCTAATCAGCTGGGTATGGCCGCCAGAGACCAGCAGCGCCACAAACGGGAATTCGGGCGGATTCTCTTCCAGCATCGGTGCCAGAAGATGCCCTTCCATATGGTGAACCGGAATGGCAGGAACATCCCACGCGAAGGCCAGGGAACGGCCCACCGTCGCACCGACCAGCAGCGCGCCGACCAGACCCGGGCCTGCCGTGTAGGCGACGGCATCAATATCAGTTGAGCTCAATCCGGCCTCTTTCAGCGCCGCCTGAATCAGGGGAACCGTTTTACGCACGTGGTCACGAGAGGCCAGTTCAGGCACGACGCCGCCGTAGTCAGCATGCAATTTCACCTGACTATACAGTTGGTTGGCCAGAAGCCCTTTTTCGTCGTCGTAAATGGCGATGCCGGTTTCATCGCAGGATGTTTCAATACCCAGTACACGCATGACTTGTTTTACCTCGTTTCAGTACCGCGCAGTGTAGAGCCTGGGCGGGTTGATGTAAAACTTTGTTCGCCCCAGGACATCCGCTCGTGTATACTCTTCCCCCTTATAAAAGTCCCTTTCAAAAACGCGTCGGTGCTTTACAAAGCAGCAGCATTTGCAGTAAAATTCCGCACCATTTTGAAATAAGCTGGCGTTGATGCCAGCGGCAAACCGAATTTATCAAAGGTGAGAGTTACATGCCGGTAATTAAAGTACGTGAAAACGAGCCGTTCGACGTAGCACTGCGTCGCTTCAAACGTTCATGCGAGAAAGCAGGTGTTCTGGCTGAAGTTCGTCGTCGTGAGTTCTATGAAAAACCAACGACTGAACGTAAGCGCGCTAAAGCTTCTGCAGTGAAACGTCACGCGAAGAAACTGGCTCGCGAAAACGCACGCCGTACTCGTCTGTACTAATCCGTTGAGGGCGACAGTCCTCAATTGACAGACAGAGTAATAGTCGTAAGGCCGTGCTTCCGGAAGGAATGCGCGGCTTGTTTTCGTTTATGAGTTGCTAAAAACTTTTGGGGCATATGGCCGGACGAATCCCACGCGTTTTCATCAATGACCTGCTGGCAAGAACCGACATCGTCGATCTTATCGACGCGCGGGTAAAGCTGAAAAAGCAGGGCAAGAACTACCATGCGTGCTGTCCTTTCCATAACGAAAAAACCCCCTCCTTCACCGTCAACGGTGAAAAGCAGTTTTACCATTGCTTCGGCTGTGGCGCACACGGTAATGCCGTCGATTTTTTAATGAACTACGACAAGCTCGAGTTTGTTGAAACCGTCGAAGAGCTGGCGGCGATGCACAACCTTGAAGTGCCGTATGAAGCGGGCAGTGGACCAAGCCAGATAGAGCGCCATCAGCGTCAAACGCTGTATCAACTGATGGATGGCCTGAATTCGTTTTACCAACAGTCTCTTAAGCATTCTGCGGCTGAGCCTGCGCGTCAGTATCTGAACAAGCGCGGACTGAGCGACGATGTCATTGCGCGTTTCGCTATTGGTTACGCCCCGCCCGGCTGGGACAACGTGTTAAAGCGTTTTGGCGGCAATAGCGAAGATCGTAAATCGTTGATCGACGCAGGTATGCTGGTCACCAACGACCAGGGACGAAGCTACGACCGCTTCCGCGAACGGGTGATGTTCCCGATCCGCGACAAGCGTGGCCGGGTGATTGGTTTTGGTGGTCGCGTGCTGGGTGATGCCCTGCCCAAGTACCTCAACTCCCCGGAAACTGACATTTTCCATAAGGGCCGTCAGCTTTACGGCCTTTATGAGGCGCAGCAGGCAAATGCGGAACCTCCGCGCCTTCTCGTCGTCGAAGGGTATATGGATGTCGTTGCGCTGGCGCAGTATGACATCAATTACGCAGTAGCCTCGTTGGGCACGTCCACCACGGCCGATCATATTCAGCTGCTGTTTCGGGTGACCAACAACGTCATCTGCTGCTACGACGGTGACCGCGCAGGGCGCGATGCCGCCTGGCGTGCGCTGGAAACTGCGCTACCTTATATGACCGACGGGCGGCAGTTACGCTTTATGTTCCTGCCCGACGGTGAAGACCCGGATACGCTGGTGCGTAAAGAGGGCAAAGCGGCGTTTGAAGCGCGGATGGAGCAGGCTCAGCCGCTCTCCACGTTCTTGTTTAACAGCCTGATGCCGCAGGTTGATTTAAGTACCCCTGACGGGCGCGCGCAGCTCAGCACGCTGGCGCTGCCGTTAATCAGCCAGGTGCCCGGCGAAACGCTGCGCATCTATCTGCGTCAGGAGTTAGGCAACAAGCTCGGCATTCTGGATGACAGCCAGCTTGAACGTTTAATGCCAAAACAGGCTGAAAACGGCACGGTTCGCCCCGCGCCTCAGCTAAAACGCACAACCATGCGTATACTGATAGGGTTACTGGTCCAAAACCCCGAACTTGCGCCGCAAGTGCCATCGCTGGCGGGTTTGAACCACGAAAAATTGCCCGGACTTGGCTTATTTTCAGAACTGGTCAACACATGTTTGTCTCAGCCAGGTCTGACCACCGGACAACTTTTAGAACATTATCGCGGCACAAAAGAGGCCGCTACCCTTGAAAAATTGTCGATGTGGGACGATATAGCAGATAAGGACATTGCAGAAAAAACGTTCACCGACTCACTCAACCATATGTTTGATTCGATGCTCGAGCTGCGCCAGGAAGAGTTGATTGCTCGCGAGCGCACGCACGGTTTGAGCAGCGAAGAACGCCGGGAGCTCTGGATGATAAACCAGGAACTGGCGAAGAAATAAGCAAAAAGACAAAAGTATTTAACGGCTTAAGTGCCGAATATCGATCGGGAAGCCCCCGGCAGCCGCACTGAGAGGCAGCGGCAAAAATATAAGTACGCCCTCGCTTTAAAGGTTGGCAAACCATCGCCGACACCAATCAAACGAATTAAGTGTGGATACCGTCTTATGGAGCAAAACCCGCAGTCACAGCTGAAACTTCTTGTCCAACGTGGTAAGGAGCAAGGCTATCTGACCTATGCCGAGGTCAATGACCATCTGCCGGAAGATATCGTCGATTCAGATCAAATCGAAGACATCATCCAAATGATCAATGACATGGGCATTCAGGTGATGGAAGAAGCACCGGATGCCGATGATCTGTTGCTGGCTGAAACCTCCAACAACACTGACGAAGATGCGGAAGAAGCTGCTGCACAGGTACTGTCCAGCGTGGAATCTGAAATCGGGCGTACCACTGACCCGGTCCGCATGTACATGCGCGAAATGGGTACCGTTGAACTGTTGACCCGCGAAGGCGAAATTGACATCGCAAAACGCATCGAAGACGGGATCAACCAGGTTCAGTGCTCTGTTGCTGAGTACCCGGAAGCGATCACCTATCTGCTGGAGCAGTACGATCGTGTTGAAGCGGAAGAAGCGCGTCTGTCCGATCTGATCACCGGTTTTGTCGACCCGAACGCTGAAGAAGATATGGCGCCAACCGCCACTCACGTCGGTTCTGAACTGTCTCAGGAAGAGATGGATGACGACGAAGACGAAGATGAAGAAGAGAGCGACGACGACAGCGCCGATGATGACAACAGCATCGACCCGGAACTGGCACGTGAGAAGTTCGCCGAACTGCGTACCCAGTACGAAGTGACGCGTGACACCATCAAAGCCAAAGGTCGCAGTCACGCTGCTGCCCAGGAAGAGATCCTGAAACTGTCTGAAGTCTTCAAACAGTTCCGCCTGGTGCCAAAACAGTTCGACTACCTGGTGAACAGCATGCGCGTGATGATGGATCGCGTACGTACCCAGGAACGCATCATCATGAAGCTGTGCGTTGAGCAGTGCAAAATGCCGAAGAAGAACTTCATCACCCTCTTCACCGGCAACGAAACCAGCGAAACCTGGTTCAACGCGGCTATCGCAATGAACAAGCCATGGTCTGAAAAACTGCACGACGTGAAAGAAGACGTGCATCGCGGTCTGCAGAAGCTGCAGCAGATTGAAGAAGAGACCGGCCTGACCATCGAGCAGGTCAAAGACATCAACCGTCGTATGTCCATCGGTGAAGCGAAAGCCCGCCGTGCGAAGAAAGAGATGGTTGAAGCAAACTTACGTCTGGTTATCTCTATCGCCAAGAAATACACCAACCGCGGTCTGCAGTTCCTGGATCTGATTCAGGAAGGCAACATCGGTCTGATGAAAGCGGTAGATAAGTTTGAATACCGTCGTGGTTACAAGTTCTCCACCTATGCGACCTGGTGGATCCGTCAGGCAATTACCCGCTCTATCGCGGATCAGGCGCGCACCATCCGTATTCCGGTGCATATGATTGAGACCATCAACAAGCTCAACCGTATTTCCCGCCAGATGCTGCAGGAGATGGGTCGCGAGCCGACGCCGGAAGAGCTGGCTGAACGCATGCTGATGCCGGAAGACAAGATCCGTAAAGTGCTGAAGATCGCCAAAGAGCCAATCTCCATGGAAACACCAATCGGTGATGATGAAGATTCGCATCTGGGTGATTTCATCGAGGATACCACCCTCGAGCTGCCGCTGGACTCTGCCACCACCGAGAGCCTGCGTGCTGCCACGCACGACGTTCTGGCTGGCCTGACCGCCCGTGAAGCGAAAGTACTGCGTATGCGTTTCGGTATCGATATGAACACCGACCACACGCTGGAAGAAGTGGGTAAACAGTTTGACGTTACCCGCGAACGTATCCGTCAGATCGAAGCGAAGGCGCTGCGTAAACTGCGCCATCCGAGCCGCTCTGAAGTACTGCGTAGCTTCCTGGACGATTAATCCAGGTAAACAGCAAAAAGCTCCCAATCGGGAGCTTTTTTTTTGTTTATGCCCTCTCCCTGTGGGAGAGGGCCAGGGTGAGGGAATCAGGCCGCAGAGCCCCCTAAAGCCCCCGCACCACCAGCGCCTCGTCGAGCTCCCTGTAAGCTTCCACCAGTTTATCCAGCGTTGCCCTGTTAAGTCCGCTGGGGTTTGGCAGCACCCATACCTGCGTCACGCCGATGGTGATGGCCTGTTTACCCCATTTCACCCCGCGCTGGCTGAACGCCTGCTCATAGGCCTGTTTCCCCAGAATCGCCAGCGCGGCAGGCTGGTAGTCTTCGATCTTCTTAATCAGTTCCCGCCCGCCAGTGCGCAGCTCATGCAGGTTGACTTCGCTTGCCTGCACGGTTGGTCGCTCCACCAGCATGGTGATCCCGCAGCGCGTATCCAGCAGATGCTGCTCCTCTTCAGGCTTGAGTAACCGGTCGGTAAACCCGGCCTGGTAGATCACTTTCCAGAAGCGGTTCCCCGGATGAGCAAAGTGAAAACCGGTATGCGCCGAGGATTTACCGGGGTTGATCCCACAGAACACCACCCGTAATCCCGGGGCCAGAATATCGTTGATCATATTTACTCCCGATTGATACATCATCATGGAAGTATAAAGGATTGATTATGCGTTGTTTATAAAAACAGCAGGCGGGTGTGAATGGCTGGATTGCTGCGGGGAGTTACATTATAATCCACCGCCAGGGCCCCTTAGCTCAGTGGTTAGAGCAGGCGACTCATAATCGCTTGGTCGTTGGTTCAAACCCAACAGGGGCCACCAGATAAAACAAGGAGTTAGATGAGAAATCGTCTAACTCCTTTTTCTTTGGATGCAATTTGGGTCAGGTAATGGGTCAGGTAAGGAATTGCTACCCTGCCCTCTTCATCTCGCTGCCAGCATCCCCGGATAGTGATGAAAGCCAGTAGCACTGCCTGTAATATTCACCGTACCAAATTTTTACGGCTTTGCCGCAACAAGCCAGTTGCCTGCCGTGCTCGCAGAATGTCTACAGCCCGGAGATAAGGGGATTGTTCCTGCCAGCTAAACCCCTTCCTGTCGATACGCACCAGTTCGTATTTTTCCACCAGAAAATTCACGGCATCAGCCAGCGAGATCCCGGCATCGATATGTTCCTGTATAACACGTTCCTTACTGAACGGTGTGTCGTTGAGGGTGAGACCATAGTGCTGTTCCAGCAGGCGTGTCAGTAACATTTTCCAGATAGCCACGGGTGACAGGCAGGGCTTCACCACCCGCAGAGTTGTTGCAGGTAAAGTTTTCATGTTTGCTCTCGTGAAGGTAATTAACGCTGAGTGGGGTAAATGGCGATGTATACGTAGCCGCAACTGCCAAGGGTGTCGGCTTCACAGGTAAAACCGTTGTGGTACAGGGTGACGCAGTGGGCATGTTGGGGGCTGAGTTCACCGGTGGTCAGCATCGATTCCATCTGGCGGATAAAGTGCTGGAATGTGTCATCCAGCTTCAGGCATTCGACGTCACTGAACATACCGGTGATGCTGGCCCGGTCAGCCAGGTAGTGCAGTCGGTTGCCCTCCTGTACCAGACGGGCTCCCAGGCGCGGCGTGATATTCCGCTGCAGGCCCCAGATGATGTGGGTCATGGCGGCTCTCCTTTTATTGTCAGTTCAGGGTGATGCTCATCAGGCAGGTATAGGGCCCGTTACGGTCCTGGCGGCGTTCGGCGTATACCGCGAGGACTCCGGTGATATCCGGAACGTCCCTGCCGGTGTAATGACAGACGCTACCGTGCCACTGATATTTTCCACTGCAGTAGCGAAAGATTCGGGACTCAGGATGCTGGCGGTATATCGTCATTGCCCGGCGTTTACTGATAATTTTCATGTCATACCTCACAGCAGACCGTGTTCTGCGAACGAATAGATTTGCCTGCCGCCGACAATCAGGTGGTCAGGAACGCGGATATCCACCAACTGAAGCACCTGCACCAGTCGCTGCGTGAGGGTTTTATCGGCCTGGCTGGGTGTCGTCTCGCCGGAAGGATGGTTATGCGCCAGTATTACTGCTGCGGCATTGAAGTGCAGAGCACGTTTGACCACTTCCCGGGGATGCACCTCAGTACGGTTAATCGTGCCGGTGAAGAGCGTTTCATGGGCAATCAACTGATTCTGGTTGTCCAGATACAACGCCCGGAACTCTTCCCGCTCAAGTGCGGCCATATGCAGTCTCAGCCATTCACGGACAGCGTGTGAGGAGGTGAAGGCCACCCCGGGTTCATGCAGGTGCCGGTCCAGCGCCCTGAGCGCCCGCTGAATGAGACGCCGGTCCTGTGGCGTCATCTCGCCGGGTAAAAAGGAAAGCTGTTTCATTCGTTGCTCCTTCGGTCAGTCGATGATGCGCAGAATGGCGTGGGCTTCAGGATGCTGCAGGGCATAGTCCCGCAGACGGTAATAGTGCTCCGTCATGGCATCGCATTCGGTACGGCAGGCGTGATGGCTATATTCAATCAGGCAGACAGCAATACCTGCGGCTTCCGCACTCATTTGTGCATCGTTACCGTTCATGCCGTTGAACAGATGCCACTTATCGTCACCTTCAGGCTCTGGGGCCATAAATGCGCCACCGTTACTCAGGGTGCAGAATGACCAGATACCGCCACTGTAGGTCGCACAGAAACGCTCCATCCAGGCAAAAATACGGGGCTCCAGGGTTATCCACTGTGGGATAGTGCCAAAATGCTGAGGCCAGAAATCGATGCGCTGTTCATCGGGAACTGGCGTGACGGTCAGTTCAAATTCGGGTTGGTTAGCGGGTGCGAGATCGTACTGCGTCTGTGTTGTCATGGGTATGTCTCCGTCAATAAAAACGCCAGCGGCGATGGCTGGCGTATGGGGATATAAAGTGTGTTCGGGGAGGTGAAATGTTGCGGGTAAATGCTTCGCGGTCAGCGGGTGGAGTTGCCTGTACGGATGCCAGAGGTGCGGATGTAGCGGTTAAGACCTTCACCAGCATCGGGTTCAAAGTTCCATGCCAGACAACTATCAGATCTTCGGTATCAGTATCTATCAGGCAGATGTGACCGCCTTGGTCGTCTTTAATGTTAAAGTCGGTGATACTGGCAGGAATCAGTAGCCATGCTGCGCAATTAGCTGATACCTACTGTGGTATATCAGCAAGCGATTAGGGAAACGGCTTCAAACTTTCAGCATTGTTCATTACTACTCCTCTGAAAAATAATAAAAAAGCGGCAGAATCGTGAGATTCTGCCGCTAATCGGGTCTATTCAGAGGAATGATATATACCTGAAAACTTTTATAATGCTGATAGACCGTTCTATGCCAAATAGCAGACTTTAAGTTGTCCAAGAACAGCTCTCATATCTTGGCCTATTGATGTAGACCACCCCTTCAGTGCCTGCAGGATTTAAGGGGACAACGAGCCTGCATGTGGACACAGGTATATCGGTGAGTTAATGTCTTTAAGGGGTATCATTTGACAGTATCTTGAGGGAATTAGAGTGCGGGTTAAATCGATTAAGCTTACCAATTTCAAGAAATTCAAAGATGAACATTTTGAATTCAACGATGACGTAAATATCTTTGTAGGTGATAACAACGCCGGTAAAAGTACTATTCTGGAAGCCCTGGAAATCGTACTGAATTACAGCTATCGGGGCCGCCCCTTCAACAGCGAGTTTACGCCAGACATTTTTAATAAGGATGCAGTGCAGCTTTTTTTGGCTTCTGATAAATCGGCCACGCACTTACCTGTCTTGGCAATAGAGGCATTCATTGAGGGGGTTCCTGAATACCGGGGTACAAATAATTTCCTTAAAGCCGATGCTCAAGGGATCACGGTGCTGGTGCGCTTTGATGACACACTCAAGGACGTTTACGCCGACCACTTACTGACAAACCCACACATTACGAGTATCCCGATCGAATTCTACAAGCTGGAATGGCTGGATTTCGGATGGAATCCTGTTAAAGCCGTAGCGAAGAAATTCAGGGCGTTATACATCGACCCAACTCGTATCCACCCCACTCTGGGTAAGAATCAGTACATCTCTACCATACTTAATACCGCTTTAAAGAAAGAGGAACTGGTTAAGCTGACCCTCAATTATCGTGAGAATCAGCAGGTTTTTAACAACTCAGGTGAGGTCAGGACAGTCAACACCGGTCTGGATACGGACCACTTGATCACAGAAAAAAAGCTGTCCATTGCCGCAAGCACTTTACCAGCGGGATCTATTCAGACCAGCCTTCAACTTGAAGTAGATGATGTCCCTTTCCAGTTCATTGGCAAGGGTGAGCAGAGTAATGTGCAGATCAAGCTCGCGATTCAGAACAAGTCGAAGGATATCGATTTGGTGATGATGGAGGAGCCCGAAAATCACCTTTCTCACACTAACCTCAATAAGCTGGTTCACTACATTGAAAATCAGCGGGGAGACAAACAACTCTTCCTTACCACTCACAGCTCGTATGTGCTCAACAAGCTGAGCATTGATAAAATCTGCTTGGTTCAGTCGGGATACAAACGTCTGCATAAGCTTGCCCCTGCAGTGGTCAAAACCTTAAAGCGCTTACCGGGCTATGACACATTGCGCGTGGCACTGTCGCACAAAGTCATCCTTGTCGAGGGACCGTCAGACGAGTTAGTACTCAAGAAGATTTACCACCGCAAGCATAACCGCCTGCCCGAGCAGGATGGTATTGATATCATCGTCGTGCGCGGAGTCGGGTTTGATACGTTCATCTCCGTAGGTATGGAAATTGGTACTCGGATTAACGTCCTCAGAGATAACGATGGCGACTATGATGAAAACGTCGTGAAAGTGCGTGCCGATTATGCGGCCTATCCCAATATCAAACTTATCTCCTCTGCCAAAAATGAGGAGTTTTCGCTTGAACCCGCGATGATATATGCCAATGCAACCGACTTGGTTACGCTGGACGCTTTCGCCAAAGTGGTGTTATCGACACAGACGTTTAACCTCTACGATAAAGTAGTCGACTTAGATAAGCGACGCGACTTTCTGATCGACTGGTTTCGAAGCGTCCAGGGAAACGGTAAGGGCGCTCGCAAGGTCGACTCAGCTATCAAGCTGTTCGATGGCACTCTGAATTTCAGGTATCCACCTTTCCTCGATGAGGTGTTCGACTTTGCCTAATGAATTCTGGATTGCCGGTGCAGGATCAGGAAAAACCCAAAAAGTCATTGAGGATGCCATTGAAGTCATAAAGGCGGGCGGACGCGTATTGGTCGTCACCTACACCATGAACAACCAGGCAGAGCTCCGTTCTCGCTTTGTGGAATTGTACGGCAAACACAGCGATGATTTTGTTGTGAAAGGCCTGTTTTCATTTTACCTAGAAGACTTAGTAAGACCATATCAAACGGCCATGTTTCCAGAGCGAATCACTTCTACAATGTTCACCGAGCATAACCCTCACCTGATACCTGGTACGAGGAAATGGCATCCCAAAAGAGGGGAAAAAATTAATGGGGCGCTGAATCCTCTTCATTATCTGACGCCGTGCAAAACCAAAGCTTACACTGGGCTGCTGGCGAAGCTGGCAACAAGAATCTCCGCTTCAACAAAGAATGCCCCCGCTAGCAGATTGAAAGAGATTTATCAGAGGATCTTTTTTGATGAGGTTCAGGATTTGGTTGGATGGGATTTTGACGTTATCAAAGCACTCAGTAAGGCAATGCATAACTCTATTTGCTGTGTAGGCGATTTTCGTCAAACTATTTACACGACCACGTTCGGCCACAAGGCACCGGAAACACCTGAGCAAAAGATTCAATACTTCAAAGACCTCAATTTTAGTCCGTTCTCGCTGGCGAAGAATCGCAGATGTATCCAGGAAATCTGCGATCTCGCGGATACCATTCATCCCGGTATTTATGAACAAACGCAATCAGAGGTGGGAGAAGTTCCTGCTGAGATGGCCCATCACTGCGGTTGTTTTCTCATAAAACCATCTCAGGTGAACGATTATCTCGATATATTCAAACCTCAAGTTTTGCGATGGTCATCGCCCATGGGAAAAGGCTATTTGCCACCAGGTCTCACCTGTCACACCTTCGGCTCCTGTAAAGGTCTCGGTTTCGACCGCGTACTAATTATTTCACCGGAGAAACATCTCAAGTATCTGGGTGGTGACCTTGGCGTGTTCGATAAAGATAAAACGGAGGAATCTAGAAACAAGCTGTACGTGGCCATTACCCGAGCCCGTTACAGCCTAGCGTTTGTCGTTGAGGAAGAGCATCTTACAAATATAAAGCTGCCGCATTGGGTTAGACCTCTGTAAGTCGATGCTAACGTCTAACCATTTAACTTCCGCTTCACGCTCAATGTAGGCCTTATTGATCTTGATTTATGTCCGATCCGTGCTGTTAGTTTAACGGGTCAAAGCTCATTCTTATAATGTAAAGAATACCGGTCGGGACATTTTCGGGCTCCTGATAAAAGAAAACCCCGGCAGCCTGCTGGCTGTCGGGGGGGGGATTTGCTGAGGAAGGAACAGCTATCAGTCGTTACTGCAGTCTCCGGGAGTGGGTAGAACTTTCTCTGCGTTCTTCAGGTCCACAGTGAAAGTCCCCGCTTTACGGTCATTGACGTAAACGTCAAACTGCCCGGCCTCAGAGATATTGCTGATGAAGTCAAACCAGGCGTTATCGCCGTTACGCCAGCCCAGGCTGGACGGAATAATGTACTGCTGGTGATCCATCACTACGGTGATAGTGGTGCCGTCATCGTGCGAACTGACCATCTTGTCATCGGCAAGGGTAAGAAAGACTGAATGCTGATAAAAACCATTCTGGTCCGGGTTCCCTGTGCAGTTGATGGTAAACGTCTTCCCGCTGGCTTCGGTCACACTGTATTCCGTATTGCCCTGACCGTAACCCTGCTGCCAGAACCCCGGGATCGCAGAGGCATTAAAGCTCGCGAGCAGTACACCCGCCAGCATAAATCGACTTAGTGAACGTATTGTCATTCCTGTCTCCTTTGTCGTTGTTTTATTCCTGGTTCTCAGGGTTTGAGGGTATCAGCAGTCGCCCCATCAGTTTGCCGTCATGGGCGTACTCAAAGTATCTTTCTTTGGTATACGGGTCCGTCACCTCCTGGTATTCCAGTTTGATGTTATCGGCAATACACAGCGCATTCATCAGTGGCTGGACGGTTTTTTCCTGCATATCCACGAGGTAGTAGTAACTGCCACCCTCGCAGCCATCGGGCGACTGGCGGGTACGTAAAACCTGCAAGGTGGGACCGGATACGTAGTCAACCTGTGACCATTCTTCGCTGACATCATCCTGGTGGCTAACCACATCACTGAAACGCGGTGGGGTGAGATCCTTAAATTTGCTGATGGCCTTCAGGCCATCACTTCTGTCATCGCAGGCGCTTAGCAACAGCGTGGTGGCAACCAGCGCCAGCAGAGGCAGTGTTTTACGTTTCATTATTTTTTTCCTGAAATGAGACGAACCACTTTGGCAAAGACATAAATGCCCACGAAAATACCCACCGGCACGCCGACGAACGGTGTCAGCGCGACACTGGCGGCCCCTGCTGCACCTCCGCCCGTCAAGAGTGCAGCAACCGTCGCAAGGGTCAGGGCCGTGAGGCTGTCGGACACCCCGGTTTTGTTCAGAATGATGACGATGACAACAATGGCAATAATGGCAATGAATGGCATAGGCTCTCCCTGCGGATGAGTTGAGATAGACCTGCACTATTCCGGTGGGCTGTCGGCCGGAATAAACGCAAGCAGTGACTGCTGGATAAAGCGAAAATGGGGTAAGGCCTGAATAAACACCGGGTCTTCAACCAGACTGCACAGACTGTCGTTGCGGCGAAAAGTCTCTTGCAAGGGCTGAACCAGATGGATTTCATCCAGGGTGAATACGGCGATATGTCCGTCGTGCTCTGCCACCAGATACCAGGCCTGCTGGTGGATGAGTAACCGACAGGGAGGCAGCCGCTCACAGCGCTGCCCCTAGGCAATTAGCGTCACCCGCCTGCGCCCGGTAATAGCCTGAATCAGTCGCCAGAAAGACAATGCGCCTGATGGCGAAGGAGCCGGACTGGCGGGTGCGATTACGCAGGGAGACTCATCGCACATCAGCAGTGCGTTTACCAGACGACGGTCAAAGCCAGGGAAAAGACCGGCCATCCCGCTGCGGTGGGCAAAGATAAGCACGTCGGGCACCATCTGCGTCTCACTGCCCGCAGTGCGTAAGCGGCAATATCCGGACTGATACTCCAGGTCCAGATACATCAGCCGCTCACGAAAATCACGCCGCAGCGTGCGCACCGACACACCAAACTCAGCGGCAAGCTTACGCACACTCAGCGTTTCCCCTGCCACCAGACGGCTGATTATCAGTGACAGCCTGACAGCCAGCCGGTCATGGCGGCGTTCTGCCTGTGTCATGAGACGTTCTCCGTGAAAGTTAACTGACTGAAAATGATGTGATTACTTTAAAGAGGGGGTCGGACAGGGTATGGACACCACAGAAACTATTTTTCATTTCTGCAAAAGCCAGAGGCAGCGGGGGTTACAGGCCTTCCCTCGGTGAGTGAGGACCGTCAGCACGGTGCGATGCGGACAGGTGGTGTCCGATATTAACAAAGCAGCAACATTAAACGGTCACTGCAGTTGCGTGAGCAGGGCTTCCGCCATCACCCACAGTGCCCGGTTAAGTTTCACGTCCCCGTCGATACCGCGAACGGCACGGGTATGTGACCGTCCTCCTTTGGCATTACGGCCACTGAGCCCGCCCTTAATCAGGTTCTCCTGAATACGCTGGTACGTGGTCCACAGGTCATTGCTCTCATCCTGCCAGCGGCGAGGGGAGAGGATCTGCGATTCAGTCACCGGCTGGTGGTCTTCACCAAAGCGGTATGTGAGGGCGGCTTTTGCCAGTGCCTGCTGCGCAGGTGGTGGCAACAGCAACGACTGCATGGCATCCCGTTTCTCCTCCACCCGGTCAAAAATCCCCAGCACCTCATACGCGCCTTCAATCACCTGACTCACCACGTCCCCCTTGTGTGGCACCCGCACCTCGCCAAACGACTCACCGCAGACGAGCCCGTTCTGACAAACCGCACGAAATAGTCCCGGCAACATCTGATACGAACTAGTGCCATCGTGGGAGTTGAGCAGGATAATTTCTGGTACCTGTTTACCGGTAATCTGCCCCTCACGCCGCAGACGCAGCATATGCTTTGTATGTTCACGACGACCGGGGTCACGCACGCGGGTCTGACAGGCAAAGAATGGCTGGAAGCCTTCTCGCTGTAGGCTGTCGAGCAGGGAGATGGTAGGTATATAGGTATAACGCTCACTGCGGGATTCATGTTTGTCCTCGCTGAACACACTGGGCACCACGCGAAACAGCTCCTCACGGGTTAACGGGCGGTCGCGACGGATAAGGTTTGCTGCGCCAAAGCGCGAAGCCAGACGGGTCATAAGCAGACTCCTCATAATGGGAAAACAAATAAAAGAAATCCCCGTCGCATCGGCGACAGGGTCAGGGAAATAACAGGGATGGTTTAAATACTCAGAAGAAGAAATCCCAGACGGCACGGGCCACTGACACCACGGTGGTGCGCACGGCCTGAATGACGGCCCGCACCGGGGCGGGTATCAGGGGAAAGGCACTGATGCTATCGAGTACAGCACCGACGGTTTCACCAAAATCGCTACGCGCCTGTTCCCGGACTACCGTCGTGCGAAAGGAAGGCTGGAGTTGCGACACCACCGGGCTGGTGGCCTCACGTGGCAGGCACTTAATCATTCGCTCGGCCATCACCCGCAGTCCCCACTGAAGACGGACCGACACGGCACACACTGGATGTACGGGCTGGAACAGCTCATGCAGCAGACAGATTTTACGGCTGATATTCTGCTTCTGCTCTTTGGACAATGGCCCCCCACCGCTGGTGGGCTCGACCTTATCCGACTGGCTGATAACAAACAGCACCTTATGCCGGTATGCCTCCCCAATCACCTGATGATAAAAGTGCTCATCCACCGTCAGCGCCCGGTCATCGGCCTTAATCAGCCACAGAACCAGGTCGAGCCGGGGGAGTTGTTCGCGATACAGCGCAGCATACTCGGTATCGCGAGCGCCACTTTCGCCTACACCGGGTAAATCCACGACGGTCATATAGCGCTCGCCAACCTGCAGACGAAAGCGTAAAGGTTCACGGGTGCAGGCGGCCACATCGCTGACCGGTGATACCTCACTGGCAAACAGGGCATTGCAGAGTGAGGATTTACCGGCACCGCTCTTACCCATAATGCCGATCACTGGCTCGTAGTCAGTTAACTGGTTAATTTGTTGCAGAATCCGCTCTGTTACCCACTGCGGTAGGCCGGAAAGCGATTGCTGAAATGACTTCAAACCTTCAGAATTTTTCATTACTACTCCTCTGAAAAATAATACAAAAACGGCAGAGTCGTGAGATTCTGCCGTTAGTCGGGTATGTTCAGAGTGATGATATATATCTGAAGATTTTTTCAATCCCCTGCGCTTGAGGTAGCTGCGCGACTGCTGGCTCAGGCAATGAATGAGCTATAACAGGGGCATTTACTAACAGGGATTTATTGAGAGTATGAGCCGCCGTGATACACCTTAAAATCGGCTACCATCTGCGTTCGTTGGCGGAAACGGCGATGTCGCGGATGAAGATGCAGTTCGGAGAACGGTTGTCGCTGCGTGATTACGATGCGCAGGTGGGCGAGGCAAGGGCGCGGGTGAAGGCGTTGAATAAAATGACACTGATGGGTGTACCGTTCAGCGTGCGGATTGCCTGAAAGAGGGGGAACAAGGGCTTTGCCGCATCTCGAGGTAATGACTCTAACTTACTGATAGTGTTTTATGTTCAGATAATGCCCGATGACCTTGTCATGCAGCTCCACCGATTTTGAGAACGACAGTGACTTCCGTCCCAGCCTTGCCAGATGTTGTCTCAGATTATGTCGCTCAATGCGCTGAGTGTAACGCTTGCTGATAACGTGCAGCTTTCCCTTCAGGCGTGATTCATACAGCGGCCAGCCATCCGTCCCATACCACGACCTCAAAGGCCGACAGCAGGCTCAGAAGACGCTCCAGTGTGGCCAGAGTGCGTTCACCGAAGACGTGCGCCACAACCGTCCTCCGTATCCTGTCATACGCGTAAAACAGCCAGCGCTGACGTGATTTTGCACCGACGTAGCCCCATTGCTCGTCCATCTCCGCACAGACAATGACATCACTGCCCGGCTGTATCCGGGAGGTTACTGACTGCGGCCTGAGTTTTTTAAATGGCGCAAAATGGTGTTGAGGCCCACGCCCATTAGTCGTGCGGTGGCACGGCAACCGACGCCGTTCATAGCCATATCAATGATTTTCTGGTGTGTACCGGGCTGAGAAGCGGTGTAAGTGAACTGCAGTTGCCATGTTTTACGGCAGTGAGAGCAGAGATAGCGCTGATGTCCGGCAGTACTTTTACCGTTACGCACCACGCCTTCAGTAGCTGAGCAGGAGGGACAACTGATGGAGATGGAAGCCACGGGAGCACCTCAAAAACACCATCATACACTAAATCAGTAAGTTGGCACCATTACCCGGAACTTAATGTCAACTTAGCCATAGCCCATCTTCCACTTCTTTGCGCTATCTCGTTTATGAACCTAGTCATTCCGGGTATCATTTTGCGATTAGCATTCCAAAACCAAATTTAAGATAGGCATGTTTGCACTATCGCTGCGATCGCCCCTGAGGATTTTCATGAACAACGCCGAACAACAGTTCCTGAACGAGCTGGATAACAAATTCTGGAAAGCCGCCGACAAGCTACGCGCCAACATGGATGCCGCCAACTACAAGCACGTGGTGCTGGGGCTTATCTTCCTCAAGTATGTGTCCGATGCCTTCGAGGCGCGTCAGCAGGAGCTAATCACCTTGTTCCGCGATGTCGGCAACCCGGACAACATCTATGCCATGTCGCGCGACGGTTACGACTCTGATGAAGAGTACGCACAGGCGATTGTGGATGAACTGGAGGTGGAAGATTACTACACCGAAAAGAACATCTTCTGGGTGCCGAAAGCCGCGCGCTGGGACACGCTGAAAAACAAAGCCATGTTGCCGACCGGCACCGTGCTGTGGGTGGATGAAACCACCGGCAAGGATGTGACGCTGCGCTCTGTGTCCTGGCTGGTGGATAACGCGCTCGATGAAATCGAAAAAACCAACCCGAAGCTGAAAGGTATTCTGAACCGTATCAGCCAGTATCAATTGGGCAACGAAGTGTTGACCGGGCTGATTAATACTTTCTCTGACGCCAACTTCAGCAACCCGGAATATAACGGCAAGAAGCTCAACTTAAAGAGCAAAGATATTCTCGGTCACGTGTACGAATATTTCCTCGGCCAGTTCGCGCTGGCGGAAGGTAAGCAGGGCGGCCAGTATTACACGCCAAAAAGTATCGTCACCCTGATTGTTGAAATGCTGCAACCGTATAACGGGCGCGTGTATGACCCGGCGATGGGTTCCGGCGGGTTCTTTGTTTCCAGCGACCGTTTTATCGAAGAGCACGCGGGCGAGAAGCAGTACAACGCCGCCGAGCAGAAGCGCAATATCTCTGTTTACGGCCAGGAGTCGAACCCGACCACCTGGAAGCTGGCGGCAATGAATATGGCGATCCGGGGTATCGACTTTAACTTCGGCAGCAAAAACGCCGACACCCTGCTGGACGACCAGCACCCGGATCTGCGAGCTGACTTCGTGATAGCGAACCCGCCGTTCAACATGAAGGAGTGGTGGAACGCCAAGCTGGAAAACGACGTGCGCTGGAAATACGGCACACCGCCGCAGGGCAACGCCAACTTTGCGTGGATGCAGCACATGATCCATCACCTTGCGCCAAAAGGTTCGATGGCGCTGCTGCTGGCGAACGGTTCGATGAGCTCCAACACCAACAACGAAGGCGAAATCCGCCGTAACCTGATCAAAGCCGATTTGGTCGAGTGCATGGTGGCGCTACCGGGCCAGCTCTTTACCAACACCCAAATCCCGGCCTGTATCTGGTTCCTGACCAAAGACAAATCCAGCGGCAACGGCAAAGCGCACCGCAAAGGCGAAGTGCTGTTTATCGACGCCCGCAAGATTGGCTTTATGAAAGACCGCGTGCTGCGTGACTTTACTCGTGAAGATATCGCCAGAATTGCCGACACCTTCCACAAATGGCAGGCAGATAAAGAGTACGAAGACGAAGCCGGATTCTGCTTCTCTGCAACGCTGGAAGATATTCAGAAAAACGACTTTGTGTTGACCCCTGGGCGCTATGTTGGTGCTACCGAGCAAGACGAAGATGATGAACCCTTTGCCGAGAAAATGGCACGATTGACGACGCAACTGAAAGATCAGTTGGAAGAGAGCGCGAACCTAGAAGCACAGATTAAGGCGAATCTGGGGGGGCTGGGTTATGAGTTTTGAGATCCCATTCTCTCATATTGCAGAGATTATTATGGGGCAATCCCCTAAAGGCGAAGAGGTTAATAATGAGGGGATAGGACTCCCCTTATTGAATGGACCTACAGAGTTTACTGACCGTTACCCTGCACCTGTGCAGCATACTGCATATGCAAAAAAAATATCGCTACCAGGAGATATTTTATTTTGTGTTCGTGGTTCAACAACCGGCAGGATGAACTATTCTGATCAAAAATATTGTATAGGTCGAGGTCTTGCTGCAATAAGAGGTCGAAACGGATATCCGACACCTTACGTTAAAGCTGTATTAGAGACTTATCTTCCTAAATTGCTGGCAGCTGCGACAGGATCAACTTTTCCTAATGTTAGCAAAGACCTTATTAATAATATTCCAGTAAGTGTTTTACCTGTTGAGAATGCTTGTAATATTAGTAAGCTCATCGAATTGCAGGAAGAGAAAGTATTCACGAATAATCAGATAAACCAAACCCTCGAACAAATGGCACAAGCCCTGTTCAAAAGCTGGTTTGTTAATTTTGAACCCGTAAAGGCCAAAATGGCAGTGCTGGAAGCGGGCGGTTCGCAGGAAGACGCGATGCTTGCCGCTATGACAGCGATTTCCGGAAAAGATGATGATGCGCTGGTGGTTTTTGAGCGTGAACACCCTGAACAATATGCCGAGTTAAAAGCCACGGCAGAACTGTTTCCGTCCGCGATGCAGGATAGTGAGTTGGGAAATATCCCTGTGACATGGGAGTTAGGGAAGCTTCAAGATTTGTTGGTATTACAGAGAGGTTTTGATCTCCCTTCATCGGCACGAAAAGATGGTGAGTTTCCTCTGATTGCCGCCAGTGGCCCCAACGGTACTCATAATGTGGCAATGGCTAAAGCTCCGGGCGTTATAACTGGTCGTTCTGGTGTGCTTGGTAAAGTTTATTTAACGCTTGAAGATTATTGGCCATTGAATACAACCCTTTGGGTAAAGGAATTCAAACGTGCAACACCCTGTTACGCTTATGAGTTGCTGCGACTATTAGATATGAAAGCGTTTAATGCAGGTTCAGCTGTTCCTTCTTTGAACCGTAATCATATACATAGTTTGAGCTATCCACTCCCCCCTATGGCATTAGTAAATTTGTTTGAATCATCAGCCTTGCTTTTGCATCAGCGTGCACATGTAAATTTAAAACACTCTCAATCTTTGGCATTACTCCGCGACACCCTTCTCCCCAAACTCCTCTCGGGTGAAATCACCCTACCGGAAGCCGAGCAGGCGGTAAGTGAGGCGGAAAATGTATAAAGTCGATACGCCGACCAATAGTCTGCATTCTCTGCAAGAGGTGTCGTTCAGCAGCCTCGGCTTTCGCGAGCGCGATCACCTGCAGGAGTGGCTGGCAAAGAATCCCCAGGCGTTAACCCGCGACAACGACGATGAGTTGCTGATTATCCAGAAAGAGTTCGCCGGTTTTGACGACACCAAAGAACGTCTCGATCTGCTGGCGCTCGATAAAAAAGGCAACCTGGTCATCATCGAAAATAAGCTTGATGATTCCGGGCGCGACGTCGTCTGGCAGGCGCTGAAATATGCCGGCTACTGCGCCAACCTGCGTCAGGAGAGCGTGGTGGAGATCTTCCAGCTTTATCTGGATCAGTATGAGCCCAACGAGAACCGCCAGGCGGCAGAGGTCATCGCCGAATTTATGGGCTGGGAAAGCCTGAAAGAAGGGGTGCTCAACCGCAAAGGCACCCAGCGCGTCATCATGGTTGCGGCCAATTTCCGCAAAGAGGTCACCAATACCGCGCTGTGGTTGATGCAGTTTGGTATCCGCGCCCAGTGCTTCAAAGTGACCCCCTACCGTTTTGGTGAAGACGTGTTTGTCGATATCCGCCAGGTTATCCCAACCCCGGAAGCGGAGTCGTACATGATTGGCATGGCGCAAAAAGAGGCGGAAGAGCAGTCCACCTCCAGCAGTAGCGAACTGCAGCAGCGTCACTATCTGCGCCGCGAGTTCTGGACGATGGCGCTGGAAAAATTCCGCACCAGCCCCTGTTCACTGTTTAACAACCGCGCTCCCTCAACCGATCACTGGCTGGCTGCCGGGTCGGGCGTTAGCGGCGTGCCGTTTGAGCTTATCTTTTCCCAGAAAGACGCTCGCGTGCAGCTCAATATTTCGCGCGGAGATGCGCTGGAAAACACCTGGTTATTTGAACGCCTTCAGGAACGTAAAACGCACATTGAATCGCTGTTTGGCGAGCCGCTCGACTGGCGGTTGCTGCCAGAGCGAAAAAGCTGCCAGATCGTCTGTTCAAAGACGTTTGACGGCGGCAATAAAGAGATCTGGCCTGTCATTATCGACTGGATGATGGATAGCATGAACCGTCTGGAAAAAGCGATCCGCCCGAGCCTGCTGGAACTGGCGATTGAGCTGAAACAGACCGGTATGATCACCGAGGGAGAGGAAGAGTAATGCTGAGCGAAGACGATTTAGAGCAGCAATGCCTGAAATGGTTTGCTGAACAGGACTGGGAAGTGCTGCACGGGCCAGATATCGCGCCGGATGGCGACAACCCGCTGCGTGCTTCATTTCATGATGTGTTTCTGCGCCCGGTGATGCTGGAGCAGCTGCAAACCATCAACCCCCATCTCCCTGTTTCCGTGCTGGAAGAGGTGATACTCCGTATTACCCGCCCCGAAAGCCCGGATCTGGTCGTCAGCAACAAAGCATTCCATCACCTGTTGCTCGACGGCGTACCCGTTGAGTACAAGCGTGAAGACAAAACGGTTCACGATAAAGCCCTGCTGATGGATTTCAACCATCCCGGCAATAACCGCTTTATGGTCGTAAATCAGGTGGCTATTCAGGGGATAAAACAGGTTCGTCGTCCGGATGTGATTGGCTATATCAACGGCCTGCCGGTGGCGGTGATTGAGCTGAAAAGCCCGATTGATGCCAATGCCGATATCTGGGCTGCGTTTAACCAGCTGCAGACCTATAAAAACGAACTCAGCGACCTGTTTATCTGTAACGAAGCGCTGGTAGTGAGCGACGGGCAAAATGCGCGTATCGGCTCTCTGACCGCTGATGAAGAGCGTTTTCTGCCGTGGAAAACGGTGGCGAACGAAGATGATAAACCGCAGTTTCACTGGCAGCTTAAAACGGTAGTGCAGGGCTTCTTTAATAGCGAACTGCTGCTCGATTACATTCGTTTCTTTGTGCTGTTTGAAAACGATGGCAAACGGCTTATCAAAAAGATTGCCGCTTACCATCAGTTCCACGCGGTGCGTGAAGCGGTTGCGGCAACGATTGTGGCCTCTACCGGTAAACATCTTCCGCTGCGCAGCAACATTACCCCCGGCAGTAAAAAAGCGGGCGTGGTGTGGCATACCCAGGGCTCCGGCAAAAGTATCTCCATGTGCTGTTACGCCGGAAAGCTGCTGCAACAAACAGAGATGAATAATCCGACCATCGTCGTGGTGACCGACCGTAACGATCTTGACGGGCAGCTCTACGCCACGTTTTGCCAGGCGCATGATTTACTCAAGCAAACGCCGTTACAGGCCAACGACCGCGACGAACTGCGCGAGCTGCTCAACGCCCGTGAATCCGGCGGCATTATCTTTACCACCGTGCAGAAGTTTGCGCCGCTGGACAGTGAACAGAGCCATCCGGCACTTAACGTCCGCAGCAACATCGTGGTGATTTCCGATGAAGCGCACCGCAGCCAATATGGCCTGAGCGCCACGCTGGACCGGCAAACCGGGGCCTATAAATACGGCTACGCCAAGCATATGCGCGATGCGCTACCGAATGCGTCGTTTATGGGCTTCACTGGTACGCCGATTGCCTCGGAAGATAAAGATACCCGTGCCGTGTTCGGTGATTATGTCTCTATCTACGATATTCAGGATGCGGTTGATGATGGCGCGACGGTGCCGATTTACTACGAATCCCGGCTGGCAAAACTCGATCTGAACCATGACGAGCTGGAAACGCTCTCTGATCAGGTGGATGAGCTGGTGGAAGATGAAGAGACCGGCCAGCAGGAGAAAACCAAAGGTGACTGGAGCCGTCTGGAAAAGCTGGTCGGTTCAGAGCCACGTATTCAGCAGGTCGCCGCCGATCTGGTTCAGCATTTTGAAACACGTAACACTGCCATGAACGGCAAGGCGATGGTTGTCGCCATGAGCCGCGAGATCTGCGTGAAACTGTACGATGCCATCGTGGCGATACGCCCTGAATGGCACAGTGAAGACGTTGAACAAGGGGCGATCAAAGTCATCATGACCGGATCGGCGTCAGATAAAGATCACCTGCAATCGCATATTTACAACAAACAGACCAAAAAACGCCTGGAAGCCCGCTTTAAAGATCTGAACGATCCGCTGAAACTGGTGATTGTGCGGGATATGTGGCTGACCGGGTTTGATGCCCCATGCTGTCACACCATGTATATCGACAAACCGATGCGCGGCCATAATTTGATGCAGGCGATTGCCCGCGTTAACCGTGTGTTCCGGGATAAACCCGGCGGGCTGGTGGTGGATTATATCGGCATTGCCAACGAGCTGAAGCAGGCGCTGAAAACCTATACCGATTCAAAAGGCAAAGGACAGACAACGGTCGATGCCAGGGAAGCCTTTGCGATTCTGCTGGAAAAAATGGATGTCATTCATGGGATGTTTGCCCGTTCGGCGGGTAAGCCGGGATTTGATTACACGGGCTTCTCCCGCGATCCGCTGGCCTTCTTGCGTGATGCCGTGAACTACATTCTGGGACTGGATGACGGTAAAAAACGCTACCTCGATGTTTCGCTGGCGATGAGTAAAGCCTGGTCACTGTGTAATACGCTGGATGAGGCGAAACCCTTACAGGAGGAGTTCGCGTTTCTTTCGGCGGTCAGGGTGGGGCTTATCAAGCTCGATCCGAAGGCAAAGTTTAGCCAGTCAGAAAAAAACTCTCTGCTGAGCAAGATCCTCGATAACGCGGTTGTCGCGACCGGGGTTGAGGATGTCTTCGCACTCGCCGGGCTGGATAAACCGAACATAGGTTTGCTGTCCGATGAGTTTTTGGAAGAAGTGCGGGAAATGCCGCAGCGTAATCTGGCAGTGGAACTGCTGGAAAAACTGCTCAATGACGGCATTCATGCCCGTTCGGGCAATAACGTGGTGCAGCAGAAGAAATACTCCGATCGACTGAAAGCGGTGCTGCTCAAATACAATAACCGCGCCATTGAGACCGCGCAGGTGATTGAAGAGCTGATCCAGATGGCGAAAGCGTTCCAGGAGGCGATGGCGCGTGATGATGCGCTGGGGCTGACCCCGGATGAAATCGCCTTCTATGATGCGCTGGCTGAAAATGAAAGTGCAGTGCGTGAACTGGGCGATGATACGCTGAGAAAGCTGGCCATCGAAGTGACATTGAAATTGCGGCAGTCCACCACCGTGGACTGGCAGGTGCGTGAAAGCGTGCGTGCCCGATTGCGTATTCTGGTGCGCCAGACGCTGCGTAAGTATAAGTATCCGCCGGACAAAACGCCGGGCGCCGTGGAACTGATTTTGAAGCAGGCAGAAGTGGTGTCGAACAGCTGGACAGTCTAAAACGTTCATCGATTATCTTGACGGAGGTGGTTCAATGTCGGTTACTGTAACAGTTGAAAAAGTAGGGGCGGCATTTGCATTGATCAAATGCCACCATAGGCCTGAAGCAGAATATGAATTTACTGGTGAGTTTCTCGGGCTTTCACACGAGCTGAAGTTTGCAGGGAAGAATTTACGAGAACTGAGAGAAACTGGCTGTTCTATTTATGGAATTTATCAGGATGAATACGGCATGACCTTACTTCCTGATCATCCCGGCATTAAACTGGCCGAAATACTAGCGGTATCAAATATAGGACTGAATAAATTTTCGGTTTACATGGGATGTCGCGAGCAAGAGATAGTTGAATTGTTGAACGGTTCAGTTTCACTGACGAAAGCTATGGCACTCCGGTTATCGCATGTAGTCGGTGGAAGTTGGTCGAAGTGGATGTTAATTCAAGAGCAGTTTGAATTACAGTTGGCACAACGAGAGATTAAAGAATTAATGATTTTGACTAATATCGGGGATGAGGTCGTTGGATTATAGTAAAACAACCATCTTTAACTGATGGGTTTGGCCTTTCCATCCATAAGAAAGGCCATCGTTGTAAAAAATAAATTACCCGCGACTGCAGCCGAAATTACGGTCCCCATCACCGACTATTTTAGTTCTTACTTTGGTCATGTAATCCACTCTATTCATCAAATCGCTATAAGTCTGCTCAAAGTTGTCCCTTTTACGATTGAGAAGGTATTTGCCATTTGGCGGGTAATTAACTAACTTCCCCGAGCTATCTATCGGGATGCCAAGCGCACTGTACCAAGCTGTTGTTATCATTGTTCTTATCGTATTACGGTTTAAATCGTAATCACCTACATGATAATAAGCATCCTGATTGAAGCACAGTATCAAATGGTAATGCCGCTTTCCATTTTTGGTATATTCTCGGACCCATGCGTAACGTAAGGTTGAATGTCGGGTATCAGGCCAGTCTTTCCGTTGAGTTTTAATATGCTTATCGTGTTCAAGCTTTGCTTTTAACGCACTGGTAAAGCGAGATATAGCAGCAGAGTCAACCCTAGGTTGAAAGAATGGGTTATCTATTTCTTCTGTATCAATTGGGTCATGCAGATCAACACGAAGAATCATTGAGTTAGGATGTTCATTGAGGGAGTCTTCAATAACCTGTTTGATTCTATCCCGATATAGGGATATGTGTGATCCGAATTCACTATCGTATGTCATATAGCATCCTGTTTGATGATATTGGAGTAAGTGATGGATTTAATATATATTACCTATCATGACAACAAACCATTAACTGAACTGGGCTAATTATTCATTTTTGCTCTTGAATTAAAAACAATTAATCAGAATGAAGTTGAGGAGTTCAAGCCAGCGATAGCTATTAATGTGGTTTTCCCCTTTTTTCCTACAAGGATTTTATTTTGAGAGAATAATGTACTGAGTAATTCATTTGCTTTACTACGATTCCTGAATTTATTAGGACCATATTGGAGTATGGTGTTTTTCGTAATAAAAGGTTTACAATAACGAATGCAATAGTTTTTTATCCAGCAGTAAAGCTCATCTGTTTCCGCAACATCTAAAGAAAACTTTTCTTTTTTGGAGAACAAACGGATGTATTCTTCAATATACCAGGCCATTATATCCACTGCTGCTTTTACAGCGGCAATAGATATATCGCCCTCATCACCACTGAAGTAATGTAGTAAGGCAGCAAGCCTCGCCATATTCTCCGCCATTTTAGATGCATAATCCTTAAAATCAGACAGGAAGCCAAGCAACCCCATTTCTGACTCGACTTTGTTATAAAATTCGAGCCAGTGTTTTTCTGCTTCGGGAGAGAAACGCAGACACTGACGCTCATTTTCCTCATTTCTCGCAATGCTCTCATTAACAATGTCTATCAGTCGTTGATGAAATACCGGCAGATGCTCATTTGAGACAACCGGACTGGTAATTTGCCTGTTGCCCTGTGTTGAACCCGGTTGACATATCAAACATCGGGCGAAGAATCCGATCCCTTTCGCGGCATCGCCTTTTCGTTCCAGATACCCTTTTTTAAACACATCAGGCTGAATCATCAACCCCAGCGTCATTCTGGCATCTTTGATTAATTTATCTGGCTCGCTTTTTCTTTCCACGGGAAACATTGCGCCATCCCACATTTTATTGATGAACGGCAGTTCATTCAGCGCATAGCCGTCAAAAATAGTGCCAGCTTCATCAGACATAAGTCCTATGGACCGCCAGCGTCCACAGAGAGAGTCTTTTATCGCCGCAGGTGTGGCATCGTTGTATATCTGCCTTAACCGGACCGGTGCTTTTGGAGACGCAGCCAGTAACACTTTCAGCCGTTCATTCGTTGTGGAGTGATCTTTATTACGGCGAATATCGGATTTCAATTTTGACATCAGTGCTTTCTTTTCAATATTAAAAACCGTTTCTTCATTCCTCCAGACAATTAGGTCCTGGGTATATTTTTTAGACCATTCTTCTTCCAGTTGATACATTGGCTTCATCAGTAGTTTGTCCACAGTGCTTTTGCGCTCACCAGAATCAGCCAGTGTCAGTAAAAAAAGCGATACAGGGCTGCGCAGATTATTCAATCTGCACACATCAATCCGGTTCTGGCAGGCAAGCGAAATTACTCCCAATACCGATGCAGCAATCAAAGCTTGGGGAGCCTGGGTCTGCTGCTCCGCTTCATATACAGCATTTCTGATGATCTGCGGGAACACATGCACAGGGAAAGGACGACCGTTAAACATATAACACCTCTAATACAATTCACGTTAAAAATTCCCGCACAATTTGCTATTCCGCTATTAATAGCGGAAGTAGCAGGGTTAACGCGGGTCACTCAGAAAATGATCTCCCTTGAAACTAACGTTCATTGATCCAATAGAGCAGATCACTTAATAGCCATCCGCAGGATTTCAGGCCAATAGGCTTACGTAGCGGAAACTTACCAACCTGTTCCAGTTTCCACGCGGTAGAGCGGGAAATTGAAGTAATATATTGCCGTTCTTTTTCTCGTACTAATCGATCGCAAGTCTCACCATAATCTCTTAATACTTTTATACGTTGTTCATTTGTTAACTTGAAAGGCATCATTTGAGTTTCCTTGTTGATAGCGTGAAATTATAATGGTCGAGCCAAGATACGTGCGCAACATTCACGATTCTCATTAAGGAAAAGAGAACTTAAAACAAAATAAAAAACTTTACTATCAACAGGTTATGCCATGCATGCATTTTCCCTTATTAAGGGGTGCTATGATATGACTGAGATAAATTGCACACAGCAAACCATATATCACAGAAATAATATGTGAAAGATTCATGCTGGAGAAGAGCTGAAGGATGATTGCTGAAACGACTTTCAATAAATTCAAGAACCTTGTATTACCTGAGAATTACAAGCGTACTGATAAGTAACTCTCAGATTTAAAGAGATTACTGTTTAGCATCCATTTTTTTGAATTCTGTACACCAAGACTCAACAGTCTTTAATTGGAAGGAGTAAACAATATCATGTGACCTTGCTATGGAATCGAATTTTTTAATTAAATCCTTTGCAACAAACTTATCCATTCCATAGTGAGCTTTAATGAGAAGATAAATTGCATTTACTGTTGCCTTTCCTGCTCTTGGGACAGAGCTTTTAACTTTTGATGTCGCGCCATTATTTGACAACCCTTTTTTCAACTCATTATTTTCACTTCTAAGCATTTCAATATCTTTGATGAAATTTCCTCTATCAACAAGGAAGTTTTCCATATCTTTATGATACTTTTTTATGTCATCTAAAAGATTACTGTTTTCGCTTTTTAAAGCATTATTTATCCTCAGTAGTTCCTCAAAATTTTCTCGTGTCAAATCAGACTTATCAAACATTTTTTATCCTTTTAAAATCAACAAACATCTTGCAACCAAAAAAAATTACGATAAGCAATGTGAATTTAACTGGACCAAACTATCGTCAAACACCTACAATACTAGCAGCAGCCATCAGGAAATTTTTCATGAGAAAACATACATCATCTCAAGTAACTAAAGCAAAAATCCTCCGTGCCGTTGCCAGTTCAACTGCAATCGAAACGGGTGTTTCTATCCCAAAAATTGAGCAGCAACTGAAACAAAATCAGGCACAGGCGAAAGCCGTTGGCCTCGCCCGCTAGTCTGGCAAGATATCGCTCATCAGCTGCATCATAGGGCTGTAGTTCCCTGAGACACCTGCCTGTATTGCCTTGAAGTAAAACACCTTGTGCTCATCCCACAGGCTGTAGTCCAATAAGCCCTTCCCCGCCAGTACCGACAACACATCGCAAAGCAATCTCGACAGACGCCCGTTACCTTCTCTGAATGGGTGGATCAAAATAAATTCCACATGACATTCAGCCAGATAACGAACCAGCTCCGGACGAGCCAGGGATTTCAGTTCACCAGACCGAGAAAGAAACTGCTTCTCGAAACCATCAAGCAGCAGCGGAATCCTGTCGGCAGCCGCAAACTGAAAGCCGTCCTTAGTCAGGTTAGCGTTACGTAGCCTCCCTGCCCAATCGTACACATTCCCTAGCCACTGGCGATGCCACCTGCTGACGTGCTCAAAAGCCAGCGCCTCAGGCGGCTTGCCCTCAATAAATAGCTGCTCATACAACATCAGCAGCAAGCCAGACTCCAGCGCCTCCATTTCCTGCTCATCAATGATCCCCAGCTTATTGGCAAGCACTAGGTCGTTTGAGCCTGGCTGATATCGCTCTTCTGCTGAATTAAGCTCATATTTTGACAAGCCCTTACCTCCGCCCAAACAGGTTCACAACGTTGTTTTCATGCTGCCGCTGATAGTTATTAACCCGGTCTTCCCAGATCTCAAGCGCCCTACGCTTTTCAGGCAGGTAATCATAACGATCATAGTGTTTCGAGCTAACGTCGTTCAAAGCGTGATTTTGAATACGGTCACGGATCTCTTTGCTGATCCCCGCCTCCCCCATCAGCGTTTTACAGGTACGGCGTAAATCTCGCGCCGTGAAAACTTTAAACTCAGGATTAAAGGCCCGAAAATACATGATGGAACGCGCCAGACTATCCGTGCGCACTGGGCGCTCACCGTTCGTTGATAACGGAAAAATATAGGGACTGTTACTTTCCTTAGTCAGCTCTTTAACTGAGGCTAATTCCTGTAGTGCCGATTCAGTCAGCGGGATCAGGTGCTCACGCTTGTTTTTCGATACATCGGCTATGACCAGCAACGTCTTCTGTTGCCAATCAATAGCACTCCACTGGCTGGCAATCATTTCAAACGGGCGCTGTCCACCAGCATAGACACAGAAGCGGATAAGATGCTGCATCAGCGGCCCAACATTAGTGGCCTGTGCGAACTGCTCCATGACAAAACGCAGTTCTTCCAGCGTTAACCATGTATCACCCACTTTCTCCGCCGAGGACTGCTTCGGTATGGCCGATACCGGATTTACTTCAAGACCAAACGTAATACCCACGCTGGTATTCATCGGATCGTTATCGGCTTTCAGGCCGTAGTTAAATGCCGCCATCAGGTAGGAACGAATGCGGTTTGCATGGACTACCGCATCACGCTGGATAATGCCTGAGAGGATGGTTTTGACCTGAAGAGGTGTTACATCTTTCGCTTTAGTTTCGCGAGGGATAACCGTGTAGCACTCTTTTTCAAGGCGCTTCAGAACATCAGCCCAGGTCCGCTTATTGTCGAGCTTCATCTTGTTAACGTAGCCATGCACCAGCTCCTCAAACGATCCTTGAGAGCGATGGATCTGCATAATGTGCTGCTCGGCCAGGCGTTGTTGCTCAAGTTCTTGCTGGGGTTCTTTCCCTTCAACAAGCCAGGCACCATACTTTTTCGCAAGCTCGTTGGCCGTCACCAGTTTCATCTCAGGCCAGATGCCCAACTGGATGAACTTCTCTTTCTTCCCTTTCTCAACGTAGTAACGGAAATAAAAAACTTTGCTGCCTGAAGGCTGAACCTTAACGCCAAGCCTGCCAGTACCACGTTGAGCGCTGTTGCTCCATACGTAGTACGCCGTGCTTTTTGTCTTCAATCCACGTATAGCAGTCTCGGTAAGATTAGCGGCCATGAGTTTACCTTTCTAAGGATAAGCGTTACCTGACCCGATGCCCATTTCGGGTCAGGTAACGGGTCAGGTAAGGATAGTACAATGGGGAAATGAGAGAACCAATCAGAAACAAAAATAATTTCATAACTAATTGATTATAAGCAATTAAAAATACAAACAGAGACAATCCCGAACAATTAAAAACATGCCAATTTTATGACTCATAATCGCTTGGTCGCTGGTTCAAGTCCAGCAGGGGCCACCAAATTTTAGCTTTAGAATCATATAATTAAGCCACTCTAGCGAGTGGCTTTTTTGTTGGCTCAATTTGTAGTGGCGATGAAATGGCGGTTAATATCTGGATATTATGACCCTCGTGATGTAAAAAAACCCGCTCTAAGCGGGTTCTTTTACATCCATAACTGACGCTGACCTGTAGGCAGCGGATGCGGAGGCGCTGGATTTACGCATTCAGGTGTAACAATAAATCTCTCCACGGATTCCATTGTCACAAAGGTACAACTGCAATTTATGTTTGTGCATTGATGATACCGTTCTTTGGTGTTTTCACTCAGATATCGACTTGTGCGAGCATGAGCCGCATGTTTGCACTTCGGACAATGGAACATTCAACACCCTCGATTCACCGTTAGTGAATAAATGATATCCAATAATTCACCATTTTGGAAGCCCACCCCTATTTCATCTCCTCCGTTGTGTATTCCAAATCCGAAACCTTAACCTCAAGCTCTAAGCCCGTCGTGTAGCCGCTCCCGTTAAGGTTATGCACCACCCGGCTGATTATCCAAGCCTGTTCGTCTATGATGCGCTTAAAGCCTTTTACCGCCACCGGCATTTCAGGAAATAATTCAGCACGGCCAATCGCCAGCGAGATTGAGAACTCCGCAACCCCGCGCTGCAGCTTATCCCACTTTGCCTGAGCGGCTCGCATGGCCTGCGCCTTTGTGGCGTAAATCGTCGTCAATTCCAGCACGTTGTCAGCCTCACCGGCCATGTACTCACCCTCCCGCGCTTCCTGCTCTTTTTTGGCTTTTGTCTTTGCCGGGGCTTTGGTCGCTTTCGGGTGCTGCAGCGCTCGAAGGTGCTGCTCTTTGGGCTTGCGCTTAAGTTTCACCTTCTGCTTCTGTGGCTTCGGGTCTTTGGTGTGAAGCCATTTCGCCGTAACGCCCGTGTAGGCTTCGCGGTCAGCGATGGCAAACTGATGATGATCGCCATCGCCGCGCTCAAGAGTCATCAGTGGAATGGATTTCCCACTGGCCGTCTTACCGCTCCCAGCTTTCAGGAATAGCAGTTTCCCCGCTTTCACCGATACTGACGCACCGTTGCGGTCAGCCAGGCGGGACAGAAACACCGCGTCGGATTCCTGAGTCTGGTCAATGTGGGGAACGGGGATCGCTTTCAGCGTGTCGGCTACGCTGGCCTCCAGCTTATTGCGCGCCGCGATGGTCTCAACAATGACGCCGAGCGTGGTGTCGTGCCATGACTGTTCCCTGCGGGAGTTCAGCGACCCGCGAAAATCAGCGCTGCGCCCCCGGATGGTCAGCGTATCAGGCGCACCCCGGTGCTCGATTTCATCGACCGTGAAAGTGCCTTTTTTTATCAGGCCGCTACCCTGCCAGCCCAGCCACAGCGTTAACGTTGCGCCGCGCGGGGGCAGTGCGATTTGCCCGTCGGTATCATCGAGCTCGATATCGAGCTGGTCGGCCTCGAATCCGCGATTGTCCGTCATGGTCAGGCTGATTAACCGGTCGCTAAAATCCTGCGTAATATCTTCGTTATCCTGCTTGAGCATAAAAGCCGGGGCTATCTTTGCCCCGGCCTGAATATTCATACCTGTAATCACCCCGCCAGCCCTCCCAGCCAGTTACCGGCAGACGTCACCAGATTGTCAGCCTGCGTTTTCAGGTCGCCATAAATGGCCGCGAGCGACTCATCGACCCGTTTCAGCGAAAGGCTAAACTCAATTTTTCTTGCCGCGCCGTCGTTGAATAATTCGGTGTGTGTATGGGTCACTTTATCGATGACATACATGCCGTGGATCATGCCCGTACCGTCAATGAGCGGCCACGCTCTGCCCTCATCGGCCATCAGCTCGATGGCTGTCAGTGACAGACGTCCGCCGGTGATTTCGGGGTACAGCACGCCCGAAAGCGTGCGAGATGTTTCGCCCTCCCCGAGATACTGATAAGCCGGTGGTTTTCCGATGCGGTCATTTGACGCCCAGCGGTAGTCCTTCGAATACTGCATCGACTGATGCGGCAGAGTGCGGCGTTCAAATACAAATAAACCTAACACCATTAACATGCTTTATCCCCCCCCTCAGTCATGACGCATACTTGAGCGCTGACGCGCACGGTTTTCTCGGTCGAGTTTATCGACAGCCTCGCGGAGCTGACGGTCGAGGTCGCTACCCGGCGCGATACCACCATTCAGGTGAATGTTATATTCAGGCTTGCTCTGGTCGACGTAAGTCTTTCCGGCGGGAGCTGGAACTGGCTGATACCACTGAAAACCACCGTAAGCCGCGTTTGGTCTGATGTATGGCTCGTTTTGCGAGCCCGTTGCGGCGCTGGCTTTTGCTGCCTTCTGGTCAAGGTCGCTCGACTCTTTATTGATAACCCCGAGCTTTTCCAGTAACCAGTCAACGCCGCTGCGCAATTTATTGAAACTTTTGAGCGGTAACATCAGTGCGTCTGCCAGCACTTTACCGAACATCACACCCGCATTTTTACAACTGTCGAGAGTATCCTGCGTGGCCTTAACCGGCGCGATCAGGTCTTTAAACCACTGCCAGACCCCGCGCAATTTATCCATGAAAGAATCGAATACCGGTGCGAGCGGTGCGAAAATTTCCGCCACCGGCGCAAAGGCCGCTTTAAGTCCCTCCACTACGCCCGAAAAGAATGCGCTTATTGGCTCCCAATATTTGCGTATCAGGAGCGCCCCGGCCACCACCGCACCGGCGACCGCTACCACCGGCAGACTGATTGCCCCGAGTGCTGTCGCTATCGCGCCGCCTGTAACTGTAAAAACTGTTCCCAGCACACCCGCTGCGGCGATAATCGCGTTGATACCCATCACCACCGGCCACGCCACCAGACCAATTCCGCCGATAATGCCAATCAATGCCAGTGCGCCACCGGCAATAACACCGATAGTGGTCGCGAGTGATTTATTGCGTGTGATCCAGCCATCTAGTTTTAAAACATATCGTGTGGCCGTCTGCGTGAGTTTGCGCAGTGCGCCCTCCTGCTGGTCAAACAGGTCTGTACCCACGGCCTCATAAGCGGACTGAAACTCTTTAAAGTCGCCACCGAGGTTGTCCTGCATGATTTTGACCAGCTCCTCAGTTTTCCCGTCCGAGGCTTTAAACGCCGCGGTGAGTTTGTCGAGCTTGCCGGTCGACGCTGCGGTCATCAGCACCGCTGCCGCCGAACTCGCCTCTTCACCGAAGATTGTTTTCATGTACTCGCCGCGCTGGCTGGTACCGAGATTGTTTTTCTCAAAACTGCGCTGCATTTCCTTCAGGATGGAAAATATCGGGCGCGTGTTTCCTTTGTCGTCAGAGGTTTTGACACCGAGCTCTTTGATTGCTTCATACGCTTTACCGGTCGGTGCCTGCAGGCGGCTCAGGATTGCACGGCTACCCGTTCCCGCCATCGAACCGGTAATTTTGGCATCGTGCAATGCGCCGACCATCGCGGCGGTCTGCTCGATACTGACACCGGCATTTTTCGCCACCGGCGCGGCATAGGTCAGCGCATCACTCAGCCCGTCAAAGTCGGCAGCGGTTTTGTTCATCGTCATTGATAGAACATCACCGATGTGTGCGATCTGGTCGTTGGAAAGCTGAAACGCTGATTTCATCCCCGTCAGCAGGGCGGCGTTTTCCTCCATTGAGCGCTGATTCGAAAGCGCCATATTCAGTGTGACCGGCGTCGCCGCCTGAATGGCCTCGGCATCCCCGCCGCTTTTCGCAATGATAATTTGCGCGCTCGCCGCATCGTCTGCAGACGCGGCGGTATTGTCACCGAGCTGGCGCGCCTGTTTGCGCAGCGCCTCCATTTCGGGTGACTGTTTCTCTACACCGAGCACCGCCTGCAGCTCAGAGTTTTTCTGTGCAAACGAATAGCCTGGCATCAGGAGTTTCACCCCGGCCATCGTTCCTGCAGTAGCGATACCAACACCGGCGGCGCCCGCAGCGGCCATATTTCCCGCAAGCTCCTTGCCTGATTTGTATCGCTCTTTCACCTGGCTTAGTTTCGCCTGCTGCGCACTGACACGCGCCAGCGCCTCACGCTGCCGGTTAAGCTGTGCGGTTGTCTCGCTGATACTGGTTTTCAGGCGTCGCTCGTCTGCCGACAGCGTGCGGGTGTTTATCCCGGCCTGCGCGAGCTCGGTGCGCTGGCGCTGTACCGACTGCCTGAGCCCGTTATATTTGAGCTGCAGGTCAGCGGCGGATTTCTTTGCCGCCTCCATCGCGCGCGCCTGCGCTTTGGTGGGGTTTTCGGTGTTTTTAAACTGGACGGCCAGCGCGGCGGCCTCCTGTTTCGCTCTGGTAAGCGACTGACCGGTCACTGCAAGCTGTGCGCTCGCTTTCCTGAATCCGTCAATTCTGGACGCCTGCGCATTCAGATCGCGCAGGCTGTTTTGAGAAGTGCGGATATCGCCTGCGATGGTCTTGCTGGCAGTCTGGATAGCTTTGAGCGGTCGGCTTGCCCGGTCTACTGCGTTCAGCAGTACCTCAATCCTGACGTTATTGCTCATGGTGGTTTCCGCTTCGCTGCAGCGCCTTTTCGCGCCATGTGATGAGTTCGGTCACGCTCAGGGAATACAGCTCTGATGGCGGCCAGTGAAAAATCACCGCGATATCCGCCATCAGGTCATCGACCGAAAGATTATTGGGGAATGTCAGCGAGCCGAAGATGGTGACAAAAAACCAACCACCTTACCGGCGAATAAAATCAGGTCTGACGCTTCCAGACGCATCACCTCGTGCTCGGTGAGCGCCGGGTACGTCATACGCGGCAGCACCTTAATCAGCGCGTCAACGTCCGAGTTAGCCAGAGAGGCCAGACTCACACCGCGCAGAGTTCCCGCGTTGGGTTTTGTGACCGTGACCTGCTCGATTTTCTGCTCACCGCGCATGACGGGGTTATCGAGGATCACAATGTTTGAGTTTTCGGTTTCGTTGATATTTTCCATGATGTTGCTCTCGTCAAAGTTAAGTGACCGGCCAGCCTGACTGACCGGTTAAGGGGTTACAGGCCAATCGCCTTACGGTGTTCTGCCAGACGGTCGACGCCGTCGACTTTCATCACCATGTTGATGACGTCAATCTCGATGACTTCTTTGCCGTCAATCGTGAGCTGGTAGTACGAGCACTCGGTCGAGATTTTTGTCGTGCCGCTTTCGCCCTGTTTGTTTTCGCCGCCGTCGTACTCTTTGTGACGGCCACGCATGACAACCTCGACGGCAGAAATCGCGCCAGTGTCATCGCGCTGGAATGAGCCGGTAAAGCGCAGCGGCACGCTATCCGCGCCGGGTGATGCGTACTGCGCCCACAGCTCGACATCAGGCAGACCACCGAGCGTCCACTCAAGCGCGAGCGCATCGTCATCGAGCCCGAGGTCAATAGACACCGAGCCCGGCATCCCGCCGCCACGATATTTCTCAAGCTTGCGGGTCAGCTTTGGCAGGGTGACAGAATCAACGACGCCCATGTAGCTGAGACCGTCGTTAAACATGTTCAGGTATTTTAGTTTGCGTGGTAACGCCATGTGCTGAGCTCCTTAGCTGTTGACCGAGTCTGACAGGTTCGCCAGATAGGTATCGGTGATGCGCTGGCGCAGGGTCAGGTTTTCCAGCGGCGGGACGGGGGTATAGTCGTAATCGATATACAATTTCCCCGCTTTGAGGGTTTCCGCGCTGTTTGACTCCGGGTCATACCAGCACGTGCCGTCAACGATATAACCGTTGTTTTTCAGCTCGCGGAATTTGGCATTCATACCGGCAACGATGTCGCGGATAAGCGTTGCGGTGACGGGTTTATCAATCGCCCAGGCGTGCGCTTCCGCCATCGTATCAGCCAGCACCTGAGCGGTGCGGGTGTAGTTCTCAAACACGAATAACGGGTCATCTGAGCAGGTGCGGTTACCCCAGAATTTAAAGCCATCGTTACGAATAAGCGTGGTGACTCCGGCCTGATTGAGCTGGTTCGCGTCGGTGGCCTGCTCCTGCAAATCCCATGAGACCGAGGCACTGACGCCGGTGACGCCATTCACGCCGACGTTAGACAGCGTCTTGTGCCAGCCGGTCTCCTGGTCGATTTTTGCGCGCAGGCCGAGCGCGCGGGCGGTCGCCCATGCAATATCGGTTTCGTTCGCCGTGGTGTCCCATGCCAGAAAATCAGGGTGAATCACCATCAGCTCGCGCTGGCTGAAATTCTGACGGTAGGTAATGGCTTCGGAAATGGTTTTGCAACCCCACGCGCTGATATAGCCAAACGCGCGCAGGCTCTGACAGGTCGCCGCGAGCGCGGTCGCCACTTCCTGAGAATCCAGTCCCGGTACACCGAGAATGCGAGGTTTAACGCCGGTGACAGTTTTTGCGGTTAATAGCGCTTTCAGCCCGGTATATTTGCCGTTCTCGTCGGTCGTGCCGATGATGTTGGAAATGGTATCTTTCTGCGCGGCTTCCGGGTCGTCCGGGTCTGCGATACCTTCGGCAACGCGCACAACCACAACGACCGGCTTGCACTGGTCGGCAATAGCCTGCAGGGATTTTGACAGCGTGCCAAGTTTACCGGCTTTAGCGATAGCGCTCTGTACGCTGGTAATCAGTAGTCCAGCACCTCCACGACATCGGGCGCGGTGAGCTGATTCAGGTCAACAATTGCCATAGCGTTTAACTCAGTGGAATGGTGAGGGAAAATGGCTGGCCGCCGGTTGAGCGGTTGCCGGTGATATCGACATACAACCCGCCGTCGGTTTCTGACCGTTCAAAGGTGATGGTTGTCAGGCTGACGCGCGGCTCCCACTTCTGGATCGCGGAATAGCATGCGGCCATAATCTGCAGTCGCAGCGCCGGTGTCTGCGGCTGGTCAATCAGCTTCGCCATGTTGTGACGTTGAGCGAAAACACGACACGCATCGTCATAGTGGGAATGTTTGGAAATCTGAAAATCAAACATGTCTCATCCTTAAAACTCACATAAAGTGAATTAAGCGCCGATGACAAGTTGAAAACGCGAATGCCCCAGAGCTTTACGCATTTGTTCTTCTTTCCAGCGCGCGTAATAGATACGAATCGGGCCACCCGCTTTTTTGCAGCCTTTGCGGATCACGCGTTGCTCGATTGGCACGCGAGGGTTGTCGCCAGTTGTCCAGCGATATGCGGTACGTTCAGACACCCCTTCTAACTCTGCGAACTGCTGCAAGCTAACAATTGGTGCAGGTATTTTGATGATTGCGATTTCAGAAGCCATGTTGCATGATTCCCCTTTTGCTAATGATTGCAATTAATAGCCTCTGTTTGCCAACTCTCGCCATTAATTGCCTAGGTTTAGGCTTAACATAACTCCCAAAAAGGAGTTTGTAAATAGGTTAAAGCTACATGAGAATTGAAGGTCTTGGTTTAAACAATGAAGAAGTATTGGATAGGATTTGTGAGGCTTACGGATTTTCTCAGAAAATTCAGCTAGCTAGACATTTTGAGATCGCATCAAGCTCTCTTGCTAACAGATATAGCCGCGATTCAATTTCTTATGACTTTATTGTGCATTGCGCTCTTGAAACCGGCGCAGATCTCGCATGGTTACTCACCGGAAAGGGGTCACTAACAACCGGAAGCAGCAAAACAGACACACAAAATGTGGATAAATTCACATTAAGTGAAGAATCGTTGATTAACGATGGTGCATTAAGCATTACTGGTAAGTTCTTTAGCAAACCTCTTTCAAATCCGATAGCCGTTTACGCAGACGGAAAACTCCACTTCATTGAACGCAACGCCTCTCTTGCTGACGGTGAATGGTTAGTCGATATTGAGGGCGCTATTAGCATTCGAGAATTGACGAAATTGCCCGGCAAAAAACTCCATGTGGCAGGGGGCAAAGTTCCCTTTGAATGTGGATTTGACGATATTAAGACCTTAGGGCGCGTAGTAGGTATCTATAGCGAGGTTAACTAATGACCGTTCGTAAGAATCCGGCTGGAGGATGGATTTGCGAGCTCTACCCAAACGGCGCAAAAGGCAAACGCATCAGAAAGAAATTCGCCACCAAAGGCGAGGCGCTGGCGTTCGAACAGTACACAGTTCAAAACCCGTGGCAGGAAGAAAAGGAAGACAGACGCACTTTAAAAGACCTAATTGACTCATGGTATAGCGCTCACGGTATTACCCTGAAAGATGGTCTCAAGCGCCAGTTAGCAATGCATCATGCTTTTGAGTGTATGGGTGAACCGCTCGCACGCGATTTCGATGCACAGATGTTTTCCCGCTACCGGGAAAAGAGGCTAAAGGGTGAATATGCCCGTTCAAATAGGGTTAAAGAGGTATCTGCTCGGACACTTAATCTAGAGCTGGCCTACTTTCGCGCAGTGTTCAATGAGCTTAATCGGCTGGGCGAATGGAAAGGAGAAAACCCATTAAAAAATATGCGCCCTTTCCGCACCGAAGAAATGGAAATGGCCTGGCTAAATCAAGAACAGATCGCCGTGCTGCTTGCTGAATGCCAGCGCCATGAAAATCGGGATTTGGTCAACGTGGTCAAAATTTGCCTAGCGACTGGCGCACGTTGGTCTGAAGCCGAGCAATTGAAAAAAAGTCAGCTCACAAAATACAAGATCACTTACATCAACACGAAGGGGAAAAAAAACCGCACCATCCCTATTAGTAGAGAGTTATATAACACCCTACCTGATGACCGAAAAGGTCGGGTATTTAGTGATTGTTATGGTGCGTTTAGGTCTGCTCTTGAGAGAACTAGTATCGAATTACCAGCAGGACAACTAACCCACGTTCTGCGTCACACCTTTGCTAGTCATTTTATGATGAATGGAGGTAACATATTAGTACTGCAAAGGATACTTGGTCATACAGACATAAAAATGACTATGCGATATGCGCATTTTGCCCCTGAACATCTTGAAGACGCTAAGCTACTAAATCCATTGGTAAAAAAATGACAACCTTCGAAAAAATAATTGAATATATAAAAGAACACAAATTTCTTTCTACAATGGTGGCTCTTTTAACCATCTTCATTTTGGCGCTCCCTCTTATATTGTATATTGCGAAAACCAATGCATCGCTTTCCACTGACCCCAACAAATGGGCTACATTTGGAACTTATGTTGGAGGTGTATACGGCCCCATAGCAACTATAATTAGCGTTTTAGTATTAATCATTACAGTTCTAGAAATAAATGAATCTAATAAGATAAGCATTGCAGAAGCTAGAAACAACAATTTTATAAATGAAATTGTAAAACTTACAGAGATCCTATCTAACTGTATTGATAAAAACCCTCTAATAAATGATAGAGCCTATTTATTTAAATGGCTTAATGTTCAGATGGTTTCAAATTTAAAAAAAAGCCCCCCTAGCGATGAATATGACATTTGGAAAGAATGTATCAAAAAATTTACTAAAGATGAATTTTCTCTCTTCGAAAACGAAGTTGCTATTATAGAAGAGATACTATTAAGGATCCATTTTGTAGAGGATGAAATTCTAAAAGCTAGAGCTAGAAGTATCTTCAAGGGGATAATGACTAATAATGAAAGATTCTGGCTCGAATGCTACATACGTAGGTTTAACTACCCATTAGTTCATTTTTTGTCCCTCTGGAACTCCTTCAGTACAGTTCCTCAGTCGCTAGCTGATACAATCGTAGACAAGGGCATTGAGGATTTCATTCAAGAACTCAGTGGCGACTAAGTGGCGATAGAACTGGCTAATTAACGGTAATTCATGGCAAAAAGGGGCAACCTATGTCAATGATAAATAACGCAAACCATTGATTTTAGGTTGTCCCTGCAGGAACTCATAATCGCCTGGGCGCTGGTTCAAGTCCAGATGCGAATACCAAATTGAAATTATTGCCGTTTAATCCCTACTATTTGCTATCAACGTTAAGCAAAGTCATCGCATTTTGTGCAGGGTTTAGCCCCAAAGATGCATTTCGCGCTTTTTTGACTTTTAACTCCCCGAAAACTTAAAGGGAAAAAGAAGTTTTCTTATGTCAACAAGGATAAACCAGACAATGTTACTCACTACCATGAAAATACTTAAAATATGATTCCGAACAAGTTGCGCGCAGACTGACTTGAAAACATAGATATGCGTTCCAGTTTTGATTTTATATAATCCAGCATGCGCTTACGCGGGTTGGTGATAAAAATGAGATGGAGAAAGGAATGGGTTATAGGTCAACGAGACAAAAACCCGCTCCTGCGGGTTTAATCTACTTCAACCGAGCAAGCTAGTGAAACAATCATTACTCCCACTCTGCTTTACTCTGATACCGACACGCTTACAATCTCTGTTACTTTTTTTGTATAAACACGGCAGTTATCCGGGAGATCTTTATTGATGAAAGTCATTGCGCCAATAGTAACATTATCGCCAATTTTCAGATCGTCGCCGATTATGCAGCTATTCGATCCCAGATAAAAGTTATTCCCAATGACGATCTTACCCTGTGTACCTTTTCCACTGCTTCCAATAACAGAATTTTGGGTAAGTTTCATATTTTTTCCTGCATGCACTCGCTTTGTCACTACTATACCAATATGATGAGCGATAGTTAGCCCTTCACCGATAGTTGCACCGAGCATAATATCGCAAGCAAATTTACTTTTGATGCGTGAGTGGACACGATAAGCCATGCGGCGGTGGCCGTTCTCATACAAATAACTTGCCAGTCGCCACCAAAAAACATATTTCAAACCCGGTTTGTTCCTTAGGCGTGTCATTAGGCGCAGAAAAGAAAATTTTTTTTCAAGACCAATAATCTCTACATGCCAGAATCGTTTTAGCTGTGAAAATTTCATCAAATAAAAATCTCTTTTTTTAGACTTGCTAATCAAGTTCGCCGGACGTCAAGTCAAGCGATTATATCAATATTTACTGCAGGTCTGCAAAATGAGTGAGTTATACTGAAAAAGGCCAGGCGGTCTTCACCGATCTCATCATCCGCAACGGTTACTGATCTGGCTCGGGCAATCAACATGCCACACCTGCGCAATAAAAAAGCCAACCCCGCACTCCCACGGTGTTGGCCCTGTTTTAAAGCAGTGACGATCACAACAGGTTAAAACACGTAACGCATACCCAGCGTAAATTCGTTAGAGACAATATGCGCTTTCATCTGCTCGTCTTTTAAGCCGCGCGCGTTAGTGAAATTGTTATATCCGCTTTCGATCTTGCCCATATCGATATAGCGATAGCCCAGATCGACATACAGACGTTCAACCGGCGTGTAGCTTACGCCCGCTCCTAACGCGTAGGTCAGGTTGCTTTGGGTGGTCGAGGCGTATTCACGTCCGGCGTTACCCTGCCAGCCGCCCGCTTTGATCTTGCTCACGCCAAGCCCTGCGGTTCCGTAAACAGAGACACCGTAGCCGAGTTCATAATCGCGGTAGACATTCAGCATCAGTCGTTCAGTTTCGGTCTGCAGGTGGTTAAAGCTGTTCGCGAATGTGCTGGAGCCGCTGGTGTACTCCGTTTTTTGTTTAAAGGTGTATTCACCTTCGGTACGCCAGCCGTTACCGAACTGGTAGCCTGCGGCAATCGCCGCGCCGCCAAAATGCTCTTTCTCTTTACCGCCCACAAACTGCCCGACACCCGGACGCGCGCTGGTATCCATCTCTTTCGCACGCTGTTCAATCTGCAGGTATTTTGACGAACCGTAATACCCTTCTTCCGTATTTGCCGCCAGAACGGTAGCCGGGATAATCGCCACAGGCAGGGCGATTAAAAGTGCTTTCATCTTCATCTACACTCCATTGAAAAACAGTCAGTGAGACGAATCATAAGCAGTCCCGAAAGGGCAAACTATTAGGATGAATACGCGTTTTACCTGGTATTTTTACGTAGGGATTTGTCTCGCTTTTTGTCCTGTTTATTTTAATTTCAATCGGTTACTGGTTGGGGAAAACGCAGCAGAACAATCGCGCCATCGGTCGGCACCGATTCCAGTTCCGTCACATCCAGCGCGGTGTTTTCCGGCAAGCTCAGGCTATCGGCCGTAATGCGGTTCACTCGCCACGGCGTTAAGTAACTCACCAGCAGCTCGCCTCTGGCATTGGTTGTGGAGCCAAACTGGTTATAGAAGCCAATGCCAGACGAGTCCGGCACGACCACCAGCGCAGCGGTGCTGCCGAGCTGTTGGCCCAGCGTCACGCCGCCTGCGTGTACCAGAATGCTGCCGCTGGTGTCGGCATGATAATCACGGCGCGTTCCGCCGCGTACCATACTGAGGTTCAGCTCGCCCGCGTTGTACTGATAGCCCAGGCTCGCAGACAACTCATCATTGCGGTGTAGGGTATGCGTCGCCTGCAGATCGTAACGCAGGCTGTAATCACTCAACGCCGAACCGTACACATTCACTCCATGACTATCTTCCCCCCGGCTGGCGAGCTCGGTGATATAGCCGACATTACTCGTCGTCCCCCAAAGGGATAAAGGCACACTGATGTTGAAACCCACGGTGGTTTCATCCGGGTTTTTACCGTAGCGTTCATAACCGCCGTACAGGCTGACATCCACGTTCTGTAAGGTCGCATCCAGGCTCAGCGTCACCCCCATGCTGCCTGCGTCAGGTTCACGTGACTTCAACCCGTGCCACGACAGGCTCAGGCTGGCGTCCTCGCCAAGATTCTGGTTAAGCTCCAGCTGCCCGCGCAGCGCCCGCCGGGTGACGTCATCGTCCCAGCCGTATCTCAGCAGCTCCGCCCGCGTGATTTTTTCTTCCAGCGACCGGTAATGTTCATTACGTGGATACCACTGGAGCTGGGCAGTGAGGCTGGTTTCGGTTGTAAAGAACGCTTTGGCATAGCGCAGACGCCACACCTTACCCCGTTGCGTCTCCGCCTCTTGCGTATAGCGAGCCGCGCTGACATCTGCGGAAAACGCCCCCCACCGCCCGAGGTTAGCGCCAAAACCCGCGACCTGGCTGAAATAGTGCTCCCCTTGCTGCAACCCGGCAAACACGGTGACCTGCGGGGCAACTCCCCACGAGAACGTACTCTGCCAGAAGCGATCCTTGTCCCTGTCGATACCGTGAAAAGGCTTATACCGACCGGCGGCCAGTTCGTAGCTAAAGAGCCCGTGATGCACCAGATTAGGCATGCTGGAATAAGGCAGCAGGCGGGTACGCTCCGTACCGTCGCTCTCCTGCACCGTCAGCTCCAGGTTGCCGTCCGGGTCCGGCGGATAAAAATCGCGAATGGTAAACGGCCCGGGCGGGACGTGAATACGGTAAACACGTACCCCGTTCTGGTGAATGGTGACTTCCGCCTCTGTGCGGGCATAGCCGTTGATCCACGGGGAATAGGGTCGCCAGCTATCAGGGTACATCGCCTCGTCACTGGCGAGTGATGCACCGCGAAACGCCAGGCTGTCGAACATATTTGAAGAGGTATTGCCGTCGCCCAGCGTCACGCGCGAACGCAGCGGTGTGATGCTGCGCCAGAGCGACATCGCATTGGTGTACGAACCGTGTTGCCCCTCTTTTTCACGCCAGAAGGTGTTTTGATAACGCAAACGCCAGGGGCCCACATTAAGGCCGTTGTCCAGGCTCAGCGTAGCGTCAGTACCGGAACGCTCCCAGTCATACCGCGCCTGGCTGTTATCCGCATCCAGACGATAGTTGATAAACAGTGCGTTGATGCCATCATCCCAGCGGCTGGTGCTGACGCCGTTCTGCTGCGGGCTAATGGCGTCTGTCGGGAACAGAAGCGTCAGCAGTTGCGCCTGCGGGCGATACCAGTATTTGAGGTTAAACTGCTCTGCAGACTGTGGTGTCAGGCACCCTTTGGCATCCCAGACCAGACGCGCAAGCACCGCGTCACGTACACCCCACTCCTCCATCAAGGGCTGGCTAAGGCAAGGCCCTGAGGCAGACACCTCAAACGAAATCGCCCCTTTATAGAGGTTATTGAGGATCACCCACGTCTTTTGGCTTACCGCACGACTTTCTGCCATGGCGAACAGCAGCATAAAACAGAGAAGACGGAGTCGCATCATGATGGCAGGCAGCGCAAAAAGGTGAGGAGGCTCACGCCCCCTCACCTGTTTTACAAAAAAGCGTTATTTCTGCAGGGAGGCAAGCGCGGCGCGTGCGCGGCTCAGCTCTTGCTGAATGCTGCTCAGATCGCTCTGTTTTTCAGCCAGTTTGCGCTGGTATTTCGCCACTTTCTTGCTGTCGCCTTTGGCTTTCGCTTCACGCAGATCGGCCTGAACCTCGGCAATATCTTCGCGCTTCTCGGCGAGTTTCTTCTCCAGCTTCTTCACCTCTTTTTGCGCGTCAGCCTGTACGCTTGCCGGGGTGCAGTGCGCTTTCACTTCAGCCAGCGCTTTTTTCAGGCCGTTGACCTTGTAGGTATTACCGTACTGCTGGGCGATACGGATCTCTTTTTCCAGTGCCGCGGCTTTGGCAGAGCAGCTTTCTGCCGCCTGGGCGGAGGTGAACATACCAACAGAGGCAATAACGGCCAGGGCGGATACGAGTTTTTTCATCGGGATATCTCCTTTATATGTGAACGTCCTCGAATAAAAGAGTACCCCGGCGGACGGGAAGCTTACGCTGTACGCCCGTCCTCATTCTGCTGTAGGACGGTCTCGCCCGGTTGTAGTCCCGTCTCGCGCCAGCGCTGTAATGCAGCCCTTAATGCCTGAATCTCCTCCTCAAGCTGACGGATGCCGCCGCTGTCGGCAGCCTGCTCCTGCTCCAGACAGCGCGCCTCAAGCGCCGTCATACCGAGCAGTTGAATACCGCCCCGCAGTCGGTGCAGCGCGTCCTTCAAGGGTGTACCGGGTTCCTTTCGCCACAGCGCAATATCGCCCAGCGTCTCCTCCAGCACGGTCATCTGCAAATCCAGAAACGTTGCCAGATGCTCACCGTCCAGCAGTGCTGGGGGGAGCGTGATGGAATATGGCGAAGCAACCGGCGATTTACCGGAGGGGGCCAGAGGGGCAAGCAGATTTTCCAGCGCAACCAGCGTGACCGGCTTGAAGATACAGTCGCGCATGCCTGCTTCCCGCGCCTCATCCCGCACGGATTCACGCGCGTCCGCCGTCATGCCAAACACCGTGACATCCGGGTAATGTTCATTGATGATGCGCGACAGGGCATAGCCACTCATCTCGGGCATGTTGCAGTCGGTGATCACCGCGTCCGGCTGTCGGATTGCCAGGCTCTCAAGCAGCTTTGCCGGGCTGTCGTGCTGGGTGACCGCATGCCCCAGCCACTCAAGCTGCTGGGTAAGTAGCATCCGCCCGACCGGATTATCGTCTACCACCATGATGGTCAAGGCTGCGCGTTTGCCGGGTGGCACACAAGCTTTAATCTCTTTCTCTGGCAGTGCGGCCATGACGGGCAGCCTGAGCGTCACCGTGACCGTTGTCCCCTCACCCGGCACGCTATTCAGTGTAAGATCCCCGTCCATCATGTCCGCGAGCTGGCGGCAAATATAGAGCCCCAGCCCGCTGCCCTGTGCCCGGGTACGGCTCTCACCCTGACTAAAAGGCTGGAACAGACGCTGTTGCGTCGCAGCATCAATCCCCTCGCCGGTGTCTGCTATTGTCAGCTCCAGCAGCATAAACTCGCCGTTCTGCCATTGCGGCTGCGCCCGCAGCATCACCTGACCGTGGTCGGTGAATTTAATGGCGTTACCCAGCAGGTTGGTGACGATCTGACGAAAACGCATCACATCGATCAATACGTCCCCTTTCAGGGCGGTATCCATTTCCAGCAGCAGCTTCAATGATTTCTGCGCCGCCAGCCCCTCAAACTGCGACACCGTTCCTTCAATCAGGTTTCGAAGCGAGGCGCGCTCCGGGCGGAGCACCAGACGGCCGGACGCAATACGCTCCACATCCAGGATATTCCCGATAAGCAGCAACAGCGACTGCGCCGCGTCCCAGGCGACCCGTATCGACTGCGAGTTTTGCGGGGCATGGTCAGGACGTTTCATCACCAGCTCCAGCATGCCGATAATGGCGCTGACGGGCGTGCGAATTTCATGGCTCATGGTCGCCAGAAAGGCGCTTTTTCCCCGACGGGCTCGCTCTGCGCGCTGTTTCGCCGCACGCAGCGTCTGAATAAGCTTGCGGATGCGCGCCTGTTGGATGCGCCGCCGACGGTAGATCCATCCTGCCACCAGCGTCAGCAAGGCCAGACCGGCGGCGGTGAACGTCACCAACCACGTTATCGACAGCGCCGACGTCGACACAGAGGCAAACGCATTGCCCGTATTGCTGCCGCGCGTCAGAGCGTGGAGATCTTCCGGCGGGATGTTGATCAGCGCTTTATTCAGAATGGTGATCAGCGGCCAGGCCTGCCGCGATGCGCCAAAGGCAAAGCGCAACGGTTCGGCATCGATGCTGGCGAGAATTTTCAGAGAGGCAAATTCTTTGCGGGTGAGCTGGGCGTTGGCAATGATCAGCGGCACCACCATCATGTCGTTTTGATCCTTAACCACGCTGTTAAAACCCTGCCACCAGGTATCGACCTTCGCCGTCTGGCCGCTATTTTGTCGGCCAAGCCAGTCATCAGGCGCTTCACCGCGCAGGCTCACCACACGGGGCTGAAGCGCCTCCTTCCCCGGGAGCGCACGTCCAACCATAACCCAGGAGTTATACAGCCAGGTTCGGGTGGTGAGGAGATCCGCCTGCCAGATCCCCTCCTGCGTGACGCCAGCAATCAGCTCGGCCTCTCCGCGATTTATAGCCCTGAAAGCGGCGGCCTGGCTGGGATAACGGCGGATTTCAAAGGTGAACCCGGTACGCAGGCGGAGCGCGGTCAGCAGATCCGCCAGGATGCCGCGCAGTTGCCCGCGCTCGTTGAAAAAGGCAATGGGGGCGTTATCCTGCGCCACCGCGACGCGGATCCGGGAATGTTCTTTGATCCATTTATGTTCGAGCGAGGTGTAACGCGGTGGCTCTTCGCTCAGGGAGAGCGGGATCCCCCCGCTCCAGCGACGGTGGATCTCCACCCCCGCGTTCTCCGGCAGCGCCGTCAGCATCTTGTTGAGGATCGCGATCCAGACCGCCATCTTTGGCATCGCGGCGAACGAGAATCCCGACGCCTCGAACGTGTCCGCCACCGGACGAATACTGAGATTGCTTAAATTGGACTGACTCGCCAGATAGCGCGCGGTGATCGCATCGCTGAAGAACAGATCGATTTCGCGAAACGCCAGCGCCTCCAGCGCATGCCGCGTGGAGGAGAAATTCACAATGTCAGCCCCCGGATAACGGGCCAGCACGTCACTGCTGCTGTAGACAGGCGAAACGGCGATCCTTTTCACCGGCTCATCGGGCGAGGCATCGGTATTCACCACTTCAACCGGGATGTTGTCGCTGTAGGGCACACTCAGCATCAGCCCCTGTTGTTGCTGGCTATCCCCTGCCTGAGGCATAAAATCCGCCTTGCCTGCCCGCAATGCTGACAAGGCATCGTCATAGGTGGGATAACGCACCACCTCGATCTCCAGGCCAAGGTTTTCTGCCACCAGCCCGGTGAAATCCGCATTGATACCACCGTAATCGTTCAACCCGGTGGTGATGTCGTAAGGGGGCATCATCGGCTCCCAGACCGCCAGACGGATTTTGCGGTGTTCGCGCACCCAGCGCCATTCGCTACCGCTGAGTCCCGGCTCGATCACCTTTTCATGGCTACGCGCCAGCAGGCGAAGGGATTCTCCCGGTTGCGTGGCGCACACGGTAAAGGCAATACAAAAAAGCAGGATAAAGGTAACGGCTCTCACGTCTCTGGCTCTGAAGTATCAATAAGATCGAAAAGTTGTTCAAAATGCGCAAAGCCGCTTTTTTTCATCATTCGCGCCTTATAGGTGCTGATGGTTTTGTTGCTGAGCGCCAGCCGGTCGGCAATCTCCTTGTTGCTTTTGCCCTGCTTCAGATAGTTCAGCACCGCGATTTCACGATCGGAGAAACTCGCCAGCAGCGCCCGGGTGTCATGTTTTATTTCAGTTGCCTCGACGATTTTCGTGAACGTCTCTTCCGGGAAACAGTGATAGCCGTCCAGCAGCAGCTGGCAAACCGGCTCGACGCGCTCCAGCGCCAGGCTTTTATTGATAAACCCGCTCGCCCCGGCCTTCAGCGTACGCAGTGCGTAGATCCCCGCAGGCTGGTTGGTATAAACCAGCACCCTGAGCGCAGGGAAGTGGTGCTTGATACGCGGGAGAAGATCCAGCCCGTCAGCGTTTTTGAGTTCCAGATCGAGGATCAGCAGCGACGGCTGCTCCCGATGCAGCAGCGCCAGCAGGTTCTCGCCGGAGGATGTCGTCACGATAAAATCCGGATTCTTTTCCAGCAGCACCTTGAGCGCAAAGCAGATTGCCGGATGGTCATCCACAAGCAGTATTTTTATCATTGGTGTTTATTCTTTCCTGAGGCATTAACGGCTCCAATACACGCTATACACCATAGCCTACCACGTGTTGAATCAGGACAAGGTTTGTCTGGTTTGAGAATAATTCAGAAAAAAAATACGAAATACACGACCACAACTTACTTTTCATTAGGCATAATGATTTAAATAAATGGGTTTGGAATTTAAATGCCGGATATAACAGGGTTGGTTTAATGCAGCAAAACGCTAAACCTGTCCTGTGATGAAAAAGGTTCTGGAAACCTCAGTCACAAAATCGAAATCACTTGTCAGGCCATGAGAATGACTCAGAAAAACAGGCGGAACAGAACTTTCTTTCCTTCCAAAACAAGCAGTCTGGATGCTTTGTATTTTTGTTTTATCATCCTTACCCTCAATTAATGAGAGCAGGAAATGCATACCATCCGAATGGATGCTGAGCGTTTTTTGATTATCAACATCTACAATATTAACGCTTCCCGTATTCGTCCTGAGCTGATGAAGCGCATCGTAAACATCTGACCATAAGGGGAAGTCCTTTTTACTTAAACCTGTATTTGCGCAAAACAGGGAAAGCTTCATTTTCATCGTTTGTCCTTTAACAATGTTGTTTGCTACGTATTTTAACATGGAAGATGAACAATCCAGAGCAGGATAAAGTGATGTCGCTGGCAAATTACACATTTTAGGAATTTTATGGCCTGCACTCTGGCTATGCCTGCCATCTGCTCGCCGATATCAATGCTCTGCTACTGAGCAGCCCAGTAAATAATTACTGGGCTAACAGGAATGTCAATTTATGAAGAAATATAAAATCGCAAAATGCTATTAGCGTTTACGATTATGATTTGACATTGATACGCCATCTAGAACTTACTTTTAATATTTTCGTATTTTTCATTATAACTATCCGCATTGCCAATACCTCTTCCCTGAATAATTTGCACAGTAGCTGAAATAACATTTTTTACTTTTTCATCTTTACTCATCTCAATATAGAGCCTTTCTGATACACCAGACTCTGTCCCACTTATCATGTTAACCACTGGGATATAAGATGAGGCATCTCTGGAAACATCCGTTTTAGAATAGATAAGCAGAAGGTTACCCTCATCCGTGAACGTCATACCATCAGGATTACCTAATAAATTTATTACTTTTGTTTTATCACTACCTTTTTCTAATTCTGTAAATGCCAAATTACGAGCACTTACATAATCAAGATTATATTTATTAGGATTATGCAAATCTTTTACAAAGATACCATGATTAATGACAATATTATCAGACCCATAGACTACTGAAAGAACTCTATGTGCATAAGTGCCGGTCATGCCGTTCAAAAATCCTTTATATGAAGCAACCGAAAGCTTCCCATCAGGGAATGTTTTCTTTAAAGCAGAGCGGAATTCATCTTTTTTTCCAATAACACTGGACAAAGAAGAGACATTTGTTTCTCCGTCTATTATTTTTGAATTAATTAAAGCATCACTGTTATTCTTATCAGACAATAATTCACTACCGCCGTTAAATGCAGAGCAAGCAGTGAGTAACATTGATGCTACAGCAACACTTAATAGTAATTTTTTTGACATATTTAAATATCCTTAATAAATTGTATCCTAATTTAGAAGGCACCATAATGCCCTCATCCCACAAGGATTCCGAGCAGGTGCCCAGAACCGTTATTACTACTTTTTTCAGTAATACTGATAATCCCTTTGTATTACCCCTTCAGTCTTCAGTTTGGAGAATCTTTTGCTGCCGCTGCCCGCTCCCAAAACCACGCCGCCCGGCAGTTTTGTCCTGGCTGGCACTGATGTAGCCGGACCCCGTCATGCTGCCGAACGAGAAGCTGCCGCCTGCCGCCGTGCTGTTCTGCGTCGATTTATAATCGTTGCTGTCCTGCTGGCTGCTCATCCACAGATCGCGCCCGATATCCGCAACGATTTTATCGCCACTCACCTGCGCGCCGTTCAGAATGGCGTCCCGACCGCTGGTCATGGAGACCGTCCCGCCGCTGTCGAGCGTCGTTTCCGTCCAGGCCGTACCGTCGCCCTTTTCACTGCCTTTCGAAGCATTCACATTCGCAAACACACCGATGCCGTAACCGCTCTTGCCGCCGCCAATGCTGACGCCTGCACCGCCACCGCTGCTGCTGTTCTTTCCTGTCGTCTGCTGTGTGCTGGCCGCACCGCCCAGCACAATGTCGTTCGCTGCGACAAGCGCGGTGTCGCCGCCCGCCTTCAGCTGGCTGCCGCCGATAAGGATGTTGCCGCTGTTCTCTCCTTTCTCTTTTCCGGTCGCGGTAATGGACAGATTATTCCCCGCATTCAGCGTACTGCCCGCAACCGTGTCACTCTGCATGTGCTGCTCGGATTTCGATTTCTGCGAAGAGAGCGAAACGCTGACGCCGATACCGCTGTTGGGATCGCCGTTAATCTGCGCCATTTCTGCACCCTGCGACGCCTGTACGCCTGACAGTGCCGCTTTGGTAGCCTTCAGCGCCGCAATTGTGCTGCCGCTGTTAATGACGTTCCCGCCCGCCAACTGGACGTTATTGCCGCTGTGCACGGTGACGTCCTTCGGCGACAGGTACACTTTCGGGATCATCACCGTCTGGCCGTTGATGGTTGCCGCTTCCCACCACAGCAGGCTGTGGTCAAGCGCGGCAACCTGAGCCGCCGTGAGCGCCACGCCGAATTTCAGCCCCAGCGTTTTTTGTTGCTCTGCGGCGCTGTCCATCAGGTAGCGCATCTGATCGAGATCGGAGCCGATGCCGTTGATATATACCCTAAATAATTCGAGTTGCATGAAGGCGGCAAGGGAGTGAATCCCCGGGAGCTTACATAAGTAAGTGACCGGGGTGAATGAGTGCAGCCAACGCACAGGCAACTTGAAGTATGACGGGTATAGCGGTTGCCGGTCTGGTTCAGAATAGCGTTGCTGACGTAACGGGTATCAAATGCCGCGTCACCGAGGAACCGATAATCGCGGTCCGGGTTTAGGCTCAGACGGTCAAGGAAACAGGACGAGCCAGGGAACGGGTTCTGACTGGAGGTGGTACAGAGTAGCCATAATTTATATTTATTATGCAACTCAACAGCAAACTGTAATATTTCCTGAAGCCACCTCGCAATTCCTACAATTATCTTTTTAACAGATACTGTATTTTTATTCAGCCCGGTATAATCAGCGCAAAGAAAATCACTTCACAGTAAAGGAAGCGCTAACAGTTTTATATTATTAAAGAACGCAGCATGAAGGTGTACCACCACCCCCATGCCGCTAACCAAAAACAACTTTCAAGGAGTTGAATATGGCTGAAACGAATTTTAAGCCAGAGTTTACTGTTTTCAAAACAGAATTAGATGTTTTTAACAGTATTACCGAAAACCGCGATCTGATACGCAAAAATGATATCCGCCGTTTGCACGGAAACCGGACTGATGCTGCCCCTATTCATCCCCGCGCGGAAACGCCGGAAGACTGTTCTGCCTGTTGCGAGCTTTATTCACGGGTGGACTGTAAATATCTCCCACTCAGCGGCAAGTGGCTCGCAAATGCAGGTTTTATTGACGGGATGCCTGTCAAAATCCGGGTTATGAAAGATTGTATTGTCATTACGCCACAACATACACGTGAGTTATGGGGATGTCTTGAAGGCATGAGCGTGGTGAATATCAATAAAAAGAAAGTGGCGCAGTGGCTGAAGACATTTCCGGGAGCGCTCAATGATTTGGGGGATGTGCCGGTGATTAAGCGGGGGTAAGTAACAATGTAGTCATATCTGATAAAACGATCCCGGCCAGAGCGTTCTGACCGGGGTTATTTTTAGTCGTAACGATAGTCTAAATTAATCTTCATTTTTTCAAGATCAACTGTAACAAGGCAGCCATGCCATACTGGCCGCCCACCAGTAAGTCCTTGTTCTATGTAGAAGTTCCTTAATTCTACTAATTTCTTAAGAAGTAAGCTGTCTGTTGCAGAGGTTCCAGGCAAAAACCATGTTTTCTCACCTTGTTTATTGATGTAATCGTATAAAAATTTTGCATGATCATTTTCAGGGGATAACTCAGCATCCAGGAAGAGTTTCTGCGCATCCTCAGGTGCCGATTCAAACAATATCCGCCCAATTTCTGAATACAATTCATCATCACGAGAAGCCATTACTTACCTCCTGGGGCGTTGTTAAAAATCTCTCTTACTGGTCGATCATTATTTATCTGATAAGTAACTGTAAAACTGTCTGGTCTTTTATTACTACCTGTATAAGAGGGCTCGATTTTCACATTAACCTGCTTACCATTTTTTAGAGCACTAGCCCAAGTATTTTCCATCTGTTTCCACGCCCCCTTATTTAGGTTGCCATCCATAGGTACAAGATTAAGCTTTTCGCCAGGACCATTAAAAATACTGGCAATTAAATGCCCACCTTCATCACCAGAGGTGCCGCATTTTCCGGCCTTACATTGCTGATAAGTGTTTCTGTCATTTTTCGTCCAAGCTAATGTAGCCTCCGCAGAACCTGTTCGGCCTTCAGCATCAATACGATACGTCTTATTACCATCCACCTGATAAACCGTATTCGGCTCCGGTTTATTCATCGCTTTATTCCAGGCTCCTTTCTTACCGGAGTCAACAATGACAATGTTTTTTCCTTCTGTTCCTGCGGCTGGTTTCCCGCCTTTACTCATCCCACCGGTTACAGCCCCAAGCGCAGCAGCTGCTAAAATATCAGCCTGTTGACCATCTATTCCATAACGGATTTTCAGCTGACTTGCAAATTCTGTACTGGTAACAACACCTTCCGCTTCGATCTGCTGAGCTAACAACGAAGACATATCGTTCTTCATTGCAGACGGCACATCTGCACCTAACACGCGATCTATAGCTTCTCGTACCAGCATTCCGTTAGCAGGTATATCTCCATATTTCTCTTTACAGGCCGCCGGGTTTGTTGCACAGACAGCGATCATTTCCTGCTGTTGCTTCAGGCTGAGATCTTCCATCTCCTTGACGACCTGTTTGCAGTCGCCCCGAGTCTGACACCCTCTCGCCCTTGCCGCAAAACTGTCAATCTGATCGGCACTTAGCGCATTATTCTCAACCGCATTCTTCCCGCCCTGCGCCCCAGCAGCTGCTGAAGCCGTACTGTCTCCCGCTATTCCTCCGGCCATCCCCGCCGATATCGTCGCCAGCGTGCTGACCGTCTGCTTCTGCTCCTCGCTCAGGTCGCTGACCGCTTTACCCGGATACATCGCCGCCATGATTGCCCGCGCGGCCAGCTCCCCCGTGGCCGCACCGGCCGCACCCGCCGCTGCACTGTTCCCCTGTAGTGCCGCAACCGCACCGCCCAGTATCGCGTGCGCAATGGTGTTAACCGCCGGATTGCCCTCCGTCGATTTCAGCAGATGTGCCAGCTCCGGTGCCGAGGCTCCCGCCAGCGCGCCGGCGATATCTCCGCCCGCCAGCCCCTGAAGCGCAGCCGTCGCCGCCTGGATACCCCGTTGCAGGTCGCTGCCTGTGCCGTATTTCGCCTGCTGAGTCCTGTACTCTGGCGTCTCTTTCAGTTGCTCAACCGTCAGGTCAGGGTGCGTCTTACGCGCTTCCTTCAGCGCATTCAGCTCGCCCTGCGTTCTGGCGATGTCTGCCACCTGCCCGCCGATATCGCTGATGGCACTCACCTGCGCAAGCCGCTTCTGCTCCTTCTCCTTGTCAAATATCGGGCTGATGCTGTCGTTTGCGTGTTCTGTATCCCGGCTCAGGCTGGCCACATCCTGCTGCTGGTTTTCGGTATCACGGATGGTGATGTTACCCTCGCCCACCGCCGCCTGTGTCGTACCCTCCGCATGACCGCTGCTGCCCGCTGCCGATACCACGCCGCCCGGCAGGTTGCCCTTGAATGCATCACCGCCAAAGTCACCGCCGCCGCTCAGGCTGACGCCGCTGTGGCTGACCTTGTAATCCGCCTCGTTGTGGATATCCCGGAAGCCCAGCGTTGCTGTATCGAGACTGTTTTTGTCCGCCGTCGCCGTCGAGGCAATCACCGCACCGTCAAGCTGCGTGTGGCGTCCCACCGTCACATCAAAACCGCCATCGCCCGCGAAGAGCCCTGTCTGCTCCTGCACCGAGTCATACGTGCTCTTCATTTTGTCCTGGCTGGCACTGATGTAGCCGGACCCCGTCATGCTGCCGAACGAGAAGCTGCCGCCTGCCGCCGTGCTGTTCTGCGTCGATTTATAATCGTTGCTGTCCTGCTGGCTGCTCATCCACAGATCGCGCCCGATATCCGCAACGATTTTATCGCCACTCACCTGCGCGCCGTTCAGAATGGCGTCCCGACCGCTGGTCATGGAGACCGTCCCGCCGCTGTCGAGCGTCGTTTCCGTCCAGGCCGTACCGTCGCCCTTTTCACTGCCTTTCGAAGCATTCACATTCGCAAACACACCGATGCCGTAACCGCTCTTGCCGCCGCCAATGCTGACGCCTGCACCGCCACCGCTGCTGCTGTTCTTTCCTGTCGTCTGCTGTGTGCTGGCCGCACCGCCCAGCACAATGTCGTTCGCTGCGACAAGCGCGGTGTCGCCGCCCGCCTTCAGCTGGCTGCCGCCGATAAGGATGTCGCCGCTGTTCTCTCCTTTCCCTTCTCCGGTCGCGGTAATGGACAGATTATTCCCCGCATTCAGCGTACTGCCCGCAACCGTGTCACTCTGCATGTGCTGCTCGGATTTCGATTTCTGCGAAGAGAGCGAAACGCTGACGCCGATACCGCTGTTGGGATCGCCGTTAATCTGCGCCATTTCTGCACCTTGCGACGCCTGTACGCCTGACAGTGCCGCTTTGGTGGCCTTCAGCGCCGCAAGGCGGTCATCGCTCTCGCCTTTCGCGTCACGTGCCGTCTGCACTGCACTGTTCACCGCACTCCCCGCCGCCCCGGACAGCGCCACCGTCAGCCCGCTGCTCTTCTGCTCAAAGGTCTCATCGCGGGTGCGTTTGTCATGCCCCGGCTCAATCACCACGCTGTCACCGGTCAGGCTGATATCCTTCTGTGCGATGATATCTGCCCCACCGATATGCGCCTGTTGCCGCTCGCGGTTACGGTGGTTTTCCCTTTCGCGCCGGTCTCACCGGAAAGCGTGGCATTGTCTGCGCGGATATCCAGCGTGGAGGCGCTCTTCAGCGCGCCGGAGCTGGTGATATCCGTCCCGGAGACGGTCAGGCTGTTGCCCTGAACGGTGCCGGTATTGCTGAATATACCGGTGTTAATCCGGGTATAGCCCTGCAAATTTGAGCGGTTAGCGCCGGTGACTTCGTTGATGATGCCTTTGGCTTCCTGCCCGGCCTTCAGGTTGGGGTTATTCTGGATAAGCCCGCCAAGCTGAGTCTGGTTAAGCTGCCCGGTCGCGTTATTGAGGATCAGCCCCTCTTTCCCGACGTTGTAGTCGTTGTATTTGTTATGGGAAATACCGGACTGGTTCGGCGTGGCGATGTTCACCACCGGCACGCCGTTAGCCGCCTTATCCATCTGCGTATTGCCGGACGGGGTGATGGATGCCGCCACCGCGGGTAACAGCGGCTGCGTTGCCAGCAGCACGCTCAGTAACGCGCTCAGCGCGCGCTGTGAAAAACGAACCTGATCCTGTTTCATCATCCCTGTCCCTTAGAAAGCCACTGATACGCGGTAGTAAATCGTGAGGTGATCCGGTGCCAGCCAGTCCGGATACGCCATCGGTGTGCCAACGGTAAACTGGCTTGAATAGCCGCGATGAGCCGTCGTCAGACCAAACGCGGCGCCCCACAGCGTGCCAGAGGCGTAACGGTCAAATCCGTCCTTCTTCAGCCAGCCACCGTCAACTGCTGCCAACAGGCCAACATTCCCCACCCACGGCAGCGTAAAGAGCGAATAATTGAGTTCATTTCGCCAGTAACCGCCGTTATCACCGGAGAGGTACTGCTCTTTGAAGCCGCGCACGGAGGTCTCTCCCCCCAGCGTCAGGCGCTCGCTGCCGTACAGCCGGTCCGGCGACCACTGAAAATAGACGCTGGTCAACCACCACAGCCCGTCAGCAACCGGGCGCTGAAAACTGCCGTTGACGCTCCATTTGCGGAACTCGGCTTTCGGCACATCGCCATGTTTGTCGTTATCATCTTCGGCGCCAAACCACGGCACACCCTGAGTGAAGGTCGGGTTCAGGGTCGCCACGCCGGAGGCAATTTTTTGCGTGTGGTTAAGGCCCAGGGAGAAACTTGAAAGTTTGCGGCTGCTGGTAGCCAGCAGAACATCGTCGAGATAGTTATGGTTGATGCGGTGGGTGATGCCCGCCGACACGCCGGTTTTGATATCGCCATTGCGGAACAGGACCCAGGAGCCATTCAGACGGTGGGTTTCGGTGTCGCCCGTCGAACGCCAGAGCCAGCCGTTATTATCGATGGTGCTGAGGTAGTTGCTCCAGCTGTAGCTGTAGTCCAGCAGGCCGTAGCCATAAGGCACGCTGACCCCGGCGGCAAAATTCTGAGCATCATGGCTGTTCGAAAAATCGCTGCTGCGCCCGCCGCTGATAAACCACTTATCCGCCAGCCCCAGCAGGTTATTGCCGTACAGCGCGCCATTGAGTTGTCCGGTACCGGTACTCTTTTGCCCGCTGTTATCGAAACTCACTGAACCGCTGAGCGGGAATTCAGGCGAAGCCGTCAGATTGACGATTGAATAGCCCTGCCTGTCGCCGGGCAAAATTTCTATTTCAACCGGCGTCTGGCGCACGCGATTAAGCTGCTCCATGCCCTGTTCGATATCGCGCAGGTTAAGAATTTTCCCTTCGAGGCCAGGGAAGGTCATGCTCAGCGTGCGGGTGGGAACCCCTTCAAGCCGGATTTGCTGGAGTTTGCCTTCCAGCACCGCGAGATGCAGTACGCCACCAGAGAGATCCTGTTCGGTTAAAAATGCGCGGCTGGTGATATACCCCCGGCTGATATACCAGTCAGAGACGGCGTTGGTCAGGGCGTTGAGACGCGCCATATCAAGACACTGGTTCACCCACGGCGCAACCAGGCGATCTTTGGCTAACGGAGAAAGAAGGGTGGTACCCGTCAGCTCAATGCGCGAGATAACAAAACAGGGACCTTGCGGAGTCGCGGCACTGTCGGGCTGAACAGGACGCGGTAATACCACGCTGCGCTCCAGCTCTTCACGCTGGCGCTGGTTTTCATCCAGCAGCTGCTGCTGTTGCTGCTGAATAGTATTACGGTCGGCCGGAGACAGGGGGGCCGCCTGCGCAGCACCTGCCAGCAAGGCCATGGCAGCCAGCACCTGTAGTATCGACGTTTTCCCTGTCATCACTGCTACTCCTTGCTAAAAGTCCGTTTTCAGACTTGCCTGTCAAAAAACGCGCAACTTATGTCAAAAAGTAAACAGTGTAAATACACACATTTAATTTAAGGTCTATTTTGCTGCATTTTCAGAATTTAGCGGGTGACACTGCGTAAATCTAAAGAAATCCCCCATCGCGCCGATCATCATCCGTGTGTATTATTTCCTGTAGCGTTTCCAACAACTAACCTTAACTCAAATACTTAAGCGCCAAAGCGAAAGGCATCATGAGCACACCGATCAAACGGCTAGAAATCATTAAAAATGCCATTGAACTGGAAGATGACGACATCATTCAGAGCCAGCTAACCCGGCTGAAAAATGAAGCGTTTGACGATGAGCTACAGGCAATCGTCGTGGCGCTTGAGCAGAAAAACTACACTGCGGCCATCGCCGCGATCGTCGCGTGGCTACAAAGCCAGCGTGCCGTGACGCCATGGCGCGATCCGCAGGTCGCCGCGAGCAAACTGGAACTGAAAGCGCTGGAAGAGCGACTGCGCGATCTGATTGACCGCCGTAACGCGCGCGTACAGCAGCTTGATGAGTTCAACGATCTCTATTTCTCCCGCCTGGGCCCGCTGATGCAGCAGATCCTCGCTCTGCGTAAAACGCTGGCCGAGCTGAACCTGCGCCGCCAGCAGGCTGAGGCGCGTCGTCGCGAGGAAGACTATCGCCGCTGTCAGCGCTACATGGCCCAGGCCGTGGAGGTGCTGGCAACACTCACCCAGCGCTGGCGCGAACTTCCTGCCGATTCCGTACAGGCAGCCGAGGCGCGTAAGCATCTGCAGCAGCAAAGTAACCTGATTGCCAACCTGCTTGCCGAGGCGCTGGAGCTGGAGAGCGGCTTAACGCGTGAGGGAGAGCCTGCGCGTCAGGCGCGTGACGAGGCCAACGAAGAGTACGAGAAATACCGCGAGCAGCATCAGGATGCCGAAGTGCGTCTGCGTAAAGGGAAAGATCTTTCACAAGAGGATCGGGACGAGCTGAAACGGCTCTGGCGGCAGGCGAGCAAGCTGTGTCACCCGGATCTGGTGGCGGACGATTTGAAAGAAGAAGCCAACGCGATGATGGTGCAGCTCAACCAGGCTAAACAGCGTGGAGACGTCAAAGCCATTCGTTCTCTGGTGGCGCGCCTGCAGCAGGGCTTCGAGCCGCTGATGGCCAGCGACAGGCTGAACGATCTGGAGCGCATCCGCAAAAAAATGGCTCAGGTTCGCGAGCAGATCGACACCTTAGTGAACGAGCTGGCAGAACTGGAGAAAGAAGAATCCTGGCTGCTGGTGTCGTCGCTCAGCAATATGGAAGCGTACTTCGCACAGCAGGAAAAGGCGCTGAACGAGGTCCGCGCCTCGCTCGAACATCAGGTGAGCGAAGCGCAGCTCGATTCAGCAGCGTAATTATTTCGCGTGCCAGTACGCGCTGGCACGCACCAGCTGCTGATCGATAGCCTCAGTCTCAAACAGTCGGCTCAGGTTTTTAACCACCTTCCCTTCCCCGGTCAGCCAGATAAAGTAATCTTCCGCCGGAACGTTCAGCGACGCCAGCTGCTCAACCACCGCCTGCTCGCTGTGGCCGATCACCCAGGTGATGTTGAACGCGCTCAGGTGCGCCAGATAATCCTTGTATGATTCATCCCCGACGGTGACCACCGCGTGAATTTCCGGGCGTTTCGGCAAGCTGGCGATGCCTTCCAGGCGGCGACGCAACGCCGGCATCCCGGACTCATCGCACACGTACAGCTGCCAGGCGTAATCCTCCGGTACCACCAGCGAACCGCGCGGGCCACCAATCGTCAGCCTGTCGCCCACTTTCGCCTCTAGCGCCCACTGGCTGGCAACCCCGCCGTCATGCACGAAGAAATCAAGCGCCAGCTCGTGCTTCGCGGCGTCGTACAGCGGTGTGTAATCCCGGCTTTGCGGGCGCACGCCGTCGCCCCAGTCAATGCCCTCGTCGGTGACCACCGGTGGCACAAACGTCGTTCCCGGGGCCGGGAAAAACACTTTGGTGTGATCGTCGAAACCGCGGGAGCTAAAGCCCTCCAGCGCTTCGCCGCCTAAAACTATGCGCTGAAAACCAGCGCTTACGCGCTCAACACGGAGCACGGTCAGTTCACGAAAACGCAGTTCGTTACGCACGCGTTGTGGATAGCGGGTGATTGCCATGTTAAGACCCTTCTCAGGTGAATACGATATATCTAAATTGATTTTAAATGATAATGATTGCTAATCAGCAAGAATGCAAGATCTTTTAGATTGCATCTGAATATATCTTAGATATAGTTTAGATATATCAATTTACGAGGCACACTATGCGACACGAACATGATGGCGGCGGACGTCGACCACGCTTTTTTGGTCACGGCGATCTGCGGCTGGTGATTCTGGATATTCTGACCCGCAACGCGAGCCACGGTTATGAGCTGATCAAAGAGATTGAGAACCTGACCCAGGGGAACTACACCCCGAGTCCTGGCGTGATTTACCCGACGCTGGATTATCTTCAGGATCAGGCGTTTATCACCATTACGGAAGAAGAGAATGGGCGTAAGCGCATTGCCATCAATGCGGCAGGACAGCAGTGGCTGGAGGAAAACCAGGAACAGCTTGAGCAGATTCAGGCGCGTATCAAAGCCCGCGCGGTCGGTTTCCAGCTACGCAAAAACCCGCAGATGAAGCGGGCACTGGATAACTTCAAAGCGGTGTTAGATCTGAAGGTGAATCAGGGAGCGCTCAGCGACGCGCAGCTTAAGCAGATCGTTGGCGTGATCGACCGCGCGGCGCTGGAGATCTCCCAGTTGGATTAAGCCGGTGCGTGCGCGCTCACGCGGAAGACGCGTACCAGCTCTTTCAGGTGCATCGCCTGCTCGTTGAGGGAGGCCGCCGCGGCAACAGACTCCTCCACCAGCGCGGAGTTTTGCTGGGTGGTGGCATCAATCAGGCCAATCGCGCTGTTAATCTGCGAGATCCCCTCTGTCTGCTCGTGGCTGGCCTGGCGGATCTCACGCAGGATCACATCCATCTCTTCCACGTTGCCCACCATGCCATTGATAAGCTCGCTCGCCTTCTCGACCAGGTTCATCCCGTCCTGCGTCTGGCTGGTGGAGCTTTCAATCAGCTCACGGATCTCACTGGCTGACGAAGCACTCTTCTGCGCGAGCTGGCGCACTTCACCAGCCACCACCGCAAAGCCACGACCGTGCTCGCCCGCCCGGGCCGCTTCCACCGCCGCGTTCAGCGCCAGAATATTGGTCTGGAAGGCAATGGCATCGATCAGGTCGATAATGTCGGACATCCGGTTCGAGGTCTCGTTAATCAGGCGCATTTTGCTGGTCACCTGCTTCATCATCTCACCGTTGTTTTTGACCACCTTCGCGGCATCTGCCGACAGGTTGGTCGCTTCTCCGGTATGCGAAGCGGTGTTTTTCACCGTCGCGGTGATCTGCTCCATCGAGGCGGCGGTCTGCTCCACAGAACTTGCCTGCTCTTCCGTGCGCGCAGCCAGATCCTGGTTCCCGGCGACAATCTGCGCGGCGGCGCTGGAGATATTCTCCGATCCGGTCTGCACCTGCTGCACAATGTCCAGCAGACGCGTTTTCATCTCCATCAGGGCATGCAGCAACAGGCCGGTTTCGTCTTTACCGTGCGAGGTGATACTGCCGGTGAGATCGCCATCCGCAATCGCCGCCGCAAAGTCCACGGCCTGGCCCAGCGGACGGGTAATGGAACGCACGATAAACCAGCCAATCAGGCTGCCTGCCGCCACGCTGAAGAGAGTAATGAGGATGAGCAGCAGACGGTTGCTCCTGAAATCACTTTCCACCTGCACCCCGGCGTTCTGCATCTCAGTGTTCTGAATCGCAATCAGCTGCTGCACTTTGGCTTTATAGGCCTGCTGCAGTTTGAGGGTGTTGGTCATCATCTCCTGAAGCGCACCCGCGCGATCGTGGTTCTGCACCGCCTGCAAAATACGATAGCGCGAGTCCAGATACTGCTGGCGCACGCCGCGTATCTCGGCGAGCACCTGCTGCGATTGCTGATCCTGCAGCACGTTGTTCAGCTCACCGAGGAGCACCGTGATGTGCTCACTAATCTCTTTAAGATGCTGCTGCGACTGCGCCGTGTACGTTCCCTGTTCATCCAGCAGCATGAGCTGCTGAGTGCTAATAAATTCCTGGAAGTTATCGATTAACTGGTTCGCTTTTACCGTGGTTGGATAATCACTGGTAATAATGGATTGCATCCCGTTGTTTGCCCGGTTCAGACTCATTAAAGACAAACTCGCGCTCACCACCATCAGGACAATAAAGAATCCAAACGCCAGAAATAATTTCGTGCCGATTTTTACGTCATGTAAGAACATATTTACTCCATCGATGTGATTATTTCTCAGACGATCACCGTTATCGGTAACGAAACCGCTAACTTTATGACTTTGATCGTTTTTTTATTTCATAACCATCACAATGGATAGGCAGAGGCTATTAATATAGCCGTATCGATCGTTACTCAACCACCAGACAGGGCATTTATGAAATAGCATCGGGGAAAAATGACTTAGGCAGGGATAAATAACTGAGTCACTTTCTTTAGTTATTTAATATAAAATTAACAATAAATCGCAGGAATAATTACAAATGAAGCAACGAAAGCCGTTTACGCCTGGCAGAATAAACGGCTTTTCTGGAACATTACAGACTCAATGGAGAACCGTCACTGCATCCTGAAGACGTCCGGCCCGGTGTTTTACCATCGCGGAGATCTGCGCACTCTCTTCAACCAGATCGGCGTTTTTCTGCGTGATGCTGTCCAGTTCAGCCACCGCGCGGGTTAACTCCGAAAGCCCGGTAGCCTGTTCAGAGGTGGCATGGCTAATCTGCGCGATCAACTGAGTGACGTTTTTCACCTGCTCAACGATATCATCCATGGTGCGCCCTGCGGCGTGTACCTGCTCGGAGCCGGACTGTACCTTGCTGGCGCTGGCATCAATCAGCTTACGGATATCGTTGGCGGCATTAGCGCTGCGGCTGGCAAGATGGCGAACTTCCCCTGCCACCACCGCAAAGCCTTTGCCCTGCTCACCGGCCCGTGCCGCTTCTACCGCCGCATTCAGGGCGAGGATATTGGTCTGGAAGGCAATATCGTTGATCAGGGTGGTAATGGAGCCGATACGCTGTGTACTGTCGGCGATATCGTCCATGGTTTTGACCACCGTCTGCATCGCGTTCCCGCCTTTGGTCGCCGCACTGCTGGCGGCTACGGAGAGCTTATCGACCTCGGTGGCGGTTTCAGAGTTACTCTGAACGGAGGCCGCCATCTGGTTCATCGTCGCCACGGTCTGCTGCACGTTTGCAACGGTCTGACGCGTGCGGTCGTTCAGATCCTCATTACCCTGCGCCAGCTTGTCGCTGCCGTCGCGCACGCTCACCACCTGGCTTGATACGTCATTGATTAGCCAGCGACACATCAGCCCCAGTTGCCCCACCGCGCGAAGGGTCAGGCCCAGTTCGTCGCTGCGGTTCAGGTGCTGCACGCTATTGCGCTCGCCGGTTGCCACCTTCAGCGCCTGTCGCGCCACGTTCTCTACCGGGCGGACAATCTGCTGTTCAAACAACAACGTGCCCAGCAGCATCATTATCGCTGCTGCGACCAACGACACCCAGCCTGCTGAGGTTGCCACCAGCGTGGCGGCGAGCGCGCCAAAGAGCACCGCCATCACGCCGCGTACCCGCCAGCGCAGCGGCATTGCCGGTAGTTTTCCGAACCAGCCCTGACGCACCACCAGCCCTTTATGGATCCGTTTAGTACAGCGTCCGGCATTCAGGGCCTTATAGAGTGGCTCAACGGTGGCGATCTCTTCTGCCGTCGCTTTGGTGCGAATCGACATATAGCCGGTGACCTTCCCGTGGCGCACCATCGGCACCGCGTTGGCGCGCACCCAGTAGTGATCGCCATTTTTACGGCGGTTTTTGACAATTCCGCTCCACGGCTCGCCCTGTTGCAGGGTGTACCACATATCGGCAAAAGCGGCTTTAGGCATATCAGGATGGCGCACCAGATTATGCGGCTGACCCATCAGCTCATTAAGCTGATAGCCACTCACCTGAACAAAGGTGTCGTTAGCATGAGTCAGATAGCTGTGGACGTCTGTGGTAGACATTAAGGTGGTGTCATCGTCCAGAAGATATTCATTCTGGGTGACATAGGTTGGAGAGGACATCGTGAGCATCCCTTGCAGGTTATTTGAATGTTAATTTTGTGGTTTATTGTTTTTTCGGCGGTAAACAATTTATCTTTAGTTGTTAAACTTGATGGAGATCGCAGATTTCACTTAAACCGCACTTTTTGTGAGATTTTATAATTGATTGATTTTAAATACTTTCACAATGAAATTACCTGCAAAGGATGATCTGTTAACGCCCACTTAAGTCGCACCGCCTGCACCCCCCTGGTGCAATTGACCCCATCCACGTCTTCCTGCCCCCGTTTTCCGTACCGCTAAATCCCGTCTGGAAAACATCGGCATGATTAAATATTGCGCAACATTATTTTAACCTGGCGTTTATCCCGATTTTCGTTAAGTCCGCTGAAGTGGCGTAATCCCTGCAATACTTAACGCAGTATCATGTGATACGCGATCCCCGGGAGCATATTTTGAACAGGTTACCTTCCAGCGCCTCGGCTCTTGCCTGTACCGCGCACGCACTGAATCTCATTGAGAAGCGAACGCTTGATCATGAGGAGATGAAACAACTTAACCGAGAGGTCATCGATTACTTTAAAGAGCACGTCAATCCAGGTTTTCTGGAGTATCGCAAATCTGTTACCGCCGGCGGGGATTACGGAGCCGTAGAGTGGCAAGCGGGAAGTCTGAATACGCTTGTCGACACCCAGGGACAGGAGTTTATTGATTGCCTGGGTGGTTTTGGCATTTTCAACGTGGGGCACCGTAATCCAGTAGTGGTTTCCGCCGTACAGAATCAACTCGCGAAACAACCTCTCCATAGCCAGGAACTGCTCGACCCGCTTCGCGCCATGCTCGCGAAAACGCTGGCAGCCTTAACACCCGGCAAACTGAAATACAGCTTCTTCAGCAACAGCGGCACGGAATCGGTCGAAGCGGCGCTTAAGCTCGCCAAAGCGTACCAGTCGCCGCGCGGGAAATTCACTTTTGTCGCCACCAGCGGCGCGTTCCATGGTAAATCCCTGGGCGCCCTGTCTGCGACCGCCAAATCCACCTTCCGCAAACCGTTTATGCCGCTGCTGCCGGGCTTCCGCCACGTGCCGTTCGGCGACATTAATACCATGCGCACCGTGCTCAGCGAATGCCGTAAAACCGGCGATGACGTAGCCGCGGTGATCCTGGAGCCGATTCAGGGCGAAGGCGGCGTGATCCTGCCTCCACAGGGCTATCTGCCTGCCGTACGTCAGCTGTGCGATGAGTTTGGTGCGCTGCTGATCTTCGACGAAGTGCAGACCGGCATGGGACGTACCGGAAAGATGTTCGCCTGCGAGCATGAGAACGTTCAGCCGGACATTTTGTGTCTGGCGAAAGCGCTCGGCGGCGGCGTAATGCCGATTGGTGCGACGGTTGCCACCGAAGAGGTCTTCTCGGTGCTGTTCGACAACCCGTTCCTGCATACCACCACCTTTGGCGGTAACCCGCTGGCCTGTGCGGCCGCGCTGGCCACCATTAACGTGCTGCTGGAGCAAAACCTGCCTGCGCAGGCGGAGCAGAAAGGCGACATGCTGCTGGACGGTTTCCGTCAGCTGGGACGTGAATACCCGGATCTGATCCAGGAGGCACGAGGTAAAGGTATGCTGATGGCCATTGAGTTTGTTGATAACGAAATCGGCTATAGCTTCGCGAGCGAGATGTTCCGCCAGCGGGTGCTGGTGGCCGGCACACTCAACAATTCCAAAACCATCCGCATTGAGCCACCGCTGACGCTGACCATTGAGCAGTGTGAGCAGGTACTGAAGGCGGCACGTAAAGCGCTGGCGGCACTGCGCGTGAGTGTGGAAGAGGCGTAAAAAAACGCCGGGTGGCGCTGCGCTTACCCGGCCTACAACACCAGCCCGGTAAGCGTAGCGCCACCGGGCTGCTTTTTATCGGTGAAACTCCGCCACCGTCATGGTAAAGCGCAGCACCTTTTCTCCCTCATTGGCATAGCCGTGCGCGGCTTCCGTTTTCGCCACCGCCGATGCCCCGGCAGCAACCTGCGTAACCGTCTCGTCCACCGTCAGGGTTAATATGCCTTCGTTCACGTGCAGCAGCTCAAAGGTGCCCGCCGGATGCCCCGAAGAGGTAAAACGCTCTCCCGGCTGCATCTCCCACTGCCATAGCTCAATCATATCCGGGCCCGCGGTTCCTGCCAGCAGTCTGGCGCGTCCGCCCTTTTCCCCCTGCCACAGCACCGGGATCGCGGCTTCTTCGATAACGTGCACCAGCGGCTCGCTGGAGACGTTAACGATATCCGCCACTGAGATACCGAGCGCGGCAGCCAGCTTGCACAAAATGGCGATGCTGGGGTTGGCTGCGCCCTTTTCGATCTCCACCAGCATGCCTTTGCTGACGCTGGCACGCCGCGAGAGTTCATCCAGCGACAGTTTTTTCTCTTTACGCCAGTTGCGTATGCGGTTCGCTACGGCCAGGCTTACCTGGGCGATATCGGCACCCTGTTCAGTCATTATATTGACTTTTTCAGTCATTGGTCACTACCATGGTATAAAACAGTCAATACAGGATTATTTATGTCTCTCGTTACGCCGTCAATAGACCCGCGCCTTGCCGCAATTGCCCCGGGCTTTCGGGCGCTGAGCATTCTGGTTGAAGCTGCGCCGATTACCCACCCGGAAGTCGCTCCGGCCGTGCTCACGCAAGCCTGCCAGCAGATGCTTAATGATGATGTGCCGTGGGCTGACGCGCACCTTTCCGGCTGGGATGAAGTATTTAAGGCCTTCGGCGCAAAACCGAAACGTACGCCCTGCTCGGCATCCGCCTTACGTAAGCGGGTCTTAAAAGACGGCTCGCTGCCACCGCTCGATCCGGTGGTGGATATCTACAACGCGGTGAGCATTCGCTACGCCATCCCGGTTGGTGGAGAAAATCTTGCGACTTATTCAGGCGCGCCGCGCCTGACGCTGGCGGACGGCAGCGAACCGTTTGATACCTTCAAAGAGGGGCAGCCGGTGGTGGAATACCCGGAGCCGGGCGAGGTTATCTGGCGCGACGACCTCGGTGTTACCTGCCGTCGCTGGAACTGGCGCCAGGGTATACGGACGCGTCTTGACAGTCAGGCGCAAACCATGTGGTTTATTCTGGAAAGTCTGCCGTCAATGCCGCTTACGGCACTGGAAGAAGCCGGAGCGGATCTGATTGATAACCTGCAACGTCTGATGCCGGGTGCAATGGCGCACAGGCAGTTACTGACCCTGTAAGAGGATAAAAAATGTTTCGTGGAGTCAGCGCATTTCCGTTAACGCCCCTGAAAAACGGCACGTTTGATGAGCAGGCCTTTACGCATCTGCTCTCTCCCGTGGTTGAGGCAGGCGTCGATTCACTGGGCATTCTTGGCTCGACCGGGAGCTATGCCTATCTGACCGTTGAAGAGCGTGCCCGGGTGACACGCTGTGCGGTGGAACATGCCGGTAACATACCGGTTATCGTCAGCATCGGCGCAATGCGGCTGGACGATATTCTGCGTCTGGCTGACGACGCGCAAACGGCCGGAGTCTCCGGCGTGCTGATGGCACCCGTGTCGTACCAGCGATTAACGGATGAGGAAGTATTTAAGCTCTATGAAACGGTGACCCGCCAGCTCTCCGTACAGCTGTGCATTTACGATAACCCTGCCACGACCGGTTTTGCGTTTAGCGATGAATTGCTATTTGCCGTCGCGTCTCTGCCAAATGTGGGCTCCATCAAGCTTGGCCGCGTGCCGGAGGACCTGTCGCAGGTACGTGCCCGGCTTCCTGATACGGTCACACTGGGTATCGCCGGTGACTGGCGGGCAGCCTCAGCCTTGCAGGCCGGGTTTGACGTCTGGTATTCGGTTCTCGCGGGGTTGTTCCCAAAAGCGGCGCTGGCGATAGCGCGTTCGGGGAAAAGTACAGAGTCAGAACGGTTAGAGCCGCTATGGGATCTGTTCCGTCGTTACGGTAGCGTAAGGGTCATCGCGGCAGCGGCGGAAATGAGGGGAAAAGTGGCAACACCCGGCTTGCCGTTCCCGTTGCAGGCAATTCAGGGAGAGCCGCGCGAGGCGCTTTCAGCGATCCTTGCGAAATTGGAACTGGCCTGAAAAACGCCGGGTGGCGCTGCGCTTACCCGGCCACACCGCATCATTCATAAAGTAATCATTCTCAGGAATGGTTGAGAAAGCAACGTCCCCACCCTCGCAGTTTGTCCCTCTGTCTACGTGTAATTAACCCGGTAAAAATACGTCTTCTCGACTCTTAATAGAAATCAGAAGATTGAATAATAGTAGCGCTAAAATTATAATGCTTAGATTCATTTGCGAGGACGTTTAAGCTATGCAGTACCTACTTGACGGGATAGTGCATTATAATGATGAATCGCGCATTTTAACCGATAATAAACGCGAAGTTGAGCTTTCACTGGCGACGTCGCGATTATTAAATGCACTTATTGACGCCAATAATTCTCAGGTCAGCCGTACTGAACTCCTTGAAAAAGTCTGGGAAGAACATGGTCTGGTTGCTTCTGATAACAACCTGAATCGAAACATATCCCTGTTGCGAAAAGCATTTCTTGAATTCTCGCTTGAAGACAAAATCGAAACAATACCAAAGCAAGGATTTGTACTGCACTGCCAGTGTACTCGTGTTAGTACTACACGTAATAGCACGTACGAAAAATTTAAAAAAATCTGTTCCTCGCACAAAGGTTTTTATATTAGCACAATAATATTAACCGTTTTAATGGTGAGCACCATCACTGCCTTTTATTTGTACCATTTAAACGATAGCACTATGCATAAATATAAGTCAGTCGGATTATGTGATGTCTATACTGACGAAAATGGCGTCAAACAAGAGAATATTGACTCATTTTTTAATACAAACTTAGGGCAAAGAATCGCATTAAAATGCCAGCAATATCCCAAAAATATCTATTTTGATGACAACAGAGCGCCTTTAAAAAGCAAGGTGTACTCAACTCACATTGCCCTGTGTGGCAAACAAAATACAGGGAAAGGACATGAATGCGAAAACTTCGTCAATATTAACAACAATTAATATTGTTTTATGCCTGTTGATGCTTCCCTTGCTTGCAATGGGAATATACAAGCTTGTTGGTGTTTATGATTACCTACCGATGAACTGTATGTCGACGGTACATATCAACTATGAAGATTCAAAAAATGTCCAGCAAGGGATTAATGGAAATATCAAAATTGTTTTCCACATTACCAACGATGGTCTCGTCACGGTCAGCGAATACGGCACGTTGAACTATTATGGTAAAGAGTACCTTGTCGATCGTACAGGAAACATGACCATCGACACAGACGTGCAAAACGGATTCCACAAAGTCACAAAAGGTAAATTTCTTGCTAATCCGCAGGATAATGCACCTTCTTTGCTGATTGAAAAACTCACCACCAGCCAACCTGTCCTGCACTATAAGATCCAGAAGCTTGACCCCAAAACCTGGAGAATAAGCGATTTGCAGCGTGCCATATTTATTTGCCGAAAATGAGTTTATTGACGCAAGCACATGGCTCATTGTGCTAATGTTATGAATGCAAGACAGATGTATAGATTGTTAAATCAAGAAATAAAATTCGCACTTAACTCTTAACAAAAACCCAACCAGAAAGCAATTGGAGCAACCATACGTTCATCTAAACAAACACTCCACACGCCAAAAAAGCAGAACAAAAACCTTATTAAATGTGATTTTTCTTGATTTAATTCTACCTCCTCTGCTTTTCTCATACTCTTCCCTTCACTTCTTTTATTCTGCATTTTTTTATTTTGTATTTCTAATATCCCTCATAAAAGAATTGTTTGAATTTATTTCGAAAGTATTATTTAGCCAACTTTTTGGTGACGATGCTTTTATCTGTAAAGCATAGAAATCCATTTCATAAAATGTCAAAAACCCTAACAGGCGAAGCAACAAAGTGAGAGGAAGATATGCGCGTGTTAATATTAGATCCTAACATTATAAATCAGCATTATTTGAAAACCCAAATTGAAGAGGCAGGTATTTTAACTGATGTATCTTCGAGTATTGAGGAAGTGGAAATGTTTATGTTTTCAAATAAAGCTGAACTCCTGATTATGGCATCTGAAACGCTTTCCACTACTGAGTTACAGGCGATTCGTAAGTGGCGACGCGAAGGGCGCACTATCCGCATCATGATCCTTAACAGCAGCAACGATATTGAACACAAGGTGAAAGCGTTTGAAAGCGGTGCTGACGATTATGTTGTCAAGTCTAGTCATATTGAAGAGATTATCATCAGAATTTGGGTTTTAGTACGCCGGAATTATCTCACCCCTTCCAGCCGTATTACTGCAGGTAATTTAGAACTCGACTTAAACAGCAAGGTACTCTTCATCAACAAGCAAAAAATTCGACTAACCCGTTTTGAATTTGAAATTATGAAGCTACTGGTGAAGAACAAAGGCAAGGCGCTGAGCAAACGAAAAATCATGAAACATCTCTACCACGACTGGATGGGTAAAGAAAACAATACCGTCGAGGTGCTTATTGGTCGTCTGAGAAAGAAACTGGCGCCCTACAACAGCGGGCAAATCAGAAATCAAAGAGAAGAGGGTTATTATTACGATCTAAACGGTGCGATCTGATTTACACCCAGCCCCTGTGCTGCCTTGATTGCATAAAAATTAACTTCATTTAAGTACGGTATATTTAACGCTTTTAAACTCACACTTCATCAATCACAGCTTCATTGTTAAGTAAATTATATGAACAAATCTACGACCAATACGCTATCGCTTTGGTCTTTAACGACGCTTGTCGTCGGAGCGATGATCGGAGCGGGTATATTTTCATTACCTGCTGCATTCGGACGAGCAACCGGTGGGCTTGGTGCAATTATTGCCTGGGTGATTGCCGGTGGCGGTATGCTGATGCTGGCATTTGTATTCCAGAACCTTGCGCAAAGAAAGCCTGAACTCAATGCGGGCGTCTTTAGCTACGCTAAAGCCGGTTTCGGCGAATATCCGGGCTTCATTTCGGCACTCGGTTTCTGGGCGGGTACATGTATCGGCAACGTATCCTATTTTATTTTAATTAAATCAACATTAGGCGCTTTTTTCCCTGCATTTGGCGAAGGTAATACGCTGCTGGCAATCGCTGTCTCATCAGTTGTTTTATGGTCTTTTCATCTCCTGGTATTGCGGGGTATTAAAGAAGCGGCCTTTATCAATACCCTGGCCACCTGTGCCAAGATCATCCCTATTTTTGTATTTATCGCCATTCTGATAATGGCATTCAAAAAAGAGATGTTTATGCTTAATTTCTGGGGCGGGGCCGCCGGAGAGCCACCTCTCTTCAGATCAATCTTTTCCCAGGTCAGAAGCACTATGTTGGTGACCGTATTCGTATTCCTTGGAATCGAAGGGGCAAGTATTTACTCGCGTTATGCAACTAACCGGAAAGACGTTGGCCTGGCGACCGTATTCGGCTTTATCGGGGTGCTGTGCTTACTGATGTTAGTCACCATGCTTTCTTATGGCGTTATGCCCCAGGCCGAGCTGGGAGCCTTACGGCAACCCTCAATGGCCGGTGTTCTCGAAAGCATAGTGGGACGCTGGGGTATGATTTTCATCAGCGTGGGGTTAATTATCTCTGTCCTCGGAGCCTATCTTTCCTGGTCATTGCTCGCTGCGGAGGTTATTTATTCCGCAGCGTTGAAAAAGAGCATGCCTGCCGTTTTTGCACGCGAGAATCGCTGGCGCGTTCCCTCTTCAGCCGTATGGTTGACGAATATCGCGATACAGCTGTTCTTAATTATCACTTTTTTCAGCGATTACGCATTCCTGTTAGCCCTTGAGCTAACCAGCGCGATGACGCTTATCCCCTATCTTCTGGTTGCCGCGTATAGCCTGAAGCTGGTTATTACACGAGAAACCTACGAACAGTGCACAAAGGGATATTATAAAGACCTGGTGATTTCTGTCATTGCCACTGCCTATGCCTCGTTGATGATTTATGCCGGCGGATTAACGTATGTGCTGCTGTCCGCCGTTATTTATGCGCCTGGCACACTGCTTTATTACATTGCTAAGCGTGAGCAAAACAAGAAAATATTCTCTGGTACGGAACGAATATTATTTACCGCCATCGTGCTCGCGGCTTTGGCCTGTATTTATGGAATTATAAACGGAAATATTACCATTTAATTACTCTCTTAAGGAGATACTATGCAAGATATACCACTGGGTGTTCACTCCGAGGTCGGCCAGTTACGCAAAGTGATGGTATGCGCCCCTGGGTTAGCACATAGCCGTCTTACGCCGGGCAATTGCGACCGCCTGTTATTTGATGATGTCATGTGGGTAGAGCGTGCCCGTCAGGATCATCTCGATTTTATTAACAAAATGCGCGGATGCGGTGTTGACGTTGTTGAGATGCATGATCTGCTCTCCGAAACGTTGGCTAACCGTCAGGCACGCAACTGGCTCATCGAACAGCAGATTACTGCTGATGAAATCCCGTTGGGTTTGCTTAATGAAACACGCTCGTTTCTGGATTCGTTACCCGCAGATCGGCTGGCTGAGTTTATGATCGGCGGGCTTTCAACCTATGATTTGCTGAACAGACACAGGGGCGATAAAGAAGAACTTGAACTCGTCGGAAGAGCGACAGGGCTGCGTGAATATTTGCTCCCGCCGTTGCCGAATACGCTTTATACGCGAGATACCACCAGCTGGATTTATAACGGGGTTACGCTTAATCCCCTTTACTGGCAGGCTCGTCGTGAAGAAACGTTACTGACCACTGCTATCTATAAGTTCCATCCGGACTTCACCCGTCAGACGATCAATACATGGTGGGGAGATCCAACGCGTTATCACGGATCCGCCACCCTTGAAGGCGGCGATGTTATGCCTATTGGCAACAAGACCGTTTTAATCGGTATGAGCGAACGAACGTCCTATCAGGCCATTGCCCAGCTTGCATCTGCCCTGTTTTCGAACCCGTTTAGCCATGTCGAGCGCGTTATTATTGCCGCGATGCCGAAGCTCAGAGCGGCGATGCACCTGGATACCGTATTCACCTTTTGTGACAGAGATTTAGTGACGCTTTATCCCGCCATTGTTGATCAAATCGAAGTCTTTTCACTGATTAAGGACGACTCCCCAGGCGGAATGCGTCTGGAGCATTATTCAGAGCCGTTAACAGAGGTGGTAGCCAGGGCACTCAATTTACGCTCGCTCAGGGTCGTTGAAACCGAAGGCAATGTTTACGACACCGAGCGTCAGCAATGGGATAGCGGAAATAACGTGGTCGCCATGTCTCCAGGTGTCGTTATCGCCTATGACCGCAATACCAAAACAAACGACCGTTTGCGTAAAGAAGGCGTTGAGGTCATTGAAATTGTTGGGAGTGAATTAGGGCGTGGACGCGGTGGCGGCCACTGTATGACATGTCCATTAATTCGTGATGCCGTTGATTACTCATAAGGAAGAGAGATGTTTACACGTTCTGTTTTAATGTTGGCCGGTTTGCTGGCATTGGCTGGCTGTACTGAAAAACCCGTTGGTTCTGCCCATCATGCAAGTGCTGCGCTTTCCGGTCAGGTGATGGCGCTGTCGCACGGCACAATCACAGGGGTGAGATATATAACAATCCAAAACGACACCGGAAGCAGCGCTGCCGGTACAGTCGGGGGCGCGTTGATTGGCGGTGCTGCCGGTAATGCTATTGGTGGCGGAAGCGGCCGTCTGCTGGCGACGGCTGGCGGTACCGTTGCTGGAGCGATGGCAGGACAGTCGATACAACGAGGAATGGCGCGACACAATGCGGCTGAACTCTTTATTCGTCCTGATAACGGGCAAGAGTTCGTCACCGTGCAGCCTGCCCGTGAAGGTGAATTTGTCGTAGGGCAACGTGTAAATATTACCTCGCATCGCGGTCAGGTAACGATCTCTCCAGCTCAATAACACGCTTTATCATATCTGCCACAACAGGATGATTGTCCTTTTCATTAAGGATGAAAATTTTTTGTGGCAGGTTTTTATCTTTTATTCATTCCATGTGACCATTTATATCCTTAAGAAGGCATCATTGTGACGACTCATCTATTACAATTTTGGAATATGGCAGCCACCCTGTTTTCTATATTCTTTTTTATTGCGTATCTGTTTGTTATTTTCCAGATCGTTACTGATTTATTCCGTGACAATACACTCAACGGCTTCTTTAAATCGCTTTGGATAATGCTGTTACTTTTCATCCCGCTGATCACCTCTGTTTTTTATCTCATTCTGAGAGGTAAGGGAATGGCCAAAAGACAACGTGCTTACAGACTGGATGCGAATGCCGCAGCACAATATAGTCTTTGTAAATCCCCAGCGGAGCAAATATCAGACGCCAAAAAACTATTAGACCAGGACGTTATTAGCCAGGAGGAGTTCGAACTCCTTAAAAAGAAAGCCATAAATTAAATCACAATGACTAAGGATGGCGTAATATCCAACCTTAGTCATTTCGTTTTAGAACATCAGTCATCTCTGGCGCTATTAACAATTCGTCTCATGTTTTGTTAATGCGCTGGCCTATTTATTATTTTTTAACTACTTTTATCCACTGGAGCGTTCGCAATGAAAAGCACTACCCCCTGGCAGCCCTGTAAGGAAAAAATCGACTTTATCGGCGGCTTTTATCATTTATTTTTGTTGATTTGCTCTGTTTTACTCTGGAGCGGGTTACTTCTTTTTGCCACACGTGCCTATGGCCAGACTCATGCTGATGAAAATGCAGCAAGCTGGGGCAGCAGGATTGTTTCCGATATTACGCAAACCTGGACAGATTATGATAGCCACGATATTTATCTTCCTTTTATCAGCTGGCATAACCGGTTCATGTACGATAAAGAAAAGACCGATCGCTACAATGAAATGCCCTGGGGTGCCGGAGTGGGTGTTTCTCGTCATCACAGCAATGGCAACTGGAGTGCACTGTATGGAATGGTGTTTAAAGACTCACATAATGAGTGGCAACCGGTCACCGGCTATGCATGGGAGAAAGGATGGCATCCAGGCCAACAAAAAGATTTCAGGTTGGGATTAGGGGTGACCGCCGGGATAACGGCGCGTAAAGATATGGGCAACTACATTCCCTTACCGATTATATTCCCGCTTTTTTCAGCGAGTTATAAAAATGTGAATGTCCAGTTCACCTATATTCCTGGCACCTATAATAACGGAAACGTACTCTTCGGGTGGTTACGTTACAACCTGTAGCAGGGCTCAGCCCTGCATTACACTCTCGGTCTTTTTACTATCAGCGCAGGAAAGGAAATGTTTTAAGAGAAGAAGGAAGAAGAGTATCTGGATAAAAAGGAGGGTAAAGAAAAATGACTGGATTATATGCAACGACTCACCGCGAGCGTAGGGCTCGCGGTGAGTGTTTGTTTAGAATTGAAGTGCGGCGCCCAGGTAAGCACCATCAAGCAGCGTATGATTAGGCGTACCGGATTTACCATGAACGCTAATATGACGGTAACCCGCTTTGAGTTTCACCTCATCTCGTACCTGCCAGGCCAACCCAGCATCAACTTCAACATAGTTTTCGACGGCATTGTTCAGGCCACGTGGCGCGGTATAACCTTCACCATAGGCATACACCTCATCGCTGAAATGGACACGAACCCCGCCACCAATCGGTGCCGCAAATCCATTATCACCTTTCTTAGGCGCCATATAGATGGCCTTGGCACCTGCGTAAAGATCGGCTTTACCCAGAGACACCTGATAACCCAGGCCGACACCGCCAGAATTACGGCCATCATTATAATTGTTAGCCCAGTTTGCAGTATAAAAAATACCGGTCGGCTCTGGCGCAATTAGTGCATTTAACTCCGTATGTTGTGTACCTAACTGAGCGCCGATTTCAGCGGCGTTAGCACCAACAGAAAGAGTTGAAAGAATTGCCACTACTGTGAGTGTTTTTTTAAACATTTGTTATCACCTAATCTACATTAAAAAAAAGAAGTCAGAACCTTAAACAAGCTCTGTCTGGTGGCTTATTTTAGGGGGCGATGTTATATGAAGTTCAAACAAACAAGAGATCCTCACTCACAATACTCTCATTCATTAATCATCGAGGTGGCAGCTGCGCACGCTATAAAATGACGTGTGTTTAAGTTCCATCTATCTTTTCGCACTAGAATGCCTCTTTATTTTCACCGAAACCAGTGAGGAAACCATGTTCCCGGAAGAAAATATCAGACGGCCCAAAAAACCAAACTTTATCCGTTATCTTTTTCTGTTCAACCTTTTATTGCTGCCCCTTTTCATGATTGTGGCACGCCTGGTCTGGGGACAGGATTTCTTTTCTGTTTCCCCCAATGGCGCTTTGTTCTGGCCGGGCGCTGTCTCGCACGTTTTATTGCTGGGCGGAGTTTGGTTGTTTTTAGATGTTCTGTTTATGATTTGGTTTTACCTTACCAACAAAAAAAACTGAGGAGCAACGCTTATGCTGCTATTTATTTCATGGCTTTTTGCATTAGTTGGCAGTGAATTACTGCTGTTACAGATCAATTCAGTAAGCATTATCATGCCTCTCTTATATTTATCTATGGGGATAATGTATTTATATCAAAAGAATAAAATAAGGAATATGTTATGGCTAGATGCAAACTTAAAAAAAACACGCATCCTCAACCTCAAGGTTCTGTTTGTGGCAGCGCTTAGTATTATGTTATCTATCGTCGCGCATATCAATTTCGCCATTAACTCCTTGCTGATCATGCAATGGTTAAAAGCATAGTTTATGCGATGTCCATATCTTTATTCTGTGCCCCCATCATCAACCACGCTGCGCTTTAAAACCTAAATACAGCAGATATCAGGTTGAATATCTATGTTTAGAGGATTTATGCGCAAGAAAAGTATTAGAGTGTTGAAGCGTTGTATTTTTATCCTTTTGGGCTTCACGCTTTGTGCAATGACAGGCCTGTTTTATTGGGTACAGCGTAGCGGCGAACTCCAGCCCTGGCATACTTTTGTCCCTAATGAATTACGCGAACACGAGATCGATCGGGCCGACTGGGATGACTATATCAATGCTGAAAACGCCCTCTTCATGGAGGTGCATAACAATGTCGTTATGAAGCAAACCGATCAGGATACAACGAGTTTTAATCGTTATAACCCGTCAAGCCCGGTATTTCCGGACACCCTTCCCACAGACTGGAATCGATCCTACATCATGCGCCCACAGGCGGAACCGAGAGGGGCTGTCGTGTTACTGCATGGACTTACGGACTCCCCTTACAGCCTGCAGCATATTGCCCGGCTCTATCAAAAAGAAGGGTTTGTCGCCATCGGGATCCGTCTACCTGCCCATGGAACCGTACCCGGGGCATTAACGGATGTAAAATGGCAGGACTGGCTGGCAGCAACGCGTCTTGCGGTGCGCGAGGCAACAAAAATGACCCATGCGGATGCGCCGCTGCATATTGTTGGTTTTTCCAATGGTGGGGCGTTGGCCATGAAATATGCCATCGATGCCCTTGATGATGAGAGCCTGAAGAAGCCACAACAAATTGTCCTGATTTCTCCCATGATAGGCATAAGCCGCTTTGCTCGGTTTTCGGGAATGGCCGAATGGACAGCCTTTCTCCCGGCCTTTTCTCGTGCGGCCTGGTTAGGTCTGGTACCAGAATTTAATCCTTTTAAATATAACTCTTTTCCCGTGAATGGTGCGCGGCAGGCTTATCTTCTGACTGAGACATTGAAACGGGATCTTACGCGACGCAAGTCATCGGCTGGCTGGAAAGATCTTCCTCATGTGCTTACGTTTCAGTCCGTTCTTGATTCCACAGTCAGTACCCGGGCAGTGCTGGACGTGCTCCATCACAATCTACCGGATAACGGTAGCGAACTGGTGTTGTTTGATATTAATCGTGCGGTCAATTTTCGTGCACTGTTTCGCCACTCTTCGGATCGCGCGCTATCACACTTACTGGCAACACCACAGCGTACTTACACGACGACTATCGTCAAAAACGCCTCTTCAGAGAGTATGAACATGGTCGCTTCGACGCACTCAGCGCACTCAACAACAGCAGACGTGCAGCCCCTTAATGTGCGCTATCCGAGAGATGTTTTTTCACTCTCTCATGTCGCCCTCCCGTTTCCTGTCCATGACTCCTTATATGGAAGTGAACCCTATGAACCGAATCACTATGGTCTGAGTCTGGGTGTTTTACGCGTCAGAGGGGAGCGTGCGGTATTGCTGGCAGATATGGACTCCTTAATGCGTATCACCTCGAATCCGTTCTACCCCTATCTGATTGAAAGGATTGCTGGCGTCATAAGATAATGGAAGAGGCGTTTTTTAACGTCAGCTCATCGTTGGGGATAGATGAAATAAAAGACAACCGGCGCCAGAGTATAACATCCGTTATTCTTCGCCTCTTTCACCACTATCCCCATTGAATCGCTGGCTGCCGGTTAATTTGTCACTCCGGCAGCAGCCCCACAAAACTGCGTTTTTTGCGCGGCTCCGACATCAGCTCTTCGAGCTTATCCACGCAGGCCAGGTAGTGCGGCGTTTTTTTATGCGCCAGCACCGCCTCTTCGTCTTTATAGGCCTCGTAGATAAAGAACCGGGTTTTCACCCGGGGGTCCTGCAATACGTCAAAACGCAGGTTTCCCGGCTCCTGAATCGCGCCCTCGTGGTTGGCGCGAAACACCTCCAGAAACTCGTCCACCCGCTCGGGTTTGATGTTGATCTCCACTAACGTCACGTTCATTCTGCTTCTCCCTGTTTCTCTTCCTGCCAGAACTGGAACGCCTCCCGGGCGCTCATGTTCTCGTGAACCACTTTCTTCACCGCCTTCAGCATGGCGAGCGGCGCGCTGGACTGGAAGATGTTGCGCCCCATGTCCACGCCGGAGGCTCCCTGGTCAATCGCGCGCCAGCACATCTCCAGTGCCTCGTGCTCCGGCAGCTTTTTCCCCCCGGCGATGACGATCGGCACCGGGCAGCTGGCGGTCACTTTTTCGAATCCTTCATCCACATAGTAGGTTTTGACAAACTGCGCCCCCATTTCGGCGGCAATACGGCTGGCGAGCGAGAAGTAACGCGCATCGCGCGCCATCTCCTTGCCGACGCCCGTCACCGCCAGCACGGGCATCCCGTAGCGTGCCCCCGCATCCACCAGCTTGATGATGTTATTGATCGACTGATGCTCGAATTCACTGCCAATGTACACCTGCGCCGCCACCGCACAGACGTTCAGGCGCAGCGCGTCTTCCATTGCCACTGCCACGCACTCGTTCGACAGCTCGCCCAGAATTGAGTTACCGCCGGAGGCGCGCAGGACCACCGGTTTATTGGTGGCGGCCGGTACGGTGCTGCGCAAAATACCGCGGGTACACATCAACACGTCGGTTTCGGCGAACAGCGGCGCGATTGAGAGATCGATACGCTCAAGACCGGTGGTCGGCCCCTGGAAGTAACCGTGGTCAAAGGCCAGCATCACCGTGCGGTTGCTTTTTGGGTTGAAGATGCGCGAAAGCCGGGACTGCATGCCCCAGTCCAGCGAGCCACAGCCCTTCAGGGTGAACGGTACATTTTGCTGCGGTGTACCGATGCCAAAATCCTTACCGTCTTTGATGTCGTCTAAATCAGCCATTTGCTCCCCCGTCAGAAATCGTATTTGTTGATGTTCTCTTTGGTGAACACCACGCGCTCTGGCAGCAGCACGATGCCGTTGCCTTTTGCTTCATACTGGTAGCCCTGGACGCTGTTCGGCTCGACCTTCAGCGTACCGATATCTTTTACCTCCACGCTGTCGCCGACGTTAAGATCGCCTTTTTTCAACAAACGATCGGCGACATTGACCGCAATTTTGCCCTGTTGCACCACATCCCACAGGCCGAAGGCTTTAACCGTGCCGCGCTCGACGTACGGACGCATGACGTTAGGCGTACTGAATCCGACAATCGCCACCCCTTCCCGCTTCAGGTTTTCCGCCGCCTGCGCCGCGGCAGGCAGAGCGTTGGCATCCGGGGCGATGATCGCATCCAGATCCGGGTACGCTTTTAAGATCCCTTCGGCGGTTTGCAGGGATTTGGTGGCGTCGTTATAGCCAAACTGGGTGGTCACAATCTGCCACTGGGGATGATCTTTTTCGATTTTGGCCTTCGCCTCTTTCACCCACTGGTTCTGGTCGGTGACGGTCGGGCTGGAGTAGAAGAACGCCACTTTGGCATTCGGTTTTGTCACCTGCTTCCCGGCCATCTCCACCAGCAGGCCACCGAGCTGCTCCGGGGTACCCTGGTTGATGTAGATGCTGCGGCACTCCGGTTTGGTGTCGGAATCCCAGGTCAGCACTTTGACGCCGCGCTGCATGGCGCGCTTCAGCGCCGGGCAGAGGCCATCCGGCGACACGGCGGAGACGATAATGGCGTTATAGCCCTGGTTGACGAAATTATTGATGAGCTGCACCTGGCCGGAGACGCTCGGCTCGGTTGGGCCGTCGTAGGTGACGTCCACGCCGAGCGCTTTCCCCGCCTCTTTCGCGCCATTGCCGCCGCTGGTGAAGAAGCCCACCCCCACCAGCTTCGGGATAAAGGCGATGCGGTCCGCCGCCTGCGCCGAGGCGAAGCTGAGGGCCATCGCCAGGACTATCAGTTTTGTTTTCATCTTACGCTCCGGATAGTTTTCTAAAGAGAGAACGCACCCATTCACGGTGCAGACTCAGCGAACGTCCCATCACCACCACAACCAACAGCGCCCCTGACAGCGCGCTCGACACCTGGTTGGGGATGCCGACCATCTGTAACCCCTGCTGCAGGTACCCCACCAGCAGCGCTGCCAGTGCAGTACCGATAACCGAACCTGACCCGCCATAAATATTCGCCCCGCCGAGTACGGCAGCGGTGAGGGCAGGCATCAGCAGATCGCGCCCCAGATCCGAGCGCGCGGAACCAAAATAGGAGACCATCACCAGGGCGGCAATGGCCGAGGCGACGCCCACCAGGCCATACAGCGCGTAGGGCATGCCGTTAACCGACAGCGCCGCATAGCGCGCGGCGCGCGGGTTCTGGCCGATTAAGAACAGATGCCGCCCAAAGCGCCCGCGGTGGGTAATCAGCCAGAAGAAGAGCGTAATGAGCGCAAACAGCACCAGCGGAATGGGCAGACCTGACAGGGTCAGGTTAGCGAACGCGGTAAAGCTGTCCGGGAAGCCGCCGATGCCCTCATAGCCCGTCGCGCCCGCCATACCGGAGAGCAGCAACGCCCCGCCGCCGTAGAGGTAGAGCGTGCCGAGAGTAATAACTAAAGGGCTGATACCCGTGTAGTGGATCAGCGCCGCATTCACCAGCCCGCACAGCAGGCCCAGCAGCAGCGTCAGAGGAATGGCGACCGCCATCGGCCAGCCCGATTGCATCATCACCCCCAGCGCAATGGCGCACAGGCCAATGGTTGAACCGAGGGAGATATCGATCCCGCCGCTGATAATCACCAGCGTCAGCGGCAGCGCCACAATGCCGATGCAGATAAAATCGCTGGTGCTGAACAGCAGCATGTTGATGTCGAGCATTCGCGGGTTGATGGCGCCAAAGAGCAGGATCTCCAGCACCAGTAAGATCAGCAGCGCGCTTTCCCAGTTAAGCTTCATTTACGCCACCTCTTTTTTGCGTTTGGGAAATGGGGTGACGTGCTTTCCCCCTCTGTTACCCGGCTGGAAGCGACCGTATTTCAGCGCCCGCTGATGACGCGCCAGCGCCTGGCGCAGACGCCCGTCGAGCACCAGCACGCCCAGCAGCACTAGCCCGGCGATAAAGTCATTCCACCACGCCGGGAGCTTAAACAGCACCAGTACGGTGTCGATTTGCGTCAGGAAAAAGGCCCCAAGCAGTGCGCCAATCAGCGTGCCCGTCCCGCCCAGCAGCGAAATGCCGCCGAGCACACAGGCGGCGATGGCTTTCATCTCCAGCCCGCTCCCGGTCTGGTTTGGCACAAAGCCAATCTGCGCGGCAAAGACAATCCCGGCGCAGGCCGCCAGCATGCCGTTGAGAGTAAAGGCGATCATCCGCGTGCGGTTAACCGCCACGCCCAGCTGGCGCGCGGCGGCAAGGTTATCGCCCACGGCATAGAAATCGCGTCCAAACGCGGTACGCGAGAGCGTCCACGCGCCGACGGCGGCCAAAAACAGCACCACCATGCCGAGCGGCGAAATGCCCACGGCTACGGGTTCAGAGAGGGATTTCAGCCCCGGCGGTAACCCTTCAATCCACTTTCCACCGGTCCAGAGCAGCATCGCCCCGCGATACAGCCCCAGCGTGCCGAGGGTGGCGACAATCGCCGGGATGCGCAGCGCCACCACCAGCAACCCGTTGAACGCCCCTGCCAGCGCGCCGACAGACAGCGCGAACAGCATCGATACCGGCAGGCTGTAGCCATTGTTCAGCGCCACGCCGACGGCGATGGCGGAGAGCCCCACGGTGGAGCCCACGGAGACGTCAATATTGCGGGTCAGCATCACCAGCGCGGCGCCAAGCGCCAGCAGGATCAGGATTTGCGCGCTGGCGAAGATCATCCCCAGCGTCTGAAGGCTCAGGTACGCCGGATTAAGCGCCACCAGCACGGCAAACAGCGCCAGAATGGCGAGAAACGCGCTCAGCTCGCGGTTTTTCAGTAACGTCTTCATGATTGTCCTCCGAACGCCAGCGCCATCATCCGATCGAGGCTGACGGCATGGCGCGGCAACTCGCCGCTGAGCACGCCCTGATGCATAACCAGCACGCGATCGGCAAGGCCAGGAAACTCATCGAGATCGCTTGAGATCATCAGCACCGCCACGTTCTGCGCGGCCACGCTTTTGATGAGCTGGTAGATATCGGCACGTGCCGACACGTCCACGCCGCGCGTCGGTTCATCGACGATCAGCAGTAACGGGTTGGCTTCCAGACAGCGGGCCAGCAGCACTTTCTGCTGATTCCCGCCGGAGAGGGTGCGCACGGTTTGATCCGCATGGTTGAGTTTGATCCCCAGCGCGCGGTGGTAACGCTCCACCACCGCGGACTCCCGCTTGCGCTGCTGCCAGAGAGACGGCTCGTTCAGCGCCACGGTGTTCCAGCGGATGGGTGCATCCAGGAACAGGCCGGACACCTGCCTGTCTTCCGGCAGATAAACCAGGCCTTTGTCCAGCCGGGCGCCCACGCTCTCGTGAGTGATCTCCTGATTCTCCAGCCAGACCCGTCCCCCACGCACCGGACGCAGGCCGTAGAGCGTCTCGGCAAATTCGGTGCGCCCGGATCCGACCAGCCCGGCCAGACCGACGATCTCGCCTGCGTAGATCTCAAGCGAGAGATCGATAAACCCCTCCCCGGTAAGATCGTCCACGCGCAATACCGGAAAATCCTGCGGCTGGGTGCGACGGTTTCCCGGCAGCGCCAGCCACAGTTTTTGCGCATCGCTTAAGCCTTTCTCCCGGCTCACCGGCGTCATGGCGGCAATCAGCGCGTTATCGTCGAACTGCGCGGTTTCCCCGCTGAGCACTACGGCACCGTCGCGCATCACCGAGACGTGGCTTGCCAGCTGGCGGATCTCCGGCAATTTATGCGAGATAAAGACGATACCGACGCCCAGATCCTGCAGGGCGCGGATCTGGCGAAACAGACGTTCGGTTTCACCCGGCGTAAGGGAGGCAGTGGGCTCGTCGAGGATCAGGATCGTTGCGTTACGCATCAGACCGCGCAGGATCTCCACCATCTGCTGATCCGCCACTTCCAGCGTGCTGGCGGTGGCATCGAGATTTAGCTGGCACTGCAGCTGCTGCAGCTTCTCCGTCAGCCGATTCTCTCTTTCCCGTTCACGCGGCAGGCGGAAAAGGATGTTTTCCCGCACCGTCAGATTGGGGAACAGGAGCGGTTCCTGGGGCACCAGATAGATACCTAACTTATGGGCCTGCACGGGCGTGAGCCGCGCATATGAATGACCTGCTACGGAAAGTTCACCGCTGTCCGGCGTCTCCACCCCGGCGATGATCTTCATCAGCGTCGATTTACCCGCGCCGTTCCCGCCCATCAGCGCATGCACCTGGCCTGCAAGCAGCGTGAAATCAATGCCTTTCAAAACCGGCACCCCGGAAAACTGCTTGCAGATGGCTCGTGCTTCGATAAGTGGGGTCATCATCGCTCCGCTATTGAACAAATGATTTTTAGATTTAATAATGTTCAAAAGCGTAGACGGTGAACTATATTTACAACCGTGCAGGGATCACAGTTTTATCGATTAAGATCCATCTGAGAAAGAAACTATCTAAATGATCCGTTTTGCCGCGTAGCTCACACTTTCGACCTGCGCCGTCACGAACATATGATCTAAATTTTTATAAGAGTTCAATTATGAGCGATAAACGCACTGCGGAAGAAGGTCGGTTTGCCGGGCTGGCACTGGCGGAAGAGGAGCTGGTTGCCCGCGTGGCCTGGTGTTACTACCACGACGGATTGACGCAAAACGACATTGGCGAACGGCTCGGCCTGCCGCGCCTGAAGATCTCTCGCCTGCTGGAGAAAGGTCGCCAGTCAGGGGTGATCCGCGTGCAGATCAACTCCCGCTATGAGGGCTGTCTGGCACTGGAAACCGAACTGCAGCAGCGCTTTGGGCTAAAGCTGGTGCGCGTGCTGCCAGCACTGAATACCCCACCAATGAACGTGCGGTTAGGCATTGGTGCCGCGCAGTCGTTAATGGGCGTGCTGGAACCCGGCCAGCTGTTAGCGGTGGGATTTGGTGAAACCACCATGAGCAGCCTGCAGCATCTGAGCGGCTTTATCAGCTCGCAGCAGATCCGCCTGGTGACCCTTTCCGGCGGCGTGGGGCCGTATATGACCGGTATCGGCCAGCTGGACGCGGCATGCAGCGTCAGCATGATCCCCGCCCCGCTTCGCGTCTCCTCCGCCGAGGTGGCTGGGATCTTAAAACGTGAAACCAGCGTGCGGGACGTGATCCTCGCCGCAACGGCGGCCGACGTGGCGGTGGTCGGGATTGGGTCCGTGAACCAGCGTCGTGATGCAACGATATTGCGCTCAGGCTACATCAGCGAAGGTGAACAGCTGATGTATGCCCGTAAAGGGGCCGTCGGCGACATTCTCGGTTATTTCCTCACTGCCGAAGGAGAGTGCGTTGAAGAGCTGGAGATCCACAAAGAACTGCTGGGCGTCACGCTTGATGAACTGGCGCAGTTACCTACCATCGTCGGCGTGGCCGGCGGTGTTGAGAAAGCCGATGCGATTTACGCCGCACTGAAAGGTCGCCGTATCAATGGCCTGGTGACGGAAGAGACAACAGCCCGCGCGGTGCTGGCCCTGACGTAACGGGGTAAGCCCTGCGCTAACAACGAGGCAAACTCATGAGTTACCTTTTAGCGTTAGATGCAGGGACAGGCAGCGTGCGTGCCGTTATTTTCGATCTGCAGGGCAACCAGGTTGCCGTGGGTCAGGCCGAGTGGCAGCACCTGAGCGTGGAAAATGTGCCGGGCTCGATGGAGTTCGACCTCAATACCAACTGGCGGCTTACCTGCCAGTGCATCCACCAGGCGCTGGATCGCGCGCACCTGAGCGCGGCGGATATCCAGTCCGTCGCCTGCTGCTCCATGCGCGAAGGGATCGTGCTGTATGACCGCAACGGTGAGGCCATCTGGGCCTGCGCCAACGTCGACGCCCGCGCCAGCCGCGAGGTGGCCGAACTCAAAGAGATCCACGACAACCAGTTTGAATCCGAAGTGTACGACGTTTCCGGCCAGACCCTGGCCCTGAGCGCCATGCCGCGTCTGCTGTGGCTGGCGCACCATCGCCCGGATATCTATCGCAAGGCTGCCACTATTACCATGATCAGCGACTGGCTGGCGGCGAAGCTCTCCGGCGAGCTGGCGGTCGATCCATCAAATGCGGGCACTACGGGGATGCTGGATCTCTTCTCCCGCGACTGGCGGCCAGCACTGCTGGATATGGCCGGGCTGCGCGCCGATATCCTCTCTCCGGTGAAAGAGACCGGCACCGTGCTGGGCGCTATCACTAAAGAGGCCGCGCAGCAGAGCGGCCTGCGTGAAGGCACCCCTGTGGTGATGGGCGGAGGCGACGTGCAGCTGGGCTGTCTGGGGCTGGGCGTGGTCCGCGCCGGGCAAACGGCGGTGCTGGGTGGTACCTTCTGGCAGCAGGTGGTCAATCTGCCGCAGGTGCGCACCGATCCTGAGATGAATATTCGCGTGAACCCACACGTCATCCCCGGTATGGCGCAGGCGGAATCGATCAGCTTCTTCACCGGCCTGACCATGCGCTGGTTCCGCGACGCCTTCTGCGCGGAAGAGAAGCTGATCGCCGAACGTATGGGGATGGACACCTATTCCCTGCTCGAGGAGATGGCGAGCCGGGTGCCCGCGGGTTCGCATGGCGTGATGCCCATCTTCTCCGACGCGATGCATTTTAAGCAGTGGTACCACGCCGCCCCGTCGTTTATTAACCTTTCCATCGACCCGGAAAAGTGCAACAAAGCGACGCTGTTCCGCGCGCTGGAAGAGAACGCGGCGATTGTCTCGGCCTGCAACCTGGCGCAAATCTCACGTTTCTCCGGCGTTAACTTCGAGAGCCTGGTGTTTGCCGGAGGCGGTTCGAAGGGGGCGCTATGGAGCCAGATTTTAAGTGACGTCACCGGTTTGCCGGTGCGCGTACCGGAAGTGAAAGAGGCGACGGCGCTGGGCTGCGCCATTGCCGCCGGAGCCGGGGCAGGACTGTTTGCGGATATGGCCACCACCGGCGAGCGGCTGGTGAAATGGAGCCGCGAGTTTACCCCGAACCCGCAGCACCGGGCGCTGTACGATGGCATGATGCAGAAGTGGCAGGCGGTGTACGCCGACCAGCTCGGTCTGGTGGACAGCGGGCTGACGACGTCAATGTGGCAGGCACCGGGGCTGGTGCGTTCCCCCTCACCCCGGCCCTCTCCCTAAGGGCTGAGGGATCCCCAGTAATATGGTCATGCCACCATGACCATATTACTGTACTCTTTTCCCAGCTTTTTCATCTCGTTAACTATATTCAGCCGTCTCACTTTCCCGGGCTCATGCCGGATGACTTCTTCTGCCAGACTCAGGTATGACAGCACCCGTCTGTGCCTGATGCTGCTTGCCTGATAGTGCCAGTGTAAACACTGCCTTTCTGCCCTGTAACCTGCCAGCCACATCACCAGGCTTGCCATTGCCGCGACCATATTCAGCACTTCCAGTCGCCCTTTTCCCTGACTCCGGCTCAGCCTCAGACCGAACCCGAAGCGTGGACTTTTGTCGTCCCGGAAGTTTTGTTCTATCTGCATTCTGCGGCTGTACAGGGCCATTATCTGGTGCGGCTCCAGTCCCTCTGCATTACTGAACAGCAGCCAGGGCTCCCGCGCGCTACTGCGGTGTTCCCGCTGTGTTTTCGGCATCCCCCCTTTTCCCTGACGCCCTGCGTCAGGGCGCTTATGCAGATAGAACCGGCCGTAACAGGGCGTTCGTGGTTTACGGGACAGGACACCGTAACCCACGCAGACCGGTTGTCCGGTAGCCTCAAGCTCACTGATTTTCATCCATTTTTTATCTCCGTCCAGCCGGAAGCTGATGCAGCCCCTGACCCTGCCGGTGAAGCTCCAGCCCAGCTGGCTGACATGCCGGAACCAGTCTGTCCGGAAGCCTGCATCCGTAATGATGGTGACGGCTTTATCTTTCGGGATGGCATCATGCAGGCGGTCAAGGAAGCGGCACTGTACATCACTGTTCTGCGCCAGCTCTGCGGGGACAACCTCACTCATAAGCGGCAGTGAGCGACCATTACAGACCAGGCTTGCCCGCAGAAGATACCAGTTCCTGTCATGCCAGCCTGTCCAGTCGACAGCAATCACACAGAAGGGCATCAGGGAGGTGATGGTATGTGTGAGCAGGTGCTGAATACGGGGAATATCCCGGTGAAGGGCGGTATTACCCAGGGCACGGTCAACACGTTTAATTTTATTTTTGACGTGCGCTCTGCCGGGAAGAGTGCGACCAAGGCTGGTCAGGGTCAGATCCGCACCGTGCGTGAGGGCAACGGCCATGGAAACAAGGACATTAATCCGGAAGCTGTGAACATCCGGTAAAGACGCGGAGAAAAATTTCTGGCAGACTGTCTGTAAAGGCACGATGAGGTCTCTTCTGATTTGTTAGCGCAACCAGTAGATCACACTTCATCGTGCTTTTCATTTTTCTGGGGAACCCTCAGCCCTAAGGGAGAGGGAGATTAAGTCCCCTCTCCCTGTGGGAGAGGGTTAGGGTGAGGGCATCAGGCCACACCAATATTTGAATCCCATCACAATCACTGCATTCCCCTTTTCCCTTTTACTTCGTGCTGGCTAAATTAGTAACTCATCCGACCACATAACAATAATTTTACACTGGAAGAGACTATGAGCCGCTACCCGTCGCTATTCGCCCCCCTCGATCTGGGGTTCACAACGCTCAAAAACCGCGTGTTGATGGGCTCAATGCATACCGGGCTGGAGGAGCATCCGGACGGGGCCGAGCGTCTGGCGGCCTTTTATGCCGAACGCGCGCGCCACGGGGTGGCGCTGATTGTCACCGGGGGGGTGGCTCCCGCGCCATCAGGCGTGGGGATGGAAGGCGGAGCGGTGCTTAACGATGCGTCACAGCTGCCGCACCATCGCATTGTGACCGATGCCGTTCACAGCGAAGGCGGTAAAATTGCCCTGCAAATCCTGCATACCGGGCGTTATAGCTATCAGCCCAATCTGGTGGCACCGTCGGCCATTCAGGCACCGATTAACCGCTTCAAGCCGCATGCCCTCAGCCACGATGAAGTGCTGGCGCTGATTGACGACTTCGCCCGCTGTGCGGCGCTGGCGCGTGAAGCAGGCTATGACGGCGTCGAGGTAATGGGCTCCGAGGGCTATCTGATTAACGAATTCCTCGCCGCCCGCACTAACCAGCGTGACGACGAATGGGGCGGCGATTATGCGCGACGTATGCGCTTTGCCGTCGAAGTGGTACGCGCCGTGCGCGAACGTGCGGGCGCTGACTTTATTATCATCTTCCGCCTGTCGATGCTGGATCTGGTGGAAGGCGGCGGGACGTTTGACGAGACCGTCCAGCTGGCGCAGGCGATTGAAGCCGCCGGTGCCACCCTCATCAATACCGGGATTGGCTGGCACGAGGCGCGCATCCCGACTATCGCCACGCCGGTACCGCGCGCGGCATTCACGTGGGTTACGCGCAAGCTGAAAGGCAAAGTGTCTGTTCCGCTGGTGACCACTAACCGTATTAACGATCCGCAGGTGGCGGATGATGTCATCTCACGCGGCGATGCCGATATGGTGTCGATGGCGCGTCCGTTCCTGGCAGATGCAGAACTGCTTTCCAAAGCGCAAAGCGGGCGGGCGGATGAGATCAACACCTGCATCGGCTGTAATCAGGCCTGTCTGGATCAGATCTTCGTCGGGAAAGTGACCTCCTGCCTGGTTAACCCCCGCGCCTGCCATGAAACCAAAATGCCGGTGCTCCCGGTAGACAAATCAAAACGCCTGGCGGTTGTCGGGGCGGGCCCCGCGGGGCTGGCGTTTGCGGTAAATGCGGCGTCGCGCGGGCACAGCGTGACGCTGTTCGATGCCGCAGGTGAAATTGGCGGGCAGTTTAATATTGCCAAACAGATCCCCGGCAAAGAGGAGTTCTATGAAACACTGCGCTACTACCGCCGGATGATCGAGCTAACGGGTGTGGATCTGCGGCTCAACCAGTGGGTAAGTGCGCCAGATCTGCTGGATTACGACGAGGTGATCCTGGCGAGCGGGATCGCCCCGCGCACGCCTGCGATCGAGGGTATCGATCATCCTAAGGTGCTGAGCTATCTCGATGTGCTGCGCGATAAAGCGCCGGTTGGGGGAAACGTGGCCATTATCGGCTGCGGTGGGATCGGCTTTGATACCGCCATGTATTTAAGCCAGCCGGGCGAGGCCACCAGCCAGAACATTGCCGAATTTTGCGTGGAATGGGGCATCGACACCAGCCTGAGCCAGTCCGGCGGCCTGCGCCCGGAAGGGCCACAGCTGCCGAAAAGCCCACGGCAGATCGTCATGCTGCAGCGCAAAGCGAGTAAGCCGGGTGAAGGACTGGGGAAAACAACCGGCTGGATCCACCGCGCCACCCTGCTTTCGCGCGGCGTGAAGATGATCCCGGCGGTGAGCTATCAGAAGATCGACGACGACGGCCTGCACGTCATGATCGGTGGTGAGCCACAGCTGCTGCGCGTGGATCATGTGATTTTATGTGCCGGGCAGGAGCCAAAGCGCGATCTGGCGGATCCGCTGCGTGAGGCAGGTAAAACGGTGCATTTGATCGGCGGGTGCGATGTGGCAATGGAGCTGGATGCGCGGCGGGCCATTGCGCAGGGCACCCAGCTTGCACTGGTTATTTAGCGACGACGTCCCAGCTTCACCGCTTTCAACACCACGAACTTGTTGTTGGTGGCGATGGTGACGCAGTTACCGAAAATCTTCTTCAGCTTGTGGAAGTAGTCCAGGTGACGGTTCGCCACAATATACAGCTCGCCGTTGATTTTCAGGCAGCGGCGCGCATGGTGGAACATCTCCCACGCGACGTTATCCGTCAGGGCGTGCTTCTGGTGGAACGGTGGGTTGCAGAACACGGCGTTGAAGCGGAAAGGCTCTACGCCGGACAGCGCGTTATTGATCATAAACTCACAGCGATCCAGCGCCTCTGGCATGTTGGTTTCCACGTTCAGACGGCTCGAGGCTACCGCCATTGGCGATTCGTCGCTGAAGACCACGCTGGCTTGTGGGTTCTTTGCCAGCAGCGTCAGGCCAATCACGCCGTTACCGCAGCCGAGATCCACAATCTCCCCTTCCAGATTTTCCGGCAGATGTTCAATAAAGAAACGTGCGCCGATATCAAGGCCGGTACGTGAGAAGACGTTCGCATGGTTGTGGATGGTCCAGTCGGTGCCTTCCATCTTCCAGCTCAGCGTCTCTGGCGCGTCAGCCAGTTCCGGCGCGCTGAAGGTACAGTTGATCAGGCGCGCTTTTTTCCAGGCCAGCGTCGTGGTGGTCGGGCCCAGCACTTTCTCGAACAGCTCCAGCGTTGAGGTATGAATATCACGCGCCTTCGCGCCCGCGATGATGCGCGTCTCTGGCGTAACGACTTTCCGTAATGCACGTAGTTGCTGCTCCAGCAACGCCATGGTTTTTGGCACTTTGATCAGCACCACGCCCGGCGCCTGCGGGTAGTCTGCGGTGCTGTCGAGGAACTTCACGCTGGATTCATCGAGATCGTTGTGACGCAGGTTTTCACGCGTCGCCAGCTCGCTTAAGTATGAATCGCCAATGCTGTAAGGCGTGTGCGCCGCCAGGGCGCAGCCCAGCGCTCCGAAGGCATCATTCAGGATCAGAACCGGGCCGCGAATTTCAGTGTCATCCAACTGTTGCAGCAGATATTCATCCGCCGCTTCCCACGCCTGAAGCGGGTTAACGTCGTCCGTCTCCGGGAAACGTTTAAGGTTGAGTGAACGGAAACCGTTGTCTAAGTGGCTCATCGGCCCTCCTGAATGGTAAAATTTCGGCGTTATCCCTGAAAAGGGTGCGTGAGTATACCCGTTTTCAACTTATTTTGGGGTTTTGATGAACCAGCTGACTTATCTCCAGGGCTACCCGGAGCATTTGCTCTCCCAGGTACGCACGTTAATTGCCGAGCAAAAACTGGGGGCGGTGCTGGAAAAACGTTATCCCGGCACGCACGATGTCGCGACCGATAAGGCCCTCTGGCAGTATACGCAGGATCTCAAAAACCGGTATCTGAAGAGTGCACCCCCCATCAATAAAGTGATGTACGACAACAAGATCCACGTGCTGAAAAACGCGCTCGGCCTGCATACGGCCATTTCACGCGTACAGGGCGGTAAGCTAAAAGCAAAAGCCGAGATCCGCGTCGCCACCGTCTTTCGCAACGCACCGGAAGCCTTTCTGCGGATGATCGTGGTGCACGAGCTGGCGCACCTGAAGGAAAAAGAGCATGACAAGGCGTTCTATTCCCTGTGCTGCCATATGGAGCCACAGTACCATCAGCTGGAGTTTGATACCCGTTTGTGGCTTACGCATTTATCGTTAAAGAGTAATGCGCAGTAGCGCACTGGTTTTGCAACAATCACGTGCTACAGTGGCTAAAGGTTCCCCGCTATGGAGTACGTAAACGTTTATGATACGTTTCGCAGTCATTGGTACGAACTGGATCACGCGCCAGTTCGTCGACGCCGCCCACGAAACCGGCAAACTTAAGCTCACCGCCGTCTATTCCCGCAGCCTTGAACAGGCGCAGGCCTTCGCGAACGATTATCTGGTTGAACATCTGTTCACCTCGCTTGATGAGATGGCGCAAAGCGACGCCATTGACGCGGTCTATATCGCCAGCCCGAACGCCCTGCACTTCCCGCAAACCCGGCTCTTCCTCAGCCACAAAAAACATGTCATTTGCGAGAAGCCGTTGGCCTCGAATATCGAGGAAGTGGAAGCCGCCATTCAGTGCGCCCGCGACAACCAGGTGGTGCTGTTCGAAGCGTTCAAAACCGCCAGCCTGCCGAACTTCCTGCTGCTACAGCAGTCTTTGCCGAAGGTGGGCAAAGTGCGCAAAGCCTTTATTAACTACTGTCAGTACTCGTCGCGCTACCAGCGTTATCTGGACGGCGAGAACCCGAACACCTTTAATCCGGCCTTCTCCAACGGCTCGATTATGGACATCGGTTTCTATTGCCTGGCCTCTGCGGTTGCCCTGTGGGGCGAGCCGCACGGCGTAACGGCCACTGCCAGCCTGCTGGAGAGCGGCGTGGATGCACACGGTGTCGTGGTGCTGGATTACGGTGATTTCAGCGTCACGCTGCAGCACTCCAAAGTGAGTGACTCCGTCCTGCCAAGTGAAATTCAGGGTGAAAACGGATCGCTGGTTATCGAGAAGATCTCCGAATGCCAGAAGCTGAGCTTTGTGCCACGCGGCGGTAAAGCGCAGGAGCTGACGCAGCCTCAGCATATTAACACTATGCTCTATGAGGCAGAGGTCTTCGCCCGTCTGGTGGAAGACAACGAAGTGAATCACCCGGGGCTTGCGATAAGCCGCACCACGGCGAAGCTGCAAACGGAAATCCGTCGCCAGACCGGCGTGGTTTTCCCGGCAGACGGCGTGAGTACTGAAGCTATCGCGTAAAGCTGTGTAATGAATGACTGAGGACCATTGACGAAACTGATGGTCTGACATATTTTGTTACGAGCAAAGGGGAGTAACTTCCTTGCCGGTGGATCGTCATTACGATGCGTGCAAAACCGCATCCGGTCGCCGGGCAACCTTCGTGGTTGTAAGTGAGACCTTGCCGGAAGGCGAGGTCTATGCATAAAAAGCTAACGGCTATCGTCTTCTGACCATGGCCGTTTTTGTTTTTTATGTGTAAGGAAAATAGTATGCATTCTGTCGGCACTCCAATGTTGTGGGGCGGATTCGCGGTTGTCGTGCTCATCATGCTGGCAATCGACCTCTTTTTGCAGGGCCGTCGCGGCGAGCACGGTATGAGCGTCAAGCAAGCCGCCGTCTGGTCGCTGGTGTGGGTATCCCTCTCACTCCTTTTCTGCGCCGCCTTCTGGTGGTATCTGGCCTCGACCGAAGGCCGTGCGGTGGCTGATCCTCAGGCGCTCGCCTTCCTCACCGGTTATCTGATTGAAAAAGCGCTGGCGGTTGATAACGTCTTCGTCTGGCTGATGCTGTTCAGCTACTTTGCCGTGCCTGCTGCCCTGCAGCGTCGCGTGCTGGTTTACGGCGTGCTGGGGGCAATCGTCCTGCGTACCATCATGATCTTCGCCGGTAGCTGGCTGATAACCCAGTTCGAATGGCTGCTGTACGTCTTTGGCGCGTTCCTGCTGTTCACTGGGGTTAAAATGGCGCTGGCGAAAGAAGACGAAACCGGTATTGGTGATAAGCCGCTGGTGAAGTGGATCCGTGGTCATCTGCGCATGACGGACAAAATCGAGAGCGAGCATTTCTTTGTCCGCAAGAATGGCCTGCTGTTCGCCACCCCGCTGCTGCTGGTGCTGATTCTGGTGGAGCTGAGCGATGTGATCTTCGCCGTGGACAGTATCCCGGCTATCTTCGCCGTCACTACCGACCCGTTCATTGTGCTGACCTCTAACCTGTTCGCTATTCTCGGTCTGCGTGCGATGTATTTCCTGCTGGCAGGCGCGGCTGAGCGCTTCTCAATGCTGAAGTACGGTCTGTCGGTGATCCTGGTGTTTATCGGTATCAAGATGCTGATTGTCGATTTCTACCATATCCCGATTGCCATCTCGCTCGGCGTGGTGTTTGGCATTCTGCTGGTAACGCTGATTATCAATACCTGGGTTAACCGCCAGCACGATAAAAAGCAGCAGGCGTAGTGCGTTTTGCCGGGTGGCGCAGCGCCACCCGGCGCTTTCGTTAATCAATAGTTAAAAAACATGACGCAACACGTAAAATCCAGCATTTTACTCTTCCGCCTTTCCTCGCTTTCCCTGATACTCAACCAGGCAAACAAATACTTACATCCGGACATAAATGTGCCTTAGAGCACAGCCAGGATGGAACGCAATTTCACTCAGGAATAACGTATGAGCACACAATCACGCGGTCTGTTCGCGCGCCTGGCGCAGGGCAGCCTTGTAAAACAAATTCTGGTCGGGTTGGTACTGGGTATTCTGCTGGCTATGGTGTCAAAACCTGCTGCAGAAGCCACGGGGCTGCTTGGAACCCTTTTCGTTGGCGCACTGAAAGCCGTGGCACCGGTACTGGTTCTGATGCTGGTCATGGCGTCGATTGCCAACCACCAACACGGACAAAAAACCAACATTCGGCCGATCCTCTTCCTGTATCTTCTGGGCACCTTCTCCGCTGCCTTAACCGCCGTGGTATTTAGCTTCCTGTTCCCGTCTACGCTGCACCTAACCAGCGCGGCCGGTGATGTCACGCCGCCATCCGGGATTGTGGAAGTGCTGCGTGGCCTGCTGATGAGCATGGTCTCTAACCCAATCACGGCGCTGATGAACGCAAACTACATTGGCATCCTGGTCTGGGCAATTGGGCTGGGCTTCGCGCTGCGTCATGGTAATGAGACCACGAAAAACCTGGTTAACGATGTCTCGAACGCCGTGACCTTCATGGTGAAAATCGTTATTCGCTTCGCCCCAATCGGTATTTTTGGTCTGGTCTCCTCTACGCTGGCAACCACCGGTTTTGACGCGCTGTGGGGCTACGCACAGCTGCTGATCGTCCTGGTTGGCTGCATGCTGCTGGTGGCGCTGGTAGTTAACCCCCTGCTGGTGTTCTGGCAGATCCGCCGCAACCCGTATCCACTGGTAATGACCTGCCTGCGTGAAAGCGGCGTGTACGCCTTCTTTACCCGCAGCTCTGCAGCTAACATTCCGGTTAACATGGCGCTGGCGGAAAAACTGAATCTGGATCGTGATACTTACTCCGTGTCTATCCCGCTGGGTGCAACCGTGAACATGGCGGGCGCGGCGATCACCGTCACCGTGCTGACCCTGGCGGCAGTGCATACGCTGGGTATCGCGGTGGATCTGCCTACGGCGCTGCTGTTGAGCGTGGTGGCCTCGCTGTGTGCCTGTGGCGCATCCGGCGTGGCGGGCGGCTCTCTGCTGTTGATCCCGCTGGCGTGCAATATGTTTGGTATCCCGAACGAAATTGCCATGCAGGTGGTCGCAGTCGGCTTCATTATCGGTGTGCTGCAGGATTCCTGTGAGACGGCGCTGAACTCTTCTACCGACGTGCTGTTCACCGCTGCGGCCTGTCAGGCGGAAGATGCGCGTTTAGCGAAGAACGCATTACGAGGTTAACAGCAAAACGGCAACCCTGAGGTTGCCGTTTTTAGTGTTTGTCCCCTCTCCCGTGGGAGAGGGTCAGGGTGAGGGCACCGGCCCGCACCCTACTTACAACGTCACCCCACTCTTAAAGATCGCCAGCTCACGGAAGTCGTTTTTCTCGTTGCAGGTCTGCTTGCCGTTGGCAAATTCCACAATACTGTCCACAAACTCCGTCAGCAATTCAGGCATTGCTTTACCGTGAATGAGCTGACCGGCATCAAAGTCGATCCAGTGCTTTTTCTTCGCCGCCAGTTCACTGTTGGTGGCAATTTTGACCGTCGGGACAAACCCGCCGTACGGCGTACCGCGGCCGGTGCTGAACAGCACCATGTGGCAGCCGGCACCGGCCAGCGCGCTGGTGGCAACCGCATCGTTCCCCGGGGCGCTCAGCAGGTTCAGTCCGTGGGTTTTCAGGCGTTCGCCGTAGCGCAGGACATCCACCACCTGGCTGGCGCCCGCTTTCTGGGTACAACCCAGTGACTTCTCTTCAAGCGTGGTGATCCCACCCGCTTTGTTACCCGGCGACGGGTTCTCATAAATCGGCTGGTTGTGAGCGATGAAGTACTGTTTGAAATCATTCACCATGGTGACCGTTTTCTCAAACGTCGCTTCATCACGGCAGTGGCTCATCAGGATACGCTCGGCACCGAACATCTCCGGCACTTCCGTCAGCACCGTCGTTCCCCCGTTGGCGATCACATAGTCCGAGAAGCGGCCCAGCATTGGGTTCGCGGTGATGCCGGAAAGACCGTCCGAGCCACCACACTCCAGCCCAAACTTAAGCTCGCTCAGCTTGCCCGGCTCACGTTTATCGTGGCGCATCGCCTCATACAGCTGGTGCAGTTGCTCAACGCCCGCTTCCACTTCATCATCCTGATGCTGACACACCATAAAGTGCACGCGCTCAGGGTCAAACTCGCCCAGCGTCTCCCGGAAGGCATCCACCTGGTTGTTCTCGCAGCCCAGGCCAATCACCAGCACCGCTCCCGCGTTCGGATGACGCACCATGTTTTGCAGCATGGTACGGGTGTTGATGTGATCGTCACCCAGCTGTGAACAGCCGTAGGTGTGGCTGAACAGGTGCACGCCGTCAATGCCTTCGGCATCGTGAGTCTCTTTCAGGAAACGCGTCTGGATTTGACGCGCGATCCCGTTCACGCAACCGACTGTCGGGAGGATCCAGAGTTCGTTGCGGATCCCTACCTCACCGTTGGCGCGGCGGTAGATCTGCACCTCACGATCCGCCGCCTGCTCCTCTTGCGCATGGAAATCAGGTTGATAGCTGTACTCGTCCAGATCGCTCAGATTGGTGCGGGTATTGTGGGAATGAATGTATTCACCCGGCGCAATATCCGCCAGCGCATGGCCAATCGGTAAACCGTACTTCACCACGTTCTCCCCTTTCATAATGGGGATCAGGGCAAACTTATGTCCACGTCCAATGGCCTGGCGCAACGTGACCGATTGATTACCGAAAGTGACCTCTGTTCCTTCGGTCAGATCTGCCAGCGCGACGCCGACGTTATCCAGCGAATGGATTTTGATGTAGTGCATATCAACCTCAAACGGGCTTAGTTCAGTTCAATGGCGAAGTAGTCACGCGCATTGTTAAAGCAGATGTTTCTCACCATCTCGCCAAGCAGCTGGATATCCGCTGGTGCTTCGCCCGCGTGCACCCAGCGGCCAATCATCTGGCACAGAATGCGGCGGAAGTATTCGTGGCGGGTGTAGGAGAGGAAACTGCGGCTGTCGGTCAGCATGCCGACAAAGCGGCTTAACAGACCCAACTGCGCCAGTTGCGTCATCTGACGCTCCATGCCATCTTTCTGGTCATTGAACCACCAGCCGGAGCCGAACTGCATCTTGCCCGGCATCCCTTCCCCCTGGAAGTTGCCGATCATGGTGCCCAGCACTTCGTTATCGCGCGGGTTCAGGCAGTAGAGGATGGTTTTGGGCAGCAGGTTTTGCTCGTTCTGTTTGCTCAGCAGTTTAGAGAGCGCTTCGGCCAGCGGACGGTCGTTGATGGAGTCAAAGCCCACGTCCGCGCCCAGCAGTTTGAACTGACGCTGGTTGTTATTACGCAGCGCGCCAATGTGGTACTGCTGCACCCAGCCGCGACGGGCATATTCAGCGCCAAGGAAGACCAGTACCGCAGTTTTGAACTGGGCGACTTCATGCTCGCTCAGGGCTTCACCGGAGAGACGGCGCGCCAGAATGCTATCCAGCTCGGCTTCGTTAGATTCTGCAAACAGCACCACGTCCAGCGCATGGTCAGAGACTTTACAGCCGTGTGCCGCAAAGTGATCCAGACGTTTGATCAGCGCACTCTGCAGGTCCGCAAAACGACGGATGTCGGTGTCAGAAACCTCGCCCAGCTTCGCCATATAGTCGCTAAAGGTGTCGAGTTCGATGTTAAAGGCTTTATCCGGACGCCAGCTTGGCAGCACTTTGATATCAAACGCGGTGTCTTTTGCAATGACCGCGTGATGTTCAAGCGAGTCGATCGGGTCGTCGGTGGTGCCCACCATCTTCACGTTCATCTGCTTCATGATGCCGCGCGCGGAGAAGTTATCCTGTGCCAGCAAGTCGTTGCACTGCTCCCAGATATCATCCGCCGTAGCCGGTGAAAGCAGCTTACCGGTAATGCCAAACGGACGGCGCAGTTCGAGGTGCGTCCAGTGATAGAGCGGGTTACCGATGGTCTGCGGCACGGTAGCCGCCCAGGCATCAAATTTCTCGCGGTCGCTTGCGTCGCCGGTACACAGGCGTTCAGCGACGCCGTTGGTGCGCATGGCGCGCCATTTATAGTGATCGCCCTTCAGCCAGATGTCATACAGGTTTTTAAAACGGTAATTGTCGGCAACCTGCTGCGGCGGTAAATGGCAGTGGTAATCAAAAATGGGCTGGTCTTTTGCGTAGTCGTGATACAGGCGGCGGGCAAATTCAGTGTCTAACAGAAAATCGTCGGTCATAAACGGTGTCATTATCGTCTTCCTCGTAACGGGAGCGGCAGAAAGCTTATGTTCAGATGCTGCAAAGTTATCACACCAATTTCCAGAGCCTGAGGTTTTTTTCGTGAGTTGGATCAATAAACCCGGACAAAAAAATTACCCCGAATGAGGTAAACCCTTCTGCAGACCGCGTCAGAACTGGCTTCGCCTGCGCCAGATAATGCCCCTACAAAGAATCATACATTTGTGATGTCACTCACCTTTTAAAGTTGTATGACAAGTTATCTTTTCGCCGTCGCAAACACGCAGCCGACGGAATGCATTACCGGTGTCAGACATCGGATTTAACGGTACGGAAACCGACTTATGCACGCTTATTTATGGCAAGGTTCGGGCCGTTCCGGGACGTTCTCCCGGTTACGCCCCTCCCGTTACACAGCCCTCCCCCAAACCGGTGAGAGGTTGCCGTGCCCTGGCACGGAAATAACATAACGATGAGGTTTTAGATGCGTAAAATTAAAGGGTTACGTTGGTATATGATCGCACTGGTGACGCTCGGCACCGTGCTGGGCTACCTCACGCGTAACACCGTGGCAGCCGCCGCGCCCACGTTGATGGAAGAGCTGCACATCTCCACGCAGCAATACTCCTACATCATTGCCGCCTACTCCGCGGCTTATACCATCATGCAGCCTGTTGCAGGCTATGTGCTGGACATTCTCGGTACCAAAATCGGTTATGCCTTCTTCGCCATCGCCTGGGCGGTGTTCTGCGGTGCAACGGCGCTGGCAGGCAGCTGGGGTGGCCTGGCGCTGGCACGCGGCGCGGTAGGTGCGGCGGAAGCGGCGATGATCCCGGCAGGGCTGAAAGCCAGCTCTGAGTGGTTCCCGGCAAAAGAGCGTTCTATTGCGGTCGGTTACTTCAACGTCGGCTCGTCCATCGGGGCGATGATTGCCCCTCCTCTGGTGGTGTGGGCCATCGTCATGCACAGCTGGCAGATGGCGTTTATTATCTCTGGCGTACTGAGCTTTGCCTGGGCCATGGCGTGGCTGGTGTTCTATAAACACCCGCGTGACCAGAAAAAACTGTCTGAAGAAGAACGCGAGTACATCATTGGCGGTCAGGAAGCGCAGCACCAGACCAACAACGGCAAAAAAATGTCCGTCTGGCAGATCCTGGGGACCCGTCAGTTCTGGGGTATCGCGCTGCCACGCTTCCTGGCTGAACCGGCCTGGGGCACCTTTAACGCCTGGATCCCACTGTTCATGTTTAAGGTCTATGGCTTTAACCTGAAAGAGATCGCCATGTTCGCCTGGATGCCCATGCTGTTCGCTGACCTGGGCTGTATCGTGGGTGGTTACCTGCCGCCACTGTTCCAGCGCTGGTTTGGGGTGAACCTGATTGTTTCCCGTAAGATGGTCGTGACCATGGGCGCGCTGCTGATGATTGGCCCGGGGATGATCGGCCTGTTCACCAGCCCGTACGTGGCTATCGCCCTGCTGTGCATCGGTGGTTTTGCACACCAGTCGTTATCCGGTGCGCTGATTACCCTCTCGTCTGACGTGTTCGGCCGTAACGAAGTGGCAACGGCCAACGGCCTGACCGGGATGGCCGCCTGGACCGCAAGTACCCTGTTTGCGCTGGTGGTGGGTGCGCTGGCGGATACCATCGGTTTCAGCCCGCTGTTTGCGGTACTGGCTATCTTCGACCTGATGGGGGCAGTCGTTATCTGGACGGTGCTGAAAAGCAAATCTGCCGACGAACTGGCGAAAGAGTCCCTCGGGGGACCGGCGACGCAGAGTTAGCATTGCTGTGCCGGGTGGCGCTGCGCTTACCCGACCTATAAAACCAGCCGCCTCCGGGCGGCTTTTTTAATGGCAAAATCTGGAGAGTGGCATGCAAAAGTGGTATAACAAATCATCCGCCGTACCCTGCCTGGAGCGCATATGGAAATCACCGAACCACGTCGTTTATATCAACAACTTGCTGCCGAGCTGAAAGATCGCATCGAGCAAGGGGTCTATCTTGTCGGTGACAAACTCCCCGCTGAGCGCTTCATAGCCGATGAAAAAAACGTGAGCCGCACCGTGGTGCGTGAAGCGATCATCATGCTGGAAGTGGAAGGTTACGTTGAGGTTCGCAAAGGTTCCGGCATTCATGTGATTTCTAATCAGCCTAAACACTCTCCTGTTGCGGACGAAAGCCTGGAATTTGCCAGCTATGGTCCGTTTGAGCTGCTCCAGGCCCGCCAGCTCATTGAAAGCAACATTGCGGAATTTGCGGCAACCCAGGTGACCAAGCAGGACATCATGAAACTGATGGAGATCCAGGAGAACGCCCGCAAGGAAAAATGTTTCCGCGATTCGGAGTGGGATCTGCAGTTCCACGTTCAGGTGGCACTGGCAACCCAAAATACCGCGCTGGCCGCAATTGTAGAAAAAATGTGGACTCAGCGCGTTCACAACCCGTACTGGAAAAAACTGCACGATCATATCGATTCACGTACGGTGGATAACTGGTGTGACGATCACGACCAAATCCTCAAGGCGCTGATTCGTAAAGATCCCCACGCCGCGAAACTGGCCATGTGGCAGCACCTCGAGAACACCAAGCAGATGCTGTTCAATGAGACCAGTGACGACTTCGAATTTAACGCCGACCGTTATCTTTTTGCGGATAATCCTGTCGTTCACCTCGATACCGCGTCAAGTCAGGCAAAATAGTTTGCCTCCGTGCTGGCAGGCGCTTCGCTGCGCCTTCCCGCGCTTATGGGTAAGCAAAACATATATAGTGTCAGCCTTTGTAAATCCCCTCGCTCACTTCCAGGGCTTACGCCAAAATCATCACACCCTGCAAATTCTGTGACGCAGAACGTTGGGCTTTGTTACAATTGGATTCAATTCCTTATTTTGTAAGTTAGTGCTTGCTAACCAGCCAATTAACAGGGAACAGTGTTGGCCACACCGCAATGTGTCCGCGAGCGACCATAATGAAATCACAACAATGTCGCCGTGCTGTTTGTCCCGGATAACAGGCGTGACGTTAACCGATTTCCAGGAACACTGAATGGAACTTTTGACCCAACTACTGAATGCCCTCTGGGCTCAGGATTTCGAAACGCTGGCCAACCCTTCCATGATTGGCATGCTCTATTTTGTCCTGTTTATGATCCTGTTCCTTGAGAACGGTCTGCTGCCTGCGGCCTTTTTGCCTGGCGACAGTTTGCTGGTGCTCGTCGGCGTGCTGTGTGCCAAAGGGGCGATGGCGTTTCCGCAAACCATTTTTTTACTGACCGTCGCCGCCAGCCTCGGCTGCTGGGTGAGCTACATCCAGGGACGATGGCTTGGCAATACGCGGATCGTGCAGAACTGGCTTTCGCACCTTCCGGCGCATTATCACCAGCGGGCGCACCATCTTTTCCATAAGCACGGCCTTTCCGCACTGCTGATTGGCCGCTTTATTGCGTTTGTACGTACTTTGTTGCCGACCATCGCGGGTCTGTCAGGTCTCAGCAGCACTCGCTTCCAGTTCTTTAACTGGATGAGCGGCCTGCTGTGGGTGCTGATCCTCACCACGCTGGGCTATGCGCTGGGTAAAACGCCGGTCTTTATGAAGTATGAAGATCAGCTGATGTCATGCCTGATGCTGCTGCCTGTCGTCCTGCTGGTCTTCGGCCTGATCGGTTCGCTGGTTGTCCTGTGGAAGAAAAAATACGGAGCCAGGAGCTAACCATGGTTATCTCAGCGCTCTCCCTGCGTCGTTGTGCGTACGCACTGATCGCCCTGGTGCTTATCAGCGCCATGCTTCTGGTCTGGAGCGCGCTTTCGCATCAGGAATCTACGCTGGCCATTCGCCCGGTTAATCAGGGTGTCAGCGTACCGGATGGGTTTTCTGTCTGGCACCATCTGGATGCCAACGGGATCCGCTTTAAAAGTATCACCCCACAAAACGATGTGTTACTGATCAAGTTTGACTCTCGTGCGCAGAGCGCAGCCGCGAAAGTGGTGCTTGACCGCACGCTGCCGCAGGGATACATCATTGCCCAGCAGGACGATGACAGCCGGCCAGCGGCCTGGCTGTCGCTGATTCGCGATACGTCGCATCGATTTGGATAATTACCAGGATTCCGAATCTTTTCACTCACTTTGGTGAATCCCCCGTTTACTTACTATGCTTAAGTACGCGGAGCACCCCTCAAATGTTCTCCGCTTAGTCTGGATAGCGGCTTATGCCGCAACACAATGGAAGGTTTCGATAATGAAATTCCGCATTACTCTGGCTTTGGCCCTTTTATCTTTAAGCACTGCCTCCTTCGCCACTTCTCTCTGTCAGGAGAAAGAGCAGGATATTCAGCGTGAGATCGGTTATGCCGAAAAGCACAACAATCAGCATCGTGTTGAGGGGCTGAAAAAAGCGCTGAGCGAAGTGAAAGCGAACTGTTCAGACAGCCAACTGCGTGCCGATCACCAGAAAAAAATCGCTGAACAGAAGGACGAGATAGCCGAGCGTCGTCACGACCTGCAGGAAGCGAAAGAGAAAGGGGATGCGGAAAAAATTGCCAAGCGCGAGAGAAAGCTGAAAGAAGCGCAGGACGACCTGAAAGCGCTGGAAGCTCGCGATTATTGAGTTAACGGAAATCTCAACAGGAGAAAATCATGTCAAAAGATACGACGTCTGAACATCTGCGCGCTGAACTGAAATCCCTGGCTGACACCCTTGAAGAGGTGCTGAACTCCTCCGCCGATAAGTCAAAAGAAGAGGTCAGCAAACTGCGCAGTAAAGCGGAGCAAGCGCTGAAAGAGAGCCGCTATCGCCTGGGTGAAACCGGTGATGCGCTGGCAAAACAGACCCGTGAAGCCGCAGCGCGTGCTGACGAATATGTTCGCGATAATCCGTGGACGGGTGTCGGTATTGGTGCCGCAATCGGTGTGGTACTGGGCGTACTGCTGACGCGTCGTTGATATGGAAGATCCTCGTCACGCACAAGGGCCTGCTAACAACGTCCTCGGCATCGGCCAGCGTATCTTAACGACGCTGGTCGGGATTGCCGAAACGCGCGTCCGGCTGGCAGTGGTAGAGCTGGAAGAGGAGAAAGCCAACCTCTTCCAGATGCTGCTGATGCTTGGACTGACCATGCTCTTCGCCGCGTTTGGTCTGATGAGCCTGATGGTACTCATCATCTGGGCCATCGATCCGCAATATCGACTCAACGCGATGATTGCCACCACCGTCGTTTTGCTGGTTGCAGCACTGATTGGCGGTATCTGGACGATGCGCAAAGCGCGTAAGTCCACTTTCCTGCGCCATACGCGCCAGGAGCTGGCGAACGATCGCGCTCTGCTGGAGGATGACAAGCCGTGAGCGATAAAGCCGAACGTGAAAAGCGAAAAGCCTTTCTGTTAAGTCAGATCCAGCAGCAACGGCTGGATCTGTCTGCCAGCCGTCGCGACTGGATTGACGCGACGCGTCGGTTTGACCGTGGCTGGAACACCTTCCTGAGCCTGCGTTCCTGGGCTCTGGTTGGCAGCAGTGTGATGGCAATCTGGACGATCCGTCATCCGAATCTGCTGATCCGTTGGGCCCGACGCGGCTTTGGTGCCTGGAGCGCCTGGCGCCTGGTGAAAGCCACGATTCGCCAGCAGCAGCTTCGGTGATAAAAGCAAAACGGTAACCCTGGTTACCGTTTTTTGTTTTTACGCCCTCTCCCTGTGGGAGAGGGTTGGGGTGAGGGCACCAGCGCGCACCTGCCCTTACTCAATATCTTTGAAAAAGATTGACAGTTTTCCTTGCTAACAATCGCCAACCGTCACGTTTATGATGCTCTCCATCGACAGCAAAGACGCGGTATCTACCCGAATTTGCAGACAAATAATGTTCAGCCGCTGATGTGGTTTCCTGGAGAGTAAAATGAAAAAATTAGAAGATGTTGGTGTACTGGTAGCACGTATTCTGATGCCAATTCTGTTCATCGTTGCAGGTTGGGGCAAAATCACCGGTTATGCGGGTACCCAGCAGTATATGGAAGCCATGGGCGTTCCGGGCTTCATGCTGCCACTGACCATTCTGCTTGAGTTCGGCGGCGGCCTGGCGGTACTGTTCGGCTTCCTGACCCGTACCACGGCGCTGTTTACTGCGGGCTTCACCCTGCTGACGGCGTTCATCTTCCACAGCAACTTTGCTGAAGGCGTGAACTCCCTGATGTTCATGAAAAACCTGACCATTGCGGGTGGCTTCCTGCTGCTGGCTGTCACCGGCCCGGGCGCATACAGCATCGACCGCGTTCTGAATAAGAAATGGTAAGCACGCTATACTGAATAAACACAAAGCGAGGAGACCTCTCCTCGCTTTTGCTATCTGACGGAGGAGAAAAAAATGGGACAACTCGTAGACGGCGTCTGGCAGGATGTCTGGTATGACACCAAATCCACCGGTGGACGCTTCAAGCGCTCTGTTTCGGCCTTCCGTAACTGGCTTACCGCCGATGGTGCTGCCGGCTCGAGTGGCGAAGGTGGCTTTGCGGCCGAGAAAGATCGTTATCACCTCTATGTTTCCCTCGCCTGCCCGTGGGCGCACCGCACGCTGATTGTGCGCAAGCTGAAAGGCCTCGAATCCTTAATTCCGGTGTCGGTGGTGAACCCGCTAATGCTGGAAAACGGCTGGACGTTCGACCATGATTTCCCTGCTGCGACGGGTGATGAACTGTATCATCACGATTTCCTCTACCAGCTTTATCTGCGCGCCGACCCGCACTACACCGGGCGCGTCACCGTACCGGTTCTGTGGGATAAGAAAAACCAGACGATTGTCAGCAATGAATCTGCGGAGATCATCCGCATGTTCAACACCGCCTTCGACGCCCATGGCGCGCGCGCCGGGGATTACTATCCGGTTGAGCTGCGAGACAAAATCGATGAGCTGAACAGCTGGATTTACGACAACGTTAATAACGGCGTTTACAAGGCCGGTTTTGCCACCAGCCAGGAAGCCTACGACGAAGCGGTTGGAAAAGTCTTTGAATCTCTTGAGCGTCTGGAGCAGATCCTCGGCCAGCACCGCTATCTGACGGGCGATCGTCTGACGGAAGCGGATATCCGCCTGTGGACGACGCTGGTTCGTTTTGATCCGGTCTATGTCACCCACTTTAAGTGTGACAAACACCGCATCAGCGATTATCTGAACCTGTATGGTTTCCTGCGCGACATCTACCAGATGCCGGGAATTGCCGAAACGGTCGATTTTGACCATATCCGCACCCACTATTTCCGCAGCCACAAAACCATTAACCCGACGGGTATTATCTCCATCGGGCCGTGGCAGGATCTGAATGAACCCCACGGGCGCGACGTTCGTTTTGGATAAATATTAAGGGCATCGTGAGATGCCCTTTTTTAATTCACAATCTCCATCTATCCTTACCTCGATCGCTTAGAAAACAAGTGATTGACTGATAAATGAGGCAAGGAAATGGATTGGTATTTAAACGTACTGCGCAACTACATTGGATTTGGTGGCCGCGCGCGCCGCAAAGAGTACTGGATGTTCATTCTGGTGAACTTCATTTTTGCTCTGGTGCTGAGCATCGTGGATAAAATTCTGGGCTGGGAGTGGGCGAGTGGGGAAGGCGTCCTTACATCGATTTATGCCATCTTTATTCTTCTGCCGTCCTGGGCCGTACAGTTCCGCCGGCTTCACGACACGGATCGTTCCGCCTGGTGGTTACTGCTGCTGTTAATCCCGGTAGTGGGATGGATTGTGATTTTAATCTTCAACTGTCAGAGCGGGACGCCGGGTGAAAACCGCTTTGGTCCGGATCCGAAGATCGGCGCGTAAATTTATGCCCGATGGCGCTTAGGCACATCGGGCTTACTCTTTTATTTGTTGTGATGCGCAAAGAGCTTTGGAATTTCTCGCAAACACCACGATTTGGCTTCGCCCATGCTGTCGCGACGCCACGCCATAATGATATCCACTTCGCTGGTGTACTCCGGGCTGACAACGCGCAGACGCCCTTCAGCAATATCTTTTTCAACAAACGGATACGGCATAGTCGCTACGCCCAATCCTGCCAGCAATGCCTGGCGCTTATCTTCCAGCGATGTGACCGTCAGACGCGGCTGTTTATCCAGCAACTGCACCGTTAGCACCGGACGTTCGCGCGCGGTATCCGCAACCGCCACGCCCCTGTACTTCACGCGCGTCACTTCAGAAAGCGGCTCCGGCTCCTGGTGAATCGGGTGATTTGGCGCGGCGACGTAAACGTTCATCACGCTGTAGAGTTTACGGGAGTTGATCTCAGACGATGAACGGAAGTGCATATCCGGCGCAATCACGATATCCGCCCTGCCCGTCTCCAGACGCTCCCACGCGCCTGCCAGCACCTCGGTGATGATTGAAAGCTGCGTGTTCGCTTTGTCTGCCAGCCTGTCTACCAGCGGGAATAACGCCTCGGTAGGCACCAGAGCCTCAGTGACCAGCGTCAGGTGAGTTTCCCAGCCGCGTGCCAGCGCCTCGGCGTCCGTCGTTAGTTTATCCGCCGCTTCCAGCAGTACGCGGCCACGTTCCAGCAGCATCCGTCCAACGTTCGTGAATTTTGTTCGATGACCGGAACGGTCAAAGAGCACCACGTCCAGCTCTTCCTCCAGCTTTTGCATGGTATAGCTGAGCGCAGACGGAACGCGCCCCAGTTCATCTGCCGCGGCGGCAAAGCTGCCACGCCTGTCAATCGCGTCCATGACGCGAAGCGCCTCAAGCGTCAATGCTCTCTCTTTAGCCATCTCGTTCTCATTCAGGAAATTTGAACATACCGGGCAGAATATCTGGCTAACAATGAAGCGTCCATACCTTTACCATTGTTTTAGTGTAAAGAGAGGTCAAGTTTATGATTACGACAAGAACAGCTAAACAGTGCGGACAAGCCGATTTCGGTTGGCTGCAGGCCCGCTACACCTTTTCCTTTGGACACTACTTTGACCCTAAACTCCTCGGTTACGCTTCACTGCGCGTGTTAAATCAGGAAGTACTCGCCCCGGGCGCCTCCTTCCAGCCGCGTACGTATCCGAAAGTCGATATCCTGAACCTGATCCTGGAAGGCGAGGCAGAATACCGCGATAGCGAGGGCAATCATGTCCAGGCAAAGGCTGGCGAAGCGCTGTTAATTTCCACGCAGCCGGGCATTAGCTATAGCGAGCATAATCTCAGCAAAGACAAAACGCTGACCCGCATGCAGCTGTGGCTGGATGCCTGCCCTGAGCGGGAAAATCCGTTGGTGCAAAAAATCGATCTGCAGAGCGAAAAGCAACAGCTGATCGCTTCTCCGGACGGGAGCAAAGGCAGCCTGCAACTGCGTCAGCAGGTGTGGTTGCACCATATCGAACTGAAGAAAGGTGAACAGGCGAGCTTTCAGCTTCATGGCCCGCGCGCCTATCTGCAATCGATTCACGGTACGGTGCATGCGGTAACGCACACGGAAGAGAAAGAGGCGCTCACCTGCGGCGACGGGGCATTTATTCGTGATGAAGCGAATATTACGCTGGTGGCCGATACGCCGCTGCGTGCGCTGCTGATTGATTTGCCGGTGTAGAGAATGCCCTCACCCTAACCCTCTCCCACAGGGAGAGGGAACCGATCGAGCCCCTGAACTCGCTACACCTTACTCGCCATAATCTCAATAATCTGCCGGTCCGTTGCCTGCATTGAGCGGCACGCTAACGCGCACAGGTTCGAGATAGACTGTTCCACATCGTGCGCCACAATCCCTTCATTGCCCGTCACGGCAGACTCATCCAGCGCCATCATCACCGCTTTCCAGGCACTGCTGACGCTGGTTGAGACTTTCATCGCACAACTGTTTGACGCGCCGTCGCAAATCATCCCACTGACGTCACCGATCATGCTGCTGATGGCCATCGCGATCGTTTGATAGTTTCCCCCCATCAGCCAGGCCATGCCGGCTGCCGCTCCCATCGCTGCGGTTGTCGCAGCGCACAGCGCCGACAGGCGCGGAAGCTGGGCGTGGATATAGATCGCCGAAAGATGGGACAGCATCAGCGCTCTGGCCAGCCGTTCCTCATCAGCCTGAACGTGCTCCGCCACAACCACTACCGGCATGGTGGCGGTGATCCCCTGATTGCCGGACCCTGAATTGCTCATTGCCGGAAGCGTAGCACCGCCCATTCGGGCGTCAGAAGCCGCGCTGGTGCGGATAACAATGTCCGAGCCAACATCCTTCGCCATCCATCCGCGCGTGCGCTGCTTATTCAGCGTCGCGCCAATATGCAGCCCCCATTTTCCGCTCAGCCCTTCACGAGAAAGGGCATCGTTAAGCTGCCCCGCCTGCAGAATAAAGCGGATCGCCTCACACGGAACCTGCTCCACGAACGTGAGGATCGCCGACAGCGTGGTGTGAGAGAACACCTCCAGCGGATCGTCACCCGCCTCTCCCGGCTGTTCATCACGGGTGAAGCGTGTTTCGCCCTCACAGACCACCTCCACCACGCGAGTATGCCCGCCTGCGATGGTCACCATGGCCGAGGCCTCTCCGGCATAAACACAGGCGCGCGAATAGAGGATTTCCTCGCACGGCACCTGCAGTTTCACCTGGACCTGACCCGCATTGAGCAGGGCTTTGGCGCGTTCCAGCGCATCGGCTGACGCCCCTTTTAGCACCTCCAGCCCGGCGCGGGCATTCCCGCCCGTCGCTCCCAGCGCCGCCGCAATGGGTAGCCCGACCATGCCGGTGCCGGGTACCGTTACGCCAAGCCCATTTTTCATCAGATTGGGCGATACCCATGCTTCAATGCGCGTTACCTCACCGGGCAGGTGCTCAGCGGCTATCGCACAGGCCAGCGCCAGAGAGATAGGTTCAGTGCACCCCAACGCAGGTTTAACCTCTTCCTGCACCGCGCGAATAAAATGATTCCATAAAGGGTTAGTTTGCTCAGACATCGTTACGACCTTAATTGCTCCTCAGGAGAATGCGAGGAAAGGAGAAACACAAAGCAGCAGCCCGGTAATGATGATAATCACCAGTGATACGCCTTTATATTTATGCAGGGCGGGTACCTTGTAGACCAGCCATGCAGGGATCAGACAGCCCACCATGCCGAAGATGGGGCTGCAAATAGACGTGAAGCTCAGCACCGGCACGTTTAACACAATCGCGCTCCAGGCCAGCAGGATGGCGAACAGCATGATCCCACGCTGGACGGTGTTTTCATTGATTTTCTCTGCCGGCATTTTGCGACGCAGGATGTTCATCACGATGCCCTGCGTGGCCTCGCGAAAACCAAGATAGACGCCGAAGAAGGCCGTCATAACAGCAAAGATATTGAGGATCACGCTGACGATTTTGACCCAGCCCGCACCTTCTCCGCTGATAAACTGCGCCGCAATCGCCAGGGCAGAGATGTTCTGCTCATAGGCTTTGACCGCTTCATCGTGCCCCATCGCCAGCGTGAAGGAGACGGCGTAGAAGAATACCGTCACAAACAGCACGCCAAAGGCGATATTCATGGCCCGTAGCGCTTTATGACGCGCCACCTCAACGGACTTTTCCCGTGAACGGTAGGAGATCACCATCGGGCTTAAGGTCTGAATAAACAGAATTGAGGTTAAGGTAAAGGGAAGCGTAATGATGGCATTTTTAATCAGCAGCCCCATCGGCGGCAGCATGCCTACGTTGGCTAAATGCCAGAGGCCAATCATCGACAAGCCCAGCGCGGCAACCACAAATAGCTTGGTCAACACCATCAGGCTGGAGACTTTAAACAGCAGCTTTTCACCGCGGGAAGAGATGGCCACCAGAATACAGATCAGCACTAACCCGTAGAACGGGTTTTCTGAGAGTAGCCCCTCGGTAACGCCAAAGGTCTGCAAATAAGAGGCGCTGTCGTTGGTAATGGCGGTGGAATAGACAAACATCCAGATGACCAGCATTACAAAATAGAGTGCGCCTAATAAGATGCCCCAGTTTTTCCCGAGATATCCACTAATGACGCTCGGATAATCTTTGCATTCCGGTGATTCCGCCAGCGTATTAATAAACAGGCGCTGGAATAAATACATCGCCGGATATCCAATCACGGACGAGAGCAAAAAGACCCACAGCCCCATTAATCCGACCTGCACCGGGAGAAAAACAATCCCCGCGCCGATGGCCATCCCGATACTCATGATGACCCAGCCCGTATCGGTACTGTCGAACTTGATCGCCTCGCGCCATTCGCTCTCACGCATTCCCGCCCGCCTTGCCGCGGGGGAATCATTCACAATCACACTGCTGTTTGTAGCCGTATCCATAAGGCACTCGCTTAATTTGTAGGGTAACTGATTAATTTTTATAGGTTTCCGTTCGCCAGCGATGGCGAGTCAGAGAGTGCAGGTGCTTGTAGTTAGTGTGAGAAAATCATAGCCGGAGAGAGGGAGAAAAAAGTCACAAAATAAATAGGGCTTTTCTAATGCTGGAGGAAGATTTGCTTTTGAAATATTCAATAAGGTAGATATTTTCTAAACGTGATGGCATTCACGAAATTAAAAGCCTCCCCAAAGGGAGGCCCAGCCTTAGCCTGGATTACATCGCCTGCGTAAACGTCCTTGAAATCACATCCTGCTGCTGCTCGCGGGTCAGGGCATTAAACCGCACCGCATACCCCGAAACGCGGATCGTCAGGTTCGGGTAATTTTCCGGGTGCGCAATGGCATCCAGCAGCATTTCCCGGTTCATGACGTTGACGTTCAGATGCTGCCCGCCCTCGATGGCTATTTCGTGGTGGAAGTACCCGTCCAGCAGCCCCACAAGGTTGGTTTTGCGCACCAGCTCGTCCTTGCCCAGCGCCTGCGGCACGATGGAGAAGGTGTAAGAGATCCCGTCCTTGGCGTAGGTGAACGGCAGCTTGGCAACCGAGGTTAACGACGCCACTGCCCCTTTTCTGTCACGTCCGTGCATTGGGTTGGCACCCGGCGCAAACGGCGTGCCGCCCCGGCGTCCGTCTGGCGTGTTGCCGGTCTTCTGGCCGTACACCACGTTCGAGGTGATGGTCAGGATCGACTGGGTCGGCACCGCGTTACGATAGGTTGGTAACGCCTGAATTTTCTTCATAAAGCGCTCCACCAGGTCACAGGCGATGCTGTCCACGCGATCGTCGTTGTTACCGTACTGCGGATAATCCCCTTCAATGACAAAATCGACCGCCAGACCGGTATGGTCGCGCACCGGTTTCACCGTCGCATATTTAATGGCCGACAGGGAATCGGCGGCCACCGACAGTCCGGCGATACCGCAGGCCATGGTGCGGTAGACGTCCCGATCGTGCAGCGCCATCAGCGAGGCTTCGTAGCTGTACTTATCATGCATGTAGTGAATGAGATTCAGCGCGCTGATGTACTGTACCGCCAGCCAGTCCATAAAGTGATCCAGGCTCGCCATCACGGTGTCGTAGTCCAGCACCTCGTCCAGCAGCGGCGCGGTTTTCGGCCCGACCTGGATCTTCAGCTTCTCATCCACCCCGCCGTTGATCGCATACAGCAACGTTTTCGCCAGGTTGGCGCGGGCACCAAAGAACTGCATCTGCTTGCCGATCACCATCGGGCTGACGCAGCAGGCAATAGCGTAGTCGTCGCTGTTGAAGTCGGCACGCATCAGATCGTCGTTCTCATACTGCAGCGACGAGGTGACAATCGAGACCTGCGCGGCGTATTTCTTGAACGCGATCGGCAGTTGTTCAGACCACAGGATCGTCAGGTTTGGCTCTGGCGCAGGCCCCATGGTGTGCAGCGTGTGCAGGTAGCGGAAGCTGTTTTTGGTCACCAGCGTGCGGCCGTCCAGCCCCATCCCGCCAATCACCTCTGTCGCCCAAATCGGATCGCCAGAGAAGAGCGTGTCGAACTCCGGCGTACGCAGGAAGCGCACCATGCGGATCTTCATGATGAAGTGGTCGATCAGCTCCTGTGCCTGAACTTCATTCAGCCGCCCGGCCTGCATGTCGCGCTCAATGTAGATATCGAGGAATGACGCGGTGCGCCCCAGCGACATCGCCCCACCGTTCTGGGATTTCACCGCGGCCAGGTAGGCAAAGTACAGCCACTGCACCGCTTCCTGCGCGTTCATCGCCGGACGCGAGATATCAAAGCCGTAGTTCGCCGCCATCTGCTGGATCTGCAGCAGCGCACGCTTATGCTCCGCCAGCTCTTCGCGCAGGCGGATCGTCGCCTCCAGATCCTCGCCGCGTTCCAGTCTCGGCTGCAGATCCGCGAACTGCAGTTCACGCTCACGCACCAGATAGCTGATGCCGTACAGCGCCACGCGGCGGTAGTCGCCGATGATGCGCCCGCGTCCGTAGCCGTCCGGCAGCCCGGTCAGTACACCCGATTTACGGCAACGCATCATCTCCGGCGAGTAGACGTCAAACACGCCCTGGTTATGGGTTTTACGCAGGTCGGTAAACAGGTATTCGAACTGCGGATCCATCTCGCGGCCGTAGGCTTCGAACGAACTGCGGATCATGTTGATCCCACCATACGGATGCAGGGCGCGCTTGAGCGGCTTATCGGTTTGCAGGCCGACGATGGTCTCCAGCTCACGGTCGATATAGCCCGGTCCGTGAGCGGTAATGGTGGTGGCGATGTTGGTATCGAAATCCACCGGGGCGTGGGTGGCATTTTCCTGGCGAATCCCCACCATCACCTTTTGCCACAGCGCCGTCGTTGCTGGCGTCGCCTGCGCGAGGAAAGTTTCGTCGCCTTCATAAGGGGTGTAGTTATGCTGAATAAAATCGCGCACGTTAACGGCGTCTTTCCATTCTTCACCGCGAAACCCGGCCCATGCGTCGCTGTAGGGCGCAACGCGCGTATCAATCGTTACTTTCATGAGATTCTCGCTCTGTCAGGCGTAAGCCGCAGCCGGGGTAACCTTCCCAAGACGGAGGGCGTCCAGCGCGATCATTTTTTCTTCATTGGTAGGGATCACCGCACACGCCACGCGGGACGTATCGGCGCTGATGATGCGTTCACCCGCGCTGCCAGGCAGGGCGTTGCGGGTCTCGTCGAGGATGAGGCCAAAGACCTTGAGATGTTCTGCTACCAGCCTGCGGATGAGCGTAGAGTTCTCGCCAATCCCTCCGGTAAACACCACCCCGTCCAGGCGATGCAGCGACGCCGCGTGTCCGGCGATATGCCGTGCAATGCGGTGCACAAAGGTTTTTATCGCCAGCTGCGCCCGCGGATTTCCCTCGCGCCAGGCTTTTTCCAGCGTCCTGAGATCGGCGGAAATCCCGGAGATCCCCAGCAAGCCAGATTCTTTGTTAACCACACGCTCCAGATCCTCGAACGACTGGCCGGTTTGCTGGGCAATCCACGCCATCGCGCCAAAATCCACGTCGCCACAGCGCGTGCCCATCATCAGCCCTTCCAGCGGCGTCATCCCCATCGAGGTATCAACGCTTTTGCCATTACGAACCGCGCAAATCGACGCGCCATTACCCAGGTGGGCAATCACTAACCCGCTGTCGTCCGGCGAAAGCCCGAGAAGCGTATGCGCCTGCCCGGCAACGTAGCGGTGGGAAGTGCCGTGAAAACCATAGCGCCGCACGCCCAGCTCCTCAAAGTAGCGGTACGGCAACCCGTACAGATACGCCTGCGGCGGCAACGTCTGATGGAAACTGGTGTCAAACACCGCCACCTGCTGAACGTTCGGGAACAGGCGTTCCGCCGCTTCCACACCGCTTAAGTTGGCGTAGTTGTGCAGTGGTGCCAGAGAAGAAACCTGGCGGATCTCATTGATAACCTGCTCCGTGATAAGGGTAGACTCGCTGAAGCGTTCACCGCCGTGGGCAATGCGGTGGCCAATTAAGGCCACGCTGCTCATCAGGTCACGCTTCTCCAGCTCCAGGGCGATGGCAGCCAGCGCCCCTTCGTAGTCATGGTGAGCCAGTGTGGCTGGCTCACCCCCGTTCACGGAAATAAAGGCTTTTTCAGTATTGATACCGTCGGCAATGCCCGTCATCAGGGGATCGCAGCTGCTGGCATCGAGCACTGAAAACTTAACAGAGGACGAACCGCAGTTAATAACCAGTACAACCGGAAACTCAATCATGGTGTGACTCCGCTCTTCCTGAGCATTGATTTAGAACAGTTTGTAAACGATGTTCAGAATGGTCAGCAGGCCGACAACGGTGACGAAGATGTTCTCGGGTCTGCCCTTATACTTCGCCATTGCCGGGGCTTTGCGGATGGCATACATCGGCAACAGACACAGCAGAGAAGCGATGATGGGTGCTCCCATGGCCTCAATAAGGTCCAGAATGTTCGGGTTGGCATACGCGACAACCCAGGTGGAGCCCATGATGAAGACCATGCTGATGGTGTTCAGTTTGCCCACCGAGACCTTCTTCTTATCGCCCTTGTACCCGAACTTCAGGATCAGGCCGTTCAGCCCTTCCAGCGTGCCCAGATAGTGGCCGAAGAAAGATTTGAAGATTGCGACCAGCGCGATGATAGAGGCGCCGTATTCCAGCACCGTCGCAAACGTCGATTTGGTGCCTGACATCGACGCAAAATGGTTCGCCAGATAAGAGAGCACCGGAATGTTCTGCGCTTTGGCATCAGCCATGTTCTGCGGAGAGAGCGTAAACAGGCAGCTAAAGGCGAAGAACATCACCACGGCGACCATCAGCAGGCTGGCGCGGCCGATGATTCTGGAGCATTTCTGCTCGGTGAAGTCTTTACCGAACTCCGGTTCGTACTCTTCGCGCTTGGAGACCACAAACGAGGAGACAATCGGCGAGAAGTTAAAGGAGAAGACCATGATGGAGATCCCCAGCCACACCGTCACCAGAATGCCGTCATGGCCGGTGAAGGCGATATCGCTCAGGTTAACCTGGTCGATCACCGCCGAGTTCCAGTAAGGGATCAGCGACAGGGAAATCAGCACCAGACTGGCGATAAACGGGAATACCAGATAGCTCATGACCTTCACCATCAGGTCTTTACCGAACCAGATCACAAAGGCCATCAGCAGCAGCAGGAACAGCGCCACCACGCCGCGGTTTAGCGCCGGCATCTGGAGCTGGTTTTCCCAGAAGGTCATAAAGGTGTTGGTAATGGTGACGCCGTAAATCCACAGTAGCGGGCAAATGGCGAAGAAGTAGAGGAACGTGATGACCACTCCGCCTGTTTTACCAAAATGCTCCTCCACCGTTTCGGTGATATTGCCGGAAACGTTGCTACCGGACAGGCACAGACGCGCCAGCGCGCGGTGGCAGTAGAACGCAATCGGGAACGCGAGAAGCAGCATCAGCAGGATAGGGATCAAGCCGCCGAAACCTGCACGTATAGGGAAGAACAGCACGCCTGCGCCAATGGCGGTACCAAACAATCCCAGCGTCCAGGTGGTGTCTGACTTACGCCAGGAGGACGTTTTTGTCTGGCCAACGATAATGCTTTCAGTGTTGCTCATAGGTCATCCTTATGCGTCAACGAAGCCGGTAATTTGGGAAACACGAGAGAGATCGATATTGCCGCCGGAAATAATGCAGACGGTTTTGCGCCCCTGAATATAATGGTCGAGCTTGCCGCTCAATAACGCCGCGCAGGCCAGCGCCCCCGCCCCTTCGGTCACCACTTTGTTTCGCTGAATTAACGCAATCATACTGTTACGAATATCGTCTTCGCTGACCAGCACAATGTCGTCGACTAATTCACGAACAATTTCGAAGGTTAATTTACCCGGACGAGAAACGTCGCAGCCGTCTGCTAATGTGCCGGTAACCCGATGGTTAATAATTTCACCTGCCTGATACGACGCCGCCATGCCGTGAACGTTTTCAGACTGTACGCCGATAATATTAATGGTCGGGTTAATCGATTTTATTGCCGTTGCGATGCCAGCAATTAACCCGCCACCACCGATCGGCACAATGACGTTATCCACATCGTATAAATCTTCGAGAATTTCGAGGCCGATCGTGCCCTGGCCGGCGATCACTTTTGGGTCATCATAAGGCGGGATAAAAATACGCCCTTCCATCTCAACGATTTCGCTCACTTTGGCGATCGTGTCGTTGAAGTTCTCGCCGTGCAGCACCACTTCCGCCGAGTAGTCACGCGTGGCGGCAACTTTGGATTTTGGCGCGCCCATCGGCATCACCACTTTGCCGTCGATGCCGAGCATGGCACAGGAAAGGGAGACGCCCTGCGCATGGTTTCCCGCAGAGCAGGCCACAACCCCTTTACGTCTTTCAGCATCGGTCAGCGAGCTTAATTTATTGAACGCGCCGCGAATTTTGAAGGAGCCGGTACGCTGCATATTTTCAAACTTCAGAAAGATTTCACCCTTACAGCGTTCGCTGAGATAATTCGAGCGCGGCATGCCGGTTTTATATATCTTTCCTGCCAGTCGTTTTCTGGCGTCCTGAATATCTTCAATGGTTACCGGGAGATCGTAGGTAATATGCATAATATCCTCGTTATAATAATTCATTCTTTTCGGGCAAAGTCAGGGTATCAGAGCACAGCTAAAATAAGCTCTGGGGTGTTTTTCAAAAAATAGGCAGTACTTATTTGGAAATTAATTATTCATCGTCGTCGTTCACTGGTCAGTGACGCATATTGTTTCGCCAGCTCAACTAACACTGACGCTGATTTTTTAATTCTGTAATTTTTTGACCACACGGCGGCATAGCGTGCCACCGGTAATTCATCTTCCACTGGCAGCACAATAAACTGGTCTGAACCGAACGGCGCAATCATGTCGCGGGGGATCACCGTCAGGTAGTCGGCATTGAGGACAAGGTTATAAATGGTGACGACGGAATCGGTCTGGACGATGTTTTCAATACTGATGTGGTTGTCTTGCAGGGTGGTCAGAAGTTCTTTGTAGTAGCCCATGTCGGTTTGCGGCATCACCCACTGCTCATGGGTGAGCGATGCCAGTGTCGTCGGGGCGGTGCACGTTCGTGATTTGCTGGCCACCAGCACAAATTCAGACTCGAACAGCGGTTCGACATGCAGATCCTGCAGCAGCATTTCATCACTCAGCGTGCCGATGGCAAAGTCCAGCCGCCCGTCACGAATGGCGGGAAGGAAAGAAGAGAGCTGCGCTTCATACATGGAGACCCGCGCTTTCGGGAACACTTCCTTGAATTTTTTGATCATTTCAGAGAGGAACGTGAAGCCAATCAGTGAGGGATAACCAAACGAGACGTCCATGACGGTGCTGAAACTGAGGCTGTTAATCTCGCTCACCATGTTTTTCATCTCACGGGTGATCGACTCTGAGTACGAGAGCAGAACCTGGCCCGCCGCCGTCAGTTTTACGCCCGTGTTTTTACGCACCATCACTTCCACACCGAAGTAAGATTCGATATCACTGATAATTTTGCTGACGGCGGGTTGCGTCAGACCCAGTTGTCTTGCTGCAGAACCTATGGAGCCACTTTTAATGACTTCCTGAAATACCACGAGGTGCTGTGTTTTCGGTAGAATAATAGTGTTCATAATATTCTGCGCTTATTTCCCTATGACGGGGTGGATTCTACTCAATATTGTTTCAGGGGGTATGTGCTGTTACTCACAATTTGTCTTTTCGCACCCTTACCAGGAACTACCCAACCCCATTAAAAACCTTTTAAATCAATAAAATACAACCAATCAAATACGCTATCACGCTGATATTGATCAACAAAAATGGCGGTAATAAATTTATTTTATGGCGATAACCCGGATAAATTTCGCTGCGTTTAAAAAATCAATAAAGACTATCTTTCAGGCAATTAAAGAACAATAAATAACCATTATTCATGTGAAACATTCTTTCAGTTTTTCGAAATTTACGGGCGTAATTTGACAGAGGTTCGGGAAAGAGTGGAATACATCACACATTTTTAGGGTGAATGTTTTTAATTTCAAAATATACATATCAAATAAGAAAACATTCGGGATCATCCAGTTAACATTCATAACAAATTAATCATACTCAGAATTCAGGATTTTTTAGCGGTAAATTTTGTGATAGCGATCAGGATTAGACAGCAGAGCGGCAATGAATGAAGAAAATAGTGAAATGTGCTTAATGTCGCAAATATGAGAATTGGTGTCGTTTGGGGAGGGGCCGGGTGGCGCTGCGCTTAACCTGCGTACATGCCCCATTAAGCAAAAACCCCGCCGAAGCGGGGTTCTCTAAGAAGTTGAAGCTGACCGATGAGCCGCGTTCTTTCATAGAAAGCGGAGTGGACAGTCATTCATCTCTTTTAGCGCAGATAGCAAAAACCCCGCCGAAGCGGGGTTTTCTAAGAAGTTGAAGCTGACCGATAAGCCGGGTTCTGTCGTGGACAGTCATTCATCTAGGCCAGCAATCGCTCACTGGCTCAAGCAGCCTACCCGGGTTCAGTACGGGCCGTACCATGTGAACCCCTATTTGGCCTTGCTCCGGGTGGAGTTTACCGTGCCACGGACTGTTACCAGCCGCGCGGTGCGCTCTTACCGCACCCTTTCACCCTTACCTGATCCCACTTGCGTGGGCCATCGGCGGTTTGCTCTCTGTTGCACTGGTCGTGGGTTTCCCCCCCAGGCGTTACCTGGCACCCTGCCCTATGGAGCCCGGACTTTCCTCCCCTCCGCCCGTCTCCACCCGAAGGTGGACGACGACGAAGCGGCGACTGTCTGGTCAGCTTCGGCGCGCAGTATAGTGGGTTTGCACGCCGCTGTCACCCTTGGTTGTAGGGAAGCCGAAATTAACGGGAGACTTCCACCTTCGCCAGTTTTTCGTAGTAGCACGCAATGGCACTGTGGTCAGCGGTGCCCAGGCCATCGGCACGTAGCGCCTGCATCATCTCCATGACGGCGGCGGTCAGCGGCAGTTGGGCCCCTACGCCGTGAGAAGTGTCCAGCGCGTTAGCCAGATCTTTAATGTGCAGGTCGATACGGAAACCGGGTTTGAAGTTACGATCCATCACCATCGGCGCTTTAGCGTCCAGCACCGTGCTACCCGCCAGCCCACCGCGGATCGCCTGGTAAACCAGATCCGGGTTGACGCCCGCTTTGGTGGCCAGAGTGAGCGCCTCCGACATGGCGGCAATATTCAGCGCCACAATCACCTGGTTTGCCAGCTTGGTTACGTTACCCGCGCCAATCTCCCCGGTGTGCACCACGGAACCGGCCATCGCTTTCATCAGATCGTAGTATTTGTCGAAAATCGCCTTATCGCCGCCGACCATGACCGACAACGTGCCGTCGATGGCTTTCGGTTCACCGCCGCTCACCGGGGCATCGAGCATCTCGACGCCTTTCGCTTTCAACGCCTCGCTGATTTCCCGGCTGGCCAGCGGTGCGATGGAGCTCATGTCGATCAACACAAGGCCCGGCTTCGCGCCGTCGATAATGCCGTTCTCACCCAGCGCGACCTCTTTTACATGGGGAGAGTTTGGCAGCATGGTGATAATGACATCGCACTGCTCGGCAATGGCTTTGGCTGTGGTGGCGGTTTCTGCGCCAGCCGCCATCACTTCGGCCACGGCCTGCGAATTATGGTCTGAAACCACCAGGGAGTATCCTGCTTTGATGAGGTTTTTACTCATTGGTTTGCCCATAATGCCGAGGCCAATAAAACCCACTTTCAGCGTCATAATCTGTTTTCCTCAAGATGGTTATTTTTTAAAAGCGTCCGCTAATTTCTGCGTCGCAGAACGGAATACGCCGAGGTCGCTGCCGACGGCAACGAAGGTCGCGCCCCACTCCAGATAGCGGCGTGCGTCTGCTTCAACCGGCGCCAGAATGCCACACGGTTTGCCGTGCGCTTTGGCGCGGGCAAAGATGTGCTGGATGGCGCGCTGCACATCCGGGTGACCCGCATTGCCCAGGTGCCCAAATGCGGCCGCCAGATCGCTTGGGCCGACAAAAATACCGTCCACGCCCTCGGTGGCGGCGATGGCATCCACGTTATCGACACCCTGCTGACTCTCAATCTGTACCAGAATGGTGATGTTGCTGTTGGACTGCGCAAAGTAGTCCGGTACGGTGCCAAACATGTTGGCGCGATGCGAAACGGAGACGCCGCGGATCCCTTCCGGCGGATAGCGTGTTGACGCCACGGCCTGTGCCGCCTCCTCCTGCGTTTCGACAAACGGGATCAGGAAGTTGTAGAAGCCGATATCCAGCAGGCGCTTGATGATCACCGGCTCGTTCGTGGGGACGCGGACCACCGGCGCGCTCTGGCTGCCTTTGAGCGCCATCAGCTGCGGAATAAAGGTGCTGATATCGTTCGGCGCATGCTCGCCATCAAGCACCAGCCAGTCGAACCCCGCCAGACCCAGCACTTCGGTGCTGATTGGGTTTGCCAGTGCGGACCAGCATCCAATTTGAATCTGGTGCGCCGCAAGCGCCGCTTTAAATTTATTTGGGAAGATAGCGTTATTCATCGTATTTACCTTTTTAATTCCGCAGCCCTGGTCAGTATACTTATTACCAGCGTTATATTTATTCTCTATTTCGGCGTGATAAAATCGTCATTCAGTATAATCGCCGCTTTCCGGCAGCACATTGTTTTAATGCTCAAGTGTTACGCTCTGTTTCAATAATATTTTGAGCATATGCACAAACCACTGGGCGCTGATGCACAGAATCAGCCATTACTGGTTCGGGAGCGATCGCGATCACATTCTCACGCTCTGTCTCCTGACATGCTCTATTTTCGCAAGCTGCGTTTTTATTTTTGCCATAAGAAAATTGGCTGTATTAATTATCAGATTCTTTGCTGGAGAATATTGAACAATGGCCGACATTGAAATTCGACAAGCGTTGCCGACGGCGTTCTATATAAAAGTTCACGACACGGATAATGTGGCAATTATTGTGAACGACAATGGCTTAAAAGCCGGAACCCGCTTCCCGGATGGCCTGGAGCTGATTGAACATATTCCGCAGGGGCATAAAGTGGCGCTGGTGGATATCCCGGCCCAGGGTGAAATCGTGCGTTATGGTGAAGTCATTGGCTATGCCGTCCGTGCCATTCCGCAAGGCAGCTGGATTGATGAGTCTCTGGTCGAGCTGCCAGAAGCCCCACCGTTGAACACCCTGCCGCTGGCGACCCGTGTCCCGGAGCCGCTGCCACCGCTGGAAGGGTACACCTTTGAAGGCTATCGCAACGCAGACGGCAGCGTTGGAACCAAGAATCTGCTCGGCATTACCACCAGCGTTCACTGTGTGGCAGGCGTGGTGGATTACGTGGTGAAACTCATTGAGCGCGATCTGCTGCCAAAGTACCCGAACGTTGATGGCGTGGTGGGGCTGAATCACCTTTACGGCTGCGGCGTGGCGATCAATGCCCCTGCGGCCGTGGTGCCAATCCGAACTATTCACAATATCGCCCTGAACCCGAACTTTGGTGGCGAAGTGATGGTGATAGGCCTGGGTTGTGAAAAGCTACAGCCTGAGCGCCTGCTGCAGGGCACCGAGGATGTAAAAGCCATTCCGGCCGATGAGGCCAGCATTGTACGTCTGCAGGACGAACACCACGTTGGTTTCCGTTCGATGGTTGACGATATCCTTGAGGTTGCAGAGCGTCATCTGGCTAAACTCAATACGCGTCAACGTGAGACCTGCCCGGCTTCCGAGCTGGTGGTTGGTACACAATGTGGCGGCAGCGATGCGTTTTCCGGCGTGACCGCCAACCCGGCGGTGGGTTATGCCTCCGACCTGTTTGTTCGCTGCGGGGCCACGGTGATGTTCTCTGAAGTGACAGAAGTGCGAGATGCCATCCATCTACTCACGCCACGCGCCATCAACGAAGAGGTGGGCAAACGCCTGCTCGAAGAGATGGCCTGGTACGATAATTACCTCGATATGGGAAAAACCGACCGCAGCGCCAACCCCTCTCCGGGGAACAAAAAAGGGGGCCTGGCGAACGTGGTGGAAAAAGCGCTCGGCTCTATCGCCAAATCCGGTCAAAGTGCCATTGTAGAAGTCCTCTCGCCGGGCCAGCGCCCAACGAAACGCGGTTTGATCTACGCGGCAACCCCGGCCAGTGACTTTGTTTGCGGCACCCAGCAGGTGGCTTCCGGCATTACGGTGCAGGTCTTTACCACCGGACGCGGTACGCCGTACGGCCTGATGGCGGTGCCTGTGATTAAAATGGCCACCCGCACTGAGCTGGCTAACCGCTGGTATGACTTAATGGACATTAACGCAGGCACCATCGCCACCGGGGAAGAGAGCATAGAAGAGGTAGGCTGGAAGCTGTTCCACTTTATTCTGGATGTGGCGAGCGGCAGGAAGAAAACCTTCTCGGACCAGTGGGGGCTGCACAATCAGCTGGCGGTGTTTAACCCGGCACCGGTGACGTGATAGCCCCTCACCCTGCCCTCTCCACAGGGGAGAGGGTTAGGGTGAGGGGAGAAACTACCCTTTCACCAACACCACATCGATCCCGCTTTTACGCAACCCATCCAGGCTCTCCGCCGGGATGCCTTCGTCGACAATAATCATATCAATCCGTTGTGTATCAATGATTTTATGCAGGCTCGAGCGGTTAAATTTGCTGGAGTCGGTCACGACAATAATACGCTCTGCCACTTCGCACATCCGGCGGTTGAGGCGCGCCTCGTCTTCGTTGTGCGTGCTCACACCGCGATCGAGATCGATGGCGTCAACGCCCAGGAACAAAAGATCGAAGTGATAATTCTGCAATGACTGCTCCGCCTGGTCGCCATAGAAGGATTGCGACTGACGGCGCAGATGCCCGCCTGTCATCAGCAGTTCCACTCCTTCCGCTTCCAGCAAAGCGTTCGCGACGTTCATGCCATTGGTCATGGCAATCACATCCGTGTGCTGGCGCAGCATTCGGGCAATTTCAAACGTTGTGGTACCCGAATCCAGAATGATGCGATGCCCTGGCTTTACCAGTTCTGCGGCAACTTTCGCGATGCTGCGCTTCACGGCAGTATTCAGCGAGCTTTTATCTTCAACGGAGGGTTCAACGCCCGGCACATTGCCTTCGCAAATCAACGCGCCACCATAGGCGCGAACGGCGATACCTTGCTTCTCCAGAAAAGCCAGATCGTTGCGGATCGTGACCGTCGACACGCCGTATAAATGGGAAAGATCGTTAACCTGTACGCTTCCCTGCGCCCGCAACCGCTGAATGATCTGCTCTCGCCTTTCACTGGTGCCGGTGATGCGCTTTTCCGCGGAGGAATCAGTGCTGCTCATACGCGATCCTTTATAAATAAACTTTCGTTTCATTTCGTTTTGCCTATTAAGGCCTTTCTTTTAGGGGAATGCAAGCCCCATATGCCGTTCTTACCCTCCCCTTCCCGACGCTGAAACCTTTCATTGCGTTTCTTTTGTGAAACAGATCGGAAAACTATTATCTTTCGTTTTATTTTTATACCACCATAATGCAGTATCAAATGAAACAAAACGAAAGATGAATGCCATCACCATCCGAAATGGAGAGGAAAGTGAAACATCTGACTGATATGGTGGAACAACATAAACGGGGGAATACAAACGGGATTTATGCCGTCTGTTCCGCACATCCATTAGTACTTGAAGCTGCAATTCGTTACGCCCATTCGCAACAAACGCCGCTGCTGATTGAAGCCACCTCAAACCAGGTCGATCAGTTTGGCGGTTACACCGGCATGACGCCCGCCGACTTTTACGGGTTCGTCCGCAAGCTGGCGGACTCTCTTGGCTTCCCCGCGTCGCAGATGATCCTCGGCGGCGACCACTTAGGGCCAAACCGCTGGCAACACCTGCCCGCGCAGGAAGCGATGTCCAATGCTGACGATCTTATTAAAAGCTATGTCGCAGCCGGGTTCAAAAAGATCCACCTCGACTGCAGTATGTCCTGCGAGGATGATCCGGTTCCTTTGACCGACGCGATCGTCGCCGAACGCGCGGCACGTCTGGCGAAAGTCGCCGAACAGACCTGCCGTGAACAGTCTGGTGAATCCGATCTGGTCTATGTCATTGGCACTGAAGTCCCCGTGCCGGGTGGCGCGCACGAAACGCTTACCGAGCTTGAAGTCACCACGCCGGACGCGGCTCGCGCGACGCTTGAGGCGCATCGTCATGCGTTTGAAAAGGAAGGGTTAGGTGACATCTGGCCACGCATTATTGGCCTGGTGGTTCAGCCTGGCGTGGAGTTCGACCATGCGCACGTCTGTGACTACCAGCCGCAAAAAGCCCATGCCCTGAGCACCATGGTTGAAGCCTACGATACGCTGGTTTTTGAAGCGCACTCTACCGACTACCAGACGCCACAGGCGCTTCGCCAGCTGGTAAAGGACCACTTCGCCATTTTAAAAGTCGGCCCGGCCCTTACCTTCGCTCTGCGTGAGGCACTCTTTGCGCTGGCTGCCATAGAAGAAGAGCTGCTGCCAGCGAAAGCCAGCTCGGGCCTGCGTCACGTGCTGGAAACCGTGATGCTCGATCGGCCGGAATACTGGCAAAGCCACTACCATGGCGACAGCAACGCACGCCGCCTGGCGCGTGGCTACAGCTACTCTGACCGCGTACGCTACTACTGGCCGGACAGCCAGATTGACGATGCCTTTGAACGTTTGGTGCGTAACCTGGCGGACGAACCGCTACCGTTGCCGCTGATTAGCCAGTATTTGCCGTTGCAGTACAGCAAAGTTCGCGAGGGGGCTCTCAAGTCAACGCCGCGAGAACTCATCATCAACCACATTCAGGACATACTTCAGCAGTACCACGCCGCCTGCGAAGGCGTAACGACTCAGCATGCATAATTAAAAAGAGGAAAAAGCTATGCCAAACATTGTCTTATGCCGAATTGATGAACGTCTGATCCACGGTCAGGTGGGCGTGCAATGGGTGGGGTTCGCGGGGGCGAACCTGGTACTGGTCGCGAATGACGAGGTGGCAGAGGATCCGGTTCAACAGAACCTGATGGAAATGGTGCTCGCGGAGGGGATCGCCGTGCGTTTCTGGTCTTTGCAAAAAGTGATCGACAACATTCATCGCGCCGCTGACCGCCAGAAAATTCTGCTGGTCTGTAAATCTCCCGCTGATTTTCTGAAGCTGGTTGAGGGGGGCGTGCCCATCACCCGTATCAACGTAGGAAACATGCACTACGCCAGTGGCAAACAACAAATTGCCAAAACGGTATCTGTAGACGCGGACGATATCGCCGCCTTCAACGGCCTGAAAGCGGCCGGGGTGGAATGCTTCGTTCAGGGCGTTCCAACAGAGACTGCTTTGGATCTCTTTAAACTGCTTTGAGGGATTCACAATGGAAATCAGTCTGTTGCAGGCTTTCGCGCTGGGGCTTCTCGCCTTTATCGCGGGTCTGGATATGTTTAATGGCTTAACACACATGCACCGTCCGGTCGTACTCGGGCCGCTGGTTGGCCTGATCCTTGGCGATCTGCACACCGGGATTTTAACCGGCGGGACGTTAGAGCTGGTCTGGATGGGTCTGGCACCGCTCGCGGGCGCACAGCCGCCAAACGTCATTATCGGCACCATCGTCGGGACCACGTTTGCCATCACCACAGGCGTGAAACCGGATGTCGCCGTCGGGGTCGCCGTGCCGTTTGCCGTCGCGGTACAGATGGGAATTACCTTCCTCTTCTCGGTAATGTCCGGCGTGATGTCCCGCTGCGATCGCATGGCGGCTAATGCAGATACCAACGGCATTGAACGGGTTAACTATCTGGCTCTGCTGGCACTTGGCCTCTTCTATTTCTTGTGCGCATTTCTGCCCATTTACTTTGGTGCGGAGCACGCGAAAACCGCCATTGATGTGCTGCCGGAGCGCCTGATTGATGGCCTTGGCGTCGCGGGCGGCATCATGCCTGCCATTGGCTTTGCCGTGCTGCTCAAAATAATGATGAAAAACGTCTACATCCCCTACTTCATTATCGGTTTTGTCGCTGCGGCCTGGCTCAAGCTTCCGGTTCTGGCGATTGCCGCTGCCGCGCTGGCCATGGCTTTGATAGACCTGATGCGTAAATCACCTGAACCGGCGGCGCCTGCAGCCCAGAAAGAGGAATTCGAAGATGGCATCTAATCACACAACATTACCGGGCGTGTCTGAAAGCGAAGAGACGCTGCTGACCGGCGTCAATGAAAACTTCTACGAAGACCAGAGCATCGGTGCCGAACTGACCAAAAAGGACATCAACCGCGTCGCCTGGCGTTCTATGCTGCTGCAGGCCTCATTCAACTATGAACGTATGCAGGCCTCCGGCTGGCTTTACGGGTTACTGCCTGCGTTGAAAAAGATCCATACCAACAAGCGCGATCTGGCACGCGCCATGAAAGGTCACATGGGGTTCTTTAATACCCACCCGTTCCTGGTGACCTTTGTTATTGGCATTATTCTGGCGATGGAACGCTCCAAACAGGATGTAAACAGCATCCAGAGCACCAAAATTGCCGTCGGTGCGCCGCTTGGCGGCATTGGTGACGCCATGTTCTGGCTGACCCTGTTGCCTATCTGCGGCGGTATCGGCGCCAGCCTGGCGCTGCAAGGTTCGATTCTGGGTGCGGTGGTGTTTATCGTGCTGTTTAACGTGGTGCATCTCGGCCTGCGTTTTGGCCTGGCGCATTACGCTTACCGGATGGGTGTCGCAGCCATTCCGTTGATCAAAGCCAATACTAAAAAGGTCGGCCATGCGGCTTCCATCGTCGGGATGACGGTAATCGGTGCGCTGGTGGCAACCTATGTTCGTCTCAATACCACACTCGAAATCAAAGCCGGGGATGCGGTCGTTAAACTGCAGGCTGACGTTATCGATAAGCTGATGCCTGCGTTTCTGCCGCTGGTCTACACCCTGACCATGTTCTGGTTAGTGCGTCGTGGCTGGAGCCCGCTGCGGCTGATTGGTATCACCGTGGTGCTGGGTGTTGTCGGTAAATTCTGTCACTTCCTGTAAAAACAAAGAGGTTGCGATGTTAGGCATTATTTTGACGGGTCACGGTGGATTTGCCAGCGGGCTTGAGCAGGCTATGAAGCAAATCCTCGGCGAGCAGCCGCAGTTTATCGCCATCGATTTTCCGGAAACCTCCACCACCGCGCGGCTGACAGCGGAGCTTGAGCAGGCGGTGAGCGAGCTCGATGCCCGGCACGATATTGTGTTCCTTACCGATCTGCTGGGCGGGACGCCGTTTCGCGTTGCTTCTACGCTCGCTATGAAAAGACCGGGCAGCGAAGTGATCACCGGCACCAACCTGCAATTGCTGCTGGAGATGGTGCTCGAACGTGAGGGTCTGAGCAGCGAAGCGTTTCGTCGGCAGGCGCTGGAGTGTGGTCACCGTGGTCTGACGAGCCTGGTAGATGAGCTTGGCCGCTGTCGCGAGGAAGCTCCCGCTGAGGAAGGGATATGAGTCAGCTACTGCGCGCGCGGCGGGTACTGACCGAACAGGGCTGGCTGGATGACCACCAGCTTCGTATCGAGAACGGCGTTATCACGGCGATTGAACCTGTCCCTGCGGGGGTTAACGCTCGCGATGCCGGGCAGCTTTGTCCGGCGTACATCGATATTCACGTTCATGGTGGCATGGGTGTGGATGTGATGGATGACGCCCCCGATGCGCTGGACGTTTTGGCTCTTCATAAAGCACGTGAAGGCGTCGGGGCATTTTTGCCCACGACGGTCACCGCGCCGATGGAGGCGATTCACGGCGCACTCACGCGGATCGCCCGACGCTGTCAGTCAGGCGGCCCTGGCGCGCAGATTCTGGGCAGCTATCTGGAGGGCCCGTACTTTACGCCGCAGAACAAAGGGGCGCATCCGCCTGAACTGTTTCGTGAACTGGATATCGCCGAGCTGGACGCGTTGATTGCGGTATCGCACAACACGCTGAAGGTGGTGGCACTGGCACCGGAAAAGCCCGGCGCGCTACAGGCCATTCGCCACCTGAAGCAGCGGGGTATCCGTGTGATGCTGGGCCACAGTGGCGCCACGTACGAGCAAACCCTCGCCGCCTTTGACGCCGGTGCAGACGGACTGGTGCACTGCTTTAACGGTATGACGGGGCTGCATCACAGAGCGCCGGGTATGGTCGGTGCCGGGCTGACGGACAAACGGGCGTGGCTGGAACTTATTGCCGACGGTCATCATGTTCATCCGGGCGCCATGCGTATATGTAGCTGCTGTGCGAAGGACCGCGTGGTGCTGATTACCGATGCCATGCAGGCGGCAGGTATGCCGGACGGGCGGTATATGCTCTGTGGCGAAGAGGTCACAATGCACCACGGCGTAGTGAAAACCGTCTCCGGCGGGCTGGCGGGAAGCACGCTGTCGCTGGATGCCGCCGTCAGGCATATGGTGGAACATGCGGGTGTGACAGCAGAAGAGGCTATTCATATGGCTTCGCTGCATCCTGCCCGCCTGCTGGGCATTGATCATCAGCTTGGCTCCTTAGCGCCAGGGAAACGCGCCAATATTATTGCGCTGGATGATGGTTTACACCTTCAGCAGATCTGGATTCAGGGCCAGGCTCTCCCCCTTTAGCCCTTTTATTGTGTCTCCTTTTGGCTTTATGGCGCCAAACCGTAAGGCCTTTCTTTTCCTTTCCTTAAGTTTACCCTTTCCTTTCGCGATCACACTTTTCGTTTTATTTCTTTTCTTTCATTGAACTTTCGATTTCTTTTCTATAGATTTTATTTAACTGCTTAAGTGAACAAGTGAAACGAAACGAAAGATAGCGACACATTTGCCAGCGTCTGATGTGGAATTCACACGACTAAGGATTGAGTTATGCCACAGATCACCCCCACCGCCACCACCGGCACCTGGACCGAAGAAGAGATCCGCCAGCAGCCTGCCAGCTGGATCCGCTCGCTCCACAACATCGATAATTTGCGCTCCTCGATTGACAGTTTCCTGACGCCACTGCTGCGTAAGCACGATCTGCGGATCGTACTGACCGGCGCGGGCACGTCCGCGTTTATAGGCGATATTATTGCGCCATGGCTTGCGAGCCACACCGGGAAAAACATCTGCGCCGTTCCGACAACCGATCTGGTCACAAACCCGATGGATTACTTCAGCCCTGCACATCCGCTGCTGCTGATCTCATTTGCCCGTTCCGGTAACAGCCCTGAGAGCGTCGCCGCCGTTGAGCTGGCCAATCAGTTCGTGCCGGAGTGCTACCACCTGTCGATCACCTGTAACGAGGCGGGAAACCTGTATCAGAGCGCTATCGACAGTGATAACGCCTGTGCCCTGCTGATGCCTGCCGAAACGCACGATCGCGGTTTCGCGATGACCAGCAGTATCACCACCATGATGGCAAGCTGCCTGGCCGTATTCGCGCCAGAGACGATCAACAGCAACACCTTCCGCGACGTGGCCGATCGCTGTCAGGCGATCCTCACCTCACTTGGTGATTTCCGCCATGGCGTATTTGGTAACGAGCCCTGGAAACGGATCGTCTACCTGGGAAGCGGTGGCCTGCAGGGGGCGGCACGCGAATCGGCGCTGAAGGTACTGGAACTGACCGCGGGCAAGCTGGCGGCATTCTACGATTCCCCAACGGGGTTCCGTCACGGGCCTAAGTCGCTGGTAGATAACGAAACGCTGGTGGTGGTGTTTATCTCCAGCCATCCGTATACGCGTCAGTACGATCTGGATCTTCTGGCCGAATTGCGTCGCGATCGCCAGGCCCTGCGCGTTGTCGCCATCGCCGCTGAAAACGATCCGGTGATTGAAGCGGGCCCGCACATCCTGCTGCCGCCTTCACGCCCGTTTATTGATATGGAACAGGCGTTCTGCTTCCTGATGTACGCCCAGGTCTTTGCGCTGTCCCAGTCCCTCAGCGTGGGCAATACACCCGATACGCCATCCGCCAGCGGCACGGTCAACCGCGTGGTACAGGGCGTTGTTATTCACCCGTGGCAGGCTTAAGAGGATCGCATCATGAGCATTATCTCAACGAAATATCTTCTGCAGGACGCACAGGCAAAAGGCTACGCCGTGCCGGCGTTTAACATCCACAACGCAGAGACGATCCAGGCGATCCTCGAAGTGTGTAGCGAGATGCGATCGCCAGTGATCCTCGCAGGCACGCCGGGCACGTTCAAACATATTGCCCTGGAAGAGATCTACGCCCTGTGCAGCGCATATTCATTAACTTACGACATGCCGCTGGCGCTGCATCTCGATCATCACGAATCCCTCGACGATATTCGTCGCAAGGTTAACGCTGGCGTGCGTAGCGCGATGATCGACGGCAGCCACTATCCGTTTGAACAAAACGTGAAGCTGGTGAAATCGGTAGTCGATTTCTGCCACCTCAACGACTGTAGCGTCGAGGCTGAGCTGGGCCGTCTGGGCGGCGTGGAAGATGACATGAGCGTCGACGAGGAGAGTGCATTTCTCACCGACCCGCAGGAAGCGAAACGCTTTGTCGAACTGACCGGCGTGGATAGCCTCGCCGTCGCCATCGGCACCGCACATGGCCTGTATACCAAACGCCCTAAAATTGACTTTCAGCGCCTGGCCGAGATCCGCGAAGTGGTCACCGTGCCGCTGGTGCTGCATGGCGCGAGCGATGTGCCGGATGAGGATGTACGTCGCACCATCGCGCTGGGTGTGTGCAAAGTCAACGTGGCGACCGAGCTGAAAATCGCCTTCTCTGACGCAGTGAAAGCCTGGTTTGCTGAAAACCCGCAGGGTAACGATCCGCGTTTTTATATGCGGGTCGGAATGGATGCCATGAAAGAGGTGGTCAGAAGCAAAATTACCGTGTGTGGCTCGGCAAACCGCTTGCTGCTTCCGGCAGAAGCCTGATGAAAAAGGATCTTACCCTGATGAAAAAAATCCTCACCCTATCCATGCTTGCCCTGTGTGTTTCCCATAGCGCGATAGCAGCGAATTACTCCCTTAATAACGACAACATTGCCCTGTCATTTGATGACGCGAACTCGACGGTCGTGGTGAAGGACACCAGGGCTAATCATCCGCTGACGCCGCAGGAGCTGTTCTTTCTGACGCTGCCGGACGAGACTAAAATTCACACGGCGGATTTTAAGGTCAAAGATGTCGAAAAACAGGACAGTGGAATTGTCGTCGACTTCACCCATCCTGACTTTAACGTGACGGTGAAGTTGAACCTGGTGAAGGGCAAATACGCCAGCATCGACTACACCATCGCCGCCGTCGGGCAGCCACGGGATGTGGCGAAAATCACCTTCTTCCCGACCAAAAAGCAGGCTCAGGCACCTTACGTAGATGGGGCAATTAACAGCTCGCCGATTATCGCAGACTCGTTCTTTATCCTGCCGGATAAACCCATCATTAACACGTACGCCTATGAAGCGACGACCAACCTCAATGTGGAGCTGAAAACCCCCATTCAGCCGGCAACCCCGGTCAGCTACACCACCTACTTCGGTACCTTCCCGGAGACCAGCCAACTGCGCCGTAGCGTAAACCAGTTTATCGATGTCGTGCGTCCGCGTCCGTATAAACCTTACTTACACTACAACAGTTGGATGGATATCGGCTTCTTTACCCCGTACTCCGAGCAGGATGTGCTGGGGCGGATGGACGAATGGAACAAGGAGTTTATTGCCGGGCGGGGTGTCGCGCTGGATGCTTTCCTGCTTGACGATGGTTGGGATGACCTGACCGGGCGCTGGCTGTTCGGCCCGGCTTTCAGCAAAGGTTTTGGCAAGGTACGGGAGAAAGCAGACAGCCTGCACAGCTCTGTTGGCCTGTGGCTCTCGCCATGGGGCGGATATAACAAACCGCGCGATACGCGCGTCTCGCATGCAAAAGAGTACGGTTTCGAAACAGTAGACGGGAAGCTGGCGCTGTCAGGCCCGAACTATTTTAAGAACTTTAATGAGCAGATCGTTAAGCTTATCAAAAACGAGCACATTACCTCGTTCAAGCTCGACGGGATGGGTAATGCCAATTCGCATATTAAGGGCAGCCCGTTCGCCTCGGATTTTGACGCCTCTATCGCACTGCTGCATAACATGCGCAGCGCCAATCCGAATCTGTTTATTAACCTGACGACCGGTACCAATGCCAGCCCATCCTGGCTGTTCTACGCCGATTCCATCTGGCGTCAGGGAGACGACATCAACCTGTACGGCCCCGGCACACCGGTGCAGCAGTGGATGACCTATCGCGATGCGGAGACGTATCGCTCTATTGTGCGTAAAGGTCCGCTATTCCCGCTGAACTCCCTGATGTATCACGGGATCGTCAGCGCGGAGAATGCGTATTACGGTCTGGAGAAGGTGCAAACGGACAGCGATTTTGCTGACCAGGTCTGGAGCTACTTCGCCACCGGCACCCAGTTGCAGGAGCTGTATATCACCCCTTCAATGCTCAACAAGGCGAAGTGGGATACCCTGGCGCAGGCTGCCAAATGGTCCCGGGATAACGCCAGTGTGCTGGTGGATACCCACTGGATTGGCGGAGACCCAACGGCGCTTGAGATCTACGGCTGGGCGTCGTGGAATAAAGACAAAGCCATTTTTGGATTACGAAACCCGTCGGATAAACCGCAAAGCTATTATCTGGATTTGACGAAAGATTTCGAAATCCCGACCGGAGACGCGACGCCGTTTAGCCTGAAAACGGTCTATGGCAGTAACGCCACGATACCGGCAGAGTATAAAAACGCGGTGGTGATTACCCTCAAACCGCTGGAAACGCTGGTGTTTGAGGCGATGCCTGTTCACTAATCGTAGGCCGGGTAAGGCGCAGCCGTCACCCGGCAAAATAAGCACGCAGGGGCTTACTCCCCCTGCTGCTCCAGCGCATATTTATAGAGCGCATTCTTCTTCACGCCGTGGATTTCTGCCGCCAGTGCTGCCGCTTTCTTAAGCGGCAATTCAGCCTGTAGCAGTGCCAGAGTACGCAGCGCATCGGCAGGCAGTGCGTCCTCCTCCGCTTTATGCCCTTCGACAATCAGCACCATCTCACCCTTGCGACGGTTTTCGTCCTCTTTTACCCACGCCAGCAGTTCGCCGACCGGCGCGCCGTGAATGGTTTCCCAGGTTTTGGTCAGCTCGCGCGCCAGCACCACGTAGCGGCTCTCTCCCCAGACGGTCACCATATCTTCCAGGCTTTCCAGCAGGCGATGCGTGGATTCGTAGAAAATCAGCGTACGCGGTTCAGCTTCCAGCTCTTTTAACACGTCACGGCGGCCTTTGGATTTGGCGGGCAGGAAACCTTCATAGCAGAAACGATCGGATGGCAGGCCCGCTGCGCTCAACGCAGCAATCGCAGCACACGGTCCTGGCAGAGGGACCACCCGGATCCCGGCTTCACGGCAGGTACGCACCAGATGGTAGCCCGGATCGTTAATCAGTGGCGTACCGGCGTCAGAGACGAGCGCAATGTTCTGCCCCTCTTTGAGCTTCGCCACCAGCGTTTCTGCTTTTTGCTGCTCATTATGATCGTGCAGGGCGAAGAGACGAGCGTTAATCGCAAAGTGTTGCAGCAATAAACCGGTATGCCGGGTATCTTCAGCGGCAATTAAATCAACAGCTTGCAATACGGTCAGCGCACGTTGGGTAATATCAGACAAATTCCCGATAGGAGTAGGTACAATATAAAGCTGGCCTTGAGAATTCTCTGCCGTTTCGTGTTGTTTCATTGTTTCGTCCGTATTGCCGATTTAATATTGAGCATTGCGTAAAAAAAATCACTGGATACAGTATGGTACCGTTAACGTTTCTTCGAAAAAAAGCCACGCGCAGCGTGCCGCTTCTGCTGGCAGCCCTGATCTTTGCAGGCTGTGGCACCCAGGCACCTGACCAGAGCACGGCCCATCTGCAGGGATCCGCTCAGGCTGATTCTGGCTTTTATCTGCAACAAATGTCGCAAAGCTCAAATGATACCAGGATCAACTGGCAATTACTCGCCATTCGTGCACTGCTGAAAGAGGGCAAAACCCAGCAGGCCGCCGAACTGTTCAACCAGCTTCCGCACGAGCTTAACGATGCCCAGCGTCTTGAGCAGAGCCTGCTCTCTGCCGAGCTGAAAGTCGCGCTGAAAGATTATGCCGCCGCGAAAAAGATCCTTGGCGACATCGACGTAAGCGCACTGGATAAAAATCAGCAGGCCCGTTTCTGGCAGGCGGGGATTACCGCTGAGCAGGGACGCCCTTCCCTGACGCTGCTGCGGGCGCTGATCGCCCAGGAGCCGCTGCTCGGCGGTGCGGACAAGCAGAAAAATATTGATGCCACCTGGCAGGCGCTCGCCTCAATGACCCAGGAACAGGCGCAGGCGCTGGTCATCAATGCTGATGAAAACGTGTTGCAGGGGTGGCTTGATCTGCAACAGATGTGGTTTAACAACCGCAGCGATCCAAACATGCTGAAAGCCGGTATTACCGACTGGCAAACGCGCTACCCACAAAACCCGGGCGCGAAAATGCTGCCGACACAGCTGGTGAACGTGCAGAACTTTAAGCCTGCCTCCACCAGCAAAATCGCCCTGCTTCTGCCGTTGAACGGCCAGGCGGCGGTATTTGGCCGCACCATTCAACAAGGTTTTGAAGCGGCGAAAAACGGTACCACGCCAGTGACCGGCAGTGCAGTTCCGGCGCAGGCAGCTCAGGCGGCAAACGTGAACGACGTTGTCAGCCCTTCCGCCGCGGAAACCAGCGACCTGACCACAGCACAAACGCCGCCGCAGGGGACGATGCAGAACCCGGTGACGGCACCGACCACACCAGCGGCCGCAGCACCCGCGCCTGCGACTCCGGTAGAGACACAATCCGCACCGGCGACGGAGCCTGCGACAGCGGAGCAACCTCAACCGCAGACCACTGAGCCCGTAGCACAACCTGCCGCCCAGCCACAGGCCGTAGCCACCACCAGCGCTAACCCGGGCGCTGAGCTGAAAATCTACGACACCAGTTCTCAACCGCTCGATCAGGTTCTGGCGCAGGTGCAACAGGACGGTGCCAGCATCGTTGTGGGTCCGCTGCTGAAAAACAACGTTGAAGAGTTGATGAAGAGCAACACTGCGCTGAACGTGCTGGCGCTCAACCAGCCTGAACAGGTTCAGAACCGCGCCAATATCTGCTATTTCGCCCTCTCTCCGGAAGATGAAGCCCGCGATGCGGCGCGTCATATTCACGAGCAAGGGAAACAGTCTCCGCTGCTGCTGATCCCTCGCAGTACGCTGGGCGATCGCGTCGCCAACGCCTTTGCCGAAGAGTGGCAGAAGCTGGGCGGCGGCATCGTGCTGCAGCAGAAATTCGGCTCCGTCTCTGAACTGCGCGCGGGCGTTAACGGCGGCGCGGGTATTGCGCTTAACGGCAGCCCGGTGAGTGCAAGCCTGCCACAGCAGCAGAGCGTGACGATTGGCGGTCTGACCATCCCTGCCCCACCTACCGATGCGCAGATTAGCGGTGGCGGTAAAGTGGATGCGGCCTATATCGTCGCTACGCCACAAGAGATTGCCTTCATCAAGCCGATGATCGCCATGCGTAACGGCAGCCAGAGCGGCGCCACGCTCTACGCCAGCTCTCGCAGCGCACAAGGCACCGCAGGCCCGGATTTCCGCCTGGAGATGGACGGCCTGCAATACAGCGAAATTCCGATGCTGGCGGGCAGCAATCCGGCCCTGATGCAGCAGGCGCTGAGCGCAGTCCGTAACGACTACTCACTGGCGCGTCTGTACGCGATGGGCGTCGATGCCTGGACGCTGGCGAACCACTTTACCCAAATGCGTCAGGTGCCGGGCTTTGAGCTAAACGGCAATACCGGCGATCTGACGGCCACTCAGGATTGCGTGATTAACAGGAAGTTATCATGGCTCAAATACCAGCAGGGACAAATCGTCCCGGCCAGTTAAGCCGTAAAGAGACCGGCGACGCCTGGGAATTAAAAGCGCGTCGCTGGCTTGAGGGCAAGGGACTGCGCTTTATCGCCGCTAACGTTCGCGGACGTGGCGGCGAAATCGATCTGATCATGAAAGAGGGTCAGGTCATTGTGTTTGTGGAAGTACGCTACCGACAGTCTTCCCGTTTTGGCGGTGCTGCCGCCAGCGTGACACCCGCCAAACAACATAAATTATTACAGACTGCCCACTTGTGGCTTGCCCGCCATAATGGGAGTTTTGATACTGTGGATTGCCGGTTCGATGTGTTAGCCTTCACCGGAAACGAGATCGAATGGCTGAAAAACGCTTTTGGCGAAGACGCATAATTAAGATTTAAAAGGGATAACGTGCTCGAAAGAATTAAAGTGTGCTTCACAGAAAGCATTCAGACTCAGATTGCCGCGGCAGAAGCCCTCCCTGACGCAATCTCTCGCGCCGCCATGACGCTGGTGCAGTCCCTGCTCAATGGCAACAAAATCCTCTGTTGTGGCAATGGCACGTCCGCTGCCAACGCACAGCATTTTGCTGCCAGTATGATCAATCGTTTTGAAACAGAACGCCCCAGTTTACCTGCCATTGCACTTAATACCGATAATGTGGTCTTAACAGCGATTGCTAACGATCGTCTGCATGACGAGATTTACGCTAAGCAGGTGCGTGCCCTGGGCCATGCGGGCGATGTGCTGCTGGCCATCTCCACGCGCGGCAATAGCCGTGACATTGTCAAAGCCGTCGAAGCCGCCGTTACTCGCGATATGACTATCGTTGCCTTAACTGGCTATGACGGGGGCGAACTGGCGGGCCTGCTGGGGCCGCAGGATGTGGAAATCCGCATTCCGTCTCACCGTAGCGCACGCATTCAGGAGATGCATATGCTCACGGTGAACTGCTTATGTGATTTGATCGATAACACGCTTTTCCCTCACCAGGATGATTAAGGAGTTCTCATGAAGGCTTTATCGACCCTCGCAGTCCTTATGTCTGCATTACTGCTGCAGGGATGTATCGCTGCGGCTGTCGTGGGTACCGCAGCCGTCGGCACCAAAGCAGCGACCGATCCGCGCACCGTTGGCACCCAGGTAGATGACGGCACGCTGGAGCTGCGCGTCAACAGTGCGCTGTCGAAAGACGAGCAAATTAAGAAAGAAGCGCGCATCAACGTGACGGCTTACCAGGGCAAAGTGCTGCTGACAGGCCAGGCGCCAAATACTGACCTCTCCAGCCGCGCAAAACAGATCGCGATGGGCGTAGAGGGCACTGCGGAAGTCTTCAACGAAGTCCGTCAGGGGCAGCCAATCAGCCTTGGTACCGCCTCCAATGATACGTGGATCACCACCAAAGTCCGTTCCCAGCTGCTGGGTTCAGACCAGGTGAAATCATCCAACGTGAAAGTGACGACCGAAAACGGCGAAGTGTTCCTGCTGGGTCTGGTTACCGACCGTGAAGGGAAAGCGGCGGCCGATATTGCCAGCCGGGTGAGCGGCGTGAAACACGTCACCACCGCATTTACCTACATTAAGTAATTCCCACCTGACTGTAAGCCCGGTGCGTGCTCGCGCCACCGGGCTTTTTTCACAGAAGCGCAATACTCCCCACAATCACGCCACTCAACGCCACCAGCCCTGCGGTGAGCCACAGCGCTTTCGCCGGGAATGACTTACGCAGCATGATAAGCGACGGCAGGCTGATGGCAGGCAAGGTAATGAGCAACGCCAGTGCCGGTGCGGTGCCCATGCCAGCCAACATCATGGTCTGCACAATCGGAATTTCAGCCGCCGTTGGGATCACAAACAGACAACCGGCAATGGCCATCGCAATGACCCACATCAGGGTATTGTCGATGGCGCCGTCGGCATGCGGGAATAGCCAGACGCGTGCGGCCCCGAGCACCAGCACCGCCAGGATATACACAGGAATGGTGCTCCAGAAAAGCTGCCACAGTGCATTCCCCCAGCGCGCAAAGAAGCTTCCCTGTGGCTCGCTGACATCAAGCTCAATGGCGGCCGGTTCAACGGCGTTATCTTTCACCCATTTCTGCACCAGCGTTGCCACCACCAGCACCGTCAGCAGACCGGCCACCAGACGGATAAAGGCGAAATGCCAACCCAGCACAAAGCCCATAAACACCAGCGTTGCCGGGTTTAACAGCGGGTTGCCCATCCAGAACGCCAGCGCACCGCCCATAGAGACTCGCTGACGGCGCATACCGGCAGCAACAGGCGCGGCACAGCACGAACACATCATGCCCGGCAGGGAGAAAATGGTCCCCAGCAGGGTGCCCTGAAAGCGTGGCTGCCCCAGGGTTTTCACCAGCCAGTGACGCGGGATAAGCACCTGAATCAACGAGCCCAGAATGACGCCTAATACGGCGGCTTTCCAGACGGCAAGGAAATAGACCATGGCATAATCCCACGCCGCGCGAAGCGGGCTGGAATCAGCCTGAGCGAGAATAGATTTACCGATGCTGTGCGTTTCGGCGGCAGTGAAGGCTTTACCGTAGTACGGCTGCCATTTCACATACCAGAGGCCTATAATGACCACGAGAAAGAAGAGCGCGGGCTTCCACCATTGGACAGGTGTTGCCGCCTGAGATGAAGACTGACCAGTCATAGCATTCCCCGGAGAGTGTTATTTAATTAGCCGGGGGAGTTTACGCCTCGCCCTGCGCGATTTCACGCAGTTTCGCCGAAGGGATGATATTCACCCCCTCCTGCGATGGTGACAGCCCCTCTTTTAACATCGCACGCGCCACGTCGCGCGCCTCGATGGATTTCCAGTTACCGGGGAGAATGCGGAACAACGGGGCAAACATCGACTCGTTAAAACGACGCTCGTCGCGATGCCCCAGCAGCATGGAGGGACGGACTATTGTCAACCGCTCCCACTTCTGGGCAATCAGGGCCTCTTCCATCTCGCCCTTCACCTTGCTGTAAAAGAACGGCGAACGGGCGCTGGCGCCCAGCGAGCTGACCACCACAAAATGGGTGGCACCCAGCTTTTTCGCCGTTAGCGCCGTATCGACCACCAGCGTATAGTCAGCATGAACAAACGCCTCTTTACTGCCCGCCTCACGCCGCGTTGTCCCGAGGCAGCAAAAGGCGATATCGATGGGATCCTGCACCTGCGCCAGTGCGTCGGTCAGCTGTGGATCGTGAGGATTAAAGACGCCAGAAATGTCCGCCAGCGGTCGACGTGTCGGGGCCGCAATGTAGTTCACCCTGCGATCCTGGATCAGCAGCCGCAGCAGATGATCGCCCACCAGCCCGGTTGCCCCCGTAATCAGTACCTGACTCATTTCATCCCCTTTACAGAATAGTCCGTTTGCGAACTCAGCATGGTCAACCACACTTAGAAGTCTGTTACCGGTAAGTATTTACCACAAACGGGAAAAAAACAGTCTGAAGCGAAAACAACGGAGGAAGCATGGGTAAAAAAATCGCAGTCCTGATTACCGACGAGTTTGAAGATTCAGAATTCACCTCACCTGCTGAGGCGTTCCGCAAGGCGGGACATGAGGTCATCACCATTGAGAAAGAGGCGGGAAAAACGGTGAAAGGCCATAAGGGCGAGGCCAGCGTGACCATCGATGAGACCATCGATAACGTCAGCCCGTCTGATTTTGATGCCCTGCTGTTACCCGGCGGTCATTCACCGGATTCCCTGCGCGGCGACGAGCGCTTCGTAACGTTCACCCGCGATTTTGTCTCCACCGGAAAACCGGTCTTTGCTATCTGCCACGGTCCGCAACTGCTTATCAGCGCGGATGTGGTGCGCGGGCGTAAACTCACTGCCGTGAAACCTATCGTTGTCGATCTGAAAAACGCGGGGGCCGAGTTTTACGATCAGGAGGTGGTCAACGACAAAGACCAGCTGATCACCAGCCGAACCCCGGACGATCTGCCGGCGTTCAACCGCGAAGCGCTACGCCTGCTCGGCGCGTAGCCAGTGCAGCTTTTTGCCAAAGCCCAGCGTGTTGTCGGTAAATTTCAGCTCATCAAGGCGGATTTCCCACACCGGGGCTTTTAAGGCGGCGGCTACCGGAAAGCGGCGCGTGTAGTGCTTACGGCGCGCGTCGCTCTCTTCACCGTCCAGACGACGGATCTCCCCTTTAAACTGTACCCCACGGATCAGTGCCACCGTTTTAGGCTGACCGTTAACTGTCCCTGCCACCTTCGCCTGCTGACCGGTCATCTGCGCATGGCGCGTTTTATCTTCGCTCATCACATAAAACGCAACGCGCTCAGGGTCATAATAGTAAAACGCATTCGCGCACCACATTTCACCGTCGTCATACACGCACCAGGTGACAACATGCTGTTTCGCCAGCCAGCGGTTAATGGCAGCCAGAGTTTCCATTTTCGTTCTCTCTCATGCTATGGTGCGTTCACCTTAACATACTGAATCTGTTTACCGTGTGCTGGTTTCTCTATCTTGTCCGTACCGCAGATAACGCTCTCTACACCGGGATCACGACCGATGTGGCGCGGCGTTTTCTTCAGCATCAAACGGGAAAAGGGGCAAAAGCGCTGCGGGGGAAAGGAGAATTGACGCTCGCCTTTTCTGCCCCCGTGGGTGACAGATCGCTGGCGTTAAGAGTGGAATACCGCATTAAGCAGTTGACGAAGCGCCAGAAAGAGCGCCTCGTCACCGGAGACGGATCGTTTGAGGCGCTGTGTGAAAGCCTGATTAGAAGCGATTAAAATGGTCGTGATACTCCACGAGGCCATTTACGCCGTTGAGCGCGTCATCCGCCAGACGGTGCACCTGGAAGGCAGTTTCGGTGCCCGGCCAGCGACAGCGGAGATCGTACTGCGCCGCCGGCTCGAAGCCCAGGCGACCATAGAAAGCAGGATCGCCCAGCGTCACCACCGCGGCATAGCCAAACTCATTGAGCGAGTCCAGCCCTTCATACACCAGCTGACGTGCCAGCCCTTGTCCACGATAGTGTTCATCTACCGCCAGCGGCGCCATTCCTACCCACTGTAATTCTTCACCCTGAACGGTTACCGGGCTGAAGGCAACATAGCCCACCACCTGACCTTCGTCATCGGTGGCAACCAGCCCCAGCGTGATCAGGCCGTCTTCGCGGAGATCGTGGACCAGTTGGGCTTCTGCGTCGCTCGCAAAAGAGCGGCGTAACAACGCATCGATACCCGGTGCATCAATCCCAATTTCGACTCGAATCAGCATGGCTCACCTACTGAAGTGTGTTTACTGTCAGGCGGGGTTTTCAGCCCGGCCTCAACGAAATCTGCCATTTGCATTAACATCACGCGCAGCGCTTTTGGCATCTGCTCCAGCTCAATGGCATCCATTAAATTTTTGACGTACAGACCCAGTTCCGTATCGCCTTCAATGACCAGACGGCGCTGGAAAAAGAGGGTATCCGGATCCTGCTTACGCGCGGCGATCATCAGCAGATCGCAGGCGTCGGCGCTAAAGCTCACATCCGCGTCGGCGGACTGGCGCACAATCAGCTGGTCATTCTCGACGGAGGTAAACCAGCGCAGACCGATATCACGCACTTCAATGCTTAACCAGCGGCCTTCCAGGAACGCCAGTTCGCCTTCCTGCAGCGCCTGGCGGAACTGCCAGCTCAGGATCTGCTCCAGCACCTGACGTTTAAGCGCGAACGGCGCCAGTTTTACCGGCACGCTCAGCATTGATGGACCAAATTGTACGAGACGTGAACGCAGTTTATCCAGCACGAGCTTTACTCCCTGATAGCGATAGTCCGGGTATTTTGCCATATCCGGAGGAGAACATAGCGGCGTAAATCAACAAACCGTCGTCCGGTGTACCTCATTATTGGTGCCATCAATACGCCATTAGCTGCCTTAAATCAAAAATTGTCGCGTATGGGTTAATTAAAATCCCAGCTCGTTAACATTTTTGCTCTCGACGACATCAGGATAAATTATGGAGCTGCTCTGCCCTGCCGGAAACCTTCCGGCGCTTAAGGCGGCCATCGAAAATGGGGCCGATGCGGTCTATATCGGGCTGAAAGATGATACTAACGCCCGCCATTTTGCTGGCCTCAACTTTACGGAGAAAAAGCTTCAGGAAGCCGTTAACTTCGTACATCAGCACCGCCGCAAATTGCATATTGCCATCAATACCTTTGCCCATCCTGATGGCTATGCCCGCTGGCAGCGCGCGGTGGATATGGCAGCACAGCTGGGTGCCGATGCGCTGATTCTGGCCGACCTCGCCATGCTAGAGTATGCGGCAGAACGCTATCCTCATATTGAGCGCCATGTCTCTGTTCAGGCCTCTGCCACCAACGAAGAGGCGATACGTTTTTATCATCAAAACTTTGACGTGGCCCGGGTGGTTTTACCGCGCGTGCTCTCTATTCATCAGGTTAAGCAACTCGCACGCGTCACGCCAGTGCCGCTGGAAGTTTTTGCCTTTGGTAGCCTGTGCATCATGGCTGAAGGCCGCTGCTATCTCTCCTCGTATTTGACCGGTGAATCCCCTAATACCGTTGGCGCCTGCTCGCCTGCCCGCTTTGTTCGCTGGCAGCAAACCCCACAGGGGCTGGAATCTCGCCTGAATGAGGTACTGATTGACCGCTATCAGGACGGTGAAAACGCTGGCTACCCGACGCTGTGCAAAGGCCGCTATCTGGTTGACGGTGAGCGTTATCACGCGCTGGAAGAACCCACCAGCCTCAACACACTGGAACTGCTGCCGGAACTGCTGGCCGCTAATATTGCCTCGGTGAAGATTGAAGGTCGCCAGCGCAGCCCGGCCTACGTCAGTCAGGTGGCGAAAGTCTGGCGTCAGGCCATTGACCGCTGCATGGCAGATCCGCAGAACTACGCCCCGCAATCGGCCTGGATGGAGACGCTCGGCGCAATGTCTGAAGGCACCCAAACCACGCTTGGCGCGTATCACCGTAAATGGCAGTGAGATAACCATGAAATATTCATTAGGACCGGTGCTCTACTACTGGCCAAAAGAGACGCTGGAAGATTTTTATCAACAGGCCGCGACGAGCAGCGCCGATGTGATTTACCTTGGCGAAGCGGTATGCAGCAAGCGCCGTGCCACCAAAGCAGGCGACTGGCTGGAGATGGCGAAAAGCCTGGCCGGGAGCGGCAAACAGGTGGTGCTCTCTACGCTGGCGCTGGTACAAGCCTCATCTGAACTGGGTGAGTTGAAGCGCTACGTGGAGAACGGCGAGTTTCTGCTGGAGGCCAGCGATCTGGGCGTGGTGAATATGTGCGCCGAACGCAAGCTGCCGTTTGTCGCGGGCCATGCATTGAACTGCTATAACGCCGTGACCCTGCGCCTGCTGCTGAAACAGGGGATGACGCGCTGGTGCATGCCGGTAGAGCTGTCGCGTGACTGGCTGGTAAACCTCCTGAACCAGTGTGACGAGCTGGGTATTCGCAACCAGTTTGAAGTGGAAGTGTTGAGCTATGGCCATCTGCCGCTGGCGTACTCTGCCCGCTGCTTCACTGCCCGCTCTGAAGATCGCCCGAAAGACGAGTGCGAAACCTGCTGCATCAAGTACCCGAACGGGCGCAGCATGCTGTCGCAGGAGAATCAGCAGGTGTTTGTCCTGAACGGCATTCAGACCATGAGTGGTTATGTGTATAACCTTGGTAACGAGCTGGCGTCGATGGACGGACTGGTGGACATGGTGCGTCTGTCCCCGCTGGACACCAGCGTGTTTGCCATGCTGGATGCTTTTCGCGCCAATGAAAACGGCGCATCGCCGCTGCCGCTGACGGCAAACAGTGACTGTAACGGCTACTGGAAGCGGCTGGCCGGACTGGAGCTGCAGGCCTGAAAAGGCTCACTTTGTTAACAACGGTTATCATTATTTAATGCAGTATTAAAGATTGACCGTCGACAAAGTGAGCTGTTATGACTGACAAAACCCTTCCGTTTTCGGTGCTGGATCTGGCGCCGATCCCACAAGGCTCCTCGGCAAGAGAAGCCTTTTCGCACTCTCTCGATCTGGCTCAACTGGCCGAAAAGCGTGGCTATCACCGTTACTGGCTGGCGGAACATCACAACATGGTCGGCATCGCCAGCGCTGCCACCTCGGTGCTGATTGGCTATCTGGCCGCGAACACCACTACCCTGCACCTGGGATCCGGTGGCGTGATGCTGCCAAACCATGCTCCTCTGGTGATCGCCGAGCAGTTTGGTACGCTGAATACCCTCTACCCGGGCCGTATTGATTTAGGCCTTGGCCGTGCGCCGGGCAGCGACCAGCCCACCATGCGCGCCCTGCGTCGCCATATGAGCGGTGACATCGACAATTTCCCGCGTGATGTGGCTGAACTGGTGGGCTGGTTCGATGCGCGTGACCCGAACCCGCACGTGCGCCCGGTGCCGGGCTATGGCGAGAAGATCCCGGTATGGCTGTTAGGCTCAAGTCTTTATAGCGCGCAGCTTGCTGCACAGCTGGGGCTGCCCTTCGCGTTCGCCTCCCACTTCGCACCGGATATGCTGCATCAGGCGCTGCATCTCTACCGCACGAACTTCAAACCTTCTGAAAGGCTGGAGAAACCGTACGCGATGGTGTGTATCAATATCATTGCCGCCGACAGCAATCGCGATGCGGAATTCCTGTTTACCTCTATGCAGCAGGCGTTTGTGAAGCTGCGTCGCGGTGAGACCGGCCAGCTTCCACCGCCGGTGGAGAATATGCATCAGCTGTGGTCAGCTTCCGAGCAGTATGGTGTTCAACAGGCGCTGAGCATGTCGCTGGTGGGAGATAAAGCGAAGGTGCGTCACGGGCTTGAGGCGGTGCTGCGCGAAACGCAGGCTGATGAGATTATGGTTAACGGCCAGATTTTCGATCATCAGGCGCGTTTGCACTCGTTTGAGCTGGCGATGCAGGTGAAAGAGGAGTTGGTGGGGTAGTTTTTTTGCCCGGTGGCGCTTCGCTTACCGGGCCTACGGGATCGCGTAGGCCGGATAAGGCGTAGCCGCCATCCGGCACAAAAACTTACTGATATACCGGCAACAGATTAAAGCTCGACAGCACGTGGACCAGCGCGTTACCAACACCAAACACCAGAATCAGTGCAATCATCGGTTTACCGCCCCAGACGCGGAATTTCGGGCTACCGAAGCGCTGACGGGATTTACGCGCCAGAAGCGCCGGCACAATTGCCGCCCAGATGGTAGCCGCCAGACCGGCATAACCAATGGCGTACAGGAAGCCGTTCGGCCACAGCAGGCCGCCCACCATCGGTGGCAGGAAGGTCAGCAGTGCGGTTTTGAAGCGCCCCATAGCGGAGTCATCAAAGCCAAACAGGTCCGCCAGATAGTCAAACAGGCCGAGCGTCACGCCGAGGAAAGAGCTCGCAACCGCAAAGTTGGAGAATACCACCAGCAGCAGATCCAGACTGCGGCTGTTCAGTACACCGCTCAGCGCCTGCACCAGCACATCTATATTCCCGCCCTTCTGCGCAATGCCGATAAACTCAGGACGCGGGATGTTGCCCATCGTCCCCAGCAGCCAAATCACATACAGCCCCAGCGCCAGCAGCGTACCGTAAACCAGGCACTTGACGATTGTCCGCGGGTCTTTGCCGTAGTACTTCATCAGGCTCGGTACGTTGCCGTGGTAGCCAAACGACGCCAGACAGAACGGCAGGGTCATCAGCAGATACGGCGTGTACGACGTATTGGTTTCAGCCACGTTAAACAGTGTTGACGGGGTAACGTGCCCCAGCAGGCTACCGAAGGTCAGAAAGAAAGTGATGACCTTTGCGCCCAGAACGATGGCCGTCATCCGGCTCACCGCTTTGGTACTCATCCAGACGATAAACGCGACACCCAGCGCAAAGCACAACCCGGCCAGACGCGCCGGAACGTGCAGCGACATCTCCGAAAAGGTGTGATGCAGAATCGAGCCGCTTGCCGAGATGTACGCGTAGGTCAGGATGTAGAGCACAAACGCGATGGAAAGGCCGTTCACCAGGTTCCAGCCTTTACCCAGCAGATCTTTCGTGATGGTGTCGAAGCTGGAGCCAATGCGGTAGTTCAGGTTGGCTTCAAGGATCATCAGCCCTGAATGGAGCATACAGAACCAGGTGAAGACCAGCGCAGCCAGCGACCAGAAGAACCACGCACCGGACATGACCACTGGCAGGGAGAACATCCCGGCACCAATAATGGTTCCGCCGATGATCACCACGCCGCCAAGCAGCGAAGGTGACGTTTGGGTGGTGGTTAGTGTCGCCATACAGCCATATCTCCAGTCAAAAATGTGGTTTGCATTTTAATGTGCTGCACTGTACCAGTACAAGAGTACAAAGGGAATAAAAAAAGCCCCGATAGTCTTTATCGGGGCTGTATATATTACTTTACGTCAGAAACGAAAGGCTTACGCGTCACCGAAACGACGACGGCTGGTGCCTTCTTCACGACGTGGGCCACGGCTATCACGGCGTTCACCGGAGAAACGACGACCTTCACCACCGCGGCCTTCGCTGCGACCGCCTTCACGACGCTCGCCACCGAAACCGCGACCACCGCCACGACGTTCGCCGCCACGGTCAGGACGTGGCTGTGCATCGCCCAGCAGCTGCATGTTCATCGGCTTGTTCAGGATGCGGGTGCGAGTAAAGTGCTGCAGTACTTCGCCCGGCATGCCTTTTGGCAGCTCGATGGTGGAGTGAGATGCGAACAGCTTGATGTTACCGATGTAACGGCTGCTGATGTCGCCTTCGTTCGCGATCGCGCCAACGATATGACGAACTTCAACACCATCATCACGGCCCACTTCAATGCGGTACAGTTCCATTTCGCCAGCGTCACGACGTTCACGACGTGGACGGTCTTCGCCACCACGCTCTGAACGGTCACCACGTGGGCCACGATCGTTACGGTCACCACGGCGTTCGAAGCGATCGTCACGATCGCGGAACTCACGACGAGGACGCATCGGTGCATCTGGTGGCACGATCAGGGTACGTTCGCCCTGTGCCATCTTCAGCAGTGCTGCAGCCAGCGTTTCGATATCCAGCTCTTCGCCTTCAGCGGTTGGCTGAATCTGCGCCAGCAGCGCACGGTACTGATCCAGATCGCTGCTTTCCAGCTGCTGCTGGACTTTCGCGGCGAATTTTTCCAGACGGCGTTTGCCCAGCAGTTCTGCGTTTGGCAGCTCCGCTTCCGGAATGGTCAGCTTCATGGTGCGTTCAATGTTACGCAGCAGACGACGCTCGCGGTTCTCAACGAACAGCAGGGCACGACCCGCACGACCTGCACGACCGGTACGGCCGATACGGTGAACGTAAGACTCAGAGTCCATTGGGATGTCGTAGTTTACAACCAGGCTGATACGCTCAACGTCCAGACCACGTGCTGCCACGTCGGTTGCAATCAGGATATCCAGACGACCGTCTTTCAGACGCTCCAGCGTCTGCTCACGCAGAGCCTGGTTCATGTCGCCATTCAGCGCTGCGCTGTTGTAGCCGTTACGCTCCAGGGCTTCAGCCACTTCCAGGGTCGCGTTTTTGGTACGAACGAAGATAATCGCCGCATCAAAATCTTCCGCTTCCAGGAAACGCACCAGCGCTTCGTTTTTGCGCATGCCGTACACAGACCAGTAGCTCTGGCTGATGTCCGGGCGAGTGGTAACGCTGGACTGAATGCGCACTTCCTGCGGCTCTTTCATGAAGCGGCGGGTAATGCGACGGATTGCTTCTGGCATGGTGGCAGAGAACAGAGCGGTCTGGTGACCTTCCGGGATCTGCGCCATGATGGTTTCTACGTCTTCGATGAAGCCCATACGCAGCATTTCGTCTGCTTCATCCAGTACCAGACCGCTCAGTTTAGAGAGATCCAGTGTACCGCGCTTCAGGTGATCCAGCAGACGGCCCGGCGTACCGACAACAATCTGTGGGCCCTGGCGCAGGGCGCGTAACTGCACGTCATAACGCTGGCCGCCGTACAGGGCTACCACGTTTACGCCGCGCATGTGTTTAGAGAATTCCGTCATCGCTTCCGCAACCTGAACCGCCAGTTCACGGGTTGGAGCCAGGACGAGGATCTGCGGTGCACGCAGGTCCGGATCAATGTTGTTCAGCAGCGGCAGCGAGAATGCTGCGGTTTTGCCGCTACCAGTCTGGGCCATGCCCAGCACGTCACGACCAGAGAGCAGATGTGGGATACATTCTGCCTGGATCGGAGATGGTTTTTCGTAACCGAGATCGTTAAGAGCTTCAAGGATAGGAGCCTTCAGGCCCAGATCTGCAAAAGTGGTTTCGAATTCAGCCATGTAGTACGAGTGCCTCAATGTCAATGGCGGCCAGTCTACTTAGCTCATCGTGAAAATGATCTGCAATTTTCATTGAAAAGTGTGAACCGGCTCAAATTAGGTGTATTGACGAACAACAACGCCCTCACCAGTGAAGGTGATGGCAATCAAAAAGATTACGGGCTGATGTTTATGTCGTCAGCTATTGCTGGTCCGATTCTGCCAGGTCATCTTGCTCCTGGCCCAAGAGCGATAATTCCAACAATGCATAACGGTGCTCAACGAAGTTGTGTACGTTGTTAGCAACCGCTAATTTGAACAGTGCCGTAGCGCTGTCCTTATCCCCCAGACTTAGGTAGTACTTACCTAAATAGAAGTTGGTTTCACTGAGATGCTCAGCGAGCGAGGTGTTATCCGTTGCGTCCGCCTTGAGGCGTTCCATCAGCGTTGCTTCGCTAATGTTGCCCAGGTAGAACTCGACAATGTTCCATCCCCACTGTTCCTTGTCCGATTTGTCGAAGCGCTGTTTCAGTGCCTCTTTTGCCTGCTTCTCATCGAGCTTCTGCTCAACAATGTAAAGCCACAGGCTACGGAAAGGATCATTAGGATCGTCTTGATAAAACGCCAGCAGATCATCTTGCGCTAACTTATCACGACCGCCGTAATACAATGCGATACCGCGATTCAAGTGCGCGTAGTTGTAAGTTGGATCAAGCTCAAGTACAGAATCAAACGCTTCATAGGCAGCATCAAAATTGCCTGCCTGCGTTAAATAAATGCCTAAGTAATTGAATACTTCAGGCATATCAGGTCGGATAGCCAGCGCTTGTGAGAAATCATTTCGCGCTAATGCCCTCAGACCGAGACTATCATACAACACTCCGCGCTCATATAAAAGCTGTGCGCGTTCGTCATCGGTTAAAGCCCGACTGGCAAGAATTTGTTCCATGCGTGCCAGAATCACTTCCTGCTGCAAAGTCGGTTGCAATGGCACTGCGAGGACTTCGCTCTTACGCCAGGCAGAGTTGCTGCATCCTGCCAGCGTTAAAGCTGTCGCAACGAAACACCAGCGCAAAAAAGGCTTCATTTCCCACTCCCGAAGACAACTATTGGATGAACGTCCTGTCCCCCGGCGGCTTAACAAGGCGTCCTGCCTGATAATGGCCCTCCGCGATGCGGAGGGCAAATGGCAACCTTACTCGCCTTGCTGTTCTGCTGCCGGTGCTTCTGGCGCAGCAGCTGGCTGAGACTGCTCGGTTGCTTCTTTAATGCTCAGACGGATACGGCCCTGGCGGTCAACTTCCAGAACTTTAACCGGTACTTCCTGACCCATCTGCAGGTAATCGGTCACTTTCTCAACGCGCTTGTCAGCGATTTGAGAGATGTGTACCAGACCTTCTTTACCGCCACCGATGGCAACGAACGCGCCAAAGTCAACGATACGGGTCACTTTACCATTGTAGATACGGCCCACTTCGATTTCTGCAGTGATTTCTTCGATGCGACGAATCGCGAATTTCGCTTTTTCGCCGTCGGTCGCTGCGATCTTCACCGTACCGTCATCTTCGATTTCAATGGTGGTGCCGGTCTCTTCGGTTAGCGCACGGATCACGGAACCGCCCTTACCGATAACATCTTTGATCTTGTCTGGATTGATCTTGATGGTGTGAATACGCGGAGCGAATTCGGAGATATCACCGCGTGGCGCGTTGATAGCCTGTTCCATCACGCCCAGGATGTGCAGACGCGCACCTTTTGCCTGGTTCAGAGCAACCTGCATGATCTCTTTGGTGATGCCTTCAATTTTGATATCCATCTGCAGTGCAGAGATACCGTCGCGGGAACCCGCCACTTTGAAGTCCATATCGCCCAGGTGGTCTTCGTCGCCCAGAATGTCAGACAGAACAACAAAGTTGTCGCCCTCTTTCACCAGACCCATTGCGATACCCGCAACGGCGGCTTTGATTGGCACGCCTGCATCCATCAGCGCCAGAGAGGCACCACACACGGAAGCCATGGAAGAAGAACCGTTGGATTCGGTGATTTCAGAAACCACACGAACGGTGTACGGGAATTTGTCTGCGTCTGGCATCACTGCCAGCACGCCGCGCTTCGCCAGACGACCGTGACCAATTTCACGACGCTTAGGCGAACCCACCATACCGGTTTCCCCTACGGAGTACGGAGGGAAGTTATAGTGGAACAGGAAGCTGTCAGTGCGCTCGCCCATCAGCTCGTCGATGATCTGTGCGTCACGTGCAGTACCCAGGGTCGCGGTAACCAGCGCCTGCGTTTCGCCACGGGTGAACAGCGCAGAACCGTGAGTACGTGGCAGTACGCCAGTACGCACGTCCAGACCACGGATCATGTCTTTTTCACGGCCATCGATACGCGGCTCGCCAGCCAGTACGCGGCTACGAACAACGTTTTTCTCGATTGCGTGCAAAATTTCGCTCAGCTCGTTAGCGTCCAGCGTTTCGTCTTCAGCAACCAGCGTGGCGATGGTTTCGTCTTTGATCACGTCAACCTGAGCATAACGCTCCTGCTTGTCGGTGATACGGTACGCATCGCTCAGACGCGCTTCAGCCAGTGCAGCAACGCGTGCGTTCAGCGCGTCGTTAGCGGCTTCAGGCTGCCAGTCCCAACGTGGTTTACCGGCTTCTTTCACCAGCTCGTTGATGTTCTGGATAACAACCTGCTGTTGGTCGTGGCCGAAGACCACAGCGCCCAGCATCTGGTCTTCGCTCAGCAGCTCTGCTTCAGACTCAACCATCAGAACGGCGGCTTCCGTACCGGCAACAACCAGGTCCAGCTTACTTTCTTTCAGCTCTTCCTGAGTCGGGTTCAGCACGTACTGGTCGTTGATGTAACCAACGCGCGCGGCACCGATAGGACCATTGAATGGAATACCGGACAGAGACAGCGCAGCGGAGGCACCGATCATCGCAACGATATCCGGGTTAACCTGTGGGTTAACGGAAACCACGGTCGCGATAACCTGCACTTCGTTTACGAAGCCTTCCGGGAACAGCGGACGAACCGGGCGGTCAATCAGACGCGCGATCAGGGTTTCGCCTTCGCTTGGGCGGCCTTCACGACGGAAGAAGCCACCCGGGATTTTACCGGCAGCGTAAGTACGCTCCTGGTAGTTAACGGTCAGTGGGAAGAAGTCCTGACCTGGTTTAGCTTTTTTCTGGCCAACAACGGTCACGAATACCGCGGTGTCATCCATGCTTACCATAACGGCAGCAGTAGCCTGACGTGCCATCATGCCGGTTTCCAGCGTGACGGTATGCTGACCATACTGGAATTTACGAACGATCGGATTCAGCAAAATTCTGTCCTTTCTTAAATGTTTGACAGCACACCACCGGTGTGCTGACGATTTAACCCGACCTTCTTCGCATCCTCGCGACTAATGACAACCAACACCCCCATGGGTGAAGCCTCTCATTAGCCGCGCGAACCTCTGCAAGGAAGATCATTTATAGCAACAATACAATAGTTTCCAGTGAATTGCTGCGGTCCGGTTGAAAAAAGGGGCCATCAGGCCCCCTTTTCTGAAACTCGCAAGACTTAGCGACGCAGACCCAGACGCTCGATCAGCGCGGAGTAACGTGCAACATCTTTACGTTTCAGGTAGTCGAGCAGTTTACGACGCTGAGAAACCATACGCAGCAGACCACGACGGCTGTGGTGATCTTTTTTGTGCTCTGCAAAGTGACCCTGCAGGTGGTTAATCTGTGCAGTCAGCAGTGCAACCTGAACTTCGGTAGAACCGCTGTCGTTAGTACCACGACCAAACTCAGAAACGATTTTAGCTTTAGCTTCAACGCTTAGAGACATTTTCAAACTCCAAAGTATAAAGAATGTAAGGATGCCGATCTCTAATTCAGCGATCCCCGTATACGCCCCACAAAATTGTTAAACAATTTGCCGGACGTTAAGCCGCGATATTCTACTCGCCTCACCGGTTTACCGCAAGGTGAGCTGATATCGCCGTCAGCCTTCGACCGGGTATTCCACCACCAGACGGCGGGGCGCAACGCGTCCTTCACCGTCCATTTCACCCATGCCGATAAACTTACCGTCATCCCCTTCGGTCACGCGTACCAGGCCTTCCAGCGGTGCATTCGTGGTCCGAACCGGGTTTCCGTTCTTAAAGTAAACGGACGATGTTAAAGGAAGATTAACAACCGGGAAGTCGGCCGCCGGGCTATCCATCGGCATCAGCAGCGGGTCAAGCAAATCTGCCGCGGCAACACCCTGCGCTTGCGCCTGTTCAACCAGCGCGTGCAGATGCTCAAGGGTCACCATCCGCTCAACCGGATATTTGCTGACGGCCAGGCGACGCAGGTAGATAACATGCGCACCGCAGCCCAGCTTCTCGCCCAGGTCGTCGATAATGGTGCGAATATAGGTGCCTTTCGAACAGTGCACTTCCAGCTCCAGTTCGTCACCCTCGTGGCGAATAAAGAGCAGTTCATACACGGTGATCGGGCGGGCTTCACGCGGCACTTCAATACCCTGGCGCGCATATTCGTAGAGCTTTTTACCCTGATATTTCAGTGCCGAATACATCGACGGCACCTGCAGCGTATCGCCACGGAAGCTCTCCAGCGCCGCATCCAATTGCTCTGCGCTAAACGTCACAGGACGCTCTTCCACCACCTGACCATCGGCATCGGAGGTGTCCGTGCGCTGGCCCAGCCTGGCGATAACGCGATAACGCTTATCGGAATCCAGCAGGTACTGAGAAAACTTTGTTGCCTCCCCCAGGCAGATGGGCAGCATGCCCGTCGCCAGGGGGTCCAGCGCGCCTGTATGGCCCGCACGGTTGGCATTATAAATACGCTTCACTTTTTGCAGCACGTCGTTGCTGGATGCGCCCTGGGGTTTATCCAGCAGCAGCACACCATGCACGTCGCGACCACGACGACGAGGACGACTCATCAGTCCTCCTTGCTGTCGTCCGCCGGGTTAACACGACGTTCGTCGTCATGTTTCACCACGCTGGTCACCAGGTTGGACATACGCATACCTTCGACCAGGGAGTTGTCGTAGAAGAAGGTCAGCTCAGGCACGATACGCAAGCGCATCGCTTTGCCAAGCAGCGAGCGGATGAAACCAGAGGCTTCCTGCAGCGCTTTAATGCCATTTTTCACTGCTGCTTCGTCCTGATCGTTCAGGAACGTCACGAACACTTTGGCATACGCGAGGTCACGGGACATCTCCACGCCGGACACGGTGGTCATCATGCCCACACGCGGATCTTTAATTTCGCGTTGCAGAATGAGCGCGATCTCTTTCTGCATTTCCTGCGCTACGCGCTGCGGGCGACCAAATTCTTTCGCCATAATAAATTCTCCAGACAAAAAAGGGGCTAAAGCCCCTTTTTAAAATTATTGCCGGGTGGCACGAGGCGATCCCGGCCGACATATGGACCTATCCCAACAGGATTAGTCGATGCTGCGTTGGATCTCGATGATTTCGAACACTTCGATCATATCGCCAACGCGAACGTCGTTGTAGTTCTTCACGCCGATACCACATTCCATGCCGTTACGGACTTCGTTAACGTCATCTTTGAAGCGGCGCAGGGATTCCAGCTCGCCTTCGTAGATAACCACGTTGTCACGCAGTACGCGGATTGGGTTGTGACGCTTGATGGTACCCTCGGTAACCATACAGCCCGCGATCGCACCGAATTTCGGTGATTTGAACACATCGCGCACTTCGGCCAGACCGATGATCTGCTGTTTCAGCTCTGGAGACAGCATACCGCTCATCGCTGCTTTCACTTCGTCGATCAGGTTATAGATGACGGAGTAGTAACGCAGATCCAGGCTTTCTGCTTCGATCACGCGGCGAGCAGACGCGTCAGCACGCACGTTGAAGCCAACCAGAATGGCGTTAGAGGCAGCCGCCAGGGTTGCGTCGGTTTCGGTGATACCACCTACGCCAGAACCGATGATCTTCACTTTAACTTCGTCAGTAGACAGTTTCAGCAAGGAGTCGGAGATCGCTTCCACAGAACCCTGAACGTCAGCTTTCAGTACGACGTTCACTTCGTGAACTTCGCCTTCAGCCATGTTCGCGAACATGTTCTCGAGTTTAGATTTCTGCTGACGAGCCAGTTTAACTTCACGGAATTTGCCCTGACGGTACAGTGCAACTTCACGCGCTTTCTTCTCGTCACGCACAACGGTCACTTCGTCACCGGCAGCCGGCACACCGGACAGACCGAGGATTTCCACTGGAATGGACGGACCTGCTTCCAGCACTTCCTGACCCAGTTCGTTACGCATCGCACGAACACGACCGTATTCGAAACCACACAGGACGATATCGCCTTTATGCAGTGTACCTTCGCGAACCAGAACGGTAGCCACCGGGCCACGGCCTTTATCCAGGAAGGATTCGATAACCGCGCCGCTCGCCATACCGTTACGGATCGCTTTCAGCTCCAGAACTTCAGCCTGCAGCAGGATCGCGTCCAGCAGCTCGTCGATACCAGTACCTGCTTTCGCAGATACGTGTACGAACTGGCTTTCACCGCCCCACTCTTCTGGCAGGATGCCGTACTGGGACAGTTCGTTTTTAACACGATCTGGATCCGCTTCTGGCTTATCGATCTTGTTCACTGCAACCACAACCGGCACACCCGCCGCTTTCGCGTGCTGGATAGCTTCGATGGTCTGTGGCATGACGCCATCGTCTGCAGCAACAACCAGAACAACGATATCTGTCGCCTGAGCACCACGAGCACGCATTGAGGTAAACGCGGCGTGGCCTGGGGTATCCAGGAAGGTGATCATACCGTTGTCGGTTTCTACGTGATATGCACCGATGTGCTGGGTAATACCACCCGCTTCACCGGAGGCTACTTTCGTAGAACGAATGTAGTCGAGCAGAGAGGTTTTACCGTGGTCAACGTGACCCATGATGGTCACAACTGGCGCACGCGGTTCTGCCGCAGCACCGGTATCACGGTCGCTCATTACTGCTTCTTCCAGCTCGTTTTCACGACGCAGGATAACTTTGTGTCCCATCTCTTCGGCAACCAGCTGTGCGGTTTCCTGGTCGATCACCTGGTTGATGGTCGCCATTGCGCCCAGTTTCATCATCGCTTTGATGACCTGAGAGCCTTTAACCGCCATTTTGTTCGCCAGATCGCCAACGGTGATGGTTTCGCCGATCACAACGTCACGGTTAACGGCCTGAGCAGGCTTCTGGAAGCCCTGCTGCAGGGAAGAACCTTTACGCTGTTTGCCGCCTTTACCGCCACGCACGGCTGCACGCGCTTCTTCACGGTCAGCTTTAGACTCGGCGTGTTTGTTGCCTTTTTTCGCCGGACGCGCTGCTTTCGCATTGCGACCACGGCCGCGGCCGCCTTCTACTTCACGGTCGTTATCATCTTCAGCCTGACGCGCGTGCTGAGAAGTGGTCACGTGATAGTCGCTGGTATCTTCAGACTGCTCAGCGGTATCAATACCGTTCTTCTCGTTTTCTTCTGCCATACGGCGCGCTTCTTCAGCCACACGACGCGCTTCTTCTTCAAGCTTGCGGCGTGCTTCTTCTTCGGCTTTACGCTTCAGTTCGGCAGCTTCATTTTCACGACGGGCTTTTTCAGCCTGGGCGGTTTTGGTCATTTCGTCTGTCTGTTGATTGCTCACTTTGTCTTTTTCCGCAGCTTCACGCTTCACTTTTTCACTTGCGTCGCGTTTCGCTTTTTCTGCGGCCTCACGTTCAGCTTTTAATTCTGCCTCACGTTTGGCAGTTGCTTCTGCCTCACGCTGAGCTTGTTCTTCCGCTTCACGCTGTGCCTGCTCTTCCGCGGCAAGGCGCTCTGCCTCTTGCGGATCACGTTTTACAAAGGTGCGCGTCTTGCGGACTTCAATTTGTACCGATTTACTTTTGCCACCGGTACCTGGAATATTCAACGTGCTGCGCGTTTTGCGCTGCAGCGTCAGCTTGTCAGGCGCAGAGCCGTGTTCACGGTTGAGGTGCGCTAACAAGGTTTGTTTTTCGTTTGCCGTCACTGAGTCATCAGCGGTCTTCGGGATCCCTGCATCAGCAAATTGCTGTACCAGGCGGTCCACGGAGGTCTGAATCTCAGCAGCCAGAGATTTTACAGTTACATCAGTCATGCTGTTCCTTCCTGCTACAGTTTATTACGCTTCGTCGCCGAACCAGCAAATATTACGTGCGGCCATGATGAGTTCGCCGGCTTTCTCGTCGGTTAAACCTTCGATATCAGCCAGGTCATCAACGCCTTGCTCAGCGAGATCTTCCAGCGTACAAACACCACGGGCAGCCAGCTTGAACGCAATCGCACGATCAAGACCTTCCAGATTCAGCAGGTCATCAGCCGGCTTTTTATCGCCAAGGCTTTCTTCCTGAGCCAGTGCCAGGGTGGTCAGTGCGTTTTTAGCGCGTTCACGCAGGGCTTCAACGGTTGGTTCATCCAGACCGTCAATTTCCAGCAGCTCTTTCATTGGCACATAGGCCAGTTCTTCCAGCGTAGAGAAACCTTCTTCTACCAGAACCGTGGCGAACTCTTCGTCAATGTCCAGGTATTTCGTGAAGGTATCGATCGCCGCATGGGCTTCAGCCTGATGCTTGGCCTGCAGGTCATCAACGGTCATCACGTTGAGTTCCCAGCCGCTCAGCTGTGACGCCAGGCGTACGTTCTGACCGTTACGGCCGATTGCCTGCGCCAGGTTACCCGCTTCAACAGCGATATCCATGGTGTGTTTGTCTTCGTCAACAACGATAGACGCCACATCCGCCGGAGCCATTGCGTTGATCACGAACTGCGCCGGGTTGTCATCCCACAGAACGATATCGATACGTTCGCCGCCCAGCTCGGTAGAGACCGCCTGAACACGCGCACCACGCATACCGACGCAAGCACCGACCGGGTCGATACGCTTGTCGTTGGTTTTCACCGCAATTTTCGCACGGGAGCCCGGATCGCGAGCCGCCGCTTTAATTTCGATAACTTCTTCGCCGATTTCCGGCACTTCGATACGGAACAGTTCAACCAGCATTTCTGGTTTAGAACGGGTCACGAACAGCTGTGCACCACGCGCTTCAGGGCGAACGGCATACAGCACACCACGGATACGGTCGCCAGGGCGGAAGTTTTCACGCGGCAGCATGTCTTCACGGAGAATCACAGCTTCAGCGTTGCCCGGCATCCCTTCGGATTTGATCTCCAGAGAGATGTTGTCGCGGTTCACTTTCTTCACCACGCCAGTGATGATTTCGCCTTCCTGATCGCGGAACTGATCGACAACCAGCGCACGCTCGGCTTCGCGAACTTTCTGCACGATAACCTGTTTTGCGGTCTGGGTGGTGATACGGTCGAAGGTCACAGATTCAATCTGATCTTCAACATAGTCACCAACGTTCAGGCTTTCGTCTTCAAAACGCGCTGCTTCCAGGGTGATCTCTTTAGTTGGCTGGGTCACTTCTTCAACGATTACCCAACGACGGAATGTATCGAAGTCACCGCTTTTACGATCGATTTCTACGCGAACATCGATCTCTTGTTCGTATTTTTTCTTGGTTGCTGTAGCCAGTGCACTTTCCAGCGCTTCGAAAATCTTTTCACGCGGCAGTGATTTCTCGTTGGAGACGGCTTCAACAACAGCCAAAATTTCTTTGTTCATCGCGGGCTTTTCACCTCAATCCAGACTGTTAAAAGTGGGGAACCAGGTTCGCCTTCTGGATATTACTCAGCGCGAACACTTCATCTTTGCCTTCGACTGTTACCGTGATCATTTCACCATCAACGGCTTTGATAATTCCCTGCCATTTACGGCGGTTCTGTACGGCCATACGCAGAACGAGAGCCACTTCTTCACCGGTAAAGCGCACATAGTGCTCGGCCGTGAACATCGGGCGATCGAGGCCAGGTGAGGAAACTTCCAGGTTGTACGCAACGGTAATTGGGTCTTCAACATCAAGAACCGCACTCACCTGGTGGCTAACATCAGCACAATCATCAACATTGATGCCATCTTCACTATCAATATAGATGCGCAGCGTCGATGTGCGGCCGCGAACGAATTCGATGCCGACCAGTTCGTAGCCCAGTGCTTCGACCGGTGCAGTAATCATCTCTGTTAATTTTTGCTCTAATGTGGACAAGCCCACCCCCAAGACATAAAAAAAGGGCGTAAAGCCCAGTTATTCTGTAGTCAGATAACAAAAAACCCCGATAAATCGGGGCTTTAGATAACTGAACCCTATAGCCACAACTGTGGCCTGGAGCACTCTCCGAAAGAATTTTTTCAAATCCAGCTACGAAGGCTCTGAGTCTTCACAGTATATTTGAAAAATGACTTTATGGGAAAGTGGTTGCGGGGGCCGGATTTGAACCGACGACCTTCGGGTTATGAGCCCGACGAGCTACCAGGCTGCTCCACCCCGCGCCTGAAACGTGGCAAATTCTACGCGTTTTGGACAGAATTTGCAAATAATGCTGGGATTTGGTACCGAAGACGGGACGTAAAACCGGCGTTTAGTATATTGATAGTGAGCCCCATCTGTCAACTCAGTTTCCGCCAGGGAATACGGAGGGAAATTTTTACAAAAAACGCACGAGTCTCTTCCGGTCATCGACAAAAGATGATTAAATGAATACTCACTTATTTTGCATAAACATGCATCGAGAGCGAAAGCGGTCTCTAATCAGTCAATCACGCAGGGTTTTATTTTATGACGACGATTCTCAAGCATCTTCCGGTAGGACAACGTATTGGCATCGCTTTTTCAGGCGGCCTGGATACCAGCGCTGCACTGCTGTGGATGCGCCAAAAGGGAGCGGTTCCGTATGCATATACTGCGAACCTGGGTCAGCCGGATGAGGACGACTATGATGCCATTCCTCGTCGTGCTAAAGAGTATGGCGCAGAGAACGCACGTCTGATTGATTGTCGTAAGCAGCTGGTCGCCGAAGGTATTGCCGCTATCCAGTGTGGCGCGTTCCATAATACCACCGGCGGTCTGACCTATTTCAACACCACCCCACTGGGCCGTGCCGTGACCGGCACCATGCTGGTTGCCGCCATGAAAGAAGATGGCGTGAACATCTGGGGTGACGGCAGTACTTATAAAGGTAACGATATTGAACGTTTCTATCGTTATGGCCTGCTGACCAACGCCGAGCTGCAGATTTACAAACCGTGGCTGGACACCGATTTTATCGATGAGCTGGGCGGCCGTCATGAAATGTCTGAATTTATGATCGCCTGCGGCTTCGACTATAAAATGTCCGTCGAAAAAGCCTACTCCACTGACTCCAACATGCTGGGCGCAACGCACGAAGCAAAAGATCTGGAGTTCCTGAACTCCAGCGTGAAAATCGTTAACCCAATCATGGGCGTGAAATTCTGGGATGAAAGCGTCAAAATCCCGGCAGAAGAAGTGACCGTGCGTTTCGAGCGTGGCCACCCGGTTGCTCTGAACGGCAAGACCTTCTCTGATGATGTGGAACTGATGCTGGAAGCGAACCGCATCGGCGGTCGTCACGGCCTGGGTATGAGCGATCAGATCGAAAACCGTATCATCGAAGCGAAAAGCCGTGGCATCTATGAAGCCCCGGGGATGGCGCTGCTGCATATTGCCTATGAGCGTCTGCTGACCGGCATTCACAACGAAGATACCATCGAGCAGTATCACTCCCATGGCCGTCAGTTGGGTAGACTGCTGTATCAGGGCCGCTGGTTCGATCCACAGGCACTGATGCTGCGTGATGCCCTGCAGCGTTGGGTGGCAAGCGCTATCACTGGCGAAGTCACTCTGGAACTGCGTCGCGGGAATGACTACTCCATTCTGAACACTGTGTCTGACAACCTGACCTACAAAGCAGAACGTCTGACCATGGAAAAAGGTGAATCCGTATTCTCGCCTGATGACCGTATCGGTCAACTGACCATGCGTAATCTGGATATCACTGATACCCGTGAGAAGCTGTTCAACTACGTTGAGAATGGCCTGCTGTCAGCCAGTTCCGGTAACGGCCTGCCGCAGGTTGAAAACCTGGAGCACAGCGATAAGAAGTAATCGAGAGAAGACATCCAAAAGGCGCCCAACAGGCGCCTTTTTTATAGCCTTCGTAGGCCCGGTAAGCGCAGCGCCACCGGGCAATGGCGGGTGGCGCTGCGCTTACCCGCCCTACAAAAGATCAGATCCACAGAATACAGACGAAAAAAAAGACGTCTTTCGACGTCTTTTTTCTGGAATATTGGTACCGAGGATGGGACTCGAACCCACAAGCCCGTTAGGGCACTACCACCTCAAGGTAGCGTGTCTACCAATTCCACCACCTCGGTACGGAATACTTACTGCGGGATATCGCTGGTTGGCTTAGCCGGTGCAGCTGGCTGAGTCTGCTCAGTTTTCGCTGGCGCGCTCAGGTTTTCCCACTCGCTTCCTTTGCTGGTCTTGTTGCTGTTGATATTGCCAAGCACAAGGCTGATGATGAAGAACAGCGTAGCCAGAATCGCTGTGGTACGGGTCATGAAGTTCGCAGAACCACTTGAACCGAACAGCGTACCGGAAGCGCCTGCTCCGAAGGAGGCTCCCATATCAGCACCTTTACCTTGCTGCAGCATAATCAGCGCTACGAGAGCGATGGCTACAATAAGGAAAATAACTAAAAGAGCTTCGTACATAATCAACCTGTTCCTTGCGGATTTGCCGCATACCAATGCTTCGACCAATTAGCAGGATTTTTGTTTCCCACTGAAGCGGGTGTGAATACTAACCAAAGCGAATGACCTTCGCAAGGGCAATTTTGACGCATTGTATCAACTGCAGAAAAAAACAGCAAAAAGCCACAAAATGCTTAAAACTAAGGCGGCAAGCGCCGCCTTTTTAAACACTTATTGTGAAAAGTTATGCAGCTTTTACAGCATCTGCAATACGGTGCGCAAATTCAGTCACCTGCGCTTCGTCTTCGCCTTCCACCATCACGCGGATCAGCGGTTCAGTACCTGACTTACGCAGCAGGACACGCCCACGGTTGCCAAGCGCAGCTTCAACGTCTGCCATCACCGCTTTGACGTTATCATTTTCCAGCGGATCGCCTTTGCCTGCGGTGAAGCGCACGTTCACAAGGATCTGCGGGAACATTTTCATGCCGCTGCACAGATCGTGCAGGCTCATATGGTTACGTGCCATCGCGGCAACAACCTGAAGCGCTGCCACAATGCCGTCACCGGTGGTGGTTTTGTCGAGCAGGATCACATGGCCGGAGTTTTCAGCGCCAATGCGCCAGCCTTTCTCCTGCAGTTTTTCCAGCACGTAGCGGTCACCCACCTTCGCTCGAACAAACGGGATCCCCAGCTGTTTCAATGCCAGCTCCAGACCCATGTTGCTCATCAGCGTGCCAACCGCACCGCCGCGCAGCTGTCCCTGACGCAGACCTTCACGCGCAATAATGTAGAGGATCTGGTCGCCATCGACCTTGTTCCCTTCGTGGTCAACCATGATCACACGGTCGCCGTCGCCGTCCAGGGCAATACCCAGGTCCGCTTTTTCTGCCAGCACGCGTGCCTGCAGGGCACGAACGTCCGTCGCACCAACCTGTTCGTTAATGTTCAGACCATCAGGCTCACAGCCAATGGTGATCACCTTCGCCCCCAGCTCGCGGAAAACATTCGGCGCAATGTGATACGTCGCACCGTTTGCACAGTCCACCACAATTTTGAGGTGAGCCAGGCTTAGCTCGTTCGGGAAGGTGCCTTTGCAGAATTCAATGTAACGGCCAGCCGCATCGACAATACGGTTTGCTTTGCCCAGCTCAGCGGAATCAACACAGGTGATCTCTTTTTCCATTTCGGCTTCGATCGCCTCTTCCACATCATCCGGCAGCTTGGTGCCATCAATGGAGAAGAACTTGATACCGTTATCATAGAACGGGTTATGTGAGGCTGAAATCACGATGCCGGCTTCCGCGCGGAAGGTACGCGTCAGATAGGCGACAGCAGGTGTTGGCATTGGGCCAGTAAAGGATGCTGAAAGCCCGGCAGCGGCGAGACCGGCTTCCAGTGCGGACTCCAGCATATAGCCGGAAATGCGGGTGTCTTTGCCAATGATGATCTTACGCGAGCCATGACGCGCCAGAACCTTGCCAGCAGCCCAACCAAGCTTAAGCACAAAATCAGGGGTGATTGGAGCATCGCCTACGCGCCCACGGATACCATCGGTACCAAAATATTTACGATTACTCATAGCGTTTCTTTTCCTTCGCTGCCAGTGTGGCTTCCACCACACGCATGGCTTCTACTGTTTCTTTAACATCATGGACACGGATAATATGCGCGCCTTGCATTGCTGCAATCACCGCGCAGGCCAGACTGCCGCTCAGGCGCTCACTCGGCCCGACATTCAGCAACTGCCCAATCATCGACTTTCTCGACATGCCAACCAGCAACGGCAGGCCGAAATGATGAAACTCTGACAGGCGCGCAAGCAACGCATAATTGTGGGAGAGATTTTTACCGAAACCGAACCCCGGGTCGAGCAGCAATTTCTCTTTTGCGATACCTGCACGCTCACAGCGTGCAATATGCTCAATAAAGAAGCGATTCACATCTGCAAAGACATCCTCATACTTAGGCGCATCCTGCATCGTTTTCGGTTTTCCCTGCATATGCATCAGACAAACCGGCAGCCCGGTTTCCGCAGCCGCTTCAATCGCCCCCGGCTCGGTCAGAGAGCGGATATCATTGATGATGTGAGCACCCACTCGCGCCACTTCACGAATCACCTCTGGCTTAGACGTGTCCACGGATATCCACACCTCAAAACGTTGTGCGATGGCTTCAACCACCGGGACCACACGCGCCAGCTCTTCCTCCACTGAAACCTCTGCCGCCCCCGGACGCGTCGACTCACCGCCAACGTCAATGATGGTTGCCCCCGCGTTGATCATCAGATTGGCGTGCTTAACCGCCTCAATAAGCGTGTTATGCGTACCGCCATCTGAGAAGGAGTCAGGGGTAACATTCAGGATACCCATCACATGCGGATGTGAGAGATCGAGATGCGAGTCCTGGGCGAAAAGTTTCATGGCTAAATCCCTGGTATTAATGTGGTTAAACAGAAAAGAAAAACCCCGGAGCAAGCTCCAGGGTTTGAGGTACAGACACACTCGCCAACAGCAGTGACTTACTTGTCGCCCAACTGTTCTGACATGGTGTTACCCGGGTTCGGCGTACGCGGTTCATCAACCGGACGCGGCGCACGCGGGGTGCCATTGTTGTCAGAATTGTTGGAAGCGCCTGGGTCTTCCCAGCCTGCTGGCGGACGCACTTCGCGGCGAGCCATCAGGTCGTCAATCTGCGGAGCATCGATAGTCTCATATTTCATGAGCGCATCTTTCATCGAATGCAGGATGTCCATATTGTCGTTCAGGATCTGACGTGCGCGACCGTAGTTACGTTCAATCAGCGCTTTCACTTCCTGGTCGATGATACGAGCCGTTTCATCAGACATATGTTTCGCTTTCGCCACAGAACGGCCCAGGAATACTTCGCCCTCTTCCTCTGCATAGAGCAGTGGACCGAGTTTGTCGGAGAAGCCCCACTGAGTCACCATGTTACGCGCCAGGTTTGTCGCCACTTTAATATCGTTGGACGCACCGGTAGAAACATGTTCCGGACCGTAGATAATCTCTTCCGCCAGACGACCGCCGTACAGGGTTGAAATCTGGCTTTCCAGCTTCTGACGGCTGGCGCTGATCGCGTCGCCTTCAGGCAGGAAGAAGGTTACACCCAGCGCACGACCGCGCGGAATGATCGTCACTTTATGCACCGGATCGTGTTCCGGCACCAGGCGACCGATAATCGCGTGGCCCGCTTCGTGGTATGCTGTGGACTCTTTTTGCGCTTCCGTCATCACCATGGAGCGACGTTCTGCACCCATCATGATTTTGTCTTTCGCTTTTTCGAATTCCACCATCGACACTACACGTTTGTTACCGCGAGCGGCAAACAGTGCAGCTTCGTTGACCAGGTTAGCCAGGTCCGCACCGGAGAAGCCCGGAGTACCGCGCGCAATGATTGCCGCGTCGATATCTGGCGCCAGCGGTACGCGACGCATGTGCACTTTCAGAATCTGTTCACGACCACGAACATCCGGCAGACCGACCACAACCTGACGGTCGAAACGGCCTGGACGCAGCAGCGCAGGGTCAAGAACGTCCGGACGGTTAGTTGCCGCGATAACGATAATACCCTCGTTACCTTCGAAGCCGTCCATCTCAACCAGCATCTGGTTCAGGGTCTGCTCACGTTCATCGTGACCACCGCCCAGACCAGCGCCACGCTGGCGGCCTACGGCGTCGATTTCATCGATGAAGATAATGCACGGTGCTGCCTTTTTAGCCTGCTCGAACATGTCACGCACACGAGATGCACCGACACCCACGAACATTTCTACGAAGTCAGAACCTGAAATAGTAAAGAACGGTACCTTCGCTTCACCCGCGATGGCTTTCGCCAGCAGGGTCTTACCGGTACCCGGAGGGCCGACCATCAGGACGCCTTTCGGGATCTTACCGCCCAGCTTCTGGAAACGGCTCGGCTCGCGCAGGTATTCAACCAGTTCACCCACCTCTTCTTTTGCTTCGTCACAACCGGCGACGTCTGCAAACGTGGTTTTGATCTGATCTTCCGTCAACATACGCGCCTTGCTCTTACCGAACGACATGGCACCTTTGCCACCGCCGCCCTGCATCTGGCGCATAAAGAAGATCCAGACGCCGATAAGAAGCAGCATCGGGAACCAGGAGATGAAGATAGAAGCCAGCAGGCTCGGTTCTTCTGGCGGCTCACCTACCACCTTGACGTTTTTAGTCAGAAGGTTATCAAGCAGCTTAGGATCGTTCACCGGGATGTAAGTCGTGTAACGGTTACTATCTTTCTTGGTAACGTTGATCTCACGTCCGTTGATACGCGCTTCGCGAACCTGGTCCTGATTGACCTCCTGCAGGAAGGTAGAATAATCCACCTTGCGGCCATTCGACTCGCTGGGCCCAAAGCTCTGGAATACTGACATCAGCACAACGGCAATGACCAGCCAGAGTATTAGGTTTTTCGCCATGTCACTCAAGGGATTAACCTCATATTACAACTGTGTTAAAAACAGCGTCAGGATACTCTATATCCAGTGTCATTCAAACTTTCGTCTGAAATCTACCGGTTATCATTTTCGCCCGGTCGCTACAATATACACTTCACGGGAACGGGCCCGGGAAGAGTCCGGCTTACGAACTTTAACCTTCGCAAACAGGGAGCGAATTTCCTTAAGATACTCCTCGAAACCTTCGCCCTGAAACACCTTCACAACAAAACTACCACCAGGCGCTAGTACATCACGACACATTTCTAACGCTAGCTCCACCAGATACATGGCGCGGGGGATATCCACCGCCGGTGTTCCACACATATTTGGTGCCATATCCGACATGACAACCTGGACCTTACTGTCACCAACACGATCAAGTAACGCTTTCAGCACTAATTCATCACGAAAGTCGCCCTGAAGGAAGTCGACACCAACGATGGGATCCATTGGTAAAAGATCGCATGCGATGATGCGGCCCGTGCCGCCAATCTGCGTTACCGCATACTGCGACCATCCGCCAGGTGCCGCACCGAGGTCAACCACCGTCATCCCCGGCTTAAAAAGTTTGTCACTTTGCTGTATTTCATCAAGTTTAAACCAGGCACGGGAACGCAACCCCTTTTTCTGTGCCTGTTGAACATATTTATCGCTAAAGTGTTCCTGAAGCCAGCGGCTGGAGCTGGCAGAACGCTTTTTACCTGTCATTTAACATTTCCGTCCTGGTTCATCGTTGCTTGCCTGTGACGTAAATTTCTACGCAGCTATTTGGCGATATAAGGGAGATGGCGGTAGAATGAACCGTTTTCAATCCCAACGTAAGCAAAAATATACGATGAATCTGAGTACTAAACAAAAACAGCACCTTAAAGGTCTGGCACATCCGCTCAAGCCTGTAGTCATGCTTGGCAACAATGGTTTGACCGAAGGGGTGCTTGCCGAGATTGAACAAGCGCTGGAACACCACGAGCTGATCAAGGTGAAAATTGCCTCTGAAGACAGAGACACGAAGAACTTGATCGTGGAAGCCATCGTGCGCGAAACCGGTGCCTGTAACGTGCAGGTCATCGGTAAAACGCTGGTGCTCTATCGCCCAACTAAAGAGCGTAAAATCTCGCTGCCACGCTAAGGATATCCTGAATTAAACACATTTTCTGTGTAAAACGAGGGATTTCTGTCAGCAGGTGAGCAAAATGCCATGCTCCTTGAGTTGATAAAAGGCCGCTATGCGGCCTTTTTCCTTTCTTTACAATGTATCAACATCTTCGTGGAGAGGCGAATTACAGGTACTCAACCTTAATAATTTCGTATTCCACTTCGCCACCCGGGGTACGGATGGTCACGACATCGTCCTGCTCTTTGCCAATCAGGCCGCGAGCAATCGGTGAGTTCACTGAAATCAGGTTCTGTTTGAAGTCTGCTTCATCGTCACCCACGATGCGGTAAGTCTGCTCTTCGTCAGTGTCCAGGTTCAGCACGCTAACGGTTGAACCAAAGATCACACGCCCATTGTTTGGCATTTTGGTGATATCGATAACCTGCGCATTGGACAGCTTAGCTTCGATATCTTTAATACGCCCTTCACAGAAACCCTGCTGCTCACGCGCCGCGTGGTATTCAGCGTTCTCTTTCAGGTCGCCATGCTCACGCGCTTCCGCGATAGCGGCGATGATTTCAGGGCGACGAACAGATTTCAGGAAATCCAGCTCTTCGCGCAGTTTTTCGGCACCACGTAAGGTCATCGGAATAGCTTGCATTTGTTATACCTCTTAAACATTCCTGTTGGGAGCAGTGTTCCCTGCCCCGGCCCTCATGAGCGGGCCAGAAGCAAAAAGAAAACCGACCCGGGAGCAACGCCCCAGGTCAGCAGCAATTTTCAATTTGATACGTATTTTACCGCGAAGTTCACTATGGGTCATCGTTTACTTTGCAGTGCCATGCACCGTAGTATGACGGTTTGTTTTCGGGTTGTTAGCGCGAGATTATGCGATTTTCCAGATTTATCATCGGATTGACTACCAGTATAACGTTCAGCGTTCAGGCCGCGAATGTTGATGAATACATTAATCAGCTCCCTGCCGGGGCCAACCTTGCTCTGATGGTGCAGAAGGTCGGCGCGCAGGCACCTGAGATTGACTACCACAGTCAACAAATGGCGCTGCCTGCCAGTACTCAGAAGGTGATCACTGCGCTCGCTGCCCTGCTTCAGCTTGGTCCTGACTTCCGTTTTACCACGACTCTTGAGACCAGGGGAGAGGTTAAAGACGGTGAGCTGAAAGGCGATCTTATTGCCCGTTTTGGCGGTGACCCCACCTTCAAACGTCAGGATATCCGCAACATGGTGGCGGTGCTGAAAAAATCTGGCGTGCAGAAGATCGATGGTAACGTGTTGATCGACACCTCCATCTTTGCCAGCCACGATAAAGCGCCGGGCTGGCCGTGGAACGACATGACGCAGTGCTTTAGCGCACCGCCATCGGCAGCGATTGTTGATCGTAACTGCTTCTCGATTTCGCTTTACAGCGCGCCAAAACCGGACGATTTAGCGTTTATTCGCGTGGCGTCTTACTACCCGGTCACCATGTTTAGCCAGGTCCGAACGCTGGCAAAAGGCTCCCCGGATGCGCAATATTGCGAACTGGATGTGGTGCCCGGCGACCTTAACCGCTTCACGCTTACCGGGTGCCTGACGCAACGCGCCGATCCCCTCCCGCTGGCCTTCGCCATCCAGGATGGTGCAAGCTACGCGGGCGCAATTCTCAAGGACGAACTGAAACAGGCTGGGATCACCTATACCGGTACCCTGCTCCGCCAGACGCAGGTTAATCAACCCGGCACGGTTATCGCCAGCAAACAGTCTGCACCGTTGCACGATTTGCTAAGGATCATGCTGAAGAAGTCTGACAATATGATCGCCGACACCGTGTTCCGCATGATTGGTCACGCGCGTTTTGGCGTTCCGGGAACCTGGCGTGCGGGTTCCGACGCTGTGCGTCAGATCCTTCGTCAGCAGGCGGGGATCGATCTGGGCAACACCATCGCTGTCGATGGTTCCGGGTTATCACGTCACAATTTGATCTCCCCGGCAACCATGATGCAAGTGCTTCAGTACATTGCACAACATGACACTGAGCTAAACTTTATTTCGATGCTGCCACTTGCCGGGCATGACGGTTCACTTCAGTACCGGGCCGGTCTTCACGCTGCCGGTGTGGACGGTAAGGTATCAGCCAAAACAGGTTCACTGCAGGGTGTTTACAACCTTGCAGGCTTCATCACCACCGCCAGCGGGCAGCGTCTGGCATTCGTGCAGTATCTTTCCGGCTATGCCGTCGAACCGGCCGACCAGCGCAATCGCCGTATCCCGCTGGTGCGCTTCGAAAGCAGGCTTTATAAGGACATCTACCAGAATAACTAGCGATGAAACTACTTATAGTTGAAGACGATCTGTTATTACAGGAAGGGCTGGCGCTGGCGCTGTCCAATGAAGGCTATGCCCTCGACTGCGCCGCCACGGCGGCAGAGGCGGATGCCCTGATCCAGAGCGGTGAATATAGTCTGGTGATCCTCGATCTGGGCCTCCCGGATAAAGACGGGGCCACGTTGTTAAGCCAGTGGCGGCGTCGCGGTGTCGACAACCCGGTGTTGATCCTGACGGCGCGCGATGCCATCGAAGATCGTATCAACGGCCTGGATTCCGGCGCGGATGATTATCTGGTGAAGCCGTTTGCCCTGGCAGAGCTACAGGCGCGCGTGCGTGCGTTAATTCGCCGCTATCAGGGGCACAGTGATAACTTACTGACCGACGGTGATATTACCCTGAATCTGCAAACTCAGCAGGTGCTGTGCCAGTCTCTGCCTGTTGAGGTCACACCGAAAGAGTTCGCCCTGCTTACGCGTCTGATCATGCGTAGCGGGCAGACGGTACACCGTGAAACCCTCCAGCAGGATATCTACTCCTGGCAGGACGATCCGGGATCAAATACCCTTGAAGTCCACATTCACAATTTGCGACGCAAACTTGGCAAAGACCGGATAAAAACCGTTCGTGGCGTGGGTTATCGTCTGGAGAGACAGAAATGAACAGTATGCGTCGGCGATTAATGGTTTTGCTGGCGGTGATACTGTTATTTTTCCAGTTGATAAGCGTGATTTGGCTGTGGCATGAAAGCCGCGAACAGATTGGCTTTCTGGTCAATGAAACGCTGTCTGCAAAGGCACGTAACAACCATGTCGAAAAAGAGATCCGCGAAGCGATTGCCTCGCTGCTGGTCCCTTCCCTGGTGATGGTCGGTTTTACCCTGCTCTTCTCCTTCTGGGCAGTCACCTGGATAACTCGCCCGCTGAATCAACTGCGGGCCAGTCTGGCGAATCGTTCGGCGGACAACCTCACTCCGCTGCCCATGTATTCAGACATGGAAGAGATTGGCGCCGTCACAACCTCTCTGAACCAATTGCTCGCCAGGCTTGATCACACCATACAACAGGAAAGGCTCTTTACCGCCGATGCCGCGCATGAACTGCGAACCCCACTCGCCGGGATCAGGTTGCATCTGGAACTGATGGCACAATCAGGTTCGCCACAGGCTTCAGCATTAATCAGCCGTATCGATCAACTCATGCATACCATTGAACAGCTGCTGATGCTGGCGCGGGCCGGGCAGGCAATGGCGAGCGGCCACTACGAGACGGTAAACTGGACAGACAATATCATCACCCCGCTTGGCCTTGAGCATGAAGCCAAAGAACATACGGTGATATGGCCGGCCAAAAGTCCGCTAACGGTGCAGGGGGACGCGGTGCTTCTGCGACTCATGCTGCGTAACCTGCTGGAGAATGCCGGGCGCTACAGCCCCGCAGGGACCACCATCACAGTGACATTGACCGCACAGGACGGCGGTACGCGGGTCAGTGTTATCGATCAGGGTCCCGGTATTGATGAAGCACACCGGCAGTCGATTACCGAGCCGTTCCGTCGTCTCGATCAGCGCTACGGTGGCAGTGGCCTGGGTCTGAGCATTGTGCAACGCATTGTGCAGCTTCACCACGGAACGCTGACGCTGGAGAATGCCGCAGAAGGCGGACTCATTGCCAGTTGCTGGCTGCCTTCAACGTTAGAATAAAAAAAAAGCCCCTGTATCAACAGGGGCCTTATCGGGTCATTAGTGCTTGTAGATGAACTCGACGCCTTCTTCGTCGTCTTCATCCCAGTCGTCGTCCCAGTCGTCTTCCTCTTCTGCTTCCAGCTCTTCAAGCTGTTGACGGTGGTAGTCATCCCACATGAATTCGACTTTTTCAGGCTGCTTCGCTTCTTCCGCCTGAACAACCGGGTTCTCGATGATAAAGGTCATCACATCCCAGCAGAGATCTTTCACGCCAACCTGGCTTGCCGCAGAGATCAGGTAGTATTTATCTTCCCACCCCATCGCTTCAGCAATGGCTTTCGCTTTTGCTTCCGCTTCGGCTTTATCCATCAGGTCAATCTTGTTAAAGACCAGCCAGCGCGGTTTGTTCGCCAGTTTCTCGCTGTATTTCTCCAGCTCGCCGACGATGATACGGGCATTTTCTACCGGATCGGACCCGTCGATCGGATCGATATCGATAAGGTGCAACAGTACACGGCAGCGCTCAAGGTGTTTCAGGAAGCGGATACCCAGACCGGCACCTTCCGCTGCGCCTTCAATCAGACCCGGGATATCGGCAACCACAAAGCTCTTCTCGTTATCCATACGGACAACGCCCAGGCTTGGCACCAGCGTGGTAAACGGATAGTCCGCCACTTTTGGCTTAGCGGCAGAGACGGCGCGAATAAACGTGGATTTACCAGCGTTTGGCATTCCCAGCATCCCCACATCGGCCAGCAGCATCAGCTCCAGCTGCAGGTCGCGCTTATCGCCCGGCGTACCCATTGTTTTCTGACGCGGCGTACGGTTGACGGAAGATTTGAAACGGCTGTTGCCCAGACCGTGCCACCCCCCTTTTGCAACCATCAGACGCTGACCGTGTTTGGTCATATCGCCCATGGTCTCACCGGTACCCTGATCGATCACACGCGTACCCACCGGTACCTTAATGGTGACGTCTTTACCACGTTTACCGGTACAGTCACGGCTCTGGCCGTTCTGGCCACGCTCAGCGCGGAAAGATTTTTCGAAACGGTAGTCGATCAGCGTGTTGAGGTTCTCATCCGCCTCCAGCCATACGTCACCGCCGTCGCCGCCGTCGCCGCCGTCAGGGCCACCACGAGGAATATATTTTTCACGGCGGAAGCTTACGCAACCGTTGCCGCCATCACCTGCCACGACCAGGATCGTCGCTTCATCAACAAACTTCATTTTACTCTCCGTAAATCATTCGCCTGAGCGGGGACCGCTTCATTTTTGCGCCAACGCCCCCAGAGACGATGACCAATGGCGGAATACATCGCGCCCGCAACCACGACAAACGCACCGAGATAGCCCAACAGGTTGAGCATCGGTCTGACGAAGACATCGGGCCAGGCCATTGATAACAAATCTGAAAATAACAGCGTAAACAGCGGAGTGAGCGTAATCAATGCGCTCACCTGTGCTGCCTGCCAGCGCGCCATTGCTTCGGCCAGCGCGCCATAACCGACCAGCGTATTCAGCCCACAAAATATGAGGCACGCCAGCTGCCAGTCGCTAAGCTGGGTGATCACCCCCGGCTTCGCTAACGGCAATAATGCTATTGTACACAAAGTGTACAGCAAAAAGAGGATCTGCTGTGAGGCAAGACGACGCAATAACACCTTTTGCGCGACGCCATAGCTCACCCAAACCGTTGCTGCCCCCACACCGAAGATTACACCCCAGGTGTAATCGGTCAGGCGGGTAAAAATCTCTATCAGGCTGGTATTGAAGAACATTACCAGGCCACATAGCAGCATGCTCGCCCCGACGATCTGCGTACCGCGCATCTTCTCCTTGAGGATAACGACGCTGGCAACCATCATGCCGACCGGTGAAAGTTGACCAATCACTTGCGACGCCGTCGGGCTAAGATATTGCAGGGAAGAACTGAACAGAATGAAGTTACCAAACAGTCCCCCCGTCGCGATAGCCAGTAATACCAGCCAGCGCGGTTTACGGAAGAGACGCAGGGGCGGAAGCTTGCCTTTAACAGCAAGGATGGCCCCCAGGCCGATACTTGCCATCAGAAAGCGATAAAACACCACCGTAGGCGGTTCCATCACTTCCAGTACCTGCTTCATTGCAATTGGCAGCGCACCCCAGCACATTGCGGTTGTGAGCGCCAAAAGAATTCCAATGCCGGCCTGCTGCTTCATGCCCGTTTTCCCTACAGAAAAAATTACCGGGTTTCCAATGTAAAAAGCCCCGCAACAGGTTGCGGGGCTTTAATCCGTTACCGGACCGAGAAAACCTTACTCAGCAACGATGCTGATGTATTTACGGTTGTTCGGGCCTTTAACTTCAAATTTCACTTTACCGTCTGCTTTAGCAAACAGAGTGTGGTCACGACCGCAACCTACGTTGTTGCCAGCGTGGAATTTGGTACCACGTTGACGAACGATGATGCTACCCGCCAGAACGGATTCGCCACCGAAACGCTTAACGCCCAGGCGTTTAGCTTCTGAATCGCGACCGTTACGTGTGGAGCCGCCAGCCTTTTTATGTGCCATTTAAATCTCTCCTCAGGTCTTAGGCGCTGATGCCAGTAATTTTCACATCAGTGAACCACTGACGGTGGCCCTGCTGCTTACGGTAGTGTTTACGACGACGAAACTTAACGATTTTAACTTTCTCGCCACGACCGTGAGCAACAACTTCAGCTTTGATAACGCCGCCATCAACGAAAGGAACGCCGATTTTGACTTCTTCACCGTTTGCGATCATCAGAACTTCTGCGAACTCAACAGATTCGCCAGTTGCGATGTCCAGCTTTTCCAGGCGAACGGTCTGACCTTCGCTTACTCGGTGTTGTTTACCACCACTTTGGAAAACCGCGTACATATAAACTCCGCTTCCGCGCACATCCTCGTATGAATCAGAGTGCGCTATAAATATTCACAATAGGGCGCGAATATTACGCAAAACGCGAGCCTTTGACAAGTGCTACCATCAATACATGAAGAAAAAAAACACAACACGTACGGTAGCGTTTATCTGAGCCGTTTTTTCAGTACAATCAGCAATACTATTGATAAACCGAAACCCTTCGTTACCCCATCAAAGATGGGATAAACAGGATAAAAAGCCCGGCTTTTGCGATGAATTTAGAAAAAATCAACGAGTTAACCGCGCAAGATATGGCGGGTGTGAATGCAGCAATCCTGGAACAACTCAACTCTGATGTTCAGCTAATCAATCAGTTGGGCTATTACATCGTCAGCGGCGGCGGTAAACGTATTCGCCCGATGATTGCCATACTGGCCGCCAGAGCCGTGGGTTATCAGGGAATGGCTCATGTCACTATCGCAGCACTGATCGAATTTATTCACACTGCGACGCTTCTGCATGATGATGTTGTGGATGAATCAGACATGCGTCGTGGCAAAGCCACGGCAAACGCCGCCTTCGGCAACGCAGCCAGCGTTCTGGTCGGTGATTTTATCTATACCCGTGCCTTCCAGATGATGACCAGCCTCGGCTCTCTGAAAGTGCTGGAAGTGATGTCTGAAGCCGTTAACGTGATCGCGGAAGGCGAAGTGCTGCAGCTGATGAACGTCAACGATCCTGACATCACCGAAGAAAATTACATGCGCGTAATCTACAGCAAAACCGCGCGCCTGTTTGAAGCCGCGGCGCAATGTTCCGGCATTTTGGCTGGCTGTACCGCTGCGCAGGAAAAAGGGCTGCAGGACTACGGCCGTTATCTGGGGACCGCATTCCAGCTGATTGACGATTTGCTGGACTACAGTGCTGATGGCGAAACGCTCGGCAAAAACGTCGGCGATGACCTCAACGAAGGTAAACCGACCCTGCCGCTGCTCCATGCCATGCACAACGGATCCGCTGACCAGGCGAAAATGATCCGTGAAGCGATTGAACAGGGAAATGGTCGCCATCTCCTGGAACCGGTACTGGAAACAATGGCCATCTGTGGCTCGCTGGAGTGGACGCGTCAGCGCGCTGAAGAAGAGGCGGATAAAGCCATCGCGGCACTGCAGGTCATTCCAGACAGCCCATGGCGCGATGCGTTAATCGGCCTTGCCCACATCGCCGTACAGCGCGATCGTTAACGTCTCGCTTCTCCCCGCGGCCTTCGCGGGGAGATTTCAATAAGTTCTTATAAATTCCATATTCGCGTAAAATCATCGGCTTACAGACCGCATGAATAAAGCCATGTCTTATTCTGAATATTCCTTCAAGTAACGCGAACTTTTTAGAGCCTGTGTTCAAAATGAGTATAGTAACCCCGTCGTTTCGGTAGAAATGACGTGGGTGATTACGAACACAAGGACAGCTTTATGGATATGAAATTTATCGACTGGCACTCAGCAGATATTATTGCTGCGCTGCGCAAAAAAGGAACATCGCTCGCCGCTGAATCACGTCGCAATGGATTGAGCTCATCAACGCTGGCAAATGCCCTGACTCGCCCCTGGCCAAAGGGTGAATTGATTATTGCTTCGGCGCTGGAGACGCACCCGTGGGTCATTTGGCCCTCGCGTTACCACGATCCCATTACCCATGAGTTTATTGACAGAACACGCATGATTCGCCAGAAAAAAACCAGGAAAGAGCAACCGGTCTGACGCGCTTTTTTTGACAGGAACAGCACCCCCCCGGCCATCTCTGGCAGGGGGCTGCCGGAACGATTACTCGCCCTTCACACGCTCGATATTGGCACCCAGCGCGCGCAGTTTGTCTTCAATACGCTCGTAACCACGATCGATGTGGTAGATACGATCCACAACCGTCGTTCCTTCCGCGATACAACCCGCTAATACCAGGCTCGCAGACGCACGCAGATCGGTTGCCATAACCTGCGCACCGGAGAGCTTCTCAACACCGTGGCAAATCACCGTGTTACTTTCGATCTCTGCATGTGCGCCCATACGGATCAGCTCCGGTACGTGCATGAAGCGGTTCTCGAAGATAGTCTCGGTGATCACACCGGTACCTTCCGCCACCAGGTTCAGCAGCGTGAACTGAGCCTGCATATCGGTCGGGAATGCCGGATGCGGCGCCGTGCGAACGGTTACCGCTTTTGGACGTTTACCGTGCATATCAAGGCTGATCCAGTCTTCACCGGTTTCGATATCCGCACCCGCTTCACGCAGCTTCGCCAGCACCGCATCCAGGGTGTCAGGCTGCGCATTACGGCAAACAATCTTGCCGCCAGAAATGGCCGCAGCCACCAGGAAAGTCCCGGTTTCAATACGGTCTGGCAGAACGCGATACACACCGCCACCCAGACGCTCAACGCCTTCAATGGTGATGCGATCGGTACCCTGGCCAGAGATTTTTGCACCCAGCGCCACGAGGAAGTTGGCGGTATCCACAATTTCCGGCTCGCGCGCGGCGTTTTCGATAATGGTGGTACCTTCTGCCAGCGTTGCCGCGGACATAATGGTGACGGTTGCGCCAACGCTCACTTTGTCCATGACAATGTGCGCGCCTTTCAGGCGGCCATTTACGGACGCTTTAACGTAACCTTCTTCCAGTTTGATCTCCGCGCCCAGCTTCTCCAGACCGAAGATATGCAGGTCAACAGGACGCGCGCCAATGGCGCAACCACCAGGCAGTGACACCTGTCCCTGACCAAAACGCGCTACCAGCGGGCCAAGCGCCCAGATGGATGCACGCATGGTTTTCACCAGGTCGTACGGTGCTGAGAAGTTGTTCACGTTGCTGGCATCGATCCAGACGGAGCCATTACGCTCGACTTTCGTCCCCAACTGGGTGAGCAGCTTCATGGTGGTGTCGATATCTTTCAGCTTCGGTACGTTCTGAATTTCTACCGGCTCTTCCGCGAGCAGCGCAGCAAAGAGGATCGGCAGCGCGGCGTTTTTCGCGCCAGAAATTGTGACTTCGCCCTGGAGGCGCGTCGGCCCCTGTACACGAAATTTATCCATGGTGTGCTCTCTTATAAATTCAACCGTGCTGCGGGCGCATCGCCCTCAGCTCAAAAACCGTTTAGTTTGCGATCGCGTGCCCACTCTTGCGGGGTGAACGCTTTAATCGACAGGGCGTGGATGCGGTTATCCGCAATATATTCCATCAGCGGCGCGTACACAGCCTGCTGTTTCTTCACACGGCTCATACCGTCGAACATCTCACCCACAGCAATAACCTGGAAGTGACTGCCATCGCCTGTGACGTGGGCTTCCTGAAGGGAGAGTGCATTCATCAGCACTGTCTGGATTTCATGATTTTCCATGGGTTCTTAATCATCTGATAGTGAAAACAAGCCCAACATCTTAGAGCAAAGTGGCGTCGTCTTAAACAAGCAAAAAGCCCCGACGATGAAACTGTCAGGGCTTTCAGAAGTAACGCACTGAAAATATTAATGCGGCAGTACGTCCTGAGGAAGATTGTAGAGCTGCGCCAGGGTGACGACATTATCGCTGGCCCCGTGAAGCGTCACAGTTGCCCCCTGCTTTTTCCCCACGGCAATGAGGTGGGCAAGTAGCGCCACCCCAGCCGTATCCACCCGCATGACGCCGCTCAAATCGATCAGCGTAACGCCCTGCATGGCGTCATGGCGTTTATCCCATAACGGGTTGAGCAGATCCTGATCGAGTTCACCGGACAGCTTTAATGTTTCGCCCTCACGCGACCAGCTCAGTTGCTGCGACATTACTTCTTCTCATCCAGGGTGATTTTCTGGCGAGAGATAGACTGCAGCTGGGCGGTCAGGCCATCAATGCCTTTAGTACGCAGCAGGTCGCTCCACTCATTCTGTTTAGTCGTGATCATGCTCACCCCTTCGGCGATCATGTCATACGCCTGCCAGTTACCGGTCTGGCTGTTTTTACGCCACTGGAAATCCAGGCGAACCGGTGGACGACCGTTAGGATCGATGATCGTGACGCGAATAGGCACAATGGTGGCATCACCCAGCGGCTGTTCCGGTGCAATCTGGTAGGTCTGGCCGTGGTACATCGCCAGCGCCTGGCCGTAAGCCTGTTTCAGGTATTCACGGAAGGCAGCAAAGTAGGCTTCACGCTGCGCAGGGGTAGCGTCTTTGTAATAACGCCCCAGCACCAGCGCACCGGCATATTTGATCTGCACATACGGCAGCAGCTCCTGATCGACCACGTCACGCAGATAATCAGGATTAGAACGAATTTTAGGCTGTTCGTTTTTAAGACGATCGAAGGTTTTCTTCGCGGCTTCGTCCATCAGTTTGTACGGGTTGCTCTGATCCGCGGCGTGTGCAGCCGTGAGAGGGGCAATAACCAGCATGGCAACCATTAACAGTCGTTTAAACATGAATGACTTCTCCTGATATTAATTCGTCGTGCCAGGTGTCGGTGCGACGTTGGTATGATCTTCAGTCTGCGCAGGGGCAGCATCGGACTTTTTATCATCTCCCTTACTGTTGTAAAGGAACTGACCAATCATGTCCTCCAGCACCATCGCGGACTTGGTATCCTGGATGACGCTACCGTCTTTAAGGATAGTCGTTCCAAGCTCAGGATCTTCAAAGCCCACGTTCAGTGCCAGATATTGTTCGCCCAGCAGGCCGGAGGTGCGGATAGAAAGCGAGCTGGTATCCGGGATATGGTTGTAACGCTCTTCAATATCCATCGCCACGCGCGGCAGATAGGTTTTTTCATCAAGCGTAATGTCAGCCACACGGCCAATAACCACACCGCCAATACGCACAGGAGAGCGCGCCTTCAGCCCTCCGATATTATCGAAAGTGGCATAGATGCGATAAGTCGGTTCGGTACGCACTGAGTTGATATCCGCCGCTCTCAGGCAGATAAACAGTGCGGCAAGCAGTGCCAGCAACAGGAACACGCCGACCCAAATTTCATTTTTTCTCGTTTGCATGAACTCAATTCCCAAACATCAGTGCGGTGAGCACAAAATCCAGACCCAATACGGCCAGCGACGAATGTACGACAGTACGTGTAGTTGCACGGCTAATGCCCGCCGACGTCGGGATGGCATCGTAACCATTAAATAACGCAATCCAGGTGACCGTAATGGCAAATACCACGCTTTTAATCAAACAGTTAACCAGATCCATTCGCAGATCGATGGCGTCCTGCATGGCTGACCAGAAGAAACCGGCATCAATCCCTTTCCAGTGAACGCCCACCAGCGAACCGCCCCAGATACCGACGGCCACAAACAGGATAGTCAGCAACGGTAAGGAGATAACCCCTGCCCAGAAACGGGGTGAGATAACACGCCGCAACGGATCGACCGCCATCATTTCCATACTGGAAAGCTGCTCGGTGGCACGCATCAGACCAATCTCTGCGGTGAGTGCCGACCCCGCGCGTCCGGCAAACAGCAGTGCCGCAACCACCGGCCCCAGTTCACGCAGCAGCGAAAGCGCCACCAGCATGCCGAGGCTGGTTTCCGCGCTGTAGGTCGTCAGAACAAGGTAGCCCTGCAGCCCCAGCACCATGCCGATAAACAGACCGGACACAATGATGATGAGCATCGACAGCACGCCGACGTTATAGAGTTGCCGTACCAGTAAAGGCGCGTGCTTGCGGAACTCCGGCTTGCCGACCAGCGCGTTGAACAACATCAATCCGGCGCGCCCGAACGTCCTGATGGTTTTTATGCCACGGTGTCCAAGAGCGGCCAACGCATTTAACAGCATGAGTGGCTTAACTCCCTATTCCCAATAAATCGTCACGATAGTCGCCCGCAGGGTAGCGGAACGGCACAGGCCCATCCGCAATACCGTCGAGGAACTGCCGTACTCGCGGATCGCAGTTTTCCTGCAACGCCTGGGCGCTGCCGTGCGCGACGATCCTTTTGTCTGCCACAATGTAGGCATAGTCGGCAATACTCAACACTTCCGGCACATCGTGAGACACCACAATGCAGGTGACGCCGAGCGCGCTGTTCAATTCAGAGATGAGCTTCACCAGCACGCCCATCGTAATTGGATCCTGTCCGACAAACGGTTCGTCGAACATGATTAAATCGGGTTCCAGCGCAATGGCTCTCGCCAGCGCGGCGCGACGCGCCATGCCACCAGACAGCTCTGACGGCATCAGCTTTGCGGCGCCACGCAGCCCTACCGCCTCCAGCTTCATCATTACCGTGCTTTTCAGCAGCTCTGGCGGAAGCTGCGTATGCTCGCGCAGCGGATAGGCGACATTATCAAAGACGTTCATGTCGGTGAACAAGGCCCCCGACTGAAAGAGCATGCTCATCCGCTTGCGCACAGTATACAGGCGCGACCGCGACATCTCCGGTACGTTTTCGCCGTCGAAGAGGATTTCACCGCTATCGGGTGGGATCTGCCCACCGATAAGTCGCAGCAGGGTCGTTTTACCGATCCCGGACGGTCCCATGATGGCTGTGATTTTGCCACGCGGCACGGTCAACGAAATATCATCAAATATCAATCTGTTGCCGCGAGAAAAGCTCACCCCACGGACATCGACTAAATTCGCCATCGTTTGGCTCATTTACGGTTCCTTTCTTACCCTGCTTCATGCGAAGCGTGAAGCTTAAATCAGCCCTAAACCCCACATTTTTACAGAATATTAGCCGTAGAGGTTAGCGAAAGCTGGCATTTGTTTTACTTTTCCGGCGCATAAAGTCAAAATTAGGAATTCGTTACGTCTTAGGCTGTATGCAGCGCTAACAATTCCCGCGCGGTGGACCGGCGAGTATACCTGAAGAAAGGACTTTTGATGCTTTTAGCAACAGCACTGTTAATAATTGGTTTACTTTTGGTGGTCTACAGTGCTGACCGTTTGGTGTTTGCTGCATCGATCCTGTGCCGCCTCACTGGCGTCCCCCCTGTTGTCATCGGGATGACCGTGGTCAGTGTTGGAACCTCCCTGCCTGAAATCATCGTCTCTGTGACGGCATCGCTGCATGGTCAGATAGACCTTGCTGTTGGCACCGCGATTGGCTCTAACATCGTCAATATTCTGCTTATTCTGGGCCTGGCCGCGCTGCTCCATCCATTTCGCGTGCATTCTGATGTTCTGCGCCGGGAATTGCCGCTAATGTTGATCGTAAGCCTGTTGGCAGGATGCGTATTTTACGATGGCGCTCTGAGCTACAGTGACGGCATTTTCTTGCTGGCGCTGGCGGTCATCTGGCTGCTCTATAGTGTTAACATTGCCCGCCTGGCGGAAAAACAGGGTCAGGACAGCCTGACACGTGAGCAGGTCGCCGAGCTACCGCGTGAAGGTACGCTGCCTGTTGCACTGCTCTGGCTGGGTGTCGCGTTGATCATTATGCCCATGGCAACACGGATGGTCGTGGATAACGCGACGGTACTGGCGAATTATTTCGCCATGAGCGAACTGACCATTGGCCTGACCGTGATCGCCATCGGCACCAGCCTGCCGGAGCTGGCCACGGCCATTGCCGGGGCACGTAAAGGTGAAGATGACATCGCCATCGGCAATATTATCGGCTCGAACATCTTCAATATTGCCATCGTCATGGGCCTGCCAGCCCTGATAACGCCCGGGCCGTTTAACCCGCTGGCCTTCTCACGTGATTACGGGGTGATGTTGCTGGTAAGCGTTATCTTTGCCCTGCTCTGCTGGCGGCGGCAACGACAGATCGGCAAAGGCGCAGGCGCGCTGCTGACGGGTGGATTTATCGTATGGATGGCGATGCTGTACTGGCTTTCGCCTCTTCTCTCTGGGTAAACGGAAACGCATTATGTCGCAAATAGAATTGCAGCCGGGTTTTGACTTTCAGAAAGCAGGCAAAGACGTTCTGGAGATTGAACGTGAAGGTCTGGCGCAGTTAGATCAGTACATTAATCAGGATTTTAGTCTGGCCTGTGAGAAGATGTTCTACTGTGCCGGTAAAGTCGTGGTAATGGGGATGGGCAAGTCCGGCCACATTGGCCGCAAAATGGCGGCCACTTTCGCCAGCACCGGCACCTCCTCCTTCTTTGTACATCCAGGAGAAGCGGCACACGGCGATCTGGGCATGGTGACGCCGCAGGATGTCGTCATTGCGCTGTCAAACTCCGGGGAGTCCAACGAGATCCTGGCACTGATACCGGTTCTGAAGCGACTGCAGGTCCCGCTCATTTGCATGACCAGCCGCCCGGAAAGCAGCATGGCACGTGCGGCGGATATTCACCTGTGCGTAAAAGTGCCGAAAGAGGCCTGCCCACTGGGTCTCGCGCCAACATCCAGCACCACCGCGGCGCTGGTGATGGGCGACGCGCTTGCCGTTGCGCTCCTTGAAGCCCGCGGTTTTACCCCTGAAGATTTCGCGCTTTCCCATCCTGGCGGTGCGCTGGGTCGGAAACTGCTGCTGCGGGTTAACGATATTATGCATACTGGCGATGAAATCCCTCACGTCAGTAAAGAGGCCTCCCTGCGTGATGCGCTGCTGGAAATCACCCGTAAAAACCTGGGCATGACGGTGGTGTGTGACGATCTGATGAAGATCGAAGGGATTTTCACCGACGGTGACCTGCGTCGCGTGTTCGACATGGGCGTGGATGTTCGCACGCTGGGTATTGTCGATGTGATGACGCCCGGCGGGATTCGCGTTCGCCCGGGCACGCTGGCGGTGGATGTACTGAACCTGATGCAGTCCCGACATATCACCTCAGTGATGGTTGCCGATGGCGACCAATTGCTGGGTGTGGTACATATGCATGATCTGCTGCGCGCAGGCGTAGTGTAATGAAGGATAAGACAATGAGTAATGCGGGTGCATCCCTTGCAACCTGTTATGGTCCGGTCAGTGCCCACGTGATGGCAAAGGCAGAAAACATTCGCCTGCTGATTCTGGATGTGGACGGCGTACTGTCCGATGGCCTGATTTACATGGGCAATAATGGTGAAGAGCTGAAAGCGTTCAACGTTCGCGATGGCTACGGTATTCGTTGTGCGCTCACATCGGGTATCGAGGTTGCCATCATCACCGGGCGAAAAGCTAAACTGGTAGAAGATCGCTGTGAAACGTTGGGCATTACCCATCTGTATCAGGGACAGTCCGATAAGATGGCTGCTTTCAATGATTTACTGGGTAAACTGTCTATCGCGCCAGAACATGTGGCCTATGTCGGGGACGACCTGATTGACTGGCCGGTAATGGCTGAGATTGGCCTGAGTGTCGCGGTTGCGGATGCGCATCCGCTGCTGATCCCGCGGGCTGATTATGTTACCCACATCAACGGTGGCCGTGGTGCCGTACGTGAAGTCTGCGATCTGCTTCTGCTGGCGCAGGGCAAGCTTGATGAGGCCAAAGGGCAATCGATATGAGTAAAACCAGACGTTGGGTTATCATTCTGCTTTCGCTTGTCGCACTGATACTGATTGGCGTGAACCTTGCCGATCGTGACGATACGCAAACGGAAGTGATCAACAATAACGATCCAACCTATAAAAGCGATCACAGTGATACCGTAGTCTATAGCCCGGAAGGTGCGCTGAACTATCGCCTGATTGCCCAGCACGTTGAATATTTTTCAGATGACGGTATTTCGTGGTTTACCCAGCCGGTCATGACGACGTTTGATAAGGACAAAGTGCCGACGTGGTCGATTAAGTCCGACCGGGCAAAACTGACGAATGACCGTATGCTTTATCTTTATGGCCATGTTGAAGTCAACGCCCTGACCGCTGACTCACAACTGCGCAAAATTACGACAGATAATGCCCAGATCAACCTGGTTACTCAGGATGTGACGTCGCAGGATCTGGTCACTCTGTACGGCACAACATTTAATTCCAGCGGTTTAAGAATGCGCGGGAACTTACGCAGCAAAAACGCCGAGCTGATTGAAAAGGTTAGAACCTCCTATGAAATTCAAAACAAACAAACTCAGCCTTAAAGTAATTATCGCCAGCGCGATGCTGGCGGCCAGTCTTCCCGCGCTTGCTGTTACTGGCGATACCGAACAGCCGATCCATATCGAGTCCGATACGCAGTCTCTTGATATGCAGGGTAATGTCGTTACCTTTACCGGCAACGTGGTCATGACCCAGGGCACCATCAAGATTAACGCCGATAAGGTGGTCGTTACCCGTCCAGGTGGCGAACAGGGCAAAGAGATCATTGATGGCTACGGCAACCCAGCCACGTTCTACCAGATGCAGGACAACGGCAAGCCAGTGAAGGGCCATGCCAGCCACATGCATTATGAACTGGCGAAAGATCTGGTCATCCTTACCGGTAACGCCTATCTGGAACAGCTCGATAGCAATATCACCGGCGATAAGATCACCTATCTGGTGAAAGAGCAAAAAATGCAGGCCTCCAGCGAGAAAGGCAAACGCGTCACCACCGTGTTAGTGCCGTCTCAGCTGCAGGACAAAGGCAAGGGCCAGGCTCCGGCACAGAAGAAGAGTAACTAATTCGTTATGGCAACATTAACTGCAAAAAATCTCGCGAAGGCCTATAAGGGCCGCCGTGTCGTGGAAGATGTCAGTCTGACCGTCAACTCCGGCGAAATTGTAGGCCTGCTTGGTCCAAACGGTGCAGGTAAAACCACGACCTTCTACATGGTCGTGGGTATTGTCCCACGCGATGCCGGTAACATCATCATTGATGATGAAGACATCAGCCTTCTGCCACTGCATGCGCGCGCACGCCGTGGTATTGGCTACCTGCCGCAGGAAGCCTCCATTTTCCGTCGCCTGAGCGTCTTCGATAACCTGATGGCCGTTCTGCAAATTCGTGACGACCTGACCAGCGAACAGCGTCAGGATCGCGCCAACGAGCTGATGGAAGAGTTTCACATTGAGCACCTGCGCGATAGCCTCGGTCAGGCGCTGTCCGGGGGGGAACGCCGCCGTGTTGAAATTGCACGCGCGTTGGCAGCAAACCCGAAGTTCATCCTGCTGGATGAACCATTTGCAGGCGTTGACCCCATCTCCGTTATCGACATTAAACGTATTATTGAGCATCTGCGCGACAGCGGTCTTGGCGTGTTGATTACTGACCACAACGTCCGTGAAACACTGGCCGTATGTGAACGTGCGTATATCGTGAGCCAGGGCAACCTGATCGCCCACGGCACGCCACAGCAGATCCTCGAAGATGATCATGTTAAGCGCGTCTATCTTGGGGAAGACTTCAGACTCTGATAGGGTAGAGGTAAAGTAACGCCGAACCGGAGAAAAATGCTCTGAACATGAAGCAAGGTTTGCAATTAAGGCTCAGCCAACAACTGGCGATGACGCCGCAGTTACAGCAGGCGATTCGCCTGTTGCAACTGTCCACATTAGAACTCCAGCAGGAGCTCCAGCAAGCGCTGGACAGCAATCCGCTGCTGGAGCAAGCCGATCTTCATGACGAGGTAGACACTCAGCAATCACAGGACACGGAAGCCCTCGATACCGCCGATGCACTCGAACAAAAAGAGATGCCGGACGAGCTTCCGTTGGATGCCAGCTGGGATGAAATCTACACCGCCGGAACCCCTTCCGGCACGCGTGCAGACTACCAGGACGATGAGCTACCGGTCTATCAGGGTGAAACCACCCAGTCACTACAGGATTACCTGATGTGGCAGGTGGAGCTGACCCCTTTCTCCGATACCGATCGCGCGATTGCTACATCGATTGTCGATGCCGTTGACGACACCGGCTATCTGACCGTCACGCTGGACGATATTCTGGAAAGCATGGGCGATGACGAGATTGAACTTGAAGAGATAGAAGCCGTTCTGAAGCGCATTCAGCGTTTCGACCCGGTGGGCGTAGCAGCGAAAGACCTGCGCGACTGTCTGCTGATCCAGCTTTCGCAGTTCAGCAAAGAGACGCCCTGGATCGATGAAGCCCGCTTAATCATCAGCGATCATCTGGATCTGCTGGCTAACCATGATTTCCGTACCCTGATGCGCGTTACGCGTCTGAAAGAAGAGGTGCTGAAAGAGGCGGTTAACCTGATTCAGTCGCTCGATCCTCGCCCCGGCCAGTCGATCCAGACCAGTGAGCCTGAATACGTCATACCTGACGTGCTGGTCAGAAAACACAACGGCCGCTGGGTCGTTGAACTCAATTCAGACAGCATTCCTCGCCTGCAAATCAATCAGCAATATGCCTCCATGTGCACCAGCGCGCGTAACGACGCCGACAACCAGTATATTCGTAGCAATCTGCAGGAAGCGCGTTGGCTAATCAAAAGCCTGGAGAGCCGCAATGATACGCTGTTGCGGGTGAGCCGCTGTATCGTCGAACAACAGCAGGCTTTCTTTGAGCAGGGCGAAGAGTATATGAAACCGATGGTGCTGGCGGATATCGCCCAGGCCGTCGAGATGCATGAATCAACGATTTCCCGCGTGACCACGCAGAAGTATCTGCACAGTCCTCGCGGTATATTTGAGCTTAAGTATTTCTTCTCCAGCCATGTGAATACCGAAGGCGGTGGCGAAGCCTCGTCAACGGCGATTCGTGCACTGGTGAAGAAGTTGATCGCCGCGGAGAACCCCGCGAAGCCACTGAGCGACAGTAAGTTAACCACCATGCTGTCCGACCAGGGTATTATGGTGGCACGTCGTACTGTTGCGAAGTATCGAGAGTCTTTATCCATTCCGCCGTCTAACCAGCGTAAACAGCTGGTCTGACACAACCGATAAGGAAGACACTATGCAGCTCAACATCACTGGACAAAACGTCGAAATTACTGAAGCTTTACGCGACTTTGTAAACACGAAATTCGCAAAACTCGAGCAGTATTTCGAAAGGATCAATCAGGTCTATATTGTGTTGAAAGTGGAGAAAGTGACTCATATCTCGGATGCAACCCTGCATGTCAATGGGGGCGAACTCCACGCCAGTGCGGAAGGGCAAGACATGTACGCTGCTATCGACGGCTTGATTGATAAGCTTGCAAGACAGCTCAATAAACATAAAGATAAACTGAAACAACACTAATTGTCCGGGCAGTTAACGGGTGCAGGAAGGCCTGTTGTGGAGCACAACAGGCCATTTGTACAGTTAGCGCTTAGGTGAAATTATGATGAACAACGATTCCGCTCTTCAATTGAGCAATGTCCTTAACCAGGAATGTACCCGCAGTGGCGTTCACTGCCAGAGCAAAAAACGTGCGCTGGAGATTATCAGTGAACTGGCCGCAAAACAGCTGGGCCTGCCACCGCAGGTCGTATTCGAAGCCATCCTGACCCGTGAAAAAATGGGCAGTACCGGTATCGGCAACGGCATTGCGATCCCGCATGGCAAACTGGAAGAGGACACCCTGCGTGCCGTCGGTGTGTTTGTGCAACTGGAAACGCCTATTGCCTTTGATGCCATCGATAACCAGCCCGTTGATCTCCTCTTCGCGCTGCTGGTTCCTGCCGATCAGACGAAAACCCATCTGCATACGCTTTCACTGGTCGCTAAACGCCTGGCCGATAAAACCATCTGCCGTCGACTGCGCTCAGCGCAAAGTGATGAAGAGCTTTATGAAATTATCACTGAAGCAGAAGGCAGTCAGGATGAGGCATAACCAGGAGATGGCCTTCACATCTGTTGTCCTGAGGAGAAACGGAACATGGTGCTGATGATTGTCAGTGGCCGTTCAGGGTCGGGGAAATCCGTCGCCCTGCGCGCGCTGGAAGACATGGGTTTTTACTGCGTAGATAACCTGCCGGTGGTACTGCTGCCCGAGCTGGCACGCACCCTTGCAGACAGACAAATCTCTGCCGCCGTCAGCATCGACGTCCGTAACATGCCTGAATCGCCAGAAATCTTTGAACAGGCGATGAGCAACCTGCCGGACACGTTTTCACCTCAGTTGCTGTTCCTTGATGCGGACCGCAACACGCTGATCCGTCGCTACAGCGATACCCGTCGTTTGCACCCGCTTTCCAGCAAGAACCTCTCTCTGGAGAGCGCAATCGACGAAGAGAGCGACCTGCTGGAGCCCCTGCGCTCACGTGCCGATTTGATTGTCGACACCTCCGAAATGTCCGTTCACGAGCTGGCAGAAATGCTGCGTACCCGTTTACTGGGCAAACGCGAGCGTGAACTGACAATGGTGTTTGAGTCATTCGGCTTTAAGCACGGCATTCCTATCGATGCGGATTATGTTTTCGACGTGCGCTTCCTGCCAAACCCGCACTGGGATCCGAAACTGCGTCCAATGACCGGGCTGGATAAACCCGTCGCGGCGTTCCTCGACAGGCACACAGAAGTTCACAATTTTATCTACCAGACGCGAAGCTACCTTGAGCTATGGTTACCTATGCTGGAGACAAACAATCGTAGCTATCTGACGGTGGCGATTGGCTGTACCGGCGGTAAACATCGTTCGGTCTATATCGCCGAACAGCTGGCCGACTATTTCCGTTCACGCGGAAAGAACGTTCAGTCCCGTCATCGCACGCTGGAAAAACGTAAAACATGACCGTAAAACAAACCGTTGAGATCACCAATAAGCTGGGCATGCACGCACGCCCGGCAATGAAGCTGTTTGAACTGATGCAGGGTTTCGATGCGGAAGTTCTGCTGCGAAATGATGAAGGGACCGAAGCGGAAGCAAACAGCGTCATTGCGCTGCTGATGCTGGACTCCGCCAAAGGTCGCCAGATTGAAGTCGAAGCCACTGGCCCACAGGAAGAGGAAGCGCTGGCGGCGGTGATTGCGCTGTTTAACGCCGGGTTTGACGAGGATTAATTTCAGCCCCGCTGGCGGGTGGCGCTGCGCTTACCCGCCCTACATTAATTTATTGCGCTGCATAAACCCTTCCCCGCCTAACTGACGCATCTGGCGCATGATCCACGCCTGACGGCTTCGCACGTACCCGGACGGGGCACTGGCCTTAAAGCGGATGGGATTAGGCAAGACGGCAGCCAGGAGCGCTGCTTCGGACATACTCAGTCGGCTGGCCGGTTTATTGAAATAGCGCTGCGCGGCGGCCTCCACACCAAACACACCATCGCCAAACTCAGCAATATTGAGATAGACGGTCAGAATGCGTTTTTTGCTCCAGACCGTTTCCATCCCCAGCGTCAACCCCGCTTCCAGCCCTTTTCGTACCCAGCTGCGACCGTCCCACAGGAACAAATTCTTTGCGGTTTGCTGCGATAATGTCGATGCCCCACGGACGCGGTTTTCGTGGCGTTCATTGTGCGCCAGCGCTTTCTCGATTGCCGCCACGTCAAACCCCCAGTGTTCCGGGAATTTCTGATCCTCTGCCGCAATGACCGCCAGCCCCATAAACGGTGAGATCTCATCCATACTTACCCAGTCCGAGTGGGCCACATAGCTGAAATCACCACTGAGCCATGCCCCAAGCTGACGCTCGACCATCACGGCCGAAAACGGGACCGGCATAATGCTGAATAAGGCGAGTCCGCCCCCCCAGAATACCGCGAGCACGAGAACGATGCGCAACAGGGCGCGTTTCACCCACGCGCCTGCGCCGAATTTACGACTCATTCAGTCAACACCAGCACTCTGGCCACCAGTTTTTCGATGCCTGCAGCGGCCTCGGCAATATTCTGCGCCAGCATCCAGGCAGGTGTGGTAACGACCTTGTTGTCTTCATCCACCACAATGTCATCCACCGGACAAGGTACGTGCTCGCCGCCCATCTCCTCGATGATTTCTGCGGTATCAATATCGGTGCCGATTGTCAGCCGCAGCGGGAAATCAAAAATTTTAGGCAGCATTGCCGGCGCGATACAGATAAAGCCCTGCGGTTTACCTGCCGCATGCATTGCTTGCGACAGCACTTTTAAATGGGGATCGATCTGACACGCCGCCCCTTCTGAAGCAAAGGTACTGAGATTTTTGGCCGCCCCAAACCCGCCCGGCACGATTAACGCATCGAGCTCAGCGGCGTCCGCCTGAATAAGGGGGTGGACATCGCCACGCGCAATACGCGCCGCTTCAATCAGTACGTTACGGGTTTCCGCCATGGCCTCTCCGGTCAGATGATTAATCACATCTGCCTGCTTTTTGTCTGGCGCGAAACAGATCGCTTCCGCCCCCTGCCTTGCCAGGGCCAGCAGCGTGATGACGGCTTCATGAATTTCTGAACCATCGTAAACACCGCATCCGCTCAGTACGACACCAACCTTTTTCATCCTGACGTTCCTTCTTTGCAACTTGCTGAAGCACATAATTAATTTTGATTAAAACGCTATGCTTCACACATTTCACTGATTCATGTAACAAACCATTTAAGATTTGCTATCTTATCTGCGTGCGGCCTAAATTTTCAGGCGGCGCCCATGCGAAAACAACACGAAAAATCAGGCGCAGCCACGATTTCCCTGGTGTTGGCGCAGTATTCGCGCACCCCGGTTAAGCCGGGGTCATTTTTTTCTGGCATCCACCCAGGCTTTGAGCACCGCCACATCGTTCTGCCACTCTTGTTTCATCTCCTCGACCCAATCACCCACGTTATCTTCCCATGCCGGTAAATCAGGTGACTGAATCTGTTGTCCCAACTGCTGTAAGTGGCGTAACCCGACAGAGCCTGCAGCACCTTTGATCTTATGTCCTTCTTCCACAATGCCTTTCTGATCGCGTGCGGTCAGGTTGGACTCCAGCACGCTCAGGTAGCCAGGCATCATTTTTTCGAACACGGCCAGACCATCGGTAATCAGTTTTGGGCCAACCAGGTCGATGTACTGCTCCAGCATCGCAGTATCCAGAATCGTTTGGGCCTTCGCGCTATCAACAGACGTCATGGTGCTCTCCTCTTCATCATGGGTATCCCAGAACTTCTTGATCATGGCGGTCAGAGCAGGCACCGCCAGCGGCTTGCTGAGCACATCATCCATACCGGCATCGAGGTACTCTTTTTTATCTTTCAGGACGTTGGCCGTCAGCGCGACCAGCGGCGGCAGTTCATCGGCGGCATACTGCGTTGTCAGCGCACGGGAGATATCCAGCCCGGTCATGTCCGGCAGTTGAATATCCAGCAGGACGAGGTCATATTCGCCCGGTTTAAACATCTCCAGCGCGGCTTTACCGGTCATCGCCACGTCCACGCTGTTACCCAGTTTTTCCAGCACCGAGCGCGCCACAATCACGTTCAGCTCGATGTCTTCGACCAGCAGAACATGCAGCGCCGGGAGCGGCATATCGTCTTGTTCAAAGGTATCCTCAACCTCTTCTGCCACCGCCGGGGCATGCACCGTCAGCGTAAAGGTCGAGCCTTTGCCCGCCTGGCTGGCCACGGTGATATCACCGCCCATGCTCTTCGCGAGCCGTTTCGATACCGCAAGGCCAATGCCCGTGCCGGTAGCAGGCTTACCACCGTTGCTGTCCTTCACCTGATAATACATGGCAAAGATTTTGTCCTGCTCTTCCTGCGGAATGCCAATGCCCGAGTCTTCCACCTCAAAGTGCAGCATGTCGCCTTCGTCATAGCGGATACGCACCGCCACCTGCCCCTGCTGGGTAAATTTCACCGCGTTACTGATCAGGTTCCAGAGGATTTGGCGCAGACGCGTGCCGTCCGTGACCACTTTGTGCGGCAGCGGCAGGGTTGGCTCCATGACAAAGCTCAGCCCCTTCTGCTGCGCCTGCAGGCCGGACAGGTTTTCCAGATCGGCAAGGAAGCTGGTGAAATCAACCGGCTGGTTATCAAGCTGGACTTTACGGCGCTCCATCTTATCCATGTCGATAATATCGTTGAAGATATTCCCCAGCGTGACCGCCGAGACATGGATCGTTTTAAGGTATTTTTCCTGCTCCGCCGTCAGGTCGGTGTCCAGCAGAATACGGCTTAAGCCGACGATGCCGTTCAACGGGGTACGCAGTTCATGGCTGATGGTGGAGATGAAAGTCGTCTTATCGCGGCTGGCGCGCTCAAGGGCATCCTGATAACGCTTACGCTCGGTGATATCGCGGCCAAAGCCCATCAGGCCGTGGCGTTTCCCGACGCGGTCGTAGTACGGCACTTTACGGATCTCAAAGCAGGCTTTACGCCCGTCCGGGTAATCCAGCCACTGTTCATAGGTCAGCGAGACATTGTGGCGGAAGACTTTTTCGTCCGTCTCCATGACCTTGGCAGCCGCCTCTTCGGAGTATACATCCTGGGGTTTCAGGTGGATCAGCTGCTTTTCGCTTTTGCCGGTCAGCAGCTCCATCGCCCGGTTACAGCCGGAGAACTCTTTGTCTTCGTTACGGTAGAAAACCAGATCCGGAGAAGCATCAAGGAATGAACGCAGGAAAGAGGATTGCTGCTCAAGCTGGATCTGCGTCACCTCACGCTCTTTCATTTCGATTTTCAGCTGCTCAAGCGTCGCCTGACGCTCGGCTTCCGCCTTCTCACGATCTGAAATCTCCTGGTTAAGCTGGGCAATGTTGTCTTTCAGCTGGACGTTGAGCTTTAAATCGCGCTCGCGCATCTCTTCCAGCTTATCAACCAGTTTTGACAGGCGCTGACGGGACTCCTCCAGCTGTTCAACGACGACGGAAAGAAAATAGACCGCCCAGGGGGTGATCAGCAAACCGAAGAAGATAGAGCGGATGACGTCGATACTCTCGACCTGACCATGCAACACCATGGTCACGGCCATTTGCACGACAATGGCCAGAACAACCAGCGCCAGCGCCAGCAGCATGGAGAAACGCACCAGCCCGAGCTTCATCATCAGGTCGACGTAGTACTGGGCAAGCATTCGAATTTGCTTCATAGAGGATCCCTTCACGACTTTATCGCTCAATAATACTCAAATTCGCGGCGGGACGTTGAAGGTTGTGAGAAAAAGTGCGGGGTGAAACAGGAGATTAGCCTCGCTTCCGGCTAACCGGAAGCGAGGAGAGGAGAATCAGGAGCGTTTCAGCAGCAGCCAGAGGCTGATCAGCAGGAAGCTGGCGCTCGGCAGCAGCGCACCAATAATTGGCGGAATGCCGTAAACCAGCGTCAGCGGGCCAAAGATCTGATCGAGGACGTAGAATACAAAGCCGAAGCTGATCCCGGTGACCACACGAACACCCATCGGCACGCTACGCAGCGGGCCAAAGATAAACGACAGGGCCATCAGCATCATCACCGCCACGGACATCGGCTGGAAGATTTTGCTCCACATATTGAGCTGATAGCGTCCGGCATCCTGCCCGCTCGACTTCAGGTATTTGACGTAGTTGTGCAACCCGCTGATGGAGAGCGCGTCCGGATCCAGCGCCACCACCCCGAGTTTGTCCGGCGTGAGGTTGGTTTTCCACGTCCCGGACACCGTCTGAGAGCCGGTGATTTGTTTCGGGTTCGTCAGGTCAGACTCGTCAACCTGGGATAACCGCCACTGCTTGTGTTCGGGGTCAAACTTCGCTGACGATGCGTGACGTACAGACTGTAAACGACGCTCATCATTGAAGGCGTAAATACTCACGCCGCCCAGCTCATCATCCCCTTTCACGCGTTCGATATAGACGAAGTTCTGGCCATCTTTCGCCCATAACCCTTGCTGTGTTGAAAGCAGTGAACCGCCGTACATCGCCTGGGCACGATAGTTACGCGCCATCTGTTCGCCCTGCGGTGCCACCCACTCGCCAATCGCCATGGTCAACAGCACCAGTGGGATCGCGGTTTTCATGACCGACAGCGCCACCTGCAAACGGGTAAAGCCCGATGCCTGCATCACAACCAGTTCGCTGCGCTGTGCCAGCATCCCAAGCCCCAGCAGCGCACCCAGCAGGGCCGCCATCGGGAAGAAGATCTGCACATCTTTTGGCACGCTGAGCAGGGTATACATCCCTGCACCCAGCGCGTCGTAGCTCCCTTGCCCGGCTTTTTTCAGCTGATCGACAAATTTAATAATGCCGGAGAGCGACACCAGCATGAACAACGTCATCATGATGGTGGTGAAAATGGTTTTACCGATATAGCGATCAAGAACGCCAAACGCCTGCATTAGATGGCTCCTTTACGCGAAAATCGGGCACGTATGCGGCGCACTGGCACCGTATCCCACAGGTTTAATCCCAGCGCCAGTAAGATGTACAGGCTGTTGACGAACCACGTCCAGACCATCGGGTCCAGCTTACCCTTCGCGCCGTTAGAACGAATCGAGGTTTGCAGCAGGAAGTAGATCAGGTACAGCAGCATCGCCGGCAGCATCGAGAGCACGCGCCCCTGACGCGGGTTCACCACGCTCAGCGGCACGACAATTAATGCCATCATAAACACGGTGAAGACGAGCGTAATACGCCAGTGGAACTCCGCACGCGCTCTGTCAGTATCAGTGTTCCACAGCGTACGCATATCCATTTGCTCGGTATCCGTTGGATCGAGCGCCACCGCCTGATGACCAATAATGGCCTGATAGTTCTGGAAATCCGTAATACGGAAGTCACGAAGCATCGCGGTGCCTTCAAAGCGGGTGCCTTTATTCAGCGTCACGACCTGGGAACCATCTTTGCGCTGCGCAAGCTGACCGGAGTCTGCCACCACCACCGATGGACGGGCGTTTCCTTTGGTCCGCAGTTGCGCCAGGAAGACGTCGTTGAATTTACTGCCATCGACGCTCTCAATAAACAGCACTGAGTTTCCGTCGGTCGCCTGCTGGAACTGCCCCTGCGCTAATGCCGCCATACCGGGGTTCGCTTTTGCTTCAGCCAGCACTTCATCCTGATGACGAGAGGACATTGGGCCCGCCCACATCACATTCACCGCGGCGACGATACCCGTGAACAGCGCCAGTATCATGGCGGCTTTCACCAGAACAGCCTTGCTCAAACCACAGGCATGCATCACCGTGATTTCACTCTCGGTATAAAGCTTACCGAGCGTCATGAGCAGACCGAGGAAAAGACTTAGCGGCAGAATAAGCTGCGCCATTTCCGGGATCCCTAAACCAAGCAGGGAAAGCACCAGATTCGTTGGAATTTCGCCGTCAACGGCCGCACCGAGGATCTTGACCAGCTTCTGACAGAAAAAAATCAGCAGCAGGATGAAGAGGATCGCCAGTTGGCTTTTGAGCGTCTCCCGCACCAGATATCTTATGATTATCACTTTAAATACGCCCGTAAAAACCCGTCTCTTTGCTGGAAAATCGCTTGTTTCATGGCTTAAACGTCATTTATTCTCTTGAGTCGTCGAAATCATCGCTAAGATTAAAACACCCGGCGGATTCACGCTTCAGGACTTTTTCTGACGTGTCGAAACCGTAATAACGTAAGATTAACACGAAGTCACCACAACAGCGGACTTGAGTTACGAAAGGTTTCAATTCTATCCGTAGCAGCCGCTGTTGTCTTTAAGATTCAGGAGCGTAGTGCATGGAGTTCAGTGTAAAAAGCGGTAGCCCGGAGAAACAGCGGAGTGCCTGCATCGTTGTGGGCGTCTTTGAACCACGCCGACTCTCCCCGATCGCCGAGCAACTCGATAAAATCAGTGACGGCTACATTAGCGCCCTGCTGCGCCGTGGCGAACTGGAAGGCAAACCTGGGCAGACGCTGTTACTGCACCATGTTCCGAACGTGCTGTCCGAACGTATTCTGCTGATTGGCTGCGGTAAAGAGCGCGAGCTGGATGAACGTCAGTATAAGCAGGTGATTCAGAAAACAATTAATACCCTGAATGACACCGGCTCAATGGAAGCCGTTTGCTTTCTGACCGAACTGCACGTCAAAGGTCGTAACACCTACTGGAAAGTGCGCCAGGCTGTCGAAACCGCAAAAGAGAGCCTGTACAGCTTCGATCAGCTCAAGACCAATAAAAGCGAGCCGCGCCGTCCGCTGCGTAAAATGGTCTTTAACGTGCCAACCCGTCGCGAACTCACCAGCGGCGAGCGCGCCATCCAGCACGGTCTGGCGATTGCCGCCGGGATTAAAGCCGCAAAAGATCTGGGCAACATGCCGCCTAATATCTGTAACGCCGCCTATCTGGCCTCACAGGCGCGCCAGCTGGCTGACTCCTACAGCAAGAATGTCATCACCCGCGTTATCGGCGAACAGCAGATGAAAGAGCTGGGTATGCACTCTTACCTGGCGGTGGGCAACGGCTCGCAGAACGAATCCCTGATGTCGGTTATCGAATACAAGGGCAATCCGTCAGAAGACGCGCGTCCTGTTGTGCTGGTCGGCAAAGGCCTGACCTTCGATTCCGGTGGTATCTCCATCAAGCCTTCTGAAGGCATGGATGAGATGAAGTACGACATGTGTGGTGCAGCGGCGGTGTATGGCGTGATGCGTATGGTGGCTGAACTTCAGTTACCGATTAACGTTATCGGCGTGCTGGCGGGCTGCGAAAACATGCCGGGTGGACGCGCTTATCGTCCGGGTGATGTCCTGACCACCATGTCCGGCCAGACCGTTGAGGTGCTGAACACCGATGCCGAGGGCCGTCTGGTGCTGTGCGACGTATTAACCTACGTTGAACGCTTCGAACCTGACGTGGTGATCGACGTGGCCACCCTGACCGGTGCCTGCGTGATCGCGCTGGGCCACCACATCACCGGCCTGATGTCGAACCACAATCCGCTGGCACACGAACTTATCGGCGCGTCCGAACAAGCCGGCGACCGCGCATGGCGTCTGCCACTGGGTGACGAATACCAGGAGCAGCTGGAGTCTAACTTTGCGGACATGGCGAACATCGGCGGCCGTCCTGGTGGTGCCATCACCGCGGGCTGCTTCCTGGCACGCTTCACCCGCAAGTACAACTGGGCGCACCTGGATATTGCCGGCACCGCATGGCGCTCCGGAAAAGCCAAAGGCGCGACCGGTCGTCCGGTTGCGTTGCTGTCGCAGTTCCTGCTAAACCGCGCCGGATTTAATGGCGACGAGTAAGTCAAAACGGCAGTAAACCGTAGGCCGGGTAAGGCGAAGCCGCCACCCGGCTTAAGCATTTAAAGTGAGCACAAGAAGCCCCATATATGAAGAATGCAACGTTCTACCTTCTGGACAATGACACCCATCAGGATGGCCTCAGCGCCGTAGAACATCTGGTGTGTGAAATTGCCGCAGAACGTTGGCGCGCAGGTAAACGGGTTCTGATTGCCTGTGAAGATGAACAGCAGGCGATTCGTCTTGACGAAGCGCTGTGGGCGCGCCCGCCGGAGAGTTTTGTACCGCATAACCTGTCTGGCGAAGGGCCGCGCGGCGGCGCACCGGTCGAGATAGCCTGGCCGCAAAAGCGCAACAGCAGCGCGCGCGATATTCTGATTAGCCTGCGGATAGATTTTGCAGATTTTGCCACCGCTTTCACAGAAGTGGTAGACTTTGTCCCTTACGAAGAATCCTTGAAACAACTGGCGCGCGAACGCTACAAAGCGTACCGCCTGGCTGGTTTTAACCTGAATACGGCAACCTGGAAATAATGGAAAAGACATATAACCCACGCGATATCGAACAGCCGCTTTACGAGCACTGGGAACAGCAGGGCTATTTCAAGCCTAACGGCGATGAAAGCAAAGAGTCCTTCTGCATCATGATCCCGCCGCCGAACGTCACCGGCAGTTTGCATATGGGTCATGCCTTCCAGCAGACCATCATGGATACCATGATCCGCTACCAGCGCATGCAGGGCAAAAACACCCTGTGGCAGGCGGGGACTGACCACGCGGGTATCGCGACCCAGATGGTGGTTGAGCGTAAGATTGCCGCTGAAGAGGGTAAAACCCGTCACGATTACGGTCGCGACGCCTTTATCGATAAAATCTGGCAGTGGAAAGCAGAATCTGGCGGCACCATTACCCGTCAGATGCGCCGTCTCGGTAACTCCGTAGACTGGGAGCGCGAGCGTTTCACCATGGACGAAGGCCTTTCCAACGCCGTAAAAGAAGTGTTCGTCCGTCTGTACAAAGAAGACCTGATTTACCGTGGCAAACGCCTGGTTAACTGGGACCCGAAACTGCGCACCGCGATCTCTGACCTGGAAGTGGAAAACCGCGAGTCTAAAGGCTCCATGTGGCACATCCGCTATCCGCTGGCCGACGGCGCGAAAACCGCAGACGGTAAAGATTACTTAGTGGTGGCAACCACCCGTCCGGAAACCCTGCTGGGCGATACCGGCGTTGCCGTTAACCCGGAAGATCCGCGTTATAAAGATCTGATTGGCAAATTCGTGGTGCTGCCGCTGGTGAACCGCCGCATTCCGATAGTGGGCGACGAACACGCCGACATGGAAAAAGGCACCGGCTGCGTGAAAATCACCCCGGCGCACGACTTCAACGACTACGAAGTGGGTCGTCGTCACGCCCTGCCGATGATCAACATTCTGACCTTCGACGGTGACATCCGTGAAAGCGCAGAAGTGTATGACACCAAAGGCAACGAATCCGACGTTTACTCAAGCGACATTCCGGCGGAGTTCCAGAAGCTGGAACGCTTTGCCGCGCGTAAAGCGATTGTGGCTGCCGTTGACGCACTCGGCCTGCTGGAAGAGATTAAACCTCACGATCTGACCGTGCCGTACGGCGACCGTGGTGGCGTGGTTATCGAGCCAATGCTGACCGACCAGTGGTATGTGCGTGCCGACGTGCTGGCAAAACCGGCTGTTGAAGCGGTTGAAAACGGCAGCATTCAGTTCGTGCCGAAGCAGTACGAAAACATGTACTTCTCCTGGATGCGCGATATCCAGGACTGGTGTATCTCCCGTCAGCTGTGGTGGGGTCACCGTATCCCGGCATGGTACGACAACGAAGGCAACGTATACGTTGGCCGCAGCGAAGATGAAGTGCGTCAGGAAAACAACCTGAGCGCAGACGTTGCCCTGCGTCAGGACGAAGACGTGCTGGATACCTGGTTCTCCTCCGCGCTGTGGACCTTCTCCACCCTCGGCTGGCCAGAGAACACCGACGCGCTGCGTCAGTTCCACCCAACCAGCGTGATGGTCTCCGGCTTCGATATCATCTTCTTCTGGATTGCCCGCATGATCATGATGACCATGCACTTCATTAAAGATGAAAACGGCAAGCCGCAGGTTCCGTTCCATACCGTCTATATGACCGGTCTTATCCGTGACGATGAAGGCCAGAAGATGTCCAAATCCAAGGGCAACGTCATTGACCCGCTGGATATGGTGGACGGGATCTCCCTGGAAGAGCTGCTGGAAAAACGCACCGGTAACATGATGCAGCCACAGCTGGCAGAGAAGATCCGCAAGCGCACCGAGAAACAGTTCCCGAACGGGATTGAATCTCACGGTACCGACGCCCTGCGTTTCACCCTGGCGGCGCTGGCCTCTACCGGTCGCGACATCAACTGGGACATGAAGCGTCTGGAAGGTTACCGTAACTTCTGTAACAAACTGTGGAACGCCAGCCGTTTCGTGCTGATGAACACCGAAGATCAGGATTGCGGCTTCAACGGCGGCGAGATGATCCTCTCTCTGGCCGACCGCTGGATCCTGGCGGAATTCAACCAGACGGTGAAAGCGTTCCGCGAGGCGCTGGACAGCTACCGCTTCGACATCGCGGCGGGCATTCTGTACGAATTCACCTGGAACCAGTTCTGTGACTGGTACCTGGAGCTGGCGAAGCCGGTCATGAACGGCGGAACGGAGGCAGAACTGCGCGGCACGCGTAACACGCTGATCACTGTGCTGGAAGGCCTGCTGCGTCTGGCGCACCCGATCATTCCATTTATCACCGAAACCATCTGGCAGCGTGTGAAAGCGATCGCGGGCATCAACGCCGACACCATCATGCTGCAGCCGTTCCCGGAATTCGATGCCGCTAAAGTGGATGAAGCTGCCTCAGCGGATACCGAGTGGCTGAAGCAGGCGATCGTCGCTGTACGTAACATCCGTGCAGAAATGAACATCGCCCCGGGCAAACCGCTGGAGCTGCTCCTGCGCGGTTGCAGCGACGCGGCTGTTCGTCGTGTCACCGAGAACAATACCTTCCTGAAAACCATGGCGCGTCTGGAAAGCATCACCGTGCTGCCAGCCGATGACAAAGGTCCGGTCTCCGTGACGAAAATCATCGACGGCGCTGAGCTGCTGATCCCAATGGCGGGTCTCGTCGACAAAGACGCAGAGCTGGCACGTCTGGTGAAAGAAGTGGCGAAAGTCGACGTGGAAATTGGCAAAATCGAAAGCAAACTGGCGAACGAAGGCTTTGTCGCCCGCGCGCCGGAAGCGGTCATCGCCAAAGAGCGTGAACGCCTGGTTGCTTTCGCCGATGCGAAGACCAAGCTGATTGAGCAGCAGGCGGTGATTGCGGCCCTGTAATGCTTTTACCCCTTACGCTTCAGGGCGTAAGGGGGATTCTTCCTGAAAACTCCTCGCTTGCACTCCCCTTTCTGCGGTGCTATTAACAGCAGTTGTGTGTCAATTTTTGTAATGAGTAATGCTATGAGCGTGATTACCCCCGTCGCGACGACGATGCGTCGGATCGCTGTGCAGGACAACCCGGCTATCGCCGCCGTTATCCGTACGGTTTCTGCCGAATATGGCCTGACGGCTGATAAAGGCTATACGGTTGCTGATCCAAATCTGGACGAGCTGTTCCAGCTTTACAGCCAGCCGGGCCATGCCTACTGGGTTATTGAGCAGAATGGCCAGGTGGTGGGCGGAGGCGGCGTTGCTCCGCTCAGCTGCAGCGAGCCGGATATCTGCGAGCTGCAGAAAATGTATTTCCTGCCATCTGTTCGCGGACAAGGCCTGGCGAAGAAACTGGCGCTGGTCGCACTCGACTATGCCCGCAATCAGGGTTTTACACGCTGTTACCTCGAAACAACCGCCTTCCTCAAAGAGGCCATCGGCCTGTATGAACATCTGGGCTTTGAGCATATTGATGCACCGCTGGGCTGCACCGGCCACGTCGATTGCGAAGTCAGGATGCTGAAAACGCTGTAAATACTTTTGCTGCCCTCTTCTGTTAAGCGGTGGTTAACTGAATGCTCTACACTCTCAGTTCACACCATAACGGGGGAAACACGATGTCGAAGATAAAAAGCTACGCCGCACCGCAGGCGGGTGCAGAACTTGAACTGTACGAGTACGATGCGGGCGAACTAAAAGCGGAAGACGTCGAAGTACAGGTTGATTACTGCGGGATCTGCCACTCGGATCTCTCCATGATCGACAACGAATGGGGCTTTTCAAGCTATCCACTGGTCGCCGGACACGAAGTGATTGGCCGCGTCGTGGCGCTCGGCAGCGCTGCGCAGGACAAAGGCCTGAAAGTGGGCCAGCGCGTGGGTATTGGCTGGACGGCACGCAGCTGCGGTCATTGCGACGCCTGTATCAGCGGCAACCAGATCAACTGCCTTGAAGGCGCCGTTCCAACCATCCTCAACAAGGGCGGTTTTGCCGATAAACTGCGCGCCGACTGGCAGTGGGTCATTCCGCTGCCGGACAGCATTGATATCGAATCCGCAGGCCCGCTGCTGTGCGGCGGCATTACCGTCTTTAAACCGCTGCTGATGCACCATATCACCGCCACCAGCCGTGTGGGTGTGATTGGTATCGGGGGGCTCGGTCATATTGCCATCAAACTGCTGCACGCGATGGGCTGCGAAGTGACGGCATTCAGTTCTAACCCGGCGAAAGAGCAAGAAGTGCTGGCTATGGGGGCGGATAAAGTGGTGAACAGCCGCGATCCAGACGCGCTGAAAGCACTGGCGGGTCAATTCGATCTGATCATTAACACCGTTAATGTCGATCTCGACTGGCAGCCGTACTTTGAAGCACTGGCCTACGGCGGTAACTTCCATACGGTGGGTGCCGTGCTGAAGCCGCTGCCGGTTCCGGCGTTTACCCTGATCGGCGGGGATCGCAGCGTGTCCGGCTCTGCAACCGGCACGCCGTTCGAGTTGCGCAAACTGATGAAGTTCGCCGGGCGCACGAAAGTATCGCCAACCACCGAACTCTATCCGATGTCGAAAATCAACGAAGCGATCCAGCACGTGCGTGACGGCAAAGCCCGTTACCGTGTGGTGTTGAAAGCAGATTTTTAATGTTACACCCCCCTCTCCCACAGGGAGAGGGCGCAAACACTAAAAACGGTAACGGTTGTTACCGTTTTGCTTCTACCATGGCCTTAAATACCTCGGCCACCGCAACCGCTCCCGGATCCATTACCCCATCCAGATTCTCTTTATTCACATACGACGAACGTCCCGCGCCCGCTTTGCCCATTCTGGCCGTTGCCTCTGCGCCCTGCTGTGCCGCCTGCGCCGCCGCCTGAAGATCGTTTTTCTGCAACGTCTCCAGCGCCGGCTGTAGCGCATCGATCAGCGTGCGATCGCCGAGATCGGCCCCGCCATACTGCTTCATCTGTGCCAGCCCGCTCAGCAATGCATACGCAAGCGATTGTCCGTCATGCAGCTTTTGTCCGGCTGCCGTGAAAAAGATCGACATTAATACGCCACTCGATCCGCCCATCACCGTTGCCAGCCGCTCGCCCACCAGCAGAAGTAATGTCGACACGTCGTTAAGAGGAAGGTTGTTCTCCTCCAGACGCTGCGCAATCTCCCGCGCCCCTTGCGCAAAGGTGGATCCGGTATCGCCATCCCCCACTTTCGCATCCAGCGCGTTCAGACGGTTTTCCAGCTGAATCAACGTCTTTGTCACCACAGAGACATATTCGCCCACCTGCGGATTTGCGGACGGGGTAAACTCCACGCGGTCATGGATCGCGCTATGCTCCTGGGTACGCAGCGGGGCAAACGCCACCGGCTTCTGCCAGCCCAGCGTCTCAACCTCTTCATGAAGGGCTTTTTCGAACAGATCGTTTAGCTTCAGCAGCGTCAGCGAAAAGCCCTTCATATCCAGGGCGCTCACCAGCGGTGCCGGGCCAATCAGGTACGCCAGGTTATCTTTCAGTGCCGAGTGGGCCAGCTCTTTGGTGAGCAGAGCCATCTCAAGCGCTGATACGCCCCCCAGGTTATTGATCAACACTGCGAAGCGCCCGTCACCCGCCTTCGCCTTGAGCGGCGTCACCAGCGTGTCGATAATCGCTTTACTGTTCTGCGTATCCACGACGGAAGCCCCCGGCTCACCATGAATGCCCAGACCCAGCTCGACATGACCTTGCTTAATGCGCCCTTCTTCCTCGTCGCTTCCCGGCAGGTTACACGTTTGCATCGCAACGCCCAGGCTCCAGAGGTTATCGCAGGCCTGTTGCGCAATATCACACACTTCACTCAGCGATTTTCCGTGCTCTGCGGCATAACCCGCGATCTTATGAACCAGCGCCGTACCGGCAATGCCGCGCGGCTGTTTGTTGTCCGGCAGCGCAATATCGTCTGCCACAATGACCATCTCCACCTTCAGGCCGTAGCGTTTCGCCTTTTCTGCCGCCAGACCAAAATTCAGGCGGTCACCGGTGTAGTTTTTAACGATCAGCAGGCAGCCACGGTCACCCGTCACCGCCACAATGGCATTCAGCACCGCATCCACGCTCGGCGAGGCGAACAGATCGCCGCACACTGCTGCCGTCAACATACCTTTGCCGACAAACCCGGCGTGTGCAGGCTCGTGGCCGGAACCGCCACCGGAGATCACCGCCACGCGGCTCTTGTCCCAGTCGCTGCGGGCCACAATGCGAATGGCAGGATCAACATCAAGCTTGACGAGGTTACCGTGCGGAGCAGAAATCAGAATGCCTTCAATAGCATCGTTGACCAGTTGTTTGCGATTATTAAAAAAGAATCTGGACATACATTCTCAACTTGTTGTGAACCGTATGCAAAAGCATAGTCCGCGCTGGGTAATACGCCGCAAAGTAAGGAATTTTTAACGCCATTTTGCCGTCAGGTTGCCTATACTCCACCCAGGACTAAGAGAGGATGAGTATCATGAGTACACCATTGTTAATTGCCAGGACGCTGGAGAAAGAGCTGTTTTTACTGCCTGCGATGGCGAACCGTCACGGCCTGATCACCGGCGCCACCGGGACGGGGAAAACCGTTACCCTGCAGAAGCTGGCCGAATCGCTCTCTGAGATTGGCGTGCCGGTCTTTATGGCCGATGTAAAAGGCGATTTAACCGGTGTGGCTCAGGAGGGGGCACCCTCAGAAAAACTCCTTGAGCGTCTGAAAAATATCGGCGTCAATGACTGGACGCCGCACAACAACCCGGTAGTTGTCTGGGATATCTTTGGTGAGAAAGGTCATCCGGTACGTGCCACCGTCTCCGATCTTGGCCCGCTGCTGCTGGCCCGTCTTCTGAATCTCAACGATGTCCAGTCCGGGGTGTTGAACATCATCTTCCGTATTGCCGACGATCAGGGGCTGCTGCTGCTCGATTTCAAAGATCTGCGCGCCATTACCCAATACATCGGCGATAACGCTAAATCCTTCCAGAACCAGTACGGCAACATCAGCAGTGCCTCCGTGGGGGCCATTCAGCGCGGGTTACTGACGCTGGAGCAACAGGGTGCAGAGCATTTCTTCGGCGAGCCGATGCTCGATATCAAAGACTGGATGCGCACTGACAGCAACGGCAAAGGCATCATCAACATTCTGAGCTCAGAGAAGCTCTATCAGATGCCGAAACTCTACGCCGCCAGCCTGCTGTGGATGCTCTCTGAACTTTACGAACAGCTGCCGGAGGCGGGCGACCTTGAGAAGCCGAAGCTGGTGTTCTTCTTCGACGAAGCGCACCTGCTGTTCAACGATGCGCCGCAGGTGCTGCTCGACAAGATCGAGCAGGTTATCCGGCTGATCCGCTCCAAAGGCGTCGGCGTGTGGTTTGTTTCGCAAAACCCGTCGGATATCCCCGATAACGTGCTGGGGCAGCTCGGTAATCGCGTCCAGCACGCCCTGCGCGCCTTTACGCCAAAAGATCAGAAAGCCGTCAAAGCTGCCGCACAAACCATGCGCGCGAACCCGGCCTTTGATACCGAAGCGGCGATTCAGGCGCTGGGTACCGGTGAGGCGCTGATCTCCTTCCTGGATGCCAAAGGCAGCCCGTCCATTGTGGAACGCGCCATGGTGATTGCCCCTTGCTCGCGAATGGGGCCGGTAACGGACGATGAGCGCAACGGACTGATTAACCACTCCCCGGTTTACGGGAAATACGAAGATGAAGTGGATCGCGAATCTGCCTTCGAGATGCTGCAAAAAGGGGTACAGGCCACCACCGACTCGCAGGACGCCCCACCCGCCAGGGGGCAGTCAGTCGCGGTGGATGACGGCATTCTGGGTGGGCTGAAAGACATTTTGTTTGGCAGTACCGGGCCGCGCGGCGGCAAGCGCGATGGCGTTGTGCAGACAATGGCGAAAAGCGCCGCGCGGCAGGTCACGAATCAGATAGTGCGCGGCATGCTGGGGAGTCTGTTAGGCGGTCGCCGCCGGTAGCGGAGCGACCCACGGCCGTCCCAGCGCCGAGCCCTGCACACCGTGCTCATGCAGATAGCGGTCAATCTCCACCATCCCCGTCCAGCGGTTCTCACACCATAGCGGTGCCAGAAGCGTTGGACGGCGGGCGCTGGCGGAGATACGGTGATAGACAATTTCGGGCGGCGTATGACGGATCATCTCCCCTGCCGTTACCGTATACTCGTCGAGTGCGATGCCGTTTAACCGCCCGGCTTGCCAGGCTTTGGCCATAATGCTGCCCTGCACAATATGCAGCGGGTGCAGCTTGATCCCGTCCACGCCTGTCTCAACGACTTTTTCCAGCGTCTCCAGGCCATGCTGCTGCCCTTCTCCCGGCAGGCCGACAATCAGATGCGTGCAGACTTTCAGGCCACGTTCGCGGGCCAGGCGGGTGGTGCGCTGATAGCAGGCAAAATCATGGCCGCGATTAATACGGTGCAGGGTTTTGTCATGCGCGCTTTGCAGGCCTAGTTCCAGCCAGATCTCATAGCCCTGCTCTTTATACTCGCTGAGTAAATCCAGCACCGCGTCGGGCACGCAGTCCGGACGCGTACCGACACACAGTCCGACAATGTTCGCCTGAGCGACCGCCTGCTGATACATCGAACGCAGCACCTGCACTTCCGCCCATGTGCTGGTGTAGGCCTGGAAATAGGCCAGATACTGCTTTGCCCGGTTCACAAGACGGGCCTGATGCGCGAGCTGTTCCGCGATAGATTTATGCTGCTGCGCCTCGTCCGCAAAGGAGGCCACGTTACAGAAGGTGCAGCCGCCGCGCCCGAGCGTACCATCGCGATTCGGGCAGCTAAAACCGCCATGCAGCGTCAGCTTGTGAACCTTTTGCCCGTAGCGCTGCAAAAGATCCCCACCAAACATATTGACTAATTTCTGTAACTGCATAATCTGATAGACCGTCCCGAAGAAAGGGGACAAGCCTGCCATTTTTAGCCACCATCGGCGATGACCTGGATCAATCGCCCTGGCTGGCCTTTATCTATTTGAATAACTACTCAAGATTACTGCAATTTCATTCACACCAAATGTGATTACTTTTCCTTATGTTCTGATTGTTTTTTTTATTTATAACGCCAGCACTGAAAAACAGTGACTTTATGCGGGTTTAAACCGCACAGCAGTTTATTATCCTGTAAAAAAACCGGCATTCAGCACGCTACATCAATAATACCGCTTTCATATAGTGAGTAAGATCACACTCCGCTGCGACTTCGCAGGGCGCTTAGTGGTTGTAAAAATAGTTAAATATCTTTTAAATACAATGCATTATCTTCTCTATAGCACATTTTTGTATAAATAAGAATGCCATTTGACCTGTGTACCAATTCCCGATAAGTTGGAAATCCGCTGGAAGCTTTCTGGATGAGCGGCCTGCTCATCATATTTATGCAGTAATTGAGATTCCCTCTGAAGCAAGTCCTCAAACTTGTTTACCTGCGCGAAAGGATGAAAAGAGGGCGAATGCGAGGTCCGCGTATGAAACGCAAACCCCGTCGCCATGCTCTTTCTGTGCCTGTGCGCCACGGTTCAGTGGGAAGCCCGACGAGCCTGGGGAGGTTCACTGATATGTTGTACGATAAATCCCTTGAGAAGGATAACTGTGGTTTCGGCCTGATCGCCCACATAGAAGGCGAACCTAGCCACAAGGTAGTGCGTACTGCTATTCACGCACTGGCCCGTATGCAGCACCGTGGTGCCATCCTTGCCGATGGTAAAACCGGCGACGGTTGCGGCCTGCTGCTGCAAAAACCGGATCGTTTCTTCCGTATCGTGGCGGAAGAGCGCGGCTGGCGTTTAGCCAAAAACTACGCTGTCGGTATGCTGTTCCTGAATCAGGATCCTGAAAAAGCTGCCGCCTCACGCCGCATCGTTGAAGAAGAACTTCAGCGTGAAACCCTTTCTATTGTCGGCTGGCGCGATGTGCCAACCAACGAAGGGGTGCTCGGTGAAATCGCCCTCTCCTCGCTGCCTCGTATTGAACAGATTTTTGTTAATGCGCCTGCGGGCTGGCGTCCACGTGATATGGAACGCCGTCTGTTTATTGCCCGCCGCCGCATTGAAAAACGTCTCCAGGACGACAAAGAGTTCTATGTCTGTAGCCTCTCGAACCTGGTGAACATCTATAAAGGTCTGTGTATGCCGGCTGACCTGCCGCGCTTCTACCTGGACCTGGCGGACCTGCGTCTGGAATCAGCCATTTGCCTGTTCCACCAGCGCTTCTCCACCAACACCGTTCCACGCTGGCCACTGGCACAGCCGTTCCGCTATCTGGCGCACAACGGCGAGATCAACACCATCACCGGTAACCGCCAGTGGGCGCGCGCCCGTACCTATAAGTTCCAGACCCCACTGATCCCGGACCTGCATGATGCTGCGCCGTTCGTTAACGAAACCGGTTCTGACTCCAGCTCCATGGATAACATGCTGGAGCTGCTGCTGGCAGGCGGCATGGATATCGTGCGTGCCATGCGTCTGCTCGTGCCACCGGCCTGGCAGAACAATCCGGATATGGATCCGGAGCTGCGTGCATTCTTTGACTTTAACTCCATGCACATGGAGCCATGGGATGGCCCGGCGGGCATCGTCATGTCCGACGGTCGTTTTGCCGCCTGTAACCTGGACCGTAACGGTCTGCGTCCGGCGCGCTACGTCATCACCAAAGACAAGCTCATCACCTGCGCCTCAGAAGTCGGTATCTGGGATTACCAGCCTGACGAAGTGGTTGAGAAAGGCCGTGTTGGGCCGGGCGAGCTGATGGTTATCGATACCCGCGGTGGGCGTATTCTGCACTCCGCTGAAACAGACAACGATCTGAAGAGCCGCCATCCCTATAAAGAGTGGATGGAGAAAAACGTGCGCCGTCTGGTGCCGTTCGAAGATCTGCCGGACGAAGAAGTGGGCAGCCGCGAGCTGGACGACGATACGCTGGCAAGCTTCCAGAAGCAGTTTAACTACAGTGCGGAAGAGCTGGATTCCGTCATCCGCGTGCTTGGTGAAAACGGCCAGGAGGCTGTCGGCTCCATGGGTGACGATACCCCGTTTGCCGTGCTCTCCAGTCAGCCACGTGTAATTTATGACTACTTCCGTCAACAGTTTGCACAGGTGACCAACCCGCCAATCGACCCGCTGCGTGAAGCCCACGTCATGTCATTGGCAACAAGCATTGGTCGCGAGATGAACGTCTTCTGCGAGGCAGAAGGCCAGGCTCACCGCCTGACCTTTAAATCTCCGATCCTGCTTTATTCCGATTTCAAACAGCTCACCACGCTGAAAGAGGATCACTACCGTGCAGACACGCTCGATATTACCTTCGACGTGACCGAAGCGACCCTCGAAGAGACGGTGAACGCGCTGTGTGATAAAGCGGAACAGATGGTGCGTAACGGCACCGTTCTGCTGGTGCTGTCTGACCGTAACATTGCGAAGAACCGCCTGCCGGTGCCTGCGCCAATGGCGGTGGGGGCTATCCAGACGCGTCTGGTCGATAAGAGCCTGCGCTGCGACGCCAACATCATTGTTGAAACCGCAAGCGCACGCGATCCGCACCACTTTGCCGTGCTGTTAGGCTTTGGTGCGACGGCGATCTATCCATACCTGGCCTACGAAACGCTGGCTCGTCTGGTGGACACCCGCGCGATCGACAAAGATTATCGTACCGTGATGCTGAACTACCGTAACGGCATCAACAAAGGTCTCTACAAAATCATGTCCAAAATGGGCATCTCGACCATCGCCTCTTACCGCTGCTCGAAGCTGTTTGAAGCGGTTGGCCTGCATAACGACGTGGCAAACCTCTGCTTCCAGGGCGTGGTCAGCCGCATCGGTGGAGCCGGTTTTGCCGACTTCCAGCAGGATCTGGTGAACCTGTCTAAGCGCGCCTGGCTGGCACGTAAGCCGCTGGAGCAAGGTGGTCTGCTGAAGTACGTTCACGGTGGCGAGTATCACGCCTACAACCCGGACGTGGTGCGCACGCTGCAGCAGGCCGTACAGAGCGGCGAGTACAGCGATTATCAGCAGTATGCTGAGCTGGTGAACAACCGCCCGGCAGCCACGCTGCGCGATCTGCTGGCGCTGAACCCAGGTGATGAAGCGGTCAGCATCGACGACGTAGAGCCTGCGTCTGAGCTGTTCAAACGCTTTGACACCGCTGCGATGTCCATCGGCGCATTAAGCCCGGAAGCCCACGAGGCGCTGGCCGAAGCGATGAACAGCATCGGCGGTAACTCTAACTCCGGTGAAGGCGGTGAAGATCCTGCCCGCTACGGCACCAACAAAGTGTCCCGCATCAAGCAGGTGGCATCCGGTCGCTTTGGCGTCACGCCAGCGTACCTGGTCAACGCCGACGTCATTCAGATTAAAGTCGCTCAGGGGGCAAAACCGGGCGAAGGCGGTCAGTTACCGGGTGATAAAGTCACCCCGTACATCGCCAAACTGCGTTACTCGGTACCGGGCGTGACGCTGATCTCCCCGCCGCCGCACCACGATATCTACTCTATCGAGGATCTGGCGCAGCTGATTTTCGACCTGAAACAGGTAAACCCGAAAGCGATGATCTCCGTGAAGCTGGTTTCCGAACCGGGCGTCGGCACCATCGCGACCGGTGTGGCGAAAGCCTATGCGGATCTCATCACCATCGCCGGTTATGACGGTGGTACTGGTGCAAGCCCGCTCTCTTCCGTGAAATACGCGGGTTGTCCGTGGGAGCTGGGCCTGGTGGAAACCCAACAGGCGCTGGTGGCAAACGGTCTGCGTCATAAGATCCGTCTGCAGGTGGACGGCGGCCTGAAAACCGGCCTCGACATCATCAAAGCGGCGATTCTGGGTGCGGAAAGCTTCGGCTTTGGTACCGGCCCGATGGTTGCGCTGGGCTGTAAATACCTGCGTATTTGCCACCTGAACAACTGTGCGACCGGCGTTGCAACCCAGGACGAGAAGCTGCGTAAGAACCACTATCACGGCCTGCCGTTCAAAGTGACAAACTACTTTGACTTCATCGCCCGTGAAACCCGCGAGCTGATGGCGCAACTGGGTGTAAAACGTCTGGTGGATCTGATTGGCCGTACCGACCTGCTGAAAGAGCTGGACGGTTTCACTGCCAAACAGCAGAAACTGGATCTGGGCAAGCTGCTGGAAACGGCCGAGCCGCATCCAGGTAAGGCGGTCTACTGCACCGAGAACAACCCGCCGTTCGACAATGGCGTGCTGAACGCGCAGCTGCTGCAGCAGGCGAAGCCATATGTTGATGAGAAGCAGAGTAAAACGTTCTGGTTTGATATCCGCAACACCGACCGCTCTGTGGGTGCGTCGCTCTCTGGTTACATCGCGCAAACGCACGGCGATCAGGGGCTGGCAGCGGATCCGATCACCGCGCACTTCAGCGGTACGGCGGGTCAGAGCTTCGGCGTGTGGAATGCTGGCGGCGTTGAGTTGTACCTGACTGGCGATGCTAACGACTACGTCGGTAAAGGCATGGCGGGTGGTCTGCTGGCGGTGCGTCCTCCGGTGGGCTCTGCCTTCCGCAGTCACGAAGCCAGCATCATCGGTAACACCTGCCTTTACGGCGCGACCGGTGGCCGTCTGTTTGCCGCGGGCCGTGCGGGTGAGCGTTTTGCGGTGCGTAACTCCGGTGCTATCACCGTGGTGGAAGGCATTGGCGATAACGGCTGTGAATACATGACGGGCGGGATTGTTTGCGTGCTGGGTAAAACCGGCGTGAACTTTGGCGCAGGTATGACGGGCGGTTTTGCATACGTCCTGGATGAAGATGGTGAGTTCCGCAAACGCGTGAACCCAGAACTGGTGGAAGTGCTGGACGTTGATACGCTGGCGATCCACGAAGAACACCTGCGCGGTTTGATTACCGAACACGTGCAGCATACCGGTTCTTCGCGCGGCGAAGAGATCCTGGCGAACTGGCCGGCGTTCTCTGCGAAATTCGCGCTGGTTAAACCGAAGTCCAGCGATGTTAAAGCCCTGTTGGGTCACCGTAGTCGTAGCGCAGCAGAGCTGCGTGTGCAGGCGCAGTAAGGAATTCAGATGAGCCAGAACGTATACCAGTTTATCGACCTGCAGCGTGTTGATCCGCCAAAGAAACCGCTGAAGATCCGTAAAATTGAATTTGTAGAAATCTATGAGCCGTTTTCAGAAGGCCAGGCCAAAGCACAGGCAGACCGCTGCCTGTCCTGCGGTAACCCTTACTGTGAGTGGAAATGTCCGGTCCATAACTACATCCCTAACTGGCTGAAGCTGGCCAACGAAGGGCGTATTTTTGAAGCCGCCGAGCTTTCTCACCAGACCAACACCCTGCCAGAAGTGTGCGGCCGCGTGTGTCCGCAGGACCGTCTGTGTGAAGGCTCCTGTACGCTGAACGACGAGTTTGGCGCGGTGACCATCGGTAACATTGAGCGTTACATCAACGATAAAGCGTTTGAGATGGGCTGGCGTCCGGATATGACCGGCGTGAAGCAAACCGATAAGCGCGTGGCGATCATCGGCGCGGGTCCGGCGGGCCTGGCCTGTGCGGATGTCCTGACCCGTAACGGCGTGAAGGCGGTGGTCTTTGACCGTCATCCGGAGATCGGCGGCCTGCTGACCTTCGGTATCCCGGCCTTCAAGCTGGAGAAAGAGGTTATGACCCGTCGCCGTGAAATCTTCACCGGCATGGGCATTGAGTTCAAACTGAATGTAGAAGTGGGCCGCGACGTGCAGCTCGACGAGCTGCTGAAGGATTACGACGCCGTATTCCTGGGCGTGGGTACCTATCAGTCCATGCGTGGCGGGCTCGAGAACGAAGACGCGCCAGGCGTGTACGACGCGCTGCCGTTCCTGATTGCCAACACCAAACAGATCATGGGATATGGCGAAACGGCTGACGAGCCTTACGTCAGCATGGAAGGCAAACGCGTGGTGGTGCTGGGCGGTGGTGACACCGCGATGGACTGCGTGCGTACCTCCATTCGTCAGAACGCGGCGCACGTAATCTGTGCTTACCGTCGTGACGAAGAGAACATGCCGGGCTCAAAACGCGAAGTGAAAAACGCGCGTGAAGAGGGCGTGGAGTTCCAGTTCAACATCCAGCCTCTGGGTATTGAAGTGAATGCCAACGGTAAAGTGAGCGGCGTGAAGATGGCGCGCACCGAGATGGGTGCCCCGGATGCCAAAGGCCGTCGTCGCGCGGAGATCGTGGCTGGTTCTGAGCACGTGATCCCGGCTGACGCGGTCGTCATGGCGTTCGGTTTCCGTCCTCACAGCATGGAGTGGCTGGCGAAGCACAGCGTTGAGCTGGATTCGCAGGGTCGTATTATCGCGCCAGAAGGCAGCGACAATGCGTTCCAGACCAGCAACCCGAAAATCTTCGCCGGTGGTGATATCGTTCGTGGTTCTGACCTGGTGGTGACGGCAATTGCCGAAGGCCGTAAGGCGGCAGACGGTATACTGAACTATCTGGAAGTGTAAAAAATGGCCCGGCGATTGCCGGGCCAACTTTTATTTTTTAAGCAGTTGCCAGGTTAAATCGGTCTCCAGCGCGGTTTGATCCGAAATATGGTTAAACGCGCTGTCATTGAGCACCGGGAAAATGGTGACGGTAAAGTTCATCTGCTGGCCGCTGGGTACCCTGCCGTTTTCAACCGCCACGACAGCCTCGTTATTGCGGATATAGAGCGATGACCCGTTATCAGTATCCGGCGTAAAATTCACCTGATCCGTTGTTTTCCCTACGTTGTAGCTTTTACCATCCAGCGTCAGGTTGCTGACCTTTATCGCCACACCGCCGTTCTGACCAAACTGAAAACGCCCTTTCTGACCAGAAGCCCCCTGTAACAGCGTCGCCATCTGCTGTTTTTCCGGGCAATAGACGCTGACATTTATGTCTTTTTCCGGCATTTTGTTCCAGCTCTGCTGGCTGGTGACAATGCTGTCACGCCGCATCTGGTGATAATCCACAACCGGCTGAGAGAGCGTTAGCTGACAATCGTCAGCATAAGAAAGGCACGGCAAAGCAAGCAGCAATAGCGCAGCCAGACGTTGAATGTTCATCGACATACTCCGTTAACTTCTTCGTAAAACGCGTCTTCGTCGTGCTTTTCAGGAAGCGTAAAATCAAGTTTGCACAGACGGTTATTGTCATCATCAACGGCATAAAGCGCGCTAATCTGATCGGCATCGTTCAGGAAGACATGTCCGTCATCAACCACCGTCACCACGTAGTTATTTTTATCATCCACCACCGACAGACCTTTCGTCAGCGGCTTCCCGTCGGCCTGCTTAATACGTAACATCACGCGGCGGCTGTTCAATACTTTAAAGCTCACTTCGCTTACCGAGCCATGTGCAGCAGCAATATATTTGGTCCCGTTCGCCAGGGTCATGCTCTGCGGTAGCTTGTTCGCATCCACTTCGATACGTGAGTTACGCCATTCAGTCAGGCCGGGAATGACAGCCTGGCCCCAGCGGTCGGTCCAGACGGTGCCCTGCGGCGTAGTGATCTCAACGCCCGCTTTCGGTTCGCTGAGTCTGGCGATGGCAAACGTGTCCTTGATGGAATACGGCGAGAAGGTCACACCGTCTTTGTGCATCGCAATGCCGCCAGACAGGGTCGCATTGTAGTTACGCTGATGATCGCCGCTGGTACCGCCCCCGACGCTAAGCTGGGTGTAGTGAAGATTAGTGTTGATGTTGCCGTTGAAGCTGTTTTCCTGTGATTCGTCATCACGATCGGCAGAAATATAGTAGTTGGTGTTCTCCCCCAGCGACCCGCTGTTCGCCAGACCATAGCTGGTGCTGTCGCCCTGCTTACGCATATACGAACTCAGGCTCTGCGAACCGCCTAACGGAATGCTGAGGTTGATATAGAGCAGATCGTCGTCCTGGTCGTCACCCGTGCTGCCCACTGCGCTTTGCCAGTTCACGTTGATTGAAGCGTATTTGAAGGTTTTCCCCCACGACAGAAGCAAGTAGCGGGAATCTTCGCCGTCTCCTGCGGCCTGGTTGTAGCTCAGGCCCGCGCTAAATGCCCCGGCCAATTCTGTGGACCAACGTACGTTGGCCGAATAACTGTTGTCATAGCCCTGATAATCATCATCCATGGCATCTGCGAGTTCACGGTAATCACCGCTGTAATGCGCCACGCTGGCAGACAGGCCGACATTCTCAGTCAACGAGTAATCGCTCTGGAGTTCGTTTTTGATACCGTTATCACTGTCGCCAAATTGCGCGTTGCTGGCGGCCATACTGGTTGAGACGTTCCAGCCATCGGTAACCATAAATTCTGTGCGCGCCCCCGCGGCCTGATAATCTTCGGCTACCACGCCGGAGGCAAGCAGGTTCATCCAGGGGAAAATTCGCCAGCCATCGGATACGTTGAACACCAGCGGATCGCTGTAGTCACTGTCTATACCACGCACCTGGCCCGCCGAAACGGTCAGGCCGTTTGGTTTTGAAAGATTTCGGGCTTTTACAGATGCGGCGGGAACAATATAGTGGTTGGTCGAACCGTCGGACTCCACAACGGTGACGTCAAGATCGACGTTGTTACGGACCATCGGGACGTCATCCAGCGTGAACGGGCCCGCCGGTACTAACGTGTTAAAAATGAGTCTTCCGTTTTGACGCACTTCAACGCGCGCCTGCGAGGTTCGGGCAATACCGGATACGCTCACCCCCGAACTGTCTTTCTGCAGACCACTGGTCGGCATTAACTGCACACCGGTAATCGGGACGCCGCTTAACACATCTGACATGGCGTTAATTTCCCCCACCTGCATGGTCAGGCGTTGAGGAACAAACACATGCTCTGCGTAGGTATAAATACTCTCTGCGTTTCGGTTGCCGTTGTCATCCGTCAGGATATAGCGGCTGCGTAGCGACCAGTCCATCGCGTTGAAGCCCGCCTCCAGGCTTGCCTGTGAGTAACGGTTACTGCTGCTGTCACTTCCGCTGTATTCGTTTTTGGTGCTGAAGAGCGAGTAATTAAGCATGCCTGCCGTGCCGCCATGCTGGAAATTTTTGACATCAGCGCTCAGGCTGTTAAGTGCTTCCGCTGGCAGATAAAGCTCGACCGCTTCCTGGTTTGGCAAGGGATTGATCACCGCCTGAGCGTAATCGCTACGCAGATCATGGCAGGTCTCATTCGCCTTTATGGGCACCGGCATGAGACCTGCAAATTCCAGGAAGTCGTTATCAACGCACATCGTTCCGTCTTCACTGAAGCGTACGGCCGCTGTTCCGCGATCGTTACCGTTCACTTTGACAGAAACGGAATGCGTCCCCGGTAAAAAGCGCGGCGCTTGTGCAAAATAGCGGTTTAGATCGGCCCCAAGACCACGTGATTTCAGGATATCAGTATCAAACGTCACCTCCCTCGCGTGGAGGGAGGGAGCATCAAGCAACATCAGAGGTATTGCGCTATAAATCACAGCGCGCACAAAAAGTGCAAGTTGGCTTTTTTTACGCACCGCCATAATCCTTTATTTTTTATTGAGATCCGAGATAAAGCTGGGCACTTCGACCCCATAGCGGCTGGCCGGGAAAAACTTCACTTTCGTGTTTCCACTGACGGATTTGCCCATAGAAACCGTCATGGTTTCACCGGGTAAAATGTAGGTTTTGGCAAGCGATCCGCTGATGCCTGAAGGCTGCAGCACCACGTTCTGTGCCAGACGCACAACATATTTGCTTGGGTTTTTTACCGTGACGGACGTGCCTGACGCGGTCCATTCGAGGAATTTCCACGCATCGGTTACCACGGCCAGCTTCGCAGGGCGAATCAGTACGGGCAGGTCCTGACGAATATTGATGCCAATTTTCACTTTATTGTCATCGCTCTTCGGCGGGATCCCTTCGAAGGTCACACGCTTGTAGTGCTCAACGTCCAGCGGTTTGCTGGTTTGCAGGATGAAGCGCAATTGCTGAGTCTGACCGGGCTCGAGACGTACCACGGGCTGAGTGGTGACAAGTTTCAGGCCTTTATCATCCGGCAGATCCACCACGTCGGTGTACAGTAGCGACGGATGGCTATCGGTATTTTTGACGTTGATGGTGCCACTGTGGGTCGCTTCATCAATCACCAGCAGACTGGTTTCTGGCACCATACCGGCTGCATGTACGCCAAACTGTGCAGAGAATAAAGCTGCGGCAGCGAGTGTTTTAAATAAAACCTTTTTAGAGCATGTCATATGTATATTCCTTGAAAGCACTACTTAACATTCCGTGTTGATGGCGCTTATTTTTGAGAGAAAGGGTGTTCCCTCTGCATTAAATTTAACTCACTTTAAATTTGAAAGAATTACAGATACTTTAGGCTGATCGTCAACTGACCATCCAGCCGGGTATCATCGGTAATGGCAAGCGTTGTGGTATTCTGAATAGCCAGAGACGTTACCAGCGGAAATGTTGCAGTCTGGAAAGCAAGCGGGTCAATACTTCCCGCTAATGCGACGGTAATATTACGATTATTTTCACCCTGGCTTGAACCATCAGTACTCTTAGCCCAGGTCGTTGAGCCATTCTGCTGATATATTGGATCGACAGATTTTCCGTCTGCTGTAACGCTATTCACCTTCATAAACATGGCATAAGAGCCAATATTTACCGTGCCTGCTTTGCCAACGCCATAGGTCTGGTTAGTCGCACTCTGTGCCCCACCCGTAAATGTACCGGCAGAAACGGTTAATCCTGCGTTAGAGTCGGCGCGATCGTCTATCATATTCCAGGCCACTTTTGTTGCTGCCGTGCAGGTAATGGTGAGATCGATATTCCGTTGCCCTAACTGGTTCACCGCCGTAGAGGACAATTCACCTAAGCGGATATTTCCATAGTCCACCACGCCGCCATTGCTAAATTCAGGAGTACAGGCCGAGGCTGTCAGCGTCCCTTTAATTTTCAATATCGCGGTTTCAGCGGCAAACGTAGAGTTTACGCAAAGGAATAATGCTGTAGCCAATAGAATTTTTTTCACGAGTTAATCCATAACTTATGATTTAAAGAAAATAAAATTCGACTGAATTCATCCTTGATAGTCGCTATTACCTCCGTTTGCAAAATGCATGGTGCGATAATATAGAAATCATAAATACATGCAACTTAGGTTTATTAACTTTTCTTTTTAGATTTACTCAAACAATAGGCAGGGTTTATAAAACAGAGGTTTCCAGTTCTTTTTAGACCATTTGTATTCAGAATAATTATTGCTTGCGATGATTTATTTTCGCTGGCTTTGTATTCCAAAATTTCTGTCATATAGAATAAAGCATTGCACTGTCTTAATTTTGTACAAATCTATACATAGAAAAAATATTCGTTCAACAGGCGCTTAATCTTTACATCGACAAAAAAAATCCAGCCGACTGAGGAGGGCTGGATTTTATAATGGATGACGCTTATTTTACCACTCTGAGAGCCGGACGCCCGCCGCGTGGTGGCGGATCGTCATCAGGATCGTTTTCATCCTGGCGGTCAGGTTTGTCGCCGTCAATAACCGACATCACCGTGTCGCTGTCTCGCTCCCCGGTTGCATCGTCTTCATTCAGGCTGGCAACGTCTTCATCGTAAGCCGCTTCCGGCTCGAACATCGTACCCGCGCCGTTTTCCCGCGCGTAGATAGCCAGCACCGCGGCCAGCGGCACGGAAACCTGACGTGGTACGCCGCCGAAACGCGCGTTAAAACGCACTTCGTCGTTCGCCAGTTCAAGATTACCCACCGCACGGGGGGCAATGTTCAAAACGATCTGTCCGTCACGCGCGTATTCCATCGGAACCAGCACGCCCGGCAACGTCACATCCACAACCAGGTGCGGCGTGAGCTGGTTATCCAGCAGCCATTCATAGAAGGCGCGCAGCAGATACGGACGGCGTGGTGAAAGTTGTGACATTTCCACAGTCATTAGCCTCGGCCGAGACGCATTTCACGTTCCGGTTCAGTTAAGGATGCCAGGAAGGAGTCGCGTTCAAAGACGCGGGTCATATAGCCTTTCAGCTCTTTTGCGCCCGGGCCGCTGAATTCAACGCCAAGTGTCGGCAGGCGCCACAGCAGCGGTGCCAGGTAGCAGTCCACCAGGCTGAACTCATCGCTCAGGAAAAACGGTTTCTGGCCGAACACAGGGGCAATCGCCAGCAGCTCTTCACGCAGTTGTTTACGTGCAGCGTCTGCTTCTGAAGCAGAGCCGTTTTCGATCACGTTCATCAGCGTGTACCAGTCTTTCTCGATACGCTGCATGTACAGGCGGCTTTCGCCACGCGCAACAGGGTAAACAGGCATCAGCGGTGGATGCGGGAAACGCTCATCCAGGTATTCCATAATGATACGGGATTCCCACAGGGTCAGCTCGCGATCCACCAGCGTTGGTACACTTTGGCTCGGGTTGAGATCGATCAGATCCTGAGGTGGGTTATCCTTTTCCACATGCTCGATCTCAAAACTGACACCCTTCTCGGCCAGCACGATACGAACCTGATGGCTATAAATGTCAGTAGGACCAGAAAACAGCGTCATTACCGAACGTTTGTTGGCAGCGACAGCCATGAAAACCTCCAGGTATATTCAGAATTTTTACTGCTACCGGCCCGGTGGGGCCAGCCAGATGATGTAGCGCCCATCCCAGAGAAGACACATTGTTCAAGAATCGAACAAAAATCGAGTATTCACCGATATTTGGGCAGAAAATTGGATGATAGTTTACCAGATTTTGATGGCTTTGTGGTGAGGGGATTCTGGAAATGCGGAAAAAGAGGAGATATATGCATTGATAATGTGGATAACCTGAGCATTACCCATAAAAAAACCCGCCGAAGCGGGTTTTTCGCCAATCGTTCTGCGTGAGCAGAAAATGATTAACGTTTGGAGAACTGTGGACGACGACGTGCTTTACGCAGACCCACTTTCTTACGTTCAACCTGACGAGCGTCACGAGTAACGAAGCCAGCTTTACGCAGTTCAGAACGCAGGGATTCGTCGTACTCCATCAGAGCGCGGGTGATACCGTGACGGATCGCACCTGCCTGACCGGAGATACCACCACCTTTAACGGTGATGTACAGATCCAGTTTTTCTACCATATCAACCAGTTCCAGCGGCTGGCGAACTACCATGCGGGCAGTTTCGCGACCGAAGTACTGTTCCAGAGAACGCTGGTTGATTACGATTTTACCGTTGCCCGGTTTGATGAACACGCGAGCTGCGGAACTTTTGCGGCGACCAGTGCCGTAGTATTGATTTTCAGCCATTGCCTATAATCCCGATTAGATGTCAAGAACTTGCGGTTGCTGTGCCGCGTGGTTGTGCTCGTTACCTGCGTAAACTTTCAGTTTACGGAACATAGCACGACCCAGCGGGCCTTTTGGCAGCATGCCTTTAACCGCGATTTCAATCACACGCTCAGGACGGCGAGCAATCATCTCTTCAAAGGTCGCTTCTTTGATACCACCGATGTGGCCAGTGTGGTGGTAGTACATTTTGTCTTCGCGCTTGTTGCCGGTTACAGCAACTTTTTCTGCGTTCAGAACGATGATGTAGTCACCAGTATCAACGTGCGGAGTGTATTCCGCTTTGTGCTTACCGCGCAGGCGACGAGCCAGTTCAGTAGCCAGACGGCCCAGAGTTTTACCGGTCGCGTCAACAACATACCAGTCGCGTTGTACGGTTTCTGGTTTAGCTGTAAAAGTTTTCATTAAAAGCTTACCCAAATAATAAGTTACACGTTGGTGAACACCCAAACGTTTAGTCAGTTGAGGTTCACACGACAAAGTCCGGCAAACCTACCCCTTCGAATAGCTCATGCCGACACATAGAAAGTTTCGGGAAAAAAACCTTCTCGTAACGTGGGGTCGCAAGATTATAGAGAAGTTGAGGTCAAAGATCGACCCTTAAATGTGATTTGGAATGGGTTTTTCGGGGGGCAAGTTTTTGCGGTCCGGTGCCCTCACCCCCAGCCCCTCTCCCACGGGGAGAGGGTAGCATTTAAGGCATATGCTCCAGCTTCAGATACTCCTCGCTCTGCATCTCCTGCAGGCGCGACAGGCAGCGCTGGAACTCAAACTTCAAACGTTCCCCCTGATACACCTCATATAAAGGCACCTCGGCGCTCACCACCAGCTTGACGTGGCGTTCGTAAAACTCGTCCACCAGCGCAATGAAGCGTCGCGCTTCGCTTTCCATCAGCCGTGTCATGACGGGTACATCCAGCAGCATCACCGTGTGGAACAGGCGCGAAAGGGCGATGTAGTCGTGCTGACTGCGGGCATCCACGCACAGCGTCGCAAAAGAGACCGCCAGCGTTTGGTTTTCAACACCGAGCGTAGGCAACGGACGATGGTTAATCTCCAGCGTCGGGGCGTTTTCGCGCTTTGCTCCCGCCAGCGCCAGCCACAGTTTATCCATCTGGCGGGTGGTCTCGGCATTCAGCGGTGAGAGCCACAGGTGCGCCTGAGTCAGCGTGCGCAAACGGTAATCCACGCCCGCATCAACATTCATAATGTCACAATACTGTTTGATGGCATCAATGGCAGGCAGGAAACGCGCCCGCTGGAGGCCGTTACGATACAGCTCATCCGGCGGAATATTCGAGGTGGCGACCAGCGTGATGCCGCGGGCAAACAGCGCTTTCATCAGGCCGCCCAACAGCATGGCATCGGTGATATCCGAAACAAAAAACTCATCGAAACAGAGGACGTCCGTTTCGGCCTTAAACCTGTCAGCCACAATATCCAGCGGATCGCTTTTGCCCTGCAGCGCCGTTAACTCTTCATGCACCCGCAGCATAAAGCGGTGGAAATGCAGGCGTTGTTTACGCTCACCCGGCAGGCTCTGATAAAACAGATCCATCAACCAGGTTTTCCCGCGACCGACACCGCCCCACATATATAAACCGCGTGCCGGAGCGTTAGCCTGTGGCTCTTTTTTTCCGAGCAGTCGGCTCAATGCCGCCTTCAGCCCACCGCTCTGCCCTGATTCCGCAGGTTTTGCCGTAAGCTCATGGAAAAGGGTATCCAGACGGTTAACCGCTTCACGTTGAACGTCATCCGGCTGATGTGAGCCCTCGTCCAGGGCCAGTTGATATCGCGATGCGGGGGACAGGTTTTGCATAATCTTGTTGTTATTCCTTCAATTAAACCTCATCAGCAGGCGTGACTGATGAAAAAAAGGCCGTTCTACACTACGCGATGATACGTCAGGATTCCACTTCTGCAGAAATAGCGGTTATAGTGGCAATATCAGGCACAGGCAGGAGCCGAGCCAACACCCTACGGAACAACAAGACAACGGGAGAAGTTCATGACCTGGGAATATGCGCTAATCGGTTTAGTCGTCGGCATCGTGATCGGTGCTGTGGCCATGCGTTTCGGTAATCGCAAATTGCGTCAGCAGCAGTCACTGCAATACGAACTGGAAAAGAACAAAGCCGAGCTGGAAGAGTACCGCGAAGAGCTGGTCAGCCACTTTGCCCGTAGCGCTGAGCTGCTGGACAACATGGCGACCGATTATCGCCAGCTGTATCAGCACATGGCAAAAAGCTCCAGCAGCCTGCTGCCGGAAATGACCGCGGAAACCAACCCGTTCCGCAACCGTCTGGCAGACTCTGAGGCCGGTAACGATCAGGCCCCTGTTCAGATGCCTCGCGACTATTCTGATGGCGCGTCCGGCCTGCTGCGCGGCGGTGTTAAGCGCGATTAATCACACAACCTGAAATTATTTTACGGGCGCAGCGATTGCGCCCGTCCTTTCTTCCTGACCCCAGCTATTATTTAGGTAAACACCTCATTGTTCAGCGGTTTAAAATTCAATAACATCAACGTGTTTTTGGGCCCGTTTTTTCCTTTACTCCAGGTTACGAGAGTCAGCATCGATGAAGAAAAAGAACCAGCTGTTGAGCGCGTTAGCGTTAAGTGTCGGGTTATCTCTCTCGGCGTCCTTCCCTGCCTTTGCCGCCCTTCCCTCGCAGGTGCCGGGCCAGACGGCGATTCCGAGCCTCGCACCCATGCTGGAAAAAGTGTTGCCTGCGGTAGTCAGCGTGCAGGTAGAAGGCACTGCCGTGCAAAGCCAGCGCGTACCTGAAGAACTGAAAAAATATTTTGGCGATGAGTCGCCCGACCAGCAGGCTCAGCCTTTTGAAGGGCTGGGCTCAGGCGTCATCATTGATGCGGCCAAAGGCTATATTCTGACCAACAACCACGTTATCAGCCAGGCCGATAAAATCAGCGTGCAGCTGAATGATGGTCGGGAATTTGATGCCAAATTGATCGGCGGCGATGACCAGAGCGACATCGCTCTGTTGCAGGTGCAAAACCCAAGTAATCTGACCCAGATTGCCATCGCCGACTCCGACAAACTGCGCGTCGGCGACTTTGCTGTTGCCGTGGGCAACCCCTTTGGTTTAGGACAAACGGCGACCTCCGGGATCATTTCCGCGCTGGGGCGCAGCGGCCTGAATCTTGAAGGCCTGGAAAACTTTATCCAGACCGATGCCTCAATTAACCGCGGGAACTCCGGCGGGGCGCTGCTGAACCTTAACGGCGAGCTGATTGGTATTAACACAGCAATCCTCGCGCCAGGTGGCGGCAGCATCGGGATCGGGTTTGCCATTCCCAGCAATATGGCCAAAACGCTGGCACAGCAGCTTATCCAGTTTGGTGAAGTCAAACGCGGCCTGTTGGGCATCAAAGGGATGGAGATGAGCGCCGATATCGCAAAAGCGTTCAACATCAACGTGCAGCGCGGTGCGTTCGTCAGTGAAGTGCTGCCCAATTCCGGCTCGGCAAAAGCGGGCATTAAATCAGGTGATGTGATCGTCAGCCTGAATGATAAGCCGCTGAGCAGCTTTGCAGAGCTGCGCTCACGTATCGCCACCACCGAACCGGGCGCCAAAGTGAAGCTGGGCCTGATTCGTGACGGCAAACCGCTGAATGTGGAAGTGACGCTGGACAAGAGCACCTCTTCCTCCGCCAGTGCGGAGCTTATCGCCCCTGCACTGCAGGGCGCGACCCTCAGCGACGGGCAGCTTAAAGACGGCACCAAAGGCATCAGCATCGATACCGTAGAGAAGAGCAGCCCTGCCGCGCAGGCGGGATTGCATCAGGATGATGTGATCATCGGCGTGAATCGCACCCGCGTGCAGTCTATCGCTGAGCTGCGCAAGGTGCTGGAAAGTAAACCAACGGTCATTGCCCTGCAAATTATGCGCGGCAACGAATCTATCTATATTCTGTTGCGCTAAGCATTTGCTATCCCGGGTATCACCGCCGCGTGTGATGTCCGGGATAACTCATGTTATGCTGCAAACCGTTCCTTTTTTAACGACACGCGCATCATGCTTTTAAAGCTCTTTCGTTCCATTGCCATCGGTTTGATTGTTGCGGGCCTGCTGTTAGCGGCCATGCCGTCTTTACGCCAGTTCAACAAGCTGTCGGCTCCCCAGTTTGACAGCGCGGATGAAACGCCTGCCACCTATAATCAGGCCGTTCGCCGTGCCGCACCCGCAGTGGTGAACGTCTACAACCGTGGTCTTAACAGTTCAGCCCATAACCAGCTGGAGATCCGTACCCTCGGCTCCGGCGTGATTATGGACGATCGCGGATACATCATTACCAACAAGCACGTGATCAACGATGCTGACCAGATCATCGTCGCACTTCAGGATGGCCGCGTGTTTGAGGCCTTACTTGTCGGCTCTGACAGCCTGACCGATCTGGCCGTGCTGAAAATCAACGCCACCGGCGGGCTGCCCGTGATTCCGATCAACCGTAAACGCACTCCGCACATTGGCGATGTGGTTCTGGCTATCGGTAACCCATACAACCTGGGGCAGACCATCACCCAGGGGATCATCAGCGCCACGGGTCGCATCGGTCTGAACCCATCGGGACGGCAGAACTTCCTGCAAACCGATGCCTCCATCAACCACGGGAACTCCGGCGGTGCGCTGGTCAACTCGCTGGGCGAGCTTATGGGTATCAACACCCTCTCCTTCGATAAAAGCAACGATGGCGAGACGCCGGAAGGGATCGGCTTTGCCATTCCGTTCCAGCTGGCAACCAAAATTATGGACAAGCTGATCCGGGACGGTCGCGTGATCCGCGGTTACATCGGGATTGGTGGTCGCGAAATTGCTCCTATGCATACGCAGGGTGGCGGGATCGATCAGATTCAGGGGATTGTGGTTAACGAAGTGGCGCCTGGTGGACCGGCTGCCAATGCGGGCATTCAGGTTAATGATGTCATTCTGTCGGTCAACGGCACACCGGCGGTCTCTGCGCTTGAGACGATGGACCAGGTGGCAGAAATTCGCCCGGGTTCCATCATCCCGGTTGAAGTCATGCGCAACGATAAGAAACTGACGCTGCATGTGACCATTCAGGAATACCCGGCCACCAACTGACGGGCATAAAAAACGGAGCGTAGCGCTCCGTTTTTTTTACCGGGACAAGATCACTTGTTAACGAACTCTTCGCCCAGCGTGATATCTTTCTTCAGCGTGTCCAGCATGCCTTCCATCGCGTTTTGTTCAAACGCGCTCAGCGTGCCAATTGGCTTACGCTCTTCGATACCATTTTTACCGAGCAGCAGCGGCTGGGAGAAGAAGCGCGCGTGTTCGCCATCGCCTTCAACATAAGCGCATTCAACCACGCCCTTCTCGCCCTGCAGCGCGCGAACCAGTGACAGACCGAAACGTGCAGCCGCCTGGCCCATAGACAGCGTTGCAGAACCGCCACCCGCCTTCGCTTCCACCACTTCGGTGCCTGCGTTCTGGATACGTTTGGTCAGGTCAACCACTTCCTGCTCGGTGAAGCTCACGCCTGGGATCTGCGACAGCAGAGGCAGAATTGTCACACCAGAGTGACCACCGATGACCGGCACTTCAACTTCCGTAGGCTGCTTGCCTTTCAGCTCAGCCACGAAGGTGTTAGAACGGATGATATCCAGCGTGGTCACGCCGAACAGTTTGTTCTTGTCGTAAACGCCTGCTTTCTTCAGTACTTCTGCCGCAATAGCGACCGTGGTGTTCACCGGGTTAGTGATGATACCGATGCACGCTTTCGGACACACTTCAGCGATCTGCTGCACCAGGTTTTTCACGATGCCTGCGTTGACGTTGAACAGGTCGGAACGATCCATACCTGGCTTACGCGCCACACCAGCGGAGATCAGCACAACGTCAGCACCCTGCAGCGCAGGACGCGCGTCTTCGCCGGAGAAGCCTTTGATGTTAACGGCGGTCGGGATGTGGCTCAGGTCAACCGCCACACCTGGGGTTACCGGAGCAATGTCGTACAGGGAGAGTTCTGAGCCTGAAGGCAGTTGGGTTTTCAGTAGTAGGGCAAGCGCCTGGCCGATACCACCAGCAGCGCCGAGGACTGCGACTTTCATCCTAAACTCCTTATTATGGTTAACTTAAGTATCTGTAAATCCGTTGCGGCGACCTTAATTCAGCAGGTAATTAATTACAATTTTCGTAGCTAAAGAATTTGAGGTCACGCGACTTTCTCTCTTCCCAGAAGACTCTCTGACAACAGACGGCAACGAATTAAGAGGTGGTTACAATACACCCTGCCACGCCACCAAAACAACATCATTTTGATAACATTTAATTTACTTTTAAGCTTATTTGCGTGGCGTGACCCAGGCATGTTTTCCGATAACGAAATCTGATAATATTACTCCCTTTCATAACATTATTTCAGGCTACTGCCTGGTAGATAATTTGCATAAAAATTCATCCACATGCATAATAATGTTGTTTCTATCGTCATATTCCGGGTGACTTATGCGAAGCTCGTCTAAGCAAGAAGAATTAGTAAAGGCGTTTAAAGCGCTACTCAAAGAAGAGAAATTCAGTTCTCAGGGAGAAATTGTTCAGGCGCTGCAGGAACAAGGCTTCGACAATATCAACCAGTCGAAAGTATCCCGTATGTTGACCAAATTTGGCGCGGTGCGTACCCGTAACGCCAAAATGGAGATGGTCTATTGCCTGCCAGCTGAACTTGGCGTGCCGACAACCTCCAGCCCGCTGAAGAACCTGGTTCTGGATATCGACCACAACGATGCCGTTGTGGTGATCCACACAAGCCCTGGCGCCGCACAGCTGATTGCCCGCATGCTGGACTCTCTGGGTAAAACGGAAGGGATTCTCGGTACCATCGCCGGTGATGACACCATCTTTACCACGCCAGCCAACGGCTTTTCGGTGAAAGATCTCCACGAGGCGATCCTGGTTCTGTTCGAACAGGAGCTGTAATCCTCTCTCCCCGTAGCGTCGCTACGGGGTTCATTCTGCCCCCGCTGCGTTTTCCCCTGTTTTCTCCTGTCCTCAATTTAACAAATAGTGCTTTTTACCACTAATTAACATTCAGCCAGTGAATGATAAATCAAAGAATCGCACAAAATATCAAAATCATTTATCCATATGATTTACTTAGATATAACACGCAAACGTGTACAGAAAATAACCAACATTATGCCATTAGGTTATAAAAATTGCGCTGTTTAACACGTAATCACCCATGAAACAATTAGTCTGGTATTAATTTTTACCGTTATTAGTGTATACTTGATTTTGTGATGAGGGTCACGAAACAAAGACCCCACTAAAAAATTCGACGAGGTAAAAATCATGAAAATCAAAACAACTGTAGCGGCGCTGAGCGTCCTGTCTGTCCTGTCATTCGGTGCTTTCGCAGCAGACTCCATTAATGCCGATCAGGCGCAATCCCGTGAGGCTATCGGTACGGTTTCTGTCGGCGCAATCGGCACGTCTCCAATGGACATGCATGAGATGCTGAACAAAAAAGCGGAAGAACAAGGTGCATCATCCTATCGCATCATTGAAGCGCGTTCCGGTGACCACTGGCACGCTACCGCTGAGCTGTATAAATAAGTTTTAGTAATAACAGAAGACGACTATCTCCACTCAACGGCACCAGGCATAAAAATAGCAGTTCAACCCTTCTCGCCGTTGAGCAAAAACCTCTTCAGGAGCAAAGACTATGAAAACCAAATTAATCATCGCAACCCTCGGTCTGGCATCGGTTCTCTCTTTCGGCGCAAGCGCAGCCGTCCAGCAGGTGAATACCGAGCAGGCGCAAAATCTGCAGTCTATGGGTAGTGTTTCCGTAACGTCCGTCACCGGCTCTCCGATGGATATCCGTCAGGAGCTGGCCGCAAAAGCTGAAAAAGCAGGCGCCAGCAGCTACCGCGTCACCGAACTGAATCAGGGTGACCACTGGCACGCTACGGCAGAACTGTATAAATAAACCCTCGTCGTATCTCATCATACGACTTGCCCCTGGCCTCGCTGGTCAGGGGCTTTTTTTCGCGTAATCAATGGCGCGCGTTGAAACGCAACTGCCCTTCCAGCTCTTCTTCTGCTTCATCAAACAATAAAATCAGCGCCCCAAATCGTCTGCGCAGCTTATCGGGCAGATGAATAAACTCTATCTCCAGCGGTAACGGCAGCTGACTGCCGGTCACCACATCCCACAGCATATCCAGATTCGTGACGCTTTCCCGTTCCAGATCAAACGCCCGGATAAATTCACGATAGAAGTCTTCCTGACTGTCGATCTCGTCAAAATCAAAGGTATAGGTTTTCATTGCCAGCCACCCAGTCCAGGCGAGCGGCAGATGCCGCCCTGTCTATTATAATCCCCCGATATGCAGGGTTTTGACTTCCAGATACTCTTCCAGCCCCAGCACGGACCCTTCTCGACCCAGGCCAGACTCTTTTACCCCACCAAAAGGTCCAAGCTCCGTGGAAACGGCGCACTCATTAATCCCAATCATCCCGCTTTCGATTGCCTGCGAGACGCGGAAAACGCGCGACAGATTCTGAGTATAAAAGTAAGCCGCCAGACCATAAGGCGTGTTGTTGGCGCGCTGGATGACTTCATCTTCAGAAGTGAAACGGAAGCAGGCGGCAACGGGACCAAACGTCTCTTCTTCCGCCAGTTTCATGCCTTCATGACAGTCGCCAAGCACGGTGGGCATCCAGAAATTGCCCCCAAGCGGATGTGGTTTACCGCCCGCCAGGACAGTCGCCCCCCGGGCAACAGCGTCTTCCACATGCTCGCGCACTTTGTTCACCGCGGAGGGTTCAATCAGCGGGCCTACGACCACACCGTCTTCCAGACCATTTCCCACCTTCAGCGCGTTCACCGCATCGGCCAGTTTGTTCACAAACTTGTCGTAGACGGTTTCCTGAATATAGAAGCGGTTAACGCTGACGCAGACCTGTCCGGCATTACGGAATTTGTTGGCGATCGCCCCTTTGACGGCAGCATCGATGTCCGCATCTTCAAACACGATATACGGGGCATTCCCCCCCAGCTCCATCGAAACTTTTTTCATGGTGTCCGCGGCGTTACGCACCAGCGTTTTGCCGACGGAAGTGGAGCCAGTAAACGAGATTTTCCGCACCTCGTGACTCGCCATAATCGCGTCGCTGATCTCATGCGTATTACCGGCCACGGCGTTGAGGACGCCATCCGGCACACCGGCCTGTTTCGCCAGCGTGAGCAGCGCAAACGCGCTGAGCGGGGTGTTGTTTGCCGGTTTGATGACCCCGGTACACCCCGCGGCCAGCGCCGGACCAAGCTTACGGGTGAGCATCGCCATCGGGAAGTTCCACGGCGTAATTGCCGCCACCACCCCCACAGGCTCACGGGTAGCCAGAATGCGGGAGCCCGGTTTGATCGGTGGAATAATTTCACCGTTAGCGCGCTTGGCCTCTTCGGCAAACCACTGAATAAAACTGGCGGCGTACTCCACCTCGCCTTCAGCTTCTTTCAGGGGTTTGCCCTGTTCGGTGGTCATTAACCGACCAAGCCAGCTTTTATTCTCGATAATCAGTTCATACCAGCGATAGAGAATGGTCGAGCGCTCTTTCGCGGTTTTGGCCCGCCAGGCCGGGAAGGCTTTCGCGGCGGCGGCAATCGCCTCTTCGGTTTCTGCTTTACCGGCTTTCGCCACTTTGGCGATAACATCACCGGTGGCCGGGTTCAACACATCAAACGTCGTGTCCAGCGTTTTCCATATGCCGTTAACCAGATAACCGGTCTGAAAAAGAATGTGGTCCTGAAGCGCCTGGGTAGTCATGTGTCCTCCCTTTCTGAATGTAAGAGCCTGCAGAAATAAGTATAGCCACAAAAAAACCGACGCTTTTAGCGTCGGTTTTTTACTTCAGTCAGTTATCCGTCAGGACATTCTGGTAGCGGTGCAGCATAAACACCAGCCGCGCTACCGGCTCGGTCACCTGAGGAGGCGCTTCCCAGACCCTGAGCTTCTCCTGGTAGACATCCAGCTCTTCCAGCAACTGCTTAAAGTAACGGCGTCGTTTGTCATCACTGGAGGCGGAAAGCACATGGTCCGCGGTACGGCGCAACTGGCGGTGGAATGCCGACAGATCGTCGTTGATGGGCACCGGTGCGTTACGCAGACGCTGATGCGCAATGATCATGGTTAACGCCAGACGAAAGCGGGCAATGTCGCCAGGGAACTTATTCAACAGTAAAAACAGCTGCTGATAGAGCGCAGGCAGATGGTTCTCTTTACGGCGCGCAGTGTTGGTGGTCATGGAGGAGACCGCCGCCGAAACGAACTGGTTCAACAGCACGCGACCTGTTCGCGCCTGGGAATTGTCGCGCACCAGCAAAATCACCATCATCGCCAGGAAACAGCCCACCAGCTGACCCAGGGCGCTGTCGAGGAACTGGCTGAAATGGAACGTCATGGGGTTATCCAGCACCAGAATGTTAATAGTACTGGCGAGGGCACCGAGCGATCCCAGACGGCGCTTCTGCACTTCTATCCCGATAAAGAATGCCATCACCGCAAGACTGATACAGAGCAGCAACATGCTCTGCTGCGTGGACGGGAGGATCACCAGGAAATAGAGCGCGCCAAGCGGTAACGCGGCAATCGTGCCGTACAGGAAATCGATAGCGACCATACGCGGGTTGGGCAGACGCATTGCCAGCGCCGTGACGACGGCAATCATGACCATCGCGCCGCTGCCGGAGGTCCAGCCAGTCCACAGCCAGAACAGCGTGCCGAGCATACAGGCAAGCGTGGTACGCCAGAAGTTGACCATCGCGTGGTGGCGCTCGGCCGACTCCGCCTTGATCACCACTTCGCCCTGCAGGACTTCCTCTTCCGCCGCGCTGATTTTCGTATTGCCGATCACGCCCCGTTTCAGCAGCAGGTAGCGCGTCGCGGCGCCAACCCACGTATAAATGGTCACCGGTGTGTCGCGCTCTCCGGTCCAGGCAATGACCCGCCGCATGCGTTTGAGCTGCTTATGTACGTCCTGCACCGTTTCCACCGGCTCGGCAAACAGTTCGCGGAAGGTATCGGTAACCGATTCCGGGCGGGTGTTCTGAATAAGATAGGTTTCGCACGCCTGGGTAATCAGCGTTAAGGAGACGGTATTGATCGCTTTAAGACGACGGTTGGCGCGCGCCCAGCGCGAGGACTCCATATTAAGGTTACTGCGCATCCCTTCCAGCGCCTGCGTGCGGCGAACCAGTCCACTCCAGGCTTTGTCCACCTCTTCGCTGTCACCGTGCTTGATGCAGAGCTGCATCAGCTGATACTGGGAGACGATCAGCGCATCCAGTTCGCGATCCACCTCCTGTTTGATGGAGCGAGGGGAGAAAAGCAGGTCAGCAACAATTGCGCAGACGATACCAATCACGATCTCACTGCAGCGTTCCACGGCAAACTGCGGCGCGAGCAGCGGTTCGGTTTGAATGGTGATGACAATAATCAGTGCGGTATAACCCGCCAGCCCCCAGGCGTAAGAGTTTTCGACCTTCACCAGAGAGGAGAGCCAGGTGCAGAAGCCCGCCCAGATACAGCACACCAATACCATCAACAGTGGCGTGCGGATCATCAGAATGATAATAGTGAGCGCGGCGATACAGCCGATAAACGTCCCGATGATACGCAGCATCCCGCGATAGCGGATCGCCCCGGAATAAGGCTCCCCACCTGCCGCGAATGCCGGGCCAGCCGCGACAATCGCCGCCGTTAACACCGCCCAGCGGGGGGTTTCCAGCTGGAAGTGAAAGCCGACAAACAGCGCCAGCACAATGGCACTCGCCAGCTTCACGGCGAAGCGAATGTGCTGGCTGGCGATAGTAAAGATCCCCATAGCGATTAACCAAACTCGCGCAGACGATGGGCGATTTTACGGAAAATAGAGTCCTGGCTGGCGTCCCGGTCTTTCTCACCGGTGATCACCACCGTCGCGGTTGTGCCCGCAGGCCACAGGTTGCCCTGCTGTTCGTCCAGATGAATACGTACCGGCACACGCTGGGCCAGGCGCACCCATTCCAGGTTGGAATCAACCGTCGCCATCCCTTTCGCATCATTGGAGCTGCTGGAGTTGGTGACGCCAGCCGCAACGCTATCTACGGTACCTTTAAAGACGCGGTTGCTGCCAAGCGGCGTGATCTCTGCGCGGTAGCCCGGACGAACGCCTTCCAGTTTGGTCTCTTCCATATAGGCAAGCACATAGAATGAGTTTTGTTTCACCAGCGCCACGGCGGTTGAACCGCGGGTGATAAACTCCCCGGCATAGACATTCAGGTTGGTGACCCAGCCATCGGCAGGTGCGCGGATCACGGTACGCTCCAGATCGAGCTTCGCCAGGTCGCGCGTCGCCTGCGCCTTTGCCAGCTGATGCAGCACGGTTTGCAGCACGTTGTTAGACTGATCGATCTCTTCCCGGGACATCGCCTGAACCCCCAGCTGGTTACGGCGGCCCGCCTCGCGGCGTTTCTCCGCAGCCAGCGCCTGGTAATAGGCGACATCCGCTTCCGCTTCTTCCAGTGCTTTCTGGTAACGCGGCTGGTCAATGGTGAACAGCACCTGGTCTTTCTTCACCAGCTGGTTATCGTGGACGTTAACCGCCGTGATAAGACCGGCCACGTCGGGGGCGATCGCCACAACATCGGCGCTAAAACGCGCGTCACGCGTCCACGGTGATTCGGTGTAATAGACCCAGGCGCGAAAAATAGCGATGAACGCGAGGATAACCAGCGCCATGGTGATGGCGGTGCGGGAGATTTTTCTTGTTAGCGTTTTCACATCAACCTCAGACAAACATGCGCGATATCAGGTAGAACAGGCAGCAATACAGCGCGGTATTGAACAATGCAGGGTGCCAGACGAAATCGTAGATCCCGGTAGGAACCAGCACCTTGCGCACCAGCCAGAAGATCGCCAGTGATAAAAGAAGCTCGAAAAATATCGGTGGGAACGACAGACCGAACACCACGATAACGGGAAACAGACTCATGTTGACCTTGATAAGAGAGAGTGCAGGCTTCAGAATTTTTAGCGCACGCCACCGCGGAAGAGCAAGAAACGCCGGGCGAGAATGGCGCAGCCGTTATGTAATTAATAATATATTAACGTAACTGTTATGCTGTTATCTATAATATGTGATCTAAATCACTTTTAAGCCAGAGTGAACAATGGAACGTTTAAAACGCATGTCGGTCTTCGCCAAAGTGGTTGAACTTGGCTCATTTACTGCTGCTGCCCGGCAGTTGCAGATGAGCGTATCCTCCATCAGTCAGACGGTGTCAAAACTGGAAGATGAACTGCAGGTGAAGCTGCTCAACCGCAGCACCCGCAGTATTGGTCTGACGGAGGCGGGTAAAATTTACTATCAGGGCTGTCGCCGCATGATGCATGAAGTGCAGGATGTTCACGAGCAGCTCTATGCCTTTAACAACACGCCCATCGGGACACTGCGGATTGGCTGTTCTTCAACTATGGCACAAAATGTTCTCGCCGCCATGACCGCAGAGATGCTGAAAGAATATCCGGGATTAACCGTGAATCTGGTTACCGGTATTCCCGCCCCGGACCTGATCGCAGACGGGCTGGATGTGGTGATCCGGGTTGGCGCGCTGCAGGACTCCAGCCTCTTCTCCCGTCGACTCGGGAGTATGCCGATGGTGGTCTGTGCCTCGAAGAGCTATCTGGCGCAGTACGGCGTGCCGGAGAAACCAGCCGATCTCGCCAACCACTCCTGGCTGGAGTACAGCGTCCGCCCCGATAATGAGTTTGAACTGATTGCCCCGGAAGGCATTTCTACCCGACTGCTGCCGGAAGGACGGTTTGTCACCAACGACCCGATGACCATCTCGCGCTGGCTGGTGGCGGGCGCCGGGATCGCTTACGTCCCGTTAATGTGGGTGATCAATGAGATCAACAGCGGAGTGCTGGAGATCCTGTTCCCTCGCTACCAGTCCGATCCGCGTCCGGTGTATGCCCTGTATACCGAAAAAGACAAACTGCCGCTTAAGGTGCAGGTGTGCATTAACTATCTGACCGAGTATTTTGTGGAGGTTGCGGAACTGTTTCAGGGCATGCGGGGAAGAAGGAAAGAGTAGGTATTTCCCCCCTCCCCGTTGGGGAGAGGGTTAGGGTGAGGGGAGAAAATTACGCCGTGCCGCCCACCGTGAGGTTATCGACCTTCAGTGTCGGCTGGCCCACGCCCACTGGCAGGCTCTGGCCCTCTTTACCGCAGACGCCCACGCCGTTGTCCAGCTTGAGATCGTTACCGACCATGGAGATCTGCTGCATGGCTTCGATACCGGAACCAATCAGCGTCGCGCCTTTCACCGCTTTGGTCACTTTGCCTTTTTCGATCAGATACGCTTCTGACGTAGAGAAGACGAATTTACCGGAGGTGATATCCACCTGACCACCGCCAAAGTTTGGCGCGAAGATCCCGTAATCAACAGACTCAATGATCTCCTGCGGTGTGGACTGGCCTGGCAGCATGTAGGTGTTGGTCATACGCGGCATCGGCAGATGTGCATAAGATTCACGACGGCCGTTACCCGTTGGCGCCACGCCCATCAGGCGCGCGTTCAGTTTGTCCTGCATATAGCCTTTCAGCACACCGTTTTCGATCAGCACGTTGTACTGACCCGGCGTACCTTCATCATCGATGGAGATAGAGCCACGGCGATCAACCATGGTACCGTCATCCACCACCGTGCACAGTTCAGAGGAGACAAGCTGCCCTATCTGACCGCTAAATACGGAGGTGCCGCGGCGGTTAAAGTCCCCTTCCAGACCATGCCCCACGGCTTCATGCAGCAGCACGCCCGGCCAGCCAGCGCCCAGTACCACCGGGAATGTCCCCGCAGGTGCCGCCACGGCAGAAAGATTGACCATCGCCATACGCACGGCTTCTTTTGCCCACGCGTCCGCACGGGCTTCACCGTCGACATCACCCAGGAACCAGTCATAACCAAAACGACCACCGCCGCCGCTTGAGCCACGCTCGCGCTTGCCGTCCTCTTCCACCTGCACGCTGATGGAGAGACGCACCAGCGGACGGACATCCGCCGCCAGGGTGCCGTCCGTCGCCGCGACCAGAATCAGTTCATAGACACCGCTCAGGCTGGCAGACACTTCCTGCACGCGTTTATCGGCAGCTCGCGCCACTTTGTCCACGCGGCGCAGGATATCCAGCTTCTCTTCACGGCTCATGCTCTGCAGCGGGTCGATGCTGGTATAGAGCGCAGAATGCTGCACCTCACCCAGCGTTTTAACACGGCCATCGCCAGCGTCACGCACGATGGTACGTGCCGCCTGCGCGCTCTGCTCCAGCGCAGCCAGGCTTATCTGGTCCGCATAGGCAAAACCGGTTTTCTCGCCGCTGATGGCGCGCACGCCAACGCCCTGGTCAATGTTGTAAGAACCATCTTTGATGATGCTGTCTTCTAAAACCCAGGATTCGTGATAGCTCGACTGGAAATAGAGATCGCCGTAGTCGAGACGGCGTTCGGTCAGTTGACCAAGAATGGAGAACAGGTCCTGATGGCTCAGGCCGTTCGCTGCGAACAAATGTTCACTTACCAGGTTCAGACTCATCGTATTGCTACTCGTTCGTTGCCGCCTGTGGCGGTATAAAGATCGTATTTATTGAGAGTGAGGCAATTACCTGCCCACGTCAAATCATTGCTGTGCATCTTTGCGCGGCTGGCGCAGCACTTCATTAATCTGCGGTTTATCCACCGGACCGGTGATGCGGTAGCGCAGAATAGAGACTTTGCTCCACAGCGGCCCCAGCACTTTACTGGCGGCAAACACCGCAGCACCAACAATCGGGTTCACCACAAAGGCAGCTGCCACTCCCACGCTCGCGGAGATTTCTGGTGCCACCACGGCTTCCATATCCAGCTCGCGACGTACAAGGTTAACCGAGCCCTTCATGGCGATATCCGCTTCCAGGCCGTCCACCAGCGTGTCGTCCGTATGCATAACGCCGTCCTTGATCCATGCCGTACTGCGGATGGAATCGTAGTAGAACCCTTCACTGAAGGTATCGCTGAAATCAAAACGCAGCTTACGCAGCAGTGCATCAAAGCTCAGGAGACGCAGGATCTGCCCGGCGCGTCCCGTGCTCACATCGGCAATTTCACCTTTTCCGAAGCGGGTTTTCAGTATGCCGTTAAGCGAGGCTTCATCCGGCTTCCACGGCGCGTCACGCCAGTGAAGATCGTAATCGACGTCAAATGACGAGCCGCGCAGCGGCGTGCTGATACCAAAGAAATTGGCTGCTGCATCCAGTTTGTTACCCTTAATGTCGCCTTTCAGCGAGGTGCGCTGTTCGCCTGGGTTATTCACCCACTCGCCCGCGGCCGTCAGACGACCAAAGCCGGTATCCACCAGCCCACCCGTGAGGCTCAGCGTGTTGCCCTGAATCGCGAAGTCACCGTCAATGCGGCCATATTTTTGTCCCCACAGCCAGCACTCAGCACAGCGCAGTTGCAGATCCGGCCAGCCGCTGAAGTCCACGCGGGAAGTGTTACTCAACGGCGATGCCGGAGTCGATTGATCTTTCCCGCCCGCCGTTGCCGGGTTGTAGTAGAGATAGCGGATTGCCGCCTGCCACGGGGCGTTATCGCGCATGGTCAGGGTGGCGTTGATCTCCCTGCCCTGAGCCTCTACTTTCGAGCCGTTAGCCGTGGGCTGAGAGACGATACTCAGGTTGTTCCACTGTTGCCCACCCAGCGTGAGCGACGGTGTGCGCACGGTGACGGTTTGCGGGAACTGCGCCGCCTCATCCACGTTTTGCCCGACACCTTTCTGGAACAGCGCCAGCCACTGCGCGCCATCCATCGGCGGGAGATTCAGCTCAATGCCCTGGTGATCCGGGAGCGGAGGCGTGGTTCGGCTGTCCGTCGTCCAGATGGCTTTGTCCAGCGTCAGCTTACGGTTGAGCAGCCAGCGGCTGTTGAAATGATTCGTGCCACCCGCGCTGCCGGTTAACTCGAAGCTGTTCAGGTTGCCCACGACGTTAAGCTTCACGGGCAGCGCCTGTCCGGCCTGTTTATCCAGCGGTGCAGGCAACTGGCTGCTGAGATTTTTCAGATCGCCAGTAAGGTCGACCTTATACTTCGTACCGGCGTGGTAGGGCAGTTCAATATCCACCTTCCCCTTCCAGGCGGCTGCACCATCAACCGACTCCTGAATGGGTTTCGGCAGTACATCCATCCGCGAGGGTTGCCAGTTACCGTCCAGATTGACAGCCACCTGGTAGGCCTTCTCCCCCTCGGTGGTCGAGAAGTCGATGTTGACGGGCTGATTGAACCAGTTGGCTGTGAGCGGCTCACTCTTCAGGTTGCCGTTCACAAAGCTGAACTGTCCGCTGAGGTTCTTCAGCGTACTTTCCAGCGGTTTGATATACAGGCTGTTGTTGTTCAGGCGGACGTCACCTTTGGCGGTGGTCATTTCGCCGTCCAGCGGGATATCCAGATGTAAGCGAGCATTCACATCGCCATCAAGCTGGAGTTGCTCAAGCGTGGCAGCCAGCGAAGCTTTCAGCGGCGTCTCTTCAAAATAGGGACCGACCGCCTTGCCCGGCCCGTTGATATCGGCATCAATCAGCAGTTTCTCTTTTGAGTAATCGGGGATATTTGCCGTCAGGTTGGTGGCCGTCACGCCGCCCAGCGCGACGCTGTCTGACTTCATCCACAACCCGTCATTGAGAAAATTAAGCTCGATATCGAGGTTTTTCAGTGCAGGCCAACCCGGCTGGAACGCAAAGGTAGCGTTGTGCAACGGCACCAGCACCTGGAACTGACCTTCGTTATGTTTGTATGGGAAAAGATGCGGATTACCGCCATAGGCCAGGGTGGCGTTATCCGCCTGACCGCCCTGGATCGCCCCGCTCAGGTAGTCCACGAGCGCTTTACCCATCAGGTTTTCCGGGAAGTAACGCCAGGCCTGAGAACCGTCGCTGGTGCTGATCCCCGCCAGAATACCCAGCCACGGCTCTTCACCTTCAGGCTTTAAATAGCGGAAATCCCCGCGGGCATGAACCGCTTTGGCTTTCACATCGATATGGCGGCCATCAAGCTGGAAGCCCTTATCATTGCGCAGCCAGTTAAGCACCGCGTTGCCTTTTTCAATTTCCAGCGGTGCCCTGAAGACCGTTTCATAAGGCATTTTGGCGTCATGCATCTCAACGGTCAGCCTGCCGTTCTCAACGCTGCCCTCCAGCTTGCCGCTGAAGTTCTCAGCCCCCGGCAGCAGTTTCCACTGTTTCCAGGCCAGATCTTTCCACGTCGCCTGGAAGCGGGTTTTCTCGGTTGCCTGCAGCGGGATATCCAGCGCGAGGGCGTCAATTTCCCCACTTGGCTGCGTTGCCAGCCAAACGTCACCCAAATCCGGAGAGAGCTTCGCTGCCATGGAGCGCAGCCCTTCAATGGCCGCCAAATTGAGATGCGTGGCGCGGATACGCAGCTCATCGCTACGCTTATTATTCGTGCCGCCGACATCCTGCTCAGGCATCCATGCCAGCGTCAGCGCGCCGCGCGGCCAGGGTTTGCCGTCCATGGTGATGCGCGTATCCGGGATGGCAAACTGCCAGCCCCCTTTCTCTTTCGTCACATGTGCGGTGAGGTTATCTACAGAGAGTTGATGCTGCTTGCTTTCGCCTTGCCAGCTTGCACCGCCCTGCTTCAGCCTGATATCGCCGCTGGCGAAAACGCCTTTCGTCAGGGTCATCCAGCCTTCCAGGCTAAAACGGGCCGTTTCCAGCTGCATGTTTTGCTGCAGCCAGTCGCCGAGCCACGGCTTCACATCCACGTCGTCAGCCTGCAGCCACACCTTGCCGTTGTTGAGCAAGCCGTCGTCGTCACGCAGATCCATACGGACCTGCATGACCCCGTGCTGGCCGTTCAGGCTGGAGAGGTTCACCTGCCCCTCGGCACGGTGACGCTCTTTGCCGTTAAGCCAGGTCAGTTGCGGGATCTTCAGTTCGGCGCGCTGGCCGGAAAGGGTTATAAAGCTTACTTCGCTGTCGCGCAGATCGAAATGATCGAACTGACGCAGGAAGAGATCGCTCAGGCGGTTGGCTTCAAGGCTCTGCGTGTTATCCCCGCCGGAGAGCGGCGTGTTGGTCAAAAACTGAAGCTGATAAAAGGTGAGATCGCGGAACTGCCAGCGCATGTGCAGCAGGCTTTGCCAGACATCCAGTGCCAGGGTCACGCGTTTGATTTTCAGATAGCCGCCATCTTTCAGGCTGGCACTGATGTCCCGGGCATCCAGCGTCGGGCCAAAGTTTTGCCAGCTGGCGCTGACCTGGCTTACGTCAACCGGCACACCGGTGGCGGATTCGATCTTCGCCAGCACCTGCGGACGCCAGCTGTCCAGATGCGGTAAAACGAGGCGCAGCCCGCTCACGAGCAGCGCGACAATCACGACAAGCGTTGCCCCTGTAAGCAGTAAAATCCCCGGCAATCGCCTCACGCATCTCTCCTTGTCAGCTTTTTCACGCAGCGAACTGCGTCTTACATCATGACGACGTCAAATTGCTCCTGGTTATAGAGCGGCTCAATTTGTACTTTTACCTGTTTGCCGACAAAGATTTCCACTTCCGCCAGCGCGTGCGACTCTTCACCTTTCAGCGCTTCAGCCACCGCAGGGGAAGCATAGACCAGAAAACGATCGGAGTCGTAGGCATGATGAACGCGGACAATTTCACGCATGATCTCATAGCAGACGGTCTCCACCGTCTTTACGGTGCCGCGTCCGTGGCAGGTTGGACACTCGTTACACAGCACATGTTCCACACTTTCACGGGTCCGTTTACGCGTCATTTCCACCAGCCCCAGCTGTGAGAAGCCGTTAATGCTGGTTTTCACGCGATCTTTACTCAGCGCCTGCTCAAGCGAGTGCAGCACACGACGGCGATGGTCTTCATTGTTCATATCGATAAAGTCGATGATGATAATGCCACCCAGGTTGCGCAGACGAAGCTGGCGCGCAATGGCCTGTGTCGCTTCAATGTTGGTATTGAAGATAGTGTCATCCAGGTTGCGATGACCGACAAACGCACCGGTGTTGATGTCCACGGTGGTCATTGCTTCGGTCTGATCGATGATCAGATAACCGCCGGACTTCAGTTCAACCTTGCGCTCCAGCGCACGCTGGATCTCATTTTCGACATCATAGAGATCGAAGATTGGCTGACGCCCGGTGTAATGTTCCAGCAGGCCAGGCATTTCCGGAATGTACTCAGCGGTAAATTCGAGCAGCGCTTCGTAGGTGAGGCGCGAGTCCACGCGGATTCGGTCGAGCTGAGCATCAGCAAAATCACGCAGCACGCGCTGGGCAAGCGCCAGCTCACCGTACAGCTGATAGCGGGTCTGGTTGCGTTTTTTACGCTCCATCACCTTGGTCCAGACGCGCTTCAGGTAAGCCGCATCGGATGCCAGATCCTCTTCGCTAACCCCTTCGGCGGCGGTTCGGATGATAAATCCGCCCTGTTCGTCGCAGTAGGCGCTGACCACTTTCTTAAGGCGCTCGCGCTCGCTTTCACTTTCAATACGCTGGGAAACCCCCACGTGCGACGCGCCGGGCATAAAGACCAGGTAACGGGAAGGTAATGTGATGTCGGTTGTCAGACGGGCGCCTTTGGTGCCAAGGGGGTCTTTCACCACCTGCACCATCAGATCCTGCCCCTGACGTACCAGCTCCGAAATGTCGCGTACGGCAAACTGCTTTTGCTCTTCGCCTGCGACACACTCGGTATGCGGCATGATATCGGAGGCATGTAAAAATGCCGCCTTATCCAGTCCAATATCTACAAAAGCCGCCTGCATACCCGGCAGTACGCGGCTGACACGACCTTTGTAGATATTGCCTACTATTCCGCGTCGCGCTTCACGCTCAATATGAATTTCCTGAAGAATGCCACCATCAATGTAGGCCACACGGGTTTCCGATGGCGTTACGTTTACCAACAATTCAGCCGTCATAATTATCCCTTCCCTCACGCAGTGAGTTAAAATTGCTCAGCAACTCATACGTTTCCACCAGCGGTAAGCCGACTACGGCGTGATAGCTGCCATTTATCTTCCTGACAAAACAGCCACCCAGCCCTTGAATACCGTATGCACCTGCTTTATCCATCGGTTCACCGCTGGCAATATACGCGGCGATCTCGTCGTTGGTCAGTACTCTGAAGGTCACATCCGTCACCACCAGACAATCCAGCACGTGCTTGCTGTCCGCCAGCGCCACCGCGGTCATCACCTGATGCGTATGCCCGGACATTTTGTGCAGCATATGTGCTGCATGCTCAGCGTCTCGCGGTTTCTCAAGCACTTCACCGTTAAGGATAACGATGGTATCCGCCCCCAGTACCGGCAGGTCGCGTGGCACGCACGCAACGCCAGCCTGCGCTTTCTCACGCGCCAGGCGAGAAACATACTGCTGAGCACTTTCGCCCTCAGCACGTTTTTCTTCGATGCCGGTAACGATACGTTCAAAAGCGATGCCCAACTGCGTGAGCAACTCCTGACGACGTGGAGAACCGGAGGCAAGATAGATAGACGTCATAGAAACCTTTTACTGCACAGCAAACTGCTGGCGAACCTTACGCATCAGCAGGAACAGCCACGGCCAGAGCACACCGTTGACTACACTACTCCAGAATACTTCGGGTCGGAAAGAGACGTTGATCACTAAAAACTCTGCCCAGAAAACAACGATATCCGCGGCAAGCGACAACAACATCACGACCAGCGCCTGTTGCCAGAGCGCGAGGTTACGAAAGAGCTGGAATTTGAGTGCAACGAGATATGCAATGATGCTCATGGATAACGCACGAACACCCAGCGTTGAGCCACTAATGAGATCCAGTATGGCACCCATTACAAAGCCTGTGCCAACATTTACGCGGTGCGGCAGGGCAAGGATCCAGTAGAGCAAAATGAGCAATACCCAGTTTGGCCGGTAAACAAGAATGTCGTCCGGCCAGGGCATTATCTGCAGCAACAGCGCGATGAGAAACGAGAGCCAGATAACCCAGCGTCCCTGGCTACGATAACTGGCCACTACTGCCCTCCGGATGAGAGTTTAGGCGGTGGCGGCGCATCCGTTATCCCGGTCGCCGGCGCGGGTACTGGCGCAGGTGGCCCCATCGCATCCGGAGCAGGAAGAACCTGCGGCATCATCTGCATCAGGCGCTCATTGGCAACGCGATGCACCTCTTCAGGCGTCATTGGGTTGGCACCGTTACGGTCGGCTCCCCACAGCAGCAGCAGGTAGCGAAGACGCTGTAAACCCGCCGTTGGACGCGCCTGAATCACGGTGTAGGCACGCTGCGTATCAAGCTTCACAGAAGAGACAACCGCAACCGGATACCCTTCAGGGAAACGTCCACCCAGACCGGAGGTGACCAGCACGTCGCCCACACGGATATCCGTGTTGGCTGGCAGGTGCTCCAGCTGAAGATCGTCCGTGCAGCCGTTACCCGCCGCAATGACGCGAATATCGTTACGCAGAACCTGAATAGGCAGCGCATGGGTGGCATCACAGATCAGCAGTACACGGCTGGTCAGTTTGGCGACGGCGACCACCTGGCCCACCACACCTTTATCACTGATAACAGGCTGACCTTCATACACACCATTCACGCTACCTTTGTCGATCACCACCTGATCGCTGTAAGGATCGTTTACGGTGGAGATCACCTGCGTCACCATCTTCTGCTCATCCTGACGCAGCGGCGATCCAAGCAGCTCACGCAGACGCGCATTTTCCTGCTTGTATTGCCCTAACATCAGCAGTTCGCTGTTTTTCAGCAGCAGTTCCTGGCGCAATGCCCGGTTTTCAAGTTCGAGTTGGTCACGTGAGGACAGCGTTTGAGAAACGGAGTCGAGCAGTTCACGGGGACCATTGGATATAAAGTAGAAAGGACTGACGGCGGTATCCATGTACGTTCTGATCTGGCTGAACGTACCGAGGCGGCTATCGGCAATAATGACACCAAGCGCAACCAGAACCGCCAGGATCAGGCGAAACTGTAGCGAGGGGCCACGGCTAAAAATTGGCTTCATAGGCTATGCGTATTCTCGTGTCAGAGAGAAAGGGTAGCGATTCGCTACCCTTTCACCATGACTACTCTTCGCTGAACAAGTCGCCGCCGTGCATGTCGATCATTTCCAGCGCCTTGCCACCACCACGGGCGACGCAAGTCAGTGGATCTTCTGCAACTACGACAGGAATACCTGTCTCTTCCATTAACAGGCGGTCGAGGTTACGCAGCAGCGCACCACCACCGGTCAGAACCATACCGCGCTCAGAGATATCGGACGCCAGTTCAGGCGGGCACTGTTCCAGCGCAACCATCACCGCGCTCACGATACCGGTCAGCGGCTCTTGCAGCGCTTCCAGAATTTCGTTGGAGTTCAGGGTAAAGCCGCGTGGCACACCTTCCGCCAGGTTACGGCCGCGCACTTCGATTTCGCGAACTTCATCACCCGGATAAGCAGAACCGATCTCGTGCTTGATGCGCTCAGCGGTCGCTTCACCGATCAGGGAGCCATAGTTACGGCGCACGTAGTTAATGATCGCTTCGTCGAAACGGTCACCACCGATACGCACGGAAGAGGAGTAAACCACGCCGTTCAGGGAGATAACGGCCACCTCAGTGGTACCACCACCGATATCAACCACCATCGAACCGGTAGCTTCAGAAACAGGCAGGCCTGCACCGATAGCCGCAGCCATTGGCTCTTCAATCAGGAACACTTCACGCGCGCCCGCACCCTGAGCAGATTCGCGAATTGCGCGACGTTCTACCTGGGTCGCACCGACCGGCACACAAACCAGCACACGTGGGCTTGGACGCATGAAGCTGTTGCTGTGAACCTGCTTGATGAAGTGCTGAAGCATTTTTTCAGTCACGAAGAAGTCAGCGATAACGCCGTCTTTCATTGGGCGGATCGCGGCGATGTTACCTGGGGTACGACCCAGCATCTGCTTCGCGTCATGACCCACTGCGGCTACGCTTTTCGGCGAGCCGGCACGATCCTGACGAATGGCCACAACAGAAGGCTCATTCAATACGATGCCTTGTCCTTTTACATAAATAAGGGTATTCGCGGTACCCAGGTCAATGGACAGGTCATTGGAAAACATGCCACGAAATTTTTTCAACATACTAAGGGATAATCCTGAAAGCTGGGGCGGAAAACAAAATCCGCTTACTTTACCAACCACACGCAGCAGCGACAAGGCGCAAAAATCACCTGCTGCGGTGAAAATTTGTGCAGTACGTTTCCTTCTGTTACAAATTCATCCCCTGACTCCCTCAGGGCTGAGTACACAGTAGCGTTCCTCACTTTCATTTGTAACCCGCTAAAGGTCGTTCACTGGCTTTTTGCTCGTCATACTCAAAGCTACAGGCGCGATATTCTACGTGAAAACAGCGTAAACGGCAGGTCAAACAGAGTATCTTTGCAAATATTTTTTCACATTGGTGTCAAGCGGCTGAGAGGCGGCAAAAAAATCCCCCTGACCACCCATCACACCACGCTCTGTCAACATCTGCCATTCGCCTCTGGAGCGCACGCCCGTGGCAAATACTTGTGTTCGCGTTCCCTTACACGCTTCCACCAGACTCTGCACCAGCAGCTGGTTTTCCGTGCGCTTTTCAATATTCCTGACCAGCCCCGGATGTAGCTTTAATAATTCCACATCCAGCTCCTTGATCCAGCTGGTACTGACCAGCGTCAGGCCCGCCTGTGTCACCGCCACACGCGCACCCAGCGCATTGATCAAACGTACCACCGGACGTAACCGGCTGATGTGTTGACCAACATCCGCCTCTGCAAGTTCAAAAATAATGTGTTTGCGTTGCGATTTTTCGCATTGCATTAATGTATCGCGCAGCCAGCGTTGAAAACGCGGGCGAATTAACGACTCGACGGTCACCTGTAATGCCAGACTTTCTTCAGGCCAAAAAGATAAAAACGGAATCAGTCGGCTAATTTGCTGACGGTCATACTCTTCGGAGAGTCCAAATTGCAGGACCATCGGCAGATATTCCGCCGAAATAACCTCTTCCGTGCCGTCGAAAATGCGACACATTAATTCACGGTGGTGAACATGGCCGTTTTTCATCACCGCTGGTTTTTGATAAAGGCGGGGGCCACCGCGGCTCAACATTTGTTCAATCAGGGTACGCCAGCGCACATTGCCACGCCCTTTCTCAGGCAGGGAATCGTCATATACCGCCCAACCGTTCGCCCCTTGCAGCACTGCGTTACGGGTTGCCGCTTCCGCATGCTCCATCACCTGTTCAGTTGACTGCCCGCCGCGCCAGGCGCAGATCCCCATATGCACCATATCATCCCGGTCGAGCATTTTGCTCTGCGGCAGCGCATCCACCGCCTTCAGCAACTGGCTGGCGATGCTCTCTGATTCCTTAAGTGTGCGATGGGGTAACAACACCGCAAAGTCGCTGCGGTGATAGCGCGCCAGCAGCGCGCCGGGATAGCGCATAATAAAAGTCGACAGCAAGTTGATGAGCGTAAAGAGGTTCTCTTCCGCCACGCGGCGTCCCCAGGTATCGCGCAGGAGATCGAAATCCGGCAGACGAACCATCATGACGACCCCGTGCGTTCCCACTTTTTCCGGGTCGTCCAGCAGCGTGGCCAGTTGATTATCAAAGAACAGGCGGTTATTCAGACCGGTTTTGTTATCCTGCGCGGCATAGGAACGGATCAGCGTATCCATGCGGCTGCGCTGATCGCTGGCGAACTGAATTTCGGAAAGCAGCGTGTCCAGCGCGCTGCTGGTGCTGGACGGCCACTCATAGACCGACCCCCGCACCTGCGGGCCGCGCTCCCCGTTGAGTATTCGCACGGAGCGGTTTTCCAGCAGCTCCTGACCGGAGAGCTGACGGCGTAGCCAGCGAACCGCAAGAAAAATCAGCAGGACAATAAAGGCGACGGCAACGGTGAGTGGCGCGGTGGTCATCATCGAGCGGAAATAGCTGGCCATGGGATCGAGGTAGACCAGGCGTATCGTCATCCCCGGATTTTTAAGGGAATGGACATTCACTTCCCGATACTGGCTCACGACGCCCGCAGGCCGATAGCTCCCCTGACGCTGATGGCTTAATACCGGATGCTTTCCCTGCGTAATGTCGACCTGCACAATATCAACCGGTACCATCAATTCATCCAGCTCGCGGGAGAGTTCCGGTAGCGGAGTGGTAATCAGACGCGTATCAATAACTGACGCAACAGACTCAACCCGGTTGACCAGCTTGTCCTGAATGGCGTTATAAAAGCTCAGGGAGCAGCCAAGGAGCGTGACAAAAATGGTTAACCCCGTCAGCAACGTGATAAAAGCTGAGAACTTCGTCGTTAATCGCATCCTTGAGATTACTCCGTGGGTTGATGGGTAGCGAGTAAGCGCTAACTTGCATTTCAAATGCGCCATACTACCAAACCTGGTGTATCTGGCAATTTATTGCGTTAAATCGGCATAGCGTTTCATTGAGCGAGTATAGTCTTCAGAACGCATTTTCCAATCATCAGAATAGTGAGGATCCTGTATGCAGGCTTTGATCTTAGAACAGCAGGACGGCAATACAGTTGCCTCGGTGCAAGCCCTTGATGAGAGCCGTCTGCCCGAAGGCGACGTCACCGTCGACATCGACTGGTCCAGTCTGAATTACAAGGATGCCCTGGCCATCACCGGCAAAGGTAAAATCATCCGAAATTTCCCGATGGTGCCGGGGATTGATTTTGCAGGCCACGTTCATTCCAGCGAAGATCCGCGGTTTCATGCCGGCCAGCAGGTGCTGCTCACCGGCTGGGGTGTCGGCGAAAATCACTGGGGCGGGCTGGCAACGCAGGCGCGGGTGAAAGGCGAGTGGCTGGTGCCCGTGCCTGCTGGGCTGGATGGCCGCAAAGCGATGATTATCGGTACCGCAGGCTTTACCGCCATGCTGTGCGTCATGGCCCTTGAAGATGCCGGTATCCGCCCTGAGTCAGGCGAGATAGTCGTGACCGGGGCCAGCGGTGGCGTTGGCAGCACGGCGGTGGCTTTACTGCACAAACTGGGGTATCAGGTCGCCGCGGTCTCAGGCCGTGAAAGCACCCATGACTACCTGCGTCAGCTTGGTGCCAGCCGCATTCTTGGCCGCGACGAATTTGCCGAAACCCGTCCGCTGGAAAAACAGATCTGGGCCGGAGCGGTGGATACCGTCGGAAATAACGTGCTGGCAAAAGTGCTGGCGCAGATGAACTACGGTGGCTGCGTGGCGGCCTGCGGTCTGGCGGGCGGTTTTGCGCTGCCAACCACCGTTATGCCCTTTATCCTGCGTAACGTGCGCCTGCAGGGTGTGGATTCCGTCATGACTCCGGCGGCCCGTCGTGCAGAAGCCTGGGAGCGTCTGGTACGCGACCTGCCTGAGTCCTTCTTCACGCAGAGTGCAACCGAAATCGCCCTCAGCCAGGCGCCGGAATATGCCGGTAAGATCATGGATAATCAGTTTCATGGCCGCGCGCTGGTAAAAATTGCCTAATCTTCAAATTTTCGTGACATATTCGCGCTAATCCTTCTCCTCCGTCATGCTTAGAAAAACGCATGACGGAGGATGCCATGAAAACCCGAAAACTGACGGAAGCCGACGTAACGTCCGAATCTGTCTTTATGTTACAGCGCCGCCAGATCCTGAAAATGCTTGGCATCAGTGCCACCGCGTTGACGCTCACACCTGCGGCTCACGCTGATTTGCTCGACTGGTTTAAAGGCAACGATCGGCCAAAAGCCCCTTCAGGTGCCCCGCTCACCTTTACGAAACCTGCCGAGTGGCAAAACAAACTGACGCTCACGCCAGAAGATAAGGTCACCGGTTATAACAACTTCTACGAATTTGGGCTTGATAAAGCCGATCCTGCGGCCAATGCAGGCAGCATGAAAACCGATCCGTGGACGTTGAAAATTGACGGCGAAGTGGCAAAACCCTTAACGCTGGATCACCACGATCTCACCACCCGTTTCCCGTTAGAGGAACGCATTTATCGTATGCGCTGCGTGGAAGCCTGGTCGATGGTGGTACCGTGGGTAGGTTTTCCGCTGCATAAGCTGCTGGCAATGGTTGAACCCACCAGCAATGCGAAATATGTCGCATTCCAGACGCGTTACGCCCCGGACGAGATGCCAGGCCAGAAGGACCGGTTCATCGGCGGTGGGCTTGCATATCCTTATGTAGAAGGATTACGCCTTGACGAAGCCATGCATCCTCTTACCCTTCTGACCGTCGGCGTTTACGGTAAAGCGCTCCCGCCGCAGAACGGCGCCCCCATCCGGCTAACGGTACCGTGGAAATATGGCTTCAAGGGCATTAAATCGATCGTCAGTATTAAGCTCACCCGTGAGCGTCCGCCCACAACATGGAATCTCGCCGCGCCGGACGAATACGGTTTCTTCGCCAACGTGAACCCGCATGTCGATCACCCACGCTGGTCGCAGGCGACGGAACGGTTTATCGGTTCCGGCGGGGCGCTGGATGTGAAGCGTCAGCCCACGCTGCTTTTTAACGGCTATGCGGATGAAGTGGCGTCGCTCTACCGTGGCCTCAATTTACGGGAGAACTTCTGAGTGCGTTTAACGGCAAAACAGGTAACCTGGCTGAAAGTGCTGCTGCATTTAGCCGGGTTGCTCCCTTTTATCTGGTTGTTCTGGGCCGCCAGCCAGGGGCTCTTTAGTGCCGATCCGGCTAAAGATATCCAGCACTTTACCGGTCGGATGGCTCTGAAATTTTTACTGGCGACCTTGCTGGTTTCGCCGCTGGCGCGCTACGCTAAACAGCCATTATTGATACGCACACGTCGGCTTTTAGGGCTATGGTGTTTTGCCTGGGCCACGTTGCACCTGACCAGCTACGCGCTGCTGGAACTGGGGATTAACAACCTGGCACTGCTGGGCCGCGAACTGGTCACGCGTCCTTATCTGACGCTGGGCATTGTCAGTTGGCTGGTGTTGCTGGCATTAGCGCTGACATCTACGCAATATGTGCAGCGAAAACTGGGTAAGCGCTGGCAGTTGCTGCACAACTTCGTCTATCTTGTCGCGATCCTCGCACCCATCCATTATCTGTGGTCCGTGAAGATCCTCTCGCCTCAACCCATCCTCTACGCGCTGCTGGCTTTGGCGCTTTTAGCATGGCGTTACAAGAAGTTCCGCCAGTGGTTACGATAGTTCGCGAAACTGTGCGTTTTCCCGCAGATTACTTATCAACCGCCATTCTTTTTCGGATAGCGGTTGATAATCTTCCCTGATAAGACCAGTATTTAGCTGCCAAATGCTACGAAATCGTTATAATGTGCGACTTTGGTTTTCCTGAATGCATTTTAGGAAAGTCATCAGGTGACTTTCGCGTTTCAAAGGTATATTTTGGTTTTTACCCGAGATTCGCAGGAGATAGCGACACAATGGCAGAAAAATTCCGAATCTTAGTTTTAAACGGACCGAACCTGAACATGCTCGGCACCCGTGAGCCAGAGAAGTACGGCACGCTGACATTGAGTGAAATTGTTAACCGTTTGGGCACGGAAGCAGCGTCATTGAATGTGGATTTGGATCATTTTCAGTCAAACGCGGAGTACGCACTCATCGACCGTATTCATCAGGCTAAAGACACTGTGGACTATATCCTGATCAATCCGGCCGCGTTTACGCACACCAGTGTTGCTATCCGCGACGCACTGCTGGCGGTGAGTATCCCGTTTATCGAGATCCACCTCAGCAACGTGCACGCCCGAGAGCCGTTCCGCCACCATTCGTATCTGTCGGATATCGCCGCTGGCGTTATCTGCGGACTGGGCGCAGACGGTTATTCATACGCTTTACAGACAGCGGTAAAACGCCTGTCACAATCACACTAAACAAGAGTACGGAACCCACTCATGGATATTCGTAAGATTAAAAAACTGATCGAGCTGGTTGAAGAATCAGGCATCTCCGAACTGGAAATTTCTGAAGGCGAAGAGTCTGTACGCATCAGCCGTGCAGCCCCAGCCGCTAGCTTCCCGGTAATGCAGCAAGCTTATGCTGCGCCAGTGCAGCAGCCTGCGCTCTCTGCAGCCGTTGCACCAGCCGCAACTGAAGCCGCACCTGCCGCTGCAGCAGAAATCAGTGGTCACATCGTACGTTCCCCAATGGTTGGTACTTTCTACCGCACCCCGAGCCCGGACGCGAAGGCGTTCATCGAAGTGGGTCAGAAAGTCAACGTAGGCGATACCCTGTGTATCGTTGAAGCCATGAAAATGATGAACCAGATCGAAGCAGACAAATCAGGTACTGTGAAGGCGATTCTGGTCGAAAGTGGTCAGCCGGTAGAATTTGACGAGCCGCTGGTCGTCATCGAGTAACGAGGCGAACATGCTGGATAAAATTGTTATCGCCAACCGCGGCGAGATCGCACTGCGTATTCTTCGTGCCTGTAAAGAACTGGGCATCAAGACTGTCGCTGTGCACTCAAGCGCGGACCGCGATTTAAAACACGTATTGCTGGCGGATGAGACGGTCTGTATCGGCCCGGCTCCGTCCGTAAAAAGCTATCTGAACATCCCGGCAATCATCAGCGCCGCTGAAATCACTGGCGCGGTGGCAATTCACCCGGGTTATGGCTTCCTCTCCGAGAACGCCAACTTTGCTGAGCAGGTTGAACGCTCTGGCTTTATCTTCATCGGCCCGAAAGCTGACACCATCCGCCTGATGGGTGACAAAGTGTCTGCAATCACCGCGATGAAAAAAGCCGGTGTTCCAACCGTTCCAGGTTCTGACGGCCCGCTGACTGACGACATGGATGCAAACCGTGCACATGCTAAACGCATTGGCTACCCGGTGATCATCAAGGCGTCCGGCGGCGGCGGCGGTCGCGGTATGCGCGTAGTGCGCAGCGACGCTGAACTGGCACAGTCCATCTCCATGACCAAAGCGGAAGCGAAAGCAGCTTTCAGCAATGACATGGTGTACATGGAAAAATACCTGGAAAACCCACGCCACATCGAAATTCAGGTGCTGGCTGACGGTCAGGGTAACGCTATCTATCTGGCAGAACGTGACTGCTCCATGCAGCGTCGTCACCAGAAAGTGGTCGAAGAAGCACCAGCACCGGGCATTACCCCGGAACTGCGTCGCTACATCGGCGAGCGTTGTGCCAAAGCGTGTGTCGACATTGGCTATCGCGGGGCGGGTACCTTCGAATTCCTGTTCGAAAACGGTGAGTTCTACTTCATTGAGATGAACACCCGTATTCAGGTTGAACACCCGGTTACCGAAATGATCACCGGCGTTGACCTGATCAAAGAGCAGCTGCGTATCGCTGCCGGCCAGCCTCTGTCCATCAAACAGGAAGAAGTAGTGGTCAAAGGCCATGCGGTCGAGTGCCGTATCAACGCCGAAGACCCGAATACCTTCCTGCCAAGCCCGGGTAAAATCACGCGTTTCCACGCGCCGGGTGGCTTTGGCGTGCGTTGGGAGTCTCATATCTACGCCGGTTACACCGTACCGCCGTACTATGACTCAATGATCGGTAAGCTTATCTGCTACGGCGAAAACCGTGACGTGGCGATTGCCCGCATGAAGAACGCCCTGCAGGAGCTAATCATCGACGGTATCAAAACCAACGTTGATCTGCAGATGCGCATCATGAGCGACGAGCACTTCCAGAATGGTGGGACGAACATCCACTATCTGGAGAAAAAACTCGGTCTCAACGAGAAGTAAGAAAGCATCTATGCTAAAAGGCCGGTTTAACCGGCCTTTTTTATTTCTGGGGATCGTCAAGGCCCATCATGTACAATCCCCGCTTTCTTCATCCACAAGGGACAAAAAATGGACAAACGTTTTGTTCAGGCCCATAAAGAAGCGCGCTGGGCGCTGTGGCTGACCCTTCTCTATCTTGCCGCATGGTTGGTAACCGCTTACTTACCTGATTCTGCAATTGGCATCACCGGCCTGCCTCACTGGTTTGAAATGGCCTGTCTGCTGGTACCGCTGATTTTTATCCTGCTGTGCTGGGCAATGGTGAAATTCATTTATCGCGATATCCCGCTGGAGGACGACGATGCAGCTTGAAGTCATTCTGCCGCTTATCGCGTATTTGTTGGTCGTGTTTGGCGTGTCCGTGTATGCCATGCGCAAAAGGGCAACCGGCACCTTCCTGAACGAATATTTCCTCGGCAGCCGTTCAATGGGCGGCATTGTGTTAGCGATGACGCTCACCGCCACCTATATCAGCGCCAGCTCATTTATTGGCGGTCCCGGGGCAGCCTATAAATATGGGTTAGGCTGGGTGCTGCTGGCGATGATCCAGCTCCCGGCTATCTGGCTTTCGCTGGGTATACTCGGCAAGAAGTTCGCTATTCTGGCGCGTCGCTATAATGCCGTGACGCTGAACGACATGCTGTTTGCCCGCTACCGCAGCCGTTTACTGGTATGGCTGGCAAGTCTAAGCCTGCTGGTCGCCTTTGTGGGTGCGATGACGGTGCAGTTTATTGGCGGTGCACGTCTGCTTGAAACCGCAGCAGGGATCCCTTACGAGACTGGCCTGCTTATCTTTGGGATCAGTATCGCGCTTTATACGGCGTTTGGTGGATTCCGCGCCAGCGTACTGAACGACACCCTGCAGGGCATGGTGATGCTCATCGGAACCATTGTGCTGCTGGTGGGGATTGTCCATGCGGCAGGCGGCCTGAGCCATGCTGTTGAAACCCTGGAAGCGATTGACCCGAAACTGGTCACTCCAGAGGGCGCAGATGACATTCTTTCACCCACCTTTATGACCTCCTTCTGGGTGCTGGTCTGCTTCGGCGTCATTGGACTGCCGCATACCGCTGTACGGTGTATCTCCTATAAGGACAGTAAAGCGGTCCATCGCGGCATTATTATCGGGACCATTGTGGTGGCGATACTGATGCTGGGAATGCATCTGGCGGGTGCATTAGGTCGTGCGGTGATCCCAGATCTTACCGTGCCCGACCTGGTGATCCCTACCCTGATGGTTAAAGTCCTCCCCCCCTTTGCTGCCGGGATTTTCCTTGCCGCACCGATGGCCGCCATTATGTCGACGATCAACGCTCAGTTGCTGCAAAGTTCCGCTACGATTATCAAAGATCTCTATCTGAATTTGCGTCCCGAGCAGTTGAAAAACGAACGACGCTTAAAGCGGATGTCTGCGGTGATCACGCTGTTATTAGGGGCGCTGCTGCTGCTGGCCGCCTGGCGTCCACCGGAGATGATCATCTGGCTGAACCTGCTTGCGTTTGGCGGCCTTGAAGCTGTTTTCCTGTGGCCGCTGGTGCTTGGCCTGTACTGGGAACGCGCGAATGCTGCGGGCGCGCTAAGCGGCATGATTGTTGGCGGTGTCGTGTACGCCGTGCTCGCCACCTTTAAGATCCAGTACCTGGGCTTCCATCCAATTGTGCCTTCGTTACTGTTAAGTTTACTGGCGTTTGTGGTGGGGAACCGTTTCGGTCAACCCGTCCCACAACCCGCTATGATGTCTACTGATAAATAAAGAGTTTTGCCATGCCGTGGATCCAACTAAAACTGAACACAACCGGCGCTCACGCCGAAGAGCTGAGCGATGCGCTGATGGAGGCCGGCTCGGTCTCTATCACCTTCCAGGACACGCATGACACGCCAGTCTTTGAGCCGCTGCCGGGCGAAACGCGCCTGTGGGGCGATACCGACGTGATTGGCCTGTTTGATGCCGAAACCGACATGAAAGAAGTGGTCGCGATTCTGGAACATCATCCTCTGCTGGGCGCGGGTTTTGCGCACAAAATCGAACAACTGGAAGACAAAGACTGGGAACGCGAGTGGATGGATAACTTCCACCCCATGCAGTTTGGCAAGCGTCTGTGGATCTGCCCAAGCTGGCGCGAAGTTCCCGATGAAAACGCGGTCAACGTGATGCTCGACCCGGGTCTGGCATTCGGTACCGGCACCCATCCGACCACCTCACTGTGTCTGCAGTGGCTGGATGGTCTGGATCTGGAAGGGAAAACCGTGATCGACTTCGGCTGTGGATCCGGGATCCTCGCCATTGCCGCACTGAAGCTGGGCGCCGCAAAAGCCATCGGGATCGATATCGATCCGCAGGCTATTCAGGCCAGTCGTGATAACGCCGAGCGTAACGGCGTTTCCGATCGCCTTGAGCTGTATCTCCCGGACGCGCAGCCAGAGGCCATGAAAGCCGATGTGGTGGTCGCTAACATCCTGGCGGGCCCATTACGCGAGCTTGCACCGTTAATCAGCGTGCTGCCCGTTGAGGGCGGTCTGCTGGGGCTGTCCGGGATCCTGGCAAGCCAGGCTGACAGCGTTTGCGAAGCCTACGCCGATCTCTTCACCCTCGATCCGGTGGTGGAAAAAGAAGAGTGGTGCCGCATCACGGGCCGTAAAAAATAAGAACATTTTTCGTACTGAGATGATGTTCTAAAATGCGACGCAGATCGCATAGAAGCGGGAGAATCTGCTGCTAAAAACAGCAGAATATCCCGCTCAACGGATTCATTTTTTGAGAAATGATGAGAAGTTACGGGAAATTGTAAGCGGTCATAAAATCGCCTTTAATACATAACATAATGATTTAAATAAAAAATAATTTTTATCATTGTGACTGGGTGGCGATTCCTTGATCTACAACAGTGGATTGTTCAAAGTTTGGCCTTTCATCTCGTGCAAAAAATGCGTAATATACGCCGCCTTGCAGTCACAGTATGGTCATTTCTTAACTCATGCGCATCGGACACCACCAGCTCAGAAATCGCCTGATCGCAGCCCCAATGGCAGGTATTACCGACCGGCCGTTCAGGACGCTGTGTTATGAGATGGGAGCCGGTTTAACCGTTTCCGAGATGATGTCGTCTAACCCGCAGGTCTGGGAAAGCGATAAATCCCGCCTTCGGATGGTGCACATTGATGAACCAGGTATTCGCACCGTGCAAATCGCCGGAAGTGTGCCTGAAGAGATGGCAGATGCCGCGCGGATTAACGTGGAAAGTGGCGCCCAGATTATTGATATCAACATGGGTTGCCCGGCCAAAAAAGTGAATCGCAAGCTTGCAGGTTCAGCCCTTCTGCAATACCCCGACCAGGTGAAGTCAATCCTGACGGCGGTTGTCAGCGCAGTGGACGTTCCTGTTACGTTGAAGATTCGCACGGGTTGGTCGCCGGAACACCGTAACTGTGTAGAGATTGCCCAACTGGCCGAAGACTGTGGCATTCAGGCCCTGACCATTCATGGACGCACTCGCGCCTGTTTGTTCAACGGTGAAGCTGAATACGACAGCATTCGGGCAGTTAAGCAGAAAGTTTCCATTCCGATTATCGCGAATGGCGACATTACTGACCCGCTTAAAGCCAGAGCTGTGCTCGACTATACGGGAGCTGATGCTCTGATGATAGGACGTGCAGCTCAGGGAAGACCCTGGATCTTTCGGGAAATCCAGCATTATCTGGACACTGGGGAGCTGCTTGCCCCGCTGCCTCTGGCAGAGGTTAAGCGCTTGCTTTGTTCGCATGTTCGGGAACTGCATGACCACTACGGCCAGGCAAAAGGGTACCGAATTGCGCGTAAACACGTCTCCTGGTATCTCCAGGAGCACGCTCCAAATGACCAGTTTCGGCGCACATTCAACGCCATAGAGGATGCCAGCGAACAGCTGGAGGCGTTGGAGGCATACTTCGAAAATCTTGCGTAATGAAATAAAGAGCTGACAGAACTATGTTCGAACAACGCGTAAATTCTGACGTACTGACCGTTTCTACCGTTAACTCTCAGGATCAGGTAACTCAAAAACCCCTGCGTGACTCGGTTAAACAGGCACTGAAGAACTATTTTGCTCAACTGAATGGTCAGGATGTTAATGACCTGTATGAGCTGGTACTGGCTGAAGTTGAACAGCCACTGTTGGACATGGTGATGCAATACACCCGCGGTAACCAAACCCGCGCTGCGCTGATGATGGGTATCAACCGTGGTACTCTGCGTAAGAAACTGAAAAAATACGGCATGAACTAATTTCGGTTAGCGAAATGCTTGTTTAAAAAGGCGCTACCTGGCATGGGGATGCGCCTTTTTTATTGCTCCACATCTGCCACCGTCAACGCTTTGTAAACCTTCGCTTTCCCCACTTTTCAACCGCCGCTTTTCGTGTATATTTCCACCACCTTACTGGCTCTCTTCTTCCGGAATGTCATAATGATTCGTAAATACTGGTGGCTGGTTGTCTTTGCTGTCTCAGTTTTTCTCTTTGATGCGCTGCTGATGCAGTGGATTGAACTGATGAGCACCGAAACCGATAAGTGTCGCAATATGGATTCCGTGAACCCGCTTAAACTCGTCAATTGTTCAGAGCTGGACTGAGCCGCCAACGTCGTCAAAAACCCCGAAATCACTTAATAAAAACGGGGATTTAAATCCCTTTGAGTCATTACCTTACGATGATAATGTCTCGCCCTTCACCACCGCCCTTGCGTAACCTCACACTCGAGTTGAACCGATCATGCTGGTTAGCCAATACAACCATATCCTTGTCGTCCTCTCCTTTGTTGTCGCTATCCTTGCTGCCTATACCGCGCTGAATATGGCCGCGCGTGTGGCGGGAAGTCAGGGCGTGGCAGCGCGCATCTGGCTGGCCGGTGGCGGTGTTGCAATGGGTATTGGCGTATGGGCGATGCATTTTATCGGCATGCTGGCGATGGATCTCTCCATGAGCATGAGCTACAACGCCACCCTGACGGGGTTATCGATGGTTATCGCCGTGGGTTCATCCTTGTTTGCGCTGTGGCTTGTCAGCTGCGAGCAGCTGCGTTTGCGCCGTCTGCTGCCCGGTGCACTAGTCATGGGAACCGGTATTGTGGCCATGCATTACACCGGCATGGCGGCCCTGGAGGTTACGCCCGGTATTATCTGGGATAAAACATGGGTGGCGATATCAGTCGCTATTGCGCTTGCTGCGTCGCTCGCCGCACTGTGGCTGACGTTCCGCCTGCGTCATGAGGCCGCTCAGGTCGCGCTGATGCGCATGGGTGCCGCAATCACGATGGGGATTGCGATTGCCGGAATGCATTATGCGGGGATGAAAGCCGCACAGTTTCCAGTGTCGACCATGGCTCACCATGAGGGGATTAACGGCAGCTGGCTGGCCGTGCTGGTGAGCGTTGTCGCACTCGCCATCCTTGGTATCACACTGCTGGTGTCGATGCTGGATGCGCGCCTGCAGGCGCGCACCTCTCTCCTCGCCTCGTCTCTGGCGGAAGCAAACCGGGAGCTGGCCCAGCTGGCGTTACAGGATACGCTGACGCGCCTGCCCAATCGTATCCTGCTGGAAGATCGACTCGATCAGGCCATCAACAAAGCAGATCGTGAAGGCACGCATTTCGCATTGATGTTTATGGATCTCGACGGCTTTAAAACCGTCAATGACGCCTACGGGCATGATGTCGGCGATAAACTGCTGGTTGCCGTTACGCAACGCCTGCTGCTCCCCCTGAAAGGCCAGTACACCCTTGCACGTATTGGCGGTGATGAATTTGTTCTGCTGGCAGAAGTTGGGGGGCCGGACGATGCAGCCTCCCTTGCTAATGCCCTGGTGCGCACTATCGATAGTCCATTCAATGTGGATCCGTATGAACTGGTGGTGACCCTCAGTATTGGCATTGCGCTTTATCCTCACGATGGCAAAACCGATCGCGAGCTGATGTTTAACGCCGATGCGGCGATGTACCACACCAAGCATATGGGCCGTAACGGTTATCACTTTTTCCAGCCCTCCATGAACACGCTGGCGCAAACCCATCTGCAGCTGATGAACGATCTATGGCTGGCCATCGATCGTAATGAGCTACAGCTGCATTATCAGCCCAAATTCCACGCACCGGCAGGCCCCGTACTCGGGTTTGAGGCACTCCTGCGCTGGCAACACCCGAAGCTGGGATTGCTGACGCCAGACCTGTTCCTGCCGCTGGCGGAAAAAACGGGACAGATCATTCCTATTGGCAACTGGGTTATCAACGAAGCCTGCCGCCAGTTGCGGGAATGGCACCTTAAAGGGCATCAAAACTGGTCAATGGCGGTGAACCTGTCGACACTTCAGTTTGAACAACCTTCGCTGGTGAGTACGGTGCTTGATTGTCTGACACGTCACCAGGTGCCGCCAGAAATGCTGATCCTTGAAGTGACGGAAACCACTGCGATGAGTAACCCGGATGAGAGCGTGCGGGTGCTGACAGAGCTGACGAATGCAGGCGTAAAAGCCTCTATTGATGACTTTGGTACCGGCTACTCGAGCCTGCTGTATCTTAAACGCTTACCCGCCTGTGAATTGAAAATCGACAGGGCGTTTGTAAAAGAGCTCAGTGGAGAAAGCGAAGATGCGACCATTGTCTCCGCGATTGTCGCCCTGGCGAAAACGCTGAATTTGAAAGTGGTGGCTGAAGGGGTGGAAACCGAAGCACAGCAAGCCTTTTTGACGGAACTGGGCTGTAATACCCTTCAGGGCTATTTGTTAGGAAAACCTGTCAGCGCGCAGACCATTGAAACGCTTTGCGAGCAGGGAGAGATCTTGCCCGACACCGAGTCGTAAGCCTCCTCACGTGGCGACACGCCCATCACCGGGAGTGTCGCCAGAATGTTATCGACCAGAGCAGGTGCCTGTTGATAGAGGTTGAAGCTGTCGTTATTCATTAACCAGTTTTTAATTATTCCGCTAAAAAATCCGTGGAACACTATCAACGTTAAATCCACATTCACCTGCGAAGAAATGATGTTTCGTGAAATACAGCGCTCCAGTGTCGCACGCAGAAAATCATTGTTGAAACCAATACGTTTCCTGATTTCATACTCGGAAACCATATCACTGGTAAATTCACACTTATGATACAAAATCTGTAACAGCGCGCACTGGCGAGGCTCATGCGCAATATATTGCAACGCAGTGATAAATTGCTCACGAAGCATTAACAAGGGATCATCTTTTTCGGAAAGAGAAAGTCTGTCGCGAATGAGATCGCGAAGCGGCAATTGCTGTTCCCAGATAGCATTAAATATCTCTGTTTTACTGGTGAAATGCCAATAGACGGCCCCACGCGTCACCTTTGCCGCATCGGCGATATCCGTCAGCGTTGTGTTGGTTACGCCACGTGTCGCAAACTGCCCGATAGCCGCTTCAATCAGCTGTTGACGGGTTTGTTGAGCCTCTGCTTTCTTTTTACGCGCCATGGACGACTACTCGTTACTCACAAGAATTAAGCTGTTTAGTAGGGTTTTGTAATCGGAAGTATTCATGAAAGACAAGGTGAATTCTGCACAAAAAAAGTCAATTCGCTTTATTTATAACTGAGGTAAATACATACCAATAATTAAATTCACAAAACAGATGAATGCCCTCTATGAAACATCACTCTCCTGATTACTTTTGTTAAAGTATATTGCTGTAAACGCAAAGCCTTCTTCTGATTTTCTTTCCTGCCGCATTTATCCGCACTTATAAATTAAAAAACATTAAATACCCTCATTATTATACGCAGCTACATTTTTTGTTTTTGTCCCCTGCCCTGTCACCGATCCACGGAAATATCGGTTAATGGGTATTTAAAGGAACAGTAATGACGAATCATTTCAGACGCTTGCCCTTAACCGGTTTTATTGTCTGCGCCGCACTGCTTGCCGGATGCGATGGGCAGGAAAATCAGCAACATCAACCGCAGCCGCCTCAGGTGAGTGTACACATTGTCAAAAGTGCCCCCCTCACTGTGACAACAGAGCTGCCGGGCAGAACAGATGCGTTTCGCGTTGCGGAAGTGCGTCCTCAGGTTAGCGGCATTATCCTGCGTCGCAATTTCACCGAAGGCAGCGATGTCAAAGCTGGCCAGTCACTTTATCAGATCGATCCCGCCAGCTATCAGGCGGCGTATGACAGCGCAAAAGGAGAGCTGGCGAAAGCCCAGGCGACAGCCAATATTGCGCACCTGACGGTGAAACGTTATCTCCCGCTGGTGGGCACACAGTATGTCAGTAAGCAGGAGTACGACCAGGCCGTTGCAACGGCTCAGCAGGCGGATGCCAGCGTCGTTGCTGCAAAAGCAGGAGTTGAAAGCGCACACATCAACCTTGCCTATACCAAAGTCACCTCTCCCGTCGATGGTCGCATTGGTAAATCCAGCGTGACCGAGGGAGCTCTCGTCACCAACGGCCAGGCAAACGCCCTGGCAACGGTACAGCAACTGGATCCGATGTATGTCGATGTCACCCAGTCCAGCAATGATTTTATGCGTCTGAAGCAGACAAGCCTGCAAAAAGGGGAGACCACCAGCACCGTCGAGCTGTTGATGGAGAATGGTCAGCCCTATCCGCTAAAAGGCACGCTGCAGTTTTCTGATGTGACGGTTGATGAAAGCACTGGCTCCATCACTCTGCGGGCGATTTTCCCGAATCCGCAACACCTGCTGTTACCGGGAATGTTTGTACGCGCCCGCATTAATGAGGGTACGCAGCCGAATGCGATTCTGATCCCACAGCAAGGCGTCACCCGCACGCCGCGTGGGGATGCAACTGTCCTGATTGTTAACGACAAAAACCAGGTTGAGTCACGCACCGTCGTTGCCTCTCAGGCCATTGGCGATCGCTGGCTGGTCACAGAGGGGCTGAAAAACGGTGACCGCGTGATTGTCAGTGGGTTACAAAAAGCCAAACCTGGGGCTACCGTCGTCGCCACACCCGATACCTCTACGACTCCAGCCGGTTAAGGAACGACGTCATGGCTAATTTCTTTATCCAGAGGCCGGTTTTCGCCTGGGTACTCGCCATCATTTTGATGATTGCAGGTGGGCTGGCGATCCTCAAACTGCCCGTCGCGCAGTATCCGACTATCGCCCCACCCGCGGTTGCCATAACCGCAACCTACCCTGGCGCAGATGCGCAGACGGTGCAGGATACCGTGACGCAGGTTATCGAACAGAATATGAACGGCATCGATAACCTGATGTATATGTCATCCACCAGCGATTCTGCAGGTAATGTCACCATCACCCTGACCTTTGAGTCTGGTACAGACCCGGATATCGCCCAGGTTCAGGTTCAGAATAAACTTCAGCTCGCCATGCCGCTGCTGCCGCAGGAAGTGCAGCAACAAGGGATCGGCGTTGAGAAGTCCAGCAGCAGCTTCCTGCTGGTGGCTGGCTTTGTTTCAGACAATAAAAGCCTCTCGCAGGATGACATTTCCGACTACGTCGCCTCGAATGTGAAAGATGCCATTAGTCGAACCACAGGGGTGGGTGATGTTCAGCTGTTTGGTGCCCAGTATGCAATGCGCATCTGGCTCGACAGTAACGCGATGAATAAATACCAGCTGACGCCGCTGGACATTATTAATCAACTGAAAACCCAGAATGACCAGATAGCGGCAGGCCAGCTAGGCGGAACGCCGTCCGTGCCGGGCCAGCAATTGAACGCCTCGATCATTGCGCAAACCCGCCTGAAATCACCGGAAGAGTTTGGCCGCGTGACGCTGAAGGTGAACCAGGACGGCTCGATGGTGCACCTGAAGGATGTCGCACGCATTGAACTGGGCGGTGAAAACTACAATATGGTGACCAAAATCAACGGGCAGGCCGCAACCGGCCTGGGGATTAAGCTGGCGACCGGTGCAAATGCGCTGGATACGGCGGCGGCCATCAAGAGCAAGCTGGCGCAACTGCAGCAATTCTTCCCACAGGGTCTGAAGGTGGTTTATCCGTACGACACCACGCCGTTTGTGAAGATCTCTATTCACGAAGTGGTAAAAACCCTGTTTGAAGCGATCATCCTCGTCTTCCTGGTGATGTATCTGTTCCTGCAAAACCTGCGCGCGACACTTATCCCCACTATCGCGGTGCCGGTTGTTTTGCTGGGTACCTTCGCGGTGCTGGCGGCGTTCGGATTCTCCATCAATACCCTGACGATGTTCGGGATGGTACTGGCAATAGGCTTGCTGGTTGATGATGCCATCGTGGTCGTTGAGAACGTCGAACGCGTGATGGTAGAAGACAAACTGCCGCCGAAAGAGGCGACGCAGAAGTCGATGGAACAGATTCAGGGCGCACTGGTGGGTATAGCCATGGTGCTGTCGGCAGTCTTTATCCCGATGGCATTTTTCGGTGGCTCGACCGGGGCCATCTATCGGCAGTTTTCGCTGACCATCGTTTCGGCAATGGCGCTCTCCGTATTGGTCGCCCTGATCCTGACCCCCGCGCTGTGCGCAACCCTGCTTAAACCGGTATCCGGCGATCACCACGAAAAGAAAGGCGGTTTCTTTGGCTGGTTTAATGCGCTTTTTGACCGCAGCGTGGAGCACTACAGCAACAGCGTAAGCGGCATTTTACGCAAGACCGGACGCTACCTGGTGGTGTACATCATCATTGTGGGTGGTATGGCGGTGCTGTTCCTGCGCTTGCCCACCTCCTTCCTGCCCGAAGAGGACCAGGGGGTATTTATGACGATGGTGCAACTTCCGGCCGGTGCGACCCAGACGCGTACGCAGCAGGTCCTCGATCAGGTCCAGAACTATTATCTGAAAAACGAGAAGGCCAATGTTGAATCTGTCTTTACCGTTAATGGCTTTAGTTTTAGCGGCCAGGGCCAGAACGCCGGTATTGCCTTCATTAGCCTGAAGCCCTGGGAAGCACGACCGGGGGCGGAAAATAGCGTTGAGGCGATTGTTGGCCGCGCGACAAAAGCCTTCAGTCAGATAAAAGATGGGCTCGTATTTCCGTTTAACCTGCCTGCGATTATCGAACTGGGAACCGCAACGGGCTTCGACTTCGAACTGATTGATCAGGCAAACCTGGGGCATACCTCGCTGACGCAGGCGCGGAATGAGCTGCTCGGAATGGTGAAAGCGCACCCTGACATGCTGGTGCGCGTGCGGCCAAATGGTCTGGAAGATACCCCGCAGTTTAAACTGGATGTCGACCAGGAGAAGGCTCAGGCGCTGGGCATCAGTCTTTCTGACGTCAACCAGACCATCTCGACGGCCCTGGGTGGAACTTATGTAAATGACTTTATCGATCATGGACGCGTGAAAAAGGTCTATGTCCAGGCTGATGCGCGCTTCCGTATGCTGCCTGGTGACATCAGCAACCTGTATGTACGCAGCGCAAATGGTGAGATGGTACCTTTCTCCGCCTTTAGCACCTCGCACTGGGTGTACGGTTCACCTCGCCTGGAGCGCTATAACGGGATGCCATCCATGGAGATCATCGGTGAGTCCGCCCCCGGTAAAAGTACCGGTGAGGCCATGGCGCTGATGGAAAGTCTTGCTGCAAAACTGCCTTCCGGCATCGGGTATGACTGGACAGGAATGTCTTATCAGGAGCGACTTTCCGGAAATCAGGCGCCTGCGTTGTACGCTATTTCACTGATAGTGGTGTTCCTGTGTCTGGCTGCTCTTTACGAAAGCTGGTCCATTCCCTTCTCAGTGATGCTGGTGGTTCCGCTGGGAGTCATAGGGGCGCTGGTTGCAGCAGCGTTACGTGGCTTGAACAATGACGTCTATTTCCAGGTGGGTTTACTGACAACGATTGGTTTGTCGGCTAAAAACGCCATTCTGATCGTTGAGTTTGCCAAAGATCTGATGGAAAAAGAGGGTAAAGGCATCATTGAAGCCACGCTGGAAGCATCGAGAATGCGCCTTCGACCGATCCTGATGACCTCGCTCGCCTTTATTCTTGGCGTCATGCCGCTGGTGATCAGCCATGGCGCCGGGAGCGGTGCGCAAAACGCGGTCGGGACAGGGGTCATGGGGGGCATGCTTTCCGCAACGCTTCTGGCTATCTTCTTCGTGCCCGTTTTCTTTGTGGTCGTCCGGCGACGCTTTACGCGCCATAAAGAGTAATGAATACCTGAAAGGCACCTCTGGTGCCTTTTTTATTTTAAGATAAACAGTGTATTAAGATCGCAGTGTTAAAAAGAGTCAGTTTGCATTAAGTAAGAACGCCACGTTGTTACTCCATAATTTCTCCATTAATTCGTTCTGACGAAACACTTTTCTCCACGATGTTTACAAACAACATAATTTGAGATTATTCCTCGTGTAACGTGGGCTTATCCCGGTGGTAAAATAACCTCCAGTTCGTTAATAGCCCTCCTGGCTTTATAGCGGACGCGAAATAATACTGAGGTAACATCATGAAAAGATTCATTTCCGTTGCACTACTCGCTGCGCTGCTGGCTGGATGCGCGCACGACTCTCCATGTGTACCGGTATACGACGATCAGGGCCGACTGGTTCATACCAATACCTGTATGAAAGGTACCACTCAGGATAACTGGGAAACAGCAGGTGCTATCGCTGGTGGTGCTGCCGCGGTGGCGGGGTTGACGCTGGGTATTGTTGCCCTGACCCGATAACATCTGTTCAGAAAGCGCGGCTCTGGCCGCGCTTTTGCTTTGAATGAGTGCAGTAATATCAAATCAGTAAAAGACCCGTATTTATTCACACCATTAATTTTAGCCAGAAGCCTGTCACCTCTTTTTCACTTCCCCTTTTAAATTTTGTATTCAGTTTTAATGATTTTTCACCCATTCATATTATTGAATACCCGGCCAATATTCACTCCGGAAACTATCTCTTCTTTTTCTCTGACCCTCCTTAAAAGTTTTGCTCCGATTTGTGGCACAGGTTGTAATTTCGCACCGTTTCGGGGCGCTCCTTTTATTTAAGCCTGTCTACACTCAGCATTAAGCGTTCACTTATCGCTTATTTCATCGAGCGCGAAACCTGGCATTACGTTTGCTATATAAACGTCGGCCAACGCCACAGATGGGTAAAAGTGTTTAAAACACCTAAATAACGATAAATTTAGCCACACAGGATGCATTATGAAAAAGACGATGATAGCCAGCCTGGCCGCTGCGGGTATGTTGTTTGCTGTTGCAGGTCAGGCCCATGCGGGCACAACGCTGGATGCCGTGAAAAAGAAAGGTTTTGTTCAGTGCGGTATCAGCGACGGTTTGCCTGGCTTCTCTTATGCCGATGCTAACGGCAAATTTACCGGTATCGATGTTGACGTCTGCCGGGGCGTCGCCGCTGCCGTTTTCGGTGATGACAGCAAAGTAAAATATACCCCACTGACGGCCAAAGAACGTTTCACCGCGCTGCAGTCCGGCGAAGTGGACATGCTCTCCCGTAATACCACCTGGACCTCCTCCCGTGATGCAGGCATGGGGATGTCATTCACAGGTGTCACTTATTATGACGGCATCGGTTTCCTGACCCACAATAAAGCGGGTCTGAAAAGCGCCAAAGAGCTGGACGGTGCGACCGTGTGTATTCAGGCCGGTACCGATACCGAGCTTAACGTCGCCGATTATTTCAAAGCGAATAATATGAAGTACACCCCGGTGACATTCGATCGCTCTGATGAATCAGCCAAAGCGCTGGAATCTGGCCGTTGCGATACGCTGGCGTCTGACCAGTCACAGCTCTACGCGCTGCGTATTAAGCTGAGTAACCCGGCAGAGTGGATCGTCCTGCCTGAAGTCATCTCTAAAGAGCCCCTTGGTCCCGTCGTTCGCCGTGGCGACGAAGACTGGTTCTCTATCGTTCGCTGGACCCTGTTCGCCATGTTAAATGCAGAAGAGATGGGCATCAGCTCGAAAAACGTCGATGAGAAAGCTGCCAAACCGTCTACCCCGGATATGGCACACCTGCTGGGCACAGAAGGCGATTTTGGCAAGGATCTGAAGCTGGATAACAAGTGGGCGTACCACATCATTAAACAGGTGGGCAACTACGCTGAGATCTTTGAGCGCAACGTGGGATCGGAAAGCCCGCTGAAGATCAAACGCGGCCAGAACAATCTCTGGAATAACGGCGGTATTCAGTACGCACCGCCAGTACGTTAAGTCTTTGCTGTAACGGGCACTGTGAACGCAGTGCCCACTCCAGAGTCATGGTTACCGAGGTTTCTTTATGTTCCATCGCCGCTCCCCCGTAAAAGGATCGTTATCCTTTTCTCATCCCGCGGTCCGCGCCTGGCTATTCCAGATTATTGCCATTCTTGCGGTTGTTCTTATCGCCATTTATTTAATTCATAACACGGTTACCAACCTGAATAATCGCGGTATTACCTCCGGCTTTGCTTTTCTGGATCGCAGTGCGGGTTTTGGCATTGTTCAGCATCTTATTGACTATCAGGAAGGCGATACCTACGGCCGCGTGTTCCTCGTCGGTTTACTCAATACACTGCTGGTCTCCGCGCTGTGTATTGTTTTCGCCTCCATACTGGGCTTTTTTATTGGCCTCGCTCGCCTGTCAGATAACTGGCTGCTGCGAAAGCTGTCCACCATTTACATTGAGACGTTCCGTAATATCCCGCCGCTGCTGCAGATTTTTTTCTGGTATTTCGCCGTGCTGCGTAACCTTCCGGGCCCACGTCAGGCTGTCGATGCCTTCGATCTGTTTTTTCTGAGCAACCGTGGGCTTTATATTCCTTCTCCTGAACTCGCAGAAGGGATATATGCTTTTATCGCCGCGATTATCATCGCGCTCGCCCTCTCTGCCGGGCTATTTCGCTATAACCGCAAACATCAGATCAAAACCGGGCAGCTTCGCAAGACATGGCCAATTGCGGCGCTTTTGATTATCGGTCTGCCGCTACTGACACACTGGCTTTTTGGTGCCGCGTTACACTGGGATGTCCCACATTTGCGGGGCTTTAACTTCCAGGGCGGGATGGTGTTAATTCCTGAACTGGCGGCCCTGACACTGGCCCTTTCCATTTATACCTCCGCGTTTATTGCCGAAATCATTCGGGCGGGGATCCAGGCAGTCCCGCATGGACAGCACGAGGCAGCACGCTCTCTGGGGTTACCTCATACGGTAACGCTTCGACAGGTCATTATTCCACAGGCGTTACGGGTCATCATTCCGCCCCTGACCAGCCAGTACCTTAATATTGTCAAAAACTCGTCGCTGGCAGCCGCTATTGGCTACCCGGATATGGTGTCACTGTTCGCCGGCACCGTGCTTAACCAGACAGGACAGGCCATTGAAACCATTGCCATCACTATGTCCGTCTATCTGATTATCAGCCTGGCGATCTCGTTGCTGATGAACCTGTATAACCGCCGTATCGCACTGGTCGAGCGCTAAGGAACTATGATGACAAAAGCGATACTGTCGCACTCTTCGCGTCCTGCCAACCCGACAGGTGGGCGTTTTATTCTCTGGGCGCGTAAGAATCTGTTCTCTAGCTGGGGTAACAGTCTGCTGACAATAATTTGTCTGTGGCTGATGTGGGAGTTGATCCCGCCACTCATTAACTGGGCTTTCTTGCAGGCTAACTGGGTCGGTTCAACCCGGGCAGATTGTACAAAAGCTGGCGCTTGCTGGGTGTTTATCCACGAGCGTTTTGGTCAGTTCATGTATGGATTGTATCCGCACGAACAACGCTGGCGAATCAATCTGGCGCTGGTTATTGGGCTGCTCTCCATCGCCGTGATGTTCTGGAAAAGGCTGCCGCAACGCGGACGGTACATTGCCTGCTGGGCGGTGGTGTATCCGGTTATTGTGTGGGTGCTGTTGTACGGTGGTTTCCTGGGGCTGGAACGCGTGGAAACCCGACAGTGGGGCGGCTTAACGCTGACGCTGATTATTGCTTCTGTTGGGATCGCTGGCGCACTGCCGTGGGGCATTTTACTGGCGCTTGGCCGTCGCTCAAAAATGCCCGTTGTCCGTGTGCTCTCGGTTATTTTCATTGAGTTCTGGCGCGGTGTACCGCTTATTACCGTCCTTTTTATGTCTTCGGTCATGCTGCCATTGTTTATGGCAGAAGGCACGACGATAGACAAACTGATCCGTGCCCTGGTAGGAGTCATTCTGTTCCAGTCAGCCTACGTTGCGGAAGTGGTGCGTGGCGGTCTGCAGGCATTGCCTAAAGGGCAGTATGAGGCTGCGGAATCACTGGCGCTCGGTTACTGGAAAACACAGGGGCTGGTGATACTTCCGCAGGCACTCAAGCTGGTTATCCCCGGGCTGGTGAACACGATCATCGCCCTCTTCAAAGATACCAGCCTCGTGATCATTATCGGATTGTTCGATCTCTTTAGCAGCGTGCAACAGGCAACGGTTGACCCTGTCTGGCTTGGCATGTCCACCGAAGGATATGTCTTTGCTGCTCTGATCTACTGGATCTTTTGTTTTAGCATGTCGCGCTATAGCCAGCATCTGGAAAAGCGCTTTAACACCGGGCGTACACCGCACTGAGGAAATTATGAGCCAAATAACTATGACACCCGCCGACGCGATGATTACGCTTGAAAACGTAAATAAATGGTACGGGCAATTTCACGTCCTGAAAGATATCAATCTTAAGGTCAAGCAGGGCGAACGCATTGTCCTTTGCGGCCCTTCCGGGTCCGGGAAATCGACAACCATTCGCTGCATCAATCACCTTGAGGAGCATCAGCAGGGGCGTATTGTTGTTGATGGTATCGAACTGAATGAAGACATTCGCAACATCGAACGCGTGCGTCAGGAAGTCGGGATGGTGTTTCAGCACTTTAACCTGTTCCCCCATCTGACGGTGCTGCAGAACTGTACGCTTGCGCCGATTTGGGTGCGCAAAATGCCAAAAAAGGAAGCTGAAGCGTTAGCGATGCACTATCTGGAACGTGTACGTATTGCTGAGCACGCCAATAAATTTCCAGGCCAGATATCGGGTGGCCAGCAGCAGCGTGTGGCTATCGCCCGTTCACTGTGCATGAAGCCCAAAATTATGCTTTTTGATGAGCCAACTTCAGCGCTGGATCCTGAAATGGTGAAAGAAGTTCTGGATACCATGATTGGACTGGCGCAATCCGGAATGACTATGCTGTGCGTGACACATGAAATGGGGTTCGCCAGGACCGTGGCTGACCGGGTGATCTTTATGGATCGCGGAGAGATTGTTGAACAGGCGCCACCGGATGAGTTCTTTGCGCATCCGAAGTCAGAACGCACGCAAGCATTCCTGTCACAGGTGATTCACTAGTCGTTTGTTATGCCGGGTGGCGGCTTCGCCGTACCCGGCCTACGCTGTGTGCCGTGTAGAAATGCAAAAAGGCCATCCTTTCGGATGGCCTTTTCACTTGTTTGATGTCTGGCAGTTCCCTACTCTCACATGGGGAGACCCCACACTACCATCGGCGCTACGGCGTTTCACTTCTGAGTTCGGCATGGGGTCAGGTGGGACCACCGCGCTAAAGCCGCCAGGCAAATTCCTGTGCTCTGTCCTGTGTCTTTTGGGCTGATACTGCGTTGGCTGCTCTCGTAAAGTCAGTCACATACCTCAGTATGCTCCTTCCTTTCCTTCGCTTGCCGCCTTGTCTCAGCGCAAAATCCTTCGGACTCTGAATCAAAGCTGAAAATCTGTCTCTTCGCCAAAACACCTTCGGCGTTGTAAGGTTAAGCCTCACGGTTCATTAGTATCGGTTAGCTCAACGCATCGCTGCGCTTACACACCCGACCTATCAACGTCGTCGTCTTCAACGTTCCTTCAGGAGACTTTAAGTCTCAGGGAGAACTCATCTCGGGGCAAGTTTCGTGCTTAGATGCTTTCAGCACTTATCTCTTCCGCATTTAGCTACCGGGCAGTGCCATTGGCATGACAACCCGAACACCAGTGATGCGTCCACTCCGGTCCTCTCGTACTAGGAGCAGCCCCCCTCAATTCTCCAGCGCCCACGGCAGATAGGGACCGAACTGTCTCACGACGTTCTAAACCCAGCTCGCGTACCACTTTAAATGGCGAACAGCCATACCCTTGGGACCTACTTCAGCCCCAGGATGTGATGAGCCGACATCGAGGTGCCAAACACCGCCGTCGATATGAACTCTTGGGCGGTATCAGCCTGTTATCCCCGGAGTACCTTTTATCCGTTGAGCGATGGCCCTTCCATTCAGAACCACCGGATCACTATGACCTGCTTTCGCACCTGCTCGAGCCGTCACTCTCGCAGTCAAGCTAGCTTATGCCATTGCACTAACCTCCTGATGTCCGACCAGGATTAGCTAACCTTCGTGCTCCTCCGTTACTCTTTGGGAGGAGACCGCCCCAGTCAAACTACCCACCAGACACTGTCCGCAACCCGGGTAACGGGTCTACGTTAGAACACCAGCCATTAAAGGGTGGTATTTCAAGGATGGCTCCACGCAGACTGGCGTCCACGCTTCAAAGCCTCCCACCTATCCTACACATCAAGGACCAGTGTTCAGTGTCAAGCTATAGTAAAGGTTCACGGGGTCTTTCCGTCTTGCCGCGGGTACACTGCATCTTCACAGCGAGTTCAATTTCACTGAGTCTCGGGTGGAGACAGCCTGGCCATCATTACGCCATTCGTGCAGGTCGGAACTTACCCGACAAGGAATTTCGCTACCTTAGGACCGTTATAGTTACGGCCGCCGTTTACCGGGGCTTCGATCAAGAGCTTCGCGTTACCGCTAACCCCATCAATTAACCTTCCGGCACCGGGCAGGCGTCACACCGTATACGTCCACTTTCGTGTTTGCACAGTGCTGTGTTTTTAATAAACAGTTGCAGCCAGCTGGTATCTTCGACTGATTTCAGCTCCACCCGCAGGGGCTTCACCTACATATCAGCGTGCCTTCTCCCGAAGTTACGGCACCATTTTGCCTAGTTCCTTCACCCGAGTTCTCTCAAGCGCCTTGGTATTCTCTACCTGACCACCTGTGTCGGTTTGGGGTACGATTTCGTGTTACCTGATGCTTAGAGGCTTTTCCTGGAAGCAGGGCATTTGTTACTTCAGCACCGTAGTGCCTCGTCATCACACCTCAGCGTTAAAAGGTACCGGATTTACCTGGAACCTCCGCCTACATGCTTAAACCGGGACAACCGTCGCCCGGCTAACATAGCCTTCTCCGTCCCCCCTTCGCAGTAACACCAAGTACAGGAATATTAACCTGTTTCCCATCGACTACGCCTTTCGGCCTCGCCTTAGGGGTCGACTCACCCTGCCCCGATTAACGTTGGACAGGAACCCTTGGTCTTCCGGCGAGCGGGCTTTTCACCCGCTTTATCGTTACTTATGTCAGCATTCGCACTTCTGATACCTCCAGCAACCCTCACAGGCCACCTTCAACGGCTTACAGAACGCTCCCCTACCCAACAACACATAGTGTCGCTGCCGCAGCTTCGGTGCATGGTTTAGCCCCGTTACATCTTCCGCGCAGGCCGACTCGACCAGTGAGCTATTACGCTTTCTTTAAATGATGGCTGCTTCTAAGCCAACATCCTGGCTGTCTGGGCCTTCCCACATCGTTTCCCACTTAACCATGACTTTGGGACCTTAGCTGGCGGTCTGGGTTGTTTCCCTCTTCACGACGGACGTTAGCACCCGCCGTGTGTCTCCCGTGATAACATTCTTCGGTATTCGTAGTTTGCATCGGGTTGGTAAGCCGGGATGGCCCCCTAGCCGAAACAGTGCTCTACCCCCGAAGATGAGTTCACGAGGCGCTACCTAAATAGCTTTCGGGGAGAACCAGCTATCTCCCGGTTTGATTGGCCTTTCACCCCCAGCCACAGGTCATCCGCTAATTTTTCAACATTAGTCGGTTCGGTCCTCCAGTTAGTGTTACCCAACCTTCAACCTGCCCATGGCTAGATCACCGGGTTTCGGGTCTATACCCTGCAACTTAACGCCCAGTTAAGACTCGGTTTCCCTTCGGCTCCCCTATACGGTTAACCTTGCTACAGAATATAAGTCGCTGACCCATTATACAAAAGGTACGCAGTCACACCACGAAGGTGCTCCCACTGCTTGTACGTACACGGTTTCAGGTTCTTTTTCACTCCCCTCGCCGGGGTTCTTTTCGCCTTTCCCTCACGGTACTGGTTCACTATCGGTCAGTCAGGAGTATTTAGCCTTGGAGGATGGTCCCCCCATATTCAGACAGGATACCACGTGTCCCGCCCTACTCTTCGAGTTCACAGCCTGTGCATTTTCGTGTACGGGACTTTCACCCTGTACCGTGCGACTTTCCAGACGCTTCCACTAACACACAAGCTGATTCAGACTCTGGGCTGCTCCCCGTTCGCTCGCCGCTACTGGGGGAATCTCGGTTGATTTCTTTTCCTCGGGGTACTTAGATGTTTCAGTTCCCCCGGTTCGCCTCGTTAACCTATGTATTCAGTTAACGATAGTGTGACGAATCACACTGGGTTTCCCCATTCGGACATCGCCGGGTCAAGGGTTCATATCACCTCGCCGGCGCTTTTCGCAGATTAGCACGTCCTTCATCGCCTCTGACTGCCAGGGCATCCACCGTGTACGCTTAGTCGCTTAACCTCACAACCCGAAGATGTTTCACTTCTGATTGCGAAAATTTGAGAGACTCGAACACACCATTAAAGATGTGTCGTTTCAATTTTCAGCTTGATCCAGATTTTTAAAGAGCAAATATCTCAAACATGACTCGCAAGTCAGTTTTGAGATATGACGGCAGGTGACTTTCACTCACGAACCAGCAAGTGGCGTCCCCTAGGGGATTCGAACCCCTGTTACCGCCGTGAAAGGGCGGTGTCCTGGGCCTCTAGACGAAGGGGACGTACAGTCTCAATCGCAAGACGCCTTGCTATTTACTTTTCATCAGACAATCTGTGTGAGCACTGCAAAGGCAGGTTCTTTAAGGTAAGGAGGTGATCCAACCGCAGGTTCCCCTACGGTTACCTTGTTACGACTTCACCCCAGTCATGAATCACAAAGTGGTAAGCGCCCTCCCGAAGGTTAAGCTACCTACTTCTTTTGCAACCCACTCCCATGGTGTGACGGGCGGTGTGTACAAGGCCCGGGAACGTATTCACCGTAGCATTCTGATCTACGATTACTAGCGATTCCGACTTCATGGAGTCGAGTTGCAGACTCCAATCCGGACTACGACGCACTTTATGAGGTCCGCTTGCTCTCGCGAGGTCGCTTCTCTTTGTATGCGCCATTGTAGCACGTGTGTAGCCCTGGTCGTAAGGGCCATGATGACTTGACGTCATCCCCACCTTCCTCCAGTTTATCACTGGCAGTCTCCTTTGAGTTCCCGGCCGGACCGCTGGCAACAAAGGATAAGGGTTGCGCTCGTTGCGGGACTTAACCCAACATTTCACAACACGAGCTGACGACAGCCATGCAGCACCTGTCTCACAGTTCCCGAAGGCACCAATCCATCTCTGGAAAGTTCTGTGGATGTCAAGACCAGGTAAGGTTCTTCGCGTTGCATCGAATTAAACCACATGCTCCACCGCTTGTGCGGGCCCCCGTCAATTCATTTGAGTTTTAACCTTGCGGCCGTACTCCCCAGGCGGTCGATTTAACGCGTTAGCTCCGGAAGCCACGCCTCAAGGGCACAACCTCCAAATCGACATCGTTTACGGCGTGGACTACCAGGGTATCTAATCCTGTTTGCTCCCCACGCTTTCGCACCTGAGCGTCAGTCTTTGTCCAGGGGGCCGCCTTCGCCACCGGTATTCCTCCAGATCTCTACGCATTTCACCGCTACACCTGGAATTCTACCCCCCTCTACAAGACTCCAGCCTGCCAGTTTCGAATGCAGTTCCCAGGTTGAGCCCGGGGATTTCACATCCGACTTGACAGACCGCCTGCGTGCGCTTTACGCCCAGTAATTCCGATTAACGCTTGCACCCTCCGTATTACCGCGGCTGCTGGCACGGAGTTAGCCGGTGCTTCTTCTGCGGGTAACGTCAATTGCTGTGGTTATTAACCACAACACCTTCCTCCCCGCTGAAAGTACTTTACAACCCGAAGGCCTTCTTCATACACGCGGCATGGCTGCATCAGGCTTGCGCCCATTGTGCAATATTCCCCACTGCTGCCTCCCGTAGGAGTCTGGACCGTGTCTCAGTTCCAGTGTGGCTGGTCATCCTCTCAGACCAGCTAGGGATCGTCGCCTAGGTGAGCCGTTACCCCACCTACTAGCTAATCCCATCTGGGCACATCTGATGGCAAGAGGCCCGAAGGTCCCCCTCTTTGGTCTTGCGACGTTATGCGGTATTAGCTACCGTTTCCAGTAGTTATCCCCCTCCATCAGGCAGTTTCCCAGACATTACTCACCCGTCCGCCACTCGTCACCCGAGAGCAAGCTCTCTGTGCTACCGTTCGACTTGCATGTGTTAGGCCTGCCGCCAGCGTTCAATCTGAGCCATGATCAAACTCTTCAATTTAAAAGTTTGATGCTCAATGAATTAAACTTCGTAATGAATTACGTGTTCACTCGTTGAGACTTGGTATTCATTTTTCGTCTTGCGACGTTAAGAATCCATGTCACTTTGAGTGCCCACACAGATTGTCTGATAAATTGTTAAAGAGCAGTTGCGACGCGCTTCAGCGCTCTGTCGCGAGGTGGCGTATATTACGCTTTCCTCTTTCAGAGTCAACCCTGAATTTCAGGATTTTTTCTCTTCAACCGACCGGGTTGTTTGTGAAGTGATTCACATCCGCCGTGTCGATGGAGGCGCATTATAGGGATCCCATTTTTTAGCACAAGTATTTTTTAGATCTTTTTTTCTGACTGATGATTTTCCGCGCTTTTCGCTGAAATCCCGCCCGATCTGCTTAAATATTGACGTATTTTGCCTTGCCTCGATCCAAAAATATGATCAAAGTCTTCTGTATAGCGCTCATCTGTCGAGGTAGATATGTCTGCAGTACTACGTCCGTATAAAGATCTGTTTCCACAAAAAGGCGATCGCGTGATGATCGATGCCAGCAGTGTGGTCATTGGCGATGTCCGAATGGCCGAAGATGTCAGCATCTGGCCGCTCGTTGCGATCAGGGGAGACGTTAACTATGTGGCAATTGGCGCACGCACTAATATTCAGGATGGCAGCGTGCTGCATGTCACCCACAAATCCTCATATAACCCGGACGGCAATCCACTTGTTATAGGAGAAGATGTTACCGTCGGCCATAAAGTCATGCTTCACGGCTGCACTATCGGAAACCGGGTGCTGGTTGGCATGGGATCGATCCTGCTGGATGGTGTCATCGTAGAAGATGATGTGATGATTGGTGCCGGAAGTCTTGTCCCTCAACATAAACGGCTCGAAAGCGGCTATCTCTATTTAGGCAGCCCGGTAAAGCAGATCCGCCCCTTAACAGAAGCGGAAAGAGAAGGTCTGAAATATTCAGCGAATAATTACGTGAAATGGAAAGATGAGTATCTGGATCAGGACAGCCAGACCCAGCCCTGATCGTCTTCCTGCTGATCGCGGATCAAATCGCTGGCTTCTTCTTCAAGATCCCAGCGATTTTCGCAGAACACCTCTAATGGATTTGAGCCACCAAAGCGGCGCTTGAGCGTTTCACCGCTAATGGCACATGTCAGTTGCATCCCATGCACGAGCACCGGGAAACAGACTGCTTGCTTACTCTCATCCCACTGTTCTCTGTCGGGAAAGTGAATCGCCTGGTTCACGCCGTAAGTTCCTGTTTCAGCTTTTCAATGACAGGTTCGACATCAGGTAATACACCGTGCCAGAGCAAAACTGCATGCGCAGCCTGCCCCACCAGCATGCCCAGGCCATCAGCCAGCTGTTTCGCGCCGTGTTGTTCACACCAGCTGAGGAAGGGAGTTTTCCCTTTCTGATAAAACATGTCGTAGCAATAGAGGTGGCTGTTTACCAAAGAGGACGGGATCGCCGGTACTTCCCCGCCAATGCCGCTGGACGTGGCATTAATGATAAGATCAAATTCATGGTGGATAAGATCATCAAGAGCCACCGCGCTCACGCTGCCAGTATGTGCAAACAACGCCGCCAACGCTTCCGCCCGGGAAAAGGTGCGATTGGTAATGGTCACTGCACAATCCAGTGAAAGGAGCGGTAACAGTACGCCTCGCGATGCCCCACCAGCACCAATCAACAGAACCCGGAACCCGGGTTTGATAAATGAGAGTCTTTCAAGATCGCTAAGTAAGCCGATTCCGTCAGTGTTGTCACCCAGAAGGCGACCATCCTCCAGCCGTTTAAGCGTATTCACGGCACCCGCAAGAGACGCGCGCTCAGTTAATTCATCCGCACGTTCAAAGGCTTCTTCTTTAAAAGGCACCGTCACATTGGCACCTTTACCACCCGCGTCAAAAAAAGCATTCAGGGTGGTAACAAAGGCATCAACTGGTGCCAGCACCCGACCATAGGGATGATCAATCAGCAGTTGTTCAGCAAACTGCTGATGGATCAACGGCGACTTGCTGTGAGCGATCGGATTACCAAAAACGGCATAGGTTTCCATCATATTACCCCTGGCGAAAACGTTCGCCGGTCAAGGCGTCGCGGATTTCCGACGGATTAAGACGACCTCCGGTTTCACCGACGGCTACCGGGAAGTCATTCCCGAACTGCGCCAGCACCTCTTCGGTGCTCCGGCAAGGAGGCAGCCCGGTAAGGTTGGCACTGGTTGAGACCAGCGGTTTACCAAACGCCAGACATAGCTCTACTACCAGCGGATGATCGGTGACACGGACAGCGAGGGAATCGAAACGCCCTGTTAACCAGCGTGGCGTAGTTGGCTGCGCCGGGAAAACAAAGGTCACCGGCCCTGGCCACGCCGAAAAGATGGTATCCCGTTGTGCTGGCGTGAGCATGGAATCATCAATATAAGGTTTAAGCTGCTCATAATTAGCAGCGATCAAAATCAATCCTTTTTCGACAGGTCTCTGTTTTAGCGTAAGTAAGCGATTCACAGCTGTCTCGCTGTCAGGATCGCAACCGACCCCAAAGACAGCTTCTGTTGGATAGGCGATGACTTCTTCATTTTTCAGGACCTCCACTGCGTGCGCAATGGATCCTGTTGGCAGGTTATTATTCACTGATTTCATCCGCCGAAACCGGCTTTCCACATTGTTTACTGGCGCAAAAGCGTTTCATACCTTGCGCCGTTTTCTTCTCTATAAGTAACGGATAATCGCAATGAGGGCAGGTACCCGCTACCGGTTTGAAATTGATAACGAACTGGCATTCAGGATAACGATCGCAGGAATGGAAGATTTTACCAAAACGAGAACGACGCTGTACCAGTTGTCCGCGCTGGCACTGGGGGCAGGCGATTGCCGTTTCATCTGGCTTATCAATTTGTTCCGTATGTTCACATTCAGGATAGCGACTGCAACCAATGAACATACCAAAACGGCCCTGCCGTAACGCCAGTTCGCCTCCACACTTCGGGCAAAGCTGCCCCTCCAGAATTTTAACGATATGTCCGTCCGCCTGGCTTTTCAGGGGACGAACATAATCACATTCCGGATAGTGTGAACAACCGAGAAACGGACCGTGTTTCCCGGACCGAATGACAAGTTCAGCCCCGCACTGTGGGCAGGGCTCGTTTTTATGCACCGTGAACAGTGCTGATTTGGCCATAACAACTCTTGGTGCTGCACATTGAATTAGTGCAGCATACCTTCATTCACTTCAAAGAGTAATTCTTCCATTTGCTGATAGGCATTTTCACAGCCTGGAATATTAAACAGAACCATCAGGATCACCCACTTGAGGTCATCCAGTTCGAACTCTGCCGTATCCAGCGCCATAACACGCTCTATCACCATTTCTCTTGTTTCGAGGTTTAGCACCTGAATCTGCTCAAGGAATAAGATGAATCCCCGGCAGCTGGCGTCCAGCCTTTCACACTCTTCAGCGGTATAAATGCGCACAGACAATGGGTCAGAAGCAAGCTGCATCGGTTCGGCAAGGCCTTCCTGATAATCAGCCAGTTTTTCCAGCCACATCAACGCATTATAAATATCTTCCCGTTCAAACCCCGCATCGGTAAGATCCTGTGTCAATTTGTCCTGATCCACTCGCATTTCTGCTTCGTTATGGATGTAAGTCTCAAACAAATACATCAGTACGTCGAACATGGCTTGCCCTCCTCAATCGGACATAGCCGCCGGGTACAGCTGCGATCCACCCTGCTAACTCCAGTTCGAGTAGCTGTGCTACCGTTACTGGCACAGGTTGGCCGGCACGTTCAGCGACAACGTCAACAGGTGTTACCTCATCTCCTACGTTAGCCAGGAGGCTGGGAAATGGCAATGCCACCTTCTCCTGATCTGATGAAAAATGTCGCTTTTCGGGTTCATCTGTTAACCAGTGCAAGCCATATTGCAAATTTTCAAGGATGTCCTCGACGCTCGTCACAGGCGTTGCCCCCTGCTTGATGAGCCAGTGGGGGCCCTCACACCCCGGGTTACCTATCGGGCCAGGTAAGGCAAAGACTTCTCGCCCCTGTTCTAGCGCATACCGTGCCGTGACGAGTGAGCCGCTTCTTAAAGCGGCCTCCACCACCAGCACGCCCAGACTCAGACCGCTGATGATTCGGTTACGACGTGGAAAATTTGCCGGCCAGGGCGGCGCTGACAGCGGGAACTCTGACACAATAGCCCCCTCTGATTCGATAAGCCGTGCAGCCAGAGCCTGATGCCGACGGGGATAAATGCTAAACAGCCCGTTTCCAAGCACCGCGACACTTCGCCCTTTTACAGACAGCGCGGCGTGGTGAGCGACGCCGTCAATACCGCAGGCCAGCCCACTGGTGATCGTGAAACCACTTTGTGAAAGTTGTTCGCACAGGATTTTCCCCCATCGCTCACCGTACCAGGATGGCGCGCGGCTACCCACAACCGCCAGTTGAACGGTAATAAGGGCTTCAGGATTGCCTTTAATAAACAATGCGCCGGGGTAGTCAGGGATCGTGCGAAGTAAAGGGGGATAACGAGGATCATCCGCCGTCAGCAGATGGTTCTCCGGCTGTTCAAGCCACGCCAGATTTCGTTGCAGTTCATTTTCATCAAGCGCAAAGAACTGTTGAGCCTGTTTTGTTGACAGCCCGGCATCTCTGACAACGGCATCATCAATCCTTGTCTGCATAAGTAGTCGCGCTGCCGCTGCGAGCATCTGATCACCACACAGAGAGCCTGTGTGGATTAGCCGTAACCATATCTCCGTCGACGTCATCCCTTTTCCCTGCCATAAGCAGCCTCTGCAATCATTGCGATTGGTCACGGATGCTGTCAATCGATGGGGGATTTGTCTAGAATAGAGATAGTATTCTTATCAACTCCTGAACACGACTCTGGAAATTTATGGCAGTTTTGCAAGTGTTACATATTCCGGACGAGCGCCTTCGCATCGTCGCTAAACCGGTCAAAGAAGTGAATGCAGAAATTCAGCGTATCGTTGATGATATGTTCGATACCATGTACGCCGAAGAAGGCATTGGCCTTGCGGCAACTCAGGTGGACATTCACAAGCGTATTATCGTGATCGACGTTTCTGAGAATCGCGATGGCCGTCTGGTGCTGATCAATCCTGAGCTGTTGGAAAAGAGCGGTGAAACAGGTATTGAGGAAGGTTGTCTGTCCATTCCTGAACAGCGTGCTTTAGTTCCACGTGCCGAAAAAGTGAAAATTCGCGCCCTGGATCGTGAAGGCAACCCGTTCGAACTGGAAGCAGACGATCTGCTGGCGATTTGTATTCAGCATGAGATGGATCACCTGGTCGGTAAACTGTTTATCGATTACCTCTCACCATTGAAGCAGCAGCGTATTCGTCAGAAAGTAGAAAAACTGGATCGTTTGCGCTCCCGCGCATAACATCCCCCCGGATACAAGGATCATCGTGTCTAAAACACTACGTATTATCTTCGCGGGTACCCCTGATTTTGCAGCGCGTCATCTTGACGCGCTGTTATCTTCTGGCCACCAGGTTGTTGGCGTGTTTACCCAACCGGATCGCCCGGCAGGCCGTGGTAAAAAGCTCATGCCCAGCCCGGTGAAAGTGCTGGCAGAAGAACATAGGTTACCCGTTTACCAGCCCGAATCCTTACGACCTCAGGAAAATCAGCAACTTGTTGCCGATCTCAATGCTGATGTCATGGTGGTGGTGGCTTACGGCTTAATTCTGCCAAAAGCCGTGCTTGATATGCCTCGTTTGGGGTGTGTCAACGTACATGGTTCGTTGCTTCCACGCTGGCGTGGCGCGGCACCGATCCAACGCTCGTTGTGGGCGGGTGATGCTGAAACTGGCGTCACCATCATGAAGATGGATGTAGGTTTAGACACCGGCGACATGCTGTATAAACTGGCCTGTCCAATTACCGCCGACGACACCAGTGCCACGCTGTATGACAAACTGGCGGACCTGGGTCCACAAGGACTCATCAAAACCTTGCAGCAGCTTGCTGATAATACGGCTACCCCTGAAGTTCAGGATGAGACTCTGGTGACCTACGCCGAAAAACTCAGCAAAGAAGAGGCGCGGGTCGACTGGTCCCTCTCCGCCGCACAGCTTGAGCGTTGCATTCGCGCCTTTAATCCGTGGCCAATGAGCTGGATGGTGATCGATGAGCAACCTGTTAAAGTCTGGAAAGCATCCGTCATTGAAGGCAATACGTCTGCTGAGCCGGGTACAATTATCGAAGCCAGCAAAAATGGTATCCAGGTGGCAACCTCGGAAGGGATCCTGAATCTGGAATCACTGCAGCCCGCGGGTAAAAAGGCAATGAGTGCTCAGGATCTGTTAAATTCCCGTCGCGAATGGTTTATCCCTGGCTCTCGCCTTGCCTGAGCAAATTTATTCTTAAGGCCCGGTGTTTCCGGGCATTTTTATTTTTACGGTTATGAAAAAACAAAATCTACGCAGTCTGGCGGCACAGGCCGTTGAGCAGGTTGTCGAGCAGGGTCAATCACTGAGTAATGTCCTACCTCCACTGCAGCAAAAAGTGTCCGACAAAGACAAAGCTCTGATTCAGGAGCTCTGTTTTGGCGTCCTGCGCACCCTTTCTCAGCTTGAATGGCTGATTAATAAGCTGATGTCGCGCCCAATGACCGGTAAGCAGCGTACCGTCCATTATTTGATTATGGTTGGCTTCTATCAGCTTCTTCATACCCGCATCCCACCTCATGCTGCGTTGGCTGAGACGGTAGAAGGTGCTGTCGCGATTAAACGTCCCCAGCTCAAAGGGCTGATCAACGGCGTACTGCGTCAGTTCCAGCGTCAACAGGAAGAACTTCTGGCAGAATTTGCAAAAAGTGAAACCCGTTTCCTTCATCCTGACTGGCTTCTGAATCGCCTCAAAAAAGCGTATCCGCAGCGGTGGCAGGATATTGCTGACGCAAATAATCAACGTCCGCCGATGTGGTTACGCGTTAACCGTAATCATCATACCCGCGATGCATGGCTGGCCTTGCTGGAAGAAGCCGGAATGAGTGGATTCGCGCATGATGCTTATCCTGATGCCGTGCGTTTAGCCTCCCCTGTGCCGGTGCATGCCTTACCCGGATTCGATGAAGGCTGGGTAACCGTTCAGGATGCCTCTGCTCAGGGCTGTATGACATGGCTCGACCCCAAAAATGGCGAACAGATCCTCGACCTGTGTGCCGCGCCTGGGGGCAAAACAACGCATATTCTGGAAGTCGCACCGCAGGCCAGCGTAATGGCTGTGGATATTGATGAGCAGCGACTTTCGCGTGTCTACGACAACCTTAAGCGTTTAGGTATGAAGGCGCAGGTCAAGCAAGGCGACGGACGTAAGCCCGCAGAATGGTGCGGCGAGACTCAATTCGACCGCATTTTGCTGGACGCTCCCTGCTCGGCAACCGGCGTTATTCGTCGTCACCCGGACATTAAGTGGCTGCGTCGCGACCGTGATATAAAGGAACTTGCGCAGCTGCAATCCGAGATCCTTGACGCTATCTGGCCACACCTGAAGCCTGGCGGAACGCTGGTCTATGCCACCTGTTCCATTCTTCCGGAGGAGAATAGCCAGCAAATTTCAGCCTTCCTTAAACGCACTCCTGGCGCTACGCTGCGCGATACGGGGACACCGGAGCACCCGGGCCAGCAGAACCTGCCCGGCGCTGAAGAGGGTGATGGCTTCTTTTACGCTAAGCTAATCAAAGAGTGATGTTGAGAACAGGTCACGAGATATGAAGATTATCATTCTGGGCGCAGGACAGGTCGGCGGGACGCTGGCGGAAAACCTTGTAGGTGAAAACAACGACATTACGATCGTCGATACCAACGGCGATCGACTGCGCGTTCTGCAGGATAAATTTGACCTTCGCGTTGTGCAGGGGCACGGTTCGCATCCACGTGTCCTCCGTGAAGCCGGTGCTGACGATGCCGATATGTTAGTGGCCGTGACCAGCTCGGATGAGACCAATATGGTCGCTTGTCAGGTGGCCTATTCGCTTTTCAACACGCCTAACCGAATCGCCCGTATCCGCTCCCCGGATTATGTCCGCGATGCGGAAAAACTCTTTAACTCAGAAGCGGTACCAATCGACCACCTTATCGCACCAGAACAGCTGGTTATCGATAATATTTATCGCCTGATCGAATATCCCGGTGCACTGCAGGTCGTGAACTTTGCAGAAGGGAAAGTGAGTCTGGCCGTCGTTAAGGCCTATTATGGCGGTCCGTTGATCGGAAACGCGCTGTCTACGATGCGCGAACATATGCCGCATATCGATACCCGCGTCGCAGCCATTTTCCGTCACGACAGACCGATTCGACCTCAGGGCTCGACCATTGTCGAAGCAGGAGATGAAGTTTTCTTCATTGCTGCCTCTCAACATATTCGTGCCGTTATGAGTGAACTTCAGCGCCTCGAAAAGCCCTATAAACGCATCATGCTGGTCGGCGGGGGTAATATCGGCGCAGGTCTCGCTCGCCGTCTGGAAAAAGACTATAGCGTGAAGTTGATCGAGCGCGATCAACAGCGCGCCTCTGAACTTGCTGAAAAACTACAAAACACGATCGTGTTTTATGGCGATGCATCAGATCAGGAATTACTGGCAGAAGAGCATATCGATCAAGTTGATCTGTTTATTGCCGTCACCAACGACGATGAAGCAAATATTATGTCCGCCATGCTCGCCAAGCGCATGGGAGCAAAAAAGGTCATGGTACTTATTCAGCGTCGTGCCTATGTTGACCTGGTGCAGGGGAGCGTAATTGATATTGCGATTTCACCGCAGCAGGCAACGATTTCCGCACTGTTGAGCCACGTTCGTAAAGCAGACATTGTTGGTGTGTCCTCACTGCGTCGCGGCGTCGCTGAAGCCATTGAAGCTGTCGCTCACGGTGATGAAACCACATCGCGCGTGGTAGGACGCGCCATCGATGAAATTAAGCTGCCACCCGGCACAATTATCGGCGCCGTAGTACGCGGGAATGATGTCATGATTGCCAATGATAATTTGCGTATTGAACAAGGCGATCACGTTATTATGTTCCTGACCGATAAAAAATTTATTACCGACGTCGAACGTTTATTCCAGCCAAGTCCATTCTTCCTGTAATGATTCAGGTGCTCGCGATAGAGCACCTGAGTATTATCCTTCTGATTCCTGTGCCTTTTATTTTCATAACGTTTATTTATCCCCAATGGCAATTAGCTAATCATTTGTTAAACTTATAGTCGTCAGCTGGCACAAGGAGAACATAATGAGTTTTGTTAAAGAATTTCGCGAATTTGCGATGCGCGGAAATGTGGTGGATTTGGCAGTGGGTGTCATTATTGGTGCAGCGTTCGGCAAGATCGTTTCATCTTTAGTGGCTGATATCATCATGCCACCTTTAGGGCTATTAATTGGAGGCATTGATTTCAAACAATTCGCCTTCACGCTTCGGGAAGCACAGGGGGATATCCCGGCAGTGGTGATGCACTATGGCGTGTTTATTCAGAACGTATTTGATTTCGTGATCGTCGCGTTTGCCATTTTTATGGCCATCAAGCTTATCAACAAGCTCAACCGTAAAAAAGAAGAGCCTGCTGCAGCGCCCGCGCCTACGAAAGAAGAAGTATTACTGACTGAAATTCGCGATCTGTTAAAAGAGCAGAATAACCGCGTTTAACAGCTAAAAGCAGGAAGGCCAGTGGTAAATAAGCGATTCGCTTGCTTGCCACTGGCCTCCCAGTTACCCCGTTTTGCATGTTTGTTTTTACGCAGATAACTTCCCTTCCCTTTTTTGTTCTTTTCAACTCGCTGTCGAAAAAGCGGGTCGTGAAGCAAAGCCTCAATGGCATTATCTTTAATTTGTCCCTTCGTATGTTGATAGTGACTCATAATTTCTCCTGAGCATGATTAATGTCGAGGGGAGTCTAGACCCGGACTGATAAAAAATCAACAACCCCGGGTTTCTCCACTTGCCCCTTGTTCAAGGGCCTCCAGAATAGAACAATAGACACTGCTGTGAGCCGTACCACAGCACGCATCATTCAACCTTTGCAAAGAGCGCTGCATGGTTTGCAGTTCCTGAATACGCGCTTCAACTTCATCCAGCCTGGCCTGGACAATGCTTTTCGATTCCTGGCAGGTGTGGTGTGCCGGATCGATACGGATCGACAATAACTCACGGATCGAATCCAGCGTGAATCCCAGTTGCCGCGCATAACGAATAAACCGCAGCCGTTGCAGATCGTTGTCGGTATAGAGCCGGAACCCACCTTCGGTTCGCACCTCGTGATCAATCATCTGCTGTTTTTCATAGTAACGGATGGTATCCGGCGTCACGTTAGCAAGCTTTGCAAGTTCACCGATACGATACATGGCTATTCCTCGTTTATTTTCTGCAGCAGTCTTTCACTATACTCGCCATGCAGAAAGTCAGTCGCAATTCCTGCCTGTCGTAGCTTGAGTTCAACCAGAGCCAACCGCCGGCTTAGTTCTCCATGCCGGGGATCGTCTTTCCGTATCCCTTTTAGCAGGTCAGCAAGCTCAATCGCCTCTTTGCGCTGTTCAAGCTCGGGAGGCAGACACCCCGCATTTTTCAGTAAGCGATATCCAGCCCGTAGTTCAGGGGGTATATGCGAATCATCTTCCAGTACTAGCGGTTCACCGCTACCGGACAGGTTATCGAATTCGCCTTTAGTTTGGGCATCGCGAATATGGCGTTCTGCCCACTGGTCGAGCAACCACATCATAAACTCCAGGGGATGAACAAAATTAATACAGATATTGTAGAGAAGTGGGGATAGTGCGGATATAAAAAAACCCGCCGGAGCGGGTTTTTTTACGTTACTGCAGATTACTCTGCAGCAGCTTCTGCTTTCGACTCAGAACGATCAACCAGCTCGATGTAAGCCATCGGAGCGTTGTCGCCTGCGCGGAAGCCACACTTCAGAATGCGAGTGTAACCACCGGCACGGCTCGCGAAACGCGGGCCCAGCTCGTTAAACAGTTTTGCCACGATCTCGTTATCACGAGTACGGGCGAATGCCAGACGACGATTAGCAACGCTGTCAGTCTTGGCAAGAGTAATCAGCGGCTCAACTACACGACGCAGCTCTTTCGCTTTAGGCAGGGTCGTCTTGATGATTTCATGACGAACCAGTGAACCTGCCATGTTGCGGAACATAGCCTGGCGATGGCTGCTGTTGCGGTTCAGTTGACGACCACTCTTACGATGGCGCATGACCTTATCCTTCTCAGTAAAACCTTAACCTGTGATCCGGTTACTCGTCAGCAATGCTTGCTGGTGGCCAGTTTTCCAGGCGCATGCCCAGAGACAGACCACGTGAAGCCAGCACGTCTTTAATCTCAGTAAGAGATTTTTTACCCAGGTTCGGCGTTTTCAGCAACTCAACCTCGGTACGCTGTACCAGATCACCGATATAGTGGATAGCTTCTGCCTTGAGGCAGTTAGCAGAGCGGACAGTCAATTCGAGATCGTCAACAGGGCGCAGCAGGATCGGATCGAATTCTGGTTTCTCTTCTTTCACTTCCGGCTGACGTACATCACGTAAGTCAACGAAAGCTTCCAGTTGTTCTGCCAGGATGGTTGCCGCACGACGAATCGCCTCTTCAGGATCGATTGTGCCATTGGTTTCCATTTCGATGACCAGCTTGTCCAGGTCGGTACGCTGTTCTACACGCGCTGCTTCAACATTGTAGGCAATACGCTCTACAGGGCTGTAGCATGCGTCGACCAGCAGACGGCCGATTGGGCGCTCATCTTCTTCCGAATGAATTCGGGCAGAAGCCGGCACATAACCACGACCGCGCTGAACTTTGATACGCATGCTAATAGCTGCGTTCTCATCGGTCAGGTGGCAGATCACGTGCTGCGGCTTGACGATTTCAACATCACCGTCGTGGGTGATGTCGGCTGCAGTCACAGGGCCAATGCCAGATTTATTCAGAGTAAGAATAACTTCATCTTTACCCTGAACTCTCACCGCCAGCCCTTTCAGGTTGAGCAGGATTTCAAGGATATCTTCCTGAACGCCTTCTTTGGTGCTGTACTCATGAAGTACACCATCAATCTCAACCTCGGTCACCGCGCAACCCGGCATCGATGAGAGCAGAATACGGCGCAGTGCGTTACCCAGAGTATGGCCAAAGCCACGCTCTAAAGGCTCAAGGGTCACCTTGGCGTGCGTCGAACTCACTTGCTCGATATCTACCAGGCGCGGTTTTAGAAACTCTGTCACAGAACCCTGCATTGTGTCCTCTCTTTGGTACTAAGCTTTACTTGGAGTAAAGCTCGACGATCAGGTGTTCGTTAATGTCCGCAGACAGATCAGAACGTTCTGGCTGACGCTTGAACGTACCTTCCATCTTGCCAGCATCAACTTCCAGCCAGGTTGGCTTTTCACGCTGCTCAGCCAGCTCCAGAGCGGCTTTCACGCGAGATTGCTTTTTCGCTTTCTCACGAATGCTAACAACGTCATTCGCTTTAACCTGATAAGAAGCGATGTTAACAACACGACCGTTTACCATGATTGCTTTGTGGCTAACCAGCTGGCGTGATTCAGCACGAGTAGCGCCGAAGCCCATACGGTATACAACGTTGTCCAGACGACCTTCCAGCAGAGCCAGCAGGTTTTCACCTGTGTTGCCTTTCAGACGTGCTGCTTCTTTATAGTAGTTACGGAACTGACGCTCCAGCACACCGTAGATACGGCGAACTTTTTGCTTTTCACGCAACTGCACACCATAGTCAGACAGACGCGGTTTACGCGCACCGTGCTGGCCAGGAGCTTGTTCAATTTTACACTTGGTATCGATCGCGCGAACGCCAGACTTAAGGAATAAGTCGGTGCCCTCACGACGGCTCAGCTTGAGCTTAGGACCCAAATATCTTGCCATTTTCTATCTCCAACTAACCTAAAAAACGAGCGTTATACGCGACGTTTTTTCGGCGGACGACAACCGTTATGAGGGATCGGAGTCACATCAGTAATATTAGTGATGCGGAAACCAGCGGCGTTCAGAGCGCGAACAGTAGATTCACGACCCGGACCCGGACCTTTAACCATAACTTCCAGATTCTTGATGCCGTATTCTTTTACGGCTTCTGCGCAACGCTCTGCTGCAACCTGAGCTGCAAACGGAGTGGATTTGCGAGAACCACGGAAACCGGAACCACCGGCTGTTGCCCAACCCAATGCGTTACCCTGACGATCAGTAATAGTAACGATGGTGTTGTTGAAAGAAGCATGGATATGAGCCACGCCGTCAGAGACTTGTTTTCTTACACGTTTACGTGCACGAATTGGTGCCTTTGCCATTATTCAATCACCCCGATTATTTCTTGATCGGTTTGCGCGGACCCTTACGGGTACGTGCGTTGGTCTTAGTACGCTGACCGCGCACTGGCAGACCACGACGATGACGCAAACCGCGATAGCAACCAAGATCCATCAGGCGCTTGATGCTCATGCTGATTTCACGGCGCAGATCACCTTCAACGACAAATTTGGCAACTTCGTCACGCAGCGTGTCGATTTGTCCTTCAGACAGCTCACTGATCTTAACATCTTCAGCGATACCCGCTGCAGCCAGGATGGCTTTAGAACGGGTCTTGCCGATGCCGTAGATCGAAGTTAATGCGATCACAGCATGTTTCTGATCAGGAATGTTAATGCCTGCTATACGGGCCACTATGCACTCCTACTATTTAATATGTACGCACCATGCTGAAAAGCCCGTTTTCAGGATACTCAAATGGAAACGTACAGACATACAAAAGATTGGCTGGCTAATCTAGCCAGCTCAACCCAACTTTGCAAGAAAAATATGCGAAATAATCAGCCTTGGCGCTGTTTATGCTTCGGCTCGGCACTGCAAATCACACGGATGACACCATCACGCTTAACGATTTTGCAGTTACGGCATAATTTCTTGACGGAAGCACGAACTTTCATTTTTACTCTCCGTAACTTCTCAGGCGACCAATTAGCGGCCGTAGCCTTTCAGGTTCGCCTTCTTCAATGCAGACTCATACTGACTGGACATCATCAGAGTTTGCACTTGAGCCATAAAGTCCATAATCACGACAACAACGATAAGCAGTGAGGTCCCACCGAAGTAGAACGGTACTTTCATTGCATCACGCATGAACTCCGGGATCAGGCAGATAAAAGTAATATAAAGCGCACCAACCAAAGTCAGGCGAGTCATTACTTTATCGATATACTTCGCCGTTTGCTCTCCCGGACGAATTCCTGGTACAAATGCACCGGACTTCTTCAGGTTATCTGCTGTTTCACGCGGGTTGAAGACCAACGCCGTGTAGAAGAAACAGAAGAAGATGATCGCAGACGCATAGAGTAACACATAAAGTGGTTGCCCAGGCTGCAAATACAGCGAAATTGTTGTCAGCCAGTTCCAACCAGTACCGCCCCCGAACCATGAAGCGATGGTTGCCGGGAACAGAATAATACTGGAAGCGAAGATCGCCGGGATTACCCCTGCCATATTCACTTTCAGCGGCAAATGTGTGCTCTGTGCAGCATAGACACGACGACCCTGCTGACGTTTCGCGTAGTTCACCACAATGCGGCGTTGACCACGTTCAACGAAGACAACAAAGAACGTCACTGCAAATACTAATACTGCAACCAACAGCAACAGGAGGAAGTGCAGGTCGCCTTGACGCGCTTGCTCGATAGTATGGGCGATGGCTGGCGGGAGACCCGCAACAATACCGGCGAAGATAATGATTGAGATACCGTTACCGATACCACGTTCAGTAATCTGTTCGCCGAGCCACATCAGGAACATTGTCCCTGTGACCAGACTAACAACAGCGGTGAAATAGAATGCAAAGCCTGGGTTTAAGACCAGGCCCTGCATACCAGGCATATTCGGAAGACCGGTAGCAATACCGATCGACTGGAATATTGCCAGCACCAGAGTACCGTAGCGGGTGTACTGACTAATCTTACGACGTCCAGACTCCCCTTCTTTCTTCAGTTCTGCCAGGGCCGGATGAACGACCGTCAGCAGCTGGATAATAATGGATGCCGAAATATACGGCATAATACCCAGCGCGAAGATAGAAGCACGGCTGAGAGCACCACCAGAGAACATGTTAAACATTTCAATGATGGTGCCTCGCTGTTGCTCAAGCAGTTTGGCAAGTACAGCGGCATCGATACCAGGGATCGGAATAAAAGAGCCAATACGGAACACAATCAGCGCGCCGATTACAAACAGCAGTCTGCGTTTCAGCTCACCAAATCCACCTTTGGCACTTTGAAAATCTAATCCCGGTTGCTTAGCCATCTGCTACTTATTCCTCAATTTTACCGCCAGCAGCTTCGATAGCAGCACGAGCACCTTTAGTAACACGCAGGCCACGAACAGTTACCGGAGTAGAAACTTCACCAGCCAGGATCACTTTCGCGAACTCGATCTGGATACCGATAATGTTAGCTGCTTTCAGCGTGTTCAGGTCTACAACGCCGCCTTCAACTTTCGCCAGGTCAGACAGACGGACTTCCGCTGTGATCGCTGCTTTGCGAGAAGTGAAGCCGAACTTCGGCAGACGACGGTACAGTGGCATCTGGCCACCCTCGAAACCGCGACGTACGCCACCGCCAGAACGAGAGTTCTGACCTTTGTGACCACGACCACCGGTTTTGCCGAGGCCAGAACCGATACCACGACCCAGGCGTTTACCCGCCTTTTTAGAGCCTTCGGCCGGAGACAGAGTATTTAAACGCATCTCTTACTCCTCAACTTTAACCATGAAGTAAACCGCGTTGACCATACCGCGAACAGCAGGAGTATCCTCGCGCTCAACGGTATGACCAATACGACGCAGACCCAGGCCAAGCAGCGTTGCCTTGTGTTTCGGCAGACGACCGATTGCACTGCGGGTTTGAGTGATTTTAATAGTCTTTGCCATGGTCAATTACCCCAGAATTTCTTCAACGGATTTACCACGCTTGGCAGCGACCATTTCTGGAGAATTCATATTTTCCAGGCCATCAATAGTTGCACGAACCACGTTGATCGGGTTGGTGGAACCGTATGCTTTAGCCAGAACGTTATGAACCCCAGCAACTTCCAGAACGGCGCGCATTGCACCACCGGCGATGATACCGGTACCTTCTGAAGCTGGCTGCATGAATACACGAGAACCCGTGTGAACACCTTTAACTGGGTGCTGCAGGGTGCCGTTGTTCAGCGCGACGTTAATCATATTGCGACGGGCTTTTTCCATCGCTTTCTGGATCGCTGCTGGAACTTCACGCGCTTTACCGTAACCAAAACCAACGCGACCGTTACCATCACCAACTACAGTCAGAGCTGTGAAGGAGAAAATACGACCACCTTTAACGGTTTTAGATACGCGGTTTACCGCGATCAGCTTTTCCTGCAGTTCGCCAGCTTGTTTTTCGATGTGAGCCATCTTACACCTCTACCTTAGAACTGAAGGCCAGCTTCACGGGCAGCATCTGCCAGTGCCTGGACACGACCATGATATTGGAACCCGGAACGGTCAAAGGATACATTGCTGATGCCTTTTTCCAGAGCGCGTTCAGCAACAGCTTTACCTACAGCTGCAGCAGCGTCTTTGTTACCGGTGTACTTCAATTGTTCTGCGATAGCTTTTTCTACAGTAGAAGCAGCTACCAGAACTTCAGAACCGTTCGGTGCAATTACCTGTGCGTAAATGTGACGCGGGGTACGATGTACCACCAGGCGAGTTGCACCCAGCTCTTTGAGCTTGCGGCGTGCGCGGGTCGCACGACGGATACGAGCAGATTTCTTATCCATAGTGTTACCTTACTTCTTCTTAGCCTCTTTGGTACGCACGACTTCGTCGGCGTAACGAACACCCTTGCCTTTATAAGGCTCAGGACGACGGTAGGCGCGCAGATCTGCTGCAACCTGGCCAATCAGCTGTTTATCAGCGCCTTTCAGCACGATCTCAGTCTGAGTTGGACATTCTGCAGTGATACCGGCCGGCAGCGGATGCTCAACAGGGTGAGAGAAGCCCAGAGACAGGCCTACTGCATTCCCTTTGATCGCTGCACGATAACCTACACCAACCAGCTGCAGCTTCTTAGTGAAGCCTTCGGTAACACCGATAACCATTGAGTTCAGCAGGGCACGCGCGGTACCAGCCTGAGCCCAGCCGTCTGCGTAACCATCACGCGGACCGAAGGTCAGAGCATTATCTGCATGTTTAACTTCAACAGCATCGTTGAGAGTACGAGTCAGCTCGCCGTTTTTACCTTTGATCGTAATAACCTGACCGTTGATTTTTACATCAACGCCGGCAGGAACAACGACCGGTGCTTTAGCAACACGAGACATTTTTTCCTCCGATTAGGCTACGTAGCAGATAATTTCGCCGCCAAGACCAGCCTGGCGCGCTGCACGATCAGTCATAACACCTTTAGAGGTAGAAACAACTGCGATACCCAGACCGGCCATAACTTTTGGCAGCTCATCTTTTTTCTTATAGATGCGCAGACCTGGGCGGCTGACACGCTGAATGCTTTCTACAACAGCTTTACCCTGGAAGTACTTAAGAGTCACTTCCAGTTCCGGCTTGGTGTCGCCTTCAACTTTAAAATCTTCAATAAAACCTTCGTCCTTCAGCACGTTGGCGATTGCCACTTTCAGCTTGGAGGAAGGCATGGTGACCGCAGCTTTATTCGCGGCCTGACCGTTACGGATACGGGTCAGCATATCCGCGATCGGATCTTGCATGCTCATCTGTCTTTACTCCCGTGATTCAATTGGTGACAATTACCAGCTAGCCTTTTTCAAGCCTGGCACTTCACCGCGCATGGCGGCTTCACGCAGCTTAATACGGCTCAACCCGAACTTGCCCACATAACCATGTGGACGACCTGTTTGACGGCAGCGGTTACGCTGACGAGACGGGCTGGAATCACGCGGCAGAGTTTGCAGCTTGAGAACTGCGTTCCAACGATCTTCGTCGGAAGCGTTCACATCAGAGATGATCGCTTTCAGTTCAGCGCGTTTAGCGAAGAATTTATCAGCTAAAGCTACGCGTTTTACTTCGCGTGCTTTCATTGATTGCTTAGCCATTCAGTAACCCTACCTTACTTGCGGAACGGGAAGTCAAAGGCAGCCAGCAGAGCACGGCCTTCTTCGTCAGATTTCGCAGTAGTGGTAATGGTAATATCCAAACCACGCACGCGGTCGACTTTATCGTAGTCGATTTCTGGGAAGATGATCTGCTCACGGACACCCATGCTGTAGTTACCACGACCGTCGAATGACTTAGCGGACAGGCCACGGAAGTCACGGATACGAGGTACAGCAATAGTGATCAGGCGCTCAAAGAACTCCCACATGCGTTCGCCACGCAGAGTTACTTTACAGCCGATCGGATAGCCCTGACGGATTTTGAAGCCTGCAACTGATTTGCGTGCTTTGGTGATCAGCGGTTTTTGACCGGAGATTGCTGTCAGGTCAGCTGCTGCGTTATCCAGCAGTTTCTTGTCAGCGATCGCTTCACCAACACCCATGTTCAGGGTGATCTTCTCGACCCGAGGGACTTGCATGACAGAATTGTAGTTAAACTCAGTCATGAGTTTCTTAACTACTTCGTCTTTGTAGTAATCATGCAGTTTCGCCATCGTACTACTCCAAATTACTTGATAGTTTCGCTGTTAGACTTGAAGAAACGGACTTTTTTGCCGTCTTCGAATCTAAAGCCTACACGGTCAGCCTTGCCGGTTGCCGCATTGAAGATTGCAACGTTAGAAACCTGAATAGCAGCTTCTTTTTCAACGATGCCGCCTGGTTGGTTCAGGGCCGGAACCGGCTTCTGATGTTTTTTAACCAGGTTGATACCTTCAACAATGACCTTGCCGGAAGACAGGACATTTTTTACTTTACCGCGTTTACCTTTATCTTTACCGGTTAACACGATAACTTCGTCATCACGACGGATTTTCGCTGCCATGATTCGCTCCTTAGAGTACTTCTGGTGCCAGAGAGATAATTTTCATGAACTTCTCAGTACGAAGTTCACGAGTTACCGGCCCAAAGATACGCGTGCCGATTGGCTGCTCGCTGTTATTGTTCAAAATAACGCATGCATTACCATCGAAGCGAATGACAGAACCGTCAGGGCGACGAACACCCTTCTTGGTGCGCACCACTACCGCTTTCAGCACATCACCTTTTTTGACCTTACCACGTGGAATTGCTTCTTTGATGGTGATCTTGATGATGTCGCCTACGCCTGCGTAGCGACGGTGCGAGCCACCCAGAACCTTGATACACATTACGCGACGTGCACCGGAGTTGTCGGCGACGTTCAGCATAGTCTGTTCTTGGATCATTTTAGTGCTCCGCTAATGTCAACTACTACCTGAGACTCTAAAATCAGAGCCGTTAAAAAGCCCCATATCGAGGGCGCGGCATTATAACACCGCTTCTGCAATATGGGTAGAAAAAATAAACGGCTCATCGCTGAGCCGTTTATTCGTATCGAGAACGGGTACTGTATTACAGAACCGCTTTCTCTACAACGCGAACCAGCGTCCAGGACTTAGTCTTGGACAGTGGACGGCATTCACGGATTTCAACCTTGTCGCCGATACCACATTCGTTGTTCTCGTCATGTACGTGCAGTTTGGTCGTACGCTTGATGAATTTACCGTAGATCGGGTGTTTCACAATGCGTTCGATAGCAACAACGATGGATTTCTCCATTTTGTCGCTAACAACACGACCTTGCAGAGTACGGATTTTATCGGTCATTACGCACCCGCCTTCTCAGTCAGTAAAGTCTTAACGCGTGCAACATTGCGACGCACTTGCTTCAGCAGGTGGGTCTGTTGCAGCTGGCCACTTGCAGCCTGCATACGCAGGTTGAACTGCTCGCGCAGCAGGTTCAGCAGCTCAGCGTTCAGCTCTTCAACGCTCTTTTCACGCAGCTCTTTTGCTTTCATTACATCACCGTCTTAGTTACAAAGGTGGTTTTGATAGGCAGTTTCGCTGCTGCCAGGCCGAAGGCTTCACGGGCCAGCTCTTCCGGAACACCGTCCATTTCATACAGGACTTTGCCCGGTTGGATCAAGGCAACCCAGTACTCCACGTTACCTTTACCTTTACCCATACGAACTTCCAGCGGCTTCTCGGTGATCGGTTTGTCCGGGAATACACGGATCCAGATCTTACCTTGACGCTTAACTGCACGGGTCATTGCACGACGTGCTGCTTCGATCTGACGTGCAGTCAGACGACCACGGCCAACAGCTTTCAGACCGAAAGTGCCGAAGCTAACATCCGTACCCTGCGCCAGACCACGGTTGCGGCCTTTGTGCACTTTACGGAATTTTGTACGCTTTGGTTGTAACATCAGCGACGCTCCTTATTTACGGCCTTTACGCTGCTGCTTTTTAGGTTGAGCAGCCGGTTTTTCCGGTTGTTCAACAGCAGCCATACCACCCAGGATCTCACCTTTGAAGATCCATACCTTAACGCCGATTACACCGTAAGTGGTGTGCGCTTCAGAGGTGTTGTAGTCGATGTCAGCACGCAGAGTGTGCAGCGGTACGCGACCTTCACGGTACCATTCGGTACGTGCGATTTCCGCGCCGCCCAGACGGCCGCTAACTTCAACTTTGATACCTTTAGCGCCCAGACGCATTGCGTTCTGTACAGCACGCTTCATAGCACGACGGAACATAACACGACGTTCCAGCTGAGAAGTGATGCTGTCAGCAACCAATTTAGCGTCCAGTTCAGGCTTACGAACTTCAGCGATATTGATCTGTGCAGGAACGCCAGCGATATCCGCTACGACCTTGCGCAGTTTTTCTACGTCTTCGCCTTTCTTACCGATAACGATGCCAGGGCGAGCAGTGTGAATAGTCACACGGATGCTCTTAGCTGGACGCTCGATAACGATACGAGATACAGACGCTTTAGCCAGTTCCTTCGTCAGGTACTGACGTACTTTAAAATCGCTGTCCAGGTTGTCAGCGAATTCTTTGGTGTTCGCAAACCAGGTAGAGTTCCATGGTTTTACAATACCCAGGCGAATACCATTAGGATGTACTTTCTGACCCATTGCTAGTCTCCAGAGTCTCAGCGATCGGACACAACCACAGTAATGTGGCTGGTGCGCTTCAGGATGCGATCTGCACGACCTTTCGCACGCGGCATAATGCGCTTCATGCTTGGGCCTTCATCTACGAAAATTTTCGCGACTTTCAGATCGTCGATGTCAGCGCCATCGTTGTGTTCAGCGTTAGCAATGGCAGATTCCAGTACTTTCTTGACCAATACCGCAGCTTTCTTGTTGGTATAGGTCAGGATGTCCAGGGCCTGCGACACTTTCTTACCGCGAATCAGGTCAGCAACAAGGCGAACCTTCTGTGCAGAAGAACGAGCATGGCGATGTTGAGCTAAAGTTTCCATCTCTTCCTCCTACCTTATTTCTTCTTCGCTTTTTTATCAGCAGCGTGGCCGCGATAAGTACGAGTCGGTGCGAATTCACCCAGTTTGTGACCAACCATTTCGTCGGTAACAAAGACTGGAACGTGCTGACGACCATTATGGACAGCGATGGTCAAACCGATCATGTTAGGAAAGATCGTTGAACGACGGGACCAAGTGCGCAGGGGCTTCTTGTCTCCGCTTTCCACCGCTTTCTCTACCTTCTTCAGCAAGTGCAGGTCAATAAAAGGACCTTTCTTGAGAGAACGTGGCATGGCTTATCCTCTAAAATTATTTGCTACGGCGACGTACGATAAATTTATCAGTACGCTTGTTGCTGCGGGTCTTCTTACCTTTGGTCTGAACGCCCCACGGAGTTACCGGGTGCTTACCAAAGTTACGACCTTCACCACCACCATGTGGGTGGTCTACTGGGTTCATCGCAGTACCGCGAACGGTAGGACGAACACCACGCCAGCGTGCAGCACCAGCTTTACCCAGAACGCGCAGCATATGCTCAGCATTGCCAACTTCGCCCAGAGTAGCGCGGCAGTCTGCTTCGACTTTACGCATTTCACCAGAACGCAGACGCAGGGTGACATAAGCACCGTCACGCGCAACGATCTGAACGTAAGTACCCGCGGAACGCGCCAGCTGACCGCCTTTACCTGGTTTCATTTCTACGTTATGAACGGTAGAACCAACCGGGATATTGCGCATCGGCAGGGTGTTGCCTGCTTTGATTGCAGCATCAACGCCAGACTGAATCTGGTCGCCAGCTTTCAGGCCTTTAGGGGCCAGGATGTAACGGCGTTCGCCGTCTTTGTACAGAACCAGCGCGATGTTCGCGGAACGGTTCGGATCGTACTCAAGACGCTCAACAACTGCTGGGATACCGTCTTTGTTGCGTTTGAAGTCAACAATACGATAAGCCTGCTTGTGGCCACCACCGATGTGACGAGTGGTGATACGGCCATTGTTGTTACGACCACCGGATTTGCTGTTTTTTTCCAGCAACGGAGCAAAAGGTTTGCCCTTGTGCAGCTCAGGGTTAACCACTTTAACTACGTGGCGACGACCCGGAGATGTCGGTTTACATTTAACAACTGCCATTGTATTACTCCTCCGACTTACTCAGCGCCGCCAACGAAGTCCAGGTTCTGGCCTTCTTTCAGGGTGACGTAAGCTTTTTTCCAGTCGCTACGACGACCGATACGCTGTCCGTGACGTTTAACTTTCCCTTTAACTACCAGGGTGTTAACGACTTCGACTTCGACTTCAAACAGTTTCTGCACAGCAGCTTTGATCTCTGCTTTGGTCGCGTCTTTAGCAACTTTGAGAACGATGGTGTTTGTTTTTTCCATCGCAGTAGACGCTTTTTCAGAAACGTGCGGTGCGCGCAGCACCTTCAGCAGACGTTCTTCACGAATCATGCCAGCATCTCCTCAACTTGCTTAACAGCATCAGCAGTCATTACGACTTTGTCGAAGGCGATCAGGCTAACCGGGTCGATACCAGTCGCGTCGCGTACGTCAACCTTGTGCAGGTTGCGCGCGGCCAGGAACAGGTTCTCGTCCAGCTCACCGGTGATGATCAGCACATCTTCCAGAGCCATGTCTTTCAGTTTCTGTGCCAGCAGCTTAGTTTTAGGCGCTTCTACAGAGAACTTCTCGACAACGATCAGACGATCCTGACGTACCAGCTCGGACAGGATGCTTTTCAGCGCGCCGCGGTACATCTTTTTGTTAACTTTTTGACTGTGGTCCTGTGGACGCGCAGCGAAGGTCACGCCACCTGAACGCCAGATCGGGCTCTTGATAGAACCTGAACGCGCACGGCCGGTACCTTTCTGGCGCCATGGCTTTTTGCCAGAACCAGTTACTTCAGCACGAGTCTTCTGAGCACGAGTACCCTGACGAGCACCAGCTGCATAAGCAACAACAACCTGGTGAACCAGCGCTTCGTTGAAATCACGACCGAAGGTAGTTTCGGAAACAGTCAGCGCGCTCTGCGCGTCTTTCAATACTAATTCCATTGCTATCCCCTTACGCCTTCACAGCTGGTTTAACGATCAGGTCGCTACCGGTTGCACCCGGGACCGCACCTTTAACCAGCAGCAGGTTGCGCTCAGCGTCAACACGTACTACGTCCAGGCTCTGAACAGTTACACGTTCGTTGCCCAGCTGACCTGCCATTTTCTTGCCTTTGAACACTTTGCCCGGAGTCTGGTTCTGACCGATAGAACCCGGAACGCGGTGAGACAAGGAGTTACCGTGAGTAGCGTCCTGGGTACGGAAGTTCCAGCGCTTAACGGTACCAGCAAAACCTTTACCTTTAGAGGTACCGGTTACGTCAACTTTTTTAACGTCAGCAAACAGCTCAACGCTAATGTCCTGACCTACGGTGAACTCTTCGCCTTCAGCAAGACGGAATTCCCACAGACCACGGCCAGCTTCAACGCCAGCTTTAGCGAAGTGACCCGCTTCTGGTTTGGTTACACGGTTAGCTTTTTTAGCACCAGTGGTAACCTGAATAGCGCGGTAGCCATCGTTAGCCAGATCTTTAACCTGAGTAACGCGGTTTGCTTCAACTTCGATTACGGTTACTGGGATAGAAACGCCATCTTCAGTGAAGATGCGGGTCATACCCACTTTTTTACCGACTAAACCAATCATTGTTTCAACCTCTCAATCGCTCGATGACCTGATTAACCCAGGCTGATCTGCACGTCTACACCGGCAGCCAGATCCAGACGCATCAGAGCATCAACGGTTTTCTCAGTTGGCTCAACGATGTCAACCAGACGCTTGTGAGTGCGGATTTCGTACTGATCACGCGCGTCTTTGTTAACGTGCGGGGAGATCAGAACGGTGAAGCGCTCTTTGCGGGTCGGCAGCGGGATCGGACCACGGACTTGCGCACCAGTGCGCTTAGCAGTCTCGACGATTTCCGCGGTTGATTGATCGATCAGACGATGATCAAACGCTTTAAGGCGGATACGGATTCTTTGGTTCTGCATGAGACCAGAGCTCCAATTATTTTATAAACGAAAATGATTACTCCTCAAACCCATTACGATTGATGGGAGAGTGTAACCGTTCTTACGTAGCTCCCCAATTGGGAGCATTGTTGAGTAACAAAATGAGTCACTCCGGTTCAGATTGAACCCGCCGTCAATTACGACAAGCCCGCGCATTATACGTAAATCTGGGCAAGACGCAAGTGCCGTTTAGAATTTAAGCGCTAAAGGTGTACCTTGCGTAAGGCCTCGCACTGTTTTCTGCAATCCGTCCCCTTTCTTCTGTTCTTATGAAACCACTACGCAATTACATTTTTTGGCTATTGCCAGGCATTCGTGGTGTGGAGAGTATGCGCTGAAATTCACCTTGAGGTTTCGTTCATGCTTACTCTCCTCCCCTTCCTGCTCATCTATTTTGTTCTCTCATGTTTACTGGTGCGTGAAGATATTCGCTCAGGCATTCTCCCTGATAAATATCTCTGTCCCCTGTTATGGGCTGGTTTGCTCTATCAACTCTGTCTTCACCCTGATTTTCTGCCTGGCGCAGTGGTCGGGGCGATGGCAGGGTATGTCGGCTTTGCCATGATCTACTGGGGTTATCGGCTAATATTTCGCCGTGAAGGGATGGGCTATGGCGATGTGAAGTATCTTTCAGCGCTCGGTGCATGGCATGGTTGGTGCGTGTTGCCCGAACTGGCACTGGTTGCCGCACTATTGGCGCTGCTCTACCTTCTTATGACTTCGTTGTTCAACCCTGCCAGACGGACATTAAAAAACCCACTGCCTTTTGGGCCATTTCTGGCGGCAGCGGGTTTATGTGTAGGTTGGCAGACGCTGGTTAATCTTCCACTTTAATCTGCGACTGGAGATAGTTTTGCAGGCCAATTTTGCCAATGAGATCCAGCTCGGTTTCCAGCCAGTCGATATGCCCTTCTTCATCGGCCAGAATCTGGATCATCATATCGCGGCTAACGTAGTCATGGACGCTGTCTGCGTAGGCAATAGCTTCGCGAAGGTCTTTTGCGCCTTCAAGTTCAAGTCTGAGATCGGATCGCAGCATCTCTTCAACATCTTCACCGATGCCGAGTTTACCGAGGTCCTGCAGGTTGGGGATGCCTTCGAGAAATAAAATACGCTCGATATATTTATCGGCATGTTTCATCTCATCGATGGATTCGTGATACTCAACGTCGTTGAGGCGCATGAGGCCCCAGTTTTTAAACATTCTCGCATGGAGAAAATACTGATTGATTGCGACAAGCTCATTTCCCAATAATTTATTGAGATAACTTATGATTTTAACATCACCTTTCATTATATAGTCCCTCCGCTTCCACTCATTGAAGCGTAGATCGGGCTACAGGGATGTCAAAAAAAAGATGGGCGCTTACGCGATCTCTTTGTATTCCGGGATCTGCATCAGTTCATCCTGCATGATTTCACGCGCTGCGCGTACGCATTTACCGCATTGATTTCCCACTGGAACAAACTTGCGAAGTTGCTGGAAGGACTGTGGCTGAAACTGGCGAACGGCCTGACGTATTTTTTTGTCACTCACACCATTACATAAACAAACGTACATAAAGACTCCCGTTCAAAATATGCGCAAAGTGTAAGTGAGAATGGTTATGATTACAATAGCACAAACGCCAGTATACGGGGCGGGAGCAAACAAAAAATGCGAAAATTTGTGACAAATACACACGCTAATAAAACAAAAAAGGACGCCGAAGCGTCCTTTTTTTATTCGGGGATAATTAATTAGCCCAGAACTTTAGCAACAACGCCCGCGCCAACGGTACGGCCGCCTTCACGGATTGCGAAACGCAGACCGTCGTCCATCGCGATTGGGTGGATCAGAGTCACAACCATCTTGATGTTGTCACCTGGCATTACCATCTCTACGCCTTCTGGCAGTTCGATGGTACCGGTCACGTCAGTTGTACGGAAGTAGAACTGTGGACGGTAGCCTTTGAAGAACGGAGTATGACGGCCGCCTTCGTCTTTGGACAGGATGTACACTTCAGATTCGAACTTGGTGTGTGGCTTGATTGAGCCTGGCTTCGCCAGAACCTGACCACGTTCGATTTCTTCACGTTTGATACCACGCAGCAGAACACCAACGTTCTCACCAGCACGGCCTTCGTCCAGCAGTTTGCGGAACATTTCAACGCCAGTACAGGTAGACTTCGCAGTCTCTTTGATACCAACGATTTCAACTTCTTCACCCACTTTGATGATACCGCGCTCTACACGACCGGTAACAACGGTACCACGACCGGAGATGGAGAATACGTCTTCGATTGGCAGCAGGAATGGCTTGTCAATCGCACGCTCTGGTTCTGGGATGTAAGAATCCAGGTAGCCAGCCAGTTCGATGATTTTCTCTTCCCACTCTGCTTCGCCTTCCAGCGCTTTCAGAGCAGAACCACGAACGATTGGAGTATCGTCGCCTGGGAAATCGTACTGAGACAGCAGTTCACGAACTTCCATCTCTACCAGTTCCAGCAGCTCTTCGTCATCAACCATGTCGCATTTGTTCAGGAACACGATGATGTAAGGAACGCCTACCTGACGACCCAGCAGGATGTGCTCACGAGTCTGAGGCATTGGGCCGTCAGTCGCAGCTACTACCAGGATCGCGCCGTCCATCTGCGCAGCACCGGTGATCATGTTTTTAACATAGTCGGCGTGGCCTGGGCAGTCTACGTGTGCGTAGTGGCGAGTCGGGGTGTCATATTCAACGTGAGAGGTGTTGATGGTGATACCACGAGCTTTTTCTTCTGGTGCGTTATCGATCTGGTCGAATGCACGAGCAGAACCACCGTAGGTTTTAGCCAGAACGGTAGTGATTGCAGCAGTCAGGGTAGTTTTACCATGGTCAACGTGGCCGATAGTACCAACGTTGACGTGCGGTTTTGTACGTTCAAATTTTTCTTTAGACACGGCTATATTCCTTACTATAGTGCTCTCCCCTCAGGAGAGAGCACGGGACTTAGGTTTTAATCCTGTGGATTACTTACCACGGGCTTCAATAACGGCCTGAGCAACGTTGTTAGGCGCATCATCATACTTCAGGAATTCCATGGTGTATGATGCACGACCTTTGGTCAGAGAACGCAGCTGAGTTGCATATCCGAACATTTCAGACAGCGGAACTTCAGCGTGGATCTTAACGCCAGTTACTTCGGATTCCTGACCGCGCAGCATACCGCGACGACGGCTCAAGTCACCGATAACGTCACCGGTGTTCTCTTCAGGAGTTTCTACTTCAACCTTCATGATTGGCTCAAGCAGAACTGGTTTTGCTTTCTTAAAGCCTTCTTTAAAGGCAATAGACGCAGCCAGTTTAAACGCCAGTTCAGAGGAGTCAACGTCGTGGTAAGAACCGAAGTGCAGACGGATACCCATGTCAACAACCGGATAGCCAGCCAGAGGGCCCGCTTTCAGCTGTTCCTGGATGCCTTTATCAACGGCAGGGATGTATTCGCCAGGAATTACACCACCTTTGATGTCGTTGATGAACTCGTAACCTTTCGGGTTAGAGCCCGGCTCCAGTGGGTACATGTCGATCACAACGTGACCGTACTGACCGCGACCACCAGACTGCTTAGCGTGTTTACCTTCGATATCGGTAACTTTCGCGCGAATCGCTTCGCGGTAAGCAACCTGAGGTTTACCCACGTTCGCTTCAACGTTGAACTCGCGCTTCATACGGTCAACGATGATGTCCAGGTGCAGTTCACCCATACCTGCGATGATGGTCTGGTTAGATTCTTCATCAGTCCATACGCGGAATGATGGGTCTTCTTTCGCCAGACGGCCCAGAGCCAGACCCATTTTTTCCTGGTCAGCTTTGGTTTTTGGTTCAACCGCGATGGAGATTACCGGCTCAGGGAATTCCATACGCTCCAGAATGATCGGGTGATCCGGGTCACACAGGGTGTCACCGGTGGTCACGTCTTTCAGACCGATAGCTGCAGCGATGTCGCCCGCACGAACTTCTTTGATCTCTTCACGTTTGTTAGCGTGCATCTGTACGATACGGCCAAAACGTTCACGCGCCGCTTTCACGGAGTTCAGGATGGTGTCACCGGAGTTAACCACACCAGAGTAAACGCGGAAGAAGGTCAGGTTACCCACGAATGGGTCGGTAGCAATTTTGAACGCCAGTGCAGAGAACGGCTCGTCGTCGCTTGCGTGACGCTCAGCCGGAGTATCTTTACCGTCGTCCAGGATGCCGTTGATCGCAGGAACGTCAACCGGGGATGGCAGGTAGTCAACTACCGCATCCAGCATCGCCTGAACACCTTTGTTCTTGAACGCAGAACCACAGGTTACCAGGATGATTTCGTTGTTCAGAACACGCTGACGCAGAGCTTTTTTGATCTCTTCTTCAGACAGTTCTTCACCACCCAGGTATTTCTCCATCAGCTCTTCAGAAGCTTCAGCAGCGGATTCGATCAGGTTCTGGTGCCATTCGTCAGCCAGGTCCTGCATCTCAGCCGGGATATCTTCGTATTCGAAGGTAACGCCCTGGTCTGCATCGTTCCAGTTGATGGCTTTCATTTTCACCAGGTCGATAACGCCGGTGAAGCCTTCTTCAGCACCAATTGCCAGCTGCAGCGGAACAGGGTTCGCGCCCAGACGGGTTTTGATCTGACCAACAACTTTCAGGAAGTTAGCACCCATACGGTCCATTTTGTTAACGAACGCGATGCGTGGAACTTTATATTTGTTCGCCTGACGCCATACGGTTTCAGACTGTGGCTGAACACCACCAACTGCGCAATAAACCATTACCGCGCCGTCAAGAACACGCATGGAACGTTCTACTTCGATGGTGAAGTCAACGTGCCCTGGGGTGTCGATGATGTTTACGCGATGCGGTTCGTACTGCTTAGCCATACCTGACCAGAATGCAGTAGTCGCTGCGGAGGTGATAGTAATACCACGCTCCTGCTCCTGTTCCATCCAGTCCATGGTGGCTGCGCCGTCATGAACTTCACCGATTTTATGGTTTACACCGGTGTAGAACAGAATACGTTCGGTAGTAGTGGTCTTACCGGCGTCGATGTGCGCACTGATACCGATGTTACGGTAGCGTGCGATGGGTGTTGTACGAGCCATTTGATTCCTCGTTTGTTTCTTTAGGCGTTCAGTTAAGTAACCCAGAGCGGGCAGCTTCTCTGAAGCGCCCGCCTGGTGACTAATACTCCGAAGGGATTACCAACGGTAGTGTGCGAACGCCTTGTTGGCTTCTGCCATACGGTGAACGTCTTCACGTTTCTTAACTGCAGTACCTTTGTTTTCTGCAGCATCAGAAAGTTCGTTCGCCAGACGCAGAGCCATGGATTTATCACCGCGTTTACGAGCAGCTTCAACGATCCAACGCATTGCCAGGGCATTACGACGAACCGGACGAACTTCAACTGGAACCTGATAAGTAGAACCACCAACGCGGCGGGACTTAACTTCTACAGTTGGGCGAACGTTGTCGAGAGCGACTTCGAAAGCTTCCAGTTCATTTTTACCAGAACGCTGAGCCAGGGTCTCCAGCGCGCTGTATACGATTGCTTCTGCAGTAGATTTTTTACCATCTACCATCAGGATATTTACAAATTTTGCCAGCAGTTCTGATCCGAATTTCGGATCTGGAAGAATTTTACGCTGACCAATGACGCGACGACGTGGCATGGGAATACTCCGTTGTTAATTCAGGATTGTCCAAAACTCTACGAGTTTAGTTTGACATTAAGATAAATCAGTTTGGCCTTACTTAACGGAGAACCATTAAGCCTTAGGACGCTTCACGCCGTACTTGGAGCGAGCCTGCTTACGGTCTTTAACACCTGAGCAGTCCAGCGCACCACGAACGGTGTGGTAACGAACACCCGGAAGGTCTTTAACACGACCGCCACGGATCAGGATCACGGAGTGCTCCTGCAGGTTGTGACCTTCACCACCGATGTAGGAAGTCACTTCGAAACCGTTAGTCAAACGCACACGGCATACTTTACGCAGTGCGGAGTTTGGTTTTTTAGGAGTGGTGGTATACACACGAGTACATACACCACGTTTCTGCGGGCATGCTTCCAGCGCAGGCACGTTGCTCTTTGCAACTTTGCGTGCACGTGGTTTGCGTACCAGCTGGTTAACTGTTGCCATTAAATAGCTCCTGGTTTTAGCTTTTGCTTCGTAAACACGTAATAAAACGACCTCATACAATATGAGGACGCGAAATTTTAGGGCTACGTCGAAAAGGTGTCAAGAAATATACAGCGATCTCAAATCACCAGTTCATTTGACTGGCGTGCGTCACAGTAAGATTGACGAAATCAGTATAGCCAACCACGTCAATTTTGGCTGAAATTTGACCAGAAAGACCCCGCGCATCCAGATCGTCCTTTAGCGCAGAGACAGTTATGGGGGCATTCGTGAGGATTTCAACGAAACGGCTGCCTTCCAGCGCAGCAAGTACGCCATCCTGAATCAGCAGCAGGTCATCACCTTCGCGCAGCATGCTCAGTAGCGTGTCGATATCACATTGCCACGGTGAGCGGCTCAGGGTATGGAGCATGGCAGCCTCAGAAAGTCAGAACAGTGTCGTAGTGAGAGAGTTGTTCGCGCAGCGCAGCAGAAGACAGGCACGTGACATCCAGAACAAAAGGCGTCTTCTCATCTAATCCGCGAGCGGCCAGCGAGTCGGCGCACACATAGAAGGTTTCAATGTCGTACAGCGGCAGCACTTTAAAGGTGGCGATGTAGTCCCGCATCAAAATCGCCTGCGGTTGCTGGCCCGCCAGCAGCTGAATCACCCCGTCCCCTAAAAAGAAGACGCCGATCTCCTCGGTCAATGCAGATGTCGCGAGCAGCGCATCCAGCCCTTCTCGGCCCGATGCGCTACCGTGCGGGGCAGTGGTAAAAACAAACGCTACGCGTTTCATCAGAATTGCACCACTCGGTCACAGGTGAGCGCAGCCTGCGCCAGCGCGCCCAGACCACTTAGCGTAAATCCGGGCTGCAGGTTGGAACCGGCTAAACCAAGACGCGCGGCTTCGGTTGTATCAGCGACACCGCGACGCAGGGCCGCTGCCACGCAGATATGCAATTCAACACCCTGCGTCTCATTTAACGCCTGCCAGGCGCGCACCAGATCAAACTCATCGCTGGCCGGCGACGTAAACTGGTTCGCGTTATAAACCCCTTCCCGATAGAAGAAGACGCTCACCAGTTCGTGTCCGGCTTTTAGCAGCGCTTGGGCAAATTGCAGCGCGCTGCTGGCCTGCTGAGTGCCATACGCCGGGCCTGTCACCATTAACGCAAAACGCATTACTTATCTTGCCCCAGGAAATCACCGCTTTTGAACTGGCGAATATAGAGGTAGACCGTATGTTTGGAAATGTTCAGGCGGTCAGCCACCTGATTGATGGCGTCTTTGATATCAAAAATGCCTTTTTCATAGAGATTCAGCACGATCTGACGGTTCTTGGCGTTGTTCGATACGTTGCGATCGGCATTCACCTCTTCAATCGTGAACTCCAGCGTCTGCGTGACGAGATCCTCAACTGAAGAGGCAAAGTTAACAGAAGAGCCCACGTCTGGCGTTTCAGGCGGAATAAAGGTGCTCATGATTTGCGAGAATGGCACATCAAGGTTCATGTTGATGCACAGCAGTCCGATCACACGATGCTCGCGATTTCGAATAGCAATGGTTTCTGATTTCATCAGCACGCCGCTTTTGGCGCGAGTGAAATAGCATTTGGAGACGCTGCTGTCCGCGCCGGTCATGTCATGCAGCATACGCAATGCAAGGTCGGTAATTGGCGAACCAATTTTACGGCCAGTATGCTCACCATTAGCAATGCGGATGGCGGAACACTTCAGATCTTGCAGGGAGTGCAATACGATTTCGCAGTGGGACCCAATGAGCATCGCTAACCCGTCCACCACCGCTTCGTAGGATTTCAGAATATCGAAGTCGGTCTGGTCGAAAGGACGTTGATCCAGCAAATCAAGTTCACTGGTTTCGTTGGTTAAAAGCGACCTGGACATGAAAAAAACACTCCTTTTCAGGAGCCTGTCGTTAGGTTTTCAGGGCAGGCTCATTATCTACACGGACAACTAAATTAATACAGCGTACCTGGCACTTTCCAGTGTTAATTATATCTGCCCCACAATAAAAAAAACCGCCGCCTTAAAGGCGGCGGTTTTCATTACATTACTTCTTCGCGTCTGCGGCAGCTTTTTGATCTGCCTGCGCTTCTGGTTTCGCATCGGCTTTCGGTGCCGGTTTGATATCCAGCAGCTCTACGTCAAACACCAGCGTAGAGTTGGCAGGGATACCCGGAACGCCGGTTTTGCCATAGGCCAGATCCGGTGGGATAACCAGCTTGATCTTACCGCCTTTCTTGATGTTTTTCAGACCTTCAGTCCAGCCTGGGATCACACCATCCAGACGGAAGGAGAGCGGCTCACCGCGGGTGTAGGAGTTATCGAACTCTTTACCGTCGATCAGCGTACCTTTGTAGTTCACCACGACAGTATCGCTGTCTTTCGGTGCATCACCGGTACCTTCTTTCTCAACTTTGTATACCAGACCGGTAGAAGAGGTTTTTACGCCCTTCTCTTTAGCAAAGGTATCGCGGTAGGCTTTGCCTTTCGCTTCGTTGTCTTTCGCGTCCGCTTCCATCTTCGTCTGAGCGGCACCTTTCACACGCGCTTCGAACGCCTGCAGAGTCTGTTCAATTTCCTGGTCAGACAGTTTGCTCTTATCAGCAAACGCATCCTGAACACCCGCGATCAGCTGAGCTTTGTCCAGTTTGATGCCCAGTTTCTCTTGTTCTTTCAGAGAATTTTCCATGTAACGACCCAGAGATGCGCCCAGTGCGTAGGCAGATTTCTGGTCGTCATTTTTGAACGCCGCTTTGCTGTCTGCAGTTGCAGCAGGCTTCGCAGCAGTATCAGCAGCGAAGGACAGCGGCGCGTTCAGCGCAACAGCCATCGTCGTCGCCAGCAGCGTTACTTTAAACAGTGATTTCATCCATATCTCCAGGGCCTGGGGACTCTCACCCCAGCATTAAACGTAAATGAGCTACGTACTATAAAACGTTGTGGAAGAAATCTACAGACAGACTCTCCCGATTCTCGCCACTTTTAAGACTATTTTTGTTTAAATAAGTTTCTTGCCAAAGGGATGGATACTGCACTAAGGAACAAACTCAGTTAAACTTCGCCGCCGCTGGCCCATTATGGCGAATCAGAAACAGACGAGGTGAATGATGAAGGACACAACGATTGAAGCGAGACTGGCTGAACTGGAAAGCCGCCTGGCTTTTCAGGACATCACCATCGAAGAGCTTAACCAGACCGTGACCGCGCATGAACTCGAAATGGCGAAACTGCGGGATCATATGCGCCTGCTGACGGAAAAGCTGAAGGCTACGCAGCCGTCAAACATCGCCTCACAGTCTGAAGAGACGCCACCACCTCACTATTGAGGCGAAAAAAAAGCGGGATAATCCCGCTTTTTTATTTTCCGTTATACGGAATTAGTGGCAGCCACAGCCGCCGTTACCGCAACCACCTTTACCGTGGTCGTGACCATGGTCGTGGCCGTGGCCACCGCAGCAGCCGTCATGGCCGTGATCGTGGTCATGGTCATGACCGTGCGCACCGTGAACGTGGCCATGAGCCAGCTCTTCTTCGGTTGCTTCACGGATAGCGACAACTTCTACGTTGAACTTCAGGTTCTGGCCAGCCAGCATGTGGTTGCCATCAACCACAACGTGGTCGTCTTCAACTTCAGTAATTTCAACCGGAACCGGGCCCTGGTCAGTTTCCGCCAGGAAGCGCATGCCAACCTGCAGTTCGTCAACGCCCATGAACACGTCTTTAGGAACGCGCTGAACCAGGTTGTCGTCATACTGGCCGTATGCGTCGTTCGCGCCTACAGCAACGTCAAATTTATCGCCAACTTCATGACCTTCCAGCGCGTTTTCCAGGCCGGAAATCAGGGAACCGTGACCATGCAGGTAGTCCAGCGGCGCACTCACCGGAGACTCATCAACCAACACACCGTCTTCTGTACGTACCTGATAGGCCAGGCTGACCACCAGGTCTTTTGCTACTTTCATGATATCTCCTGAGCGTGGGAAAATTGCTGGCGCAGATTGTAGCGGAAATCTGCACCCGTGTACCCTTTAGCTTAAAAAAACTCAGGGCATATCGCTAGTCCGGATGAAAAATGCCGATCACTTGCTCTTCTTTGCGTACATGATCGCGTGCTTCTTTGTCGGCCTCACGCATCTGGTGGCCGCACTTAACACACTCAACAAAATCAATATTATTTTCACGCCACATTGCCAGAGTATCTTGCGCCTGGCAGGAAGGGCACTTTGCGCCCGCAATAAAGCGTTTACGTACAGCCATATTTGGTTACCCTTTATTCAAATTCGTCCCAGCCGTCCAGCTGGCGTCGTTCCTGCTGCATCTCACGCTGGAAAATCTCCTCCAGCTCGCGACGCGCTTCCCGCACGCGGGAAATCTGCGCCGTATCCGTGTGTACGGGCATCAGCTCGCGCAGCATTCGCATATCCAGCCGTCGGAAGTGCATCTGGGCCCGCTGCGCCTGATGCGGGTGCATACCCAGCGAAATCAACGCCTTGCGCCCCAGCTCCAGCGCACTGGAAAACGTCTCACGCGAGAAGTGTTTCACACCCGCCTGCAACAGTTCGTGCGCTTCAACACGTCCCCGCGCACGCGCCAGAATATGCAGATGCGGGAAATGCTGCTGGCAGAGTTCGACCAGCTTCATCGTATCTTCCGGATCGTTACAGGTTATGACGATCGACTCCGCCGCCTCCGCACCTGCGGATCGCAGCAGTTCGAGCTGCGTCGCATCGCCGTAGTAAACCTTGTAACCATATTTGCGCATCAGGTTGACCGCGCTGATATCCCGCTCGAGCACCGTGATGCGCATTTTGTTCGCCATCAGCAGACGACCAATCACCTGCCCGAAGCGGCCAAACCCCACCACAATCACTTGCGGCTTATCGTCTTCCACCCACGGGGCTTCATCTTCATCGTCAGCCGGGTTTAAGCGGCGCGACAGCAGTTTATCCACCAGCTTCATCAGCAGCGGCGTGGTCATCATCGACAGCGTGACCGTCACCAGCAGAAGCGCCATCTGATCGTCTTTGAACAGTTTCTGGGACGATGCCGTAGAGAACAGCACAAACGCGAACTCTCCCCCCTGGCTTAGCACGCTGGCAAACTGCATACGTTCCGAACTGCGCAGCCCGGATATACGCGCCAGGACATACAGCACCAGCGTTTTCACCGCCACCAGCACAGCCACGCTCACAATAACCCACAGCAGATGGGTATAGAGCACACCGAGATTGAGCGCCATGCCCACCGAAATAAAGAACAGCCCTAACAGCAGCCCTTTAAAGGGTTCGATCGCAATTTCCAGTTCGTGGCGGTATTCGCTCTCGGCGAGCAGCACCCCGGCGATAAACGTACCCAGCGCCATCGACAGCCCCAGCGCGTCCATAAACAGCGCAGAGCCTAATACCAGCAGCAGCGTTGCGGCGGTAAACACCTCGCGCACGCCTGACGCGGCGATGAAGCGGAACACCGGCCGCAGCAGAAAACGTCCCCCAATTAGCATGCCCGCAAAAGCCAGCACCTTCATGGAGACTTTTGCCCAGTCAAAGTGATCGTCACCCGGCCCGGCCAACAGCGGCACCAGCGCTAACGCCGGGATCACCGCTAAATCCTGAAACAGCAGCACCGAAAACCCCAGTTGCCCCGACTCACTGCGGTTCATGCCCTTATCCCGCATCAGCTGCAATGCCATCGCCGTTGAGGACATGGCAAGGCCAATACCGCCAATGGTCGCCGCCTGCCACGAAAAGTCAGTGAGCATCAGCAATCCGGCCAGAATGGCCGCGCTGAACAGCACCTGCGCCGCGCCAACGCCAAAGATAGAGCGCCGGAGCTGCCACAGCTTTGACGGATTCAGCTCCAGGCCAATGATGAACATCAGGAAGACCACACCCAGCTCGGAGAAATGGAGAATTTCATCGACATCGCTGATGAATCCCAGCCCCCAGGGGCCAATCGCGATCCCCGCCAGCAGATACCCGAGTACCGCGCCAATACCGAGCCGTGCGGCCAACGGTACAGCCACCACCGCGGCAAACAAAAACAGCACCCCGGCGAGGAGTAAATTCGATCCTTCCATTAACGCCCTCCTGCCGGAATCGGTGATGCCAGCCATTCTCCGTACGCTCTGGCGTGGCTCGCCAGCTCCTTCGGATCCTGACGCCGTGCCCAGTAGACAATAATCGGGCTCATCCAGTGCATTCGGCACATCGCCGCCGTCAGTTCAAACGGTCGCAGGATATCGCTCATCGGATAACGGTTAAGGCCATCGTAGCGGTAGGCGCTCTCCGGCTCACCGGTGGTAATCACACTACGCCAGTACTTTCCCGCCAGTTGGTTGCCCCCCACCCCGCTGGAAAACCCCCGGCTCAGCACCCGATCCAGCCACTCTTTCAGCAGGGCCGGACAGCTATAGGTATAGAGCGGATGCTGGAACACAATCACATCATGCTGACGCAGCAATTCCTGCTCGTACGGAATATCGATAAAGAAATCAGGGTAGTGCGCGTAGAGATCGTGCACCGTCACGTTACTGAGCTGAGTAGCCGGCTTAAGCAGGACGCGGTTTGCCACCGAGTCCTGAGATTCCGGATGGGCATACAGCAGCAGCACTTTTGCTGTCTGAGACATCACTCCCCTCCCGGTTCTGTTTCTGTTTTTGTGTATCGTCGTTGTTTTGGGCTACCATGGCGGCCCGGTGCGGAAAATGGCCCACACCTTACATTATCATAATGACAAATTAACATAGTCGGAACATACGGCGCTTCTATGATTGTTTTCTCCTCGTTACAAATTCGCCGCGGCGTGCGCGTCCTGCTGGATAACGCCACCGCCACCATTAATCCAGGTCAAAAAGTGGGTCTGGTCGGCAAAAATGGCTGCGGTAAATCCACCCTGCTGGCGCTGCTGAAAAACGAGATTAGCGCGGATGGCGGTAACTTTACTTATCCGGGAAACTGGCAGCTCGCCTGGGTAAACCAGGAGACGCCCGCCCTGAGTGAGCCGGCGCTCGACTATGTTATTGATGGCGATCGTGAATACCGTAAGCTGGAAGCGGAACTGAACGCCGCCAACGAGCGCAACGATGGCCACGCCATCGCCACCGTCCACGGCAAGCTGGACGCCATCGACGCGTGGACCATTCGCTCCCGCGCTTCCAGCCTGCTCCACGGCCTGGGGTTCAGCAACGAACAGCTTGAACGTCCCGTCAGCGACTTCTCCGGTGGCTGGCGTATGCGTCTTAACCTGGCGCAGGCGCTGATCTGCCGCTCCGATTTGCTGTTGCTCGATGAACCGACCAACCACCTCGATCTCGATGCGGTCATTTGGCTGGAGAAGTGGCTCAAGAGCTATCAGGGCACTCTGATTCTGATCTCCCACGACCGCGACTTCCTCGATCCGGTGGTGGATAAAATCATTCATATCGAACAGCAAAATATGTTCGAGTACACCGGTAACTACAGCTCTTTTGAACGCCAGCGCGCAACGCGCCTCGCTCAACAGCAGGCGATGTACGAAAGTCAGCAGCAGCGCGTGGCGCATCTGCAGAGTTTTGTTGACCGTTTCAAGGCCAAAGCCTCAAAGGCCAAGCAGGCCCAGAGCCGCATCAAGATGCTGGAACGCATGGAGATGATTGCCCCGGCGCACGTGGATAACCCGTTCCACTTCAGCTTCCGCGAGCCGGAGAGCCTGCCAAACCCGCTGCTGAAGATGGAAAAAGTGAGCGCCGGATACGGCGATCGCATCATCCTCGACTCCATCAAACTCAACCTGGTGCCGGGTTCGCGCATTGGTCTTCTGGGGCGTAACGGTGCCGGTAAGTCAACGCTCATCAAACTGCTGGCGGGCGAGCTTAACCCGGTAAGCGGCGAAATCGGTCTGGCGAAAGGCATCAAGCTTGGCTACTTCGCCCAGCATCAGCTGGAATTTTTACGCGCGGACGAGTCCCCTATCCAGCATCTGGCGCGTCTGGCACCGCAGGAGATGGAGCAGAAGCTGCGCGACTACCTCGGCGGCTTTGGCTTCCAGGGTGATAAGGTCACTGAAAACACAGAGCGTTTCTCCGGCGGCGAAAAAGCGCGTCTGGTGCTGGCGCTGATCGTCTGGCAGCGCCCGAACCTGCTGCTGCTCGATGAACCGACCAACCACCTCGACCTCGACATGCGTCAGGCGTTGACCGAAGCGCTGATTGAGTTTGAGGGCGCGCTGGTTGTGGTCTCGCACGATCGTCACCTGATCCGCTCCACCACGGACGATCTCTATCTGGTGCACGACGGTAAAGTCGAGCCGTTTGACGGCGACCTGGAAGACTATCAGCAGTGGCTGACGGACGTGCAGAAGCAAGAGAACCAGCCGGAAGAGTCGGCGAAAGAGAACGCCAACAGCGCGCAGGCGCGTAAAGATCAGAAGCGTCGTGAAGCTGAACTGCGTACTCAGACTCAACCACTGCGTAAAGAGATTGCCCGTCTCGAAAAAGAGATGGAAAAGCTCAACGCCACGCTTGCCGCCGTTGAAGAGAAGCTGGGCGACAGCGAACTGTATGACCAGAGCCGTAAAGCGGAGCTGACCGACTGTCTGCAAACCCAGGCGAAGACCAAATCCAGCCTCGAAGAGTGCGAAATGGCATGGCTGGATGCCCAGGAACAGCTGGAAGCGATGCTGCAGGCTGACTGACTCGTCGGGAGGGTTATGGGTTTCGATATCACGAGCGACATTACATTCCGTAAGCTCAGCATCTTCATGACGTTTATGGAGAAGGGCAATATCGCGCGTACTGCCGAAACGCTGGGTCTGAGCGGCGTCAGCGTGCATCGTGCACTGCATACTCTGGAAGAGAACGTCCGCTGTCCGCTCTTTACCCATAAGGGACGTAACCTGATTGCCCTTCCGTCCGCCTGGACGCTGCTGGAGTATTGTCAGGAGGTTATGCAGGTGATGGAGCGCGGGCTGGAAGAGTCCCGTAAAGTCGCCGGTATTGGTCAGGGACGGTTGCGCGTCGGCACGCTCTACTCGCTGACGCTGGAAACCGTGCCGCGCCTGATCATGGGCATGAAGCTGCGTCGCCCGGATCTGGAGATGGATCTGACGATGGGCTCTAACGATACGTTGCTGCATATGCTTGACGACGGTACGCTGGACGCGATCCTCATCTCGATTTCCGAAAGCAATATCGACCGCAACAGCCTTGAAGTCCTCCCCCTGTTTCATGATGACATTTTCCTGGCCGCGCCTGCCTCTGCCACGCTGAATACCAGCGGGCTGGCGGATTTACGCGATTACAAAGATCAGAAATTTGTCTCGCTGGCAGAAGGGTTTGCCACCTATGCGGGGTTCCAGGAAGCATTTCATATCGCCGGATTTGAACCGGAAATCGTCACCCGCGTGAATGACATTTTCTCAATGCTTAGCCTGGTTCAGGCGGGCGTCGGCTTTACGCTGATGCCGGGCAGGATGAAGAAGGTCTACGAAAATTCGGTGCAGCTACTGAAGCTGGCAGAACCGTACCAGATGCAGCAGCTTATCGCGATTGTGTTCGCCCGCAACCGCGAGCAGGACCCGAGCCTGCGGGCATTAGCCGCCGAAGGGCGGATGTATGCGCGCAGCCTGCAGGAAAGTGTGTGATACAAAACAAGGCAACCGAACCCGTAGGCCCGGTAAGGCGTAGCCGCCACCGGGCTAAAAATTCACGCACGAAGCCTTCCTGCCAGATGCACCGCCACATCCACACCGCTGCGCTCGAGTGATATGGTCTCCCCTTCCCACGCCGCCTGACGTGTCAGGCAGGTCAGGACGCCACCGGGCGGCATCTCGATCGCCAGCCGGGCTTCGCGTTCGTTAGCGGAAATCATCGCCTCCTGCCAGCGCACCGTACGCGCCATGTTCATCGCCAGATCGTCCGCGATCTTTTCCGGCTGCCAGAGCACGCGCCCGGTGCTGCCGCTCAGGTACGCACAGCGTGGACGAGCCAGCGTGACGGACTCAAACGCCGCCGCCAGCTTTTGTGCCGGCTCCGCCAGCAGTTCACAATGGGATGGCACGCTGACTGCCAGCCTTTGCACTTTGCTCGCCCCCTTTTCCAGGGCGCGTTTTGCCACCTGCGCCATCCCTTCATCGGATCCGGCAATGACGATCTGCGTTTCGGCATTCAGGTTAGCAATATACGTTCCGCTACCCTCGATAAGCTGTTCCACCTGCGGCAGGGTTAAGCCCATGATGGCCGTCAGGCCGTAGCCGTGGGGCCAGGCCTGCTCCATCAGGTCGCCACGCAGCGCCACCAGCTTAAGCGCGTCCGAAAATTCCAGCGCCCCTGCCACTACCGCCGCGGGATAAGCGCCAATCGATAAACCGCTGACGATGTCAGGCGACACGTCACGTCGCTCCAGCTCGCGCGGCCAGGACACGCCAGCAATGAGCAGAGAAAGCTGAACCGCACGGGTATGGGTTAACGAAGCGGCACTGTCCAGCGTATCAACTTCGGCACCCAGCACCTCACGCGCCTGAGCCAGTTCCGTTCCCGGCAGGTTTTGCAGCATACCTTCATGCTGCGTACCCTGCCCCGGAAAGGTAAACAGTATTTTCATCACTCCTCCCTGCGCCATGGGTCAACCACCAGGCGTGGCCCACGGCGGGTTTTCAGCAGCGTTTTGCCATCGCGCAGCCACTCCGCCAGCGCGAATCCGCCCTCTGGCGTATCCACCTGGGTATCAGCCCGGCACAGCGCACCACTCAACTGCGACTGCCAGGCGGTAAACGCGTCGGGTGATATCGGCTGCGGGGCGCGGATCAGCAGATCAAGATCGCTGTCGGCATGGATCACCGGAATGCCGGTCGCCAGCGCATAGCCGGTGCTGCCGGTTATGCCCCACGTCCACGGCCACGACTGCTGCGCAAGCTGTAACGCCACCTGAACCGGTGGCTGGGTGACAAACGGCGAACGCAGCAGATCGGCGGTGACGCACAGCTCTTCAGGTGACATCACGCGTAACACATTCCCGGGCTTCACCCATCCAGCCGCCCGCTGGTCGCGGCGCAGTCCGCGCACGCCAACGGGGATTCGGCCATCGTTATCAACATCACGCCGCACCACCACCGGCAAGCCGGTATGCCAGGCGGCATCCACCCAGGTTTCAGTAATACCTTCCAGCGCGTCGCGCGAGGTAAGCCAGATGAGGTCGTGGGGGCGTAATGTTGTGGTCATGATTACATTCCTGAAGTCAGCGAGATAAACAGCGGCAGCGACAGGATACACAGGACTGAGCTTAACAGCAGTACCGCTTCTGCATCCGGTGACTGCACGCCAAAGCGGTTACCAAACACGACCCCGAAGAAGCCCGCAGACAGTGCAATCATCAGAATGGCGGTGATCGCCACGGAGCCGTGCAGACCGAAGATTAAAACGATACCCCAGGCAATGGCTGGCTGGATAAGCAGCTTGGCGATGGTGGAAGTGATCACCATGGTGTTGATCTGCAGCTTACGGGCAGAGAGGATCACCCCAGTCAGGAACAGCGCCGCAGCGGTGGCAGACAGCCCCAACGGTTTAATTGCAGAGAGGACCAGTTCCGGCATTTTGATGCCGATGGCGGATAAAATCACACCCAGCAGAGGCCCCATCACGATCGGTTTTTTAATGGATCGCCACATCAGCACCGGCAGCATAGAGAGGGTTGAGCCGGAGGTATTGCCCTCAGCGCGCGCTTTTTCCCGCTCCAGGATCAGCAGACAGAACGGCGTCATCAGCACGGACCCGCAGGCAATAGAGACCGCCACAGACAGAGACGTGGTAGATCCTTCACCCAGCACGCTGCCCAGAATCGGCAGACCAAGCGCCGCATAGTTTGGCAGCGCGACGGTGAGCGTCAGCACGGCCGCATCCTGAGGGGATTTTTTAAAGACCTTCGTGGCAAGGAAATAGATGGCTGCGTAGGTGATCCACATCGCCAGAGTCAGTACCAGGATCAGCGGCGACTGCGCCACGATACCGGTCCACGGGGTTTGCACGGTCGCGCTGAACAGCGCGGCAGGCAGCGCAAAATCCATGACGAAGATATTGAGCAGGGAAACATTTTTGTTATCGACCATCTTTGCCTTACCGGCCCAGAATCCCAGCAGCATGATGACGAAAATCGGTGCGAGAGCATGAACAATTACGTAAGTCATAAATCACCTGTGATTAAAAAGAAGTAGCACTGGCGCGATGATTATTATTTTCAGGATGCAGCTTCCCGCACGGGCGTAACGGATACGCCCGTGAGGTTGTGCATCTGGCAGGTCTCTTTTTACTTACCAGCTGGCGCGCATACGTTCGCGTACGAGCGCCGAACTGCGGCGATTGTCAGCACCCAGACGGCTTTTCAGCGTCGGATCCTGACGAGCGTCACTGATGGCCTGTTGCAGGGTGGTTTTCACCAGCGTCAGGTCGCTATCGGATGGGGCATCCGGGTTACTGATATCCAGCAGGCTCGAGAGCAGCCCCAGCGTGGCGTAGTTGCTGATGTCATACGCCATAGGTGGAATAGTGGCGGCCAGTTTTTCCAGCGCCTCCACGCTGCGCAGGGTGATCCGCGCGGCAGACGCTTTCCCCATGGCATGGATGAGCACGCCTTTATCGTTAAAGGCAATCAGGCGGTTGGCCTGGTAGCCATGCGCCAGAAACGCGCCGGACATGGCTTTACCCACAATCAGGCCAATCACCGCATGACCCGCCAGGCGCGCGTTGGCGTAGGCGGCCGCAGCGCCTGCCAGCGCCTGGTGGATACCAAACGCCTCTTCGCGACGGCCATAAGCCTGGCTTGGGACGTCGATCACCGCCACAATCGGGCGTTTAACGGCTTTATCAGCATCTGCCGCGACGGTTTCGCTGACCACTTTCGCCAGCGTCCAGCCTTCAAGCAGGCCGACTTCCCCTTTCGCCGCGCGCGGGAAGTGGTTGTTGGCATCCGGCACTACGGCGATAAAACGCACCGTTTCACCGTTCAGCTCGCCGTCTGCCGCCTGCACGGACGGGCACAGCCCCTCAATACGTTTGGCGTTCGGGACGAGGGTTTCCAGCCAGCGTTCGCCACGGCTCATTGCGTTACTCATCATTTCACCTCCCGGGCAAAAAGCGCGTTAATCTGTTCGGCATCGGCCTGCTTGCGGGTGTCGAAATTCATCAGGCGGTTCAGGTAATCGTCGTAGTTATCGGTGCGATGTTTTGCCGGGACGCCTTTGGCGATGGCCTCGTCCATCGCGGCTTTCACCGCATTCACCCCGTCGCCGACCAGCGCGTCCACCAGCCCGCTCTGATAGCGAACCTCACCGCCGGTCATGCTCCAGATAAACGGACGGTCGCGGGAGTCGTACTCTTCAATGCCCGCTTCCTGCTCAATAACCTGCGGGCCGTTTAACCCCAGACGCGCTTCGCGGGTCACAATCAGGTAGCTGCAAAGCGCTGCGGCGATGGACATCCCGCCGAAGCAGCCCACGGTTCCGGCCACAATCCCGATAACGGGCGTGTAGCGACGCAGGTCAACAATCGCCGCGTGGATATCGGCAATCGCCGCCAGGCCGAGGTTGGCTTCCTGCAGGCGTACGCCGCCGGTTTCGAGGCACAGCACCGCCTGAGTCGGAATGCCGTTGCGGTTATCTTCCGCCGCCAGCTCCAGCGCTGCTGCCATTTTCGCGCCGGAGACCTCGCCCATGCTGCCGCCCTGGAACGCGCCTTCAATCGCCACGACGACCGCAGGCTGGCCGTTGATAGTCCCTTTCGCGACCACCATGCCATCATCGGCCTGAGGCACAATGCCCTGTGGCCCCAACCACGGAGAGATAATGCCTGCAAACGGATCCAGCAGTTCGCGGTAGCTGCCCTCGTCGAGCAACGCCTGCGCACGCTGGCGCGCTTTTAATTCGATAAAGCTGCTGTCATCACGCATGGCTCACCCCTTCAAAAACCTGTTCGATACGAATGCGCGCCACGCCCGGCGTCGCGCCAAAGTCGTGGATGGTCAGTTTGCCTGCGGGCAGACTGCTGACGGTCTCCAGGCGGCTGAATAACGCCTCCCAGCGCCCACGGCTGTTGTCGACGGAGGTGGTGATATCAATGGTTAAGGTCTGGCCCGGTTCGGCGGTGAACAGCACCTCCATATCCCCGGATCCAACTACCCCTGCCAGCGCCCGGCCGCTTAACGTGCGGCTGGCTGGCATGGTCAATGTGATTTTTTCCATAACATCCTCTTAATGCTTTGAATAGGGCGTTTCGACACGGTCAAGAAACAGCGTGGCGGCAAGCAGGTCGGCGGCACCGCCCGGTGAGGCATTGAGCGTCAGCATCTGGCGATCTAACCGCGCCAGCGCCTGCTGCCCCGCGAGCGTTGCGCATCCTCCGGCGTTCAGTACCGCCCGGGCGCCGTTCTGCATGGCGTCCAGCCCCTCCATTCCGGCGCGCGACAGCACGCAGGTATCGGTGAGCGAGGTCATGATTGCCATCAACGCGTCGAGTCTGGCGTTTGTTTCGCTGCTGCCGTTGAGGCGGCTCAGGCGAAGCTGCGGCAGCGCGCGCTGCATGATGTGCGGAAACGCCTGCTGAGCCTCTTCCCGCGCGCCAGGTACGCGGTAGCGGTGCGTGGCGCGTAACCCCTTACTGAACACCTTCGGTGCCGCGTCGTCCGGGAGTTTCGCCAGCTGTGCGGCGGTGTTAGCGACGGTTTGCGCGCGGGCATCGCCGCCCAGCATCGCCACCGCGCTCACCAGCAGTCCCAGCGCCCAGATTGCGCCACGGTGCGTATTCACGCCGTCGGTGGCGATCATCATCTGCCGTTCGCCTTCACGGCCAAGGCGGCCAACGGTTTGCCGTAGGGCAATATCCGCCGGACGCTGCCAGCTCTGCTGCGCCAGCGCCTGAAACGTGGAGGTCAGGCTGTGCGCGGAGCGCTCCATCAGCGCAAGCGATAAATCGTGGTGCGCGCCGTTCCCCCGACTGTCCACCAGACCGGGTTTCGGGCTTAAGCGTGCTTCGTCAATCAGACACTGCGTGGCGGTTCGCGCCAGCCATTCGGCACCGCCTTCAACCTGAATCTGGGGCAGAAGTGTCATTACCAGCTCCGGAATTTCGCAGGTGGGTTGTAGAGACCGCCGGACCACTCAACGAGGTCAGCCACGCTGCCCGCCGCCAGCAGAGAGCGAGTGGCATCGGTACGGCGAATCCCCATGTCTTCCGGGTACACGACCTTGCCGCTCTGGCGCAGTTCCGCCACGCGTCTGGCATCCACGCCCAGACCGATATCGGTGATACCCGCCACGGCCGCGACCATGGCGCGACGCTCTTCCAGATCTTTTGCCCGGTAGAGGTAGGCAATCCCCTCTTCCGTCAGCACGTGGGTGACGTCATCGCCGTAAATCATCACCGGTGCCAGCGGCATGCCGGAGGCTTTCGCCACGTCAACGGCGTCCAGTTTTTCCACGAAGGTGGGCTTCACGCCCGCCTGGAAGGTTTCCACCATCTGCACGACCAGTTTTTTACCGCGTTGCATCGGGTCGGGTTCGGTGATCATGTTCAGCCAGGCCGGAGTGGCGTGGCGACGGCCGTGTGGATCATGGCCCATGTTCGGCGCGCCGCCGAAGCCGGAGAGACGACCGCGGGTCACCGTTGAGGAGTTGGCGTAACCATCCACCTGCAGGGTTGAGCCGATAAACATATCCACCGCGTACTGGCCCGCCAGCTGGCAGAAGGCGCGGTTGGAGCGCATGGAGCCGTCAGCACCGGTGAAGAACACGTCCGGACGGGCGCGGATGTACTCTTCCATCCCCAGTTCGCCGCCGAAGCAGTGCACGCTCTCCACCCAGCCGCTTTCAATTGCCGGGATCAGCGTCGGATGCGGGTTCAGCGTCCAGTGTTTACAGATTTTGCCCTTCAGGCCGAGCTGTTCACCGTAAGTGGGCAGCAGCAGCTCAATTGCCGCGGTGTTAAAACCGATCCCGTGGTTCAGAGACTGCACCTGATGTTCAGCGTAGATGCCTTTGATGGCCATCATCGCCATCAGGATATGTTCCTGTTTGATCAGGCGCGGGTCGCGGGTAAACAGCGGTTCGATAAAGAATGGCTTGTCGGCCACCACCACGTAGTCAATCCAGGAGCCTGGGATATCAACGCGCGGCAGGTCGCATTCGTCGTCCACCAGCTCGTTAACCTGTGCGATGACGATGCCATCGTGGAACGCGGCGGCCTCCACCAGCGCCGGGGTATCTTCGGTACTTGCTCCGGTGTAGAGATTGCCTTTGCGGTCTGCTTTAAACCCGGCGATCAGCGCCACGTTTGGTGAAAGGTCGACGTAGAGACGTGAATACAGTTCGATATAGGTATGAATAGCACCGATTTCGAGTTGACCATCCTCCAGCAGCTGGGAGATGCGCAGGCTCTGTGTGCCGGAGAAGGAGAAGTCCAGCTTACGGGCAATGCCCTTCTCAAAGATATCCAGATGTTCACTGCGGCCAACGCTAGGCATGATCATGTGCAGGTCATGCACAATTTGTGGGTTTACTTCGGCCAGCGAGCGGGAAAGAAAATCCGCCTGCTTCTGGTTGTTGCCTTCCAGAACAACCTTATCGCCTGGCGCGATCAGCTTTTCCAGCATGGCGACAAGGTCGCCGGTTGGCAGAACCTTGCCCTGCACCGGTACGGAGGCCAGACGACGCGCTTTTTCGCTGCGTCGGGTGTTCCATTGCCGGGTGGGTATTTGCCCAGATAACATTATTAACCTCCTGATTCAGCACATCATTTTGATTTGCTTAACGCTGAGTAAAGTCTGCACCCTGGCGGAAAAGGCATCAATTAAGCGTAGAGTGGAATCATTAGCCTGAGAGTAATAATCAAGGTAAATATTTGTGATCGGGATCAGTTCATGCTTCGGAAAACCAGGCTAAACGGGGTACAATTCGGAAGGTATAGTAAATTTCTGACAAGAATCAGCATCGCCCTTATGACCCAAATCATTCCCTCAGACTTCGACCTCACCGCCGAAGACAGCACTGATTTCGTGCCCATGCGCGGCGTGGCCAACTGCCACCTGCAGACCATGCTGCCGCGCCTGATCCGCCGCAAGGTGCAGTTCACTCCGCACTGGCAGCGGCTGGATTTGCCGGACGGTGATTTTCTGGATCTCGCCTGGAGCGAAGATCCCGAACAGGCGCGCCATAAACCCCGCCTGGTGGTGTTTCATGGTCTGGAAGGCAGCCTGCACAGCCCGTATGCCCATGGGTTAATCCAGGCGGCAAAAGCGCGCGGCTGGCTGGGCGTGGTGATGCATTTTCGGGGATGCAGCGGCGAGCCGAATCGTCAGAAACGCATCTATCACTCCGGCGAAACCGAAGATGGCACCTGGTTTTTGCACTGGCTGCGGGATAATTTCGGCACCGTGCCGACGGCGGCGGTGGGCTATTCGCTCGGCGGAAATATGCTGGCCTGTCTGCTGGCTAAAGAGGGAGACGCGGTACCGCTGAATGCCGCGGTGATTGTCTCTGCCCCCTTCATGCTGGAACAGTGCAGCTACCACATGGAGAAAGGCTTTTCCCGGGTCTATCAGCGCTATCTGCTCAACCTGCTGAAAGCCAATGCGGCGCGCAAGCTGAAGGCCTATCCGGATACCCTGCCGGTGAGCCTGCGTCAGTTGAAAAAGGTCCGCCGCATTCGTGAGTTCGACGACCTGATCACCGCCAAAATTCATGGGTTCGCCGATGCCATTGACTACTATCGTCAGTGCAGCGCCATGCCGCTGCTCAGCAAGATCACTCAGCCGACGCTGATCATTCACGCGAAAGATGACCCGTTTATGGATCATCACTCCATCCCTGCACAGGAATTTCTGCCCGACAACGTTCACTATCAGCTGACCGAGCACGGCGGCCACGTGGGGTTTGTCGGCGGAACGCTGCGTCGCCCGAAAATGTGGCTGGAGACGCGCATTCCTGACTGGTTAACCCCTTACCTGGACGGTGCAACATGATTATCCCCTGGCAGGATCTGGCGCCCGAAACGCTCGATAATCTGATTGAAAGCTTTGTCTTGCGTGAAGGCACCGATTATGGTGAACATGAACGCTCGCTTGAGCAAAAGGTCAACGATGTTAAACGCCAGCTTAAAAGCGGCGACGTGGTGCTGGTGTGGTCTGAACTGCATGAGACGGTCAATATCATGCCCCGCAACGCGTTTCACGGCTGATCTTTCAACCTTTCCAGTCAGGGAGTTGCTATGTCTGCCAGACATCCGGTTATTGCCGTTACGGGGTCGAGTGGTGCGGGAACCACTACCACCAGCCTCGCGTTTCGCAAGATTTTCGCCCAGTTGAATCTCCGCGCGGCGGAGGTCGAAGGCGACAGCTTTCACCGCTATACGCGCCCGGAGATGGATATGGCCATCCGCAAAGCGCGTGATTTGGGCAAACACATCAGCTACTTCGGCCCGGAGGCCAATGACTTCGGCCTGCTGGAGCAAACGTTTCAGGAGTACGGCCTAAGCGGCAAAGGCCAGTCCCGCAAATATCTGCACACCTACGACGAAGCCGTTCCCTGGAATCAGGTCCCGGGCACCTTTACCCCCTGGCAGCCGCTGCCGGAACCTACCGACGTGCTGTTTTACGAAGGATTGCACGGCGGCGTGGTGACGCCGCATCATGACGTGGCGCGACATGTGGATCTGCTGGTCGGCGTGGTGCCAATCGTTAACCTGGAGTGGATCCAGAAGCTGACGCGAGACATCAGCGAGCGCGGCCATTCGCGCGAGGCGGTGATGGATTCGGTTGTGCGCTCAATGGAAGATTACATCAATTATCTGACACCACAGTTTTCCCGCACCCACATCAACTTCCAGCGTGTGCCGACGGTGGACACCTCCAACCCGTTCGCGGCCAAAAGTATCCCGTCGCTGGATGAGAGCTTTGTGGTGATCCATTTCCGCAATCTCGACGGCATCGATTACCCCTGGCTGCTGGCGATGCTGCAGGGCTCGTTTATTTCTCACATGAATACGTTAGTGGTGCCCGGCGGAAAAATGGGGCTGGCGATGGAGCTGATCATGACGCCGCTGGTGCAGCGGTTGATGGAAGGGAAGCAGATCGCATAATCATATTCCCTCTCCCGGTGGGAGAGGGTTAGAGTGAGGGCATCAACACGCACGATGCCCCATCAATCACGCCTCGATCACTTCATACGAATGGGTAATTTTTACCGCTTTCTCCAGCATTAACGCCACAGAACAGTATTTCTCCGCAGACAGATCCACCGCGCGTGAGACGGCAGCATCTTTCAGCGCTTTCCCGGTGACAACAAAATGCAGGTTAATGTGCGTGAACAGGCGTGGCGCCTCTTCGCGACGTTCTGACGTGAGCTTGACTTCACAGTCGGTCACATCATGACGGCCCTTTTGCAGAATCGACACCACGTCAATCGCGCTGCATCCCCCTGCCGCCATCAGCACCATCTCCATTGGGCTGGGTGCTTTATCGCCGGAGTTACCGTCCATCAAAATCTGGTGTCCCGACGAGGACTCGCCCAGGAACGTTAAACCTTCTACCCATTTCACGCGCGCTTGCATATTCATTAGCTCCAACGTTGCATTTTTGGTGACAGATTACGCGTGCGTTACATTTCTCGCAATGGAAGGCGACCTGCGTCATGCTGAAGCGAGACACCAGGAGACACGCGGCGAAAGCTATGCTAAAACACTCTGGATGCTACAGTAATACATTGACGTTACACATGTATGCAGAGGACATCAAACTTTACTGGCTGCGAAACGTTACGACAGCCGACTTCCCAGGTATGGGTAAGAATTCGATTGCAACCCCAGAGTCCGGATGCATCTTATGACTCTGGTGACAGCTTATAACAGAGGATAACAGCGCATGGTGCTTGGCAAACCGCAAACAGACCCGACTCTCGAATGGTTCTTGTCTCATTGCCACATTCATAAGTACCCATCGAAGAGCACGCTGATTCACCAGGGTGAAAAAGCGGAAACGTTGTATTACATCGTCAAAGGCTCGGTGGCAGTGCTGATCAAAGATGAAGAAGGGAAAGAGATGATCCTTTCTTATCTGAACCAGGGCGATTTTATCGGTGAACTGGGCCTGTTTGAAGAAGGCCAGGAACGTAGCGCCTGGGTTCGTGCAAAGACAGCATGTGAAGTGGCTGAAATTTCCTACAAGAAATTCCGTCAGTTGATTCAGGTTAACCCTGACATCCTGATGCGTCTTTCTTCGCAGATGGCTCGCCGTCTGCAGGTGACATCAGAGAAAGTGGGTAACCTCGCCTTCCTGGACGTGACCGGCCGTATCGCGCAGACCCTGCTGAACCTGGCGAAACAGCCAGACGCTATGACCCACCCTGACGGCATGCAAATTAAAATTACCCGCCAGGAAATTGGTCAGATCGTCGGTTGCTCCCGTGAAACAGTGGGCCGTATCCTGAAAATGCTGGAAGATCAGAACCTGATCTCCGCCCACGGTAAAACCATCGTGGTTTACGGAACCCGTTAATCCCGATAAAACGGCGTGCCATCGCAAGGTGTCACGCCGTTTTTGTCTCTACTCCCCATGTGGCGCAGGCTGATTTATCACCCGGAAGTTAACTATGCACTGCGACAAACGCTGGTGTTGTGCCTTCCTGTGGCCGTGGGCCTGATCCTTGGGCATCTTCAGCAGGGGCTGCTGTTTTCACTGGTTCCCGCCTGCTGCAACATTGCCGGTCTCGACACCCCGCATAAGCGTTTTTTCAAACGTCTGATTATCGGCGGTTCGCTGTTTGCCGGGTGTAGCCTGGCCGTGCAGCTTTTGCTGGCCCGCGATATTCCGCTGCCGCTGATCCTGAGCGTGCTGGCGATGACGCTGGGGGTGACCGCCGAAATCAGTTCGCTGCACGCGCGTTTACTGCCCGCCTCACTCATCGCGGCCATCTTTACCCTGAGTCTCGCAGGTAATATGCCGGTGTGGGAGCCGCTGCTGATCTACGCCCTCGGTACGCTATGGTATGGCCTGTTTAACTGGTTCTGGTTCTGGCTGTGGCGGGAACAACCGCTGCGTGAATCCCTGAGCCTGCTCTATGTCCAGCTTGCGGAGTACTGCGAAGCCAAATATACGCTGCTGACCCAGCATACCGACCCGGAAAAATCGCTACCGCCGCTGCTGACGCGCCAGCAGAAGGTGGTGGATCTGATAAGCCAGTGCTACCAGCAACTACATATGCTGGCCGCCAACAAGAACCACGAATATAAACGGCTGCTGCGTACCTTCCAGGTGGGGCTGGATCTGCAGGAGCATATCTCCGTGAGCCTGCACCACCCGAAGGAGGTGCAAAAGCTGGTGGAGCGCAGCCATGCCGAAGCGGTGATCCGCTGGAACGCGCAGACCGTGTCCGCACGCCTGCGGGTACTGGCCGACGACATTCTTTATCACCGCTACCCCACCCGCTTTAACATGGACAAGCAGCTCGGCGCACTGGAGAAAATCGCCCGCCAGCACGAGGATAACCCGGTAGGCCAGTTTGCCGCCTGGCACTTCAGCCGTATTGCCCGTGTCCTGCGTACCCAGCGCCCGCTCTATCCCCGCGATCTGATGGCGGATAAGCAAAAGCGCCTGCCGCTACTGCCTGCGCTTAAAAGCTATCTCTCGTTTAAATCTTCCGCCCTGCGCAACGCCGCCCGGATTAGCGTGATGCTGAGCATCGCCAGCCTGATGGGCATGGCGCTGCATCTGCCCAAACCCTACTGGATATTAATGACGGTACTGTTTGTCACCCAGAATGGCTACGGCGCCACGCGGGTGCGTATTCTGCACCGGGCGGGCGGAACCATGGCGGGGTTGATTATCGCGGGCGTAACGCTGCACTTCCACGTGCCGGAAGGCTATACGCTGGCAGGCATGCTATTGATTACCCTGGTGAGCTACCTGATCATCCGCAAAAACTACGGCTGGGCGATGGTGGGCTTTACGGTCACGGCGGTATACACCCTGCAGTTGCTTACGCTCAATGGCGAACAGTTTATTGTCGCCAGGCTTATCGATACCCTGATTGGCTGTCTGATTGCCTTTGGTGGTATGGTCTGGCTGTGGCCACAATGGCAAAGCGGCCTGCTCAGGCAGAACGCCCACGACGCGCTGGAGGCCGACCAGCAGGCTATCCGCCTGATCCTGAGCGACGATCCGCAGCCCTCCCCGCTGGCGTATCAGCGGATGAAGGTCAACCAGGCACATAACGCCCTGTTCAACTCGCTGAATCAGGCGATGCAGGAGCCCGGCTTTAACTCGCACTATCTGGCGGATATGAAGCTCTGGGTGACGCACAGCCAGTTCATCGTCGAACATATCAACGCGATGACCACGCTGGCGCGTGAACATACCATGCTAACGCCAGACCTGGCGCAGCGCTATTTGCAGTCGTGTGAGATTGCCCTGCAGCGGTGTCAGCAGCGTCTGGAGTATGACGCGCCGGGTAAATCGGGGGATTCGAACATTCTGGAAGCGCCGGAAACGCTCACCCACGGGCCAATGAGCACCCTGGAGCAGCATCTGCAGCGCATTCTGGGGCATCTGAACACCATGCACACCATTTCGTCGGTGGCATGGCGTCAGCGTCCGCATCATGGCATCTGGTTAACGCGGCGGTTAAAACGAACCGAGTATTAGCCTTTAACGATCTTCGCGACCGCCGCGGCAAAGCGGGTCAATCCATCTTCAATATCGTTCTCTTCGACCACCAGCGACGGCGCAAAGCGCATCACGTCCGGGCCGGCGTTGAGCACCATCACCCCTTCGTGAGCAGCGGCGTGCAGGAAATCGCGTGCGCGGCCTTTGTACTGCGGCTTCAGCTCAGCGCCAATCAGCAGTCCCATGCCACGGATCTCGCTGAAGACGTCGTACGTTTCGTCGATCTGCTGCAGATGTTTCACGAACAGCTCGCGCTTCGCCTGAACGCCGCTTAATACCTCCGGCGTATTGATGATATCAAACGCCGCACCGGCGATGGCGCAGGCCAGCGGGTTTCCGCCGTAGGTGGAGCCGTGTGAGCCGACGTGGAACGCGGAGGCGATCTCCTGGGTGGTGAGCACCGCGCTGACCGGGAAGCCGCCGCCGAGCGCTTTGGCGCTGGTCAGAATATCCGGCGTCACGCCGTAGTGCATATAGGCGAACAGGGAGCCGGTACGCCCCATCCCGCTCTGGACTTCATCAAACACCAGCAGCGCCTGATGCTGATCGCACAGCGCGCGCAGCCCTTTGAGGAATTCCGGCGTTGCCGCCGTCACGCCGCCTTCACCCTGAATCGGCTCAACCACGACCGCGCAGGTATGGTCATCCATCACCGCTTTCACCGCATGCAGATCGTTAAACGGCACATGAATGATATCGGCGGGTTTCGGACCAAAGCCGTCGGAATACTTCGGCTGGCCGCCAACGGAAACGGTAAACAGTGAACGACCGTGGAAAGCGTTATGGAAAGCGATGATTTTGGTTTTGTATGGGCTGTGGCGTGTGGAAGCGTAGTAGCGCGCCAGCTTGAAGGCGGTTTCGTTGGCTTCGGTCCCGGAGTTCATAAACAGCACGCGCTCGGCGAAAGTCGCGTCAATGATCTTGCGCCCCAGGCGCAACGCCGGTTCGTTGGTAAAGACGTTGCTGGTGTGCCACAGGGTTTCGCCCTGGGTTTTCAGTGCCTCGACCAGTGCAGGATGGCAATGCCCCAGCGCCGTCACCGCAATCCCCCCGGCGAAATCCACGTACTCTTTCCCCTGCTGATCCCAGACGCGGCTGCCTTTTCCCTTTACCGGGATAAACTCGGCCGGTGCATAAATCGGCAGAATGACTTCATCGAATGTCGCGCGGGTAATTGCAGATTGTTCAGTTGCCATGTCATGACCATCCATTTTATGTCACATTGATTGTGAAAATATAATCACAAAATATGCATAAAAAATCACAGCAAGGCAACAGATATTCAGCGATTGAGGAAATTAGCCAGCAGCTGGTGCCCCTGTTCGCTGAGAATACTCTCCGGGTGGAACTGCACCCCTTCGAGATCCCATTCACGATGGCGAATGCCCATGATCTCCTGCGTCTCGCTCCAGGCGGTCACCTCAAAGCAGTCGGGCAGCGTCGGCGGGTCAATCACCAGAGAATGGTAGCGCGTGACGGTTAACGGGTTATTTAACCCGCTAAACACGCCCGTGCCGGTGTGGGTAACCGGGGAGGTTTTACCGTGCATCACCCTGGCAGCACGGACGATGGTGGCGCCAAACACCTGCCCGATGGCCTGATGGCCAAGGCAGACGCCAAGAATCGGCAGCCTGCCGGCGTAGTAGCGGATCACATCCAGAGAGATTCCCGATTCCGATGGGGTACACGGCCCCGGCGAGATAACGATTTTCTTTGGGGCCAGCGCGTCAATCTCGGTCAGGCTAATGTCGTCGTTACGGCGGACAACCACCTCTGCACCCAGTTCACAAAAATACTGGTAAAGGTTCCAGGTGAAGGAATCGTAGTTATCAATCAGCAGAATCATGGCGGCTCCCGAAAAAAATGCCGCCCTATTCTACTCAGATTCCCGCGCTTCGCTCACTACTTTGGCAAAGATAGCGTTCAGGGCGGACAAATCTCCCGTTGCGCCGCTCTGGTTAGCCGCGACCCACTGCTCAGGATCGATATCGCGCCAGTCCAGCAGGTAACCCGCATGGATCGCCAGCTGTTCAAAGAAAACACGCTGCGCAATGCCATTACCGCTGGCAAAAGGATGCAGCATATTGATTTCACAATAGTAATGGCTTATCCGCTCGATAAACTCCTCTTTCTGAAGACCCACCAGGTACCGGTCGCTTTCCAGTGCCGACATCAATTCATTGCCCATCTTCTCAATGTATTCGAAATGGCAAAAAGGAATGTCCCCTTTGAAAATATCGTCCGTACGGTATTCACCTGCCCGTTTCATCTCTCTGCGATACAGATGGCGGTGAATAAGGCACAGATGGGGCAACCCAGGCGCTGAAGGCCCAAGTTCCAGCGTCTCAATCTGGGGATCTGAAGGACCATGACCCTTTTCAAGGAGACAACTGGCCTGAAAATTGACGTTACGCTGCTGCTCCCAGAGACGGGATTTTTGCTTATCGGTGAGTTTTTTCACTTAACGCCTCCCTGAATATGTCCGTTTGCCAAAGTATAAGCAGCAAAACGCGCTTTCGCAGGGAGGGCTAACAACACGGGCGAGACGCGCCCGTGTCAAAGAGGATTACGGCAGTACTTTTGCTGAGAGGATCACGACCGGTTTGGATGGTACATTCTGGTATGGCCCAACGTCGTGGGTCTGTACCTGAGAAATCTTGTCCGCCACGTCCATCCCTTTTACCACTTTACCAAACACCGCATAGCCGAAGTCACGCTGGCCGTGGTCGAGGAAGGCGTTATCCGCCACGTTGATAAAGAACTGGCTGGTAGCGCTGTCTTTATCCGCCGTACGCGCCATGGCGATGGTGCCACGGGTGTTCAGCAGGCCGTTGTCCGCTTCGTTTTTGATCGGTGGATTCGGCTGTTTCTGCTGCATCTGCTCGTTGAAACCGCCGCCTTGCACCATAAAGCCTGGGATCACGCGGTGGAAGGTGGTGTTGTTGTAAAAGCCGCTGTTTACGTAGTCGAGGAAGTTTTTCACAGAAACCGGGGCTTTCTGGCTATTCAGTTCCAGCTCAATATTCCCTGCGGAGGTGGTCAGCAGAACATGAGGGTCCCCTTTTGCTGCCAGCGCAGCCGGGGAAACGGCAGAAAGAGCAAACACAGCTGCGACAGCCGCCAGTGTTGATTTGAGCATGAGAATTCCTTAACAAAGCGCAGTATAAAAAGCGAATGGCTTGATTCTAAAGAGCAGTATGAACGGAGACCAGCCTTTTACCTAATTTTACGAAATTGAAACAGTTGTTACCGCGCAAACGATTGGTTACGACGCAATTTTATGTGATCGCGATCACATAAAAACCTGCAATGAAGCTCATATTTTCTTTAAAAGATATGAATGGATCACTTTCGCGACTAAAATCTGCCCGCTCTCAGCGCCTATCCGGCGCTTTTCTTTTCCTGAACAGGCCAGACATGACTAACAGCAATCGTATCAAGCTCACATGGATCAGCTTCTTCTCCTACGCCCTGACCGGCGCGTTGGTGATCGTCACCGGGATGGTGATGGGAAATATCGCAGACTACTTCCAGCTGCCCGTTTCCAGCATGAGTAACACCTTCACCTTCCTCAACGCGGGGATCCTGATCTCCATTTTCCTGAATGCCTGGCTGATGGAAATTGTTCCGCTGAAAACGCAGCTGCGTTTTGGTTTTGTGCTGATGGTCGCCGCCGTGGCGGGTCTGATGCTGAGCCACAGCATCGCCCTGTTCTCCGCCGCCATGTTCGTGCTCGGTCTGGTCAGCGGGATCACCATGTCGATTGGTACCTTCCTGATTACCCATATGTATGAAGGCCGTCAGCGCGGCGCGCGCCTGCTGTTTACCGACTCCTTCTTCAGCATGGCCGGGATGATTTTCCCGATGGTCGCGGCCGTTCTGCTGGCGCGCAGCATTGAGTGGTACTGGGTCTACGCCTGTATCGGCCTGGTTTACGTGGCCATCTTCATCCTGACCTTCGGCTGCGAATTCCCGGTTCTGGGTAAAAAAGCACAGACCACGGCAGAGCCTGTGGCGAAAGAGAAATGGGGTATCGGCGTACTGTTCCTCTCCATTGCCGCACTGTGCTACATCCTGGGTCAACTGGGCTTTATCTCCTGGGTGCCGGAATACGCCAAAGGTCTGGGCATGAGCCTGAACGACGCGGGTAAACTGGTGAGCGATTTCTGGATGTCTTACATGTTTGGCATGTGGGCGTTTAGCTTCATCCTGCGCTTCTTCGATCTGCAGCGCATCCTGACCGTGCTGGCAGGCCTGGCTACCGTGCTGATGTATCTGTTCATCAACGGTTCCCCGGACCACATGCCGTGGTTCATTCTGACCCTGGGCTTCTTCTCCAGCGCCATTTATACGTCGATCATCACCCTGGGCTCCCTGCAGACCAAAGTGGCCTCGCCGAAGCTGGTGAACTTCGTCCTGACCTGCGGCACCATCGGCACCATGCTGACCTTTGTGGTGACGGGCCCGATCGTCGCCCACAGCGGTCCGCTGGCGGCGCTGCACACCGCTAACGGCCTGTACGCCGTGGTGTTCATCATGTGCTTCATCCTGGGCTTTGTAACCCGCCACCGCCAGCATAACGCTGCAGCGGCGTCGCACTAATCCCTGCGCCCCTCTGCGCTACGCAGAGGGCTGTTTCTGGCAAAACTTATCTCTTCTCCCCCGCTATCCATCTGGATCCAGGTCTGCGCCAGCTGCGTGGTAGCAATAATCCGCCCCTGCCGAATGGACCAGCGCACCGGCACCTGACAGCGTACCGCCTCAAACCCACTCTCTGCAGGCAAAATCACCAGGTTCGCCGGGTTCCCCGTCTCAATACCGTAATCGCTCAGGCCAAAGGTGCGGGCGCTGTTATGGGTGATCAGGTTCAGGCCGCTGTCAATTTGCGGGTAGCCCATCATCTGGCAGACGTGCAGCCCCATATGCAGCACCTGCAGCATATTGCCGGTACCGAGCGGATACCATGGATCAAACACATCATCATGACCAAAGCAGACGTTAATGCCCGCCGCCTGTAGCTCCTTCACGCGGGTAATGCCCCGACGCTTCGGATAGTCGTCAAAACGCCCCTGCAGGTGGATATTCACCAGCGGATTCGCCACAAAGTTAATGCCCGACATCTTCAGCAGGCGGAACAGCCGCGAGGTATACGCGCCGTTGTAGGAATGCATGGCGGTGGTGTGGCTGGCCGTGACCCGCGCGCCAATGCCAGCTTCATAGGCCAGCGTGGCGACCGTCTCCACAAAGCGGGACTGCTCATCGTCGATTTCATCACAATGAATATCCAGCGGACGGTCGTATTTCTTCGCCAGGTCAAAGGCGATATGCAGTGACTGCACGCCGTATTCCCGGGTGAATTCGAAGTGCGGGATGGCACCCACCACATCCGCGCCCAGCGTTAATGCCTCTTCCAGCAGCGCCGCGCCGTTCGGGTAAGAGAGAATGCCTTCCTGCGGGAATGCCACGATTTGCAGCGTCACCCACGGGGCGACCTCCTGTTTAACCTCCAGCATCGCCTTCAGGGCGGTAAGCGTCGGGTCGGAGACATCCACGTGGGTGCGGACAAACTGGATCCCGTTGGCAATTTGCCACTTCAGCGTTTTCCATGCGCGCGCTTTGACATTTTCATGGCTGAGCAGCGCCTTACGCTCCGCCCAGCGTTCAATCCCTTCAAACAGCGTGCCGGACTGGTTCCAGTGTGGCTCGCCCGCCGTCTGCGTGGTATCCAGGTGAATATGTGGCTCAATAAACGGTGGAATGGCAAGTCCGCCGCGGGCATTCAAGACCTCATAGCTTTCGCTGTGGGTCTCGTCCATGGGCGTGATAGCACCAAACCGACCGTTCTCGATGGCGATCTGCCACAGCCCTTCGCGATCCGGTAAACGAACATTCTGCACAAGCCAAAGCGGTGTTGTAGACATACCTTTCCCCTGAAAAACGCGGCTGAAATTAAGGAGTACCTGTTTTTCCAAAAATAGCCACTCTTTTTGTACATAAAATCGACGACAACGAAAAGCCAGCGATTTCCATAACTTAGAAAAATCCTGACAAATCATACATCTACCACCTAGGGAGTAGGCGAAGGCGTATTTGATTTGCATCAATAAGTGCCCCTGCTGAATCGTTAAGGTAGGCAGTAATAGAAAAGAAATCGAGGCAAAAATGAGCAAAGTCAGACTCGCTATCATCGGTAACGGCATGGTCGGCCACCGCTTTATTGAGGATCTTCTCGATAAAGCCAGCGCTGAGCAGTTCGATATTACCGTGTTCTGTGAAGAACCCCGCAAGGCGTACGACCGTGTGCACTTGTCTTCCTACTTCTCCCATCATACCGCCGAAGAGCTCTCTCTGGTGCGTGAAGGTTTCTATGAGAAGCATGGCGTAAAAGTGCTGGTGGGCGAACGCGCTATCACCATCAACCGTCAGGAGAAAGTGATCCACTCCAGCGCTGGCCGTACGGTTTTTTACGACAAGCTGATCATGGCGACTGGCTCATATCCGTGGATCCCACCTATCAAAGGTTCGGAAACACAGGATTGCTTCGTTTACCGTACCATTGAAGATCTCAACGCCATCGAATCCTGCGCACGTCGCAGTAAACGCGGCGCGGTGGTCGGGGGCGGCCTGCTGGGTCTGGAAGCAGCCGGAGCGTTGAAAAACCTCGGCGTTGAAACGCACGTCATCGAATTTGCCCCGATGCTGATGGCCGAACAGCTGGACCACATGGGTGGCGATCAGCTGCGCCGTAAGATTGAAAGCATGGGCGTGAAAGTCCACACCAGCAAAAACACCAAAGAGATTGTGCAGGAAGGCACCGAAGCGCGTAAAACCATGCGCTTTGCCGACGGCAGCGAGCTCGAAGTTGACTTTATCGTCTTCTCCACCGGTATTCGTCCACGCGACAAGCTGGCCACCCAGTGCGGTCTGGCGGTCGCCCAGCGCGGCGGGATCATGGTGAACGATACCTGCCAGACCTCGGACCCGGATATCTATGCTATCGGCGAATGTGCCAGCTGGAATAACCGCGTGTACGGTCTGGTGGCGCCGGGCTACAAAATGGCGCAGGTCGCCGTTGACCATATCCTCGGAAACGAAAACGCCTTCGAAGGCGCGGACTTGAGCGCCAAGCTGAAGCTGCTGGGCGTGGACGTGGGCGGCATCGGCGATGCGCATGGCCGCACGCCGGGCGCGCGCAGCTACGTTTATCTCGACGAGAGCAAAGAGATCTATAAACGCCTGATCGTCAGCCAGGACAACAAAACCCTGCTCGGTGCGGTGCTGGTGGGCGACACCAGCGACTACGGCAACCTGCTGCAACTGGTGCTGAACGCCATCGAACTGCCGGAGAATCCGGACGCGCTGATCCTCCCGGCGCACGCTTCCAGCGGCAAGCCGTCTATCGGCGTCGATAAACTGCCGGACAGCGCGCAGATCTGCTCCTGCTTCGACGTCACCAAAGGCATGTTGATCTCCGCCATCAACAAAGGCTGTCACACCGTTGCGGCGCTGAAAGCGGAAACCAAAGCCGGAACCGGCTGCGGCGGCTGTATCCCTCTGGTCACACAGGTGCTTAACGCCGAACTGGCGAAACAGGGCATCGAAGTGAACAACAACCTGTGCGAGCACTTCACGTACTCTCGCCAGGAGCTGTATCACCTGATCCGCGTGGAAGGCATTAAATCCTTCGACGAACTGCTGGCCAAGCACGGCCAGGGCTATGGCTGCGAAGTGTGTAAACCGACCATCGGCTCCCTGCTGGCCTCTTGCTGGAATGAGTACATCCTCAAACCAGAACATACGCCGCTGCAGGACACCAACGACAACTTCCTGGCAAATATCCAGAAAGACGGGACTTACTCCGTTATCCCACGCTCTGCGGGCGGTGAAATCACCCCGGAAGGGCTGGTGGCCGTGGGCCGTATCGCGCGTGAATTTAACCTCTACACCAAAATCACCGGTTCCCAGCGTATCGGCCTGTTTGGTGCACAGAAAGATGACCTGCCGGAGATCTGGCGTCAGCTGATTGAGGCGGGCTTCGAAACCGGTCACGCGTATGCCAAAGCGCTGCGCATGGCGAAAACCTGCGTAGGCAGCACCTGGTGCCGCTACGGCGTGGGCGACAGCGTGGGCTTCGGCGTCGAGCTGGAAAACCGCTACAAAGGCATCCGTACCCCGCACAAAATGAAGTTCGGCGTCTCCGGCTGTACGCGTGAATGTGCCGAAGCGCAGGGGAAAGACGTGGGGATCATCGCCACCGAGAAAGGCTGGAACCTGTACGTCTGCGGTAACGGCGGGATGAAACCACGCCACGCTGATCTGCTGGCGGCCGATCTTGATCACGACACGCTGATTCAGTATCTCGACCGCTTCATGATGTTCTACATCCGTACCGCCGACAAACTGACCCGTACCGCTTCCTGGCTGGATAATCTGGAGGGTGGCATCGACTACCTGAAGTCGGTCATCATCGACGACAAGCTGGGGCTGAACGAACATCTGGAAGCGGAGATGGCGCGCCTGCGCGCGGCGGTGATTTGCGAGTGGACGGAAACCGTCAACACGCCAGCGGCACAGACACGCTTCAAACACTTCATCAACAGCACCCAGCGCGACCCGAACGTGCAGGTAGTAGCAGAGCGCGAACAGCATCGTCCGGCGACACCTTATGAACGTATTCCGGTGACGCTGGTGGAGGAAAACGCATGAGCCAGTGGGTAAACATCTGCAACATTAACGACATTCTGCCGGCAACCGGCGTCTGTGCGCTGCTGGGAAACGAGCAGGTCGCGATTTTCCGCCCTCGCCACGACGAACAGGTTTTTGCCATCAGCAATATCGACCCGTTTTTTGAGGCCAGCGTCCTCTCCCGCGGGCTGATTGCCGAGCATCAGGGTGAACTATGGGTCGCCAGTCCGCTGAAAAAACAGCGTTTCCGTTTAAGCGACGGACTGTGCATGGAAGATGAAAGCTACTCGGTGAAGCACTACGACGTTCGCGTGAAGGACGGCCAGGTGCAGTTAAAAGCCTAACCCCCCGCCTTTCCTATAGGAAAGGCTTATGACCCCTTATGGGTAACGGCAGGAAAAACCGTATGTTTCCGGCGATTCCTGCTGTTATTCTGACGTCAATTCTTACCCCCTCCATGAATGCTGTGAGGTAATGTCGTGGACCACCTGCCGATTTTCTGTCAATTACGCCATCGCGACTGCCTGCTTGTGGGTGGCGGCGATGTGGCTGAACGCAAAGCCCGCTTGCTGTTAGAGGCAGGTGCCCGTCTTACGGTTAACGCCCTCGCCTTCGCACCACAGTTTGAAGCCTGGGCGAAGGAAGGGATGCTCACGCTGAATCAGGGGGAGTTTAACGAGTCCCTGCTGGATACCTGCTGGCTGACTATTGCCGCGACGGATGACGATGAAGTGAATCAGCGCGTCAGCGATGCCTGCGAAGCGCGCCGTATCTTCTGCAACGTGGTGGATGCGCCGAAAGAAGCCAGCTTTATCATGCCGTCGATAATCGACCGTTCACCGCTGATGATTGCGGTGTCGTCAGGTGGCCGCTCGCCGGTTCTCGCCCGCCTGCTGCGGGAAAAACTGGAAGCACTGCTGCCGCAACATCTTGGGCAAATTGCCCACTATGCAGGGCAACTGCGTTCACGAGTGAAGCAAACCTTCGCGACCGTGGGCGAGCGCCGTCGCTTCTGGGAAAAATTCTTCGTCAATGACCGGCTGGCCCAGTCGCTGGCCAATCAGGATGTGAAGGCGGTTGAAGAGACGACCGAGCAGTTACTCTCTGAACCGCTGGATCATCGTGGCGAGGTGGTTCTGGTAGGCGCAGGCCCCGGCGATGCGGGATTACTGACGCTGAAAGGACTCCAGCAGATCCAGCAGGCCGATACCGTTGTGTATGACCGTCTGGTCTCCGATGAGATCATGAATCTGGTACGTCGCGATGCGGACCGGGTGTTTGTGGGTAAACGTGCGGGTTATCACTGCGTGCCGCAGGAAGAGATTAACCAGATCCTGCTGCGGGAAGCGCAAAAAGGAAAACGTGTGGTGCGCCTGAAGGGCGGGGATCCGTTTATCTTTGGTCGCGGCGGCGAGGAACTGGAAACCCTGTGCAACGCAGGTATTCCATTCTCCGTGGTGCCTGGCATTACGGCGGCATCCGGTTGTTCGGCATACTCCGGCATTCCATTGACCCATCGTGATTACGCGCAGAGCGTGCGTCTGGTAACGGGGCACCTGAAAACCGGCAGCGAACTGGACTGGCACAACCTGGCCGCCGAAAAGCAGACGCTGGTCTTCTATATGGGGCTGAATCAGGCCGCTACGATCCAGGCGAAATTACTGGAACACGGCATGGAAGCGGATATGCCCGTCGCGCTGGTGGAAAACGGCACCTCCATTAAGCAGCGCGTGGTAAATGGCGTGCTGACACAGCTGGGTGAGCTGGCGCAGCAGGTTGAAAGCCCGGCGCTGATAATAGTCGGCCGCGTGGTTGAACTGCGCGATAAACTCAACTGGTTCTCAAATCACTAGCGCATATTCTCCCCTCTTCGAGTAGTCCTTAACCGGACTACTCCCCTGTTACTGCTGTCGATAACATACCTCCCGCGAAATGGAACTTTTCCATTTATTCCCTCGTGTTACATCCAATTTAGTTTTTTTAAGACAAGGAATGCGTATGTTCAAACTGGCTAAAGCTGCCGTTCTGGTAGGCCTGTTATCGACTCTGACGGCCTGCACCGGCCACGTGCAAAACACCAAAAATAACTGCAGCTATGATTACCTGCTGCACCCGGCGATCTCCATTTCGAAGATCATCGGGGGTTGTGGCCCGGCGGCACAGCAGTAAGCTGTTTTACAGGTATAAAAAAACCGGGGATTCCCCGGTTTTTTTGTTTAGAAAAGTGCGGCGTGATGCCCTCACCCTGGCCCTCTCCCACAGGGAGAGGGTACAAACCCTAAAAACGGTAACGCCGTTACCGTTTTGCTTTTACCTACGGCTTCGCAACAAACCCAATCGCTTCGTACACCGCTTTCAGGGTTTCTGACGCGCGCGCGCTGGCTTTTTCAGCGCCCTCTTTCATCACCTTCTGCAGGAAGGCTTCATCGTTACGGTAGCGGTGATAACGCTCCTGCAGCTCGGTCAGCATACCGGAAACGGCATCCGCCACTTCGCCTTTCAGGTGGCCGTACATCTTGCCTTCAAAGTGCTGCTCCAGCTCAGGAATGCTCTGGCCGGTCACACCGGAGAGGATATCCAGCAGGTTGGAGACCCCCGCTTTGTTCTGTACATCGTAGCGCACAACAGGCGGCTCGTCGGAGTCGGTCACGGCACGCTTGAGCTTTTTAACCACCGATTTCGGATCTTCCAGCAGGCCGATAACGTTGTTTCGGTTATCGTCAGACTTGGACATCTTTTTGGTCGGCTCCAGCAGCGACATCACGCGTGCACCGGATTTTGGAATAAATGGCTCTGGCACTTTGAACACTTCGCCATACAGGGCGTTAAAGCGCTGGGCGATATCACGGCTCAGTTCAAGATGTTGCTTCTGGTCTTCACCCACCGGTACCTGGTTAGTCTGATACAGTAGAATGTCAGCCGCCATCAGCACCGGATAGTCAAACAGACCGGCGTTAATGTTCTCGGAATAGCGCGCGGATTTATCCTTGAACTGCGTCATGCGGCTCAGTTCACCAAAGTAGGTGTAGCAGTTCAGCGCCCAGCCAAGCTGTGCATGCTCCGGCACGTGAGACTGAACGAAGATGGTGCTCTTTTCAGGATCGATCCCGCAGGCCAGATAGAGCGCCAGGGTGTCCAGCGTGGCTTTACGCAGCTTCTCAGGATCCTGACGGGCGGTAATAGCATGCAGATCCACAATGCAGTAAATGCAATGGTAGTCATCCTGCATGCTAACCCACTGACGTAACGCACCCATGTAGTTACCAATGGTCAATTCACCTGACGGCTGGGCGCCACTAAAAACGATGGGCTTAGTCATTTTTCAATTCCTGATGTTCACTGTATGAAAGCCCGAGTGCGGGCAACAAATCTTTGAAGCGATCGAACACGACGTCCGGCTCACTCAGGGTAATGGCCTCACCGTAGTTGTAGCCATAAGTTAACCCCACGGAGGGACAACCCGCCGCTCTGGCAGCCAGAATATCATTGCGTGAATCACCGACAAAGAGCAGCTCAGCAGGTGTTAAGGATAATTTTCCTGCCACCAGCAACAGCGGTTCCGGGTGCGGCTTTTTATTCTGTACGTCATCACCGCCCACAATCACGGTGAAGTATTTCGCGATATCCAGCGCGTCCAGCAATGGCGCAACAAACGGCGTCGGCTTGTTGGTAACCAGCCCCAGCGGAATGCCTTTCGCATGCAGCGCGCTCAGCGTTTCCTTCACGTCCGGGAACAGGAAGCTGCCTTCTTCAACGGTTTCTGCGTAGAAACGGTCAAACAGTTTGCGCAGAATTCGCAGCTGTTCTTCCTGGGGGATATCCGCGTGATCAACGCTCGGTTTGCCCTGTGCGGAACGTTGTGACGCACGCTCCTGCCGAGCCCACGTCAGGGCGCGCTCCATCAGGACATCTGCGCCATTACCAATCCACGTCACAACGCGATCTTCGCCCGCGACGGGCAGTTCAAGGGCATACAGCGCCTGGTCGACGGCGCTCGTTAAGCCCGGCGCGCTGTCAACCAGCGTGCCATCGAGGTCAAATGCAATACCCCGGGTTGCCTGCAATTTATCCATGACTTACCTTCGCCAGCTCGCGGCGCATTTCATCTATAACTTTTTTGTAATCCGGTTGGTCGAAAATTGCCGAACCTGCAACGAACATATCCGCGCCCGCAGCCGCAATTTCACCAATGTTATTCACCTTCACGCCACCATCCACTTCCAGACGGATGTCATAGCCGGACTCATCAATACGACGGCGCACTTCACGCAGTTTATCAAGCGTGTGAGGAATGAATGACTGCCCGCCAAAGCCCGGGTTAACGGACATCAGCAAGATAACGTCCAGCTTATCCATCACATAGTCGAGATAGCTCAGCGGCGTTGCCGGGTTAAAGACCAGGCCCGCTTTACAGCCGTTTTCTTTAATCAGCTGCAGCGTGCGGTCAACGTGTTCAGACGCTTCCGGGTGGAAAGTAATGATACTGGCGCCCGCCGCGGCAAAATCAGGCACGATGCGATCAACCGGTTTCACCATCAGATGGACGTCAATGGGCGCGGTAATACCGTAGTTACGCAGCGCCTTGAGCACCATGGGGCCAATGGTCAGATTAGGAACGTAGTGGTTATCCATAACGTCGAAATGGACGACATCCGCACCCGCGGCGAGCGCGTTAGCAGTGTCCTCACCCAGGCGGGCAAAATCGGCCGACAGAATTGAGGGAGCAATCAAAAACTGTTTCATCCGCATCTCCTTGAAATGTGTTTACCGGCGGGCAAAACGGCTCAGGGGCGATAAAGAGCCAGGAGTTCGTCCACCTTTTTACGTGTGCCGCCGTTGCTGCTAATGCTACGCCGCACTTTGACCTGAAAATGCTTCGCGGCTTTGTACCATTCGCGCGTATCAGGGGTATCGTGATTCGAAATTAACACCGGAATTCTTTTGCTGACCAGCTTTTCCGCCATCTCCGCCAGACGGGCCTGCTCGGCCGGACTGAAGCTGTTGGTGTGATAGGCGGTAAAATTCGCCGTCGCAGACAGCGGGGCGTAAGGCGGATCGCAGTAAACCACCGAGTCTACGCCCGCCAGTTCCATACACTCTTCATATGAGAGGCAGTGGAATTCTGCATTCTGCGCTTTTTCAGCAAAGTGATACAGCTCATCCTGCGGGAAGTAAGGGCGCTTATAGCGGCCAAACGGCACGTTGAATTCCCCACGCAGATTATACCGGCACAGGCCGTTGTAACCATGGCGGTTGAGATAGAGGAACAACAGCGCCCGACGGAACGGATCCTGGCTCTGGTTAAACTCAGTGCGCAGCTGGTAGTAAACATCCGGGTGATTGTTCTCGGGCGTAAACAGCTTGCGCGCCTCTTCCACATACTCATCGGTACGCAGTTTGACGATGTTATAGAGGCTGATGAGATCGCTGTTGATATCCGCCAGGATATAACGAGAAAAATCGGTGTTCAGGAACACCGATCCTGCGCCCACAAAGGGCTCGATAAGACACTCGCCTTTAGGCAGGTGCTTTTTGATATCATCAAGCAGGGGGTATTTCCCCCCTGCCCATTTCAGAAAAGCGCGATTTTTTTTCATGCTGACTAACTGATTACACCTTCTCCGGCTGTGGAGAAAGCTCCGACAGCATCCTGCGCTTTAAACATTACTTAAGATCGGCCTGAACCTGATGAATGGGCTTCGCCCACGGGTTTTTCGCCTGAACGTCTGCTGGCAGTGTCGCCACGGCACGTTTCGCTTCATCTTTAGAAGCATACACACCGCTCACCAGCACATACCACGGCTGCCCGTTACGGGTCGTCTGATAAACCACGTAGTTTTTCAGATTCGATTTCTTCGCCCAACCGTTGAGGTTGTCATAGTTGGACGAACTGCTCAGCTGCAGCGTGTAGTTACTGGATGGCGCAGATTTCAGTGAACCGACGTTACCCGTCGTTTTACCGGTTGTGCCAGCCGATGCAGTGGCGGTTGCAGTTGGAGCCGTTGTCGCCGCAGGTGCAGTGGTGGTCGCCGTGGCTTTCGGTGCAGTCTGCGTCACTGGCGCTTTTGCAGGCTCGCTTGCCGCAGCGGTTTCAGTCCGTTTCGGCTGCACCGGGGTTGCTTTGACTTCTGGTGCTTTTACCACAGCCTGAGGTTTGGTTTCACGCTTAGGTTCAATGACCGCCTGCTTACGTTCCTGACGTGGTGCAGTCTGAGTCTGACGCGGCTTGCTTTCCGTTGCTGCGGTTTGTGGCTGAGCGTTGCCACCGCGAACAGGCGCAACGGTTGCAGGTTCAGTTGGCAGCGTAGAGTTCACCACGACGTTATCCACCTGCTGCTGGTTTTGCGGCTGCATCAGCGCGTTGTTCAGATCGCCCTGAACTTCTACACGCTGCTGGCCTTCTGGCGTGGCAGGTGCCTGATTCTGAGCGGGGGTAGAAGAGACTGGCGGCAGGGAAACATCCTGCGGCGTCGTTGTGTTACTGGCGGTCTGCTCTGCGGAGGTGGTCCCCGGCGCTGGCTGTGCACCATTTGCCTGATCTGCCGCATCGTTACCGGAGAGGTTGATGCTCTTCTCAGTGGAAGCCGTTTGCTCGCCAGAATTCGTGGAAGGCGCTTTCAGCGCGGAGCCAATGCCGACAATCAGCAGCACAAGCACCAGAACGCCCAGTCCCATCATGATGTACTGGCGGGAGGCCGGTTTCTGCGCGGCCGCTTTTTTACGTTTACGCGGGCGACGCTCTACTGGCTCTTCGTCCATTGAATCTTCTTCGGACTCATAATCCTCTTCTTCTCGCTCATCACGCGCATTGCGGCTACGTGAAGGGCGACGATCGTCTGCATCCAGATCAACATCGTCAAAGTTGATCTGCGGCTCGTTATCACGTTCTGAAGATTGACGAGAACGACCAGTACGACGATCGCTGGGATCGGGTTTCAGCTCGTCTTCTGGTTTGAATTCATCCATTTAACACCCCACTCAAAGGCTTATGCCTACGACTTTGCATTTCGCCTGAAGCTAAACGACCACCGGTAACAGTGGCCTGACCTTTCTAGTTGTTACGCCTGCTGACAATCAGCGATAGCGCCAAGAACGACATCGTGCGGCACTCCGCCGCGCACTTCACTCTTCCCTATTGCAAGCGGGAGTACAAGACGCATCTCACCTGCCAATACTTTTTTATCGCGCATCATGTGGGGTAAATACGCTTGCGCCGACATCTCCTGCGGCCCGGTTACCGGCAAGCCAGCACGTTCCAGCAGTGCGATGATACGTGCCGTCTCTTCCGGTTTGAACTGACCCAGACGTTCGGAGGTACGGGCAGCCATCACCATGCCAGCAGCGACAGCTTCACCGTGGAGCCAGTTTCCGTAACCCATTTCGGCTTCAATCGCGTGGCCAAACGTATGCCCAAGATTCAGTAAAGCACGTAAGCCCGTTTCACGCTCGTCTGCTGCAACAACTTCTGCTTTCAGCTCACAACAACGGCGAATGCAGTATGCCAGTTTAGCCTCATCCAGGCGCAGCAGCGCATCCATATTCTCTTCCAGCCAGTTAAAGAACTCGCCGTCGAGAATAATGCCGTATTTGATCACTTCAGCCAGGCCAGAGGCCAGTTCGCGTGCTGGCAGGGTTTTCAGACAGTCGAGATCCACCACCACCGAAGCAGGCTGGTAGAACGCGCCAATCATGTTTTTGCCGAGCGGATGGTTGACCGCGGTTTTGCCGCCAACGGAAGAGTCGACCTGAGACAGTAAGGTGGTCGGAATCTGAATAAAACGGACACCACGTTGATAGCTTGCTGCCGCAAAGCCCGTCAGATCGCCCACAACACCGCCGCCGAGAGCAAGCAGTGTCGTATCGCGACCATGGGGTTTTTGCAGCAATGCGGTAAAGACGGTATCCAGTACCGTCAGGCTTTTATACTGCTCGCCATCGGGCAGAATTACACTGTCGACCTTCACGCCCGCCTGCTCAAGCAGGTGGCGAACGCGGTCAAGATAAAGCGGAGCCAGCGTCTCATTGGTGACCAGCATCGCCTGATCACCCGCTTTCAGTGGTAAAAAGGAAGCTGGGTCGTTAAACAAACCAGCCGCGATGGTGATAGGGTAACTACGTTCCCCGAGAGTAACTGTAATCCTCTCCATGACGCGACATCCACCTTTAATGCTTTTACCCGCAGGCGAGTGTATATAAAGCCAGAATCAGTTGCTTTCCAGCATATGAATAATCTGGTTTGCAACCACTTTAGCGCTCTGATCATCAGTACGAATGGTCACATCAGCAATCTCTTCGTACAGAGGATTGCGTTCATCGGCCAACGCTTCCAGAACTTCGCGTGGTGGCGTTTCAACCTGCAGCAGCGGGCGCTTTTTATCGCGCTGCGTACGTGCCAGCTGTTTTTCAATGGTCGTCTCAAGATAGACCACTACGCCACGGGCGGAGAGACGGTTGCGGGTTTCGCGAGATTTTACAGAACCGCCGCCGGTCGCCAGCACGATGCCCTGTTTTTCCGTGAGTTCGTTGATCACTTTTTCTTCTCGGTCACGGAAACCTTCTTCGCCTTCTACATCGAAGACCCAGCCCACATCAGCTCCGGTTCGTTTCTCAATCTCTTGATCAGAATCGTAAAATTCCATATTGAGTTGTTGAGCTAACTGACGCCCAATAGTGCTTTTGCCGGCACCCATAGGCCCAACCAGAAAGATATTGCGTTTCTCTGCCATTTTTTCGGTACTACTAAGACTATTCGTTAATGGTAATCCCCGCTTCGCAGACACCCGGCGTAGCAGGACATGAACTGAAACCTCATATGCAATAGAGCGAGAGTCAGACTAAAAATTATCTCAATACTCCGGCTTGTTTGGCAACTGATTAAATCACCGCACCAGACGCATAAGACAACAAGACGTCAGTCCAACTCAAATCGGTACTCCTTGTATGCTAATTCATGCCCCACGTCAAACATCTGCAACAAACTGAATGCAAAATCATTGCGGGGATCGTTACCCGTCAGTGAATAGCCACCAGACGTGGTGTTATAAACACCACTAATTCACGCCGTTCGTTGTCTTTACCGTCATGACGAAAAAGCTGCCCAAGCCAGGGGATTTTACTGAGCCCGGGTACGCTATCACTTCCGGTTTTATTCTTTTGCGAGAAAATACCGCCCAGCGCCAGCGTTTCTCCACTTTTTACCTCCACCTGAGTCTCTATTTCTTGTTTGTCGATAGCCAGCGTTTCGCCATCAACCTGTTGCAACACCTGCCCCGGCATATTTTCACTGATATGTAATTTCAGGCGCACGCGCCCGCCCGGTAGCACCACTGGGGTGACCTCCATACCTAATACCGCCTCTTTGAACTCCACAGAGGTAGCCCCACTCTCCCCGCTGGAGACCTGGTATGGGATCTCACTGCCCTGTTTGATACTGGCTGGCTGCATATGTGAGGCCAGCAGTCGTGGGCTGGCGATGATATCGACCTGCTGTTTTTGCTCCAGTGCTGACAGCTCCAGATCCAGCAGCCTGCCGTTAATACGCCCGATGTTAAACCCCACATGGCTGGTGGCGCTGGCCACGGACAAATCACTGCCAAGGGTTGTCATTTGCCCAACCTTGCCCGCTTCAGTGGCCTCGGCAAGATTCCATTTCACCCCCAGCTCCCGCAGACTTTTTTCGTTGATGGTGACGATATGCGCCGCCAGTTCGACCTGCTCGACGGGAATATCCATCTGTGTTGCCCAGCGCTGTAGCGTTTCCAGTACGGCTTTATTATCCCTGACCAGCAGCCGGTTGGTGCGTTTATCAAGAGAAAGACTGCCCTTCGGACTGAGCAGTTTTTCCGCTGCGTTTTGCAGCTCCCCGGCATCAGCGTATGAAAACGAAATGCTTTGCGAGAGCAGCGGAGCCTCAAGCTGCCTGCGGGCCCGGTCCTGTGCTTTACGCTCCTGCTGTTCGCGCTGCCAGGCCGCCGTATGGACATAGAAAATGCCGCCCTCCTCGCGCAGAACCAGCCCTGCGCTGGCGATCACCGTCTGTAATGCCTGTCGCCACGGAACATGCGTCAGACTGAGCGATAATGTGCCGCTTACGTCGGGTGACACCACCAGATTACGATTCTCCTGCGCCACCAGCGCCTGCAGGACCTGAACCACAGGAACGTCATCCACCACCAGCGTGACCGGCTTCGGTGCGGCGGCCAGCGGAGTGACGATCGTCAGTAACAGCAGCGTTATCCTTAAATTCATATTTTTTCGTTCCTTCTCGTTGCCATGTCCATTGCGCTGGCTCACAGGTTTCACCCAGGTTTATGACGAGTTGCGTCTCATTCATTGCGCTGACCCGCCAGCCCGCCGGTAAACGTTCCTCTAAGTGCAGGCGATACCAGCGCTGTTTCCCGTCCTGCAACAGGGCAACCCCGCCGACCATGCCGCGATAGTGCCACTGCGTCAGCTCGCCAACGGCACAGGGATCGTCAGGCGGACGAAACGGATCGCGCATCCCGGTGAGTAACAGCACTGAGCAAACCAGCAGGTAGCGCAGGCTATTTCGCATGGTCTAGCTCCAGTTGCACTCGCAGACGTAACGCCGCGCCCTGAGGCGCAAGCGTAAAGGCGGCAATCCGGACATCTTGCTGCGCCAGCCGGGCGAAAGCCGTCAGGATTGCTGGCCACTCGGCATCCAGCGCCAGCTCTCCACCGCCCGGAAGGGGTTTCCAGTGCACCAGCGTTGCGCCATCAGCCTGAAAATCCAGCGGGGAAAAGCGCACCACCGGGCGTGCGTCAGGCTCAGGTGTCCGGCGCGGCGCGTTGCTGGCGACAGGCCAGAGCGTCGCATGGCGCTGTACGGCGTCGGCCATTTGCTTCTGAAGCGCAGCAAGCTGTGAATTAAGCGGCCTCAGGAACAGGCCCCATGCGGTTCCCCACAACAAGGCAACGCCCAGCCCACCGCACAGGAGCCGGTACCGGCGACGGCTCTCACACCAGCGTTCAAATATTCTGTTCACACGTTACCCCTGGCCTGTGAGCTGAAAAGTGAACATCCAGCGCCCGTGATTATCCTGCCGTATCTCCCCTGCTGACCCTGGGGTAAAACCCGCTATTTGTCGCAGAGCATCACCCATTGCCGACAGGGCGGGCAGTGCTGAGGCATAGCCGTTAATCATCAAAGAGGGCGGTTGGTAACGAAGCTCAGTGAACCATGCCTGCGCCGGAATGGCATCGGAGAGTGACGCCAGCACCGGGTGCCATGCCATACGCTGTGGCTGGCGCGAGGGAGCGGGTGTGGCAAGAGGTAGACGAGAAGACAACGCGCGCTGCACGGTCTGCATGCCCGCCAGTTCAGCCTGCAGGGCGTGCAGTTTCAGGTGGGCGTGCATGCTCAGACTGAAGACCGTTGCCAGCGTCAGAATACAGGTGGTCGCAGACAGCCCTCCCCAGAACCGCACGCGGCGCGCGCGTCGTTGCTGTCGCCACGGAAGAAGATTGGTCATGCTCATTCAGGCACCTCGCTCATGGCCAGCGCCAGCGCGACGGCATAATCGGCACCGCACTCCGGCAGCGGGGGCTGACAGCGAGAGAGGAGCTCCCACGGGTCGCGCTGGCTATCAAACAGCGCGATATCGTCCGGCGCGAGAGCCAGCAGTGCCGCCAGTTCAGCCACGCTTTTGGCCTCGGTAGCGAAGCGGCGCCCCCACTGGTGGCGCATTGCCCACAACCACTGATGTTCGTCTCGCCACGCGACACACTGCGCCGGTACCACCGCAGGAAGAAAATTTGCCAGCGCGCTGGCATCCGGGGTAATCGTCACCAGCCGTAAATGCAGCGTTTTCGCGAGCGTCAGTAGTGTTTCAACCTCTTTGTTTTGCGCAGCGGTGACATGAAATGTGTTGCTGAACGTGTCCTGTGCGTAATCGAAGCACAGCGCATCAGGGGACATCTCCAGCTCATGCGAGAGCGCAGCCCCTAGCCAGGAGAGCTGTTCGCTGTCGCGCAGGGCGATAGCCGGGCGGGGCAACGATCTTTGCAGGGTACGCGCCGCCGGAAATGAGAGAAACACCCGGTGCTGATGCGGCAACGTACGTCGCCAGCCGCGTAATGCGTCAAACAATTGTTCTGGCTGACAAATTTTCCCGTCGAGGATGATGCCTTCCGTCAGCGGTATCGCCCACCAGCGGCGCAGACACCAGTTGAGACGCTCACGAACCAGCGCGACAATCAGCACCCTATCTTGTTGAATATGAACGCCCGTTTGCCATGTTTTGAAAGCCATGCTTCACGATCTCCTTATCGCCCGTCACCGTGACGGCTATATCAATGAATCAGGCTTGCCTTTATACTACCGCGCGATTGTTTAGAAACTGCCCAAGTGAAACCAGATGGGAAATCTCCGGTGAAGTTCGTAAAGTATTTATTAATCCTTGCAGTGTGTTGCATTCTGCTGGGAGCAGGCTCGATTTATGGTTTGTACAAATATATTGAGCCGCAGCTACCTGATGTCGCTACGCTTCGTGATGTGCGGCTCCAGATCCCAATGCAGGTTTACAGCGCCGACGGCGAGCTGATGGCGCAGTACGGCGAAAAACGCCGTATCCCGCTGACCTTAAACCAAATTCCCCCTGTGATGGTGAAGGCCTTCATCGCCACAGAGGACAGCCGTTTTTACGAGCACCACGGCGTTGACCCGGTGGGGATTTTCCGTGCCGCAAGCGTTGCGCTGTTCTCCGGGCATGCCTCTCAGGGGGCAAGTACCATTACGCAGCAGCTGGCGCGTAACTTTTTCCTCAGCCCTGAAAAGACGCTGATCCGTAAGATAAAAGAGGTGTTCCTCGCGATCCGCATTGAGCAGTTGCTGAGTAAAGACGAAATCCTTGAGCTTTACCTCAACAAGATCTATCTCGGTTATCGCGCCTATGGCGTGGGTGCTGCGGCACAGGTGTACTTCGGCAAGCCCGTGGAGCAACTGACCTTAAGCGAAATGGCGACCATTGCCGGCCTGCCTAAAGCCCCGTCCACGTTTAACCCGCTCTACTCGCTCGATCGCGCCACCGCACGTCGCAATGTCGTTCTGTCACGTATGCTGAGCGAAGGCTACATCAGCCAGAGTGAATATGAGCAGGCACGCAACGATGTCATCGACGCTAACTACCATGCGCCGGAAATCGCCTTCTCTGCCCCGTATCTGACCGAAATGGTTCGCCAGGAAATGGTCAGCCGTTATGGGGATAAGGCCTATGAAGATGGTTATCGCGTATACACCACGGTTACCCGTAAAGGGCAGCAGGCAGCACAGGATGCGGTGAGAAATAACGTGATGGACTACGATATGCGTCACGGCTATCGCGGCCCGTCCAACGTGCTGTGGAAGGTGGGAGAAAGCGCCTGGGACAGTAAAAAAATCACCAGTACGCTGAAAGCGCTGCCTACCTACGGCCCGCTGCTGCCTGCGGTGGTGACGCAGGCCACGCCTCAGGAAGCCGTTGCAACGCTTGCGGATGGCACCTCAGTCTCCTTGCGCATGGACGGGATCCGCTGGGCGCGTCCGTACCGCTCTGACACCTTACAGGGACCAACGCCACGCAAAGTGACCGATGTCGTACAAACCGGACAACAAATCTGGGTGCGTCAGGTGGGCGATGCCTGGTGGCTGGCGCAGGTGCCAGACGTCAACTCCGCGCTGGTCTCCATTAACCCGCAAAACGGTGCCGTGCTGGCGCTGGTGGGTGGGTTTGATTTCAACCAGAGCAAATTCAACCGCGCGACGCAGGCGCTGCGTCAGGTCGGTTCGAATATCAAACCGTTCCTCTACACGGCGGCGATGGATAAAGGCTTAACGCTTGCCAGTATCCTCAATGACGTGCCGATCTCTCGCTGGGATGCCGGTGCCGGTTCCGACTGGCAGCCGAAGAACTCGCCGGCGGAATACGCAGGTCCTATTCGCCTTCGTCAGGGGCTGGGTCAGTCGAAAAACGTGGTGATGGTGCGTGCAATGCGTGCAATGGGCGTCGATTACGCGGCAGAATATCTGCAACGTTTTGGCTTCCCGGCACAGAACATCGTGCGCACCGAATCGCTGGCGTTAGGCTCGGCATCGTTCACGCCGCTGCAGGTGGCGCGGGGGTATTCGGTCATGGCCAACGGCGGCTTCCTGATCGACCCGTACTTCATCAGTAAAATCGAAAACGACCAGGGTGGTGTGCTGTTCGAAGCGAAACCGAAAATTGCCTGTGCGGAGTGCGATATTCCGGTGATTTACGGCAATACGCCGAAGTCTGACGTGCTTGAAAACAAGGACATGGAAGATGTCGCCGTGTCGCAGGAGCAGCCGAACGGCGTGGTGCCGCAGCCACAGCTGGAACAGGCAAACCAGGCGCTGGTGGCGCAGAGCGGTGCGCAGGAGTATGCCCCGCATGTGATCAACACCCCGCTGTCATTCCTGATCAAGAGCGCGTTGAATACCAACATCTTCGGTGAACCGGGCTGGCAGGGTACCGGCTGGCGTGCCGGGCGTGATTTACAGCGCCACGATATCGGCGGTAAAACCGGGACCACCAACAGCTCGAAAGATGCCTGGTTCTCCGGCTACGGTCCGGGCGTGGTGACTTCGGTCTGGATCGGCTTTGACGATCACCGCCGCGATTTAGGCCGCACCACGGCGTCTGGCGCGATCAAAGATCAGATTTCCGGCTACGAAGGTGGGGCCAAAAGTGCGCAACCAGCCTGGGATGCCTATATGAAATCCGTTCTTGAGGGCGTGCCGGAGCAGCCGCTGACGCCACCGCCGGGCGTGGTCACGGTCAATATCGACCGCAGCACCGGGCAGTTAGCCAACGGTGGCAATAGCCGTGAGGAGTATTTCATCGAAGGTACGCAGCCAACCACGCAGGCGGTGCATGAGGTGGGTACAGAGATTATTGATAACGGCGAGACGCACGAGCTGTTCTGACAACAAAGCAAAACGGCAACCTCGGGTTGCCGTTTTTGTGTTTGCTCCCTCTCCCGTGGGAGAGGGTTGGGGCATCAGGCCACTACAGCCGCCCCTGCCCCTTCAGCCATTCCCGCACCAGGAACAGCGCGCTCACGTTACGCGCCTCATTGAAGTCAGGATCTTCCAGCAAATCCATCAGGTGCGCCAGTGGCCAGCGAACCTGGGGCAGCGGCTCCGGCTCATCACCTTCCAGCGATTCAGGGTATAGATCTTCAGCCACCACAATGTTCATTTTGCTGGAAAAATAGGAGGGAGCCATGCTCAGTTTTTTCAGGAACGATAGCTCTTTCGCGCCAAACCCAACCTCTTCTTTCAGCTCGCGGTTTGCTGCTTCAAAGACCGTTTCACCCGGATCAATAAGCCCTTTCGAGAAACCCAGTTCATAAGATTCCGTGCCCACTGCATACTCGCGGATCAAAATCAGATGGTCATCAACAATGGGGATGATCATCACCGCTTCACGCGATGAGGGGCGCATACGTTCATAAACGCGACGCACGCCGTTGCTGAACTCCAGGTCCACACTTTCGACATTAAACAGCCGGGATTTCGCGACAGTTTCAACACTCAGAATGGTGGGTTTTTGTAGTGGTTTGCTCATCTTGACGGGTCTTTGAAGTGTGAACTGACTTTATTGTGCGATACGCCGCACGGTTTCGGCAATGTCAATTGTTCTTTATTTACATTTGTGCAACCTGACAGGAATCAATCCTCAAATCAAAACAAATGTCAAGAGGTTGAAATGTTTCCAGGAATTTGCTGATATCGCGCCATGACAGGCTTTGCTATCATCATCGGTCACTGGGATGCGCTGCAGAATGCTCAAGTTCGACTCCATGCTTGCCGATAGCCAACCACAGACTCTCATTCATTGTTAAAGGTGCACTGACTACACCTGTAAGAAGATAAAGTAAGATGGGGAAAGCATGAGCACCATTTTGATCGTTCTCGCTGCTATGCTGGCCGGCGCTTTAGTTGCAGGGTGGGTATACAGGCGTCGCGTACAGCGTCGTTTCAGGCTGCCCTTTTTAACGGCCTTTGCCGGTGCCACAACGCGTAAACTCACGCAAGAAGAGCGCGATGCTGTTGAGAACTATCTCGAAACCCTCAACCGTTCCCAGTTAACGCCCGGGCCAACGGGGGCTACGGCTGCGCCGGTCACCCTCAATCTGAACGCACAAAGCGACACCGTGCTCTGCGTGACGCGCTCCATCACCCGTTATGGCATCACGACTGACGATCCCAATAAATGGCGTTACTACCTCGACTCCGTTGAAGTGCATCTGCCTCCCTCCTGGGAGCAGTACATTAATGACGAAAACAGCGTTGAGCTTATCCATACCGATTCGCTGCCGCTGGTCATCTCCCTGAACGGCCATACGCTGAATGAATACATTCATGAAGCACCGCGCTTTGCGCTGGAACGCGCGAGTTCAAAGCAGGCCTCCATTCGCGGTGAAGAGACCGAGCAAATTGAACTGCTGAACATTCGTCAGGAGACTCATGAAGAGCACGCCCTGAGTCGTCCGGATGGCATTCGCGAGGCGGTCCTGATTGTGGCCGCCTTCCTGCTCTTTTTCTTCTGTCTGCTGACGCCGGATGTGTTTGTCCCGTGGCTCGCGGGCGGTGCGCTGCTGCTGTTGGCCGCCGGGCTGTGGGGGCTGTTTGCGCCTCCAGCCAAAACCTCTTTGCGTGAAATTCACTGCCTGCGCGGCACCCCTAAGCGCTGGGGCCTGTTCGGTGAGAACGATCAGGAACATATCAACAATATCTCCCTCGGGATTATTGACCTTATCTATCCGCGCCACTGGCAGCCATGGATTGCACAGGATTTGGGGCATAAAACCGATATTGATATCTACCTTGACCGCCATGTTGTGCGTCAGGGGCGCTTCCTCTCCCTGCACGATGAAGTGAAAAACTTCCCGCTTCAGCACTGGCTACGCAGTACGGTTATCGCCGGGGGCGCGGCGCTGGTCTTTGCTCTGTTGCTGCTGTTCGTGCCGCTGGATATGCCCATCAAATTCACCCTGTCGTGGATCAAAGGGGCACAAACCGTAGAGGCCACCAGCGTTAAGCAGCTGGATGACGCTGGCGTGCGGGTGGGTGATACGCTCCGTCTGAAGGGTACCGGAATGTGTAACATCCACACCCCAGGGGCCTGGAATACCCGTCAGAACTCGCCGTTCATGCCGTTCGACTGCTCGCAAATCGTCTGGAACGATGCGCCGCCGTTGCCGCTGCCAGAATCGGATGTCGTCAATAAAGCCACTGCGCTCACCCAGACGCTCAACCGCCAGCTGCACCCGAAAACCGATGATGATTCACGCGTCAGCCCTGCCCTGCGTTCTGCCATTCAGAAATCCGGGATGGTACTGCTGGATGACTTTGGCGAAATCGTATTGAAAACGCAGGATTTATGTTCAGCACAGGATGAGTGCGTTCGCCTTAAAAATGCGCTCGTGAACCTGGGTAACAGCAAAGACTGGGACTCGCTGGTGAAGCGCGCCGAAGCGGGTCGTCTGGACGGGGTGAACGTGCTACTGCGCCCGGTGAGTGCCGAATCGCTGGATAACCTGGTGGCGACCTCTACCGCGCCGTTTGTGATGCGTGAAACCACCCGTGCGGCCCAGGCGCTGAATAGCCCGGCGCCTGGCGGTTTTGTGATTGTCAGCGATGAAGGCAGCGACCTGGTCGATCAGCCTTATCCGCAGATTGCCCTGTACGACTACCCGGCTCAGGAACAATGGGGGCAGTTCCAGCGTCTGGCGCAGATGCTGATGCAAACGCCATTCAGTGCCGAAGGGATTGTGACCAGTATCTTTACCGATGCCAACGGTACGCGCCATATCGGCCTGCACCGGATGCCTGACAGCGCGGGTTTATGGCGTTATATCGGTACATCACTGCTGATGATCGCCATGCTGGTGTCTATTTTCTGGAACGGCATTATGGCCCTGCGCCGTTACCAGCGTTCGCGCACCCGGCTTGCTGAGATCCAGCAATACTACGAAAATTGCCTTAATCCTAAGCTGGTCCCCTCCTCTGAGAGCCTGATCGGATAACATCGCTGCGCGACAAGTTGTGCTACCCTGTCGCGCACGTTTCTTCTGGCTGGAGTTCCCCTATGCATCTTGATATCGCCTGGCAGGAGGTTGATACCGTCCTGCTGGATATGGACGGCACGCTGCTCGATCTCGCCTTCGATAATTACTTCTGGCAAAAGCTGGTCCCGGAGACCTATGGCGAACAGCAGGGTATCTCCCCGGCAGAAGCGCAGGAATTCATTCGTTCGCAATATAGCGCGGTGCAACATACGCTAAACTGGTACTGTCTGGACTACTGGAGCGAACGACTCGGTTTGGATATTTGTGCCATGACCACCGCCCAGGGCCCGCGCGCCGTACTGCGTGAGGACACCGTGCCCTTCCTGGATGCGCTGAAAGCAAGCGGCAAGCGCCGTATTTTGCTGACCAACGCCCATCCACATAATCTGGCCGTGAAGCTGGAACATACGGGTCTTGCGTCACACCTTGATTTATTACTTTCCACCCACACATTTGGTTATCCGAAAGAGGATCAGCGGTTGTGGCATGCGGTGAAGGAAGAGACCGGTTTACAGCCGGAACGCACGCTGTTCATTGATGACAGCGAGCCCATTCTGGATTCCGCTGCGGCGTTTGGCATTCGCTACTGCCTGGGCGTGACCAATCCTGACTCCGGCCTGGCGGACAAAAGCTATCTGCGGCATCCGGGGCTGGGTGACTATCGTCAGATGATCCCCTCACTGACCGTGAAGGAGACGCCATGAAAGAAAAACCCTCAGATGGGGTAAGACTGGATAAATGGCTGTGGGCAGCCCGTTTTTATAAAACGCGCGCCCTTGCCCGCGAGATGATCGACGGCGGAAAGGTGCATTACAACGGCCAGCGTAGCAAGCCGAGTAAGCTGGTTGAACTGAATGCCACCTTAACGCTGCGTCAGGGCAACGATGAACGAACGGTGGTGATTAAAGCCATTACCGAACAACGACGGCCCGCATCTGAAGCCGTACAGCTTTATGAAGAGACGGCTGAGAGCATTGAAAAGCGCGAAAAGACCGCGCTGGCGCGCAAAATGAATGCGCTGACCATGCCCCACCCGGACCGGCGACCGGATAAAAAAGAGCGCCGCGATCTGATGAAATTTAAACACGGTGAGACCGAGTAACCCTCACCTGCACGAGAGACTATTATGGCCCAACACGACCAATTACACCGCTATCTGTTTGAACAATTCGCCGTGCGTGGCGAGCTGGTCACCGTATCCGAAACCTGGAAACAGATTCTGGAAAACCACAACTACCCGCTGCCGGTGAAAACCCTGTTGGGCGAACTGCTGGTTGCCACCAGCCTGCTGACCGCCACGCTGAAGTTTGCCGGTGATATCACCGTGCAGCTGCAGGGTGATGGCCCGATGTCGCTGGCCGTGATCAACGGTAACAATCAGCAGCAGATGCGCGGCGTCGCGCGCGTTCAGGGCGACGTTCCTGAAAATGCCGACCTGAAAACGCTGGTGGGGAATGGCTACCTGGTGATCACCATCTCCCCGGAAGAAGGTGAACGCTATCAGGGCGTGGTCGGTCTGGAAGGCGATACCCTGGCCGCTTGCCTGGAAGATTACTTCATGCGTTCAGAACAGCTGCCAACTCGCCTGTTCATCCGTACCGGTGAAGTAGACGGGCAACCCGCTGCAGGCGGTATGCTGCTGCAGGTTCTGCCCGCACAGGATGCGCAGACCAATGATTTTGAGCACCTGGCGACGCTGACCGAAACCATCAAGGCGGAAGAGCTGTTCAACCTGTCGGCGACCGATGTGCTGTGGCGCCTGTATCATGAAGAAGAGGTGACGGTTTACGATCCACAAGCCGTGGAGTTTAAGTGTACCTGTTCACGTGAACGCTGCGCTGGCGCACTGAAAACCCTGCCGGATGAAGAGATCGACAGCATTATGGCTGAAGACGGTGAAATCGATATGCACTGTGACTACTGCGGTACGCACTATGTGTTCAACTCGATGGATATCGCTGAAATCCGCAACAACGCCTCTCCGGCGGATCCGCAGGTTCACTGATCATAAAGCAACGGCTCCACAAGGAGCCGTTTTGTTAACGCACCAGCGCATTATCGTAGTTTATCTCTACGCGTTCACCGAAGATCTCAATATCTGCCCACGGCTTCACAACGGATTTCACCTTCCCCTGCTGCACTGCGCGTTCCAGCTCTTCCCGTGATAAACCATCAGGCATTTTCCAGGTATCGCCTGCCAGCTTCCAGCCGGTACCGGTTTGCGTGTACACCACAATCGTGCGGTCGCTAAACTGATAAATCACCGCTTCAGGCTTGCCGTCGCCGTTCAGATCCAGCGACATCAGTAAACAGGTTTTCCGCTCGCGGCTGCAGGAATCAAATCGGTACTGGTTATTCAGCATCGCCTGCCATAACCCCTTGTCGGGGCGAGACGTACCCGGTGCGAGTGTGAACTGCTTCTCAAGCATCCCGGCTGTCATCTTCCCTGCTCCGTCCCGGTTTCCGCTGAGAAGGCCGTACAGCTCACGCTGGCGCTTTGGCTCAGCCATAAACTGCCGATCGTATTGCAGCGTCTGCATGGCTTCGCGTCCCTTACGCCCGCTGTTGCTGAGCATATACAGGCTGACCTGATCCGCGTTGATGCGTCCGTCGTGGTAGCGCGCCATATGGCTTTCAACGCTGATACGCCACGGATCAAGCACCGGCGTATGAATCAAGATCAGGAGAATAAGCGCAAGTGACCCCGTTAGCGGGATAACAGACGCCTGCAGCTTTTGTGCCTGGCGGCGACAGAAGACAACGCTTATGCAAAATCCTACCGCCCAGACCAGCGCTACCAGCGTAATGAGCACGCCATACAGACGCTCCGGCGACCAGCCATATTGCGAAATGCGCAGCCATAACGCCCACCCTGCTAACACCGGATAGGCGGGAACGATAGCGATGGCGAGACGAACCATCCCGTTGAGAAGCGCATAGTAAGGTAGCGTCTGACGCTGCGGATGCCAGACAATCGTCACCAGAAAAAGGAGCAGTAGCGCTAAGGCGGTCAGCAGGCCCGCCGCGGATATCCGTGCGGAAATGGCCTCAAAGCCCATCACGGGCAATGCGCCAATAAACAGCAGGGCTAAGGCCGCCATCAGAGGCAACAGGCCGGTGGCGATCAGGGTAAGCAGGTTTTGTAATGCGCGCATCAAGCGCACCTGCATACGCGCCAGCACGGCGACACTGGCAGAAACCACGCCAATCGCCACTGAAATAAACCAGTCAGACTGGAAGAAAAGGCGATCAAAAAACTGAATGCCAATGAGTTTGAAGAGTTCAGCCCAGAGGAAAAGCACCAGCCAGAAGAGGCCGTTGGAGATAAAAATAGTGAGTATAGTCAGCGCGTTGTGCCAGTGCTTATCGTAAAAATCACTGTAGAACGAGGCCGTCGTCGCAGGCGACAGACGCCTTTGCAGCCATGGCAACATCAATAGCATCATCAACAGAAGATGAAAGCCCCAGACAAGCACGACCTCTTTAATTTCCCAGTGTTCAAGCCCGGACACGCTCCACTTAAGCCAGGCGCCCATACCGGCGACAACAGCGCCAACGATCGCGAGCGCCAGCCAGAGTAACGGTTTTCTGAATGACGTCACGGAAAGCGCGACAGTGGCGGTCATCGCCACCGTTGCAGGCATCACGCACAAAGACCACACCGTATCGGATGGCAATTTCGCATACGCGATGTACTCGCTGATCCCGTAGCAAATCAGCCCCTGTAAAGCGCCCACCAGCACGATGGCCAGGCGCGTTGAAGAGGATAACGTTTCACTGTTTTCCATCTCTCATCCCTTTTTCAGAAAAGCGTATTGTTTCATCAATCCGCGGACGACATGAATCGTTTTCATACTGTAACCCTTACGTAATTTTCTTACGTGTATGCGATTACATTCACATTCTTTCCGATAAAATCACCAGCCATTAACCTTTTCGGAACATTTTCCCCAACAAAAAAGCGATTCCTGCGATAATCCGCCTGCCCTGTGACTGGAGTCGCAGCGTTTTCCGTTAGTAAGGGTTTTGACCAGATACGTAAATCTATGAGCCCCGTCGCGGTTAACAACCTCAGAAAAACCCTACAATTTCAGGCAGTACATATTGGCTAAGGAGCAGTGATATGCGTGTTACTGGTTTAACCCCGCAAGATCTCAAGGCTTATGGTATTCACGACGTCCAGGAAGTCGTCTACAACCCCGATTACGATACGCTGTATCAGGAAGAGCTCAATCCAGCACTGGAAGGATACGAGCGAGGTGTGTTGACTAACCTTGGTGCTATCGCCGTCGATACCGGTATCTTTACCGGTCGTTCGCCGAAAGATAAGTATATCGTCCGAGACGAAACCACCCGCGATACGCTGTGGTGGGCTGACAAGGGCAAAGGGAAGAACGATAACAAACCGCTCTCCCCGGAAACCTGGCAGCATCTGAAAGGGCTCGTCACCCAGCAACTTTCCGGCAAGCGTCTGTTCATTGTCGACGCTTTCTGCGGCGCTAACGCCGACACCCGTCTTTCCGTGCGTTTTATCACCGAAGTGGCCTGGCAGGCGCATTTCGTGAAAAACATGTTTATTCGTCCAACCGACGAAGAGCTGCAGACGTTCAAACCCGATTTCATCGTGATGAACGGTGCCAAATGCACCAACCCACAGTGGCAAGAGCAGGGCCTGAACTCCGAGAACTTTATCGCCTTTAACCTGACCGAGCGTATCCAGCTGATTGGCGGTACCTGGTACGGCGGCGAGATGAAGAAAGGCATGTTCTCGGTCATGAACTACCTGCTGCCGCTTCGCGGTATCGCCTCTATGCACTGCTCAGCGAACGTCGGTGAAAAAGGGGATGTGGCGGTGTTCTTCGGCCTGTCCGGCACCGGTAAAACCACCCTGTCTACCGATCCAAAACGTCGTCTGATTGGGGATGACGAGCACGGCTGGGATGACGACGGCGTGTTTAACTTCGAAGGCGGTTGCTACGCGAAGACCATTCGTCTGTCTGAAGAAGCTGAGCCGGATATCTTCCATGCCATCCGCCGCGATGCGCTGCTGGAAAACGTCACCGTACGTGCCGACGGCTCTATCGACTTCGACGACGCATCCAAAACCGAAAACACCCGCGTTTCCTACCCGATCTACCACATCGACAACATTGTGAAGCCGGTGTCGAAAGCGGGTCATGCGACGAAGGTGATTTTCCTGACGGCGGATGCGTTCGGCGTGCTGCCGCCGGTTTCCCGCCTGACCGCCAGCCAGACGCAGTATCACTTCCTCTCCGGTTTTACCGCCAAACTGGCGGGCACCGAGCGCGGCGTGACGGAGCCAACCCCAACGTTCTCCGCCTGCTTCGGCGCGGCCTTCCTGTCGCTGCACCCGACGCAGTACGCAGAAGTGCTGGTAAAACGCATGCAGGCCTCCGGGGCGCAGGCGTACCTGGTTAACACCGGCTGGAACGGTACCGGCAAGCGTATCTCCATCAAAGATACCCGCGCCATTATTGACGCCATTCTGGATGGTTCTCTGGATAACGCTGAAACCTTCACCCTGCCGATGTTTGATCTGGCTATTCCAACGGCGCTGCCGGGCGTGGATACGCATATCCTTGACCCGCGTAACACCTATGGATCCCCGGAACAGTGGCGTGAGAAAGCGGAAACGCTGGCGAAGCTGTTTATTGAGAACTTCGAGAAGTATACCGATACCCCGGCGGGTGAAGCGCTGGTGAGTGCGGGACCGAAGCTGTAGGTAAAAGCAAAAAGGCAACGAAAGTTGCCTTTTTTAATGGTTTCTCCCTCTCCCCGTGGGAGAGGGCCGGGGTGAGGGCATCAGGCCGCACCCCGATTACCCCTCTTTCACTTGCCCCCGCGTCACCGGCACCGGCAACCAGGCGCGAATGCTCAACCCACCCCGCTCGCTGGTACCAATCTCCAGCAACCCGTTATGGTTATCAACAATACGCTGCACAATCGCCAGGCCTAAACCGGTTCCGCTGGTGCTGCGCGCGCTGTCGCCGCGCACAAACGGCTGGAACAGATGCTTACGCTGCTCGGGCTTGATACCCGGACCGTCATCTTCCACCTGGAACCAGGCGCGGTTGAGTTCCGATCCGCTGCTGACTTTAATCCAGCCATTACCGTAGCGGGCCGCATTCACCACCATATTTGCCACCGCGCGCTTGATGGAGAGCGGGTGCATACGAACCTGAATTTCACCGGCCTGAAGGTCGGTATCAATCTCACGCTCGTAGCCGCTTTCAGCCGCCACCACTTCGCCCAGCACCGCGTTCAGGTCAGCCATCTCCATCGGCATCTCCTGCCCGGTACGCAGGTAGTCAATAAACTGCTCAATGATGGCGTTACACTCTTCGATATCCTTGTTGATGGACTCGGCGAGATAACCGTCCTCTTCGCCCATCATCTCCGTCGCCAGTCGGATACGCGTGAGTGGCGTACGCAGATCATGGCTGACGCCCGCCATCAGCAGCGTACGGTCATCAGCCAGCTGTTTGACGCCAGCCGCCATATGATTAAACGCGCGCGTCACCGAACGCACCTCCGATGCGCCATATTCACGCAGCGGCGGCGGAATGATCCCTTTACCGACCTGGAGCGCAGCGTGTTCCAGGTCGACCAGCGGTCGGTTCTGTATACGGATAAACAGCCACGCGCCGCCTATCGCTAACAGCATGATGGCAAGGGTGTAGCGGAACAGCGGCGAGAAGTCGCCCTGGTGGATTTCGGTCAGCGGAACGCGCACCCAGATATTGGGTGACAGCCAGGTTTTCAGCCAGACGACCGGCGAGCTTTTGTTGACCTCAACACGCACCTCCGTCGGGCCCCCCAGCTGCTGCGCCATCTGCTGGCTGAGGAATTCATAGTGCTGCGCCCAGCGCAGACCCGCGTCTTCCGCCGCTTCATTCGAGTAGAGCGAAATGCCCAGTTCACGGTAGATTTCACGGCGAAACGCCGGAGGAACCACTAACTGCGTGCCGTCCTCCAGCTGCAGTTTATCGGTCATCAGCATACGCACTTCGTACGCCAGGACCTTATTAAACTGCTGAAGGCTCGGCAGGATCGCAAAGTTCAGCACCACCAGGTAGGTTGTCACCAGGCTGACAAACAGCAAGGTGACAATCAAAAGCAGGGTACGGGCAAACGAGCTTCGCGGTGAGAAGCGCATTCGCCTCATGCTTTAGCGCCGTCCGGGACGAACACGTAGCCCAGACCCCATACGGTCTGAATATAACGAGGATGCGCCGGATCTTCTTCCACCATGCGGCGCAGACGAGAGATCTGCACGTCGATGGAACGTTCCATTGCCGAGTATTCACGGCCGCGCGCCAGGTTCATCAGCTTGTCACGGGAGAGCGGCTCACGCGGGTGGCTGACCAGCGCTTTCAGTACCGCGAACTCACCGCTGGTGAGCGGCATTGGCTCGTCTTCACGGAACATCTCACGCGTACCGAGGTTCAGCTTGAACTTCCCGAACGCAATCACCGCTTCTTCCTGCGACGGTGCGCCTGGCAGTTCGTTCGCCTGACGGCGCAGCACGGCACGAATACGCGCCAGCAGTTCACGCGGGTTAAACGGTTTAGGAATGTAGTCGTCAGCGCCAATTTCGAGGCCCACGATACGGTCAACCTCTTCCCCTTTCGCCGTCACCATAATGATTGGCATGGGGTTGCTCTGGCTGCGCAGACGGCGGCAGATAGAGAGCCCGTCTTCGCCCGGCAGCATCAGGTCGAGGACCATCAGATGGAAGGATTCACGGGTCAGCAGGCGGTCCATCTGCTCAGCGTTCGCGACGCTACGAACCTGGAAGCCCTGCTCGGTCAGATAACGTTCCAGCAGCGCACGCAGGCGCATGTCGTCATCTACGACCAGAATTTTGTAGTTCTCTTGCATTGTGTGTACTCCCAAAGGTTCGGATAGTCTAATAACAGCGTATTCTAAAAAAGTGCACGGGTTCGACCAGCGAATTCTGGTATAAATTCTAGTCGAAATTGTTACAAAGCATATTTAACAGCAGCTTATCTGCACAATTCATCACATAAATGATTATTAACGCTGTCTGATAGACTACGTGATACGTAATGTGCGCAATGTTTGCAATGAAGTCGAGTCTGAAGGTCACAGTATGAAAACGCCCCTGATCACCCGCGAAGGGTACGAAAAACTCAAAAAAGAGATGGATTACCTGTGGCGCGAAGAGCGTCCGGAAGTGACCAAAAAAGTCACCTGGGCGGCAAGCCTGGGCGACCGCAGCGAAAATGCTGACTACCAGTACAACAAAAAGCGGCTGCGTGAGATCGACCGTCGGGTACGCTATCTGACCAAATGTCTCGAGAATCTTAAAATTGTCGATTATTCACCGCAGCAGGAGGGCAAAGTCTTCTTCGGCGCGTGGGTTGAGATCGAGAATGATGATGGCAATACCCTGCGCTTTCGCATTGTCGGGTACGACGAAATTTTTGGCCGTAAGGATTACATCTCCATCGACTCGCCGATGGCCCGCGCGCTGCTGAAAAAGGAGGTGGGTGATTTAGCCGTCGTCCAGACGCCTGCCGGAGAAGCGAGCTGGTACGTCAATGAGATCACCTACGTAAAATAGTCCGAGAGCGCCCTCCACGGCTGGCATTTTACCGTGTCAGCCCGTATAACTATCCCCTGATTTTTGACCCACAAGATGATAAAGCCATGATGAAAGATTCGCTCTGCCGCATTATTGCGGGTGAACTTCAGGCCAGAGCCGAACAGGTAGAAGCTGCCGTTCGCCTGCTTGATGAAGGGAACACCGTGCCGTTTATTGCACGTTATCGTAAGGAAGTCACCGGCGGTCTGGATGACACGCAGCTGCGTAACCTGGAGACCCGTCTGGGCTACCTCCGTGAACTGGAAGACCGCCGTCAGGCAATCCTCAAATCCATCGGCGAACAGGGCAAACTGACCAGCGATCTGGAAAAGGCCATTAACGGCACCCTGAGCAAAACTGAACTCGAAGACCTTTATCTGCCCTATAAACCGAAGCGCCGTACGCGCGGGCAGATTGCAATTGAAGCAGGTCTGGAGCCGCTGGCCGAGCTGCTGTGGAACGAACCGTCACACGACCCGGAAACCGAAGCGGCCAAATTTATCGACGCTGACAAAGGCGTGGCAGACACCAAAGCGGCCCTTGATGGCGCACGCTACATTCTGATGGAGCGCTTCTCCGAGGATGCCGCCCTGCTCTCCCGTGTGCGTGATTATCTGTGGAAGAACGCCCACATCGTCTCTACCGTGGTGGCAGGCAAAGAAGAGGAAGGCGCGAAATTCCGCGACTACTTCGATCACCACGAACCGATTTCAACCGTGCCTTCTCACCGTGCGCTGGCCATGTTCCGCGGCCGTAATGAAGGCGTGCTGCAGCTCTCTCTCAACGCCGACCCGCAGTTTGATGAGCCGCCAAAAGAGAGCCACTGCGAGCAGATCATCACCGATCACCTCGGCCTGCGCCTGAATAACGCCCCGGCAGACAGCTGGCGTAAAGGCGTGGTGAGCTGGACGTGGCGCATTAAGGTGCTGATGCACCTCGAAACCGAACTGATGGGCACCGTGCGCGAGCGTGCGGAAGACGAAGCAATCAACGTTTTTGCCCGTAACCTGCATGATCTGCTGATGGCCGCACCTGCTGGTCTGCGTGCGACCATGGGTCTCGATCCGGGTCTGCGTACCGGCGTAAAAGTGGCGGTGGTTGACGGCACCGGCAAGCTGGTGGCAACCGACACCATTTACCCGCATACCGGTCAGGCGGCGAAGGCCGCTGTAGTGGTGGCCGCGCTGTGCGAGAAATATAACGTTGAGCTGGTGGCTATCGGCAACGGTACGGCCTCCCGCGAAACCGAACGTTTCTACCTCGACGTGCAGAAACAGTTCCCGAAAGTGACGGCGCAGAAAGTGATCGTCAGCGAGGCCGGGGCGTCCGTCTATTCTGCGTCAGAGCTGGCGGCCCAGGAGTTCCCGGACCTGGACGTCTCCCTGCGCGGTGCGGTCTCTATCGCCCGTCGTCTGCAGGATCCGCTGGCGGAACTGGTGAAGATCGACCCGAAATCCATCGGTGTGGGCCAGTATCAGCACGACGTGAGCCAGACGCAGCTGGCGCGTAAGCTGGATGCGGTGGTGGAAGATTGCGTAAACGCCGTGGGCGTGGACCTGAACACCGCCTCCGTTCCTCTGCTGACCCGCGTGGCAGGCTTAACCCGCATGATGGCGCAGAACATCGTTGCCTGGCGTGATGAGAACGGTCAGTTCCAGAACCGCCAGCAGTTGCTGAAGGTAAGCCGTCTGGGGCCGAAAGCGTTTGAGCAGTGTGCGGGCTTCCTGCGCATCAACCACGGCGATAACCCGCTGGATGCGTCAACCGTTCACCCGGAAGCCTACCCGGTGGTTGAGCGCATACTGGCAGCGACCCAGCAGGCACTCAAAGACCTGATGGGCGACAGCAACGCGCTGCGCAACCTGAAAGCGGTCGATTTCACCGACGAGCAGTTCGGCGTGCCGACCGTGACCGACATCATCAAAGAGCTGGAAAAACCGGGCCGCGATCCGCGTCCTGAGTTCAAAACCGCGACCTTTGCCGACGGTATCGAGACCATGAACGACCTGCTGCCGGGCATGGTGCTGGAAGGCGCCGTCACCAACGTCACTAACTTTGGCGCTTTTGTCGATATCGGCGTGCATCAGGATGGTCTGGTGCATATCTCATCGCTCGCCGATAAGTTCGTTGAAGATCCACATACGGTGGTCAAAGCGGGCGATATCGTGAAGGTGAAAGTGCTGGAAGTGGACCTGCAGCGCAAGCGAATCGCGCTGACCATGCGTCTGGACGAGCAGCCAGGTGAAACCAACGCGCGCCGCGGCAGTAACGGCGGTGGCCGTGAGCAGCAGCGCCCTGCCGCTAAAGGCGCGAAGCCGCGCGGGCGTGATGCGCAGCCAGCGGGTAACAGCGCAATGATGGATGCGCTGGCGGCCGCGATGGGTAAGAAACGCTAAGGTTGTAAATGCCCCTCACCCTAACCCTCTCCCCAAAGGGGAGAGGGAACTTGAACACCCTCTCCCTGTGGGAGAGGGCCGGGGGGAGGGGACAAATTATATAGCAAGAGATGAAACCGATTGCATATCCATATTTAAACCACCATTTATCACTCCGTTAACAAATACATTTATTATTCCCTGCCCCGTAATTCAGCAAATATTGAGCAAGGTCAAACAGGCCGTAAATTAATACGCTTAACAACATTCCGTCACAGTTTTCATATTGCTGATAAAAACTATTCTCATTATCATCCCATAGTAGATAATTTAACCTTCCGTGGAATCAGGCATTATGCAATTCACTCCAGACAGTGCATGGAAAATTACCGGTTTTACCCGCGAAATTAGCCCGGCCTATCGGCAAAAGCTGCTGTCGCTGGGCATGCTCCCCGGCTCGTCATTCCAGGTAGTGCGCGTGGCCCCGTTAGGTGATCCCGTTCATATCGAAACCCGGCGCGTGAATCTGGTACTGCGTAAAAAAGACCTCGCATTAATTGAAGTCGAAGCCTTATCACAATAACAAGCCAGCGGTTTCAGTGAGTCGAAAACAATGAAAAAATTAACTATTGGCTTAATTGGCAATCCTAATTCCGGCAAGACAACGTTATTTAACCAGCTCACCGGTGCACGCCAGCGTGTGGGTAACTGGGCGGGCGTAACGGTTGAACGTAAAGAAGGCCAGTTCACCACGACAGACAATCAAGTCACCCTGGTGGATCTGCCCGGCACCTACTCCTTAACCACCATTTCGTCACAAACCTCGCTCGATGAGCAGATTGCCTGTCACTATATTCTGAGTGGCGATGCGGACCTGTTAATCAACGTGGTCGATGCATCTAACCTGGAGCGTAACCTCTATCTGACGCTGCAGCTGCTCGAGCTGGGGATCCCCTGCATTGTGGCGCTCAACATGCTCGACATCGCAGAGAAACAAAAGCTGCGTATCGACGTCGACGCCCTCTCCGCGCGTCTGGGCTGCCCGGTAGTGCCGCTGGTTTCTACCCGTGCCCGCGGAATTGACGCACTGAAGCTGGCCATTGACCGCCACGCGGGCAACGCCGACGTTGAGCTGGTGCACTATGCGCAACCGCTTCTGCGCGAAGCCGGTCTGCTGGCGCAGGAGATGGACAACAGCATGCCCGCCAGACAGCGCCTGTGGCTCGGCCTGCAGATGCTGGAAGGCGATATCTACAGCCGCGCCTATGCGGGCCATGCCGCAGACAAACTGGACGTGGCGCTGGCGCGTCTGAGCGATGAGCTCGATGACCCGGCCCTGCATATCGCCGACGCGCGCTATCAGGCCATCGCCGCCATTTGCGACGTGGTCAGTAATGCCCTGACGGCCGAGCCAAGCCGCTTTACGGCCGCCGTGGACAAGATTGTGCTTAACCGCTTCCTCGGTTTGCCGATCTTTTTACTGGTCATGTACCTGATGTTCCTGCTCGCCATTAACATCGGTGGCGCGCTACAGCCTATTTTCGATGCTGGTTCTGTGGCGATATTTGTCCACGGTATTCAGTGGCTGGGCTACACCCTGCACTTCCCGGAATGGCTGACCATTTTCCTCGCCCAGGGGATCGGTGGTGGTATCAACACCGTTCTGCCGCTGGTACCGCAAATCGGCATGATGTACCTGTTCCTCTCGTTCCTTGAGGACTCCGGTTACATGGCGCGTGCGGCTTTCGTGATGGATCGTCTGATGCAGGCCCTGGGTCTGCCGGGTAAATCCTTCGTCCCGCTGATTGTCGGCTTCGGCTGTAACGTCCCGTCGGTAATGGGTGCGCGCACGCTTGATGCACCCCGCGAACGTCTGATGACCATCATGATGGCGCCATTTATGTCCTGCGGGGCGCGACTGGCTATCTTTGCGGTCTTTGCCGCGGCCTTCTTTGGTCAGGAAGGGGCACTGGCGGTCTTCTCGCTGTATGTGCTGGGCATCGTGATGGCGATCCTGACCGGGCTCATGCTTAAACACACCATCATGCGCGGGGAAGCGTCGCCGTTTGTGATGGAACTGCCGGTGTATCACGTGCCGCATCTGAAAAGCCTGGCGATCCAGACCTGGCAGCGCCTGAAAGGTTTTGTGCTGCGCGCCGGTAAAGTGATTGTCATCGTCAGCATCTTCCTGAGCGCGCTGAACAGTTTCACCCTGAGCGGGCAGGCGGCGGATAACATCAACGACTCCGCCCTCGCCTCCGTGAGCCGCATCATTACCCCGGTGTTTAAACCGATTGGCGTGCATGAAGACAACTGGCAGGCGACCGTTGGCCTGTTCACCGGCGCGATGGCAAAAGAGGTGGTGGTCGGCACCCTGAACACGCTTTACACCGCTGAGAATATCCAGGAAGAAGAGTTTAACCCGGCGGCGTTCCACCTCGGTGATGAACTGCTCGGCGCGGTGGAAGAGACCTGGCAGAGCCTGAAAGACACTTTCAGCCTGAGCGTACTGGCGAACCCGATTGAAGCCAGCAAAGGCGACGGCGAAATGGCCACCGGTGCCATGGGCGTGATGAGCGAGAAATTTGGCAGCGCGTCAGCGGCCTACAGCTACCTCATCTTTGTCCTGCTCTATATTCCGTGCATCTCGGTGATGGGGGCGATAGCCCGTGAGTCCAGCCGCGGCTGGATGGGGTTCTCCATCCTGTGGGGCTTAAACATCGCCTACTCGCTGGCGACGCTCTTTTACCAGACCGTTAACTTCAGCCAGCATCCGCGCTACAGCCTGGTCTGCATCCTGGCGGTTGTGCTGTTTAACGTGCTCGTTCTCGGTCTGCTACGCCGGGCACGCAGCCGCGTCGATATTAACCTGCTGGCAAACCGTAAAACCGCCGCGACCTGCTGCAACAGCCCGGCGGGCGACTGTCACTAGGGGGAGCCATGGCATCGTTGATTCAGGTTCGTGATTTACTGGCGTTGCAGGGGCGTATGGAGGCAAAACAGCTGAGCCTCAGCCTGCATACGCCGCAGCCGATGATCGATGCCATGCTGGAAAGACTGGAAGCGATGGGGAAAGCCATACGTATTCAGGAAGAGCCGGACGGTTGTCTGTCCGGCAGTTGTAAACATTGCCCGGAAGGGAAAGCCTGTCTCAGGGAGTGGTGGGCACTTCGTGACTGAAGGCGATCAACGCTGAACAAAATTCGGCAGGATGCGAGATAAACGGCGCATGGGCCGCTTTGGCGATTGTCAGCGATTGACTCTCTGGCCACAGTTCATCCAGCAGTGGTACCACTTTGCGTGGAACCAGCCCATCCAGATAACCATAAATGCGCAGGTGCGGCACCGCCAGCGCGGTCAGCGGCTCACGCAGGTCGACCGTTTTCAGTAACTCGAGCCCCCCGTTCAGCACCTCCACATCCGGCATCGGCAGCGACAGCACGGTCTGCTTCAGCAGACGAGCATCCTTACGGGCGCTCTCCGTCCCCATCGTCTGCAGGGCCAGGAAGCGTTCTACCGTTCGCTGGTAATCTTCGCTCAACTGCCGCTGGAAGTTGCTCAGTACGTCCGGCTTAATACCCGGCCACTCCTCCTGCGCACTGAAGTTCGGCGACGAGGCCACCGTTACCAGCGCCTGCACGCGTTCAGGGTTTGTTAATGCAACCTCACTTGCCACCAGCCCGCCCAGACTCCAGCCGAGCCAGATGGCCTGTTGCGGTGCGGCGGCCAGAACCTGCTGCGCCATTTCGTCAAGCGACATCGCCCCATAGCCGCGGCTGCGGCCAAAACCGGGTAAATCCACCAGATGCAGCGTGAAATGCGAGGCAAGTTCCTCATTTACGCAATGCCATACTTCCGCATTCAGTCCCCATCCGTGCAGCAGCACAAGATGGCGATTTCCCGTCCCTACGGTCTGCCACCACAGCGTCTTCATCAGTTACTGTTCTCTTTTTTACATGGAGGTTGTCTATGCTAACAGTGCCCGGCTTGTGCTGGCTATGTCGAATGCCACTTGCGCTGAGCGCGTGGGGAGTCTGTTCCGTCTGCACGCGTTCGCTGGCAAGCAGCATCACGACCTGCCCGCAGTGCGGTTTACCGGCGTACAGTCCACAGTTTCCCTGCGGTCGCTGCCTGAAAAAGCCACCACCGTGGAGCGCCCTGGTGGCGGTCGATGATTACGTTCCACCGTTAAGCAGGCTTATCCACGCGCTGAAGTTTTCCGGCCAGATTGCGCTGGCTCGCCCTCTCGCCCGCCTGTTATTGCTGGCGGTGTTGCAGGCACGGCGCACGCGCGCGCTGCCGAAAGTGGATATGGTGCTGAATGTGCCCTTATACCGGCGCCGTCACTGGCGACGCGGCTACAACCAGAGCGACCTGCTCTGTCGCCCGCTCGCCCGGTGGCTCGGCTGTCAGTACCCAGCCGCTGCGCTGACGCGCCGCCATGCCACTGCCATTCAGCATCAGCTGAGCGCCCGGCTTCGCAAAAGGAACCTCAAAAACGCCTTTCGCCTTGAATTCGCCGTCAAAGGGCTCCATATCGCGATTGTGGATGATGTCGTCACCACAGGCAGTACCGTTGCTGAACTTTCCCGACTGCTTTTGCAAAGCGGCGCCGCGTCGGTTCAGGTATGGTGTCTGTGCCGTACCTTGTAGCCCTTCTCCAATGGGCGTATGATTATACCCAGGTAATTTAGTCAACTATTAGGCCAAAGCTATGATCCGTATTTCCGATTCTGCACAAGCGCACTTTGCCAAACTGCTGGCAAATCAGGAAGAAGGGACGCAGATCCGCGTGTTTGTGATCAATCCAGGCACTCCGAATGCAGAATGTGGTGTCTCCTATTGTCCGCCAGACGCGGTGGAAGCAACTGACACTGCCCTTAAATTTGACCAGCTCACGGCATATGTTGATGAGCTGAGCGCGCCGTATCTTGAAGATGCGGAGATCGACTTCGTCACCGACCAGCTGGGCTCGCAGCTGACGCTGAAAGCGCCAAACGCCAAAATGCGTAAAGTATCTGACGATGCCCCGCTGATGGAGCGCGTAGAGTATCTGCTGCAATCCCAGATCAACCCGCAGCTGGCCGGTCACGGTGGTCGCGTTTCCCTGATGGAAATCACCGACGAAGGCTACGCAATTTTGCAGTTTGGCGGCGGCTGTAACGGTTGCTCCATGGTCGATGTGACCCTGAAAGAAGGGATCGAGAAGCAGCTGCTGAACGAGTTCCCGGAACTGAAAGGCGTGCGTGACCTGACCGAACACCAGCGCGGCGAGCACTCTTACTACTGATTCATTGCCCGTCTGTATTGCCCGGTGGCGCTGCGCTTACCGGGCCTACAAAAATAGTGCGGTCTGATGCCCTCACCCCGCCCCTCTCCCACGGGAGAGGGTGAAAACATTAAAAACGGTAACCTTGCGGTTACCGTTTTGCGTTTACCTCCATATGTTGACCTGCGTCTCATAATTTAAATTTTGCCCTCCAGGGTGATTCTCAATCACATCATGTTACCCGTATCATTCTCATGGGCACTAAACACACTCATAACAGCCGACTAAACTAAATAGTTTCCAAGGTATCAGTATTAGTGCCGTTAACCACTCTGTTCCCAGTTGGGACAACCGGAACGTGTCGTTGAAACAATGACGTTACCCATAACAATTCAAAGGCCAGGTAAATCATGCCATTAGTCATCGTTGCTATCGGTGTTGTGTTATTACTGCTCTTGATGATCCGTTTCAAAATGAACGGGTTTATCGCTCTGGTTCTGGTGGCACTTGCAGTCGGTCTGATGCAAGGGATGCCGCTGGTCAAAGTTATTAGCTCCATTAAAGCGGGTGTCGGCGGCACGCTCGGCAGCCTGGCGTTGATCATGGGCTTTGGCGCCATGCTCGGCAAAATGCTGGCGGACTGCGGTGGCGCACAGCGTATCGCCACCACGCTTATCGACAAATTTGGTAAGAAGAACATCCAGTGGGCAGTTGTGTTAACCGGTTTTACCGTCGGTTTCGCACTGTTCTATGAAGTGGGCTTCGTGCTGATGCTGCCGCTGGTCTTCACCATTGCGGCGGCGGCGAGCATTCCGCTGCTGTATGTCGGTGTGCCAATGGCAGCAGCGCTGTCCGTGACGCACGGCTTCCTGCCACCGCACCCGGGCCCAACCGCTATCGCCACCATTTTCCACGCCGATATGGGTAAAACCCTGCTGTTCGGTACGATTCTGGCCATCCCAACCGTGATTCTGGCAGGCCCTGTTTATGCCCGCTTCCTGAAAGGCATTGATAAGCCGATTCCGGAAGGTCTGTACAGCGCGAAAACCTTCACCGAAGAAGAAATGCCTGGCTTTGGCGTCAGCGTCTGGACCTCTCTGGTCCCGGTGATCCTGATGGCGATGCGCGCCGTGGCAGAGATGGTTCTGCCGAAAGGTCACGCGTTCCTGTCCGTTGCTGAGTTCCTCGGCGACCCGGTGATGGCCACGCTGATTGCGGTGTTGATCGCGATGTTCACCTTCGGCCTGAACCGCGGTCGTTCCATGGATCAGATCAACGACACGCTGACCTCTTCCATCAAAATCATTGCCATGATGCTGTTGATCATCGGCGGTGGCGGTGCGTTCAAGCAGGTTCTGGTCGATAGCGGTGTGGATAAATACATCGCGGCCATGATGCATGAAACCAACGTGTCGCCGCTTCTGATGGCCTGGTCTATCGCCGCAGTTCTGCGTATCGCGCTGGGTTCTGCAACCGTTGCGGCAATCACCGCGGGCGGTATCGTTGCGCCACTGATTGCCACCACGGGCGTCAGCCCTGAGCTGATGGTTATTGCCGTCGGTTCCGGTAGCGTGATTTTCTCACACGTGAACGACCCGGGCTTCTGGCTGTTCAAGGAGTACTTCAACCTGACTATCGGTGAAACCATCAAGTCCTGGTCCGCGCTGGAAACCATTATTTCGGTGTGCGGTCTGGTCGGGGTGCTGCTGTTGAATATGGTGGTCTGATGCCATAAGTCGGGTGGCGGCTTCGCCTTACCCGACCTACTCGCTCCATGTAGGCCCGGTAAGCGTAGCGCCACCGGGCAATAAAAAACCTGCCACTGGCGGGTTTTTTTATCACTTCTTCGCGACTGCTTTTCGCCGCTTATCCAAATCCTTAATCAGCCTGTTCACCCCGTCATCGGCAAACATCGTCTCAAGCGTGGTGGATAACTTGCGGCGCCAGTTCTTGTACTGATAGCTGGTGCCCGGGATGTTCACCGGCTCCGCCATATCAATCCAGTCTTCCGGCTGCAGGCCCAGCAGGGCGCTGTTGCTGTCGGCGATGTAGCGCTGCAATCCGCGGTTGAGCGTCGGCGTCATCGACATCAGCGACGCTTTATGCCCGGCGCGTTTCGGCAGACAGCCGTGCTTATGCAGTGCATCCAGCAGACCCTGCTTCGCCAGCTCGCGATCCTGATACAGGCCGCGAAGGACATCTTCATCCGGATAGAGACCCAGGGTTTTACCGAGCGTCAGATCGCCGCTTTCCCAATAGCCACGAAGCGTAGGAAGGTCATGCGTCGTCGCGACTGCCATTGACTGTTCAGGGTACGCTTGCGGCGCGCGGAAGGTTTTCTCATGGTCGTTTTCAAAATAGAGCACTTTATAGGAGTAAACGCCGCTGTCGCGAAGCTTACTGACGATTTCTACCGGCACGGTACCGAGATCTTCGCCGATCACCATGCACTGATGGCGCTTGCTTTCCAGCGCCAGGATCGACAGCAGATCGTCAACCGGATACTGAACATACGCCCCGTGATCGGCCGTCTCACCGTAGGGGATCCACCACAGGCGCAGCACCGACATCACGTGGTCGATACGCAGCGCGCCGCAGTTCTGCATGTTGGCGCGCAGCAGATCGATAAACGGCTCGTAGGCACGCGCCGCCATCACGTGCGGATCCATCGGCGGCAGGCCCCAGTTCTGGCCGAGCGGGCCCAGAATATCCGGTGGTGCGCCTACGGAGGCCTTCAGGCAGTACAGCTCACGGTCACACCAGGTTTCCGCCCCGCCTTCTGCCACGCCAACGGCCAGGTCGCGATACAGACCTATCGGCATCTTATAGCCCTGGCTCACCTGCCAGCAGTCGGCAAACTGGCTGTACGCCAGCCACTGCAGCCACAGGTAGAAGTCCACTTCATCGGCGTATTTTTTACAGAACGCTTTGACTTCAGGCGTGTCGACGGATTGATACGCCTCCGGCCAGACCGGCCAGCCCCAGCGCATTTCGTCCTCTTTCACCTGATACGCATGCAGCGCATCGAACGCCGCCTGCCAGTAGAGGCTCTCGCCCTCCTGCGCCACAAACTGACGGAAGGCGGCCATCTCCTCGTCATCTCGCTGAGAAAAGCCTTTCCACGCCAGACGCAGGGCAGCCATCTTCAGCGCCGTCACGGTGGAATAGTCCACCCAGTCTGCTTCGCGCGCCTGCTTCAGCGCCTGCTGAGTGGTGCTAAGTGCCCACCACGCCTGCGCTTCCGGGCTGTTTTTGAAATCGTCTAACGCATTCACGTCGATGTAAATCACGTTCAGCCAGCGACGGGACGACGGGCTGTACGGGCTGGCACTCTCCGGGTTAGCCGGATAGAGGGCGTGGATCGGGTTGAGGCCGATAAACGCACCACCGCGCTCCCCCACCGATGCCAGCATCTTTTTCAGGTCACCAAAATCGCCGATGCCCCAGTTGCTGTCAGAGCGCAGGGTGTAGAGTTGCACGCAGGCACCCCACAGCTTTTTGCCTTCGAGCAACGCCTGCGGCTCATAACAACGTTTTGGCGCCACGATCAACCGGCAGTGAAAGCGCAGCTCGTCCTGGGTGAGCGTTAGGGTGTGGTAACCCTCCGGCAGCTTCGCCGGAAGGGTGAGTGCTTTGCCGCCGGTGGCGTGGCCCTTGTGCTGATGTCCCTCTTCGGTGGTCAGCAGCCAGGTAAACTCGCCGCGTCCTTCCACCGCCAGCGACATCTTTTTGCCCGCGGTGAAGACTTTAACGTTCGGTACCGGCGTGGCCGACGCTTTCGCGTCGGTTTTGTGCATGGCATCCAGCAAACGTCTTTTGGTGTCGGCGCCAATAGACTGTGGTTTGCCGTGAGCATTAATGTAACTGAGGCTGATCCCCGCCGCCTGCGCGGCACTGTCCAGACGTTTACTCTCCATCGCGCTTCCTTAGCGTTTTGCCTGCCAGATACGAGTCTGATAATCCCGGATTGAACGGTCAGAGCTGAACATTCCGCAGCGGGCGGTGTTCAGAATGCACGCCCGGGTCCACGCTTCCTGGTCACGGTACAACACGTCGACCTGTTTTTGCGCTTCCACGTAGGCCGTGAAGTCCGCCATCACCAGATACGGGTCGCCACCGTGTTTGTCCATGCTGTGCAGCATCTGGTCAAACGCGTGCTTATCGCCATCGCTGTATTTACCGCTTTCCAGCTCTTTCAGCACCGCATCCAGCACTTTGTCCTTCTTACGCCATTTCACCGGATCGTAGCCTTTGGCCTTGAGGGCTTTCACTTCTTCAACGGTATGACCAAAGATAAAGATGTTCTCTTCTCCAACCTTCTCGGCAATCTCTACGTTCGCACCGTCTAGCGTACCAACAGTCAGCGCGCCGTTCAGCGCCAGCTTCATGTTGCCAGTACCGGACGCTTCTTTACCCGCGGTCGAGATCTGCTCGGAGATATCCGCCGCCGGGATCAGCATCTCTGCGGCAGAGACGCAGTAGTCCGGCAGGAACACCACTTTCAGCTTGTCGCCCACTTTCGGATCGTTGTTGATAGCCTCCGCCACTTTATTGATGGCGAGGATAATGTTTTTCGCCAGGTAGTAGCCCGGTGCCGCTTTCGCGCCGAACAGGAACACGCGCGGCACACGGTCAGCCTGCGGATTCTCGCGGATCTCTTTGTACAGCGCGAGGATATGCAGCAGGTTCAGGTGCTGACGTTTATATTCGTGCAGACGCTTAATCTGGATGTCGAAAATGGCGTTCGGGTTAATCTCGATACCGGTACGCGCTTTCACAAACGCCGCCAGACGCACTTTGTTATCCCGCTTGATGGCGCGGTACTGTTCGCGGAACTTCGCGTCGTCCGCGTATTTTTCCAGGTTGATCAGCTGGTCCAGATCGTTGGCCCACTCTTTCTTCAGCGTTTTGTCCAGCAGACCGGCCAGCAGCGGGTTGCACTGCTTGATCCAGCGACGCGGCGTGATGCCGTTGGTCACGTTATGGAATTTGGTCGGCCACAGCTGGTGATATTCCGGGAACAGGTCTTTCACCACCAGATCCGAGTGTAGCGCCGCCACACCGTTCACTGCAAAGCCGCTCACCACGCACATATTTGCCATGCGCACCTGTTTGTCATGCACCACGGCCAGCTTCGCCCAGACCGCTTTGTTGCCCGGCCAGGTTTTATCCACCAGCGTTTTAAACTGGTCGTTAATCTTGTTGATGATCTGCATATGGCGCGGCAGCAGCGTTTTCACCAGCTTCTCGTCCCAGCACTCCAGCGCTTCTGGCATCAGGGTGTGGTTGGTGTAAGCAAAGGTGCGGCTGGTGATCGCCCAGGCATCATCCCAGCTCAGCTGGTGCTCGTCGATCAGCACACGCAGCAGTTCAGGAATAGCGATGGTCGGGTGAGTGTCGTTAAGTTGAATCACTTCAAAGTCAGGCAGCTGTGCCAGCTTGCGGCCCGCCAGGTGGTGACGACGCAGAATATCCGCCACGGAGCAGGCGCACTGGAAGTACTGCTGCATCAGACGCAGTTTCTTGCCCGCCAGATGGTTGTCGTTCGGGTAGAGCACTTTGGTCAGCTTCTCGGCGTCGATGCCCTGCTGTTCAGCACGCAGGAAATCGCCGTCATTGAATTTGGTCAGGTTAAACGGATGCGCATGCTTCGCCTGCCACAGACGCAGCGGTTGCGCCACGCCGTTACGGTAACCCAGCACCGGCAGGTCCCAGGCTTCGCCGATAAACGTAAATGCCGGTTCCCAGAGACCCTGTTTTGATACTTTGCCGCCAATGTTCACCTGCACATCCAGCTGCGCGTTGTGGCGGAACCACGGGTAGGTGTTACGGTGCCAGTCGTCCGGCGCTTCCATCTGATGCCCGTCTGCAAATGACTGACGGAACAGACCGTATTGATAGTTCAGGCCGTAACCAATGGCCGACTGCCCAACCGTTGCCATCGAATCGAGGAAACAGGCCGCCAGACGTCCCAGACCACCGTTGCCCAGCGCCGGGTCAATCTCTTCTTCCAGCAGGTCGGTCAGGTTAATGTCATGTTCTTTCAGCACATCCCCAACCTCCTGATACCAGCCGAGGTTCAGCAGGTTGTTGCCGGTCAGACGACCGATCAGGAATTCCATCGAGATATAGTTGACGTGGCGCTGACCTTTTACCGGTTTTGCCAGAGGTTGAGCATCCAGCTGCTCTGCGAGCGCACCGCTCACCGCCTGCCACCACTGGTGAGGCGTCATCTCGTTTGCAGCATGAAGGCCAAAACGCTGCCACTGACGCGTCAGGGCAGCCTGGAATTGAGCTTTGTTGAAGGTAGGCTGTGACATAGGGGATCGGCATCCTTTAGAAAGAAAACACAAGTTGGCGCTAGTGTGCCTGGCTCATTTCTCCTCTTCCTCCTCCCGCAGGGGATTAGGCAGGGAGGAGTAGCGGGGATGAGCATAAAAGTGTGATCGAGGCCACTCTGAGAGCATAGTCGGAGTGTGTCAGGAAGATAAAAAGATAACCGGGAAGCGTGTCAGGAAAATGAAATGCAGTTTCGGGTGAAATTAAAACGCGCTGAAATGATTACTTACGTAGAATAATATTTCTGCAACCGGGTCAGACGAAGAAGATTATTAATTTCACTAAACTTTACCCCGCGTTTATTAAATTTGACGTCACTATACCTTTCTGAAACCAGTTTCAGCGCAGCCGCAGCACAGCCATACAAGCCAGCATTGACGCGGCATCACAGCCCTTTCCAGAAAGTTCCATCATCTCTCTGAATGTTTTGTGACAGAGTGCAAATTCAGAGCCACCAAAACCAGACATAACTTGCAATAGTTCTCTTTCTGGCCGACCTTATATCTATTAATTACGAAGCGCAAAAAAAATAAATTCTCTCGTTCCCCACAGTGAAGTGAAACCTATGTTGATTCCGTCTAAATTAAGTCGCCCGGTTCGTCTTGACCATACAGTGGTCCGCGAGCGTCTGTTGGCTAAACTTTCCGGCGCGCATAATTTCCGACTGGCGCTGGTTACGAGCCCTGCAGGTTATGGAAAAACAACGCTCATTTCGCAATGGGCCGCAGGTAAAAGCGATCTTGGCTGGTACTCCCTTGATGAGGGCGATAACCAGCAAGAACGTTTTGCCAGCTATCTGATTGCCGCCATTCAGCAGGCCACCAACGGGCACTGCGTGGCCAGCGAAGTGATGGTGCAAAAGCGCCAGTACGCCAGCCTGTCCTCCCTTTTCTCTCAGCTGTTTATTGAACTGGCTGAGTGGCACCGCCCGCTTTACGTGGTCATTGATGATTATCATCTGATCACTAACCCGGTGATCCATGAGTCCATGCGCTTCTTCCTGCGCCATCAGCCGGAAAACCTGACCCTGGTGGTGCTGTCGCGTAACCTGCCGCAGTTGGGCATTGCCAACCTGCGCGTGCGCGATCAACTGCTGGAAGTGGGTAGCCAACAGCTGGCCTTTACCCATCAGGAAGCCAAACAGTTCTTTGACTGCCGCCTGAACTCACCGATTGAGGCCGCTGAAAGCAGCCGCCTGTGCGACGATGTCGCCGGTTGGGCGACAGCGCTGCAGCTGATTGCCCTCTCCGCCCGGCAAAACAACAGCCCGACGCATCAGTCCGCGCGTCGCCTGGCGGGGATCAACGCCAGCCATCTTTCTGATTACCTGGTGGATGAGGTGCTGAACAGCGTCGATCCTTCGACCCGCCATTTCCTGCTGAAGAGCTCCCTGCTGCGTTCCATGAACGACGCGCTGATAGTGCGCGTCACCGGCTGCGAAAACGGTCAGCTGCAGCTTGAAGAGATTGAACGCCAGGGGTTGTTCCTGACGCGGATGGACGATCCCGGTGAATGGTTCAGCTATCACCCGCTGTTTGGCAGTTTCCTGCGCCAGCGTTGCCAGTGGGAGCTGGCGACTGAATTGCCGGACATCCACCGGGCTGCCGCTGAGAGCTGGATGGCGCAAGGCTTCCCGAGCGAGGCTATCCATCATGCGCTCGCCGCAGGTGATGCCGGTATGCTGCGCGATATCCTCCTCAACCACGCGTGGGGGTTGTTTAACCACAGCGAACTGACGCTGCTGGAAGAGTCGCTGAAAGCGCTGCCGTGGGAGAGCCTGCTGGAGAACCCGCGTCTGGTGCTGCTGCAGGCCTGGCTGATGCAGAGCCAGCACCGCTACAGCGAAGTGAATACCCTGCTGGCGCGTGCCGAGCAGGAGATGGAAAGCGATATGGATACCACCCTGCACGGCGAATTTAACGCCTTGCGGGCCCAGGTAGCAATCAACGATGGCGATCCGGAAGAAGCAGAGCGGCTGGCAATGGTCGCGCTGGATGAGCTGCCGCTGGCCAATTTCTACAGCCGCATTGTGGTGACGTCGGTACACGGCGAGGTGCTGCACTGTAAGGGTGAGCTGACGCGCTCCCTGTCGCTGATGCAACAAACCGAACAGATGGCCCGCCGTCATGATGTCTGGCATTACGCGCTGTGGAGCCTGATCCAGCAAAGCGAAATTTTATTTGCTCAGGGATTCCTGCAGGCGGCCTGGGAGAATCAGGAAAAGGCGTTCCAGCTGATTCGCGAACAGCATCTTGAACAGCTGCCAATGCACGAGTTCCTGTTGCGTATTCGCGCCCAGCTTCTGTGGGCGTGGTCGCGCCTGGATGAAGCAGAGAGCTGTGCCCGTCAGGGCGTAGAGGTGCTTTCCGGCTTCCAGCCGCAGCAGCAACTGCAGTGCCTGGCCCTGCTGGTGCAATGCTCGCTGGCGCGCGGGGATCTGGATAATGCCCGCAACCACCTGAACCGTCTGGAGAACCTGCTCGGCAATGGTCAGTATCACAGCGACTGGGTTTCGAACGCCGATAAGGTGCGGGTGATTTACTGGCAGATGACGGGTGATAAGAAATCCGCCGCCAACTGGCTGCGCCAGACGCCAAAACCTGAATTTGCAAATAACCACTTCCTGCAAAGTCAGTGGCGAAACATTGCCCGCGCGCAGATCCTGCTCGGTGAGTTTGAGCCGGCTGAGATTGTGCTGGAAGAGCTGAACGAGAACGCCCGCAGCCTGCGTCTGATGAGCGATCTCAACCGTAACCTGCTGCTGCTTAACCAGCTCTACTGGCAGGCCGGGCGTAAAAATGATGCCCAGCGCGTGCTGCTGGAGGCGTTGCAGCTGGCGAACCGTACCGGGTTTATCAGTCACTTTGTGATTGAGGGCGAAGTGATGGCTCAACAGCTGCGTCAGCTTATTCAGCTCAACACGCTGCCGGAGCTGGATCAGCACCGTGCCCAGCGCATCCTGCGCGAGATTAACCAGCACCATCGCCACAAGTTCGCCCACTTCGACGAGAACTTCGTTGAACGCCTGCTGAACCATCCGGAAGTGCCTGAACTTATTCGCACCAGCCCGCTGACGCAGCGCGAATGGCAGGTGCTGGGGCTTATCTATTCAGGCTACAGCAATGAGCAGATTGCCGGTGAGCTGGCGGTGGCGGCAACCACCATCAAAACGCATATCCGCAATCTGTATCAGAAGCTGGGCGTGGCGCACCGTCAGGATGCGGTGCAGCATGCGCAGCAGTTGTTGAAGATGATGGGGTATGGGGTGTAGGTTTGTGCGGGCTGATGCCCTCACCCCGGCCCTCTCCCACAGGGAGAGGGAGAAAGGCGTCTCAACATAACTCTAACTGCACATTATTATCTTTAATCACCTGCATCACGCCCGCCGGTGGCATCACATCGGTATAAACCGCATTTACCATGCTGATGCTGCCCATGTTGACCATCGCGTTACGGCCAAATTTGGAGTGGTCCACCACCAGCATCACGTGACGTGAGTTTTCAATGATCGCGCGCTTGGTGCGCACCTCGTGATAATCAAACTCCAGCAGTGAGCCGTCGCTGTCGATGCCGCTGATCCCCAGAATGCCGAAGTCGAGACGGAACTGAGAGATAAAATCGAGCGTCGCTTCACCAATGATGCCGCCGTCGCGGCTGCGCAGTTCGCCCCCGGCGAGGATGATGCGGAAATCATCTTTCTGCATCAGGGTATTGGCCACGTTCAGGTTGTTGGTCACGATGCGCAGGTTTTCGTGATCCAGCAGCGCATGGGCGACCGCTTCAGGCGTGGTGCCGATATCAATAAACAGCGTCGCCCCGTTGGGGATTTGGCTCGCCACTTTACGGGCAATGCGCTCTTTCTCTGCCGTCTGCGTGGCTTTGCGGTCATGCCACGAGGTGTTAACCGAACTGGACGGCAGCGCCGCCCCGCCGTGATGGCGCAAAATACGGTTTTGATCGGCAAGATCGTTCAGGTCGCGGCGGATGGTTTGTGGGCTGACGGCAAACTGTTCCACCAGCTCTTCGGTGCTGACGTATCCCTGTTTTTTTACCAGTTCGATAATGGCGTCATGACGTTGTGTTTGTTTCATGAAATATCCCTGGGAATTATGTTCGTTTTCGCGCATGGAGCGTGTCGGCAAACGCCATTGCCAGCCCGACGGCAAGCCCGGTGACGTGTGCACCATTGGCGATAGACATACCAAACAGATCAAACCATCCGGCAATTAGCCATATTAACGCAAAGGTTATCAATCCGCGCTGCAGATAGATGCCACTTTCGGGGTAGCGCTCGCCTCTGAGCCAGACATAGCCCATCAGGGCATACACCACGCCGGATAAACCACCGAACCACGGGCCGCTGAATTTATGCTGCACATAGCCGCTCAGCAGGGCGCTGATAAGGGTGATAACAATCAGCTTGCCGCTGCCCAGACGCTTCTCCACCGCGCCACCGAGATACCACCACCACAGCAGGTTAAAGAGAATATGCATCACCGAGAAGTGCATCAGCGCGTGGGTGAAATAGCGCCAGACGTCAAAATCGAGAGACGGGTCGTACGGCCACGCAAGCGCGATCATCACGCTCTGGTCGCCCACCACGTTCATAATGATGAAGACGATAATGCAGGCCGCCATCAGTAGCAGCGTAAACGGACCTGCGCGCTCGCGAATGGTGGCAAGGAAGGGGAAGCGCCGATAGTGCAGTCCGCTCCCCGTCTGCCCCGACTGCCAGCTCGCGGCCAGATAGCGGGGGTCGCCGGGATTTTCAAGAAAGCGGGCCAGTTCAGCATTCACGCGATCGGCCTGGCTTTCATCCGCCAGCCAGATATCGGTTTTCGTGTGCTGCTGAACGGTCAGGATGATGCCCTGGGTTGCCATATAGTCGACAAACGCCTGGGCGACGCGCGGATTGGTAAAAGAGGTGATCATCAACATGGGTGGCGGTCGCTTATTTCCACACAAAAGGGGACAGTATAGCGGGATCAGCGCTCAAAAGCGTATTCCACTTCTGCCGGGAAATGACGATGCCAGGCATCGAAACCGCCGTCGACGCTGTAGACCGCATCATAGCCCTGCTGAATAAGGTACTGCGCCGCACCTTTGCTGCTGTTGCCGTGATAGCACATCACCATCACCGGCGTATCGAAGTCGTTATCGCGCATAAACGCGCCCAGCGTATCGTTGGTGAGGTGGAACGCACCCGGGGTGTGGCCCATCGCAAAACTCTGCGGATCGCGGATATCCACCAGCACCGCCGTTCCCTGGTGCATCTTCTGGTGGGCTTCTTCTACGTTAATACATTCAAACTGATCCATGGTGTTCTCTTTCGATTATTCAGATTTTATGCGGCTTGCTGACCCTCACCCCAGCCCTCTCCCTGAAAGGGAGAGGGAGCAAACCATTCCCTCGCCCCTCCGGGGAGAGGGTTAGGGTGAGGGGTGACGGAGAAAAGTTAGTCGCACTATTTTACCCCGTAGTGTACGTCCTGGCGGCGGGCAAACGCCATTATGTTATCCATATCACTCTAAATTGTTTTTTTGATGTTACCAAAAGCGCGTTCCTTTGCTATTATGAGCGATATCGAACATTTCTGAGCTTTAACGAAAGTGCGTGAGGGTGTTATGGAAACCAAAGATCTGATTGTGATAGGCGGTGGCATCAACGGTGCCGGTATTGCGGCAGACGCCGCAGGACGCGGATTATCCGTACTGATGCTGGAAGCTAACGACCTCGCCTGCGCGACGTCGTCCGCCAGCTCCAAACTGATTCACGGTGGCCTGCGCTACCTGGAACACTATGAATTCCGTCTGGTCAGTGAAGCGCTGGCCGAACGTGAAGTGCTGCTGAAGATGGCACCGCACCTGGCCATCCCGATGCGCTTCCGCCTGCCCCATCGCCCGCATCTGCGTCCGGCGTGGATGATTCGAATCGGTCTGTTTATGTACGATCATCTGGGTAAACGCACCAGCCTGCCGGGTTCAAACGGTTTGCGTTTTGGCTCAGAATCGGTCCTTAAGCCTGAAATCGTGCGCGGTTTCGAATATTCCGACTGCTGGGTGGACGATGCGCGTCTGGTGCTGGCTAACGCACAGATGGTTGAGAAGAAAGGCGGCGAAGTGAAAACCCGCACCCGCGCCACCGCTGCGCGCCGTGAAAACGGCCTGTGGATCGTCGAAGCGGAAGACGTGGATACCGGCGAGAAGTTCAGCTGGAAAGCGCGCGGTCTGGTGAACGCCACTGGCCCATGGGTGAAACAGTTCTTCGACGAGGGGATGCATCTGCCATCTCCGTACGGTATCCGCCTGATCAAAGGCAGCCACATTGTGGTACCACGCGTGCACACCCAGAAGCAGGCCTACATTCTGCAGAACGAAGACAAGCGCATTGTGTTTGTGATCCCGTGGATGGACGAATTCTCCATCATCGGCACCACCGACGTGGAGTACAAAGGCGATCCGAAAAACGTCGAGATCGACGAGAGCGAAGTGAACTACCTGCTGAAGGTGTATAACGCGCACTTCAAGAAACAGCTGTCCCGCGATGACGTGGTCTGGACTTACTCCGGCGTGCGTCCGCTGTGCGATGACGAATCTGACTCACCGCAGGCGATTACCCGTGACTATACGCTCGATATTCACGACGTGGAGGGTCAGGCACCGCTGCTCTCCGTGTTTGGCGGCAAGCTCACCACCTACCGTAAGCTGGCCGAGCACGCGCTGGAAAAACTGGCGCCGTACTACAAAGGCATTGGCCCGGCATGGACCAAAGGCGCGGTACTGCCTGGCGGTGATATCGGCGACAACCGCGATGATTACGCCGCGAAGCTGCGTCGTCGCTATCCATTCATCACGGAAGGCATGGCGCGCCACTATGCCCGTACCTACGGCAGCAACACGGAATTGATCCTGAGTGACGCGAAAGAGATTGCCGACCTGGGCGAACATTTTGGTCACGAGCTGTACGAAGCCGAACTGCGCTATCTGGTGGAACATGAGTGGGTTCGCCGTCTGGATGATGCCATCTGGCGTCGTACCAAAGAGGGTATGTGGCTGAATGCCGAACAGCAGTCGCGTGTGGCGCAGTGGTTGCTGCAGCATGCGGGGAAGCGTGAGCTGTCGTTGGCGTCGTGATGTAAAAAAGCCGGGTGGCGGCTCCGCCTTACCCGGCCTACTCGATCCCGTAGGCCCGGTAAGCGCAGCGCCACCGGGCTTTCTTTTTACAACCGCACCGGATCAATATGCCAGATATTCTCGGCATACTCCTTAATGGTCCTGTCGGACGAGAAATACCCCATATTGGCGATGTTATGCATCGCGACGCAGGTCCACTTCTCCTGCTGACGATAAAGCTCGTCCACCTTGTCCTGGCAATCCACGTAGCTGCGGTAATCCGCCAGCACCTGATAGTGGTCGCCAAAGTTAATCAGCGAATCCACCAGGTCCCGATAGCGCCCTGGCTCGTCTGGGCTAAACACCCCGGTGGCGATTTGCGTCAGCACCTGACGTAGCTCCTCATCCTCTTCGTAATACTCACGCGGCGAGTAGCCTTTCTTGCGCAGCGCCTCCACCTCTTCCGTGGTATTCCCGAAGATAAAGATATTTTCCGCCCCCACGTGCTCCAGCATTTCGACATTGGCCCCGTCCAGCGTGCCGATGGTCAGCGCGCCGTTAAGGGCAAACTTCATGTTACTGGTGCCGGACGCTTCCGTCCCGGCGGTGGAGATCTGCTCAGAGAGATCGGCCGCCGGAATGATCAGCTGCGCCAGGCTGACGCTGTAGTTAGGAACAAAGACCACCTTCAGCTTGTCGCCGATATCCGGATCGTTGTTGACCACCTTCGCCACATCATTGATGAGGTGAATGATGTGCTTCGCCATGTAGTAAGCGGACGCCGCCTTACCGGCAAAGATCTTCACACGCGGCACCCACTCCGCCGTCGGATCGGCCTTGATGCGGTTATAGTGGGTGATCACATGCAGCACGTTCATCAGCTGGCGCTTGTACTCATGAATACGCTTGATCTGTACGTCGAACAGCGCTTTCGGGTTCGCCACCACGTTCAGATGCAACGCCAGCCAGACTGACAGACGTTTCTTGTTCAGCAGCTTGGCTTCTCGTACGGCTTTGTTCACCGCCGGAAAATCAATGTGCTGTTCAAGCTCGCTCAGCTGGCTGAGATCGGTTCGCCAGGTGCGGCCAATGTGCTCATCCAGCACCTCAGAAAGCGGCTGGTTTGCCAGCGCCAGCCAGCGACGCGGCGTGACGCCATTGGTCACGTTGCAGAAACGCGTCGGGAAGATCTTCGCAAAGTCCGCAAACAGCGACTGGACCATCAGGTTCGAGTGCAGCTCTGAAACCCCGTTCACCTTGTGGCTGATGACCACCGCCAGCCAGGCCATGCGTACGCGACGACCGTTCGATTCATCAATGATAGAAGCGCGGCTCAGCAGGCCGGTATCGTTCGGATACTGCTCCTGCAGCGTCTTGAGGAAGTAGTCATTAATTTCAAAGATGATCTGCAGGTGGCGCGGCAAAATTTTGCCGAGCATATCCACCGGCCAGGTTTCCAGCGCTTCGCTCATCAGCGTGTGGTTAGTGTAAGAGAAGACCTGACAGGTCACCTCAAACGCGTCGTCCCAGCTGAACTTATGCTCGTCGATAAGCAGACGCATCAGCTCCGGGATCGACAGCACCGGATGGGTATCGTTGAGGTGAATGGCGGTTTTTTCCGCCAGATTGGCGTAGGTCTTGTGCAGCTGATAGTGACGGCTGAGGATATCCTGAATCGTCGCGGAGACGAGGAAATACTCCTGACGCAGGCGCAGCTCGCGCCCGGAATAGGTCGAGTCGTCCGGGTAGAGCACGCGGGAGACGTTCTCGGAGTGGTTTTTATCTTCCACCGCCGCGAAGTAGTCGCCCTGGTTAAATTTACCCAGGTTAATCTCGCTACTGGCCTGCGCGTTCCACAGACGCAGCGTATTGGTCGCATCGGTGTCATAACCGGGAATGATCTGGTCATAGGCGACAGCGAGGATCTCTTCGGTTTCCACCCAGCGGGACTTTTTCCCTTCCTGCTGAATACGTCCGCCAAACCGCACCTTATAGCGCGTATTGTGACGTTTAAACTCCCACGGGTTACCGTATTCCAGCCAGTAGTCCGGGGACTCTTTCTGACGTCCGTCCACAATGTTCTGCTTGAACATCCCGTAGTCGTAGCGAATGCCGTAGCCACGCCCCGGCAGGGCCAGCGTCGCCAGCGAGTCGAGGAAGCAGGCGGCAAGTCGCCCCAGGCCACCGTTACCGAGCCCCGGGTCGTTCTCTTCGTCAATCAGCTCTTCTAAGTCCAGCCCCATCTCTTCCAGCGCGGTTTTAACGTCATCGTAAATACCGAGCGATAACAGCGCGTTAGAGAGGGTGCGGCCAATCAAAAATTCCATCGACAGGTAGTAAACCTGACGTGTTTCCTGCGACAGCTGGGCGCGGTTGGAGCGCAGCCAGCGTTCAACCATGCGGTCACGCACCGCAAACAGGGTGGCGTTGAGCCACTCGTGTTTGTTGGCGATGACCGGATCTTTCCCGATGGTAAACATCAGCTTATAGGCGATAGAGTGCTTCAACGCCTCAACGCTGAGCGTGGGGGAAGAGTAGCTAAAAGGAGCGTTCATATCAGTAACTTCGCCTCGTTACATCAAGCGTTGATAGAGATCGCGGTATGACTGCGCCGCAACGTGCCAGCTAAAGTCCATGGACATCGCCTGACGTTGGACGTAACGCCACAGCGACGGACGGGACCACAAGACGAAAGCACGCCGAATCGCCCGAAGCAGCGACCAGGCATTACTGTCCTCAAAGACAAACCCGCTGGCGATACCGTCCGCCAGGTTTTCCAGTGAGCTGTCAGATACCGTATCCGCCAGCCCGCCCGTGCGTCGCACCAGCGGCAGGGTGCCGTACTTCAGGCCGTAGAGCTGCGTCAGGCCGCAAGGTTCGAAACGGCTCGGCACCAGAATGACGTCCGCGCCGCCCATGATCCGGTGCGAGAACGCTTCGTGATAGCCAATCTGCACGCCCACCTGCCCCGGGTGTTCCGCCGCTGCCGCCAGGAATCCTTCCTGCAATACCGGGTCGCCCGCGCCGAGCAGCGCCAGCTGTCCGCCCTGCTCCAGCAGACCCGGCAGGGCCTCCAGCACCAGGTCCAGCCCTTTCTGGCTGGTCAGACGGCTCACCACCGCAAACAGCGGCACTTTGTCGTTGACCTTCAGCCCCATCGCAATTTGTAACTGGCGTTTGTTTTCCGCTTTGTCTTCCACGGAATCACGGCCATAGCGGGCCGCGAGCAGCAGGTCGGTCTCCGGGTTCCAGATCTGTTCATCGACGCCGTTAAGGATCCCCGACAAACGCCCTTCACGATGGCGCTGACGGAGCAACCCTTCCAGGCCGTAGCCGAACTCCGGCTGCGTAATTTCACGGGCGTAGGTCGGGCTCACGGCCGTGATGTGGTCGGCATAGTAAAGCCCGGCCTTCAGGAACGAGATCTGCCCGTTAAACTCCAGCCCGTGCATGTTATAGAACGACCATGGCAGATCGATGTCATTCATGTGATGGGCGTAGTACATGCCCTGATACGCCAGGTTATGCACCGTAAAGACCGATTTTGCCGGATGGCCGCGCGCCGCCAGATATGCCGGAGCGAGCCCCGCGTGCCAGTCGTGTGCGTGCACAATGTCCGGGCGCCAGAACGGATCCAGCCCTACCGCCATTTCAGCCCCAACCCAGCCGAGCAGCGCAAAACGCAGCACGTTGTCGGTATAGGCAAACAGGTTCGTATCGTGATACGGGCTACCTGGTCGGTCATATAAGTGCGGCGCGTCGATCAGGTAGATGCCCACGCCATTGTAATGTCCATACAGCAGGGTGATGCGTCCGGCGAAGGTGTCACGGCGCGTCACCACCTTTGCATCGGGAATGCCGCGCCGGATATCCGGGAAGGCAGGCAGCAGGACTCGGGTATCTACTCCGCCAGCGATTTGCGCCGCGGGTAATGCACCAAGAACATCCGCCAGGCCGCCCGTTTTTAACAACGGGAACATCTCAGAACATACGTGTAAAACCTGCATCATCGCTCCTGTTTGATCTGCAGCTTCCGCAACATTTCCCGTGTGACTAACACGATCCCCTCTTCAGAACGGTAGAAGCGACGTGCATCTTCTTCCGCGTTTTCACCAATCACCATTCCTTCAGGAATGACGCAGGCACGGTCGATCACGCAGCGACGCAGACGACACGAACGCCCGACCCAGACATCCGGCAGCAGCACCGCCGAATCGATATTACAGAATGAGTTTATACGCACGCGCGGGAACAGCACCGACTGCACCACCACCGAGCCGGAGATAATGCACCCGCCAGAGACCAGCGAGTTCAGCGTCATGCCGTGGCTGCCGGAGCGGTCCTGAACGAATTTCGCTGGCGGCAGGGATTCCATATGGGTACGGATCGGCCAGTTCTGGTCGTACATATCCAGCTCAGGCGTGACGGAGGCCAGATCGAGGTTGGCTTTCCAGTACGCTTCCAGGGTTCCCACATCGCGCCAGTAAGGTTCCGCATTCGGATCTGACTGCACGCAGGACAGCGGGAAAGGATGTGCATAGGCCATGCCAGCTTTGGTAATTTTCGGAATGATGTCTTTACCGAAGTCGTGGCTGGAGTGTTCGTCTTTGTCGTCTTCTTCCAGCAGCTCATAAAGGTAATCTGCATCAAAGACATAGATCCCCATGCTGGCGAGCGATTTGGTGTCATCTCCCGGCATGGTTGGTGGGTTGGCCGGTTTTTCAACGAAGTCGATAATTTTATCGTCCGCGTCCACGTGCATCACGCCAAACGCCGTCGCCTCGGCAACGGGCACCGGCAGACACGCCACGGTGCAGCGCGCCCCTTTCTCGACGTGGTCGATGAGCATGTGGGAGTAGTCTTGCTTGTAGATGTGATCCCCGGCGAGGATCACGATGTACTCCGCGTTGTAGCGGCGAATAATATCGAGGTTCTGGGTCACCGCATCAGCGGTGCCGCGGTACCAGTTTTCACCGTGAACACGCTGCTGGGCAGGCAGGAGATCGACAAACTCATTCATCTCTTCGCTGAAGAATGACCAGCCGCGCTGAATATGCTGCACCAGGGTGTGCGACTGATACTGCGTAATGACGCCAATGCGGCGAATACCTGAGTTCAGGCAGTTGGACAGTGCAAAATCGATAATTCGGAACTTACCACCAAAGTGAACAGCCGGCTTGGCGCGCTTGATGGTCAAATCTTTAAGACGGGTTCCGCGCCCGCCAGCGAGGATCAGGGCAACCGTTTTTAAGGGGAGCTGGCGTGCCAACATTAAGGGATCGTTCTTCTCTAATCTAACCATGACTAACTCCTTTTTTATCATCTTGGAATACGCACACTCCGTGCGCAGGCCCGTGCCAGACAGCCATTACTACCGGATTATCCGCTCCGGCAAAGGGGGGAACGGCGCGCCATTCCCCGTCAGGTAAAACAATCTCAGCGACGTCATCCGTCGCGTTCAGCGTAACCAGCCAGCGATCCGAAAGCAGGATCTGCAGGCGCGGTACGCCGTGTTGCCACTCTTGCGCGCTTAACGGTTGCGCGTCTTTATTCAGCCAGCGAACGTTGCCGTCGCCCTCCTCCCACCAGCGGTTGGCGGTGAGCGCGGGGATCTGCTGACGAAGGTGGATCAGCGCCGCGGTAAAGTGGATCAGGCCGCTGTTCGCTTCTCCCCAGTCGAGCCAGGTTAAGGTGTTGTCCTGGCAATAGGCGTTGTTGTTACCGTGCTGGCTGTGGCCATGTTCATCCCCTGCCAGCAGCATCGGCGTGCCCTGCGACAACAAAAGCGTCGTCAGCAGCGCATGCACGCTGGCGCGTCGCCGCTCAATAACATCCAGACTTCCGCCTAACCCTTCTATACCATGATTAAAGCTATGGTTATTGTTAGTGCCATCGCGATTCTCCTCGCCATTTGCCTCATTGTGTTTCTGATTGAAACAAACGCAGTCCCGGAGCGTAAAACCATCATGCGCGGTCACCAGGTTGACGGTAGCAGACGGTCGTTTGCCATCACGTTTAAACAGATCGCTGGAAGCGGCAAAGCGTCTGGCGAACTCCCCCAGCGACAGGCTTCTCTCCAGCCAGAAGCGGCGTACGGCATCGCGATAGTGGTCGTTCCATTCGGCAAACAGCGGCGGGAAGTTCCCCACCTGGTAGCCGCCTTCACCAATGTCCCACGGCTCGGCAATCAGCTTCACCCGCGAGAGCACCGGGCAGTTTTTGATCGCCTCAAACAGCGGCGCCTGCTGGCTGAACCCCGGCGTGCGGCCCATCACCGGCGCCAGGTCAAAACGAAAACCGTCGACGTGGAACGTTTCCACCCAATATTTCAGGCATTCATACGCAAAATGCGTCACCGCCGGATGGCTGAGGTTGAGCGTGTTACCGCAACCGGTCCAGTTGTGGTAATCACCATCCTCTCTGATCCAATAATAGCTACGGTTATCAATTCCGCGCATGGAGAGCGTCGGACCGTCGAGATCGCTTTCCGCGCTGTGGTTCAGCACCACGTCCAGAATCACTTCGATACCGGCCGCATGAAGCGCTTTCACCGCATCACGAAACTCGTCCCGCGCCTTGTCCGGGTGGACGGCGTAGCGGGGGTCGAGCGCAAACATCGCCAGCGGGTTGTAGCCCCAGTAGTTGCTCAGCCCCAGTCGCTGCAGGCGAGGCTCGCTGGCGAAATGGGCGATGGGCAACAACTCCAGCGCGGTGATCCCGAGATGTTTCAGATAGGCGATCATGGTCGGATGGCCGAGCGCCTTATAGGTGCCGCGCATCTCTTTGGGAATAGACGGATGGAGATAGGTCAGCCCTTTTACATGGGCCTCGTAAATCACGGTGTTGCCCCACGGCGTGCCCGGCGGGGCATCGTCTTCCCAGTCGTAGCGATCGCCCACCACCACGCTTTTTGGGGCCACGTGGGCGCTGTCGCGGTGGTCGGGTTCCCCGTAGCCGACGTGGAAAATCGGGTCGTCTTTAAACTCGCCTTCCACGCGATGGGCGCAGGGGTCAATCAGCAGCTTTGCCGGGTTAAACCAGTGCCCCTGAGCAGGCGCCCAGGGACCGTGAACGCGAAAACCGTAGTGCATCCCTGGCCGCCCACCGGCCAGGTAGCCATGCCAGGTATCCCCGGTGCGCGCCGGTAAATCGTAACGATGCTCGTTACCTTCCCCGTCAAACACACAGAGTTCCACCCGCTCCGCGTGAGCAGAAAAGAGGGTGAAATTCACACCCTTTCCGTCAAAGCTCGCCCCGAGCGGTTCGGGTTTACCTGCCGTAAGCTGCGTCATTCGCCCTCCCGCACCAGCCAGATGGTACCGAGCGGTGGCAGCGTCAGGCTCAGGGAGTTGGGGCGCCCGTGGCTTTCGATGGCATCGCTCTGGACCAGTCCGCCGTTACCAGCGTTACTGCCGTGGTAATGCATGGAATCGGTGTTGAGGATTTCGCGCCATTTACCGGCCTGATTAATGCCAAAGCGGTAATGATGACGTGGAACCGGCGTAAAGTTGCTGGCAACGATAATCTCGTTGCCCGCTTTATCCCGGCGCACAAAGACAAATACCGAGCGCTCATGGTCGTCCACCACCAGCCACTCAAAACCGTACGGATCGAAGTCCAGCTCGTGCAGTGCTTTATGGTGGCGGTAGGTCAGGTTCAGATCGCGGACCAGCCGCTGCACGCCGTGGTGCCAGTTGTCAGCGCCCTCCAGCAGATGCCAGTCGAGGCTGGTATCGTGGTTCCACTCGCGCCCCTGGGCGAACTCGTTGCCCATAAACAGCAGTTTTTTGCCCGGGAAGGCGAACATCCAGCCGTAGTAGGCGCGCAGGTTGGCAAACTTCTGCCACGCGTCGCCCGGCATGCGGTCGAGAATGGATTTTTTACCGTGCACCACTTCATCGTGCGACAGCGGCAGCATGAAGTTTTCGGTGTAGTTGTAGAGCAGCCCGAAGGTAAGCTTATCGTGATGATACTGACGATAAACCGGGTCGAGCTTCATGTAATCGAGCGTGTCGTGCATCCAGCCCAGGTTCCACTTGTACCAGAAGCCCAGGCCACCCATTGACGACGGACGGGAAACGCCCGGGAAGTCGGTGGACTCTTCCGCCATCGTCACCGCGCCCTCAACCTGCTCGCCAATAATGCGGTTGGTGTTGCGCAGAAACTCAATTGCTTCCAGGTTCTCGCGACCGCCATACTCGTTCGGGATCCACTCGCCCTCTTTGCGGCTATAGTCGCGATAGATCATCGACGCCACCGCATCCACGCGCAGGGCATCAATGCCGAAACGCTCGATCCAGTAAAGCGCGTTCCCGACCAGGTAGTTCGCGACTTCACGACGACCGTAGTTGTAGATCAGCGTATTCCAGTCCTGGTGATAGCCTTCGCGCGGGTCGCTGTGCTCGTACAGTTTTGTGCCGTCGAACTCGGCCAGCGCAAAATCATCCGACGGGAAGTGGCCCGGCACCCAGTCAAGAATGACGTTCAGCCCGGCGGCGTGTGCGGCATCAACGAAATAGCGGAAGTCGTCGCGCGTGCCAAAGCGGCGCGTCGGTGCGTATAACCCGGTGGGCTGATAGCCCCAGCTTCCGTCGAACGGGTGCTCGTTAACCGGCAGCAGCTCCAGATGGGTAAAGCCCATCCATTTGGCGTACGGTACCAGCTGGTCAGCCAGCTCACGATAGCTCAGCCAGAAATTGTCATCGGTGTGGCGACGCCAGGAGCCGAGATGCACCTCATAAACGGAGATTGGCGCGTCGAAGCGGTTAGCCTGCTTGCGCTCTTCCGTCTGGACCACCTTCTCCGGCAGGCCGCAAATAAGCGAGGCAGTATTCGGGCGCAGCTCCGCTTCAAAGGCGTACGGGTCAGCTTTAATGCGCAGCTTGCCGTTGGCATCGATCATCTCAAATTTATAGAGCTGACCGTTATGCGCGCCGGGGATGAACAGCTCCCAGATGCCGGTTTCCCGACGCAGGCGCATGGGGTGACGACGACCGTCCCAGTAGTTGAACTGCCCGACGACGGAGACGCGCTGGGCGTTTGGCGCCCACACGGCAAACCGCGTGCCGGTAATACCATCCATGGTATCCGCATGGGCACCCAGCGTTTCATAAGGCCGCAGATGGGTGCCTTCGGACAGCAGCCAGGCATCCATCTCTTTTAAGAGCGGGCCAAAGCTATAGGGATCGTCAATCAGGTTTTGCTGACCGTGCCAGATGACGGCAAGCTGATAACGAAAGGGGTTTTTACGACGGGGCATGACGCCCGAGAAGAAGCCACGTGAGTCGAGGCATTCCAGATTACCCACCTTGCGGCCGGTTTTGGGTTCGATGACCCACACTTCTGTAGCATCCGGTAACAGCGCGCGAACTTCCAGCCCGGCCTCTGTACGGTGCATCCCTAGCACAGAAAAGGGGTCGGCAAAATGACCCGCAATAAGCGCATTAATCACGTCTCTCGAAATACGATCGGACATGGTATTCATCCTGTTTTTTTATGTCGCCCTTTTTATTCGCTCCGGGACGACTTTTAATGTGACCTAAACGGTGCAGCTCATCCTCTCTGCTCCGCCCTACCCTCAGGTGAGAAATAAATCTTCCTTAAAGCATAGCCAACGACGAGGTTCCTCCTGATAAAAAATAAGACATCTGCGTTTTACTCCATGTAGTACGCAAAAAAAGGGGGTGAAAATCACCCCCGGTAGTTAACAAATTATTACGCCAGCTGGCGCAGCATGCGGCGCAGCGGCTCTGCGGCACCCCACAGCAGCTGGTCACCCACGGTGAACGCGGAGAGGTACTCTGGCCCCATGTTCAGCTTACGCAGACGGCCAACCGGCGTGGTCAGCGTGCCGGTAACGGCCGCAGGCGTCAGTTCGCGCATGGTGATATCGCGATCGTTTGGCACCACTTTCGCCCACGGGTTGTGTGCGGCAAGCAGCTCTTCCACGGTCGGAATAGACACATCTTTTTTCAGTTTAATGGTGAAGGCCTGGCTGTGGCAGCGCAGCGCGCCGATACGCACGCACAGGCCATCAACCGGAATGGTGTTCGCGGTAGCGAGGATTTTGTTGGTCTCCGCCTGCCCCTTCCACTCTTCACGGGTCTGGCCGTTATCCAGCTGTTTGTCGATCCACGGGATCAGGCCACCGGCCAGCGGTACGCCAAAGTTATCGACCGGCAGTTCGCCGCTGCGGGTCAGCTCGGTGACTTTACGCTCGATATCGAGGATCGCGGACGCCGGATTTGCCAGCTCGGTCGCAACGCTCTGGTGCAGTTGGCCCATCTGGGTCAGCAGTTCACGCATGTGACGCGCACCGCCGCCGGATGCGGCCTGGTAGGTCGCCACGGAGACCCACTCCACCAGGTCCTGCGCGAACAGGCCACCGAGGGACATCAGCATCAGGCTGACGGTGCAGTTACCGCCGACAAAGGTTTTCACGCCGTTGTTCAGGCCATCGGTGATCACGCCCTGGTTCACCGGGTCGAGGATAATGATGGCATCGTCTTTCATACGCAGCGAAGAGGCCGCGTCAATCCAGTAGCCCTGCCAGCCGCTTTCACGCAGCTTTGGATAGATTTCGTTGGTATAATCGCCGCCCTGGCAGGTCACAATAATGTCGAGTGCCTTCAGCGCTTCCAGATCGTAAGCATCCTGCAACGTCCCTGTGGTACCACCAAAGGACGGTGCAGCCTGGCCGAGCTGGGAAGTGGAGAAGAAGACCGGGCGGATAGCGTCGAAATCGCGCTCTTCAACCATGCGTTGCATGAGTACAGAGCCGACCATACCGCGCCAGCCGATAAAACCAACGTTTTTCATAGCATTTGTTTCCTGCAGAGGGTGTGTGCTGTTTGTGCAAGCCAGTATTGAACTGGGATATGCTTCACATTACAAAATGCTGCCAAAGTCGCAAGCGAAATTAATCGATGATTGCCCGGCAATCAGAAAAAGAGCTAATCATCCTAATAACCATAGAGAAATTCAGGGCTAATTTACATGAGTGAAATCATTTCTGCGGCGGTTTTATTGATCCTGATAATGGATCCACTGGGAAACCTGCCGATTTTCATGTCGGTGCTGAAGCACACCGAACCCAAGCGCCGCCGGGCGATCATGATCCGCGAGCTGCTCATCGCCCTGCTGGTGATGTTTATCTTCCTGTTTGCCGGCGAAAAAATTCTCGCTTTCCTGAATCTGCGTGCCGAAACGGTCTCCATTTCCGGCGGAATTATTCTGTTCCTGATTGCCATTAAGATGATTTTCCCGAGCGCAGAAGGCAGCAGCAGCGGCCTGCCTGCGGGTGAAGAGCCGTTTATCGTACCGCTGGCGATCCCGCTGGTCGCCGGGCCGACCATTCTGGCCACATTGATGCTACTGTCGCATCAGTATCCCAACCAGATGAGCCATCTGGTGATTGCTTTGCTGATTGCCTGGGGCGGAACGTTCATCATTCTGCTGCAATCGTCGCTGTTCCTGCGCCTGCTGGGCGAGAAAGGGGTCAATGCGCTGGAACGCTTGATGGGGCTGATTCTGGTGATGATGGCGACGCAGATGTTCCTGGACGGGATACGTGCGTGGATGAAGGGATAGCAAGGTAAATGCAAAACGGCAATCTTAGATTGCCGTTTTTAGTGGTTGCTCCCTCTCCCCGTGGGAGAGGGCCGGGGTGAGGGCAACAGGCCGCACTCCTCAAAAATAATATTTCGTTTTGCGAGCCGCCTTCCAGAGCCTCTCTTGCCACCCGATCTTCAAAGCAGTATCTTCTTGCCGCGCCTGCAAAATCAGGCGTCGGGATTAGCCTCTCCAGTGGTGGATATACATTACGCATCAGAGGCGGTCTTATGACTACTACCCTTAGCTTTTCTCACTCCTTATTCACCACACCGTTCGATCACACAACCGACTTCACCGAGCAGGCAGACAACTGCGCGCGGTTTGTCGACGTGCTGGTTGAATGTGACGATCCAACCCAGAAGATGGCGCTGTGTGGACGACTTTCCGCCTGCCTCACCCTGCTTCAGCCCACGCTGCTTGAACCTGTACCAGAATATTTAAAAGCCAGCCTGACGGTGGATGACCTGCCGTTGGACGTGCCGGTATTCGAACCGGAAGTTGATCAGTTAGGGCGATATTGCCAGCTGTTAACGCAAATGCTCTTAGCGCATTCGCTGTCAGAAAGCGATGAGAGAGTGGCGGGAGATCTGTTGCAGGAGTTGGTGCGATTTTACAGCGATACGCTAAAAGCGCCGCGCTGGCTGCGCACAACGGAAGGCACAGTGCTGCTGTAAAAAAGCCGGGTGGCGCTTGCGCTTACCCGGCCTACGGAAACTGAGTTTTTTGTAGGTCGGGTAAGGCGAAGCCGCCACCCGACAAAATAAGATCTCTGCGGCCTGATGCCCTCACCCCAACCCTCTCCCACAGGGAGAGGGAGAAAACCGGGGTTAGCTCAGCAGCGTAAACGCAATCATCCCGACAATCGCACCCGTAGTGCCGAGGATAGTTTCCATCAGCGTCCAGGTTTTCAGGGTTTGCGCTTCGGTCGCACCGGTAAATTTACCGAACAGCCAGAAGCCCGCATCGTTCACGTGCGACACCACAATCGAACCACCCGCGATACAGATAGACAGCGCCGCCATCTGCGCACCGGAGTAGTTCAGCTGTTCAATCACCGGCATCACCAGGCCAACAGCCGTTAAACAGGCAACGGTCGCGGAGCCCTGAATGATACGCACCGCCGCCGCCAGCACAAAGCAGGTGACCGCGATGGGCAGTCCCATTCCGGTCAGCGCTTCACCCAGCGCCGGACCGACGCCTGAATCCACCAGCACCTGCTTGAACACGCCACCCGCACCGATCACCAGCAGGATAATGCCCGCTGGCTGCAGCGCAGCACCGCAGATTTCCATCACGCGGTCTTTCGGCATCCCCTGACGCATCGCCAGGCCATAAATCGCCACCAGACACGCCACCAGAATTGCCGTGAACGGGTGACCGATAAATTCGAACCATTCGTACGCGGTAGAGCCCACCGGTACAAAGCGCGCGGCAATGGTTTTCAGACCCACCAGCACCAGCGGCAGCAGGATCAGAGACAGGCTGAAGCCGAAGGAGGGCATTTTACCTTCGCCCAGGTGCGGCTCGGTAATATCATCAGGAATATGCAGTTCAACGTAGCGGCTGATGAAGTTGCCCCACAGCGGACCGGCGATAATCATTCCCGGGATTGCCGCGCACAGGCCAATCAGGATCATCCAGCCAAAGTCGGCGTGCATCTGGGAAGCCAGCAGCATCGGCGCAGGCCCCGGCAGGAGAAACGCCGCGGCTGCCGCCACGCCCGCAAACAGCGGAATAACCAGCTTCACAAGGTTAGTACCAGTATGGCGCGCCATGGAGAACGCCACGCTAATCAGCAGCACCACGGCCACTTCAAAGAACAACGGCAGCGCGCAGATCAGACCGGCCAGGCCAATCGCATAGTGTGCACGACTGTGACCAAACGATTTCAGCATCTTGACGGCAATCTGGTCGACCGCGCCTGTCTCATGCAGGATCTTGCCAAACATCGCGCCCAGCGCGACCACAATAGCCAGGAAGCCCAGTGTGCCCCCCATCCCTTTTTCCATCGTCGCAGCGATCTTGTCGAGCGGCATACCGGAAAAGAGACCTGCACCAATAGAAACCACCATCAAAGCAACAAAAGCATGCATACGCGCTTTCATCACTAAAAACAGCAGCAGCAATACCGAACCCACTGCTGTCAAAACTAGCGTTAATGTACTCAAAACTTACTGCCTTTTATTGATGACCTCGATGGTGCTGGCAACAACACCCTCCAGTGACTGATCGATATCAACCACTAAGACGTCTTTTTCATCTTCACCTGGTTCCTGCAGCGCTTCGAACTGTGTGACCAGCATCTGGGTTTTGAAGAAGTGGCCTTTGCGCGCCTTGAGACGGCTTTCGATGACGTCGAAATCGCCTTTCAGGTAGATGAAAGAGAGGTTCGGGTTGCCGTCACGCAGCAGATCGCGGTAGGTTTTTTTCAGCGCAGAGCAGACGATCAGGGAAACTTTATTGGTGCGCTGCATGGCAAACGCGGCATCGTTCAGCGCCTGTAACCACGGTTTACGGTCGTCGTCGTTCAGCGGCTCGCCGGAGGCCATCTTCATGATGTTGCTGCGCGGATGGAGGAAGTCGCCATCAAGAAACGCCGCATTAAGTTGATGCGCCACTTCGCTTGCCACGGCAGATTTACCGCTACCGGAAACGCCCATCAGGACGTAAACGTGGTGATCATGATTAGTCGTGCTCAAAGGGTGTCCCTCAGTCAATTGTTACGGGTAACAGTTATCGGTAACATTGTCCTGCCGGGGCAAAAGAGAAGCAATATCCAAACGTGCGCGATGTGAATAAGTGTGAGCTACTTCAAATTTGTCGGATTAAATAGATCCACCCGGTGACAAGGTGAAACCTAAATCTAACATTTTTGGCGTAACCGCTTCACCGCGAATGCGCGCCAGCAGGCGTTCTGCGCCAATGCGACCCATGCGTTCACGCGGTGTCAGGACGCTCGCCAGACGCGGCTCCATCACCTGGCCGATGTCATGGCCGTGGAAACCGGCTATCGCCATATCATCGGGGATCTTCAGCCCCAGACGCTGGCATTCGAACGCTGCACCGACCGCAAGGTCATCGTTGGTACAGAAAATACCGTCCAGTTGTGGATACTCGCGCCGTGCCTGCCGCATCAGCTCAATACCCGACGTATAGGAAGAGGACTGCTCCACCATCACGCTGTACGGGGTTAAATTTGCGTCAAGCATCGCCTGCTCGTATCCCTTCTGTTTGATGATAGTACGTTCATCAAGACGCGCACCCAGGTAGGCGATATGACGATGACCGCGCGCGATGATCGCCGCCGTCATCTGCCGCGCCGCTTCGAAGTTGTCAAAACCCACGGCAATATCAAGGCACGGCGACTGGCTGTCCATCAGTTCCACCACCGGGATCCCGGCCACTTCAATCATCTTCAGTGTACGGGGGGTGTGAGTACGTTCAGTTAAAATCAGGCCATCGATGTTCCAGGAAAGCATCGATTCAAGACGTTCTTCTTCCAGTTCCGGTTTGTAGCCGTAGTGTGCCAGCATGGTCTGGTAACCAAACGCATCCGTGACGCTTTCAATACCGCGCAACACTTCGGCAAAGACCTGGTTAGTTAAAGAAGGCAGGAGGACGCCCACCGCACGACTGGTGGCATTAGAAAGAATATCGGGTGCGCGGTTGGGGATATAACCCAGTTCATCGAGAGCAGCGGCAATCTTGCCACGCAACGCTACGGAAACCTGTTCCGGGTTACGTAAAAAACGGCTGACCGTCATTTTGGTCACACCAACACGATCGGCGACATCCTGAAGTACGGGGCGTTTCTTTTTCATCGTCCTGAGAAATCTTGAAGAGAGAGATTTGCTCAGTTTATCACGGACAAAGCCCATCCTTCCCCTGTCAAAGGGAAGGATGGGCATTTATTTATGATTTATTACACCGGTGGCAGATCAAACAGCAGAATTTCACTTTCGCTGTCGGCATGCACGGAGAGCGCTTGCTCATCCCAGATGGCCAGACCATCCGCCGTTGTCGCTTTGGTGCCGTTGATGGACACTTCACCTTTCACCACCTGGATCCAGACGCGGCGGTTCGCGGCGATCTGGTGTACAGACTGTTCGTCTTTTGCCAGCGCCCAGCGGTACAGTTCCATATCCTGATGCACTTTCAGCGAACCTTCACGCGCATCCGGGGAGAGCACCAGCTGTTTGCCCTGTTTGGCGTCGAAGCGGCGCTGCTCGTAGCGCGGCGTGATGCCGGTTTCTTCTGGAATGATCCAGATTTGATACAGGTGCAGTTTTTCCGTTTTGCTCGGGTTGTACTCCGAGTGACGAACACCGGTACCCGCGCTCATGATCTGGAACTCGCCCGCCGGAACCTGCTCTTTGTTACCCATGCTGTCCTGGTGCTCAACCGCCCCTTCCAGCACATAGGTCAGGATTTCCATGTCTTTATGCGGGTGGGTACCGAAGCCCTGGCCTGCATCAATCACGTCATCGTTAATCACGCGCAGTGCAGAGAAGCCCATGAAGTTCGGGTCGTAGTAGTCGGCAAACGAGAATGAATGCCATGAGTCCAGCCAGCCATGATTCGCGTGACCACGTTCGTTTGCTTTGCGTAAGTAGATCATTGTTTTCACCCTCAGTTCGTTTCGATGAAGTAAGTGTGGACGCAAACAGCCTGGGATCATAGAGGGTGAAAATTGACTCCTCTGTTCAAAAATTATGAACAAGTGTAGAGGAGCCATTTTTGCTTATTTCGCAAGGGTTACCGTGGCAGGAGAAGCCTGTTCGAAGGCCCGTTCGAGGATTTCGAGGTTGGTCAGAACGTCAGATTCCTTGACGTAATTCGCCACGCCGCGGGTCAGGGTTGCATGCAGCGCGTCGTAGACGCGAGCATAGTCGCCGGTTTCAGGCGTCAGCTCTTCTCTGACCGTCACACCTTCTGCGTTCACATACTCCAGTACGCCAACCGAATCATCCGCCGCAAAGCCCGCTTCACCCGGCATGATATTGGCCTTCAGGCTGGTCTCCTGCTGATCGATACCGTACTTGATAAACGAACCTTTCGTGCCGTGAACGATAAATTTCGGGTAGTCGATTTTCACCAGATGGCTGGTTTTAACGATGGCTTTCAGGTCCCCGTAGAACAGCTGCGCTTCAAAAGTATCGTCCGGGTTGGCTTTATTACGCAGGCTGCGAATGTCATACGCCACGTGGTCCGGGCGGCCAAACAGGGAGATGATTTGGTCCATGGTATGGACGCCAAGACCGTAGAAGGAACCGTCCTGCGGCAGGCCGGGTTTGGTCTCCGCCACCGGGCGGTAATAGTCAAAATGGCTTTCCATTTCGACGATGTCGCCAAGCTTGCCGCTCTCAATCGCCTTTTTCGCCGTCAGGAAGCAGCTGTCGAAGCGACGGTTCTGATACGGCGTGACGGTCAGCCCTTTGCTTTTCGCCAGTGCGAAGAGGGTTTTCGCTTCAGCGATGGTCGGGGTGAAGGGTTTTTCTACCAGCACGTTTTTACCCGCCTCGAGCGCGCGTTTCGCATAGTCGAAATGGCTGTCGGCATGGGTACAGACGATGACCAGTTTAACCTGCGGATCGCCCAGGACTTCATTGAGATCGCTGGTGAAATGAATATGGGAATACTGCGGGGACTGCTCTTCCGGCTTCGCGCTACGGCGGTAGATATGCGCCACATGCCAGCTGTCTTTACGGTTGAGAACATACGGAAGGTGATAGCGGGTCGTACTTTTACCAAATCCAATAAATGCGCAATGTAAGGTCATAGCTCAGTCCTTTTGGAAGGTTACTGGGTTTTACCATAGCGCATGTTTTGCCCTCACCCCAGCACTCTCCCACGGGGAGAGGGTGAAAACGGGCAAAAAAAAAGCCAGCTAAAAGCTGGCTAAAGTAATACTGGAAGCAATGTGAGCAATGTCGTGCTTTCAGGTTCCCGTAGTGGTCTTCCTGAATGCATAGCAATAATAATCATTCTCATTCGCACTTGTCCAATACTTTTTGCAAAAAATAGCGGTTGACTCAAATTTCAAAGTCACTGATGTTGGAAAGGATGTTTAACTGACTGAGGAATAAGGAATGAGTGAGATAGTGATACGCCATGCGGAACCGGGAGATGCCGAAGCCTTACGCCAGAACTATATGCATCCAGGGGTTTATCACGACACGCTACAGCTACCTCATCCTTCCCTTGAGTACTGGCAAGAACGTCTTATTGTAAAACCCGGGCAAAGACGGCTGGTCGCCTGCATTGATGAGCAAATCGTTGGCGATCTGATGCTTCAGGTGGAAACCAGCCCGCGACGCAGCCATGTGGCCACGTTCGGTATCAGCGTTGCGGCGCACGCTCAAGGGCGCGGCGTCGGGAGCGTGCTCATGCGCGAGATGATCAACCTGTGCGATAACTGGCTGCGCATCGAACGTATCGAGTTAACGGTTTTTGCCGATAACCCTTCCGCACTGGCGCTGTACCGGAAGTTTGGCTTTGAAATCGAAGGCACCGGCAGAAAATTCGCCCTGCGCAACGGCGAGTATGTGGATGCGTATTATATGGCGCGAATGAAGTAGTTTGTTGCCCTCGCCCTAACCCTCTCCCACCGGGAGAGGGAATTAGACAACAGATTAATACCCCGCCGTTAAATCATCCACCGACCGCGGGTCTGACGCGCCAAACAGCGCCCCGTCCGGCCCCACCATAATGCTCTGGGTGCTGCCCATCGCCTCTTTCACCGCTACCTTCTGTCCGCGCTGCTCCAGCAGTTTGAGGGTGTCCGGGCTAAAGCCCTTCTCGACGCGCAGTTCATCCGGCAGCCACTGGTGATGGAAGCGTGGGGCGTTGGTCGCCTCCGCCACGTTCATACCAAAATCGATACTGTTCACCACCATCTGCAGCACGGTGGTGATAATCCGGCTGCCACCGGGGCTGCCGGTTACCAGCCAGGTTTTGCCGTCTTTCACCACAATGGTTGGTGACATCGACGACAGCGGACGTTTCTTCGGCCCCACCGCGTTGGCATCCCCACCGACCAGCCCGTAGACGTTCGGTACGCCCGGTTTGGCAGAGAAGTCATCCATCTCGTTGTTCAGCAGAATGCCGCTGTTGCCCGCCACAATACCGGTTCCAAAGGTGGTATTGAGCGTATAGGTCACCGCCACCGCGTTACCGTCTTTATCCACCACCGAGAAGTGGGTGGTCTGGTTACTTTCATACGGTGCCAGCTTGCCGGGGCGGATCTCGCTCGACGGCTTAGCCTTATTGATGTCGATCTGATCGGCAATGGATTTGGCATACGCTTTGTTGGTCAGCGCCTGCCACGGCACCTTCACAAAGTCCGGGTCGCCAAGGTATTCCGAGCGGTCGGCATAGGCGCGTTTTTCCGCCTCGGCCATCACCTGCATGGCATCGGCACTGCCGAAGCCAAACTTGTGCATATCGAAGTTTTCCAGAATATTGAGGATCTGCACGATGTGGATCCCGCCGGAGGACGGCGGCGGCATGGAGAAGACCTCATAGCCACGGTAGGTGCCGCTAATTGGCTCGCGCTCCATTGCCTTATACTCCGCCAGATCCGCTTTGGTGATGAGCCCGCCGTTCTTTTGCATCTCTTCGGCAATCTGGTCGGCAATCGCCCCTTTGTAGAAGGCGTCCGGGCCATGCTCCGCAATCAGCTCCAGGCTTTTGGCAAGGTTCTTCTGCACCAGCTTATCGCCCTTCTTCAGCGGCTCTCCGTCTTTCCAGAAGATCGCCTTACTGTTTTCATGGTTCGGAATGACTTCGCTGCCGTAGGTTTTAAGGTCATCGGCCAGGGCGTCATTCACTACAAAGCCGTCGCGTGCCAGCTTAATGGCAGGCTGGACCACTTTGTTCAGCGGCATCGTGCCGTATTTTTCCAGCGCCAGCGAAAAGCCTGCGACGGTGCCCGGCGTGCCGGACGCAAGGTGCGAGGTCAGCGATTTTTTACTGTCCGGATTGCCCTGATCGTCAAGGAACATATCGCGGGAGGCCTGAGCTGGCGCCATTTCGCGGAAGTCGATAGCCGTCGTCTTCCCGTCTTTGGTGCGCAGCATCATAAAGCCGCCGCCGCCCAGATTCCCCGCCTGCGGGTGCGTTACCGCCAGCGCATAGCCGACCGCCACCGCGGCATCCACCGCATTACCGCCCTGTTTGAGAATATCGACGCCCACTTTAGTTGCCAGCGCATCCACCGAGGCCACCATCCCGTGCGTGGCCCGCACGGGATGAAACACATCTTCCTCCACGCCATAAGAGACCGGAGGAGCCGCAGGCGGGTTAGCCGCCACGCTAAATGTACCGCCTGCCATCAGCGCAGCGATGGCGACCCAGCGCAAAAGGGTTGGTTTCATCATTATTGTTCTCCAGGTGAAGGGAGCCATATTCCCCGCTTAAGCCTGGTTCACAACTCCTAAAAAATCATCGTCATGGTGAATTCGGGGTAAACTTAAGAGAAACCTCAAAGAAGGAGAAGATCATGAAACGCTTCCTGATCCTTACGGCGTTGCTCCCGTTTGCCGCACTTGCACAGCCACTCAATACGATGAATAACCCTAACCAGCCGGGCTATGTCATTCCGAGCCAGCAGCGTATGCAGACGGAGATGATGAGTCAGCAGCAACAGCAAAAAGGGATGCTGAACCAGCAGTTGAACACGCAGACCCGAATGCAGCAGCAGAGCCTGCAAAATCAGATGAACACTAACACCCAGCGCGTGCAGCAGGGGCAGATGCGCGAGCAACCGCTGCCGAATAAAAACGGCGGGATGCTGGGAGGGATGAGTTCGTCAGGCAGCGGACAGCAGCATATGCTGCCGTCGCAGTCGAATGGCAGTATGCTTAATCCGCAGAACTAAAGTCCGGACCGATCAGGTCAATCGCATCGGTACAGATGCTGTCCACACCCCAGCGCAGCAGCTCAGCCGCACGCTGGGGTTTGTTGACGGTATACACCAGAATATGCAGCCCTGCCGCTTTCAGCATCTTAACCCTCGCCTCATCCAGCAGCTTATGATTGAGATGGATCGACACGCACGCTAAGCGGGTGGTCAGCTCACGCCAGTCCTCGCGCCACTCGTCCAGCAGCAGCCCGCGCGGCAGCTCCGGTACCGCAGCCTGTGCCGCTTCAAGGGCATCAATTTCAAATGACGACAGCAGCGGTGGTGTCATGCCTTCCCACAGCTCGCGCGCGGCCAGCGCAATCACGTTGCCCGTGAGCGGCCCGGTACCGGTCGTCGGTTTGATTTCGATGTTGGCCATCATCCCGTGTTGACGACAACGGTCGGCCACTTCCGCCAGCAGCGGCAACGGTTCGCCTTTGTACTCGCCGCTGAACCAGCTTCCGGCATCCACCTTCAGCAGATCGCGCCACGGCAGTTCCCCCGCCACGCCCCAGCCGTTGCTGGTGCGTTCGAGATTGTCATCATGCAGCAGGAAAATTTCGCCGTCTTTCGACAGCTTGGCGTCGAACTCAATCATCGTGTGGCCGTAGCGTGCGCCAACATCAATTGCCGCCAGGGTATTTTCCGGCGCCAGTTTACCGCCGCCACGGTGGGCGACGATGTGGGGATAAGGCCAGTTGCTCATACTCGTTGTCCTGTTTCACCGTCAAATAAGTGCAGGTGATTTTCCGGCAGATGCAGCCACAGCGTGCTGCCTGCTTTCGGGCGTTCCTGATGCGGCAGACGCACCACCATTTTTTGCTTGCCCCAGCGTCCATGCGCCAGGTTATCTGCACCCAACATCTCCAGCGTGTCCATCACCAACGGCACGCCGCCGTCCGCCTGAGAGGTTAAACCAATATGCTCCGGGCGAATACCGAGCGTCATCTTACGCCCTGCGTAGCCACGATAGTACCAGTTGATGGGCAATGCCATCCCGCTTTCCAGCTCAAAGTGGGCGCCCGCGCTGCTGATCCGCCCTTCCAGCAGGTTCATTGCCGGGCTGCCGATAAAGCTCGCCACAAAGCGGCTGGCCGGTTTTTCGTACACCTCCACCGGCGTGCCAATCTGCTCGGCAACGCCTTTGTTCATCACCATCACCCGCTGGGCAAGGGTCATGGCTTCGACCTGATCGTGCGTCACGTACAGGGAGGTGGTTTTAAGACGGCGATGCAGTTGCTGCAGTTCCAGACGCATCTGCACGCGCAGCTTGGCGTCGAGGTTAGAGAGCGGTTCATCGAACAGGAACACCGCCGGATCGCGCACGATGGCACGCCCCATCGCCACGCGCTGGCGCTGGCCGCCGGAGAGCTCGCGCGGACGGCGCTTAAGCAGGCCATCCAGCTCCAGAATGCGCGCCGCCTCTTTCACTCGCTCCTCGATATGCCCCTTGCCCATGCCGCGGATTTTCAGCCCCCAGGCCATATTCTCTTCCACGCTCATGTGCGGATAGAGGGCGTAGTTCTGGAACACCATCGCGATGCCGCGATCTTTGGGCTCCATCTCGGTCACGCGCTGGCGGTCAATCCAGATATCGCCGGAGGAGACGCGCTCAAGCCCGGCCACCATGCGCAGCAGCGTGGATTTGCCGCAACCGGACGGGCCGACCATCACGATGAACTCCCCGTCCGCCACGTCGAGGGTGAGCGGCTGAATCACCTGGGTTTTGCCATCCCAGCTTTTGGTCACTGCCTGAAGTTTTAAACCTGCCATCTTATTTCTCACTGTCCACTAAACCACGCACAAACGCACGCTGCATGGCTAAAACGATAACGACCGGGGGGATAAGGGTGAGCAGCATCGCCGCCATCACCTGGTTCCAGAGGGTGGTGCCTTCGCCGGTGGCGATCATGCCCTTGATGCCCGCCACGGCGGTGCCGAGGTTGACGTCCTGAATAATCAGCAGCGGCCACAGGTACTGGTTCCAGCCGTAGATAAAGGTGATCACAAACAGCGCCGCGAGGTTGGTTTTCGACAGCGGCAGCACGATGTCGCGGAAAAAGCGCATCGGTGAGGCGCCGTCAATGCGCGCGGCTTCAATCAGCTCGTCCGGCAGCGTCATAAAGAACTGGCGGAACAGGAAGGTGGCGGTCGCAGATGCCATCAGCGGCAGAGTTAAGCCCGCGTAGCTGTCGAGCATCTTCAGGTTGGCGATCACTTCCACCGTCGGGAAGATACGCACCTCCACCGGCAGCATCAGGGTGATAAAAATCATCCAGAAGAAGAGGTTACGCAGCGGAAAGCGGAACCAGACGATGGCGAAGGCCGAGAGCATCGACACCGTGATTTTGCCCACCGTAATGCCGAACGCCATGATGAAGCTGTTGAGCATCATCAGCCAGAACGGCGCGCTGTTGGCCCCCACGCCCTGGGTCCAGATGGTTTTCATGTTCTCAAAAAGATGCGTGCCTGGGATCAGCGTCATCGGCGTGTCGAACACCGCTTTGGTGTCCAGCGTGGCGGCGACAAACGCCACGTACAGCGGAAAGAGGATGACGATAATCCCCAGAATCAGCATGGTATGGCTGAAAATCGTCAGCCCGCGACGGTTCTCAATCATTGGTAGCGCACCTTACTTTCGACATAGCGGAACTGCACCACCGTGAGGATGATGACAAGGAACATCAGCACGACGGACTGCGCGGCGGAGGCCGAGAGATCCAGCCCGGCAAACCCTTCGCGGTAGATTTTATAAATCAGCGTCGTCGTGGCCTGCACCGGGCCACCGGCGGTTGCCGCGTCGATGACCGGGAAGGTGTCGAAAAAGGCATACACCAGGTTCACCACCAGCAGGAAGAAACTCACCGGGGCAATCAGCGGCAGCGACAGCCTGAAGAAGCGGCGGATCGGGCCTGCGCCGTCAATGGCGGCGGCTTCCACCAGCGAACGCGGAATGGACTGTAGCGCGGCAAAGAAGAACAGGAAGTTGTAGCTGATCTGCTTCCACACCGAGGCGAACACCACCAGGAACATCGCCTGGCCGCTGTTCTGGGCGTGGTTCCAGTCGTATCCGAATTCCGCCAGAAAATGGGTAATTAACCCGCGTCCGGGGTTAAACAGGAAGATCCACAGCACGGCGGCGACCGCTGGTGCTACGGCGTAGGGCAGCAGCATCAGGGTCTGATACAGACGGCTGCCACGCACCACGTAATCCACCAGCGCGGCGAAGAACAGCGAGGCAACAAGGCCGCTCACGGTGACCAGCGCGCTGAATTTGATCGTCGTCCAGAAAGAATCCAGGTAGTAGCTGTCGTGGAACAGCGCGGTGAAGTTGTCCAGGCCAACAAACTGGCTGGAGAGTCCAAACGGATCAACGCTTTGCACCGAGTACCAGAGCGCTTCGCCCGCAGGCCAGATAAAGAAGATAACGGTGATGACCAGCTGAGGCGCGACCAGCAGATACGGCAGCCAGCGGGAACGAAACACCGGACGGGATGATGACATTGAGATTTGGTTCCTGAACAGTGCCGGGTGGCGGCTACGCCTTACCCGGCCTACATATGGCACGTCGTAGGCCCGGTAAGCGCAGCGCCACCGGGCATTTTTTTACGATTTGGTGGACTGCTCAAAGCGGCGCAGCAGCTGATTTCCGCGCTCTACCGCTGAATCCAGCGCCTGCTGTGGCGTTTTCTTGCCGGTCCAGACGCTTTCCAGCTCTTCGTCGACAATGGTGCGGATCTGCGGCATGTTGCCCAGACGCAGGCCTTTGGTGAACGGCAACGGCGGCTTGTTCAGCATCTGACGCGTCGCGATATCCGCACCCGGATTCTTGCTGTAGAAGCCCTGCTCGCGGGTCAGGTCATAGGCAGCTTTGGTGATCGGCAGGTAGCCGGTTTTCTGGTGCCATTCGGCCGCGTTTTCAGGTTTCGTCAGGAAGTCGAGGAACTCGGCCACTCCTTTGTAGGTGCCGGCGTCTTTACCCTGCATCACCCACAGGCTTGCTCCGCCGATGATGGCGTTCTGCGGCGCGCCTTTCACGTCTGCGTCGTACGGCATCATGCCCACGCCGTAGTTGAATTTGGCGTAGTGACGGATATCCGCCAGCGAGCCGGACGAGGCGGTGGTAATGGCGCAGTCACCGTTGTAGAACTTCTCGGTGGATTCGTCTTTACGTCCGAAGTAGCTGAAATCACCCTTCTTGTTCAACTCTTCCAGCAGCGCGATGTGCTTCACCTGCTCTGGCTTGTTGAACTCCAGTACCGCGTCGGTGCCATCGAAACCGTTGTTTTTGGTGGCTACCGGCAAGCCGTGCCAGGCACTGAAGTTTTCAATCTGGATCCAGCCCTGCCAGCCGCTGGCGTAGCCGCACTTCATCCCCGCCGCTTTCAGCTTCGCGGTGTACTCCGCCAGATCCTGCCAGGTTTTTGGCGGCTGCTCCGGGTCTAAACCGGCTTTCTTAAAGGCGTCTTTGTTGTAGTACAGCACCGGCGTCGAGCTGTTAAACGGCTGAGACAGCAGATGGCCGGTTTTAGAATCGGTGTAGTAACCCGCTACGGTCGGCACAAACTGGGATTCGTCAAAGTTGATCCCCGCCTCTTTGAACACTTCGTAGACCGGTTTGATGGCTTTGGAGGCCATCATGGTCGCTGTGCCTACTTCGTATACCTGCAAAATGGCAGGCGCATTACCGGTACGGAAGGCGGCAATGCCCGCGCTCAGGCTCTGCTCGTAGTTACCTTTGTACACCGGCACAATTTTGTAATCCGGATGGGAGTCGTTGAAACGCTGCGCCAGGGAGTCAACCTCTTTACCCAACTCCCCTTCCATGGAATGCCAGAACGGAATGGTCGTCACAGCCATTGCGTTCGTCGCAAAAGCCAGACCCAGTGCCAGACCCAAAGCTGTGTGTCGTAACGATGTCATTGTCATCTCTCTTATTGTGCCGGATGCGCGATATCACGCGTTTTATGCTCGCGAGGTAACATGACATGCTCGAATGACAGAAAAATAACTGTTTGTTTACAGATAAGTGACAACAAAAGGTCAGCGGGATGATGGTTGTGTGAAGGGGTATATGTGAAAAAGCCGGGTGGCGGCTTCGCCTTACCCGGCCTACTCGATCCCGTAGGCCCGGTAAGCGTAAGCGCCACCGGGCAATACAGACGGCTCAGCCGCCTAAATACGCACTCCGCACCGCTTCATTCGCCAGCAGCGCATCGCCGGTATCCTCAAGCACCACGTGGCCGTTCTCCAGCACGTAACCGCGATCGGCGAGCTTCAGCGCCTGGTTGGCGTTCTGCTCGACGAGGAAGATGGTCATCCCCTCTTTACGCAGCTGTTCAATGGTGTCGAAGATCTGCTGAATGATAATTGGCGCAAGACCCAGCGACGGTTCATCCAGCAGCAGCAGGCGCGGCTGGCTCATCAGGGCGCGGCCGATCGCCAGCATCTGCTGCTCACCGCCGGACATGGTCCCCGCACGCTGAATACGACGCTCCCACAGGCGCGGGAAGAGTTCGTACACCCACTTGATACGGGACTGATACTGGTCGCGGTCAGCGAAGAAGCCGCCCATCGCCAGGTTCTCTTCCACCGTCATGCGCGAGAAGACGCGACGCCCTTCAGGGACTATCGCCACCGCTTCACGCATGATTCTGGCGGTCTGCCAGTCGGTGATGTCTTTGCCATCAAACACAATCCGCCCGCTGGTGGCGCGCGGGTCGCCGCACAGGGTACCAAGCAGCGTGGTTTTGCCCGCGCCGTTAGCCCCAATCAGGGTGACGATTTCGCCCTGATTGATATGCAGGCTGACGTCGTGCAGCGCCTGGATCTTGCCGTAGTGGGCACTTACCTTGTCAAACGTTAACATCGCTTTTTCCATCTTATGCCTCACCCAGGTATGCGCGGATCACGTCCGGGTTGTTGCGGATTTCATCCGGCGTGCCGTTTGCCAGCGGCGTTCCCTGGTTCACCACGTAGATACGGTCAGAGATCCCCATTACCAGCTTCATATCGTGCTCAATCAGCAGGATAGTGGTGTCGTGATGATCGCGAAGCTCAGCAATCAGCTCGTCCAGCTCTTTGGTCTCTTTCGGGTTGAGGCCCGCAGCGGGTTCATCGAGCATCAGGATTTCCGGCTGCGTTACCATGCAGCGCACAATCTCAAGGCGACGCTGGTCACCGTACGCAAGGTTACTTGCCTGGCGGTTGGCATGCGGCAGCAGACCGATACGGTCAAGCCATGTTGCCGCACGATCCAGCGCTTCGCTCTGCGCACGGCGGAAGGCTGGCGTCTTCAGCAGGCCGGAGAACAGACCGGTTTTCAGCTGCTGATGCTGTGCCACCAGCAGGTTCTCAATCACCGTCATCTCGCGGAACAGACGCACGTGCTGGAAAGTACGCACCACGCCCATACGGGCAATCTGCTGGCCCGGCAGCCCTTCCAGATGCTGGTCGCGCAGCATGATGGTGCCGCCCGTCGGCTTGTAGAAACCGGTCAGGCAGTTAAAGACCGTGGTTTTTCCCGCACCGTTCGGGCCAATCAGGGAGACGATCTCTTTCTTGTGCAGATCCAGATTCACATTGTTGACCGCCAGCAGGCCGCCAAAACGCATCATCAGACCGTTAACGGATAATAATGGCTGACTCATGCCTGCTCTCCTTTTGCTTGCCCGTTCTTCAGCTTTAGCTGTGGACGAGTCATCGGCAGCAGACCCTGCGGACGCCAGATCATCATCAGCACCATCAAACCACCCAGCATCAGCATGCTGTATTCGTTAAAGTCACGCATCAGCTCGCGTGAAACCACCAGCAGAATGGCGGCGAGGATAACAGCAAACTGCGAACCCATCCCGCCGAGTACCACAATCGCCAGCACAAAGGCGGATTCGGCAAAGGTGAACGATTCCGGGCTGACAAAGCCCTGACGTGCGGCAAACAGCGTGCCGGCAAAACCGGCGAACGCGGCGCTGATGGTGAACGCAGTCAGCTTAATGCGGGTCGGGTTGAGGCCCAGGGAGCGGCAGGCGATTTCATCTTCACGCAGCGCTTCCCACGCGCGGCCCAGCGGCATACGCAGCAGGCGGTTAATCACGAACAGCGTGATGACCACCAGCAGCAGCGCCACCATGTAGAGCCAGATGACGCGGTCGGACGGATCGTACTTCACGCCAAAGAAGTTGCTGAAGGTATCCCAGCCGCCTTCACGGGCGGTACGGCTGAACTCCAGACCAAAGAAGGTTGGTTTCGGGATTTGGCTAATCCCGTTCGGGCCGCCGGTCACCTCGGTATTGTTGAGCAGCAGGATACGGACGATTTCGCCGAAGCCTAAGGTCACAATCGCCAGGTAGTCACCGCGCAGGCGCAGCACCGGGAAGCCAAGCAGGAAACCTGCAGCGGCAGAGACCAGCCCCGCCAGCGGCAGGCACGTCCAGAAGCCGAGACCGTAATAGTGGTTCAGTAGCGCAAAGGTATACGCGCCAATGGCGTAGAAACCGCCGTAGCCCAGTACCAGCAGGCCAGAGAGCCCCACCACCACGTTCAGGCCCAGACCCAGAATAACGTAGATCATGGTCAGGGTGGCGATATCTACCGTGCCGCGCGAGACCACGAACGGCCACGCCACCGCAGCCACCAGCAGCGCCACGAGGAACAGCTTCTGCTTAACGGTGGAGCCGTCGATAGCCGGCAGGACAAACTTCGGTCCTGAGACGCCTTTCAGCGTTTTCTGGAACAGCGGACGCAGCAGCTGGAACAGGAACACCACGGCGGTGCCGATAAAGACCCACTGCCAGCGAATGTCTGCGGCGGTGTCCACCACAAGCTTTGTGCCGTTCAGCTCTAACTGAACGCCCATAAAGACGCCCGCCAGCACGAAGAACATGGCGGCAGAGAGCAGCGCCATTGCAAAATGCATCGGTTTCATACTTTCTCTACCTCCGGACGACCCAGAATACCGGTAGGCATCACCAGCAGAACCAGAATCAGCAGGGCAAACGACACCACGTCTTTATACTCGGTACTCAGATACGCTGAGGAGAGCGCTTCTGCCACGCCCAGAATCAGGCCGCCAATCATCGCGCCAGGAATACTGCCGATACCGCCCAGTACCGCCGCGGTAAAGGCTTTCATCCCGGCCATAAAGCCGATGTACGGATTAATTACGCCGTAGAACTGGCCGAGCAGGACGCCTGCGACGGCCGCCATCGCCGCGCCGATCACAAAAGTGAGCGCAATCACGCGGTCAGTGTTGATCCCGAGCAGGCTTGCCATCTTCAAATCTTCCGCGCAGGCGCGGCAGGCGCGTCCCATGCGCGAGTAGCGGATGAAGAGCGTCAGGGCGAGCATCGCAATAAAGGTCACCACCCAGATCACCAGTTGCATGGTGGTGATAGAGGCAGAGAAGTTTTCGCTGGCGCCGACAATCCACTGGCCGTTGAACAGGCTTGGCAGCGCCACATCGCGCGAGCCTTCGGTCAGGCTGACGTAGTTTTGCAGGAAGATAGACATCCCAATCGCGGAGATCAGGGCAATCAGGCGCTTGGAGCTGCGTACCGGCCGGTAGGCCACCCGCTCGATGCTCCAGCCGTAGGCGCTGGCAATCACAATCGCGCCGACAAACCCGGCGGCGACCAGCAGCCAGCTGCTGTCGATACCCATCATCATCAGGGCGGCGATAATCATAAAGGAGACGTAGCTACCGATCATGTACACCTCGCCGTGGGCGAAGTTGATCATGCCGATAATGCCGTACACCATCGTATAGCCGATGGCAATCAGCGCGTAGGTGCTTCCCAGCGTGACGCCGTTAAACATCTGCTGCAGGAAATAGAGAAACTGCTCGGACATATGCAAACCTTTTTATACCCGCCCGGCGGTCCGGGCGGCGGGATAATTATTTGGCGGCCGAAGACGAACCGTCGGCGTGCCACTTAAAGACACCAAATTCAAATCCCTTCAGATCGCCTTTCTCATCCCAGTTCAGCGGCCCAATCACGGTGTTCGCCCCGTGTGCTTTTAAATCTTTCACCAGATCCAGCGGTTCTTTGCTGCCAGTACGGTCCAGCGCGGTGGCCAGTGACTGCACGGCGGCGTAGGTGATCCATACGTATGGACCACTTGGATCTTTCTTCTGCGCCTTGAGCGCATCCACGATAGCCTTGTTCGCCGGATCCTGGTCATAGCGTTTTGGCATCGTCACCAGCATGCCTTCAGCGGCATCCCCGGCGATGTTAGACAGGGAGGCGTTACCCACACCTTCTGGCCCCATGAACTGGGTTTTCAGACCGACCGAGCGCGCCTGGCGCAGCATCTGGCCCATTTCCGGGTAATAACCACCGTAGTAAACGAAGTCGATATTCTCTTTTTGCAGACGGGCGATCAGCGCAGAGAAATCTTTCTCACCCGCGGTAATCCCGTCGAAGAAGACGATATTTGCGCCGCCTTTTTTCAGCCCGTCCTGAACGGAACGCGCCAGGCCTTCGCCGTACTGCTGTTTGTCATGAATAATGGCAATGCGCTGCGGTTTAACCGTCTCGAGAATGTATTTCGCCGCGGTTGGCCCCTGGGAGGAGTCCAGACCGGCGGTACGCATAATGTGCTGGTAGCCGCGCTGGGTCAGCTCCGGGTTGGTGGCACCTGGGGTAATCATCAGAATACCTTCGTCTTCGTAGATATCAGACGCAGGCTGAGTGGACGATGAGCACAGATGGCCGATCACATACTGGATGCCATCGTTCACGATTTTGTTCGCCACCGCGACGGCCTGTTTTGGATCGCAGGCGTCGTCGTATTCCACGCCCACCAGCTTGTCGCCTTTGATGCCACCTTTGGCGTTGATGTCTTTAATTGCCTGACGTGCGCCGTTGAACTCCATGTCACCCCACTGGGCAACAGGCCCGGACATGGCACCGACCACCGCAACTTTAATCTCTTCCGCCATGGCTGCATGCGAGAGAGACAATGCAACCATGCCCGCGATTAACGTCTTCGCGTTCCTTTTCATCTCTGAATCCCCATTCGTGATGTCGTGTATATATTTTGTTTTATTATGGTTAAAAAGCATTCTGTACTTTTAATGCACAACGCTATTTTTACCAGTGCCTTTAATGGTTTAGCGCAGGTTTTTATCAAAAACCAGACTAAAATCTCTATTTTTCAGGCGATTAAGCAAAGATAATATTCTGAAATCAGGCAGAGATAAACAAATAAAAGTGCAGTTTGCAGCATAAAATAACGGCACAAAGCGCCGAATAAATCACTGCCATTCAGGTTAAAATTCTGCTTATTTTTCGATCCATGTGTTTTCAAACTGCACTTCGCCCTGGCAAAAAACTAATCACCTGGTAACGGGGAATAAAAAGAGGAAGCCGCTGAGCGAATAAATTGAGTACACTGCCTCTACTCAATTTGATTTGGACAAGCAGCTAATGAAACTGACTATCGTTCGTCTGGTGACCTTTAGCGACCAGGATCATATCGACCTGGGCAAGATCTGGCCGGAATATTCCCCTTCGTCGCTGAGCGTTGACGAAACCCACCGTATTTATGCCGCGCGCTTCAACGAGCGTCTGCTGGCTGCTGTGCGCGTGACGCTGAGCGGCACGGAAGGGGCGCTGGACTCTCTGCGCGTGCGCGACGTCACCCGTCGTCGCGGCGTAGGACAGTACCTGATTGAAGAAGTGATCCGTGAAAACCCGAGCATTACCTCCTGGTGGATGGCCGACGTAGGCGTGGAGGACCGTAGCGTGATGGCGGCGTTTATGCAGGCGTTAGGGTTTACGGCGCAGAAAAATGGGTGGGAGAAGCGCTAGATTTGTGCGGTCTGATGCCCTCACCCCAGCCCTCTCCCACGGGGAGAGGGGGCAAACATTAAAAAAGGCAACTTACGTTGCCTTTTTGCTTTTATTTGGCGTCAGTAGCAGTACCGTTGGCATGCCAGTCAAACACGCCGAACTCGAAGCCCTTCAGATCGCCCTTCCCATCCCAGGAGAGCGGCCCCATCACGGTATCAACAGAGTTCGCTTTCAGCCAGGTGGCAATCTCAGCCGGATCGGCTGACTGGTTCAGACCCGCCTGCAGAGACTGCAGTGCTGCGTAGGTTGTCCAGACGAACGCGCCGCTTGGATCCTGTTTCTTCGCCTTAATGGCATCTACAATCGGTTTGTTCGCAGGGACCTGGTCGTAGTTCTTCGGCTTGGTCACCAGCAGGCCTTCCGCAGACTCACCGGCAATGTTAGACAGGGAAACGTTCGCCACCCCTTCCGGCCCCATGAACTGGGTTTTCAGACCCGCTGCACGAGCCTGACGCAGGATCTGCCCCATTTCCGGGTGGTAGCCACCGTAGTAAACGAAGTCGATATTCTCTTTCTTCAGACGCGCCACCAGGGTAGAGAAGTCTTTCTCACCGGCGGTGATACCATCAAAGAACACGACGTCAGCATTCGCTTTCTTCAGGTTGTCCTGCACGGAGCGCGCCAGACCTTCACCGTACTGCTGTTTGTCATGAACGATCGCGATACGCTTCGGCTTCACTTTTTCGACAATGTATTTGGCGGCAGTTGGGCCCTGATCGGAGTCCAGACCGGTGGTGCGCAGGATCAGCTTATAGCCGCGCGACGTCAGCTCCGGTGCCGTTGCCGCCGGGGTGATCATCAGGATGCCTTCGTCTTCGTAGATATCAGACGCAGGCTGGGTGGAAGAGGAGCACAGGTGACCGATAACGTATTTGATGCCGTCGTTCACCACTTTGTTCGCCACGGCAACCGCTTGTTTCGGGTCACAGGCATCATCATATTTTACGATCTGCAGTTTTTCGCCTTTGATACCGCCCTTCGCATTAATGTCGGCAACCGCCTGCTCTGCGCCCGTAAACTCCTGGTCGCCATACTGTGCTACCGGACCGGACATCGCGCCCACCACGGCCACTTTAATATCGGCCTGCGCCATGGTGCTGAATGCCAACGCGATACATCCTGCCAGTAACGCTTTACCCTTCATGTTCATCCTGAGATTCCCCATTATTATGGTTATTACGATTGTTGTGATGTTGTTGTGTAGCGCTTTATTTCAGTTATAGGTATACCAGTCGCGCTTTTTCAGCATACTCTGCTAAAACATACCCCATTTTTATGATTTTGGAATAGCAAATTTGAAATGAATATATGATAAGCCCGGCAGGAATTTCACCGGGCTTCTGGCTTTAACGAGTCAGCGACACAGAAATAATGTCCAGCGCTTTACGGAACTGCACTTCAGGGATTGTGAGCGGATAGAGGAAACGGATGACGTTACCGTACACGCCGCAACTCAGAAGCAGAAGGCCTTCCTGCAGGGCTCGCTCCTGAACCTGACGGGTGAATTCCGGTGACGGCAGCCCGGATTGCGGATCGTTAAACTCCACCGCCACCATTGAGCCTTGTGCGCGGATATCCGCGATATACGGACAGTGTTCCTTCGCTTTGTTCAGTACTTCCACCAGATGATGGCCCAGGTGTGCTGAGCGCGTGCAAAGATCGTCTTCATCAATCACGTCCAGCACGGCATGTGCGGCGGCGATCGCCAGTGGGTTACCGGCATAGGTACCGCCCAGTCCGCCAGGCGCAGGCGCGTCCATCACCTCGGCGCGGCCCGACACCGCCGAGAGCGGCATGCCACCCGCCAGGCTTTTCGCCATGGTGATCAGATCCGGCTTCACGCAGTGGTGTTCCATTGAGAACAGTTTTCCGGTACGCGCAAAACCGCTTTGCACCTCATCGGCGATCAGCAAAATACCGTGGGTATCGCACAGGGCGCGCAAGGCCTGCATGAAATCCGCCGGTGCAATGTTGAAACCGCCCTCACCTTGAACCGGTTCAAGAATAATGGCCGCGACCTGGTCCGGGGCAATGTCCGCTTTGAAGATACGCTCCAGGCTTTTTAATGCCTCCGCCGTACTGACACCGTGCAGTTCATTGGGGTATTGGGCGTGATATACCGAGCCAGGAAACGGCCCGAAACCCAGCTTGTAAGGGGCAACTTTCCCCGTCAGCGCCATGGTCATCGAGGTGCGTCCATGAAAAGCACCGCCAAAGGCGATCAGGCCAGGGCGTCTGGTGTATGCGCGGGCAATTTTTACCGCGTTTTCGACGGCTTCTGCCCCCGTTGAGAAGAAGGCGGTTTTGGCCGGGCCGTCAATCGGCACACGCGCGTTGATTCGCTCGGCAAGCGACACATAGCCTTCGTACGGCACAATCTGGTACGCCGTGTGGGTGAAGGCATGAAGTTGTTTTTCAATGGCGGAAATGATTTTTGGATGGCGATGCCCGGTGTTCAGCACCGCTATTCCGGCGGCAAAGTCGATATACTCGTTGCCCTCGACGTCCCACACCGTGGCGTTTTCAGCTTTATCGGCATAGAAGTTACACATCACGCCGATGCCGCGCGGCGTCGCCTGTAAACGCCGGTCGTTCAGTTCGTTATTTTTCACCCTGCCCCCCTGAGAAAGTCGCCTGCTTAGCGCATCAGTAAGTGTTTGCCAGGGGGGAGAAATTCGCCAGAGCGGGCGCTAAAAAAACAAAACCCCCGGATTCGCATCCAGGGGCTCTCGTCATACTTCGCGGAAATTACGCTTCAATCGCGGCGCGAAGTTTTTTCATGGCGTTTTTTTCAAGCTGACGCACACGTTCAGCGGACACGCCGTAGCGGTCGGCCAGCTCCTGCAGCGTGGACTTGTTGTCTTCGTCCAGCCAGCGGGCACGGATAATATCCTGGCTACGCTCGTCAAGGCCTTCCATCGCATAGCTCAGCTTGTTCGCGGCCTGATCTTCCCAGTTGTCCTCTTCAATGCCGTCAGCAAAGTTAGAGGTCTTATCCTGCAGATACAGTACCGGCGCCATTGGCTGGCTGTCGGACGCATCGTCATCGGAAGACATGTCAAAAGTCATGTCCTGCGCGGCCATACGGGATTCCATCTCACGCACATCTTTGCTGGAAACACCCAGCTCGCGCGCCACCATTTCTACTTCATCCTGATTGAACCAGCCCAGACGCTGCTTGGTTTTACGCAGGTTGAAGAAGAGTTTGCGTTGCGCTTTTGTCGTGGCGACTTTCACGATACGCCAGTTGCGCAGCACGTATTCGTGAATCTCTGCTTTGATCCAGTGCACAGCGAAGGAGACCAGTCGTACACCCACTTCCGGGTTAAAGCGACGTACAGCCTTCATCAGGCCGATGTTACCTTCCTGAATCAAGTCCGCCTGCGGCAGGCCATAGCCCGCATAATTACGAGCAATGTGAACAACAAAGCGCAGGTGAGACAGGATCAGCTTTTTCGCTGCTTCCAGATCGCCCTGGTAATGCAGCTTTTCAGCAAGCTCCTTTTCTTCCTCGGCCGTTAACATCGGCCAAGTGTTCGCAGCCCGGATATACGATTCCAGGTTACCAACAGGGGCTAAAGCTAAAGTTTGCATTTCTTTGGTCATTCATTCCTCTCAATGTTTCTTCTGGTCCAGGTTGTCCCCATCAGGCAACAACCATGCCAAAGCGTTTGAGCAACGAGATTAGCATTCACTCTTTTATCAGACAGTGATTTTATCCACAAGTTCCAGGTGCAACGGTGAATAAATTACGCACAAAATGTGACATGGAGATGATAACAGGGGAAGAGACAACAGGGACGCTTTCCCTGCAGAGCGAACATCTCGGTGCAGGGAAAGATTATATCACGCTTTTCTTAGTCGGGAGTAAAGTGGCGTAAATGTTGAACCGTCGCCAACCATGCTGCCACCCAGCCAATCATGGAGCAGACGAGCAGCAGAAGAAGGCACTCATCGAACCCTAAGCCACTGATATCAAACTTAGTTCCGAAGACCTGCGCCACCTCGGTCACGGCGGAGGAGAGCCGCATCACCAAAATTTCTGACAATATCAGTGAAAGAAATGCGCCGGAAAAACCGAGCAATGCGCCGCCGTAAAGGAACGGACGCAGGATGAAGCCATCCGTCGCACCAATCAGCTTTTGCACGTTGATGGTATCGCGGCGGGCGAAAATGCTCAGGCGCACGCTGTTACCGATGACGAGGAACACCGCCGCCACCATCAGCACGCCAATCATCGCCGACACGCGCCCCACCAGCCCGGTCAGTGCGGCAAGACGCGCAAACCAGCTGTCGTCCATGCGCACTTCATCAATGCCTTTAATGGTAGAGATGCGGTCGCGCAGCGTATTAAGCGAATCCGTTCCCTGGAAGTCGAGCTTTGGGATCACCACCGCCACGGCCGGCAGCGGGTTCTCTTCGAGCATATCCAGCGCGCCGCCAAAGCCTGACCAGTTACGGAACTCACCCAGCGCTTCTTCGCGGGAAAGGTAGTTCACCTTCTCCACGCCCTTCTCGGCCTGGATTTGCCCCACCACCTGCGCCGCGGCGTTATCGTCGAGCGCTTTGTCCAGATAGACCGTGATCTGCGGAGACGGATAATACTGCGACGCCGCCTGATTCACGTTCTTATAGACCATATAGCAGACGCTTGGCAGCGTCAGCGAAATGGCGATAACCATCACCGTCAGGAACGTCGCCAGCGGTTTACTTTTCAGATCCTGCAACGCGCCGTGGAAGGCGTAGCGTACCTGTTCATTGAACACGTTGGTTTTGCGGGAGTTTGGCTTCGGCGCGGCTTTCGCCCGCTTCGGCGCATTACGGTTACCGTCACCGCCACCCTGCGGCTTACGGAAACGGTCAAACCGGTTCCCGAACTGCCGAATCTGGTTCATTGCATCACGCTTGTTCACCGTGGCCTCCGTGCAAATGCCCGTCGCTCAGGGTCAGCATGCGGTACGAACGGCGGGAAATGAGCCCAATGTCGTGCGTCGCCATCAATACCGTCACCCCAACGCGGTTGAATTCCTCAAACAGACGCAAAATCCCTTCAGAAAGGGCGTCGTCCAGGTTACCGGTCGGTTCATCCGCCAGCAGTACCGCAGGCTTGTTCACCACCGCACGGGCAATGCCCACACGCTGCTGTTCACCGCCGGAGAGCTGGATCGGGAAGTTCTTCGCTTTGTCCAGCAGCCCGACCTTATCCAGCGCCGCAGAGACGCGACGGCGGATATCATCATAGCTGGCACCGGCAATAATCAGCGGGATCGCCACGTTATCGAAAACGGTGCGATCCATCAGCAGGTGGTGATCCTGGAAAATCATCCCGATCTGGCGACGCAGGAACGGCACTTCGCGGTTCTTAAGACGGCTAATCTCATGGCCGCTGAACCAGATTTTCCCGGCGCTTGGCCGTTCAATCCCACAGATAAGCTTGAGCAGGGTACTTTTCCCCGCGCCGGAATGGCCGGTCAGGAATGCCATCTCGCCTGGCTGCAGGTGGAAGGTCACCCCCTGCAGCGCTTGTCTCCCACCGAGATAGGCCTTGCTGACGTGTTCAAAGCGAATCATTGTTAGTCCTCTCGGGCAAATAATGCCTCAATAAAGTCGTCCGCCTTAAACGGACGCAAATCCTCAATACGCTCGCCCACACCGATGTAACGAATAGGAATGCCGAACTGATCGGCCACGGAGAAGATCACCCCGCCTTTCGCGGTGCCGTCCAGTTTGGTCAGCGTGATCCCGGTCAGTCCTACCGCTTCATGGAACAGCTTCGCCTGGCTGACGGCGTTCTGTCCGGTGCTGGCATCGATGGTCAGCATAATTTCATGCGGTGCGTCTTCGTCCAGCTTCTTCATGACGCGGACGATTTTCTTCAACTCTTCCATCAGGTGCGATTTGTTCTGCAAACGCCCTGCGGTATCGGCAATCAGGACATCCACATTTCGCGACTTCGCCGCCTGGATGGCGTCAAAGATCACGGACGCGGAATCCGCACCGGTGTGCTGCGCAATCACCGGAATGTTGTTGCGCTGACCCCACACCTGCAGCTGTTCAACCGCCGCCGCGCGGAAGGTATCACCCGCCGCCAGCATCACCGATTTACCCTGCTGCTCGAACTGACGCGCCAGTTTGCCGATGGTGGTGGTCTTCCCGACACCGTTAACGCCAACCATCAGAATAACAAATGGCGTTTTGCCTTCAATATTAAGCGGTTCGTCAACTTTTGCGAGAATTTCACCCATCTCGTCTTTCAGCAGGCCGTACAGCGCTTCGGCGTCGCGCAACTGTTTGCGGCTCGCCCCTTCGGTCAGGTTGGCGATGATCTTACGGGTGGTTTCCACCCCAACGTCCGCAATCAGCAACTGCTCTTCCAGCTCTTCAAACAGATCGTCGTCGATCTTTTTGCCGCGGAACAGACTGATAAATCCGGAACCTAAATTTTCTTTGGTTTTTAACAGGCTGCGTTTCAGGCGGGCAAAGAAACCTTCTTTGGTCGGTTTTTCCTGCTCCTGAACGATCTCCTCTTCGGCCTGCTCTTCCACGGGCACGACGATAACCGCTTCTTCAGCCGCCTGAGCGGCCAGCGCCTGGGCTTCCAGCTCTTCGTCGGTCAGCGCCGGCTCATGTGCCGCTTCTTCTTCCACCGCGTCGACAATTTCCACGGTTTCCGCTTCGGCCTGCCACTCTTCAGGGGAAACGTCCTCCGCTTTTACCTCTTCCGGCAGCGGCAACTCTTCATGTTCGATAACGGCCTGCGGCGCTTCAGTAACCGCTTCAACAACAGGTTCTGGCTTTTCGCTCTCCTGAACCTGTTCGGTGACCTCAACCACCTCTTCAGCAAAGGCTTCAGTCTCTTCTTTGCTGTGCGCATGCTCTTCCGCTTCGACAACCGCGGCGGTTTCTACAGGCGTTTCAGGCTGAGACTGCTCTTCAACGGCTTGTTGTTCTTCGGTTTTCTGTTCTGTTTCTTGCTCTTTTTCACCGAAACCCAGCCAGGAAAAGAAGCCACGTTTTTTTTGTTTTGCCATCTGCGACTACACTCCTCGCGGCGCTATATACATGGAAGCTAAAAAAATGATGAAATAGTCTAACACTTTACTTAATTGACATCACCGCCCGCAATCGCAGGCCAATTGTTAACAGAGCTTTCCTGAGATGAAGAAACCCAACCGCGCCCCAGCCGGTCAAATTCGTATTATCGGTGGCCAGTGGCGAGGCCGGAAACTCCCGGTGCCGGACAGCCCCGGTTTACGCCCAACCACCGACCGCGTGCGTGAAACGCTGTTTAACTGGCTGGCCCCGTCAATGGTAGACGCCCACTGCCTCGACTGCTTTGCGGGCAGCGGCGCATTAGGGCTGGAAGCCCTCTCGCGCTACGCCGCCAGCGCCACGCTGCTGGAAATGGAGCGCGGCGTCGCGCAGACGCTGCAGCAAAATCTGGCGACGCTGAAAGCCACCAACGCCAAAGTGGTGAACACCAATACGCTCAGTTTCCTCGCGCAGCCAGGCACGCCGCACAACGTGGTGTTTGTCGATCCGCCGTTCCGTAAGGGGCTGCTGGAAGAGACGTTATCCCTGCTGGAAAGCAACGGCTGGCTGGCGGATGACGCGCTGATTTACGTTGAAAGCGAAGTGGAAAACGGGCTACCGCCAGTGCCGGTTCACTGGGATTTACACCGCGAAAAAGTGGCGGGTCAGGTCGCTTATCGTCTGTATCATCGTCAGGCACAAGGAGAATCCAATGCCAGTACTGATTAATCTGGGACGTTTGCTGATGCTGTGCGTCTGGGCGTTTTTACTGCTCAATCTGGTGCATCCGTTCCCGCGCCCGATGAATATCTTTGTGAACGTGGCGTTTATCTTTACCACCTTCATGCATGCCCTGCAGATGGTGATGCTGAAAAACGGCCTGCCAAAAGACGGCCCGCAGATGACCGGCTGGCAGCAGCTGCGCGTGTTTATTTTCGGCGTGTTTGAACTGCTGGTGTGGATGAAGAAGTTTAAGGCGCAGGTGAAGAAGTAAGGTGCGGTCTGATGCCCTCACCCTAACCCTCTCCCACTGGGAGAGGGGATCGTATTATTCAGCCCTGAACCCTTCAAACCGCGACCCTTTGTAACTCAGCATCCCTTTCTCACCTACCGTCAGCTGATGGTACTGCTGCGCCTCCAGGCGGAAGGTCATCTCCAGGCCGCCCGTTTCCGGCTTAAAGCTCGCTTCATAGCGCATGGTCGTTCCCGCAGGGGTAACCTGTTGCTGGCGCGAGCGCCGGTCATTAAGGGGTTTTTCACGTTTATTGCTCACCACCACGCGCTTTTGCATCAACGGCGCGGCGTCGTTATCCGCCTTCTCGCGGCGCTGCTGCACAAAACGGAACGAGGCGGCAATGACGATAATCGCCACCACGATAATGAAAAACAGCGGCATCTTGCTCATTCAACAATCCCATAAGATTATGCGGAATTCAGGATACCCTGACTCCCCCGGCATTGCCAAACGCCTGCCCGCATCACTACACTGAAGATGAAACTGATTATTCAGCCTTAACAGATACAGGGAGTTAATATGCTTTGGTCATTTATCGCTGTCTGTTTTTCCGCATGGCTTTATGTCGATGCGTCATACCGCGGTCCGGCCTGGCAGCGCTGGTTGTTTAAACCCGTCACGCTGTTGCTGCTCCTGCTGCTTGCCTGGCAAGCGCCGATGTTTAACGCCATCAGCTACCTGGTCCTCGCCGGGCTGTGTGCTTCTCTGATTGGCGATGCCTTGACCCTGTTGCCGCGTCAGCGTCTGCTGTATGCCGTGGGGGCGTTCTTCCTGTCGCATCTGCTTTACACCATCTACTTTGCCAGCCAGATGACGCTATCCTTCTTCTGGCCGCTCCCGCTGGTGCTGCTGGTGATCGGCGCGCTGTTGATCGCGGTGATCTGGTCACGCCTGGAAGAGATGCGTCTGCCCGTCTGCACGTTTATTGCCATGACGCTGGTGATGGTGTGGCTGGCCGGTGAACTGTGGTTCTTCCGCCCAACCTCACAGGCGATGTCCGCTTTCTTTGGCGCGGCGTTGCTGTTAATCGGCAATATCGTCTGGCTGGGCAGCCACTATCGCCGTCGTTTCCGGGCTGATAACGCGATTGCCTCCGCCTGTTACTTTGCCGGGCACTTCCTGATTGTGCGTTCGCTGTATATCTAAATAAGCCTTGACTCTGGAGTCGACTCCAGAGTGTATGCTGCGGTTAATGAGAAAATTATCATTACCGGAGAGTGCCATGTCGACTCCAGAAACACCTAAAAAAGCCCCACACTTTTCAGCATTTAAGCTTAGCCCGGTGCCAGCGAAAGATGACTGCTGCTGTGACGGGGCATGCGAAACGCAAAACGCGCCGCCGCTGCCTGAAAGCGGAAACCATTACAGCTGGGTGGTTGACGGCATGGATTGCGCGGCCTGCGCACGCAAAGTCGAAAATGCGGTAAAACAGATCCCCGGCGTCAGCCACGTGCAGGTGCGCTTTGCGACCGAAAAACTGCTGGTCAGCGCCGAGAGTGACGTTAGCGAGCAGGTTGTGTCCGCGGTCAGCCAGGCCGGTTATTCCCTGCGTAGCGAAACGACCCCCGCCGAAAAAACCGCTCCGCTGCGAGAAAATCTGCCCCTTATCGCGCTCGTGATGATGATGGCCCTGAGCTGGGGTTTGGAGCAGATCAACCACCCGTTTGGCAATCTGGCGTTTATCGCCACCACGCTTGTCGGGTTGTATCCCATTGCCCGTCAGGCGCTGCGGCTGATGAAAAGCGGCAGCTGGTTCGCCATCGAAACGCTGATGAGCGTGGCGGCTATCGGCGCGCTGTTCATTGGTGCCACAGCGGAAGCGGCCATGGTGCTGCTGCTGTTCTTAATTGGCGAACGTCTTGAAGGCTGGGCGGCAAGCCGGGCGCGTAAAGGGGTCAGCGCCCTGATGGCGCTTAAGCCCGAAACCGCCACACGAGTAGCCGGAAACGAACGCCAGACGGTGGCCATTAACGCGCTGCGTCCAGGCGATGTGATTGAAGTCGCTGCCGGAGGGCGCCTGCCTGCGGACGGTACCCTGCTCACCGCCACCGCGAGCTTCGACGAAAGCGCCCTCACCGGGGAGTCGATTCCGGTTGAACGCACGGCCGGTGAAAAAGTACCTGCGGGCGCCACCAGCGTCGACCGTCTGGTCCAGCTTACGGTACTTTCCGAACCCGGTGACAGCGCCATCGACCGTATCCTGAAGCTGATCGAAGAGGCCGAGGAGCGTCGCGCCCCCGTCGAGCGATTTATTGACCGCTTCAGCCGGATTTACACCCCCGCCATCATGCTGGTTGCCCTGCTGGTCACTATCGTTCCGCCGCTGTTCTTTGGTGCGCCGTGGGAAGGCTGGATTTACAAAGGTCTGACCCTGCTGCTGATTGGCTGTCCGTGTGCGCTGGTGATCTCCACCCCGGCGGCCATTACCTCCGGTCTGGCGGCAGCGGCACGTCGCGGTGCCCTGATAAAAGGCGGCGCGGCGCTGGAACAGTTAAGCCAGGTGCAGCAGGTGGCGTTCGATAAAACCGGCACCCTGACCGTCGGCAAGCCGCAGGTCACCGGCGTGTATCCGCAGGATATCGTTGAAGATGAACTGCTTACGCTGGCCGCCGCCGTAGAGCAGGGTTCCACTCACCCGCTGGCGCAGGCGATTGTGCGTGAAGCGCAGTCGCGCGGGCTGGCCATTCCGGCGGCAACGGCGCAGCGGGCGCTGGTCGGGTCCGGGATTGAGGCCGACATCGACGGTAAAAAGGTGCTGATTGTCGCGGCGGGTAAGTCTTCTAACTCAGAGGTTGAGGCGTTAGAACAGACCGGACAAACTGTCGTAACCGTCATGCAGGACGGCATCGCCAAAGGCATGCTGGCACTGCGCGATACCCTGCGTGATGATGCGAAAGAGGCCGTCGCGGCGCTCCATCAGTTGGGCATCCAGGGTGTGATCCTCACCGGCGATAACCCGCGTGCCGCCGCCGCGATTGCCGGAGAGCTGGGGCTGGACTTTAAGGCCGGATTACTGCCTGCGGACAAGGTCAGTGCCGTGACGGAGCTGAACAGCCATGCTCCGCTGGCGATGATCGGCGACGGAATCAACGATGCGCCAGCGATGAAAGCATCCACCATCGGGATTGCCATGGGCAGCGGTACCGACGTGGCGCTGGAAACCGCCGATGCCGCGCTCACCCATAACCGCCTGACCGGGCTGGCGCAGATGATTTCCCTGGCACGCGCCACGCGCGCCAATATTCGCCAGAACATCAGCATCGCCCTGGGGCTGAAAGGGATTTTCCTCATCACCACCCTGCTCGGCATCACCGGCCTGTGGCTGGCGGTGCTGGCGGATACCGGCGCGACGGTGCTGGTGACGGCCAACGCGCTCCGCTTACTGCGACGCAAATAACACGCAATGCACGCCTGGCCGGGTAAAGCGTAACGGCAACCCGGCCTTCCCTTCTCAAAAATCTAAACCAGCGTTTCAGAAATTCACGCTTTTGTGAGGCGCTTCACCTCCGTTTTCCAGGCCATAGTGTAATTTTTAAACGTACAAAACTAAAACACCGTTTTAACACTTACCTCACTACCCTGGAGTTGACTTGATGAAAACGACCCTCAAGCCGTTACTGGCCGCTCTGTGTCTGTCTGCTTTTGCCTGCTCCGTTTCTGCGCAAACCATTAAAGCCGCCGATGTGCATCCTGAAGGCTACCCGAACGTGGTAGCCGTACAGCACATGGGGGAGAAACTCAAACAACAAACCGACGGCAAGCTGGAGATCAAGGTCTTTCCCGGCGGCGTGCTCGGGGATGAAAAGCAGATGATTGAACAGGCGCAGATGGGGGCGATCGACATGATCCGTGTCTCCATGGCTCCGGTGGCGGCGATCCTGCCCGATATCGAAGTCTTTACCCTGCCCTATGTGTTCCGCGATGAAGACCACATGCACAAAGTCATCGACGGCGATATCGGCAAGCAGATTGGCGACAAACTGACCGCCAACCCCAAATCGCGGCTGGTGTTTCTCGGCTGGATGGATTCCGGCACCCGTAACCTGATCACCAAAACGCCGATCGTCAAACCGGAGGATCTGAAAGGCAAAAAAATCCGCGTTCAGGGAAGCCCGGTGGCGCTGGCGACACTGAAAGACATGGGGGCTAACTCGGTGGCAATGGGGGTCAGTGAGGTCTACAGCGGCATGCAGACCGGCGTAATCGACGGCGCTGAGAATAATCCGCCGACCTTCATCGCCCATAACTATATGCCGATCGCCAAAAACTATACCCTCAGCGGCCACTTCATTACCCCGGAAATGCTGCTCTACTCAAAAGTGAAATGGGACAAGCTCAGCGCAGACGAACAGCAGAAAATCCTGGCCCTGGCGCGCGAAGCGCAGTTCGAACAGCGCAAGCTGTGGCAGGCCTATAACGCCGAGGCGCTGGCGAAGATGAAAGCCGGTGGCGTGCAGTTCCACGAGATCGACAAATCGGTATTTATCAAAGCCACAGAGCCGGTGCGCGCGCAGTATGGCGAAAAGCATCAGGACCTGATGAAAGCCATTGCTGACGTTCAGTAAACGGAGAACGTATGTCCGAACTCTACCTGAAGTGGATGGACCGGCTGTATCTGCTCGCCATGGGCGTAGCGGGATGCGCGCTGCTGGTCATGACGGTGGTGATCCCGATTGGCATCTTCTCGCGCTATGTGCTGAATCGTGGTGAATCCTGGCCGGAGCCGATTGCCATCATCTGCATGGTGACCTTTACGTTTATCGGCGCGGCGGTGAGCTACCGTGCCGGGTCACACATCGCGGTGAACATGCTGACCGACCGACTGCCAGACATGCTGAAAACAGCGTGTGCGCGCGTGGTGGATCTGCTGATGCTGCTGACCTCGCTGATTATGTTCTGGTACAGCTACTGGCTGTGTGTCGAGCTCTGGGAGCAGCCGGTCGCCGAGTTTCCGATCCTGACGTCAGGGGAGAGTTATCTGCCGCTGCCGATTGGTTCTGCGGTGCTGATCCTGTTTGTCATTGAACGTCTGCTGTTTGGCTCACAGGAAAACCGTCCTGTGGTGCTGATCGGCAACCACAGTTAAGGGGTGAACAATGGATGCATTCGTTTTGTTATTCACCCTCGCCATTTTGCTGGCGCTGGGTATGCCGGTGGCGTTTGCCGTCGGCTTAAGCGCCGTCGCGGGCGCGTTGTGGATCGAGTTACCGCTCGAAGCGCTGATGATCCAGATCACCAGCGGGGTTAACAAATTTACCCTGCTGGCGATCCCGTTTTTCATCCTGGCGGGGGCGATCATGGCGGAAGGCGGCATCGCCCGACGGCTGGTGAATTTCGCGTATGTCTTTGTCGGTTTTATTCGCGGCGGGCTGTCGCTGGTGAATATTGTGGCCTCCACCTTTTTCGGCGCGATTTCCGGTTCATCGGTGGCGGATACGGCCTCCATCGGCAGCGTGATGATCCCGGAGATGGAGAGAAAGGGGTATCCCCGCGAGTATGCGGCGGCGGTCACCGCCAGCGGGTCGGTGCAGGCGATTTTAATCCCGCCCAGCCACAACTCGGTGATCTACTCGCTGGCCGCAGGCGGTACGGTCTCCATTGCCACGCTGTTTATCGCAGGCGTGCTGCCGGGGCTGCTGCTGGGACTGTGCCTGATGACGCTGTGCCTGTGCTTTGCCCATAAGCGCGGCTATCCAAAAGGCGAAAAAATCCCCTTCAAACAGGCACTGAAGATTTTGCTGGACGCTCTGTGGGGGCTGATGACGGTGGTAATTATCCTCGGCGGGATCATGTCCGGGATATTCACCGCCACCGAATCCGCGGCGGTCGCCTGTCTGTGGGCATTCTTTGTCACCATGTTCATCTATCGCGACTACACATGGAGCGAACTGCCTAAGCTGATGTGCCGGACGGTGAAAACGGTCACTATCGTGATGATCTTGATTGGCTTTGCGGCGGCGTTTGGCGCGGTGATGACCTACATGCAGTTGCCTGTGCGCATTACGGCGTTCTTCACCTCGCTCTCGGATAACAAGTACGTGATCCTGATGTACCTCAACATCATGCTGCTGCTGATTGGCACCCTGATGGATATGGCGCCGATCATTCTGATCCTGACGCCGGTGCTGTTGCCGGTGACCCAGTCGCTTGGGATCGACCCGGTGCATTTCGGGATGATCATGATGGTGAATCTGGGGATCGGGCTTATCACGCCGCCAGTGGGTTCGGTGCTGTTTGTGGCCAGTGCGGTAAGCAAGCAGAAAATCGAGCATGTGGTGCGCGCGATGCTACCGTTTTACGGCATGCTGCTGCTGGTGCTGGGAATGATAACGTACATCCCGGCGATTTCGCTGTGGCTGCCGGGATTGTTAGGCATGCAGTAGGGGGTTACCCCTTGCGGATTAAATACCGGTACGGCAGCGCTTCGGTCTGCTGTGCCACCAGTTCATGCTCCATAAAGGTACAAAAACCGGGGATATCGCGGGTGGTTGCCGGATCGTCAGCGATGATCAGCAGCGTTTCGCCGGTTTGCATATTGCGCACGGTTTTGCGCACCATCATTACCGGCTCAGGGCAGCGGAGGCCCTGCGCATCAAGGGTGTGGTCTGGAGTGGAAAACAGATCGGTCATGGTGTTCTCGGTCAGATAAAAACGGCTGTAGTTTACGCCCCGTAGCCAGCAATGCAAACCAGGTTAACGGTTGCGCAAAAACTAACCATTGCATTGTCCTGCCAAAGCAGTATCATGCTGCGGTTTTTATTGGGTTCCCTCACCCCAACGTATAAAAAGGTCACAATATGACGCCGTTTTCTGAATCGCAGCGCGTAAAAGCGTTGTTCTGGCTTTCGCTTTTTCATCTGCTGGTGATCACCTCCAGTAACTATCTGGTGCAGCTGCCGATCGCCATCTTTGGTTTCCATACCACCTGGGGCGCGTTCAGCTTCCCGTTTATTTTTCTCGCCACCGATCTGACCGTGCGTATTTTTGGCGCACCGCTGGCTCGCCGCATTATTTTTGCGGTCATGCTGCCGGCGCTGTTCGTGTCGTACGTTATTTCCTCCCTGTTTTACATGGGAAGCTGGCAGGGCTTTGAGGCGTTAACCCACTTCAACCTGTTTGTTGCCCGAATCGCCACGGCAAGCTTTATGGCCTATGCGCTGGGGCAGATCCTCGACGTGCACGTATTTAACCGCCTGCGTCAGAATCACCGCTGGTGGATGGCCCCCACCGCCTCGACGCTGTTCGGCAACGTCAGCGATACGCTGGCCTTCTTCTTCATTGCCTTCTGGCACAGCCCGGATGCGTTTATGGCCGAACACTGGATGGAAATTGCGCTGGTGGACTACTGCTTCAAGGTGCTTATCAGCATTGTCTTCTTCCTGCCGATGTACGGCGTGCTGCTGAATATGCTGCTGAAAAGACTGGCAGATAAATCTGAAATCACAGCATTGCAGGCTGGTTAAGGGTTCGCTTTATCAGTTGTGATAAGATGGACAAATGAGCCGTTATGGCCGTTTATCGAAAGGAAGAAGTCAATGCGCAATCTGGTTAAATATGTCGGGATTGGCCTGCTGGTTGTCGGCCTTGCAGCCTGTGATAACAGCGACACGAAAACGCCTGCTCAGGGCGCGTCTGCAGAGAGCAACGCAACCGGTCAGCCGGTGAACCTGCTGGACGGTAAACTCAGCTTCTCTCTGCCAGCGGATATGACTGACCAGAGCGGTAAGCTGGGTACCCAGGCGAACAACATGCACGTCTATTCCGATGCAACCGGGCAGAAAGCGGTGATTGTGATTGTGGGCGACGATACCAGCGAAGACCTGGCCGTGCTGTCCAAACGTCTGGAAGATCAGCAGCGCAGCCGCGACCCGCAGCTGCAGGTGGTGACGAACAAGTCCATCGAACTGAAAGGCCACACGCTGCAGCAGCTGGACAGCATTATCTCTGCAAAAGGTCAGACAGCTTACTCTTCCGTGGTGCTGGGTAAGGTTGATAACAAACTGCTGACCCTGCAGATCACCCTGCCAGCGGAAGATCAGCAGAAAGCGCAGACTGCCGCTGAAAATATCATCAACACCATCGTGATTCAGTAACACGTCAGGATGATGACGTGGCCTCCGGTGCCTGCATCGGGGGCCATTTTTTTAGCCGCCACGTGAGCATCAGGGCCATCACCACCAGACCCGCAGCCGCAAGATAGATAACCGGCACGCCTGCCCAGGCCATGACCAGCCCTGCCAGCGGCCCGGTAATGCCCAACGACATATCCATAAACACCGTGTAGGTTGCCAGCGCCGCCCCCTGATTCTGCGGCGGCACGGCTTTCACCGCCACCACACCCAGCGCCGGGAAGACCAGCGAAAAACCGGCTCCGGCGAAGAACACGCCAACTTTTGCCATCCACGGCGCGGTCGCTATACCGGTCAGCAGCAGCCCGACAATCTCAACCGCAAAGCAGATCATCGCCACATTCAGCCCGCCCAGGCGGTTAATACCGTTCGGGAAGAGCAAACGGGCACCCACAAACGCACAGCTGAACAGGGTTAACGCAAAGGCCGCCCCATCCCAGCCTTTGGCGTCATAAAACAGCGTGATAAAGGTGGCGATCACCCCAAAGCCGGTAGTTGCCAGCGCCAGTGCCATACCATACGGCCAGACGCGCCCCAGCACTGCCCGGAACGGCAGCGGTTTACCTTTGCTGGCCTTCACTTTCGGGCGCGGCAGGGCAAACAGGATCGCCACCAGCGCGACCACCATAATGGTGCCCGCCAGCCCGTACAGTCCGCCATACGCATAGCACATCACCCCAAGCGGGGCGCCAAGCGCCATTGCCCCGTAGGTGACAATGCCGTTCCAGGAGATGACCCGGCCAATGTGCGGTGCCCCGACCACGCCTACGCCCCACAGCGTCGAGCCGGTTCCTGCCAGGCTTTGCCCAATACCGAGGATCACCCGGCCCAGGCACAGCAGCACCAGGCTGACCAACGGCCAGTGGCTGGTCGTTGCCGCCAGCAGGTAACTCAGGCCACTGAGAAAACAGCCGCATAATCCTGTGATCACAATGCTCTTCGGCCCGAACAGATCCGCGTAGCGACCCGCATGCGGGCGGCTCAACAGCGTGGCGAAGTACTGCAGGCTAATCACCAGCCCCGCCCAGAATGCGCTAAACCCCATCACGTCATGCACATAGCCCGGCAACACCGCCAGCGGCAGGCCAATCGTCAGATAACTGGCAAAGTTAAAAATCACAACGGAGACAATGCGCAGATTAAGGCGTAATCCGCTTAATGCCGGTTCGGCGGCGGGTTCGGGCATGAGGTTTTACCTGGATTTTTGCAACAGTGTTTCACTATTACCACGACGCCAGCAGAAAATCAGCAGCGACTTTCAGATTAACGGTGCCAGACGAAGCGAAACCCGCGCACTACACTTAACGGGCAATCACATTAAGGAACACGAATGACCCCTAACCCGCCCGACAAAGCAGGACTCCACATCCTGTTAAAACTCGCCTCTCTGGTGGTGATCCTCGCCGGTATCCATGCTGCCGCCGATATTATTGTCCAGCTTCTGCTGGCGCTCTTTTTTGCCATTGTGCTTAACCCGCTGGTGACCTGGTTTTTGCGCCGGGGTATCAGCCGCCCGGTGGCCATAACCATTGTGGTTATCGTGATGCTGATTGCCCTCACCGCTCTTTTCGGCGTGCTGGCCGCCTCGCTGAGCGAATTCTCCACGATGCTGCCGCAATACAACAAAGAGCTGACGCGCAAGATCGTGGCGCTTCAGGAGATGATGCCGTTTCTGAATCTGCATATTTCGCCGGAACGGATGTTGCGCCGGATGGATTCCGAAAAAATCATGACCTACGCCACCACGCTGATGACCGGCCTGTCCGGCGCTATGGCCAGCATTTTGCTGCTGGTCATGACGGTGGTGTTTATGCTGTTCGAAGTGCGCCACGTGCCCTATAAGCTGCGCTTTGCGCTGAATAATCCGCAAATTCACATCGCCGGTTTACACCGCGCGTTAAAGGGCGTCTCCAAATATCTGGCCTTAAAAACCCTGTTGAGCGTCTGGACCGGCGTGATTGTCTGGCTGGGGCTGATGCTGATGGGCGTGCAGTTCGCGCTGATGTGGGGAGTGCTGGCGTTTTTGCTGAACTACGTGCCCAACATTGGCGCGGTACTCTCCGCCGTGCCGCCCATGATTCAGGCGTTTCTGTTTAATGGCTTTTATGAGTGCATGCTGGTGGGGGCGCTGTTCCTCGTGGTGCATATGGTGCTGGGGAATATTCTTGAACCACGGATGATGGGCCACCGGCTGGGCATGTCGACGCTGGTGGTATTCTTATCCTTACTGATTTGGGGATGGCTGCTGGGCCCGGTTGGGATGCTGCTGTCGGTACCGCTCACCAGCGTCTGTAAAATCTGGATGGAGACCACCAAAGGCGGCAGCAAACTGGCGATACTGCTGGGGCCGGGCCGACCCAAGAGTCGGCTTCCCGGTTAATCGTCTGGGGTGAGACGGAACATGACGCTACGGGAAATTTTTAGGAGAAACGTTATTCGCAAGCCTGCGACAACACTGTACGATGTACGCTGTAACATCGCGCTTGCGAAGTAAAAATCACAGAAACAGGTTTATCGCGGACGCGCGTAGATGAAATTTACCCTCACCATTATCGACTGGCAGGCCAGAGCGCCAGGACTCAGCGATGCCGACGCATGGCAGGCATGGTCGCGCCAGTCTGACGCCATCGATCCCGCCGCGCCGCTTGCAAAACTGACCGATCTGCCGATGATGACCGCCCGCCGCCTCAATTCGGGCAGTAAACTGGCGGTGGATATTGGTCTTGCGATGCTGCGCAAACATCGTATCGATGCCGTGGTCTACAGCAGCCGCCATGGCGAGCTGGAACGCAACTACCGTATTCTGCAAGCGCTGGCGACGGAGCAACCCGTCTCCCCCACCGATTTTGCAATGTCTGTTCATAACGCCGCGGTCGGCAATCTTACGATCACTGCAGGTCAGCCGATTGTCTCATCCTCGGTCTCCGCCGGGATGGACACCTTCCAGCAAAGTTTGTGCGAAGTGTTGAGTCTGCTTCACGCGGGCTACTCCCGCGTTTTGCTGGTGGATTTTGACGGCGTCCTGCCCGCGTTTTATCACGCCGGGCTCCCGCCGCAGATGCCCGTCTGGCCTTACGCCCTTGCGCTGGTGATTGAAGCCGGGGACGCGCTCTGCTGTGAAACCCATCGCGAAAGCACAGGGGAAGAGCCCGCGCTGCCGCAAAGCCTTCAGTTCCTGCGACATTACCTGAGCGACGCGCGGCAATTTGCCCTGGCAGGCGAGCGTTTGCAGTGGCAGTGGACGCGCCAATGAGCCAGATCCTCTCCCGCCTCGATCGGTTATGGCGCATGCTGATGACCGGGTTTTGCTTCGCCCTGTTTGGCCTTGGCGGGCTGCTGCTGTCGCTGGTCTGGTTTAACCTGCTGCTGATTTTTCAGCGCGATCGCACGGCACGCCGCCGACTGGCGCGACGCAGCATCTCCGCCAGTTTTCGGCTGTTCCTGGCGGTCGTTCGCGGAACCGGCGTGCTGGATTACCGCTTTAACAATCTGGACGTTCTGCGCGCCGAGCGCGGCTGCCTGGTGATAGCCAACCATCCTTCGCTGCTGGACTATGTGATCCTCGCCTCGGTGATGAACGAAACCGACTGTCTGGTGAAAAGCGCGCTGCTGCGTAACCCCTTTGTCAGCGGCGTGATCCGTGCAGCCGATTACCTGATCAACAGCGAAGCAGAAACGCTGCTTCGTGCCAGCCAGCAGCGTCTGGCGCAGGGCGACACCCTGCTGATTTTCCCGGAAGGCACCCGCACCCGCGTGGGCGAAGCCATTACCCTGCAGCGGGGAGCGGCGAATATTGCCGTTCGTTGCAACAGCTCTCTGCGCGTGGTGGTGATCCACTGTAGCGAACGCATGCTGGATAAACAGAGTCGCTGGTACAATGTGCCGCCCAAAAAACCCATTTTTACCGTGGATGTTCGCGAACGCATCAACATTCATGATTTTTACGATGCGAGCCAGCACGAACCTGCGCTGGCGGCAAGGCAGTTAAACCGGCATATGCAGCAGCAATTAACATCCGGTCTTCAATCTTTGTCAGGAATGAAAGATGCAAGCGCTCTATCTTGAAATTAAGAATCTCATTATCTCTACGCTGAATCTGGAAGAACTTACCCCAGAGGATATCGACACCGACGCTCCGCTGTTTGGTGACGGACTGGGTCTGGACTCTATTGATGCCCTGGAGCTGGGGCTGGCTGTGAAAAATCAGTACGGCGTAGTGCTTTCTGCCGAGAGCGACGAGATGCGTCAGCACTTCTATTCCGTTGCCACGCTCGCCGCTTTTATTCATCAACAACGCGCCTGAGAATGACCCGCTATGACAGAACAAGAAACCCTTTATCAGGAAGTCTCTGCGCTTCTTATTAAACTTTTTGAACTCGATCCTGAGCTCATTACGCCGCAGGCCCGGCTTTACGAAGACCTGGATCTCGACAGCATTGATGCCGTAGATATGGTGGTTAATCTGCAGAAGAAGACGGGGCATAAAATTAAGCCTGAAACCTTCAAAGCGGTGCGTACCGTTCAGGACATCGTCGACGTTGTGGAACAACTCCAGCGCGACGCCTGACGTGCCTGCCATTCCGCTCATCCCGATACTGACGGGCCTGATGCTGCTGGCCTGGCCGTTTTTGATTGGCTATGGCCTTGCAAGCCACCATTTGCAATGGATATTGCCCCTGATGGCGCTGGTGTTGCTGCTGCGTGTCTGGCAGACGCGCCAGCAGCGCGGCCCCTTGCGCTACGTTTTCCTGAGCGTGACGCTGGCCGGGGCAGTGCTGTGCGTGGCGAGCCTTTTCCACGCTCACCTGTGGGTGCTGTTTTATCCGGTGGTCGTTAATCTGGTGATGCTGGTGGTCTTTGGGGGCTCGCTGTGGACATCCATGCCGATGGTGGAACGGCTGGCGCGGATACGGGAGCCCCACCTGTCTCCTGCCGGGGTTCGTTACACACGTAAAGTGACGAAAGTCTGGTGCGGCTTTTTTATCGGCAATGGCGCAGTCGCGCTGTTTACCTTGCTGTACGCCGACCTGCGCCTGTGGACGCTGTGGAACGGGATGCTTTCCTACATCCTGATGGGAACGTTAATGGCGGGTGAATGGCTGGTGCGACAACGGGTAATAAAAAACGATGGATAAACCGCTTCCTCTGAGCCAGTGGCTAAACGCCCCGCGTCCTGATGAGACGCCTGTCGCCTGGCTTGACGATCGTATCTGGACGCTGGGCGATCTGCGCCACGATGTTACGCAGTTGGTCGACGCGCTGCGTCAGGAAGAGGGCGAGCGCTGGGCGCTCTGTTTTGAAAACGGCTATCTTTTTATCGTCGCCCTGCTGGCGACGCTTCATGCGGGTAAAACCCCCGTGCTCCCCGGGCACAGCCGGGGGGCGCAGCTTAATGAACAGCGGGCTATGTTCAGCGGCGTCCTGAGCGACACCACGCTCGAGTTTTCAGGGCGACTGCGGTTGGTCACCGCCACTGCGCCGACAAACACCCCCTTTTCCCCCTTGCCTGCCATTGACGAGACGCGCGTTATCGAGCTCTTTACCTCTGGCTCCACCGGCACGCCGCAGCGGGTGATTAAGCCGGTGATCGGCCTGGATCGGGAAGCCCGTCTGCTCGCCGATCGGTTTGGCGAACGGCTGACAGGCTGTCACGTCGTGGCCTCCGTGGTGTTGCATCATCTGTATGGCCTGACGTTTCGTGTTGTCTTACCCATGGCGCTTGGCCTGCCGCTGCATGCCTCCCTGCTGCAGTACGCAGAACAGCTGTCAGCGCTGCCGCAGGACAAACGGTACCTCTTTATCAGCAGCCCGGCATTCCTCAAGCGGCTCGACACCTCGCTTGTGCCGCCTCCGGTTGCCCTGCTGCTCTCAGCCGGGGGCGAACTGCCCTGGCGCGACATCATTCCTTGCCATGACTGGCTGAACGTCTGGCCTGATGAAATTTACGGCAGCACCGAAACGGGCGTTATGGCCTGGCGTCACCGTCTGGATGAGACAACGCTCTGGCAGCCGTTTCCCGGCGTGACGTTCCACGGCGATCGGGTGACGTCGCCACTGATCCGCGAGGCTGAAGGAGTCGTGCTGGATGATATCCTGCATTTCGCGGCTGACGGGCAGTTCAACATCATCGGACGCCGTGGCCGGGTGGTCAAAATTGAAGATAAACGCATTTCGCTCGATGAGATTGAGCAGCGGTTACTGGCGCTGGACGGCATCTGCGACGCCGCCGCGCTGGCGGTCACTCGCCGTGGTCGTCAGGCCATTGGCGTGCTGCTGGTACTCAGTGACGCGGCGCGCTTGCACAGAGACAACGGGGGTAAAAATGCCCAGGAATCCGCGTGGCGTCGCGCCCTTCGCCCCTGCCTTGAACCGGTTGCCGTGCCCCGCTACTGGCGCATTGTCGATGAAATCCCGGTCAACAGTATGAACAAGCGTGTGACTGCACAGCTACAGGAGTTATTTCATGAAGATTCATGAAATCGATCGCCACCAGACTCATCCGGAGCATCTGGAGATAACGCTTTATCTTGATCCTGACCAGCTCTGGTTTAAGGGACATTTTGCTGTCCAGCCCCTGCTCCCTGGCGTTGCACAACTCGACTGGGTGATGCATTACGCTACCACCCTGATGGCACCGGGCTACCGTTTTCACAGCATTCAGAATGTGAAGTTTGCGGCCCCGCTGTTGCCGGACAACACGGTGACGCTGATCCTTGACTGGCACCCTGCCCGTCAGATGCTCAGCTTCAGCTACCAGCGCCATGCGGGCAGTGAACGCCATACCGCCAGCAGCGGGAAGATTCGCCTATGTCAGTAACGTTCCGCCCCTGCGTGTTGATCCCCTGCTACAACCACGGTGCGATGATGGCCGCGGTGCTCGCACGTCTGGCACCGTTTGACCTCCCGTGCCTGGTGGTTGACGATGGCAGCGAAGAGAGCACGCACCACATCCTGGCGCAGTTAGCGGAGCAGCATCCGCAGGTTACGCTGCTGCGTCTGGCGAAAAACAGCGGCAAAGGCGCGGCGGTAATGGCGGGGCTGAAAGCCTGCGCAGAGCGCGGCTTCACTCATGCAATCCAGGTGGATGCCGACGGCCAGCACGCTATTGAAGATCTCCCCCGTTTTCTGGCGCTGGCGCAACGTCACCCCGAGGCGCTGATTTCCGGTCAACCCGTTTACGATGACTCCATACCCCGTTCGCGCCTTTACGGACGCTGGATAACGCACGTCTGGGTCTGGATTGAAACGTTGTCCCTGCAGCTTAAAGACAGCATGTGCGGCTTTCGGGTCTATCCGATCACGCCGGTGATGCAGCTTGCCGCACGTACCCCGCTCGGCAAGCGCATGGACTTTGATACTGAAGTGATGGTCCGCCTCTACTGGCAGGGCACGCCCAGCTATTTTCTGCCCACCCGCGTCACCTACCCGGCAGACGGTGTATCTCACTTCGATGCGCTAAAAGACAACGTGCGCATCTCGCTGATGCATACCCGTCTGTTCCTGGGGATGCTGCCGCGCATCCCTTCCCTGCTGATGCGCCGTCGCCCGCAGCACTGGGCGCAACAGCAGGAGGTCAAAGGGCTATGGGGTATGCGCCTGATGTTACGCGTCTGGCAACTGCTTGGGCGCAAGGCCTTCACCCTCCTGCTGTGGCCGGTCACCGCCGTTTACTGGCTTACCGCCCGTGCGGCGCGTCAGGCGTCGCGGCAATGGCTGAGGCGGGTTAAAGAGGTCATGGCACAGCGACAGATCCCACCGCCCCCCCGGCTGAACAGCTTTTTTCACTTCCTGCGTTTTGGTCATGCCATGCTGAACAAAGTGGCCAGCTGGCGCGGCGAGATGAAGCTGCATCGCGATCTGGTGTTTGCACCGGGTGCCCGCGAGGCGCTGGGGCTGGACGATCCACAGGGTAAACTGCTGCTGGCCTCGCATCTTGGCGACGTGGAAGCCTGCCGGGCGCTGGCACAGCGTGAAGGGGGGAAAACCATCAACGCCCTGGTCTTTAGCGATAACGCCCAACGCTTTAAGCAGATTATGGAAGAGATGGCTCCGCAGGCGGGCATTCACCTGATGCCCGTCACTGACATCGGCCCGGAGACCGCTATCCTGATCAAAGAAAAGCTGGATCGCGGCGAATGGGTGGCCATCGTGGGCGATCGTATCGCCGTCACGCCGCAGCGCGGCGGCAGCTGGCGCGTGATCTGGAGCGCGTTTATGGGCCAGCCCGCGCCGTTCCCGCAGGGGCCGTTTATCCTGGCCTCCATTCTGCGCTGTCCGGTGGTGCTGATTTTTGCCCTCAGCCAGCAGGGGACGCTGACCCTGCACTGCGAACCGTTCGCCGACCCGCTGCTGCTGCCGCGCGGTGAACGTCAGCAGGCGCTGCAACATACCGTCGATCGCTACGCGCAGCGGCTGGAACATTACGCCCTGCTGTCACCGCTCGACTGGTTTAATTTTTTCGATTTCTGGCAACTGCCCGAAATCAGCGAGAAGGAGTAAAGGGTGCTGACCGATCCCCGCTTTACGACGGAAGTTGAAATCACCGTCCCGTTCCACGACGTCGACATGATGGGCGTGGTCTGGCACGGCAACTATTTCCGCTACTTTGAAATAGCCCGCGAAGCGCTGCTCAATCAGTTCGACTACGGCTATCGCCAGATGAAAGCCTCCGGCTATGTCTGGCCGGTGGTCGATACGCGGGTGAAATACCGCGATGCGGTGACCTTTGAACAACGCATCCGGGTCCGGGCGCAGATTGAAGAGTATGAAAACCGCCTGCGCATTGCCTATCAAATCTTCGACGCGCAGACCGGTAAACGCACCACCACCGGTTACACCATCCAGGTGGCGGTCGACGAAGCCACCCGCGAAATGTGCTTTGTCAGCCCGGGGATCTTGTTTGAACGTATGGGAGTCACGCCATGAAATGGTTGCCTTTGCTGGCACTGATGTTTAGCCCGCTGGTCAGCGCCGTGACGCTGGATGAACTGCAGCAGCGGTTTACGCAACAGCCCGTGGTGCGCGCCCACTTCGAGCAGGTTCGTACGATCAAAGACATGCCGCAGCCGCTGCGTTCGCAGGGCGAGATGGTGATCGCCCGTGACAGCGGCCTGCTGTGGGATCAAAAAGCCCCGTTCCCCATGACGCTGTTGCTGGATGACAAACGGATGGTGCAGACCATCAACGGCCAGCCGCCGCAGACCATTACCGCCGACAATAATCCGCAGATGTTCCAGTTCAACCACCTGCTGCGGGCGTTGTTCCAGGCCGACCGCAAGGTGCTGGAAGAGAATTTCCGCATCGATTTTCAAGACCTGGGAGAGGGCCGCTGGTCGCTGGTGCTCACGCCCACCACGACGCCGCTGAACACCATTTTCGCCACCCTCGATTTGGGCGGTGCGGCCTTTCTGGAGTCTATTCGTCTTAACGACAAACAGGGCGACCGTACGGATATCACCCTCTCCAGTCACCGACTGACACCCGCCAGCCTGACCGATGACGAACGCCAACGCTTTGCCGCACCGTAAATCTCTGCGCCCGGCGCTGCTTTGGGCCGCGGGATGCCTGATTATGCTGGGCCTGCTGGTGTCGCTGCTGCCCGGCGCGCGCCTGAACAGCAGCGTGCTGGCCATGTTACCGACACAGACGCTGGGGGCGATCCCTCCGGCGCTCAACGACGGCTTTATGCAGCGGCTCGACCGTCAGCTGGTCTGGCTAGTCAGCCCCGGCAAAAAACCCGATCCGCGCGTGGCGCAGCAGTGGCTGACGCTGCTGCAACGCAGCGGAGCGCTGAGCGAGGTCAAAGGGCCCATGGACGCCACCGGGCAACAAGCCTGGGGCGAGTTTTTCTGGCAGCACCGCAACGGGATGATTGACCCCGCCACCCGCGCCCGCCTGCAAAACGGCGGTGAAGCGCAAGCGCAGTGGGTTTTATCTCAGCTTTACTCGGCCTTTTCCGGCGTGAGCGGCAAGGAGCTGCAAAACGATCCGCTGATGCTGATGCGCGGCGCGCAGCTCGCGCTGGCGCAAAACGGCCAGAAGCTGCGGCTGATGGACGGCTGGCTGGTGACGCAGGATGACGCCGGAAACTACTGGTATCTGCTGCACGGCGAGCTGGCCGGTTCCTCTTTTGATATGCAGCAAACCCACCGGCTGGTGACCACCCTGAACGCGCTGCAGGCGACGCTGAAAACGCATTACCCACAGGCGCAACTGCTGTCTCGCGGCACGGTGTTTTACAGCGATTACGCCAGCCAGCAGGCCAAACGGGATATCTCCACGCTGGGTGTCGCCACCCTTCTGGGCGTACTCCTGCTGATTGTGGCGACATTCCGCTCCCTGCGTCCGCTGCTGCTGTGCGCGATCTCCATTGCCATCGGCGCGCTGGCGGGCACGGTCGCCACCCTGCTGTTCTTTGGCGAGCTGCATCTGATGACGCTGGTGATGAGCATGAGCATCATCGGTATTTCGGCCGATTACACCCTCTACTACCTGACCGAACGGCTGGTGCACGGTGGCGAAAACTCGCCGTGGCAAAGTCTGGACAAAGTGCGTAATGCCCTGCTGCTGGCGCTTCTGACGACCGTCGTGGCGTACCTGATTATGATGCTGGCCCCCTTCCCCGGGATCCGCCAGATGGCGCTGTTTGCCGCCGTGGGGCTGAGCGCCTCGTGCCTGACGGTGATATTCTGGCACCCCTGGCTGTGCCGTGGATTGCCGGTACGCCCGGTTCCGGCCAGCAAAGCGATGTCGCGCTGGCTGGCCGCCTGGCGACGTAATAAAACACTCGCGGTTGGCCTGCCCGTCACGCTGGCGCTCATTTCCGCCGCAGGTATTGCCACCCTGAAGGTGGACGACGATATCGCCCAGCTGCAGGCGCTGCCGAAAACGATTCTGGCGCAGGAGAAGACCATTACCGCCCTGACCGGCCAGCGCGTCGATCAGAAATGGTTTGTGGTTTACGGCACGTCAGCCCAGCAGACGCTGGAGCGGCTGGAGGCCTTTACCCCTGCGCTGGCGCAGGCGCAAAAAGCGGGTGAGCTGGCAAGCTGGCGAACCCTGCCGCTGAACTCCATGAAGCGTCAAAAAAGCGATCTGGCGCTGCTGCACCACGCTGCGCCTGCGGTAATGAACGTGCTGCACAGCGCCGGACTGAACACCGTCTCACCGGATCTGACGCCAATGCCTGTCAGCGTGGACACCTGGCTTACCAGCCCGGCCAGCGAAGGCTGGCGTCTGCTCTGGCTGACCCTGCCGGGCGGCGAAAGCGGCGTGCTCGTCCCGGTGGACGGCGTCAAAAACAGTGCGGCGCTGAGTGAACGGGCGGCACAGCATGAAGGGGTCGTCTGGATCGATCGTAAGGCCAGTTTTGACAGCCTGTTTGCCCTCTACCGCACCCTGCTGACGGGGCTACTGTGCGTAGCGCTGGCGGCGATTGCCTGCGGCGCCATAATCCGACTTGGCTGGCGTCAGGGGCTTATCAGCCTGGTGCCGTCGGTACTGTCGCTCAGCTGCGGGCTGGCGGCGCTGGCCGTCGCCGGGCATTCCGTCAATCTGTTTTCACTGCTGGCGCTGGTGCTGGTACTCGGCATTGGCATCAACTACACGCTGTTTTTCAGCAACCCGCGCGGCACGCCGCTGACGTCGATGCTGGCTATCACCCTGGCGATGATGACCACGCTGCTGACGCTGGGCATGCTGGTGTTCAGCGCGACGCAGGCCATCAGCAGCTTTGGAATTGTGCTGGTAAGCGGTATTTTCACCGCCTTCCTGCTGGCCCCGCTGGCGATGCCAGCCAGGAACGAGAGAAAACCATGATGAACGCTTTTTACCGCGCCGCCGCGCTGGCTGCGACGCTGCTGCTGGCAGGCTGCAGCCATTCGACCGATACTGAAGAAACTCGCCCGCTGGCCTGGCTTCAGCCGGGCACGCAGGTGACGCTGCCACCGCCGGGCATTACGCCAGCCATCCGTTCTCAGCAGCTGCTGACCGGCCGGTTTAACGGTCAGACCCAGTCGCTGCTGGTTCTGCTGAACGCTGACGGGCAAAAAGTGACGCTTGCCGGGCTCTCGTCGGTGGGGATCCGCCTGTTTCTCGCGACCTATGACAACACCGGGATCCATACCGAGCAGTCGGTCGTTATGCCCCAGCTACCGCCCGCCAGCCAGGTGCTGGCGGATGTGATGCTCAGCCACTGGCCGCTCAGCGCCTGGCAGCCGCAGTTGCCGAAGGGCTGGACGCTAAAGGATACTGGCACCCGACGCGAACTGCGTAACCCTGACGGCAAGCTGGTCACCGAGATTGTCTACCTGCAACGCAACGGTAAGCGCGAGCCGATCAGCATTGCGCAGCACGTCTTTAAATACCACATCACCATTCAATATCTGGGTGACTGAGATGATTTACATTTCCGCTGTTGGCATGGTCAACGCGCTGGGCAACTCGGCCGATGAGATCGCGGCCAACCTGAACGCCGGGATTGCGCCGGGTATGCGTCATCGCGCCGGATGGCTGCAAGGATTACCTGATGCCATGCTGGGCGGCGTTGAGGGTGAGCTGCCGCCGATACCGGATAGCCTGGCAGCACACCGCAGCCGTAATAATCAGCTGTTGCTGGCGGCGCTGGCACAGATACAGCCTGCCGTTGAGGCAGCCATCGCCCGCGTGGGCCGCGACCGCGTGGCGGTGGTGCTGGGCACCAGCACCTCAGGGCTGGATGAAGGCGATGAGTACGTGCGCCTCTCCCTGAACGGCGAACGCAGCCCGCAATGGCAGTACCCGCAGCAGGAACTGGGCGATCCCTCCCGCTTCCTCACCAACTGGCTGCAGCTGGATGGCCCGGCGTATACCATTTCGACTGCCTGCTCCTCCAGCGCCAGGGCGATCATCAGCGGACAGCGTCTGATTGAGGCCGGACTGGTGGACGTCGCCCTTGTAGGCGGGGCAGACAGCTTAAGCCGTATGCCGGTCAATGGTTTTAACAGCCTTGAATCGCTCTCGCCCACGCAGTGCGAACCGTTTGGCCGAGACCGCCGGGGGATCACCATCGGTGAAGCGGCGGCCCTCATGGTGCTGACGCGCGAACCGGATCAGGTTGCGCTGCTGGGGGCGGGTGAATCGAGCGATGCGTACCATATCTCTGCCCCACATCCCGAGGGAGAAGGCGCCATTCGCGCCATTACCCAGGCGCTGAAGGAGGCAGGCATGACGGCAGATGACGTGGGCTATATTAATTTGCACGGCACCGCCACTCCCCTCAACGATCGGATTGAGGCGCACGTGATTAACGCCCTCTTTGGCGACCGGGTACCGTGCAGCTCCACCAAACACCTCACCGGCCATACGCTTGGCGCGGCCGGGATCACTGAAGCCGCATTAAGCTGGCTGATCCTGACCCGTGACCTGCCGCTGCCGCCGCAGGATTTTTCCCGCTACGCGCCGGACGACACGCTGCCGCCCTGCGGCCTGCTGCATCAGCATGCGCCGCTGACAAAACCGGTGATTTTATCGAACTCATTCGCCTTTGGCGGTAACAACGCCAGCCTTCTGCTGGGGAGAGTGTCATGAGTTATTTATCCCCCGCCGACTACCTGCCTCACGACGCACCGATGATGCTACTGGAGCGCGTTGAGCGTGTCACCGACAGCAGCGCGGTGTGCAGCGTCACGGTCGACGGGCACGGTGTGCTTGCGCCGTTCCTGAACGTTGACGGCGATCTGCCGGGCTGGTTTGCGCTGGAACTGATGGCCCAGACCGTGGGCGTCTGGTCTGAATGGCACCGTCTGCAAAAAGGCCTGCCCCACAGCCCGCTGGGCATGGTGCTGGGCGCGCGCGAGCTGGTGTGCAGCACGGGCCGCTTTGCTGCAGGCACTACGTTAACCATTACCATTGAGCGCCTGATGCAGGACGAACGCTTTGGCAGCTTTGAATGCACAATCCAGACGGATAACGCCCCCCTTGCCACGGGCCGCGTGAATACGTTCCAGCCCAGCGAGGACGAATTAACCTCACTTTTCTCTCAGGGAGCTTCATCATGACACGTTCCGTACTGGTCACGGGCGCCAGCAAAGGCATTGGCCGCGCCATCGCCTGTCAGCTTGCCGCTGACGGTTTCACCGTAGGCGTGCATTACCATCGCGATGCTGATGGCGCGCATGAGACGCTGGAGGCCATTGCTCAGGCTGGCGGAACGGGTCGTTTACTGACCTTTGACGTGGGCAACCGCGAGCAGTGCCGCGAGGTTCTGGAACAGGAAATCAGCACCTTTGGCGCATGGTATGGCGTGGTCAGCAATGCCGGGATAACCCGCGATGGCGCGTTTCCGGCGCTCAGCCACGAGGACTGGGATAGCGTCATCCACACCAACCTCGACAGTTTTTATAACGTTATTCATCCCTGCATCATGCCGATGATCGCAACCCGCAAGGGCGGGCGGATTATCACCCTGTCGTCCGTGTCAGGCGTGATGGGCAACCGCGGACAGGTGAACTACAGTGCCGCCAAGGCCGGTATCATCGGCGCCACCAAAGCGCTGGCCATTGAACTGGCAAAACGCAAAATTACCGTCAACTGCATCGCGCCCGGGCTGATTGATACCGGCATGATCGAGATGGAAGAGGCCGCGCTGAAAGAGGCCATGTCCATGATCCCGATGCAGCGCATGGGTCAGGCGGACGAGGTGGCCGGTCTGGCGAGTTATCTGATGTCAGACCGGGCAGGCTATGTGACACGCCAGGTGATCTCGATCAACGGGGGGATGTTATGACGCGTCGGGTGGTGATTACGGGAATGGGAGGCGTGACCGCCTTTGGCGAGGACTGGCCGACCATTTCACAGCGGCTGCTCGGCTACGAAAACGCCGTGCGCACCATGACGGAGTGGCAAGAGTATGCCGGTCTGCAAACGCTGCTGGCCGCCCCCATCGAGGATTTCACCCTTCCGGCACACTATACCCGCAAGCGCATTCGCGCCATGGGCCGCGTGTCGCTGCTCTCCACCCGCGCCACCGAACTGGCGCTTGAGCAGGCGGGCCTGATCGATGACCCGGTACTGACGCAGGGGCAAACCGGCATCGCCTATGGGTCGTCCACGGGCAGCACGGGCCCGGTAAGCGACTTTGCCTCCATGCTGATGGAAAAACACACCAACAACATCACCGGCACCACCTATGTGCAGATGATGCCGCACACCACCGCGGTCAATACCGGCCTGTTCTTTGGTCTGCGGGGGCGCGTCATTCCCACGTCGAGTGCCTGTACTTCCGGCAGCCAGGCGATTGGTTACGCCTGGGAAGCCATTCGCCATGGTTATCAGACCGTTATGGTCGCCGGGGGCGCCGAGGAGCTTTGTCCTTCAGAGGCGGCGGTATTTGATACGCTGTTCGCCACCAGCCAGCGCAACGACGCGCCGAAAACCACGCCGTCGCCCTTCGATACCGCGCGCGATGGTCTGGTCATCGGCGAAGGGGCAGGCACGCTGATTCTGGAAGAACTGGAGCACGCCAAAGCACGCGGGGCGACCATCTACGGCGAAATCGTGGGCTTTGCCACCAACTGCGATGCAGCGCATATCACCCAGCCGCAGCGTGAAACCATGCAGATTTGCATGGAGCAATCGCTGGCAATGGCCGGTTTAGGCGCCACGGACATCGGGTATATTTCCGCCCACGGCACCGCCACCGATCGGGGTGATATCGCCGAAAGCCAGGCCACTGCGGCCATCTTTGGCGACAGGGTCCCCCTCTCCTCGCTGAAGAGCTATTTTGGCCATACGTTAGGTGCCTGCGGTGCGCTGGAAGCGTGGATGAGCGTGCAGATGATGCGTGAAGGCTGGTTTGCCCCGACGCTCAATTTAAGACAACCGGATGAGCAATGTGGTGCTTTAGATTATATTATGGGGGAAGCCCGTCAGATTGACTGCGAGTATCTGCAAAGCAATAACTTCGCGTTTGGCGGCATCAATACCTCAATCATTATCAAACGCTGGGCGTAACTATGTACCAGTTTATACTGGGAAAAATCTCCACCCTTTGCGCGGACCCGCTGGCGTCAACGCTCGCAGATATGGCACCTCAGGGTGCGCGAAACCGTTCCTGGCTGGCAGGCAGGACGCTGCTCGCCCGGACATTATCCCCGTCTCCGCTGCCCGACATTGTGTACGGTGAACAGGGGAAACCCGCCTTTGCGAAAGATCATCGGCTCTGGTTTAACCTGAGCCACAGCGGGGACGACATTGCCCTGCTGGTGAGCGATGAAGGTGAAGTAGGCTGCGATATCGAAGTGATACGCCCGCGTGAAAACTGGCAGGCACTGGCGAACGCGGTTTTCAGCGTGGCGGAACATGCAGAGCTGGAACGCGAAGCGCAGGAGGCGAAGCTCCCGGCTTTCTGGGGGATCTGGACGCGTAAAGAGGCGATTGTGAAGCAACGAGGCGGCAGCGCCTGGCAGATTGTCAGCATCGACAGTACCTCTGAGGCCCACTCGGTCAGCCAGCTTCAGTTTGGCTCGCTGAGTCTCGCCGTCTGCACGCCCACTCCGTTCACCCTTACCCCCGGGGCGATTTTTCACCACGAGATGTCCGGGGCAGGAATATCACCAGCACGCCCAGCATAATCAACCCGACACCCGCCAGCCCCTGCCACGAGAACGACTCACCCCAGCCGGGCAGCAGGATCGCCGCGCCCCACACCAGAATATAACTGAGGCTCAGCAAGGCGTACGCTTTGCTGAGCGCCATGCGATGCAGCGCCAGATACCAGCAGCCCATAGAGGCCACATAGCCCATCAGCCCCAGCAGCAGCGCGCCGGTACCGGACGAAAAATGCCAGAGAGCCCTGAAAAATGCCAGCGCCTCGCCGACGGGCGGAAGCGCCTGCATGGCGCTGCGCAGCAGCAGCTGCGCGGCACTGACTAACGCCACGCTGCATAACGCCCAGCACGCCCCTTTCACAGGCTTCCTCCCAGCAGAACAATCCCGATCATAATCAACCCTACGCCCAGCCAGTGATGTCGGGCCACCTTCTCATGCCAGAGCCCCTTCGCTGCCAGCGTCACCCAGACAAAATTAAGGCTCAGCATGGGATAGGCGACCCCGACGGGAAGACGCTGCAATACCACCAGCCAGACCAGCATGCCGCAGCCCAGCGCCAGCAAGGCGAGCCCCAGCCACAGCACAATATGGGCGCCACGCCGCCCGGTTTTCGCCGGACGGGTCGCTTGTTTCTGACAGAGCTGTCCCGCGCAGGTCAGCAGGCTTGCCAGCACCAGCCACAGCCAGGTCATCATTGCGGCAGATACTGCAGGTAAGCCAGCCGCCCCTGGATATACAGGTAGTCCGGCTTTGGCAGGTTATCCCGGTTCAGATCGTCGTTCTTCGACAGCAGGATCACCAGCGACACGCTCCCCTGCTGGCGATGCCTCGCCAGCCACTGCGCAAAGTCATCTTTCGTGATAAAGCGGTCTTTCACGTCCGGATAATCCAGCCCGTAACGCAGTTCACCGCTCTGACCAAACATGATGATGTCATTACGCTTAAGCTCCCACGCCAGCCCTGCCGCCACGCCGACGTTATCGGCCAGCACGAACCGGCTCTGCTGGAGCGGGTCGCGCACGGTATCCACCAGCGACTGTGGCTGTTTGGAGTCCACCACCAGGTTGGGAATGGCAAAACCAATCAGCAACGCCAGCCCGGCAGGGCACAGCGCCGCCAGCCACCAGCGCTGCTGGCTCCGTCTGAAGCTAAACCAGCCCACCACGGCCCAGACGAGGAAGGCCACCACCGCGCAGAAGACTTTAAACAGCTCGACCGATGTCCAGACCGGGTGCTTAGCCAGCCCCCACGGCGACACGACTAACGCCGCGATGACACCGAGGGTACCGAACGCCAGGTTGATCCCGGCATTGATGCGTAACACGCTGGCCCCCTTTTCCGCAGCGAGGCAGGCATAGCGCGCCATCAGGATCGCCAGCGGGGCAAAACACGGCAGGATGTAGGTAGGCAGCTTGCCTTTGGCAATGCTGAAGAATAAAAGCGGCATCACCACCCAACCGAGCAGATAAAGCCCGCCGCCTGCCGGATGTTTTTCACGCCAGCCCAGACGCAGCGCACCGGGCAACAGCGCCAGCCACGGCAAACTGCCCGCGACCAGGAATGGCAGGTAATACCAGAACGGGGCTTTGTGCTGGGCGTCGCTCTGGGCAAAACGCTGAATGTGTTCAACCCAGAAGAAGTAGCGCCAGAAATCGGGTTCACGCTGGGCAATCGCCAGCCCCCAGGGCAGGACAATGAGCACGCAGCTCAGGATCGCAAGCCCGCCAAAACTCAGCACCTCTTTCCAGCGCTTTTGGGCAATCACCCACGGCAGGACGCCAAGGACCGGCACCGCCAGGGCGAGAAAGCCTTTGGTCATCACCCCCATACCGCAGGCCAGCCCCAGCACGATGTAGCCCCCCGCTTTGCCAGCCAGGGTCTGCGCCTGCGAGGCCAGCCAGAAACTGCACATCGCCGCCGCCAGCCACAGGGAGATGATGGGGTCGAGCACGGCATAGGTGCCAATGCCATAGACCAGAAACAGCGTCAGGAAGATAAGGCCGGAGAACAGGGCAACGCGTTTATCGCGCCAGAGTTGCCAGGCCATCCAGATAACCAGTAGCGCCGTCAAGCCGGTGGAAAAGATGGCCCCGGCGCGCACGGCAAAGTTTGTATGGCCAAACAGCAGTTGCCCGAGGCTGTTGACCCAGTAGCCAGCAATCGGCTTTTCAAAGTAACGCAGCCCCAGAAAATGCGGCACAATCCAGTTGCCGGAGGCGAGCATTTCACGGCTGATTTCCGCATAGCGCGTTTCATCAGGCTGCCATAACAGACGGATATCAACCGGAATGAGATAGTAAACAATAAACAGGGCGAAAAGCCCTAAGCCATAACGGGCGACTTTCATGGTACCGGACTCACGGTTTGTTGATAGCCAAGCCAGCCTTCCCGGCCAGCCATTTCACTTCGCACAATTTTGCCGACGGGCAGCGTACTGAGATCGTCTGGCAGCAGGTCGATCAACGGGCAGAACTGAATCCCCTCCTGCGCCGCCAGCGTCAACAGCGCATCGAAATCATGCTGATACGCAATCCCTTCCACCTCGGCGTGGATGGTGTAGACCGGCGTGCCGGTGTCGCGATGTATACGGTCCAGAATGTAGCGGTTGAAGCCGTCGGCGGTCACCTCGCGCCCCACCACTTCATCCCAGGTGGGCAGTGTGACCGGGATTTGCACCGTGCCAACGCGGTTTTCACCGAGCTGTGGTAAAAAAGGTCCGCTGCCCCGGCAATCGCTGTTGTAGCGAAACGCGAACGGCTCTTTGGCTTTCACGACGCGTTGATCCGCACGCCATCCGGCCACGGCGGAGCAGCGCACCGACTGCCCGATAATGGCCTCCAGCTCCCGCAGACCACGCTCGATTTCCCGGGCCAGGCGAGGAATGTCCCAGACGCCCGCCCAGGCCTGCCAGGCATGGTGATCCCAGGCATGCAGGCCGACCTCATGGTGCTGCGCCGCTTCACGGATGATGGCTTCGTTACCCGCGCCGATACGCCTGCCGGGCCATGCGGTACCGGCCAGCAAAATATCCCAGCCGTAGAGCGATGCTGCGCGCGAGCGCAGCATTTTGAACAGAAATGCCGGTTTAACCAGACGCCATAAATGACGTCCCATGTTGTCTGGCCCCACGCTGAAGAAGATGCTGGCACGCACATCGTGCTTGCTCAGCAGCCTCAGCAGTCCGGGAACGCCGTCACGCGTTCCCCTGAAGGTATCGACATCAATGCGTAAACCGACTTTTTTCATGAGGCCTGTTCCGACAGCTCCACGGTGCGCAGGAAGAAATCGAGCGTCTCATCAATGGTCTGCTCCATCTTCACCGTTGGCGTCCAGTTCAGGCAGCGCTTCGCATTGCGAATGCTCGGCTTGCGGTGCTCAACGTCCTGGTAGCCTTTGCCATAGTAGCTGCTGCTTTCCACTTCGCGGAATCCTGCAAACGGCGGGAACTGGTTACGCAGCGGATGGCGCTCGAAGCTTGCCAGCAGCATTTCGGCCAGTTCACGAATGCTCGCTTCGTTATCCGGGTTGCCGATGTTGATGATCTCCCCGTTGCAGCGGCCATCCTTGTTTTCAATGATGCGGAACAGGGCTTCGATGCCGTCGCTGATGTCGGTGAAGCAGCGTTTTTGTTTACCGCCTTCAATGAGCTTAATGGGCGAGCCTTCCACCAGGTTCAGGATCAGCTGGGTAATGGCGCGGGAGCTACCAATGCGCGCCGCGTTCAGGTTATCCAGACGTGGCCCCATCCAGTTGAACGGCCGGAACAGGGTAAAGCGCAGCCCTTCTTTCTCGCCGTAGGCCCAAATTACGCGGTCCAGCAGCTGTTTAGAGACGGAGTAAATCCAGCGCTGCTTGTTGATCGGCCCGACCACCAGATTAGAGGTATCTTCATCGAAGTTTTTATCAGTACACATGCCGTACACTTCGGAGGTGGACGGGAAGATGATGCGCTTATCGTATTTCACGCAGTCGCGGATAATCTTCAGGTTCTCTTCAAAGTCCAGCTCGAATACGCGCAGCGGATTGCGGGTGTACTCAATCGGCGTGGCAATGGCGACCAGCGGCAGCACCACGTCGCATTTTTTGATGTGGTACTCGATCCACTCGGAGTGGATGCTGATATCCCCTTCCACGAAATGGAAGCGCGGGCAGTCAAGGAAACGGCTGATGGCATCGGAGCCAATGTCGAGGCCATAAATTTCGTAGTTATCGTCTTTCAGCAGACGCTCGGTCAGGTGGTTACCAATAAAACCGTTTACGCCGAGGATCAGCACGCGGGTGCGGCGCTTAATTGCCACCACCGGGGCGCTGGTGATCAAGGCGCCGGGAACCAGCCCCAGAGACTGCGCCAGCTGCGCGCCCTGCACATAAACGCCGTTGTCGGTCTGACCGGTCACGATCTCCAGCGCCTGCTCGCCGCAGCTGACAATCAGCGGAGAGACAGAGACGATAGTGCCCGGTTTCGCGGCCGGGACATCGTCGCGCACGCGGGATTTCCAGACGATGAATTTGCTGACGCCGGCAAAGCTATACGCCCCCGGCCAGGGGTCGGTCACTGCGCGCACCAGGTTGTGCAACTGGCGGGCGGGCTTGTTCCAGTCCAGACGGCCGTCTTCCGGCGTGCGGCGGCCAAAACAACTCGCCTTGCTCTCGTCCTGAGCGGTCTCGCTGAAGGTGCCGTTCAGGATGGTCGGCAGTGCATCGCGCAGCAGGCTTTGTGCCACCGAGCAGAGTTTCTGATGAAGCTGCAGCGCCGTCTCATCCGCATCAATGGCAACACGCTGCTGCGCAATGATGGCGCCCGCATCCGCGCGGTGCACCATGCGGTGCAGGGTCACGCCGGTTTCAGTTTCGCCATTCACCAGCACCCAGTTCAGCGGCGCGCGGCCACGGTAGGCGGGCAGCAATGAGCCGTGAAGGTTAAATGCCCCTTTCGTCGCCAGACGTAAAATATCGTCGCAAATCAGGTTGCGGTAGTAGAACGAGAAGATGACATCCGGGGCGGTGTCGCGAATGCGATCCACCCACAGCGGGTGGTTGATATCGTCCGGCGCGTAGACCGGAATGCCGTGCTCGGCGGCGATACGCGCCACGGAGCCAAAGAAGTTATTCTCGCCTGCGGCGTCCGGATGCGTGAAGATGGCAGCGATATCATAACCCGCTTCAAGCAGGGCAAGCAGGCCCGCGCACCCCATATCGTGATAGGCAAAGACAACAGCTTTCATGGGTGTTTTTCCTCTTGAGAGACTTTGTGTTCCTGGCGGACAACACGTTGAATAAAGTAGCGCGGACGTGCGCGAACATCGTTATAGATACGGCCAATGTACTCACCGAGCAGGCCCATCCCGACAAACTGGGCGCCAATGAACATGAACAGCACGGCAAAGAGCATGAATACCCCTTCCGCCGCCCACTGGGGGCCAAAGACCAGACGCAGGACGACCAGCAAAACGGAAAGCGTAAACCCGGCCAGCGCGATAATGCTGCCGAAGACGCTCAGCAGGCGTAGCGGCGTGGTGGTCAGGCAGGTGATGAGGTCGTACATCAGGTTGATAAGACGCATAAAGCTGTACTTCGACTCCCCGTGCTCACGCTCGGCGTGCAGCACCGGGATCTCCGTCGCCTTACGGGCAAAGGTATTCGCCAGAATCGGAATGAAGGTGCTGCGTTCATGGCAGTGCAGCATGGCGTCGACAATATGGCGGCGATAGGCGCGCAGCATGCAGCCGTAATCGCCCATCGCTTTGCCGGTGGTGCGCTGGATCAGGCGGTTGATGGTGCGGGAAGCCAGCTTGCGGAACAGGCTATCCTGACGATTCTGCCGTACCGTACCCACCACGTCGTACCCTTCGTCGGCTTTGGCGACCAGCCGGGGGATCTCCTCCGGCGGGTTTTGCAGATCGGCATCCAGCGTGATGACCAAATCCCCCGTCACGTGGCTGAACCCGGCCATAATGGCCGAATGCTGGCCATAGTTGCGGTTAAGCAGCACCGCGACGATATGGCTGCCTTCGGCCTGCGCGGCCTCGGTCAACATCAGGGCGGAGTTATCGCTGCTGCCGTCATCCACCAGCAGGATTTCGTAGGCTTTGCCCAGCGTCTCGCAGGCGGCGGTGGTGCGGCGGATCAGTTCGGGCAGGCTCTCCTGCTCGTTATAAACGGGGATCACCACAGAAACTTTTTGTACAGGCGGCGCACTGAACATATCAATGTCCTGCAAGCTGATGGAGCGCGGTAATGACGCGGGTTGTGTCGTCATGAGTCATGTCCGGGAAAAGTGGGAGAGAACAAATACGCGCGCTGTTCCATTCAGAATGCGGGAGCGATACATCAGGAAAACGCTCGCGGTAGTATTTTTGGGTGTGTGCCGCGCGGAAATGCAGGCCAGTGCCGATGCCCTTCTCCTTCAGGGCCGCCATCAGGTTATCGCGGGAGATCCCGCAACGGGCTTCATCCACGCGAATAATAAACAGGTGCCAGGCGTGCACATGCGGCCATGATGGAATAGTGAGCGGCTGGAACGGCGTGTCGGCCAACTCGCGCAGGTAGCGTTCGGCGATGTCCTGACGGCGTTTATTGGCCTGTTTCAGTTTGCCCAACTGCACCAGCGCCAGCGCGGCGTTGATATCCGCGAGGTTGTATTTAAATCCGGGCGCGATCACTTCGGCCTGCGGCGCGCGGCCGTGGGTCTGGCGGTCATAGGCATCGACGCCCAGACCGTGGAATTTCAGGCTGCGGATTTTTTGTGCCAGCTGTTCGTCATCCGTCACCACCAGACCGCCCTCGGCGCAGGTCATGTTTTTAATGGCGTGGAAGGAGAAAATTGCCGTGCCCTGCCAGCCCACGTGGCGGTCTTTGTAGTACGTGCCCGCGGCGTGTGCCGCGTCTTCGATCACCGGAATACCGTGACGCTCCCCCACCGCGCGGATAGCATCGATATCACACGGCGCACCGGCGTAATGCACCGGGATAATCGCTTTGGTACGCGGCGTAATCGCGGCGTCTACCGCGTCCGGGGTGACCATCAGGGTATCTTTGTCCACATCGATCATCACCGGGTTTGCCCCCAACAGAACGATCATATTCAGCGTGGAGACCCAGGTCAGGGAGGGGGTGATGACGTCATCGCCAGGGCCAATACCCAGCGCCATCAGGGTGACGTGCATCCCGGCCGTTGCCGAACTGACGGCAATGGCGTGGTGATTCCCGGTCAGCTGACAAAATGCCTCTTCAAGCGCCTGATTTTTCGGCCCGGTCGTGATCCAGCCAGAGGTTAATACCTCCTGCAACGCCGCGATTTCCTCATTACCCATTGAGGGGCGGGAAAAAGGCAAAAAATCACTCATCATTAATTTCCTTGCAATAAGAATGGCATGCTTTTGATATTAACCAATTAGCGGACCGTTTATTTCAACGGTTCATAAACTCATATCAAGGTAGCGCTCATTTCTTAGGGAAAAATTAAGAGAGGGAATTAAAATGTTTTCACATGAATATAAATATCTTTAAAAACATTAAGTTATAAAATTATGAATTATTTATTTTGTGACAGCACTCAATTTTTTCAAAATGTAACGTTTAAACCAAAGCTCAACAAACAAAAAAAATCCCGGTTATTTCTTTAAAAACAGAAATAACCGGGAACTTTTCTTTTTAGTTAATTGTCGCGCTTATTTTAAATTATTTGGGAAGTCAGCGGGCAATTCACTGGCCGCACACGCAATTACGCTGTCATCGTTGGCCCCACAGTCGCGCACGAAGGTAATGGTGGCAAATTCATCAATCACTTCTGTTGGATAGGCCGGACCTGCATCGCGATAGCTGTTCATCAGTGGAATGTGATCGTTCTGGAAGCAGACGGTTTTTTCCGGGTTGTTCATGACCCAACGCGGGAAGAAGATAGTGCCATGGAACAGTTTGTCCCCAAGGTTCACAATCAGGCTAACGTCGGTGCCGGTGGGTTCAGTCCAGGAAATTTTATAAATACTCTCACCTACGCGAACAACATACACCTGCTGATCTTTTACCCAACGATTCCCCACCAGGCCGCTGTGAATACGGTAGTCGATGGTATTTTCATTTTTGATATAAATCTCGTAGTTCCAGCCATTATCGTAGGTATAAACCAGATGTTTGCCGATGAAGCCGCTTAAGTCGTGTTTGTCGAAGGTGCTCATATAATGTCTCCTTTGTTTTGATGAGACGATCCTACCCCTTCAAAAAATGAATGAATAACGCTATGTTTGAATCAAATTCATCCAAATTTTAGATTGATAATGCACAAGACGACGCTCGAACAATGGTCCTTGCTGGAGAAGGTGGTGGATGCGGGCAGTTTTGCCAGAGCCGCGGAAGAGACGCACCGCAGCCAGTCTTCCGTCAGCTATAACCTGGCGCTACTGCAGGAACGGCTGGGGGTGGCGCTTCTGGTGCAGGAAGGCCGTCGGGCAGTGTTGACCCCTGCCGGGGAACTGCTGCTCAACCAGGTCAAACCGCTGCTGAAAGCCTTCGCGTACGTTGAGACACGCGCGCTTACCCTGCGTAACGGAATGCGCACGCGGCTGGATCTGGTGGTGGACAATATCTTTCCCCGCCGTCGTCTGTTCGCCATCCTGCGTCAGTTCCAGCAGCAGTATCCGCAGACTCAGGTCCGTCTCACCGAAGTGCTGGAAAATACCCGCGCCGATGCCATCAATGATGAAGCCGATGTGATGGTCTTAACCCGCCGCCAGGATATGACCGGGCTTGGCGAATGGCTGATGAATATCGACTTTGTTGCCGTGGCCCATCATCAGCATCCGCTCTTTCAGCTCGACGCGCCGCTGAACGACGACATGCTCCGCCCGTGGCCGCTGATTAAAATTGCGGACAACCAGACCGCGGCGCACTCCGCCAGTGGTTCGTGGACCTTTTCCACCATTGACGCGGCCATTGAGGCGGTGATGTCGCAGGTGGGTTACGGCTGGCTGCCGGAGGAGCGCATTCAGACTCAGCTGGAACAAGGGGTACTGAAGATGCTGCCGCTCAGCCATGGCGTGCGGCGAGCCACGCCGCTGCACCTGATTGTGAAGCGCTCGCTTAGCCCGCTGGACGAACAGGTTGAGACGCTATTGCGCCTTTTTAGCCAGGAGCCGTCATCGTCACCTGCTACGCTTTAAGGTCCGAACGTTAAAACGATAAGGAGCAGATGATGAAAATCGATTTTACGGGGAAAGTGGCGCTGGTCACCGCCTCAACGGGTGGAATTGGCTTCGCCATTGCCAGAGGGCTGGCAGAAAGCGGTGCGGAAGTGATCGTCAATGGCCGCAGTACCGAGTCGGTGAATAAAGGTATTCAGCAGCTGCAGCAGGTAGTGCCGGGCGTGCAGGTGCGTGCCGCGATAGCCGATCTCAGCACGCCGGAAGGGGTCGAGTCGCTGCTGAAGGTGGCGAATAACGTGGACATTCTGGTCAACAATGCCGGGATTTACGGGCCGCAGGATTTCTATGCCACCGACGATGACACCTGGGAACGTTACTGGCAGACCAACGTAATGTCCGGCGTGCGTCTCTCCCGCGCACTGCTTCCCGGCATGGTGAAGAAAGGCTGGGGCCGCGTGGTATTTATCTCCTCCGAGTCGGCCTGCAATATCCCGGCGGACATGATCCACTACGGCGTGACCAAAACGGCACAGCTCTCGCTGGCACGCGGACTGGCGAAGTTCGTGGCGGGTAGCGGCGTGACGGTCAACAGCGTATTGCCGGGGCCGACGATGTCTGACGGATTCGCAGAGATGATGAAAGACGAGATCGAGAAGACCGGTAAGTCGCTGGAACAGCTGGCAAAAGAGTTTGTGATGGCCAACCGCCCCAGCTCGGTGATCCAGCGAGCGGCCACGGTTGAAGAGGTCGCCAATATGGTGGTCTATGTCTGCTCAGCGCAGGCCTCCGCCACGTCTGGCGCGGCGTTGCGCGTCGACGGTGGCGTGGTGGATGACATTATCTGAGTGGCTCAGGCCGCAAGAATGAGAAAAAAAGCGTGAGGTTTAAGGACTGTGGCGCCAAAGCAGGTAAACTAACGAGCAGAATGTGTATTTCAGCTAAGACGTATTTATGACCAATATGATTGCCGACGAGACCGTGGCCAAATCTAACGTGCTCTCTGTCTTCGACTTTGATGGAACGTTAACACACCACGATAGCTTCATCCCTTTCCTGCGTTTTGCCTTCGGGAAACGTTACTTCGCGGGACGACTGGTGCGTATGGCATTGCCGACGCTCCACTGCGTACGCCGCAAGCTAACGCGTGATGAGCTAAAAGAGGTGCTGATCAAAACGTTCCTGACGGGGGTGGATGAACACTGGTTACGTCAGCAGGCGGAAGCGTTTTGCGAAAAATACTGGAACAAGCTGATGCGCCCCGAGGGGGTGCTGGCGGTGGCGGCGGAGGTGAACTCTGGCGCGGAAGTGACCATCTGTTCCGCCTCTCCGGCACTGGTGCTCCAGCCGTGGGCTGACAAGCTTGGCATCAAGCTGATTGGCACACAACTGGAAGTGAAAGACGGTAAGCTGACCGGGCGCATTACCGGCAACAACTGCCGCTGCGCCCAGAAAGTCGCCAGACTGGAAAAGGTGTATGGCAATCTGAACGAGTACCACCTGCGCGCCTGGGGGGATACCCGTGGCGACCACGAACTGCTGGCCGCAGCGCAGGATCCACACTGGCGGCACTTCCACCCACCGCGCAAGCGCCGCAACTCACCGATTAAGGGTTAGGTGCGGTCTGGTGCCCTCACCCCGGCCCTCTCCCACAGGGAGAGGGAGAAGAGCGTTGCATCAGGCCTCACGTTTCCCCGGGAACATCACGCTCGCAATTATCCCCAGCGCCAGCACGCCTAATACCACGAACAGACTGGTCGTCGCGCCAATGCTGTAGCCGTGATGCCAGAAGTGATCTGTTGCATTCAACCCGAGCTTGAACGCCACGAAGAACAGCAGCAGGACCACCGCCTTCTCCAGGTGAACCAGATACTGCTTCAGCGCTTCCAGTACGAAATAGAGCGTACGCAGGCCGAGGATGGCAAACATCATGGCGCTGTAGATAATCAGCGGCTCGCGGCTGACGGCGATAATGGCCGGTACGGAGTCAAACGCGAACATCACATCAGACAGCTCCACGACCGCCACGCATAGTAATAATGGCGTCGCGTAACGTTTCGCTTTTTTGACGCGCCCAACCATTACGTCCTGGTTTTCTGGTTTTTCCAGCTCCGCATCGACCTCTTTCTGGGTCAGAATAAAGGCGTGGCTGCTGATTTTCGGCCAGACAGGATAGAAGCGTTTCACCAGCCGATAGGCCAGGTGACCGGAGTAATCTTCAACCTCGTCGCTCTCTTCGTTGCGCCTGAGCATCATCACCGCCGTCCAGCCAACGACCAGCGCAAAAATAACCTCCACGTACGGCCCCAGACTCAGCAGGCTGGTCCCAATGGCCACGAAGATACCGCGGAAGACAATCGCCCCCAGCACACCCCAGTAGAGTACGCGGTGACGGTACTTATCCGGCACGCCGAACCAGGCAAAAATCGCCATCATCACAAACAGGTTATCGACCGAGAGCACCTCTTCCAGCGCGTAGCCGGTGAGGAACAGGCTCGCCATCTCGGCACCGTGGTGAACATACAGGAACCCGGCAAACGCCATCGCCATCGAGAACCAGAAAACGGACCACATTGCGGCACTTTTCAGCGAGACAGGCTTATCGTGACGGTGCATGAAGAGGTCGATAAACATCGCCCCGACAGCCATCACCACAAAGACAACAACGGTTTCCGTCGGGAAACCGAGATGAGCAGCAGACATACACAACCCTTTTGTAGAGGCAAAACACAAAAACCATGCAGACTGGCATATGCCAGCAGAGAAAAAGATGGAACGGTTTTACAACGGTTCCCCCCTTCAAACCGCAGCTCTGTGGCTGCGCAAGGCGTGTACTTTACCTCACAACGTGGGGTGACGCATCTGCCGTTTAGGCGCTTTGCGTAACGCGCCTGATATGTGAGTCACCTCTTATTTACATAATTTAAACCTTCCATTCACTGGATAAAAATAACGCAACGTCGCTATAGTGGTTTTGTTAAATAAAACTGAGTTGTACCTGATAAAACCAAGAACAGACCCTGCGAGGACACAATGACAGAACAAACGCGTTATGGCGCTACCACCAGTGAGGGGATAGAAAAGGAGACGATGCGGAAGGTGATCTGGCGTATCCTCCCGTTTCTCATCGTCAGCTATCTGATCTCCATTATCGATCGCGGGAACATCGGCATGGCATCGCTGCAGATGAATGAGGATCTCGGTCTTAGCAAAGCGGCATTTGGTTTCGCCAGCAGTCTCTACTTTGTGGCCTATTTTTTGTTTGAAGTTCCAAGCAATCTGGCGATGCAAAAAGTCGGCGCACGACTGTGGATCCCGCGCATTATGATCAGCTGGGGCGTCGTTTCAATGTGTATGTCATTGGTTCAGAACACTACGTCGCTCTATATCGTACGTTTTCTGCTCGGCGCTGCTGAAGCGGGCTTTTTCCCGGGCGTCGTGCTTTATCTGACCTGGTGGATCCCTTCCCGCTACCGCGCACGCATTATTGCGTCATTTATGGTTGCCATCCCGCTCGCCAACTTCATCGGCTCCCCACTCTCCGGGCTGATTCTGTCAATGGATGGCTGGTTGGGTCTTCGCGGCTGGCATCTGCTGTTTATTATTGAAGGCTTACCCGCCGTGCTGCTGGGCATTGCCGCCTGGTTTATTCTTCGCGATCGTCCTCATCAGGCAAACTGGCTCAGCAGTGAGCAGAAAAAATGGCTGGAAAGCACGCTGGAGAGCGAGCGTAATCAGCAAAAGAACATTGGACATCAAACGACGTGGCAGCTTTTGAAGCATCGCCAAATCTGGCTGATGGCACTCATTTACGCGGGCGCATCGTCTGCAGGCACCACCATCAGCGTCTGGTCTCCTCAACTGCTTAAATCCTTCCACCTCGATAACCTGGAAACAGGCCTGCTCAACGCTATCCCTTACGGTCTGGCATCCGTTCTCATGATTATTTGGGGGCGAAACTCGGATCGTACCAATGAGCGCCGCTGGCACACCGCACTGACACTGTTCATGATTGCCGCAGGCGTGTTCGCTGCATTTGTGAGCGTGTCGCTGCCGGCGACTATCGTGATCCTCAGCATCATGTTGATAGGTGCGTATTCCATGAAAGGGCCTTTCTGGGCGCTGGCATCCAGTTGGATGAGCAGTACTTCAGCGGCTGCAGGGCTGGCTGCGATTGGCGCTATTGCTAACCTGATCGGCGGCGCGGTCATGGTCAATGCATACGGTATTATCAATGAGCGGACGGGCAGCTACACGCTGGCTATGCTTCCGCTGGCCACGCTGTGTGTGGCGGGAGGTATCGCAGTTCTCATTATGGGACGACAGGCCCGTAACGCTCAGCTACACGAAAAACAGGTCACGCATTAGTGATGACAAAAGCGGGACGCGTGTCCCGCTTTTCGTTAACCGTTTTCTTCCGCTGTATCGCTCGTTTCCCCGTAGAACTGCTGACAGAAGGGCTTGCTGGCCCCCATTTTCTGTGACAGGCGGCTGGCGGTGTCGTGCATCAACTGACGAATACCTTGATCCCTGCGATCTTCCGTCAGTCGCGAGATGGGGCCGGTCAATGCCAGCGCCGCAATCAGTTTGTCATGAACGCCGAAGACGGGCATCGCAAACGCCGCGGTATGGGGATCGCGGGCACCTGCCGTGTAGAGCGGAAGCGCAGGCTCACCGCCCGGCAGGGGCTCATTGAGGCCCCAATGGCGTAGAACCTTACTGATAGCAGAATCATCCAGCGGGAACTGAGTGCCGGGGAGATTGCTGTGTCGGAGCCCATGTGAGGCTTCTGCCCGAAACAGGCACAGACGTTGTCCGCCTTCTAATACATACCAGCTGGCGCTCTCCTGGGAAGCCAGGGATAAGGCCTGTAATTCAGGCTGCACCACCCGGGAAAGATGGAAAGACTGTTCATAAAGCTTACCGAGATAAAGCAGACGAGGACCAAGCGCATAATTGCCGTCATCATGTCTGACGACATAGTTCATCCGTTCAAGAGAGTTCATTAAGCGGTAAACCGTGGTTTTGTGGTAACCCGATAGCTGCGCCAGGGCGGTTAACGTCAGGCTTTCATCGCCAGGACGGAAGCAATCCAGTAAAGCCAGCGCCTTCTCAACCGCTACAACGCCTTCATTCCCCATCATTATCTCCTTTTCAGCCCGGCAGAGAGTGTACCTCAAATTTTGTGAGTCACTTCGTGTTTACATCACAAACCCCTTCTCAGGTCTGGCTAAAAGGAAAGCAACACCGCTATAGTTGTTTTGTATTGTACACCTGCATTGTACACAGTAAAACAATATGGAGAGAGTCATGTCCGTTTCTGAAAAATCATTGATAAACCGCCAGTTCGAACGCGTATCGGCTGAAGAGGTACGCCAGGCCGCCGAATATCAGGCAGCCATACTGGCGGATGTCGCCGGGCGCCGCGGTACGCTGCATGGACGAATCAAACCGTTGGCATCGCACATGTCCGTTGCGGGTCCGGCTGTTACCGTTGAGGTGCGTCCGGGGGATAATCTGGCCATTCATGCCGCGATGGCCGTTGCCCAGCCCGGCGATGTCCTGGTTGTCGATGGAAAAGGCGATCTGAGCTGCGCGCTACTGGGTGAAATCATGGCCACCCAGGCTCAGGCGAGCGGTATTGCAGGGATCATTATCGACGGAGCGGTACGTGACGCCGACACACTGAGCAAGGGTAACTATCCCGTTTTCTCTGCTGGTCTGAATCCCTGCGGCCCGACAAAGTCCATTTCTGGCCGGGTGAACCATCCCATTTCCGTTGCCGGGGCGACAGTGCATGCCGGAGATTTGGTAGTGGCCGATATCGACGGCGTGGTGGTGATCCCACGCGAGGAAGTTAAGCAGATTATCAGTCTGGCAAAAGGGAAGCTGGAGATGGAGACCAAACGTCTTGCTGCTATCCGTGAGGGCGATTTACGCCCACACTGGCTCAATGACGCGCTGCGTAAGGCGGGCATGCTGGCAGACGGGGAGACGCTGTAATGGCAAATAAGAAGGTAGTCCTGGTAACCGGGAGCGACCTGGCAGAGCAGGCCATGGCGATATTGCACGACTTTGAGGTGGTGTTTGCGGGTCGTCAGCCCACGGAGGATGAGCTGATTACACTGTGTGAACAGCATAATCCGGTGGCAATACTGGTACGTTACGGCAAGATTAGCGCGAAAATCATGGATGCAGCACCAGCCCTGCAGGTTATTTCCAAGCACGGAAGCGGGATCGATGTGATAGACCAGGCGGCAGCGGCTGAGCGTAATATCGTCGTCCGCTCTGCACCGGGAGCTAACGCGGCGGCGGTGGCTGAACACACCTGGGCATTAATTCTCGCCTGCGCCAAATCGGTGGTGTCGCTGGATACGCGACTGCGCCAGGGGCACTGGGATAAAGCCACGCATAAATCCATCGAACTGGAAGGACTCACGCTGGGACTGATCGGGCTGGGGGCTATTGGCTCACGGGTAGCACAGATCGGTCACGTCTTTGGTATGCGGGTTCTTGCTTACGATCCCTATGCTCAATCAATGCCTTCCATATGCGAGCGTACTGATACTCTGACCGACCTACTTTCCCGTTCCGATGTGATTTCTTTGCATTGTCCGCTCACCGACAATAATCGGGGCATGATCAATACGAAAACGCTCGCATACGTTAAGCCAAACGCTATTCTGGTGAATACGGCACGCGGCGGCTTGATTGACGATCGGTCATTGCTCGCGGCGCTAGAGAATCGAACCTTGCACAGCGCGGGGCTGGACAGCTTTACCAGCGAACCACTGGCCGCTCCGCACCTCTGGCAGGGGGTCGAGAACGTCATTATCTCTCCGCATATTGGCGGCGTCAGCGCAGCATCGTATATCAAAATGGGCACCGTGGCGGCCAGCAATATTGTAGACGTTGTAAGTGAAGCTGAAGAAACAACGCTTACCGCGAGCCGCTAATCCAAAATGAACTCCCTCAGGGCTTCTCTGCCAGCGCCTGCGCACACGCCCAGGCACTGGCCCACGCCCACTGGAAGTTATACCCGCCGAGCCAGCCGGTCACATCCATCACTTCACCGATGAAGTAGAGGCCCGGCACGTTGCGTGCCTCCATCGTGCGCGAGGAGAGCTCATTCGTGTCGACACCGCCCAGCGTGACCTCCGCCGTGCGGTAGCCTTCGGTGCCGTTGGGCTGCACGCGCCAGTTTGTCAGGGTCTCTACCAGCGTCTCCTGCTCGCGGCTGTTAAGCTGCTTAAGGGAAACATCCGGGATCTGCCCTAACCCCTGCAAACACTCTACCAGACGCTTCGGCAACTGCATCGCGAGGGTATTTTTCAGGCTCTGATTCGGGTGCGCCGCACGCTGTTCATTGAGGAACGCATCCAGATCGCACTCCGGCAGCAGGTTAACCGTGACGAACTCGCCCGGCTGCCAGTAGCTGGAGATTTGCAGCACCGCCGGGCCGGAGAGGCCGCGGTGGGTAAAGAGCAAGTTTTCGCGGAACACCGTTCCGTCTTCGGCGGTAATAACGGAAGGAACAGAAACGCCAGACAACGTCTGAAGCTGTTCCCGAAGCGGTTTGTGCAGAGTAAAAGGAACCAGTCCCGCACGCGTTGGCAGCACCTTCAGGCCAAACTGCTCGGCAATTTTGTAGCCGAACGGCGAGGCGCCCAGCCCCGGCATCGACAGACCGCCGCTGGCAATGACCAGGTTATCGGCGCTGACGCTTTCGCCGTTGAGCTGCAGCGTATAGCCCTGCTCGTCGCGGGATACGTCCAGCACCTCCGTACGCAGGCGCATTACCACGCCGCCCTTCTCGCACTCGGCCACCAGCATATCGACAATCTGCTGCGCGGAGTCGTCGCAGAACAGCTGCCCCAACGTCTTCTCATGCCACGCGATACCGTGCTTACCCACAAGATCGATAAAATCCCACTGGGTATAACGCGCCAGCGCAGATTTACAAAAATGGCGGTTCTGGCTCAGATAGGCCGCAGGTTCGACATACAGGTTCGTAAAGTTGCAGCGCCCGCCGCCAGACATCAGGATTTTGCGCCCAGGCTTTTTACCGTTATCCAGCAGCAGCACGCGACGACCCGCCTGTCCGGCCATCGCCGCACAAAACATACCCGCCGCACCGGCGCCAATTACCACGGCATCAAACCTTTCCACGTCAAAACCCTCTTTGTTCACTGCCGCGGATTGTAAAGTTTCCTCTGTGGTCACACCAGCGTAAAAAGATATTACAAAGCCATTTCATTGAAATTTAAAGAATATCCTTTCAGGCACTTTTCCCAAATCAGGTGGTATGTCAAAAAAAGTCTATATTTCACTTTGCCCGCCGCGCATTTGTCCTGGATAATGCGCCGCGTTCATGTCCTCAAAATGGCGTAACGTCCTATGCTACATTTGTTTGCCGGCCTGGATTTACATACCGGGCTTTTATTATTGCTTGCTCTGGTTTTTGTACTGTTTTACGAAGCGATCAACGGCTTCCACGACACTGCAAACGCAGTAGCAACGGTTATCTACACTCGCGCAATGCGATCGCAACTGGCGGTCGTTATGGCGGCGGTATTTAACTTTTTTGGTGTCCTTCTGGGCGGACTGAGCGTTGCGTATGCCATTGTGCATATGCTGCCAACGGATCTGCTGCTTAACGTAAGTTCTGGCCATGGCCTCGCTATGGTGTTCTCAATGCTGCTTGCTGCAATTATCTGGAACCTCGGTACCTGGTATTTCGGCCTGCCTGCATCCAGTTCTCACACCCTCATCGGCGCCATTATCGGTATCGGGTTAACCAACGCCCTGATGACCGGTACCTCGGTTGTTGATGCGCTTAACCTGCCTAAAGTACTGGGTATTTTCGGTTCTCTGATCATCTCCCCTATCGTCGGTCTGGTGGTTGCGGGTGGATTGATTTTCATCCTGCGTCGCTACTGGAGCAACACGAAAAAACGTGCGCGTATCCACCTGACGCCAGCAGAGCGTGAGAAGAAAGACGGCAAGAAAAAGCCACCATTCTGGACGCGTATCGCCCTGATCATTTCCGCCATCGGCGTGGCCTTCTCTCACGGCGCGAACGACGGGCAGAAAGGCATCGGTCTGGTGATGCTGGTTCTGATTGGCGTTGCACCGGCGGGCTTCGTGGTTAACATGAATGCCTCCGGTTATGAAATCACCCGTACCCGTGATGCGGTCAATAACGTTGAAACCTATTTCCAGCAGCACCCTGAACTGCTGAAAAAAGCGACCGGCGTTGACCAGCTGATCCCGTCTCCTGAAGCGGGTGCGACCACCGCGCCGGGCGAGTTCCACTGCCACCCGGCAAACGCGATTAACGCGCTGGAACGTGCGAAAGGCATGCTGGGCGATATCGAAAGCTACGACAAACTGGCCGTTGAACAGCGTGGTCAGCTGCGTCGCATTATGCTCTGCATCTCTGACGTGACCGACAAAGTCGCGAAGTTGCCAGACGTAAATGCTGACGACAAGCGTCTGCTGAAGAAACTGAAAAGCGATATGCTCAACACCATTGAGTACGCGCCAATCTGGATCATCATGGCTGTCGCGCTGGCACTGGGTATCGGTACGATGATTGGCTGGCGTCGTGTGGCAACCACCATCGGCGAGAAGATTGGTAAGAAAGGCATGACCTATGCGCAGGGCATGTCCGCGCAGATGACGGCGGCGGTCTCTATCGGTCTGGCAAGCTACACCGGTATGCCGGTCTCCACCACCCACGTACTCTCTTCGTCCGTGGCAGGTACCATGATTGTTGATGGCGGCGGTCTGCAACGCAAAACCGTGACCAACATTCTGATGGCCTGGGTGTTTACGCTTCCGGCGTCTATCCTGCTCTCGGGTGGGTTGTACTGGATTGCGCTGAAGCTGATTTAATTGGCTGAAGGCGACAAAAAAGCGGGTCAGGAAACTGACCCGCTTTTTTTATACTCAGTGCCAAATCATTAAGGCAATCATACTGACGACGACCAGGCCACACAGGGCGCTGGTCAAAATGAACTGGCGACGCAGGCGCTCGCAGCGGCGGATAAACTCTTCATCGTGATGATCCCGGTAGCGCTGGTAGTAGATATACCCGACCAGGCGCATCTGTTTGCTGGGCTGTCCATGCGAGGTGAAGAACCCTCCACCGTCCACATACTGATAAAGCAACGGATCGCAACCACGAAGTACCACTAACAGCGCACGTAACGATGAGAAGTAGCGCGCCATATTCACTATGCAAACTACGCATAACGCCCAAAACAATGCGACGGTGCTAATCATACATCCTCCCCGGCGTCCGCCCACGAAGCAAGGCTTCTGAGCTACCGCACCCCAATGCCCTGACAGACAGTTCAGTGAAAGAATGACCAAAAGTCGATCCGGTTCGCGTTTTAATATCCGAACGGTTCATTAAATAGTGTAGGAGATCCGTTAATTTTTTTGCCACAAGGTTAATCGTTATCAACACCAAAGCTTGAAAAATATGTTTAACTGGGCCGTAATGAAAGCATCAGACGACGGCTTTCTGTTTAGTCATCGATAACTTAAGGAAGGAGTAACACTATGGCTTACAAACACATTCTCATCGCGGTAGACCTCTCCCCGGAGAGCAAAGTGCTGGTTGATAAAGCAGTATCCATGGCACGCCCTTACAACGCGAAAGTTTCGCTGATTCACGTTGATGTGAATTACTCCGACCTTTATACCGGTCTGATCGACGTGAATCTCGGCGATATGCAAAAACGCATCTCCGAAGAGACACACCACGCCCTGAGCGAGCTGTCCACCAACGCAGGTTACCCGATCACTGAAACCTTAAGCGGTAGCGGCGATCTGGGCCAGGTGCTGGTCGATGCGATTAAGAAATACGATATGGACCTGGTGGTTTGCGGTCATCACCAGGACTTCTGGAGCAAGCTGATGTCCTCAGCGCGTCAGCTGATCAATACCGTTCACGTGGATATGCTGATTGTTCCGCTGCGTGACGAAGAAGACGAGTAAGTGCAAAAAAGCCCGGTGGCGCTAACGCTTACCGGGCCTACAAATGGCACTGAACCTAGGCCGGGTAAGGCGAAGCCGCCACCCGGCTTTTTTATTCCGGCGTACCCGAATAAATATCAAACCGGTGCCCTTTGGTGGTCACCGCGTTGGTCGTCGCAACGTCCGCCAGCGGCGGCGCGTAGTCCGGGCGCTTCACCACCACCCGCTTCGTTGCAAGCTGACGGGCAGGCTCAAGCAGGCCGTCCGCATCCAGATCTGGCCCCACCAGCGACTGAAACACCCGCATCTCTTTTTTCACCAGCGCGCTTTTCTGCTTATGCGGGAACATCGGATCGAGATAGACCACCTGCGGGCGCGGGGTGATATCGGTCAACGCCGTCAGGCTGGAGGCGTGGATCAGCTGTAAACGTTCCTGCAACCACGGGCCGATTTCCGGGTCCGCGTAACCACGAGTCAGGCCGTCATCCAACAACGCGGCCACCACCGGGTTGCGCTCCAGCATCCGCACGCGGCAGCCGACAGACGCCAGCACAAACGCATCGCGCCCCAGCCCCGCCGTGGCATCCACCACATCCGGAAGATAGCTCCCTTTGATGCCGACGGCTTTTGCAACAGCCTCACCGCGTCCGCCGCCAAACTTGCGCCGGTGCGCCATCGCGCCCCCGACAAAATCGACAAAAATCCCGCCGAGTTTCGGTTCGTCGCGTTTACGTAATTCGAGATGCTCTGGCGTCATCACCAGCGCCATCAGGTTTTCTTCATCGTGCTCCAGCCCCCAGCGGGCGGCCAGAACAGATAAGGCGCCGTCTCCGGCGCCTGTTTCATCCACTAAGCAGATCTTCACGTAGAAATCAGCCTTTGATCCCGTAATGCTCAAGCATCGCATCCAGCTGCGGCTCGCGGCCACGGAAGCGTTTGAACAGCTCCATCGGCTCTTCTGAGCCGCCGCGGGTCAGGATGTTATCGAGGAACGACTGACCGGTTTCACGGTTGAAAATCCCCTCTTCTTCAAAGCGAGAGAAAGCATCCGCCGCCAGGACATCGGCCCACAGGTAGCTGTAATAACCTGCCGCATAGCCGCCCGCGAAGATGTGGCTGAACGCGTGCGGGAAGCGACCCCAGGTTGGCCCTGGAATAACGGCGACCTGCTTTTTAATCTCAGCGAGGGTTTCGAGGATTTTTGCCCCCTGCTCCGGGCTAAACTCGGCGTGCAGGCGGAAGTCGAACAGGCCGAACTCCAGCTGGCGCAGAATAAACATTGCCGCCTGGTAGTTCTTGGCTGCCAGCATTTTATCCAGCAGTTCTTTCGGCAGCGGTTCGCCGGTCTCGTAGTGGCCGGAGATAAACGCCAGCGCGTCCGGCTCCCAGCACCAGTTTTCCATAAACTGGCTCGGCAGCTCGACCGCATCCCACGGCACACCGCTAATACCGGCCACGCCTGCAGTTTCGATGCGGGTCAGCATATGGTGCAGACCGTGACCGAACTCATGGAACAGGGTGATCACTTCGTCGTGGGTGAACAGCGCCGGCTTGCCGTTGACCGGGCGGTTGAAGTTACAGGTCAGGTAAGCGACAGGCTTTTGCAGGGAACCGTCGGCTTTACGCATCTGGCCAACGCAGTCATCCATCCACGCCCCGCCGCGCTTGTTCTCACGCGCGTAGAGATCGAGGTAGAAGCTGCCGCGCAGTTCGTTTTTCTCGTCATACAGCTCGAAGAAGCGCACGTCCGGATGCCAGACGTCGATATCAGTACGCTCTTTGGCGGTGATGCCGTAGATGCGTTTCACCACTTCGAACAGGCCGTTAACGGCTTTGTTTTCCGGGAAGTACGGGCGCAGCTGCTCGTCGCTGATGCTGTAGAGGTGCTGCTTCTGTTTTTCGCTGTAATACGCGATGTCCCACGGCTGCAGCTCATCCACGCCGAACTCCGCTTTGGCGAAGGCGCGCAGCTGGGCCAGCTCTTTTTCACCCTGAGGACGGGCGCGTTTCGCCAGATCGGTCAGGAAATCGAGCACCTGCTGCGGGTTCTCGGCCATTTTGGTGGCGAGGGATTTGTCCGCGTAGCTGTCAAAGCCCAGCAGCTGTGCCAGCTCGTGACGCAGGGCGAGGATTTCCGCCATCACCGGGCTGTTATCCCACTTACCGGCATTCGGCCCCTGATCGGAGGCGCGGGTGCTGTAGGCGCGGTACATCTCTTCACGCAATGCCTGGTTGTCGCAGTAGGTCATCACCGGCAGATAGCTTGGGATATCCAGCGTTAACAGGAAACCTTCCTGCTCTTTCGCTTCGGCCTGGGCTTTTGCCGCCGCCAGTGCACTTTCCGGCATACCCGCCAGCTCTGCTTCGTCGGTAATCAGCTTCGTCCAGCCCATGGTGGCGTCGAGCACGTTGTTGCTGTACTGGTTACCCAGCTCAGACAGGCGCGCCGCGATTTCGCCGTAGCGAACCTGCTTCTCTTTTGGCAGGCCAATCCCGGAAAGCTCGAAATCACGCAGGGCGTTATCGACGGATTTTTTCTGCGCGGTGTTCAGTTCGGCATAGTGGTCGCCGTCGCGCAGATCGCGATACGCCTTGTAGAGCCCTTCGTGCTGGCCGACCCAGGTGCTGTACTCGGAGAGCAGCGGCAGGGTTTGTTCGTAGGCTTCACGCAGCTCCGGGCTGTTTTTTACCGAGTTGAGGTGGCTTACCGGGGAGAAGATACGCCCCAGCACGTCATCCACTTCGGCCAGCGGCTGACACAGATTTTCCCAGGTGTACGGCCCGCCCTGCGCGACCACGCTTTCTACCGCCGCGCGGCAGTTGTCCAGCGCTTGCGTAACGGCTGGAACCACATGCTCAGGGAGGATTTTAGAAAACGGTGGCAACGAAAAAGGCGTCAGTAATGGATTGGTCATAAACGCTGTCCTGTTGAATTTGATGAATGAAGCGCGCATCCGGCGCTGTGCATATGGTTCAGTAATGGGGTTAAGTGTAGAGGATTTCAATGCCGGGCGTTGCGCTTTCGCGGCCGTGGAAACTTTTCTGTATACTGTGGCGATACGCTCTATTTTTGCCCGATGGCGCTACGCTTATCGGGCCTACGTTGACTACCCGGAACACATTCATCCATGCTCAGTTATCGCCACAGCTTTCACGCAGGCAACCACGCCGACGTCCTCAAACACACCGTTCAGAGCCTGATCATCGAATCACTCAAAGAGAAAGAGAAGCCGTTTCTTTATCTGGACACCCACGCGGGCGCGGGCCGCTATCAGCTGAGCGGTGAACACGCCGAGCGTACCGGTGAATATCTGGAAGGGATCGCCCGTATCTGGCAGCAGGACGATCTGCCTGCCGAACTGGAACCGTACATTGGTGTGGTGAATCATTTCAACCGCAACGGCCAGTTGCGCTACTATCCGGGCTCGCCATTGATTGCCCGTCAGCTGCTGCGTGAGCAGGACAGCCTGCAGTTGACCGAGCTGCACCCAAGCGATTTCCCGCTGCTGCGTTCTGAGTTCCAGAAAGACAGCCGCGCCCGCGTGGACAAAGCCGATGGCTACCTGCAGCTGAAAGCCAAACTGCCGCCGGTCTCCCGTCGCGGCCTGGTGCTGATAGACCCGCCATACGAAATCAAAACCGACTATCAGGCGGTGGTCACCGGCATTAACGAAGGTTACAAACGTTTTGCGACCGGCACCTACGCCCTGTGGTATCCGGTGGTCCTGCGCGCGCAGATCAAGCGCATGATCAAAGACCTGGAAGCGACCGGCATCCGCAAAATCCTGCAGATTGAACTGGCCGTCCGTCCGGACAGCGACCAGCGCGGCATGACCGCCTCCGGCATGATTGTCATTAACCCGCCATGGAAGCTCGAAGCGCAGATGAACAACGTTCTGCCATGGCTGCATAAAACGCTGGTACCTGCCGGGACAGGTCACGCCACCGTCAGCTGGATCGTGCCAGAGTAATCGCAGCCATCGGTGGAAACTATTGATTTCAGGTATACAATCGCGGCAATTCACGATTAAGGATAAAAGCTATGACTAAGCATTATGACTACATCGCAATCGGCGGCGGTAGCGGCGGCATCGCCTCCATCAACCGTGCGGCCATGTATGGCCAGAAGTGTGCGCTGATTGAAGCCAAAGCGCTGGGCGGCACCTGCGTCAACGTGGGTTGTGTACCGAAAAAGGTGATGTGGCATGCGGCGCAAATCCGTGAAGCCATCCATATGTATGGCCCGGATTACGGCTTTGACACCACGATCAACCACTTCGACTGGGAGAAGCTGATCGCCAGCCGTACGGCCTACATCGACCGCATTCACACCTCGTACGATAACGTGCTGGGTAAGAACAACGTAGATGTGATCCACGGCTTCGCCCGCTTTGTGGACGCGAAAACGATCGAAGTGAACGGGGAGACGATCACTGCCGATCATATCCTGATCGCTACCGGCGGCCGTCCGAGTCACCCGAACATCCCGGGTGCCGAATACGGCATCGACTCCGACGGTTTCTTCGAGCTGCCAGCCCTGCCAGAGCGCGTTGCGGTGGTGGGCGCGGGTTACATCGCGGTCGAGCTGGCCGGTGTGATTAACGGTCTGGGCGCTGAAGCGCACCTGTTCGTGCGTAAACATGCGCCGCTGCGCAGCTTTGATCCGCTGATCGTCGACACCTTAGTAGAAGTGATGAACACCGAAGGTCCAACCCTGCATACCAACGCCGTGCCAAAAGCGGTGATTAAAAATGCAGACGGCAGCCTGACCCTGGAGCTGGAAGATGGCCGCAGCCAGACCGTCGACTGCCTGATCTGGGCGATTGGCCGTGAACCGGCGAATGACAACTTCAACCTGGCCGTAACCGGCGTGAAAACCGATGAAAAAGGCTATATCGTCGTCGATAAATTCCAGAACACCAGCGTACCGGGCATTTACGCGGTGGGCGATAACACCGGTGCCGTTGAACTGACCCCGGTGGCCGTTGCGGCGGGGCGTCGCCTTTCCGAACGTCTGTTCAACAACAAGCCGGACGAGCACCTGGATTACAGCAACATCCCGACCGTGGTCTTCAGCCACCCGCCTATCGGCACCGTCGGTTTAACCGAGCCGCAGGCGCGCGAGCAGTATGGCGACGATCAGGTGAAAGTGTATAAATCTGCGTTTACCGCAATGTATACCGCCGTCACCTCGCACCGTCAGCCGTGCCGCATGAAGCTGGTCTGCGTGGGCCCGGAAGAGAAGATTGTCGGTATCCACGGCATTGGCTTTGGCATGGATGAGATCCTGCAGGGCTTTGCAGTGGCGCTGAAGATGGGCGCGACGAAGAAAGACTTCGATAATACCGTGGCGATCCACCCAACGGCGGCCGAAGAGTTTGTGACCATGCGCTAGTCCTGATGCCCCTCCACTGAGGGGCATTCTTTTTTACATTCACAAATCGTTGCAAAACGAATGCTCCGAAAAGAGTGATCTACCGCACATATTCCTCCCCATCTACCGAAGCGAATGTCTACGCTTATAAGACGCCCGGATAAACCTGTCTTCAAGAACACCTAACCGGAGGTCCTTATCATTATGTTCAACCAGAAACTACAGGCTAACGAGAACATCGCGTTCGAGATCGCAGAAGAGCTGCGCTACGAGACCGATCCCTGCGAGTTGAAACTGGATGAGATGATTGAGGCGGAGCCGGAGCCAGAAATGATCGAGGGGCTACCCGCCTCCGATGCCCTGACCCCCGCTGACCGTTACCTTGAGCTGTTCGAACATGTGCAGTCAACAAGGCTGTTTGCGGATAGCAAAACCTTTCCCGACTGCGCGCCGAAGATGGATCCGCTGGATATTTTGATCCGCTATCGTAAGGTGCGACGCCACCGGGATTTCGACCTGCGCCAGTTCGTGGAGAATCACTTCTGGCTGCCCGAGACCTATAGCACGGAGTATGTGTCCGACCCGGGGCTGTCGCTTAAAGAGCATATCGACAGCCTGTGGCCCGTGCTGACGCGCGAGCCGCAGGATCATATTCCCTGGTCTTCCCTGCTAGCTCTGCCGCAGGCCTATATCGTCCCCGGCGGACGATTCAGCGAGACCTACTACTGGGATTCCTACTTCTCGATGCTGGGGCTGGCCGAGAGCGGCCGTAACGATCTGCTGAAGTGCATGGCGGATAACTTCGCGTGGCTGATCGAGCGTTACGGCCATATCCCGAACGGCAACCGAACCTACTACCTCAGCCGCTCCCAGCCGCCGGTCTTTGCCCTGATGGTGGAGCTGTTTGAAGAGGACGGGGTGCGCGGTGCGAAGCGCTACCTTGAGCACCTCAAAATGGAGCACGCCTTCTGGATGGACGGCGCGGAGTCGCTACTGCTGAATCAGGCCTATCGCAGCGCGGTGCGTATGCCGGATGGCTCATTGCTGAACCGCTACTGGGATGACCGTGACACTCCGCGCGACGAATCGTGGATTGAGGACGTGGAGACGGCCCGCCATTCCGGTCGACCACCCAATGAGGTGTATCGCGATCTGCGTGCAGGGGCGGCCTCCGGCTGGGATTACTCCTCCCGCTGGCTGCGCGAACCGGGCCGACTGGCCAGCATTCGCACCACTCAGTTTATCCCTATCGACCTGAACGCCTTCCTGTTCAAGCTGGAAAGCGCTATCGCCAATATCTCGGCGTCGAAAGGAGATAAGGAGACGGCTGACCTGTTCCGCCAGAAAGCCAGCGATCGCCGGGCAGCGGTGAACCGCTACCTGTGGGATGAAGAGAATGGCTGCTACCGCGATTACGACTGGCGTCGGGAAAATATGGCGTTGTTCTCTGCGGCGAGCATTGTGCCGCTGTATGTCGGAATGGCGACCCATGAGCAGGCAGAACGCTTGTCTGATGCGGTTAAATCACGTCTGCTCACCCCGGGCGGTATCCTGGCGACCGAGTACGAAACCGGCGAGCAGTGGGATAAACCCAATGGCTGGGCGCCGCTGCAGTGGATGGCCATTCAGGGCTTCAAGCAGTACGGCAACGACTCGCTGGGCGATGAAATCGCCTGGAGCTGGCTGCATACGGTGAATCATTTTTATAAGACTCACCATAAGCTGATTGAGAAGTATCACATCGCCAGCAGTACCCCACGCGAAGGGGGCGGCGGTGAGTATCCATTGCAGGATGGCTTTGGCTGGACGAATGGCGTGGTGCGGCGGTTGATTGGGTTGTATGGGGAGCCTTGAGTGGGGTGCGGTCTGGTGCCCTCACCCCGCCCTCTCCCACCGGGAGAGGGCGTTACGATCAGCGGATCACCTCATAAATGGCAGACTGAATAGCCTGCCATTTTTTCGTGCTGGCATTCGGCTGTGACTCGGCGCGGCGCGTCGCCATATCCAAATCGTGCTGCTGGCGTTTCACCACGGCCGGGACGGTGCAAAACGCTTTAAGGTACTGTTTACGCAGGGATGTCAGCGATTCGCCATTCGCCATGGCATGGGTGAGCGTATTGATAAACCGGCGGCACGGCTTCTCTTCCACCATGTGCTGTCGGTAGCGCAACATCAGCTCCAGCACGTCGTCATGGTTGGATGACATCGCCTCTTCGGTCCATGACAGCTTCCAGTCCATTCCACCCTGCAAAAAGAGCTGCGCAATGCGGGTGTCGTTGCGGTTGATGGCCGAGCGGAAATTATTCTCGTCCCAGGTAATGCCCATGCGCGTCAGCGTCTCCCGCGAGGAGGGCGTTTCCCGCATCTCCTGCGGCGCAGGCGTTTCGGTGGCGGCCACTGCAGTCTCTGCTGGCGCGCTGCTGGTCACCAGCCAGAATCCTCCCACAACAATCGCAATGACCATCACGCCCACTGCGCCCCATAACACGCCGGAGATGAGCTGCTCGCGTTGTTCTGGCGTGCGCGGGGCGCGCTGGGTCGGTTTTTCTATGGTGTCACGTACCTCAAATAAATCCCCGCCGGTGACCCGATCCCTTTTCTGTGCTTTTTCCCAGAAAGCGTGCAGTTCGCTGGCATCCACCGCCATTATCCCGGCCGGGTTGACGCGGGTTCGCCCCTCTTCAAACGCACGCTGAACGGGCCGGGTGATTTGGGTGTAGTAGTTGTCGAGTAGCTGGATTTGCGCCGAGGTTAACGCTTTCTGAACGGTAAGGCTGTTGCGGATCTGGCGGATGTCATCAAGGAAGGTTTGCAGCGTTTTGCGCGGCTCCACCAGCAGCGTCAGCATGGACGGATCGCTGAACAGCGACGCGTAGTAGCGGCTGTACTCTTTTTTATCCACCAGCATCTGGGCCAGCTCGCTGAACATCATGCCGCTTAGCACATCGTTGATGTCGCCAAGCTTCAGCCAGCGCCGCACGCGGTCAGCGTTAAACAGGGTCTTCAGGTGGTTGTTCAGACGGACCTGATCGGGCCACGCCTGCTGGATAAGCCCTTTAATCATCAGTTCAATTGCACGCACCTGCTTGTGCGCCTGCTGCTGTTCAAGATCGCTGCCCGGCGCCAGCTCGGTACTGTAGGTGAGAAGAGGCTGTTGCAGACGAAGATGTTCCAGCGCGGTGACAAACCGCATTGCCGCAATAAGCTGATTTTCACTGACATCCTGCCCGCTTTCATACTGCGGTACGCGCTGCTGCAACAGGCGCAGTTGCAGGGTAAATTCTGACATCTCGGCATCGTTCAGGTTGAGCTTCTTCGCCACGGCCCCCCATCCGCCCAGGCCTAAACGGGCGCTATCCAGCTGCTCCAGAAACCAGCGTGGATCTTTTCCCTCAGAAACATGTACATTCAGGAGAAGCAATATTTCCACAGAGGCCTGACGAATGACCGCCAGACAGTGTTCAAACTGTTCGCGGTTATGGTGTGATGTGCTGAGCGTCATTGTTTTCCTTAAAAGACCACGAAGACATCCAAAAGGGGCCCGGAACGGCCGTTTTTCTTTTTATTTATACGCGCTTAACCATACCTGACTTTCTGTTGAAATAAAGTGACAGTCCTAAAATCATTTATATTGTTTCAGGAGAATCTGAATGCCTCAGCTAACCACCTCGCGTCTTATCTGCTCGCCGTTACAGGAAGATGACTGGCCCTTTTTTCTGGCGCTACAGCAAGACCCGGATGTGATGCGCTTTGTCGCGCAGGATCGCACTGTGGCGGACATTCGTGAGGCCTTCGACTCCCGACTGACGCCATGGACGCCCGGCTGCATGCACTGGCTCTGCCTCGTGGTTCGCGATAACGCCAGCCAGACTCCGCTGGGGGTGACCGGCTACAAACACCACGAAGCGGATTGCGCCGAAGTCGGTTTCCTTTTCGCCCCCGCGGCCCAGGGAAAAGGCTACGGCTTTGAATCCCTGCAGGCACTCTGTGATTATGCCTTCCACCAGGGGGGGATCCGCCGCCTCACCGCCACCGTCACGGCAGGGAATATCGCCTCCCGGTGTCTGCTGGAAAAAGCCCGCTTCCGGCTGGAGGGTGAGCTGCGTGAGAGCTATTACCTTGGCGGCCGCTGGCATAATGACTGGCTATTCGGTTTATTACAGCGCGACTATCTGGAAAATATCAGCTGAGCAACGGCCATTTGGCGGATATGTCTCGTGCCGTATTTCCTCTACAGTAGTGTCTGAAAGAGGAAAATACCATGTTGAAGCTATCTTCTGCTGCCGTTGAATTAATTAAAAAACAGCAAGGGCTGTCTCTGGAAAAATACCGTGATGAGCACGGTACTGAGGTTATTGGGTATGGTCACGTTATTCAGCAATGGGAGAAGTTCCATGGTCTTATTACCGTTGCTGAAGCAGAGCGCTTGTTAGATAACGATATTCAGATTTATGAGACGTTAATTCAGGAAAATATCGCCCAGCCATTAACGCAACACCAGCACGATGCGCTGGTGTTGTTAATGTTCAGTTTTAGTGACACACCGTGTCCAATAAACGCCATCGCTCAGGCGGTGAGCCGGGTATAGCACATTGCCGCCTGCGTGCGATTTTTCACATCCAGCCGCCGGAAAAGTGACTCCAGATGGGCCTTTACCGTTGCCGCACTGATATTGAGCGTGCGGCCAATCTCTTTATTCGACTCCCCGGCGGCCAGTAACTTGAGCACTTCACGCTGGCGCTCGCTTAAGGATAACAACGCCTGGTGTGACGCCTGCTGCGCAAGCCATTCGCCGGGAAAACAGACCATCCCCCGGGAGACCGAATCCAGCACTGCGGCAAACCGCTCGGGACTGGCATTGCGGGGAATAATCGCCTTCACGTTGCGCTGAAACATCTGTTCAGCCCATCGGGTCTCTTTTTTCGTCAGCACCATCACGACACGTATCGCAGGGAAACGCGTGATAATGTCTTTCAGAAAGCTGATGCCCTCATTCTGAATTAATGCGCCGTCAATCATGACGATAGCGGATGGCGACGCGGACAACTGCGCCCATAATTCATCTGCCTGACGGGTTCCTGTCATATTTATTTCAGGAATTAACGTCTGCAAACTGTTTATCGCTCCATGAATAAATATCGACTGCCTGTCAAACATGATTACTCGCATCGTTTTTCTCCCTCTGAGAATAGCGAGGGGGGATTGTATAGAGGCGTTATTTGAGAAAAAACTCAATGAACGGAGAGGTTACAAATTCATCGCCGTTCTTTATATCTGCCCGTATCTGGACACATCTCTTTTAAGGATTTCCTTAAGAGGTTCCGTCCCCTTAAGGAGGCGTATTACAGGAACATCCCACCAGACACTTCAATACGTTGCGCATTCATCCAGCCCAGTTTGTCGCTGAGCAGCGCGGCGATGGCATCACCAATATCATCCGGCAGGCCAACACGCCCCAGCGCGGTTTGCGACGCAAGCAACTGATTAAGCTGCGCGTCATCTCGTACGCGTCCGCCGCCAAAATCGGTCTCAATTGCCCCCGGCGCGATGATATTGACGGAGATCCCGCGTGCGCCCAGCTCTTTGGCCTGATAGCGGGTCAGTACTTCCATCGCCCCTTTCATGGCCGCATAGGTCGCGGAGCCTGGCTGTGTAAAACGCGCCAGCCCGCTGGAGACGTTGAGGATCCGTCCGCCATCTTTCAGCAACGGCAGCAGGCGCTGGGTCAGGAAAAACGGCCCTTTTAAATGTACATTCATTACCTCATCGAACTGCGCTTCTGTCGTCTCGGTATAGGGGGCGTATAAACCCGTTCCGGCATTGTTCAATAAATAATCAAAGGTATCACGCTGCCAGACGGTTCGGAGAGTTTCCTGCAACTGTTGAGCAAAATGTTCGAAATGGGTGATATCTCCGACGTTAAGCTGTAATGCCGCCGCGTTTACCCCTTTTCCCTGAATTTCTTGCACAACATCCAGCGCATCCTGCTGATTGTGATGATAAGTCAGGACAATACCTGTTCCCTCTGCTGCCAGCTTCAGGGCCGCGTTTTTACCCAAACCACGGCTACCACCGGTCACTAAAGCGATACGTTCAGTCATAAGAAACCTCATTTCGGTTGTCAGGGAGATTGAGAAAGAGCTTATTAGCTGATAGAAGATCAATAAAGATGTGACAGAACGCTTCACTGTTTCATTTACAACAACAATGAGCGCTACCGATGGATAAAATTAACGCAATGCAGTTGTTTGTTCGGGTCGCGGAGCTGGAGAGTTTTTCCCGCGCAGCGGAGACGTTGACCCTGCCAAGAGGCAGCGTGTCGCGGCAGATTCAGGCGCTGGAAAACCGCCTGGGCACCCAGCTGCTGCACCGCACCACGCGCCGCGTCAGCCTCACGCAGGACGGCATGGTCTATTACGAACGGGCAAAAGATCTGCTGGCGAACCTTGATGAACTGGACGGTATGTTCCAGCACGATCCCTCCAGTATCAGCGGGCGGCTACGCGTCGATATGCCGGTGGGGGTTGCACGAAATTTAGTCATCCCCAAACTGCCTGCGTTTTTGCAGCAGTATCCGGGTATTGAACTGGAGCTCAGCAGCAGCGATCGTCTGGTGGATGTGATCCGCGAGGGGTTTGACTGCGTGGTGCGCGTCGGCACCCTGAAAGATTCCGGGCTTATCGCCCGCCCGCTGGGCAAGCTTACGGTTATCAACTGCGCCAGCCCGGATTATCTGACGCGGTTTGGTTATCCGGAAACGCTGGACGATTTGGCCTCACATGCGGTAATCCACTACGCCGCGATGCTGGGCACGCGCCCGCAGGGCTTTGAGTTTTATAACGGTAGTGCGACCCAGTGGGTTAAAACGGGCGGCGTCTTAACGGTCAACAGTACCGAGACGTACCATGCCGCCTGCATCGCCGGGCTGGGTATTATCCAGGTTCCCCGCGTGGGCGTTCGTGATTCTCTGCGCACGAAAAAGCTGATTGAAGTTCTGCCGCAATACCGGGCTGAACCCATGCCGGTTTCCCTGATTTACCCCCACCGCCGTAACCTTTCCCGCCGGGTACACCTGTTTATGGAGTGGCTTACGGAAATCACAAAAGCTTACGTGGATTAGTCGCAAGCTATAATTCAATGACATCCAGCTCAACGAAAAGGAAAAAACGCGTGACGCCGGAAAATAACCCGCAACGACCGACTCAACAATTAGATTATGATCCCATCAAGAAGATGGAGACCGGGCCCGAAGAGCCCAGCACACCCGGCAAAGCCAGCAAAGCGCTGGGGACGGTCACTACGCTGGCGGAGAGAGTTCAGCAGATCCCCATGATTGCGCACCTGATACGCGCCGCGGAACGTTTCAACGACCGGATGGGGAATCAGTTTGGTGCAGCGATTACCTATTTTTCCTTTTTGTCGATGATCCCGATCCTGATGGTCTCGTTCGCGGCAGCCGGTTTTGTGCTCGCGTCTCACCCGACGCTGCTGCAGGATATTTTTAATAAGATCCTGAATAACGTCAGTGACCCGACCCTCGCCACCACGCTAAAAAGCACCATCAATACTGCCGTGCAGCAGCGCACCACGGTGGGTATTGTCGGTTTGCTGATTGCGCTCTATTCCGGTGTGAACTGGATGGGTAACCTGCGTGAGGCCATTCGCGCCCAGTCGCGCGAGGTATGGGAGCGTAAGCCTCAGGATCAGGAGAAAATTTGGGTTAAGTATTTCCGCGATTTTGTTTCGCTGATTGGTCTGCTGGTGGCGCTGGTCGTCACGCTCTCCATCACCTCGGTCGCCGGTTCCGCGCAGCAGATGATTATCTCCGCGCTGTATCTTGATTACATCGACTGGCTCAAGCCTGCGTGGCGCGGCATTGGGCTGGCGATTTCCATTTTCGCCAACTACCTGCTGTTCTTCTGGATCTTCTGGCGCTTGCCGCGTCATCGTCCGCGCAAAAAAGCGCTGATCCGCGGAACACTGCTCGCGGCAATAGGCTTTGAGGTGATTAAGATCGTGATGACTTATACCCTGCCGTCACTGGTGAAATCCCCTTCTGGCGCCGCGTTTGGCTCCGTTCTGGGGCTGATGGCGTTCTTCTACTTCTTCGCCCGCCTGACGCTGTTCTGCGCGGCGTGGATTGCCACCGCCGAATACAAAGGCGACACGCGCATGCCGGGGAAAACCCACCGCTAATTCCCCCTTTCGGGCTGAAAGTTTCAGCCCGATTCATCATTTCAGCATATATATCCAGTCCGTAACTTTTATTTAACTGAAAACCAGTTTTATCAACTGATATTTAAATTCTGTGAAGCATTTCATGGAAGTGTTTTGGCTGGTCTGAACATTATCCGCTTTTTGTTGCTTTTATCACCGGTTCGCGGCTTTGTTACAGATTGAAATGTCGCTTTTGCTGTGCGTAATATGGCCTTTCGTCCGACATAAAATAAGAAAATATTATGCAAGCAACCGCCACAACACTCGATTCCGGGAGCGAAAACGTTCCGGTCAACTCACGCAATAAAGTTGTCGTCGCCTCGCTGATTGGCACCGCCATCGAGTTCTTCGACTTTTACATTTACGCCACCGCGGCGGTCATCGTCTTCCCGCATATTTTCTTCCCGCAGGGCGACCCGACGGCGGCCACGCTACAGTCTCTGGCAACCTTTGCTATCGCCTTCGTCGCGCGTCCGATTGGCTCTGCGCTGTTTGGTCATTTTGGCGATCGCATCGGGCGTAAAGTGACGCTTGTGGCCTCGTTGCTGACGATGGGTATTTCTACCGTCGCCATCGGCCTTCTGCCCACCTACGAGACCATTGGCATTCTGGCACCGGTGCTGCTGGCGCTGGCGCGTTTTGGTCAGGGTCTGGGTCTGGGCGGTGAATGGGGCGGCGCGGCACTGCTGGCGACCGAGAACGCCCCGGCGCGTAAACGGGCGCTGTATGGCTCCTTCCCGCAGCTTGGCGCACCGATTGGCTTCTTCTTTGCGAACGGCACCTTCCTGCTGCTCTCCTGGTTGCTGACCGATGAACAGTTCATGAGCTGGGGCTGGCGTATTCCGTTCGTCTTCTCGGCCGTGCTGGTGCTGATTGGTCTGTATGTTCGCGTTTCTCTGCACGAAACGCCGGTGTTCGCGAAAGTGGCGGCGGCAAAAAAACAGGTAAAAGTGCCGCTGGGCACGCTGCTGACCAAACATGTCCGCGTGACCGTGCTGGGCACCTTTATCATGCTGGCTACCTATACGCTGTTCTATATCATGACCGTCTACTCCATGACGTTCAGCACCGCTGCCGCGCCGGTTGGGCTGGGTCTGCCGCGTAACGAAGTGCTGTGGATGCTGATGATGGCGGTGATTGGGTTTGGCGTCATGGTGCCGATTGCCGGCCTGCTGGCGGATAAATTTGGCCGTCGCTCCAGCATGATCACCATCACGACGCTTATCATTCTGTTCGCTCTGTTTGTCTTCCCGCCGCTGTTAGGCTCGGGCAGCCCGGCGCTGGTGATGGCGTATCTGCTGATTGGTCTGAGCCTGATGGGATTAACCTTCGGCCCGATGGGCGCGCTGCTGCCGGAGCTGTTCCCGACGGAAGTGCGTTATACCGGCGCGTCGTTCTCCTATAACGTCTCGTCTATTCTGGGAGCGTCCGTTGCGCCGTACATCGCCACCTGGCTGCAGGCAAATTATGGCCTGTTCTACGTGGGCGTGTATCTGGCGGCCATGGCGGCACTGACGCTGATTGCGCTGCTGCTGACGCACGAGACTAAGCATCAGGCGCTTTAAGCTAATGCCGGGTGGCGCTGCGCTTACCCGGCCTACATTTGAATCGTAGGCCGGGTAAGGCGTAGCCGCCACCCGGCAAATACAGACCGCACCTTACCTCTTCATCTGCGACAAAATCGTCCGGCACTGATTGGCTTCCCCTTCTGATGGCGAAATCAACGCCAGCAGCGCCGCGGCTGGCGTGACCAGCGTCGCGAGCGCTGCCGCCACCGCACCGCGTGCAATCAGCGGCCCGGGTTTTACCCCCGCCTGCGGATTTTTGAAGGTGCCGCGCACGTAGAGCGGCGAGCGCAGGGTGATGATACGGATCCCTTTGCTTTCCGGGTCGATGGTTAAATCAAGCTGCTCAGAGGCCATGCTGGCGGTTCCGGTCACGTTGATTACCGCGTTTTCCGTGTCGAAGGCAAAAATCTGCGGCCGCGCCACGCCGTTAACCAGATCCAGATTCGCCGCCGCGCAGTTCACCCGCACCTCATCATCACCAAAGATCTGCCCGATGATGTAGTTCCCGACGTTCAGCCCCAGGATTTCCATCAGGTTGCGGCTCACCAGCCCGTCGTTCATCAGTAGCTTGAGGTTGCCGTTACTGCTCCCGAGCAGCGCCGCCACGGAGTTCCCCACCCCGCGAATGTCCGCGTCACCGTTCATTTCACCGAGGGTCTTCTGCATCAGCTCCACGTTGGGCATCAGCTCTTTCAGCTTAAGCCTGCGCGCCTGTATATCAGCCCGACCCTGCATCGGCTTTTTATCGCCTTCAAGATGAATGTTCGAGGAGATGGTTCCGCCCGCCATGCCAAACTTCAGCGGCTGCAGACGCAGGTCGGCATTTTTAAGCAGAATATGGGTTGAGAGGTTGCTGATCGGCAGCGTGCTGCCGTGCTCGATTTTTCGCCCTTTGAAGCGCACATCCGCATCCATTACATCCCACTTGTCGGTTTCAAAGCGATCGTAGGGCAGCACTTTCCCCGCGGGCTGAAGGTCTTTTTTGACCTCTTTCGACTTCGTGCCTTTGCCGGAATCAACGCCGATCAGAGGGCCCAGATCGGCAAGCCTCAGCTGGCGGGACTCCACATCCCCTTCCAGTTTCGGACGCGGTTTGCCAGTGGTGTAGGTCAGCGTACCGTGGATATCGCTGTCGCCGATACGGCCGTTGAAATCCCGATAGTCAAAGACAGACGATTTTTCCGTATCGAGTTTGGCCACCAGATGCCCGTCCGTCTCAAACGGCGGCGTATCCGGCAGCAGCACGCCGGTGAGTTCGTAGAGCTCTCCCAGCGAATCTCCGGCAAACTTGAGCTGCAAATCAACCCCGCCCATGTTCATTGGATCGTTGACCGTGCCGGTAAAGGCGACTCGCGTGTTGCCGGAGCGGAAGTCCGCCTGCACCGGGAACGGGGTACCTGCGCTTCGCAGCGCCAGCATGCCGCCAATTTTACCGGTGCCGGTCAGTGGCTGTCCGTTGTAGCGCCCGGTGGCCCGCAGGCCGAAAACGTAATCGCCCGCGCTGGCGTTATCCCCTTTCGCTTTGGTGCCGGTCACTTCACTGAACGGCAGCGGCTTACCCAGCGGATCGACCAGGATCTCCACGTCGGCCTTGCTGACTTTATCGTCGATGGCGATCCGCCCGCGATCGAACAGAATGTTATCGAGACGGAATGACCACGAAGAGGGCTGGGCATTGGGATCTTTCTCGCCGCTACTGGCGAGGTTAAAGGTCCAGTTATTGTTTTTTTCCGAGAGACGGATCAGGCGTGCATCGGGCTGCTGAAGCTTGATCCACGGCAGGTAGACGGTTTTTGTCAGAAGCGCTAACGGCGCCAGCGTGGCTTCAACCCGCGGAAGATGCACCATGGTGACGGCAGGAATATCCGGCGGATTGCCCAGAACGATGTCGTCGGCGTGAACGTGCGGCCAGGGGATCCAGCTTCGCCAGCCGGTCTCTTCTTTCTGACGCTCCCAGACCACGCCCAAATCACCGCGTATCGCGAAGGGGCGGTTCAGTTCAGTTGAGACTTTCTGGTTGATGGTCGGCTTAAGACGGTTCCAGTCGAATGTCGCAATAATGATGATAGCGACCACGATCAACAACAAGAAAATCCCTGCTGTCCAGGAGATTACCCTGGTTGTTTTAGTCATTTTGATCCCCTTTTCCTGATGACCTGTCCTGTAAAACTATAGTCCAGACAAAGGGAAACGGGCGGTTCAGAGGTTGGTTATCACACCGTCGAGGGTATCCATGGGCACCGGACGTGAGAGGTAATAGCCTTGCGCGGCGGCGGCGGGTGAGTTTTGCACATCGCGCCACTCTTCCAGCGTTTCCACACCTTCCACAATGACGCCTTTGCAATAGCGGTTCATCAGCTGTAATAACAGCGTAAACAGATTCCGCCCTTCCGGGGTCTGGCGCAACATAATGAACAGATCGCGGGCCACTTTGATGTAGTCGTAACGCACTTCGCTGAGGGCGGAGAAGTTCGCCATGCCGGTGCCAAAGTCATCCAGCCACAGGGGGCCAAATTCACACATCGAGGCAAAGGAGGATTCCTGCGGCAGGCGGACATGCTCCACCAGTTCAAAGCGCATCCACGGCAGGGTGGCGATAAGCTCCTGCAACTTTGCGTTCTGGCGCAGCGCCAGCAGGGTTGGGCCATCCACGTTGACCGAGGCCAGAATATCGTGCTGTTCGAAAAAGGCCTTTTTCGTTTCTAGCATGCGCAACTGCTCTTCCAGCACGTCCAGGCGCTGGCGCACGGCGACTTCGGCAAAATAGCGGTCCGGCGCGATACGCTGTGAAGGGTTAGAGGGGTGTGTAACGACCGTCAATATTTCAATCGCCATCAGTCGACCGTCGGTACGATAGATCGGCTGGTAGGTATACATACGCTCACATTGCAGCCAGTAGCGATGCTCCTGCAAGTTCTCAATACTTGCCTCAGGCGTAGTGCTCAGCCGCTGGATAACCTGCTCTGACTTCATTTCAGATGTCCTGTTGTTGGGATGGCCTTTCTGGACTCGTCACTGGGTTATCGGCGCGATAATTGAGAACTTTATGTTCAATTCACCGGGAAAATGAAATTAAGATGACAGAAATGAACAGGAACACGCGCTGGTTCAAAAAAAATAATGGAACGATGTTTTAATATAGTTGACCTGATAATTCACACAGCGCACACTGCTTTTAAATACTCTGTTCAGGTTCATGATTATGTCCAAAAAAATTGCCGTTATTGGCGAATGCATGATTGAGCTGTCACAAAAAGGCGCGGACGTTAGCCGCGGTTTTGGTGGCGATACCTTAAACACCTCCGTGTATATTGCCCGTCAGGTGCCGCCGGAGGCCCTCACCGTGAACTACGTCACCGCACTGGGTACGGACAGTTTCAGCCAGCAAATGCTGGACGCCTGGCAGAGCGAACACATTGATACCTCGCTGATTCAGCGCATGGAAAACCGCCTGCCGGGTTTGTACTACATTGAAACCGATGATACCGGCGAGCGCACCTTCTACTACTGGCGAAACGAAGCTGCGGCCAAATACTGGCTGGAAAGCGACGACGCAGCCGCCATTTGCGAAACGCTGGCGACGTTTGATTATCTCTATCTGAGCGGGATTAGCCTCGCCATCTTAAGCCCGACCAGTCGTGAAAAGCTGCTGTCGCTGCTGCGCGAATGCCGCGCCAATGGCGGGAAGGTCATTTTTGATAACAACTACCGTCCGCGCCTGTGGGCCAGTCGTGAAGAGACGCAGCAGGTTTACCAGCAGATGCTGCAGTGCACCGACATCGCGTTCCTGACGCTCGACGACGAAGATGCCCTGTGGGGCGAGAAGCCTGTTGATGAGGTTATTGCGCGCACCCAGGCTGCTGGCGTGAGCGAAGTGGTGATTAAGCGCGGCGCGGCATCGTGCCTGGTGGCCGTAGCAGGTGAGGCGGTGATTGACGTCCCGGCGGTGAAACTGGCGAAGGACAAAGTGGTGGATACTACGGCGGCGGGTGATTCCTTCAGCGCGGGCTATCTGGCGGTGCGCCTGACGGGCGGCACGCCTGAAGCGGCTGCACAGCGCGGGCACCTGACGGCCAGCACGGTGATTCAGTATCGCGGGGCGATTATTCCGCGTGAGGCGATGCCTGCTTAAATAAGGTGCGGGCTGATGCTCTCACCCTGACCCTCTCCCACCGGGAGAGGGAATTTTTTAGATTACTGCCCCTGTGGAATATCCGTCGCGTCCTGATGCAGATCATCAGACGTTGCCGCCTGCGTAGGTTGCGGCGCGGCGGTCATGATTGAATCCCATGTCGCCTGCAGCTCCTTCATGTTGTATTCCGGCTCGCCTTTCGGCTGCAGAAGGACTAATCCCATATCCTGCGACAGCTGCTGACGTAAATCCTGATTTAACATATCGACGGTCAGCCCATTCAGGAAGTCCTGACGGAGCTTCTGGTACTGTTCCGGCGCGATGTCCACCACCTGATTCTGCAAGGAGCGAATACGCTGGCTGATCAGGATATCCGTATCGGCGCGGGCATAGGTCGCAAACAGCTTCTGCAGTTCAAGCTTTTTCTGCGCGACCAGCGCGTTGAACTCTTCTTCAGACAGGCCCTCTTTGCGCACTTTTGCCAGCTCTTTCGCCACCACGCCCAGATTGGCATTCAGCTTATCGCCAGGCGATTCGATATTAATGGCGCACTGGGCGCGCTGGAACAGCACCCGGCAGTCGAAGCCCAGCGCAATGTTCTTCACGCTGTTCTTACTGAGGCTCTGCTGAACGTGCCAGAACAACGCCTCACGCGTCAGATCCGCACGCCAGTAGCGCAGCAGCGCCGCGGATTCTCGGATAGGCTGCCAGGCGGTATCCCACATCATGGAGAGCCGGTCCTGACGCACGGCATCAGTGGAGATGCTGACTGGCTCTGTCCGCAGCGGGGAGAGCGTCGGGACAGGAGCAGGCGTTTCACGCTTGCCTTTCAGCTCGCCGAAGGCTTTGTTGATCTGCTCAACCACCGCGCGGCTATCCACATTCCCGACCACGATCAGCGTCATCGCGTCCGGGGTGTACCATTTCTGATAGAACGATTTTACCTGTTCGGCATCGACCGGCTGTTTCAGCGGCTCTGCCGGATCGTGCCCAAGCAGCGCTGAGCCTTTCAGGCGATAACGCCACCAGCCCTCTTTGGTATCCGCAGGCCAGGTCGCCACCATATCGCTGTTGCTCAGCGCATAGTTAACGGTTTCCGGCGTGATCGCCAGATTGCCAGTGGCATCGGAGAGATACGTAAGAGCTTCTTTGAGCAGATCGTTACGGTTATTCGGCAGGCTCAGGTTAAACATGGTGTAGTCATACGAGACGACAGCCGGCGGCAATGGGCGCTTCGGGTCAATGCCCTGCTGCCAGAGCGAACGCACCTGAACAGCCTGTAAACTGCCGCTCTGGGTGAGCGCCAGTCGGGGAATAAAATGGCTAAAGCCGGTCTGCTGGGTGCTTTCGGTGAGGGAGCCGGTATTCACAGACAGACGGATCTCAATACGATCGCTGGGACGCTGCGGCGTGGCTAACACCTGCCACTGAAAACCATTCGCCAGGGTCCCTTGTTGCCATGCCGGGTCTGGCTGGAGCGCATCTGCCTGCACATAACTGGCTGCTGCCATCATCAGCAAACCGCCGGTTAAGAGTCGAATTTTTGTGCCCTGCATGTGAACCCCTGATCAACATTCCTGGTTAAAAAGAGTGTCTCGCGACGCGCTTCACTCTAAAAGATGACGATGAAAACACGTCGATTAGACCGCGCGTTCGGCAAAACGTCACGGTGAGAAGTGCAATATACCCAAAAAAAATCTTGTCGAATTATGACAGGTACGAACAGTCATTATGCGCAGGAGCCCGCATTCCGACAAGGGAATGCGGGAATTTAGCGGAAAATCAGGAGGATAAACCCGGGTTTTTGCTATCAGAAGAGCGATTATTCAGCGTATCGTCGAGCTTTTTGTGATCCAGCTCTTTAACCCATTTTGCCACCACAACCGTAGCCACGCCGTTACCCACCAGGTTGGTTAACGCACGCGCTTCAGACATAAAGCGGTCAATACCGAGAATCAACGCCAGACCGGCCACCGGCAGATGTCCCACAGCGGAAATGGTCGCCGCCAGCACGATAAAGCCACTGCCCGTTACGCCCGCAGCCCCTTTCGACGAGAGCAGCAGCACCACCAGCAGGGTGATCTGATGGAAGATATCCATATGGCTGTTGGTTGCCTGTGCAATAAACACTGCCGCCATGGTCAGGTATATCGAGGTACCGTCGAGGTTAAAGGAGTACCCTGTCGGGATCACCAGCCCCACCACCGATTTACGACAACCCAGCTTCTCCATCTTATCGAGCATGCGCGGCAGCGCCGACTCAGAGGAGGAGGTTCCCAGCACAATCAGCAGCTCTTCGCGGATATAGCGGATAAATTTGAAGATGCTGAAACCAGCCGCGCGGGCAATCGAACCCAGCACCACCACCACAAACAGAATACAGGTGATATAGAAGCAGATAATCAGCTGGCCGAGCTGTACCAGCGTGCCGACGCCGTATTTACCGATGGTGAACGCCATTGCCCCGAAGGCACCAATCGGCGCCAGGCGCATGATCATATTGATGATGCCAAAGATGACCTGCGAGAAGCTTTCAATGACGTTAAAGATCAGCTGGCCTTTGCTGCCCAGACGATGCAGGGCAAAACCAAACATGACGGCGAACAGCAGCACCTGCAGAATGTTTCCGCTGGCAAACGCCCCGATCACACTGCCGGGAATGACGTCCAGCAGGAAGGCGACCACGCCCTGATCTTTCGCCTGCTCAGCGTAAACCGCCACCGCTTTGGCATCCAGCGTCGACGGGTCGACGTTCATGCCAGCGCCAGGCTGCACCACGTTAACAATGATCAGACCGATAATCAGTGCCAGGGTGCTGACCACTTCGAAATAAAGCAGCGCCACTGCACCGGTACGCCCTACCGCCTTCATGCTTTCCATGCCAGCGATACCGGTCACCACCGTACAGAAGATCACCGGGGCGATGACCATTTTAATGAGCTTAACGAACGCGTCGCCAAGCGGTTTCATTTGCGCACCCAGTTCCGGGTAGTAGTGACCCAGTAAAATACCGATTGCGATGGCTGTCAGGACCTGGAAATAAAGACTTTTGAAGAGTGAGGTTTTCATAGAATGTCCTTGGGAAGAAAAACCACAGGCTTTGTAAGGTTATGGTTAACCTGCGGCTCTAAAATAACACCCGCATAACAGGACAGAAATAAACTCAGTTCAAATTTGAAACACAAATGTTAAGAACTTTGAGCTGGCTCGCACAAGCCAGCAACAAAATTACACTTTTGCGTTATTGCCAGCGCCGGAAAGGTACCGTTGTTCAAAGACATCCGACGGGACGGCACGGGCAAACAGGAAGCCCTGGCCTTTCCCGACACCCGCTTCAGCCAGCCAGCGGCGCTGCGCTTCCGTCTCGATACCCTCAGCAATCAGATTCAGGTTGAGGCTACGCGCCATATGAATAATGGCCTTCACCATGCTGCTGTCTTCCGGCAGCCCATCGACAAACGCTTTGTCGATTTTCAGGACATCCACCGGCAGCGTTTTCATGTGCTGAAGCTGACGCAGTCCGGCATAGCCCATGCCAAAATCATCCAGCGCGATGCGGATACCGGCGTTGCGCAGCGGTTTGAGGATCGCGACCGCCTCATTCGGGTCGTCAATACGACGGCTTTCCGTCACTTCCAGAATCAGCGTATCCGGCTGGATCCGGTAGCGATTGATGAGCTCCAGCATCTCCGAGACCATAGTGGGATGCATCAACTGCAGGGCAGAGAGATTGACCGACAGCGGCAGGTTGACACCACGCTCCTGCCAGGCGGCAAGCTGGCGGCATGACTCCTCAAGCACCCAGTAACCCACCGTGACCATCAGACCACAGGACTCAATACGTTCGATTAACCCTTCCGGCAGCTCCCAGCTGCCATCCGGCTGCTGCACGCGCAACAGCGCTTCCGCGCTTTCCACTTCACCCGTCAGCAAATTGACCTGCGGCTGGAGCCAGAGGGCAAACTGGTGGTTATCCAGCGCGGTGAGGATGTCGCTCTCTTCCGTCAGACGCTGCTGCGCCTTTTCCATCTGATCCGGGTCGAAGAACTGGATCTGGTTTTTCCCTTTGCGACGGGCGGTGAATGCCGCCGAGAAGGCGCGACGATAGAGCTGCTCTGCGGTCAGATCGCCATAGAACATGGCAATCCCGATACTGGCGCTGGGGCGAAGCTGAATACCCTGAATGGGCAGCCGCTCATTAATGACAGTGAGTACTTGCTGACCTAACGTGATCGCATGCCACGGCTCTTTCACGCCGTTCGCAATCACCACCAGGTCATAACCGCTGACCTGAGTCAGCACCATACGTGGAGCAAGCACCGATTTAACCTTTTCGACCAGCGTCAGTAACAGCATTTCACGCTGGCTCTCCTTGAGCACCCCAGCGGTATCCTGCAGGGTTTCACAGGCGATGACCATCAGCGCCGTGGTCTGCTGGCGCGCCACGGTCTGCTCCAGCATCGCCATCAGGAACGCTTTATTAGGCAGCTCCGACACCGGGAAACGGGTGGCGCTACTGTTCAGTTCATCCTGCTGACGCTGAATGCGCTGCTGGTTCAGGTTATAGCTGCGCACCAGCATGCCGATCTCATCGTCATGATGCAGGCGGGGCAGCTCAAGCTGATGACCCATCTGCTCCTGGGGAGAAAGCGCGTTCAGCTCCCGGGCGATACGCCGCAGCGGGTGGACAATCAGCCGGTTAATGCACCAGGTCAGCGCCACGCTCAGTATCAGCGTCATAAGTAAGCAAGTGGTCACTAACGTAATAAACCAGCTCATGACGAATTTATACATGCGGTACGAGTCCGCCTGCAGAACAAGATAGGCCAGCGGCTGCGGATTCGCAGGGCGTTCGAGCGAGTAGATGGGAAGCGAAATTTGTACCGGCAGTTCAAACAGGCGCATCACCATCATCGGGACGGGACGTTCCGGGATAAAACTCATCCGCAGCGCCTGGAACTGGTTCGGCAGCACCACGTCTGCGCGGCTGACGACGCCCGCAGGCTGAATACGTTTTAAAATGGTTTCCGCTTCGGGAATATCGCCTTTCAGAATAGAAGCCGAAAGCGGGCCACGCACCGAGCGGGCAATACTTTCTAATTGCGAAGCCGTGTTATAGCGATTCTGCTGTACGGAATGAAACAGCAAAATGACGCAAAATAGCAGTACAAACAGCAAGGTGACAGCAGAAACCATCGCCATCTGTTTGATCGTTAAGGAACGGCTGACACGCAAAATGACTCTCCACAGAACTCGAAGCGCAGGGCGCACCAGGGTGTAAACCTGGCGCGCCTGAGTATACCCGATCGCCGCACTTTTAAGAGAGACTTACAAATGGATTAAGTAAAATCCGATTACCAGTCCGCGTAGGGAATGAGCGGCTGTGGCGGTAAGTCCATATCACCCTGCCAGCCTGCGGCGGAGTAGCGTACATAGAGCAGCGCATGGCTTGGGGTATAGTCTTTCGCTTCCTGAATATCCACGCCAAGACCCACAAACCAGTTGGACGTGACCCGGCGCTCGATAATGGCCCGCGCGGTATAACCGGTGCCTGAGGAGCTGCTGCCGGTTTCCATCGCCCCCCTGTCGGTGTAGCGGCCTGGCTCATCGACGGGAATGAGTCCCTGAAGGGGATAGCGCAGCACATCGTTGGTTTTGGAGTGAGACCATGAGACAGACCCGCCCAGCTCCCAGGACCAGTTCTCCGTGCGTTTACGCCAGGTGACCGGCAGCGCAAAGGAGACATATTCCTGCGGGCTATAATAGCCGCCCTGACCCAGGGTATAGCCGCTCAGATCTTTATCGTAGTGCCAGAGCATGTTAGAGACACCGACCGTCAGGCGCTCGTTGTTTTTATTAATCAGCTTGTAGTAGTAACCGGTCATCCAGCGGACGCGCCAGTTATCCTCTACATTTTTCCCGGTCAGCGATTCCGCATTCAGGCTTGACCAGATGCCGTTCGCCTCGCCTTTATCGTAGCTGATGCTCACGCCACCGCCGGTGGCGCGCACGCCGCCCCAGGTGGTGCCGGTATTGGTGTCTTTTTGCCCGGCAAAGGCCAGCAGAGAGCTGGAGATCGGGCGACGGTGGGCGTTAATGGTGTAGCCGATAGGACCGAGATCGTTGCTATAGCTCACCCCGCCGACAACATCCACCACGTCAAAGCCCATTGGCGTGGTGCCGATATCCCATGCCCAGGTTTTATTCTGCCAGCCCACGGCCACGCTTGCGCCGTTTGACGTCTGACTGGTGTTGCCACGACATGGCGTTTCGGCACAGGTCCCCCATTTGGGATCGTAGGTGCCGTTGTTGGTGGCAAACGAACCGGCATCCATATTGACCAGATCGCTGCGGAAGAACATCCGTCCATCAGAGAGCGGCGCATCCACCTGCAGCATGGTGGTGTGGGCTTTCAGGTCGGAGTAGCCGCCGGTACCGCTGGATCCCCAGTAGTCGTGCTGCAGCGTAACGTTAACATCCTGCTGGCGATACAAATCACCGGCATCGCTACGCACGCCGCGCTTCAGCCAGTCATCTTTTTCGTCGTTACGCGTCAGGCGTGTAAAGGTGTCATTGTCTGCCGGACGGGTGGTGGTTATACCAGAGGAGACCATGGCATCTTTATAGGTTTCCAGCGCCTGCTGAGGCTGGCCATTTTGCGTCTGAAAACGTGCCGCATCACGCAGCACCAGCGCGTTTTCCATTGACGCAGGCTGTGATTTTGCCTGCGGAATGATGCTGTTGAACGTCTTTTCTGCGGCAGCAGAATCACCCAGCCCCGCCTGCGCCATCGCGATGCGGCGCTGCATGTTGAGCGACAACGGCTGGCCATTTTGCGTCGCAGGCAGTTTCGCCAGTTCGGCACGCGCAGCGTCTTTGTCGCCCTGCGCACTGTAGATTTCGGTCAGGCCGAGGATCGCATCTTCGTTTTGTGGCTCGCGCTGCAACACGCCGCTGTATGCCGTTTTTGCTGCACTGAGATCGCCCCGCTGCTGCGCCCAGTCCGCCAGGGTTAAATCGATACGGGTAGAAGCAGGTTGCTGACGAAGAAGATTTTCCGCCTCCTGCTCTTTGCCACTGTCGCGCAGGCGATTGGCGGTTTCGAGCACCTGATTACTTTGCAGGCGGTCGGCAAGCTCCTGAATATTGCTGTTCCACTGGCTGCGCGGCAGCGTCTCCAGATGGGCCAGCGCGGCACGATCCTGGTCGTTACCGGAAAGATAGAGCCCGTTGGCATACACCTGATCCGGGTCGGTCGGTTTCTGGCTGGCAAGCTGACGCATCAGGGTATCTGCCTGACTGCGCTGGCCTGCGCTGTAGAGATCGCGCGACAGGCGATAGGTGATCCATACGTCGCCTGGAGAGAGCGCCAGACGACGACGCTGAACCTCGGCGGCCTGGGCGTATTTGCCCTGGTTCTCCAACTGCTCGGCCTGGGCGGAGAGCTGTTCGTTGGTCAGGCTACGTTCAATATCATCAATGCTGCGACGCTGGCTGGCGGAGAGCGACTGGATAAACTGCGAGGCTTTCTCCGGTGACTGTGCGCGATAAATATTGGCCAGTCCGCGGACCGCGTTACTGTTGCCGCTGTCCATGCGTAATGCCTGGCGATAATAGCGCTCGGCGGCGTCGTTATCTTTACGTGCCGCTGCGGCATCACCCAGCCCCAGCACCGCATAACTGTCGCTATTGTCGATAGTGCGCGCCTGCTGATAATAGCGCTCCGCCTGTGCCGGGTTATTCGCTTTCAGCGCCGCATCCCCCTGCTGGATCAGCAGCCAGTAACGGTTCACCTTCAGCAAGCTGTCCCATTTGCCGCGGTTATCGCTCTGCGGATCGAGGGCGATCGCCTTTTCAAACTGTGCCACCGCGCGAGCACGGTCGCCTTTCTGGGAGTATGCCTGGCCCAGCGCGCCAATGGCTTCGCTGTCGGCATGGTTTGCGCTGACCGCCTTTTGCAGTTCCGCCACCGCCTTATCACCCTGTCCGGCATCCACTGCCGCCAGGCCTTGTGCTTTAGCACGGAAAGTTGGATCGGCGAGCTGTTTTTGCTGCGCTTCAAGCTGTGAACGCGCTGCGGTTACGTTCTCACCGTCACTGAATACGCTCAGGTACTTTTGCAGCGCGGAGACGCTGGCACTGCTGACAGACTGGTCTTTGATCTGCGCATACCACATATCCGACGCCTGGCTGCGGCCATTGCTGGATTTGGCCATCTCCTGCAGCACCGCAAAGCCTTCATCACGGCGCCCGGTCTGGAACAGCAGCTGGGCCAGCGTCGACTGCAGCTGCGTATTGCCGGGGCTGCTGCTGTTGATCTTTTTCAGCTGGTTAATGGCCGCATTGCGGCGGGCGGGATCTTTCGCCACCACATTCCAGTATTCTGTTGCCACGTCGCCGCCCGGCGGGTTGCCGTCGAACAGCTTGTCATAGGCGGCAATCGCTTCCTGGGTATGGCCTGTCGTGGCGAGTAAGCGAGCCTGCTGTAACTGCTGGCGGCCATCCGGCGTGGAAAGCAGCATCGTATTGCGCGAGGACTGGTACGCGCTGGAACCGGGGGCGATCCCTTTCAGTCTATCCAGCTCTTTTTGCGCGCCGGCGTTGTCGCCCTGACGAAGCAGATAGCGAAAACGTGCCGCAATAACGTCAGGGTTGTTCGGGTCGATCAGCTCAAGACGATAGAGCGACTGACGCACCAAATCTTCACGCTGCGTCGATTCCCCCAGGCGCACCTGTTCCAGCAGCTGTTGCTGCTGCGGAGAGTTGACGGCCTGAGCCAGCGGCATCAGCGCCAGGCCAAGCGATAAACTGAGTAGATTTACTGTGAACTTGCGCATTCCTGGCCCCAATCCGGTATTAATTCACCTTTTGTGGTGAAACGAAAACGATGCTGATCCCATCCTTGTCCAAAGAGAGTCAGTACATAACTGTAGTAAGCATTATTATCAGGAAAGTGGTCAGCCACGCGCTGGCGCTGGACGGCCTGCGCATCACGCTGTTGTAAAAAAGGCAGCATGGCGGCAGAGAAGCCGACCGGGCCATTGCCCGTGCGTGCTCCACTCACCACATTCACTTTTTCCGGTGGTACACCCTGTTTTGTTGTGGTGGCGGCCATCGGCCTGAAGCGCGCCAGCAGCCGGGCTTTTTGAGGATCGTTATCGTTCATCATCCCCACCCAGAGATAGACGCGGATGGCGTCATATCCCCCCACCAGCGGCGGCTCCTGCTGTAACCGCCAGCCTTTGTTTTTCTGGTATTGCACCCAGTCCGGCGAAAAACCTTTCGGCGCACTCTCCAGCAGCAAGCGCAGATTGGTCTCACGCAGGGTGGTCCACGGGGCGCCAAAACGCGTGAAGTAGCTTGCGAGCTGTGGAGGAAGATAGCTGGGATTAAAACGCCAGGCGTTCTCATCGACAAAGCCAACTTTACCGGGCAGCAGCATCAGACCGAGGCCAGGTACTTTCACCACTTCTTCGCGGGCGATGCGCTCGAGTAGCGTCTTGCCCGTACGGGTATAGTCAGCGTCTTTCCATAACCGCCCCGCTTCAAGCAGGGACCAGGCGATCCAGATATCGGCATCCGAGGCGGAATTGGTATCGATAACCGCCCAGGTGTCTTTGTCTTTTTGCCCCCATAACCAGGCGGGGAGCGTGTCGTCGAGATGCCCCCCGGCAAGGTTATCCCGCGTCCATGCCAGCACCTTGTCGAACGCTTTACGGTCATTCGCAGCGAGGGCAAAGAACAGCGCGTAGCTTTGCCCTTCCGAGGTAGTGATTTTACGCGTGTCGCTGGGATCAATGACCCGCCCGCCTTCGCTGATGTAATCCTGTTTAAATTTCTCCCAGGCAGGCCAGGTACAGGCGGCGCGCAGAGGCGCCGCCGCCAGCATCAACGCAATGACACACCAGCGAAAGGCTTTCATCACATCTTACTCATGATCCGGATTCAGGCGACGACGGCTGATGATACGCAGCAGACGCCACAGCACCCAGGCCAGCAGCACCACGCTGACGGCGGCCAGGATAGCGAGCAGAATCGGATGGTTAGAGAGCGCATACCACAGACGTTCGAACCATGGCAGATGCCCCACATAGTACACATCGCCTACGCGCAGGCTGTTCACGCCCGACTCACGTATCACCGACACAGAGCCGAACATCGCGGCACGTTTACCGCTGTCGTTCATCGCACTGTTGAGCAGTTCGTAGCCACGCGGGCTGTCTGCGAGCAGGGCAATCACGCTACGCTGATCGTTGTACGGTGACTGGAAGCCGACCACGGCCGCCATCGCCCCCTGAGACGTGACAGCCGTCTGCGCGCTGGCTTTACGATCGTTGATATCCGGCATGATGCTCGGGAACTCGGTCTGACGCAGCGGCGTGTTAACCCAGGACTGGGCTGCCTGAACCAGCAGATCGATACGCTTCTCATCCTTCAGCTTATCCGGGATGGAACCGATCACCATGATGTCCGCATCTTTGTTCTGAATTTGAGCGCCATCATCCGTCAGGGTAACGTTAATCGCCGGCAGGCCCGTTTGCGCGCCTACGGTCGCCATGGTGTCCAGCAGCGTCGTCACCTGCCCTTCATTTGGCGCTTTTGGCATCACAACAATGGATTCAGACAGGTCCGCCATACGGCTGAACGGGAAGCCCGCGTTAGCAAACGCCCGCAGATCCGGCATGGCGAGGAAGTGATAGTACTTCGAGAAGTCGATGGTCGATTCATCGCCAATCACGACGTGGTTCTGCACCGGCTGGAAGGTGATGCAGTTGTCCACCGAACCGCCCGGCATTGGATTCATGTACTGGAAATCAAAGCGCAGCTGGTTTACCGCCCCGAGCTTCAGCGCCGGGATGGAGACATCGGTTTTACCATCCAGCAGCCCCTGCAGTACCGGCAAACGCAGCAGCAGACGGTTCGTTTCCTGATTATTCATCAGATTAAACGACTGAAGGAACTGGTTATTCAGGCTGATATCCATGCGCGAACTGTCTTTGGTTGACGGCGCGGTGTAACGATAGTTGAGGTTCATATCGATACCGGTGGTGCGCAGCAGATACAGGTCCGGCGGCAGGTTCAGCGACAGGCTGACAGGAGACGGCTCAATCCCTGTCGACTGCAGCTGCTCTTCATAGGTTTTCAGCTCGCCGAAGGTGACGGCGCGGTCGGTACGTACCCAGTTTGGCGCGTCATAAGGTTTACGTGCCAACAGCGGCTTGACCTCATCGACAACCACGCTACTGCCGCGGAACAGGATATTCCCCTGTGCAATCGCTTTTGCCGCCTGCACCAGGTCTTTCTCATCACGCCCGAAAACCACCAGCAGTTTCACATACGGGTTATCCGGGTGGCTTATCATCTCAATGGTCGGCGCTTTTACGTCCGGGTGCTCACGCAGGAAAGCAGGACGCTTCGCGTTGGTCGCAAAGATGATGGCATTTCTGTCAGGGATCTTGTCATACATAACCGGGAAATTCTGCCCGCGCCAGCCGGAACGGGAGCCGAACCAGGAGGCCACGATGGTCGCTGCCAGTTGCTCCGTGACGTCCGGTGAGGACGCAAAGACCATCGGCAGGTTTAACGGGCGATTATCACGCGGATCGAAGAACGGCACCGGGAACGCGGAGAGATCGTTTTTCAGCGCCAGCGACTGGTAGGTCATCTGCAGCGATGAGTTACGCCCGACATCCATCCACAGCGTGTTGCTGGCCGGGTTTTCGCACACGTCACGGTAATGGCCCACGAATTCCAGACGGATACGGTTAAAGTCGGTGATAAACAGCGGGTTGATCGGCACCTGAGCCAGGGTTTTCTTACCCAACTGCTCTTTGGTGACCGGCAGCACGTCCATCAGCTCGTCATTCAGATAGACCTTCAGCTGAGACTGGGTCGGCAGCAGCGAAGGAGAAGGGGTATATTCCAGGTTCAGCACCGCCTTCGACACAACCTCATCGCTGCGCATACCAAACTCAACGCCGCCTTTAGGATTGACGCCGCGCAGCACCATGCTGCCCGGAGGCGGCGCAATCTGCGCAAAGGTGAGCTTCACGTCCCGCGACGGGGCATTCTCCGTGACAACAGGCGCATTAGCCCCCGGAACGCCCGGCATCACCTGCCCCACAACCTGCGCGTCGGCCGGCAGGGTATTTCCCGCTGTCGGCTGGTTGGGAACGAGATTTTCTGTTTGACCGGGCGCCGCGGTGACAACCGGTTCGGTCGCTTGCGACACCACAGGCACCGTTGGAGCAGGCGTGGCCGCGGCGTTATCAGGCGCTGCGTTAGCCATTGTTGCGGGGAGCGTACTCATCCCCATTGCCACTGCACATAACCAGGAAAGTTTTGTTTTCATCGCGTTATCATCATTGTTGAGCCATAACCGGGTCCGCCTGCTTCGCCTCATCCCGCTCAGGACGACGAGGAATGAACGACACGACCCAGGAAACCAGCGAAGTAAGTGACCGGAAAATTATTTTCACCGACGACGGGGCAAATTCTGCAAGGTGACGATAGCCACGGAACCCCAGCTTCAGAATATCCAGCAGGCTTTCCAGAGGTTTATCTTCCGGGAAGCTGTCCTGCCAGAGAGCCCACGTATCCGCGCGGGCAAACGTACACTGCACAAAATCAATATGTTGCTTCCTGGTCAGCGGCATCAGCTGCAGACCCACTTCATTGCCTGCCACACGCACAACCTGTGTCGGGAAGACATACTCCTGCTGGCCACGCTTAAGCAACAGGTTAACCTTCTGCCCTTCCAGCACCTTCGCCTGTCCGTTGATTTTGATACCCAGACCACCGTCGGAGAAGTCATGAACGGTACAGGAGAAGAGATGACCATCTTCACGGGCTATCGCCGCAGGCATGCTGATTTCAACACGATGCGCGCGACGTACCTGCTTGCTTTCCACTGACACCGCCACTGCGCCGCCAAGGATAATCAGGTTGTAAAATACCCATGCCATACTGACGAACACCGTCAGGATTTCGTTTTCCGGACCGTAGAAGTAGCGCCAGATACCGGCAATTACCCCCACAATGTTCAGCAGCACCAGGAAGATGTACGGACGGGAGATCACCCAGTCGACATACTCCTCTTCCACCAGGCCACCCTTCGCGGTGACGTTAAACTTGCCTTTATGCGGGTTAATCAGCGCCACCATCGTTGGCGGCGCGATGTACCAGGCCAGCACCGTTTCGTAGATTTCACTCCAGAATGAGTGGCGATACTTGCCCTGAATCTTCGAGTTGGTCAGGCTCGCGTGGATCATGTGCGGCAGAACAAACAGCGCAATCATCAGCGCGGGCGCGTAGATGATATAGGCGTGAAGAAGCAGGAACGCCAGCGGCGCAGTCAGGAAGATCAGCCGCGGAATACCGGATAAGAAGTGGAACATGGCGTTGACGTAGCACAGACGTTGCGCCAGCTTGAGGCCTTTACCCAACAGCGGGTTATCAAGACGGAAAATCTGTACCATCCCGCGCGCCCAGCGAATACGCTGGCCGATATGCGCCGACAGGGATTCCGTCGCCAGACCGGCCGCCTGAGGGATACGCATATAGGCCGAGGTATAGCCGCGACGGTGCAGGCGTAGCGAGGTATGGGCATCTTCGGTAACCGTTTCAACCGCGATGCCGCCAATTTCATCCAGTGGTTTACGGCGGATAACCGCACAGGAACCGCAGAAGAAGGTCGCATCCCACATGTCGTTGCCGTCCTGCACCAGGCCATAGAACAGCGTGCCTTCGTTCGGGGTCTTACGGAAACGGCCGAGGTTACGTTCAAACGGATCCGGCGAGAAGAAATGGTGCGGCGTCTGCATCATCGCCAGCGCTTTCTCTTTCAGGAACCAGCCCATCGTCATCTGCAGGAACGAGCGCGTCGGCACGTGGTCGCAGTCAAAGATGGAGACAAACTCCCCTGTCGCATACTTCAGCGCGTTGTTGATGTTCCCGGCTTTGGCATGTTCGTGAGAGGTGCGGGCGATATACTCAACGCCCACCTCTTGCGCGAACTCACGGAACGCGGCCCGACCGCCGTCATCCAGGATCCAGATTTTGAGCTTATCTTTGGGCCAGTCGATACCCAGCGCGGCGTAAATGGTATTTTTCACCACGCTCAGATCTTCGTTATAGGTCGGCACAAAGAGATCGACAGTCGGCCACTGCGACGTATCTTTTGGCAGCGGAACCGGCTGGCGGTTGAGCGGCCAGATCACCTGGAAATAGCCCAACACCAGCACAATCCAGGCGTACGTTTCAGCAAACAGCAGCACCAGACCGCATACCAGACTGACCGGGTCATCCCAGTTCAGCGTTGAGGTATAACGCCACCAGATATAGCGGCAGGAGACGGTCAGTGATAACACAATCAGCATCAGGGCGGAGAAGCGCCCCGGTATACGCCGCACCAGCAGCGCCACGCCCCACAGCAGGATCAGGAAAGTGAACTGCGCCAGCGGGTTAAAGGGTTGCGTGATACAGACCAGCGCCAGAATGAGCGAGAAGACAACAATCACGCCCAGAATAAAACGCCGTAAACCCGGATGCAGATGCCCGAGTTCTTTATGGTTATCCAGATGGCTGGTCTTATCGCCCACGCGGTCAGGCAGCCTGTCCAGCCACTGATGATAGCGTTCGCGTAAAAGCTGGACCCGGCTGAAGCTGCGCCAGTGCGGCGTCTTTTTCTCCTGCCGCGGCGACGTAACCACCAGCCAGATGGCCTGAATGATGTACCGCGCCGGATCTAACGGCCGTGGACGGTCAGGATTAATGTGCGGATACAATTCACTGTGTCGCGCACGAATGCGCTGCCAGCGGGGGTGCTCGAGGGGGATGAACATCCAGGCCAGAATCATCCAGAAACAGCCGAACGCGGCGCTAAATGCCGAGGCACCATGCCGGCGATAATGCCGGTAATGGTCGCTTAAACGCGAACTAACCGGCGGGATGAGTAACCAGCTGGCGAGTCGACTCATACCGTACCCCTGGCAGGATCCGCCTCTTGGGCGAAGTGCAGCAGACACCAGTTCGCCAGCGTCAGGATCTCTTCTGCCGCCAGCGAATCGCTACGATACTCGCCAAGTGGCTGTTTGGAGGCGAGGCATTCCGCCATCCCCTCATCACGATGGATCACAATCGGCAGCAGACGACGCTGGCTTTGCAGCCAGACCTGATACAGATCGTCCTGGATCTGGCTGCCAATGCGTAAATCGTTAATCAGGATATGGCTATTCTGGGGCAATCCCTGCTGATGTAGACGGATATGGCAATTAGCATCGACGTTCACAATGGAGAGCACGTGGTCGCACTGGGCAATCAGCTGTCGGGTCAGCGTGCCGGCACCGTGCGGCAGATCCAGCAGGATCCACTGATAATGGCCTTTTTCTTTGAGGCTCTGCAGCGCGAGTGTGAATTGCGAAAATAAACGCTGGTAGGCGGCTTCATTCTCACGCTCTGTCGTGGTCAGTTGACCAAACGGCAGGAGATCGAGCTGAGAGGTGTAACGCAGACCCGCATCACGCCAGTCTTTATCATCAAGCAACGCGCGGGCCCAACCCTCTGTACGGGTAAAGTCGACGTTAAATGACATACGCAGCAAATTATCGGCGCAGGCATCAATCACCAGCACCGATTCACCTAAAAGCTGTAATGACCACGCCAGCGCCGCGGTAACGGATGTTGTACCCACTCCACCACGGACGCCCTGTAATCCGAGTATGGCCATCAATGGCTCCCTTATTGTTGTTGGGTAAATTCAGCTAATAACGGCCAACGTTTAATAGCCGCAGCCAACTGTTCCCGCTGGGAAATATCGGTGTAATCTATTTCAGGTAAAGAAAAGGCCTGCGTCAGCGCCAGAAAATCGTTTTGGAATGTGTAACCCAAGGTCGAATCGACTGGGGTTCCGGGTTCGTTATTATCCATTTTTTTCCATCCCTTTGAGTATCATTTTACTCTCTGAAGTCGCGAGGCTTCCTGCCCTGTGAAATTTCATTTACATGCTAAATCTGATGCTCTTTAATTTCAATGTTAGGTTTATTTCTACGCTTTCGCTAGTAAACTGATATACAGATAAATTAGACGAAAAGAGGGACACCGTGGACTCCATATTTTCTATTGGCATCCAGTCATTATGGGACGAATTGCGCCACATGCCAGTCGGAGGAGTCTGGTGGGTTAATTCGGATCGTAATGAAGATGCTATCAGTCTGGTAAACCAGACAATTGCCGCGCAGGGTAAGGACTCCCGGGTCGCTGTCATTAGTATGGGCGAAGACCCGAAGCAAATTATTACGCTTGAGCGAGACCGCGGTCCACAGACTGTACGCTTGTTTTCCATGCCGTCGGAAGCAGATAGTCTATACTATTTGTCCCGCGACATTCAGTGTTCCATCAATCCAGACCGCTTTTTATTGATTCTTAAATGTTCACATAACGCCCTGCAAAATATCCCGACGGAGAAACTGCTGCAGTGGCTGGAAAAAATCAATAAATGGGCAAAATTTCAAAATTGCACGCTATTGATAATCAATCCCGGCAGTAATAACGACAAGCTGTTCTCACTTTTAATGGCGGAGTATCGCTCGCTATTCGGCCTGGCGAGTCTGCGCGACCAGGCGGGCAGCTATCTCTACGATATTGCATTCTGGTGTAATGAAAAAGGCGTGAGCGCCAGACAGCAGCTTACGCTTAAACATATTGACGGCGAGTGGCACCTTGCCCAGCAAGAAGAAACCGTGGTGCAACCGCGCAGCGATGAAAAACGGATCCTGAGCCATATTGCGGTACTGGAGGGGGCGCCCGCGCTGTCTGAAAACTGGTCCCTGTTTGAGTCCAATGAAGCGCTTTTTCATGAAGCCCGCACGACGCAGGCGGCAACCCTTGTTTTCTCGCTGATGCAGAACAATCAGATTGAAACGCTGGCACGACAAATTCATACCTTACGTCGTCAACGCGGCAGCGCGTTAAAAATTGTGGTACGCGAAAACAATACCAGCCTGCGTGCCACGGACGAGCGTCTGCTTTTGGGCTGTGGCGCAAACATGGTTATCCCGTGGAATGCCCCTCTGTCACGCTGCCTGACGCTTATCGAAAGTGTCCAGGGGCAGCAGTTCAACCGCCACGTACCGGAAGATATTTCCACGCTGCTTTCCATGACGCAGCCGATGAAACTGCGTGGTTATCAGAAATGGGATACCTTCTGCGATGCCGTTGGCAACATGATGAACAACACGCTGCTTCCTGCAGACGGGAAAGGGGTAATGGTTGCCCTGCGACCTGTACCGGGGATCCGCGTGGAACAGGCGCTCACCTTATGCCGCCCGAACCGTACCGGGGACATCATGACGATTGGCGACAACCGCCTGGTACTGTTTTTGTCTTTTTGTCGGGTGAACGATCTCGATACCGCACTGAACCATATCTTCCCGCTGCCTACCGGGGATATTTTCTCAAACCGTATGATTTGGTTCGAAGACAATCTGATCAGCGCTGAGCTGGTGCAGATGCGTGCCCTCGCGCCTGAAAACTGGGTGAAACCGCTACCTGTCACGAGCGATGTCAAACCGATCCTCAATGCACGGCATGACGGCCATGTCTGGCGTCGGGTTCCGGAACCCCTTCGCTTATTAACTGAGAATGGGGAGAACGCACCATCATGAATATCAGCGATATCATTCAACTGGTTGTATTCTGTGCGCTGATCTTTTTCCCGCTTGGTTATTATGCACGCCATTCACTGCGCCGTATTCGCGATACGGCCAGAATGGCGTTTGGCAAACCTCGCTATGTCAAACCAGCCGGAACACTGACACGGGCAACACACGTCAAGGCAGACCGAAAACATGACTAACTCAACTTATACCGCTTCGTCACCATCGCCTCTGTGGCAATACTGGCGCGGCCTTTCCGGCTGGAACTTCTACTTTCTGGTGAAGTTTGGTCTGCTGTGGGCTGGCTATCTGAACTTCCATCCTCTGCTGAACCTGGTGTTTATGGCCTTCCTGCTGATGCCGCTGCCCAATATCAGGCTGCATCGCTTGCGTCACTGGGTTGCCATCCCGCTGGGTTTTGCGCTGTTCTGGCATGATACCTGGCTGCCGGGGCCGGACAGCATCATGAGTCAGGGTTCGCAGGTCGCCGGGTTTAGCGCTAGCTATATCCTCGACCTGACCGAGCGCTTTATTAACTGGCAGATGATTGGCGCGGTCTTTGTGCTGCTGGTTGCCTGGCTGTTTCTGTCACAGTGGATCCGCGTCACGGTGTTTGTCGTTGCCATTATGATTTGGCTGAACGTTCTGACGCTGGCTGGGCCAAGTTTTTCCCTGTGGCCTGCCGGTCAACCGACCAGCACGGTGACCACCACCGGAGGAAGCGCGGCAGCAACCGTTGCCACGGCTGGCGACACGCCGGTGGTGGGCGATATTCCAGCGCAGACCGCACCGCCGACCTCAACCAACCTGAATGCCTGGCTTTCCAGCTTCTACACCGCGGAAGATAAGCGTCAGACTAAATTCCCGGATGCACTCCCGGCAGATGCTCAGCCGTTTGAACTGCTGGTAATTAACATCTGCTCCCTCTCCTGGGCTGACGTTGATGCGGCTGGTTTAATGTCGCACCCGCTGTGGTCGCATTTCGATATCCAGTTTAAAGACTTTAACTCTGCCACCTCGTACAGCGGCCCGGCGGCCATCCGCCTGCTGCGAGCAAGCTGCGGCCAGCCATCGCACAAGAATTTGTATCAGCCCGCTGGCAACCAGTGTTATCTGTTCGATAACCTGGCGAAACTGGGCTTTACGCAGCATCTGATGCTGGGGCATAACGGTCAGTTTGGTAACTTCCTGAAAGAGGTACGTGAAGAAGGGGGTATGCAGGCACCGCTGATGGATCAAACCGGGCTGCCGGTCACGCTGCTGGGCTTCGACGGCTCGCCAGTCTATGACGATACCGCCGTGCTACAGCGCTGGCTGCAGACCATTGAAAAAGACAGCAATCCGCGCAGCGCCACGTTCTATAACACCCTGCCCCTTCACGACGGTAACCATTTCCCGGGCGTGAGCAAAACGGCGGATTACAAAGTGCGTGCGCAGAAGTTCTTTGATGAGCTGGATGCGTTCTTCACTGAGCTGGAAAAATCTGGCCGTAAAGTGATGGTGGTTGTCGTTCCGGAGCACGGTGGGGCGCTGAAAGGCGACAGAATGCAGGTGTCCGGCCTGCGCGATATCCCCAGCCCGTCCATTACCAACGTGCCTGCCGGGATTAAATTCTTTGGTATGAAGGCACCGCATCAGGGCGCACCGATTGAGATCACTCAGCCAGTCAGCTATCTGGCCATCTCTGAGCTCGTGGCCCGCGCGGTCGATGGTAAGCTGTTTGTGGAAGATAGCGTGAACTGGGATCAGCTCACCAGCAATCTGCCGCAAACCGCGGAAGTGTCAGAGAATGCGAATGCGGTTGTCATTCAGTACCAGAACAAACCGTACGTTCGTCTGAACGGCGGAGACTGGGTACCTTATCCGCAGTAAGTTCTCCAGACCCTCTTCCCCTCGGGGAGAGGGAATGATTGTTCCGCGAGCCAGACGAGCATTTTCAGGCTCGCGGAATATCCTGTAGGGCGCATACTCATTTATTCAGCGCTGCGCAGGGAGATCTCACCGCCCACCCAGGGCTTGATGACGCCATCCTGCTCCAGGAGCAGGGCACCCTGTGCATCAATGCCGCGAGAGATACCGTAGATCTCCTTATCACCAATCAGCAGTTTCACCGGTCGGTTGATAAAGTTATCGAGTTTTTCCCAGCGAGACAGGAACGATGCCAGCCCTTCCTGTTCAAAGAGAGACAAGGAGGTACGCAGCTCTTTAATCATACGCACGGCAAGCGTGTTGCGATCGATGGTGATCCCCGCTTCCTGCAGGTTGGTCCACGCCTGATTCACCACATCGCTTTGCACATTTCGCATTACCATATTGAGACCGGCACCAATGACAATTTGCGCCGCATCGCCAGTTTTTCCCGTCAGTTCGACCAGGATGCCGGCAAGCTTACGATCGTTCAGGTAAAGGTCGTTTGGCCATTTTACCCGTACTTTATCCGCGCCAAGTTCATGCAGAACTTCCGCCATAACGATACCAATCACCAGACTCAGACCCACTGCGGCGGCAGGCCCCTGCTCAAGACGCCAGTACATGGAAAGATAGAGGTTTGCGCCAAACGGCGAGAACCACTTACGCCCGCGACGGCCGCGCCCGGCCTGCTGGTACTCTGCAACGCAGGCATCCCCTGATTCCAGCTCGCCTATCCGCTCCAGCAGGTACTGGTTTGTCGAATCGATGACCGGCAATACGGCCACGTTACCCTGCCCTATCTGGCTGCGGATGAGTTCTTCATTCAGGAGCTGAATAGGCTCCGGCAGGCTGTAGCCTTTTCCGGGCACGGTGAAGACATCAACCCCCCAGTCGCGGAGGGTCTGAATATGTTTATTAATGGCAGCACGGCTCATGCCCAGTTGCTCGCCTAATTGCTCGCCAGAATGAAACTCACCGTCGGCAAGGATGCCAATCAGGGTTAACGGGATGGTATTGTCCTTCACGCGATAGCCTCCACAGCATTCACTTCACCCGTACGACCAATGAAGCGGACTTCCGGCTCCAGCCAGACGTTAAATTTCTCACCCACTTGCTGACGCACATGGTGCGCCAGTTGCACTACGTCGTCGCTGGTCGCATCGTGTTGATTGATCAGCACCAGTGCCTGCTGACGGTGAACCGCTGCGCCGCCCACGGCAGTACCTTTTAACTGGCACTGATCGATAAGCCACCCTGCGGCCAGCTTCACGCTGCCATCCGCCTGCGGGTAATGCGGGGCAGTAGGCCATTTAGCCAGCAATACTTTCGCGTTTTCGCTGCTTATGACCGGGTTTTTGAAGAAACTGCCGGCATTTCCGTTTACTTTGGGATCGGGCAGTTTGGTCATGCGCATATGGCAAACCGAGTCAAACACATCGCGAGGGGTGACGGTTGCCGGATCGAGGCGCGTTAAATCACCATAGGTCAGCACCGGCTGCCAGGTTTTGGACAGACGCAGGCCCACAGCGACAATGACGTAGCGATCCTGATATTCATGTTTGAAGATGCTGTCACGGTAGCCAAAACGGCACTGCTCTGCCGTTAAACGCTGAGCCGTACCGGTCGCCAGCTCAATGCAGTCGACATAGTCGCACACGTGTTTGAGTTCGATGCCATACGCACCGATATTTTGAATGGGCGATGATCCCGCACAGCCCGGGATGAGAGCCAGGTTTTCCAGTCCCGGCATCCCTTTTTCGAGGGTATATTGCACCAGTTGATGCCAGTTTTCGCCGGCACCTACGCGCAAACGCCAGCTATCGGCGCACTCTTCGACCTCAATTCCCATGATGCGGTTAATAATGACCGTCCCGGCAAAATCATCGAGAAACAGGACATTGCTGCCTTCGCCCAGAATCAGTACGGGTTCGTTGTTTTCTGTCGCGCGTTGCCATGCATCCAGCAGTTGCTGGGCCGTATCGGCGCGTACAATGTGATTAGCATTCCGTTGAATACCAAAGGTATTCCAGGGCTTAAGGGAGTGGTTCATAGGCGCTATCCTGATGCAAAAACGCAGGTAGTTTACCGTATAAGCAGTACGTTGTGGGGGATTAGTTTGTGCAACGCAGAAACGCAAAAAGGCCATCCTTTCGGATGGCCTCTTCACTTGTTTGATGCCTGGCAGTTCCCTACTCTCACATGGGGAGACCCCACACTACCATCGGCGCTACGGCGTTTCACTTCTGAGTTCGGCATGGGGTCAGGTGGGACCACCGCGCTAAAGCCGCCAGGCAAATTCCTGTGCTCTGTCCTGTGTCTTTTGGGCTGATACTGCGTTGGCTGCTCTCGTAAAGTCAGTCACATACCTCAGTATGCTCCTTCCTTTCCTTCGCTTGCCGCCTTGTCTCAGCGCAAAATCCTTCGGACTCTGAATCAAAGCTGAAATTCTGTCTCTTCGCCAAAACACCTTCGGCGTTGTAAGGTTAAGCCTCACGGTTCATTAGTATCGGTTAGCTCAACGCATCGCTGCGCTTACACACCCGACCTATCAACGTCGTCGTCTTCAACGTTCCTTCAGGAGACTTTAAGTCTCAGGGAGAACTCATCTCGGGGCAAGTTTCGTGCTTAGATGCTTTCAGCACTTATCTCTTCCGCATTTAGCTACCGGGCAGTGCCATTGGCATGACAACCCGAACACCAGTGATGCGTCCACTCCGGTCCTCTCGTACTAGGAGCAGCCCCCCTCAATTCTCCAGCGCCCACGGCAGATAGGGACCGAACTGTCTCACGACGTTCTAAACCCAGCTCGCGTACCACTTTAAATGGCGAACAGCCATACCCTTGGGACCTACTTCAGCCCCAGGATGTGATGAGCCGACATCGAGGTGCCAAACACCGCCGTCGATATGAACTCTTGGGCGGTATCAGCCTGTTATCCCCGGAGTACCTTTTATCCGTTGAGCGATGGCCCTTCCATTCAGAACCACCGGATCACTATGACCTGCTTTCGCACCTGCTCGAGCCGTCACTCTCGCAGTCAAGCTAGCTTATGCCATTGCACTAACCTCCTGATGTCCGACCAGGATTAGCTAACCTTCGTGCTCCTCCGTTACTCTTTGGGAGGAGACCGCCCCAGTCAAACTACCCACCAGACACTGTCCGCAACCCGGGTAACGGGTCTACGTTAGAACACCAGCCATTAAAGGGTGGTATTTCAAGGATGGCTCCACGCAGACTGGCGTCCACGCTTCAAAGCCTCCCACCTATCCTACACATCAAGGACCAGTGTTCAGTGTCAAGCTATAGTAAAGGTTCACGGGGTCTTTCCGTCTTGCCGCGGGTACACTGCATCTTCACAGCGAGTTCAATTTCACTGAGTCTCGGGTGGAGACAGCCTGGCCATCATTACGCCATTCGTGCAGGTCGGAACTTACCCGACAAGGAATTTCGCTACCTTAGGACCGTTATAGTTACGGCCGCCGTTTACCGGGGCTTCGATCAAGAGCTTCGCGTTACCGCTAACCCCATCAATTAACCTTCCGGCACCGGGCAGGCGTCACACCGTATACGTCCACTTTCGTGTTTGCACAGTGCTGTGTTTTTAATAAACAGTTGCAGCCAGCTGGTATCTTCGACTGATTTCAGCTCCACCCGCAGGGGCTTCACCTACATATCAGCGTGCCTTCTCCCGAAGTTACGGCACCATTTTGCCTAGTTCCTTCACCCGAGTTCTCTCAAGCGCCTTGGTATTCTCTACCTGACCACCTGTGTCGGTTTGGGGTACGATTTCGTGTTACCTGATGCTTAGAGGCTTTTCCTGGAAGCAGGGCATTTGTTACTTCAGCACCGTAGTGCCTCGTCATCACACCTCAGCGTTAAAAGGTACCGGATTTACCTGGAACCTCCGCCTACATGCTTAAACCGGGACAACCGTCGCCCGGCTAACATAGCCTTCTCCGTCCCCCCTTCGCAGTAACACCAAGTACAGGAATATTAACCTGTTTCCCATCGACTACGCCTTTCGGCCTCGCCTTAGGGGTCGACTCACCCTGCCCCGATTAACGTTGGACAGGAACCCTTGGTCTTCCGGCGAGCGGGCTTTTCACCCGCTTTATCGTTACTTATGTCAGCATTCGCACTTCTGATACCTCCAGCAGCCCTCACAGGCCACCTTCAACGGCTTACAGAACGCTCCCCTACCCAACAACACAGAGTGTCGCTGCCGCAGCTTCGGTGCATGGTTTAGCCCCGTTACATCTTCCGCGCAGGCCGACTCGACCAGTGAGCTATTACGCTTTCTTTAAATGATGGCTGCTTCTAAGCCAACATCCTGGCTGTCTGGGCCTTCCCACATCGTTTCCCACTTAACCATGACTTTGGGACCTTAGCTGGCGGTCTGGGTTGTTTCCCTCTTCACGACGGACGTTAGCACCCGCCGTGTGTCTCCCGTGATAACATTCTTCGGTATTCGTAGTTTGCATCGGGTTGGTAAGCCGGGATGGCCCCCTAGCCGAAACAGTGCTCTACCCCCGAAGATGAGTTCACGAGGCGCTACCTAAATAGCTTTCGGGGAGAACCAGCTATCTCCCGGTTTGATTGGCCTTTCACCCCCAGCCACAGGTCATCCGCTAATTTTTCAACATTAGTCGGTTCGGTCCTCCAGTTAGTGTTACCCAACCTTCAACCTGCCCATGGCTAGATCACCGGGTTTCGGGTCTATACCCTGCAACTTAACGCCCAGTTAAGACTCGGTTTCCCTTCGGCTCCCCTATACGGTTAACCTTGCTACAGAATATAAGTCGCTGACCCATTATACAAAAGGTACGCAGTCACACCCGAAGGTGCTCCCACTGCTTGTACGTACACGGTTTCAGGTTCTTTTTCACTCCCCTCGCCGGGGTTCTTTTCGCCTTTCCCTCACGGTACTGGTTCACTATCGGTCAGTCAGGAGTATTTAGCCTTGGAGGATGGTCCCCCCATATTCAGACAGGATACCACGTGTCCCGCCCTACTCTTCGAGTTCACAGCCTGTGTGTTTTCGTGTACGGGACTTTCACCCTGTACCGTGCGACTTTCCAGACGCTTCCACTAACACACAAGCTGATTCAGACTCTGGGCTGCTCCCCGTTCGCTCGCCGCTACTGGGGGAATCTCGGTTGATTTCTTTTCCTCGGGGTACTTAGATGTTTCAGTTCCCCCGGTTCGCCTCGTTAACCTATGTATTCAGTTAACGATAGTGTGACGAATCACACTGGGTTTCCCCATTCGGACATCGCCGGGTCAAGGGTTCATATCACCTCGCCGGCGCTTTTCGCAGATTAGCACGTCCTTCATCGCCTCTGACTGCCAGGGCATCCACCGTGTACGCTTAGTCGCTTAACCTCACAACCCGAAGATGTTTCACTTCTGATTGCGAAAATTTGAGAGACTCGAACACACCATTAAAGATGTGTCGTTTCAATTTTCAGCTTGATCCAGATTTTTAAAGAGCAAAACTTCGCAGTGCACCTTTTCAGGTTCACTCTGAAGTTTTCTTGTGTTCGCAGTAAAAGATGGTGGAGCTATGCGGGATCGAACCGCAGACCTCCTGCGTGCAAAGCAGGCGCTCTCCCAGCTGAGCTATAGCCCCATCGTTTGCAAACCTCTGTACCGGTAATTTTTCCTGAGACAAGGCGTGGTAACGCGACGCATACATCAGTATGTGAGCGTTGCCGCAACGCAGTATCAGGGAAAATTTGGTAGGCCTGAGTGGACTTGAACCACCGACCTCACCCTTATCAGGGGTGCGCTCTAACCACCTGAGCTACAAGCCTGTAGAGGTTTTTACTGCTGTTTTTCATCAGACAATCTGTGTGAGCACTGCAAAGGCAGGTTCTTTAAGGTAAGGAGGTGATCCAACCGCAGGTTCCCCTACGGTTACCTTGTTACGACTTCACCCCAGTCATGAATCACAAAGTGGTAAGCGCCCTCCCGAAGGTTAAGCTACCTACTTCTTTTGCAACCCACTCCCATGGTGTGACGGGCGGTGTGTACAAGGCCCGGGAACGTATTCACCGTAGCATTCTGATCTACGATTACTAGCGATTCCGACTTCATGGAGTCGAGTTGCAGACTCCAATCCGGACTACGACGCACTTTATGAGGTCCGCTTGCTCTCGCGAGGTCGCTTCTCTTTGTATGCGCCATTGTAGCACGTGTGTAGCCCTGGTCGTAAGGGCCATGATGACTTGACGTCATCCCCACCTTCCTCCAGTTTATCACTGGCAGTCTCCTTTGAGTTCCCGGCCTAACCGCTGGCAACAAAGGATAAGGGTTGCGCTCGTTGCGGGACTTAACCCAACATTTCACAACACGAGCTGACGACAGCCATGCAGCACCTGTCTCACAGTTCCCGAAGGCACCAATCCATCTCTGGAAAGTTCTGTGGATGTCAAGACCAGGTAAGGTTCTTCGCGTTGCATCGAATTAAACCACATGCTCCACCGCTTGTGCGGGCCCCCGTCAATTCATTTGAGTTTTAACCTTGCGGCCGTACTCCCCAGGCGGTCGATTTAACGCGTTAGCTCCGGAAGCCACGCCTCAAGGGCACAACCTCCAAATCGACATCGTTTACGGCGTGGACTACCAGGGTATCTAATCCTGTTTGCTCCCCACGCTTTCGCACCTGAGCGTCAGTCTTTGTCCAGGGGGCCGCCTTCGCCACCGGTATTCCTCCAGATCTCTACGCATTTCACCGCTACACCTGGAATTCTACCCCCCTCTACAAGACTCCAGCCTGCCAGTTTCGAATGCAGTTCCCAGGTTGAGCCCGGGGATTTCACATCCGACTTGACAGACCGCCTGCGTGCGCTTTACGCCCAGTAATTCCGATTAACGCTTGCACCCTCCGTATTACCGCGGCTGCTGGCACGGAGTTAGCCGGTGCTTCTTCTGCGGGTAACGTCAATTGCTGTGGTTATTAACCACAACACCTTCCTCCCCGCTGAAAGTACTTTACAACCCGAAGGCCTTCTTCATACACGCGGCATGGCTGCATCAGGCTTGCGCCCATTGTGCAATATTCCCCACTGCTGCCTCCCGTAGGAGTCTGGACCGTGTCTCAGTTCCAGTGTGGCTGGTCATCCTCTCAGACCAGCTAGGGATCGTCGCCTAGGTGAGCCGTTACCCCACCTACTAGCTAATCCCATCTGGGCACATCTGATGGCAAGAGGCCCGAAGGTCCCCCTCTTTGGTCTTGCGACGTTATGCGGTATTAGCTACCGTTTCCAGTAGTTATCCCCCTCCATCAGGCAGTTTCCCAGACATTACTCACCCGTCCGCCACTCGTCACCCGAGAGCAAGCTCTCTGTGCTACCGTTCGACTTGCATGTGTTAGGCCTGCCGCCAGCGTTCAATCTGAGCCATGATCAAACTCTTCAATTTAAAAGTTTGATGCTCAATGAATTAAACTTCGTAATGAATTACGTGTTCACTCGTTGAGACTTGGTATTCATTTTTCGTCTTGCGACGTTAAGAATCCATGTCACTTTGAGTGCCCACACAGATTGTCTGATAAATTGTTAAAGAGCAGTGCCGCTTCGTTTTCGCTGCGGCGCGGGGTGTGCATATTACGCTTTCCCGCTTCAGAGTCAAGCGTTTAATTTGCTTTTCTCTGCTGACCCGGCGGCGTGTGTGCCGTTGTTCCGTGTCAGTGGAGGCGCATTATAGGGAGTTATTCTGAAGTGACAAGCACAAAATACAAAAAACTTTTCGTTCGCTCACTTTTCAAACTCCACGCTTAGATACGCCGCGATTCGGGTGATAAATGCGCGATTTCCCGGGCAAAACTGCTCACCTGCGTCCAGTCGGTATAAACCACTTCTTTACGCGTATCGGTTTCACCGCCGGTCATTTTCATAATCAGCCGAATCATAAAGCGGTCATACCAGCGATAGCGGGGATAACGCAGCGCCCCTGCAAAGACGGCACACAGGTCTGGCTGCCACGGCGAATTCAGCAAAAACTTGCGCGTGTAGCTGTTGGTCTGCGGTGTACGCTTTTCAGGTTTGCGGGCCACCAGATTGACCGAGTAGAACGCCCCGGGCAGCTTATTGAGCGCTGCCGTATGCTTTTTCACAAAGCGATCCAGCGCAGGATGGAAATGCCCGTAACGGATAGACGCCCCAATCACTACGCGGTCGTAATCCTGCCAGGCGATTTGCTCCGTACGGTTCAGGTTCACCACATCAGAGTAAATGCCCAGCTCTTGTAGTTCAGAAGCCAGATAAGAGGCAATCTCGCGCGTTTGCCCGTCTCGCGTAGAGAATAGAATAAGTGTTTTCACCGACGACTCCTTACTCGCGCCAGAATGTTGGGGTGAACAGCACCAGCAGCGTAAAGACCTCAAGTCGCCCAAACAGCATATTGGCGATTAGGATCCATTTCGCGACCGGGTTCATACTGGCAAAGTTATCCGCCACGACCCCCAGGCCAGGTCCGAGGTTATTAAGTGTTGCCACAACGGACGCAAAGGCAGAGAAATCATCCACCCCCGTCGCGATGATTGCCAGCATACTGACGATAAAGACCAGGGCATACGCCGAGAAGAATCCCCACACCGCTTCGAGAATACGTTCCGGCAGGGCACGGTTGCCCAGCTTGATGCTATAGACTGCATTCGGGTGAACCAGGCGTTTTAATTCACGGTTCCCCTGCTTGAAGAGCAGCAGAATACGAATCACCTTCAGGCCACCGCCCGTCGACCCTGCGCAACCACCAATAAATGCCGAGCACAGCAGCAGCACAGGCAGGAACAGCGGCCAGCGCGCAATGCTGTCCGTGGTAAAACCTGCGGTTGTCGCCATCGACACCACCTGGAAGAACGCCTGGTTTAGCGTGGTCAATGCCGAGTTATAGACATCATGGAACCAGAGCACCAGCGTACAGATGACCACCAGCGTGAGCTGGACGCCAATAAACATACGGAACTCCGGGTCGCGCCAGTACACCTTCAGGCTACGTCCGCTGAGTAATGAGAAGTGTAGACCGTAGTTACAGCCGGAGATCAGCAGGAAAATAGCAATAATGGTGTTGATCGTTGGACTATCAAAGTAGCCCACACTGGCATCGTGGGTAGAGAATCCGCCGATGGCGATTGTCGCGAAGCTGTGCCCGATGGCATCGAACGCGGGCATACCGGCAAACCACAGCGCCAGCGCACAGGCAACAGTCAGTAAAACATAAATCAGCCACAGGGTCTTCGCCGTCTCGGCAATACGCGGGCGCATCTTGTTATCTTTCAGTGGCCCTGGCATTTCTGCCCTGTATAGCTGCATGCCCCCGACGCCCAGGATAGGAAGGATGGCCACCGCCAGAACAATGATCCCCATACCACCGAACCATTGCAGCATCTGGCGATAAAAGAGAATGGCGTGGGGTAACGAATCCAGCCCAACCAGCGTAGTCGCGCCGGTAGTCGTTAAGCCGGAGAAGGATTCAAAAAAGGCATCCGTGATGCTCAGATTGGGCTGTTCAGAGAAGATAAAGGGCAGCGAACCGACGCTTCCCAGCACCGTCCAGAACAGCACCACAATCAGAAACCCTTCACGTGATTTCAGCTCACCTTTCTGACGACGGTTTGGCCACCACAGCAGCGAGCCAATCGCCAGCGCAACAAAGAAGGTCTGGGTAAATGCCCGCCCCGCGCCGTCCCGGTAGATAAGCGCCACCAGTCCTGGGAGAATCATTGTCCCGGAAAAAAGTATGACCAGCAGTCCAACGATTCGGGTTATGGCACGAAAATGCATCTCTGCCGCTTCCTTTGGTATTCAAAAAGTGAGGTGGGGATTATTCTTCAATCGGCAGCAATTGCAACGAACCGCGACTAAAATCCGCCAGTTTTGCCGAAAAAGCAGCCTGTTCAGCCTGAGGAAGCGCCACGCGCAATTGCACCATTGCCTGGTAATCACTGTGTGCAATCACACCGTTAAACTGTTTAAGCAGCGCTTCGACACCCGATAGCTGGGCGTAGTCGCACAACAAAGTATATTCGGTGAGTGGCGTTTTGCGGGTGGTGACCAACATATTAAGCGCCTGCTGTACGCCCCCGCCATACGCTTTCACCAGCCCACCGGTACCTAATAAAATGCCGCCGTAGTAGCGAACAACCACGGCGGTGATTTCACCCACGCCACTGCCCATGAGCTGGGAAAGCATAGGTTTACCGGCAGTACCCGCCGGTTCACCGTCATCAGAAAAACCCAGCTGCTGCGAATCGTCTGGCGGCCCGGCGACCCACGCCACGCAGTGGTGACGGGCGTCGGGATGCGCAGCGCGGACAGACTCAACAAACGCCTTTGCCGCCTCTACGCCATCGGTATGTGCCAGCAGCGTAATAAAGCGGCTTTTCTTGATTTCTTCAACAAAGGTGACCGGCTCAGCCGGTATCAGCCAGCTTTCCATCAGGCCAGCTTCAGGTCTCGCGTCATATTCTCGATACCGTTCTCATGAATCACGACGTTATCTTCGATACGAATACCGCCAAACGGCTTCAGCGCGTCAATTTTTTCCCAGTTGAAGTGCTTGCTGAACTGACCTTCGCGCCATGGCGCTAACAGCGATTCGATAAAGTAGATACCCGGCTCGATGGTCAGCACCATGCGCGGCTCAAGGATACGCGTGCAGCGCAGGTAAGGATATTTAGACGGCGCGGCGAGGTGCGTGCCGGTATCATCCTGCATAAAGCCCGCAACATCATGAACCTGCAGACCCAGCGGGTGGCCGATACCGTGCGGCATAAAGGGTCCGGTCAGATCGTTTTCGACCATCGCCTCTTCGCTCATGTCTTTCACGATCTGGTGTTTACGCAGCAGTTTAGCAATGCGCTGATGGAACTGGATATGGTAATCCACATAGCTGGTTCCGGCTTTCATGGTGCTGATAAGCGCCAGTTGCTCATCGTTAACGTCTTTAATCAGATGCGCAAAATCGGTATCCGCATTGGCCGCCCAGGTACGGGTCAGGTCAGCCGCGTAGCCGTTGTACTCTGCGCCTGCGTCCAGCAGGAAGCTGCGCATCTCAGACGGCACATGGTGATCCAGTTTGGTGTAATGCAGCACAGAGGCATGCTCATTCAGAGCGACGATGTTGCTGTAAGGCACATCGGTGTCACGGTGACCGGTCGCGGTGAGGTACGCCTGATTGATATCGAACTCGCTCATACCGGACTGGAAGGCTTCATGCGCTGCACGGTGACCATTCACCGCCGTTTTTTGCGCTTCACGCATGCAGTAAAGTTCGTAGTCGGTTTTATACGCGCGGTAATAGTGCAGGAAATCCAGCACCCCTTTCGGGTTGAGTTTGTCTGCCGGGATATCCAGACCCAGCGCACGCTCCGGGACCGGGCCAATGTAGGCAATATTGCCACGCGCGGCAGGCAACTGGCTGCCAATACCGTCGGCTTTTGGTAAAGCCATGACGTCCACTTCTTCTGTCCAGAAGCTGGTCGGCAGCGGCTCAACGTTGTGCCAGTAATCCACAGGCAGATAGAACCACAGTTTCGGCTTGTTCACGCCATCCACCAGCAACCAGCAATTTGGCACCTGTGTTACCGGCACCCAGGCTTTAAACTGCGGGTTAACCTTAAACGGATACGCATGGTCATCCAGGAAGGTATTCATCAGCTCGCCGGAGTGGATTAACAGCGCATCCAGCTTAAAGCGGGCAAGTACATCACGGGTACGTTCCTGTAGGGTAACGATATGATTTTTATAAAGCGAAGCCAGTGAGTCCATCATTCTTCCTTTCGTTTTTTTGACCTCAAGTCCTCGCATCTTAGCACACCTGTCTCCGGCTGCGTGATTTCCACCGACCGTGATCAATGCAGCAATTTCTTAATGAGTAATTTGCATTTTATTAACATAAATCCCACACTCCGACTCATCTGGTATGACCAGATCCACTTGCTGGATTCAGGAGACTGACATGCTCTACAAAGGCGACACCCTGTACCTCAACTGGCTGGAAGATGGCATTGCCGAACTGGTGTTCGATGCCCCCGGCTCAGTCAACAAGCTTGATACCGCGACGGTGGCCAGTCTTGGCCAGGCGCTGGATGTACTTGAAAAACAAACTGATTTAAAGGGGCTGCTGCTGCGCTCGAACAAAGCGGCCTTTATTGTTGGTGCCGATATCACCGAATTTCTTTCACTGTTCCTGGTGCCTGAAGAACAGCTGAGCCAGTGGCTGCACTTTGCCAACAGCGTCTTTAATCGTCTGGAAGATCTGCCTGTCCCGACCCTTTCCGCCGTTAACGGCTACGCGCTGGGCGGCGGCTGTGAATGCGTGCTGGCCACCGACTACCGCCTCGCCACGCCGGATCTGCGCATCGGCCTGCCGGAAACCAAACTGGGCATTATGCCGGGCTTTGGCGGCTCCGTACGTATGCCGCGCATGCTGGGTGCCGACAGCGCGCTGGAAATTATTGCCGCAGGTAAAGATGTTGGCGCAGAGCAGGCGCAAAAAATCGGCCTGGTTGATGGCGTCGTGAAGCCAGAAAAACTGATTGAAGGCTCCCTCGCCATTCTGCGTCAGGCCATTAACGGCGATCTCGACTGGAAGGCCAAACGCCAGCCGAAACTGGAGCCGTTAAAGCTCAGCAAGATTGAAGCAGCCATGAGTTTCACCATCGCCAAGGGCATGGTGATGCAGACAGCGGGTAAACACTACCCGGCGCCGATCACGGCGGTGAAAACTATCGAAGCCGCAGCCCGCTTTGGCCGTGACGAAGCCCTGAAACTCGAAAACCAGAGCTTTGTCCCGCTGGCACATACCAATGAAGCCCGCGCGCTGGTGGGTATCTTCCTCAACGATCAGTTCGTGAAAGGCAAAGCAAAACAGCTGACGAAAAACGTTGAGACGCCAAAACATGCGGCGGTACTTGGCGCTGGCATTATGGGCGGCGGCATCGCTTACCAGTCCGCCTGGAAGGGCGTGCCGGTGGTGATGAAAGACATCAGCGAGAAATCCCTGACGCTGGGGATGACCGAAGCGGCCAAGCTGCTCAATAAACAGCTGGAACGCGGCAAAATTGACGGTCTGAAACTCTCAGGCGTGATCTCTACTATCCAGCCCGTACTGGAATACACCGGTTTTGACCGCGTCGATGTGGTGGTTGAGGCCGTGGTAGAGAACCCGAAAGTGAAGAAAGCGGTGCTGGCCGAAACGGAAGAGAAAGTGCGTCCGGAGACCGTACTGGCCTCTAACACCTCGACGATTCCGATTAGCGAGCTGGCAAGCGTCCTGAAGCGCCCGGAAAACTTCTGCGGAATGCATTTCTTCAACCCGGTGCATCGCATGCCACTGGTCGAAGTGATCCGCGGCGAAAAAACCTCTGACGACACTATCGCAAAAGTGGTGGCGTGGGCCAGTAAGATGGGCAAAACCCCGATTGTGGTCAACGACTGCCCGGGCTTCTTCGTCAACCGCGTACTGTTCCCTTACTTCGCTGGTTTCAGCCAGCTGCTGCGCGACGGCGCGGACTTCCGCAAAGTCGACAAAGTGATGGAAAAACAGTTCGGCTGGCCGATGGGGCCGGCGTATCTGCTGGATGTGGTTGGCATTGATACCGCGCATCACGCGCAAGCGGTTATGGCGGCAGGCTTCCCACAGCGCATGCAGAAAGATTATCGCGATGCGATTGACGCCCTGTTTGACGCCAACCGCTTTGGGCAGAAAAACGGTCTGGGCTTCTGGCGCTATAAAGAAGACAGCAAAGGCAAACCGAAGAAAGAAGAAGATCCGGCGGTGGATAGCCTGCTGGCCGGGGTTAGCCAGCCAAAACGTGACTTCACGGACGATGAAATCATCGCCCGGATGATGATTCCGATGATCAACGAAGTGGTGCGTTGCCTGGAAGAAGGCATTATCGCCAGTCCGGCAGAAGCCGATATGGCGCTGGTCTATGGCCTGGGCTTCCCTCCGTTCCACGGCGGCGCGTTCCGCTGGCTGGATACGCTCGGCAGCGCCCGCTATCTCGATATGGTGCAGCAGTATCAGCACCTCGGCCCGCTGTATGACGTGCCGGAAGGGCTGCGTAATAAAGCGCGCCATAACGAATCCTATTACCCAGCAGTTGAGCCAGCCCGTCCGGTTGGCGAGCTGAAAACGGCTTAAGGAGTCACAATGGAAAAGGTTGTCATTGTTGATGCGATTCGCACCCCGATGGGCCGTTCAAAAGGCGGCGCATTCCGTAACGTGCGTGCAGAGGATCTCTCAGCGCACCTGATGCGTAGCCTGCTGGCGCGTAATCCGGCGCTGGACCCGGCTGCGCTCGACGATATCTACTGGGGCTGTGTGCAACAGACGCTTGAGCAGGGCTTCAACATCGCCCGCAATGCTTCGCTGCTGGCGGAGATCCCACATTCGGTGCCGGCAGTTACCGTCAACCGTCTGTGCGGCTCCTCAATGCAGGCACTGCATGATGCGGCGCGTATGATCATGACCGGTGACGCGCAGGCCTGCCTGGTCGGCGGCGTGGAGCACATGGGCCATGTGCCAATGAGCCACGGGGTCGATTTCCACCCGGGCATGAGCCGTAACGTGGCGAAAGCCGCAGGAATGATGGGCCTGACCGCTGAAATGCTGTCCCGCCTGCACGGAATTAGCCGTGAAATGCAGGATACCTTCGCCGCGCGTTCTCATGCTCGTGCATGGGCCGCCACGCAATCCGGCGCGTTTAAGAATGAGATCATCCCGACCGGCGGCCATGATGCAGATGGCGTTCTGAAGCAGTTCAGCTACGACGAAGTGATCCGCCCGGAAACCACCGTTGAAGCGCTATCCACCCTGCGCCCGGCGTTTGACCCGGTCACCGGTACGGTCACGGCAGGTACCTCGTCGGCGCTGTCTGACGGAGCGGCCGCGATGCTGGTAATGAGCGAAAGCCGCGCCCGCGAGCTGGGGTTAACGCCTCGCGCCCGGGTGCGCTCAATGGCGGTGGTAGGCTGCGATCCTTCTATCATGGGTTACGGCCCGGTTCCGGCCTCGAAGCTGGCGCTGAAGAAAGCGGGATTGACCACCAGTGATATCGACGTGTTCGAAATGAACGAAGCCTTCGCCGCGCAGATCCTGCCGTGCATTAAAGATCTGGGGCTGATGGAGCAGATCGACGAGAAAATTAACCTCAACGGCGGCGCGATCGCCCTCGGTCACCCGCTGGGCTGCTCCGGGGCGCGTATCAGCACAACGCTGATTAACCTGATGGAACGCAAAGACGCGCAGTTTGGTCTGGCAACGATGTGTATTGGCCTGGGTCAGGGTATCGCGACGGTGTTTGAGAGAGTGTAAGGCTATAACGTAGGCCCGATAAGCATCGCGCCATCGGGCTTTTGCCGGGAGGCGCTGCGCTTTCCCGGCCTACGAGAGGTACCTCGCCGCAAGTGACGCCATTTGCGAAGAGAGACAGTTTAGTTGCCGTTCTTCCCGCCTGTCAGGGGCGGGTTTTTTATTTAGATAAACGCAAAAGCATCGCCAAACAGACGATCTTCACGCGCATCACGTTCGTTACAGAACAGGTCACGGGCAATTTTCGCCATCTCAAAGCGGCCAGCGATATAGATATCGTGCCCTGCCAGCGTGCCATGATCCTGCAGTACCGCCGTCAACACTGTGCCGCTACGCCCACGCCAGCCCTCTTCCGGCTGCTCAACCACCGGTTCAACACGCAGGTTGGGATGGTTAACGCTCAGCGCTTCAAGCTCAGAGAGATCGTAGAGATGTTTCTCTTCGCGGCCACCCCAGTAGATAGTGATATCACGGTTCGGGTTACGCGCCAGGGCCGTCAACAGAATAGAGCGCACGTAGGAGAAGCCTGTACCACCTGCAATCAGGATCAGCGGACGGTCTTCATCGTCACGCAGCCATGCATCACCGTGGGGAATATCCACCACGATCTCGCGCTCTTTAAGAATGCGGTCCATGACGGCCATTGCATACAGGTTAAGCTCTGACGCACCAATATGAAGCTCAATAAATTCCTGCTCCGCTGGCGTTGAGGCCATAGAGAAAGGACGCTTATCACGTTCATCCATCACGACCATCAGGTACTGACCAGCACGGAAAGAGAATGCCGCTTCAGGCACTAAACGGACGCGATATACGGTGTCGGTGATAGCATCTACCGAGGTCACTTTACAGCTTAAGGTTGTCATTCGCTCTCTCTGTCGGGAAGTCTATAGGGCTTAACGGTCAGCCTGCGGTTTACCGTTATTCATTATGGCCAGTTCGTCCCAGATCGCGTCAATTCGCGCGGTCACAGCAGGATCTTTCTTGATCGGGCGACCCCATTCACGGTCGGTTTCGCCAGGCCATTTATTTGTGGCATCCAGTCCCATTTTTGAGCCAAGACCGGAGACCGGCGAGGCAAAATCCAGATAATCTATCGGCGTGTTTTCCACTAACACCGTATCGCGCGCCGGATCCATTCGCGTGGTAATGGCCCAGATAACATCATTCCAGTCGCGGGCGTTAACGTCATCATCGCAGACAATCACAAATTTGGTATACATAAACTGGCGCAGGAAAGACCATACGCCCATCATCACGCGTTTAGCGTGACCAGGATACTGCTTCTTCATTGTGACCACCGCCAGGCGATACGAGCATCCTTCCGGCGGCAGATAGAAATCAACAATTTCCGGGAACTGCTTTTGCAGGATCGGCACAAACACCTCATTCAGCGCCACGCCCAGTACTGCAGGTTCATCCGGTGGACGTCCGGTATAGGTGGAGTGATAAATCGCATCTTCACGCTGGGTAATGTGCGTGACGGTAAACACCGGGAAGTTATCCACTTCGTTATAATAGCCCGTGTGGTCACCGTACGGGCCTTCGGGTGCCAGCTCGCCCTGTTCAATGTAACCTTCCAGGACAATCTCTGCACTCGCGGGCACTTCGAGGTCGTTAGAGATACACTTCACGACTTCCGTTTTGGTGCCACGCAGCAGTCCTGCAAAGGCATATTCAGAGAGTGTATCCGGCACTGGCGTTACCGCGCCCAGAATGGTGGCGGGGTCGGCCCCTAACGCAACTGAGACCGGAAAACGCTCGCCCGGGTGTGCAGCGCACCACTCCTGGAAATCCAGCGCGCCGCCGCGATGCGACAGCCAGCGCATGATGAGCTTATTCTTGCCAATCAGCTGCTGGCGGTAAATACCCAGATTTTGACGCTCTTTATGCGGCCCGCGTGTGACGGTGAGCCCCCACGTAATGAGTGGCGCGGCATCTTCAGGCCAGCACTGCATGATCGGGATGTTGGTCAGATCTACCGCATCCCCTTCCAGCACTTTCTGCTGGCACGGCGCGCCACGCAGACGTTTGGTTGGCATGTTCAACACCTGCTTAAACTGCGGCAGCTTATCGAACAGATCGCGGAAGCCTTTCGGTGGCTCCGGCTCTTTCAGAAACGCCAGCAGTTTACCCACTTCACGTAACGCCGTGACGTCCTCCTGGCCCATGCCCAACGCCACACGGCGAGGAGTTCCAAACAGGTTGCACAGCACCGGCATTGAATAACCCTTCGGTTTTTCAAACAGAAGCGCCGGGCCACCGGCACGCAGGGTGCGGTCAGCGATTTCTGTCATTTCCAGATAAGGATCGACAGGAAGCGTAATGCGTTTGAGTTCGCCCTGCTTTTCCAGCAGCGTCAGGAAGTCGCGGAGATCGTGGTATTTCATGCAGTTAATCATGGCCTCTCTGTAAGCGCTTCATTATACGGCGTAAGCCTGCGTGATGCTGTAATTTTGTTAAATTAGCGTGAACTTCTGCATCCTGTTCCCTTTTCGGCCATTATAATCAACTTAGCGATCCCGCCAGGGTTTTGATATGCTTGCGCCCGAAACTAAGGGAAAGAGTGATTATGCAGGCCTGGTATTTACTGTATTGCAAACGCGGGCAACTTCAGCGCGCGCAGGAACATTTAGAACGTCAGTCTGTAAATTGCCTGACACCCGTGATCACGCTTGAAAAAATGCAGCGCGGGAAGCGCACAACCGTCAGTGAGCCGCTATTTCCGAACTATTTGTTCGTGGAATTCGACCCGGAAGTGATCCACACCACCACCATCAGCGCCACGCGCGGCGTCAGCCATTTTGTTCGTTTTGGTGCGCACCCGGCAACGGTGCCGTCGACGGTGATCCATCAGCTTTCGGTTTATCAACAACCTGAAGATATTACCGACCCGGAAACCCCGTACGCGGGAGACAGTGTCGTCATCACCGAAGGTGCCTTCGAAGGCCTGCAGGCGATTTTCGCCGAGCCGGACGGTGAAGCACGCTCCATGTTATTGCTCAATCTGCTTAATAAGCAGGTGCTACAAAGCGTGAAAAACACCGACTTCCGCAAAGTTTAAAAATCAATGCCAAACAGGCGACGCACGTTGTCATCCGTCTGCGCAGATAACCCGTGCGGATCCTCTCCGCGCCACTGCGCCACGCTCGTGACAATATGCCCCAGCCATGCCGGTTCGTTACGTCGCGATGCCGGTTTTGGTTTGATATCACGCGGCAATAAATAAGGCGCGTCGGTTTCGAGGAGCAACCGGTCGGCCGGGATCACCGGCAACAGTTCGCGAAGCTCCAGCCCGCGGCGCTCATCGCACACCCAGCCGGTAATCCCCAAATAAAGCCCACGATCCAGACAGTCCAGCGCCTCCTGACGTGAACCGGTAAAACAGTGCAGCACCGCGCCTGGCAGTTTATCCAGCCAGGGATCCAGCAGCGCGAGGAAGCGCTCATGCGCGTCGCGACAGTGCATAAACACCGGCATTTCAAGTTCGGCCGCCAGGGCAAGTTGCGCCGTAAACGCTTTTTCCTGCTCGGCAGGGGTGGAAAAATTGCGGTTGAAATCGAGCCCACATTCCCCGATAGCCACCACTTCGGGGTTTTTCGCCAGCCTGTGAATGATTTGAGCGCTCTCCGACGTCCACTGGCTGCTGTCATGAGGATGCACGCCCGCGGTAGACCAGCAACGGTCGTAGCGTTGGGACAGCTGTTGCGCCTGCTCGCTTTCATGCAGGTTGGTGCCTGTCAGCAACAATCCTTTTACGCCAGCGGCAAACGCGCGCGCCACGACGTCGTCGCGATCTTTGGCAAACTGTGAACTGGTCAGGTTAAGTCCAATATCAAACATGCAATTCCCCATATGACAACCGCCCTGACGGGCGACTGGTTTTACTCTTCAGTGCTCTTTTCAGAGACGTCGTCTTCGTCCTCTGATCGACGCCCTTTCCCCACATAGAAACGTGAGAAGAAGACGCCTACCTCAAACAGACAGTACATCGGTATGGCCAGCAGCGTTTGCGAGAAGACATCGGGCGGCGTCAGCAGCATGCCGACCACAAATGCGCCGACCAGAATATACGGACGCTTTTTACGCAGGTCTTCTGGTGTGGTTACACCCACCCAGCAAAGCAGCACAATCGCAACCGGCACTTCGAACGCCACGCCGAATGCCATAAACAGCGCCATCACAAAGCTGAGGTAGCTGGCAATATCGGTCGACACCTGTACCCCTTCCGGCGCGGTATGCGTCAGGAAGCCAAAGGCCAGCGGGAAGACCACGAAATAGGCAAACGCCATGCCGATATAGAACAACAGCGAGCTGGAGACCAGCAGTGGGATCACCAGTTTGCGTTCATGCTTATACAGAGCGGGCGCCACAAACGCCCAGATCTGATACAGCAGGATGGGTGCAGAAGCGATCAACGATACCCAGAACGTGAGCTTAATGGGCGTAAAGAACGGCGAAGCAACGTCCGTCGCGATCATCGTTGCGCCCAGCGGCATCTGCTTTATCAGCGGCGCGGAGACAACCTGGTAGATGTCGTTGGCGAAATAAACCAGGCATAAGAAAATAACGAAAACCGCAATAATGCAGTTTAACAGGCGCTTACGCAGCTCAATGAGGTGCGTAATGAGCGGTTGAGTATCATCTACTGCCATGTTTACGCTTTATCACTCGACGAGGGGGATGATTCGGTAACAGGCGCGGCGGGCTTTGCTTCAGCCGCGTTGACCACAGGGTCTTCCGGCTGCGCCTGTTTTTTCAGTTCAGGTTCCTGCGGCGTATGTTCAGGCGCGGTGGCCTGATGCTCCGCGCTGGCAGGCGTTACGCCCTCGCGCTGCGCTTCACTATTTTTCACCACCGGGTTATGGATGGTGTTCGCTTCATCGCTAGCTTTTTCAGGATCGTTAACGCTGTACGAGCGCTTCATGGATTCTGCCGCTTCGCGCAGTTCATCCATGGAGGCTTTCAGTTCCGGCGTCAGGTTATCCATGCTCGCCTTCTCAACCTTTTTCAGGCTTTCCTGAAACTCCTGCAGCTTAAGTTCCTGCGCCAGCTCGTTCTGTACGGTGGATGCCAGCGAACGAAGCGCACGCACCCACCCCACAACCGTTTTTACTGCAACGGGTAAACGCTGTGGCCCCAGCACGATGAGGCCAATCACAAAGACCAGCAGCAGCTCACTAAAACCAATGTCGAACACGACTTACACCTGCTCTTTATCGTGGCGTTTAGCGTCTTCCTTTTTGGCATCTTCTTGCTTGTCGGAGATGGATTTAGCAGTAAAGTCAGCGTCCTGGCTGGTTTTATCCTGCTTGCTCTCATCATCGCTCATTGCTTTCTTGAAGCCTTTGATAGACGCGCCCAGATCGGAACCGATAGAACCGAGCTTTTTGGTGCCAAACAGCAGCACGACGATGACGGCAATAATGACTAATTGCCAGATACTGATACCACCCATACATATTCCTCAGAGATAGATGATTAATTAGTCAGACCGCATTATACGTATGCGACCTGGTGATAGCGATGCCTCTTCAGCGCGTCTTTCTCCAGCCAACGAACCAGACCACTATTCCGGCAACCATTAGCCAGGCGGGCATCATCTGCCAGTCCGGACGGTTGATTAACAACAACGTACCACTGAGCAGCAGGGTTGCGCCAATGCCAAACAGATAGCGAGACTGGCCCTGGCGTACGCGGTTCGACTGAAGCTCGTGGGCGATTTTATCCATGCTGAGCTGAAGGTTCTTGCTCTGACGCAAACTGTCATACACCAGTTCAGGAAGTTCCGGCATTTTTTCAACCCAGAACGGGGCTTTCTCTTTGAAAGCCCGCACCAGAGCCGGAATGCCAACCTGATCCTTAATCCAGGATTCCAGGAACGGTTTCGCGGTCTTCCACAAGTCTAACTGAGGATAGAGCTGTCGACCTACACCTTCAACGTAAAGTAATGTTTTCTGAAGTAAAACAAGCTGTGGCTGCACTTCCATATTGAAGCGGCGAGCGGTGTTAAACAGATTCAGCAACACGTGACCGAACGAGATTTCTGCTAGCGGTTTTTCAAAAATCGGTTCACAGACGGTACGGATGGCAAACTCAAACTCTTCGACATTGGTGTCCGGCGGAACCCAACCTGAGTCAACGTGCAGTTCAGCCACTTTACGGTAGTCACGATTAAAGAAGGCGATAAAATTCTCCGCCAGATAACGCTTATCTTCTTTATTGAGCGAGCCGACAATACCGCAATCAATGCCGATATATTGCGGGTCGTCCGGATGCTCATAGCTCACAAAGATATTGCCCGGATGCATGTCTGCGTGGAAAAAGCTGTCGCGGAAGACCTGAGTAAAGAAGACCTGTACGCCACGTTCGGCCAGCAGCTTCATGTTCGTTCCCTGTTTCTCCAGGGCCACGACATCCGAGACGGGAATACCGTAAATACGTTCCATGACCATCATGTTCTGGCTGCAGTAGTCAGAATAGACTTCAGGAACATACAGCATCGGGCTGTTTTCAAAATTGCGCCGTAGCTGAATGGCGTTTGCCGATTCGCGCAGCAGGTTTAGTTCATCGATCAGCGTTTTTTCATATTCCCGTACCACTTCCAGCGGGCGCAGGCGGCGTCCGTCAGGGAGCAGACGCGGAACCCAGCGCGCCAGACGATAGATAAGCTTCATGTCCGCTTTGATGATCGGCAGAATATCCGGGCGGATAACTTTGATAACGACTTCTTTGCCATTCTCTTTCAGACGCGCGGTATGCACCTGGGCAATGGAGGCAGAAGCCAGCGGCTGAATGTCGAAATCGTCGAACCAGGTCTCAACAGGAATATTGCCCATCGCCTCTTCGATCTGTTTTTTCGCGCGCACGCCGTCAAACGGGGCCACGCGATCCTGCAGCAGTGCCAGCTGATCGGCAATCTGGGGCGGGAAAAGATCGCGACGGGTCGAGAGCATTTGGCCGAACTTAATCCATACCGGGCCCAGCTCCTGTAGCGCCAGACGCAGGCGTTCACCCAGTGGCTGTCCTTTGTGGCGATTAGGCATCCAGAACAACATCCGCCGCCAGATACGAAGCGGCAGCGTGATACGCATTTTGGGGATAAGCTCGTCGAGCCCGTAACTCAAAAAGGTGTGGACGATAAAATAGAGGCGCCGAATTTCACCAGGCGTCATTTGCCCTCCAGTTTTTCCAGCCGTTTGGTTAACGCATCAACCGCACGTTCAACAGCCGCAGTCTCTTCCGCGAACCAGGCTACTTCCAGCTGTCCGGGGGCCATACGCCACTCTTCGGTCAGCACCTCTGCCGCATAACGCTGCTGACGTTGCAGGCTTTTACGCAGGAAGGCGGTACCACCATGCAGGGCTTTGCCGATCCCTTCCGCTGCAATGTCGCCAATAAATGGGGCAAGCAGTTCCGCCGGGTCGAACTCGGCCAGATCGCTGAGCGCAACGAAATTTTGTACAACCTGAATGTCGCCTTCCACTTCCAGCTCACCGCTTCGGATCAGCGCCGTCAGTTGCTGGCGGTCACGCAGTTTTGGCAGCACGCTCATGCGCGTGATGACAGAGCAGTCGGCGTCTCCTTCCCACTCCCCCAGAACATCAAGCTGGCGTTCGCTGAAGACCAGCACAAGCGGCGTCGAGAACTCTTTTAAAACGATCCGCAATACCTTCCCGTTAAGTCGCTGCCGCGCGGCTTTTAGCGCTGGCGCACGATAGAGAAAGGCATTCAGTACATTCTCGATGCCTGCGGTGACTAAGGGTTTAAAGGGCACAGGACACCTCCACTCAGAACTTATAACCGCGATGCAGTGCGACGACACCCGCCGTCATGTTGAAATACTCAACGTTTTCAAACGCCGCATCCTGCATCATGGCCTTCAGGGTGTCCTGATCCGGGTGCATGCGAATGGATTCCGCCAGATAGCGGTAGCTTTCTGCGTCGTTTGCCACCAGTTCGCCAATACGCGGCAGAACATGGAATGAATAGGCGTCGTAGGCTTTGCTCAGTGGCTCGATAATCGGTTTGGAGAACTCAAGCACCAGCAGACGTCCGCCCGGCTTCAGCACGCGATACATTGAGCGCAGCGCTTTTTCTTTATCGGTGACGTTACGCAGGCCAAAAGAGATAGTGATGCAGTCAAAGGTATTGTCCGGGAACGGCAGCGCCTCGGCGTTTGCCTGCACATATTCCACATTCCCCACCACGCCGATGTTACGCAGCTTCTCACGCCCCATTTTCAGCATGGAGTCGTTAATATCAGCCAGAACAACACGCCCGGTTTCACCCACCAGACGGGAGAATTTCGCGGTCAAATCGCCCGTGCCGCCGGCAAGGTCCAGTACCGTTTGTCCACGACGCACACCGCTACAGTCGATGGTGAAGCGCTTCCACAAGCGATGAATGCCGAATGACATCAAGTCATTCATCACATCGTACTTCGCCGCCACGGAATGAAATACGTGGGCCACCATGTCAGCTTTCTGCGCTTTGGCGACAGTCTGAAAGCCAAAGTGCGTTGTGTCTTGTGAATCGTCAACCATCTCAGAGCCTGCTTATCAGTAAAATGTTCGTGAAGTGTAACAGATTGGGCGCGTTTGCCCTACGTTTCAACCACCACGTAAGAAACGCGCCAGATGCGGGTCTGGCGATAACTCTGCCGCTAACTCGTTGTCTTCACTGTCTCTCTTTTGTCCATCAGCGCCTTCGCGCAGGCGAAACTCTTCGTCCTGTGCCGTGGCTTGCTCAACCAGTTCCGGATTAATCTCGCGTTTAACCTCCACCCCCAGGCCGCGGAAGGCTTCGGCTTGCGCCAGCAGATTACCCCGCCCGGAGGCGAGTTTTTTCATCGCCTGGCGGTAGTTGTCCTGCGCGCGGTCCAGGCTTTGCCCGACCGAGGACATATCATCCACAAATAGGCGCATTTTGTCGTACAGCTTGCTGGCGCGATCGGCAATCTGCTGCGCGTTGCGGCTCTGATGTTCATAGCGCCACAGGTTGGCAATGGTGCGTAACGCCACCAGCAGCGTGGTGGGGCTGACCAGCATAATGTTGTTTTTCAGCGCTTCAGTTATCAGTTCCGGCTGTCTGTCGAGTGCCAGCAGAAAAGCAGGCTCTACCGGGATAAACATCAGAACATAGTCAAGCGAGCGCAAACCCGGCAACTGCTGATAGTCTTTTCTGCCCAGCAGACGAATATGGTTCCGCACGGAGGCAATGTGCTCCTGCAACGCCGATTCGCGGGTGTAGTCATCCTCCGCGTTGAAGTAACGCTCATAGGCCACCAGCGTCATTTTGGCATCAATCACCACATCTTTACCCTGCGGCAGACGCACGATGACATCTGGCTGCATTCGCGAGCGGGCATCGTTTTCTATGCTGACCTGGGTTTCGTATTCATACCCTTCGCGCAGTCCAGAGGCTTCCAGCACCCGCGTGAGGACGACTTCACCCCAGTTACCCTGCGTTTTGTTATCCCCTTTCAGGGCGCGGGTTAGGTTGACCGCTTCCTGCGCCATTTGTGCATTCAACTGCTGCAGATTACGAATTTCGTGTGCCAGGGTGTACCGCTCGCGGGCCTCCTGACCAAAGCTGTCCTGCACCTGACGACGGAAACCGTCCAGTTGCTCACGCAGAGGCGTCAGGAGACTGTTCAGACTCTGGCGGTTTTGTTCGTCAACGCGGCGGTTGCTGTGCTCAAAAATGCGGTTCGCGAGATTCTCAAACTGTTCGCTGAGGCGCTGCTCGCTGTTCATCATCTGGCGGATTTTGTCTTCCGCATGCAGTTGAGTGGATTCCAGGCGGGTCGTGACTTCACGGAGATCGGCTTCCAGTGAGGTGTTGATATCACGCAGATTGCGCAGTTCGTTGTTGAGTAACTCGCACTCGTCTCGCCAGTGTTCACTCAGCGCAAGTTGCTGTTTTGTCGCGCTTAACTCGGCGACTATCTCTTCACGCTCTGCCAGCTGATCGGCCTTTTGCTGCGCGTGCTGATAGCTGGAAATCAGCCAGCCTATCGCCACGCCCGCGAGCGCAATCACCGCGTAAATCAGGATTGAGAGATCCACAATGCCCCCTGCATCAACGTATTACCGCACAAAATAAGATTGTGCTGTATAAACGTCCAGTTTGAAAGGGTTTTCCTGCTAGGCGCTACGCAAAAAATAAAGGCCGAACGTGTCGGCCTTTGATGTCAGAAGAGAGGATTAGATCAGACGACGGGCCGCTTCAACCACGATTTTTACCGCATGACTTTCGGTTTGTTTCATGGTTTCGGCGTTCGGGATTTCCTGCTGGGTACGGTTGACGATTACCCCCGCCACCATACCGGCACGCAGACCCTGGCTTGCGCACATGGTCAGCAGCGTTGCGGATTCCATTTCATAGTTCATCACGCCCATAGACTGCCACTCTTCCATAGAGCCTTTAAAACGGCTCACCACACGGCCAGAGAAGGTGTCGTAACGCTCCTGACCCGGGTAGAAGGTATCCGACGAGGCGGTTACGCCCACGTGCGTGGTTGCGCCAACGGATTTCGCTGCTTCAACCAGCGCCGTCGTACATTCAAAATCGGCAACCGCCGGGAATTCCATTGGTGCAAAGTGCAGACTCGCCCCGTCCAGACGCACGGACGCGGTAGTCACCAATACATCACCCACGTTGATATGCGGCTGGATCGCACCAGTCGTCCCGATACGCAGGAACGTCCGGATGCCCAGCTGCGCCAGTTCTTCAACGGCAATGGAGGTAGATGGGCCACCGATACCGGTAGAGCACACAATCACGGCCTTACCATCCAGCTCTGCACGCCAGGTGGTGAATTCACGATGGGCTGCCAGCTTAACCGGCTTATCCATCAGCGCGGCGATCTTTTCCACACGCTCAGGATCGCCCGGGACGATCGCAAGCGTAGCCCCTTGTAAATCGTTTTTGGTGAGGCCGAGATGAAAAACATCAGACTTAGACATAGGTGACTCCTCTGTGGGTCGGTTAGTCAGAAGAAGTAAAACGGTACTTTACAGAAGCGATACGCATAATTTCGTGACACATCTCACCATGAATGAAAATGATTGCAGTAGATTTCCATAAAAAAGTGATTTACATCACATTAACAAGTTATATCGTGGTGTGCTGCACAAAAGATAGACCGTTTAAGGCACTGTGGGTTGTTAACCTGGTGTCTATATTTACCTTTGCGCTAACTCATTGGTACGGAGAATGCCATGACTGAAAAAACCGGTTTTGCACCTGCTGCGGCTCCGCATGCCTCAACCATCGTCTCAACGCCTGAAGACGCCATTACGGCGGGAGAGACCTCCATTCCCTCGCAGGGGGAAAATATGCCTGCTTACCACGCGCGACCAGCATCGGCAGACGGTCCGCTGCCGATCGTGATTGTGGTTCAGGAAATTTTCGGCGTTCATGAACATATTCGCGACCTCTGCCGCCGACTGGCGCTGGAAGGTTACCTGGCCGTTGCGCCAGAGCTCTATTTCCGTCAGGGCGATCCGAACGACTACAGCGATATCCCAACGCTTTTGAGCAACCTGGTCAGTAAAGTGCCGGATGCACAGGTGCTGGCCGATCTGGATCATGTTGCCAACTGGGCGGCGCGTAACGGCGGTGATGCGCATCGACTGATGATAACGGGGTTCTGCTGGGGCGGACGCATTAGCTGGCTGTATGCCGCGCACAATCCGCAGCTGAAAGCTGCTGTGGCCTGGTACGGTAAACTGGTGGGCGAAAAAACGCTGAACTCGCCAAAACATCCGGTTGATATCGCCACAGACTTAAATGCCCCGGTGCTGGGACTGTACGGTGGTCAGGACACGGGTATTCCACTCGATACGGTAGAGACCATGCGCCATGCGCTACGCGCGGCGAATGCGAAGGCCGACATTGTCGTGTACCCGGATGCCGGACACGCGTTTAATGCCGATTATCGCCCGAGCTATCACGCGGAATCAGCCAAAGATGGCTGGCAGCGGATGCTGGCGTGGTTTAGCCAGTACGGCGGCAAGAAAGCGTAAACATAAAAGCCCGGTGGCGGCGATGCCTTACCGGGCTACATAATGGGATCAACTCTGTCTTAACCCTGACGCAAATTCTGCGCCGCTTTCACCATATTCGCCAGCGCCGCGCGGGTTTCCGGCCAGCCGCGGGTTTTCAGACCGCAGTCCGGGTTCACCCACAGGCGCTCTGCCGGAATGCGCTGGGCGGCTTTCTTCAGCAGGGCTTCGATCCACTCCACGCTCGGCACGTTCGGGGAGTGAATGTCATATACGCCCGGCCCAATTTCGTTCGGATAATCGAACTCTTCGAATGACTCCAGCAGTTCCATATCTGAACGCGAGGTCTCGATGGTGATCACGTCGGCATCCAGTGCGGCGATGGAATCCATGATGTCGTTAAATTCGCAGTAACACATGTGGGTGTGGATCTGCGTGTCGTCCTTCGCCACTGCGGCATTGATGCGGAACGCTTCCACACCCCACTGCAGGTAGGCGTCCCAGTCGCTGCGACGCAGCGGTAATCCCTCGCGCAGGGCCGGTTCGTCAATCTGGATGATGCCAATCCCCGCCGCTTCCAGATCCGCCACTTCATCGCGCAGCGCCAGCGCAATTTGCTTCGCGATGGTTTCACGGGTCACGTCCTCACGCGGGAAGGACCAGCAAAGAATGGTCACCGGACCGGTCAACATGCCTTTTACCGGCTTGTCGGTCAGGGACTGGGCATATTTAGCCCATTCGACGGTGATCGGGTGCGGACGGCTGACGTCACCGATCACCACCGGTGGTTTTACACAGCGGGAACCATAGCTCTGTACCCAGCCGTTTTGGGTAAAGACGAAACCGTCCAGATGTTCACCGAAGTACTCCACCATGTCGTTACGCTCTGCCTCCCCGTGAACCAGCACGTCCAGGCCTAAGCGCTCCTGCTCCACAATCGCCTGTTTGATATGTTCCGCGATGCCGGTGCGGTAGTTGGCCGCATCAAGGTTGCCCTTTTTGAAGTCCAGGCGCAGGCCGCGGATCTCGGTAGTTTGCGGGAAGGAACCGATGGTGGTGGTTGGCCACGCAGGCAAGTTGAAACGGGCGCGCTGGGCTTCTGCACGCACTTCATACGGGCTTTGACGCTGGCTGTCCTGCGCGGTGATAGCCGCCAGACGTTTTTCCACCGCCGGGTTGTGAACGCGAGACGAATGACGACGGGCCTGAATCGGAGCGCTCCATTCGGTAATCGCCGCCGTGTGGCCGCTGTTCAGGGCGTCACGCAGCAGAGTCAGCTCTTCACATTTCTGCAAGGCAAAGGCAAACCAGCTTTTCACTTCCGCATCCAGGCGGGTTTCAACGCTGAGATCGATAGGGCTGTGCAGCAGTGAACACGAAGAGGCCACCCATAGCTCACGTTTGCCGACGATGTCTTTAATCTGAGCATATTTTTCTGTCAAATCGGCGCGCCAGACGTTACGACCGTTTACCAGCCCGGCAGAGAGCAGCCACTCCGCTGGCAGGCGCTTGTGCAGTTCTGCAACATCATCTTTTCCATGCACCAGGTCAACGTGCAGGCCCTGCACTGGCAATTTGGTGATGGTGCCGAGGTTCGGCGTCACACCTTCAAAGTAGGTGGTAAGCAGCAGCTTTACCTGCCCGGTCAGTGCATCGTAAGCCGGTTTGAAGGCATCGAGCCACGCTTGCGGCAGCTCGAGCACCAGCGCCGGTTCGTCGATTTGCACCCACTGAATACCGCGTTTGCCCAGCTCAATCAGCACCTGTTTGTAGACCGGCAGGATATCCTTCAGCAGGCTCAGACGATCGAACGGCTCGCCTTTGACTTTCCCTAACCACAGGTAGGTCACTGGCCCCAGCAGCACCGGTTTCACCTGGTGCCCCAGTGCCAGCGCTTCGTCCACTTCATCCAGCAACTGGGTCCAGGTCAGTTTGAACTGCTGACCTTTAACAAACTCCGGCACCATATAGTGATAGTTGGTGTTAAACCACTTGGTCATTTCCGCCGCTGCCGCTGGCTCACCGGTTGGCGCACGGCCACGGCCGATGCGGAACAGCGTGTCGATATCTACCGATCCATCGTTGTTCTGATGACGAGCCGGGACATTGCCAAGCAGCAGGCTGGTCGTCAGAACATGGTCGTACCAGGCGAAATCGCCCACCGGCAGCAGGTCTACGCCCGCCAGTTTTTGCTGCTCCCAGTGGCGGGCACGCAGTTCGCGGCCCACTGCCAGCAGCTCTTCACGCGTGGTGTTTCCTGCCCAGTAGCTTTCTTGTGCTTTTTTTAGCTCGCGACGAAGGCCAACGCGAGGGAAACCGAGAGTGTGATTGCGGATTGTCATGTCATGCCCCTTGTGAAATTCGTTATTTAGACGTCCAGATGTTTACACATCTATAATTGGCAGGTACTGTATATTCCTCAAGCGCAAAATGTTCATGGCGAAGTGAAGGACTTTCATGATCGAGATAAAACACCTGAAAACGCTACAAGCGTTGCGAAACTGCGGTTCTCTCGCGGCGGCGGCGGCCTCACTGCACCAGACTCAGTCCGCCCTTTCTCACCAGTTCAGCGATCTGGAACAACGTCTCGGCTTTCGTCTTTTTGTGCGTAAGAGCCAGCCGCTGCGCTTTACCCCCCAGGGCGAGATCCTCCTGCAGCTGGCAAATCAGGTGCTGCCGCAAATTGCCAGCGCGCTTCAGTCCTGCAATGAGCCGCAGCAAACTAAATTGCGTATCGCCATTGAGTGCCACAGCTGTATTCAGTGGCTGACCCCCGCGCTTGAGAACTTCCGCCAGAAGTGGCCGCAGGTAGAAATGGACTTTACCTCCGGCGTGACGTTTGACCCGCAGCCGTCACTCCAGCAGGGCGAGCTGGATCTGGTGATGACGTCAGACATTCTGCCGCGTAGCGGCCTGCATTATTCGCCAATGTTCGATTATGAGGTGCGTCTGGTGCTGGCACCGGATCATCCGCTGGCCAGCAAGACGCGTATCACCCCGGAAGACCTGGCGACTGAAACGCTGCTGATATACCCGGTGCAGCGCAGTCGCCTGGATATCTGGCGCCATTTCCTGCAGCCGGCTGGCATCAGCCCACAACTGAAAAGCGTGGATAATACGTTGCTGTTGATTCAGATGGTTGCCGCCAGAATGGGCATCGCGGCGCTGCCGCACTGGGTGGTAGAGAGTTTTGAACGCCAGGGCCTGGTGGTCACCAAAACCCTGGGAGAAGGACTGTGGAGCCGGCTGTACGCCGCCGTGCGCGATGGCGAGCAGCGTCAGCCGATCACGGAAGCGTTTATTCGCTCAACGCGGAACCACGCGTGCGACCATCTTCCGTTTGTGCGGAGCGCGGAGCGACCCAACGGCGATGTACCCACAGCGAAGCCAGGATCACCGCTCCCCCAATAAGGAAACTCGGCCAGTGGGGCTGTTGCTGCCAGATAGCAAGGTTTACCAGTAGCCCCGCGGGCACGTGCACGTTGTTCATGATGCCCAGCGTACCGGCGTCTACCTGAGTTGCGCCATAGTTCCACATGAAGTACCCCAGCCCCGAGGCCACCACGCCCAGCCAGACCAGAATGCCCCACTGCACGGTAGTGGTAGGTAATTTTTGCGGGTTACCCAGCATAAACCAGGCTGCGACCGCGACCACCGCCGCCCCCATATAGAACCAGGCAAACGCGTTGTGCTGCGGCATCGGGCGGGTTTCCATCAGGCGCTTGTAGCCCACCATACCAATAGCGAAGCTGATGTTTGCTAACTGCACGAACATCAGGCCGGTCCAGAAGTGATCGCTCACTTTATCGTAGCGAATAATCGCCGCGCCAATCACCGCCAGCGCTGCGCTCAACAGATAGCCCCAACGCAGACGACGCCTGCTGAGCAGGTCGTAAATCAGCGTGATATAGAGCGGCGTCAGCACCGTAAAGAGCAGGAACTCCGAGACGGACAAGTAGATATACGCCCGAAAGCTAAACAGATACATGATGCCGAGCTGCATCGCCCCCACCAGCATATACAGCAAAACGGTTTGCAGGGATTGTCCGCGCGTACGCAAAAAGGGCAGGAACACCAGCGCCGCCAGCCCCACGCGCATCAGCACCGAGAAATAGCTGTCGACCGATCCGGCAAGGTATTCGCCAATCAGGCTAAAGGAGAAGGCCCACAGGATAGTGGTGATAATGAGTAGCGCCACAATGCTTGTCTCTCAGAAAGAAGGAGAGGCATTGTAGCGAACTCTTTAGTTGACAACTGAGCAATAAACAACCAAATGAAGATTATTCAAGGAACAGCTTGCGCAGATATTTTGGTACCGCATTGTCTGCGTTGGTGCCGATCACTTCCAGCTCCGGGTGCAGGTCTTTCAGGCGCTGGTGCGCGTTCTGCATGATGCAGCCTTTACCCGCCATCGAGAGCATCTCAGCATCGTTCATGCCATCACCAAAGGCGATACAGTCTTTCAGCTCAAAGCCCATGCGTTTGGCCACCGCTTCCAGAGCGTGCCCCTTGGAAACGCCACCCGCCATCACTTCCAGGCAGGTCAGCGTTGAGAAGCTTACGTTGACGCGATCGCCCCAGCGGGCGTTGATCGCCTGCTCCAGCGGCAGCAGTTCTTCGTGACTTTCGCAGGTAAAGAAAACTTTGCTGATCCCTTCCGGCTCGAGCAGACCTGGCTCATACAGGGAGTAGTTAAACACCGCTTCTTTGAAGAAGCGCATCTCTTCCGGACGGTGGCGGTTCATGAACCAGTCATCGTCGCGGTAAACGTTCGTGACGATAGCCGGATTATTGTGCACCACACCGAACAGATCGGCGGCAATATCGCGATCCAGGTTGTGGGTAAAGATCAGATTGCCATCGGTGTCGTGAACACGCGCACCGTTGGAGGTGATCATGTACGATTTAATCTCAAGATTATCGCGGATCTGCCCCACATCCACGTGGTGGCGCCCGGTGGCAAACACAAAGTGCACGCCACGGGCAGTCAGCAGCTTTAAGGTCTCTTTCGCGTACGGCGACAGGGTGTGGTCGGGGGAAAGCAGCGTGCCATCTAAATCAGATGCAACAACCTGGTACATAGGAAAATTTAACCTCAATAGAAAATCAGTTATGCCGGTCGAAAAACTCGACGATGGCGTTAAGCGCGACTGAGCGCATAGCGTCCTTTTCAAAAAGGATCTCATGGTACGCGCCGTTGATGACCAGCGGTTTACCCCCTTCACAAGGGTGACCGGCGGCAGCGCGCAGTTCACAGAAACGGTCATGCATGCGGTTATCCACCACACGCTCTTCTTCAGCCTGAATCAGGAGTGTCGGCGTGTCATCATCACCAACGCCCGCCAGAACCTGCTCCCCGGCATGTATCCCCTCCCGCACCCAGTGCCAGGTGGGGCCGCCAACGCGCAAGCGAGGCTCATCGGCATAGAAGCGCAGGTTGCGGCGATAACGCTGACGGCTATGGGTTAAGACGTTGAGGGCAAACGGCAAAGCCCGCCAGCGCCCTGTTCCGATGGCGTAGCCTTCACGAATGCGCTGATGGCCCTCAGCCCAGTCGAGAAGATGGCGCACCATCCAGTCCGGAAAACGTATCACAATGCCATACATCGGCGCGGTCAGCGCAATGGCATCGCACTGGTGATCGTAGCGCTGCAAAAAGAGCGTAGAGATCGCGCCGCCCATGGAGTGCGCAAGAATATAGCGCTTACGCCACGGGCCAGGCTGCACTTCCTGCTGCCAGAAGGCGGCAAGATCGTCGACATAATCGCTGAAGTTATCTACGTGGCCACGATGGGTATCCGGCAACATTCGACCAGAAAGCCCCTGCCCGCGATGATCGATAATTAACACGTCAAAACCCAGATGGAACAGGTCGTACGCCAGCTCGGCATATTTGATGTAGCTTTCGATACGCCCGGGGCAGACCACAATCACCCGGTCATTTTTTTCATCACGGAAACGAACAAAGCGTACCGGGATATTCCCGACGCCCGTAAACTCATCTTCCTCACGCTGACGCCAGAAATCGGTCAGCGGCCCCATGGAGAAAGCAGCAAATGCGTTTTCTCGTGTTTCCCAGTCCTTTTTCTGCTGCAACATCGGGTTTCCACCCCCCGTCATTCAGGGAATATCGTTTTTTTCGTAACTGGTCACAAAATGACTCAACAATAGCGTATTGTGGCATAAAAACAGACGATTCGGGAGTTTCAAATGACCTTCGAGTGGTGGTTCGCTTACCTGCTGACATCCATCATCCTCAGCCTGTCACCGGGTTCGGGGGCAATTAATACCATGACAACCTCCATTAACCACGGTTATCGCGGGGCGGCAGCATCCATTGCCGGTTTGCAAACCGGACTGGGGATTCACATTGTGCTGGTGGGCGTGGGTTTAGGGACGCTCTTCTCCCGCTCGGTGCTGGCCTTTGAAGTGCTGAAATGGGCCGGTGCGGCGTATCTGATTTGGCTCGGCATTCAGCAATGGCGCGCAGCAGGCTCAATTGACCTCAACACTCTTGCCCGGACGCAAACGCGCGGTCGCCTGTTTAAGCGGGCGGTGTTTGTGAATCTGACCAACCCAAAAAGCATCGTTTTTCTGGCTGCCCTGTTCCCACAGTTTATCGTCCCGCATCAGCCGCAGGTCATGCAGTACGTAGTCCTGGGCGTGACCACCATTGTTGTCGATATTATTGTGATGATTGGCTACGCGACGCTGGCGCAGCGAATTGCAGCATGGATTAAAGGGCCTAAGCAAATGAAGGCCCTGAACAAAGTGTTTGGTTCGCTGTTTATGCTGGTTGGCGCGCTGCTTGCGTCAGCGCGTCATGCTTAGCGAGAGATAATAAGGTGAATACCAAAGCCGGCGAACAGAGCGCCGGCGAAGCCGTCAATCCACTTCGCGATGCGCTGATAGCCACGGCGCATCGCCGGTAAGGCAAACAGGCTGGCAACAACGGTGAACCACGCAAACGTCTCAACCACAATCAGCAGGAAGATGCCCCAGCGTGCACCCGCCCCCACGCTGTCGCCCACGAACAGAGAGAAGACGGAACCGAAATAGATAATCGCTTTCGGGTTCGCCAGGTTGGTCAGCAGCCCTTTCACAAAGCTACGGCCGCCCGTTGCCAGCTCAACTTTTGGCTCTTGCGGTTTTTTCTCTTCTTTCTTCAGCGCTCCGCGCAGCATCTGGTAGCCCATCCAGCACAGGTACAGACCGCCACCAACCATGATGATGTTATGCAGCCACGCCATCTTCGCCAGGATCAGGTTCAGGCCAAGCAGCGCCACGGCCGCCCAGACCATAACCCCCATAGTAATACCCAACACGCCCATCATTGCTTCTTTGCGGGAGCGGCTGACGGCGGTTTGTGACACGAAGAAAAAGTCAGGGCCCGGGCTCATCAGCGCAACAATGTGCACCAACGCCACGGTAAGAAATAGCATTAACATAATTCGCTCGCGGGGAAATAATTCAGTGAGTCATCATCCTGGCACTTTTTTGCGCGGCTGACTACTCCTCATCATCACCATCGACATGTGAACGGATGAGCGCCATGAATTCTTTACCAAAGCGCTCCAGCTTGCGCGTGCCCACGCCGTTGACGCTCAGCATTTCGCTGGCGCTGAGCGGCATCTGCTCGGCCATCTCGATCAGCGTCGCGTCGTTGAAGACCACATATGGCGGAATGTTCTCTTCATCGGCAATCGCTTTACGCAGCTTGCGCAGTTTGGCAAACAGCTTGCGGTCGTAGTTGCCGCCGTAGGATTTCTGCATCACCCGCGGTTTCAGGGCCACTACGCGCGGCACGGCAAGCTTGAGTTCAACATCCCCACGCAGCACCGGGCGCGCGGCTTCGGTGAGCTGAAGCGCGGAGTGCTGGGCGATGTTCTGTGTGGCAAAACCGAGGTGAATCAACTGACGAATAATGCTGACCCAATGCTCGTGGCTCTGGTCTTTGCCAATACCGTAGACAGGCAGCTTATCGTGGCCCATGTCGCGGATACGCTGGTTATTGGCGCCGCGCAGCACTTCCACCACGTAGCCCATCCCGAAGCGCTGATTAACACGGTATATGGTCGAAAGCGCCTTACGCGCGTCCATCAGGCCATCGTACTGCTTTGGCGGGTCGAGACAGATATCGCAGTTGCCGCACGGCTCCTGACGCCCTTCACCAAAGTAGTTGAGCAGCACCAGACGACGGCAGGTCTGCGCTTCCGCAAACGCGCCCATGGCGTTGAGTTTGTGACGCTCGATATCCTGCAGCTGTCCCTGAGGTTTCTCTTCAAGGCAGCGGCGCAGCCACGCCATATCGGCCGGATCGTAAAACAGCATCGCTTCCGCAGGCAGACCATCACGGCCGGCGCGGCCGGTTTCCTGGTAGTAGGATTCGATATTTCGCGGAATGTCGAAGTGCACCACAAAGCGGACGTTGGGCTTGTTAATGCCCATGCCGAACGCCACCGTCGCCACCACAATCTGCAGGTCATCACGCTGGAATTTTTCCTGCACGTCGGCGCGGATGTGGTTTTCTAACCCGGCATGATAGGCCGCCGCGCTAAAGCCGCGGTTTTGCAGACGCGCAGCGGTGTCTTCCACCTTCGCGCGGCTGTTGCAGTAGATGATGCCTGACTTGCCGCGCTGCTCCTGCACATAGCGCAGAAGCTGATCCAGCGGCTTGAATTTTTCCATCAGCATATAGCGGATGTTCGGGCGGTCGAAGCTGCTGACCTGGATCAGCGGGTCGTTCAGCCCCAGCAGGCGGACGATATCCAGCCGCGTGGTGTCATCTGCCGTGGCGGTCAGCGCCATAAACGGCAGTTCAGGGAAGCGCTGACGCAGCTGACCAAGTGCCGCATATTCCGGGCGGAAATCGTGACCCCACTGCGAGATACAGTGCGCTTCATCAACGGCCAGCAGAACGGGATTCCAGTGCGCCAGATGGTCGAGGAAGTTATCCAGCATCAATCGTTCTGGTGCGATATACAGCAAGCGAACCTGTCCGGTACGGCAACCGGCCATCACCTCTTGCTGCTGCTCGCGGGTTTGCGTGGAGTTAAGACAGGCCGCCGCCACGCCGTTGGCGAGCAGCTGGTCAACCTGGTCTTTCATCAGAGAAATCAGCGGCGATACCACGACCGTCAGGCCATTAAGTACCAGCGCGGGCACCTGATAGCAGAGCGATTTACCGCCACCGGTCGGCATTACCACCAGGCAATCACGGCCTTCCAGCACGGTTTCAATGATGGTTTCCTGGCCAGGACGGAACTGCTGGTAGCCAAAGGTTTCATGCAAAACCTGTTTAGCCAGCGACTCCTGATTCAATACTTCCGCCTGCGCCACGTTAACCCCATATGCCAGAAATGAAACAGGCGCTATTTTCAGCGCCTGAGAGAGAAACTTCAACGTTTAACGCAAAAACATTCGAGCGTCTTAGAAAATATCGTTCAGCATCACGCCGACACCCACGCGGGTCTGATTGAAGTTGTAATCGATGAGCGACTCGCCGTAACCGCTGTAGACCTGCGTATAAATACGCACGTGTTTGGTCATCGGGTAGCTTAAGCCCACTTCTGCGCCGCCGTAACCGGTGTTCCAGTTGTACTGGCCCCTGGCGCTCAGCACCGCATCACCCAGCTGATAGCCAATCCTGAGCTGATAGTAGCCCATATATTTGGTGATATCCGGGTTGTCATCGGTGCTGCCCACCACGTACCACGGCTTCACTTCCACCATCATATTACCGTTTTGCGCCATCAGGCGCGTATAGGCGCGGTTCCAGCTACGTGAGGTTGGATCGGAACGGCCGTTGGAGTCATGGTTGAAGCCCACTTCAACGTCACGCAATGTCCAGCCTGCAAACTCATAATCCGTGGCGAACCCCAGGAACAGCTGTGGCTCATAGTTGGTTTCACGGAACGGTGAAGATTCACCGCTGTTGGAAAGCTGCCACCAGGATTTCTGGGTATAAGACGCACCGAGAACCGAATTCGGCCCCAGAATGCCGCGCCAGAACGGAAATGCGAGGCTGAGCTGATATTTCACCTCATCTTTGCGCGCATTCTCAGCCCAGTCATAGGAGCGAATCGCCTCTTTGTTGAGATCGCTGGTCCAGGTATAGAGCACATAGTTGGTGTCGTACGGGTAGAGCGTGAAGGGATTATCATGCTCCTGCAGCAGGTTAGCGATAATGCTACCGCGAACTGCTGGCGTATCATGCACCTCTTTGACTGTCGCTTCCTGCGCATAGGCTGTGAGGGGCAGCGCAACCGCTGCCAGTAACCCTGCCAGATACGTCCGCATCGGTGGTGTTCTCCTGCAAAATGTTAAATGATCTGAATCGTTATATGGCGCACATTCTACAGACTTCTGCAGCAACTGCTGCATCCTCGTTTCTGAAAGTGGCATTCTTGCCTGTCCGGGCATAAAATCAACATTTTATTAACATTAAGGATGTGATGTCTCATGTCAGCCATGCTAACCGCCGAAGAAGCGTTAAAACTCGTGGGCGAGATTTTTGTTTACCATATGCCGTTTAACCGCGCGCTGGGACTGGAACTGGAGCGTTACGAAAAAGACTTTGCCCAGCTCAGTTTTAACAACCAGCCGATGATGGTAGGCAACTGGGCACAGAGCATTTTACATGGCGGAGTGATTGCCTCCGCGCTGGACGTGGCTGCAGGGCTGGTATGTGTTGGCAGCACCCTGACCCGCCATGACACCATCAACGAAGACGAGCTGCGTCAGCGCTTATCCCGCATGGGTACCATCGATTTACGCGTCGATTATCTGCGTCCCGGGCGCGGAAACCGCTTCACCTGCAGCAGCAGCCTGCTCCGTGCGGGTAATAAGGTTGCCGTGGCGCGTGTTGAACTGCATAACGAAGAACAACTTTATATCGCCAGCGCAACCGCCACTTATATGGTGGGTTGAAGCTGAAAAATCGGGTAAAGTTAATTCACTTTTTTGTCACGGATTTTCCCGATGGATGCTAAACAGACGCGGCAGGGCGTGTTACTCGCCCTTGCCGCTTATTTTATTTGGGGTGTCGCACCCGCCTACTTTAAATTTATCGCTTACGTACCGGCTGATGAGATCCTCACTCACCGCGTCATCTGGTCCTTCTTCTTCATGATCGCGCTGATGAGCGTTAGCCGTCAGTGGTCTGGCGTCAAAACGCTGCTACAAACCCCGAAGAAGATCTTCCTGCTGGCACTCTCGGCAGTACTGATTGGCGGAAACTGGCTGCTGTTTATCTGGGCGGTTAATAACCATCACATGCTCGAAGCGAGTCTGGGCTACTTTATTAACCCGCTGGTGAATATTGTGCTGGGGATGATTTTCCTCGGCGAACGCTTCCGCCGGATGCAGTGGCTGGCGGTGATCCTCGCCTTATGCGGCGTGCTGGTTCAGCTATGGACCTTTGGTTCACTGCCTGTTATTGCACTGGGGCTGGCATTCAGCTTCGCGTTCTACGGGCTGGTGCGTAAGAAGATTGCCGTGGAAGCGCAAACCGGCATGCTGTTTGAAACCCTGTGGCTGTTGCCGGTGGCCGCTATCTATCTCTTCGGCATTGCCGACAGCCCGACCAGCCACATGGGCAGCAACCCGTGGTCCCTGAATGTAATGCTGATGGCCGCAGGCGTGGTGACGACTATCCCACTGCTCTGCTTTACCGGTGCGGCAACGCGCCTGCGTCTGTCCACGCTGGGCTTTTTCCAGTACATCGGCCCGACGCTGATGTTCCTGCTGGCGGTGGTGTTTTACGGCGAAGTGCCGGGTGCGGATAAGATGGTGACGTTCGCGTTTATCTGGGTGGCGCTGGCGATTTTTGTCGCTGATGCGATTTATACCCAGCGCCGGGTGCGTAAAGGGCTGTGATTTTCCCCTCTCCCTTTGGGAGAGGGAATTCGATCGTAGGGCGGGTACCACCCGCCAGATTTTTACAGCCAGTTGCGACGCTTGAAATAGAGATACGGCGCCAGCCCGGCGAGGATCATAAAGATAATCGCCCCCGGATAGCCGAAGCTCCACTTCAGCTCTGGCATAAACTCAAAGTTCATCCCATAGCTGGATGCCACCAGCGTCGGCGGCAGGAACACCACGGATACCACCGAGAAGATCTTGATAATGCGGTTCTGCTCGATGTTGATAAAGCCCATCGCCGCCTGCATCAGGAAGTTGACCTTCTGGAACAGTGATTCGTTGTGCGGCAGCAGGGATTCGATATCGCGCAGGATCTCACGCGCCTGTTCCAGCTGGCCGCCCGGCAGACGCGCCTTGCGCACCAGGAAGTTCAGCGCGCGCTGGGTATCCATCAGACACAGACGCACCTTCCAGCCGATATCTTCCAGCTCCGCCAGCGTGGAGAGCGCTTCGTCGTATTCATCGCCCTGATGGCCTTCCATGATGACGCGGCTCAGTTTTTCCAGATCGCTGTAGATGTTTTCAATCTCATCCGCCAGTTGCTCAATTTTGGTTTCGAACAGATCGAGCAGCAATTCGTAAGCATTGCCGTCCACCATCGCCTGGCTGCGGGCGCGCATGCGATAGAGACGAAACGCCGGCAGTTCGCGCTCGCGCAGGGTAAACAGGCGACCGTCGCGAATGGTAAATGCCACGGTGGAGTTCCCCGCGTGGTCTTCGGCATCTTCAAAGAAGAAGAAGGAGTGAATGTGCAGGCCGTCTTCGTCTTCAAAAAAACGTGCGGATGCTTCGATGTCTTCCAGTTCCGGGCGAGTGGCCAGACTCTGCCCCAACTCAGATTGTACGCGCAGGCGTTCATCGTCGTCCGGCTCGACCAGATCCACCCATACGGCATCAATGAGGGGCTGTGACTCTTCGGCTTCAAGCCGAGTCAGTCGGTTATTTTCGAGTTGAAATGCGCTCAACATGACCGGGACTCCCAATGCAAAAAATATCGGACAGTTCGGTGGGCACACAGAAACAAATTGGGTTTCAGACCATTAAACAGCCTGACTCAGCGCGACGGGAATAATGCAGGTCGCTGACAACCACTAAGGCCATCAGCAAGAGGAGATAGCCTTAGGAGTTGTTCCTGGATGACAGGGAATTGAGCCAGTATCTACTGGGTGTGTCCAAGGCGAATGTCCTCTTAGCGTAATCGTGCGCGCATGTTACGCCAGCAGCAACTGTGGCGTCAACACGCAACGAAACGCTGAAGGGCATTAATTGACCTTCAACGTATAAGGCTAGCAGATTATTACAAAATAATGATATTTTTCTGAAAGTTACACTGCTTCCAGCTTGGCATACGCGGCCACCAGCCATTTGATCCCCTGCCCCTGGAACGCCACCTGCAGGCGACTGTGCTCGCCGCTGCCTTCCAGATTGACGATGGTGCCTTCGCCAAACTTCGAATGGCGCACGCGCTGGCCCAGCTTGTAGCCAGTGTCGGTTTCCGCAATCGGCGAGCCCATCCGCTGATGGCTGACCGGGCGGCTGATACTGGCACGCAGACGAACTTCTTCGACACACTCTTCCGGCAATTCGCCGATAAAGCGCGACGGACGGTGATAGACCTCTTTACCGTACAAACGGCGGGTTTCAGCGTAGGTCAGCGTCAGCTTCTGCATCGCTCGCGTCACGCCTACGTAAGCCAGACGGCGTTCCTCTTCCAGACGCCCGCCTTCATCCAGCGACATCTGGCTCGGGAACATGCCCTCTTCCATGCCGACGATAAACACCTGCGGGAATTCGAGGCCTTTGGCAGAGTGCAGGGTCATCAGTTGAACCGCATCCTGCCAGGTATCCGCCTGCCCTTCGCCCGCTTCCAGCGCGGCGTGAGAAAGGAACGCCTGCAGCGGCATCAGGTCTTCGTCTTCTTCGTTGTAGCTGAACTGGCGCGTTGCCGTCACCAGTTCCTCTAAGTTCTCAATACGGGTCTGGCCCTTCTCGCCTTTTTCCTGCTCGTACATGGTGCGCAGGCCCGAGTCTTTGATCACCCGGTCAGTCTGCACGTGTAGCGGCATGTCGGCGGTTTCCTGCGCCAGCGCGTCAATTAATTCCAGGAAGCGCTGCAGCGCGCTGGCGGCGCGCCCGGCGAGGGCTTTTTCCTGCAACAGCTCGCGGCACGCCTGCCAGAGCGTAAGCTGACGATCGCGCGAGGCCTGACGCACCACGTCCAGCGTTCGGTCACCAATGCCGCGGGTTGGCGTATTCACCACACGTTCAAACGCCGCATCGTCGTTTCGGTTAGCGATCAGGCGCAGATACGAGAGCGCGTCTTTGATCTCCTGACGTTCGAAGAAGCGCATGCCGCCGTAGATACGGTACGGCATGCTCACCTGCAGCAGCGCCTCTTCCAGCACGCGCGACTGGGCGTTGCTGCGGTAGAGAATGGCGCACTGTTCCAGCGCGCCACCGTTGTCCTGCCAGGTTTTGATGCGGTTCACCACGAAACGTGCTTCGTCGAGCTCGTTGAAGGCGCAGTAAATGGAAATCGGCTCACCGTCGACCCCATCGGTCCACAGCTTTTTACCCAGGCGCCCGTTGTTGTTTTCAATCAGGGCGTTGGCCGCGCTGAGGATATTGCTGGTCGAGCGGTAGTTCTGCTCCAGACGGATGGTTTCGGCGCCGGGGAAGTCGTTGAGGAAGCGCTGAATGTTTTCCACCTGCGCGCCACGCCAGCCGTAGATGGACTGATCGTCATCGCCTACGATCATCACCTTGCCGGTATCCCCGGCCAGCAGGCGGATCCAGGCGTACTGGATGTTGTTGGTATCCTGGAATTCGTCCACCAGGATGTTGGTGAAGCGTTCACGGTAGTGCTGCAGGATATGCGGTTTGTTCAGCCACAGCTCGTGGGCGCGCAGCAACAGTTCGGCAAAGTCCACCAGCCCGGCGCGGTCACACGCTTCCTGGTAGGCCTTGTAAACGTTCTGCCAGGTCTGCTCCACCGGATTGCCAAAGCTCTGAATATGGTGCGGGCGCAACCCTTCGTCTTTCTGGCCGTTGATGTACCACATCGCCTGACGCGGCGGCCACTGTTTCTCGTCGAGATTCATCGCTTTAATCAGGCGTTTCAGCAGACGGAGCTGGTCTTCACTGTCGAGGATCTGGAAATCCTGCGGCAGATTGGCATCCATATGGTGCGCGCGCAGCAGACGGTGCGCCAGACCGTGGAAGGTGCCGACCCACATGCCGCCCTGGCTGGTGCCCATCAGTTGGGCGATACGGTGGCGCATCTCCGCCGCCGCCTTGTTGGTGAACGTGACCGCCATGATGGAGTACGGAGAGCAGTTTTCCACGCTCTGCAGCCAGGCGATACGGTGAACCAGCACGCGCGTCTTACCACTGCCCGCCCCAGCCAGCACCAGCAGGTTGGTACGCGAGGCGGCAACCGCGTCACGCTGTTTGTCATTAAGGCTGTCGAGCAGGTAAGAAACGTCCATTGGCACCGTCACATAGTATTCAGGAACACAGCAAAGCGCCCGGTGGCGCTTTGCTTACCGGGCCTACAACTGCAAAAACCCTGGTAATTTATACAATATTACTGGTGATTATATCAGCGTCGTGAGGGATGCCAACCGTGAAATTTCCAGGTGCGGCAGAAGACGGCTGTCCGGGGCGATCATCAGGTCCGTCTTTTCTGGCTTGATCCAGCAGGCCTGCATACCGCAGCGGATGGCACCCGCTACGTCTGTGGTCAGGTCATCACCCACATGCAACATTTCGCCGAGCGGCAGGTTCAGCTTCTCCGCCGCCAGATGATACATATCGTTAAACGGCTTCGAGCGCCCGTGCGGACCCGCCCGCAGCACAAATTCGAAGTAATCCCCCAGACCAAACAGCTCCGGCTGCGCATTGCCATTGGTGATGGCGACCAGCGGCCATTTTTCTGCCAGTTTTGCCAGGGTGTCGTGCGTTTCCTGCGGCACGTCGATACGGCTGCGCCATTTGGCGAAGTTTTCCATTGCGGCTTCAGCCCCGACGGCCGCATCCTGTGCGCTCAGCCCAGCGTTGAGCATCGCCTGCTCCACCGCACGGCGACGCCATTCGGTTACATCGTGATAAATATCCGGCTCGGTCTCACGCAGGGACTGGCGCAGCAGCTGAAAGTCCTTGTTCTGCATCGTCTTTAGCGCCGGATGGTAGTTCTGAACAAACGCCAGTGACTCCTGCTCAGTTCGCAGGATCACTTCACGGTTGTCATAAAGGGTGTCATCAAGATCAAAAGTCAGGGCTGAGATGTGACCCAGTGGGCGGTAAAAACGCATTATTTCCCCCGTTTGGCGCGTGGATGCGCCGCGTCATACACCGACGCAAGGTGTTGAAAGTCTAAGTGGGTATAGATTTGGGTGGTGGAGAGATTCGCGTGGCCGAGCAGCTCCTGCACGCCACGCAGATCGCCACTCGATTCCAGCATATGGGTGGCAAAGGAGTGGCGCAGCTTATGTGGATGTACGTGGCTGTTGAGCCCCTGCTTAATGCCCCACTCTGCAAAGCGTTTCTGCACGTTACGCGCCGAGATCCGCTTGCCGAGTTTCGACAGGAACAGCGCATCCTCCTCGGCGCCAAACAGCCCGCGCAGATCCAGCCAGTGCTCAATCCACGAGACGGCATTACGGCCAATCGGCAGGCGGCGCTCTTTGCTGCCCTTACCCATCACCCACACTTCGCCGGACTCCAGATCGAGATGTTTTAAATCGAGATTAACCAGTTCGGAAAGACGCAGACCCGCACCGTACATGACCTCCAGCATCGCGCGATCGCGCACGGCCAGCGGGTCGTTGAGGTCAATATCCAGCAGGCGGTTTACATCGTCGACGTCGATATTTTTCGGCAGGTGACGCGGGGCTTTCGGCGTGGCGATGCCTTTCGCCGGGTTGGCTTTTAAGCCGCCCTGGCTCACCAGCCAGTCGAAGAAACTGCGCAGCGCAGAAAGCCTGAGCGCCAGACTCGCCGGGCTTAGGTTTTTTTTACGGCTGCGCACAACAAACCCACGGACGGTCGCAGCGTCACATTGTTGCCAGCTTTTCAGGCCGATCTCATCGGCAATCTGCATGATGGCATCAAGCTGACGCTGATAGTTCAGCAGCGTAATGGGGCTTAGCTGACGTTCAACGCCCAGGTAGCGCAGAAAGCGCGAGACGTCAGTCGCGAGCAGGGCGTCCGTCATACACGTTCAATCCAGCGCTCCAGCAGCTCAGGCAGCATCAGGGCGATCTCCTGCAGCAGCTGCGTGCCTTGTCCCTGCTCGTAATGATGCGCGTCGCGGCTGGTAAATAACATCACCCCCAGATCGCCATCACGCCCCATCATCGACATCGCCACCGAGCCTATCGCTTTCGCCTCCGGCAGTACCACCAGCAGTTCCGGCCCGTTAAGCGGCCCAAGATAGTGATGTTCGTGGCCCAGACGCTGAATACGCAGGGGTTCAAACGCCTGGCGACTCAACGCCAGATGGGTAAAACCGGACGGCGCGCCAATGCGCCAGCGGTCAGGGAAAAGACGAATCGTTGCGCCAGCCAGCCCCAGTTCACGCGCCCAGCGGTGGAAGCGGCTGAGAAATTCTTCAAGGCTGTGCGCCGAGGCCAGACGCGCCTGCAGATGCAGAAGACGATAGAACAGGCTTTCGTTCGTGTTGGCCTGCTCCATCAGCAACGTCATGTTCTCTTCAAGCTGATTGATGTGGTTGCGCGAGCGTGCCATGTGCCATTCGACCAGCGACACGGTCCCGCGAACCGGATGCGGCACACGCATCGCTTCGACGACGCGTGCATTGCGAATAAAAAACTCAGGATTGCGCAGCAGATAATCAACAACAGCCCTGTCGTCCAGTTCCGTCACCGTTTCCTGCAGTTCTTCCCCTGGTTGTTTCATAGATGGATAAACCCGTCATAGACATGTGCCGCCGGGCCAGTCATATACAGTGGATGACCCGGTCCTTTCCAGGCGATATCAAGACGACCGCCTGGTAACTCCACGCGAACCTCTTCGGCCAGTAACCCCTGAGAGATGCCGACGGCCACCGCAGCACAGGCACCGCTTCCGCAAGCCTGCGTTTCGCCCGCGCCGCGCTCGTACACGCGCAGACGGATATGCTCACGCTTCACCACCTGCATAAAACCGATATTCGCCCGTTCCGGGAAACGTTCATGGCTTTCCAGCACCGGACCCAGGGTTTCAACCGCGGCCGTTTCCACGTTATCGACCTGAATCACACAGTGTGGGTTGCCCATCGAGACGACGCCACACAATACTGTCTGCTCGGCCGCACGCATAATATAGGTCTTTTCCGCTTTGTTTGCGCGAAACGGCACCGCAGAAGGCTCGAAGTTTGGTTCGCCCATGTTCACGCGCACCAGCTCGTCATCAGTAACGCTGAGCACCATGCGGCCATTCGCCGTGCTGACACGGATATCGCGTTTGTTGGTCAACCCTTTCAGGCGGACAAAGCGGGCAAAACAGCGCGCGCCGTTGCCGCACTGATTCACCTCGCTGCCATCCGCATTGAAAATACGGTAGTGGAAATCGAGGTCGGGATCGTACGGCGGTTCAACCACCAGCAGCTGATCGAACCCCACGCCCAGGTGTCGATCCGCCAGGCGGCGGATCAGTTCCGGGGAGAAAAAGACATTCTGCGTTACCGCGTCGACGACCATAAAATCGTTACCAAGGCCATGCATTTTAGAGAACTGCATCATTTGCTCCATTGCGCGGGTACAGAACGTGATCGTCAGAGATTAACCTGGGTCGGGCCACCGTTGTTGCCACGATCGTTAGTGTCTGGCGTGGATGACTCAATGCCGCTGTTCACAGGTTTCGTCGGCGGCGGCGCGGTTTTATCCGCTGGCGGGAAGTACAGCGGCCCCTTCAGCCCACAGCCAGTCAGACTAAACAGCGTGATGAGAACGGCAAGCGTTCGGAAAGCGTTTTTCATTATAAAGTTGCCCGTAAGTTCAAATCTGTTTCTATCATCGCAGGAGAAGACACAAAAGCAAGAGTTTGCCGCTTTCCTGCAACGGGAATTATTTAGGGTTATACTGCCGGCATCACGAAAAACAGGAACAAAACCATGAACGACAGTGAATTCCATCGCCTTGCCGACACCCTGTGGATGACCATTGAAGAGCGCCTGGACGACTGGGAAGGCGACAGCGATATCGATTGTGAAATCAACGGCGGTATCCTGACCCTCAGTTTCGAAAACGGCAGCAAAATTATTATTAACCGCCAGGAGCCGCTTCACCAGGTATGGCTGGCGGCCAGACAGGGTGGCTACCATTTCGATCTGAAAGGGGATGAATGGGTTTGTGACCGTAGCGGCGAAACCTTCTGGGATCTGCTGGAGCAGGCTGCAACCGCGCAGGCGGGTGAAGATGTGAGTTTCAGGTAGTTTTGCTGCCCGGTGGCGGCTACGCCTTACCGGGCCTACAACGGCTCGGACCGTAGCCACCCGGCGAAAAGCATCACGAGAAATACTGCTGCAACAGCGGTGCGGTATCCTGATTCGCAGGCACGGCAGGCGTGACGGCCTGAGTACGGAACGGAATCACCTGCGCACGGCCATCGACATTCACAATCTGGTAGAACTGCGGCAGGTTGAAGTTGATGAAGCTGGAGCCGTAGGTGAAGCGGTCATGTGATGAGGAGTAGAAGCGGCTAACGTCACGCACCAGTTCCTCTTTACTGCCTTCGCAGTGGTGATACACCTCTGCGCGGTTGGTCTCATCAAGAATATAGATGTTGAAACCAGCATCGTCTCCCGACTCTTCAAAGAAGAACTGGATAATCCCTTCACTGGCAAATCCATCCACCACCTGCGGCAACTTGACGTGGTTAGTCTCCACCTGAACCGACAGGCCATGCAGTTTGTTATGGGAAATCGCGCCGTAAAACTCAATGGCGTTCTCCAGCTTCTGCACCGACACGTTCAGGCGTTCGAAGAACAGACCCCAGGTTTGCCCTGAAACACGCAGCGCTTTAAAGCGACCGGTTTCCTGACGGGTACTGGAAAGACGCAGCTCAATACACTCTGAAACTAACTGCTGCACGCGGGTACGAATCAAACCACGCAGGTGCTGGCTGTAGCAGAACACTTCCACGCTGTCCGGCGGCGCGGCATCCTGGTGCATCTTACCGAGAATGGTTTTCAACGCTTCGATCATCGCCTGCTCGCCGTTGAAGTGCAGCGTACGCACTTCGTTCCACGAGTTGCGGTACAGCAGATCCACGCTGCCAACCAGGCAGTTTTGCTGCTCGCCAAAGCTGAAGACGTCCAGCTTGCGGAAGTCAAAATGCACGACCTGATTGCGGAAGGCCGCCGTCGGGTCATATTCCAGGTTGACGATAATCGCCAGATGACGAATTTCACACGGGCTGTAGAGCGCTTTTGGCGTGGGTGCAGGCAGACGCAGCGGGAAGTGATGGGAGACATCCGCCACCATCTCCTGCAGTTTGGCTAAATCGACCACCTCGTTGCCTTTGATAAACAGGCGGGTGCGCGAGGTCAGCAGGCCGTTAAACCAGGCCCAGGCCACCAGCTTGTTCAGGTAGCGGTTATACTCCAGCGGCTGATGGCTAATGATCGAATCCATGCTTGGGGCACGGTTATACAGATACCACCCGGTGCGGTTCGCGCGGCCCGGCGGCACATAGATAAAGGTCAGGTTTGGCTCTGACAGATCGGGCGAAATTTGCGGGTTAACCAGGGTGACTTTGCCCGGCAGCGCTTCAAACGCGGCATACAGTTTGCGGGTCAATACCCCGATGTCCTGCGGGCTGGCGGACACGCTGAGGTTGTTACGGCGCGCAAAGCGGATCAGGTTACGGTAGCTTTGCATCATCGCATCAAGCAGTTCGTTGTGCGCTTCACGCACCTGATCGATTTTCCAGTTGGCGCGATTGTCGAGCATGGAGAGACGCTCTTCGCCCCATCCCCACTCTTTGACGAGCTGAGAAACCACTTCACGACGCCAGCCCACGCAGGCGCGTTCGCGGCTCAATTTCTCACAAACTTTGAGATAGAAACATCGACGCACCAGGTCGAGACGCGTGGTGTCATCAATGGCTTTCAGGTATTCGGTAACGCGTTCCAGCATCATGCAGTAGGCATCAAGCCCAAAGGAGACAATCTCCCCGTCGTGCAGACGCTGCTTGATATCTTTCGCCAGCAGGCGTGGGGTTGGGTATTCCCAGGAATAGGCTTCGAGCAACAACGTTTTCAGCACCGCTTTGTATGGTGAGTCGATGCTCTTATAAAGCTGCCAGAGGCTCGCGCCAAAGTACTCTTCGGCTGACAGGGAGCTCAGGCCGCCCAAATCCAGCCATTCGTTTGGCGTCAGTACGCCCTGCGCGTAAAGCGACATCACGTAATCATCGTAATGCTCTTCTTCTTCGCACGGGACCATATTCCACAGAATACGCTTCCCGGCCAGACGCACTGCCGTACGGTAAAATTCGTCCAGCAATAAAATGTGCTGCGTGGAGCCACAGTCCTCACCACCCAGACTGCCGCTTTCGTTATGGCGGAAACGGTTTTCATCAATCAGGAAGAAGCTCACTTCCACGCCAAGCGATGCCGCCCAGCTTTCCAGCAGGCTACATTTACGCTGCAGCAACTGACGCTCTTCGTTATCGAGCCAGGATTGATGACAGACCCAGATGTCCAGGTCAGACGAACAGCTTTGCCCTACCGAAGAGGTGCTCCCCATGGAGTAAACGCCGGTGATAGGCAGTTCACCTTTCGGGGATTCCTGCGGCGGCATGCCACGGTAGAGTTCAAGTTCGTTGAGATAATGCTGTTGGGTTTCATCAGGCGTGAAAAGGCAAATGCCCTTGGGAACGTTACCGTCAAGGTAACCCGGCATCAGCGGATGGTGATAGTGCAATAATGTCGGCAGCAGACTGTATACCTGCTGGAAAGCAGGGCCCATGGCAGCAAGCGCGCGATCCACACGCAGTTGATTGATGGCATCCAGTCTCTGTTTCAGAGTCTCAATATAGAGGTACAAGACGTATCGCCTGATGTTTCCGGGTGTCGCAAGCTATTCAAAAACAAAAATAACAGCGAGCCCGCAGTATTTCAAAAAGATAACCGTTACCCTTTTTCGCCCTTATCATTATGCTGGTACCGACGAAAAAATGGTCTAAAACGTGATCAATTTAACACCTTGCCGATTGACCGTAAAGAAAGTTGCGCTACATACAAAGTGTAGCACCGTTCTGTACGTGTAAATTCCTTAATACGGCTGTGGCTGACGAGAACTCCCGCCCTGTCCCTCTCTTCTTCATCACCGTAAAACTGCCATCCCAGAGTCAACAATGTTAGGATGGTTAGCGATTGATAATGACGGTAACAAGCATGTTAGACAATGTTTTGAGAATTGCCACACGCCAAAGCCCTCTTGCGCTCTGGCAGGCACATTATGTTAAGCAGCGCCTGGAAGCCTGCCACAGCGGCTTGCGCGTCGAGCTGGTGCCCATGGTCACGCGCGGCGATGTGATTCTTGATACGCCGCTGGCGAAAGTGGGCGGCAAAGGCTTGTTTGTCAAAGAACTGGAACTGGCATTGCTTGAGAACCGCGCCGATATCGCCGTGCATTCGATGAAAGACGTGCCCGTCGAGTTCCCGGAAGGGCTGGGACTGGTGACCATTTGCGAGCGCGAGGATCCGCGCGATGCGTTTGTCTCTAACCAGTTTGACTCGCTTGATGCGTTGCCCAAAGGCAGCGTGGTTGGCACGTCCAGTTTACGCCGCCAGTGTCAGTTGGCTGAACGCCGTCCGGATCTGATCATACGCTCGCTGCGCGGTAACGTTGGCACGCGTCTGGGCAAGCTGGATAACGGCGATTACGATGCCATTATCCTCGCGGTAGCAGGACTTAAGCGTCTGGGGCTGGAGTCACGCATTCGCGTCGCGTTGCCACCGGAGCTCTCTTTGCCGGCCGTGGGACAGGGCGCTGTAGGTATTGAGTGCCGTCTGGATGACAGGCGTACCCGTGAACTGCTTGCGCCGCTGAATCATGACGAGACGGCCATTCGCGTCAAAGCCGAGCGTGCGATGAATACCCGCCTTGAAGGGGGGTGCCAGGTGCCGATTGGCAGCTATGCTGAATTAATTAACGGTGAACTGTGGCTGCGTGCGCTGGTTGGCGCGCCGGACGGTTCGCAGATGGTACGCGGTGAGCGCCGCGGTAAACCGCAAGATGCTGAGCAGCTTGGCATTTCGCTGGCGGAAGAGTTACTGGATAACGGTGCCCGCGAGATTCTGGCTGACGTTTACGATGGAGAGCCCCCTGCATGAGTATTCTCGTCACCCGCCCTTCTCCCGCAGGAGAGCAGTTAGTGAGCCGTCTGCGCGCACTGGGGCAGGTGGCCTGGAGTTTTCCGCTTATTGAATTCTCCCCGGGTCGGGAGTTGTCCGCGCTCGCCGACCATATGAATACCCTTCAGGAAGGCGACCTGCTGTTTGCCTTGTCGCAACATGCCGTGGAATTTGCCCATGCGCAGCTACAACAGCAGGGACTGAACTGGCCTACCGCGCCACGCTATTTCGCGATTGGCCGTTCCACCGCCCTGGCGCTGCATACCGTAAGTGGAGCAGACGTACGTTACCCGTTAGATCGGGAAACCAGCGAAGTCTTGCTACAATTACCTGAATTACAAACCCTAATCGGAAAACGTGCGCTGATTTTACGCGGTAACAGCGGACGCGAGCTGTTAGGCGAAACGCTGCGTGAACGCGGAGCTGACGTCACGTTTTGCGAATGTTATCAACGCTGTGCAAAACATTACGATGGTGCACAAGAGGCGATGCGCTGGCATACGCGCGGCATTACAACGCTGGTGGTGACCAGCGGCGAAATGCTGCAGCAACTCTGGTCGCTGGTGCCGCTTTGGTATCGTGAAAACTGGTTACTCCACTGTCGGCTTTTGGTCGTCAGTGAGCGTCTGGCGAACCTCGCCCGGGAACTGGGCTGGCAAGATATTCGGATCGCTGATAACGCCGACAACGATGCGCTGCTGCGCGCATTACAATAACTCTCATAATGGGATGCCATAATGACGGAACACGACAAATCCTCCGCCGTGGTTGAAGAGACCAGGGAGACTGTGGACATGACGCCACAGTCAGAAACGACTGAGAAAACCGTTGAGAAGAAAAACGGCAGCAACAAGACCAGCCTTGCGCTGAGCGCGATTGCCATCGCCATTGCGCTGGCAGCAGGCGTCAGCCTCTACGGCCTGGTGAAACAGCAAAGCACCAATCAGACGGCAACCAGCGACGCGCTGGTTAATCAGCTCGCCGCGCTGCAAAAAGCGCAGGAGACACAAAAAACCGAGCTGGAAGGCGTCATCAAACAGCAGGCTGCCGCGCTTGCCGATGCGAACAGCAAACAGGAAGAGCTAACCAAACAGCTGGACGAAGTACAGCAAAAAGTGGCCACCATTTCCGGTACCGATGCCAAAACCTGGCTGCTTTCTCAGGCTGATTTTCTGGTGAAACTGGCCGGGCGTAAGCTCTGGAGCGATCAGGATGTCACCACCGCCGCCGCTCTGCTGAAAAGCGCAGATGCGAGCCTGGCGGACATGAACGATCCAAGCCTCATCACCGCACGTCGCGCCATTACCGAAGACATCGCCAGCCTCTCCGCCGTTTCTCAGGTGGATTATGACGGCATCATCCTCAAGGTAAATCAGCTCTCGAACCAGATTGATAACCTGCAACTGGCAGATAATAACGACGACGATTCTCCCATGGATTCCGACGGCACCGAGCTGTCCAGCTCCCTGAGCGAGTGGCGTGTAAACCTGCAAAAAAGCTGGCAGAACTTTATGGACAGCTTCATCACCATTCGTCGCCGTGATGAAACCGCCGTGCCGCTGTTAGCGCCGAACCAGGATATCTACCTGCGTGAGAACATTCGTTCCCGTCTGCTGGTCGCGGCCCAGGCCGTGCCACGTCATCAGGAAGAGACCTACAAACAGGCGCTGGATAACGTCTCCACATGGGTACGTGCTTACTACGATACCGATGATGCCACCACCACGGCGTTCCTCGATGACATCGACAAACTGAGTCAGCAGAACATCACCATGAACGTGCCGGATAAACTGGCCAGCCAGCCGATTCTGGAAAAGCTGATGCAAACGCGCGTACGTAACCTGCTGGCACAGCCGGGCGTTCCGGCTGCGCAGACGGGTGAACCTGCACCAGCCGCCGCGCCCGCGCCTGAAAGCGCCCCACAAGGAGAGTAACGATGCTTAAAGTACTCTTACTCTTTATCCTGCTGATCGCCGGGATCGTCCTTGGGCCGATGCTTGCCGGTCACCAGGGTTACGTGTTGATCCAGACCGACAATTACAACATCGAAACCAGCGTAACGGGTCTGGTGATCATTCTGATCCTGGGCGTTGTGGTATTGCTGGCGCTGGAGTGGATCCTGCGCCGTATTTTCCGCACCGGTGCCCATACCCGTGGCTGGTTCGTTGGCCGCAAGCGCCGTCGCGCCCGTAAGCAGACCGAGCAGGCGCTGATTAAGCTCGCCGAGGGCGACTATCAGCAGGTGGAAAAGCTGATGTCCAAAAACGCCGACCACGCTGAACAACCCGTCGTGAACTATCTGTTGGCTGCTGAAGCAGCTCAACAGCGTGGTGACGAGGCCCGTGCCAATCAGCATCTGGAGCGCGCATCGGAGATGGCGTTTGACAACCAGATCCCGGTTGAGATCACCCGCGTTCGCCTGCAGCTGGCACGTAATGAAAACCATGCGGCGCGCCACGGCGTTGACCGTCTGCTGGAAATCACCCCTCGCCACCCTGAAGTGCTGCGCCTTGCCGAGCAGGCCTATATCCGTACCGGTGCATGGGGTTCACTGCTGGACATTATTCCTTCGATGGCGAAAGCCGACGTGGGTGATGATGAACATCGTGACGAACTCCAGCGCATGGCGTGGATTGGTTTGATGGATCAGGCGCGTGCCGATCTGGGCAGCGATGGTCTGAAAACCTGGTGGAAGAATCAGAGCCGCAAAACACGTCAGCAGGTTCCTCTGCAGGTGGCAATGGCGGAACACCTGATTGAATGTGACGATCATGACACGGCTCAGGAGATCCTCCTCGACGGTCTGAAGCGCCAGTACGACGATCGTCTGGTCATGGTGATCCCGCGTCTGAAAACCAACAACCCTGAGCAAATCGAAAAAGTGCTGCGTCAACAGATCAAAACCGTTGGCGATCGTCCGCTGCTCTGGAGCACGCTGGGCCAGTCGCTGATGAAACACGGTGAATGGCAGGAGGCGAGCCTCGCCTTCCGTGCGGCGTTAAAACAGCGCCCGGATGCGTTTGACTACGCGTGGCTTGCCGATACGCTCGACAAACAGCATAAACCGGAAGAAGCTGCCGCCATGCGGCGCGACGGTCTGCTTTTGACATTGCAGAATAACGGAAATCAGCAATAATCGTTAAGGAGGCCGGACGGCCTCCTTTTTTACGCACCCTTTTTGCATATCCATCAGGAAACGTTCCGACCAATGTAACGATCTCTTTTCATTAACCTTTTTACACACACGCGCATCAGCCGCGTGGACTAAATCGTTTTTGAAAGGAAATCGTCATGAACTCGCTTTTGTATGCGCTTGTTGAAGCGCTGCGCTGTCATCGCTGGCTGCGTTTGCTGGCCTGCGCCTTTATTTTTACGTCGTTGGGAAATGGGTTAACTCAGGTTGTTGTCTTCGGTTTACTTTTAGACTGGTCGGCACCAGCCACTCTGCTTACGCTCGCCTTTCTTTTTGCAACGGTGCCTGGTTTTATCGGCAGCATCATCAGCGAAAAACTGTGCGCACACTATTCTCCCGTCTCTTTGTTGATCCTGTCAGAGGGGTTGGGCTTACTCGCCCTGTTATTCCCACTGCTGGGTATTCATTATCACAGTATTTCAGCGCTGCTTGCTGTGCAATCCACCGAAGCCCTGTTGAATGGGATGAGCTGGCCGGCCCTAACGTTGCTCTTTAAACGCGGACTCAGTAAAGCAGAGCTTCCTGCAGCAACCTGTCTTGAAAACGTGATTTTTGCGGCTCAGGTACTGCTCGGTACCGGACTGGGCGTAGTACTTTTCCAGCGAATATCGGTGATGACATTGCTGGCAATCGATGCTGCCAGCTTTCTGGGGTCAATGTTTATGCTGTGGCTGGCTGGAAGGACATTTACTGCGCAAGCACGCTCTTTATCCCCAGACGAAGGCTCCCCGGTTATGCTGCGGTGGCATGCGCTGACCCTCCGGCAAAAACGCAGTTTACTCATTTTGCCCGTTCTGGCAGCCGTCGGTTCACCCGCCATGGCGCTTTTACCGGCGCTAGCGCAGCAGATCCAACCGGAGGATGCTGCGGATCTCGCCTTACCGCTTCTCTTTGCCAGGAGTATGGGGCAGCTTTGCGGCCCTATACTGCTGAAGAGAGACAGCCTGCCGCGGCTCACTGCGCACACACCATTGTTAATGCTCTGCCTTAGCCTCTTTTTAGCGGCTTACGGTGTGATCCCGTTTTTATCTGGTTGGATGGTGTGTGCACTGGGGATGATTTTTATTGCACATCTGGCATCAAACGTTGTTTTCGCGGTGGGAACATATGGTGTGCTCAGCAACTTTCACTCTACGCAGACTGCTTCAGCGAGTGGAAAAGTCTGGCGCTGGCAAACGCTCAGTGCCTCTTTGTTCACCGGTATTGCAGCGGCATTAACCGCCGCGTTAGAGGCACTACAGGCAATGTATATTGTCTCTGCGGGTGCGCTGCTTCTGGCAGCCCTGGTCATGTTTCGTTACCGTGAATAAGGCATAAAAAAACGCCTGCTATAAAAGCAGGCGTTAAAACAGGTCTGTAAGACAACATATTTGGTGCTTCACTCAACGTTATGCCCATGGTGTCTGATGAGGCCGAAGCGACATCTGTCAGTGGACGATAAGCACCGTAAATGGCTCTGCATCATTCCTGAGTTTATGAGGCACGAAGGCGAACATAAGAGATGGAATGAGCATCTACACGTATATTATTGCACGTTACATGCCAACGTTACACGAAGAAATTTTACATCGCGCAACATTTTAAGATAAAAGGAATTTCTGCTGCTAAGACCCGTCTGACGCACCATAAGATATCGGTAAAAGCGCAGAAGTGTCGTCAGAAAGAGACGGTTAAGACGCTGATGAAATATTATTTTAGTTTTCAAGTAATTAAGTGTCGCTGGTTCGCGACAACAGGAAACGCGTATGTTGGGGAATGGATACAGAGGTGAAAAGCCGCAGAAAACAAAAAACCCCGCCGAAGCGGGGTTCAAAATTGGTCGGCGAGAGAGGATTCGAACCTCCGACCCACTGGTCCCAAACCAGTTGCGCTACCAAGCTGCGCTACTCGCCGATGTACTGCTTTTTGAATTTTTAGTTCAATTCATTAAAGTCGTGGTGCGAGGGGGGGGACTTGAACCCCCACGTCCGTAAGAACACTAACACCTGAAGCTAGCGCGTCTACCAATTCCGCCACCTTCGCAATTCACAACTCTTCAATAATGGGGTGGCTAATGGGATTCGAACCCACGACAACTGGAATCACAATCCAGGGCTCTACCAACTGAGCTATAGCCACCACTGTATTCTTTCACGCGGTACTGACTACTTCTCAGACCACCGCAGCTCTAGCGCCGGGACTAAAATGGCGCGCCCGACAGGATTCGAACCTGAGACCTCTGCCTCCGGAGGGCAGCGCTCTATCCAGCTGAGCTACGGGCGCTTAGCGCCGTTGCGGGGCTGGATATTACGTACCTCCGACCCCGCTGTCTAGTGCTTTTTTGAAAAAAATGCGCGTTTGGTTATGGTTTGCACATTTTGCCGCTTATTCCTCCACTTTCTGCGTGGTGCCGCGGCGCCCCAGCCCAAATAGCTTATAGGCTGCAGTGACTGCCGCCAGGAAGATCATCCCGACAAACAGCGACATGCGGGTATCATCATTAAAGTACATCCCGATTAATACGCAAATCAGGAACGCCATCGTCAAATAGTTCGCATACGGGAACAGAATCGAGCGGAACGGATGGCTGGCAATCGCCTGTTTATGCGCATGGCGGAAACGCAGCTGGCTAATCAGAATAACGAACCACGGCACCATCCCCGGCAGCACGCTGGCGCTGTAGACATAAACAAATACGCGCTGCGGGTTTGGAATAATGTAGTTCAGGCATGAGCCAATCAGCAGGATGGCAATCGACACCGCCACACCCGCAACAGGCACACCCGCGCGGGACACTTTACTCATTGCCGCAGGCAATTGATTGTTCTTCGAAAGCGCATAGAGCATACGACCACAGCTGTACATTCCGCTGTTACAGCCAGACAACGCCGCCGTCAGGACGACAAAGTTGATGATACCTGCTGCCGCCGTAATACCTATCTTCGCGAATGTTAAGACAAACGGGCTGCCTGTCGTGCCGATCTCATTCCACGGGAAGATGGTCACGATAACGAAGATCGCCCCCACATAGAAAATCAGGATACGCCACAGCACCTTACCCACTGCACTACGCAGCGTGACCTGCGGGTTCTTCGCTTCACCGGCCGTAATACCGATAAGCTCAACGCCCTGATAGGACGCGACAACGATACACAGCGCCGTCAGGAAGCCTTTCCAGCCACCAGCGAAGAAGCCGCCGTGTTCGGTCAGGTTACCGAAACCAATCGCGTGACCGCCGTTGCCAAAGCCGAAGAAGATGACGCCGAGTCCAACCACAATCATCACGATGATGGTGGTGACTTTAATCATCGCAAACCAGAACTCGATTTCACCATAAAGGCGAACGGCTGCCAGGTTTGCCATTGCCACCAGCCCCACAGCAATCAGCGCCGGTATCCACTGGACCATGTCCGGGAACCAGAACTGCACATACACCCCGATTGCGGTAATCTCCGAGATACCCACCGCCATCCACATAAACCAGTATGACCAGGCCGTCAGGTAGCCGAAGAACGGGCTCATGTAGCGGTGCGCATAGACGGCGAAAGAGCCGGTCACTGGCTCCAGGAAGAGCATTTCGCCCATCGAACGCATGATGAAGAAAACGAACAGGCCAGCAATAATATATGCCAGCAGAACGGATGGCCCGGCCCATTTGAGCGTGCTTGCAGAGCCCATAAACAGGCCCACACCAATAGTGCCGCCCAGCGCTATCAGTTCAATATGACGAGCTTCCAGCCCACGCTGTAGCTCCGGTTTTTTCTCTGCCATAGATCCTCGGTTGTGTTTGCTGTTTCCCGGCTTAATACCAGGTATTGTTTTTTAGGGGTACTAAAATACGGAGCGAATGGTTTCTTAAATTCTGCAAAATGGCAAACAATGCATTAAAAAAATAAATGCATTGCACAGTTTCGCAGCAGTTTTGCAGGGGAGTTGCAGCGCGAACAGCATATCGCGCTACATTTTGATTACATTTTCCCGGTGTAGTGCCAGGCGAGATAACGCAGCAGACGGAGCTGGCGTTTAATACGTGTTGGTTGCGACAGCAGGCGGTACAGCCACTCCAGTCCCAGGTTTTGCCATACCTTCGGCGCACGTTTTACATGGCCAGTGAAGACGTCATAGGTCCCGCCGACGCCCATATAGAGGGCATCCGGGCAAACCAGACGGCAATCACGCATCAAAATTTCCTGGCGCGGTGAGCCCATCGCCACGGTGACAATTTTCGCCCCGCTGTCGCGCACGCGGTCAAAAAGCGCCTGCCGATCCTCTGGTTTAAAATAGCCGTCCTGACTACCCACAATATTAACATTCCACTGACGCCGCAGCTTCTGCTCGGTCTGCGCCAGGACCTCAGGCTTACCGCCAATAAGAAATACGGGCGTGCCTTCTGCCCCTGCACGTGCCATCAGCTGTTCCCAGAGATCGGCCCCCGCGACGCGTGAAACATTAGCACCAGGAAACTTTTTGCGGATCGAGCGTACCACGCTGATACCGTCCGCGTATTTAAACTCGGCGGCCTCGATCAGACTTCTGACTTCAGCGTTATCTTCTACCGCCAGCATCTTCTCCGCATTGATGGCGACCAGCGTACCGGATTTCATCTGGCCACCCGCAAAGAGAAAATCCAGCGCGTGTTGCATATCGCGCCAGCCAATAAGCTGCAGGCCACGCAACGCGTAGCGCGGTGCAGAGGTTGTGTCGGTCATGACTATCCTTACTCAGACTTGCGACAGCGTTCTGCTGCCCTGTGGCTCGCGCTTATGCACAAGCCCTGCACTGTCAAACAGCCAGTACAGCAGTTTGGCCAGCAGCAGGCAGACGCCGAAAACGACCATGAAGAAAACCACGCGCGAGACAAATGAATCCAGCCCCTCGCGCGCCAGAACGATCATATTGAAAATGGCACCAAAGCAGAAACTGTGCAAAATGGCGGCCTTGTAGCGGTTAGTCTCTTCGTTGCCGAGCACATAGAGCCAGTCAAACCATTTGATAATCAGCCCTACCACAACCGCGCCCGGCAGAATAAACCAGCTTCCGCCCATCACCACCAGCGAACCAATCAGCGTAGGGGAAATGGCCAGACCTGAATGGTTGTTCAGTACTTCCCAGGTGAAGTAGTTCGCTGTGTTGAGCACGGCACCCGGGCGGTCAGGCCACAGCCACGACGGGATAAACACATAGAAGTCACGCACAATGGGCGCCAGCCCCTGGAAATCGATTTTGTCGTAGTTTTGCAGCAGTAAAGCGAGGTTTTCCCACGGCGAGAAGGTATCGCGCGTGAGATACAGGAAGGTGTAAAACGCTTCGTCACCGGCCACGTTCAGTCCATAGCGCTTAAGGGCCAGCCAGAACATCCCCACAATGCCAAACACGCCCGCTGCCGCCAGCATCCACAGGGAGATCCACCCGCGAATGATGCCGATAAACAGGAAGATCGCAAAGGCGATAATAATGTTGGCGCGCGTCCCACCCACAATCATGTAGGTCAGGAAACCAAAGGCGACCGTGCTCACCAGGAAGAAGAGCCAGGCCTTACTGTCCTGGCGCAGGAAAAAGATCACCAGCATTGCCGGGATGAAGAAATAGAAGAAGCGCTTAAGCGCCACGCCCGAAACTTCGGCAGAAAAAATCTGACTGTAGGAGTGCAGCTTAAACAGCAAAAAGCCGTTATGCATGAAGAAGATCCCCACGCTGACCAGCGCGATGGTCATCAGCATTACCCACGTCAGATGGGTCTCTACCCGGTTCATGGTGAACAGCGGACGACGCGGCGCACTCGCTTTCACCGCACACAGACGCGTTTTATAGGTGACGTAGTACACCGCATAGAAGCAGGTCGCCGACAAGAGTGCCTGGAGCAGGATTTCCGGCGGCGCGACGCTCACGTCAAAACGGAAAACCAGAATACTGGTCAGCGGAAAACCGAAGAAGAAGGTCAGAAGAAACAGTAACGAGAAGAAGACGTTAAAGTTAAAACGCACGCGGCGGAACTCAAACCAGGTCAGAGTGGCGATAAATAGCGTGCTCAGAAGCCATACCACTAACAAGCCGCTGAATTGCAACTGGCTCATGCGTTGTCTCCTGAAGCGATACGCAGCGCACGATGCCACGGCGTAAGATAGTTCGGGCTAAAGAAATCGATGGTACTTTTATCCACCAGCGCCAGTTGACGCTGAGCTTCGCGTACCACCTCCACGTTCAGGGTATCCGTGGTGAACAGCACCGGAATGTGTTGTTCAGCCATATCCTGCCAGAACGGATTATTGCGATTAAGCACACAGGGAACGCCTGCCTGAATCAGCAGGCACAGCGTGCCAATTCCCTGCTGGCGGGCAAAGATGAAATAGCCGAGATCGCACTGGCGAAGCAGCGCCAGATATTCATCAAATTCCAGCTTATCGCGCAGGATGTTCACATTCTCCGGGCTAAACAATCCCAGAGCCTGCTGGCGAACGTCATTGATGTAAGCATCATTATTGGCCGGATAGCCCATCGGCACAACGACATTTACCGTGTCGCCAAACTGCTGATGTACCGCCTTCAGCGCAGCAATATGCTCATTGCTGCGATCGCCAGAGTTACCCACCAGGATCGTCAGCTTACCCTCACGCGGCGTATCGTTTGCCATGTTATTCAGCGCCGGGTTCATGCGTGTCGGGAAATAGAGCAGCTCACCGCGAACGTTGGGGCGCTGTTTCGCGAAGTAATTGAGATCGCCACGGGTGGCGAAAACACAGCCAACCCGCCCCTGCGCCATACGCCGTAGCGGGTAGAAGAGTCGGAACTTCCAGCCGCGGGAGACTTCATAGAGATCGGCTCCCCAGATATGCCAGCTGCACTGGGAAGGTTTAATCCCGCCGCTCAGGAGAGCCAGCCACAGACCGGTATTAAATTGTCCATGGAAGAAGAAGCGCTGCTCACGATCCGCTTTCGCTTTCGCGACAACTGCCTTCGCCAGGGCGGCTTTATCCGGCCAGAAGGTAAGCGTCAGCGCCGGACACATCTCGCTCAGCCCCCTGTCCTGGCCTGCAACCATAAACTCGCGTGCATCGGGATTGCCCGGGGCCAGCTCATCGTTGAAGAACCGCAAAACGGTCTGGTTATGGTGTGGGATATCCGATCCCAGTATGTGAATCAGTGCAGTCATGCGCGTTTACGCCAAAGTAAAAATACGCCGCAACAGGCAGCGAAATAAACGATATAGGTTGCCATATAGGCCTGAGCCGCCCCCAGCGCACCGTGTGCCGGGATCAGCCAGTGTGAGAAAGCCGTCAGGAGCGTAAACTGGCTTATCTCTGCCAGGATATACAAACGCAGCGAGGCTTTCGCAATCACCAGATACCCGAATACGTAAGCGCCTACTTTCAGTACATCCCCCACCAGCTGCCAGGCAAATAGATCGCGCATGGCGATGAATTTCGCCGAAAAGAGCAGCCAGATGGCGACATCGCGCAATAACCACACGGTAAAACTGGCCGCCGCCACGGCGGGAAGTACAAAACGCAGCGAGCGGGTAATCTCGCGGGTAATATCCTGTCGGGAGCTCAGACGCGATAAGGTTGGCAGCAACCAGACGCTAAAGGAAGCCGTTATAAATTGGAGGTAGGCGTCAGAAATGCTACTTACGCCCTGCCAAATTCCCACCTCATCCCAGCTGTAATGCGCCGCCAGCAGGTTTCGCATCATCACGTAAGCCACCGGCAGCGTAACAGAGGTAATGAGCGCCATCAGGGTAAATTTACCCAGTTGACCCGCAAGCACCTTGTCCCACTGCGGTTTCAGGTAGCTTAAGGGGATAACGCCACGACGCATGAGCATAAACGCCGCCGGAACGACCACTAACGCAGGTACCAGCGCCAGACCCAGTAGCGCGCCTTCATACCCGCCCAAGCGATAGCAGAAGTAATAGGCGATAACACCTATAACGCTGCCCAGGATCAGCGCAAGCGCGTTCCCGGCAGCATCACGAAACCCTTTCATCAGCGCCAGTAGCAGGTTAGCCCACGCGATCCCCATCTGAACCAGAGCGACCAGACGCACCAGCCCTTCATAATGCGTGTGTCCAAACAGCCCCTGGCTAATGGGGGCCGCCGCCAGCAGAAACACCGCGGCCAGCAGAGTAGAGAAACCTAACACCATCGCCGACGATGTGCCGACGACTTTGCGCAGCTGCGCTGCGTCATCCTGATACTGTGCAACGTATTTCGTAACGCCGTTGAAGATCCCGGCGCCGGCCAATACCCCAAGGACGGTGACAAGCTGGCGGAAATTGCCCGCCAGACCCACCCCAGAAGGGCCGAATGAGACGGCCAGCAGCTTGACGACCAGCAGCCCGGCGCCAATTTTGACAAGCGTGGACGCGGCGGTCCACACCGATGCTTTTGCCAGAGACATATCAGCCGAAATAGCTCAGAAGGGTATTAATCACCGTACGCTGGTTAACCGGCGCGAGGTTGTAGAACAGTGGCAAGCGAAGCAAACGCTCACTTTCTTTCGTGGTATAGCGGTCTTCACCCGCGAATGTCCCGAACGCTTCACCGGCCGGGCTGGAGTGCAGCGGAATGTAGTGGAACACCGCCATAATCTCAGCCTCTTTCAGCCAGGCAATCAGCTTGCTGCGATCGTCGTTATCGCGCAGTTTGATGTAGAACATATGGGCATTGTGGACGCAGTCTGCTGGAATGGTCGGCAGCGCAATACGCCCGGCTTTTGCCAGCGGTGCCAGCGCGTCGTAATAGGTCTGCCACAGGGACAAACGCTGCAGGTTAATGCGCTCTGCCGCCTCCAGCTGTGCCCACAGGTACGCCGCCTGCAGATCCGCCATCAGATAGCTTGAGCCAATATCGCGCCAGGTATACTTATCAACCTGGCCACGGAAGAACTGGCTGCGGTTGGTGCCTTTTTCGCGGATCACTTCCGCACGCTCAACCAACGCGCGGTCGTTAATCAGCGTCGCGCCGCCTTCACCACCTGCGGTATAGTTTTTGGTTTCGTGGAAGCTAAAGCAGCCGATATGGCCGATGGTGCCGAGCGCGCGTCCTTTGTAGGTGGACATCACGCCCTGAGCGGCATCTTCCACCACAAACAGGTTATGCTTTTTCGCGAGCGCCATAATGGTGTCCATTTCACAGGCCACGCCCGCGTAATGCACCGGAACAATCGCCCGCGTTTTATCAGTGATCGCCGCTTCAATCAGCGTTTCATCGATATTCATGGTGTCCGGACGAATATCCACAAAGACGATTTTCGCCCCGCGTAACACAAACGCGTTCGCCGTGGAGACGAAGGTGTAGCTCGGCATAATGACTTCATCACCGGGCTGAATATCCAGCAACAGCGCAGCCATTTCCAGCGACGCCGTACAGGAAGGGGTCAGCAGCACTTTAGCGCTGTGAAAACGCTGTTCCATCCACTGCTGGCAGCGACGGGTAAACCCACCATCACCGCAGAGTTTGCCGCTGCCCATAGCAGACTGCATATAGTCGAGTTCGGTTCCCACGACGGGTGGTGCGTTAAATGGAATCATCTTGTCACCTGTATAACCAGTAGGCGGTGGCGTCGATGTTGGCACCACTCGCAATATAACGTTTAAGCGCAGCGGTGTTGCCCATCTGGGTTGCCACCCGCAGCGTCGAGACCTGTTGCTGCTGCGCCCAGTGTAGCGCCGCCTGCATGAGTTTCTCGCCCATACCCCGGCCGGCTAATAAGCCGATACGCGCCTCGCGCTCGTTGAGCTTGCGAAGCGAAACAAAACCCTGGATCTGGCCGTCCGCCGCGCGGAACACCAGACAAACATGATCGAACGTCCCTTTTACCGCATTCTCAATCCACTGGGCATAGAAACGTCCGCTGTCCTCAGGTGCATACCAGGGGGCACGAAAGCGGCTGCGGGCAAACGCCTGCGCCGCCATTTCGCGCAGCACCGGGATATCCTGCTTAGCGGCAACCTCCGCACCTGGCGCCTCATGCCGGGTTAGCGTAATGGCAAGATCGACTTCGCCTTCCACCAGCTGAAAACCGTGTTGCTGAAGCGCATCAAGCAGGTCGGCGCGGTCCGCCGGGATCTTCGCCTGTACCCGCTGCCAGACGCGAAAGTCGGCGTCAGTCAGTGCCGGTGCAGTTTCGCGCAGACGCAGAATGGCTGAAGGCAGGCCAAAAAAATGGCTCTCCCACTCAAGGGACTCAAGCGTCCCGTTCAGGTTGCTCAACGCCAGACACCTTTGGTATCAACAATGTAACGCTGCTGTACGGCATCAGCGGGGGTCGCTTTAAACTCTTTATGATCCACCAGCAGCACCAGTACGTCCGCCGTGGCCAGCGCGTCATCCAGCGCGGTAAGCGTGCAGTTCCCCGCCAGTTTTGCCGGCAGTTCATGAATATTCGGCTCGACTACCAGCGTTTCGCCCGTGTGCCATTGGGCAATCATCTCAGCAATTTCCATCGCCGGGCTTTCGCGCAGATCGTCGATGTTAGGTTTGAATGCCAGGCCAAAACAGGCAATTTTCAGTTCGCTGGCCCGTTTGCCACTCTCAGCCAGACAATCTGCCACCGTGGTTTTAACCTGGTTGAGAACCCAGTGTGGCTTGCTGTCGTTAACTTCGCGCGCGGTGCGGATCAGGCGTGCCTGATCGGGGTTTTGCGCCACGATAAACCATGGATCGACGGCGATACAGTGACCGCCCACGCCCGGGCCTGGCTGCAGAATGTTAACGCGCGGATGACGATTCGCCAGGCTGATTAATTCCCAGACGTTAATCCCCTGATCGGCACAAATGAGCGACAGTTCGTTGGCAAAAGCGATGTTCACGTCGCGGAAGCTGTTTTCCGTCAGTTTGCACATTTCTGCGGTACGGGAGTTCGTCACCACGCATTCGCCTTCGAGGAAAATCTTGTACAGCGCGCTGGCACGAGCGGAACAAACAGGCGTCATCCCGCCAATCACGCGGTCGTTTTTAATCAGTTCGACCATCACCTGCCCCGGCAGCACGCGCTCCGGACAGTAGGCAATATTGATATCGGCCTGCTCTCCCGCCTGCTGCGGGAAGCTTAAATCCGGCCGGGCTTCTGCCAGCCACTGTGCCATCTGCTCGGTTGCGCCAACCGGAGAAGTGGACTCCAGGATCACCAGCGCCCCTTTCTTGAGCACAGGTGCAATAGATTTCGCAGCGGCCTCGACGTAGACCATGTCGGGTTCATGGTCGCCTTTGAATGGCGTCGGCACAGCAATGAGATAAGCATCGGCTTCAACCGGCGTGGTACTGGCGCGCAGGTATCCCCCATCAACGGCCTCTTTGACCACGCGGTCGAGATCGGGCTCCACAATATGGATTTCGCCACGGTTAATGGTTTCCACCGCGCGCGCATTGATGTCCACGCCTACAACCTGTTTTTGACGAGAGGCAAATGCTGCCGCAGTAGGCAAGCCAATATAGCCAAGACCAATGACAGAGATGGTAGTAAAACTCATAGCGATACCCGATTGTGTTTAAGTGCATGCAAAATACGGCCACAAGCCAGCCCATCACCGTACGGGTTATGGGCCCGGCTCATCGCCTGATACGCTTCTTCGTCGTGCAGCAGGTGTGTCACTTCATCGACGATACGCTGCTTATCCGTGCCGACCAGACGCACCGTGCCCGCTTTTACCGCCTCCGGGCGCTCGGTGGTTTCACGCATTACCAGCACCGGCTTGCCGAGTGAAGGTGCTTCTTCCTGAATACCGCCTGAATCGGTGAGGATCAGCCAGGCATGATTCATAAGCCAGACAAACGGCATGTAGTCCTGCGGCTCAATTAAAAGGACATTTTCAACATGTCCCAGAATGCGGTTGACCGGCTCGCTGACGTTAGGGTTGAGATGCACCGGATAGACAATCTGCACATCTTCGTTTTGCGCGGCGATTTCAGCCAGCGCATGACAGATTTGCTCGAAACCCCGGCCAAAGCTTTCACGACGGTGGCCGGTGACAAGAATGGTTTTTTTGCCGTTGTTCAGGAACGGGTAGCGCGCAGCGAGTTCTGCCTGAAGTTCGTTGTTAGCCAGCACACGGTCACGCACCCAAATCAGGGCATCAATAACCGTATTGCCGGTCACAAAGATTTTTTTGTCGGCAATATTTTCACGCAGCAGGTTCTGGCGCGAATTTTCGGTGGGTGCAAAGTGGTACATCGCCAGGTGCCCGGTAAGCGTGCGGTTGGCTTCTTCCGGCCACGGCGAATAAAGGTTGCCGGTACGCAGGCCCGCTTCAACGTGGCCGACAGGAATACGTTGATAAAACGCTGCCAGACTGGTTGCCACAGTGGTGGTGGTGTCGCCATGCACCAGCACGACATCAGGCTTAAAGGATTCCAGAATGGGCTTTAACTCTTGCAAGATACGGCAGGTAATCTCCGTTAATCCCTGCCCCGGCTTCATTATATTGAGGTCATAGTCCGGGACGATGGAAAAGAGCGTTAAAACCTGATCGAGCATCTCCCGGTGTTGCGCCGTGACGCACACTTTCGCTTCAATATCAGGATCGCTGGCCAGCGCATGCACCAGAGGCGCCATCTTGATGGCCTCCGGCCTGGTGCCAAATACGGTAAGTACTTTCACATCGATTCTCTTCGATTAGGCGATGAAGGCCGTAGCCTTCATCGTAGACGGCGTTCTTAATTTGTGCGACGACGTATTAACGCCACGCCAGCGCCCGTCAGTGCGCCTACAATCCCCCACATGATCATCAGGAATGCACGACGCGGACTATCGCGTTTTACAGGTTCTTCAGGCGTTCGCAAATAACGATAGGTCTGAAAACGCGGGTCCAGCGTTGGACCAACATTCAGGGTGGTGAGCATGGCGCGGTTTTGATCGTAGTCGAGGTCAAAATCAGGGCCAACGGCCTGCAGGTTTTCCAGACGAGCCTGCAGCATTGGACGACCAAGCAGGAACATTTCAGAATCAGGCAGTTCATCCGCCGGAACGTCCGTTTCGCTGCGAGAAATATTGTGCTGTTCCGCAATTTTGAGTGCCTGTTCAATGTTATGAACACGGCGGGAGAATATGGCTTTAGCCACCTCTTCCTGACGTTTTACCTGCGCTTTCATCTGGATGGTACGGGCCGCCCAGGCGCCTTTGAGTTCTTCATTAAGATGACTTGCGGCGCGCTGGCTGGCAAAAGCGACATACTGGCGCAACAGGTTATTGGCATCCGGCGCCGTCTCTGCAATCAGTTTGACGCTGTCATTAACATTACGCAGCGCATCGCCCGGCATAAACTGAATGTTGTTAATCAGGTCATCCAGTAGCGCGGCATCGGCTTTGCTGTTGCCCACCATGCGTTGCTTGTAATAATCCGTCTGGCTCCAGAAATCACGACGCGTGTCCCAGGAGGCCAGCTGCATGACAAACTCTTTATACGCCTCATCCATAACGGAAGCCTGATCGGGCGTCGCCAGATTCGCCTTGATATCCAGGTTGCGCAGGAACTGCTGCTGGGAATAAAACCCGCCGAGCATGTTAACCGTTGGTCTGTCTGTAATTGCCGTGGCGCTCCACTCCTGCTTTGCAAAGAAAGTGTAGGCCAGCGCTAACAGTGCGAACCCCAGCGCGATCCCCGCAATCCAAAGTTTGCCTGCCCATAACACGCGAAACAAACCCCGAATATCCAGTTCATTCTCAGTTACCACTGATTTCGCTCCCGCCAACGGTTGAGTCATCATAGTCCCGGTTTTACTTAGTTAATGTTGTGTTTTTGTCATTGTTACGACGCATCCTGCGTTTCAGACGTTTAATGAATCGCGCCACTTTCCATGCGCGCTTAATGCAGTAGCCGTACAGGAAAAATGCTAGCAAGAATAATACCAACATTACCCATTCAGGAATGAAATGAGCATATTCTGCGGCAACGCCAATCGCGGCCAGAATAGCGGCGGCAAGGGTAATCAGGACAAACGCCTGACGGGAAGTAAAGCCCGCACGCATGATGAGATGATGAATATGCTGGCGATCGGGAGAGAAAGGACTCATCCCTTTACGCAGACGGCGATACATAATCGCCACCATATCCATTAATGGAATGGCGATAATCCACAGCGCGGTTACCGGGCTAATCGGGTGAGTTTTACCCTGCGTAGTTTCGAGCAAAATCCAGATAACGGTAAAACCGATTAGCGTACTGCCGGCGTCACCCATAAAGACTTTATAGCGACGCCCCAGCGCACCGAGATTAAGGAGAATATAAGGCAGGATGGCGGCAATCATGGCAAAACACCACATTGACAGGCTGTACTGACCATCAAACCAGAGAATGATGCCGATTGCGGCAAACGAAACCGATGACAATCCGCCAAGCAGACCGTCAATACCATCCACCATGTTGAAAGCGTTAATCGCCGCCCAGACGGCAAAAAGCGTCAGGAAGAAGCCAAATGGACCCAGGACTAACTCCCATGGGCCAAAGACATAGCCGAGGCTTCTCAGGTAAAGTCCGCCGACGACCATCATTATCACGCCAATCGCCGCCTGAACGGTGGCGCGGATTTTCACCGCGATATCGAATCGGTCATCTAGTGCCCCGACAAGGACCAGGACACCCGCACAGGCAAGATAGAGTGCTGCGTGTGGAATATAATAATCCGCAATGCCAAATGTGAAACAAATGCCAGCGTAAACAGAAATCCCTCCAACCAGAGGAATAAGTCCCTGATGACGTTTACGGAAATTGGGCTTATCCACCAACCCTATTCTTTTTGCCACCTTACGCGCGATGAACAAAAAACAGGTTGTGAATAAAAAAATACTGATCAGCTCAGTAACGGCGGTGAGTAGATTCACAATGGATTGCTCTCAACAAATGTTAGTCCCGGAAGTATAACCATGAAGCCTCCGCCTCAGAAGTATTAAAGGTGGCTTCTTACAACTCCCTTTGTATGTTTTTCAATCAATTATTTCTTTGACTGTACAAAAGGTCCTATTGTCGCACCGACCGGTCAAAATTGGGAGTGTGTGGTAATAGCGTATAGTCCATAAAAGAAAAACGCCACGTAAAAACGTGGCGTTCACTGGCTTTATTTGCGTTACGAGCGCTTCATCATGTCGAAGAAATCGTCGTTGGTTTTGGTCATCGCCAGTTTGTTAATGAGGAATTCCATTGCGTCGATTTCACCCATTGGGTGGATAATTTTGCGCAGGATCCACATTTTCTGCAGCTCTTCCTGAGTGGTGAGCAGCTCTTCCTTACGGGTACCGGAACGGTTGTAGTCGATAGCCGGGAAGACACGTTTTTCTGCAATCTTACGAGAGAGGTGCAGTTCCATGTTACCTGTCCCTTTAAACTCTTCGTAGATCACTTCGTCCATTTTGGAGCCAGTATCGATCAGCGCCGTCGCGATGATGGTCAGGCTACCGCCCTCTTCCACATTACGTGCAGCACCGAAGAAGCGCTTCGGACGATGCAGGGCGTTGGCATCCACACCACCGGTCAGTACTTTACCGGAAGCCGGAACCACGGTGTTGTAGGCACGCGCCAGACGGGTGATGGAGTCGAGCAGAATGATAACGTCTTTCTTGTGCTCAACCAGGCGTTTCGCCTTCTCAATAACCATTTCCGCAACCTGAACGTGACGGGATGCTGGCTCGTCAAAGGTCGACGCCACAACTTCACCTTTCACCAGACGCTGCATCTCGGTCACTTCTTCCGGACGTTCGTCAATCAGCAGTACCATTAGCACACAGTCAGGGTGGTTGTAGGCAATGCTCTGCGCGATGTTCTGCAGCAGCATGGTTTTACCCGCTTTTGGCGGTGCCACAATCAGACCACGTTGACCACGACCAATTGGCGAAGCCAGATCCAGCACGCGCGCGGTTAAGTCTTCGGTAGAACCGTTACCACGCTCCATACGCAGACGAGAGTTCGCATGCAGCGGCGTTAAGTTCTCGAAGAGGATCTTATTACGCGAGTTTTCCGGTTTGTCGTAGTTAACTTCGTTAACTTTCAACAGCGCAAAGTAGCGTTCACCCTCTTTTGGAGGACGAATCTTACCTGAAATGGTGTCACCAGTGCGGAGGTTGAAACGGCGGATTTGGCTGGGGGATACGTAGATGTCGTCAGGGCCGGCGAGGTAGGAGCTGTCTGCAGAGCGGAGGAAACCAAATCCGTCTTGCAATATCTCCAGCACACCGTCGCCAAAGATATCTTCGCCACTCTTAGCGTGCTGCTTCAGGATGGCGAAAATGATGTCCTGCTTGCGCATACGAGCCTGGTTTTCCAGTCCCATATTTTCGCCGAGAGTGATCAGCTCAGAAACCGGCGTATTCTTTAATTCGGTAAGATTCATAATGGTGTGGGTTCTTAAACTCGGGGTGATTCTCGAACTTAATGTTGTGAATGGTATGGCAGGGTCATCCATGCCTGTTTAGCGGCCATCAACTCATGTCTGTTCGCTGTCTGGTCACAGGGAAAGAACGCAGATCTGAAACGACAAGACGGATTGAGTGACAAGCCCGGAATTTAGCCACTTCACGCACTGTTTAAGTTAACAACGGGAAGTTTCGGGTAAAACAAGATTCAAACAACAAGATATGTTTAAAACGAAGTCATAGCTAACTTAGCACGACTTAAGCCGGGCGTCCAGAGTTGCACATCATTTTGGCCTCTGGACGCGCAGCGGAGAAACCTTACGCCAGGTTAGCGTCGAGGAACTCTTTCAGTTGACCTTTGGACAGTGCGCCCACTTTGGTCGCCGCCACTTCGCCGTTTTTAAACAACAGCAGGGTCGGGATGCCACGGATACCGTATTTTGGCGCGGTACCCGGGTTCTGGTCGATGTTCAGCTTGGCAACGGTCAGTTTGCCCTGATATTCGTCAGCGATCTCATCCAGAATCGGGGCGATCATTTTGCAAGGACCACACCATTCAGCCCAGAAATCGACGAGGGTCAGCCCGTCAGCCTTAAGTACGTCCGTGTCAAAACTGTCGTCAGTCAGGTGAATAATTTTATCGCTCATATATAACTCCACAGGAATAAGCCTGGTGCGTTGGTTTCGCCTTCATCAACGACGTGTTGATGTCGCATTAACCAACTAAAGGTTGACTTTATTTCACCGGATACGCTTTCGTAAAGCAATAGTAAGCTGATATTCTACCACACTATGAGCAAAACACATTTAACAGAACAGAAGTTTTCCGACTTCGCCCTGCACCCAAAAGTGATTGAAGCCCTTGAAAATAAAGGGTTTCATAACTGCACGCCCATTCAGGCTCTCGCCCTGCCGCTGACGCTGGCCGGTCGTGACGTAGCAGGGCAGGCGCAAACCGGTACTGGCAAAACGATGGCGTTTTTAACGTCAACGTTTCATTATTTACTTTCTCATCCAGCGATTGCAGACCGCAAAGTTAACCAGCCGCGCGCGCTTATCATGGCTCCGACGCGAGAACTGGCGGTACAGATCCACGCAGACGCTGAACCTCTGACGCAGGCGACCGGCCTGAAGATTGGCCTGGCTTACGGCGGCGATGGCTACGATAAGCAGCTGAAAGTGCTGGAAAGCGGCGTGGATATCCTGATCGGTACCACTGGCCGTCTTATAGATTATGCAAAACAGAATCACATTAACCTCGGCGCAATCCAGGTTGTGGTGCTGGATGAAGCCGACCGCATGTACGATCTGGGCTTTATCAAAGACATCCGCTGGCTGTTCCGTCGCATGCCCCCAGCGAACCAGCGTCTGAACATGCTGTTCTCCGCTACCCTTTCTTATCGCGTACGCGAGCTGGCGTTCGAGCAGATGAACAACGCCGAATATGTGGAAGTGGAGCCGGAGCAGAAAACAGGTCACCGCATTAAAGAAGAGCTCTTCTATCCTTCCAATGAAGAGAAAATGCGTCTGCTGCAAACGCTGATCGAAGAAGAGTGGCCAGATCGCGCCATTATCTTCGCGAACACCAAACACCGCTGTGAAGATATCTGGGGCCATCTGGCTGCGGATGGTCACCGTGTGGGTCTGCTGACCGGCGATGTGGCACAGAAAAAACGCCTGCGTATTCTCGACGAATTTACCCGTGGCGATCTCGATATTCTGGTCGCAACCGACGTGGCCGCGCGTGGTCTGCACATTCCCGCCGTCACGCACGTCTTCAACTATGACCTGCCGGATGACTGCGAAGACTACGTACACCGCATTGGTCGTACCGGTCGTGCTGGCGCAAGCGGTCACTCCATTAGCCTTGCGTGTGAAGAATATGCGCTGAATCTCCCGGCGATTGAGGCCTACATTGGTCACTCTATTCCACAGAGTAAATACAATCCGGATGCGCTGTTAAGCGAACTGCCGCCGCCTAAGCGCCTTACCCGCGCCCGCTCCGGCAATGGCCCGCGTCGTTCTGGCGCACCGCGTAATCGTCGTCGTTCAGGTTAAGAAAATATGCTCAGCTCCACCTCGCTTTATGCGGCAATTGATCTCGGTTCGAATAGTTTTCATATGCTGGTTGTGCGCGAGGTGGCGGGAAGCATACAAACGCTGACGCGCATTAAGCGCAAGGTCCGCCTCGCGGCGGGCCTGAGCAGCGATAATTATCTCTCTCCCGAAGCCATGGAACGTGGCTGGCAGTGTCTACGTCTCTTTGCCGAACGCCTGCAGGATATTCCCCATTCGCAAATTACCGTTGTCGCCACCGCGACGCTGCGCCTGGCAGTCAATGCCGTGGATTTTATTGCCAAAGCGCAGGAAATTCTCGGGTGCCCGGTTCAGGTTATCAGCGGTGAAGAAGAAGCACGTCTGATCTATCAGGGTGTTGCGCACACGACGGGCGGCGACGATCGCCGTCTGGTCGTCGATATCGGGGGTGCCAGCACCGAGCTCGTCACCGGCACGGGCGCGCAGGCGACTTCGCTGTTCAGCCTGTCGATGGGCTGTGTGACCTGGCTTGAGCGCTACTTTGCCGATCGAAATCTGGGTAAAGAGAACTTCGACGAAGCGGAAAATGCTGCCCGCGAGGTGTTACGTCCGGTAATGGACGAACTGCGCTATCACGGCTGGAAAGTTTGCGTGGGTGCGTCAGGTACCGTGCAGGCGTTGCAGGAAATCATGATGGCCCAGGGGATGGACGAGCGGATCACGCTTACCAAGCTCCAGCAGTTAAAACAGCGCGCGATTCAATGTGGTCGCCTGGAAGAGCTGGAAATAGAAGGCCTGACGCTGGAACGCGCGCTGGTCTTCCCGAGCGGCCTGGCCATTTTGATCGCCATTTTTACCGAGCTGAGCATCCAGTGTATGACGCTGGCCGGTGGTGCGCTGCGTGAAGGGCTGGTCTACGGAATGCTGCATCTTTCGGTTGATCAGGACATCCGCACCCGAACCCTGCGTAACGTACAGCGTCGCTTTATTGTCGATACCGATCAAGCGCAACGGGTAGGTCAGCTGGCATCACTGTTTGCCGATCAGGTAAAAAACAGCTGGGATATTGACCCGTTAAGCCGCGATCTGCTGCTAAGTGCCTGCGCGCTGCATGAAATTGGGCTGAGCGTCGAGTATAAGCAGGCGCCGCTGCACGCAGCATGGCTGGTGCGTAATCTCGATCTGCCGGGCTACACGCCGGCACAAAAGAAGCTGCTGGCAACGTTACTGCTGAACCAGACCAACGCCGTTGACCTCTCCTCGTTACATCAGCAAAACGCCGTGCCGCCGCGCGTGGCCGAGCATCTGTGCCGCCTGCTGCGTCTGGCAATTCTGTTTGCCAGCCGGCGCCGCGATGATTTGCTGCCCAATATTCATCTGGTGGCGGATGACGAAAGACTGTCTCTGACGCTGCCGGAAAACTGGATTGATAATCACCCGCTTGGGGCAGAGATGATTGAGCAGGAGTGCCAGTGGCAGAGCTATGTCCACTGGGCGCTTGAAGTGAAGTAACACGCTGTGCATTGCCGGGCGGCGGCTTCGCCTGACCCGGCCTGCAAGTTCTTATCCCTTCTCTTTGGCTTTTGCCAGCATGGCGCGAATGTTCGCGACGTTAGCCTGACCTTTGTGCATCCGTTCTTCAGCGGTAATCACTTTGCGCTCCTGCTCCCAGATCAGGTCATCCTGCGGCAACTCCAGCAGGAAACGGCTCGGCTCAGGGCGAACCAGTTCGCCATACTGACGGCGCTCTTTACACAGCGTGAACGTTAGTTCTTTCTGTGCGCGGGTAATGCCCACGTAGGCCAGACGACGCTCTTCATCGACGTTATCTTCATCAATGCTGCTCTGGTGCGGCAGTAAGCCCTCTTCCATGCCGACCAGGTAGACATACGGAAACTCCAGCCCTTTAGACGCATGCAGCGTCATCAGCTGAACCTGATCGGCTTCCTCTTCGCTCTCACCGCGCTCCATCATGTCGCGCAGCGTAAAGCGGGTAACGACCTGGGTCAGGGTCATCGGCTCGTCGATTTCTGAGCCTTCCAGCATTTCCGTCATCCAGCTGAACAGCTGGTTAACGTTTTTCATGCGCATCTCTGCCGCCTTCGGGCTGGCAGAGGTTTCATACAGCCAGGACTCATAATCGATGCCGTGGATCAGATCGCGAACGGCAGCAACCGGTTCGCGCTCCGCCAGACGCTGGACTTCGCCAAGCCAGTGGGTAAAGCGGGTTAAGGAATCATAACCGCGCCCGGTTAACGTCTGGCTCAGCCCCATATCGAAGCTGGCGGTGAACAGGCTTTTGTTGCGCGTCATCGCCCATTCACCGAGCTTTTGCAGCGTCGCCGGGCCGATTTCACGTTTCGGCGTGTTCACGATACGCAGAAAGGCGCTGTCGTCATCCGGGTTGGTGAGTACACGCAGATAGGCCAGCAGATCTTTGATTTCAGGGCGCGAGAAGAAGGAGGTTCCGCCGGAAATTTTGTAGGGGATGCGGTTCTGCATCAGCATCTTTTCAAAGACGCGCGACTGGTGGTTGCCGCGATACAGGATCGCGTAATCTTTATATTCCGTTTTATTGACGAAGTGGTGCGCAATCAGCTCGCCCGTCACGCGCTCCGCTTCATGCTCTTCATTATTGGCACTGAGCACTTTGAGCTCCGTGCCATAGCCAAGTTCCGAGAAAAGGCGTTTTTCGAAGACGTGCGGGTTATTGGCAATCAGGATATTTGCCGCTTTCAGGATGCGCCCGGATGAGCGGTAGTTCTGTTCCAGCTTGATCACCTGCAGCGCCGGAAAATCTTTGCTCAGCAGCACCAGGTTTTGTGGGCGCGCACCGCGCCAGGAGTAGATTGACTGGTCGTCATCGCCTACCACGGTGAAACGCGCGCGCTGTCCCACCAACAGCTTCACCAGCTCATACTGGCTGGTGTTGGTGTCCTGGTATTCATCCACCAGCAGATAGCGGATTTTGTTCTGCCAGCGTTCACGCACCTCTTCATTACGCTGCAACAGCAGCGTGGGCAGCAGGATCAGATCGTCAAAATCCAGCACGTTACACGCTTTCATATGTGCATCGTACAGACCGTAGCAGTGAGCGAAGATCCGATCCCGCTCACCTTTGGCGCTTGCCGCCGCCTGAGCGGGGGTCATCAGATCGTTTTTCCAGTTGGAGATCGTCGAGATCAGCTGCTGCAACAGCACTTTGTCATCTTCAATCAGCCCCTCGGTAAGCTCTTTAAGCAATGCCACCTGATCGGTGTCGTCGAAGAGCGAGAAGTTAGACTTCATCCCCAGCGCCGCGTATTCACGTTTGATGATATCCAGCCCCAGCGTGTGGAACGTGGAGATCATCAGGCCTCGCGCCTCTTTACGCCCCAGCGTCTGGCCGACACGCTCTTTCATTTCGCGCGCCGCTTTGTTGGTAAAGGTCACCGCAGCGATATGCCGGGCCTGATAGCCGCAGCCGCGGATCAGGTGGGCGATTTTGTTCGTGATCACACGCGTTTTGCCGGAGCCAGCCCCCGCCAGCACCAGACACGGTCCGGTGACAAATTCGACAGCTTGTTGTTGTCCGGGGTTTAAACGCATAAATGATCACTCAATGAAAGTCAGGAGGGGAGAATAACAGCGTGGTAGTATAGCGAGCCTAATCCATACCACTCAAGGCACGATCATGGCAAAAACAGCAGCAGCACTGCATATCCTTGTTAAAGAAGAGAAACTGGCTCTGGATCTTCTGGAGCAGCTCAAAAACGGCGCCGACTTCGGCAAGCTGGCGAAGAAGCACTCCATTTGTCCGTCAGGCAAACGCGGCGGTGACTTAGGTGAATTCCGTCAGGGTCAGATGGTTCCGGCGTTCGACAAAGTGGTCTTCTCCTGCCCGGTACTGGAGCCGACTGGCCCACTGCATACGCAGTTCGGCTATCACGTGATCAAGGTCCTCTATCGCAAATAAAAAGCCGGGTGGCGGCTGCGCCTTACCCGGCCTACGTCTTAGCGTTTTGTAGGTCGGGTAAGCGAAGCGTCACCCGACAAGGTTGTTAACCCGCTACCGCGATACGTTTCATATCAGTCATGTAGCCACGCAGTTTGTGACCTACTTTCTCGATCTGGTGGCTGCGAATCGCTTCGTTCACATCGCGCAGTTGCGCGTTATCTACCGCACCTTCCGCAATGGCTTTGCCCAGATCGCCCGGTTGCAGGGTGGTCATGAACTCTTTCAGCAGCGGTACGCATGCATAAGAGAACAGGTAGTTGCCGTACTCAGCGGTATCGGAGATAACCACGTTCATTTCGTACAGACGCTTACGGGCGATGGTGTTCGCGATCAGCGGCAGCTCGTGCAGTGATTCGTAGTACGCAGACTCTTCGATGATGCCGGAATCCACCATGGTTTCGAACGCCAGCTCAACACCCGCTTTTACCATCGCGATCATCAGTACGCCTTTGTCGAAGTACTCTTGCTCGCCGATTTTACCTTCATACTGTGGCGCAGTTTCGAACGCGGTCTTACCGGTCTCTTCACGCCAGGTCAGCAGTTTCTTATCATCATTCGCCCAGTCAGCCATCATGCCGGAAGAGAACTCGCCGGAGATGATGTCGTCCATATGTTTCTGGAACAGCGGCGCCATAATGGTTTTCAGCTGTTCGGACAGCGCGAAAGCACGCAGTTTCGCCGGGTTGGACAGACGATCCATCATCAGCGTGATACCGCCCTGCTTCAGCGCTTCGGTGATGGTTTCCCAGCCGAACTGAATCAGTTTTTCTGCGTATGCCGGGTCGGTACCCTCTTCCACCAGCTTATCGAAGCACAGCAGTGAACCGGCCTGCAGCATGCCGCACAGAATGGTCTGCTCGCCCATCAGGTCAGATTTCACTTCAGCCACGAAGGAAGATTCCAGAACGCCCGCACGGTGGCCACCGGTAGCCGCTGCCCATGCTTTAGCGATCGCCATCCCTTCGCCTTTCGGATCGTTTTCCGGGTGAACCGCGATCAGCGTCGGCACGCCGAAGCCACGCTTGTACTCTTCACGGACTTCTGTACCCGGACACTTCGGAGCCACCATCACTACGGTGATGTCTTTACGGATCTGCTCGCCCACTTCAACGATGTTGAAGCCGTGAGAGTAACCCAGCGCCGCGCCGTCTTTCATCAGCGGCTGAACGGAGCGCACAACATCAGAGTGCTGTTTGTCTGGCGTCAGGTTAACAACCAGATCCGCCTGCGGGATCAGCTCTTCGTAGGTACCCACTTTGAAGCCGTTTTCGGTCGCTTTACGCCAGGAAGCGCGTTTTTCAGCAATTGCTTCTTTGCGCAGGGCGTAAGAGATATCCAGCCCGGAGTCACGCATGTTCAGGCCCTGGTTCAGACCCTGCGCGCCACAGCCGACGATGACCACTTTTTTACCCTGAAGGTAGCTCGCGCCATCAGCAAATTCATCGCGCGCCATGAAGCGGCATTTGCCCAGCTGCGCCAGCTGCTGGCGCAAGTTCAGTGTATTAAAGTAGTTAGCCATGGGTGATACCTCGTGATGTTGTGTGTCTTATTGTTCGGTTCGCGTTTCAGCGAGAATGTACCCACATTACAACAGGAAATTTATTGCGGAAATTGATATATTCACAACGTCACGTTGCAATATCTGCAATGTAAAAAGGGGGAGTGGAATCCGTGGATTTACGCGATCTGAAAATGTTCCTGCATCTGGCGGAAAGCCGCCATTTTGGCCGTAGCGCCCGGGCCATGCACGTTAGCCCGTCCACGCTTTCGCGCCAGATCCAGCGCCTTGAAGAGGACCTCGGCCAGCCGCTGTTTGTGCGGGATAATCGCACCGTTACCCTCACGGAAGCGGGCGAAGAGCTGCGGATCTTTGCTCAGCAGACGTTGCTGCAGTATCAGCAGCTTCGACACGCCATCGATCAGAAAGGGCCGTCTTTATCCGGCGAGCTACATATTTTCTGCTCCGTAACGGCCGCCTATAGCCATCTTCCCCCTATCCTTGACCGTTTCCGCGCGGAGCATCCCTCGGTTGAAATTAAGCTCACCACCGGCGATGCCGCCGATGCCATGGAAAAAGTCGTCACAGGCGAAGCCGATCTGGCCATTGCCGGGAAGCCCGAAACCCTGCCGGGCGCGGTGGCGTTCTCTATGCTGGAGAATCTGGCGGTGGTGCTGATCGCCCCGGCGCTACCCTGCCCGGTGCGTAATCAGGTGTCGGTGGAAAAGCCGGACTGGTCATCGGTGCCGTTTATCATGGCCGATCAGGGTCCGGTGCGACGCCGTATCGAACTCTGGTTCCGTCGTCAGAAAATCAGTAATCCGTCGATTTACGCGACGGTGGGTGGACACGAGGCGATGGTCTCAATGGTGGCGCTTGGCTGCGGCGTGGCGCTGCTGCCGGAAGTGGTGCTGGAAAACAGCCCGGAACCGGTGCGCAATCGCGTGATGATTCTGGAGCGCAGCGACGAAAAGACGCCGTTCGAGCTTGGCGTGTGTGCACAAAAAAAGCGGCTGCATGAGCCGCTTATTGATGCGTTCTGGAAGATATTGCCGAACCATTAAAGTCGGGTGGCGCTACGCTTACCCGACCTATACGCAGACCTCCCCTTAGCCCGCGAGGAAGAAGCGGAACGCCGGGTTGTGGGTTTCATCATGGCACTCATAGCCCAGCTCGTTCAGACGCGTTTCGAAATCCGGCTCGTGCTCGGCCAGTTCAAACGCGGCCAGCACGCGGCCATAGTCGGTGCCGTGGCTGCGGTAGTGGAACAGCGAGATGTTCCAGTGCGTGCCCAGCGTATGCAGGAACTTCAGCAACGCGCCCGGGGATTCCGGGAATTCAAAGCTGTAAAGACGTTCTTTAAGCGGCTTCGACGGACGACCACCGACCATATAACGCACGTGCAGCTTCGCCATCTCATCGTCAGAGAGATCGACCACGCTGTAGCCGCCTTCGTGCAGCAGGTTGAGGATCTCTTTGCGCTCTTCCAGACCGCGGCTTAAACGCACGCCGACAAAAATACAGGCGTCTTTCGCATCGGCAAAACGGTAGTTGAACTCCGTTACCGAACGGCCGCCAAGCAGCTGACAGAACTTCAGGAAGCTGCCCTTCTCTTCCGGAATGGTCACCGCCAGCAGGGCCTCACGCTGCTCACCCAGCTCGCAGCGTTCAGAAACGTAACGCAGACCATGGAAGTTGACGTTAGCGCCCGAGAGCACGTGCGCCAGGCGCTCGCCGCGAATGTTGTGCTGGGCGATGTATTTTTTCATTCCAGCCAATGCCAGCGCGCCGGACGGTTCCGCCACCGCACGCACATCCTCGAAGAGATCTTTCATCGCCGCACAGATCGCATCGCTGTCGACGGTGACGATGTCGTCAAGATACTCCTGGCACAGACGGAAGGTTTCGTCGCCAATACGTTTCACCGCCACGCCTTCGGCAAACAGCCCAACGCGCGGAAGATCGACCGGATGACCCGCATCCAGCGCGGCCTTCAGGCAGGCTGAATCTTCCGCTTCCACGGCAATCACTTTGATCTGCGGCATCAGCTGTTTGATCAGCACCGCCACGCCTGCGGCTAAGCCACCGCCGCCCACCGGAACAAAAACGCGGTCAAGATGGGCATCCTGCTGCAGCAGTTCCAGCGCCAGGGTACCTTGTCCTGCAATCACCATCGGATGATCGAACGGCGGTACCCAGGTAAAGCCCTGCTGCTGCGCCAGCTCGATCGCTTTGGCTTTTGCTTCGTCAAAGTTAGCGCCGTGGAGCAGCACTTCGCCGCCGAAACCACGCACCGCATCCACTTTGATATCCGCCGTGGCAACCGGCATCACGATCAGCGCTTTCAACCCCAAACGGGCAGACGAGAACGCCACACCCTGCGCGTGGTTGCCCGCCGACGCGGTAATCACGCCGCGTGCTTTTTGCTCGTCGGTCAACCCGGCCATCATCGCGTAGGCCCCGCGCAGCTTGAAGCTGTGCACCGGCTGACGGTCTTCGCGCTTCACCAGAATCACGTTGTCGAGGCGCGAAGAGAGTTTTTCCATTTTCTGCAGCGGGGTGACCTGCACCGCTTCATAGACCGGCGCGCGTAGCACTGCCCGGAGATATTCCGCCCCCTCAGGGGCGGCGGATAAGGGTTGTGACTCGGCCATCATTAGCCCCCAAGTTTCGATTTATCGCGTACCGCGCCTTTGTCTGCACTGGTCGCAAGGCTCGCGTAAGCGCGCAGGGCGAAGGAGACTTCACGCTGGCGGTCCTTCGGCGTCCAGGCTTTATCGCCGCGCGCTTCCTGTGCTTCACGCCGAGCCGCGATCTCCTGATCGCTCAGCTTGAGCTGGATCCCGCGATTCGGAATGTCGATTTCGATCAGGTCACCGTCTTCGATGATCGCAATGTTGCCGCCGCTCGCTGCTTCCGGTGATACGTGGCCGATGGAGAGGCCGGACGTACCGCCCGAGAAACGTCCGTCGGTGATCAACGCACAGGCTTTACCAAGGCCCATCGATTTCAGGAAGGTGGTTGGGTAGAGCATCTCCTGCATGCCTGGACCGCCTTTCGGCCCTTCGTAACGGATGACTACCACGTCGCCTTCCACAACTTTGCCGCCCAGGATGGCGTCTACCGCCTCGTCCTGGCTTTCGTACACTTTGGCCGGGCCGGTGAATTTCAGGATGCTGTCATCCACGCCCGCGGTTTTTACGATACAGCCGTTTTCCGCAAAGTTGCCGTACAGCACGGCCAGACCGCCGTCTTTGCTGTAGGCGTGCTCCAGCGAACGGATGCAGCCTTCGGCGCGGTCATCATCCAGGGTGTCCCAGCGACAATCCTGGGAGAAGGCCTGCGTGGTACGAATACCGGCCGGACCCGCGCGGAACATGTTTTTCACCGCCTCATCCTGAGTCAGCATCACGTCATATTTATCCAGCGTCTGCGGCAACGTCAGACCGAGAACGTTCTTCACATCGCGGTTCAGCAGCCCGGCGCGATCCAGCTCGCCAAGAATACCGATGACGCCACCCGCACGGTGTACGTCTTCCATGTGGTATTTCTGGGTGCTTGGCGCGACTTTACACAGTTGCGGCACTTTGCGGGACAGCTTATCGATATCGCTCATGGTGAAGTCGATTTCCGCTTCCTGCGCCGCAGCCAGCAGGTGCAAAACGGTGTTAGTAGAACCGCCCATGGCGATATCCAGCGTCATGGCATTTTCGAACGCCGCCTTGCTGGCGATGTTGCGCGGCAGCGCGCTGGCATCGTCCTGCTCGTAGTAACGTTTGGTCAGTTCAACAATGCGCTTACCGGCGTTGAGGAACAACGCTTTACGGTCAGCGTGCGTCGCCAGCAGCGAACCGTTGCCCGGCTGAGAGAGGCCCAGTGCTTCGGTCAGACAGTTCATGGAGTTGGCAGTGAACATCCCGGAACAGGAGCCGCAGGTTGGGCACGCGGAGCGTTCCACCTGGTTGCTCTGCTCGTCAGACACTTTTGGATCCGCGCCCTGGATCATCGCATCGACCAGGTCGAGCTTGATGATTTTGTCAGAAAGCTTGGTCTTGCCCGCTTCCATAGGACCACCGGAGACGAAAATTACCGGAATGTTCAGACGCAGGGAAGCCATCAGCATCCCCGGGGTGATTTTGTCGCAGTTGGAGATACAGACCATGGCATCCGCACAGTGAGCGTTAACCATATATTCCACCGAGTCGGCAATCAGCTCGCGCGACGGCAGTGAATAGAGCATGCCCCCGTGCCCCATCGCGATACCGTCATCCACCGCAATGGTGTTGAATTCTTTCGCCACACCGCCCGCAGCTTCAATTTGCTCAGCAACCAGTTTGCCGAGATCGCGCAGGTGCACATGGCCCGGCACAAACTGGGTGAAGGAGTTCACCACGGCGATAATAGGTTTACCGAAATCAGCGTCGGTCATCCCGGTGGCGCGCCACAGTGCGCGGGCACCCGCCATGTTACGGCCGTGGGTGGTGGTGGCGGAACGATACTTAGGCATGCTTTATTTACTCCCGTCTGACTATTAAATGGGACGGTGCGTGCCGTCCCATATTTATGCTTATTGATTAACCTGATCCAACCAGCCGTATTTATCTTCTGTTTCGCCGGTGAAGAGGCCAAAGAAGGCTTGCTGAATACGTTTGGTAACCGGGCCACAGCGGCCTGCGCCCACCTGAATACCGTCTACACTGCGAACCGGCGTGATCTCAGCCGCCGTACCGGACATAAAGACTTCATCGGCCAGATACAGGGATTCGCGGGACAGAACCTGTTCACGCACTTCGATACCCAGATCTTTCGCCAGCTTAATGATGGCGTCACGGGTAATACCCGGCAGGGCTGAAGAGGTAAATGGCGGGGTGAACAGGATACCGTCTTTCACTTCAAACAGGTTTTCACCTGCGCCTTCAGAGATATAACCGTTCACATCCAGCGCGATGCCTTCCTGATAGCCGTGGCGGCGCGCTTCACTGCCGACCAGCAGTGAGGAGAGGTAGTTACCGCCCGCCTTGGCCGCAGTTGGGATGGTATTAGGCGCCACGCGGTTCCAGGACGAGACCATTGCGTCGATCCCCTGCTCCAGCGCTTCTGCACCCAGGTACGCCCCCCACGGGAACGCAGCAATGATCACGTCAGTGGTGTAACCAGCTGGCGGGTTTACGCCCATGCCCACGTCACCCACGAAGACCAGCGGACGAATATAGGCGCTGGTCAGGTTGTTCTTACGAATCACCTCGCGGCAGGCTTCCATCAGCTCATCAACGCTCTGAGAAACCGGGAAACGATAAATTTTGGCTGAGTCATGCAGACGCTGCATATGTTCACGATGACGGAACACCACTGGCCCTTTGTGAGAGTCGTAGCAACGGATGCCTTCAAACACAGACGTACCGTAGTGCAGCGCATGGGACATCACGTGGACCTTCGCGTCCTCCCAACGAACCATCTCACCATTGAACCAAATGTAATCAGCTTTTTTTGTCGTCATTTTCTCTTCCTGTCACGCTCAGGCGCGGATTTGTTGTGATGTGGTTGTGCTCTGGCAGATGGCAACATGGGCAACATCCACCAGCTTTGATAATTGACTAAACAGTAAGTCGACCGGGCGCGGGCTGGCAACGGTTAATTCGATACTGATATTTTGTGCGTCAGTGGCCGTCTCCATATTCATAGAGCAAATCTGAAAGCCACGATGACGGACCACGCGCAAAACGCGTTCTAATGTCTCTGGATTGAAGCGAGCCTGAACGGCGACCTGATGTTGCATCATGATAATTTCTCCAGCATTTGTGAGTTACTGGCACCTGGCGGTACCAACGGCCAGACGTTCTCAAGCTCGTCGATTGAGACATGAAGCAGGTAAGGCCCTTCGCTTGACAGCATGGTGTCGAGTGCCGCTTCAACCTGGTCTTTACGGGTGATGTGCTGTCCAGGAATGCCAAAGGCGCTGGCCAGAGTGAGGAAATCGGGGTTATCAGTCAGGGTGGTTTCGCTGTAGCGCTCCTCGAAGAACAGCTGCTGCCACTGGCGCACCATCCCTAAACGCTGGTTATCAAGCAACACGATCTTCAGCGGCAATTGTTTACGCTTAACGGTGCCCAACTCCTGAACGTTCATCATGAAGGAGCCGTCACCGGAGATACAGATGACCGTATCGTTTGGACGCGCAACCTGAGCACCCACCGCGGCAGGCAGGCCGAAGCCCATCGTGCCTAATCCGCTGGAGGTGATGAAGTTTTCCGGGCGGGTGTAGGTCATGTGCTGCGCAGACCACATCTGGTGCTGGCCGACATCGGTCGTCACTACACTGTCTGCCGGTTTACGGTCAGACAACTGCTTCAACAACAGCGGCGCATAGATGGCCTCACCCGGATGGTCGTAACGCCAGGCGTGCTCGGCACGCATTTCAGCCGTGTGCTGGCGCCACTCGCCGATATTCAGAGGCTGCTGTAACGCCGGCAGCAGCGTGTTGAGATCGCCCTGCAGCGCAACATGCGCCTGACGCAGCTTGTTCATTTCCGCCGGGTCGATATCCATATGGATAACTTTGGCGTTTGGCGCGAAGGTATTCAGCTTGCCGGTCACGCGATCGTCAAAACGGGCACCGACGGCAATCAGCAAATCACACTCCTGCACCGCCAGGTTTGCCGCTTTGGTGCCGTGCATCCCCAGCATGCCCAGGTAGTATGGGTAGTCAGCATCCACTGCGCCCAACCCTTTCAGCGTGCAGGTGGCAGGCATTTGCGTTACCGCGATAAATTCGCGCAGGGCCGGAACTGCCTGTGCCATGCCAACGCCGCCGCCGACGTACAGCATCGGCTGGGCTGCCTGCGCCAGCATCCGACGCGCCTCTTCGACTTCCGCATGTGGGAACGCGTCGTCACTTTCAACGGTGGAGAAGTGCGGTTCCAGCTCGCCGAGTGCGACCTGAATATCTTTCGGGATATCCACCAGAACCGGGCCAGGACGGCCAGAGCTGGCAATACGGAACGCTTCCGCCATCACGCCAGGCAGTTCTTCGAGGGACTGCACGAGGAAGCTGTGTTTGGTACAGGCCAGCGACAAGCCGAGCACATCGACTTCCTGGAAGGCATCGGTACCGATGAAGGGTGAGGCCACCTGGCCGGTGATCGCCACCACGGGAACGGAATCGAGCAGCGCGTCAGCCAGACCGGTGATCAGGTTTGTGGCGCCCGGTCCAGACGTTGCCATGCAGACGCCCGTTTTACCGGTGGCACGTGCATAGCCAATGGCCGCCATGGCTGCGCCCTGCTCGTGTCGGCACAAGAGGTGTTCCACGCCGCCGTCATACAGTGCATCGTAAATCGGCATAATTGCGCCTCCCGGATAACCAAAGACGGTTTCGACTCCCTGTGCGCGCAACGCATGTACTACCCACTGTGCCCCATTCATAGTTAGTTCCCCGTCATAAATCGGGAGAAACAGAATTTTGTGCTATTTGTCATTCTCTGCTCCTCGTTTAAGTTTTTTAGTCATAAAAAAACCCCCGGACCTTTCGGTGCGGGGGTCTTAGTTCGTTAAGGCTTGATTTCTAAGCCTTTCCTCGTCCAAGTGCAGCCCCGCACGGTGGGATAATAATCACCACCACGCTAATCACGACCAGGCTAATCACTAGTAGAAGGGCTGTCATTTTCAGTTCTTTGTGCATCTTGTTCGAAGGAATGCCTAAAGAGTTATCACAGTTATCAAACCAAACACAAGATTTATTTATGACGGATTTGATTAGCAGGCAAATCATATTCCTGAAAAGCTTTGTTTTATATAAGGAAATTAGATAGTGAATATTTTTCATTTTTTTGGCGTGTTTTAGCACTCTGCAACGTTCCGTCCTTCTCTTTGCGAGATGGCTTCCGAATGAGTGAAATAGTTACACTATGTCGCTAAAAAGCAGGAATGAGCGTCGTAAATCAGCCAACTGACGCTCAACAGGCAAAATCAATACTGACATAGTGACTCACTGAGGAGGTGCTTATGTCACTGTCAGTTGTTTACACGCGTGCGGCGATCGGAGTAAAGGCACCGCTTATTTCTGTGGAGGTTCATCTGAGTAATGGGCTCCCTGGGCTAACGCTTGTCGGCTTGCCAGAAACCACGGTCAAAGAAGCCAGAGATCGGGTTCGCAGCGCAATTATCAATAGCGGTTATACCTTCCCCGCAAAGAAGATTACGATCAATCTTGCCCCCGCGGATCTGCCCAAGGAGGGCGGACGATACGATTTACCTATCGCTATTGCGCTTCTCGCAGCCTCTGAGCAGCTCAACACAGCGAGGCTAGGCTCGTACGAGTTCATTGGCGAACTGGCGCTTACAGGCGCGTTAAGAGGCGTTCCTGGCGCCATCTCTGGTGCGCTGGAAGCCATTCATGCTGGTCGACAAATTATTGTAGCCAATGAAAATGCCTCAGAAGTGAGCCTGATTGCCGAGAAAGGGTGCCTGGTCGCGGGGCATTTGCAGGAAGTCTGCGCGCACCTTGAAGGCCGACATACGCTCTCCGAGCCAGAGGAAACCGGAGATATCCTGCCTGAAAGCCCGGACGACCTCAGCGATATTATCGGGCAGGAGCAGGGGAAGCGGGCACTGGAGATCACCGCAGCCGGAGGACATAACCTGTTGCTGATTGGCCCGCCGGGAACAGGGAAAACCATGCTGGCGAGCAGGCTGAATGGGTTATTGCCACCACTCAATAATCATGAGGCACTTGAAAGCGCAGCGATATTTAGCCTGGTGAGCTCTGCATCATTGCAAAAACAGTGGCGACGACGCCCTTTTCGCTCTCCCCATCACAGTGCCTCCCTGACGGCCATGGTCGGAGGGGGCTCCATTCCGGGGCCGGGAGAGATCTCGCTGGCACACAATGGCATCCTGTTCCTTGATGAACTGCCTGAGTTTGAACGCCGCGTACTGGATGCCCTGCGGGAACCTATCGAATCTGGCGAGATCCATATCTCCCGCACGCGCGCCAAAATAAGCTACCCGGCACAGTTCCAGCTGGTTGCCGCCATGAACCCCAGCCCATCAGGCCATTATCAGGGAAATCATAATCGCTGCACGCCTGAGCAGACGCTGCGCTATCTGGGGAAGCTGTCAGGCCCTTTCCTCGATCGTTTTGATTTATCCCTGGAGATCCCATTACCGCCCCCTGGTTTGCTCAGCCAGACAACGATACGCGGTGAGAGCACAGCGAAGGTTCGCGAACGGGTTATCGCCTCACAGGCCCGACAGTACGCTCGTCAACATAAGCTGAATGCGCGTCTGGATAATGCTGAGATTCGGCAGTTTTGCCATCTTAAGGCTGAGGATGCCTGCTGGCTTGAAGAGACATTGACGCGATTTGGGCTCTCGATCCGTGCATGGCAGCGCCTGCTGAAAGTGGCTCGCACTATTGCCGATGTGGAAGGAGACCCAGAGATTGAAAAACACCATCTGCAGGAAGCGCTGAGCTATCGCGCCATAGATCGGTTGTTGCTGCACCTGCAAAAATTACTGGCATAAAAAAAGGAGCCGAAGCTCCTTTTCTCATCAACTTAGTCGTCAGACTCGGTGTAGTCTTCAGCACCTTCCATCTGCGGCTTACCGCCAGACAGCGTATGGAAACGCTTTGGACGCTTGATGCGTGCCATGTACTTGATCCATACACGTTCTGCTTCAGACTGCGGCTCACGCTCACCGCGACAAACAGCAACAAACTGTTTTTCGTCTTCAGTCGCAGGCTCACGTTTACCCAGATCCAGCTCGTTAAAGGCATAACCATGACGCTCAAGCAATTGCGCCTCTTTGATGGTGAAATCGCCGTGACGAGAGAACCCGCGTGGATAATTTTTATTGTCGAAAAAACGATTAGTCGTCGTAAAGCTTTCCGCCATCCTACACGCTCCTAATTCTTTGGCCGAGCTATTTATGGCGCGGAGTATTAGTTACGCTTGACAGAGTGTAAAACAAAACATTTAAATCATAACGACAAATAATTTTGTGGAGAAAGATGTGGATACGGAATTGCTAAAAACTTTCCTTGAAGTGAGCAGGACACGCCACTTCGGGCGAGCAGCTGAAGCCCTCTATCTGACGCAGTCAGCGGTCAGTTTTCGTATTCGACAGCTGGAAAATCAATTGGGTGTGAATCTATTTACCCGCCACCGCAACAATATCCGCTTAACGCCGGCCGGTGAGAAACTGCTCCCGTATGCAGAAACGTTGATGAATACCTGGCAGGCGGCCCGTAAAGAGGTGGCTCATACGTCCAGGCACAATGAGTTCTCGATCGGGGCCAGCGCCTCCCTGTGGGAATGTATGCTCAGTCAGTGGCTTTCGCGGTTATACCATTCGCATGGGCATTTGCAATTTGAGGCCAGAATTGCGCAACGGCAGTCGCTGGTTAAGCAACTTCACGAGCGCCAGCTTGATCTGCTGATCACCACTGAAGCCCCCAAGATGGACGAATTTAGCAGCCAGATTGTTGGGCAGTTTGGTCTGGCTCTGTATGCTTCTGAGCCTGCGATGATGAAGTCCGATCTAACCTATCTGCGGCTTGAATGGGGCCCCGATTTTCAACAGCATGAAACCGGTTTGATCGCCCCTGACGATGTTCCACAGCTAACAACCAGCTCAGCGGAGATCGCCTGCCAACAGCTTTCCTTGCTAAAGGGCTGCACGTGGTTACCCGTTTGCTGGGCAGACAGTAAACCGGGACTCCATACCGTACTGGATTCCACTACGCTTTCCAGGCCGCTGTATGCAATCTGGCTGCAGAACAGCGATAAGCAATCGCAGATAAAAGATCTATTAAAAATCAATATTATGGAATGATTGACCAGCCAGCATAATAGCTGGCTGCAGTTTTTGATTAGGAAGGGATTTTGGCCATGTTGAAGGCAAAAAAAATCCTTTGCCGAAGCAAAGGATTCTATATGGCAGGGGCGGAGAGACTCGAACTCGCGACACCCGGTTTTGGAGACCGGTGCTCTACCAACTGAGCTACGCCCCTAAAGTTTTTTGCCATTAAGCCTGCCGATAAGGCAGGCTTAATGTCTTAATAAGTGGCGGAACGGACGGGACTCGAACCCGCGACCCCCTGCGTGACAGGCAGGTATTCTAACCGACTGAACTACCGCTCCACCGAAGACTGCTGTAACCACCGGATTGATGCACCGGCTTACTACTTAATTTGATGCCTGGCAGTTCCCTACTCTCACATGGGGAGACCCCACACTACCATCGGCGCTACGGCGTTTCACTTCTGAGTTCGGCATGGGGTCAGGTGGGACCACCGCGCTAAAGCCGCCAGGCAAATTCTGTTAATCTGTATCAGGCTGAAAATCTGTCTCTTCGCCAAAACACCTTCGGCGTTGTAAGGTTAAGCCTCACGGTTCATTAGTATCGGTTAGCTCAACGCATCGCTGCGCTTACACACCCGACCTATCAACGTCGTCGTCTTCAACGTTCCTTCAGGAGACTTTAAGTCTCAGGGAGAACTCATCTCGGGGCAAGTTTCGTGCTTAGATGCTTTCAGCACTTATCTCTTCCGCATTTAGCTACCGGGCAGTGCCATTGGCATGACAACCCGAACACCAGTGATGCGTCCACTCCGGTCCTCTCGTACTAGGAGCAGCCCCCCTCAATTCTCCAGCGCCCACGGCAGATAGGGACCGAACTGTCTCACGACGTTCTAAACCCAGCTCGCGTACCACTTTAAATGGCGAACAGCCATACCCTTGGGACCTACTTCAGCCCCAGGATGTGATGAGCCGACATCGAGGTGCCAAACACCGCCGTCGATATGAACTCTTGGGCGGTATCAGCCTGTTATCCCCGGAGTACCTTTTATCCGTTGAGCGATGGCCCTTCCATTCAGAACCACCGGATCACTATGACCTGCTTTCGCACCTGCTCGAGCCGTCACTCTCGCAGTCAAGCTAGCTTATGCCATTGCACTAACCTCCTGATGTCCGACCAGGATTAGCTAACCTTCGTGCTCCTCCGTTACTCTTTGGGAGGAGACCGCCCCAGTCAAACTACCCACCAGACACTGTCCGCAACCCGGGTAACGGGTCTACGTTAGAACACCAGCCATTAAAGGGTGGTATTTCAAGGATGGCTCCACGCAGACTGGCGTCCACGCTTCAAAGCCTCCCACCTATCCTACACATCAAGGACCAGTGTTCAGTGTCAAGCTATAGTAAAGGTTCACGGGGTCTTTCCGTCTTGCCGCGGGTACACTGCATCTTCACAGCGAGTTCAATTTCACTGAGTCTCGGGTGGAGACAGCCTGGCCATCATTACGCCATTCGTGCAGGTCGGAACTTACCCGACAAGGAATTTCGCTACCTTAGGACCGTTATAGTTACGGCCGCCGTTTACCGGGGCTTCGATCAAGAGCTTCGCGTTACCGCTAACCCCATCAATTAACCTTCCGGCACCGGGCAGGCGTCACACCGTATACGTCCACTTTCGTGTTTGCACAGTGCTGTGTTTTTAATAAACAGTTGCAGCCAGCTGGTATCTTCGACTGATTTCAGCTCCACCCGCAGGGGCTTCACCTACATATCAGCGTGCCTTCTCCCGAAGTTACGGCACCATTTTGCCTAGTTCCTTCACCCGAGTTCTCTCAAGCGCCTTGGTATTCTCTACCTGACCACCTGTGTCGGTTTGGGGTACGATTTCGTGTTACCTGATGCTTAGAGGCTTTTCCTGGAAGCAGGGCATTTGTTACTTCAGCACCGTAGTGCCTCGTCATCACACCTCAGCGTTAAAAGGTACCGGATTTACCTGGAACCTCCGCCTACATGCTTAAACCGGGACAACCGTCGCCCGGCTAACATAGCCTTCTCCGTCCCCCCTTCGCAGTAACACCAAGTACAGGAATATTAACCTGTTTCCCATCGACTACGCCTTTCGGCCTCGCCTTAGGGGTCGACTCACCCTGCCCCGATTAACGTTGGACAGGAACCCTTGGTCTTCCGGCGAGCGGGCTTTTCACCCGCTTTATCGTTACTTATGTCAGCATTCGCACTTCTGATACCTCCAGCAGCCCTCACAGGCCACCTTCAACGGCTTACAGAACGCTCCCCTACCCAACAACACAGAGTGTCGCTGCCGCAGCTTCGGTGCATGGTTTAGCCCCGTTACATCTTCCGCGCAGGCCGACTCGACCAGTGAGCTATTACGCTTTCTTTAAATGATGGCTGCTTCTAAGCCAACATCCTGGCTGTCTGGGCCTTCCCACATCGTTTCCCACTTAACCATGACTTTGGGACCTTAGCTGGCGGTCTGGGTTGTTTCCCTCTTCACGACGGACGTTAGCACCCGCCGTGTGTCTCCCGTGATAACATTCTTCGGTATTCGTAGTTTGCATCGGGTTGGTAAGCCGGGATGGCCCCCTAGCCGAAACAGTGCTCTACCCCCGAAGATGAGTTCACGAGGCGCTACCTAAATAGCTTTCGGGGAGAACCAGCTATCTCCCGGTTTGATTGGCCTTTCACCCCCAGCCACAGGTCATCCGCTAATTTTTCAACATTAGTCGGTTCGGTCCTCCAGTTAGTGTTACCCAACCTTCAACCTGCCCATGGCTAGATCACCGGGTTTCGGGTCTATACCCTGCAACTTAACGCCCAGTTAAGACTCGGTTTCCCTTCGGCTCCCCTATACGGTTAACCTTGCTACAGAATATAAGTCGCTGACCCATTATACAAAAGGTACGCAGTCACACCCGAAGGTGCTCCCACTGCTTGTACGTACACGGTTTCAGGTTCTTTTTCACTCCCCTCGCCGGGGTTCTTTTCGCCTTTCCCTCACGGTACTGGTTCACTATCGGTCAGTCAGGAGTATTTAGCCTTGGAGGATGGTCCCCCCATATTCAGACAGGATACCACGTGTCCCGCCCTACTCTTCGAGTTCACAGCCTGTGTGTTTTCGTGTACGGGACTTTCACCCTGTACCGTGCGACTTTCCAGACGCTTCCACTAACACACAAGCTGATTCAGACTCTGGGCTGCTCCCCGTTCGCTCGCCGCTACTGGGGGAATCTCGGTTGATTTCTTTTCCTCGGGGTACTTAGATGTTTCAGTTCCCCCGGTTCGCCTCGTTAACCTATGTATTCAGTTAACGATAGTGTGACGAATCACACTGGGTTTCCCCATTCGGACATCGCCGGGTCAAGGGTTCATATCACCTCGCCGGCGCTTTTCGCAGATTAGCACGTCCTTCATCGCCTCTGACTGCCAGGGCATCCACCGTGTACGCTTAGTCGCTTAACCTCACAACCCGAAGATGTTTCACTTCTGATTGCGAAAATTTGAGAGACTCGAACACACCATTAAAGATGTGTCGTTTCAATTTTCAGCTTGATCCAGATTTTTAAAGAGCAAAACTTCGCAGTGCACCTTTTCAGGTTCACTCTGAAGTTTTCTTGTGTTCGCAGTAAAAGATGGTGGAGCTATGCGGGATCGAACCGCAGACCTCCTGCGTGCAAAGCAGGCGCTCTCCCAGCTGAGCTATAGCCCCATCGTTTGCAAACCTCTGTACCGGTAATTTTTCCTGAGACAAGGCGTGGTAACGCGACGCATACATCAGTATGTGAGCGTTGCCGCAACGCAGTATCAGGGAAAATTTGGTAGGCCTGAGTGGACTTGAACCACCGACCTCACCCTTATCAGGGGTGCGCTCTAACCACCTGAGCTACAAGCCTGTAGAGGTTTTTACTGCTGTTTTTCATCAGACAATCTGTGTGAGCACTGCAAAGGCAGGTTCTTTAAGGTAAGGAGGTGATCCAACCGCAGGTTCCCCTACGGTTACCTTGTTACGACTTCACCCCAGTCATGAATCACAAAGTGGTAAGCGCCCTCCCGAAGGTTAAGCTACCTACTTCTTTTGCAACCCACTCCCATGGTGTGACGGGCGGTGTGTACAAGGCCCGGGAACGTATTCACCGTAGCATTCTGATCTACGATTACTAGCGATTCCGACTTCATGGAGTCGAGTTGCAGACTCCAATCCGGACTACGACGCACTTTATGAGGTCCGCTTGCTCTCGCGAGGTCGCTTCTCTTTGTATGCGCCATTGTAGCACGTGTGTAGCCCTGGTCGTAAGGGCCATGATGACTTGACGTCATCCCCACCTTCCTCCAGTTTATCACTGGCAGTCTCCTTTGAGTTCCCGGCCGGACCGCTGGCAACAAAGGATAAGGGTTGCGCTCGTTGCGGGACTTAACCCAACATTTCACAACACGAGCTGACGACAGCCATGCAGCACCTGTCTCACAGTTCCCGAAGGCACCAATCCATCTCTGGAAAGTTCTGTGGATGTCAAGACCAGGTAAGGTTCTTCGCGTTGCATCGAATTAAACCACATGCTCCACCGCTTGTGCGGGCCCCCGTCAATTCATTTGAGTTTTAACCTTGCGGCCGTACTCCCCAGGCGGTCGATTTAACGCGTTAGCTCCGGAAGCCACGCCTCAAGGGCACAACCTCCAAATCGACATCGTTTACGGCGTGGACTACCAGGGTATCTAATCCTGTTTGCTCCCCACGCTTTCGCACCTGAGCGTCAGTCTTTGTCCAGGGGGCCGCCTTCGCCACCGGTATTCCTCCAGATCTCTACGCATTTCACCGCTACACCTGGAATTCTACCCCCCTCTACAAGACTCCAGCCTGCCAGTTTCGAATGCAGTTCCCAGGTTGAGCCCGGGGATTTCACATCCGACTTGACAGACCGCCTGCGTGCGCTTTACGCCCAGTAATTCCGATTAACGCTTGCACCCTCCGTATTACCGCGGCTGCTGGCACGGAGTTAGCCGGTGCTTCTTCTGCGGGTAACGTCAATTGCTGCGGTTATTAACCACAACACCTTCCTCCCCGCTGAAAGTACTTTACAACCCGAAGGCCTTCTTCATACACGCGGCATGGCTGCATCAGGCTTGCGCCCATTGTGCAATATTCCCCACTGCTGCCTCCCGTAGGAGTCTGGACCGTGTCTCAGTTCCAGTGTGGCTGGTCATCCTCTCAGACCAGCTAGGGATCGTCGCCTAGGTGAGCCGTTACCCCACCTACTAGCTAATCCCATCTGGGCACATCTGATGGCAAGAGGCCCGAAGGTCCCCCTCTTTGGTCTTGCGACGTTATGCGGTATTAGCTACCGTTTCCAGTAGTTATCCCCCTCCATCAGGCAGTTTCCCAGACATTACTCACCCGTCCGCCACTCGTCACCCGAGAGCAAGCTCTCTGTGCTACCGTTCGACTTGCATGTGTTAGGCCTGCCGCCAGCGTTCAATCTGAGCCATGATCAAACTCTTCAATTTAAAAGTTTGATGCTCAATGAATTAAACTTCGTAATGAATTACGTGTTCACTCGTTGAGACTTGGTATTCATTTTTTGTCCGAAGACATTAAGAATCCATGTCACTTTGAGTGCCCACACAGATTGTCTGATAAATTGTTAAAGAGCAGTGCAACGCGGCTTTCGCTCACCGTTGCGAGGTCACGTATAATACGTTTTCCTCATTCAGAGTCAAGTGATTATTTTCACTTTTCTCTGTCGGCATTCATCTCTGAACCCCGCTAACCCGGCGGCTTGCAAGCCGTTGTTCCGTGTCAGTGGAGGCGCATTATAGGGAGTTCTCAGACGTTGACAACCCCTCTTTAAAAAAAAACGTTCAACCGTCTCTTTTTTGCTCAAAACCGTGCTACAGCGCGAGTTTTTCGAGCGTTTCAAACCCATAACGGCGCAAAACGGGTAAAAGTTGTTCAGTCTCGTTTGTTAGTGCCATACAAAACGCGATATTCGCATCGGCAGATTTGGCATCCGGCGCTTCATGTTCCAGCAGCCAGGCAGTACGACGGGCAATAGCCGCACCGGAATCCACCAGACGCGTCCCCTCCGGCAGTACTTCTAACAATTCGTCCTGTAAGAGCGGGAAATGAGTGCAGCCCAGAACGACGGTATCCGGCGGTTCCGGCATACGCAGCCACGGGCGAAGAATACGACGCAGCTCCTCAAGTGGCACCGTCTTGCCATGCAGCTTCGCTTCAGCCATCTCCACCAGCTCTGCCGAACCGAGCATCGCGATCTGACATTCATTGGCAAAACGATCGATCAATTCACGCGTATAAGGACGCTTCACCGTGCCGCGCGTAGCCAGCAGACCCACAATACCATTCGCAGTCAGGCGCGCAGCAGGCTTTATTGCGGGAACCACGCCCACAACCGGGAACTGAAATTTTGCGCGCAAGGCTGGCAGCGATACCGTGCTTGCCGTATTACAGGCGATGACCGCCAGCGCCAGGGGATAACGCTGCTGTACCGCGGTGACGATTTCAACGACACGCTCAACAATAAAGTCCTCGCTCTTCTCCCCATAAGGGAAAGCGACGTTATCGAAGGCGTAGATATAATGGAGATCCGGCAGGAGATGCCGAATCTCATCATAGACCGAAAGCCCACCGACGCCGGAATCAAATACCAGCACGGTGGGACGCGGATTAGAAGGTGTAGCTGCCAGACAAGGTGTATTCCCGTCCTGCAGTTTGGTAGCCATAAACTGTCTCGTAATCTTTATCGAACAGGTTGGCTATTTTACCACGAACTGTAAGGTGAGAGGTGACAGGATATGAAACTGCGACATCCCACAGGCTTACCCCGCCCATTTTCACGCGTTCTGACGCATAAGTGTCTGGATCGATCGCGACATCATAGCGGGTGCCGAGGTAACGGTAAGCGAGGTTCCAGTCGAGATCCCATACCTGCCAGTCAAGCTGATACTTAACCTGCTGCTTAGAACGGCGGGCCAGCACTTCATGAGTTTTGGCGTTACGCGGGTCAACATAATCATAGGAGATCTGGTGTCCAACCGGTCCAGTTTCGAACTGTGCCGTCGCTTCCACACCTTTAATACGCGCTTCGTCAACGTTGTAGTACCGATACGTATGCGGATCGCTGCTAATCAGGTTATCAATATCATTACGATAACCAGTGATACGCCAGTTGACCGGTCCCGTCAGGCCTTCAAAGCCCCCTTCCCACTGTTTACTCTCCTCCGGTTTAAGGTCCGGATTGCCGTAAGAAGCGCTGTGGATCTGGCTCATCGTCGGTGCTTTAAAAGCGGTGCCGTAGGAGGCAATCACGCGATAGCCATCCACAAACTCCCACGCTGCGCTGGTTTGCCACGTGCCATGGTTGCCAAAGTTGGAGTTGTCGTCATTACGCGCCGCCGCTTCCAGCGTCACGCTGTTGAACTGCTGCATCGCAGACGCGAACACACCGGTATTACGCTGCTCGTAACCTTTTTCCAGGTAACCGGTCCCGGCCTGCGTCTTCTGCTTTTGCCAGTCCAGGCCTGCGCCGATATTGCCATGGCCAACTTCTATAGTGTTGAGCCATTGGGTGGTGTACTGCTTCACGTCATCCATGGTTGCGGAATCAGCGTAGCGCCCTTTCTTCGGATCATAGTTCTGATCTTTACTGCGGCCGTAGCCCGCCACCAGCTGTGACTGGAAAATCCCCTGGCTGTAACGCAAACCGGTATCCCAGTTCTGGCTGTAAAGCTGGCGAGTATCAGGTCGGCCATCCACCATAAAATTGGCGTCGTAATGATCGTAACCGTCATACGCGGTGCGGTTGTCATAACCAAAGCCACGGAAGAACCCGCTCACGCTGTCGGTAATTTGCTGTTCCACGGAGCCGTACAGCGATTTACTCATAAAACCATCGCGGTCAGGCTGGCGCGGCGCATCCTGGGCAGCAATATCAAAGCCGCGGGTATAGATGTAGTTACCCGCCATAGTGATTTTGGTTTTATTCAGCACCTGCTGGAAAGCGCCATCATAGGTCTGGTAGCCCTTAGAGCCGACGCCCGCTGAGATTTCCGCACCCGGCTTATCACGCCCGGTGATGATGTTAATCACGCCGCCAATCGCGTCGGAGCCATACAGCGCAGAACGCGGGCCACGGACGTATTCGATTCGCTGAATCAGCGAGGTTGGGATTTGGCTCAGATCGGGAACGTTGCTAATCCCGGCGCTGTTCAACGGTACACCGTCAATCAGGACCAGAACATGACGGGATTCAGTGCCGCGAATAAAGGTAGAAGAGGTGGCACCCAGGCCACCGCTTTGCGCGATATCTACACCCGGCAGACGTGACATAATCTCCACAATGCTCTTTGCCTGCCAGCGCTCAATATCTTCACGCGTCACCACGGACGTCGGTGCCAGAACTGTTTTTGCCGGTTGTTCAAAACGATTTGCTGTCACCACCAACGAGTCAGCGCTATCCTGCGCCCAGCCCGAAAATGCCGTAACGGACAACGCCGTTAACAGCGATACTTTTTTAATCATTGTTAAAGCATCCACAATATAAGAAGGATGCCGCAGGCCTCATCTATAGCACGCGATGATGAAACCAAATGCGACGTGATCCCGGCAGGTCTTCGGGCTGGGTGGCGTTTTGTGGATGAAGACTTCCCATTTTCACAGTGTCTGCAACTCTCATCCCGCCAGTCTTTACCGCTGCGCGTCAGCTCCAGATTTACACTGGATTCCCTTTTCACTCTCAGGAGACCGGAAACAGAATGCTACAATTAGACACGTATAGATGTCCAGATAGCTATTAGCCATTAAATCTGGACATCCACTGCACAATCCCTACAATCCTCGCGTAATTCTTTATCACTCAGGACGCATCATGACCCCCGAACACCTCCCGACAGAACAGTACGACGCACAGCTGGCAGAGAAAGTTGTCCGCCTGCAAAGTATGATGACGCCTTTCAACGCGCCCGTTCCTGAGGTGTTCCGTTCCCCCGTCAGCCACTACCGTATGCGCGCCGAGTTCCGCATCTGGCACGATGGCGACGACCTGTATCACATCATCTTCGATCAGCAGACTAAATCCCGTATCCGGGTTAACAGCTTCCCGGCGGCGAGTGAGCTGATTAACCAGCTCATGACTCTGATGATTGACGGTGTGCGCAACAACCCGGTGCTGCGCCATAAGCTGTTCCAGATTGACTACCTGACCACCCAAAGCAATCAGGCCATTGTCTCTCTGCTGTACCACGAGGCGCTTAACGACGAGTGGCGCGAGCAGGCAGAAGCGCTGCGCGATGCGCTGCGGGCGCAAAACATCAACGTTCACCTGATTGGCCGCGCGACAAAAACCAAAATCATGCTGGATCAGGATTACATCGATGAGCGCCTGTCGGTGGCAGGAAAAGAGATGGTTTACCGTCAGGTAGAGAACAGCTTCACCCAACCTAACGCGGCGATGAACGTGCAAATGCTGGAGTGGGCGCTGAAAGCGACCGAAGGGTCAAAGGGCGATCTGCTTGAGCTGTACTGTGGGAATGGCAACTTCTCGCTGGCACTGGCGCGCAATTTCGAGCGCGTACTGGCAACGGAAATTGCCAAACCGTCCGTTGCGGCCGCGCAGTACAACATTGCCGCCAACCATATCGACAACGTGCAGATTATTCGTATGGCAGCAGAAGAGTTTACGCAGGCCATGAACGGCGTGCGCGAATTTAACCGTCTTGAGGGGATCGATCTGAAGGGCTATCAGTGCGAGACGATTTTTGTCGATCCGCCGCGCAGTGGCCTGGACAGCGAAACCGAGAAGATGGTGCAGGCATACCCGCGTATTTTGTACATTTCCTGTAACCCGGAAACGCTGTGCAAAAACCTGGAAACATTAAGCCAGACGCATAAGGTTGAACGTCTGGCGCTGTTCGATCAGTTCCCGTATACGCACCATATGGAGTGCGGTGTTTTACTTACCGCACGGTGATCTGTAGGCCGGATAAGCGTAGCGCCATCCGGCGTTTTTGGCAGGTGGCGCTTCGCTTACCTGCCCTACAAATAATTCCTTACTCCGGCAACTGGCTCTTACGGCTGCGCATGCGAGAGCCAATCCAGAACACCAGCGCCACAGACAGAACAGCAGGGAAGAAGTTAGAGCCGATATCCGGATACTCTGCACGCACCACCGTGCTGTACAGCAACACACCCAGAATAAAGCAGGCAGCGGCCAGGCCCGGTAACCCCACCGGCATGGTGCGGTTCAGATAACGCTGGTGCAGGCAGTAAACCGTCAGCACCAGGGCGATAAGCGGGAAAATCGAGAAGGGTACGATGGAGCTAAAAATTGCGGCAAACGTACCATTAATGGATAAGCCAGCGATCAATGCCAGCAACAGCGTCCCTTTATCCTGACCTGACTGTTTCATTACTCACCTTCACTCTTCGGTTTGATGTGCCAGTTTCTCTTGTTCACGGCGATACCAGTAGTACGCACCTTTGGAGATCATCCTGAGCTGCAATACCAGTCGCTCTTCGAGTTGCTTACGTTGTTCAATGCTGACATCCAGCGCTTCGGCACCTGCACTGAAAACAATCGTCACCATTGCTTCAGCCTGTGCTTCGGTGAACGCACGCGGCATATGGTTTTCGAGTTCAAGATAGTCGGCAAGTTCCGCAATGAAATGCTGAATTTCACGCGCGACAGCGGCACGAAATGCCGCTGACGTTCCTGAACGCTCGCGCAGCAACAGGCGAAACGCGTTGGGGTTATTGCCGATAAATTCCATAAAGGTCGACACGGAGGTACGGATAACGCTACCGCCTTTCGCGATACGCTGCCGCGCCTGGCGCATCAACTGGCGCAGCATGAGCCCACTCTCGTCGACCATGGTCAGACCCAGTTCATCCACATCACGGAAATGGCGATAGAAGGACGTTGGCGCAATCCCGGCCTCGCGTGCGACTTCACGCAGGCTCAAACTGGCAAAACTCCGCTCAGCACTCAGTTGACTGAATGCAGCTTCCACCAGCGAACGCCGGGTTTTCTCTTTTTGTTGTGCTCTTACGCCCATCACGATAGTTGAATCCTTCCAAAGGTCTGATGGCACTATACCAGAGAATAAAATTAATCTGTTTACCTGGCTTTGTGAATGATTGTTTACGCGCGCTTTGTGCTCCACTGCCGGAAAAAAGCACAACGATAATTGGGTTACCCTGGCAATGATGTTATGATTCTGTTGCTTTTATGTATAAGAACAGGTAAGCCTTGCCATGCCACATTCCTACGATTACGACGCAATAGTTATTGGTTCCGGCCCCGGCGGCGAAGGCGCTGCTATGGGTCTGGTAAAACAGGGAGCCAGAGTAGCGGTCATTGAGCGCTACCATAATGTTGGCGGCGGTTGCACCCACTGGGGCACCATCCCTTCCAAAGCCCTCCGCCACGCCGTTAGCCGCATTATTGAATTTAACCAGAACCCTCTTTACAGCGACCACTCCCGACTTCTTCGTTCCTCTTTTGCCGATATCCTGAATCACGCAGATACCGTTATTAACCAGCAGACACGCATGCGTCAGGGTTTTTACGAGCGTAACCATTGCGAAATTCTTCAGGGTAACGCGCATTTTGTGGATGAACATACGCTGGCGCTGGAGTGTCACGACGGTTCGGTTGAAACCCTCACCGCTGAAAAATTTGTTATCGCCTGTGGTTCCCGCCCGTATCATCCGGCAGACGTGGATTTCTCACACCCACGCATTTACGACAGCGATTCCATCCTCAGCCTGCACCATGAACCACGCCATGTGATTATCTATGGCGCGGGGGTGATCGGGTGTGAATATGCGTCTATCTTCCGCGGAATGGATGTCAAAGTTGATCTGATTAACACCCGCGACCGCCTGCTGGCTTTCCTGGATCAGGAGATGTCAGACTCGCTCTCCTACCACTTCTGGAACAGCGGTGTGGTGATTCGCCACAACGAAGAGTACGAGAAGATCGAAGGCTGCGACGACGGCGTGATCATGCATCTGAAGTCTGGCAAAAAGCTGAAAGCCGACTGCCTGCTGTATGCCAACGGCCGTACCGGTAACACCGATTCACTGGCGCTGGAAAACATCGGTCTGGAGACGGACAGCCGTGGTCAGTTGAAGGTTAACAGCATGTACCAGACTGCCCTGCCGCACGTTTACGCGGTCGGTGACGTGATTGGTTACCCGAGTCTCGCTTCCGCAGCCTATGACCAGGGGCGCATTGCGGCGCAGGCGCTGGTAAAAGGCGAAGCGACGGCGCATCTGATCGAAGACATTCCAACGGGGATTTACACCATTCCGGAAATCAGCTCCGTGGGGAAAACCGAGCAGCAGCTGACCTCCATGAAGGTGCCTTACGAGGTGGGTCGCGCCCAGTTTAAACATCTGGCACGGGCACAAATTGTTGGCATGAGCGTGGGAACGCTGAAGATCCTGTTCCATCGTGAGACGAAAGAGATCCTCGGTATTCACTGCTTTGGTGAACGCGCGGCGGAAATCATTCATATCGGCCAGGCGATAATGGAGCAAAAAGGTGGCGGTAACACCATTGAATACTTCGTTAACACCACCTTTAACTACCCGACCATGGCGGAAGCCTATCGGGTCGCCGCGCTGAACGGTTTAAACCGCCTGTTTTAACGCGTTGTCAAAATGGCCATCCATCGCACCACGGATGGCCTCTGCCAGCTGCTCATAGCGGCTGCGCAGCGGTGACCCCGGACGATAAACCAGACCTATAGTACGACGTGGCTCTGGTTTAATGCACGGCAGGTAAACCACACCGTCACGTTTACGCTCGCGCGGCACGGCCAGCGCAGGCAGCAACGTAATACCACTTCCCGCCGCCACCATATTACGCAGCGTTTCCAGGCTGGTTGCGCGGAAATGGGTATCTTCATCCGCTCCCGCTTCAAAACAGAAGCCCATGGCCTGATCGCGCAGGCAGTGACCGTCTTCCAGCATCAGCAGCTTTTCACCGGCCAGATCGGCCATCGGCACACGATCGCGGTTCGCCCACGGGTGATCTTCGTAGATCGCCAGCATCATCGGCTCGTCAAACAGCGGCACTTCGATAAAGGCTTCGCTCTCTTTTACCAGCGCCAGAATGGCGCAGTCGAGCTTGCCGCTATCTAACTGTGCCAGCAGCTGATGGGTTTGCGCTTCATGCAGATACATTTCGAGTTTCGGGAACGTCTGGTGCAGCATCGGTATGATGTGCGGCAGCAGGTACGGACCAACGGTTGGGATCAGGCCAATATGCAGCGGGCCGGACATGGTCTCCCCTTGCTGACTTGCCATTTCCTTGAGCACTTTGACCTCGCGCAGCACGGTGCGCGCCTGATCCACCAGCAGCAAACCCGCCTGAGTGAACAGCACTTTACGACTGGTGCGCTCCAGCAGCATCACGCCCAGCTCATCTTCCAGCTTGCGGATCTGACCGCTCAGCGTAGGCTGGCTGACGTGGCAGGAATCTGCCGCACGGCGAAAGTGGCGATGCTCGGCTAACGCTACCAGGTATTCAAGATCACGAATATTCATTATTCATCCTCCGTCGCCACGATAGTTCATGGCGATAGATAGCATAGCAACGAACGATTATCCCTATCAAGCATTCTGTTGAATAATACACCACATAGACGAGGCGGCACGTGTTTGACCCTTGACGTCCCCGCACCGTCAGCGAGTTTCTCTCAAAACTCGAACAACTAAAGCCAACGTGAACTTTTGCGGACCCCGTGGTCCGCTTTTTTTTGCGTAAAAAAGCCCGGGGGTAAAAGCAAAATGGCAACCGAAGTTGCCATTTTTAGGGTTTGCTCCCTCTCCCTGTGGGAGAGGGGCCGGGGTGAGGGCACCAGCCCGCATAAATCAAACCAACCGGTTTTTCGCGTCCGCAATCGCCTGCGCCACCAGCTTCGGCGACACACCGCCTTTCGCCGCACGCTTATCCAGGCATGACTGCAACGACAGAATCGGGTACACATCCTCCCCGATAACCGCACTGAATTTCTGCAGGTCAGCAAGCGCCAGCTCTTCCAGCGGTTTCCCCTGACGAATCGCTTCCACTACCGCTTCGCCCACAATGTGGTGCGCTTCACGGAACGGTACGCCTTTCGCCACCAGGTAATCCGCCAGTTCGGTCGCGTTTGCATAACCCTGCTGCGCCGCTTCCTGGCAACGAGAACGTTTCACCTGAATGCCGTCCAGCACCAGCGCGCCCATATGCAGGCAGTCCAGCCAGGTGTCGAGCGCGTCGAACAGCCCTTCTTTGTCTTCCTGCATATCTTTGTTGTACGCCAGCGGCAGCCCTTTCAGGGTCATCATCATGCCGGTCAGTGCGCCCTGTACGCGGCCACACTTCCCGCGGATCAGCTCCAGCGCATCCGGGTTTTTCTTCTGCGGCATCAGGGAAGAGCCGGACGTCACACGGTCAGACAACTCCACAAATCCGGCTTCGCCAGAGTTAAAGAAGATCAGGTCCTCGGCAAAGCGTGACAGGTGGACCATCCCGATAGAAGCATTCGACAGCAGTTCCAGCACGTGGTCACGGTCAGAGACGCTGTCCAGACTGTTACGGGTGGCAGACGCAAAGCCCAGCCAGCCTGCCAGCTGCTCGCGGTCAATTTCATATGCCGTACCCGCCAGCGCACCGCTGCCCAGCGGGCTGACGTCCAGGCGCTTCAGGGTATCCTGCAGGCGGCTTTCGTCACGCGCCAGCATCTCGACATAGGCCAGACACCAGTGCGCAAAGGTCACCGGCTGCGCGCGCTGCAAATGGGTATAACCCGGCATCACCGCGTCCTGGTTGTTCTGTGCCGTTTCCACCAGCGCGCTCTGCAGCTGACGGTTAGCCGCCAGCAGCTCCGCAACGGTATCTTTACACCACAGCTTCAGATCGGTCGCGACCTGGTCGTTACGGCTACGGCCGGTGTGCAGCTTTTTACCCAGCTGGCCAACTTTGTCGATCAGTTTGCCTTCTACCCAGCTGTGAATATCTTCGGCATCGCTTTGCAGAATTTGCTGCGGATCCAGACGCACTTCTTCCAGCAGATTATTGAGCGCCTCTTCCAGCTGCTGCTGCTCCTCTGCGGTCAGCACGCCCACCGTCACCAGCGCTTTGGACCAGGCCACAGAACCGACGATATCCTGTTCGGCCAGGCGGTAGTCGAAGCGCAAAGAGTCGTTGAACTGTTTGAACCGTTGATCCGCTGCCTGTGTAAAACGCCCACCCCAAAGTGCCATAACATCGTTCCTTTATTCGTTAGTTCCGCCGGATGGCGTTGCGCTTACCCGGCCTACGGTCATTCATTAATAACTTACGCTAAAATACGCGTGCCAATTGGCGTGCCGTTAAACAGCGCCGGAAGCTGCTCCGCGTGACGCCAGGAGGCGATATCCACCGGTCGACCGAGCGTACGGGCGGCATCCAGCGCGGCATTCACTTTGACGATCATCCCGTCGGTAATAATGCCCTGGGCGATCAGCTGTTCGGCTTTTGCCGCGGTCATTTCCGCAATGCGCTGGCCTTTGCCGTCCAGAATACCGCTCACATCGGAGAGCAGGATCAGGTCCGCGCCCAGCGTTGCCGCCAGTGCCGTCGCCGCCTGGTCCGCATTCACGTTCATCAGCTCACCCTCTTCGGTCACCCCGATAGAGCTCACTACCGGCAGGAAACCGCCTTCCAGCAGCGTGTTAATCAGCTTAGGCGAACCTGGCTGCGCCAGTCCAACGTGGCCGAGTTCTTCATCGAGCTGGGTCACTTTTACGCTGTCGCCATCGCCCAGATAGAGGCCAACGGAGGCAATGTTGTGTTTCTTCGCCCAGGACAACAGAGTCTTATTCGCCGTACCTGCCAGCGCACCGGTGATGATGTCAATCTGGTCGGCAGGCGTCACGCGCAGGCCGTTTTTCTTTTTCACCGGCAGGTTGAGCCCTTTCATCAGCTCATCCACCACGCAGCCGCCGCCGTGCACAATCACCAGCGGACGCTGGTGTGATTCGCGATAGTTAACCAGCGCGGTAAACAGACGCTCCAGCGCTTCTTCGCTGTCCAGCAGTACACCACCGAGTTTGATAATTAATGGGTTCATCATCACACCTTAAATAAGAGCCTGCGTTTCCGGGAAACCGAAACGAATATTTGCACACTGCATTGCCTGAGCGGCAGCGCCTTTGAGTAAGTTATCTTCTGCTGCCACCACGATCAGATGCTCGCCCTGCACGGCATAGCCGATGTCGCAGAACGGCAGGCCAACCACGTTTTTCAGCGCGGGCACGCCTTTGTCGTAGAGACGCACCAGCGGTTTATCCGCATACGCCTGAGTAAAGGCCTCGCTCACCTGGTCTTTGGTCACGCCCGGTTTCAGGCGGCAGGTAATGGTTTCGAGGATCCCACGCGGGAAGCTGCCCAGGTGCGGCGTAAAGATGACATTGGCCCCCAGATGGGTGGTGATTTCCGGATGATGGCGGTGATTAAACACGCCATACGGCTGCAGGCTGACTTCACAGAAGCTGTTAGAAATAGCAGCCTTGCGTCCGGCACCGCTGACACCACTGGTGGCGTTGATCACCGGCCACTGGTTCAGATCCAGCAGGTCTGCGTCGATCAGCGGCTTCAAAGAAAGCTGTGCGGCCGTCGGGTAGCAGCCCGGCACGGCAATCAGATCCGCTTCTTTCAGCTTGTCTGCGCTCCACTCCGCCAGCCCATACACGGCTTTTGCAAGCAGGTCCGGGTGCTGATGGGTAAAGCCATAATATTTTTCGTAGAACGCGCCGTCGTTAACACGGAACGCGCCGGAGAGGTCGAACACCACGCAACCGGCCGCCAGGAATTGCGGCGCCAGGTCGTGACTGACCTCGTGCGCGGTGGCCAAAAACACCACGTCGACGCCGTCAGTGAACTCGCTGATGTCAGACATTGGTTGCAGTGGCAAGTCGACAATGCCCTTAAGCCACGGATGCAAATCGGAAATTAACTTTCCTGCATCATTGCTTTGCGCTGACACGGTCAAAGCGGTTATGGTCATATGTGGATGGCGATTCACGTAGCTTACAAGCTCTGCGCCCGCATAACCGCTAGCGCCTACAATCAGCGTATTCAACATCGGGTTCCTTTATGCTCAACGTTAATGTATTTTTATTCACATTTATTGCATGAATATTGATACTATCACGACCTAAGGTGTGTCAACAATGAAAATGAACTTACCGCCATTTATCGAGATTTACCGCGCTCTGATTGCCACACCCTCCATCAGCGCGACCGAAGAAGCGCTGGATCAGAGCAATGAGTCTTTAATCAATCTGCTGGCGGGTTGGTTTAGCGATCTTGGCTTTAACGTTGAGGTTCAGCCTGTTCCCGGAACACGCCATAAATTTAACCTGCTCGCCAGTACCGGACACGGCGCAGGCGGACTGCTGCTGGCCGGTCATACCGACACGGTGCCGTTTGACGATGGCCGCTGGACCCGCGACCCGTTTACCCTGACCGAGCATGACAACAAGCTTTACGGCCTTGGCACCGCCGACATGAAAGGCTTCTTCGCCTTTATCCTTGACGCGCTGCGTGACGTGGACGTGACAAAACTGAAAAAGCCGCTCTACATTCTGGCGACCGCCGATGAAGAAACCAGCATGGCGGGGGCGCGTTACTTCTCAGAAAACACATCGATTCGCCCGGATTGCGCCATCATCGGTGAGCCTACGTCATTACAACCGATCCGTGCGCATAAAGGCCATATCTCCACGGCAGTGCGCGTGATGGGCCAGTCTGGCCACTCCAGCGATCCGGCGCGTGGCGTGAACGCCATTGAACTGATGCACGACGCCATCGGCCGCATCATGACTCTGCGCGACGAACTGAAAGAGCGGTATCACTACGACGCCTTCACCGTGCCGTATCCAACGCTGAACCTCGGGAGCCTGCACGGTGGCGATGCCTCTAACCGTATCTGCGCTTGCTGTGAGCTGCACATGGATATCCGTCCGCTGCCGGGCATGACGCTGAGCGATCTCGACGGCTTGCTGACCGAAGCGCTGGCCCCGGTGAGTGAACGCTGGCCTGGCCGCCTGACGGTGTCTGAACTGCATCCACCGATCCCGGGTTATGAATGTCCACCGGATCATCAGCTGGTTGAGGTGGTGGAAAAACTGCTCGGCGAGAAAACCGACGTGGTGAACTACTGCACCGAAGCGCCGTTTATTCAGACGCTGTGCCCGACGCTGGTACTTGGCCCAGGCTCCATCAACCAGGCGCACCAGCCGGATGAATACCTGGAAACCCGCTTCATCAAGCCCACCCGCGAACTGATTACCCAGGTCGTGCATCACTTCTGCTGGCATTAAAACCGCACCGATTAGTCCCCTCTCCCGGTGGGAGAGGGTTAGGGTGAGGGCAACAAATCCCGCGATCTCCGTCACATTCCCATAAGCATCTCTTATCTGACGCAATGCGAATTAAATTTCGTAAATTGCACGCATTTATTCGTTTGCTGAACCGTTTTCGCAGCAATTGACGACGGGGGTTTTACGTGGCTTTATAAAGGGAGATGACAAAATAATGTCCAGAAGATTTTCGCATGGGCATAAACAAAAATGATGGGGTGACTGGGTTTTTATGAACGAACAATATTCCGCGTTGCGTAGTAATGTCAGTATGCTCGGCAAAGTGCTTGGAGATACCATCAAAGATGCGTTGGGGGAAAACATCCTCGACCGCGTTGAAACCATCCGCAAGCTGTCTAAATCTTCCCGTGCCGGTAACGAAGCGAGTCGTCAGGAGCTGCTCACCACCTTGCAGAACCTCTCTAACGATGAGCTGCTGCCCGTTGCACGCGCATTCAGCCAGTTCCTGAACCTGGCAAACACGGCTGAGCAATACCATAGCATTTCGCCAAACGGCGAAGCTGCCAGCAACCCGGAAGTCATTGCCCGTACGCTTCGTAAACTCAAAGACCAGCCAAACCTCAACGAAGCCACCATTAAAAAAGCGGTGGAGTCCCTTTCGCTGGAGCTGGTGCTGACTGCCCACCCAACCGAAATCACCCGTCGCACCCTGATCCACAAAATGGTCGAAGTGAACAACTGTCTGAAACAGTTGGATAACAAAGACATTGCCGACTACGAACGTAACCAGCTGATGCGCCGTCTGCGCCAATTGATTGCGCAGTCCTGGCACACCGATGAAATTCGTAAGCATCGCCCAAGCCCGGTAGACGAGGCCAAATGGGGCTTTGCGGTGGTGGAAAACAGCCTGTGGGAAGGGGTGCCGAACTACCTGCGTGAGCTGAACGAACAGCTGGAAGCAAACCTGGGCTATCGCCTGCCAGTAGATTTTGTCCCGGTACGCTTTACCTCCTGGATGGGCGGTGACCGCGACGGTAACCCGAACGTGACGGCGGAAATCACCCGCCACGTGCTGCTGCTGAGCCGCTGGAAAGCCACCGATCTGTTCCTGAAAGACATTCAGGTGCTGATCTCCGAGCTGTCGATGGTGGAAGCAACGCCAGAACTGCGCGCGCTGGCCGGTGAAGAAGGTGCCAGCGAGCCGTATCGTTTCCTGATGAAAAAACTGCGTAGCCAGCTGATGGCGACCCAGGCCTGGCTGGAAGCACGCCTGAAAGGCCAGCGCCTGCCGAAGCCGGAAGGTCTGCTGAGCCAGAACGAACAGCTCTGGGAACCGCTATACGCTTGCTATAAATCACTACAGGCCTGCGGGATGGGCATCATCGCCAATGGCGAACTACTCGACACCCTGCGCCGCGTGAAGTGTTTTGGCGTGCCGCTGGTGCGTATCGACGTGCGTCAGGAGAGCACCCGCCATACCGAAGCGCTGGGCGAACTGACACGTTATCTTGGCATTGGCGACTACGAAAGCTGGTCTGAAGCCGACAAACAGGCCTTCCTGATCCGCGAGCTGAACTCCAAGCGTCCTCTGCTGCCGCGCAACTGGGAGCCAAGCAACGAAACCCGCGAAGTGCTCAACACCTGTAAAGCGATCGTGGATGCGCCAAAAGGATCGGTCGCCGCCTATGTGATCTCGATGGCGAAAACCCCGTCCGACGTGTTGGCCGTTCACCTGCTGCTGAAAGAAGCCGGTATCGACTATGCCCTGCCTGTCGCCCCGCTGTTTGAAACCCTCGACGACCTGAACAACGCCAATGATGTAATGACCCAGCTGCTGAACATCGACTGGTATCGCGGCTTTATTCAGGGCAAACAGATGGTGATGATCGGCTATTCCGACTCTGCAAAAGATGCGGGCGTGATGGCGGCATCCTGGGCGCAGTATCAGGCGCAGGACGCGCTGATCAAAACTTGCGAGAAAGCCGGTATTGAGCTGACGCTGTTCCACGGTCGCGGTGGCTCCATTGGCCGTGGCGGTGCGCCTGCGCACGCGGCGCTGCTCTCTCAGCCGCCGGGAAGCCTGAAAGGCGGCCTGCGCGTGACCGAACAGGGCGAGATGATCCGCTTCAAATACGGCCTGCCGGAAGTGACCATCAGCAGCCTGTCGCTCTATACCAGTGCGATTCTCGAAGCAAACCTGCTGCCACCGCCGGAGCCGAAAGAATCCTGGTGTCGCATTATGGATGAGCTGTCTGACATCTCGTGCGACCTGTACCGCGGCTACGTGCGTGAAAACAAAGATTTCGTACCTTACTTCCGCTCTGCTACGCCAGAGCAGGAGCTGGGCAAACTGCCGCTGGGTTCACGTCCGGCTAAGCGTCGTCCGACCGGCGGCGTGGAGTCTCTGCGTGCAATCCCGTGGATCTTCGCCTGGACGCAGAACCGTCTGATGCTGCCAGCCTGGCTGGGTGCCGGTGCGGCGCTGCAGAAGGTGGTTGAAGATGGCAAACAGAACGAACTGGAAACCATGTGCCGCGACTGGCCATTCTTCTCTACCCGTCTGGGTATGCTGGAGATGGTCTTCTCGAAAGCTGACCTGTGGCTGGCGGAATACTACGATCAGCGCCTGGTGAAACCAGAGCTGTGGGCGCTGGGTAAAGAGCTGCGCGAACTGCTGGAAGGCGACATCAAAGTGGTGCTGGATATCGCCAACGACTCCCATCTTATGGCCGATCTGCCGTGGATTGCCGAGTCTATCCAGCTGCGTAACATCTATACCGACCCACTGAACGTCCTGCAGGCGGAGCTGCTGCACCGTTCGCGTCTGGCGGAAGAGGAAGGTAAAGATCCGGATCCACGCGTTGAACAAGCGCTGATGGTGACAATTGCGGGCGTTGCAGCGGGTATGCGTAACACCGGCTAATGCTCACTGCCCGGCGGCGCTTCGCTTGCCGGGCCTACGACAAGTAGGCCGGGTAAGCGTCAGCGCCACCCGGCACATTTCGGTAGTCTCCTGATGCATTCCGATATCAACCGAATTTTGACAGAGCTGGTTAACCGCACGTTATCGCTGGGTCAGATCCATTTCTCAGCCAGGGCTGAGCAGTCCCCCCGAACAGCGCCCTGCCTCGTTATTACCCTGAATAATTCCTGTGAGGCGATATTTTCCTCATCCGGGCACATGACTCATCACCCGGCTAACTTCCTAAGAATCAACTTCGGTAAGCAGCAAATGGCCATTGAGTTACAGCGTGAGAACGTGCCTGCGCAGCAGGTCCAGGTCGCCCGGCGTGGCCCGCGAACCGGTGCGTTTCTCCTCCAGACACTAGCCGAATTACAGATGCAACCGGATGAACAAGACACCGCGAGGCTGGTGGTACTGAGTCTGCTCAGCCACTGCCGGGATCTTTTTGGCAGCGACATTCGCACCGCCAACCGCAGCCGCGCGCTCTTCGAAGCGATTCGTAGCTATATCGACGAACATCACGCCTCTTTGTTAACGCGTGAATCGGTGGCGCAGGCGTTCTACATCTCCCCAAACTATCTTTCCCATCTCTTTCAGAAAGTTGGCAGTGTCGGATTCAATGAATACCTGACCCAAACCCGACTTGAACATGCCCGACAGTTGCTTAAAGGCTACGATCTCAAAATCAAGGATATCGCCGCACGATGCGGTTTTATGGACAGCAACTACTTCTGCCGCCTGTTTCGCAAACACACCGAACGTTCTCCTTCCGAATATCGCCGCCAGTATCACAGCCAGTTAACCGCCAAAAAATAGCACTGTGATCGGCATCGCACATCGCTAAGCACATTACATTTGTCCAGTATTTGGCAAAATTGACCTGTATATCCCGCCTGCCGCCCCGCCTTATCCTTAAATCAATCTTTCTGACTTAAGGAAAAATAATGGAACTGTATCTGGATACCGCCAACGTGGCAGAAGTAGAACGCCTTGCGCGCGTTTTCCCCCTTGCAGGCGTCACCACCAATCCGAGCATCATTGCCGCCAGCCGTGAGTCAATCTGGGAGGTACTGCCGCGCCTGCAAAGCGCCATTGGTCCGAAAGGCAGGCTGTTCGTCCAGACAATGAGCCGCGACGCAGAAGGCATGGTGGCCGAAGCCAAACGCCTGAGCAATGCTATCCCGGATATCGTGGTGAAAATCCCGGTCACCGCCCAGGGGCTTATCGCCATTAAGGCGCTAAAAACAGCGGGCATCACTACGCTGGGTACCGCCGTGTACAGCGCCGCGCAAGGCCTGCTGGCCGCGCTGGCCGGGGCAAAATATGTCGCGCCATACGTAAACCGCGTGGATGCCCAGGGCGGGGACGGCATTCGCATGGTTCAGGAGCTGCAATCCCTGCTGGAACAGCATGCACCGGAGAGCAAGGTGCTGACAGCCAGCTTCAAAACGCCACGCCAGGCGCTGGACTGCCTGCTCGCCGGATGTGAAGCAATCACGCTTCCCTTAGATGTAGCGCAACAAATGCTCGGCACGCCGGCGGTAGAGTCAGCAATAGAGAAGTTCGAGCAGGACTGGAAAAACGCGTTTGGTAACCTCAACCTCTAAGGGAGATATGTTATGGACCGTATCATTCAATCGCCGGGGAAATATATCCAGGGCGCTGATGTTCTCACCCGTCTCGGCGACTATCTGAAACCTCTGGCTACACGCTGGCTGGTTGTTGGCGATAAATTTGTGCTGGGTTTTGCCGAAGAGACCCTGCGCCAGAGTTTTAAAAATGCAGAGCTACATGCAGAAATCGCGCCGTTTGGCGGCGAATGTTCGCAAAATGAGATCGATCGTCTGAAAAAACTGGCCGACAGTGCGGACTGCATGGCGGTGCTGGGTATTGGCGGCGGTAAAACGCTGGATACCGCCAAAGCGCTGGCACATTTTATGGACGTGCCGGTCGCTATCGCCCCGACTATCGCCTCCACCGATGCCCCGTGCAGCGCCCTTTCTGTGATTTACACCGACAGCGGCGAATTCGAACGCTATCTGATGCTGCCGCATAACCCCAATATGGTGATTGTCGACACCAAAGTGGTGGCTGGTGCGCCGCCGCGTCTGCTGGCCGCCGGGATTGGTGATGCCCTTGCCACCTGGTTTGAAGCACGCGCCTGCTCGCGCAGCGGCGCGACCACCATGGCGGGCGGCAAGTGCACGCAGGCCGCGTTAGCGCTTGCCGAGCTGTGCTACAACACGCTGATTGAAGAGGGCGAGAAAGCGATGCTGGCCGCCGAGCAGCACGTAGTAACCCCGGCGCTGGAACGCATTATCGAAGCCAATACCTATCTGAGCGGCGTAGGGTTTGAAAGCGGCGGGCTGGCGGCAGCGCATGCCATTCACAACGGGATGACGGCAGTGCCGGATGCGCATCACTTCTACCACGGTGAAAAAGTGGCGTTTGGTACGCTGACGCAACTGGTGCTGGAAAACGCGCCGGTTGAGGAGATCGAAACCGTCGCGGCGCTTTGCCACAGCGTTGGATTGCCGATCACGCTGGCGCAGCTGAATATCAAAGAAGACATTCCGGCCAAAATGCGCCTGATTGCCGAAGCGTCTTGCGCTGAGGGAGAGACCATTCACAACATGCCGGGTGGCGTGTCGCCGGATCAGGTTTACGCGGCACTGCTGGTTGCCGACCAGTATGGACAGCGTTTCCTGCAGGAGTGGGAGTAACAAAAACGCCGGGTGCGCTATGCGTACCCGGCTCAATGGTTATTTCACGTCAAAACGGTCCAGATCCATCACCTTCGCCCACGCTGCAACGAAGTCGCGAACGAACTTCTCGTGAGCATCACTGCTGGCGTACACCTCTGCCAGCGCGCGAAGGACAGCGTTAGAGCCGAAGACCAGGTCAGCGCGAGTGGCAGTGTATTTCACTTCACCGCTGGTGCGATCGCTTCCGGCAAACAGCTCGTTCGATTCATCGGTCGCCTTCCACTGGGTGTTCATATCCAGCAGGTTCACGAAGAAGTCATTGCTCAGCACGCCTTCGCGGCTGGTAAACACACCATTTTTACTGCCGTCAAAGTTTGCACCCAGTACGCGCAGGCCGCCGATCAGCACCGTCATTTCTGGTGCGGTTAACGTCAACTGCTGGGCTTTATCAATCAGCAGCGATTCGGTGGTGGAGACATCAACCTGCGCACGATAGTTACGGAAACCGTCAGCAATCGGTTCAAGCAGGTTAAACATATCGATATCCGTCTGATCCTGACGTGCATCCACACGGCCCGGCGTGAACGGTACGGTGACGTAAACGCCAGCCGCTTTCGCCGCCTGTTCAACGCCTACCACACCCGCGAGCACGATGATATCGGCCAGTGAGGCTTTATTGGTGGTGCGCTGAATAGCTTCCAGAGCAGGCAATGCACGTACGGCTGCGGCGTTAACATCCCAGTTGCGCTGAGGCGCAAGCGCCAGACGCGCACCGTTGGCACCGCCACGCTTGTCACCGCCGCGGAAGGTTGAGGCCGACGCCCATGCCACGGAAATCAGTTCGCTGACGGAGAGCCCGGATGCTGCAATTTCCGCCTTCAGGCTCTCAATGTCCTCTTTGGTCGGATTGAATACTGCCTCCGGCAGCGGATCCTGCCAGATCAGATCTTCTTTCGGCACTTCCGGGCCAAGATAACGCGATTTTGGCCCCATATCGCGGTGGGTCAGTTTGAACCACGCGCGGGCGAAGGCTTCGTTGAAAGCCTGCGGATCGTTCAGGAAGCGACGGGAAATTTTTTCGAATTCCGGGTCAAAACGCAGCGTCAGGTCGGTAACCAGCATAGTCGGTTTGCGTTTTTTCGACGGGTCGAACGGGTCTGGCATGATCTCAGGCGCGTCCACGGCTTCAAACTGAATCGCACCGGCCGGGCTACGGGTTTGTACCCATTCGTATTTGAACAGGTTCTCGAAGAAGTAGTTGCTCCACTGGGTCGGGGTTTGTGACCAGATGACTTCCAGACCGGAAGTAATGGCGTCAGCGCCAATACCGGTACCGTGCGTGCTGGCCCAGCCCAGGCCCTGCGCTTCAATCGGAGACGCTTCCGGATCTGTGCCAACGTGCGTTGCTTCACCCGCACCGTGGGTTTTACCGAGCGTATGCCCCCCGGCAATCAGCGCCACGGTCTCTTCGTCGTTCATTCCCATGTTACCGAAGGTGGCGCGAATGGCTGCCGCCGCGGACAGCGGTTCACCGCTGGCGTTTGGTCCTTCCGGGTTGACGTAGATCAGCCCCATTTCAGTGGCCGCCAGCGGACGTTTCGCCAGTGCTTCCGGGTCACGATGGGTCAGCCAGGCTTTTTCATCCCCCCAGTTAACGTCGAGATCCGGTTCCCAGACATCTTCACGCCCGGCACCAAAACCAAAGGTGCGGAAGCCGGAGTTTTCCAGCGCCACGTTACCCGCAAGAATAAACAGGTCAGCCCAGGAGATTTTTTGACCATATTTTTGCTTGATCGGCCACAGCAGACGGCGAGCTTTATCCAGACTGACGTTATCTGGCCAGGAGTTCAGCGGCGCAAAGCGCTGTTGACCGCGTCCGGCACCGCCGCGTCCGTCAACGGAGCGATAGGTTCCCGCACCGTGCCAGGCCATGCGAATAAACAGGCCCGCATAGCTGCCCCAGTCGGCAGGCCACCACGGTTGAGAGTCGGTTAAGAGTGCTTTGAGATCGCCCTTGAGGGCGGAGTAATCCAGCTTGCTAAATTCTTTGCGGTAGTCGAAGTCTTCACCCAGAGGGTTCGAACGATTGGAATGTTGGTTAAGAAGATCGATGCGGAGTTGTTTTGGCCACCAGTCGCGGCTGCCTGTACCTGCCCCCGCGCTGTGATCGACGCCGCCCTGGTGGAACGGGCATTTGCCGACTGATGCCGCTTTATTGCTCTCGTCTGACGTGCTCATCGCTATGCTCCCTTTTACAGTGTTACCGTTACGATATACACCACTAGCAATAAGATATAGTTGAATTAATCCACAGATTCGATAGCTAATACCTTTTAACTTTTAGCCAGACTAAAAAGCCCTCCATTCAGGAGGGCTTGATGTTTATTACGCCGGGCGAACACCGAGCGTATGACAAATGGCGTAGCTCATTTCCGCGCGGTTCAGCGTGTAGAAGTGGAAATCTTTTACCCCTTCCCGACTTAAAATTTTCACCATGTCCATTGCGATATTGGCACCCACCAGCTTGCGCGTTTCCGGATCATCGTCCAGCCCTTCGTACATTTTGGACATCCACAGCGGAATGCGTACGTTGGTCATATCGGCAAATTTCTTCGCCTGTTTGAAGTTAGAGACCGGCAGAATACCCGGGATGATTTCCACGTCGATACCCGCAGAAACGCAGCGGTCGCGGAAGCGCAGGTAGCTTTCCACATCAAAGAAGAACTGAGTAATGGCCCGGTTCGCACCGGCATCCACTTTACGCTTCAGGTTAAGGAGGTCAGCCTGAGCGCTTTTCGCTTCCGGATGCACTTCCGGGTACGCCGCCACGGAGATATCAAAATCGGCAACGTCTTTCAGCAGCGCGACCAGATCCGCCGCATACATTTCGGGCTTACCGCTACCCGGCGGCAGGTCGCCGCGCAGGGCGACGATATGACGAATCCCGTTATTCCAGTAATCCTGGGCGATAGCACGCAGCTCGTCACCGGTGGCGTCGATACAGGTCAGATGCGGCGCCGCTTCCAGACCGGTTCTGTCTTTAATGCCTTTAATAATGCTGTGCGTACGGTCACGCTCGCCGGAGTTCGCGCCGTAGGTCACGGAGACAAATTTCGGTTTCAGGCTGCTCAGGCGATCGATAGAGCTCCAGAGGGTTTGCTCCATTTCACTGGTGCGCGGCGGGAAAAATTCAAAAGAGACGTTAATCTGGCCGTTTACTTCGGCCAGGCTCTGATTCAGGGCTTCCCGCTGGTTGGCGTGAAAAAAGCTCATACCTTACCTCTATCTTTCGCGTGTCGTTGTTTGTTGTGTTGTGAACTTCTATACGTTTAGACGTCCAGATGTAAAAATGACGGAAAAGCGGGGTGACGTCAACAGAAATAATCAACAATAACGGTGAGGAATGCTCAGGGAAGATGAAGGAAATTCAAGATGGGGTGAGTGCGGTCTGATGCCCTCACCCTAACCCTCTCCCACCGGGAGAGGGAAATACAGGGGTTACAGTAGCTTAGCGAGACGATTGATGTCCGACTGGATCGCCCCGGCGGTGACATCGCGCCCTGCACCCGGGCCACGGATCACCAGTGGGTTATCGCGGTACCAGCGGCTTTCGATTGCAAAGACGTTATCGCACGGCAGCAGCGCCGCCAGCGGATGTTCAGGACGCACCGCCTCAACCCCCACACGCGCTTTACCGTTGGCCTCGAAACGCGCCACATAGCGCAGCACCAGCCCCATCTCGTTTGCGGCTTCCAGACGTTGCAGCATCTGCTCGTTCAGTTCATCACCGTTTTCAAAGAAGTGATCAATGGATCCTTCCTCGCAGCCTGCCGGCACCAGCGACTCGACGCGAACAGCGCCGGGTTCAATGTCATAACCGGCTTCACGCGCCAGGATCACCAGCTTACGCATCACATCTTTACCGGAAAGATCGACGCGGGGATCGGGTTCGGTTAGCCCCTGCTGCCACGCCTGATCCACCAGGTCAGTGAACGGTACGGTGCCATCAAACTGCAGGAACAGCCAGGAGAGCGTACCGGAGAAAATACCGCTCAGCGCCAGAATGCTGTCGCCGCTTTCAATCAGATCGCGCACGGTATGGTTAACCGGCAGACCCGCGCCTACGGTGGCGTTATAGAGCCAGTGACGACCGGTTTTTTCGAACGCGTCGTGGATCTGACGGTACTTATCGGTGCTGCTTGCCCCCGCCAGTTTGTTCGCACTGATGACGTGGAAACCGTGGCTGGCGAAATCAAGATACTGATCGGCAAGCTGTTCGCTGGCAGTAACGTCCAGCACCACCAGATCGTCATATGGGTGCGCGCGCATCCACAGGAACAGCGCCTCTTCGTCCTGTTCAACCGCTTCATCATTAAAGAAGGCAAGCGCGCGGCTGGCATCCAGCCCCTCGTAGTTCAACAGACTGCGGCGGCTGTCCACCACTCCGGCGAGGATAAATTCAAAGCCGGTACGTGCTGAGAGCGTGACCTGCTCGCGCGCGAACAGCTCCAGCCAGCGAGAACCGATGTTGCCTTTACCGAACAGCACCAGACCGATACGTTTTTCCGCACGGAACAGAGAGGTATGCAGACCCTGAATCAGGCTCTCAGTTGGCCCTTTACGCAGGACGGCAACGAGGCTGATGCCCTCTTCCGACTGCCAGGTAAATTCAACCGGTTGCCCTTTCAGCTGTTGCCAGAAGCGGTGGCAGTGCAGTGGGTTACGGGTGACGCCCGCGCCCACCATCGCCACCAGCGCCAGCCCCTGACGCAGACGAAGCTCGCCCGGCAGGCCCGCTTCATCCAGAATTTTTAGCGCGCTGTCCGCCACTTCGGCGGTGTAGCAGAACTGCAGCAGTTGACGGTCGTTATGTACGCCAACCGCCAGCGGACGCACCTGAGCACGTTTGAGGATCGTGTCGATATCTTTATGCGCCAGTTTGAAGTCCTGGCCCGCCGGGACCTGGAACTCAATCAGGCAGATATCGTCGTGGCTGGTGACAATACGCGCCCCCGTACCGGATGCCAGCACGCGTTCGATGCGCGTGGAGCCCTGATCCGGGGTGTAACTGCAGCGCAACTGCAGATCGATGTCGCTACCGGAAACCGGCTGCAGCGTACGCGCGTGCAGAACCGGCGCGGCCAGACGTGCCAGCTCGCTGGCTTCATCCAGGCGCAGCAGCGGCAGCAGGCAGGCGTCTTTCACCTTGCGTGGATCAGCGCTGTAAACACCGGCGACGTCACTCCAGATGGTGACGCGGGACACGCCTGCCAGGGCACCGATCTGCGTCGCCGAGTAGTCAGAGCCGTTACGCCCCAACAACACGGTTTCCCCGGCATTGCTGCGGCTGATAAAGCCGGTCACCACAATGCGTTTACCCGGATGCTGTACCAGCAACTGTTGCAGCAGCGGGTAGGATAGACCTTCGTCCACCTGTGGCTGTGCGGCGCGTTCGGCACGCAGGAAATCACGCGCGTCGAGCCAGGCAGCCTCAACGCCCAGATGTTGCAGCACGGCGGCCATCAGGCGCGCAGACCACACTTCACCGTGCCCCACCACTTCGGCGTACACCGCATCGGTAATACCGCTGTCCAGCAGGGCGGCCAGACGCTCAAGGTCATGCGTAAAAGCGCTAATCAGCCCATCCGCCACGTCTGCGGGCAGCAAACCGGCAATCAGCTCGCTCTGGTAACGGCGTAAGGACTGTTGCACCTGATGCGCAGAGAGGCGATCGGTCTGGCTCAATTTCAGCCAGCTAATCAGCTGGTTGGTGGTGCTGCCCGCCGCGGAGACAACCATCATGTCACCCGGCTGTGAATACTCTGTCATGATCCCTGCAACGCGCAGATAACACTTCACATCAGCAAGACTACTACCACCAAACTTGTGCAGTTGACGACCCTTCGCCCCTGCCTGCGCTATCACACTCATGATTACCCCTTGGCTGCGACCCGGAAGCCATTTTCCAGATCGGCAATTAAATCTTCAGAATCTTCAATACCGGTTGAGATCCGCAGCAGCGTCTCAGAAATCCCGGCGGCGGCACGTGCCTCTGGTGCCATACCTGCGTGCGTCATGGTTGCGGCGTGGGAGATCAAACTTTCAACCCCACCTAACGATTCCGCCAGCGTAAACAATGACAGCCCGCTCAGGAAGCGACGCAGCGTTTGCTCGTCACCGTCCAGTTCAAAACTTAACATCGCGCCAAACCCTTTCTGCTGACGCGCGGCAATCTCGTGCCCCTGGTTTTCAGGCAGCGACGGGTGATAAAGCTTCTTCACCAGCGGCTGCGTTTTCAGGAAATCGACAATCGCCTGGGCATTGCGCTGTGCCACCTCCATACGCGGCGACAGCGTGCGAATCCCGCGTAACAGCAGATAGCTGTCGAAGGCCCCGGCGGTGACGCCAATGTTATTGGCCCACCATGCCAGTTCGGTGACAACGTCGGGATCTTTTGCAATCACCACGCCTGCGACGACATCAGAATGACCGTTCAGATATTTAGTGCATGAATGCAATACCAGATCTGCACCCAGCGCCAGTGGGTTCTGAAGGGCCGGACTGAGGAACGTATTATCCACTACACTTATCGCTCCCGCATCCCTTGTGAGCTGACAAATTTTCGCAATATCGACAACGCGCAACAATGGATTGCTTGGACTTTCCACCAGCACCAGCTTCGGCTTCTCTGCCAGCGCCTGTTTCAGCGCCTGTTCGTCATTTTGATCGACAAACAACACCCGGTAACAGCCGCGTTTTGCCAGGCTATCAAACAGACGATAGCTGCCGCCGTAACAGTCGTGCGGCGCAACCAGCAGATCGCCCGGCTTCAGGAACACGGTAGTCACCAGATGAATGGCAGACATGCCGGTATTGGTTAATACTGCCCCTGCGCCACCTTCCAGTTCCGCCAGCGCGCGCTGGGTAACATCACGCGTAGGGTTGCCACGACGCGAGTAGTCATGCGCACGGGGTTCATTAAATCCGGTGAAATTATAGGTACTGGAAAGATGAATCGGCGGGACAACACAGCCGTACTGCTCGTCATCATTCAATCCGCTACGCACTGCGATGGTGGCCTGTTTACGCGTCATGGTGAAGGCTTCCTGGCTAATTAGGTGAAAAGTCAGGCACCAGAGTAAACATTGAAAGTATGGACGTCAATACATCTGGACATCTAAACTTCTTTGCGTATAGATTGAGCAATGCGCAAATAGCCGTTAAAATTATATGCTTTAGTGCACGCTGCAGCGGCAATATCCGTGCCACGGTATCGTCTCTACGGTAAACTACGCAGGTTTACGGTTCAAAACCGACGGTTACAGGTTTTGCACCTTTAGATTAATGACTGAGAGGATTAAAGGTATCTCATGGCTGAATGGAGCGGCGAATATATCAGCCCATACGCTGAGCACGGTAAGAAGAGTGAGCAAGTAAAGAAAATTACGGTTTCCATTCCTCTGAAGGTGTTGAAGATCCTCACCGATGAACGTACGCGTCGTCAGGTGAACAACCTGCGCCACGCAACCAACAGCGAACTGCTGTGCGAAGCGTTTCTGCATGCGTTTACCGGCCAACCGTTGCCGAACGATGACGACCTGCGCAAAGAGCGTAGCGACGAAATCCCGGAAGAGGCGAAGGTGATCATGCGTGAACTGGGTATCGACCCGGAGACGTGGGAATACTGATAAGCGGATACAAAAAAGGCACCTTGCGGTGCCTTTTTTTCGGGAAACTTATTTAGCGCCCGGGATGCTGAAACGCTTGTTGAAGCGGTCAACACGGCCACCGGTTGCAACGTCACGCTGCTTACCAGTGTAGAACGGGTGGCATTTGCCGCACACGTCCAGGTTCAGATCGTGACCCACGGTAGAGCGGATCTGGATAGAGTTACCGCAAGAGCAGTTTGCAGTAATCATTTCGTATTTCGGGTGAATATCTTTTTTCATGGGAGAACCTCAGTTAAGGCCGCGTCGCTCTTCCAGCCCTAACGCCAGACACCACGCGATGTTGAATGTAAGTTCTTTGGCGTAAAGCACACCAAAGGCGGCGAATCATACAGAATTTGACCAACGTATGCAAACTGATCCGCACGCCGCTTTCACTAATGTGTATACTAACGCGCCACTTTTCAAGTCAGGAAGATTCGATGCCCGTCGCTCACGTTGCCCTGCCCGTTCCGCTTCCACGCACGTTTGACTATCTGCTGCCCGACAGCATGAGCGTTAAAGCGGGCTGTCGCGTGACCGTGCCCTTTGGCAAACAGCAGCGCGTAGGGATCGTCGTCTCCGTCAGCGACAAGAGCGAATTGCCGCTTAACGAACTGAAATCGGTCGTTGAGGTGCTCGACAGCGAGCCCGTTTACTCCACCAGCACCTGGCGACTGCTACTATGGGCGGCGGATTATTATCATCATCCGATTGGCGATGTTCTGTTCCACGCTTTACCGATTATGCTGCGCCAGGGCAAAAGCGCCAGCCACGCGCCAATGTGGTACTGGTTTGCGACCGAACAGGGCCAGGCGGTGGACATTAACAGCCTGAAGCGCTCCCAGAAACAACAGCAGGCGCTGGCCGCCCTGCGTCAGGGGAAAATCTGGCGCCATCAGGTCGATGAGATGGAAGTCAGCGAAACCGCGCTCCAGGCACTACGAAAAAAAGGGCTGAGCGAACTGGCAAGCGAGGCTCCGGCCCTGTATGACTGGCGGGAGCGATTTTCCGTCTCGGGCGATCGCCTGCGCCTGAACACCGAGCAGGCCACCGCCGTGGGGGCGATCCACAGTGCCTCCGGCCATTTCTCCGCCTGGCTACTGGCCGGGGTCACCGGTTCCGGCAAGACAGAAGTCTATCTCAGTGTGCTGGAAAACGTGCTCGCGCAGGGCAAACAGGCGCTGGTGATGGTGCCGGAAATTGGCCTGACGCCGCAAACCATCGCGCGCTTTCGCGAGCGGTTTAATGCGCCGGTTGAGGTGCTGCACTCTGGCCTGAATGACAGCGAACGCCTCAGCGCCTGGCTGAAAGCGAAAAACGGCGAAGCGGCGATCGTGATTGGCACCCGTTCATCACTGTTTACACCGTTCAAAAATCTTGGCGTCATCGTCATTGATGAAGAACACGACAGCTCTTATAAGCAGCAGGAAGGCTGGCGGTATCACGCCCGCGATCTGGCCGTCTATCGCGCGCACAGCGAGCAAATCCCCATTATTCTGGGCTCTGCTACCCCGGCGCTCGAAACGCTTCATAATGTTCGTCAGCGTAAATACCATATGCTGCGCCTGACGCGTCGCGCGGGGAATGCGCGTCCGGCCATTCAACACGTGCTGGATCTGAAAGGTCAGCAGGTGCAGGCGGGGTTAGCACCTGCCCTTATCACCCGGATGCGTCAGCATTTGCAGGCGGGCAATCAGGTTATTTTGTTCCTCAACAGACGCGGCTTTGCCCCGGCACTGCTGTGTCACGACTGCGGCTGGATCGCAGAATGCCCGCGTTGCGACCACTACTACACCTTCCATCAGGCCCAGCGCCATTTGCGCTGCCACCACTGCGACAGCCAGCGCCCGGTGCCGCGTCAGTGTCCATCATGCGGGTCAACGCACATCGTGCCGGTCGGTCTGGGCACTGAACAGCTGGAACAGGCCCTGGAGCCGTTCTTCCCGGATGTGCCCATTTCCCGAATCGACAGGGACACCACCAGCCGTAAAGGGGCGCTGGAACAGCAGCTGGCAGAAGTGCATCGCGGTGGCGCGCGCATCCTGATTGGCACCCAGATGCTGGCCAAAGGTCATCACTTCCCGGACGTGACGCTGGTTGCCCTGCTGGATGTCGATGGCGCACTGTTCTCTGCCGATTTCCGCTCAGCCGAGCGTTTTGCCCAGCTTTATACCCAGGTGGCCGGACGCGCGGGACGCGCCGGGAAACAGGGCGAAGTGGTACTGCAAACGCACCATCCTGAGCATCCGTTGCTGCAAACCCTGCTGCACAAAGGCTATGATGCGTTTGCCGAGCAGGCGCTGGCTGAGCGCCAGACCATGCAGCTTCCCCCGTGGACCAGCCACGTGATCATCCGCGCGGAAGATCATAACAACCAGCAGGCGCCGCTTTTCCTGCAGCAGTTGAGAAACCTTCTGCAAGCCAGCCCGCTGGTCGATAATCAACTGTGGATTTTAGGGCCGGTTCCGGCGCTGGCCCCCAAGCGCGGCGGACGTTTTCGCTGGCAGATTTTGCTGCAACACCCTTCGCGCATCCGTTTACAGCACATCGTCAGCGGCACGCTGGCCTTGATCAACACCCTGCCAGAGGCGCGCAAAGTGAAGTGGGTGCTTGACGTTGATCCCATCGAAGGCTGAAGCCGGATCGAAAAATTTAACGTCCCTCACACTTTTTATGAAAATTCTGTAACCGATTCCATTAACTATCTGTAAAAATGGTGGCGTCAGAAGTTCGGTGTTCAGGCGAGGAGAAGACGTTGAAGTCCAGGAAAGAGGTTGCCACGGCGACCATGAAAGACGTTGCCCAGAAAGCACAAGTCTCTACGGCAACCGTGTCCCGCGCATTAATGAACCCGGATAAAGTCTCTCAGGCGACCCGCAACCGGGTAGAACAGGCCGCGCTGGAAGTGGGGTATTTCCCGCAGGCGATGGGGCGTAACGTTAAACGTAATGAGTCGCGGACCATCCTGGTGATTGTGCCGGACATCTGCGATCCCTTCTTCAGCGAAATTATTCGCGGCATCGAAGTGACCGCTGCGGAGCAAGGGTATCTGGTGCTCATTGGCGACTGCGCGCACCAGAATCAGCAGGAAAAAACCTTTATCGACCTCATTATCACCAAGCAGATCGACGGCATGCTGCTGCTTGGTTCGCGCCTGCCGTTTGATGCCAGCATTGAAGAGCAGCGCAATTTACCGCCGATGGTGATGGCCAACGAGTTTGCGCCGGAGCTGGAACTGCCAACGGTGCATATTGATAACCTGACCGCCGCGTTCAACGCCGTTAACTACCTGCAGGAGCTGGGGCATAAACGGATTGGCTGCATTGCCGGCCCGGAAGAGATGCCGCTGTGTCACTATCGCCTGCAGGGCTATGTTCAGGCGCTTCGCCGAACCGGCGTGACGGTTGATCCGCACTACATTGCTCGCGGTAATTTTTCCTTCGAAGCCGGTGGTCAGGCGCTGGAAAAACTACTGGCGTTGCCTGAGCCGCCTACCGCAGTGTTCTGCCACAGCGACGTGATGGCGCTTGGGGCATTATCGTATGCGAAACGCCGCGGCCTGCGCATACCGAAAGATTTGTCGATTATCGGTTTCGATAATATTTCGCTTTCAGAATTTTGCGATCCCCCGCTCTCAACCGTTTCGCAGCCACGCTACGACATTGGCCGTGAAGCGATGCTTCTTTTGCTCGATCAGTTGCAGGGTCAAACAGTTAGCAGCGGATCGAGGTTGCTGGACTGCGAACTGATTATTCGTGGTTCTACCCAGGCATTGACTTAAAGTAAATGTCTTTAGGACACCCTTATCTGGTCAAAGCCCCGCCGCTTAAGTAACATGGCGGACTGACGAACGAATAAATACAGCGAAACGATAGTGGCACAACGAGATTATGTACGTCGCGGCCAGCCGGCACCTTCGCGACGCAAAAAGAGTAGCGCAAAGAAAAAGCAACGTAACCTGCCTGCTGTCTCGCCAGCAATGGTCGCTATTGCTGCGGCGGTACTGGTGGCCTTCATCGGCGGCCTGTACTTTATCACGCACCATAAAAAAGAAGAGGCTGAGGCCCTTCAGGGCAACAAAGTGGTTGGAAATGGTCTGCCACCGAAGCCTGAAGAGCGCTGGCGCTATATTAAAGAGCTGGAAAGCCGTCAGCCTGGCGTGCGTGCGCCGACCGAGCCATCCGCCGGTGGCGAGGTGAAAAATGCCGATCAGCTAACGGACGAACAGCGTCAGTTGCTGGCACAGATGCAGGCCGATATGCGCCAGCAGCCTACGCAGCTGAATGAAGTGCCGTGGAATGAACAAACGCCGGCGCAGCGTCAGCAAACGCTGCAACTGCAGCGCCAACGTCAGGCACAGATTCAGCAGCAACAACAACAGCAGCAGTGGACGCAAAACCAGCCGGTACAGCAGCCTAAAGCGCAGCCGCGCGTGACGGAACAGCCGTACCAGCAGCCGCAAACGCGAACGGCGCAGTCTCAGCCTGCTCAGCAGCCAAAGGCCCAGACGCAGAAGCAAACGGCTCAACCGTATCAGGATCTGCTGCAGACGCCTGCGCATACCACCGCGCAGCAGCCGAAAACACAGCAGGCCGCACCGGTCACCAAAGAGACCGAGGCACCGAAGCAGACGGCTGAAAAGAAAGACGAACGCCGCTGGATGGTGCAGTGCGGTTCGTTCAAAGGTGCCGAGCAGGCCGAAACGGTCCGCGCTCAGCTGGCATTTGAAGGATTTGACTCGCGCATTACCACCAATAACGGCTGGAATCGCGTGGTGATTGGCCCGGTCAAAGGCAAAGAAAATGCCGATGGCACCATTTCTCGTTTGAAAGTCGCCGGTCACACAAACTGCATCCGACTTGCTTCCGGGGGTTGAAACCCCCAAATTCCCCCCCATCTATCTTTCTATTCAGCCCTGAGCACAGGCTCAGGGCTTCTGTTTCCCGATTCTGTAACCAGGGGGTCTGCTCGTGACAACAATAGTAAGTGTACGCCGTAACGGCCACGTGGTAATCGCCGGTGATGGCCAGGCCACGCTGGGTAATACCGTAATGAAAGGCAACGTGAAAAAAGTCCGTCGTTTATACAACGACAAAGTGATCGCCGGTTTTGCAGGCGGCACGGCTGATGCTTTCACGCTGTTTGAACTGTTTGAACGTAAACTGGAAATGCACCAGGGTCATCTGGTGAAAGCCGCCGTTGAGCTGGCGAAAGACTGGCGAACCGACCGCATGCTGCGCAAACTCGAAGCGCTGCTGGCCGTGGCCGATGAAACCGCATCGCTGATCATCACCGGTAACGGTGACGTCATTCAGCCAGAAAACGACCTGATTGCCATCGGCTCTGGCGGCCCTTATGCCCAGGCTGCGGCTCGCGCACTGTTGGAGAATACCGACATGAATGCGCGTGATATCGCTGTGAAGGCGTTGGATATTGCGGGTGATATCTGCATCTATACCAACCACAACCACACCATCGAAGAATTGACCTCTAAAGCGTAAGGATCTCCCATGTCTGAAATGACCCCACGCGAAATTGTCAGCGAACTGGACAAACATATTATCGGCCAGGATAACGCCAAGCGTTCCGTGGCTATTGCTCTGCGTAACCGCTGGCGCCGCATGCAGCTCGACGAAGAGCTGCGCCATGAAGTGACGCCAAAAAACATTCTGATGATCGGCCCAACCGGTGTCGGTAAAACCGAAATCGCGCGCCGTCTGGCTAAACTGGCTAACGCGCCGTTCATCAAAGTTGAAGCCACTAAGTTCACCGAAGTGGGCTATGTAGGTAAAGAAGTTGACTCTATCATCCGCGATCTGACCGACTCGGCAATCAAGATGGTTCGCGTTCAGGCGATCGAGAAAAACCGCTATCGCGCGGAAGAGATGGCTGAAGAGCGTATTCTTGACGTGCTGATCCCGCCGGCGAAAAACAACTGGGGCCAGGCTGAACAGCAGGCTGAACCGTCTGCGGCACGTCAGGCATTCCGCAAAAAGCTGCGCGAAGGCCAGCTGGATGACAAAGAGATTGAGATCGATCTCGCCGCCGCGCCAATGGGTGTGGAAATCATGGCACCTCCTGGCATGGAGGAGATGACCAGCCAGCTGCAGTCCATGTTCCAGAACCTGGGCGGTCAGAAACAGAAAGCGCGTAAGCTGAAAATCAAAGATGCGATGAAGCTGCTGATTGAAGAAGAAGCAGCAAAGCTGGTGAACCCGGAAGAGCTGAAGCAGGATGCGATCGACGCGGTTGAGCAGCACGGTATCGTGTTTATCGACGAAATCGATAAGATCTGTAAGCGCGGTAACGCGTCCGGCCCGGACGTCTCCCGTGAAGGCGTGCAGCGCGACCTGTTGCCGCTGGTAGAAGGCTGCACCGTCTCCACCAAGCACGGCATGGTTAAAACGGACCACATCCTGTTTATCGCGTCCGGTGCGTTCCAGATTGCCAGCCCGTCTGACCTGATCCCGGAACTGCAGGGTCGTCTGCCTATCCGCGTTGAGCTGCAGGCGCTGACCACTGAAGATTTCGAACGTATCCTGACCGAGCCAAACGCGTCTGTGACCGTACAGTACAAAGCGCTGATGGCGACCGAAGGCGTGAACATTGAGTTCACCGAAGACGGTATCAAACGCATCGCCCAGGCGGCCTGGCAGGTCAACGAAACCACCGAGAACATCGGTGCGCGTCGTCTGCACACGGTGCTGGAACGCCTGATGGAAGATATCTCTTATGATGCGAGCGACCTGAACGGTCAAACCATTACCATTGACGCAGAATATGTGGGCAAACACCTGGATGCGTTAGTGGCAGATGAAGATCTGAGCCGTTTTATCCTATAATCGCGGTTACTGCATTCTCATCACATTTAATGGGGGCTAATGCCCCCATTTTTTTGGCTTAATAACTATGACTGATATCAGCCGTACTCAGGCGTGGCTCGAAAGTCTGCGCCCTAAAACCCTTCCTCTGGCCTTTGCCGCGATTATCGTCGGTACCGTCCTTGCCTGGTGGCAGGGGTATTTCAATCCGCTGGTTGCCGTGCTGGCGCTGGTCACAGCCGGTTTGTTGCAGATCCTCTCTAATCTCGCCAACGACTACGGCGATGCGGTTAAAGGTAGTGATAAGCCTGACCGTATCGGCCCTCTGCGCGGGATGCAGAAAGGGGTGATTACGCAGGCACAGATGAAGCGCGCGTTGATTATCACCGTGGTACTGATTTGTTTATCCGGCCTCGCGCTGGTGACGGTCGCCTCGAAAACCACCAGTGATTTCATTGGTTTTCTGGTGCTGGGCCTGCTCGCTATTATCGCCGCCATTACCTATACCGTCGGCACGCGCCCTTACGGTTATATCGGCCTGGGTGATATTTCCGTGCTGGTATTTTTTGGCTGGCTGAGCGTGATGGGCAGCTGGTACTTACAGGCGCATACGCTTATCCCTGCCCTGTTCCTGCCCGCCACCGCCTGCGGTCTGCTGGCAACGGCGGTACTTAACATCAACAATCTGCGCGATATCGACAGCGACCGTGAGAACGGCAAAAACACGCTGGCCGTGCGTCTGGGGCCGGTTAACGCGCGTCGCTATCATGCCTGCCTGCTAATGGGCGCCCTGCTCTGCCTCGCACTGTTCAACCTGATCTCGCTGCATAGTCTCTGGGGCTGGCTGTTTGTGCTCGCCGCGCCGCTGCTGATTAAACAGGCCCGCTTTGTGATGCGTGAGCTCAGCCCGGCAGCCATGCCACCGATGCTTGAGCGCACGGTAAAAGGCGCATTGCTCACTAACCTGTTGTTCGTGATAGGGATTGTCCTGAGCCAGACGCTGAGTTAACTGACAAATATCAATTAACAATTGATGATTTTGCCAACAACGCATTTCGCACGATATACTGAACACATTCGCAGCAACAGAGCGTTAAACCTATGAAATACGATACCTCCGAGCTTTGTGACATCTACCAGGAAGATGTCAACGTCGTTGAACCGCTGTTCTCCAACTTTGGTGGACGGTCTTCGTTTGGCGGACAAATCATCACGGTGAAATGTTTCGAGGATAACGGGTTGCTGTACGATCTGCTCGAACAGAACGGTCGTGGTCGCGTGTTGCTGGTTGATGGCGGCGGCTCCGTACGTCGTGCATTGATTGACGCGGAACTGGCCGGAATTGCCGTGCAAAACGAATGGGAAGGCATTGTGGTCTACGGTTCAGTCCGCCAGGTGGACGATCTGGAAGACCTCGATATCGGCATTCAGGCGATTGCCGCCATTCCGGTAGGCGCCGCGGGTGAAGGCATTGGTGAAAGCGATATCCGCGTCAATTTCGGCGGCGTAACCTTCTTCTCTGGCGACCATCTCTATGCCGATAACACCGGCATTATCCTCTCCGAAGATCCGCTGGATATTGAGTAGTAAACAGTAAGCGAGCGCCATAAAAAAACCGCCAACAGCAATGTGGCGGTTTTTTTGTCCCTCGGGATTCGCGGTCCGTTGGGAAGGCTTGCAGGCTAACACCAAGGATCTTCATCATACTCTCGTCCAAACCTTGGGCAACCCCTCAGAAGCTTTATAAAATCCTAATTGTTTATGAATACCTTAACACCACGGTTGCTGCTTATTATGATGCAGCGTCCCTTTCCGCCATCTCGCAAATGGGCATCGGTCCAGGGAAAGGTGTATTCACAACCGTAAAACAGGCTAATACCAGGGCTTGTGTCCACCGACTTATCACCGGTGGTGAACGGTGGAGCGGTTAGCTGCAGGGACCGCATAATGAAACGCTATTTATGTATCGCGTTCATTGTCGCCAGCGTACTCGTTGTGAAGAGTGATGAACCCAATGTGTTCTTTGCTTTTGCTACGACAGCGCAGGACAAGTAGCGTTAAGGCCGCCTTGGGCGGCCTTTTTTATGGTTATTACCCATTCGCGATAACCATAAAAAAGCCGGGTGGCGGCTTCGACTTACCCGGCCTACTCAGTTCAATCCCAGGGGAATTAAACCTCTTCCATACGTCCCAGCAGTGCCTGCAGACGTTCCTGCCAGCCGTTCTGCTGTTCACGCAGCTGGTTATTTTCGCGCTCCAGTTCTTCACGGCCGTGCTGAGCTGTCTGCACTTCTTGCGCCAGGCTGTTGTTCTTTTCTTTCAGCTCTTCAATTTCCATCTGCAGCAGCGTGATGGTGTCAATCGCCTGCTGTACTTTCGATTCCAGTTTCTCAAACACTTCTAAAGACATGATCCTACCTCTCCTGAATTGCAAGGCGACGCTTTAACGTAAACGCGCACAACATCTATGCCGATTGTATGAAGCCCCGTCGCCCCTGTCCAGCGACACACCGCGCAGATCGCGGTTTGCAACACTTTTCGGCCTCGTCCTGGTGCGTTCGCGGCAATTACCCCTAAGTTGTTAACTCATTAGTTAATGAAATGATTCAGCTCACACTCTCGCGCTGATGCAAAAATGCGCTTTATGGCGCGTAAACGCTCATTTTATTGACGCAGACCACACATTTTGATTTCGATATTTCTCGTTTTTGCTCGTTAACGATAAATTAACACTATGTCTACAGGACATCATGGCTGTCACGGGCGGCCATGCTAACAATAAACATCAATCTCTTCAGGATTCCGATTATGAGTCAGACATCAACCTTAAAAGGCCAGTGCATTGCCGAGTTCCTTGGTACCGGGTTGTTGATATTCTTCGGAGTGGGCTGTGTTGCTGCACTGAAAGTGGCGGGTGCCAGTTTTGGTCAGTGGGAAATCAGTATTATCTGGGGTCTGGGTGTGGCAATGGCCATCTACCTGACTGCAGGGGTTTCTGGCGCACATCTTAACCCGGCGGTGACCATCGCACTGTGGCTGTTCGCGTGCTTCGACGGACGCAAAGTTGTTCCTTTCATTATTTCTCAATTTGCCGGCGCGTTTTGCGCAGCGGCGTTAGTTTACGGGCTTTATTACAATCTTTTCATCGACTTCGAACAGACGCATCATATGGTGCGCGGCAGCGTCGAAAGTCTGGATCTGGCAGGTATCTTCTCTACATATCCAAACCCGCATATCAATTTTGTGCAGGCGTTCGCAGTTGAAATGGTGATTACCGCTATTCTGATGGGCGTTATCCTGGCGCTGACCGACGACGGAAACGGCATTCCGCGCGGCCCGCTGGCACCTCTGCTGATTGGCCTGCTGATTGCGGTGATCGGCGCATCCATGGGCCCGCTGACCGGCTTCGCGATGAACCCGGCGCGTGATATCGGACCAAAAGCGTTCGCCTTTATCGCAGGCTGGGGCGACGTGGCCTTCACCGGTGGCAAAGACATTCCTTACTTCCTGGTTCCGCTGTTTGCGCCGGTTGTCGGGGCTGCGCTGGGTGCGTTTAGCTATCGCAAATTAATTGGTCGCCACTTACCGTGCGACACCTGTGTGGACGAGGAGAAAGAGACGACTTCTACCGCACAACAAAAAGCTTCGCTGTAATCTGACTACGGGACTTACACCATGACCGAAAAAAAATATATCGTTGCGCTCGACCAGGGCACCACCAGCTCCCGCGCTGTCGTAATGGATCATGACGCGAACATTGTCAGCGTGTCACAGCGTGAATTTGAGCAAATCTATCCTCGTCCAGGCTGGGTAGAGCACGACCCGATGGAGATCTGGGCATCGCAAAGCTCCACGCTGGTCGAAGTGCTGGCGAAAGCCGATATCAGTTCTGACGAAATAGCCGCGATTGGTATTACCAACCAGCGTGAAACGACAATCGTCTGGGAACGTGAAACCGGCAAGCCAATTTATAACGCCATCGTCTGGCAGTGTCGTCGTACGTCAGAGATTTGCGAACAGCTGAAGCGCGACGGTATGGAAGAGTACGTCCGCAGCGCCACGGGCCTGGTGGTCGACCCGTATTTCTCGGGTACCAAAGTGAAGTGGATCCTTGACCACGTGGAAGGTTCACGTGAGCGTGCAAAACGCGGCGAACTGCTGTTCGGTACCGTCGATACCTGGCTTATCTGGAAGATGACCCAGGGTCGCGTCCACGTCACGGACTACACCAACGCCTCGCGCACCATGCTGTTCAACATCAACACGCTGGAGTGGGATGACAAGATGCTGGACGCGCTGGATATTCCACGCGCTATGCTGCCAGAAGTACGTAAATCTTCTGAAGTGTACGGTCAGACCAACATCGGTGGTAAAGGCGGCACGCGTATTCCTATCGCCGGTATCGCCGGTGACCAGCAGGCGGCGCTGTTCGGCCAGCTGTGCGTTAAAGAAGGGATGGCGAAAAACACCTACGGTACCGGCTGCTTTATGCTGATGAACACCGGCGAGAAAGCGGTGAAATCAGAAAACGGTCTACTGACCACCATCGCCTGCGGCCCACGCGGTGAAGTGAACTATGCGCTGGAAGGTGCGGTGTTCATGGCGGGTGCATCCATCCAGTGGCTGCGCGACGAGATGAAGCTTATCAGCGATGCGTTCGACTCCGAGTACTTCGCCACCAAAGTGAAGGATACCAACGGCGTGTACGTGGTACCTGCGTTTACCGGTCTGGGCGCACCGTACTGGGATCCGTATGCACGCGGCGCGATTTTCGGCCTGACGCGTGGTGTGAATGCTAACCACATTATTCGCGCCACCCTGGAATCTATCGCTTACCAGACGCGCGACGTACTGGAAGCGATGCAGGCTGACTCCGGCATCCGTCTGCACGCTCTGCGCGTGGACGGCGGTGCGGTCGCGAACAACTTCCTGATGCAGTTCCAGTCCGACATTCTGGGCACCCGCGTGGAACGCCCGGAAGTGCGCGAAGTGACCGCGCTGGGTGCGGCGTACCTTGCGGGTCTGGCGGTCGGCTTCTGGCAGAATCTGGACGAGCTGCAGGAAAAAGCAGTTATCGAACGTGAATTCCGCCCTGGCATCGAAACCACCGAGCGTAACTACCGCTACAGCGGCTGGAAGAAAGCGGTGAAACGCGCCCTGGCGTGGGAAGAGCACGAAGAGTAATCATACATTCCCTCTCCCCCGGGGTTGAGGGATCCCCATAAAATAATGCCTGCACGGAGGACCCCCTCTCCCTTGAGGGAGAGGGCTGGGGTGAGGGGGAACATATGGCTGTAGAGGTCATTCCGTTCACTTTATGTTCCTTGCTACTCTGTAACGGCATGACTTGTGAACGTGCCTGGGCGGCTCAATCGCCACCGCCCTGGCGACCCGGGCTCCCGGCGGTAAATCGCCGCTTCGCGGTGCCCTCGGCTTATTCCTTCCGGCTTATCGGGGACGGGCGGATGTAACGTCCCTGTAAAGCCGCCCTCTCGGCGCATCCATGCGCCTCGCCCCGGCCTGCAGGAAACGCCTCTGCGATTTACAGTCGGACCAGGGCTTCGTTGTAAGTCATTCATTTTCCTGAAAAAACATTCATCGCTTCCGGTAAAAAATTACAGGGGATCCCTCTCCCTGTGGGCTGAGGGATCCCCTGTAATATGGTCATGCCACCATGACCATATTACTGTACTCTTTTCCCAGCTTTTTCATCTCGTTAACTATATTCAGCCGTCTCACTTTCCCGGGCTCATGCCGGATGACTTCTTCTGCCAGACTCAGGTATGACAGCACCCGTCTGTGCCTGATGCTGCTTGCCTGATAGTGCCAGTGTAAACACTGCCTTTCTGCCCTGTAACCTGCCAGCCACATCACCAGGCTTGCCATTGCCGCGACCATATTCAGCACTTCCAGTCGCCCTTTTCCCTGACTCCGGCTCAGCCTCAGACCGAACCCGAAGCGTGGACTTTTGTCGTCCCGGAAGTTTTGTTCTATCTGCATTCTGCGGCTGTACAGGGCCATTATCTGGTGCGGCTCCAGTCCCTCTGCATTACTGAACAGCAGCCAGGGCTCCCGCGCGCTACTGCGGTGTTCCCGCTGTGTTTTCGGCATCCCCCCTTTTCCCTGACGCCCTGCGTCAGGGCGCTTATGCAGATAGAACCGGCCGTAACAGGGCGTTCGTGGTTTACGGGACAGGACACCGTAACCCACGCAGACCGGTTGTCCGGTAGCCTCAAGCTCACTGATTTTCATCCATTTTTTATCTCCGTCCAGCCGGAAGCTGATGCAGCCCCTGACCCTGCCGGTGAAGCTCCAGCCCAGCTGGCTGACATGCCGGAACCAGTCTGTCCGGAAGCCTGCATCCGTAATGATGGTGACGGCTTTATCTTTCGGGATGGCATCATGCAGGCGGTCAAGGAAGCGGCACTGTACATCACTGTTCTGCGCCAGCTCTGCGGGGACAACCTCACTCATAAGCGGCAGTGAGCGACCATTACAGACCAGGCTTGCCCGCAGAAGATACCAGTTCCTGTCATGCCAGCCTGTCCAGTCGACAGCAATCACACAGAAGGGCATCAGGGAGGTGATGGTATGTGTGAGCAGGTGCTGAATACGGGGAATATCCCGGTGAAGGGCGGTATTACCCAGGGCACGGTCAACACGTTTAATTTTATTTTTGACGTGCGCCCTGCCGGGAAGAGAGCGACCAAGGCTGGTCAGGGTCAGATCCGCACCGTGCGTGAGGGCAACGGCCATGGAAACAAGGACATTAATCCGGAAGCTGTGAACGTCCGGTAAAGACGCGGAGAAAAATTTCTGGCAGACTGTCTGTAAAGGCACGATGAGGTCTCTTCTGATTTGTTAGCGCAACCAGTAGATCACACTTCATCGTGCTTTTCATTTTTCTGGGGAACCCTCAGCCCCCGGGGAGAGGGTCAGGGTGAGGGGCTCCGGCTGCACCGGTCCCCTCGCCTCGCCCCACTCTGTGATAAACTTCGTGCAATTCCTTTTGATTGCACGAGTACCTCATGAAACGTGAACTTGCTATCGAGTTTTCCCGCGTTACCGAAGCCGCTGCCCTGGCAGGCTATAAATGGCTTGGCCGTGGCGACAAAAATACCGCCGACGGTGCGGCTGTCCATGCCATGCGCATTGTCCTCAATCAGGTCAATATTGACGGCACTATTGTAATCGGCGAAGGCGAGATCGACGAAGCGCCAATGCTCTACATCGGTGAAAAAGTGGGTACCGGCAAAGGCGATGCCGTGGATATCGCCGTCGACCCGATCGAAGGCACACGCATGACGGCGATGGGTCAGGCCAACGCGCTGGCCGTTCTGGCCGTGGGTGATAAAGGCTGCTTCCTCAACGCACCGGATATGTACATGGAAAAGCTGATTGTCGGTCCAGGCGCGAAAGGCGCCATCGACCTCAGCCTGCCGCTGGAAGAGAACCTGCGTAACGTCGCCAGCGCGCTGAACAAACCGCTGAGCGAACTCACCGTCACCATTCTGGCGAAACCGCGTCACGACGCTACCATCGCGCAGATGCAAAAGCTGGGCGTACGCGTGTTTGCCATCCCGGATGGCGACGTGGCGGCCTCCATTCTGACCTGCATGCCAGACAGTGAAGTGGATGTCCTGTACGGTATTGGCGGCGCGCCGGAAGGCGTGGTCTCTGCTGCGGTGATCCGCGCGCTGGATGGCGACATGCAGGCCCGCCTGCTGCCTCGTCATGAGGTCAAAGGCGACAACGAAGAGAATCGCCGCATTGGCGAAGATGAGCTGGCGCGCTGTGAGGCAATGGGTATCGAAGCCAATAAAGTCCTCGCACTTCACGAAATGGCCCGCAGCGACAACGTTGTTTTCTCCGCGACCGGCATCACCAAAGGCGATCTGCTGGATGGCATCACCCGCAAAGGCAACATGGCGACCACGGAAACGCTGCTGATCCGCGGCAAATCGCGCACCATTCGTCGCATTCAGTCAATTCACTATCTCGACCGTAAAGACCCGGACGTACAGACGCACATTCTGTAAAACCGTTTGATCGATAGAGCTTTCCGGCCCGAATGGGCTGGATATCTTCATCACAAATACGGAAGATAGATCCGAGAAACAGCACAGGAGAAGATCATGGCGGACTGGGTAACAGGTAAAGTCACTAAGATAAAATTCTGGACCGATGCGCTATTTAGTCTCACCGTGCACGCCCCCATCCATCCGTTTACGGCCGGACAGTTTGCCAAACTGGGGCTGGATATCGACGGCGAACGCGTGCAGCGCGCTTACTCGTACGTCAACGCGCCCGATAATCCGGATCTCGAGTTCTATCTGGTTACCGTCCCGGACGGCAAACTCAGCCCGCGCCTGGCGGCGCTTAAACCCGGTGATGATGTCCAGATTGTGAGTGACGCAGCAGGTTTCTTCGTGCTGGACGAAATTCCGGACTGCGAAACCCTGTGGATGCTGGCAACCGGCACGGCCATCGGCCCCTATCTCTCCATTCTGCAGTACGGCAAAGACCTGGAGCGGTTTAAAAACATCGTGCTGGTGCATGCCGCGCGTTACGCCGCAGACTTAAGCTATCTGCCGCAGATGCAGGAGCTGGAGCGGCAGTATGCCGGAAAGCTGAAAATCCAGACCGTGGTGAGCCGCGAAACGGCAGCAGGTTCGCTGACCGGCCGCGTGCCGGCATTAATTGAGAGTGGAGCCCTTGAAGAAGCCGTTGGCTTGCCGATGCGTGCCGAAACCAGCCACGTGATGCTGTGTGGTAACCCGCAGATGGTACGGGACACTCAGCAGCTTCTGAAAGATACCCGGCAGATGACGAAACACCTTCGCCGCCGACCGGGACATATGACCGCCGAACACTACTGGTGATCAGCGGTATTTCACCTCAAGAGTGTCTTTACCGTATTTGTTTTCGCTCTGGGTGCCGATGAACGCACCCAGATCGATAACCATCATCACAAAGATAATGGTCGGTAGCAGTCTGCCCACCACCCAGGGGAGGATGGACGGAAGTATTGACCAGTTCCCGGCGACCAGCATCCACGCCAGAATAATCAGAAAAGCCCATGCACCGGAACGACCGCGATCGTGCAGGCGTTTCACCACCACGGCCGCGGTTGGCCACAGTAAACAAACCAGCGCAAACGCCGCGGTTTGCGTGCTCAGCCATGCGTTATAGGCCACAAAAAACAGAAGCAGCATGGCGATAATCCACGTCGCCATCCAGATCCAGAAGTCACGGCGTCCAATACGCCCTTTGAATGAAAACAACCACTGCTGTATGGTCATGTAAGGTTCCTTATTATCATATCGTGCGCATTTTACCCTGGAGTTGTGACCTTTTGACAAGCCGACCAGATATCGATTTAATCATGAGCACTTACGGCCAGGGACAATGTTGATGAAAAATTCGGCACACCTTCTTTTCCTGTGTTTCGCGATGCTGAGCGCCGGTCTCCCCCTGCACGCCGCCGAACCCCCTGCTCCGACAACCGCGCCCTACCTCCTGGCGGGTGCGCCATCGTTCGATCAGTCCATCAGTCAGTTTCGTGAAACGTTTAACAAAACCAATCCAACGCTGCCGCTGGATGAATTTCGCGCCATTGATGGCGCACGCGATACTCCAAACCTGACCCGTGCCGCCAGCAAGATTAACGAAAACTTGTACGCTTCCACTGCGCTGGAGCGCGGTACGCTAAAAATCAAAAGTATGCAGATCACCTGGCTGCCGATTCAGGGGCCAGAGCAGAAAGCCGCCAAGGCGAAGGCGCTGGAGTACATGAGCGCGGTGCTGCAAGCATTTACGCCCGCACTGACAAAAAAACAGAGCCAACAAAAGCTGCAAAAACTGCTGGTTACGGGTAAAAACAAGCGCTATTACACCGAAACCGAAGGCGCGGTGCGCTATGTGGTGGCGGATAACGGCGAAAAAGGCCTGACCTTCGCTGTTGAACCGATTAAGCTGGCACTATCTGACACACTCGGAGGGGCGAATTAATGACAAAAAGCAAAGCCTTTCGAGGGAAAATCTCTATACTGATTCACAGACCATGCTGCCCGTAAGGGTGGCCATATTCCTTAATTCGCTTATTTAGCGTGGAGAATTGAAATGCGACATCCTTTAGTGATGGGTAACTGGAAACTGAACGGCAGCCGCCACATGGTAAACGAACTGGTTGCGAACCTGCGTAAAGAGCTGGCTGGCGTGACTGGCTGCGCGGTTGCTATCGCTCCGCCGGATATGTACCTGGATCTGGCTAAACGTGCCGCTGACGGCAGCCACATCATTCTGGGCGCACAGAACGTTGACGTTAACCTGTCTGGCGCATTCACCGGTGAAACCTCCGCTGAAATGCTGAAAGATATCGGCGCCAAATACATCATCATCGGCCACTCTGAGCGTCGCACCTACCACAAAGAATCCGACGAGTTCATCGCGAAGAAATTTGCGGTGCTGAAAGAGCAGGGTCTGATCCCGGTTCTGTGCATCGGTGAAACCGAAGCAGAAAACGAAGCAGGCAAAACGGAAGAAGTGTGCGCACGTCAGATCGACGCTGTGCTGAAGACGCAGGGCGCGGCAGCATTCGAAGGCGCGGTTATCGCTTACGAGCCAGTCTGGGCGATCGGTACCGGCAAATCTGCAACCCCAGCGCAGGCTCAGGCGGTTCACAAATTCATCCGTGACCACATTGCGAAAGCCGACGCGAAAGTGGCAGAGCAGGTCATCATCCAGTACGGCGGTTCCGTAAATGCCTCTAACGCGGCAGAACTGTTCACCCAGCCAGACATCGATGGCGCGCTGGTTGGCGGTGCATCCCTGAAAGCTGACGCTTTCGCGGTGATCGTTAAAGCGGCAGAAGCGGCTAAACAGGCGTAATGCTGTTGTGGCGGGTGGCGCTTGCGCTTACCCGCCCTACAAAATCGCTACAAACGACCTAAAACGCTAAACCACAGATAATCCAGCGGCAGCAGCACCAGATACGTGGCAATTGCCAGCGCCAGACAGAGCACCATCCCCGCCCTTGCAGGCACCTTTCCTAAGCCCATCGCCACCACTATCGGCGACGCCTGATACGGCAGCAGCGGCGTGGAATAGCCCAGCACCTGAATCATGATGACAGACAATAGCGGAAAGCCCGTCGCCTCTGAAAAATTCTGCGCCAGCGTGGTGTAAAGCGCCGGAACACCGTTAGCCGTCATAATAAAGTTCAGTGCCGTGGTGATCCCGGTCAGCGCCAGGAAACTGGTGAACGGTCTGTCGGCGTCCAGCGGCATTATCTTCAGCAACGCCTCTCCCACCGCCGGGCCGATACCGGTTTGTGTCACCACAATGGCCAAACCGAGGATGCCTGCCACATAAATACAGGTGCGCATATTCACCCCCGCCGAGAACTCTTCTCCGGTGATAAAACCTACGCGTGGCAGCATCACAATGACCGATGCCGCAAGTCCGGTCCATGCCGGCCCCACACCGTGCCAGCTCTCCGTCACCCACATTCCCAATACCACCGCCAGCAGCCAGGCAAGGCGTTTTTCATCTCGCCCCATCGGTTCAGCGGGTGCCAGATCCCTGGGCGGCTTCGGGCTGCCGGGGAATAACCAGCAGATTAAACCAATCAGAATCAACCCTTTGAGAATACCGAGCACGGGCGTGTGCAGCAGCAGATAAGGCACGTAGTTCAGATGAATACCGTATGATCCCTCTGCCGCGCCGCTCATCACCAGATTGGGAACGTTGGCAGGCAGGATGGTGGCCGAAAGCTGGAAGGTGCCGAAACCAACGGCCAGCGCCAGGCCAAACCAGGCGCGCGACCCGTCGGCAATACCGGCACGTTTTGCCATCGCGGCCACGATGGGCATCAGCAGCGCGATACGCCCCATGTTCGACGGCATCACAAACGCCAGGGCATAACTCAGCAGAACCACGCTGGCCACCATTAGCACCCAGGAGTCAGTAAGCCGGGCGGAGAGCGCCCGTGCAGCCCTGTCAGCCAGACCGGTTTTCCGGATTGCCACACCAAGCACAAAGCCGCTGAACACCAGCCAGAAGGCAGACGAAGCAAAGCCGCCAAAAATGACCTCCGGCGGGGCAATTCTGGCGGTCATCGCTGCCGTGAAGAACAGCAGCGCGGTAATGAATTCCGGCAATAGCGACGTCGCCCATAACACAATGGTGACGCCGACGATCGCTGAGGGCACAAACAGAGGGTGGGTTAACCAGAGCGACATGCCTGTCTCCTGTCGTTTTTTTCAGCAAGTCTACGGCGACAGGCAGGACGAGTAAACGCTATTTATGGTGGGGTCACTTCAGGATATCGCATTGATGATCCTGCAATTCCTCAGCCGACGCGCGGTTAAGCATCAGCAGATTACGTTCGGTTGCCAGCAACACAAACGAGCCATCAGACTGCTGGGCCATCGCCAGCGCGAAGCGCCCCATATGGTCACGCGCTTCCGGCAGCTCTTCCGCCAGCATCATAAACGGACTCCGCTGCACCAGCTCGTTCTCCGTCACCCGGCGGGCGAGATATTCATGTCCTTCCAGTCCACCGGGAAGTGGCAGCCATTGGGTGCTGATTTGCCCCTGCGCGGCATTGAGCTTCTCGCGCACGTCCGGGCGCAGGCAGGAGATGTGGATATGGAAATGATTCTGCGTGCGGCCCGTGGGTGAGTTGATGGTCAATGAAATTGCGCTGTCTGGCACCTCGGATCCGTGCTTCATGCTCATAAAGCTACGGGCCTGCCATGCCAGCCAGAAGAAGTTCGGTGTTTGAGGCTTTGTCAGAAGCGGACTTTCGGTGCCGTTGAGGCGGTAGGTGGGCATCAATAAGTACTGCAGCGGACCGTTGCGATCCTTGAACACCACATAGCCCGCGTCAGGTTTCACCTGTGCACACGGCGCCGGATTGCGGTGCTGGATCTGATTCGGCACACACTGGTCCAGCACGATGTGACGCAACGCATTCGGATTACCTGCTTTCATCCAGTACACGCCACCCGCAGCAAGGGCGATAACAATCAGAATCAGTAAGATAATTTTTTTCACAATGCGTTCCCTGTTTTCAGTAGAGGCCAAAGAGTAACGCAAAATGATGACCAAATAAAAAACCCGGCGGATTTCTCACACCGGGTCACCGTGTCGTTCGTTACAAAAGCCTAGCGTTTGCTGATCTGATCGAATGTACCGCCGTTAGAGAAGTGGTCTTTCTGGGCTTTTGTCCAGCCGCCAAACTCATCATCAATGGTGAAGAGCTTCAGTTTCGGGAATACGCTGTCGTATTTCTTCGCAACCGCCGGATCGCGTGGGCGATAGAAGTTCTTCGCCGCAATTTCCTGGCCTTCTGGCGAATAGAGATACTTCAGGTAGGCTTCCGCCACCGCTTTGGTCCCTTTCTTATCGACCACCTTATCCACCACAGAAACGGTCGGCTCGGCGAGGATAGATTCGCTCGGGGTCACGATCTCGAATTTGTCTTTACCCAGCTCGTTGGTCGCCAGCAGGGCTTCGTTTTCCCAGGCAATCAGCACATCGCCAATGCCGCGCTCTACGAAGGTATTGGTGGCGCCACGTGCGCCGGAGTCGAGCACTTCAACGTTTTTATACAGCGCTTTAACGAACTCCTGAGCCTTGGCCTGATCGCCATTGTTGTGATGCAGGGCATAGCCCCAGGCTGCCAGGTAATTCCAGCGTGCGCCGCCGGAGCTTTTCGGGTTCGGCGTGATGACCGATACGCCAGGTTTAACCAGGTCGTTCCAGTCATGGATCTGTTTCGGGTTGCCTTTACGCACCAGGAAAACGATGGTCGAGGTATATGGCGCGGAGTTATCCGGCAGGCGTTTGATCCAGTTTTTGTCGATGCGGCCACGTTCGGCAATTGCGTCCACATCGTAGGCCAGCGCCAGAGTCACCACATCCGCTTCAATGCCGTTGATGACGGAGGTCGCCTGCTTACCAGAGCCGCCGTGAGACTGGCGAACCACCACGTTGTCGCCCGTTTCCTGTTTCCAGTGTGCCGCAAAGGCTTTGTTGTACTGCTCGTACAGCTCACGCGTCGGGTCGTATGACACGTTCAGTAACTGGATGTCCTTAGCCAGAACGCTGGTCGATGCCAGCAATAATGTTAAACCCACGCCCCATTTATTCATCGCCCAGCTCTCATGTGTAGTGTTTTGATGAATGCAGCGTGCCAGAAACGGAATTGATGATTAAAGAATAAAAAAAGATTGGCTATAACTTTGAGGAATAAAAAAGTGGATGAGTGGCCTGATGCCCTCACCCCAACCCTCTCCCACGGGAGAGGGCGCAACCATAAAAAACGGTAACCCTGGGGTTACCGTTTTGCATTTACCTTGCCGCCACCCGGCACAATACAAACACCGATCAGTACAGTTTTTTCGCGCAGTCCAGCCAGTCACCTTTGAACGGACGCTTCATGTTTTCGATGGCGTCGATGATGTCATGGTGAACCAGTTTTTCGTTCTGAATACCGACGCAACGACCGCCGTGACCCTGCAGCAGCAGTTCAATGGCGTACGCACCCATGCGGGAAGCCAGGATACGGTCGTATGGACCCGGGGAACCACCACGCTGGATGTGACCCAGAACGGTCGCGCGGGTTTCGCGTTTGGTTTCTGCTTCGATGTACTTCGCCAGCTCATCAACATCACAGATATGCTCTGTGATCGCAACGATGGCGTGTTTCTTACCTTTGGCGATACCGGCTTTGATTTCTGCAACCAGATCTTCACGGCTGAATTCCACTTCCGGAACCACGACGAACTCACAACCGCCCGCGATAGCCGCAGCCAGGGTCAGGTCACCACAGTAACGGCCCATCACTTCAACGATGGAGATACGCTGGTGAGAAGAAGAGGTGTCACGCAGACGGTCAATCGCTTCCACAACGGTACCCAGGGCGGTGAAGTAACCGATGGTGTAGTCAGTACCTTTGATGTCGTTGTCGATGGTGCCAGGCAGACCGATGCACGGAAAGCCCATTTCAGTCAGACGTTTTGCACCCATGTACGAACCATCACCACCGATAACAACCAGTGCGTCGAGGCCGCGTTTTTTCATGTTCTCGATAGCCACTTCACGCACGTGTTCGTCGCGGAATTCCGGGAAGCGCGCAGAACCGAGGAAAGTACCACCGCGGTTGATCATGTCAGATACGCTGTAACGGTCGAGCTGAACCATACGGTCTTCATACAGACCCAGATAACCATCATAGATACCAAAAACTTCCAGACCTTCCGTCAGCGCTGCACGAACAACCCCACGAATTGCCGCGTTCATGCCCGGCGCATCACCGCCGCTTGTCAACACACCGATTTTCTTAATCATGACTACCTCTGAACTTAGGAATGCAAAATTGAAATCTGTTGCCGGAAGAAACTTGTCGACCAACGAATACTGCAAATAGTATATCAACCACTTCCAGCTGAATTGATTCAGGTCAGACCAAATGGCGGTAATTTATACACAAAATGCTGGCCTGGCTCACTTTTTTACAACGAATTACGAAAGCCCAACATAACCGGGTACAACCGAGCAGGGATCCTGGTGAATAATGACGTCTGACCCAGGAAAACGCTGCAAAATCGCCTGCTCCACCTGCTCAGCAATAACGTGAGCCTGAACCAATGGCAGGTTGTCTTCCATTTCTATGTGAATCTGAATAAAGCGGGTCGGCCCTGACTGCCGCGTACGAAGATCGTGAGCACCACTGACACCCGGCCAGGAGGTCACGATAGTATAAATTTCATCGCGTTCTGCGTCGGGGAGCGCACGGTCAAGAAGCGATTGCACCGCGTCATACCCCATCCGCAAAGCGCTGTATAAAATATAGATGCCAATCCCTAACGCAAATAACGCATCGGCCCGATGCCAGCCATACCAGGCAAGACCGAGCGCAATAAGAATAGCGCCATTCATCATAACATCAGACTGATAATGAAGCATATCCGCCCGTACAGCCTGACTTTGCGTTTTTCGAACCACCCAGCGCTGGAACGTTACAAGAACAAGGGTGCATATAAGTGCAGCCACCGTCACCACCACGCCCACGCCGGGATCGTTCATGGGTGATGGCGAAACAAGATGCTGAATGCCGGTTAAAAACAGAAACAGCGCAGAGCCGGAAATAAACATACTTTGCGCCAGCGCCGCCAGCGATTCGGCTTTGCCGTGCCCGAAGGTGTGCTCTTCATCCGCCGGTTGCAGCGAGTAACGCACCACCAGCAGGTTGGTCAGCGAGGCGGCAATATCCATCAGCGAGTCCACCAGCGCCGCCAGAATACTGACCGAGCCCGTGTACCACCACGCGAATATTTTGATGACCAGTAAGCTTGAGGCCACGACCGTCGCGGCAATGGCGGCCCGGCTGACCAGTCTTCCATAGGATTGATTCATAAATACTCCTGTCATGCCATGCCGCTAGTATAACGGAAGGTTACGGAGTCAAAGGATGAATAAACGGTTAACACATCAGAATGAAGGGCAAAAAAAAACCCCACATCATGTGGGGGAAGACAGGGATGGTGTCTATGGCAAGGAAAACAGGGTTTACTGGTTACTACGGGTACTGCTATTGCTACTGAAAAGCGTCGTTTCTGAGCTTCGCTGCATCCGTGCAACCTTACGCAATTGGTCCATACGTTGCTGATGTTTCTGGTTCAAAACCGCTTGCTGCTCGGGCGACAACAGGTGGAACATCTGGTTGCGAACCTTCGCCATCTCTACCTGGCGGGCAACCTGCTCCTGTGCCATTTTTTCTGCCTGAGCACGTACAGCGTTTTCGTCAAAATTTTCTGCGGTGACAAGGCGATGCATTGTCTCCATTTCGCTAACATTAACAGGGGGCTGATCGTGTCGTGCCCTCTGCATCAGATCTCGCATCTGTTGACGCTGATGTTCGGTTAAACTTATGCCGTCAAACATATGGCTTTGGCTGCTGTGCTGCGCGATGCCCTCTTGTGAGGACGCGTTATCGCCGATGATAGCTACAGCGGCCTGGCTAAACGCACTGAACGCCAGCGTTGAGGCCATGACGGCAGCGGTAACTTTGCGCATCACTTGCTCCCAAAATCTTTCATGTCGCGATTCAACGAGAGACAGTCTACGATTCAGGCTGCAAACATGCGTCAGGGGGTGTAAAACAACGTAAAGTCATGGATTAGATAGCCTTGATGTCGTAATTTCTGCCTCGGAGGTATTTAAACAATGAATAAAATCCTGTTAGTTGATGATGACCGAGAGCTCACATCTCTTTTAAAGGAGTTGCTCGACATGGAAGGTTTCAACGTTCTGGTCGCCCATGATGGCGAGCAGGCGCTGAGTCTCCTTGACGACAGCATCGATCTACTTTTGCTCGACGTCATGATGCCGAAGAAAAACGGCATTGATACGCTGAAAGAGCTTCGCCAGACACACCAGACCCCCGTTATCATGCTGACCGCACGCGGCAGCGAACTAGACCGTGTACTCGGCCTTGAGCTGGGTGCGGATGACTATCTACCGAAGCCGTTCAACGACCGCGAACTGGTCGCCCGTATTCGCGCTATCCTGCGTCGTTCCCACTGGAGCGAACAGCAGCAGAATACTGACAACAGTTCACCGACGCTGGAAGTGGACTCCCTGAGCCTCAATCCGGGTCGTCAGGAAGCGAGCTTTGACGGTGAAACGCTGGAGCTGACCGGTACCGAGTTCACGCTGCTGTATCTGCTGGCGCAGCACCTCGGCCAGGTGGTATCGCGTGAACATTTAAGCCAGGAAGTGCTGGGTAAACGCCTCACGCCGTTTGACCGTGCCATCGATATGCATATCTCGAACCTGCGCCGCAAACTGCCGGAGCGTAAAGACGGTCATCCGTGGTTTAAAACCCTGCGTGGTCGCGGCTATCTGATGGTTTCCGCTTCATGATAGGAAGCTTAACCGCCCGCATCTTCGCCATCTTCTGGCTGACGCTGGCACTGGTTTTAATGCTGGTTTTGATGTTGCCAAAACTCGACTCACGCCAGATGACGGAGCTTCTCGACAGCGAGCAACGTCAGGGCGTGATGATCGAGCAGCACGTAGAAGCCGAGCTGGCAAACGATCCGCCAAACGATTTGATGTGGTGGCGCAGGCTGTTTCGCGCTATCGACAAATGGGCACCTCCCGGACAACGCCTGCTGCTGGTGACCAGCGAAGGCCGCGTGATTGGCGCGGATCGCAATGAAATGCAGATCATCCGCAACTTTATTGGCCAGGCGGATAACGCCGATCATCCGCAGAAGAAAAAATATGGTCGGGTTGAGATGGTGGGCCCTTTCTCAGTCAGGGATGGGGAAGATAACTACCAGCTTTATTTGATTCGCCCGGCGAGCAATTCCCAGTCCGATTTTATCAACCTGCTGTTTGACCGTCCGCTTCTGCTGCTGATTGTGACGATGCTGGTCAGTTCACCGCTGTTGCTTTGGCTGGCGTGGAGTCTGGCGAAACCAGCGCGTAAGCTGAAAAACGCCGCCGACGAAGTGGCGCAGGGTAACCTGCGACAGCACCCTGAGCTGGAAGCCGGACCGCAGGAGTTTCTTGCCGCCGGGGCCAGTTTCAACCAGATGATCACCGCTCTTGAGCGCATGATGACCACGCAGCAGCGGCTGCTGTCGGATATCTCGCACGAACTGCGTACGCCACTCACGCGACTCCAGCTGGGCACAGCACTGCTGCGTCGCCGCAGCGGTGAGAGCAAAGAGCTGGAACGTATCGAAACCGAAGCCCAGCGTCTGGACAGCATGATCAACGATCTGCTGGTGATGTCGCGCAATCAGCAGAAAAACGCGCTGGTGAGCGAAACGGTGAAAGCCAATCAGCTGTGGCATGAAGTGTTAGACAACGCGGCGTTCGAAGCGGAACAGATGGGTAAATCGTTCACCGTCAACTTCCCACCGGGGCCATGGCCGCTGTACGGTAACCCCAACACGCTGGAGAGCGCGCTGGAGAATATCGTGCGTAACGCCCTGCGCTATTCGCATACGAAGATTGAGGTGGCCTTCTCGGTGGATAAAGACGGCATCACCATCATTGTGGATGACGATGGTCCTGGCGTAAGCCCGGAAGATCGCGAGCAGATTTTCCGTCCGTTCTACCGCACCGACGAGGCGCGGGACCGTGAATCTGGCGGTACCGGGCTGGGTCTGGCGATTGTTGAAACCGCTATGCAGCAGCATCGCGGCTGGGTGAAAGCCGACGACAGTCCGTTGGGTGGGCTGCGGTTAACGCTGTGGTTACCGTTGTATAAGCGCGCGTAATCCCCTCACCCTAACCCTCTCCCCAAAGGGGAGAGGGGACTGCTCGGTGCGGTTTTTTCACCCTCGCCCCTTTGGGGAGAGGGCCGGGGTGAGGGGCACTATTACCCCCACAATCTCCGCGAATTATCCTCAATCTGCCGACTAGTGCGGCGTTTCTGCATCGTTCTTGTCCAGCTGGTGGATAACCCTGCCGCCGACAGAAGGCGATGATACTGCTCGTCATCAAACGGCATATGCCAGGCAATGGCACAGGCGTCATACACCGACACATCGCTCAGGCGCGACACCAGCTCCAGCGGCGCATCCGCAGACACCTGCCCCGCCAGCACCACCCGGTACAGCCAGCCGGTTTTACCCGCGCTCTGCAATCGTGCGGACATGTCGTTAATGCCGAAATGGAAGTTAAGCTTGAAGCATGGCGAGCGCGGTTGCGTTACCTGAATCAGGGCATCACCCCAGCGGAAAATATCACCGATGAAGACGTTCTTCTCCGTCAGCCCTTCGGTGGAGAGATTCTCACCGAACGCGGGGGCGACGAACAGGTCCGCCTGTTCAGGGAATTCGGTTATCCAGTATTGATAATGCTCGCGCGGATAGTGGCACAGCGCGCGTTCGGGCCCGCCGTGGATTTTCTTCTCGGCCTGCTCGTCGCCCGCAAGCCCGAGCTCGGTTAACGTCAGCTCTCCGTCGACCTGCACCTTGGCGATGGCGCTCGGGCGGCTGCCGTCGTATTCCCTTACCTTGCCTGTAAACACATTCACCGGGTAATGCATCTCTACTCCTTCAGATACAAAAAAAGCGAGTCAACAGACTCGCTTCTCACAGGCGTCAATGCAACCTTATTTTTTCGCGGCGAAACGCGCTGCAGCTTCGTCCCAGTTCACCACATCCCAGAAGGCTTTGATGTAGTCCGGGCGACGGTTCTGGAACTTCAGGTAGTAAGCGTGTTCCCACACGTCCAGACCCAGAATTGGGAAACCAGATGCGCCAGAGATCGCTTCACCCATCAGCGGGGAGTCCTGGTTTGCGGTAGAAACGACCGCCAGTTTGTCACCTTTCAGAACCAGCCACGCCCAGCCGGAGCCGAAACGGGTTGCAGCCGCTTTTTCGAATTCCGCTTTGAAGTTATCAACAGAACCGAAGTCGCGCTCGATAGCCGCTTTCAGGTCGCCCTGCAGGGTGGTACCGGTTTTCAGGCCTTTCCAGAACAGGCTGTGGTTTGCGTGGCCGCCCGCGTTGTTACGCAGTACGGTTTTCTTGTCCGCTGGCAGCTGGTCCAGTTTAGTGATCAGCTCTTCAACAGGCAGGTTAGCGAACTCTGGCAGGCTTTCCAGCGCAGCATTCGCGTTGTTCACATAGGTCTGGTGGTGTTTAGTGTGATGGATTTCCATCGTCTGCTTGTCGAAATGCGGTTCCAGTGCGTCATAGGCATACGGCAGGGATGGCAGTGTATAACTCATAATCCTCTCCATTAGTGTCGGGCGGCACAGCTGTTAATGCCGCGTAAGCAGTTGGTTCATTATAGTTAATTAAATGATATTGAAAATGATTATCAATGCCGTAGTTTTTATAAGGTTATTCGGGTTTTGCCAAATGACAAAATTGTGAGTCTGCTCACCCGGTTAACGTGCTGATTGCCATCCAGAACCAAAGTGCGGCAACCTTCTGAAGGTTCCTGAACCGCCTAATTTTTACACTCATCAAGTCGGGGGGAAGCCACCGGCTATAAAAACGATGAGGACGTAAAAATGAATCATGCGATTACGATGGGTATCTTCTGGCATTTGATAGGCGCAGCCAGTGCAGCCTGTTTCTATGCCCCGTTCAAAAAGGTGAAAGGGTGGTCGTGGGAAACCATGTGGTCGGTTGGCGGTACCGTCTCCTGGCTGATTTTGCCGTGGACCATTAGCGCCATGCTGCTCCCGGATTTCTGGGGCTACTTCACCTCCTTCAGTGCCTCCACCCTGCTGCCGGTGTTTCTGTTCGGTGCGATGTGGGGCATCGGCAACATCAACTATGGCCTGACCATGCGCTACCTCGGGATGTCGATGGGTATCGGCATCGCAATTGGCATTACCCTGATCGTCGGCACGCTGATGACGCCCATTCTTAACGGCAATGTCGATGTGTTGCTCAACACCAAAGGCGGGCAGATGACGCTGCTGGGCGTGCTTGTCGCGGTGATCGGCGTGGGTATCGTCACCCGTGCGGGTCAGCTGAAAGAGCGCAAGATGGGCATCAAAGCCGAGGACTTTAACCTGAAGAAAGGGCTGCTGCTGGCAGTGATGTGCGGCATCTTCTCGGCGGGCATGTCGTTCGCCATGAACGCCGCAAAACCTATGCACGAAGCGGCCGCCGCGCTGGGCGTCGACCCGTTGTACGTGGCGCTGCCAAGCTACGTGGTGATCATGGGCGGCGGCGCGCTGGTAAACCTCGGCTTCTGCTTCATTCGTCTGGCAAAAGTGAAGGATCTGTCGGTAAAAGCCGATTTCTCACTGGCAAAATCCTTAATCATCACCAATGTGCTGCTGTCGATGCTGGGCGGCCTCATGTGGTATCTGCAGTTCTTTTTCTACGCCTGGGGTCACGCCAGCATTCCACCGCAGTACGACTACATAAGCTGGATGCTGCACATGAGCTTCTACGTACTGTGTGGCGGACTGGTTGGGCTGGTACTGAAGGAGTGGAATAACGCCGGGCGTCGTCCGGTGGGCGTCCTGAGCCTGGGCTGCGTGGTGATCATCATTGCCGCTAACATTGTCGGCCTCGGCATGGCGAACTGATTACGCTGCCTTTCGACTGCGATGACGCCACTGAACCGGCGTCATCCCCACCTCGCGGTTAAACACCACCGAAAAGTAATTACTGTCCTCAAACCCGCAGCGCATCGCCACCTCACTAACCATCAGCTCCGTATGCTGCAACAGATACTGGGCGTGGCAGATGCGCAGCTGGCGCAGGTAGTGGTTCACCGTCATCCCCGTCTGGGTGCGGAACTGCTGGCGCAGCGCGCGCTCGCTGCACTGCTCCTGCTCGCAAAACTTTTCCAGCACAAAACTTTTGTTCAGGCTGCCCGCAAGCCGGGCGATCAGCTTGTCCAGCAGCGCTTCCTGAACGGTCGCTGAGGGGTTATCGGTAGCGTAACGATGGCGTTTGAGAGTCATGACCAGCTGGGCGAACAGCAGTTCCGCCATCGGGTTTGCCACCGGATCGTGCTTCTGGCTCTCCTGCTCCAGCTGGGAGATCGTCTGGCGCACCTGCGCCATACCGCTGCTGCTCAAGCGCCAGTGGGGTTCGCCTCTGGCATTGAGAAAACCGGGGATATGGGCCGCCCAGTCGACGTTCAGTTTGAGCCTGTCCGGGCAGTAGATCACGTTCTGCAACACCAGATCGTTAACCGAGGCGTAGGCGTGTTTGTCTTCGGCGCGAATGTAAAACAGATCGCCACGCGTAATGCGGTAGGGCCTGTCATTGAGGATGTGTAAGCCGTTGCCGCGCCACACCAGCACCAGCTCACAAAATTCGTGGGTATGCTCGGCAAAGACATTTTGCGGGTAGCGGTCGGCCACCGCGACGGCCTGACTCGCGGAGGCAAAAAAATCATCTTTGCGAAGAATTAACTGAGCGGCCACACCACAACCTCTACGGTGAATAACCGGACATTATTAGCCTTTTTGCGGCAATAAAACGGTGATTGCCTTCGCGTTACTGGAGTGAAGCATCCTTCCCCTGACGGATATCGCGCGGCGACCAGCTAAACTCGCGGCGAAAAAGGGTTGAAAAGTGATTACTGTCGCCGAAACCGCAGCGATAGGCGATATCCGTGACGCTTTCATCGGTATGACGTAAAAGATGACGCGCCTTAATCAGGCGCAGGCGATTGAGGTAGCGCTGGGGCGTCAGCCCGGTGTGTTGCTTGAGCTGACGATGAAGCGTGCGTAACGACAGCGAAAACTCATCCGCCAGCGTTTCCCAGCACACATCCTCGGCGAAATGGTCCTCCAGCCAGGCCATCAGCTGGTTCAGCCGCGCGTCGTTATTTGCCAGCCCTTCCACCAGAGAGCTGCGACGCAGCAGCACCAGCAGCTGCATAAACAGCAGCTCGCGGGTGGCAATGGCATGGGTCTCCTGCCCGTCCTCGCTCTGCTCCAGTTGATTCACCAGCTGGCGCACCTGCTGCAGCGTGGACTGATTCACCCGCCAGTGAGACGGGTAGTGCCCATCCTGCTCCTGAGGCAGGAGCTTGTTCAACCCCGACAGAAACTGGAACGCGTCCGGCGAACGATAGAGCACGTTGGTCAGACACAGGTTGTCGGTGTGTTCATACAAATGCCTGTCGTGATCGCGCACGAAGCACACCATACCGCCGCTGATGGTGTACGGCTGGCCGTTAAAGACGTGAATGCCGGTCCCATGCTCGACAATCACAATTTCATGAAAATCATGATGATGTTCAGGAAACGCAGCCTGCGGGAGCCGTGGCTCAATCGCGACCGGAGACGTTCCCGACGGGAAAAAATCGACGCTGTGCAGTACGGTCATAACGGCCCCCACCAATGAGAAAAGTTCTCAAAATAGTAATTAAGGCCTTCCACACTCACCTTAAATTTTTGACAGCAAACGTCGCAAAAGCTGTCCATTTTTCAAGAAATAGACGGAAAAATCGGGAAATGCGGTCAGCGTCACATTGCCCGAAAACCCCGCCCTGACTGGAAATTGTGAACTCCCTCACGTTCATCTTTGCTTTCTTGCCAGCGCGAGATTCGGGCTGTCAGTGACGAGAAGGTGGTCTTTTCTTCCCTTTTTTACACTCAACACCAATGACTTAAGAAGGGACCTGACCATGACTTTTCGCCATTGTGTGGCTGTCGATTTAGGCGCATCCAGCGGCCGCGTAATGCTCGCCACCTGGGACTGCGGCAAGCGCACACTTACGCTTCGCGAAATGCACCGTTTCGCCAACTGCCTGCAAAAACAGGACGGTTTTGATACCTGGGATATTGATGCCCTGGAAGCGGAGATCCGCACCGGGCTGAACAACGTCTGCAACGACGGCATTCGCATCGACAGCATTGGCATTGATACCTGGGGGGTGGACTACGTTCTGCTCGACAGCCACGGCGACCGCGTCGGCCTGCCCGTCTCGTATCGCGACAGCCGCACCGACGGGCTGATGGCACAGGCCATCGCGCAGCTTGGCAAGGACAACATCTATGGCCGCAGCGGCATTCAGTTTCTGTCCTTTAACACCCTGTATCAACTGCGCGCGCTGGTTGAGCAGCAGCCGGAGCTGGTCAAAAGGGTGGCGCACACGCTGCTGATCCCGGATTACTTAAGCTACCGGCTGACCGGCAACATGAACTGGGAATACACCAACGCCACCACCACGCAGCTGGTCAATATCAACACCGACAGCTGGGATGAAACCCTGCTGGCCTGGACCGGCGCCTCACCGTCCTGGTTCGGCACGCCGACCCATCCGGGTAACGTAATCGGTTACTGGATTTGCCCGCAGGGGAATGAAATCCCGGTGGTCGCCGTCGCCAGTCACGACACCGCCAGCGCGGTGATTGCATCTCCGTTGGCCGGTAAAGACGCGGCCTATCTCTCTTCCGGCACCTGGTCGCTGATGGGCTTTGAGAGCAAAACGCCGTACACCAGCGACGCCGCGATGGCAGCAAACATCACTAACGAAGGCGGTGCCGAAGGCCGCTACCGCGTGCTGAAGAACATCATGGGGCTCTGGCTGCTCCAGAGGATGCTGAAAGAGCAACACATTGCCGACCTGCCTGCGCTTATCGCAGAGACCGAAAAGCTGAAGGCCTGTACGTTCCTGATCAACCCAAACGACGACCGCTTTATTAACCCGGTGCATATGAGCGCCGAAATCCAGGCCGCCTGTTTCGAAGCCGGGCAACCGGTGCCTTCCCGTCCTGCCGAGCTGGCGCGCTGCATTTTTGACAGCCTGGCCCTGCTCTACGCGGATGTTCTGAGCGAGCTGGCGAGCCTTCGCGGCAAACCGTTCAGCCAGCTGCATATCGTGGGCGGCGGCTGCCAGAACCAGCTGCTGAACCAGCTCTGCGCCGATGCCTGCGGCATCACCGTGGTGGCGGGTCCGGTGGAGGCCTCAACGCTCGGCAACATCGGTATTCAACTGATGACTCTGGACGAACTTTCAGACGTCGACGAATTCCGTTCGGTGGTCACCGCGAATACCCGCCTGACCACCTTTACCCCTAATCCCTGCCATGAAATTGCCCGCTACCGGGCGCAGTTTCAGCAAAAACGACTGACTAAGGAGCTTTGCGCATGACCACTCAACTTGAACAAGCCTGGGACCTGGCTAAACAGCGTTTCGCCGCCGTCGGCGTGGATGTCGACGCGGCGCTGCGCCAGCTCGACCGTCTGCCTGTCTCCATGCACTGCTGGCAGGGCGATGACGTCGCCGGCTTCGAGAACCCGGGCGGTTCTCTGACGGGTGGCATTCAGGCGACGGGTAACTATCCGGGCAAAGCGCGCAACGCCACCGAACTGCGTGCGGATCTGGAACTGGCGCTGAGTCTGATCCCGGGGCCAAAACGCCTGAACCTGCACGCGATCTATCTGGAGTCCGACGAGCCGGTGGCGCGTAACGCAATCAAACCGGAGCACTTTAAAAACTGGGTGGAATGGGCCAAAGCCAACAAGCTGGGTCTGGACTTTAACCCGTCCTGCTTCTCGCACCCGCTGAGCGCAGACGGGTTTACCCTTGCGCATGCCAACGACGAGATCCGTCAGTTCTGGATCGACCACGTTAAAGCCTGCCGGCGCGTCTCAGCCTGGTTTGGCGAGCAGCTTGGCACGCCGTCGGTGATGAACATCTGGATCCCGGACGGCATGAAAGACATCACCGTCGACCGTCTCGCCCCGCGTCAGCGCCTGCTGGCCGCGCTGGATGAGGCCATCAGCGAAAAACTCAACCCGGCGCACCACATCGACGCGGTGGAGAGCAAGCTATTCGGCATTGGCGCTGAGAGCTACACCGTCGGCTCGAACGAGTTCTACATGGGTTACGCCACCAGCCGCCAGACCGCGTTGTGCCTGGACGCCGGTCACTTCCACCCCACAGAAGTGATCTCCGACAAAATCTCCGCCGCCATGCTCTTCGTGCCGCGCCTGCTGCTGCACGTCAGCCGTCCGGTGCGCTGGGACAGCGACCACGTGGTGCTGCTGGATGACGAAACCCAGGCGATTGCCAGCGAAATCATCCGTCATGACCTCTTCGACCGCGTGCACATTGGCCTCGACTTCTTCGATGCCTCTATCAACCGCATCGCGGCATGGGTGATCGGCACCCGCAATATGAAAAAAGCCCTGCTGCGCGCGCTGCTGGAGCCAACCGCAGCGCTGAAACAGCTGGAAGCAAACGGCGACTACACCGCGCGCCTGGCGCTGCTGGAAGAGCAGAAATCCCTGCCGTGGCAGGCCGTGTGGGAGATGTACTGCCAGCGTAACGACACGCCGGCAGGCAGCCAGTGGCTGGAAAACGTGCGGGCGTATGAGAAAGACGTATTGAGTCAGCGCGGGTAATTTTGCCCTCACCCTAACCCTCTCCCACAGGGAGAGGGAACTTTTACCCCCTCTCCCTGTGGGAGAGGGCTGGGGTGAGGGATTTCACCTCACCGCGATAACTGGAAAAGAAAACTATGCAGACCATCACCACCTCCTGGTTCGTCCAGGGCATGATCAAAGCCACCTCCGATGCCTGGCTGAAGGGCTGGGACGAGCGTAACGGCGGCAACCTGACGCTGCGCCTGGACGACGCGGATATCGAACCCTACACCGCCGATTTCCACCAGAAGCCGCGCTATATTGCCCTGAGCCAGCCCATGCCGCTGCTCGCCAACACGCCGTTTATCGTCACTGGCTCCGGCAAGTTCTTCCGTAACGTCCAGCTTGATCCTGAGGCCAACCTTGGCGTGGTGAAAGTGGACAGCGACGGCGCGGGCTACCACATCCTGTGGGGCCTGACCGATGAGGCGGTACCCACCTCTGAACTGCCGGCGCACTTCCTCTCCCACTGCGAGCGCATCAGGGCGACTGACGGCAAAGACCGCGTGATCATGCACTGCCACGCCACCAACCTGATCGCCCTGACCTACGTGCTGGAAAACAGCTCTGACTTCATCACCCGCAAGCTGTGGGAAGGCAGCACCGAGTGTCTGGTGGTCTTCCCGGACGGGGTCGGCATTCTGCCGTGGATGGTACCGGGCACCGACGAAATCGGCCAGGCGACCGCCAGAGATATGCAAAAACATTCGCTGGTGCTGTGGCCGTTCCACGGCGTCTTCGGCAGCGGCCCTACGCTTGATGAAACCTTCGGCCTGATCGACACCGCCGAGAAATCCGCTGAAGTGCTGGTAAAGGTTTATTCCATGGGCGGTATGAAGCAAACCATTACCCGTGAAGAACTTATTGCGCTCGGCAAGCGCTTCGGCGTAACCCCGCTGCGGTCAGCGCTGGAAATATATGCATAAACCCTCGCTGACCGAACGGTCCGGGCGATAGTTAAGGAGAATTATCATGAGCTTTATGTTGGCACTGCCAAAAATCAGCCTGCACGGCGCGGGCGCTATTGGCGACATGGTCAGGCTGGTGGCGAACAAACGGTGGGGCAAAGCGCTGATTGTCACCGACGGCCAGCTGGTGAAGCTGGGCCTGCTGGACAGTCTGTTTACCGCGCTGGATGCGCACCAGATGTCATATCAGCTGTTTGACGGAGTCTTTCCCAACCCGACGGAGGCGCTGGTGCAAAAAGGCTATGCAGCATACCGGGACGCGGAATGTGATTATCTTATCGCCTTTGGCGGCGGCAGCCCGATTGATACCGCCAAAGCGATTAAAATCCTCACCGCCAATCCGGGTCCGTCCACCGATTATTCCGGCGTCGGCAAGGTGAAAAACCCGGGCGTGCCGCTGGTGGCGATCAACACCACCGCAGGCACGGCGGCGGAGATGACCAGCAACGCGGTGATTATTGACTCCGCGCGTCAGGTGAAAGAGGTGATCATCGACCCAAACATCATTCCGGATATCGCCGTGGATGATGCCAGCGTGATGCTGGATATTCCTGCGTCCGTCACTGCCGCAACGGGAATGGATGCGTTAACCCATGCCATTGAAGCCTATGTGTCCGTTGGCGCGCACCCGCTGACCGATGCCAACGCGCTGGAAGCAATTCGCCTGATTAACCTCTGGCTGCCCAAAGCGGTCGACGACGGTCATAACCTGGAAGCACGCGAGCAGATGGCGTTTGGTCAGTATCTGGCGGGCATGGCGTTTAACAGTGCTGGCCTCGGCCTCGTGCATGCCCTGGCGCACCAGCCGGGCGCGACGCACAATCTGCCGCACGGCGTGTGTAACGCCATCCTGCTGCCGATCATCGAAAACTTTAACCGCCCGAACGCCGTAGCACGGTTTGCTCGCGTGGCGCAGGCGATGGGCGTCGACACGCGCGGCATGAGCGACGAGGCGGCCAGCATGTCAGCGATTCAGGCGATTCGCGACCTGAGCGCCCGCGTCGGCATTCCGTCCGGCTTCAGCCAGCTTGGTGTCACCAAAGCCGATATCGAAGACTGGCTGGATAAAGCCCTCGCCGACCCGTGCGCGCCATGCAACCCGCGCACCGCCAGCCGCGACGAGGTGCGCGAGCTGTATCTGGAGGCATTATGATCCGCAAAGCCTTTGTGATGCAGGTAAACCCGGACGCGCACGAGGAGTACGCGCGTCGCCACAACCCCATCTGGCCCGAACTGGAAGCGGTGCTGAAGGACCACGGCGCGCACCACTACGCCATTTATCTCGACCGGGAACGTAACCTGCTATTTGCCACCGTAGAGATTGAATCGGAGGAGCGCTGGAACGCGGTCGCGAATACCGACGTCTGCCAGCGCTGGTGGAAACACATGCGTGATGTTATGCCGTCGAACCCGGACAACAGCCCGGTGAGTACCGGGCTGGAAGAGGTGTTTTATCTGGACTGACTGGTTAACGCTGCCGCGCCCGCGGCAGCGGCTATCTCCTGCCTGCTGCTTAGCGTAAACGCCGACACCACCGTAATTGCCAGCACGAAGCAGCCCAGCATCAGATACGTCTCCTGGAAGCCGATCCGGTCATACATATTTCCGGCAAAGGCGGAGAGGAAAATGGCCGCTGACTGTTTGGCAAACTGAAAGCCAATCAGATAGATAGTGGCCGAGAGTCGCGTATCAAACACGCCGGTGATGTACTTGAAGGCTCCCACCAGCAGGAACGGGACCTCCAGCGCGTGCAGCATTTTCAGGGCGATGACCTCCACGGCGGTGGTGGCAAACGACGAGCCGATGATGCGCGTCGCCATAATCAACCCGGCGATCAGCAGCGTATTTTTCGCGCCAATGCGGTTAATGATCCACGGCGAGCAGAACATGATGATGGCGTTACAGATCTCCCCCGCCGTCGTAGCGAAACCAAAGGCACGAGTGCCCTCCTGCGGCGTGGCGAAGAAGGTTTTGAAGAAGGTGGCGAACTGCTGATCAAAAACGTCATAGACGCAGGCTACGCCAATCACGTACAGAATAAACATCCACATTCTGCGCTGACGGAACAGGTTAAAGACCGTTTTCGCGGTGATCTGCGGCTGGTTGGCCCCCAGGGCATTCATCACCTGTGCCGTCTGATTGGGCTTCGGCTTTGCGACCACCAGCAGTAGCATCAGCAACAGCGCCGCCGCCGATCCCATCCAGAAAACGTATGACGGATCGATACCAAACAGGATGCCCCCCGTTGAGGCGCACAGCCCCCAGCCGAGGCAGCCAAACATGCGCGCCTTGCCATATTCAAAGGCGCTGTTGCGGCTCACGCGTTCGATATAGGCCTCAATCGCCCCGGACCCGGCCGAGAAAACAAAGCCGATATACAGCCCGCCGCTCAGCGCGCCCAGCCAGATGTTGGTTTTCAGCAGCGGCGCGAAGACGTACAGGAAGAAGGGCGCGAACAGAAAGAGCAGTACAGAGATAATCCACAGCAGATGCTTTTTCAGCCCCAGCTTGTCCGAAATCACCCCCAGCACTGGCTGGAAGGCGATAGCCGACAGCGAAATGCAGGAGAAAACAATGCCGGTATGGGTTTTGTTCAGGCCGATGATGTCCGACAGCCAGATAGGCAAGAACGGAAAACAGGTGGCCATGATGAAGAAGTAGAGAAAGAAGAACAGCCCGAAGATCCAGAAGTTAGGGTTGTCTTTGTGGGTACAGGTTGTTGTGTTCATTATTTTTATCCTCAACGGAGGGCCAGTTTCCCGGCCCGTCACCCTTACACGCGTTCCACACCAATCAGAATGGCGGTTTCCGGATCGAGAATCGGCAGCGCAATACCCGCCTGCATCAGCCACTCACCGCTCACCGTTTGCGGTGTCTCCATCCATGCCGGCAGCTTGCGCATGGTGTGCCCGCCCTCTCCCGTAATCTGAATATTCGGGTGATCGAGCAGCGAGATACGGTACTGCGCGCTGGCCTCCAGCCCCGGCATGCGCAGCGGCATCATCAGGGTATAATCCGGCATCGCGAGCTGGCTGACGATAAACAGTCCCTGCGACTTGTCTTCGCTCACGATCCCCTGTGCCAGCGTGGTGGCGTCCGGCATATCCACGCGCCACTGGGTGCCGTGGTGGATCACCTCGCGCCACTGCTTGTGCAGCGCAGCGTAATGGCGATAACCTTCGCGCTCTTTCTCATCGACAGTGAGCGGATCCAGCTCCAGTCCCATATGGCCAAACAGCGCCGTCAGGCCGCGGAAGGCAATGCTGTGCTGGCGAAACGTCGCGTGGCATTTATGATGACCGATATGCGCGCCCATCACCTCCGGCGGGAAGAAGTAGCTCATGCCGCGCTGAATAGCGTTGCGCTCCAGCGCGTCGTTGTTGTCGGACGCCCAGAAGCGATGGCAGCGGGTCAGCACCTCGTAATCGATTCGTCCGCCACCGGAGGAGCAGGATTCAAATTCAATATGCGGGAAACGCTCGCCCAGCACATCTAAAAGTCGATAAAACTGGCGGGTCTGCGCGTCGGCGGCGGCTCTGCCGTTATGGCCAGGCTGCACCAGCTCGCGGTTCATATCCCATTTCACATAATCAACCGCATGCTCACCCAGCAGCCAGCTCATGCGCTCCACCAGGTAATCAAACGCTTGCGGAATGTTCAGGTTGAGCACCAGCTGATGACGTCCTGTGGCCTGCCGGTAGCCGGGCAACGCCAATACCCAGTCGGGGTGCGCGCGGTAGAGATCGGAATCCGGGTTGATCATCTCCGGTTCAATCCAGATGCCGAACTCCATCCCGAGGTTTTTGACATGGTCGATCACTGGCCGCAGGCCGTTCGGGTATTTTTTCTCATCCAGATACCAGTCGCCCAGCGCAGCATGGTCGTCATTGCGCCCTTTAAACCAGCCGTCGTCGATGATAAAGCGTTCCACACCCAGCGCGGCCGCCTCGTCAGCCATACGCATGATGTAGTTCGGATCATGGTTGAAGTAGATCCCCTCCCAGGTGTTGAGATGGACCGGACGCGGTTTGTTTTCCGGGAAACGGATGATGTTGTCGCGCAGGTAGCGGTGAAACTGCTGGCTCATGCCGTTCAGCCCGTGCGCGGAGTAGCTCGCATAAAGGCGTGGCGTCCAGAGCGTTTGTCCCTCTTCCAGCGCCATCTCTCCTGGCAGGTAGAGCGCTTCCGCTTGCAGATAGCGACGGCCATCGGTTTTGGCTTGAGCGCGAAGGCGATGGTTGCCGCTCCAGCCCAGATGCACACCCCAGACGTCGCCGCGCATTTCGCTGAACGACGGCGTGCCTGAAATGAGCGCCGGGAAGTGTTCGTGAGACGTTCTACCCCGGCGGTTCTCAATCAAAAAGCTGTCATGCTCCAGCATGACGCGGTGCGGCTGGAATTCACGGATCCAGCGGCCATGAAACGCCATCACCTCCCGGGCGCGCTCCGCCACGGGCAGCGTGACGGCAAAACGGTCCACCTGCCACGCCTGCGATTTCAGGTTGGTTACGCCGTGCCGCACGACCAGCACGCCGCTGGCGTCCAGCGCCAGCTCGCTGGTCAGGCGCAGGCCCGCGTGTTCATCTTCTGCCGTTATCGTCAGGGTTTGTCCCTGCTGCTGCACGTCGGTGGTGCTAAAAACCGGGGAACCATCCAGCCCCTGCCGGTGCCCCTCAATGCCGGGTGAACCAAACAGGCCGTGTCCAGGTTCAGCCATCAGCGTAACCGGGGAATCCACGTCGAGCCTGCCGTTAGCCACCGGGCGTTCGAGCGTAGCGGCATCCTGCGGCGAAAAGTGCTGAAGGTGCGCCCCCCAGTAGAGAATTTCGGCAAACGGGTGCGTTTTTATCACCACGTCCACCGTGTTGCTTACGAGTCGAAAAACGTAATCTTGCATCAGACATCTCCAGTCATCGGGATGTCCTGAGTGTTGATCCGAAACGTTTCGGATACAAACCAAAACGTTTCGGATCTGTGATCGGCTTTGGAATTTGCGTGGTTTACGCCGTCTGGCCTGGGGAGAATTCCGGCTGCCAGAGCACCTGAAGTTTGTCGATGTCGTCGCCGTTAATCAGCTGGCGCACCATATCGGCAATCTGCTTCCCGACGCCCTGACGGGTAGACTGGATCACCGCCGCCACGTCGATATCGACGATGCTGTCCTGGGGCAAACCGTCGTAGACCACCAGCGATACGGCATTCTCACCGGTTAAACGGCCAAGCTGTGCCAGCGCCATTGCCGCACCGTCGCCGTGGGTGTTGCAGTCGGTGATGATGGCCGTGGGGGGTTGCGGCAGAGAGAGCAGCTCTTTTGTTGTGGCGTAGCCGACCCGGCGGGAAGGCGGCATGGCGCGCAGCCACTCGCTGGACAGCCCGGCTTCACGCAGCGCATCCAGATACCCCTGGCGACGCTGGGTGATAAACGCCTGGTTGTTACTTTCGCCAAGCAAAGCAATACGCTGATGGCCTTTTTCGATCAGCCAGCGGGTGGCCTGATACGTACCGGCGTAGTTGTCAAAATCAAACCATGCATAGGGCTGCGGCAGCTGACTGCGTCCGAGAGCCAGAAAGGGGAACCCGGCAGCCTGAAGCTGCTCAAGGCGCGGATCGTGATCCAGAGTGTGCGCCACAATCAGCGCATCCACGCGACGGCTTTGCACCATGCGCATATAGCTGTGTTTATCGGCCAGATCGTCATCGGCAATCAGCAGGAGATCGATTTCATGTCGCGCAAGTTCGTGGCTAATTTCGCCGACCATGTCCATAAATACGCTGTTATTGAGCGGAACAGGATGTACCGGGAAAACCAGCCCAACCGCGTCGATCTTGCCCATCTTCAGACGACGGGCAAAGGTATTGGGCCGATAGCCGCGTCGCTGGGCTTCCGCTTCCACGCGGGCGCGCGTCTCGCTGGAGACGTCGTCATATCCGTTGAGGGCACGACTGACGGTGGTAACCGAAAGCCCCAGTTCTTTGGCGATAGCTTTAAGCGACATGCGTTTCCGTTTCCTGGTTAATTTTGTTCCGCCACCAGTAGCGCGTAGGTGTCTGGCTCCAGGGCCTTGAAGATATGCGGTTCGTCGGCGGGATAGCAAATGTAATCCCCTGCCTCCAGCACCTCCGCGGCATCAAGCAGACCGACCAGTGCCCGGCCCTGGGTCACAATAATATGTTCAACTGACCCCGGTGAATGGGGCTGGGAAATACGATCGGCACCTGGCTGGGTGATGAGCAGGTAGACATCGCGCCGCGCGCCCGGGGGGCATGCCGCCAGCAGAATGGCTTCGTAATTGGCCTGCCCGGCGACCACTTTTGTGCCTTCACCGCGGCGGATCACCTGCGTGGTCGGCTGCTGCGGCTCCAGCAACCGTGCAAAGGGAATATCCAGCGCCACACATAGCGACCACAGCGTCTCAAGGCTGGGATTGCCATTGCCGGACTCCAGCTGCGAAAGTGTGGATTTGGCGATACCGGCACGGCGTGCAATTTCCGCCAGTGAAAGTCCGGTTCGCAGGCGTTCTCGCACCAGACTTTTGGCGATCACGCTGATTGGCTGCGTCATAAACGGCCTCTTGTTCTATAAATCGAACGATTCGTTCATCTTGTAAACCGAATCTGATCCGTTCATTATAATGGATACACGTTCGATATGGCTAAAATTGTATGAAACGTTCTCTCTCTTGCCTGAAAGGCGACACCATCAAAGCAATTATCCTCGTTTGCCTCGCCGTTGGCGTGGTGGGGATGTCATACGGCTCGCTGGCGATGGCCTACGGTTTCCCGCTGTGGGTACCGTTTGTACTGTCTATTACCGTGCTGGCGGGGGCCTCGGAGTTTATGTTTATCGGTATCGTGGCGAGCGGGGGTAACCCACTGGCGGCGGCCGCGGCCGGGCTGCTGGTGAACGCCCGCCATGTGCCGTTTGGCGTTACGGTGCGCGAGCTGGTGGGTAAACGCGGTTTAAGCTTTTTGGGCTGCCACATCATGAACGACGAAAGCGTGGTGTTTGGGCTGTCGCAAAAAACCCCGGAGCAGCGCAAAACGGCCTACTGGCTGTGCGGCCTGGGCGTTGCCATCCTCTGGCCGCTGGGTACCCTGCTGGGTGCCATGGTCGGAAAACTGTTGCCGGCCCCGGAAACCATCGGGCTGGACGCGGTATTTCCGGCCATTTTGCTGGCCTTAGTGGTTCCGGCGTTTAAAAACCGCACCACGCTTATCCGCGCCTGCAGCGGCGCCGCCCTGTCGCTGGCCGCCGTACCGTTCGCTCCGGTGGGCTTACCGGTACTGCTCTCTTTACTCGGTCTCGCCGCGAGGAAAAAATAATGGAAAACATGACCCTCTTTATCCTCGGTATCGCCATTCTGTCTGCAGGGACCTATCTGATGCGTCTTGGCGGGGCGAAACTGGGTAGCCGACTGGCGCTGTCCGAGCGATCTCAAGCACTGCTGTCGGATGCGGCAACGGTGTTGCTGTTTTCCGTTGCGCTGGCGACCACCTTCTATGAAGGGGAACACTTCGCCGGGATGGCGCGGGTGCTGGGCGTGGCGTTTGCGGTGTTTCTGGCCTGGCGAAAAATGCCGTTAATTGTGGTGATCGTGGCGGCGGCGGTCGTTACGGCGCTGCTGCGTCTGGCGGGCATGGCATAAAAAAGCCCGACAGCACGCGTCCGTCGGGCAAGGCGGCGTTTACTGCGCCGCGAGGGTAACGTAATTCACCGTCAGCATTTCTTCGAGCTCCGCCGTGTTGCCGGTCCTGAACGCGTTATCGTTGAGATAAGTGACCACCGAGAGCGTAACGACCAGCTGTTTGCCCGCCACCTCGCTGCCGTTCACCGCCACAAGCGACGTATCCGGTGGCAGCGTAACCTCCGCTGCACCCGCGGTGACCTGCGCCGCGCCGCGCGGCACGGCCGCCAGCTGCACGGCACCATTATCCATGCGGGCCTCTTTCGCCGTGATTTTCAGCACACCGTTGTCGCTAAAGCGATACGCTTTATTTCCACGGGCCGGGCCGTCCACCTGCAGGCGGATCTTGCGCGCGTCCGGGCAGATCACCGATACCTGGATCTCACGTTCTGACGAGGCATAACCCCGGTACGTTTTTCCGGCAATATCCGTGCTGACCTCGCGCATCGCCTCCCGACGCAGCAGACCATTATTGATACTCTTTACTGACGAAACCACCTGACACTCTTCTTCTGCCAGGACGGAGGGAGCATAGCTGAGGGCGACGCAGGCCAGCAGCAGTAAACACGTGCGATGAATAATCAGAGACATTTTCCGTTTATCTCCTCGTAGAATTGAGTGGGATCCGTTTCCGGCAAGGTGAAACTCAGCTTGCAACGGCCAGTATCCTGCTTCGCATACAGCGTCTGGCTGGCGGAAATATCATTCAGGAAAATGATGCCGTCTTCCGGTGCAGAGGTGATGTACTCCCCTTTCCCATTCACGACAGAGACGCCTTTCGGTAACGGCGTGCCGTCCGCGCGCGTAATATTCAGCAGCACGCGGCGCTGGCTCAGCGTGGTGAACTTCCAGTGAGCAAATGCTCCGTGGGAGGCCTTCAGCGACGCATGACCGTTGCTGACGTCCACATTGCCCGGCAGGCTTTGGGTATCTATTTCAACCGTACTTTCGCTGAACGGTGTCAGGGCGGGCACAACCGCTCTGCCCCATTTGTCCGTCCAGACATTACCGCGCGGGGTACCTATCGCCACCCCGGCAACGGGCTTGTCCAGCGCCACTACCGCATAGGTATCTGTTACCGGATAAGGTGAGAAGGTGACGCCATCACCGTGCGCGACAATGCCGCCGCTCAGTGCGATCGAGGAGTTACGGTTACTTTCATTGTCACCGCCAATCCCCAACGCGAGCGTGGTGTAGTGCAGGTTACTGTTCAGCGAACCATCCCAGTTGGTTACGCTGTCATCGTGATCCTGAGAGACGCCCACCGTGTAGGTGTTTTCATCGTTAAATGACCCCATGGCGCGGGTCCCGTAAGAGGCTTTGCCCTCGTTTTCACGGTACCAGCTGTTGGTGGATACGCCGGTGCGACCCAGCGGTACAGAGACGTTCACATAAAACATATCGCTGTCGCTGGTGTACTTATCACCGTGGCTGATGTCTGATTCCCAGTTTACGCTGACGTTAAAATAGCGGAACGACCGCGACCATGACGAAATGATGCGGCGGCTGTCGTATTCGCTGTTCCAGGTCTGGTTGTTGTAATAGCTCAGAGAGAAACGGCCCAGCGTCGGGTTCGACCAGCTCACGCCAACGTTGGTGTCGTATTTTGTGGTCGAGTAGTCATCGTCATCGCTGTATAACTCCTGCATTTCACGATACTTCGGCGTACCGTAGCTACCGCCAAGGGACAGGCCGAGCCCCCACGGTAAGGCGTAGCCGAGATCCAGCGTGGTTTTGTTACCGTCGGTTTGCGAGAGGTTATCAATGGAGCCGAGAAAACCCAGCGAGGCATACATATGCTGCATCGGCACGGTGTCAATGTTGGCGGAGAAACCGTAATAGCGGTTATCTGCCATCACCATGCCGGCGAGAAAGTTCATCCGGTTGTTAATGGACCAGCCGTTTGATGCGGCGACAATCCACGGCTGCGTAAAGTTTGTCTCCATGTCCTCTGCACGCCCGACGGCCAGTGAAAACCCCGGCGCGCGGCCCACGTGGTTGCTACGGAAGGTGCTGGCGGCAACCGTAAAATGGCTTTCGCTGCCGTCGGTTTCCGTCACCGTGACCTTTAAATCCGTGTTCAGGTTAGCAACCGGCACATCGCTTAAGGTGAACGGCCCGGCAGGCACCAGCGTGGAGAAGATCAGCTGTCCACCCTGGCGAATGTCCACGCGCGCCTGGGCGTTGCGGGCAATACCACTCACCTCAATACCGCTGCTGTAGCCCGGCAGGAGAGCGTTATCCGGCATCATCTGTACGCCATAGATGCCGGGGATACTGAAGCGGCTGTTGGCGATGTTAATTTGCCCCCCCTGCACCATCACGCCGTAGTCGGTAAAAGTGCGCTGTGCATAGGTGTAGAGCGAGTCGCTCTCGAACGACATGCCGCTGCCGTCGCTGATAAACTGCGAACTGCGCACAATCCAGTCGCCTGCGTTAAAGCCAAATTCAAACGAAGACTGAAAACGATCGGACTTATCATCATCAAAGTCGTAATGGGTGCCAAACATGGAGTAGTTCAGCATAGCCGCGCGTCCGCCACGCACGTCAGCCACCTGGCGGCCACTTTCAGGGTTAATGGCCTCCGGCGGAACAACCAGTGAAATTTCGTCTACGTCTGGAGAAGTGACTACCGTTGCGTTTTTCCAGTACTGGTGAATTGAAGGGCACGTTTCACGCTTGAGTTTTTTATATAATCCGGCGGCGTCCAGAAATTCCCCATCAATACACGGAAGACCTTCATCATTAAATTTCACGGGCATAATGCCGCGCTTTTTTCCGTTAATAAGCACGGTGACATTATGGTAACCCGGCATGAATCGCGGGGCGACGGCATAATAGTCAGCAATAGCCGGATCGAGGCCATTTTCTTTTAACGCCTGGGTATCGAAAAACGCTCTTGCCAGCTCCATAGTGGGCGCTGCCGTTGGCAGAATTTCTGCACGAATTCCGAATGCCACCGCGCTCAGGCAAAATGCCAGCACGCCTGTTTTACAGGGGGAAATATTCATGGCCACTCCGTCGGGTATTATTATTTTACTTCAGCAACGTAAGAACTGGCTTTATAGCCAAAGCGGGTAGCAGGGTACATTTCTACCTTGTTATTCTGCCCGGATATTTTGTTTTCTGACGTCGCTATCATCGTCTGGCCGGGAAGAATATAGCTTTTATCGAATTTGACCTTAATTCGTGACGGTAATAATGTGGCGTTTTGCTCCATACGCACCACATAAGGCGTATCGTTTACCACCGTCAGGTTGCCATTTTTAATCTGCCAGCGCAGATCTTTCCACGGCTCCATATTCACGTCGAGACCCGCCGGGTGAATAATGACCGGGAGATTCTGGCTGAACACCATTTTCACTTTATTCTGCTCTCGTTGCGGAATAGTGGAAAAAATGACGCGTTTTAAGTGTTCTGTTTTTAATTTTTCCGCGCTGTCTTTTAAGACAAAGCGGACACGCTGCGTTTTACCGGCATTTACACGTACCACCGGTTGAGTGACAATAACACCAGGTGTGGGATCGTCCGGTAAATCGACAATACGGGTATAAAGAAGCTGGGCGGTATCGTCGCTATTTTTCACATCCATGCTCGCTCCCCGCTCGTCTTCGTTAATCAACAGCAGGGAAGTATCTGGCACCATACCGGCGGCAAATGTCTGCAACGACGAAAGCAGGCAAACGCAGAACAACGTTTTTTTAGAGAGAATCATAATATTAGTCCGTTAATATTGATGGAGACTGCTCCCCTAATCAGAGGAGCAGTGAATTATCAGCACTGTGATAATCAGAGGTAAACCAGCTCAACGTTGGTTAAACCGTCCAGCGTCACTTCATCCGTGACGTTTAAATCGTTGGTTGGGTTGATTGTGGCGCTCACAGCAACCTTAAAGTTGATCTTGCTTTCTGCAGAAGGCGCGCCACTCGTTTTATCTGAAGCAAAGGCATAAATTTCAGAATTGTCACTGTAAATTTGCATATAGTCGGCGCCTCTAACAACCCAGCCTTTTCCACCATCTATACTCGCCAATGGATAAAGCGGGTCCCCATTACTGTTAGTGTTTGCACCTTGAGTACGGAATAACGCTAATGCATAGGCACCAATTTTTTTATCGTTATACATTCCCAGACCAAACACAGTAGATGGCGAACCGGTAAAGCCATTACCCATTACGACGTTTTCAGTGGGTGAAGAGTCATCACGCGAATCGGTAAACTTCACAGCAACACGCGTGGCTTCTTCACAGGTAATGGCAACAGGAATTTCTTTCATTTCCGTCAGCGGGGTCATGCTGGTCGAGTTGAGTGAGGCAACCTTCATGGTACCAAAGTCAGCCACACCGCCACCGCTTGGGAAGGCTGGAGTGCATGAGGATGGAAGGATTTTACCTGTTACTTTAATATCAATGCTTTGTGCAGCCATAGCTGTATTAACCGACATGGCTAACGCTGTAACCAGCATTCCTTTTTTGATCAGTGCGTTCATTCAATTTCCTTATTAAGGTGAAATACAAAAGAAAGCCAAATGCCGACATTTGGCCGAGGATATCGATAAGCAATATTAATTGCCGGAAAATACCAGCATCAATAACCGCTATCAATTGTCTGACCCATCTTTAGGATTTAGACCTGAGGAATTCCTTAACTATTAAGATCAATTATTTGGAATATGAATGTAAATAGCGCCAGCGGCTTAAAAGCATTGAAGGGAATTATGTTATCGACAGTCTTATCAGACAAATTATTTAAGAGGGTTATTTAACGATAAGCGTTAAACAGGAATAACAATTGAGAAGAGGGGGTAAGTATCGCCTTTGCAAGCGAGAAGCAGGATGGCTTTATGTTTACACCTGTCCCCGCTCCGAAGAGCAAGGGACAGTGGCAACACAACTTATTTGTTCAGTTCCGCGGTCATATGTACGCGGTTACCAGAGAATGCCTGAGTAATTTTGTAAGAGGACGCGCCCGCTTCCTGAGCCTGAGCAGCGATTTTCGCTTCTGCGCCATCCAGCGTGGAGGCGGAAGCGGTGACAGTCTGAGCAGCGAAAGAACCGAATGAAGCAGCCAGAGCGATTACAGCGACAAAAGTTTTGATGCTTTTCATGATATAAACCCTTTCGTTAAGTTGTTTAGGTAAGGCACCGTGCCTTGATGAGATAAATACTAGACCTCATAACCGACAACTAAAAGCGGAAGGATTTGCTATTATCATTCAAAATTACTGATCAACAATTAAACGCTGAGGATGCGTGTAAACGGTAGCCCTTCCCGGTTTGCAGAAGCCGACCAGCGTCAGGTTACAACGCTCTGCCACCTCTACCGCCAGCGTCGTCGCCGCCGAGACCGCAAACAGGATTTCGACGCCGCACATCGCAGATTTTTGCACCATCTCGTAGCTGGCGCGGCTGGAAACCAGCGCTGCGCCCTGCTGCCAGAGATCGCTCTCCCGCGCCCGACGCCCCATCAGTTTATCCAGTGCTACATGACGCCCCACGTCTTCATGCCCACCGGCGATATCGCCTGATGGCAGAACCCATGCCGCCGCATGCGTACAGCCGCTCAACTGGCCGATGGGCTGCACGTCGTTGAGGTGGGCAAGCGCGTGGTCGAGGTTGGCCAGATTGAAGGTCTGCGTAAAGGGCAGCGGCGCGACCGGTTTGCCGATATCGTTCAGTTGCTCAACGCCACAGACGCCGCACCCTGTTCGCCCGGCCAACGCACGACGACGCTCCTTCAGCCCCATAAAGCGACGGCTGGAGAGTTCGATCTGCACTTCCAGACCGTTGCAGGCCTGAATCACATCCATGCCGTAAATGTCCTGCGGATGCGCAATGATGCCTTCCGAGAGCGAAAACCCGATGGCGAACAGTTCAAGATCTTTTGGCGACGCCATCATCACAACGTGCGAGATGCCGTTGTACACCAGGGCGACGGGGACTTCTTCCGCCAGAAAATCGGGCATGGCGTGGGTAATGTGAGGGGGTCGATGTACCGACAGCTCCACAATGCCTGCTGGCAGCGGTGACGAGTGGGTAGCACGGTTTTGTTTAGACACAACGGTTTTCCTGAACAACCACGGAGGTGAGCCTGCTATTGCAGCATAAACCACAGGCCTTACGCATAGTATGGATCAACTTTTCAGCACCCAACCGCCTCAAGTTTACCTACTCATTCTGGAGAGGTGCAACCGGCGCCATGCTACACCCCTGTAACATGCGGGGTTAATAATGTGATTGATATCACACTTTATAATCAACACGGTGATAATACGTTCACTTTGTATTAACGCCATTGGAACAGGCGTACCGACATTGTGGTATTCTGGTGATATCCCCCGGAGAAATGAGGGATTAACGCAAATTTTTCTCCTTTGCGGTCATTATTCAACCGCGAAGTCAAAACTACATATGTAAGCAATGTCGAAACAAGGAGTGACCCATGCAGGTCAGCAGAAGGCAGTTCTTTAAGATCTGCGCTGGCGGTATGGCAGGCACCACGGCAGCGGCACTGGGCTTTGCGCCTGGCGTAGCGCTGGCGGAAACGCGGCAGTATAAACTGCTGCGCACCCGTGAAACCCGTAATACCTGTACGTACTGCTCTGTCGGTTGCGGGCTGTTAATGTATAGCCTCGGCGACGGTGCTAAAAACGCCAAAGCGTCTATCTTCCACATCGAAGGCGACCCGGACCATCCGGTCAACCGCGGCGCGCTGTGCCCGAAAGGGGCCGGTCTGGTGGACTTTATCCACTCCGAAAGCCGTCTGAAATTCCCGCAATATCGCGCGCCTGGCTCTGATAAATGGCAGCAAATCAGCTGGGAAGAAGCATTTGACCGCATCGCTAAACTGATTAAAGAAGACCGCGATGCCAACTTTATTGCGAAGAACGCCGACGGCGTGACGGTCAACCGCTGGCTCTCCACCGGGATGCTGTGTGCATCGGCTTCCAGTAACGAAACCGGCTATTTAACTCAGAAATTCACGCGCGCACTCGGTATGCTCGCGGTCGACAACCAGGCGCGTGTCTGACACGGACCAACGGTAGCAAGTCTTGCTCCAACATTTGGTCGCGGTGCGATGACCAACCACTGGGTCGACATCAAGAACGCCAACCTCATTGTGGTGATGGGCGGTAACGCCGCTGAAGCGCACCCTGTCGGGTTCCGCTGGGCGATGGAAGCCAAAATCCACAACGGTGCGAAACTGATTGTGATCGATCCCCGCTTTACGCGTACAGCGTCAGTGGCGGATTTCTACACCCCTATTCGTTCAGGTACTGACATCACTTTCCTGTCAGGCGTATTGCTGTACCTGATGACTAACGAAAAATACAACCGCGAATACACCGAAGCCTATACCAACGCCAGCCTGATCGTGCGTGAGGATTACCACTTCGAAGATGGCCTGTTCAGCGGTTACGACGCCGAAAAACGCAAGTACGACAAAACCAGCTGGAACTACGAGCTGGACGAGAACGGCTTTGCGAAGCGCGACACCACCCTGCAACACCCGCGCTGCGTGTGGAACCTGCTGAAAGAGCACGTTTCTCGCTATACGCCGGACGTTGTTGAGAACATCTGTGGTACGCCAAAGGCTGACTTCCTGAAGGTCTGCGAACTTATCGCCGAAACCAGTGCGAAAGACAAAACCGCGTCGTTCCTGTATGCCCTCGGCTGGACGCAACACTCCATTGGTGCGCAGAACATCCGTACCATGGCGATGGTTCAGCTGCTGCTCGGCAACATGGGGATGGCAGGCGGCGGCGTGAACGCCCTGCGCGGTCACTCCAACATTCAGGGTCTGACCGACCTCGGCCTGCTGTCACAAAGCCTGACGGGTTATATGAACCTGCCAAGCGAGAAACAACCGGACCTGCAAACCTACCTGACGGCCAGCACGCCAAAACCGCTGCTTGAAGGCCAGGTGAACTACTGGGGCAACTATCCGAAGTTCTTCGTCTCGCTGATGAAAGCCTTCTACGGCGACAAAGCGACGGCGGAAAATAGCTGGGGCTTTGACTGGCTGCCGAAGTGGGACAAAGGTTACGACGTTCTGCAGTACTTCGAGATGATGCACCAGGGTCAGGTCAACGGCTACATTTGCCAGGGCTTTAACCCGGTCGCCTCGTTCCCGAACAAGAACAAGGTTGTCGAGTCGCTGTCGAAACTGAAGTTCCTGATTACCATCGACCCGCTCAACACCGAGACCTCGACCTTCTGGCAGAACCACGGTGAATCGAACGATGTCGATCCGTCAAAAATTCAGACCGAAGTGTTCCGTCTGCCATCAACCTGCTTCGCGGAAGAGAACGGTTCTATCGTCAACTCTGGCCGCTGGTTGCAGTGGCACTGGAAAGGTGCGGACGCCCCGGGCATCGCCATGAACGATGGCGAGATCCTGGCCGGTATCTTCTTACGCCTGCGTAAGATGTACGCGGCAGAAGGCGGCGCGAACCCGGAACCGGTTCTGAACATGACCTGGAACTACTCGACGCCGGAGAATCCATCCCCGGAAGAAGTGGCGATGGAGAGCAACGGTAAGGCGCTGGCGGACGTTATCGACCCGGCCACCGGTACCGTGCTGGCGAAGAAAGGCGATCAGCTCAGCACCTTCGCGCACCTGCGTGATGACGGCACCACCTCAAGCGGTTGCTGGATCTTTACCGGTAGCTGGACGCCGAAAGGCAACCAGATGGCCAACCGCGATAACGCTGACCCATCGGGCCTTGGCAATACGCTGGGCTGGGCATGGGCATGGCCGCTTAACCGCCGCATTCTCTATAACCGTGCCTCCGCTGACCCGCAGGGTAACCCGTGGGATCCGAAGCGTCAGCTTCTGAAATGGGACGGCGCGAAATGGGGCGGCGTGGATATTCCGGACTACAGCACTGCCGCACCAGGCAGCGATGTCGGGCCGTTTATCATGCAGCCTGAAGGGATGGGACGCCTGTTTGCCATCGATAAAATGGCGGAAGGGCCGTTCCCGGAACACTACGAGCCGTTTGAAACGCCGCTGGGTACTAACCCGCTGCACCCGAACGTGGTCTCTAACCCGGCTGCCCGTATCTTTAAGGGCGACTTTGAAGCGCTGGGTAAAAAAGACAAGTTCCCGTATGTGGGCACCACTTACCGTCTGACCGAGCACTTCCACTACTGGACCAAGCACGCGCTGCTTAACGCCATCGCGCAGCCGGAACAGTTTGTGGAGATCGGCGAGAAGCTGGCGAACAAGCTCGGCATTGCCCATGGCGATACCGTGAAGGTCTCCTCCAACCGTGGCTATATCAAGGCCAAGGCGGTAGTGACCAAGCGTATTCGCACGCTGAACGTACACGGTCAGCAGGTGGATACCATCGGTATTCCGATTCACTGGGGTTATGAGGGCGTGGCGAAGAAAGGGTTCATTGCGAACACCCTGACGCCATTCGTCGGTGATGCGAACACGCAGACGCCGGAGTTTAAGGCCTTCCTCGTGAACGTGGAAAAGGTGTAACGGAGACGACTTATGGCTTATCAATCTCAGGACATTATTCGTCGTTCCGCGACTAACGGTTTCACGCCCGCGCCTCAGGCGCGGGACCACCAGCAGGAAGTGGCGAAGCTTATCGACGTTACCACCTGTATCGGCTGTAAAGCCTGTCAGGTGGCCTGTTCAGAGTGGAACGACCTCCGTGACGAAGTGGGTCACAACGTCGGGGTGTACGACAACCCGGCCGACCTGACCGCCAAGTCCTGGACGGTAATGCGTTTCTCTGAAGTGGAGCAGAACGACAAACTGGAATGGCTTATCCGCAAAGACGGCTGTATGCACTGTGCGGATCCGGGCTGCCTGAAGGCGTGTCCGTCAGAAGGGGCTATCATTCAGTATGCCAACGGCATTGTCGACTTCCAGTCCGAGCAGTGCATCGGCTGCGGCTACTGCATCGCGGGCTGCCCGTTTGACGTGCCGCGACTGAACCCGGAAGACAACCGCGTCTACAAATGTACGCTGTGCGTTGACCGCGTGAACGTTGGCCAGGAGCCAGCCTGCGTGAAAACCTGTCCAACCGGCGCCATCCACTTTGGCTCCAAAGAGGATATGAAAACGCTGGCGGCCGAACGCGTGGGTGAACTGAAAACCCGTGGTTACGATAACGCTGGCCTGTACGATCCGGCCGGTGTGGGCGGTACGCATGTGATGTACGTGTTGCACCATGCCGACAAGCCGAATCTGTATCACGGCCTGCCGGAGAACCCGGAAATCAGCGCCACCGTGAAGTTCTGGAAAGGCATCTGGAAACCGCTGGCAGCGGTCGGTTTTGCTGCCACCTTCGCAGCGAGCATCTTCCACTACGTCGGCGTCGGTCCGAACCGCGCGGAAGAGGAAGACGACAACCTGCATGAAGAGAAAGACGAGGTGCGCAAATGAAAAAACGTGACACCATCGTGCGCTACACCGCGCCGGAACGCATCAACCACTGGGTCACCGCCTTCTGCTTTATGCTGGCGGCGATAAGCGGGCTGGGGTTCTTCTTCCCGTCCTTCAACTGGCTGATGCAGATACTGGGTACGCCACAGCTGGCGCGCATCCTTCACCCGTTCGTGGGTGTGGTGATGTTTGCCTCGTTTATCATCATGTTTTTCCGTTACTGGCACCATAACCTAATCAATCGGGATGATATCTTTTGGGCGAAGAATATTCGTAAGATCGTCGTCAACGAGGAAGTGGGTGACACCGGGCGTTATAACTTCGGCCAGAAGTGCGTATTCTGGGCGGCGATTATCTTCCTGGTCCTGTTGCTGGTGAGCGGCGTGATCATCTGGCGTCCGTACTTTGCGCCTGCTTTCTCAATCCCGGTGATCCGATTCGCGCTGATGCTGCATTCATTTGCCGCAGTGGCGTTAATTGTGGTTATCATGGTGCATATTTACGCCGCCCTCTGGGTGAAAGGCACCATTACCGCGATGGTGGAAGGATGGGTAACCAAAACGTGGGCGAAGAAACATCACCCGCGTTGGTACCGTGAAGTCCGCCAGAAACAGGAAAAGTCATCTGAATGAGTATTCGCATAATCCCGCAAGATGAGCTGGGGTCGAGCGAGAAACGCACGGCGGAATATATTCCGCCGTTGTTATTCCCCAGACTCAAGAACCTCTACAACCGCCGTGCAGAGCGCCTGCGCGAGCTGGCAGAGAACAACCCGCTGGGCGATTTTCTGCGTTTTGCCGCGCTGGTTGCCCATGCGCAGGAAGTGGTGCTGTACGACCACCCTCTGCAAATGGATCTGACTGCGCGCATCAAAGAAGCCAGTGAGCAGGGCAAGCCGCCGCTGGATATTCACGTCCTGCCGCGTGACAAGCACTGGCATAAGCTGCTGCACTCTCTGATTGCCGAGCTGAAGCCCGAGATGAGCGGCACCGCGCTGGCGGTCATTGAGAACCTGGAAAAAGCCTCCGATCAGGAGCTGGAAGAGATGGCGAGCGCGCTGTTTGCCTCTGACTTCTCGCTGGTCAGCAGCGATAAAGCGCCGTTTATCTGGGCTGCGCTGTCGCTCTACTGGGCGCAAATGGCCAGTCTGATCCCCGGTAAAGCGCGCGCCGAATACGGCGAAGCGCGCCAGTTCTGTCCGGTGTGTGGCTCAATGCCAGTCTCCAGCATGGTACAAATCGGCACCACCCAGGGGCTGCGCTACCTGCATTGCAACCTGTGTGAAACCGAGTGGCATGTGGTGCGCGTGAAGTGCAGCAACTGCGAGCAGACCCGCGATCTGAACTACTGGTCACTGGAAAATGAAGAGGCGGCGGTAAAAGCCGAAAGTTGCGGCGATTGCGGAACGTATCTGAAGATTCTGTATCAGGAAAAAGACCCGAAAGTTGAAGCGGTGGCCGACGATCTCGCCTCGCTGATTCTGGACGCCAAAATGGAGCAAGAGGGCTTTGCCCGTAGCTCTATCAACCCGTTCCTGTTCCCGGGTGAAGGGGAGTAATCTCCCTCATTAGCCCGGCAAGCTACTTTGCTGTCGGGCTAATTAATCTGATAAAGCCGAAATAACGTGCTGTGGATCATTCGCAATTGCACGCAACAATGCCTTTGCGGGACCGGTAGGCGAACGCCGTCCTTGTTCCCAGTTACGCAACGTATCAACGCTGACTGAGATTAAGTTCGCGAATTTACTTTGGGACAACCCAGACGCCTGACGAATTTCTTTGATTTTCATCGCATCGATTTGAAAGGTGCGCGACGGCTCGCGTTTCCCCCCGACAATGTCATCCATCTGAGCTATGCTTTGTGTTAATCGCTCAAACAGTGCCTTATCCATTTACCACCTCTCAATCATCTTTTTCAGAATGGCTTTTTCTCTCGCGGACAGGTCATCTTTGATCCCTTTGCGATAGATGAGCAGCAATCTGATTTCAAACTCGTGGGTACGATGAAAATAAATAACCCTTACTCCACCGCGCTTTCCCCTGCCTCCTGAAAGCCAACGAATCTTTCGCAGCCCCCCGGTATTCTGGATCAGATCGCCATAATCAGGTTGTGTTGCCAGGAACACCTGAAGCTTATGGTATTCGTCGTCATCCAGTAACGTTTTGACGTCTTCTGTGAAGATATCCGTTTCAATGAATAGCATAAATTATACGCCATTGGCTTAGAGTAACACATCTCCAATGTACGTCAATGACGTACCCCTATGTGAGGTACGTTATTGATTTTTCAGTAACATATCCATTTATTTCATTGAGTGAAGTTGGTTTCTGCGAGCCTTTTTCCAAATCTCTGGTTCTACTTAATTTGATTGTTTTCATCTGCTTTCATACAGGTTATAAGGCTGTGCATACATACAGCAAAAGGACATCACCATGGCACTGGAAAAGGGTATTGATAAGCTTGTGCAGGATTTTATCGCTGCAGGCCGACCTGGCGCACGTAAGCAGAGTATTGATGACCGGAGAGCCGGATATGTAGCCAGCACTGTACTTGCCGGCGAGACCGAAACCCGCGTGCAGGTTGAAACGCTTGTCATTGATGGCCTTACCTTTCGGGTATTCTCGCCTCTCAATGTCGCTGAAACGTTACCTTGTGCCCTCTACTACCATGGCGGTTGTTTTGTCAGCGGTGGGTTTGCAACCCATGACAATCAGCTCCGCCAGCTGGCGTTTTACGGTCAGTGTCGGGTGATTGCGGTTCAGTACAGGCTGGCACCGGAGCATACCTTCCCCGCAGCGCATGACGATGCAGAGAGAGCGGCGGAGCTTGTCTGGCAACATGCCGAAAAAGTCGGCGTGGATAAAAACCGCATCACGCTTTGTGGTGACAGTGCAGGCGGCCATCTGGCGCTGGTCACCGCGCTGCGGCTCAAGGCTAAAACACAGTGGAATCCGGCCCAGCTTATCCTTATCTACCCTATGCTCGACGCCACAGCCAGCTTTGCAAGCTACACCCATAATGGGCAGGACTACGTTATCACGCGCGATACGCTGCTGAGTGGTTATGACATGTACCTGGCAGAGACAGACCGCCGGGACCCTGAAGCCAGCCCACTCTGGCGGGATGATTTCAACGGCCTGCCGCCGGTACACATTATTACCGCCGAGTACGATCCGCTATGCGACGAGGGTCAGGCGCTTTATCAACATATGACAGAACAAGGGGTTATTTGCACAGCGCAGCATTGGCTGGGTGTCATCCACGGCTTCTTCCAGCTTGGCGGCGTTAGTCCATCAGCGCGAGATGTTCTTCGGGACATCGCCTGGCGGATCAACTCCGCCCGGCGATAGCATCGGGGAACCTTACTCCTCCTCGTTCCCGCCCTCTTCATACGCGCCAAACGGCTTCGCAGGCAGAACGATATAGGTACCTTCAAACACCGCGCCTGGGGTTTCATCGCCAAAGAGTTCAACCTGCATCTGTACACGGGCTTTGCGACCGCGCGCCAGGCGGTCGAGATCGCCCCCCAAAGAGCCGAGATCGGCCACGGCGCTCGGTTTGCCGCTTATGGGGGCGCTGTAGCGAATATGGGCATCAGCCAGAATGATCGTGCCGCCAAGGTGGCGTTCACGCAGCATCAGCCAGATAAGCCCCCAGCCGGTGAGCGTGGCGAGCGAAAACAGGCTGCCGGCAAATAGCGTGTGGTGTGGGTTCTGATTGCCGGTTTCCGGCATGGTGGTAATGAATTTTTGCCCGGTGTACTGCTGAATACGCACCCCCATCTTTTCACTCAGAGGGATGTGCTGATACCAGGCCTGCTGAAGCTGTCCGCACCAGTCCGCGCGGTGGAGAATATCATCCAGCGTGGCGATGGGTTTAATCATCAAAAAGTGGCGAATCGGCGTGGTTTGCGGGGTCGTAATTTCCCCCTGATCAACAAAACCGAGTTTGGCGAAGAACTCAACGGCATCTTCGCGGGCGCTACAGGTCACGCGTTTAACGCCTTCCTGACGGGCCACTGACTCCAGGGTCATGGCCATCAGCGTACCTAACCCTTTGTCCTGCACGGAGGGATGGACCGCCATAAAACGAATAGAGGCTTCGTTATCGGCATTAATATACAGACGCCCGACGGCAACGAGGTTACCCTCTTCGTCCATCACCATCTGATGATGTGCCATGGCGTCCCAGGCGTCGCGTTCAGACCCTTTAGGCTGATGTAATGGCTTGCGCAGCATTTCCCAGCGGAACTGGTAATAGGCTTCTAACTCTTCTTCCGTTTGCGGTACTCGAAGGTGATACATAGCTGTACTCTCTCTTGTTACCCGCGGCCACGCCGCCAGTTGGCTCATACCTGGAGCCAGAATGTGACGGGGCCATCGTTCACCAGCGATACCTGCATATCTGCAGCAAATCGTCCGGTTTGCGTATTCATTTCCTGTTGGCGACAACGCTCAACAAAGTACTCGTAAAGCGCTTCTGCCCGATCCGGGGCCGCACCTTTTGAGAAACTCGGGCGCATGCCGCGTTCGGTATCGGCGGCCAGCGTAAACTGTGAAACCACCAGCACGCTTCCGCCCGATTGCTGGACGTTAAGGTTCATCTTGCCTTCCGCATCACTGAAGATACGGTAGCCCAGCACGCGTTCACATAAGCGGTTGGCTTTTTGTTCGTCGTCATCCTTTTCGACACCTAACAACACTAAAAGTCCTGGGCCAATTTCACCCGTCACCTCTCCCTCCACGGTGACGCTGGCACGGGTTACGCGCTGTATCAATGCAATCATGGTTGGTCTGCTTCTTGTTGTTTTTCAGCTTCTGCTGCTTTTTTAAGTTCGCGGTATACGCCGAGAGTGACAGTTATTTCCGCACCAAGCAAGACGATACACCAGGTCCAGTAAACCCAGACAAACAAAATGGGGATCACCGCCAGTACGCCGTAAATGAGCTGATAGGAGGGGAACATGGTGATGTAAAGGGCAAACCCCTTTTTGCCCAGTTCGAAGAGTACCGCTGCCACCAGTGCGCCAACAACCGCATCACGGTTCGGCACGCGCGTGGTCGGCACCACACTGTAGAGCAGCCAGAAAGAGAGCCACGATAAAATCAGCGGGAAGATACGCAACACGTTATCAATGGCACCGTTGAGATCGCTGGCCCAGCGCAGGGAGAGCAGATAGGAGCTAATCGCCAGGCTCGCCCCCGCCAGCAGCGGGCCGAGAGTTAAAATCATCCAGTAAACAGCAAAGGAATAGACCTTCGGGCGGACTTTTTTACTCCGCCAGATCGTATTAAGCGCACTGTCGATGGAGTACATCAGCAGCAGCGCGGTGACGATAAGCCCGCACGCCCCCACTGCCGTCATCTTGCTGGAGTTTGCGACAAACTGTTCAATGTAGTTCTGGATCACATCGCCAGTAGCAGGAATAAAATTCGCAAAGACGAAGTGACGCAGCTGCAGGCTGACCTCTGCAAACATGGGAAAAGCGGAAAAAAGGGCAAAAATAACCGCCACCAGCGGTACCAGGGAGAGCAACGACACGTAGGCGAGGTTACCCGCCAGCGTGGTCATGTTGTCCTCATCAATACGGTGCCAGAGGAGTTTTAGCCAGGCCCTGAGCGGGCGAGTATGGTGCGTGGCTTTTTGATGAACGGTTTTTAGCATAACTGCTTCGCAAAGTAGTTCGGTATCGTCTCTTTTCCGGTCACCAGAATTGACGTAATACCCAACTGGTTAGCTCCCTCTATATTATCGGCATTGTCATCGAAAAAGACCGCATCGGACGCGGAGAATCCTTCCGCTTGCAGTACCGCCTGATAAATTCGCGCTTCTGGTTTACGCATCCCCATCTCCTGCGAGAGGTAGATTTTATCTGCTGCAGCCTTAACTTCTGGATATTCCTCAGGCCAGAACGTGGTGTGCAGGCGGTTGGTGTTCGACAGCACGACGACCCGGTGACCCTGCTCGCGAAGTTTATGCATGATATCGATAACCTCAGGGCGGATAGCGACAAATACAGCCTGCCAGCCGTGGGAGAACTGTTCGTAGCTTAACGGCAGATCCATTTCATGGCACAGACGTTCAGCAAACACTTCGTCGCTGATCTCACCCCGTTCATGCTGATGGAATGTCTCGCCCATGGCGAAACTCTGTTTTAACGTCGCCAGCGGGACACGGCTAAAATCGCTCCATGCGCCCAGCACCCGATTGAAATCGATATCGACGATTACATTTCCTAAGTCAAAGATATAAAGCATGTTTATCTCCTGCTCGCCGTGGAAAAGTAACTGTAGCGGGAAAGATAAGGTTTGGCTATGCGCCAGATACAGCTTAAAGGAAGGAACGGCCCGAAGGGATTTTCGGGCCGTCAGAGAGGTTATCCAGCCTGCTGCTCTTCGCCTGTGCTGACTTCGACAACTTCTACCTTGCTGAATTTGAGATGATTATGTAGCGCAGAGCCGGGCAGTTCATCGGTAAAGAGCGCCGTTGCCTGCGCCACGTTGCCAATTTCCACGGCGGCAGAGGCGGTGTATTTCGTATGATCGGCCGCCAGTAAAATATGTCTGGCATGAGCCATCATCGTTTTCACCACGCTGGCTTCATTGACGTCAAACTCCATCATCGCACCGTCGTGTTCAATCGCCCCCACGCTGGTCACCAGATAATCCGCCCGAAAGCCAGACACGAACGCCGTCGCCGCCGGACCGATAATGCCGCCGTTATGTGGACGCAGCGTACCGCCGGGCACCATCACCTCAAAACGCGGATTTTTATAGAGGATGTGTGCCACCCGCAGACTGTTAGTGATGATACGCAGATGGTTATGGTTGAGCAGTGCACGGGCCACGTGCTCCACGGTCGTGCCAATGGTGATGAAAATAGTCGAACCATCAGGAATATAGTCGGCAATTGCTTCGGCAATCGCCCGCTTCTCTTCAGTCAGCGACACTTCGCGCTGCTCAAAGGCCGTGTTCACCACGCTGGATGCCCTGCCCGCACCGCCATGATGTCGCGTAATCAGTCCCTGTTCGCTCAACTTGCGGATATCCCGGCGCACGGTTTGCGTCGAGACGTCCAGCAACTGCGCCAGTTCATCAATGTTCATATATCCGCGATCGGCTATCAGCGTCAGCAGCTGATCGTGACGCGGGTTGCCGGTCAGTTCGGTAAGGCTCATGGGCTGTCCTCTGAAAACCATCACGCCCCGCATTTTATACAAAAAGTGACAAAAAAGAGCGGGTTTGATCACAGTCGGGTATACCTGCGCGACCGCCGGGCTGAGTACATTTCAGCGCGGCGACGGCGCTGGCGAAGCGCACGGCTTGCGCTGGAGATAACCGTTGCGCCAGGCTGACCGCCAGGGCACCGTGGAAAACATCCCCCGCCCCGGTGGTATCAACCACCTCGACCTCAAAACCCGGCTGATGGCACAGGGCATCGTTCTCCAGCCAAAAGCAGCCGTCCCGGCCCTGCGTGACATAGACGTGTCCATTTGTGAGCGTTTGTGCTTTTTTAAGCGCACCTTCCGTTTCCTCAAGATGGCTTACCCGACGCAGCCCCGGCGCGGAAAAGGCAGCATGATCGCTGAGGGCGATAAGTTCCGCGATGTCCTGAGGGGTTGTATCCGCATCGAGCAACGTTGTGACGCCTTGCTGACGGGCAAGGGTAAACGCCTGCTTCGCCCCTTCATGCCAACGCACATCGGCTAAAACAATATCCCATTGCGAGAAGTCGATACCCTGCAGCCAGTCTGCCGCAGCGGGAAGATCGGGGCTGGGATAATTCGCGATGATGCGTTCCCCGCTGCCGTCCACCAGCACCGCCGATTGTGACGAGCGGGCATCTTTCACTATACGCGTATAGCGGGTGTTCACCCCCAGGGATTCCAGCTCCGCAAGCAGCCTTCTGCCGGTATCGTCGTCACCCACCCGGCCAATAAAATCCACGGATGCCCCCAGTTTTGCCGCCGCCACCGCCGCAGTTGCCGCCGGGCCGCCGCCCACTTCCGTATAGTCTTTTGCGACATATTTCCCACCTTCTTTCGGTAAATCATCGAGATACCAGATGCGATCCAGCACGGTTATGCCGACACAAACGATGCGAGTCATGGTGCTTCCTTCTGCAATTTCTGATGCCTTCATTTTAATTTCATCAAATGTTTAAAAAGTGACCCCTGTCAATTTTTTGACTATAAATTACAAATACGATCAAAAACAGACAACATAAACGCGCAAAAATTGACACGATATGACAGGAGAGAGGCATGTCAGCAATCGCATTTATCGGTTTAGGGCAGATGGGCGCGCCAATGGCGAAGAATCTGTTGAAGCAAGGTCACCAGCTTCAGGTCTTTGATGTGAACCCGCAGGCGGTTCAGATCCTGGTGGAGAGCGGCGCGAAGGCGGCGGCAACGCCCGCGCAGGCCGCAACGGATGCCGAGTTCGTCATTACCATGCTGCCCAACGGCGACCTGGTGCGCAGCGTGTTGTTTGGCGAACATGGCGTTTGCGAAGGCTTATCTCGCGACGCGCTGGTGATCGATATGTCGACCATTCATCCCCTGCAAACCGACGCGTTGATCCGCGACATGGCCGGGCGTGGCTTCAGCCTGATGGACGTACCTGTCGGGCGCACCTCAGACCATGCCATCGCCGGCACGCTGCTCCTGCTGGCTGGCGGCACGGCCGAGCAGGTTGAGCGCGCCACCCCCGTGTTAATGGCGATGGGCAATGAGCTGATTAACGCCGGCGGGCCGGGCATGGGCATCCGCGTGAAGCTTATCAATAACTACATGAGCATTGCGCTAAACGCCTTGTCCGCCGAGGCGGCCGTGCTGTGTGAAGCGCTCGGCCTCTCCTTTGAGGTGGCGCTCAAGGTCATGAGCGGCACGCCTGCAGGTAAAGGCCACTTCACCACCTCCTGGCCGAACAAGGTGCTGAAAGGGGATCTTTCACCCGCCTTCATGATCGATCTTGCACATAAAGATCTGGGGATCGCCCTGGACGTGGCCAACCAGCTCCACGTTCCGATGCCGCTGGGCGCGGCTTCCCGCGAAGTTTACAACCAGGCACGCGCCGCCGGGCGCGGGCGCGAAGACTGGACAGCCATTCTTGAACAGGTTCGCGCATCTGCCGGGCTGAAAAAATCACACTGATACGAAAGGACTGAGGAATGACGATGTACACCCTGAAAGATATCACCCGACCTTCCGGCGGTTTTGCGATGCTGGCCGTCGATCAGCGCGAAGCGATGCGCCTGATGTTTGCCGCAGCAGGTGCGCCGGTGCCGGTCACTGACCAGCATCTGACGGATTTTAAGGTCAATGCGGCGAAAATTCTGTCGCCGTACGCCTCTGCCATTCTCGTCGACCAGCAGTTCTGCTATCGCCAGATTGTGGAGCAGCAGGCCGTAGCTAAAAGCTGCGCGCTGATTGTGGCGGCCGACGAGTTTATTCCAGGGAACGGTATTCCCGTCGACAGCGTGACGATCGACAAGAACATCGATGCGCAGGCGGTCAAACGCGATGGCGGCAAGGCGCTGAAATTACTGGTGCTATGGCGTAGCGATGAAGACGCGCAGCAGCGTCTTGAGATGGTGAAGGCATTTAACTCCCTGTGCCACGACAACGGCCTGCTGAGCATTATCGAGCCGGTGGTGCGTCCACCGCGTCGCGGCGCCGGGTTTAACCGCGAACAGGCGATTATCGATGCGGCCAAAGAGCTGGGTGACAGCGGTGCAGATCTCTACAAAGTGGAGATGCCGCTGTTGGGTAAAGGCACGCAGCAGGAACTGCTGGCGGCCTCGCAGAAGCTGAACGAGCACATCGCCATGCCGTGGGTGATCCTCTCCTCCGGCGTGGACGAAAAATTATTCCCGCGCGCCGTGAGCGTTGCCATGCAGGCGGGGGCATCAGGCTTTTTAGCCGGTCGCGCCGTCTGGTCATCGGTGATTGGCCTGCCGGACACCGGGCTGATGCTTCGCGATATTTCCGTACCTAAACTGCAGCGCCTGGGTGAGATCGTCGACGAAATGATGGCTCGCCGTTGAGAAAGGACCCGAACATGAAATGGTTTAACACCCTGAGCCATAACCGCTGGCTCGAACAAGAGACCGACCGCATTCTTGATTTTGGTAAAAACGCAGCCGTACCGACCGGCTTCGGCTGGCTGGGCAATAACGGGCAGGTTCGCAGCGATATGGGCACGCATCTGTGGATCACCGCCCGTATGCTGCACGTTTACGCGGTGGCGGCGAACATGGGTCGTCCCGGTGCGTATGCCCTGGTTGAGCACGGCATCAATGCCCTGAACGGCCCGCTGCGCGACAAACAGTACGGCGGCTGGTACGCCTGTGTTAACGATGAAGGCGTGGTGGATGCCTCCAAGCAGGGCTATCAGCACTTCTTCGTGCTGCTGGGTGCGGCGAGCGCCGTCACCACCGGACACCCGCAGGCGCGCAGGCTGCTGGACGACGCCATTGAGGTGATTGAGCGCTACTTCTGGAGCGAACAGGAGCAGATGTGCCTGGAGTCCTGGGATGAAGCGTTCAGCAAAACGGAAGATTACCGCGGTGGTAACGCCAACATGCACGCCGTGGAAGCCTTCCTCATCGTTTATGACGTAACCCACGATCGTAAATGGCTCGACCGCGCCCTGCGCATCGCCTCGGTGATTATTCACGACGTGGCGCGCAAAGGTGAGTATCGCGTTAACGAGCATTTCGATACCAACTGGAACCCGATCCGCGACTACAACATCGATAATCCCGCCCACCGTTTTCGCGCCTACGGCGGCACACCAGGGCACTGGATTGAGTGGGGCCGCCTGATGCTGCACCTGCGTGCCGCGCTGGAAGCCCGCTTCGAAACCCCACCGGCGTGGCTGCTGGAAGACGCAAAAGGACTGTTCCACGCCACCATCCGCGATGCCTGGGCGCCAGACGGAGCCGATGGGTTCGTCTACTCCGTTGGCTGGGACGGCAAGCCTATCGTGCGCGAACGCGTGCGCTGGCCGATCGTCGAGGCGATGGGCACTGCGTATGCGCTCTACACCGTAACCGGCGAGGCGCAGTACGAAGCCTGGTATCAGAAATGGTGGGATTACTGCATCAAATACCTGATGGATTACGAGAACGGATCCTGGTGGCAGGAGCTGGACACCAACAACGAAGTGACCACCAAAGTCTGGGACGGCAAGCAGGATATTTACCATCTGCTGCACTGCCTGGTGATCCCCCGCCTGCCGCTGGCCCCGGGCTTAGCCCCTGCCGTAGCCGCCGGATTACTGGATAGCCAGGCCAAATAATAAAGACGGAGTTTTCTATGCGTACCCTACACAATATTGATCTGAAAAATAACGAACATGGCTTCACCCTGCGCTGGCAGGACCGTCTGATTTTATCCCACTCCACCGATGAACCTTGCCTGTGGATCGGCGCGGGCGTTGCCGATATCGATATGTTTCGCGGCAACTTCAGCATCAAAGACAAGCTCAACGAAAAAATCGCCCTGACGGACGCGACCGTTACACAGCAAAGCGCAGGCTGGGCGATCCGCTTTACCCGTGGCGATGCGGTGAGCGCGACGCTGCTGGTGGGTGTGGATGCGGAAGGCCGTCTGGAACTGAAGCTGAAAAATGATGCCATCTGTCACAACCGCATCTGGCTGCGGCTGGCGGCCCAGCCTGAAGATCATATCTACGGCTGCGGCGAGCAGTTCTCGTACTTTGATCTGCGCGGAAAGCCGTTCCCGCTGTGGACCAGCGAACAGGGGGTGGGCCGCAATAAGCAGACCTACGTGACCTGGCAGGCCGACTGCAAAGAGAACGCGGGCGGCGATTATTACTGGACCTTCTTCCCCCAGCCTACCTTCGTGAGCACCCAGAAGTACTACTGCCACGTGGATAACAGCTGCTACATGAACTTCGACTTCAGCGCGCCGGATTTCCACGAACTGGCGTTCTGGGAAGATAACGCCACGCTGCGCTTCGAATGTGCAAAAACCTACGTCGATCTGCTGGAAAAACTCACCGGCCTGCTGGGGCGTCAGCCGGAGCTGCCGGACTGGGTTTACGACGGCGTGACGCTGGGCATTCAGGGCGGCACCGGGGTGTGTCAGCACAAGCTCAACGTCATGCGTCAGGGCGGGGTGAAGGTGAACGGCATCTGGGCGCAGGACTGGTCCGGCATCCGCATGACCTCCTTTGGCAAACGCGTGATGTGGAACTGGAAGTGGAACAGCGAGCTGTATCCGCAGCTTAATGAGCGTATTGCACAGTGGAAACAGGAAGGCGTGCAGTTCCTCTCTTATATCAACCCGTACGTCGCCAGCGACAAAGATCTCTGTGAAGAGGCGGCAAAACGCGGCTATCTGACCAAAAATGCCGACGGCAAGGACTACCACGTCGAGTTTGGCGAGTTTTACGCGGGCGTCATCGACCTGACCAACCCGGAAGCCTACGGCTGGTACAAAGAGGTGATCAAAAAGAACCTGATCGAACTGGGCTGCAGTGGCTGGATGGCCGATTTTGGCGAATATCTGCCAACCGATACCTTCCTGCACAACGGCGTCAGCGCGGAGATCATGCATAACGCCTGGCCTGCCCTGTGGGCCAAATGTAACTACGAGGCGCTGGAAGAGACCGGCAAGCTCGGCGAGATCCTGTTCTTCATGCGCGCGGGTTATACCGGCAGCCAGAAGCACTCGGTGATGATGTGGGCGGGAGATCAGAACGTCGACTGGAGCCTGGACGACGGTCTGGCGTCCGTCGTACCTGCTGCGCTGTCTCTGGCGATGACCGGTCACGGGCTGCACCACAGCGACATCGGCGGCTATACCACCCTGTTCGAGATGAAACGCACCAAAGAGCTGTTGCTGCGCTGGTGCGACTTCAGCGCCTTTACGCCGATGATGCGTACCCACGAAGGTAACCGCCCGGGTGACAACTGGCAGTTCGACGGCGACGCCGAAACCATCGCGCACTTTGCACGTATGACCACCGTGTTCACCACCCTGAAGCCGTACATCAAAGCTGCGGTTGCGCAGAACGCGAAAAGTGGCCTGCCGGTGATGCGCCCGTTGTTCCTGCATTATGAAGACGACGCGCGTGCCTATACGCTGAAATACCAGTACCTGTTTGGCCGCGATCTGCTGGTGGCACCGGTTCATGAAGAGGGCCGCCGCGACTGGACGCTCTATCTTCCGCAGGACAACTGGGTGAATGTGTGGACGGGTGAAACCTGCCAGGGCGGTGAGGTGACCGTTGCTGCCCCGCTCGGCAAACCGCCGGTCTTCTATCGCCAGCAAAGCGAATGGGCAGATCTGTTTAATACCTTACGTCATATCTGATAAGGCTCGCCCGCGGGGAAACCTGCGGGCAGACGGAGAACAATAATGAGTCAACATACTTCTGATCCGGCAACCCTACGCCTGCCGTTTAAAGAAAAACTCGCCTACGGGATGGGCGATCTCGGCTCTAACATCCTGCTGGATATCGGCACGCTGTATCTGCTGAAGTTTTATACCGACGTGCTGGGCCTGCCGGGTACCTACGGCGGGATTATCTTCCTGATTGCCAAATTCTTTACCGCTTTCACCGATATGGGCACCGGGATCATGCTCGACTCCCGGCGCAACATCGGCCCGAAAGGGAAATTCCGCCCGTTCGTGCTATATGCCGCCTTCCCGGTGACCTTGCTGGCGATTGCCAACTTCGTCGGTACGCCGTTTGAAATCACCGGTAAAACGGTGATGGCAACGGTGCTGTTCATGCTGTACGGCCTGTTCTTCAGCATGATGAACTGCTCTTACGGCGCGATGGTACCCGCCATTACCAAAAACCCGGACGAGCGCGCCTCGCTGGCCGCCTGGCGTCAGGGCGGCGCCACGCTTGGCCTGCTGCTCTGTACCGTCGGTTTTGTCCCGGTAATGAACCTGATTGAGGGCAACGATCAGCTTGGCTATATCTTTGCCGCCACGCTTTTCTCGCTGTTCGGGCTGTTCTTTATGTGGTGGTGCTACAAAGGCGTGACCGAGCGTTACGTCGAGACGCAGCCTGCTCATTCGGCGCAAAAACCGGGGCTGTTGCAGTCGTTTCGCGCCATTGCCGGAAACCGTCCGCTGTTTATCCTGTGCATCGCCAACCTCTGCACGCTGGGTGCCTTTAACGTCAAACTCGCCATCCAGGTTTACTACACGCAGTACGTGCTGAACGACCCGATACTGCTGTCGTACATGGGTTTCTTCAGCATGGGCTGTATTTTTATCGGCGTCTTTATGATGCCCGGCGCGGTGCGGCGCTTCGGCAAGAAAAAAGTCTATATCGGCGGGCTGATGGTTTGGGTGGCGGGCGATCTGCTCAACTACTTCTTCGGCGGCGGCTCGGTGAGCTTTGTGGCGTTCTCCTGCCTGGCCTTCTTCGGCTCCGCGTTCGTGAACAGCCTGAACTGGGCGTTGGTATCCGATACCGTGGAATACGGCGAGTGGCGCACCGGCGTGCGATCTGAAGGAACGGTTTACACCGGCTTTACCTTCTTCAGGAAGGTATCCCAGGCACTGGCGGGCTTCTTCCCGGGGATCATGCTCACGCAAATTGGCTATGTGCCCAACGTGGTGCAATCCGCCGGAACGGTTGAAGGACTGCGGCAGCTGATTTTTATCTATCCGAGCCTGCTGGCGGTCATCACCATTGTGGCGATGGGCTGTTTCTACAATCTCAACGAGAAGATGTATGTGCGCATCGTGGAAGAGATCGAACTGCGTAAACGTACGGCATAAATGACGAGAGAGCGCGCCCTGCGGGCGCTCTGAGGATCGACCATGACATATAACATTGATCCGTTAACCCTGAAATTGAGCCTGCGAGAGAAGTGCGCCTACGGGATGGGCGATTTTGGCTCGAATCTGATGCTGTGTATTGGCACGCTGTATCTGCTGAAGTTTTACACCGACGAACTGGGCATGCCCGCCTTCTATGGCGGTATTATTTTCCTGGTAGCGAAGTTTTTTACCGCGTTCACCGACATGCTGACCGGCGTGCTGCTGGACTCCCGGCGTAACATCGGCGCGAAGGGAAAATTCCGGCCATTCATTCTTTATGCCTCCGTCCCGGTGGCGCTGGTCGCGACGGCGCAGTTTATGGCCAACGACTTTAGCCTGACGGTGAAAACGGCGCTCGCCACCGTGCTCTTCATGATGTTTGGCCTCTGCTATAGCCTGATGAACTGCGCCTACGGTGCGATGGTCCCGGCCATTACCAAAAACCCGAACGAGCGCGCACAGCTTGCGGCGTGGCGTCAGGGCGGCGCAACCGTGGGGCTGTTGCTCTGCACCGTCGGCTTTATGCCCATTCAGGCGCTGTTCGTCAGCCAGCCCTCCCTCGGCTATCTGGTGGCGGCGCTGGTGTTCGTCACCGGTGGCCTGTTCTGCATGTGGTGGTGCTACAGCGGCGTGAAAGAGCGCTACGTGGAGCTTACGCCCGATCACCATAAGCCCGGCATTCTGAAATCATTCTGCGCGATTTTCCGCAATCCGCCGCTGCTGGTGTTGTGTATCGCCAACCTGTGTACCCTTGCCGCCTTTAACATCAAGCTGGCGATTCAGGTCTATTACACCCAGTACGTGCTAAACGATCTGCATTTGCTGTCGTGGATGGGCTTTTTCAGCATGGGCTGCATTCTGATTGGCGTGTTTCTGGTGCCCGGCGCGGTGAAGCGCTTTGGCAAAAAACCGGTCTATCTGGGCGGGCTGGCGCTGTGGGCGGTGGGCGACGTGCTGAACTTCTTATGGGGGACCAGTTCCCTGCTGTTCGTGCTGTTTTCCTGCATGGCGTTTTTCGGCACGGCGTTTGTGAACAGCCTGAACTGGGCGCTGGTACCGGATACCGTTGATTACGGCGAGTGGAAAACGGGCATTCGTGCTGAAGGGTCGGTTTATACCGGCTATACCTTCTCGCGCAAAATCTCTGCCGCCCTCGCCGGTTTTCTGCCTGGCATCATGCTGACCCAGATTGGCTACGTTCCCCATGCGGTGCAGAGCGCTGGCACGCTACTTGGTCTGCGTCAGCTTATTTTCCTCTGGCCGTGCGGCCTGGCTGTCGTTGCCGCCGTGACCATGGGGCTGTTTTATAAACTCAACGAAGCGCGCTTCGCCTTTATTATCGAGGAGATTGGAAAACGGAAAAAACAAACCGCGAATACCCCTGAGATAACCACCAACAATAAAGCGTCAGCAGTCACTTTATAACAATAAAACCGGCCACTATGTCCTTCCTGTTCATCAGGAGGGAGGCCTTTCTGTACCTGATACATGGACAAATTATGAAAAGAATCATTACTGTACTGATCGTGTCGTCTGTGTCCTGCCCGGTATTTGCCGGGGCTTATGTCGAAACCCGCGAAGCATACAATACGGCCTCTGAGCTGCACGAGGTGATCCTGCGTGCAGGCTATAACTTCGATATGGGCGCGGGGCTGATGTTCACCAATGCCTATAACGTGGGGAAATGGGATGAGCTTAAGCACAGCTATAACGAAATAGAGGGGTGGTATCCGCTCTTTAAACCCACCGATAAGCTCACCTTCCAGCCCGGCGGATTGATTAACGACAGCAGCGCAGGATCGGGTGGTGCGGTCTATTTAGATACCAATTATAAATTTACGGACGGGTTCAACCTGACGTTCCGCTATCGCTATAACCATAACAATTACGATACGCCGGACTATAACGGGCAGATGGATAAGAACGATACGCACGAGTTTGCTAACTACTGGAATTTCAAAGTGACGGATGCGTTTTTTTATACCTTTGAACCGCACTTTTTCCAGCGGGTGAATGATTACCACAGCAAAAATGGCAAAGATCATCACTGGGAAATTACCAATAAATTCAGCTACAAGATCGACAAAAACTGGCTGCCATATCTTGAACTGCAGTGGCTGGACAGATGGAATGATTACAACCGGGAGCAGTACCGGATTCGCCTGGGATTGCGGTATTCGTTCTAATAAAAAAAGCCGCTGAGCAATCAGCGGCTTTTTACTGCCGGGCGGCGCATGCGCTTACCCGGCTAACGGAATGACCGTATTACTCTTCTTTCGCACCGCGCATTGCACGTTTACGATCGTTCTCGGTCAGGTGACGTTTACGGATACGGATAGACAGTGGAGTCACTTCTACCAGTTCGTCGTCATCGATGAATTCCAGAGCCTGCTCCAGCGTCATCTTGATCGGTGGAACCAGAACCGTTGCTTCGTCAGTACCGGACGCACGCATGTTGGTCAGTTTCTTACCGGTCAGGCAGTTTACCGTCAGGTCGTTAGAACGACTGTGAATACCGATGATCTGGCCTTCATACACTTCAGCACCGTGACCCAGGAACAGCTTACCGCGATCCTGCAGACCGAACAGCGCAAACGCAACCGCTTTACCCTGACCGTTAGAGATCAGCACGCCGTTGTTACGCTGGCCCACTTCACCCGGACGTACGTCGTCGTAGTGGCTGAAGGTGGAGTACAGCAGACCAGTACCGGAAGTCATGGTCATGAACTCAGAACGGAAGCCGATCAGGCCACGGCTTGGGATCACGTAGTCGAGACGTACGCGGCCTTTGCCATCTGGATTCATGTTTTTCAGGTCGCCTTTACGCTCACCCAGAGCCTGCATCACAGAACCCTGGTGCTGCTCTTCAACGTCCAGCGTTACGTTTTCGAACGGCTCTTGTTTACGGCCGTCGATTTCGCGGAAGATAACTTTCGGACGGGAAACCGCCATCTCGAAACCTTCACGACGCATGTTTTCGATCAGAACAGACAGGTGCAGTTCACCACGACCGGATACGCGGAAGGCATCAGCGTCTTCCGTTTCTTCAACGCGCAGCGCAACGTTGTGCACCAGCTCTTTGTTCAGGCGGTCAAGGATCTGACGAGAGGTAACGAATTTACCTTCTTTACCACAGAACGGAGAGGTGTTGACGTTGAAGAACATGGTTACCGTTGGTTCATCAACAGACAGGGCTGGCAGCGCTTCCACGTTCTGCGGGTCGCAGATGGTGTCAGAGATGTTCAGCTCGCCCAGACCGGTGATCGCGATGATATCGCCCGCTTCAGCCAGATCGCTGTCGATACGCTCCAGACCCAGGTGAGTCAGCACTTTGCCCACTTTACCGTTACGGGTTTTGCCTTCGCTATCGATGATAGTAACCTGCTGGTTCGGCTTCACTTTACCGCGTTTGATGCGGCCGATACCGATAACGCCAACGTAGTTGTTGTAGTCCAGCTGGGAGATCTGCATCTGCAGAGGACCATCAAGATCAACATCCGGAGCCGGTACGTGATCGACAATCGCCTGATACAGCGGGGTCATGTCTTCCGCCATATCTTCGTGATCCAGACCCGCAATACCATTCAGCGCCGAAGCGTAGATGATAGGGAAGTCCAGCTGCTCGTCGGTCGCGTCAAGGTTAACGAACAGGTCGAACACCTGATCAACAACCCAGTCAGGACGTGCGCCAGGACGGTCAACCTTGTTGATAACAACAATAGGCTTCAGGCCATGGGCAAATGCTTTTTTGGTCACGAAACGCGTTTGCGGCATTGGGCCGTCAAAGGCGTCAACCACCAGCAGCACGGAATCCACCATGGACATCACGCGCTCAACTTCACCACCGAAGTCGGCGTGCCCTGGGGTATCAACGATGTTGATACGGTAGTCATTCCATTTGATAGCGGTGTTTTTCGCGAGGATGGTAATCCCACGCTCTTTCTCCAAATCGTTGGAGTCCATCACACGCTCTTGAGTTTCGGCACGTGCATCAAACGTACCGGATTGCTGCAGCAGCTTATCAACCAGGGTAGTTTTACCATGGTCAACGTGCGCGATGATGGCGATGTTACGCAAATTTTCGATCACAACTTTGCCTCAGGCATTAGAAATAGCGCGTTATTGTACACGGATTAATCGCACTACAAAACAGGATCACAAACATCCCCCGCAAACAAGTATTGCAGAGATGCTTTGTGATCGCTTTCACGGAGCGTAAAAAGGGCACTTTAACGAAAATTGCACCAATATGGTGCTCAGTGTTCACACTGAAGCACTATACTGGTGCAACATAACCATTGTGGTGCAGCACTTTTGCACTATGGTGCGCATGATAACGCCTTTTTGGGGTGTTTTAAAAGTTGGCACAGATTTCGCTTTATAAAAATACGGCAAAAAGATGGCCTCATAGCCACCTTGATAGAAGTTGAAGACCTCGTTACCACGACGACAATGACCAATCTGGAGAGTTAAGTATGTCCGCTGAACACGTTTTGACGATGCTGAACGAACATGAAGTGAAGTTTGTTGATCTGCGCTTCACCGATACTAAAGGTAAAGAACAGCACGTCACTATTCCTGCTCATCAGGTAAACGCCGAATTCTTTGAAGAAGGCAAAATGTTTGACGGCTCCTCCATTGGTGGCTGGAAAGGCATTAACGAATCTGACATGGTTCTGATGCCAGACGCGACCACGGCGGTCATTGATCCGTTCTTCGAAGAGCCAACCCTGATCATCCGTTGCGATATCCTCGAGCCAGGCACGCTGCAGGGCTACGACCGTGACCCACGCTCCATCGCTAAACGTGCAGAAGAGTACCTGCGTTCTACCGGCATCGCAGACACCGTTCTGTTCGGGCCAGAGCCAGAATTCTTCCTGTTCGATGACATTCGTTTCGGTGCCTCTATCTCTGGCTCCCACGTGGCTATCGACGACATCGAAGGTGCATGGAACTCCTCCACCAAATACGAAGGTGGTAACAAAGGTCACCGTCCTGGCGTGAAAGGCGGTTACTTCCCGGTTCCTCCGGTCGATTCTTCACAGGACATCCGTTCCACCATGTGTCTGGTGATGGAAGAGATGGGCCTGGTAGTTGAAGCTCACCACCACGAAGTGGCGACTGCTGGTCAGAACGAAGTGGCAACCCGCTTCAACACCATGACCAAAAAAGCGGACGAAATTCAGATCTACAAATACGTTGTGCACAACGTTGCACACCGTTTCGGTAAAACCGCGACCTTCATGCCAAAACCAATGTTTGGCGACAACGGTTCCGGTATGCACTGCCACATGTCCCTGTCCAAGAACGGTACCAACCTGTTCTCTGGTGACAAATATGCAGGTCTGTCTGAGCAGGCGCTGTACTACATTGGCGGCGTAATCAAACACGCTAAAGCGATCAACGCCCTGGCGAACCCAACCACCAACTCTTACAAGCGTCTGGTCCCAGGCTACGAAGCACCTGTTATGCTGGCTTACTCAGCGCGTAACCGTTCTGCTTCTATCCGTATCCCGGTGGTGGCTTCTCCTAAAGCGCGTCGTATCGAAGTGCGCTTCCCGGATCCAGCAGCTAACCCATACCTGTGCTTCGCAGCACTGCTGATGGCCGGTCTGGACGGTATCAAGAACAAGATCCACCCAGGCGAAGCAATGGACAAAAACCTGTATGACCTGCCGCCAGAAGAAGCGAAAGAGATCCCACAGGTTGCAGGCTCTCTGGAAGAAGCCCTGCAAGCACTGGACGCAGACCGCGAGTTCCTGACTGCGGGTGGCGTGTTCACTGACGACGCTATCGATGCTTACATCGCCCTGCGTACTGAAGAGAACGACCGCGTGCGCATGACTCCGCATCCGGTTGAATTCGAACTGTATTACAGCGTTTAAGTTACAACGGGTTTCGCGCCCCCCTTCAGGCGCGGCCCCGAAAGCTTTTTTTTGTTGCCGTGGAAACTTTCAGCCCATCTCCGGATGGGCTTTTTTCTCCACCAACAACCTGATCTCACGCGCTTTTTACGACGAAAAAGCTATACTGCACTAAATTAGTGCAACCAACTCCAGGAGACTGCTGAATGGCAACTGGCACGCTGCCCGATGCTGGGCAGATCCTCAATTCGTTAATTAACAGCATTTTGCTGGTCGACGACGAGCTGGCTGTTCATTACGCCAACCCGGCGGCGCAGCAACTGCTCGCCCAAAGCGCACGCAAACTGTTTGGCACTCCGCTGCCAGAATTATTGAGCTATTTTTCGCTGAACATTGGCCTGATGCAGGAAAGTCTGCAGGCCGGTCAGGGGTTCACCGATAACGAAGTGACGCTGGTGATCGACGGGCGCTCGCATATTTTGTCGCTTACAGCGCAACGTCTTCCTGAAGGGCTGATCCTGCTCGAAATGGCGCCGATGGACAATCAGCGCCGACTGAGCCAGGAGCAACTTCAGCATGCGCAGCAAATTGCTGCCCGCGATCTGGTGCGGGGCCTGGCGCATGAAATCAAAAACCCACTGGGCGGATTACGCGGGGCGGCGCAGCTGTTAACCAAAGCGCTGCCGGACCCTGCGCTGGCGGAGTATACCAACGTCATCATTGAGCAGGCCGATCGTCTGCGTAACCTGGTTGACCGCCTGCTCGGGCCGCAACAGCCGGGTATGCACGTCACCGAAAGCATTCATAAAGTGGCTGAACGGGTGGTGAAGCTCGTCTCCATGGAGCTGCCGGAGAACGTTACGCTGGTGCGTGATTATGACCCCAGCCTGCCGGAACTGGCGCACGATCCGGACCAAATTGAGCAGGTCCTGCTGAATATTGTGCGTAATGCGCTGCAGGCTCTGGGACCGGAAGGCGGCGAAATCATTTTGCGTACCCGTACCGCATTCCAGCTCACCTTGCATGGCGTGCGCTATCGGCTGGCGGCACGCATCGACGTTGAGGACAACGGGCCGGGGATCCCATCTCATCTGCAGGACACCCTGTTCTACCCGATGGTCAGCGGTCGCGAAGGCGGTACCGGGTTGGGATTATCCATTGCCCGCAGTTTGATCGATCAACACTCTGGAAAAATTGAATTTACCAGTTGGCCGGGACATACCGAGTTTTCGGTTTTCCTGCCGATTAAAAAATAAAGGTGACGTTTATGCAACGAGGGATAGTCTGGGTAGTCGATGACGATAGCTCCATCCGTTGGGTGCTTGAACGCGCGCTCACAGGGGCGGGATTAAGCTGCACGACGTTTGAGAGCGGCAGCGAAGTGCTCGACGCACTCACCACCAAAACGCCGGATGTTCTGCTGTCGGATATTCGTATGCCGGGTATGGACGGGCTGGCGCTTTTAAAGCAGATCAAACAACGCCACCCTATGCTTCCGGTCATCATAATGACGGCACACTCCGATCTGGATGCCGCCGTTAGCGCCTATCAGCAAGGGGCATTCGACTACCTGCCCAAGCCATTTGATATCGACGAAGCGGTCGCGCTGGTTGAGCGCGCCATTAGCCATTACCAGGAGCAGCAACAGCCCCGTAATGCGCCCGATTTCGGCCCTACCACGGACATCATTGGCGAAGCACCGGCGATGCAGGATGTGTTTCGCATTATTGGCCGTCTGTCGCGTTCGTCCATCAGCGTATTGATTAATGGTGAATCGGGCACCGGTAAAGAGCTGGTCGCGCACGCCTTACATCGCCATAGCCCGCGGGCAAAAGCGCCGTTTATCGCTCTGAATATGGCGGCTATCCCGAAAGATTTGATTGAATCCGAACTGTTCGGCCACGAAAAAGGCGCCTTTACCGGGGCAAATACCATTCGTCAGGGCCGCTTCGAACAGGCTGACGGGGGGACATTATTCCTGGATGAAATTGGCGATATGCCGCTGGATGTTCAGACCCGTCTTCTGCGCGTGCTGGCCGACGGACAGTTTTATCGCGTGGGCGGGTATGCGCCGGTGAAAGTGGATGTACGCATTATTGCCGCGACACACCAGAACCTGGAGCAACGCGTGCAGGAAGGAAAATTCCGTGAGGATTTATTCCATCGCCTGAACGTCATCCGCGTCCATCTACCGCCGCTACGTGAACGTCGCGAAGATATCCCTCGCCTGGCGCGTCACTTCCTGCAGGTCGCCGCGCGTGAACTGGGCGTAGAAGCCAAACAGCTTCACCCGGAAACCGATGCCGCCCTCACCCGCCTGGCCTGGCCGGGTAACGTGCGTCAGCTGGAAAATACCTGTCGCTGGCTCACCGTCATGGCCGCCGGACAGGAGGTCTTGATTCAGGATCTGCCGGCCGAGCTGTTTGAAGCAACTGCCCCTGAAAGCAGTACGGGCCATGCGCTGCCGGACAGCTGGGCGACGCTGCTGGCGCAGTGGGCCGATCGCGCGCTGCGTTCCGGTCATCAAAATTTGCTCTCTGAGGCGCAGCCGGAGATGGAACGCACGCTGTTAACCACCGCGCTTCGTCATACGCAGGGCCATAAACAGGAAGCAGCCCGCCTGCTGGGATGGGGACGTAATACCCTGACGCGTAAGCTTAAAGAGCTGGGAATGGAGTAATCTTCACCGCTGTGTAAAGATTACTAATTGAGCGCAAATTGCCGTTATTTTGCGCTTTACTGTGTCGATGAGTTTTGTATGATCGTGCCCGGAAATTGGGGGTGAACATCATGCTGGAAACATTAGTACATATGCTCTCTAGCGGAGCCGCAGAAAGCCACACGCCGCAAACCGCAGTTGCTGCAGTGTTGTGTGCGGCGCTGGTTGGTCTGTTTAGCTAGCGGGTAAAAATGTAAAAGCCGGGTGGCGGCTTCGCCTTACCCGGCCTACGTTTCATGCTTTTGCGGCTTAAATCACCCGCGAGAACTGCTGCATACGCGCTTTCTGCCGAAGGTAAGCGTCAAAGCACATGCAGATATTACGAATCAATAAACGTCCTTTCGGCGTGACCTCAATCGCATTCTCCGACACATCCACCAGCCCGTCCTTCGCAAGCGGCGCCAGCAGCTTCAGGTCTTCTGCAAAATAATCGCTAAAGTGCAGATCCCACTGCGACTCAACGTCGCTGAAATCGAGACGGAAGTTGCAGATAAGCGCCTTAATCACATCACGACGAATGCAGTCGTCACGTGTTAACGCGATGCCGCGCCACAGCGCGTTGCCCTTTTCATCCACCTGCTGATAGTAGAGCTTCAACTCTTTCTGGTTTTGCGCGTAGCAATCGCCAATCATGCTGATGGCGGAAACACCCATCCCCACCAAATCGGTATCGCCCTGGGTGGTATAGCCCTGGAAATTACGGTGCAGTACCCCTTCGCGCTGAGCAACAGCCAGCTCGTCATCCGGACGGGCAAAGTGATCCATACCGATAAACTGATATCCGGTCTCGGTCAGCGAGGTAATGGTTTCCTGGAGAATATCCAGTTTCTGTTGAGCAGAAGGCAGATCGGCATCTTTGATTTTGCGCTGCGCGGCAAAGAGCGTCGGCAGATGCGCATAGTTGAACACGCTCAGGCGGTCCGGGTTAAGTTCAGCCACGCGTTTCAGCGTAAAAGCAAAGCTCTCCGGCGTCTGCTTTGGCAGGCCGTAAATCAGATCGATATTGGTTGAGGTGAAACCAATTTCACGCGCATGGTTGAGTAAGGCAAAGATAAATTCTTCGTCCTGCTCACGGTTCACCAGACGCTGGACCTCTTTATTGAAGTCCTGAACGCCCATACTCAGGCGATTGAAGCCTTCGGCACGTAAATGATCCAGCACATCCAGCTCAATTTCACGCGGATCGACCTCGATCGAGATTTCGGCGTCGTCATTAAAATGGAAATTGCCGCGAAGAAGCGCCATCAAACGGCTGATCTGCGCTTTATTCAGATAGGTTGGCGTACCGCCGCCCCAGTGAAGCTGGCTGACGTGACGGCCAGTAAACAACGGCGCGCGGTGCAAAATTTCCTGCTCCAGCGCATCCAGATACTGATCGGCTTTATGCTGCTGACGGGTGACAATTTTATTGCAGCCGCAGAAGTAGCAGAGCTTATGGCAGAACGGAATATGGACGTAGAGCGACAGCGGGCGTTCTGGATAGCGCGCGACGGCCTGCTGAAAATCACCCTCACCGAAGGCATCGGAGAACTCCAGCGCGGTGGGGTATGAGGTATAACGCGGCCCGGAATGGTTATATTTCTGGATCAGGGCCAAATCCCAGTCGATAGATGGTACAGACATGCTCACTCCTTCCGTTGGTGTCGCGTTCGCATACGGCGGCCCGTTCTGGCCCCATTGCGGACCATCATTCGGGTGCGCAGCCACTTCTGTCGCCGCGACAACCGCCGTAGTTTAACGAATAACCACACCAGATAACATATAACCGGAAGGGTTATAAGCAGGACTATCGTTCCTGCCGGGTGCAAATGTTAGTTTCCACCCTTCAGAAGACGCATCATATCTTCCTGCTTTTCGTCTTCTTCTTCATCTTCGTCATCGTCGTATGACAGGCCCAGCTTCTGCATCAGTTCGTCGATGCGATCCAGTTTGGCATCCACCCAGGACTGCTCTTCAACGGTCAGGGTTTCACCCTCTTCAAGACGTTCCAGCAGCGCGTCCAGGCGCTCATCGTTCTCCAGCAAATCCAGCTCAGCCTGCGGTGAAAGCATAGGTTTCTCGCTCTTTGGTTTGTGCTGCTTAGTGACCGGGGTGTCTGTCACGCCCAGTGGAATGGGAGTTTTACTGCCGATACGTGGATCTTTCTGCGGCTTATTTTTAGCAGACGCGCCAGATGCACCGCCACCGTTTGCACGGCTACCCGCAGCATGACCGCGATGTTTTTTTTCGCGTTTGCGATCGCGCGCTTCCTGGTTCAGTTCTTCGCGCGTTTTGCGGCGTGCTTTGGCAGGGCGTTTCGCGCCCGCTGCGGAGGTCGGTTTTTTCATGATGTTTTATCTTTAAGTCGTTTTCTTCAGTATAGAATTGCGGCGAAATCTAGCAGAAAGCAAGCAAAGAAAAAAGGCGACAGAGCAATCTGTCGCCTTTTTTCCTGACTCATAACCCTTAACGGGTCAGACATTCCGTGTTTGCCTACAACAAACCCTGTTTATCCGTTGGCTGATACCGTCCGTGATACGGTTCCTTTTCCTGTTAAAACGCCTCCAGGCGCTGGTCATCCTGACAATCCTGCGTCTTCGCCTCCTGGCGCTCCTGACCCTTATCCCTAAGTCATTATCCTGTTGGCATCCCCGCCTTGACGCACACTTTACCTTGTTCATTTAAACTAACAAGCAACGAAAGGGTACAAAAACGGATTTTCAGATAATCACTCAATATTAATCTTATGATTTAAAACAGTTTGTATTTTTTTACACCTGCGATTTCTCTGAAATTTCTCATAACATCTATAGCCGATGTCTCACATCGGCCAGGGCTTAAGCCTACAGACCAGGTGCAATCAAAAAAGTCTTTTGCCTGCATTCAGGTATAATCCCTCGCAGATTACGATTTTTGGAGACGACCACGTGACTACCTGGAACTACCAACAGACGCATTTTGTCACCAGTGCGCCCGATATTCGCCACCTGCCCTCTGATACCGGCATCGAAGTGGCCTTTGCTGGCCGCTCGAATGCGGGGAAATCCAGCGCACTGAATACGCTGACCAATCAGAAGAACCTGGCGCGTACCTCAAAAACACCTGGCCGTACCCAGCTGATTAACCTGTTTGAAGTGGCCGAAGGAAAACGCCTGGTCGATTTACCGGGGTACGGTTACGCGCAGGTACCGGAAGAGATGAAGATCAAGTGGCAGCGCGCGCTGGGTGAATACCTGGAAAAGCGCATGTGCCTGAAAGGCCTGGTGGTGCTGATGGATATTCGCCACCCGCTGAAAGACCTTGATCAGCAGATGATCGACTGGGCTGTGGCAAGCGATATTGCCGTTCTGGTGCTGCTGACAAAAGCGGATAAGCTGGCGAGCGGCGCGCGTAAAGCGCAGGTGAATATGGTTCGTGAAGCGGTACTGGCATTCAACGGAGATGTGCAGGTTGAAGCGTTCTCCTCGCTGAAAAAGCAGGGTGTGGATAAGCTGCGTCAGAAGCTCGACAGCTGGTTCAGTGAGCTGGAGCCCGCAACAGAAGCGGAAGAAGAGTAATACCGGGCGCGGCCATGGCCGCGCTTTTTTTTGTCCGAAATTTTCTTTGCCGCAATAAAAAACGCCCCAGTCATTACTGACTGGGGCGGCTAAAATATTCAGCCAAATCCGATTACGTGAAGTAAAAGGTCTGAAAGATAGAACATCTTACCTCTGTACCCTACGCAGCTAACTCTACCCCTTTTTTTGCTGCAGAAAAAGCACTTTTTGTAGTTTTTTTTCATTCTTTACATAGGGAATTCTAATGATCGTCACAAAACGCACGTCGTTATGTTGCTAACTTACATAAAAAGCGCGTTATTCGCCGAACCATTAGTGAGCCTGATCCCAGTTTTCACCACTTCCCACTTCCACCAGCAACGGCACATCGAGTTTCATGCTGTTTTCCATCAGTTCGTGGATTGTCTTCGACACGCTATCGAGATCGTCTTTGTGCACTTCGAACACCAGTTCATCGTGTACCTGCATGATCATTTTCACGCGCGGTTTCTCTTTTTCCAGCCAGGCATCCACGGCGATCATCGCGCGCTTGATGATGTCAGCTGCGGTTCCCTGCATCGGGGCGTTGATTGCAGCACGTTCTGCCCCGGCACGGCGTGCCGCGTTGCTGGATTTAATGTCGGGTAAGTAGAGACGACGACCGTCCAGTGTTTCAACGTAGCCTTTTTCCTTCGCCTGCGCGCGGGTGCGTTCCATATATTCCAGTACGCCCGGATATCGCTCGAAGTAGAGATCCATATACTTCTGCGACTCTTTACGCGGAATATTGAGCTGGCGTGAAAGACCGAAAGCGCTCATGCCGTAAATCAGGCCGAAGTTGATTGCTTTCGCGCTGCGGCGTTGCTCGTTTGTCACGCTGTCCAGCGGCAGACCAAAGACTTCCGCAGCGGTTGCCCGGTGGATGTCCTTCCCTTCGGCAAAGGCAGTCAACAGGCCCTTATCACGCGAGAGGTGCGCCATAATGCGCAGCTCGATTTGCGAGTAGTCAGCAGAAACAATCAGATAGTCATCAGGTGCAATAAACGCCTGACGAATGCGACGCCCTTCTTCATTTCGTACCGGAATGTTCTGCAGGTTTGGATCGGTCGAGGAGAGACGTCCGGTGGCCGCCACAGCCTGATGGTATGAAGTATGCACACGACCCGTTTTCGGGTTGATCATCAGCGGCAGCTTATCGGTGTAAGTCGATTTCAGCTTTGCCAGACCACGGTACTCCAGAATGACTTTTGGCAGTGGATAATCCAGCGCCAGCTCCTCCAGTACCTCTTCAGAGGTGGAAGGTGCGCCGCCAGGGGTTTTCTTCAGCGGTTTGATCCCCTGCTTTTCAAACAGGATGGTTTGCAACTGTTTTGGGGATGAGAGGTTAAACGGCTCACCGGCAAGCTCATGCGCCTTTTGCTCCAGTTCGGTCAGACGCTGGGCGAGTTCGCCCGAGTGGTTATGCAGTACCGTCGGATCGATTTTTACGCCGTTGCGCTCGATGCGTGAAAGAACAGGTACCAGCGGCATCTCAATGTTCTGAAACACATTCAGCGGCCCTTCGTGCTTCTGCAGTTTTGGCCACATCTTCAGGTGCAGCTGCAGCGTGACGTCGGCATCTTCTGCCGCATAGCGTCCCGCCTCTTCCAGCGCTATCTGGTTAAAGGTGAGTTGATTTTTGCCTTTACCGGCAATCTCTTCAAACGTGATGGTTTTGTGCTTCAACCAGCGGTCAGACAAGGAGTCCATATCATGACGGCCTGCTACGCTGTCCAGAATGTAGGATTCCAGCATGGTATCAAACGCGATACCGCGCAGCTCAATACCGTAGTTTTGCAGAATACCGCGATCGTATTTGAGGTTTTGCCCCACCTTCAACGCATTGTCGTCTTCCAGAATCGGCTTCAGCAGTTCCAGTACGCGTTCGCGAGAGAGTTGCTCCGGTGCGTCCAGGTAATCGTGCGCGACGGGAACATAGGCAGCGATACCCGGCTCTGTCGCAAAGGACAGGCCCACCATATTGGCGGTAATGTTATCCAGGCTGTCGGTTTCCGTGTCGAAAGCAAACACCGGTGCTTTTTTCAGTTTCTCGATCCAGGCAACCAGCTGTGACTCTTCAAGAATGGTTTCGTAGTGCTCAAAAGAGAGCGCTGCGGCTTCTTCTTCAGCCTGATCGTCGGCATCAATGACAATCGTCTCTTTTGGCTTCGCAGCCGGTTTGGCGCCTTTTGCCTGCAGCCATTTACCGGCTTCCACGTCGGTGGTCCAGCGCTTAAATTCGTATTTCTTAAACAGGCTCAGCAGGTCATCCGCAGACGGTTGTTGTACCTCAAGCTGCTCACATCCCAGTTCCAGCTCAACATCGGTTTTAATCGTCGCCAGCTTATAGGAGAGATAAGCCACCTCTTTATTCTCTTCCAGCTTCCCGGCCATGGTTTTTGCGCCACGGAAAGAGAGCCCGGCGATTTTGTCAGACTCCGCATACAGCGTATCCAGCCCGCCCAGTCCCTGAAGGAGTGCCTGTGCCGTTTTTTCGCCAACGCCTGGCACGCCTGGGATGTTATCCGATGAGTCGCCCATCAACGCGAGGAAATCGATAATCAACTCTGGCGGCACGCCATATTTTGCGACCACCTCTTCAGGGCCGAGGATGGTGTTGGTCATGGTATTAATAAGGGTGATCCCTGGCGTCACCAGCTGCGCCATATCTTTATCACCAGTACTGATGAGAACCGGACGGCCCATTTTTTCGGCTTCACGCGCCAGGGTGCCAATGACGTCATCCGCTTCCACACCAGAAACCGCCATCAGTGGTAACCCCATCGCTTTCACCATCGCATGCAACGGCTCAATCTGCGCACGCAGATCGTCAGGCATTGGCGGACGGTGAGATTTGTAATGCTCAAATAACTCGTCGCGGAAAGTTTTGCCTTTCGCATCAAAAACGACTGCCGCATGGGTTGGCTGATACTGAAGGATCAGGCTACGCAGCATGTTAAGTACACCGTACATCGCGCCGGTGGGTTCCCCTGCGCTATTGGTCAGAGGAGGAAACGCATGATACGCCCGATACAGGTAAGAAGAGCCGTCGACGAGAATAAGAGGGTTTTCTGGGATCTGAACCATAATGTCCGTGCCTTTAATCAATTTATGACTAAAGGATGCCACAGAAGGATGAAAACATCAGTTATTAGCGCCTGATACAGGAAAAGATTTTACGATCGTGAGGATCGCTCGCAAAAATTTAAACTGTGGATAAGTTTGTGAATACTTTCACTTCATATGACTAATAAAGGCAAAAAAAGCGTAAAGACACATAATTATCATCTATTTATCAATTAGTTATATGAGAATAATGAATTATATTGCTAGCTAATGAGAATATAGCATATGTGGATATATGCCCGGTTTGCTGCGTAATAGTAGTGAAATCTTCTGCAGCGAGATGCTGCCTGTCAACTCTCCGTATGAAAGCCCCATTATTTTGTCTGATTTCTGATAAAATCAGCGCCCTGCACCGGATAGTCGGTCGCTAACTTACAGCTAACCATTTGAAAAAGCTCATCATGTCGAGATTGCTCGCTGCAATAACATTACTGTTAAGCATCATTTTAACTATTCTGGTGACGATCGCCTGTTCTGTACCGATCATCATCGCCGGGATAATTAAACTGCTGTTACCTTTGCCTACGGTTTGGCGAGCCGTGTCGGCGTTTTGTAATTTCATGATGTACTGCTGGTGCGAAGGGTTGGCCATCCTGCTGCGCCTGAATCCTCACCTGAAGTGGGACGTTGAGGGTCTGGAAAGACTCAACAAAAAGAACTGGTATCTGCTGATCTGTAATCACCACAGCTGGGCCGACATCGTGGTGTTATGTGTGCTGTTCCGTAAGCATATCCCGATGAACAAATACTTCCTGAAGCAGCAGCTGGCCTGGGTACCGTTTATCGGCCTGGCCTGCTGGGCGCTGGATATGCCGTTTATGAAACGCTATTCGCGCAGCTATTTGATTCGCCACCCGGAGCGGCGGGGTAAGGATGTGGAAACGACGCGTCGTTCCTGCGAGAAGTTTCGCGCACATCCGACAACGATTGTGAATTTTGTCGAAGGCTCGCGGTTTACAGAAGAGAAGCGTCTTCAGACTCGCTCCCCTTATCAGAACCTGCTGCCACCCAAGGCGGCGGGTATTGCCATGGCGCTTAACGTGCTGGGGGCGCAGTTCGATAAATTACTGAACGTGACGCTCTGCTATCCGGAAAACGACAAGACGCCTTTCTTCGATATGCTCAGCGGCAAGCTGACGCGTATCGTGGTTCGTGTCGATCTGGTGCCAATTGATACCGAACTGCATGGGGATTACGTTAACGATAAGAACTTCAAACGTCGTTTCCAGCTTTGGCTTAATACGCTCTGGAAAGAGAAAGATGAGCAGATAGAGAACATCAAAGCTTCAAACAAAAACGCCGGTCATTGACCGGCGTTTTTATATCATTGGATTTACTTCTTCTCGACCAGGTATTTCACGGTGTCTGCGTACTGCTGTACGAAGATATCCATGCTGCTGGTGTCCATGCCCTGCATGTTTAGCTGATATTTGCCGTTAACATACATCGCCGGAACGCCCTGGAGCTGCAGATCGGCTGCGGCTTTTTCCTGTTGAGCAACCAGCGATTTCACGACAAAGCTGTTCCATGCGGCGTCGTAGTCTTCACCTTTCACGCCTGCGTCAACGAACACTTTACGAATATCTGCTGCGGTCTGGACGGTCTGGGTTTTCTGCACCGCTTCAAACATAGGGGAGGTGATCTTATCTTCCACACCCAGCGCAATCGCAACCGCCCACGCCTGAGTCAGGTCTTTACCCAATGGGCCCAGGAACTCAACGTGGTATTTGGTCATTTTGGTGCCTTCCGGCAGCTTTTTCTTCACGTTGTCAGCAACATGCAGCACCTGCTCAAACTCATAGCAGTGTGGGCAATAGAACGAGAAGAACTCGAGAACCTGTGGCTCGCCAGCGACGGGCTTGTCCAGCGTGATGTACTGTTTGCCGTCGGTAAACTGTGCAGCAGAAGCGCTAAATGCCAGAATCATACCTGCCAGCGCCAGCCAAATTTTTTTCATGATTAACTCTCTCCTGGGTGTGTCCAATTAATACATCGGCGTTAGTTGCAGTGGGGGTTCCTGAAGAACCTTAACCTGCTCAGTAAATGTGGATATCTGGTTGCGCCAGTAATCCTCTCCGGTAAGCCACGGGAAATTACGAGGAAATGCGGGATCATCCCAACGCCTGATTAACCATGCGAGATAATAAACAAAACGCATCGCACGTAAAGGTTCTATCAGGGCAATTTCGTCTGAATTAAAAGGGCTAAACTCTTCATAGGCTTCAATAATCGTTTCAAGCTGCATACGTTGCTCGGCTTTGTCGCCGTTGAGCAACATCCACAAATCCTGCACCGCTGGCCCCATCCGCGCATCATCGAGGTCAACAAACAGAGGGCCATCGCGCCAGAGAATATTCCCGGCATGACAATCACCATGCAAACGCAGGACAGAAATATCATCGCGCCAGCAGGCTTTTACCGCCCCAATAAGTTTATCCGTCGCGCTGAGAAACGCGTCCTTTAATGCAGAGGGAATAAGCGCTGAGGTTTCGAAGACCTGGCGGGGTTCAAAAAGGTATTCCTGAATACCGATAGTCGGGCGGGCAATAAACGACGTTTTGCGTCCCGTCTGGTGGATGCGTCCCAGATAGCGGGCAACCCACTCCATTTGGTCGATATTATCCGCTTCAAACTGGCGACCACCCAGACTGGGAAATATAGCGTAGTAGAACCCTTCGTGCGTAAGCAGCGTTTGGTTATTGAATTTTATCGGTGCGGCAACAGGAACTTCGTCATTCAGTAGATCGTGAGCAAACTGATGCTCTTCCTGAATTTGTTCAGCGGACCAGCGCTTGGGGCGATAGAACTTAACAACGAAGCGCTGACGATCCTCGTCCTGGAATTGATAGACGCGGTTTTCGTAGCTATTTAGCGGGGTTAGCCCGGAATCCACCCGAATACCCTGCTCAAACAGCGCATCCATAATGGTATCCGGGTGTAATGTCTGGAAAGTAAAAGCCTGGTCGTTCATCCGATCATCCGGAAATTATACGAATGATTCAGGATATCATCTTGTGGCGATTTCGGTGCCGCCGCTTACAAGCTTTTACTCTTTAATTACGCCTCGGGCGCGCAGCAATGCGGTTTTAAAATCTTCCTCATAATCTTTCTGAATACCAGGAATAACAGCATCTTTGGCAGAGTCACGCATTTTGAGGTGATAGATCAGGATGTCGTCAGAAAGGTCTGTCAGTTCACCTTCAAAACCTGACTCTTTCGCCAGTTTCTGTAAAAATTGCATCAGATTCAGCTCTGGCTCTTTTTGCCAGGCTGGCTGGAGGAGTTCAATGACTTCATTCAGACGTTTACATTTCATGGTGGTGCTCCTTTCATTTAGAGTGACACGTTAGCAGGGTCAATCCCACAATAAAAGAGGCGATATTCGTGAATCCGGGTCAGGAAATCATCGGAGTGGTTCTGGCGGGTGGCAAGGCAACGCGCATGGCGGGAAAAGATAAGGGGCTTCAGCACCTTAACGGTAAGCCACTTTGGCAGCATGTTGCTGCCACGCTTGCAGATCAGGTTGCGGCAATAGCCATCAGTGCCAATCGCCATATCGATATTTATCAGCGCAGCGGATACCCCGTTTATCAGGATACTCTCGGGGATTACCCAGGACCGTTGGCCGGCATGCTCTCGGTCATGCAGCAGTCTGAGGCAGAGTGGTTTGTTTTCTGCCCGTGTGATACGCCGTTTATTCCCTCCTGCCTTGTCGAGCGTCTCGTGCAGTCTCGTGATGGTGCACCGGTTGTCTGGGTGCATGACGGTGAGCGCGACCATCCTGCTATTACGCTGATTCATAGATCATTAGTTCCAGCGCTGCAGGATTACCTGACGGCGGGAGAGCGAAGAGTCATGGTGTTTATGCGTCAGTCAGGCGGCCATTCCGTTGATTTTAGCGACTGGAAGTCTGCATTTGTGAACGTGAATACGACGGAAGATTTACAGACCATGCAGGAGAAAAAATGACGCCTGTTTTAGCTATCGCCGCCTGGAGTGGTACCGGGAAAACGACGCTGCTCAAAAAGCTGATACCCGCACTTTGTGCCAGAGGCATCCGCCCTGGGCTGATTAAGCATACCCACCACAATATGGACGTCGATAAACCGGGTAAAGACAGCTATGAACTGCGTAAGGCAGGTGCCGCGCAAACCATGGTGGCAAGTCGTGAGCGGTGGGCATTAATGACGGAAACGCCCGATGAAGCACCGCTGGATCTCGCGTATCTGGTCAGTCGGATGGATCACTCCACGCTTGATCTGGTGCTGGTTGAGGGGTTTAAGCATGAGGCCGTTGCAAAGATCCTGCTGTTCAGAAACGATGCCGGGCATGATGTTAGCGAGTTAACGCTGGATGAGCATGTCATTGCGGTGGCCAGCGATGTCGCTCTCGATGTTGAGGTTCCGGTGCTGGATTTAAATGATGAGGATAAGATTGCTGAGTTTATTGTGGGGTGGTGTGCGGTCTGATGCCCTCTCCCGCAGGGTGAGGGTGAGAGTGAGGGAGAAAACAAAAGCAAAAAACCCCGCACCTTACGGTACGGGGTTCTTCTTATTTGATGCCTGGCAGTTCCCTACTCTCACATGGGGAGACCCCACACTACCATCGGCGCTACGGCGTTTCACTTCTGAGTTCGGCATGGGGTCAGGTGGGACCACCGCGCTAAAGCCGCCAGGCAAATTCCTGTGCTCTGTCCTGTGTCTTTTGGGCTGATACTGCGTTGGCTGCTCTCGTAAAGTCAGTCACATACCTCAGTATGCTCCTTCCTTTCCTTCGCTTGCCGCCTTGTCTCAGCGCAAAATCCTTCGGACTCTGAATCAAAGCTGAAAATCTGTCTCTTCGCCAAAACACCTTCGGCGTTGTAAGGTTAAGCCTCACGGTTCATTAGTATCGGTTAGCTCAACGCATCGCTGCGCTTACACACCCGACCTATCAACGTCGTCGTCTTCAACGTTCCTTCAGGAGACTTTAAGTCTCAGGGAGAACTCATCTCGGGGCAAGTTTCGTGCTTAGATGCTTTCAGCACTTATCTCTTCCGCATTTAGCTACCGGGCAGTGCCATTGGCATGACAACCCGAACACCAGTGATGCGTCCACTCCGGTCCTCTCGTACTAGGAGCAGCCCCCCTCAATTCTCCAGCGCCCACGGCAGATAGGGACCGAACTGTCTCACGACGTTCTAAACCCAGCTCGCGTACCACTTTAAATGGCGAACAGCCATACCCTTGGGACCTACTTCAGCCCCAGGATGTGATGAGCCGACATCGAGGTGCCAAACACCGCCGTCGATATGAACTCTTGGGCGGTATCAGCCTGTTATCCCCGGAGTACCTTTTATCCGTTGAGCGATGGCCCTTCCATTCAGAACCACCGGATCACTATGACCTGCTTTCGCACCTGCTCGAGCCGTCACTCTCGCAGTCAAGCTAGCTTATGCCATTGCACTAACCTCCTGATGTCCGACCAGGATTAGCTAACCTTCGTGCTCCTCCGTTACTCTTTGGGAGGAGACCGCCCCAGTCAAACTACCCACCAGACACTGTCCGCAACCCGGGTAACGGGTCTACGTTAGAACACCAGCCATTAAAGGGTGGTATTTCAAGGATGGCTCCACGCAGACTGGCGTCCACGCTTCAAAGCCTCCCACCTATCCTACACATCAAGGACCAGTGTTCAGTGTCAAGCTATAGTAAAGGTTCACGGGGTCTTTCCGTCTTGCCGCGGGTACACTGCATCTTCACAGCGAGTTCAATTTCACTGAGTCTCGGGTGGAGACAGCCTGGCCATCATTACGCCATTCGTGCAGGTCGGAACTTACCCGACAAGGAATTTCGCTACCTTAGGACCGTTATAGTTACGGCCGCCGTTTACCGGGGCTTCGATCAAGAGCTTCGCGTTACCGCTAACCCCATCAATTAACCTTCCGGCACCGGGCAGGCGTCACACCGTATACGTCCACTTTCGTGTTTGCACAGTGCTGTGTTTTTAATAAACAGTTGCAGCCAGCTGGTATCTTCGACTGATTTCAGCTCCACCCGCAGGGGCTTCACCTACATATCAGCGTGCCTTCTCCCGAAGTTACGGCACCATTTTGCCTAGTTCCTTCACCCGAGTTCTCTCAAGCGCCTTGGTATTCTCTACCTGACCACCTGTGTCGGTTTGGGGTACGATTTCGTGTTACCTGATGCTTAGAGGCTTTTCCTGGAAGCAGGGCATTTGTTACTTCAGCACCGTAGTGCCTCGTCATCACACCTCAGCGTTAAAAGGTACCGGATTTACCTGGAACCTCCGCCTACATGCTTAAACCGGGACAACCGTCGCCCGGCTAACATAGCCTTCTCCGTCCCCCCTTCGCAGTAACACCAAGTACAGGAATATTAACCTGTTTCCCATCGACTACGCCTTTCGGCCTCGCCTTAGGGGTCGACTCACCCTGCCCCGATTAACGTTGGACAGGAACCCTTGGTCTTCCGGCGAGCGGGCTTTTCACCCGCTTTATCGTTACTTATGTCAGCATTCGCACTTCTGATACCTCCAGCAACCCTCACAGGCCACCTTCAACGGCTTACAGAACGCTCCCCTACCCAACAACACATAGTGTCGCTGCCGCAGCTTCGGTGCATGGTTTAGCCCCGTTACATCTTCCGCGCAGGCCGACTCGACCAGTGAGCTATTACGCTTTCTTTAAATGATGGCTGCTTCTAAGCCAACATCCTGGCTGTCTGGGCCTTCCCACATCGTTTCCCACTTAACCATGACTTTGGGACCTTAGCTGGCGGTCTGGGTTGTTTCCCTCTTCACGACGGACGTTAGCACCCGCCGTGTGTCTCCCGTGATAACATTCTTCGGTATTCGTAGTTTGCATCGGGTTGGTAAGCCGGGATGGCCCCCTAGCCGAAACAGTGCTCTACCCCCGAAGATGAGTTCACGAGGCGCTACCTAAATAGCTTTCGGGGAGAACCAGCTATCTCCCGGTTTGATTGGCCTTTCACCCCCAGCCACAGGTCATCCGCTAATTTTTCAACATTAGTCGGTTCGGTCCTCCAGTTAGTGTTACCCAACCTTCAACCTGCCCATGGCTAGATCACCGGGTTTCGGGTCTATACCCTGCAACTTAACGCCCAGTTAAGACTCGGTTTCCCTTCGGCTCCCCTATACGGTTAACCTTGCTACAGAATATAAGTCGCTGACCCATTATACAAAAGGTACGCAGTCACACCACGAAGGTGCTCCCACTGCTTGTACGTACACGGTTTCAGGTTCTTTTTCACTCCCCTCGCCGGGGTTCTTTTCGCCTTTCCCTCACGGTACTGGTTCACTATCGGTCAGTCAGGAGTATTTAGCCTTGGAGGATGGTCCCCCCATATTCAGACAGGATACCACGTGTCCCGCCCTACTCTTCGAGTTCACAGCCTGTGCATTTTCGTGTACGGGACTTTCACCCTGTACCGTGCGACTTTCCAGACGCTTCCACTAACACACAAGCTGATTCAGACTCTGGGCTGCTCCCCGTTCGCTCGCCGCTACTGGGGGAATCTCGGTTGATTTCTTTTCCTCGGGGTACTTAGATGTTTCAGTTCCCCCGGTTCGCCTCGTTAACCTATGTATTCAGTTAACGATAGTGTGACGAATCACACTGGGTTTCCCCATTCGGACATCGCCGGGTCAAGGGTTCATATCACCTCGCCGGCGCTTTTCGCAGATTAGCACGTCCTTCATCGCCTCTGACTGCCAGGGCATCCACCGTGTACGCTTAGTCGCTTAACCTCACAACCCGAAGATGTTTCACTTCTGATTGCGAAAATTTGAGAGACTCGAACACACCATTAAAGATGTGTCGTTTCAATTTTCAGCTTGATCCAGATTTTTAAAGAGCAAATATCTCAAACATGACTCGCAAGTCAGTTTTGAGATATGACGGCAGGTGACTTTCACTCACGAACCAGCAAGTGGCGTCCCCTAGGGGATTCGAACCCCTGTTACCGCCGTGAAAGGGCGGTGTCCTGGGCCTCTAGACGAAGGGGACGTACAGTCTCAATCGCAAGACGCCTTGCTATTTACTTTTCATCAGACAATCTGTGTGAGCACTGCAAAGGCAGGTTCTTTAAGGTAAGGAGGTGATCCAACCGCAGGTTCCCCTACGGTTACCTTGTTACGACTTCACCCCAGTCATGAATCACAAAGTGGTAAGCGCCCTCCCGAAGGTTAAGCTACCTACTTCTTTTGCAACCCACTCCCATGGTGTGACGGGCGGTGTGTACAAGGCCCGGGAACGTATTCACCGTAGCATTCTGATCTACGATTACTAGCGATTCCGACTTCATGGAGTCGAGTTGCAGACTCCAATCCGGACTACGACGCACTTTATGAGGTCCGCTTGCTCTCGCGAGGTCGCTTCTCTTTGTATGCGCCATTGTAGCACGTGTGTAGCCCTGGTCGTAAGGGCCATGATGACTTGACGTCATCCCCACCTTCCTCCAGTTTATCACTGGCAGTCTCCTTTGAGTTCCCGGCCGGACCGCTGGCAACAAAGGATAAGGGTTGCGCTCGTTGCGGGACTTAACCCAACATTTCACAACACGAGCTGACGACAGCCATGCAGCACCTGTCTCACAGTTCCCGAAGGCACCAATCCATCTCTGGAAAGTTCTGTGGATGTCAAGACCAGGTAAGGTTCTTCGCGTTGCATCGAATTAAACCACATGCTCCACCGCTTGTGCGGGCCCCCGTCAATTCATTTGAGTTTTAACCTTGCGGCCGTACTCCCCAGGCGGTCGATTTAACGCGTTAGCTCCGGAAGCCACGCCTCAAGGGCACAACCTCCAAATCGACATCGTTTACGGCGTGGACTACCAGGGTATCTAATCCTGTTTGCTCCCCACGCTTTCGCACCTGAGCGTCAGTCTTTGTCCAGGGGGCCGCCTTCGCCACCGGTATTCCTCCAGATCTCTACGCATTTCACCGCTACACCTGGAATTCTACCCCCCTCTACAAGACTCCAGCCTGCCAGTTTCGAATGCAGTTCCCAGGTTGAGCCCGGGGATTTCACATCCGACTTGACAGACCGCCTGCGTGCGCTTTACGCCCAGTAATTCCGATTAACGCTTGCACCCTCCGTATTACCGCGGCTGCTGGCACGGAGTTAGCCGGTGCTTCTTCTGCGGGTAACGTCAATTGCTGCGGTTATTAACCACAACACCTTCCTCCCCGCTGAAAGTACTTTACAACCCGAAGGCCTTCTTCATACACGCGGCATGGCTGCATCAGGCTTGCGCCCATTGTGCAATATTCCCCACTGCTGCCTCCCGTAGGAGTCTGGACCGTGTCTCAGTTCCAGTGTGGCTGGTCATCCTCTCAGACCAGCTAGGGATCGTCGCCTAGGTGAGCCGTTACCCCACCTACTAGCTAATCCCATCTGGGCACATCTGATGGCAAGAGGCCCGAAGGTCCCCCTCTTTGGTCTTGCGACGTTATGCGGTATTAGCTACCGTTTCCAGTAGTTATCCCCCTCCATCAGGCAGTTTCCCAGACATTACTCACCCGTCCGCCACTCGTCACCCGAGAGCAAGCTCTCTGTGCTACCGTTCGACTTGCATGTGTTAGGCCTGCCGCCAGCGTTCAATCTGAGCCATGATCAAACTCTTCAATTTAAAAGTTTGATGCTCAATGAATTAAACTTCGTAATGAATTACGTGTTCACTCGTTGAGACTTGGTATTCATTTTTCGTCTTGCGACGTTAAGAATCCATGTCACTTTGAGTGCCCACACAGATTGTCTGATAAATTGTTAAAGAGCAGTGCCGCTTCGTTTTCGCTGCGGCGCGGGGTGTGCATATTACGCTTTCCCGCTTCAGAGTCAAGCGTTTAATTTGCTTTTCTCTGCTGACCCGGCGGCGTGTGTGCCGTTGTTCCGTGTCAGTGGAGGCGCATTATAGGGAGTTATTCTGAAGTGACAAGAGGAAATTTAAAAAAAGTTTCCGTCCGTGTTTTTTTTCACCAATAGCGATGAAATCAAGCTACAAAGTGTTCTATTTGATGTATCTGCAACCACAATCACATTCACGGTGGCATACTTATCGACAAGAATCATTAAGGAATAAAAGCAATGCCATTGAGCGCACAACAGCTGGCAGCCCAAAAAAACCTGTCTTATGTGCTGGCAGAAAAGCTGGCTCAGCTGATTTTAGCGGGTAAATATGCCCCGGGTAGCATCCTGCCGGGCGAAATGGAGCTGGGCGAGCAGTTTGGCGTGAGTCGTACCGCCGTTCGCGAAGCAGTGAAAACCTTAACAGCAAAAGGCATGGTGCTACCGCGTCCGCGCATTGGCACGCGGGTGATGCCACAAAGCAACTGGAACTTCCTCGATCAGGAACTTCTCTCCTGGTGGATGACAGAAGACAACTTCAATCAGGTCGTCGATCACTTTCTGGTGATGCGCAGCAGTCTTGAGCCGCAGGCCTGCCTGCTTGCCGCCACGCTCGGGACAGCCGAACAAAAAGCCCAGCTCAACACCTTAATGGAAGAGATGGTGTTCCTGAAAAAGCACTTCAACCGCGAGCGCTGGGTTGAGGTCGATATGGCCTGGCATGAACATATCTATATGATGAGCGCCAATCCGTTCCTTACCTCTTTTGCTTCTTTATTCCATTCGGTGTACCACACCTACTTTACCTCTATTACTCAGGACGAAGTGGTGAAGCTGGATCTGCATCAGGCCATTGTCGATGCCATTCAGGAGAGCGACGGGCAACGAGCCCTGAGCGCGTGCCAGGCGTTACTGGCCGCGCCAACCCACCAGCAGGTGAATAAATGACAAAGAAAAAAGCACGCAGCATGGCCGGGCTGCCGTGGATTGCAGCCATGGCGTTCTTTATGCAGGCACTGGATGCCACCATCCTCAACACCGCACTTCCCGCCATTGCGCAAAGCCTTAACCGATCGCCGCTGGCGATGCAGTCCGCCATCATCAGTTACACCCTGACGGTTGCAATGTTGATCCCGGTGAGCGGCTGGCTGGCCGATCGCTTCGGCACCCGTCGCGTATTTATGTTGGCCGTAACGCTCTTTACGCTCGGTTCGCTGGCCTGTGCATTATCATCCTCTCTGACCGAACTGGTTATCTTCCGCGTTCTGCAGGGAATTGGCGGCGCGATGATGATGCCCGTGGCGCGCCTGGCACTTTTGCGCGCCTATCCACGCAGTGAATTGCTTCCCGTGCTCAACTTCGTCACCATGCCCGGCCTGGTCGGTCCGATACTTGGCCCGGTGCTGGGTGGTGTGTTTGTCACCTGGGCCAGCTGGCACTGGATCTTCCTGATTAACATTCCAATTGGCGTAGCAGGGCTGCTGTATGCCCGCAAATATATGCCGAACTTCACCACGCCAAGACGCAGTTTCGATATGGGTGGTTTTTTCCTGTTTGGTCTGAGCCTGGTATTGTTCTCCAGCGGGATGGAGCTGTTTGGTGAGAAGATAGTGGCAACATGGCTTGCGCTGGCTGTCATTCTTGGCGGTATTTTGCTGTTCCTTCTTTATATACGTCATGCACGCCGTCACCCGACACCGCTGATTTCGCTGTCTCTCTTTAATACGCGCACTTTCTCGGTAGGTATCGCGGGGAATATTGCTTCGCGCCTGGGGACGGGCTGCGTACCGTTTTTGATGCCTCTGATGCTGCAGGTCGGTTTCGGCTATCCGGCCCTGATAGCCGGCTGCATGATGGCGCCCACGGCAATGGGCTCAATTCTGGCCAAATCAACCGTCACACAGGTGCTGCGCTGGTTTGGCTATCGGAAGACGCTGGTTGGCGTAACGGTCTTTATCGGGCTGATGATTGCGCAGTTCTCGCTACAATCTGCCTCGCTTCCCGTCTGGATGCTGATCCTGCCGTTGTTTGTGCTGGGTATGGCAATGTCAACGCAGTTCACGTCGATGAACACGATTACTCTCGCGGATCTGACTGACGACAACGCCAGTAGTGGCAACAGCGTGCTGGCGGTGACTCAACAGTTATCAATCAGCCTTGGGGTGGCTGTCAGTGCCGCGGTACTGCGGTTCTATGAAGGTTTTGACAGCGCGAACACCGTCGAGCAGTTCCACTATACCTTTATCACGATGGGCGTACTTACCGTCGTTTCAGCGCTGGTCTTTATGCTGTTAAAACCGAAAGATGGTCGAAACCTGATTAAAGAACGCCACAAAACAAAAGCTAAACCGAACCCCGTTCCATCAGAACAGGAGTAAGCTGCAGACGTTGCTGCTGCAGCGTGGGCTGCGCCATTCGGTGGATTAATACATCAATGGCCAGCTCACCCAGTTCATCTTTTGGCTGATGGATCGTGGTCAGCGGCGGGGTCATGTAGCTGGCCAGTTCGATATCATCGTAGCCAATCACCGCCATATCGTCAGGAATACGCAATCCCGCCTGGTACAACGCCTTATACGCCCCAAATGCCATGGCATCGTTGCCAATAAAGACGGCCTGCGGGCGCGGTGTCTGCGCCAGCAATGTCTGCATCGCCTCGAAACCGCCCTGAAATTCAAAATCGCCGGTAATACGGTAACCCTCCGGAACCGCGAGTCCCGCCCGAGCCATCGCGGAAAGGTACCCCTCCAGACGCAGACGCGCCGGGGTTTTATCCAGCGGGCCAGTAATGCAGGCGATGCGGGTATGGCCTTTGTCGATCAGATACTGGGTTGCCATATCTCCGCCCAGCAGGGAGTTATCCTGAATCAGATCGCTGGTCCCGTCGAACGGCGCCCAGTCCATCATCACCGTGGGGATAGACGGATAACGCTGAATGATCTCTTTCGAGGGTTGATGCGTTTCGGTACACAGCAGCAGTAACCCGTCGACGCGTTTTTGCATCAGCGTCTCCAGATTACGGTTCATGCGCTGCTCATCCCCTTCGGTATTGCACAGCACCAGACTGTAGCCGCGTTCGAAGCAGCTGCGTTCCACCCCGCGGACAAGTTCAGAATAAAAGGGATTCGTACTGGCGGTGATCAGCATGCCAATGGTGCGCGTCTGGTTGAGCTTCAGGCTGCGGGCCAGCGCAGACGGCGCATAGTTGAGATCTTTCACTGCGGCTTCGACTTTCTCCCGAATCGCCTCGCTGACAAAGCGATCGTTATTAATGACGTGGGAGACTGTCGACGTAGAAACGCCCGCCAGGCGGGCGACATCTTTCATTGTGGCCAAGCGTTACCCCTGCTGACTTAAGAATTCGTCGATCTCTTTACGCCACGGAACGGAGGGCTGGGCACCTTTGCGCGTGACGGCGATAGCCGCAGCAGCATGCGCAAAGCGGATAGCATCATCCATTCCCTTTCCTTCCAGCAGCGCTGTCACCAATGCTCCGTTAAACGTATCGCCTGCCGCGATGGTGTCAATCGCCTTGACCTTAAAGCCCGGCACGCGACGGCCTTCGCCGTTTACGCTTGCCCACACGCCGCGGCTACCGAGGGTAATGATAACGGTGCCGATGCCTTTATCGTGCAGCGCTTTCGCGGCACGCGCTGCGTCATCATCATTTTCAACACGAATGCCCGTCAGTTTTTCCGCTTCGGTTTCGTTCGGTGTAATGATGTCCACCCGCGCCAGCAGTTCGTCTGATAATACACGGGCAGGCGCAGGATTAAGTACGACAGTGGTATGATTTTGATGCGCAATGTCAGCGGCCGCCAGTACGCTTTCTACGGGCGATTCCAGCTGCATCAGTAACGCGTCGGCATTAGCGATAAGCTCGCGCTGTGCTTCAACGCGGTCCGTCGTAAGACGGGCATTCGCGCCAGCATGAATACCGATGACATTCTCACCTTCCGCGTTGACGAAAATCAGCGCCACGCCGGTCGATTCCCCTGCAACAACGCTGACTGGCGCAACATCGATGTTATCGCTGGCGAGCTGTTTACGCACGCGCTCACCGGTATCATCATCACCTGTACAGGCGATAAACGCGATATTTGCCCCACTGCGTCCTGCTGCAACCGCCTGGTTGGCACCTTTACCGCCAAATGCCACCTGATAATGGTTGCCGGTGACGGTTTCGCCCGGCGTCGGGAAGGATTCAAGGTTAAGAATGTGATCGGCATTGATACTGCCAAGGACGACGAGGTTGCCTGCGGTTTTCATGGTTGAGCTGTCCATCTGAGAGCGCCACCGGTGTTACCCGGTGGCGTATGCCACACTTTTCTTTATTGGTGTCCCTCAGGCAGCCAGCGACTGCCTGAATCGCCTTTTTACTGCTTGATGACCAGTTTCAGGTCAACTGGATATTTAGCCTGAACTTTTTCGCCCTTCAGCACTTTGTCAGCAGTCTGCACGCCAGTCGCGCCGATCTGCTCAGGCAGCTGAGCGATGGTCGCCGCCAGTTTGCCATCATTTACCGCTTTTTCTCCATCTGGTGTGCCGTCAAATCCGACAACCATCACATCAGATTTACCTGCAGTCTGCAGGGCACGCAGCGCGCCGAGCGCCATTTCGTCGTTCTGTGCGAACACCGCCTGCACGTCTGGGTGCGCGGTCAGCAGGTTCTGCATGACGTTCAGACCTTTAGTACGGTCGAAGTCAGCAGGCTGGCTGGCCAGGACGTTAAATTTGTGAGCCGCAACCGCCTGCTGGAAACCTTCGCCACGTTCGCGGGCTGCGGACGTACCGGCAATACCCTGCAGTTCGATAACTTTCGCGCCTTCACCTGCTTTCTTCGCGATGTAGTCACCCGCGATTTTACCGCCCAGCACGTTATCAGACGCAATGTGGCTCACAACGTCGCCTTTCGTTGCCTGACGGTCCAGGGTGATCACCGGGATCTTCGCCTGGTTTGCCATCTTCACGGCGTTACCCACCGCGTCAGAATCGGTTGGGTTGATCAGCAGGATTTTGGTGCCGCGAACGGTTAAGTCCTGCACGTTAGCCAGCTCTTTCGCCGGGTTGTTCTGTGAATCCAGCACCACCAGGTTGTAGCCCAGTTTGTCGGCTTCTTTCTGTGCGCCATCCTTCAGGGAGACGAAGAACGGGTTGTTCAGCGTGGAGATAACCAGCGCGATGGTGTCTTTCGCCATAGCGTTAGCACTTACGGTTGCGCTCAGCGCGACAGCAGAAACCAGGGTAGCCAGTTTTTTCATGTTCATATCTAAGATGTCCTGTAGTGTCGTCAGTTACTGTTTTTTGTTGTCTACCAGGACCGCCAGCAAAATCACCACTGCTTTAACGATCATCTGGTAATAGGAGGAAACACCTAACAAATTCAAACCATTATTCAGGAAACCGAGAATCAGTGCGCCGATCAATGTCCCAACAATGCGACCTTTACCGCCCGCAAGACTCGTACCGCCCAGAACCACTGCCGCAATGGCATCCAGCTCATACCCCGTACCCGCCGTTGGCTGCGCGGAAGAGAGGCGCGCCACTTCGATGATGCCCGCCAGAGAGGCCAGCAAACCGCACAGTGAGTAAACGATAATTTTAACTTTGTTGACGCTGATACCGGACAGACGCGTTGCCGCTTCGTTACCGCCCAGTGCATAAATATAGCGGCCCAGACGCGTGTGGTGCAGCATGTACCACGCCGCCAGGAAGACGATGGCCATGATCCAGACCGGCGTCGGGATACCCAGCGGGCGACCGATACCGAACCAGCCAAACAGATCGGCGTTGTCCGTAAAGCCGGTGTTAACCGGGCTGCCGTTGGTATACACCATGGTGACACCGCGCAGCAGCAGCATCATGACCAGCGTCGCAATAAACGCCTGAACACGACCTTTCGCCACAATAACCCCGGTGACAGCACCAATTGCCGCACCCAGCGCCAGCGCAGCGGCAACGGCCACCAGCGCGTTGACCTCAATCCCGACGATTGAAGCAGCAACCGCACCGGTGAGCGCCAGCAGGGAACCGACGGACAGATCGATACCCGATGTCAGGATCACCAGCGTCATCCCGACCGCCATAATGGCGTTCACGGAGGTCTGCTGAAGAATGTTGAACAGGTTATTAACGGTGAAGAAATTGGGGCTCATGGTCGACACAATCGCGATCAGCACCAGCAGGGCAATCAGCGATTTTTGTTCCATCAGCCATGCCTTTGTGAAATAACGGCGACCAGAAACAGCCTGGGTAGTCATCTTCTTACTCCTGATTCACGCGATTAAGCTTGCCCACAGCGGCAGCCATCAGAACTTCCTGGGTGGCCTGCTCGCGAGTGAATTCACCGCCGAGATGCCCTTCATGCATGACGATAATGCGATCGCTCATGCCTAATACCTCTGGCATCTCGGAAGAGACCAGAATGATGCTCAGACCGTCGGCCTTGAACTGGTTAATCAGCTGATAGATCTCTTTTTTGGCCCCTACGTCCACGCCGCGGGTAGGTTCATCAAGGATCAACACTTTCGGGCGCGTCATCAGCCCGCGTGCAATCGCCACTTTCTGTTGATTACCGCCGGACAGCAGGCCAATCGCCTGTTCCATCGAGGGGGTTTTCACATTAAAGAGGCGGATAAAATCGCTGACTGCCTGCTGTTCATCTTTATGTTTCAGGCTGCCGCCGCTGCGGCTGAAATAGCGCAGGGCGGTAAGAGACATGTTCTCTTTCACCGACATGCCCAGCACTAAGCCGTCGCGCTTACGGTCTTCGGAGATATAAACAATACCATTCGCCAGGCCATCCTGCGGAGAGCGCGTCACCACTTCATGCCCGTCGAGAGTGACATAACCGCTGGATCGCGGCAGCGCACCGTACAGCACTTTCATCAGCTCGGTACGGCCGGCGCCCATTAGCCCTGCCACGCCAAGAATTTCCCCTTTGCGCAGGGTAAAGGAGACATTATCCACGCCCGGGCCACAGAGATTATCCACCTTCAGGCGGATCTCACCCGGTGCTTTGTCGAGGTGCGGGTATTGATCTTCGAGCTTGCGTCCCACCATCATTTCGATAAGCGTATCTTCCGTCAGCGATGCCACTTCACGCTCGGCAATAAACTGCCCGTCGCGGAAGACGGTAACGTCGTCGCAGATCTCGAAAATCTCTTTCATACGGTGAGAGATATAGACAATTCCACGTCCCTGCGATTTCAGCTCGCGGATGACGCGGAACAGGGATTCGGTTTCGGTATCGGTCAGGGCGTCCGTCGGTTCATCCATAATGATGACCTTCGACTCAAAGCTCAGCACTTTCGCGATCTCCACCATCTGCTGGTCGCCAATGGAGAGTTCGCCCACCAGGCGGTCGCTTTTGAAGCGCAGGTTCAGCTTCGCCAGCAGCTTATCCGCTTCGGCATACATCGTTTTCCAGTCAATTTTGCCAAACCGGTTAACAAATTCGCGGCCAAGGAAGATGTTCTCCGCAATAGTGAGCTGCGGGATCAGGTTCAGTTCCTGGTGAATAATGCCGATCCCCGCTTCCTGCGAGGCTTTTGGACCGCTGAAGGTGGTCTCTTTACCCAGCCACAAAAGTGAACCGGCATCGCGTTGATAGATACCGGTCAGCACTTTCATCATGGTGGATTTGCCGGCGCCATTCTCGCCCACCAGCGCCATTACGCGTCCGGCATAAACGTTCAGCGCCGCGCCAGAAAGGGCTTTTACGCCCGGGAACGATTTATCGATCCCTTTAAGTTGCAGTAATGCGTCCATGATGGCCTCAGAAGGTGACGCCAGCACAGAGAATGATATTCGCATACGGGGAACACTCCCCGCTGCGAATCACCGCCTGACTGTCTGCGGTTTGTTGTTTGAACTGTTCGTGCGTTGTGTAACGAATTTCTATGGTGTTTCCCTGGTGTTGTTGCAGTTGCTCAATGTGATTGAGCAACGTTTCGTGGAGTTGCGGATTATGTTGTTTGATTTCCGCTGCGAGAATAGCCGCCTCAACCTGCATCTCCGCGGTCACTACATCCAGTACCTGCATAAACGAGGGCACGCCCTGCGTTAACGCCATATCAATACGGGTTGTGCTGCGCGGAACCGGTAAGCCTGCATCGCAAACCACCAGCGTATCGGTATGCCCAAGACGGGAAATAACCGACGAGATTTCTGAGTTGAGAACCGTGCCTTTCTTCATTTTCTTGCTCCACTAGCGAAACGTTTCGCTGAAATCAGTTTAGTCTTAAGAGTGTTCAGAAAACCACCATGACGTAACAGAATTGTGATCGGTGTCGAAACGTTTCGCTAAGTGAAATGAGACGTAAATTTTGGCGGGAATATTGAGTATGAGTAGGCCGGGTAAGCGAAGCGCCACCCGGCATTTTAAGGAGCTTAAATCTCGACCTGGGTTCCCAGCTCGATCACGCGGTTAGGCGGGATCTCAAACTGGTCCGGCGCACGAAGGGCGTTTCGCTGCAGAATAAGATACAGCTTGCCGCGCAGGCGCAAATACCACGGACGTTTACCGATAATCAGCGACTCATGCGACATAAAGAACGATGTTTCCATCATGCGGCAGCTTAAGCCTTCCAGACCGCAGCGGTGGAAGACCTCTTCCACGTTCGGCGTCTCACGCCAGCCGTAGCTCGCCACCACGCGCCAGAAGGTTGGCGACAGTTGCTCAATTTGAACACGGCGCACATTGTGAACATACGGTGCATCTTCGGTGCGCAGGGTCAGCAGGATAACCCGCTCATGCAGCACCTTGTTGTGCTTGAGGTTATGCATCAATGCGAACGGAATAACGTTCAACGCACGAGACATATACACCGCCGTGCCCGGTACGCGAACCGGTGGTGATTTCTCCAGCGAGGCAATCATCGCCTCCAGGGAGTTTCCGTGTTCATGCATACGACGCAGCAGACGGAAACGCTCGCTTTTCCACGTGGTCATCACAATGAACATCAACAGACCAAGCGTCAGCGGCAGCCAGCCGCCGGAGACAATCTTATCGAGGTTTGCCGAGAACAGCGGTACGTCGATGCACAGGAAGCCCACCAGAATCATCGCCACGAGGAACTTGTTCCAGTGCCAGTTTCGGTACGCCACCGTGGTGGAAAGAAGCGATGTCAGCACCATGGTGCCTGTTACCGCAATACCGTACGCCGCGGCCAGGTTGCTGGAGTGCTCAAAGCTGACGATCACGATCACCACAGCAAAATAGAGCAGCCAGTTAACAAACGGGATGTAGATCTGGCCTGACTCCATCTCTGAGGTATGGATGATACGCATGGGAGAGAGATACCCCAGACGCACGGCCTGGCGCGTCAGAGAGAACACGCCGGAAATGACCGCCTGAGAAGCGATAACGGTGGCCAGCGTGGCCAGAATAAGCATCGGCACCAGCGCCCAATCCGGGGCCAGCAGGAAGAAGGGGTTTTTAATCGCTTCCGGGTTTTTCAGCAGCAGCGCCCCCTGCCCGAAGTAGTTCAATACAAGCGATGGCAGGACAACTAAAAACCACGCCACGCGAATCGGCAGTTTGCCGAAGTGCCCCATATCTGCATACAGCGCTTCAACACCGGTAATAGAGAGCACAACGGCGCCGAGCGCCACGAAGGAAACGACTTTGTATTCAAGGAAGAAATGGATAGCCCAGTATGGGTTCAGCGCCTGCAGAACCTCCGGGTTGCCAATAACTCCGCGCAAACCGAGCGCCGCCAGAATCAGGAACCAGGCCAGCATAATCGGTGCGAACAGTTTCCCCACCAGCCCGGTACCGTGCTTCTGGATAATAAACAGCAACGTCAGAACGATTATCGCCAGCGGAACCACCCACGTATCAAGCTGCGGTGCGATAATCTCAAGCCCCTCAATCGCCGAAAGCACCGAGATAGCAGGCGTGATGACCACTTCCCCATAGAAGAAGCTGCCACCAATCAGGCCAATAATAACCAGTACCGACGTCATTCTGGCCGAGGTGTTGCGCCCCGCAAGGGACATCAGGGTCAGGATCCCCCCCTCACCTGCGTTATCTGCACGCATCACAAAGGAGAGGTATTTAACAGAAACCACCAGGATCAGCAGCCAGAAGATGAGGGACAGGAAGCCAAATACGGCATCGCGTTCAACACCAAAGCCAAACTGGCCGGACAGACATTCACGAAGCGTATAAAGCGGGCTGGTGCCGATATCACCGTAGACAACCCCGATCGCCGCAAGCGTAATTGCGGGTAATGATTGCTTATTATCAGTGCTCATAGACTAGTCTTTTCGTTTAAATAACAAATGTGTTCCTGTTCCCTTGGTCCACAAAAAGCGCACAGTATGCACGATTCGTTGCAAAATCGAACCCCTAAATGCAACCGCATTAATGTAGCGCAAAGAAAATTGCGCCGCACTTCAGCCTATTACCAGCCCTGACTGAAACGTCTATACTCGCTTCAATTAGCCGCCACGACGGCGAAAGGATGCAAAAACTATTATGGCTCACTCACATTTATTAGCAGAAAGAATTTCCCGTCTCAGCAGCGCACTGGAGAAAGGTCTTTTCGAACGCAGTCACGCCATACGCCTCTGTTTACTGGCGGCGTTGAGCGGTGAAAGCGTATTTCTGCTTGGCCCGCCGGGCATTGCCAAAAGCCTGATTGCCCGTAGGCTGAAATTTGCCTTTCAGAATGCACGCGCCTTCGAATACCTGATGACCCGCTTTTCCACCCCTGAAGAAGTTTTCGGCCCGCTGTCCATCCAGGCGCTGAAAGATGAGGGGCGTTATCAACGCCTTACCGAGGGGTATCTGCCGGAAGCAGAGATTGTTTTTCTCGATGAGATCTGGAAAGCGGGACCGGCCATTCTGAATACCCTGCTCACGGCGATTAACGAACGCCGGTTCCGTAACGGCGCCAGCGAAGAGAAAATCCCGATGCGCCTGCTGGTGGCCGCCTCGAACGAACTTCCCGAGGCCGACAGCAGCCTTGAAGCGCTGTATGACCGCATGCTGATCCGCCTGTGGCTGGACAAAGTGCAGGATAAATCGAACTTCCGCTCCATGCTGATCAGCCAGCAGGATGAAAATGAAAACCCGGTAGCCGCTTCACTGCAGGTCACGGACGAGGAGTATCAGCAGTGGCAGGTGGATATCGGCAAAATCACACTGCCGGACGCGGTCTTTGAGCTAATCTACCAGCTCCGTCAGCAGCTTGATCTCCTTCCTTCTGCACCTTATGTTTCCGACCGTCGCTGGAAAAAAGCAATCCGTCTGCTGCAGGCCAGCGCCCTGTTCAGCGGGCGCGACGCGGTTGCCCCTATCGATCTTATCCTGCTGAAAGACTGCCTCTGGCACGATGCCGAAGGGATGAATCTGATGCAGCAGCAGCTTGAAATATTGATGACCGGACACGCCTGGGGCCAGCAATCAATGCTCAACCAGCTTGGGGCGATAGCCCAACGGCGCATTCAGCTACAGCAGCAGCAAAGTGATAAAACAGCACTGAAGGTGAACCGTCTTGGCGGCATGTTCGCCCGTAAACCGCACTACGAACTGCCCGCTGAGCTGACCAGCCCAACGCTGACGCTGCTTCTCCAGCAGCCGCTTAAACTCCATGACATGCAGGTGGTGCACATTACGCTTGAGCGTGACGCGCTGGCCCAGTGGCTTGATAAGGGCGGAGAGATCCGCGGTAAGCTTAACGGTATAGGCTTTGCACAGCCGCTGAATATGGAAGTGGACAGCAGTCAGCACCTGGTGATCCGCGACGTAAGCCTGCAGGGGTCACGCCTTGCCCTCCCGGGAAGCGCCTCTGACAGCGTACCGGAAGAGATCACGCAGCAGCTGGAGGCGCTGGATACCGAATGGCATCAGCAGCATACGCGCTTCAGCGAACAGCAAAAGTGCCTCTTTATTCACAGCGACTGGTTAGGTCGCATTGAAGCCAGCCTGCAGGATGTGAGCGCGCAGATCAAACAGGCTCGTCAATGCTAACGCTGGATACGCTTAACGTCATGCTGGCCGTCAGCGAAGATGGGTTGATCGAAGAGGTGATTATTACTCTTCTGGCGTCTCCTCAGCTGGCGGCTTTTTTTGAAAAATTCCCGAAGCTAAAAAAAGCGATGACGGACGATCTCCCGCGCTGGCGGGACAACCTGCGACAGCGGTTTAAAGAGACCGAAGTGCCACAGGAGTTAACCGAAGAGGTGGCCTGCTATCAGCAGTGCCAGCGGCTTTCCACGTCGCAGTTTATTGTTCAGATCCCGCAAACCCTGACGTTACTCGATAAAGTACACTCCCCATTTGCCAGCCAGGCCCGGGCGCTGGTCACCGATAACGCCACCTTCACCCCCGCCTTACACACACTCTTTTTACAGCGCTGGCGCCTCAGCCTTGTGGTTCAGGCCACGACGCTGAACCAGCAGCTGCTGGATGAAGAGCGTGAACAATTGCTCAGCGAAGTTCAGGAACGCATGACCTTAAGCGGTCAGCTGGAGCAGGTACTGGTAGAAAATGAAAACGCCGCCGGACGTCTCTGGGATATGAGTGCAGGCCAAATCAGGCGTGGGGATTATCAGCTGATTGTCCGGTATGGTGATTTCCTGGCGCAGCAGCCCGAGCTGATGAAGCTTGCGGAACAGCTGGGTCGCTCAAGGGAGGCTAAATCGGTCCCAAAGAAGGATGCCCCGATGGAAACCTTCCGCACCCTGGTGCGGGAACCGGCCACCGTGCCGGAACAGGTGGATGGGCTCCAGCAAAGCGATGACATTTTACGCCTGCTGCCTACGGAGCTGAGCACGCTCGGGATGACCGAGCTGGAATATGAGTTTTATCGTCGGCTGGTGGAAAAACAGCTTCTGACCTATCGCCTGCATGGCGAAGCCTGGCGCGAAAAAATCAGCCAACGTCCGGTGGTCCATCAGGATTTTGATGAGCAACCGCGCGGCCCATTTATCGTCTGTGTGGATACATCTGGCTCGATGGGCGGTTTCAACGAACAGTGTGCCAAAGCGTTCTGCCTGGCGCTGATGCGCGTGGCGCTCGCTGACCGGCGTCGCTGCTTTATCATGCTCTTTTCCAGCGAAGTGGTGAGCTATGAGCTGACCCATCAGCAGGGCATTGAGCAAGCGATCCGCTTTTTAAGCCAGCGTTTTCGCGGCGGTACCGATCTGGCCAGCTGTTTTCGCAGCATTGTGGAACGTATGCAGGGCGGCGACTGGTACGACGCTGACGCGGTGGTGATTTCCGATTTTATTGCCCAGCGGCTGCCGGATGACGTGGTGAATAAAGTGAAGGAGTTACAGCGGGTGCATCAGCACCGTTTCCACGCAGTGGCGATGTCCGCCCATGGAAAACCCGGCATCATGCGCATCTTCGATCATATCTGGCGCTTTGATACCGGGTTGCGTAGCCGCCTGCTCAGACGCTGGCAGCGTTAATTACAGAAGCGAGCTGACGCTTTCGCGTACCTGCTGCGGCCAGACACCACACTGCACCTGACCAATATGCGACAACTGCAGCAGCAGCATGGTCAGACGGGACTGGCCGATACCGCCGCCAATGGTCTGCGGCATCTCACCGCGCAGCAGCGCCTGGTGCCATTCCAGCGTGAGACGATCTTCATCACCGGTCACCGCCAGCTGGCGTTTCAGCGCATCAGCATCCACGCGGATCCCCATTGAGGAGAGTTCAAACGCATCTTCCAGCACCGGGTTCCAGACCAGAATATCGCCGTTCAGACCAGCAAACTCGCCCTCGCTCATGGTGCTCCAGTCATCATAATCCGGTGCACGAACATCATGACGTTTACCATCCGACAGCTTACCGCCGATCCCCATCAGGAAGACGGCACCCAGTTCTTTGGCGATCGCACGTTCACGACCTTTAGCATCCAGATCCGGGAAACGACTAAGCAACTCCTGGCTGTGAACAAAGTGGATCGATTCCGGCAGGAACGGTGCCAGACCAAACTCTTTGCTTACGGCCGCTTCGGTCGCTTTGATCCCGGCGTAGATCGCCTCAACGGTGGATTTCAGCGTGCCGACATGGCGCTCGCCATCACCCATTACGCGCTCCCAGTCCCACTGGTCAACGTAAACAGAGTGAATGGCAGACAGACGGTCTTCATCGGGGCGAAGGGCTTTCATGTGCGTGTAGAGCCCTTCGCCTGCGCTGAAGTCGTGCTGTCCCAGGGTTTGACGCTTCCACTTCGCGAGGGAATGAACCACTTCGAACTGGGCGTCTGGCAGTGTTTTCACTTTCACCTGCACCGCTTTTTCGCATCCGGACAAGTTATCCTGCGTCCCATCACCCACGCGGCTGAGAATCGGTGCCTGAACTTCAATCAGACCCAGCTTCTCTTCCAGCTGGCGGGAAAAATGGGATTTAACGAAACTGATCTGGCGTTGTTTTGCGATATAAGCGGTTTTCATTATTTATACTCCTGCGTCCTGTTGGTATTGATTAAGCAACAGAAAAGGCATTCAATTCAATAATCAAACAACAAAAAGCCACCTTCACTTTTGATTCGTTAAAATTTAACGCTAGAATAGAGTGATTCATTAATCTTCATAAGAAAAAGCTATGGAAAATTATCAGATCGATAATCTGGACCGCGGCATCCTGGAGGCGTTAATGGCCAATGCCCGTACCGCCTATGCCGAACTGGCGAAGCAGTTTGGCGTCAGCCCAGGGACGATTCATGTTCGTGTAGAGAAGATGAAACAGGCGGGGATCATTACCGGGGCTCGTATCGATGTCAGCCCAAAACAGCTGGGCTATGACGTCTGCTGCTTTATTGGCATTATTCTTAAAAGCGCAAAAGATTATCCTTCCGCGCTGGCGAAGCTGAACGCGCTCGATGAAGTCACAGAGGCGTACTACACCACCGGCCACTACAGCATCTTTATCAAGGTGATGTGTCGATCCATAGATGCCCTGCAGCAGGTACTTATCAACAAGATCCAAACAATCGATGAAATTCAATCCACCGAGACGTTGATCTCCCTGCAAAACCCGATCATGCGTACCATTCGCCCCTGATCAGGCAAATCCATACCCACATTTTCCACAGGTAGATCCCAGCCCGTTCACAGCGTACAATGGCCCCCTCTTTATCTGAGCGAGCGATCAATGGCGGACATTACCCTTATCAGTGGCAGCACCCTTGGCGGCGCGGAATATGTAGCGGAACATCTGGCTGAGAAGCTGGAGGATGCGGGATTTTCCACACAAACGCTGCACGGGCCTTTGCTTGAAGATCTCCCGACTGATGGGGTCTGGCTGGTGATCACCTCCACGCATGGCGCAGGCGATCTTCCGGATAACCTGCAACCTTTATATGACGAACTGCAGGAACAGCAGCCAGACCTGTCAAACGTGCGTTTTGGCGCAGTGGGTATTGGCAGCCGTGAATATGACACCTTCTGCGGTGCTATAGAGAAAGTGGAAGCCGCTGTCACCGCCTGCGGAGCAAAACAGGTGGGTGAAACGCTGAAGATCAACATCCTCGATCATGATATTCCGGAAGATCCGGCTGAGATCTGGCTGGGTGAATGGAAAAATTTACTCAAAAACGATTAAAGATCGCGCGAACGGATGTGGATAACTCTGGTTAAAAGCTCGTATTAAGCAGTAGTTATCCAAAGAACAACGTTGAAGTCGTTTTTGCCCTGTGTATAAAGTCGCGATCTGATCCCAGCTTATACGGGCCAGGATCACCGATCATTCACAGCAAACGATCCTTTCTAACCCCATGATCTTCTTTATGAGATCGGACTTATCCACAATGGTCCGCGATCCTAATAAGAGATCACAATAGAACAGATCTCTAAATAAAAAGATCTTCTTTTTAATAGCCCAGGATCCCAATGCTTTCTCGAAAGACTAAAGTTGAGTAGAATCCACGGCCCGGGCTTCAATCCATTTTCATACCGCTTTACGCGAGGCAGACCACCATGTTTTATCAGGATCCTTTTGACGTCATCATCATTGGCGGGGGTCACGCAGGCACTGAGGCCGCAATGGCCGCAGCGCGAATGGGTCAGCAGACCCTGCTTTTGACACACAATATCGACACGCTGGGACAAATGTCCTGTAATCCGGCGATTGGCGGCATTGGGAAAGGACACCTGGTAAAAGAAGTGGATGCACTTGGCGGCCTGATGGCGAAAGCGATCGATCACGCAGGCATTCAGTTTAGGATACTAAACGCCAGTAAAGGCCCCGCTGTCCGTGCGACCCGCGCTCAGGCAGACCGCGTGCTTTATCGTCAGGCGGCGCGTACTGCCCTGGAGAACCAGCCGAACCTGATGATCTTCCAGCAGGCAGTGGAAGATCTTATCGTGGAGAACGATCGTGTCGTTGGCGCAGTTACCCAGATGGGGCTCAAATTCCGCGCCAAAGCGGTTGTTCTGACCGTCGGGACATTCCTGGACGGTAAGATCCATATCGGTCTGGATAATTACAGCGGTGGACGTGCTGGCGATCCGCCATCTATCCCATTGTCACGCCGTCTGCGTGAACTGCCGCTGCGTGTCAGCCGTCTGAAAACCGGTACTCCACCGCGTATTGATGCGCGCACCATTGATTTCAGCGTGCTGGCACAACAGCACGGCGATAACCCAATGCCGGTCTTCTCGTTCATGGGCAATGCAGCGCAGCATCCGCAGCAGGTACCGTGCTATATCACGCATACCAACGAAAAAACTCATGACGTGATCCGCAATAACCTCGATCGCAGCCCAATGTACGCCGGCGTGATCGAAGGGATCGGCCCACGCTATTGCCCGTCGATCGAAGACAAAGTCATGCGCTTTGCCGATCGTAACCAGCACCAGATCTTCCTGGAGCCAGAAGGGCTGACCTCGAACGAAATCTATCCGAACGGCATCTCCACCAGCCTGCCGTTCGATGTGCAGATGCAAATTGTTCGCTCAATGCAGGGGATGGAGAATGCGAAAATCGTTCGCCCTGGCTACGCTATTGAGTACGATTTCTTCGATCCGCGTGACCTGAAGCCAACCCTGGAGAGCAAATTCATCCACGGTCTGTTCTTCGCAGGTCAGATTAACGGCACCACCGGTTACGAAGAAGCTGCTGCACAGGGCCTGCTGGCCGGTCTGAACGCCGCCCGTTTCTCTGCCGAGAAAGAGGGCTGGGCTCCGGCGCGTTCTCAGGCTTATCTGGGCGTGCTGGTCGACGATCTCTGCACGCTGGGCACCAAAGAACCGTACCGTATGTTTACCTCTCGCGCGGAATATCGCCTGATGCTGCGCGAAGATAACGCCGACCTGCGTCTGACCGAAATGGGTCGTGAGCTGGGTCTGGTGGATGACGAACGCTGGGCGCGCTTCAACGAGAAACTGGAGCGCATTGAGCAGGAACGTCAGCGCCTGAAAACGACCTGGGTTAATCCGCAGGCCGAAACCGCTGCGGAAGTGAACGCTCACTTAACTGCGCCGCTCTCGCGCGAAGCCAGCGGTGAAGATCTGCTGCGTCGCCCGGAAGTGACCTATGAGAATCTGGTGAAACTCACCGCCTTTGCCCCGGGTCTTGAAGACGCTGAAGCGGCAGAGCAGGTTGAGATCCAGGTGAAATACGAAGGTTATATCTCGCGTCAGCAGGATGAGATCGAAAAGCAGCAGCGTAACGAAAACACGCTGCTGCCGGAAATGCTGGACTATCGTCAGGTGACGGGGCTGTCCAACGAGGTGATCGCCAAACTGAACGATCACAAACCGGTGTCGATCGGCCAGGCCTCCCGCATCTCGGGCGTTACCCCTGCAGCGATTTCGATTCTGCTGGTGTGGCTGAAAAAGCAGGGCATGCTGCGCCGCAGCGCGTAATATGTGTAATTCGCCCGGTGGCGCTGCGCTTACCGGGCCTACAGAACTCCGTAGGGCGGGCTGGCGAAGCGCCACCCGCCACTTAAGTCTCTCAACAGGTATTCACCGTGCTCAATAAACTCTCTCGTCTGCTGGATCAGGCAGGTATTTCGCTCACCGATCACCAGAAAAATCAGCTGGTGGCCTATGTCGATATGCTGAACAAATGGAATAAAGCGTACAACCTTACCTCCGTACGCGACCCCAACGAGATGCTGATTCGCCATATTCTCGATAGCATTGTGGTTGCGCCGTACCTGAACGGTGAGCGCTTTATCGATGTGGGCACGGGTCCTGGCCTGCCGGGTATTCCCCTGTCGATTGTCCGCCCGGAAAGCCATTTCACGCTGCTGGATAGCCTTGGCAAGCGCGTGCGTTTTTTGCGCCAGGTACAGCATGAGCTGAAGCTTGAGAACATCACGCCTGTGCAGAGCAGGGTAGAGGAGTTCCCGGCAGAGCCACCGTTCGACGGGGTTATCAGCCGTGCGTTTGCTTCGCTTAATGACATGGTGAGCTGGTGTAAGCACTTACCGGCAGAGAATGGCCGTTTTTATGCGCTGAAAGGGCAGTTGCCCGGCGATGAAATTGAACAGCTTCCGGACGGTTTTGCCGTCGAGTCCATTGAGAAATTACAGATTCCTCAGCTCGAAGGCGAACGTCATCTGGTGATAATTAAGCCAAACAATTTTTAAAAATTTAATAAAAAATGTGGAATTTGTGCTGTTCTGTCAGTGTTAAAAAACAGCACAACACAACGGATTTTGCCGGAGAGAATTTAACCGTGTTTTTACTAAGGGTTTTCTAATGGTTAACTTCCTCACCATTGTTCACCCTGAAGATAATCAACCACGAAAATATCAGCCTGCTAAAAGTGGAAAGCAGCAACCAGAATGCAATGTTAAATATTTATTAAGAATGTCAATAAAAGGTTTTTATTGTATATGGGGCTGTTTTGAAAATAGTTGCGACATTTTATCTTTAATTTCAGAAAGATGAAATTAAGCGATTTACGAGTTTGATAAATACAACCTTATCGCAAATGTGTATTTTGTGATCTCGTGCACGCTTTATAGTCAACGTTTTCGCGCTGTTTGCAGTTTTGCTCGAAGGTCGGGGCTTTCATCAAAAGTTGAAAAATAGCGGCGGGGAAAAATATTTAAACATTTATTCACCTTTTCGCTACTTAATGTTTGAAATCACGGGTGCGCACCGTATAATTTGACCGCTTTTTGATGCTTGACTCTGAGCCTTAAAGGACGTTTTATACGACACGCGGCATACCTCGAAGGGAGCAGGAGTAAAAACGTGATGTCTGTGTCGCTCTTGAGTAGAAACGTTGCTCGTAAGCTTCTGTTCATTCAGTTTCTGGCTGTGATAGCAAGTGGACTGCTGTTTAGCCTCAAAGACCCCTTCTGGGGCATCTCCGCCGTGTGCGGGGGTTTGGCGGTTGTGCTGCCAAACGTGTTGTTTATGATTTTTGCCTGGCGTCATCAGGCGCATACACCTGCCAAAGGCCGCGTGGCCTGGTCCTTCGCCCTCGGCGAAGTGTGTAAGGTGTTGCTGACCTTTGCTCTACTGGTGATGGCGCTGGCGGTTTTGAAAGTGGTATTCATGCCGCTGATAGCTACGTGGGTTTTGGTGCTGGTGGTACAAGTTCTGGCTCCAGCTGTAATCAATAACAAAGGGTAAAAGGCATCATGGCTTCAGAAAATATGACGCCGCAGGATTACATAGGTCACCATCTGAATAACCTTCAGCTGGACCTGCGTACATTCTCGCTGGTGGATCCGCATAACCCCCCGGCCACCTTCTGGACGATCAACATCGACTCCATGTTCTTCTCGGTGGTTTTGGGTCTTCTGTTCCTGGCCATGTTCCGCGGTGTTGCTAAAAAGGCGACCAGCGGTGTTCCAGGGAAATTCCAGACGTTCGTTGAGATGATCATCGGCTTCGTCCATGGCAGCGTGAAAGACATGTACCATGGTAAGAGCAAGCTGATTGCGCCACTGGCACTGACCGTGTTCGTGTGGGTCTTCCTGATGAACCTGATGGACCTTCTGCCTATCGATTTCCTGCCGTGGATTGGCGAGCATGTCTTCGGTCTGCCTGCTCTGCGCGTGGTTCCGTCTGCTGACGTGAACATCACCCTGTCGATGGCGCTGGGCGTGTTTATCCTGATTCTTTTCTACAGCATCAAAATGAAAGGCGTAAGCGGCTTTGTGAAAGAGCTTACCTTGCAGCCGTTCAACCACTGGGCGTTTATTCCGGTCAACCTGATCCTGGAAGGCGTTAGCCTGCTGTCCAAACCTGTTTCACTGGGTCTGCGACTGTTCGGCAACATGTATGCGGGTGAGCTGATTTTCATTCTGATCGCGGGTCTTCTGCCGTGGTGGTCACAGTGGGTTCTGAATGTGCCGTGGGCCATTTTCCACATCCTGATCATTACGCTGCAAGCCTTTATCTTCATGGTTCTGACGATCGTCTATCTGTCGATGGCGTCTGAAGAGCACTGATTTTTTACCAACACTACTACGTTTTAATTGAAACAAACTGGAGACTGTCATGGAAAACCTGAATATGGATCTGCTGTACATGGCTGCCGCTGTGATGATGGGTCTGGCGGCTATCGGTGCTGCGATCGGTATCGGCATCCTCGGGGGCAAATTCCTGGAAGGCGCTGCGCGTCAACCTGATCTGATTCCTCTGCTGCGTACTCAGTTCTTTATCGTTATGGGTCTGGTGGATGCTATCCCAATGATCGCTGTAGGTCTGGGTCTGTACGTGATGTTTGCTGTCGCGTAGTAGTTGTTTTAAAACCCCAAGCCACAGAAATTTAAGAGGTATTGTGCTGTGAACATGAACGCAACAATCCTCGGCCAGGCCATCGCGTTTATTATCTTTGTCTGGTTCTGCATGAAGTATGTATGGCCGCCTTTAATGGCTGCCATCGAAAAACGTCAGAAAGAAATTGCTGACGGTCTGGCTTCTGCAGAACGTGCAAAGAAAGATTTGGACCTTGCACAGGCCAACGCGACAGACCAGCTGAAAAAAGCGAAAGCGGAAGCTCAGGTAATCATCGAACAGGCTAACAAACGCCGTTCTCAGATCCTGGACGAAGCCAAAGCTGAAGCAGAACAGGAACGTACTAAGATCGTGACACAGGCTCAGGCTGAAATTGAAGCTGAGCGTAAACGTGCTCGTGAAGAACTGCGTAAGCAGGTTGCGATTCTGGCTGTTGCTGGCGCCGAGAAGATCATCGAACGTTCCGTGGATGAAGCTGCTAACAGCGACATCGTGGACAAACTTGTCGCTGAACTGTAAGGAGGGAGGGGCTGATGTCTGAATTTGTTACGGTAGCTCGCCCCTACGCCAAAGCAGCTTTTGACTTTGCTGTCGAACACCAAAATGTCGATCGCTGGCAGAATATGCTGGCGTTTGCCGCTGAGGTGACGAAAAACGAACAAATGGCCGAGTTGCTTTCTGGTGCATTAGCACCTGAAACCCTCGCCGCGTCGTTCATCGCCGTGTGCGGAGAGCAACTGGATGCCAACGGCCAGAACCTGATTAAGGTAATGGCAGAAAATGGTCGTCTCCGTGTGCTCCCGGATGTTCTCGAGCAGTTTGAGCACTTACGTGCCCTTAGTGAAGCTACTGCTGAAGTTGAAGTAACTTCTGCGACTGAACTGAGTCATGAACAGCTTGCGAAAATTACCGCCGCGATGGAAAAACGTCTGTCACGCAAAGTTAAGCTGAATTGCAAAATCGATAAGTCTGTAATGGCAGGCGTAATCATCCGCTCGGGTGATATGGTCATTGATGGCAGCGTACGCGGCCGTCTTGAGCGCCTTGCAGACGTCTTGCAGTCTTAAGGGGACTGGAGCATGCAACTGAATTCCACCGAAATCAGCGAACTGATCAAGCAGCGCATTGCTCAGTTCAATGTTGTGAGCGAAGCTCATAACGAAGGTACTATTGTTTCTGTAAGTGACGGTGTTATCCGCATCCACGGCCTGGCCGATTGTATGCAGGGTGAGATGATTTCCCTGCCGGGTAACCGTTACGCTATCGCACTGAACCTGGAGCGCGACTCCGTAGGTGCAGTTGTGATGGGTCCATACGCTGACCTCGCCGAAGGCATGAAGGTTAAGTGTACTGGCCGTATTCTGGAAGTTCCGGTTGGCCGTGGCCTGCTGGGTCGTGTTGTTAACACCCTGGGTGCACCAATCGACGGTAAAGGTCCGGTTGAGCACGATGGCTTCTCTCCAATCGAAGTTATCGCACCGGGCGTTATCGACCGTCAGTCCGTAGATCAGCCTGTTCAGACGGGTTATAAGTCCGTTGATGCCATGATCCCAATCGGTCGTGGTCAGCGTGAACTGATTATCGGTGACCGTCAGACCGGTAAAACCGCGATGGCTATCGATGCCATCATCAACCAGCGTGACTCCGGCATCAAATGTGTGTACGTGGCTATCGGCCAGAAAGCGTCCACCATTTCTAACGTGGTTCGTAAACTGGAAGAGCACGGCGCGCTGTCTAACACCATCGTTGTTGTGGCTACCGCTTCTGAATCTGCTGCACTGCAATACCTGGCGCCATACGCCGGTTGTGCAATGGGTGAATACTTCCGTGACCGCGGTGAAGATGCACTGATCGTATACGATGACCTGTCTAAACAGGCTGTTGCTTATCGTCAGGTTTCCCTGCTGCTCCGTCGTCCACCAGGACGTGAAGCGTTCCCTGGCGACGTATTCTACCTCCACTCTCGTCTGCTGGAGCGTGCTTCCCGCGTTAACGCGGAATACGTCGAGAACTTCACCAAAGGTGAAGTGAAGGGTAAAACGGGCTCTCTGACCGCGCTGCCGATCATTGAAACCCAGGCGGGTGACGTTTCTGCGTTCGTTCCGACCAACGTAATCTCCATTACCGATGGTCAGATCTTCCTGGAAACCAACCTGTTTAACTCCGGTATTCGTCCGGCGGTTAACCCGGGTATCTCCGTATCCCGTGTAGGTGGTGCTGCTCAGACCAAGATCATCAAGAAACTGTCCGGTGGTATCCGTACCGCGCTGGCACAGTATCGTGAACTGGCTGCGTTCTCTCAGTTCGCATCCGATCTGGACGAAGCAACCCGTAAACAGCTGAGCCACGGTCAGAAAGTGACCGAGCTGCTGAAGCAGAAACAGTACGCACCAATGTCTGTTGCTCAGCAGGGCCTGGTACTGTTCGCGGCTGAACGCGGTTACCTCGAAGATGTGGAACTGGCGAAAATCGGTAGCTTTGAAGCCGCTCTGCTGGCTTACGTCGACCGTGATCACGCTCCGCTGATGCAAGAGATCAACCAGACCGGTGGCTATAACGACGAAATCGAAGGCAAGCTGAAAGCTATCCTCGATTCCTTCAAAGCAACCCAATCCTGGTAATCGTCCGGCGGCTTGTCTCAGGACAAGCCGCCTGGCATTGAGGAGAAGCTCATGGCCGGCGCAAAAGAGATACGTAGTAAGATCGCAAGCGTCCAGAACACGCAAAAGATCACTAAAGCGATGGAGATGGTCGCCGCTTCCAAAATGCGTAAATCGCAGGATCGCATGGCGGCCAGCCGTCCTTATGCAGAAACCATGCGCAAAGTGATTGGTCACCTTGCAAACGGTAATCTGGAATATAAGCACCCTTACCTGGAAGAACGCGACGTTAAGCGCGTGGGCTACCTGGTGGTGTCGACCGACCGTGGTCTGTGTGGCGGCTTGAACATTAACCTGTTCAAAAAACTGCTGGCGGATATGAAAGGCTGGTCCGATAAAGGCGTTCAGTGCGACCTCGCATTGATCGGCTCTAAGGGCGTCTCTTTCTTTAACTCCGTTGGTGGCAACATTGTCGCTCAGGTGACCGGTATGGGTGATAACCCGTCCCTGTCCGAACTGATCGGCCCGGTTAAAGTGATGTTGCAGGCCTATGATGAAGGCCGTCTGGACAGACTGTACGTTGTCAGCAACAAATTTATTAACACCATGTCTCAGGTGCCAACGCTCACTCAGATGCTGCCTTTACCGGCTTCAGAAGATGACGAGCTGAAACAGAAAGCCTGGGATTACCTGTATGAACCCGATCCGAAACCGCTGCTGGATACCCTGCTGCGTCGTTACGTTGAATCTCAGGTTTATCAGGGCGTTGTAGAAAACCTGGCCAGCGAGCAGGCCGCACGAATGGTGGCGATGAAAGCCGCGACCGATAATGGCGGCAGCCTGATTAAAGAGCTGCAGTTGGTTTACAACAAAGCTCGTCAGGCCAGCATTACTCAGGAACTCACCGAGATCGTCTCGGGGGCCGCCGCGGTTTAACCAGGTTTACGAATTACGTAGAGGATTCAAGATGGCTACTGGAAAGATTGTCCAGGTAATCGGCGCCGTGGTGGACGTCGAGTTCCCTCAGGACGCCGTACCACGCGTGTACGACGCGCTTGAGGTACAGAATGGTAACGAGAGCCTGGTGCTGGAAGTTCAGCAGCAGCTCGGCGGCGGTATCGTGCGTACCATCGCGATGGGTTCTTCCGACGGTCTGCGTCGTGGTCTGGAAGTTAAAGACCTTGAGCACCCGATCGAAGTCCCGGTAGGTAAAGCAACACTGGGTCGTATCATGAACGTATTGGGTCAGCCAATCGACATGAAAGGCGACATCGGTGAAGAAGAGCGTTGGGCTATCCACCGCGCGGCACCTTCCTACGAAGAGCTGTCCAGCTCTCAGGAACTGCTGGAAACCGGTATCAAAGTTATCGACCTGATGTGTCCGTTTGCGAAGGGCGGTAAAGTTGGTCTGTTCGGTGGTGCGGGTGTAGGTAAAACCGTAAACATGATGGAGCTGATCCGTAACATCGCGATCGAGCACTCCGGTTACTCTGTATTTGCGGGCGTAGGTGAACGTACTCGTGAGGGTAACGACTTCTACCACGAAATGACCGACTCCAACGTTCTGGACAAAGTATCCCTGGTTTACGGCCAGATGAACGAGCCACCAGGAAACCGTCTGCGCGTTGCGCTGACTGGTCTGACGATGGCTGAGAAGTTCCGTGACGAAGGCCGTGACGTTCTGCTGTTCGTTGATAACATCTACCGTTACACCCTGGCCGGTACTGAAGTATCTGCACTGCTGGGTCGTATGCCTTCAGCGGTAGGTTATCAGCCTACGCTGGCGGAAGAGATGGGTGTTCTTCAGGAACGTATCACCTCTACCAAAACCGGTTCTATCACCTCCGTTCAGGCGGTATACGTACCTGCGGATGACTTGACTGACCCATCTCCAGCAACCACCTTTGCGCACTTAGATGCAACCGTGGTACTGAGCCGTCAGATCGCGTCTCTGGGTATCTACCCGGCCGTTGACCCGCTGGACTCCACCAGCCGTCAGCTGGATCCACTGGTTGTTGGTCAGGAACACTACGACACCGCGCGTGGCGTACAGTCCCTGCTGCAGCGTTACCAGGAACTGAAAGACATCATCGCCATCCTGGGTATGGATGAACTGTCTGAAGAAGACAAACTGGTGGTAGCACGTGCGCGTAAGATCCAGCGCTTCCTGTCCCAGCCGTTCTTCGTTGCGGAAGTATTCACCGGTTCTCCAGGTAAATACGTTTCCCTGAAAGACACCATCCGTGGCTTTAAAGGCATCATGGAAGGCGAATACGATCACCTGCCAGAGCAGGCGTTCTACATGGTTGGTTCCATCGAAGAAGCTGTGGAAAAAGCCAAAAAACTTTAACGCCTTAATCGGAGGGTGATATGGCAATGACTTACCACCTGGACGTCGTCAGCGCAGAGCAACAAATGTTCTCTGGTCTGGTCGAGAAAATCCAGGTAACGGGTAGTGAAGGTGAACTGGGTATCTTCCCGGGTCACGCACCGCTGCTCACCGCCATTAAGCCTGGTATGATCCGCATCGTTAAACAGTTCGGTCACGAAGAGTTTATCTATCTGTCCGGCGGCATTCTTGAAGTGCAGCCTGGCAGTGTGACCGTTCTGGCCGATACCGCTATTCGTGGCCAGGATCTCGACGAAGCGCGAGCCCTGGAATCGAAGCGTAAGGCTGAAGAGCACATTAGCAGCTCTCATGGTGACGTGGATTACGCTCAGGCGTCTGCGGAGCTGGCCAAAGCGATCGCCAAACTGCGCGTTATCGAGTTGACCAAAAAAGCGATGTAACACCGGCTTGAAAAGCACAAAAGCCAGTCTGGATACCAGGCTGGCTTTTTTTTCGTCCTTAATTCATGACGAAAAAGATGTAGAATTTTAAGCACCAAACGTTTTTACTTCTCACTCAAACTACCGTCAGGATGCGTATGTCAAACAGTGCGATGAGCGTGGTGATCCTTGCCGCAGGCAAAGGTACCCGCATGTATTCCGATCTGCCTAAAGTGCTTCATACACTGGCAGGAAAGCCAATGGTGCAGCATGTTATTGATGCAGCAAATGAATTGGGCGCTCGCCAGGTTCACCTGGTCTATGGCCACGGCGGCGATCTGCTTAAAAAGTCGCTGAGCGATGACAAGCTCAACTGGGTGCTTCAGGCTGAACAGCTGGGAACCGGCCACGCAATGCAGCAGGCAGCACCGTTCTTTGCCGATGATGAAGACATTCTGATGCTCTACGGCGATGTTCCGCTGATCTCCATCGACACACTGACTCGCCTGCGTGAAGCCAAACCGCAGGGCGGTATCGGTTTATTAACCGTCGTGCTGGACGATCCGACCGGCTACGGCCGCATCACCCGTGAAAACGGCAACGTCACGGGTATCGTTGAACATAAAGACGCCAGCGAAGCACAGCGCCAGATTCAGGAGATCAACACCGGTATCCTGATGGCTAACGGCGCGGACATGAAGCGCTGGCTGTCTAAGCTCAACAACAACAACGCGCAGGGTGAATACTACATCACCGACATCATTGCGATGGCGTACCAGGAAGGGCGTGAGATTGCGGCGGTTCACCCGGCGCGTATCAGCGAAACCGAAGGGGTGAATAACCGCCTTCAGCTTTCCCGTCTGGAGCGTGTTTATCAGTCCGAACAGGCCGAAAAACTGCTGCTGGCCGGCGTGATGCTGCGCGATCCGGCGCGTTTCGATCTGCGTGGAACGTTAACGCACGGGCGCGACGTTGAAATTGATACTAACGTTATCCTGGAAGGTAACGTCACGCTGGGTAACCGCGTCAAAATTGGTGCGGGCTGTGTGATTAAAAACAGCATCATCGGTGATGATTGCGAAATTAGCCCATACAGCGTGGTGGAAGATGCCCGTCTTGACGCAGCGTGCACTATTGGGCCGTTCGCGCGTCTGCGCCCGGGGGCTGAGCTGCTGGAAGGTTCCCATGTTGGAAACTTCGTTGAGATGAAAAAAGCGCGTCTGGGTAAAGGCTCTAAAGCCGGTCATTTGACCTATCTGGGCGATGCGGAAATTGGCGACAACGTGAATATTGGCGCAGGAACGATTACCTGCAACTATGACGGCGCGAATAAGTTTAAAACCATCATCGGTGATGATGTGTTTGTTGGTTCCGACACTCAGCTGGTGGCGCCTGTTACCGTGGGTAACGGCGTAACGATTGCCGCCGGGACAACCGTTACGCGCGATATCGCCGAAAACGAACTGGTATTAAGCCGTGTGCCGCAGGTGCACAAGCAGGGCTGGAAACGCCCTGTGAAGAAGAAGTAACGGATTTACCCCTCACCCTAACCCTCTCCCCAAAGGGAGAGGGGATCGTTCGGTGCGGTGTTTTTCTCCCTCGCCCCTTTGGGGAGAGGGCCGGGGTGAGGGGATAATATAATCCTCCCCCCACAAGCAGTACCCATAACAATAACCCCACTCTCTACAAGGCTCGGGGTGCCCGGAAAGGGCAAATACAGGTCAGCGACAACGCATGGCATAACGCCATAATCAGGAAATCTAACTATGTGTGGAATTGTTGGCGCAGTTGCGCAGCGTGATATTGCTGAAATCCTTCTCGAAGGTTTACGTCGTCTGGAATACCGTGGCTACGACTCTGCCGGTCTGGCAGTAGTGGATGCAGAAGGTCATATGACCCGTCTGCGTCGCCTCGGTAAAGTGCAGATGCTGGCCCAGGCCGCGGAAGAACACCCGCTGCACGGTGGCACCGGTATTGCGCATACCCGCTGGGCGACACACGGCGAACCGTCTGAAGGCAACGCGCACCCGCATGTGTCTGAACACATCGTGGTCGTGCATAACGGCATTATCGAAAACCACGAACCGCTGCGCGAAGAACTGAAAGCGCGCGGCTATATCTTCGTTTCTGAAACCGATACCGAAGTGATTGCGCACCTGGTGCACTGGGAGCTGGCACAGGGCGGCACGCTACGTGACGCGGTGCTGCGCGCAATCCCACAGCTGCGCGGTGCGTACGGTACGGTGATCATGGACTCCCGCGATCCGTCCACCCTGCTGGCGGCGCGTTCCGGTAGTCCAATGGTTATCGGTATGGGCATGGGCGAAAACTTTATCGCTTCTGATCAGCTGGCGCTCCTGCCGGCCACCCGCCGCTTTATCTTCCTGGAAGAGGGTGATATCGCAGAAGTGACTCGCCGCAGCGTGACGGTATTTGATACCAAAGGCGAGCAGGTGAAACGCCCTGAAATTGAATCCAATCTGCAGTACGACGCGGGCGACAAAGGCGCTTACCGTCACTACATGCAGAAAGAGATTTACGAGCAGCCAAACGCCATCAAAAACACCCTGACCGGTCGTATCAGCCACGGCGAAGTGGACCTGAGCGAACTGGGTGCCAACGCAAACGAGCTGCTCAGCAAGGTTGAGCACATTCAGATTGTGGCCTGCGGTACCTCCTACAACTCCGGGATGGTCTCTCGCTACTGGTTTGAGTCGCTGGCTGGCGTGCCGTGCGATGTGGAAATCGCCTCTGAATTCCGCTACCGCAAATCCGCCGTGCGCCGTAACAGCCTGATGATCACCCTTTCTCAGTCTGGCGAAACGGCAGATACCCTGGCGGCGCTGCGTCTCTCTAAAGAGCTGGGTTACCTGGGATCGCTGGCTATCTGTAACGTGCCGGGCTCATCGCTGGTGCGTGAATCCGATTTGGCGCTGATGACCAAAGCGGGCACTGAAATCGGCGTGGCCTCCACCAAAGCGTTTACCACGCAGCTGACGGTTCTGCTGATGCTGGTGGCGAAACTGGCGCGTCTGAAAGGGCTGGATGCTTCTGTTGAGCATGACATCGTTCATGGTCTGCAGGCGCTGCCAAGCCGTATTGAGCAGATGTTGTCTCAGGATAAGCGCATTGAAGCCCTGGCTGAAGATTTCTCTGACAAGCACCACGCCCTGTTCCTCGGCCGTGGCGACCAGTACCCTATTGCGCTGGAAGGCGCGCTGAAGCTGAAAGAGATCTCCTACATCCACGCTGAAGCCTACGCGGCAGGCGAGCTAAAACACGGCCCGCTGGCGCTGATTGACGCGGATATGCCGGTTATCGTTGTGGCACCTAACAACGAACTGCTGGAAAAACTGAAGTCCAACATTGAAGAAGTTCGCGCCCGCGGTGGTGTACTGTACGTCTTCGCTGATAAGGACGCCGGTTTTGCCAGCAGCGACAACATGCATATCATCGAGATGCCGCATGTAGAAGAGGTTATTGCCCCTATCTTCTACACCGTGCCGCTGCAGTTGCTGGCTTACCACGTTGCGCTGATCAAAGGCACCGACGTTGACCAGCCGCGTAACCTGGCGAAATCGGTCACCGTAGAATAATCCCTCCAGGCTCCACCTTCGGGTGGAGCTTTTTTACCCTGCCTGGTTTGTTTTTAATCAACGCATTCGCGTTTTTATTTATGACAATCTGTCATCTTCAGCTACTTTTTTCAGTGTCACATAAAGAAAATATTTCTGAAAAGTTGTTGTCATGATTGTGGCTAACATGATGATAAATCAGGAATCTTTCGCTGGTTTTTAAGCTAAATTTCCATTGTCATAAAACTGTCATAATTCGTACATTTATCTGTCACCTGTTTGTCCTATTTTGCTCATCGTAGCCACTTAAACAATGATTTACGAAATCCTTGCAGGAGACATTATGAAAGTTATGCGTACCACTGTCGCAACTGTTGTCGCCGCGACCTTATCTCTGAGCGCTTTCTCTGTATTCGCAGAAGCAAGCCTGACTGGCGCTGGTGCAACCTTCCCTGCGCCGGTGTATGCCAAATGGGCGGATACCTACCAGAAAGAAACCGGTAACAAGGTTAACTATCAGGGTATCGGCTCCTCCGGTGGCGTGAAACAAATTACCGCAAACACCGTTGATTTCGGCGCATCCGACGCTCCGCTGTCTGATGACAAACTGGCTCAGGAAGGCCTGTTCCAGTTCCCGACCGTAATCGGTGGTGTGGTTCTGGCGATCAACCTGCCGGGCGTGAAGTCGGGTGAGCTGGTGCTGGACGGCAAAACCCTGGGTGATATCTACCTGGGCAAAATCAAAAAATGGGATGACGAAGCCATCGCTAAGCTCAACCCTGGCCTGAAGCTGCCTTCTCAGAACATCGCCGTGGTTCGCCGCGCGGATGGTTCTGGTACCTCTTTCGTCTTCACCAGCTACCTGGCGAAGGTGAACGAAGAGTGGAAATCTAAAGTCGGTTCCGGCTCTACCGTTAACTGGCCAACCGGTCTGGGCGGTAAAGGGAACGACGGTATCGCCGCGTTCGTACAGCGTCTGCCGGGCTCTATCGGTTACGTAGAATATGCGTACGCCAAGCAGAACAACCTGTCCTACACCAAACTGGTTTCTGCTGATGGCAAACCTGTCAGCCCGACTGAAGAGAACTTTGCCAACGCTGCAAAAGGCGCTGACTGGAGCAAATCCTTCGCTCAGGACCTGACTAACCAGAAAGGTGAAGACGCGTGGCCAATCACCTCTACCACCTTCATTCTGGTTCACAAAGAGCAGAAGAAACCTGAGCAGGGTGCAGAAGTGCTGAAGTTCTTCGACTGGGCATACAAAAACGGCGGCAAACAGGCTAATGACCTGGATTACGCCAGCCTGCCAGACAGCGTGGTTGAGCAGATTCGTGCTGCATGGAAAACCAACGTGAAAGACAGCAGCGGTAAAGCGCTGTACTAACAGGATATATTTAACGAAGATGGCGGGTGGCGCTACGCTTACCCGCCCTACGGTTAACGCTGTAGGCCCGGTAAGCGTCAGCGCCACCGGGCATATTCGTAAAACGTCTCAAACAGAAGAGTAATTTATGGCTGCAACCAAGCCTGCATTTAACCCTCCGGGTAAAAAAGGTGACATGATTTTCAGCGCGCTGGTAAAACTGGCTGCGCTGATTGTGCTATTGCTGCTGGGCGGCATTATCGTGTCTCTGATTTTCTCCTCCTGGCCGAGCATTCAGAAATTCGGTTTCTCCTTCCTGTGGACCAAAGAGTGGGACGCGCCGAATGATATCTACGGTGCGCTGGTGCCGATTTACGGCACGCTGGTCACCTCGTTCATCGCCCTGCTGATTGCAGTTCCGGTAAGCTTTGGTATCGCCCTGTTCCTGACGGAACTGGCACCGGGCTGGCTGCGACGCCCGCTGGGTATCGCCATTGAACTGCTGGCGGCCATTCCAAGTATCGTGTACGGCATGTGGGGTCTGTTTATCTTTGCGCCACTGTTTGCCACGTATTTCCAGGAGCCGGTGGGTAATGTTCTTTCCGCTATTCCGTTTGTGGGGGCGCTGTTCTCCGGCCCGGCATTCGGTATCGGTATTCTGGCGGCTGGTGTGATCCTCGCCATCATGATTATTCCGTACATTGCGGCAGTTATGCGCGATGTGTTCGAACAAACCCCGGTGATGATGAAAGAGTCGGCTTACGGCATTGGCTGCACCACCTGGGAAGTGATCTGGCGTATCGTTCTTCCGTTCACCAAAAATGGGGTGATTGGGGGCGTGATGCTGGGCTTAGGGCGTGCGTTGGGTGAGACCATGGCGGTGACCTTTATCATCGGTAACACCTACCAGCTCGACAGTGCCTCGCTCTATATGCCGGGCAACAGTATTACCTCCGCACTGGCAAACGAGTTCGCCGAAGCGGAATCCGGGCTGCACGTGGCGGCGCTGATGGAGCTGGGTCTGATCCTGTTCGTGATTACCTTCATCGTACTGGCGATCTCCAAGCTGATGATCCTGCGTCTCGCGAAAAATGAGGGGGCACGCTAATGACAACTCTCGAAATGCAAAGCCCTGCTCAGCTTGCGGAATCCCGCCGCAAAATGCAGGCGAAGCGTCGTTTTAAAAACCGTATCGCGCTGACGCTCTCGATGGCGACGATGGCATTCGGTCTGTTCTGGCTGATCTGGATCCTCTTCTCTACCGTGGTTCGCGGTATCGACGGCATGTCTCTGGCGCTGTTCACCGAAATGACGCCTCCGCCGAACACGGCGGGTGGTGGACTGGCGAACGCCCTGGCAGGCAGCGGATTGCTGATCCTGTGGGCGACGGTATTCGGTACGCCGCTTGGCATCATGGCGGGTATCTATCTGGCGGAATATGGCCGTAAATCCTGGCTCGCAGAAGTGATTCGTTTCATTAACGACATTCTGCTCTCTGCGCCGTCTATTGTGGTGGGTCTGTTTGTTTACACCATTGTTGTGGCACAAATGGAACACTTCTCCGGCTGGGCGGGTGTGATTGCGCTGGCGCTGCTGCAGGTGCCTATCGTCATTCGTACCACCGAGAACATGCTCAAACTGGTGCCGGACAGTCTGCGTGAAGCGGCGTATGCGCTGGGTACACCAAAGTGGAAAATGATCTCCGCGATTACGCTTAAAGCCTCTGTCTCCGGGATCATGACCGGTATTCTGCTGGCCATTGCCCGTATCGCGGGTGAAACGGCACCGCTGCTGTTTACCGCCCTCTCCAACCAGTTCTGGAGCACGGACATGATGCAGCCGATCGCCAACCTGCCGGTGACGATCTTTAAATTTGCGATGAGCCCATTCGCGGAATGGCAGCAGCTGGCCTGGGCCGGGGTGCTGATCATCACCCTTTGCGTATTGTTGCTGAACATTCTGGCGCGCGTCATTTTCGCGAAGAAGAAACACGGTTAAATTTTTACGGCGCGGCAGCTCGCGGCGCCGAATGAGGAAATGAGTCAATGAGTATGGTTGATACTGCCCCGGGTAAGATTCAGGTTCGTGATTTGAACTTCTACTACGGCAAATTCCATGCCCTGAAGAATATCAACCTGGATATCGCGAAGAACCAGGTAACGGCATTCATCGGTCCGTCCGGCTGTGGTAAATCCACGCTGCTGCGCACCTTTAACAAAATGTACTCGCTCTATCCAGAGCAGCGTGCCGAAGGCGAAATCATCCTGGACGGTGAAAACATTCTGACCCAGGCTCAGGATATCGCCCTGCTGCGCGCGAAAGTGGGCATGGTTTTCCAGAAACCGACGCCGTTCCCGATGTCGATTTACGACAACATCGCGTTTGGCGTACGCCTGTTTGAAAAGCTCTCCCGTGCCGATATGGACGAGCGCGTGCAGTGGGCCTTGACCAAGGCCGCATTATGGAACGAAACCAAAGATAAGTTGCACCAGAGCGGTTACTCTCTCTCCGGCGGGCAGCAGCAGCGTCTGTGCATTGCGCGTGGAATCGCGATCCGCCCGGAAGTGTTGCTGCTGGATGAGCCATGTTCAGCGCTGGACCCGATCTCAACCGGTCGTATCGAAGAGCTGATCACCGAGCTGAAGCAGGATTACACCGTGGTTATCGTGACCCACAACATGCAGCAGGCTGCGCGTTGCTCCGACCACACGGCATTTATGTACCTGGGCGAGTTGATTGAGTTCAGTAACACGGACGATCTGTTCACCAAGCCCGCTAAAAAGCAAACAGAAGACTATATCACCGGTCGTTACGGTTGATTCAGGAGCGCGCTATGGACAATCTCAATCTTAATAAACACATTTCCGGCCAGTTCAACGCAGAGCTGGAAAGTATTCGCACTCAGGTCATGACCATGGGTGGCATGGTCGAGCAACAGCTTTCTGATGCGATCACGGCGATGCATAACCAGGACAGCGAACTGGCGAAGCGCGTTATCGAAGGCGATAAAAACGTCAACATGATGGAAGTGGCGATTGACGAAGCGTGTGTGCGCATCATCGCCAAGCGTCAGCCGACGGCGAGCGACCTGCGTCTGGTGATGGCCATCATCAAAACCATCGCCGAGCTGGAACGTATCGGTGACGTAGCGGATAAAATCTGCCGCACCGCGCTGGAGAAATTCTCTCAGCAGCACCAGCCGCTGCTGGTGAGCCTGGAGTCGCTGGGCCGCCACACGGTGCAGATGCTGCACGACGTGCTGGATGCCTTTGCGCGTATGGATCTGGATGAAGCGGTACGTATCTACCGTGAAGACAAGAAAGTCGACCAGGAGTATGAAGGCATTGTGCGCCAGCTGATGACCTACATGATGGAAGATTCACGTACGATCCCAAGCGTACTGACCGCCCTGTTCTGCGCGCGCTCTATCGAGCGTATCGGCGACCGCTGCCAGAACATTTGCGAATACATTTTCTACTTCGTGAAAGGTCAGGACTTCCGTCACGTGGGCGGCGACGAACTGGACAAACTGCTGGCGGGTAAAGATCCGAAAGAGTAATCGGTGGTTAAAATGCCCGGTGGCGCTGCGCTTACCGGGCCTACAAAAACCTATCGTGTAATATTCCACCCGCGCGCCTTCCACAATTCCGGCAACTGCGCCAGATCGGTAAAGGTCGTCACTTTTGGATGATCGATCGGCTTGTTGTGCGGGTCGGCACAGAAATAAAACACTTCCATTCCTGCATCAATGCCCGACTGCGCGCCCGCGGACGAGTCATCCACCAGAATACAGTTCTCTACGTTGACGTTCATTGCGTTTGCCGCATGGAACATCAGCGCAGGATCTGGCTTCCAGCGTTGAATATCGTAGCCGCTGAACAATTTTTCCGGGAAGTGGTGCAGCATCTCAAGCTTACCCAGCGAGTGCTGCATTTTGCTGACCGGTCCGTTAGACACCACGCAGATCGGTACCGTCATGGCATCCAGCAGCGCGTTTGCGCCAGCAATGACCTCCAGCTCAGAATCGAACAGGCGTGCGACCTCGGCGCGGTACACCGGTTCCAGATCCGTTTTTGCCAGATCCACACCGTGTTCGGCGTTAATGATGTCGATGATCTCGTACAGCTTCACGCCCTTAAAGCGTTTGAACACCTCGTCGAGATCGAGCGTAATACCAAATTCCTGGAACATGGCGACATACGCGCGGGAACAAATGACCTCACTGTCGACCAGCGTACCGTCGCAGTCGAAAAATACCGCTTCAATTCCGGACATGCCTTTCCCTTTTTACAAGTTTAACGTTTACGTACTGCAGTTCAACGAGACGCAATCGTTGCCGTATAAGCAAAATCAATGAAAAAAGTATCTCGTAACCGCCACTATTGTCGCATTTTGGTATAGGATAGCGACGAATTTTCCCTCCTTGTTCGGAAATTGATGATGAGTCAACAACACACAACCCAGACATCGGGTCAGGGTCTGCTTGAGCGCGTGTTTAAACTGCGCGAGCACGGCACAACGGCACGCACCGAAGTGATCGCCGGTTTTACCACCTTCCTGACGATGGTCTATATCGTTTTTGTTAACCCACAAATTCTGGGCGTTGCTGGCATGGATACCAGCGCCGTCTTCGTGACTACCTGCCTGATCGCTGCACTTGGCAGCATTCTGATGGGCGTGTTTGCTAACCTGCCGGTCGCACTGGCCCCGGCGATGGGTCTTAACGCATTCTTTGCGTTCGTGGTGGTTCAGGCGATGGGGCTGCCGTGGCAAGTCGGCATGGGCGCTATCTTCTGGGGCGCGGTTGGTCTGCTGCTGCTGACTATTTTCCGCGTGCGTTACTGGATGATTGCTAACATTCCTGTCAGCCTGCGCGTGGGTATCACCAGCGGTATCGGTCTGTTCATCGGTATGATGGGGCTGAAAAATGCCGGTGTTATCGTCGCTAACCCGGAGACGCTGGTCAGCATAGGCCATCTGACCTCCCATAACGTGCTGCTGGGCGTGCTGGGCTTCTTTATCATCGCGATCCTCGCTTCCCGCAATATTCATGCGGCGGTGCTGGTATCCATCGTAGTGACCACCCTGCTGGGCTGGATGCTGGGTGACGTTCACTATAACGGCATTGTCTCCGCACCACCGAGCGTCTCTACCGTTATTGGCCATGTTGATCTGGCGGGTTCTCTGAATCTGGGTCTGGCGGGGGTGATTTTCTCCTTTATGCTGGTGAACCTGTTTGACTCCTCCGGCACGCTGATTGGCGTGACCGACAAAGCGGGCCTGGCGGATGAGAAAGGTAAATTTCCGCGCATGAAGCAGGCGCTGTTTGTGGACAGCATCTCCTCTGTCAGCGGTGCTTTTATCGGAACCTCTTCTGTTACCGCTTACATTGAGTCTTCTTCCGGTGTCTCCGTAGGGGGCCGTACCGGTCTGACCGCGGTAGTGGTGGGTATTCTGTTCCTGCTGGTGATCTTCCTTTCTCCACTGGCTGGCATGGTTCCACCGTATGCGGCTGCCGGTGCGCTGATTTACGTGGGGGTACTGATGACCTCCAGCCTGTCGCGCGTGAAGTGGGATGATTTAACCGAAGCGGTACCGGCGTTTATTACCGCGGTAATGATGCCGTTCAGTTTCTCTATTACTGAAGGTATCGCGCTGGGCTTTATCTCTTACTGCGTGATGAAGATTGGCACTGGTCGTTTCCGCGACCTCAGCCCGTGCGTCATCATTGTGGCGCTGCTGTTTGTGCTGAAGATTGTGTTTATCGACGCGAAATAAACATGTTTGCACCCTCTCCCGTGGGAGAGGGCTGGGGTGAGGGCATCAGCCCGCACCTCACTTAAGCCTTCACCCTCTTGATATAATCCCCAAACGCCGTCAGCTGGCCAGAGAGATGGTCACGCGTGCTCTGATCCACCACTTCACCCGTCTGCGGGTCGACTTTATTCTGAATCACTCCACCCATAAATTCCGGCTTGTTCATGACCATTGCATCCAGGAATACCAGGATCTGGCGCAGATGATACTGGCAGCGCGCACCACCAATGGCACCCATTGAACTGGTCTGAATCAACACCGGCTTACCGGAAAGCGGCTGCTCCGGCAGGCGGGATAGCCAGTCAATTGCGTTTTTCAGACCACCCGGAACCGAGTAGTTATACTCTGGCGTCACAATCACCACCCCGTCAGCCTGGCGAATCTGCTCAGCCAGCGCTTCGACGCTCTGCGGAAAGCCTTCTTCCTGCTGCACGTCCGCATCGTAAAGGGGAATGTCACCAATGGACGGCAGGGCGCTAATCTCCATACCCGCCGGAGCCAACTGTGGCAGCGTACGGGCAACCATCCCGTTAAATGAACCTTTGCGCAGGCTTCCCAGTAATGTAACGACTTTCAACGTTTCAGACATGATTACTCCTGTTTCATCATGATGACCCTGAACGGATCAGCTAAGGGTATATGCTTTTTCTGCCGGTAAACTGGTTAATCTCATCAGGCGCGCGGCGGGCTTGTTGGCTCGTTCGGGCACATCCGGAAGGCTACTCCATCCCTGTTTACTGTCAAATTCCCAGATTTTCAGCCGTTCAATGGCAGGTGTGACTGCTACAGACCAGATCAGTACATCCTCAACATCGCTGAGCGCTTCTACCAGCGCGGCTTGCGTGGAGCGCAGGCGTCCGGAGCCCGGCAGGAGTTGCAGCTGACTGGCATCGTCTGACGCGCAACCACAGAGCTTACGAATGCTCTGACGCAAGGTGATAAGCTGAGCCCGGGCTTCAGTGGGATCGTTCTGGTTGCGCACCCATAGCTGTTCATTGCTGGAGAGCGGGTAATCATCATGCGGGCTGGCGCCGTGAAAACCGCGTGTCGCGCGCTGAAGCTCCATATCCAGCCCGCAATCGCCTTCGGTGGTGAGTGCCACGCCAATAATATTGCCCGTATAGGCAATGGAGAAACGCGGCAGCTCCGGGTCGGCAAAGACCGGACGACCTTCAGGTTGGATGATGATGTCCGGCAGCTCACTGGTGCCGTACAGCATAAACAGCAGTTCAGCAAGAAGCGCCCGGGACGCCAAAAAACGCGACCGACGGTGCTCAGGAAGTTTGAGCGCTTCACTGTGACACGCTGAAGAAATTCTGGCCGATACGAGACGACCTTCTGTCAGTATCCCTCTTGCAAAGTGCGTAGCCATTTTTCGCTCCTTGATAATGGTCGTAGTCGGTTAAACGGTTACATCATTATCGCTTAACTCAACTCCTGTTTTAATCAGTAAATGATAGTAAGAAAAGGCTGAGGACCGAACTTTACATTTTCTTAGGCGAAAATTGGATCGCTGACACCCTATAACGCCTTGATGGTCTCGCGTAGCCAGAGGATTTTCGGATTATGGCTGTTCCGTTTATGCCAGATCTGCGTGAAGGGCTGGAGGACCATAAGTAAAGGGATGCAGAGCATGCTACAGCCAATCAGAATCCCGATCAGCATATTGCGCGCAAACGGCGTCAAGAACGAGACCGCCATACTGACCATCGTGGAATACTGCTCGCGATTAAAACCCATGGTTTCCATCAGCAGCACCAGGGAAACGGTTACATAGGTGAGGATCGCCGCCACGCACAGGGTAGCGTTCAATAACCGGCTAATAAAAAACGGTTCAGTAGCTTTCGGCCGGATGGCTCTCTTTGAGTACGGCAATCGACTGGACAAGGGTGATTTCCTGGGGGAAATCACCCTTCAGTAACGGGGGTCACTTACCAATACAGAAGCTCGAGAAGATCCTCCCCAGCAGATCGTCCGACGTGAACTCCCCGGTGATCTCACTCAGATTCTGCTGCGCCAGGCGCAGCTCTTCCGCCAGCAATTCTCCCGCCCATGCGCCAATCAGCTGCGCTTTGCCCTGCTCAAGGTGACGTGCCGCCTCTTCCAGCGCCTGCAGGTGGCGACGCCGCGCCAGGAAGCCGCCTTCCATGCTGGTGTCAAAGCCCATGCTCTGCTTGAGATGGTTACGCAGGTCGTCAACGCCCTCGCCGGTGCGGGCCGACAGACGGATAAGTGAGTGACCATTCACATCGCTGATGCCCAGCGTTTCGCCGGTGACGTCTGCTTTGTTACGCACTACGGTGATCGGCAGTTTAGCTGGCAGACGGGCGATAAAGTCCGGCCAGATCTCCGCCGGGTCTACGGCGTCGGTCGTGGTGCCATCTACCATAAACAGCACACGGTCGGCCTGCTCAATCTCCTGCCAGGCGCGCTCGATACCAATACGCTCCACTTCGTCGCTGGCATCACGCAGACCCGCAGTGTCGATGATATGCAACGGCATGCCGTCGATGTGAATATGCTCACGCAGCACGTCGCGGGTGGTCCCGGCGATGTCGGTCACGATCGCCGCCTCACGGCCCGCGAGGGCGTTCAGCAGGCTCGATTTACCGGCGTTTGGACGACCCGCGATGACCACCTTCATCCCTTCACGCAGCAGGCTCCCCTGGCGCGCTTCGGCGCGAACGGCATCGAGATCGGCCATCACGTCATTGAGCTGGGCTTCAATTTTACCGTCAGAGAGAAAGTCGATTTCTTCATCCGGGAAGTCAATCGCTGCTTCGACGTAGATCCTGAGGTGAGTAAGTGCTTCCACAAGGTGATTTACGCGTGCGGAAAACACGCCCTGCAACGAGTTCAGAGCAGAGCGAGCCGCCTGTTCAGAGCTGGCGTCGATCAGGTCTGCAATCGCCTCGGCTTGCGCCAGGTCGAGCTTGTCGTTGAGGAAGGCACGTTCGGAGAACTCGCCCGGCTTCGCAATGCGCAGGCCCGGCAGAGTCAGAATACGTTTTAACAGCAGGTCGAGGATGACCGGGCCACCGTGACCCTGCAGCTCCAGCACGTCTTCACCAGTAAAGGAGTTCGGGCCGGGGAACCACAGCGCAATGCCCTGGTCCAGTGGGGTACCGTCGCTGTCTTTAAACGGCAGATAATCAGCGTAGCGCGGCTTTGGCAGTTTACCCAGCACCGCTTCAGCGACCTCGCGCGCCTTCAGGCCGGAGATACGCAAAATGCCTACACCACCGCGTCCCGGTGGGGTTGCCTGGGCGACGATAGTGTCGTTATGGCTCATGGTTGCTCTCGTTCAATACAAATAAAAAAGGCGGTCAATCGACCGCCCTTATTTTAGCGTTAACTTACCGAATCAGGACTTTTTCTTTTCGCGGCTATGCAGGCCACGTTTTTCCAGACCACGGTAAATCAGCTGCTGCTGGATGATGGTCACCAGGTTGCTGACGATATAGTACAGCACCAGACCTGACGGGAACCACAGGAAGAACACGGTGAAGATGACCGGCATAAAGGTCATGATCTTCTGCTGCATCGGGTCGGTCACGGTGGTCGGAGACATCTTCTGGATGAAGAACATCGTCACGCCCATCAGGATCGGCAGGATGTAGTACGGGTCCTGTGCGGACAGGTCATGGATCCACAGCGCGAACGGCGCATGGCGCAGCTCAACGGAACCCATCAGCATGTAGTACAGCGCAAGGAAGATTGGCATCTGAATCAGCAGCGGGAAACAGCCACCCAGCGGGTTCACTTTCTCTGCTTTATACAGGGCCATCATCTCCTGGCTCTGACGCTGTTTGTCATCGCCCAGACGCTCGCGCATTGCCTGAATCTTCGGCTGCAGCATACGCATCTTCGCCATGGAGGTGTACTGCGCTTTGGTCAGCGGGTACATGATGCCACGTACGATGAAGGTGATAACGATGATGGAGAAGCCCCAGTTACCCAGGAAGCTGTGGATGAACTTCAGCAGCTTGAACAGCGGCTGAGAGATGAACCACAACCAGCCGTAGTCAACGGTCAGATCCAGGTGCGGTGCAACAGCAGCCATTTTGTCCTGGATTTCCGGGCCGACCCACAGGGTGCTTGCCAGCTTACCGGTTTGACCCGGCTGAACCAGAACCGGCTGAGATTTGTAGCCGATAGCCGCAATACCGTTGCCCAGATTCGCGGTGTAGAAGTTATTGGTACCGTCGTTATTTGGGATCCATGCCGTTGCGAAATACTGCTGCAACATTGCCACCCAACCGCCTTTGGAGCTGACGTTCAGGTTTTCGTTATCGGCAATGGTGTCGAATTTGTATTTCTCATACTTCGCGTCAGGCGTGGAGTATGCCGCGCCACGGAAGGTATGCAGCGCAAAGTTGCTGCTTCCGGTGTCACGGTGAGACGGCAGATTGATGGACTGCTTCAGCTGACCAAAGGTCGATACTTCAAGCGGTTTCGCACCGGCGTTCTGTACGCTGTAGCCCACGTTCACTGCATATTCACCGCGTTTCAGGGTGAAGGTTTTAGTGAAGGTGTTGCCTGCCGCGTCGGTGTAGGTCATCGGAATAACGAGTTCGTTCTGGCCATCAGCCAGTACAAAGGTGTCGTTTTCGACGTTGTACAGTGGACGCGCACCGTTAGCCGGGTTATCCGGGCCATCACGACCGGTCAGGCCGCTCTGCGCCTGGTAGATAAACTCTGGCGTGGTTTCCAGTAACTGGAAAGGCTCGGTAGACTTCAGCTCTTTCGGGTAGGTCAACAGCAGCGCCTGCTCAACATCACCACCACGGGTGTTGATAGTCAGCTCAAGCACATCGGTCTTAACCGTGATCTGTTTCCCCTGGCCACTGGCCGGTACGCCCTGGTCGGCGGCACTCCCCTGGCTGCTCGTTGTCTGCGTGGTCTGCTGCTGGGGTTGAGGATTTTTATCCTGCTCCCATGCCTGCCAGATCATGAAAGACACGAACAACAAAGCGATGATAAGAAGATTGCGTTGCGAATCCATCGTTAGTGTTCTCTGGTATCAAAGGGTCCTGGGGGGACGGGGTCGTCTCCACCTGGGTGTAAAGGGTGGCATTTTAATACGCGTTTCACCGTCAACCAACTGCCTTTTATCACTCCAAACCTGCGCAATGCCTCAATTCCGTAGCTTGAGCATGTTGGCGTGAAACGGCAGTGTGGCCCGAGTAGCGGACTAATCAGGCGTTGATAGACCCGAATGAGGGCTATCAGGACCCGCGAGCCAGGCGACAGTGGCGGCGCCATAATTTTTCCAACGCTTCCGAGAGAGCACGGTTATCGAGGTCGGCAACCCCTTTTTTCGCCACCACCACGAAATCCATAGAAGGCAGTTCGTGCTGACGTAAACGGAAGCTTTCACGCGTCAGACGTTTAATCCGGTTGCGTTCATGCGCACGCTTAACGTTTTTCTTGGCGACAGTAAGACCGATGCGGGGATGCCCCAGCGAATTTTGGCGGCCGAGGATGGTGATTTGCGGCGTGCCAGCCCGTAGTGGCTGCTGGAAGACGAAAGTGAAATGAGCGGGAGTTAACAAACGTAACTCCCTGGGAAATGCTAGCTTAACCACTCAGGGGTTAGCTTTATTACTTGGAAACGGTCAGACGAGCGCGGCCTTTAGCACGACGACGTGCCAGAACCTGACGACCATTTTTAGTAGCCATACGAGCACGGAAGCCGTGAGAACGGTTGCGCTTCAGTACAGACGGTTGAAAAGTGCGTTTCATGGCGATTTCTACCTAAACTTGAATAAATTCACTGACTTTTGCGTATACCCGAACGAGATTCGAACGACTAACGCCTCAGCGTGGGTGATTAAAGAGGCCGGATTGTAATAATTGTACACTCCGGAGTCAATTCTCTTTCCTTATTTCCCGCGTATTTCCGCACGATTTCGCGTGGAAAATGAGCAACGGACGACGCAGGAAGAAGAGCATCACGCGCCGGGTCGAGGATTATACGGTCTCATCAACAAAGCGCAAGGATCGTCCTGGATCTTCGTTAGATCATTTAAGCAAAAAATTGTCTGTTCTCATTAAATTTTCCAATATGCGGGCTAAATCGTGGGGCACTCCCGCCAGGATCGTTTACACTTACCCGGTTTCGGATCTTCCTGTGGATAAATCGGGAAGAATCTGTGAGAAACAGAAGATCTCTGGCTCAGTTTAGGCTATGATCCGCGGTCCCGATCGGGATCCAGCGATCCTGGCCGGGCATAAACACAATATCGTTCAGGTTGTTTCAACGATGGCGTGTATAACCGCAGATAGCGGTTCGCACATCCCCCTCATTGGGTCATGTCGATGTGCGCCAACAATCATGAATATTCAATAGTTTTCTTTTATTGTTCGAGTGGAGTCCGCC